>NZ_BBIT01000001.1 GCF_000730625.1 Pseudomonas oryzihabitans NBRC 102199 | reverse complement strand
GTATGCACCCGTTAGAAACGCCGTGGCGGTTTTACACGCTAGGCGCCCAGGCTTTCCGCCCGGCGCAGACCACGGGCCAGCGCCCAGCAGAGGGCAGCCACCCCGGTGGCGACCAGACCAAAGACGCAGGCCGCCTGCGCCGGCAGCATCAGGCTGGCCAGACCGCCGAACAGCGCCGCGCCGATGGCTTCGCCGCCGATGTTCTGCGCCGTCCACAGCGCATTGATGCGCCCCAGCAGGCGATCCGGGGTCAGGCGCTGGATCAGCGCGTACTGCACCAGGGAATTGAGCGCACCCAGGTAGCCGAACAGCACCAGGCACAGCGCCGACAGCCAGAAGCCGGGCAGCAGCGCGAACACCGCCACCGCCAGAAAGGTCGCCACCGCGGTCATCAGCAGGGTACGTCCCGGACGCGGCGCCTGGTTCAGTCGGCCACTGGTGAGGGCGCCGATGGCCGCGCCCATGGGCGCGGCGGCATAGAGCCAGCCCAGGTGTCCGGTATCCAGCCCCCAGTCCTCCCCCAGCGACGGATAGAGCACCCGCACCGCGTTGGCCATGGTGACCAGGGCGCCGACCAGGGCGACCGCGCCCAGCAGGCGATTCTCGAAGAGGAAGGCGATGCCGCCGCCCAGGGCCTGCCAGGGCGTTTCGCGTGGCTGTTCCGGCGGGGGCAACGGCGGCAGGCGCAAGAGCACCAGCAGGGTGATGAGGGTACCGCCGGCGGTCAGGCCGTAGTTCCAGGCCACGCCACTCTGGGCGATCAGCAGGGTGCCCAGCGGCGGGGCGACGATGGCCGCCACCCGCACGCTGAGCATGTTCAGGGCACCGGCCTGCACCATGGATTCGCGCCCGACCAGGATCGGCGTGACCGCCAGCAGCGCGGTCACGCCCAGGGCGCCAAAGAAGCCGTCCCACAGCGCCAGCAGGTAGATGGCGGTCAGCGACGGCTCGGGCAGGCTGGCGTTGACCGCCAGGCCGATGAAGCCCAGGCCGCAGATGGAACGCGCGGCCAGGATCAGCCGGCGCCGCTCCAGGCGGTCGGCCAGCACCCCACCGGTGAGCAGGCCGACGAACATGCCGATGCCGGCCATGCTCAGCGCCAGGCCCACCTTGAGCGGCGAGTCGGTCAGCGCCTGGACCTGGATGGGGATGGCCACGGCCAGGAGGCCGAGGGACAGAACGGAGACCAGGCGGGCGATGAACAGGGTGCGAAAGGCGGCGTGGGACCTGAGCAGGCCGAAGTCGAGCAGGAAGGACGTCTTGGACATGAATCACCGGAAAAACACTGGGGACGCTATCGAGCCGCCGGGGCAAGGCTGTTAGCATGTAATACAGACTATCATGTGTTAATACGCCTTGTTCTCATCCACTCCCCTCCCCGTCGGTCGTCGCGGATGACCCCGCGCCGCCTCCTCATCCTCGGCTGCGCCGCTGTCCTGCTGCTCATGGTGATGGCTGCCAGCCTGGCGCTCGGCGCCACCGCCATCCCGCTGGCCGATGTCTGGCAGGCGCTGGGCCAGGGCTGCAGCGAGCCGGCCTGCCTGATCGTGCGCGAGGCGCGGCTGCCACGCACCCTCGCCGGGCTGCTCGCCGGAGCGGCGCTGGGCGTGGCCGGCACCCTGATGCAGGCGCTGACGCGCAATCCCCTCGCCGACCCGGGCATCCTCGGCGTCAATGCCGGAGCCAGTTTCGCCGTGGTGCTGGGCATCGCCCTGTTCGGCGCCAGCGGTCCCGAGCAGTACCTGGGCTTCGCCTTCGGCGGCGCCCTGCTGGCCAGCCTGGTGGTGCTGCTGGCCGGCATCGCCGGTGGCGGCGGCTTCAACCCGATGCGCCTGGTGCTGGTCGGGGTGGCCCTGGGCGCCATGCTCGAAGGCGTCAGCTCGGGCATCGCCCTGCTCGATCCCCAGGTCTACGATCAGCTGAGATTTTGGCAATTCGGCTCCCTGGACGTCCGTCAGCTCGATCTCTTGCGCAGCGCCAGCCTGCCGGTGCTGGGCGGGGTATTCATCGCCCTGCTGCTGGCGCCAGCCTTGAACGCCCTGAGCCTGGGCAGCGATCTGGCCGTGGCCCTCGGCACCCGGGTCCGCCAGACCCAGTTGCTCGGCCTGCTGGCCATCACCCTGCTCTGCGGGGCCGCTGCCGCGGCGGTCGGCCCCATCGCCTTCGTCGGCCTGATGGTGCCGCACCTGGGGCGCTGGGCCATCGGCGAAGACCATCGCTGGCTGCTGCCCTTCGTCCTGCTGTTCACCCCCAGCCTGCTGCTGACCGCCGACATCGTCGGCCGCCTGCTGGTGACCAACGAGCTGCGCGTCTCGGTGGTGACCGCCTTCCTCGGCGCGCCGCTGCTGATCTGGCTGGCGCGCCGTCAGCGCCAGGGAGGCCGGGCATGAACCGTCCCGGTCGCCTGCGCCTGCCCGGCGTGCTGCTCGCCCTGCTCGGCGGCGCCCTGTTGCTCGCCCTGTTCGCCCTGGGCAGCGGCAGCCTGGCCCTGAGTCCCGCCCAGGTGCTGGGCGCCCTGTTCGGCGAGGCGCCGCGCGGCATCGAACTGGTGGTCACCCAATGGCGCCTGCCGCGGGTGGCCCTGGCGCTGCTGATCGGCGCCGCCCTGGGCCTGAGCGGGGCGCTGTTCCAGTCACTGCTGCGCAATCCCCTCGGCAGCCCGGACATCATGGGTTTCAACACCGGCGCCTACAGCGGCGTGCTGGTCGCCCTGGTGCTGTTCCAGGCCAGCATCCTCTGGAGCACCACCGCCGCCCTGATCGGCGGCCTGCTCAGCGCGGCCCTAGTCTATGCCCTGACCTGGCGCGGCAGCGGCGTGGATACCCTCAGACTCATCATCGTCGGCATCGGCGTACGCGCCCTGTTGATGGCGCTCAACACCTGGCTGATCGTCCACGCCTCCCTGGAGGCCGCCTTCAGCGCCGGCCTGTGGAGCGCCGGCTCGCTCAACGGTATCACCTGGGCCAAGGCCTGGCCGGCGGTGGTCTTCATCCTGCTGGCAGGTGTAGCCAGCCTGGCGCTGAGTCGCCGGCTGTTCCTGCTGGAGATGGGCGACGACACCGCCTGCGCCCTCGGCGTGCCGGTGGAGCGCACGCGGCTGTCGCTGCTGGGCCTGGGCGTGGTGCTCACCGCCGCCGGCACCGCGGTGGCCGGACCGATCTCCTTCATCGCCCTGGCCGCGCCGCAGATCGCCCGCCGCCTGACCGGCACCCAGCGCCTGGCGCTGCCCGCCGCCGCCCTCACCGGCGCGGTCCTACTGCTGGGCGCGGATCTCATCGCCCAGCGCCTGTTCCTGCCCTATGTCCTGCCGGTCGGCCTGGTCACGGTGAGCCTGGGTGGGCTCTACCTGATCGGCCTGCTCATCTGGGAGTCCCGCCGCTCATGAACGACGCCCCCGCTTCGCGCCTGCACGCCGAGCGCCTGACCCTGGGCTACGGCCGCAAGCTGATCGCCGAAGACCTGTCGCTGACCATCCCCGATGGCGAGCTGACGGTCATCATCGGTCCCAACGGCTGCGGCAAGTCGACCCTGCTGCGCACCCTCAGCCGGCTGCTGGCGCCCAGCCAGGGTCAGGTCTGGCTGGACGGCCAAGCGATCCAGAGCTATCGCACCAAGGAGGTGGCCCGGCGCCTGGGTCTGCTGCCACAGAGCTCCCAGGCCCCGGGCGACATCTCGGTGCGCGACCTGGTGGCCCGTGGGCGCTATCCGCACCAGACGCTGTTCGGCGGCGTGCGCGCCGACGACGAGCGCGCGGTCACTCACGCCATGCAGGCCACCGGCGTCTTCGAGCTGGCCGACCGGGCGGTGGACACCCTTTCCGGCGGCCAGCGCCAGCGGGTATGGATCGCCATGGCTCTCGCCCAGGAAACCCCGCTGCTGCTGCTCGATGAGCCCACCACCTGGCTCGACATCACCCACCAGATCGATCTGCTGGAATTGCTGGAAGACCTCAATCGCCAGCAGGGCCACACCCTGGTGATGGTGCTGCACGACCTCAACCACGCCTGTCGCTACGCCACCCACCTGGTGGCCATGCGCGACGGCAAGGTGCTGGCCACCGGCCGCCCGCGCGACGTGGTCACCCCCGCGCTGATCAAGGCGGTCTACGACCTGGACTGCCTGATCATCGACGACCCCGTGGCCGGCACCCCCATGGTGGTACCCCTGGCGCGGCGCTAGCGTCCGGCGAGCATCCAGTCCCGGAGCAACTGCCCGTAGAGCTCGGTGCCCTCCTCCAGGCGCTGCACCTCGCAGTATTCGTCCACCTTGTGCGCCATGCTCGGTTCGCCCGGCCCCAGGATCAGGGTGGGCGGATCGTTCAGCGCGGGCAGCAGCACGGCGGCATCGGTGAAATAAGGCACCACGCTGGCGGGCAGCGCCCCGCCGTGCAGGGTGGCGCAACGGTCGAAGACCTGCTGCACCCAGGCGTCGCTCCTGTCGGCACAGACCCCGGGCAGATCCACCAGGACCTCCAGCTCCAGATCGCTGCCCAGGTGCTCGGCCAGACGCCGCTGGATGTCGGCATGCTCCAGGTTCGGTGCGGTCCGCAGATCGAGGGTGAAGGCTGCACGATCCGGCACCGAGTTGATGTTCAGCCCACCCGTGACGGTCCCCACGTTGAGCGTGGGTTGGCGCATGAGCGGATGCGGCGGGCCGACGGCGAAGGTGCGCGCCTGGCCAATGGCCTCGGCCAGGCGGTAGATGGCGTTTTCCCCCTCCTCGGGCATGGCGCCGTGGGCCGTGCGGCCATGGGCGGTGCAGCGGAGCCAGAAGGCGCCCTTGTGCCCCAGCACCGGCCGATTGGCGGTGGGTTCGCCCACCAGCAGCGCGCCCAGCTCGCCGAGCAGGTGCGGCGCATCCCGGCACAGCGCCCGGGCGCCGTCACAGCCGGTTTCCTCACCGCCGGTGAGCAGCAGCCGGACGCCAGGCCCCTGGGCGATGACCTCGCGATTGCGCTGGCAGGCGACGATGAAGGCGGCGATGCCCGCCTTCATGTCGCTGGCGCCGCGGCCATAGAGGCGCCCTTCGGCCACCTCACCGGCGAAGGGCCCGTGGCGCCAGGTGCCATTGCCCAGGGGCACCACGTCCAGGTGTCCGGTAAAGCCCAGCGGCTTGCCGGCCCCGCGCCCCGGTAGCCAGGCCACCAGGTTGCAACGTCGTTCGCCGAAATGCTGCAACTCGCAGTGGAAGCCCGCCCCGCGGAGCGTCTTGACCAGGAACTGCGCACAGGCTTCTTCATCGCCCGGCGGATTGAGCGTGGGAAACCCCAGCAGCGCTCGGGTCAGGGCCAAAGGATCGTCGAGCATTGGGGATCTCCAGTCGGACTACGGGTGATCAGGCGCGCCGCGAGAGCCAGTCCAGGCAGTTGAGCCAGAAGCGCCGATAGGCATCGCCGGCCAGGAAGTCGTCGGGCATCCAGTGCATCGACATGTCGCTGGTCCAGACCAGGGTACGCCCCTGGCCGACTTCCCGGGTCGCCAGCAGTGGATGACCGCTACCCGCGACGCTCGCCACGAGCTGGGCGTCCGGATGCAATTCCACCTCGTTGTAGCCCAGCAGATAGGACCAGTCCTGGGGCAGGCCACGCAGCAACTCATGCTCGCCGTGCACCTCTGGCGTGAAGCCCTCGGGCACCTCGATGCGGTCGTCATAGGGCAGGCAACGCACCGGCAGCACCTCTTCCACCGCCGTACCGCGATAACGGCCCCCCCCGTTGATGCCCTGGAAGCTGTAGTAGCCACCGACCATCATGAGCGCGCCACCCTGCAGCACGTACTCGCGCAGCGCCGCCAGGCGATTCGGTGTGCGGCGGCTGCGCAGCCAGGTATCCGGATGCAGCAACAGGCTGTTGGCACCGATATCCGACAGGATGATCACCTGGTAGTCGCGCAGGGCCTCCAGCGTCGCCGGAAAATCGGTTTGCGCCTGGTCGGCGCACATCTGGGTGACGGCATAGTCGCTGTCGGCCAGTGCGGTCAGCAGGCGCTGGGCGCCATTGTGGGCGGTGACGGAGGCGAACTGGTCGAAGCCTTTGATATGGGTCGCGGTGCTGACCCAGGATTCGCCAGCGAGCAGAACGGACTGTTTCATAGGTTCTCCGGTTGCGGACGTTAGGCCGATCGAACGCGCTGGAAGACGCGGCGCGGGTTGTCGATCAGCAGGGTTTCCAGTTGCGCCCCCGTGACGCCATGGCGGCGCAGACGCGGGACGAAGTGCTTGAGCAGGTAGCCATAGCCGTGGCCGCCGTAGCGGGTGAGCATGGTCTTGAGAAAGACGTCCTGGGACAGCAGCAGGCGCTCGCCGTAGCCGGCCTCCAGCAGACCGACGAGGGCGCGGGCGTTGTCTTCGTCGGACGGCGACTGGGCGGCCTCGTCGGCGAAGTAGTAGCCCATGCCGATCATGTCGTATTCGAGGAAGGCACCCCGCTCCGCGAGTCCGTGCTGGTAATCGAGGTCGCGATGACTGGGATTCATGTGGCAGAGCACCACGTGGTGCAGGTCGGCGCCCTCGGCGGCGGCGATGTCCAGCACTCGGTGGCCCAAACGTTCCCAGCCGGGCAGATGGACCGCCAGGGGCACCCCGGTAAGGCCGCTGGCCCGGGCGGCGGCGCGCAGGGATTTTTCCTCGCTGTCGGTAAAGGCGGCCGACACCCCGATCTCGCCGATCAGGCCGGCGATGACCTCCGGCTTTTCCGCCGCTCCGCCCACGTCGTGGACGATCTGGGCGGTGAGTTCCTCCACCGAGCGCTCCCTGACATAGGCCGGGTGCGAGGGCTCCAGGTAGAAACCGGCGCCCATGATGATGTTGAGACCCGTGAGCCGCGCGATGCGCTGCAGCGCCTGGGGATCGCGACCGATGCCGAGGTTGGTGGGATCGACCACCGTCTCCCCGCCCAGGGCGCGATATTTCAGCAACTCGGCGCAGGCCAGCTCCACGTCGAACAGCTGGCAGTTGTCGCGGCTGACCAGCGGATTCATATGCAGCTCGCCGAGCAGTTCGATGCTCACCGGCTGCTCGGCCAGGTGTCGCTCGCCGCAGCAACGGGGTGGCACCCATTTGCCGGAGGCGTCGAGCAGAATGTGCTCGTGCATCAGGGTCACGCCCAACCGGTCCACCGGCAGCGGGCCAAGCACCGTCATGGCATGGCCGCTGTCGACCCCGACCGGAAGCGGCTCGGGATGGCGAAACAGACTCATCCGCCTACCCTCCCCAGCGGGCGGCCGGTCTTGAGGATGCGGGTGTTGAGCCAGATGGCCAGCAGCACGATGGCCCCCGTGGCGATCTGGGTATAGAAGGGCGACACATGGGCGAGGATCAGGCCGTTCTTGATCACCGCCATGGTCAGCACGCCCAGCAGGGTGCCAAGGATGGTGCCGAAGCCGCCGAACAGACTGGTGCTGCCCAGCACCACCGCCGCGATGACCTCCAGTTCGAAGCCCTCCCCCTGGTTGGAGGAACCACTGCCCAGTCGGGCCGTTACGATCATCCCGGCCAGCGCCGCCGCCATGCCGCTCAGGACGTAGACGCGCAGCAGCACGCCGCGGGTATTCACCCCTGCCCGGCGGACGCTTTCGGCATTGGCGCCAATCCCCGTGAGATAGCGCCCGAAGCGCATCCTGCCCAGCAGCAGCATGCCGCCCAGCACCGCGAAGAGCGCGAGCCATACCGCCAGCGGCAGTCCGAGCACCCAGCCGCGACCGAGCGCGAGAAAGGCGCTGAATTCACGGGGAACCGGAATGGAATAGCCCTGGGTGATGAGCAGCGCCAGGCCGCGAATGATGGTCAGGGTCGCCAGGGTCACGATGAACGCCGGGATTCCCGCGTAGGCGATGAAGTAGCCGTTCAGCGCACCGATCAGCGCCCCCACCAGCAGGCCGCCGGCCAGCACCACCGGCCAGGGCAGCTGCCAGGTGTTGAGGCCGAGGGCGGCCAGGGCGCCCACCAGGGCCAGGGTGGAACCGACCGACAGGTCTATGCCACCGGTGGTCACCACCAGGGTCATGGCCACGGCCACGATCAGCAAGGGCGCGTTCTGGCGAATGACGTTGAGCAGGTTGCCGCTGCTGAGGAAGTTGTCGGTCACCAGCGCGAACAGCAGGCAGCAGAGGGCGAAGAACAGCGCGATGCTGGCGACGCCGGGATAGTCGTGCAGCAGGCGGCGCAGCGGTGACTGCACCACCACGCGCTGTCGGGTCAGGTCGAGGGTATTCATGAAATCCTCCGATTCAGGCGCAGGCGGAACGGGCGGTGAACTTGTGGCCGACGATCAGCTCGACGATCTCGCCCAGACTGGTGTCGGCCACCCGGCGCTCGGCCAGGTTCTGGCCCTCGTACATCACCATGATGCGGTCGCAGACCAGGAAGAGATCCTGCAGCCGGTGGGTGATGAGGATGACGCTCACCCCCTGGCGGCTGATGGTGCGGATCAGCTCCAGCACCGCCTCGACCTCGGCCACCGCCAGGGCGGCGGTCGGCTCGTCCATGATCAGTACCCGGGGTTCGAAGGCCGCGGCGCGGGCTATGGCCACGGCCTGGCGCTGGCCGCCGGAGAGGTGGCGTACCTGGGCGCGGGTATCGGGCAGGCTGATGCCCAGCCCCTCGAGGATGCGGCGCGCATCGGCGTGCATCTTGCGCTCGTCCAGCAGCGGCAGCCCGAGCAGCCGGCGGCGGGGCTCCCGCCCCATGAAGAGGTTGCCGGCCACGTCCACGGTGTCGCACAGGGAGAGATCCTGATAGACCATCTGGATCCGACAGCGCTGTGCATCCGCCGGGCCTTGGAACACCTCTTCGCGGCCGTCGATGCGGATGCAGCCACTGGTGGGCAGCACCGCGCCGGAAAGAATCTTGGTCAGGGTCGATTTGCCGGCGCCGTTGTCGCCGACCAGCCCCAGGACCTCGCCGGGCTGCAGGGCGAGGTCGACGCCGCGCAGGGACTGGATGGAGCCATAGCTCTTGGTGATGCCGGTCATGCTGACCCGGGGAACCGTCGTCGCAGTGTCCATGCTCGGTCTCCGCTACTTGAAGTCGGCGCGATAGGCATCCAGGTTTTCCCGGGTGACCAGGGTCACCGGGATATCCTGCTGCTTAGTGACCTGCTGGCCGGCGAGCAGCGCCAGCGCCGCCTCCACCGCCGCCTTGCCCATGCCGCGGGTGTTCTGCTGCACCACCACTGCCACGGAGCCGTCATCCAGGCCCTGGACGGCCTGGGGCGACAGGTCCCAGCCAAAGATCCGGGTGCGCTCGCCGCTGCCCTGGGCGACGCTGGCCGCCACGGTGCCAATCAACGCCGGCTCGCCGGTGGCATAAACGATCTGCAGATCCGGATTGGCGGTGAGCAGATTTTCCGCGGCGCTCTGCGCGGTGTCCTGCACGTTGTTGCCATCCACGGTACCGACGATCTTCGCCTTGGGCGCGCGCTGGGCCAGCCCCTCGCGGAAGCCGTCCAGACGCAGGTTCTGCACGTAGGAACCCAGGGCTCCCACCACCCCGACCTTGGCCTCGCCACCCAGCTCTCGGGTGATGTAGTTGCCGGTGTATTCCCCCAGCTGGCGAGCCGCGGCGCGGTTGTCGACGCCGACCTGCACCTGGTTGTCGCCATTGAGCACGGCGTCGATGGCCACCACCGGGATACCGGCCTGGACCGCCGCCGAGACCGCCGGCTTGATGCCGTTGACGTCGATGGCACAGACCAGGATGGCGTCCACCCTGTCCTGGATGTAGGCCTCGATGGCGTCGTTCTGGGCGGAGGGGTTGTCGTTGGCGTTGAACACCACCAACTCGGCGCCCGCCGCCTTGGCAGCGGCCTGGGCACCCTGGGTGATCTGGGTGAAATAGAGCGCCTGCTGATTCACCTGGACCAATGCCAGCCGCTTGGCCGGCGCCGCCTGGGCACTACCGGCCAGGCCCAATCCGAACACCATCAGCATGGAAGCGAACGTCTTGCCGAATCGAAGCATCTCCATCCTCCTCTACCCTGCCAACGGATGTGGCAGCGGTTAGTAAACCGGTTTACTAAGTGGGCCAAAAAATAGAACCGGGAAGGTTCTGTTGGAAAGGAAACAGCACAAGGCGTGCCAGCAGCGACTGGAGGACCCTCTTCCACTGCCAATTTAAATGGTTACTCAAACCCCCTGCGCAGAGCCTCTGGCCGGACAGCCAAGAGAGTGCTCCACGACTGGGCAGAATGGAAACGCCGGGTGCTACCTTGGGGCAGGCACTGGGGCGACCGAGCCCCGTTCCACCAGCGTTACAGCGACCCGCTGCTCCCCGACTACCGGCTGCCCGGCAAGCACCGCCAGCAGGGCTTCGATTCCCTGGCGACCCAGGTCCCGCGCCGACTGGCGCACGGTACTGAGCGGCGGCGTGAGCAATTCCGCGTAGGGCGCGTCGTCGAAGCCGACCAGGGACAGGGCATCGGGAACCGCCAGGCCGCGTTCGCGCAGGGTATCGAGCACCCCTACCGCGATGAAGTCGCTAGCGGCGAAGATCGCCTGAGGCGGCTCCGGCAGATCCAGCAGGGTCGCGGCCGCCTGACGCCCGAAGTCGCGGCTGTACTCCCCCAGCAGCAGATAATCGGGACGCAAGGGTATTCCGGCCGCGGCCAGGGCTTGCTCATAGCCCTCGCGCCGCTCCCTCACGCTCATCACCGCTGCCGGTCCGGAGACATGGGCGATGCGCCGATGCCCCTGGCGGATCAGATGCTCGGTGGCCAGTCGGCCGCCGGCGACATTGTCGGCGAAGACCTTGGGCATCGAGGTACCCGGGACATCCTCGTCCAGCAACACGATCTCCCGATAGGCGCCCAGTTGCGCCGCCAGCGTCCCGTCATCCGCGCGGTTGGTGATGAACAGCAGACCATCCACGCGGCGCGATCCCTTCCAGTGGACGTACTGGATTTCCCGCGCCGGATCGTTGCGCGTCAGGCAGAGCACCAGGTTGTAGCCATGGGCGAAGGCCGTGGCCTCGGCGGCGTCGGCCAGCTCGGCGAAAAAGGGGTTGGCGATGTCCGGCAGCACCAGCCCGATGGTCTCGCTGCCGCCCTTGCTCAGGCGTTGGGCCAGGCTGTTGCGCCGAAAGCCCAGGGCCTCGATGGCCCCTTCGATACGCTGCGCCGTGGCGGGTGGCAGGCTCAGACTGTGATTCAGGTAGCGCGAAACGGCAGACTTGGACAAGCCTGCCTGCCGGGCGACATCCTGAATGGTCACGCTTTTCGCCATGGGTCCACCTGCAACGAGAGAAGGAGCGGCCTGGCCGATCATCTCTCCTGCCCCGCCCAGGCTTCACACCTTGCCTGAGCGGGGAGTCGCCGTCGAGCCGAACCCGCGAGCCGTCACAGCGCCTTCAACGCCCGATTCAGCACCGGGCCGATCTGCGTCAGCTGGGCCGGGGCGATGATGTCGACGTGGGCGCAATCCACCTCGTGGGCCTGCAGGCGGGTGATCCAGGGCGCCCAGGTGGCCTTGACGTCCATTCCCGCCGGCAGGGTGCGCCGGGCGACGAACATCAGCGCCTCGCCGTCGAAACGCGCGCTGCGCGCCGTGGCCAGCAGCCGCACCGAGTCGGCGTAGTTGCCTTCGATGGTGGCGAACAGCTCCGCCCCCTCCCCCAGTGCCGGATCGGCGAGGCCCTGCTGGGCCGCCAGGAAGGCCTCGCGCTCGCGATTGACCTCGGCCAGCACCTCCGGGTCCAGCTCGCGATGGCCTTCGCGTTCTTGCCAGTTCTGGGTTTCCGGCGGATAGGTGTCGAGCAGGCCGAGGAAGGCGACCTGCTCTCCTGCCGCCTGCAGCCGCGCCGCCAGACCCTGGGCCAGGGTGCCACCCAGGGAATAGCCGAGCAGATGATAGGGCCCCTGCGGCTGCACCTCGCGCAGGGTGCGCAGATGGCGCTGGATGACGGCTTCCAGGTCGGCGCCCTGGGCCAGGGGGCCGTCCGGACGCGGCGACTGGATGCCGAGTAGCGACCAGCGCGGATCCAGGTGGCGCGCCAGCACGCTGAATTGCCAGGCGAAGCCCGAGGCCGGATGGAAGCAGAACAGCGTCGGGCCATCGCCCGGGCGTAGCGGCAGCAGGGTCTCGAAGCCGGCGCGGGTCGCGCTGGCCGCATCCTGCTCCAGCTGCCGGGCCAGGCGGGCGACACTGGAGGCCACCATGATCTGGCCGATGGACACCGGCCGCCCCAGGCGCCGACGCAGCGTGGCGGCCAGGGTCATGGCCAGCAGCGAATGACCGCCCAGGGCAAAGAAGTCGTCGTCCGCACCGACGATGGCGCAGCCGAGCACCTCGGAAAACGCCGCGGCCAGATCGCTTTCCAGCCCCGGCGCCAGGGGGCGGCTGGCAGCCCTGGCCACGCCCTGGGGCGCCGGCAGGGCCTTGCGATCGAGCTTGCCGGTGGCGCCCAGGGGCAAGGCGTCCAGCTCCACCAGGGCCACCGGCACCAGGTGCGGCGGCAGGCTTTCGCCCAGGCGCGCGCGCAGGCGCTCCAGGTCCAGCGCGGCGCCGGGCTGGGCGACGAGATAGCCCACCAGTTGGCGGGCATCGCCACCGGTGGCGGTGGCCGCCTCGCCCAGCACCCGGGCATGGGTGACCGCCTGGGCCACGCCAGGCAGCGCCAGCAGGGCGTGGTCGATTTCCGCCAGTTCGATGCGCTGCCCGCGCAACTTGACCTGGTCGTCGCTGCGGCCGAGGTATTCGACGACGCCCTCGGGCAGCCAGCGCGCCACGTCACCGGTGCGATAGAGGCGCTCGCCCTGCCCGTCCGGCGCGGCGATGAAGCGTGCGGCGGTCAGCTCGGGACGGCCCAGGTAGCCATCGGCGAGTTGCACCCCGCTCAGATAGAGCTCGCCCGCCACACCCGGCGGTACCGGGCGCAGACGCTCGTCGAGGATGTGCAGCCCGGTGTTCCACACCGGCTTGCCGATGGGCACGCTGCTGCCGCTGACAGCCGCCAGGGCGGCGCCATGGGCCGGATGATAGGAGACGTCGACCGCAGCCTCGGTGGGGCCATAGAGATTGTGCAGGGGCGCGCCGACCCGGCGCTCCCAGGTGCGAGCCAGTTCGGTGGGGAGCGCCTCGCCACTGCAGAACACCTGGCGCAGGCTGGCGCAGCGGGCCACCGCGGCCGGCTCGTCCAGACTGGCGACGAAGGCCGCCAGCATCGAGGGTACGAAGTGTACGGTGGTCACCCGCTCGCGGGCGAACAGCTCCTGCAGCGCCAGGGGATCGCGATGGGCCTCGGGTGGCGCCAGGTACAGCCGGGCGCCCACCAGCAGCGGCCAGAAGAATTCCCAGACCGAGACATCGAAGCTGCTCGGCGTCTTCTGCAGGACGGTGTCACCGGCGCCGAGGGGGTAGCTGTCCTGCATCCACAGCAGGCGATTGACGATGGCCGCATGCCCGACCACCACGCCCTTGGGCCGGCCGGTCGAGCCGGAGGTATAGAGCAGATAGGCCGGATCAGCGGGGCGCGGTCCTTCGAACACGGGAGCCTGGTCTAGCCCCTCCAGCGGCGCATCGAGAATCAGCACCTGCTCCTCGCGCAGCCCCGGGAAACGTCCACGTTGACTGGCATCGGTCACCAGCACCCGGGGCCGGGCATCGTCGAGCATCAGTTGCAGGCGCTCGTCGGGATAGCCGCTGTCCAGCGGCAGGTAGGCCGCGCCCAGCTCGAGCGTCGCCAGCAAGGCCAGGGACAGGAACACCGAGCGTGGCAGGGCCACCGCGACGATGTCACCGCGACCGACCCCGGCGTGGCTCAGGCGCTGGGCCAGGGCCAGGACCTGCTTGCGCGTCTCCTCATAGGTAAAGGCGTGCTGCAGATCGGCCAGTGCCGGTGCCGCGGGCGTCCGCGCCGCCTGCTCGGCCAACAGCGCGGCCAGGGTGGTGGCGGGCAGCGGGCGCTCGGTGGCATTGATGGCGGCCAGCCAGTGCTGGTCCGTGGGCGCCAGCAGATCGGCTTCGCTCAGGATGAGCCCAGGTTGAGTGGCAAACTGCTGCGCCAGCAGGCCGAAGCGCTCGGCGTGCCCCTGTAGCAGATCGGCGGTATAGCGCTCGGCGTTGCCCAGCAACTTGATGTCCAGGGCGCCGCTCGCTTCTAGATAAAGAGCGATTTCCAGATCGCGCACCGGCCCCGAGGCCAATTCGTGGGTGATACCGGGCACCCCGGCGAAATCCAGGGCGAAATCGAACAGCTTGAGGTTGATGACCGGTCCGGTCAGGGGCTCGGCATCGCCCGGCCGGCCGAGATCGCGAGCGATCTGCTCGGCGTCATAGCGCTGGTGGCGACGCACCTTCTTGAGTTCGGCGGCCAGCACGGCGGCGAGTTGCGGCAGCGTCTGGGTCGAGTCGGTGCGCACGCCCAGGGGCAGGACGTTGAGCGTCGCGCCCCCGGATTTCAGCGCCACCGACCCCATGCGCCTCATGAAGATGAAGCCGGCGCTGAAGGCCGGCTGACCGCTGAGACGGGCGAACCAGGTGGCGGCCAGGGCCACGGCCAGATCAGCCGGCGTCACGCCCTGGGCCTTGCCCTGCTCGGCCAGCCTGGCGAAGACCGCGGCGGGCACCCGGGCACGGGCTTCCACCACCCGCGGCGTCGGCACCTGCCCCGCCAGGCCACCGGGTGCCAGGGAGGCGGCCGGCGGCAAGGCCGCGCCGCGCTCACGCCAGAAGGCTTCGTCACGCTCGCGCACGGCCGACTGCCGATAATCCTGGTATTCGCGCACCACCTCGGCAAAGGAGACGAAGGGCGAAGCCTCGGGCGTCTCGCCGCGCACCGCGGCGCTGTACAGGGCCGCTACCCGCTTGGCCAGGGCGGCGAAGCCATAGCCATCGATCAGCAGGTGGTGATAGCGCTGGTACCAGAACAGGTGATCGTCACCCAGCTGGTAGATCCGGTTGAGCCACAGCGGCCCGCCGCTGGTGGCTCTCAGGTCGCCGTCGAGGTCGACGCGGATGGCCGCCCGCGCCGCGCCTTCCGGATCGGCGGCCCCGCGCAGGTCCAGCCACTCGGGGGCAGGCGTGGCCGCCTCATCGTCGATCCACTGCACCAGCTCGCCCTCGCGCTCGGCGAACTTCAGTTGCAGGCTGTCCAGCTCGCCCAGGCCCTGGACGATGGCCGCCTGCAGCGCCTGGGCATCGATCGACCCGCGCAACTCGACCAGATGGGCCACGGCGAAGGCATTGGCGTGGGGCGACAGCTGATCGGCCATCCAGATACCGGGCTGGGCGGCGACCAGAGGCAGTGGGCGCGAAAGAGAAAGCGGCGTAGAGGACACAGGAACTCCAGTCAGGAAAGCAGGGAGGCGACCGGGCGGATATCGCGCCAGTGGCTGGCTAGCCAGTCGTCGCAGGCCGCGCGCGGCGCCGGTCCGAACACCGGCTCCCAGCCGGCGGGAACGGTCATGGCCTCGGGCCAGAGGCTGCACTGACCCCGGGCATTGCGCAGGATCAGCAGCACCTGGGCGGGATCGTCGAAGGGATTGAGAGCGTCCATCGGACCTCCTGGCAAATAGGGATTAACGCTGGGCGTCGGCGGTGACCCGGGGTCGCCAGAGCTGGACCAGGCCATCGAGCAGCCCGCCGCGCCACCAGAGGGCGTCGTGCCCCCCATCGATCTCGCGATAGTCGAGCACGTGGCCCTGCTCGCGCAGGCGCGGGACCAGGGCCCGGGAGGCTTCGAGGATGGCCGGCTCGCGCAGCCCGGCCTCGATGAACAGCCGCAGGGGGTGGGTGCTCCCCTGCCCGCTCGCCAGTGCCTCGAACAGCCGTCCTGGCGCGCCGCGCTGCGGCCACCAGAAGGACCCGGACTGACTCAGGGCGCAGCCGAAGCGCTCCGGCCAATGCAGCGCGGCATAGAGCGCCGCCAGCCCGCCAAAGCTCTGCCCGGCGACCACGGTCGTGGACGACGACTGCGCATGGGGCGCCCAGTCGCGCACCTGGGGCAGCAGTTCTTCCTGCAACGCCAACCAGAATTCCGGATTGCAGGGCAACTCGCTGCCGCGCAGGGCGCGGTCGCTGTTGTCGATCAGCAGATAGACCGCCTCCGGCAGTTGCCCGGCCGCGGTGAGCTGCTGCAGTGGCGCGCCCACGGGCATCGTCTGCGCCCAGAACTGCCCATCCAGCAGGATGGCCAGCGGCCGCTCCATAGGGGTGGTATTACCGGTGGCGAAGACCCACACCGGACGGCTGTTGCCCAGCCGTGCACTCTGCCACTCGTACTGTTGCAGACTCGGCCAGGCCGTTGGCGCCAGGCTGCGGTCGGCATCGAACGCCGCCCAGGCCGGCTGGGCAGGCGCCTCCGGCAGGTGCACGCCCGACACCGCCAGCCCTCGCCCACCCTGCCAGGCGCGTCGCGGATTGAGCCGATCGGCCTGGGCCAGGGGAAAGACGCTGCGCCACCAGAGGCGGATGCCCTGGAGATCGGGTTGGGCTTCGCCTTCGAAGGGCGCTGGCTCCCCGCTGGGGATCAGGCAGTAGCTGCCGCGCCAGCGGCCATCCAGTTCGGTCTCCCAGGCCCAGACATCGGTGCCTGGCAGGCGCCGCAGACTCTGCGGCAGGCCCGGTTGGTGATGGTCGGTGACCCCGGTGATGTTGAGCCAGACCCGCTGGGTGCCGGAGCGCCCGGCCAGCCCTTCGGGATCGCGCCAGACAAAGGTCAGGCGATAGCGTCCGTCTGCAGTGGGCTCGATCAGCGGCGTGCCACGACAGGCCACGGCTTGCCACCAGGGCTCGCTGCCCACGTCGTCCCGCTGGAAAAGTGAATCTTTCATCGCATCAAGGTACATCGTCGCAAGGATCGTCATGGCCTGCATCGCGCTGGCCGACCTGGGCCCTGCCCGGGTCGGCCTGGGACTCAGAAGTCGTAGCGCGCCCCGACCATCACGCTGCGCGAGGGGCCCTGGAAGTTGAAGGTGGAAACCGAACCTACGCGCGACCAGTATTCCTTGTCGAGGAGGTTGTTTACGTCCAGGGTCGCGGTCAATTGCTTGGTGACCGGATAGGAGAACTTGGCATCCACCGTGGCATAGCCCGGGGCGGAGACGGTGACGCCGGAGGTCTGGTTGGTCTGGGAGAAATCGCTCATGGCGGTCACCCCGCCACCGATGCTCAGGCCGGTCAGCGGACCGCCCGCCAGGGTGTACTTGGTCCACAGCGAGGCCATGTGCTTGGGCATGGCCTCGAACAGGGTGTTGCCATCGCCACTGAGGTTCTGGGTATCCATGTAGGTGTAGCCGGCGAGCATTTCCCACTGCTCGGTGAGCTTGCCGCTGACCTCGATCTCGGCGCCTTTCACCCGCGTCTTGCCGGACGCTTCGGAATAGGTGGTGATGGCCACACCGTTGGCGTCGAAAGGTCGGGTAGCCCGGTTCTCATCCGTCAGCTGGAAGATCGACAGCCGCGCATTCATGTCGCCGTTGAAATAGCTGCCCTTGATACCGACCTCGTACTGGTCACCCTCGCGCGGATCGATGGCCTTGCCCTGGGCATCCAGCTCGCTCTGCGGCTTGTAGACCTTGGAATAGCTCGCATAGAGGGAATGGTAGTCGTCGAGATCATAGACGGTACCCAGATAGGGGGTGACGAAGCCGCTGTGCTTCTGGCTCTCCCCCGCCTCGGCCCCGCTGGCCAGGGTGGTGGTATAGGCCTCGCCCCTGTACCAGGAAACGCGGGCACCGCCGATCAGCGCCAGGCGCTCGATGGGGCGGAAGGTGACCTTGGAATAGAGGCCGAATTCGCGATCCTCGCCGCTGTAGTCGGTCTGGTAGACGCGCGCCGGCTTGGCGAAGCGGGTCGGCGAATAGCTGTTCACATTGACCGTACCCAGGACGCTGTTGCCGTTCTGGTAGTCGGTGTCGTAGTGCTTGTAGTCGGTCCCCACGACGAATTCGCTGACCTGACCCAGGGTCTCGAACGGCTGGCTGTAGCTGGCGTCGAGGGAATAGGCGTCCTGCTCGAAGTCCCGGGTGCTGGCGCGGATGCTGGTGTTGCCGTTGGCCTGCACCGCCCCGCCGGTGAAGGCATAGAGGTAGTCCGCCTCCCGATGCGAGGCCCGGGCGGCGAGGCGCCCATAGCCACCGTTATCGAATCTGTGGGTCAGCTCGAAGATGCCGTCGGTGGTCTTGCCGTCGAAGTAGTTCCAGTCCGCCCCCAGGAAACGCGACTGGCTGAAGTCCAGCAGATTGCCCTGGGCATCGGTGGGATAGCCATTGTGCGGGGTGAGGTTCTTGACCTGATGGATCAGGCCAAAGGAGATCTGGGTGGCGTCGGACAGGTCGATGTCCAGGTCGCCGTAATAGCTCTGGTCGGTGTTGGCGTTGTAGTCCACCTCGCCATTGGTGTCGGCGCGGGAGGCGACGAAGCGACCCCGGACATTCTTGCTTTCGGTGAGCGGACCGGCCAGGTCGATTTCCTGGTAGTTGGTGTCCCAGGAGCCGTAGCGCCCGGTGATGTGCCCCTGGAAGTCCTCGGTGCCGCGCTTGCGCACCATGTTGACGATGCCGCCCAGCTCGCTGGTGCTGTTGAACAGCCCCGAGGGCCCGCGCATGATCTCGACCCGGTCGAAGGGCGAGAGAATGGGCACGGTGCCGAAGATGCTGGTCATGGGCGCCGGCAGGCCGTCGATGTTGTATTCGTCGTACTCGTAACCACGCGAATAGATGGAGGAGCGCCCGCTGTCGTTGGTCAGCACCCGCAGGCCGGCGGTGGACTTGGCCAGCTCGTCCAGGGTGTTGAAGTTGCGATCCTTGATGTAGTCGCTGGTGTAGGAGGTGATCGACTGGGGAATGTCACGCAGGGCGGCCGGCGTCTTGGTGCCCACGGTCGCCGAATCCACGGTATAGCCGCCGGTCTGTTCCGAGGGCGCCATGTCGTAGAGGCGATTGCCTTCGATGGTCAGGGTGTCCAGTTCCGTGGCGTTCTGCTCGGCCACCGTGGCGGCCAGGGCCGTCAGCGGAAAGGGAATCAGCGCGCCGATCAGAAGCAGCTGACGGAGAGCCCCGCGGCGAAGGCGGACGGGCTGGCAGAGGGTTCCTTGGGTGTTCATGGTGATCCTTGTGACCGTGGCGTTGCAGCCGACGCCGTGCACTGGAAGGCTGCTGTTCGCGTCGTCGCGCGAGGGCCAGCACTTTAAATGATAAAAACTCTCATTATCAAATGTTACGTTAAGCAATAGCTGTTCGCATTGCCAACGCCAGGCAGCCGTGATCCACGCCCAGGGGTCAGGACGCAATCAGGAAAGGATGCGGAAAAAGACGGATCGACCGGACCGGGAGGGTCCAGTCACAGGAGCAGGCCAGGTGTGAGCAGGCCGGAGGGAGAAGCCCGGCGGTCGTTAGAGACCGGAAACCGCTGGGGTCTTGGCCGCTACCTGGCCAATCACCGGACTGGGCAGCCGGCAGACGATTTCGCCGATGGCGTTCATCCGCGCCAGACCACCGTCACCCTTGCAGGCGTGGTAATCGGCGAGGTGCTCGGAGGGCGAGTTGCGCAGGCCCTGATCGAGCGCCACCACAAGGGCGATGACCCCCAGGCCCAGGGCGACGATTTCGAACGTGCTGCGGGCACGATACCAGTGGATCGGTCGCGAAGGGCTCATGGCGGCTCCGGAGGATGGACGAATAGTGGCGAAGTGGCTCCTACTCTAATCGTCCTGGCCCGGATGTAAACAGCCGTTGCTCGCCTGGACGACAGCTGTCGTCGGCTCGTCAACGGCCGCCGGTTGGCCGCCCGTCAGTGCGCCACCCTGACCTTCCGCCCCGGAATTCCGGGGTGCGGTAGCCAGCAGGCTTCGTCATCCGCCTGAGCCACCGGCAACCGTGGCCGCCCTACCCTGCGCCCAGCGGCTGCGAGCAACGCGGCGATTCGCCCACTGCCGGCCGGCAAGGGAGGCGGAGCTTAGGTCAGGGATTTTCCTTGCTGGGCGTCTTGATATAGCCGGGCACGGCGGAATCGGGGGGCGTATTGCGCCCTTCGGTGGCCGCGGCTTCATTGGCCTGGGCCCGGTCTTCCTGCGCCTTGGACTGCTCCTTGGAGGCCCGCTCGACCTTGCCCTCGGCCGCCTTCTCCTGGGCCTTCTGGCTATGGGCCTGGGCATCCTGGGCATGGTCTTCGGAGGTCTTGTCGCACGCGGTCAGGGTTGCGGCGGTAGCCAGTACGAGGGAGCACAGCAGAGCTTTGGACATCGGGTATTCCTGAAAAAAGAGACCTTTCAGGGACCTGGAGAAGCACCGGTTGGTTTCTGCCCCGCCGCGCCGGCTTTGCGACCTGAGGTGTCCGTCGCATGGCGACCACGGAGGAACGCGCGCCGCATGCCTGGAGGTGGCGGATCTGGGATCGCCAGGTAGCGTCCCTCGCGCCTTGCCCAAAGAGCGAACCGGCCCGCCAGCCCCTGGCACGGGTGGCGGACGCCACGGACGACAGCTGATCGCCTGGCCAAGGCCGCACGTCCGCGGACGATGCGGCCAGGTCCGGTGATGCGACTAGGCTGACAGCACGTTGGCCATGGACGGTAGCGGGACGCTCGATCGGGTCCCGGCGCTGATGGCCTCCTGCCTCGACACCGATAACAAAAGCAGGGAACCAGCATGACGATTCTTCAACGCGTGGTCGGCGGCATCGCACTTCTGGTGCTCTTGCTGCTGGGCATCGTCGCCGTGAGCTTCAACAGTACCCAGTCCATCCATGAGCGGCTGACGGTCATCACCGAGCAATCCGCGCCGCTCGGCCAGGCCGTTGGCGAGATCAACGTGCAGTTGCTGGGGGCCAACCAGACCCTGCTCGGCCTGCTGGCCGAGACCGACGCCGCGGCGATCGCCACCCGCGAAAAGCAATTCCAGCAGCAGTTCGCCGACTACCTGCAGCTGCACCAGCGCCTGCCGGCGCTGTTGCGCGCCCATGACCAGCTGACCCAGGCGCTCGATCAAGAGCAGAAGCTGGGCAATGCCTATGGCGACCAGGCGAAGACCCTCATCGACGGCTACCGCCAGCTGGTCGCCATCCGCCGCGAAACCCGCACCCTGCAGGGCTATGCCACGCCGGAGGCCAATCGGCTGTCCAGCTATCTGCAGGCCTACAGCGCGCAACAGAAGGCCGAAGGCGCCACCGCAGCCGTCCGCGCCGCCCAGATGCTGCTGATCGAAACGGACAAGACCTACGCCGCCTTCGCCGCCCAGGCGGCACGCCTGGATCTGCCAGGACTGGATGTGGTGCTCAACCAGCAGCAGGATGTCATCACCGATCGCCTGCGCGCCCTGGCCGCCATCGACGAGCGCAGCGCGCGCATCGTGGGGGTGATGGTCACCCGCCTCCTGCACGAGATGACCGCGCCCGATGGCCTGCGCCAGGCCTATCAGCGGCAGGCCGCGGCCGAAGGCCAGTTCGACGCCCAGCGCCAGCGCACCGGCACCGCCCTGCAGGCGACCCTGGACGCCCTGCGTACCCTCAGCGCCGGCGCCGTGGCCGTGGCCCAGCAGGCCAAGAGCGATACCGACGCCACCGTGGCCACCAGCCGCCAGGTGCTCGCCATCGTCACCCTGCTGGCGATCGGCGCGGCCCTGATCATCGGCCTCTGGGTCGCGCGTGGCCTGCGGCGCCCGCTGCTGGCCTTTCGCGAGTCGCTGCGCCAGGTCACGGCCGGCGATCTGCGGGTCCATTTCGATGTGCGCCGCAAGGACGAATTCAGCGAACTGGGCAGCTATCTCAACGAACTAATCCGCTCGCTGCAGACCACGGTGCAGACCCTCACTCAGTCGGCCGACGACCTCTGGGGTACCGCCCAGGCCAATGCCGACATCAGTGCCAGCACCACCCGCGCCGTGGAAGAGCAGACCGAGCGTCTCGGCTCCGCCGCCTCGGCGATGACGCAGATGGAAAGCACCGTGGCCGAGGTGGCCCAGCGCGCCCTCGACACCAAGGATGCCGTCGACCACACCTTCCAGCTGAGCACCACGACCGGCACCACCGTCGCCGAGACCATCGATAGCATCCAGCGCCAGGCGCGGCAGATCCAGGTCGCCGCCCAGGCCACCGATGAGCTGCAGGGCTATGGCCAGAGCATCGACGGCATCGTCGATGCCATCCGCAACATCGCCGAGCAGACCAACCTGCTGGCCCTCAACGCCGCCATCGAGGCGGCTCGCGCCGGTGAACAGGGGCGCGGTTTCGCCGTGGTCGCCGACGAGGTGCGTTCCCTCGCCAGTCGTACCCAGGCCTCCACCACCGAAATCCAGCAGCAGATCGAACAGATGCAGCAGAAGATCCATTCGGTGGTGGAAATCATGGGGGTGAGTCGTGCCCAGTCCGGCGAGTGCGTGCAACTGGCCTCTTCCGCCCGGGAAGCCCTGCAGAGCATGAGCCAGGCGGTCGGCACCATCCGCGAGATGAACACCCAGATCGCCGCCGCCACCGAAGAACAGAGCGCCACCGTCCAGGAGACCAGTCGCATGATGGTGCAGATCAACGACGCCGCGCTCCGCGCCGCGGAAGGCGCCGACAGCGCCGCCCGCAGCAGCGAGGACCTTTCGCTCATGGCCAGCCGGCAGCGCGAGCTGCTGCAACGCTTCAGTGTCTGATCGGGGACCGACTCATGTTCAAGCCCAAGCTTCGTCTTCTCGCCAGTCTCGTCCTGGCCGCCACCTGGGTAAACCTGGCCCAGGCCAACGCGCCGCTCATCGGTGTCCTGACCTCCAAGCGCGACAACTTCCGCACCCTGCTGATCAACAACGTCGAGGAGCGCGCCCATACCCTGGACGCGGACCTCTTCCTGGAAAACGCCAACAGTGACAGCGCCCTGCAGCTGCGCCAGTACCGCAACCTGATCGCCGCCCACGTCGATGCGGTCATCGTCAATCTGATCGACGACAGCAATACCCAGGAGATGCTGTCCCTGGCGATGAGCAGCAAGGTGCCGCTGGTGTTCATCAACTACCGCCCCAGCGTCTCTCCCCTGCCCGCCTATGCCGGCTTCGTCGGCTCCGACGAGGTGGAAGCCGCGACGATGCAGATGGAGGAGCTGGCCCGCCGCGCCGGTTACAAGGGCAAGGTGGCGATCCTCATGGGCGAACCGGGTCACCCGGCGACCAAGCTGCGCACCGAGAGCGTCGAGAAGGTAGTGGCCAAGTATCCCGACATGCAGGTGGTGGTGAAGGCCTCGGCCAACTGGCAGCGCAGCGAGGCGACCGAACGCGTCCTGCAGTGGGTCGACAAGGGCGTGGCCTTCGACATCGTCGCCGCCAACAACGATGAGATGGCCATCGGTGCCATCCGTGGCCTGGAAAAGGCTGGCAAGCCGCTGGCGAAGTATCTGGTGGGCGGCATCGACGGCACGCCCGATGGCTTGCAGGAAATGCGCGAGGGCAAGTTGGCCGTCAGCGTGCTGCAGGATGCCAAGGGCCAGGGTCAGGGCGCGGTGGACATGGCCTTGCGCCTGGCCAATGGCTCCACCAGCAGCAATCTCACCCGGGTCCCCTTCCAGCTGATCACGCCGGACAACCTGGCGTCCTTCTAACCCGGAAAGCAGGCGAGGCCATCCGTCTCCGGTGGCCTCGCCCGTCTTCAGTACCCAGTACCAGATGCCCGATTTGCTCGCGCGCTCGGGACGCCTATCCTCAGAAGCGCCAGCTGAGTCGCGCGTCGAGGTCCTGGTCCTTGGTCCGACCGCTCAGTTGTCCGTCATAACCCAGGCCCAGCGAGACCGTCTCGCTCAGCGCCAGGTCCAGCGCCCCGCGCACCACCGCCGCGTCACGCGCGATGGGCGCCCCCACCACCTTGAACGCCGGGCCGCCAGCGAAGGCCGCCTCATGCTCGGGGGTGGTGTCGCCAAAGGCGTGGCGCCAGCCCAGGGTGGCACTCGGCACCAGCTTCCAGTCACCCAGCGGTTTGCTCGCCAGGCGCAGGCCGAGGGTGCTGAAGGTCACGTCGGTATTCTGCCGCGGATTGTCCAGGTCCAGCGCCCCGCTACGCTCGTGGAAGCCGTCGGTCTGCAGGTGCACATGGGCCAGACTGGCGAAGGGCGAAAGATTCAGGCTCCCCGCCTCGATCCGATAGGCCAGCTCGCCGAAGGCCTGGGTGGTGCCGGCGTCGTAGTCCGGCGCCAGGCGCTGGTCGGTGCCGAGGATCGCCAGGTTGCGCCGTGCCTCCACCTGGTGCCAGCTATGGGCCAGGCCCAGCTTGAGGCTGAGGGCATCCCACTGTTGGCCTGCATAGAGGCCCAGGTGGTAGTCGGTGCTGTCCGCCGAGCCGGATTCGCCACGCAGGTCGAGATCGGTGTGGCCGAAGCCCACCAGCCCGCCGACGCGCCAGCCGCCGTCCAGGGGTACGTCGCTGCCGATCAGCAGGCCGCGGCTGTGGCTGTCCAGGCTGCTGGCGTCATGACTGCCGTCGTTGTGGCCCCAGGCGCCGAGGGCCTGGGTCCAGACCAGTCCGCGCTCGCGACTGCCGGCCAGACCCTGGATGCCGGAGCTGGACGGGAGCTCGCTCTGCGCATCGCTCAGGCGATCGCTCATGGCAGTGCGCACCAGCCGGCTGTTTTCCACCAGCACGGTCTTGGTCGAGGCGTGCAGTTCGTTGCCCAGGCTCTGGAACGTCGAGCCTGCCCCCGCGGCATTGGTCGCGGCGACCTGGTTCCAGAGTGCATTGCCGGCGCCGGCGCGATCCAGGCCCGCAGCGGCAGCCCGGGCGTTACGGCCCTCGGCCAGGTCGGCGAAGGCCACGCCATTGCGCGCCAGACTCAGGGTCGCCTGGTTGGCGCCATAGCTCAGGGTCGGGGTCAGGAAGGCGAAGTCGGACTGGATCGGGCCGAAGCGCCCGCTCAGCCCGTTGCCCGCGCTCAGCAGCTGATAGCTGCCCAGCGGCTGCCAGTAGGGACTGGAAACCAATGCCAGGGTGGCGCCATTGACGGTGATACCGCCCGTGGCCACCAGGCGATCGGCGCGGCCGCTGGCATCGGTCTCGACCTGGTAGACGGAGCCCTGGTCGAGGGTGACGTTGCCGTTGACGTTGAGCTGGCCCACCGAGTTGCCGGGCGCGAGGATGCCGCCCTGGGCCACGCGCAGGCTGCCGAGACTGCCATTGCCACCGAGGGTGGCGCCCGAGTTGACGGTGACCGCCGAATGCCCGAGGTTGCCGTCGATGGCCAGGCGGCCCTGGTCGACGCGGGTGGTGCCGGCGAAGTCGCTGTTGCCGGTCAGGCTCAGGGAGCCGACCCCGGTCTTTACCAGGCTGCCGTTGCCGTGCAGGTTGTTGGCCAGGCTGTCGTTGACCGACTGATCCAGCACCAGGGTGGCGTTGTCGGTGATGTCGCCGCTGCCGAAGGCCCGGGCATGACCGCGCAGGGTACCGCCGTTGATCAGCGTGCCGCCGCTGTAGGTGTTGAAGCCGCTGAGGGTGAGTTCGCCGCTGCCGTTCTTGGTCAGGCTGCCGCTGCCGCCGATGTCGTTGCGCCAGGCGTCGCGGGCGTTGAAGCCACCCTGGCTCGCATCCATGTTCACGCTGACATTGCCATTGAAGGCGCCGTAGCCGTCGGCCGCGGCCATCAGATTGAGCCGGCCGTAGCCGTTGGATTCGTCGATGACCGCATAGCCCGAAGACAGCTCGGTGCTGGCCAGGATGTCGCGGCGCTGACTGGCGGTGAGATACGGAAAGCGCGTTTCCAGCAAGACCTCGGCGTTGACCGGCACCACCGGCGCCAGGTTGGTCGGGCCGACGGGGGCGAAGCCATAGGTCAGGCGGGCGGTGTACAGCGCCTTGTCCTGGGCATGCTGGGATTGCTGATCGGTGGCCGGATCGATCCTGTCCACGCAGTTGTTGATGTCGCCGCCACATTGCTGGGCGAAGTAGACCTGGGCCTGGGCGAAGGCATCGCTGCGCAGCTGGGCGTTGTTGACCAGGTTGTCGATGGCGAAATAGGTGGCGGTGATGCGCCCGCCAATCACGTCCAGCGGCGAGTGCATGCCGGCGACGATGCGGTTGTTGCCCAGCTCCGAGGCGCGGAACAGTTCCTCGCCCAGGCGCTGGGGCACGGCATAGCCGAAGCCGATCCCGGCGAGATAGGCGGCGTTGGTGTGGCCGCTGGGAAAGCCGCCGTCGCTCTGCGGTGTGGTGCTGAGGGCCGGGCGCAACGACAGCGGCACGATGTCCACGCCCGCCTGGCGCCAGGGCCGCGGATACTGGTAGGCATTCTTGGCCGGGGTGGTGGAGGCATCGTTGCGGATCGCCTGGACCAGTTGCACCACCTTGCCCAGCTGCGAATTGGCGTCGCCGGCGCCATTGCCGTTGTCGCTGTACTTGGTGGTCTGGGTGGAGGCATCGAACACCGGGATGGTGGTGAAGGCGCCGGAGCCGGCCAGGTAGCCATTGGCCAGGGAACCCAGGCCGCTGATCAGGCTGTAGCTCTGGTCGCGGCGGTCATCGTAGTAGGCCGCTATCTCCTGGGCCTGGGTGCGGGTCTTCGCGAGGTCGACCACGTACTGGATATTGCGCTGCAGAATGGGCGCCCCGAAGGCGGTGGGCGTGCCGGTGTTCCAGCTGGCGCCGGGCGTCCAGAGCTTGTTGTAGCCGGATAGCAGATCGACGCCATTGATGGCGTTGTTGCCCGAACGGCTGGCTGCCTGCACCGAAAGTGCCAACAGCGACGCCGCGAATGCGATCGTCAACACCGCGGGTTTGTTACCTGAACGTTTCACCAGCGCTTCCCCTTGGGCCTGTGGATACAACTTGTTACAAGCTGTCTTGGGGCGGCGAGCCTAGAGCGGTGATGTGACGGTGTGGCGGCGGTTCGAAGGCAGTTTTACGACATCTTATGAAGCCCAGCACCACGACTCGCAGGCCGCAGCGGCAACGGTGCTTCGTATGTGGTGAGCGGGTCCTAACCGAGGCGCAACCTGTCCAGATCGCACCAGAGGTGCAGCTTGGTGAACCAGGTATCTCCCACGGCGACCGCCAGCGGCTCTCTGCCGAAGACGCTGAAGCCTGCCTGCTCGTACAGCGCCAGAGCGGCCTGATTGCCCTCGGTGACCGTGAGCTGGACGACCCTCAGGTCGGGCCAGGTCGCTGCCTGGGCCAGCAATTCGCCGAGCAGACCTTTCGCCAGGCCCAGCCGCCGGTGCCGATCGGGCACGTACAGGCCGAACAGGGTGGCCTTGTGCCGAGCCTTTTCCCTCGTCTCGTGGCTCAGCCCCACCACGCCCAGCAGCTCCGCGCCCTGGGTCGCGCCCCAGACCCGCTCCCCTGCTCCGTCACCCTCCTGCAGACGACGCTCCCACCACTCGAGCGGCAGCCCGGCCCGCTCTGCAGGACTGGAGGTGAAGGCTTCCGGATGCCTGGCATAGGCGTCCAGCATCAACTGGCGATAGGCGGGAGCCCAGGTCGGGCCCAGACGCTGGAAATTCATTGCCAACCTCCCTTTCAATCGACAATCCGCCCACCGAAGCCAAGGCGAATACGTTGGACGAGCCTGTCGCGTCCGCTCAGAAATCGTCGTAGCAGACCTTCCAGAACAGGTCGATGCTGCCGTCATCACGGTGGGCCACGATCAGCCCCTCGGTCTCCTCGAAGGCCTCGAGCAACAGCGCCCAGTCTTCGCTGCTGGCCTCCAGGCGCTCCACATGGACGTGCCTGTCGAGGACCCCGCGGGCGTTGTTGACCAGCCGCGAGACCCTCATCGTCAGACGGTCATAGGAAGTCAGCTGAGACGACTGGCTGTATGCCATGGGCGCAGCCTCCATACCTGTTTTTTTATACAGTATTTCCCGATTCGGGTAATTGGCAAGTTGCTGTCCGCTCCGGTCCACCAGCGAACAGTCCACGCCCTTGTCTCGGACCCTACCCGGCTTGTATCCGGCTGACCAGGCGGATACCCGAGCTCCCCTCGGCAGACCAGGCGCCGTCCATCCATAAATTGGCACCAACCATCCCCGGGAAAGATGTGACATGGATCACTTTTTCGCCGTTATGGTCAGACTTACCCGCTATGTCCAGGTCGCCCCTGGCGGGCACTCGCACCTGCCTTCGCCTCGGCGATTAACCGACGGCCCTGGAGGCTACGTCCAGGGTGGCAGGTATTCAACGTCCGTCCGCGGGCGAAAAACTATCGCGATAACAATTAACGCATGTCCGCCGAAGACTCGTCCTCGCCGGCCTCTATCCAGGTAGTCCTCATGCAGCACAATGGCTGGAATTTCCTCAGCAACATCAGCGTCCGGGCCAAGCTGGCGCTTGGCTTCTCCCTGCTCATCGGCATGATCCTGCTGGTGGCCTACACCGGCTGGCAAGCCACGGACGCCCTGCGCGATCGCAGCGAACGAATCGGCGACATCTCCGGCTACAGCACCCTGGCGCGCGACATGCGCATCGAGCGCCTCGTCTATATCGTCAAGGCCGACGATGCCCAGGCGGCCAAATGGCTGGCCGCACTGGACAAGATCGAAGCTCAATTGCAGAGCATCGTCCCCAACTTCAACTCGAGGGCCAACGAAGCCCTGCTGAGCGAAGCCCAGGGCGCACTCAAGCGCTATCGGGACTTCTACACCCAGGTCGTGACCGCCACACGGGAGCGTGCGGCGATCCAGCAGGCGGCGACCGCCACGGCGGAAGCGGCCAACACCTATGTGCTGGCCTTGGCCACGGCGGCCAACGCCCCGGATGGGCGAGTCGAAGACCGCCAGCAGGTGGCGGCCCTCTTCATCGACCTGCAGCAGATGCGCATTGCCCTGCGTAGCTATGCCACCACGCCTACCAAGGAAAGCGAGGCCGCGGCCCAGGGTGCCCTGGACGGTATCCAGGCAAAGGTCAAACGACTCGCCACGACCAGCGCCTTGCCGACCGAGACGCTGCAGACGCTTGGCAACGAACTCGCCGGCTACCAGCAGCGCCTGCAACAGCTGATCACCGCCCAGGTCCAGGTGGATCAGGGCCAGGCCGGTATCACCACCACCATCACCACGCTGCTGTCGGTGGCCGACAAGCTGACCGCGATCCAGAAGGAATTCCAGCTGGCGGATGTGAGCGGTGCACGTCAGCTGTTGCTGGTATGGCTGGCCATCGCCATCGCCCTGGGCCTGCTGGGCGCCTGGCTGATCACCCGCTCCATCGTCCGCCCCCTGAAGGACACCGTCCTGCTGGCCCAGACGGTCGCCAACGGCGACTTCACCCATCAGCTGGAGGTGACCCGCAAGGATGAACTGGGCGCGCTGCAGCTCAGCATGCTGCAGATGACCACGAACCTGCGTGGACTCATTGGCGAGATGAAGGACGGCGTCGTCCAGGTCGCCAGTGCCGCCGAGCAGCTGTCGGCGGTGACCGAGCAGACCAGCGCCGGCGTGCAGGCGCAAAAGATCGAGACCGACCAGATCGCCACCGCGATGCAGGAGATGACGGCGACCACCCACGAGGTGGCGCGCAATGCCGGGGCAGCCGCCCGCTCGGCACAGGAGGCCAGTCAGCAGGCCCAGCAGGGCGACCAGGCGGTCGACAAGGCCGTCGCCCAGATCGAACTGCTGGCGCAGGAAATGGCATCCACCAAGGCGGCCATGGCCACCCTGCGCGGCCATGCCGATAGCATCGGCGGCGTGCTCGACGTGATCAAGGCCGTCTCCGAGCAGACCAATCTGCTGGCGCTCAATGCCGCCATCGAAGCCGCTCGCGCCGGCGAGGCGGGCCGCGGCTTCGCGGTGGTCGCCGACGAAGTCCGCGGCCTGGCCCAGCGCACCCGCTCCTCGACCGACGAGATCGCCCAGCTCATCACCGGCCTGCATCAGAGCACCGATCGCATGGCGGCCGTGCTCGACCACAACGTGCAGTTGACCGACAGCAGCGTCGGCCTGTCGCGCGAGGCGGGCGAAATGCTCAAGCGCATCACCCGCTCGGTCAAGGACATCGAATCGATGAACGATCAGATCGCCTGCGCTGCGGAACAGCAGGGTGCGGCGGGCGAAGAGATCAGTCGCAACGTCACCAATGTCCGCGACATTTCCGACCAGAC
Organism: Pseudomonas oryzihabitans NBRC 102199; assembly: GCF_000730625.1. Taxonomy (GTDB): domain Bacteria; phylum Pseudomonadota; class Gammaproteobacteria; order Pseudomonadales; family Pseudomonadaceae; genus Chryseomonas; species Chryseomonas oryzihabitans. The sequence goes on along the minus strand of NZ_BBIT01000001.1, from coordinate 300,641 downwards.
CGCGGCCGCCAGCGAAGAGACGGCCTCCTCGAGCATGGAGTTGGCCCGCATCGGCGTACGCCTGCAGGAGATGACCACCCGCTTCAAGGTCTGAAAAACGCCCAGCCCCCTGCACAGCGACCTGTGACAGGGGGCTCGGACCGTCAGGTTCTCCAACTCAACCACTGGTCATCTGGGACGAATCTCCAAACGAGAAGGCGGTCACAGAATGCCATCATATTGACATTACACGTCTATCTTCGGACGTCGCTATCCACCCTGTCAGCCCGGGCTTGCCATGAAAACCTCCCCAGAGCTGGGTCGGCTCGTCGATCAAACGCTTGCCCAGCCGGTCGGGCCCTTTGCCTTCGCCCCGGTGCTGGAGCGCCTGTTTCAGCTGGACATCCATAAGCAGCGCACGCGTCACCTCACGCGCTGCCTGCTCATCGGCACCCTGAGCTACAACAGCTTTCTGATCTGGTGGTGGCTGCTGCTGCAAGACGCCCTGCCCTGGGCGGCCGCCCAGATGCTGGGGATCGCCACACCCTTCGCGCTGTTGGTCGTGGTGCTGCTGCGCGGGGTACCGACGCGCTGGCGCGAAACCCTGGCCTCGCTGCCGTTCTATGTCGGCCTGCTGGTGGTCTACAACCTGGTGATCAATGGCCCGTCGGGCAGGGAGATGAACCAGACGCTGTTCATCTTTACCTGGCCGCTGATGCTGGCCTTCGTCAACACCTGCATGAAGAGTCCGCTGCTGCCGGCCCTGCTGTTCAATGGCTTCGCCCTGTCGGTGATCGCCCTGGCCGTCCATGAAGCGCCGGTGTCACCGATCGTGGGTGGGCTGATGATGACCAACGCCATCGTCATGGCCTTCTTTTCCCTGTTGGCCAGCTACTGGCTGAACGTCGAAGGGCGCCGCTCCTATCTCTACAAGCTGCGTGAAGAAGTCCGCCTGGCGTCACTCAATTCGGCCAACCAGGATCTGCAGATCCTCTCGGAAACGGATTCCCTCACCGGCCTCGCCAATCGGCGTCAGCTCCATCTGCTGCTGGAGGCCTTCTGGCAGCGGCGCCTGGCCGGCGAACAGGGGGCCGTACTGCTGATCGACGTGGATCACTTCAAGCGCTACAACGACTACTACGGCCACCTTGCCGGGGATGATTGCCTGCGCACCGTGGCCAAGGCCCTGGCGGTCGGGTTGGGCCCGGGTGACAGGGTCGGTCGCTATGGCGGCGAGGAGTTCGTCGTGCTGCTGGAGCGGATCGGTCCGGCCGCCGCGCTGGACGTGGCCGAGACCATCCTGCAACGCGTTCGCGACCTGCGGATCCCGCACCAGGGCCGCCAGGATGACAAGACCCAGGTCACCGTCAGCATCGGCATCGCCCGCAGCGGTCTTGCCGGCCTGAGCACCGCGGAGGACCTGCTCGACTGTGCGGATCGCGCCCTCTACCGCGCCAAGCGCGATGGCCGGGACCGGGTCTTCGAGGGCGGCATCGATGCCATCCTAGGCGCGCCTCTGGACCATGCCGAGCTGCTCACGCCGGAAGATGTCCGCAAGGGGCTGGTGGGCAACGAATTCCTGCTGCACTACCAGCCCATCTACCGCGTCGAGCCCAGGCAGGTGACGGGTTACGAGGCGCTGCTGCGCTGGCAGCACCCAACCCTGGGCCTGGTCTCGCCCGAGGTGTTCATCCCGCTGGCCGAACAGGGCAACTTCATCATCGCCCTGGGCGAATGGGTGGTGAAGGAGGCCTGTCTCGCGGCCAGTCAGTGGCCCCCGCACCTGAGCGTCTCCATCAATCTCTCGCCGCTGCAATTCGCCGATCCCATGCTGCACGAGCGGGTGTCCGCGGCCCTCAGACTCTCGCGCCTGGCGCCGAATCGTCTGGTGCTGGAAGTCACCGAAGGGGTGGAACTGGTCATAGATACCCGGACCCGCCAGTCCTTCGCCCTCCTCCAGCTGCTGGGCATCCGCATGGCCCTGGACGACTTCGGCAGCGGCTTCGCCGGCCTGGGCCCCATCCTCGAACTGCCCTTCCAGTTGATCAAGATCGATCGGCGGATCCTGGCGATCCAGGATGAGGAACAGCGCGGCGAGGTGCTGAGCTCCCTGTTGCTGCTGGGCAAGGCCATGAAGCTGGAGGTGCTCTGCGAAGGCGTGGAAACCCCGGAACAACTGGCGCTGCTGCAGCAGCTGGGGGTCCGGCTCGCCCAGGGCTATCTGCTGGGCAGGCCGGCGGCCGCGCCGAGCGGTCAGCAATTGCAGCTGATGGCGTCCCTGGAAGCCTGAGGCCCGGCCGCTGGCCGCCCATGACGGCAGCCTGCAGAGCGGCCACCGGCCCGTTTAGAAGATCGCCAGGCTATCCAGGACCGCCGTGTAGAGCGCGGTCCCGTAGGTGACCACGCCGAGCGGCACCCCCACGGCGGCGCCCAGGATCAGGGCGCAGACCAGTAGCGCCACCAGCGGTATCCCGAACACGGGCTGCACCAGAAAGTGGCCAGGGTCGGTCTGCCCGGCCGCCTTGGCCTTGGACGCCGCTGCCGGGTTGCCGGCGTCGGAACGGGAGCGCGTGGCGGGCGCAGGCTGCTCACGCCCGGGCCTGGCCTTGCCTTCCATCTCGATCAGGTTGGCGATATCGGCGAGGGTGCCGCTGTTGCGGGTGATCTGCTCATGAGCAGCGCGGAGGGAGTCGGGCTTGGCCGTGCGGCCTGCACCGCGAGGAGGTCTTCGTGAGGCGGTCATAGTGCAAGAAACGGCGGAGAAGGCGCTTAGAATGACACAGACTGAGGTTAGGGTTGTTAACCTTAATCGCATGCATGGCCAATTGCCACTACCTCTTTTCCTGCAGCAAGGCCTGGGTGCGCCATGAGTGCCCAACGACCCTGGTGCCGGCAAGTCAGAGGCGGCCTGGGTAGGAATCTGCCTGAGCGCCTTTCGACAGACCGACAACCCGCCTCAGGAGGACCTCAGGGTGCTGACTTCGCCGGTACCTGCTTGAGCAGCGGAACGCTGATTTCTTCTTCGGCCTCCAGCGCGGCCAGCGCCAGGTGAATGGCTTCGAGTCGCTCCTGTGCCGAGTAGTCTTCCCCGTGGTCTGGCAGCTCCAGCTGTGGCTCGGGGCCGCCAGGGGTCGGCCATTCGCAGGCGTCAGCGCGGCCTGCAGCGAAATGGTGGGCCAGGGTTTCCAGCGAGGGAACGGGCGGCGGCTCACCCCCTTCAGCCGCCTGGGCGGCCTCGCTCGGGTCCGGCCTACCCATGCGCTCGGGCGCAGCGCCCTGCTGGAGGTACAGCGCCACCGCTGTCCCCTCGCCCTGACCCTTGGCGGTCAACGCCGTCTAGGTGCGCGCCAGTTCGAGGGTGGGCACTATCCCGGCCTGGTACAGGGCCAACAGCTCGGCATCGACATAGCCCAGCAAGAGGTAATTCGTTGACGTTTCACTGCCATCTGCCCGCATCTCAGTGCTTCCTGAACCGGTTGAAGAATCGCGCTCGTGGGTCGCGCGGTGAATGCTGCGGCCGACATTCTGCCGGCGCTGTCGATCGCTAGGCAGGAAAGATCGCTCGCGCGAGCAGACCGGTGCTCTCGAGGCAGTTGAACGCAGCAAATTCGCTTGTGGAAACCGCACCTGCCGTGACGTGTGAAGTGGAGGCGGTAAGGCACAGATCACCCCGAATGCCAGCCCCATCTGCCGCAGCCGGCCAGGTCTATCGCTGCACGGCGATGCACTTGATCTCCGCGAGGAGTCCGGCATGGGCCAGTTCGGCGACGCCGATGCAGGTCCAGGCGCACGTCCCCCTGGGAAAAAGCGCATCCTTCACGCGCCTGAACACTGGCATGTGCCTGGGCAGGTCGACGTGGAACGTCGTCAGCTCGACCACGTCCTGGAAGGTGCAGCCACCCGCGGCCAGGACAGTGCGAAGATTTTCCCAGGCTGCCCGGAATTGCTGCTCGGGGTCCTCGATCACCTCCAGGTCCGGCGTGCGGCCCACCTGCCCTGCGCAATAGAGCGTCTTGCCGACCTTCACGGCGGGGACATAACCCGCACGCTCCACGAGCAGGCTCATGCTGTCAGGGATGATCAACTGGCGGTCTGTCATCGTCTTCGCGCTCACGGCCATAGCCACAGAAAGCACAGGCTAACAACAGCCGCGGTCCGCGGCCTAGCCCCGGCCTTTCCTGGGCTGCCTCGAGCGTCTGTCCTTTCGGGCGCCGTCCCAACCCCCTGGAGTGACGGTCAGGGTCACTCATCCCGCAGACGACTGTCGCTTTCGGCGGAAGCCCGTACCGACTGCCCGGATTCAAGCCCTCACAGCGAAAATCGGCTGAAACACGCGTTCTAGACAGCTTTTCCCCAAGTTTCCGCAACCCTTGCCGTTACGTTTCTCACACTCCTCAACCGGTACATGGATATGACCCTTCGCGCGTTCAACATCGCCACCCGCAGCCTGCTGTGCTTCGGCCTCCTCGCCTTGCTGGTAGCCGGGCTGGGTATTTTCGGCATCACCCAGATGTCGCAGATCAGGGACCAGAGTCTGGTGATCGAAACGAGCAGCATCCCGGGGATCGTGGAAGCCGATAACCTGGCCCTGCAACTGGCCCGGACCCGCATCGAGGTGCTGCGCCTGCTGGCCATACCTGATGCCGCTACCGTCGCCAACACGCGCAAGAAGATCGAGAGCATCAGTGGCGAGGTCGCCGACGCCTTCGGCCGCTATGCCGGCATGGTCAGCTCCGACCGTGAGCGCCAGGCCTTCGAGACCCTGCGCCAGGTCCACCGGGACTACCTCAACAATGTCAACAAATTGGCCGATCTGGTCGCCGCCGGCAAGGTGGAAGAAGGCCGGGCCCTGGTGCAGGCGGCCATGGCCCAACTGGGCACCAAGATGAACGAGAGCACCGAGGCCCTGCGCAAGGTGAACCAGGAGGACGTCAAGGCAGCCACCGAGGACGCGGGCATCACCTATAGCCACTCCAAGACGATCACCTGGCTGTCCATCGGCCTCGCGCTGGGCCTGACCCTCCTGCTGGCCTGGCGCATGACGGTCAGCCTGACCTACCCCATAGCCACCGCGGTGGCCGCGGCCAGGGTCATTGCCAGCGGCGACCTGACCCAGACCCTGGACGCCCGTGGTCACGATGAGGCTGCCCAACTGCTGCAGGCCATGCAGCAGATGCAGACCAATCTACGCGACACCCTGGGCCATCTGGGCCAGTCGGCCACCCAGCTGGCCTCCGCCGCCGAGGAAATGACCGCCGTCATGCAGGAGAGCGCCAACCGCCTGCAGCAGCAGAACAGCGAGATCGAGATGGCCGCCACCGCGGTGACCGAGATGAGCCAGGCGGTCGAGGAAGTGGCCGGCAACGCCACCTCCACCTCCACCGATTCGCGCCAGGCCGCGGCCAGCGCGCGTGACGGCCAGCAGCAGCTGGGCAATACCCTGGTTGCGATCGAGACCCTGACCGACAACGTGATGAGCGCCAGCGATCGCGCTCGCGAGCTGGCCGAACAGACCCGCAATATCAGCCAGGTCCTCGACGTCATCCGCTCGGTGGCCGAGCAGACCAACCTGCTGGCGCTCAATGCGGCCATCGAAGCCGCGCGGGCAGGCGATGCCGGTCGCGGCTTCGCGGTGGTGGCGGACGAGGTCCGGGGCCTGGCCCAGCGTACTGGGGACAGCACGCGCGAAATCGAGAAGATGATCGGCAGCATCCAGCACGGTACCGGCCAGACCGTGAATGCCTTGCTGACCAGTGCCGACCAGGCGCGCCAGACCCGCGAACAGGCGCAGGCCGCCAGTGGCGCCCTGGAGACCATCGCCCAGTCGGTGTCGGGTATCGATGAGCGAAATCTGGTGATCGCTAGTGCCGCGGAGGAACAGGCGCAGGTGGCCCGTGAGGTCGACCGCAATCTGGTACGGATCCGCGATCTGTCGGTCCAGACGGCGACCGGCGCAGAACAGACCCGCGCCGCCAGCCAGCAGCTGTCTGAACTGGCGGTTGAGCTGAATGGGCAGATTCGGCGATTCCGCGTGTAGATGTCGCCGACCCTCCAGATACCACCTCCCCTCCCGGGTCCTGTCGGCAACCGGCCGGCAGGCTGACGCAGGGTTGCGACCCGTCGAGTACGACCCGATCCGGGTGATACTCGACGGGCCCCGAGCCGTACCGAGCGAGCGCTAGGACGGAGTAACGATGACGTCGTTCGAGTGAGAGGACGGCGTCGCCGTGATCGGCAGAGCGCGCCAACCTGACTTCTGGACCTCTAGCTCTGCGGAACGCAGCGTCAAGGACCTCGGAGCCATCTAGACGGCCTGCGTAACGCCCTAAGTCGTCCCGGCCTGGCCGTCGCACGGTGAAATATCTATCTGCCTGATATTGAAATTAGACCAAGGTCTTAATCCGACGAACGGTGTATCGGCTATGTAAACGAACATGTCCCTTTGCCATCATAGAAAAGGCAGAGGGTCTTTGTAGAGCCTTTGAAACGCAGCGGAGCCCGTTGTATCGCTTACCTGCGTGCCTACACCGCCTTGCCCTCCTCCACTACCGACAGCCTTACGCGGAATTGGGAGTTTCGGATGTCAAGCCGTTCATTCGCTGATCCAAGGCACTCTGGCAATGCGCTCTTTGTCTCCGTGACGGCGAGGCAGCGGCCATGATCGAAACCATTTCTCAGGCACTCGCCCCCATCATCTTCGTCACGGCCCTGGGCTGGTGCGCCGGCCGCTGGGGCATCCTGCAACAGACGGCGAGCAAGCCTCTCGCCACCTTCGTGGTCACCTTCGCCCTGCCTATTGCGCTGCTGCTCGCCGCCGCCAAAACCCGTCCCGAGCAGATTCTCAACCTGCCCTATGTGGCAACCCTGGCGTCCGGCCTGATCGGGATCTGATCGCCGGCGGTCAAGATCCCGCTCATGAAGCTCAGCATCGATCCACAGCTGTGGCGAATGCTGTAGGACAAGCAGCGGATGATTCAGGGCCGGGTGCAACTGGCCCATTCCGTAATGGACTCGCTGGGCCGTTTGAAACCGCCCTATCGTCTGTGTTTTACCGATGGGCCTCCGCGAGTCTCTGCGCCGTCGCCGCACATTGACCGCACGTTCGATATGCAACCCAGCTTTAATATCGCGTTAAAGATAATTGCGCTCGTGCCGACATCTGATATCAAACAGACATCACATGTCCGGCCATACCACCTATCTGGAACCGCCCTATGTCCATCCTTCAGCATCTGTCCATCATGCGTGGTCTCGACGTAATCGCTTCCGCTGTCGAGCGTCCCGAGGCCGCAGCCAGGCTCGATTCGCTCACCGGGCCAGCCCCGGTGCGCAGGGTAGCTGAAGGCCTGAAGGTACTGCTGGCTCGCCAGGGGACACTCGGCGCCCAGTTGCACGAGATGCAAAGCGAGATCGAACAGCTGACCGCTCGCCTCGCCGAGCGCGAAGCCGCGGCTGACCGTTTGGCAACCCGCTTCGACCTGGTCAATCGTGCTACCAGTGAAGGCCTGTGGGATATGGAAGTGGTCGCCGGAGATCCGGTCAACCCGCGTAATGCGTTCTGGTGGTCGGATCAGTTTCGCGCCCTGCTGGGCTTTCGCAACGAGCAGGACTTCCCGAACGAGCTCGGAAGCTGGGCCAATCGGCTACACCCGGAGGACAGCAAACCGACTCTGGACGCATTCGCCCGGCACCTGAATGATCGCAGCGGCAACACCCCCTATGACATCGAATACCGGGTAGCGACCAAGAGCGGCGAATATCGCTGGTTTCGTGCGAGCGGCGAGACCCTCCGCGACGCCAAGGGTACGCCGCTGCGTGTGGCGGGCTCCCTCAGGGACATCCATGATCAGCGCCAGCGCGATGCTGAACTCGAGGTGACCCTGACGCGTTTCGAGCTTGCCCGCGAAATGCTCAACGATGGTCTCTGGGACATGGAGGTGATAGCGGGCGATCCGGTCAATCCGCAGAATCCCTTCTGGTGGTCGCCCCAGTTCCGCCGCCTGCTGGGATTCGAGACGGTCGAAGAATTTCCCGATGTTCTCGACAGCTGGGCGTCCCGCCTGCATCCAGAGGACAAGCAACGCAGCATCGAGGCCTTTGGTGCCCACCTCAACGACCGCAGTGGCAAGACGGGCTTCGATATCACCTACCGCCTGAAATTGAAGGATGGCAGCTACCGCTGGTTCCGGGCGCGGGGTCAGACCCGACGCGCCCATGACGGAACGCCCCTGCGGGTGGTGGGTGCCCTGACCGATATCCATGCCACCCATGAGCAGAATGCCCTTCGCGACTCTCAGCAGGCCCAGCATCGCGAGATGGAAGAAAACCTGAAGAACGTCACCGATATCGTCAGTTCGATCCAGGGCATCGCCGCCCAGACCAACCTGCTGGCGCTCAATGCCGCGATCGAAGCGGCACGAGCCGGCGAGGCCGGACGAGGCTTTGCGGTGGTAGCCGACGAAGTTCGCAAGCTGGCTACGCGCACGTCCGAAGCGACGCAGCGGGCGGCCACCATGATTCAACAGTGACGGTGCGCACGCCTTGGCTGCCTGGCCTGAACCGCCAACTGGCGGTGCAGTCAGCTAGAGAGAGTGCTCCAGCTCATCTTTCAGGTTGGCTTATCTGAAGGCTTCACACTGAATCTGCCCCCGCCCTGCGCGGGGGCTTTTTTTGCCGATATGAAGCCAACCGTTCGCCACGCCAGGGCGCATGACGCCTCCCCTACCGAACACCTCTCCCCTGTGGCAGTCGAATCCGTGCCCACCGGCGTGGCGCTGACATCCGCGCCGGTTCAGACGCCCGAGGTGACGCTGCCTGTCCGGCAATCTCCAACCGTCCCTCAGGCGCCGGGCACCTTTTCGGCGACTACCGTGCCGGTAGCCGTTCCATCCCAGACGAGAGCGGCACTGTCTGAGCGTCTAGCGTTGGCAGCAGGCCCAGCCTTCAAGCGTACAACCCAGGCCGGCCACACGCCTGACTTGGCGATTACACCTCAGGGCAAGAACTACTCGCAGTCTGAGAGAGCCTTTTAGTTTTCCTGGCCATAGGCCTGAAACGCAAAAACCCTCCTTGCGGAGGGTTTCTGGTGAAGATGGTGGGTCGTGTGGGATTCGAACCTACGACCAATTGGTTAAAAGCCAATTGCTTATGATCCGCCACTGCCCCTAGACAAGACGCGCCTTAAAACGAAAACAAGCGGCCTCTAATGAACCCATTAGAGGCTGCAAACTTGAAAACTACATCTGCGATTTCGACCAAAGGCGGTACAGGAAAAACCACCAAGACCGCCAACCTAGGCGCGTTCTGTGCCGATGCGGGGCTCCGCACCCTTCTGATCGATCTGGATCCTGTCCAGCCATCCCTCTCGTCCTATTACGACCTCGTCGAGCCCGCTCCCTGCGGCGTCTTCGAGCTGATTGCCAGCAACGAGACACGCCTCGACCGCATCATTTCTAAGACAAATATCCAGAACCTGTCGCTGATCTATTCCAACGATCCGCACAACCACCTGATCAACCTCCTCTTGCAGGCGCCTGATGGCCGGCTTCGCCTGGCTCATCTCAAGGACATCTTCCAGGACGACTTCGACCTGGTACTGATTGATACGCAGGGGGCCCGCACCGTGCTCCTTGAGATGGTGATGCTCGCTTCGGACCTCGCCGTCTCCCCCCTCCCCCCTGAAATGCTATCCGCCCGCGAATTCAACCGCGGCACTCTGCAGATGCTGGACGGACTCCGACCCTATGCCCGCCTTGGGCTGCCGGTACCGCCCATCAAGGCCGTAGTGAACGGTCTGGATCTCACCTCAGACGCGCGCCAGCTGGATGCGACCATCCGGGAGACCTTCCGTGGCCATTCCGATATCCAGGTCATAGATACCGTCATCCCTGATGCAGTTGTCTATTGCGAGTCGGCCACTCATGGGGTCCCTGCACATCGTCTGGAGTACAGGCAGCCTAGCAACCGTCAGGCACCCGCTGCCCTGCAGGTCATCCGCAACCTCGCCATCGAACTCTTCCCCGAGTGGACTGAACGCTTCACGGCCATGAATGAGTCGGTTGTGCATGCCCTGGTGAGAGAGGGCAAGTGAGATGGCCACGCCCCAAAAGCATGATCTGACCCAGGCCACAGTTATCACTGCAGAAGTGGTGCTGGAACAGGGAAAGTTCTACGACGCGAAGGATTTTCGCAAGGTGCAGACTGGGCTCTCCAGCGCTGCCCGCGAGCTGCGTGCGCTGACCCAGTACAACAACACGCTCCTCGGCCGCCTCGGCGCGCAGCTCTCCCACGAGCAGCGCGAGCTGCTGAGCAACGCTGCTTCCCTACTGGACTCCGTGAAGCACAACGTCGAGCACGCCAAGGAGCGCAAGGCGCGCGAGGAGAAGGCTGCCGCCAAAATTCGTGAGCAACGAGAGCGACAAGCCGAGCAGCTGGTCGCCCAGCACTTCCAGCTGCCGACCGCAACGGTCGAGCAGCAGATCGACGTACTGAAGCTGTACATCGCCATTAGGCCTGTTACCGACGGCTGGATGCTGAAGGAGGATCATCACCTTCGCGACATGATGCAAAGCCATGCTCCCAAGTGGTCCAGTGAGCGCAGCTGGCGTCTGGACCAAGTATCCAGTCTCATCGCCGACCTGAAATACTCCGTCGAACGCCACCTGGTTCATCCTGGCCACACACCCGCCGAACGGCTGAAGGCCCTCCACGAGCGTATCGCAGAAGTCCGGGAGGCTCAGCTCTTCAAGCCAAGCGCTCAGGAGACCCTCAAGGTCTGGACAGAGGCGCTTCAGGAAGTCGTACTGGTGTCAAACCCGGCACCGGCAGCGGCCCCTTCGCAAGGAGGGGCTGCCTGATGGACACCAACAAGCAGAAGATCCTGGAGCGCGTCGCCAAGTGCTTCGCCCTGGCCAAGGACGCCGGCGCCGCCCCGAACGAAGCTGAGATCGCGCTGCGTCAAGCACGCAAGCTCATGCAGCAGCACAACCTCATGGACGTTGACGTCCAGGCGGTGCTGGCCAGCGAAGCAGTCGTTGCCACCGGCACACGCAAAGCACCCGCCCATTGGCTTCACCAGCTCGCACTGGTGTGTGCCCAGGCATTTGATTGCGATCCCTTGGCCTTTCGTGATCAGCGCCTGGGCTGGGCTTTCAAGTTCGTTGGTATCGGTGTCGGGCCTGAAATGGCCAGCTACGCCTATTCCGCGCTCCACCAGCAGCTCCTGGCCGCGCGCAAGGTGTTCGTCCGCAGACAAACTCGCTGCAAGCTGGCCACCAAACGCCGCCGCGGCCAGGTCTTCGCCGAAGGCTGGATCGAAGCAGTCAGCGTCCAGGTCCACCAGTTCGCCAAGTGCAAACCTGATGAGACCCAGCGCGTCATCGACGCCTACCTGGCCGTTCACCATCCGGACCTGACCACCGTGGAGCTCGAGCACCTTGAGGCAAAAGGCCACGACGTGCGGGCGCGCTACCAGGGCTACGAGTTGGGGACTCAGGCACAGCTCCACCGCGGCGTTGGCCAGCGCCGCGACCAGGTAGCGCTGGGAGGTCGGTCATGAGCGTCGCTCAGCTCCTGGAAGCCCCCGCCCACGATCACACCGTGCATGTCTCAGACGCTGAGCGCGTAGCAGCCGGCTTGATCCCGCCTCACTCCCAAGAAGCCGAGCAGTCCGTCCTGGGCGGACTGATGCTCGACAACAGCACCTGGGACCTGATCGCTGACGTGTTGCTGGAGGAAGACTTCTTCTTCAGGCACCACCAGCTCATATTCCGGCGAATCGCCCTGCTCGCCTCCCAGTCGCGGCCCTTCGATGTCGTGACACTCGCAGAGGTGATGCCTGACGTCGAAGAGGTGGGCGGCCTTGCCTATTTGGGGACCTTGGCCAAGGACACTCCCTCAGTGGCCAACATCGTCGCGTACGCGGAGATCGTCGCCCAGCGAGCGCACCTGCGCCGCCTGATCCTGCTGGGCTTTGCCAGCAGCCGCGAGGCTTCGACACCAGGCGCCAATGCCGCCGAAGTGCAGGAGCAGACTGAGCAGCGGCTGTTCGCGCTCGGACAAGACAGGAAGGCCGCCGAGTTCTGCAATGTCAAAGCGACCTTGCACAAGCTGATCGACATCATCGACGAGCGCTTCAACAACCCCATACCGGTGACGGGCGTTCCTTCAGGCCTAGCCGATCTGGATGCCCTCACCTCGGGGTGGCAGGACACCGACCTGATCATCGTTGGCGCCCGTCCCGCTATGGGGAAGACAGCATTCTTGCTGAACTGCATCAAAAGCGCGCTCCAGCATGCGTGCAGTAAATCAGTCCAGGTCTACAGCCTAGAGATGCCGGCTGAGCAACTGATGCTCAGGTTGGTGGCGATCATCGGCCGCATCGATGCTGCGAAGCTGAAAAGCGGCCAGCTGGAGGATGAGGACTGGCCAAAGCTGACCATGGCCGTCAACACCATCAACGGCTTTGGCGATCGCCTGGTAATCGACGACCAGGCAGGCCTGTCCCCTACGATGCTGCGCGCCAGAGCCCGTCGCGCCGCGCGTCGTTTCGGCCCGCCCGCGCTGATCCTGGTCGACTACCTGCAGTTGATGCGCTGCGAAGGCCAAGAGAACCGCGCCAACGAGATCGCCGAGATCTCTCGCTCTCTCAAGGCGCTCGCCAAAGAGATGAAGTGTCCGGTCATCGCGCTCTCCCAACTCAACCGAGGTCTGGAGTCTCGGCCGAACAAGCGCCCTGGCCTTGCCGATTTGCGTGAATCCGGTGCGATCGAGCAGGACGCCGACGTGATCATGTTCCTGTACCGCGACGAGTACTACCACCCGGATACCGAGCTCAAAGGCATCGCTGAGCTGATCGTTGGCAAATTCCGCAACGGCCAAGTCGGTACGGTCCGTGCCGCCTTCATCGCCAATCAGACGCGCTTCGAGAACCTGAGCGCGCAGGCCTGGCAGGAGATGAACGCATGAATCTCCTGAGCGATGCCCTCGTGCCCGTTACAGATGAGTCGCAACCCTCTTCCCTGCCCTTCCCCTCGATCGTTCGCCGGCGGGAGCCGGCAAGGAGCTGCTCGATGAGCCCGCAAGCTATGTTGTCTGGGGTTACTCACCAGTGCCGCAACTGCGGCCATCACATCTGCCGCCGCCCCCTTACCGCTGATGAAGTTCTGGTCTGCAGCGTCTGCCATTCGCTCGACGTGGAGCCCCTGCAGGTCGTCGATCAGCCAGCACCTGGTCCCTTCCACGACACAACCGTCGTCTTCCGCGTCGCCGGCTCCCGCAATGACGCGGCAGGGCTGATCAAGACCCTGGACCTGCTGTTCAAGGACGATGGTTTGGCCGAGATCGTCGCCATCGAATCGGGCAACCAGCTCCAGCACCGGGCGGGAGGCCAATGACATGCTCTCCCATCACACCCTTGAACAGGATCTCCCTTCTCACACCGATCGCGAACGTGACCGGCGGAGGCTAGATGCAGCGCTGAACGATTTCCTGGCCAAAGGTGGCCAAGTCGTCGAAATAAAGCCCACCGAGCGCGCCGCCGGCGGCCCGAGCTTCGTCATCAGCGCGCAGCGCGAGGAGCTGCGCCAGCTGGCCGAGGCCAAGCCGGCAATCGAAGTTTCCGACGAGGACCTGGTGCGGCTCCTTCGAGCCCGCGCCTTGCTCGGAGATACGCTACGCACCGCGTCCAGGCGCCTACAGCAGCCCCTGGATCGCTGTCATGGCCTTGCCCGGGCGCATCGACTGCCTTCCAAGGTGGGATACGTGAAAGGAGGTAGCCGCACATGACGACGCCCGCCCATGCGCTACGTGGTGCCAACAAGAACCTGCAGGACCTGGTGGCGTTCGCCCTGGATGAGGGCTGGATCGTTGCCCGTACCAAGGGTGGCCACGTCAAGTTCTTGAAAGTCGGCTACTGCCCCATTTTCACGTCTTTCACGCCCAGTGATCGCCGCGCCGGCCTCAATGCCCGCGCCCAACTGCGCCGTGCCCAGCCTATGAACGAATTGGATCAGACCCTATGACTACCGCAACCAAGCGCAAGCCATCCGTACGGAAATCTGCAACAGAGGATGAGAAGTTCGTCGTCCGCTTTCCCAAGGGACTCCGTCCTCAAATCGCCGAAGCGGCCAAGCAGGCCCATCGGTCGATGAACGCCGAGATCATCAACCGCATGGGCCGCACGCTCGAGCTCGAGGATGAGGTCTTTCGCCTGCAGCGCGTAATCGACCAATTGCTGGCCGCCAATGATGAGCCCAGCCGGCCCGCAGCTCGGGCTGCTCAGGAGATTCATGCATGAGCAAGCCCAGCAACGAAGCAGTCACTCAGCGTCTATTAGCGGGCGGGTTTCCCGGATCGAGCGCTCCTGTCGCACGCCTGGCGGATCCCATCAAGGAAACGCCCATGGTCCTCACGCTGGATGAGTTGGCCCCTTACAACCGCAACCCCCGAACCACCCGAAACCCGCTGCACGATGAGATCAAAGCATCCATCCAGGCCCGGGGGTTAGACACGCCTCCGCCAGTCACCAGACGGCCTGGTGAAGAGCACTTCATCATTCGTACCGGCGGCAACACCCGCCTGGCCATCCTCAATGAGCTGTGGAAGGAAACGCGGGACGAGCGCTACTTTCGGATCAATTGCCTATTCCGTCCGTGGTCTGACCGCGGCGAGATCGTCTCGCTGACCGGCCACCTCGCAGAGAATGATCTGCGGGGCAACCTCATGTTCGTCGAGCGTGCGGTCAGTATCGATGCTGCCCGTGAGCTCTATGCCCAGGAAGCCGGCCGAGAGATATCTCAGAGGGAGCTTGTAAGGAAGCTGGCTGAGGATGGATATCGCATATCTCAGTCCCATATCAGCAGGATGCAGGAAGCGTTGCGGACACTAGTGCCCGCAATTCCAAGACTGCTCTATTCAGGCCTTGGCAAGCACCAAGTTGAAAAGCTGCTTACGCTTCGCAGTGCCTCGCTGAAGGCTTGGGTGAGCTTCAACGGTGAGGAGGCAGACTTCGAGTTGCTTTACCAAGAAGTGCTCAACGGCTTTGATGGTCACACCGACAACTTTGTCTTCGAGTCCATCCAGGACGAGCTGATTGGCCAGATCCGGAGAGCGCTGAACGTCAGCTACGAAGAAGTACTCAAGGCGATCCTTGATCACCAAGACAGTAGCCGACGCTCGCAACTTGTGGGGGTGCAGGTGCCCGATGGCCAGGCTCCTCAGGTTCCTACTACCGGTGCTATCGCGCACGCGCCTGGCAACAGTACTAGGCAGGAACAACCATCAGGAGCGCCCAGCAAGCAGAAGCAGGGGGCTGCCTCCCCTTCCACACCACCGCCACTCCCTGAGCGTACCGGTGGCTCCGGCGCAGTCGACACCAATGCGCCGCAGCACACTCCGCCGGATCCCGAGCAGCTCTCCGAACAGGAGCGCGCCGCTCGCCTGAACGGCCACATCGTCACGCCCGATGGCATCGGTCAGAAGGTAAGGGACGTTCAGCGCCGCATCGCGGCCGAGCACGGCGAGACCCTGCCTGACTTCAACAGTGATGCCCTACGTGCGATCCCTGTCCAGGCCGGCGGCCTGCATGCCATCTCGGATATCTGGTACATCGAGCGCAACACTGATACCCCTGAGGAATTGCGTAAGGTCCTGCGAACGCTGGTCTTCGAAGTAGCCCAGCTGTGCGACGTTCCTGGAGAGCTGCTCAAGCCCACCGATTTCGCACTCGGCTTCACGCTTTCTATCCCTCAATCAGAGCTGACCGCACGCGGAACAACGTCTTGGCAATTCCTGCAGTCGTTGACGGGTATGTACAGCTACGTGGTGTCGCGTGATCCAGAAACTGCCGAGGCGCTCAAGGCAAGCATCGCGGAAGAGAACGCGACCTTCGCCCTGAACCTGGGCCAGCTGCTTCTTGGCGATCCCCTTTTCGATAGCAAGCCAGCCAGCACCGAAGGCCGCATGACCGATGCCGCCGTCGTGAAGCTGTTCCGGGTGATCCGTCTCGCCCGCCGGCTGATCGAACTCGAGGCCGGGCAGTAGCCCGGTCACCTTCTGGACCTGCATTAGGAAGTCGCATATGTCCACGAAGTACAACCCCATGAACCAGGCGCTGATGGATCAGATCCTCCATCACCTGCGCAACGGCCAGGTCCAGCGCTGCCTGGACATTGGCCTGGACGTCGAAGTCTTGAACCTGCTGCGCCAGCCCCAGGCTCACAGCATCCTGAAAAATGCTCCGGCACGCTGGTGCAAGGTCCAGATCGATCTCGACATGGTCAAGAAGCTCCTGGAGAACTGCGAACGCGATGAGCGCGAGACCCGCCTCGTGCATCGCGCCATCCAGTTGGGCGCTACCAACGGGATGATCCGCGAGTTCTTCGGCATGGCCCCCAGCGAGATCAGCGTGGTGCGCCAGCTTCTGAACGTCCCCGGTCGCTCCGGCCGGGTGGCAGGGCTCAACGATACCGATCAGGTCTGGTATCGCTTTCTCGACCTGATGAACGCTCACGAGGTGGACCACAAGGACGCCATCGCCCTGCTCGACATCTGCATGATGATCACTGAGGAGCTCAACGGTCCCTTCGACTCCATCAAGGACAGGCACGACCAAATCACCCTCGGCCTCATCTGGAATCTCGTACAGACCTGGCTCAACGAAGGCCTCTACCCACCTAAGATCGCCCGGGCACCGCTCTTGCTGATTTCCGATGCTCGGAAGCGGCGAGATCGGCAGCTCGGTGATGAGCAAGCCGCTGGCGATGCCCTGCCCCAGGTACAAGAACAGGACCAGTCTGCTGCCCTCGGGCAAATGAGCTTGATCGAGCTGGATTCGGCAGAAGGCGATAATAGGTGAAAACCACTGCTCCACGCGGCTCCCATCTACTCGGTCGCGCCCTGGACGTTGCAGCGTCACACCTGAACGTCCATGTCCAAGCCCAACGCGACTACAAGCAAAAAACCGGCGAAGACCTGCCCAGGGAATTCGCCGGCATCGTTTTCAGCGGTAACCCTCACGAGACCGTTCCTCGCCGACTGCTGCTCGATGATCGGCTCTCGCCCCTTGAGCGCAACGCCTGGCAGGTGTTTCGCCTGCTCATGAACGGTGACGGGGTCACTGCGTTCCCGACCTACGATCAGCTGCGCCCCTACCTAGGCAACAACCCAGGCCGTCCTGCTTCGCGTGAGACCGTGGCCAAGGCCTTGACCGTACTGCGCCTGACTCGCTGGCTGAGCCTCGGCCGCCGTGTTCGCGACGCGATTACCGGCCAGGTCCAAGGCAACATCTACATTCTGCACGACGAGCCCGTGGCCTACTCCGAGGCCATCCAACTCGATCACGACTTTCTGCCACTCGTGGCTAATGGCCTTGAGCACACCAATACCTCAGTCCGCGAGATCGCCGGCCTGACTTTTGACGAGATGCTAGTCAGCGAGACCCAGGACCTGCCCACCCGCGTGGAAGTGTTCAGAGAGCGCTTTCGCGCCCAGGGGCTCGAAGATCCGGCACGTGCAGCGACACCTCCCGCTGAGTTCGGATTCCGAACTCCGGTATTGGCAGCTATGAATCAACTGAGTTCGAATTCCGAACTCAGTCAAAAAAGCCTTGTTGATCAGGCTTCGAGCCTCAGTTCGGATTCCGAACTCAGTGCAAATCAAGGGGTTTTGCACTTAGTTCGGAATCCGAACTCATCTAGTACGTATACGAATACAAATACTGATGTATCTAAAAGCTCTGTACTGCGCGAGCAGGCGGACGTGGACCTTGTGTGGCCGAGCGCCTATCAACGGATGACGTCGGAGCAGCAGCACCGCGCCCAGCTCGCGATCCTGGCCGTTCCCGCTGACATTCGAGCTTCCCTGGTCAAGCAATGGGGCGTTCGCTGCGCCTCGGGCGGGGTAGCGAAGCCTCTGGCCTACCTGATGAAACTCATCCAGAAGGCCCAGACCGGTGACTTCAACTCCGATTGGCAGCCCGCCGCAGTTCGATCCGCCGCTCCAGCCATGCCGACCCAGGCCCCTTCGGTACTGACAGTTCCGCGATTTGAGCCTGCCACTGTCCAGCCAAAGGCTGTCAGTGACGCTCAAACTGGGAATGACGTACTCAAGAGCCTTAGGAAGATGATGGGCCGCGGAGGCAGCGAATGATTTGTCATCTCCAAGCGGCCGCAGCTGAAAACCATATCCAATACCGCAATCCAGTGACGGCTACGCAGGGTGATGCCCCGGGCATCACTTCAGCGACAGCCAAACAGGGTGATGCCCTGGGCATCACTTCGGCGACATCTACACAGGGTGATGCCCCGGGCATCACTTCAGCGACAGCCAAGCAGGGTGATGCCCCGGGCATCAGTTCGGCGACAGCCAACCAGGGTGATGCCCCGGGCATCACTTCGGTGACAGCCACCCAGGGTGATGCCCCGGGCATCACTTCGGCGACATCTACACAGGGTGATGCCCGGGGCATCACTTCGGCGACAGCCACCCAGGGTGATGCCCCGGGCTTCACTTCTCTGATCAATGCCAAGGGTGATTCCACTGGAATCACTTATCAAGCGCCAGCAAATCAGCGTGATGTTCCAGGCATGCCCCCGACTTTGCCGTGGGCAAACAACCTCCTCGCACCCAAATACGGTTTTCCGCTGCCCCCCAGCGCCAGTCTCGGCACCCTGCCCGAGCGTCATCTCACAACCCAAGGAATCCTTCTCATGGCTGACACCTTCCAGCTCAACCTGGGCTCGCTCAGATCGAGCGTTAATCTCACCCTGCATACCCATCACGCTTCCCGCCTCTGGTTCGGCCGGCAGCGCTCCGACAACAAGCCCGGCATGATCGGCTTGTCCGGCTTTTCCAACATCATCAACCGCATCTCCGCCGGCGCCGCTAAGGACGATCCCTACTCCGATCTCTTCCTCATCATCATCGAGGACAAGATCGAGGAGTCGGAGCAGCAGCTGACCGCTATAGATGAGCGACTGGACCAGGTCATGGCCATGTTGCCCAAGCAGCTCGATGTAGGGACCAATCTGTCGATCCAGCCGCTCAAGCTGCCGCTCTACCTCAACTCGCCGCTGGCCTTTAAGGGCGTGTACCTGCTCACCCGCTATGACGAGTTGGTGCGCCGGATCCTCCTGGCCGCTCATATCGGCTTGATCGACAACGGATCCAAGGAGGCCTGGCTGGACGAAGGCGCCGCCGTGCTTCGTCGCCTGTACGGCGTCGGCCAGCGCTACAAGGGCTACAGCGGGGCGTCGCGCGACGACATCGCCGCCAACAATGCCCGCGCTACCAACGCCCAGCAGATGTACAGCTTCCTGGAAATGCCCAAGGACGTCCTGGAAGGCACCCGCCGTAGCAAGTTCGCACCGGCGATCCAGCGTCCCGGCGATGTCCCGGCTAGCTCCAGCAATGGCGACGAGGACTTCGATGGCGACTCCGCCGACGAGGATGAGCATTTGGGCGTTATGACCAGCTCCCGCGCCGCTACCGAGATGAGTGAGGCCTGATCGCCATGGCACTGCAACAGTCCACTCAAGGTTCGAAAACCGCAGACCTGCAACAGGCCGCCTTCCAGCCCCTGCAACAGGATGTCTTCGCGAACCTGCAACACGCTCCCTTCTACAAAGGGCTTTTAAAACCCTTTAAAGGTAAGGGAGCACTGGACCAATTAGCCGAGCAGTGCCGTTCCCTTGAAGCCGACCTGAACACCCTGGCCCAAGAGCGGATTCTCGCCCAGGCCCAGCGCTTCCCCTTCACGCTTTTGCCGATCCGGATGACCCACCAGCACACCTCAGCTGGTCCAGTCTTTCTGCGCTGGCAGCAGAGTGGGACACGGAAGATGGGTGTGGGACTTTGGGCGGACCTGTGCCGCCACGACCTGGTCACCGAAACACTGCTCCAGGACCTGCACGCCATGGAGCTGCAGCGCATTGCTTTGAATATGCAGATCAGCCTGGTCCATGCCATCAGCCGGCAGGCCGCCGAGTGCGCCGAGAAGATGGCCCAGGCCGATGCCGTTTACACCGAACAGCTGCAACAGATCATCCAATCCCGCGGCGAAGACGCCGCATCCCAACAGGAGGCCTGACATGGGCACAGCAGTAGTATGGGAAGGCAACATCGGTTCCGCACCCGAGTACAAGCGGTTCCAGAAGGACAATCAGGATCCGCGGCACCTGCTCCGGCTGAACGTCTATTTCGATAACAGCATTCGCCTGCAGGATGGCTCCTACGAGGATCGCGGCGGTTTCTGGGCCAACGTCGAGCTCTGGCACCGGGACGCGGAAAGCTATAGCCGGCTGTACCAGAAAGGTATGCGGGTGCTGGTCGAAGGCCGTGCGGTCCTCGACAACTGGAAGGATGGCAACGGCATCGAGCAAGCCGCGATGAAGGTCCAGGCGAACCGGGTCGGGTTCCTGCCACAACGCATTGAGTCCATCACCATGGGCCAGGGTACGGGTCAGGCGCAGGCGCGGCCGGTAGCGAACGGCCAGTCGCGGACACCTGCCCCCACGCCGGCACCGATGTCCGAAGATTTCGACGACCAGATCCCCTACTAGCTGGCCCCGAAAAATTTGCCGCCCCAGCGTGAAGCTGCCGAAAGACAGGACTCACTCAGCGTGGGCCTGTCGCCCCGGGCCGGGTAGTGGCGGCAAAGTCGCGCCACTGCGTGAAGCTGCTGGGAGATCTACCTCGCACCTCGTGTCTCCCCTGCCACCTGCTCAACCTCGGGGTTGTCAGGAGCTGCGGCCCAACGTGAAGCCGCAGGTGTCACTCACTCGAATAGCGTGGAACTGCACATGGCCAACTCCTAGGTTTCAAACGCGCCGTACAGATTGCCAGCTGCGATATGGTTGCTATCCGTGGCCTGTGTCAGGCAAAAATCAACGAGGTAGCTAAGGTTCGTAGGCTCCGCGCCATCGGAGATGTATCCATGCGCGCCCAGGGCTACATTGATGCCTGCCACGACTTTCTGGGTCTGCACGAAAACGATGTACGGCAGCTGGTCTGGAGCCTGAACGAGTCGCGAATGACTCGACGCGAGCAGTTGGTGGGGGCCTATTTCGGTGATGAAGCTCCAGACGTCACCCATGAGGTAGAGGTCGCGATCGACTGGTGGAACGGTATGGATCAAGCCGAACAAGAGCACTGGCTGAGTCAGGCCGAATCGACATGCCCCTGCGATGCACGTCGGGCCTATCTGGTCTACCTGAAGCAAGAATGCGAGCGCCTCTACATCACACGGTAGCGGCACTGATTGATAGCCGGGTGATTTGGCAGGTGAGTGGCTTCGCCGGCAGGTGGTAAAACCACGATAATCGCACCCTCAATTCGACAGCACCTGACTGTTATGAACGACGAATCCCTCCACTCTGAATTCGATCGCCTCCATTTGGCCGTTCGTTCCGTTCGCGAAGAAATGCTCTCCATCGAGGCGAGGATCGAGCAAAAAAAGCAGGAGATTGATCTCGAAGAGCGCAAGCTGAGCGACCTCAAATGGAAGTGGTGGGAGGCACAGGGGGCACTGGCGAGTTGGGAGCAAAAGGAGATGGCTCAGCGTAGGAAAGACGCCGCACTACAGGCCGAGATCAAAGAGTGGGTACCGGACTAGCCCAGGTCATGATTGTATGAGTAGTGACGAAATCAAGATTGGCTGCCTAGTCTTCCTGGTCATTTTGGCGATTAGGGAAAAACTCCCGGCCGGGGTTAAGACGAGATTCCCGAGGCTTCGCGGCTGCATGAGCATTCTCGGGTACATGGTGATCACTGTGGTTGCGTTCTTCGCTACGACTGGTAGGTAGCGACCCCATCACTGATGCTGGTGAGAGACCACTGGCCAGAGCGCGTTGGTAGCCCAAGGTCGCGCCTCAGCGTGACACTCTCGATCCAATTTGACTCGTTCAGCGTGGAGCACCCATGCCGGTCGCCCCTCAGGAAAGTCCTAACTCGACGGACCACCGCGTGCGCAATGCGCCGCACGCCCGAGCAATGCGCGAGGGGGCCGACGCCGCCCGTGCACACGCTGCTGTCCACCTCTGCCCCTATCGGAATCCTGGCCTCCGAACCTCTTGGCTTCGGGGTTATGCCCAGGCCCAGCAACAGAGCTTTGACTTCTAGGCCAACCTGTTCAGGGCTGGATAGGGTTTCACCTTCCGTATCGCCCTAGCCTACCGTGACCCTAGACCTTCCTGATCACTTCTGAAGGTCTTCACCATGTTTATTCGGACTCTCCTGTGGTTGTCCGTCATCACTGTTCTGGCTGTCGCGGGTGCAGCCGCGTACGGGTTGTACAAATACTTCGACCCTCGCGAGGCCCAATCCCTGCTCTCTTTTGGGTTTCGTGCGCTGGCATTGTGCTGGGGCTGGATGCTGACCTTCTGGGCGACCAAGTTCTCATTGGAATTGCTGGTTGGTGCTCGGGAGGAATATCGAGATCATTGCCGCCGCAAAGAAGCCGTCGAGTGGTACGTCGAGGCCCTTGGTGGGGAGATCACTCAGTCCCAGGCAGACTTCATCAACGAGCGGCTGACCTATGGTGATCGCTGGGAAGCGGCGGAAGGATTGCTCAAGGCCTACTATGGCCCGGGGATTGAAACCAGCGACATCCAACGGCTCGATGACCTGGCGGATCGCGGCTGGCGAGTGACCGGCAAGCTCCAGGTCGACGCGCTTTGCCTGAGCCTTGCAGGCCGGCATCAGATCTACACCCCGCTACGCCTGCTGCCCCAGCACTCGAAAGCCCCTTTGCCGGCCTCGCCTCCCTCACCCTCGCCGTTGAAGCCCTTTCGTGAGGACGATCCCTGGTACTCGCCCGACGTGCTGAAGTTCTTCGCTGCGCGCAACACCTTCACCCTGTTCCAGCGGCACGGTGGCATCGATCTCGACTGGACGCGTAACGATGGCCAGCGCACGGACCCGATCTCGCGCGAGGACTGCGCTGCCATGCTCAAGGCCATGCAAGCCTGGATCAGGCGAAAGACGTCCGAGGCTGAAGCAGCGGCCTTAGGCACCGACCTTGAGTACGTGCGACACGATATTGCTCATATCACCGAGGCACTGGCCTGCGAGCAGCATCAACACTGTCACAGCGTGATGTGGGAAGTGACCAGGGACGATAATCGGGAGCGCGATGACGATGAGCGCCGGGCGGATGAGTATTGCCACCGGCTGTATTCCGAGCCTGCTGATGAGTGAGCTCTCTAGTGCCTGCAAGGCCTCCAGGTACAGCGAGCGGCAGCTTGCCGTTGCTCATACCTGGGCCTCGCACTTCCAGATCAACGGCCCTAAGCGCGACACGTTCATCGACCATTACCTTCGCTCTACGCGGTTCTCCCGCTGCTGGTGTGTATGCGTTCAGATACCCGGCCGCGAAAGCCCTGTCACCATCCTTCGCATGGGGGATTTGGTGCAGCTTTACGATGGTGTGTGCATCCGGACGAAGAAGGTCAAGGCAATCGACCGCATGCCCAAGCGCAAACCGGCGGAGCAATCGGCTTTGCGCTTGGCTCGATACCTGCTTCTGCCTCACATCACCTGGCCGCTCCAACCGCTTATGACTTCGTACTGCGACGCCGCGCGGTCGGTTGCCAGGCAGTTGGCCTGCGACGATCTAGGGGCCTTCGGGAAGGCGTGGGACATTGATGGGCACAGGCACAACCGCTACTTCAGCCCCCGTTCGGCCTATTACCTCACGCAGATCGGCGCGGCGCTCAAAGCCTTTCTCACGGCGCTCGACCAACCGCGCCTGTTCGCGATCCGCTCCGCGAGCTGCCCTTCGGCTGAACTCTACAACTGGCTGTCGCGGGGTAATCCCGAACGACGACATCAGGCGTTGCGGTCACAGCCGATCCTGGTGCCGCTACTGGTGCTGTGCGAAGACGACGACTGGCCTGTGGGACGCCGCCACTTCGCTAATGCACCAGCCCAGCTGCAGGCATCGCTTCGGTGTTATCACCCCAGCGACACGACCCTTGCGGAGGCTCTTCTTGGAACTGCGGTGGATGCAGGGCTACCTCTGGCACCGTTGCTCGCCTGGGTGTTTGGGGCACCAGCCGCCTCGATCCGTTTTCTGGGAAGCGTCCGCCCCAACTGCGCCGGCACCGCCCTCAGCCTCATCAAGCGGGAGGGGCGTGGCTTGGGATGGCTGGGGCTGCTGGTGGGTGCCCAACTAGGTAATCGCCGACCTCAAAACCGCCGTGACTGGCGGGCCATCCATGAGCTGCACCGCTGCGTGCCCCACAGCGCAGCTAGTGTCATCGACTGGTCGCGTCTACTCGCCGGCACTCCGACGGCATGGGATGACCCCCGATGGCCAGGCATCCGCGGGACGCTGACGGATGTCAGGGAGCTGCTCAGCGCTGTGTGTGATGAGTCACCGAGTGCCCAGCGCGCCGCCAGGGGGCTTGAGGACTTTCTTGGACGTAGCTCCTACGCCCAGATCGCCCGCCTGGTGCATGACTTCCACGAGGCCATGACCAGGGCCCGAGAGTTTGCCGACAGCCAGGGTCCGCTACGGGAAACGGATGCACACACCTCCTGGCCGCCTCTGCTGAGCAAGTTGCGCACCGTCGATTGCCCTAATGGCCTGCAGATCCTGGAGCTGGTGTGTCCTGCTGACCTGATGAGTGAGCACCTCGCCCTAGGTCACTGCATTGATAACTACGACTATCAGGCCTACTCCGGGGCGTGCCGCCTGTTCTCCGTGCGGGAGTCAGGCCGCGCCCTAGCCTCGGCGGAACTGGTCTTGCCTCTCGAACGGCCCGGCAAGGGCGTCCAGGCGCAGCGGCAGACACGCTCACCTGGTGAGCTGCAGGTGGTACAGCTGCGCGGACGCCGCAATCGGGCCATCGCAGGTGACGAGCCTGCAGGGGTTGCGTTCGACTGGTTCATGACCGCCCTACGGCGTGGCCGACTGTCGGTCACCCTGGAATGGCCAGATGTCTCGCACACCATGAGTCGATTCGCCAAGGATGCCTGGCGTATGCACTATCATCGATTCCTGTGGGAGTGGCTGACGCACCGTTTGGGCCTTGCTGACGCTGTCGCCGGCCTGGCTCACACGGCATGAAGCGGCCCTCCCTTCGCAATACCTCAGGCACATCCCAGCTCCTGCAGCGCGCCGTGTTCGACGGCTATGATTTTGGCCTCAAGATGCCTTATCTGGAAGGGGCCAACCGCCTGCTGACGGGCCGTGGCGGCACCTTCATTCGCCGCGGCGAACATCCGTTGTCTGGATACTGGCGGCTGCCACATCGACGGCTGCTGGACCTGGACGTGCTCTTTCACCAACTGGGTGAGCTGGCCGACGGTCGTTTTGTCCAGGACTGGCCGGGTTTCAGCCGCAAGATCGCCGACGCCCAGGCCGATGCCCGACGAGACCTCTTCATCTGGGGAATGCGCCTGCGGATCGCGCCGCTGTCCAGTGGCGGCGTGGTGCTCTCCGGCGACTATCATCCGGGCTGCGTCGCCGTGGCCAAGCGTATGCACGGCGCCTTCCTCTCGACGAGCCGCGCTTGGCGAGTGCCAGCCTCCGCCGAGATCCTACGCAGCAACCTGATCCTAGAGCTTGGACTGCTCGAGGAGCAGTTCGAGATGCTCGACGTGCTCCAGGAGCTACTGTCCGACGGATCGGTCAGTGCAGCGCGTGACGTCACAGCGATGTCGATCGGAGGACCTCCGCAGGCGCGCAATGCGTCCTCTGCAGAAGAGGACAGTGCTGCAGACGTCTACCTGGCCGCGGTGCCTGACATCGCCAAGACCAGCTGGACGCTGCAGGCCATCGAGGCCGAGCTCAAGCCGTATTCGCTGATGTCCCACCAGCCTGCCGGAATCCGTCACCTGCTGCAGCGCACCAGCGCGCTGCTGGCCGATGACATGGGGCTGGGCAAGAGTCGCCAAGCGGTGATCGCCGCAGGCATCCAGTCCACTGGCCACCAGATCCTGGTGGTGGTCCTGGCCAGCCTGGTGATCAATTGGGAGCGGGAGATCCAGGCGGTCTATCCGGACGCGCGAATCGCCCGGCAGCGTTATCAGGCTGACGCCCAGTGGGTGATCGTCAATTACGAGCGCCTGGGCGACTTCGTCGCGATCGCCGATCAGTTCGCCGTGATGATCATCGACGAGGCCCACCGGTTGAAGGAGCCCACGGCCGCCTGGACGCGCAACGGCTTCGACATCGCCGCCAAGGTGCCCAATCGCTACCTGCTGACCGGGACACCGGTGCTCAATCGCGAGTCGGAGCTCCATACGCTGCTGCGCCTGTCGGGCCACCCCATCGGGCAGCTGCCACTCAAGGACTTCTGCGAGCGCTTCGCCGGCAGCTCTGAATTTCGCCAGGGGCTACGCGCCGAGATCGGCGACTGGATGCTGCGTCGGCGCAAAGACGTGCTGCCCGATCTCAAGGGTAAGCAGCGGCAGACCGTGCCGGTCGTGCTCGATGAGGCGCAGCAGGTCGAGTACAACGCCATCCGCAACGCCGATCAGCCCGTGTTCGCGCGGTTGGGTCGGCTTCGCCAGCTACTGGAGCGCGTGAAGGTGCCGGTGGTGATGGAAATGCTGGGCGAGCTGGATCCCGAGGACAAGGTGATCCTCTTTTGTGAGTACAAGGAGACGGTGGCCACGTTGCAGCAGCTGTGCGAGGCGGCAGGCCTGGGATGCGTCACCCTGGTTGGCACTGACAGCCTCACGAAGCGGCAGAAGGTAATCGATCGCTTCCAGCAGGACGCCGATTGCCGGGTCTTTATTGGCACGACGTCAGCCGCTGGCACCGGCAACAACCTGACCGCTGCCAACTACGTGTTTTTCCTGGGCCTGCCCTGGACGCCGGGGCTGCAGGACCAGGCCGAGGACCGTGCCTACCGTAATGGACAGCGGCGCCTGGTGGTGGTGAAGATCCCGCTGGTCGAGAACAGCATTGATCTGCAGCTGTGGCAGATGCTTCAAGACAAGCGGCGGATTGCGCAAGACTTGATAGAGCCAGAGCTTGTAGACGAGGTGGAGAAGTATCTTGCCAGACATTTGCAATGATGCAGATCCGAAACCCAGTAGCAGCGCTAGACTGTCCCAGGCCGTTATCCCCAATCACATATGGACGAACGTCATGGCAGATTCGAAACAGAACGATGATGAGAGAGGCAATGACAAGGACGAGGTTGATAAGCCGCTACCTATAAAACCCGAAAACTACGAAGAAAAAGGGAGAAAGATAGGGGCATCCGCTGAGGAGGTTCGAGAGGCTGCAGAGCAATCCGGTTCATCTGTAACCGACGAAGTCCTAGGCAAACAAGTCGCCGAGAATCGTCAAAATAGGAACCGCCTAAAGCCTTAGATAAAGGTTCAGCGGCTCTCTCTCTCTCAACCTATTTGGCTTCAAATACGGTTATCCCCTGCTTCTAGCTAGCTGTGCTGGCACCGTGAGCCCCATCACGAATTGGGGCCACGCCGCACATGACCTGGAAGCTCTCCACCCTCTCTCCGCTGGCACTCGCCGCCGCTCTGGCCGGCTGCGTTGCACACGAATCCGCACCACCGGCTACCGGCCCGGACAGCTCGCGAAATCCTGAGCTGCTACAGCCCGATCTCTATCCGAAAGGCGCTGCCTCAGAGCCCCAGGTGCGCTACGGCCGCTACACGCTGGTGAACACGGCGCCGGAGACCGAGCAACGGGACCTGATGGCCCAGATCATCGACGTGAACATCCCGGCCAACATGAAGCCGACCGTTCGCGACTCCATGCAGTATGTGGTCAACCGTTCCGGCTACAGCCTGTGCGGCCCCGATCAAGGTCACGTGAACATCCTCTTCACCCGGCCGCTGCCGGCCGCCCAGTACAAGCTCGGCCCCATGAGCTTGCGCAACACACTGCAGGTCCTGGCCGGGCCGGCCTGGCAGGTGAAGGTCGATGAGGTCATGCGGTCAGTGTGCTTCGTGCTGCGTCCGGGCTATCAACTGCCTGAGGGCCAACGCTATGCAGCGGCGCACGCAGCGCTCTCGCCAGCCCCGGTCAGCAAACCGATCACAGCGCCCGCCAGCACTGCCGCGGTGACCGTGGCCACCGTCCCGGCAGCCAAGCCGCTGGAGACCCACCCGACACCTGCGAAGGTCGTGGTGCCAGGCGCTTCCGTGCCGAACACCTCTACCCCTGCCGCAGTCGAACCTCTGCCCGCCGGCGCGGCGCTGACATCCGCGCCGGTCCAAACGCCTGGGGTGACACTGCCTGTCCGGCAATCTCCAACCGTCCCCCAGACGCAGGGCACCTCTCTGGCGGCTGCAACGCCTGTAGCCACGCCTTCTCCTGCACCGACGGTAGCACCCAGTCACCAGGTGCCGAAGCCTGCCGCTGTTGTCGCGGCCCGGACCACAAAAGTCGACCACACCACCTCCGTTGCCGCACCGGCACCGGCGAAAGCCGTCGCGCCCACTCCGTCCGC
Source organism: Pseudomonas oryzihabitans NBRC 102199 (assembly GCF_000730625.1). Lineage (GTDB taxonomy): Bacteria > Pseudomonadota > Gammaproteobacteria > Pseudomonadales > Pseudomonadaceae > Chryseomonas > Chryseomonas oryzihabitans. The sequence continues at coordinate 272,235 of NZ_BBIT01000001.1, read as the reverse complement.
CTACTCCCTACCCTCCGTGCGTCTGACCGAGCCGGCCAGCGTCATCGCCCAGACCTGGGACGCACCGGTCGGCAGCACCTTGCGCCGCAGCGTCGAGGCCTGGGCCAAGCGCGCCGGCTGGCAGGTGGTGTGGACGGCTGACGATCTGGACTACCCCATCGAGGCCGCCCTGCACTTCAAGGGCACCTTCGCCGAGGCCATCGCGCAGGTCTTCCCGCTTTACGACGGCGCCCCGCGCTCCTTCATCGTCGACGGCCGCTCCAGCCAGCGCATCGTCCATGTTTCCGAGAGGAAGAAGTCATGAGTCGTCTTTTCCGCCCCAGCCTGCTGGCAACAGCGGTGCTGCTCGCCAGCTGCAGCTCTGTGCAGCGTGTCGACGAAGCCGCCGGGCGCGCCACCCTGCAGGGGCAGGAGGCCTCCAGTTACGCCGCAGTGCTGCGCAACCAGCAGGCTGAGCCCAAGCGCGACACCGTCGTCTTCAGCGACAAGCCGTGGGTCTCTACCCAGCCCCTGGTCGCCCGTCGCGGCTTGCCCACCGCGAGCGACTGTGAGCTGGTCTACCGTCCCTCTGGGAGCGTTGGCCTCACTGAGATCGCCGGCTATATCACCAGCCAGTGTGGCGTGCCCGTGCTCATCTCGCCGGATGCCCTGGCACCCAGCGTCTACAGCGGCGGCGCGGGCATGGCCGCCATGGCAGGCGGTAGCCCTGATAGCTTGGCCGGCCTGCTGCCGGTCGGCGTCATCAGCGGCGCCGGTGCCACGGCAGGGGCAACCACCACGCCCCCGGCCGCATCTCGCCCGCTGGACGCGACGACCCTCGCCAGCATCGGCAAGGTCAGCGGCCTGGCCTACAGCGGCCGGCTCTCCGGCCTGCTGGATGAAGTCACCGCTCGCCTGGGCCTGGCCTGGCGGTACTCGCCGGCCGAGCGCGCCGTGCGGATCAGCTACTACGATACCCGCGTATTCGACGTCTATGCCTTCGGCGACGACCAGGTCATCGAGAGCACCGTGCGCTCGGGCATGAACACTAGCGCCGGCGTCGGCTCGGGCACCAGCGGTGGTAGCGGCTCCAGCAACAGCGGCGTCTCCGGTGAATCCGGCAGCAGCCAGAGCACCACGGTTCGCCTGAAGTCTTCGATCCTGGCGGACATCCAGAACAACGTGAAGGCGATGCTCAGCACCGCGCCGGCAGGTCGCTCGTTCTTGAGCACCTCGACCGGCACCCTGACCGTTACGGATCGCCCCGAGGTCCTGGACCGGATCCAGGCCTACCTGGACAGCACCAACCGCAGCATCAGTCAGCAGGTGCTGTTCAACGTCAAAGTCTTCGAGGTCACGCTCAACGACACCGACCAGCTGGGCGTCAATTGGGCCGCCGTCTACAAGTCGCTCTCCAACAAGTGGAACCTGTCGCTGGCCAACGTGGTGCCGGGCATCAGCACCAGTGCCATCAGTGGCTCCGTAGGCATCGTCAACACGTCGAGCTCGGCCCTGGCCGGGTCCAACGTCATCATCCAGGCTCTGGCCGAGCAAGGCCGCGTGTCCAACGTGCGTTCGCCCTCTGTCACCACCCTGAACCTGCAACCGGCGCCGCTGCAGATCGGCAACGTGAAGGGCTACGTGGCCGCAAGCTCCACGACCAACACCGCCTCGGTGGGCTCCAGTACGGCGCTCACCCCGGGCACCATCACCAGCGGCTTCAACATGACCCTGCTGCCGCGCGTCATGGATCGCGACGAGCTGATGCTGATGATCTCCATCAACATGAGCTCCAAGCCCACCTTCCAGACCTTCACCTCGAACAGTTCGAGCATCCAGGTCCCGGACTACGACGCCAAGTCACTCTCGCCCAAGGTCAAGCTCAAGAGCGGCCAGACGCTGATCCTGTCCGGCTTCGATGAGCTGAGCGAAGACACCAACAAGGTTGGCGTTGGTGAGCCCGGCTTCTTCGGCCTGGGCGGCGGTCGCACCCGCACCTCGACGCACAGCGTCCTGGTGGTGCTGATCACGCCGATCCTGATGGGCTGACCCATGGCCAAGTCCCTGTTTGGTTCGCGAAAGCGCGCAGCGGCTGCCGCACCGGCGGCAGACGGCACCGTGCAGGTGCTGCACTACCACGGCCGCGACTTCGTGACCGGCCTGATCTGGCACCCCCTGGGCAGCCTGACCAAGTACATGAAGGAAGCCCGCGACTATGGTCGCGAGCATCAGATGGACATCGTCGCCATTCGCCACTCAGGCTCGGTGATCCAGGCCGGCTTCGTCGCGCGCAGCGCCGGCGCCATGAAGGGCATGTACTCACTCGCCGCAGCCCTGGCTGGCCAGCTGGGCAATTCGTGGCTTGCGGCCTGGGCGGTAGATCCGGAAGCCGAGCGCTATGCCCTGGTGGCCGTCCACGACGGCGCCGTGGTGCCCGGCAGCGATCGGGTCGGCTCGCGTGATGAGATCGAGCGCAAGCTGAATCAGCTGCTGGCCCGTAGCCTGGTCTTTGACGAGCTGTATCTGCCGGCGGAGTTCGGCCGCGGTGGCCAGGTCCTGGACATCGAGGCGCTGCTGGCACCGGCCAACCTCAAGCGCGACTACCGCCTGCGTCAGCTCACCCTGGGTCTTTCGACCGGCGAGGCCACCCGGATAGGCCTTATGGCTGTCCTGGTCGTGGGTGGCTTTGCGGGCTGGAAGGTCTGGCAGTCCCACAAGCAGGGCGAGGCGCGCGAGGCTCAGGCCCTGATAGCGGCCCAACAGCAAGCCCAGCTGGCCGCCATGAGCAAGGAGACTGGCAAGGAGCAGCCGCTGCAGGCCCTGGACCATCCCTGGGCAAAGCAGATCGCTCCAGACACCTTCATCGCCGGCTGCAATGGGGTGATCGACAGCCTGCCGCTGGCCATGGCCGGCTGGCGGTTCGACTCGGCGCAGTGCGACGGCGCCCTGGTCTCCAGCGTGTACAAGCGCACGGGCACCAGCTCAGCGCTGGACCTGCTCGCCGTAACTGCCGGCCACTTCGCGGACGACCCGGGCTTCTTTGACGCCGGCAACAGCGCCGCGCTCAAGCGCGACCTGCAGCTGGCCGTGGCCGGCGATGAGTCGTTGGCACCCGCCAGCAGCGCGCTGGCCGCCCTGACGTCGCACTTCAATCGGCAACAGACCGAGCTGACCGTGCGCGAGCTGCCGGTGACCCCGCCGGCGCCACCGGCTCTGCCGGGCCAACCCGTTCCGCCTGCACCGCCGCCACCGGATTGGAAGCACTACGAATTCCAGTACCAGAGCCTGCTACCTCCCGCCGTGATGCTCCAGGACCTGGTTCAACCAGGCCTGCGGCTGCGCGAGATCAAGACCCAACTGCAAGGTGAGCGACTGCTGTGGTCGGTCACAGGAGACCTCTATGTCCAATGACCTCTCTCGTCTGCTGCTCATCGCCGCGATCGCTGTGGCCGCCCAAGGCGCCCACGCCGCTGAAACAGGTGGCATCAACGTCGGCGAGCTGTCTGCCGTGCAGAGCCAGACGCTGTTCTTCAAGGCGCAGGCCGAGCTGAACCAGGCCAAGGCCAGCGCCGGACAAGGCAGCACTGCCAGCCTGCCGGCCTACGCACCGCCGCCTGCTGTGGCACCGGTTGCGTCCACTCATAGCGACCAGGCGCAGCGCGCGCGGAACGCAGCCCCCGAGTACCTGCCGGTGGTGAAGACGCTGTATGGATCGCCCCGAGATCTGCGCGCCACCCTGCTCTACCCGAACGGCCAGACCGCTGAGGCCCGCATGGGCGGCGGCCTGCTGCCAGGCGGGTACAGCCTGTCCGGGATCTCTCTGCAGGGCGTCGAGCTCAGCCGCGGCGGTCGCCGTTTCCCGCTGGGTTTCGCCGACCAGGCACCGGGGTCGATGCCGGTGGCCAGCCAGCCGCTGCCCGGCGCCGAATCTGCCCTGCCGGGGGTTCCGGCTGGCGAGCCCACCGCCCTGCAGGAGCCTTGATATGAGCAGCGCCATCCATTCGCTAGCAGACCAGGAGTCCAAGCCCCGGCCTACGCTGATTGCGCCAGAAGAAACCGCCAGGCAGCTGCATGCGGCCGCCACCGGCGCCGATCGCGAGCTGCTGACTATCGACGGGGGCCGCTGGGCGCTTACGGCTGAGCTACGGCAGCTCTGCGCACTGACTGCAGGAGGTGAGCTATACCTGTCTCAGGCTCACCAGACCGACGCCTATGTCCTGGCCTTCATGGATCGCCTGGAGCGCGCTGGCGTCGACTTCACCGTGAAGCTGGTGACGATGAGCGTGATCAAGGGCCTGTATGACGCCGAGCAGAATGCAGGAACTGGTCTGGCAGCCGCCGGCGCCAACAGCACTCAGCGTCAGCTGGAGGTGATCCGCATCATGGGCATCGCCCACCAGCGCGGGGCCTCCGACATCCACTTCCTGCTGGGTCATGAGATCACCAAGATTCGCTTCCGCGAACATGGCCGGATGACCAACTACAGCGAGATCCCGACCTCGATCGGCTTGGAGCTCTGTTCGGCGCTGTACAACTCCATGTGCGACGTCTCCGAGGAGCATTACCAGCCCGAGACCAAGCAGGACGCCCGCGTCAGCCGTCGCTTCGTCGATCAGCTGGGCCTCTTCGGGGCCCGCGTCGCCACCCGTCCCAAGGCAGACGGCCCGATGATGGTGCTGCGCCTGCTGTACGACGACCAGACCAAACGCAGCGTGGAAGACCTGGGCTTTCTGCCCGAGCACTGTGAACTGCTGCAGCGTGTTCGCACCCTGCCCTATGGGATCAACCTCTTCACCGGCCCGACCGGATCGGGCAAGTCCAAGTCAATGCAGGTCATGATCAACCTCATGGCCGAGGAGTGCCAGGAGACCAAGCACATCCTCACCGTTGAGGACCCGCCTGAGTATCCGATCAACGCCAACCAGACCGCGCTTGGCGCCGACGAAACCTGGGCCGACGCCATCACCAACAGCATGCGTCTGGACCCGGACATCCTCATGTACGGGGAAATGCGTGACCTGGAATCGGCCAAGGCTGCCTATCGCGGCGCCATGACCGGTCACTTGGTGCTGTCCACCCTGCACACCAACAACGCCATCGCCAGCCTGCAGCGCCTGGTCGACCTTGGTGTGGATCAGAGCCTGGCGACCGACCCCGCGCTGACCACCGGCATCATCAACCAGTCCCTGGTGCCCGTGCTCTGCCCTCACTGCCGGATCCCCCTGAGCTCGCCGGCTTCGCGCCGCCGGATCGACAGCGCCTTGTTCGAGCGTCTGGCCAGCCTGATTCCGCTCAAGAACGTCCACCTGCTGGGCGATGGCTGCGACAACTGCCGCGGACTGGGCATCGTCACCCGGACGGTGGTCGCCGAGATCCTGCTGCCGACCCACCGCTTCATGCAGGTCTTCCGCGACGAGGGCGCCTCCGAGGCACGCAACTACTGGGTCAAGGAGCTGGGGGGCGTCACTAAGCTGCGCCATACCCTGATGAAGATCGCCGAGGGCCTGGTCGATCCGGTCATGGCGGAAAAGGTCGTGGGCCCCCTGGACAATGACCGCTACGTGCTCGAGCACGCCGCCGGCAAGGAGGCTGATCATGCTGGCTAAGATCCTGGATGCCTTTAGCACCTTCAGCGATACCTGGCACGCCAAGCAATTTGGCGCCAAGGAGCGGATCCAGTGCTACGAAAGCCTGGTAGCGCTGCTGGAGAACGGCATCAATCTGGACCAGGCGCTGGAGCGCGTGGGCGCCATCTATCAGGAGAAGTCGCGCAAGGCGCGTCATCCGATCGCCCTCGCCTGCCAAGGGATCGGCAAGGGCGTGCGCAATGGCCAGTCGCTGGCCGAAGCCTGCGAGGGATGGATGCCCTATCAGGAGCGCGCCGTGGTCGGCACCGGCGAGCGATCAGGCAACCTGATCCAGGCATTCCATGACGCCGTGCGAATGATCGAGGCCAGCCAGCGCATGCGCTCGCTGATCCTGGGCGCGGCCTTCTACCCCGTCATCACCTGGGGGCTGATGGCCTACCTGCTGCACGTCATTGCCGCGCGCGTCATCCCGGCCATGAAGCGGGCATCCGATCCTGAAAGCTGGTCCGGTGCCTCCGCGTTGCTCTATCACCTGGCCACCTACGTCAACGACTGGGGCCTGCTGACGCTGATCGTCGCGGTAATCGTCATCGTGCTCAGCCTGGTGAGCTTGCCCTACCTGACCGGCCCGCTGCGCCGGCCGCTGGAGGTGCTGCCGCCCTGGTCGATCTATAAGTCCCTGCACGGCTCGACCTTCCTGCTCAACATGGCCGTCATGCTGCGCTCGAACATCAACCAGCTCGAGGCGCTGGAGATCCTGATGAAGGGCGCCAACCCCTGGCTGCGCGAGCGCCTGGTGGCGGCGCATTACGGCGTCCGTCAGGGCAAGAACTTCGGCGTCGCCCTGCAGCTGGCCGGGCATGGTTTTCCTGACCCGATGGCCATCCAGTTCCTGGTCGCGCTCTCGACCACCGGCAGCTTCGCCACCGCGATCCATCGCTACAGCCTGCGCTGGCTGGAGACCTCGCTCAAGCAGGTCGCCGGCATGACCAAGTCCCTCAGCACCGTCTCCACCATCCTGATTGGCTGCCTGATGATCCTCGTGATGATCGGGACCTACAGCCTGACCGGTAGCGCCACAGCCGCACGTTGAACCCTTTCATCAACCCCGAGGTTATCGCCATGCAGTACCCCGACCCCTCCGCTGTCTGCACCACCCGCTCCACATCCTCTCGCCGCCGGCAGGCCGGCTATATGTCCATCGAGATGATGTTCGTCTTGCTGGTCGTCCTGATCGGCGTGGGTTACGCCCTTTACAACGGCAGCGCCCTGATGGGCACCTCTGACGTGAGCAACGAACAGGGCAACATCGGCCAGCTGATCGCCAACACCCGCAAGCTCAAGGGGATGTCCGGCTATGGCGCCTCCAGTACCAACCTGGTGCCGCAGCTGATCGCCGTCAAAGGCGTACCCAATATGTCGATCTCCAGTGGCGCGCTGTATAACGCCTGGGGCGGGTCGGTCACGGTTGTCAGCAACGGCATGACCTTCACCGTCACCGAGAACGGTCTGCCGCAGGACGCCTGCATCAGCCTGGCCAGCAAGATGAGCCGGGGCTCCAAGGCCACCACCGCGATCAACAGCGGCACCGCCATCACCGGCGAGGTCGACTCCGCCGCGGCCACCTCGGGCTGCAGCAAGGACACGGGCAACACCCTCGCCTGGACCGTGTACTGAGTGGTCCATGAGTCTGATCAGCGAGGCGCAGTTCGTGGATCTCTACCTGGGCAAGTCCTTCAGTGACGTGAAGGGCCTGGCGGGCGCGGCCGCCCTGCGCGTCGAGGCGCCCGCCAGCTGGACCGAGGAGCTGCAGGCGCTGCGCGAGCGCTGCCTGCAGCGCTTCGCCCAGGACCACCAGCCGGAATTTTCGGTGATCGAGGACAACGTGGTTTTGCGGGTGACGCAGATCCCCGATGCCTACGGCGACAGCGTCTTCGTGCTGCGCAAATCCAACGCCTGCCTGCGCGCCTTTCCCATGCTCGGCTATGCCAACGAGGTGGTCGAGGCGCTCCTGGCCCCCACCACCCGGGGCCTGGTGCTGTTCTGCGGCGAGATGAGTACCGGCAAGACCAGCAGCGCGGCATCGCTGCTGGCTGCACGGCTTGCGCGGCACGGCGGCTTCGCGCTGGCCGTCGAGGATCCACCGGAGACGGCGCTTCACGGCACGCACGGCGCCGGCCGCTGCATCCAGATCCCAGTGACCCGCCAGCAGGGCTACGAGGAGGCACTGATACGCGCCCTGCGTACCGGCGCCGACCTCCTGCTGATCGGCGAGATCCGCGATACCCCCACGGCGGCCCAGGCGGTACGCGCGAGCATCAACGGCCACTTCATCATCGCCACCCTGCACGCCGGCTCCATCGCCCAGGCGGTGGAGCGCATTGCGGAACTGGCAGAGCCGGAGATCCCCAATGCCCGCGCGATCCTCGCCCAGGGCCTGGTAGCCGTCATGGTGCAGGCACTGGGGACCCAGGGCGGCATCTCGACGCTTAAGGTCCGCAGCCTGCTGCTGACCGCCGATGAAGGGCCCGCCATTCGCGAAAAGATCCGCACCAACCGCATCCAGCAGCTCGACCAGGAAGCCGAGCAGCAATCTCAGAGGAGTTACTGGACATGATGATCCGCTCGCGTGGCTTCATCGCCGTGGAAATGCTGTTCGGGCTGGTCGCGCTGGCCCTGATGACCACCATGGGCATCGAGCTCATGGCCAAGCGGATGGACTCGCAGAACTACCAGATCGCCGCCCAGCAGCAACAGCAGGTGGCTGACGCCGCGGCGAAGTACCTGAAAGACAATTTCACGGCCGTGTCGGCCTCGGCCGGCGCGACCACACCGGCGCAGATCACCGTGGCCATGCTGCGCAACACCAATTACCTCCCTACGGGGTTCGCCGACACCAATGTCTTCGGCCAGACCTTTGTCGTCCTAGCGCGCAAGCCAGCAGCGAACCAGCTCGAATCCCTGGTGCTGACCCAGGGCGGCCAGACCCTGGACGAGATCGGCGCCCGGGAGCTCGCCGAGAACCTCGGCGCCCCGGGCGGCTTCATCGCCAACGACGCAACCGGCGTGGTCCAGGGCATTCGGGGCGGCTGGCAGGTAGCCCTCTCCAACTACGGCACCAGCCCCGGGGCCGGGCACGTGGCCAGTGCGCTGTTCCTGCAGGACGGCACTCTGGCCAACGACTACCTATACCGTAACGCCATGCCCAACCATCCCGAGCTCAACCGGATGAATACCGCCCTGGACATGGGTACCCAGGACATCGTCAATGCCGGCGCCATCACGGCGGCCAAGGACATCAAGACCACCGGCGACATCTACGGCAAGAACATCACGGCCTCGGCCAAGCTCACGGCGGACAACGCCGAGATCACCAACGATGCCAGGATCGGAGGCTGGATCAGGACGAAGGAAAATGGTGGCTGGTACAGCGAGAAATGGGGCGGCGGCTGGTACATGAGCGACTCGAACTTCGTTCGGGCCTATGGCGACAAGAGCGTCTACACCGCGGGGCAGATCCGCGGTGGCACCCTAGCCTCTGACGGGCGGACCCAGGTAGGTGAGTACCTGCTGCTGGGACAGGCGGCAACGGAAGGCGCGAGCTGCCAAACCTCGGGCCTGCTCGCCCGCGACGCGGCCGGCTTCAGTCTGGCGTGCCAGAACGGCGTGTGGGTACGCCCAGTGCGCTGGTACAACCAGGCCGTATCCGCCGGCGGAACCTGCACGAGCACAGGGGGCGGCTCACTCGCCTTCGATGCACAGCGGGTGCTCTATGTCTGCAAGTAGGCGAATCGCGAAAGCCTGGGCTGCCGGGCTGACGCTTCTGCTGTGGGCTGGCCTAGTCACGGCAGAAGTATGGACAGAAGTGCCGAGTGCGCCCAGCTCTGGCGGTGGCCTGACCTGGCAGAAGGTCACCTGCGACGAGGGCACCGGCTGGCAGCCTTGCAGGATCCCGCCGACGCCACCGCCACCCCCGCCGCCGCCGGGACCATCGCCTGGCGATCAATTCCCTTTGACGGCGATGATTTGCGGGGCCGGTGATCCTGGTTATAACAACGTCTCACAAGTACCCGATACCTATAGAGGCCAATTAATTGGCACTTACACGGGTTTCGGTCAGGCACGCCGGTGTCCTGACGTTGGCGGCTATAATTATTGGCTGGGCGAGCTTCAAAGAAACTCTGGGGGATATGACTACGCCGGAGCTTGGTTTGCTTTAAGGCCAACTATCTATCAAGCAGCCCAACAAAATGACGAAGCAGGCCAAGGTGGTATAGACCGGGCTAACACAGAATGCCAAAATGCAGCTTATGGCCGCTACGGATACGGATCGGGAGCACGTGCCAGATACGTCGTAGGATCTGGTAAGTACTGCGAAATTTATTGATGAGTCAGGAGCAGTATCATGAACATCGCGCAAGCAAAAGCTAATATCGCATACGCTTTCGATACTTATTTAGGCAGTCAACCATCGTTGAAGGGGGAGATCCTGTCGTCGTTTGATGCCACACTCCCGGTAAAAGGCTTTGAATACGCCTACAACCAATCCATGACTTATTTCATATATGGACTAGCCGCATACGGAAGTAAGTTTCCGGGATTTGTTCCTACAGTAGGAGATGCGGCAAGCCCTTCCCAGTTTGTAAATAAAATTCCTGCCTCAATGGTTGTAGATGTGCTTTATCCGTCCGCGGACGCTGCTACCAAGGCTAACTTGGTAACCCAGATCAATACGGGCACCCTGTCACGGACCGACTTCACGACTGGTTTGGTCGCGGCAGAGCAAAAGACCGCAACTCCCAGCATCGACCAGATCAAACAGAATATTCCTCACTTCGACGGGTCGGGCTTGCCCTCGGCCAGCCTGAGCTTCTCCGGCATTACCAGTGATCAAGCCGACTTCCTGGTGGGCGTCTATGTTGCATCGTTCAGCCGCGCTCCGGACTTTGCCGGCCTGAACTACTGGGCGCATGACCTGGCGGCGCTGTCCTCCAAGGGACTGAGCAATACCGCTGCGATCCAAGAGATCACCGCCACCATGTATACCGCCGGCTCGCAGAATGGCGAGAAAGGCAGCAGCATGAGCAACAGCGCCTACGTCGACTACCTCTACAACAACGTTCTGGGCCGTGGGCCTGACGCTGCTGGGCAGTCCTGGTGGGTCAATGACCTGAACAACGGCTCGCCCCGGGACAACTTCCTGGCCACCTATCTGCAGGCGGCGCTGGAGCATCAGAGCGATGCCACCTATGTCCAGGCCCGGATCTCGGTGGCCAAGTACGCCGCCCAGCTCAATCGGGATGGCGGCAGCGTCGATCTGTCCGGCATCCTGAGTGGCGTCACCAATGCCAGCAACGCGCTGACCAAGATCGAAGCCCTGCAGGCCTCCATGCCCAAGTCGGCCGAGATCGACACGATCACCCTGACCGGTGTCACTGCTGACCACGCTGTGGCCTACGCCTAAGCTGCGACGGCGGGCCATGTCCAGCATGGCCCGCTTCTGGAGCTCGCATGAACTTCACCTGGCTGCTGGCCTTCCTCGCGCTCACCGGCTCCGCCTCGCTCTTCTACCTGCAGGACAACGCTGAGCAGACCCAGGCCCGCGCTGACGTCTCGGCGATCGCCTACAACCTCCTCACCTATCGCAATGCCCTGGCCGAGTACGCGCACGCCAATCCGACCGTCACCGGCGCGCCGGCCGATTCTGTCCTGGCACTGCCTACCTGGTATCGCAAGCTGCCGAACGTCTCCGGCTATGTGAACGCCGGCCAGAGCTTCACCTACTATCCCACGCCGCCCAATGGCCTGGTCAGCAAGATGGTCGACCTGACCCAGTCTCAAGCGATCGGCACGGTTGTAGCCAGCACGCTGCAGAGTCCCATCAGCGGCAACATGGGTGTCGTTGTCCCCCCAACCATTCCCAACGGCTCAGCGCTCGCCTATCAGTAGCGACTTCGCCCAACCGTTCCGGAGCCAGATGCGGTTCCGCGCTGACGTCTCATGCGGCTCCAGGCACGGTTCCTCTGTAAGCCACTCGGCCATCTACAGGGGAATCCCATGCGTGTGTTTTTGTGCGAGAAGCCCAGCCAGGGCAAGGACATTGCCCGGGTGCTCGGCGCCACTGGGCGCGGTGAGGGCTGCATTCGCGGTCAGGGGGTGGTGGTGACCTGGGGGATCGGCCATCTCCTGGAGCAGGCGCCGCCCGAGGCCTACGATCCGCAGCTCAAAGCCTGGTCCCTGGAAGCTCTGCCGATTCTGCCGGTGAACTGGAAGGTCGAGGTCAAGCCCAAGACCAGCAGCCAGTTCAAGGCGGTCAAGGCAGTGCTCAAGGAAGCGACCGAACTGGTCATCGCCACCGATGCCGATCGCGAGGGCGAGATGATCGCCCGCGAGCTGTTGGAGCACTGCGGCTACCGCGGCCCAGTCCAGCGACTGTGGCTCTCGGCGCTCAACGACGCCTCGATCCGCCAGGCCCTGGCGAGCCTCAAGCCCGGGGCCGAAACCTTCTCGATGTATCACTCGGCACTGGCGCGCTCCCGAGCAGACTGGTTGATCGGCATGAACTTTACCCGGCTGTTCACCCTTCTCGGCCGCCAGGCCGGCTACAGCGGGGTGCTGTCGGTAGGACGGGTGCAGACGCCTACACTGCGCCTGGTGGTCGACCGCGATCGGGAGATCGCCCACTTCGTCCCCGTGCCGTTCTGGAGCCTGGACGTGCTGCTGGCCGCCAACGGCCAGACCTTCACCGCCCAGTGGCGACCTGCCCGCGACATCACCGATGACGAGGGGCGCTGCCTGGACCAGCGCCATGCCCAGGCCGCTCAGGCGCGCCTCACGGCCGGGTCTACCGCCATCGCCGTCTCGGTCGAGACCGAACGTGTCAAAGAGGTGGCCCCCCTGCCCTTCGATCTGGGCACGCTGCAGGAGATATGCTCGAAGAAGCTTGGGCTCGGGGCTCAGGAGACCCTGAACGTCGCCCAGGCGCTGTATGAGACGCACAAGGCGACGACCTACCCCAGGACCGACTGCGGCTACCTGCCCACCAGCATGCTGCCGGAGGTGCCGGCCGTGCTCGAGGCGATCCGGCGCACGGATCCGTCCATTGCCCCGGTGCTGGCCAGCATCGATCCGGCGCAGCGCTCGCGTGCCTGGAACGACGCCAAGATCACCGCGCACCACGGCATCATCCCGACCCTGGAGCCCGCCAACCTGGCGGCAATGAGCGACAAGGAACGGGCGGTCTACAGCTTGATCCGCACGCACTACCTCGCCCAGTTCATGCCCCACCACGAGTTCGACCGGACGGTGGCGGATTTCGACTGCAACCAGGTGGCGTTGCGGGCGGTGGGTAAGCGCATCGTTGTACCTGGCTGGAAAACGCTGTTCCAGGCCGGGCCTGCCGCTGAGGATGATGAGGACAGCAAGGAGAAGGACCGCTCACAGATCCTGCCGCCGCTGCAGAACGCCTCCCGCGCCCAGGTGCAGCAGGCCCAGCTCAAGGCGCAGCAGACGCAACCACCCAAGCCCTACACCGAAGGCGATCTCATCAAGGCCATGAAGACCGTGGCAAAGCTGGTGACCGACCCGCGCTTGGCCGCCAAACTCAAAGAGACCACGGGCATCGGCACCGAGGCCACTCGGGCGAGCATCATCCAGGGGCTGATCGATCGTGAGTTCCTGCTTAAGAAGGGCAAGGCAGTGCGGGCATCCGACGCCGGCGTCTCGCTGATCGCCGCGGTGCCGCCGGCAGTGGCCGACCCGGGCACTACCGCTATCTGGGAGCAGGCCCTGGACATGATCGAGGCCGGCACCATGCAGCTGGACGACTTCATCGCCAAGCAGGGCGCGTGGATCGGCAAGCTGGTCGCCCAGTACCGCCAGACCACGCTCAACATCAAGGTCCCGGAGGGTCCTTCCTGCCCGCTCTGCCAGGGCAAAATGGCGCAGCGAAAAGGCAAGAGCGGCGACTTCTGGTCATGCCTGCGCTACCCCGACTGCAAGGGCCTTGTGAACATCGAAACGTCAAAAGGGAAAGGCAAGGGCGGCCCAGGAAAAGCCAAGCGCAGCAGCGCTTCGGCGTAGGCTCCAGGGCCGGCGGGAGCTTTCTTGCCTTTGTCACGGTCACAGCCCCATAATGCAAGCGTTCCACCCCGCTCGCGCGCTGGCGGTCATCAGCGGCAACCCCGGAGTTTCTCGACCTGGTCCTGAAGCTCCACCCCCAAGAGCACGCTAAGCATCGGGTAGGGCGTGTAGATCTTTGCGTGATGCTCTCCCTGTGTCTCCCTGCTCCGCAGCTGACACGCAGCCGTCTAACTTCGTGATAAGCGGGTTTACAGGCACATAGGGCTCACAGAAGGTTCGGTGCACACTGTACTTCGGGCCGACCTGGTGTGTTGGCCCACACTGTTCCTCCCCTTCAGCTGCATTCGAAGGGTAGCCTGGTCCTCTCGGCATCGCCTGGTGGACGAGGCTACCCCTCGGGTAGCCCTCCTCTCTGCCGGTGCCCGCCGGCGCAAAAATGGGATCCCTTTGTGCGCGGATGCGTGCCTTGCGATTACTGGCCCTAGCCACGATAACGGGTCGGGTGAATGCGACGATCATCAGGACGGTAGGTCAATGCCCAGGGACCACCAGCGCCGGTGTTCACGCTCACAGGTGGCATCTTTCTCTTGAGCTCCACTAGCCTCACCCTCGCCGAGGCGCCTTGCTGCTAGACCCAGCGCTGCGCCTGGCGCGCTTCTCCTGCTTTCATCTCCTCCCCGCTCTACCGCCGCTTCCGCTCCTCCCTTGCTCTGCCCTCCTTCCGCTTGACAGCCCTATCTGCCGCCTCTGATGATTGCCCCATGTTCCGCTGACGTCGTCAGCAACATGCCCAGGCAGTTCTGGATCTCAAGACTGCAACGTGGCCACCCACGTCGATCCACACCCATAGTTCGCCAAGCTTCCGGAGGCGCGAACGGTTGACCGGTTCTACCGGTTGATGGAGGCACCTTACACATCTGCTCTACCTACCCAGCGGGGACACACTCCCCCGCCCGGGATCAGTGTTTCTCCGCATTACTCACCTGCAGGAGAAACACCATGACCACCCCTACCCTGAGCTATCGCTTTGGCGAATCCGTCGGTACTGCCCTGCGTGAAATCATTCGCTCCGTGCGTAATGCCCAAGCCCAGGCACGTGCTGCGCGTCCGTCCATAGCACCGGCTGAACGTCGTGTAGTCGAGTTCCCGCAACCGATCGTATCGGCTGCTGTGCTCGAGGAGATGGATCACGTCCCAGCGTTCGTTCGCCGCAACGCGATCGACCTCAACACCTGGTTCAAGCAAAACACCCAGGAAGCCCAGCCTGAAAAGCCCAAGCGCGAGCGCAAGCCCCGCAAACCCAAGGCTGCTGCTTCTGTCGCTGAACCTGTCCAGTCGCCAGCACCTCGTGTGCTGCGTCCGGGCTCCTTGGACCAGCTGATCGCCCCGTTCGACCCTGAGGTCGCGCTGGCCAGCTGATTCACACCTTGCCCACCCCTGTCGGGAAACCTCCCGTCAGGGCGGTTTTCCTGACTTCATCCCCTTGATCAAGGAAAACCATGACCTCAAAGAAACTGGCTGCGGCCGCTGAAGACCTTCGCAAGATCGGCACTACCTCGGTAGCCGCTGGTCTAGTGGGTGTCTTCCTGAGCGATCATCGGCTGCTAACGGCTTACGCCATAGCGGCAGGTGTTATAATCTGGCTCGTAGGCATCTACTTCACCTCGGAGGAATGACATGAGTCAGACCGCCTTTGGGATCACCATGTTGTCAGTGCTGCTGGTTGTCTGTGTTGGTACGCCTGTCTGGCTAGACTGGCCCAACGTCAAACACAAGGCGTTGAAGCTGATTCGCTCGCATTGATGCACCGCTCTACCAAAGCCCTCCTCGGAGGGCTTTTTCATTTCCAGGGTATTGACAAGCGATACGGCCCTGAACATTCTGAGGGTGTATGCCGCTGACGTTGTCAGCAACATGCCCCAGGCAGTCTCGGATCTCATGACTGCGATGCGCTCCAAGCGCATTGATCCAAACCCAAGTTCGCTAAGCATTCGGTAGCGCGAACGATTGACCGGCACCCCCGGTTGATGAATGCACCTTCCACCCACCCTCGACGGGACTACCCGTCAGGGCCGGTCTCCGTCACAACCTGGAGACCTTCCATGAAAAGCGGTCTTGCGTTGTACCAGGCATTGCGTTCCATCGATGTCCCTGATGACAAAGCAACTGCTGTTGTCGATGCTCTGGAGTCCGATATGCAAACTCACCTTGCTACCAAGGCTGATCTCGCACAGCTCGAACTCAAGCTCACCATCCGCATGGGCGTCATGATTTCTACTGCTGTCGGCGTTCTGTTGGCCGCGATGAAATTCATGCACTGACCTGGCACCACCCTTTCTGGCTACACCCACCCACGCGGGGAATACTCTTCCCCTCCCGGGCAAGGTGTTCTCCGTTTTCACCTATTGAAACTGGAGATACACCATGAGCAACCAAGCCAACGAAAGCCAATACTTCGACCTGCACACCACCGGTATCGGTTACCTCAACCGCATCCGCGACGTGAAACCCAAAGGCAGAGGCGCCAAGCCGTTTTTGGCCGTCACCGTAGCAGCCCTGTGCGGCAGCAAAGAAGCGGTGGAATACCGCTACATCGACTGCAATGTCGTCGGCGCCGAAGCTGAAAAGCTGGTTCGTCGTTGCATTGAAGCCGTCAACGCTGAGAAGAAGGTCCTCGTGTCCTTCCGCATCGGCGATTGCTGGGCTGATCCCTTCACCTACTCTTCCGGACCGAAGCAGGGACAACACGGCGCAAGCCTGAAAGGTCGCCTTCTGTACATCGGCTGGATCAAAGTAGAAGGTGAGTTCGTCTACGAAGCCAAACCGCGCGACGCAGCCCCGGCTGAGCAGCAAGGTACGGATCAAGGGGATGACAGCGACCAATCGGCCGCTTAATTCACCCAGTTCTTCCAGGCGCCCACCGGGCGCCCCTGCTCTACCTCGGCTTTGCCACCTTTCTCTTCGCACACCCATCCGGGGGCACCATACCCGGACCGGGGCATGGTGATCTCCATTAGCTGAATTTTGGAGCCCATCATGCAAGTCATCGCCACCATCAAGTCCGAGCTGCCCGCCCTGCCCATCGTTGCCGAAGTCTCCTATGACGACGTCACCGAAGAGCTGCTGAGCAGCGACCTGTTCTGCGACAACGCCTGGTTTCTGTTCGAGATGAACGCCACCAGCGCTGACCGCGTCCAGGCCTGACTGACCACACCCTATAGGCGCCCTCGGGCGCCTTTGTCTTTTGGAGGCCCCATGGCTACCAATACCGCACCTGCTCACAGCAAGTTCGATCTCGATGACGTCAGCAACAACTACCCGTTGCAGGTTTTGAAATCACAGCGTGGTTTCTACCTGGGCACCGTGGACGATGAGGGCATGCCCTTCAGTCGCGAGTCGACCGAATACTTCCGCAGCCACAAGGCTGCAGAAAATGCACTTAACTCAGGGAAGTGGACTCGGCATTCGCTGAGCATCTGACGAGCTGAAATCTACCCTTAAGGGATTCATCATCCCTTGAGGGCATGATGGATCCCAGGACGTTGGAGGCATCATGGATTTGATTATTCAACACTTCGAAGGCCAGGCATTCGTCAGCAACCCGTACGCACCTGGTACCTCTCTTCGCCAAGACCTCTTCGAGCGGCAGTTCACCATCCTCCTACATGGGTCGATGGAGCTGTTTGAAGACTCCGGCCGCGGCACCTTCCACATCGATGGCTACGTCCAGCTCGGCCATTGCGGCCTGCTCGATGACATCCTGCCCATCGCCCTGGACGCAGTCCGACAAGACCGCTATCCGATACCTGCAGCAGCGCTTACTTTCTACCCGAAACGGATCTCCGTTTCCGATCGCCACGGCCACCTGGTCATGGCGGGCAAGGTGGATCGTGAGAGCCGCCGCATCGACTGGATTGACCCCTGCCGCACGGCCGAGGAAGAGAAGGTGGTGCTGGCTCAGATCCAGCTGTTGCGTTCGCGCTCTGCGTTCCAACACGGCTGGGACAACTTCAGTACCTCGCGACTGCTAGACACCGACGCTGACCTACTCAAGGGGCGGCTGGTCCACAAAGCCTGGCGGCCGCACGTGCTTGCGCTGCTGAACGCCTGATTGAACCTTCACCCACCCGGGGCTTGCCCCCGGTGGGGTATGGCTCCGACGCTTCTTGGTATTTGCCAGCTAGCTAACGATTGCTATGCTGCGCCTTCAACAGGATGTGAACCATGCCATATAACGTTGTGATTTCAGGATGCGTCGAATACGCGGTCGTGAGCCTTCAGGCTGCCGGGCAAGCCCTTACTTTTTATCGAGCGCTAGGCCACAAACCCCGGCTGTTCTACTCGATGTCCTTCGATCACCTCGGTGATGAGATCGATGACGATGGCAATCCTTTACGCCAGCACACCTCTATGACTGCAGCGGACTTCGCCGAATACCTGAAAGGATTCCGCCAAGTTCGATATACCCGCGATCTTGATTTCGACCCTCCCGTTTTGTTAGCGCAGCTTTTCAAGGTATTCGGGGCTTACAAAGGCCAGGAACGCTTGATAGCCGAGCTTCACTAC
The DNA here is from genome assembly GCF_000730625.1 of Pseudomonas oryzihabitans NBRC 102199. GTDB lineage: Bacteria > Pseudomonadota > Gammaproteobacteria > Pseudomonadales > Pseudomonadaceae > Chryseomonas > Chryseomonas oryzihabitans. Next base: position 254,020 of record NZ_BBIT01000001.1, on the reverse strand, counting down.
CAAGGTGGATCTGAACAGCCCGTAGAGATTCGCGTCTGTACCCATTTGCTGCGTGTCACCCAGGGCCTCATGGCGCTGGAAGACTTGTAGCAACACTCAACACAACCCAGAGGGGTTGACCCTCTGGGCAGCTCTTCGTCCGAGGAGCTGCATATAAACAACGAATCCACTTCCGTCATTCACCCCGTCACCGAACACACCGGCCTAGTTGCCGCTCTGGCCGACTTGCAGCGTCAGGGGTGGCGCGCCTCTGAACTGTGGGATGGCGAGGCCTGGGGGCCTATCCACGCCATTTGGTCCGCTGACGAGATCGCCAAGCACGCGGCGGAAACCGAATTAAATACATCGCTCACCTTGTCGGCAGGCAATTGAGGCATTAATAGTCAGGCTTAGCGTCAAGTCAAGCTCAAGCCCTCTATACCCTGAAACGCGCAGATAATTTTGCTTGCTTTAATGCTAGATCGCTAAGTTGATCGCCTGCGGTTAAGGCCTCTTCGACATGATTATTAACTGAATGCGCTACTTCCCCTATGTTGAGCATGTTGCGATTGATGTCCTCTACAACAGCACTCTGCTCCTCAGCTGCACTAGCAATTTGGAGATTCATGTCGCTGATATCCTTGACCTCCGCGAGGATTGTTTGCAGCGCTACACGAGCAATTTCGGTTTGCTCTACCTGTTGGATGGTCTGCTCCCGACTGCTTTGCATCACCTCTACCGCTTCGCGGGCTCCCGACTGGAGCTTTTGGATCATGTCATGGATCTCACCCGTAGCCACCTGGGTCCTCTGTGCCAGGCTCCGCACTTCGTCAGCCACCACGGCGAAACCTCGCCCCTGGTCACCAGCGCGCGCAGCCTCAATGGCGGCGTTGAGCGCCAGCAGGCTGGTCTGGGCGGCAATGCCATTGATGGTGGTGAGAATGGAGCCGATGCTAACGCTGTCGTGCGCGACCCGCTGAACTTGCTCCACGGCCAGTTCGATCTCTTGGGCCAGCCTGCTGCTCTCCTGCACGCTTTGCTGAACCACCTGCTGGCCGTCGTGGACCGCAGCAGTCGCCTTTTGGGTGGCCTTGGCCGCGTTTCCGGCATTACGGGCGACATCGTGAGCCGTAGCGGTCATCTCGTGCATGGCGGTCGCTACTTGATCGACTTCTAGCAACTGCTGATGCATGCCATCGCGTACCCGGCGTGCGATGTCGGAGGTGTGCTGGGCGCTGTCGCTCACTTCCCCAACCGACTGTACCAGCTGTTTGATGAGATGCTGCAGGGAGGCCAGGAAGGTATTGAAGCCAGTAGCGATGGCCCCCAGTTCGTCGCGACGATTGACCTGCAGTCGCTGTGTCAGATTGCCTTCGCCCTTGGCAACGGCATCCAGCATGGCGACCATCCTGCGCAAGGGGCGAGCGATATAACCACTGATGACCCAAAGCAGCAGCAAGCCGAGGGCGGCAACGATTAGACCCACCAGCATCATGCCGACAATATCGCTGTAGCGCTGCTGGGTAAGAGCCTGTAGCAGTTGCTGAAGATCGGCCAGGACTGCGCTGCGGGGAAGTTGTACCAGCAGTGTCCAGACGGTCGAGCTATTACCAAGGCGCAACGGTAAATATACCTGGTAGAGATCCTGCTTGTCGTCGAAACGTCTGGTGACGCCGTCCTCTAGCTGGCGAAGTTCTTTGGCAGCTCCGCCGAGCACTTCCTTCGCCTGCTTGCCGAGGCTCTCGGCGTTGGCGGTATTGGCGACTATCGTGCCCTGGCTAGCGATCAAGGCAATGCTGCCGGCGCCGTCGTACAGCTGTTTGTTTGCCGCTTCCAGAAGCTTTTGAATGAAGTCCAAGGATAGGTCTGCACCTATCACCCCGCGGAAGGTGCCATCGACCAGGATGGGTGCATTGAAGGAGGACATCAATATCTGCTGCCCATTGATTTCATAGGGAGCAGGGTCGATCACGCAAGCTTTCAGACTTTGTTGCGGGCAGGTGTAGAAAACATTTTCACCTACGCCCGTAGAGAGGATCGTTTTGCTATCGAGGATCTCGCCGAGCGGGACTACTTCGTAGCCGCTCTCGGGTTTGCGATACCACCACGGCATAAAACGCCCAGTCGCATCGTAACCTTGCGCCGTTAGCCCGGCATACTGGCTGTCGGCGCCATCGAAAGCATTACGCTCCCATCCTGCATAGATGTCTAGAAGATTGGGACTGTTGGCAAGGGTCTCTTTTAGTATGTGCGAAATGGCGCTTCGATCTAAATTTAGCTTTGAGTCGTCAGCTCTACCTAGCTGAGCATTCAACTGTGCAAGATTCGAGACAGTCAGCAATGGCTCTTCAAGCTTCTTACCAATATAATTCGCTGTTGCCTGAGCCTGGGCGCCGATGAGTTCTTGGGCACTTTTGTAGGCGAGTTGAGAGGCATGCTTCTCAATCAGGATTTGAGTCTGCGAACCCGAATACAGAACATAGCTTGTCAAGGCCGTTACTACTGCGAGCACGCTGCCGCTGGCATAGAGACTAATAATTGTCCTGACGGAGCGTATGGACATATTGGATTACCTGGCGCGTGTCAAATGAAATGTTAGGGGGAGCGACCCTTTAAAGGGGCCGAGTTCTAAAGAAGGGGCATTAGTGACCGCCTTCAAACAAGATTTACTTCTGCCAATATTGCGCTTTAAAGATATCTATTTTTCATATGTCCCGGCCGCGCGGCAGCTCTTGTCGATGAAGATTTTAAGAGCGCTATGCCTTTCATAAAACCCGGGTCGATATTCAGACTCTCGAGAAAATATGCGCTGGCACCTAGTATTACCAGCGCATAGCCTGGAGTATTGCGGGCCGAATGCCGATCTTGGATGTTAGCGGGCGGTTCGCTGTTTACGCTTTCATTGCTGGATACTCCAGGCGTAAGTCTGATCCAACGACTTTTCCAAGCTGGATATGATTTGAGCGAGATCAATTTGGGTGGAGATCAGGGGCGGGCAAAACGCTAGAGCGTCGCCAATCGCTCTATTGATCACTCCATTTTCCTGCATACGATCAACGAGGTATTTACCCAGTAACCCGGGTGTACCGTTTAACGGGGTCTTTCGCACCTTGTGCCCTACTAACTCCATCGCAGCGATCAGGCCAACGCCACGCACCTCACCTACCAGGGGATGGCTTTCAAACGCCCGGAGTTGGCCAAGCAGGAACTCGCCCATCTCGGCGGCATGAGCTACTAGACGCTCTTCTTGGATGATCTTCACATTTTCCAGAGCTACCGCAGTCGCCACGGGGTGACCGCCGCCGGTGAAGCCATGACCGAAGGTACCCAGGACGCCGCTATGATCGGCGATGCCTTGGTACACGTCCTCGTTGAGCAGGATGGCGGCGATGGGCTGATAGGAAGACGACAGCTGCTTGGAAAGTACCAGAATGTCGGGCTTTATGTCGAAGGTTTCGCAACCGAACAGCTTGCCGGTACGCCCGAAACCAGTGATGACCTCGTCCGCCACGATGAGGATGTCATGCCTGCGGCAAACCGCCTGGATCTTTTGCCAGTAAGTACGGGGTGGGACAATGACGCCACCGGCGCCCATGAGCGGTTCGCCATAGAAGGCGGCGATCGTCTCGGCACCTTCTCGCTGGATCAGGGTTTCTAATTCATTGGCGAGACGGTCGGCGAACTGCTCTTCACTTTCCCCTGGTAGGCCATAGCGATAGTGATGTGGGCAGCCGACATGGTAAAAACCCGCGAGAGGCAAATCAAAACCGCGCTGGTTGGCAGGCAACCCGGTAAGGCTCGCGCTGATGGTGGTGATGCCGTGATAGGCGCTCTTACGGCTGATGATCTTCTTCTTGGCGAACTTGCCAAGGGCGTTATTGCGGTACCACAGCATTTTGACGACGGTATCGTTAGCTTCGGAACCTGAATTGGTGAAGAAGACCTTGCTCATGGGCACCGGCGCGATCTCGATCAGCTTCTCTGCCAATTCGATGCTGGGCGCGTGGGCCTTGTGGCTGAACAGGTGATAAAAAGGTAGCTGCTGCAACTGAGCGGTTGCCGCATCGATCAAACGTTGATTATTGAATCCCAAGGCGACCGACCATAGGCCTGACATGGCTTCGATATATTGTTTGCCCTGGGTGTCATAGACATGCACCCCTTCACCCCGCTCGATAATCATGGGCCCCGTGTCCTGGTGCAGGCGGGCATTGGTATAGGGATGCAGGTGATGCTGGATATCTGCCTGATGCAGTTTTGACGACGTGGAATTCATGAAGGAAAACTCTGGTAGGAGAGAGCTGACTGATAGGTAGGACCACTACCAGCCGAGTTGTCGGTTGAAGCCGAGGGCATCGTAGTAGTCGTGCTGACTGACGATCTTGCCGTCCTTCAAGCGGATGAGGCTGACGCCATTGAATTTCAGCGGCTTGTTGGTCGCCGGTAGCTCCGTACTCCAGGGACCCGTATTTTTCCCATCGAATTGCCATTCGAAGGCGACGCTATCGCCTTGTACGACTGGGGTACCAACGAGTTGCCAACGCAGGTCAGGCACTGCGGTCATGAAGACCTTGATCACGTTGTCCCGAGCGGCATCCCTTCCCTTTTGCGGCGTGCCAACCGAAGAGTCGAGAAATTCACCATCCTCGGCGAAGAAGCTGGCGGCCTTTTCGGCATCGTGGTCATTCCAGGCGGCCATGTAGGCGTGGATGGTTGGAAGAGAGTCTTGCGCAGGTTTGGCAAAGCAGAGCTGCGTAGCCAGTGCAAGGATCATCCCTAGGATCAGACGCTGCATGTGATGCTTCAGCATGGCGTAACTCCGGTGGTCAGAGGTTATGGGGCCCCATCAATCAGGGGGCCGCGTAGAGTCAGTTCTTCCAGGCATCGCCGGCAGGTGCCGAACTCCGCGCATGTGGGCGGAACAGCAGCATGTAGGCCATGCCGATGGCCAGGGTGATCCCGCCCACCAGGGGTATGCCGTAGTTGACGTACCAGGCCGCTTCAGGGGTCCGCGGCCAGGACATGTTCAGGATCGCGAAGAGGCCGTAGCAAAGAGCCGCGATGTTCACCAGCCAGCCCCAACGGCCCAGAGTGAATTGTCCTTTGGGCTTCCAGCCGCGAAGCCTTGCGTACAGCGCAGCCAAGACGATCATCTGGAAGGCGAGATAGATACCCACGGCAGCGAAGCTCACTACTAGGGCGACCGCGTTCTGCAGATAGAAACCCACGCAGACGATTAGCGCGGGAAGCACACCACAGACCACCAGGGCAGCAGTGGGTACGTGGGTGGCGGGTGAGAGCTTCTTGAGCAGTCCGCTGCCCATCACCATCTCGTCGCGGGCGTAAGAGTAGAGCAGGCGGCTGGCCGAGGCCTGCAGGCTCAAAACGCAGGACACGAACGAGACGGTAATGATCGCCATTACGACACGAGCGCCGGTCGGGCCGAAGGCCGAGCTGAAGATCGTCGTCATCGGATCCTTGTCGGCGCCGGTGATGACCGCGCGAACGTCTGGTACCGCGAGAATCAGGGCTATCGCCGCGAACATGGAGGCCGCCCCGCCGATCCAGATGGTCATGCGCATGGCCTTGGGGACCTGCCGACTCGGATTGGGCGTTTCCTCGGCGACGTCACCGCAGGCCTCGAAGCCGTAGTACAGGAACATACCGGCGAGGGCGGCGGTCAGGAAGGCCGGCCAGTAGGCGCCATCTATGGAAATGTCAAAGGTATCGAAAAGCACCCAGATCGATTGGTGTCGTTCGAATATCAACAGGTAGCCGCCAATGGCGATGGCGCCTACAAGTTCGCAGATGAAGCCGAACATGGCGACCCTGGCCAGCAACTGAGTACCGCTCAGATTCAGCAGCGTGGCGATTGCGGTCAGCGTCAGGGCCACCAAGGTGTTGGTGATAGGTGTCGATTCGAAGCCCAACAGGTTGGCGATGTAAGGTCCCGCTCCCAAGGCGACGGCGGCTACCGTTACGCACAGGGAGATGGCATATATCCAACCCACCATCCAAGCCCATTTCTTGCCGACTAGCCGACGCGCCCAGGGATAAACGCCGCCCGAAATCGGATATTGCGAGACGACCTCGCAGAACACGAGGCACACCAGCATCTGTCCCATTCCGACCAGCAAATAAGACCAGAACATTGGCGGCCCCCCAGCCGCCAAACAGAGACCGAACAGCGTGTACACCCCAACCACGGGCGAAAGGTAGGTGAAGCCAAGCGCGAAGTTCTGCCAGAGACTCATGCTACGGTCGAAATTGGACGTGTAGCCTAGCGCCTTCAGTTGCTCAGCATCCGCATCCAATGCTGCAGACTTATCAAGAGAGCTGTTCATTGCGAGCCTTCAATCCTTTACTTTATTGATTGTTCAGTGCGGCAGTGCAGCGGGATCAGAGCTTGATCCAAGTCGCCTTGATTTCCGTGTATTTGTCGAAGGCATGCAGCGATTTGTCGCGACCGTTGCCGGACTGCTTGAAGCCGCCGAAGGGCGCAGTCATGTCTCCGCCGTCGTACTGATTGACCCAGACGCTACCGGCCCTCAAGGCCTTCGCGGTTTGGTGTGCCTTGCTGATATCACGCGTCCAGAGTGCGGCCGCCAGTCCGTAGGGGGTGTCGTTGGCGATTGCGATGGCCTCTGCCGGGGTGTCGAATTCAATGACCGACAGCACCGGACCGAAGATTTCTTCCTGGGCAATGCGCATGGCGTTGTTCACCCCGGCGAAGAGCGTGGGCGCAACGTAGACGCCGCCGGTTTCTTCCAGCACGCGCACGCCACCAGTGAGGACCTGGGCGCCTTCGGCCTTACCCGACTCGATGTAGCCCAGCACTTGCTCAAGATGACGGGAGTCCACCACCGCTCCGACATTGGTCCCCGGGTCGAGTGGGTTGCCTGGTTTCCAGGCTTCCAGCGCCGCTGCAACCAAGGGCAAAAATTCGCTCTTGATGCTCGTCTCCACCAACAGGCGTGATCCGGCGGTGCAGACTTCACCCTGGTTAAAGGCGATGGCACCGGCGGCCGCTTCGGCGGCAGCATGCAGATCAGGGGCATCGGCGAAAACGATGTTGGGACTCTTGCCGCCCGCTTCGAGCCAGACACGCTTCATGTTCGACCGACCCGAGCAGGTCAGCAGATGCTTGGCGATCTTGGTCGAGCCGGTGAAAACCACAGTGTCCACATCCATGTGCAGAGCCAGGGCCTCGCCTACGGTATGTCCATAGCCGGGCAATACGTTTAGTACACCAGCAGGCAGACCAGCCTGGATCGCCAGGTCAGCGATTCTGATAGCGCTCAACGGCGAGCGCTCCGATGGCTTGAGGATGACCGAGTTCCCCGTCGCCAGTGCCGGCCCGAGCTTCCACGCGGCCATCATCAGTGGGAAGTTCCAGGGCACGATGGCGGCTACCACTCCGACCGGCTCGCGGGTGACGAGTCCAAGTTGGTCGGGGGCCGTGGGGGCGACTTCATCGTAGACCTTATCGATCGCTTCCGCGCTCCAGCGAATCGCATCGATCGAGCCCGGCAGATCCACCGCCAGGCTGTCACCGATGGGTTTGCCCATGTCCAGGGTATCCAGCAATGCCAGCTCTTCCTGGTGCTCCTCCAGCAGGTTGGCGAAACGCAGCAGAGTAGCCTTGCGCTCGGCCGGAGGGCACTTCGACCAGGTGCCGGCATTGAAAACGGCACGAGCATTGGCTACGGCCAGGTTGGCGTCGGCCAAGGCACAGCTGGCGACCTCGGCCAGCTGACGGCCGTCTATGGGGCTATGGCAGGGGAAGCTGCCGCCCTCTACGGCGGGCACGTATTGACCATTGATGAAGGCCCGCCCTTCGATGTTCAGGCTCTTGGCTTTTGCTTCCCAATCGGCGCGTGTCTGCAGGCTCATAACAGGTTCTCCTATGAATAACGTGGGCACTCGCTTAAACATATGGAACCATATCTTTAAGAGCCTGAGAAGCTTACTCATGGTCCTGAAAATGAAAAAACTGCCGATTTTTAGGTCGATTTTGCCTAACGGAGCCTGCGAAAATGACGTGATCAGAATATAAAATATGGTTTGGCAACCTTTTCGGTGCAGCTCACTGCCATGTCTGGAAAATCGTAAGCAGAGGGGTTCATGAGTCAGTTTTCGAGCTTGATACGCCTCAACCAAGAGGGCAAAACGGAGGCTGTCACTCGCCATTTGATCGAGATGGTGGAGGTGGGTCTTCTGGCCGAGGGCGAGCAGTTGCCAAACGAGACAACCCTGGCCGCACAACTGGGCGTCGCTCCGGTCACCTTGAGGGATGCGCTAGCCAACCTACGTTCTCAGGGCATCATCGAAACTCGCCGCGGACGCGGCGGCGGGAGTTTCGTGCGTGCGCGTCCGGCGATAGCGGACGCAGAACTCTTCGCTCGTCTGGAGCGGCTGACGGCGCTGGAGCTGCGCGATCATGCCGACGAGCACGTGGCGATATCCGGCGCGGCCGCTCAGTTGGCAGCCAAACGCGCAGGAGCCGATCAGCATCGGCGCCTAGCGCGGCTGTTGGCGGAGTTCGCCGTGGAGGTGGACGTGAAGCGGCAGCGACAACTGGATGCACGCTTTCACATCGAGATCGCGGTAGCCGCCCAATCGGTTCGGCTGACCCATAACGAGGTACGGCTACAGGCCGAGCTGGGTGAGTTGCTGTGGCTGCCCTATCGCGGCCAGCCGGATATCGCAGCGATGCGGGTTGAGCATCAGGCGATTCTCGAAGCCATAGTCAGCAACGACGCCAACCTTGCCGGAGCCCTCGCTCAGGCACATGTCAGTCGAGAACTGCGCAGGCTGACCGCTCTGAAGCTTGAGGTCATGGCCGCCGACTGATTGTTGGAGCGGAACTTGCTTCGCAGAAGCGAGATAGCCTCTATCTCACTCACTGAAGGTGAGGGGGATAACGAGTTGAGGAGTTCGATATGAAAGATTCTGCAACCCAGGCCCCGGAACTGTTGAAATTTGCTGCGCAAATCAACGTTTCGATCAGTAACGTTTTCGCCGGGTTACGTAACCTTGAAGTCGCTGTCGGCGGGCTTTGGCCTGAGCGCCCTGGCGCTGTACAGGTGCTCGATTCGAACGAGCTCGCGGTGTTGCAACAGGACGTTCTCCGCCTGCTGGCGGTCAAGGACGTCCGGCTGCATGGTGCGGGAATCGTCTTCGCACCCGGTCAGGTACGCGATCGGGAAATGCATCTGGAGTGGTGGTGTCGCGGCGCTGAAGGGGATATTCGCCCGCTCAACCTGAACTTCAATCGCCTCAGCGAGCGTTTTTACGATTACGAGTCCATGCCCTGGTATGTCCAGGCTCGGCATTCCGGCAAGCCCTGCGTAGCGGGTCCCTTCGTCGATCTTTACGGCACGGAAGAGTACATTGTCGCCTTCTCCGTACCGATCTTCGTGCGCGAAAGATTCATCGGAGTGGCGGCGGCTGACGTGTGTCTGGAATCTCTCGAGCCGTTGTTGATCAAGGGCCTAATGAAGATGAAGAACGAGGCGCTGGTCTTGAATGCCGAGGGCCGGGTTCTCGCTGCCAATACGGTGAGCTGGTCGGCCGGCGACCTGGTTGCCCTTAACGAAGAGAGTCAGGCAGCGAATTCCTGCCGACTCGGGCTGGAAGCCAATCCGTTCTGGACCGTGGTCGAGCGTGCGATACCCCGCTCTGAGAGTCTGGCTTTCTAAATCAACGATCTTTGTATCGTCCTGTGAGTTAACCGACTGAACCGCTAGGGAGCATTTCTGCCCCGTAGCGGTTCGCGGATGCACTCTTCTGATTCGATTCCGATCTAGCGATCAAGGCCCATGCAGAGATACTTGATTTCCAGATAGTCGTCGATACCGTACTTGGAGCCTTCGCGGCCGACACCGGAGGCCTTGATGCCGCCGAACGGCGCGACCTCAGTGGAGATGATCCCGGTGTTGATGCCGACGATGCCATACTCCAGCGCTTCCGCAACACGAAAGACCCGGCTCAGGTCGCGAGCGTAAAAGTAGGCGGCCAAGCCATACTCGGTATCGTTGGCTCTTTCAATCACTTCATCTTCGCTGGTGAAACGAAACACCGGCGCCAGCGGGCCAAAGGTCTCTTCGCGGGCGACCTGAGCTGTAGCGGGAACATCTGCCAGCACCGTGGGCTGGAAAAAGGTGCCCCCCAGCGCATGAGGCTTGCCACCGCTTACCAGACGAGCCCCCTTACTCAAGGCGTCGGCAATGTGCTCGCTGACCTTGGCCACAGCCCTGCTGTCGATCAGCGGGCCGGTGGTGACGCCTACCTGGGTACCATCGCCCAGCACCAGAGAGCCGACGGCCTGGGCCAGTCGAGCCACAAAGCTGTCGTAAACGCCAGCCTGTACGTACAGGCGGTTAGCGCAGACGCAGGTCTGACCGTTGTTACGAAACTTCGAGATCAATGCTCCCTCGACGGCAGCCTCCACATCGGCGTCGTCGAAAACGATGAAAGGCGCGTTGCCACCTAGCTCCAGGGATACCTTCTTGATGTCCTGCGCGCATTCAGCCATCAACTGACGGCCGATTTCAGTGGAGCCCGTGAAACTGAGTTTGCGCACCAGCGGATTACTGGTCAGTTCGCTGCCGACTTCGCCCGCAGAACCGGTCACGACGCTGAGCACTCCGGGCGGAATGCCTGCCCTTTCGGCCAGCTCTGCCAACGCCAGGGCGGAATAGGGCGTCTGACTTGCTGGTTTGAGCACCATGGTGCAGCCTGCCGCCAGGGCGGGGCCAGCCTTGCGGGTGATCATGGCCGAAGGGAAGTTCCAGGGCGTGATGGCTGCGGTGACGCCGATAGGCTGCTTGATGACCAGCAGACGCTTGTCGGGTTGGTGGCCCGGAATCACATCGCCATAGACACGTTTGGCTTCTTCGGCGAACCATTCCAGGAAGGACGCCGCATAGGCGATCTCTCCGCGTGACTCACTCAGTGGCTTGCCCTGCTCCCAAGTCATCAGGAGCGCGAGGTCGTCCTGGTTCTCCAGCATCAGCTCGAACCAGCGACGCAGGCGCTGGGCTCGCTCCTTCGCGGTGAGGGCGCGCCAGCCGGGAAGGGCTCGTTCGGCGGCCTGGATGGCACGGCGGGTTTCTACCGCTCCCAGTTTCGGTACGCTACCGATGATTTCACCGCTTGCCGGGTTGGTCACAGTGAGGGTCTGGCCGCTGTCGGCCGCGACCCAGTTGCCATCGAGGTAGGCCTGCTGACGAAGCAGGCGGGGATCTTTTAGTTGCACGCTATTCATCCTTGCACTTGTCCGGGGCGGCTCAGCCGTGTACCCGTTGATTCACTGGGCTCTTGCTGCGGCCACTGTCGGCGTCCCGGTCGCCGAGCAGCGTCCGGACCTGGTCGACGATATGGCCGCCAATGGGAATGGCTGACGTGGCTGCGGGCGAAGGGGCATTGCACACGTTGATGCTGCGGGGCGTTTTGACGAACAGAAAGTCGTCGATGAGCTTGCCTTGACGAGAGACGGCTTGAGCTCTCACCCCGGCTGGATAAGGTTTGAGGTCCTGTGTGGTCAGGCTTGGGCAATATTTCTGCACCTGCTTGAGATAGCCGCCCTTGAACAGCGAATTCTTCATCTCGATCAGGCCAGGGCGCAGATTTTTCGCCAAGACCTTGAGCACACCTGGGCAGGTCAGCGTTTCCCAGAGGTCGCGCCCTGACACATCTCGCTTGCGATAGCCTTCCCGCTTGAGTGCCAGTACGGCATTGGGACCTACCGTCACGCTACCATCGATCATCCGGGTCAAATGAACCCCAAGGAAAGGCATAGCCGGATCCGGAATGGGATAGATCAAGTGATTGACGATCTGGTTATGCTGCTGGGGCAGCAAATAGTATTCGCCGCGGAAGGGGCAGATCACGAAGTCAGGCGTGAGTCCCAGCATCCGCACCACGCGATCCGCCATCAACCCAGAGCAGGTGATCAGGTAGCGACTTTGGATTTCAGCCTGACGTGTCCGGATCACGACCTCGCTTGCACGTTCTTCAAGGCCCACTACCTCCGAGTTGAAGCGAATTTCGCCACCGGCTGCGATGAAGGCGCGGCCCATGGCGGCGGTCACTTCGGCGTAGTTCACGATAGCACTGGAGGGGACGAAGATCCCCCCCTCCCCCACGATATTGGGTTCCCGCTCGCGCAATTCGGCCGCCGAAACCCAGTGACGCTCCAGGCCATTGGCCGCGGTACGCTCCCATAGCGCCTTCATGCGCGCCATTTCCAGGTCGTTGGTAGCGACTAGGAGCTTGCCGCATTCATCGAAACGAATGCCCTGTTTCAGGCAAAACGCCTTTGTGGCCCGGTTGCCCTCCAAGCAGAAGCGCGCCTTGAGGCTGCCGGGGGTGTAGTACACCCCCGCATGGATGACTCCGCTGTTATGACCGGTTTGATGCTGAGCCGGACCGGACTCCTTTTCCAGCAGCAGTATGCGAGCGTCCGGGTATACCTGGATCAGCTGCATGGCCGTGGACATCCCCACGATGCCACCGCCGATGATTACGAAATCGTGCACAGGGTCACCTCGCGCACCTGATTGCCTTGAATTGAGTACCGCGGGAAACGGCTGCTTCCCGCAGCGTCCCTTACTGACCGCGCTGATAGGCGACTTTCGGATAGGAGACATAGCCGCGCTGACGCATCAGCTCACGGCGGAGGCCCTCGTGCGGGGTAAAGCGATCCCGACCGTGCAGCCAGAAGAGATTGTTGATCAGCAGCAGGCTGCCGACCGGTACCGGTATGGACAGCTTGCGCTCGCTACCTTCTAGAGATTCCGACAGCGCATTCAGCCAGATGCCTTCCTCGAAATTGGCCGGTTGGACGAACTGATCGATGTAGCGCAGGGTAGGCCGACCTTCTGCATCGGTGTCGAAAACCGAGTGAAAGACGTCTTCGGTCACCTTCTTGCTCGGCGGGGCGGTCCAGCGCATGACGCGACGCGCCATGGGATGCTGGAAGAATTCCTCGCACTGCTCCCAATCATCGAGGTGTAGCAGCAGCGAGTTGCCACCCTCCATGTTGCGCTCATCGATTTTCATCATCAGCACATAGTCGGTGATCTGATCGACGAAGGTGCCGTCGTTGTGCAGCTCCATCACCCGGTGCGGTTGCCGCAGGTAGCTGTCGGAATTGTCCGTGTTTACCACGGCGAAGCGGGCATAGAACTGGCCGCTCATGGCGTCGTAGTTGGAGCGGCCTACCAGATGAGCGCAGGCGGTCGCGAACTTGACCATGTCATCTGCTTGGGCGACGTCATCCAGGCCCAGTGGCTTGATCAACATGCCGCCGCTGTACCGACTGAGCAGCGTATTAAGTAGCACTGGACGCAGGGTGCTGGCGCAGAGGTCATCCAGGATCTCGCCTACGCGGAAGCGTAGTAAGGACTTGTATTCCAGCGCCTGTACCGGCCACTGCGCGACAGCCTCTACGAAGGCAGTCACGGTTTCCTTAGCGAAGGTCAACTCCAGCAGCCGGGGCGACTGTGCCGAGGCGGCGAGGGTGTAGCCGCGGGTTTCCAGTGGCATCGGCATCACAAGGTCTTCGATCGGAGTGAAGGCGTTCATGGTCTTGTCCTTATGCAAAGAGAAGGGGGATGCCGTTGGGTTAGGGACCATTTCCCATCAGCAGGATCAAAATTATCGCCAAAATGAAAAAATGTCTACATTTTTTATTTTTGTATAAATTGTATCTCCGCCGAGCATTAAGGGTTGCGTGAGGCTTTGCTATCATCCGTCGATAGATCCTCAGGAGCAGACATTTGGAAGCGCTCAACCCTCGACAGAACTCTTCCCTCAATGGCTACGCTTGGCTGAAGCAAGACATCATTCGAGGCCTCTTCAAGCCGGGTGAAAAGCTGCTGATGAGTACGCTCAAGGAGCGCTACGAGCTCGGCGTCGGACCGTTACGGGAAGCCTTGTCACAGCTGGTTGCCGAGCGCCTGGTGGTGGCAATTAGCCAGAAGGGCTATCGCGTCGCCTCCATGTCGGTAGCTGAGCTGAACGACATCTACGACGCCCGAGCTCACCTGGAGGCGATGATCGTTACCCTGGCTATCGCCCGTGGTGACGACGCCTGGGAAGCGGCCGTGCTGTCCAGTGCCCATACACTTGCCAAAGTGGTCGATGTGAAAACGCCCGAGCAGCGACTCAACCTGTGGGACGAGCGGCACAAGGCTTTCCATACGGCGATTGCCACAGGCTGCGGGTCCAAACAGTTGCTACAAGCACGTAGCTATCTGTTCGACCAAGCCGAGCGTTATCGCCATCTCTGGCTGACGCAGACGGTTTTTTCTGATGAGGCATTGGCTTTGAAGCGCCAGGAACACAGCGCGCTGGTCGAGGTTATCCTCGCCCGCGACGCCATACGGGCGAGCGAGATGATGCGCCAGCACCTCATGACTCCGGTACCCATAATTGGTGAGCTATTAAAGGCACAAGGTTCAAGTATGCTTTAGGGCTCGAAGGACAGGTGGCCGCTAGTCTTTGTGCTGATCCTAAAAGCTCTACAGTACCAACTGCCCGTCAAACGTTTTCGGGGTGCCTTTCTTTACCCCAGGACATTGACGAAGCCGGGCGTCGCTTTCAGAATCATCTAAAGGTGCGCTGACTTTGTTAGCCATGCCCAGGTGGTCAGGATCTCAAGACCACGGCGCCCTGCGCTGATCCAACCCCAAGCTTGCCGAGCATCCGGTAGCGCAAGCGGTCGGCTCAGCCGATGGATGCACCTCTCACCGTTTTCTCCCACAGGGTACCCATCCCCTGCTGGGCATGGCGTGCCCCCTATTCACGAGGACCGCCATGATCAAGATCCCCGGCCACCTGGCCATCCGCACCATCCAGGGACGCAACGGCGCCTTCAACGTCGGCCGCCTCTCTACCTCTATCGGCGAATTCGTCATCAAGGACGCTGTGCTCGATCAACACGTGGAAGGCAAGTACCGCGGCGAGTTCGTCATCACCGAGATCCGTGCCTCGTCCTACAGCACCGGCGGCCGCCTGGTCATCGAGATTCGCGCGCGCCTGGACGGCATGGTGCTCAAGGACCTCGACGCCCTGACGGCCTACGACAATGCGCAGATCGATGCGCAGTCGCCGGATCCGCTCGATGAAGAGCAACCTGTTGC
This sequence comes from Pseudomonas oryzihabitans NBRC 102199, assembly GCF_000730625.1. Classification (GTDB taxonomy): domain Bacteria; phylum Pseudomonadota; class Gammaproteobacteria; order Pseudomonadales; family Pseudomonadaceae; genus Chryseomonas; species Chryseomonas oryzihabitans. The sequence goes on along the minus strand of NZ_BBIT01000001.1, from coordinate 238,892 downwards.
GGCACCCCCGCCAAAGGCCCGACCACAACCCTCTCGTCCTGCCAGGCCTGCCAGCCCTCCGGTAGCGCCTGCAGACGACAACGCACCCTTCGGGATGCCGGCATCACCAGCCTCTACTCAGCTGACACCTGAGCCGGATGTCGATGAAGCTGACCAGGAGCTCTTCGGTACAGTCTGGCCACTTGGCGAGACCGTGCGGCTGGACTCCACGGTCGACCGGCAACGCCTGCGTCAGCAATGCCACCGGCTGGGCGAGCTGGGCTACAACATGGACTTCAAATCGCAAGCCTGGAACCGCGCGGCCTGACCTCACCCTTCACAACCACACCCGGCTGGGACCTCTCCCAGCGGGAAGGCCTGGCCATCACCACAAGGACCTTCCCTATGCATGAACCTGTACGCCTGGTCGTGGATATCTGCGGCGGAGCCATACAAGGTACCTACGCGGGTCTCCCGGTAGAGATCATTTTCGTCAGCAGTGACTCGGACGACATCGAGTGCGCCGATCACGTCGTCACTGATGAAGAGGGCAAAGACACTGCCGTATGGCTTCATTTCGCCGACGGCGATCAATCCGTTGTCGATCACTTCTTCACGCAGATGGCCGCTTTCCTACAGTCATCCAGCTGATCTATCACCCACTTCGGGGCAACCGCCCCGAAGGGCGCGTTGCCTCCCTCAGGAGCTGACGATGCCCCTCTACCCTATTGATGAGTGCCCCGATCTGCTGGTGGACGCCTGCGTCTGCGATGAAGAACGGCGGCTGATCTTTCTCTCGGCCTGGGGCCGTGACACCGCCGTCCAGGAATTCCTGGCCAGGCTCACCCTGGGACGCAGCGAAGGCGGCCTCGAGCAATTCCACCTGGTCCAGAGCGGTCGCAGCCTGCCGGTTTTTCCGGACGCTGAGCGGCTGAAGAAACGCACGACTCGCCAGCTGCGCGGCACCCTGTTTGGCAGCCTGCTTCACGTCTGGCTGTTCGACGAGCGCTGCGCGGTACCGGACCGCGCCAATCACCTGGCCTACGCCCTGGAGCGCGAAAACATGGACCCCCTGACCAGCCTCTGGCCGCTGGTGGTCGACACCTGCCCACTCCCTCTCCTGCCGCACTGGCAGGAGCCGGTCATGGAGCTGCTCCTGCAGGAGCAGATGCTCGAGCGCCTACCCGGCGCCCTGGGCGACCTGGCCGGCTGGCGACTTAGGCTGAAGCTCGACGAGCTGCAGTACCACCTTGGCCAGCGCATCCGCGTGGGCCAGCTCACCACCTCCTGATCCGGCCGTTCGCGGCCCCTCCCCCCTCACTTTCCCAACACTGGAGCTCCGACCATGGCCCTGATGTTTCCGCGCCTGGCGCGCAACTTCGCCAAGAACGGCTATTACCCCACCGATGAGGTCACCCTCGAACGTACCCTGCAGGCCCTGGGCCCTGCCGCCAATGGCACCATGCGGATCCTCGATCCGTGCGCCGGCGAAGGGGTGGCCCTGGCGGAAGCCGCTCATACCCTCGGGCGTGAGCGCGTTCAGGCCTGCGCGGTGGAGTACGATCGAGAGCGCGCCGAGCACGCCCGCGGCCTGCTCGACCGCGTCCTGCAGGGCGACCTGATGGACACCATCATCTCGCGGCAAGCCTTCGGGCTGCTCTGGCTCAACCCACCCTATGGCGACCTGGTCGCCGACCACAGCGGTGCCGCCCAGTATCAGGGCAGCGGCCGCCGGCGCCTGGAGAAGCTGTTCTATCAGCGCTCGCTACCACTGCTGCAGTACGGGGGCACCCTGGTGCTGATCGTGCCGCACTACGTTCTGGACGATGAGCTGTGTGGCTGGCTCTGCAACCACTTCACCAGCCTGCAGATCCATGCGGCCGCGGATCCAACCTTCAAGCAGGTAGTGATCTTCGGTATCCGGATTCGCCGGCAGGACCTGGCGAGACCCGCTGACGTCAAGGCAACCCGAGAGTGCTTCCGTGCGATCGGTAGCGGCGAGACCGTGGCCGAACCGCTGCCGGAGGTATGGCTCGGGGAACCCTATGGTGTACCGGCCGCCGTCACGGAACTGGAGCACTTCTACCGCGTCACCCTGGAGCCCGAGCAGCTCGCCCTGGAAACAGGTCGACTGGGCGGACTCTGGAGCGACTTCACCCTACACTTTGGCCAGGCTGGCCAAGTACCACGACCACCGGTCAAGGCGCTGTCGCAATGGCACCTGGCCCTGGCCCTCGCGGCCGGAGCGATCTCGGGCGTGGTCACCTCTCCCAATGGGCGCGTCTTGGTACTCAAGGGCGACACCTACAAGGAAAAGGTCAGCCGCACTGAGTTCACTGAGGACAAGGACGGCAACGTCCTGGAGTCGCGGATCCTGACCGACCGTTTCGTGCCCGTGATCCGGGCCTGGGACATGACACCAGGATCTCAGACGCTGGGACAGGTTCTGACCATTACGTCGGCGCCGGCGACCGAGCCACCCGCACCGGCAGCACCTGAACCGCTCCGGCTACCGGCTGGACGCTTCGACCCTGGTCGGATCGTCATGACGGCAGCGGTAAGCGACCTGGTGGAGCGCGGTGAGCTCAACCCCGCCACCTACCTGCGGCGTCATCTGCAGGCGGACTGGGGCGAGCTTGACCAAGAGGACAAACACAGTAACGACCAGGCCCTGCGCCTGGGCAATCGGCTGTTCTCAAGCTACGACACCCCGATGTCCGACGAGCCCCGGCTCTGGATCATCACCGAAGCTGACCGCAGCGTTACCACACTGCTGTTGCCCTCCGACTACTAAACAACACCGCCCGCTGGCGGAACCGTTCCATCACCTCAACCCCTTGGGTACGCCGATACCCGTCCGGGGTCGGTCGTGCCCGTTTCTCATCCCAGGAGATCCACATGACCGACCTCAACGCTGGCCAACCGGCCCTGCTCACCACCGTCAGCCTGACCGACTTCATCGCCGAGTTCGGCGAGGGTCTGCTCGACTCCCTCAACCGCTCCAACCCACCCGTCTATGCCGGCGCCGCTCACCCCGGACGCCAGGGCGTGATGGCAGGTCTCAAACGCACACCCTTCCCGGCGCAAGCCGATGTCGTCCAGGCGATTGCCGCGCTGCTGCTCGACCGCGGCGAACAGGCCGGCATCATCAACGCCGAGATGGGGACCGGAAAGACCATGATGGCCATCGCCGTGGCAGCTGTACTTCACGCCGAGGGCTATCGCCGCACCCTGGTCGTCTCGCCGCCCCACCTGGTCTACAAGTGGCGGCGGGAGATCCTCGAAACCGTCCCGGGCGCGCGCGTGTGGGTGCTCAACGGGCCGGACACCCTGGTGAAACTGCTCAAGCTCCGCCAGGCCTTGGGCGAGCCCTACGATGGTCGTCAGGAGTTCTTCATCCTGGGCCGCGTACGGATGCGGATGGGCTTCCACTGGCGTCTGGCGTGCAGTGTACGTCGCGCCGCCGGGGGACGGCGACTGGCATGCTGCACGGACTGTGGCCGCGTGCTCGAGGACGAGGAAGGCAACTACCTGACTGTGGAAGACTTCCTGCACGAGGAACGGCGTCGGCAGTGCCCGAAGTGCAAGGCGCCCCTCTGGACGTTGATGCGGCCAGGTAAAGCTGCCAACGGTGATCGGCGCAGCGTGATCCTCAAGTCGATGTGCCGCATACCGACCATTGGCCCCATCCGGGCCGAGAAGCTGGTCGCGGACTTCGGCGAAGAGTTTCTCGCCACGATGCTGGCTGACAACGTCCACGAGTTCATCAATCTGATGGACGCGCGGGGAAACTTCGTCTTCAGTGACCGCCAGGCAAAGCGCATGGAGCGGGCGATGGCCAACCTGGAGTTCGGCTTCGGCGAAGGCGGTTATCAGCCGACCGAGTTCATCAAGCGCTACCTCCCGGACGGTTACTTCGATCTGCTGGTGGTTGACGAGGGACACGAGTACAAGAACAGCGGTTCGGCCCAGGGCCAGGCCATGGGAGTGCTGGCAGCGAAAGCGCGCAAGACGCTGCTGCTGACGGGCACGCTCATGGGCGGCTATGCCGATGACCTATTCTACCTCCTGTTCCGTATCCTCTCCCGGCGCATGATCGAGGACGGCTACCGACCGAACACGCGTGGCAGTATGGCCCCTGCGGCCATGTCGTTCATGCGCGACCACGGCGTGCTCAAGGACATCTACACCGAGCGCGACAGCCAGTCGCACAAGACGGCCCGGGGCAAGAAGCTCTCGGTACGGACGGTGAAGGCCCCAGGCTTCGGCCCCAAAGGCATCCACCGCTTCGTGCTGCCCTTTACCGTGTTTCTCAAGCTCAAGGACATCGGCGGCAATGTGCTGCCGGCGTACCAGGAGGAGTTCGTCGACATCCCGATGGAGGCGCACCAGGACGCGGCCTATCGGCAGCTGGCTGGCAAACTGACCGCGGAGCTTCGCCAGGCCTTGGCACGGCGAGACACAACCCTTCTCGGGGTGGTGCTCAACGTGCTGCTGGCCTGGCCAGACTGCTGTTTCCGGCCGGAGGTGGTGAAACACCCTCGGACCCGGGACACCTTGGCCAGGGTCGACGCGATCTTCGACGAAGACGAGGCCAGCCCCAAGGAGGAGGCGCTGATCGAGCTATGCCGCCAGCAGAAGGCGCTGGGCCGCAAGGTGCTGGCCTACACCGTCTACAGCGGCACCCGGGACACGACCAGTAGGCTCAAGCGCTTGCTCGAGCAGGCCGGTCTGAAGGTGGCGGTACTGCGTGCTTCGGTGGACACGGCCCGGCGCGAGGATTGGATCCTCGACCAGGTCGACCGCGGCGTCGACGTGCTGGTCACCAACCCGGAGCTGGTGAAAACCGGTCTGGACCTCCTGGACTTCCCGACCATCGTCTTCCTGCAGACGGGCTACAACGTCTACACCCTGCAGCAGGCAGCGCGCCGGTCGTGGCGGATCGGTCAGAAGCAAGCGGTACGAGTGCTGTTCTTCGGCTATGCCGGCAGCTCGCAGATCACCTGCCTGCAGCTGATGGCCAAGAAGATCGCTGTGGCTCAGAGCACGTCCGGAGACGTTCCGGAGTCAGGGCTCGATGCGTTGAACCAGGATGGTGATTCGGTCGAGATGGCGCTGGCGAGACAATTAGTCTGCAATTAAACCTCAGCCCCTCAATTGAGGGGCTGATACTTTACAGTAATACCAAATCGCTCATGATGTTTAGCTAGTCTAGCTCTTCTTTCAGATACTTCTCGATAGAGCCTAGGAAGTTCCAGCCGAAAATACTCTTCAGGCGCCGAAGCCCCATCTTCAGACCTTGGAAAAGCCTGTAAAACATCGACACCATATTCGCAGTAAGCCCTTTTTCCTAGCCTAGAAACAGCAAGTCGATAGAGCCGCTTTAGCTGAGACCTTACTCCCGGATAACCCTCCTGCTCTAATACATCCAACAGGTAGTATCTTGAAGCGCGGATTGCCAAATTCGTGCGAATACGCTCTCTTTCGGGATCCTGACACCAAGGCGCATACAAATTGTAAAGCCTTGATTTCAAACAAGAAATTGGATCTATGACCGCAATCGTTACATTGTCTATTGTAACTGATTCGAGATGACTGTAGATCTCCTCGGTTGATACCCCAGCTATACTTTCCAGAATATCAACAACAAGCTTTGTGTCATTATCCCATGCTATTTCAGCAACAGCTAAATTTGGGGTGACTTCATAGTCAGTAGCCTTTCTAAACGCGATATCTAGAACTTCACCGCAATAGTCCGCCGCCGTATGATTTCGACCTATGAAGTCAAGATCATCACTTGTAGAGAACTGAATTTCCTTACCGGTCATTTCGTCAAGTAGATACTCGCGAGCCCATAGCGAAAGAGCCTGCCCACCGACAACAATAAGACCGTACTGATCAATCGCAATGCGACCAGGAGCGCGATAGACATCCTTCAGTTTTTCTTTGAAAAACGAAAAGAGCTCAGCTCTATCAAGGCTTGCCGGATCGAAATCCGTAGGATGCGCTTTGACCACCAAGGGGCTCAGAGCGCGAAAGCAGGAGGAGCAATCCGCTGACGTCTTTCGTTATGGGACTTTCCCATAGCTTTTCTGATGTTGCTTGCAGCGCGCTCCAAATCCTCGGGCTGAGCCATGCGTACAGCCATAACCTGACTGATTCGGCGCTCGCTTTTACCACTCATGATTTCTGCATAGTCAGAAACCAAAGCGATGTGATGCGACATGGCACAGGACTCGTAGGGGGGATGGACTATTCCAAAGCTATCCGATGACTCAGATTTGATCAATCCTCCAGTAGGCCGTAGGCGACTAGCGGACATCGTACTGGTACGGAGGCCGCTCCCCCCCTAGGCGTCACATTCTTTTGGGTATACCTCAAGCGCTACGCCTATCAGGGCGCTCGATGACGTGGCGAAAAGTCGTCAGGCAGACCCAAACGACTACAGGTATATTTCGATACGCCAAACGACTACACCGGAGCCCGCCATGTTCGTTCGCGCCTACCTTCGTGCCTCGACCGATGATCAAGACGCTACCCGTGCGCGGGAGACGCTACGCACGTTTGCAGCCGAGTATGGGACGCGGATCGCGGCGACCTACGTCGAGAACGCCTCGGGCACGCTGCTGGACCGTCGCGAACTGCTGCGCCTGCTGGCCGATGCCGAGCCTGGGGACGTGCTGCTTGTGGAGGCTGTCGACCGGCTGTCCCGCCTTGACCGGGCGACCTGGGACCAGCTGCGCGACCGGATCGCCCGGGCCGGCCTGCAGGTGGTTTCGCTCGATCTACCACTGACCCATTCGCTGCTCCGCCCGGCGGCCGCGGGCGGCGATAGCGCTCAAGAGTGGATGACGCGTGCGATGTCTCAGATGTTCTTGGAATTCATGGCGGCGTTTGCCCGTAAGGACTACGAAACGCGACGCGCTCGGGCGGCGCAGGGCATCGCCAAGGCGAAGGCGGCGGGAGCCTACAAAGGTCGGCCGAGGGATGAGCAGCTGCATTCACGGATCCGCGAATGCCTGGACAGAGGGATGTCAGTGCGTGGGACGGCTAAGCTACTACAGTGCTCCACCAGTACCGTCAATCGGTGCCGGACCATCCTTTACGCCGCTCAGTGAAGACCGACATAACTATGAGTAAAGAACGCCTCGTTGGGAGCTGCCACTGCGGTTTAGTACAGTTAACGCTGCTTTCAAAGCCCAACCATGCCATCAGCTGCAATTGCTCAATCTGCCGCCGATTGGGAGCAATCTGGGCCATCTGTGATCACAGCGCTGTTTCGTTCAAAGGCCATCCAGAGCACACGCAAGCCTATGAGTGGGGACGGAAGACAATTCTGACCTACAGATGCAGGGTTTGCGGCTGTGTATCCCATTGGGAGTCTGCCCCAGACCAACCTCGGTCCGAATGCGGCGTTAACCTGAACAACTTTGAAGCCGGCCCTATGAGTGACGTGCTCATAAGGCGGTTTGATGGCGCAGACACCTGGCAGTATCTGGATTAAACATAATCCGCTACTAGAGCCCAAGCCCTTAGCTTTTCAACTCCGCGTAGCTAGATGTCTCGGAAGACCCATCGCCTTTGCTCAGCCAGCCCCATTCAAACGTCAGCGAGACGATACCCTTATGGTCGACGGCAACGACTCCCTCTGACCAGCCTGCCTTCAGCAGGCCATCTACCGTCACGCAGTGGTACACAAGGCTAATACGGTCTGGACCCACAATCTTACCCAATAAGGTTCCCTCAGCAATGGCTCCTCCTGCATAGGAGCCTCTTACAACATCTCCGGTCACCTCATAGGTAAATACCGTCTGCGGACCAGACAACCCGCCAGCGTTATCAACTGCCACGAACTGCCGTCCATGCAGAAGGGCAACCAATGGTTTCTGATCCATTCTGGGGTCCGCTCCTATAAAGCTCGATTCAACATAATCCGTTACTTATGCGTAGCAAGTGTTACGGCCAAATAGTAATGTCGCGATCCAGCCAGATAGAAATGTCCCGATCACGTATGGCAGCTAGCCTACCGGCTTTGCAGCCAATGCGGAGCGATCAGGATGTCAGCCTACGAGCGGATCACGATGAGCCTACGCGAAGTTGATCGCCTCAAGGTCATCCAGGCGGTGACCGAGGGTTTCCTCACGCCTACACGCGCCGCCCAGCGCCTGCAGCTGAGTACCCGGCAGGTTCACCGCCTGGTGCAGCGTTACCGGGATACCGGCGTTTCAGGCCTGACCTCACGCAAGCGCGGCCAGCCCAGCAATCATCAGCTGCGGCCTGGCCTCGAACAGCGCGCCGCCGCTCTGATCCGGCAGCACTACCAGGATTTCGGTCCCACGCTTGCGGCCGAAAAACTCGTTGAATGTCACGGCCTACGCCTGGCCAAGGAAACGGTCCGGCGCATCATGATGGATGTCGGTTTATGGACGCCGCGTCGGCAGCGACCGCCTAAGGTGTACCAGCCACGCAATCGCCGAGCCTGCCTGGGCGAGCTGATCCAGATCGATGGCAGCGACCATCGATGGTTCGAGGACCGGGCACCGGCATGCACCCTGCTGGTCTACATCGACGACGCCACCAGTCGCCTGATGCACCTAGCCTTCACCCGCAGCGAATCGACCTTCAGCTACTTCCAGGCTACCCGGGCCTACTTGGAGCACCACGGTAAGCCCTTGGCGCTCTATAGCGACAAGGCCAGTGTGTTTCGAGTCAACAGCAAGGACGCCCAGGGCGGCGCTGGCCACACGCAGTTCGCCAGGGCCATGTTCGAGCTGAATATCGATACCTTCTGCGCCAACTCCAGCCAGGCTAAGGGCCGCGTCGAGCGAGCCCATCTCACCTTGCAGGATCGCCTGGTCAAGGAATTGCGACTACGAAACATCAGCACCGTCGAAGCCGCCAATGCTTATCTGCCGCTCTTCATGGCCGATTACAATCGTCGCTTCGGCAAACCGGCCCGCTCGGACTTCGATGCCCATCGCCCGGTACGTGACGATGAAGATCTATCGTTGGTCCTCACCTGGCGCGAGCCCCGGCGAGTCTCGAAAAGACTAACCCTGCAATACGACAAACGCCTCTACCTGATTGATGACACCCCGCAGACGCGAGGCCTGGCTGGCCACTACGTGGACATCTATCACTATCCATGCGGGCGCATAGAAATCAGATCGGAAGGCGCTCCCCTGCCCTTTGGCGTTTTCGATCAGCTGCCCGAGGTTAATCAGGGCGCTATCGTCGATAACAAGCGGCTGGGGCACGTCCTACAGGTCGCGCAGCGGATGCAAGAGCAGCGCGATAGCCGTCGTTCCCAGGCGGTACCGGGCAATCCGAAGCCAACCAAAGCGCAACGCCAGGAGCCGCCGAAGAAGAAGGCCAAAGAGTTCATGCCGGAGGACATCCTAGCTGCCCTGCAGCAAAGCTCACTGCCGAAGCGGAGCCGCTATGCGTCAGTCGATCAGTGCTGAAGGACTCAGTGCTTTGGTGGCTGCTGGGGCCGCATGGGATGTGCGAGCCGTTCCAGGCCCCGACGGGCATGGATGGCAGCTGCAGGTACGCTACAGCAAAGAAAGCCGGCACTTCCCTCTCCGCTCACGACGGGAATTGGTGAGGGTATTTCGGACACTGGATGCTCTCAACCGGTACGCGCAGAACCTCGGGATTCGCAGGTTCAGTGTCGAGATCTAGTACTGGAATTTGCATCCTGCTAGAGCCAACATCCAGGCTGTATTCAATTAAAACACAGAGGACAGCACGGAACGGCCCCCAAAATGCGCGGACAGGTTGTCGAGAACAAGCTGCACTGTCGCCTGTACAGCTTCTGGGGAACGGCCAGCAATGTGAGGTGTGAGAATGACATTGTGCAGCTCCGCCAGACCACTCGGCACGTTTGGCTCTCCCTCGACCACGTCGAGTGCAGCCCCACTAATACGTCTTTGCGTCAGCACCTCTATCAGCGCTGCTGTATCTACTACACTGCCCCTCGCGATGTTGACGAGAAATCCGTTGGCACCAAGCGCATCCAAAACAGCCGAATCTATGAGGTGAGTTGTCGATACGCCTCCTGGCGTGGCAACAATCAGGAAATCCGACCACTCGGCGAGTGCTATCACTGAAGGGAAGTAGCGCCAGGGTGATCCATCGCGAGGTTTACGGTTGTGATAGGCAACCGACATCCCGAATCCCTTCGCGCCTCGCTGGGCGATTTGTTCACCAATATTGCCCAGCCCTAGGATGCCAAGTCTTTTCCCGGAGATAATGGGTCGGGGTTGACGCGAGATCGCCCAATCGCCACGTCGTGCGGCTGCGTCAGCCTGAACGATTCCACGGGTAATGGCCATGAGCAGTGCCATCGCGTGATCTGCGACGGAGGCGTCATTTGTGCCCGGACCATTGGTAACAACTATTCCTCTGGCTCTTGCGGCTGCCAGATCAATATTTTCGTAGCCCGCACCTAGTGCGCAGATAATCTCGAGCTTCGGAAGCGCTGCGATCTCGTCGGCACTCAAGCCTACCGAGCCATTTGTCAGCACAGCACGAATGCTATCGCCCAAGGCCTGTGTGAGTGCTGATCGCGCCGAGGCCTTGGGTGCGACATGGATTTCGAACCCCGCATTTTCGAGACAACTCAAGCTTTCATGCGTCAGTTCTATGACAATAAGGAGAGGGATCGACATGCGTGACATTCCAGCGGCTCCAGCTGGCCATACTTCAGCATAGGTGGAGGGTTTTAACCACTAATGTTGGCAACGTGACCGGGCTGACTGGCATCAGTGGTATCAGAACTGACAGTTCTACTTAGCCGCCAGAGCGACATCTCTACTTAGCCTTGACAGCAAGCCTGATGCTAAACGGAACGTGCGCGTGTGGTTTTGATGTGTTAATAAGGCAGTGTGCCATTTGGCAACGGTTCCAGACCCTAATCCGTACGAAATTTGAGACACCCAGTGCGTACCGCTTGCGGTCTACCCTAAATGCACACCGCAATCGCGCGTTCTTAGATCGTCCAGACCTGGTCGACCCTGGTAGTGAACCCCTGGCTGAGCAACTCGCGTCGCATGCTCCATCCTGGTGCTTCGCGGATCCGCGCTGCGCGCAAGGTGCCACGGCCGTACTTTCGGTTCACCGCATCCAGGGTGGCCATCAGCTGGTCAGCAATAGCAGGCTGCGCAGGCGTGAAGAGGTCACCGGTGATCTCGCCGCGCTGGCAGATTTCGGCCAACAGAATCTCGGCCTTGGAGTATGCGTACCCTTCCCGGAAGATCCGGGCCAGCCCGAACTGGGCGTACTGGATCAGCACTCGGGTGTCATCAGTGGGATAGGGCAGCTGTAGGGTCACGCTATTGGCATAGCGGGGTTGCTCGGGATTGAACATGCCGGTCTGAATGCCGACACGAAGGATCTGACACAGGGAGTTCTGAGCCCTGAGCTTTTCTGCCGCTCGCGAGGTGTAGCTGGCCACCGCCTCAGCCAGAGCAGAAAGCTGATACTGACGGGCGCCAAACATCCGGCTGCTGCAGATCATCTGCTTTGGCGGCTCGACCTCTTCGAGGTCGAGACACCGCGCCCCCCTGAGCTCCCGAGCAGTCTTCTCCAGGACCACGCTGAATTGCTTGCGCAATGACCATGCATCGTACTGAGCGAGGTCCCAAGCCGTCTGGATACCCATCGCTTCGAGCTTGACCTTCAGCCGGCGGCCGACCCCCCAGACCTCGTCGACAGGCAGCTTCCGCAGTACCTTATCTCGTAGCTCCGGGTCACGGAGATCGACCACCCCACCCGTACGATCGATCCAACGCTTGGCAGCATGGTTGGCGAGCTTGGCCAGCGTCTTGGTATTGGCGATACCAACGCCAACAGGTATCCGTGTCCACTGAAAGACCTTGTCCTTGATCGCCCTGCCTACGTCTTTTAGCGGCTCTGGTATGCCAGTTAAATCAGCGAAGCACTCGTCAATACTGTAAATCTCGTAGGCGGGCACTATGCTTCCAATAGTCCGCATCACGCGGTCACTGACGTCACCATAGAGCGCGTAGTTGGAACTGAATGCCCGAACGCCATTCTGACGCGCAAACTCCCGGAGCTGGAACCATGGCGCCCCCATCTTGATCCCGAGCTGCTTGGCCTCGGCGCTGCGCGCGATGACACAGCCATCGTTGTTGCTGAGGACCACCACCGGAACCCCGTTCAGGTCCGGCCTGAACACTCGCTCACAGCTGCAGTAGAAGCTGTTGCAATCAATGAGCGCATAGACCTGGTCAGGCATGACCGAGGCGCCTCAGGCAATCGGTAGCGATGCCCCAGACCTCGAATTCGTCTTCTTCCCGCACAGGGATCGGTTTGTAGTGGCGATTGGCCGAGTGCAGCTCGTACTGGCCGCTGGCATTTCTCTGCAACGTCTTGATCAACGGCTCGCGGTTGAGCGCCGCCACCACAACATCACCTGGCACCGCTTCACGTGCCCGCGTGATGATCAGCAAGTCATTCGGGAAGATGCCGAGGCCCATCATGCTGTCCCCGGTAGCGCGGACGATGTAGGTGTGTGGAGCCTTGATGTTCAGTAGGTCATCGAGCGAGATGACCGACTCGAGGTGGTCCTGCGCAGGCGATGGGAACCCGCAGGGGACACGGAAGAGGAAGACTGGTAGGGCCGTTTCAGACGGAGCCAGATTGGCAACAAATTCGATAGACATGGCAAAGCGAGCCTCCTTTCGTCAGACTGTGTATTTATACAGTTAGCAAAGGAATCGCTATGCTGTCCATCTGACGTCACTCGTCGCCGACGACTGGAGATTTATACATGCCCAAGCCTACTCAGCGTGATCTGACCTACTGCACGCTGGCTCTGCTGCTGACGGTACGAATTCACGGGACTGAAAGTGCCGTCCGCGACACGGCACGGCGCTGTGTAAAGCTGCTTCCTAAGCGGCAGCGCGACCTGATGCTGAACGTCGTTCAGGCTCAGTATCCCTTGGATCTGGTCCGCCATATCGCCCGAAACCTAGATGAATAACGTGGTCGTTCCCACTGCACAGGATTTTTCTGTCCAGATCGCTTACAACCCCGGATCAGCTAGGTCCTATCAAGCAGCTCCAGCAGCTCTTGCGCAGAGTTACACTGAGGTGAAAGCAGAACTTGGCGCACCTTCTCATATGCGCGAGCGGCTTGCTCATAGGGCAGGTGACTCTCGTCGTAGTGCCAGCCCGCTCCTGCCAGAGCTGCGCACTTCAACTGGCGTGCTGCACCCCATCCCTTCCAGCCTTCCCAGCTGGGCTGTGATCTGATGGCGCCTACGCCCCGTCCAAGCTTTTCTAAGAAGCCGGCATTGGCTTTCGCTTCAGCCTCAGCTAGCTCTGCGAGCGCACGTTCCACGTATATATAGCTCGGGATAGGCCCTTCAATTCGGTACATCTCAGTGGCCGTGATCGGCTCGATGTCACGAAGCTCGTCTTTAAATCGCATTGCTCTACATCCCGCATAAAGAAGTGAAGGCGTCTCGACAGCAACGGGGGACGAATCAGATTCCGTCGAAGCTAGCGATCCCTACCCGGAAGGGCTTCCATTCATTCTCAGGCGTACCAGGTAGGCAGATCGCCACGCTCACCTGCTGCCCAGCCTGTGGATCGGCTGGCTTTATCGCAACGTGACGATAAACGGTAAAGTCGGGCCTATACATCGTCGAGCTCTGGCTCCGATGGTATTCCCAGATGCCGTACCCATTTGAGGTGCTCACCTGACGCTCCAGATTGATCACGCCACCTTTTTCCAGCCGAATCACTAGCACCTTGGTAGTCCTCTCAGCCTAAGCGCGCATCATAACCCGCTCGCTCTCAGCACCCGACCAAAGTCCGACCTCTGGGCACTTGAACCCCGAAACCTAACCTCCTGAGACCTGGATAAGGTTTACTGCTGACCCCCTTCTGCGCTTCTGCGACCTTGCACGGCATCCTGTGCGAGGTCCCCTATGAAGCGCCCTTCCCTATCACAAACGCTCGTCGCCACTGGCTTTGCAGCCTTGTCGGGTGCGTGTCTATATCTCTACGTAGAGCTGTCTCACGTCAATCGTGACCTGAACGCGACAGCTGACCAGAACACGGTCCAGGCCATCACCCAGCGTCTGGACAAGATGCAGGACCAGATGGATGGCTTCGCCGGCGGCAAGCCTGTGCAAGACGCCGATTTCCGGGCCAGTCAGCAAGCGCTTTCCCAGCGAATCGACACCGCCCAGGCCATGCTGGTGGAGATCCAGCGTGCCAATCAGACCGCGCTGCAGGGCATGGCCCAGTCCGGCGATCTGGTGGTGCTCGAGGCGAAGATCGAAGGCCTACAGAACGACCTTGGCGACCTGCGCAGAAAAGCAGTGGAGCCAGCCAAGGCACCGCCCCCGCTGATCGTTCCCAAGCAGCGCAGCGCTCCGGCAACCACGCGCAAGCCCGAGCCGCCCAAGCCGGTCGAAACCCCTCCTCCCTTTACCGTCGTGGGCATCGAGTACCGCGGCGGCGAGCGCTTTCTCTCAGTCGCCCCTCCCGGTAGCACCCAGCTCAGCGAGCTCTACCTGGTGCGCCCAGGCGACAACGTCGGCGGTACCCGCTGGCGGCTGGCCAACCTCGACGACCGCCAGGCGCAGTTCAGCGTCGACGGCGCGACCCGTACCCTTTCCGTCAAGTAGTAGAGGCAACCCATGCGTCCACAGCCCCCTTTCCTTGCGGCGAGCCTTGCGATCGCTCTCGTTCTGCTCTCGCCTTCCGCGCCCGCACTCACCGCTGACCTCGTCGCCCCCCACGTCCTCTCGGGCGAATCAGATAGCGCTGAGCGTCAGAGTGCAATCCAGCGTAACGACAGTGCCGTCGCCCAGGAATGGGGTCTGAGTAGCCAGGAATTTCAGCGCTACCGGACCCTGATGCAAGGCAGTCGCGGCGTCTACTCGCCCGGGCTGGATCCACTCACCGCCCTGGGCATCGAAGCTCAGTCCGATGCCGAGCGGCGTCGCTATGCCGAGCTGCAGGTCCGCGCCGAGGCGCAGCGGGTACAGAAGGAGCTAGCCTACGACCAGGCCTACCGCGACGCCTGGAATCGCCTCTACCCGAACCTGCAGCCAGTACAGGCCGGCGGCCAGGCCGCGCCGCAGGCCAGCCCCGCAGTACGCGGTAACGGGCGGCTCGCCGTGTTCGTGACGGACAGCTGCGCGGCCTGTACTGAGCGGGTCCAGGCCCTGCAGAGCGCTGGCCAGGCCTTCGATCTCTATCTGATCGGTAGCCAGAACGACGATGCCAAGATCCGCCGCTGGGCGGTGCTCGCCGGCATTGATCCGGCCAAGGTGCGTACCCGACAGATCACCCTGAACCATGATGCTGGCCGCTGGGTTCAGCTCGGCCTGGGCGGAGAGCTGCCCGCGGCCGTGCGCGAGGTGAACGGACAATGGCTCAGGCAATGATCAGGGCGCTGGGCGCCGTTGTGCTCCTGCAGTCGATCGCGCTCGGCGCAATGGCGGCCGAGACCCCGCCGCCGGCCTATCAGCTGGCTGCCTACCAAGCCGGTATCCCTTCCGAAGTCCTGTACTCGGTTGCCCTGCAGGAAAGTGGTACCCGCCTACGTGGCCAAGGGACGCAGCTGGTGCCCTGGCCCTGGACGCTAAACGTTGCCGGCGCCGGCTATCGCTTCGCCACCCGAGCCGATGCCTGTACCGCGCTGCTGGTCGCGCTCAACACCGCCGGCGCCAAGCGGGTCGACGTTGGCATCGCTCAGGTCAACATGGGCTGGAACGGGCATCGCTTCGGCCGCGGCGTCTCGCCCTGCGAGGCGCTCAACCCCTACAAAAACCTGGAAGTCGCGGCCCGGATGCTCGCTGAGCTGCGTGCACAGGGCGGCGACTGGATCAACGTCGCAGGCCGCTACCACCGCCCTGCCGGCGGCGCACCTGCCGCCAAGTACCGCGAGCTCTTCGCCAAACACCTGAGCCGGGTCACCGGCCTGAACCTCCTGGCCTCGAATCCATGAAGCAGATCCTCTCGCTCATCGCCCTGACCCTGCCACTGGCCGCCCAGGCAGCCAACCTCACCGTGGTCGAAGACCTCGGCGGCGTCTCCGCCCTGCCCTACTACCAGAGCCTGAACCCGGAGCCTGCGCAGGGACAGCGCCAAGCGCCGCTGCCACAGCCTGCCCAGGCCTTGGGCTTCCCCGTGCGATCGCAACAGCTCACCCCCGGCACCGTCCAGGGGCGCGCACTGAACGCACCGGGTCTGCAGCCCTTTTTCCTAATCGGTGATGACGACCTGTCTCGCCAGTGGCTAGCCAGCCGTGGCGAGACTCTGCAGCGCCTCGGCGCCGCTGGCCTGGCGGTCAATGTCGCCAGCGCCCAGCGCCTGGCTGCAATCCGCAGCTGGGCCCCCGGGCTGGCCATTAGCCCTGTAGTCGGCGATGACCTGGCTGCCCGCCTCGGGCTCGACCACTACCCCGTGCTCATCACCCCCACCGCTCTGGAGCAATAGGAGTCTCCCATGCCTAGCCCCGCATCCCCGTATGTAACGCTGGTGATCCGCATGCCCGCCGGAGCCGCTGCTCGTGAAGCGCTCGCAGGCGACCTCGGCGTCTTGATCGACCTCCATGGCGGGGAGATCACGGGACGCTCGCTGGATGATGAGCTGACCCTCTGTGAGCGCTTCGAAGCAGCGCTGCCGCGTGACGAAGCCGAGGCTATCCGCAAAGAGCACGCCGCGGCCCTGCCGCTGCCAGGCGCTGACGAGCTGGAGCACTGACCATGGCCCGCAACCATGCACTGGACACGCTGCTGCGGCCTGCTGTGGAGCTCTACACGGTGCAGGTGTGCCTGGCGATGGCCTTCCTGTGCGTGTTCGCACCTTGGGCTGTCGCCCTGACCCCGCTGTTCGGCCTGGTCACGGCCGTGGCCTTTCTTGGCTTCGGGATCTACCGCTTGCGCCAGGCGCTGCGCGTGTTGCGCTACCGACGCAACATCCGACGCCTGTCGTTTTACAGCATGACCAGCAAGGAGATCCCGGTCAGCAATGAGCGGCTGTTCGTGGGCAAGGGCTTTCGGTGGGAGCAGAAGCACACCCAGCGCCTGGTCGACACCTACCTGCCGCAGTACGCGCCCTATGTCGAGCCGTCGGAATGGACCAACAAGGCGCGGCGACTCGAGGCGCGCCTGGAATTCGCGCCTTTCCCACTCACCCTACTGGCCAAGGCCACCGCCTGGGACAACGCGGCGAACCCGTTCCGCCCCCTGCCTCCGGTGGGCGGCCTCCCGCGGCTGCACGGCATTGAACCTGAGGAGCACGACGTTACCCTGCCGTTGGGCGAGCGGGTGGGTCACTCCATCGTCATGGGCACCACTCGTGTGGGCAAGACGCGCCTGGCCGAGCTCTTCATCACCCAGGACATCCGCCGCAAGCGGCGCGGCCAGCATGAGGTGGTGATCGTCTTCGATCCTAAGGGCGATGCTGACCTCCTTAAGCGCATGTACGTCGAGTGCGAGCGCGCCGGCCGGGCCAACGAGTTCTACGTCTTCCACCTGGGCTGGCCGGACCACTCTGCGCGCTACAACGCTGTGGGCCGCTTTGGCCGGATCTCGGAGGTGGCCACTCGCGTCGCGGGCCAGCTGTCCAGCGAGGGCAATTCGGCAGCGTTCAAGGAATTCGCCTGGCGCTTCGTCAACATCATCGCCCGGGCCCTGGTCGCCCTCGGTCGGCGGCCGGACTACCTGCAGATCCAGCAGCACGTGATCAACATCGAGGGGCTGTTCCTGGAATACGCCCAGAAATACTTCGACGAGCATGATCCCAAGGCCTGGGAAAAGATCATCTTCATCGAGAGCAAGCTCAACGATAAGAACGTCCCCTTCAACATGAAGGGCCGCCCCCTGCGGGTCATCGCCATCGACCAGTACCTGAACCAGACGCGAGTGCTGGATCCGGTTATGGACGGCCTGCGTAGCGCCGTGCGCTACGACAAGACCTACTTCGACAAGATCGTCGCCTCGCTGCTGCCGCTGCTAGAAAAACTCACCACCGGCCGCATGGCGGAGCTGATCGCTCCGGACTACCACGACGTCAACGATCCCCGACCGATCTTCGACTGGATGCAGGTGGTGCGCAAACGCGCCGTGGTCTACGTCGGCCTGGACGCCCTCTCCGACACCGAGGTCGCCGCGGCGGTTGGCAACTCCATGTTCTCAGACCTGGTCTCGGTTGCCGGCCACATCTACAAGTACGGCATCGATGATGGCTTGCCCGGGGAGGCCAGCGGCAAGGTGGCCATCAACCTGCACGCCGACGAGTTCAACGAGCTGATCGGCGATGAGTTCATCCCCATGATCAACAAGGGTGGCGGCGCCGGTCTGCAGGTGACGGCCTACACTCAGACCCTGTCCGACATCGAGGCCAAGATCGGCAACCGCGCCAAGGCCGGGCAGATCATCGGCAACTTCAACAACCTCTTCATGCTGCGGGTCCGCGAGACGGCGACGGCTGAGCTGCTGACCAACCAGTTGCCCAAGGTGCAGGTCTTCACCGCTACGCCAGCAAGCAGCGCGAGCGACGCCGTCAACGGCAAGACCGCCTTCACCTCCAACACCCATGACCAGTTGAGCGCCACCAGCGTGCCCATGCTGGAGCCCGCCCATGTCGTGGGCCTACCCAAGGGCCAGTGCTACGCGCTGATCGAGGGCGGCAACCTGTGGAAGGTGCGGATGCCGCTGCCGGCGGTGGATCCGGATGAAGCGATGCCCAAGGACCTGCAGGAGCTCGCGGAGAAGATGCGCACGGCCTACCAGGTGGGCCAGGCCACCGGCAGTGAGTGGTGGGAGGCTCCAGGCCAGCGCCGGGTCGCAGACGACCTGCCCCTGGACCTGCAGGACGACTTCCGTCAGATGGCCCAAGGCGCCGCTGACGAAGGAGACGCGGCATGACCAGCGATCTCGATCATGCCCGCCTCATCGCCTTGGGCGCCGCCTGGTTGCGCCGGCAGGGCTTTCCCCTCGTCGCCACCGAGCTGCGGTGCTTCGGATCACGCGAGCAGCCCGATGTGCTGGGCTTTCGTAGCAACTGCTCAACGTTGATCGAGGTAAAGACCAGCCGTGCGGACTTCCTGGCCGATCGCAACAAGCCCGAGCGGGCCGCCGGCGGGCTAGGGCTCTACCGCTTCTACCTCTGTCCCGAGGGGCTGCTGCAGGCGGCTGATCTCCCATCGGGTTGGGGCTTGCTGGTGGCCACCGGCCGCCAGGTGGCCGAGGTCGTGCGGCCCCGCGGCAACCTCTGGCCGCCGGCAGGGCGAGCCGGTGGCACTGAGTGGGAAGCCTTCCAGCATCAGTCGGATCTTGCCGCCGAGCGCCAGGCGCTCTTCTCCATCGCCCGGCGCGCCAGCGCCGCTCCTCGAGGACGCCGATAATGGCCGACGTCGCCCAGCGCGCTCAGCAACAGCAGGTCAAGGAGCAGACCTTTATCGGGTCGGTGCTCAGCTTCCCCTTTCACTTCATCGGCGTGATGTTCCTGTCCCTGGGCGGTGCCATCCTGGTTGATTGGCTTTGCCTCTACTTCTTCTGGCCGGAGGCTGGCTGGCACCACGCGAAAGGCATGCTTGATCACGAGCTGGGCTGGCTGTCCCAGGGATTTCTCTCCAGCGTCGTGGTTCAGGAGCCCGGGCACACGGCGACCTGGCTGGTAGGGCTGCTCTACGACTGGCTCTTTGTGAAAACAGGACTGGTTCAGTGGCTGACCGGGATGCAGCAACTGGCGGCTGCCGGCCCGCGGAGCGAGCTCGATGTGCGCTACCTGGCCGCGCAGAGTGTCACGACGGTGCAGACCTATGGCCTATCTGCCCTCTTCACCATCCTGGTGTTCTGCGTGCGCCTGGTGATCCTTATCCTGGCGGTACCGCTCTTCGCCATGGCCGCCTTGGTCGGCTTCATTGATGGCCTGGTGCGACGCGACATCCGCAAGTTCAGCGCCGGCCGGGAGTCGAGCTACTTCTACCACAAGGCCCGCAGCACCATGTTGCCGCTGGCCCTGCTGCCCTGGTCGCTCTACCTCGCCTTGCCGTTCAGCGTGAGCCCGCTCCTGGTGCTGCTGCCGTGTGCAGCGCTGCTGGCCTTGTCGGTGAACCTCACTACCGCTTCGTTCAAGAAATACCTGTAGCCACCGGCGTGCTCCGTGGCCGCAACCTGGCCACAAGGAGCGCCTTCATGCCCATCAATATGCAGGGGTGGTATTGAACCCCTGTCCCAGCCGATCTGGAGATACCCCATGCAGTGGACCTCTGAGCAAGCCCCCGCCATCGCGTCAAACGCGCGCAAGCTGCTGATCCAGGCCTTTGCCGGCACCGGCAAGACCACTACCCTGGTGGGCTACGCCAGCGCCCATGCGGACGTGAAGATGCTCTACCTCTGCTACAACAAGTCGGTGGAGATGGCGGCGAAGAATCGCTTTCCGCGCAACGTAACCTGCAAGACCGCCCACGGCCTCGCCTATGCCGTCTATGGCACCCAGTACCAGCACAAGCAGGCCGGCAATCTGCGCATCACCGAGGTTGCCCGGGTGCTGGACACCCAGGACTGGGAGCTGGCCAGGGACGTGGTCAACACTCTCAACACCTTCATGGCAAGCGCCGACATGGCCCTAGACGGTCGCCACTTCGCCCGCTACGAAGGCCGCGGCCTGACGCCGCTGCAGGAGCGACGGATCACCCAGGTGGTGGGCATGGCCATCAGCGTCTGGAAGCGCATGATCGACCTGCAGGACGCCGGCGTGCAGATCACCCACGACGGCTATCTCAAGCTCTACCAGATGAGTCGCCCGGACCTGTCCAACCGCTTCGGCGCCATCCTGCTCGATGAGGGCCAGGACGTGAACCCGGTAATCGCCGACCTGGTGCAGCGGCAGCGCACCATCCAGGTCATGGTCGGCGATCGCCACCAGCAGCTCTACCGCTTTCGTGGTGCCCAGGATGCCCTCAGCGCGACCTGGATGGCGGACGCCGAGAAGCACTACCTGACCCAGTCTTTCCGCTTCGGCCCGGCGGTGGCCCACGTGGCCAACGTCATCCTGTCGTTCAAGGGCGAGACGGTGAAGCTGCAGGGCCTCGGCCAGCGCACCCTGGTAAAGCGATCGCTTCCTGAGGACCTCGCCCACCGCACCTGGCTGCATCGCACCGTCAGTGGGGTGATCGAGAACGCTCTTCGCCTGGAAAAACAGGGTGGCCACCGCATGTACTGGATTGGCGGGATCGACAGCTATTCGCTGCGCGAGCTCGAGGACCTGTTCCAGTTCAGCCGAGGTCGCAATGACCTGGTGCAGCAGAAAAAGCTCTTGCGCGACTACCGGGACTTCGAGCAGTACCAGGAGATCGCCAAGGCTACTCAGGATCCAGAGATGCAGCGCTCGGTGCGGAGCATCGAGGCCTACTTCGACCTGCCTAAGCGCATCGAACAGCTGCGGCGCTGCGCGGTGGCCAGCGAGCTGGATGCCACCGTCACCCTGACTACAGCGCATAAGGCCAAGGGCCTGGAATGGGACTTCGTAGGGCTCTATGACGACTTCAGCGCGGATCCGTTGGCACCGGAGATCGACCGAGCCAGCCGCGACGATGAGCTGAACCTGCTCTACGTCTCCGTGACCCGAGCCATGCACATCCTGGCGGTGAATTCGTTGGTGATCGACATCATGCAGCGGTACAAGGAGCTGCATGGAAGCCTCGCGCCGACGCCGAAATGAATGCCTAAGCCTACTTATCGAGTGAACAGATTGCGGAATACAGAACGGGTTTCAGCGAGCGTCTAATCCTAAGACAATACCGATTTCATATAAGAAAAAGAATGAGCATCACACGCAGGAATAAGGTGACGGCGATCTGCGAACCGTCATCCTAAATTTGATCAAAAAATAACCAGCGCGAATAAAGTTCATAAAAAGGTCAGACATACAGTGAAATTTAGGTCATCGCCGGAGGCCTTAATCACAGCTTATACAAACTTTATCCACAAGTTGTCTCCATACGAAATCCACTCATAGTGGACGACCTAGCGCTTTATCCACAGATAACTATAGTGCTCGGGACGGCGAAACACCCCTCTGTCAAGACTGTCTTCCCTAACGTGGAGGGCTTAACCTGTCGCCCGAGTTATAGATTTCGGGGGGTGAGCTGTCAGCCCCTGAGGCAGGACGCCATCTTTGCTGACAAGGATCGTTAGAAGAACGAGTGAGCTGCGCGCTTCTCACGGCTTAAACGCAGCCACTCGTGGTTCCAGGCAACACCTAGGCGCTACCGGGGAATTCATTCTATCGCTCTACGTCGACTTCGGGTCAATGTATTGCTGATCATCCGGTAGCTGATCGTAATGCTGTTTGTCTGCTCAAGGAGACCAGACATGCGACACCACTTCAGCAGCCGTCGTCGGCGTAAAATACCTCGCGTCAAATCCGTCTATGTCCGTCGCTATCGCCGCTTTCGTCTTGGTCGTTGGGAAGACGTCCGGTGGCATTTCCGTAGCATGCCGGAGCCGCAGATCCCTCTGCCACTTGAGTGGTAGAAGTGAGTAAAGGGGGGCGCAAGCCCCCCTTTTTTCGCTTTTCGTGACGCTTTGCCTATCGACGATAAAGGAGCTGCAGCAAGCGCTCTTGGATTGGGCGCGTGGTCGGACAGAACGTTGATGAAGCCGATAGGTATGCTCGGCAAGGGAACTAGGATCAACGCTGACTCAGCCTGATACGTTCCCCCACTGCGCCAGCGATATGCCGACGCGGCTTTTGTTTGTGCTTCAGGTATTCAGACCGACACTGACTGAATAGGTCGGCCGCCACCTTGAGCAACTGCTTGCCTTGCGGTGCGGTGACACACCCAAAGTCGAGCAGCGCGAGAATATAGCCTTCGAGCTGACCGTACAGCCTGGCCAGATGCCCTAGCCCCATGACAGCCATCGCATTAGTCAGGTCCCGCCAGCGTTGTCTGGCATCTTCGGGAAGAAACGCAATGTCGGTCATACGACCTCCCGTTATTTGTCTGATGACAGCATAGCCAAGCGGATCGTTCGACGCCCTGATCGTAACCTCATGAGACCTGGATACGGTTTAGCCTGGTGAGGCTACTGTGGACCACAGGACGATGGCCACCCCATCGAACTGGAGCCGTCCATGTCCCCTGCCCGCTTCGAATACCACACTGAATTCTCCCCTCTCACCTACCGCGTCCAAGAGCGCGGCTGGCTCATGTTCAAGCACGAACAGCAGACCGGGACCCCAGACGTCGCTGCTTTCCTGGCCGATCCAGAACGGCAGGCTCGCCTGCAGGCTCTGGGCGCTGACGGTTGGGAATTGGTCAGCGTGCAGCCGGTGCTGGAAGGCCGGGCCCAGATCGGTCAGCAGACCGCCCAGGGCAACCAGGGGTGGGGCGTAGGCTACGCGGTGGCCACCGGCTTTCTGCTGTTTTTCAAGCGCCTCATCATCCCTTCGCAGAGCCAATAATCAAGCGGGTTTGCAACCTATTTGGGTGCAGTAATGGTTTCCCGCTGACCTCCCTGGTGGCCCTCGGCATCCTGTGCGGCATCAACCCGCTGCCTAGGGCCCCGTTGTGAAACTGTCCCCTCCTCCACGCAAGCTCTTCGCCCGCTTCCGTCTCGTCAGTAGCCTAGTCTTCACGCTTGGACTCACGACGGGCGCCGCTCGCGCCGCCGGCACCGCCAGCGAGCAAGCCAACGTCGACGTGATGATCCGCCAGCTCAACGCTGTCGAGGCGGTCGCCAGGCGCAGCGCTGAGCTGCCCAGCGATGGCAGCTCCCGCTATCACCTGGACTACAACCGTCTCGCCGCCGACATCGCCCGGATCCGCCAGGGCCTGCAGGACTACCTGGCTCCAAGCCGTGCCCAGCCTCGCGATGCAGCCGAGCTTTCCGGCCAGTACCAGCGTGAAGGCGCCCAGCCATGAGCATGACCGCCGCGCAGACCGCTGCCTTTCAGGCGGCCAGCGGCCTTACGCCGGCGGCCAGCAACACCTTCTGGCTATCGGTGGCCATGGCCGTCGTCACCCTCTGGTTCGCCTGGCTTTCCATCAGTCTCTACAAGGGCTGGGCGAACCAGAACCTCAAAGCCGCCGCTGCCAAGGGCGCCCTCATTCGCGGGCTGCTCCTCTACTGCGCACTGTCCTGGCTCATTTTGCATTAACCCCTCGAGGAGAAATCTATGCTGTCCCTCAGACACCTGCTCACCCTCGGCGCCCGCGCCGGAACACAAGTCGCCCTGCTAAGCGCCGTCCTGCTACCGGCAATCAGCCAAGCTGCCCTTCCCCAAGCCCAAGCCCCCTCGCGAGGCGAAGGGTCTAACTGGCTGGAAACGCTGAAGAACTACGGTTTCGACATCGTCTCGCTGTTTGCGCTGGCCTTGTGCGCCTTATGCCTGATCGTCGTTGCCGCTCACGGCATTACCGTCTACCACGAGATCCACTTGGGCAAGAAAACCTGGAAAGACCTCGGTGTGACAGTGGGCATCGGTGTCGTACTCATCGGCCTGGTGATCTTCATAGTCACCAAAGCCACCGGCATCATGTAAGGCAGGACGGCGTCGATGGACATCTCCCAAGACCTGCATGAGGACGGCACCCTTCGCTTCCTGCCGAATCGCCTCAACACCCAACCCGTCGTCGTCGGCGGCCTGACCACGGACGAGATGTTCGCCACGGTCGGCATCTGTGCTGCATTTGGATTCGCAATCGGCATCCCGTTTGCGTTTTTCGTCACACCGGCCATGCCGATCTTCGCCGCGCTGGCGTGTGGCGCGCTTGGCCTGGTATCCGCAGGACGGATCCTGCGCCGTTGGAAGCGCGGCCGCCCGGAAACCTGGCTCTGGCGCCAAGTCGAGTGGCGCCTCGCGCATTGGGGGC
The DNA here is from genome assembly GCF_000730625.1 of Pseudomonas oryzihabitans NBRC 102199. Classification (GTDB taxonomy): domain Bacteria; phylum Pseudomonadota; class Gammaproteobacteria; order Pseudomonadales; family Pseudomonadaceae; genus Chryseomonas; species Chryseomonas oryzihabitans. The sequence continues at coordinate 214,037 of NZ_BBIT01000001.1, read as the reverse complement.
TGGCGGGTCGCCGCCTGGTCATCCGCAGTGGTGCCTGGACCTGCAAGCGGATGGTGGGGCTATGAGCCGCGCGTGGAAGCTGTCCGAGTCGCAGCGCGCCCATATCACGACCCTGCGCCTTGCCCTGGGCCTGGTCAGCGGCATCGCGATCTGGAACGGCTACGGCTGGTACAGCGCGCCCAAGGATCTGACCGTGCACGTGCCGCCGGACCTGCGATCTGGAAGCACACGTCCCTGGTGGGAGATCCCTCCCGAGTCGGTCTATTCCTACGCCTTCTACATCTTCCAGCAGATGAACAGCTGGCCGTCCGATGGCGAAAAGAACTACAGCGACAACATCACTCGCCTGACGCCTTTCATCACCCCTTCTTGCAAGGCCTATCTGGAAGGAGATGAAGCGCTCAAACGCAACAGTGGCGAGCTGCGCAAGCGAGTGCGCAACGTCGCGGAGATCCCTGGATCAGGGTACGGCGACGATCCGACTCGGCGTGTCCAGGTGCTTGGCAATAGCGAGTGGACGGTCATGCTCGACGTCGTTGCGAACGAGTACCTGGGCGGTGAGAAGGTCAAGACGGCGCTCACGCGCTACCCACTCCATGTCGTCAGATCCGACGTCGATCCCGAGAAGAACCCCTGGGGCATGAAGTGGGACTGCTACAGCGGTCAGCCACAGCGGATCGAGGCCGGCGTCGAAGTCAAAGCTCGAGGTACGCCATGAGATCCCGCTACTCCCTCGCCCTGGTGCTGGGCGGCCTGCTGCTGACCAGCCTTGCCCAGGCCATCGAGATCCGCAAGTGGGAACGTGTCCCCTTGGCCATTCCGCTCGTGGTTGGTCAGGAGCTAATCCTATTCGTTGATGCCAACGTGCGCGTCGGCGTCCCTCCCGCCATCGCTGACAAGCTCAGGGTGCAGAGCACCGGCGGCGCGATCTATCTACGGGCTAAAGACCCGATCGAGCCCAGCCGGCTGCAGCTGCAGAATGCGGCTACCGGCGAGATCATGCTGGTCGACATCGCTGCCACGCCGGCGCAGGAAGGCCAGGCTGCGCTTGAGCCCATCAAGATCGTGCCAGGCGACACCACGCCTACTCGCTACGGTCATGCCGCTGCAGCGGCTCCGAAATCGACGGCCAAGGCCAGCCGCCAGGCCGAAGAAGATGATGACGAGCCGGCCGCGCCGAAGCGCGAAACGCCGATCCCCATTGTGCTCACGCGATACGCCGCCCAGATGCTCTATGCGCCGCTACGCACTGTTGAGCCGGTGGAGGGCGTCGCCCAGGTCAAAGTTGATAAGCGCCTGGACCTGTCGACGCTGCTGCCGGCGCTGCCGGTTGAGGCAAGCCAGCTAGGCGCCTGGCGCCTGGACGATCACTGGGTGACCGCCGTGAAGCTGCGCAACCAGACCGGCCAGCGCCTGGCCTTGGATCCGCGCGAGCTCATGGGCGACTTCGCTACCGCAACCTTCCAGCACCCCTACCTCGGCGCCCGGGGCGATGCCAGCGACACCACGGTGCTCTACCTGGTCACCCGGGATCATGGCCTTGGCCAGTCACTGCTGCCCAGCCTGGGCGCCGCAGATCCTCGCGTCACCGCGGAGGCCCGTCATGCAGCTCAGAAGTAATCCGCTCCTCAAGTATGCGCTGCTCGGGGTTCTGGTCCTAGTGGTCTATGTCGGCGTGACCCTAGTTGGTAAGGGCAAGCCACAAACGCCCGAGCAACCACAATCCGCCCAGCTCACGCCTGAACAGGCCAAGGCGCTGGGGATCGAGGGCGACACGGCCAACGACACCCTGCGCACCATCGTCGTCGAAAGTCGCCAGCTGAAAGAGCAGTTGAACAAGGTCCTGAGGGACAACGAGGAAGCCAAGCGGGAGAACGAAGGCCTCAAGGCTCAGCTGAGCAACATCAACACTTCGGTCGACAGCCGCATCCAGGCGGGCATCAACCAGAGCCTGGAGAACCAGCAGAAGCAGACGCAGGGTCTGTTTGATGGCCTGCAGAAGCAGCTCAACACCCTATCGCAGATGGGCAACCAGACGGGCAGTGGTACCGGCTCCAGCGCCGACATGCCCATCGGACTTGGCATCGCTCCTGGGGAAGGCAATCAGTTCAAGAAAGGTGGCTCGGATCTCGTCTGGATCGAGCCGCAGGATGGCACCGCAGTCGACGCCAATGGCAAGCCCCTTGCTGCCGGCAGCGGTCAGGCCGCCAGCGGTTTCGCCTTTCCGACTGCCTTCGGCGCCGCCGGCCAGAAGACCTTGGACGCTGCCTCAGGTGGCGCTCAGCGCGCAGCTGATGGCATGGCGGGCGATGAGCCATCCCGCAAGAAGGTCCGCAAGGTCTACACCCTGCCGCAGAACTCGACGCTGATGGGTTCGGTGTCCATGACCGCCCTGGTGGGCCGCGTGCCGGTTGACGGTACAGTCAACGACCCTTACCCCTTCAAGATCCTGATCGGCCCCGACAACCTGACCGCCAACGGCATCGACCTGCCCGATGTCGCCGGTGCCGTGGTGAGCGGGACCGCCTCGGGTGACTGGACGCTGTCCTGCGTGCGCGGCCAGATCCGCAGCATGACCTTCGTCTTCACCGACGGCACCGTGCGCACCCTGCCGGCACCGCAGGAGAACGGCGGTCAGCAGAACAACGGCCAGAACAACCAGAACGCCTCCACCAATGGCCAGCCCGCAGCTGTCCAGGGTGGCATGGGCTGGATCAGCGATCCGTACGGCATCCCCTGCATCGCCGGCGAGCGCCGTAGCAACGCCTCCCAATACATCGGCTCCCAGGCGCTCATCACCGCTGCCGGCGCCGGCGCCGCTTCGCTCATCAAGAACGACGGCACCAGCTCCAGCTACGTCCAGACCCCGAACGGCACCATTGGCACGACCGGCATGTCCGGCAACGAGGCCATGGGCAAGATCCTGAACCAGGGCGTCAGCGACATCTCGACCTGGGTGAACAAGCTCTACGGCCAGGCCTTTGCCGCCGTCTACGTGCAGCCCGGGGCGAAGGTGGCCATCCACCTCGACCAGGAACTGGCCATCGACTACGAACTCAAGGGCCGCAAGGTCGACTATCGGACAGGAGCTCGCCATGCCTCGGCTGCCCTCGATTAATCGCACACGACTCCAGATAGCGGCTGTACTGGCTTTGTCCCTGCTGACCAGCGGCTGCGCGGTCGACAAGGAGAAGATGCTGCCCCATGGCGACCAGACCATGATGGACGTCTGGAACGCCGGTACCACCGGTTCGGCCGGCAGCAGCCAGGGGCGCCAACTCGTCGATGCCCGGGCAGAGCTACGCCGTCCTGTGGACACGGCCCAGGCTCGGCCGCTGGCTGACAACGCAGGCTATTCGCGCACCGCGCAGAACGAGATCTATAGCCAATTCAAGCGCCTGCCCAATCCGGACCTGGTCATGTACGTCTTCCCGCACCTAGCCGGCTCCGACCCGGCACCCATCCCCGGCTATACCACCGTTTTCCCGCTCTACCAGCGTGTGCAGTACGCCATGCCCGGTGAGCGGGTGGAGAACTACTGATGGGCATTTTCGAACGCCTGCGTGGCCGCAAGGCGGCTAACACTGTTGCAGCCGAACCCAGAGTGGAATCGGATCAGATGGATGATCCGGGTTCAGAGCTGCATGTGCCAGAACCTGAGTCGGTCCTTTCGATGCCCGCTACAGAGGGTCCTCACCCTGAATCCATCCGTGCCACCCGCGCCCTCGAGGTCGACGAGGAAGCCGCCTACCAGCGCTACCTGGATCGCCTGAGAGCACACGGTATCCCTGAGCCAGGTGCCTGGATGACCGGCAAGGAAAAACCGGCGACCGTGGCAGATGTGGCCAGGCTCTACGACGTCAATCCCAGCTTCACCAACCTGCTGCCTTGGGTCGAATACCTGCCCGAGCACCAGGCCATGCTGCTGGAAGACGGCAAGTCCCTGGCCGCCTTTTTCGACCTGGTGCCGATCGGCACCGAGGGCCGCGAGGCCAATTGGCTTCGCCAGGCCCGCGACGCCCTGGAGAACGCCCTGCAGGATGCTTTCGATGAGCTGGAGCAGAGTCCCTGGGTCATCCAGCTCTATGCCCGCGACGAGACCCAGTTCGACGGCTATCTCACGGGGCTGGCCAACTACATCCAGCCGCGCGCCCGCGGCTCCGAATTCACCAAGCTCTATCAGAGTCTGATGAAGCACCACCTGCATGCCATCGCTAAGCCTGGCGGTCTATTCAATGACACGGCCGTATCCCACCTGCCCTGGCGTGGTCAGCATCGGCGCGTCCGGATGGTCGTTTCCCGCCGGAGCATCGGCGACGGTCTGGTCAGGGGGCAGGCGCCCGCTGCCTACCTGGCGAACATTTGCAGCCGGCTGACCGGCGCGCTGCGTAATGCCGGCGTGACGGCTCACCGGATGGACGAGCGCGCCATTCGCTACTGGCTCCTGCAGTGGTTCAATCCATGCCCGGATCACCTGGGCACCTCGGCCAAGGACCAGCAGCGGTTCTTCGAGGTGGTCAACAGCGCCTTCGACCAGGACGAGTTGCTAGCCGAAGGCACCCTTCCCTTCCTGGCCAGTGGGACCGATTTCTCCCAGTGCCTGATGTACCGTGAGCCTCGCTCGGATGCCCAGAAGGGCCTGTGGTTCTTCGATGGCCAACCTCATCGTGTGGTGATGCTGGATCGGCTGCGCACCGCGCCGAGGACCGGTCACATGACCGGCGAGCGCAACTTTGGTGATGCCCTGCACGCCCTATTCGACGAGATGCCCGAGGACACCGTGCTGGCCATCACCCTGGTGGCCACGCCCCAGGACACGCTCGAAGCCCATCTCAACAACCTGCACAAGAAGGCTGTCGGCGACAACCAAGCCTCTGCCCTCACCCGGGAGGCCATCAAGGACGCCCGTCAGCTGATCGGGCGCAAGCACAAGCTCTACCAGGGCAGCGTGGCCTTCTATGTCCGGGGTAAGGACGAGCAGGAGCTGGAGCAGCGCTGCAACGACCTCACCAACACCCTGACCAGCGCCGGCATCGAGCCTGTGCGGCCTGAGGATGAGGTGGCTGCACTGAACAGCTACCTGCGCTGGCTGCCCGGCAACTTTGACCCCAACCAGCCACGAGCGCTGCAGTGGTACACCCAGCTTATGCTGGTTCAGCATGTCGCCAACCTGACGCCCATCTGGGGCCGCTCAACCGGAACGGGGCATCCGGGCATCACTCAATTCAACCGCGGTGGCAGTCCGCTGACCTTCGATCCGCTCAGCAAGCTCGATCGGCAGATGAATGCACACGGCTTCGTCTTCGGTCCTACCGGTGCTGGCAAATCGGCGACCCTCAACAACCTCTTGATCCAGTGGCTGGCCATCTACCGGCCGCGCATCTTCGTGGCCGAAGCCGGTAACAGCTTCGGGCTACTGGCGGATTTTGCCCAGCGCCTCGGCCTGACCGTCCATAAGGTCCGTCTTGTCCCCGGCGCTGGCGTCAGCCTGGCGCCCTTCGCCGACGCCATCCGCCTGGCTGAGGATCCGGCTCACGTGGCCGTGCTCGATGCCGAGGACCTCGACGCCTCAGACAAAGCCAGCAGTCCGAAGCCCGACCTGGAGGACGATCAACGCGACGTGCTCGGCGAGATGGAGATCGTGGCTCGCCTGATGATCACCGGCGGCGAAGAGAAAGAAGACGCGCGCATGACACGCGCCGACCGCGCTGCCATCCGGCACGCCATCATCAATGCCGCCAAGGCCTGCTCCAAGGCAGAGAAGACGGTCCTCACCCAAGATGTGCGCGACGCACTGAGCGAAGCTTCACGTGACGAACGCCTGCCAGCGCCACGACGGGAGCGCCTGCAGGAGATGGCCGAAGCCATGGAGATGTTCTGCATGGGCGCCGACGGCGAGATGTTCAACCGCCCCGGCACGCCCTGGCCAGAGGCTGACCTGACTGTGGTGGACTTCGCCACCTACGCTCGAGAGGGCTATCAGGCGCAGCTCGGCATCGCCTACATCTCGCTGCTGAACTCGATCAACAACATCGCTGAGCGTGACCAGTACAAGGGCCGGCCGCTGATCAAGCTGACCGACGAAGGCCACATCATCACCAAGCACCCGCTGCTGCTGCCCTATGCGATGAAGATCACCAAGATGTGGCGAAAGCTCGGCGCCTGGTTCTGGCTGGCGACCCAGAACATCGATGACATCCCGATTTCCGGCGCGCCGATGCTCAACATGATCGAGTGGTGGATCTGCCTGAACATGCCGCCGGATGAAGTCGAGAAGATCTCCAAATTCCGCAATCTGAGTACCGCTCAGAAGGAGCTGATGCTGTCGGCGCGCAAGCAGAGCGGCGCCTATACCGAAGGCGTGGTGCTCTCCAAGTCCATGGAGACGCTCTTCCGCGCGGTACCACCCAGTCTCTATCTAGCCCTGGCTATGACGGAGCCTGAGGAGAAGGCGGAGCGCGCCCAGCTGATGGAAGAGCTCGGCACCGACGAGCTGGGCGCCGCGCTGGCCGTCGCCGCCCGTTTGGACCGGCTACGAGGGATCGAACCCTACCCCTTCAAGCTGCCATCGGCTCGAGGAGCTCGACGATGAGAGTGATGGACCAATTTACCCAGGACCTTATCGACAGCCTGACCGGCTTGCTTCGGCAGCCACATCTGCCGGAGACGCTCGACGTCCTGCAGATCTGTGCGCCGGTCTTGATCAGCAACCTGCAGGCGGTGAAATCACGCGCGGTGGATCGCCGCGAGATAGAGGTCCAGCTCGACACGGCGCTCAAGGACTGGTTGGCCAAGCATCCGCAGCCGGATGAAGCCCAGCATGCGCTGATCGAGGCCCTGCACAGGGATGTACTGGGCCGGCAGCCGGATCAACCTCCTGCTAAAGAGGCATCGGCATGATTAGGGGTGCGCTTTCACGGCAACCGGCAGCAACGGCACCCATGTTGCTGGCCGTGTTGCTGTATGCCCTTTGGACCCTATTTGGATGGCTTGCAGCAGTAGAGCCACGAGTTACTCCCGAGCAACGTTCATCTACGGAAGTACCAGCACACGCTTAACTCTCGCGGAGTACGGCGACCCGGAATGCCCTTACTGCAAGGAAACCTACACGCAGGTCAAGCAGCTGATTGATCGGCAGAAACCGGCGAACTGGCAGTGGCATCACCTGCCGCTGCTCATGCACGGCAAAGAAGCGCAGCAGGCACGCCTGGTCACGTATGCGGGATGGATGGGCGGCAATCAGGCGTTCTGACAGGCGATCGAATCCGTCTACCAGCACAGCCGTGGAAACGGCGTCGGCCTGGTAGTTCCGATCGAACAACTCGGCCTGCAACTTCATTTATCGCTGCCGCACCTACAGACGTGCAATCAGGGCAACACGACAGTGCGCCCGGTAGTTGCTGAGCAGACCGCAACCGCTGTGCAGAAGAGGACCAATGCCACAACACTCTTCGAGCACCGAGACAACCGATCTGACCGCACGATCCTGCTTCTAGCTCTCCTGGAGGACGCCGGCATGCTATCGGCCATGGACTGGCCGGCAAGTTAAGAATATCCGAATGCGCAGCAACTTCAATCGCATCCCCCTTGGACGGCAAACTTGTCCGGTCAAATGCTGAGGCGGCTCAACAGCCGCCGCCCCCAACTGCAGCGGAAAAACAATGCGCAAATTACGCGTAGCAATATACCCAAAGGCATCAACTACCGCGGTTCGCCTCAAAACAGTCGCCTCAATCATCCCCACTGTTTAACTGGGACTGCTTTAAATCACTAAATTACCAGTTGAAAAATGCATATAGCACCTACCTGCACTATAGAAACACTCGCTCTCGAAACCCGGTAGCAAATGTAGGCATCCACAAAAATGCGTTGGACGCAAATACTAACAACTAAACCGATACAGTGGCGTACTCAGATACTTAAAGCCCGAGTCGCATAGAATGGTCACAACAATAACGTCTGGCGGCAGAGTCTGAGCAAGCTGGAGAGCTGCACAAACGTTAGCACCAGAAGAAGGACCAGCAAATATCGCCTCGGTGCGTGCAAGCTCCCTTGACATAGCAAACGCTTCAGAAGTGGAAATGCTGAAAATTTTCTGCGCTAAGCTTTGGTCCCAATGATGGACAAGATAACCCGCACCAATGCCTTCAATCGAATGCCCCCCTCCATTCCCGCCTGATAAGACCGGAGACTCTTTAGGCTCAACCGCGCCGATGACGACATCGGGATTATATTTGACCAGCTCCTTGGAAACACCTCGAAGAGACCCACAGGTACCAACGCCGTGGACGAAAGCGCCAATTTTACCGTCAGTCTGCTCCAAAATTTCTTGCCCTAACCTTTGATAGCCCACAAGCATGTCGTGATTGTTCATCTGATCGGTCCAGTAAACACCGGACTCCTGACTGAGCGCCCGAGTATGCTCAATCATCTCAGTAAATAGCTCTTTGGTAATTCCACCTCCATTACTATCAATGAGAACCAACTCTGCCCCAAGAGCTCTCATGTGATTTAGTTTCTCCGCACTAAATGCGTCGGAAGTAACAATCCGCAAAGGGTAACCCTTCAGCGAACATATCTGAGCGAGAGATGTGCCGGTACTGCCGGAGCTGTACTCTACAACCTTATCCCCAACCTTCAACGCCCCCCTCTTTTCCGCCTCCTCAATCATAGCAAGAGCCATACGATCCTTCATACTTCCGGTAGGATTGGCAAGCTCTAACTTAGCGAATATTCGCGCACCAGTCCTGGGAACTATTTTATTGCTCAATTCAACAAGGGGAGTATTACCAACACAACCTAGGATACCCGAGCGATCACGAAAACTATTCATGCTGCCTCCAAAGAACAGAGCACTAAAGAAAGGATATAGCACCAAGAAAATTTCAACTCAAAACTATCAGCTATTGTTTTCCTGCGCTGGCATGACGACGAGAACAACCGCGAGCAATACGACAGCCGACCCGATAATAAATCCACGATTTATCGTCTCACCAAGAACAAGATACGCCCACAACACACCAAAAGGCGGTATCAAAAACGTCACCGTAAGGGACCTGAGAGGACCGATGTCAGCTATCAAACGAAAATACAGAATGTACGCGAAAGACGTACACAAAAGCCCGACGGCCAAAATACACCCCCAGACATCTAGGCGATACCAATCAACAGAACTATCCGTTGCTATGGACCAAACAAACAACGGCAATAAGAATATCGTCGCGCCGACTTGACTACCAAACGCGACCAACTTGGCATCGAGTCCCCCGCGGTTAGTGATCCACCGCCGAGTGAGAAAACCGGCAAACCCATAACAAAAGGTAGCGATAAGGCAGGCTAGGATACCTACCGCAACACCACTGCCAACTTCGCTACTGCCATTGGCGGTGATAATAGCGATACCAATAATTCCCAGAAATACACCGCACCACCGCCTGTATGGAAGCTTCTCACCGAATACCAATGCACCAATGATTGCCCCCATGAGGGGCGTAGTAGCATTGAGAGTAGACGAATAGCCAGCGGGGATATACTTTGCCGCAACGCAATACATGAAAAAAGGGATCCCCGAATTAACCACACCAAGCAACAGACTAGCTTTGCCTTTACCCGAAAAATTGAAATTACTTCGAAAAAAAAACAAAATTAAAAAAAGACCGATTGCACCGAAAAAAACCCGCAAAAATGCAGTATTGAATGAACCAAATACAGGGGCGGCGATACGCATAAAAAGAAAGCTGCCGCCCCACAGAGCTGCTAGCAAAAACAACCTGCCGACATCCGACGCTCGCACGATCACCTCCAGAATGCGTTAAAAAAGGAATGCCAAAAAGCCAACAAATCCCAAAGGTCGCTTTGCTAACCAAACGGCCATTAGTTGGTAGAATAGCTAAAGGGGAAGCCTTGCGATCTCGGTTTCTTGCTATTGAAATAAAAAACTAAACAAGAAGTACCAAAGCAGGCATTTAAACAATAAGATCAGGCAATCTCAATGCAAATGATCGGAATACCATAGTCTATTTAGTTCGATACCCAAGCAATGGTCGCGCGAAGAATTAACGCGTGGATGTATAGGCACTCAGCAGACCGGTATTAATATGACAACAAATGCAAAATAGTTAATTAACGAACGTAGAAGAGGCCGGTTGAAACACCAGTGATTCAACGTGCCTTACATGCAACGCGTCCGACTCAAGTTGGACCAAGCATTTATTTTTCAATACGACAAAACCTATTGCTAGCGTGCCGAACAAATCGACCGTAGCAGGCACAAAATCACCATCCGCAACGCGGATTACTGCCTCAGAAAAACTTGGCAATTGGGCGAGACTCTTGAGCCGATCAACGCCAACTACAACTGACGCCCGCTCCGCCCGAAAAAATACCACCGACATGTTCTCGATAAGTCGATAGCAAGAGGGAGGAAGAACCCGATTGACAAAGTAACGGACAGTTCTATGAATCGTACTATCGCCGGTTGCAGAATAGCAAAGACGAGGATGGCCTCCCCCGTGGGGTCTAGCTGCCAATTCGATAAGGCGCGGCCCATTAGCAGTATGCATGATCTCAATATGAGCGCTACCCCAACTAATTCCGACCGCGGATAGTACAGTCATGGCATAATTGGAAAGCACCTCGACAATGGGCGCTTCTGGGTCTAGCCAATCTAGCCTCTCATAGATCGCCATGCCGTTTATATTGGATAATTTACCGTACCGGCATACGCTACATACTGTATGCACACCATCATAACTGAAGGTATCGACCACATATTCAACACCAGAGAGATACTCTTGAACAAGCACCTTATCATTTAGAATACCTAACCGGTTTTTCTTATTTAGCAAGTTATTAAAAGCAAATTCGAGACCATCGAGGCCATGGACCTTTACCACGCCGTCAGTACTGGCGCTTTTAGGTGGCTTCACAACAAGAAAGGTATCGGACAAGTTATTGTCCAATGCCCACGACTGAACCTCGAGGAAGTCGCTACTACAAATCTGTTTCATCACAGGAGCGCCGGAACGCATGACGGCTTGCGCCATTAACCACTTATCGCGGCGCGCAATCGCGAGCGAAGGGTCGTTGAAAAATCTAGGCGGAAGTAAAGGCGCAATCTTGTCTGCTAGCTCTACTCCGGATTCGCAACCGGCACAAATATATATTGGATGAAAAATATTCAACGAATATGCTAAATCAGCGATCGACATGTCAGAAGCGACAAAAATTTCATCGAAATCGTCAGGTTTGAATGAGCTTGCGTACACTTCAGGAGGTTCAGGCGCAGTCATCACTGCTATTAATTTGCATGAGAATTTTTTAAACTCAGCCGCGTATAAATTTCCAGAAGAATATGGATCAACAATGACAACATACTTGTTTTCATAAGGATTAGACATCGGCGTTCACCATGCGTCGAATTTTATAACAAAAACGAATCCATGCATTTTGCACGGCGGGACTTAAAGAACGAGCTCTCACAGCGGCATGAACCAACCCGGGTTCAATCACCAGTTCGGCATCAATGCCGTTCTCCCGCAGTAATCGAGCGTATTCGACCGCATCGATGACAAGAGAGTCCATTTCTGCGCCCATAATATAAGCTTCTGGAAGTTCAGAAAAATTACCGGAGACAAGTGGCGAGACGTGCGGGGATGACACGGCGTGGATGTCTGGGGAGTAACAGGCGGTATAAAACTCCATCTCTCCCCCAGTTAAGAGGGGAACGTCTTCCCCTCCCTTCCTCCAGCGGGTAAAGTCTAGAACAGGACTGATAAGCGCTTGGCCAGTGATCTTCGGCCCGCGCCTATCACGGCACATCATCGCTAGTACAACCGCCATATTGCCACCCGAACTATCGCCAGCTACTACCACTCTGCTCAGATCTAAATTTAACTCGGCGGAAGCACCTTCAATATATGTCAAAATATTATAGCAGTCTTCCAAAGCGGCAGGAAAAGGGTGCTCCGGCGCAAGTCTAAAGTCGGCGGCAATTACTGTGGCGTTAGAATAAAGCGCCATTTCCGCAGCAACAGAATGGTGAGAGTCGAGAGAACCCATCACATACCCGCCTCCTCGGATATAGAAGACAAGCCCCAGCGGAGTACCTCCGACTGGGCGATAAATACGAAACTTTACCGCGCGGCCATTTTGCGACTTAGATATATCCTCCCAGGAAATCTCAGCAGGAATCTTATAGGGAAATTCGCTCAGAAGATCCGAATATAGCTTTCGCTGCATTGCTATAGGCAGCTGGTAAGAATTTGGCGGCATGACCCGGTTGCAACGGTCTATAAACTCTTCTATTCCTTCCGCAAAAGCCATATTAACCTCCGTTAGCTTACTGGTTAAATTCTAAATTCTCGAACGCACATTTACGCAGCAAAGGAATTAAGCATAAAATAGTCCCAATCCCGCCCGCCCATAAGATCCATTCAACGCCGAAGAACTTTACGACCGCGGAAGCAACTACGCTTCCGATAGCAATCCCCCCCCAAATTAAAAATTTTTGAATGGAATTAACACGGCCAAGCAAATTTGCAGGAGTAACCAGCTGTCGTGCGGTCAAAGCGGCAGGACCGAAAACCCCCTCACCCAACCCGTGCATAACGCTCGCAACCAGCATTATTGGTACAGACCCAAGCGAGCCACCCAAAGCTAGGGCGCACAGGCCAAACACCGAAAGCGTCGCCGAGAAGATAAGCGTCCGTCCGGTGCCTAAGCTATTAAGTATGTAAGGCGAAAGGATGTTCGCGATTGGAAATCCAAATGCTGCGGCACCTACCAGTAGCCCAATTGAAAATGGGTCCATGCCTAGTATCTCTTTGCAATATAACAAAAGCCCCACATTCGTACAGGTTAAAAAAACCACATATAAAGTTCCGCACAAAAATATTGGTTCTAAAACAGAATGGTGTCTAACAAACGCTACGCCGTCGCGAATTTGATCCGGAATATCCCTATAGCCTCGCCAGTTGAATAACGGCCTTCTAATTGGCTCCACAACACTCATTAAATAAATCGATGACGCAGAAATTATAAATGAAACCATATTTGCAACCGGCAAAGAAAAAATACCAAAAAAATTAATTAAAAGCCCCGCGCTAGCAGGCCCAGCGGACCTGGCCAACGATTCAGAAAAAAACAACTTCGAATTCATCGATTGAAGTTCCGACTTAGTACATCCGAGCTCAGGAAGAATTGAATTGTAAGCTATTTGAAAGAAAACGTTAGTTAGGCCCTGCAACGCGCAAACAAAAGCCATCGAGCTGTAACTTAGCGCCTCTATAATTACAAGATATAACAAGAACAAGCATATAACAACCTGAGAAATTTCGGCGTAGAGCATAACCCTCCGTTTTGGCCACCAGTCGACTATTGCGCCGGCCGGCAGACCGAACAATAAAAACGGAAGATAGATAAAGAATGGCAACAACGCAGCTTGAGCGGCATTAAGATTAGCAACAGAGAGCCCTAAAAAAGGCATCCCAACAACCATTATGTGATCGCCGACAAAACTAAAGGACTGACCAATCCATAGCAGATTGAAGTTTTTTATCTTACTTGCATTCGCCATGGGTTGTAGCTCACTTGCCAATATAAAAACTCTGAGCACACATTAAGCCCGTCCGTGGGCACGGTATTCCTACGCGGCACTATCTAAGTCAGAATAGCAAAGCCTCTTAGAAAACTTAATTCCATGCACAGACATCTCTAAATCCAAAGCGTATGCGCGGCCAGAACACAGCATGACTGGATCATCTAGCAAATGGACCGCTTGCATCCAGTGCGAGTTAAAGTTCCCAGGATCGTTTGATAGAGTTATGTTATCGTAGAGATATATCTTAAACCAAAAAATAATACCATGGCATATTCCCTCTGCGTTAGAAACAAACTGCACTTTACTTGAATTTTCAAAGGTAAAGCTTTCAGTAAATCCTGCGCGGTAAAACCGAACAGGCGCGCTTTTAAAGGAATGGCTCCAGGTATTCAGGCGTACAGGAAAATAACCAGAGGTGCTAAAAGCATTGAACGAGCTCACATCCAAACCAAGAATTTTTGAATTTACAGAATTTAAATTGGCTATATCTTGGCTAGACAGTAAGCCCGCAAACAGCTCAACCCCTTGCGGAATTATTTCTGCATCCGGCTTTAGCAATTTCTCCTTCGCATGAACTAGCGATAATCCGAAACCTTCACCAAAAAAACCGCAGTCAACAGTTTCCGAAATAAGTACATCAATATTATTCGGAAGGTCTACGCCTGGCACCAGTTCAGTTGATAACTTTGGGATTACCGTGATCTTTTCACTTAGAGCGTTCTGCGAAATGATTTCTTGTGCTTTTTGGGCAATAAGCGGATTAGATTCGCAGGTGTACACATGCTTTGCGCCCCTTTGCGCCGCGATCATAGCCAAAAGGCCTGATCCTGTACCGATATCCAGGACGGTTTTTCCTTCGAGATCTGCAGAGCAGATTGCATTAAAAAACGCGTGATTTCTCTCCCGATCATTTAGCATCGCGAAGTGCCAGCGTGGGATATCCTCGACCGAATCTGCTCTGACTGCCGGACTGACATGAGTGAAAACATTGAAGTCATTTTCCATAATCATTACGGGCTCTCCAAAATCGGTGGTACTGGGACGTATAGACGGAATCTCACGCGTTTGGAATAACTCTCTCGAACGTATCAAGCCCTATCCACAGGTAATTCCGATGGCGCACATACGGAATCGCAAGCGTCTTCAATTTGCAGGCTTCAGTCCGCAGTCGGTGCCAAGGACAGGTTATAACTCCGTTTACTTCAACCCCATGCGTCAGGGGACCACCTCTGTGACTGCAAGTCATATCCCGCATGTGTATTTCCCCTAGCGAGGATTGAGTGATCTGGATGTATTTTTCGGATGTTTTGATCAGCAGTGGGCGAGCGGATAAGTCAAAGGCTGTAATCAGCATAATTCTGATAGTCCTTGATAGATAAAATCCGGTAACGGCAGCGATCAGATAAAACCAATGCACCGTGCATTCTGTTTTTCGCAATTACCACACAGTCACCAGGCCCCAAGTCGCTAAAGCAGTTAGGTCCGTGGCAGAAACGAAGCAAACCCTCATCTACAATACAAAACTCATCGCCGTCGTGCACATGTGGTACGGACAACTCACCTTTTGGCTCATCGAGCAGCATGACAGTGAGATTATCAATATCTGCGAGAACAGAATCTCTGATATCTTCAGCGAGCTGCCTGTATTGGTTTTTCTTTTCCATCCAAACAATTTGGGCGCATAAGTCCTCCTCCATGATCGTGCCGAGCAAGCACGACATTTCAACCCCCTTAACGAATTCGGTATATACGGAAGGCCCGAATCGCTCCGCCAAAGGAATCAATATCTCATTAAGAGTCATTGAACCATGATAGCCGTCAATATGGTAATGCTCGATATAATACCGAGCATCCACTTCTGCGAAGCAAGACTTCAAAAGCCTACCCACTTTGTTGCAGTAAGGGCCAAAAGCGTTCTCGGCATAAGTAATCGCCCCCACGTATTCAAAGAAACGCTCTGGGCTTTTTGTTAAGTAGTGAAAATAGTTGTTATTAAGCAACGTCGAGGTCAGGTAGTAATTCCAATATGCATGGGAGTTATCCAACATCCCCACTGATTTTAGTGTTTCTTTAAACAGAGAGCTATGTTTGACCTCATGTTTTCCGTAGCCAAATTCATCTATAAGGACCCTGAACATGGCGGATTGGGCTTCGCCGTAGTCTCCCTTTACAAATCGGGCCATGTGAGAAGACTCAGGTAGAAAATCGACTGCGTGCTGTATTAACAACAGTTTAGCCATTAAGGGGCGGTCTTCTGACGACATAACAAGATTGATGCTAGACGGTCCACTTTGAGTTTGCGCGGTATCCAGCTTTGAATAGAAGTAGTTTTTAAACGCTTCTGCTGTCCATACGCCACCAACCACTAGTTCTTTGCGAATATTGCGAAAGACTCTTTCTTCTAACTCAGGCGTTACCGCCGCTGCTAACGCACGCAGTTCTCTGTTGTATGCCGCGCGCAACATTGAAAGGAGGTTTTTTTCTGAGGTACTAGGTAGATATAGGAAGTCTTGCTCATAGAGCGCAGTCAGCGTTCTATTCATCGTGAGAGAGTCGTAGCTAAGTACCGTTGAGGTAGTAGTTGCCTCAAAAGACTGGTACTTAAACACCTGCGGCCTGAGAGGTCTTTTCCAGACGTCTGCTGCTTCAACCCAATCATGGCCGTCTCGAAAGATCTCGTGGTCCCCAAGCCTTTCCATAAGATCGTTAATCCTTGGACCTTCATTCGGAGTTAAGCTTTCTGTTGCTTCCATACCTGATCACCCCTGATTAAGTGTTGCCATCTGGTAGCCTCTCGCTTACGCCACAAGAGCCGTCCTAGTGCTGTTTCTACCGCGTCCTTGCTACCGAAGTTGAAGCTATTTTCAGCCGACAATGTCAAAACTCTGTTTCTTGCTATTCAAATTCTAAACATCACGAAACCGGTACCAGCCTTGCGCTTGCTCATGACCGTTCGCAGAACCTTAAAACAAGAGGATTAATAGCAAGAAACGGATGTTTTTCGACGTAGCCCAGATACGAAGATATGGCGAACGCCCCGCCGGAACGCTGGCAAGATTCAATGGCTTAAGCGCAGGCTTACGATAGATATGGCAGATTTACTACATGATCGTGGCTATTTGGTGAAAAGTACGATTTCGCTACAAACGTTCGATCTCTAATATACGGAGTTCCATAGAATATTTCGGAAATTACTAGCAAACGCGCTTTAAGGTGATGGAATGATTGTACATTTTCACAAAAGGCGCACACGCGCCCCCTGCGCTATCGACGATGGTTATGACTGGTTTGCGATACAGAGCTCGTTAAATATCGACGGCTATGCGGTTCTCAAGGGCGCGCTTGAAGAGCGAGATTGTGATACCGTCAAAAAACTATACGATCAGGAGCAATACTTTAGATCACGCGTAACTATGGCGCGGCATGGATTTGGCAGCGGCGAATATAAATATTTTCGGTATCCGCTACCTGATACAGTTAGCGCTGCTCGTGCTTCGTTTTATCCACGACTTGCTGTTATCGCCAACTTATGGAACAGGCTGTGTAATAAAAATTTTAGTTACCCCGCGCAACTAGACATCTTTCTGGCGGAGTGCGATGCCGCCGGGCAAAATCGCCCCACGCCGTTGATTCTCAAGTACGGCGAAGGCGACTTTAACTGCTTGCATCAAGATTTGTATGGAGAAATACACTTTCCCCTGCAAGTCGCTATCTTGCTCTCAGAGCCTGGAATTGATTTTGTCGGAGGGGAATTCGTGCTAACTCAGAAATCCAACGCTGATTATAGCGCTACCGCATTTTCCCTTCATAAAGGAGACGCAATTATATTTTCGGTAAGCAGCAGGCCGACACCTGGACGTAGGGGCTTCCGACAATGTCTCATGCGCCACGGCGTTAGTCAGATATTTCGAGGCGACAGGTATGCTCTCGGCATAATATTTCACGATGCACGGTAGAAATGACAACCTTCGACCTTTTTGAGGATACACAAGGCCGCGTAGCGCTCGGGCAAAACGCACTATTGGTACGAGGATTGGCCTTACCGTACATGGAAGAGCTACTAATTAATCTTAGCCATATCATTGCCCAATCCCCGTTACGAAATATGACGACTGCGAGTGGGCGCGTTCTTTCTGCCTCCATGACAAACTGCGGAACACTGGGATGGCTGTCTGACAGGTTCGGCTACAGGTACTCCGCCATTGACCCACTCACAAATGGGCCTTGGCCTGGTATGCCAAATTGTTATTCTCGACTCGCCACGATTGCTGCCTGTCTAGCAGGATATGATGATTTCATTGCTGATAGCTGTTTGATAAATAAATATAAGGTTGGGGCCGGGCTCTCACTGCACCAGGATAAATGCGAGCGAGACCTATCATTTCCTACCGTTTCGGTGTCGTTAGGGATGAGCGCCTTTTTTTTACTAGGCGGCTTGGCAAAAAATACACCTGTGGCGAAAATTCAGCTAAATCACGGTGATGTGGTGGTTCTTTGCGGCATTGATCGCTTGAGAGTACATGGAATTACGCCGGTGCACGGATCCCCTCATGATCTTTTGGATCATCAACGCATAAGCCTAAATTTCAGACACGCAGGCTAGCTCGATGGATCAAGTGTAGAAGACGGGCAGGCGATTTTAAGATGGATGATGACGATGTTCTTTATCATGGTAAATTAGCTGAAGCACGCCGGTTCGTCCAGGTACATTTTGAACTGCTGGTCGAGTCTGGCCAGGCCCACTGGCAGGTGAACAAAGATGGTCAGACTGAGCTAAGACTGATCACCGGAGAGACGTACATCATTGGCGACATCGGTATAACTCGCACGCACTAAACAATCAGTGCTTCCCCGCCATACCGATCATTCAAAACATTATTATACTTCTCCAGCTAATGACTTAAAGTTAACATAGTGGGCGATAGCCATGGTCAATTTGGGGTGTAATGAGACGCCGCCAGAAACATTCAGATGCGCAGAGGCGGAAACGTATTTATCAAAGATAGACGAGTGCTGGTCTACGCATGTTGCGCGTACTGGAGCGTGCACGTTAACTACTAAGCCGACTCGAGAACCATATGAAGCACTGATTCGAGCTGTCGCATATCAACAGCTAACTGCTAAGGCCGGCGATTCGATATTAGGAAGACTTACAAATATTTTTTCCGGGCGTTCGTTCCCGAGTCCTGAGCAGCTCCTTTCTTGCGAGTCGTCAGTGCTACGTTCCTGTGGTTTTTCTCTCAGGAAGGCTTTAACGATCCACGAAATTGCGCAAGCTGCGATAGATGGAGTTATCCCCGCGCTTCCGGAAGCGCATACGTGCTCCGATCACGATCTCATTACTCGGTTGACGTCCATTTCTGGCGTTGGCAAGTGGACCGTTGAGATGGCCTTGATCTACACACTTGGACGACCTGATGTCCTACCTACTGACGACTTTGGTGTTCGCGAAGGTTACCGGAGGCTGAAGAAACTCCAAGCCCGCCCTAGCGCCAGTGTCATGGAAGAAGTAGGTGCTGATTGGAGTCCGTATCGCACTGTCGCAACCTGGTATTTATGGCGTGTGCCCAAGCACTGACTTAGCGCAGCAAGAAGTCGAGTGCGCAGGCTATCTTGCGGCCCTAACCTCAGGTAGAAGATGGCTGAAAAAGGACGGACGTCATGAAAGTGAGCACAATTTACCAGACTGAAGATCAGAGGTGGTTTGCGGTCGAGAGGCGAGATCCGTCGGCAGATGGCCATTTCGTTTACGGGGTGCGCACCACAGGCGTCTATTGCCATCCCAGCGCAAGGTCGCGTCTGCCCAAGAGAGAGAACGTTGAGTTTTTCGACTCTCCCAGCGCAGCTGAGGCCGCTGGCTACCGTTGCAGTCTTCGTGGCCGTCGGCGGGACAGCGGCATATCACCTCGGCACGCTGCAGTGGTGGAGCGCGCCTGCCGGTTAATCGAAACGTCGGAAACGCCTCCTTCATTGGATAATTTGGCAGCCGAGGTAGGCGTTAGCGCTTTTCATTTCCATCGAATATTTAAAGCAGCGACTGGATTAACGCCCAAAGGGTACAGCTCAGCGTACAGAGCCCGAAAGCTACGTGACGAGTTGGCAACTCCGAATGCTTCCATTACTGAGGCGATATACGGCGCCGGGTTCAATTCGAATAGCCGATTTTATGAAACGTCGAATCAGCTTCTCGGCATGCGTGCACGCGACTATCGAGCTGGCGGTGTCGGTGCCGTCATACGTTTTGCTGTTGGTGAATGCTCATTAGGTTCTATCCTTGTGGCGCAAAGCCAGATAGGAATATGCTCCATCCTATTAGGAGATGATCCCGATTTGTTGGCCCGCGAACTACAAGATAAATTTCCTAGCGCTGAAATTATCGGGTGCGATGGAGAATTCGAGCAATTAATTGCCCAAGTCGTAGGTTTCGTTGAAGATCCATCCATCGGACTGGACCTGCCGCTGGATGTAAGAGGAACCGTTTTTCAAGAGCGCGTATGGCGCGCCCTTAGAGACATTCCGCCCGGGACAACTGTAAGCTATACCGATATCGCAATATTGATCGGGTCGCCCAAAAGTGTACGCGCTGTCGCCAAGGCATGCGGGTCAAATATGATCGCTGTAGCAATTCCATGCCATAGAGTCGTTCGTAGAGACGGCGATCTTTGCGGGTATCGCTGGGGTGTCGAACGCAAGCGCGAGCTACTTCGCCGCGAATCTTCTAACTAGATTAGTACATACCATGGAATCTATTGAAGCGAGACTCGCTAGGTTAGACTGGGCTCAGATAAATAACGACCTTGACTTAAACGGCTACGCGGTAATACCAGATGTGTTGGACGAAATCACTATCGCTAGACTCGGCGCACACTGGGATGCCAGCCTAAATTTGTTGTTAGATCTATCCGAGAATGCGTGTGGATCCGGGAAACTCCTTGAAATTAGAGATCAAGAGCTTCCAGATTTGGGTAGTCTACGCTCCGCAATTTATTGCCACGTCGCATCGACTGCTGAGAGGTGGTGTAAAGCTCTATCTGTTAAAAATAGGTACTTGGCTAATCTCACTCTCTTTCAGGGAGTAAATTCAAACAACGATAATTACGGCGCTCGATCTTATCTTTCAAAGCTGGGCCCGGGTGATTACATTTCGCTCCGAGATGGCATGAAAAAAAGCGCTGAGTTTCCTATAAAACTAATTGGCAGTATGGCTCACAACGGTCGGGATTTCATCGGTGGCGAGGTCGTAATTGTTGAACAGCGCCCACGAATGCAGTCACGCGCTAGAGTAATCACGTTGCGGAAAGGCGATATCGCACTGGTTGCCATATCGCAGCGACCAGTTAAAGGAACCCAAAGCTATTATAGCGTTACCGCCAAACATGCTATAAGTCGCATTGAATCTGGAAACCGATTCGGCATAGAGCTGTCGCTTGATGCATGGTAAGATAGAGGTCTCACTTGAGTGAAATTAAAAAATTCTACCGCCTACTTGATTCTAACGGCATCTCATATCTAAGTGAAATTCCAGGAACGTTTGGTGGGCATCGGAAAACTAAAATATACGGACGGCTGGATTGCCGCGCCGCGCTGAGAGCATTGGCGTCAGGTACGTATAAACGACATAGGGTTTTTTTTGCTAACGAGGCCGCTGCGATATCTGCCGGTTACAGGCCGTGTTACGTTTGCATGCGCGCCGCGTACGATCTCTGGAAGAGCCGTACAGCATCTGACTAATTAACTATAGTTTTTAACAAATATTGCCGATAACATCGAAATTTGCACTCCATCATTTATTATTATTTTAATTATTATAGATCTTCCAATCACAATCATTGCATGCTTTTTTTCGGCGCTCTTTTTCCGCCTTTTCAATAATTAATTCTTCCGCATTTAATCAATAAATTCTTATTCAAAACGCCGACTTTACGTCGACCACCTGTAGTCGAAGCATCGCTAGTCGTAAACGTGAATGGTCTAGGGGACGCTGTCTGCGTGCATCCTAAACGGCCGCGAAACCTCCACGCAGGCTTAATTTGAGATTCCCTATGGCAGCTAAGGCGTAGCTATCGGCGGGCGCGTTGATAATCATCATTAAATGTATCCATTGCGTTACGTTCCGTCTTAGCTGCAACCTCCAGCGACGTAGATATGGTTTTCCGCTGACCCAGCTCTTCTGATCGCGTTTCCTGTACCAGCCACTCCTCTGCCTGGTACCGCGCATGCCCATCTCTCCTCATACCATCTCAGCAGGCCTGAAAGCCCTTTTGCTGGGCTTTGTCCTGGACAACTGCAGAATCCCCTTTGCCACAGCGGGTGTGCTGGCCATCTCCGACGCCGCTCATCCTCTCCTCAACAGCGCCGGCGCCCGGGTTGTGCTCTTGGATGCCCCGGAACGCCTTGAGCAGCAGCTCTCCGAAGGCCTGCCGGCGGATCCACGACAGGCCGTAGCCATCATGCAGCAGCGGATGCGTTCGGCTTCGGCGCAGCAGCTGGGGCGGGAACTTGCCAGAGCGCACCAGAACGTGGCTGATGCCTGGAGCCTGGGTGCGGTCAAGCTGCCGGCAGTCGTGGTGGATCGCCAGTATGTGGTCTATGGCCAGCCCGACGTGGCGGCCGCCGTGGCCAGCATCGAGCGCTACCGGAGTAGCGGACGATGAGTCGGCAGCTGCAACGTCTAAGGCGCTTTGCCCTGGCGATCCCGCTGGCCACCAGCTTGCAGGCTACAGCGGCGGTCACCACCGCGACCATCGTGTCGTCCTCGCTCTCGCCCGACTGCCTCGAATACAAGGTGGTCGGCATCTGCTACTGGCTGTTCTGCACCCCCTATGGCTGCAAGGTGAAGACCTCGGCCAAGGTACGGCACTTCGTGCCCGATGCAGTGGTGTCCAGCTACGCCAATACCGGCGAGAACCCATGGACCGAGATGGCGTCCTTCAGCCCGGTCAGCAGTGTTGCCGCCGGCGGCAATGACCCGGGCGACAGCGCGACCCAGGCCAACACCACGATCAGCGCCCGCTTCAAGAACACCGATGTCATCGGCCACCCGGGCGGCTATGCGTTTAGCCAGTTCGCCAGCGGCTCGGGCTACGTCTGCAAGGGTGCCGGTACCGCGTATATGCCCTACCTGCTTAGCAACTACGACTACCTGGCCTGGCGATACGGCATCCCCGAAGCCGTCTACCCGGAGGCCCTCATCCCGGGCAAGCGCGAAGTGGGCGGCACCTTGTCCGGCGACCTGTGGGGCAACGTCTATCCGCGCAGCGGCTTCCTGCATCAGCCCGACGACTACAAGGCCGCGGCGGTCATGGCCCAGCGCGCCGGGGATGTGGTTACGCGCTCTGGCCAGATCCACGTCTACCAGCCGCTGCTGGCCCAGCCAGAAAACGGCTACTGGCCCGCGGGCGAGCTGCTCGAGGGCGATGCCACCACCGGCAAGTGGCAGGAGCTCACGCCCACGCTGAGCCAGAGCTGCGCTGCCTTTCCCAACCCGGGCCCTTACGTCCAAGACGCCGTGGGCGCCTATGCCTGGGCGCTGTGGCGCCCCTACAGCTGCTGCAAGCGTGAAGGCCAGGTCTTCCTGGGCAGCACCGACTTTCAATGATCAGGGAGCCGTCGATCATGAACACCTCTCGCCTCACCCTGCTGGCCAGCACCTGCTTGGCCGGCCTTCTTCTCAGCAGCGCTGTCCAGGCAGCCGAGCCCTACCGTGTGCAGTCCCAGGGCAGCGTCATCGGTGACGACGTGCTCTACAGCATCGGCGGCGGCAATGCCGTGTCGATGGGCAGCGTCGGAAACATGGACAGCATCCAGATTGGCGGTGGCTGGAACACCAACCTGATCTGCGGAAACATGAGCCTCACCAACACCCTGCAGAACCAGCTCAACGGGGCCACTCAGGGCTTCCAGACCATCATGAGCTCGGTGCTGCAGAATGCCACCGGTGCCGTTGCCTCCCTACCCGGCCTGATCCTGCAGCGTGCCAACCCGGGCCTGTACAACCTCATCACCAACGGCATTGGCCAGGCGCGCCTGGACTTCGATCGCTCGAAGGGCACCTGCCGCGCGATCGCCGACAAGATGCTCGATGTCGCCGGCGGCCAGGTCGGCTGGAACAAGCTCGCTGAGGGGGAGGCAATGAAGTCGGCCGCTGCCGGCACCACCGACGCCGTCGCCGCGATCAACCAGGTCGAGCAGAAGAGCGGGAATGAGGGCGTGACCTGGGTCGGCGGGAGCAAGGCCGGAGGCAGCGGCCAGCAGCCCATTAAGGTGGTCAGCGACGTCACCAAGGCGGGTTACAACCTGCTCAGTGGCCGCTCGCCCACTGCCACTGGCTCGATCCCGGCCAGCAGCTGCAAGGGCGGCCTCGTCTGCAGCACCTGGTCGTCGCCGCAAGAGGCCGCGACCTTTGCCACCCGGGTACTCGGCGAGCAACAGCAGCAGACCTGCGACAACTGCCAGAAGACCGTGACGCAGGCCGGAGTGGGGCTCACCCCGCTGATTCAGGAGACCTATGACACCAAGCTCAAGGCGGTGAATGCGCTGATCGCCGGCACCCAGCCGATGACGGCTGAGAACCTGGCCGCGGCCGGCAGCAACTCCATCCCGATCACCCGCGGCATCATCGAGTCGCTGCGTACCGAGCAGGACCAGGACGTGCTGGCCAAGCGGCTCGTGTCCGAGGTCTCCCTGGCCGATGTGATCGAGAAGGCGCTGTCGCTGGTCCGTACCCTGGCCGCTGGCCGCCAGGAGCCCAACGTCGCCGCCAACCAGGTTGCCCAGACGCAGGTCGACCAGAACGCCGCCAACCTGCAGGCCGAGATCCAGAACCTCAAGACCGAGCTGGACATGCGCCGGGAGCTGGCTGGTAACTCGCCGACCACCATCCTGCAGCGCGCCTCGATCCGCAAGGACGCCTCCAAAGGCATCTTCCAGGGCGATCCGCTCCCGAATCGCCTGGATCGCACCGAGAACCCGGCGAAGAAGGGCGAATGACCATGACAACTTCCTCCTGGTCTCGCCGCGCCCAAGCGGTGCTCAGCTTCGGTCGGCGCAGTTTAGGCCTGACCTGGTCACTGCTGTTGCCCTTCCTGCTGGCGGTAGCGATCGCCCTGGGCTTCGTGCTTGTGACGGCCTGGGGCTTCGGCGACCTGCAGAGCTACCGCCAGTGGCAGGCCGATCACCATGCCCACTTCCTGGTGTGGCGGCTGTGCCTGTACGCCGGACTGATCTGCTGCTGGTGGCCAGTGAGACGTCGGCTGATAGCGGCCACCGATGAGCGCGGCCGTATCTACCGCTGCGAGGCGCTGGCCCTGGCGGTCATTGGCCTCTTTGAACTGCGCAACGCCGGCATGCTGTAGGAGATTGCCATGCAGCTCTATACCAACGACTACCTCGAGTACTACCTGACCCTCGTGGGCTGGATCATCAACAGCGGCATCTGGGAGATGATCGGTGGGACCGGACTGTTTGCCGCGCCGTTCGCCGCCATCATCATCCAGGAGTGGCTGCGCGCCCGCGGCGAAGGCCAAGACGAAGGCAACAAGGGTGCTTTGAGCCTGGCGCGCATCGAGAACCGGTTCTTCGTGGCCTTGGTCGTCATCATGCTCGGCCTGATGCCGCTCCCGAATGCAAACGTCAGCTTCTCGACCATCCAGTACGACCAGACTCGCTCCAAGCAATGCCAGGTCGACGTGCCCAAGCCGGACGGAACGGGCTGGGGGACGTCGTTCAGCACCCTCAACGGCAAGAGCGCCCAAGTGCCGGTCTGGTGGATGGTGGTCCACGCCCTGTCGAAGGGCATGGCGGCGGGTGCTGTGGCCAGCATTCCCTGTGGTCAGGATCTGCAGCAGCTCCGCATGGAGGTCAACGCCGAGCGGATCGACAATCCCCTCCTCGCCCAGGAGGTCGCCGACTTCACCAACGACTGCTACGCCCGGGCTCGCGCCAAGCTGTTCATGACCCAGCCCACCCTGACCGACAAGCAGTACCTGGACGTCAGCTGGATCGGCTCGAAGTATTTCCTCGGCACCAGTGGTTACTACAGCGATGGCAGCTCGGGCTTCCGCTCCCATACCCCGCGTACGGCATGGCCCTACGATGCAACCCGGGACGCGGGCCTGGCACAGACCACGGGCGGTGGTGGATACCCTACCTGCTCCCAGTGGTGGTCGGACGATTCCAAGGGCCTCAGAGCACGACTGCTTGCACAGGTTGAACCGGACATCCTGACCAAGCTGGCCAAGTGGGCAAGCTTCATGTCTCAGGACGAAGTGAATGACTCAGTGATTCGGGACCTGGTGTCGCCGAAGAAGCAGACGCTGACGCAGGGGCAGGTTTACGGGGACTATGGTGGCCAGATCGGCAGCTCGTTGTACAACGACGCCGCCAGGGTCACAGCTGGCCTGGGACAGGCAGTGGGCTCGCTCGCGTACTTCCCGGCCATGGACAGCGTCCGGCAAGCCGCGCCGATGGTGATGGCCTTCCTGAAGATGGCGTTCATCATCTGCATCCCCATCGTACTGGTACTGGGGACCTATGACCTCAAGGTGGCCATGACACTTACCTTTGCCCAGTTTGCACTGATCTTCGTGGATTTCTGGCTGCAGCTGGCGAGGTGGGTCGACAGTACCATCATGGACGCGCTGTATGGCACCGGGATCTACAAGGTAAATAACACCGCACCGCACGCGAACTTCGACCCCATCATCGGCCTGAGCAACATGCAGGGAGACATGCTGCTGAACTACGTGATGGGAGCGATGTTTCTGATCCTGCCGGCGTTTTGGATGACTGCGATGACTTGGGCGGGGTATCAGACAGGAAACCTAGCTAGCTCATTGGCGACTGGCGCGCAGGCTGCTAAGGGAGAAAGCGGAGCTATTGGTCGGCAGGCTAGCAGTGCAGCGACGACTGCTGCAACAAAGGGAATCTCACGGTCATCAAGCGAAGGCTAGAGATTCAGGTAGGGCTATATACAGCCCTACCACCTGTTTCCGTCTTTATCGTAATGACCATGCCCAAACAGACCGTCTCTCAAACCCTCCTCCTCGAAGAAACGATGCTCATCCCGAGAAACGAATGATTCGGAGGCAGAACCGTGAATCCCACCCATCATGTAGACAGCTGCGACAGATACGACTGCTAGTAAGAACAGCGGCAGTAGGTAGTATGCAAATGCAGCTACAGCTACAACACGGACTGACCACTTGATAGCTTGACCAAGAATACCGGGCGTACCTTCTCGCACAAATAATCGCCAGAATGCGGCCTCAATACGAAATGGGATCGCGATGCAGCGGCCTACTCTCACCGCGCGAGACTCATGTGTATGCGATCTGGTCATAGACGACCCCAATGATACCGTTAGAGGGATTGCGTTATGACATCACTTATACGCCCCAGCTAACTAGCCTGCAACAGCTCCATCGCGCTAGAGCCTGCCGCCAAATGAGATGCCCGTCGCATCAAGCAAGGGATAGGAGCGGAAATGGGCTGAAGCAAAGGAGGGAATGGAAGGGGGCTTTAAGGGTAAAAGCCCTACCAGAAAGGGCTCCGCCGTTGGCTGCGAAGAGCAAAGGGTCCCCAGGCTACCGATCATAGTAGCCATCCGCCGCCCCAACCTCCTGAGTAGTGATAGCGGTTTACCATTGTCCGGCCGACCTCGCTGATCGACAACGCAGGCCCAAGAACTACCAATGGCATGCCATGTTCGATCTCATCTTCAGGAAGAAAGCCCCACCATCCCCTCCTCCGGGCTCAGGCAAACAGGGTTTCACGCAGCCGTCCCCGGGTAGGGATCTCCTGGCACTCCCCCGCCGGCAGAAACTCATCGAGAACATCTGGCAGCGGACGTCGCTGTCCCGCGAGCAATTCGCCTCGCTCTACCGCGACCCCCTCGAACGCTACGCCGATCTGGTCCAGCAGCTTCCAGCTTCGGAAAACCACCACCATGCCTATCCCGGGGGCCTGCTCGACCACGGGCTGGAGATCGTCGCCTACGCACTGAAGATCCGGCAGAACTACCTACTACCCATCGGCGCACCGCCTGAGTCACAAGCAGCCCAGGCCGAAGCATGGTCAGCAGCGGTAGCCTACGGCGCCCTCCTCCACGACTTGGGCAAGATCGCCGTCGACATCGAGGTCGTCCTCGAAGACGGCAAGCCATGGCACCCCTGGCACGGTCGCATTGAGAAGCCCTACCGCTTCAGATACGTCAAAGGTCGCGACTATCAGCTTCATGGCGCTGCTTCAGCACTCGTCTATTTCCAGGTGCTGCCGCTTCACGTGCTGGACTGGCTCAGTAGCTACCGCGAGCTATGGTCATCGCTGATCTTCGTCTTGGCCGGGCAATACCAGCATGCCGGCGTACTGGGCGAGATGATCGTCCAGGCCGACCAGGCGAGTGTCGCCCAAGAGCTCGGCGCCAACCCGCAACGTGCGATGGAAGCCCCCAAGAATACGATCCAGCGTCAACTGGCAGATGGGTTGCGCACCCTGGTCATTGAGAAATTCAAGCTGAACCAGCCAGAAGGGCCCTCGGACGGGTGGCTGACCCAGGATGCGCTATGGCTCGTCAGCAAGCCGGCCTCAGACCAGTTGCGGGCACTGATGCTCTCCCAAGGCGTAGAAGGTATCCCCGCCTCGAACGCCCCATTCTTCAACCTGATTCAGGACCAGGCCATTATCCAGGTCAACGCTCAGGACAAGGCTATCTGGAAGGCAACGATCGACACCGGCCGCGGCTGGAAGAACACCTTCACCTTACTCAAGGTCTCCCCCGCGCTGATTTGGCCAGATCCTGCAGATCGACCAGCTCCGTTTACCGGCATTTTCACACTCGAGCAGCCGGAAGACACCGAGCTAGATCAGCAGCGGCCTGCACCCGCGAACGATATCACTACGCCATCATTCCCGATACCACAACGCGTGACGCTTGTCACATCTTCACAAGAGGCGTCCTCATCCGAAACACTGCCGCCGCCCGCATTCCAAACCGGTTTGGACCCCATGGACGAGACACTTGCACTAGCAGATGAGCTCTTTGGTGAAGCGGCTTCATCTTCAGAAATTCCAACTTCTCAGCTGCTCCCTGACGTCACTGAAGACAGCTTCACTGATTGCATCGCCGAGCACTCAGCTGAAGAGGCAATTTCGGCCAAGGACACAGCTGACCTCGGCCAAGCTTTCATAGCTTGGGCGCGGCAGGGCGTGCTTTCACACACGCTAGTTATCAACGATGCCAAAGCAATGATTCACACAGTGAATGGCACTGCGTTCCTCGTCAGCCCCGGATTATTCAAGCGCTATGCCTCGGAGCATCCTCACCTACAGAGGGAAGCCAAGGCGAGAGGAATTGAAACCTGGCAGCTAGTTCAACGCGGATTTGAAAAACTCAAAACTAACCGCAAGACACCGGACAATCTCAATATATGGACATGCGAGGTGATCGGCCCACGGAAATCCAAACTGCTCAAAGGCTATCTTTTGAAGGACCCTGGTGCAATCTTCACGCATCCGCCATTCGATAATATAAGCCTTCGATTGCAGGATATGGGAGCTAGCGAAAGTTGAATATCATCGATATCGCTAGCGAATACAATGACACTCACGACCTCAGGCCAGCGACTAGAATTATATACCTAGCAGCTGCTCGAGCATTAACCCGGAGATTCGGCGATGACGTCGAACTCGAAAAGCTACATCATCGAGATGTTCTGATCTGGCGGAAGGAGGCCTTGGATTCAGGCTTAGCCAAGCGCAGCTGGAACACGTACGCGAGTCATCTCAAAACGCTTTTCGGATACGCCATTTCTCAAGACCTATTGACGCTCCGTAAAAACCCCTTCACTGACACCTCTGTAGTTCCACCCAGAAAGCGGAAAAAAACTGTACCTCACGAGGCCATTACTCAGGGTCGCAACCAGCTTATCAGGCTACAAGAGATCGAACGGGTATCAGGCGAACGTAGTAGCATAACCCCAGCTTGGTTCTGGCTATCTGTCTACGAAACCTTTCACTACACCGGAATTCGCCTGAATTCTTTATTAAGTATACAGAGACGAGACGTCTGCCTAAGACGTAGAACCATTAATGTTCGAAGCGAAGGAGACAAGACTCACAAAGAATTTCTCCTACCCATTCCTGGACCTCTTTATGAGCATATAGACCGCATTGTAGCGTGGGCAGACTCTCTGCATTTCAAAGCCACGGACCAGCTATTCAACGTCAATAGGTTCTCCTCGCACTACAGACGAGAAACTATGGATATAAATCAGATTGAGGCAATGTATAGAAAGCTGACGGCGATAGTAGGCACTCGGATGACCCCCCATCGGTTCAGGCACACCCTGGCGACCGACCTAATGCGACAAGCGGATCGCAACATTCACGTAGCCAAGGCCCTGCTGAACCACTCGAGCATCGCTACCACGATGGAATACATCGAGACGGATCCACACCAGATGCGTCATGTCCTCGAAGAACGTGCCGATAAGGTACCGAGGAACCTGATCGCTCGAGTGGATTACAGCGCGCGGCAACACCAGGAACAGCGACTGGATCTACCTAAGCCACTCCCTTCCCTACCCTCTCAGCAACCGTGGAGCATCTCCGGCCCCTCTACGCCAGAAGCGTTCGATCAGCTCTCAGAATGGATCAGCAATGGGGCAAGACCGCTTACAGCGGTAGGAAGGCGTGGATAGCTACACAGCGGAGCTGACATACGAAATGGCGCCAAGGCCACGCGGCGCCAGGCTCTGGGCGCCAGCTGATTCAGTTTGACATCATCAAACCGCAGGGCTAGATTCCGTCGCAGACGGCTGCTTGTTTCGGCTGCGAGGACGCAAAAACCCTCCATTGCGGAGGGTTTCTGGTGAAGATGGTGGGTCGTGTGGGATTCGAACCTACGACCAATTGGTTAAAAGCCAACTGCTCTACCGACTGAGCTAACGACCCGTTAGTGGGCGCCATTCTAGCGATTTTCTCAGGAGAATCAACACCCTAGATGAAATTTTTTACTGGTAGCGCGTAGGGTCGGAAATTCCCGCCGCCTTGAAGCCTTCGGCGCGCAGGCGGCAGCTGTCGCAGCGACCGCAGGCCTGGCCTTCATCGTCGGCCTGGTAGCAGGAGACGGTCAGGGCATAGTCGACGCCCAGCTGGCTGCCAGCCTGGACGATCTGCGCCTTGGAAAGGAACTGCAGCGGGGCTTCGATCTTGAAGGTATCCCCTTCCACACCGGCCTTGGTGGCGAGATTGGCCAGGCGCTCGAAGGCTTCGACGAACTCCGGCCGGCAATCCGGATAGCCGGAGTAGTCCACCGCATTCACCCCGATGAAGAGATGACGGGCACCGAGCACCTCGGCCCAGCCCAGGGCCAGGGACAGGAACACGGTATTGCGTGCCGGCACGTAGGTGACCGGGATGCCCTCGCCCGGGGTCTCCGGGACGGCGATGTCCGGGTCGGTGAGCGCCGAGCCACCGATGCCATTGAGATCCAGGCCGATCACCTTGTGCTCGACGACGCCCAGCTGGCGCGCCACGCGTTCGGCGGCTTGCAGCTCGGCGCGATGGCGCTGGCCGTAGTCGAAGCTCATGGTGTAGCAGGCGAAGCCCTGGGCCTTGGCCATGGCGACGATGGTGGCGGAATCCAGGCCGCCGGAAAGAAG
Source organism: Pseudomonas oryzihabitans NBRC 102199 (assembly GCF_000730625.1). Classification (GTDB taxonomy): domain Bacteria; phylum Pseudomonadota; class Gammaproteobacteria; order Pseudomonadales; family Pseudomonadaceae; genus Chryseomonas; species Chryseomonas oryzihabitans. The sequence continues at coordinate 182,777 of NZ_BBIT01000001.1, read as the reverse complement.
GATGACCGCTTTAGGCTGACTCATGCTCAGTGTCCCGGTTCGTCGTTCCAGAGAATCTTGTGCAGCTGCAGCTGGAAGCGCACCGGCAGGTTGTCCGCCACGATCCACTCCGCCAGCTCACGCGGCACCACCTGGCCATGGCTGGGCGAGAACAACACCTCGCCCGCCCGTTGCTCCAGGCGATACTCGATCAGCTTGGAGACGGCCCAGTCATAGTCCTCGCGGGAGCAGATGACGAACTTGACCTGATCGTTGGGCGTCAGGTGGTCGAGGTTGGCGTACAGGTTGCGCCCCACCTCCCCCGAGCCCGGCGTCTTGAGGTCGACGACCTTGCTGACACGCCCGTCCACGCCACTGACATCCAGGGCGCCACTGGTTTCCAGCGACACCTCGTAGCCGGCGTCGCACAGCTGCTCGAGCAGCTTGAGGCAGTTGGGCTGGGCCAGCGGCTCGCCGCCGGTCACGCAGATGTGCCGCGGCCGGTAGCTCGCAACCTGCTCCAGGATGGCATCGAGGTGATGGATCTCGCCGCCAGTGAAGGCATAGGCCGTGTCGCAATAGTGGCAACGCAGCGGGCAGCCGGTGAGCCGGACGAAGACGGTAGGAAGACCGGCGGTGCGGGCTTCACCCTGGAGCGAATAGAAAATCTCGGTAAGACGTAGGGTATCTTTTTGCATGGAAGCCACGGGCGTGACGGCTACACAGGCCATCCGCCTCCGTTGCGGTAGATAGAAGAAAAAAGCCTGCGCTAGGGCAGGCTTTTCAGATCCCGCTGCGCCAGTTGCGCAGCGGAGGTTCCGGGATACTGGCTGATGACCTGCTGGTACATGCCCTTGGCCCGATCGGTGCGGCCGAGCTTCTGCTCGACGCCACCCAGTTTGTACAGCGAATCCGGCACCTTGTTGCTGGTGGGATAGGCCTGACTGACCTTGGCGAAGGCCTGGCCAGCAGCCTGCAGATCGCCCTTGGCCAGATTCACTTCACCCAGCCAGTACTGGGCATTGCCCGCATACTGGCTGTTGGGATACTTGCGCAGGAAGGCATTGAATGCCTGGCTGGCCTTGTCGAAATCCTTGGCCTTGATCAGATCGAAGGCAGCGTCGTAGTATAGCTTTTCCTTCGCCGGATCACCCGGTTCACTGCTGGCGGCCGGTGCTCCTGCGGAAGCAGGCGGCGTCGGCGCATTGTTGGCCGCGATGGCACCACCCTGGGCAGCACCGGCAGCGGCTCCGGCGCCCGCATTGGCAGGCGCGGAAGAAAGCTGGGAAATACGGCCATCCAGATCCTGGTAACGATCCAATCCTTCCTGCTTGAGCTGGCGGATCTCGTTTTCCTGAACCTCGACCTGGCCACGCAGGCGAGCGATATCGTCCTGCATCTGTTGCAACTGCATGAACAGTTGACCCATGCCGGAAACGGGAGCCCCGTTTCCGGCACTGGCCGCGCCTGCGTTGCCATAACCTTGCCCAGCGGACTGGGCAACGCCATAACTACCATCCTGTACGGGAACCTGAGCCCCGGCGACAACCGGTACACCAAGAGTCAGGGCGATCAAGAACTGCAGGCGCTTGGACATCGTTTATTACTTCTTCAGCTCGACGCGACGGTTCTGAGCCCAGGAAGCTTCGTCGTGACCGACGGCAACCGGACGCTCTTTACCGTAGGAAACCAGCTCCAGCTGAGCCGGGGACACGCCCTGCAGCACCAGGTAGCGCTGAACGGCCTTGGCACGACGCTCGCCCAGAGCCAGGTTGTACTCGCGGGTACCGCGTTCGTCGGTGTTGCCTTCCAGAACGACGCGCTGGCCGCTGGCCTTCAGGTCACGAGCGTGAACGTCCAGAGCGCGCATGGCTTCCGGCTTCAGGTCGGAGCTGTCGTACTCGAAGTAGAAGGTGGTGATGGCGCGCAGAGCGGCTTCGTCGCCCATGCTGCCGTCAACGGCACCCGAGTTGGCGCCGTAGCCAGCGTTCGGGTCGACAGCACCGGCACCAGCGCCAGCACCAGCGCCTTCACCGGAGGCGTCGCCGCCCTTGGAGGAACAGCCCACGGCCACGGCCATGGCCAGAGCCAGTGCAGCGAACTTGCCGAATTTCAGCATTTCCATCATGTAACTCCTAAAAGAACCGCAATGTTGGTGTAACTAAGGACTTTTCTAATTAGCCGTCAGTTCAGGTAAGGAGACCAGGAAGGCTCGCGCACGTCACCCTGGGCGGTGGGAATCGGAATCCGGACGCGACCATTGATGGAGACAAGCATCAGGACGCCTCGGTCCTGCTGGCGGGTGGCGTAGATTAGCATGGTGCCATTGGGCGCAACAGTGGGCGAGTCGTTGAGGCTGGTGTTGGAAAGTACCCGCACAGAGCCGCGTTGGAGGTCTTGCGCAGCGATCTGGAAGTTGGTGAAACCTTCCTGGCGATGCACCATGACCAGCGTCTTTTCATCCGCCGAAAGTTTCGGGTTGGCGTTGTAGTTACCGACGAAAGTCACGCGCTCAGCACCCCCGCCATTGGCGTTGGTCTTGTAGATCTGCGGCTTGCCGGAACGGTCTGAGGTGAAATAGATGGTCTGGCCATCCTTGCCCCAGAAGGGCTCGGTATCGATGGCCGAGTCATTCGTCACACGACGAATGGCACGCGAGCCGAGGTCCATCACGTAGATCTCAGGGTTGCCGTCCTTGGACAGCACGAAGGCCAGGCGATTGCCGTCGGGCGAAAACGCCGGCGCGCCATTCAGGCCTTCGAAGTTGGTCAGCTGCTCGCGGCGACCGGTGTCGATGTACTGCATGAAGATGCGCGGGCGCTGCTGCTCGAAGGAAACATAGGCGATGCGCTTGCCATCCGGCGCGAAACGCGGCGACAGGATCGGCTCGCGCGACTGCAGCAGGGTAACGGCACGGGCACCGTCATAGTCGGCGCGCTGCAGGGTGTAACGGGTGTTGGTGGCGGAGAAACGCTCGGCGGTCACATAGAGGATGCGCGTCGAGAAGGCACCCTTCACACCGGTCAGCTTTTCATAGGCCTGGTCGGAGATGAAGTGGGCCATGTCGCGCAGCTGATCGGTGCCGCCGCCGACGTTGCCGGTCAGGACCTGCTGTTCGGTGGAAACGTTGAACAGGGCGTAGTTGATCTGCAGCCGACCGCCATTGGGCACGATGTTGCCCACCAGCACGTAGTTGGCACCCAGGGCCTTCCAGTCACGGAAGATGACTTCGCTGGCCTGGCTCGGCTGGCTCAGCATGTTCTGGCGCGGAATCGGCGAGAACACCCCGGAATTGCGCAGGTCGTCGCTGACGATGTTGGCCAGGTCTTCCGGCAGTGGCTGACCACCCTGCCACCCGAAGGGCACGACGGCGATCGGGATGGCGCGATCACTACCGCTGGAAATCACCAGCGGATCGGCCGCCTGGGCGGAGCCCACCACCAGGACCAGGCCCAGCAGGATGTAACGGATCAGGGTGTTCACAGACTCAGGTCCTCCGGTTTGAAGATCATGCGGCGCTGACGATACAGCTGATCGAAGGTCTTGCGATCCAGCTGCTGCAGCTCACGGATACGACCGACGTTACGCACGGCCGATACCGCTGAATTATCGAATTCCTTGTTGCCACTGGAGCGGGTCACCGTCGCGCTGGTGATGGTGCCGTCCGGCAGCATGTTGATCTGCACCTCGACGCTCATGCCGTTGCGCGCCGACTGCGGACGCGTCCACTGCTCGCTGACCAGCCGCACGATCAGGTCATCGAAACTCGACGCCACCTCGTCGCCCTGCTCTTCGGCCAGTGCCTGCTGCCGCTGGGTATCATCGGACAACAACTCGGCGAGGGCCTGCGCCTTCTTGTCTTCCGCTGCCTTGCGCGCAGCCGCCTGGGCAGCCTTCTTCTTGGCGTCGTCCGCCGCTTTCTTCTTGGCGGCCTCCGCAGCAGCCTCTTTCTTGGCCGCCTCGGCTGCAGCCTTCTGCTTGGCTTCTTCGGCCGACTTCTGCTTGGCTGCCTCTGCCGCAGCCTTCTTCGCGGCTTCCTCAGCCGCTTTCTGCTTGGCTGCTTCGTCAGCCTTCTTCTTGGCGATGTCCGCCTGCTTCTTCTGCTCGGCGGCCTGCTTGGCTTCCGCAGCCGCCTTGGCGGCCTCGGACTGTTTCTCGGCCTCAGCCTTGGCTTCGGCGGCCTTGGCCGCCGCTTCCGCTTGCTGCGCCTTTCGAGCGTCGTCGGCTTTCTTTTGTTCCGCGGCCTGTTGCTGGGCTTCCTTCTGTTGCTGAGCCGCCTTGGCCGCCGCCGCTTCACGCTGGGCTTCCTGTTGCTGACGACGCTGCTCCAGTTGTTCCTGCTCGTACTGCTTGGCCGCGGTCTTCTTCGCCTCCCCCGCCAGTTTCTGCTCGGTCTGCACCTGCGCCGAACTCTTGGATTTGAGCTGGACCAGGGTCGCCTGGACGACCGGACGCGACTGGGGCAATTCAGGGGTGAAGGCGAAGCTGACAAACAGCAGGCCGAAGATCAGCACATGCAGGGCGACTGCCCAGATGACCGGCCAGAAATAACTTTCGGACGACGAACGCTCGCGGTGTCGCATCAAGGCGCCTCGGTAATCAACCCGACGTTGGGGACGCCGGCCTGTTGCAAGGCACCCATGGCGCCGGCGACGACGCCATAGTTGGCGGCCTTGTCACCGCGGATGAACACCTGGGTGTCCGCACGCTGACGCATGATGGCACCGACCTGCTGACTCAGTTGCGGCAGGGACACCGCGGTGGAGGACTTGGCCTTCTGATCGGTATCCACCTCGGAACCGACGTTCCAGTAGTAGGTACCGTCGGCTTTCACCGAGACGGTGAGGATCTGCTTGTCGTTGTCCTGCGGCAGGGCCTGGCTGTCGACCTTGGGCAGGTCGACCTTGACGCCCTGGTTGAGCATGGGCGCCGTCACCATGAAGATGACGAGGAGCACCAACATCACGTCGATGTAGGGCACCACGTTCATCTCGGCGACGGGCTTGCGTTTCTGGCGGCGAGGGACCATGGGATACCTCTTTATTCGTCGCTGGTGTGGACTTTGCGGTGCAGGATGGCCTGGAATTCATCCGCAAAGGTGTAGTAGCGGTTGATCAGCATTTCCGAGCGGGCGGCGAAACGGTTGTAGGCCACGACGGCAGGAATGGCGGCGAACAGACCGATGGCGGTAGCGATCAGGGCTTCGGCGATGCCGGGTGCCACGGTGGCCAGGGTCGCCTGCTGGGCGGTGGACAGGCCGCGGAAGGAGTTCATGATGCCCCAGACGGTACCGAACAGACCCACGTAGGGGCTGGTGGAGCCGACGGTGGCCAGGAACGGCAGGGCCTGCTCGAGCTTTTCTTCCTCGCGGGAGATGGCCACGCGCATGGCGCGGGAGACACCTTCCATGACCGCATCGGGATCCACGCCGGGCTGCTGACGCAGCCGGGAGAATTCCTTGAAACCGGCGCGGAAGATCTGCTCGACGCCGGAATCCGGATCGGGGTTGCTGCCAGCCTGGCGGTACAGCTTGGACAGATCGATGCCCGACCAGAATTTCTCTTCGAAGGCATCCAGGGAACGCTTGGCGGCGCGCATGGCGTTGCCACGCTGGATGATCATGATCCAGGACGTGACAGAGGCTGCGACCAGGATGAGCATCACCAGTTGCACCACCAGACTGGCGTTGGCGATGAGGCTCCACATGGACGTATGGTCGACGTTGGGTTGCACGCTTAATCTCCTGATTGAATTGACGCCGGACTTCCGGCAAGAACCGTTCGCATGGCTTCGGGCATGGCCCTCGGCCTGAAGCTGTCAGCACGCACGCAGGCGACCGTTACCCACCCTTCGCAGAGCAGGACATCGTCCGTGGCACGCCGGACCTCCTGGTGAAACCTGAGGCTGGCGCGCTTCGCTTCGACCACCTCGGCACCGATCAGCAACTCGTCATCCAGCCGCGCGGGCGCATGGTAGCGCGCTTCGCTGCTGTGGACGACGAAGAGCAGACCGTCCCGGGCGAGTTCGGACTGGGCATAGCCCAGCGCGCGCAGTCGCTCGGTGCGGGCGCGTTCCATGAACTTGAGGTAGTTGACGTAATAGACGATGCCGCCGGCATCGGTATCTTCGTAGTAGACACGACACCTGAGGACGGACGGCGACGGGCTCCGCGATTGCGCGTGCATACTCTAGAACCTAGCCTCGCCGTTGCCAATCAGAAATGTTCGCAACTGCATTTAGTTACCATTGACCTCGAACAGATCGGGCGTACCGCCCTGGGCCAGACGCGTCGGCAGGTTGAGTCCGAAGTGCAGATAGGCATGCCGGGTCACCACCCGCCCGCGCGGCGTGCGCATGATATAGCCTTGCTGGATCAAATAGGGTTCCAGCACGTCTTCGATGGTGTGACGCTCTTCGCTGATGGCCGCCGCCAGGCTGTCCACACCCACCGGACCGCCGTCGAACTTGTCGATCATGGTCAGCAGCAGCCGGCGATCCTGGTGATCGAAGCCCTGGGCATCCACGTCCAGCAGGTCGAGGGCGCGACTGGCGATGTCGTGGCTGATATGGCCCTGCCCACGCACCTCGGCGAAGTCGCGCACCCGCCGCAGCAGGCGATTGGCGATTCGCGGCGTGCCCCGTGCGCGGCGGGCGATTTCCATCGCGCCCTCGGCTTCGATGGCGAGGCCGAGGATGCCGGCGGAGCGGGTGACGATGGTGGCCAGGTCCGCGGTGCCGTAGAACTCCAGGCGCTGGACGATCCCGAAGCGGTCGCGCAGCGGATTGGTCAGCATGCCGGCACGGGTGGTCGCGCCGACCAGGGTGAAGGGCGGCAGATCCAGCTTGATGGAGCGCGCCGCCGGCCCTTCGCCGATCATGATGTCGAGCTGGTAGTCCTCCATCGCCGGATAGAGGACCTCCTCGACGATGGGCGAGAGGCGATGGATCTCGTCGATGAAGAGCACATCGCCGGCTTCCAGGTTGGTCAGCAGCGCGGCGAGATCGCCCGGGCGTTCCAGTACCGGACCGGAGGTGCTCTTCAGGGACACCCGCATTTCCTGGGCGATGATGTTGGCCAGGGTGGTCTTGCCCAGACCGGGCGGGCCAAAGATCAGGGTGTGGTCGAGGGCCTCGCCCCTGCCCTTGGCCGCCTGGATGAACAGGCCCATCTGGTCGCGCACCACCGGCTGACCGATGTAGTCCGCCAGCCGCACCGGGCGAATGGCGCGATCCTGGACTTCCTCGCGGTCGCGGCCACCGGCCGAGATGAGACGATCGGTTTCTATCATGGGATCAGACCATGCCCTTCAGGGCGCGACGGATGAGTTCCTCGCTGGAAAGGTCTTCCCCTTCCACGGCGGCGACGGCGCGGCTGGCTTCCTGGGGCTTGAAGCCCAGGGCGACCAGGGCGCTGACCGCGTCGGCCTCGGCGCTGGCCGCGACGGCGGCCTGGTTCGGCAGGACCAGGGGGGCGATGGCGGGCAGATTTTCCCAGGCCTTGAACCTGTCCTTGAGCTCGACCAGCAGACGCTCGGCGGTCTTCTTGCCCACCCCGGGCACCTTGACCAGGGCGGCCGTGTCCTGGGCTTGCACACAGCGAACCAATTCATCCACCTCGAGACTGGACATCAACGCCAGGGCCAGCTTGGGGCCGACACCATTGAGTCGGATCAACTCGCGAAACAGCTCTCGCTCGCGTTTTTCCCCGAACCCATAGAGCAGGTGCGCATCTTCCCGTACCACGAGGTGGGTATGCAATGTGACGACTTCGCCCTGGGCCGGCAGCCGATAAAGGGTCGTCATGGGCACTTCGACCTCGTAGCCGACTCCGCCCACGTCGAGCAGGAGATGGGGCGGCTGCTTTTCCGCCAGGGTGCCACGTAGACGACCGATCACTGGGATACCTTCCTAACGTTGGAGCGAGATGAGAGAGCGGATGGCGCTAGAGACGCAGGCGACCGCCACGGCGGCGGGTCGCCAGCAGGCCATGGGGAACCAGGCTCTGCCGGGTGTGGGCATGGCACAGGGCGATGGCCAGGGCGTCGGAGGCGTCGATCTGGGGTTTCTCGGTCAGGCGCAGCAGGTGCATGACCATCAGCATCACCTGCTGCTTGTCCGCCCCACCATTGCCGACCACGGCCTGCTTGACCTGGCTCGCGGTGTATTCGGAAATCTCCAGACCACCTTCGGCGCCGGCGACGATGGCCGCTCCCCGGGCCTGACCCAGCTTGAGCGCCGAATCGGCGTTGCGCGCCATGAACACCTGCTCGATGCCCATGGTGACCGGCCCGTACTGGGCGATGACGTCGCGCACGCCGCGATAGACGATCTGCAGCCGCTCCGGCAACGGACCGTTACCGGTCCGGATGCAGCCGGAGGCGACGTACTCGCAGCCGCGCCCGGTGTCGCGCACCACGCCGAAGCCGGTCAGCCGCGAACCCGGGTCGATGCCCAGCACCAGGGTGCCGGGCGCATCGGGCGGCAGGCGCTCGTAGAGGGACATCAGCCGAGCTGCGCCATGACATCCCCGGGGATGTCGGCGTTGGAGTAGACGTTCTGCACGTCGTCCAGGTCTTCGAGCATGTCGATCAGCTTGAGCACCTTCTGCGCGGTTTCCAGATCCAGGGTCGCGGAGGTCGAGGGGATCATGGTCACCTCGGCTTCGTCGGCCTTGTAGCCGGCGGCGGTCAGGGCTTCGTTGACGGCGATGAAGTCGGCGAAGCTGGTGAAGACGTCGATGGAACCATCGTCGTTGGCGACCACGTCGTCGGCACCCGCTTCCAGGGCGGCTTCCATCAGGGCGTCCTCGTCCAGGCCGGGGGCGTAGCTGATCTGGCCCTTGCGCTCGAACAGATAGGCCACCGAACCGTCGGTGCCCAGGTTGCCACCGCACTTGTTGAAGGCATGGCGGACTTCGGCCGCGGTGCGGTTGCGGTTGTCGGTCATGGCCTCGACGATGATGGCGACACCGCTCGGGGCGTAGCCTTCATAGGTCAGTTCCTCGACGTTCTCGCCTTCGCCGGCGCCCACGCCCCGGGCGATGGCCCGGTCGATGGTGTCGCGGGTCATGTTGGCGGTCAGCGCCTTGTCCACCGCCAGGCGCAGGCGGGGGTTGTCGGCCGGAACGCCGCCACCCTGGCGCGCGGCCACGGTCAGCTCACGGATGATCTTGGTGAAGATCTTGCCCTTCTTGGCATCCTGACGCTCTTTGCGATGCTTGATGTTGGCCCATTTGGAATGACCGGCCATAAGCTACTCCAATGTCTTGACGAAGACGGCGCCGCGGCGATGACCGCGGCGCACTGAAAAGGGAAACGGCGGGCACCCGTCCGGGCGCCCTCCTCCGATAAGGCTTATTCCGCCTTGGGCTGCTCGCGCAGGCGGATGTGCAGCTCGCGCAGCGCCTTGGCGTCGACGGCGCCGGGCGCCTGGGTCATGACGTCGGCGGCGCTCTGGGTCTTCGGGAAGGCGATGACTTCACGAATGGACGAGGCGCCGGTCATCAGCATCACCAGGCGATCCAGGCCGAAGGCCAGGCCGCCATGGGGTGGCGCGCCGAACTTCAGGGCGTCCAGCAGGAAGCCGAACTTCTCTTCCTGTTCCTCAGCGCTGATCCCCAGCACCTCGAACACCGCCTGCTGCATCTTCTTGTCGTGGATGCGGATGGAACCGCCGCCCAGCTCGGTGCCGTTGAGCACCATGTCGTAGGCGCGCGACAGCGCCGCACCCGGGTTGGCCTTGAGCTCGTCCGGGCCGCACTTGGGCGAGGTGAAGGGGTGGTGCATGGCGGTCAGGCTGCCATCGTCGTTTTCCTCGAACATCGGGAAGTCGACCACCCACAGCGGCGCCCACTGGCAGGTCAGCAGGTTGAGGTCGTGACCGAGCTTGATGCGCAGCGCGCCCAGGGCCTCGGAAACGATCTTGGTCTTGTCCGCGCCAAAGAACACGATGTCGCCATCCACCGCGCCGACGCGGTCGAGGATGACGTTGATGTTGTCCAGGGGGATGTTCTTGACGATGGGCGACTGCAGGCCCTCGACGCCGGCGGCGCGCTCGTTGACCTTGATGTAGGCCAGGCCCTTGGCACCGTAGATGCCGACGAACTTGGTGTAGTCGTCGATCTGCTTGCGCGGCATGCTCGCCCCGCCCGGTACGCGCAGGGCGGCGACGCGGCACTTGGGATCGTTGGCCGGACCGGCGAAGACCTTGAAGTCGACGTCCTTGAGCTGGTCTTCCACGTCCACCAGTTCCAGCGGGATGCGCAGGTCCGGCTTGTCGGAACCGAAGCGACGCATGGCCTCGGCCAGGGTCATGTGCGGCAGCTCGCCGAACTCGACGTCCAGGACCTCCTTGAACAGGTTGCGCACCATGGTCTCGGTGATGTCCATGATGTCTTTTTCATCGAGGAAGCTGGTCTCGATGTCGATCTGGGTGAATTCCGGCTGGCGGTCGGCCCGCAGGTCTTCGTCGCGGAAGCACTTGGCGATCTGGTAGTAGCGATCGAAGCCGGCGACCATCAGCAACTGCTTGAACAGCTGGGGCGACTGCGGCAGGGCGAAGAAGCTGCCGGGGTGGGTGCGGCTGGGCACCAGGTAGTCGCGGGCACCCTCGGGAGTGGCCCGGGTCAGGATCGGGGTTTCCACGTCGAGGAAACCGTTCTCGTCCAGGTAGCGGCGGATGCTGGAGGTGATGCGCGAACGCAGCTTCAGCTTCTCGGCCATCTCCGGACGGCGCAGATCGATGAAGCGATAGCGCAGGCGGGTCTCTTCGCCGACATCGGTGTATTCGTTGAGCGGGAACGGCGGGGTTTCCGCCTCGTTGAGCACTTCCAGCTCGTAGCCCAGCACCTCGATGGCGCCGGAGGCCATGTTGGCGTTGCGCGCGCCTTCGGGACGCAGGCGCACCTTGCCGGTGAGCTTGACGACGTACTCGCTGCGCACGCGGTCGGCCTTGGCGAAGGTTTCGGCGCGATCCGGATCGAACACCACCTGGGCCAGGCCTTCGCGATCGCGGATGTCGAGGAAGATGACCCCGCCGTGGTCACGGCGGCGGTGGACCCAACCGCAGAGGGTGATTTCCTGGCCGTCCAGGCTCTCGTTCAACTGGCCGCAATAGTGGCTGCGCATCATGGTCGTGGTTTCGCTTCTCTAGAACAGGCTGAATGCGTGGAGGCGCCGGGCCGGCAAGACCGGGCGCTCGACTGAACGGGAGATTCTATATCATCCGTCACGATTTTACCGTAGCCGGGCACGCAGCTCGACGTGCGAACACTGGCTAAACGGCCAGCGGTTCTGTGATAGCCTCGGAGCCCTTCGCAACCGACGCACAGGAGCCGTCAGCATGGAAATCAACATCGGAATCGCCGAACAGGATCGTGCCCAGATCGCCGAGGGCCTGTCGCGCCTCCTGGCCGACACCTACACCCTGTATCTGAAGACCCACAACTTCCACTGGAACGTGACCGGGCCGATGTTCAACACCCTGCACCTGATGTTCGAGACCCAGTACACCGAGCTGGCCGTGGCGGTGGACGACATCGCCGAGCGCATCCGCGCCCTGGGCTTCCCGGCGCCGGGTACCTACGCCGCCTATGCCCGCCTGTCGAGCATCAAGGAAGAGGAAGGGGTGCCGGACGCCCAGGACATGATCCGCCTGCTGGTGCAGGGTCAGGAAGCCGTGGTGCGCACCGCGCGGGGCATCTTCCCGTTGCTGGACAAGGTCAGCGACGAGCCCACCGCCGATCTGCTGACCCAGCGCATGCAGACCCACGAGAAGACCGCCTGGATGCTGCGCAGCCTGCTCGCCGCCTAGCTCCGGCTGCCGTCGCGGGCCGCGGCCCGCGACGGTGCCACGATTGAGCGGCCCTCACCTTTTGGGTTAAATAAGGACGCGCTTTTCGCGCCGGGTCACTCCGCTGTCGGGCACCGCTCCGGCAGTTTCGGCAGACCCGTGTTCTCTATCCCAAGGTGATTTCACATTGAACACGTTATCTACTGTCCATGTCGTGGTGGGCGCTGCCGCGCTCCTGTTATCGGCAATTCCCGGACTGCAGTCCGACACCTCGTCCTTCGATCAACCCGAGTCCATCCATCTGGCCCTGCTGGGTCTTGCCACCCTCCTCTTCACGCCTTTCTCCCGCAGCCGCAGCAGCGGTGCCCAGAAACTCGCCAGCGCCCTGCTGGTGATCGCCGTGGTGGCCCAGACCTTTATCCTGCTAGCGCCCCTCGAGCAGATCGGCGGCCTGCCGGCCGAATTGCTGCCGCTGGGGCTGACCCTGGTCGCCGCCCTGGCCAGCCTGCCGGAAAAGTTTCGTGCCCCGGCGGGCAACGCCGCGGTGGCCGACAGCGAGGTTCGTCCGCGTCAGGCGGCGCGTTCCGCCCCTGCCGCCGCCGCTCCGGCCCGTCCGCTGGCCGATGACCGCGAGCGCGGCACGGTGAAGTGGTTCAACACCTCCAAGGGCTTCGGCTTCATCTCCCGCGACACCGGCGACGACATCTTCGTGCACTTCCGCGCGATCCGTGGCGAAGGTCATCGGGTGCTGATGGAAGGCCAGCGCGTGGAATTCTCGGTGATCCAGCGCGACAAGGGCCTGCAGGCCGAAGACGTGGTCATCGCGGCCTGATCGCTGCCGGCAAAAAAGAAAGGCCGCCCTCGGGCGGCCTTTTTCATAGGCGACGAGACTACTGCCGCTGAGCCTCGGCGGCCTTGCTGTCAGTCATGCCGGTGGTATTACCCAGCAGGCTGGCGGTCGCGGTCTGGATGAAGGCCTCCAGGCGCTTCTGCAGCTCGGGCGCGCTGGCGTCGCCCTTGAGCACCTCGCCACCGGCCTGGGTGCCCAGGTGATAGCGATAGAGCACGGCGTCGCGGTCGCGCGGCTTGACCAGGATGCGATCGCCCGTGACCAGGGCCACGGTCTGGTCGCTGCCCGACGGCTTGATCACCGCGACGCCCGGATCGCCCTGGGGCAGACCCAGCAGATCACGGCCCCAGCACTGGTGCTGGGTCGGCTTGCCGAAGCGGGCCAGCACCGTGGGCACCACGTCGATCTGGCTACCCACGGTGTCACGACGGGCGCCAAAGGTTTCCTGCACGCCCGGACCGATCAGCAGGAGCGGTACGTTGAAGCGCGACAGGTCCATCTCGGTGATCTGCTCGTTGTTGCCGAAGCCGTGGTCACCGACGATGACGAACAGGGTGTCCTGGTACCAGGGCTCGTTCTTGACCTTGGCGAAGAACTGACCCAGCGACCAGTCGGCGTAGCGCATGGCGGTGAGGTGTTCGTCGAGCGAGCCGTGACCGGTGACCGGGGTGACCGGCAGGTCCTTGGGCAGCGCATAGGGGGTGTGGTTGGACAGGGTCTGCAACAGCGCATAGAAGGGCTTGCCGTCCGGCGCCTTGGCCAGCTTGTCCAACTCCTGCACCGAGCGGTCGAACATGTCCTGGTCGGAGACGCCCCAGGTCGGATCCATGAACACCGGATTCACGAAGTCCTCACGACCGACGAAGCGGGTCATGCCCTGGTTGCTGAAGAAGCCGGACTGGTTGTCCCACTGGAAGTTGCCGTTGTAGACGTAGACGTCGTCGAAGCCGCGGGTGCTGAGCAGTTGCGGCAGACCAGAGAACTGGTGCGCGCCCTCGGGCATGCGCATCAGGTACTCGAAGGCCGGCAGGTTGGGGAAGCAGGCCATGGTGGCGAACATGCCCTGGTGGGTATGGGTGCCGTTGGAGAAGAAGCGGGTGAACAGCGTGCCCTGCTTGGCCAGGGCGTCGAAGTTCGGGGTGATGCCGTCTTCGTTGCCGAGGGCGCCGATATAGCGACCGGCCATGCTTTCCATGAGGATCACCACGACGTTGCGCACCTTGGGCAACTGGCCGTCGGTGGGCGGGGTGTAGATCCGGCGGATGGCGGCCTTGTCGGCGTCGATCAGCTCGTCACGCGGGGTCAGCAGCAGTTGCCGGGTCACCGCCAGGGCGTCGGCGGCCGGCATGGTGGCCTTCCAGCTGTTGTCGCGATGGTCGGAGAAGCTGTTCTCGGCGGCATTGATCAGGGTCAGGGTGCCGTTCAGACCGAGGTGGTTGGCGAACATGGAATCGGTGGTGTAGGCGTCGCCCCAGCGCAGCGGCGGCCCGGATCTCAGGGTGCCGCGGGCAGCGATGACGGCCACCACCAGGCAGAGCAGAAACACCGCGCCCCGGCGATACCAGGCGGCCGGTCGCGCCGCGGCATACCGGCGGGTGGCTCGCTCCACGCCAAAGAACACCAGGCCCAGCAGCAGGGTCGCCACGGCCCAGGCCAGGAGCAGGCGCAGCACCGGGAAGCCGTTCCAGATCATGCTGGTGACGGTGTGCAGGTCTTCCTGCATGTACTGGAACACCAGGCTGTTCAGGCGCTGGTGGAATTCACGGTAGAAGTTCAGCTCGCCGACGCCCAGCAGCAGGCAGAGGCTGGCGGCCAGGGTGAACCAGCCGGCCTGCAGGCGGCGGGCGGCCATGGCTCTGGCGCTGAGCAGGCAGAGCAGCGAGGGCACGCAGATATAGACCACCAGGCGCAGGTCGAAGCGGGCGCCGTTGAAGAAGGCCTCGGCAAAGGTGGCGAAGGGCGAGTCGCCGATCAGATCGGTGTTGTAGCCCAGCAGCGCCAAGCGCAGCAGGGTGAACATGACCATCAGCGCCAGGGCGCAACCCAGCACGAAGCTGAGGTGGCTGCCCAGCGTCGGCACCGGTCGGATGCCAGCGGTGCGCGGGGTGTGGGGGACTTCCGTTTGCGACATGAAAACACCTTGTCAAAAGCAGCAGGGATTCGCGGCGCGTGGCCAGCGGCTCGGGATCGGCCACGCAGAGGCCTCGGGCGCGGTCGGCAGGCGTGGGAGTTTAACCATCCGGCGCGATCACGCCAGTCCTGGGCTGCGCGACGTGGGCGAAGCGAGACCTCCGCCGCGCCGACCAGCGCCCAGCCTGAGCAGGAGCTCGTCAAAATTTCGTCAAGGACTGCTCTGGATGCGACGTCAGCGCAGGCATGGGCGGCAGCCGCCGCTTGCAGTAAAATCCAGCACCCTCGACCGCTCCAGCGCCGTATTCAGGATGCCCCATGGCTCACCGTGACGCTCTGCAGGTGCTTCGCACCTACCTCACCAGCCAGATCCTTGGCCAGGAAACCCTGGTGGAGCGTCTGCTCATCGCGGTGCTGGCGGACGGTCATCTGCTGGTGGAAGGCGCCCCCGGGCTGGCCAAGACCAAGGCCATCAAGGACCTGGCGGAAGGCCTGGAAGCGGATTTCCACCGCATCCAGTTCACCCCCGACCTGCTGCCGGCCGACATCACCGGCACCGAGATCTATCGCCCCGACACGGCGACCTTCTCCTTCCAGCAGGGGCCGATCTTCCACAACCTGGTGCTGGCCGACGAGATCAACCGGGCGCCGGCCAAGGTGCAATCCGCGCTGCTGGAAGCCATGGCCGAACGCCAGGTGAGCATCGGTCGCACCTCCTATGCCCTGCCCGACCTCTTCCTGGTGATGGCCACCCAGAATCCCATCGAGCAGGAAGGCACCTATCCCCTGCCCGAGGCCCAGCTCGACCGCTTCCTGATGCACGTCAAGATCGGCTACCCCGACGCCTCGGTGGAACGCCGCATCCTCGCCCAGGCCCGTGGCGAAGCCCTGGACGGCGAGACCCTGCCGACCGAGCGGGTCACCCAGGCGGCGATCAATGCGGCCCGGCGCGAGGTGCTCGGGCTGTACATGGCCGACGCCGTGGAGGAATACCTGGTCCAACTGATCATGGCGACCCGCACCCCGGGGCGCTTCGATCAGGACCTGGCGCACTGGATCACCTACGGCGCCAGTCCGCGCGGTTCCATCGCCCTGGATCGCTGCGCCCGCGCCCACGCCTGGCTGGCCGGGCGGGATTTCGTCAGCCCGGAGGATATCCAGGCGGTGGTCTTCGATGTCCTGCGCCACCGCATCATCCTGTCCTTCGAGGCGGAAGCCGCCGGCATCGACCACGACCGGGTGGTGCAGCGCATCCTCGATCTGGTGGCCGTGGCCTGAGATGGCCGAGCGCAACGGCGTGACCCTGGGCCTGGCCGAGCTCATCGAGATGCGCCACCGGGTGGTCGAGGTGCAGCTGTTTTCCGCCGCCGGACGGCGCAGTCCGCTGATCGGCCTGCACCACTCGCGCCTGCGCGGGCGCGGCGTGGACTTCGACCAGGTGCGCGCCTACCAGCCCGGCGATGACGTGCGCGCCATCGACTGGCGCGTCACCGCCCGCACCCGCGAGCCCCATACCAAGCTGTTCCACGAAGAACGCGAGCGACCGGTCTATCTCCTGCTGGAGCAGAGTCCGCGCACCTTCTTCGGCACCCGCCAGCAATTCAAGTCAGTACTGGCCGGGCGCCTGGCCGCGCTGATCGGCTGGGCGGTGCTGGAGCACAACGACCGCATCGGCGGCATGATCTTTGGCGGCGAACGCCTGCACGAGGTACGGCCAAGGCGCAGCAAGCAGAATCTGCTGCGTTTCTTCGATCACCTGATCAACGCCAATCGGGCGCTGCAGGATCCGGCCCTGGCCCAGGTGCCGCGCATCACCTTCAACCAGGTCCTGCGCCGCGCCCGCGAGGTGCTGCGTCCCGGCAGCCTGGCCCTGGTGATCTGCGACGAGCGCAGCCTGGACGTGGCCACCGAGCAGCACCTCACGCTGCTTTCGCGGCACAGCGACCTGGTCCTGCTGCCGCTTTCCGATCCGCTGGATCACGAACTGCCCCAGGCCGGCCTGCTGCGCTTCACCAGCGGTCCGGCGGAAGTGGAACTGGACACCGACCGCGCCGACGTGCGCCAGGGCTACGCCGAGCAGGCCGCGCAGCGCCGCGAACGCTGGACCGAACTCAGCCTGCGCCTGGGCATTCCGCTGCTGCCGCTGTCCACGGCGGACGACCTGGTCGAGCAGTTGCGGCACCTCCTACGCCAGCACCGTCCGGGGTACACCTCGTGACCCCCGGCCTGCCGAATCTGGAGCCGCTGCGGTTGCCGCCGGAGCCGACCCTCTGGCCACCGGCGCCGGGCTGGTGGCTGTTGCTGCTGGTAGTGGTGGCGCTGGGCTTCTTTCTGCGCCATCGCCATGGCCGGCGGCCGCTGGTCAGCGCGCCCCTCGCCGAGGCGACCACCGAAGAGGATCTGCGCACCACCGCCCTGGCCGAACTGGCCCGCCTGCCGCGCCCCTATGGCGCGCCGGCCGGACCCTGGTTGCAGGCGCTCAACGCCCTGCTCAAGCGCCTCTGCCGCGCCAGCTATCCGGATCAGCTCAGCCAGACCCTGAGCGGCCGCGACTGGCTGGCCTTTCTCGATTCGCGCTGTCCGGCGGCCGGCCTGACGCGCTACATGATCCTGGTCGACGGCGGCTATCGCCCGGATTGCCGGCTGGATGACCGCGCCATCGACGGCCTGCAGGACGCCGTCGCCACCTGGATCCGCAAGCATGTTTGAATTCGCCTGGCCCTGGTTGTGGCTGCTGCTGCCGCTGCCATGGGCGCTGCGCGTGCTCCTGCCGGCGGCCGACAGCGGCCAGGCCGCCCTGCGGGTGGAATTCCTCGCTGAACTCGAACACCTGGGTGGGCGCACCCGCCACACCGGCGGCCTGAGCGGCGCCCGCCGTCTGCTGCCCTTTCTGCTGGGCTGGCTGCTGATCCTGGCCGCCGCGGCGCGTCCGCAGTGGGTGGGGCCACCCCAGCCGCTGGACGTGAGCGGGCGCGATCTGTTGCTGGCGGTGGATGTCTCCGGCTCGATGGACACCCCGGACATGCAACTGGGCGACGAGAACGTCAGCCGCCTGAGCCTGGTCAAGCAACTGCTCGGCCGCTTCATCGACAGTCGCCAGGGCGATCGCGTCGGCCTGATCCTGTTCGGTTCCCAGGCCTATCTGCAGGCACCGCTGACCGCCGACCGGCGCACCGTGCATGCGCTCCTGGAAGAAGCCCAGATCGGCCTGGCCGGGCGCAACACCGCGGTGGGCGACGCCGTGGGCCTGGCGGTCAAGCACCTGCGCAAGCGCCCGGACAACAGTCGCACCCTGATCCTGGTCACCGACGGCGCCAGCAACGGCGGCGTGGTGACGCCCGAGGTGGCGGCCAGCCTGGCGGCCAGCGAGCGGGTCCGCGTCTATACCCTGGGCATCGGCGCCGATCCGGACACCCTGGGCGCCGGCGCGACGCCCAGCGATCTCGACGAACCCATGCTGCGCCACCTCGCCGAGGTCACCAACGGCGCCTATTTCCGGGTGAGATCCAGTACCGAGCTGGCCGCCGTGTCACGCCAGCTCGATCGTCTCGAACCCATCCGCCAGCAACCGGACCAGGCCCGCCCCACCCGCGAACTCTATGCCTGGCCGCTGGCCGGGGCACTGCTGCTCGGCCTGGCCCTAGCGCTTGGCCGCCTGCCGTGGCCGACACGCTGGCAGCGTGGAGGCAAGGCCCGATGAGCGACTGGCTGCCGCTGCTCCTGCGTCCCTGGTGGCTGCTGGCCCTGGTGCCGGTCGCCCTGGTGATCGGCTCGCTGCGTCGGCGCCGGCATCGCCACGGGCGCTGGCAGGCGCTGCTGCCCCCGGCGCTGCAACCCTGGCTGCTCAGCGACAGCGATCGCCAGCGCTCGCCCCTCGGGCTGGTGCTGCTGGGTCTGGCCGGGGTACTGGCCTGTCTGGCCCTGGCCGGTCCCAGCTGGCAGCAGGGCGAAGCGCAGAACTTTCGGCGCAACGATCCGCTGGTGGTGGTCTTGGCGCTGACGCCCGATCTGCTCGCCACCGACGTCACCCCCAATCGCCTGCTGGCCGTGCAGCGCAAGCTGCAGGACCTGCTCAAGGCGCGCCAGGACGGCGAGACCGCCATCGTCGTCTATGCCGGCAGCGCCCATACCCTGGTGCCCCTGACCGACGACCTGCCGACCATGGACAACCTGCTCAAGGCGTTGCGGCCGTCGATCATGCCGGTGCCCGGCCAGCGCGCCGACCTGGGTATCGCCCAGGCCCTGGAGCTGCTCGGCCCAGCGCCCAGCGCCAGCGCCCGGCTGCTGCTCATCGCCAGCGAACTGGACGACCGCGAGCGGCTGGGCCTCGAGCGCCAGCTGCAGGGTCGGCTGCGCCAGCTGGCGATCCTCGGCCCGGGTACGCCCCAGGGTGCCCCGGTGGCCGCCGAGGCCGGCAACTACCTGAGCGACGCCGCCGGCGGCATCCGCATCGCCCGCCTGGCCGAAGGCCGCCTGCAGGACGTCGCCCGCGAGCTGGGTGGCCGCTATCAGCGCCTGCAACGCGATGACAGCGACCTGCGTCGCCTCGGTCTACTGGAGCGACCCGACGATGTGCGGGCCAGCGAGGGTCAGGGACCTTCCGACTGGCGCGACCAGGGTTACCTGCTGCTCCTGCCCCTGCTGGTCCTGGTCGCCTGTGGCGCACGCCGCGGCTGGCTGCTATGCCTGCCCTTCTGGCTCTTGCTGACGCCGCCTCCGGCCCAGGCTGGCAGCTGGGACGATCTCTGGTTGCGTCGCGACCAGCAGGCCCTGCAGCTGCTGGCCGACGACCAGGCTGGCGCGGCCGCCGACCTCTTTACCGACGAGCGCTGGCGCGGCGTGGCGCTCTATCGCGCCGGCGATTTCAGCGGTGCCGCCGCGGCCTTCGCCCGGGATCCCTCGGCGGACGGCCACTACAATCGCGGCAATGCCCTGGCCATGGCCGGACGCCTGGACGAGGCCCTGCGCGCCTACCGGGCGGCGCTGGTGCTGCGTCCGGATCTGACCCCCGCCCTACGCAATCGCAACCGCCTCGAACGCCTGCTCGCCCAGCGTGCCGCGGCCCAGGCCGAGGCCGCCGCCCGCAGTCGCCAGGCCCAGAGCGCCAGTCAGAGCAGCGCTCAGGCGGACGAGCCGGCCAGCAGCAGTACCCCGCCGTCCACCGCGGCCGCTGCGGCCAGCCCGCAGCAGCAGGCCCAGGCCGGCGCGGACTGGCTCGTCAGTCCGTCCTACGCCGAAGATCCCCTGGCGGAGGAACAGCGTCAGGCCGCCGAACAGTGGCTGCGGGAGATTCCCGACAACCCGGCCGAGCTGCTGCGCCGCAAGTTCTGGTACCAGCAACAACAACGCGAGGAGAACGCGCTGCAATGAAGGCCTATCCCTTGCTGCTGCCCCTCGCGCTGCTCGCGCCCCTGGTGCAGGCGGCGGACCTCAGCGCCCGCCTGGAGCGCACTCAGCTCAGCCAGAACGAGACGCTCGAACTCATTCTCGAGACCACCGATCCCGCGCAGTTCGGCAAGCCCGATCTCGGCCCGCTGGAGCAGGACTTCCGGGTGCTCGGGGTCCGCCAGAACAGCCTGCCGCCCGGCGAGCGGGTGACCACCCGCTGGAACGTCACCCTGCAACCCAAGGCCAGCGGTGCCCTGACCATTCCCGCCCTGACCCTCGACGGCGCCCGCAGCCAGCCGCTGACCGTCACCGTGGAGGCCAGCGCCGCCAAACGCCAGGCCCGTGAGCCGGTCTATCTGGAAGCCTCGGTGGAGCGCACCCGGCTCTATGTGCAGGCGGAAACCATCCTGACCATTCGCCTCTACCACGCCGTGGCGCTCTATGACGATCATGTGCTCACCCCGCCCAATCCCAGCGAGGCGCGGGTGGATCTGCTCGGTACGCCGCAGGTCTACGAACGTGACGTCGAGGGCGTACGCCATGGCGTGATCGAGTGGCGCTACGCCATCCATCCGTTGCAGAGCGGCACCCTGGTATTGCCGCCCCAGACCTTCAGCGCCACCCTGGCCGGCGGTCTCGACGACAGCTCCAGGGCCGGCCAGCCGATCCAGCTGCGCACGCCGGCCCTGACCCTGGACGTCCTGCCACAGCCCGCCAGCTATCCGCCACAGACGCCCTGGTTGCCGGCGCGCAACCTGACCCTGACGCAGCAATGGAATCCCGCCCCGGCAGAGGCTCGCGAAGGCAGTGCCCTGACCCGCACCCTGCAGGTGCGTGCCGAAGGCCTGGCGCCTGGCCAGCTGCCCCCACTGGTGCTGCCCGAGACCGAGGGGGTGAAGCGCTATGCCGAACAGCCGCGGCTGTCCATGCAGACCCAGGCGCGTGGGCTGGTCGGGCAACGCGAAGAGCGTGTCGCCCTGATTCCCACCTCCACGGGGGACAAGGTCCTGCCGCCAGTGGAGGTGGTCTGGTGGAACACCGAGACCGACACCCTCGAACGCGCCACCCTGCCCGCCCAGACCCTGGTGGTCGCCGAGGATCCGACGCTGCAGCCGGTGGCGACCGCCGCGGCCAAGATAAGCGGCAATGACCGCGGCCTCTGGCGCTGGCAGCTGGCAACGGCCTTTTTCGCCCTGACCACCCTGCTCGGCTTCGGCCTCTGGTGGCGTGCCCGCCGGCAGCCGGCGGTCCTGCCGACGGTGCCCGATCTCGACAGCCGCCTGCAGCGCGAAGAGCTGCGCCGCGCCTGTCAGAGCAACGACCCCCACGCGACCCGCCACGCCCTGGACGCCTGGGCACGACAGCAGCCGGAGACCCTGGCGGCCATGGGCGCGCGCTTCGAACCCCTGGCCGCGGCCCTCGATGACCTCAACGGTGCGCTCTACAGCGAAGCCGGTCAGCGCTGGCAGGGCGAGACGCTGTGGCAGGCGATCAATGCCCTGCCGCCGCTGACGCCCGCAGCCGTGCACGACACCCTGCCGCCGCTCTATCCGCGCTGAGCGCCTTCCTCCAGGCGCGCCAGCCGCTCTTCGAGCGCGGCGAGCCGGGCTTCCAGCGCCTCCAGCCGTCCTTCGCGCCCACCCGCGGGCGCACTGGCTTCGGCGGCGCTACCCAGTTGCGCGACCTGGGCATCGCGTTCCGCGGCGTTGCCGAACAGATGCAGATAGCGCTCTTCGCGCTGGCCGGGTTGCCGCCCCAGACCGGTGGCCAGGCCACGAGCGATCAACCGCTCCAGGTGGTGACGCACCTGCTCGGTATCGTCGAAGGCATGCATCCGGCCGCTGCGGGCCAGCAATTCCCCCAGGGTCTGGGGGCCGCGCAGGAACAGCAGCGCGCAGAGCACCCACTGGGGTGGCGGAAGCTCCAGCGCCTTGTCCAGCCGCTGTTCCCAGCGATCCGCCCGACTACCCATCACCAGGCGCGCCAGACCGCGTTCTTCCAGGCGCCGCAGCCCCTGCCCCACCTCGCCCGGGGTAAGATTGAGCACCGGCTCGCGACTGGTCTTCTGATTGCAGGCCAGCACCAGCGCATTGAGGGTCAGGGGATAGCTTTCCGGCGTGGTCAGCTGCTTTTCGATGAGGCTGCCGAGAACGCGGATCTCGTTGGCCTCCAGCGGCTCTTCGGCAAAGGCGGGGGTGACTGCTTGGCTCATGGCGGACTCCGCTTGGATGACGCGCCAGCCTAGCCTGCCCTCCGAGCCTGTTCAACGTCTCGCGAGCTAGAGCCAAGCAAGGCGAAAATGGCTGAGGAAGCGGAGTTTACGAGCGATAAATGAGCATTCCGACGGGGCTGGCCTTCCAGGCCATTTTCAACGCAGTTTGGCCGACGCGCAGCAGACTTTGATCAGGCTCTCAGCGCCGTCGCCACTGCGGCAGCCCAATCAGCACCACGGCGCCGACGATGACCAGCATGGCCAGCATCTCCGCCGGCCCGATCCGTTCACCGACGAACAGGGTGCCCAGCAGCACCGCCACCACCGGATTGACGTAGGCATAGCTGGTGGCGGCCGCCGGTCGTACCCGCCCCAGCAGATAGAGATAGGCGCTGAAGGCGATCAGGGAGCCGAACACCACCAGATAGCCCAAGGCCAGCCAGCCGCCCAGGGCCGGCCAGTGCTGCAGGCGCTCACCGCTGAGGTAGCTGGCGCCGAGCAGCGCCGCACCGGCCACCAGCATCTCCACGGCGCTGGCCATGGCTCCGCGCGGCAACGGCAGGTAGCGACTCCAGATCGAGCCGAAGGCCCAGGCCGCCGCGGCGAGCAGGATCACCGCCGCACCCAGGGGCGTGGCGCTCATGGTATCGCCCAGGTTGAGCAGGGCTATACCCAACAGACCCAGGGCGATGCCGGCCCATTCCAACAGGGTATTGCGCTGTCCCCAGAGCAGGCCGAACAGCAGGGTGAACAGCGGCACCGTGGCGATCGACAAGGCCGCGATGCCGGAGGTCACGCCCCAGTGCTCGGCGAGGGTCACGCCGCCGTTGCCGATACCCAGCAGCAGGATGCCGATCACCGCGGCCGCGGCGGTCTCGCGCGCCGTCGGCCAGGGGGTTCCGCGCAGGCGCAGCCAGCCCAGCAGCAGGCTTCCGGCGATCAGGAACCTCAGCCCCGCCATCAGCAGCGGTGGCCAGTGGGCCACGCCGATGCGGATCACCAGATAGGTGGAACCCCAGACCACATAGAGCGCGAAAAAGGCCGCCAGCAGGGGCAGCCAGCGAGGTAGGCGCGGCGCGAGGCAGGGCGAGGCGGAGGTGTCCATGCGCGAGGGATTCCTGAGGGGTCAGGCAGCCATTGTAGGAGCGCACGCCGGGACGGCTAAGATACAGTCAGGGGATAAAGGGCCGATCAGGCTTTGATTCAGCAGACTTTAGGAGCAAAGACCTTCGATTCGAAGGCAGGGGAACGGACATGGACCATATCGATCGCCGTCTCATCGACCTGCTGCTGGTGGAGGGCCGCGCCAGCTACGCGGACCTGGGTCGCCGGCTGGGACTCTCCGCGCCAGCCATCGCCGAGCGCATCGCCAAGCTGGAAGACGCCGGGATCATCACCGGCTATGGCGCCCGTATCGATCGCCGCGCCCTGGGCTATGGCACCGAATGCCTGATCTCCCTGCGCCTGCACAGCACCAGTCAGGGCCCGGTATTGAAGAAGCTGGAGGCCCTGCCCCAGCTGCTCGCCTGCCACCGGGTCACGGGTGAAGACTGCCTGATGCTGCGCGTCGCCGTACGCGACATGGGTGAACTGGAGAGCCTCATCGATCAGCTGAACCAGTTCGGCATGAGCCGTACCGTGGTGGTGCTGTCGACGCCCTTCGAGCGCCCCCTGCCGCTCCTGCCCGGCTGACGGCACGCAGAAAAAAGCCCCGGCGCCTCGCGGCACCAGGGCTGGCGGAGCGACGCCCCGTCAGATGAAGGAGTCGTCGTCGCCACTGTCGTCGAAGAAGCCGCCACCGCCGCCGGTATCGCCATAGTCGGCAGCGTCCTGGAAGCCCCCGTTATCCTGATAGCCACCGGCGTCCTGGAATCCGCCGCCATTGTCGTAGCTGGCGTTGTCCGCCCAGCCTCCCTGGGAGCCGGCATCGGCCAGGCCCTGGTCGGCAGCCGGGGTCTCATTGATGACGTTGACGATCTCCTCGGGTTGCGAATGGTGGAACAGGCCCGAAATCGCCTGAGCCGCCAGCACGCCACCGGCTACCCCGGCCGCCGTCTGCAGCGCACCGCCCATGAAACCGCCCATGCGCGAGGGCGCTGCCTGGGGTGCGCCATAGCCGGGATTGGGCTGGGCATACCCTGGATTGGGCTGGGCATACCCCGGATTGGCGGGCCGCGACGCCGCCGGACCCGGATCATTCCAGCCACGCGACGGCGCCGCGTTGGCCGCTGCCTGACCGCCCGCTGGCTGGCTGCTACCGCCACCGAAGAGGCTGGACAGGAAGCCACCGCTGCTCGGGCGATTCTGCTGGACCTGGGCCATCTGGCTTTCCAGTTCGCGGACGCGCTGGTCCAGCCGCTTGATGGCGGCTTCCTGGATCAGCATCGCCTGGGCCATGTAGTAGGGTGCCGCGGGCTGCTCGCGCAGGCGCTGCTGGATCAGCGCCTCGGCTTCCCGGTCACGGGGCGCGGTCTGGGCTTCCGTGGTCTTGAGACGGTCGAACAGACCTTCGATCAGCTGGCTTTCTTCGCGTTGCATGATGACCCTCCCGCAGACGGTCTACTGGCGGCCTTCCCCGAGGAGCGGCCTGGATGTCGAAAGGCGCAAGGCTGCGCACTGTTATGCCAGATAAAGGCGCAGCGGTTGCTTTTCAAGTTGCGTTCGCAAGGCATTCAGCACAGGTTCAGCCAGAGGCCACTGGCGCCCTTCCCATCTGAAGAGCGGCCCTGCCAGGGAGTTCCGGGTGGCGTCCAGGACTGGACAACCGGCCGGCGCTGCGGGAGTCTGAGTCTTTGCCCGCGAGGCCTGCGCATGCCGCCCCTGCTCATCCTGATCGACCAGCAACAGGGCATCCGCGCCCCGCACCTGGGCCCACGCAACCACCCCGAAGCCGAGCAGCGCCTGGCCGAGCTGCTGGCGGCCTGGCGCCAGGCCCACGCGCCCCTGCTGCATGTCCGGCACCTGTCGCGCGATCCGCGTTCGGTGTTCTGGCCAGGGCAGCCCGGCGTGGAATTCCAGCCGGCCCTGGCGCCCCTGCCCGGCGAGCCGGTGTTCGACAAGCAGGTCCCGGACGCCTTCGCCAACAGCGGGCTGGAGCGCTGGCTGCATCAGCGCGGCATCGCGTCGCTGCTGATCTGCGGCGTGGCCAGCGAGAATTCGGTGGAGTCCACGGCCCGCAGCGCCGGCAATCTGGACTTCACCACCTGGGTCGCCGAAGACGCCTGCTACACCTTCGCCAAGACCGACTTCGCCGGGCGGCCCCGCAGTGCCGAGGAGGTCCATGCGATGGCCATGGCCAACCTGCACGGCGAGTACGCCACCGTCACCTCCACCGCGGCCATGCTCGAACGCCTGCGAGCGAGCGGGTCGCCCTGCTAGACTGCCCCCCTGCCCGTCTGGAAGCGTTGCATGAACCCTGTCGATATCCTGCGCGACTCGCTGTCCTTCTTTGCCCGCAATCTGCGCCCCCTGGCCGTCCTCACCCTGCCCTGGCTGCTGCTCGAAGCCCTGCTGCGCTATCAGGTGCTGGAGCGCTTCGGCGCCAACGGCGGCCTGTGGGACATGCTGGTCAGTCTGCTCTGCTATCCGCTCTACACCGCCGCACTGCTGATCTTTCTGGAGGCGCGCACCCAGGGCAACACCCCGCGCCTGAGCGGCGTATGGGGAGCCGCCCTGCTGCTCTGGCCGCGCTTCGCCGTCCTCGCCGCCGTGACCTCGGGGCTGGTGATGCTGGGATTTTCGCTGTTGATCGTGCCGGGCTTTCTGATCATGGCCAAGCTGGCCTTTGCCGAGAACCTGCTGGTCCTGGAGGGACGGGCGCCGCTGGACGCCCTGCGCGGCAGCTTCCGGCTGAGCCGCGGGCATTTCTTCACCCTGCTGGCGTGCATCCTGGCCACGGTCCTGCCGGCCTGGCTGCTCGACGCCTGGATCACCCGGCATTTCGCCGAGGCCGCGGTGCCGGAGATCGTGCTGCAGACCCTGTCGGGCTTCCTGCAGCTGATCCCCAGCATCGCCGTCTACCGCATCTACATGCTGGTCAGGCAGAAGGCCTGACCAGGCCACTCACCACATCAGGTCGTCCGGCACCTGGTAGGCGGCGTAGGGATCGTCCGGATCAGGCTCGCCGCTCTGCACGTTGAGCAGCACCACCCGCTTGGGATCGCGCTCCTGGATGCGTTCGGCGGTAGCCCGGGGCACCACCTCGTAGCGGCCTTCGTAGCGCACGATGGCCAGACTGCCCTTGCTGAGCTTGTCTCTCATCATGACGTTGACCGACAGGCGCTTGACCTTCTTGTCGTCGACGAAGTTGTAGTAGTCCTCGGTGGTCAGCTTGGGCAGGCGGCTGGTTTCGATCAGCTGCTTGATCTGCGCCTGCTCGGCCTTGCGCTTCTTCTTCTCTTCCTGAGCGCGATTGAGCTCCTGGTCCTTGGCCAGTTTTTCCGCCTGGGCCTGCTGGACGGCCAACTCCTGGGAGCGATCCTTTTCCGCCTGCCCGCGATGCTCCATGCGGTTCTGCTTCTGCTTCTGCTTGACGGCCTGCTTGGCCTGCTTTTCATTGACCAATCCGGCTTTCAGCAGCTGGTCGCGTAGGGACATGCTCATCGATACGACTCGTCTAGATCATCCAAGGGGGCGCAGCTCGGAAGCGGCCGCGCGCCAGGGTGTCCATCCTGCGCAGCCGACGAACCGAGTGCAAGCCTTTCTCTGGGGTGAAATAATGCGGTCATGACCTATCCGCCCCTGGTTCGGGCGCTGCCGATCACAATTCGCCCATGATTACCTTAGCGATCGTCCTGCTCTTCGTCGCCAGCGTGCTTTTCGTTCACCTTCGCGGACGCGCTCGCCTGCCCTTCCTGCGTCAGCTGGTCAACCACTCGGCGGTGTTCGCGCCGTACAACGCCCTGATGTACCTGTTCTCCAGCGTGCCGTCCAAGCCCTATCTGGATCGCAGCCGCTTTCCCGAGCTGGATGTGCTCAAGGACAACTGGCAGGAGATTCGCGTCGAGGCCCTGCGGCTGTTCGACGAGGGCTACATCCGCGCGGCGGAAAAGGACAATGATGCCGGCTTCGGTTCCTTCTTCAAGAAGGGCTGGAAGCGCTTCTACCTGACCTGGTACGGCGAGCCGCTGCCCTCCGCCCAGACCCTCTGCCCGCGCACCGTGGAGCTGGTGCGGCAGATCCCCAACGTCAAGGGCGCCATGTTCGCGCTGCTGCCGGGCGGCAGCCACCTGAATCCCCATCGCGATCCCTTCGGCGGCTCGCTGCGCTACCACCTGGGTCTGGCCACGCCCAACTCGGATGCCTGCCGCATCTATGTCGACGGCCAGCCCTATGCCTGGCGCGACGGCGAGGACGTGATGTTCGACGAGACCTATGTGCACTGGGTGAAGAACGAGACCGACCAGACCCGGGTCATCCTCTTCTGCGACGTCGAGCGGCCGCTGCGCAATCGCCTGCTGACC
Source organism: Pseudomonas oryzihabitans NBRC 102199 (assembly GCF_000730625.1). Lineage (GTDB taxonomy): Bacteria > Pseudomonadota > Gammaproteobacteria > Pseudomonadales > Pseudomonadaceae > Chryseomonas > Chryseomonas oryzihabitans. The sequence continues at coordinate 154,966 of NZ_BBIT01000001.1, read as the reverse complement.
CGCGTCAACCAGGCGGTCAGCCGCTTCCTGGGCAGCGCCACGGCGCCGCAGAACGTCGAAGGCGAACGCGTCGGCGGCATCAACCAGGCCTATGCCTTCAGCAAGAGATTCGGGGATCGTATCGGTGGCGGCGTGAAGAAATTCAAGCGGCGCCATCCCAAGGCCTATCGCATTGCCAAGCCAGTGCTGGCGGTGCTGGTGGTGATCGCGCTCTACCGCTGGATCGTCAGCTGAGGCGGCGATCCCGCGCCGGTGGCGTCAGCGGCTCCTAGCCGGAACGCTGCTGGCGCTGTCGGTGCAGCCGGGCCACCAGCTCGGCTTCGGCCTGGGACAGACCACAGGCCTGGGTGAGATCGTCGGCGCTGGCGCCCAGTCCCACCAGGCGCGCAGCCTGGGAAAACGACAGACTGGTAGGGTCGCTCTGCTCGATCTGGGTCAACCGATCGGGCAAGGGCGCCACCACCTTGGCCAGTCCCTGCACCTGTTCACCCATGCGTACCTGTCCGGCCTGGTAGGTTTCCAGGCGCTTGAGCAGGATCTGCATGCGCTTGTCGACCAGGGCCTCCCGCTCGGCCAGCTTGGCCGCCTGCTGCTGCTGGCGTTGCCAGAGCAGCCAGCAGCAACCGCCGAGGCCGGCACAGGCCAGCCCCAGGGCGACGCTGAGCAGGATAAGCCCGACGAGCATCAGATGCTTTCCAGCTCCGACCACTCTTCTTCGGTCATCAGCTTGTCGAGCTCGACCAGGATCAGCAGCTCGCCGTTCTTGTTGCACACACCCTGGATGAACTTGGCGGATTCGTCATTGCCGACGTTCGGTGCGGTCTCGATCTCCGACTGCCGCAGGTAGACCACCTCGGCCACGCTGTCGACCAGGATGCCAACGACCTGCTTGTCGGCCTCGATGATGACGATACGGGTGTTGTCGGTGACCTCGGTGGGCAGCAGACCGAAGCGCTGACGGGTGTCGATCACCGTCACCACGTTGCCACGCAGGTTGATGATGCCCAGCACATAGCTCGGCGCACCCGGGACCGGAGCGATTTCGGTGTAGCGCAGGACTTCCTGGACCTGCATCACGTTGATGCCGTAGGTCTCGTTATCCAGGCGGAAGGTGACCCATTGCAGGACCGGATCTTCGGAACCCTGTGCGGACGTTTTTTTCATGTTCCCTAGCCTCGTCAAATACCGCACGTGCGGCGAAGCGGGCGAACCCGCCGGTTAGTTGCAGCGGGCAGCCCTAGCGACGGCCACCCACCACCTGTTCAGCGAGCGCCGCCACATCCAGCAGCGCACACATCTGATCGATCACCGTACCGGCCAGCCACGGCCGGGTAGCGCGCTGGTTCCGCCATTTGACCTCGGCGGGATCCAGACGTACCGAATGGCTGACGCCGTGCACGGCCAGGCCCCAATCCAGGCCTTGCAGCGATATCACGAATTTCAGCCCCTCGCGATAGTCGTCACGGTAACGCTCGGGCATCACCCAGCGCGCCGCGTCGAGCACACGCAGATTACCTGCCTGGCAGGGTAGCAGGCCCAGGAACCAGTCTGGCTGACCGAACAGCGGCGTCAACTCTTCGTCGGCCAGCGGATAGATGGAACCCAGGCACACCAGGGGTGCGGCCAGGGTCAGGCCGGCGACGTCGAACAGCAGGCATTCGAAGGGCTCTTCACCCCACTCCGGGCGACCGTCCAGATGCACGGCGCTGGGCGGTACGCCAGCCGCTGCCACGGGCTGCGTAGCCGGGGTGCCCACAGCGATGCCTTCCACCGCCGGACGGGCCGGCTCGGCGACCGGTGCCAGTTCGGGGACGCGCCAGTCCAGTTCGATATCGGTTTCGGGCGCGAGCAGCGGCTGGGGTGCAGGCAGCAGGACCTCGGGCAGGACGCGCTCGGCCAGGGCGACCGCGGGACGCCGGGCGGCCAGCGGCACGACCCGCGGCTGCCGTGCGGCATCCCGCTCGAGTTCTTCGCGTACCGCGGCGGCGAATTCGTCTTCGCTCACGCTGGCGATCGGCGCGGCCGGCACCACCACCGGCGCCACGACAGGCGTGGCTTCGGCAGTCGGCAGTTCCAGGAACGCGTCCAGCAGCAGGGCATCGAGATAGCCCTGGAGGACACGCTGAGGACGATTGTCGAGGGACGTCGGTTGGCTCATGGCGATCTACGTGAGTGAGTTGTCCAGCCTATCGGCCGGCGGAGTGGAAAACTTGAATCAGGCGACCTGGCTGCTGGGCGCACCGTCGAGCAGATGCCGCAGCAACGCCCGGTAGGCGATGACGCCGCGGCTGTTCAGCTCGTAGCGCGACGGCACCTGGCCGGAGCGACTGGCATCGCGCAGCCGGGTATCGATGGGGATGAAGGCCTGCCACAGCTGGGCCGGATAGGTGTTGCGCAGGACCTTGAGCGTGCCGATGGAGGCCTGGGTACGGCGGTCGAACAGGGTCGGCACTATGGTGTAGGGCAGCGCCTGCTTGCGCGAACGGTTGATCATGGTCAGGGTGTTGACCATGCGTTCGAGCCCCTTGAGCGCGAGGAATTCGGTCTGGGTGGGAATCACCAGATGCTGGCTGGCTGCCAGGGCATTGACCATGAGTACGCCGAGCAGCGGCGGACTGTCGATCAACACGTGATCGAAGTCGTTCCACAGCTGCGCCAGGCTCTTGGAGATCACCAGCCCCAGGCCGCTCTGGCCAGGCGACTGCCGCTCCAGGGTGGCCAGGGCCGTGCTGGATGGCAGCATGGACAGCTGCGGATGGCTGGTGGGCAGCAGCAGACGCTGCGGCAGGCCTTCCGGAACCTGACCCCCGTGCTGGAACAGGTCGAACACGCTGTGTTCGAGGCTGTCCGGATCCTGACCGAAATAGCTGGTCAGGGAACCGTGGGGATCGAGATCCACCAGCAGGACGCGCTTGCCCTCATCGCCGAGCAACCCGGCGAGGGCAACGGTGGTGGTGGTCTTGCCCACCCCACCCTTCTGATTGGCGACAGCCCAGACTCTCATGTGCAGACTTCCTCCCGACGACACGACCAGCCGGGTCAAGGTGCCGGCGTTGGGGCCGGCGACGAAGATTTGACAGGCGCCACTCCGGGCGCCGGTTCTCCAGGCGATGCTGCAGATTGTGTGCCAGTCGACGGATTTTGCAAGGTGCTCTGCGGCCGGAACAGATCGAGATTGCGCGAGATCAGCAGCACCACCCGCCGATTGCGGGCGCGGTTGACGTCACTGGTGTTGTCGACCACCGGCTGATAGGCGCCATAGCCCACCACGGCCAGGCGCTGCGGCGCGATACCATTGCCGATCAGCAGGCGCACGATACTGGCGGCCCGGGCTGCCGACAGCTCCCAGTTGGTGGGATACAACGCCGTGCTGATCGGCCGGTCGTCCGTGTAACCCTGGACCTGAATCGGATTCTTGAAGGGTGCCAGAATCTTGGCCACCTTCTCCATGAGGCCGAAGGCGGGATTGCTCGGCAGGGAATCGCCGCTGGCGAACAGCAGGTTGGAGCTGAGCTCGATTTCCAGCCACATCTCACTGGCCTTGATGTTCAGCTGATCGCCCGCGATGAGATCGCCGAAGGTGGCCCGCACACTGTCGGCGATCTGCTGCAGCGGATCGCTGGGGGTACCCTTGGCCGGCTGGGCGGCGCTGGCATCCATCACCGTCGGCGTCACGCCGGCGGGACGCTGGTCGCCGAGGGGGATGGGTTTGAGCGAACGCTCCGGCTGGCTGAAGATGCCCGACAGGCTGTCCGAGAGCACCTTGTACTTGCTCTCGTTCAGCGAGGAAATGGAATACATGACCACGAAGAAGGCGAACAGCAGGGTGATGAAGTCCGCGTAGGAGACCAGCCAGCGTTCGTGGTTCTCGTGCTCTTCGGGACGGCGGCGGCGACGAGGCATGCGGCGTCCTCCTAGTCCAGAAAACCTTGCAGCTTCATTTCGATGGAGCGGGGATTTTCGCCCTCGCCGATGGACATCAGCCCTTCCAGCAGCATTTCCCGGTAGCGGGACTGTTGCTGCGCCAGCGCCTTGAGCTTGTTGCCGACGGGCAGCAACAGCAGGTTGGCGAAGCCGACACCATAGATCGTGGCCACGAAGGCCACGGCGATGCCGCTGCCCAGTTGCGAGGGATCGGCAAGATTCTGCATGACGTGGATCAGGCCCATCACCGCGCCGATGATGCCCACCGTGGGCGCATAGCCGCCCATGGCCTCATAGACCTTGGCGGCGGCGATGTCGCGGTCTTCCTGGCCGTAGAGGTCCACCTCGAGGATGCTGCGCAGGGCTTCGGGCTCGGTGCCATCCACCAGCAGCTGCAGGCCCTTGGCGGCATAGGGATCGGCTTCGCGAGCGACCAGGGGCTCGAGCCCCAGAAGACCTTCCTTGCGCGCCACGTTGCTCCAGTTGACCACCTTGCGGATACCGCCAGTGAGGTCCAGCCGCGGCGGCATGAATACCCAGGCCAGCATGGTCAGGGCGCGCCGCAGCACCGGCAGGCGGGTCTGCAGCAGGACGGCACCCAGGGTGCCGCCGACCACGATCAATGCCGCCGGGCCATTGGCCAGGGCGGTAAAGGAGCCGCCCTCCAGCAGGTTGCCGCCCATGATGGCGGTAAAGGCCAGCAGGATGCCGATGAGACTGAGAACATCCACGCTCAATGCCCTTCTGGCCGGAGAACGCCTGCCGTCACGAACAGGCCTCGGTCAGGTGTCTGCCGATGTCGTCCAGGCCATAGATGGCGTCGGCCAGATTGGCCTTGGCGATGGCCATGGGCATGCCGTAGATGACGCAACTGGCTTCGTCCTGGGCCCACACCTGGCTGCCGACCTGCTTGAGCATCCGGGCGCCTTCGCGGCCGTCGGCGCCCATGCCGGTCAGGACCACCGCCAGCACCTTGTCGGCATAGGCCTTGGCCGCGGAGCCAAAGGTCACGTCGACGCAGGGCTTGTAGTTGAGGCGTTCGTCACCGGGCAGGATCTTCACCATGCCGCGGCCATCCACCATCATCTGCTTGCCACCTGGTGCCAGCAGGGCCAGGCCCGGACGCAACTGGTCACCGTCCTCGGCTTCCTTGACGCTGATGCGGCAGAGCTTGTCCAGGCGCTCGGCGAAGGCCTTGGTGAAGGCGGCAGGCATGTGCTGGATCAGCACCAGAGGCGCCGGGAAATTGGCTGGCAACTGGGTAAGCACCCGCTGCAGAGCCACCGGCCCGCCAGTGGAAGTGCCGATGGCTACCAGGCGATAGTGCTTGCGCTTGGGCGGCGGCGAAGCCGGGGCGGCGGGTGCATGACCTGCTGCAGCGCCGCTAGGCGCAGCCGGACGCGCTGCCGGGCGGGCCGTGGCCGGCGCCGCGGCGGCGCTTGCGGGCGCTGCCGGCGCGACGCTGGGCGCCACGGCGAAGCGCCGATTGGACCGGGCGATATGATGGATCTTCTCGCACAGCAGCTTCTGCACGCTGGCCGGATTGCGCGAGATGTCCTCGAAATTCTTGGGCAGGTAGTCGACCGCGCCGGCATCCAGGGCGTCCAGGGTGACCCGGGCGCCTTCATGGGTGAGCGAGGAGAACATCAGCACCGGGGTCGGGCACTTCTGCATGATGTGGCGGACCGCGGTGATGCCGTCCATCATCGGCATCTCGTAGTCCATGGTGATGACATCGGGTCGCAGCGCCAGGGCCTGGTCGACCCCTTCGCGCCCGTTGCTGGCCGTGCCCACCACCGAGATGTTGGGATCGGCCGCCAGGATCTCCTTGAGCCGACGCCGGAAGAAGCCGGAATCGTCCACCACCAGTACTTTTACCGGCATACGTTGAAACTCCTAACCTTGGGCGGCGCAGGCCACCCGATGGCGCCGGGCACGGGCCCGACGCCGCTCGTACCCGACCGACTCAGAGCCCGCGACGGGCGTAGCGCTTGAGCATGCTGGGCACATCGAGGATGAGCGCGATGCGGCCGTCGCCGGTGATGGTCGCCCCGGACATGCCGGGCGTTCCCTGCAGCATCTTGCCCAGTGGCTTGATGACCACCTCTTCCTGGCCCACCAGTTGATCGACCACGAAGCCGATGCGCTGGGTGCCCACCGAGAGGATCACCACATGCCCCTCCCCCTGCTCCACATGGGCCGCATTGGGCACCAGCCAGCGCTTGAGGTAGAACAGCGGCAGCGCCTTGTCGCGCACCACCACCACTTCCTGGCCATCCACCACGTTGGTGCGGGACAGGTCGAGGTGGAAGATCTCGTTGACGTTGACCAACGGGAAGGCGAAGGCCTGGTTGCCCAGCATCACCATCAGTGTCGGCATGATCGCCAGGGTCAGGGGGACCTTGATGACGATCTTGGAGCCCTGGCCCTTGGTCGAGAAGACGTTCAGCGTGCCGTTGAGCTGGCTGATCTTGGTCTTGACCACGTCCATGCCCACACCGCGACCGGAAATGTCGGAGATCTCGGCCTTGGTGGAGAAACCCGGGGCGAAGATCAGGTTGAAGCACTCGGTCTCGGTCAGGCGATCGGCCGCGTCGCGGTCGAGCAGACCTTTTTCCACGGCCTTGTTGCGCAGCAGATCCGCGTCCATGCCCTTGCCGTCATCAGAGATCGACAGAAGGATATGGTCGCCTTCCTGCTCGGCGGAGAGCACTACGCGCCCCGCACGGGACTTGCCGTTCTCTTCACGCTCGGCCGGTCCTTCGATGCCGTGGTCGACCGCGTTGCGCACCAGGTGCACCAGCGGATCGGCCAGGGCCTCGACCAGGTTCTTGTCCAGGTCGGTTTCTTCGCCGACCAGTTCCAGGTTGATCTCTTTCTTCAGGCTGCGCGCCAGATCGCGGACCAGGCGCGGGAAGCGACCAAAGACCTTCTTGATCGGCTGCATCCGGGTCTTCATGACCGAGGTCTGCAGATCGGCGGTGACCACGTCGAGGTTGGACACGGCCTTGGCCATGGCTTCGTCGCCGCTGTTCAGGCCCAGGCGTACCAAGCGGTTACGCACCAGCACCAGTTCGCCGACCATGTTCATGATCTCGTCCAGCCGCGCGGTGTCGACCCGCACGGTGGTCTCCGCCTCGCTGGTGGGACGCTCGGCAGGCGCGGCGGCTGCCGGCTTGGGCACCGCGGCCTCGGCCACTGGCGCCGGCTTCGGCGCCGGTGCGGGAGCCGCCGGTTGAGGTGCGGCCACCGGTGCCGGCGCAGCGGCCACCGGAGCGGCTACCGCTTCCGCGGCTGCCGCGGGACCACTGAACTTGCCCTTGCCATGCAATTCGTCGAGCAGGGATTCGAATTCGTCGTCGGTGATCTCGTCACCGCTCGCTGCGGCTGCCGGAGCCGCTGCGGCCGGGGCTGCAGCGACGGGTGCCGCGGCTTCGCTGGCGACGAACTTGCCCTTGCCGTGCAATTCGTCGAGCAGGGCCTCGAATTCATCGTCGGTGATGTCGTCGCCACCGGGCGCGGCCGCGGCAGGGGCCGCAGCGGCAACTGGCGCGGCGGCCGGCGCCTCCTGGAACTTGCCCTTGCCATGCAGCTGGTCGAGCAGGGCTTCGAATTCGTCATCGGTGATGTCGTCGCCACCGGCGGCTGCCGGCGTTTCCGCTGCCGCGCTCGGCTCGCTGCCCAGGGCATCGAGCAGATTCTGGAAATCGGCATCGCTCAATTCCGGCTCGGCCGCCGCAGCGGCGACCGGAGCCGGTTCCGCGACCACTGCCGGAGCGGCAGCCACGGGCGCAACCGGAGCCGGCGCCGGCGCACTGCCGGCGGGCTCGGCCAGGCGGGCCAGGGCCGCCAGCAATTCGGGCGAGGCCGGGGTCGGCTCTTCGCGTTCACGGACCTGACCGAACATCTCGTTGACGGAATCCAGTGCTTGCAGCACCACATCCATCAGCTCGGCATCCACGCGGCGTTCGCCCTTGCGCAGGATGTCGAAAACGTTTTCCGCGATATGGCAGCACTCGACCAGGGTATGGAGCTGCAGGAAACCGGCACCGCCCTTTACGGTATGGAAGCCACGGAAAATGGCGTTCAGCAGATCCATGTCATCCGGGCGGCTTTCCAGCTCGACCAATTGTTCGGACAACTGTTCGAGAATCTCGCCGGCCTCTACCAGGAAATCCTGGAGGATCTCTTCATCGGCGTCGAAGCTCATTCCTGCACTCCCCAAGAGGGTCTGGGTCAAAAGCCCAGACTGGATAGAAGATCGTCGACGTCGACCTGAGCGGCCACGACGTCTTCACGCTTATCGGCATGAATCTGCGGACCTTCACCCTTCATCGTCTTTTCTTTTCGATTCTGTTCGATCAGCGCGGTGTGATCGTGACTGAAGCCGGTATAGCGATCGACCTGGCTGGCCATCATCACCAGCTTGACGAGGTCTTTCTCGATCTGCCCGACGAGATTGACCACGCGCTTGATCACCTGACCGGTAAGGTCCTGGTAGTCCTGCGCCAGGAGGATGTCGTTGAGCTTGGCCGACAGTTGCTCGGCGCTGCTCTCGCTGTGACTGAGGAAGGCGTCGACGCGCTTGGCCAGCTCGCGGAATTCGTCCGCGCCCATTTCCCGGCGCATGAACTTCTTCCAGTCGGCATGCACGGCCCGGGCTTCGTCGCCGAAGTTGCCTACCAGCGGAGCGCTCTCCTCCACCAGATCCATGGTCCGGTTGGCGGCGTTCTCGGTCATCTTCACCACGTAGGAGAGACGATCGGTGGCATCGCTGATCTGGGAGACCTCTTCGCCGGCCATGCCGCGCGGATCGATCTCGAAGTTGACGATGGCGTTGTGCAACTCGCGGGTCAGCTTGCCGACTTCCTGGTAGAGACCCCGATCGCGCAACTGGTTGAGTTCATTGATGACGTGCACGGCCTGGGTGAAATCGCCGCTTTCCAGGCATTTCACCAGCTCTTGGGCGTGCTGTTTGAGATTCGACTCGAAGTCGCTGAAGCTGTTGGAGCCAAGCTGATCCATAACGTCCCCGCGGCTTTCTTCAGCCGTTCACCCGCTCGAAGATCTTGTCGATCTTTTCTTTCAGCACCTGGGCGGTGAAAGGCTTGACCACATAGCCGTTCACGCCGGCCTGAGCGGCTTCGATGATCTGCTCGCGCTTGGCTTCGGCGGTCACCATCAGCACTGGCAGGGTCTTCAGGCGCGCATCGGCGCGCACCTGGCGCAGCAGGTCGATGCCGGTCATGCCGGGCATGTTCCAGTCGGTGACGAGAAAATCGAAGTTGCCGCTCTGCAACATCGGCAGCGCGGTGTTGCCGTCGTCTGCTTCGGCGGTATTGGTGAATCCCAGATCGCGCAGCAAATTCTTGATGATGCGTCTCATCGTGGAAAAATCGTCCACGATGAGGATTTTCATGTTCTTGTCCAAGTCGACCTCCGTCCTAATCCGCACACACGCCGCAAGGCGCGTCTAAGCAATCGTAGTAGCCTGAGTACCAGCCGGTTAACGCGAACGCCATTCCGCCAGCCGCGCCCGCAGGCGTGCCGCGCATTGACTGTGAAGTTGGCAGACGCGTGACTCGCTCACGCCCAGCACCTCGCCGATTTCCTTGAGGTTGAGTTCCTCGTCGTAATACAGCGAGAGCACCAGACGTTCACGCTCCGGAAGATTGGCGATGGCGTCGGCCAGGGCCTTGCGGAAGCGCTCGTCCTCCAGACCGCGACCGGGTTCGAGTTCATGCGAACCGCTCTCCTCGAGCCCATGCTCACCACCCTCCATGAGGTCGTCGAAACTGAACAGGCGACTCCCCATGGTGTCGCCAAGGATGCCGTAGTACTCATCCAGACTCAATTTAAGTTCGGCCGCGACTTCGGAATCTTTAGCGTCGCGACCGGTGCGCGCTTCCACGGCGCGAATGGCGTCGGTGACCATGCGCGTGTTGCGGTGCACCGAGCGTGGTGCCCAATCGCCCTTGCGGACCTCGTCGAGCATGGCGCCGCGGATGCGGATGCCGGCGTAGGTCTCGAAGCTGGCGCCCTTGCCGGCGTCATATTTGCGCGAGGCCTCCAGCAGGCCGATCATGCCGGCCTGCATCAGGTCCTCGACCTGCACACTGGCCGGCAGTCGCGCCAGGAGGTGGTAGGCGATGCGTTTCACCAACGGCGCATAGCGGTTGATGAGTTGCTCCTGCTGGGTACGTTCCGAGGTTTTGCTGTACATGCGAAGCCCGCTGGATGCTGTCATGCGTGGGTACCGATGGCTGGTTGCACAAGGCGCTCGACAAAGAACTCGAGATGGCCGCGCGGATTGGCGGGCAACGGCCAGCCATCGACTTTCTGAGCTACCGCACGAAAGGCCAGCGAGGCCTTGGCACGCGGAAAGGCTTCGAACACGGGGCGCTGTTTCTGCACGGCTTTGCGCACCGCCTCGTCGAACGGAATGGCGCCCACATACTGGAGGGCGACATCCAGGAATCTGTCGGTCACCTTGGTCAGCTTAGCAAAGAGATTGCGACCTTCCTGGGGCGTCAGCGCCATGTTCGCCAGGACCCGGAAACGGGTGACGCCATGGTCGCGATTGAGCAGCTTGATCAGGGCGTAGGCATCGGTGATGGAAGTGGGCTCGTCGCACACCACCACCAGGACTTCCTGGGCGGCGCGAACGAAGCTGACCACCTGGTCGCCGATGCCGGCCGCGGTATCGACGATGAGCACGTCGAGGTTTTCGCTGATGTCGCTGAAGGCCTGGATCAGACCGGCGTGCTGGGCCGGCGTCAGATTGACCATCGCCTGGGTGCCCGAGGCCGCCGGGACGATGCGGATGCCGCCCGGGCCGTGCAGCAGCACGTCGCGCAGCTCGCACTCGCCGGAGATGACGTCGGCCAGGGTGCGCTTGGGCGACAGGCCGAGCAAAACGTCGATGTTGGCAAGGCCCAGGTCGGCGTCGAGCAGCATGACGCGCCGCCCGATATCGGCCAGGGCCAAGGCCAGGTTGACCGACACGTTGGTCTTGCCGACACCGCCTTTACCGCCCGTGACCGCTATGACTTGGACGGGATGCATGCTACCCATTGCCTGATACCTTTGATTGAAATCCGTCACACTTTAGACCAAGTGCATTTGGCGTGCCCAGGCATGCGATGCACCACTACCGTTCGTCTGCGCTAACCGGCGCGGCGGGCATTGCTCTGATACAGGCCGGCAAGCATGCCCGCCATGGTTTCTTCGCTCGGTTCCTCGGGGGCCTGCAGGCTCACCGCGCGGCTCACCAGCTGGTGGTTGCGGGCCGGATGCAGGTCGTCCGGGATGCGCGGGCCGTCGGCGATGTAGGCCACCGGCAGGCGCTGGCTGATGGCCAGACCCAGGGCTTCGCCGAGACTGGCGGCTTCGTCCAGCTTGGTCAGCACGCAGCCGCTCAGGCCGCAGCGCCGATAGCTGTGGTAGGCCGCCTTGAGCACCTGGCTCTGGCTGGTGACACCCAATACCAGATAGTTGCGAATTTTCAGCTGGCGGTTGGCCAGGGCTTCGAGCTGCACCTTGAGCGCCGGATCATTGGCGGGCATGCCCGCGGTGTCGATCAGCACCAGGCGCTTGCGTGCCAGGGGTGCCAGCGCCTGGGCCAGGGACTGGCCCGGGTCGACCAGGGTCACCGGCACGTCGAGGATACGGCCGAGGGTCTTGATCTGCTCCTGGGCACCGATGCGGAAGCTGTCCATGCTGACCAGCGCCAGACTCTGGGGACCGTACTTGAGCACGTAGCTGGCGGCGAGCTTGGCCAGGGTGGTGGTCTTGCCCATGCCGGCCGGACCGACGAAGGCGACGACACCGCCCTCCTCCAGAATCTTGGCGTCGGTGGTCTTGGCCAGCTGGGCGAAGTTGGCCAGCAGCATGCGCCATGCATGGCGCGGGTCCTGGATCTTGGCGACGCTGTCGAGCAGGTGGCGGGCCAGATCGGCCGGCAGACCCATGCGCTGCAGACGACGCCAGAGGCCGGCCTGCTGCGGACGGGTGGACTGCACCTGGGTCCAGGCCATGGAGCCGAGCTGGACTTCCAGCAGTTCACGCAGGCCGCTGAGTTCGCTGCGCATGGCTTCCAGGGCGCGGCGGTCTTCCGGCGCGGCGCTGGCGGCAGGGGCGGCGGCGGCCGGCTGGGGCGCACGCGGCGGGGCGATCACCGGCTCGCGACGGCTGTCGGCGGCGCTGATGGCGCCGAGCAGCTGCTTGTCCTTGGGTGCGGCCGAGGGCACGCCCGGCGCGCGGATGCTGAGGTCGGCATGGGCCTGGGCGATCTTCGCATGGGTCTTGCGCAACTCCGCCTGCAGCTCCGCGTTGGGCGCGGCCGGTGCCGGAGCCTGGTAGTCCAGCGCCGCGGTCAGCTCGACACCACCGGCGACCCGGCGGTTGCTGAGGATGGCGGCATCCGGGCCCAGCTCGTCGCGTACCAGCTTCATGGCTTGACGCATATCGGCGGCGAAGAAACGTTTGACTTGCATGATCTAGACCTCAGCCATTCTGGCCAACGGTAGCGACGATGGTGACCTGCTTGTTGTCCGGAATTTCCTGGTAGGCCAGTACACTCATGTTCGGCGCCGCCATCCGCGCGAAGCGGGACATCATCCCGCGGATCGCACCGGCTACCAGCAGCACCACTGGCTTACCCATCATTTCCTGACGCTGCGCTGCCTCGATGAGGGAACGCTGCAGTTTTTCAGCCATGCCAGGCTCGAGGAACATGCCGTCCTCGGCGCCTTGACCGGCCTTCTGCATACTACTTAGCAACATCTGTTCCAACCTTGGCTCAAGGGTGATAACAGGCAGCTCAGGCTCCATTCCAACGATGTTCTGGACGATTGCGCGGGACAAGGCGACCCGTACGGCACCGGCGATGGCGGCGGGATCTTGACTCCGCGGACCGACGTTGGCGATGGCTTCGGCGATGGTACGGATGTCGCGGACCGGGACCTGCTCCTGCAGCAGTTGCTGGAGGATCTTGAGCAGGGTCGACAGGGAGACGATGCCGGGCACCAGCTCCTCGGCCAGCTTTGGCGAACTCTTGGCCAGTACCTGCAGCAGTTGCTGGACCTCCTCGTGGCCGATCAGCTCGTGGGCGTGCTTGAAGAGCACCTGGTTGAGGTGGGTGGCGACCACGGTGCTGGCATCGACCACGGTGTAGCCGAGGGACTGGGCCTGGTCGCGCTGGGTGACGTCGATCCAGACCGCCTCCAGACCGAATGCCGGATCCTTGGCGGCGACGCCGTTGAGGGAGCCATAGACCTGACCGGGGTTGATGGCCAGTTCGCGATCGGGATAGATCTCGGCTTCGGCCACGCTGACGCCCATAAGAGTCAGACGATAGGCGTTGGGCAGCAGGTCCAGGTTGTCGCGGATGTGTACCGACGGCATGAGGAAACCGAGGTCCTGGGACAGCTTCTTGCGCACGCCCTTGATCCGCGCCAGCAACTGGCCACCCTGGTTGCGATCGACCATGGGGATCAGCCGGTACCCGACTTCCAGACCGACCATGTCCACCGGGGTGACGTCGTCCCAGCCCAGCTCCTTGGCCTCGGCCGGACGCTGCACGGGAGCCAGGTCCTGCTGCTTCTTGGCTTCGACCTCGGCGGTCTGCTTGGCCTGGCGCTGACGCTTGTAGATCAGCCAGGCACCGGCAGCGGCGGCGCCACCCAGGCCGAGGAACGGCAGGTGCGGCATGCCCGGCACCAGGCCCATGGCGATGATGATGAAAGCCGAGACCGCCAGCGCCTTGGGCGAGGCGAACATCTGACGATTGACCTGCTGACCCATGTCTTCGGCAGAGGACACCCGGGTGACCATGATGGCTGCGGCGACCGACAGCAGCAGCGAGGGAACCTGGGCGACCAGGCCGTCACCGATGGTCAGCAGGGCGTAGATGCGCGCCGCTTCGCCGAACGGCAGACCGTGCTGGGCCATGCCGATGGCCATGCCGCCGATGAGGTTGATGAAGAGGATCAGCAGACCGGCGACGGCGTCACCACGGACAAACTTGCTGGCACCGTCCATGGAACCGTAGAAGTCGGCTTCCTGGCCCACTTCGGTCCGACGCTTCTTGGCTTCGGCCTGGTCGATGATGCCGGCGTTCAGGTCGGCGTCGATGGCCATCTGCTTGCCGGGCATGGCGTCCAGAGTGAAACGCGCCGACACCTCGGAGATGCGGCCGGCACCCTTGGTCACCACCACGAAGTTGATGATCATGAGGATGGCGAACACCACCGCACCGACCACGTAGTTGCCGCCGACCACCACCTCGCCGAAGGCCTGGATGACCTTGCCCGCGGCGTCGTGACCGTCCTGGCCGTGCAACAGCACCACGCGGCTCGAGGCCACGTTCAGCGCCAGGCGCAGCAGGGTCGACACCAGCAGGATGGTCGGGAAGACCGCGAAATCCAGCGGCCGCAGGGCGTAGACGCTGACCAGCAGGACCACGATCGACAGGGCGATGTTGAAGGTGAACAGCACGTCCAGCAGGAACGGCGGCATCGGCAGGGTCATCATGGCGAGCATCGCCAGGACGGCCAGCGGCACGCCCAGGTTGCCGCGAGCCAGACCGCGCATGTTGCCCATCATCATGGATTTGTCGACTTTCACACCCATTCCTCGCTTGCCGGTGCCGTCGTCACGGAAAGTTGACGCAGCGCACTGTTCGCAGGGGCTTGAGCAAGCTCCGGGCCAACTGCTCAAGACCTTGAATCAGCGAGGTTTTCCGAGAGGTGATACAGGACTGGTTACGGATCGCCGGACTCGTCGGCTGAACCGTGGGCGGAGGCCATGAGTCTGTCTAGGGACCCGCGCTAGCGCGCCTATCCGAGGAACATCACCATGAAAATCTGGACCGCGACCCTGTTGGCCACCTGCCTGGTCGGCACCGCCCAGGCAGCCGAATCCCTGACGATCCCGCTGAACAAGGTCACGACCGACGGTGTGGGCGAAAGTGTCGGCAGCGTGCAGGTGACCCGCTCCAAGTACGGTCTGGTCTTCACGCCGGATCTCAAGGGCCTGGAGCCCGGTATCCATGGCTTCCACGTTCACACTAAGCCCAACTGCGGCGCGGCCGAGGTGAACGGCACCCTGACCGCGGGCGGCGCGGCGGGCGGCCATCTGGATCCGCGCAACACCGGCAAGCATAGCGCGCCCTGGTCGGACGACGGCCACCTGGGCGAATTGCCGGCGCTCTACGTGACCGCCGACGGCCAGGCCACCCAGCCGGTGCTGGCGCCCCGCCTGAAGCGCCTGGAAGAGCTCAAGGGCCATGCGTTGATGGTGCATGCCGGTGGCGACAACTACGCCGACCAGCCCAAGCCGCTGGGCGGTGGCGGCGCACGCGTCGCCTGCGGCGTCATCAAGTAGGCGCCTTCCCCTCCTCATCCCGCCGCAGATCCGGCGGGATGGGCAGATCGGACAGCTTGGGCTTGCGCCCGCGTCCGGCCCGGAATTGCCTGAGCTGATAGACATAGGCCAGGACCTGAGCCACGGCCACATAGAGTCCGGCCGGAATCTCCTGATCCACCTCGGTGGAGAAATACACCGCGCGCGCCAGCCCTGGCGATTCCAGCAGCGAGACCTGGTGTTCCTGGGCGATCTCGCGGATCTTCAGCGCGGTGAAATCGCTGCCCTTGGCCACCAGCACCGGCGCCCCGCCCTTGGCCACGTCGTACTTGAGCGCCACGGCGAAGTGGGTCGGGTTGGTGATGACCACATCGGCATTGGGCACCTCGGCCATCATCCGACGCTGGGCCATCTGCCGCTGCATCTGGCGGATCTTGCCCTTGACCTCGGGCTTGCCCTCGGCGTCCTTGTATTCGTCCTTGATCTCCTGCTTGGTCATCATCAGCTTCTTGCGGTTGCTGAAGATCTGGAAGGGCACGTCCACCGCGGCGATGATCAGCAGCCCCAGGGCCAGCAGCAGGGTGGCATGCCCCACCACCTGCATGCTGTGCAGGAGCGCCTGCTCGGTCGGCAGCTTGGCGATCTGCAGCAGGGCCGTGCGCTCGCTCATCAGCACCAGCACCGACACGCCGAGGATGATGAAGAACTTGCCCAGGGCCTTGAGCAATTCCACCAGGGAATTCTTGGAAAACATCCGGGCGATGCCGGACATGGGATTCATCCGGCTCGGTTTGGGCGCCAGCATCTTGCCGGAAAACAGGAAGCCACCCAGGGCGATATGGCCAACGATGGCGGCGATCACCACCAAGGCGATCATCGGCAGCATCCCGATCATCGCCGCCTTGCCCGAGGCCAGCAGGAAGGTGCCCATGAAGCGTTCGTCCATGACCTCTTCGCGCCGTAGGGAGAAGTTGCTGCGCATCACCTCCAGCAGCTTGCCGCCCAGGAAGGCGCCGTACATCAGCAGGCCGCCGACCCCCGAAAGCATGACCGCCACCGTGCCGAGTTCGCGTGATCGCGGGAGCTGCCCCTCCTCCCGGGAATCACGCTTGCGTTTCTCTGTGGGGTCTTCTGTACGGTCTTCGCCATCGGATTCAGCCATGCGGCATATCTCCTAGCGGGCTCGGGCGAGTTCGCGCAGCCATTGCAGCGCCTCGCTGGCGAGACTTTCATAGTGGGAGAGGATGTCGGCGGTGCCGAGCCAGACGATGACCATGCCCAGCACCACGATCAGCGGCATGCCGACGGAAAAGATGTTCAGCTGCGGCGCGGCGCGGGTCATGATGCCAAAGGCGATGTTGACTACCAGCAGCGCGGTGATGGCCGGCAGCACCAGCAGGATGCCGGCGCCCATGACCCAGCCCAGCCGCCCGGCGACCTGCCAGAAGTGCTCGACGCTCAGGGTATCGCCCACCGGCAGGGTAACGAAGCTTTCGGCGAGGATCTCGAACACCACCAGATGGCCGTTCATGGCCAGGAACAGCAGCGTCACCAGCATGGTGAAGAACTGGCCCATGACCGGGGCCGAGGCGCCGTTGACCGGGTCGATCATGGACGCGAAGCTCAGACCCGCCTGGGTCGAGATGATCTGCCCCGCCACCACGAAGACATGGAAGAACAGCTGCAGGCTGAACCCCATCACCGCGCCGATGAGGATCTGTTCGACGATCAGCGGCAGCGCCTGGGGACTGATGGCATCCACCTGTGGCATCGGCGGCAGGGTCGGCACCAGCACCAGGCTCAGGGCCAGGGCCAGATACATCCGCACCCGCACCGGGACCAGGGTGGTGCCGATGATCGGCATGGTCATCAGCAGCGCGGCGATGCGAAACAGCGGAAACAGGAAGCTGCCGACCCAGCCGCCGATCTGGGCGTCGCTGAGGGCGAGCATGGGCTAGCCGATCAGCCGCGGGATGTTGGCGACCGAGGTCTGGATGAATTCCATCAGTTGCCGGACCATCCAGGGCCCCAGCACGATCAGCGTCAACAGGGTGACGATCAGCCGCGGCAGAAAGCTCAGGGTCTGTTCGTTGATCTGGGTCGCCGCCTGGAAGACCGCCACGATCAGACCGACGATCAGACTCGGCACCACCAGCACCGCCACCAGCAGCGCGGTAAGCCAGAGACCCTGGCGGAACAGATCGACGGCGACTTCAGGGGTCATTTCGCTTCTCCACGCAAAGGGGGCACCGCTAGACGGTGCCGAAGCTGCTGGCCAGGGTACCCATGATCAGCGCCCAGCCATCCACCAGCACGAACAGCATCAGCTTGAACGGCAGGGAGATGATCATCGGCGACAGCATCATCATGCCCATGGCCATCAGCACGCTGGCGATCACCAGGTCGATGACCAGGAAGGGAATGAAGATCATGAAGCCGATCTGGAAGGCGGTCTTGAGTTCGGAGGTGACAAAGGCCGGCACCAGGATCGACAAGGGCGCCTGGTCGGCGCTGGGGATGTCGGTGCGCTTGGACAGCCGCATGAACAGGTCCAGGTCCGATTGCCGGGTCTGCCCCAGCATGAAGTCCTTCATCGGCACCTGCGCCCGGGCGATGGCGTCCTGGGCGCTGAGTTGTTCGTTCAGATAGGGCTGCACGGCGGTGCTGTTGATGCGGTCGAACACCGGCGCCATGATGAACAGCGAGAGAAACAGCGCCATGCCCACCAGCACCTGGTTGGACGGCGTGGTCTGCAGGCCCAGCGCCTGGCGCAGGATGGCGAAGACGATGACGATGCGGGTGAAGCTGGTCATCAGCATGACGAACGCCGGGATGAAGCTCAGCGCCGTCATGATCAGCAGGATCTGCAGGCTGACCGAATACTCCTGCTGCCCCTGGCCGTTGGTGCTCAGGGTAATGGCCGGGATCGACAGCGGATTGGCCTGCCCGGCCTGCTGCGCCAGCGCCAGGGGCGCGAACAGCAGCACGGCCAGGCCCAGCAGCCAGCCCAGGGTGCGCCCGAGGTTGGCCGGGAGACGCGAAGAGATCATGGTTTCGCCTTGGGATCGCGGCTGATGAGTTCCAGCAGGCGCTGGGCGAATTCCGGCGCCGGCGCCTCGGTCTCGCCCGGTCGCACCGGCTCGCGCAGGCTGTGCAGCGGCGTGATCCGTCCGCCGGCGACACCGATCAGCAACTGCTCCTGGCCGACCTGAACCAGCACCAGCCGCTCGCGCGGGCCCAGGTGCTGGGTGGAGATGACCTTGATCACCTGCTGACCGCGCGGACCCTGCTGCTGCACCCGGCGCACCAGCCAGGCCAGGCCGAGAATCAGCGCGATCACCAACAGCAGACCGAGCAGCAACTGACCGACCTGCGCCCCCACATCCAGCCCCGGCGAGGTGGCTTCGGCGGCACGCGCGGTCAGGGGCAGGAGACCCAGCGGCAGGAGCAGACTCTTCATGGATCACCGCAGCTTCTTGATACGTTCCGTGGGGCTGATGACGTCGGTCAGGCGGATCCCGAACTTCTCGTTCACCACCACCACTTCACCATGGGCGATCAGCGTACCATTCACCAGCACGTCCAGCGGCTCGCCAGCCAGACGGTCGAGCTCGATGACCGAGCCCTGGTTGAGTTGCAGCAGGTTGCGGATGGAGATGTCGGTGTGGCCGACCTCCATGGAGATGGTCACCGGGATGTCCAGGATCACATCCAGGTTGGGCCCTTCCATGCCGCTCACTGCCAACCCCCCACTGCTCTGACCAAATTCTTCCACCGGCGCCTTGGGCGGCTTGGGGGCTTCGACCTGGGTACCCTGGGCCATCAGGGCGTCGATGTCGTCCTGACTGGCGTCACCGGCTTCGGCCAGGGCCGCGGCCCACTCGTCCGCCAGGGCTTGTTCTTCTGGGTTGTCTGCCATCGTCTGGGTCTCGTGCTACGCCGGGCCCGGGCCCGGACGGAAAAAACGGTTGTCGCTCAGCGGCCGCGGCTGACCGGTTCGAGAATCTGCAGGGCCAGGTTGCCCTTGCGCGCGCCCATCTTGACCTTGAAGGTGGGCATGCCATTGGCGCGCATGAGCATTTCCTCGGGCATTTCCACCGGAATCACGTCGCCGGGCTGCATGTTGAGAATATCGCGGAGTTTGAGTTGGCGCCGGACAACCGTCGCCTCCAGGGGCACGCGCACATCGAGCAGGTCCTCGCGCAAGGCCTTGACCCAGCGTTCGTCCTGATCGTCCACGTCCGACTGGAAGCCGGCGTCGAGCATCTCGCGGATCGGCTCGATCATCGAATAGGGCATGGTCACGTGCAATTCGCCGCCGCCGCCATCCAGTTCGATGTTGAAGGTGCTCACCACCACCACTTCGCTGGGACTGACGATGTTGGCCAGGGCCGGGTTGACCTCGGAGTTCATGTACTCGAACTGGCAGTCGAGCATGGCGCCCCAGGCTTCCTTGAGATCGATGAAGCACTGGTCGAGCACCATGCGCACCACGCGCAACTCGGTGGGGGTGAATTCGCGGCCTTCGATCTTGGCGTGACGCCCATCGCCGCCAAAGAAGTTATCCACCAGCTTGAATACCAGGCGGGCATCGAGGATGAACAGCGCGGTACCGCGCAGCGGCTTCATCTTGACCATGTTGAGGCTGGTGGGCACGTACAGCGAGTGGATGTACTCGCCGAACTTGGTGACCTGCACCCCACCCACGGAGACGTCCGCCGAGCGCCGCAGCAGGTTGAACATGCTGACCCGGGTATAGCGGGCGAAGCGTTCGTTGATCATTTCCAGGGTCGGCATGCGTCCGCGGACGATGCGATCCTGGCTGGTGAGGTCATAGCCCTTGATGGTGCCCGGCTCGGCATCGGTCTCGGTCTCGACGATGCCATCGTCGACCCCGTGCAGCAGGGCATCGATTTCATCCTGAGAGAGCAGATCTTGCACGGCCATGGCGTTACCTATTGCAGGACGAGATTGGTGAACAATACCTGTTCGATGGCAGTCTGGCCGGTCAGTTTCTTCGCCAGTTCCTGAACCTTGCTGGTGGCCTGCTGGCGCAGCATCTCCTTGCCTACCGGCGTCAGCAGGCTATTGAAGTCCTGCCCGGAAAACAGCATCACCAGCTGGTTGCGGACCTGCGGCAGTTGCGCCTTGAGCGCATCCATCTGCGCCTGGTCGCGTCCCATCAGGGTCACCGTGACCTGCATGTAGCGCTGGCGACCGTCGGCGTTGTAGTTGACCACGAAGGCCGGCACCAGCGCCTGGTAGACCGCGGCCAGATGCACCGGTGCCGCCGGAGCGGCCGGCGCGGCGTGCTCGGGCTCGGCGCTTTTCTTGCCGAGCAGGAACCAGGTCGCACCCACCGAAGCGCCTATGACCAGCAGCAGGGCCACGACGATGATGATGATGAGTTTGAGCTTGCCCTTGCCCTTGCCTTCCGCGGCTGCGCCCTCTGCCGCGGGCGCCTGCTTCTTCGCCATAAGTGTTCGACCGAATCCTGTGCGGCTCGTCAACCCTGTTGGGTGACGCAGCTAACCTATTGATACGAAGGGGATATAGCAGGTGCGGCCCAGGCTGTCACCTGGGAGCCGTTGGCCCGTCAGGCGTAATAGTCGACCAGACTGCGCGCGGCGAGGGTCGCCGAGCCGCGGGTTTCGGCGACATTCGCCACCGCTTCGTCCGCGCCATCCCCTGCGACACCCCCGCGGCCCCGGCGCGAGCCCTCGTGCTGAGCGCCCTGCTGGGACTGCTGCCAGGCCTGGCCGGACGACTGATCGGAGACGTTGACGTTGGCCAGGTTCATGCCCTGCTGGGCGAAGAGCTCCCGCAGGCGCTGGCTGCCGTTGTCCAGCGCCTCGCGCACGTCGGCGTGGGGACTGGCGAAGGTGACCTGGGTCTGGTCCTGGGTCATGTCGATGCGCACCTCCAGTTTGCCCAGTTGCGCCGGCTCCATCTGGATGTCGGCGGTCTTGAGATTCTGGCTGGACATCCACATGACCTTGTCGACCACCGCCTCGCTGAAGTTGCCGGCCTGGGGATTGAGCGGCTGGCCCGGTACGGCAGCGGTGACCGGACGAGCGGTCTGCGCCGGACTGCTGAGCGCCTGCGACAGGGCGGTGAGCTTGTCGGCGAAGGCATCGGTCTTGCTCGGGGCCGCCGCGTCCTGACCATCGCCCTTGTCCAGGGTCGCGGCCAGGGCCGCACTGGCTGCCTGATCCGCCGCCTGGGCGGGCGTGCCATCTGCCGGCAACAGCCCTTGCAGCTGGGTGGCCGCCAGGTTGTTGGCGTTGCTGGTGAGCTTGGCGGCGTCACCCTGGGCCTGGGGCACCTGGCCCAGCAGCTGTGCCAGACCATCGTCGGTCGTCTGCTGCTCGCCGGGCTTGGCCGGGGTGGCCGTGGCGCCCGCGCCGATACCCGGGGTGGTCGTCTGGGCTACGGTTGCCACGGCAGCGCCCAGCAGCGCCGCCGGATCCAGGGCCTGGGCAGTGGCGGTGGCTGCGGCGTCCGCGGCCGTCCCGGTGGGCAGCTGAGGCGTTGCCACAGGCGTGGCTACCGGCTGCGGGAACTGGCCGGTCATGCCGAACATGAACAGCGGATCCAGAACCGCGTCCACCGGCGCCTTGGCGTCTTCGCCCTGGGCCACCGGCAAGGTCTTGCCGCTGTCGTCGGCGGTGGTTGCCGACGGCGCGTCGCTCTTGGCGGTGCTGTCGGCCTCGGGCTTGGCGTCCGCCGTGCGGTCGTCATCGCCCGCGCGTTTCACCCGGTCATCCCCATCACGGGCACGCCCGGATTCGCTCTTGCGCGCCTGGCTGGGGGCCTTGCTGTCGCTGGTGTCACGCGGCTTTTCGCTGCGCACCGGCTCACGCGGCTGCTCCTGGGCAAAGACATCGGCGAAGCGCTCCTGCGCGGCCGGGCGATCCTGGGAAGGGGTCTTGGCCGCCGCCCGGCCGGTGCTGGCTGGCGAGGTGGCGGTGTTCAGAAGGAAATCGGGCACGACGGCCATGGAGGACTCCGAAGGACGGGTTTTCGGATAACTAGCAAGTTGCGCGCCAGCCCTAAACGCCAGCGCTTTGACGAGGTCAGCCCGCGTAGCGTTGCCGCTCGACCTTGAACAGGATGCGGACGATGGCGAATTCGCGCTCCATGGCGGATACCCCCATGGCCAGCTCGGCGGTGGTCGCCCGACGCCGCGCGCCCTCCTCCACGGCTCGGCACAGCTCCGCCAGCGGTGCGGCCCCCATGTTGCCGGCACTGCCCTTGAAGCTGTGCGCCAGCTGGCGGACCTGTTCGGCATCGCCGCCGATCACGCTGCGCTTGAGTTCGGCGATACGTTCTTCGCAATCCACCAGAAAGGTTTCGATGAGGTCGACATACTCCTCCTCCATGCAGTCGCGCAGGGCGGCGAGCGTTTCCGGATCGATATGGGAGGAAAACATCGGCATTCTCACTGGCTAAGACAAGGGACGAGGGGCAAGGCCCGGCCTAGATATAGGTCGAGCGCGCCCGCTGGGCGTATTCGTCCATCTGTTTCTGTTCGCGCTTGTCCTCGACCAGGCGCTGCTCCTGGCGATAGCGCTCGACCAGCTTGCGCAGGCCTTCGAGGCGCGCATAGTGCTCCTGCCACTGGGTGCGGGCCTTGGCCACCACATCGCGGTGCCACTGGGCGTTGCGCTCCTGCTGGCCGATAGCCTCTTCCAGCTGGCTGAGAAAGCGCTGATAGCCGATCAGCCACTGGCCGGTGACGCCGCGGCTGCCATTGGCCACCAGGCGCTGCTGGTAATCCTCGCGATAGCGCTGCAATTCGCCGAGCTTGAACTCGGCCTGGGCCAGTTGCTGCTGGCACTGCCCCAGGCGCTGGGCCGCGTCACGCTCGTCGCGCTCGCTCATCTCCACCACGGGGCCCAGACGTTCGGCTCTGCCTTTCATGATCTATCAGCCTCCCAACACAGCTTGGAGATTGGCGGCACTCTGTTCCAGCGATTCGCTCTCGCGCAGCCCCTGGCGCAGGAAGTGCTGCATGGGGGCGTAGCGAGCGATCGCCAGATCGGTTTCGGCATTTCCGCCGGGCACATAGGCACCGACGCTGAGCAGGTCCTTGGCCTGCTGATAGAGCGACCAGAGCTGCTTGACGCGCTGGGCGTTGCGCAGGTGCTCCGGGCTGACCACCTGGGGCATGACCCGGCTGATGGACGCCTCGATGTCGATCGCCGGATAGTGGCCTTCCTCGGCCAGCCGCCGCGACAACACGAAGTGGCCATCCAGCACGCCCCGCGCCGAGTCGGCGATGGGATCCTGCTGATCGTCGCCTTCCGAGAGCACAGTATAAAACGCCGTGATCGAACCCCCACCTTTTTCTGCATTGCCAGCCCGCTCCACCAGCCGCGGCAGCTTGGCGAACACCGACGGCGGATAGCCCTTGGTCGCCGGCGGCTCGCCGATGGCCAGGGCGATCTCCCGCTGCGCCTGGGCATAGCGGGTCAGGGAATCCATCAGCAGGAGCACGTTCTTGCCCTTGTCGCGAAAGTATTCGGCGATGCGGGTGCAGTACATGGCCGCACGAAGGCGCAGCAGGGGCGCATCGTCCGCCGGCGAGGCCACGACCACCGCCCGCTTGATGCCCTCCTCGCCCAGGATGTGCTCGATGAATTCCTTCACCTCGCGGCCCCGTTCGCCGATCAGCCCGACCACGATGATCTCGGCCTTGGTCAGCCGGGTCATCATGCCGAGCAGCACGCTCTTGCCCACGCCGGTACCGGCGAACAGACCGAGACG
Organism: Pseudomonas oryzihabitans NBRC 102199; assembly: GCF_000730625.1. GTDB lineage: Bacteria > Pseudomonadota > Gammaproteobacteria > Pseudomonadales > Pseudomonadaceae > Chryseomonas > Chryseomonas oryzihabitans. The sequence continues at coordinate 130,909 of NZ_BBIT01000001.1, read as the reverse complement.
CTGGCCGCGACCCACCGTCAACAAACCGTTGATGCTGCGGATGCCGACGTCCAGGGGCTCGCTGATGGGCTCGCGCTTGAGCGGGTTGATGGTGGGGCCGTCCATCGGCACCCAGTCTTCGGCACGCATGCGGCCCTTGCCGTCCAGGGCATTGCCCAGGCCATCCAGCACGCGACCGAGCATGGACATGCCCATGGGCAGACGGCCGGTATCCGGCACCGGCACCACCCGGGCGCCGGGCGCGATACCGGCGAGGCTGCCCACCGGCATGAGAAAGGTCTTGTTGCCGTTGAAGCCCATCACCTCGGCCTCGACTTCCACCGGCTGGTAGCCACCGCCATTGATCAGCCGGCAGCGGCTGCCGACGGCGGCACGCAGGCCCTCGGCCTCCAGGGTCAGGCCGACCATGCGCAGCAGGCGGCCCTCGATCACCGGCTGCTGTTCGACCCGGATGGCTTCATCGTAACCGCCGAGGCGGCGTTCGAAACTCAGACGCTCAAGACGCATGGGGGGCATCCTCGATGTCGATGTGCAGATCGGCTTCCTGGGGCTGGGTCGCCTGGTGACGCTGCTGTTCGGCCAGCTGCGTCAGTGCCTGGGTCAGACGGGTCTCGATGCTGGCATCGATGACGCTGCTCTCGGTCTCGATCCGGCAGCCGCCAGGCATCAGGGTCTCGTCCTCGAGGATGCGCCATTTCTCCTCGTGGCGGTCACGCAGGGCCTTCATCAGCTCGAAGTCCTGGGGGCTGACCTGGATGCGGATGTTCTCGGCCCCCATGGGCAGCAGCTTCAGCGCCGTGCGCACCACCTGACCCAGTTGACTGGAGTCTAGCGTGAGTTCGCGCTGGATGACTTCGCGGGTGATGTGCCGGACCAGCTGCACCATCCCGGCTTCCAGGGCCTGGTCCTGTTCGCCGATGGGATCGAGCAGATGGCTCATCAGGGTTTCCAGGCTGGCCAGCCGGGCGGTCAGCGCCGCCTCGGCCTCCTGGCGCGCCTTGAGCTGACCGGCGTGGTAGCCGTCGCGCTCGCCGGTGACGAAGCCTTCGTTGTAGGCCTCCTGGCGGATCGCCTCCAGCTCTTCGAGGGTGATCGGCTGGACCTCTTCGACCGGCACTTCTTCGATCTGCGGCTCCGGCTGGAGCTCGGGCTCGGCGGCCGCGGGCGCAGGGATCTCCTCGGGCTCGTCGAAACTGTCGAAGGCCGGCAGTCGCCAGACATCGAAGGCTTCCAGATCCCGCGCCCTGATCAGTTCGCTCGCCGCTTCTTTGCTCATTACCTGTCCGTCAGAAAACCGCTACTGAGCAGACATTAGCAAAGCACAGGCCAACCCCGGCAAGCCGTCAGACCATTTCCTCGCCACCCTTGCCGCCCAGAACGATCTCGCCGGCATCGGCCATGCGACGAGCCACGGCGAGGACCTCCTTCTGCGCGCCCTCCACCTCGGACAGTCGCACCGGGCCCTTGGCTTCCAGGTCGTCGCGCAGCAGCTCGGCCGCGCGCTTGGACATGTTGCGGAAGAACTTTTCCTTGATGCCGTCGTCGGCGCCCTTGAGCGCCAGCACCAGCACATCGGAAGACACCTCGCGCAGGAGCGCCTGGATGCCGCGGTCGTCGACGTCGGCCAGGTTGTCGAAGACGAACATCAGGTCCTCGATCTGCCCCGACAGATCCTGGTCCGCGTCGCGGATCGCATCCATCAGCGGGCCTTCGACCGAGCTGTCCAGGTAGTTCATGATGTCGGCGGCGCGCTTCACGCCGCCCAGGGCGGTACGGGTGGTGCTGGCGCTGCCGGAGAACTGCTTCTCCAGGATCAGGTTCAGCTCCTTGAGCGCCGCCGGTTGCACGGTGTTCAGCGAGGAAACGCGCAGGACGATGTCCAGGCGCACCTTGTGATCGAAGTGACCGAGCACCTCGGCCGCCTGGTCCGGGTCCAGATAGGCCACCACGATGGCCTGGATCTGCGGGTGTTCGTAGCGGATCACGTCCGCCACCGCCCGCGGCTCCATCCACTTCAGGCTGTCCAGGCCGCTGGTGTTGCCGCCCAGCAGGATGCGGTCGATCAGGCCGCTGGCCTTGTCCTCGCCCAGGGCCTGGGTGAGCATCTTGCGGATGTAGCCGTCGGCGCCCACGCCCAGGCTGGTCTGGTCGCCCACCACCTCGATGAAGTCGCCCAGTACCCGCTCGACCTGCTCGCGGTTGACGTTGCGCATCTGCGCCATGGCGGTACCGACCTTCTGTACCTCCTTGGGTCCCATGTGGCGCAGGATCTGCGCGGCATCGGCCTCACCCAGCGACAGGAGGAAGATCGCGGCCTTCTCGACCTTGGAAAGTTGCGCGTCATTCGTCGCCATTGATCCAATCCTTCACTACCTGGGCGACACGGCCCGGATCATCGTTGACCAGCTGCTTGATGGCGGTCAGTTGAGCGTCATAACCCTCGCTGGGGCTGGGCAGCAACAGCGGCGCAGGACCGGCCAGGCTCACCTTGTCGTCGGCCAGATCGTCCGACAGCCCATCCAGACCACCGGCACCCAGGGCACCGGCACCACCGGCAGCGGCCAGGGCAGCGGCGTCCTTGGTGTTGCCGCCGGACAGGTTCTTCAGCACCGGACGCAGCACCCCAAAGACTAGCACCAGGATGAAGAGGACGCCGAGGGCCTGCTTGACCACACCCCAGAACCAGGGCTGCTGGTAGAAGGGAATGCTCTCGATCTCTTCCTGCTGCACCGGGGCGAAGGGCGCATTGATCACGCTCACGCTGTCGCCACGGCTGGCGTCGAAGCCCACGGCATCCTGCACCAGACGGGTGAAGCGAGCCAGGTCTTCGGTGGTCCAGGGCTGGTGGCTGACCTTGCCGGCGGCATCGACCTTGACCTGGTCGTCCAGTACCACGGCGACGGAAAGCCGACGCAGACGACCCTGCTGCTGACGGGTGTAGCTGATGCTGCGGTCCAGTTCGTAGTTGCGGGTGTTCTGCTCACGCTTGTCGGTCGGGTACGGCAGGGTCGCCGGCAGGCTGGTCTTGCTGTCGTAGATGAACTGGTCATTGGCGTCGCGCAGCGGCTGGCCGGGAGCGATGTAGTTCGCACCGCCACCCTGGGCACCGGCCTTTTCCGGGGTCGAGGACGGACCGGGCGGCTGGTTGGACAGGGCCCCCGGCACGCCCTGGGCGCCGCCGCCGGAAGTCTGACGCTGTTCGCTGTTCTGTTGCTCGCTGCGCAACGCCGGCTGATCCGGGTTGAACTGCTCGGAGGTCGACTCCACGGCATTGAAGTCCACGTCGGCGGCCACTTCGGCCTTGAAGCGGCCATTGCCCACCACCGGCTGCATGATGTTCTGCACGCGCTGGGTCAGGGAGCCTTCCATCTTGCGGGTGTAGTCCAGTTGCTTGCCGGCGATCGACAGCTCGGAAAGATTCTGCTGGTCGGACAGCAGCTGGCCCTTCTGGTCGACGATGGTGACCTGGGACTTGTCCAGTTCCGGCACGCTGGTGGCGACCAGGTTGATGATGGCCATGACCTGACCGGCATCCAGGGTACGGCCAGGGTACATCTCTACCAGTACCGAGGCGCTCGGCTTGCGCTCGTCACGAACGAACACCGAACTCTTCGGGATCGCCAGGTGCACCCGGGCGCCCTTGATGTTGTTGAGGCTGGAAATGGTCCGGGCCAGTTCGCCTTCCAGGCTGCGACGGTAGTTGGCCGCCTCCATGAACTGGCTGGTGCCCAGCGGCTGCTCCTTGTCCAGCAGCTCGAAGCCGACGTTGCCATCGGAGGCGGTGATGCCGGCCGCGGCCATCTTCATGCGCGCCCGGCCGAGGTCATCGGACTTGACCAGCAGGGCACCGGAATTCGGATCGACCTTGTAGCCGATGTCGGCCGCGCCCAGGGCCTGCAGCACCTGGTTGGCGTCGAGACCGTTCATGCTGGTGTACAGCGGCCGATAGTCCGGCTGCTGGGTCCAGAGCACCACGGCGAAACCCAGGGCGACGCTGGCGGCCAGGCCGATCAGCAGCCCCATCTGCCGCAGCAGCGGCATGTCGGACAGGTTGTCGAGAAAGCTGAGACCCAGCAGCGACTTCTTGGGCTTGTCTTCAGCCGCAGGTTGGGTCGTCGGGACGGGTGCGTTGGTAAGAGCGTCGGCCATTTTCTAGACCGTCCTCAAATCGACATTTGCATGATGTCTTGGTACGCCTGCACGAACTTGTTGCGTACCTGGGTCAAGGCCTGCACGGAGACGCTGGCCTTCTGCGAAGCGATCATGACTTGAGTGAGGTCGACGCCGCCCTGACCCAGCTCAAAGGCCTTGGCCAGCTCGCCGGCGGTCTGCTGGGTTTCGTTGACGGAGCCCACGGCCTTGCTGAGCATGTCGGCAAAGCTCGGACCCTGGACCTGTTCCGCGCCGGCAGCCGGAGCTACGACGGCTTTCGACCGGGCCATGGCTTCGGTCTGCATGGAACGCATTTCCAGCATCAACCGATTGAACTCGACACCTTGAACCATTTGCTCTGCTCCTCTGGCACGGGAAATTGACGCCGTACCCACTCGTGTCAGAGATAGAGCAATGCCTGTGCCAGATCCTAAAAAATCCAGCGAAAACAATGGCTTGGTAAAAAGGTGCCGAGAACCGACTAAAGTTTGCCGAAAATCAGTCGACGCTGAGGCGGTCGCGGTTGCGCTGCAGCAGGGCCTTGCCGATCCCCTTGACCTCGAGCAGCTCGTCCACCGAGGCAAAGGCGCCATGGGCTTGGCGATGGTCGACGATCGCCTGGGCCTTGACGGCCCCTATCCCCCGCAGCCCTTGCAGCGCGGTGGCGTCGGCGACATTGATGTTCAGGGGCGCCAGGCTGGCCGTCGAGGCTGGCTTGGTTGCAGCCCCCGGGCCGGACTCGCAGGCATTGGCCCAGGAGCCGAACAGAGCGAGCAAGGTGACTATCCAGACGAATCTCATAGAGGAACCTCCGTGTTCCGCTGTTTGATTCGCAGAGCTTAACGCAACGGGTCAGGCGGTCAACTCACCAGCGAGCCCGCCTGGGCACGCTCGGTCCGCAGCGCCAGCAGGGTCTGGCGAACGCCCTGGCGCCAGTCGCTGGGCGGGATGCCGAAGCGCTGCTCCAGCGCGCTGGAATCCAGCATGGAATAGGCCGGACGCTTGGCCAGGGTCGGAAATTCGGAGGTGGCGATGCCGGTGATGAGCGGCGCCCGCTCCAGCATGCCCAGCTCCTGGCCGGCGTCGATGATGTAGCGCGCGAAGTCGCACCAGCTCAGGCCGCTGTCACCGCCGAAGTGATAGAGGCCGTAGGCGGTCTGCTCAGGCTGAGCATGAGCCTGGGCGGCGATCTGCAGCAGGGCGTCGGCAATATGGCCAGCGTAGGTCGGGCAACCCACCTGATCACTCACCACCCGCAGTTCGTCGCGATCGGCAGCGAGCCGCAGCATGGTCTTGAGGAAGTTGTTGCAGTGTTCGCTGAACACCCAGGCGGTTCTCAGCACCACCGAGCGCGGGCAGGCGGAGAGCACACGGTTCTCCCCTTCCAGCTTGGTCATGCCGTAGACCCCGGACGGGCTGACCGGATCCTCGACCTGATAGGGTTCGGTGGCGGTGCCGTCGAACACGTAGTCGGTAGACAGGTGCAGCAGCGCGATGCCGGCGGCGCCGCAGGCCTGGGCAAGCACCGCAGGGCCTTCGATATTGCCGCGGGCAGCGATCTCCGGCTCCTGCTCGGCCTTGTCGACCGCCGTGTAGGCGGCCGCGTTGATCACGACGTCGGGAGCGAATCGCTCGAGATGGCTGGTTACCGAGCCTTCGTCAGCGATATCCAGAGTGGCACGTCCATGGGCCTCCCATGCCAGTTCTGAACGCTGAAGACGATCGGTCAGACAACGTCCGACCTGACCGTTCGCTCCGGTAACCAGTATCTTCATCTATACAGCTCCGCCAATCGAAGGCCTTGTGCATCTTTGGCGGACAGGATGGGATCCGTAACCCGCCAGTCGATATTCAGATCCGGATCATTCCAGATCAAAGACCCTTCATCAGAGGGATCGTAATAATCTGTGCACTTGTATTCAAAATCAGCGGTTTCCGACAGCACCACGAAGCCGTGGGCCAGACCCGGCGGTATCCAGAGCTGACGCTTGTTGTCTTCCGAGAGGATCTCGGCGACCACGTTGCCGAAGGTGGGCGAACCGCGACGGATGTCGACGGCCACGTCCAGCACCTCGCCACGCACGACACGCACCAGCTTGCCTTGCGGCTTGCTGCGCTGGAAGTGCAGGCCACGCAGCACGTTGCGGGCGGAACGCGAGTGGTTGTCCTGCACGAACGCCAGGGTGATCCCCGCCTGCTCGGCATAGCGCTCCGCCTGGAAGGATTCCAGGAAGAAGCCGCGGTCGTCACCGAAGACCTTGGGTTCGATCAGCTTGACGTCCGGGATCGCGGTTTCGAAGACCTGCATCAGTCCTGCTCCTTGCACAGACGCGCCAGGTACTGGCCATAACCGGTCTTGCTCAGGGCTTCGGCCTGCAGCGCCATCTGCTCGCAGGTGATCCAGCCTTTCTGGAAGGCGATCTCTTCGAGGCAGGCGACCTTCAGCCCCTGACGCTTCTCGATGGTCTGAACGAAGTGGCCGGCTTCCAGCAGGGCGTCATGGGTACCGGTATCCAGCCAGGCGAAACCACGGCCCAGCAGGGAGACGTTCAGCGAGCCGCGGCGCAGGTACTCGTTGTTGACGTCGGTGATTTCCAGCTCGCCGCGGGGCGACGGCTTGATGTTGGCGGCGATATCCAGCACGTCGTTGTCGTAGAAATACAGACCGGTGACGGCGTAGTTGGACTTCGGCTTCTTGGGCTTCTCTTCGATGCTCAGGGCCTTGCCCTGCTCGTCGAACTCGACCACACCGAAACGCTCGGGGTCGGCGACGTAGTAGCCGAACACGGTGGCGCCCTTCTCCACGCTCGCGGCCTTCAGCAGCGTCTCGCTGAAGCGCTGGCCGTAGAAGATGTTGTCGCCGAGGACCAGGCAGACGTTGTCATCGCCAACGAATTCGCGACCGATGATGAAGGCCTGGGCCAGGCCGTCCGGGCTGGGCTGCTCGGCATAGCTCAGCTGCATGCCGAAGTGGCTGCCGTCGCCGAGCATGCGCTGGAAGCCCGGCAGGTCGGCGGGCGTCGAGATGATCAGCACTTCCTGGATACCGGCCAGCATCAGCACGGACAGCGGATAGTAGATCATGGGTTTGTCGTAGATCGGCAGCGACTGCTTGGACACGCCCAGGGTAATGGGGTGCAAACGGGTACCGGAGCCACCGGCCAGCAGAATTCCCTTGTATTTGCTCATGGCAATCGTCCTCTGAAAATTGACTGTTGCTGTCGGTCGGACACGCCCACGGGCGTGTCCGCGATAGGATCGTTAAACGGCTTCGCCGAGACGCTCGAGGCGGTAGGCGCCGGACAGCACCCGCTGCCACCACTCGCGATTGTTCAGGTACCAGGTGACGGTCTTGCGCATGCCGGTCTCGAAGGTCTCTGCCGGCGTCCAGCCCAGCTCGCGGCCGATCTTGCTGGCATCAATGGCGTATCTCATGTCGTGACCGGGACGATCCTTGACGAAGGTGATCAGGTCGCGATAGCGCTCGACGCCCTCAGGCTTCTGCGGCGCCAGCTCTTCGAGCAGGTCGCAGATGGTCTCGACGACCTGCAGGTTGCGCTTCTCGTTGTGGCCGCCGATGTTGTAGGTCTCACCGACCTCGCCCTGGGTCACCACGGTATAGAGGGCGCGGGCATGGTCTTCGACGAACAGCCAGTCACGCACCTGGGAGCCGTCGCCATAGATCGGCAGCGGCTTGCCATGGATGGCATTGAGAATGACGTGGGGGATCAGCTTCTCGGGGAAGTGATAGGGGCCGTAGTTGTTCGAGCAGTTGGTCACCAGAACCGGCAGGCCGTAGGTCCGGCCCCAGGCGCGCACCAGATGGTCGCTGCCGGCCTTGCTGGCCGAATAGGGCGAGCTCGGAGAATAGGGGGTGGTCTCGGTGAAGAGGTCGTCGGTGCCGTGCAGGTCGCCGTATACCTCGTCGGTGGAGATGTGGTGGAACCGGAAGGCCGCCTTGGCTTCCGGCGCCAGCTCGTTCCAGTAGGCACGGGTCACTTCCAGGATGACGCCGGTACCGACCACGTTGGTCTGGATGAAGGCGGCAGGGCCCTCGATGGAGCGGTCCACGTGGGACTCGGCAGCCAGGTGCATGACCACGTCGGGCTGGAAGGACGTGAAGACCTGCTGTAGCGCGGCGAAATCGCAGATGTCCACCTGGTGGAATTCGTAGCGGTCGGAGTCGGCGACTTCGGCCAGGGAGTCCACGTTACCGGCGTACGTCAGCTTGTCGACGTTGGCAACCTTGCATTGGGTTTCGTTGATAAGAAAACGTACTACGGCGGAACCAATGAAACCCGCGCCACCTGTTACCAGTACCTTCATCCTGAATCCTGCCTATATCGATTTGTACATCATCGCGCCCGGCGCTGCGGGCGAGACATCGGAGGACGGCGCAGCCATCCCTGGCTCGGGTCACAGCTACAGCTATGTACCCAAAGACCTGAGTTAAACAGTGGCAGGAAAAGAAAGTTCAGCCTAGCGGGGGGAGGCTGCCGCTTCTGTGCTCGGCTTCAAATCCAGGCCGAAAGAAAGCGTGGACGGGATCACTCGATGGATCGCTTGCCGTGCAGCCAGTCGACGATATCGCCTTCGGGGGAATAGCCGGCGACGACGTCCCGCAGCAGTTGCCGGACGCGGAGGTAATCACCCGCATCGATCGCGCGACTGAGCTCGACGAGGGCGGCGCGGAAGGCCTCCCAGGCCAGGAAGTCTTCACTCGCACGCATGATCTTGGGATGGGACGTCGGACTCACGTCGTCACCGATGAGCAACTCTTCATAGAGCTTTTCGCCGGGGCGCAGGCCGGTGAACTCGATGGCGACATCGCCATGGGGGTTGGCCGGCGAACGCACGCTCAGACCCGACAGCTTGATCATCTGCTCGGCCAGCTCGACGATGCGCACCGGCTCGCCCATGTCCAGCACGAAGACGTCGCCGCCCTCGCCCATGGCGCCGGCCTGAATGACCAGCTGAGCGGCCTCGGTGATGGTCATGAAGAAGCGGGTGATCTTGGGATGGGTGACGGTGACCGGCCCGCCCTTGCGGATCTGCGTGCGGAACAGCGGGATGACCGAACCAGACGAACCCAGCACGTTGCCGAATCTCACCATGGTGAAGCGGGTGCGATTGACCTGGTGGATACCGTCGGCCTGGCCGTGCAGCACGGGCGCCGCTTCGCGACTGAGCGCCTGCAGGATCATCTCGGCCAGGCGCTTGGTGCTGCCCATGATGTTGGTGGGCCGTACCGCCTTGTCGGTGGAGATCAGCACGAAGCTGGTGACTCCGGCCTGGATGGCCGCCTGGGCGGCATTCAGGGTCCCCAGGACGTTGTTGCCGAACCCTTCGGCGATGTTGTGCTCGACCATGGGCACGTGCTTGTAGGCCGCCGCATGGTAGAGGGTGGCCACCTTCCAGTGCCGCATCACCTGCAGGAGCAGCGGAGCGTTGCGGATGGAGCCCAGCACCGGCACCAGGGTGACCGGCAGGGCTTCGCGCTGGAGATGGGCGTCCAGCTCGCGATGGATGCTGTAGAGATTGAATTCGGCGTGGTCGAGCAGGATCAGGGTGCGCGGTTTCTGGCCGATGATCTGCCGGCACAGTTCGGAACCGATGGACCCCCCTGCCCCGGTCACCATCACCACCTGACCGGTGATGCAGCGCGCGAACAGCTCGGGCCGGGGCGTGACCGGATCCCGTCCCAACAGGTCGGCGATATCGACCTCCTGGAGGTCGTCCACCTGTACCTTGCCGCAGGCCAGGTCGCTGATCCGCGGCACGGTTCTGACGTGCAGCGGATAGGGTTCCAGCAGGCCGAGCACCTCGCGCCGCCGTGCCCGGGTGGCAGAGGGAATCGCCAGGAGGATCTCTTCGGCACCCGTCTCGTCGATCATCTGCTGGATGTGCTTGGGGGTGTAGACCTTGAGCCCGGCGATGATGCGATTGGCGATGCTCTTGTCGTCGTCGATGAAGGCCACCGGACGCATGGCGCGACCCATGCGCAGCGCCGCGACCAGCTGGTTGCCCGCCGAGCCGGCGCCATAGATGGCAACCCGCGGCAGCTCGTCCGGCTGCTTGATGAAGGGCACCGTGATGGCGCGATACCAGTCGCCCAGAAAGTACTGGCGCAGCGCGAGACGCAGGCCGCCGATCAGGATCAGGCTGACGATCCAGTAGTTGAAGATCATCGAGCGCGGGACGATCTCCGGTAGATCGCGATACCAGTAGATGACCACCGACAGCAGCAGCGTCGACAGCGTCACCGCCTTGGCGATGGCGATCAGGGCATCGTTGCCCAGGTAACGCATGACCGCGCGGTACATGCCGAAGCGAATGAACAGGGGAATGGCGATGGCCGGCGCGGTGATGAACAGCCAGGCATGCCCGCTGAAAGGCTCGATCATCTGCACGGAGCCCAGGCGCAGATAGAAGGCCAACCAAAGCGAAAGCCAGATCAGCAGGAGGTCGACCGCGACCTGGATGACTCTCTTGGTACGCCGGTTCAGCTTGACCAGATGGTCACGCAACATGTCAGTGTCCCTAATCCCTGAATCCCGTGGACTGCGCAGCCATGGCTACCTCATCGGTCCCAGCATGGTATCGGAGGGCCAGGCAAAGCAAGGGCCCATAGGCAAGCAAGAGCCCCAGTATGGCACTTAAAAGCCCCAGCCCCACCAGCAAAGCGATAGGCAGCAACCAGAACAGGTTGATGGCCAGCACCGCCAGGGTCACCGGCCGATGGGCGCCATGCCGCCGCGAGGCCCACTGGTAGGCGTGGGTGCGATGGGCCTCGTAGGGTTTCTTGCCCCGACTCAGACGCCGCAACAGGGTCCAGGTCGCATCGACCACGAAGACGCCGAGCAGGATCAGCCAGGCCCAGAACAGCGACAGCTCGATCAGCGCCGCCTGCAAGGACAGCATGCCGAGGATCAGGCCGAGAAAGCCACTGCCCACATCGCCCATGAAGATGCGCGCCGGCGGGAAGTTCCAGCACAGGAACCCCCCTACGGCCGCGGCCAGCAGCAGAGGCGCACCCAGCAAGGTCCCATGGCCGGTCATGGCATAGATCAGCGCCATGCCCAGACAGACGACGAGCGCTTCGCCGCCGGCGATGCCGTCGATGCCATCCATGAAGTTGTAGAGATTCAGCAGCCAGACCAGATAGAGGACGCCCAGGGTCATCACCAGCCAGTCGGGCAATCCCAGCACCGCGGAGAGCTGCGCCGGCAAGGCGCCATAGCCGCCCAGCCACAGCAGCGCAGCGATCGCGGCCAGGAAATGGCCGAGCAGACGCCAGCCGGCGCCCACGTGCCGATGATCGTCGACGAAGCCGAGCACGGCCACCAGCAGCCCCGCCCCTATCAGGACGCCGCAGGAAACCGGATCAAGCTGTCCCAGCAGGCGCAGCACGACACAACCGAGCACGAACGTTACGACGATCGCCAGACCACCGCCGCGGGGCGTCGCCACCTGGTGCGAACTGCGGGCGTTGGGCTCGTCGAGCAGGCCGCCGGACAGGGCGTAGCGACGGAGCGCCGCGGTGCCCAGCCAACTGCAGCCACCGGCCAGGAGCAAGAGAAGCAGCATCATCTGCGTCCCTCCGCAGCGGCCCGCTGCGCCCCCAGCGCACGCAAGGCGGCTCGCGCCGACACGGGGGGCTGCCAGCCCAGCAGGGTCTTGGTGGGTCGGATGTCGACCTGCAGTGAACCACAGAGGCGTTGCGCCACCTCGCCTCGGCCCAGCAGTCGGGCACCCCATTCGAGCCAGGCGGGCGGAACGGCGATCAGCCTGGGCTTGCGACCCAAACCTTCACCGAGCAATTCGAGCAGCTCGGCGGTGGAAATATCTTCATCGTCGCTGACCAGCAGGATGGCGCCAGCGGCCTCCGGCGCGGTGATGCACAGGATCAACAGATCGAGCAGGTTCTCCAGCGCCAGCAGGCTACGCCTGTTGTGCCGAACGCCCCCCAGGGGCAGCGGCACGCCCCGCGCCAGGGTGTCCAGCAGGCGCGCCACATTGGCCTTTACCCCGGGTCCGTAGATCAGTGGGGGGCGCACGATGACCACCTCCAGTCCGGTCTCGGCCATCAGCGCCAGCAGTTGCCGCTCAGCCGCCGCCTTGGAACGTGCGTAGGCATCGGTGGGCGCAGGCTGGTCGTCGGCGCGAAAAGGCTTGCCGGGGAGGGTCCAGTCGCCATTGACCTTGATGCTGCTGACAAAGATGAGGCGACGGACGCCGGCAGCCTGGGCGTCCCGGGCCAGCTTGAGGGTCGCGGCCCGATTCACCTCGTCGTAGCGCGCCTCGCTGGCGGCCCCTGGCTGCTCGCCCAGCTGGTGGACGTGGGCAGCGAGGTGGATGACGGTGTCTACCCCTGCCAGAGGCGCGGACCAGTCGGTAGCGGCGGAGAGGTCGCGGATCACCGGAATGACCCCGCCATCGACCGCGGCGGCTGTCGGTCGGCGTTGCGCGGCGACCACCGGATAACCCCGGGTCTGCAGCTGCCGAACCAGGGCCGCGCCGACGAAGCCCCCTGCCCCTGTCACCAGAATCTTGCGTTCCATCAATGCGTTGCGCCGTGCCAGTCAGCCAGGAAAGGGCGCTTATGGTAAGACATTGCCCCGCAGGGGCCTAGCGACGCAAAACGCAGGCATAAAAAAGCCCGCCGAACCTGAGCGCGGCGGGCCGAAAAAACGTGAGAACCTTAGAAGGTCTTGGCGGAAGTCTGGACTTCAACGGCCTGGAAGCGCGCGGCCGGCTGGGCGACGTAGTGGCGCGAGAAGCTCTCGACGCGCTGAGCGGGCTGCAGGAACAGGGCAACCATCCAGCTACCGGCCAGAGCGGCTACAGCCAGGAAAGGGTGACCGAGTTGCATGCTGGTGAAGCAGGCGGCGATACCGATCCAGATGAAAAGATAGTGGCGCATGACAACTTCCTCACTCGGCGTGGACTACGAGGTCACCCAAGACCTTATGTGAAGGAAGTCTCATACAAAAATCGGAACTCGTCTACAAAAAAATCAAAAAGACTTGACTTTTTTTGTAAACGTCAAAAATCCGCTAGTGGCTTGCTCGATAACGCTTTTTTGACGACCGCAACAGAAACTAAAAATACAGAGAAATCAGTGGTTTGCCAGAAAGCAGCGGACAAAGGAAAAAGGGGCGACGGCTTTATGGCTCCAGCTCATTGACCCTGTCTCTCAACTCCTTGCCAGGCTTGAAGTGCGGGACGAACTTGCCGTCCAGCAGCACCGACTCGCCGGTCTTGGGATTGCGTCCGGTACGGGGAGCCCGATAGTGCAGCGAGAAGCTGCCAAAGCCCCGAATCTCGATACGGTCCCCGGTGGAAAGCGCCTGGGCCATCTGCTCCAGCATGGTCTTGATCGCCAGCTCGACATCCCTGGACGACAGCTGCCCCTGATAGGAAACGATGCGCTCGATCAACTCCGACTTGGTCATGGATTTTTCCTTCGTTATCAAGCGGCTAGATCACCTTCAAGGACTTTTAGCACGCTGGCCGATTTTTGAAAAGTCAAGCCGGCGGCTTCACCTCCACAACTTTTTACGGGCCGTGACCACCCTGCCCGCTTTCTTCCGGACAAAAAAAAGCGACCCCGAAGGGTCGCCTTTTATTCAAGCTCGAACTTAGTTCTGGCTTTCCATCTGCGCCTTGATCAGGTCGCCGATGGTGGTGGGGCCAGCAGCAGGCTCTTGCTTGCTACGCAGGGAGCTCATGGCTTCCTTCTCGTCGTCGACGTCCTTGGACTTGACGGAGAGGCTGATCACGCGGCTCTTGCGATCGATGCTGATGATCTTGGCTTCGACTTCGTCGCCTTCCTTCAGCACGTTACGGGCGTCTTCGACGCGGTCACGGCTGATTTCGGACGCCTTCAGGACGCCTTCGATCTCGTTGGCCAGGGTGATGACAGCGCCCTTGGCATCGACTTCCTTGACGGTACCGCGCACGATTGTGCCTTTCTCGTTCAGGGAGGCGTAGTTGGAGAACGGATCGTCTTCCAGCTGCTTGATGCCCAGGGAGATGCGCTCGCGCTCCGGGTCGACCGACAGGATCACGGTGTCCAGCTCGTCACCCTTCTTGAAGCGACGCACGGCTTCTTCGCCGGTTTCGTTCCAGGAGATGTCGGACAGGTGTACCAGGCCGTCGATACCGCCTTCCAGACCAATGAAGATACCGAAATCGGTGATCGACTTGATGGTGCCGGAGATGCGGTCGCCCTTGTTGAACTGACCCGAGAACTCTTCCCACGGGTTAGCGCGGCACTGCTTGATGCCCAGGGAGATACGACGACGCTCTTCGTCGATATCCAGGACCATGACTTCCACTTCGTCGCCAACCTGAACGACCTTGGACGGGTGGATGTTCTTGTTGGTCCAGTCCATTTCGGACACGTGCACCAGGCCTTCCACGCCCTCTTCCAGCTCGGCGAAGCAGCCGTAGTCGGTGAGGTTGGTGACGCGCGCCTGAACGCGGGTGCCTTCCGGGTAACGGGCCTTGATGGCGACCCACGGATCTTCGCCCAGCTGCTTCAGACCCAGGGAGACGCGGTTGCGCTCGCGGTCGAACTTCAGCACCTTGACGTCGATCTCGTCGCCGACGTTGACGATTTCCGACGGATGCTTGATGCGCTTCCAAGCCATGTCGGTGATGTGCAGCAGGCCGTCTACGCCGCCCAGGTCGACGAACGCACCGTAGTCGGTGAGGTTCTTGACGATACCCTTGACTTGCTGGCCTTCCTGCAGGGATTCCAGCAGCGCTTCACGCTCGGCGCTGTTCTCGGCTTCCAGGACGCTACGACGGGAAACGACAACGTTGTTGCGCTTCTGGTCCAGCTTGATGACCTTGAACTCGAGTTCCTTGCCTTCCAGGTGGGTGGTGTCACGCACCGGACGGACATCGACCAGGGAGCCCGGCAGGAACGCGCGGATGCCGCTGACGTCGACGGTGAAACCGCCCTTGACCTTGCCGTTGATGACACCCTTGACCACTTCGTCGGCGCTGAACGCGGCTTCCAGGACCAGCCAGGACTCGGCGCGCTTGGCCTTTTCGCGAGACACTTTGGTTTCGCCGAAACCGTCTTCGACGGCATCCAGGGCTACGTGGACTTCGTCACCCACGTTGATGGTCAGCTCGCCTTGTTCGTTGTAGAACTGCTCGAGCGGAACCAGGCCTTCGGATTTCAGGCCGGTATCGACCACAACCCAGTCGCCATCGATCGACACCACGGTGCCGACGATGATGGCGCCCGGCTGCATGTCGAGGGATTTCAGACTTTCTTCAAAGAGTTCTGCGAAGCTTTCGCTCATGTTCATACCTGTTGTATGGATACCCGATGTATCCGGCTACCGCATGACCAGCCCATGCGGGGTGAGTGGTTACCATCCGGCTGCCGGGATGCGACTGGTTCCCGGCAGCTTTCACCGACGACTCGGATGAGTCTCGGCCTTCATCCCGCCAGGTCGCGCTCGGCGGCCAGGGTCAGGATGCGTTCCAATACCTGTTGTATGGAGAGATGCGTGGAATCCAGCTCGACGGCATCGTCGGCCGGCTTGAGCGGAGCAACGCTACGCTGACTATCGCGGGCGTCCCGCTCACGGATCTCTTCCAGGAGGGCAGGCAAGCTAACATTTTCGCCCTTCTGCTTCAACTGAAGATAACGCCTCTGTGCCCGTTCCTCGGCACCGGCGGTCAGAAAGATCTTCAGCTCGGCGTCCGGGAACACCACGGTGCCCATGTCGCGACCGTCGGCGACCAGACCGGGCGCCTCACGGAAGGCCTGCTGGCGCTGCAGCAGGGCATCGCGCACGGCCGGCAGGGTGGCGACCTGGGAGGCACCGGCGCCGACTTCCTCGGTCCGGATGACGTCGGTGACGTCCTCGCCTTCGAGAATGATGCGCTGGCCGTGCTCATGCCCGGCAAGGAACTGGACGTCCAGATGGGCCGCCAGCAGCTTGAGCGACTCCTCGTTGGTGTAGTCCACGCCATGGTTGCGCGCAGCGAAGGCCAGCAGGCGATAGAGCGCGCCGGAATCCAGCAGATTCCAGCCCAACTGACGGGCGACCAGCGCCGCAAGGGTGCCCTTCCCCGAACCGCCGGGACCATCGAGGGTGATGACGGGTGCGGTACTGCTCATGAGTGCCCCTCCGTAAGAGAATGATGGGCGGCGACCTGGGCGCCGGCCTGGGTACGACTGGCGAGGATGCGCCCGAAATATTCGCGTGCGCCGCGCGCATGGGTCAGCACCTCCATGAGGAACTGACCATCGCCGGCCTGGATGGCGCCACGCAGTTCGTCGAGATCGGCGCGATAGGTGTCCAGGGCCTGCAGCACGGCTTCGCGATTGGCGATGAAGATGTCGTGCCACATGGTCGGATCGCTGCCGGCGATGCGGGTGAAGTCGCGGAAGCCGCCGGCGGCATAGTGGAAGATCTCGCGGTTCTCGCTGCGCTTGGCCAGGGAGTCCACCAGATTGAAGGCCAGCAGATGCGGCAAATGGCTGGTCGCGGCGAGGACCTGGTCGTGGTGCTCGACGGTCATGTGCTCGACATCGGCCCCTATGGCGCGCCAGAGCCGATCGACCTTGTCCAGATCGGCCGGCAGGGTCTCTTCCAGCGGTGTGAGGATGACCTTGTGACGATTGAACAGCGCCGCGTTGGCCGCCGTCACGCCGCTGCGTTCGGAGCCGGCGATGGGATGACCCGGCACGAAGCGCAGCGACTGGCCGGCGAAGGCCTGACGCGCGGCGCGCACCACGTTGCCCTTGGCGCTGCCGACGTCGGTGAGGATGGCGCCCTGCAGCGGCAGGGCCGCAAGCTCGGCCAGCACCCGCTCCATAGCCAGGATGGGAACGGCGAGCTGGATGACGTCGGCACCCGGGCAGGCCTCGGCCAGCTCGGCGACGCAGCGGTCGACGACGCCCAGCTCGACCGCCAACCGGCGGGTCTCCGGATCGCGATCGATCCCGACCACCTCACGGCAGAGGCCGCTGGCGCGGGCGCCCTTGGCGAAGGAGCCGCCGATCAGGCCCAGGCCGACAACGACGAGACGTTCGATCAGGGGGGTGGCCACTTCAGCCACGACCCAGGACCTTGCTCAGCGCCGCCAGGAAACGGGCATTTTCCGCTTCGGTGCCGATGGAGACGCGCAGGAAGGTGGGCATGCCATAGCCGGCGACGGGCCGCACGATGACGCCCTCCTGCAGCAGCCCCTGATTGATCGGCGCAGCGTCGCGCCCCAGGTCCACGGCGATGAAATTGCCACGGGAGGGAATCCACTTGAGGTCGAGATCGCGGAAACCGGCTTCCAGCTGGGCCATACCGGCATCGTTGAGCGCCCGGCTGCGGGCCAGGTAGTCGCTGTCGGCCAGGGCCGCACAGGCCGCGGCCTGGGCCAGGCTGTTGACATTGAACGGCTGGCGCACCCGGTTGAGGACATCGGCCACGGTCGGCGAGGAGAAGGCATAGCCGACGCGCAGGGCGGCCAGGCCATAGGCCTTGGAAAAGGTCCGCGAGACGATGAGGTTGGGGTACTGGGCCAGGAACGCCAGGCCGTCCGGCAACTCGTCGCCTTCGGCGTATTCGATGTAGGCCTCGTCCAGCACCACCAGGACATGCTCGGGGACGCGGGCGAGGAAGCGTGCCAGGGCCTCGCTGTCGAACCAGGTACCCGTGGGGTTGTTGGGATTGGCGACAAAGACCACCCGGGTGTCGGCATCGATAGCAGCGAGCATGGCCTCGAGGTCATGCCCATAGTCCTTGGCCGGGACGCTACGGCCTTCGGCACCGATCGCCAGGGTCACCAGTGGATAGACGGCGAAGGCATGCTCGCTGAACACGGCGTTGTAGCCGGGCGCCAGGTAGGCACGGGCGACCAGTTCGAGGATGTCGTTGGAGCCGTTGCCCAGGGTGATGCCGTTGGCGGCCACACCGAACCTCTGGCTCAGGGCCTGCTTGAGGTCGAAGCCGCCGCCATCGGGATAGCGGGTCAGCTCGGCCAGCTCGGCGCGGATGGCCTCGAGCGCCTTGGCACTGGGGCCGAGGGGATTCTCGTTGCTGGCGAGCTTGACGATGCTGGCGGGCGCCAGGCCCAGTTCGCGGGCCAGTTCATCGACGGGCTTGCCGGGCACGTAGGGCGAGAGTTTCTGTACGCCGGGAAGGGCTTGTGCCAGGAAATCGCAGCTCATGGAGACCTCTTCAACTTGCGATGACGACGGCTGGGCCGCCGAAAATGGGCGCCATCTTAAAGCCAAGGCGGGTCGCGGACCAATCGAAGTTGCGCCTGCGCGACGGAAAGCCCCTAGCTGATGGCGCTGTAACGCCCCGGCCGATGGTTGATCGCCAGGGTCAGATTGAGGATCACGGCGCCCAGGATGGAGACGAGGATGGCACCTGGCTCGACGACCCACAGCGACAGCAGGACGATCAGGCAATCGATGCCCATCTGCACCTTGCCCGCCCGCCAGCCATAGCGCTGTTGCAGATAGAGCACGGCGATGTTGATGCCGCCGAGGCTGGCCTGGTGGCGGAAGAGGATCAGCAGCCCCACGCCCATCAGTACGCCGCCCATCACGGCGGCATAGAGGGGTTGCAGGGCACTGAAGGCGACGAAGTGCGGGGTCAGCTCGGTAAGCAGCGACACCAGGGTCACCGCCGCCAGGGTCCGCAGGGTAAAGGCCCAGCCCATGCGCCGCACGGCCAGCCAGTAGAACGGCAGGTTGATGAGAAAGAACGCCTGCCCGAAGGAGAGGCGCGTGCCGTACTGGGCGAGAAAGGCCAGGCCCGCGGTACCGCCGGTGAGCAGGCCCGCGTGGCGATAGAGATTGACCGCCAGGGCGATCATCAGGGTCGCGCTGAGCAAGGCCAGTACGTCTTCGAGCAGATTGTGCCGCTGGGGAGTCACGGAGGTCATCGGGGCCATCCTGGCGCGAGGAGGAAGCCGACCCCGACGTCGGGGTCGGTCGGGCGACTGTCAGCCGAGTTCGGCCAACAGTTTCTCCCACTCCTTGGTTTCCTTCTTGGAGGGCGCGCCCAGCAACTCGACCGCCTGGCGCAGGCGGAAGCGGGTGAGGTCCGGCCCAAGGATCTCCATGGCGTCGAGCACCGAGACCGAACTGGCCTGGCCAGTGATGGCGGCGAACAGCAGCGGCATGACGTCCCGCAGCTTGAGCTGCTGGTGCTCGGCGACCACCTGGATCACCGCGGTGATGCGCTCCTTGTCCCACTGGCGCAGGGCTTCGAGCTTCCACAGCAGCAGCTGCATGACCAGGCGGACCTGGTCGGCGGACAGCTTCTTGTGCTGGAACAGCGCCGGATCCAGATTCAGGGCGCCGCTGAAGAAGAAGCCGGCCAGCGGGGCGATCTGGCTGAAGGTCTCGACCCGCTGTTGCACCAGCGGGGCGATCTTGAGCAGGTACTCGGGATTGAGCGCCCAGTGCTGTACCTCGGCGGCGAAGCGCTCGGGACTCAGCTCGCGCAGCCACTGGCCGTTGAGCCAGGAGAGCTTCTCGACGTCGAAGATCGGACCGCCGAGGGAGACGCGCTGGAGGTCGAAGTGCTCGACCATCTCGTCCAGGGTGAATTTCTCGCGCTCGTCCGGCATGGACCAGCCCATGCGGCCGAGGTAGTTGAGCATGGCTTCGGGCAGGTAACCCATGCGCTGATAGAAGGTCACCGAGGTGGGATTCTTGCGCTTGGAGAGCTTGCTCTTGTCCGGGTTGCGCAGCAGCGGCATGTAGCACAGCTGCGGCTGCTCCCAGCCGAAGTATTCGTAGAGCTTGATCAGCTTGGGCGCCGAGGGCAGCCACTCTTCGCCACGCAGGACGTGGGTGATGCCCATCAGGTGGTCGTCGACCACGTTGGCGAGGAAGTAGGTGGGCAGGCCGTCGGCCTTCATCAGCACCTGCATGTCCATGCGATCCCAGGGGATCTCGACATCGCCGCGCAGCAGGTCGGGGACGACGCAGACACCCTCCTCCGGCACCTTCATGCGGATCACATAGGGCTGACCAGCGTCCAGGCGCTGCTGCACTTCTTCCGGGGTCAGGCGCAGGCCGCGACCGTCGTAGCGGGGGGTCTCGCCGCGCGCCTGCTGTTCGGCACGCATCTGGTCGAGCTCTTCGGGCGTAGCGAAGCAGTAGAAGGCATGGCCCTTCTCCACCAGCTCCCGGGCGTATTTCCAGTAGATCTCGCCGCGTTCGCTCTGCCGATAGGGACCATGGGGGCCACCGACGTCCGGGCCCTCGTCCCACTCGATGCCCAGCCAGCGCAGGGCGTCGTAGATCTGCTGTTCGGATTCGCGGGTCGAGCGGACCTGGTCGGTATCCTCAATGCGCAGGATGAACTGACCGCCGTGCTGACGGGCGAAGCAGAGGTTGAACAGGGCGATATAGGCGGTACCGACATGCGGGTCGCCAGTGGGCGACGGCGCGATGCGCGTGCGAACGGTGGTCATCGGCTTTCTCGAGAAACGCGAAGGGACAAAGGCGGAATGGTAGCAGCGCCAGCCCTGGCGCTGCCAGTTGGAGCGGGTTCAGACCTGGACCAGGCGCTCGCGCAGGGCCTGGATCTCGTCGCGCAGCTGGGCGGCGGACTCGAACTGCAGGTCACGCGCCAGTTGCAGCATCTTCTCTTCGAGCTGGCGGATACGCTTGCCGATCTCGCTGGGCAAACGCAGTTCGGCGGCGTATTCGCCCTTGTCCTCGGCCGCCTTGGCCACCCGCCGCTTGCCCTTGGCACCCGGAGCCGCGGCGCCTTCCATGATGTCGCGGATGTCCTTCTTGATGCCCTGGGGCACGATGCCGTGTTCTTCGTTGAAGGCCAGCTGCTTGTTACGGCGGCGCTCGGTCTCGTCGATGGCACGCTGCATGGAGCCGGTGATGCTGTCGGCGTAGAGGATGGCCTTGCCGTTGAGGTTGCGCGCCGCCCGGCCGATGGTCTGGATCAGCGAGCGCTCGGAACGCAGGAAGCCCTCCTTGTCGGCGTCGAGCACCGCCACCAGGGAGACCTCGGGCATGTCCAGACCTTCGCGCAGGAGGTTGATGCCCACCAGGACGTCGAAGGTGCCCAGGCGCAGGTCGCGGATGATCTCCACCCGCTCCACGGTATCGATGTCCGAGTGCAGATAGCGCACCCGCACGTCGTGGTCGGCCAGGTAGTCGGTGAGGTCCTCGGCCATGCGCTTGGTCAGGGTGGTGCAGAGTACCCGCTCCTCCTGGGCCACCCGCAGGCGGATCTCGGAGAGCAGGTCGTCCACCTGGGTGGTGGCCGGGCGGATCTCGATCACCGGATCGACCAGGCCGGTGGGTCGTACCACCTGCTCGACCACGCGCCCGGCGTGCTCTTCCTCATAGGGTCCCGGGGTCGCCGAGACAAAGATGGTCTGGGGCGCGCCGGCTTCCCATTCCTCGAACTTCAGTGGCCGATTGTCCAGCGCCGAGGGTAGGCGGAAGCCGTATTCCACGAGGGTTTCCTTGCGCGAGCGGTCGCCCTTGAACATGGCGCCGATCTGCGGAACGGTGACGTGGGATTCGTCGATCACCAGCAGGGCGTTGCTCGGGAGATAGTCGTAGAGGGTGGGTGGCGGCTCGCCCGGACCACGGCCCGACAGATAGCGACTGTAGTTCTCGATGCCGTTGCAGTAGCCCAGTTCGAGGATCATCTCCAGGTCGAAGCGGGTGCGCTGTTCCAGGCGCTGGGCCTCGAGCAGACGATTCTGGCCGCGCAGCCATTCCAGGCGATCGGCCAGTTCCAGCTTGATGTTCTCGATGGCGCCCAGCAGGGTCTCGCGCGGTGTGGCGTAGTGGGTCTTGGGATAGAAGGTGAAGCGCGGCAGCTTGCGGATCACCTCGCCGGTCAGGGGATCGAAGGCCGACAGGCTTTCCACCTCGTCGTCGAACAACTCGACGCGCACGGCTTCCAGGTCGGATTCCGCCGGGAAGATGTCGATGACGTCGCCGCGTACCCGGAAGGTGGCGCGGGCGAATTCCATGTCGTTGCGGCTGTATTGCAGCTCGGCCAGCCGGCGCAGGATGGTGCGCTGGTCGATGCGATCACCGCGATCCAGGTGCAGCACCATCTTCAGGTAGGCCTCGGGACTGCCCAGGCCATAGATGGAGGACACCGAGGCGACGATGATGGCGTCCTTGCGCTCCAGCAGCGCCTTGGTGGCGGACAGGCGCATCTGCTCGATGTGATCGTTGATGGACGAATCCTTCTCGATGAAGGTGTCCGACGAGGGCACATAGGCTTCCGGCTGGTAGTAGTCGTAGTAGGAGACGAAGTACTCCACCGAGTTGTTCGGGAAGAAGGCCTTGAATTCGCCATAGAGCTGGGCGGCCAGGGTCTTGTTAGGCGCCAGCACCATGGTCGGGCGCTGCACCTGGGCGATGACGTTGGCGATGCTGAAGGTCTTGCCCGAGCCGGTCACGCCGAGCAGGGTCTGGTGCGACAGACCTGCCTCCAGGCCTTCCACCATCTGGCGAATGGCTTCGGGCTGGTCGCCGGCCGGGGTGTAGCGGGTGGAGAGCTGGAATGCGGACATGGCTGCCTCAATAGCGCGAAAATGCACGGACGACAGCGCGCCGACCGGAGGCCGGAGCGATGCGGACGAGGAAAGGACTGGAACCACCCAGATGAGGTCGCCAGCGCCCTTTTGCAATCTGCCCGCGTCGCCGCACGTCAGGAAAACTCCGACGGAGGTCGGGTCGCGATGGCGACTGCAGGGGGCTATACTTCCGCTTCCCGAGCGTTCCGCCCTTCCCTTCACCCCTCATTCGAGCCGCTGCCCCATGAGTTTGTTCTCCGCCGTCGAAATGGCACCCCGTGACCCCATCCTTGGCCTGAACGAGGCCTATAACGCCGATGCCCGTCCGCACAAGGTCAATCTGGGCGTGGGGGTCTACTACGACGAGCAGGGCCGCATCCCGCTGCTGCGCGCCGTGGCCGAGGCCGAGAAGCAGCGCGTGGCCGCCCAGGCGCCGCGTGGCTACCTACCCATCGAGGGCATCGCCGCCTATGACCAGGCCGTGCAGCACCTGCTGTTCGGTGCCGAGTCGAGCCTGGTCCGCGACGGCCGCGCCATCACGGTCCAGGCCGTCGGTGGCACCGGCGCGTTGAAGATCGGCGCCGACTTCCTCAAGCGGCTGCTGCCGGATGCCGTGGTCGCCATCAGCGACCCGAGCTGGGAAAACCACCGTGCGCTGTTCGAAAGCGCCGGCTTCCCCGTGCAGAACTATCGTTACTACGACGCGACCAGCAACGGCCTGAATCGCGAAGGCTTCCTGGCCGATCTCCAGGCCTTGCCGGAGCGCTCGGTGGTGGTGCTGCACGCCTGCTGCCACAACCCCACCGGCGTCGATCTGCAGCCGGCCGACTGGCAGGCGGTGCTGGACGTGGTCAAGGCGCGCAACCTGGTGCCCTTCCTCGACATCGCCTACCAGGGCTTTGGCGACGGCATCGAGGAAGACGCCCAGGCCGTGCGCCTGTTCGCCGACTCCGGCCTGACCTTCCTGGTCTCCAGCTCCTTCTCCAAGTCCTTCTCGCTGTACGGCGAGCGGGTAGGCGCCCTGACCCTGGTCAGCGAGAGCCGCGAGGAAAGCGCCCGGGTGCTGTCCCAGGTCAAGCGCGTGATCCGCACCAACTATTCAAACCCGCCGACCCATGGCGCCACCATCGTCGCCACGGTGCTGAGCAATCCCGAGCTGCGCGCCCTCTGGGAAGCCGAGCTGGGCGAGATGCGCCAGCGCATCCGCAGCATGCGCAACGCCCTGGTGGAAGGCCTGGCCGCCGCTGGCGCCAATCGCGACTTTGCCTTCGTGAACGCCCAGCGCGGCATGTTCTCCTACTCCGGCCTCACCGCCGAGCAGGTCGAGCGGCTGAAGAGCGAATTCGGCATCTATGCGGTCAGCACCGGACGCATCTGCGTGGCAGCGCTGAACGAGCGCAATCTGCCCCCGACCATCCAGGCCATCGCCGCGGTGCTGCAGGGCTAAGGCAGCCGCTTTGGCGGCGCCGTTTTCCGGTCGCCGAGGCTTGACTTCCCGTTATCTATCAGTAAGATACGCTCCGTTGTTCCGCGATAGCTCAGTCGGTAGAGCAAATGACTGTTAATCATTGGGTCCCTGGTTCGAGTCCAGGTCGCGGAGCCAAAATCTGAAAAGCCCGTAGCGGGCAACCGCTACGGGCTTTTTTCATGGCTGCGATTCACTCGACGCCACAACGCTGACGACCGCCTAGACGAGATTCACCTGGGCCCCGGGCGTGGGGCAACTGCGGTGCAACGCCTCCAGATCCCAGGGCTTGGGCAAAAAGGTCACCCGTGCCGCGCGGGCGGGATTGTCGTCGCAATAACCCGAGGTGATGACGATGGGCAGATTGGCCTGCCGTCCTCGCGCCTGCAGCGCCAAGTCGACGCCGCTCAGGATTCCCGGCATGCGCACATCGGTGAAGAGCAGATCCAGCTGCGGCTGCTCGTCTTGCAGAAAGGCACAGGCGGCGTCGGCGCTGCCGAAGGCATGCACCTGATAACCCCAGCTCTCGAACAATTCCTGCAGCAGATCGAGCAGGACAGGCTCATCTTCGGCGACCAATACGCGCTGGCGATTCATGAGCGGATCCTGTGATGGTTGAGACGCAATCGTTCGACCATAGCGTTTCGTTGCCGTCCTGCCCTGTACGACCAAGGGAAAGCCTGTACAAGAAAATACGCCGCGAAAGGCGCGTTGCCGGCAGTTCCAGCCATGCCGGTGCAAGTCTTGTACAGGAAGCCGCCGTCGGGCTGGGCAGAGCCACCTTTGGGCCTGTCGTACCCCCAAGCGAGACGGCTTTGCGTTAAGCTGGCGCCGCCGCCGTCTACTCCGCAGGTCAGAGCTTTGGATCCGTCGTCTCGTCGTCATTGGATCAGCGATCTCAGCAGCAGGATCCGCGCTCGCCCGGCATTGGCCTACAGCCTCGCGCTGCTGGCGTTCGGCCTGGCCCTGGCGGCACGCTTCGCCCTGGTGGACGTCCTGTTGCAGGGCTTTCCCTACCTGACCTTCTTTCCCGCCGTCATCCTGACCGCCTTCTTCTGCGGCAGCGGCGCCGGTACCCTGTGCGCCGTGCTGTCCGGCCTGGCCGCCTGGTACTTCTTCATCCCGCCGGGCTGGACCTTCGTCGTCGGTCCCCAGGGCGCCCTGGCGCTGGCCTTCTACGTGGTCATCGTCAGCGTCGACATCGTGCTGATCCATTACATGCACACGGCCAGCGCCCGGCTGCGCGCCGAGCAGCAGGTGATCCGCGACCTCTACGACGTCCAGACCACGATGTTCCAGGAGTTGCAGCACCGGGTCGCCAACAACATCCAGTTCATCGCCTCGCTGCTCATGCTGCAGCAACTCAAGTTGCCCGGCGACAGCCAGGCGTCCCAGGCCCTGGAAGAGGCCCGCTCACGACTGGAGAGCATTTCGCGTATCCACCGGCGCCTGCACGACCCCGCCGATGCCGATCAGCCGGTGGCCCACCACCTGCAGCTGCTGACCAGCGATCTGCTGGCCGCCGCGGGACAGGCCAACGTCTCCTGCGCCATCACCGCCGAACCGCTCAATTTCGACCTGCCCCGCCTGACCACCCTGTCGATGCTGGTGGCCGAGGTGGTGACCAACTCCCTCAAGCACGCCTTCGACGCCAGCCAGCGCGGCCTCATCAGCATCAGCCTGCAGCGCGGCGACGATCAGCAGCTGCTGTTGCGTATCGCCGACAACGGCCGCGGCATGCCGCAGCAGTTCAATCCGCGTACCAGCCAGCGCCTGGGCTTCAAGATCATCAACAGCCTGGCCGAACAGCTCGGCGGCGAGGCCCGCTACCGCAACGACAACGGCACCGTGGTCGAAGTACAGCTGGCCGCCTAGGCCCAGAGGGATCGAGTCCACCCGGACGCGCCTAAAACCCTATACAATGCGCGGCTTTTCCAGCCAGGTGCTCACACCATGACCGCTTTGCCGCCCTGCCCCCGCTGCGCTTCCGAATACACCTACGCCGACGGCGACCAGCTGATCTGCCCGGAATGCGCCCATGAATGGACGCCCGGCGACGCTGGCGCCGCGGACGAGGCCAAGGTGATCCGCGATGCGGTCGGCAATACCCTGCAGGACGGCGATACCGTCAGCGTGATCAAGGACCTCAAGGTCAAGGGCTCGTCGCTGGTGGTCAAGGTCGGCACCAAGGTCAAGAACATCCGCCTGGTCGACGGCGACCACGACATCGACTGCAAGATCGATGGCATAGGTGCGATGAAGCTCAAATCCGAGTTCGTCAAAAAGGCCTGATCGTCGTGCCGGGGTGTTCCCTGGCGGAGCGATGCCCTACCCTTGAGGCTCTTTTTTTCCTGCCAAGGACTCTTCATGTCTCAGCGCTTCCTCCGCCCGGCCCTGTTCCTCGCGCCCCTGCTGCTCGCCGGCCAGGCCTTCGCCCAGTCCGCGCCCAACAACGCCCAGGAACCCCAGCCGTCGGTCACGGAGAAGTATGGCGACTGGCAGGTGATCTGCCGCATCGCCCGCAACGTGGACCGTTCCGTGCAGCTGTGCGCCATCACCCAGCAGAAGGACAGCGCCAAGGGTCAGCGCATGCTGGTCACCGAGCTGCGTCCCAATCGTGAAGGCGTGGACGGTATCCTGGTGCTGCCCTTCGGCGTGGCGGTGACCAAGCCGATCTCGCTGCAGATCGACAAGCGCAGCCTGGAGAATCGGCCCTTCCACACCTGCATCCCCCAGGGCTGCGTGGTGCCGGTGGAATTCGTCGGTGACGTCTTCAAGCAGCTGCAGCGCGGCGGTCGCCTGACCGTGACCACCCCGGTCGCCAACGGCGAGACCGCCAGCGAAAGCCTGTCGCTCAAGGGCTTCTCCAAAGCCTACGACCGCGCCAAGGAACTGACCAAGCCGCTGTAAGGCCCGCTCAGGGCGCTGCCGGCTGCTGCGCAGTGCCGCTGGCGGCGGCGCGCTCCACTCTCGACTCTAGGGGACGCCTGGTCGAAGGCGCTACTGCACCGGCAGGAAATTGATGAACAGCAGACTCTGGGCGTAGTTGACGCCGATGCGCCGATAGCGCTCGTCCAGCAACTGGGCGAGCAGGTCCAGGCGGGCGACGATCTTGCCGAATTCGGTGGCGAAGCTGAGGTTGCTGCCCTCCTCCGAGATCTCGTTGGCGAACAGCAGGGGTTCGCCCGCGGCGTTCTTGCGCTGGCCGAGCAGCCAGGTGGCCTTCTCGATGTTGCGCGCGGCGTTGTTGACGAAGCGCGCATCCACCACGTCGGTGATATAGAACTCGGTGCGATTGCCGTGGGCGGCGATGATCATGCTGCCGATGGCATAGATGAAGGCGCCGACGCGATCGCCGCGGTAGTCATCACCCAACACGTAGCTCAGGGCCGCCACGTCCTTGCGTCCGCCCAGCGCCGGCAGGCTGCGCCGTTGCTCGATGGCCATACGGATTTCGCGCTCGGCACTGGCCGCATCGGGCAGCCCGGTCTTTTTCCATTCGGCCGGATTGCGCAGATAGAGCTTGTTCATCAGCAGATAGAGGCTCTGCAGATTGGCCTGCATGGCGAGGGTGGCCATGCGGTCGGAGCTGGTCTGCAGGAATTCGCTGGGGCGGGTCTTGCCGAATTGCCGGGCGATGTCCTGGGCGGACTGACTGGTGCAACCGGTCAGGCTCGCGAGCAGCAGGCCAATCACACACCCGAGATGGGCGACGGCTGTGAAGGGGGTGGCAGACATGGGGACTTCGGCGGCTGGGGGCAGCCGAAGGGTAAAGCCTTCCCCGGCCGGCCTGCTGTGCGGCAGGCCAAGGAATGGGCTTTTCTAGCGGTCAGCCGTTGCTGGGAAAGGCAAACTGCGAAGCCTCCTGGGCCTCGCGCTGCGGCCAGCGCTGGGTGATGGTCTTGCGCCGGGTGTAGAAGCGCACACCGTCGGGGCCATAGGCATGGAGGTCGCCGAACAGCGAGCGTTTCCACCCGCCGAAGCTGTGGTAGGCCACCGGTACCGGCAGGGGTACGTTGATGCCGACCATGCCCACTTCGATCTGATCGGCGAACAGCCGTGCCGCTTCGCCGTCGCGGGTGAAGATGCAGGTGCCGTTGCCGTATTCGTGGGCGTTGATCAGGGCGATGCCCTCTGCAAGGCTCTTGACCCGCACCACGCAGAGCACCGGGCCAAAGATCTCTTCCTTGTAGATGCGCATCTCCGGGGTGACCTGATCGAACAGGCAGCCGCCGAGGAAGAAGCCGTCTTCATGGTCGGCGACCTTGAGGCTGCGGCCGTCCACTACCAGCTTGGCGCCCGCGGCGACGCCGTCGACGACATAGCCGGTGACCTTGTCCAGGTGCGCGCCGGTGACCAGCGGCCCCATGTCCAGGCCGCACTGGGTGCCCGGGCCGACCTTGAGCTTTTCGATCTCCGGCACCAGCCGGGCGATCAGGGCATCGGCGACCTGGTCACCGACGCAGACCGCCACCGAGATGGCCATGCAGCGTTCGCCGCAGGAGCCGTAGGCGGCGCCCATCAGCGCATTGACGGTGTTGCCGAGGTCGGCGTCCGGCATGACCACCGCATGGTTCTTGGCGCCGCCCAGCGCCTGGACGCGCTTGCCCTTGGCGGTGCCGCGGGCATAGATGTATTCGGCGATGGGGGTGGAGCCGACAAAGCTCAGCGCCTTGACCTCGGGGGCGTCGATCAGGCCGTCCACGGCTTCCTTGTCGCCATGCACCACGTTGAGCACGCCCTTGGGCAGACCGGCTTCCTCGAACAGCTGGGCAATGGCCAGGGTGGAGCTGGGATCGCGCTCGCTGGGCTTCAGGATGAAGGTGTTGCCGCAGGCGATGGCCAGCGGATACATCCACAGCGGCACCATGGCCGGGAAGTTGAAGGGGGTGATGCCGGCCACCACGCCCAGGGGCTGGAAGTCGGACCAGGTGTCGATGCTCGGACCGGCATTGCGGTTGTATTCGCCCTTGAGCAATTCGGGCGCGGCGGTGGCGTATTCGACGTTCTCGATGCCACGGCGCAATTCGCCGGCGGCGTCTTCCAGGGTCTTGCCGTGCTCTTCGCTGATCAGCTGCACCAGGCGCGCTTCGTTGCTTTCCAGCAGTTGCTTGAAGCGGAACAGCACCTGGGCACGCTTGGCCGGCGGGGTGTTGCGCCAGGCCGGAAAGGCGGCCTGGGCGGCATCGATGGCCTGTTGCAGGGTGGCGGCATCGGCCAGAGGCACTTCGCGGATCACCGCGCCGGTGGAGGGGTTGTAGACCGGTGCTCGGCGGCTGCCGCCGTCGACCAGTTGGCCGCCGATGAGATGCTTGAGGCTCATGAGGGACTCCTTGTACAAGAGGTGGGCGCTCCGCGGCGGGAGCGCTGAAAAAGGGATCAGTCGAGGCGATTGAGGACGTCACCGACGGCGGCGAAGACGCGGTCCAGGTCCTCGATCTTGGCGTTGAAGGTGGGCCCGAATTGCAGGGTGTCGCCGCCGAAGCGGACATAGAAACCGGCCTTCCACAGGGCGATGCCGGCCTCGAACGGGCGGATCACCGCATCGCCATCGCGCGGGGCGAGTTGCAGGGCACCGGCCAGGCCGCAGTTGCGAATGTCCACCACGTGCTTGGCGCCCTTGAGGCCATGCAGCGAAGCTTCGAACTTGGGCGCCAGCTCGGCCGCCTGTTGCACCAGGTTCTCCCGCTCCATCAGCTCCAGCGCGGCCAGGCCGGCGGCGCAGGCCACCGGATGGGCCGAGTAGGTGTAGCCATGGGGGAATTCCACCATGTGTTCGGGCGTGGCCTGGTTCATGAAGGTGTCGTAGATGGCACTGCTGGCGATCACAGCGCCCAGGGGCACGGCGCCGTTGGTGACCTGCTTGGCCACGTTCATGAGGTCCGGCGTCACGCCGAAGAACTCGGCGCCGGTGTGGCGGCCCATGCGGCCAAAGGCGGTGATGACCTCGTCGAAGATCAGCAGGATGTCGTGCTGGGTGCAGATCTCGCGCAGGCGCTGCAGATAGCCCACCGGCGGCACGATCACCCCGGCCGAACCGGACATGGGCTCGACGATGACGGCGGCGATGTTGGAGGCATCGTGCAGCTCGATCAGCTTGAGCAGCTCGTTGGCCAGCTCCACGCCACCGGTCTCGGCCATGCCCCTGGTAAACGCCAGGCCCGGTTGCAGGGTGTGCGGAAGGTGGTCGACGTCCATGAAGGAGCCATACAGCTTCCGGTTGCCGCCGATGCCACCCAGGCTGGTGCCGGCGATGTTGACGCCGTGATAGCCGCGGGCCCGGCCGATCAGCTTGGTCTTGGCCGGCTGGCCCTTGATGCGCCAGTAGGCCCGCGCCAGCTTGACCGAGGTATCAGCGCTCTCGGAGCCCGAACCGGTAAAGAAGACATGATCGAGACCGGCCGGAGTCAGTTCGGCCATCTTCTCGGCCAGTTGGAAGGACAGCGGATGGCCGTACTGGAAGCCCGGCGAATAGTCGAGGGTGCCCAGCTGCCGTGCCACGGCCTCCTGGATCTCCTTGCGCGAGTGACCGGCGCCACAGGTCCAGAGGCCGGAGAGACTGTCATAGATGCGTCGGCCCTGATCGTCCGTCAGCCAACTGCCCTCGGCGGCCACCACGATGCGCGGATCCTTCTGGAAGGCGCGATTGGCGGTGAAGGGCATCCAGTGGGCGCGCAGATTGAGCTGGGCGGCGACAGGAGGGGAAACGGTCAGCGGCTGGTTCATGACGGGGTCTCGGGCGGTGAAGTCGAGTCTGCAGAGTGCGCCCGGTTTTGCGTGAGTTAAAGGGTTTTTTTCTCACGCTTGGATATCTTGAAACTCACCCTATTGGCGAGAGTGCTCAACCAATCGAGACTTTCTTGCAGGGGAAAACGTCTCTCATTGATCGGATACTGGAATGGATGAAACCCCCTTTCCAGAGGCGATCATCCGTGCCAACTCTGCACCGCCGAAACATCTTGAAACCAAGAAAATTGATTAGTAATCAGTGACTTGCCTGAAACAATTTAAGCTGGCCGCCTGCCACCGTAGTCCCGTGGCGCAGAGGCCCCCTCGCCTCACCTCTTTTCCCGGCGCGTAGTCCTGCCGGGCGCGGTAGCCTGTCCGCCGTCTCTACCGCGCATTCAATCTTCCGCTTTCGCCAACCCGTGCCCCTCTCCCGAGGCAGAGCGCGTGGTTTACCTATTCCCCAAGGAAACCTCTCCCATGCTGATTCAGCTCAACTGGATCCGCGGCCTGGCGGCCGTTCTCATCGTTTTCCACCACATAACCGTGGGCAGCTACCAGACCACCGAACACCAGCAGATCGCCCTGAATCTGCTGTCGCTGGAAACCACCTGCATCTTCGTAACCCTGTCCGGCTTCTTCTTTCGCTACAACCTCGGCAAATACAGCTACCAGGTCTACCTGAGCAAGAAGCTGCAGAACGTCATCCTGCCCTACCTGCTGATCTCGATCCCCGCCGTGCTGCTCTATGTCTCCGGACTCAAGCAGGAACACGAATGGATCGACATGAACGCCTTCCATGACTGGCCGCCCTTCGCCCAGACCGCCCTGCTGCTGGCCACCGGCGCCCACCTCGGTCCGTTGTGGTTCATTCCCGCGCTGACGCTGATCTTCCTGCTCGCGCCGGTCCTCGAATGGATCGTCAAGCATGGCCTGCTGCCGGCAGCGACCATGATCGGCCTGCTGTATTTCCTGGTGTCCGACCGTCCGGCCAACGATGCCGATCCGCTGCTGGCGGCGCTGCATTTCCTGCCAATCTACCTCTGCGGCATGCTGGCCTGCGAACAGCGCGAGCGCCTGCAACGACCCCAGGCGCGCTACTGGCTGCTGGCGGCCCTGGTGCTGCTGAGTGGCGCGGCGGTGCTCGACAGCGCCTTCTATGGCCTGCAGAAACTGGTGCTGTGCCTGCTGCTGTTCGCCGTCTTCAGCCAGCGGGTCAAGACGCCGGAAGGTGCCGACAGCCGCCTGGCCAAGGGCATGGCCCTGCTCGGCGCCTACAGCTTCGCCATCTACTTCCTGCACGGCTACCTGGCTGGCGCCTACCGGGTGCTGGGGCGCCTGCTGGGTGAGCAGAATTTCGCCCAGTACCTGGGGACCCGCCTGTGCCTGACGCTGATCACCCTGCTCTGCTGCATCGCCGCGGTCTGGGTGGTCAAGCAGGTCACCCAGCAGCGCAGCCGGGTGCTGATCGGCGCCTGAAGCCGGTCGCTGGCGCCGCTCCCGACGGCGCCTTATGCTGTCCCGCATTTGCGGTGGCAGCCATGAAGACGACGCGCAAGGCCCTGCTCGCCCAGGTCGGCGATTTCGAGATCCGCCTGCTGCGACTGTTCAAGACCGTGGTGGAATGCGGCAGCTTCACCGCCGCCGAAGGCCGGCTGGGCATCACCCGCTCGGCCATCAGCCTGCACATGAACGATCTGGAAAAACGCCTGGGCATGCGCCTCTGCCAGCGCGGGCGCGCCGGTTTCTCCCTGACCGACGAAGGCCGCGAGGTGCTCAAGGCGAGCCAGTCGCTGTTCGCCGCCCTGGAAGGCTTTCGCAGCGAGGTCAACCAGCTGCACCAGCACCTGCGCGGCGAGCTGAACCTGGGCATCATCAACAACCTGGTGACCCAGCCGCGCATGCGCATCACCCATGCCCTGGCCGCGCTCAAGCGCGCCGCGCCGGGGGTGGTGGTCAACATCGGCATGACCCTGCCCGGCGAGATCGAGACCGGCGTGCTCGACGGCCATCTGCACCTGGGCGTGCTACCGCTGATCAATGCCCTGGCCGGGCTGGACTATCTGCCGCTCTACGAAGAGCGCGCCCTGCTCTATTGCAGCCGGGCCCATCCACTGTTCGCGGTGGCCGATGTGGCGCTGGACGAAAGCGTCCTGGCCGCCCAGGACGCGGTCGGCCCCAACCATCTGCTCAACCAGGACGGCCACGAGCGCCATGCCGCGCTGAATTGCACGGCGCGGGCCTCGGATCGCGAAGGCGTGGCCTTCCTTATCCTCACCGGTTGCTACATCGGCTACCTGCCCGACCACGTCGCCCAGCCCTGGGTGGTGCAAGGACAACTGCGCGCCCTCAATCCCGAACGCTTCCATTTCGACACCACCCTGGCCGCCGTCACCCGCAAGGGTCGGCGACCGAATCTGGTGCTGGAGCGCTTTCTCGAAGCCCTGGCCGAAACGGTCTAGTTGGCGCTTCGGGTCGGGCGGACGACGATCTCGTTGACGTCCACGTCGTCCGGCTGCTCGATGGCGTAGCGCACCGCGCGGCCGATGGCATCGGGTTGCAGGGCGATGGCGCGGTAGCTGTCCATCATCGCCCGGGCGGCGGGATCGGTGATGGTGGACGCCAGCTCGCTTTCCACCACGCCCGGATGGATGCAGGTGACCCGCAGATCGTCCCGCTCCTGACGCAGGCCTTCGGAGATCGCCCGCACCGCATGCTTGGTGGCGCAATAGACCGCCGCCGTGGGCACCACCGACAGGGCGCCGATGGAGCCCAGGTTGATGATGTGTCCAGCGCCGCGGGCGGTGAATCCCGGCAGCACCGCGGCGATGCCGTTGAGCACGCCCTTGATGTTGACGTCGACCATCTGCATCCACTCTGCGGTCTTGAGCGAGGCCATGGGCGACAGCGGCATGATGCCGGCGTTGTTGACGATGACGTCCACCCGGCCCCAGCGTTCGCGCGCCGCCTGGGCGAAGGCGGCCACGTCGGCGCTGTCGGTGACGTCCAGTCGGCGGCAGGCGGCCTCGCCGCCCGCAGTGTTGATCTCGGCCGCCAGGGCTTCCAGCCGCTCACCGCGGCGGGCACCGAGCAGGAGCTTGCAGCCGGCCGCGCCCAGTTCGCGCGCGATGCCCGCACCTATGCCACTGGAAGCGCCGGTGATGAGTACGACCTTGTCGATAGCCATGGAGTGTTCCTCTCGAAATGGGATGGTTTGCCCGGACGATCTGCTCGTCGGCTGCCTGCCCTGTCGGCACGGCGCCCTTACAGGCTTGCCACTACCTTAGCGAGGGGCCATTGTCGTGATAACTCCCCCTTCCCTGACTGCCATGGTTAGCTGGACTTACCAATGCCTAATGATCTGAATCTGCTCAAGGTCTTCACCGTGGTGGCCACGGCCGAGAATTTTCGTGTGGCGGCCGATCGCCTGGGCGTCAGTCGCTCGGCGGTCAGCCAGGCCATTCGCCGTCTGGAAGACGAATTGGGCAGTTCACTGGTCCAGCGCACCACCCGCAGCGTGCGTCTTACCGAAGCGGGCGAACGCCTGCAGCGACAGGTCGCCGGGCCCCTGGCCGGGCTGCTGGGTGCCCTGGAAGACGCCAGTCACGCCGGCCCACCGCGCGGATTGTTGCGGGTCGCGGTCACCTCCATCGCCGAGCGCTTTCTCGACGGGCCGCTGCTGGCCAGCTTCGTCGAGGCCTATCCGGAGGTGACCCTGGACATCACTGTCACCGACGAGGAATTCGATATCGTCGCGCGGGGTTTCGATGCCGGCGTGCGGCTGGGCGAGGTGATCGAGCAGGACATGATCGCCATCCCGGTGACCGGGGCGCAGCGCGAGGTGGCCGTGGCGACCCCGACCTACTTCGCCCGCCATGGCCAGCCCCGGCACCCGCGCGACCTGGCGAACCACCGCTGCATCGGCTGGCGTCCGGCTCCGGAAGTGGCGCCCTGGCGCTGGGAATTCAGCGAGGACGGCCGCGCCTTCGACGTGGCCGTTTCGCCGCGGATCACCACCAACGACATGCTGCTGATGGTGCGCACCGCCCTGGCCGGCGGCGGCATCACCTTTGGCATGGAGGACACCTTCCGGCCCTATCTGGCACGTGGTGAACTGGAGCGGGTGCTGGACGACTATCTGCCGCCCTTTCCCGGCTTCTACCTCTACTATCCGAACCGCCACAACCTGGCGCCCAAGCTGCGGGCACTGGTGGAGCATGTGCGGGAATTTAGGGAGCAGAAGGAGGGGTAGCGCGGGGTTTGGGCTACCCTCACCCCGGCCCTCTCCCGGAGGGAGAGGGGGCGCCCGCCTGATACCGCGTAGCGTGGAAAACGTCGCAGCCTTTTCCACCTGAAGCTAATTCAGACCTGTTGGGCTTCGACGGTGGAGCTGTCTCAACCCAACCTACAGGACAAGCAGGTTGGGTTGAGCACAGCGAAGCCCAACCTCACCAACCAGCCATCAGGCCCCCAGGATCCACTGATCGATGGCCTGGGCCAGGCCATCTTCCTGGTTGCTGGCCGTCACCCGGTCGGCTGCTTCGCGCACCGCCGCCCCGGCCTGGCCCATGGCGATGGCCAGGCCCGCCTGGCGGAACATGGGCACGTCGTTGCTGCCATCGCCAATGGCCGCGGTGCGCGCCACGGGTACGCCCGCGGCCTGGGCCAGTTCGATCAGGGCGTCGCCCTTGTTGGCCTTGGGATGGGTGATGTCCAGGTAATAGAGCTGGGAGCGCAGCACCGTGGCGCCCTCGCCCAATCGCTCACCCAGTTCGCCCTCCAGGGCTTCCAGGCCGGCGTGATCGCTGCCGGCAGCGACGATCTTGTCGACGCGATCCAGGTAGGGTTCGAAGGAGTCCACCACGGTCGGTCCATAGCCCAGTGCCCGGGTCTCGCGGGGGACGTAGGGCCCCTCCCCGTCGCGGGTCAGCCAGAGGTCGTCGGCGAACAACCAGACTTCGAAGGCCTCGCGATCCAAGCGCTCCAGCACCTGGCGCGTCACCTGCTCGGCGAGGCGGTGGGCGCGGATCAGGATGCCGTCCGCTTCCACCAGATTGCCGCCGTTGAAACCGGCCACCGCCTGGTCAATGCCCAGTTGCCGCACCAGCGGCAGTAGCGCCCGTGGCGGGCGGCTGCTGACCAGGGTGATGGCCTTGCCGGCCGCCTGCAGGCGCTTTACCGCGGCGATCACCGCCTCGCTCAGGCTCTTGTCGTCACGCACCAGGGTGCCGTCGATATCCGACACCAGCAGGTCGATGGGGATCAGGTCAGCGGATGCCATGAGCGGCCGTCCTTCTGCAGGAGTTCATCGGCACCGGCGGGACCGGCACTGCCCGCGGCGTAGCTTTCCACTGCGCCGCCCTGTTGCCAGGCGTCGAGGAAGGGTTGCACGGCGCGCCAGCCGTTCTCGATGTTGTCGGCGCGCTGGAACAGGGTCTGGTCGCCGATCAGGGAGTCGTAGATCAGGGTTTCGTAGCCTGTGGAGGGCTGCATCTCGAAGAAATCGCTATAGGCGAAGCCCATGCGGATGTTCTCCAGTTCCACCAGGGGTCCCGGGCGCTTGGCATGGAAATCGAACCACATGCCTTCGTCGGGCTGGATCTGGATGATCAGGTAGTTGGGCCGCATCCGGTCGATCTTGGTGTCGCGGAACTGGGCATAGGGCGCGTGCTTGAAGCAGATGGCGATCTCGGTATCACGCGCGGTCAGGCGCTTGCCAGTGCGCAGGTAGAAAGGCACCCCGGCCCAGCGCCAGTTGTCGACGAACAGCTTGAGCGCCACATAGGTCTCGGTCTGGCTCTCGGGATCGACCCGCTCTTCCTCGCGATAGCCTTTGACGGGCTTGTCGTTCATCGTCCCGGCGGCGTACTGGCCACGTACCGAGTTGGCCAGGGCCTCCTCGGTGGTCTGGGGACGGATGGCGCCGACCACCTTGGCCTTCTCGTCGCGCACCGAGGTGGCGTTGAAGGAGGCCGGCGGCTCCATGGCGACCATGGCCAGCAGCTGGAACAGGTGGTTGGGCACCATGTCCCTGAGGGTGCCGGTCTTTTCGTAGAAATCGCCCCGCGACTCCACGCCCACGGTCTCGGCCGCGGTGATCTGCACATGGTCGATGTAGTGGTTGTTCCAGAACGACTCGAACAGGGCGTTGGAGAAACGGCTGACCAGGATGTTCTGCACCGTCTCCTTGCCCAGGTAGTGGTCGATTCTATAGATCTGCTTTTCCTCCATGTTCGCCAGCAGGCGCTGGTTGAGCGCCTGGGCGCTGGCCAGGTCGGCGCCAAAGGGCTTTTCCACCACCAGCCGGCGATAGGCGTCTTCGCGCTCTTCCAGCAGCCCGGCCTTGCCCAGGTGCTCGGCGACGTCGCCGAAGAAGCGCGCGGCGGTGGCTAGGTAGAAGACGGCGTTGTCGGTGTCGGCCTGGGCGATGCGCTCGGCCACCGCCTGGTAGGTGGCGTCTTCGAGGAAGTCGCCTTGCAGATAGCGGATGCGCCCACGCAGCTGGCCCCAGAGATCGGCATCCAGCGCCTCGTCCCGGGACTTGCCCTTGGCTTCGGCCTGGTCGCGGATGAAGGCTTCCAGCCGGTCGGCGAAACCTTCGTCGGTGTTGGGGTTGTGATCGACGCCGATGATCTGGGTGCGGTCGTCGAGCAGACCGTCACGCAGGAGGTTGGACAGCGAAGGGATCAGCAGTCGCTTGACCAGGTCGCCATTGGCGCCGAACAGAAAGAGCGTGGCCGGCGGTGCGGTGGGCGCCTTGGTGCAGGAGCGGCGCTCCTGGGCGGCGGTGCTGGGGGTGACGGCAGGAGAATCGGTCATGACAGGGCCTTATCCGCGAGGGCGGCTGATGCCGTCCCCCGGGACGCGGCCCGTGGCCGCTCCGCAGGGGAACGGCCGGGGTTTTATTGCGGGATTTCGACGTGGCCGCCGAAGCCGAATCTCATGGCAGACAGCAGCTTGTCGGCGTAGGTGGCTTGCTGGCGGGAGCGGAAACGCGCATAGAGGGCGGCGGACAGGACGTTGACCGGTACCGCTTCCTCGATGGCCGCCTCGATGGTCCAGCGACCTTCGCCGCTGTCGGCCACGGAGCCGGAGAATTTCTCCAGGGCGACGTCGCCAGCCAGGGCCTGGGCGGTCAGGTCCAGCAGCCAGGAGGACACCACGCTGCCACGTCGCCAGACCTCGGCGATGTCGGCCAGGTCCAGGTCGAAACGCTCGTCTTCCGGCAGCTTGTCGCTGTTCTTCATCTTGAGGATGTCGAAGCCCTCGGCATAGGCCTGCATCAGGCCGTACTCGATGCCGTTGTGCACCATCTTGACGAAGTGACCGGAACCGGCCGGACCGGTAAAGATGAAGCCGCGCTCGGCACGCTCGTCCGGGGCGTTGCGGCCACGGGTACGCTCGATGCTGCCATAACCGGGGGCCAGGGCTTCGAAGATGGGCTCCAGGCGCTCGACGGCTTCGGACTTGCCGCCGATCATCATGCAGTAGCCGCGCTCCAGGCCCCAGACGCCACCGGAGGTGCCGACGTCGACGTAGTCGATGCCCTTCTCGGCCAGGGTCTTGGCGCGACGGATGTCGTCCTTGTAGTAGGTGTTGCCACCATCGATGATGACGTCGCCGGGAGCCAGGCGGTCGGCCAGCTCGGCGATGGTCTGCTCGGTCGGCTCGCCGGCCGGCAGCATGACCCAGATGGCCCGCGGCTGAGCCAGGGCGGCGATGACACCGTCCAGGCTGTCGGCGGTGACGGCGCCTTCCTTGCCGAGGCCGGCCACGGTTTCGGCACTGCGGTCATAGACCGCGACTTCATGCCCATGCTTCATCAAACGCCGTGCGATGTTGCCGCCCATGCGGCCCAGTCCGATGATTCCCAATTGCATGCTGATGACTCCTTGAGGTCAGGCGACCGCCGCCTCGACCAGTTCGACGATTTGTTGCAGGCCGGCGTCGATGTCGCCGCCCTTGATATGCACGCGCAGGTAGCGCCGTCCCCGTTCGGCCAGCACCTCGAGGTCGCCCTTGGCCTGGGCGGCCTCGACGACACCAAAGCTCAGACTCCGCCCTGGAATCTCCAGGTCGTTCTGGGCATCGGCGGTAATCTGGATGAACACACCCGAGTTCGGACCGCCCTTGTAGGCCTGTCCGGTGGAGTGCAGAAAGCGGGGGCCGAAGCCGCCGACGGTCGCTACGCGCTTGCTGTCGCGAATGCTATCACGCATGGCGCTCAAGGCCTCCTCATGCACGGCATTGCGCTCGAGATAGGCCAGCACGGCGAGATAGTCGCCGGGCTGCAGGCGCGCCAGGTGCGCCTTGATCGCCGCGCGGGCGGTGTCCTGCCCCTGCAGGTCGGCATCGCCGAACAGGGCCAGAGTACCCTCCTCAAGCAGCGGCTCGTCGCCGGCGAGACGTCCTTCGCGTTCGTAGCCGTCGGTAAGGGCGCGGGTCTTGATCTTGCTGGCTTCCACGTCGGGCTGATCGAAGGGATTGATGCCGATGACGGCACCGGCCAC
Organism: Pseudomonas oryzihabitans NBRC 102199; assembly: GCF_000730625.1. Taxonomy (GTDB): domain Bacteria; phylum Pseudomonadota; class Gammaproteobacteria; order Pseudomonadales; family Pseudomonadaceae; genus Chryseomonas; species Chryseomonas oryzihabitans. The sequence goes on along the minus strand of NZ_BBIT01000001.1, from coordinate 91,501 downwards.
CTCGGTCGCCACCTCCCAGCGGAAGAATTCCTGGCCGATCAGTTCGGCGCGGGCGAGACGGATGTCCACCACCGGATGCCCGGCTGCGGCCAGGGCCTGCAGGCGACGGTCGCGCTCGGCGTCTTCTTCGCCCGCCAGCACCAGGCTGACGAACACCCGATCCGCCCCATAGACGGCTGGCTCGCCGAGCGGCTCCAGGTCCACCGGGATGATGCCCTTGCCCTGCTTGCCGGTGCTCTCGGCGAGCAACTGCTCCAGCCAGGCGCCCAGGCTGGCGACACCCGGCGAGGCGATCAGGGTGACCTTGTCGCGTCCGGCACGCACCGCCTCGCCCAGGACCACGCCCAGGCGGATGCCGGGATTGATGGCCGGTGGCGCACTGGGGCTGCAGGCCAGCACCATGGGCTGGGTCACCTGGAAGAAATCGGCCACCGAATGGCCGAGCAGCGCCAGGGGCACCATGCCAAATACCGACAGCACCGAATAGCGTCCACCTATATGGGGATCGCCCTGGAAAATAGCCCGGTAGCCCTCGGCCGTGGCACTGGCTTCGAGCTTGGAGCCGGGATCGGTAATGGCGACGAAGCGCCGCTGGGCTGCTTCCGCACCCAGGGCCTGCTCGACGGCCTTGTGGAAATAGGCGCGCAGGATTTCTGGCTCCAGGGTCGAGCCGGATTTGCTCGAAACCAGGAACAGCGTCCGGTGCAGGTCCAGTTGCTCTTCCAAGGCGGCGATCTGCGCCGGATCGGTGGAATCGAGCACCTTGAGCGTGAGCCCGCCTGGCGCGGTGCCCAGGGTATTGGCCAGCACCTCCGGACCCAGGCTCGAACCGCCCATGCCCAGCAGCACCACGGTATCCAGGCCCTCTTGCCGGGCCGCTTCCGCCAGGGCTGCCAAGGCTTTGGGGTCAGCCTGACGGCCCTGGGCCGCGGCCAGCCAACCGACCCACTGGTCTTCGTCGCGACCGGTCCAGAGCGAGGCATCGCCCTGCCACAGCCTACGGGACCAGCCTTCACGGCGTGCCTCGTCGAGACGCTTTTCCACCGCTTCATTCAGCGCATCGGGCAGGCGATAGTCCGCGGTATTCAGGCGCTCACCCAGAAAATCGAGGCGCTTCTGGCCGACCGCGCCCAGCAGCGCATCGGCGGCGTCCTCGAACTGGCGGGCACCGTCCTTGACCAGCCGCTTGGCCACGCCATCCAGGTCCAGCCCGAAACGGGCCGTCGCATCCACCACGCGCTGCGCGGCTTCGATGTCGGTGCTCAGCATGGGAGCCGCCGTGCCATGGTCACGGAAGGCATCCATGGTTTTCGGCGGCATGGTGTTTACGGTATCCGGCCCGATCAGTTGGTCGACATAGAGGGTATCGGGATAGGCCGGATCCTTGGAGCCGGTGGAGGCCCACAGCAGACGCTGCGGGCGCGCGCCCTTGGCTTCCAGGACCTTCCAGCGCGGCGACTGGACCAGCCGCAGGTAGTCCTGATAGGCCAGCTTGGCGTTGGCAATGGCGACCTTGCCACGCAGCCCGCCCAGCTCGGCATTCTCTCCCTTGCGCTCGTCGATCAGCTTGTCCAGCACGCCATCGACCCGGCTGATGAAGAAGCTGGCCACGCTGGCGAGACGGGAGATGTCTTCACCGCGATGCAAGCGGGCTTCCAGACCGGCGATATAGGCCTCCGCCACCGCCATATAGGCGTTGCGATCGAATAGCAGAGTCACATTGACGTTGATCCCCTCTTCAATCAGCTTGCGGATGGCCACGGCACCCTCGGGCGTACCCGGCACCTTGACCATGAGGTTGGGTCGGTCCACCGCCTGCCAGAGCCGGCGCGCCTCTTCCAGGGTGGCACGGGTATCCAGCGCCAGATAGGGCGAGACCTCCAGGCTCACGTAGCCATCGCGGCCTTCGAGGCGATCATAGACTGGCCGCAGGATGTCGGCGGCCTGCTGGATGTCCTCGATCGCCAGATGCTCGTAGACATCCACCGGCTCGGCATCGGCCTTTTCCAGAAAGGCCTTGAGGCTGGCGTCATAGTCACTGCCATGCCCCATGGCCTTCTCGAAGATCGACGGGTTGGAGGTAACGCCGGTGAGGCCGTCGCGCTCGATCAGCTTTTGCAGTTCACCCTTGGCGAGGAATTCGCGGCTGACGAAATCGAGCCAGACCGCCTGGCCCTGCTCCGTCAGCTGTTTGAGTGGATTGCTCATTTGGCACTCCCGGAGCGTTGCGCCTGCTCCTTGGCCAGCTTGACCACGTTTTCCACGGTGTAGCCGTATTTGGCCTGCAGCTTGCCGATGGGCGCCGAGGCCCCGAAGGTGCTCATGGTCACCGAGGCACCCTTGCGCCCGATATAGCGCTCCCAGCCGAGGGGACCGGCCTGCTCGATGGCGACGCGCCCCAGCACCTCGTCGGGCAGCACGGACTGCTTGTAGGCCTCGTCCTGCTCTTCGAACAGTTCCCAGCAGGGCATGGAGACCACACGCGCCTTCACCCCTTCGCTCTTGAGTTGCTCATAGGCCTGCATCGCCAGGCCCAGTTCGCTGCCGGTAGCCATGAGGATCACCTGGGGCTTGCCGCCCTCGGCATCGGCCACCACGTAGGCACCCTGAGCGACCCCTTCGGCACTGGCGTACTTCGAACGATCCAGGGTCGGCAGCGGCTGGCGCGACAGCACCATGCAGGAGGGTCTGTTGGTCTGTTGCAGGGCGATCTTCCAGGCCTGCACGGCTTCGTTGGCATCGCCCGGACGCAGGGTCAGCAGGCCCGGGGTAGCGCGCAGTTGCGCCAGGTGCTCGATGGGCTGGTGGGTCGGGCCGTCTTCGCCGACGCCGATGGAGTCGTGGGTGAAGACGAACACCACGGGCAGCTCCATGATGGACGCCAGGCGGATCGGCGGCTTCATGTAGTCGCTGAACACCAGGAAGGTGGCGGTGAAGCTGCGCAGGTAGCAGAGCGCCATGCCATTGGCGATGGAGCCCATGGCATGCTCGCGGATGCCGAAGTGCATGTTGCGCCCCGAAGGCTCCCGCGCTGAAAAGCTGCCGGCGCCGTCGAACTTGAGGTTGGTCTTGGTGGACGGCGCCAGGTCGGCGGCCCCCCCGACCAGCCAAGGAATCTGTTCGGCGAAGGCATTGAGCGCCTTGCCGCCGGATTCGCGGGAGGCTACGCCCTTGGCGTCGGCGTCGAAATTGGGCAGTTTGGCGTCCCAGCCCTCCGGCATCTCGCCGGCACGCATGCGCTGGAGTTCGTCGGCACGGCGCGGATCGTCCTGGCGCAGACGGTCGAAGGCGCGATTCCAGTCTTCGTAGAGACCACTGGCCCGTTCCAGCAGGGCATCACGCAGGTGATGACGGGCTTCGTCGGGAACCAGGAAGTCGGCATCTTCCGGCCAGCCGTAGGCCTTCTTCGCCAGCTTGATCTCGTCGGCGCCCAGCGGCTCGCCGTGGGCCGCCGCGGTGTTCTGCTTGTTGGGCGCGCCATAGCCGATCAGGCTGTCGACCACGATCAGGGTCGGCTTGCCGGTGTTGCCCTTGAAGCGATGCAGGGCGGCGGCCAGGGCCTCGGCGTCGTTGGCATCCTTGACGTGCAGGGTGTGCCAGCCATAGCCACGGAAGCGCTCGGCCACGTCTTCGCTGAAGGCCAGCTCGGTGTGGCCTTCGATGCTGATGGTGTTGTTGTCGTAGATCCAGCAGAGGTTGTCCAGCCCCAGGTGGCCGGCCATGGACGCCGCCTCGCCGGTGACGCCTTCCATCATGTCGCCGTCGCCGCAGAGGACGTAGACGTCATAGTCGAACAGGGTCACGCCCGGCTGATTGAAGCGCGCCGCCAGCCACTTCTGCGCCAGTGCCATGCCGACGCTGTTGCCGCAGCCCTGCCCCAGCGGACCGGTGGTGGTCTCGATGCCAGTGGTCATGCGGTACTCGGGATGGCCCGGGGTCTTGGAATCCAGCTGACGGAATTGCTTGATGTCCTCCAGGCTGACCGCTTCCTTGCCGGTCGCGGTGCCGTGCTCGTCGATCTCCTTGACGCCTGCGAGATGCAGCAGCGAATAGAGCAGCATGGAGGCATGGCCGACCGATAGCACGAAGCGGTCGCGGTCGGGCCAGTCCGGATGCTCGGGGTGATAGCGGAGGAAGCGGCTCCACAGCGTATGGCCGACCGGGGCCAGGGCCATCGGCGTACCAGGGTGGCCGGAATTGGCCTTCTGTACCGCATCCATGGACAGGGTACGGATGGTATTGATGGTCAATAGGTCGGCGTTGGAGCTGGAAGGTGCGGTGGAACCCATGGCAAGCGTCCTCGTGCTGGCAGGCGCGCCACCCGCGGCAAAAACGGCAAGCACCGTCCATGAAACCGTTTTCAGCACAAGCAGCGCCTAGGAGAAGAAAGCAAAGCGGCCGGACGGGGTCCGGGACGGCGGGGGCAAGCTTCCTCTGCGACCCCACGCCGCAGTCGCGATCCTTTCTCTAGAACAGCGCCTTAGACGGTTGGTTCCCTCTGAGTAGATAGCCGGCTATCGACTTGCGCGCTCAGCAACCGGCGAGCAATTCCTGCTCCACGTCCAGCCCGGCATCACGCATTTGCGCCAGCTTGTACCTGAGGGTGCGAGCACTGATGCCCAGGCGCTCGGCGGTCTCCTTGCGGCGGCCGCGTTCGGCCTTCAGGGTATCGAGGATCACCTGGAATTCCCGATCGCGCAGATCGGCGTCCAATGGACGCATGGCTTCGGCCACGCCCGCCGTCGGTACGGGCGCTGCGACAGGCGTCTGGGAGACACCGGTCGCCAGCCAGTGCAGTCCGAAATCCTCGGCCTGGAGCTGGTGGCCCGGTTGCAGGATCAGCGCCCGCTGCACGGCATTGTCCAATTCGCGCACATTGCCCGGCCAGGGATGCTCGGCCAGGGCCTGGCGCGCGGCGGCGCTCATGGCCGGTACCGGACGATTCATCCGCGCGGCCTGAACCGCCAGCAGCCGTTCGGCCAGGGGCACGATGTCGGCCGGTCGCTCGCGCAGCGGCAGCCAGGCCAGCGGAAAGACCGACAGTCGATAGAAGAGGTCTTCACGGAAGCGCCCGGCAGCCACCTCCTCCGCCAGCCTGCGGTTGCTGGTGGCCACCACGCGGATGTCCAGCGCCAGCGGCTTGCACGCTCCGACCCGCTCCACCTCGCGCTCCTGCAGGACCCGCAGCAGCTTGGCCTGCAGCCCCAGCGGCATCTCGGAGATCTCGTCCAGGAGCAGGGTACCGCCCTGGGCCAGTTCGAACTTGCCCGGCTGGGCGGCGATGGCGCCGGTGAAGGCGCCCTTCTCGTGCCCGAAGAGGATGGCTTCCAATAGGTGATCGGGGATGGCCGCGCAGTTGACCGCCACGAAGGGGCCGTCCGCCCGCGCCGATTGATCGTGGATGAAGCGCGCCAGTACCTCCTTGCCGGTGCCCGACTCGCCGGTGATGAGCACCGTGGCCTCGCTCCGGGCGACCCGGCTGGCCAGCTCCAGCAACTGCCGACTCTGGGGATCGGCCGCCACCGGCTGACGCGCACCGGGCGCGCGGCGCCCCTGGGGGCAGCAGCGCGCCAGTGTGTCCAGCAGCAGGCGCGGCTCGAAGGGCTTGACCAGATAGTCCGCCGCCCCGCCGCGCATGGCCTCGACGGCGCGTTCGATGCTGCCGAAGGCGGTCATCAGCAGCACCGGCAGCGCCGGATCGCGCAGCCGGATACTGGCCAGCAATTGATGACCGTCGATGCCGGGCATGTTGACGTCGCTGATCACCAGGCCGAAGGGCTCCTCGGCCAGCGCCAGCAATGCCGCTTCACCGCTGTCCACGGCGCGATAGCGGTAACCGCCGAGCTCCAGGGTATCGGCCAGGGCTTCGCGCAGGGCGCGGTCGTCTTCCACCAGCAGGATGGGCAGGGTCATGCCTATGTCTCCTCGCTCGCCAGCAGGGGCAGGATGAAGGTCACCACCGTGCCACGCCCCACCCGCGAGCGCACGGTCAGCCGGCCGCCGTGGGCCTTGGCCATCGCCAGGGCGACCGGCAGGCCGAGACCGGTGCCGGTGGTCTTGGTGCTGAGAAAGGGCTCGCCCAGGCGCTGCTGGACCGCCAGCGGAATGCCGGGACCGCTGTCGCTGATCGCCAGGCGCAACTCGCCGTCACGGCGATGAAGATGCACCTTGAGTCGTCCCGGGCGGCCACTGCCCGCCATGGCCTGCAGGGCGTTGTGGATGAGGTTCAGGGCGGCGCCCACCAGCATGTCGCGGTTGCAGGCGAGCAGTCCGCCCTGGGCATCCAGTTGCCAACGCACGGGGCAGTCGCCGAGATGAGGGGTCGCCGCCTCGCGTAGGGCAGCGAACAGCGCGCTGGGGGTCAGTCGATCCGCCAGGGGCAATTCGCCGCGAGCGAATACCAGCATGTCGCGGACCTGGTTTTCCAGTTCGTGCAGCCGCTCCTTGAGCCGTCTGGCGAAGCGTTGTTGCTGCGCCAGGGCCAGGCCGCCCTCCTCCAGATGGCTGGCATAAAGCAGCGCTGCGGTCAGCGGGGTACGGATCTGATGCGCCAGCGAGGCCATGGTCCGACCCAGCGCCGACAGCCGTTCATGCCGCGCCAGTTCGCCCTGCAGGTGACGGGTTTCGGTGAGGTCGTTGAGCAGCACCAGCTGTCCCGGCTCGCCATCCAGGGAGCGGATGGCGATAGACAGCCGCCGGCCGTCGCGCAGGGACACCTCGTGGCCGTCGTCATGACGCGGGGCAAAGGCCCGGGCGATCACCGTACGCCACAGCTCGCCTGTCAGAGGCTCACCGAGCAGGGCCTGGGCCACGGGGTTGGCATCACGCACGCGCCCGGCGCCGTCCAGCACCACGATGCCGGCGGGCAAGACGTCGAGCAGATTCTGCAGCCGACTGGCCAGGCGCTCCTTTTCCGCCAGCTCCTGCAGACGCTGGGCAGACACCCATTCCAGTTCGCCCTGCAACGAATTCATCCGGGCTTCGAGCAACTGGAAGGATTCGCTCAGCTGGCGCGACATCTGCCCCAGGGCTTCACGGGCCTGCGCGGAGGCGGAAGCCTCCACGGCAGCGTCGGCAGGGACAGCGGAAGAAAGGGCTTGCGCAGGCATCGGCTGGGGCTCGCGACGGACAATTGACATTGTCCAGGCTGGAGCAAGACCCATGCCGCCCCGGTGCCAAAGCGCCGTAGCGTGGAAAACGGCATGGCCTTTTCCACTTGCCACGCTAAAAAATAAGGTGGATGAGGCTGCGCCGTCATCCACCCTACGTTGACCCATTCAGCGCTACAGAGGGTTCGCTAGATCTCTTCGTCGAACTCGTCGTCGCGACGGCCCATGCCGTACTTGCGCATCTTCTCGACCAGGGTGGTCCGGCGGATGCGCAGTCGCTCGGCGGCACGTGCCACCACGCCACCGGCATCGTCCAGCGCCTGCTGGATAAAGCTCTTTTCCAGGTTGGCCAGGTAGTCCTTGAGATCCAGGCCTTCGCTCGGCAGCAGCGCCGAGGACGACACCTCGACCGTCCCGATCCCGGCCATGGCTTCGCGCTCCTGCAATTCCTCGCGAAGAGACTCCACCATGGGATCGGCTTCATCTTCCACGTAGCGGAACTTGAGCGGCAACTCGGCCACGCCGATGACGCCATAGGGATGCATGATCGCCATGCGTTCCACGAGGTTGGCCAGTTCGCGGACATTGCCCGGCCACTCGTGGCGGCACAGCGACATGATGGCCGCCGAGTTGAAGCGGATGGAGCCCCGCTTCTCGTGTTCCATCCGCGCGATCAGTTCGTTGATCAGCAGCGGGATGTCTTCACCCCGTTCGCGCAGCGGCGCCATGTCGATGGGGAAGACATTGAGGCGGTAGTAGAGGTCTTCGCGGAAGGTGCCGGCGGCGATCATCTGCTCCAGGTTCTTGTGGGTCGCCGCGATGATGCGCACGTCCACGCTCTGGGTCTTGTTGCTGCCTACCCGCTCGTAGGTCCGTTCCTGCAGCACGCGCAGGAGCTTGACCTGCATGGGCAGCGGCATGTCACCGATCTCGTCGAGGAACAGGGTGCCGGTGTTGGCCAGTTCGAAACGACCGGCGCGACTGGTGATGGCGCCGGTGAAAGCACCCTTCTCGTGACCGAACAGCTCGCTTTCCAGCAACTCTGCCGGAATGGCGCCGCAGTTGACCGGCACGAAGGGCGCCTCGCGGCGCTTGGAGTGGAAGTGCAGGTTGCGCGCCACCACCTCCTTGCCGGTACCGGATTCGCCGAGGATGAGTACCGTGGCCTCGGTATCGGCCACCTGCTGCATCATCTTGCGCACGCCCTGGATGGCGCGACTGGTACCCACCAGGCTGCGAAACAACTCGGGCTCGCGCTGACGCCCGCGATCCCGAGCCTGGTCGTACATCTCGCGATAGACCTGGGCGCGGTGCAGGGAATCCAGCAGCTTGTTGTAGGCCAGCGGGTACTCGAGGGAGACCAGCACGCGGCGGCGGACATCGTCCGGCCACTCCGGCTGCGCCGCTTCGCCGAGCAATAGAAGCGGGACCATCTCGTCCCAGGCCACCACCTGCTTGAGCAGCTCGACGCTGTTGCCGCGGCTGTCGACGCGACCGACCAGCACACAGCTGACCTGCCGACTGCTGTCGAGCGCTTCGAGGGTGGCCTGCCAATCGGAACTGGTGCAGGCGAGATGAGCTTCGCCGAGAAAATCGAGAATGACCGAGACCGCCTTGCGCCGCTCGGCTTCATCGTCGATCAGAAGGATCTTGGTTTCACGCCACTTGTCCCTGCCCCAATTCGGCTTGTCGGTTCGCTACGCGCAGGTGTCGCCTGCATCCAAGTGCCAACTGGTCGGCATCTTGCGCAAGTTAAGACAAATTGTGATGCGGGGTCAATTTTATGGCGGCGAAATATCCAAACTTTGAATTACCGTCCAACAGATGACAGTCAACCGAACAGTTGATAGACCTTGGCGGCCTGATTCGACTTGTTGAGCTTGGTCAACTCCTGGGCGGTAGCGTCCCGCTCTGCCTTGCAGCTCTGCAGCAGGGAGGCATAGAGCGCCAGCAGGCGCTCGAGGCTGGCACGCAGGGCTACGGCCTCGTCCCCCGTGGCATACATGGCTTCGTCGACGAACAGCCGGCAATCCAGATCCAGCTCGGCGATCCGCGTCCAGTCTCCGGCCTTGAGCGCAGCGGCCATCTGCTCATAGACGAGCTCGACGCGTTCCACCGGGGTCTTTTGCATGGCGACGTTCATCGGTCGACTCCAGATCAGGGGGCAATGGCATCCCAGCCGGATTTGATCTCGCGGATCAGGCCGGATACTTCTTCAAGGATAACAGGATCATTGTTGCGGTTGGCTTCGCTGAGCCGGCGGATCATATAGTCATACAGACGATCCAGGTTAGTGGCGAGCTCGCCACCCTGCTCGAAATCCAGGACGTCCTTCAGACCAGCGATGATGGATACCGCCTTGCCGATCAGCTCGCCCTTCTCCGGCAGCCAACCCCGCTCAAGCGCGCCTTGCGCCTTGGCCAGACGGTCCAGAGCGCCCTGCATGAGCATCTGGATCAGCTGATGGGGACTGGCTTCGAACACCTGCGCCTGCAGGCCGACCTGCTGGTATTGGCGCATGGCTGTCATTGCGTTCATGTCACGACCTCTGTGTGTTTCCGATACTTTCTTTATCGGTCATGACGCGAATTACTTGACCCCTTTATCGACCGGATTGGCCGAATCGGCCCACTCAACTCTTGTTGGCGAAGGGCATGGCCGCCAGCTGTTGGGAGAGCGAGGACGCGGTGCTCGACAACGACGAGTACAGCTGGTCCATGGCGTTGTATTGCTTGTAGAGACGATCCGAGAGCGCGGTCATGCGGGTATTCAGCGTGGCGGTCTGGGCATCGACCTTTTTCAAGGTATCGCTCAGGGAGTTCGACCGCTGCTCGAGAATGCCATTGGTCATGGTATAGGGATCGAGCTTGCCCTTGAGCCGCGCCGCTATGCCCTGGTCGCCAGTGAAGAAGCCGGACAGGTCACTGAAGTTGGAGCTCACCATCTTGCTCAGCTTGGTGTCGTCGATGGCCAGGGTGCCATCCTTCTGGGTAGTGATGCCCAGATCGGCCAGCGCCTTGACCGCACCCGTGCCCTGCATGGTGCCCAGTTCACTGCGGATGGTGGTCGTAAGGCCACGGGCGGTCGCATCGCCCACCAGCGCAGCCGCGATGGGCGAGCTGTTGTCCCCGACCTTCGTCACCGAGGTCTGGGTTTTGATGACGCCCATGAGTTTGTTGTAAGCATCGACGAATTTCTGGATGTTGCCCTTGACGCCAGACTCGTCCTGGCTGACGCCGACGGTCATCGGACTGTCCGCCGGGGTGGTAGCTTTGAGAGTAAAGCTCAGACCATCGACCGCATTGCTCACCGTGTTCGAAGCGCTGGTGACCTTCAGACCATCGATGGTCATCTGGGCGCTCTTGGCTTTGGTGAGCGAATGAGCAGCTGCGGGATCGGTGGAGTCACTGTCGCTTGGCGTGTAGGCCAGTTTGGTCAGACTCTGATTGCCCGAACCGTCGTCACCGCTTACCGACACCGAGACGTCGTTACCGTCGCCGGTCTTGGTGCTGCTCAATACCAGTCGTGAACCCGTGTCGTCATTGACGACACTGGCACTGAGGCCCTGGCTCTGTCCAGCCTTGTTGATGGCATCGCGGATGCCACTCAGGGTGTTGTTGGTAGCATCGATCTTGATATCTGCTAAGGCGGTATCACCAACCTTGATGCTTAGCGTGCCCTTGCCGAAGGTAGTAGGAGAGGTAGTGCCGGAGCCAGAAGTAGCTGTGGCTGGCACGGACGCCAGGGCCACCTTGCTACTGCTCGCCAGCTTGCTGACCTCGACCTGGTAGCTGCCGACACTGGCACTGGTACTGGCCGTTGCCGTGAGATAGTCGCTCTTCGACAGGGTGACGGCCCGCGCCTGGAAGCTGGTGGGGCTATTGAGCGTGGTCAGCGCGGTCTGGAATTCGCTGATGGCGCCCTTCAAGGAACCGATCGCCGTCAGTTGCGCGGTCGCCTTGGTTTGCGTCGAGTTCAACTGATCCAGCTTGGGGGCTTTCTCCGCCGCCACCATCTTGGTGACGATGGAGTCGATGTCCAGTCCCGAGCCGCCAATCCCACTGATACCTGCCATGTCACTATCCCCCTGCCAACGTTACGTCGTCGCCGCTGCGTTCAGTCAGTCTGATTCAAGTTCCGCGCCAATTAGGCTTCGGCCTTGAACATCAGGCTGCGCATCTCATCCAGCTGCTTGGCCAGCTTGAGCACTTCCTCGCTGGGCATCTGCCGAATGAGCTTGCCGGATTCGCCGTCCAGCACCTTGACCACCACCTCGCCGGTGGAGTCATCGATACTGAAATCCAGGTTGCGGTGATCTTCCTGGAATTTCGATTTCAGCTTGGACAGGGCTCCATCCACATCGCCGCCTTCCGGCTTCTCGGCCTTGTCCCCGTCAGCCTTGCTGGCCTGGGAAACCGGCTTGACCGTGGAGTCCGCCGTGGGCGCCGCAGCGCTGAAGGACGTCGCGGCCGCAGGGCTCGATTGAACGCCATAGGGCCTTACCGCTGAAAAACCCGTTGTCTTGACGATGTCCATTGTAATGTCCTCACAACGCATGAAAGGGAGAAGGGGCGTCCCCCTTCTCCCTGCCTAGACCGATCTCTGCCCTTACTGGAGCAGGCTGAGAACCGACTGCGGCAGCTGCTTGGCCTGGGCCAGGATCGCGGTACCAGCCTGTTGCAGCACCTGGTTCTTCGACAGGTTCGCGGTTTCCGCGGCGTAGTCGGTGTCCTTGATGCGGCTACGGGCGGAGGTGGCGTTCTCCGAGATGTTGGTCAGGTTGCTGATGGTGTTGTCGAAGCGGTTCTGCACCGCACCGAGGTCAGCGCGCTGGGAGTCGATGTTGGCCAGGGCCTGGTCGATCACGGACAGAGCCTTTTGGGCGCCGTCGGCGGTGGAGATGTCGACATCGGAGACCTTGCTCAGCGTGGATTTGGTCGCACCGAATACCTGGGTGGTGTCACCGGTGAGGGCGAAGGTGGTGGGGGAATCCAGCTTCACATAACCCATGGCGACGCCGCCGTTCGCTCTGACATCAACGTTACCGCTGTAGGTACCGTCTGTCTTCTGCGACTGGACGTTTACGGCACCGGCCGCAGTACCCGTATCCGCACCGAAGGAGATGTTCTCACCGGTGGCGGAGGTCAGGGTGAGAGTCTTGGACGATGTATCGTAGTTGGCAGTAACGCCCAGCTTGGCAGCGTTGGCATTTACCTGTTTAGCGATATCCTCGGTGCTGGTGACGCCTACCAGATCCAGGCTGTTACCACTGCCAACAGTCAGCTTCATGTTGGCAGAACCGCTGGTGATGCTATCGGTCACCTTGACCACGGTACGCGCCGAGGCGCTCAGACCAGGTATCTGACCGTCAAGCTTGGCGGCCAGCGCCTTGGCGCTGTCGCCTGCGGCGTAGGTTACGGGCTGATTCTTGCCGCCACCCACAACATTGATGGTGCCGCCGGAGGTCAGGGGGCCGGTAGTACCGGTGGCCACGTTACCAGCCGAAGAGGCGCCGACGCTGCCGATCTGGTTGGAACCCAGGGCAGTGGCCGAGGTGTCCTTCAGGGTGACGTCGATGGTCTCGTAGGCGTTGGCGCCGATCTGGAAGCTGGTGGTACCGAAGGAACCGTCCAGCAGCTTGCGGCCACCAAAGGTGGTGGTCTGGGCGATCCGGGTCAGTTCGTTCTGCTGAGCGGTCACTTCCTTCTGCAGGGCGGAACGGTCGGCGTCGCTGTTGGAGCCGTTGGCGGACTGCACGGCCAGGTCGCGGATACGCTGCAGGATGTTGGTGGACTGCTGCATGGCGCCTTCAGCGGTCTGCGACAGGGAGATACCGTCGTTGGCGTTGCGAGTCGCCTGGTTCAAACCGTTGATCTGGTTGGTCAGACGGTTGGAGATCTGCAGACCGGCGGCATCATCCTTGGCGCTGTTGATACGGCTACCGGTGGACAGGCGCTGCATGGAGGTGGCCAGCGAGCTGGACGCGTTCTGCAGGTTACGCTGAGTGTTCAGGGAAGGGATGTTGGTATTGACGGTAAGTGCCATGGTGGCGTCTCCAGTTGAACCTTGTGTGCCTGAGCATGCGAATGGGACCTGCTTGCTCAGACGCCCCTGTGTTTCGCATTCATCTTGTTTATCGGCGCCTGTCGCTGGAACTTTAAGGGTGTTTGGCGATTTTCTTCGCCAGACACTTGACAGTGATCAAACGCCGGAGAGTGACATCCAGGTTATCGACGGGAGAGCCGTTTTATTTAATGGCGAAGCGCACTTTTCCTTGCGGCGTTCAACCGGGTAGCCATGCAGCCTGCCAGACGTCCAGATTGCGGCCTTCCAGCATCCACTGCCGGAGTACCTGTTCACGCAGCAGATCGCCCTGGCGCGCGGTGGCATCCAGATCGGCCAGGTGGCCGCGGATGGCATCGCGCCAATCCTTGAATCTGTTGCGTACCCGGGTGACTTCCAGATCTCCCTGATAGGGCTCCAGATCCGAGCACACCACCGGAAAGCCACAGGCCCCGTACTCCAGCAGCCGCAGATTAGTCTTGCAACGGTTGAAGAAGTTGTCCTCCAACGGGGCGATGGCCAGGTCGAGGTTGAGGCTGGCCAGCTTGGCCGGATAGCGCTCGATAGGGACGCCTGGATGAAGCTCATGCAAGAAAGGCCTGAGCTTTTCCGGGCACATGCCAAAGAACACCCACTCCACTTCGTCCGCGAGTGCCTGGACGACATCCGCTACCAGTTCCAGATCGCCGGTGTGGCTACTGCCTCCTGCCCAACCAACCCGCGGCTTGCGTCCTTGCCGCCGCTCCCCCTGGCGTGCCCCCCACCACTGACCGGGCAGGAAGTTCGGCACGATACGAATGTCAGTGCTCAGGTTTGCCAAGGCAGCACCTAGCGCTGGTGTGGACACCACCAGCCGGTCGCAACTCGCGACGGCCTGGCGCAATGCCTTGAGAACATCCTTGGGCATGGTTGCACGGTGGACACTCTTGATCGGCAGGTTCGGCATGTAGTCATCCAGCTCGAACACCATGAAGGTTCTCGACAGCTCGCGGAGCCGACGCTGGTTCGCCCGTTGTTCATCGCCAATCTGGCGTTGCAGGATGAGAGCCTTGACGTCGAAGCGCTCCAGCTCCAGAGGATCGGGGTAGTGGAGACAGACCCGCCCTTCGGCCAGACCGGCTTCGCGCAAGGCTGCCAGAGGTTGTCGAATTCGATAGTGGCCGCAACCTGCCTCGTCAGCCGGACACACGAGCACCTGCGGCACAGCAGGGTCCTGCAACCTGCGAGCACCATAATTGAAGGTAAACCCGCTTCCCTCCAGGGACAGATTCCTGTTGTACGCAGGATCCTTGGCCAGCAGGGCGAGCCAGCGTCGCTGCAGCTCGTCGCGCTCGCGCTCCCGCGTGGCCTGACGCGAGCCCTCCTCTAACGCCCATATGCTCAGATCGAAACCTGCGCGCCTGATCTGACTATGGGGTGTCCAGACGCTCAACCAACCTGCTGCCTTCAGCTTGAGACAGAGATCGATCTCGCCGTAGAAGGACGTTAGTTCCTTCTCGTCCATACCGCCCACGGCAAGATAGGCCTCACGACGCAGTAACAAACATGCCTTGCCCAAGGCACTGTAGTTCTGGCTGACCTGCAGACGATTCAAATAGCCCGCACTCTGTTCGGGTTCACCGCCAAAGGCGCGTCCTGCAGCCTGATCAAGGCCGAGCACGACGCCGGCCTGTTCGACTGCACCATGACCGTCGAAGATCTTGTTACCCACGGCACCGACCTCGGGTCGCTGGGCCTGATTGACCAATTCATCCAGCCAATCGGCCTGGATGATTTCTGCATCCTGGGCGAGCAACAGCAGGTAGGGGCTATCGATCGCCTGAGCGACAGCATTGACCAGCGCCGAATGATTGAAAGGCCCGGCAAATCGCCACACCCTGACCTGATCACTCTGCAGTGCCTCGATCCCCTGTAGCCACTGCTGGGTGGTCTCGTCCTGGCTTTCGCAGTCCACCAACAGGACCTCGTAAGAGGGATAGAGGGTTTGCGCCAGCAGGCTGTCCAACAAACGCTGCACGGCTGACAGCTCTTCACGCAGCGCCACGACGATGGACACCTTGGGTCGTTCGGGATGCCCGTACTCGATACGGTAGCGTCCCGGTTGCATGAGGTGCACCTGCGCTTGAAATCCCCGTGCCTGCAAGTGGCGCTCCAGTGCCACCTGTTCATGGGGATTGAACTGCAGAGATGGCGCAGCAGCCGTCAGCAAAACCTCGTCGAGATGCTCAAGGCCGACCAGCCCTTCCTGCTCTACCAGGCGCAGTATCAGATCCAGTTCAGCGGCGGTGGCGAATAACGGATTGAAGCCGCCGGCGGCAAGGAAGACCTGACGCGCGAAGAACCAGCGTTGACTCAGGCTCAGAGGAAAGGCCAGGAGCAGATCCAGATTGAAATCGGGCTTGAAGCAGGCGCCCCGCCCCCCATTCGCTGACTTTTGGAACTCATCGGCATAGATCGCCCGGCATCCGGGCCGCGTGCCGAGCGCTCGGGCCATGGCAAGCAGGCCACCGGGCGTGAACTCCACACCTGCCTCCACCACTTGCAACCAGTCTGCCACCGTGGTTGCAGCCCAGGTATTGATCGCAGACAGCTGCTCGGCGTCGGCGACGCACAGCCATTCCACGCCAGAGATACCGGGTGATGCCCTCTCGCTCACCACAACCGTCAGATGATGGGGATAGAGATTAGCCCCGAGACTGGCAAGGGTGGCGTGCAATGATCGAGACCCTGTACCACGCTCCAGCACCACGATTGCCAGGCAAGGCGGTCTGGGCAGTTGCCGGGAAAGGTCGTCCAGAATCCGCGCCAGCACCTCTCCCTTCGGCGTACCGGATTCCAGCCAGGTTTCCAGGCGGTCTTCCACCAGCAGCCGCTGCGGTGTGGCAAGCGCCAGCCGACGCATGAGCTGTGCAACCTGGTTCGTGGAGTCGACCGGCAAGCCCGCAACAAAGGTCGTCGCGCGCCCGAGCATGGCCTGCCGGTGGGACTCGTCGAACAGCAGGCGGCGAATGGCGCTGGGCAAGGCTTCGGCTGCTACGGTATCGACCCCAAAGCTGGGAACCAGACCAGGCCCATAGAAGAATCCGGTCTCGGTCATTAGATTGAGCACCGGCGTTCCGACCAGCAGGGCTTCCACCTGCAGCCCGGAATCCACCGCCACCACAACATCAGCCGCAAGCAGGAACGGCAATGCTGCACCATCCGCGTAGCGAAAGTCCTTGGCGCCCAGCGCGTATTCAGCGGCCAGCGCCTGTACCTGCTCGGCGCCGAAACGACCTTGGGGACGGCGGCCCTTGATGATCACCTGAGCCTCGTTGCCAAGATCATGAATCGTTTGCAGATAGGCGCGAAGCACCTGCTCATCCAGATTCAGTTCCGGCGGCAACCATTGCTCGGCTACCAGAGTAGTGCCCAGTACCACGATTGGCCGATCCGGCTGCAGGCCCAGTTCGAGGCAAAGACTGGCGCGCACCTGTCCGCGCTCACGGCGCTGCTCACGCAACTGGTCGAATTGCGGCAGGCCCAGGACGTGAAGGCGATCAGGCGCAAAACCGGCATCGCCGTACAACAGCCGGCTCTCTTCCGACCAGACCACCATGTGCGCGGAATTCTGCTGATCGTGCACAGTGTAGGGATAACAGAGGGTCGGGTTGTGCTCCAGGTGCAGAGAAGGAATGCCTCGGGCCTTGGCCCAGGCGACACAGGTCTTGGACGCAGACATCCAGTCCTCGTTAACCACAACCAGCTCAATTTCGTAACTGGCAGCGAGACGATCCAGGGCGTCGACAAGGGCAAAGGCCATGGTTAACGTGTCGGCCGCTACATCCCAGAGTGGCTCGGCCATGGTAGGCCAGGTGCTGTCTGTGGCATCGAGTTCGCGCTGCAACTCTTCATCCGCTTCATTCGGGAACACCTGAGGAGCTCGCATTTCGAACTCCTGCTTGGCACTCGCAAGGCCGTTGTCCAACAGCGGATCGAGCACCATGACCTCGCTGCCATGCTGTTCGAGAATGCGCTCCAGCTCGGGCACGACGAAACCCTGAAAGGTGATCACCACCCGGGGGCCGGCGTCAGCGAGATATCGCTCCAGCAGGGGCAGGTTCTTGGGCCATAGCTGGGCGACCAGGGCGCGGGTAGGCTTGGACATGGGACTCACTCGGCCATGAAAGCGTTGAAAAGGACATGCAGCAGCTGGGGGACGGCCTGGTAATCCATGACGGCACCGAGGTCGACCCCCTTGTAGTTGCATGCTGCCTGGACCCCAGGCTGGCGCTGCCAGGCCTGCAAACACTGCAGAACCCTGAAATCGGCGTGGTATTTGCGATGCCAACGTAAAAAGTCCGACCAGTATGCTGGGCCAAGCAAGGGTGCAAGATCAGGCAGGCTGGCTAGAGGCGTAGGCTGCGGTCCTTCACGAAAAAACCAAAGTAGGAAAAGGAAGAAACGATTGCGGGGTGCTTGTAGGTAAAGAGGTAACTCCTCGATCAATTGCGCCTGGGTCAGTGTCGGCTGTCGCGGTAGCGCCTCAAGAAAGGTCAGGAAATCGGCAAATGCCGGGTCGGCCTGCCGATAGCCGATCCAACGCTGCCAGAGCGAAGGCCAATATCCGCAAGGCTGCGCAGGGTCGAAACTCTCGAATCCGGGTGGCAGCAGCGACCGCCAAACAGGCCTGGACTGCATGGAAGAAGGAAGAACGAAGCCGACCATAAGCTACCTGCTTGACAATTGTCCGGCAGCCATAAGCGTTGCCGTACGGAAAATTGACGGATACGCCCGGACAGCAAGATTCACACCAGAAGCTTGAACCCCATAGCCTGGGCCAGGCGCTGTACCTCCCCGGGAAACTTAAATCCCTTCATGAACAGATAGCCCGGTCGTTCACGGATGAAATCAAGATAGGACTTGGCATGCCCGTTATTGCGTGAAGCCATGAAGAAGACGCCGTATTTGTCCTGCGCCCTGGGCACCGGCTGCGTCGGCCAGCAGGCTTTGTGATCAAGGCGGGTATTGAAAATCACCAGATCGCCAGCCGCGCTCGGTACCCGATAGCCCTTCTGGCTGTCTTCGTACCAGCGCAGGTCGACACGGTGCGAGCCGGGGATCACCTCCACGCCGCCGCCATACTCATGGGTATTGGCCTGGAAATACCAGGCGATCTGTACGATCTCGCAATCCGGCTCCCAGTGAAACCGATGCCCGGCTTTCTGTTGGGAATCAGTGTCCTTGTGCCAGCTGCCGTAGCCGCGACGATGCATAGCCGACTCGGGCAGCAGCACGAAATCCTCCCCCAGTAGGATCTGCAGCACGGCAACCATCTGGGACTCGAACAGTGCCTGCCAGACAGCAGGGTAACGATTGAAGACGTCGATGCGGATATCGCCCAGGCTTGGATGATCGTAGATATCGCCGTCGTATCGCGGCTGATGGTCGAATAGCTCCCCCATTTCGATGCGTAACCGAGTTACCACATCCCGCGGCAACAACTCCCTGATCAGTGCAAAGCCATTGCTCTGGTAGCTCTGCTGCAGGGAGCGAGCGAAATCTTCGTACTCAGACATGGCGAGCTGCCTCCTCCAATGCGGGTTTGCGGGCCATCACCCACATGTGCGACGACATACCCGAGCGGGCCAGGAAGTCCTGGAAGGTTTCGCCTAATTCTGCCCGGCGGGTGAACAGAACCTCGCGCAGAAAAGGATCCAGCTGACTCTCTGCGGACCTGGCAGCCACTCCCTTGGCGACCAGTTCCACGTCGAGCCGGCCGGGCGTGAAGCAATCCAGCACTTGCAGGCCACACCGCTGCAGCAGATGTGGAAGAGAGCGAGTGTTGAAGTAATTTAGATGCTCATGATCGACACAGGGGCTGTCCCGGCCCAGTTGCTGGACGTCGAACCCAGCGCCATTTGGGCAGGTGAGGATTAGCGCTCCGCCGGGCCTCAGCAATTGGACGAGGCTGTCAATTACCCGCTGTGGCGCGAACAGATGCTCGATCACCTCGAAGGCAACGATCAGGTCGAACCGCCGGGCTGTACCAGCGGCGTATTCCTCGACGCGCTGTTCCACCACCTCGAAATTTTGCTGGCGGCAGATCTTGGCTAGGGCCGGCGTCGGCTCAATGCCTACCACTTTGTCCCAGAGGCCGCGCGCGGTCATCTCCTGGCAGAAGGAGCCATAACCTGCGCCTACTTCCAGCAGCTCGCCAAAGGGCAAGTCAATACGCTGGCAAAGCTCCAGCGAGCGCTCCACTCGCGGCACTATCACCGAGTCATGGCGTGCCTTGGCCGAAGCCGGGTAGATATGCTTGGCCCAGTAGGCATAGTTCCGGCTATGCCGATAGAAATCGCCGAGCAGATGCTCGCTTGGTCGGGGGTTGACGTAGAAGGTGGCACACACCTGGCAATCCACGTAGCGAAAGCCATTTTTCTCGAACTTGAACCGCTCGTCACGGCTACCACACGCTGGGCAGTCCGTCCCGACGAATTCGCCAGCACGAGCCAGCAATAAGGCGATGTCGTGCAGCAGCGCCTGGCGCTGACCATCGAGCAAGTAGGCGGGTCGGATGTCATCTTCTTTCATGGCTGCGCCCTCAACGCCGGTACTTCTGCTGTTGGTCTAGCGGCAGATGAACCGGGCCATAGGCACTTGCCTCGCCCCAGAGATTGTCTTTCCACCACTCCCCCTCCTCGATCCACCAGACCCGTGGCGAACGGAAGCCGTCGGCGATACGCCAAAATTCGTCTGCGCTCATGCCCACATAATCCAGCCAATGCTGCAGATCGCTGGACACCACGTGGTCCATGCGACGGACGATCTCGACACCTTCTTCACGAGTGAGATAACCCGCACGGATGTCCTTGGACGCATGATCCGAGGCCCGGCCATAGCCGAACTTGATGAACTTGAGCAGATCATGGACGCCGTTCTCGTAGCGATCATCCAGATTGGACATCTGCCGATAGGTCCGCTCGAAGGGCTTGTCCGCCATCTTCCAGCCGTATTCCTCCTGCACCAGCCGGGTATGCTGATTGGCGTCCCAGGGGAAGAAGTTGCCGATGTAGATGCCGCGTACGCCGGTCTTGAGAATGTCCGCGTCGCTGGGATAACGCGCCCAGAGCAGATCCTTCTCGCGCAGCGGCTCCTGGAGGTCGCCGAGCATGTCGTGCCATTCGAAGCCGCGCAAGGCATGTTCGTGACGAACGCGGGCGCTGAATTCGACATAGTCGTCCGGATCAAACATGCCGGAGATGTCCCAGGCCGTCTCGCCCCAGATGATCAGAGGGATATCGAACTTCACCGCTACCTGGATTGGATAGGTCATGATCCCGCAGTGGGCGTGCCAGTTCATGTCGCCCATCTTGCGAAAGCACAGCCGGTTCAGCCGCTTGAGTACCTCGACGCTGGGCCCGAAGACCTGGTGATCGGCATCGAACACGTGACGCATGCGGTCGCGGTTGTAGTCGCCTTCGGGCAGGTAGTTGTTGCCATGGTAGGTAACCAGCAGCGGTTTGAGTCCGTACTGGCTGGCAATGACATGGGCCTGGTAATAGCTGTCCTTGCCGCCGCTGACTGGAATGATGCAGTCGTAATTGTCGCTGCGCCTGCCCGCCCCCGTCTCTTCCAGAACCCGTTCGAAGCGCTTGCGACGCTCCTGCCAGAAGTCCGCGGGTAGCTGGGCGAACTGCTCCGCCACCTGGCAGGCCGAACAGACCAGGTCGTCATCCAGCGTCAGGTTGACGCTGGCCTGGGGATAGACGCAGCGACTGCAATACCTCATGAAAGCCTCCTAACGGCTCAGTAACTGAGGGCTGCGTACGTTCAGCCCACGCTCGAACAAATACTGCCGCGCCAGATAGACGCTCTGATCGAGATGATGAAAGATGTTGGCCGCTGCAACTGCGTCGACGTCGGTCTGCTCCAGCGCCTGGGCCAGGTGCGCCCACTCACCCACCCCGCCCAGGGCAATCACCGGAATATTCACCGAGCGACAGACGATATCCAGCAAAGCTAGATCGTAGCCCTGGCGCGCACCATCGCGCTCGACCACATTGACCAGAAGCTCACCGGCCCCACGCGCCTGGACTTCGCCAATCCAGTCCACCACCTCGCGCCCGGTATCGCGCCTGCCGCCCTCGGCCAGTACCCGGTAGCGGCCGTCCTGCAAGGTCACATCCACCGAAACCACGACACACTGGGCGCCATGTTCGCGACTGGCGATTTCGATCAGCCCAGGATCGTCCAACGCGGCGGTATTGAGACTGATCTTGTCGGCGCCGAGGGCCAGACGCCGGTCGATATCGTCGAGCGAGCGGATACGCCCACCCAGGGTGACCGGCATCTGGGCATGGCGCGCGATCTCACCGACGATGGCTTCGAATTCCTGCAGATTGCGGTGGCCGAGATCGTCGCGACCGAGGTCGTAATGAGCCTCACGACTGATATCGAGGTAGATCAACTCATCGGCTGCCCAGTCGCTCAAGCGCCGGACCGCAGTGGCTGGGTTGCCGAGCACCGGGTGCCGGGCGAAGCGCTTGCTCTGCACCAGTTGGCCATTCTTGAGCAGCAGCACCGGAATCAGCCGTTTCTTCTTCATGCCAACTCCAGAAAATTCCGTAGCAGGCGGCGCCCGGGTACCTGACTCTTTTCCGGGTGAAACTGCACGCCGAAGATATTGCCGCGCCCGATGACGGTCGCGAAGCGCTGGCCATAGTCCACAGTCGCGAGCACATCGGCCGGCTCGGCCGCCTGAAATCCATAACTATGGACGAAGTAGAAATCCGCCGGCTCTTCCAATCCCTGTAGGAGCGGATGAGCGCGCTCCGAGCGGATGTCGTTCCAGCCGACATGGGGCAGTGGCAGGTCACCGCTGGCGAGCCGGTCGACCCGCCCGGGGATCCAACCGAGGCCACGGTGCTGCCCAAATTCCTGGCCCTCGTCAGCGAGCAGTTGCATGCCGACACAGATCCCTAGGAAGGGCCGACCCTCCTCCAGAACCAGTCGCCGGAGCAAAGGCAAAGGTAGTCGCTGTTCCACCTTGGTCATAGCCGCGCCGAAGGCCCCGACGCCAGGCAGCACCAGATGGCTAGCTGCGGCAATCACCTCGGGATCGTTGGACAACTGGGTCGGCGCCAGGCTCTCGAGCAGATTGACCACCGACCGGACGTTGCCGGCGCCATAGTCAAGGACACAAACCCGGGTCACCGCTCGCCTTCCTGCAGATGGTGCCAAGCCAGCGCCTGTCCGCGCCTGAGCGGCTCACGGGCCGTGCTGCGCAGGACCCGCTCGAGATGCTTGGGTGCCAGGCCCAGACCGGGACGGATGGCGCGGACATTGGCCTCACTGAAGGCTTCGCCCGCCACCATGTCTCGTACCACATAGAGGGAGCGGCGGAAGACCAGTGATTTGCGCTCGTCGGGCGTAGGTCCGTAATGCACTTCCCCCATGGCATGCCAGGCACGCTCGGTCTCCACCACAAGCGCCCTGAGCTCATCAGGCTCCAGTGAAAAACTCGCGTCCACACCGCCTTCTGCCCGGGACAGGGTGAAATGTTTTTCGACTACGCTCGCACCTAGCGCCACGGCCGCTACCGCAGCCCCTACTCCCGGCGTGTGATCGCTGAGCCCAATCTCGCAGCCGAACAGCTCACGCATGTGTGGAATGGTCCGCAGGTGGGTATTGGCCGGACTGGCGGGATAGGTGCTGGTGCACTTGAGCAGGACCAGATCACGACACCCGGCCGAACGTGCGGCCTCCACGCACTCCTGCAACTCGTCGAGGCTGGCCATGCCTGTGGAAATGATCAGCGGCTTGCCGGTCGCGGCAACGCGGCGAATCAGCGGCAGATCGACGTTCTCGAAGCTGGCGATCTTGTAGGCCGGGACGTCGAGCGACTCGAGGAAATCCACCGAGGACGCATCGAAGGGCGTCGAGAAGACTTCCAGGCCTCGCTCGCGAGCGCGTTGGAAAATGGGCTCGTGCCATTCCCAGGGCGTATGGGCTTCGCCGTAGAGTCGATAGAGCGAGGTGCCGGCCCAGAGACTGGCGGGATCGCCGATATGGAATTCTCCCTCGTCCAGATCCAGGGTCATAGTGTCGGGGGTATAGGTCTGCAGTTTCAGGGCATGGGCCCCCGCATCGGCTGCGGCGTCGACCAGGGCCAGCGCCCGGTCCAGGGATTGGTTGTGGTTGCCGCTCATTTCGGCGATGACGAAAGGCGGGGCGTCGCGCCCTACCAACCGATTACCAATACGGAAGGTGCTCATGATGGGATTCTCGGCAGAGAAAGCTGAAGCTGATGATCACGCAGTAGAAAACCTGCGCGCTGGAAAAGCTGAAGGGAGGCCAGATTGCCCGGACGCACCTGTGCCGCTATGGATTCCAGGTCGATCCAATGACGTCGAACAGCCTGCTCACCGCCGCTCAGCAGATGCTCTCCCCACCCCTGACCGAGGCGCTCGGGCAGCAGGTAGATCGAGACCTCGGCCCTCAGTCCCTCCAGGCGGTCGTAGCGCAATACGCCAACAGGTCCATCGAGCGTCTCGCCGATCAGCAGCAAGCGCCGCTCGGGTTGGGCCAAGACCTGCTGTAACCAGGCCAGATGCTGCTCCCAGCCAATCGGGGCGGTATTGACGGAGGCCTGTCGTACCCTTTCGGCGTTGCGACCCTCGAAAAGCAGTCGAGCATCTTCGAGTGTCGCCGGACGCAGGAGCAGCTCCATGCCGAGCAGCGCCGTCGCTACCCGGTTAGCGCCGCGACCATCCACCAGCGCCCGGCCGCGGGCCGCCAGGCTCTGGCGGAGGCCGGGACTGGCCTGCAACGTCTGCACGGCTGCACGGTAGACAGCGACGCTGACCTGCGCCGCTTCGCCCAGGTAAAGATGGGCGCCGCCGGCCGCCAGGGCCTCGGCATTGGCGCGCTGATTGGGCGCCAGAGAGACGCAGAGACTGGGGACCCCCAGGCAGGCCCGCTCCCAGGCTGTGCCGCCACCCGCGCCGATAGCCAGGTCGGCTTCGCGCAGCAGCCCGGCGAAATCCTCCACGTGCTGCCAGAGGCGCCACGCCGGATGTCCCTGGCAGCGTTCGACGAGTTCGACCCAGTGGGGATTGGCCGGTCCGGCGACTACATCCACCTGGAATTCGGCGAAATCAGCGAGGGCAGTCAAGACCTTGAGCGTCTCTCCGGCGGCATCCACGCCGCCAAAGCTCACCAGAACACGCCTGATCGGCCCCCAGCATTCAGCGCGCGGTCGGGCGAAGGCAGGTCGCAACAAGGCGAAACGCGGTCCGGCCAGCAGACGTGCCGTGTCTGGCAAGGTGATGGTTCTTCTCTGAGCGGTAAGGTTCTGGTCCAGCAGGAGATCGACGGCATGCCGGCGGGTATCCAGGTCATCGATGGCCAGGACGCGGCGCGCACGCAGGCGCACGGCCGTCTCCCACTCGTGACCGAGTCCGTAGTGATCCACCACGCACCAGGCGAAGTCCAGCTGCGCCGGCAGAACGCTCCAGAGCGCCTCGATGTCATCCTGCCAGGGCAGCGCCGCCTCCATATCGCGGCGCGGGTCCGGTACCAGCAAGGCATGGACCTCATGGCCTCTTGCGGCGATAAGCGCCTGCAGATCGCCAGGACCGGAACGGCAGGCAAAATGCACCTGGCAGCCCGCCGCCGCCAGGACATCGGCCAAGGTCAGGCAGCGCATCACATGACCCGAGCCCAGCGACGTCGAGGCATCGCAGCGGATTAGGATGCGCATAGGCGTCCCGATTCGGTCAGCAGCGCGCCATACAGCAACTCGGCGCGCTGCCAGTCCTCGGCCGTGTCGATATCCTGCACCCGATGCCGCGGCAGCCATACGGGCAGCGAGTGCAGCGCATGCAGGGGTGCACCCTGCGCCCAGGCCTCGGTGCGCCCCCAGTAGAATTGGCCAGCATCGTGGAACGCCGGCTCCAGGTCCTGGGAACGGGTTTCGTAGAATTCCGGATAGAGCGATTCGACGCCGCCGTCCGGGCGCAGCCGCAACGCTCGCTGCACCGGCGAGGCGAAATCGGTGACGGTAAAGGCATAGGCCTTGTCCGGATGACCTTCGAGGATTTCCAGCCCCCGCGCCAGATCGGCCGGGGTCACGAAAGGTGCGGTAGCGTAAAGGCAACAGGCATAGGCGAAGTCCTCGCCCTGCTCGAGCAGCGCCGCTACCGCATGCCGGATCACCTCGACGGTACCGGCATGGTCATCCGCCAGCTCGGCGGGACGCAGGAAGGGCACCTCGGCGCCCCAGCTCCGGGCGACTTCGGCGATCTCTGCATCGTCGGTACTGACCACGACCCGGGTGAACAGGCCACTCTCCAGCGCCGCCTGAATGGAATAGGCGATCATCGGGCGGCCGTGGAAGGCCTTGATATTCTTGCGCGGGACGCGCTTGCTGCCCCCCCGGGCGGGAATGATGGCGATGGCGGTCACGCCTGTTTCTCCAGCAGGAACCAGGAGATGTCATCGGCCGGGAACAGCGGATCGCGGTGATAGACGAAGCCGTAGTCCAGCAGGCGCAGATCGGCATGGCGGTCGAGCAGTTCACCGGCGAAGTCGCGCTTGAACAGTCGCTCGGCATGGCCGCGATAGCTCACTTCCACCGGCGTGGGGTTGTAGTACTCGGCGACCAGAATGAAGCGTCGGCTGGCCTGGTACAGCTTGTCGTAGGCAGCAGGAAGCAAGTCGGGGGGCAGATGGATGAGCACGCCCTTGGTGAACGCCAGGTCGAAGCCCGCGGTCACGGGATAGTCGAACAGCGAACCCTCCCAGATCTCGGCCACGTTCAGCGCCCGGGCCAGGGCACAGGCCTTGCCGTTGAGCTCCACACCCTGCAACTGCGCCTGGGGCAACAGGGCTCGCAGCGCCTGCAGGTTGAGGCCACGGTTGGTGCCCAATTCGAGAACGCTACCCAGGCCGCCGGCCCGCGCCAACGCGCGTCCGAAGAAGGCCAGGCTGCTGGCCACGGCTGCAGCGCCGGCGTTACGGTCGACGTAGGCATCGCCGAATTCACCCTGCCAGAAGCGCTCTTGCGCGGTCATCTCTCGCATGGTCCTTTCCTCTACTTCAACAACTCGGCCAGCGTTTCAACCACTCGATCCTGCTGGGCCTCGCTCAGGTCGGCGTACAGCGGCAGGCTCAGGGCCTGGGCGTAGTAGCGCTCGGCTTCTGGAAACTCGCCGGGCGCGAAGCCCAGGGCGCGGTAATAGGGCTGCAGGTGCACGGGGATGTAGTGCAGATTGACGCCGATACCCGCAGCTCTCATCCCGGCGAAGACCTGATCGCGCTGGTGTTCATCCACCCGGATGGGGAAGAGGTGCCAGGCCGACTCGGCACCGACCTGGTCGCCAAGGAGGCCGACCGGCAATTCCGCCAGCAGCTCCCGATAGCGCTGGACCAGGGCGCGCCGACGTGCGATGAAGGGCTCCAGGCGGTCGAGCTGCGACAGTCCCAGGGCCGCCTGGATGTCGGTGATGCGGTAGTTGAAGCCCAGCTCCAGCTGTTCGTAGTACCAGCCACCCTGCCCTGCGGCCTGCAGCAACGCCGGATCGCGGGTGATGCCGTGGCTGCGCAGTCGCCGCAGCCGTTCGGCCAGGGCGGCATCGTTGGTGGTAAGCAGCCCGCCTTCGCCGGTGGTGACGATCTTCACCGGATGAAAGCTGAATACGGTGATGTCGGCCTGGGCGCCAGAGCCCACGGGCTGACCGGCGTAGCGCGCGCCTATGGCGTGGGAAGCATCCTCGATCACCTTGAAGCCATAGCGGCGTGCCAAAGGCTGGATGGCGGCCAGGTCGCAGCTCTGGCCGGCGAAAGCCACGGGCACCAGGATCTTCGGCAGCCGCCCTGCCCGCTCGGCGACCTCGAGCTTGGCGGCCAGCGCCGGAACGCTGAGATTGAGGGTGCGCGGATCTATGTCGACGAAGTCGACGTCGGCGCCGCAATAGCGCGCACAGTTGGCGCTGGCCACGAAGGTATTGGGCGAGGTCCAGAGCAGATCGCCGGGGCCCAGGTCCAGCGCCAGGCAGGCGAGATGCAGCGCCGCCGTGGCATTGCACACGGCCACGCCATGCGTGGCTTCGCAGCGGCCCGCCACCGCCTGCTCAAAACGTTCGATCATCGGCCCCTGGGTCAGCCAGTCGGAGCGCAGCACGGCGGTGACCGCGGCGATGTCCGCTTCGCTGATGGATTGCCGACCATAGGGAATGGCGCTCATGGGCAGTGCTCGACCAGCTGGCGCAGCGCCGCGACGTCCAGATAGTCGGGGTTGCTGTCGGACAGGTATTCGAACCCCGGCTCGACCGGATGTCCCTGCTCACCCAGGCCATCAAGGGAGTAGTCGCACGGCTGGTTGAAGCTCAGCGCCGGCGCGATGACATAGTGGCGTGCGAATTCCAGGGTATGGGGGCTGTCGTCCCGGGAAATCATCATCTCGTGCAGCTTTTCCCCAGGACGGATGCCAACCTGGCGCTGTGGCAGGTCCGGCGCCAGGGCGGTAGCCAGATCAACGATCCGCGCGGAGGGAATCTTGGGCACGAACAATTCGCCGCCCTGCATGCGTTCGAAGCTGCGCATGACAAAATCCACGCCCTCGTCGAGGGTGATCCAGAAGCGCGTCATGCGCGCATCGGTGATCGGCAGGTCTTCGGCGCCCTTGGCGATCAGCTTGCGGAACAGTGGCAGCACCGAGCCGCGGGAGCCGACCACATTGCCGTAGCGCACCACGGCGAAGGAGGTATCGCGACTGCCGGCGATGTTGTTGGCGGCGACGAACAGCTTGTCCGACAGCAGCTTGGTGGCGCCATAGAGATTGATCGGACTGGCCGCCTTGTCGGTGGACAGGGCGATGACCTTCTTCACGCCGTTCTGCAGCGCCGCGGCAATGATGTTTTCCGCGCCATTGACGTTGGTGCGGATGCATTCGGTAGGGTTGTATTCGGCCGCTGGCACCTGCTTGAGGGCGGCGGCATGTACCACCAGATCGATGCCGCGCATGGCCTGCTGCAGACGCTGCTCGTCGCGCACGTCGCCGAGGAAGTAGCGCATGCAGGGGGCATCGAATTCCTGACTCATCTCGTACTGCTTGAGTTCGTCGCGGGAGAACACCACCACCCGTTTGGGCTGGTAGTCGCTCAACAGGCGCTTGACGAAGGCGCGACCGAAAGAGCCGGTACCACCCGAGATGAAGATCGACAGGCCATCAAACATGTTGCTATCCCTTCGCGATGAGTCGAGCGGCGGAGGCGGCGGAAAACCGGCGCGTCTAGCCTAGCGGAAGAGTAGCAGCAAAAAATCGGCCAATCCCGGTTGTGAAGCGCCTGCGCTATCAGCCCAGATAGTTGAACAGACTCAACTGCGACACCTTCACGAAACTCTGCTGCGTCGCCTGCAGGACGGTGTTCTGCAGCGCATAGCGTGACAAGGCTTCAGCATAGTCCAGATCCTGGAGGTCCGACTGCACCGACTTGTTGACCAGACTGACGTCGGCAATGAAGTCGCTGGTGGAGTCGATGACGTTGAGGCGCGCACCGACCTTGCCGCGGATACCATCGACCTGGGTATAGGCCGTATCGAGGTTGCTCAGGGCTACGGCAGCACTGTCGCGCATCTTGTATACGCCCTCGGTGCTGCCATCGCCGCTCTCCAAGGCCTTGCGCAAGTCGGATACCACGTTGAGCAGGCTGCGCTTTTCATTGGCGGTATCGCGGGTGATCTTGAACTCGTCACCGGCTGCGGGAGCGCCGTCCATCTGCACCTTCACCCCGCCATAGCTGATGAACTTGCTGGCCTCCTGGGTGCTGTTCAAGCTGTCCGCCTTGAGCTGGCCAGCCGGCGGATTGGCCGGATCGTAGGCAGCCCATTCGGCGGCGGTAGGCGCCTTGGACAGGTCGTAGATGACGTATTTCTTGTCATCGAGGAAATGGATGCCGACGCCATCGGCAGCGGCCGGCGGATTGCTGGCGGGAAAGGTAGAGTCATAGGCTTTCTTGTCATCCACCAGGCCGAGGGAGATCCGCCCGGTACCCGTGTTACCAGCCACCGGCGTGGTATCCACCCGATTGGCGTTGAAGTTGTTCTCGAAGGCGTCCTTGCCGCTGTCGCTGATGGGCACGAAGGTGGAGCTGGCGATCTGCACGCTGCGCTGGCCTTCGTCGCCGTTGTAGCTGTAGGTGCCGTCGGCATTGCGCACATAGGGCTGGGTGTCGCCCATGGAGCCGGAGAACAGGTATTTGCCACTGGCATCCTTGCTGTTCATCAGGTTCATCAGCTCGTCTTCGCGCTGACCGACCTCCTTGGCCAGGGACGCGCGATCGGTTGGATCCAGGGCACCGTTGCCGGCCTGGACGGCGATCTCGCGGATGCGCGTCAGCACGGTTTCCACCGAGGTCAGCATGGACTCCTCGGTGTTGAGGCTGTTCTTGGCGGCGGTCATGCCGGTGTTGTACTGACCGTTGAGCGCCTCTTCCTGGCTGATCTGCAACAGCTTGACCGAGGCCACCGGATCGTCCGCCGGGGTCAGGATCTTCTTGCCCGTGCTGATCTCTTCCTGAGTCCGGGTGACGCTGCCGTAGTTGTTCTGCAGGCCGCTGATGCCGTTGTTGAATGCCTGGACGGTAGAGATGCGCATGGGCGGGTTCCTTATCTGAAGGCGCCGAGCAGGGTATCGAACAGCGACTGGGCGATCTTGATGACCTGCGCCGAGGCACCGTAGTACTGCTGGAACTGGACGAGTTTGGCGGCTTCCTCGTCGAGGTTGACGGCCGACAGGGAGTCACGATTGTCCTGGGACTGCTTGAGCACGGTTTCGCTGGCGGCCGAATCCACTCGTACCTGGGCGGTCAGGGTACCGACACGCTCCACCAAGCCGCCGTAGGCGTTGTTGTAGGTGGTGCCGGTGTTGCCATAGCCACCCATGGTGGGCTTGGTCTGCAAGGCCACCAGGTTCAGCGCATTGCGGTTGTCCGAAACCGCGCCCTTGTTGGTTCCCAGGGTGAAGCTGTCACCGGATTGGGGCACGCCGCTGATATTGAAATCGTAGGTGTAGCTGTTGTTGGTGGTCGGATCGGTGTAGGTGAGGCGAACGGCGTTGGTCTGACCATTGGTGAGACCCGTCGTCGAAGGCGACACGTAGCTGAGCGTCGCGCCGGTCGGCAGGGTGCCATCCAGCTGGTTGGTAGTACTGTTGAAGCTCAGCTTCAGGCCATCGGCTCCGAACAGCCGCCCGAAGTCGGCGGTATTGACCGGCGACACCGTGCTGGTCAGCGCCGGCTGGGTGATGGCTCCCGTACCGCGGTTGTTGGTCGTGGCCGCGGCCTTGGCGGTGCCAGCGAAACCCAGCTGATCGGCTTGCGCCAGATCCACCTTGAGTTGGGACGCGCCGCGACGTGTCGGCTGCAGGCTGAAGACGTCGCCGGCCTGGGCCTTGGCGAGCTCGGCGGCACTGAATTGCACCTTGAAGCCCTGATCGTTGCCATTGGCATCCGTCAGCGTCAGGGTGACCGGATCGGTACCGCTCTTGTTGACCGTGAGCGCCGCGTTGTCACTCGCGCGACGCGCCGTGAAGCCGGTGCCGTTGTAATCGAGGCGGTAGTCGCTGGGCGAGAGCTTGCTGGTATCGGTGATGCTCAGGGTCGCGCTGGCCGAGCCGGTGTTGGAGGCCCGCCCCATCACCCGTAGACCGATGCTCTGGGTGTCGTTGATATCACCGAACAGTGCCGAGCCGGCATTGCCGGACAGGTCCAGGCCCTGCCCCAGCTGCTTGTTGACGGTATCCGCCAGGGTCAGGGACAACTGGCCCAGGCTGTTGTAGGCATGGTCCAGCGCCGTGTCGCGATAGGACAGCAGGCCGCCCATCTCGCCGCCGCTCAACTGACTGGTGACGTTCTGTTCGGTGGAGCCGGAGGTCAGGACGATCTGGAAACGCGAGGGATCGTCGGTGCCGGGCTTGGCCGTCATGCTGGACACGGTATTGCCCACCACCAGCGGCTGGCCGGTGCCAACGAACAGGTTCAGCGCGCCGTCGTCCTGCTCCACCACCTGCAGCCCGACCATGCCGGACAGCTGCTTGATCGCCTGCTCACGGGAGTCGATGAGATCGTTGGGCGCACCACCGGCAGCCTTGGAACGGGCGATGGCGTCGTTGAGACTGCCAACGCTCTTGGCCAGGGCATTGACCTGGTTGGTCAGCGCCGACAGCTGATCGTTGATCTGGCCGTTCTGCTTGTCGATCTGGTCGTACAGGGTGTTGAACGACTTGGCCATGCCCTGGGCCTGGGCCAGCA
Source organism: Pseudomonas oryzihabitans NBRC 102199 (assembly GCF_000730625.1). Taxonomy (GTDB): domain Bacteria; phylum Pseudomonadota; class Gammaproteobacteria; order Pseudomonadales; family Pseudomonadaceae; genus Chryseomonas; species Chryseomonas oryzihabitans. Next base: position 60,036 of record NZ_BBIT01000001.1, on the reverse strand, counting down.
CGGCCTCCCGCGCCGGGATCGATGAAGGATCCTGGGCAGCGGTCTGCAGGGTGGCAAAAAACTTCTGCATGGCCGGGGTGATACCCGTCGTGCTGTCGGACAGCAGGCCGTCGAGCTGAGAGATCTGGCTCTTGAAGGTCTGCAGCTCGCTGTTCTGGCTGTTGGCCGAGCGCACCTGGCTGGTGAGGAAATCACTGGCGAGGCGACGCACATCCACCGTCTGGGAGCCGGAACCGACATAGCCCGAGCCATTGTACTGGGCGATGTTGGTCTGCTGGATGGTCTCCTGCCGCGAATAGCCGGGCGTGTTGACGTTGGCGATGTTGTGGCCGGTGGTGGTCAGGGCGTTTTGCGTGGACCTCAGGCCCGACAGACCAATGGAAAGTAGATCAGCCATGGCTCACCTCAACCGCGGGACGGACTGGTGCCCAGGGAGGCGACCGTCTGATAGGTGTTCATGTTGCGAGCGATCTGGATCACCTTGCGTGCGTAGTGCGGATCGGTGGCGTAGCCGGCCTGCTGCAGGCCCTGCATGAAGCGCTCGGAGTTGCCGTTGGTGGACAGCGCCTTGTCATAGCGGTCGTTGCTCTGCAGGAAGTTCACGTAGTCGTGGAAGCTGTCCGCGAAGGAATCGTAGGTGCGGAACTTGGCGGTCTCGGTCACGGCCTTGCCATTGACGAATTCCTGGGTCACCGCGGGGGCGCTGCCGCCGTCCCAGCCGTGGGATTTGATGCCGAACAGGTTGTTGCTGTTGCTGCCATCGGCCTGCTTGACCATGTGCTTGCCCCAGCCGGTTTCCAGCGCCGCCTGGGCGACCAGGTACTTGGGATCCACGCCCAGACGCTTCGCCGCGGCTTCGGCCATGGGCATCATGGTGTCGACGAATTCCTGACGGGTGCGGAAACGGGTCTTGCCGGTGGCAGCGGCGCCGTCCACGCTGGCGACGGCCTCGGTCGCGGCGGCCGGCTTGCTGCCGGGTTGCGTGGCCTGCTGGCGCCAGGCGCTCTGGGCGGCCGCGACGTCCTGGAAGCTCTGCTTGAGGGTGGCGCCCTGCTCGGCCGCCCCGGAAATATTGGCGGCGGTACGCTCGGCCAGACGCCCGGGCAGCGCCAGCCGTCGGGAATTCAGCGCGCTGGAATCGTCACGCCCGGACGCTACGGTAGTGGCCGGCTTGAGGCCGTGGCTCGCCACGTCGTTGAGCTTGGCGTTGCGACCGGCGGCCAGCTGGCCTTCGGTGGGCGCAGCCTGGCCAACCTGGGCGAAGGGATTGGGGCGGCTCGACGGCTGGGCGGTCTTGCTCAGCTGACGTTCCAGCACGTTGGCCAGGCCGATACCGCCGCCATCCCGGGACAGGGAGACGGCCAGCTGCTGGTCGTACATGTCCTGGTACTGCTTGGTGGTCTCGCTGGAAAAGGGGCTGTCCTTGTCCGCCAGCGCCTGATTGGCGCTGCGCATGGACTTGAGCATCTGGCTCAGGAACAGCGACTCGAATTCGCCGGCGACCTTCTTGACGTTTTCCGAGCTGTCGCGGTCCTTACCCTTCATCTGGGCCAACCGATTCAGGTCGGTGAAGGCCCCCGAATCCTTGACGTTGCCGTAGTTGCCACCCAGACGAGATTCCATCGCCCGTTCTCCTTAGATAACGATCAGATCGGCCTGCAAGGCGCCGGCCTGTTTCAACGCTTCGAGAATGGCGACCAGGTCGCTGGGCGCAGCGCCCACCTGATTCACCGCTCTCACGATCTCGTCCAAAGTGGTACCCGGACCGAACTTGAACATCGGCTTGGCCTCCTGCTTGGCCTTGACGGTCGACTGGGGAGTCACCACCGTCTGCCCACCCGACAAGGGATTGGGCTGGCTCACCTGGGGGTCCTCGCTGATGGTCACGGTCAGGCTGCCCTGGGTCACCGCCGCCGGCGAGACCTTGACGTTCTGGCCGATGACGATGGTCCCGGTACGGGAGTTGACGATGACCTTGGCCACCGCCTGTCCCGGATCCACTTCCATGTTCTCCAGGATCGAGATGTAGTCGACGCGCTGGCTGGGATCCACCGGCGCCGTGACGCGAATCGATCCGGCATCAACAGCGGATGCAACACCCGCGCCAAGTGTCTCGTTGATCTTGTCGACGATGCGCTTGGCGGTGGTGAAGTCGCTGCGATTGAGGTCCAGCGTGATGCTGTTGCCCTGGTCGAAGCCGCTCGGCACCGGCCGCTCGACGGTGGCGCCATTGGGAATGCGGCCGGACGACGGAACGTTGACGGTGATCTTCGAGCCATCGCGACCTTCGGCGTCAAAACCACCCACCACCAGGTTGCCCTGGGCGATGGCGTAGATCTGGCCATCGATCCCCTTGAGCGGCGAGAGCAGCAGGCTGCCGCCTCTCAGGCTCTTGGAGTTGCCGATGGAGGACACCGTGATGTCGATGGTCTGGCCGGGCTTGGCGAAGGCCGGCAGATCGGCATGGATGGACACCGCGGCGACGTTCTTCAGCTGCGCGGTGGTACCCGGCGGCACCTTGATGCCGAACTGGGCCAGCATGTTGTTGAAGGTCTGCACGGTAAAGGGCGTCTGGGTGGTCTGGTCGCCGGTCCCGGGCAGACCCACCACCAGGCCGTAGCCGATCAGCTGGTTGGTCCGCACGCCCTGGATGCTGGCGATGTCCTTCAGCCGATCCGCCTGGGCCAGGGGCATGACCAGGGCCAGGGCGGCAGCGGCGATGAGGGTCTTGAACATGGCGCTCATCCTCAGAAGGGCATCAGCGGGCTGCCGAAGAACTGGCTCAGCCAGCCCGGCTGACTGGCATCGGCGAAGGCGCCGGTGCCCGAATAGGTGATCCGCGCATCGGCCACGCGGGTGGACGACACGGTGTTGTCGGTGGCGATGTCATCGGCGCGGACCATGCCCTGGATGCGCATGAGTTCGTTGCCGGTGTTGAGCGTCAGCCACTTCTCGCCGCGGACCACCAGGATGCCGTTGGGCAGTACCTCGGCGATGGTCACGGTCAGCGAACCGGACAGGCTGTTGCCCTGGGCCGCCGTGGACTTGCCGGTGTTGGAGCGATTGCCGGAGAAGCCGGCGTCCAGGCTCAGGTCGCCGTCGGCCAGGGGATTGGGGATCTTCGGCTTGGCCCCGAACAGCGAGGTCAGCCCGAGGGTCGCCTTGCTGTTCTTGGCGACGTCGGAACTGGCGTTCTTGCTGGCCTGGGTCTTCTCCTGCAGGGTGACGGTGATGATGTCGCCCACGCGGAAGGCCTTGCGGTCGGTATAGAGATTCTGTTCGAACCCCGACTGGAAGATGGCGCCGTTGTTCTGCGCCGCCGGCACCGGCGTGCGCGGCAACACCGGAGCGTAATAGGGATCGTCCGGCTTGGCGGCCGGGGCTACGCATCCTGCGAGTACGAGCGCTCCCAGGAGCGGGGCGACGGCGAACAGAGGTTTCATGGAGCGCGTCCTCACAGGGGATTAGAGCTGTTGACTGACGAAGCCGAGCATGTCGTCGGCCGCTTTGATGACCTTGGAATTCATCTCGTAGGCGCGCTGGGTGGTGATCATGTTCACCAGCTCCTCCACCGTGCTCACGTTGGAGTTTTCCAGGGTGCTCTGCAGCACGGTGCCGAGGCCGTTCAGACCCGGGGTGCCAACCTGGGGCGCGCCGCTGGAGGCGGTCTCGCTGAACAGGTTCTGGCCCACGGCCTGGAGACCGCCCGGGTTGACGAACTGGGCGATCTGCAGGTTGCCGATGACCTGGGGCGCGGCCTGGCCGGCGGTGGTGACCGACACGGTACCGTCTTCGCCGACGGTAAAGGTCTTGGTATCGGCCGGCAGCACGATGGCGGGCTGCAGGGCGAAGCCGTTGGCGGTGACGAGCTGGCCATCGGCATTCAGGTGGAAGGTGCCGTCACGGGTGTAGTTGATGGTCCCGTCGGGCATGGTCACCTGGAAGAAGCCGTCGCCGTTGATGGCCATGTCCAGCGGCTGGTCGGTGGTCTGCAGCGAACCCTCGGTGAAGTTCTTCTGGGTGCCGACGATGCGCACACCGGTACCCAGCTGCAGGCCGGAGGGCAGCTGATTGTCCTGGGTGGACTGGGCACCCGGCTGACGCCGGATCTGGTACAGCAGGTCCTGGAATTCGGCGCGGTCGCGCTTGAAGCCCGTGGTGGACACGTTGGCCAGGTTGTTGGAGATGGTGGTGAGGTTCATGTCCTGGGCGGACAGACCGGTCTTGGCGACCCACAGTGACGACATCATGATGGTATTCCTCGAAGTGCCGGTTTTACGTCGGCGCTAGCCGTTATCAGGAGAATTGCAAAACCTTTGCCAGCGCCGCGTCGTTGTCTTCGGCGCTGCGCATCATCTTCACCTGCAGCTCGAATTGACGGGACAGCGACAGGATCGAGGTCATCTCCTCCGCCGCATTGACGTTGCTCGACTCGACGAAGCCGGACACCAGGGACACATTGGCATCCATGGGCGGCGCCGCCTGGCCCTGCTTCATGTGCAGCAGGCCGTCGAGCCCCTTTTCCATCTGCTTGGTGTCGGGATTGACCAGCTTGATGCGATCGACCTGGGCCAGGGCATTGGCCGCCTGGCCGGAGCCGCGAATGGTGATGCTGCCGTCCTGACCGATTTCCACCTTGGAAGCGGGCGGCACGGCGATGGGTCCGCCATTGCCGAGCACCGGCATACCACTGCCGGTCCGCAGCATGCCGAGGGGGTCGATCTGCAGGCTGGAAGTACGCACATAGGCCTCCTTGCCGGAGGGATCCTGGACCGCGACGAAACCCGCCCCCTGGATGGCCACGTCCAGATCACGCCCGGTTTCCTGCAGCGCGCCGGGCGTGAAGTCCGTCGCCGGCCGTTCGCTCATGGAATAGACGCGCGACGGCATGGTCTCGCCGAACACCTGCATCGAGCGCGCCTGCTCGAGATCCTTGCGGAATCCCGAGGTCGAGACGTTGGCCAGGTTGTTGGCATGGGCGCGCTGGGCCATCTCGTTTTGGCTGGCGCCGGTCATGGCGACGTACAGCAGCTTGTCCATCTGATCCTCCAACGGCGGCCGATTGCCGCCAAGCTTGCGTTCGGAGGTTCTTTAGCAAGGCCCGTTCCAGAAAACGAAAAACCTGCTGAATCAAGGGCTTGAAAACAGAAAAGCCTCCCGAGGGAGGCTTTTCCTGACGTCTGAGCGGCAAGCCGTCAGAGAAACGACATCAACGCAGGTTGATGATGGTCTGGGTGATGGCGTTTTCGGTCTCGATCGTCTTGGCGTTCGCCTGGTAGTTGCGCTGCGCCACGATCATGTTGACCAGTTGCGTGGAGATGTCCACGTTGGAGGCCTCCAGCGCACCGGATTGCAGGGCCCCCAGGGTGCCGGCCCGCGGGGTGCCCACCACCGGCTGGCCCGATTCGGAAGATTCGGTCCAGGAGGTCTTGCCCATGGGCGTAAGGCCCTGGACGTTGGCGAAGTTCGCCAGCACGACCTGGCCCTGCACCTTGGACTGACCATTGGTATAGCGCGCGAAGATCTGGCCAGTGTCATCGATCTCGAGGCCCGACAGCTGGCCGGTGGTGTAGCCGTCCTGGTTGACGCTGGTCACGGCAAAGGCGCTGCTGTACTGGGTCGAGCCACGCATGTCCAGGGTGATGCCAGCCGGATTGGCCACGGCGCCGTTGGAGGACCAGGTCGCCGGGGTGCCGCCGTTGGAAATGGCCGGTACCCAGTTGTCCAGCTTGAGCACGCCCTCGAAGGTGTTGGTGGTGGCGTTATTGACCTGCTTGAGATCGGTCGAGGCCACATTGGCACCGTCGAGCGCACCACTGCTGGTGAACGGCAGAGTCACGGTATAGGGGGTGGCGACCTTTGTGGTCGCATCCTCCTTGGTGGGGTCGCCCGGATTGCGGCCGTCGATCAGCACGTTCATGGTCCAGGAGTTGTTCGCGCCCTTGACGAAATACTGCGACAGGACGTGGGCGTTGCCCTGGCTGTCGTAGATGTTCACCGAGGTCGAGGAGTTGTAGCTGGTCGGATCGGACGGATTGAACGGGGTAGTGGTCGGCGTCGTCTGGGTCGAATTCAGATTGACCGTCTGCTTGATCGAGCTGGACGCCTTGGGCGCCTGGCTGGCGGTCTCGATGCGCAGGTCGCTGCGCACGCCCGGCTGCAGCAGGCCCTGGTCGTTGGTGGTATAGCCCTGCAGCCTATAGCCGTTGTTATCGACGATGAAGCCTTGCTTGTCGGTCCCGAAGTAACCGGCACGGGTGTACTGGATAGCCCCATTGTTGCTGGTGACGAAGAAGCCGTTGCCGTTGATGCCCATGTCCAGCGCGTTCTGCGTGGAATCGATGGTGCCCTGGTTGAACAGCTGGCCGACGTTGCCGAGCAGCACGCCGCTGCCCTGGGCATTCTTGCCGGTGCCCAGTACCGAGGCGGCATAGAGATCCTGGAACTCCGCGCGCGATTGCTTGAAGCCGACGGTGCTGGCGTTGGCGATGTTGTTGCCAGTGATGTTGAGGTCACTGGACGCGGCCTTGATGCCGCTCAAACCGATATTGAAAGACATGCTGGATTCCTCTCGTGTGCCGCGCCTTACTGGCCGACCGCCTGGACTTTGGAGATGCCGATGCTGCCGACGCCGGCAAGGTTGAGTGTCATTTCGCCGCCGTTCTGCCCCAGCGTGACGCTGTCGACGTTGGCCGGCAGACTGGTCTTCATGGCCGTGGTGGTGTCGTTCACGTTCGCCTGGGCCTCGAAGCGATAGGTGCCGGCATCGAGCTTCTTGCCGTTGGCGTCGGTACCGTCCCAGGTGAAGTTCACCAGGCCGCTGGACTGCTGCCCCAGATTCAGCCGATTCACCTGATTGCCCGCGTCGTTGTAGACGTTGACCCAGACGTTCGGGCTGGACGCGGTCAGGTTGAGCGCACCCTTGAAATCCGCACTGGTATCCACCTTGACCTTGTCGGTATCGACGATCACCTTGCGGCCCACCAGGGTGGACGCCTGCAGCGCCTGGGAAGACTGACTGCCGGAGAGGATCGAGCTGACGCTGGTGTTGAGGTTGGTGATGCCCTCGACGGTACTGAACTGCGCCAGCTGCGCGATGAATTCGCCGTTGCCCTGGGGCTCCAGCGGATTCTGGTTGTTCATCTGGGCGACCATCAGCTTGAGGAATTCGTCCTTGCCGAGCTGGCTGCTCTTCTTGGTCTCGCTACCGCTGCTGTCACCCGTGGCACTCGTCTTGTTGACGGAGTACTTGTCGAGCACCGATTGAGCGGTGGAATTGGTCGTGCTTATGGCCATGGCGCCGGTTCCTTACTGACCGAGGGTCAGTACCTTCTGCATCATCTGTTTGGCGGTATTCATCATTTCCGCATTGGTCTGGAAGGCGCGACTGGCCGAAATCATGTCGGCCATCTCTTCCACCACGTTCACGTTGGGGTAGTAGACGTAGCCGTCCTTGTCCGCCATCGGGTGGTTGGGCTCATAGCGCTTCTGCACCTCGCTCTGGTCCTCGACGATGCCCTTGACCTCCACCCCGACCCCGGCCTGGCCCTGGTCGTCGAACAGCGAGGCGCCACCCTGGGCGTCGTTGAGCTGGGCGGCGAACACCGGATGCCGCGCCTTGTAGGTCTGGTCGACGCTGGAAGACACGGAATCGGCGTTGGCCATGTTGCTGGCCACGGTATTGAGGCGAACGTTCTGGGCGCTCATCCCGCTGCCGGCGATGTTGAACAGCGAACTCAGGGACATGGCTATTCTCCGCGCAGGGCCGACATCAGCCCCTTGAACTTGCTATTGAGCAGGGTGAAACTGGCCTGGAAATTCATCGCGTTCTCCGCGTAGTTGGCCTGCTCGACCTGCGCATCCACGGTGTTCTGGTCCACCGAGGGCTGAGTGGGGATGCGATATTTCAACGCCGAGTCGCCCATGCTCATGTCGAAGCCTTCGGCAGCGATATGGCGGCTGTTGGTGGTTTCCAGCTGATAGTGGCCGGAAGCCCCTGGTGCGCTCTTGGCCGCCTGCTCCGCCATCACGGCGCTGAAATCCAGATCCCGTGCCTTGTAGCCCGGGGTGTCGGCATTGGCGATGTTGTTGCCCAACACCTCGGCACGCTGCGAACGGAAGTTCAGCGCCTGCTCGTGCAACCCGAGTGCTTTGTCGAAACTGATGCTCATGTCGAGAGACCTTTGACGTGGCTTGCAAGCGATTTAGCAAGGCCCGTGCCAGTCTCCAGCATCCATCTAAATCAAGGGCTTAGCGCAAGGTGGCAGTCAGAACGACGGCAAGCGGCAAGGTTTTTCCGCCGTCCTTGCCGGGCCCCGAGGCCGGGGCGGCAAAACTTTGGCGCAAAAGAAAGGGCAGACCTGGGTCTGCCCTTGGGGTGTCCATCGACCGGCCTACTTGGCCTTGTAGATGATGCCCGGATTGCACTGCACCATCTGATAGAGATCCGGCAGGCCATTGAGGGCCTCGGAGGCGCCCAGGAACAGATAGCCGCCCGGCTTGAGGGTGCCGTGGATGCGCGTGAGGATGTCCTTCTTCACCTCGGCGGAGAAGTAGATCAGCACGTTGCGGCAGAACACCATGTCGAACTTGCCGAGGCTGGCATAGCTGTCCAGCAGATTCAGCGCACGGAATTCGATGCGGCTGCGAATCGCCGGCTTGACCGCCCAGCGCCCCGGCTGCTGCACGTCGAAGTAGCGCTGCAGGCGCTCCGGGGACAGCCCCCGACCGATCGCCAGCGAATCGTATTCGCCGGACTTGGCCGCGGTGAGAATGGCACCGGACAGGTCGGTCGCCACGATCTGCATGCCGCCACGCCCCTGCCCTGCCGCACTGCGCTCGAATTCGTCCATGGTCATGGACAGCGAATAGGGTTCCTGACCCGAGGAGCAGGCCGCCGACCAGACCCGCAGGCGCTGGCCGAAGGTGTTCTTGGTCAACTCCGGCAAGAGGCGGTTCTTGAGCACCTCGAAGGGATAGGTGTCGCGAAACCACAGGGTTTCGTTGGTCGTCATCGCATCGATGACCTTTTCCCGCAACCCGCCACGGGGCTGCATCTGGATGCGCTGCACCAACTCCGACAACGTCTTGATCCCTTCGGTCTCCATCAGCTTGTTGAGCCGACTGGAGACGAGGTACTGCTTGTTGTCACCGAGCAGGATCCCGCTGGATTTCTCGAGGAAATCACGAAAAAGCACAAAATCCGCGTTGACTGCTGACACTGCCGCTCCGCCTTCTGGATACCGGGATAGAGACGCCTTCACCTAGTGACTGTCGACCGCGTTGATGCGCTCGGCTACCCGGGAGGCAAGATCATCGGGGCGGAACTTGGCCAGGAAGTCGTCCGCACCAACCTTCTTGACCATCGCCTGGTTGAAGACGCCGGACAAGGAGGTATGCAGCAGTATATGCACTTTCTGCATCCGCGAATCATGACGGATTTCCGCCGTCAGGGTGTAGCCATCCATTTCCGGCATCTCGATGTCGGAAATGATCATCAGCAATTCCTCTTCCGGGCGCTTGCCTTCGGCCACCATGGCCTGGAGGTAATTCAGGGCCTGGCGGCCGTCGTTGAGGGAGATGACCTCTACCCCGACGGTTTCCAGGCAGCGACTCACCTGCTTGCGGGCCACCGAGGAGTCGTCGACGATCAGGACGCGCTTGGTGACGGCCTTGGCCTGTACCACTTCGCTGATGACGCCGGCCGATACGGTTTCGACGGACGGTGCGACTTCGGACAGGATCTTTTCCACGTCGATGATCTCGACGAGCTGGTTGTCGACCCGGGTGACGGCGGTTAGGTAGTGATCACGACCGGTGCCCTTGGGCGGCGGGTTGATGCCTTCCCAGTTCATGTTGACGATCCGCTCCACCGAGCGCACCAGGAAGCCCTGCACCTTGGTGTTGTACTCGGTGATGATCACGAAGCAGTTGTTGATGTCTTCCAGCCCACGGCGACCGGTGGCCATGGCCAGGTCGATGATGGGAAAGGTGCCGCCGCGAATGCTGGCCACGCCCCGTACCACCGGACTCGATTTCGGCATCACGGTGAGTTTGGGGCACTGCAGCACCTCCTTCACCTTGAAGACGTTGATGCCATAGAGCTGCGAGCCGTCCAGGCGGAACAGCAGCAGTTCCAGACGGTTCTGGCCCACCAGTTGGGTACGTTGGTTGACTGCGTCCAATACACCAGCCATTTGGCGACTCCTCTCGTTGCCACGGACCGGTTGGAAAACTCGGCACAGGGCTTGCTTAGATGTGACTCATAAAGATCGAAGCGACGTGTTTCCGACCTATGAAGACTTCTTGCCGCTGGGCTGCGAATCTTGTGCTGATCCTGACATGCCTGGGCGGAAAGGCCTATGCAGAAGGCGACTACACCTCATCTGACGAACTTATCGGCGCCGTCGAAAGTTTTCTTGAGGAGCGCGTGCAGGAATATTTGCTGGAGACCCATTCCAACGCGCGCCATGAAACCCAGATCAACTCGCTGGATTCCCGCTTGCGACTGGCCGCCTGCGACAAACCCCTGACGCTGTCGCAGCAGGGCAACCCGACCCCGGTGGGTCGGATAAACGTCAAGGTACGCTGCGAGGGCGCTAGTCCCTGGACGGTATTCGTGCCCGCGCAGGTCAAGCTGTATCGCCCGGTGGTGGTCACGCTGCAGCCCCTGTTGCGTGGCGCGGTGCTGGACAGCCAGAACGTGGCGCTGGTGGAGCGTGATGTCGGCACCCTGACCCAGGGCTACCTGACCAGCCTGGAGCAGGTGATAGGCACCCAGCTGAAGCGTCAGGTGGTCAGCGAGCAGGTCCTGGCGCCGTCCTTTATCGAGCAGGCCGAACTCATTCGTAAGGGCGAGCAGGTGGTCATCAATGCCCGCAGCGCCTCCTTCAGCATCCGCATGCAGGGCGAGGCCCTCAGCGCCGGCGCCAAGGACGAGGAGATCCGCGTACGCAACCTCAGCTCCAACCGGGTAATCCACGGTCGGGTCGTCGATCAGGGCCAGGTGGAGGTAGCCCTTTAGCGCAGGAGCCAAAAGAGGTACCTTGAACGTCCGCTTCCTGAACCTCTGCGCGTCATCCTGTCGAAGGATGTGACGGGGCGCACAGGTCTACGGCTAAAGTTTCGGCATTGCACGCCGATAAGCCGGACATGCGAACGAGACGACACGAGGATCTCCACTCATGGCTCTAGATATCAATCGCCTGAATTCGTCCTCTACTGCGGGCATAGGCAATACCAAGGCGGCGTCCACCAAGGACGTGTCCGCGGCCCAGACCAGCGACGTCAAGGCTACCCAGAGCACCGCCTCCGGCGAGTCGGTCAGCTTGAGCGCTGAAGCCAAGCAACTGAGCTCCCTGACGGCAGGGCTAAAGGATCTGCCGGTGGTCGACAGCGACAAGGTCAGCCGCCTGAAACAGGCCATCGCCGATGGCTCTTACAAGGTCGACAGCCAGAAAGTGGCCGACAAACTGATGGCGTTCGAGTCCTGACGCCCGGTTCGGCACGGCCTTTCTGACGATCGTCTCTAACGTTCGAAAGGAAACCGTGCCATGCCCAATGCCACCTTGCTCGAAATCACCCGCCACGACATCGACCTGAGCGAGCAACTGCTGGCCCTGATCGAGCAGGAATTCCAGGCATTGAGCGACCGTCAGCTCGATCGGCTGGAAGCCCTGCTGGGCACCAAGCAGATCCTGCTCAAGCAGCTCGACCAGCATGCCCAGCAGCGCACTGCCCTGCTTCAGGCCCACGGTCTGCGCGCGGATCTGCAGGGCTTGCAAGCCCTGGCTGCGCGGCTACCCGATGGGGAAGAACTGCTGGCGCTTTCCAGTCGGCTCGCGCAGCTCATGGAGCAGTGCAAGGCGCACAACGTCCGCAATGGCCAGATCATCCAGGCCAACCGCTTCGTGGTCGGCAAGCTGCTGAACGTGCTGCAGGGCACCTCGGCACCCACGCTGTACAACCGCCGCGGCAGCCAGACCGGTGGCGGTTATCAGCGTCCGCTGAGTTCGGCTTGAGCTCGAAGCTTTTCCCCCAACGCGTTTTTGCTGTACAGATGGCAGCTAGCCAGTATTCTTGCTGACCGCTGTTTACAGGAGTTTCCAGGTGCAAGGTTCTTCCGCTAGCGACAACGCCGCTCAGCCACCCCAGATCTATCGCTCCAAGGGCGAGATCCTGGCCTGCCTGCGGCCGGCGCAACAGCAGCACATTCCGCTGCGGATCACCTTCAATCGTCAGGGGCAGCAATTCCAGAGCTTCGTCGTCGAAATCGACGAAGCCAAGGGACTGATCGCGCTGGACGAGTTCATCCCACGCGAAGCCGAACGCCTGCTCGAACAGGGCCAGGCGTTTCGGGTGGACAGCTTCCACGAAGGCATCAAGGTCACCTGGCAGATCGATCGCCCGGTCGAGTTCAGCGAACTGGACGGCAATCGCTGCTATTGGATCGGCCTGCCCACCGAGCTCACCTATCACCAGCGGCGCAATGCCTATCGGGTCAAGCTGCTGCTGACCCAGCCGGCGACGGCCGAGTTGAGCCAGGGCAATAGCCAGATCCAGCTGCGTGGTCAACTGATCGACCTGTCGGCCACGGGCTGCAAGCTACGCTTTCCCGGCAACGTGACCCACTTGCTGCAACCCGGGCAGCGGGTCCAGAGCTTTACCGCCGAGTTGCCCATAGGCGCCATCAACACGCCGGTGACCATCCGCCACGTCGCCTGTCCGGACCGCCTGGAATACAGCGACGTGGGCGTCTGCTTCGACAACCTCAGTGGCGCAGCCCAGCGCCAGGTCGAGCGCTTCATCTACCAGCTGCAGCGAGAAAATCGCCGGTTCGAGTGACCGATCGGGCGCCCACGGCTGCTGGGCGCCCTCCTCCAACTCTCAGGTCGCCTTGGATTCAGGCGGATTCCGGGGAAACTCGATCTCTTCCTGCAGAGGTGCCCCCTCCTCGGCGGGTTCCTCCTCCACGACCGGTTCAGTATGCATCTGGTCGTGTACCACCTGGCTATCGACCCGTGGATCCAGCGCGGCCGCCAGCGGCGAACTGGTCGACCCTTCGGGCATCTGCACATGGCTCAGCGGCGCCTCGTCGACCAGGTGCTTGCCGGTGACTGCATCCGGCCGGATGCGCCAGATCAGGATAGCCCCGCAGAGGACGACGAAGGCATAGAGCATATTGGGTCCGACCAGATTCATCAGCGCCCCCACCACCAGCGGACCGATACAGGCACCGATGCCAAAGGTCACCAGCAGCATGGCACTCAAGGAGACCCGGCGCTCCCCTTCGATATGGTCATTGGACAGCGCCACCGCCAGCGGATACAGCACGAACTGCAGCAGGCTGGCGATGAGGCCGAGGGGTAGCAGCACCACTGGCGGCACATGGGGCAGCACGGCCAACGGCAGGGCGGCGAGAGTCAGGGCGATGGCGACCACGCGGATCAGCCAGCTGCGATCGTGCCGATCCGAAAGCCAGCCGATCGGCCACTGGGCGATCAGACCGGCGAAGATGCAGCAGGCCATGAACAGGCCGATGCGCTCGGTGGGCAGGCCCTGGGCGCTGGCATAGAGCGGCGCCAGGCCATAGAAGGAGCCGATCACCAGTCCGGCGACCAGGGTCGTCGTCAACGACTGCGGAATCCGCTGGATGAAGAACGTGGGCTCCAGCGGCGCCGGCTTGAGCGGCGCCGGGTGGATCTTGCCGGTGACCGCTACTGGCACCAGGCACAGGGCATAGCAGATGGCGACCAGCATCAGCTTGTCGACGCCGAGATCGGGCGAGAGCACCAGCACCACCTGCCCCAGCGCCAGGCCAAGGTAGGAGGCGGTCATGTAGCCGGAAAAGACCTTGCCCCGCTCGCCAGGGCCAGCCTGCTCGTTGAGCCAGCTTTCCAGCACCATGTACTGGCACATCATCCCCATGCCGATCAGTACCCTGAGCGCCAGCCACACCGGCAACCAGGGCAGCAGGCCGATGCCCAGTACCGCGGCGCCGACCACCCCGGCGCAGGTCACATAGGCGCGGATATGGCCAACCTTGGCGATCAGCCGATGCCCGAGCTTGCCGCCTATCACCAGTCCCGCGTAATAGGCGGCGGTCAGAGCGCCGACCCAGAGTCCCTGCACCTGATCGGCGGCCAGTCGCAGGCCGAGATAGGTACTCAGCAGACCGGTCCCGATCAACATCAACAGCGTCGCGAAATAGAGCCCGCGAAACGCCGACAGCACACGCACCATTGCCTACTCCATCGTCTCTTGCGCATCAGGCGAGCGCGACGGGATCAGCTTCGTCGTTGCGCCGCCAACTGGGCATCCTCGCCCAGGCGTGGGTTGTAGTGGCCTGCACAGGCCTTCATCAGTACCTGCAACACCGACAGATTACCTCTGACGCTGCTGATCTTGGTGGGTACCTCGCCCTTCGGATAGCGCCGCACGGTGGGGAGTTCCACGCAGCGATAGCCCAATTTCGGTACCCGGTAGGACAGATAGGCCAGCAACTCGTAGGTGGTGAACTCGTCGCGGAACGGTGCCACGCGCGGATCCAGCAGCATGGCCCGGCTGTAGGCGCGGAAACCCTGGGTGGTGTCGGTCCAGTGGAAACCCGAGGCCAGGCTCAGCATGGGTGCATGGATGAAGCGAATGGCGAAGTCACGGGACTTGGGGGTGTTCTCCGCCACGCCGCCAGCCAGAAAGCGCGAGGCCTGGACGAAATCGTAACCCTGCTCGATGGCTTCAATGAAGCGCGGAATGGCGTCCGGGTCGTCTTTGTCGTTGCCGTCGATGGTCACGATGCCGGTGTAACCCTCGTCGAGGACGAAGGCATAGGCGCAGCGCAGCTGGGCGCTCAGCTTGCCCGGCGCGGTCTTGACCAGCAGCCCGCGGACGCCCAGTTCCTGCAGCCGTTGCGGCTCCAGCGAGCCATCGGTGCTGCCGCCGTCGACGATGATGACATCGGCGATGTCGGCGATCCTGACCGCCGCCATGCGCCGCAGGAGATTGAGAATGCGCTCGCCTTCGTTGATGACCGGAATCACCACGCAGTGCGGGCGGCTACGGCCGTTCCAGAAGGTCGTCGAATAGCTGGGCACCTGCCAGAGGGCGCGCTCGGTGGCGGGAATTGCAGTAGTCATAGGTCCTCCAGGTTCAACCGACACGGGCCGTGATGAGGGCGACGCCGGCGATGATCAGGACGATGCCTGCCGCCGTGGTCCAGGGAAAGGCTTCGCGAAAGATCACCACCGACAGCAGTGCGACGCTGGCGATGGCCCCGGCCGTCAGCACCGGATGCGCCACGTTCAGCGGCAGCTTGGCGAGGGCGGCGGCGTACAGCAGAAAGGCCAGGCCATACATGAACAGCCCGAGCCAGAACGGCCAGTTGGCCAGCGCAGCCATGGGATCGCTCAGGCTGGGAAAACGCCGCGGCGGCAGCATGGCCAGTTTCACCAGCACGCTCGCCGAGGCGTTGGACGCGATGCCCAGGATCAGGATCAGCCACTTCATGCGGCAGCCTCCGGCAGGTCTCGATAGGCCTTGACCGCGACCTGGACGCCACGCTCCAGCGCGGCCAGGTTGGAGCCCTGCTTGGCCGGCAGCATCTCGATGCTGACGACCTGCTCCGGCAAGCGGCGGGTCAGGGCGAAGGCGATGCCATCGTGGTTGGTACCGCCCTCCCCCAGGGTCACCAGGTCCGGCTCGCTGGCATGGACGTGACCGATCAGCTCCGCATGCTCTTCGAGCACGCGAGCGGCATCTTCCTCGTTGATGGTCAGGGCGCCGGTATCGAGTTGCATGCGGATCGCCGGATGCTCGACCGCCCGCACCACGGCGGCGGTGGAATCGCTGTCGATCATGAAGTTAGCGCCATAGCGGGGCGGATTCGGCTCCAGACAGATCTGCACGCCATGGGTCGCGGCCACATCGCCCAGACGGCGAAAGAAATCCCGTGCCTGTGCCAGGGCCTGGTCGTCACTCAATCCCGAGCGATCGCGATTGCGCGGCGAGCCGAACACCAGGCGCGTCGCGCCCAGTCCCTCGGCGACCCGGCAGACGCCCTCCAGCTGCGCCAGCAGCGCGCGCTGGATATCGTCGGCGCCAAAAACATTGAGTCCGGTGGTGCCGAACAGCAGGGCCTGCATACCGGTGATCTCGATGCCGCGGGCCTGCCACTGCTGACGCACCGCCTGGATGTCCTGGGCGGTGGCCGTCTTGGGATCGGCGAAGTACTTGCCAGGCGCGATGTCGATGGCATCGACCCGGTATTGCTGCAGGATCTCGGCGACCATGGCGTCATCGGTCGGCTCCCAGGCGATATTGGAGATGGCGATGCGCATCACTGACCCTCCGCCTTGATGACCGGGGGTTCCGACTGGGCGTAGGCGCGAACCGCGAGCAGGGTGTCGCGGGCGCTGTACTGGTAGCCGTCACGCCCGCCGAAGACCTCGGCATGCACGCTGCGAAAATCGTAGCGCGCCGGCGTACCCTCCAGGGTGTTGCCGAAGTCGCGTCCGAAGCCCTGGCGGGCGATGTCCGCCACGCTGATGGGCTCGGCGGTCAGGTGCACCAGGTCCAGCCCGGCGGCCTGGGCGGTCTGGATGTCATAGCCGAGATTGACCATCGGATAGAACTGGAAGACGCCGCGACTTTCCACGGCGTGCAGGTTGTTGTCGTTGAGCAGATCATAGATCACGTTCTTGCGCAGGCCGGGACCGACCAGGCCAGGCAGGCGGACGATCAGGGAATTGGCGAAATGCTCCCGGACGAACTGCTCCAGCCGATAGCGATTGGCGCCGTAGGCGTGCAGGCCCTCTTCGTCCACCGCGGTGGTCTCATCCACCCCGAGCGGCTGCTTGAAGACGTCCACGGTGCTGATCAGCACGAAGGAATCACACTGGATCCGCGACAGATGACCGATCAGGCCATCGATCTTCTGGCGATCGGCCTCGGGATCGCGATTGGCGATCCACTTCTGGGCAGGGGCGCCGGCGCAGATGACCTGGCCATAGGGCTGGTCGCCGATCTGGTCGATATTGGTGGAGCGAAACAGCGCGCCGAAGGCCTTCTGCTTGAGCAGCGTCGACCCCACGAAGCCGCTGTACCCTATCAATGCGTCGGTCTTCATGTTGCTCACCCCTTGGTCTTGAATCTCAGGCAATAGTCCGGTTGGCACTCCTCGACGGGATAACGCTCGTCCAGGTAGGCCTTGAGTCGTGGAAACTTGTCGTGCATGGAAATGTTGTTCAGGTTGAACGACCAGAAGGTCGTCGAATACACCACCGCCGGCGGATCGGCATGCTGCAGATCGCTGAGCAGATCGGCCTCGTAGGGCGGCGTGGCATAGACCGGATAGATGTACTTGGTACAGGCCGGCAGATCGGTCACCCCGTTGATGACCCCGTTGTTGGCCAGGTCGAACACACAGTGGGCGCCGCTCTCCAGCAGGCGCTGCGAGGCCCATTGCACCCCGGGCGTTGCCAGGGCGGCGTCATCCGGCAAGGCGGCCAGCTTCGGCACCCAGGCGAGCCCCTGGGCCCACACTCGCTCCACCGGCGACTTGTAGAGGTTGAAGGCGGCGAGCAGCACCAGCAGCGCCGCCAGGGCGGGCACCAGCAGGCGCCGGCTGAAAGCCAGCAGCGCACCAACCAGCAGTACCGCGAAGAACGGCGAGGGATTAAGTCCGACCAGCCCCAGCAGCACCGCAGCGGCAATGGCCGCGACTGCCGCGCGCGGGTGGGCCGAGATATCCCAACCGCCATTGCGCGCGAGGCGTTGCCGCCGGGCGGCATAGAGCAGACTCAGCAGGGGGACCCAGAAACCCATCTGGATGTGCTGAAAGTCCGCGCGATTGACTCCGATCTTGAAGAAGATCGCGAGCAGCACGGCCAGGGCACCGATCAGTGGCAGGTCCTCGCTCCAGCGCCATGGCCAGGGCAGACAACGGATCAGGGCGAAACCTGCCAGGGCCGTGGGCACCGCCAGCAGCAGGCTCAGGGCCAGCGGCCGGGCACTCAGCCCGTAGCCCCACTGGGACGAGGTCTCCAGGAGGAAGGTCAGGTTCTTGACGTAATCGGTCAGGGCGAAGAAATCGGTACCAAAGCCAAGCCAGCCGACGGTCGCCACGAAGCTCAGCAGAGACAGGACATGCCGCCGCTGCAGGAGCAGCGTGAGCAGTACCGCCGAGCCGATGGCCAGCACCCCGGCGATGCCGCGGTCATAGGACCAGAACAGGTTGAAGCCGGCAGCCAGACCCAGCAGCACCTCGCACAGCAGTCGCCGCGGCGTGGTCTCCACCTTGCGATGCAGGCAGAAGAGGAACAGCGACAGCAGCAGGAAGAGATCGCGATAGCCCACCACCTGGGTCGCCACGGCGCCCACTGCGACCAGCAGGATCAGGCGCGCGCGGCCCTTGGGTACCGGGCACAGCAACACGGCCGTTCCCCAGAGCAGCAGTGCCGCACCGGTGTTGCACAGTCCATAGAGGATCTGGGTCACCAGGAAGGTGTGCTGGGCGCCGAACCAGGTCTCCGCCAGCCATACCGGGATGAAATCCAGGCCACCATGGATGGTGAAGGCATGGGCGCCCGGCTGACTGTGCAGCAGCGTCGGCAATGTGGCGAAATACTCCCCCTGGTGGAAGGGATCGAGGATGACGCCCTTGCCGAACAGAAAGAAATTGATGATGGAAAAGACCAGAACGCTGATGAAGCCGGCGACGCCGGACACCCCCCTGGGTGTCGCTTCAGTGGAAGGGTTCGGCATCGAGGCGCTCCAGGGCATCGAAAATGTTGTCGATCTTGCCACCCAGCATCGAATAGCAGCCGGGCAGTTGGGGATGTTGTTCGAAGAGGATGGGACGGCCGTCGTCGCCTTCGTTCTTCATCAGAATGGTCTTCACTTCGAACAGCGAATCCCGGTACTCCACCCGCGCCGCTGCCGACATGTAGCGGGCCACGTCGCGCACCATCCAGTCCGCCCGCGAGGCGCGGTCATAGCCGTCCAGCAGCGCATAGGGATCGGTGCCATTGGCGTCTTCCCAGTTCAGGTGCGGGGTGTAGCGCACATGGGACAGGGTGTGCAGACCCCGGGCCGGGAACGGCATCATGGAAAAGAACGGACCGTCCATGACCGTCACCCCGAGGTTGCGCAGTTCCGGAGGCATCTCCACCAGCGCCATCTCGGTGATTTCGTGACGCAGCCGGGTGGCGGTCCCGGGGAAATCGCCACCGTACTGGTTAAGGCCGCTGTAGGTGCAGTTGAAGAGATAGCGGCACTGCATCTCCTCCTGGCCGCCGGCTTCGTCCACCACGTCGACCCCCAGGCCGCCGCTTTCGCCGCGGATCGCCGTCACGCGACTCTTGAAGCGCAACTCGACGCCGACGGCATCCAGTTCGCGACTCACTTCAGCGGCGAGTACGGCGGAGTTGAAGGCATATTCCTCGGTGAGATAAACCGCCTCGATCAGTCGATCGTCGAACAATCGACTTAATTCCTCGGACGCCGGTTGCAGCGACGCCTCGATCCCCTGACAGAAGCGTTCGAACTGTTTGGCCGTGACCTTGGAGTTGTTGCGGGCAATGGCATACAACTTGGTGAAGTCGCGCACCACCACATCCGGATAATCGCGCAAGAAGCGCGGCAAGTTGACTCGACTGCGAAAGGCCGTGACGAAACTGCGGGGATAGTGATAACCGTTATGGACGCGTGCCTGATTGTGATAAGAGGCGCGCTTCAACAGCCCGTCTTCCCGCTCGACCAGAGTGACTTTCGCAAAGCCTCTCACGCGCATGAGATACAGGGCCGTCATGGCCCCGTAAAATCCGCCACCTATGACGATCGCATCTCTCATGATCGTCAGGCCATGCCGGATTGAGTGGCCGGCCTTGCGGCATTGCCGCCCTGCACTACTTCGACATTGAGCTTGTCACGGCGCGTCATGACCGCACTCGTGAACTCCTGGGCGACATGATAGAGCGGCCCTTCGTTGACTCTGTGGGTCAACTGCAGGACATATTCGCCGAGCACCAGCAGGACCAGCGAAATGAGAAAGAACATGCCGGACTGCTGTAATGAAATCGTCACCCAACCTGGCGCGACGTCATCCTTGAACAGGCCGATGGCGATGACGTAGATCGAATAGAGCAGATTGGACAGGGCCCCGACGATGGACAGGAAACTGACCATGCGCATGGGCTTGCGGGTGGAGGACACCAGCAGCCGGGCACCGCGATCGAAGCTGCCGGACAAACGCTTGGGCTTGGTGCTGCGCGGCGGCATGCTGTATTCGAGATTGATCCGCGAGAAGCCCGCCGTCGCCGGCAGATGGCGATAGGTCAGCGCCGGCGCGGGGTGGCGCAGGATGTAATTGATGACCTTCTTGCTGAGCATCCGGTACTGAGGCGCATCCTTGGCCAGATCGACGCCGTTGAACTGCTTGTAGAGACTGTTGAAGCCCTTGGAGCAAAGACTGTAGGACAGGGTCTGCCGAACTTTCTGCTGATTGTTGGCGAACACCACGTCGATGCCACCCGCAGCCTGTTGCAACATGTCGGGCAAGAAGGCGATGTCATCGGTTTCCGGATCTATGACGACCGCGAAGTCTCCCAGCGCATTCTCCAGTCCCACCCAGGCGGCGGTATCGGAGTCCACTTCCTTGGTCAGGGCATATACCTGCAGATTGGGCAGGCCATTGATGCTGGTGAGTTGCTTCAATCGAGCTACGCTGTCATCAGAAGAGGCGTTGTCGACAATGATAAGTTCGTAGTCACTTACCAAGGGACCGATAACAGTTGCCGCGCGCTCCAGGACGCTCTGCAACTCGGTAGCCTGATTACGCACAACGAACACGACTGAAAGTAGGACGGGATAAAAGGCCATGACGCGAACCTCCAGAGGCGCTCCAGATACAAGCAATGCAGACGGTTAGCCAACGGAGAGTACAGATAAATTCGGCAGGTTTTTGTCTGCTGCTCTATGCTGTGATCACAGCCACAAATCGCCACTGGAAGAGCTTGGAAGTCGGACAAGGTCGCCGTTTTTGCCCTATCCTCCAAACTGCTGTAACGGTTCGGCAAGGGCAGTTGAAGGCGTCGGATCGCGAGGAGAGGTTCTGGAAAGGAATCTGGTGTCCCAGAGTGGGGTCGAACCACCAACCTTCCCCTTAGGAGGGGGATGCTCTATCCAATTGAGCTACTGGGACAGGAAAGGGCGCTCATGGTAACGAGCAGCGGAAGGTTTGTCATGTTCCGGTTCAGGCAGCGCGACACTGCGCGCGGGGCGGCACAGGCAGGAAGTTCTTCGGCAGCTTTGCAATTTGTTCTGTACGTCGGTAAATTGACGTCAATAAAAACAGATACCTAGGGACAGGTGGTTACAGAGTCCAAGGTGCCGTGAGTGCTAGCGGAACGAGACGAGGGCTTATGCCTTCACTGATTTTTGACTCCAGATGAAGTACCTCAATGACCCAGGCCATTAGATCCTACTCAAGCCGTACCGCTGACAAATTCGTCGTGCGTCTGCCCGAGGGCATGCGAGAGCGCATCGCGGATGTGGCCCGCAACCATCATCGCAGCATGAACTCCGAAATCATCGCGCGTCTCGAGCAGAGCTTGCAGCAAGAGGGCGCCCTTGGGGACGAACCCGGGCTTCGCCTGGACAGTCCGGAGATCACCGCCAGCGAGCGGGAGTTGCTGCAGCGCTTTCGGCAACTGTCGGGTCGCCAGCAGAACGCCCTGATCTCGCTGATCGCCCACGACATCGACGCCGCATCCTGACGGCGTCCGGGCTGCCCTGCGCCTGGGCAGCCCGCTGCACCCTGCCCTGCCCTACATCAGGAACAGGGTGGCGAGTCCCAAGAAGATGAAGAAGCCGCCGCTGTCGGTGACCGCGGTGATCAGGACGCTCGACCCCATGGCCGGGTCGCGACCGAAGCGCTGCAGGGTCATGGGAATCAGCACGCCCATGAACGCCGCCAGCAGCAGATTCAGGGTCATGGCCCCCATCATCACCAGGCCCAGGGACCAGCTGCTGTAGAGATAGAAGGCCACCAGCCCTATCACCCCACCCCAGATGACGCCATTGCACAGGGCGACGCCCATCTCCTTGCGTAGCAGGCGCGCGGTGCTGGTCACGCTGATCTGCCCCAGCGCCATGGCGCGCACGATCATGGTGATGGCCTGGTTGCCCGAGTTGCCGCCAATGCCGGCGACGATGGGCATGAGCGCGGCCAAGGCCACCAGTTTCTCGATCGAGCCCTCAAACAGGCCGATGACCCGCGAGGCGATGAAGGCCGTGATGAGGTTGGTGGCCAGCCAGGTCCAGCGGTTGCCCACCGATTTCCACACCGAGGCGAAGACGTCTTCGTCTTCGCGCAGACCAGCCATGTTGAGGACTTCGCTTTCGCTTTCCTCGCGGATCAGGTCGACCATCTCGTCGATGGTGAGACGGCCAATCAGCTTGCCGTTCTTGTCCACCACCGGCGCCGAAACCAGGTCGTAGCGTTCGAACGCCTGGGCCGCGTCATAGGCGTCGCCGTCCGGATGGAAGGCCACCGCCTCCTTCGCCATGACCTCGACAACCAGCTTTTCCGGATCGTTGACCAGCAGTCGCTTGATCGGCAGCACCCCCTTGAGGATGCTGTCGTTGTCGACCACGAACAGCTTGTCGGTGTGGTCGGGCAGCTCTTTCAGCCGGCGAAGATAACGCAGCACCACTTCCAGGGCGACATCATCGCGGATGGTCACCATCTCGAAGTCCATCAGCGCGCCCACCTGGTCCTCTTCGTAGGACAGGGCGGAGCGCACCCGCTCGCGCTGCTGGGCGTCGAGGGCCTCCATCAGTTCATGGACGACGTCGCGCGGCAGGTCCGGCGCCAGGTCGGCGAGTTCGTCGGCGTCGAGCTGACCGGCCACCGCAAGGATTTCCTGATCGTCCATGTCGGCGATCAGCGTCTCGCGGACGGCGTCCGAGACCTCCAGCAGGATCTCGCCGTCACGCTCGGTCTTGACCAGCCCCCAGACGGTCAGGCGGTCTTCCTGCGGCAGGGCTTCGAGGATGAAGGCGACGTCGGCCGGGTGCAGCTCGTCCAGCCGGGCACGCAGCTCTTCGAGGCCTTCTTCGGGAATATCGGCGGGGGATACGGGGGCGCGGTCGTGGTCTTCACGCGCCTCGACGGCGAGGTCGTAGCGCTCCAGCAACTCGACGACCTGGGCGAGACGCTCCTGTAGCGTCTCGTGGGGCTTTCTGATTTCTGCTTCGTTCACTACGGTCATAGCGCACTCCGGCCCGCCGGCGGAGCGCACCGACGAACCCTATCTCAACAACGGGACGAAAAAGGCGATTGAGTGTTGACTGGGTAAGTCCATAAGGGGGGATGACCACTGCCCCGGCGGGGCTGACGGCGGGGATGATACACCGGACCGGTTGCGGGTGCGAACGCAAAAGGTTTTCAAAACAGCTATTTGCAAGGGCTCTGGGGCGGTATCGAAGCCGCGCTTGCAACGCTCGTCCCGCGGTCGTTACTCCGCTAAGCTTGAGCGCTACGTCAAGGAGGACGTCCCATGAAGAAGCTCGTCGTGCTCGGCCTGTTGCTGGGCTGCGCCTCTGCCCAGGCGGCCACGGTCTATCGTTGCGAAGATGCCGCCGGCCACCTCACCTTTTCCACCAGCGGCTGTGCTTCGGACAGCGACAGCCGCCTGCAACGCGCGGACAATCCCCGCCCGGGCGGCGCCAGGCCCACGCTGATGGCGAAACCCAAGGCCCCTCCGCGCAAGGAGGCGCAACGCCCACCAACAGTGGTGGCAGCCAGAACGGATGGGTGCGGCGATCTGCTCAGCCCCAGCGAAAGGCGGCAGGCGATCATCCGGGGACAGGTCAGGGTCGGCATGAGCCGGGCGGACGTGGAGAACGCCCTGGGACCACCGCAGCGGATTTCCCAGCTGGATGCCCTGACTCGTTATCACTACGAGGCGCGCCAGCGCAAGGAACGCTCGCGCCTGGTGACCTTCGACGACAAGGGTTGCGTGCGTCGACGCTGACGCCCGCAACCGGCCGGCGCCGCCTCAGAGCACGGCGCGGGGGTAGGAGCCGAGGACCTTGAGCGCCACGGCGCTGGTGGACAGGCGCTCCAGCACGTCGCGGATCAGCGGATCGGCCTGGTGGCCGAGGAAATCGATGAAGAAGACATAGGTCCACTTGCCGCTGCGCGAGGGCCGCGTCTCGATCCGGCTGAGGTCGATGTTGTTGGTGTGGAACGGCAGCAGCAGCTCGTGCAGGGCACCCGGCTTGTTCTGCATGGAGACGATGATGGAGGTCTTGTCGTCGCCGCTGGGCGGCACCTCCTGGTTGCCGATGATGAGGAAGCGCGTGGAGTTGTCCGGGCGATCCTCGATCTTCTGCTGCACCGGGGTCAGGCCATAGAGCGAGGCCGCCATGTCACCGGCAATGGCCGCGCTGTTCCACTCCCCCTTCACCCGCCGCGCCGCTTCGGCATTGCTGGCCACCGCCACCCGCTCGACGCTGGGGTAGTAGGAGTCCAGCCACTTGCGGCACTGGGCCAGCGACTGGGCGTGGGAATAGATGCGGGTGATGCTGTCGGCCTTGGTGTTCTCGCCGATCAGCAGGTGGTGGTGGATGCGCAGCTCCACCTCCCCGCAGATCGACAGGTTGTGCTCGAGGAAGCTGTCCAGGGTGTGGTTGACCGCCCCTTCGGTGGAGTTTTCCACCGGCACCACGCCGAAGTTGGAGGCGCCGGCGGCAACCTCGCGGAAGACCTCGTCGATGGCCGCCATGGGCCGGGTCACCACGGCCTTGCCGAAGTGCTTGAGCGCCGCGGCCTGGGAGAAGGTACCTTCCGGGCCGAGGTAGGCCACGTGCAACGGCTCTTCCAGGGCCAGGCAGCAGGACATGATCTCGCGGAACAGTCGCGCCATGTCTTCGTCACGGACCGGACCGCCGTTGCGCTCCATCACCCGCTTGAGCACCTGGGCCTCGCGCTCGGGCCGGTAGAACACGGGCTTTTCGCCCTCCGCCAGCGTTCCCATCTTGACCCGGGCCACGTCCTGGGCGCAGCGGGCACGTTCGCTGATCAGCTCCTGGATGCGTTCGTCCAGACTGTCGATACGCAGGCGCAGGGCCTTGAGCTCGTGTTCGGACATGATCAGCCGTGCTCCTTCTCGAATTCGGCCAGATAGGTCACCAGCGCCTGGACGGCTTCCAGGGTCACGGCGTTATAGATGGAGGCGCGCATGCCACCCACCGAACGATGGCCCTGCAGATACAGCAGACCGCGCGCTTCGGCGCCCTCGAGGAAGGCCTTGTCGAGGCGCTCGTCCGCCAGGCGGAAGGGCACGTTCATCCAGGAGCGGTCGTTCTTGGCGATGGGGTTGCTGTAGAAGTCGCTGGCGTCGATGAAGCCGTACAGCAGCTCCTTCTTCTGGCGATTCAGGCGCTCCATGGCGGGCAGACCGCCCTGCTCCTTCAGCCACTTGAACACCAGGCCCGACAGGTACCAGGAGAAGGTGGCCGGGGTGTTGTACATGGAGCCGTTGTCGGCCTCGACCTTGTAGTCGAGCAGCGTCGGGCAGGCGGCGCGGGCGCGACCCAGCAGGTCTTCGCGGACGATCACCACCACCAGGCCGCTCGGCCCGATGTTCTTCTGCGCGCCGGCGTAGATCAGCCCGAAACGCGAGACGTCCAGCGGGCGCGAGAGGATGTCGGAAGAGGCATCCGCCACCAGGGGCACGTCACCCACGTCCGGAATCCAGTCGAACTCCAGACCGCCGATGGTTTCGTTGGGGGTGTAGTGGACGTAGGCGGCGTCCTTGGACAGCTGCCATTCGTGCTGCCCCGGAATGGCGAAGTAGTCGTAGCCCTTGGAACTGGCGGCGACGTTGACGGTGCCATAGTGCCGCGCCTGCTCGATGGCCTTGCGCGACCAGATGCCGGTGTCGATGTAGTCGGCCTTGCCGCCCTCGGGCATCAAATTCATCGCCAGCTGGGCGAATTGCAGACTGGCGCCGCCCTGCAGGAACAGCACCTTGTAGTTGCTGGGGATGGCCAGCAACTCGCGCAGGTCGGCCTCGGCCTGGTTCGAGATGGCGGTGAAGTCTTCACCGCGGTGGCTCATCTCCATCACCGACAGGCCACGGCCCTGCCAATCCAGCAGATCGGCCTGGGCCTGGCGCAGCACAGCTTCAGGCAGGGCCGCCGGGCCGGCGCAGAAGTTGTAGGCACGCTTGCTCATCACTCGTCATCCTCGTTGGGCAGATCATCGCTCGGCACGTCGCTGGCACCGGGCAGCACATCGTCCTGGTCGGGTTCGTGGCTGTCGACCGGCAATTCCTTGTCGAGCACCTCGTCGTCGAGCTCGGCTTCGTGATCCAGCAGCTCTTCGTCCACCGAAGGCTCCTGCACCCGCTCCAGGCCCACCAGCTTCTCGCCCTTGCCGAGCTTGATGAGGGTGACGCCCTGGGTGTTGCGGCCGGTACGGGAGATGCCCTCGACCGGCGTCCGCACCAGGGTGCCCTGGTCGGAGATCAGCATGATCTCCTCGCCGTCCAGCACCTGGATGGCGCCGATCAGGGGGCCGTTGCGCTCGTTGATGACCATGGCGATCACGCCCTGGCCGCCACGACCACGCTGCGGGTATTCGGCCATGGCGGTGCGCTTGCCGAAGCCGTTGAGGCTGGCGGTGAGGATCTCGGCGCCCGGCTCGGGGATCAGCATGGAGATCAGCCGCTGGTTCTCGGCCAGACGCATGCCCCGCACGCCGCGGGCGGTACGGCCCATGGTGCGCACATGGCGTTCCTTGAAGCGGATGACCTTGCCACCGTCGGAGAACAGCATGACCTCGCGGGCCCCATCGGTGATGGCGGCGGCGATCAGGCTGTCGCCCTCTTCCAGCTTCAGCGCGATCAGGCCGTTGCTGCGCGGACGGCTGAACTGCACCAGCGGGGTCTTCTTCACGGTGCCGTTGCGAGTGGCCATGAAGATGTAGGCGCCGGTGGGCTCGTCCTGGTCGGCATCGAGGAGTTCGCCCTCTTCGCCTTCGCTTTCGACATCGTCTTCCACCAGCACGGCGTCTTCGATGTCCAGATTGTCGTCCTGCTCGCCCAGGTCCTCGTCACCGGCCGGCGCCTGCTGACGTATGGCTTCCAGATCGACCGGCAGCATGGCGGTGATGCGCTCGCCTTCGGCCAGCGGCAGCAGGTTGACCAGCGGACGGCCACGGGCAGCGCGGGAGGCCTCGGGGATCTCGTAGGTGCGCTTCCAGTAGACCTTGCCCAGGCTGGAGAACAGCAGCAGGGTGGTATGGCTGTTGGCGACCAGCAGGTGTTCGATGTAGTCCTCTTCCTTGACCGCCGAGGCCGAGCGGCCGCGGCCGCCCCGGCGCTGGGCCTGGTAGGCATGCAGCGGCTGGGACTTGGCGTAGCCGCCATGGGAGATGGTGACGACGCGGTCTTCCTCGGTGATGAGGTCGGCGATGGTCAGGTCCACCTGGGAGGCGATGATCTCGGTGCGACGCTTGTCGCCGAACTCGGCCTTGACCTTCTCCAGCTCCTCGCGGATGACTTCCATCAGCCGCTCAGGGTTGGTCAGGATGCGGATCAGCTCGCCGATCTGCAGCAGGATCTCCTGGTACTCGGCGATGAGCTTTTCGTGCTCCAGGCCGGTCAGGCGGTGCAGACGCAGATCCAGGATGGCCTGGGCCTGCTCGGGCGAGAGGTGGTACTTGCCCTCGTGCAGGCCGTACTGCTCGGGCAGTTCGTCCGGACGGCAGGAATCGGCGCCGGCACGCTCGACCATCTCGCGTACCGCGCTGGATTCCCAGGGCGTGGCGATCAGGCGTTCCTTGGCTTCGGCCGGGGTCGGCGAGCTCTTGATCAGCTCGATGACCGGATCGATGTTGGACAGGGCGACCGCCTGGCCTTCGAGGATGTGGCCACGCTCGCGCGCCTTGCGCAGTTCGTAGACGGTGCGCCGGGTCACCACTTCGCGACGGTGGCGAATGAAGGCTTCCAGCAGTTCCTTGAGGTTCAGGGTCCGCGGCTGGCCGTCGAGCAGGGCCACCACGTTGATGCCGAACACCGTCTGCAGCTGGGTCTGGGCGTAGAGGTTGTTGAGCACCACCTCGGGGGTTTCGCCGCGACGCAGCTCGATGACCACGCGCATGCCGTCCTTGTCGGACTCGTCGCGCAGCTCGGTGATGCCTTCGATCTTCTTCTCTTTCACCAGCTCGGCGATCTTCTCGATCAGCCGTGCCTTGTTGAGCTGGTAGGGCAGCTCGGTGATGACGATCTGCTGGCGATTGGCGCTCTTGTCGATGTCCTCGACTTCGGCGCGGGCCCGCACATAGATGCGGCCACGACCGGTGCGATAGGCCTCGATGATGCCGGCGCGACCGTTGATGATGCCCGCGGTCGGGAAGTCCGGACCGGGGATGTACTGCATCAGGTCGTCGACGGTCAGCTCGCTGTTCTCGATCAGCGCCAGGCAGCCATCGATGACCTCGCCGAGGTTGTGCGGCGGGATGTTGGTGGCCATGCCGACCGCGATGCCGCTGGAACCGTTGACCAGCAGGTTGGGGATGCGCGTGGGCATCACCGCCGGGATCTGCTCGGTGCCGTCGTAGTTGGGCACCCAGTCGACGGTTTCCTTGTCCAGGTCGGCCAGCAGTTCGTGGGCGAGCTTGGACATCCGCACTTCGGTGTATCGCATGGCCGCGGCGTTGTCGCCGTCCACCGAACCGAAGTTGCCCTGGCCATCCACCAGCATGTAGCGCAGCGAGAAGGGCTGGGCCATCCGCACGATGGTGTCGTAGACGGCGGTGTCGCCGTGGGGGTGGTACTTACCGATGACGTCACCCACCACGCGGGCGGATTTCTTGTACGGCTTGTTCCAGTCGTTGCCCAGCTCGCTCATGGCGTAGAGCACGCGCCGGTGCACCGGCTTGAGGCCGTCGCGCACATCCGGCAGGGCCCGGCCGACGATGACGCTCATCGCGTAGTCGAGATACGACTGCCGCAATTCGTCTTCGATATTGACCGGGAGGATTTCTTTGGCCAGTTCACCCATGAGAAGCCTGGTTCCTTCTGATCTGAAAAGCGCTAGGGCTCGTCCGCATGTCGGTCGAGCCTGATATAGGAGAGGCGAAAGCCCGTCTGGCGGCGCCTGCCACCGGCGGCGCGAAGGCGCTCCAGCCGGTTTTCAGCACTGCATCACCGCCTGCCGAGGGCTTTCGAACAAAGCCTGTGCAAAGAGCGAAATTCTAACACATTCAGGGATGTATCCGCCCCTGGCGATCACCTCAATGCAGGCGGCGCCGATTCATCAGCTCGGCCATCTTCTTGGCGTCCGGACGCTCCACCACCCCGCGCTCGGTGACGATGGCGTCGATGAGATCGGCCGGGGTCACGTCGAACACCGGATTGAAGGCCTCGACCTCGGCGGCAATGCGCTGGCCACCGGCTTCCAGCAACTCGTGACCGGCGCGCTCCTCGATGGGGATGTCGTCACCGGACGCCAGATTCATGTCGATGGTGGAGCTGGGCGCCACCACCATGAAGCGCACGCCGTGGTGCATGGCGATGACCGCCAGGTTGTAGGTGCCGATCTTGTTGGCCACGTCGCCGTTGGCGGTGATCCGATCGGCGCCGACGATCACCCAGGCGACGTTGCGCGTCTTCATCAGGTGAGCGGCGGCGGCATCGGCGTTGAGACTGACCGGAATGCCCTCGCCGGCCAGCTCCCAGGCGGTCAGGCGCGAGCCCTGCAGCCAGGGGCGGGTCTCGTCGGCGTGGACGCATTCCACCAGGCCGTCCAGGTGCGCGGCGCGCAGGACGCCCAGGGCGGTGCCGAAGCCGCCGGTGGCCAGGGCGCCGGTGTTGCAGTGGGTAAGGAAGGTCTGCTTGCTGGCGTCGTGCTTGCGGATCAGCTCGACGCCCAGCTGCGCCATGGTCAGGTTGGCCTCGCGATCGCTCAGGTGGATGGCCACCGCCTCGGCTTCCAGCGCCGCCAGGGCACCCTCCCCGGCCATGCGCGTCAGGCGCTCGCGCATCCGGTTGAGCGCCCAGAACAGATTGACGGCGGTGGGACGCGAAGCGGCCAGCAGTTCGAAGTCGGCACTGACGGTGGCTTGCCAGTCCTCACCCGCCGCGGCACGCTGCCGGGCACCCAGCACCACGCCATAGGCGGCGCTGATGCCGATGGCCGGCGCGCCGCGTACCAGCATGTCGCGGATGGCCTGGGCCACCTCGGCGGCGCTGTGACAGGCGACCCAGTGTTCGCGCAGCGGCAACAGGCGCTGGTCGAGCAGGTGCAGGGCACCGTCCCGCCATTCGATCGCCTTGATCTTTTCCGCCGCCAGCAGACGCTCTCGCATGATCTCTCCTCGACCTGAATCTGTAGCCAGCCAGTATACCGGCATCGGCGTGCGGATTTAGCGGTAGCGCCGCAAGGACCGCTATACTGCCGGCTCGCCCCCCTTGGAACCGCCGCCGATGCCCACCCCCGCGCCCCTGGACCTCTTGTTGCTCCCCAGCTGGATCGTGCCGGTGGAGCCTGCCGGAGTAGTCCTGCGCGATTACGCCCTGGGCGTGCGCGACGGCTGCATCGCCCTGCTCGCGCCGCGTAGCGAGGCCCTGCGCCAGCCGGCCAAGGAGACCCTGGAGCTGCCGGGCAAGGTGCTGATCCCCGGGCTGATCAACGCCCATGGTCACGCCGCCATGACCCTGTTTCGCGGCATGGCCGACGACCTGCCGCTGCAGACCTGGCTGCAGGATCACATCTGGCCCGCCGAAGGGCGCTGGGTCGACGAGGACTTCGTCCGCGACGGCACCACCCTGGCCATCGCCGAGCAGATCCGCGGCGGCATCACCTGCTTCTCGGACATGTATTTCTACCCCCAGGTGGCCTGCGAGGCGATCCATCGCACCGGGGTGCGCGCCCAGGTCTGCCTGCCGATCCTCGACTTCCCCATTCCCGGCGCCCGCACCGCGGACGACATGATCCGCCGTGGCCTGGAACTGTTCGACGACATGAAGCTGCACGAGCGCATCAGCGTGGCCTTCGGCCCCCATGCGCCCTATACCGTGGCCGACGCCAAGCTCGAACAGATCCTGGTCTTGGCCGAGCAACTGCAGGCACCGATCCAGATGCATGTGCACGAGACCGCCTTCGAGGTGGAGCAGGCGCTGCAGCAGACCGGTGAGCGGCCGCTCAGCCGGCTGCGGCGACTGGGCCTGCTCGGGCCGCGCTTCCAGGCGGTGCACATGACCCAGGTGGACGACGAGGACCTGGAAAACCTGGTCGAGACCAACAGCCATGTCATCCACAGTCCCGAATCCAATCTCAAGCTGGCCAGCGGCTTCTGCCCGGTGGAGCGGCTCTGGCAGGCCGGCGTGAACGTCGCCATCGGCACCGACGGCGCGGCCAGCAACAACGATCTCGATCTGCTCGGCGAGACCCGTACCGCCGCCCTGCTGGCCAAGGCCGTGGCCGGCTCCGCCACCGCCCTCGATGCCCACCGTGCGCTGCGTCTGGCCACCCTGAACGGTGCTCGCGCCCTGGGTCTCGAGCGCTGCCTGGGCTCGCTGGAAGTCGGCAAGGCCGCCGACCTGACCGCCGTCGACCTCAGCGGCCTCGCCCAGCAGCCGCTCTACGACCCCGTTTCGCAACTCATCTATGCCACCGGCCGCGACCGCGTCAGCGACGTCTGGGTCGGCGGCGTGCCGCTGCTGCGCCAGAGCGAACTCGTGCGCCTGGACGAGGCCGAACTCATAGCCAATGCGCAGCAGTGGGCCACCCGTATCCAGCAGGGCGTCTGACGCGCCCCGCTCCCTTGCCTCTGGAGAACCCCATGTCCAACGTCGATAACGCCGAGATCGCCAAGTTCGAGGCCCTCGCCTACCGCTGGTGGGATCGCGAGAGCGAATTCAAGCCGCTGCACGACATCAATCCGCTGCGCGTCAACTGGATCGACCAGCACGCCGGCCTGGCCGGCAAGAAGGTACTGGACGTCGGCTGCGGCGGTGGCATCCTCAGCGAAGCCATGGCACAACGTGGTGCCCAGGTGACCGGCATCGACATGGCCGAGGCGCCCCTGGCCGTCGCCCGCCTGCACCAGCTGGAATCCGGCGTGCCAGTGGAGTACATCCAGGAGACCACCGAGGACCACGCGCGCAAGCACGCCGGCACCTATGACGTGGTGACCTGCCTGGAGATGCTCGAGCACGTGCCGGATCCCTCCTCGGTGATCAAGGCCTGCCACGACCTGGTCAAGCCGGGCGGCCAGGTGTTCTTTTCCACCATCAACCGCAATCCCAAGGCCTATCTGTTCGCCATTGTCGGTGCCGAATACGTGCTGCGCTTGCTGCCGCGGGGCACCCACGATTTCCGCAAGTTCATCCGCCCCTCGGAACTGGGTGCCTGGGCCCGCGCCGCCGGCCTCAACCTGCGCGACGTCATCGGCCTCACCTACAACCCGCTGACCAAGAGATACAAGCTCGAAGGCGACGTGACGGTGAACTACATGGTGCGCACCCAGCGCGAGGACTAGGCCATGCGTCTGCAAGCGGTCCTCTTCGACATGGATGGCACCCTGCTCGACACGGCGCCGGACTTCATCGCCATCATCCAGGGCATGCGCCAGGACAGGGGCCTCGCGCCCGCCGATGAGGCCCGCCTGCGCGGGGTCATCTCCGGTGGTGCCAAGGCGATGATCCTGGCCGGCTTCGAGATCGACCCCCTGGGCGCCGAACTCGAACCCCTGCGACTGGAGTTTCTCGAGCGCTACCAGACGCAATGCGCGGTCCACACCCGGCTGTTCGACGGCATGGACGAGATCCTGCACGATCTCGACGCCGCCCGGTTGCGTTGGGGCGTGGTGACCAACAAGCCGGTGCGCTTCGCCGAGCCGATCATGCAGCGCCTGGGCCTGGCCGAGCGCTCGGCCTGCCTGGTCTGCCCGGACCATGTCACGCACAGCAAGCCGGATCCGGAGATGGTGCTGCTGGCCTGCCGGCAACTGGACGTGGATCCGCAGACCGCCCTGTTCATCGGTGACGACCTGCGCGACATCGAATCCGGTCGCGCCGCCGGCAGCAAGACGGTGGCAGCGCGCTACGGCTACATCCATCCGGACGACCGCCCCGAGCACTGGGGCGCGGACGCCATCATCGACCATCCGCTGGAATTGCGCGCCCTGCTCGATCGCGCGCTGTGCGGCTGCTAGAGGTTCAGATGTTCGACTACCAGGCTCCGGCCGAGCTGCTCAAGGACCGCATTATCCTCGTCACCGGTGCCAATCGCGGCATCGGCGCCGCCCTCGCCAAGGGCTGCGCCGCCCTGGGCGCCAGCGTCATCCTCCAGGGTCGCGATGCCGCGGCGCTGGATCAGGTGTGTCAGGAGATCCTGGCCAGCGGTGGCCAGGCCGAGACCCTGGTGCTGGATCTCGAACAGGCCGATGCGGCCGCCTATGCCGCCGTGGCGGAGCGGCTGAGACAACGTCACGGGCGCCTGGATGGCCTGGTGCACAACGCCGGCCTGCTCGGGCCGCGGGTGCTGCTGGAAGAGACGCCCGCCGCCGCGCTGGCGCAGGTGCTGCAGGTCAATGTCCAGGCCGGCTTCGCCCTGACCCAGGCCCTGCTGCCGCTGCTCAGGGCGGCCGGTGAGGCCTCGCTGATCTTCACGTCCAGCAGTGTCGGTCGCAAGGGCCGGGGCGGCTGGGGCGCCTATTCGGTGTCCAAGTTCGCCACCGAGGGCCTGATGCAGGTCTGGGCCGAGGAGCTGGCCGAGGACGGCATCCGGGTCAACAGCGTCAACCCGGGCGGTACCCGCACCGCCATGCGGGCGGCGGCCTATCCCGAAGAGGACCCGGCCCGGGTGCCCGCGGCGGAGGCCATCCTGCCGGTCTATCTCTATCTGCTCGGTCCGGCCAGCCGGGGCACCACTGGCCAGGCGCTCAACGCCCAGTAGCGGAGTCGATCAGACGTGGAAGCGCTGCACCAGGCGCGCGAGCTCGTCACCCAGTTCGGCCAGCTCGCGGCTGGCTGAGGCCGTGGCCGCCATCGCCTGGCTGGACTGATCGGCGCCGTCGCGAATCCGGGTGACATTGACCGCCACCTCTTCGGCCACCCCGCGCTGCTGCACGGCCGCCGCGGCGATCTGCTGATTCCTCTGCTGGATGCTGGCCACCGCCGTGGCGATACCGGCAAAGGCGCGCCGGGTATCGCCGGCACTGTCCAGGGTGTCGACGAGCAGGGTCTCGCTCTGCTGCATCCGTGCGACCGCTTCGCCGCTGCCCTTCTGCAACACCACGATGAGCCGTTCGATCTCGACGCTCGACTGCTGGGTACGGCGCGCCAGGGCCCGGACTTCGTCAGCGACCACGGCGAACCCTCGCCCCTGCTCACCGGCACGCGCCGCCTCGATGGCCGCGTTGAGCGCCAGCAGGTTGGTCTGCTCGGCCACCGCCTTGATCACGTCCAGCACACTGCTGATCGCCTGGCTGTCGTGGGACACGCCTTCGAGGCGCTCCGCCGCGGACCGGACATCCACCCCCAGGGTCTCGATACCGGCCAGACTGCGGCCGATCACCGCCTGGCCATCGCTGACCTGGCGCTCGGCCTGATCGCCGGCACCGGCGGCGGCCTCGGCATCTGCGGCGACCCCCTGGGCCGTGGCGGCCAGTTCGGCCATGGCCGCGGCCACCTGATCGGTTTCCTCGCGCTGCCGGGTCACGCCCCGCTGCGCCTCGCGGGCCTGTTCGGCCAGGGCGGCGGCGGACTGGCCAAGCCGGCCGATACCGCTCTGCAGCTGCAGGACCATGCCGCGCAGCGCCGCCACCATGCTGGCGCTGGAACGCTGCAACTGGCCGATCTCGTCGCCCCGATCCACCGTCAACTCGACATCCAGCTGGCCCTGGGCGATGCGCTCGGCGGCGGCGATCACCTTGCGCAGCGGCCGGACGATGGCCAGGGTGATGATCAGCGCAGCCAGGGCGCCGACGATCAGCGCCAGCAGGGCCACGCCGCCGATGGTCAGCAGGCGCTTGGTCATCATCGCCTGCAGTTCGGTTTCCTGTTGCCCATAGAGGGCATCGACCCGCTGCACCGCGGTCTCGGCCAGGCTGGTCATCCGCGCACCGGCGGTCTGCTCCTGGGCCAGGGCGGCGGCATAGTCGCCGAGGCGGCGGATGAATTCCTTGATGTTGGTGGAGACGTCCTGGATGACCGAGGAATAGGCCGGATCGCTCAGTTGCGGCTCGACCTTGGCCAGCAATTCCAGGGCGGCACTGGCCGAGGGCAGCGGCTGGTCGTCCACCGTGCTCTTGCCGGCCCGTGCCTGGGCTTCGTCAAGACTCTTGAGCATCAGGCGATAGAGTTCGCCGACCTGCTGCGACAGGGTCAGGAGTTCGGCGCCCTGCTTGCCGCCGGAATCCTTGAGGGCATAGGCGCCGTCATCCAGCAGACCGGACTGGAGGATGTCCAGGCTGTTGGCCGCGCCCTCTACCAGAAAGGCGGCCCCCTCCATGGCCAGACGGCGCGAGGTGTGGAGTCGTTCGAAGTCGGCGAAGGCAGCGCCATAGGCCTGGATGGCCTCACGGGCGGCGCCGAGGTCGACAGCGTTGGCACTGCCCACCTCGGCCTCCAGCTGTCCCAACCGCTCGAGCACTGCCGGCAGGGCCTGCCGTAGATGCTCGGCCTGGGCGGCCTCGCCACTCAGGCGAAAGCCCTGCTCCAGGGCGCGGACCTGCATCACCTGCCGGTTGATCGCCGCCATGTCGCGCAGGGAGCCGAATCTATGCTCGACATCCTTGAGTGCGAGCCCGCCCTGCAGGGCCACCACCAGGGTCAGCAGCAGCACCAGCCCGAAGCCCACCGCCAGCTTGGTCGCGGTTCGCCAATTGGCCAGGCGATAGCGCGCAATCCCTTTCATACCGCACCCCGACAAAATGAGTTCTACCGACGCTGTCGTCTGCAGAAGCCGATTCTTGAGAGGGTGCGGAGCAAACCGCCACTATCCGTCGCGCGCGGTTATGTCGGCGTCGCTTTGGACGGCGGCCGTTGGCCAGGGAGCCGAGCGATCAGCGACCGGCGCGGGACTCGCGAATGTAGAAGCGCGCCTTTTCGGCGTTCTTCACGCAACCGGTGTAGGCCTCGACCTGCTGCTGCGTCTTGGCGGTGGACAGCAAGGCCAGCGCCTTGGAGTAGCTCACCGTGCCGGAAAAGCCTTCGGCCTTGGCCAGGTCGAGTTCCTGCCAGGCGGAACGGGTCTGGGCGGCGCAGCTGTCGCGATTGACCACCTTGCCCGAACAGCCAGCGAGCACCACGGCAGCCAGCATAGCGGCCAGGACGGGAACCAGTTTCGCTTTCATCTCTCTTTCTCCTTGCACCTGCAACCGGCCGGAACGGCCGGATAACCGCAGCGTAGACCGCCACCCCCAAGCACTGTTCAGCGCCGGTTGCGCAGAAACTCGACCACCGCGGCCTGGTCGCCGCTGAAGATCACCCGGGACGCCTTGCTCTCGCGCTGATAGGCGTACATGGGATCGTAGTATTCCGCCAGCAGACCCTCGATCCAGCCGCGATGCGCCGCGACGTCGCCCGAGCGCTCCTGCTCGGCGAGGGCGTCCTCGAGAATGGCCGACAGGCGCTGGAAGCGTTCGCCCCCCAGACGCTTGGCAATGCCGGAGAGACTCTTGCGCAGCTGTTCGGCGAACAGGCCGAAGCCCTGTTCGGGGCCGTGCAGGGCCACGAATTCCGCCGCCAGGTCGATGACATAGTCGCGCAGGATGCGCTCGATGCGGTTTTCCCGGCTGTCTTCCAGCCAGACCAGCGGGTACTGCTGCATGCCCTGGTGCAATTCCAGCGGCAGGGAGCAGCGACCGACCAGGCGCGATTCGTCTTCCAGCACGAACTGCGCCTGCCCCCCATGACGGCGGCGCAGCAGGTCGATGGCCAGGCTGTTCTCGAAATCGATCTGGCCCGGCTGGGGCGTGGCCCGCTTGCCGAAGCTGGAGCCGCGGTGATTGGCATGGCCTTCGAGGTCGACGGCGTTGTCGAGCTGGGCCACCACCTCGGTCTTGCCGGTGCCGGTCATGCCACCGACCACCACGAAGCCGCACTCGGCCAGGGCCTGCTGCAGCGTATCGATGAGAAAGGTACGCATGGCCTTGTAGCCACCCACCACCCGTGGATAGGCGATGCCGGCTTCGCTGCGCAGCCATTCCTGGCTGATCTGGGAGCGCAAGCCACCGCGGAAGCAATAGAGGTAGCCCTCCGGATGGGCCCGGGCGAAGTCGGCCCAGGCCTGGATGCGCGCCTCCTTCACCGCCCCGGACACCAGCTGGTGACCCAGTTGCAGCGCCGCCTGCTGACCCTGCTGCTTGTAGCGGGTGCCGACGCGCTGGCGCTCCAGGTCATTCATCAGCGGCAGGTTGGTGGCCTGGGGAAAGGCGCCCTTGGCGAATTCCACGGGGGCGCGGACATCGACCAGGGGGACATCGCTCAGGAACAGTGCCCGCAGGTCGCGGGCATCCTCACGCTGGATCATCAGGCCACCTCGACCGCATGGGCGCGCCGGCTCACCAGCTGCCCTATGGGTTGCAGGGCCAGGCCCAGCTCCGCCGCCACGGCGAGAAATTCCGCCTCGCCCTCGGGTGCCACGGCCACCAGCAGCCCGCCACTGGTCTGGGGGTCGCACAGCAGCTGGCGGCGGCCTTCGTCCAGCGGGGCGATACGGCTGCCGTAGCTGTCG
Source organism: Pseudomonas oryzihabitans NBRC 102199 (assembly GCF_000730625.1). Classification (GTDB taxonomy): domain Bacteria; phylum Pseudomonadota; class Gammaproteobacteria; order Pseudomonadales; family Pseudomonadaceae; genus Chryseomonas; species Chryseomonas oryzihabitans. Next base: position 22,284 of record NZ_BBIT01000001.1, on the reverse strand, counting down.
AAGTTGCGCTCGGTCCCGCCAGGCACGCAGCCCTGCTGCAGATAGAAATCCACGCCTTCGAGGCGGGGAATGGCGGCGAAGTCGAGTTCGGCGGTGAGGCCACTGCCGTCGGCCATCTCCACCAGGTGGCCGAGCAATCCGAAGCCGGTGACGTCGGTCATCGCCGTGACGCCGGCCAGGCGGCCGAAACGGCTACCGGGACGATTGAGCTGGCACATGGTGTCACGCGCCAGATGGCGATCCTCGGGGCGCAGCAACGCCCGCTTCTCGGCGGTGGTGAGGATGCCGATACCCAGCGGTTTGGTCAGATAGAGGCGGCTGCCCAGGGTCGCGGTGTCATTGCGCTTGAGATGGCGCTTTTCCACGATCCCGGTCACGGCCAGGCCGAAGATCGGCTCGGGGGCGTCGATGGAATGACCGCCCGCCAGGGGAATGCCGGCTTCGTCGCACACGCGGCGACCGCCGGCGATGACCTCGCGCGCCACTTCCGGCGGCAGCACGTTGACCGGCCAGCCGAGGATGGCGATGGCCAGCAGGGGGTCGCCGCCCATGGCGTAGATGTCGCTGATGGCATTGGTGGCGGCGATGCGCCCGAAATCGAAGGGATCATCGACGATGGGCATGAAGAAATCGGTGGTGGAGACCACGCCGCGCTCTTCGTCCAGGCCATAGACCGCCGCATCGTCGCGCGAGGCATTGCCCACCCACAACCGCGGATCCAGGTGCTGGGCGCCGCTGCCGGCCAGGATGGTCTCCAGGGTCTTGGGGGCGATCTTGCAACCACAACCGGCGCCGTGGCTGTATTGGGTGAGGCGAATGGGATCGGTCATCGTTACTCCGGTTCAGCGGTGGCGCTGGTTCGACAGCCAGCGCGAAGGGGCGTAATAGTAGCAAATGCCCGTCAGCCGGCGGGCACCGACCGCGCCTAACAGATCGCCAGCCAAAGCAAAAGGGCTGTTTTCTGGCGGTAATCCACAGTTGCTGTGGATAACCTCGTGGAAAACCTCCAACCGACCCCGGACAAGCGAGCGGCGGTGCGGCGATGGACGAACTGGCGATTTTTTAGCCGGTCCGCCAACTATTTTTTCCCGTTGAAGGGTAGCGAACGGAAGCGCCGTGCGTTATGGCCAGGGTGCGCTAGCATTGCCAGTTTCCCCGGTCATAGCCGTACTCATGTCTTCTCCAGCCTCCTCCGCCCTTACCCCCTGGCAACGCGGCCTGCTGCTCGCCAGCCTCATGCTCATCGCCCTCAACCTGCGCCCGGCGCTCTCCAGCCTGGCGCCCCTGTTACGGCAGATCGAGGCCAGCACGGGTCTTTCCAGCAGCGCCATAGGCCTGCTCACCACCCTGCCGGTGCTCTGCCTGGGGTTGTTCGCGCCCCTGGCTCCGCGCCTGGCCCGCCGCTGGGGCGGCGAACGCACGCTCGGCGCCATCCTGGCATTGCTGGCCGCTGGTATCGTCCTGCGCAGCCTGCTGCCGCCCCTGGGCCTGTTTCTCGGCAGCCTGATCGCCGGCGCCTGCATCGGTATCCTCGGCGTCCTGTTGCCGGCCCTGGTCAAGCGCGATTTCCCCGCCCAGGCCGGCCAGCTGATGGGGCTCTACACCATGATGCTGTGCATCGGCGCCGCCGTGGCCGCCGGGGCCACCGCGCCGCTCGCCGAGGCCTTCGACGGCCGCTGGCAACCGGCCCTCGCCACCTGGGCCCTGGTCGCCGTGGTGGCCCTGCTGGTCTGGCTGCCGCAACTGCGCCAGCCACCCACCATCGCACCGCGCCGCGGGGCTGGCGGTTCGCTGTGGCGCAATCGGCTGGCCTGGCAGATCACCCTGTACATGGGCCTGCAGTCGTCGCTGGCCTATATCGTCTTCGGCTGGCTGCCCACCCTGCTGATGGATCGCGGCCTGGGCATGGTGCAGGCCGGCCTGATGCTGTCGGGTTCGGTGATGACCCAACTGGTCAGCGCTCTCACCGCCCCCTGGCTGGCGACGCGGGGCCAGGACCAGCGCCTGGCCATCGTGGTGGTGATGAGTCTGACCCTCGCCGGCCTGCTGGGCTGCCTTTACGCCCCGGTCGGCAGTCTCTGGCTGTGGGCGGTGATACTCGGCCTGGGCCAGGGCGGGACCTTCAGCCTGGCGCTCGCCCTGCTGGTGCTGCGCTCGCGGGATGCGGAAACCGCCGGACGGCTATCGGGCATGGCCCAGGGCGCGGGCTACAGCCTGGCCTCGCTCGGTCCGCTGCTGGTGGGCATCATCCACGACGCCACCCACGGCTGGGCCCCCATGGGCGTGCTCTTCACCCTGATCGCCGTGCTGGCCACGCTGTTCGGCCTGGGTGCGGGGCGGACCCGCTACGTCAACGACGTCTAGCGGCGATAGAGTCCGGCGGCTCGACTGGCCTCGGTCTGCAGCCGCGGCGCGCGGATACCCGCTTCGCGCAGGGCACGCTGCCAGGCGTCTGCCTGGTCGCCGCCCAGGGTCACCGCCACATCGCCATTGAGCGCCAGGGCCGCCGCCAGCCGGGCGATCCAGGGTTGCTCAGGGGCCCGCTCCAGGGCGGGCAGGAGCAGCTGACCGTCGCGCTGCAACTCCTTGAGCAGGGTGGCGGCGCTCGGCAACAGTTCAGGGAGAGGCTGGCCAGCCTGCAGCCGCTCGGCATGCAGGTAGCCGCGACGGTTGCCGCGGGTGATGCCATAGAGCGTCAGCACCGTCTGCGGCTCCGCCAGTTGCAGCACCAGCAGCCCCTGCTGATCGTCCGGTCCATAGAGCATGGCCTCGCCCAGCAGGCTGTTGGCGATGACGTTGCTGGCGCCGCAATCACGCCCTTCGCACCAGTAGAGCAGCGTCGCGCCCTGCTGCTGCAGGCGCTGCCGCTCGCTGTCCAGCCGTGCCAGCGGCGGATGGCCGCTGGCCAGCTCGAAGGTCTGGGTCTGGAGTTGGCCCTCCACCTGCAGCGAATCCTCCAGGCGCAGGCGACCGCCGATGCGACTGACTGGCCCCAGCGGATAGAGGCGTTCGGCGGTTGCCGGTCCGCTTTCGCGCACCAGTTGGGCATGGTCCATGGGTGCGATCTCCGGCAGCACCTCCGCCTGCGTCGTCCCAAGGGACAGCAGCAGGCCGATCAGCAGGAGGCGTCGCAGGGAGCGGGAGCGCGGGCAGAACAGACGGCTAGGCATGCCGCATTATTCGTCGTGCCCGGTGCCGGCGGCAAAGAAGGCATTGAAACAATCTGCGACGGCCTGGGCGCCCGCCGCATCGTCCAGATGCAGATGGTGCCCGCCCGGCAATTCGTGAAGGCTGAAGTTCGGCTGTTCTCGCGCCAGGCGCATGGCCTCGGCATGGGGCGCCACCAGGCCACCCGTGGCCACCACCAGGGCTGTGGGGCAGCGCACCGCGCGCAGACAGGCTTCGGCCTGCTCCGGGGTGAACCTCATTCGACTGGGCAGCCTCAGGTGGGGATCAGAACGCCAGGTGTAGCCACCGGGCACCGCCATCAAGCCACGCTCGGCGAGCAGCTCGGCGGCTTCCCGACTGACCGTCAGCGACCCCTTCAGCCGCGCCGCTACGGCGTCTTCCACCGTGGCGTAGACCGGCTTGCGCCGGTTGGGCAGCTCCAGCTCCGCCAGCAGCGCCTTGCCGAGTTTCTCGGCGATCTCCTCTGCCGGCGTTGTATAGGGCAGCAGGCCATCGATCAGCGCCAGGCGTTCGATCTGCTCCGGCAGGGCCGCGGCGGCGATGACGCCGACGATGGCGCCCATCGAATGGCCAAGCAGACCGAAGCGATCCCAGCCCAATTGTCGCGCGGCCGCGAGCACATCCAGCCCATAGTCCTGAATCGCATACCCAACGCCCGCAGGACGATGGGCTGACAGACCATGACCCGGCAGGTCCAGAGCCACGATGCGCAGGCCGTGCAGCCGTGGCGCGAGCTGGGCGAAGGTCATGGCATTGTCCAACCAGCCATGCAGCGCCAGCACCGGATAGCCATCTTCCGGACCGAAGGCCCGGGCGCTCAACTCGATATGGGGCAATTCCAGCCGCAATTCCTGCACCTGGGCGGTCATGATTTCCACTCCGCGGGTGCCAGTGCGCGCTTCATGCCGGGGAGGCATCCCGCTGCAAGGGCACCACGGCTACCGTCAGCCGCGAGACACAGGTCAGGCGCCCCTCTTCATCGCTCAGGCGGATGTCCCAGACATGGCTGCTGCGCCCTAGGTGCAGGGGACGCGCCACCGCCGTCACCCGCCCGGAGCGCACGCCCCGCAGGTGGTTGGCATTGATTTCCTGACCCACGCAATAGAAGCGCGAGCGATCCACGCAGAGCATGCTGGCGATCGAGCCCACGGTTTCCGCCAGGGCCACCGAAGCGCCGCCATGCAACAGCCCCATGGGCTGGTGGGTGCGGCGGTCGACCACCATGCTGGCGGTCAGGCTGCTGTCGTCCCAGGCTTCGATCCGCATGTCCAGGTGTTCGGCCAGGGTGTTCTCGAGCGCACGCCCGAGGTCCTCAGGATCCGGAAGGGTCTGCCAGATGCTCATGTACTTTCCTTGCAAGGGCGTCAGCCGTGGAAGCGACTGACCAGATCGAAACCGCCGGCCAGGGGCAGCGGCGCCTCCAGGCACAGCAGGGACGCGGTACTCATGGGCACCGGCGCCTGCCGATGACCGTGCAGCAACCAGCCGGCCAGTTCACCGACGAAGGGATTGTGGGTCACCAGCAGCAGCTCCTCCACCTCCAGTCGCGCCAGCTCCGCCAGGGCGCGTTCCGGCTCGCCGTCGGGCGTGGCCCAGGAAACGCTGCGCAACTCGCCCGGCCAGCCCAGCTGCTGTTGCACCAGGGCCGCCGTCTGCTGCGCGCGCACATAGGGACTGGCGAGGATGAGCTGCAACTTGGCACCCTTGAGCTGCAGGGCGCTGCGCAGCACCTCGGCGCGACCGGTAGCGGTCAGCTCGCGCACCTCATCACTGGGCGCCCGCGCCTCGGCTTCGCCATGCCGCAGCAGCCAGAGCTTCATGGCGCGGTGGCGGAACGGTCGTCGGGTTGCTCGGTGGCCGGCCAGTCGGCGAAGGGCCAGGGCTTCACTTCGCTGGCGAAGGTGCCGAAGCGGACGATCTGCGCCAGATAGCTGCCCAGGGCCGCGCCAAAGGCGGTCAAACCGGGATTGGCTTCGCCCTTGATCAGGCGCACCACCAGTTGCACCAGCACCACTACCGCCAGCACGTACTGCGCACCCAGCCAGACGAACAGGAACAGCAGCATCCAGATCAGGCGCAGGCCTAGCAGCTCGCGGGAATGTTCGGGTTGGGACATGGGAATTCCTCTTTTCAGACAGTGTAGCGGCTCAATTGAAGGGGGCGTCCGCCACATCCACATCGGTCTTGGGCTCGCCGCCCATCAGGGCCTCGATCACCTGCCCCAGGCTGCGGCCCTCGAACAGGATCGCATAGAGGCCGTTGACCAGGGGCATGTAGACGCCCAACTCGTCCGCTTTTTCCTTGAGCACGCGCAGGGTATTGACGCCTTCCGCGGTCTCGCCGATCTGCGCCACCGCCTCGTCCAGGGTCAATCCTCGCCCCAGAGCATGGCCGACTCGGTAGTTGCGGCTCTTCTCCGACGAGCAGGTCACGATCAGGTCCCCTACCCCGGCCAGGCCCAGGTAGGTGATGGGATTGGCGCCGCGCTGCACGGCGAAGCGGGTCATCTCGGCCAGGGCCCGGGTGATCAGCATGCTGCGGGTGTTCTCGCCCATCGCCAGGGCCGCGGCCATGCCGGCGATGATGGCGTAGACGTTCTTCAGGGCGCCGGCCAGCTCCACGCCGAGACGGTCGGCACTGGCATAGACGCGGAAGGTGCGGCCGTGCAGCGCCGCCTGGACCCGCCGGCACACCTCTTCGTCCTCGCTGGCCACCACGGTGGCGGTGAGTTGGTGCTCGGCGATCTCGCGAGCGAGGTTGGGCCCGGAGATGATGCCGATGCGCGCCCGCGGCACGATTTCCGCGAGGATCTCGCTCATCAGCATGAAGGAATGCGCTTCGATGCCCTTGGTGGTGCTGACGAGGAAACGCCCTTCCAGCTGCTGGGCGATGGGTGCCAGGGCCTGGCGCAGCGCGCTCGACGGCAGGGCCACCAGGATCAGCTCGCAGCCCTGGATGGCGCCCTGCAGGTCACTGGTGGCCTCGACCGCGGCGTGCACCTTGATACCCTTCAGATAGCGCGGATTCTCGCGCTCGCGGCGGATGGTCTCGGCCTGGTGCGGATCGCGCATCCACAGGCGCACCGGCAGCCCGTTCTCGGCGACCAGATTGGCCAGGGCGGTACCGAAGCTGCCGCCGCCCAGGACGGCGATGGGGGATTGGACTGTCATCGAAACTCTCGGCTTCACCGCAATCACGCGGCCTCGTCGCTCAGTATACGGTAGCCGCGCGCCGGCCTCAGGGCCGGTTCACGGTCTGCCGCGTATCGGCCGAACGGTATTGAAAACGCCCGAGGAATACTTATCTAGGGTGGGCAAACACCCCTTTCCCGGTGCTGCCCGCCGCGTCGCCCCAGGGCGCGCGCGACCCCGAGCGGGCGCCCAGGATGGAGAATTGACTGCGAAAAGTGCACAATGGTCCGTTAACGAGCGGGGCGCTGGCCTGTGACTTTCCCGATGCCCCGGCAGTCTACTGCTACACGAAGCCATACCCAGAGCGACCTTCGGAGTCGCCAGAGCCTGGACCTAGGCCAGCTACAGGAGCTTGCATGACCAAACAACACGCCTTTACCTACGAAGACTTGCTGCGCTGCAGCCGTGGCGAGCTCTTCGGTCCGGGCAATGCCCAATTGCCCGCACCGAACATGCTGATGATCGATCGGATCACGCATATCAGTGAGGTAGGCGGGAAATACGGCAAGGGCGAACTGGTGGCGGAACTCGATATCCGTCCCGACCTCTGGTTCTTCGGTTGCCATTTCGAAGGTGACCCGGTGATGCCGGGCTGCCTGGGCCTGGATGCCATGTGGCAGCTGGTCGGTTTCTACCTTGGCTGGCAGGGCAATCCGGGTCGCGGTCGCGCCCTGGGCTCTGGCGAAGTGAAGTTCTTCGGCCAGGTACTGCCGACCGCCAAGAAGGTCACCTACAATATCCATATCAAACGCACCATCAACAGGTCGCTGATTCTGGCCATCGCCGATGGCACCGTTAGCGTGGACGGCCGCGAGATCTACTCCGCCGAAGGTCTGCGCGTCGGCCTGTTCACTTCCACCGATAGCTTCTAAGGGCTTTTCGCATGCGTCGCGTCGTCATTACCGGTCTGGGTATCGTTTCGTGCCTGGGCAATGATAAAGACACCGTTTCCGCCAACCTGCGCGCGGGTCGTGCCGGCATCCGTCACAATCCGGAATATGCCGAGATGGGTCTGCGCAGCCAGGTTTCCGGTTCCATCGACCTGAACCTCGAAGAATTGATCGACCGCAAGGTCAAGCGCTTCGTCGGCGATGCCGCCGCCTACGCCTATCTGGCGATGGAGCAGGCGATCAAGGACTCCGGTCTGTCCGAAGAGCAGGTCTCCAACCCCCGCACCGGCCTGATCGCCGGTTCCGGTGGCGCTTCCACCTTCAACCAGATGGAAGCCCTGGACATCCTGCGCGAGAAGGGCGTCAAGCGTGTCGGTCCCTACCGCGTGACCCGGACCATGAGCAGCACGGTCTCCGCCTGCCTGGCCACCCCCTTCAAGATCAAGGGCCTGAACTACTCCGTAGCCTCGGCCTGCGCCACCAGCGCCCACTGCATCGGCCTGGCCATGGAGCAGATCCAGCTCGGCAAGCAGGACGTGGTCTTCGCCGGTGGCGGTGAGGAAGAGCACTGGACCCAGAGCATGCTGTTCGATGCCATGGGCGCGCTCTCCAGCGACTACAACGAGACGCCGGAAAAGGCTTCCCGTGCCTACGACAGCAAGCGTGACGGCTTCGTCATCGCTGGCGGCGGCGGCATGGTGGTGGTCGAGGAGCTCGAACACGCCCTGGCCCGCGGCGCCAAGATCTATGCCGAGATCGTCGGCTACGGCGCGACCTCCGACGGCTACGACATGGTCGCCCCGAGCGGCGAAGGCGCCATCCGCTGCATGCAGCAGGCGCTGTCCACCGTCGACGGCGAGATCGACTACCTGAACACCCACGGTACCTCCACCCCGGTGGGCGACGTGGCCGAGATCAAGGGCGTGCGCGCCGTGTTCGGCGACAAGGCTCCGGCCATCAGCTCCACCAAGAGCCTGTCGGGTCACTCCCTGGGCGCTGCCGGTGTGCATGAGGCCATCTACTGCATGCTGATGATGGAAGGCAACTTCATCGCCGGTTCGGCCAACATCGACGAACTGGATCCGGAAGTCGCCGACCTGCCGATCCTGCGCGAGACCAAGGAAAACGCCAAGCTGGACCTCATCATGAGCAACAGCTTCGGTTTCGGCGGCACCAACGCCACCCTGGTACTCAAGCGCTGGCAGGGCTGATAGCCCTCGCTTGTGTGACCCAAACGGCGCCTCTGGCGCCGTTTTTCATTTCTGCTCCCTGCCCCGCTGAACCGGTCACGGGCCCCGCGGTCGAAGGCGCCGGCACTTCGCCTGCGAACCTCCAGGAAGAATGGATTCAGCAGCACGAATAGCTTAATCTCGCGCCGCTTCGCTGTATCTGCGCAGCCGCCATAGACAGCGCTGTCCGAACTAGCGGGCAGAAACAAGAAACTGTTGTACCCATGGAGCCCCAATGCACAATCAAAACCAGAGCTACCGCGGACCCTTGATCGTCCTCACCATGCTGTTCTTCATGTGGGGTCTGATCACCTCGCTGAACGACATCCTGATCCCCCACCTCAAGGCGGTCTTCACCCTCAGCTATCTGCAGGCCTCGCTGATCCAGTTCTGCTTCTTCACCGCCTACTTCATCGTCTCCTTCCCGGCCGGTCGCCTGGTGGAAAGCCTGGGCTACAAGAAGGGCATCATCGTCGGCCTGCTCACCGCCGGCGTCGGTTGCGTACTGTTCTACCCGGCCGCCGGAGCCCACTCCTACGGTTTCTTCCTGACTGCCCTGTTCGTGCTGGCGGCCGGTATCACCGTGCTGCAGGTGGCGGCGAACCCCTACGTCACCATCCTCGGCAAGCCGGAAACCGCGGCCTCGCGCCTCAACCTGACCCAGGCCTTCAACTCCCTGGGTACCACCGTCGGCCCGCTGGTGGGCGCAGTGACCATTCTGGCGCTGGTCGGTGAAGACTCCGCCGCCCATTCGGTGCAGCTGCCCTACCTGATCCTGGCCGGCATGCTGGTCGCCCTGGCGGTGATCATCGGCCTCTTCCGCCTGCCGCAGATCAAGGACACCGAGCAGGACAACGCCACCGACGAGAACGCCCTGACCGCCAACAGCGTCTGGGCCTATCGCCATCTGCTGCTCGGCGTGGTCGGCATCTTCATGTACGTGGGTGCGGAAGTGTCCATCGGCAGCTATCTGGTGAGCCTGATGGAAAGCCCGGACGTGGCTGGCCTGAACGCCGCCACCGCCGCCAAGTACCTGTCCCTGTACTGGGGTGGCGCCATGGTCGGTCGCTTCATCGGCGGCGTGATCATGACCAAGGTGCGGCCGAACCTGGTGCTGACCTTCAATGCCATCGCCATTGGCGTGCTGCTGGCCGTGGCCGTGCTGCAAGGTGGCAAGGTCGCCATGTGGGCGCTGCTGGCCATCGGCTTCTTCAACTCCATCATGTTCCCGACCATCTTCTCCCTGGCACTCAAGGGCCTGGGCAAGTTCACCTCCAAGGGTTCGGGCCTGCTGTGCATGGGTATCGTCGGTGGCGCACTGGTGCCGGCCATCCAGGGCTACTTCGCCGACACCATCGGCCTGCTGCCCTCCTTCCTGATCCCGCTGGTCTGCTACCTCTACATCCTGTTCTACGGCGTAATGGGCTATCGCCCCACCCTGCGTCGCTGATCCACCCCGAAGCGCTGGCGGCCTGCCGGCGCTTCGTCCCTTCCGCTACCCCTCCGCCCTCCTCCTTCCTTATCTCCCGGCTGATCGACCGACCTGCGCACCTGCCAGATAGCGGGCTGTACGACCCTGCACGCGCGATCTGACCCATCCTGCGCCATCCCCGTACCTCCCGCCATGCAGCATCGGCAGGGGCCGTCTGAAGGGCCCCGTCTTGCCCTTCGCTCTCGGCGTAGCCAAGCCGGCTTGGAGGGCTCTCCCATACCTGCCAATCGAAGGGCCTGGCCTTACGGCCTGACGCGGCGCGGCCACTCTGCTCCGGCCAGATCCCAGGCAAAAGAAAACGCCCGTATCTTTCGATACGGGCGTCTTGTCGTTACCGCAGGGACCGCTCCAGGAGCGGCCCTCGCGTCAGGCTCAGGCAGGCTGGCGAGCTTCCTCGACTTCGACGGCGTTCGGGCCGCGAGCGAGTTCGGTCTTCAGGGTCTGCTCGTCCAGCTGGCCGCACCACTTGGCGACCACGATGGAGGCCACGCCGTTGCCGACCAGGTTGGTCAGGGCGCGGGCTTCGGACATGAAGCGGTCGATACCCAGGATCAGCGCCAGGCCGGCGACCGGTACGTGACCGACGGCGGACAGGGTGGCGGCCAGTACGATGAAGCCGCTACCGGTGACGCCTGCAGCGCCCTTGGAGGATATCAGCAGCACCAGCAGCAGGGTGATCTGGTGGGTGATGTCCATCTGGGTGTTGGTGGCCTGGGCGATGAACACCGCAGCCATGGTCAGGTAGATGGAGGTGCCGTCGAGGTTGAAGGAGTAGCCGGTGGGGATCACCAGGCCGACCACCGACTTCTCGGCGCCCAGCTTCTGCATCTTGGTCAGCATGCGCGGCAGGGCGGACTCGGAGGACGAGGTACCCAGCACGATCAGCAGTTCTTCACGGATGTACTTGATGAACTTGAGGATGCTGAAGCCGTGCATGCGCGCCACGGCACCCAGCACCACCAGCACGAACAGCAGGCAGGTGATGTAGAAGCAGGCCATCAGGTAGCCCAGCTGCACCAGGGTGCCGACGCCGTATTTGCCGATGGTGAACGCCATGGCACCGAAGGCGCCGATGGGGGCGAGCTTCATGATGACGTTGATGATGTTGAAGAAGACGTGGGAGATGCGGTCGATGAAGTTGAACACCAGTTGACCGGTCTCGCCCAGGCGATGCAGGGCATAGCCGAACAGCACGGCGAAGAACAGGACCTGCAGGATCTCACCGGTGGCGAAGGCGTTGACGACCGTCGACGGGATGATGTTCATCAGGAAGTCGATGGTGCTCTGCTTCTCGCCAGCCGCGGCGTAGGCAGCGATGCCCTTGGTGTCCAGGGTGCTGACGTCGACGTTCATGCCGGCGCCCGGCTGGACGACGTTGACCACGATCAGGCCGATCAGCAGCGCGATGGTGGAGAAGATCTCGAAGTACAGCAGCGCCATGCCGCCGGTCTTGCCCACGGCCTTCATGTTCTGCATGCCGGCGATACCGGTCACCACGGTGCAGAAGATGATGGGCGCGATGACCATTTTGATCAGCTTGATGAAACCGTCACCCAGCGGCTTCATGGCAGCGCCGGTCTGGGGATAGAAGTGGCCGAGCAGCACACCCAGGACGATCGCCACGATCACCTGGAAATAGAGACTCTTGTAGAGCGGCTGCTTGACGGGACGCTTGGGCGCGGGAGCTGTGGTAGTTGTTGTTGTGTCGACGGTTGCTGTCATGGCTCTTTCCCTTGTGGCCACTACCTGACGTCCTGTCTGAGTGGGCACCTGACTGAAGTTGGCTCTCTCATCCTGAGAGCTTTTTGTTGTGGACCTGGCGGCCGCGCGACGGTGACACCAGTATCTGGCTGGATATAAGCAATCGCCGTTCCACTTCTTGGTGCGCAATCAAAGGGCCAGCTTTCATGCACCTTTCAGTCGAAAGTCTAGTTGCCAGCGGTGGGCGGAACCCCGCCACCCGACGAAAAGGGGCGGAAATCCCCCACCGCGCGAGGCGGTTTTCCGCCAGTCGCCGTCGGTAGTCGGCTATCCTTTGCGCGCCTTCCAGCGGCGCCTGCCCTGATCCGTTGCCGCCTTCGAGGAGTATCCGGCCGAGATGCCCGCCCTGCCCCCTACCGACCTGCCCGGCTGCTGCACAGCGCCCGCGCCGCTGCCGCCGCTGGCGGAGGAGTTCGACGCCCTGGCCCTGCTGCACTGCCGCTTCGATCCCGCCCAGGTGAGCTTCGAGCGCGACGCCCTGCGCCTGGGCGCCCTGCCGCCGGACAACATCCGTCGCGCCGTGGCCAAGCGCCAGGCCGAATACCTGGCCGGGCGTCTCTGCGCCCGCGAGGCCCTGCGGCAGCTCAGTGGCGCGCCGGCGGTACCCGGTCATCGCCGCGAGGATCGTGGCCCCGCCTGGCCCGCCGGCTGGGTCGGCGCCATCACCCACAGTCACGGCTGGGCAGCCGCGGCGGTGGGCAGCGCCCAGGACTACCTGGGTCTCGGCCTGGATGTGGAAACCCTGCTCGAACCGGCCAAGGCCCTGCGTCTGGCCGACCAGATCCTCACCCCGGCCGAACGGGAAAGCGTGCAGGCGCTGGACGAAGCGCAGCAGGCCTTTGCCATCACCCTGGCGTTTTCCGCCAAGGAGAGTCTGTTCAAGGCGCTGCATCCCCAGGTCGGGCAGATGTTCTTCTTCCAGGATGCCGAGATCCTTGGCACCGATCCCGGCGGGACCTTCGATATTCGGCTGCTGATCGAGTTGTCGCCGCGCTGGTCCGCCGGGACCTCACTGCGCGGTCACTACCGCCTGGACGAAGAACGGCGGTTGCTCACGCTGATCGCGCCCCGTCGCTGAGGCTCTCCTATATAGAGAAAGGGTCGTCCGGTCGATCGGGTGCACAAACGCTGGCCGGGGCAGAACGTCGCAGCGGCTATCGAACGTTTTCTTATGGTGGAGAAAATGCTCATAGCGAACCGGTATATCCCGTGACGCTTTTGTCTCACCCGCCTAGTCACGTTGTACGTTATTTGACCACTTCGCTCTGATCCTAGCCTCCACGCGCACTGACTGGGCACCACCCCCAGGATACCCCCCAGTCCCGAACAGCTTATCCACGTCTTATCCACAGCCGGAAACGTGACAAACGCGACATCTAGTGGCCCTTGCACCCCCGCACCACCATATATAGCAGTTCGTCGGCATGGGGTGGGACGGCGAAACACCCCTCTGTCAAGACTGTCTTCCCTAACGAGGAGGGCTTATCCTGTCGCCCGAATTATGAATTTCCAGGGTCCCTGACCCCGAACGCCGGCTCCTGCGGGAATCGGCGCTGGTACGGCTTTTCGTTGGAATCTTCATTGGTAATGGCGCGACAGGCAGTCGTCGCGCAGGCCCACGGGCCGACACTCTTCCGGATCGCCGGCTCGCCGACGATCCCCTCTTTCCGATCAAGGGAGTTCCGCATGCACACCGACCTGACCCGCGAGCAAGCCCAGCAGGGCCGCCCGGCGCAAGATGCCAGCCAGGACCTGGGCGCCACCGCCCCCGGTCAACTGCGCGTCATCAAGCGCAACGGTACCGTCGTCCCCTACACCGACGACAAGATCACCGTGGCCATCAGCAAGGCTTTCCTCGCCGTGGAAGGCGGTACCGCCGCGGCCTCCTCGCGCATCCACACCACCGTCAAGCAGCTCACCGACCAGGTCAGCAGCACCTTCAAGCGCCGCATGCCCTCCGGTGGCACCATCCATATCGAAGAGATCCAGGACCAGGTCGAACTGGCCCTGATGCGCGCCGGCGAGCAAAAGGTCGCCCGCAGCTACGTGATCTACCGTGAAGCCCGTAGCCAGGAGCGCAAGCAGGGCGCCGCGAGCGACATCGCCGAGCCGCACCCGAGCATCCGCGTGACCAAGGCCGACGGCACCACCCAGCCGCTGGACATGGGCCGCCTGAACACCATCATCAGCGAAGCCTGCGAAGGCCTCGAAGAGGTGAACGGCGAGCTGATCCAGAAGGAAACCCTGAAGAACCTGTACGACGGCGTGGCCGAGAAGGACGTCAACACCGCCCTGGTGATGACCGCCCGTACCCTGGTCGAGCGCGAGCCCAACTACTCCTACGTCACCGCCCGCCTGCTGCTGGACAGCCTGCGCGCCGAAGGCCTGAGCTTCCTCGGCGTCGCCGAGTCCGCCACCCACCACGAGATGGCCGACCTCTACGCCAAGGCCCTGCCCGCCTACGTCGCCAAGGGCGTGGAGCTGGAGCTGCTGGACCCGAAACTGGCCACCTTCGACCTGGCCAAGCTGGGCGCCGCCATCGATCACGAGCGCGACCAGCAATTCACCTACCTCGGCCTGCAGACCCTGTACGACCGTTACTTCCTGCACAGCCACGGCACCCGCTTCGAGCTGCCGCAGCTGTTCTTCATGCGCGTGGCCATGGGCCTGGCGCACATGGAGAAGGACAAGGAAGCCCGCGCCATCGAGTTCTACAACCTGCTGGCCAGCTTCGACTACATGGCGTCCACGCCGACGCTGTTCAACGCCGGCACCCTGCGTCCGCAGCTGTCCAGCTGCTACCTGACCACCGTGCCCGATGACCTGTCCGGCATCTATGGCGCCATCCACGATAACGCCATGCTGTCGAAGTTCGCCGGCGGCCTGGGCAACGACTGGACCCCGGTGCGTGCGCTCGGCTCCTACATCAAGGGCACCAACGGCAAGAGCCAGGGCGTCGTGCCCTTCCTCAAGGTGGTCAACGACACCGCCGTGGCGGTCAACCAGGGCGGCAAGCGCAAGGGCGCGGTCTGCGCCTACCTGGAAACCTGGCACCTGGACATCGAGGAATTCCTCGAGCTGCGCAAGAACACCGGTGACGACCGTCGTCGTACCCACGACATGAACACCGCCAACTGGATCCCCGACCTGTTCATGAAGCGCGTCTTCGAGGACGGCAACTGGACCCTGTTCTCCCCCGCCGACGTGCCCGATCTGCACGACCTCTACGGCAAGGCCTTTGAAGAGCGCTACGAGTACTACGAAGCCCTGACCGAGTACGGCAAGCTCAAGCTGCACAAGACCATCAAGGCCAAGGATCTCTGGCGCAAGATGCTGTCCATGCTGTTCGAGACCGGCCACCCGTGGCTGACCTTCAAGGACCCGTGCAACCTGCGCAGCCCGCAGCAGCACGTGGGCGTGGTGCACAGCTCCAACCTCTGCACCGAGATCACCCTGAACACCAACAAGGACGAGATCGCCGTGTGCAACCTGGGTTCGGTGAACCTGGTGAACCACATCGTCGACGGCAAGCTGGACACCGCCAAGGTTGCCCGCACCGTCAAGATCGCCGTGCGCATGCTCGACAACGTCATCGACATCAACTACTACTCGGTGCCCCAGGCGGAGAACTCCAACCTCAAGCACCGTCCGGTCGGCATGGGCATCATGGGCTTCCAGGATGCGCTGTACCTGCAGCACATCGCCTACGGTTCGGATGCCGCCGTGCAGTTCGCCGACACCTCCATGGAAGTGATCAGCTACTACGCCATCCAGGCCTCCTGTGACCTGGCCGAGGAGCGTGGCAGCTACTCCAGCTTCCAGGGTTCGCTGTGGTCCCAGGGCATCCTGCCGATCGACTCCGAGAAGCGCCTGATCGAAGAGCGCGGCGCCAAGTACATCGAGGTCGACCTGTCCGAGACCCTGGACTGGGCCCCGCTGCGCGAGCGTGCCAAGAAAGGCATCCGCAACTCCAACATCATGGCCATCGCGCCGACCGCGACCATCGCCAACATCACCGGCGTGTCCCAGTCGATCGAGCCGACCTACCAGAACCTCTATGTGAAGTCGAACCTCTCGGGCGAATTCACCGTCATCAACCCCTACCTGGTACGCGACCTCAAGGCCCGCGGCCTGTGGGACTCGGTGATGGTCAACGACCTCAAGTACTACGACGGCTCCGTGCAGCAGATCGAGCGCATCCCGCAGGATCTGAAGGACCTGTACGCCACCGCCTTCGAAGTGGAGACCAAGTGGATCGTCGAGGCCGCCAGCCGTCGCCAGAAGTGGATCGACCAGGCCCAGTCGCTGAACCTGTACATCGCCGGCGCCTCGGGCAAGAAGCTCGACGTGACCTACCGCATGGCCTGGTTCCGCGGTCTGAAGACCACCTACTACCTCCGTGCCCTGGCCGCCACCAGCACCGAGAAGTCGACCATCAACACCGGCAAGCTGAACGCCGTGAGCGCCGACCCCATCACCGGCGTCCAGGCCAGCGCGGCCCCCGCCCCGGCGCAGAAGGTCGAAGCGGCGCCCGCCGCGGCACCGGCTCCGGTGCCCAAGGCCTGCAGCCTCGACGATCCCGAGTGCGAAGCCTGCCAGTAAGTACCCAAGCCCTCTCTTAGCAGAGGGCTGCTCTTTATCCCCTCTCCCCCTGGGAGAGGGCCAGGGTGAGGGCCTAACCCCCACCCGCGCACCGCTCTAGATCCCCTCTCCCTCCGGGAGAGGGCTAGGGTGAGGGCCCGCCGCCCCACCCCCACCACACAGCCACCCAGGAGACACCCCATGCTGAACTGGGAAGAATTCGACAAAGACGACGACACCGCCATCGCCAAGCCCGCGCAGGCCGCCGGCCAGCAGGCGCCCGCCCAGACCGAGCGCCTGGATTCCGAGGGCGACGCCCTGGTCCATGACGCCCGCGCCCTGTCCGCCGACGACTCCGACGCCGTGGCCCGCGCCAAGGCCGCGCTGAACGAGCTGGACATCCAGGAAGGCCTGGACGACCTGGAAGGTTCCTCCGCGCGCGTGCACGTCGGCGACAAGCAGATGATCAACGCCCGCGCCGACCTCAACCAGCTCGTACCCTTCAAGTACGACTGGGCCTGGCAGAAGTATCTGGATGGTTGCGCCAACCACTGGATGCCCCAGGAAGTGAACATGAACGCCGACATCGCGACCTGGAAGAGCGCGGACGGCCTCACCGAGGACGAGCGCCGCATCGTCAAGCGCAACCTCGGCTTCTTCTCCACCGCCGACTCCCTGGTCGCCAACAACCTGGTGCTGGCCGTCTACCGCCTGATCACCAACCCCGAGTGCCGCCAGTACATCCTGCGCCAGGCCTTCGAAGAGGCGATCCACACCCACGCCTACCAGTACTGCATCGAATCGCTGGGCATGGATGAAGGCGAGATCTTCAACATGTACCACGAGATCCCGAGCGTCGCGAAGAAAGCGAGCTGGGGCCTGAAGTACACCCGCTCCATCTCCGACCCCGAGTTCAAGACCGGTACCCCGGAGACCGATCGCCAGTTCCTCAAGAACCTGATCGCCTACTACTGCGTGCTGGAAGGCATCTTCTTCTATTGCGGCTTCACCCAGATCCTCTCCATGGGTCGCCGCAACAAGATGACCGGCACCGCCGAGCAGTTCCAGTACATCCTGCGTGACGAGTCCATGCACCTGAACTTCGGCATCGACATGATCAACCAGATCAAGATCGAGAACCCGCAGCTGTGGGATGCCCAGATGAAGGACGAAGCCACCCAGATGATCCTCCAGGGCACCCAGCTGGAGATCGAATACGCCCGCGACACCATGCCCCGCGGCGTGCTGGGCATGAACGCGGCGATGATGGAGGACTACCTCAAGTTCATCGCCAACCGCCGCCTGACCCAGATCGGCCTCAAGGAAGAATACCCGGGCGCCACCAACCCCTTCCCCTGGATGAGCGAGATCATGGACCTCAAGAAGGAGAAGAACTTCTTCGAGACGCGTGTGATCGAGTATCAGACTGGTGGGGCGTTGAGCTGGGACTAAGCTAATCAAGCCCCGCTATGCGGGGCTTTTTTTACTCAAAAGATATATAAAGCTATAAGTTTTTTATATCTTGCCTCCACCTACCAGCAGTGAATTTATCATTTCTATCTATTCGCTTTCTTACACTACCGGGCTTCCTACCAAGTTCTTTAGCGATTTCAGCGACGCTCATTTCAAAGTCGACCAACATCACTCTCAACTTCTCTTCGTCAACTAACCCCCACTCCCATCCATGTCGCGGATAGCGTTCTTTTACCGCCGCGATAGCGGCCAATCTTATTTTTCTTTGATTGTCACGAATTCTAATTATTGGAGAAAGCTGAGCTCTTGCCAATTTCACGCCTAGCTCAGGCAAATTAGAATCTGAAAGGCTCGATAAAAAAACCTTGCTTGCATCATCCAGCTCAGGAATATTACCAATATTTTCCTTTATACGAACCATCTTGGAGTTACGCTCGATCTTTCCAAGAACAGAATAATCTTTATGATTAAAAAAACGACCTAACCAGAAGCCGCTGACTAACCTTTGCTGAATCGCACTTTCTATCAGAACAGAGCGCCGCCTATCAAATGGAGAAACGTTTAAAGCCCAAACCCCCAACCTAGGAACATATTTATCCTCAACATACTCTCTCCAACTTAATTCAAAATCCTGCTTTGGCATAAGCAAGTTTTTTGGAGAGACAAGATCCAATGTTGTTGATGCCCAGACTTTCCCCTGCAAAGCCAAACCCCTAAAATACTTAATATAATTTTTTATACCAACTGAACTCATTAGAAAATATAAATCTTCTGAATCCGTTACTTTCCAAGCAGATCTATTTCCTCTGAGAAAACCCTGGTAATGCTGAAAAATCCGCCTTCCAATAAATTCAGAAACCCCAACATACACCACCCTATTCAAAAAACCTTCATGCACTAATAAATAGACACCTCCAAAATTATGATTCATCGCTCGTTTCATGCCACCCAAATATATCCACCTCACAACATCTCTCCAAGTAAAATATTTATTTTCAAGTTGGCGATATAAGTCATAACCAACTTGAGCGCTGTGAAAAGCTTAATATTCGACATCAAGTGGCACCACCAATCTACCACTAAATTTTAACCTTCATTAATAATGCAAACCATTCAAATACGCAAATAGCAACAGCAATTCCTTTAATAATAGCACGAACCTAAACCCCTTAACCGATTAACCGATTAACCGATTAACCGATTAACCTCAGTCACGCACCCTTTACAACAAAAAGCTTGCGTTATATTTACCCTATAAATACCCTATAAACAGCAATATGATATATTGCCATTCCAGGATGGCTATACATTTAAACCCCCATCAAACAGCACCCAACGATGATATCTTGGACTTCATTCTTAAACGTCCTAAGACTGCCCAACTGGCCACGACTCGCTATCAGCTGAGGTATTGCTACCGACTCTCGGCTTCGGGATGTTCCTGGCCTATTTCGCCCGTAATCACTTCTATCCGAGCTTCGATCTCTTCCAGTTTTCGTCGTTGCTGCTGGCCGCTGCCTGTCTGGGCTTCCTCACCATAGGCGCCTTCGTCGCCGCATTATTCCTGCCTGGGGCCTGGGTCTATTACCGCTTTATCAATACGGCGGCGATCAAGGAAGACATCACCTACGCCCTGCCCTATCGCGGCGAGGGGCGCTTTCGCAAGATCATGCTGTTGATGACGCTGGTGTTCTTCGTGCCCTATCTGCTGGCGGGGTTCAGCGATGCGGCCATTCTCCTAGTCGATCCTGAACTCTTCCTCAGCGTCGCCTTTCATGCGCCCATCGCCATCACGCTGCTGGCGGGTATGGCCATTCAGGGGCTGTTCGATTTGCGCCGCTTCAGTTTTCTGAAGTTCGTCTGGGAGGCTTACCTGCCGACAACGGTCGTTGGCCTGTTCATCTTCTGGATGCTGGCGCAGGCCTATCCACTGGTGAGCGATTGGCAGCCGCTGCTCAAGTGGGGTGCTCTGGCCATCGCCCCCTTCATCATTGCCTTCGTCACGACCATGACTTCCATGCTGTTCATCGCCGGCTGGAAGGCGGCGATGATGTTTTCGCTGTTCTTCGCCCTCTTTCTGGCCGGCTATAGCGGTGTGCTTACCACTCTGCCCGAGACCATGGTCAGGACGCTGGGCCTGGGTAACTACCACGCCAAGGCGATCGTGCTCGACACCTCCTATTGCGCCAAGGAGCAGGCCAGAGTGCTGCCCACCGATGACCAGTGCGTGCTCAAGGAGGTGCAGGTGGTCTGGTCGCTGGGCGAGGCCTTCGTCCTGCGGCTGGCGGATGGCAGCACGGCGCGGTTGCCGGCCACGGCGATTCGAGCGCTGGTGAAACACCAGTAACGGGTGGGCCAACTGCCTAAGCCAAAGGTCAGGTTTGAATTAGCGTTATCTGCCCGTCATCATGGCGCGCAATCCTCTGCCTCAAGCCCGCGCCTGCCGTGTCGATAAGACTGCGGTGCGGCTTCGCTTTGGCGGGCGCTTGTCCCAAGCAGGGAGCGCCCTTCTCGTATCCAGACAGGTCCGATTCGCCCATGGCACTCGATGCCCCCACCATGCTGACCCTCACCATCGCCCTGGCGGCTGCCGCGGCAGGCTATCTGGCCATCGAGTGGCGGTCGGTGCGCGAGTCGGCGCTGCTGTACTGGAGCACGGGCTTTGCCCTGATTTGCGTGGGTAGCACCCTGGCGCTGTTGCGCAGCCAGGGGCTGCTGCTGGTGGGCATCTGGTTCGCTAATGGGCTGCTGATCTTCGTGCATGGGCTCTTTCTGCTCGGCGTGGCGCGCTTCACCGGGCGGCGGCTGAGTCTGGGCTGGTGGGCCATCGCCGCCGTCTGGCTGGGGTTGCTGCTGCTGCCCAACGAGGCCTGGTGGTCCAAGGTGATGCTGGTGGTGCAGTCATTCCTGATCGGCATCCTGGCGATACGGGCGAGTCTGCTGTTGCGGCGGCGCAATGCCGGGGAACGGCAGCTGCGTGCGGTGCTGCTGATCCATGGTCTCTTCTACCTGACCAAGATGATTCCGCCGCTCACCCCCGGCACCCTGATCGATCTGGCGGTCTATCGCGGCGCCATCATCCAGATCTCCCTGGTGGAGGGGGTGATGGCGGTGATGCTGATCGCCCTGTCGATGACCGGCACGGTGCGCTATCGCCGCGAGCAGCATATCGAGCGCCTGGCCGGCAGCGATCCCCTGACCGGCCTCTATAACCGCCGGGCGCTGGAGGCCGAGGCGCCACGACTGTTCGGCCAGGCGACACCGGCTCGACCCGGCGCCCTGCTACTGATCGATCTGGACAACTTCAAACTGGTGAACGACCTCCATGGCCATGCGGCCGGTGACGGTCTGCTGATCGCCCTGAGCGACCTGCTGCGCACCACCCTGCCCCGCCAGGCGCTGGCCGCTCGGCTGGGGGGTGATGAATTCGTGGTGGTGCTGGGTGAGGCGGTTGATGCGGATGTCGTGCGTTTGGCAGACACGCTGCGCCAGCGCTTCAACCAGCTGGCGGCGCAGCGCTTGCGGACGCCCGAGCCCGTCACCCTGAGTATCGGCGCGGTGCTGTTCGATCAGCCACCGGAAAGTCTGGCGGCCTTGCTGGAGCGCGGGGACGGTGCCCTCTACGCCGCCAAGCGCGGCGGGCGGGATGGATTGCGGATGAGCCTGGGATGAAGCCGCGCTAATGGCTTAGGCTTGGGCGATCGCCTGACCGGAGCCCCCATGCCCATCGCCCTCGAATCCCCCGACCAACCCGAGGTGATCGCCCTGATCGCCGAACTGGATGCCTATCAGGACGGCCTCTATCCGCCCGAGAGTCGTCATGCCCTGAATCTCGCATCGCTCATGCAGCCGAACGTGCTGTTCCTGGTCGCCCGGGATGACAGCGGCACTGCCCTGGGCTGTGGGGCCATGGTGCTGCAGGACGACTATGGCGAGATCAAGCGGATGTATGTGAGCCCCAGGGGTCGCGGGCAAGGGTTGGGCGGTCGCCTGTTGGCGGAGCTAGAGCGTGAAGCGACAGGCCGCGGGTGTGAGCTGGCGCGACTGGAGACGGGGCCTTATCAGCCGGAGGCCTTGAGGCTTTATGAGTCTGCGGGTTACCAGCGGCGTGGTCCTTTTGGGGCGTATCGGGAGGATCCGTTGAGCGTGTTCATGGAGAAGCGACTGGAGGCGTAGGGTGGACAACGCGAAGCTTGTCCACGCGGGAGCTCTGGGGTTGTGCGTTGGTGGCATGAGTGGAAAAGGCTGCGCCGTTTTCCACGCTACGGGTTTTGTAGGGCGGAGAACGCGAAGCTTGTCCATGCGGGAGCTTTGGGGCCTTGCGTTGGGGGCGTCAGTGGAAAAGGCTGCGCCGTTTTCCACGCTACGGGTTTTGTAGGGTGGACAACGCGAAGCTTGTCCATGTGGGAGCTTTGGGCCGTGCGCTGTGGGCGTCAGTGGAAAAGGCTGCGCCGTTTTCCACGCTACGGGTTTTGTAG
>NZ_BBIT01000002.1 GCF_000730625.1 Pseudomonas oryzihabitans NBRC 102199 | reverse complement strand
GCGGATTGAGCCAACACCTCGGCGAACCATTGGTAACCTGACCGGGAATGATTCCGATCTGCTTCATTTCTCCAGCTCTTTTCGGTATACAATGCCCAATGGCCTAAGGCCGGCAGGCAAGGGGTGCGAAGCGTCGTACCCCTTTTTTCTTTGCATGACCAATCAAATTTATAGCGTAGCCTAGGATCCTATTCCTTAACGGGTAGGGCCAGCGGATAGTTGTTTAGGTGACGCAAGCGATGAAAGCGCAAGCGAAGGGGATTCGATTTTGATCAAGGTGCTAGTTGTCGACGATCATGATCTTGTTCGTACCGGCATCGTACGGATGTTGGCGGATGTGGCAGGAATCCAGGTCGTCGGCCAGGCAGACAGTGGCGAAAATGCACTGATGCTGGCCCGTGAGCTCGAGCCGGATGTAGTCCTGATGGACGTCCGGATGCCCGGTATCGGTGGGCTGGAAGCTACCCGCAAGCTCCTGCGCAGCCGACCCGACCTGAAGGTGGTGGTCGTCACGGCCTGCGAGGAAGATCCTTTTCCGACGCGTCTGCTCCAGGCGGGTGCTGCAGGGTATCTGACCAAGGGTGCCGACATCGAAGAGATGATCACCGCCATCAAGCAGGCCTTCGCCGGTCGGCGTTACATCAGTGCGCAGATCGCCCAGCAGCTGGCCTTGAAACCCTTTCAGTCCAAGGCCGAAGCGTCGCCCTTCGATCAGCTGTCCGAGCGAGAGATTCAGATCGCGCTGATGATCGCAGGTTGCCAGAAAGTCCAGGTCATTTCCGACAAGCTCTGTTTGTCGCCGAAGACCGTCAACACCTATCGCTATCGGATCTTCGAGAAATTATCGATTACCAGCGATGTCGAACTAGCCATGTTGGCTGTTCGCCACGGCATGGTAGATGCAACGAGTTGATATGAGTCAATCTTTCGATGCTGCAGCCTTTCTATCCGGTTGCAGTGGACGTCCGGGTGTCTATCGGATGTTCGATGAGGGCGGCAAGCTCCTCTATGTTGGTAAGGCCAAGAATCTCAAGAACCGACTTTCCAGCTATTTCAGAAAGACCGGCTTGGCACCCAAGACGGCTTCCATGGTGTCCAAGATCGCTCAGATCGAGACCACCATCACCGGCAACGAGACCGAAGCGCTCCTGCTGGAACAGAATCTCATCAAGCAGTGGCGCCCGCCCTACAACATCCTGTTGAGGGATGATAAGTCCTACCCCTATGTCTATCTCTCAACTGAGGATCAGTATCCGCGACTGACCATTCACCGTGGAGAGAAGAGAGGGAAGGGGCGCTACTTCGGTCCTTATCCCAGCGCCGGTGCCATCCGCGAAAGTCTCAATCTGCTGCAGAAAGCCTTTCAGGTACGGCAATGCGATGACAACTACTTTCGCAATCGTACGCGGCCCTGCCTGCAGTATCAGATCAAGAGATGCAAGGGCCCCTGCGTGGCGCTCGTCAGCGAGCAGGAATATGGCGAGGACGTCCGTCATTCGGCCATGTTTCTAGAAGGGCGTAGCAATGCCCTGGCGGAAGAGCTGCAAGCCAAGATGGAAAGCGCCTCGGTCAATCTGCAGTTCGAGCGGGCGGCGGAGTTGCGTGATCAGGTGGCCCTGGTGCGACGCGTTCAGGATCAGCAGAGCATCGAGGGAGGCACCGGTGATGTCGATGTCATCGCCGCGCTCGTCAATCCGGGCGGTGCCTGTGTGCACCTGGTCAGCGTACGCGGCGGGCGAGTGCTGGGCAGCAAGAATTTCTTCCCGGAGGTAGGGATCGAGGAGGATTCCAGCGAAGTGCTGGCCGCCTTCCTGGAGCAGTACTACCTCGCCTACCTGGAGCGGGATCTGCCGGACGAGATCATCGTGAATTCCGTCCACGAGGACTTCGCTACCCTGATCGATGCCTTTGCCGAGGTTCACAAGCGGCAGCTGGTCATCGCTCATCGCGTCCGGGGGACCCGAGCCCGCTGGCAGCAGTTGGCGGTAACCAATGCGGAGCAGGCGCTGAATACGCGACTGGCCAATCGGCAGCACATGGGGGTGCGTTTCGATGCCCTGGTGCAGGCGCTGGATCTGCCGGAACCGCCTCAGCGGCTGGAGTGTTTCGATATCAGTCATTCCAGTGGCGAGGCGACCGTGGCGTCCTGCGTGGTCTTCGGGCCGGAAGGACCGCTCAAGTCGGATTATCGTCGTTACAACATCGAGGGTGTAACCGCCGGCGATGACTATGCCGCCATGCATCAGGCGTTGACCCGCCGCTTCAGCCGGCTCAAGGCGGGCGAGGGCAAGCTGCCTGACATCCTGCTGGTGGATGGAGGCAAGGGCCAGCTGGCCATGGCCCGTGAGGTGCTCAGGGAGTTGGCGGTGCCGGATCTGGTCCTGCTGGGCGTCGCCAAGGGCGTCACCCGCAAGCCGGGTCTCGAAGTCCTCTATCTGGACGATCCGTCCAACGAATTCACCCTGCCGGCTCATTCGCCCGCGCTGCATCTCATTCAGCAGATTCGCGACGAGGCGCACCGATTCGCCATCACCGGACACCGCGCACGCCGCGGCAAGGCGCGCCGGACGTCATCGCTGGAGGAGGTTGCCGGAATCGGGCCCAAGCGGCGGCAGGAGCTTCTCAAGCACTTTGGCGGACTCCGTGAGCTGCAGCGTGCGAGCATCGAAGAGATCGCCAAAGCGCCAAGCATTAGCAAAAAGCTGGCCGAGCAGATTTATGCGGCCTTGCACAGCGAGTAGAATCGCCTCACGTTCACCAACAGCCGCGCCAATGAATATTCCAAATCTGCTTACCGTACTGCGCGTCTTCCTCATTCCGCTCTTTGTCATCCTGTTCTATCTGCCAGTCCACTGGAGTTACTGGACCGCCAGCACCATCTTCGCCATCGCCTGTGCGACCGACTGGCTGGATGGCTATCTGGCGCGGCGCCTGGGGCAGAGCACGCCCTTCGGTGCCTTCCTGGATCCGGTAGCGGACAAGCTCATCGTCGCGGTGGCCCTGGTGTTGCTGGTGCAGGAGCACGCCAATGCCTGGCTGACGCTGCCTGCCGTCATCATCGTCGGTCGCGAGATCGTGGTATCGGCGCTGCGGGAGTGGATGGCCGAGTTGGGCGCCCGGGCCCAGGTCGCGGTGTCCAATCTGGGCAAGTGGAAGACGGCGGCGCAGATGCTGGCGCTGGTCATCCTGTTGGCCAACCCGCCGCAGATGACCTTCTGGGTCATCAGTGGTTATGCGTTGCTCATCGTCGCAGCAGCCCTGACCCTGTGGTCCATGTGCACCTATCTGATGGCGGCGTGGCCGCATCTGATGAGCGCCGAGAAAAAGAAATAAGTTTTTTGAATCAATGGCTTGACATGAAGGGTGGCTCAGATAGAATGGCGCCCGTCACCAAGCGGGAATAGCTCAGTTGGTAGAGCACGACCTTGCCAAGGTCGGGGTCGCGAGTTCGAGTCTCGTTTCCCGCTCCATGTTTTACATGAGTGTCGCAAGACATTCAGGTTTGAGGCCGGGTGGCAGAGTGGTCATGCAGCGGATTGCAAATCCGTGTACGCCGGTTCGATTCCGACCTCGGCCTCCACTATTGAGAGCCCCGTAGATCCCAGGTCTACGGGGCTTTTCATCATCCAGGGATGTATGAATACTGGATCAGGTTCTACGAATCCGCTTGTCTGAGGGTTCGGTTCTGCCCGAGTGGTGAAACTGGTAGACACAAGGGACTTAAAATCCCTCGACTTAACCGTCGTGCCGGTTCGATTCCGGCCTCGGGCACCATCCAAATGAAAAGGCCACTCCTGTTCGAGTGGCCTTTTTCGTTTAGGAGGGAATCGTCCAGTAGGGCGTTTCATCCGCATCGCGCTCGATACGTGAGCGGCTGTCGAGGATGAAGGCTTCGAGCATGGCCGCGTCGAGCAATTCGGTGCGGGCGATAGGGCGATTCAGTACCGACTGACCGCTGCGGGAAAAGACCTCGACATCGTAGGCGCGCTGATCACGCGTGGATATCACGCAGCGCAACGGCTCGAATCCGCCTTTGAGGGTGTTGAAGGCGCTGGCGAGTTCGACATAGAGGGTCATCCGGAAAAGCTTCCTGTTCAAAGGTGGCACTGTGACAGCATTGGCTGCTACAGGGTTTCACCTTTGCAGAAAAGTGCCGTCATATCGCGATGCTAGTCGCAAAATCCCGGCCCTGCTTTCGGAGTTTCATTGCCAGCCTTGCAGCCAGCATTCTGCATCCTGCAACTCGTGCCAGTCCAGCGTCCAGGTACGACGAGTGAGAACGGCTTGCAGATCTATCTGCGAGATGGGGTCGGTCTCGACTTCCGGGGTATGGACCCGGGTGACGATGAAGTGCTTTTGCCGTTCGCGTGGCTGGACGGCCGTCCATTTGCTGAGCAGCAGCTTGTGGGGGTTGATCTGACGTTGCTTCATCCCTGCATGGCCTCCAGCAGGGGTGCACTGCGATAGCGCTGCAGCAGGGCTTCCAGGTTGCGATCGGGCATGGCGTGGGCCCTGAGCGCCGTGATGGTGCGCTCGACGTATTCCAGGGTGGTGCCGAAGTGGCCGCAGGCCTCGGTCAGGACGCGATTGAGGATGTCATCGGGCAGGCTGCCGGCGTAGCAGGGCAGATTGCGCTTCAGCACGAAGCCGAGCGCCTGCACCTTGCTGCCGTCTTCCAGGTGGCATTGCAGCCAGCGGGGGCGGTAGGACCCATCCGGCATCTCGCGCTTCCAGAGGGCCAGCAGGTGGTCGTCCAGTTGGTCATCCGGCAGCTGGTAGGCGAAGCCCGAGCAGGAGCCGCCGCGATCCAGGCCCAGTACCAGGCCGGGTTGCTCGGGGGTGCCGCGATGCAGCTGGGACCAGAGATAGAGACCGCGGTGATAGCCGTGCACCCGCGCCCGGCGCACGGCGACGGCGGGGCACTCGGGGCGCCAGATCAGCGAGCCGTAGGCGAACAGCCAGACCGGGCCGGGTTGGCGTTGAGCCAGGGTGGCTTCCAGGGAGGCCACCAGCTCGGGAGGGGTGAGCGGCGTGGCGGGCGCGAGCTTGGGGGGATAGGAATCGTGGATGCTGGAAGGAATCTGTCTGTGCATATGCCGCCTGGTCCTCTACCGCTGTAGCTGCCAGGTTCAGGAACCCGGCCCTAGGATCCTAACGAAAGTCCGGGATGAACTCCTAGACCGTTCGTGCCCATCTTTATGACGCCTGGTTAGGTCACAGCGAGAAACATGCCAAGGTGGACGCAGAAAACGGCGGACGAAAAAAAGCCCGGCAGGTGCCGGGCGGGAAAGGGGGCGTGAGATCGATCAGGCGCTGGTGCGGATCAGGTGATCGAAGGCGGCCAGGGAGGCCTTGGCGCCTTCGCCCAGGGCGATGACGATCTGCTTGTAGGGCACGGTGGTGACGTCGCCCGCGGCGAAGACGCCGGGCAGGGAGGTCTGGCAGCGGGCGTCAACTTCGATCTCGCCGCGCGGCGACAGCTCGACGGTACCCTTGAGCCAGTCGGTATTGGGCACCAGGCCGATCTGCACGAAGACGCCTTCCAGGTCGATGTGGTGGAACTCGCTGGAGTTGCGATCCTTGTAGACCAGGCCGTTGACCTTCTGGCCATCGCCCTTGACTTCGCTGGTGAGGGCGCTGGTGATGACGGTCACGTTGGGCAGGCTGAACAGCTTGCGCTGCAGCACGGCGTCGGCACGCAGCTGGCCGTCGTACTCGATCAGGGTGACCTGGGCGACGATGCCGGCGAGGTCGATGGCCGCTTCGACACCCGAGTTGCCGCCACCGATCACCGCGACGCGCTTGCCCTTGAACAGGGGGCCATCGCAGTGCGGGCAGTAGGCCACGCCGCGGTTGCGGTATTCGCGCTCACCGGGAACGTTCATTTCGCGCCAGCGGGCGCCGGTGGCCAGGATCAGCGTCTTGGCCTTGAGCGAGCCGCCATCGGTGAAGCGGACTTCGTGCAGGCCGCCGGCTTCGTGGGCCGGAATCAGCTGCTCGGCGCGCTGCAGGTTCATGATGTCGACTTCGTACTGCTTGACGTGCTCTTCCAGCGCCATGGCCAGCTTCGGCCCTTCGGTCTCCTTGATGGAGATGAAGTTCTCGATGGCCAGGGTATCCAGTACCTGGCCGCCGAAACGCTCGGCGGCGACGCCGGTACGGATGCCCTTGCGTGCGGCATAGACGGCAGCGGCCGCGCCAGCCGGGCCACCCCCGATGACCAGGACGTCGAAGGCGTCCTTGGCATTGAGCTTGTCGGCGGAGCGGGCGGCGGCACCGGTGTCGAGCTTGGCGACGATCTCTTCCAGACCCATGCGGCCCTGGCCGAAGGGTTCGCCGTTCAGGTAGACGCTGGGCACGGCCATGATCTGGCGGCGCTCGACCTCGTCCTGGAACAGGGCGCCGTCGACGGCGACGTGCTTGACCCGGGGATTGAGCACGGCCATGAGGTTCAGGGCCTGCACCACGTCCGGGCAGTTCTGGCAGGAGAGGGAGAAATAGGTTTCGAACTGGTAGTCGCCGTCGAGCGCCTTGACCTGCTCGATGACGTCCTGGCTGGCCTTGGACGGATGACCGCCCACCTGCAGCAGGGCCAGTACCAGGGAGGTGAATTCGTGGCCCATGGGCAGACCGGCGAAGCGCAGGTCGATGTTCTGACCGGGGGTCAGCAGGGCGAAGGAGGGGCGACGGGCATCGGTGCCGTCGGTGCTGAGGCTGACCTGATCGGACAGGCTGGCGATATCCTGCAGCAGGCTGTGCATTTCACGGGACTTCGCGCCATCGTCGAGGGACGCGACGATCTCGATGGGGCGCGTGACGCGTTCGAGGTAGGTCTTGAGCTGGGCTTTCAGATTGGCGTCCAACATGGCGACGTGGCTTCCGTAAAAAATGGGCAAAAAAAGAGCGCGCGGGCAAGGCGCCCGGGCGCTCGGGCTAGATCAGGCGGGTGTTAGATCTTGCCAACCAGGTCCAGCGAGGGGGTCAGGGTCGCTTCGCCTTCTTTCCACTTGGCGGGGCAGACTTCGCCCGGGTGGTTGGCGACGTACTGGGCGGCGCGGACCTTGCGCAGCAGTTCGCTGGCGTCACGGCCGATGCCGTTGTCGTGGATTTCGCACAGCTTGATCTGGCCTTCCGGGTTGATCAGGAAGGTGCCGCGCAAGGCCAGGCCTTCTTCTTCGATCAGCACTTCGAAGTTGCGTGCCAGGCGAGCGGTGGGATCGCCTACCAGCGGGTAGTTGACCTTCTTGATGGCTTCCGAGGTGTCGTGCCAGGCCTTGTGCGCGAAGTGGGTGTCGCAGGACACGCCGTAGATCTCCACGCCCAGCTTCTGGAACTCGGGGTACAGGTCAGCAAGGTCTTCCAGCTCGGTGGGGCACACGAAGGTGAAGTCGGCCGGGTAGAACACGATGGCGGACCACTTGCCCTTCAGATCGGCCTCGGTCACCTGGACGAATTTGCCGTTGTGGTAGGCGGTCGCGGTGAAAGGCTTCACTTCGGTGTTGATCAGGGACATTGATGACTCCTTGATGGGTTTAAGTCAGGGTTGAAATCGATAGGACGCATACTAATCGCATTTTGACGATTCACCTCATTGTTAAAGGCGATGTCGGCGATTGGGCGTCTCTATCGGATACTACAGGTATTTAATAAAATCAGCGGCTTAGCTCGGCTCAGGCCGGGCCCAGCGCCTTGGTCGTGGCCGGATGCTGACCCCATTCGCTCCAGGAGCCGTCGTAGAGCCGACCATCCGGCAGGCCGGCGACGCTCAAGGCGAGCAGCAGGACCGCGGCGGTGACGCCACTGCCGCAACTGGTGATCACCGGATGTAGGCCGTCGATGCCCAGGGCCTGGAAGCGCTGGCGCAACTCCTGGGGTGGCAGCAGGGTGCCATCTTCTGTCAGCAGGCTGTCGTAGGGCAGATTCTGGCTGCCGGGCATATGACCTGAGGCGACGCCCGGGCGCGGCTCCGCTACCTCGCCGGTGAAGCGCTTGGCGCCACGCGCGTCGAGCACCTGGGTCTGGCCCACGCTGAGCGCGGTCTGCACATCGCCCAGGCCGCAGAGCAGGCGATTGTTGAAGATGACGGGGTAGGGTGGCTGCGGGTTGGGCAGGTTTTCACCGGTCTCCAGCGGCAGGCCCTGTTCACGCCAGAGCGGCAGGCCGCCATCGAGCACCATCACCTGGTCATGGCCGAACAGGCGGAACAGCCACCAGGCCCGGGCGGCGGAGAACAGGCCCTTCTGGTCGTAGACGACCAGGGTAGTCTCCGGGGTGACGCCCAGTTCGCCGGCCAGGCGGGCGAAGCGTCCCGCGCTGGGGACCATGTGCGGCAGCGCGGTGTCCGGATCGGAGAAGTGTTCGATATCGAAGCGCAGGGCGCCGGGGATGTGCTGCTGCCGATAGGTCTCGTCGGCGATCTGGGGTTCGTTGGGCAGATAGAGACTGGCATCGAGGATCAGCAGATCCGGACGGCCGAGTTGCTCCTGCAGCCAGGCAGCGGTGACCAGCGGGGAGGCGATCATGGGTGGCGCTCCTTGATGGGCAAAGGACGACAGCTTACCGCGCCTGGCGCGACGTGGGCTGTCAGGGATCGGCGGATACTTTATCCTCGTCAGCCTGGTAACTGGATAGATGACTTATGAGCGAACTTAACGGGCAATCCACGGGCGGCAACGACTGGCAACTCGGGCGCATCGTCGGGGAACTGCATGAGGCGCGCAGCCAATGGCGCGAGACCCATGGGCGTTTCCGCGAGTTCAGCGGCCGCGAGCTGCCGTCGCGCAGCGTCATGGCCAGCGTGATCGAATCCCTCAGCGGTGCGCTCTTTCCGCTACGCCTGGGGCCGGATCAGCTGCGCCAGGAAAGCGAGGACTTCTATGTCGGTTTCGAACTGGAGCGGGCGCTCAATGCCCTGGTGATCCAGGCGAAGCTGGAACTGGACTATTTCGCCAAGCAGCGTGGCGAGAACGGCGTCAATCGCGCCGACGAGGCCCGTCGGCTGGTGCAGGCCTTCGCCCTGGCGCTGCCGGATCTGCGGCGCCTGCTGGATACCGACGTGATCGCCGCCTACCAGGGCGATCCCGCCGCGCGCAGCGTGGACGAGGTGCTGCTCTGCTACCCGGGCATCTACGCCATGATCCATCACCGCATCGCCCATCACTTCTATCGCAGCGGCCTGCCGTTGCTGGCGCGGATGGTCAGCGAGCGGGCGCACTCGGCGACCGGGATCGACATCCACCCGGGTGCCCAGATCGGCGAGGGCTTCTTCATCGACCATGGCACCGGTGTGGTGATCGGCGAGACCTGCATCATCGGCGACCGGGTACGCATCTATCAGGCAGTGACTTTGGGCGCCAAGCGCTTCCCGGCCGATGCCGAGGGCAACCTTAAGAAGGGCCACCCGCGCCATCCGATCGTCGAGGACGACGTGGTGATCTATGCCGGGGCGACCATCCTCGGGCGCATCACCATCGGCCAGGGCTCGACCATCGGCGGCAACGTCTGGCTGACCCATGGCGTGCCGGCCAACAGCAACGTCAGCCAGGCCAGCCTGCAGGGCTGCGCCGGTCTGGCTCAGGAGTAGTCGGCGGCGTTGTCACGAACGAACTTGGCCAGGAAGCGCCGGGTGCGTTCTTCACGCGGCCGATTGAACAACTCGGCCGCCGGACCCTGTTCGACGATGCGGCCGCCGTCCATGAACAGCACCCGGTGGGCGACGTCACGCGCGAAGGCCATCTCGTGGGTGACGATGACCAGGGTACGACCCTCCTGGGCCAGCCCGCGAATGGTCTCCAGCACCTCGCCGACCCGCTCGGGATCCAGCGCCGAGGTGGGTTCATCGAAGAGGATGGCCTGGGGCCGCATGGCCAGTGCCCGGGCGATGGCGACCCGCTGCTGCTGGCCGCCCGATAGCTGTCCGGGATAGCTATCGGCCTTGTCGGCCAAGCCGACCTTGGCCAGCCATTCACGGCCCTGGGCGATGGCCGTGTCGCGCGCCTCGCCCTGGACGATGATGGGGCCCTCGATCACGTTCTCCAGCGCGGTGCGATGGGGAAACAGATTGAAGTTCTGGAAGACGAAGCCCATGCGCTGGCGCAGCTGGCGGATGGCGTGCTGCTGGCCCTTGAGCGGTCGGCTGGCGTCGATGCGCAGGTCGCCCAGGCGGATGCTGCCGGCCTCCGGGGTCTCCAGCAGATTGAGGCAGCGCAGCAGGGTGGTCTTGCCCGAACCGCTGGGGCCGATGATCGCGACCACCTCGCCCTGGGCCACCTCGAGGTCGATGGACTGCAGCACTGTCTGCTGCCGGAAGGACTTGGACAGCCCCTGCACCTCGATCATGACTGACCTCGTTCATTAATGTGGCGCCCGTAGTGCCGTTCGAGGCGGTTCTGCAGGGTGGACAGCAGGCTGGCCAGGACCCAGTAGAGCAGTGCCGCGGCCAGGTAGAGGCTGAAGATCTCGAAGGTGCGGGCGGTGATCAGCTGGGCCTGGCGGAACAGCTCCGGCACCTGGATGGTGGCCGCCAGCGAGGTGTCCTTGACCAGCGAGATGAAGCTGTTGCCCAGTGGCGGCAGGGCGATGCGCAGCGCCTGGGGCAGGATGGCGCGCCTCAGGGTCTGCAGCGGCGTCATGCCGATGCTGGCGGCGGCTTCCCACTGACCGCGGTCGATGGCGCCGATGGCCGAGCGGATGATCTCCGCGGTGTAGGCGGCCATGTTCAGCGAAAAGCCGATCAGGGCGGCCGGCAGCGGATCGAGCTGCAGGCCCAGTTCGGGCAGGCCGTAGTAGATGACGAACAGCTGCACCAGCAGCGGCGTACCCCGGAAGAACGAGATGTACAGCCGCGCCAGGCTACGCAGCGGCAGGCTCGGCGAGCGGCGCAGCAGGGCCAGGCCGAAGCCCAGCAGCAGGCCGAAGAACATGCCGCCGAGGCTCAGGACCACGGTCCAGATCGCGCCCTTCAGCAGGAAGGGCAGCGAATCGAGCAGGAGCTGTAGCGTGTCGCTCATTGGGTGACGTCGGCCTTGAACCACTTCTCGGAGATCTTGGCCAGGGTGCCATCGGCGCGCAGCTTGGCGATGGCCTGGTCGACCGCGGCATGGAATTGCGGATCACCCTTGCGTTCGGCGATGCCCGACTCCTGGCGACTGAAGGGCTCACCGGCCAGGGCCAGCTTGTCCTTGGTCTTGGACAGCAGTTCCAGGGCGGCCAGGCGGTCGACGAGGATGGCGTCGATGCGGCCGACGCGCAGATCCTGGTACTTGGTCGGATCGTCTTCGTAGGTGCGCACGTCCGCCTTGGGTACGTTCTGGCGCAGCCATTGCTCGTAGTTGGTGCCCAGGCCGACGCCGACCTTCTTGCCGGCGAGGTCGGCGGCGGTCTTGATGCTGTCGACGTCGTCCTTGCGCACCAGGGCCTGGATGCCGGAGACGGTGTAGGGCGTGGAGAAATCGTATTTCTTCTTGCGCTCCTCGCTAATGGTGACCTGGTTGATCACCACGTCCAGACGCCGAGATTCCAGGGCGGCGAGCAGACCATCCCATTTGCCGGGCTGGATCTTGGCGTCGACACCCAGTTCCTTGGCCAGGGCCTTGGCGAAGTCCACTTCGAAGCCGGTCAGCTGGCCCTGTTCGTTCTGGAAGCTGAAGGGCGGATAGGTGCCCTCCAGGCCGACGATCAGTTCGCCGCGCTGCTTGACGGTCTGCAGGAGGTCTTCGGCCTGGGCGGTGGCCTGGTGGGCCAGGCCCAGGGCGAGCAACAGGGCGGCGCTACGGAGCAGACGCTGGGGGAGGGGTTTGCGCATGGCAGAGATCCTTGTGGTTATGAGGGTGCGCCACTATGAGGGTGTCTGTTCTGACATCCCAAGTCCGAAAACTGCTGACGTTATGCCATCGTCCTGTGGCTTGGCTAGCCGATCACGCCAACCAGTCGCCATAGGCGAAGGTGCCCGGGGCGCCGCCGGTGTGCAGGAATACCAGGGGGCCGGGTGGGAGGTCCCCGCTGGCGACCATATCCAGCAGGCCCGCCATGGCCTTGCCGGTGTAGACCGGGTCCAGCACCAGGCCTTCGAGCCGGCCCAGGCGGCGGATGGCGGCCAGGGTGCCGGGATTGGGCTCGCCATAGCGCGGGCCGAAGTAGCCGTCACGCAGGAGCGGAGGATTCTCAGGTAGAGCGACGCCCAGCAACTCGGCCAACTGCTGCCGCAGCAGGGCGACCCTGGGCAGCTGCTCGGCCTGGGTGCGGGAAACGGTGACGCCGATCACCGGCAGCTCTGGCCGCAGATGATGAAGGGCCAGGTCCAGCCCGGCCTGGGTGCCGGCACTACCGGAGGCGAGGATGACGGCTGCGGGTTGCAACTGTAGCTCCTGCAGCTGAGCGTCGAGTTCCAAGGCCGCACGGACGTAGCCGAGGGCGCCCAGGGCGCTGGAGCCGCCAATGGGGATCACCCAGGGCTTGCGCCCTTGCTGGCGCAGGCGCTCGGCTTCGGCTTCCAGCTGCCGCAACGGATCATCGAGCGCCGCGACGGCTCTGATCTCGGCGCCGAAGAGTTCGAGCAGGAGGCGGTTGCCGCCGTGCAGGTAGCCGGGGTCCGCGGTGGCGATGGGATTTTCCAGCAGGGCGACGCAGCCCTGGCCCTGTTGCGCGGCGACGGCGGCGGTCTGGCGCACATGGTTGGACTGGATGGCGCCGGCGGTCACCAGGGTGTCGGCGCCGGCGGCCAGCGCCGCGGCGACCAGGTATTCCAGCTTGCGCACCTTATTGCCGCCCAGGGCCAGGCTGGTGGTGTCGTCGCGCTTGCAGTAGACCGGTCGGCCCAGCTCCGCTGACAGCCGCGGCAGGACCTCCAGCGGGGTCACCGAGGGTTGCAGCGTCAGGCGCGGAAAGCGGGCGAGGGCGGTGGCGAGCATGGCGGAACCCGGGGCAATTGAAGGGGGCATCACTCTAGGGCCAGGCCGTGCCTGGCGGCAATCCTGCCCTCAGGCGAGGTCCGGACGCCGCGCCCAGGCCTGGGGCACCAGCGAACGCAGCAGCACGCCATAGAGCGGGACGAAGAGCAGCAGGCTGACCGTCAGCTTGACGCCGTAGTCGACCAGGGCGATCTCCGGCCAGTGACTGGCCATGAAGGGGTTGTCGCTGCGCCAGAAGGCGATGGAAAAGAAGGCCAGGGTGTCGAGGGCGTTGCCGAACAGGGTCGAGACCGTGGGCGCCAGCCACCAGTGGCGCGAGCGCCGCAGGCGGTCGAACACCTGGATGTCGAGCAGTTGGCCGAGCACATAGGCACAGAAGCTGGCCAGGGAGATGCGCAGCACGAAGACGTTGACCGCGGCCAGCGCCGCCCAGCCCTGGAAACTGCCGTCCTGGAACAGCACCGAGACCCCGTAGGAAACCACCAGGGCCGGAATCATCACCCGGGCGATCACCTGGCGGGCGGGCGCCTTGCCCATCAGCCGCACGGTGAGGTCGGTGGCGAGAAAGATGAAGGGGAAGCTGAAGGCGCCCCAGGTGGTGTGCCAGCCGAACAGCTGCAGCGGCAACTGCACCAGGTAGTTGCTAGCGATGATGATGAGGATATGGAAGGCGACGAGCGCGGCGACCGCCGTGCGGCGCGCGAAAGCTATACGTTCGAGCATGAGAGGGCCTTTTTGAAAGTGCCTGGGGTGAGGGAACCCAGGCCCCGGAGTTCGGGGCGGCGCCATCCTAGCCCAAAGCCGGGGCCTATCACCAGTGATTGGCTGCAGGCGGCGCCCGGCGGGTGGGAGCGGCTCTTCCTGAGCGCTCCCTGGGAAGGTGAACCGCCTCAAGCGGCCGGCTTGAGTACCACCTTGGTCCAGCCATCATCCCGCGCATCGAAATGGCGATAGGCGTCCGGCGCCTCGGCCAGGCTCAGGCGATGGGAGATGATCTGCGAGGGTCGCGCCTTGCCCGCATGGATCAACCGCGCCAGCTCGCGGTTGTAGTTCTTGACGTTGGCCTGGCCGGTGCGGATCTGCTGGCCCTTGAACCAGAAGTTGCCGAAGTCGAAGGCCATCTTGCCTTGCTTGGCCAGGTCGTTCCGGCCGCCCGGGTCCTGGGGCACGAACACCCCGACCACCCCGATACCACCGGTGGCGCGGGTCGACGCCACCAGGTTGTTCATGGTGAGGTGATTGACTTCGTGCCCGTGGTGATCGCAGCACTGGTAGCCGACGCACTCGCAACCGCGATCGGTCCCGTGCCCATGGGTGAGGTTGAGCAGTTGCTCCACCGCATCGCCTTCCTTGGCGTGGATGGCCTTGGCGCCGAGCTTTTCCGCCAGTGCCAGGCGATCCGGCTGGTCGTCGACCACATAGACCTCGGAGGCGCCACGGATCATGGCGGAGTGGGCAGCCATGAGGCCGACCGGGCCCGCGCCATAGATGGCGATGGATTCGCCCGGGCGCAGACCGGCCAGCTCGGTGGCATGCCAGCCGGTGGGAAAGATGTCGGACAGCATCACGTAGTCGTCTTCGCGTTCCGCGGCATCTTCGGGCAGTACCAGGCAGTTGAAGTCGGCGTAGGGCACCCGCAGCAACTCCGCCTGGCCACCCTGGTAGGGGCCCATGTCGGCGAAGCCGTAGGCCGCACCGGCGACGCCCGGGTTGGCGGTGAGGCAGAAACCGGTCAGCCCGCGCTCGCAGTTCTCGCAGAATCCGCAGCCGATGTTGAAGGGCAGGCAGACCCGGTCGCCAACCTTGATGCGATCAACGCCGAGACCGACCTCGACCACCTCGCCGAGATTCTCGTGGCCGAAGACCCGGCCACTTTCGAAGCTGGTGCGGCCTTCGTACATGTGCAGGTCGGAACCGCAGATGTTGGTGGTGGTGATCCTGACGAGGACGTCGGTGGGTTTTTCGATGCTGGCATCGGCTACGTTCTTGACCGCGACGTCGCGTGGGCCCTGGTAAACCACAGCTTTCATGATGTGCACTCCGGAGTGTCGCGTCGGTCCTCTACGGGCACCCGCTTGGGTAGATGGGCGTCTTCCCTAGCAGCGAGCAGCCTGGGCTGTCGCCTCAAGGGGAGGGCATCGGCAAGCGGACGAGAGTTCAAATCGTCAGACGAGTTGGGCTGCACTTGGGAGTCCTGCTAACGTTGCGGTTTAAACCGCGAAAGAGGCTTGCCATGCACTATCGATCCTTGGGCCGAACCGAGCTGAAGGTGAGCGCCATTGCCCTGGGTACCATGACCTGGGGCGAGCAGAACACCGAGGCAGAAGCCTTCGAGCAGATCCGGGTCGCCAAGACGGCCGGCGTCAACCTGCTGGATACCGCCGAGATGTACCCGGTGCCGCCGCGCGCCGAGACCTATACCCGCACCGAGACCATCCTCGGCAACTATTTCCGCCAGCACGGCGACCGCGCCGACTGGGTGCTGGCCAGCAAGGCGGCCGGTCCTGGCCGCGACATGGACTACATCCGCGACGGTGGCCTGGCCTTTACCAAGGCCAATCTCACCGCCGCGCTGGAGGCCAGTCTCAAGCGACTCAACACCGACTACCTGGATCTCTACCAGCTGCACTGGCCGGATCGGCGGACCAATTACTTCGGTCAGCTGGGCTATGTGCACAACGATGCCGACTTCACACCCATCGAGGAGACCCTGGAGGCCCTCGACGGCCTGGTGAAGGCAGGCAAGGTCCGCCATGTCGGCCTGTCCAACGAAACGCCCTGGGGCGTGCAGCGCTTCCTGCACCTGAGCGAGACCCGTGGCTGGCCGCGGGTGGTCTCCATCCAGAATCCCTACAATCTGCTCAATCGCAGCTTCGAGGTGGGGCTGGCCGAGCAGGCCATCCGCGAGCAGGTCGGCTTGCTGGCCTATTCGCCGCTGGCCTTCGGTGTGCTCGCGGGCAAGTACCTGAACGGCGCCCGTCCGGAAGGGGCGCGACTGACCCTTTTCGAACGCTTCCAGCGCTACAGCAATCCCCAGACGCAGCGCGCGGCCCAGGCCTACGTCGAACTGGCCCGGGAGCGCAGTCTGGATCCGGCGCAGATGGCCCTGGCCTTCGTCACCAGTCGGCCCTTCGTCACCAGCAACATCATCGGCGCCACCTCGCTCGCCCAGCTGGAAAGCAATCTGGCGAGCAGCGAGCTGGTGCTGGACCAGGAAACCCTGGCCGCCATCGAAGCCATCCACGTCGACCAGCCCAACCCGGCACCCTGATCGTCTGGTATCCGGCGCCCGGTACAGCTGCTGTACCGGGCGTTTCCTTGCGCCTGGCGAAAGGCGGCCGTGACCGACAGGGCAGGGACGCAAGGGCTGCTGTCCGCAACGCCTATTAAAACCGCGGCCCCAAGGGCCTAGAGTCGGTCGGACCTTTCACGCCTGCAGGTGTCCGTCATGACGTCGTACGAAATCGTGCTCCTGGGTGACCAGGACCCTTCCATCGTGGCCCACCAGGCCATCCCCCAGGCCCTGGCGCTGACCGCCACGGCGCTGGGTGTCACGCTGCGGACACGCTGGCTGCCGACGGTCGAGGCCGATGGCGCCCTTGCCGACTGCGACGGCCTCTGGTGCGTCCCCGGGAGTCCCTATCGCCATCGCGAAGGGGTGCTGGCGACTCTGCGCACGGCGCGCGAACAGCGGATTCCCTTTCTCGGGACCTGTGGCGGGCTGCAGTACGCGTTGCTGGAGTACGTCCAGTCCGTGCTGGGCTGGACGGACGCCGCCCACGGTGAAGACGATCCGTCGGCCAGCCGCGCGGTGCTCACGCCCCTGAGCTGCGCCCGCATCGAGGTGCAGAATCAACTCCGATTGCTGCCAGGGTCGCGCCTGGCGGAGGCGGCCGGCGCCGAACGGGTCGAGGCCACCTATCGCTGTCGCTTCGGGGTGAATCCCGCCTATCTGCCGGCTTTGCTCGACGCCGGCTGGCGCGTCCTCGCCTGGGATGAGGAAGAGCTGCCAGTGGCCTTCGAGCTGACGACCCATCCCTGTTATTTCGGCACCCTCTATCAGCCCGAGCGCGAGGCGCTGGCCGGTCGGGTCCCCACGGCGGTGCGCGCCTGGCTGGACGCGGTGGTCGCGGCGCGGAACCTGGGGACATGAAGCGGCCGGAATTGCCCGAGGACTGTGTGGTGATCGCCTTCGTCTCGCAACGCACCGACGACGATCCCGACTATGAGGCCATGGCGGCGCGCATGGTGGAGCTGGCGCAGGCGCAGCCAGGCTTTCTGGGCATGGAATCGGTGCGGGGCACCGATGGCCTCGGCATTACCCTGTCCTACTGGACCGATGAGGCCGCCGTCGCGGCCTGGGGCGCCCATCCGGAACATCGGCAGGCGCAGCGGCTGGGTCAGGCGCGCTGGTATCGCTGGCATGACACCCGGGTCATGCGCCTGCTGTCGAGCCGCGCCGGTCCTGGCGTCACTCCAGGCGGATCGCGCCCAGGGCCGGAGTGACACGGATCCAGCCGATACGACTCTCTTCGCCGATCAGCATGACCTTCTTCCAGGGGCGAAAGGGGGCGCTGTCCAGAACCAGGATGCGATCGCCCGGTTTGAGCATGGCGATCAGCTGGCGGTTGGCGACCACGCTGCGCTCCGGCATGGCGGGATACTGCATCAGCGGAATCTGGCCGCCGCGAATCTGCCAGGTCTCGCCGCTGGCGGCGTTGATGAAGGTCGGCAGCCGCGTCAGCAGGATGGCCAGCGCGAAGAACCCGATCAGCAGCAGGACGAGCCGCTGCGTCACGGTCCGGACGGCAACGATATCGGGTGACAGCTTGCCAAGCGAGGACATGGAGATGGCTCTGGGCGGCGGACGGTAGAGGCTCGATGCTACCGTCATGCGGCCAGTTGACATCATTCACATCCAGGAAAGGTCAACGGCTGCTCATTCGCCAGCGCCAGACTGTGAACGGCCGCAAAGCGGCCGACTAGAGAGGCGGGTTCAGGGAGCCAGCTGGCGGGTGACTTCCACGGCCTTGTCGAAGGACGGATAGCCACTCTTGGCCACCGCGAGCTCTCCGTAGGCGCTCTTGTAGGTCTGCGCCTGGATCGGGTCGGCCTCGGGCACCAGGAAGGGATCGGTATACATCCGATAGAGCAGGGCATAGGCCAGCGGATAGCGATGATCGGCGGAGGCGTTCAGCAATTCCAGGACGTCATCGGTCTGCGGGCCCTGCTTGATGGCGATCACCGCACGATAGAACTCCACTTCGCCATCGGCGCTGGTTCCGCCATTGCGCAGCAGCAGGGCATCCGCGAGCTTGAGCTGTTCTTCGCTGCCACCCAGGACCAGCAGCTTGGCCTGCAAGAGGTCGTTCTGGCGCAGCAGGGTGGTCTGTTCCGCGCTGAGCGGCCGCGTGTCCGCCGCCTCGTGATGACCGCCCAGGGAGCAGCCGGCGAGGGAAACACACAGCAACGGGAGCATCCATTTCTTCATGTCGAGATCTATCCGCGGAGTCGTGACGCTGGTTCCAAACTTTGGACGATAGCAGTTCTTTGCGGCTTTGCGCAGAACCGGAAGGCAATCCTGGAGTCGTATCCGCACGTCCACAGAGCGCCCATGCCTGGCTATTTCCAGCGTCGCGCGCTTCGGGCATTGTATGCGACAAGCGGCTGGATAGACCGCCGTTCGTTTTGCCTTCACGTACAGATCAAAGGACTCCCATGATCACCAAATGTCTGTTTCCGGCAGCCGGCTATGGCACTCGTTTTCTCCCTGCGACCAAAGCCATGCCCAAGGAAATGCTGCCCATTGTGAACAAGCCGCTGGTGCAGTACGCCGTGGAGGAAGCTCTGGAGGCTGGCCTGCATCAGATCGGGATCGTTACCGGTCGTGGCAAGCGCTCGCTGGAAGACCACTTCGACATCAGCTATGAGCTGGAAAGCCAGATCAAGAACACCGACAAGGAAAAGTACCTGGTCGGCATTCGCAAGCTGATCGACAACTGCACCTTCTCCTACACCCGTCAGGTGGAGATGAAGGGCCTGGGCCACGCCATCCTGACCGGCCGCCCGCTGATCGGTGACGAGCCCTTCGCCGTGGTCCTGGCGGACGACCTCTGCCTGAACCTGGAAGGCGACAGCGTCCTCAAGCAGATGGTCAAGCTGTACAACCAGTTCCGCTGCTCCATCGTGGCCATCCAGGAAGTCCCGGCCAACGAGACCAACAAGTACGGTGTGATCGCCGGCGAGATGATCCGTGACGACATCTACCGCGTGAACAACATGGTCGAGAAGCCGAAGCCGGAAGACGCTCCCTCCAACCTGGCGATCATCGGCCGCTACATCCTGACCCCGGACATCTTCGACCTGATCGAGCAGACCGAGCCGGGCAAGGGTGGCGAGATCCAGATCACCGACGCCCTGATGAAGCAGGCGCAGGACGGTTGCGTACTGGCGTACAAGTTCAAGGGTCAGCGTTTCGACTGCGGTAGCGCGGAAGGCTTCGTCGAAGCCACCAACTTCTGCTTCGAGAACCTGTACAAGGCCCTCTAAGCCTGACGTGCAGTCGACCAGGCCACCTGCGGGTGGCCTTGTCGTTTCTGGCGATTGGCCAGCCGGGCCGCTGCCCAGGGTGGCCTTGCGTTATGCTGGTCGCCAGCAGCAAAAAGAGAGAGCTCCATGACGACCTATGATTTCGACCTCTTCGTGATCGGCGCCGGCTCGGGCGGGGTACGGGCCGCGCGCTTCGCGGCCGACTTCGGTGCCCGGGTGGCGGTGGCGGAAAGCCGTTACCTCGGCGGGACCTGTGTGAACGTGGGCTGCATGCCCAAGAAATACTTCATCTACGGCGCTTCCTTTCGCGATGAATTCCGCCAGGCGCGAGGCTACGGCTGGGACGCCGAGGTACCGGCCTTCGACTGGAACACCCTGGTCGCCAGCAAGGACCACGAGATCCGCCGGCTAAACGGCATCTATCGGGCCTTGCTGGTCAACAGCGGGGTGACCCTGCTGGAAGCCCATGCCCGCATCCTCGATCCCCATACCGTGGAGGTGGAAGGCCAGCGCTATCGCTGCGAGCGCATCCTCATCGCCACCGGGGGCTGGCCGGACGTGCCGGACTTCCCCGGCCGCGAGCATGCCATCACCTCCAACGAGGCCTTCTACCTGCCGGAGCTGCCCAAGCGGGTGGTGGTGGTGGGGGGCGGCTACATCGCCGTGGAATTCGCCTCGATCTTCCAGGGGCTCGGCGCCAAGACGACCCTGCTGTATCGCCGGGAGCTGTTCCTGCGCGGCTTCGACCGGGGCGTGCGCGAGCATCTGCGCGACGAGATGCAGAAGCGCGGCCATGACCTGCAATTCAACGCCGATGTGGCGCGGATCGACAAGGCCGCCGATGGCAGCCTGCAGGTGACACTCAAGGACGGTAGGGTGCTGGACGCCGATTGCGTCTTCTATGCCACCGGCCGCCGGCCGATGCTGGACGACCTGGGCCTGGAAAACACCGGTGTCGCCCTGGACGACCGAGGCTTCATCAAGGTCGGCGAGACCTTCCAGACCGCGGAGCCTTCGATCTACGCCATCGGCGACGTCATCGGCCGGGTGCAGCTGACCCCGGTGGCCCTGGCCGAGGGCATGACCCTGGCGCGCCATCTGTTCGATCCGGATAGCTATCGCCCGCTGAACTACGACCTGATCGCCAGCGCGGTCTTCAGCCTGCCCAATCTGGCGAGCATCGGCCTGAGCGAAGAAGAGGCGCGTGAGCGTGGCCATCGGCTGAAGATCTTCCAGAGCAGCTTCCGGCCGACCAAGCTCAGCCTGACCGATGTCCAGGAGCGCACCCTGATGAAACTGGTGGTGGATGCCGACAGCGACCAGGTGCTGGGCTGCCACATGGTGGGCCCCGATGCCGGCGAGCAGATCCAGTGCCTGGCCATCGCCCTCAAGGCGGGCGCGACCAAGGCCTGCTTCGACGACACCCTGGGCATCCATCCCACCGCCGCGGAAGAGTGGGTCACCATGCGCAAGCCGGTTCGCGAGGACG
The DNA here is from genome assembly GCF_000730625.1 of Pseudomonas oryzihabitans NBRC 102199. GTDB lineage: Bacteria > Pseudomonadota > Gammaproteobacteria > Pseudomonadales > Pseudomonadaceae > Chryseomonas > Chryseomonas oryzihabitans. Next base: position 932,864 of record NZ_BBIT01000002.1, on the reverse strand, counting down.
AGGCGCGCTAGACGGGCGCCTCGCCACCGCGGGGATCACTTCGCCACGGGGGCCGCCGCCACGAGCGCGGCCTCCGCCGTCTCGCGCCTGGCGTAGCGCTGCGCCAGCACCGCGCAGACCATCAGCTGGATCTGGTGGAACAGCATGATCGGCAGCAGCACCGGACCCATGGTGCTGCCGGCGAACAGCACCTTGGCCATGGGCACCCCCGTGGCCAGGCTCTTCTTGGAGCCGCAGAAGACCACGGTGATCTCGTCTTCCTTGCTCATGCCCAGCAGCCGGGCGCTGTAGCGCGTGGCGAGCAGGACCATGGTCAGCAGGGTGGCGCAGATGAACACCAGGCCCACCAGCGACAGGATCGGCGTCTCGCGCCACAGGCCTTCGATGACCGCGGCGCTGAAGGCGGTGTAGACCACCAGCAGGATGGACCCCTGGTCGACGAACTTGAGCTTGCCCTTGTGGCGATCCACCCAGTGGCCGATCACCGGACGCAGCAGCTGGCCGGCGACGAAGGGCAGCAGCAGCTGGACGCAGATCTTGATGATGGCATCCAGGGTGCTCTGGCCGTCCGAGCCGCCGTGGGCGTCAAGCAGCAGCCGGACCAGCAGTGGGGTGAGGAAGATCCCGAGCAGGCTGGACAGGGACGCACTGCAGACCGCGGCCGAGACATTGCCGCGAGCCATGGAGACGAAGGCGATGGACGACTGCACCGTGGCCGGCAGGGCGCACATGAACAGCACGCCGAGATAGAGCTCCGGCGTCACCAGCGGGGCCAGCAGCGGCTGCAGCGCCCAGCCCAGCAGCGGAAAGCTGACGAAGGTGAAGGCGAACACCAGGAGGTGCAGGCGCCAATGGGTGATGCCAGCCACCAGTGCCTGGCGCGACAGCTTGGCGCCGTGCAGGAAGAACAGCAGGCCGATGGCGATGTTGGTGACCACGTTGGCAATCTGGGCGGCAAGGCCCTGGCAGGGCAGCACGCTGGCCAGGATCACCGTGGCGACCAGCAGCAGCGTGAAATTGTCGGGCATCAGGCGGGGACGAGCCATGGTCTCTCTCGGGTTGTCTGCGGATAGCCCCAAGGCTATCGTCTCCTGACCTAGCCGACTAACGCGAAAAGCCCCAATGATGTCGTCAAACGGACAGTCTGCGGTCGAACGCCCCGTGCCCGAACTCGCGCACCTGCCGCGGCGCCTCTATGCCCGCGTGGAATCCCTGGCCCAACCGGCCTGGACACCCTGGCACCGGCATCCCTGGGGCCAGCTTTCCTATGCCATCAAGGGGGTGCTCACGGTGACCACCGCCGAGGGCAGCTATGTGGCACCGCCGCAGCGGGCGGTGTGGATCGCCGCCGATGTCGAGCATCAGGTGCGCTCCTCGCCCAGGGCGGAGATGCGCAGCCTCTATGTCGGGGCCGAGGCGGCGCCTTATGTGGGCGAGCGGTGTCGGGTGGTGGCGGTGAGCCCGCTGATCCGCGAACTGATCAAGACCTTCAGCGGCTTCGCCAGGGAATATGACGAGGCGGGACCCGAGGGAAGGCTGGTGTCGGTGATGCTGGATCAGTTGCAGGCGGCACCCGAGGTCGGACTGTCGCTGCCGGCGCCCCAGGATGGCCGGCTGCGTCTGCTATGCGAGGCCCTGGCGGCCAATCCGTCGGACGATCGCACCCTGGCGCAGTGGTCAGGGGTGCTGGGCGCCTCGGAAAAGACCCTGAGCCGGGTGTTCCTGCGCGATACCGAGTTGACCTTCAGGACCTGGCGCCAGCGGTTGCGCCTGATCAGCGCCCTGGAACGCCTGGAACAGGGCGCTGCGGTGACGGAGGTGGCGCTGGATTGCGGCTACAACTCCCCATCGGCCTTCATCGCCGCCTTTCGCCGGCAATTCGGCGCGACGCCCGGGGCCTTCGCCCTGGGCGTTTAGTCAGGCAGTGGCGCCGAGCAGGCTCAGGTAGTCGCCGAAACCGCCGCGGGCCCGGCAGTCCAGGCGCGAGCTGGTGCGCACCCGCACGCTGTTGCTCCAGGCGATACGCGCACCCTGGGTCTGGAGCGCGGTAACCAGGGTCACGTCCTCGTCCACCGTCATGGACGGAAAGCCGCCGGCCTGGAGATAGGCTGCCGTGGAGATGCCGAAGTTGGCGCCGTGAATGTGCTGATGGCCTTCGCGGTCGTGATAGGCCGCCTCGTAGCGAGCCCTGAGGCCGGGGGAATGCGGGGTCCAGTCGTCCACCTCCACCACGCCACAGACGGCATCGGCGCCATAGGCGAGCTGGGCGGCGAACCAGTCCGGCGCCACCTCTGAGTCGGCATCGGTGCAGGCCAGCCAGCGGGCGCCCAGCTGAATCAGGTGGGCGGCGCCGGTCGCCCGGGTCAGGCCGACGTTGCAGGCCCAGACTTCCAGTGCGGTGACCGGCAGCCGGCGAACGATGTCGGCGGTGCCGTCGGTGCAGCTGTCCAGCACGATGACGACCTCGACGGGTTCACCTAGCAAGGCCGGATGCCGCGCGGCGCGCAGGACCGATTGCAGGCAGCGTTCGACGTGTTGCTCTTCGTTATGGGCGGGTATCACGGCACCTATCATAGAAGCTGCTCCCGGCGGGCGACGGAGGTGGGGTCGGAAGACCAGAGGGTGAGGAGGAAATCGGATTCTTCGAGGTGGCTCAGGCGATGCAGGCCGGGCAGGGCGGCCATGCGCTCATGAACCTGGTCGCCGGTCAGGGCGCAGCCTTCGATGGGATGGCGCCAGTGACAGCCGAGCAGTACCCCTCCGGGCAGCAGCGCGCTGTGGGCGCGATCCAAGAGGGCAGCCAGGCCGGGCTCGCCGAGGTAGTAGCCGATCTCGCTGATGACGATGAGATCGAAGGCGCCGGCCGGCCAGGCGTCCGGCAGCAGCAGGTGATGCACCTCGACATGAGCCTGATCGGCCAGGCGCTCGCGAGCGGTGGCGACCGCGGAGGCATTGCCGTCGCTGACCAGCAGCCGCTCGCAGCGCTCGGCCAGCCGCCGGGACAGCTCACCGGTGGAGCAGCCAGGCTCGTAGCCGTGGCTGTAACGACGGTGCGGCAACATGGCCAGGGTCAGATCGCGCTTGCGCGCTTCGTACCAGCGATGGCGGTAGTCCCAGGGATCGTCGCTGCTGGCGTACAGCGAATCGAAATAGCTCATGGAGACGGTCACGTCAGATAGACCTCCCAGGCACGGGTGAGACGGGCCACTACCGCAGGCGGCAGGATGGGTCCCTGTCCCGTGCTCGTGTCCTCGGTCAGCTGACTGCCGAAGGCATTCACCGCGCGCTTCTTCAGCGCCAGGACGTCTTCCTCCAAATCCAGGCGCCGCGCCCGTTCCCAGGGCACGCGTGGATCGCCCGGGGCGGCCCAGTGCCAGGTCCAGACCGGCACCTCGATGCAGCGGGCACCGCGCAGGCGGCAGGCTTCCACGGCGGCGCGGCCGGTCGCCTCGTGATCGGGATGGCCATCCAATCGCCAGGTGGCGAAGACCACGTCTTCCGGCGTGAGGATTTCCACCAGCCGCTGCTGCAGGGCGGCTTCCTGCTCGCTTACATGGCCGTCCGGTATCGCCAGGCGGGTCACGGTGGCGCGCTCCAGATGCAGGCGGCGCAGGGCTTCGCGGGTCTCCAGTGGACGGGTGTTGCGCAGGCGGGTGGCCGGCCAGAGGGTGGATTGCGGATGGCTGCCATCGCCGTCGGTGACCGCCACCAGTGCCAGACGACGCCCCAGTTCACCCAACTGGCAGAGCAGGCCGCCGCAGCCGAGGATCTCGTCGTCCGGGTGCGGGGCGACGACCACGGCGCGATGGCCGGGCGGGACCAGTTGCGAGGCCTCGATTGCCGGCATCTCGGCGAAGCCGGACCACTGCAGCCACGCCTCGGGCGCGGTGCCAGCTCCTTGAATCTGACGATCGCCTACAGTTGCCAAGGGGCACCCTCCAGCAGATTGAGGTCACCCAGCACCGCCAGGTCGCGTTCGGCGTGACTCTGGCGCAGGTAGACGGGGAGGTCCGCCATGTGGCGGGCGCAATAGGCGTCGCGGCACAGCGGCGCGGCGCCAAAGGCGCGGCCGGTATGGCGGATGACGATTTCGGCACACTGCTCGACCAGGGCCCGCAGCTGGCAGACGGGATAACGGGCGTCCGCCTCGGGGTTGAGGTCCAGCCACTCGGCGGCCTGGCGCAGTGCAGTGGCGGCGCCGAGCAGGGCGGCGTCCACATGGCCCAGGTGAGCGAGGGCATGGGGTTCGCGATGACGCTTGCAGTGAGCGCGCAGGGTATCGGCCAGGGCGGTGGCGGAGCCATACCAGCAGGCGGCGATACCGCCGCCGCCATGCCAGAAGCCGGGGCGGTGCAGGTAGCGACCGGGGGCCCCGACCAGCACGCCGGCGGCCCCGTCGAACAGCACGTCGACGCTACCCGTGTGCTGCATGCCGATGGCCCGCCAGCCGTCCTGGGTGACTTCGACGCCGGGTTGCTTCATTTCCACCGCCACCAGCATCGGATGATCGTCCATCCAGGCGGTGACCAGGGCGTGACTGACCAGGGAGGCGCCGGAGCACCAGGACTTCCGGCCGTGCAGGGTGACCACGCCGTCGGCGCTGTAGCGCACCAGCAGGCGGGCATCGGGCGGCTCGGCGGCCCAGACGCCCCAGAGGCTTTCGGGCGGAGCGTAGCCCTCCAGTTCGCTCAGGATGGCCAGGGCATCGGTGTGGCCTTCGTACAGCTTGACCAGGCCCAGGTCATGATGGGCGACCTGGGCCAGGGCGCGCCAACGGTCCAGGGTCTGACCCTGGCCGGGCAACGGCAGGCGGTCGAGACCGCGCTGGTTGAGAATCTGGAGTCGGTGTTGCAGCAGTGCGGGAGTGACCTCGTCATAGGCCCACTCGTCCAGGGTGTCCTGGAGGCTATCCAGATCGATCGACATCGGCTCCATCCCGTGGCTGGCGACGGCGCTGTCCACGACAGCGCTCGTTAGTGCAGACCACGGGCAGCGATAAGGGGTTTCGCTTAGGCGGTACGCTTGCCGACGGCAGGCGCATCGCTACGCTACGCCGAGCCGCTTGCGCCGCGCTGCGGTAAGGCTCTGGCGTATCTCGGCATACCCGGCCCAGGGGTCGTCCTTGAGCCCTTCGAGGCGTTCCAGTAGGGAGTCGAAGCGCCATTGGTCGCTGGCCTCCAGGGTCGCCAGCTCATCCCGGGCGATGGGTACCGAAACGCCGAGGTGGGGACGGGCGCGCAGGGAAAAGGCGCTGACCGTGGTGGCGCCATGGCGATTGCGCAGGTAGTCGACGAAGATCTTCCCCTGGCGATTCTGGGCGCCCATCTTGGCGGCGAAGAGCTTGGGCAGGGTGTTGGCCAGGTGCTGGGCCGCGGCCTGGGCGAAGGCCTTGACGGTGTCCCAGTCCTGGCGCCGATCCAGCGGCACCACCAGGTGCAGGCCGCGACCGCCGCTGGTCTTGACGAAGGCCTGCAGCTCCAGCTCGTCGAGCAGGGTCAGCACCAGCCCCGTCGCCTCCAGCATGCGCGACCAGGGCAGGGCGGGATCAGGGTCGAGATCGAGAATGAAGCGGTCGGGCCGGTCGATGCGGTCGGCGGTGGCGTTCCAGGTATGGAGTTCCACCGTGCCCATCTGGGCCGCGCCGATGAGGGCCTCGCGACTGTCGATGACCATCAGCGGCGCATGCCCCGGGTCCAGTGCCGGATCGAGTTCGCGGATATGGGGGATCGCCAGGGTCTGCTTGTGCTTCTGGAAGATCTGCTCGCTGGCGATACCCTCGGGCGTCCGGACCAGGGCCACGGGTCGGTCGGCCAGATGCGGCAGGATCCAGTCGGCGACGGCGGCGTAATAGCCCGCGATGTCGAGCTTGCGTGCGCCGCTGGCCTCGTCGATGACCCGTTCGGGATGGCTGATGCGCACCCCGGCGACGCTGGCGTCCTGCTGCTTGCCCGCAGACGGACGGCGTGCGGCGGACGGGCGCGGCGCCTCGGCCTCGCGGGCTGGTGTCGCCTCTTCCAAGCCGATGCCCTCGGCCGGCTTGTCGTCGCGCAGGCCGTGGAAGACGCCCTGGCGGACGATGCGGTCCTGGGTCAGCTCGGCATAGGCGATCTCGCACAGCTGCTCGGGCCGCAGCCAGGTCACTTCGCGATAGGCGGCGCCCTTGGGCGGATCCACCACCGGCGGCTCATCGACGATCAACGGCTGGAAGCGGGCGTGCAGCTGCTTGAGCACGGCCGCGGTGAAGCCGGTACCGACCTTGCCGGCATAGTGCAGCTGGCCCTGGTCATCGTGCAGCGCCACCAGCAGCGCGCCCAGGTGCTGGCGGCCGCCCTTGGGCGGGGTGTAGCCGACGATGATGAATTCCTGGCGGTGGGCGCACTTGAGCTTGATCCAGTCCTTGTTGCGCCGCGAACGGTAGGGGCTACCCAGGCGCTTGCCGATGACCCCTTCGAGCCCGAGTTCGCAGGCACTGGCCAGGATGCGATCGGCCGGCACCTCGAAGGCGGCGGAGAAGCGCAGCAGCTCGCTGTCGTTGCTCTCTTCCAGCAGCTTGCCGAGCAACTCGCGGCGTTGCTCGACCGGCACCTCGCGCAGGTCCGCGCCATTGAGATAGGGCAGGTCGAACAGGTAATAGGTGATGCGGGTCGCCTTGCCAGTCTCGAAGGCATTCTGCAGCGCCTGGAAGCTGGAGACGCCCTGGGCGTCGTTGACCACGATCTCGCCGTCCAGCCAGGCGTTTTCCAGGCCCAGCGCGGCCAGGGCCCTGGCCTGCTCCGGCAGGCGCTCGGTCCAGTCGTTGCCGCTGCGGGTGAAGAGGCGCACCTCGCCGCCCTCGATATGGGCGAGCAGCCGATAGCCGTCGTATTTCACCTCGTACAGCCAGCCGCCGGCCGGCGGACTGTCGACCAGGGTGGCCAGCTGGGCTTCCAGGATCTCGGGCAGCTTGGCCTTGCGCGCCTTGGCCGTGGGCTGGCGGGTCGGCGTTTTGGTCGCCTTGGCTTTGGCGGAGGTTTTGCCCTTGGCCTTGGACTGCGCCAGCCGAGGCAGGGTCTTGTCGCTCAGCACGCTGTCGGGTTCGGCAGCGGTCACCTCGTAGTCGGCGGTGTCGCGGGCCTGGTCGTCGCGCTCCTTGATCAAGAGCCACTGCGGCTTGTCGCTGTGGCCCTGCAGCCGGGTGCGCACCAGGGTCCAGTGACCGCGCAGCTTTTCACCCCTGAGTTCGAACTTGAGCTTGCCCGCGGCATAGCCTTCGGCGGCATCGCCATCCGCCTCCCACTCGCCACGATCCCAGACGATGACATCGCCGGCGCCGTACTGGCCTTCGGGAATGCTGCCTTCGAAGCTGCCGTAGGCGAGGGGGTGGTCCTCCACCTGCACCGCCAGGCGCTTTTCGCCGGGATCGAGGCTGGGACCCTTGGGCACCGCCCAGCTCTTGAGGGTGCCATCCAGCTCCAGGCGGAAGTCGTAGTGCAGGCGCCGCGCGTCGTGCTTCTGGATGACGAAAGTCAGGGCCCCCTTGGCCTTGCGCCGGCGGGAGCTGCCCTCGTCACGCGGCTCGGCGGTGATGTCGAAGTTGCGCTTGCGGTTGTATTCGCTGGTCGAGCTGGCCATGGCGGCGCTCCTCACTTGGCCTTGCGGGTGCGGCTGGCGGCAGGGCTACGCCGGGTGGTCGAACGGCCGGAGCTCTTGGACTTGGGCGCCTCCTTGGCCTTGTCCTTCTTGCCACCCAGGCTGCGGCGCAGCAATTCGGTAAGGTCGATGACGTCGGCGCCGCTGTCCTCGGCTTCGGGCTCCTCGGCGACGGCTTCGAGCTTGCCGTCCTTGAGCTTGCGCTCTACCAGCGCCATGACGTTGTCCTTGAAGGTGTCGTGGTACTGCTCCGGGTCCCATAGCTCGGTCATGTCGTCCACCAGGCGCTGGGCCATGTCCACTTCCTTCTTGCTGACCTTGGCGTCGAGTCCCTCGAGCCCGACGTCTTCTGCGGACCGCACTTCGTCGGCCCAGCGCAGGGTGTTGAGCACCAGGGCATCGCCCAGCGGCATGATCACCGCCAGGTGCTGCTTGGAGTGCATCACCAGGTTGGCCACGCCCACCTTGCCGGCGGCGCTCAGGGTGTCGCGAAGCAGGGCATAGACCTTTTCGCCGTTCTTGTCCGGCGCCAGGTAGTAGGGCTTCTCGAAGTGCAGGATGGAGATCTCCCGCGCCTCGACGAAGGTGAGGATATCGATGGTGCGGGTGGCCTCGGGCAGGGCGTTGTGGATCTCGTCTTCGCTGAGCACCACGTACTTGCCCTTGCCGTGCTCGATGCCCTTGACGATGTGTTCGCTGGGGACCTCCTTGCCGGTAGTCTTGTTGATGCGCTTGTAACCCACCGGGTCGAGGCTGCGTTCATCCAGCCAGTCGAAGTCGATGCCCGATTGCCGGGTCGCCGAGACGACCGACACGGGGATGTGCACCAGGCCGAAGCTGACGGCGCCTTTCCAGATCGAGCGGGGCATGGACGTTCTCCTCTTGGGGTGTCCCCTATGGATAGGCCGGCGATCCACCGGGTTCCGCCCTGGGGAACCCCGCTCCGCTGTTGGGTTCTACCCCCGGAACGACGATTTTGCCGTCGCAGGTGCAAGGTAGAGAGGAGCAGGGCGTGGACAGTGTCGATCAAGAAGTTTTGCGCATGACCCTGGCCTGGCGACGGGCAGGGCATGGCGTCAGCCTGTTCACCGTGGTCCAGACCTGGGGCAGCTCGCCGCGGCCGCCGGGCGCCATGCTGGCCCTGCGTGACGACGGCCAGGTATGCGGCTCCGTGTCGGGTGGCTGCATCGAGGACGACCTGATCGCCCGGCTGCACGCCGGCCAGTTCGCTGGCGAGCGTCCGGAGGTCATCACCTATGGCGTCTCGGGTGACGAAGCCGCCCGCTTCGGACTGCCCTGCGGGGGCACCCTGCGCCTGGTCCAGGAGCAGGTCGGTGACTGGCGCTGGGTCGAGCAACTGCTGCAACGCTGTGACGACCACGAACTGGCCCTGCGCGAGCTGGACCTGGCCACCGGCAAGGTGCGGATCTCCAGCACCACCCGCGACGAGCCGGTCGCCCTGGACGAGCACTGCCTGCGCCTGGTACACGGACCGCGTTGGCGGCTGCTGCTGATCGGCGCCGGTCAGCTGTCGCTCTATGTCGCCGACATGGCCGCCATGCTCGATTTCGAGGTGCTGGTTTGCGATCCCCGCGAGGAATTCCGCCAGGGCTGGGAGACGCGCCAGGCGCGTTTCATCCCGGGCATGCCGGACGATGCCGTGCTGGCGATCCGCCCGGACGAGCGCACCGCGGTGGTGGCCCTGACCCACGATCCGCGCCTGGATGACCTGGCGCTGCTGACGGCGCTGCAATCCGACGCCTTCTACGTTGGCGCCCTGGGTTCGCTGCGCAACAACGACCGGCGGCGGGAGCGGCTGCTGCAGCTGGAGGTGCCGGTGGCGGCGATCAATCGCCTGCACGGTCCCATCGGCCTGCACATCGGCAGCCATACGCCACCAGAGATCGCCCTGTCGCTGCTGGCGGAGGTGGTGGCGGTCAAGAACGGCATCGCCCTGACCCAGAAGAAGCGCGCCCTGGTGGCGGTGGAGCAGGTCGCCTAGGGATGCCCGGCGTTCAGGTGCTGATCCTCGCGGCGGGTGCCGGAAGCCGGTTCCGCGCCGTCGGCGGAGGCGACAAGCTGCAGGCCATCTTGCCCGGTCCGTCCGAGCTGACGGTGTTGCAGGCGACCTTTCGATTGTGGCGAGGCCTGGGTCTGCCGTGCCTGGCCGTGGTCTCGGACAGCGCCCCCTGGCGCGCCGCGCTGGCGCGGCAGGAAGGCCTGGCGGTACTCAGCCTGCCCACCACCGGCATGGGCGACAGCCTGGCCGCGGCCGTGCGAAGGACGCCCGAGGCGTCCGGCTGGCTGGTCGCCCTGGGCGACATGCCCTTCGTGCAGCCCGCCACGGCCCGCCAGCTGCTGGAGCTGCATCATCCCGGGCGCATCGTCGTCCCTGCTTACCAGGGCCGGCGCGGCCATCCCGTGCTCTTTGGTCGGAATTTTGCCGCTGCGCTGGGCGAACTCACGGGCGACGAGGGAGCGAAACGGCTCCTGCGCGAGGGTTCGGTACTAGAGCGGGAGATCGCGGACGCCGGTATCCATCGCGACATCGACACGCCCGCCGACCTGGAAAATACCCGGCAACTGACCCGAGAACTTCCCCATTTCGCCGTTCTTCCAACGGAGGAGAACTGCTTTTGGGGACACGCACTCATGAACAAAATCGAGTCCATGCTGGACTATCTCAAGACACGCGAACTGCAACTCACCACGGCCGAATCCTGCACGGCCGGCAAGGTGGTGGGACTGTTGTCCGAGATACCCGGCAGCGGCAGCTGCATCGAATCCGGTTACGTCGTCTATTCGCCCGAGGCCAAGCAGCGCCTGCTGGGCGTCAGGCCGGAAACCATCGAGCGGCACAACCTCACCAGCGAGGAAGTGGCGCGGGAGATGGCTGCTGGCGCCCTGCGCGACAGTCCGGCACAGGTGGCCATCGCCAATACCGGGCTGGCCGGACCGGGCGGGGCGGACGGCATTCCTCAGGGGACCGTCTGTTTTGCCTGGGGCTACCGCGTCGGTGACGACATCGTGCTCTATTCTGAAACCCAGCATTTTTCCGGCGACCGTGAGGCCGTGCAGCTGGCGGCGGCCCGGCACAGCCTCGGCGCCGTGGTGCCCTATCATCAACGTCTCGAACGCGAATCAGAGGAGAACGCCCGATGACCGAAGCCCTTCAGCGCGACATCATCCAGGCCCTGCAGGTACCCGAGCATTTCGATCCGGCCGAGGAAGCGGAGCGTCGCATCCAGTTTCTCAAGGACTATCTGCTGAACAGCCGCCAGGAAAGCTATGTGCTGGGCATCAGTGGCGGCGTGGATTCCTCCACGGCCGGTCGCCTGGCCCAGCTGGCGGTGGAGCGGGCGCGCGAGGAGAGCGGCAATGCGCGCCTGAGGTTCATCGCCATGCGCCTGCCCTATGGCGTGCAGCGTGACGAGGCGGATGCCCAGCGCGCCCTGCAATTCATCCAGCCCGACGAGACCCACACCGTCAACATCAAGCCAGCCAGCGACGCCATGCTCGCCTCGGTGCGCGAAGCCCGCGTGGCCTTCGATGACGAACTGCACGAGGATTTCACGCTGGGCAACATCAAGGCGCGCCAGCGCATGATCGCCCAGTACGCGGTGGCCGGCGCGCGCCGGGGTCTGGTGATAGGCACCGACCACGCGGCGGAAGCCCTGATGGGCTTCTATACCAAATTCGGCGATGGCGCCTGCGATCTCACGCCTCTGCATGGTCTCAACAAGCGGCGGGTGCGGGCGGTGGCCGAATGGCTGGGCGCCCCCAACGAGCTGGTGCACAAGGTGCCGACCGCCGATCTGGAATCCCTTTCGCCCGGCAAGGCCGATGAAGATGCCTTTGGCATCACCTACGCCGAGATCGACGATTTCCTGGAAGGCAAGGCGGTGAGCCCGGCCACGCTGGAGATCATTCTCAATACCTACCGGCGTAGCGCGCACAAGCGCGATCTCCCCTATACGCCTTATCAGTAAAATCATGGGGTTATAGATCGTAGCTCAAGTGATTTATCGAATATAGGCTTGAAGGCGACCCTTACTCCGGCTTGCGCTTCGGTGCTCTTCAACAAACACCGTAGCGCTGGTCGATAAGTTAGAAACAGCTTCATTTATTGACTTTAAGTAACTGATATTTATGGGATTTGGCTAGTTTTGCGTGCCTGTCGTTCATTGCGGTTTGGCTGAACTTTTGCGCGTCGTCGGCGCTCAGACTCTTTCAGACACACCCGCGTGAGTGCTTCCGGTTGCAGTAGAGCCGCGGCTGTCTGGAGTGGCGTCCCTAGGGGTGTCACTACGGGTTACCGATTCCCTTGAAGGGTTCGGCCAGCCGGGCCTCTTTGGCGGCAAGCCAAGCAGTAGCGGGTTCATGACCAAGGTCGCAGCGCTTGCGCGTTGCGACCTTTCACGCGTCCCAAGATGGAGTCAGGCTCGATGTCGAACACCGATCTCCCCGGTTCTTTTTCCACGCTTTCCCTCGATCCCGCTACCGCTGCCCAGACCCCGCGCATCGCCATAGAGTCGGTCACGCCGGCCGTGGACAATGGCCAGTTCGCCGCCAAGGGCATCGCCGGGCGCGTCGTCGAGGTGACCGCCAAGATCTTCGCCGATGGCCACGACAAACTGGCGGCCAGCGTGCTCTGGCGTCAGGAGGGCGAGGAGAACTGGCAACAGGCTCCCTTGACCCTGGAAACCAACGATCTCTGGCGCGGCCGCTTCACTCCGCCCGCGGTGGGTCGCTACGAATTCGTGGTCCAGGCATGGTGGGATGTCTGGGGCACCTATCGCTACGAAATCGAGAAGAAGTACGCCGCGGGTGTGGGGCTGAACCTGGAATTGCAGGAAGGCCGCATCCATGTCGAGCAGGCCCTGTCCCGCGCCGAAGGCGAGCAGCGCGGTCCCCTGGAGGCGCTGCTGCAGCGGCTGGACCAGGCCGGCAGCGAGGGCGACAAGGTCGCCGTGCTTCTGGCCGGCGAGGCCAGCCAGGCCATGGCGCCAGTGGATGCCTATGTTCACCTGACCCACAGCATCGAATACCCGCTGGACATTGAGCGCCTGCGCGCCGAATTCGCCAGCTGGTACGAACTCTTTCCGCGTTCCATCACCGACGACCCCCAGCGTCATGGCACCTTCCGCAACGTGATCGGCGAATTGCCGCGCGTACGCGACATGGGCTTCGATGTGCTGTATTTCCCGCCGATTCATCCGATCGGCCTGGCCCACCGCAAGGGCAAGAACAACACCCTGGGGGCGGGCGCGGACCAGCCGGGCAGTCCCTATGCCATCGGCAGCCCGGATGGCGGCCATGACGCCGTGCATCCCGAGCTGGGTACCCTGGACGACTTCCGCGCCCTGGTGGCGGCCGCTGCCGACCATGGCCTGGAGATCGCCCTGGACTTCGCCATCCAGTGTTCGCCGGATCACCCCTGGCTCAAGGAGCATCCGGGCTGGTTCTCCTGGCGGCCGGACGGCTCCATGCGCTATGCGGAGAATCCGCCGAAGAAGTACCAGGACATCGTCAACGTCGATTTCTATGCCAAGGATGCCGTGCCGGATCTCTGGCTGGCGCTGCGCGACGTGGTCTGGCATTGGGTGGAGCAGGGCGTGAAAATCTTCCGCGTCGACAACCCCCACACCAAGCCGCTGCCGTTCTGGGAGTGGCTGATCGCCGACATCCGCGGTCGTGACGCCGATGTCATGTTTCTCGCCGAGGCCTTTACCAAGCCGGCCATGATGGCGCGCCTGGGCAAGGTCGGTTACAGCCAGAGCTACACCTACTTCACCTGGCGCAACACCAAGGCCGAGCTGACTGAATACTTCACCCAGCTCAACGAAGCCCCGCTACGTGACTGCTACCGGCCGAACTTCTTCGTCAACACGCCGGACATCAACCCGGGCTTCCTGCAGACCAGCGGCCGGCCCGGCTTCCTGATCCGCGCCGCCCTGGCCACCATGGGCTCGGGCCTGTGGGGCATGTACGCCGGCTTCGAACTCTGCGAGGGCGCGCCGCTCACGCCGGGCAAGGAGGAGTACCTGGATTCGGAGAAATACGAGCTGCGCCCGCGCGACTTCTACGCCCCCGGCAACATCATGGGCGAGATCGCCCAGCTCAACCGCATCCGCCGGCAGAACCCGGCGTTGCAGACCCACCTGGGGCTGAAGATCTACAACTGCTGGAACGACCAGATCCTCTATTTCGGCAAGCGTACCGACGACCTGGGCAACTTCATCCTGATCGCCATCAACCTGGATCCCTTCAACGCCCAGGAAGGCCACTTCGAACTGCCGCTGTGGGAGCTGGGTCTCGACGACCACGCCACCACCTACGGCGAGGACCTCATGACCGGGCACCGCTGGGCCTGGCACGGCAAGACCCAGTGGACGCGCCTGGAGCCGTCGATGCCCTTCGGCATCTGGCGCATCCAGGCGGGCCACTAGCGCTACCTCGGGCGGCACGGGCCAGGCGGTGCGGACAGATCCGCACCGCCTGGCCCGGCCGTCATCACTGCCGGGCGGCAAGGACGACCGGTACACGCATTCGATTCAGACGCCCTGTTAAGGACCTGACGACATGGCAAAACCCAATAAAGCTCGCTCCCGCAAACCCGCTGCCTTCATCGACGATCCGCTCTGGTACAAGGACGCGGTCATCTATCAGGTGCATGTGAAGTCCTTCTTCGACTCGAACAACGATGGCATCGGTGACTTCCCCGGCCTGATCGAGAAGCTCGACTACATCGCCAGCCTGGGCGTCAACACCATCTGGCTGCTGCCGTTCTATCCCTCGCCGCGGCGCGACGACGGCTACGACATCGCCGAATACCGCGGCATCCACCCCGACTACGGCACCATGGCCGATGCCAAGAGGTTCATCGCCGAGGCCCATGCCCGTGGCCTGCGGGTGATCACAGAACTGGTCATCAACCACACCTCCGACCAGCACCCCTGGTTCCAGCGCGCCCGCCGCGCCAAGAAAGGTTCGGCGGCACGCAACTTCTACGTCTGGTCCGATGACGACCAGAAGTACGACGGCACCCGCATCATCTTCCTCGACACCGAGAAGTCCAACTGGACCTGGGACCCGGTCGCCGGCCAGTACTTCTGGCACCGCTTCTATTCGCACCAGCCGGACTTGAACTTCGACAATCCCCAGGTGATGAAGGCGGTGATCTCCATCATGAGGTACTGGCTGGACATGGGGGTCGACGGCCTGCGTCTGGACGCCATCCCCTACCTGGTGGAACGCGACGGCACCAATAACGAGAACCTGCCCGAGACCCACGCGGTGCTCAAGGAAATCCGCGCCGAGATCGACGCCAACTATCCCGATCGCATGCTGCTGGCCGAGGCCAATCAGTGGCCGGAAGACACCCAGCTGTACTTCGGCGATGGCGACGAATGCCACATGGCCTTCCACTTCCCGCTGATGCCGCGGATGTACATGGCCATCGCCCAGGAAGACCGCTTCCCCATCACCGACATCCTGCGCCAGACCCCGGAGATCCCGGCCAACTGCCAGTGGTCGATCTTCCTGCGCAACCACGACGAACTGACCCTGGAGATGGTGACCGACCGCGAGCGGGACTATTTGTGGAACTACTACGCCTCGGATCGCCGCGCGCGCATCAACCTCGGCATCCGGCGCCGTCTGGCGCCCCTGCTGGAGCGCGACCGTCGGCGTATCGAGCTGCTCAACAGCCTGCTGCTGTCGATGCCCGGCACCCCGACGATGTACTACGGCGACGAAATCGGCATGGGTGACAACATCCACCTGGGCGACCGCGACGGCGTGCGTACCCCGATGCAGTGGTCGGTCGACCGCAACGGCGGCTTCTCCCGCGCCGACCCAGCCAGCCTGGTGCTGCCATCGATCATGGATCCGCTCTATGGCTACCAGGCGATCAACGTCGAGGCCCAGTCCCGCGATCCCCATTCGCTGCTCAACTGGACGCGGCGCATGCTGGCCGTGCGCAAGCAGCAGAAGGCCTTCGGTCGCGGCACCCTGAAGATGCTGTCGCCCACAAACAGACGCATCCTGGCCTACCTGCGCGACTTCACCAACGCCCAGGGCGAACACGAGACCATTCTCTGCGTGGCCAACGTCTCCCGCGCCGCCCAGGCGGTGGAACTGGACCTGTCCAGCTTCGCCGGTCAGGTGCCGGTGGAAATGATCGGCGGCAGCGCCTTCCCGCCCATCGGCCAGCTGCCCTACATGCTGACCCTGCCGCCCTATGGCTTCTACTGGTTCTACCTGGCCGGCAACGAGCAGATGCCTGCCTGGCACACCGAGCCGCCGGCGCCGATGCCCGACTACCAGACGGTGGTCATCAAGCGGCACCTGCAGGAATTGCTGGAGGGCGAGCCGCGCCGCATCTTCGAGGAGGTGCTGCCGGTCTATCTGCCCAAGCGGCGCTGGTTCGGTTCCAAGGACGAAGCCATCACCAGTGTGCGCCTGGACTATGCGGCCCAGATCAACACGCCCAAGCTGCCAGTGATGTTCAGCGAGGTGGTGGTCACCAATGCCAAGGGCGAAGAGCGCTATGCACTGCCCCTGGGCTTCCTCGCCGAAGAGGACCAGCACTGCAGTCCGCTGGCCACCCAGCTGGCGCTGTCGCGCATCCGCCACGTGCGGCGCGTGGGCCTGGTGACCGATGCCTTCGCCCTGACCAGCTTCGTCCATGGCGTGTTTGACGCCTTCCGCAAGGGCGCCAAGATCGCTTCGCCGTCCGGCGAGCTGAGCTTCGAGGTCTATGACCAGCCCGAGGACTTCGCGCTGGATCCGGACATCGAGATCAAGCATCTGGGCGTCGAGCAGTCCAACAGCTCGCTGATCGTCGGCGACCACCTGATGCTCAAGCTGATCCGCAAGGTGGCGCCGGGCATCCATCCGGAAGTGGAGATGGGGCGCTACCTGGCCCAGGCCGGCTTCGCCAACATCGCCGCGACCCATGCCGTAGCCCAGCGCATCGCGCCGGATGGCACCCCGCACGTGCTGATGCTGGTGCAGCAGCACATCCACAACCAGGGCGATGCCTGGACCTGGAGTCTGGACGGTCTGGATCGCGTCACCCGCGATCTGCTCAGCGGCGGCATCTCCGACGTGGAGAACGAGTTCACTGCCATGGGCGATCTGGCGGCCTTCGCCGGCGTGCTGGGCAAGCGCCTGGGCGAGATGCACCTGGTGCTGGCGCAGCCCACCGAAGACGCGGCCTTCGCGCCGGAAACCGTGGATGCCCAGGCGGCCAAGGAGCTGGCGCACCGCGTTCGCGTCCAGGTGGACGGTGCTCTGGACACCCTGCAGGGCATGAGCGACAAGCTCGATGCCACCGGCAAGGAGCTGCTGCAGGGTCTGGTCGGCAAGCGCGAAGCCCTGGCCAAGCGCATCGAGGCCCTGGCCGCGGATGTCGAAGGCGGTCTGCGCATCCGCGTCCATGGAGATCTGCACCTGGGTCAGGTGCTGGTGGCCCAGGACGACGCCATCCTCATCGACTTCGAAGGCGAGCCGGCGCGGTCGCTGGAAGAGCGGCGCGGCAAGTACGGTCCGCACAAGGATGTCGCCGGGGTGCTGCGCTCCTTCGACTACGCGGCGGCCATGGTCACCCAGTCGAGCAACGCCGGCGCCGATACCTCGGAAGAGCATCTGCAGCTGCGTGCCAAGGCGGCGGAGACCTATCGCAATGCCTCCTACGCGGCCTTCCTGGAAGGCTATCGCGCTGCGGCGGCCGGTATCGGCCACCAGTGGGGCGAGCGCGGCGAGCAGGCGGCGCTGGATCTCTACAGCCTGGAGAAGGCGGTGTATGAGATAGGCTACGAGGCTGCCAACCGACCCACCTGGATCAACATCCCGCTACGTGGCGTCGCTGCCATCGTCGAGACCCTCTTGTCCGGAGCCCGCGCATGACCGATCACAACACCGCTCCCGTCGCTCCCCTGGACGACGCCCGGCTCTCGGCTGCCGAAGCCGAGTCGCTGGCCCGCGGCGAGCACGGCAATCCCTTCGCCGTGCTCGGTCCCCATCCCGATGGCGAGGGCGTGATCGTCCGCGCCTTCCTGCCCAACGCCCTGGGCGTGGAACTGGTCGATCGCGTCAGCGGTCGGCCCCTGGCCCAGATGCAGCCGGGGCGGGTGCCCGGGCTGTTCGTCGCGCGGCTGGAATACGCCGCGCCCTACAAGCTGGTCATCCGCTGGCCCAGCGGCGTGCAGGAAACCGAGGATCCCTATTCCTTCGGTCTGCTGCTGGGGGAGACCGACCTCTATCTGTTCAACGAAGGCCGCCACCGCAACCTCGGCGAGACCTTTGGCGCCCAGCGCTGCCAAGTCGACGGCGTGGAGGGCGTGCGCTTCGCAGTCTGGGCCCCCAATGCCCGCCGCGTCTCGGTGGTCGGCGACTTCAACAGCTGGGACGGCCGCCGGCTGCCCATGCGCCTGCGCGCCAACAGCGGCGTCTGGGAGCTGTTCGTGCCGCGCCTGCCGGTCGGTACTTCCTACAAGTATGAGATCCTCGGCCAGCACGGCGTGTTGCCGCTCAAGGCTGACCCCATCGCCCTGGCGGCGGAATTGCCGCCGCGCACCGCCTCGGTGGTGGCCGACAACAAACCCTTCACCTGGCACGACCAGGACTGGATGGCCCGCCGCCGCGAACTGCAGGGTGTGGAAGCGCCGATCTCGGTCTATGAACTGCACGCCGGGTCCTGGCGCCGCGAAGGCGGTGACGAGGGGCGCCAGTACAACTGGCGGGAACTGGCCGAGCGCCTGATTCCCTATGTCCGCGAGATGGGCTTCACCCATATCGAGCTGTTGCCGATCATGGAGCACCCCTTCAGCGGTTCCTGGGGCTACCAGCCGCTCGGCCAGTTCGCGCCCACCTCGCGCTTTGGCACCCCGGCGGATTTCGCCGCCTTCGTCGACGCCTGCCACCAGGCCGACATCGGCGTCATCCTCGACTGGGTGCCGGCGCATTTCCCCACCGACGAACACGGCCTGGCCCGCTTCGACGGCACCGCGCTGTATGAATACGAGCATCCGTTCGAAGGCTTCCACCAGGACTGGAACACCTACATCTACAACCTGGGGCGCCATGAGGTGCACGGCTTCATGCTGGCCTCGGCCATGCACTGGCTCAAGCACTTCCACATCGACGGCCTGCGGGTGGATGCCGTGGCCTCCATGCTCTACCGCGACTATTCGCGCAAGCACGGCGAGTGGATCCCCAACATCCACGGCGGTCGCGAGAACCTGGAAACCATCGCCTTCCTGCGTCACCTCAACGAGGTGGTCCACGAGGAGGCGCCGGGTGCGCTGGTGATCGCCGAGGAATCCACGTCCTGGCCGGGTGTGAGCGCACCGGTCAGTGAAGGCGGCCTGGGCTTCGACTTCAAGTGGAACATGGGCTGGATGAACGACACCCTCCACTATGTGGAAGAGGATCCGGTCTATCGCCAGTACCATCACCACCAGATGACCTTTGGCCTGGTGTACGCCTGGTCCGAGCGCTTCATGCTGCCCATTTCCCACGACGAGGTAGTGCACGGCAAGGGCTCGATGATCGAGAAGATGCCAGGGGACGTCTGGCAGAAGTTCGCCAATCTGCGCACCTACCTGAGCTTCATGTGGACCCACCCGGGCAAGAAGCTGCTGTTCATGGGCTGCGAGTTCGGCCAGTGGCGCGAGTGGAGTCATGACCGCGAGCTGGACTGGTTCCTCCTGGAGCACGGCACCCACCGCGGTGTGCAGCAATTGCTGGCCGATCTCAACCAGCTCTATCGCCATGAGCCGGCACTGCACGAGCGCGATCACCTGCCCGAGGGTTTCGACTGGGTGGTCGGCGACGACAATGGCAACAGCGTCTTTGCCTGGTTGCGCAAGGATGCTCAGCAGCGGCCCTTGCTGGTGATCGCCAACTTCACGCCAGTACCGCGGCATGACTACCGGGTGGGCGTGCCCTCGCTGGGCCATTGGCAGGAGATCTTCAACAGCGACGCCGAGCGCTACGGTGGTTCCAACCTGGGCAACGGCGGTGGGGTGAACGCCGAGGAGATCGGCGCCCATGGTCAGCCGGCCTCGCTGAATCTGCAGTTGCCACCCCTCGGTGTGCTGGTGTTCAAGCCGCAGGGCTGATCCGGGAGCGTCCCGCAAGGGACGCGCTGCGCTGACAGGCATCCCCGTTCTGGGCGATGCTTGTCAGGCATCTGGCAACCGAGAGCACCATGATCGATCTCGCCGAATGGAATCTGACGGTTCCCGTACCCATGCCCGTGGCCCAGGTACAGACCGCCGAACTCAACAGCAGCGCCTTTCGTAGCCCCTATCTCATGCGTGGTGAGGGAGGGTCGCTGCTGTTCTGGGTCCCCGTGACCGGAACCCCGCAACCCTTCAACAGCTATCCCGCCACCGAGTTGCGCGAAACGCGTCCGGACGGCAGCGCCTATGCCTGGAAGTATCGCGAGGCCGATGCCCTGCTGCAGGCCGAAGCGGCGGTGCAGCAGGTGCCCTCACGCCCCGAGGTCATCATCAGCCAGATCGAGGACCAGACCGCCGCGCCTGAAGCGTCCCAGGCACTGTTGCAACTGGTCTACCGCGTGGAAAGCGCGGCCACTGCCAAGGGACAGGTCGAGCAGGGCCAACTCATCGCCCGGTTGCGGGAAAGCCCCACCGACAGTCCCAAGGACGTCATCCTGCTGGAGCATCTACCGCTCAACAGTCGCTTCAGCTATGACATCAAGCTGGCGCGTACCGGGGTGCTCACGGTACGTGCCCATGGCGCCGGTTCGCGCAACGGAGACCTGGGTCTGCAACTGGACAGCGCTTGGAGCAGCCATCACCTGTATTTCAAGGCGGGCGCCCGCTTGCGCGATGGGGAAGGGCCCGCCACCGAGGGCGGGCGTGTGCTGTTCTACCGGCTGATTTCCATGCACCAGCCCAATAACAGATAGGGCACGTCCTAGGTGGCGTGCTTTTCCTGCTGCTTGCGCTCTTCGCGGCGGTCGTTGCTGACCTTGAGCTTCTTGGCGCGGCTCTCCAGGGCGAAGTAGAGCACGGCGGCGATCAGCAACGGGACGATGAAGTACAGCGTCCGGTAGCCGAGCAGGGCGGCGATGATCTTGCCCTGGGAGAGGCCGTCGTTGGCCAGCAGGGCGATGAACACCGTCTCCAGCACCCCGACCCCGGCCGGGATATGCACGATGACCATGGCGATGCTGGACAGCAGCAGGACGCCGAGTACATGCAGATAGTCCACCTGACGGCCGAGGAAGAGATAGACAATGGCGGCCATGGCCATCCAGTTGATCGAGGACACCAGCAGCTGCAGGCAGGCCATGCGCAGCGAGGGCAGGGCAAGGCGCTGCTTGCGCACCGTCCATTCGCGCTGCTTGGCGAAGGCGCAGACGCCCAGGTAGAAAACGATGAAGGCCAGTAGACCAAAGCCGATCAGGCGCAAGGTGGTGTCGCCGACGAACCAGTTGGGCGGCATGTCCACCACGCCGCTGACGAAGATGCCGCCGGCGAGCAGGACATATCCCAGCCAGTTGGTGGCGATGCTCAGGGAAAAGATCCGGGTGATGGTGCCGCTGGAGAGGCCCAGCCGCGAATAGAGGCGATACCTCATGCCGATGCCGCCGACCCAGGTGCTTAGGGTCAGGGTAAAGGCGTAGCAGATGAAGGACACCAGGAACACCTGGCGCTTGACCAGCTTGTGGCCGCAATAGGCGCGCCCGATCAGGTCGTAGCAGCCATACATGATATAGGACAGCACCACCAGGCCGCCGGCCATGGCCAGGGTGGTCCACTTGTAGCCGGTAAAGACCTTCCAGACTTCGCCCCAGTCGACCTTGCGGGCATAGATCACCAGCAGCACCACCACCGCGATCAGGAACACCCAGGTCAGGATCTTCTTGGCCAGCACCCAGTGCTTGTTCTGTGGCTTGTCGGCGGCCTGCTGGTCCGCCTCGTCGTCGGCGTGGTCCAGGGTGTCGCTGTGGCTGCTCATCGTTGCGGATACCTTGAGATCGAGGAATCGACCCGGTCCTGGGTTTCGAGCTCGGGCTGCACCGGCGGACTCACCAGTTCGATCTTGGGGGTATGACCGGGCAGCCAGCCGACCCAGGCGGGAAAGTGGCGCAGGAAGTGAAAGACCAGCATCGTCTTGGCCAGGTGCCAGTAGGTGCGCTTGGGCACCTTGCTGCTGTCGACGTGCTCGCAGTGGTTCTGGATCAGGGTTTCCAGGCGACCGCGCAATTCACGGTTGAAGGCATGGTCGTGGAAGATCAGGTTGCATTCGAGATTGAGCGAGAGACTCAGGGGGTCGAGGTTGCTCGAACCCACGGTGGACCAATGCTCGTCCATGGTCGCCACCTTGCCGTGCAGGGGTCTCAGGCAATATTCGTAGATCTCCACCCCGGCCTTGACCAGGTAGTTGTAGAGCATCTGGGCGCCGACCTTGACGATGGCCATGTCCGGTTCGCCCTGGACGATCAGCACCACGCGGACGCCACGCTGCGCCGCATTGCGCATCTCCCTGAGCAGCCGATAGCCGGGGAAGAAATAGGCATTGGCGATCACCACCTCGCGCTTGGCGTTGCGCAGCATCTCCAGGTAGTGCTTTTCGATATCGGCACGATGCTCGTCGTTGTCGCGGAATACCAGCAGCGCCTGGGCATTGCCGGGATTGCGATTGTCGGCCGGCTTCTGCGAGCGCTTGCCCCACCAGCGATGGGTCTCCTCCGGGGAGTTGATGGCGTCGCGGGCGAAGCGGTGGATGTCGTCGACGATGGGGCCTTCGACCTCGACGGCATAATCCTGCTTGGCCTCGGGCCCGAAGTCGCCCAGGTGTTCGGCGGAGTAGTTGATGCCGCCGATGAAACCCAGGCGGGCGTCCACCACCACGATCTTGCGATGCAGGCGGCGGAAGAGGTTGGTCCTCATGCCCATAACCAGGGGGCGCGGATCGTAGTAGCGAAAGCGCACCCCGGCATGGACCATCTCGTCGATGAAGGCCTGCGGCAGGTCCGGCGAGCCGTAGGCATCCACGGTGATGTCCACCTGGACACCGCGCTTGGCCGCCGCGACCAACTCCTCCTGCAAGGCCTTGCCGACCTTGTCGTAAAATAGGATGAAGGTCTCGATGATCACCTCGCGCTCGGCTTCGCGGATCGCCTCGAAGACCCGCGGAAAGAAGTCCTCGCCGTTTTCCAGCAAGGCGATGCGGTTTCCGTCCCGCCATTCGAAGTTCATAGGTGGAAGTCCGCAGCCAGGGGAGCGTGGTCGGAAAGGTGCGACCACGGCTGATTGCCTAGCACCTGTGGGCGCCCGACACTGACGTTACGGGTATAGATGCGATCCAGGCAGAGCAGGGGACGCTTTGCTGGGAAGGTCTTGGGCAGGCGCCCCGCGGTCTTCATGAACACCTCTTCGAGGCCCGCGCCCTGGCCAAGGATGTCGTTGGCCTTCTGGCGCCAGTCGTTGAAATCCCCCGCCACCACGACAGGAGCGTCGCTGGGCAGGGAATTGATGTGTTCGCAGATCAGCTTCATCTGCATCTGGCGGTGCTTTTCCCGCAATCCCAGGTGCACGCAGATCACGTGCAGATCCACACCTTGATCCGGAACACGCAGGACGCAATGCAGCATCCCGCGCTTTTCCGGTCCGGCAATGGAAATGTCGAAGTTGTCGTAACTGACGATGGGAAACTTCGACAGCACCGCATTACCGTGATGGCCATCCGGGTAGACCGCATTTCGCCCGTAGGCGAAATCGGTCCACATGGAATCGGCCAGGAACTCGTACTGCGGCGCCGCCGGCCAGTTCTCGAAGCGCAACGGGTGCTTTTCGTGGGTACCCAACACCTCCTGCAAGAAGACAATGTCCGCTGACACCGTCCGCACCGCCTCACGCAATTCCGGCAAGATGAACTTGCGGTTGAAGGACGTGAAGCCCTTGTGCGTGTTGATGGTCAGGACCTTGAACGAAAAACCCTGTTGCGCGTCCGTCATGCCTGGCGCTTCCTCCGCTTGGTCTGGGTCAGCTCGAACAGCAATACCGAGCGTCCGGTGACCTGATAGGTATCTCCGAAATTGAAGACGTCGCCGGCATCCAGATCGGGCTGATTGGTGTCCAGCTGCAGGGACCAATGCTCGCCCATGGGGACTTCCGGCAGGGTGAAATCCACCACGTCATAATGAGCATTGACCAGAATCAGCAGCGAGGTATCCGCGCCCTTGCGACGAATGCCGGTCGGCTGAGCGCGACCATCCAGGAGGATGCCCATGCACTTGTTGCTGCCGTCCTGCCATTGCTCATCGCCCATCTCGCTGCCACCGGGCTGCAGCCAGGTGACGTCCTTGACGCCCAGTTCCTCGTTGTAGGCGCCGGTGAAGAAGCGGCTACGACGCAGCAGCGGATAGCGACGACGCAGGTCGATCAGGTTGCGCACGTATTCCTGCAGTTCGGCGCTCTTCTCGCTGATCTCCCAGTTGACCCAGCCGATCTCGCTGTCCTGGCAGTAGGCGTTGTTGTTGCCGCCCTGGGTCCGGGCGAATTCGTCGCCGGCCAGCAGCATCGGCGTGCCCTGGGAGAGGAAGAGGGTGGCCAACAGGTTGCGCATCTGGCGATAGCGCAGCTCGATGATTTCCGGATCGTCCGTCTCGCCTTCGGCGCCACAGTTCCACGACAGGTTGTGGGAGTGACCGTCGTTGTTGTCTTCGCCGTTGGCCTCGTTGTGCTTGTCGTTGTACGACACGGTATCGGCCAGGGTGAAGCCATCGTGAGCGGTCACGAAGTTCACGGACGAATAGGGCTTACGACCGCGACGATTGAACTTGTCGCCGGAGCCCAGGAAGATCTTCGCGAAGTCGCCGATCTTGTCCTCGTCACCCTTCCAGAAGGCACGGGCGGTGTCGCGGAAGGTGTCGTTCCACTCCATCCAGCCGGGCGGGAAGTTGCCCACCTGATAGCCGCCAGGGCCGCAGTCCCAGGGTTCGGCGATGAGCTTGGTCTCGGCCAGGATCGGGTCCTGACGGCAGGCGTGCAGGAAGCCGCCGCCCTCGTCGAAGCCGTCCGGCTCGCGACCCAGGATGGTGGCCAGGTCGAAGCGGAAGCCGTCCACGCCCATCTCGGTGGCCCAGTAGCGCAGCGAGTCGGTCACCATCTGCAGCACGCAGGGGTGGCTCATGTTCAGGGTGTTGCCGGTGCCGGTGTCGTTGATGTAGTAGCGCGCATCATCGGGCATCAGGCGGTAGTAGTTGGCGTTGTCGATGCCCTTGAGCGAGAGGGTCGGGCCCATCTCGTTGCCTTCGGCGGTGTGGTTGTAGACCACGTCGAGGATGACCTCGAGGCCGGCGTTGTGCATGCGCGCGACCATCACCTTGAATTCGCCGATGGACTGGCTGGCCATGTAGCGCGAGTGCGGGGCGAAGAAGGCCAGGGTGTTGTAGCCCCAGAAGTTTCTCAGGCCCTTTTCCAGCAGGTGGTTGTCATCGAGGAAGTAGTGGATCGGCATCAGTTCGACCGAGGTGATGCCGAGCGACTTGATGTAGTCGATGACCTCGCTCTCCTGCAGACCGGAAAAGGTGCCGCGGGCGCTTTCCGGGACGGCCGGGTGCTGCATGGTGTAGCCACGGACGTGGGTCTCGTAGAACACGGTGCGATCACGCGGCACGCGCGGGTGGGTGGTGTTGCCCCAGGTGAAGGCGGGGTCGATGACGCGGCAGCGCGGCATGAAGGGCGCGCTGTCACGCTCGTCGAAGGACAGGTCGCCATCGGGGTGGCCGATGGTGTAGCCGAACAGGGCATCGTTCCACTCCAGCTCGCCCACGATCTGCTTGGCATAAGGATCGATCAGCAGCTTGTTGTGGTTGAAACGATGGCCATTCTGCGGCTCGTACGGGCCATGCACGCGATAGCCGTAGAGGGTGCCGGGACGGGCGTCGGGCAGATAGCCGTGCCAGATCTCGTTGGTGAATTCCGGCAGTTCGATACGCTCGATTTCTTCCTTGCCTTCGTCGTCGAAGAGACAGAGTTCCACCTTGGTGGCGTTGGCGGAAAAGATGGCGAAGTTCACGCCGGAGCCGTCCCAGGTGGCGCCCAGGGGGTAGGGCAGCCCTTCACGAACACGAGACTTGGACTTGCTGATGAAAGTGGTCGCTTCGGTTAACGGCTTGTTGGACTCGGTTGAAGTCATTTCGACGCTCTCGGGATAGCTAGGAAGGAAGTAGCTCTGACTCGGCTCTCAATACCTGCCGGTGGCTGAATCGATACAGATCCGGCTACCTGCATATGAAAGGCCCGACGCAGCGCAGTTCCGAGTCCTGATGGCGAACCGACAAAGCGTTGTTTTTTCAGGAAAAAATCAGGAAAACAGTGATAACGCAGACACCGCAGCGAGGCGGCGGGGGGAAGGCCTGGCCGGACGGCCAGGCCGAAACATCACATCACTCGGTGGCGGCGGGCTTGGTCGTGGCCGCCTTGGCGCGGGACGCGCGCGGCTTCTTCGGCGTGGCCGGCGCCACACCTACGCCGGTTGCCTCGACATTGGCATCGGCCTTGGCCTTGCTGGCGGTGGTCTTGCTCGCGCCGGTCTTGCCTGCACTGGGCTTGACCGCCTGCTTGACCTTGGAGGCAACCTTCTTGGCCGCCGATTCCACCTTCTCGGTTACCGACTCACCGGCCGCTGCGGCTTCGGTAGCGGCCTTCTCGCTGCCACTCTTGGTCTTGCCGGTGGTGCGGGGCTTGCTGGCAACGGGCTTTTCCGCGCTCGCTGCCGCAGCCTTGGTCGCGCGAGGCTTCTTGGCCGCGGTCTTCTTGGCCACGCCTTCCTGTTCGGCTTCGTACAGTCGAGTCGCCATCTCCCAGTGGCGATCGTGTTCGTGGGCCGGCCGTCCTTCGGACTCCCAGATCTGATAGGCGAGCTGCTGGATGCGTTCGTCTTTTTGGGTCATTGCGGTGCGGCTCCTTGAGTGATGTCTTGTGTGCTGAGCAATCCAAGCGGAAAACGTGCCAGAACCTCGCCGACAGAAAGCTCTTTCTTCTGGTCATGGACAGATGCCGGGGCAAAAGTTTCCCCAAAGCGGTACATGGACAAGGTTTCCGGAAGTTTTATCCGGGTGTCCTGCCAGGCCTCTGCGGAAAAGCGGAGATTTCCATCGTTCTGCATGAGGTCGGAGGCATGCACCGGTACGATGACGATCACCGCCTGTTGCTCCCAGGTCCGGGCGAACGCCAGCACCTGATCGGCATGGGCACCCACTACGGTCAGGGGCAGGTAGCGACCTTCGGTGAACAGCTGCGGCTGCTGCTTGCGCAGCTGCAGGACGGCAGCCAGTACCTGTTGCTTGATCTCGCCGTTCTGCCAGGCATCCAGGGCAGCCTCGACGGAAGCGTGCTTGGCCAGCGCCTGCTGCCGTGGGGCGTAGTCCACGGCACGGCGGTTGTCGGGCTCCACCAGGCTGAAGTCCCAGAATTCACCACCCTGGTAGAGGTCGGGCACGCCGGGCGCGGTATTGCGCAGCAGCATCTGCACCAGGCCGTTCAGCGCACCGGCCGGAGCCAGTTCGCGGACCGCGGTGACGATCTCGCCGCGCAGGGCGCGGTAGTTGTCGTCGGTGAGCAGACCTTCCAGGAAGGCCTTGCAGGCCGCCTCGTAGTCGCCATTCGGCGCCCACCAATCGGACTCCAGCTTCTCTTCGCGCAGGGCCTTTTCCTGCCACTGCAGCAGCCGCTCCAGATAGGCCTCCAGACCCTTCTGGTCGTCGGCCTGGAGCTGCAGCGGCCAGCTGGCGAGCAGGGTCTGGTAAAGCATCAGTTCATCGCCCGGCGTCGGCGCCGGGGCGTCGTTCCACTGGCCGCGCAACGGTGCGGCCTGTTCCATCCAGCGGGTGGCCTGGGCGATATAGGCGTCCGGGCGTTCCGAGACCACTGCCAGGCGCGCGCGGGTGTCTTCGCCACGCTTGTGGTCGTGGGTCGCGGTGGTCAGCATGTTGCGCGGGAAGTGCTCGGCGCGCCAACCGCTGGCCTGGTGGAAGGCACTGACCGGCTGGGCGAAATGCTGCGGATCGAAGCCCACGTCATTGCGCGACAGCAGCGGCGCGGAGCGATAGCAGGCCGTGTCTTCCACCGCCTTGGCGGCGATCGGCGAGGTGAGTTGCTGGAACTTGGTGATGGCACGACGCTGCTCGCGCCGGGCCACGCTGCCCACGGGCTTGTGACGCGGGGCGTCGCCACCCAGCCAGGCGCGCAGCTGTTCCAGCAGTGGTTGCTCCGCCTCGCTGACGTGGGGGCGGGCAGCTTCCAGTGCGGTATCGAACCACTGGGCGTCGTTGCCGACGAAGCCCGCCGCGCCGGCGTAGGTGCGATAGACCTTGAACTGCACGATCAGCTCCAGCAGCACCCGGCGGATGGCGCCCTGACTGGTGTCGCGGGTGCGCCAATCCTGCTGCGCCAGCAGGTGCAGGGTATGCACGGCCGATTCGAATTCGCTGTTCAGCGCGGTGGTGAGCACCAGGCGCCGCGCTTCCCGCACCTCTTCGAGGAAGTCCTCGGTGCGGCCGGTCCGCTCCGCCCAGAACTGGCGCAGCGGGGCTTCGCCGCTGGCGGCGTGTTGCACCGCCGACACCTCGTTCATGAATTCGTAGCCGGTGGTGCCGTCGATGCCCCAGCCTTCCCGCAACTGCTCGCCTTCGGCGAGGATCTTCTCGATGTAGATGGGGAAGCCGTCCTCCGGCGCACCGCCGCTGCGGCTGGCGCAGAGGTCGTCGACGCGACGGCGCAGCTTGCGGCAATAGGCGCGCGGATTGGCCAGACCATCGATGTGATCCAGGCGCAGGCCGTCGAGCAGGCCTTCGCTGATCAGGCGGAAGATCAGCGAATGGGTTTCCTCGAACACCTCGTGGCGCTCCATGCGCAGGCCGCCCAGTTCGGTGATGTCGAAGAAGCGCCGCCAGTTGATGTCGTCCGAGGCGGTGCGCCAGCTGGCCAGGCGATAGTGCTGACTCTCCAGCAGGGCGTGCAGCCGCTCCTGGTTGGCCGGCTGGCTACCGTCGAAGGCGGCTACCGCCTTGTCGATGGCGGCGGCGACGGCGGGGTCCTTGGCGGCATCGGCCAACTGGCGCTGGGCGCCGCGGGCTTCTTCCAGGTCCTTGGCCCGTGCCGAGAAGGCATCGGCGAACAGACTCAGCTGGGGCAGGTCGCTCTCACGCAGGATCTGGCCGTAGGTACCCGGATTGATCGGAAAGTGGTGGGCGTAGTACTCGACGCGGAAGGCGCCTTGCTCGGCGTCGAATACCAGCTTGAGTTCGCCGGCCTGCAGCACGTTGCCATAGGCGTCACCGAGGAAGGGCAGCAGCACCTGGCCCTGCAGATCCGGGTCGGGCCCGTACCAGTTGATGTCGTAGAAGCCCGCGTAGCGGCTCTGGCGACCCCATTCGAGGATGTCCAGCCACCAGGCGTTCTCCGAGCCGCCCACGTTGGTGTGGTTGGGCACGAAGTCGGCGATCAGGCCCATGCCGTGTTCGCGCAGGCGGGCGACCAGGCGCCGCAGCGCCTCTTCGCCGCCCAGCTCCGGGTTGACCCGGGTCGGATCGACCACGTCATAGCCGTGCACGGAACCGGCGCGCGCGGTGGTGATGGGCGAGGCATAGAAATGACTGATGCCCAGCTTGGCGTAGTACTCCACCAGGGGCAGGGCGTCGTCGAAGGTGAAATCCTTGTGGAACTGCAGGCGTACGGTAGCGCGCAAGCGACTCATCGAGTGTTCTCCGGATTGTTACGAGCAGTGCTCAGCACGCGTAGGCGTCGTTCAGGGGTAGCGGCATCCAGCAGGCGCTCGGCGGGGTCATCCCAGCGGCGCAGCCAGTTGGGGTGTTCGTTGGTGGTGCCGGGCAGGTTGGCCTGCTCCAGCTGACCCAGGGCGTCTTCCACCGGCAGGATGATCAGCGGCGCCGGGGTGCGGCCGATGAAGTCGATGGCGGCATCGACGGCGGACTCGACATTGCTTTCCCGGGTGTCGTCCAGCTTCAGCACCTTGGCCAGCTGCTGACGATCCTTGGCACGCTCGTCGAGACGATCCTGGCGCGAGGTGCCGTCGGGCAGCAGTCCGAGTTCTTCCTGCCAGTCGGCGTCGCGGCCTTGCCACCAGCCGGTGAGGGTCGGCAGGTCGTGGGTGGTGGTCATGCCCATGGCCGTGTCCGACCACTGCGCGGCCGGCTTGAAGGCGTCGCCATCGCGCTCGAACAACAGCACCTGCATGCCCATGATGGCGCGCTCGGCCAGCCGCTCGCGAAAGCCCTCGGGTACGGTGCCCAGGTCTTCACCCATGACCACGCAGCGATAGCGCCAGGATTCCAGCGCCACCAGCCGCAGCAGGTCGTCGATCGGATAGGAGAGATAGGCGCCGTCGGCCGGGGAGGCACCCTCGGGCACCAGCCAGAGGCGCTGCAGCCCCATCACATGGTCGATGCGCACGCCGCCGGCATGGGCGAAGTTGGCCCTGAGCATCTCGATGAAGGCGCGGAAGCCATGCTTGACCATGCCGGTGGGGGAGAAGGCGGAAATGCCCCAGCCCTGGCCCTTCTGGTTGAGCAGATCCGGCGGACAACCCACGGTGACCGAGGCCAGCAGCTCTTCCTGGCGACTCCAGGCCTGGCTGCCGCCACCGTCGGCGCCTACGGCGATGTCGGCGATCAGGCCGATCTTCATGCCTGCTTCGCGGCACTGCGCCTGGGCCGCGGACAGTCCTTCGCTGGCCAGCCACTGGGTGAAGGCATAGAACTCCACGTCCTGGGCATGGCGTTCGGCGAATTCGGCCACGGCCGGATTCTTGGGATCGCGATACTGCTGGGGCCAATGCTGCCAGCTGGGCGAGGCATCGCCCTGGGTGAAGGAGGCATGCAGGGCTTCGAAGCGGCAATGGTTTTCCAGGGCGTCGCCACCGTCGCGGCGGAAGGCTTCGAAGCGCTCGCGCAGCTCACCGCCAGCGGTACGGAAATCCAGGTGCAGGGTGCGCAGCAAGCGCAGCCGCAGCCTGGCCAGGGCCGGCCAGTCGATCAGTTCCAGTTGCTCCAGGCGCTCGGCTTCGGCCTGCAGGCCGGCGCGCTGCATGGCCTGGCGCACCGGCTCGGCACCCAGGACCAGCTCCGGCGCGGCATAGAGCACGTTGAAGAACACCCGACTCGACGGGGAGTAGGGGCTGTAGCGACTGCCGTCGGCGCTGAACATGGCGTGCAGCGGGCTGATGGCCAGGGCGTCGGCGCCCTTGCTGCCCGCAGCCTTGGCGAAATGCACCAGGCCCTGCAGATCGCCGGCGCCGCTGCCCCCTTCGCGCCTGAGGCTGTAGAGCTGCACGGCCAGCCCCCAGAGACGGGCCTGCTCGTTACCGGTGGCGTCGGCGATGGTGAAGCAGCGTTCCGGCGCCACGGCCAGGGTCAGGGCTTCGCCATCGACCTCGGCCTGGTGATAACCGGCGGCGCTGATCGGCGCCAGCTGTCCGCGGTCGTCGACCTGACCGTCCAGACGCTCGCCATCTTCCAGCTGCACCTGGTAGCGGACGCCACGCTTGAACTGGTCCGGCGCCCCGACCGGCTTGCCGACCACCGCCGTGATGAGCGGCGGCAGATGGTGCTTGTCGCCCACCTCGGCCAGCTTGCGCAAGCTGGTGTCGATCTCGTCGTCACTGTCCGCCGGCAACTCGATGGCCTTGAGCAGATTGCGCAGCGCCTCGGGGCTCACCCGTTGGCGCTTGCCGTCGTAGGCGGTCCATTCGATGGCGATGCCCGCGGCCTCCGCCAGTTGTTCCAGACGATCTCCACTCATGCCTTTTTCTCCAGCCAGACCAGTGCCGAGTGAGCGGCCAGGGTGCCGTCCTCGCGGGTCGGCGTTGCGCTGGCGTCACTGCTGTGCAACAGCTCGCCCTGGGGAGCCTCGTCCACCGGTACGGCCTTGTCGCTCAGGTTGAGTTCGATGGTCAGGCGGCTGCCGTCGGCGAGACTCCAGCGCGCCCGTACGGCGCGCTCGGCCAGGGCTTCGGCGCCCATGGGGCGAGCACCTTCCAGGCGCGGGAAGAGTTCGCGGCGGCGGATTTCCAGTAGCTCGCGATACAGCCCCAGCCAGGCGGCGTGATCGGGCTGATCGGCCTCGCCGAAATTGGGCTTGGAATCTTCGAAGGTCTTGGCGGCGTTCGGGTCGGGGATCTGCTGGCGATGCTTTTCGCTGGTGAAGAAATCGAAGTCCTTGAATTCGTTGCGACGGCCGTCGCGGACCAGCTCGGCCAGCTCGTCGTTGTGGCTGGTGAAGAACAGGAAGGGTTGGCGGCTGCCCCATTCCTCACCGATGAACAGCAGCGGAATCATCGGGCTGAGCAGCAGCAGGGCAGTGGCGGCCTTCAGCGCCGGCTCGGGCGCCAGACGGGTCAGGCGTTCACCGAAGGCGCGGTTGCCGACCTGATCGTGGTTCTGCAGGAAGATGACGAACGCCGAGGCCGGCAGGTCCTTGCTGGGTTCACCACGGGCCTTGCCATGGCGGGTCTGCTCGCCCTGGTAGATGAAGCCCTCGCCCAGGCAGCGCACCAGCTTGGCCGTGGCATCCTCGGTGAAGTCCTGGTAGTAGCCTTCGTTCTCGTCGGTCAGCATGGGGTGGATGACGTTGTGCCAATCGTCCGCCCACTGCGCGTTGTAGTGCTTGCCACCCAGCAGCGTGGCCGTGTTGTCCTCGTTCTCCAGCATCAGGTGGATGTGGCGACCCGGCTCGACGGTGCTGCGGATCTCCTCGGCCATCTCTTCGAGGAAGCCCTTGTCGTTGATGGCGTGGACGGCATCGAATCTGAGGCCGTCGAAGCGATATTCCATCAGCCACATCAGGGCGTTGTCGATGAAGTAGCGGCGTACCGCGTCCTGGCGGAAATCGATGGCCGCGCCCCAGGGCGTATGGATGTCTTCGCGGAAGAAGCGCTCGGCATAGGCGTGCAGGTAGTTGCCGTCCGGTCCGAAGTGGTTGTAGACCACGTCCAGGTAGACCATGACGCCATGGCCGTGGGCGGTGTCGATCAGCGACTTGAGGTCGTCCGGGGTGCCATAGGAGGCTTCCACCGCATAGGGCAGCACGCCGTCATAGCCCCAGTTGCGATCGCCGGGAAATTCCGACAGCGGCATCAGCTCGATGGCGGTGACGCCCAGTGCCGCCAGGCGCGGCACCAGCTTCTCGACGCCGGCGAAGCCACCCAGGGTGCCGACGTGCAATTCATAGATGACGCTTTCGTGCCAGGGACGGCCCTGCCACTCGACGGTCTGCCAGTGGTAGGTGGTCGGGTCGATGACAATGCTCGGCTCGTGCACATCGCCGGCCTGGGCGCGGGAGGCCGGGTCGGGGACCAGCAGGTCCTTGATCTGGTAGCGATAACGGGTGCCGGCACCGCATTGGGCCTCCACCGCGAACCAGCCGTCTTGCTCGGCTTCCATGGGAAGGGTCATGCCACCTTCCAGGACCACCGACACGGCGTCGGCGCTGGGCGCCCAGAAGTGGAAGAGGGTGCGTTCCTTGTTCACCAGAGTGGCACCGGCACGGGTCTGCCAGGCATAGCCCCCGGTCACCGCGGCTGCGTCGCGCGAAATATCAGTCATGGATAGAGAACTCCCGAAACCGGACGGCAGAAAAGACGCTGCGGCCCAGTTGGCCGCAGTTGCTGTTATGACCGGTGAGAGTTGCGCAAAGTTAGGCGGGGAAAGCGCTTTTCGTCGGCCTTTTGCCGAGGGAAAAGCGCTTGGTAGTCAGGTTGCGCCTCAGGCGCCGAGGTGACGCTCCTGGTGAGCGGTGGTCTGGAGCAGATCGAGGTACAGCGAGGCATAGGGCTTGGCGCATTCGGACCAGAAGAACGGGCCCTGCATGGCGCGATGACGCATGGCCAGCAAGAGGTCCTGACGTTCGAACACACCCAGGGCGCGGTCGATGGCGCTGATGTAGTTTTCCAGCGACAGTGGGGCGAACAGGAAGCCGGTGGTGCCGTCCTCGATGCTGTCGGCCAGGCCGCCGGTGCGGGTGGCGATCGGCAGGGAGGCGAAGCGCTGGGCGTACATCTGGCTCAGACCGCACGGCTCGAAGCGCGAGGGCATCAGCAGGAAGTCGCTCCCGGCGTACATGCGCCGTGCCTCGGTCTCGCAGAAGCCGATGTGGGCACTGACGCGACCGGGATGGCGCAGGGCCAGGGCCCGTACCTGGCGCTCGATGTGCGGCTCGCCGCAACCGATGATCATCAGCTGGCCACCGCGGGCGACGATGTGATCGGCCGCCTCGATGGTCAGGTCGATGCCTTTCTGCTGGACCAGTCGGGAGACCACGGCGAACAGCGGGCCGTTGGAGGGCTCCAGGCCGAATTCCTCGCGAATGCGCGCGGCGTTGACCGCCTTGCCGTCCCAGTCCGATTCGGTGAATTGCTGGCACAGGTGCGGGTCACTGCAGGCGCTCCAGCCATCGTCGATACCGTTGAGCAGACCGGTCAGCTTGCCGTCACGGGCCTTGACCTGCAGCAGGCCTTCGAGGCCGCAACCGAATTTCGCGGTGGTGATTTCCTGGGCGTAGGTGTGGCTGACCGTGGTGATGTGGTCGGCATAGACCAGACCGGCCTTGAGAAAGGACACCTTGCCCCAGAACTCCAGGCCCTCCATCTGGAAGGCGTGGGCGGGGATGTCCAGATCGGCCATGACCGACGCCGGGAACAGACCCTGGTACGCCAGGTTGTGGATGGTTGTCAGGCACGGGGTGCTGGCACCCTTCCAGCGCAGGTAGCCGGCGGCGAGGCCGGTCTGCCAGTCGTTGAGGTGCAGCAGGTCCGGCACCCAGCGAATGGAGGCGTCGCCCAGGGCGAAGTCGGCGGCAGCGCTGGCCAGGCGACCGAAGCGGATGTGGTTGTCGGCCCAGTCGGCACCGTTCAGGTCGCCATAGGGGTTGCCCGGGCGCTCATAGAGTTCGGGGCAGATCAGCACATAGACGACCAGGCCGTCTTCCAGATTGACGCGACCGATCTCGCAGGCCGGCATGGCGGCGCGGGCGGCGATGCGGCCAACCATCTGCACGCGATCCTTGATCGCGGCCATCACCTGACGATAGCCAGGGATCAACACCCGGACGTCGTGGGAGGCGGCGAGGGCGCGCGGCAGGGCGCCCGATACCTCGCCCAGGCCACCGGCCTTGACGAAGTCGGAAATTTCCGGGGTCACGAAGAGAATGCGTTTGCGACTTTCGACGACGGAGCTCAGCGTCAGCTGAGGCTCGTCCGTGCGCTTGCGGAGAGAGCTGGATCTGGTGGTGCGAGTGGCAGTTTCAACGGGCTCCAGAGCCCCAAATTTCCCCACGACGGCATTTGCCATGGTGCGCTCCCAATGCAGCAAGTTCGAGACTGAGGTTTACCTGAATGCTTCTTTCCTGAAGCTCGATGCTCCTGGTTCAAAAACGCCTACAGCCGAGCTGCTACAGCCTTTTTGCCGGTCACCTCTTCTTGAGATGTCTGGATCTGGGCGAGAACTGCTTCGCGGATTTCCAGATTGCTCTCGCACTGACTCACGGACAACGTCACAAGTTTCCCGCTCGAATGTTGCGGTCTTGCTTCGTATTGCCAGATGCATGCCCGAAAGCCGTCGCGGTTCGGGCCGGCACCTCTGAATAACCGCCAGGTGAACCGCTTGATGGTCACCTGATCGCGACAATTGGCCGAAAAATCAGACTTCTGGCTGACGAACGACCGGCTCTTGCCTTTCGTCGGATAGTGGCGCGGGGTGGACGTCACGGCGTCCCAGTTCGGTCCGCAGCTTGGGCAGGCAGAGGGGGAATTCGCGATTGATGTAGGTAATCAGCCGCTCGCGCACGAAGCAGCGCAGGTCCCAGTTCTTGGAGGAATCGCCCGAACTCACCAGTACGCGCAGCTGGATGGAATCGTGGGACGCATCGGTCACCTGCAGCACGCAGACACGGCCATCCCACAAATGGGGCACCTCGGCACAGGCGCGTTCCAATTCGGTGCGGATGGGTGCCAGGGGTAGGGAATAGTCAACCCATATGAAGACTGACCCGATCAGGCTGGAAGACGAGCGCGTCCAGTTCTGGAAGGGCGTCTCGATGAAGTATTGCAGCGGGACCACCAGCCGGCGGTCGTCCCAGATGCGGACCACCACGTAGGTGCCGGTGATCTCTTCCACCCGGCCCCATTCGCCTTCGACGATGACCACATCGTCCAGCCGGATCGGCTGGGTCACGGCGATCTGCAGGCCGGCGATGAGATTGCCCAGGACCGGTCGCGCAGCGATACCCGCGACCAGGCCCGCGACCCCGGCCGAGGCGAGCAGGCTCGCCCCCACCTGGCGAACCGCCGGGAAGGTCATCAGCATCAGGGCGATGCCCACCAGCAGGACGATGAAGCTGAGGCTGCGCACCAGCACCCGATTCTGCGTCTGGATCCGCCTGGCCCGCAGGTTGTCCGCCACATCCACGGGATTGCGCAGGGCGATGGTCGCGCCGACGGCCTTGACCGCTCGAAGGCCCAGCCAGGTAAAGGCGGCGATGCTCAGCAGACCGGTGAGGTGCTGTACGGCACGCAACAGCGGCAGGGCATCGGGTGCGGAATTCCAGACACCTTGCAACACCACCAGGGGCACGGCCAGGCGCGCGGGTTTCTCGGCGTACTTGACCAGGTTGCGCGCCAGCAGGAAGGGATTGGCCAGGCGGCGGATGGCCGCGAACGCCAGGGTCAGGGCGACGCTGCTGATCAGCAGGGCGACCCCCGCCGCGATCAGCGTGGTGATCCAGGGGGCGTTGAGCCAACCCGTCCAGTCGATGGCCGTCATGCGCAATTTCCTCAGGCAGACGGCTCCCCGTGATCCAGAAAAGCTGACGCGCCGGAATCGCGGGGAGCCTTTCGAGACACCTGTTTTCCGACTGAGGGGCTTCGCCACGGTTCCCCGGATGTCCGGCAAACGGTTCCTGGGTAGTAATACCACCCCAATAGGCGCGATGCCTGTTGCGCAGTGCTGGCTTTTTTCTGTCGATCAGTGGGGCAGGATGTCGCACCTCGCGTCTAAGCTCAGAGGAGAGTGCGCAGCGGACGCCGGATAGGAGTAGAATTCGCGCCCCAACGAGATACGTCCAGTCAGATGGCGGACCTGCGGAGATCGAGACGGATTTATGAAACCAGTGGTAGTGGTCGTCGAAGACGAGAACATGTTGCTCGGGCTGATGGAAGAGGTGCTCGAAGGCGAAGGCTTTCAGGTGCACACCTTCGGCACCGCGGATCAAGCCTGGGAATACCTGTCGAGTGCACGTCCGACGCCTGATCTGCTGATCACCGACGTCCGTATGCCGGGTGCCATCGACGGCCTGGAGCTGGCGCGCCGCGTCAAGCAGCAGCTGCCGGGTCTGCCCATCATCGTCTCTTCGGGCTATTTCGAAGAGCTGCAGCCCGAGCGCGCCCCGGACATCTACTACCTGCCCAAGCCCTGGCGCTTCGACGACCTGCTGGCCGGCTGCTTCCGCTTCCTCAATCAGCGCAAGGGCTGATTGCTGCCTTCTGCGGCCTGGTTCCAGGCCGTACTCTCCTTTGTGGTGGAAGCGGGCGCTGTCCGCAACCGTCCAGCACCCTGCCTAAGCTGATTCCTTTTCGTTATTTATCTGACGATACTTAGATCGTTTAGCTTGGCCTCCGACAGGCATCGAGTCGATGCCGAGGGCGCGCTCCGGCGTGCCTGCCGACAAGGAGGCCTTCATGAATTCGCTGTTAAAATCCCTGGCGCTGGCTGCAGGCCTGGCAACGCTCGCGGTGCAGGCGACCGCTGCCGATCTGGTGGTCGGCTACCAGACCGGTGTAGATCCCTCCAAGGTCGCCCAGGCCGATGGCCGCTACGATCAGGCGATTGGCCAGAAGATCGACTGGCGCCGTTTCAACAGCGGTCCCGAGGTCGTCGCCGCGCTGGCGTCGGGTGACGTGCAGATCGGCAATCTCGGCTCCAGCCCGCTGGCGGCGGCCACCTCCCGCAAGCTGCCGCTGGTGACCTTCCTCGTCTCCGCGCAAATCGATTCCGCCGAAGCCCTGGTCGTACGCGATGGCAGCGGGATCGACAGACCCGAGCAACTGGTCGGCAAGACCATCGCCACGCCCTTCGTCTCCACCTCCCACTACAGCCTGCTGGGAGCCCTCAAACACTGGGGCGTGGATCCGGCCAAGGTCAAGATCGTCAACCTCAATCCTACCGAGATCGCCGCTGCCTGGCGCCGCGGTGACATCGATGGCGCCTTCGTCTGGTCACCCGCGCTGGGCGAGATCAAGAAGAACGGGAAGGTGCTCGCCGATGCCGCCCAGGTGGGCAGCTGGGGTGCGCCAACCTTCGAGGTCTGGGTGGCGCGCAAGGACTTCGCCGAAAAGCATCCCGAGATCATCGCCCAGTACGCCAAGGTCACCTTACAGGCCTTCGCCGACTACCAGGCCCATGGCAAGGCGTGGGATGCGCAGTCCGAGCAGGCCAGAAAGATCGCTCGCCTGACCGGCGCGGACGCCGCGGACATCCCCGAATTACTGGCCGGCTCACGTTATCCGGATGCCCAGGCGCAACTCGGGCCCGATCTGCTCGGTGGCGGCACGGCCAAGGCCATCGCCCACACCGCCGAATTTCTCAAGGAACAGAAGCGCATTCCCACGGTGCTCGACGACTACTCGCCCTATGTCAGCGCCGAATACGTCCGCAAGGCTCAATAGCGATCCTCTCACGCCACGATTCGCCCCTCTCCGGAGGGGCTTTTTTTCCCAGCCGACAGGAGCCGGTCATGAGTCGACTCACCCTGGAACAGGCCAGCCTCGGATTCGTCCGCCGTGGCCGTCGTCAACCGATCCTGCAGCGTCTCGACCTCGCGGTGGAGAAGGGCGCCTCCCTGGTCGTGCTGGGTCCGTCCGGCTGTGGCAAATCCAGCCTGCTCAACGTGCTCGCCGGTTTTCAATCCCTGGATGAAGGGCGCGTGCAGCTCGATGGCCGGACCCTGGCAGGGCCGGGCGGCGAACGCGGCGTGGTGTTCCAGGACGACGCCCTGATGCCCTGGCTCAATGCGCTCGACAACGTCGCCCTGGGCCTGCGCCTGCGCGGGCTGGGTCGTGCCGAGCGCGAGGCCAGGGCCCGCGAGATGCTCGAGCTGGTGGGGCTGCCGCAGCATGCCGAGCACGCCATCGGCGAACTCTCGGGTGGTCAGCGCCAACGCCTGGGTCTGGCCCGCGCCCTGGCGGTGGACCCGGATTTCCTGCTGCTCGACGAACCCTTCGGCGCCCTCGACGCCCTGACCCGGGAACGCATGCAGGTGCTGTTGCTGGAGGTATGGAAACGCACCGGCAAGGGTCTGTTCCTCATCACACACAGCGTCGACGAGGCGCTGTTTCTGGCGACCGAGCTGCTGGTGCTGGACGGACCGCCCGCGCGCATCGTCCGCCGCCTGGAGGTGCCTTTCGCCCGCCGCCATCTGGCGGGGGAGCCCGTTCGCGCGATCAAGGCCGATCCCCTTTTCGCCGAGCTGCGCCAGGAGTTGCTCGACCTCTTTCTGCAGGAGTCTCCCGATCATGTCCTCTGACACCCTGACAACCTCCCTGCGCGATACCCGGGAACGCCGTCGACTGCACCTGGACCGCCGCCGCGTGGTAGCGCTGGGCACCCTGGCAGGCGTGGCGACGCTCTGGTGGAGCGCGACCCATCTGGGTTGGGTGGATACCCTGTTCCTGCCGTCGCCCGAACAACTGCTGGTCGCTCTGCAGGGACTGCTCGCCGACGGCTATCTGGATGCCAGCCTCTGGCAGCACCTGGGCACCAGCCTGCTGCGGGTGCTGGCGGCGCTGCTGGCGGCCGTGCTGACCGCGGTACCCCTGGGCATCGCCATGGGCCTCAACCCGACCCTGAACGCCGCGCTGGACCCCCTGGTGGAGTTCTATCGGCCGATTCCACCGCTGGCCTACCTGCCGCTGATGGTGATCTGGTTCGGCATCGGCGAGCTGTCCAAGGTGCTGCTGATCTATCTGGCGTTGTTCGCGCCCTTGCTGATCGCCACCGTGGGTGGGGTGCGCCGGGTCGATCCGGCGCGACGCCAGGCAGTGCGCTGCCTGGGCGCCTCGCGAGGGCAGGTGGTGCGGCACGTCATCCTGCCCAGTGCCTTGCCCGACATCCTCACCGGCCTGCGGATCGCCCTGGGGGTGGGCTGGTCGACCCTGGTGGCCGCTGAGTTGATCGCGGCCAATCGGGGCCTGGGCTTCATGGTGCAATCGGCCGCCCAGTTCATGGCCACCGACGTGGTGGTGGTGGGCATCCTGCTGATCGCCAGCATCGCCCTGTCCATCGAACTGGGCCTGCGCGCCCTGCAGCGGCGCTATGCCGGCTGGCAGTAGGGAGACGTCCATGCCCCTTACCTTCGAACGTCTGAGCCCCGCCCTCGGGGCACGCGTCCATGGCATGGATCTGCGCGAGCCCCTGGACGCCGCCAGCCACACGGCACTCCACCAGGGGCTGCTGGAGCATAAGGTGCTGTTTCTGCGTGACCAATTGCTGACGCCACGCCAGCAACGGGACGTGGCGGCTCATTTCGGCGATCTGCACATCCACCCGATCTATCCCAAGCATCCCGAGCAGCCGGAAATCCTGGTGCTGGATACCGAGTTGAACGACCTGAGGGACAACGCGCTCTGGCATACGGATGTGACCTTCATCCAGACGCCGCCGCTGGGGTCGCTGCTCAGCGCGCGCCAGGTGCCTGCCTATGGCGGCGATACCCTCTGGGCGAGCAATTCCGCGGCCTATGCGGCGCTGTCCGCACCGCTTCGCGGGCTGCTCGACGGTCTCAGTGCCTGGCACGACCTGAGCAAATCCTTTCCGCTGGAGCGCTTCGGCCAGACGCCGGAAGGCTTGCAGCGTTTCAATGCGGCACGCGCGGCCAACCCGCCGGTGCGTCATCCGGTGGTGAGGGTGCACCCGGAGACCGGGGTCAAGGGGCTGTTCGTCAGCGCCGGCTTCACCACCCGGATCGTCGAGCTGGAAGAAGCCGAGAGCGAGGCGCTGCTGCAATTGCTGTTCGCCCATGCCGCCCGACCTGAATTCCAGGTGCGCTGGCAGTGGCAGGCGGGCGATCTGGCCTTCTGGGACAACCGCATCACCCAGCACTACGCCTGTGACGACTATCGTCCGCAGCGGCGCGTGATGCACCGGGCGACCATCCTGGGCGACCGTCCCCGCGGGCCGGGCGAGCAGGGATGATGGCCTGTCCGCAGCAGGGATAGGCCGGCGTCCCGGCGGAAGATCAGTTGCCCAGGACGTCGATCAGCCCGAATACGAAGAACAGCACGATGCACACGGCCGCCACCGCGACCGGGATGAAGCGCGGATCCTTGATGGCCTTCCACATGGCCTGACGATTGCTGCGAGACCTTTCCATGACACCGCTCCAGGGGGTAAGGCCGGCGAGCTTAAAGCATCGCCGGGGGCGGCGGCCAGCCGGGCAGGGCGGCTCTCGTCGGGGTTTCCGGCCGGTTCGGCGGCCTAGGCGACGCCGATCTTCCACTGCGGCGGCGGGGGGGTGCCGTTGACCGCGAAGTCGCCGACGATTCGATCCTTGTAGATGCGCGGATTGTGGGAGGCGAGGGTGCGGGCATTGCGCCAGAAGCGATCCAGACCCTGGGGTCTCAGCGTGGCCGAGGCGCCCAGGGCGTCGAACAGGCGTCCGGAGGCCTCGATGATCAGGTCCGTCACCACATTGAGCGATTGGCAGACTTCCAGTTCGGCCAGCGCCACCGCGCGATCCTCGGCGGCCTGGTCGTCCGTCTGCCTGAGGTCATGCACCCGCTGCAAGGCCTCGGCGTTCTTCAGGGCGATCACCCCGGCGCAGTAGGCCGCGCTGCGTACCTGGCCTACCACGGCCAGCACCTGGGGATCCTGGCTGACACGGTCGGCGTTGCCGATGGTGAAGGTGCGGGTGCGAGCGGCGACCGCGGCCGCTACCTCGCTGCTCATGGCCCGTCCCAGGCCCGCCAGATTGGCGAGGTGAAAGACCTGGAAGAAGCCGGGTGAATAGCGGAAGCGCTCGCCCACCGCCACCACGTCCGCAGGCTCTACGCGCACATTGGTGAAGGTCGCCGTGCCGCTGGCGGTCAGGGTCTGGCCGAAGCCATTCCAGTCATCCACCACCTCGACGCCGGGGGCATCGCGGCGGACGGTGACCATGACGCGATTGCCGGCCTCGTCGGTGGCGCCCACGTCGATCCAGTCGGCATAGAGCGAACCGGTGGTATAGAACTTGGTGCCGGAGAGCAGCAGGGCGTCGCCCTCGCGGCGTACGCGGGTGCTGAACTCGGCGCGCCGGGCATCGCCGACTTCGCTGGACGCCGGACCTATTGTCTCGCCGGCAGCGATGCGCGCGAACCAGCGGCTGCGGCGCGCCGGGTCGTCGCTGTTGAGCAGGCCCTCGACAAAGCCCATGTGGCCGCGCAGGGCCTGGACCAGATTGGAATCCGCCTCGCCCAGTTCGATGAGCAGGGCGAACAGTTCCGGCAGGGTGACGCCCGCGCCGCCGTGCTCGACCGGCAGCCGCAGGGCGGTGAAGCCCGCCGCCTTCAGCCAGTCCAGCTCTTCGACCGGCAGCCGCCGCTGCACCTCGCGTTGGATGGCGCCCGCGCGGATGCGCTGGAACAGCGGCTGAAAGCGCGCGGAGAGGTCGGCATGGCGCGCGGAAGGGCCGGCGCCCCAGCCTGCGGAAATGATGCTCATGGGAATGGAGATCCTTCTAATGCTGTCGGGAGAGATTCGGGACGGGCGAGACCGAGACGGGCCATCTCGGCCTGGGCGGCGCGGGTGTGGCCGATCAGGGCGATCGCCGCCAGCAGACGGCGGCCCAAGGTTTTCAGGACCGCTACCGGCGCTGCGGGACGGTAGCGGGTGGACGGAGCCCATTCGTCTTGCTGCCTGCCCGCCGGCCTCGCATGAATCTTTATCGGGGAAGTGGGTGCAGGTTCACCCGTACGGAGCATCTTGCTGGATAAAAACATGGCGGACTTTGACAAGTGCAGAGTTGGCTCAAGTCTAAAAGGCACTTCGAGCCATTGGCCAGTTGTCAAAAGTGCTAAGGATATGTCTCGAATTATTCCTTGCCAGAAGTGTTGTTCCCGCAACAGTTGGGTCTTGGTGTGGATAATTTTTATAAGCTTATGATTTTATTGGTCGCTTGAATGATCGTTAGATGGGCTGCGGAATTATCGCGGCAAGACGTTGAGTATTGAGCCATTGCATGGCTGAAGGCAGCGGACAACCACTTGTTCATGAAGTAATGCCTTAACGATATTTCACTTCGGGATGCTCTTTTTCTAAGGTCGGCTTTGATTTCTGGCTATCAGGGCCCTGTAGTGACTGTCTATCTCGATACGCGGCATCGCCGCCTGGTCAAATTGCTCCTGCATACGTTCACCGCCCGCAGCGAATGGCCTACCTGGGGGCTGGTCGCAGGGGTCTACGCAAGCTGGCTCCTGCTCGTCCTGGCCTGGCCGCTGCTTGGCTACTGGACCCTGCCACCGCTGATTCTGGTCGTCGTGCTGCACCAGTCGCTGCAGCACGAGTTGATTCACGGTCATCCTACGCGCTGGCCCCGGGTAAATGCCCTGCTGGCCTATCCACCCCTCGGCCTCTGGTTTCCCTTTCCGCTCTATCGGGACAGCCATCTGGCGCACCATCGACGCGAGAACCTCACCGACCCTGACCTGGATCCCGAGAGCCGCTATGTGGATGGCGAGGTCTGGGAGCGAAGAGGGCAGGCCGGACGGGCGTTGCTCTGGCTGGACAAGACCTTGCTCGGGCGTGTTCTGGTGGGACCGGTGCTGTCGCTGCACGGCATGCTG
Source organism: Pseudomonas oryzihabitans NBRC 102199 (assembly GCF_000730625.1). GTDB lineage: Bacteria > Pseudomonadota > Gammaproteobacteria > Pseudomonadales > Pseudomonadaceae > Chryseomonas > Chryseomonas oryzihabitans. The sequence goes on along the minus strand of NZ_BBIT01000002.1, from coordinate 889,358 downwards.
GAGTTCGAAGTACGCCGCTGCCGGCGTGGCGAGCGGGGCGTGCTGGGTGTCTGGCTGATCCACCTGACACTCTGTGCAGGGCTGCTCCTGGCGATCCACGGGCTGTCTGGCATGCCCCTGGCGATCTATGTGCTGGGAGTGGCCTGGCCGGCGCTGGCCCTGGCGCTGATCAGGTCCTTCTACGAACACCGCCCGGCGCTGGATCCGGCGCAAAGGTGCGTGCTCAACGAGAGCGGCGGGGCGCTGCGCTGGCTGTTTCTCAACAATACCCTGCACCTGGTCCACCACGATCTGCCGGGCTTGCCCTGGTATCTGATTCCGCGGGTCTACCGCGCCAGGCGCAGTGCCTATCAGGCGCGCAGCGGAGGCTTCGTGTTTTCCGGCTATCGCGAGCTGGGTCGACGTTTCGCCTGGCGAGCCGTGGATGCACCCAGGCATCCCGGCGCTGAAGCAAGGCCTCCCAGCCATCTCCCGGCCGGTCAGCCTTCATTGATATCTGCCTGCCGCTAGATAATACCACCCCTCTTTTTTGGATCGCTTTGGGATTGATTCTCCCTGCCCGGGTAATCAAGGCGAGACCAAGCCAGATCGTTGCGATGCCGGGCGGTTCAGAAGGGCTGATGGAGCAGCGCCGCCAGTTCGGGCACCAGCCGCTGCCTGGGAAGCCTGTTGACGCCTGGGGAAGGAGCGCGTTTACAGATGTCCTGGGGCGTCGGAACTCCCCGCGGAATCCTGCAGGAGCCTGACCAGGGCGCGGACGCTTTCCGGGAGTGCCTCCAGATCCCTGACCAGAATGTTTCGCTCGCGAACCGCCCAGGGTTCCTCGATCCTCACCGTCCGGATCGCCATGCTTCGGCCATGATGCCGGGCGGCGGATTCCGGCAGGATGCCGATGCCCACCTTGGCTTCGACCATACGGCACACGGCCTCGAAACTGGAGAGCTGGATACGCAGATTCAGGGTGGCACCGAGACGTTCCACCTGATCCCGCAGGAAATTCAGCAGGCTGGTGCCCTCGCGCAGACAGATATGCTGGTAGTCCAGGGTCTCTCGCAAGGTGACCTGGGGCTGGCTGGCCAGGGGATGCCCGGTGGGCACGACCAGCGTCAGGCGATCCATGCTGTAGGGCAGGATCTGCAGATTGCTCGCTTCGATCAGTCCGGCGGTGATGCCCAGATCCGCTGCCCCGTCGATCACCCCCCTGACGATGTCACGATTGAGGCGCTCCTGCAGATCCACCGTCACGCCCGGGCGATCCGCGAGATAGACGGCGAGCAATCCGGGGAGGAACTCGGTGACCGCGGTCGTGTTGGCGAAGATGCGGATATGGCCGGTGGCATCACTGCGGTACTCGGTGAATTCGCCTTTGAGAAAGTCGACCTGGCGCATGATGAGACGGGCATGCTTCAGCAGGCGCTGACCCGCTGGCGTGAGCTCGACGCCGCGACTGTCACGGTAGAGCAGGCGAATGCCGAACTGGCTTTCGAGGGCCTTCACTCGCGCGCTGGCGGCGGCCGGCGACAGGGCCGCGCGGCGTGCGCCCTGGGTCAGGCTGGGCGACTCGGCGATATGGATGAAAAGCCGCAGGTCAGCCAGGTCGAAATGCATGCTCGCGTGCTCCGTGCGTTTTTTGGCGTTCAGCCTAGCCGAATGCCGGATTACGCAAATGTAAATTCACAGAACGAAACAACTCCCCGCAAGCTGGCGATGAGCCTATCGATGGGAGTCAAGCATGAACGCGACGTCAGCCACTGCCTGGGTGGGACGAACCCTCGAAACAGAGGATTTTCTGGGGCAACGCCAAGTCGCGCGCATCGCCCACACCTTCGATGAGCCGCCATTGGCGGCGGGCGAGGCGCTGCCGCCGCTCTGGCACTGGGCCTTCTTCGACAACCCGGTGGCAGGGGCCCAGCTCGGGCCCGATGGGCATGCGGCGCGCGGTACCTTCCTGCCGCCGGCGGAAGGGCGTAATCGCATGTGGGCAGGCGGGCGCCTGGACTTTCTCGGCGCGCTGCACGTTGGCGAGCGGGCGCGCTGCGTCTCGACGCTGCTGCGCGTCGAGGAGAAGACGGGCCGTAGCGGCAGCCTGCTGTTCGTGACCGTGGAGCACCGTTATTTCCAACAGGACGAACTGGTGCTGCGCGAAGAGCAGGACCTGGTCTATCGCGAGCCCGGTGCGCCCAAGGCCGGCAGCGGCGAAGCCATTGCGCTCGGCAGCTGGGCGGAGTCGGTGGTACCCGAGCCGACGTTGCTGTTCCGCTATTCGGCGGTGACCTTCAACGGTCATCGCATCCACTACGACTGGCCCTACGCGACCCAGCAGGAGGGCTATGCCGGTCTGGTCGTCCATGGCCCGCTCATCGCGACCCTGTCGCTGCGCAGCTTCCGTCGCGCTCATCCGACCGCGCGGATACGGCAGTTCAGCTATCGCGGCGTTCGTCCGCTGATCGCGCCCGCTCCCTTCACGCTCAGTGGTCAGGTCATCGCGCCCGGCGAGGCGGAGCTGTGGGCTGGAAATGGCGACGGTGCAGCCCAGGTGGCTCAGCTGCGATTCGAGTGACAGCGGTGCCCCTATAACGACAAGAGAGAAACTCCCATGCTGGACGAACGACAAGAAGAATTCTCTGCCATTCGCGGCGGCGTCCGTGGCCTCTGCGCCGGCTTCCCGGCCGAGTACTGGCGCCACATTGATGAGCAGAAGGGCTTTCCCCAGGACTTCGTCCGGGCGATGACCGAGGCGGGCTGGCTGTCCGCCATGATTCCGGAAGCCTATGGCGGCTCGGGGCTGGGCCTGGCCGAGGCGTCCATCATTCTGGAGGAGGTGAATCGCTGCGGCGGCAATTCCGGCACCATCCATGGGCAGATGTACAACATGTTCACCCTGCTGCGAAACGGCAGCGACGAGCAGAAGAGCGCCTATCTGCCACGGCTGGCCAGCGGCGAGCTGCGCCTCCAGTCCATGGGCGTCACCGAGCCCACCACCGGCACCGATACCACCAAGATCAAGACCACGGCGGTGCGCAGGGGCGATCGCTATGTGATCAATGGGCAGAAGGTGTGGATCTCCCGGGTGCAGCATTCCGATCTGATGATCCTACTGGCGCGGACCACGCCGCTGGAAGCCGTCCAGCGCAAGTCCGAGGGGATGTCCATCTTTCTGGTGGATCTGCGCGAGGCCATCGGCAAGGGGCTGACCGTTCGGCCCATCCCCAACATGGTCAATCACGAGACCAACGAGCTGTTCTTCGACGAGCTGGAAATTCCTGCCAGCAACCTCATCGGGGAGGAGGGCAAGGGGTTTCGCTACATCCTGGACGGTCTCAATGCCGAACGCACCCTGATCGCCGCGGAATGCATCGGCGATGGCCGGTGGTTCGTCGACAAGGCCCGTCACTATGCCCGCGACCGGGTGGTGTTCGGTCGCCCCATCGGGCAGAACCAGGGCGTGCAGTTTCCCATCGCCGAGGCCCATATCGAAATCGAAGCCGCGGATCTGATGCGCTGGCACGCCTGCGACCTGTACGACCGCGGCGAAAACGCCGGCGCGGCGGCCAACATGGCCAAGTACCTGGCGGCCAAGGCCAGCTGGGAGGCGGCCAACGCCTGTCTGCAAACGCACGGAGGCTTCGGCTTCGCCACCGAGTACGACGTCGAGCGCAAGTTTCGCGAGACGCGCCTGTACCAGGTCGCTCCGATCTCCACCAACCTCATTCTTTCCTACGTGGCCGAGCACCTGCTCGAACTGCCGCGCTCCTTCTAGGGTGACCGCCATGACCCATACCGAACGTCTGGCGGCCTTTCTCGGCGAGCTGGCCTATGCGGATCTGCCGGCCAGCGTCGTGACGCGGACCGAAGAGCTGTTTCTCGACTGGCTGGGCTCGGTGCTGGCCAGCGATGGCAGCCATCCCATACCGCTGTTCCATGCCTATGCCCAGAGCATGGGCCCCACCGAGGGGCGTGCCCGGGTACTGGTCGCGCCCTACGGCACCTCAGCCTACTTCGCCGCGCTGGTCAATGGCGCCGCCTCTCATCTGGTGGAGCAGGATGATCTGCACAACAGCTCGGTGCTGCATCCGGCCACGGTGGTCTTTTCCGCCGCACTGGCCGCGGCCCAGGACCTGGGAAAGAGCGGACAGGAGCTGATCCTCGCCGCGGTCGCCGGCTATGAGGCAGGTATCCGCATCGGAGAATTCCTCGGGCGCTCGCACTATCGGATCTTCCATACCACGGCCACCGTGGGCACCCTGGCCGCGGCGGTGGCGGTGGGCAAGCTGCTGGACTTCGACCGGGAGCAATTCATCCAGGTGCTCGGCAACGCGGGCACCCAGGCGGCAGGGCTCTGGGAGTTCCTGCGCGACGCGGCGGATTCCAAGCAGCTGCATACCGCCAAGGCGGCGGCGGATGGGCTGCTGGCGGCTTATCTCACAGCGCAGGGGTTGACCGGTGCGCGCAACATCCTGGAGGGCGAGCAGGGCCTGGCCGCCGGTCTCTCCACTGACGCCGACGCCCGCCGGCTGAGCGATCGCCTGGGACAGCGCTGGGCCTTGCTGGAAACCTCCTTCAAGTTCCATGCGTCCTGCCGCCATACCCACCCTGCGGCCGATGCCCTGCTGGACCTGATGCAGCGCGAACGCCTGGCGCCCGACGACATCGCCCAGGTGACGGCGCGGGTCCACCAGGGCGCCCTGGACGTGCTCGGTCGCGTCGAGGTGCCGCGTACCGTGCACCAGGCGAAGTTTTCCATGGGCACGGTACTGGGGTTGATCGCCGTCCACGGCCAGGCGCAACTGGGTGATTTCGCGACTGCCGCGCTGAACGATCCCGCGGTCGCGGCCTTCCGCGCACGCGTCGGCATGCGGCTGGACCCCGAGGTCGACGCCGCCTATCCCCAGCGTTGGCTGGGCAGGGTCGAGGTGACGACCCGCCAGGGCGCTGTTCTGCAGGGACGGATCGACGAGCCCAAGGGCGATCCCGGCAATACCCTCGACAGGGCTGAACTGGAAGACAAATTCCGCCGGCTGGTCGCCTTCTCCGGCAAGCGCACGCCCGCCGATGCCGAGGCCCTGATCGCCCGGGCCTGGCGGCTGCACGAGTGCGTGGATCTCTACTGCTTCACCTGACCTGGAGTGAACCAAGATGGCTGTCGAAAAACCTCGTCCTCTGGATGGCATCACGGTCGTGAGTCTCGAACATGCGATCGCGGCCCCGTTCTGCTCCCGGCAACTGGCCGACCTGGGCGCCCGCGTCATCAAGATCGAGCGGCCGGGCAGTGGCGATTTCGCCCGCGGCTACGACGAGCGTGTCGCCGGACTCGCCTCCCACTTCGTCTGGACCAATCGCTCCAAGGAGAGCGTGGCCCTGGATCTCAAACAGGACGACGCCCTCGCCGTGCTGGACGGGCTGCTCGCCAAGGCGGACGTCCTCTTGCAGAACCTGGCGCCGGGCGCGGCCAGTCGGCTGGGGCTGGATTTCGACGTCCTGCACGCGCGCTTTCCTCGGCTGATCGTCTGCGACGTGTCCGGCTATGGCGGCGGTGGCAGCTATGAACGCAAGAAAGCCTACGACCTGTTGATTCAGAGCGAGGCGGGTTTTCTCTCGGTGACGGGGGGACCTGACGATGACCAGCTGGCCAAGGCAGGCTGCTCCATCGCCGACATCGCGGCCGGCATGTATGCCTACAGTGGCATCCTGTCGGCGCTGCTGTTGCGGGAGCGGACGGGGGAGGGCAGTCGCGTCGAGGTCAGCATGCTGGAGAGCCTGGTGGAGTGGATGGGCTATCCGCTGTATTACGCCTATGCCGGCATGCCGCCGCCCGCACGCGCCGGCGCCGCCCATTCCACCATCTACCCCTACGGGCCCTTTCCCGCGGGCGATGGCGGCACGGTGATGCTGGGCCTGCAGAACGAGCGGGAGTGGCAGCTCTTCTGCGAGCAGGTGCTGTTGCAACCGGAGCTGGCCACGGATCCGCGATTTTCCGCCAACTTCAAACGCTCGGCGAATCGCGGCGCGCTGCGCGACCTGATCGTCGAAGCGTTCGCCCAGCTCGAGACCGCAGAGGTCATCGCCCGTCTGGAGCAGGCGCAGATCGCCAATGCCCAGGTGAATGACATGGCGGCGGTCTGGGCGCATCCCCAGCTGCGCGAGCGCGATCGCTGGCGTGAGGTTGGCAGCCCGGCCGGTCCCTTGCCCGCCCTGTTGCCACCGGCGAGCAACAGTGCCTTCGAGCCGCGGATGGATCCGATTCCCGCGCTGGGCGAGCACACCGAAGCGGTATTGCGGGAGCTGGGGTATGACCCCGTAGCCCTGGCCGCGGCGCCCCAGCGAGGTGCGCCATGATCCCCGGCGCCGACACGCTTCCCGCCGATCCTCGCTCCGCCCTGTTCGTCCCGGCGACGCGCCCGGAGCGAATCGGCAAGGCCCTGGCGAGTGGTGCCGATGTGGTGATCGTGGACCTGGAGGATGCGGTCGCCGAAGCCGCCAAGACGGCCGCACGTGACGCCCTCGAACAGGCACTGCTCGCCGCGCCTGACTTCCGGGTCTGGATCCGCATCAATGCCGCCGCCCACCCGGCGCATGGCGACGACCTGGCGCTGTGCCAACGCCTGGGGCAGGTGCGCGGAATCGTCCTGCCCAAGGCGGAAAGCGCCGCCCAGGTCGACCGCGTCCATGCCGAGACGGGCAAGCCCGTCTGGCCGATCATCGAGAGCGCCCGGGGTCTGGATCGACTCAAGGAGATCGCCGGGGCTGCCGGGGTGGAGCGCCTGGTGCTCGGCGGTCTGGATCTGGGCCTGGATCTCGGCTTGGAAAGCGGTACCGCGGCAGCGGAACGGCTGCTGGACCAGGCACGCTTTCGACTCCTGCTGGAAGGCCGACTGGCCGGGTTGCCCGCACCCCTGGACAGCGTCTTTCCGGCCATCGATGACCTGACCGGGCTGGCGGCGGCCACCGCCAGTGCCCGTGACCAGGGTTTCGCCGGGCTGTTGTGCATTCATCCCCGCCAGGTCGCCGTGGTGCATGGCACCCTGGCGCCGACGGCCACGGAAATCGACTGGGCGCAGCGGGTGATCGCAGCGAGTCAGGATGAGCAGGGGGTCTTCGTCGTCGACGGAAAGATGATCGATGCGCCCGTGATAGGGCGCGCGCGCCGTCTGCTCGGACGCCTGGAAAAGGCGGCTCCCGTGTTAGGCGGAGCTGAAGGCCCTGTTGGGCAATGCTGAATTCCGCCCCGCGGAGGGGGCGCGTTTAATAACCCCGACCTGATTACAAAAACAAGATGAGGTGTCGCCATGCCCACGTTTCCGTTCAAGACGCTGTTCTGTGCCGCCGTGTTTTCCTTCGCCGGTTCGCTGTACGCGGCGGATGAAGCGCCCATCACCATCAAGTTCGCCCATGTGGTCGCCGAGCACACGCCCAAGGGGCAGGGCGCCGTGCTGTTCAAGAAGCTGGCGGAAGAGCGCCTGCCCGGCCGGGTGAAGGTGGAGGTCTACCCCAACTCCTCGCTGTTCGGCGACGGCAAGGAGATGGAGGCCCTGCTGCTGGGCGACGTCCAGATGCTCGCCCCCTCGCTGGCCAAATTCGAGCATTACGCCAAGGCGGTGCAGGTCTTCGATCTGCCCTTCCTGTTCGATGACATGGCCGCGGTCGACCGCTTCCAGGCCGGGCCCCAGGGCAAGGCGCTGCTGACCAGCATGGAGGGCAAGGGCATCACCGGTCTGGCCTATTGGCACAACGGCCTCAAGGTGCTCTCGGCCAACAAGCCGCTGCGTGAACCCAGGGATGCCCGCGGTCTGAAGTTCCGGGTCCAGGCCTCCGCCGTCCTCGATGAGCAGTTCAAGGCCTTGCGCGCCGCGCCGCGCAAGATGAGTTTCGCCGAGGTGTATCAGGGCCTGCAGACCGGGGTCGTCAATGGCACGGAAAACACCTGGTCCAACTACTTCAGCCAGAAGATCCATGAGGTCCAGCCCTATTTCACCGAGTCCAACCACGGCCTGATCGACTACATGGTGATCACCAACACCACGTTCTGGCAGGGCTTGCCCGAGGACGTGCGCACCGAGCTCAATAAGGTGATGGGCGAGGTCACCCTGGAGGTGAACCGTCAGGCCAAGGCACTCAATGACGAGGCTCGCGGCGCCATCGCCAAAGCCGGCACCAGCGAGATCATCGAACTGACTCCCGCGCAACGCGAGGAGTGGCGCAAGGCCATGCAGCCGGTCTGGAAGAAGTTCGAAGGAGAGATCGGCAGCGAGGTGATCGAGGCAGCCGTCAACGCCAACAAGGCCAGCTGAAGACCCGCGAGCGCGTCCTTCTTTCGCCCCCTGTCAGTGCCTGTTGGAGGTTCGTATGTCTGCCGTGACCCGTCTCTGGTGCCGGCTGGAGGAAGCGCTCGTCGCCTTCCTGCTGGCGGTCATGACCCTGATCACCTTCGTCTACGTGGTGGTCAACAATGTATACGCCGTTTTCTATTATCTGGCCGATCGCAGCGCCTTCCTGGAAGAACCCCTGTTGGCCATGGGGGACGGCCTGCTCTTCGTCTCCCAGGAAATGACCTGGAGCATCGCCCTGACCAAGGCGGTGTTCGGCTGGCTAATTTTCATCGGTCTGGCCTGGGGCGTGCGCATCGGCGCTCACCTGGGGGTCGATCTGCTGGTCAAGACCTTTCCGCCCGCCTTGCGCAAGGCGGTGGCCTTGCTGGCGGTCGGCATCTGTATCTTCTATTGCGGGCTGATGACCTATTCCAGCCAACAATGGGTAGCGGCGCTGATGAACGCCAACATCGGCGCCGAGGATCTCGACCGCTTCGGTCTGCGTCAGTGGCATATCGTCATGATCGTTCCGATCGGCTTCGCCCTGATGCTGATCCGCTTCGTCGAGGTGTTCCTGCGCATTCTGCGCAACGAGCAGAGCGGCTTCGGGGGCCATAGCGAAGCCGAGGATGCCCTCCGACTCGTCGACGGCCAGCACGGCACGGAGCGCCAGCCATGACCATTACCTTCCTGTTCCTGGCGCTGTTCGCCCTCATGTTCATCGGCATTCCGGTGGCCGTCTCCCTGGGGCTTTCCGGTGCCCTCACCATCCTGCTGTTCAGCAACGACTCGGTGCGCTCGCTGGCCATCAAGCTGTTCGAGACCAGCGAGCACTACACCCTGATGGCGATCCCGTTCTTTCTCCTGGCCGGAGCCTTCATGACCACGGGTGGGGTGGCTCATCGGCTGATCGAGTTCGCCAACGCCTGCGTCGGCCATATCCGGGGCGGCTTGGCCATCGCCGCGATCCTGGCCTGCATGCTGTTCGCCGCCCTCTGCGGATCGTCGCCAGCCACCGTGGCCGCGGTGGGCTCCATCGTCATCGCCGGCATGGTCCGTTCGGGCTACAAGCGCGAATTCGCCGCCGGCATCGTCTGCAATGCCGGCACCCTGGGGATCCTCATCCCGCCCTCCATCGTCATGGTGGTCTATGCGACGGCCACCGAATCCTCGGTGGGCAAGCTGTTCATGGCGGGGGTGGTGCCGGGGTTGCTGCTGGGCCTGGTGCTGATGGTGACCATCTACATCATCGCCCGCATCAAGAACATTCCGGCGCTACCGCGAGCTTCCTTCAAGGAGGTGCTGCGGACCGGACGGCGCGCCATCTGGGGCTTGATGCTGATCGTGATCATCCTTGGCGGCATCTATTCCGGCATGTTCACGCCCACGGAAGCGGCGGCGGTCTCGGCGATCTATGCGGCCATCGTCGCGGTCTTCGTGCACAAGGACATGCAGCTGCGGCAGTGCCATCGGGTGCTGATCGACGCGGCCAAGCTGTCCGTGGTGCTGATGTTCATCATCGCCAACGCCATGCTCTTCGCCCATGTCCTGACCACCGAGCAGATTCCCCAGTCGATCACCCGCTGGGTGGTGGACCAGGGCTTCTCGCCGATGGAATTCCTGATCGTGGTGAACATTGTGCTGCTGATCGCGGGCACCTTCATGGAGCCGTCGGCGATCATCCTGATCCTGGCCCCCATCCTGTTCCCGATCGCCGTGCAGCTCGGGATCGATCCGATCCATCTGGGGATCATCATGGTGGTCAACATGGAGATCGGGCTGATCACGCCGCCGACGGGCCTCAATCTGTTCGTCACCTCAGCGGTGACCGGCATGCCGCTCACCACGACCATCCGGGCCGTTTCCCCCTGGCTGCTGGTGATGCTGGCCTTCCTCATCCTGGTGACCTATGTGCCTTATCTGTCCCTGGCCTTGCCGAATTGGTTGGGCATGACCTGAGGTAGGGGGGTGACCAGGTGAAGAGTCTGGCAACCGGACTCTTCACCTGGTGGTTGAGGCGGCACCACGCATAGCACGATTTGCCGGAACCGTCCTCGTCGCTACACGGCCTGCATCGATCGTTGCTCAATACCACCCCAAATAGGGTGAGCTTCTACCGTTCGACTCTTCTCGCGCAAACACCTTATGGAGACGATGACCGCCCATTGCTGACTCCGCCCTTGGCCCTGGACAGCTCGCCCTGCTAGCGTTCGCCGCTCGATAAGCGAAAAAGAGCAGGGGATAAGATGACCAGCGCGACTCATGACGTCATTGTCCTGGGCCTGGGCGCCATGGGGGCGGCCACGCTCTACCAGCTGGCGAAGCGTGGGGTCCGGGTCGCGGGCATCGATCGCTATGCGCCGCCCCACGACCTGGGCTCCAGCCACGGCGCCACCCGCATCACCCGCCAGGCCGTAGGCGAGGGCGCGGCCTATGTACCGCTGGCGATACGTTCGCAGCACCTCTGGCGCGAGCTGGAGGCGGAGCGGGGCGTCCGGCTGTTCGAGCAATGCGGGGTGCTGATCATGACCGCCACCGCGACGGCGACCTCCCATCATGGCCGCCCGGACTTCACCCGGGCCACCCTGGAGCTGGCACGCCAGTACGGGATCCCTCATGAAGCCTGGGACGGCGCCGCCATTCGCCAGCGCTTTCCGCAATTTCGCGTGGCAGACGATGCCCTGGGCTATTTCGAACCAGGCGGCGGTTATCTCTATCCGGAAGCCTGTATCCAGGCGCAACTGGACGGGGCGCGCGAGCGGGGCGCCCAGGTCCATACCGATACCGTCATCGAGCGCCTGGAAGCGGACGAGCAGGGCGTATTGCTGCATTCGGCGCAAGGCCGCTGGCGGGCGAAGCGGGTCATCGTCGCCGCCGGCATGTGGAGCGCTGAATTGCTGGGCGCACCTTTCGACCGGCTGCTGCGCGTCTGTCGGCAGACGCTGCACTGGTTCGAAGTCGCCAGGCCCGGGCTCTTTCCGGCGGATTCACCCAGCTTCATCCTCGCCCATGGCAGTGGTGACAGCGATCTCTTCTACGGCTTTCCTCCCTTGCCAGGCGAAAACGCCGTCAAGGTCGCCACGGAGCAGTACCGGAATAATACCACCCCAACAGGCATTGATCGGTCGATTCACCCGGAAGAATCGAGCAAGCTGTTCAGTGATCAAGTGGGAAGGTGGGTTGGCGGTCTTGCAGACCGGGCGGTGCGCAGCGCGGTCTGCGCCTACACCGTGACACCCGACTTCGGATTCATCGTCGACGAACATCCGGCGCTGCCGGGCGTGACCGTGGTCAGCGCCTGCTCGGGGCATGGTTTCAAGCATTCGGCGGCGCTGGGCGAGGCGCTCGCCCAGCGGGTGACCACCGGGCGCAGCGACATTGATCTCGACAGCTTCAGCCTCGCGCGATTCGGCTAGCGGCTGCGCACCGTCAGGGTGACCAGTCGCGTCACCACCAGGGCGATGTACATGACGCCGGAGAATTGGCCGAGCATCACCAGCGAGCGCGCCATCGGCTTGATCGGATAGATATCGCTCAGGCCGACGCCGGAGAGGATGGCGAAGCTGACATAGAGCAGCTCGGTCCAGGTCCGCGCAGCCAGGGGGTCGTTGGCCGCGGTGAAGCTGTTGGGCTGCAGGATCTGACAGGCCGAGTAGGCGTGGGCGAAGGCCCAGGCCAGCAGGGTGAAGGTCGCACCCACGGCAAAGAGTTCATCGGTGGTCGCGCGCTGGTCTTCCATCATGTAGGCGATGAGACTGCCTGCCGCATAGAAGTAGAAGACCGAGTCAAGAATGGCCAGGGATACCACCAGGTGGGGATTGCCGTGCCATTCCACCAGCACCGTGAGCACCAGGATGCAGCCGGCGAGGATGAACCCCAGCCACTGGATGGTCGGACTGCGCCGCACCATGCGCAGGGCGGTGGCCAGGACGATGATGCCGAAGGCGCCGATGATGGCGCGGCCATGCTCTTCCTGTTCCACCAGCGGGTAGAGCAGCAGGCCGAGGAGCTGGATGAACAGCAGGTTGGCGGAAGGATAACGGACCAGGTAGTGCAGGGGACTCTTCATCGCGACTCGGCGAAAGACTCAGGGGCGGCCAGCGTAGCGGGTGGCGCAGCGCTTCGCCACGGGAGCCTTGCGCTCCCGTGGCCTGCACCTCAGGCCGCCTTGCGGCGGGTGGAGGGCAGCAGGAGGGTGAGGATCCCGAGCAGCGGCATGTAGGAGCACAGCTGGTAGACGTATTCGATGCCGTGGTGGTCCGCGAGGTTGCCCAGGCCCGCGGCGGCGATGGCACTGACGCCGAACATCAGGCCGAAGAAGATGCCGGCGATCATGCCCACGTTGCCCGGGACCAGTTCCTGGGCGTACACCACGATCGCCGAAAAGGCCGAGGCCAGGATGAAGCCGATGATGACGCTGAGCACGCTGGTCCAGAACAGGTCGACGTAGGGCAGGGCGAGGGTGAAGGGCGCCGCGCCCAGAATCGAGAACCAGATGACCGCCTTGCGGCCGATGCGATCGCCGATGGGGCCGCCGAAGAAGGTACCGGCCGCGACCGCACCCAGGAAGAGGAAGAGGTGCAGTTGGGAGCTGGCGACTGAGAGGCCGAAGCGCTCGATGAGATAGAAGGTGAAATAGCTGGTGATGCTGGCCATGTAGATGTACTTGGAGAACACCAGCAGCGCCAGCACGATCAGCGCGAAGGTCACCCGACCGCGCGACAGGCCATGGCTGACCGCGGCGGCCTTGCGCCCCTTGGCGCTGCGCAGGTGATTGCGATACCAGCGCGACAGTCCGTACTGCACGCCGATGGCGAACAGCGCGAAGAGCGCGAACCAGGCGACATGCGTCTGGCCATAGGGAATGACGATGGCGGCGGCCAGCAGGGGGCCGATGGCGGTGCCGGCGTTGCCGCCGACCTGGAAGGTGGATTGCGCCAGGCCGAAGCGACCGCCCGACGCCAGGCGCGCTACCCGCGAGGTTTCCGGATGGAAGGTCGAGGAGCCGACGCCGATCAGCGCCGAGGCGGCCAGGATCGCGGGAAAGCTGCCGACAAAGGCGAGCAGCAGTACACCAATCAGGGTACAGACCATGCCGGCGGGCAGCAGATAGGGTTTAGGATGGCGGTCGGTATGGAAGCCGATCCAGGGTTGCAGCAGCGAGGCGGTGATCTGGAAGGCCAGGGTGATCAGACCGATCTGGGTAAACGTCAGACCATAACTATCCTTGAGCATGGGATAGATCGAGGGCAGGACGGACTGGATCAGGTCGTTGATCAGGTGGGCCAGAGCACAGGAGGCCAGAATGCCCGCCACCATCGGCGAGGCGCCGGGCAGGGCGGCGGTGGGGGTTTCGCCAGGAACGGCTGGCGTGGCAGAGGAAACGGCCATGCAGGTATTACCCTTATTATTTATGTCCAGCCGCTCACTGTGGCATCCTGTGGTATCGGAATCCAGTGCCAGTTACCGGATGTTTCCGGCAACCGAACTCACGCCAGGCGGCCTTTCGGCTCGCGTTGGGGCGCTTGCACCTTCCACTCTTTTCACGTTTTGTAATGGCAGATCCCATGACAGCCAAAGATCCACTGCTCCTTGACCAGCAACTGTGCTTTTCCCTGTATTCGGCTTCGCTGGCGATGACGCAACTCTACAAACCCCTGCTGGAGAGCATGGGCCTGACCTTCCCGCAGTACCTGATCATGCTGGTGCTCTGGGAGCATGACGGCCTCACGCTCAAGGAACTGTCCAATCGACTGCGGCAGGATTCCGGTGCCCTGACCCCCGTGGTCAAGCGCCTGGAAGCGGCCGGGCTGGTCACGCGCCGGCGCAGCGCCGAGGACGAGCGCAACCTGTCGATCGAACTGACGCCAGCGGGTCGCTCGCTGCGTGACCAGGCCAACGGCGTCAACAGCCGGGTGCGGCAGGTCTGCGCGCTGGGCGATGCCGGGCTGGACGATCTGCGCGAGACCCTGGTCATGTTGCGCAACCGCCTGGACGAGGAAGGCAACCCGACGTCCTGAACCAACCCGCCCTGATCGGTTCCCATGGCTACAGTCGCCGGGGAATTCGTATGACCTTCAACTATCAGCCCGACCAGGATTACCTGCTTGTGGATCTCACCAGCGGGCGCACGGCCGGCAAGTTGCTCCAGGGCGAGCTGCATATCGCCGAGAGCTGTCAAGGCGAGGACCCGCGGACCTATGCGCGGCTGCTCGGCGAGACGCTCCGCAGTACCCTGGGCGACGAGGTCGGACAGCGCGAGGGCGATATCCTTACCCTGCGCCGCACCGGTATCAAGCTGCGCCTGGTCCCTCTGGAAATCGCCTGCGACTAGGCCGGGGCACGGCCGAACAGCGCTCTGAACAGCCAGGCGACCAGGGCCACGTTGATCAGCGCCAGCAGGCAGAGCAGGGCCAGCACCGCCTGGGGGCCGTGATGTTCCAGCACATAGCCGCAGAGCAGGGGCGTGGCCGCCTGGCCGAGTAGCGCCGGGCGCGCCATGCGGCCCAGGACGGTGGCGTATTCCGCCGGATTCCAGAGCGCCAGCGGCAGGGCGCCCCGAATGATCGCCCGCAGGCCATTGCCCGCACCGAAGATCACCAGACCCACGACCGTCACCCAGACCAGGCCAGGCCCCAGGGTCACCAACAGCAGGCCGGCGGCCGTGCAGACCACCGAGGCCAGGGCCGTCCACAACGGGTGACCATTGCGGTTGAGCAGGTCGATGATCCGCGAGGCCACCTGGCTCGGCCCCAGGCAGGTGCTCAGCGCCACCGCACTCGCCAGGCTGTAGCCGAGCCCCTGCAGGAGGGTGATCAGCTGGACGGAAATGGCCGTCATCAGCATCGCGCCCAGGGTGAAGAGTGCCGTGAGCACGGTGTAGAGCGCCCGGTTGACCGGCACGGCCGATGCCGCCTGGCCGGTCCGGGGTGCCTGGGTGGCGAGGACCGGTGCGGGCAGGGCGCGGCGATAGAGCGGCCAGATCGTCAGCAACAGGACGGCCGCATAGGCCAGGCAGGCACCGCGCCAGCCGAGGTGACTGACCAGGAAGGCGGCAACGGGCCAGGTGATGGCGGTGCAGAAGCCCGATACGAGGGTGATACCGCTGATGGCCGAACGGGCCTGGGTGCCGTAGCAGGTGCCCAGGGTGGCGAACAGCGCATCGTACAGACCGGCGGCCATGCCGATGCCCATCACCACCCAGGCGAGCAGAAACACCGGCAACTGCTGGGCGCTGGCCATCAGCACCAGCCCGGCCGCCACCCCCAGGCCGCTCAGCGACAGCAAGGTGCGGCCCCCCTGGCGGGCGATCAGGCGGCCGCACGCCGGTGCCAGCAGGCCGGACACCAGCACCCCGAGGGAAAGTCCGCCATAGACCCACTGCCGGGACCAGCCGGTTTCCCGGACCACCGGATCGGCGAGCACCGCGAGAATGAAAAAGGAGCCGCCCCAGACGAGGATCTGGGCGATGCCGAGCAGCAGGATCTGGAAGGACGAAGCCTTGGCGGTAGGGGTAGTCATGACAGCGGCGGGCGGGTTGGCGGACAGAGGGGCGGACCTTAGCCCCAGTTATCTTTTGCCGCAATCGTCAGATTTATCTGGATGAAGGCATTTTGTAATCAGTCCGACATCTTGCTTGCCTAGGCTCCTGTGCTTGACCGTCTTCATGCAGTGACGCCCCCATGCTTCGTATCCTTGCCCCCTTTCGCCGTCTGTCCCGCCGCTCCTGGTTGCGAACACTCAAGACCGGCCCGCGGATGCTGTGTTCCTTTACCTTTGCGGCCGTGCTGCTCGCCGGGCTGGGCAGCTTTTCGCTGTGGGAAATGCAGCAGCTGCGCCGACAGGCCCTGAGCATGGAGCAGGACTGGCTGCCCAGCATCGCCATTGCCGATTCCCTGGCGATCAACCTCGGCAAGTTGCGCAACCAGGCCTCGGTGGTGTTGCTCAATGCCGAGGATCCGGGCGCCGTGGCCATGAGCCGCGTCACCCTGGAGCAACTGGTCAACGAGACCGACCAGCTGTTCCGGGATTATGCGCCGGTCGTCACCGACGCGACCGAGGGTGACTCGATCAAGGCGCTGCACGACGCCTACCAGCCCTTCGTGGAAGGGCTGCGCGAGGAGGTGCGGCTGATCGAGCAGCAGCAGATCCCGGCCGCGCGGGTACAGCTGGATACCGTGGTCGGCCTCAAGGGCGATCTGATGGACATGCAGGTGCAACTCCTGCGCGAATTGAACAAGCAGGGCGCCGCCCAGGCCAAGGAGGTGGCCAACGCCCAGTTCGTCCAGGCCCGCGCCATCGTCTGGTCGGTCATAGGTGGTGCCATTCTGCTTCTGCTACTGCTGGCCTGGCGCCTGACCCGCAGCGTGGTGCAGCCGCTGCGCCAGGCGCTCGACATCTCCGGCGGCATCGCCGCGGGTGACCTCCGGCAGAACATCCAGCCCGAGGGACGCGACGAGGCGGCCATGCTGCTGCTGGCGCTGGAGCGTATGCAGGGCAATCTGCGCGAGGTGCTGGCCCACACCGGCAATGCCTCCGAGCAGCTGGCCTCGGCCTCGACCCAGGTGAGCGCCGTGATGGATGACAGCTGCCGCAACCTGGAGCAGCAGACGACCGATATCCAGCATGCGGCCAATGCCGTCACCCAGCTCAATCAGGCGGTCCAGGCGGTGTGCGAGCACGCGACCTCCACCTCCGCCGAATCGCAGCGCTGTGTCGATCAGGCCAAGCAGGGGCAGGCGCAGGTCAAGCAGACGCTGGCCGCCATCACCCAGCTGGTGGGTAATGTGGACGATGCGGCCAACCAGGCGGACCAGCTGGCCGCGCAGTCCAAGGGCATCAGCAAGATGCTCGACGTGATCCGCAACGTCGCCGAGCAGACCAACCTGCTGGCGCTCAACGCCGCCATCGAGGCGGCCCGTGCCGGGGAAGCCGGGCGTGGCTTTGCCGTGGTGGCCGACGAGGTGCGTGGGCTGGCCAGCCGTACGGGCGACTCCACCCGCGAGATCGAAGGCCTGATCGGCGGCATGCAGCAGGTCAGCGAGAAGACCGTGATCGCCCTGGATCAGAGTCGCCTCCAGGCCAGCCATACCCGCGACCAGGCCGAGGCCACCTGGCAGGTGCTGGAAGGCATCACTCAGGCCATCACCGCCATCGGCCAGCGCAATGACGCCATCGCCGCGGCCACCGAAGAGCAGACGGCTACCACGGCGGCGGTCGATCGCAATCTGACGCTGATCCGCGACGCGGCGAACCAGACCGCCGCCGGCGCCCAGCAGACCAGTGCCAGCAGCCAGCAGCTGTCCGCCCTGGCCGCCGATCTGCACGGTGCCCTG
This sequence comes from Pseudomonas oryzihabitans NBRC 102199, assembly GCF_000730625.1. Classification (GTDB taxonomy): domain Bacteria; phylum Pseudomonadota; class Gammaproteobacteria; order Pseudomonadales; family Pseudomonadaceae; genus Chryseomonas; species Chryseomonas oryzihabitans. Next base: position 871,717 of record NZ_BBIT01000002.1, on the reverse strand, counting down.
CAGCGCTTCGTGGTCTAGGGCGGACGGGGCTCAGGCCGCCAGCATCACCCGGTCGCGGCCTTCCTGTTTGCCCCGGTAGAGCGCCTGGTCGGCGCGCTCCAGGGCGCTGGCGAAGGCTTCGCAGTCGCGAATCTCGCAGACCGCCAGGGTGGCCGTGACCCGCGCGGGACCGCGTTCGAGTGATTCGGTGACCTCGGTCAGGCGCTGGCGGATGCGTTCCGCCACCCCCCAGGCCACCTCGGTTCGCGCCTGGGGCAGCAGCACCAGGAATTCCTCGCCACCCCAGCGCGCCGCCAGATCGGAATGGCGCACCTCGCGGCGGATGACGTCGGCGATCCCCTGCAGCACCAGATCGCCGCAGTCGTGGCCGAAGCGGTCGTTGATGTGCTTGAAGTGATCGACGTCGAAGAGGATGAGGCTGCCACTCACGCCACTGTGCTTTTCCGCCTGGTCGAGAATCCGCCGCCGGTTGTAGAGGTTGGTGAGGCTGTCGTGGCTGGCGGAGTGCAGCAGGTCCAGCTGCATCTTGGTGCTGTGGTGGAAGGAGGCGCCAGTGCCGTAGAGCAGCAGCCCCAGGGCGCTGATGATGTTGATGGTGCCGAACAGCTTCATCGCCAGGGGCGCGAGGGTGGCGGGTGGGTGCAGCAGATAGCCGCCCGCCAGGGTCACCAGGATGCCGGAGACCAGCAGCAGATGGCGGATCGGCGCGGTGCGGTAGTTGTAGATGACGATCGGCAGGATGCACAGCACGTAGTAGTGGAAGTTGCTGTCCCAGCCGAGTTGCCAGGTGGCGATCCAGGCGTGGGCGACGATCTCGCAACTCATGGTCAGGCTGGCGATGCGATAGCGTCGCTGGCGCAGGGCGGCCAGACAGCCCACGTAGGCGGCGATGCTGAGCACGTTGGCCCAGGCCATCAGGATCTGGTCGAGCAGGATGAAAACGACCAGCAACGCGACATGAATGGCCATGGCCGCCTGAACCACGGGTTTGGCGACCTGCCAGAATTTGCCCAGGGAGTCGTTGAGAGCCTGGTTGCGATCACGATAGGAAAGAGCAGTCATGAAGGGATCACCATAAAGCAGTGCGCCAATGATAAACGCGCTAACAGTAAGCTTAATGGCAAACGGCCAGTCTGGGGGATCCTTTAGCCGAATGGAGGGTAGAAAGGATCAAGCGGAGCGCCGCCGCGACCATCGGCGCTCCTGAAAGCTGCACTGCGACGCCAATCGTCAGAGCTTTCCACCCAGCCGCCCGCTGATAGCCTGGGCGGCTGCCCGCAGATGCAGCGCGGCGGCGCTTTCGACCTCGGCCTGGAAGCCTGGCGCGGCACCGACCACGGTCAGCACGCCGGCCAGCCGGCCGCCGGCTCCTAGCAGTGGCGCGGAGAGGGCATTGACCCCCGCCATCAGCAGGCCGTGCACCGGCTGGATATGGGTTTCCCTTAGCTGGCGAGCGGCCTCCGCCAGGGTCGCGGCGCTGGGCGCAGCCGGTTGGCGCAACTCTTCCGCACGCAACGCCGCGGTCTCGGCATCCGGCAGGAAGGTGTTGAACACCAGGCCGGTGGACGAGCCCAGTAACGGCAGCACCGAACCGACCTGGGTCACCAGGGTGACGGCGCGCACCGCCTGTTCCACCAGCACCACCGTCGGGCCCTTGTTGCCCCAGACCGCTAGAAAGCAGGTCTCGCCGACCTCGTCGCGCAGGTGGGCCAGCACCGGCGCCGCCAGCTTCACTACATCCAGTCGACCCAGGGCGGCCAGACCGACGAAGAGGGCGGCCTGGCCGAGTCCGTAGTGATTGGTTCGTGGATCCTGCTCGGCGAAACCGCTGGCGATCAGCGCCTGCAGGTAGCGATGCACCTTGCTGGCGGGCATGTCCAGGTGGCTGGCCAGGCGCGACAGGGACGTGGAGGGTGCCAGCTCGGCGAGGGCTTTGAGGATATCGGTGCCGACCTCGGCCGCCTGCACCTTCTGCCGCCGTGGGGGTGCTGCTTCGGGAATGTCTGTCATCGATTCGCTCGCCGTGGAAAGGCAGCGTTATAGCTTGACGCTCCGCCAGGTTCAATTTACTTTTTGCGTAAACCTGTTACGCATAATGGGTGGCCCCGTTGAACCAACAAGAACAAGTAGCACCGCCAGTGAGCTACCAGTCCGGCTTTGGCAATCACTTCAGCTCCGAGGCGCTGCCGGGTGCCCTGCCCATCGGGCAGAACTCGCCGCAACGCGCGCCCTTCGGTCTCTATGCCGAGCAACTTTCCGGCACGGCCTTTACCGTGCCGCGCCACGAGGCCCGACGCTCCTGGCTGTATCGGCTCCGGCCGTCGGCCGCCCATGGCCGCTTTCAGCGCCGCACCGTCCAGTTGACCGGCGCGGAACTGGGCGCCCCCACGCCCAATCGCCTGCGCTGGAATCCCTTGCCGATCCCGGCAGTCGCCACCGATTTTCTCGCCGGCCTGGAGCGGATCGTCGCCACCGCCGCAGCCGATCAGGCCGAAGGCGTCAGCCTCTATCGCTATGCCGCCAATGCCAGCATGACCGGCGTCTTCTACGACGCCGACGGGGAATTGCTGATCGTGCCTGAGCAGGGACGCCTGGAGCTGGTGACCGAGTTGGGCCTGCTGCGCCTCGAACCGCTGGAGATCGCGGTGATTCCACGCGGCCTGAAATTCCGCGTCGAGGTAGCGGCGGGCGAACCGATACGAGGTTATGTCTGCGAAAACCACGGGCGATCCCTGCGGCTGCCCGAGCTGGGCCCGATCGGCAGCAACGGTCTGGCCAATCCGCGGGATTTCCAGGCACCCGTGGCCCGCTTCGAGGATCTGGAGGGACCCACCCGGCTGGTGCAGAAATTCCTCGGCGAACTCTGGGAGACCGAGCTGGATCACTCGCCGCTGGACGTGGTCGCCTGGCATGGCAACAACGTGCCCTACAAATACGACCTGCGCCACTTCAATACCCTGGGTACGGTGAGTTTCGATCATCCCGATCCGTCGATCTTCACCGTGCTGACGGCCCCGGGCGCCAGCGAGGGGGTGACCAATATCGACTTCGTGATCTTTCCGCCACGCTGGATGGTCGCGGAAAACACCTTCAGGCCGCCCTGGTTCCATCGCAACCTGATGAACGAATTCATGGGCCTGATCCAGGGCGCCTACGACGCCAAGGCCGATGGCTTCGCGCCGGGCGGCGCCTCCCTGCACAGCTGCATGAGCGCCCATGGCCCGGACGAGGTGTCCACCCGGAATGCCATCGCCGCCGACCTCCGACCGCACAGGATCGAGAACACCATGGCCTTCATGTTCGAAACCGGCCGTGTCCTGCGGCCGACCCGTTACGCCCTGGCCTCGCCGCTGCTGCAGCCCGACTACGACGCCTGCTGGGCAGGCCTCACCAAGACCTTTGTCGCGCCCGGCGCGGGAGAATCGGCATGACCCACGAATCGCCCAGCTGGGTGGCCTCGGCCAACGGCCATGCGGATTTTTCCCTGCACAACCTGCCGCTGGGTGTGTTCAGTCGCGGCGAAGAGACGCCCCGCGGCGGCGTGGCGGTGGGTGACTTCATCCTCGACCTGGGCTTCGCCCTCGAAGCCGGGCTGTTCCGTGGCGAAGCCCAGCGGGCCGCCGAACTGGCTGCCCGGGAGACGCTCAATGCCTTCTTCGCCGCCGGCCGGCCGGCGCGGATCGCCTTGCGCCAGGCCGTGCAGGCGCTGCTGCGCGCCGACCATCCGCAACGCGAGCACCTCGAGGAGCTGGGCGAACACCTGCTGGTGCCCCAGAGCGCCTGCCGGATGCACCTGCCCGCGCGGGTCGGCGACTACACCGACTTCTATGTCGGCATCCACCACGCCACCCAGATCGGCCGGCTGTTCCGCCCGGACAATCCGCTGCTGCCCAACTACAAGCACGTGCCCATCGCCTACCACGGCCGCGCCTCGACCCTTGGGGTCTCTGGCGAGGCGTTCCGGCGACCCAAGGGCCAGACGCTGCCGCCTGGACAGGACGCCCCGGTCTTCGGCCCCTGTCGGCGGCTGGACTACGAACTGGAGCTGGGCATCTGGATCGGTCCGGGCAACGCCCAGGGCGAGTCCATCGCCATCGGTGACGCCGCCGAGCATATCGCCGGCTTCTGCCTGCTCAACGACTGGTCGGCGCGGGATATCCAGGCCTGGGAATACCAGCCCCTGGGGCCCTTCCTGTCGAAGAGTTTCGCCAGCACCCTGTCGCCGTGGGTCGTCACCGCGGAAGCCCTGGCCCCTTATCGCCAGGCGCAGCCGGCACGACCCGCCGGGGATCCCCAGCCCTTGCCCTATCTGTACGACGAGCATGACCAGGCCCAGGGGGCCCTGGACATCGAGCTGGAAGTGCTGCTGCGCACGCCGCGCATGGCGGAGCAGGGGCACCCCGCCCAGCGGATCGCCCTGAGCAACACCCTGAACATGTACTGGACGGTGGCGCAGATGGTGGCCCATCACACCGTCAATGGCTGCGCCCTGCAGCCCGGCGACTTCTTTGGTTCGGGCACCCTGTCCGGGCCGGACGCCGACAGCTGCGGCAGCCTGCTGGAGCTCACCCAGGGCGGCAAGCAGCCGCTGCAGCTGCCAGGCGGCGAGACCCGTACCTTTCTGGAAGACGGTGATGAGGTCATCCTCCGGGCGCGCTGCCAGCGGCCCGGGCTGCCCACGATCGGCTTCGGCGAATGTCTCGGTCGGGTAGTGGCGGCCGACTAGGCGAGCGGGTATTGGCCGGCCCGGGCGGCATTGACAAGCCATCCGGGCCGGCGCAGATTCCACTTAACGTAATCAGCTTACGCATAATAAGAAGCCGACAGGCAAGCGCGGGGCAGTGTCGATGGACCTCTTCACCTATTACCGTTCCACCTCGTCCTATCGGGTCCGCCTGGCTCTGGCGCTGAAGGGGTTGGACTACCGAGCCGTACCGGTCAATCTGCTGTCGGGCGCGCAGCACCAGCCGCCCTACCGGGCGCTCAATGCCCAGGGGCGGCTGCCCAGCCTGCGCCTCGACAGCGGCGAGGTGCTGATCCAGTCGCCCGCTATCCTCGAATACCTGGAAGAGCGCTATCCGGCCGTGCCCTTGCTGCCGGCCGATCCGCTGCTGCGCGCCCGCCATCGGGGTGTCGCCGCCCTGATCGCCTGCGATGTCCATCCGCTGCACAACGTCTCGGTGCTCAACCGCCTGCGCGGGCTGGGCCTGGAAGAGCCGGCCGTGCTCGACTGGATCTCGTACTGGATCGGTGAGGGCCTGGCGGCGGTGGAGGCGCAGATCGGCTCCAGTGGCTTCTGTTTCGGTGAGGTGGGGCTGGCGGATGTCTATCTGCTGCCCCAACTCTATGCGGCGCGGCGTTTCCAGGTGGACCTGGCGTCCTATCCGCGCGTCCAGCGGGTAGAGGCCCTGGCTGGCGCGCATCCGGCCTTCCAGCAGGCACACCCCGAGGCGCAGCCCGATGCCCCGGTGCGGGTGGCCTCATGAAGCTGCTCGGCTGTCAGCTCATCCTGGGTGATTTCCTGGCGCGCAGCGTGCGTGGCATTTCCTGCGCGCCGCCCTTGACGGGCTGCTAGCCCAGGTTACCGACCACGACCGTCACGTCACCCGTCAAGGAGCCAATCATGGCCGATCTGTTTGAAAATCCCATGGGCCTCATGGGTTTCGAGTTCATCGAATTCGCCTCGCCCACGCCCAACGTCATCGAACCCGTGCTGGAAAGCCTGGGCTTCACTCACGTCGCCAACCACCGATCCAAGGACGTGGTGCTGTTTCGCCAGGGCGACATCAACGCCATCGTCAATCGCGAAAAGACCGGCCATGCCGCCTATTTCGCCGCCGAACACGGCCCCTCGGTCTGCGGCATGGCCTTTCGCTGCCGCGACTCCCACCACGCCTATGCCAAGGCGCTGGAGCTGGGCGCCCAGGCGGTGGACATGCCCACCGGGCCGATGGAATTGCGCCTGCCGGCGATCAAGGGTATCGGCGGCGCGCCGCTGTACCTCATCGATCGCTACGAGGAGGGCAGCTCGATCTACGACATCGACTTCGTGTTCCTGGAGGGAGTCGAGCGCAAGCCGGTGGGGGCTGGTCTCAAGGTGATCGATCACCTGACCCACAACGTCTATCGCGGGCGCATGGCCTACTGGGCAGACTTCTACGAGCGACTGTTCAATTTCCGCGAGTTGCGCTACTTCGACATCAAGGGCGAGTACACCGGGCTGACCTCCAAGGCCATGACCGCGCCGGACGGCCTGGTGCGTATCCCGCTCAATGAGGAATCCTCCAAGGGGGCCGGGCAGATCGAGGAATTCCTCATGCAGTTCAACGGCGAGGGCATCCAGCACGTGGCCTTTCTCACCGATGACCTGGTGGCCACCTGGGATCGGCTCAGGGCCTCTGGTACCCGCTTCATGACCGCGCCGCCGGAGACCTACTACGAGATGCTCGAAGGCCGGGTGCCCAACCATGGCGAACCGGTGGAAGAGCTGAAAGCCCGCGGCATCCTGCTCGACGGTACCTCCGAAGGTGGGGAGCGTCGCCTGCTGCTGCAGATATTCTCCCAGACCCTGCTGGGGCCGGTATTCTTCGAATTCATCCAGCGCAAGGGCGATACCGGCTTTGGCGAGGGCAACTTCAAGGCCCTGTTCGAATCCATCGAGCGCGACCAGGTGCGCCGTGGCGTGCTGAGCACCTCGGAGTAGCCCCTCCCGTGGCTCCACCGGCTTGCCCAGCGGTGGAGGCGCCTCTAAGGTGACGGCGCGCCATGCCGGCGTCCTTCAACCTCCGAGGTGGCCATGGAGCTGAGCCAGACCCTGGCGCAGGAAATCGTCGAACGCGCCATGCGCATCCTGCCCGGCAACGTCAATGTCATGGATGCGTCCGGGTTGATCATCGGCTCGGGCGATCCGGCGCGGCTGTTCAGCCACCATGCCGGGGCGCGGCAGGTCATCGCCGAAGGCCGCGCGGTGGCGCTGGATGCCAGCGCTGCCGCGGCGTTGGCGGGGGCCCAGGCCGGTATCAATCTGCCGCTGTATCACCAGGGCGAGCTGGTGGGCGTGCTTGGCGTGTCCGGGGAGGACGCCGAGCAGCTGCGCCTGCCCGCCGAACTCCTGCGCCTGACCGCGGAAATGCTGATTGAGCAGGCGGCAGGGCAGCCGCCCGCGACCGCGCGCATGACCACGCCGCTGCTGCGGCAGCTGCTCGCGCCCGGCGCCGCACCCGAACTGGGGCGCCATGCCACGCTGCTCGGCCTGAAGCCGGTCCTGCCGCGGGACGTGCTGCTGCTGGAGTTCGCCGTGCCGGCGCCGGGTTTTGGCGACTGGGCACAGCAGCGCAGTGTCCATAGCTGGTGCCTGCCCCATGAAGAGCGGCAATGGCTGTGGTATCGACCCGGCGCGCAGGCGCCCGAGGCGCTGCTGGAGGAACTGCCGGGGCAGGGCTGGTCGTTGCAGCGCAGCGTCTGGATCCCCGAGCCGCGACCCTGGACGGGGCTGGCCGAGACGACCCGGCGGGCGCTGGACCTGCTGGCAGTCGCCAGGCGCCTGCTGCCCGACCTCATCCGGGTGACGCTGGACGACCTGGCCCTGCCGACCTGGCTGCAGGGCCAGGCCGAGTGCGCTCGCGGCGCCTGGCTGCTGGAACCGCTGGCAAGACTGCGCCGCGCCGATCGCGACGGCCAGCTGCTGGCGACGCTGCGCAGCTGGTTCGCCGAGGACGCCAGCCCCCAGGCCTGCGCCGAGGCGCTGGGGCTGCATCGCAATGGGCTGCGGCATCGACTGGAGCGGATCCAGGCGCTGACCGGACGGGATCCACGCCGTTTCGCCGACGCCGCCGAACTGTATTGCGCCTTGCTGCTATGGGATCAGGGCTGGGCGAATTCACAGTCCTGACCTGTCGAGACTGGGCGTCTGTCCTGTTGCTGCCGTGCCCGATCCAGGAAACACTCGGCGCATAACAACGGAGAATCGCCCCATGAAAATCGTCATCGCTCCCGATTCCTTCAAGGAAAGCCTGTCCGCCGCCGGGGTCGCCAGCGCCCTGGCCCGTGGCCTGCGCCAGGCGCTGCCAACGGCGGAAATCCGCGAATGTCCCCTGGGCGACGGCGGCGAAGGCACCCTGGATGCCGTACTCGCCGCGACCGGCGGCGAGGTGCGCGAGGTGCGGGTGACCGGTCCCCTGGGCGAGCCGGTGACTGCCCGCTGGGGCTGGCTGGCCGAGCAGCGCACCGCCTTGGTCGAGATGGCCAGTGCCAGCGGTCTGGAACTGGTGCCCAAGGCCCGCCGCGACGTGCGGGTCGCCACCTCCCACGGGACCGGCGAGCTCCTGCGCGCCGCCCTGGATGCCGGCGCCGAGCGCCTGGTGCTGGCCATCGGTGGCAGCGCCACCAACGACGGCGGCGCGGGCGTACTCCAGGCCCTGGGCGTCCGGCTGCTGGACGGGCAGGGCCAGGCGCTGGCACCGGGCGGTGCGGCGCTGGCCTCCCTGGCCAGCCTGGACCTGACGGACCTGCATCCGCGCCTGGCGGCGGTGGAGGTGGTCATCGCCGCCGACGTCGACAATCCGCTCTGTGGTCCCCAGGGAGCCAGCCAGATCTTCGGGCCGCAGAAGGGCGCCTCCCCCGAGCAGGTGCGGGAGCTGGACGCGGCCCTGGCGCATTTCGCCACGGTCACCGCCGCGACCCTGGGCCGTGATGTCAGCGAGCAGCCGGGTGCCGGCGCCGCCGGTGGGGTCGGCTTTGCCGCCCTGGCCTTTCTCCAGGCCACCTTTCGGCCCGGCATCGAGGTGGTCGCGGAGCTGGTAGGTCTGGAAGAAGCCCTGGAGGGCGCCGATCTGGCAGTGACCGGGGAAGGGCGGCTGGACGGCCAGACCCTGAGGGGCAAGACTCCGGCGGGCGTCCTGCGCCTGGCCCAGCGCCACGGCGTGCCGGTGGTGGCCGTGGCCGGCTCGCTGGGCGAAGGCTACGACGCCCTCTATCAGCAGGGCCTCGCCGCTGCCTTCAGTCTGGTACCGGGCCCGCTCAGCCTGGAAGAGGCCCTGGCCCAGGCCGAAGGGCTGCTGGAACGCACCGCTCGCGATATCGGTCGGCTGTGGCAGGCGGCGCAGAGCTGAGAGCGATCAGTCGACTTCGCTGGCCGGGTCTTCGAGGTGGTCGATACGCTGAAAGCGTTCCACCAGGAAGTCGATGAAGTGGCGCACCTTGGCCGATAGGTGATGGTGTTCAGAATAGACCGCATAAACATCTGCCGAAGGCGGTCTGGCGTCCTCCAGAACCCGACGTAGCCGCCCGCTACGCACGTAGCGGGCGATGTCCCATTCCGCCCGAAGCAGGATGCCGCGGCCCTCGAGTGCCCAGTTCAGCGCCACCTCACCATCGTTGCAGCTCAGGTTGCTGCGGACCTTGATGCTGCGGGTGCGCGACCCTTCGAGAAACTCCCAGACGCCGTGGATGCTGTCGTTCTGTCGCAGGAAGATGCAGTTGTGCGTTGCCAGATCCTGCAACCGTTGCGGTGCACCGTAGCGCTCCAGATAAAGCGGTGAGGCGCAGAGCAATCGGCGATTGCTGGCGATGCGTCGGGCGTGATAGCCCGCATCCGGGGCCACGCCGAAGCGGATGCCCAGGTCCAGACCATGGGCAGCCAGTTCCATGGGATGGTCGCTGAGCAGCAGTTGGGTCTCCACCTCCGGGTAGCGGTCGATGAAGGCTGCCAGCGCCGGGCCTATGTAGCGTCTGCCAAAGCCCAGGGAAGCGTTGATCCTCAGCAGGCCTTTGGGCTGGCTCCGGCGACTGGCGACCATGTCTTCCACTGCTTCGATGTCACCGAGAATGCGTCCGGCATGGCGGAAATAAAGCTCACCCTCGGGCGTGAGACCCAGGGAGCGAGTGGTCCGGTTGACGAGCCGAACGCCTAGCCGTTTTTCCAGTGCGGTCAGTCGTTTACTGATTGCAGAGGGCGTGATGCCCAGCTCGCGAGCCGTGGCGGCCAGGTTGCCCTGCTGGGCCAGTTGGTGAAAAAAGGTCAAATCCTGGGGGCGACTCATTATCAACCTCAGTTCACGTAAGTGATGAGTTCAGGTGAATCTTAGCTCAGGTTTCACTACCTATACTCGGCCCAGCGCTGCCAGTCGGCGTCTCATCCAACGAACCAGAGCACAGGGCCCAGCCATGAAGAACTACAAGATCGCAGCCATTCCCGGAGACGGTATCGGGGTCGAAGTCATTGCCGCCGGCCTCGAGGTCCTCGAAGGCCTGGCCAGGCGCCTGGGCAGTTTCGCCTTTGATGTCAGCCACTACCCCTGGGATTCGGAGTACTACCTGCAGCATGGTCACTACATCCCGGAAGGGGGGCTGGACGAGATCAAGCAGGCCGATGCCATCTTTTTCGGCGCGGTAGGAAGCCAGAAGGTGCCGGATCATATTTCCCTCTGGGGCCTGCGGCTGCCGATCTGCCAGGGCTTCGACCAATACGCCAACGTGCGGCCGGCGCGGGTGTTACCCGGGGTTAAAAGTCCGCTGACCAACGGGCAGGCCATTGACTGGGTGATCGTGCGGGAGAATTCCGAGGGCGAATACTCCGGCAGCGGTGGTCGGGTCCACCAGGGGTTGCCCATCGAGGTAGCCACCGAGGTCTCCACCTTCACCCGCGTTGGCGTCGAGCGTATCCATAGATTCGCCTTCGAATTGGCCCGCAGCCGCCCGGCCAAGCACCTGACGCTGGTCACCAAGTCCAACGCCCAACGCCACGGCATGGTGTTGTGGGACGAGGTGTTCGCCGAGGTGGCCAAGGATTATCCGGACGTGCGCACTACCCGTGAGCTGGTGGATGCGGTGACCACCACCATGGTGCTCAAGCCCGGCAACCTGGACGTGATTGTCGCCACCAACCTCCACGCCGACATCCTCTCGGATCTGGCTGCAGCGCTCTCCGGCAGCCTAGGTATCGCGCCTACCGCCAATCTCAACCCCGACCGGAGCTTTCCCTCGATGTTCGAGCCCATCCACGGCTCAGCCTTCGACATCACCGGCAAGGGCGTCGCCAACCCTATCGCTACCTTCTGGACCGCGGCGCTGATGCTCGACCACCTAGGCGAGCGCGAGGCCAGTGCCCATCTGATGCGGGCCATCGAGGAGGTCACCGCCAGCGGCCTGCACACGCCAGACCTGGGCGGTACGGCCACCACGCGCCAGGTCACCGACGCCGTGCTGGAGCTGATCGCCCGCTAGCTCGGCGTTCCCACCCGCGGCGAGCCAGCGGGTGGGAAGGCCTCAGCACTTTCACGGGCGACCGCCCGCCGGCGCGGTCGCTTCCATTACAAGAACAACAATGGATATCCCATGAAGCGCCTACTCGGAAAACTCTACGTCCAGGTCGTCATCGCGGTCATTGCCGGCGCCTTGCTCGGCGTCTTTTACCCGGACTTCGCCACCTCGCTCAAACCCATCGGCGATGCCTTCATCAAGCTGATCAAGATGCTGCTCGCGCCGGTGATCTTCCTTACCGTGGTCACCGGTATCGCCAAGATGAACGACATGAAGGAGCTGGGCCGGGTGGGCATCCGCGCCTTCATCTACTTCGAGGTGGTCTCGACCCTGGCACTGATCGTCGGGCTGGTAGTGGTCGATACCTTCAAGCCCGGCGCTGGCATGAACATCGATCCAGCCACCCTCGACAGTTCCGCCATCGCCAGCTACACCGAGGCCGCCAAGCATGAATCCTTCATCGCCTTCATGATGCAGATCATCCCCAACACCCTCGGGGATGCCTTCGCCAAGGGCAACATCCTGCAGATCCTATTGTTCTCCATCCTGCTCGGTGTGGCCCTGGCGCGTTGCGGCGACAAGGGCAAGCCGATCATCCGCACCCTCGATAGCCTGATGCACGGCATGTTCGGCATCGTCAACATCTTGATGCGCCTGGCGCCGCTGGGGGCCTTTGGCGCCATCGCCTTCACCATCGGCAAGTACGGCTTCGGCTCGCTGTTCTCCCTGGGCAAGCTGATGGCCTGCTTCTACATTACTTGCATCCTGTTCGTCGCCCTGGTGCTGGGCCCGATCTGCCGCGTCGCCGGCTTCAGCCTGTGGAAGCTGCTCAGGTACCTCAAGGAAGAGCTGTTCACCGTGCTGGGCACCAGTTCGTCGGAATCGGTACTGCCGCAGATGATCCGCAAGATGGAAAACGCCGGCTGTTCGAAGCCAGTGGCCGGCATGGTCATCCCCTCCGGCCTGACCTTCAACCCGGACGGCCAGGCCATCTACTACACCGCCGCCGCGACCTTCATCGCCCAGGCCACCAACACGCCGCTGAGCCTGACCGACCAGCTCATCATCATGGCTGTGTTGATGCTCACGTCCAAGGGTTCGGCCGGCGTCACCGGTTCCGGTTTCATCACCCTGGCGGCGACCCTCGCCAGTCTTGGCACCATCCCGGTGGCCGGCATGGTGCTGCTACTGGGTGTAGACCGCTTCATGTCCGAGGCTCGAGCGATCACCAATACCATTGGCAATGGCGTAGCCACGCTGGTTATCGCGCGCTGGGTGGGAGCGTTGGACATGGGACGGCTCAACGCCGCGCTGGATGGCCAGGCAATTCCCGCTTCGGAGCCGGAGGCTCAGGAAGGCGTGGCGATGGCCGAGCCGGCCCTGTCCAGTCTGGGTCGCAAGGCGCTCTAGCACGCCAGTGCTGGTCGGGCTGCGGGATTTACCTCATGCTGGGCGTCCCGCTCCCGACCGATTACCGCCATGACCTCGTCTGCGCTCCTGCGTACCGGCCTGCTGGCCGCGGCTCTGCTGCTGGTACCTGCCGTCCAGGCGGCCATTCCCAGTCTCAAACCGGCCAACACCTGCGTGCGCAGCGCCTTCGTGTTGCGTTGCCAGGACGGGCAGGGGGGTTGGTACGGGGTGGCGGTCCAGGGCAACGACACCCTGATGCGGGGCTACGATCCGGTTTCGGGTCTGTCATGGGCGCAGACCAGCACCCGCCTGGGACGACTGCAGTTCTTCAGCGGCCTGACCAGCGACGGCAACCTCTGGCTGGGCCGCACCCGGCAGCTGGGCTGGAACGTCATCAGTCGCTTCTCCACGTCCCAGGGCGACCGCGCCCGTACCAGTTGCAACCGCGTAGCGGGATGCGAGTGGCGTTGACCGGCGAGTCGTCGGAAAGCCCCCCGCAGATCCTGCCAGCAGGCGCCGATTTGCGCAGGAATCTGCCTGAGCGTCCCTGTTCTAGAGCATCCCAGCGGGCGCGAACTCCCTAAGCTTGAGGCATCACCCCTCACCCAGGCGCTGGAGTTCGCGACACATGACGTACAAGCCGAAATTCATCAGCTTCGACTGCTATGGCACGCTCATCAACTTCGAAATGGGACCCACCGCGAAGCGGCTGTTCGCGGATCGTGTGCCGAGCGAGCGGATGCCAGCCTTCCTCGACAGTTTCCGTTTCTATCGCCTCGATGAAGTCCTGGGCGATTGGAAGCCCTTTTTCGAGGTAGTGGAAAACGCCATTCAGCGCGCCTGCGCCAAGCACGGCGTGGACTATCGCGCGGCCGATGCGCTGGCTCTGTACCAGGCCGTGCCCACCTGGCAGCCGCATCCGCATGTCGTCGAGACGCTCAAGGCCATCGCCCCGCAGGTACCGCTGGTGATCCTGTCGAACTCCATGGTCGATCTGATTCCCGCCAGCGTCGCCCACCTGCAGGCGGATTTTCACGCGGTCTACACGGCGGAAGAGGCACGCGCCTACAAGCCGAGGGCGCAGGTATTCGAGTACATGTTCGAGCAGCTGGGCTGCGGGCCGCAGGACATGATGCATGTCTCTTCGAGCTTCCGTTACGACCTGATGACGGCCGCGGATCTGGGCTTCATGGCCAGGGCCTTCATCGACCGCGGGCATGAGCCGGCCTGCGACGGCTATGGCGTCGAGCGCCTGACCGATATCCGCCAGCTTCCGGGGCTGCTCGGTCTGCCAGGCCTCGCCGAGACCGCCTCGCCGAGGCAGGGATGATGGTCGCCACCGCACAGCCAGGCGTCTCGGCGACCATGGAGACGCCACCACCGACCCTCGCGCCGGACGAGGTGCAGCAGCTCGTTCGGCGTCTCTACGGTATCGATGGCCGGGTCGACCTGCTGTTGGGTGAGCGGGATCAGAATTGCCGTGTGGAGACGGCGGCGGGCGAGCGCTACGTGGTCAAGATCAGCAATCCGTCCGAATCCCTGGCGGTGGTGGATTTTCAGATCGCCGCGCTCGACCATATTTGCTGCGTGGCGCCCAGCCTTCCGGTACCTCGGGTGGTGCGGACGCTGGGAGGGCAGACGCACGCTACCCTGGTGCTCCCGGACGGATCGGCGACCTCTGTGCGGATGCTGACCTATCTCGACGGTGTGCAGGTCCGCGATACCCGCCGTACCGCTACCCAGCGCCGAGCGATGGGCACCTTCCTGGCCGAATTGAACCTCGCCTTGCGCGACTTCGAGCACCCGTCCGCGACCCACGATCTGCTGTGGAACGTTGCCACAGCCCATCGCCTGGCGGCCAAGGTCGATAGCATCGAAGAAGGCCCGCGCCGCGCCCTGGTCAGGACGTTCATGGCGCGTTTCAACCGGCACGTGCTGCCACTGTTGCCGCACCTGAGGGCCCAGGTCATCCACAACGACTACCACCTCTACAACGTGCTGGCGGCGCCCCAGGACCACGAGCGCATCATCGGAGTCATAGACTTCGGCGACATGCTGCATGCGCCCCTGGTGGGCGAGGTCGCCACCGCCGCTGCCTTCCACATGAGTGGCCCTGCCGGGAGCGGCCCTGCCGATCCACTCCTGGGCCCCGCGCAATTCCTCGGCGCCTATCACGCCACGCTGCCGCTCGACGAAAGCGAGCAGGAGATCGTTGCCGACCTCATGGCGACGCGTCACCTGATCACCGTGCTGATCTCGGAATGGCGGGCCAGGCGCTACCCGGAAAACTACGACTACATCATGCGCCACAACGCGGCCTCGTGGGAGGCACTGACCTTGCTGGCCGATCTGTCTCGAGATCAGGCACGCGAGCTGTTACTTACCGACGTACGCACAGGACAAAGCCATGAACAGCACCCCTGACCTCAACATGGTCAACGCCTACATACCGGGCCGCGTCAAACTGAACGCCGCGACGGCCGCCCTGATCGAACGCCGCGACGCCCTGCTCGGGCCGGCCTATCGGCTGATGTACGAGCATCCCCTGCATATCGTGCGGGGCGAGGGCGCCTGGCTGATCGATCCGGAGGGCCGCCGCTATCTGGACGCCTACAACAATGTCGCCTCGCTCGGCCATTGCCACCCCGCGGTGACCGAGGCGATCTGCCGGCAGGTGCAGACCCTCGCCACCAATACCCGTTATCTGCACGACACCATTCTCGAACTGGCCGAGCGCCTACTCGCCACCGTGCCCGAGACCGAGCTGGCGCACCTCATGCTCACCTGCACCGGGAGCGAGGCAAACGACGTCGCCTATCGGATCGCCCAGGTGCGCACGGGGGGCACGGGCGTGATCGTTACCGAGACCGCCTATCACGGCTTCACCGATGCGGTCGCGAAATTCTCGCCGTCGCTGGGCGTCACGGTGGACCTCGGCGCCCACGTGCGGCTGGTACCGGCGCCGCGCGCCTACCATGCCGGCGCGGTGGATGTCGCTGAGCGCTTCACCCGCGACGTCGAAGCGGCGATCCGCGACCTGCAACGGCACGGCATCAAGCCGGCGGCGCTGATCGTGGACTCGATCTTTACCAGCGATGGCATCCTGCCCGAGCCGGCGGGTCTGCTGAAGGGCGCGGTCGAGGCGATCAAGCGGGCCGTTGGTATCTTCATCGCCGACGAAGTCCAGCCGGGCTTTGGCAGGACCGGCGAGCACCTGTGGGGCTTTCAGCGTCACGGTGTGATCCCGGATATCGTCACCCTGGGCAAGCCGATGGGCAACGGACAACCGGTCGCCGGGCTGCTGGCCACCGCTGACGTCCTCGCCGAGTTTGGTAGGAACTCCCGGTATTTCAATACCTTCGGGGGCAATAACGTGTCCTGCGCCGCCGCCTTGGCGGTGCTCGACACGATCGAGAAGGAACGCCTGGTGCAGCATGCCGCCGAGGTGGGCACGCTCCTGCGAGAGGGTATCGCGGCGCTCGCCCACCGGCACGCGGCCATCGGCGATGTGCGGGGGGTAGGCATGTTCGTCGGCGTGGAGCTCGTGTCCGATCGGCTGACAAGAGAGCCGGATCGAGCCTTGACGACCCGGGTGGTCAACCTGATGCGCGACAAGGGTGTCCTGCTCAGCGGCTGCGCCATGGGCCACAACGTACTGAAGATTCGCCCCCCCCTGGTGCTCACCGCGGAACAGGCCGGCCTGGTGATAGAGACGCTCGACGCGGCGCTGACCGAAGCGCACTCTGCAGTTCCCCGCGTCTAGCGCTCACCGTTCAAGGCAGACCCATGCAACCTCCGGCGTCCCTCGATGCGTTCGATATCAAGATTCTCGTGTATCTGCAACGCGAGGGACGCTGTTCGAATGTCGAGCTTTCTTCCGCGATATCGCTGAGCGAGAGTCCCTGCCTGCTTCGCACTAAGCGACTGCAGGAGACCGGGGTGATCCGCGGCTATCACGCCGATATCGCCCTGGAGAAGGTGGGCAGTCATGTCATCGTCTTTTCCGAGGTCACCCTCAGCAGCCATCGACCTGCCGACTTTCGCACCTTTGAAGACGGAATCACCCGGTATCAGGAGATCGTCGAGTGCCACAACGTGAGTGGCGGCTACGACTATCTGCTCAAGATCGTAGTGCCGAGCATCAACTGGTTGCAGGCCCTGATGGATCGACTGCTGGAGGACAATATCGGTATCGAGAAATTTGCCAGCCGCATCGTCCTGCGCCAGCCCCTTCGCCAAGGCGGCTATCCCTTGGAAACCCTCGTCAATGAGCGGCCCAGCTGGGCGGATGAAGGACGCTAGCCAGCGTCTGGAACCCTGGCCTGACGGTGCAGACGGCTGTGCCCTGAGGGCGCCTGCGGGGCTGGACGGGTAAGGGGGTGGTCGCCGATTTCGCCCAGCAGAGCGGTCAGGCGACCGCCGGCGCTGGCCGCGGTGATACCGCTCGCGCGAGGCCACGGTCGCTCAGCCCAGCGCCTGAGTCAGCAGCGCGAACTGATCCAGGCCATCGCGGGACAGCGGCGCCTTGCCCCGGGCCATCTGCTCGACCTCATCGACCTGGGGAACGCCGATGTCGCTCAGCCAGGGATTGAGACCGCTGCGGGCCGTCACGTCGAATCTCACGTATTGCCCTTCGGCGTGGCGCAGCAGGGCGAGGATCAGCGCCTTGGCCTGGTCGGTGGATTCGGCGATCACCGGGCCGACCGACAGGCCGCGGCCGTAGGGGCGCAGCAGGGCGAAGCCGCGCAACTGGCCCTCCTGCTCAAAGCCGACGATGCGCTCGGCCTGGGGCAGCAATTCCTGCAGCAGGGCGCTGCGGTCCAGGCCGGTAGCCGCCTGGGCGAGGGTCTCCAGCTGCGGCGCCGCTGCCGGACTCAGCTCACGGACCTGGTCTTCCAGTGGCTGACGTTCAGCCATGGCCGGCAGACTCGCCACCTGGTGCTGATAGATGCGCTCATAGGAATCGAAGCCCTGGCTGCGGTAGAGCGGCGCGCCGCGCAGGGTGGCGACCAGCAGGGGCGTGCGGTTGCCGGCCAGTTGCAGCAGGCCGTCCATGAGGCGGCGGCCATGGCCCTGGCCCTGGTGGCTGTCGGCGACGATCACCAGGCCGATGGTGGCGAAGTCGCCCTGGGGCACGCAGAATCCGGTGCCGAACACGCCCTGGTCGTCTTCCAGAACCAGGCCTTCGCCGGTGTGGAACAGGCACTGCCAGTCTTCCGGGCGATGGGGCCAGTGCAGCGCCTGGGACAGCTGGTGAGCGGTGGCGAGGTCGGTTTCGCGCAGGGGTCTTAGGGTGGCGTGGGACACGGCAGGGCTCCGATTCGGGTCTGGCTGATTCAGGCGTCAGCCTAGCAAGCCGCGACGGCAGATTCGGTTGCCGAGGGGTGGATGCGCCACTGCGCAGCGCCGAAGGCCCCTGCCAGTTCGGCAAAAGATGGCGACCCGCGCGCCTAGCATGGGGCCAAGCCCACAGCCCTAGCGGAGCGCGCCATGGCCTCGTTCGACCCCAGAGCAATAGCGGTTCGTTGTGCCCATTTCAGCGGGGGGCGCATCCGCGACGCCCGCGCCGAACTGGAGGTGTTCCGGCCTTCCGATGGCGGCTTCCAGAGCGGCCTGCCGTGCGCCTCGGCGGACCTGGTGGACGAGGTGGTGGAGGGCACCTGGCGCGCCTGGAAGGCCAGTGACTGGGCCAGCCGGCCGCCGCGCGAGCGGGCGCGGGTGATGCGCCGCTGGGCCGATCTGGTCGAAGCCGATGGCGAGATCCTCGGCCCGCTGGAAGCGGTGGGTTCGACCCGTCCGCTGCGCGAGGTGCTGGCCTGGGACATCCCCTATGTGGCCGAGGGCATCCGCTTCTTCGCCGAATTCGCCGACAAGCACGGCGGCGAGGTGGCGGCCACCGCCACCAGTCACCTGGGGCTGCAGATCACCGAGCCCTATGGCGTGGTGGGCGCCGTCGCGCCCTGGAATTTCCCCCTGAGCATGGCCGGCTGGAAGATGGCGCCGGCGCTCGCCGCCGGCAATGCCGTGGTGATCAAGCCGTCGGAGCTGACGCCGTTCTCCATTCTGCGCCTGGCCGAATTGGCCGTCCTGGCGGGGCTGCCGGCCGGCATCCTCAGCGTGGTCCAGGGCGATGGCCGGACCACCGGTGATGCCCTGTGCCGCCATCCGCGCATCGGCAAGGTCACCTTTACCGGCTCCACCGGAACCGGTACCGCCATCATGACCGCCTGCGCGGAGAGCGGGCCCAAGCCGGTGACCCTGGAGCTGGGCGGCAAGAGTCCGCAGCTGGTGTTCGCCGATGCCCCGGATCTGGCCCGTACCGCCCGCAGCGTGGCCGCCGCCATCACCGGCAACGCCGGCCAGGTGTGCGTTTCGGGCTCGCGGCTGCTGGTGCAACGGGCCGCCCTGGAGCCGATGCTGGAGGGCATCCAGGCGGCCTTCGCCGCCTTGCGCCCGGGGCCGACCTGGTCGGCGGAGGCCACCCTGGCGCCGATCATTTCCCACCGCCAGGGCCAGCGCATCCAGGACATCGTCTCGCGCAGTCGGGCGGCCGGCGCGGAGATCCTGGTTGGTGGTGCCCTGGAGGAGGGCATGGGCGGCGCCTACTATCAGCCGACGCTGATCACCGGGGTCGAGGCCGACAATCCCGCGGTGCGCGAAGAGATCTTTGGCCCGGTGCTGACCGTGCAGGTGTTCGACGACGAAGCTGAGGCCCTGGCCCTGGCCGACCACCCCACCTACGGCCTGGCCGCCGGGGTGCACACCGCCGATCTCGGCCGGGCGTTGCGCCTGACGCGGGCGCTGGAAGCCGGTACCGTCTGGGTCAATCGCTATGGCCGCAGCCACGACTGGATCATTCCCACCGGCGGCTACAAGCGCTCCGGCATCGGCAAGGACCTGGGCCGCGCCGCCTATGAGGCGACCCTGCGCAGCAAGAGCGTACTGATCGATCTGGAGCACTCCTGAGGCTTGGCCGAAAAGTCGCTGAGCGATGGTCAGGCAAGGCAAAAATCAGCGAGGAAGCGGAGTTTACGAATGGTAAATGAGCATTCCGAGATGATTTTTAACGCAGCATGGCCGAGCGCAGGCACTTTTCGGCCAAAGCCTGAGGTCGCCGCAAACAATGCTGGGCCCTACCGCTAAAACGGTTTTTTCTGTCTCCCGCGGCGCCTGAAAGCGGACAACTGTCAGGCCCGCCGGTGCTGTAATGCTTGCCAGGGACGCCACTGGCGCCCCGGCCTCTCACTCACGACCCCTGTCAAAGGACTCTTGCCATGACCGCCTTTCGGCCCAAGTACATCACCTTCGACTGCTACGGCACCCTGACCCGTTTCCGCATGTCCGACATGGCCCGCGAGATGTTCGCCGACCGCATTCCGGCCGAGGCGATGGACCAGTTCTGCAAGGACTTCAACGGCTATCGCTTCGACGAGGTGCTGGGCGCCTGGAAACCCTATTCGGAAGTGCTGTACTCGGCGGTGGAGCGTACCTGCAAGCGCTGGGGCATCTCCTTCACCGACGCCGAGGCCAATGCCTACTACGAGGCGGTGCCGAGCTGGGGGCCGCATCCGGACGTGACCGCGGGCCTGGCCAAGATCGCCGACAAGATCCCGCTGGTGATCTATTCCAACGCCGCCGACGAGCAGATCATGTCCAACGTCGACAAGCTGGGCGTGCCCTTCCACCGGGTCTTCACCGCCGAGCAGGGCCAGGCCTACAAGCCGCGCCTGCAGGCCTTCGAATACATGCTGGACAACCTCGGCTGCGGCCCGGAAGACGTGCTGCACGTGTCGTCGAGCTTTCGCTACGACCTCATTCCGGCCGACTACATGAACATCAAGAACAAGGTGTTCGTGAATCGCGGCCATGAGCCGAGCACGCCGTTCTACCGCAACACCGAGATCAAGGACATCGGCGGCCTGGCCGCGGTCGTCGGTCTCGAATAACCCCCTGAGCTGCCGGAGCGCCTGCCCATGAGTCTTGGCCCAGCATCGTCCGATTCCTACTGGCTCGCGACCGCGCCGGGCTTTACCGGGGCCACCCCGGGGCCGGTGGCGGGCGAGGTGGATGTCGCCATCATCGGCGGCGGCTTCACCGGGCTCTCCGCGGCCGTCGCCCTGCGCCGGCGCGGTGCCAGCGTGGCGGTGCTGGAGGCCGGTCGGGTGATCGGCGAAGCCTCCGGGCGCAACGGCGGCCACTGCAACACCGGCGTCGCCCAGGACTACGCGGCCCTGCACGCCAGCCTGGGCGCCGAAAAAGCCCGGGCCTTCTACCAGGCCTATGCCGATGCGGTGGCCAGCGTGGAGGCGGTGATCGCCGAAGAAGGCATCGCCTGCGACTTCCACAAGGCCGGCAAGCTCAAACTGGCGGCCAAGCCGCAGCACTACGACAACCTCGCGCGTACCTGCGAACTGATCCGCCAGGAGGTGGATCCGCAGGTCGAATTGCTCAGCGCGGCCCAGGTGCGGGTCGAGGTGGCGTCAGATGATTTCCATGGGGGGCTGCTGCAGCACAACGGTGCCCAGATGCACATGGGGCGCTTCGGCGTAGGGCTGGCCGATGCGGCGGTGCGACGGGGCGCCCAGGTATACGAGGGCGCGGCGGTGAGCGATCTGCAGCGCCTGCCCGATGGCAGCTTTCGGGTGATCAGCGCCAAGGGCGAGTTGCGCGCCCGCCAGGTGCTGGTGGCCACGGGCAACGCCAGCGTCGGCCCCTTCCAGTGGTTTCGCCGCCGCATCGCCTCGGTGGGCAGCTTCATCATTGCCACGGCGCCGCTGCCCAAGGCGCAGCTGGACGAACTGCTGCCCAATCGGCGCACCTATGTCACCAGCCGCATCATCGGCAACTATTTCCGCACCACGCCGGATCACCGGCTGATCTTTGGAGGGCGGGCGCGTTTCGCCCTGTCCGATCCGCGCCAGGACGCCAAGAGCGGCGCCGTGCTGCGCAACGCCCTGGGCCAGCTGTTTCCCAGCCTGGCCCAGACGCCCATCGACTATTGCTGGGGCGGCCTGGTGGACATGACCGCCGACCGTCTGCCCCGCGCCGGCGAGCAGGATGGCCTGTTCTACGCCATGGGCTACAGCGGCCACGGGGTGCAGATGTCGGTGCACATGGGCCGGGTGATGGCCGAGGTGCTGGAGGGCCGCAGCCAGGCCAATCCCTGGCGGGTACTGGACTGGCCGGCCATTCCCGGGCATTTCGGCAAGCCGTGGTTCCTGCCGCTGGTAGGGCTGTATTACCGGGTCCAGGATCGCCTGCACTAGCCGTCGCTCCCGCAACCGCCCGCCCGGGTCCTGCCACGCGTAGTGCCCGCGCGGGCGGTTTTGCGTTTCCGCAGCCCGGCGGGCGCAAACCGGCGGCGCTGCGCAGAACCTGCTGCCACCGCAGGTTTTTCGCAGCCATCCAGTCTCCCGTCGCGGTCCGCACCGCGCTCCGCCACCCCAAGCGAAACGCCGCGCCAGCGCGCCAAAGACGGGCATGGCGGGCCCTGATGCGCCGTCGCGACGCACACCGCAAACAATGCTGAGCGGCTTGGTCAAAACGGTCTTTTCTGTCTCGCCGCAGGGGCAATTCGACGGTAATCGGCGAGGGGCCGGTGCTGTAATGAACCAGGCCGCATGACAAGGCGGCCAAGAGGACAGCGCCGTGCGCCCGGGGAGGGGTGTACGGACTGGTGACCGAGCCCCCAACGAGCGAGCCGACATGACCGAGAAAAAGACTGGAAGTCCCCTGATAGGAGCTGCTGAAAGCGTTCGGGCCTTCGAGGCCCTGCATCGGGGGCTGTCGCGGCGCGATGCGCTGCGCCTGCTGGGCGCCGCCGGGTTGCTGGCGACCGGGGTGGGTGGTCTGCTCGGCCGTGACGGCCAGGCGTTCGCCGCAGAAGATGCGGTCACCGGCACCCCGCGCCGTGGCGGTCGGGTGCGCGCCGCAGCGGCCGGGTCGTCCACCGCCGATACGCTCGATCCGGCCCGCGGCGCTTTCTCGGGCGACTATGCCCGGCAATACTTCTTCTACAACGGCCTGACCGTCTTCGACAGCCACCTCGAACCCCAGATGGCGCTGGCCACCAGTTTCGATACCCAGGACGCCCTGACCTGGACGATCAAGCTGCGCCAGGGTGTGCAATTCCACAACGGCAAGACCTTCGACAGCGCCGACGTCGTCTACTCGCTGTTGCGCCACAAGGACCCGGCGGTGGGTTCCAAGGTCAAGGCCCTGGCCGACCAGTTCGCCGAGGTCACCGCGGTGGCCCCCGACGAGGTGCGCATCCGCCTGGTGTCGCCGAACTCCGAGCTGCCCGCGGTGCTGGCCATCTCGCCGTTCCTGATCATCGCCGACGGCACCAAGGATTTCTCCACCGCCAACGGCACCGGGCCCTTCAAGGTCAAGGAATTCAAGCCGGGCGTGCGCACCGTGGGCGTGCGCAACGAAAACTACTGGAAGTCCGGCAAGCCCTATCTGGACGAGATCGAGCTGATCGGCATCGGCGACGAGCCCTCGCGGGTCAACGCCCTGCTGGCCGGCGACGTCCAGCTCACCGTGTCGGTGGATCCGCGCTCCGCCGAACGTCTCAAGCAGAGCGGCAAGCTCAAGGTGGTGGCCAACACCTCGGGTGGCTACACCGACCTGATCATGCGCATTCCCAACCGGCCGTTCAACGATCCCAACGTGGTCGAGGGCATGAAGCTGCTGTTCGACCGCGAGCAGATCCTCAAGTCGGTGTTCCTCGGCTACGGCACCATCGGCAACGACCAGCCGATCATGCCGGGCACACCCTATTACGCGGCGGATCTGCCCCAGCGGCCCTACGATCCGGACAAGGCCAAGTTTCTCTTCCAGAAGGCCGGCATCGCCGGCGCGCGGATGCCACTGGTGACCTCCACCGCCGCCGACAACGCTAACGAGATGGCCCTGGTGCTGCAGCAGTCGGCGCGCCAGGCCGGCCTCAACCTGATGGTCAATCGGGTCAGCGCCGACGGCTACTGGGACAACCACTGGATGAAGGACCCGCTGGGCTTCGGCAACATCAACGCCCGGCCCACCGCCAACATCCTGCTGTCGCAATTCTTCAAGTCCGATGCGCCCTGGAACGAATCCGGCTGGAAGAACGAACAGTTCGACCAGTTGCTGGTGGCCTCCCGCGGCGAGACGGATGTCGCCAAGCGCAAGCAGATGTACGCCGACATGCAGCTGCTGATCCACCAGCACAGCGGCATCGGCCTGCCGATCTTCACCAGCTCCATCGATGCCCATTCGCCCAAGCTCGGTGGCTACGGAATCATCCCCATCGGTGGCTTCATGGGTTACATGTTCGCCGAGCACGTCTGGCTGGAGGCCTGACGCTCGTTGCCTCACGGCGAGTCGCTCCTCAGCGACCGGCTCGCCGCTCCACGCTCAAGCAGGAGGTGGCTTTGGACCTTTCCGTCTTTTCCCTCATCGCCAGACGCCTCGGGGGCGGGTTGCTGACCCTGCTCATCGTCTCGTTGCTGGTGTTCTTCGTCTCCGCGCTGTTGCCGGGCGATGCCGCGCAGCAGGCGCTGGGCCAGTTCGCGCTACCCGAGCAGGTCGCCGCGCTGCGGGCCCAGATGGGCCTCGACCAGCCGGCGCTGCTGCGCTACGTCCACTGGCTGAGCGGCCTCCTGCACGGTGATCTCGGCCAGTCGCTGGCCAGCCAGATGCCCATCTCCACCATGATCGGCGATCGACTGGGCGGCTCCCTGATGCTGGCCGGGGTCACCGCCCTGGTGTCGGTACCCCTGGCGCTGGGCCTGGGCATCGTCTCGGCGATGAACGCCGGCGGTCGCCTGGACCGCGCCCTCAACGTCTTTACCCTGGGCATCGTCGCGGTGCCGGAATTCCTGGTGGCGACCCTGGCAGTGCTGGTCTTCGCCGTGCACCTGCAGTGGACCTCGGCGCTGACCTTCGCCCATGACATCGACGGCCCCCTGGACTTCCTGCGCGCCTATGCGCTGCCGGTGGGCACCCTGTGCTGCGTGATCGTCGCGCAGATGGCGCGGATGACCCGCGCCGCCCTGGTGGAGCAACTGCAGAGTCCCTATGTGGAGATGGCCCGGCTCAAGGGCGTCGGTCCGGTGCGCGCCGTCCTGCGCCATGCCTTGCCCAATGCGGTGGGGCCCATCGCCAATTCCATCGCCCTGAGTCTTTCCTACCTGATGGGCGGGGTGGTGATCGTCGAGACCATCTTCAACTACCCGGGCATCGCCCAGCTGATGGTGGACGGCGTCGCCAGTCGCGACCTGCCGCTGATCCAGGCCTGCGCCATGCTGTTCTGCTGCGCCTACCTGGTGCTCATGACCCTGGCGGATCTCTGCGCCATCCTGTCCAATCCGAGGCTGAGAACGCTATGACCCGACCCGTGATTCCCGTACGTGCCGCGTCCGTCGTGCCGGTGGATGGCAAGACGCTCGACGCCCAGCTGTCACCGCCGCGGACCCGTCGGCGCACCCGCTGGTCCCTGACCGGCATCATCGGCGGCGTCCTGGTGGCCTTCTGGCTGTTCATCGCCCTGTTCGGCGTCTGGCTGGCGCCCTATGACCCGGGCGCCCTGGGCGACAGCGCGGTGCTGGCCAGCTATAGCCCTGCGCACCTGCTGGGCACCGACTACCTGGGCCGCGACGTGCTCAGTCGCATCCTCGACGGCGCCCGCTTCACCGTGGGGCTGGCGCTGGTGGCGGCGGTGCTGGCCTGCGTCCTGGGTACCGGCCTCGGTCTGCTGGCGGCGCTGTCCGGACGCTGGGTGGACGAGCCGCTGTCGCGGCTGATCGATGCGCTGATCTCGCTGCCGAGCAAGATGCTGGCGCTGGTGATGGTCTCGGCCTTCGGCTCCTCGGTGCCACTGCTGATCGTCATGGCGGTGGTGGGCTATGCCCCCGGCTGCTATCGCATCGCCCGCAGCCTGGCGATGAATCTCACCGAGCTGGAGTACGTCCAGGTTGCCCGCACCCGTGGCGAAGGCCGGCTGTACATCGCCCTGCGCGAGATGCTGCCCAACATGCGCCTGCCGCTGCTGACCGACCTGGGCCTGAGATTCGTCTACATCGTGCTGCTGCTCAGCGGCATGAGCTTTCTCGGCCTCGGCGTGCAACCGCCGAACGCCGACCTCGGCTCCCTGGTGCGGGAAAACATTGGCGGGCTGGCCGACGGTGCCCCGGCGGTGCTGATGCCGGCGCTGGCCATCGGCACCCTGACCGTGGGCGTCAACCTGCTCATCGACCGGTTCGGCGCGCGGCGCCGGGGAGGGCGCTGAGATGGAATTGCTGGTAGAAGTCAAAGACCTGCGCGTGGTCGCCCAGGGCGAAGACGGCAGCGAAACCACCATCGTCAAGGACGTCGGCTTCAACCTGGCCAAGGGCGAGGTGCTGGCGCTGATCGGAGAATCCGGCTCGGGCAAGACCACCATCGCCCTGTCGCTGCTCGGCTATGCCCGCGCCGGCTGCCGACTGGCCGGCGGCTCTATCCGCGTCGGCGATACCCAGGTGCTGGAGCTGGACGCCGCGGGCCTGCGCCGGCTGCGTGGCCGCACCGTGGCCTACATCGCCCAGAGCGCGGCGGCGGCCTTCAATCCGTCGCGGCGGCTGATGGAGCAGATCATCGAAAGCGCGCTGATCCATGGCGTCCTGACGCGTCGGGAAGCCGAGGCGCGGGCGCTGCAGCTGTTCAAGGAGCTGGCGCTGCCGGATCCCGAGCACATCGGCCAGCGCTATCCGCACCAGGTCTCGGGCGGCCAGTTGCAGCGGCTGATGGCGGCCATGGCGCTGATCACCGATCCGACCCTGGTGATCCTCGACGAACCCACCACGGCGCTGGACGTCACCACCCAGATCGAGGTGCTGCGCGTCTTCAAGCAGGTGGTGCGCGAGCGGGGCGTGACCGCCATCTACGTCTCCCACGACCTGGCCGTGGTGGCCCAGATGGCCGACCGCATCCTGGTGCTCAACGGCGGCGAGGTCTATGAGAATCGCCGCACCGAGCGCCTGCTGGCCAGCGCCCGCCATCCCTACACCCGCAGCCTGTTGGCCGCGGCCCGGCCGGAACCCCTGGCGGAACGTGGCCTGCCCACCGTGGAGACCGCCGCCCCGGTGCTGGAGGTCAAGGACCTGGTGGCCGGCTACGGCCCCATCGGCGCCGATGGCCTGCCGCGCTACCGGGTGCTGGAGGGCATCGACCTGCGCATCGGCGCTGGCCAGGCCCTGGGCGTGATCGGCGAATCCGGTTCGGGCAAGTCGACCCTGGCGCGGGTGATCGCCGGCCTGCTGCCGCCGGCCCAGGGCAGCGTGCGCCTGGGTGGCGAATGGCTGCCGCCCGGTCTGGACGGCCGCACCCGCGAGCAGTTCCGCCGGGTGCAGCTGGTCTACCAGAATGCCGACACGGCGCTCAATCCGGCCCACAGCGTGGAGCGCATCCTCATGCGCCCGCTGGAGACCTATCACGCCTTCGACAAGGCCACCCGCCAGCGCAAGGTCCGCGAGTTGCTCGACCGGGTACAACTGCCGGCCAGCCTCGCCAGCCGGCGTCCGGGCGAGTTGTCCGGTGGCCAGAAGCAGCGGGTCAACCTGGCTCGGGCACTGGCCGCCGAACCCGAACTGATCCTCTGCGACGAGGTCACCTCGGCGCTGGATACCGTGGTCGGCGCCGCCATTCTCGATCTGCTCGCCGAATTGCGCCGTGAGCTGGGGCTGGCCTATCTGTTCATCAGCCACGACATCTCCACGGTCCGCAGTCTCTGCGACGAGGTGCTGGTGCTCTATGCCGGCCAGCCTGTGGAGCTGGGCACCCCGACCACGCTGCAGCATCCGCCGCTGCATCCCTACACCGAGTTGCTCACCGCCTCGGTACCGGCGCTGCGCCAGGGCTGGCTGGAAGAGCAACCCATCCGTACCGCGGTCCCCCTGGTTTCGTCGCCGCCCGCCAGTGGCCGGCTCTGCAGCTTCCTGCAGCGCTGCCCGGTACGGCTCGAAGGCCGTTGCGACCGGGTGCCGCCCCGGCCCCAGACCCTCGCCGGGGGCAACCGCATCCTCTGTCATCATGATGGCGAGACCCTGCAGCGCCTGCAGGGTGGCGCCCTGCTGCACACCCAAGGAGTTCGCGCATGACTTCTCGCTTTCAGCGACTCGGCGAGACCGGCCGGCCCCAGGTCAGCCTCAGCGTCGATGGCCTGCCGGTCACGGCGCTGGCCGGCGACACCCTGATGGTCGCCTTGCTGGCCAATGGTCCGGCACTGCGCCGGTCGGAATTCGGCGACGAGCGCCGCGCCGGTTTCTGCCTGATGGGCGCCTGCCAGGATTGCTGGGTCTGGACCGCCGACGGCGAGCGCCTGCGCGCCTGCGGCACCGAGGTCCGCGAAGGCCTGCAGATCCTCACCACGCAACCGGAGGCGGTATGGAATCGGGCCTAACGAAAGGGGGCGGCAACCCGCCGCGGGTGGTCATCGTCGGGGCCGGTCCGGCCGGCGTGCGCTGCGCGGAAACCCTGCTGGCTGCCGGCATTATCCCGGTGGTGATCGACGAGAATCGCCGCGACGGCGGCCAGATCTATCGGCGCCAGCCCGAGGGCTTCCAGCGTCCCTATGCCACTCTCTACGGCAGCGAGGCGGGCAAGGCCGAAAGCCTGCACCGCACCTTCGACGGCTTGCGCGGACGCCTCGACTACCGCCCCGACACCCTGGCCTGGCACCTGCACGAGCGCACCCTCTACACGGTGCAGGGCAATCGCCAGCGCACCCTGGACTTCGATGCCCTGGTGCTCTGCACCGGGGCCGGTGACCGCCTGCTGCCGGTACCGGGCTGGAACCTGGCCGGCACCTATACCCTCGGTGGCGCCCAGATCGCCCTCAAGGCCCAGGCGGTATCCATTGGCCGGCGGGTGATCTTTCTGGGCAGCGGCCCCTTGCTCTACCTGGTCGCCGCCCAATACCAGCAGGCCGGCGCCACGGTGGCCGCGGTCCTCGACACCGCGCCGCTGCGCCTGCGCGCCCAGGCCACGCCCAAACTGCTGGCCCGCCCGGGCGTGGCCTGGAAGGGCGTGCAACTCATGGCCTCGCTCAAGCGCGCTGGGGTGCCGCTGCACTTTGGCGTCACCCCGCTGGAGATCCTCGGCGATGCCGAACAGGGCGTGCGCGGCGTGGCCTTCGCCGATGCACGTGGCCTGCGCCAGGAGGTGGCGGGCGACGCCGTGGGCCTGGGTTATCACCTGCGCCCCGAGACCCAGCTGGGCGATCTCGCCCGCTGCGCCTTCGAATTCGAGCGCGCCACTGGCCAATGGGTGCTGCAACTGGATGCCGACGGCCGCACCTCCACGCCGGGGGTCTATGCCGCCGGCGATGGCGCCCGGGTACGGGGCGCCGACGGGGCGGAGCTGGCCGGGCAACTGGCCGCCTGCGCGGTCCTGACCGATCTCGGTCGCACCCCGCCCGCTGGCCTCGCCGAGCGCTGCCGCGAGGCGCTGACGGTGCAGGAGCGCTTTCGCCTGGGCCTGGCCGAGGCCTTTCCCTGGCCCGCGAAACAGATGGCCAGCCTGCCGGATACCGCGGTGGTCTGCCGCTGCGAGGGCATCACCGCCGGAGAGTTGCGCGCCGTAGTGCGCGAGAAGGGTGCCCAGGAAGCCAATCGGGCCAAGGCCTTCAGTCGCGTCGGCATGGGTCGCTGCCAGGGTCGCTATTGCGCCCAGGCCGGCGCCGAGATCATCGCCGCCGAATCCGGGGTGCCGGTGGAAACCGTTGGCCGCCTGCGCGGCCAGGCACCGGTCCGGCCATTGCCGCTGGGCATCGTCACCAGCGAAGAGGAGCTTTCGTCATGAACCAGACCGCCAACCGCGCGGACGTCATCGTCGTCGGCGCCGGCATCATGGGCAGCGCCAGCGCCTTCTTCCTGCGCCGCCGGGGCCTGTCGGTGCTCCTGCTGGAGCGCGACCAGGTCGGGCGCTTCGCCAGCGGCACCAATTTCGGCAACGTCCGCCGGCAGGGCCGCTACCTGACCCAGGTGGCGCTGTCCAACCGTTCCCGCGGCCTCTGGGGTCGCCTGCCCGAGCTGATCGGCGATGACCTGGAATTCATCCCCGGCGGCCATCTGCGGGTGGTCTACGATCCCGGTCGCATCGCCATGCTGCACGAGTATGCCCGGGCGCCGGAGACCGCCGCCCTCGATCTGGAGGTGCTCGAAGGCGCGGCCCTGCACGAGAAGTTTCCCTACCTGGGCCCCGAGGTGGTGGCCGGCTCCTATGCGCCCCACGATGGCCATGCCAATCCGCGCCTGGCCGCGCCGGCCTTTGCCCGCGCCGGGGTGCGCGAGGGCGTCAATCTGCAGGAAGGGGTGGAGATCACCCAGGTCACCAAGCCGGACGGCGATTTCCTGGTGCAGGCCGCCGACGGCCGCCGTTATCGGGCGCCGCGGCTGCTGATCACCGCCGGAGCCTGGGGCAGTCGGTTGTCGAGCCAGTTCGGCGAGCCGGTGCCCATCGAGACCCATGGCCCCCAGATGGGCGTCACCGAGCCCTTGCCCTATGCCTTCAAGGAGGCGGTGGGCGTCTCTTCACCGCTGGTGAGCGAGACCATCTACTTCCGCCAGATCCCGCGCGGCAACGTGATCTTCGGCGGCTGCTTCCGCTCCCGCCCGGATCTGGACACCCGTCTGGCCCGCGCCGAGCCCCATGGCCTGCTCAATCAGCTCACCCAGCTGCGCCGCCTGGCGCCGGCCCTGGCCAGGGTCAACGTGATCCGCACCTGGAGCGGGGTGGAAGGCTATATCGCCGACGACCTGCCGATCATGGGCCCGAGCAGCCAGGTGGACGGTCTCTATTACGCCTTCGGCTTCTGCGGCGCCGGCTTCCAGCTTGGCCCGGGCGTGGGCGACACCATGGCCGAACTGATCGCCACCGGCCGTACCGAGACGCCGCTGGCGGCCTTCGACATCGGCCGCTTCGCGCAACCCCGCAGCGAGAGTCTCGCCGGATGAACAGCCAGGACCTGCTGCGCACCCTGATCGGCTTTCCCACCGTTTCCGCCGACTCCAACCTGGCGCTGATCCAGCATGTGCAGGGTCTGCTGGAGGCTGCCGGCATCGCCTGCCGCCTGGTGCTCGACGAGAGCGGGCGCAAGGCCAATCTCTTCGCCAGCGTCGGCCCGAGCGACGTGCCCGGCGTGCTGCTCTCCGGGCATACCGACGTGGTGCCCGTGGCCGGCCAGGCCTGGACCCTGCCACCGTTCGAGGGAACCCTGAAGGACGGTCGGATCTATGGGCGCGGTGCCTGCGACATGAAGGGCTTCGTCGCCTGCGCCGTGGTGGCCCTGCTGGCCGCCGCCCGGGGTGAGCCCCTGAAGCGACCGCTGCAACTGGCCCTGTCCCACGACGAAGAGATCGGCTGCGTCGGGGTGCGCCGCCTGCTGGATGTGCTGGAACTGGCGCCGGTGCGCCCCTTCCTCTGCATCGTCGGCGAGCCCACGGACCTGCAGGTCGCCCTCGGCCACAAGGGCAAGGCTGCGCTGCGCGCCCACTGCCATGGTCAGGAGGGCCATTCCTCCCTGGCGCCGCTGCACGTCAACGCCATTCACCTGGCCAGCGACCTGGTCGGCGCCCTGCGCGCCAGCCAGCGGCGTCTGGCGGAAGAGGGCGCCCACGACGCGGCCTACGACATTCCCTACACCACCCTGCATGTCGGGCGGATCGATGGCGGCAAGGCGCTGAACATCGTGCCCAACCTCTGCACCCTGGACTTCGAGATCCGTCACCTGCCGGCGGACGATCCCGCCATCCTGGTCGCCGCGCTGCAGGAAACGGCGGACAGCCTGGTCCGGGAGGCACGGCAAACCTCGGACAAGGCCGCCATCGAGATCGAGACGGTCAACGCTTATCCGGGACTGGATACCCATCCCAGCGTCGAAGCCGTGCGCTTCCTGCAGACCCTGGTCGAGCCGGGCACCACCCAGCTCAAGGTGGCTTTCGGCACCGAGGGTGGCCTTTTCGCCAGCCGGCTGGACACCCCGGTGGTGGTCTGCGGCCCCGGCAGCATCGAGCAGGCGCACAAGCCGGACGAGTATGTCGAACTGAGCCAGCTCGCTGCCTGTGACGCCTTGCTTGGGCGGTTGCGGGTGGCCCTGGGTTGAGGCCACCCGGTCTCTTCAGTAGCCCCGCTGGCGATCCACCAGACCCTGCATGGGCTCACCGCGCTGATGGCGGCGGATATTGTCCAGCAGCACGGTGAACGCCGTTTCCGGCACCGTCATGGCGCCCACGTGGGGCGTCAGCCAGATCCGCGGATGCTGCCAGAAGGGATGGTCGGCTGCCGGCGGTTCCGGCTCCACCACGTCCAGCACCGCCTGGCTCAGCTGACCGCTGTCCAGCGCCGCCAGCAGGTCGGCTTCCACCAGCTGGGCGCCACGGCCGAGGTTGATCAGGCTGGCGCCGCGGGGCAGGGCGGCGAACAGGCGGGCGTCGAGGAGGCCGCGGGTCTCCCCGGTCAGCGGCAGCAGGCAGATGAGGATCTCGCAATCGGCCAGGAACGCCGGCAGCTGCTCGGCGCCGGCATGGCAGCGCACCCCCGGCAGCTCATGGGGCGAGCGCGACCAGCCCGAGAGCTGGAAGCCGAAGGTGGCGAGCCGCTCCAGCACCGCCTGGCCGATCTGGCCCAGACCCAGCACGCCGACGCGTCTGTTGTTCGCCGTTACCAGGGCATGTTCCTGCCAGCGTCCCGCGGCCTGCTGGTCGAGATAGAGAGGCAACTGGCGATGCAGCGCCAGCACCATGAGGGTGGCGTACTCCACCATGCCGGCGACGATGCCGGGATCCAGCATCCGCACCACGGGCAGCGCTGGCGGCAACAGGTTCAGGTCGAACTGGTCGACGCCGGCCGAGGTGGCGAACAGCACCTCCAGGTTGGGAAAGCGGTTGGCCAGGTCTTCCGGCGGTTGCCAGCAGGCCAGGTAGCGGACTTCTTCGGGATTGCCCACGTCCGGCCACTGGCGGAAGGCGATATCGGGCGCGCGTTCCTGGAACAGGCGTCGCCAGGCCTGGCCACGTTCGGGATCGGCCTTGTAGAGCAGCGTCATGGGGAGGTCTCCGGCAAAGCTCAAGGATGGCGCAAGCGTGCGGTAGTTTGTCCCGAATTCTCCGCTGCCGCCGCCATGATCGGTGGTGCGGTGGAAACTGCGCCGCATCTGGGAAAAACGGCAGCTTCTGTGCCGGCCCAGGGCGCAAACGCCATAACCCCGGTGCCCTGCGAGTCGATACTGGCCGGGTCCGCGGCGCCCCTGCCGCGCCTCTCGACGTGAGGATCCGCCATGCCTTTGCTGCACTATTGCCAGCCGCCCGGTGACCGCCAGCTGCCCCGGGCGCTCCAGCCGCTGCACGATGATCCCCTGGCCGCCGGCCGCGAATTGCACCTGCACGATGGCCACCTGGGCTATGTGATGGGCAGCGCCGTCGCCCATTCCGCCGATTGCCGGCTGGACGACTACCCCTGGGTGGAAGTCAGCCTCATCGAGGCCGGGGAGTTGCAGCTGGAATGGGAGGGGAATGCCCTGCACCTCAAGGCCGGCGATGCCTTCATCCTGCCGCGTGGCCTGAGCTGCCGCTGGCGTCACGGCGGCGAATTGCGGCGTCTGTTCATGGCCTTTCCCGGCCGGGCCAGCGAAGGCCCCATGCCTCAGGCACCCGTGCTGCTGGATCCCTCGGCGCCGCGCGAACCCTCGCCGCCGCCAGCGGCCAGCGTACTGCTCAGTCCCGAGCCCACGGCCACCGGCTGCGACCTGTTCGAAAGCGGTGGCGGGGCCCTGCGGGTCGGGATGTGGGAGTGCACGGCCTATACGCGCAAGGCGGTGAGCAATCCCCACTGCGAGCTGATGCTGCTCTATGCCGGCGCCGTGACCCTCGCGGTCGAGGGCGAAGCGACCTGCACGGTCAACGCGGGCGAGGCGGTGCTGGTACCGGCTAATACGCCGATGGCCTGGGACAGTCGGGAGCGGGTGCGCAAGCTCTATTGCATCCTGCGCTGAGAAGAGGGCGCTCCGGCAGCGGGATGCTGGCGGAGCGTCGCGGCGAGGGGGGTCAGCCGGCCTTGATCAGGCTGCGCAGCGGCAGGGCGTTCTTGACCACCGGCGACTTGATGACGATGTAGCTGAAGTACTTCTCGATGCCGACGTTGCGGTCGAGGATGGATTCCATCAGCTCCTGGTAGTGGCCGATGCTGCTGCACATGAAGCGCAGCAGGTAGTCGTAGCCGCCGCTGATGAGGTGGCATTCGAGGATCTCGTCGACCCCGCGGATGAAGGACTCGAACTTCACGAAGTCGGCGCGCTTGTGGTCGGAAAGGGTGACCTCGGTGAAGACCGTCACCGAGTTGGCGATCTTGGCGAGGTTGACGTGGGCTTCGTAGCCGCTGATGTAGCCGGCCGCCTCCAGGCGCTTGACGCGCTGCAGGCAGGGACTGGGGGAGAGGCCCACGGCTTCGGCGAGACTGACATTGGTCATCCGGCCATCCTTCTGCAGTTGCACCAGGATGTTGATGTCGATGCGGTCCAGTTTTGTTGCGGCGTCCATCGTCGTTCCTCGCAGTCGTGAACGTCAGGCTAGGCACGCAGGGCGGTCTGATGCGCATGCACCAGGTCGGCGAGACTCGCGTACTCGCACCGCGTGCCATCCAGGGCCTGCCGTGAAAGGTTCCAGGGCCGCGAGCGATCACGGCGCAAGGTACACAGCGGAAAATCCACCAGGGGGTTCCAGGGGTCGTCCGGTTCGCTGCCTCTTATCGGCAGCAGATCCCCGCGCGCCAGGCCAAGCTCCTCCAGGGTGTTGTCCAGCGCCAGGCGCAGATCGCCGCCGCGGTTGGGGATCACGGCGGCGAACACCTCGGGCAGCCGCGCCGTGACCGCTGCGGCGTCGCCGTCATCGGGCGAGGCCAGCAACACCAATCGATAGAACTTGCTCAGGTACTGCAGCGCGCCCGGCGCATCCTCGAACACCGGCCAGCACGACGTGGCGTTTCCAAAGGCCACGCTGGCATCCAGGTCGGCTTCCTGCTGCAACTCTTGCGCCAGACGCTGGTGGATACGCAGGTGCAGACTGGTCTGGC
The DNA here is from genome assembly GCF_000730625.1 of Pseudomonas oryzihabitans NBRC 102199. Lineage (GTDB taxonomy): Bacteria > Pseudomonadota > Gammaproteobacteria > Pseudomonadales > Pseudomonadaceae > Chryseomonas > Chryseomonas oryzihabitans. The sequence goes on along the minus strand of NZ_BBIT01000002.1, from coordinate 836,965 downwards.
TGGCGTTGGGCGTGGCCTGGCGCAACTCGCGGGCGAGGCGGTGATAGCTGCCGAGCAGCCAGTCGGGATGGGTGCTGAGGCCCGCCTGCGCCACAAGGGGGCGCAGGGCTTCGAGGATGCCCCCTTCGCGGTCGACGAGGGTGCCGTAGCAGGAAAAGCCTATGGCCTGGTAACGCGTGATTCTCATGGTCGGTTTCCCCTTGGCGCCGCTCTGCCGATGCCAGGCGGCGTTACGTTCAACCTCAGGCACCGGCCTGGGCGAGGGCTTGGCCGAACATGTGCAAGGCTTCGGCCAGTTGCGCCTCGGTGGTCACCAGCGGTGCCAGGAAGCGGATGACGTTGCGTTCGACACCGCACTTGATCACCAGCAGGCCCGCGTGGCGGGCGCCGTCGATGACCTGCTGGGCGAGGGCAGCGTCCGGGCTGTGGCCATCGGCGCCGACCATCTCCACCGCCAGCATGAAGCCGCGGCCGCGCACCTCGCCGATGCGTGGATGCCGTCGCTGCAGCGCGAGCAGACCGCTGCGCAGCTGCTCGCCGAGGGCGACGCCACGGGCGACCAGGTCCTCTTCCTCGAATACGTCCAGCACCGCCAGGGCCGCGGCGCAGGCCAGGGCGTTGCCGCCATAGGTGCCGCCGAGACCGCCGGGCAGGGGCGCGTCCATGATGGCGGCGCGCCCGACCACTCCGGAGAGCGGCAGGCCCCCGGCCAGGCTCTTGGCCACCGTCACCAGATCGGGCTGGACGCCGGTCTGCTGGAAGGCGAAGAGGCTGCCGGTGCGGCCGAAGCCGGTCTGGATCTCGTCGGCGATGAGCACGATGCCGTGCTGGTCGCAGAGGGCGCGCAGCGCCTGGAGGAATTCCACCGGCGCCGGGCGGAAGCCGCCGTCGCCCTGCACCGGTTCGATCAGAATCGCGGCCACCTGGTCGGGCGCGACCTGGGTGGCGAAGACCTCGCGCAAGCCGGCCAGGGCCTGCTGGCTGTCCACTCCGCGGAAGGCATCGGGGTAGGGCGCGTGGTAGATGTCACCGGGGAAGGGGCCGAAGTTCTGCTTGTAGGGCTGGGCGAAGCCGGTGAGGGTCACGCCGAGCAGGGTGCGACCGTGGAAGCCGCCGCGAAAGGCGATCACTCCGGGCCTTTTGGTGTGGGCGCGGGCGATCTTGATGGCATTTTCCACGGCTTCGGCGCCGGAGGTCAGCAGCAGCGTCTTGTAGGCTTCGCCGTTGCCGATGAGGGTGTTGAGACGATTGGCCAGCTCCAGGTAGGGCTCGTAGGCCATTACCTGGAAGCTGGCGTGGGAGATCTCCCCGACCTGACGGCGCACGGCCTCCACCACCCGTGGGTGGTTGTGACCGACATTGAGCACGCCGATGCCGCCGACGAAATCGAGGTAGCGGCGACCGTCCACGTCCCAGACTTCGCTGCCCTGGGCGCGGGCCACCACGACGGGATGGGCGGTGATGATGCCGCGGGGAACGCCTTGTTCGCGAAGACCCAGCAGGCGGTCGGTGGCTTTGGCAGCGGAATTCATGCAGCGATACTCCAGGCAGGGGCGAGAGTTCCAGCCTACGCAGGCCGCAGGGTCGGTAACGCTGAAGTTGCCGGCCCCGGCATCGTGATCGGCTGTTTTGCTTGGGGGTGGCGGCATTTTCGGTTGCCTGCCGCCGGTGGCTTTCAGTCGAGGCCGCCGAGGTGCCAGGCTTTCACTTCCAGGTACTCGTCCAGCCCCAGGTGCGAGCCTTCGCGGCCCAGGCCGGATTGCTTCACTCCCCCGAAGGGCGCGACCTCCATCGACAGGGTGCCGGTGTTGAGCGCCACCATGCCGAATTCCAGCTGCTCGCCGACACGCCAGGCGCGGCGCAGGTCCTGGGTGTAGTAGTAGGCGCCCAGGCCATAGGGCGTGGCATTGGCCAGCGCCAGCGCCTCGGCTTCGTCGCGGAAGCGGAACAGCGGCGCCACCGGGCCGAAGGTCTCCTCGCGGGCCAGCAGCATGTCCGCCGTGGCGCCGGTAAGCACCGTGGGGGCGACGAACTGGTCGCGACCGCTGGGCAAGCCGCCGAACAGGGCCTTGGCGCCCAGGGTCAGGGCGTCGTCGACATGACGCGCGACCTTGTCCACCGCCAGGCGATTGATCAGCGGACCGAGGGTCACGCCGGCCTCCAGGCCGTTGCCCACCTTGAACTTGGCCACCTCGGCAGCGAGCCGCTCGGCGAAACGGTCGTGGATGCCGTCCTGCACCAGGATGCGGTTGGCGCAGACGCAGGTCTGGCCGGCGTTGCGGAATTTGCTCTGCAGCACCCCGGCGATGGCGAGATCCAGGTCGGCGTCATCGAAGACGATGAAGGGCGCATTGCCGCCCAGTTCCATGCTGGTGCGCTTCACCGTGGCCGCGCACTGTGCCAGCAGCAGCTGGCCGATGCGTGTGGAGCCGGTAAAGGACAGCTTGCGCACCGCCGGATTGCCGGTCAGTTCACCGCCGATGCCGGCGGGCATCCCGGTGACCACGTTGAATACGCCGGGCGGAAAGCCGGCGCGATCGGCCAGTTCGGCCAGCGCCAGGGCCGACAGCGGGGTGAGATCCGAGGGCTTGATCACCACCGGGCAGCCGGCGGCGAGCGCCGGGGCGGCCTTGCGGGTGATCATGGCGTTGGGGAAATTCCATGGGGTGATGGCGGCAGCGACCCCCACCGGTTGCCGCAGCACCAGCACCCGGCGATCCCGGGCCGGTGCGGGCAGGATATCGCCAAAGCTGCGTCGGGCTTCCTCGGCGAACCATTTGACGAAGCTGGCGCCATAGGCGATCTCGCCACGGGCCTCGGCCAGCGGCTTGCCCTGTTCCAGGGTCATCAGTAGGGCCAGGTCTTCCTGGTGCTCCAGCATCAGCGCATGCCAGCGCTCCAGCAGCGCGGCGCGTTCGGCGGCCGGACGCTCGCGCCAGGCCGGCCAGGCCGCTTCCGCCGCGGCGATGGCACGGGCGGTTTCCCCAGCCTCCAGGGCGGCGACCTGGGCGAGGGTCTCGCCGGTGGCGGGGTTGTCCACGGCAAAGGTGGCGCCGTTGTCGGCGGCGATCCAGTGGCCGTCGACATAGGCGGAAGCTTTGAACAGGCGGGGATCCCGCAGATCGAGGTGCAGCGGCATGGTGGCGCTCCCAGTGGCAGGTCAGGCCCTGAGTCTAGGGAGGGGTGGCGGTGGCGAATGCCGAAATCGACCGCTGTGACCCGGCGCCGAACGCGTTCGCGGCGACGTTGCCGCACTTTCTGCGGTGGCTTCCTGGCCTGCCGCTACTGAGGGTCAGCGCCCGCGTCCAGCCCCTTCACCGCCAGGTCGAGGAAGTTGGCCAGCGCCTGGAGGCGGGCACTGCGCTGTTTGCGGGCGGGGACCAGGAGGGTGATGGGCGCGCTGTCGAAGCGCCACTCCGGCAGCAGCCGGACCAGGGCGCCGCGTGCGATGGCATCGGCGACGTCCCACTGGGAACGCAGCACGATGCCCAGACCCTGTTCGGCCCAGCGTCGGGCCACGCTGCCATCGTTGGTGAGCAGCGCCGGTTCGATGCGCAGCGTCTGGCGCTCCTGGTCGTTGCGCAGTTGCCAGAGGGTCACGTCCTCGTCGTTCTCGCGGATGCAGATGCAGCGGTGCTGCAGCAGCGCCCTGGGCCCCTGCGGCAGGCCGTGCTGCTCCAGGTAGGTCGGACTGGCGCACAGCCAGCGTTCGTTGTGGGCCAGGGTCTTGGCGATCCAGGAGCTGTCGTCGATGGCGCCGATATGAATGACCGCATCGCTGTCGTGCCGGTCGGGCCAGGGGGTCTCGCGCAGGTCCAGTTGCAGGCGTAGCTGCGGATGCAACACGGCGAAGCGCGCCAGCAGCGGGGCGATGCGCTGGCGGCCGTAGCCGAAGGGCGCGGCGAGGCGCAGGGTGCCCACCAGCTGCCGATCCTGGCGGGCGAAGGTGTCGGGCAAGGCCTCCAGACGTTCGAGCAGTTCGCTGCATTGCTGGGCGAAGCGCTCGCCGTCGGGGGTCAGACTCAGCCGCCGGGCATCGCGATTGGCCAGGGCCACCCCCAGCCGTGCCTCCAGCTTGCGCAGGCGGGTAGAGAGCGCGGGCGGCGACACGTTGAGGGCGCGCGCCGCCGCGCTGAGGGAATCACAGCGGGCCAGGAGTACCACCAGGCGCAGGTCTTCAATGGCGATCATTAATCTGGACTAAAGGAATGCATCAGCAGGATTGAATCACAGGTTAACGAAGGGCGGCTACAGTTCGCCCATTGCCCACCGGTCGAGTCCTTGCCATGACCCTTTCCCTGCTCACCCTCGATACCCCTGCCGCGCTCATCGACGAAGCTCGGATGATGCACAACATCCACCTCATGCAGGCGCGCATGGACGCCCTCGGCGTCCGCCTGCGGCCCCATGTGAAGACCAGCAAGAGCGAGGCGGTCATCCGCCGGCAACTGGCGGCGGGCGCCCAGGGCGTGACCGTCTCCACTCTCCAGGAGGCCGAAGCCTGTTTCGCCCTGGGCATCACCGACGTGCTCTACGCCGTGGCCATTGCCCCGGCGCGGCTGGAACAGGTCAGCACGCTGCGGCGGCAGGGTTGTCGGCTAGGCATCCTGACCGACAGCCTGGCCGGGGCCCAGGCCATCGTCGCGGCCGGCCAGCGCTACGACGAAGCCTTCGAGGTCTGGCTGGAGATCGACTGCGATGGACATCGCGCGGGCCTGCAACCGGACGATCCCCGGCTGGTGCAGATCGCCGAGCTGCTGAGCGCGGGTGGCATGCGCCTGGCGGGGGTGCTCACCCATGCCGGCTCCAGCTACGAGCTGGACGACCCCCAGGCGCTGCAGGCCCTGGCCGAGCAGGAGCGCGCCTGTTGCGTGGCGGCGGCCGAGCGGCTGCGTGCCCAGGGCCTGGCCTGTCCGCAGGTCAGTATTGGCTCGACGCCCACGGCGCTGTCGGCCCTGGATCTGACCGGGGTTACCGAGGTCCGCGCCGGGGTCTACGTCTTCCAGGACCTAGTGATGCATAACGTCGGCATCTGCCAGGCCGAGGATCTGGCGCTGAGCGTCCTGACCACGGTGATCGGCCATCAGGTGGAGAAAGGCTGGGTGCTGGTGGACGCCGGCTGGATGGCCCTCAGTCGCGACCGGGGCACCCAGCGGCAGCGGCGTGACTTCAGCTATGGCCAGGTCTGCACCCTGGACGGCCGCTGGCTCGAAGGGGCCCTGCTGACCGGTGCCAACCAGGAGCATGGCATCGTCAGCTTCGCCGGGGGCTGCCCAGATGATCTGGAGCAGCGCTTCCCGGTGGGCAGCCGCCTGCGCATCCTGCCCAACCATGCCTGCGCCACCGGCGGCCAGTTCGAGCGCTATCACGCCGTGGACGCCAGCGGCGCGGTCACCCCCTGGAGTCGCCTGCATGGCCGCTGATACGCGTTTCATCCAGACCGCGGCCGCGGCGCTACCGGGCGGCCACTATTCCCAGGCGGTGGCCTACCAGGGGCTGCTCCATGTATCCGGGCAACTGCCGGTACGACCCGACGGCAGCCATGCGGTCGCGGCGAGTTTCGCTGAGCAGGCCCAGATCGCCCTGGACAACCTCTGCGCCATCCTGGCCGCGGCAGGGCGGGGGCCGCAGGATCTGCTCAAGGTGACCGTCTATGTTGTCGGCATCGAGCACTGGCCTACCTTCGACCGCCTCTATGCCGGATTCCTGGGCGAACACTGGCCGGCGCGGGCGGTGGTGCCGGTGCCGCAGTTGCACCATGGTTATCTCGTCGAGATCGAGGCGCTGGCGCGCGCCGACTGATCGCCCGTCGCCATCTGGGAGCTCCCCTCATGCTGCTGGACCCTTCGTTGCAAACGTTGATCGATCCCCAAGTGACCCGCTGCTGTTATCTCGCCGGCCGCTGGGTGCCGGTGCCTGGCGCCGCCCGCGCCACGGTGACGGATCCCGCGACCGAACGCGCGCTCGCCGAGGTGGCCCTTGGCGGCGCCGCGGAAGTCGACCAGGCGGTGCAGGCCGCCCGCGGCGCCTTCGACGCCTGGTCCGGGCAGACGCCGGCCGCTCGCGCCCAACGGCTGGAGCGCCTGCAGACCCTGCTGGCACAGCGTGCCGACACCTTCGCCCAGGTGATTTCACGGGAGATGGGTGCGCCCCTCGCCGCGGCCCGGGCCCTGCAGGTGCCCCTGGCCCTGGAACACCTGCGCGTGGCACGCGAGGTGGTGAGCGACTACGCCTTCGAGCGCGCCGACGGTGCCTTGCGTCTCAGGCGTGAGCCCATCGGCGTCTGCGCGCTCATCACGCCCTGGAACTGGCCGCTCTACCAGATCACCGCCAAGGTCGCGCCGGCGCTGGCCGCCGGCTGCACGGTGGTGCTCAAGCCCAGTGAACTGGCCCCGCTGAGCGCCCTGCTGTTCGCCCAGGCGGTTCATGACGCGGGGATCCCGGCGGGGGTGTTCAACCTGGTCAACGGCGACGGCCCCACCGTCGGCGCGGCGCTGGCCGAGCATCCCGATGTCGACATGATTTCCATCACCGGCTCCAATCGCGCCGGGGTCCTGGTGGCCCAGGCCGCCGCCCTTACGGTCAAGCGCGTGACCCAGGAGCTGGGCGGCAAGTCGCCCAACCTGCTGCTGCCCGATACCGATCTGCCGGAGGCGGTGGCCAAGGGCGTGCTGGCGGCCTTCCGCAACAGCGGCCAATCCTGCAGCGCGCCGACGCGGATGCTGGTGCCTCAGGCCCGGCTGACCGAGGTGGAGCGCCTGGCGGCAGCCACCGTGGCGGGCCTCGTGGTCGGTGACCCCCAGGCGCCCGCGACGACCCTCGGCCCGCTGGCCAATGGCGCCCAGTTCGCCCGGGTGCAGGCGCTGATCGAGAGCGGTCTGGCAGAGGGCGCCAGGCTGGTCTGCGGCGGACCGGGGCGCCCGGATGGCTGCACCACCGGCTTCTATGCGCGCCCCACGGTGTTTTCGGCGGTCACCTCGGGGATGCGCATCGCCCAGGAGGAAATCTTCGGGCCGGTGCTCTGCCTGCTGCCCTACAGCTCGCTCGACCAGGCCATCGCCATCGCCAACGACAGCCGCTATGGCCTCAGCGCCCACGTCCAGGGTCGGGACCCTGACCAGGTCGCCGCGGTAGCGGCCCGTCTGCGCGCCGGGCAGGTCCATCTCAACTATCCGGCCTGGAACCCCTGGGCACCCTTCGGCGGCTACAAGCGTTCCGGCAACGGGCGCGAATATGGCGTCCACGGCCTGGAGGAGTACCTGGAGACCAAGGCGATCCTCGGCCACTGAGGGTGTCAGGCGAACAGCGGATTGTCCCTGAGCGCCGCCACCGCCAGGTCGATGAAGGCCCGTACCTTGGCCGGTGCCTGGCGGCCTTCGGGGTAAATGAGGTGGATCGGCAGCGGCACTTCCTCGTGCTCGGCGAGGACGATCTGCAGCGTGCCTTCGGCCAGGGCCGGCGCGATCTGGTAGTGCAGGACCCGGGTGAGGCCGCGACCGGCCCTGGCCGCGCTGATGGCGGCCTCGTTGGTGTTGCAGTGCAGCAGCGGATCGACGCTCACCCGTTGCCCACCGGCAAAGCGCCATTCCGGTGATGACCAGGCGCTGTGGGACACCAGGATGCGGTGCTCACGCAGCGCGGCAGGGGTAGCGGGCACGCCCTGGGCCTGCAGATAGGCGGGGGCGGCGCAGACCACCCGGCGCACGCGGCCGACCTGGATGGCGGTGAAGCCCGAATCGGGCAGGTGACCGATGCGCAGGGCGACGTCCATCCCTTCCTCGACGATGTTCACCGGCCGGTCGACGAAGAAGGTGCGGGCGCGCATCTGCGGATAGCGTTCGAGATAGTCCAGCAGCAGCGGCAGCACGTGCAGCTGCCCGAACAGCAGCGGGGCGGTGATGGTCAGGGTGCCGACCGGCTTGGCGTAGTGGCCGGCCGCGGCCAGCTCCGCCTCGGCGATGTCGGCGAGGATGCGTCGGCAATCCTGCAGGTAGCGGGCGCCGGCTTCGGTGGGCCTGACCGAACGGGTGGTGCGCACCAGCAGGCGCGCGCCGACCAGCTCCTCCAGCGCCGCCACCAGGCGGGTCACCGCCGGTGCGCTCAGGTGCAGCTCCCGGGCGGTACGGGCGAAACTCTCGGTTTCCGCCACCTTCACGAACACGCGCATCGCCTGCCAACGATCCATCTGCCTCGCCGTCCTGTCTTGTCGACCAGGCTCCATGGTAGTCAACTTCAGGCGGCACGGATCACAGATCGAGCTCCAGGCGGTCGGTGCCAGCCGCCGGCACCGCGCAGCACAGCAACGCCTCGCCGTCGGCGACCCGCGCCACTGGCTCCCGCGCATAGGTGACGGCACCACCGAGCAGCCGTGTCCGGCAGCTGCCGCAATGACCTTCGCGGCAGCTGAAGGCGGGGTCGAGGCCTCGGGCTTCGGCCAGCTCCAGCAGCGAGCCCGCTGCAGGTGTCCAGCGCGCTTCCTTGAGCGAGGCGGTGAAGACCACCGGCACGCTGTCCGTGGCCGCGGCTGGACGCACGGGAGCCGCCGCTTCCAGGGGCTGAATGCGGCGCAGCGCCGCCGGGCCGAAGGCTTCGGCATGGATGCGGGCGTCCTCGATGCCGTAACCACGCAGGCCGTCGTACAGTGCCTGGGTGAAGGCCGCAGGGCCGCAGAGGTAGAAGGTGTGATCGCCGAAGGGCAGGAAGCGGCCCAGCACGCCCAGGTCGATCCGTCCGGCCACCTCGTAGTCGGTATCCGCCACGGCCCCGCGGGTATCGCTCAGCGCCCGCACCAGGCGCAGCGAGCCTCCGGCGGTGGCCACCAATTCGGCCAGTTCCGCATCGAAGGCGCGCTCGGCCTTCGACCGGGCGCCGTAGAAGAGGGTGATCGGGCGCTGGCGCTGGGTCCGGCGTCCTTCGTGGACCAGGTGCCTGAGCATCGCCAGCAGCGGGGTGATGCCGATGCCGGCCGCCAGCAGAACCAGGGACTGGTCGGCGGCGGTCAGGGTGAACTCTCCCGCCGGCGGACGCGTGTCGAGCAGATCGCCCTCGCGCAGCCGGTCGTGCAGCCAGGTGGACACCAGCCCCTCGCGCTTGACGCTGATGCGGTAGTGCCCGTCGGCCGGCGCGCTGGAGAGGCTATAGCTACGCAGCGCCGGGGCCTGGCCGGCGACTGGAGTGAGGCGTACCGGCAGGAACTGGCCGGCCTGGGCGGGCGGCAAGGCGGTGCCGTCCGCCGCGGCGAGATGGAGGGAGCGGATGGTGGCGCTCTCCTCGACGATGCGGATGACGCGCAAGGGTCGCCAGCGGTTGCCGAGTTCACGGCTCAGCAGGCGCTCGCGCGCCTGCGCCCAGCTGCCGGTCAGCTGGTTGCTGTCCGACTCGCCCCCGGCCCGCGCCTGCCAGCGCAGGGTCAGGGTGCCGCGGCGACGGACGATACGTTGCGGGCGAAAGGTCCAGAGGCGTTCGGCGCCCTCGAAGGCGGCGATCTCCGGCGAGTCGAACAGCACCTCGGCGGTGCCGCTCAACTGCAGCAGGTCGCCGCGCTCGTCGTCGACGAACAGCAGTCCGGCCTGGCCGTTGACGGCGATGTTGCCCAGGGTGTTGAAGAACAGGTTGCCGTTGAAGTCGGGAATGGTCAGCACGCCCTCGGCATCCACCCGGACGAAGCCCGGCTTGCCGCCACGGTGGGAAACGTCCACCCGGCGCCGGCCCTCCTGCTCGGCATAGGAGGCGACGAAGAAGATATCGGTCCCTTCGATCAGCTGGCGTGCCGCCTCATCCAGCGTCTCCAGGGGTTCGACGGCCGGAGCGGGCGTCTGATCCGGTGGTTGGTTGGGTTGCAGGTCGCGCAGCTGGATGTAGCGCGGGCAGTTGCCGAAGCTCTGGTCCACGGTCAGCCGCAGGCCCCGGGGCGTCAGCTCGACCTCGCCATTGACGCGGTTGCGCCGCCGAGTGTGCAGCTCGATGCCCAGCAATCCCACGGCGGCGCCATCCGCCAGGCCGGTGCCGGCCGGATCCCCTGCCGCTAGGCTGGCCGTGATGTCCAGCCGCGTTGGCGTCGGAGCGCTGACGAAGCCCGGCGCGCCTTCCAGGATCGTCGCCCAGGCCGCGCCGGTCGCATCCACGCTACCCAGCACCAGGAAGGGCAGTTGCTGGTAGAAGGCGCGATGCTGGTCGGGCATGAAGCTGCGGATCACCCGCGGGCCGACCTCGGCCATCCGCTGGCGGACGCCGACGCGCTCCTGCAGGGCGGTTTCGCCGGGGTGCCAGGTGGGCAGAGCGTTCAGGGGCGTGCTCATCGAGGTGGCTCCTCGCGATGGGGGAAGGCGGGTGACCCAGCTGCTTCAGGCGCGCAGACCGGCAGCCGTCTGCGGGAAGGGCACGAAGCCCGGCAGGGCTTCCAGCCGCTGCAGGAAGGCTCGCACAGCGATGTAGGGCGCCAGGTCCACGTTGCCTTCCGGCGCTCCGGCCAGATAGCTGTAGAGGGCGACGTCGGCGATGGTCGGGTGATCGGCGGCCAGCCAGTCGCGGTTGGCCAGATGGACTTCCAAGCGCGCCAACAGGACATGGGCGCGGGCGATGACTTCCTCGGGATTCAGGCGGGAACCGAATACCGTGATCAGCCGCGCCGCTGCCGGGCCATAGGCCAGTTCGCCCGCGGCCACCGACAGCCAGCGCTGGACGGCGGCGGCCCCGGCCGGGTCTTCCGGCAGCCAGTCGGTGCGGCCCAGTTTCTTCGCCAGGTAGACGAGGATGGCGTTGGAGTCGGCGACGATCACGCCATCGTCCTCCAGCACCGGCACCTGGCCGAAGGGGTTGAGGGCGAGGAACGCCGGGGTGCGGTGCTCGCCGGCCGCGAGGTCGACCTCGACCATTTCGGGCGCGAGGCCCAGCAACGAGGCGAACAGCACGGCGCGATGGGCATGACCGGATAACGGCAGGTGGTAGAGCTTCATGATCCAACTCCTGGCAGGCATCGGGCCGAGGGTGGTCCCGATTCGTGCTGCCAGCTTGGGGTCAGAGCGCTTTCGTGGGAATCGGCCTTCTCGTCAGTTCAGCATTCCGCAAAATGGAATGATCAGGTTAGGTTCTGTACGAAAAGTCGCCGAGCGAAGGTCAGGCGAGGCCTAGGCGGCCCCACGAAAAAGGCTGAGGAAGCGGACCGGGCTCGCGCTCGAGTTTACGACCGGTAAATGAGCATTGCGACCGGGCTGGCGATCCAGGCCTTTTTCAACGAAGCATCACCGAGCGCAGGCACATTTCGTACAGGACCTAGCGACAAGCGAAGGCCAGCACCCGCCCCAACATGGCATCGCAGCCGTCCAGCTGCGCCTGGGTGACGAATTCGTCGGGCTTGTGCCCCTGGGTCATGCTGCCGGGGCCGCAGACCACGGTGGGGATGCCGGCCGCGGCGAACAGACCGCCTTCGGTGCCGAAGGCCACCGTGCCGAAGTCGTGGGAGCCACAGAATTGCGCGACCCATTCGGCCGCCTCGCTTTCGACGGCGGTATCCAGGCCGGGATAGCTCGACAGCTCGGTAAAGCGGATGGCGCTCTGACCGCTGATGGCGCGCATGGCCGGCAGCAGCGTCGCCTCGGCATGGGCCTGGAGCTGGTGGATCGCCTGATAGGGATCCTGGGCGGGCAGGGCGCGGATCTCGAAATCGAAGGTGCAGTCCTCTGGCACGACGTTCAGCGCCTGGCCGCCGGTGATCAGGCCGGTCTGCACCGTGGAGAAGGGCGGATCGAAGCGTGGATCCTGGTCTTCCGAGGCCTTGAGCGCCTCGCCGAGCCGGCCGAGTTCGACGACCAGACGCGCGGCGTATTCGACGGCATTGACGCCCTCGGGCGCATAGGCCGAATGACAGGCCGCGCCGTGCACCTGGCAGCGCATGGCCACCTTGCCCTTGTGGCCGAGCACGGGCTTGAGCTCGGTGGGTTCGCCGATCAGGCACAGCAGCGGCTTGACCGGGCGCTGGGCCAGCTGGTCCAGCAGGCTACGCACGCCGAGGCAGCCGACTTCCTCGTCATAGGACAGCGCCAGGTGCAGCGGGCGGCGCAGGGCCGCGCGGCTGGCCGCGGGCACTAGCGCCAGCAGGCAGGCCAGAAAGCCCTTCATGTCGGCAGTGCCGCGGCCATAGAGCCTGCCTTCTTCTTCACTGAGTTCGAAGGCGGGGCGGGTCCAGGCCTGGCCGTCCACCGGCACCACGTCGGTATGGCCCGAGAGCACGATGCCCGGTACGTCCGCCGGCCCCAGGGTGGCGAAGAGATTGGCCTTGGTGCCCTCGGCGTTATGGATCAGTTCGTAGGGTACGCCGAAGCCATCCAGGTAGCCGGCGACGAAGTCGATCAGTGCCAGGTTGGATTCGCGACTGGTGGTGTCGAAGGCCACCAGCTGCGCCAGCAACTCCTGGCTGGCGCTCATCGGTCGTCTCCCGGCACGCCGTAGCCGGGGGCGAGATCCGGACGCACCGCGCGGTCGAGATAGTCCTGCAACTGGGGTTCATAGGCGCGCCACAGGGCCGCCAGCTCGCCAATGGGGTCGGTCTCGGCCCAGTCGACGCGCAGATTGACGATGGGCCAGCTGGGCTCGCCCACCACCAGCAGCGCCGCCGAATGCACCGGACCGGCCTCGCCACCGGCGGCCATCGCCGCCTGCATGGCCAGCAACAGGCGCTCGGCGAGGGCGCCCTGGGTGGCTTCGAAGCTCGCCACCAGCGCCTCCACCACCGCGGGGCTGGCCAGCATGTTGCCGGCGCCCACGCAGTTCAGGCCGCTCAAGGCCTGGTGCACGCCCAGGGTATGGGCACCGCTGTGATGGGCACTGCGGCCCTGGGCGTCGATGACGGTCACCTGGCGATATTCGGCGTAGCCATCGCCGGCCAGGCTCTCGGCCAGGGCCGCGGCGGGTGTCAGACCTTGCGCCAGGCGCTCCAGGGTGCGCGGTCCCAGGGCTGGCAGGGTTATGTTCTGCGAGCTGACCGCGCCGACACCGGGCTGCAGCCAGGGGCAGCGGGCGCCCACGGCGATGCTCGACGAACTGATGGCGATGCCGAACCGGCCGGTGGCGGCGCAGCGGGCGGTAAGGGAAAAGGTCATGGCGGCGCCTCAGTCGGGGATCACGGCGATGACGTCGATCTCCATCAGCCACTGGGGCTGCCCCAGGGCGGATACCACCAGACCGGTGGAGATGGGGAAGATGCCCTTGAGCCACTTGCCGACCTCCTGGTACACCGGCTCGCGATAGCGCGGATCGGTCAGGTAGGTGGTGGTCTTGACGATATGGCTGAGGTCGCTGCCGGCTTCTTCCAGCAGTTGCTTGACGTTCTTCATCGCCTGCTCGGCCTGGGCGCGGGGATCGCCCAGCCCGACCAGCTTGCCGTCGAAATCGGTGCCCACCTGACCGCGCACATAGACGGTGTTGCCGGCACGCACGGCCTGGCAGAGGTCGTTGTCCAGGCTCTGGTTGGGGTAGGTGTCCTTGGTGTTGAACATGCGGATGCGGGTATGGGTCGGGGTGGCCATGCGGGGAGTCTCCGGATCTCGATAAGGGCGTCAGGCGCTACGCGACTGCTGGGTGTGGACGGTCGTCTCGACGCTCGGGCGGTAGTCCTGGTAGCGGCGCTGGATGGCGATCTGGTCGGCCACATGGCGGGCGTCGTGCCAGCAGCCCCAGATGAAGGCCGAGCCGCGGCGGCTGAGCCAGGGCAGACCGACGAAGTAGATGCCCGGCTCGGCGCCGACCCCGCGTTGATGTTTGGGCTTGCCGTTGTCGCCAAAGGTATCCACCTGTAGCCAGCTGAAATCGGTGGCGTAGCCGGTGGCCCAGATCACCGAGCTGACGCCCGCGGCCTGGAGGTCCAGTTCCCTGAGCGGTTCGCGGATGCAGGCGGCGTCCGCCACCCGTTCGCGGGCTGAGGGCTCTTCGGGCAGGTCAAGGCCATGGCGGGCGGCATAGGCGTCCGCGGCGTCGAGCAGGGACAGGTAGTTGGCGTCGCCGGCGTCGAGGTTCTGCTTGAGGTCCGGGCGGAAGCGCACGACACCGTCGGTGAAGGTGTCGGTGAGGCCCACCAGGGTCATGCCGGCCTGGGCCAGGCGGCGGAAATCCACGGTATGGCCGCCGCGGGCGCCACTCACGGCGATGGTCACGTGTTCGCGACCCGGCTGCATGGTCTCGGTATCCCACAGGCCGAGCACGCCCAGCCACCAGCAGAAGTCGCGACCGCGATAGGCCCGCGGCGGCCGGTCGTGGGGGCCGACGGAGAGATAGACGCGCTTGCCGGCGCGCAGCAATTCCTCGGCGATCTGCACCCCCGAGGAGCCGGCGCCCACCACCAGCACTGCGCCGTCGGGCAGTTGCTGGGGATTGAAGTAATGGGCGGAGTGGATCTGGTAGAGCCGCTCGTCCGTTGGTGCGATGGCCGGGATCACCGGCTTCTGGAAGGGGCCGGTGGCCACCACCACCCGCTGGGCATTCAAGCTGCCCGCCGAGGTTTCCACCAGAAAGCCCGCCTGGCCGGTCTGGCGGGTCACCCGGGTGACGGCGACGCCGGTGCGGATGGGCGCGCCGATCTGCCGGGCATAGGTCTCGAAGTAGGCGGCGATCTCGTCCTTGCCGGGAAAGCCATCCGGCGGAGTCTGGAATTCCAGCCCGGGGAAGCGGTCATGCCAGGCCGGACCGTTGGCCACCAGGGAATCCCAGCGACCGGTGCGCCAGGCTTCGGCGATGCGGTTCTTTTCCAGCACCAGGTGCTCGATGCCGAGGCGCCCCAGGTGCTCGCTCATGGCGACGCCGGCTTGGCCAGCGCCTATCACCAGGGTGTCGATCGTGGTCGGTAATGTGGACATGAGGGTACCCTTCGGCCGCTCCGCAGGGCGCGGCCGTCATCTAAGCAGTAGGAAGGCGGAGCGCAGAGGCTCCGCGACGATCAATCCAGCACGGAGGGGTCCTGCTGGATCATCAGTTCTTTCATCTCGGCGAAGTGCTGCTCGGAGAAGTCGGTGATGCCTTCCCAGGCGCGGGCGGTCTTTTCGGCGACCTCGGCGGACAGCACCTTGAGCGGCTGGCCGGTGGACCAGGCGGTGACCAGGATCTGGCAGGCCCGCTCCAGGGTCCAGATGTCGTCGAAGGCCTGGCCGATGGTGGGGGCGATCACCATGACGCCGTGATTGCCCATCAGCAGCCGCTGCTTGCCATCCAGCAACCCGGCCAGGCGCGCGCCCTCGGCCTCGGTGTCGGCCATGCCGCCGTAGAGTTCGTCCACCGCGATACGGTTGAAGTAGCGCGCGGTATTCTGGTCGATAGGCGGCACCTCGGGCCTGGCCAGGCAGGCCACCGCCGTGGTGTAGACCGGGTGCAGGTGGAGCACCACCCGGGCCTCCGGCAGCAGGCGATGGATCTGCCCGTGGATCGACCAGGCCGTCCGATCCACGTCCGGCCGCTCGGCGCCCTGCGGATCGTCCGCATCGAGCAGCAGCAGGTCACTGGCGCGGATGCGCGAGAAGTGCTTCCACTTCGGATTGATCAGGAAGCGCTTGCCGTCGGCGGAGACGGCGGCGCTGAAGTGGTTGGCGACGGCTTCGTGCATGCCGAGGTGGGCGATGACGCGAAAGGTCGCCGCCAGATCGATGCGCAGCCGTTCCTCGTGAGAAAGTGCCATGGTCGTGACTCCGTAAGGCTCAGGGCTTGGGCATCAGGGCGGCGATGTCCGCCTCGGTGGGCGCCTGGAAGTTGTATTTCTTCAGCAGCGCGGCGTACTCCGGGGTGGCGCTGTATTGCTTGAGTGCATCCACCAGGGCGGTCTTGACCGCGTCGTTGCCCTTTTTCACGCCAAAGCCGTTGAGCACCGGATAGATCAGGGTGTCCGAGGAGATCACCACGCGATTGCCGAGCTTTTCCACCAGGCCACGGGCCACGGCGGCGTCGGTGATCTGCGCCTCCACGGCCTTGGACAGCAGTGCCTGGGTGGTCTGGGGATCGGTGCCGTATTCGCTCACGGCGATGGGCTTGAGGCCGTTCTTCACGCAGTACTCGTCGGACAGCTTGTGCAGCTGCTGCAGCCAGGAGGTGGCGCCCATGGAACCGATCTTGTGGCCGCAGAAGTCTTCCGGCTTCTTGGGCTGATAGCTGCTGCCCTTTAGCGCGATGATCGACTCGCCGCTCTTCAGGTAGGGGATCATGTCGATCACCTTGAGGCGGTCCGCGGTGATGTACATCGAGGAGTTGGTGATGTCGAAGCGGCCACCCTGCAGCCCGGTGATGAGGTTGGGGAAGCGGGTGTCGATCGTCTCCACGGAGCGGCCCATGAACTTCGCCAGGCCGTCGACGAATTCGATGTCGAAGCCGGCCGGCTTGTTGTCCTGCACGTATTCGTAGGGGAAGAAGGTCAGGTCGGAACCGGCGACCAGCTTGCCCGGCTGCAGGAAGTCGGCCGAGGCCAGGCTGGAGACCAGCGCCAGGCCGGCGCCCAGTACGGCGGTGGAGAGGATGCGAAGCGAGGCGCTGCTGAATCTTTGCATGGCGAAACTCCTTGAGCGGTAGGAAAGATCAAACGGCAGCCTGGTCGAGCCCGGCCTGCTGGACGAAGAAGGACGCGCCGCGGGGTTTCTGCGGCAGCCGCACGCTGTTGGCCACGCTGCGCACCAGTCCGCTTTCCTGGCCGGCCACCAGCACCCCGGCGTGCTCGCTGGGCAGCGGATTCTCGCCAAAGGGCAGGGCGTCCTCGGCGGCGTAGACGCTGATGAACAGGGTGCGCGGCAGTTCGGTCTGGTTGGGGCTGGAGGCGTGCAGCAGGCGGGTGTGCATGAAGCACACCGAGCCGGCCGGGCCAAAGCAGGCGACGGGCTCGCCGCAATGCTCGGCCACCACGTTGTCGTCGACCGCGCCGGTGAAACGACCGTCCTGCCAGTGCGACCAGAGCGGACCCCGGTGGCTGCCGGGGATGACGGTGAGGGGACCGTTCTCCGGGGTCACCTCGCTCACCATCAGCAGCGCGGTGACCACGTCATCATTGCTGTGGGGCGTGAACAGGAAATCCTGGTGCCACTTCACCTGGGTGGCGGTGTGCGGCAGCTTCGAATTGATCTTGCTGTGGTGGAATCTCGTGCCGCTGCCGCCGATCAGTTGAGCCGCGACCTGGGCCATCCGCGAGGTGAAGGCGACCTGGCGATAGGCCGCGGAGATTTCGGTCGGCGAGCTGACCCGACGCAGGGAGGGGTGGTCGGGACGGTGGTCCAGCTCCACGTCGAAGCGGGCCCGGCCGTCCTGGGTCTCGCCCCAGGCCTCGGTGTGGCTCCGACTGTCTTCCACCCAGCGTTCGAAGTCGCTCTGCAGGGCGGCGATCTCCGCGGCCGTCAGCAGGTTCTCGACCACCAGGTAGCCGTCTCGGTGGAAGCTGTCTATTTGCGCTTGCTCGATCATCTCTGTTCTCCAGAAGCCAAGGGTGGGGGTCAAGCCAGGGACACGTCCTTGAGGAAGGCCTCGACGCGCGGATGCTGGCCGTTACGCAGTACCGCGGGCGCGTCGTCGCAGACCACGCGGCCCTTTTCCATGAACACGATGCGGTCCGAGACCTTGAAGGCGAAGTTCATCTCGTGGGTGACGATCACCATGGTGATGCCCTCCTGGGCCAGGGCCTCGATCACCTGCAGCACCTCGTTGACCTTTTCCGGATCCAGCGCCGAGGTGGGCTCGTCGAACAGCATGATCTGCGGTCGCATCATCAGCGCCCGGGCGATGGCCACGCGCTGCTGCTGGCCACCGGACAGCTGGTGCGGATACTTCCAGGCGTGGTCGAGCATCCCGACCTTGTGCAGCAGGGCATAGGCCTGCTGCTTGAGCGCCGCGGGAGCATCCAGGCGGTGATAGCGCGGCGCGAGCAGCAGGTTGTCCAGCACCGTGAGGTGGGGAAAGAGGTTGAAGCTCTGGAACACCATGCCGATGTCCAGGCGATGCTCGCTGTGCTCGACGAAGCGGGGCTTCTGGGCGCCGTCCTTGTGCAGGTGGATGAAGGGCTGGCCGTTGATGCGGATCTCGCCGTTGTCCAGTTGCTCCAGGCCGTTGAGCAGGCGGATCAGGGTGGTCTTGCCCGAGCCCGATGGGCCGATCACCGAGACCACCTCGCCGGGCTGGATGCGCAGGTTGACCGAACCCAGCACCTCGACGTCGTTGTAGGCCTTGTGCAGCCGCGCCGCCTGCAGCGCCGGGATGCCGGCATCCCACTGCGGCCTGGCGCTGGCGGTCGAGGCCTGGTTGGCCAGGGCCAGCACCTGGGCATCGGGGGTCCGCACCACCTTGCGCTGGGTGACGTCGAGAAAGCGCTCCAGGCGTTTGAGCAGGAAGTCGAACAGGGTGACGATCAGCACGTAGTAGAAGGCCACCGCCACCATGGTGTCCATGACCAGGAAGTTCTGCGAATAGAGCCGCTGGCCGACCATCAGGATCTCGGTGAGGGAGATCACCGAGACCAGCGAGCTGAGCTTGACGATGGAGATGTATTCGTTGGCCAGCGACGGCAGGGCCACGCGCAGGGCCTGGGGGATGACGATGCGCCACTGGGTGCCGAGAAAGCGCAGGCCCAGCGCCCGGGCCGCCTCGCCCTGGCCCTTGGGAATCGACAGCAGGCCGCCGCGGTGGATCTCGGCGACATAGGCCGTTTCGCTGATGACCAGGCCGATCAGGCCGGCCCAGAAGGGATCCGCGAGCACCACCGAGGTCGCCGGCAGCGCCTGGGGCAGGTTGTAGATGAAGATCAGCAGCACCAGCAGCGGCACGCTGCGAAAGAACCAGATGTAACCGCGAGCAGGCAGGCTGAGCGCCGGATACCGTGACTGTTTCGCCAGGGCGATGAAGAAGCCCAGGGCGATGCTGATGATCCAGGTGAGGGTGCTGAGTTTGATGACCGTCCAGGTTGCCAGCCAGAATTGAGTGTCGCCAATGAGGCTGAACATGTAGTTCCAGTCGAAAGTCATGGTGAGCCAACCCGTCGCCATTTCAAAGAAAGTGCGAACTTTCCTGAAGCGTTCGCACTGTTGCCAGGAACAGAATTGGCGTCCGCCAGACTCATCGTCAATTAACAAATTACAGGTCGTTGCATAGGCTTTTCCTAAGTAGTGGAAGGCGGCATCTTGTTCTGCGCGCTATACGCCCCAAGGCAGGGCAAGATGCAATCATAAGCACTCGAAGTGCAGTCTTTTGGTGCGTTTTAACCCGTGCGGCAGGGGCTTTCGTCGGCACGTCACAGCGCGTGCAGCACCGCTAAAGGCGGGCCGCGCGGTGGCATTCAGGCGGATGGCATGGCTTTCGCTTCGGCAGATTGCTCTATGCAGATATGCGTTCTGCAAAGTTTTATCCTATGGATGAGCCATGACGCGTTTTACCCTGAGGCAACTTCGCTATTTCGTCGCGGTGGTCGAGGAAGACAGCATCGTCGAGGCCGCGCGACAACTGCATATATCCCAGCCGTCGATCTCCGTCGCCATCAAGAACCTCGAAGAAAGTTTCGAGCAGAAGTTGTTTATTCGCCATCACGCCCAGGGCGTTTCGCTCACCGCCAGTGGCCGTCGGCTGTATGAAAAGGCCAAGGAACTGTTGCGGCTGTCCCAGGAACTGGAACAGAACGCCAAGGCGGAAAACGAGCTGGTTTCGGGCACCGTGGCCATCGGCTGCTTCGAATCCGCGGCGCCGCTCTATCTGCCCAAGCTGGTCGCAGGTTTCAAGCGGCTCTATCCCGAGATCACCATCCAGCTGCACGATGGCGAGCAGCACGAATTGATGCACGGGGTGCACCGCGGACGCTTCGACCTGGTGTTTCTCTACGACCTGGAGCTGGGTGATTCCATCACCAAGGAAAAGCTCAATGCACCGCACAAGCCCTATGCGCTGTTGCCCATCGCCCATCCCCTGGCCGGCAAGAAGGCGGTGACCCTCAAGGAGCTGAGTCGCGAGCCCATGATCCTGCTGGACGTGGTGCCCAGCCGTAACTACTTCATCGACATCTTCAGGGAGAAGGGCTACCACCCCAACGTGGCCTACAGCTCGCCCTCCATCGAGATGGTGCGCTGCATGGTGGGGCAGGGCCTGGGCTTTTCCGTGCTGGTCACCCGGCCGACCACCGACCTGACCTACGACGGCAAGCGCCTGGCCCAGGTCAACATCCACGACGACATGCCGGCCTCCACCTTCATCATGGCCTACCTGCGCAACAACGAACCGACCAAGGCGACGCGGCTGTTCATGGACTACTGCCGGAGCGTCGATCTCTCGCCTGCGCCCGCGGAAACCCTGGTGGGCTGACGCCCATGCTGGCCACTGCCCAGCTTTCGGGCGAAAGCGCAGGGAATAGACGGCTCCGGACTGGTCCTGGATGATCCATGTAAAGTAGAATCAATATCATCTAAGCATCGACGAGCAGGTAGCACCCGTCATGAGTGATATGGCTCTCGCGTCCACGCGTCACCTTCATCGGCTCTATCTCGACCACAGCGGGTGGCTGCAGGCCTGGTTGCGCCGGCGGCTGGGCAGCGAATGGGATGCGGCCGATCTCAGCCAGGAAGCCTTTCTGCGGCTGTTGCGCAATCCCGAAGTGCTCGGTGAACTGCAGGAGCCGCGGGCCTATCTGGTGACCATCGGCAAACGCCTGCTGATCAATTTCCAGCGGCGCAAAAGCCTCGAGCAGGCCTACCTCGATGCCCTGATGGCATTGCCCGAAGCCTGCGTGCCGTCGCCCGAGCAGCGTTGGCTGCTGCTGGAAACCCTGCAGGCGCTGGACGAGCTGCTCGATGGCCTGCCCGCCGCGGTGCGGCGGGCCTTCCTGCTCAGCCAGCTCGAGGACCTCACCTACCGCGAGATCGCCGAACGCCTGCACGTCTCCGAGCGCACCATCAAGAGATACATGGCGCAGGCCTACGAGCATTGCCTGCTGGCGGAGTTGTGCTGAGCGGCCAGGACCGGCGGCGGCGGGCGATCCGCGAGGCCGCGGAATGGCTGGCGCTGCTGGAGTCCGGCGCCGCCGGCGAGCGCGAGCGGCAGCAGCTGCAGGCGTGGCGCCAGGCCCATCCCGAGCACGAGCGCGCCTGGCAGGCGGCCCTGCAGCTGCAACAGCGCTTCGCCGCGGTGCCGTCGCGGCTGGCCATGGCCAGTCTGCAGCCGGCCGAGCGCACTCGGCGTACCGCCCTGCGCCAGTTGCTGGGCCTGGCGGTGGTGGTACCGACCGGCTGGTGGCTGAGCCGGGAATTGCCGCTGGACGCCTGGACCGCCGATCTCAGTACCGCCACGGGCGAACGCCGCAGCCTGACCCTGGCGGATGGCAGCCTGCTGCAACTCAATACCGCGACCGCCGTGGACCTGGATCAGACCCGGCGGCGCCTGACCCTGGTGCGCGGCGAGCTCTCGCTGCGCGTACCCGGTACCCAGGCGCTGACGCTGGATACCCGCTTCGGCACCCTGACGGTGGAACAGGCCGAGGTCTGCGTGCAGCAGGACGATGAAGGCTGCGACGTGCGCGTGGTCAGCGGCAGCGTCGAGGTGCGGCCGCTGATGGGCCTCGGGCTGGCGTTGGGCAAGGGCCAGCAGTTGCGCCTGAGTACCCTGGGCATCGGCGCCATCGAGCCGTTTTCGCCGACCCTGCTGAGCTGGCGCCAGGGCGTGCTGATCGCCCAGGACCAACCCCTGGGCGAATTCCTGCAGCAATTCAGTCGCTATCGTCCTGGCCTGCTGCGCTGGGATCCCGCGGTGGCCAATCTCAGGGTCACCGGCAGCTTCCAGCTGGCCGATACCGACCGGGTACTGACGCTGCTGGCCGCGACGCTGCCGGTGGAACTGCAGTGGCGTACCCGCTTCTGGGTGACCCTGATACCCCGTTCGGTCACCGTCTGAAAAAAGTCTGTCCCCTTTTTCGTACCTGTCGGTCATTAACGGCATAGGACAACCAAAAGGAGGGGGATTCGATGGTGACGTTGGTATTGCGTCCGTTGCTGCGCACGGGCTTGCTGGTGGCGTTGAGCGGTACTCCCTGGTGGGCCGCTTCGGCCCTGGCCCAGGAGGCGGCCCGCCGGCATTACGAGATTCCCGCGGGCAGTCTCGCCCAGGCGCTGACGCGCTTCGCCGCGGAGTCCGGCGTCAACCTGGCGGTGGATCCGGGACTGGTGGGCAAGCGCGCCAGCGCTGGGCTCAATGGCGACTTTGGCGTGGAGGAGGGCTTCAGCCGGCTGCTGGCCGGCTCAGGGCTGCGGCTGCAGCCGCTGGGTGAGCGTGACTTCACCCTGGCGCCGGCCCCCCAGGACAGTGGTGTCCAGGAGCTGGCCAGTACCTCCATCGTCGCCTCCAGCCTGCAGGCGGACGACGCCCCCTACGCCGGTGGCCAGGTCGCGCGGCAAGGCTCCCAGGGGTTGCTGGGCAATCGCGACTTCATGGACACGCCCTTCAGCCAGACGTCCTACACCGCCCAGACCGTGCAGAATCTCCAGGCCCGCACCCTGACCGACCTGATCGCCAGCGACCCCTCGGTGCGCTCCACCAATCCGTCGGGTGGTCGCTTCGAGCAATTCACCATCCGCGGTTTCAGCCTGTTCAACAGCGATGTGGCCTACAACGGTCTCTATGGCGTGCTGCCGACCTATTCCATCGACATGGAGATGGCCGAGCGGGTCGACATCCTCAAGGGGCCGAGCCAGCTGCTCAACGGCATCTCGCCCCGCGGCAGCGTCGGCGGCGGCATCAACGTGGTGCCCAAGCGCGCCACCGATCAGCCCATCACCGAAATCACCGGCAGCTACGCGTCCGACAGCCAGGTGGGCGGGGCCGTGGACATCGGTCGTCGCTTCGGCGAGGACAATCGCTTCGGCCTGCGCTTCAACGGTGTCAAGCAAGCGGGCGACACCACCTGGGATCACCAGCACGTCGATCGCCAGATGGGCGTGCTCGGCCTGGACTATCGCGTGGAGCGCCTGCGCCTGGGCCTCGATCTCGGCCACACCGAACGCGACACCGACGCGCCCCAGGAGCGGGTGCTGGTGGGGGCCAACGCCCGGGTACCCGATGCCGACGACGTGCGCCACAACTATGCCCAGCGCTGGACCCGCGCCCAGACCAAGGACACCTTCGGCGCCCTGCGCGGCGAATTCGACGTCGACGACTCGCTGATGGTCTATGGCGCCGTGGGCGCGCGCCGCAGCGATCACGACTTCCTCCGCCACAACGTCTCCATCACCAACAACGCTGGCGATTTCAGCGTCCAGCCGCGCGATTTCACCCGCGACGAGAACGTGCGCACCGCCAACCTGGGCGCGCGCAAATGGCTGCAGACCGGACCGGTCAGCCATGAACTCAATGTCAGCGCCGACTACTTCTACATGGACTTCGAGAACGGCGGCGGTCGCTATGCCAGTGGGCCGAGCAACCTGTACAACCCCAGTAACCTGCCCGCGCCGGGCGTCCAGACCCGCTCCGACGGCAAGGACTACACCGAGAACCGCTTCAGTGGCGTGGCCCTGGCCGACACCCTGGGCTTCTTCGACGACCGCCTGCTGGTCACCCTGGGCGCCCGCTGGCAGCGGGTCAAGGTGGACGACTGGTCCGATGGCGTGAAGCAACCCACCGCCTACGACGAGGAAAAGGTCTCGCCCTCGGCGGGCGTGCTGTTCAAGGCCACCGAGCGGCTGTCGCTCTATGCCAACTACATGGAAGGCCTCAGCCAGGGCAAGATCGCGCCGTCCACCGCGCTGAACGAGGACGAGATCTTCCCGCCCTTCATCAGCCGCCAGGCGGAAGTGGGGGCCAAGTACGACTTCGGCGCGGTGGCCCTGACCGCCAGCGCCTTCCGCATCAAGCAGCCGGCCTACGAGACCAATGCCACCAGCCGCGTCTTCGGTCCCAACGGCAAGCGCGTCAACGACGGGGTGGAGCTGAGCGTGTTCGGCGAGCCGCTGGCCGGCTTCCGCGTGCTCGGCGGCCTGATGTACATCGACAGCGAACTCAAGGACACCGTCGGCGGCTCCTTCGATGGCAACCGCGCCCCGGCCACGCCCAGACTCAATGCCAACCTCGGCGCCGAACTGGACATCCCGGCGGTGCCGGGCCTGACCCTGACCGGACGGGGGATCTACACCAGCTCCCAGTACCTGGACCAGGCCAACAGCAAGGAAATCGACGCCTGGCATCGCTTCGACGTGGGAGCGCGCTACGCCTTCAAGGTCGACGCCACCCGCGTGACCGTGCGTGCCTCGGTGGAAAACGTGATGAACGAGCGCTACTGGGCCTCCGCCGGCGCCTCGGACGACAGCGAACCGGGCCTGACCATCTCCACGCCGCGGACCCTGGTCTTTTCCACCACCCTGGCGTTCTGAGCAGGCGTTATCCACCCCTGCGCTAGGCGTGTCGCCGCCCGGCGCAGGGGCGACTTCCGCGCATCGCCAACGGGGGCAGAACGGTGGCCCCTCAGGCGTCATTCATCGGCAGGAGTGAGCGGCATACAGAGCGGGAACAGCTGCCTATCAGGCGTTTTGGCACGTGATTTCAAGGGCGGACCCGCCGGGCGTTCGGGCCCTTTATCGCCCGCATTTTGGTGAAAGTGGCGCGACTTCAAAGACTCGATCTTTTTCGGGAATGGCGGTTGAAGGATGAGAATGAAACTGATTATCGTTTACGAAGATAAACGTCCAGAGGTCTGACGCCATGCTTCAACCATCCCTCAGTCGCGATACCGCAACAGCCGACAACGCCTTCTTTCTCGCTCGCCAGGCGCGCTTCGAATCCAGGGTCCGCAGCTACCCCCGCAAGCTGCCGCTGGCCATCGCCAAGGCCGCCGGGATCTGGGTGACCGACGTCGAAGGCAAGACTTACCTGGATTGCCTGGCCGGAGCCGGCACTCTGGCCCTGGGGCACAACCATCCGGCCGTCACCGAGGCCATCACCGATTTTCTCGGCAGCGGCCTGCCGATGCACAGCCTGGATCTCACCACGCCTCTCAAGGATGCCTTCAGCGAGCGCCTGCTGGGCCTGCTGCCGGGCCGCGCGGAAGACTACTGCCTGCAATTCTGCGGTCCGTCCGGTGCCGATGCGGTGGAGGCGGCGCTGAAGCTGGCCAAGCGCGTCACCGGACGCAGCAACGTGGTCGCCTTTTCCGGGGGCTACCACGGCATGACCCACGGCGCCCTGGCGGTGACCGGCAATCTCTCGCCCAAGCAGGGGGTGGCCGGGCTGATGCCCGGGGTGCAATTTTTGCCCTATCCCCACGAGTACCGCTGCCCGCTGGGGCTGGGCGGCGAGCAGGGCGTCGCGGCCCTGGCGCGCTATCTGGAAAGATTCTTCGGCGACGTGGAAAGCGGCGTCTGCCGGCCGGCGGCGGTGATCGTCGAGGCGGTGCAGGGGGAGGGCGGCGTCAATCCCGCACCGGTGGCCTGGCTGCGGACCCTGCGGCAGGTCACCCGGGAGCACGGCATCCTGCTCATCGTCGACGAGGTCCAGACCGGTTTCGGCCGCACCGGCGCGCTGTTCGCCTGCCAGCATGCCGGCATCGAGCCGGACATCCTGGTGCTGTCCAAGGCCGTGGGCGGTGGCCTGCCGCTGGCCCTGCTGGCGATTCGGCGGGAGTTCGACGCCTGGGAGCCCGGTGGCCATACCGGCACCTTCCGCGGCAACCAGCTGGCCATGGCCACCGGGCTCGCCACCCTGGAGGTCATCGAGCGCGACGGCCTGGTCAGCCATGCGGCCCAGCTCGGGGGCTGGCTCAGGCGCCATCTGGAGCGGCTACGCGAGCGTTTCCCCGCGATCGGCAATGTCCGCGGGCTGGGGCTGATGCTGGGCCTGGAAATCGTCGAGGCGGGTGGCGCGGCGGATGCGCTCGGCAGCCTGCCGGCCGATCCCGCCCTGGCGGCGGCCATCCAGCGCCACTGTTTCGCCCAGGGACTGCTGCTCGAACGCGGCGGCCGGGACGGCAACGTGGTGCGGCTGCTGCCGCCGCTGATCCTCCAGGAAAGCCATTGCCTGGTGCTGCTCGAACGCCTGGAGGCGGCCCTCGTGGCGGCCCTGGCCGAGCCCCGTGGCTGAGCACAAGGCACCACCCGAGTGCCGTGACACCGGATCGCCCGCAGGGACGCGCAACCTCTTGGACACTGCCATGACTTCTCTAGAATCCACGCTGCTTTCCCGCATCGTCAGCGAGCTGGCGTCTTCCCACGCCCTGATGAATTGCCTCATCAAGGAATTCGCCCTGCCGGAGCGGTGCCTGTCTTATGCCTGGCCGGAAGACCGGCGCGGTATCGCCCCGGCCAACTATCTCGGCTGGTTGCAAGACGGCGGCGTGCCCCTGCTGATCGCCTTTCCCGGCGACCGCCAGTTCTTCCTCGTCGTCGATCGGCAGGATGAACTCGGCAGCCAGCGCTATCTCTCCGATATCTATGTCCGGCGCGGGAACCAGGCCTGGCATTGCCCGGACTTCGCCGCCTTCATCGATTTTCTGCTGGAGGCCTGCGAAGAACTCGCCGGCGCCCACAATGGCGAATTGCTGCAGCAGGTCCTGCAGAGCCAGCACCTGACCGCGGCCATCGTCGACCACGTGCAGGTCTCGCGCCATCCCGCGCCGCTCAGCGACTACCTGGCCAGCGAGCAGGGGCTGTGGTTCGGCCATCCCAATCACCCGGCACCCAAGGCACGGCGCTGGCCGGAGCCCCTGCCGGCCGAGGCCTATGCCCCGGAGCTGCACACCAGCACCGCCATGCACGTGCTGGAGGTGCCCCGCGCCGGCTTGCAGGTGGCCGGCAACGGCCTGAGCGACGCCCAGGTGCTGCAGGGCTTCGTGGACCAGGCGCAGGCCGCCCCTGAGCGGGCGCGCATCGTGCTGCACCCGGTCCAGGCGCAGCTGTTCCTCGGCGATCCCCGGGTCCAGGCGCTGGTCAGCCAGGGGGTGATCCGCGACCTCGGCGCCAGCGGCGCCCTGGCCAGTCCCACCGCCTCCATGCGCACCTGGTACCGCCCAGGCCATGCCTTCTTCATCAAGGGCTCGCTCAACGTGCGCATCACCAATTGCGTGCGCAAGAACGCCTGGTACGAACTGCAGAGCACCCTGATCGTCGACCGCCTCATGCAGCGCCTGCAGGGGCGGGTGGCGGGGCTGGACATGGTGCGCGAGCCGGGTGCCCTGAGCTGGGCGCCGCCGGCCGCCAGTGCCGAGGACGAGCGCTGGTTCCGCGAGCAGACCGGCGCCATCCTGCGCGAGAATTTCTGCCTGGAGCATGGCGCCGACTGCTGCCTGCTGGCCGGCACCCTGTTCGCCCGCGACACCCGCCTGCAGCCGCTGCTGCAGGACTTCCTCAGCCGCTGCGGCAGCCAGCCGGTCAGCGACGAAACCCGGCTGGCCTGGTTCCAGGACTACCAGCGGCTGCTGCTGGGGCCGGTGCTGCGGCTGTTCTTCGAGCACGGCGTGGTGCTGGAGCCGCACCTGCAGAATTGCGTGCTGGTGCATGACAACGGTCGGCCCGTCCGACTGCTGCTGCGCGACTTCGAAGGCATCAAGCTGACCGATACCCTCGGCGCCGAGGCCCTGGACGCCCACGTCCAGCCCCGGGTGCGCCAGTCGTTGCTCTACAGTCGCGACCAGGGCTGGCGGCGCATCGCCTATTGCCTGTTCGTCAACAACCTCGCCGAGGCGGTGCTGGCGCTGAGCTGGGAGCGTCCGCACCTGGCGCCGCGCCTGTGGCGGCAGGTGGAAGCCGAGCTGATCGCCATCCGCCGGGACCTGCAACGCGCCGCGCCCGAGCTGGATGCGCTGATCGCCGGCCAGCCGATTCCCTGCAAGACCAATCTCAAGGTGCGCCTCGCCGCCCAGGCCGATCGCCACGCCGGCTACGTGCAGTTGCCTTGCCCCTGGGGCGCGGAGGTGCGTCATGGCTGAGCTACCTGCCGCGGTCCGCGCCGCCCTGGTGGAGGCCCAGGCGCAGTCCGGCGATCCCCTGGCGGCCTTCGTCTATGACCTCGACGCCCTGCGGCGGCACGTCGCCGCGCTGATGGCCGAATTGCCCCCGGGCGTGGAGCTGTACTACGCCATCAAGGCCAACAGCGAGGCACCGGTCCTGGCGGCCCTGGCGCCGCTGGTGCACGGCTTCGAGGTCTCCTCCGGGGGCGAGATCGATCGCCTCGCCGCCTGCCCGCAGCGCAAGCCGTTCATCTTCTCCGGTCCGGGCAAGCTGGATTCCGACCTGCGCACCGCCCTGAGCGCCGGGGTCGAAGCCATCCACCTGGAGAGCCTCGGCGAGATCCAGCGCCTGCAACGCCTGGCGCTTTCCCTGGGACGGCTGCAGCCGGTGTACATCCGCATCAATCCGCAATTGCCGGCCGGGCTGACCAGCACCCTGGCCATGGCCGGCACGGCGACGCCCTTCGGCTTCGACGAAGCCGATCTGCACGCCGCGGTGGCGGCGGTAGAGGCGGCCAGCCACCTGCAGCTGCAGGGCTTCCATGTGCATGCCCTGTCGCACCAGCACTCGGTGGAGCGCCATCTGCAACTGCTGGACTTCTACCTGCAGCGCTGGCCGCACTGGCGCGGCCTGGCCCGGCGCCCGGAAAGCGTGGTGCGGCTCAACGTCGGTGGCGGCATTGGGGTGGACTATCGCGAAGGCCGGCGATTCGACTGGGCGCGGCTGTGCGGGCACCTGCGCGCCCGCTTGGCCGAACAGGCGCAGCCGCCGCTGATCCGCTTCGAACCGGGACGTTTCCTCGCGGCCTTCTGCGGCTACTACGCCATGGAGGTGCTGGATACCAAGACCAGCCACGGCCAGCACTTCCTGGTCTGTCGCGGCGGGACCCACCAGTTCCGCCTGCCGGTGGCCCAGGGGCACGATCATCCGGTGCTGCACCTGCCCCGCGAGGGGCGGGCGACCGCGACTGGAGGCAAGGCCTGGACAGTGGTGGGGCAGCTCTGTACCCCCAAGGACATCCTCAGCCGCGGCCAGCCGCTGGGTGAGGTCCGGGTCGGCGACCTGCTGGTGATGCCCCTGGCCGGCGCCTATGGCTACAACATCTCCCACGCGGATTTCCTCTGCCATCCGCGCCCGCGGCAGCTGTTCCTCGCCGGCAACGGGAGTGTCCCGGCGTGAGCGTTGCGATCCCGCGGGTCTGGGTGGCGGTGAACGTGCTGCTGGGCACGGTCACCGTCAGCCTGGCCAATACCGCGCTCAATCCGGCGCTGCCGGCCTTCATCGCCGCCTTCGACCTGGGTCCGCTGCTGGCTAGCTGGATCGTCGCCGGCTTCATGGTAGCCATGGGCATCACCATGCCGCTGACCGGCTTTCTCGCCGGGCGCATCGGCCGGCGGCGACTCTATCGCCTCGGGCTGCTGGCCTTCATCGCCGGCTCGGCGCTGGGCGCCCTGGCCGATTCCATCGCCGGCGTGCTGCTGGCGCGGATGGTCCAGGGGGTAGCCAGCGGCCTGATGATTCCCCTGGCGCTGGGCATCATCTTTTCCGTCTATCCCAAGGAGGAGCGTGGCCGGGTGACCGGCTGGTGGGGTGGGGCGGTGATGCTGGCGCCGGCGGTGGGGCCGTTGTGCGGCAGTCTGCTGCTGGAGGTGTTCGACTGGCGCGCCCTGTTCTTGCTCAACGTCCCGGTGGGCCTGCTGGCCCTGGCCATAGGGCAGGTGGTGCTGCCCGCGGATGGCCCCCGCGAACGCAAGCCCTTCGACCTGGCCGGCTACCTGCTGATCGCCAGTGGCCTGGGGCTGCTGCTGGTAACCCTTGGCCGGCTGCGCGAGCTGGCGGCGCTGGCCGACCCCCTCAATCTGCTCGCGCTGGCCGCCGGCGTCCTGTGCCTGCTGGTCTTCGTCCGGTTGCAACTGCGACGCAGCCAGCCGCTGCTGCCGCTGCGCCTGTTCGCCCTGCGCGGCTATCGGGCCAGCGTCATCATCGCCGTGGTCCAGGCGGTGGGCATGTTCGAATGCCTGGTGCTGCTGCCGCTGCTGGTCCAGCTGGTGCTGGGCCATAGCGCCCTATGGACCGGCCTGGCGCTGCTCTGCACCGCCCTGGCGGCGGCGCTGTTCGGCCAGGTCGGCGGTCGCCTGCTCGACCGCCGCGGACCCCGCGGGGTGATCGCCACCGGGCTGGCGCTCAGCGGTCTCGCCACCCTGGCCCTCGGTGTGGTCGGCAGCCATGCCGGACTCGCCTGGATCTACGCGCTGATGGTGCTGCGGGGCGTCGGTCTGGGGCTGTCCTACATGCCGGCCACCACCGCAGGCCTCAACAGCCTGCCGGATGCCCAGGTCACCCAGGGCGCGGCCATGAACAACATCGCCCGGCGCCTGGTGTCCTCGGTGGCCGTGGTGGCCGCCTCCCTGTGGCTGGAACTGCGCCTGGGCGGCGCGGCCGGCTGGGGCCCGCGCCAGGCCGCCACCGGCGTCGCCATCCAGGACGCCTTCATCGCCACCGGCCTGTTCATCCTGCTGGCACTGCCCTGGGCCTGGCGCTTTCCCGCCGCTCAACCCCTTTCCGTTCGG
This sequence comes from Pseudomonas oryzihabitans NBRC 102199, assembly GCF_000730625.1. Taxonomy (GTDB): domain Bacteria; phylum Pseudomonadota; class Gammaproteobacteria; order Pseudomonadales; family Pseudomonadaceae; genus Chryseomonas; species Chryseomonas oryzihabitans. The sequence goes on along the minus strand of NZ_BBIT01000002.1, from coordinate 806,487 downwards.
AGGTACTCATGACCGCTCAGCTTTCACTTGCCGCGCAGCCCTGGCCGTCGCCCGCCGATGCCGCTCTCTATCGCCAGGTCGAGCAGCGCGTGGTGGCGCAGCTGCTGCAGACGCTGATCTACGAAGAGGTGCTCAGGGCCGAGGTCCAGCCGCTGGCCGAGGGGCTGGCAGCGTATCGCCTGGCCGGTACCGCCGCCGATGGCACACCCGTGCAGTACTTGGGCTATGCGCCCGCAGATGCCAGCTTCGGCCTGATCCGCCTGGATCCGCAGCAGCTAGTGCGCCAGGATGCCCAGGGGAGCCGCGCGCCGACGCTGCACGAGACCCTGGCCGAATTGCTCGGCGAGCAGAGCGACTCGCCGCTGTGGCCGCGCTTCGTCCAGGAGCTGGAGCAGACGCTGCTCAAGGATCTGCAGTCCCGCCGCCAGGACTACCGTCCCGCCCGCCCGGCCCACGAGCTGGACGTGGACGCCCTGGAGCGGCACTTCATGGACGCCCATGGCTACCACCCCTGCTACAAGTCGCGCATCGGCTTCTCCCTGGCCGAGAATCGCCGCTACGGACCGGAATTCGGCGAGCCGATCCAGCTGGTCTGGCTGGCCCTGGCGCGCGCGCGGGCCTCGGTGGGGCACTCCGGCCGCCTGGACTTTCCGGCCTTCATCGCCGCGGAGTTCGGGGTGGAGCGCTGGACGGCCCTGGCCGCCGAGTGGCGCGAACAGGGTCGGGCGTTGGACGACTACCAGTTGATCCCGGTGCATCCCTGGCAGTGGGAGCAGCACCTGGCCGCGCTGTTTCAGCCCGAACTGGTGAGCGGCGAGTTGCTCTACCTGGGCACCTCCCGCGACCAGTACGCGGCCCAGCAGTCCATCCGCACCCTGGCCAATCGCAGCGCGCCCGAGCGGCCCTACGTCAAGCTGGCGATGTGCCTGACCAATACCTCCAGCACCCGCATCCTGGCGCGCCACACGGTGCTCAACGGCCCACTCATCACCGACTGGCTGCAGCGCCTGATCGCAACCGATGCCACGGCCCGCGACCTGGACTTCGTGGTGCTCGGCGAGATCGCCGGCGCCGCCTACGACAGTCGTGCGTTGCCGGTCAGCCGGGCGGGGCAGGTCTACGGCACCCTCGGCGCCGTCTGGCGCGAGAGCATCCATGCCTATCTGCGCGCGGATGAACAGGCGGTACCCTTCAACGGCCTGACTCAGGTGGAGAATCGCTACGGCCAGGGCGCGCCATGGCCCTTCGTCGCCGCCTGGATCGAGCGCCACGGCCTCGACGCCTGGCTGCGGCAGCTGCTCAGGGTCACGGTGACGCCCCTCATGCACATGCTCCATGCCGAAGGCATCGGCATGGAGTCCCATGGCCAGAATATCGTGCTGATCCACCGCGACGGCTGGCCGCTGCGCATCGCCCTCAAGGACTTCCACGATGGTGTGCGCTACGCCGAGCGCCATCTGGCGCGCCCGGAATTGCGCCCGACCCTGGAGCCCTTGCCGGCGAGCCATGCGCGGATCAACCGCAACTCCTTCATCCTCACCGAGGACGTGGCGGCGGTGCGCGACTTCACCTGCGATGCCTTCTTCTTCATCGCCCTGGGCGAGCTGGCGGTGTTCCTGCGTCAGCACTTCGCCCTGGCCGAGGCCGACTTCTGGCAGGCGACCGCCACGGTCATCCTCGACTACCAGCGCGCCCATCCCCAGCACCGGGACCGCTATGCGCTGTTCGACGTCTTCGCCCCCACCTTCGAGGTGGAGGAGCTGACCAAGCGGCGCCTGCTGGGTGACGGCGAGCGGCGCTTCAAGGCGGTGGCCAACCCCCTGCATCCCTATCGGCCCGCCGCATGCTGAGGCGCAATCGACTCAAGGCCGCCCTGGCGGCCGGTACGCCCAGCCACGGCCTGTTCGCCTCGCTGCCCATGCCCGCCAGCATCGAGCTGATCGCCGAAGCCGGCTACGACTTCGTGATCATCGACATGGAGCACGTGCTGATCAATCCGGAAACCCTGGAGAACATGATCCGCACCGCCGAGAGCTACGACCTCACGCCGCTGGTGCGGGTGCCGGATGCCGAGCCCAAGCGCCTCTTGCGCCTGCTCGATGCCGGGGCCCAGGGGATCGTGCTGCCTTGCGTGGAGGACCCGGCGGTGCTGGCCGCCGCGGTGCGCGCCTGCAAATACCACCCGGAGGGCGAGCGCAGCCTCAACGCCGGTCGCCCGGGCTCCTTCGGCAAGACCAGCCTGGCCGACTACGTGAACCGCGCCAATGCGCAGATCCTGATAGTCGCCATGATCGAGAGCGCCGCGGGCGTCGCCCGGGCGGCTGAGATCGCCGCGGTGCCCGGGGTGGACCTGCTGCTCGAAGGAGCGGCGGACCTGTCGCAGTCCCTCGGCCGCCCCTGGCGCCTCGCCGATCCCGAGGTGCAGGAAGCCCTGCGCCAGACCTGGGCCGCCGCCCAGCGGCAGGGCACACCCTACTGCGCCATCCCCCGGCAGCCGGAGGACCTCGACCTCTGGCGCGCCCGGGGCGTCACCACCTTCGTGCTCGGCGACGAGCGCGGCATCGCCTTTCGGGCCCTGCAGGCCCGCCTGACCGCCCATTCCTGCGGAGAATCCCCATGAACGCCCAGACCCTCGCCACCGACCTGATCCTGCAGGACCTGTTCGACTGCCTGCTGGCCGAAGACGTCTTCGCCCCCATGCCTGTGACCCTGGCGGCCGCGACCACGGAACATCCCGCCGCGCTGCAGCCGGCCGCCCCGGAGGAGCGCCTCTGGGAGTGCTGCTGCGATTCCCGCGAGCAGCGTTTCATCGCCGCGCGGGTGCGCCCGGGCATTACCCAGGCCTGGGTGAAGGTGCCCGGTACGCCGATCTTGGCGCGCCAGGGCGACGCCTGGAGCACCCTCACGCCGGATGCCTTCGTCACCCTGGTGTTCGCCGAGGTGGCCGCCGATCCAGAGCAGGCGCGGGGCATCGCGCTGTTGCGCGAGACCCTGGCCACCAGTCTGCGGCAGACCCGGCTGTCCCTGGAACAACCCCTGGTCCCGGGTCCGCTGCTGGAGGGCGACGGTAAGGCCGCCTTCCTGCAACTGGAACGCTGGGCGGCTCTGCGGGATCGACCCTATCACCCCCTGGCCAAGGCCAAGCTGGGGCTGAGCGACGCCGACTACCAGGCCTACCAGGCCGAATTCGGCCAACCCGTGCGCCTGGCCTGGGTCGCGGTGCGCCGCGATCAGCTGCTGTGCGGAGAGGGTGTGGCGGCCGCTTCCCAGGGACCGGGGGCCGACTTGCTGACCCCGGCGGCGCTGGCCGAATTGCAGGCCGAATTGCAGCAGCGCGGCCTGGCGGCGACTCACGTGGCGCTGCCGGTACACCCCTGGCAACTCGCCGAGGGTCTGCCGGGTCGGCTGGACGAGGCCTTCGCCAGCGGCGTCTGCCAGCAGCTGGACTACGCCGGCGCTCGCTGCCACGCGACCTCGTCGCTGCGATCCATGCTGATGGAGGAGGGCGCGGGCGTGACCCAGCTGAAGTTGCCCATGGCGGTGCATTCCCTGGGCGCCTCGCGCTACCTGCCGGCGGTGAAGATGATCAACGGCTCGCGCAGCGAAGCCTTGCTGCGCCAGGCGCGCGCCCTGGACCCGGTGCTCGCCGAGAGCCTGCACCTGTGCGACGAGTCTCGCTGGTGGGCCTTCATGCCACCGGCAGCGACCCTGTTCGACGAGGCACCGCGGCATCTATCGGCCATGGTGCGCGGCTATCCCGCGGCGCTGCTGGCCGATCCCGATTGCCGCCTGCTGCCCATGGCCGCGCTCGGTACGCCACTGCCGGGCAGCCGTCGGCATTTCTTCGACGACTGGCTCGCGGCCCGGGCGCTGGCGCCGACCCCGGCCAATGTCCAGCTGTTGCTGGGTGAGCTGTGCCACAGCTTCATCGATCTCAACCTGCGGCTGTTCCGCCTCGGCCTGCTCGGCGAGGTGCACGGGCAGAACGCCGTGCTGGTCTGGCGCGCCGGACGCATCCAGGGTCTGCTGCTACGCGACCACGATTCCCTGCGCCTGTACGTGCCCTGGCTGGAGCGCCAGGGGCTGGCCGATCCGCAGTACCGGATCAAGCCCGGTCATGCCCAGACGCTCTATCACGAGCATCCGCGCGACCTGCTGTTCTGGTTCCAGACCCTGGGCATCCAAGTCAACCTCAGGGCCATCTTCGAGACCGTCGCGAGCTGCTACGCTGTCCCGCTGACCGCCGCCTGGACGCTGCTGCGCGAGGTGCTGGAGGAGCGCATCGCAGCCCTGGACTTCGACGCCGAGGCTCGGGCACTGCTTCGGGAGACGCTGTTCGAGGCACCGGACTGGCCGCAGAAGTGGCTGCTGCGCCCGATGATCGAGCGGGCCGGTGGGCCCGGCAGCATGCCGTTCGGCAAGGGCAGGGTGGTCAATCCCTTTCATCAGGTGAGCCATGCCCCCTAGTGTTTCCTCTGTAATAACCCGCCGCCGCCTGCTCGGGCTCGGCGGCGTGCTCGCCACCGGCCTGGCGCTGCAGCCGGGCGTGGCCCGCGCGCAGCCAACCCGGGTGGCCACGCTGTTCCAGGGCGCCACCGACAGCGCCGTGGCCCTGGGGCTCAGGCCTTGCGGGGTTGTGGAGTCCTGGAGCGAGAAACCGGTCTATCGCTACCTGCGCCCGGCGCTGGCAGGGGTGCCCTCGCTGGGCCTGGAAACCCAGCCGAGTCTGGAGGACCTGGCGCTGCTGGCGCCGGACCTGATCGTCGCCTCGCGCTTTCGCCATGGCCGGATCGCACCCTTGCTGCAGCAGTTGTGCCCGGTGGTGATGCTGGAGGAGGTCTTCGAATTCAAGCAGACCCTACTGGCCCTGGGCACCGCCGCGGGGCGTGAAGCGGAGGCCACGGCCCTGCTGCAGGCCTGGCAGGCGCGCATCGCCCACCTGCGCGAGGCACTGCAACGGCACTACGGGCCCCAGTGGCCGCCGACGGTGGCGGTGCTGGACGTGCGCGCCGATCACCTGCGCAGCTATCTGCCCGACAGCTTCGCCGGGCGGGTACTCAGCGAGCTGGGCTTCGCCTGGCCGGCGGCCAGCCAGGGCAGCACCGCGCCCTCGATCAAGCTGACTTCCCGGGAAAGCCTGCCGGTGGTGGAGGCCGACGTCTTCTTCATCTTCCTGCGCGCCGACCAGGCCGCGGTGCAGCGCAACTACGAGCGTCTGGTGGAGCATCCGCTTTGGCAGCGCCTGAGCGCACCCCGGCGCGGTCAGGTCTGGCGGGTCGATGGGGTGGCCTGGAGCCTGGGCGGCGGCATACTGGCGGCGAATCTGCTGCTGGACGACATCCAGCGCGTCCTGGCCGAACAGGGGGCCGCATGAGCGCACCCCTCAGACTGCTGCTGCTCGCCCTGGCCCTGGCGTTGATCGCCGTGCTGAGTCTCTCGGTGGGCGCCCGCTGGATCGCGCCCACTAGCGTAGTGGCGGCCCTGGTGCAGGATCCCTCGCTGGGGCTGGACGCCACCCTGGTCAACACCACTCGGCTGACGCGCCTGCTGGTCGCCCTGGTGGTGGGTGCCAATCTGGCGGTGGCCGGCGCCCTGATGCAGGCCATGACGCGCAATCCCCTGGCTTCGCCGGGGCTGTTCGGCATCAACGCCGGCGCCACCTTCGCCCTGGTGCTGGGCATCACCCTGCTGGGGCTGTCCAGCACCGAAAGCTGGATACTCTGCGCGCTGCTGGGCGCGGCGGTGGCCGGCAGCCTGGTCTGGACCCTGGGCAACCGGGGCCAGGCGCGCCTGACACCGCTGCGCATCGTGCTGGCCGGCGCCGCCCTGGCGGCCCTGTTTACCGCCTTCAGCCAGGCGCTGCTGGTGATCAACCAGGAAGGCCTGGACAGCGTGCTGTTCTGGCTGGCCGGTTCGGTGGGTGAGCGCAACCTCGCCACGGCTGCGCCCCTGCTGGTGTTCAGCCTGCTGGCCCTGGCCGCCGCCGGGGTCCTGGCCGGGCAGCTCGATGTGCTGGTCGCCGGTGACGACCTGGCCCGTGGCCTGGGCCAGCCCATCGGCCTGATCCGGTTGCTGGCCGGGGTGCTGGTGATCTGCCTGGCCGGCAGCGCCGTGGCCCTGGCTGGCAACATCGGCTTCATCGGCCTGATGGTGCCGCACCTGGTACGCGGGCTGTTGGCCCGCGCGCGACACGAGCATCGCTGGCTGATCCCCGGCTGCGCCCTGGGCGGGGCCCTGCTGCTGGTGCTGGCCGACAGCCTGGCGCGGGTGGTGATCCTGCCCCAGGAGGTACCCGTGGGCATCATGACCGCGCTGTTCGGCGGGCCCTTCTTCATCCATCTGGCGCGTCGAGGAGGCCGTCATGGCCGCTGAGATCGTCTGGCGGCTCGGCCGTTTCTCCCGCCGCCTGGCCCCGGCCACCCTGGGGCGGCTCGCCGTCGCCGCGCTGGTGGCCCTGGCGGCCTTGCTGCTGTGCCTCTGCCTGGGCAAGGTCTGGTTGACGCCCACCCAGGTGCTGGCCGCCTTGGCCGACGACGCGCATGGCGGCCTGAGCTTCATCGTCATGCAGCTGCGCCTGCCGCGGGCGTTGCTGGCCGCCCTGGTCGGCAGCGCCCTGGCGGTGTCCGGCCTGCTGCTGCAGGGCCTGGTGCGCAATCCCCTGGCCTCGCCGGACCTGCTGGGCATCACCAGTGGCGCCAGCGCCGGGGCGGTCTTCTATCTGGCGGTTCTGGCCGGCAGCCTGGGGCCCCATGCTCTGCCGCTGGCCGCGATGCTCGGTGCGGGCCTGGCGGCGCTGCTGGTCTATGGCCTGGCCTGGAACCATGGCGCCTCGCCGTTGCGGCTGGTGCTGGTGGGGGTAGGGGTGTCGGCCATGCTCGCCGCGGCCACCACCTTCCTGCTGGTGTTCAGTCCGCTGACCACCACGCTGTCCGCCTACGTCTGGCTGACCGGCAGCGTCTATGGCGCCAGCTGGCCGGAGGTGCGCGCCCTGGGGCTGTGGTGGCTGGTCCTGTTGCTGCCGCTGGCGGCCCTGGCGCGCCACGCCGTGCTGGCGCAACTCGACGACGACCTGGCCCGCGGCCTCGGGGTGCGCCTGCAGCGGCAGCGCGCGGCTTTGCTGGCGCTGGCCGTGGCCCTGGCCGGCGTCGCCATCGCCTGGGGGGGCGCCATCGCCTTCGTCGGGCTCATCGCGCCCCATATCGCCCGCCGCCTGCTGCCCGCGGGTTTCGCCGCTCAGGCGCTGATGGCGGCCCTGGCGGGGGCGTTGCTGGTGATGCTCGCCGACCTCCTGGGTCGTACCCTGTTCCTGCCCCTGGATCTGCCGGCCGGCATCTTCGTCGCCGCCCTGGGGGCGCCCTTTTTCCTCTACCTGCTGATCCGGCAGCGTCCCTGAAGGAGTCTTCATGGCAACCCTGGCCAGCCGCGGCCTGACCCTCGGCTACGGCACCCAGACCATCATCGAGGCCCTCGACCTCGAATTATCGCCGGGGCGTGTCTCGGTTCTCATCGGCAGCAACGGCTCCGGCAAGAGCACCCTGCTCAAGGCCTGCGCCCGGCTGCTGGAACCGCGCCAGGGCCAGGTGCTGCTCGACGGCCAGGACATCCACCGGCAGTCCACCGCCGCCCTGGCCCGGCAACTGGCGGTCCTGCCACAGACCCCGGTGGCGCCCGAGGGCATAAGCGTGCGGCAACTGGTGAGCCTGGGCCGCTATCCCTACCAGAACTGGATGCGCCAATGGTCGGCGGACGATGCCGCGGCGGTGGACAAGGCGCTGCGCCTCACCGACCTGCTGGCGTTGGCGGAGCGGCCGGTGGACGACCTCTCCGGCGGTCAGCGCCAACGCGCCTGGATCGCCCTGACCCTGGCCCAGGACACCGATTGCCTGCTGCTGGACGAGCCCACCACCTACCTGGACCTGGCGCACCAGATCGAGGTGCTGGACCTGCTACGTCAGCTGAATCGGGAGGAGGGCAAGACCATCGTCATGGTGCTACACGATCTCAATCTCGCCTGCCGCTACGCCGATCACCTGGTCGCCGTCCATCAGCGTCGTGCCTTCGCCCAGGGCGCACCCGCAGAGGTATTGACGGAAGCCCTGGTCCGGGAAGTGTTCGCCCTGGAATGCCGGATCATCGCCGATCCCTATTTCGGCACGCCGCTGTGCATTCCCTTTGGTCGCGAGGTACCGCCATGTGCCTGAGGCCCGCCCTCGACAGCGCCCAGCGGGACGAGTTGCGCGCCACCTTCGGCCTGCGCGAAGCCAGTGAGCGCGACGGGCAGCACAGCCAGCCGGTGGCCGCCTGGCTGGACGCCGCACGCTGCGCCGAGTTGCTCGACGACCTGGCGGAGCGGATGGCAGCGCCTACCCGGCGGGTCGCGGCGTCGCTGTTGACCAAACGGCTGGGCTTTCTCACCACCGGGGTGGCCTTCCAGGCCCTGTCGGCCTATGACCGGTGCCTGGACCTGACGCCGGGCAATGTCTGGATCGAGGATGGCCACGTCCAGGGGCGCTGGCGATCGGCCCTGCCGTTGAGCGATACCCGGCCGCTGCCCGCCTTGGAGGATCACGCCACGGCCCGAGCACTACTGGCCCGCACCCTGTTCGGCGAGCTGCTGCGGCCGCTCTGGGAGACTCTGGCGCGGGTTGGCCGCGTCTCGCCCCGCATCCTCTGGGAGAACGCCGCGGTGCGGCTCTATTCGCTGTACGACCGGCGCCTCGCCGAACTCGATGATCCGGCCATTCGCGCCCGCTGCGCCGAGGATTTCGCCTGGCTGCTGGCGGCGACGCCGGCGGAACTTGGGCTGGAGACCAATCCGCTGGCGCAGTTCCGCCGGCCTGCGACGGCCAATACCCTTGGGCGCCCCGTTCGCTTCCGGCGCACCTGCTGCTTCTACTACCAGGCCACGGCGCCCGCCGAATACTGCAGCAACTGCCCGCTGATCCGCCCCCGGGAGGCCGCATGCCCGGCCCCCTGAGCGAGCTGCCGGCCGAACTGATCGCCGGGTACGCCGAGGTAGCCGCCTCGACCCTGGGCCATCTCGGGCGCACGGGCTATCTGCCCGAACTCATGCCGGTGGTGGCCAATACGCGTCTGCTGGGCCGGGTGGTGACGGCGCGCATTCCCTTACCCCATGGCGCCCTGTTGCGCGAGGCTCTGATCGCCAGTCGCCCGGGCGACGTCCTGGTGATCGAGGCCGTGGGCGATCCCCACTGCGCCTGCTGGGGCGAATTGCGCACCCTGGCCGCCTTGATCAAGGGCCTGGCCGGCGTGGTGGTGAATGGCGCCATCACCGACGTCCAGGCGCTTCGTCAACTCGGCCTGCCGGTCTTCCACCGCCGTATCAGCGCCGTCACCACCCAGGGTGGCGAGGCGCTGGGCGAATTGAACGTCGAACTGCAGCTCGGCGAGACCCGCGTCTGCCCCGGTGACCTGGCCCTCGGAGACGACGATGGCCTGTTCGTCCTGTCGCCCGCGCGGGCCGCAGCCTTGCTGCCCGGTGCGCTGGCCAAGGAGGCCGCGGACCAGGCACGGCGCGCGCAGCTGCTACAGCGGCTGACCGAAGGGCGCTGAAGCCGCTATTCCGGCTTGGTGCCGATCTGCTCGCGCAACAACTCTAGGTAGCGGCGCGCGCCCAGGCCCAGGGGGCGATTCTTGATCCAGATGACGTCGATCCAGCGGCGGATCTGGCTGGCCATGTTGTCGAATTGCACCTGCTCGAGCAGGCCGGCGGCGATCAGCGGCCGCACCAGCGGGTGGGGCAGATAGGCCCAGCCCAGCCCGGCCTGCACCAGGTCCAGCGTCGCCAGGTAGCTGTCGGTCAGCCAGACCCGTTGCGACAGCACGATCTGCGGGTCCGAGGCATTACGGTCGCCCCCGGCCGCCACGATCTGGCGGGTATCGGCCATCAGCGTTTCGCCCAGTGGCCGATCCTGGCGGGAGGCGGGATAGCCGGGCGCGGCCACCGCTGTGAGCAACTGGCTCCCAGCCTCGGCGAAACCTTCCAGCGCGTTGATGCCCGGGCGCTCGAAGATCAGCGCCATGTCCACGCTGCCCTCGTGCAGCAGGCGGATCGCCTCGGCGCGGGCGGCCGAGCGGATCTCGATTTCCAAGGCCGGAAATTCCTCGGCCAGGGTCACCAGCGGGCGGCTCCAGGCGCCGGTCTGCAACTCCGGCGCCATCACCAGCACGAAGCGCCGCTCAAGGCCTGCGTGCAATTGCAGGGCATGGGCGTCGAGCAACGTGAGCTGGCTGGCCACCTGCCGCGCCTGGGGTTCGAGGGCGCGCGCGGCGGGGGTCGGCAAGGCCTTCCGGGTGGCGCGATCGAACAGCACCAGGTCCAGCTCGGCTTCCAGTTGGGAGATCGCCATATTCACCGCGGAGGGCACCCGCCCCAGGACGCGAGCCGCGGCGGAAAAGGAGCCCTCGTCGATCACGGCGAGAAAGACCCGGAGCGCTTCGCTGGTAAAGGCCATGGTTGTCAATTTCGTTGATAACGATCGTCTTTTTGTATCAGTCAGACCGGCTTAGAGTCCAGCAGACCACAACGGAGACAGCCACATGAGCGAGTCGATGGCGGGCCAGGTGGCCCTGATCAGTGGTGCCGGCAGCGAATCCGGTATCGGCATGGCGATCGCCCGGCGCCTGGGCGCGGCGGGGGCGCGGTTGATCGTCACCGCCAGCAGCGCCCGGATCGCCGAGCGGGTGGCGGAGTTGCGCGCCGCCGGCTTCACCGCCGAAGGCCGGGCGCTGGATCTCACCGAGGAGACGGCCGTTGGCGAGTTCTGCCAGTGGGCCGAGGCGCGCTGGGGCCGTATCGACATCCTGGTCAACAATGCCGGCATGGCCATGCAGGGCAGTCCCGAGCCCCTGGTCGAGGTGGCGCGGATGACTCTGGCCGACTGGAATCTGACCTTGGCGCGCAACCTGACCACGGCCTTCTTGCTGACCCGCGCCGTATTGCCCGGCATGCAGGCGCGCGGCTATGGCCGCATCGTCCACGTCAGTTCCGCCACCGGCACCCGGGCGGGCATTCCGCAGGCCGCGGCCTACAGCGCGGCCAAGGCGGCCATGGTCGGCATGAACATGAGTCTGGCGCTGGAGGTGGCCGGGCAGGGCATCACGGTCAACGCCGTGGCGCCCGGCTGGATCGAGACCGCCTCCAGCCTGCCGGAAGAATTGCAGGCCGCGACCCGGGTGCCCGTGGGCCGCGCCGGTCGTCCCGCCGAGGTCGCCGCGGCGGTGGCCTTCCTGGCTTCGTCCGAGGCCAGCTACATCACCGGGGAATACCTAGTGGTGGACGGTGGCAACAGCCGCATCGAAAACAAGGGGGCCTGACATGCAGCCAGTCGTGCTGATCAGCGGGGTTTTGGGGGGCATCGGCCAGGCGGTGCGTGCGCACTTTCTGCAGGCCGGCTGGCGGGTCTTCGGTACCGATCTCGATGGCGCGGCCCTGGCGGCGCTCGAGGCCGAAGGTGGCCTTGCCGGCCAGCACGCCGCCGACCTGCGCCAGGCCAGCGCCAGCCGGGAGGTGGTCGCCAGCGCCCTCAACCGCCTCGGTCGGCTCGACGCCTTGGTCAATTGCGCCGGTGTCTGGCGCGAAGGCCCAGCCGAGACCTTCAGCGAGGAAGACTTCGACCTGGTGCTGGACGTCAATCTGAAGGCCAGCTTCTTTCTCTGCGCCGCGGCCATTCCCGCGCTGCGGGACACCCGGGGCGCCATCGTCAACCTGAGCAGCGATGCCGGTCGCCAGGGCAATCGCAATGCCGCCGTCTACTGCGCCAGCAAGGGGGCGGTGACCCTGATGACCAAGGCCCTGGCCCTGGATCTGGCGCCCAGCGGGGTGCGCTGCAACAGCATCTCCCCCGGCGATGTGGCGACGCCCATGCTGAGCTTTCAGGCCGAGCGCTATGGCGACGGCAATCCCGCCGCCTACCTGCAGGACCTGTTGGCCAAGTATCCGCAAGGTGAAGCGGCGCGCTTCATCCAGCCCGAGGAGGTCGCCGAGCTGGCCTTTTTCCTGTGCCAACCCGCCGCCCGCTCCATCACCGGCGCAGACCTGGCCATCGATTGCGGCGTCTCGGCCGGGCACTGAGCCCGAGCCGATTCGCCCTCCACCCCAAGAGGAGTCCGAAATGACCACCAGTGGTATCAGCGAAGCCGCCGTGCAGAGCTTCGTCGCGGCCGAACGCGAGCGCTTCCTGGCGCGCAATCCCAAGTCCCTGGCCCTGGCCGAGCGCGCCCGGCACTCGCTGTTCGGCGGTGTGCCCATGCACTGGATGAACGACTGGTCGATGCCCAGTGCGCTGTTCGTCAGCCATGCCCAGGGCTCGCGCTTCCATGACGTCGATGGCCACGAATATATCGACTTCTGCCTGGGCGACACCGGCAGCATGTTCGGCCATTCACCGGCGCCCATCGCCCGGGCCCTGGCCGAGCAGGGCGCCCGCGGACTCACCACCATGCTGCCCGGCGAGGATGCCGTGGTCGCCGGGGAACTGCTCGCCGAGCGCTTCGGCCTGCCATTTTGGCAGGTAGCGACCACCGCCACCGATGCCAACCGCTATGTCATCCGCTGGGCGCGCGCCATCACCAATCGCAAGATGCTGCTGGTGTTCGACGGCTGCTATCACGGCACCGTCGACGATGTCATGGTGCGCCATCAGGAGGGGCGTACCGTGCACCGCGGCGGCCTGATCGGCCAGGCCCACAACCTGGCCGAGACCAGCCGGGCGGTGCCCTTCAACGACCTCGCGGCGCTGGAGGCGGCACTGGCGAAAGGCGACGTCGCCGCGCTGATCTGCGAGCCGGCCATGACCAACATCGGCATGGTGCTGCCCGCCCCGGGGTTCATGGAGCAGGTCCGCGCCCTGACCCGGCAGTACGGCACCCTGCTGATCATCGACGAGACCCATACCCTGTCCACCGGTCCCGGCGGCTGCACCCGTGCCTGGAATCTCCAGCCGGACTTCATCACCTTCGGCAAGCCCATCGCCGGTGGCGTGCCCTGTTCGGCCTATGGCTGCAGCCACGAGATGGCGCAGGCCATGCGCCTGGCGCAGCAGCATGCCAGCGAGACCAGCCACGGCCATGGGCACAGCGGCATGGGCACGACGCTGTCGGCCAATGCCCTGGCCATGCGCTGCCTGCGCGTCAGCTTGGAAGAGGTCATGACCCCGGCCGCCTATGCACGGATGCTGCCGCTGGCGGCGCGACTGGCCGCCGGCCTGCGCGAGGTGATCGCCCGCCATGGCCTGGCCTGGTCGGTGACGGAGCTGGGCGCCCGCTGCGAATTCCAATTCTGCGCCACGCCGCCCACCACCGGCGCCGAGGCGGAAGCCGCCTTCCACGACAGCCTGCAGCAGGCGCTGCACCTCTACCTGATCAACCGGGGCATCCTCATCACCCCCTTCCACAACATGACCCTGTGCTGCCCGGATCTCGAAGCGGCGGACGTCGACCGCCTGCTGGCCACCCTCGACCAGGCTCTTGGCGAGCTCCTGGCGTTGCCCAGCGCCCGGGAGTGTCAGCCATGAACTTCGCCGACGCCCAGGAAGCCCGTGACTTCCTCGCCGCCCACCCCGAGGTGCGCAGCATCGAACTCATGCTGATCGACGCCAATGGCGTGCCGCGCGGCAAGCTGCTGCACCGTGACGAATTGCTGGCCATCTACGAGGAGGGCCGGCCGCTGCCCAGCTCCATCCTGGCGCTGACCCTGCAGGGGGAGGACGTCGAGGCCACCGGCCTGGTCTGGGAGGTCGCCGATGTCGACTGCTGGACCTATCCGCTGCCCGGCAGCCTGACCCTGCAACCCTGGCGCAGCACCCCGACCGGCCAGGTGCAGGTGAGCATGCACCCGACCCAGGGCCTGCCGGCCACCCCCGCCGATCCCCGGCATGCCCTGGTACGGGTGATCGAGCGGCTGCAGGCCGACGGCTTCCAGCCGGTGATGGCGGTGGAGCTGGAGTTCTATCTGCTCGACCGCACCCGCGACGCCCAGGGCCGGCCGCAACCGGCGCTGCAGATGAATGGCGTACGACCCGGCTCGCCGCAGGTCTATGGGGTCTACGAACTGGAGCAGCTGCAGCCCTTTCTCGACGACCTCTACGCCGCCTGCGAGGTGCAGGGCCTGCCGGTGCGCACGGCCATCTCCGAATACGCCCCCGGCCAGCTCGAATTGACCCTGCTGCACCGCGTCGATGCCCTTCAGGCCATCGACGAGGGCATTCGCTACAAGCGCCTGGTCAAGGGGGTCGCTAACCGTCATGGCCTGCAGGCCTGCTTCATGGCCAAGCCGTTCGGCGACCAGGCCGGCAGTGGCCTGCACCTGCACGTCAGCCTCGCCGACGCCGCGGGCAACAACCTCTATGCCAGCGAAGACCCTCAGGGCACGCCGCTGCTGCGCCACTCCATCGGTGGCATGCAGCACCGGATGCTGGATGCCCTGGCGATCTTCTGTCCCAACGCCAACTCCTACCGCCGCTTCCAGGCCAACAGCTATGCGCCGCTGGCCAAGAGCTGGGGGGTCAACAACCGCAGCGTGTCCCTGCGCGTACCCGGCGGTCCGGCCAGCGGTCGCCACATCGAGCACCGCATCTGTGGCGCCGATGCCAATCCCTATCTGGCGGCCGCGGCCATCCTCGCCGCCATCCATGAAGGCATCCGTGACGAACGCGATCCGGGGCCGGCCACTGTCGGCAATGGCTACGAGCAGGCCACCGACTTCCTGCCCACCGACTGGCTGACCGCGCTACAGGCGCTGGAGCGCTCCAGCTGGATCCGGGAGGCACTGGGGGAGCGCTTCATCGAGGTGTACCTCGCCATCAAGCGCGCGGAGTACCGGCAATTCATGGCCGAGGTGGGCGAGCAGGACTGGCGCTGGTATCTGACCCACGCGTGAGGGCGGTCAGCCAGCCTCGCCCGGCACGGCGGTGATGCGGTTGATGGCGATGATGCCGCCGTTCCAGATCATCTCGACCGGCGCCGCCTGGATGACAGCGGTGACCAGCCGGGGAGTCAGTAGCGCCCAGCAATGACCCGCGGCACGGCGTACCGAGCGATAGCGCAGCCCCGGGCAGCCAGTGCGTTTGGCGGCGGCGCCCAGGCTGCGCGCCGCACCATAGTCGTCGGGCTCATAGATGGGATCGGCGGCGTCCAGCACCAGGGCGTCGCGCAGTCCCTGGTCGGAAAAGCTCACCGTCAGATTGCGGAAGACGAAGCGCTCGTACTTCAGCGTCGGCACCTTCGACCAATAGGCTTCCTGGTGATGGCGAACCTCGGCCAGCGCCGTATCGGCGTGATCGGCAAGATAAAGAACGCCGAAGCTGCCATCGCTGAAGCGTGTACCTGCAGGGTTGACGTGGGTGAAGGGGGCCGTTGCATAGGAACAGCCAGGAATGCCGAAGGGAATCTGGTCACGCGGGATCAGCTCCAGACGTCCCAGCTCGTTCTGCAGACGCGGGTTGGTCAGCGCCTGGAGTTGGTAGAGCGTTTCGAAATCTTCGGTATCGGCTACGTCATCGAATAGAGCGATGGGTGGAAACTTGGAGTTGACCAGCCGGTGTCCCTGCAGAGGCGCGCCCTTGAGCAGCGGCAGATCCTCCAGCTTTACCACCCTGCACCTCGCAGCACGTCGATACGCCGGAAGGTTTCGTACAGGGCGATCATATCGCCCTGGGCCATGATCTCCAGGGGCGACCGGCCATTGAAGAAGTCGTTGTGGTTGCCCATGGCGACGAAGCCATAGACGTTTTCCGGATTGTCGAAGACCACGCGCAAGGCGGAATGAATGTTCAGAACCAGGCTGATACGTTGCACTTGATCGGTATCCAGGCTGACCGACCACGCCGGATCCTTCTGCAGTGCGCGCGCATAGGTGCTGCGTGAGATACGCAGGATGCGGCAGCTTTGTTCGCTGGAGGCCTGCCACCTGTCGAGGATGTTGAGCGCTGTCCTGAGGCCAACGGTACCTTGGCTCTTCGAAAAGTCAGCTGTCGCGATGGCCGCCTGTAGCATGGCAATGCTCCTCAATCTGCAGATTTAAATATATCAATATTGTGTCTGCAGATAAAGTCCGTCGGTCTCGTCTTCTCTAGTGGTCGCGCTTGCGACTCTCCAATGCCGTCCGCCATTGCTCATCCCGCCGCGAGGACCGTCGATGCAGACGCTCGTCCAGCAGGGCGAGCGCCTTGGCGTGCTCCCCGGCGCGCATGAGCGCAACCAGCAGGGTGTCTTCGATGACCTCGCGCTGGGCGCCACTGCCGCCGATGCGGGCGACGTCCCCGCGCAGCGGTTCCAGCAGCCGGGCGCAACCTGGGTAGTCCTCCTCGGCAAAAGCCAGCAGGGCGCGGCAGAGCAGGGGGACTACCGGTCCGGCGGCCAGGCCGCCGTCGCGCAGGCGGCTTTCCAGTCCAGCGATACGGGCTTCCACCGCCAGACGATCCCCGATCGCTGCGGCGATCAGCGCCATATGGACGTCGGCGAAGGCCAGTCCCGGTTGCTGGAACAGCCCCTCCGCACTGGCGGCGGTGGCCTGCCAGAGCTCGGCGGGCACCTCATGGCCATAGAGTCCCAGGCGCCAGAGAAAGGAGGCGTTGTCGCTGACCCGATTGAGCGGGCCGGCGGTGGACGCCGCCGGCGCCACGAAGCGCTGATAGAGGTCCAGCGCGCCCTGGCTGTCACCCTGTTCCAGGGCCACCAGGGCGCCATGCCAGGCGATATGCCCATGCAGGGTGCCGTGGCGCGGATACTCGGGCAGCCAGCCGGCGATCAGGGCCTGCGTGGCCTGGCTGTCGCCGGATTCGTGCAGGACATGGGTCAGGGCATGGGCCGCATTGACGTTGTGGCGGCGCAGCTCGAGCGCCCGCTCGGTGAGCACTCGACCGCGGACCACATCGCCGTTCTCGCCATGGGACCAGCCGCGGTAGGTCAGGAACCACCAGTCGTCCGCGGCGAAATGGCGGGCATGGCGTTCGCAGAGGTCGACCCGCGCCTGGTTATGATCGGCCCGCCCGGAAAACGCCAGCAAGCCAAAGGCCCCCAGCGGCAGGCCAAGGATCAGGATGTCGCGTGGCCAGCGCTCGGCATGTTCCAGCGCGCCCTGCAGCGCCCGCGCGCCTTCCCCGCCGATCAGTCGCCGCAGGACCTCGACATGGCTGCGCTCGCGCTCCGTGCCAAGCCGCTCGACCAGCCGCTGCGCCCGCGCGATGGTCTCCCGGGCCGCGCCGGCCTGGTTGTCGATCAGCTGCAGCCGCGCCCGTGTTGCCAGCGCCAGCGCGAAATCAGGATCGGCCGCGATCGCCTCGTCCAGCGCCTCGGCCGCCCCGGGCCAGAGCGACAGCAGCAGGTCGACACCGGCCTGGTAGCGCTCGGCGGCGTGAGTGGAAGGGGTGGACAGTAGAAGGTCGTAGCGGTCGGTGGGAAAGGAAGGCATCTTCAACCTGGACTAACGGAACGGGGGTTTTCGGCAGCATGCCGTGACGGCTCATGCTGCCTAGATAGCAGGCCCCGCGTCCGAAGGGTACTGCAGCTCATTGGCGCAGGGCGTGAGAACGCCTCATACCGGTGGGGGCTCAGAACAACTCGGCGATCGTTCGCTCCCCCAGCGCCAGGCCGATGCTCATGCCGAGCCCGGTATGCATCAATACGGCGGTGATCTGCGGATCGACCTCCAGCACGCTGTAGGGCCCGGGTCCACGGGCACCGTAGACGCCTTGCCAGCGCTCCAGCACCTCCAGGCGGTCGCCCAGCGTCTGTTCCGCCAATTCCAGCAGCAGACGATCGACGTGTTCGGCGTTGAAGGGCGACGCATCGCTGCCGTAGTCGTGGGAATCGCCAATGATGAGGTCGCCCTGTGGGGTGGGACTCATCAGCAGGTGGATGCCCAGGGTCGCCAGTTCCGGTTGTTGCTGGCGGATTTCCGCGCGGATCGCCGCGGCTTCCGGCAGATCGGCGAAGGCGCCGTAGTGCACGCAACTCAGCCCGGTCAGCACCGCGTGCTGCAGATCCAGTGGACGGGTACAGCGGGCGCGCAGCATTTGCAGACGGCAGACCTGGGGTTCCAGGGTCGCCAGTTGCTCGGCCAGCAGCGTCTGGTAGTCGTGTCCCGAGCAGACCAGGATGTGGCCGGCGGTGAAACGGCCCGCAGTTGTCAGGGCTGCGCCCGGTGTCACATCGCGTACCAGGGTGGAGAAATGAAATTCCACCCCCAGGCCGCGCAGGAACTCGACGATCTGCGGCAGCGCCGCGCGGGAATGGAGCTGCTGATCGTCCAGGCCATGGAGGGCGGCGCGGTGGTGGGCGAAGCGGCCCTGGTAGAGGTGGTCGAGCGCTGCGCCGCGCAGCAGCTCGACACGATAGCCCAGCTCCCGGGCGCGGCCGGCGCAGAAGGCGTCGAGCAGGGCTTCTTCGGCAGGGGTGCGGGCGAACAGCAGGGATCCGCGCTGCAGCAGGGATAGTCCCGCCGCACCCGCCAGTTCGGCCCAGAGCCTTTGCGAGCGTTGCGCCAGCTCCAGCATGTTGCCGGGCGCCTGACCGGTGACCAGGGCCTGGCCGAAGTTGCGGATGGATGCGCCGAGCGGCGTATGGCTGCGTTCGATGACCCTTACCCTGAGGCCGCGGCGAACCGCGGCCCAGGCGTGGGCCAGGCCGAGGATACCGGCACCGACCACCAGCAGATCACATTCGTGCTGACTCATGAGAAGACTCCCGGATTCAAGGTTTGCGCGGTTCGGATTTGCCGTCGTAGCGCTGGCGCCATTCGGCGAGGATGCGCTCGCGGTTCTGTGCGGCCCAGGCGAAGTCATTGGGGGCCAGGCGCTGCTCGTAGTTGGCGGGAAGCTCGGCCATGGGCGTGGCGATACCGGGTTGTGCCAGGACGGCGAAATTGGCCTTGTAGAGATTCATGGCCGCCGAGCTCGCCGAGAAATCAGCCAGTTTGCGCGCCGCCTCCAGATGCTCGGTGCCCTTGACGATGGCGGTCGCCTCGATCTCCCAACCCAGGCCCTCGGCGGGTAGCACGATCTCCAGGGGCGCGCCCTTGCGCTTGAGTTGCACCGCCGGGTATTCGAAGGAAATGCCGATGGGAAACTCGCCGGCTGCCGCCTGCTTGCAGGGCTTGGAGCCGGAATGGGTGTATTGGCCGATGTTCCGGTGCAGGCGATCCATGTAGTCCCAGCCCTTGGCCTCGCCGAACATTTGCAGCCAGGCGCTGACGTCCAAGTAGCCGGTGCCGGAGGAAGCCGGGTTGGGCATCACGATCTTGCCCTGGTACTCGGGACGGGTGAGGTCTTCCCAGGTCTTGGGCAGCGGCAGGCCCTGGCGCTCCGCCTCGACGCGGTTCACGCAGAGGGTCGCTGCCCAGACATCCATGCCCACCCACGCCGGCGGATTGGCCGCGTCGCGATAGCGCGCCCCGATCTGCGCCAGGTTCTGCGGCGCATAGGGCTGCAGCAGTCCCTGCTTTTCCAGGATCGCCAGGCTCGAGGCGGCCAGGCCCCAGATGACATCGGCCTGGGGGCGATCCTTCTCGGCGAGCAGCTTGGCCGTGACGATGCCGGTGGAGTCCCGTACCCACTTGAGGTGGATGTCCGGATGCTGGGCTTCGAAGGCCTCCTGGTAAGGCTTTAGCTGCTCGACCTCCAGGGCACTGTAGACAGTGAGTTCGGTGGCGGCCTGGGCGGGTAGCAGCCAGGCGCAGGCCAGGGTAGCGGCCAGGGCGGTACGCAGGAACATGGTCGGATCTCCTCGGGAAGGGCTGGTCAGCTGGCCTGAGGGCTTTCGCCCCGGGCCAGGCGGGTGTCGATGTCGGCCACCACCACCGGCAACTCGGCAAGGGTGTCGATCTGGTAGTGCGGACGACTGGGGGCGAGCAGGGCGTCGATCCGCGTGCGCTCCGCGGTCAGGCGCGCGGCGGGCAGGGCCTGGTAGTCCTCCCAGGACAGGCCCAGGTGATTGCCGGAGCAGCGCAGCGCGACCGTCCACATCCCGGCGCGACGGCCTTCGAGCAGGCCGGGCGCGGTGTCGTCGACCTTGACGCAGGCGGCGACGTCGTCGATGCCCAGGGCGATGACGTTGGCCAGCGCCTGGGCCGGTCCGGGACGGGCCTTGGGCACCTCGTCGGCGGCCACCACGTGATCGGGTCGATAGCCCGCCGCGGCGGCCAGTTCATTTACCCGGGTCATTACCGCGCGCGGATAGCCGGAGCAGCTGCCGATTTTCAGCCCGCGGGCGCGCAGGGCGGCGATGGCCTCCAGGGCGCCGGGAATCAGCGCCGAATGCTCGGCGACCCGGGCGATCTGCAAGGGCATGAAGCGCTCGTAGAGCGCCGTCACGTCGGCATCGCTGGGCAGGCGGCCGAAGCGGCGGGCGAAGCGCTCGGCCACCGCAGGCTGATCGCAGAGCGCGCGGATGTGATCCCACTTGCCCAGGCCCATGGGCACTCGGGCCTCAGCGAGGCTGAGTTCGACGTCGAATTCGGCGAAGGCCTCGACGAAGATGCGCGTGGGCGCGAAGGAGCCGAAGTCGATCACGGTGCCGGCCCAGTCCAGGATGGCGGCCTGCAGGCGGGTGGGGGCTTGATAGTCCATGGGCGAGGTCCTTGGGGTCAGGAAGCGGTGGGGGCGCGCCAGGCCTGGGTGTGGCGCAGCAGCCCGCGGGAGAGTCCGGCGAGCAGCAGCGAGACGCCGGCGCTGGTGAGCAGGATCAGGGTGGCCATGGCGGCGGCGCCGCCGACGTTGCCGGCATCGTCCAGATTGAGCACGGCGATGGCGGCCAGCAGGCTGTCGGGGCTGTAGAGGAAGATGGCGGCGGATACCGTGGTCATGGCCGAGACGAACAGGTAGCGGATGCTGTCCAGCAGCGCCGGCAGGCACAGCGGCAGGGTCACCCGCAGGAAGTGCAGGGCCAGGGGCACCTTGAGCGAGCGGGCGACGGCTTCGAACTCGTCATCCAGCTGGCGCTGGGCGGTGGCGGCGGTGAGCTGGGCCGTGGTGAGGAAGTGCGCCACCGTACAGACCGCCAGCAGCGGCAGGCCGCCATAGAGCCCGTGCAGCGGATTGGCCGGCAGGTTGTAGAAGAAGACGTACCCCAGTCCCAGTACCAGCCCGGGTACCGCCATGGGGATGAAGCACAGCAGCCGCAACAGACGGGTCAGGGCGGTCTGGGGCGTCTTTTCCAGCAGGTAGGTGCTGGTGAAGATCAGCAGTCCGCCCAGCAGGGCGCTGCTGCTGGCCAGGACCAGGCTGTTGCCATAGGCCTGCCAACCGCCCGGCAGGTCGGAAAAGGCGTAGTTGTGCAGCGACAGGGACAGGTCGTAGGGCCAGAAGCGCACCAGCGACGAATAGACCGCGGTGCCGAAGACCCCGACCAGCAGGGTGCAGACCAGCACCACCAGCAGGAGCAGGCCGCCGTCGCGCAGTGGCGCCGGTCGCGGGCGGTAGACCTGTGCTCGACCATCCAGGGCACCGCGCTGGCGGCGCAGCCAGAGATCCACGGCGAAGCTGAGCAGCGCCGGCAGTAACAGGCAGAGACCGATCAGGGCGCCGCGGCCGAATTGCTGCTGGCCCATGACCACCTTGTAGGCTTCCAGTGCCAGGGTCTGGTAGTTGCCACCCACCACCACCGGCACGCCGAAATCGGTGATGCAGAGGCTCAGCACCAGGCAGCTCGCGGCAAACACACCCTGGCGGGTCGCCGGCCACACCAGGGTACGAAAGGCCCGCCAGGGCGAGGCACCCAGGCTGGTGGCGGCGTCGAACAGCCGCGCATCGGCCAGCGCCAGGCTCCCGAGCAGGACCATGAGCGCATGGGGAAAGGTATAGAGCGCCTGGCCCAGAACGATTCCCCAGAAGCCGTAGATGTTGTCGGCTACCAGTCCGCGCAGCAGCCCCTGGTTACCGAACAGGTAGATCAGCGCGATGCCGGGCAGCATGGACGGCGCCAGCAGCGGTAACAGCGACAAGCCCCGCCAGAGTGTCTTGGCCGGCAGACAGGCGCGCTGCAGGGCATAGGCGAACAGATAGGCCACCGGCACCACCAGGGCGACCACCGTGCCGGCAGTGGCCAGACTGTTGCCCAGCAACCAGCGGAAGTGCGCGCTGACAAGGAACTCCAGTGCACTGGGCAGGCCGCCGCCCTGACCCGGATCGCCGGCCAGGCCGCGCCAGAAGATGGCCAGCAGCGGCAGCACCACGGCGAGCAGGAGCAGGACCAGCAGCAGGCCCTGGCCACCCAGGACGAAGACCCGGTCGGCCAGATCGCTGGCGGGGCGGCGCGAGAGACGCGGCAGGGCAAGACGCCGGGCGAGGATCATGGGGCGAACACCTGCAGGGCATGCGGGGGCAGGGCGACGTTCAGAGCGCCGCCGGGCAGCAGGCTGGCCGCCTCCGGCGGCAGTTCGGCGGTCAGCGGCACGCCGGGCAGGCTATCCAGTTCGAAGCCCAGGCGGCAGCGATTGCCAAGAAACACCCGCTCCCGCACCCGACCCGCTAGCAGATTGGGCTGAGGCGTCGGCGGATTGACCTGGATCGCCTCCGGTCGGCAGAACAGCCGCCCTGGCCCCGTGGGCAGGGCCGTCGCCACCTGGAGTGCGCGCTCGCCGATCCAGGCGACGCCTGCGCGCCCCTCGAAGGGCAGCCAATTGCCCTGGCCGATGAAGGCGGCGACGAAGGGGCTCGCCGGTTGGCGATAGAGGATGTCCGGGGCGGCGTATTGCTCGACCCGGCCCCGGTTGAGCACCGCGATGCGATCGGCCATCAGCAGGGCTTCGTCCTGGTCGTGGGTGACCATCAGGGTGGTGATGCCGAGTCGGCGCTGCAGGGCGCGCAACTCGCCGCACAGGCGCTCGCGGACCTGGGCGTCCAGCGCCGACAGCGGCTCGTCCAGCAGCAACAGCGAAGGGCGGGGCGCCAGCGCCCGGGCGAGGGCGACTCTTTGCTGCTGGCCGCCGGACAACTGGCCGGGATGCTTGCGCTCGCTACCGCCGAGGTCGACCAGCTCCAGCAATTCGGCCACCCGCGCACGAATGTCCGCTCTTGACCAGCCCTGCAAGCCATAGGCGATGTTGGCAGCCACGTCGAGGTGGGGGAACAGCGCATAGGACTGGAACAGGATGCCGTAGTCGCGGGCTTGCGGCGGCAGCCGCGAGACGTCGCGTCCGCCGAAGAGGATGTGTCCGGCGTCCTGTCGCTCCAGCCCGGCGATGCAGCGCAGCAGGGTGGTCTTGCCGCAGCCGGAGGGTCCGAGCAGGCAGACCAGCTCGCCGGCAGTGACCTCCAGGTCGACGCCGTCCAGCGCCACGAAGTCTTCGAAGCGCTTGTGCAGTCCAGTCAGGCGTAGATCGACGGTAGCCATGGCGGTGACCTCGGGTAGCGGGAGACGAGGTCAATGCTGGGCGCCGGGCGCGACGCCTTGATGGCAGTTGAGCCAAACCTGCCGATAGTGGTATCGGCGAATTTGGGTAGCGCCGGTCAGCGCTGGGCGCGTTCCCGGGCCACGGCGAGAAAGGCCGCTGGCAGACGTGCCTGGCGTCGCTCCTTGAGGCAATAGAGGTATTCGGTGATGGTGGGCGCTTGCTCCAGCTCGATCACCCGCAGGGCGGGATGATCCGGCACCTCGTGCCGGGCGATCACCGCCACCCCGAGGCCACGCAGCGCCGCCTCGCGGATCGATTCGCGACTGCCGATCTCCAGCAGGCTGCCCAATTGCACGCCGGCCGCCGCCAGCCAACGCTCGGTGAGCTGGCGGGTGACGGAACCCGCTTCGCGACACAGCAGGCACTCACCGGCCAGGGCGGCGGGCGGTAAAAGGTGGCGTCCGGCCAGGGGATGGCTGCGGTGCACCGTCAGTACCAGCGGATCCTCGCCCAGGACCAGCCGACTGAAGCGCGGGTCCTGCTCCAGTTGCGATGACGCCGCCAGATCGACGCGATAGTCTTCCAGCGCCTCCACCACCTGCTGCGAGTTGCCGATGGTCAGGGTCACCTCGATGTGCGGATGACGCGCCCGGAAGGCGCTCAGCAGATCCAGCATGTAATAGGGCGCGGTGGCGGCGAGACGTAATCTGCCCTGCAGCTGGCCGCTGTTGCGGAGCAGGAAGTCGATGTCGGCTTCGCGTTGCAGGAGCTCCTGCACCCTGGGCAGCAACTGCACCCCTACCTCGCTGAGCATCAGCCGCCGGCCGCCGCGATGGAACAGCTCGATGCCGTAATGGGCTTCCAGGTTGCGGATCTGGGTGGTCACCGTCGGCTGGCTCAGGCCAAGCTTCTTGGCCGCCTGGGTGATGCTGCCCAGCCGAGCGACCATGTGAAACGCCTTGAGCTCCTGGCTGAGCATGGTTGGTCAGGCTCCGGAAAGACGACTACGGAAAGGGACGAGGCACACACCTTAGCCGCCTGATCGCAGGCCCGGAAGAGGCAGTCCACCCGCTGCGGCTGAGCTACGGGACGGCATCCACGTCGGCGACCAGCAACTGCCCCGATACGTAGGCGGCCGCATCCGAGGCGAGAAAGGCCACATAGCGAGCAAAGGCGAGGGAGGCGGTCTGCTGGCCTGCCAGCGCGGTTGGTGACGACCTGGCGGTCGGGATGAGGGCGTTGACCTTAAGGCCCTGGGCATCGTATTCGGCGGCCAGGGTGCGTATCAGCCCATGGATGCCGCTCTGCAACGAGGTTGCGATGGCCTGTCCCGCGACGAAGCGATGCGCCGCGCAGGAGGTGAGCCAGATCAGCCTGCCGTTGCCACCTTGGAGCATTCCCGGTAGCAGCCGGCCTACCAGCGCGAGAGGTCCGGTCCACAACAGCTGGCACGCCCGCGCCCAGGCAGCGTCGTCCAGCCCGGCACTGTAGCCGTCAGGCAGCGCAGGGGGCATTGAGCACCAGGATGTCCGGTTGGCAGCCGATCGCCGCGAGGTGCTCGGCGCAATGACGTACCGACGCGGGCATGAGGAAATCCAGCTGCACACTATCGGTCTGGGCGGCGCCCAGGGGGTCACTGGACGCCCGAATCACCCTAACACCATTGCGGATCAAGGCTTCGGCGATAAGGCCGCCGAGGCCCTGGTGACCTTCGCAGACAAGGGCGGTGCGGGTATGGCAGGACACTAGGCGGTTTCCTGTATGAAGGCGCGCGACGTTCGCGAAGACTCAGGCGGCGAACAATTGGTAGAGCGGTGGCAAGGTCGATACCAGCAGCGCGACTGCCATGCCCAGGTTGAAGCGGCGCGCGCGCCGCGCATCCGCGAGCCATCCGCGCAGCGCACTGCCGACCAGCGCCCAGACACCGACGCCAGGAAGACTCAGCATGGCCAGCAGCAGTGCGGCCAGTATCACGTTCGGGGCGTGATGCTCGACCGGGATATAGGCTGCCGCTGTACTGATCGACACCGTCCACGCCTTGGGATTGATCCACTGAAAGGCCGCGCCGGCGAGCAATCCCATGGGCGCGGCAGGTTCCGCGTCGAGCCGGATCGGACCACTGCGCGCGATCCGCCAGGCCAATAGCAGGAGGTAGCCGAGTCCCAAGGCACTCACCAGCAGATGCAGCCCTGGCAGGGCCAGGAAAAACGCGCCCAGCCCAAGGCCGATTACCACCAGCTGCAGGCCCACGCCAAGGGCGATGCCGAGGACCAGGGGCAGGGTCCGGCGTATCCCGACCTGAGCGCCACTGGCCAGTACCAGGGCGTTATTGGGTCCGGGCGTAGCGGTCATGATGAGGCCGAAAAGGAGGAAGGGCAGGAGAACGCTGAGGTCAGTCATGGACAAGATTGTTGTGGAGTGACGATATTGGATGGCTATTTTATTGCGCACTCATCGGTTTAAGATTGCATAAATAAGTAATAAGACTTCTCGGGTGCAATGAATGACTGATCTGGACCGTCTTGACCGTCGAATATTGCGTGAGCTGGAAAAGGATGCGCGCCAGACCAACGTGAAGCTGGCCGAGCGGGTCGGCCTGTCACCTTCGGCCTGCCTGCGGCGGGTGCAGGAGCTGGAACGCTCCGGGATCATCAAGGGCTATCGGGCGGTGGTGGACCGCACGCGGATGGGCATCGGCTTCATCGTCTACGTCGCCGTGGGCATGTCCTGCCATGGTCGCGAAGAGCTGGATGCCTTCGAGGCGGCCATCAGCGATTCGGCCGCCGTGGTGGAGTGCCACACCGTCACCGGCGCTGTGGAGTACCTGCTGCGGGTGGAGGTGGCCGACATGCTGGCCTACCGCGCTTTCCATACCCAGGTACTTGGCGTGCTGCCGCACGTGAACTCGGTGGTCAGCTACATCGTCATGGACACGGCCAAGGACGAGCGTGCCTAGCGTCGCCTCGTTTCTTTTCTACCGACACGCCGCAATGGCCAATGTGGCCGTCGCGGTACGGGTCTCCACGCCGAGTTTCACGTAGACGTGCTCCAGGTGCTTGTTCACCGTGCGGGGCGAGAGGCCGAGGATGTCGCCGATGTCGCGATTGGTCTTGCCGCAGGCGACCCAGTGCAGCACCTCGACCTCGCGCCCGGTCAGCTGGTAGCGGCTGCTGAGCGGCGCCAGGTCCAGCGCGGTCCTGGCGTGCGGGCGGCTCGCTGGCAGGCTGCGCGCCGCCTGGAGTTCGCGCGCCGTGCGCAGGTGGGCCGCGACCCGTGCCAGGACCTCATCGGTCTTGAGTGGCTTGGTCACGTAGTCGATGCCGCCCGCGGCGAAGGCCTCCACCACATGCTCGGTTTCGGTCAGGGCGGTCATGAACAGCACCGGGATATCAGCCAGTTCGGCCTGGGCCTTTATGCGTCGACAGGTCTCGAAGCCATCCAGGCCGGGCATCATGGCATCCAGTAGCACCACGTCCGGTCGGCGGCGCTGCATGCGCTCCAGGGCACTGGCGCCGTCCAGGGCCACCAGCACCATGTAGCCGCTGGCGTCCAGGGCGTCGGAGAGCAGGGCGAGGTTGTCCGGGGTGTCGTCGACGATCAGCACCACGCTGGGCGGTAGGGCGGCGGTCATGGATTCTCTCCTTCCAGGGGCAGGTCGGCCGGCTGCAGCGCGTCTTTGACCCGGCGGTTGAAGTCGTTGAGCTGAAAGCGTTTGACCAGTGCGCGCAGGGTATCGACATAGACAGCGCTGGCTGGCTCCTCGCGTTCGATTCGATCCAGGCAGGCGTGGATGCCTTTCACATAGCCCAGCGCACCCAGCTCCTGTAACGCTTTCAGATTGGCAACGCTCGGTGATTGGAGCGACACCGATCGCCTGCCAGGCGGTTCGGCGGTCCGCTCCAGCCAGGTCAGGTCCAGGTGCGTCCTGATCTTTTCCAGCAGCTGCGGCGTATGGACCGGTTTGGCCAGGTAATCGTCGCAGGCGGCCGCGGTGCTGCGTTCGCGATCGACGGCGAAGGCATTGGCGGAAATGACGATGATCGGCGCCCTGGACAGGCCGTGGCGGCGGATCAGCGCGCTGGTCTCCAGCCCGTCCAGCAGCGGCATGGAAAGATCCATGAGGATGAGATCCGGCTGCCACAGGGCGACCTGGCGGATGGCGTCCTGGCCATTGGCGGCCTCCGCCAGTTCGAAGCCCAAAGGTTCGAGCATGCCGGCCAGCACCCGGCGGTGATCCAGATGGTCGTCCACCAGCAGCACCCGGCGCCGCGGGCCCTGATAGCCGCTGATGCTGTGTTCGACGTGAACCAGCGCCCGGGGCACCCGCACTTCGGACAGGAACAGGCGCACCACGAAGCGGGTGCCCTGGCCGGGTGTGCTGGTCACGTCCAGGGCGCCGCCCATCAGCGTCACTAGCATGCGGGTGATGGTCAGGCCCAGTCCCAGGCCGTTGTCCTGGCGCAGCGGATCGCCCCGTTCGAAGGGTTGGAACAGCCGCTCCAGCTGTTCCGCGGCGATGCCCAGGCCGCTGTCGATGACCTCGAAGGTGGCGGTTTCCCGCGCGTAGGTGACCGCCATGATCACGCCGCCCTGGTCGGTGTAGCGCACGGCGTTGCCGAGCAGATTGATGAGGATCTGCCGCACCCGCTTTTCATCGCCACGCACCACGGCGGGCAGGCGTCCGTCGACCTCGAGGGCAAAGCTCAGGCCCTTGTCCTGGGCCTGGGGGGTGAACATCTGCTGCAGCTGTTCGAGAAATTCCGGAAAGGGGATTTCCGAGGGTTCTAGCTGCAGCTTGCCCGCTTCGATCCGAGCCACGTCGAGCAGGCCGTCGATCAGCGAGAGCAGGTGCGAGCCATTGCGGTAGATGGTGGCCAGGGAGTCCAACTGACGGTGGCTGCTGGCCGGATCGCGCTGCAGGATCTGGGTGTAGCCGAGGATGCTGTTCAGCGGCGTGCGTAATTCGTGGGACAAGCCCGTGACATAGCGGCTCTTCGCGGCATTGGCGGCTTCCGAGGCCTCCTTGGCCCGCTGCAGGGCTTCGTCGGTCTTGCGGTGCGCCTCGATCTCCTGCATCAGCAGCGCGGTCTGCCGGTTCGATTCCTCCAGCGCCACATGGCGGCTCTCGCGGGTCAGCACCACCCACCAGGCGAGGGCGCCGGCAAACAGCGTGAGCACCATGAAGGCTTTGAAGAAGCCCTGATACAACAGGTGGCGTTCATCGACCTGCAAGCCCTGGGAAACCTGGCTGTAGATCAGCGCCAGGGCGCAGAACATCAGCCCGACCAAGACCAGCAGCACGCCCAGGTAGTGCGCCAGGCGGGTATGCAGGCGCGGCACCGAGGTGTTCGGCAGCAGCCAGCGCAGCAGGGTGTCGACCTGCTCGGCCAGGCGCGCCCTGGGTTTGCAGAGATCGCCACAGCGCGCATCCAGGGCGCAGCAGAGCGAGCAGATGGGCGCGCCGTAGGCAGGGCAGAAGGCGATGTCTTCGCGCTCGAAGGCGTTGGTGCAGAGCACGCATTCCAGATGGACCTGCGCGGGGTGCAGCAATTTCAGCACGCTGGTCCGGGCGATGTAGTAGCGACCCCGGGTGAGCCAGGCCAGCAGCGGCGCGCAGATCAGGGCGGAGACCAGGGACACCAGGGGCGAGGCAGCCTGGGCCAGGGCGCCGAACAGCCCCGCATGGGCCAGACCGGAAAGCAGCGAGGCGAGCAGCATGGCGCCGACGCCGACCGGGTTGATGTCGTAGAGGTGCGCCCGTTTGAATTCTATGTGCCGGGGCGACAGCCCCAGAGGCTTGTTGATCACCAGGTCGGCGACCACGGCGCCGATCCAGGCGATGGCGATGTTGGCATAGAGCCCGAGCACCTCCTGGATGGCCTCGAACACCCCCAGCTCCATCAGCATCAGTGCGATCAGCACGTTGAACACCAGCCAGACTACCCGTCCCGGGTGGCTGTGGGTGACCCGGGCGAAGAAGTTGGACCAGGCCAGAGAGCCGGCGTAGGCATTGGTCAGGTTGATCTTGACCTGGCTGACGATGACGAACAGCACCATGGCCCCCATGGCCCAGCCAGGCGAGGCGAACACGTAGCCGAAGGCGACCAGGTACATCTGGGTGGGTTCGGCGGCGCGCTCCAGGGGAATCTCGTGCTGCAGGGCGAGAAAGGCCAGAAAGGCGCCGGCCAGCATCTTCAGGGCGCCAGGCACTATCCAGCCGGGACCGGCCATCAGCAGCGCCGCCCACCAGCGCCGGCGATTCTGCGCGGTCTTTTCCGGCAGAAAGCGCAGGTAGTCGACCTGTTCGCCCACCTGGGTCACCAGGGCGAGGGCCACGGTACAGGCGGCGCTGAAGGACAGCAGGTTGAAGGCCCCGGCCTCGCCCTCGCGACCGGCGAAGGTGGTCCAGTCCGCCAGGGCCCCGGGATTCTTGGCGATGACGATGGCATAGGGCAACAGCAGCAGAATCAGCCAGAGCGGCTGGCTCCAGAGCTGCAGGCGATTGATCAGGGTGATGCCATAGGTCACCAGGGGGATGACGATGATCGAGCAGATGACATAGGCCAGGGCCAGCGGAATGCGGAAGTACAGTTCCAGGGCCAGCGCCATGATCGCCGCTTCCAGGGCGAAGAACAGAAAGGTGAAGCTGGCGTAGATCAGCGAGGTGATGGTCGAGCCGATGTAGCCGAAGCCGGCGCCCCGGGTCAGCAGGTCCATGTCCACCCCGTAGCGCGCCGCGTAGTAGCTGATCGGCAGCGCGGTGAGAAAGATCACCAGGCTCGCCGCCAGCACCGCCCAGAGGGTATTGGTGAAGCCATAGCTGATCGCCAGGGCGCCGCCGATGGCTTCCAGGGCCAGAAAGGACACGGCGGCCAAGGCGGTGTTGGCGATGCGGAATTCCGACCACTTGCGAAACGACCGGGGCGTGTAGCGCAGGGCGTAGTCTTCCAGCGTCTCGTCGGCCACCCAGCTGTTGTAGTCCCTGCGGATCTTGGCGATGCGTTGCGTCCCGGTCTGCTGCACGGCAGGGCTCCTGGGGTCTGCGTGGCGGTGTTCAGGCAAGTTCCATGCCTCGGTCGTCCTGGCGTCCTGCCCCTCCGTGGCCACGGTCTGCCCGGCTTGGCGTGCCCCGCGCGGGCGCGCGACAGACAGAGCATGCCTCAGGGCGTTGCAGCGGGCTGTACGTCAGATGACGTAGGCCGTTACGTCATCCTGCGTATGTTCCGGGCCGGCTGTCCCAGCTCATCCTTGCTCCGCAGCGCAAGCCGCAGTCCCGGTCCCCGGGGGCGACCGGCACATCACCTAGAGGAGCGACAAGATGCACAGATCAGCGGGCGTGAAATCCAGTCTTCCGCGACGCCTGGCACTGGGCGCCGCGGCATTGTCCCTGTTGGCAGCCAGCGTGTTCAGTCAGGGCGTGATGGCGGACGCCGCCAATACCACGGGTCTTGCCGTGACCGATACCACCGTGACCGTCGGCCAGTTGCATTCCGCCACCGGCACCATGGCCATCTCCGAGACCGGGGCCATCCAGGCCGAGCGGCTGGCCATCGAGCAGATCAACGCCCAGGGCGGGGTGCTCGGGCGGCAGGTCAAGATCATCCAGGAAGACGGCGCCTCCGACTGGCCGACCTTCGCCGAAAAGGCCAAGAAGCTGCTGGAAGCCGACAAGGTCGCGGCGGTGTTCGGCTGCTGGACCTCGGCGTCGCGCAAGGCGGTGCTGCCGATCTTCGAAAAGGACAACGGCCTGCTCTACTACCCGACCTTCTACGAGGGCCTCGAGCAGTCGAAGAACGTCTTCTACACCGGCCAGGAAGCCACCCAGCAGATTCTCTCGGCGCTGGACTGGCTGGCCAAGGAGAAGGGCGCCAAGACCTTCTACCTGGTGGGCTCGGACTACATCTGGCCGCGGACCTCGATGAAGATCGCCCGCAAGCACATCGAGAACGTGCTGCATGGCGAGGTGGTGGGGGAGGAGTACTACCCGCTGGGCGGCACCCAGTTCGGCTCCCTGACCAACAAGATCAAGCTGAAAAAGCCCGATGTGGTCTTTGCCGCGGTCGTCGGGGGCTCCAACGTCGCCTTCTACAAGCAGTTAAAGGCGGCTGGGATCACCTCGGCCAAGCAGAATCTGCTGACCCTTTCGGTGACCGAGGATGAGATGCTCGGCATCGGCGGCGAGAACATGGCCGGCTTCTACTCCTCGATGAAGTATTTCCAGACCCTGGACAATCCCAACAACAAGGCCTTCGTCGAGGCCTTCAAGGCCAAGTACGGCAAGGATGCGGTGGTGGGCGACGTCACCCAGGCGGCCTATCTCGGTCCCTGGCTGTGGAAAATGGCGGTGGAGAAGGCCGGCAGCTTCGATGTCGACAAGGTGGTTGCGGCGTCTCCGGGCCTGGAGCTGAAAACCGCCCCGGAAGGCTATGTGAAGGTCCACGAGAACCATCACCTCTGGAGTCGCTCGCGTATCGGCCAGATCCAGCCGGACGGCACCTTCAAGGTGGTCCACGAATCCGCCGATCTGATCGAGCCCAATCCCTTCCCCAAAGGCTACCAATAAGCCTTGCCTGACCGGAGGCGTCGCCTCACCGACGCCTCCGTCCACCTTCGCGGGGAGATCTCCATGGAAAGCTTATCCGACTTCGGCGCGATCGCCGTGATGCAGGGCTTCAACGGCCTTTCGGTGTTCTGCGTGTTGCTGCTGATGGCGCTGGGACTGGCGATCATCTTCGGGCAGATGGGCGTGATCAACATGGCCCACGGCGAATTTCTCACCGTGGGGGCCTACACCACCTACGTGATGTCTTCGCTGACCCTGCACCTGTTTCCGGCCTTGCAGCCCTATTACTTCTTTTTCGCGCTGATCCTGGCGTTCTTCGTCGCCGGGGCCATCGGCTGGCTGGTGGAGTGGGCAATGATCAGCCGGCTCTACCAGCGCCCGCTGGACACCCTGCTGGCCACCTGGGGCCTGTCGCTGATCCTGCAGCAGGTGTTTCGTTCGGTCTTCGGCGCCCGCGAGGTCAGCGCCGAACTGCCGGAATGGATCATGGGCTCCTGGAGTCCGACCGCCAGCATCGACATCCCCAAGAACGGCTTGTTCGTCATGGTCGTGACCGCGCTGCTGACCCTGACCCTGTTCTTCATGCTGTATCGCTCGCGCTGGGGGCTGCAGGTGCGCGCCACCATGCAGAACCGGGTGATGGCGCGCGCCGTGGGCATCAACACCCGCCGCGTGGATCGCCTGACCTTCGCCCTGGGCTGCGGCGTAGCCGGGGTGGCGGGCGCGGCCTTCACCACCATCGGCTCCATCGGCCCGACCTCGGGCTCGCTGTACATCGTCGATACCTTCCTGGTGGTGGTCTTTGGTGGGGCAGCCAGCCTGCTCGGCACCATCGCCTCGGCCTTTGGCATCGCCCAGGCGCAGTCGCTGCTGGAATTCTTCCTGTCCGGTTCCATGGCCAAGGTGCTGACCCTGTCGGCGGTGATCCTCATCCTGATGCTGCGGCCCCAGGGGCTGTTCTCGGCAAAAGTCCGCAAGTAGGGAGTCCATGATGAACAAGGCAATCGACAACCTGCTCGGTGGCCGGCAGGGCGCCTTCGGCCTGCTGGTACTGGCCGCGCTGATCCTGCTGGTGTTTCCGCTGACCCTGGATATCTTCCGCCTGAGCATGGTCGGCAAATACCTGACCTATGCCTTCGTCGCGGTCGGGCTGGTGCTCTGCTGGGGCTATGGCGGCATCCTCAGCCTGGGGCAGGGCATCTTCTTCGGCCTCGGCGGCTATTGCATGGCGATGTTCCTCAAACTGGAGGCCTCGGACCCGGAGAGCACCCGGATCCAGTCCACGCCCGGCATCCCGGACTTCATGGACTGGAACCAGATCACCGAACTGCCCTGGCTCTGGCAGCCGTTCCACAGCTTCGGCTTCACCCTGTTGGCGGTGATCGCGGTCCCGGTGTTGCTGGCTTTCATCATCGGCCTGGCGATGTTCAAGCGGCGGGTAGGGGACGTGTATTTTTCCATCGTCACCCAGGCCATCGCCGCCATCCTGACCATTCTCATCATCGGTCAGCAGGGCCTCACCGGCGGGGTCAACGGCATCACCGACCTGAAGACGCTGCTGGGCTGGGACATCCGTTCGGACAGCGCCAAGGTGGTGCTCTACTTCGTCAACGCGGCCCTGCTGTTCGGCTGCATCCTGCTCGCCCGCTTCGTGCTGGCCTCCAAGCTGGGCCGGCTGCTGGTGGCCATGCGCGACAAGGAGGAGCGGGTGCGCTTCTCCGGCTACGACGTGGCCAGCTTCAAGATCTTCGTGTTCTGCCTGGCCGCGGCCTTTTCCGCGGTGGGCGGTGCCATGTTCGCCCTGCAGGTGGGCTTCATGTCGCCGTCCTTCGTCGGCATCGTGCCCTCCATCGAGATGGTCATCTTCGCCGCGGTCGGCGGGCGGCTGTCCTTGCTGGGCGCGGTGTACGGCGCGCTGCTGGTGAATTTCGGCAAGACCTACTTTTCCGAGTCCTTCCCCGAGCTCTGGCTGTACCTGATGGGTGGGCTCTTCATCGTGGTCGTCCTCTATTTCCCCAATGGCCTGGCCGGGCTGTGGAAGAGCCATGGCCAGCGTCTGGTGGCGCGTCTGAAACGCCAGCCGGCGGGCGCGCCCGCCGCCTCGTCAGCGCCACCCACGGCAACCAAAGCCTCCCGCCTGGAGACCACGCCATGAATACCAGTCCCGTCGGTTTCCAGCTCGCCAAGCCGGTACTGGCCATCGAAGGCCTGACCGTCTCCTTCGACGGCTTCAAGGCGGTGAACGACCTCAATCTCTATGTCGACCGCAACGAGGTGCACGTGGTGATCGGCCCCAATGGCGCCGGCAAGACCACGGTACTGGACCTGATCTGCGGCAAGACCCGCGCCACCGCCGGCAGCATCGAATTCAACGGTCGGGAACTGACCCGGATGAAGGAATTCGACATCGTTCGCGCAGGTGTCGGCCGCAAGTTCCAGAACCCCTCGATCTACGAGAATCTCACGGTGTTCGAGAACCTGGAGATGTCCTATCCCGAAGGCCGCAAGGTGTTCGGCGCGCTGTTCTTCAAGCGCAGCGCCGCGGTGATCGCGCGGGTGCAGGCGGTGGCCGCGGAGATCTTTCTCGCCGACCTGCTGCACCAGCAGGCCGATCTGCTCTCCCACGGTCAGAAGCAGTGGCTGGAGATCGGCATGCTGCTGATGCAGGACCCGGAACTCCTGATGCTCGACGAGCCGGTGGCGGGCATGAGCGTGTCCGAACGGGCCCAGACCGCCGAGCTGCTCAACCGCATCAGCGAGGGGCGCTCGGTGCTGGTCATCGAGCACGACATGGAATTCGTCAAGAGCATCGCCCACAAGGTCACGGTGCTGCACCAGGGCAAGGTGCTGGCCGAAGGCAGCATGGAGGCGGTGCAGAGCAATCCCAAGGTCATCGAGGTGTACCTGGGGCACTGAGCCTTCGCCTCCAGCCCTTTTCCTGCAGTCGATCACGGGAGATCCCGGTCATGTTCACCATCCAGAACCTCGTCTCCGGCTACGGTCAGAGCCGCATCCTCCACGACCTCAGCCTGGACGTGGCGCACAAGGAAATCGTCGCCGTCATGGGCCGCAACGGCATGGGCAAGAGCACCCTGTTCCGCAGCCTGATGGGCATTCTGCCGAGCTGGAGTGGCAGCGTGTCAGTGGACGGGCAAGACGTATCGGCACTGGAAACTCACCAGCGGGTCGAGCGCGGCATAGCCTACGTGCCCCAGGGGCGGATGATCTTTTCCCATATGACGGTGCTGGAAAACATCCAGACCGGCCTGCCGGCCTCGGCCCGGGGCCGGGTACCGGACGACCTCTATGCGCTCTTCCCCGTGCTGCACGAGATGCGCCAGCGCAAGGGTGGCAACCTCTCCGGTGGCCAGCAGCAACAACTGGCGATCGCCCGCGCCCTGGCCACCAATCCCAAGGTGCTGCTACTGGATGAGCCGACCGAGGGCATCCAGCCCTCGATCATCAAGGACATCGCCCGCACCCTGAAGGAGATCCGCAGCATGCGTGACCTGACCATCGTGGTCTCCGAGCAGGTGCTGTCCTTTACCCTCGACATCGCCGACCGCTTCCTGGTGATCGAGAAGGGCCGCTTCGTGGTCGAGGAAACCCGCGACAAGGTCGACGAGGCGACCATCAGCCGCTATCTGTCGGTCTGACTCCGGCGCTCTGCGCGGCCGCCCTGCAGCAGCACGGCGGCCGCTTCGCGCATGCCCGCGAAACGTCAGCTGCGCCTCGTCCCGCCTGGGCTTGCGCCTACGTCATCCAACGTATTTGCAGCCCCGACCCCAGCCCCGAGACTGAGCCGGAACCCTCCCGCTACCGCCAACAGCCAGGAGCTGCGCGATGACCGACACCCTGATCCAGGTCGACCTCAACCAGGCCGCCACCGACAACGAAAACGTCCACAACCGCTGGCATCCGGACATCCCCATGGCCTGCTGGGTCAAGCCGGGTGACGACTTCATCCTGGAAACCTACGACTGGACCGGCGGCGCGATCAAGAACGACGACGATGCCAGCGACGTGCGCGATGTCGACCTGTCGACCGTGCACTACCTGTCCGGGCCGGTGGGCGTGAAGGGCGCCGAGCCGGGCGACCTGCTGGTGGTCGATCTGCTCGACATCGGCGCCAAGGCCGAGTCGCAGTGGGGCTTCAACGGCTTCTTTTCCAAGCAGAACGGCGGTGGCTTTCTCACCGATTACTTTCCATCGGCGCAGAAATCCATCTGGGACTTCGAGGGCATGTTCACCAGGAGCCGCCACATCCCGGGGGTGCGCTTCGCCGGCCTGATTCACCCGGGCCTGATCGGCTGCCTGCCGGATCCCAAGCTGCTGGCCGCCTGGAATGCCCGCGAGCAGGAGCTGATCGACAGCAATCCGACCCGGGTACCGCCCCTGGCCAACCCGCCGTTCGCCGCGACCGCTCACATGGGCAAGCTCACTGGCGCGGCCCGCGACGCGGCAGCCGCTACCGGCGCACGCACCGTGCCGCCGCGCGAGCATGGCGGTAACTGCGACATCAAGGACCTGTCGCGGGGCTCGAAGATCTTCTTCCCCGTCTATGTGGAAGGCGCAGGCCTTTCGGTGGGCGATTTGCACTTCAGCCAGGGCGACGGCGAGATCACCTTTTGCGGCGCCATCGAGATGGCCGGCTGGGTGCACATGAAGGTCGAGCTGATCAAGGGCGGCATGGCCAAGTACGGCATCAGGAATCCCATCTTCAAGCCCAGCCCCATCGTGCCCACCTACAACAACTTCCTGATCTTCGAAGGCATCTCGGTGGATGACGCCGGCAAGCAGCACTACCTGGACGTCAACCTGGCGTACCAGCAGGCCTGCCTGAATGCCATCGAGTACCTGAAGAAGTTCGGCTACAGCGGCGCCCAGGGTTATTCGCTGCTGGGCTCGGCGCCGGTTCAGGGCCACATCAGCGGGGTGGTCGACATTCCCAACGCCTGCGCCACCCTCTGGCTGCCGACGGACATCTTCGAATTCGACATCAACCCCACTGCCGCCGGGCCTACCCGCTACCTGGACGGCAGCATCGACATGCCCATCGCCTACGACAAGTGAGCCGCCCGGGCGCGGCCCTCCGCCGTGCCCAGCCCGCCAGGAGTTCGCCATGCCGATCTACGAATACGACTGCCCGCACTGCGGTGACTTCACCCTGCTGCGGCCCATGGCCCAGCGCGACGATCCTTGCAACTGCCCCGACTGTGCCGCGCCCAGCCCTCGGGTGATCCTCAGTGCCCCCGGCCTGGCTACCTTGGCCGGGGGCCAGCGCCGTGCCCACGAGACCAACGAACGTGCGCGCCACGCCCCCCAATCGCTGGAGGAATACAAGGCCAAGCGCAGCCACGGTGCCGGCTGCAGTTGCTGCGCCCCGAGCAAGCCGGTGGCGCGCAGCAAGGCCAATCCCCATGGGCTGAAGACCAGTCCGTCCAATCGGCCCTGGATGATCAGTCACTGATCTCCGCGTCATCCCTTCGAGGAGCAACCCAATGCGCCATGGCGATATTTCCAGCAGCCCCGACACCGTCGGCGTAGCTGTCGTCAACTACCGGATGCCGCGCCTGCACAGCAAGGCGGAGGTGCTGGCCAACGCCCAGCAGATCGCTGCGATGATCAAGGGCATGAAGCTCGGCCTGCCGGGCATGGACCTGGTGGTGTTCCCCGAATACAGCACCATGGGGATCATGTACGACCGCGACGAGATGATGGCCACCGCCGCGACCATTCCCGGCGAGGAGACGGCGATCTTCGCCGCCGCCTGCCGCGAGGCCAGGACCTGGGGGATCTTTTCCCTCACCGGCGAGCGGCACGAGGAGCACCCGCACAAGGCCCCGTACAACACCCTGGTGCTGATCAATGACCAGGGCGAGATCGTGCAGAAGTACCGCAAGTGTATTCCCTGGTGCCCCATCGAAGGCTGGTATCCCGGTGACCGCACCTATGTCAGCGAAGGTCCCAAGGGCCTGAAGATCAGCCTGATCATCTGCGATGACGGCAACTACCCGGAAATCTGGCGCGACTGTGCGATGAAGGGCGCCGAGCTGATCGTGCGCTGCCAGGGCTACATGTACCCGGCCAAGGAGCAGCAGGTACTGATGGCCAAGACCATGGCCTGGGCCAACAACTGCTACGTGGCGGTGGCCAACGCCACCGGCTTCGACGGGGTGTACAGCTACTTCGGCCATTCGGCGCTGATCGGCTTCGATGGCCGCACCCTGGGCGAATGCGGGGAGGAGGAGATGGGCATCCAGTACGCCCAGCTTTCGGTGTCGCAGATCCGCGATGCGCGCGCGAACGACCAGTCGCAGAACCACCTGTTCAAGTTGCTGCATCGCGGCTACACCGGGATCTACAACTCCGGCGATGGCGACAAGGGCGTGGCCGACTGTCCCTTCGACTTCTATCGCACCTGGGTGCTGGATGCGCAGAAGGCCCAGGCGGACGTCGAGCGGATGACTCGCTCCACCATCGGGGTGGCGGACTGCCCGGTGGGCGAGCTGCCGCATCCCGGTCAGGAACGTCAGCTGGGTTAGCGCTGGCGGCGCGAGGAGCGAGCCATGCCTTTCGTCAATGACCTGATCGAGCATAACCGTGGCCAGCTCGCCCGAGAGGGACAGGGGCCTTTGCCCTCGCGCTTCCTGTTCGAGCCGGCAGCGGTCATGGCCCTGCTGCGAGCGCGCATCCTGGGCCAGGCCAGAGTGCTCGATGAGGTGGAAGCCCTGCTCAAGGTGGTCAAGGCCGACATCGGCGATCCGGAAAGGCCCCTGGGTGTCAGTCTGTTCCTTGGACCCACCGGCGTCGGCAAGACCGAGATCGTCCGTCTGCTGGCCCAGGCCATCCACGGCCGCGCGGACGCCCTCTGCCGCATCGACATGAACACCCTGGCCCAGGAGCACTATGCTGCGGCCCTGGCCGGCGCGCCGCCCGGCTACGTGGGCAGCAAGGAAGGCACCACGCTGTTCGATGCCGAGGCTATCGCCGGCAGCTACGGCCGCCCTGGCATCGTGCTGTTCGACGAGCTGGAAAAGGCCGATCGCCAGGTCATCCGTACCCTGCTGAACGTGCTCGACAGCGGCCAACTGGTGCTCAGCGCCGGCAGCAAGCGCCTGGACTTTCGCAACAGCCTCATCTTCATGACCAGCAACCTGGGCGCCCGCGCCGTCCAGCAGCAGCATGCCCGCTTCGCGCGCGGCTGGCGTCGTTGGCTCAAGCTGTCGGCGGATCCCGGCGCGATCCTGGAAGAGGCGCTGCATGGGCACTTCGATCCGGAATTTCTCAATCGTATCGAGCGGATCCTGGCCTTCGAGCACATCGACCAGGATTGGCTACCCGGGCTGCTCGCCATCGAGCTGGACAAGCTCAATCAGCGTCTGGGCCGCCGGGGAAAAAGCCTGGAGTTGCACGACAGCGCCAGGGCCTTCCTGACGCGTGGTCACGATGTCCGCTTCGGCGCGCGCGATCTGGTCCGGCGGCTGCGCCGGCTATTGGAGCCGGCAGTGGCAGACTGTCTGCTGGCGCAGCCGCTGGCCGTCCGGTTGCTGGCGATCCAGGAGGGGGAGCGTCTGGTGGTACGTGAGGTAGACGCCGGCTGAGGACT
Source organism: Pseudomonas oryzihabitans NBRC 102199 (assembly GCF_000730625.1). Taxonomy (GTDB): domain Bacteria; phylum Pseudomonadota; class Gammaproteobacteria; order Pseudomonadales; family Pseudomonadaceae; genus Chryseomonas; species Chryseomonas oryzihabitans. The sequence continues at coordinate 766,965 of NZ_BBIT01000002.1, read as the reverse complement.
TCCCACCGGGCTCGGGACCCGATCCGGGTTCCCGAGCCTGGGGCTGCGCTAGTGGGCGCTGCGACTTGCCAACCACGCCCGCCACCCACCATGGTCGGTAATGTCCTCGGCGCCGGCCAGGCCGTAGGGCTCGCAGATGAAGCCGGTTTCCCAACTGCCATCGGCCAATTCCACCTTGCCCAGGCCGAGCGGGGCGGGGATGCCGGTGAGAAAGCTGCCCAGTTCGCTGCTGGGCAGCTCCCAGACTTCCACCTCGATGGCGGCGCCGTCTTCGGCGACCCGGACCATGCCGGGACGGAGCGGCGGGCCGCCGGCCAGGGCGTGGAGGCGATAGTGCGGCGCGCTCCGGGTCAGGGCGAGGCGTCGGCCGCCGCGGGCGAGCAACTGGCCGTTGAGCGGCAGTCCCTGCAGGTGGGCACCGCAGACCACCAGGCGGGCGCGGTCATGGCGGGCAGGGCGTGCCGGCAGGCTGGCGCCTGGGAGGGCGCCGCCAACCAGGGGCAGGCCCTGGGCGTCCTGCAGGGCCGCGGCCAGGCTCAGCAGGTACTGGTCGGTGAAGACCCGGCCGAACAGCGTCACGCCCCAGGGCAGTCCATTGGTCATGACACCGGCTGGCACGGCCACGGCGGCGTAGTCCAGCAGGTTCATGAAGTTGGTGTAGTAGCCCAGGTCGGCGTTGCGGGCGACCGGCTCGGCGGCCAGTTCGGCCAGGGTCACCGGCCGCGGATAGGTGGGGGTGAGCACGCAATCCAGCTCGGCCAGCAGGGCATCGCACTGGGCTTTCAATGCCTGCAGGCGATAGCCGGCGCGAAAAGCGTCCACTGCCGTGGTGCCGGGCGCCTTTTCCAGCACGGCGCGGATCACCGGCAGCACCGCGTCCGGTTCGGCCTCGATCAGGTCGCCGGCCACGCTGTAGCGCTCGGCCACCCAGGGACCCTCATAGAGCAGGCGCGCGGCTTCCAGGAAGGGCGCAAGATCCAGCGGCACGGCTTCGCCACCCAGGGCTTCCAATTGCGCCTTGGCGGCCGCGAACAGCGCCGGGCTTTCCGGGCAGCCGAGGAATTCCAGCTGGGTCGGGACGCCGAAGCGAAAGGGCCGCGGGCGGCCGAAGGCACTGGCGTCGTTCCACTGCGCATTGGCGCGGCTGTAGGGGTCGCGCGGATCGAGGCGGGCGGTGAGCGCCAGCAGGGTGCTGGCTTCGGCGGCGGTGGCGGTAAAGAAGGTCACGCAATCCAGGGTCTGGCAGGCGGGCACCACGCCGGCGGTGGACAGCAATCCCTTGCTGCCCTTGAGGCCCACCAGGTTGTTCAGCCCCGCGGGTACGCGCCCCGACCCGGCGGTGTCGGTGCCCAGGGCGAAGCTGGCGACGCCCAGGGCCACGGCCAGGGCCGAGCCGGCACTGGAGCCGCCGGAAGGATAGGCCGGGTGGACGCTGTTGCGGCAGGCGCCATAGGGCGAACGGGTGCCGTTGAGGCCGGTGGCGAACTGGTCGAGATTGCACTTGCCGAGGGGCACGGCGCCCAGGGCGACCAGCTGCTCCACCAGGGTCGCCGAGCGCTCGGGCACATAGGCATAGGCCGGGCAGGCCGCCGTGGTGGGGATGCCGGCGAGGTCGATGTTGTCCTTGATGGCGAAGGGGATGCCATAGAGCGGCAGCTCGGCGGGATCGCGGTCGTCCAGGGCGGCGAGATAGGGCTCCAGCTCGGCCGGGGTCAGCAGGTGGATGAACAGCCGGTACTCGGGATTGAGCTGGGCGGCTCTTTCCAGCAGTTCAGCGATGAGGACTCGTGGTGTCTGGGTACCGGCGGCATAGGCGGCGCTCAGGGTGTCGAGGCGCAGATCGAATGTCATGGTGGCTTCCTTCACGTCTTGTCGATGACCAGCAGGCGCTGGCCGGCGCGGATCGGCGAGCCGGGCTGGACCTGCAGGTCGTGGATCCGGCCGCTGCAGGGGGCGAGCAGCGGGATTTCCATCTTCATGGACTCCAGGATCAGCAGCGGCTGGCCGGCTTCCACCTGATCGCCCGGTTGCACCTGGGCCTGCCAGAGATTGCCGGCCACCGGACTTTCCAGGGCCAATTGGTGGCTGGCGAGGGGGGCGTCTTCGGTCGCTTCGACGGCGGCTTCCTGGCTGTCGAAATGCGCCTGGCCGGAGTCGATCCAGCGTTGCCGCTCCGCGGCGAAGGCGCTCTGCTGGCGCCCGCGAAAGGTGGCGATGCCCTCGGCTTCGCGGGCCAGAAAGGCCTGGTAGTCGGCCAGGGACAGTTCGCTCTCTTCGATGCGCAGAGGTACCCGACCCAGGGGGAAGTCGGCGCGGATGCGCAGCAATTCCTCCGCCGAGACTTCATAGAAGCGGATCTGATCGAAGAAGCGCAGCAGATAGGGTTGGCCGTGGAAGGCCTCGACTTCGCGATAGCGATTCCACATCTGCAGGGTGCGCCCGACGAACTGGTAGCCGCCGGGGCCTTCCATGCCATAGACGCACAGATAGGCGCCGCCAATGCCCACCGAATTTTCCGCGGTCCAGGTGCGCGCCGGGTTGTACTTGGTGGTCACCAGCCGGTGGCGCGGATCAAGGGGGGTAGCCACCGGTGCACCCAGATAGACATCGCCCAGGCCCATCACCAGGTAGCTGGCGTCGAAGACGATGCGCTTGACCGCCTCCAGCGACTCCAGGTCATTCACCCGGCGGATGAACTCCAGGTTGCTCGGGCACCAGGGGGCGTCCTTGCGTACCGTGGTGGTGTATTTCTCGATGGCCAGGCGGCAGGCCGGATCGTCCCAGGACAGCGGCAGATGGACGATGCGCGAGGGTACCCGCAGGTCCTGGGCATCGCCCAGCGCCTGCCAGCAGCGACTGACCGCCTCCAGCAACTCGGCCAGGGGCAGGGCTTCGGGCTGGTAGTGCACCTGCAGCGAGCGGATGCCCGGGGTGAGCTCGCACAGCCCGGGCAGCGCCAGGGCGGCCAGCGCCTGCATCAGGCCGTGGCCACGAAAGCGCAGGGCGAGGTCCAGCTCCGGTGGGCCGATCTCCAGCAGCAGATGGGTATCCCCGGAAAGCCGCGCCACCAGGCGCTCGGCGCCCTGGCCCAGGTCCAGCACCACGGGATCGCCGCGCTCGGGAGCGATGGCGATCTCCGCCTGCGGCTGCAAGCTGCTTTCCTCGGCCAGGCGTGCCAGCTGCAGACGCCGTGCGGTGGCCAGGTGCACCGGCAGGAAGCGCACCCGGTCACCGGCCTTGAGCTGGCCCAGTTGCCAGAGATCGGCTTCGATCACCGTGACCGGGCAGACGAAGCCGCCCAGGCTGGGGCCGTCCGGGCCGAGGATGACCGGCATGTCGCCGGTGAAGTCCACGGCGCCGACCGCATAGGGATTGTCGTGGATGTTGGAGGGGTGCAGACCGGCTTCGCCGCCGTCTTCGCGGGTCCATTCCGGCTTGGGCCCGATCAGGCGCACACCGGTGCGGCTGGAGTTGAAGTGCACCTCCCAGTCGGTGGCGAGAAAGAGGTCCAGATAGGCCGGGCTGAAATAGTCCGGTGCACCATGGGGGCCATAGATGACGCGCAGGGTGCGGGTCTCGGCGAGCTGGGTGGTCAGGGCGGCGGGTAGCCGGGCCTCCGTGTGCGCGTCGGTCAGCGGGTGCAGGTGCAGCACGTCACCGGCGCGCAGGGCGCGGCCACCGTGGCCGCCGAATTGACCGAGAGTGAAGGTGCTGCGGCTGCCCAGGTATTCGGGCAGGTCCAGACCGCCTTTCAGGCAGAGATAGCTGCGGGCGCCGGCACCGGTGACGGCGCCCAGTTGCAGGATGGCACCCGCGGGTACGCGAAAGACGCTGTCCATGGCCTGGGGCTGGTCATCCAGCAGGATCGGCAGCGCCGCGCCGGTGACCGCCACCACGGCCTCGGTGTTGAATCTGAGGGTCGGGCCGGCCAGGGTGATTTCCAGGGCGGCCGCGCGGCCGTCGTTGCCGAGCAGGCGATTGCCCAGGCGCAGGGCGCGGTCGTCCATGGGGCCGGAAGGGGGAATGCCCACCGACCAGTAGCCGAGGCGTCCGGGGGCGTCCTGCACCGTGGTCTGGGTGCCGGCGCTGAGCACCTCCAGGGTGGTGGCCTGGTAGGTCAGGCCTTCCAGGCAGCGGGTCCAGGGCTGGCCGCTGGCGAAGGGCGCGGCGGCGAGGATCTGCCGCAGGTAGTCGCCGTTGGTTTCCACGCCATAGAGCCGGGTTGCGGCCAGGGCCTGGTCGAGACGCTGCCGAGCCGAGTCCCGGTCCGGGGCCCAGGCGATGACCTTGGCCACCAGCGGATCGAAATAGGGCGGGATCTCGCAGCCGGCCTCGACCCAGGTGTCCAGGCGCAGCGCCCGGCCATCCGCCGGTGGAAAGTCGACCTGGGTCAGCAGGCCCGGGCTGGGCTGGAAGTCGCGACCCGGGTCTTCGGCATAGAGTCGCGCCTGGATGGCATGGCCCTGGGGCTGCAGCCCCGCGGCGAGGGTTGCCAGCGGCGGCAGGTCGCCGGCGGCCAGTTCGATCATCCAGCGCACCAGGTCCACGCCCCAGACCTGCTCGGTGACGCCGTGCTCGACCTGCAGCCGGGTGTTCACCTCGAGGAAGTAGAAACGGTCGGCGGCGCTGTCGTAGACGAACTCCACGGTACCGGCGCTGCGATAGCGCACCGCGCGCGCCAGCTCCAGCGCGGCGGCGCAGAGCGCCTCGGCCATGCCGGCCGGCAGGTTGGGCGCCGGGGTTTCCTCCAGCACCTTCTGGTTGCGGCGCTGTATCGAGCAATCGCGCACGCCCAGCGCCAGGACCTCGCCCTGACCATCGCCGAACACCTGCACCTCCAGGTGCCGCGCCCGCTCGATGTATTTCTCCAGGAAGACGCCGGCGTCGCTGAAGTTGTTCTGGCCCAGCCGGCGCACGGCGTCGAAGGCCTCGGCGAGTTCAGTGTCCGTGCGGCACACGCGCATGCCGATGCCGCCACCGCCGGCAGTGCTCTTGAGCATCACCGGATAGCTGATCGCACGCGCGGCCGCCAGGGCCGCCTCCGGGGTCTCCAGCAGCTCGGTGCCCTCCAGCAGCGGTACGCCCTGGGCGCGCGCCAGGGCTCGCGCCGTGTGCTTGAGTCCAAAGGTGCGCAGTTGCTCGGGGGTGGGACCGACGAAGGCGATTCCGGCGGCTTCGCAGGCTTCGGCGAAGGCGGCGTTCTCGGAGAGGAAGCCATAACCGGGGTGGATGGCCTGGGCGCCGCTCTGGCGCGCGACCTCGAGCAGCTTGGCGGTGTCCAGGTAGGTGGCCGCGGCGGCGCCTTCGCCCAGGCTGAAGGCCTGGTCGGCCTCGCTGACATGGCGGCTGGCGCGATCGGCTTCGCTGTAGACGGCGACCGCGGCGACGCCCAGGTCGCGGAGGGTGCGCTGGATCCGGCAGCTGATGGCGCCACGGTTGGCGATGAGCAGGGTGGTGAACATTCGAGGCGTCCTCGAAGGCGGCGGGCCGTCCCGCCAGATAAAAGCTCTCGGGGTCGTCCCCAAGAGGCCGCGCGAGGGCGGTGGGTCAGTCGGCGTCTAGCGCTTGCCGCGGTAGCCGTAGCGTCCGGCGCGGACTTCACACAGCCGATAGAGGTGCGGCCGCAGCCACTGCCAGAGCTGGCGTACGCGGGTCAGTCCCATAGCAGCACCTCTGCCGGGGTGGGATTCCAGCCGTTGCAGGGATTGTTCAACTGCGGGCAGTTGGAGATCAGCAGGATGACGTCGGTCTCGGCGCGCAATTCCACGTACTTGCCGGCGCCGGAGATGCCATCGGCGAAGGTCAGGCCGCCATCCGCGGTCACCGGCACGTTCATGAAGAAGTTGATGTTGGCGCCGATGTCGCGCTTGCCCAGGCGCCCGTCATGGCCACCGGCGCAGAGGAAGTTGTCGCGGCAGCTGTGCATCTGCCGGCGGTCCAGGGCGTAGCGCACCGTGTTGCTCTCCTGGGAACAGGCGCCGCCCAGGGTGTCGTGGCGGCCACAGGTGTCGGCGACGATGGTCAGCAGCGGATTGCCCAGGTTGGAATAGAGCACGCTGCCGGTCGACAGATAGACCCGGCCCTGGCGTCTCAGGGTGCGCTGGGGATCGTAGCGCTCCTGGGGATTGGCGGCGGCGTAGAAGAGGGTGTCCACCGCCTGGTTGCCTTCCAGGTCATGGATGCGCAGGGTCTGGCCGGCCTTGACCTCCTTGAGGTAGGGCGCTCCGGCCGGCAGGACGGCGCGGTAGCTGGCATCTTCCGGGCGTTTGGTGCTGGCGATCAGATTCATGGCGGGGCCTCAGAGGAAGTAGCGGGCGGTGTTCTGGAAGGCGCGCTCGTTTTCCGGGCGCGAGGTGCGGCAGCGCTCGGCCATGTCGGGCGCGGCGCGCAACTGGGCGAGATCGACCGGGCGCGGCGCATAGACCGGATCCGGGTCCAGCGGATGCTGTAGGGCGGTGAGCACCACCAGGGTGTTCATGGGCGCATAGAGCTCGACCAGATCGCCGGCGCGGGAGTTGCCGGGCACGAAGGCAAAGGCGCCCTCGGTATCCACGTCCACCCGGCTGAACAGATTCAGGGTCATCAGCAGGTCTTCCAGCCCCAGGCCCCACTTGGCCAGCTCCACCAGCAGGTTGTCGGTGCCGTTGCGGTGGAAGCCGTTGCGCAACTCCTGGTAGCGACCCGCGCCGTATTTCTCGGCCACCTCGGCGGCATTGGCCACGCCGCCGAAGCTGTCGTGCCAGCCGCAGGTGTCGCGTACCACGGCCGCCAGCACCCGTCCCATGTCAGAATAGAGGCAGTGTCCGGCGGTGAGACGGGCGGTGTGCTGGCCCTTGAGGGTATCCGGCAGATTCAGCCGCTCGCTGCGGTCATCGGCATTGAACAGCAGCAGGCTGACATTGGCGCCGCCTTCCACGTCGGTCAGGCGCAGGGTCTGGCCGCGGCGCAGGATGAAGGAGGCGGTACCGCCGCCGGGGACGCGTTCCTGGTAGAGCAGTTCTTCAGTCATGGGCAACCTCGTCAGATAAGGGTCGGCCGCGTCCCGGCCGCATGTACGGGCGGGGTCTTGGCGGTCAGGGGCAGGTCGTAGGTGATGCGGGCGCCATAGGCACCGGGGGCTTGCGGGTCCTGGCGGACCTTGTCGAACACCAGCACCCGGGTGGCCAGGCTGAAGCCCTCGTGCAGGTCATGGGTGACCATGAACACCGTGAGCGGGCGCTCGTGCCAGAGCTCCAGCAGCAGGGCGTGCATGTCCTTGCGGATGCCGGGGTCGAGGGCGCCGAAGGGCTCGTCCAGGAGCAGGATGCGCGGCCGGACGATCAGCGCCTGGGCGATGGCGAGGCGCTGCTGCATGCCGCCGGACAGCTGCCCCGGGTACTTGCCCAGCGCCTGGCCCAGGCCGACGCGCTCGAGCAGGGCGGCGGCCTGTTCCCGGGCCTGGCGCTTGGCCGTACCCAGCAGCCGGCCGAGCAGCGGGGACCTGGGCAATTCCAGGCCCAGGGCGACGTTGTCCAGCACGCTCAGGTGGGGAAAGACCGAATAGCGCTGAAAGACCACGCCCCGCTCGGGATCCGGTTCCGCCGACAGCGGCTGACCATCGATGCGGATCTCGCCCCGGCTGGGGCGCTCCTGACCGAGCAGCAGGCGCAGGAAGGTGGACTTGCCGCAGCCGGAGGCACCGACCAGGGCGCAGAATTCGCCTTCGCGCACCTGCAGGTTGAGGCCTTCGAGCACCACCTGCTCGCCGTAGCGTTGCCAGAGATTGCGGACCTCGATCATCAGCGACCCTCCCCGTACCAGGGAAAGGCGCGTCGCGTCAGCAGGCGCAGACCGGCGTCCAGCAGCCAGGCCAGCAGGGTGATCCAGGCCACATAGGGCAGGATCACGTCCATGGCCAGGTAGCGCCGCACCAGAAAGATGCGATAGCCCAGGCCATCGGTGGCGGCGATGGCCTCGGCCGCGATGAGAAACAGCCAGGCGGCGCCCAGCTGCAGCCGCAGGGCGATGAGCAGGCGCGGCAGCAGTTGCGGCAGCACCAGGCGCAGGATCACCGTCCAGCTGTTGGCGCCCAGGGTCTGGGCCTTGATCAGCAGCTCGCGGGGCAACTCCCGGGCGCGCTGGTCGAGCTCACGGATCAGCACCGGGGTGACGCCCACTACGATCAGCATCACCTTGGCCAGTTCGCCCAGGCCGAAGACGATGAAGAGAATCGGCAGGATCGCCAGGGGCGGGATCATCGAGAGCACCGTCACCAGTGGCGACAGCGGCGCGCCGACTAGGGGCAGGCTGCCCGCGGCGATGCCCACCACCAAGGCGATCAGCGCGGCGATCCCCAGGCCCAGCCCCAGGCGTTGCAGGCTGGCCAGGGTGTCCTGCCAGAACGGATAACCCCCGGTGCGCACGTCGGCGGTAAAGGCCAGGCGCTGCACCGCATCGGCCATCTGCGCCACGCTGGGCAGCAGCTTGTCGTTGGGATTTTCCGCCAGCCGGGTGGCCGAGCCCACCAGATAGAGCAGGGCGAGCAGGGCGAAGGGCAGCAGGACCAGCAGGAGCCGGCCACCCCGATCGGGATGCCGATTGATGAAGCGCATGGGCGTCGTCCTCGCGGCGGGGCTCAGAGCTTGCCGTCGGCGGCCAGCTGTACGAAGGTCGGATCGAAGCGCAGCTTGAGATTGCCCGCGTCCCCGCTGGTCTTGCCACCCGGATAGGCGATGCCGATGGCCTCGGCGCTGGGCGCGCCCTGGCCCAGCAGGCCGTGTTCGAAGGAGAAGTGGGCGATGCGCTGCATGGTGGTGGGCAGCGCGGGGTCCTTGACGAAGGCCAGGGCCTCGGCGGGCGTGGCGAACAGCCGGGTCTTGTCCAGCTGCGCCTGGAAGCCGGCGAGATCGGTGCCCGAGGCCTTGGCCATGGCCTCCAGGGCGGCCTTGCCCTTGGCATCGTGGGCCTGCATCAGTGCCATCATCTCGAACCAGGCACCGGTCAGCGCCTTGCCCAGGGCGGGGTTATCCTTGAGCGTGGCGGTGTTCACCACCAGCATGTCGAGGATTTCGCCGGGAATCTTGCTGGAATCGAACACCTCGGTGGTGTCGGGCTGGGCCTTGACCTCGGCCAGCAGCGGATTCCAGGTCACCACGTTGCGCACGTCGGGCGTCTGGAAGGCGGCCACCATGTCGGCATCCGAGGTGTTGACGGTGGTCAGGTCCCTTTCGCTCAGCCCCACGCTCTGCAGCGCCCGCGCCAGCAGGTAGTGGGAGACGGAGAATTGCACCAGGTTGACCTGCTGGCCCTTGAGGTCGGCCAGGGTCTTGCCCTTGCCCTTCATCACCACGCCGTCGTTGCCGTTGGAGTAGTCGCTGACGATCAGCGCCGTGCTGTCCACGCCGCCCGCGGCCGGAATGGTCAGGGCGTCCATGTTGGTCATGGCGCAACCATCGAACTGGCCGGTGGTGTATTGATTGATGGATTCGACGTAGTCGTTGAGCTGCACGACCTCGACGTGGATGCCGTATTTCTTGGCCCACTTGTCGATGATGCCCTGGGCCTGGGCTTCGCCCCAGGGCATCCAGCCGGCATAGATCGTCCAGCACACCTTGAAGTCGTCGCGCGGCGCCGCCTGAGCGGTGGCACCAAGCAGCAGGGAACAACCGAGAACGAGCGAGGCGAGCAGGGGATGGCGCATGGGACCTCCAATAGGATGGACGACGGGACAGGAGCACGCGACTGGCGCTGTGTCTCCCGGGCTTTTGTCCCGCCGTGTAACCCCATCAGAGGTCGACGACTCTCGGACCAGACACCCGCACGAGCGAGTCGGAACCCTAGTCATCCATTGCAGATTGTGGTGCATCAAACCGGCTGACCGGTGCTCCTGCACGCTATGGTCTTTGCCAGATGCGTGCCAGTTGCCTCCAGGCCCCGTGCCATGCTGGTTCTTTGCCATGACGGCGGTGCGCTATCGGTCGCGCCGCCCCGTTGCAGTGCATCGTAGTGGCTTGATGCACCGCTTTGACTCAGCGCCCCAGCGCCGCGATCAGCGCGTGGCGGAAGGCATTGACCGCCGGTGGCAATTCGCGACCCGCCATGCTCTGCAACTCGATCCGCCGTGCCGCCAGGCCCTCGTCCAGCAAGGGCAGGGCCACCAGTTGACCTTCGCGCAACCGGCTGCGCAGGCTCAACTCGCTGAACAGGCCGACCCCTGCGCCCAGCGCGGCGAAGCGATAGAGCGCCTGCATGTTGTTGCTCACCAGCACCGGCTCGAAGGACAGGCCCTGGACGCCACAGCAGATGTCGAACAGCTGGCGGATCGTCGTGTCCGGCGTCGGCAGCGCCAGGGGATAGGGCTGCAGATCGACCAGGGCCAGGCCGGTGCGGCTGGCGAGCGGGTGGTCGGGAACCACGATCGCCTTGATGGCGCCACTCAGGGTGGCCTCGACGCGGATATCCGGCTCGGGCCTCAGGCTGAAGGTCAGCCCCAGGTCGGCATCGCCTTCCTGGACGCGGCGGGTCACCACGGCGGGGGCGCAGACCTCCAGGGAAAAGTGGATGCCGGCGTAGCCCTGGCGAAAGGCGGCGATCACCTCGGGCAGGAAGTCCAGCGAAAAGCCTTCGGTGGTGGCCAGGCGCACCTGACCGCGGCGCAGGTCGGCCAGGCCGCGCAGTTCGGCCGCGACCTGTTCGCTGGCCAGCTGCGCTTTTCGCGCATGCACCGCCAGACGCTCCCCGGCGGCGCTGGGCACCACCCCGCGAGCACGGCGTTCGAGCAGCGGCGTCTCCAGTTCGCGTTCCAGCTTGGCGATCTGGCGACTCACGGCACTGGCCGCGACATTGAGCCGTTGGGAGGCTTCGCTGATGGAGCCGCAACGCACCACCTCGAGGAAATAGCGCAGGGCGGTGGACTGGATTCCGTAGGGCTGCATGGAGCCTCCTTTGCCGAAAAGGCATGGCTTGCATCTAAATATTCTGCTTGTGGCATGGGATGGCAAGACCTAGAGTCGGGTCAAGAGACCAATAACAGGCTTCAGCAAGAACTCCTTCCCCGCGCTTCGCGGACCTGCCTTTGACCAACCACCGCCCCGGAGACAGACGGCATGGGACTCAAAGGTTTCGCTTGTGGCATCGCGTTTTCCCTCTTCCTGGCCCAGGGCCAGGCCTTCGCCGGCAAGGCCAACGACACCCTGGTCTACGCCTCCGACACCGAACCCGAAAACGTCAGCCCCTATCACAACGATGCCCGTGAAGGCGTCATCCTCGCCCACCTGGCCTGGGACACCCTGATCTACCGCGCCCCCCAGACCGGCGAATACAAGCCGATGCTGGCCACCCACTGGCAGCAGGTCGATCCGCTGACCCTCGACTTCGATCTGCGCCAGGGCGTGACCTTCCACAACGGCGATCCCTTCACCGCCGATGACGTGGTCTTCACCTTCAACTACGTGGCCTCGCCCGAGGGCAAGGTGGTCACCCAGCAGAACGTCAACTGGATCAAGAGCGCCGAGAAGTTGGGCGAATACAAGGTCCGCCTGCACCTCAAGCAGCCGTTTCCAGCCGCGCTGGAATACCTGGCCAATCCCTTGCCCATCTATCCCGGCAAGTATTTCCAGAAAGTAGGCCTGGCGGGCTTCGCGCAGAAGCCGGTGGGTACCGGACCCTATCGCATCGTCGCGGTCACCAGCGGCCAGGGCGTCACGCTGGAACGCAATCCCGACTACTTCAAGGACAGCCCCCAGGGGCAGCCACGCATCGGCCATATCCAGTTCCGCGTCATTCCCGACGCCGAAACCCGACTCGCCGAACTCATGACCGGCGGCATCGACTGGGCCTGGCGCGTGGCGCCGGACCAGGCCGAGCAACTCAAGGCCGCGCCCAATCTCACGGTGGAAAGCGGGGCCAGCATGAGGATCGGCTTCCTCAGCATGGATGCCCAGGGCGCCTCCAGCCCGGATTCGCCCTTTGCCAAAGCCGAGGTGCGCCAGGCGGTCAACTACGCGATCAACCGCAAAGCCATCGCCAGTCAGCTCATGGGGGGCGGCAGCCAGCCGCTGCAGGTGGCCTGCTATCCGGAGCAATTCGGTTGCGACGCCAAGGCGGTGCCGGGCTACCCCTACGACCCGGCCAAGGCCAAGGCGCTGCTCAAGGCCGCTGGCTACCCCAACGGTTTCAGCACCGAGATCTTCGCCTACCGCGACCGCGACGTGGTCGAGGCGCTGATCGGCGACCTGCGCGCGGTGGGCATCGACGCCAAGCTGCGCTATCTGAAATACGCCGCGCTGCGTGACCAGCAGCGCGCCGGCAAGGTGCCCATGGCCTTTCTCGCCTGGGGCTCCTTCTCCATCGCCGATGCCTCGGCGGCCACGGGAGTGTATTTCAAGGGCAATGCCGACGACGTGGCCAAGGATCCCCAGGTGATCGACTGGCTCAAGGTGGCTGACACAGCCATGGACCCGGCCGTGCGCAAGGAGAACTACCGCAAGGCGCTGCAGCGGATCGCCGAGCAGGCCTACTGGGCACCGGTGTTCAACTATTCCATCAACTACGCCTTCACCTCGGACCTGGCCTTCCAGCCCTATCCGGACGAATTGCCGCGATTCGCCCTGGCCCACTGGAACTGATCCGTCCCGGCGCCCCGCACGGGGGCGCTCCTAGCCGAGGAGCCGAGCATGTCCGCATACCTCCTGCGCCGCCTGGGTATCGCCCTGGCCGTGGCCTTTACCGTTTCCCTCATCAGCTTCTTCCTGCTGCACCTGTCCGGCGACCTGGCCACCGCCATCGCCGGCCCCGAAGCCACCGCCGAACAGATCGAGGTGGTGCGTCATCAGCACGGACTCGATAAACCCCTGGCGACCCAGTACGTCGAGTGGGTCGGGCAGTTGCTGCGGCTGGACCTGGGGCAGTCGTTTTTCTTCCAGGAGTCGGTGCGGGATCTCATCGCCAGTCGCCTGCCCATCACCCTGACCCTGGGCGCCATCGCGCTGCTGGTGGCGCTGCTCATCGCCATCCCGCTCGGGGTGCTGGCCGCGGTCAAGCGCGACACCTGGATCGACCGCCTGGCGCTGACCCTGGCGACCTTTGGCCAGGCGATGCCCAGCTTCTGGTTCGCCCTGGTGCTGATCGTCGTCTTCGCCGTGACCCTCAAGTGGCTGCCGGTGTCCGGCAATACCAGCTGGCAGCACTTCATCCTGCCGGCGATCGCCCTGGGCTACTACGCCACCCCCTCGCTGATGCGCCTGACCCGCGCCGGGATGCTCGACGTGCTGGGCGCCGACTACATCCGCACCGCCCGGGCCAAGGGCCTGAGTCCAGCGCGGGTGCTGTTCAAGCACGCCCTGCGCAATGCGCTGATCCCGGTGGTGGCCCTGGCCGCGGTGGAGTTCGGCTTCATGCTGGGCGGCTCGGTGGTGATCGAGGCGGTGTTCTCCCTGCAGGGCATTGGCCAGCTGGCCTGGGACGCCATCGCCCGCAACGACTTCCCGGTGGTGCAGGCCATCGTTCTCTTGATCGCGTTGATCTACATCGTGCTGACGCTGCTGGCCGATCTGCTCAACGCCTTGCTCGACCCGCGCATTCGCGTGCGCTAGGAGGCCCCATGACCGTCGCCAATCCCTTCGTGCTCGACGACTATCTGCCCCCGCGTCCGACCCTGGGTCGCCAGCTGCGCCGCTGGTTCGGCCACCGCGGCTTCGCCCTCGGCGCCGTGCTGCTGGTCATCATCGTGTTCGCCGCCCTGGCCGCACCCTGGCTGGCGCCCCACGACCCCTATGCCCAGGACGTGATGCAGCGGATGAAGCCACCGGTATGGATGGCCAAGGGCACCTGGGCCCATCCGCTGGGCACCGACAAGCTCGGCCGCGACTACCTGTCCCGCCTGCTCTATGGCGCCCGCATCTCGCTGTTCATCGGCCTGGCCGCGGCGCTCATTTCCGGCGCCATCGGTACCCTGCTCGGGGTGCTCGCCGGCTATTACTGTGGCAAGGTCGATGCCCTGGTGAGCTACCTGGTGACCACCCGCCTGGCCCTGCCGGTGGTGATGGTGGCCCTGGCCGCCGCCTCGCTGGTGGGCGGCTCGCTGAAGGTGGTGGTGATCCTGCTCGGCTGCCTGCTGTGGGATCGCTTCGCCGTGGTGGTGCGCGCCGCGGTGCAGCAGATCCGCGACGCCGAATACGTCGCCGCTGCCCAGGCCCTTGGCTGTTCGCCCTGGCGGGTCATCGTCGGCGAGATCCTGCCCAACCTGCTGGGCGCGCTGATCGTGGTGATCACCCTGGAGATGGCCCACGCCATCCTGCTGGAGGCGACCCTGTCCTTTCTCGGCGTGGGCGTGCAGCCGCCGTTGCCGTCCTGGGGGCTGATGATCGCCGAAGGCAAGCCCTACATGTTCTTTTCGCCCTGGGTGATCGCCATCCCCGGGATCGCCCTGATGCTGCTGGTGCTGGCCATCAACCTGGTCGGCGACGGCATCCGGGATCTTGCCGCGCCCAGCGGGCGCAACTAAGCGGAGGACTGACCATGGCACTGCTCGACGTTAAAGACCTGCGCATCGACATTCCCCTGGGGGACGACACCCTGCACGCCGTGCGCGGCCTGGACCTGCAGGTGGAGCGGGGCGAGATGCTCTGCCTGGTGGGCGAATCCGGCTGCGGCAAGTCGCTAACCTCCCTGGCGCTGATGGATCTCCTGCCGCGCCAGGCCCGGCGCCAGGCGGCGCGGCTGACGCTGGGCGAGCACGACCTGCTGACGCTGGGTGAAAGGGGCATGCGCGACCTGCGCGGCAATCGCCTGGCGATGATCTTCCAGGAGCCCATGACCGCCCTCAATCCGGCCTACAGCATCGGCGACCAGCTCGCCGAGGTGCTGCGCCGCCACCGCAAGCTGGACCGCAAGGCCGCCTGGGCCCGCGCCGAGGCCATGCTGGAAAAGGTCGGCATCAGCAACGCCGGCGAACGCCTGCGCCAGTATCCGCACCAGCTCAGCGGCGGACTGCGCCAGCGGGTGGTCATAGCCATGGCGCTGCTCTGCGAGCCGGACCTCATCATCGCCGACGAACCCACCACGGCGCTGGACGTCACCATCCAGGCGCAGATCCTGCACCTGCTGCGCGACCTGCAGCGGGAATTCGGTACGGCCATTGTCTTCATCACCCACGACCTGGGCCTGGTAGCGCGCATCGCCGACCGGGTGGCCGTGATGTATGCCGGCCAGATCGTCGAGCAGGCACCGGCCGCCGAACTCTTCGCCGCGCCGCGACACCCCTATACCCGTGGCCTGCTGGCGAGCATCCCGGTTCCGGGCCGGACCCGTCCCGGGCAGCCGCTGGGCGCCATTCCCGGCCTGGTACCCAGCCTGGTCGGCGAGCAGCACGGCTGCGCCTTTCGCAACAGATGCCCGCAGGCGGTGGCGGCCTGCGCCGACAGCGTGCCCTTGCTGGAGGAGGGCGCGCACCTGGCGCGTTGTCATTTCGCCCTGCCCAGCGAACCCCTGCGCCGGGTCGGAGGTGTGCGATGAGCCGCGAGATCGCCCTGGAGCTGTGCGACATCCGCCGCGAATTCACCCTGGGTCGCGGCCTGTTCCGCCCGCCCGCCACCCTCAAGGCGGTGGATGGCATCTCGCTGCGACTCTATCGCGGCGAGACCCTGGGGCTGGTGGGGGAGTCGGGGTGCGGCAAGAGTACCCTGGCCAAACTGCTGCTGGGGCTGCTGGCGCCCACCAGCGGCGACATCCTGGTCGGCGGCGAGCACCTGCGCGGGGTGGACCGCAAGCGCATGGCCCGGCACATCCAGCCGATCTTCCAGGACCCTTATTCGTCGCTCAATCCGCGCAAGACGGTGCGCCAGATCGTGGCGCTGCCGCTCCAGGTGCATGGCCTGGGCACGCCCGCCGAGCAGCAACGGCGGGTCGCGGAGATGCTCGACGTGGTGGGCTTGCCGCGCCGCGCGGCCGACAGCCATCCCGGTCAGCTCAGTGGCGGCCAGCGCCAGCGGGTGGCCATCGCCCGCGCCCTGGTGATGCGCCCGGACGTGCTGATCTGCGACGAGCCCACCTCGGCGCTGGACGTCTCGGTGCAGGCGCAGATCCTCAACCTGCTGCTGGAACTCAAGCGAGAATTCGGCCTGACCTATCTGCTCATCAGCCACAACCTGGCGGTGGTGGAACACCTGGCCGACCGGGTGGCGGTGATGTACCTCGGCAAGATCGTCGAAGAGCGGGAGCGGGCGGCGCTGTTCGCCCAGCCGGCGCATCCCTATACCCGGGCGCTGCTGGACGCGGTGCTGACCCCTGATCCAGCGCTGGGGCTCCCGGCGCTGGGCCTGGGCGGCAGCTTTCCCAATCCCATCTCGCCGCCCAGCGGCTGCGCCTTCCATCCCCGCTGCCCGCGCTGCTTCGGCCCCTGCGCCGAGCGCTATCCGGAACGCGAAACCATCCCCGGCGGCAGCAAGCGCTGCCATCTGCCCGAACCCGCCTGACCCCGGAGTCCGTCATGACCAGCCGTACCCATGCCCTTGAGCTTGCCGCCGCGCACTTCGACAGCGGCGCCTTCCGTGCCCGGCTCGCCACCGCCGTGGCCCATCCCACCGAAAGCCAGGAACCCGAGCGCCAGGCGGAGCTGGGCCGCTACCTGGATGACTTCATCGCCCCCTACGTGGCCAGTCTCGGCTTCACCAGTCGCCGGCTGGACAACCCGGTCGCCGGCAAGGGGCCCTTGCTGATCGCCGAGCGGATCGAGGACCCGACGCTGCCGACCCTGCTCAGCTATGGCCACGGCGACGTGGTGCGCGGCGATGCCAGCCGCTGGCGCGAAGGCCTCGCGCCCTGGACGCTGGTGGAGCAGGGCGAGCGCTGGTATGGCCGCGGTACCGCCGACAACAAGGGCCAGCACCTGCTCAACCTGGCGGCGCTGGAGCAGGTGATCGCCGCGCGCGGCGGGCGCCTGGGCTACAACGTCAAGCTGCTGCTGGAAATGGGCGAGGAGATCGGCTCGGTCGGGTTGCGCACCTTCTGCCAGGAGCAGCGCCAGGCCCTTGCCGCTGACCTGTTCATCGCCTCCGACGGTCCGCGGGTCTCGGCATCCAGGCCCACGCTATTCCTGGGTGCCCGGGGCACCTTCAACTTCGACCTGCATCTGGACCTGCGCGAAGGCGGCCATCACTCCGGCAACTGGGGCGGGCTGCTGGCCAATCCCGGGATCATCCTCGCCCATGCCCTGGCCAGCCTGGTGGATGCCCAGGGCCAGATCCAGGTCGCGGGGCTCAAGCCCACCGAGCTGCCCGCACCGGTGCGCCGTGCCCTGGCCGACATCGAGGTGGGCGGCGCGCCGGGCGATCCGGCCATCGATCCCCACTGGGGCGAGCCCGGTCTGACCCCGGCCGAACGTGTCTACGGCTGGAACACCTTCGAACTGCTGGCCTTCACCACCGGCAACCCCGAGGCACCGGTCAATGCCATTCCTGGTACTGCGCGTGCCCACTGCCAGATCCGCTTCGTCGCCGGCTGCGACTGCACGACCTTCATTCCGCTGATCGAGGCGCACCTGGCCGAGCGGGGTTTCGCCGCGGTGCGCGTCACCCGTGCCAAGGACGAGATCCTCCACGCCTCGCGGCTGGACCCGGAGAATCCCTGGGTGGACTGGGCCCTGACGTCCCTGACCCACACCCTGGGCGAAAAGCCCGCCTTGCTGCCCAATTTCGGCGGTGGCTTGCCCAATGACATCTTTGCCGACATCCTCGAACTGCCCACCCTCTGGGTACCCCATTCCTATCCCGCCTGCTCTCAGCACGCGCCCAACGAGCATCTCCTGGCCCCGGTCGTGCGGCAGGGGCTGCAACTCATGGCCGGGCTGTTCTGGGACCTGGGCGATCGCTGGAGCCGCAGCTGATGTCCCTTGCCAAGACCGCCGCCCTGGAGTGGCTCGCCACCCAGCGCGAGCCGATGACCCGCCTGCTGCAACGCCTGGTCGATACCGATTCCAACAGCTACGACAAGGCCGGCGTGGATGCCGTCGGTGCCGTGCTCACCGCCGCCCTGGCCGAGGATGGCATCGAGGTCGCCCGGACGCCGGTGACCGACTTCGGTGACATCCTCGCCGCCCAGGTGGGGCCTGCCACGGGCGCCGCGGTGCTGCTGCTGGGCCATCGCGACACCGTCTTTCCGCCGGGCACCGTGGCCAGCCGCGGCTTCACCCAGGATGCCCGCCAGGCCTACGGCCCCGGTGTCGCGGACATGAAGGGTGGCCTGGTGGCGAGTTGCTTCGCCTTGCGCGCGCTCAAGCGTGCCGGCGAGCTGCCATTCCCGGTACGGGTGCTCTACACCGGTGACGAGGAGATCGGCTCCGGCACGGCGCGTCCTCATCTGGAAGCCGCGGCGCGCGCGGCCCGGGCGGTACTGAACTGCGAGCCCGGACGGGTCAGCGGCAACGTGGTCAAGGCGCGCAAGGGCGGTGCCAGCCTGACCCTCAGGGTGAACGGCCGCGCCGCTCACGCCGGGGTCAACCACGCCGAGGGCGCCAGCGCGATCCAGGCCCTGGCGCTCAAGGTGATCAAGTTGCATGCCCTGACCGACTACGGGCGCGGCATCACCACCAACGTCGGCCTCATCGAGGGCGGCACGTCCAGCAACACTGTCGCGCCCAGCGCCACCGCGCGGCTGGACGTGCGCTTCGTGGCCCTGGCCGACTGGCCCGAACTGCAGGCGCGCATCGAGGCCATCGTTGCCGAAGAAGAGCTGCCGGGAACCCGGGCCAGCGTCACCATCACCGGCCTGTTCCTGCCCATGGAAGAGCACCTGAGCCGTGACCTGCTGGCGCTCTACCAGCGCGAAGCGCAGGCAATCGGCTTCAGCGTGGAGGGGGAGTTCACCGGTGGTTGCGCCGATTCCGGCTTTACCGCAAGCCTGGGTGTGCCCACCCTCTGTGGCCTGGGCCCGGTCGGTGGCAAGGTGCATACCGATGCCGAATTCCTGGTGCTCGACACCCTGGTTCCGCGCACCCAGGCGCTGGTCGCCACCATCCTCGCCCTCGCCGTAAAGGTCTGATGACGAGCCGCTTCAGTTCTTGGCAATGTTTAGGGCTGCTCGGATCAGGCGAAGGGAAAAAGAGCTGGGGAAAGATCAATGCTGCTGCTTGGGCATAAATGAAAAGGTCGTAGCATTCCAAAGCGGAGCCAATCCAACCACTCGCGGTGGCCTTCCTGGCCTGCTTGGAAGGGTGCTGTTCTGTCTCGGTTGCCGTGCTCATCTGAATACTCCAGTTATTGTTTTTATAGATGGGGCAGGGCGGCGAAAACAGCCGTGGTACCCGTAAGGCAGCGCATGACTAGACGCTATGCCAAAGACTTAGATAGGGCCGATTTCCATGATCGAGCCGCTCTTCGCGGCTGCTGAGATAGCCTCGGTGATGATGAGATTCCGCAGGCCGTCGCGCACAGAAACCAGTGGCGATTCCGTGCCTCGTATGACGTTGCAGAAGTGCTCAAGCTGGATCTCAAGCGGGTCGTGGCGCTCAACACCAGCAACGCCTGTTTGGAAGGGCTTCCACCAGGATCTGTCTTCGACCCTTTCGTAGTATTTGAGACGCATAGTGGGCACTGACAACGAGCCGTTTTTCCCACTGATGACGTAGCAGTCCTCATCTTCGTAGGATGGATAGCTCGCGTTTTCCTGCGATGTTTGTTCCCAGCTGCGGGCGCATCCAGAGCTGTCGGAAAGCAAGAAGGAACCGAGAGCTCCACTCTCAAAGCGCAGGCCGATGCACACGGTATCTTCGACGGGAAACCCGCGCGCTGCGCTGGACTGCATCGCCTGAACGGCAACAATCTCGCCGCACAGCGAACGCAAGTTGCCTATTTCATGGATCATGTTGATCAGAATGGGGCCGCCGCCTTCCTGGCGCCGCCAGATGGCAGCGTCGAAGTAGTCATCTGGTTTGTAGAATAAAGCGCTGCCTTGAACAGCAACTATCTCTCCCAGGATGTCGTCGCGTATGACCTCTCGCGCCTTGGCAAGGATGGGGCTATGCGCCCGATGATGACCTACTAGCAGCCTGGCACCCGTTGCGTCGGCGACCGCGAGTAACCGCTTACCTTCCGCAACGCTATGCGCCACCGGCTTCTCGATCAGCGCGGCAACACCCGCCTCAATGCATTGCAGGGTCTGTTCGACGTGTAGAGCGTTAGGTGTGGCAAGAATTACGCCGTCAGGCTTGTCTTCGGCGAAGCAGGCAGAAAGATCTGCATAGTGCGTGACGCCTAGTGAATCCAGGTATTGGGCATCGATTTCAAGCGGATCGACAACCGCTGCCAGTTCACAAGAAGGACTCGCCTTGATGAGTTCGATATGGCGGCGCCCGATGAGGCCGGCACCGGCTACCGCAATTCTGATTTTGGACATGCTTTGATCTTCGCGAGCGTTATTGTTGTAAATCGCGACGCAATTGGGGTCGCGATTCGATCTGCCAGGATCAAGGCTACTATCAACTCCAAATGCTATAATTGTCCTTCATGGAAAATCAGAATTCTCCACTAGTGAACAATGATCCCTGCCTGAGGGATCTGCTCCTGTTCTCCGTGATTGCCAAACGCGGCAGTTTTAGCGCCGCTGGCACAGAGCTTGGGATCTCTCCCGCTCACGTCAGCAAGCGTGTTCTGGCGCTGGAAGAGACGCTGAGCTGCAAGCTTTTCAACCGGACAACCAGGCGGGTTTCGATCACCAGGGATGGCGAGACGATGCTTGTCTGGGCACAGACGATCATGGACAACGTCAATGGAATGCTTGAAACGTCGCTGGGTGACCGCGTCGAACCCAGAGGCACGCTGCGTATCAGCACGAGCCAACGGATGGGGCGCTTTCACATCGCACCTGTTCTGGCCTTGCTCAGGAAACGCTACCCCAAGTTGGAGGTTTGGCTCGAGCTGGTTGACCGTCGAACTGACTTGGTTGCAGAGCAGTTCGACATCGATATCCGAGTGGGTGAAGTCAACGAGCAGAACCTGATTGTTCACAAGATTGCAGACAGCCAACGGATTCTCTGTGCCGCTCCGAGCTATCTGGAAGAACGAGGCTGCCCAACCGCGCTAAGCGACCTTCAACGCCACGATTGTCTATTGTTTCGTGGCAGGGATCAGAGTTTCGGTGTATGGCGGCTGGAGGGGCCAAATGGCCTTGAGTCGGTAAAGGTGACAGGGCCAATGGCATCCAATCACAGTGATGTCGTTCGGGAGTGGGCCCATGAAGGATTCGGCATCATCATGGCATCGACCTGGGACGTGGCGCCGAGCATCAGAAATGGCACGCTTGTCCGTGTCCTACCTGAACATTACCAGCCGGCTGACGTATCCGCCGTCACCACGATTCGGGCTTCCGGGTCTATGAAGATCAGGGTCTGCCTGGAGTTCTTGAGTGATCACCTGAGTTCCGGCCCGTACGCACTCTTGGCTGAGACCACGGCCAACGGGTTGTCAGGGCCCGGCACTGATACCAACAGCACGCAGGCAACGGTGTACTGAACGGGCGCCGCTCGGTACCCGTCCCTCCCTAGGCGCCACCCGCCTAATCAGATGGGCAACAATCCATCGGTCTTGATCTCGTTCAGCACGAAAAAGGTGCGCACCTGGCGCACGCCGGGTAGGGCGATCAGCCGCTCGCTGTGCAGGCGATTGAAAGCCGCGATGTCCTTGACCCTGAGCTTGATGAAGTAATCCACGTCGCCGGCCACCAGGTAGCACTCCAGCACCGGGGGCAGGGCGCGTGCAGCTGCCTCGAAGGCCTGGAAGGATTCGGGGGTCGACCTGTCCAGCACCACGCCCACCAGCACCGCGGTCTCCCGTTGCACCGCCTTGGGATCCACATGGGCCCTGACACCGGTGATGATCCCGCTCTCGAACAGCTTGCGCGTGTGGTTCCAGCAGGCGCTCGGGCTCAGGGAAACCTGGCGCGCCAGCTCGGCATTGCTGAGCCGTCCGTCCTGTTGCAGAGCGCGCAGGATCTTGCGTTCGACCGAGGTAAGTTCCGCAGCTTCGCTCATCGAAAGATTCTCCTTGAAAAGTGGTCTCTGGAAGAACGTCTATGGGAGGAAATCGAGGTAGCCAAAAGGAAAGCAGATTTCGTACCGCTCATTCGAAAGCACCTTTTTCAACGTTTTCCCTAGCATTGAAGGCGTTCTCTCACCACTGGAGTCGCTGCTATGTCCCTGGATCTCGAAAAGCGTTTTCCCCGCGTCAAGCTCGGTTATTTCCCGTCGCCCCTGCACAAGCTGGAGCGCATGTCGAAGGACCTCGGTATCGAACTCTGGGCCAAGCGTGACGACGTTTCCTCCGGTCTCGCCTATGGCGGCAACAAGGTGCGCAAGCTGGAATGGCTGGCCGCCGATGCCCTGGCGCAGGGCTGCGATACCCTGGTGTCCATCGGCAACATCCAGTCCAACCACACGCGCCAGGTCGCCGCCGTCGCCGCGGTGCTGGGCATGAAGTGCCGGCTGGTCCAGGAGGAATGGACCAAGTGGGAAGACCCGGTCTACGACAAGGTCGGCAACATCCTGCTGTCGCGGCTGATGGGCGCCCAGACGCTGCTGGAAGGCGAGGGCTATTCCACCGCGGTGAAGGCGACCTGGGAGCGCGCCCTGGACGAGGTGCGGCGTGAAGGCGGCAAGCCCTACGCCATTCCCGCCGGCGCCTCGGACCATCCCCTGGGGGGCCTCGGCTATGCCCATTTCGCCGACGAGCTGGCGGCGCAGGAGCGCGACCAGGGCCTCTTCTTCGATACCGTGGTCACGGCCACCTGTACCGGTTCGACCCAGGGCGGCATGGTGGTGGGCTTTCGCGCCCAGGAGCGCGAGCGTCGCCTGATCGGTATCGACACGGCGGCGGACGCCGGGATGACCCGCGCCGCGGTGACCAAGATCGCGCGCAACACCGCCGAGATGATTGGCCTGGACAAGGAGATTCGCGACGAGGACGTCATCATCGAGCCGCGTTTCTGCGGCCCCGACTACGGCCTGCCGGATGGCCCCACCGTCGAGGCCATCCGCTACACCGCGCAGATGGAGGGGATGCTCACCGACCCGGTCTACGAGGGCAAATCCATGGCCGGGCTGATCGCCATGGCGCGCAGTGGGGAGATCGCCAAGGGCAGCCGGGTGCTCTATGTTCACCTCGGGGGCGCACCGGCGCTCAACGCCTATCACAACGCCTTCGCCTGAGCCCAGGCTTCGACCGGTCACGAGGAGGTCCAGCATGACGAGCCAACCCTGGACAGCGGTAGACGACCTTCGACCGGCCGTGGCGCTGGTCATCCTGCATGGCGATCTCGACCCTGCGGTGACGGCTGAATTGCGCAGCGGCTTGCCCGGTTGCAGCGACCTCCCGGTGCTGCAACTGGAGGGCGCCGTCGGGTTGCACGAGGAGTGGCTGGCGCAGGGTCCACGCAGCCGGATCGTGGGGTTGTTGTCCCGGCTGGGCGGTGACTGCCTGCTGCTGGCGGTCGAGCCGGAAGGCGTTAACGAGCTGGAATGGCTGGGATCGGTCGCCGGTCAGCGCCTGCAAAGGTTCACTGGTGGCACGCCTACGGGCGAGCTGATCGCTCGCCTGCAGCAGCTCAGACGCGAGCGGCTGCTGGCGGTGTTGCCGCTTTGAGCGTAGCCGTCAGCAGCAGGTCCGTCAGGCCAGCCGCTCGACCTGTTCGGCGATCAGCGCCCTGATCGCCCGCAGGCAGCGCAACTCGCCGGCGAAGACTGCCCGCAACTCCGGTCGCGTGGCGGCTAGAACCTGATTCTCCCGCTCGGTCTGTTCCAGCAACTGCTGGGCCTGGGAGGGCAGGCGCTGGCGCAGGCGTTGCAACTGGGCGGCGGCCGGCGAGCGCTTGATACCCAGCACCTCGGCGGCATCCAGCAATCGCTCGCGGTCGACGGCCGCCAGCCGGTTTTCACCGAGGATCGGCCAGGCGAGGGTGGTCACGTCCGGCCAGCGCTGCTGGTCGAAGGCGCGACTCTCGTATACCGCCGTACAGAGCAGGTCATAGCAGGGCGCCAGGGCGAGTCCCCGCGGTGAGACCAGAAAGCCGAGATTCTTCAGATGGGCATCGGTATTGCCCACCAGCACGTTGAACGCCAGCCAATTGAACAGCCGCGTCCGGGTCACGGCGGGCGCTTCGCATAGCCGTGCCAGCTCGGCCAACCGCTCCACGCTGCCTGCCTGGTACTTGAAATGACGATCCAGCCCCAGCACCTGGCAGGCGTCGATGCCATGGCGTCGCTGCCAGCCCCCCGGGGTGCGGACGCGGTCGAAGCGCTTGATCAGATAGACCGGTTCGGGTACGTAGCGGCGCTCGACGGCAGGAACGATCAGCCCGGCCATACCCGCCAGGCGCATGGTGAACCACTCATTGATCACCGAATGGGCGAAGGCCTCGTGGGGATGGTCCGGCTTGAGGATATGGGTCGAGGGCAGGGCGCCCACGGGTTCCTGCAGCCCCTGCTCATCAAGGATCACCGCCAGCTTGTGCTGGGCGCCGGCCAGCGACATGCGCTTGTGCGCCTCGTGGGTCAGTGGCAGCTGCGGCATGGCCTTGATCCGTCGGGAGAGGTCGGCGTCGCTCAGGGGGCGGCGATCCCCCGGTGGCAGGCGCTGGCCTTCGGCGAGCAGGGTAAGGGAGCCGGCGGACTCGGCGCCGTACCAGCTGAGCAGGGCGAAGGCATCGGCGGCCTCCAGGCGCGCATCCTGGGCGAGCAGTTGCCGCTGGCCTTCCTCGGGTAGCAGGTTGTCGAAGTACCACTGCACCGGTCGCTGCGAACTGCCATCGATCAGCGGCTCTGGCTGCAAGGGCAATTGCGGACAGAGTCCGAAGGCCTGCCAACCGGATTCGTACTGGAACGACCAGATACCGTTCTCGTCAGCCAGCCGACCCACCAGCTGGTCGTCGATCCAGGCCAGGAGTTCACGCCTCATGGTGTCCGGGTATCCGGCTGGGCTTCCACCTCGGGGGGCAGATCCACGATCAGGCGCACGCCCAGGCCTTCCAGTACCTGAAACAGCTTGCCCCACTGGACGGTTTCGCCGCCGCGCTCGACCTTGCCGAGAAAGTTTTCACTGACGCCGAGGCTACCGGCGGCGTCGTCCTGGCGCAGGGCCTGGGCCTTGCGCGCCTGGCGGACGAGGGCACCGAGGTCGGCGGCATTCTTGAGTAGCACCTGCATGATTTATCCTCACGAGTGTGAGGATCAGGCTAACGCCAAAGGGATAGCCGGTGCAATCCTCAAGATCGTGAGGATTTTAGCTATTCAGACGGTTATACGGATCGAATCCTTTCGCTCGTGAGGATTTGTCCCTGCAATCACCGTCGCGCGCCCAGTTGCTGGGGCGCCAGGAAGGCGCTGTGGAAGTAGCTGCGAAAGGCCTGCATGGCCGGCGTCAGCGGATGCTCCCTATGCCAGGCCAGCCCCACGCTCATGGGCGTAATGGGCTCTACCAGGGTGCGGGTCTCCAGCCGTTTGCCCTCCAGCGACCAGGGCCGATAGACCAGATCGGAAAGAATGGCGACACCGCTGCCGTTGGCCACCATGCTGCGCACGGCCTCCACCGAACTGGTACGCAACCGCACCTGGGGCTCATGACCGGCCTGGCGCCAATAGCGCATGGCGCTCTGTTCGGCCTCGTCGACGGTCAGCAGGACATAGGGCTCGCGGGCGACATCCGCCAGGCTGACGTTGGGTCGATCGCGCAAGGGATGGCCACTGGGCAGCCAGAGCCGGCGTTCGGAATTGAAGAGCGTCTCGGAGACGATGTCCTCGTGGGTCAGGTTGGCGGTCAGCACCACCGCCATGTCGATGCGCCTGTCCAGCAGCGCCTCTTCGATGGCCTGGCGCTCCTGCTCGTGTACCGCCACCGTCACCTCGGGATAGAGCTGTGCCAGGCGTTGCAGGTGGTGGGGGAGGAAGTAGCCGATCACCGTATAGCTGGCGGCAATGCGCAACTCGCCGCTGGCGCGGTGATCGGGCAGGGCGCTGCTGAGGGCGTCGTCGACGCCGCGCAGAATACCGTAGGCATGGTTGAGGAAATGCCGACCGGCATCGGTCAGCGCCATCCCTTGCGCCGAACGGACGAACAGACTGGTGCTCAGCAGGCCCTCCAGTTCCTGGATGGCGCTGGTCACCGCCGACTGGGAAATGTTCAGGTGGATGGCCGCCTGGGAGATCTGCCCCAGTTCTGCCGTCGCGGTGAAATAACGGAGTTGGCGCAGGGTGAGGGCCATGGCGACTGTCCTGAGGTATCGATTTTTCCGAACGCTGGGCTTTGGATAATAAATCTTCCCAAGGGGGCAGGGCAGTCCTAAGGTCGAGGACAACGCACCGCTGCCAGGGAATACCGCAATGATCGAGGTGGACTTCAATTCCGACATGGGCGAGGGCTTTGGCGCCTGGACGCTGGGCGACGGCGTGGACGACCAGCTGCTCGACCTGGTCAGCTCGGCCAATATCGCCACCGGCTTCCATGCCGGCGATCCCGGCCTCATGCAGCGCACCGTGCAGCAGGCCAAGGCCCGCAACGTGGCCATCGGCGCCCATCCGGGCTATCGCGACCTGGTGGGGTTCGGCCGTCGGCCCCTGCAGATGCCCGCCGACGAACTGGTGGCCGATATCGTCTATCAGCTGGGCGCCCTGCGTGAATTCGCCCGGCTGCATGGCCTGCGGCTGCAGCACCTCAAGCCCCATGGTGCGCTGTTCATGCACCTGGCCCGGGACGAGGCGGCGGCCCGGCTGCTGGTGGAGACGCTGCAACGCCTCGAACCCGGGCTGCTGCTCTATTGCTTGCCCGATTCGGCCACCTGGCGAATCGGTCGCGAGCTGGGCCAGCCCCTGGTACGCGAGTTCTATGCCGACCGGGACTACGACGCCAGCGGCTCCATCGTCCTGGTCCGGCGCATGGGCGCGCTGGATCCTCAGGCGGTGGCCGACCGGGTGCTCAAAGCCTGCCAGCAGGGACGGGTCGCCACGGTGGAGGGAGGCGAGGTCGAGGTGGCCTTCGAATCCATCTGCCTGCACAGCGACACCCCCGGGGCGCTGGGCCTGGCCCAGGCCATCCGCCAGCGCCTGGAGGCCGCCGGCATCGCCATCCGCGCCCCGGGCGCCGGCTAGTTTTCCATGCGGACACCGGCGCCAAGACGCCGGGTCCTCCTGCCCTTAGCTACGCCTGCCTTTCCGACAACATTGCCTAGAAGAGGAATCGTCATGGCCGAACATTCGGTGCTCTCGCCCCTGCCCGGAACGTTCTATCGCAAACCCACGCCCGATGCGGCGCCCTATGTGGATGTCGGGGAAACCGTCACCGCCGGCACCGTGATCGGCCTGGTCGAGGTGATGAAGCAATTCTCCGAGGTTCACGCCGAGGTCGCCGGGACCCTGACGGCCTTCGCCGTCGAGGACGGGGATCCGGTCGAGCCGGGTCAGTTGCTGGCCACCCTGAACGGGGCCGCCTCGTGAATACGACAGGGGGCGGCATCCGCCGTCTGCTGGTGGCCAATCGCGGCGAGATCGCCGTCCGTATCCTGCGTGCCGCCAAGGCGCTGGACATCGAGACGGTACTGGCCTGCAGCGAGGCTGACCGGGATTCGCTGGCGGCGCGCCAGGCCGATGCCGTGGTGGTGATCGGCCCGGCGCGGGCGGATCGCAGCTACCTCAATATAGAGGCTCTGCTCACGGCCTTGCGAGACAGCGGCGCCGATGCGGTGCATCCCGGCTATGGCTTTCTGGCCGAGAACGCTGCCTTTGCCGATGCGGTGGAGGAGGCCGGTGCCATCTTCGTCGGCCCTTCGGGTGACATCATCCGCCGCATGGGCGACAAGGCCGAGGCGCGCCGCACCGCGCTGGCGGCTGGCGTCCCGGTGGTACCGGGCTCTGCCGGCGAACCGGCCGATATAGAGGCTGCCATAGCGGCAGCCGCGACGGTGGGCTATCCGCTGCTGATCAAGGCATCGGCCGGGGGAGGCGGCCGGGGCATCCGCCTGGCGCGCGACGCCGCCGAGCTGGCGCGGGAGTTTCCCATCGCCCAGCGTGAAGCCCAGACCGCCTTTGGCAGCGGCGCCCTCTATCTGGAGCGCTTCATCGAGCGCGCTCGGCATATAGAGGTGCAGATCCTTGGCGATGGCCAGCGCGCCGTGCATCTGTTCGAGCGCGAATGCTCGCTGCAGCGGCGCCGGCAGAAGCTGCTGGAAGAGGCGCCATCGCCGGTCCTGAGCGCCGCCCAGCGCGAGACCCTTTGCGCCAGCGCGGTACGCCTGGCCGAAAGCCTCGGCTATCGGGGCGCCGGCACCCTGGAATACCTGTTCGACGAAGCCCGCGGCGAGTTCTTCTTCATCGAGATGAATACCCGCATCCAGGTGGAGCATCCGGTCTCCGAGATGGTCACCGGCATCGATCTGGTCCAGGCCATGTTGCGCATCGCCGGAGGTGAACCCCTGGGGCTGCGCCAGGAAGACATCCATCTGCAGGGCGCCGCCATCGAGCTGAGACTCAACGCCGAAGATCCGGCGCGCAATTTCTTTCCCAGCCCCGGGACCGTCGAGCAGCTCGCCTGGCCGCAGGGTCCGGGCATCCGCGTCGACAGTCATCTCTATGCAGGCTACCGAGTGCCGCCTTATTACGACTCGCTGCTGGCCAAGCTCATCGCCCATGGCGCCGATCGCGGCGAGGCCCTGGCCCGTGCTCGCCAGGCGCTGGACCAGTTGCGTCTGACCGGCATGGCTACCACCGCCAGTCTGCATCGCCGCCTGCTGGACGAACCTTGGGTGATCGAAGCCCGCTTCGACACCGGTACCCTGGAACACTGGTTGGCCGAGGAGATTCCCGCATGACGACTGCGATCCGCTATAGCTTCGGCGGCGACGAGCACCTGTTCGTCGAATTGTCCGAAAGCATGTCCCTGGAGGCGTTTTTCCGTGGCCTGGCCATGACCCGTGCGGTGCAGGCGCTGCAATTGCCCGGCATCCACGACATCTGCCTGGCCAATGCCTCCTTCCAGATCCGCTTCGATCCCGATGTCCTGCCGCCCGACCGGCTGCTGGCCGCCGTCCAGGGCGTGGAAGACCAGGCGGTGGCCGAGCGCCAACTGGCCACGCGGCTGATCGAGATCCCG
The DNA here is from genome assembly GCF_000730625.1 of Pseudomonas oryzihabitans NBRC 102199. Lineage (GTDB taxonomy): Bacteria > Pseudomonadota > Gammaproteobacteria > Pseudomonadales > Pseudomonadaceae > Chryseomonas > Chryseomonas oryzihabitans. Next base: position 737,866 of record NZ_BBIT01000002.1, on the reverse strand, counting down.
GTGCTCTACAACGACCCCTGGACCCACGAGACGCTGATGCGCTTTCGCGATCGCCACCAGGATCCGACCGCTACCGATCTGGAATACGCCGCGCGTATCAACGGCCTGGCCGATGTCGAGGCCTTCATCGCGGCCCACAGCGGCGCGCCCTGGTTCGTCTCCATGGTGGGCTTCGTCGCCGGATTGCCGTTCATGTTCCAGATGGTCGAGGCCGAGCGGCAGCTGCAGGTTCCCAAGTACCTGCGACCCCGCACCGACACGCCCAAGCAGACCCTCGGCCACGGCGGCTGCTTCGGCTGCATCTATTCGGTACGAGGCGCCGGCGGCTACCAGATGTTTGGCGTGACGCCGGCGCCCATCTACGAGCCGGCCCAGCGCCTCGATTACCTGCAGGACCACATGGTGTTCTTCCGGCCCGGCGACATCGTCCGTTTCCGCGCCATCGACCGCGCCGAATACGACCGGATGCTGGCCGAGGTAGAGGAGGGTAGCTTCACCCTGAATATCCGTCCGGTGGACTTTTCCCTGGACGCCTTTCTCGATGATCCCCGTGGCTATCCGCGCACCCTAATGGAGGAGCCGGCATGATCAAGGTACTCAAACCCGGCCTGGCCACCTCGATCCAGGATCTTGGTCGCGAAGGCTACTACCACCTGGGCATCCCGCCGTCCGGGGCCATGGACAGCTATGCCTTGCGCGCGGCCAATCTGCTGGTGGGCAACGCACCCGGCGCCGCCGCCCTGGAATGCACCTTGCTCGGCCCGGAGCTGCACTTTACCGAAGACGCCCTGGTTGCCCTGAGCGGCGCGCGCATGACGCCACGCCTGGACGGCGCCGAAATGCCACTGGACGAAGCCTTCAGCGTGCGCGCCGGCCAGGTGCTCAAGTTCGATTACCTCAAGGCCGGCGCCCGTGGCTATCTGGCCGTGGCGGGCGGTTTCGCCGTGCCCGAGGTGCTGGGCAGTCGCTCGACGTACACCCTGGGCGGCCTCGGTGGCTTCCAGGGCCGAAGGCTCGCCGCGGGTGACGAACTGACTGTCGGAACCCCGGCGACAGGCGCCAAGCCTGGCGTCCGGTTGCCAGTCGACCTGGTGTCGGCTTGCGGTGGCGAGGTGACCCTGCGGGTCGTTCCGGGTCTCTATCATCACCGCCTGACTGCGGACGCCGCCGAGGCGTTCTTCGCCGATACCTGGACGGTGGGCTCCGAAGCCGATCGAATCGGCTACAGATTCAAGGGCGGCCGGCCGTTGCAATTCACGCCGCGCGAACAACCCTTTGGCGCCGGCTCGGATCCGTCCAATATCGTCGACAGCTGTTATCCCATCGGCTCGATCCAGGTACCGGCCGGCCTCGAACCCATCGTCCTGCACCGAGACGCCGTGTCGGGTGGCGGCTACGCCATGATCGGCACGGTCATCAGCAGCGACCTGGATCTGATCGGCCAGCTGCAGCCCAACCAGAAGGCGCGATTCGTGGCGGTAACCCTGGAGGACGCGTTGGCCGCACGGCGTGTGTACAAGGAGCGCCTGCAGCGACTGGAGCAGCTGTTGGCGAGCTAGGGACTCGATGGCAGCCGGTGATCAGTCGAGAGATCCTGAAGGCGTCGTTCGCAACGGACGCGTTTTCAGGATCGTCATGCAAGGAGATCCTGATCGCTGATCAACAGGGCCAGGGTAGGGAAGCCGGAGTCGAAGCAGGTGGCCGAATCAGGGATAAGGTCAAAGACTGGAGGGGATGGCAAAGGGCAGTTGTCAGTCTAGGTCCATATCCAATTTAACATAATATACATTATGCGAAGTTATGGTTATGGAGCGCTGCACCCGAGTGTCTGCCTTTTCACGCTGGCGGCTTTCTGAAATCCGCTACCGCCTTGCCAGTTTGCCAGACATGACCGCTTCAGGAATTCAGATCGCCGCTTACCGCACACCTGCAGCGCAAAATCCGCAGCGGCCGTTTGTACAAGATGCCGTCGACAGCTTTAATCGGATGGCGTCCGTTCCCGGAGCTCTTTTTCGATGGTCGCGCCTCCGCCTGTGTCACCACGCGCGAATGTCCTGGGTTTCCAACAAGTATTCCATCCCGAGGAGTTTTGAATGGCTTATCAAGCCGCTTCCGATCGCTATGACCGTATTCCATACCGCCGCGTGGGTCGCAGCGGTCTCGTGCTGCCGGCGCTGTCGCTGGGCCTCTGGCACAACTTCGGCGACACCACGCCGCTGGATCGTCAGCGTGCCTTGCTGCGTACCGCCTTCGATCTGGGCATCAATCACTTCGACCTGGCCAACAATTACGGGCCGCCCTATGGCAGCGCCGAAATCAATTTCGGTCGGTTGCTGCGCGAAGACTTCGCCGCCTATCGCGACGAACTCATCATCTCCAGCAAGGCCGGCTGGGACATGTGGCCCGGGCCCTATGGCCAAGGTGGCGGCTCGCGCAAATACGTGCTGGCCAGCCTGGACCAGAGCCTCAAGCGCCTGGGCCTGGATTACGTCGACATCTTCTATTCGCACCGTTTCGACGAACACACGCCGCTGGAAGAAACTGCCAGCGCCCTGGCCACCGCGGTCCAGCAAGGCAAGGCGCTCTATATCGGCATCAGCTCCTATTCGGGGACCAAGACCCGGGAAATGGCCAAGCTGCTGGCCGACTGGAAGATCCCGCTGCTTATCCACCAGCCGGCCTACAACCTGCTCAATCGCTGGATCGAAAAGGATCTGCTGGATGCGACCGAGGAAATCGGCAGCGGCGTGATCGCCTTTACGCCACTGGCCCAGGGCTTGCTGACCGACAAGTACCTCAATGGCGTTCCGGCCGAAGCCCGGGTCAATCAGCCCGGTGGCCAGTCGCTGCAGCAAGGCCATCTGTCTGCCGAGAACCTGGCCCGGGTCCGCGCCCTGGATGCCATCGCCAAGCGCCGCGGCCAGAGTCTGGCGCAGCTGGCCCTGGCCTGGACCCTGCGCGATCCGCGCATCACCAGCGCCCTGATCGGCGCCAGTCGGCCCGAACAGATCGTGGAAAACGTCGCGGCCCTGGACAACCTGAGCTTTACCGCCGAGGAACTGGCCGAGATCGACACCCATGCGGTCGAAGGCGACATCAACCTCTGGGCCAAGCCGTCCAGCGCGGAATAAGGCTGTGTTCGGCGTATCTGGCGCTCCAGGGCCAGGTACGCCTACCTCTATGAGCGCCTACCGGCCCAGGGCATGACCACCCTCGCCCGCCCTCACCCATGCGGCTGCTGACGCCGGGTTCCGATTTGCTCCTGGCGATACTGACTGGGCGTCCGTCCGGTCTCGTTGCGGAAATGCCGGTTGAAATTGGACAGGTTGGAATAGCCCACCTCGAAACAGATGGCGGCGATGGACAGCTCCGCCTGCAGCAGCAGCCGACAGGCTCGCTGGATGCGCAGCTTGCGCGCCAGTTCGATGAAACCGTGGCCGGTGACCTTCTTGAAGAAGCGTGAAAACCCCGCCTCGCTCATGCCGACGCGCCTGGCGATCACCGGCAGCCGGATGTCCTCGGTGAGTTCGCTCAGCAGATAGTCGAAGGCCTGATGCACCCGTGCGGAACTGCGGGCATCCAGCGCCGGCGCATAACAGGCACTGGCCAGGACGAGCCTCTCGCTTCCCGGCGCCCGGCACAGTAAGCCCAGCAAGGCGAACAGCCTGAGTAGCCGCTCGGCGCCCTGGGCCTGGCCGATCGCCTCGATCAAGGCAGCCGCTTCGCGGGCCGTGTCGCCGCTGAACTCCAGGCCGCGTCGGGCCTGTTCCAGCAACGGCAGATAATCGCCCAGTTCCGGCGCCACGGCGCTCAGCGAGCGCAACAGTTCGCCGTTGAACTGGATGACCACGTCACGGCCCGCGAGCACCTCGCCGGGTGGCAGATCACCGATCCAGTCGTGCGGTAGATCCGGCCCGATCATGGCCACATGACCTGCGGCAAAGGGCCCGACATAGTCGCCGGCCAGCAGCCGGCCGCTGCCCTGGCGGATCAGGTGGATCTCGTATTCCGGATGATGATTCCAGCGCGCCAAGGCGTAGGGATAGTCGTGCTCGTACCAGCGAAAGCTCTGGTCGGGCGCGGCGAAGATCACTTCCAGCTCTGCCGGCCGCGCCTCGAGGAAGGCGGTCGCCTTCATGATGCACCTCTGCTCGTTCTTGTAGGCCCGCACCGGCCGGCCTGGCTATCGATGCTTTTTTGACCTCGGTGCGCTCGGCGATCCAGGTCAAAAATGTATCGGTAATCGGTCAGTGCCAGGTTAGCCAGCGGCTTGGCCCTGCTGTTGTAATCCTCTCCAGCTGCGCTGTCGAGATCAGATTTATATCGGCGGCCAGTCATTGATAACAACAACAAGCTGCCCGTTGTGGCAGTCACGGAGAGAAGAAGATGAAGCGCCCTATCGCCTTGCTGCTGTTGGCCGGTCTCGGGTTGACCGGTATTGCCCAGGCCGTCGAATCGGTCACCGTTGCCACCGTCAACAACAGCGACATGGTGCGCATGCAGCGGCTGTCCCAGGTGTTCGAACAACAGCACCCCGACATCAAGCTCAACTGGGTGGTGCTCGAAGAAAACGTGCTGCGGCAGCGACTGACCACCGACATCACTACCGGTGGTGGCCAATTCGATGTCCTGACCATCGGCACCTACGAAACCCCGCTCTGGGGGGCCAAGAACTGGCTGGAGCCGCTCGACAACCTGCCTGCCAGCTATGACGTCGAAGACATCTTCCCGGCGGTCCGCCAGGGGCTGTCGGTCAACAACCATCTCTATGCCCTGCCGTTCTATGGCGAAAGCACCGTCACCTACTACCGCAAGGACCTGTTCAAGGCCGCCGGCCTGCAGATGCCCGACAAGCCGACCTGGTCGCAACTCGCCGCGTTCGCAAGCCAGCTCAACCAGCCGGACAAGGAGCAATACGGCCTCTGCCTGAGGGGCAAGGCCGGCTGGGGGGAAAACGTCGCGCTGCTCAGCCTGATGGGCAATGCCTTCGGCGCGCGCTGGTTCGATGAGCAGTGGCACCCCGAACTGACCAGTCCCGAGTGGACGGCAGCGGCCAACTTCTATGTCGACAACATGAAGAAGTACGGCCCGCCCGGCGCCTCCAGCAACGGCTTTAACGAGAACCTGGCGCTGTTCAACAGCGGCAAGTGCGCGCTCTGGGTGGATGCCAGCGTCGCCGGCTCCTTCACCACCGACAAGAGCCAGAGCAAGGTGGCGGACGAGGTCGGCTTCGCCGCCTCGCCCCATGAGGTCACCGACAAGGGCTCGTCCTGGCTGTATGCCTGGTCGCTGGCGATCCCGGCGAGCGCCAAGCACAAGGAGGCGGCCAAGACCTTCATCACCTGGGCGACTTCCAAGGAATACATCCAGCTGGTGGCCGAGCAGGACGGCATCTCCAACGTCCCGCCGGGCACTCGCCAGTCCACCTACAGCCAGGCCTACCTGAGCGCTGCGCCCTTCGCCAAGATCACCCTGGAAATGATGCAGCACGCCGACCCGGCCCATCCCTCGGCCAAGCCGGTGCCCTACGTCGGCATCCAGTACGTGACCATTCCCGAATTCCAGGCCATCGGCACCTCGGTCGGCAAGCTGTTCTCGGCTGCCCTCACCGGCCAGATGAGCGTCGAACAGGCCCTCAACGCGGCCCAGACCTCGACGACCCGCGAGATGAAACGCGCGGGCTATCTCAAGTAATCCCTTTCTACCCCAAAAAGCCGACCGCGCGGTCGGCTTCTCTCGATTGGAGCCAAGACCATGAACAGACTGGAAGGAAAAAGCGCCCTGATCACCGGCGCCGCGCGCGGGATCGGCAAGGCCTTCGCCCAGGCCTACATCAAGGAAGGCGCGACGGTGGCCATCGCCGACATCAACATCGAAAGAGCCCGCGAAACGGCCGAGGAACTGGGCGAGCGCGCCTACGCCCTGGCCATGGACGTCACCGACCAGGCCTCCATCGACATGGCCATCGCCCAGGTGGTCGCTACCGCCGGCAAGCTCGACATCCTGGTCAACAACGCCGCCCTGTTCGACCTGGCGCCCATCGTCGAGATCTCGCGGGAAAGCTATGACCGGCTGTTCGCCATCAACGTGGCCGGCCCCCTTTTCACCCTGCAGGCCGCTGCCCGGCAGATGATCGCCCAGGGGCATGGCGGCAAGATCATCAACATGGCCAGTCAGGCCGGTCGCCGCGGCGAAGCCCTGGTTGCGGTCTATTGCGCGACCAAGGCGGCGGTGATCAGCCTGACCCAGTCGGCCGGCCTCGACCTCATCAAGCACCGCATCAACGTCAATGCCATCGCCCCGGGCGTGGTCGATGGCGAGCATTGGGAAGGTGTGGACGCCCTCTTCGCCCATTACGAGCAACGACCGCTGGGCGAGAAGAAGCGCCTGGTCGGCGAAGCCGTGCCCTACGGCCGGATGGGAACCGCCGAGGACCTGGTCGGCATGGCGCTGTTCCTGGCATCCAGTGACAGCGACTTCGTGGTGGCCCAGACCTACAACGTCGACGGCGGCAACTGGATGAGCTGATCGCCTCGCGGTCAGCTTAGGTCGTGCAGTTCCTTGACGATCGCCGGCCCGATCTGCAGGTCGGCAAAGCTGACCTCCAGGCCCTCGCGCTGCGGCGAACAGCAATAGGGCCCGACCTGCAGGGCCGCACCCTCTTCGCTCGCGAAGCGGCACAGCCGCAACAGCGGCCAGGTCTGCCCATCCAGGGAATACTGGAGGCGCAGCACCTCGGCGTTCAGCGTCATGCGCAACCAGAATCCCCTGACCGCATCCGGCATCGGCCCGAGGGCCCAGTCGGAATGCCCCAGGGTGAGGACGCTGCCCAGATGGGCGATGCCATCGTTGATCTCGAGCCCGGTCTTGCACCAGCGCTCGCTGCCCTGCCGCACCATCAGGCCGGCCTGGTCGTACAGCTCGGTAAAGGTCCCGGTGATCCGCACCTGCACGGTGAAGTCCGCGCCGGCCGCATAACCCCGGAAATGTCCGCTGTCACGTTCGAAGCCGTATTGGGTCTTCTGCCAGAAGTCGGTCTCGCGATCGGTGCTGATATGCAGCAGGCCGTCCGTATCGGACCAGCGCGTCGGCTCGTTCAGCCAATGGGCAGGCAGGGTCTTCGCAAGGGTCATGACAGGTATCCATGGCGGATGGGCTGCGCTCACGATAGATCACGGATGCCCGATGCGCCAAAGCCAGACGGTAAATCGTACTGCGAGGACCACGAGCAGAGTGCTGAGCGCTGTGCCAGGGGCCATTACCTGCCCTCCAGCGACTTTTTTGCAGGCATGAAAAAAGGGAGCCCTGAGGCTCCCCTGTTCAAGTACGTCTGCTGTCCTCTTGTATTTGTTGTCGGACGTCGACGTCATCGATCTTTAGTACGCCCCACCAACGAGGTGGGAAGTGAACAGATTACTTTGGTTGCTCTGGAGCGTTCCAAAATGATCGGTTCGCGAGCCTTGGCCGTCTTGTTCTTGTTGTGGGCGGTTAGCGGCGCATCTTGTTGTTCTTGTGCCAGTAATAAAGCACTCGCCGTGCCAACATTCATAAGTCGTTGAAAATCCTGGGTTTCTCTGATTCGAGGCTGGTGTGCAGGCAACTGTTGCGGAGGATTTCGTTACCTTTTCACTCGGCCATGAAGGATCTGGTTACGACATCCACCCGCTCGGTAACGTCATCGGGGCTCAGCGACTGTAGGTCGAGCGCTTGAGCGTAGCCTCGTTGTTGCGCTGGGCGGCGGGCCGTTCCGGGTTATCGGTGGGCAGGTACAGCAACCGCGTGGCCAGCACCTCGCGACGCGGCTTGATGTCGGGTCGCAGTGCCCCGCGCTGAGTCCGGTCGAAGTCGCGCAGATCGACGACCTGCATGCCGTCCTGAGCCGGTACCACGAACACCGGCAGGTTCGCGTGGATCATGGCGTCATAGCGACTCTCCTCGCCGAACCAGAGCATCGCCCGCGGATGCGGTGCGATCTTCTTGTGGCGGACCAGGATGTCATCGTCCGCCATGCGATTGAGCGCCTGGTGTTCCTGCCATTCCGAGGTGCGATCCAGAGCGATCCGCTCCCGGTCGGCACGGGCCATGGCCAGGGTCTTGAGTTGCTCGCGCACCTTGGCCACCTTGACCCGCTCTCCCCCTGCGGTGTGCCCGGCCCAGGTAAAGGTCAGCTGCCGGACCGGATCGGGAAAGCCATGCACCTTGCGGATCAGCTGCTTGGTATTGAAGGCGCCGCCCAGGGCCTTGCGCATGATGCGGGGCCGCGCCTCCGGCGCCAGCTCCAGTTCCAGGCGTGTCTGCTCGATCGCCGCGCTGAAGGCGGCCTTGCAGGTATTGATGGCCAGGATCTCCTCCATCAGCGGCTCGGCCAGGGCGATATAACCGGGCAGTCGGCTGACCGTACCCGGTGCCTGGCCGGGTTGCAGATGGAAGGCCAGCAAGGCATCGCGGGTGAGTTCCACCGCGGCGCTGCCCTCGAAGGACTCCGCCGCGATGTGGTCGGGCACCCGCTGTTGGGCCAGCAGCGGCAGCCGCCAGACCCGGGCAGCTATCACCTTCCCGGGCCAGCGTTCATTGAAGATAGCGATGCTCCGCTTGAGGTCTTCGAACGCGCTCTTGATGTCTTCGTACATGGCCAACTCCAACCTGATATCTACCAGATTGTAGCATTTACAAGAACTTGGACCTCTTCTTGATAGCTGTGCAGAGGATTATCATTAAGTGTATTTACGCTGTGGGGGTGGTATTGCTATTCAGGGGCTGCAGCTTCTGGGTAAATTGCGGACGGCCGTCCTGATCCCTGAGAGTGACCTGCAATTCAGCGGTCTTGCCGTCGATCTCCACCTCCCCGAAGAATTGAAAGTTGCTCAGCGGTGAGGTGTTGGCCTGGGGCGGCGCCTTCTGGAACACCACTTCGGGCCCGAAGGTGGCATCCAGCGGGTTGGGACCGAAGCTGCCGGCGTTCAGCGGCCCCGCCACGAATTCCCAGAAGGGTTCGAAATCCTGGAAGGCCGCCCTGTCCGGGTGATAGTGGTGCGCGGCGCAGTAATGCACGTCCGCGGTAAGCCAGACGGTGTTGCGGATCCCCTGCCGGGCGATGAAGCGCAGCAGGTCGGCCGTTTCCAGCTCGCGCCCCTTGGGGGCTCCGGGATCGCCGTTGGCGATCGCCTCCCAGCGCGCCTGGCCCTGCGCGTCCTTGCCATCCGGGACCTGCAGCCCGATGGGCATATCGGCCGCGATCACCTTCCAGGTCGCCTTGGACGCCTGCAGCTCCTTCTTCAGCCAGTCGAGTTGCTCCTGACCCAGAAAGGCGCCCTGACCGCCCTCCTCGCTACCCAGGTTGCTGTCGTTGCCGGCGCGATAGCTGCGCATGTCCAGCACGAAGACATCCAGCAGGGGGCCATAGGCGATCCGTCGATAGATGCGCCCTGCCCCGTCGGCCGAGACGCCCCGCATGGGCGCGTATTCCAGGAAGGCTTGGCGGGCCCGACCGCTCAGGACATTGATGTCCTTGACCTGGTAGCGATCGTCCAGCGTCTTGCTCGGCGACCAGTTGTTGGTGGTCTCGTGGTCGTCCCACTGCCACACCTGGGGCACCTCGGCGTTGAATCTCTTGAGGTGGGCGTCCATCAGGTTGTAACGATAGTTGCCGCGGAATTCGTCCAGGGTTTCCGCCACCTTGCTCTTGGCCTCGGTGGTGAGGTTGCGCCAGATGCGTCCCTCTTCCACCGTCAGCTGGGCCGGGACCGGGCCGTCGGCATAGATGGTGTCGCCGCTGTGCAGGAAGAAGTCCGGCCGCCGCTCGCGCATGGCGTTGTAGATGCGCATGCCGCCGATGTCGGGATTGATGCCAAAGCCCTGCCCCACGGTGTCGCCGCCCCAGACGAAGCGGATATCGCCGCGCTGACTGGGCGCCGAGCGCAGGTGGCCGATGACGGGCTCGCTGAGCGCGCCGCTGTCTACGTCTTCGAAGCGCACGCGGTAGAAGATGCGCTGATCGGCCGGCAGCCCGGCCAGGTCGATGCGGGCCGTGTAGTCCTGGGCCGCCGTGGTGACGGGTCCTGCCGCCTTGCGCAGGGAGCGAAAGCTCTCCTGGGTATCCCACTCCACCAGCAGCCGCGCCGGACGATCCGTCCGACTCCAGATCAGCGCCTGCCCGCCAGTGACATCCCCCGCCTGGACCCCATCGGGTATTCCCGGGCGCCCTGCTGGTGCGGCCCAAGTTCGCTGGCCCAGTGCGGGCAACAGCAGCGTGGCACCCAGGCCTTGCAGAACGCGACGACGATCGGGACGGATAAGGGACATGGCAACGGCCTCTGGCGGAAAAAGGCTAGCACTACCCCGTCTTGATGACCTGTTCGTGACAATAGGGGTATCAGGTGAAAGCCACGGTCCCTGTGGGGGTGGTATTAAAGTACGGGTGCTTTGGCCTGGGCGGTCTGAAATGGCATCATGGCGCCCCCATTACGATCCGCCGTTGTGGCCGTCGCGAAGTTGCTTGGAGCCCCCATGTCCGCCAGACCCTACATCACCGTCACCCCGCCCAACGTCGCGCTACATGGACGGGTCGCCCCACCCGGTTCCAAGTCCATCACCAACCGCGCCCTGCTGCTGGCAGCGCTGGCCAAGGGCACCAGCCGCCTGACCGGCGCCCTCAAGAGCGATGACACCCGGCACATGTCCGAGGCGCTGCGGCAGATGGGTGTCACCGTCGACGAACCCGATGCCACCACCTTCGTGGTGACCAGCTCCGGGCGCCTGCAGCAACCGGAAGCACCGCTGTTTCTCGGCAATGCCGGCACGGCGGTGCGCTTCCTGACCGCGGCGGTGGCCACCGTCGACGGCGCCGTGACCCTGACCGGTGACGCCTATATGCAGAAGCGGCCGATCGGTCCCCTGCTGGAGACCCTGAGCGCCAATGGCATCCAGGTGGAGGCGCCGAGTGGCTGCCCGCCGGTAACCGTTACCGGTCAGGGCCGTCTCACCGCGCGCCGCTTCGAGGTGGATGCCGGCCTGTCCAGCCAGTACGTCTCCGCCCTGCTGATGCTGGCCGCGCTCGGCAGCGAACCGGTGGACGTCGCCCTGCGCGGCAGCGACATCGGTGCCCGCGGCTATGTCGACCTGACCGTCGAGGCGATGCGCGCCTTCGGCGCCCAGGTCGAGCAGCTGGACGCCGCCACCTGGCGGGTCGCCCCGACCGGCTACGTCGCACGGGACTACTTCATCGAGCCGGACGCCTCCGCCGCCACCTATCTCTGGGCGGCCCAGGCCCTCACTGGCGGGACCATCGACCTGGGGGTGGCCGACGACGCCTTCACCCAGCCCGATGCCAAGGCCCTCGACCACATCGCCGCCTTCCCTCGGCTGCCGGCGGTCATCGACGGCTCGCAGATGCAGGATGCCATTCCTACCCTGGCGGTCCTGGCAGCCTTCAACGAAACCCCCGTGCGCTTCGTGGGCCTGGCCAATCTGCGCGTGAAGGAATGCGACCGGGTGGCGGCGTTGCACGACGGCCTCAACGCCATTCGCGCCGGTCTCGCCAGCGTCGAGGGTGACGACCTGCTGGTGGCGGCCGACCCTGCCCTGGCCGGTACCCGGACCGATGCCGTGATCGAGACCCACGCCGACCACCGGATCGCCATGTGCTTCGCCCTGGCCGGCCTGAAGGTGGCAGGCATCCGCATTCTGAACCCCGAATGCGTCGGCAAGACCTATCCTGAATACTGGAATGCCCTGCGCAGTTTGAACGTCCAGCTGAGCGAGGGTATCGAAGCCTAGGTAACGCCCGTCACACGCCCGCTCGCTGAATGGAATCCCCGCATGTCGACCTCTCTGCTCGAACAGCAGGCGCTTTTGCAGTTGACCTCCCACGCTCTGGTCATCACCGACCGTGACGGGTGCATCGAGCGTTGGAACCGCGGGGCAGAACTGCTATGTGGCTGGCCGGCCAGCGAAGCCCGGGGCCAGCGCTTCGCTGATCTGCTGACGTCGGGTCGGGACGCCGCCTTCCTGACCACCGCCCTGCATCAGGCGCTGGTCGACGAGCACGGCCAGGGCGCCGGCTGGATCACGGTGCAGGGCGGTACGCCACGCTGGGTGGAGATCGCCACTACCGCTCTGAAGGACGCCGAGCACCCGCTCGGCTTCGTGCATGTGCTGCAGGACAGGACCGATCAGCTGATAGCCGAGGAGCGGGTGCGACTGGCCCAGGAGGTCGGGCGCGTCGGTACCTTCGAGCTGTTACCCGGCGAGGCCCGACTGCTGGTGTCCTCGGGATTCTGCCAGCTGTGGGGCTTACCGGTCCGCCGCAGCTATCCCCTGGAAGAGCTGATCCGGCAGCTGCATCCCGACGACGTCTCCAGCCTGCGAACCCTGACCGCGGCGCCGGACGACGACGCCCTCGACTATCTCGAATACCGCATTCGCCGTGCCGACACCGGCGAGGAGCGCTGGCTCGGTCGGCGCGGCCAGTTGATGACCAGCCAGGGCGGCGGCCGCTATCTGGGCGTGTGCTACGACATCACCGAGCGCAAGCTCAACGAAGCCGCCATCACCGAACGCGATCTCTGGCTGCAGGAGCTGTACCACGGCATGCGCGAGGGCTTCTACATGGCCCAGGCGATCCGCGATGCCGCTGGCCGGATGGAGGATTTCCGTTTCCTGGAGGTCAATCCGGTCTTCGCCACCCTCACCGGCATCCCCCTGGATCAGGTCCTGGGGCGGACGCTGCGCCAATCCCTGCCGCAGCTGGAAGCCGACCTGCTGCCTGCCTATGTCGACTTCATGAACGGCGATGCCGAATTCACCCAGTTCGACATCCTGCTGCACCTGCAGCATGAACACTGGTACGAGGTGCGCGCCCACAAGCTGCCGGGCGATCGTTTCGCGGTATTGTTCATCGACATCAGCAATCATCGCCGCCAGGCTCAGGAGCTGGCGCGCAACGAGGCGCAGCTGCGCGCCATCATCAACTCCATCGACCAGATGGTCTGGGCCACCCGCCCCGATGGCCACCACTTCTATTTCAACAACCGCTGGTACGAATTCACCGGGGTGCCGGAAGGGTCCACGGAGGGCGAAGGCTGGGCCAACGTCTTCCACCCGGACGACCAGGAGCGCACCTGGAAGGTCTGGCACCACAGCCTCAGCACCGGCGAGCCCTACCATATCGAATATCGCCTGCGGCATCGCTCCGGGCGGTATCGCTGGGTGCTCGGCCGGGCGCAACCGGTGCGTGACGCCAAGGGCCGCATCGAGCAATGGTTCGGCACCTGCACCGATATCCAGAGCATCGTCGATGCGCGGGAGGTCCTCACCCGTTCGCGCCAGGAGCTGGAACAGCAGATCGAACTGCGCACCCGCGAGCGTGACCGGATGTGGCGCATCAGCCATGACCTCATGGTGATCTGCCGCGCCGATGGCGAGGTGAAGACGGTGAACAGCGCCGCCACCCGCCTGCTGGGACGGCGTGAGACCGATCTGGCCAGCATCCAGCTCACTGAACTCATCCATCCCGACGATCAGCGCCAGGTCTTCGATACCCTGCGCAGCCTGGGCCGCCAGCAGGGCTCGGCCAATCTCAGGGCGCGGTTGCGTGGCCGCGATGGCAGCTATCGCATCCTCGACTGGACCGCCAGCGCCGAAGATGAGCTGATCTACGCCGTGGGTCGCGACGTCACCGAGCAGCAGGAGCTGCAGGAGCAGTTGCGCCAGGCGCAGAAGATGGAAGCTGTGGGTCAGCTCACCGGTGGCATCGCCCACGACTTCAACAATCTGCTGACCGGCATCATGGGCAGTCTCGACATGCTGCAGCGGCACCAGAAGGCCGGTCGTCAGGACAAATTCGACCAGTATCTGCATTCGGCGCTGACCTCCGCCCAGCGCGCCGCCGCCCTCACCCAGCGGCTGCTGGCCTTTTCCCGGCGCCAGGCGCTGGATCTGCAGCCCATTCACGTCAACGACTGCGTGCGCTCCATGGAGGAGCTGCTGCTACGCAGTCTGCGCGGCGATATCGTCCTGCAGCTCGAGCTGGACGCCGGACTCTGGCAGGCGCTCACCGATGCTCACCAACTGGAAAGCGCCCTGCTCAACCTGGTCATCAATGCCCGCGATGCCCTGCCCCATGGCGGCACCGTCCGCATCGAGACGCGCAATGTCTATCTCAGCGACAGTGGCAATGGCCTGGACGCCGTGAGCGCCGGTGACTACGTGGCGCTGCTGGTGGAGGACAACGGCACCGGGATGCCACCCGAGGTCATGGCGCGCGCCTTCGACCCCTTCTTCACCACCAAGCCCATCGGCCAGGGCACCGGCCTGGGGCTGTCGATGATCTATGGCTACGCCAAGCAGTCCAAGGGGCATGTCCGGCTCGATTCCCTGCCCGGCCAGGGCACGACCGTGGGCCTCTACCTGCCCCGCTACCTGGGCGCCGATGTCGAGCCGCCGCGACTGGCCTCCCCTACGGTCATCCCTCACAGCGCCGGCAAGACCGTGCTGGTGGTGGAAGACGAACCCGTGGTCCGGCAGATGGTGGTGGATCTGCTGCGCGAACTGGGCTACGCGACCCTGCAGGCCGAAGACGCGCGCGGCGCCCTGCCGTTGCTGGAAAGCGGCCGTCCCATCGACCTGCTGCTGTCCGATGTCGGCCTGCCGGGCATGAACGGTCGCCAGCTGGCCGAGATCGCGCGGCAGCGCCGGCCCGGCCTCAAGGTACTGTTCGCCACCGGCTATGCCGAGGGGGCCCACCTGGAAGGCTATCTCGATCCCGGCATGACCCTGATCACCAAGCCCTTCAATCTCGACGCCCTGGCCACGCGTGTCGGTGAAACCCTGGCAGCCGATCCCCTGCCCCTCAGCTCGGCGGCTGTTGGCCCGCAAGACGGCGATAACTGAGCGGACTCTGGCCGGTGCCACGGCGGAAGAAGCGGGCGAAGTAGGCCGGATCGGCAAAGCCCAGGGCATCGGCGATCTCGCCCACCGATGCCTGGGTGTAGGTCAGGGTGCGGCGCGCCTCCAGCAGCAGGCGCTGGTGCACGATGGCCAGCGCCGAGGCACCGGCCAGCTGCCGGCAGAGGCCGTTCAGGTGTACTCCCGAGATCCCGAGCGCCGCCGCGTAGCGCCCCAGGCTCCAGTGCTCGCGATAATGCTGCTCCACCAGCGCCAGAAAGCGTCCCAGGTGCTGTTCGGCGCGTCGTGGCAGGGTCGCGCCCTGTTCGGGCCGATGCTGCCGCAGCAGCCAGATCGCCAGGCTGTCGAGCAGGGCTTCGAGCATGACCTCGCGACCGGGCTTGTGGCCCTCGTATTCGGCGACGAGCTGACCGATCAACTGATCGATCCAGGGGGCGTCGGGTCCGCTCAGGTCCAGGCACCCGGCCGCCAGGAACAGTCCCTGCCCGGCTCTCTGGCAGCGCTGCTTCAGGCGCTCCAGCTGAGGCACCGGCAGGGTGACCACGAAACCCTCCACCGAGGGCTCGAATTCGAAGGCATGCACGCACAACACCGGCAGCACCACCAGCAGCGGCCCGGTCCTTTCGCCCTGCCAGTCTTCCAGCTGCAGGCGCACCCCGCCCTGGCGCACATAGAGCAGCTGCGCTAGATCCGCATGACGATGGGTTTCGATATGCCAGGCATGCAGCCGACTGCGACTCTCGATGGTTTCGCAGTGCAGCAGGTCCGGCGCTGGCCAGGCCTGGGCCTCGCCATACAGCTTGAAGATGGGTGGCAAGGCAGTGGTCATCGTCAGTCCCTGGGCGATAGCCGCACGAATCATTGAAAAGTACCAGAAAGTATCGCAAAGGTCGCTGTCGATACCGGCGAAAACCGTCCAAAAATACCGGAGCCCCATAATAAACGGCGATCACGCCAGACAAGAGGACAGACTCCATGCGCACCCAAGTCGTCATCATCGGCGCGGGCCCTTCCGGACTGCTGCTGGGCCAGCTGCTCACCCGCTCGGGTATCGACAACGTCATCGTCGAGCGCCAGAGCGCCGACCACGTACTCAGCCGCATCCGTGCCGGCGTGCTCGAACAGGGCACGGTCGATCTGCTACGCCAGGCCGGCGTCGCCGGGCGGCTGGAACAGGAAGGCCAGGTGCATGAAGGTGTGGAGTTCGCCATCCACGGCCAGCGCGAGCGACTGGACCTGAACGATCTGCTGGGCGGACGCTGCGTCACCGTCTATGGCCAGACCGAGGTGACCCGCGACCTGATGGCCGCCCGCCAGGCCAGCGGCGCCCCTACCTTCTACCAGGCCAGTGAGGTCCAGCCCCACGAACTCAAGGGCGAGCGCCCTCATGTCACCTGCCAGGTCGCCGGTGAGACGCTGCGCATCGACTGCGATTACATCGCCGGCTGCGACGGCTTCCATGGCGTTTCGCGCCGCAGCATCCCGGACGGCGTGCTCACCGAATACGAGCGGGTCTATCCCTTCGGCTGGCTGGGCTTGCTGAGCGACACCCCGCCTGCCGCCGACGAACTCATCTACGTCAATCACCCGCGAGGCTTCGCGCTATGCAGCATGAGGTCCGCGACCCGCAGTCGTTACTACCTGCAGGTGGAAGCCGGGGACGCGGTGGAGAATTGGTCGGACGAGCGTTTCTGGGCGGAACTCAAGGCGCGCCTGCCGGCCGAGACGGCGGCCCAGCTGGTGACCGGTCCCTCGCTGGAAAAGAGCATCGCCCCGCTGCGCAGCTATGTGGTCGAACCCATGCAGTACGGCCGGCTGTTCCTGGTCGGCGATGCCGCCCATATCGTCCCGCCCACCGGCGCCAAGGGACTCAACCTGGCCCTGGGCGACGTGCGCAATCTGCACCTGCTGCTGGAACGCGCCTATCGCAGCGGCGACGCCAGCTGCCTCGAACGCTACTCGGCGCTCTGCCTGAAGCGGATCTGGGCGGCAGTGCGCTTCTCCTGGTGGATGACCACCGCCCTGCACCGTTTTCCGGATACCGATGCCTTCACCCAGCGGGTGCAGGACGCCGAACTCCAGGCGCTGCTCGATTCCAGAGCGGGTCGCACGACCCTCGCGGAAAACTACGTCGGATTGCCCTTCCCCGCCCTGGATTGATCGAGGTCGCCCGCAGGTGGTGACGGCTGCGCGTCTGATGCATGATGGCGCCCCCGTTCCACCTGGCGCCCTACCCTCATGCTCGAATTCGCCCTGGACCCCATGACCCTGACGCTGCTCGCCGGGGTCGCCTTCCTCGCCGGTTACATCGACGCCATCGCCGGCGGTGGCGGCCTGCTCACGGTGCCGGCGCTGCTGATGGCCGGCGTGCCGCCCCATCTGGCGATCGGCACCAACAAGCTCAGCTCGACCTTTGGCAGCGCTACCGCCGCCTACACCTTCTACCGCCGCAAGCTGTTCCATCCCCGTCAGTGGCGGCATGCGCTGCTGGCTACGGCCCTCGGTGCGGGGATCGGCGCCTTGGTCGCCCACCATCTCTCCGCGGACTTCCTCAATCAGCTGCTGCCGGTCGTGGTGTTCAGCTGCGCCCTCTATCTGCTGTTCGGCGGCACGCCCAAGGCACCGGTGCTCAGCGATGCGCCCGTGCCGCAACGGCGCCAATGGCCCCAGGGCATGACGCTGGGTGCCTACGACGGCCTGTTCGGGCCTGGTACGGGCGCCTTCTGGACGGTCAGCAGCCTGCTGCTCTATCCCCTGGATCTGCTCAAGGCCAGCGGCGTGGCGCGCACCATGAATTTCGTCAGCAACGGGGTCGCCCTGGTGATGTTCATCGCCTTGGGACAGGTGCTCTGGGTGCTGGGGCTGACCATGGGTCTGTCGCTGACGCTCGGGGCCTACCTGGGTGCGCGCAGCGCCATCGCCGGCGGCGCCAAGTTCATCCGCCCGGTGTTCATCTGCGTCGTGCTGGCGCTGACCGTCAAGCTAATCTGGCAGCACTGGTTCAGCGCCGCCTAGGCGCTCGACCCGATAGCGATCGATCAGAAAGCGCGAGATGGAAAAGGCCGGCGGCAGCGTCGGCAACTCGCGCAGGTGGAACCAGCGGGCATCTTCGATTTCATCCGGTTGGCACTGGATGTCGCCGCTCAGGTAATCGACGTGATAGCCCAGCATCAGGGAATGCGGATAGGGCCAGTTCTGGCTGCCCTGGTAGCGCAGGTTGGTGACCGAAACGCCCACCTCTTCCATGATCTCCCGGTGCACGCAGGCCTCCGCCGACTCGCCCGGCTCGACGAAGCCGGCCAGGGTGCTGAAGACCCCGGGCGCGAAACGGGGCGACCGCGCCAGTAGTACCTCGTCGCCGCGCGTGACCAGGGCGATCATGCTCGGCGACAGGCGCGGATACTGGGTGAGCTGGCAATTCGGGCATTTGAGGCCGCGCTGGCCATCGAGGGCGAAGGTGCGGGTACCGCACTGTCCGCAGAAGCGATGCTGGCGTGCCCAGGTCCCGATCTGATTGGCATAGCCCAGCAACTTGAACAGCGCATGGGGCGATTGCAGCATCAGCGGCCGCAAGGGTTGCCAGACGCAGCCCTCTATGTCCGGCGGGATATCCAGTTCGAGCAGGGTGACCGGCTGGGCCTGCCACTGGCCGAGGCCGTGGCGCTCTCCTTCGAATCCCTGCACCCGCGGATCGTCGCTGGCGAAGAGCACGTCCGCCCCCGAGGTCAGAAACGCCTGGCCGCTATGGACGACCAGCCAACCGCCAGAGGTTTGGGCAGTCTGGAACCAGCCGGGCTGCCAGACACTCATGCCGCAGCCGAGGTCCAGCCCAGGGCGCGAATGCTTTGCGCGGCGATATCGAGGATTTCCGGGGTACCGTCCTGACTCTCGGTGCCACCGCTTTCGACAAAGAATTCGATGCTGCTGAGGGCATCCGCCAGCACCTCGAGGGTCGCCGGCTCACAGGCCTGGCCGCCCTCGATCAGGCAGCGCTGGATGTAACCGGTGCAGGCACGCACCAGCTCGGCCGCCCGGGGATTGCCCAGGAAGAACAACGCCCCGCGGACGGTATCCAGCAGCGCCGGCACGGTGGCCAGGTGCAGGGCGTCGCCCCGCGAATCGAGGAAGGCACCGATGGCGCGCTTGGCGTCGGTCAGGCCCTTGTAGGCTTCCCGATGCAACAGCGCCTGGGCTTCGCCCAGCTGGTAATTGGCGACACTGACTTGGACGCCATCGGCTTCCAGCGGCACGTCGATCAGCGAGCCCTGCCCTTCGGGCTGGCCCAGCAGACTTTCCACCAGCAGCAGGGCATCGGCCAGGGGCGCGAGATCGTCCAGCACCAGGGACTTGTCGCGGAACTGGGATATGTTCGGCAGGCACTGCTGCAGGACCTGGCCGGCATTCTCCTGGCCAACCATCTCCAGCGTCTTGCCGAGCAGGCCGACCTGGACATACAGCCGGGAAAAGTTGTCGGAGCGTGGCAGCCGATTCTGCTCGGCGCCGTTGCGCAACTCGGTTTCAATGAGATCGATCAGGTCCTTGACCGTCTCCAGCTCTTCGCGGATGGCGGCCGACAGCGAATGCATCACGGCATGGCCCGGACCGGCGAGACGCTTCTTGCCGGCTTCGAGCTGGGCGTCGGTGAAACCCAGTCGCTCGAAACCGTAGGCATTCATGACTTCCTGCGGATGGGCACCCTCGACACCGGCCAGCGCCAGCAGATACAGCAATTCCTTGAGAGTGCTGCGCGCAGGCTCGTGCAATTCGTTACCCAGCATCTGGCGCAATTCGCGATCGACCCGGGCGAATAGCTGCTTGCGTTCACGGGTGGCGGTCAGGCGACCCTGGGCGAAGCCCTCGACGGTAGCCGCGGCGACCCAGGGCAGGTAGCCGCCGACCTGATCGTGCAGCAGCGCCGCGGAGCGCTCCAGCGCCCGCGCCATTAGGCGCAGACTGGCCACGCCATTGACGTCGCGCAGGAAGCCGAGCAGGCCGACCTGGTACATCTGGCGCATCCGGCGTGCCTGGGCCTGACGCTCGCGCAGGCCGAGGCGCGTGGTGGCGCTGATCAGCGGGCGCTGATCGAGGCGGACACTGAAGAAATAGCTTTCCGGGAGTTCGGGTTCGCCGCCCGCCAGGCGCAGGGCATTGATCGCCGGCAGCAGCAATTCGGGCATCTCGTCCTGGCCGCTGCGCAGCTGTTCGAGATAGCGGCGCAGGACATGCAGCCCACGGCAGATCGCCATGAGGTGCTCGTCATGCTCGGGACCGGCGCCGGCCGGGATGTCGTTGGCAATCTGCAGCGTCTGATGGGCGAGCAACTGGGCGCCTGCCAGCTCGATCAGCGTCAGGGCGCCGCGAATCTGGCCGATACTCTCGACCGCGCGCTGCAACAGGCTGCTGCAGTGCCGCTCGACGATGAATCGTTCAAGATGGCATTCAGCTTCCTCTATGGTCGCGAACAGCTGTTCGCGGACCAAGCTCAAAGCTCTTGCTCCGGTCACCATAGTGCCTTACGCCTCCTGCGCCATTACAACCTCGCCAACGCCATTTTAAAACGGGAAGAAAGGCTTGCTATTCCAACTGGAGCCTAGGTACCTGCGTCTTCCTGACCGGGCCACACTAATCATTCCAGGCGGACGGGGATTCGACCTCACGCCACGCCAGGGAACCTTGCTCTGGAACGCTAGACCTGTAAATCCACAAAAGCGAAGCGATAATTCCGAATCGTCATATGATTTTCAGGAACCAATAAAGTTCCGCGCAATTCGAAATTCGAGGCTTCATGCGGGCTCAAATGACCAGCCTGCAGCATCTTAGTTGAACAATAGCTGAAAATTGTGAGGTCTTTCAGCTTATTCGGACGAACGCGAACGCCCGGTCAGGCACTGACCGGGCGCTGGGGAGAAGGGAGGAAGGCGTTATTCGGCTCCGGCGCCCGCCAGCCAGAGCGGGGTCCGGCCACAGCTCTTCTCGATGGCCGCCATGCGCGCCGCATGGGCATCGAGATCGGCGCTGCTGGCATTGATCACGCGAGTGCGCTGGCGATCGGCCGGCAGTCGCCGGATCGGCATGACGTAGTTGCCATCGCCATTGCCTTCCTGACCATGCGCAGCCAGCGACAGGCTGGTCTGGCCACCAGTCATGGCCAGGTAGACGTCGGCGAGGATCTCGGCGTCCAGCAGGGCGCCGTGCAGCTCGCGGTTGGAGTTGTCTACGCCATAGCGCTTGCAGAGCGCATCCAGGCTGTTGCGCTGCCCGGGATGCCGACCACGCGCCATGACCAGGGTGTCGAGCACCGAGCAGTGCTGGGTGATGTCGGCCCGCTCGGGATGGGCACCCAGCCGGGCGAACTCCATGTTGATGAAGCCCACGTCGAAGGGTGCGTTGTGGATGACCAGCTCGGCGCCTTCGATGAATTCGAAAAAGCTGTCGGCGATCTCGGCGAAGCGCGGCTTGTCGGCAACGTATTCGTCGGTGATGCCGTGGACCGCGATGGCGCCTTCGTCGATCTGCCGATCCGGATTGAGATAGACATGGAAGTGCCGCCCGGTCAGTCGCCGGCCAATGACCTCCACCCCACCGATCTCGATGATTCGATGGCCATCGGTCACCGGCATGCCGGTGGTTTCGGTATCCAGAACTACGTATCTCATCGCTAACCTCTTGGCTGGTTACGCCTTGGCGGCCTGCTTGGCCTGCCGGACTTCATCGACACCGCGGTTGGCCAACTGGTCGGCCCGCTCGTTCTCGGGATGGCCGGTGTGACCGCGCACCCAGCGCCACTCGACCTGATGGCGCTGAACCTGCTCGTCCAGGGCCTGCCACAATTCGGCATTCTTCACCGGCTGGCGCGCGGCGGTCTGCCAGCCGCGCTTCTTCCAGTTCACCAGCCACTGGGTGATGCCCTTCATCACGTACTCGGAGTCGGTGGTCAGGCGGATCTGGCAGGGGCGCTTGAGCGCCGCCAGCGCCTGGATGGCCGCCATCAGCTCCATGCGGTTGTTGGTGGTGTTGGCTTCGCCACCCCAGAGCTCGCGCTCCGCACCCTTGAATTTCAGCAAGGCACCCCAGCCGCCCGGGCCGGGATTGCCCTTGCAGGCGCCGTCGGTAAAGACCTCGACGATGTCGTCACTCATTGGATTCACTCGATTCGCGGCGGCTGATCTTGGCCACCGGCATGGGCACCAGCTTGCCACGCGGTTCCTTGCGCGCCTGGGGCACGGGGCGCAGGCCGAACATCAGCTTGCGCGCCGACAGCAGATAGAAGCCCGCCCCCGCCGCCTGTTCGCAGTTGGGTTCGGCCTCACCCTGCTCCATCCAGGCCAGCCGCTGCTGCCACTTGGGGGATGAAAGCGGCGGACGATAACACCCGAAGCGGCGTTTCTCCAGCGCGAAGCCCAGTACCGAGAGCCAGTCGCCGACCCGGCTGGGGCCAAAGCAACGGGCCTTGCGCAGGGCATCCCGCGCCAGGTAATGGCGCATGCCCCAGAGACTCCAGGGGTTGATGCCCACCACCACCAGATGCCCGCCCGGGCGCACGCTCAGTGCTGCTTCGCGCAACAGCCGATGGGGCGCCAGGGAGAAGTCCAGACCGTGTTGCAGGAGGACCACGTCGGCGGCGTGCTCACCCAGCGGCCAGGCGCCCTCCTCGCAGACGATGTCGACATCCCCCAGGGGCGGACCGATGCGCACCGCATGGCGGAGCTGGCCGCAATTGGCCGGCGCCTCGGGGTGCGGACCGTAATGGATCAGATAGCTGCCGAAGTGACGCTTGAGCTCTTCGTCGATCAGCACCCGCTCCTGCTCCAGCAGCAACTGGCCCAGCGGGCCGGCCAGCCATTCCCGTGCCGAGCTCATCAATTTCAGCCAGCGCGGATCGACCTGGGCGGAGAATTCATCGTGCATCGTCTGGTCCTCTCATACTGAAGCCTAAGCCCTTCCACCGACTGCTACCCTAGGGGCCAGCCGTCCGACCAGAGAGCCCATCCATGTTCGACATCCTTCCGCTGCCCGCTTTCAACGATAACTACATCTGGCTGATCAAGGACGCCGCGACAAGACAGGCGGTCGTGGTCGATCCCGGCGATGCAGCCCCCGTCCTGGCCTGGCTCGACGCCCATCCGGACTGGCGCCTCTCCGACATCCTGATCACCCACCATCATAACGACCACACCGGTGGCATCGCCGCCCTCAAGCAGCGCAGCGGCGCCCGGGTCAGCGCGCCAGCCGACGAACGCATCGCCGCGGTCGATCTGCCGCTGACCGACGGCCAGCAACTGGAGGTGCTGGGTACGCGCTTCGAAGTCCTGCGCGTGCCTGGCCATACCGCCGGTCATATCGCCTTCCATGTCCCTGGCGAGCGGCCCCTGCTGTTCAGCGGCGATACCCTCTTTTCGGCCGGCTGTGGCCGCCTCTTCGAAGGCACGCCCAGCCAGATGCTCAGCTCGCTGCAGCGCCTGGCCGAGTTGCCGGACGCCACTGAAATCTACTGTGGCCATGAATACACCCTGAACAACCTGCGTTTCGCCGAGGCAGTGGAGCCGGACAATGCCGCGGTCCGGGAGGCCCTGGCCGAGACCCGGCAACTCAGGGACGCCGAGCGCCCCACCCTGCCCTCCAGCCTGGGCCGCGAACGCCAGATCAACCCCTTCCTGAGAACCGGCGAAAGCAGCGTGCGCCAACGCCTGCAGGAAGAACGCGCGGTGCCGGCCGAGGCGTCGGAGGATACCTATTTCGCCGCCTTGCGCGGCTGGAAGGACACGTTCTGACACCTATTGCCCAGATCCTGCCAGAGCGCTGAAACCCAGGGTTTTCGGTCGTCGTACAGGTCACAGGCCAAGGGGTTGTTCCTTGACCCCCCGGGATGCGGTTCCTAGAATCGCCCATCCTTCAGCTCCCGGAAAGCCCAGACCGATGCCGCCAGCGACGCCGAAAACCCGCGAAATAGACGTGCTGGCCACCTCCTTCAAAGTCTCGGCGCTCTGCCTCGCCGTCTTCCTCGCCGGCTGTCAGAGCAATCAGCAGCCCGATAATCGTGCCTACCAGGCCGATCTGCACATGACGCCCAGCAAGATCCAGCGCCCGCCGGAATGGCTGCGCAAGGCGCCGACCGCGGCAGCGACCAGTGGCGACATCTGGGACCGGGTACGGGACGGCTATCAGTTGCAGGGCGCCGGCGACAACGGCACCAACCCGCGCATCGATCGCCAGCGCCTCTGGTACGCCAGCCACGAAGCCGCCCTTGCGCAGTCCTGCAGTCGCGGTGCGCCCTATCTGCATTACATCGTCGAGCGCCTGGAAGAGCGCAACATGCCGCTGGAACTGGCCCTGCTGCCGGTGGTGGAAAGCTCCTTCAACCCCAATGCCCTCTCACGCAGCGCCGCCTCCGGGCTGTGGCAGTTCATCCCCACCACGGGGAAGTACTTCAATCTGCGCCAGACCCGCTTCTATGACGGTCGCCGCGACATCACCGCCTCGACCAATGCCGCCCTGGATTACCTGAGCAAGCTGCACGACATGTTCGGCGGCGACTGGCTGCTGGCGCTGGCCGCCTACAATGCCGGCGAAGGCACGGTCAGCCGCGCCATCGAGCGCAACCAGTCGCTGGGCCTGCCCACCGACTACTGGAATCTGTCGTCGCTGCCTCCGGAAACCCAGGACTACGTGCCCAAGCTGCTCGCCGTCTCCCAGATCGTGCGCAACCCGGACGCTTACGGCCTGGCCCTGGAATCCATCCCGGACGAGCCCTACTTCGAAGTGGTGGACATCAAGCAGCACCTGGACCTGGCCCGGGTGGCGGAGCTTGCGGACCTGGATGCCAACGAACTCTATCGCCTCAATCCCGCCTACACCCAGCGCGTGACCATGGACGGCCCCAAGCACCTGCTGGTGCCGGCGGAAAAGGCCAAGCGCCTGGTCGCGACCCTGCCCAACATCGCCTCCGACGCCGTGGTGCAATGGCAGGAATACCAGGTGCGCCGCGGCGACACCATGCGCAGCGTGGCCAAGCGCAATCGCGTGAGCGTCGAGCAACTCGCCGCTCTCAACAAGCTCAGCAGCAGCAGCCGCCTCTCCGCAGGCCGGGAACTGATGATTCCGCGCCGCGAGACCGGCAAGACCACCACCCCGCTGGAAACCATCGCCGTGGCCGAAGAGCCCGTCGTGCGGACCTACAAGGTGCGGACCGGCGACAGCCTCTGGTCCATCGCCCGGGCCAACGAGGTGGAACTGTCCGACCTCAAGCGCTGGAACGATCTCGGCAAGCGGGGCCTCAAGGTCGGCGAGACCCTGAAGCTGCACGGCACGGGCAGCAGCAGCGCCTCCGCCGTGGCGATGCCGGCGTCCTATACCGTCAAGACCACCCAGGCCGCGGCCAAGACGACCAAGACCGCCAAGGCCGCGCCCACCTACTACAGGGTCAAGGCCGGCGATTCGCTCTACCAGATCGCCAAGCGCTACAACATCGGCGTGCAGGCGCTGCAGGACTGGAATCCGCGCATCGCCTCCGCCCTGACCCCCGGTCAGACCCTGACGCTGTTCCTCAACTGAGGCGTGACCGCTCACCGCAGCGGTCAACCAGCGCTTTTGTCCCGGGTATCGACCTGCTACCTTACCGCCCCACCCGTGCCTGACCCCTAGCGGAGTCAGGCCAAGATCTCGCTCTGACCTGCGCAGAGCCCTGCCCAACCCGGACCTCAGCCCAAGGCTGCTGCTCGGGAATCAACACAGAAGAGGAAAAAACCATGGGATTTCTCGCCGGTAAGCGCGTTCTCATCGTCGGCGTCGCCAGCAAGCTGTCCATCGCCTCCGGCATCGCCGCGGCCATGCACCGCGAAGGCGCCGAGCTGGCCTTCACCTACCAGAACGAGAAGCTCAAGGGTCGCGTCGAAGAATTCGCCGCGGGCTGGGGTTCCAATCCAGAGCTGTGCTTCCCCTGCGACGTTGCCGACGACGCCCAGATCGAAGCCGTGTTCGCCGCGCTGGCGAAGAAGTGGGATGGTCTGGACTGCATCGTCCACTCGGTCGGCTTCGCCCCGGGCGACCAGCTGGACGGCGACTTCACCGCCGTGACCACCCGTGACGGCTTCAAGATCGCCCACGACATCAGCGCCTACAGCTTCGTCGCCCTGGCCAAGGCTGGTCGCGAGATGATGCGCGGCCGTAACGGCAGCCTGCTGACCCTGTCCTACCTGGGCGCCGAGCGCACCATGCCCAACTACAACGTCATGGGCATGGCCAAGGCCAGCCTCGAGGCCGGCGTCCGTTACCTGGCCGGCAGCCTTGGCCCGGAAGGCACCCGCGTCAACGCCGTGTCCGCCGGTCCCATCCGCACCCTGGCCGCCTCGGGCATCAAGAGCTTCCGCAAGATGCTGGCCGCCAACGAGCGCCAGACGCCCCTGCGTCGCAATGTGACCATCGACGAAGTTGGCAATGCCGGCGCCTTCCTCTGCTCCGACCTGGCGTCGGGCATCAGCGGCGAGATCCTCTACGTCGACGGTGGCTTCAACACCACCGCCATGGGTCAGCTGAACGACGACGAGTGATCGCGGCAGCTACCTGATCACTGCGAAGGGCCGGCAATTTGCCGGCCCTTTTGCGTTCAGGTATCGCTACGCACCTGGGCGTGGCTGATCAGCGCGAAGATCAGGCTACCGCCGACGATGTTACCGGCCAAGGTCGGTCCGGCAAAGGTCAGCAGGAAATCGCTCCAGCTCGCCTCACCTGCGAAGACCAGATAGGCCACCTCGACGCTACCCACCACGATGTGGGTGAAGTCACCCAGGGCCATCAGGTAGGTGATGAGCACGATGATCCAGATCCTGGCGTTCTCTGCCGCTGGCAGCATCCAGACCATGGTCGCGATCATCCAGCCCGACACTATGCCCTTGGCAAACATCGCCGAGGCGTCGTTCTCCATGACATGGGTGCCGATTTCCAGAAATTTCGCGTCGGTCTTGGCGTCGAACAGCGGCAGATGGAGGATCACGTAGGCGACCAGGATGGTACCGATCAGGTTGCCCACCAACACGATGCTCCACAGCCTGGCCAGACGGCCAAAGTTGTGCAGCGTTGGTTCGCTCATCACCGGCAGGACTGCCGTAAGCGTGTTTTCGGTGAACAGCTGCTGACGAGCCAGGATCACCGCCAGAAAGCCGGCCGAATAGCCAAAGCTGGCAATGACCTTGCTGTAGCCACCCTCGGGGAGGTTGGCATTGAGCAATCCCATCGCCATCAACGACAGGCCCATGGTCAAACCGGCCGCTAGTGCCGACCAGAACAACGCTGCGATCGTCCGCTCCAGTTCATGATCACCCTGGGTGCGGATGATCTCGTGGAGAACCACCGCGCGAGGCAGCTGACTCTCGCCGACATCCTCCTCCTCTTCACGACTCAGCTCCGGATCTTCCGGAGTGGATTCCTGGGTCTGTCGAGGTTCTTCGCCCTGCTCCTGGTCTCTCTTCATCAGACGGCCTGCTCGTCCCAGAGAAGCTCATCGTTCTCGCCGATTTCCGTCACCCGATTGAGCGCGGCATCAGCGGCTTCTTCCGCCTCGGAGGCCAGATCGAAATGCCGTTCGGTGGCGACCTTGTGAAAGGTCGGGCGGGCGTCATCGCGCCGCGCCTTGACGGCGATGACCGCTTCAAAACCCTGTTCAGCCGGAACGGCAGACGAGATCGCTTCGTGATGATCGAAATGCTTGATAGCCATGGACGCCGATGTCTCCAACCTGAGGCGACCGGACTGGTCGCACCTGATCAATAGACTGCCCAGGCAGGAAAACGATCTGTGGCGATGGCGAGGATCAGGCGCCGAGCAGCTTCTGCACCTGGAGGTGGAGACGCTCGAGCGAGAAAGGCTTGGTCAGCAGCGGGACCTTGCCCAGCAACGGCGAACCGGTGTCGATGATTTCGGCGGGATAGCCGCTGATGAAGAGGACCTTGAGGTCGGGGCGCAGCTTGAGCGCCGGCTCGGCGATCATCACGCCGGACACGTCGTCGGGCAGACGGAAATCGGTGATCAGCAGATCCAGCCGTGGCCGCCCGGCCAGGATCCGGAAGGCTTCGAGCGACGAGGGGGCTTGCAGGACGGTGTAGCCCAGTTCGGAAAGATAATCCGCAAGAATCATCAAAATCTGCGGCTCATCCTCGACGACCAGGACAACCTTGCTCTGTTCCGCACTCACCATCTGACCCCTGTACCCACACGCTCGGCTCCCTTGGACACAAGGGGCCTGTAAAGTTCCATTCTAGACGCAGGTTCAGGGTCGCCGGCGGTGCCAGCGACCCTTCGACCTTACTGCTGTTGCTTCTGGCCCTGCTCGTTGAGCGTGGTCTTGCCAGCACCGGTAGCGGCGCCTGCGCCTTCACCGGTCTTCTGACCCGCCGGGGTGCCCATACCGGCGCTGTTGGCCTTCGGCGGATTGCCTGCACCTTCGGTGGCGAAGGCAGCGCCACTGGCGGCGATCAGACCAGCAAACATCAGGGCAGAGATTTTCTTCGCGTTCATGGTAGGACTCCGGGTTGATTGGACACTGTTTAGGCAGGCCAAGCGCCGATTCGTTCTCTACCGGATGCCAGAGGCGATGTAACGGGATACTAAAGACAGTCTGGCGGGTGTGCCAGCGCCGAGCGGGCGTGCCAGAGGCCCTGCCGCCGCCTGGAGGAGTGCCGCACGGCGGGTAGTAGTCAGGCTATTGCAGCATGGGTGACCGAGTCAAAGATGCAGCGGGAGGCGTCGCGCCGTTCTCGCCCAGGCTCGGCGGGAACGGCGCGAAGTTGCCAGGTCAGACGGCGAATTCCCGCACCACGCGATTCAGTCCGGTGGCGAGCTTGGAGACCTCGGCGCTGGCGCTGGCGGTCTGGGTGGCTCCGGTCGCGCTCTGGGTCGCCAGGTCGCGGATGCTGGTGATGTTGCGATCGATTTCGCGGGCCACCTGGGCCTGCTCCTCGGCGGCGGTGGCAATGACCGCATTGCGGTCGTTGATCTGGGAGATGGATGCGGCGATCTGTTCCAGGGACACATTGGCCAACTGGGCGACCGAGGTGGACTCGCCCGCCAGTTGCTGACTTTCGGCCATGGCCTTTACGGCCAGCGACGAATCGCTCTGGATGGCGCCGATCATCTGCTCGATCTCGCGAGTCGACTGCTGGGTACGATGGGCCAGCGCCCGTACCTCGTCGGCGACCACGGCGAAGCCACGGCCCTGCTCGCCCGCCCGGGCCGCCTCGATGGCGGCGTTCAGCGCCAGCAGATTGGTCTGCTCGGCGATGCCGCGAATGACCTCGACCACGGCGTTGATGTCCTGGGCACGGGAGGACAGGGCCTGGATCTGCTCACTGGTACTGGCCACGTTCTGCGCCAGTGCCTCGATCGACTGGACCGTGCGGGTGACCTTGTCCAGGCCATCGCTGGTCAGGGTCTGGGTATGCAGCGAGGTGCTGGCCGCATCGGCGGCGTGGCGCGCGACCTCCTCCACCGCCGAACTCATCTCGGTCACGGCGCTGGCAGCCTGATTGACCTCGTCGTTCTGCCGCACATAACCGCGCCCGGCTTCATCGATCACCGCGGTCATTTCTTCCGCTGCGGACGCCAGCTGGGTCGAGCTGTCGGCGATATGGGAAACGGTGTCGCGCAGATTGCCCTGCATCTGGGCCAGCGCCTGCAACATCCCCGCAGCCTCGTCACGACCGACCACGGTGATGCGCTCGGTGAGGTCCTTGCGCGCGATCCGCTGGGCGATGCGCAGGGCTTCGCCCACCGGCAGGGTGATGCTGCGGATCAGCAGCGCGGCCAGCACGACGGTGGCCGCTATGGTCAGGCCGATCAGCCCATAGACCCAGAGCAGGCCGTTGGCATAGGTGGCGCCGGCCGCCTGCCCAGCGGCCTTGGCACCACGCTCGTTGAAGGCGTTCAGCTCGGCGATGGTCTTTTCCAGCGCGTTGGTGAGCGGACGGATCGAGGTGTTGATCAGGGCGATGGCGCCTTCGTTGTCGCCCGCGCGCAGCTTGGGCTCGAAGGTATCCAGCAGTGTCCGGTAGCTTTCGGCGCCCTTGACCACGGCGGCGTACAGCTGGCGATCTTCAGCGTCGGCCACGGTCCTTTCGTAGTCCTTGACCGCGGTGAAGAAGGCCTCGCGATAGCCGGGGAAGGCCGCGACGGTCTGGGCCCGCAGCTGCGGATCCGGCGTGGTGGTGGCCCTGAGGCTTTCCAGGCGCAGCCGCAGCAATCCGCCACTCATCTTCGCCGCCAGTTGGTTGCCCGGCAGCCAATTGGTCTCCACCTCCTGTTCCGCATCGTACAGCTTGCCCATCTGCACCACGGCGACGCCGCCGAGGGCGAAGACGATCAGGACGATCACGGAAAAGAACAGCACGGCGCGGGGCGCGACGTTCAGGCTGCGAAGATTCATGGGTGGGCATCCCTGATAAAATGACTAT
The DNA here is from genome assembly GCF_000730625.1 of Pseudomonas oryzihabitans NBRC 102199. Classification (GTDB taxonomy): domain Bacteria; phylum Pseudomonadota; class Gammaproteobacteria; order Pseudomonadales; family Pseudomonadaceae; genus Chryseomonas; species Chryseomonas oryzihabitans. The sequence continues at coordinate 707,522 of NZ_BBIT01000002.1, read as the reverse complement.
TAGGGATATCGGCGCAGCGGTGCCCCCTTAAGCCAGGGGCGACGGACGGCCGCGAACCGCTTGCCAGCGGTTGCGGCGTCCATTTGGAGGACGGTAGCGTCAGAGCAATTGCAGCGGATAGTCGAGGATGACCCGTAGCTGATTGACCGAACCGCCGGTGGATGGCGAGCCGCGGTGCCAGGCCTGGCGGACCCGGATCGACAGCCCCTTGACCGCGCCCGACTGCAGCACGTAGCGACCCTCCAGGTCGATTTCGTGCTCGTGGTCGTCGGCGCCATAGAGCCCGCGATAGGCACTGTTGGCCGGCAGATCACGGCCATCGATACCACTGCCCTCAAGGTAGCGAGTCATGAGGCTGAGGCCGGGCACGCCGAGCGTCTTGAAGTTGAGATCGTAGCGCGCCTGCCAGGAGCGTTCGCCCGGGGCATTGAAATCGGAGAGCATGACGGCGTTGGCCAGGAAGATTCCGCCGCCCAGGCGGTCGTTGTCGCCCAGGGCCACATAGTCGAACGGCGTATCACCATGGATCTGCTGCCAGCCCAGGGTGAAGGTGTGCGGCCCATGGCTGAAGGCGGTGGCCAGGCTATAGGAGGTATTGTCGATGGGACCCGCCTTGGCCGCTCCGGTATCCCGCGTACGATAGAGATTCGCATCGAAGGTCAGCGCCTGGGTGCCGGACAGCGCCTTCACCAGATTCAGGTTGCCGTAGTACTGGTTCCAGATGTCATCCAGCTGCGCCGCATAGAGCGACAGGCTGACGCCCTTGACCGGGCTGTACTTGCCACCGGCGAAATCGATGTGATCGGCGCGCTGCCGTGCGTATCCGGCCCAGAGATCCCCGTTGCGGTTGGTGCTGACCTGATCGGTGGAAGAGGTGAAATGCCCTGCCTCCAGCAACAGATCCGTCACGTCGTTACTGAGCAGGCTCCAACCCGTGGCGGTCTGCGGCAGCAGGCGACTGGTGCTGATGGCGAACACCGGCGCCGTGGGCGCCTGTTGCCCATAGCGCACCACGGTATTGCCCAGACGCAGCTTCAGCGCAGCGCCGGCACGGGAATATTCGTCAGCCGGCTCGTTCCCGGCATGGACGGGCAAGTTACCGGTGCCACGGCGCCCCGGGCCGGCATCGAGCTTGAGGCCCAGGTAACCGAAGGCATCGACCCCGACCCCCACCGGGCCCGGCGTGAACCCTGACTGATAGTCCAGCAGGAAACCCTGAGTCCAGTCTTCCTGGTTCGCCCGTCCGTTGGCGCGGTCACTGTTGAAGTAGAAGTTGCGTACCGTCAGCACCAGTTTGCTGTCGTCAACCAAGCCCTCGGCGAAGGCTGCCTTGCAGCCAAGCAGCAGCGTACAGCCGCCCACCACCCCAAGCGTCCAGGGGCCGAAGAATCGGCTGAAACTGGTCAAAGGGCTATTGGATATAGCTCCTTTCTGATAACGCGAGCTTTGCATAACTTCCCCTATTCATTGTCGGCGACTACTAGTGGTTGAAGACGCGCAGCCAGACGCGCGCCGGAAAGCAGAGCCGCACCGGCGTGGCTTGATATGCGCGTTGAAGAGAGTCCGCACTCCCCAGTACGGACTCTGAAATCAGGTCATGGCGCTGGCGAATCGACTACCAGAAAGAAAAGACTGCGGATATAAGAATCATCAGTTCCTTAGCGCCAAAAAGCGGAGTTGCAGGCTGACTTATTCAAGCCTTCGCTAGAACTTGAGGCCCTTGCCAAACTGGGCCACATAAACTTTCGTACTCTTGCCCAACCAAGGGTGTAGAAATCAGTCGTCACATGAACTTCATTGCTAGAGCGTTCTCTTGTACGAACACCGCCTTGCAGTCGATTGGCAACAGGGGCACGTCTACAAGGGATGCATAATGCTGCTTTTTCTTTTCAGCATGCGTCAAGTAATAAGGCGCTCTTTCACTCAAAATTCAAATTTGGAAATTTGAGACACCAAGGCTTTTAGCGCCAACAGCCGCTGACAACCAACTAGCACTGACGATAAAAAGCGGACGTATTATAAGAATGCCTTAATTGAACAGCGGAAACTTACGAACTTCGCAGTGGAAGCCCCAACCAAACAAAGGTCGACGAAAAACCTAGATCAAGTCGCCCAGTGATTGTGCCGCCAACCGAAATTCCGCTCAAACTGACCCAAAGCGCATTACCGGCAACTTGCAATAAAGTAATACCAAGTTGAATCTGCGGCGCTCGAAGCAGGGTGTGGCCACCTCCTGCCCGCTACCCAGGGCTGTTAGCCACGGCCGTTGCACGCAACACGCGACTGTGGCCGCCGGGTGTCAGGAGGCGCTCTTGGCTGGGAGGGTGAAGCCGGCGCCGAGGGATGCCGGCGAAAACCCTATTCCTGAGCGGTGGAGACCACCTCCATCACCCTGGAACGGGATTGCCGATCCACCAGACTCCGCGCAAGCACCGGATCTGCCAGATGGATACGCCGATCGGCGACGGCATTCACCAGGTCCTCGTCATGGCTGACCAGGAGGATGGCGGTTCCGGATTCATCGGCGGTTTCAACCAGCAGCTCGATCATCTCCTTCTGGGTGATGAGATCCAGCCGCGAGCTCGGCTCGTCGGCAAAGATCAGCGCCGGATCGAGCAGGAGCACCCGCAGCAGGGAAAAGCGCTGCAGCTCACCGCCGGAAATGTTGCCGGGCAGTCGATCCAGCAGGCGCTCGTCGAGGCGCAGGCGCTGCATCAGCCGACCGATGCGCGTCGCATCCAGCCGATGCAGTCGCACCAGATCCGTTAGCAGTTGGCGGATGGTCACCGAGGGTGCGAAGGCGGCCACCGGATCCTGGTGCAGCTTCTGAAAGGCGAAGCGACCGAGCCCCGGCTGACGGCGGATCGTCCCGGCGCCGGGTGTGGCCAGGCCGAGCAGGATGTCGCCCAGGGTCGACTTGCCACAGCCCGACGGCCCGGTCACGCCGAGGATTTCCCCGGGCCGGACGGTAAAGGACAACTCCTCGAACAGCTGCCTGCCACCGCGCTGGGCGGCGAGCCCTTCCACCGCGACCACGGCTTCGCCGGTAAGGGGCCGCGACGGACGTCTTGGCCACCGCGCGGGATCGGCGGCCAGCAGCTGGCGGGTATAGGCATGCTGCGGCTGGCCCAGCACCTGCTCGGCCGGACCGGCTTCGATGACCCGTCCCTTGAGCATGATCATCACCTCGCCACCCAGCCGGCGCGCCACTTCCAGGTCGTGGGTGATGATGAGCAGGCTGCCGCCTTCGGCGAGCATGGCCTTGAGCAGGTCGATGACCTCGTCGATGCGGTCGCGATCCAGCCCCTTGGTGGGCTCGTCGGCGATCAGCACCGGCGAGCCACCGGCATGGGTGGCGGCAAAGGCCAGGCGCTGGGCCATGCCACCGGACAGCTGGAAGGGATACTTGCGCTCGGCGCCGGCCAGGTTCAGCCGCGCCAGATCCGCGCTGGCCCTGTCGCGGGCTTCGGTCCGACCGATGCCGACCACCTGGGTATAGGTCTCGGCGACCTGGGACAGCGCCCGCATGGTCGGGTCCAGGCTCAGCCAGGGCTCCTGGGGCAGCACCGCGAGCCCCCTGCCCCAATGCGCCCGGCGACCGCTCTGGCGGCCTTCTTCGCTGAAGCCGTCCGCCAGGCCTATCTGCCCGTGAGCCTCTAGCCCCGCCGGCAGATTGCCGACGACGCCCTGGGCGAACAGGCTCTTGCCCGAGCCGGTCTCGCCGATGATCGACAGGACCTGGCCCGGCGCCAGGCGGATGGACAGCGGTTCCACCAGCTGGGTATCGGCGGTACGGATCTCCAGCGCCGTGGTGGTGAGCGCGACGGTCATGGCTTGCGGCCTCCGGTGATGAGCAGCAGCGACAGCACGGTCAGGAAGATCGCCAGGATCGGCAGGGCGATCACCAGCGGCGCCTCGGCGTAATAGGGCAGCAACTCGGTGATCATCAGTCCCAGCTCGGCGGTGGGCGGGCGTACGCCGATGCTGACGAAACCCAGAGCGGCGATGGCCATGATGGTCGAAGCCGCGCCAAAGGCGGCGATGGTCAGGAGTACCGGCGCCAGCTGCGGCCAGAGATGGCGGCGGACGATGTAGACGGGCCCGAAGCCCAGCAGCCCGCTGGCGGCCACCGCCGGCGAGGCCAGCACGGTACGCGCCAGCGCCCGGGTCATGCGGAAGTACTCCACCCAGAGCACCAGGGCCACGGCGCTGTAGAGGGCGACGAAGGAGCCGGGAAACACCGCGACGATCAGCAGCACCAGCAATAGGCCCGGCAGGGCCAGGAACAGCTCGGCCAGGCCGCCCAGCAGCTTGTCGACCAGCCCGCCCTTCCAGGCGGCCAGGATGCCCAGCAGCACGCCGGGAATGGCGGCGGTGCAGACGCTGATGAAGGCCAGCCCCAGCGAGAAGCGGATGGCGACCGCCAGCCGCGCCAGCATGTCGCGACCCAGGTGATCGGTGCCTAGCGGATAGGCGCTGCTGGGCGCCGCGAGGATCGCCTCATAGTCCTGACGGGCGATGTCGCCCGGCCAGAGCAGCGGAGTGAGGAAGGCGAAGGCGATCAGGGCCGCCAGCAGACCCAGGCCGAGCCCACGCGCGGAGGATTTGACCGGAGGCGCCGCCGAAGCGACGGTAGCGTCGAGATTCATGAGGCTCTCCCACGCGGATCGATCAGGTGGTTGGCAAGATCGACCAGGGTATTGAGGATGACGAACAGCAGCCCCATCGCCAGGGCGGTGCCCTGCACCATGGGCACATCGCGCTGGACGATGGCGTGCACCAGGCCGTGGCCGATGCCCGGCCAGGCGAACAGCGTCTCCACCACAACCACGCCTTCGATGAGATACACCAGCTGCACGCCCAGGTAGGTCACCACCGGCACGCCGATATTGCGCAGGCCGTGGCGCAGGAAGACGCCGGCGCCTCTCAGGCCCTTGAGGCGGCCGAAGCGGTAGTAGGCGGATGCGGCCACCTCCACCGTGGCATCCCGGGCGACCCGCGACGATACCGCAGCCAGCCCCAGCGCCAGGGTCAGCGTGGGCAGGACGCTGTGCCAGAAGGTACCGTGACCGGCCGCCGGGAACAGTTGCCAGGAGATGGCGAACAGCAGCACGAAGATCACGCCCAGGACGAATTGCGGGAGTGCGCGGATCGCCGTGGTCAGCACCAGCAGGCCGCGGTCCAGCAGGCCGCCCGGGCACAGACCGGCCATCACGCCCAGCGGCGGACCCAGCAGCAGCGACAGGCACACGGCGCCGATGGCCAGGCGGATGGAGCTGCCCAGTTCGTGGGCGACGACGTCCATCACCGGCTTGCCGGAGACCGGCGAATGACCGAGATCCAGGGTCAGCAGATCGCCGATCCAGGCGAAGAAACGCCACAGCAACGGTTGATCCAGATTCAGCTCAGCCCGCACCGCCTCGGCCGCGGCAGTATCCACCAGGTCATAGCCGTAGCGTCCGGCGGCGATGCGGTAGGCGGCATCGCCCGGCAGCAGGTTCATGAACAGGAAGGTGAGACCGCCCACCAGCAGGGCGACCAGGCCCGCCTGCAGCAGGCGAAAGGCGAGCAGCCGGGTCATTGGGCCCACCGCAGCGTGCTCAGGCCGAAGGTGCGCTCGAAGGGATCGATGGCAGCGCCTTCGACGGCATTGGAGACGGCCATCGTCTGGCGGTACCAGGCCACCGGAATCACCGGCAGGTCCTTTTGCACCTGGGCCATGGCGGCATAGCGCTGACGCTGTTGCTCGGCTGGATCATCGCTAGCCAGTAAGGCGGCCATGGCCTGGTCGAAGGCCTGATTCTTCCAGCCCAGAGGGCCCCATTCGGCGCCGCCATGGCTGAAGTCATTGAGCAGAGTGACCAGGGGATCCGGCACCAGGGCGAAGTTGCGGCCATAGAGCGCCAGTTGCAACGACCCATCGTTGTGCGCGGCCGGGATGGCGCTGGAGTTCTGCACCGCGACCTCCACGTCCACACCCACCTCGCGCAACTGTGCCTGCAGGGCGGTGGCGATCAGCGGCAGCTCGGGTCTGTCGGAATAGGTCAGCAGCTTGAGCCTGAGTGGCGTGCCGTCCTTTTGCAGGATGCCATCGGCGCCGGGGGTCCAACCCTGCCCCGCCAGCAGCTTGCGTGACGCCGCCGGATCGTAGGCGAGCGGCGCCAGCGCGGGGTCGTGCCAGGCGGGCACGTTCTTCGCGAACAACTGGGTCGCCCCGGTACCCGGCGCCCGCAACACGGCGGCAGCGACGCCGTCGCGCTGGATGGCCAGGCTGAGCGCCTGCCGGACCTCGACCGGCGCCGTGGCACCAGCGCCGGAGTTCGGGGTCAGCAACACCACCCGCGGGACTGGCTCGATCAGCACCTTTAGGCTGCTGGAGCGCTTGAGGCGGGCGATGCTGGGCGGGTCGAGCTGGAACACCAGCTCGGCATCGCCGCTCTCGGCCATCAGGGTGCGGGTCTCACCGCGGCCGGCGGCCAGGTAGGTCGTCCGGGCGATCTCCGGCTTGGCGCCCCAGTAGCCTTCGAAACGTTCGGCGGCCAGGCGCTGCGGCGGTTCCAGCAGGGTCAGCCGGTACGGCCCCGTGCCGATGATCTTCTGCACCTTGCCTTCGGCGTCATAGGCGGCCGGCGCCAGGATATTGGTGGAGGAATGCGCCAGCAGTGCCAGCAGGGGCTTGAAGGGTTTCGCCAGCCGGATCACCACTTCGTTGCCCTCGGCGATGACCGACTCGATGCCCGCCTGCTTGAGCACCCCCGGCTTGCCCCGCGCCGCATCGAGGGCAGCCGCCGCGGCCTTGGCCGTGAGCGCGCTGCCGTCATGGAATTTCACCCCCTGGCGCAGGGCGAGTCGCCAGGTCAGGCCATCCGCCGATTCGGTCCAGCGCTCTGCCAGTCCGGGAATCGGCTTACCCTGGGCATCGGCTTCGAGCAGGGTCTCGGTGATCTGCATGCGCTGGAAGACGAAACCGGAAATCGACGGGTCCAGCCCACCGATCTCGAAAGGGCCGACCACGTCGAAGACGCGTTCTTCAGCGCTGGACAGCGGTGGCACGAAGGCGACCAGGGTCGCCAGGGCCGAAGCGGTCAGCACCAGGCGAAGGGAGCGGGATACAGGCATGACAGTCCTTAGCAGAGCGAAAGCGCCGATACCCGCCGCCGACAGCTGGGCATCGGCCAAGCCAATGAAGGCGCACGTTATATCATAACGTTTTCGTGAGAATCCAAGGCCAGCTGGTGATGGCAACATCTTGAAACAGCTGGAGATTTTGCTGGGGCGCGGGGGAGAGGCGGTAACGCCGAATCTACCTGGCCGACGGCCTAGGTAAGCGCCACTAGAGGAGTCCGGAGTCGAGCAGGAGGTCGAGTGCAGACTGAGTGCATGGACCGGACGGCCTCTGGCCGCCCTGCCCTGCACTACCGATCTTTGCTCAGGCGGCCACGTTCAAGGTGCTGCCCGCGGCAGTGCTGCTGCCGTTGCTGCCGATGCTCTGGTACTGGCGCAACACCGCCTGGACCAGTTGCGTGTAGGGGCTCGACGCGTCCTGAGTGCTGGAATCGGCCTCGCTGTCCCCTTGCCCGCTCGCCCCCTGCGGTGGCGGTGGCGGCGGCATGCGCGGAGGCGCTGAACCGCCCAGGCCGGCGATGCTGGAATCGCTGGATTCTTCGGTGCCCCTCTGCCCCTGGGGTCCACCCGGCGGCGGCGCGAAGGCCGAGGCGAATTCGCTTTCGCCGACGCTGCCATCGCCATCCTGGTCGAGCATGCCGAGCAGCTTGTCGACGTCGATATCCCCGCTCTCGTCGGTATCCGTCTGGGTATCGCTCGCCGCGCTGGCGGCGGTGGTGAGTTCGCTCTTGCTGATGGAGCCGTCGCCATCGCTGTCGAGCTTGCCGAACAGCTTCTTCAACGGATTACCATCTTCGCTGCCGCTGACGCTACTGCCGGACGCTGTCGCGCCAGTGCCTTTGATCGCGCTGGCACTGCTGTAGTAGCTGGAGTAGCCACCGCCTATTCCGCTGATCATGGATGTCTCTCCCGGGAAATGCGGACATCAGTGTTCCGCGCCTCCCAGTATCCGCTGGGTAGATGTCAGCCGTTTGGTCACTTTGTATGCCGGGCGATACATCAGGGGCGTGGCAGCACCACCTGGCAGGTCAGGCCGCCGCCGGGGGTTTCGCCGAGGGTCAGCTCGCCGCCCATGTGCGCCGCCGCTTCCCGGGCGATGGCCAGCCCCAACCCGGTCCCGCCAGAGGATCGGTTGCGCGACCCCTCCAGGCGATAGAAGGGTTCGAACACCGCTTCCCGATACTGGGCCGGTATGCCCGGCCCGCGGTCGAGGATGGAGATGATCAACCGCTCCGGCTGCTCGCTCAGGCGGATCTCCGCCTGGCCGGCGTAGCGCAGGGCATTCTGCAGCAGATTGCCGAGGCAGGAGCGCAGTGCCATGGGCGCCACCTTCAGCGGCTGGCAGCTACCCTGGACGGCGACCTGGGCACCCTCCTCGGCCGCGTCTTCGGCCATGGCCTCGACCAGCGCCTGGACGTCGCAGAGGATGGGGCGCTCCTGGCGGTGCTGTTCGCGCAGGTACCTCAGGGTGCCGTCGAGCAACTCGATCATGTCGTCCACGTCCTGGCTGACCCGGGCGTGCAGGCGCGGATCGTCGATGTCCTCGATGCGCAGCTTCACCCGCGCCAGGGGCGTGCGCAGGTCATGGGAGATGGCCGTGAGCATGCGCCCGCGCTGCTGGAGCTGTTCGAGCAGGTGCTGGTGCATGCGATTGAGCGCCCGTGCGGCCTCGCGGGTCTCCCAGGGCCCGGTGACGGGAATGGGCGAACCGTCGAGGTTGTGACTCAGGTGCTCGGCGGTCTCGGTCAACTGGCGCAGCGGCCGGGTCAACAGGCGCGCCCCGAGCCAGGCGGCGATCACCAGCGAGCCCAGCTGGAAGATCAGCGGGCCGCCGAGAAACCACTCGATGTGCCGCCACACGCCGGGTTCCCGGTGCGGGAAAGGCCCGGGCGGAGGTGGCCGATCGAAGCCGGCCTCGCCCTCCATGGGCGGCGGCGGGGGCGGCGGTCGCTCGCCGAGGCCATGCCGAAACCAGAAAAAGGCCAGCAGATGGCCCAGCAGGATGGCCAGCAGAAAGACCCCGAACAGGCGGGCGAACAGGGTATCCAGGCGGCGCACGGCTAGTGCCCTATCTGCCTGGCATCGAACAGATAGCCTTCGCCGCGCACGGTCTTGATCAACTGCGGCGCCCGCGGGTCATCACCCAGCTTGCTGCGCAACCGCGACACCTGTAGATCGATGCTGCGATCGAAGGCCTCGATCGCCCGCCCGCGGGTCGCATCGAGCAGTTGCTCGCGGCTCAGCACCTGGCGCGGCTGCTCGATGAAGACCCACAGCAGCCGTACCTCGGCATTGGACAGCGGCACCATCACCCCGGCGGGCGAATGCAGCTGGTGCAGGACGCCATCGAGCTTCCAGCCATCGAAGCTGACACTGGTCCGCGGCGCCTTGCGCTGGGGCACGCGGCCATCCTGGGTCCGCCGCAGCACCGATTGGATCCGCGCCACCAGCTCCCGGGGCTCGAAAGGTTTGGCCATATAGTCGTCGGCGCCCAGCTCCAGGCCGATGATGCGATCCGCCGGCTCGCACTGGGCGGTCAGCATCAGGATGGGAATGCCGCTGTCGCGCCGCAGCGAACGACAGAGGGAAAGCCCATCCTCTCCCGGCAGCATCAGATCCAGCACCACCAGGTCGAAGGCCTCCTCCGCCAGCGCCCGGCGCATCTCCAGGCCATCACCCACCCCGCGGGCGTTGATGCTGAAGCGCGCCAGATAGCCGCAGATCAACTCGCGGATCGCCGGATCGTCATCCACCAGCAGGATGCGCGAGGTCCAGCGCGGGGATTCGGATGACAGCGACATCGGGGGTACCTGAACAGTCGGACGATCTGGACGTGCATGCTAGCCGCTCAGCCCGCAAGGCAGCTACGGCCTGGCATGTAGGCTTGTGTAAAGGTGGTCAAGAGCCGGATACGGAGCCAGAGCCTGCCAGGCAGCCAACCACCCGCAGTCGAGACGCCGTAGGCGCACGACGATGATCGCGATTGCGATGCCGTTCGTTCGATGGTACATCGGACCCATCGCCCCTCGCCCTCTAGAGGGCTGGGAGAGTGAAGCCGTCAGGACTCGCGCTTCAGCGCTCAGCGAAACGCGGCCCTTAGCGGACAAAAACAAGACACTGCCGTGCCTCCTTTCGGAACGCCATCCTTGACGAGCAGATCAGCCGTATCGGCCAGCCCTGAAACGAACCCGGAGCCCGTCGCGCTCAATGTCCTGCTGCAGGCCTGCGGCCAGGGCAATCGCCTGGCCTTCGAAACGCTCTACCGCGTGACCTCGAGTAGGCTGTTCGGCGTATGCCTGCAGTACGTGGGCGATCGCACGGAGGCGGAAGAGGTCCTGCAGGAGGCCTATACCGCCATCTGGCTCAAGGCCGGCACCTTCGACGCCACACTGTCCAGCGCCCTGACCTGGATGGCGACCCTGGTGCGCCACAAGGCCATCGATCGCCGCCGTGCCCAGCGTCGGCACGAGCCGCTCGACAGCCTGGCCGAGTGGCCGGCGACCCAGTCCGTCGCCGAAGACTTCGAAGCTCATCGCCAGCGTCGCCAGATCGATCTCTGCCTGAAAACCCTGGGCAAGGACCAGCAGACCTATATCCGGGTCGCCTTCTTCGAGGGCTATTCCTATGCCGAGCTGGCCGCTCGCCACCGCATCGCGCTCGGCACGATGAAAAGCTGGATTCGGCGTGGCCTCTTGCAACTGCGAGCGTGCCTGGGCCTATGAACGACGACATCCCTCCTAACGACCGGCACGCGCTGCTCATCGCGGAATACGCCCTCGGCGTACTGTCCGCCGATGAACGCCTGGAGGTGGAAGAACTCGTGCGGCGGGAGCCTGCCTACCAGGCGCAACTGGCGGCCTGGCAGCGGCATTTCGCCGACTGGCTCGATGAATTTCCGGTCGTCGAACCGCCAGCCCACGTCTGGAACGGTATCCAGCAACGGCTCTTTCCGACGGAGCAACCGGCACTCGAGCCGACCCGCCGCTGGAACGACCCGCGCCTGTGGCGCTGGACGACCGGGCTGGCACTGGCCGCTGCCCTGGTGCTGGCGCTGCTCGTGCTGCTGCGCCCGGTCCAGGTCGCGACGCCCGCCCTGCTCGCCCGCCTGGAACAGAGTAACGGCAGCCTGGCATTCAGCGTCACCTTGCAGGCGAACGGCCGGCAGCTGCTGTTCGTGCCCGCCAGCAAAGCGGATTGGCCAGGCAGGAGCGCCGAGGCCTGGATCATCACGGCGGATGGCAAACCCCATTCGCTCGGTCTGCTCCAGGACGCCACGGCCGTGACCCTGGCCGTACCCGCGGGACTCGCACCGGCACTAACGCCTGGAGCGGTACTGGCGGTCTCCCTTGAACCGCGAACCGGCTCGCCGACCGGCGCGCCCACGGGACCGGTCATCGCCCAGGGAAAAATAATCGCGCTGTGATGCATCCGTTTGCCGGGCCGCTCCGTACATTCATCACCCTCATCCGGAGGGCCGAAGAACTCAGGAGACGCACCATGCACACCTTGCTCAAGCGCATCGCCATCGTAGCCAGTCTCGCGATCCTAGGTGCCACCGCCCCGCTCAGCTTCGCCGCCGATACCGTCATGGTCGGCGGGGCGCCCATGTACCCGTCCAAGACCATCGTCGAGAACGCGGTCAACTCCAAGGACCACACCACGCTGGTGGCGGCCGTCAAGGCGGCCGGTCTGGTCGACACCCTCAACGGCAGCGGTCCCTTCACCGTCTTCGCCCCGACCAACGAAGCCTTCGCCAAGCTGCCGGCCGGCACCGTCGATACCCTGGTCAAGCCCGAGCACAAGGCCGACCTGACCAAGATCCTCACCTACCACGTGGTGCCCGGCACCCACACCGCCAAGCAGTTGATGGCCGACGCCAAGGCGCACGGTGGCATGGTCAAGCTGAAGACGGTTCAGGGGGAAGACCTGACCATCAAGCTGCACAGCGGCAAGCTCTGGGTGGTCGACGCCAAGGGTGGCAAGGCCGCCGTCACCATCGCCGACGTGATGCAGTCCAACGGCGTGATCCACGTGGTCGATACCGTGCTGATGCCGAAGTAACGGGCAGACGGCGTGCGGACACCGCTGAGGGGTGTCCGCTTCTACTTAGCGAAAGGCCGCGTGGCAATTGCGCCTTTCCTTCGCAAGCAATGCTAGACCGCATGCTGACTACTCAGGTGCGCAAGGCGCGTCTGCACCCTGCTGAGGAAGCTGCTGTGATCCAGGAGCTGCTCGACACCGCCACTGGCCAGCTGCGCATCCTTGGCCGCGACCTGGTGCAGGGCGCTACCTATGCCCAGGCGCGCTACCAGATCCTGGTCGACGGCAAGGACATCAGCGCCCTTATCGCGCCGCGGCTGATCAGCCTGGATCTGACGGACAACCGCGGCCTCGAGGCCGACCAGTTGAGCCTGGTGCTGTCCGACCATGACGGCCTGCTGGCCATCCCGCCCCGGGGTGCCAAGATTCGCCTCTGGCTGGGCTGGTCCACCACCGGCCTGATCGACAAGGGCAGCTATATCGTCGATGAGACTGAGCACAACGGCGCCCCCGACGTGCTCAGCATCCGCGCCCGCAGCGCCGACCTGCGTAAGGGCCTCAAGACCAAACGGGACCAGAGCTACAGCGCCACCACCCTCGGCGCCGTGCTGCGCGTCCTGGCAGAGCGCCAGGGCCTCACCCCGCTCATCGCGCCCGACCTCGAGGCGCAGCAGGTCCTGCAGCTGGATCAGACCGGGGAATCGGACGCCAACCTGCTGACCCGCCTGGGCGAGGACTATGACGCGGTGGCCACCGTGAAAGCGGGCCGGCTGCTGTTCCTCCCGGCCGGCGGCGGCAAGTCGGTCAGCGGCGCCGACCTGGGCCACGTCACCCTCACCCGCAAGGACGGCGACCAGCACAGCTACCTACAGGCCGATCGTGAAAGCTACGACGCCGTGCGCGCCTTCTACTACGACACCAACAGCGCCAAGAAGCAGGAAGCCATCGCCGGCAGCGGCGACAACGTGAAGGACCTGCGCCACACCTACGCCGACGAGCTCTCCGCGCTGCGCGCCGCCCGGGCCGAGTGGAACCGCCTGCAGCGCGGTACCGCCACCCTCACCTACCAGCTCGCCCTGTGCCGGCCGGAGCTCATGCCCGAGCTCACCTACACCCTGCAGGGCGTGAAGGCCGAGATCGACGCCATCATCTGGTACGGGGGAAACGTGCAGCACAGCCTAACCGCGGATGGCGGCTACACCACGCGACTGGAGCTGGAAGCCAAGTTGCCGGAAGACTTGGTAGCCGACCTGGTCGACGAGATCCAGGGCGCCTACACCGGCATCATCGCCTACTACCGTGATCCCAAGACCGGCAAGGAGCACACCCTCGCTGAGGGCGACCAGAGCAAGCCACGGCGGCTCAGGCACCTGTACGCCACCAAGGCGACGGCGAAGCGGGCGGTGGAGCGGGAATGGAAGAAGATGCAAGAACACCAAAAGTCGGGCATTTAATCACTTACAGTAGTGAGCGCTTTCTATAGGAGATACAAACCAGTCGGCGCTTGACTCAATTATCGAGTAAGTGCCCTTCTCATCACATGATCGGGCTAGGTATTTGCCGCTAACTGAGCCAATTAGAATTGATTTTTGCTCTCCAGAACGATTGAAAAGCATATACGTCGACCCAAGCCCTGAATTCAATTCCTTCGATTTATCCTCCTGATATATGAACAAACTCATCGAAATTATGACAATACACCCCAGCAAGTATCGTCCTGCCCCTTTTCGAAACCCATCATGACTATAGGTAGAAAACAATGCATAGAAAACAGGACCCATGAGAGCACATGGAAACAACTCACCCATGACTGCTAGCATCAGCTTCCCTATGAAGAAATACTTCGATATGACACCTGCAATCAATAGCCAACCCGTGCCAATAACTGCGATTATTCTCATAGACTCATCGAGCGCCTTATCAGGGTCCCGCCCCCAGCTAAATAGCATAGCCGAGAAAAATGCCACACTGACCCCAGTAGCGCCTTGAAGTATGAAGTCCTGAGCGCTATTAAATTTAATAGCCCAAAAGCAGTCGATAGTAGTGTAGAGAACTGCCAGCCTCAGGAAGCCAAGGGCGTACATACTTAGTGTCAGCAAGGTAAGAAGTGCGCCTATGTCTATCCCTTTGCTGAGAACCCCGTTTCTTGACATAAAAAGAAAACTCCCTTGTACTTGATAAAGACCTAGACCATTACTCTAGACGTTAGCGAAGCTGAGTCCAGTCCCTAGCCAGCTCTAGATATTCATGTGCTCTAAACTGAAGACTTGAAACCCATAGTCCGTCCGCATTGCCCTGGGTTACAAGCTCATCTATGGTTGTACCATGTAGTGTTCTCACATCGAAAGACGCTGGCCTGGCTGCCATTGTTTCCACATAGAGCCGAACCTTTTCGGTTACACCCAACCAAATCTTCGTATGCATCGGTGATAACTGAACAGTCACCGGAATTAACCCTTTAAAGTAATCAAACCTAGTTTCTGCTGTTTCCCCAGCAAACTTTAGACGGATAAAATCGCGGGTACTGCAAAGATCTATCTCTCTTTGCCAATCGACCTTCCGGAGATCCAAGCTGACATACTGAAGCTCTTTCTCATGCTGAAACGCCCCACCCTCCAGCAAGCCCTCAACTACCGACGCAACCGCAGAGTCGAGAACCTCCCTGACTTGCTGATCACTTTTTCGCTTAGGAACAACCTCCACCAAAACGTAAAAGAGGTACGCAGCTACAACTCCAGAGCTCAAGGATGACCAAAGCGAAATCCAGCTTTCTTTTGTCAAAACAGATTCAATCGTTGTTCCTAAAAAAACGGACCATATGGGCACCCTGATTGCTGTCATGAAGAGAACAAACAACGAAATGAGTGATACTCCAGCAATCCATTTATTTTTTGCTTCAATTGAAAAACGCATTCCGTTAGCTCCTAATTACTCCATGTGATTAGCTAATCTTAGCTCACCCCGCCCGCGGCAACTCCCCCCACCGCGTCGTATACCCCCGCGACAGCAGCTCCCGCCGCATCTGCCACCCCGGATCGGCGGGCACCCGCCCCACGTGCAGCGCCGCCCGCCCGTACCGCGCGTTGATCCGGTCCACCACCTGCATCAGCTCGCTGGGCCGCCCCTGCCCGGCCGGGGCGAAGAGGTCCGGCGTGAACTCGTCGGTCTGTACGATGCTGCCCAGCACCACGGCGCACTTCGAGTAGGCGTACCCCTCGCGATAGATGGGCTCCAGGCCCGCCAGGGCGGCCTGGACCAGGATGCGGGTATCGTCGGTCGGGTGCGCCAGCTGGATGCCCAGGCTACGGTAGTAGCGGCGCTCTTCGGGTTCGTGCTGGCCGGTCTGCACGCTCACCAGCAGCGTGGAGCACAGCGATCCCTGCTCCCGCAGCTTCTCCGCCGCCCGGGTCACGTAGGTGGCCATGGCCTCGCGCAGCGCCTCCAGGCGGTACACCCGGTTGCCGAACATCCGCGAGCTGATGATCTCCTTCTTCAGCGGCGGTGCCTCGTGCAGGCGCATCCACTGCTCGCCGCGTAGCTCACGCGCTGTGCGCTCCAGTACGCGGGAGAATTCCTTGCGCAGCACCCGCAGATCCGCCCGGGCCAGGTCCTGGGCCGTGGTGATGCCGAGCCCCTGCAGGCGAGTGGTCAGCTTGCGGCCCACGCCCCATACATCGCCCACCGGCGCCAGCGGCAGCAGACGCCCCTGCCGGAGCGCGTCGGTGAGATCCACCACCCCGCCGGTCGCGCGCCAGGTCTTGCCCGCCCACTGGGCCAGCTTCGCCAGCGTCTTGGTGGTCGAGATCCCGACACCGACCGGGATGCCCACCCAGCGGTGCACCCGCGCCTGTATCTCCCGGCCGAGCGCCTCCAGGTCGCCGGGCATGCCCGTGAGGTCCGCCCAGCATTCGTCGATCGAGTACACCTCCAGGTCCGGCACCATCCCCTGGATGGTCCGCATCACGCGATTGGAGACGTCGGCATAGAGCTCGTAGTTGGAGCTGAAGACGGCGACGTTGTGCTGCCGCAAAAAGGCCCGATTCTGAAAGTACGGCACGCCCATGCCGATCCCCAGGGCCTTTGCCTCGCGGCTTCGGGCAATCACGCATCCATCGTTGTTCGACAGCACCACCACCGGCCGACCTTTCAGTTCAGGCCGGAACAGCCGCTCGCAGCTGCAGTAGAAGGAGTTGCAGTCGATCAACGCGTAGACGCTCATGGCCGGAGGTCCCGCATCAGGAAGTCCACCACGCCCCAGAGCTCCACCTCCCCCACCAGATCGAGCGTGCGCGGGTGCCCATCGCGCCCGATCGTCGCCAGCAGCTGCTGCCGCTCCTGGTTGGTCAGTACCGTGCAGAGCCGGTGCTCACAGTCGGCCACCACGATCACCGCTCGGCCAGGCTCCACAGCGCCAGCACGATCCACGACGAGCACGTCTCCCTGGTGGATGCTCAGCCCCGCCAGAGCCTCGCTATTCACCAGCCAGAGCCAGAGGTTGGGCGCGCCCCAGCCAATCGCTTCATCGATCGAGAGTGGCAGCTGTGCATGATCCTCGGCTGGGCTCTGGAAACCGGTGATCTTCAACCGCGCCTGGGAAAGCGCGAGCTGGGCGAGTCTGCGACCCCGTGTCTGGAAAGCGTCCATGGTGGCACCTTGATACTGTACGTTTAAACAGTGTAGGTGACGGCATCAGAAATAGGTCAACAGACGAAGCGACGAGTGGTGCACGGGGCAGGAAGGGACAGGCTCGAAACCGCCTGCAAAACGGCGCAGACGCGGACGATTGGACGAGCACAAATCCTCTACAACGCGCCGAGCATCCCAAGGCGGCTGAACTGGGCCTGATAGAGGCGATCTAGCACCAGGAACACACCGTCCAGGTCTTCGCGAGCCAGGACCTCTAGATCGCGAAGCGCCGCCAGGTACGCACCTGCACGCCCATGGTGAAGGTCCAACGATGCAAGGTCGCTTGCTCGCTGGATGTCATTGAGGAGCGAAGTCACAGACGCTTCGACTTTTTGATTCGGAAAGGGAAGATCAGCAGACACGTTTACAGTCGGAAGGATGGTGGAGCGGAAAATGGTATCAGCGCCGATCCCAGGCAATCGCCTGTGGAAGGCGCCATCCATCGCCTACTGGTCACACCACGTAAACGCTCCCGGTCGCACCTGTTAGCCCGGTCGTCAGGTGGGTAAAACCTTGCTGAATCGTCTCGCTCTTAGTATTCCAGCAAGACATTTATCGTGGCGTGATGAACAACCAGCTCCAGATCCTGCTCGTGGAAGACGAGCCCCTCGTCCGGGAATTGATGAAGGACGTATTGAGCGATCTGGGTAATGGCGTGATCGAATGCGACCGGGCCGACGCAGGGCTTGCTTGCCTTGAATCAAACGCCGATAACATCGCCCTGCTGGTCACCGATATCCTTACCCCAGGCAGTCTGAACGGCCACCAGCTCGCTCAGATCGCTTCTCTGCGCTGGCCCCACTTGAAGGTACTCATCACCTCGGGCTACGCGGATGCCAGTACCCACCGTTTGCCACCCAACGCCACCTTCGTAGCCAAGCCCTGGTCGTATCAGCAGCTTGAGGACGCAGTACGCGCTGTCATGCAGTAGCAGCAAGGCCTCTGTAAAAGCGAAGCTGTTAATGCTGATTATTGATACAGTCCGTCCTTTACTCACGGCTGGTCTTAGTCTGATGCTGAATTTGACGTCCTTTCGGGTTGCCGTGGTCGAAGACGACCCGATGTTGGGCCAGATTCTGGAAGACCTGCTCGAAGAGCGTGGCGCTTGCTGCACGAAATATCTGACCGCCGACGATGCACTGGTAGCCCTTCTGCGCAGCGGGCAACCCGATCTTTTCATCACCGACCACCTGGTACCTGGACAGTTGACCGGCGGCGACTTGGCCAACCTGCTCATCAGCCGCTGGCCAACGCTGCCAGTCATCATCACCACCGGCTATGGCTTCGAGATCCAGGCCGATCTGCCAGCCAACGTGGTCTATCTCCAGAAGCCTTGGATGCCAGCCGCCTTGGAGTCCGCGATAGCCCAGGCGCTGAGCTGAGCAGCGCACTGTCCGGCTGAACGGCTAGTTGCCCAGCAGCCGATCAACTCGAGCAGCAAAGGCTTCAACCGAAAAGGGCTTCGCCAGCACCTCCATACCTGATCCGAGCTGGCCCTCGTCCTGGAAGGCCGTATCGGCGTAGCCGGTGACAAAGAGTACCTTGAGCGCCGGGCGCACCGCCCGCGCAGTCTCGGCCAACTGCCGACCATTCATGAGACCCGGCAGGCCCACGTCCGTGATCAACAGATCGATCCGGCCATCAGCATTCAAGATCTCCAGCCCGCCCGCACTTCCTGACGCCTCGAGCGTGGTGTAGCCCAGGTCCCCGAGGATCTCGGTGGCCAGCATCCGCAGCACCGGCTCATCCTCAACGACCAGCACCACCTCACCGCGCCCTTTCTTTTCCGGCTCTGCTGCTGTCTCACCGAGGCAATCACTCGCCGGGTCATGCTCATTGCACCGCGGCATGTACAAGCACATGGTCGTGCCTTCACCTGGGGTCGAATCGACCGTGATCCAGCCGCCGGACTGCTTGGCGAAACCGTAGATCATCGACAGGCCCAGCCCGGTACCCTCTCCGACCGGCTTGGTCGTGAAGAACGGATCGAAGATGCGACTCAAGAGCTCAGGGGGTATGCCGGTCCCGGTGTCGATCACACACAAAGATAGGTAATCACCTGGATCCAGATCCAGATTCTCGGCGGCGGGATCCTCGAAGTGGTGATTGGCGGTCTGGATGGTAATGCGGCCCCCGCCAGGCATCGCGTCCCGCGCGTTGATGCAGAGATTGAGCAGCGCGTTCTCCAGTTGGGGCGGATCGATCCGCGCATGCCAGAGCTCGGGTTCGGCGACGACCACGAGTTCGATCTCCGGACCCACCGTGCGGCTGATGAGGTCAGCCATGTCCGCCACCAGTGCATTGACGTCCGTCGACCGCGGATCGAGCGCCTGCCGGCGCGAGAATGCCAGGAGGCGATGCGTCAAGGCAGCCGCCTTGCTGGAGGCGCCCAGGGCCGCTCCAATATAGCGATCCAGGTCTTTTAGCCGTCCCTGGTTGAGCCGCATTCTTAGCAGCTCCATGGCGCCATTGATGGCCGCCAGCAGGTTGTTGAAATCGTGTGCCAAGCCGCCGGTGAGCTGGCCCACTGCTTCCATCTTCTGGCTCTGGCGCAAGGCGTCCTCGGCAGCGGCCAAGGCCACCGCCTGCTCCTTGTCTTCGGTGATATCGCGTCCCACCGCAATAATGACGCCCTCCCCGGCCTGTGCGGTCCAGGAGATCCACCGGTAGTCACCGCCCTTGCGGCGATAGCGATTCTCGAACCCGGTGAATCGCATACCGTGCTCAATTACATCTATTGCACCCTGCTCTGTATGAGCGATGTCGTCAGGATGAATAAGGTCGAAAAAGCTCACGTCTATGAGCTCCTCTGGCAACCAGCCAAGGATCTCGCTCCAGGCCGGATTCGATCTGATGATGCGTCCCTCAGCGTCGGCTACCAGCATGAGATCGCCAGAGAGCCGCCAGAGACGATCACGGTCACGGGTCCGCTCGGCGACCTGCCCCTCCAGCGACGTTGCGAGCTGACGGAGTTGCCGCTTTGATCGCCGTCTTTCTATGGTCGCTTGGGCGAGCTTTGCCACGTCTGAGATGAAATTCAGCTCGTCCTCAGACCAGACGCGTGGCCGATCATTGTTGACGAACAAGACGGCTTCCAGCTTGCCCCCGTCGAAGAGCGGTATGTTGGCCAGTGCCGACACGGCTACCTCAGCAAAGGCCGCAGCACCGCGCCGGGTGCGAGGGTCAACGGCGACATCGTTGACCACGATCGCCTTACCCTCGTCGAGCCCGGTTAAGGCCTCGCCGTAGCTGTTCAGAAAATGTAGACCGGCGCCGGAGGGAATCCCCGGCGCCGTCCAATCGCGCTCAATGACCAGCGTCAGCCCACCCGGCTGGATGACCCCATAGCCGACTCGGCTCACCCCCAAGGTACGACCAGTGATCTCCGCCGCGAGATAAGCGATATCGGCGGCACTGTCGAAGTCATGTTGCCGAGTACTCAGCTCGATCAGCGCGGCACGTTGAGCATCGCGGTGCTTCCGTGCAGTGATATCGGAAAACAGCACGGCAACCTGGTTGGGTGCCTGCTGCCCCAGGGGATAGGCATAGACGTCGTAGTGCCGATTATTCAGTGACGAGGCCAGGTGCTCGAAATGCACGGCCTTACCGGTAGCCAACATCTCGGCGTACCGCTCGGCCCAGGGAGACTCACCCTGAGGCGCCAGTTCACCCATCCAACGCCCGGTGATATCGGTCAGGCCCGTGATCTCGCCGAACGCCTTGTTCACCTTGAGGAAACGATAGTCCTCCGGTGCGCCCTGGTCGTTGCAGCGGACCTCGACGATGCAGAAGCCGATGGCAATGGCGTTGTAGAGGTTGCGGTAGTTCGCCTCCTGCTCAGCCACCTCCAGCTCGTTCAGCTTGGCCTGGGTGATATCGCGTGACACGGACAGGATCCGCCGGGGCTGACCAGCCTCATCGAAGATGGGTGTGACCTGAACATCCCACCATTTCGCGTTGCCCTTGAACGTCTTGGCCTCGCCTTGAAAGCGCCCCGTCCGCCCTTCACGCCCCGCCTGTAGCGCCCGCCTAGCATCCTCGTGCCCCTCACCCTCCCAGAAGTTCGGCCAAGGGCAGCCCTTGATCGAATTGAAGTCACTGACCTCCATCAGCGCCTGCCCGCCGTCGTTCATGTAGGCAACCCGCCCCTCAAGATCGAGAACCTTGATGCAGTCCCCTGAGGCAGCCAGGACGCTGCGCAGAAACGCGGAATCCGCCTTGTATTGTTCCGCGGCTGCAAGCTCGTGACGGAGGCGATCGATTTCAGTGGTAAGCGCGATAAGGGTTTGATCAGAGGTATTGGTTCGGCTGGTCATTAAGAGGGGCATGGGCAGGGAAGGATGACGCGCGGATTATCCGGCAGGACCGTGTTCACTTCCTGCGCGAGACGACAGATGGCGATACCGTCATACGAATGGCGAAGTCGCACTGCGCGACAGCGAGGCCCTGGAGACTCACATAACAGCAGGGGCCGACATGCGCCAAGACGTCTGACGGAGCCATCCATGACCAACCCTGGAAGCCTCCTTGCACATCCCCTCGCTGCTGCCGCGCCACAGCCATGACAGGCACGACCGGCAGCAACAACGGTGACCCGATCAATCCCAAAGGAAATCACCTTACACGGGCAAGACGGTCCCAGTTACAGTGCAATCCTGCCGTCATAGCTGGCTCCCACCCCGTTAGTCACTTCAACCGCTCTCTGGCCAAGCCAGGACCGTCCCCGCCCGCTCAGCACCCGCGATTCTTGATAGACTGTTTCCCTCTCGCGGCGCAGTCGGATCAGGGCATAAACATTCACGCCCTGGCGCCTTCCCGCCGTGCCATCCTTCCCGTCTGCCGCCGAGCTCTATACGTTTTTTCCGAGTGCTTAGATTCAGCATTGAGCCAGGAAAAGCACGCTGAAACCGGGCAGAACAGTGCTACAAACGAAGTTTCCAGATGCTTGCCGAAACCGCCCTACCCCCAGCAACCATGCGCCCTGAGCCGTCCCGCCGCTTTTCCGTGGCGCCCATGATGGACTGGACGGATCGTCACTGCCGCTATTTCCATCGCCTGCTGTCCCAGCACGCCCTGCTCTATACCGAGATGGTCACCACCGGCGCCCTGCTGCATGGCGACGCCCAGAGATTCCTGCGTCATGACGAAACCGAGCATCCCCTGGCGCTGCAGCTGGGCGGCAGCGTGCCGGCCGAACTGGCCGCTGCGGCGCGGCTGGGTGAGCAGGCGGGGTATGACGAGATCAACCTGAACGTCGGCTGCCCCAGCGACCGGGTGCAGAACAACATGATCGGCGCCTGCCTGATGGCCTATCCCGAGCGGGTGGCCGACAGCGTCAAGGCGATGCGCGATGCCGTGGCCATTCCGGTGACGGTCAAGCACCGCATCGGCATCTCCGGGCGGGACAGCTACGACGCCCTGCGGGACTTCGTCGGCCAGGTCGCCGAGGCCGGTTGCCGCAGCTTCACCGTGCACGCGCGCATCGCCATCCTCGAAGGGCTGTCGCCCAAGCAGAATCGCGAGATCCCGCCGCTGCGCTACGACGTGGCCGCGCAGCTGGTGCAGGATTTTCCGGATCTCGAATTCATCCTGAATGGCGGCATCAAGACCCTGGACACCTGCCGCGAGCAGCTGGAGGTGTTCGACGGGGTGATGCTGGGTCGCGAGGCCTATCAGAATCCCTACCTGTTGGCCGAGGTGGACGCGGCGCTCTACGGCTGCGACCGTCCGCAACAGACCCGCCACGACGTCATGCTGCAGTTGCGGCCCTATGTCGAGGCGCACCTGCAACAGGGTGGTCTCATTCACCACGTCACCCGCCATATCCTCGGCCTGGCGCAGGGGTTCCCCGGCGCGCGGCGCTTCCGTCAACTGCTGTCCACCGATCTGCATCGCAGCCCTGAACCGCTGCGCCTGTATGACGAGGCCACTGAACTTCTCAGGGGCCACTGAGTCACGTCTCCACGATGTCCATTCGCTAACCGAAGGAAAGACCTGCCATGAGCAAGCTGGAACAACTCAAGCAATACACCACGGTCGTCGCCGATACCGGCGATCTGGACGCCATCGCCCGCCTCAAGCCCTACGACGCCACCACCAACCCCTCGCTGCTGCTCAAGGCCGCTGCCCTGCCCCGCTACGAAGAACACCTGCAGGCCGCCTTCAGCGGCGCCAATGGCGACATCGGCCTGGCCTGCGATCGCTTCGCCGTCGCCGTCGGTGGCGAGATCCTCAAGCTGATCCCCGGTCGCATCTCCACCGAGGTGGACGCGCGCCTGTCCTTCGACACCAGCGCCACCCTGGATCGCGCCCACCGCCTGATCGAGCTGTACGAGAAGGCCGGCATCGGCAAGGATCGCGTGCTGATCAAGATCGCCTCCACCTGGGAAGGCATCCGCGCCGCCGAGCAACTGGAGAAGGAAGGCATCCAGACCAACCTGACCCTGCTGTTCTCCTTCGCCCAGGCCGCCGCGTGCGCCGACGCCGGCGTATTCCTGATCTCGCCCTTCGTCGGTCGCATCTACGACTGGTACAAGAAGGCCGAAGGCCGTGACTACGAAGGCGCGGAAGATCCGGGCGTGAAGTCCGTGACCCGCATCTACCAGTACTATAAGGCCAATGGCTACGACACCGTGGTGATGGGTGCCAGCTTCCGCAACCTGAACCAGATCGAGCAGTTGGCCGGCTGCGACCGCCTGACCATCAGCCCCGAGTTGCTGCAGCAGCTGTCGGAAGCCCAGGGCGACCTGCCGCGCGTGCTGACCGCCGACAGCAAGGGCGGTGAGCCCAAGCAGCAGCTGAACGAGGCGGCCTTCCGCTGGGCGCACAACGAAGACGCCATGGCCACCGAAAAGCTGGCCGAAGGCATTCGCCAGTTCGCGCGCGATCAGGAAAAGCTGGAAGTGCTGCTGCCCGGCAAGCGCTAAGAGCTGACGCGGTCAGTGCCTTTCGAGGGCACTGACCAGATCGCGAAAGGCATTGCGGTTGGATTCATTGAGGCCCATCAACACCCGATGGGCTTCAAGCACGCGACTGCGCACCTCGGCTTCGGACTGGTCCTGCGGTGGCAGGTCGGTCAGGCAATCCGGGCAAGGCAATACGGTCTCGACGATATTGAACACCTGATCGAAACCCATGGAATCCAGCAGCCGCAGGATGTCCGGGTTGTTGGTGGTCAGCATGGGCAGCAGCCCGATGCGCTGCCGCGACAGGATCGACAGCTTGGCCAAGAGGCCCAGGGTGGTGCTGTCGATGCTCTGCGTCTCGGTCAGATCGATGACGATGGACGAGAAATTCAACGACGAGAAGATGTGCTCGATGGTCGCGTCCAGCGCCGAGCAGAGGGTCAGACGCACCTCGCCGGTAAACTTCAGGACGAAGGTGCCATCCTGCTCGGCAAATTGGATTTTTCCGGTGCTCATGCCAGGTTCCTGCTCAACACCAGCAAAGCGATATCGTCGGGCATCTCGGTGACGGATGCCAGATCCAGGGCTTCGCTCAGGCCTGCCAGTGTACCGCCGGCGCGGCGGACGTAGTCGGGCAAGCTGTGTTCTTTCTCTTTCAAATTGTCTCCCGGCAGCAGGTCGAAGATGCCATCCGAAAAGAGGGTCAGGCTGAAACGCTCGGGCAGATCCATCTGGTGGTCATTGTAGGTCGCCTCCTGGAACAGGCCGACCGGCAGCCCCTTGCCGACCAGGAACCGCGTTTCTTCCGGGGTATGCAGGACCGGCAAGGGCAGATGGCTACCGATGCTGTACGCCAGGGTACCCGTGGTTTCGTCGATGACGCCACCCAGCATGGTCACGTGCTTGCCCAATTTGCAATCCAGTAGACCCCTGTTGATGTGACCGAGCACATCCGAGGGCTTGAATTCGGGCAGGGTGCCGTTGCGCTTGGACTCGTAGAGTAGGCGCGTGGTCATGAACTTGAGCAGCACGGTCACGAAGGCCGAGGACGCGCCATGTCCGGAGACGTCGGCCAGGTAGAAGGCGACGCGGTGCTCGTCGATGCGAAAGTAGTCGACGAAATCGCCGGACAGATACAGCGACGGGATGATCTCGTGGGCGAAGTTCAGCCCCTCGGTTTCCCAGGGCGTCACCGGCAGCATGTTCATCTGCACGTGCCGTCCGGCGTTCTGGTCTTCCTGCAACAGGCTCAGGCTGGCCTGCAGCTCGCGATTGGTGTTTTCCAGCTTGACCCGGTAGCGATCGTTTTCCAGGCGCAGGCGGGCGCGATCCAGGGCGCGGTTGACCGAGTGCTCGAGCACCATCAGGTCTTCCAGCGGCTTGATCAGGTAATCGGCGGCGCCCAGGCGCAGGGCTTCCACGACGTCGCTCATGACGCCGGCGCCGGACAGCACCAGCACCGGCGTATCGATGGACAGCTCGCTGATGCGCCGCAGCAGCGTCAGCCCATCGACCTGCGGCATGCGCAGGTCGCAGATGATGAGGTCGGGCTGTTCGCGCTCGAACATTTCCAGGCCCTGCTGGCCATTGCTGGCCTGCAGGACGTTGAAGCCACTGTCTTCGAGATAGTCGGCGAGACTGAGGCGAACCACCTCGTCATCGTCAATGATCAAGAGCGTGGCAGGCGAATTAGACATAGAGGATCCAGGCATGCACCCGAACGGCAAACCGGCGGACAGGATCCGACACGGGCCACGGTGATTACGACACGGCGGAGACACTACTCCCATCCACCGGGGCGTTCAAGCTTGCCAACTGGATGGAATTTCTTTACAGGGTGCCTTTATGGAGTTTATACCTCCAACAAACCGCCATCCATCCTCCCAAGCAGTAGGATTGCCATGAGTACCATCGACCGTTCTTACAGTGAGAAGCGCGATTTCATTCGCATGCACGTCGACTCCAAGGCCGTATTGAAGGTCGGCGACGCCTCCTTCGAGGCGCGCTGCGTCGATCTGTCCAGCACCGGCTTCCAGATCGAGGCCGCCACCCGCCTGCAGGTCGGCGACAAGGTGACCGTGCTCATCCCCTCCAACCACGCCGAACTCCCCGGCCTGGAAGCGGACGCCGAGGTCCTGCGGGTCCAGGCCACCGATTCGGGCAAGCAGCTGCTGGGCCTGTCGGTGCTGGAAATGCGCTAGGCGCCCTGGCCAACAAAAAAGGCAGCCTCAGGGCTGCCTTTTTCATTGGGGCCGGGACTAGAAGTCGTCGACCACCTGGCCATCCTTGACCTTGAACTCACGGGTCTGCAGGTAGGCGTTGCGAATGAACACGTACTTGTCGCCAGTGATCAGGCGCTCGGCCTGCAGCAGACCGGCGCGGGTGTCGACGGTGCTGAGGGCGAAGGCACTGTTGCGCACGGCGACATCGTCCACATAGGGATAGGCGCTGGTGTAGCTGTCCGGGATGCGACCGAGGCCGTCACGCACGCTGCTGGGGCCGAAGAACGGCAGGACCAGGTAGGGACCGCTGCTCGCACCCCACTTGCCCAGGGTCTGGCCAAAGTCTTCGTCGTTGCGCTGCAGGCCGGCCTTGGTGGCCACGTCGACCAGGCCGAGACCACCCAGGGTGGTGTTCATCAGCAGGCGCGCGGTATCGACCCCGGCGTGCTCGACCTTGCCTTGCAGCAGATCGTTGGCCAGGTTGCGCACATCACCCAAATTGTTGAAGAAGTTGCTCACGCCGGTCTGCACGAAGCCGGGCGTGAAGCGCTGATAGCCTTGGGCGACCGGCTTGAGGGCATAGGTGTCCAGGGTATCGTTGAACACGAAGATCTTGCGGTTGAAGCCTTCCCAGGGATCGGGATTCTCGGCGTCGGCCGCCATCGCCTGACCGGCAAACGTCAGGGCCGTTGCAAGGAGCGCTCCCCATACCCTGGAACCACGTCGCTCGACCGTCATCGCTTCTCTCCTCGTTGAACTCAGACGCCTGAAAGGCGCCGATTATAGTCATAGCTTTGCCAGTTTGGCTTAGGGCCAGGCTCAGTCACTCGATCTTTGACCCAACGTTGCGGTCAAAGAGTCCGGACACAGGAGAAACGCCATGACCACCTCTCATCTGCAGGAACAACTCGACCACCTCCGCCACCAGCTGGACCAGGACCCACCCGCCTCGCCCGAGGACCGGGAGGAACTGGAACTGCTGATCCGGGACATCGAATTCCAGCTGGCCAACGAAGATGCCACCCATACCCGGGATGGCAGTCTGGTGGAAGGCGTCAATCTGGCGGTGGAGCGCTTCGAGGTCAGTCATCCGACCATGGCCGGCACGCTCCGCTCGATCATGAACAGCCTGAGCAGCATGGGCATCTGATCACTGCCGGACGTAACGCTCCGCGGCGGGCTGGCGGGCGTCACTGCTTCGGTAGGGATTGATGTCCAGCCCGCCACGCCGCACATAGCGGGCGAACACGGTCAGCTTCGCCGGTTTGAGCAGCCGCCACAGATCCAGATAGATGCGCTCGACGCACTGCTCGTGGAAATCCGCATGCTGGCGGAAGGCGACCAGGTAGCGCAGCAGACTCGCCGCCTCCAGTGCCAACCCCTCTTCGTACTCGATCACCACGGTGCCCCAGTCCGGCTGACCGGTGACCGGGCAATTCGACTTGAGCAAATGGCTGTAAAACCTCTGACTATCCCGGGCTCCACCCACGCTCAGCAGATCCGCCTGCGGATGGGCGTAGCGATCCAGGCTGATATCCAGCTCATCGACGCACTGGCCATCGGGGCGTTGCACACCGCGCGCCGCCCAGTCGTCCAGCGACACCAGGCTGACACCCACGGCACCGCCCGCCGCGGCGCTCAGGTCCTTGACCAGCACGGTTTCGACTTCGGCCAGGCTGGCGAACGCCGACTGGTTCAGGGAATTGAGGTAGAGCTTGAAGGACTTGGACTCGATGATGTTCGGCGAATCGGCGGGAATGGCGAATTCGCCGATGGCCACCACCGGCTTGCCGGACGGCAGCAGCCAGGACAGCTCGTAGCAGGTCCAGATGTCCACGCCACGAAACGGCAGGTCCTGCCCGTCCAGCCCCAGCTCCGCCCACTTGGGCGCGCGCGGGATCGGATACAGCAGCTCCGGGGCGTACTGGCTGACGTACTCGGTGCTCTTGCCCAGGGGCGATTGTTCTACGCTATGCATGACGCTCAGACACTCAATGACGCATGCCGCGCCCGCTCACGAGCAGGCGGATGCTGACCAGATAAAGCACGACCACGGCGACCAGCATGAAGGCGATCGCCACCCCGATGCGGATGTCGGACACCCCGAGGATGCCGTAGCGGAAGGCGTTGACCATGTGCAGGATCGGATTGACCAGGGACACCTTCTGCCAAAAGGCCGGCAGCAGGTCGATGGAATAGAAGACCCCGCCCAGGTAGGTCAGGGGCGTCAGCACGAAGGTCGGCACGATGGAGATGTCGTCGAAGTTGCGCGCGTAAACGGCGTTGATGAAGCCGCCCAGGGCGAAGATCGCCGCGGTGAGGATGATCACCAGCAGCATGATGCCCAGGTGGTGCACCTGCATGTGGGTAAAGAACAGCGACAGCACGCTGACGATGGCCGCCACGGCCAGGCCACGCAGGATGCCGCCCATGGCATAGCCGATGAGGATGACGTGGGGCGACACCGGCGAGACCAGCAGTTCTTCCACCGAGCGCTGGAACTTGCTGCTGAAGAAGCTGGAGACCACGTTGCTGTAGGCGTTGGTGATCACCGACATCATGATCAGGCCCGGCACGATGTACTGCATGTAGGTGAAGCCACCCATGCCGCCGATTCGATTGCCGATCAGGTTACCGAAGATCACGAAGTACAGGACCATGGTGATCGCCGGCGGCAGCAGTGTCTGCGCCCAGATGCGGGTGAAGCGGCGCACTTCGCGATGGACGATGGTCCGCAGCGCCACCAGGTTGGCTTGGAATTCGGTACTCATCGGGCGACCTTGGCTAGATTCTTTTCCACCAGGGAGACAAACAGCTCCTCCAGGCGATTGGCTTTGTTTCTCAGGCTCTGCACCTGGATGCCGGCGGCGTCCAGCTGGCGGAACAGGGCATTGACCCCGCTGGCCTTGTCGATGGCCACCTCGAAGGAGTGATCGCCCAGCAGCCGGGTCGGATAGCCTTCCAGTTGCGGCGCCGCCGTCAGCGGCTGGACCACGTCGACGATGAAGGTCTCGACATTGAGCTTCTGCAGCAGCTTGCGCATGCTGGTGTGCTCGACCAGCTCGCCATGGTCGATGATGGCGATGTTGCGGCAGAGCTGTTCGGCCTCTTCGAGATAGTGGGTGGTGAGGATGATGCTGGTCCCCTGCCCGTTCAGCTCGGTGAGGAAATTCCACATGGAGCGGCGCAGCTCGATGTCCACGCCGGCGGTGGGTTCGTCGAGGATCAGCAGGCGCGGCTTGTGGATCAGGGCGCGGGCGATCATCAAGCGCCGCTTCATGCCACCGGAGAGCATGCGCGAGGGGGTGTCACGCTTGTCCCACAGGCCGAGCTGGGTCAGGTACTCCTCGGCCCGCTCGCCGGCGATCCGCGCCGGGATGCCGTAGTAGCCCGCCTGGGTCACCAGGATGTCGAAGGCCTTCTCGAACTGGTTGAAGTTGAATTCCTGGGGCACCACGCCGAGGCAGCGCTTGAGGCCCGCCGGATCCTTGTCCAGGTCATTGCCGAACACCGAGACTTCGCCGCCGGACTTGTTGACCAGGGTCGAGAGGATGCCGATGGTGGTCGACTTGCCCGCTCCGTTGGGACCGAGCAGCGCGAAGAAATCGCCTTCGACCACGTCGAGGTCGATGCCCTTGAGCGCGGTGAAGCCGTTGTTGTAGGTCTTGGTCAGACCACGAATGGAGAGAGCTAGACTCATGTGCCTCCCGGCAAGAACTGATTCGCAAAGAAAAGTGCTACTTCCTATAACCCCGGCAGAGGGCAAAGGTTCGATCCTAGTCGAACCAGACAACGTCGGACAGTGCCCCTATACTGCGCAGCCGCTTTTTCAGGAGACACCCATGGCCACTTCCTATCTCGCCCACCACGTTGCCCTCCTCGCCCAGCTGCGTGCGGTCCTGGCCGACGTCGGCGCGGCCGAGCAGGTGCCCTCGGAGAACCACGCGCTGTTCCTCGACCGCTTCGACGAACTGGTCGCCGGCCTGCCGCAGGCGCCCGAAGAGTACGCCTATCTCGGCCAGGACCTGCTCAGCCAGATCTTCAGCCGCTATCCGCAGATCGCCCACCGGGTACCGCGCGACCTGCTGTGGTTCTTTGGCGGCGATTGCCTGCACTTCATGCCGGACGAAGAGCTGGCGCTCTACCAGCGACTGGACGAGCGTCGCCACGAAGCGGAATCCCGTGGCGAGGCCTTCGACTGGGCGCAGGAACAGCGCCTGATGGCCCTGCCGGACGACGCCGCGCGCCACTGAAACGCCGAAGGGCTATCGAATCGGTCGATAGCCCTTCGTACCCGCAACACGCGCTATCTCTAGTAGTAGGCGTTTTCGCGGTTGGTGTGGTCGGTGACGTCGCGCACGGCGGTGAGTTCGGGGATCCGCTCCAGCAGGGTGCGCTCGACGCCATCCTTGAGGGTCAGATCGACCTGGCCACAGCCCTGGCAGCCGCCGCCGAAGCGCAGGACCGCGACGTTGTCGTCGACGATGTCCACCAGGCTGACCATGCCACCGTGGCTAGCGAGCCCCGGATTGATCTCGGTCTGCAGGTAGTAGTCGACGCGCTCGTTGAGCGGGCTGTCCTCGTTGACCATGGGCACCTTGGCGTTGGGCGCCTTGATGGTCAGCTGGCCACCCATGCGGTCGGTGGCGTAGTCCACCAGGGCGTCTTCCAGGAAGGGCTGGCTGATGGCGTCGATATAGGCAGTAAAGCTCTTCAGCCCGATGGGCTGGTCATCGGGCTTCTCTTCGCCGGGCTTGCAGTAGGCGATGCAGGTCTCGGCGTACTGGGTGCCGGGCTGGGTAATGAAGATCCGGATACCGATCCCGGGGGTGTTCTGCTTTTCCAACAGGTCGGCCAGGTAATCCTGAGCCGCGTCGGTAATGGTGATGGCGCTCATGGTCACTCCTCAACAGGTGTGACAAGTTTACGCCACCCCACCCCTCGACGAAAGCCCTAGTGAAACAGTCGGATAATCGTCTCAGTCGAGGCGGTGCACGAAACTGGTCACCCGGTTGCGCCCATTGTGCTTGGATTCGTACAGGGCCTTGTCCGCCTGCTGGATCATCTGCTCGTGGTTGCCCAGGGGCACCGACAGATCGGTGATGCCGACACTGATGGTGAAGGCGATGGGCGTCCCCAGCACGTCGAGCCGCATGGCCTCGACCGCCTCGCGCAGGCGTTCGGCGAGCAACCGGGCGCCTTCCACCGCCGTGTCCAGCAGCACCACGCCGAATTCCTCGCCGCCGTAGCGTCCGGCGATGTCGGCATTGCGCACATGGGTCTTGATCACCCCGGCCAGCGCCTTGATCGCCTGGTCGCCGACGGCATGACCATAGGTGTCGTTGATGCGCTTGAAGTGATCGATGTCGAGCATCATCAGCGCCAGGCGACCGCCATAGCGCTGGTGGCGGGCGAATTCCTCGGTGAGGCGCTCTTCCCAGTAACCACGGTTGGCCAGACCGGTCAGGCGATCAGTACGCGACAGTTCCTGCAGCTTGTCGTTGGAGAGCTCCAGTTGCCGCTTGTTGATGGCGACATCAGTGACGTCGTAGATCACCACGCAGATGTGGGCGATGGCACCGGTGGAATCCCGCAGCGGCAGCAGGGTGACGTTCTGGTACATGAAGGCTTCCACGCCGGTGATCGGCTGGTAGCTCTTGAAGTGGACCAGGTAGGGCCGCTGTTCCCAGATGGAAAAGGCCCGGGTGCCCAGCAGCACCACGCTCTCGGCCTTGGCGCGAAACCAGGCCTCGTCGATTTCGGCGAAGACGGCGAACAGCGACTGCTGGCTGACCTCGCTGAGGATCCGTCCGGAATGGTTTTCCATGAAGCTGTTCCAGACCTCGATGCGGTAGTCGAGGTCCAGCACCACCACGCCGACATCGATGTTCTGCACGATGTCCAGCAGCCAGTGGAGTTCGTTGATATCGATCTGTGCCGCCATGCTCAACTCATCAGGTAGCCGATCTTGCGGGTGATGCGCTTCACCGAATCCTCGGTGAACAGCAGCAGCAGATCGAAGTGGACGTTATGGCCTTCCAGGCTGTAGCTGAGTTCGACCGCCAGGGTCTTCTTCCAGCGGGTCTTGTTGACGACGATGAGTTCGTCGATGGACGCATGGTGGCCGAGGATGGTCGGATGCCCCTGGGAAAAGCGGATGTCGAACTGCTCGGCGATGCCGGCCAGGCAGGCGCCGATGATGATGCTCGACAGATCCAGCAGCATCTCGATGTCACCGGACTCCCCTGCCTCGCGCCAGCGCACCAGCTTGGCCATGTCGTCGAATTCGGAGTCGTGGAAGATCAGCAGCGCCTCGCCGGCGATACCCTCGCCGATATAGCCCTGGCAGACCGCACTGAGGCGATCCTCGCGCTGGGCGTCCACCAGCGTCATGTGCAGCTCGCTGACTTCAAGGATATTGACGTTGGGAATCGGCAGCTGGACGAAGACATCCAGCGCCTTGGCCAGCAGCGCGCCGGCGCGGCCCATGGAAACGTTGACCACCTCGCGGAAGGCGTCGCGGAAGCTCACCTCCAGCTCGGGACGCGCGACCGGCTCCGGCAGTGCCGCAGGGCTGGGGCTATAGAGCCCATGGCGCTCGAGTACCGCGGCCAGTTCGGCGGGATCGGCCGGCTTGCGCAGAAAGTCCAGGGCGCCCAGTTCGCGCACCCGGGCCACCGCCTGGTCCTGGACGTCGCCGGAGACGACGATCACCTTGACCGCCAGGCCTTCGTTGCGAATGGCCGCCAGGGTGCCGTAGCCGTCCAGGATCGGCATGGTAAGGTCCAGCAGCATCACCTGACCCAGCCCCTGGCGCAGCGCCGTGAGGGCTTCCTCGCCATTGGTGGCCTGGGTGATGGATACCGCCCAGCCTTCGGGCAGGGAGCGAACCAGCTGCTTGCGCGCCATGTTCGAGTCGTCGCATATCACCAGAGGAATCACGGCCACCTTCCATGACACTGTTTTGACGCACAGTAAACGTCGGTCAATTGCCAGTAAAGCAGCACTTGAAAGGCTTGCCCACCAGACGCGCAAGATCGTCAGACGTTTT
This sequence comes from Pseudomonas oryzihabitans NBRC 102199, assembly GCF_000730625.1. Classification (GTDB taxonomy): domain Bacteria; phylum Pseudomonadota; class Gammaproteobacteria; order Pseudomonadales; family Pseudomonadaceae; genus Chryseomonas; species Chryseomonas oryzihabitans. The sequence goes on along the minus strand of NZ_BBIT01000002.1, from coordinate 674,493 downwards.
CGCCATGAAAGACTCGCCGACCCTGCATGAGCGCTGTTCATCATGGACCGTCGCCAATACCGGGGCAGGCGCCGGCTTTTGCTATGCTGCCACCCTTTGTCCAGCGTCTCTTCATCTCTGTGGAATGCCCATGACCGATCGCAGCTCTCGCCTCGCCGCCCTCCGCCACGCCCTCGCGCAGCGTATCCTCATCCTCGACGGCGGCATGGGCACCATGATCCAGAGCTATCGGCTGGAAGAAGCGGACTACCGTGGCGAGCGTTTCGCCGACTGGCCGAGCGACGTCAAGGGCAACAACGACCTGCTGCTGCTGACCCAGCCGAAGATCATCGCCGAGATCGAGAAGGCCTACCTGGATGCCGGCGCCGACATCCTGGAAACCAACACCTTCAATGCCACGCGCGTCTCCCAGGCCGACTACGGCATGGAGGCCATCACCTATGAGCTGAACCTGGCCGGCGCCCGGGTCGCCCGCGAGGTGGCCGACGCCAAGACCCTGGAGACCCCGGATCGCCCGCGTTTCGTCGCCGGGGTGCTCGGCCCGACCAGCCGGACCTGCTCCATCTCTCCGGACGTCAACAATCCCGGCTATCGCAATGTCACCTTCGACGAGCTGGTGGAGAACTACACCGAGGCCACCCGCGGCCTGATCGAAGGCGGCGCCGACCTCATCCTGATCGAGACGATCTTCGACACCCTCAACGCCAAGGCGGCCATCTTCGCGGTCCAGGGCGTGTTCGAGGAGGTCGGCGTCGAGCTGCCGATCATGATCTCCGGCACCATCACCGACGCCTCCGGCCGTACCCTGTCGGGCCAGACCACCGAAGCCTTCTGGAACTCGGTGCGGCACGCCCAGCCGATTTCCGTCGGCCTCAACTGCGCCCTGGGGGCCAAGGAATTGCGGCCCTACGTCGAGGAATTGGCGACCAAGGCCGACACCTTCGTCTCCGCCCACCCCAACGCCGGCCTGCCCAATGCCTTCGGCGAATACGACGAAAGCCCCGCGCAGATGGCGGCGGTGGTCGAGGAATTCGCCGCCAGCGGCCTGCTCAACATCGTCGGTGGCTGCTGCGGTACCACCCCGGCGCATATCCAGGCCATCGCCGAGGCGGTCGCCAAGCATCCGCCGCGCCAGCTGCCCGAGATTCCCAAGGCCTGCCGCCTCTCCGGCCTGGAGCCCTTCACCATCAGCCGCGAGTCGCTGTTCGTCAACGTCGGCGAGCGCACCAACATCACCGGCTCGGCCAAGTTCGCCCGGCTGATCCGCGAAGAGAACTACGCCGAGGCCCTGGAAGTGGCCCAGCAGCAGGTGGAAGCCGGCGCCCAGGTCATCGACATCAACATGGACGAGGGCATGCTGGATTCGAAGGCGGCCATGGTCACCTTCCTCAACCTGATCGCCTCCGAGCCGGATATTTCCCGGGTACCGATCATGATCGACTCCTCCAAGTGGGAGGTGATCGAGGCCGGTCTCAAGTGCATCCAGGGCAAGGGCATCGTCAATTCCATCTCCATGAAGGAAGGCGTCGAGGCCTTCATCCATCACGCCAAGCTGTGCAAGAGATACGGCGCGGCGGTGGTGGTCATGGCCTTCGACGAAGACGGCCAGGCCGACACCGAGGCGCGCAAGAACGAGATCTGCGCGCGCTCCTACGACATCCTGGTCAACCAGGTCGGCTTTCCGCCGGAAGACATCATCTTCGACCCCAACATCTTCGCCGTGGCGACCGGGATCGAGGAGCACAACAACTACGCGGTCGACTTCATCAACGCCTGCGCCTTCATCCGCGACAACCTGCCCTACGCCCTGACCTCCGGTGGCGTGTCCAACGTCTCCTTCTCCTTCCGCGGCAACAACCCGGTGCGCGAGGCCATCCACTCGGTCTTCCTCTACCACGCCATCCAGAACGGCCTGACCATGGGCATCGTCAACGCCGGCCAGCTGGAGATCTATGACGAGATCCCGGCCGCCCTGCGCGAGCGGGTCGAAGACGTGGTGCTCAACCGTACCCCGGCCGGCACCGATGCCCTGCTGGCCATCGCCGACGACTACAAGGGCGGCGGCGCGGTCAAGGAGGCCGAGACCGAGGAATGGCGTGGCCTGCCGGTGGACAAACGCCTGGAGCATGCGCTGGTCAAGGGCATCACCACCTATATCGTCGAGGACACCGAGGAATGCCGGCAGCAGTGCGCGCGGCCCATCGAGGTCATCGAAGGCCCGCTGATGAGCGGCATGAACGTGGTCGGCGACCTGTTCGGCTCGGGCAAGATGTTCCTGCCCCAGGTGGTCAAGTCCGCCCGGGTGATGAAGCAGGCGGTGGCGCACCTGATCCCGTTCATCGAGGCGGAGAAAGGCGACAAGCCCGAAGCCAAGGGCAAGATCCTCATGGCCACGGTCAAGGGCGACGTCCACGACATCGGCAAGAACATCGTCGGCGTGGTGCTGGGCTGCAACGGCTATGACATCGTCGACCTGGGCGTCATGGTCCCGGCGGAAAAGATCCTGCAGACCGCCATCGCCGAGAAGTGCGACATCATCGGCCTGTCCGGTCTGATCACCCCTTCGCTGGACGAGATGGTCCATGTCGCCAAGGAGATGCAGCGCCAGGGCTTCACCCTGCCCTTGATGATCGGCGGCGCCACCACCTCCAAGGCCCATACCGCGGTCAAGATCGAGCCGCAGTACAAGAACGATGCCGTGGTCTATGTCACCGACGCCTCCCGCGCCGTGGGCGTAGCCACTCAGCTGCTGTCCAAGGAACTCAAGGCCGGCTTCGTCGAGCGCACCCGCGCCGACTACGTCGAGGTCCGCGAGCGCACCGCCAATCGCAGCGCCCGCACCGAACGCCTGTCCTATGCCAAGGCAGTGGCCAACAAGCCCGCCTTCAACTGGCTCGGCTACCAGGCGCCCACGCCCAGCTTCACCGGCACCCGGGTACTGGAAGACATCGACCTGGCAGTCCTGGCCGAGTACATCGACTGGACGCCCTTCTTCATTTCCTGGGACCTGGCCGGCAAGTACCCGCGCATCCTCACCGACGAGGTCGTGGGGGAAGCGGCCACCGCACTGTTCCACGACGCCCAGGCCATGCTCAGGAAGCTGATCGACGAGAAGCTGATCAAGGCCCGCGCCGTGTTCGGCTTCTGGCCGGCCAACCAGGTGCGTGACGACGACCTGGAAGTCTATGGCGAGGACGGCCAGCCGCTGGCCACCCTGCACCACCTGCGCCAGCAGACCATCAAGCCCGAAGGCAAGCCCAACCTGTCCCTGGCCGACTTCGTCGCACCCAAGGAAACCGGCGTCACCGACTACCTGGGCGGCTTCATCGTCACCGCCGGCATCGGCGCCGAGGAGCTGGCCAAGGACTACGAGCGCAAGGGCGACGACTACAACTCCATCATGGTCAAGGCCCTGGCCGATCGTCTCGCCGAAGCCTGTGCCGAGTGGCTGCACGAGCGGGTGCGCAAGGAGCACTGGGGCTATGCAGCGGACGAGACCCTGGACAACGAGGCGCTTATCCGCGAGCAGTACAAGGGCATCCGCCCCGCTCCCGGCTACCCGGCCTGCCCCGACCACACCGAGAAGGCCACCCTCTTCAAGCTGCTGGACCCCGAGGCCCGCTTCAACGAGGCCGGTCGCAGCGGCGTCTTTCTCACCGAGCACTACGCCATGTTCCCCGCCGCCGCCGTCAGTGGCTGGTACTTCGCCCATCCCGAGGCCCAGTACTTCGCCGTGGGCAAGATCGACAAGGATCAGGTGGACAGCTACACCGAGCGCAAGGGCCAGGAGCTCGCGGTGACGGAGCGCTGGCTGGCGCCGAATCTGGGGTACGACAACTAGCCTGGCAGACGCCTCAGGTAACAAAAACGCGGCCCTTTTCCTGGGCGTCCCTACTAGGGTGTAGGGACTTCCATCGACGAGGACCGCGTGCCCATGAAAGGCCTTACCCTAGCCGCCGGCAGTCTCCTGCTCGGTCTCGCCACCCTGAATGCCAGTGCCGCGCCCCAGGCGCTGAGTGAAGCTCAGTGGCCCTTCACCGCCACCCCACGGGCCACCCTTGACGCACCCTGGGCCATCGCCTTCCTGCCGGACGGCACCGCCCTGGTCACCGAGAAAGGCGGCGTTCTCAAGCACCTGAACGTGCAGACCGGCAAGGCCCAGGATATCAGCGGAGTACCCAAGGTGGTCGCCGCCGGCCAGGGCGGGCTGGGCGATGTCATCCTGCATCCGCAATACGCCAGCAACGGCCTGATCTACCTCAGCTATGCCGAGGCCGGCGAAGACGGCACCCAGGGCGCGGCGGTCGCCCGGGCCAAGCTGACCCTGAAGGAGGACGGCAGTGGTTCGCTGGGCGAGCTCAAGGTGATCTGGCGGCAGACACCCAAGGTCACCGGCAACGGTCACTATGGCCATCGCCTGAGATTCGGCCCGGACGGCAAGCTGTGGATCACCTCGGGGGAGCGGCAGAAATTCACCCCGGCCCAGGACATGAGCGGCAACCTAGGCAAGCTCATCCGCCTCAACGACGATGGCAGCACGCCGGCCGACAACCCCTTCGCCCAGCAGGGCGGCGTCGCGGCCCAGGTCTGGTCGCTGGGCCATCGCAATCCACTGGGTATCGCCTTCGACGCCCAGGGCCGGCTGTGGGAACAGGAAATGGGCCCCCAGGGTGGCGACGAACTGAATCTGATCCAGCGCGGCGGCAACTACGGCTATCCCGAGGTCTCCAATGGCGACCACTATGGCGGCAAGCCGATTCCGGATCATGACACCCGCCCGGAATTCATCCCGCCCAAGATCACCTGGACGCCGGTGATTTCGCCGGCTGGCCTGATGATCTACGCAGGCGACCGCTTCCCCGCCTGGAAGGGCAATGCCTTCATCGGCGGGCTGTCGTCCAAGGCGCTGGTGCGGATCGAACTCAAGGGCGAAGAGGCGCGCGAGGTCGAGCGCTATGCCATGGGCACGCGCATCCGCGACGTCGAGGAAGGCCCCAACGGCAGCCTCTGGGTGCTGGAAGACGGTGCCAAGGCGCGACTGCTCGAATTGCAGCCGAAGTAGCGGCAGGAGTCACCCAGGGACGGGTGACAGCCGGCTCAGCGCAGCTGGGAAGGCGAGCGGCGAACGATCTTGATCGAGTGCTTGATCTCGGGCTTGCGGGTCACGCTGATCGGCCGCTTGGTGACGGTGTCCAGGGTGATGTTCCAGAAGCCGGTGCTCGGTACCGTGATGCGCGCCGGAAAGGTGTCGAAGGCGCCACCGTGATAGGTGTGGCGGCCGCCATTCTTGAAGCTGCGGAAATTGGCATCGTTCATCAGGCGGATGTTGCACACCCCCGAACTCTGGATGACGACCAGGTCGCCCTCGTTGAGATGCTCGCGCTGGTGGATGAACTTCATGACGGGTCCTCGTCTTGCAAAGGACTAGGATAGCATCCCTGCCCTGTCCTATTATCGCCGCCCGCCCTCGACCTGCCCTTTTCCCATGCGTATCTCCGATGTCGTCCAGTTGCTCGCCGATGCCGGCGCCAAGCCCAAGCACAGCGCCCGCATCCTGCGCGCCTGGTGTCAGGGGCTGCCCCTGGACACCGGCACCCGGCGCCAGCAGGCGGAAAATTTCCTGCCCCTGGAGGTGCGCCACGCCATTCCGGCGCTGACCGCGCGACTGGAAGGCCTGGCCCGGGTGACCTCGGAGCACCCGGGCGCCGACGGTTCGGCGCGGATGCTGGTGACCCTCGGCGATGGCCAGGCGGTGGAAAGCGTGCTGTTGCCCCGTGATGGACTCTGCGTGTCGTCCCAGGTCGGCTGCGCGGTGGGCTGCGTGTTCTGCATGACCGGCAAGAGCGGCCTCCTGCGTCAGGTGGGCAGCGCCGAGATCGTCGCCCAGGTGGCCCTGGCGCGACGCCTCAGGCCGGTCAAGAAGGTGGTCTTCATGGGCATGGGCGAGCCGGCGCACAACCTGGACAACGTGCTGGAAGCCATCGACCTGCTGGGCACGGCCGGTGGCATCGGCCATCGCAACCTGGTGTTTTCCACCGTCGGCGATCCGCGGGTATTCGAGCGACTGCCGCAGCAGGCGGTCAGGCCGGCCCTGGCGCTGTCGCTGCACAGCACCCATGCCGAGCGAAGGGCCCGCTTGCTGCCCAAGGCGCCCCGGTACGAACCCGGCGAGCTGATCGAGCAGGGGGAAGCCTACGCCCGACTGATCGGCTATCCGATTCAGTACCAGTGGACCCTGCTCGCCGGCATCAACGACAGCCAGGATGAGATGGACGAACTGCTGCGGCTGATGAAGGGCAAGTACGGCGTGCTCAATCTGATTCCCTACAACAGCCTGGAAGTGGACGAGTACCAGCGGCCCACTGGCGAGCGCATCGTGCAGATCGTTCGCTACCTGCACAGCCGCGGTCTGCTGACCAAGGTGCGCAATTCCGCGGGCCAGGATGTCGATGGCGGTTGCGGCCAGTTGCGGGCCCGGGCCGAGGTGCTGCGCCCGGTGCGCGTCAGCGTCTGACCGATCGTCCTGCGACTGGCCCCGCCCATCAGATCTGGCGGAACGCCAGGCCGGGCGGCCTCTCAGAGTGCACTCGCACCATTCAGAGGGAAGCTTTTTCCATGCAGGATCGCATCAAACGCCACGACCCCTTCATCGCCGGTCTGAAGGAACGTCTGCCCGAAGAGCTGCGCGAATCCTTTACCGAGGAGCAGCTGGAAGCCCTCAAGCTGGCCTTCGGCACCCGCAGCTGGGGCAAGCACAGCGTCGATCTGCGCGGCACCGTCAAGTTCTGGCACCGCCGTTACTACTTCGTCTTCCTCGCCGGTCGCAACTACCGTCAACTCTCCCGCCTGGAGCAGGAATTGTCCCTGCTCGGCAAGGCCACCGTGCTGGCGGTGATCCTGCTGGCCTGCGGCCTGGTGGGTCTGCTGCTTCTCTATCTGCTCAAGTCGGCGCTGGGCATCGACATCTTTCCCGATTACTCCTTCGGAGTTTGGACCTGGTTCAAGGGTCTATTCGACTAGCACGGATGCTTGACCCTGGCAGGGAGGCTTGCCGCTCGGGAGACCTCCTATGCCCCACCTGAATCGCCGCCGGACCCTCGGCCTGCTGGCTGCCAGTGCCGCCCTGCCCCTGCTGGGCGGCTATCCGCTCAATGCCCTCGCAGCGGGCGACGAATACCTCGCCCTGGTCGAGAAGGAAGCCCCCGGCCTCGGCTTCTATCGCCTGGCCGATGGCAAGCGCATCGGCAGTCTGGAATTGCCCGAGCAACCCCATGAAATCGTCGCGGACCGCCAGGGTCGCTATGCCTACGTCGGCCAGTACGGGGTCAAGAGCTGGCAGGCGCCCGGCGAAGGCGGCCATCAGGTCAGCGTAATCGATCTCGCCGAGCGCCGGCTGGTGAGAGCCATCGACCTGTCGCCCTATCACCGCCTGCACGGCATGCGCCTGGATGACCAGGGCCGCCTCTATGTGCTGAGCGAGACCGACTCGCTGCTCATCCGCTTCGATCGCCCCGCCACCGCCGAATATCCCAGCCAGATCGTCCCGGTTGGTGGCACTCGCAGCCACTACTTCGTCCTGACCCGTGACGGACGCCGCGCCTACGTTGCCGACACCCTGAGCGGTCTGGTGATCCTGGTCGATGCGCACAATCCTGCCGTGCTGCCGGTGAAGAGGTACCTCGGCCAGGCGCCGGAGGGCTGCTGCCTGAGTCCGGACGAGCGCACCTTCTATGTGCTGGATCGCTTCGCCGGCATCCTCCATGCGCTGGATGCCCGCGACCTGACGCCGATCCGCCAGGTCAAGCTGCGCGGCGAAGCGGTACGGGTAGCCGCCCTGCTCGATGGCAGCCTGCTGGTCTCCAACCTGTCGGACAAGAGCCTCTCGCTGCTGCGGCCCGATACCCTCGCTGAAGTCGCCTATCTGCCCATGGGCAGCGCCGTGCCCGGACTCAACCTCGATCCCCGCGGCGAGCGGCTCTTCGCGGCCCTGGAGGACAACCAGCTGGCGGTGGTCGATCTGCGCAACTGGCGCGAGATCCACCGCTTCTCTACCGGCAAGGCGCCGGATACCGCCGTGGTCTTTCGCGCCTGAGGCTCTGCAATACGGGGATCCGCTGCCAACCAGTCAGCGGATCCGCGAGGCACGAGAATCATCCGCATTTAACAATCCGAATCATTGTGATACAAATCACCGACCTCCGGGCGCCTCTGCGCCCCTTCGCTTCTGTCGGTGATAGCTTTCATGCTCGTTCCCTTTCTGATCATGCTCCGCGAAGGCATCGAAGCGGCGCTCATCGTTGGCATCATCGCCAGCTACCTGCAACGCACCGGTCGCGGCCACTGGATGCCAGCGGTCTGGATCGGGGTCATGCTGGCTGCCGCCCTGTCGCTGTTCGTCGGCGCCGGCCTGCAACTGGCCAGCGCCGAATTCCCGCAGCGTCAGCAGGAGCTGTTCGAAGCGGTGGTCGGCCTGGCGGCCACCGCCATCCTCACCTCCATGGTGTTCTGGATGCGCAACGCGGCGCGCTCGATCAAGACCGAACTGCACGACTCCCTGGAAAACGCCCTGTCGGCTTCGCGCAACCAGGTCTATGCCCTGATCGGCATGGTCTTCCTGGCGGTCGCTCGCGAAGGCCTGGAAACCGTGTTCTTCCTGCTGGCGATCTTCCAGCAGAGCGCCGGCCCCGGCGCGCCCCTGGGTGCCCTGCTGGGGCTGATCATCGCCATCGCCGTGGGCTATGGCCTCTATACCGGCGGCGTACGACTGAACCTGGGCAAGTTCTTCCGCTTCACCGGCCTGTTCATCCTCTTCGTCGCAGCCGGCCTGTTCACCAACTCGGTCAAAGCGCTGCATGAAGCCGGCCTCTGGAATTCGCTGCAGCAGGTGGTCTTCGACTGGAGCCACGCGCTGCCCGCCGACGGCCCGGTCGGTACGGTGCTGGCCGGGATGTTCGGCTACCAGGACACTCCGACCGTCAGCACCCTGGGCGCCTATCTGCTGTTCCTCGCAGTCACCCTGCCGCTGTTCTTCCGCACCCCGGCGCCGCCCCAGCGTCCTGCCGTGACCACCCCTGCCTCGCTGGAGCGCCCGTCTTGAATCACGCCAACCCCCATCCGCCGAAGCAGGGCTCCCTGGCGCTGCGCCTGGCCGTGGTCGGCTCGGCCACCCTGCTGATCGCAGCCGCCGCGGCCTTCTACTATGCCTCGCGCGCCGCAGGCGAGCGTCACGCCACCGTGGCCGACGGCGAAATCAAGGTCGACATCCTCGCCAATCGCTGCGAACCCAACGCCCTGCAGGTACCCGCCGGGCCGGCGCGCTTTCGTATCGTCAACCGCTCGGACCGGGCGGTGGAATGGGAGATTCTCGACGGCGTCCTGGTGGTCGAGGAGCGCGAGAACATCGCCCCCGGCCTCAGTCAGGTCATCAATGCCACCCTGGCCCCCGGCGACTACGCCATCACCTGCGGTCTGCTGAGCAATCCGCGAGGCACCCTGAAGGTACTCCCGACCGCCGCCTCGGAAGCCGCCAGCAAGGCCGGTCCGACCCTGACCCAGTTCGTCGGCCCGCTGTCGGAATACCGCGTCTACCTGAATCAGCAGAGCCGCTTGCTGCTGCAGGGTCTCGCCACCCTGCAGCAGGCGCTGACCGCGGGCGACCTGGAGCAGGCACGCGCCGCCTATGCGGCCGCCCGCCTGCCCTACCAGCGCCTGGCGGCGACCGCGCAGCGCTTCGCCGAACTGGACAATCGCCTCAATGCCCGCGCCGACTACTACGAAAAGCGCGAACAGGATCCGGCCTTTGGTGGCTTCCATCGCCTCGAACAGGGCCTCTTCGCTGGCAACAGCACCCAGGGCCTGACAGCGGTCGCCACTCGCCTCGAGCAGGACGCCGCCGCCCTGCGCGACGCCCTGCTCGGCCAGTCGCTGCCGCCGGAACAACTCAGTGGCAATGCCGCGCGCCTGCTGCACAACCTGGCCGGCACCCGGATCTCGGGTGAGGAAGAGCGCTACAGCCAGCTCGTGCTGCCCGGCTTCGCCGCCAATCTGGATGGCACGCGCAAGGTGATCGAGTTGCTGCGCCCCCTGCTCGGCAAGGGTCATCCCGAGCTGCAGCACCGCCTGGATACCCAGGCCGACGCCTTCGCTACGGCCCTGGGCGATGTCCAGCGTCCCTACTCCACCCTTTCCCCCGACGACCGCCAGCGCATCGCCGCCGCGGCCCAGGCACTGGCCGACTCCCTCGACCAGATCGCCCCGGCCCTGGGCCTGGCCGCGACCAAGACCACGCCATGAAGAAGTCCGCTCCCGATCAGCCCAACATCGAACGTCGCCGCCTGCTGGGTGGCCTCGGCGCCGCCAGCGTGGCCCTGGCCGGTGCCGGGCTCTGCCCGATGCACGCCCGGGCGGCCAGCACCGCCGAGGTGACCCGTGCCCCCGGCAGCGCCAATACCCATCAGCGCCAGGCGTTCCTTGGCCTGCACCAGAGCGGCATCGTCACCCCACGGCCGGCGGCCGGAATGATCGTGGCCTTCGATGTGCTGGCCAGCGATCGCGAGGACCTGGAACGCCTGCTGCGGACCCTCGACGAGCGCATCCGCTTTCTCATGCAGGGCGGCCCGGTGCCCGAGGTCGACCCCAAATTGCCACCGCTGGATTCCGGCATCCTCGGTCCTGTGGTGACGCCGGACAACCTGACCATCACCGTCTCGGTGGGCGAATCGCTCTTCGATGACCGCTTCGGCCTCACCGCGGTCAAGCCGCGGCAGCTGCAGCGCATGACCGGCTTTCCCAACGACGCCCTGGAAGCGGACTGCTGCCACGGCGATCTCTGCCTGCAATTCTGTGCCAACACCCCGGACACCAACATCCACGCCCTGCGCGACATCGTGAAGAATCTGCCCGACCTGCTGGCGATCCGCTGGAAGCAGGAAGGCAGCGTGCCGGTGCAGGATCCGCCACCCGGTCAGCCCGCCGAGAGCGCGCGCAACTTCCTGGGCTTTCGCGATGGCTCGGCCAACCCCGACTCCACCGACCAGCAGGCGATGGACCGGATCGTCTGGGTCCAGCCCGGCAGCGGCGAGCCGGCCTGGGCGGCCCAGGGCAGCTATCAGGCGGTGCGCATCATCCGCAATTTCGTCGAGCGCTGGGATCGCACCCCGCTGCAGGAACAGGAAGCCATCTTCGGGCGGCGCAAGGCCAGTGGCGCGCCCATGGCCGGCGGTCACGAGACCGATGTGCCGGACTATGCCAGCGATCCCAAGGGCAAGGTCACGCCGCTGGACGCCCATATCCGCCTGGCCAATCCCCGCACCGCGGAGAGCCAGCGCAACCTGATCCTGCGCCGCCCCTTCAACTACTCCAACGGTGTGCGCAAGAACGGCCAGCTCGACATGGGCCTGCTGTTCATCGCCTACCAGGCCGACCTGGAACAGGGCTTCATCGCCGTGCAGAAGCGGCTGGATGGTGAGCCCCTGGAGGAATACATCAAGCCCATCGGCGGCGGTTACTTCTTCGTCCTGCCGGGGATCACCGATGCCAAGGACTACCTCGGCCGCAGCCTGCTGGCCGCCGCATCGCTTTAATACCTCGACAGGAGAAGTCGAATGAAACGCTCGTTCCTCGCCATTGCCCTCGGTCTGGCCCTCGCCACGCCGGCCTTCGCGGCCAACTCGCCGCTGGATCTGGTCGGCCCCATCTCCGACTACAAGATCTATGTCACCGACAACCTGGCCAAGCTCACCGAGCAGACCCAGGCCTTCACCGCGGCGGTCAAGCGCGGCGACCTGGCCACCGCGCGCAAGCTCTATGCGCCGACGCGGGTCTCCTACGAGCAGGTGGAGCCCATCGCCGAGCTGTTCAGCGACCTGGACGCCGCCATCGACTCCCGCGAAGACGACCATGAGCAGGGCGTGAAATCCGAGGACTTTACCGGCTTCCACCGCCTGGAATACGCACTCTTCACCCAGAACACCACCGAGGGCCAGGGTCCCGTCGCCGACAAGCTGCTGGCCGACGTCAAGGACCTGCAGGCCCGCGTCGACGGCCTGACCTTCCCGCCGGAAAAGGTGGTGGGTGGCGCTGCGGCGCTGATGGAGGAAGTGGCGGCGACCAAGGTGTCGGGCGAGGAAGAGCGCTACAGCCACACCGATCTCTACGACTTCCAGGCCAACGTCGATGGCGCCAAGAAGATCGTCGACCTGTTCCGCCCGCAGATCGAGAAGCAGGACCAGGCCTTCGTCGCCAAGGTCGACAAGAACTTCGCCACGGTCGACAAGATCCTGGCCAAGTACAAGACCAAGGACGGCGGCTTCGAGACCTACGACAAGGTCAGCGAGCGTGACCGCAAGGCCCTGGTCGGTCCGGTCAACACCCTGGCCGAAGACCTCTCCACCCTGCGCGGCAAGCTGGGCCTCAACTGAGGCCCGCGGTGGGCGGTGTCCGGCGCCGCCCACCCACTCTCCGCTTATCGCCGGAATAGATTTATATATAAAGAAACATCGCTTTTAAGCATATAGACCTGCTGCTATCGTGCACGGCCTAGAAAAGTCGCCAGAGCGCCCCCGGGGTGCCCAAGACTTCGATCACGCGCAGCCGTGCGCGCCGCCTGACAGCAGGATGACCATGTACGTTTACGATCAGTACGATCAACGGATCGTCGAAGAACGTGTCGCCCAGTTTCGCGACCAGACCCGCCGCTTCCTGGCCGGAGAGCTGGGTGGCGAAGAATACCGCCCGCTGCGCCTGCAGAACGGCCTCTACATCCAGCGCTATGCGCCCATGCTGCGGGTCGCCGTGCCCTATGGCCTGCTGAACACCACCCAGGTGCGCAAGCTGGCGCAGATCGCCCGTGACTACGACAAGGGCTACGCCCACATCAGCACCCGGCAGAACTTCCAGTTCAACTGGCCGGAGCTGGAAGACGTCCCCGAGATCCTCGCCGAGCTGGCCACCGTGCAGATGCACGCCATCCAGACCAGCGGCAACTGCATCCGTAACACCACCACCGACCAGTTCGCCGGCGTCGCCCACGACGAGCTGATCGATCCGCGCCCCTGGTGCGAGATCATCCGCCAGTGGTCGACCTTCCACCCCGAATTCGCCTTCCTGCCGCGCAAGTTCAAGATCGCCGTCAACGGCGCCGCGCTGGATCGTGCCGCCATCGAGGTGCACGACATCGGCCTGGAAGCGGTGCGCAACGAGGCCGGCGAGCTGGGCTTCCGCGTGCTGGTCGGCGGCGGCCAGGGCCGTACCCCCCACACCGGCGAATTCATCCGCGAATTCCTGCCCTGGCAGCATCTGCTCAGCTACCTGGAAGCCACCCTGCGGGTCTACAACCGCTACGGTCGCCGCGACAACAAGTTCAAGGCGCGCATCAAGATCCTGGTCAAGGCCCTGGGCGCCGAGGCCTTCGCCGAAAAGGTCGAGGCCGAATGGGCCCACCTCAAGGACGGTCCCATCACCCTGACCGACGCCGAGGTCGCGCGGGTCTCCGCCTTCTTCGTCGATCCGGCCTATGCCGAGCTGCAGGACCAGGACGAGGCCCTCGCCCGCCTGGACGCCGAGCACCCCGGCTTCGCCCGCTGGCGCCAGCGCAACACCTTCCGCCACAAGCGTCCGGGCTATGTCGCCGTGACCCTGTCGCTCAAGCCCACCGGCGTGGCCCCCGGCGACGTCACCGATCGCCAGCTGGACGCCATGGCCGACCTGGCCGATCGCTACAGCTTCGGCGAGCTGCGCACCTCCCACCAGCAGAACGTCATCTTCGCCGACGTGCGCCAGGACCAGTTGCTGGAGCTCTGGCACGCGCTGCGCGAGCATGGCTTCGCCACCCCCAACATCGGCCTGCTGACCGACATGATCTGCTGCCCGGGCGGTGATTTCTGCTCCCTGGCCAACGCCAAGTCGATCCCCATCGCCGAATCCATCCAGCGCCGCTTCGACGACCTGGACTATCTGTTCGACATTGGCGAGCTGGACCTCAACATCTCCGGCTGCATGAACGCCTGCGGCCACCACCACGTCGGCCACATCGGCATCCTCGGCGTGGACAAGAAGGGCGAGGAGTTCTACCAGGTGTCCCTGGGCGGCGACGCCGGCCGCGACGCCACCCTGGCCAAGATCCTCGGCCCCTCCTTCGCCCAGGACCAGATGCCCGAGGTGATCGGCAAGCTGATCAACGTCTACGTCGAGCAACGCACCGAAGACGAGCGCTTCATCGACACCTACCGCCGTATCGGTATCGACCCCTTCAAGGAGCGCGTCTATGCAAAGAATCATTAAGGGCGACCAGCTGGTCACCGACAACTGGCACCTGCTGCCCAAGGACGTCGCCTTCGCAGACGTTCCCAACAGCGACGACGTGATCATCCCGGCCGCCCTGTGGCTGGAGCACGGCCATGCCCTCACCTGCCGCGACGGCAAACTGGGCATCTGGCTGGACAGCGACGAAGAGCCGGAAAGCATCGCCGGCGACCTTGAGCATTTCGATCTGATCGCCATCAACTTCCCGGCCTTCGTCGACGGTCGCGGCTACTCCTACGCCCGGCTGCTGCGCGAGCGCTTCGGCTGGACTGGCGAGTTGCGCGCCATCGGCGATGTGCTGCAGGACCAGCTGTTCTTTCTCAAGCGCTGCGGCTTCGACGCCTATGTGGTCCGCGCCGACCGCGATCCGGAAGCGGCCCTGGCCGGTCTGCGCGACTTCAGCGTGACCTACCAGAGCGCGGTCGACCAACCGGAGCCGCTATTCCGCCGTCGCCAGGCCTGATCGCTGGCTTGGACGCAAAAAGAAACCCGCCATGGCGGGTTTCTTTTTGCCTGGCCTTCGCTCAACCGAGATCGACCACCACCCGGCCCACCATCTTGCCGGCGAGGATCTGGCTGATGGTATCGGGCAGTTCCTCCAGGCCGACCTCGCGGGTCAGGCTGTCCAGGTCGTCCAGCTTCCACTGCACCGAAAGCTTGTCCCAGAGCGCGGCCTTGGCCATCAGTGGCAACTCGACGGAATCCACGCCCAGCAGATTCACTCCGCGCAGGATGAAGGGAAAGACCCCGGCTTCGAACTTGGTGCCCGCCGTCATGCCGCAGCAGGCCACGCTGCCGCCGTATTCCAGCGACTTGATGACGTTGAAGAGGATGTCGCCGCCGACGGTATCCACCGCTCCGGCCCACTGCTGATCCAGGAGCGGCTTGCCGACGCCATCGGCCAGGGTCGCGCGGTCGAGGATCTGCCGGGCGCCCAGGCGATGCAGCCACTCCGCGCGCTCCAGCTTGGCGGTGGACGCCGCCACGTGATAGCCGAGTCGCGCCAGCAGCTTGACCGCAAGGCTGCCCACGCCGCCACTGGCGCCGGTGACCAGCACGGTGCCGGCCTCCGGGGTCAGGCCCATCTGTTCCAGTTTCTCGACGCACAGCGCCGCGGTGAGACCCGCGGTGCCCAGCACCATGGCCTCGCGCAGGCCGAGATTGTCCGGGCGCCGGATCACCCAGGCGGCCGGCACCCGGATGTACTGGCCGAAGCCGCCGGGGGTGTTCATGCCGAGGTCATAGCCGGTGACGAGGACTTCGTCGCCCACGGCGAATTCGCCCGCGCTGGACTGCTCCACCACGCCCGCCGCGTCGATCCCCGGGGTATGGGGATAGCGCCGGGTCACGCCGCGGTTGCCGATGGCCGAGAGCGCGTCCTTGTAGTTGAGCGAGGAGTAGCGCACCCGGATCAGCACCTCGCCCGCGGGCAGGTCGTCCAGGGTGCGTGTCACCACTTCTTGCCGAAAAGCACCATGGGCCCCTTCGGTTACCCAGAGCGCCTGAAAATTGCTCATCGCAGAACCTCCGTTGGAGTCTTGTTATGGGGCCGCCCGTCCTATGGACCTCAGCGCCAGCGGGTCGACTCGCCCAGACGCTCCCACCAGGTGGTCACCAGACGATCGACACCGAGACTCGCCGCCATGCCCAGGCGTTCGGGCAGGGATTTCTTCTCGACGAAACGCAGCGAAAAGACCTCGACCACCTGGGCCCGTTCGGCCAGGTATTCGTCGCTGGTACGCAGTTCGTCCACCAGTTGCTTGCCCAGCGCGGCCTGGCCCAGCCAGACCTCACCGGTGGCGACCTCGTCGATGTTGAGCTGCGGCCGGTAGTGGGAGACGAAGTTCTTGAACAGGACGTGGGTGGTGTCCAGGTCGTGCTGGAATTTCTCCTTGCCCTTCTCGTCGTTCTCGCCGAATACGGTGACGGTGCGCTTGTACTCACCGGCGGTGAAGACCTCGAAGTCCACGTCGTGCTTCTTCAGCAGGCGATGGACATTGGGCAACTGGGCGACCACGCCGATGGACCCGAGGATGGCGAAGGGCGCGCAGAGGATGCGATCGCCGATGCAGGCCATCATGTAGCCGCCGCTGGCGGCCACCTTGTCGACACAGATGGTCAGGGGGATCCCGGCCTGGCGGATGCGCGCCAGCTGGGAGGCGGCCAGGCCATAGCTGTGCACCAGGCCACCGCCGCTTTCCAGCCGTACCACCACCTCGTCCTTGGGCGTCGCCAGGGTCAGGACCGCGGTGATCTCGTTGCGCAGGTGTTCGTTGGCCGTGGCCTTGATGTCGCCATGGAAGTCGAGCACATAGACCCGCGACTTGCCGGTCTCGCTCTTGCGCTTGGTCTTCTCGGCCTTGGTCTCGCGTTTGCGCAGGGCCTTGAAGGCCTCCTTGCCCAGCACGCTCTGCTGCAACCTCAGCCGCAGATCGCGATAGAAGTCGTTGAGCTTCTGTACCTGCAGCTGGCCGGCCGAGCTGCGCCGGTTGCGGCCGCGAACGGCGGCGGTGAACAGCAGCACGGCGATGATGGCGACCACCACGGTGACGGTTTTGGCCAGGAAACTGGCATAGTCGGCAAGAAACTCCACGGACTCTCCTAGGATGGCGGCAGCAGTGCCCTGCCCAGCATACCGAGTCGCCCGACCGATAGAAACTCGGCGACTCCCGGGCGGTCTTTCTGCACAGGCCGGCCGTGGGCCGTGATCCGGCCGGGCATGCGCCCGCGCCTTTCAAACAAGCGTATGAATATCCGTTGACAGGCCTCCTGTCGCCCCCTACCCTCGGTCGAGTGCCCTGCCCCTCCGCCTGGAGTGGGCCTCATCGAAAAAGACCACAAGGACCCTCGCCATGAGCGCAGCCGAAGCCATCGCCACCCTGAAGAGCAAGTTCGACCCCTCCGCCGCGGCCGGCCTGGACCTCACCTATCAATTCGACGTCGAGGGTGGTGACAACTACTACGTGGTCGTCAAGGACGGCACCTGCGACGTCCAGCAGGGCGACGCCGCCGACCCGGATTGCACCCTGATCATGGACCAGGCCACCCTGGCCGGCATCGTCAGCGGCGAGACCGACGGCATGCAGGCCTTCATGTCCGGCAAGCTGCGCGTCGAAGGCAACATGATGCTGAGCATGAAGCTGGGCGAACTCTTCCCCAACTAAGCGCCAGTCGTGAAAAAGCCGGGCCATCGCCCGGCTTTTTTGTGCCCGCCGTCAGGGCCGCTGGGGCGTGACGTTGCCCTCCCGTGCAGTAGCGTGGAAAACGGCGCAGCCTGTTCCACTGGGGACTTCGCGGCAAAGAGCCCCCTCACCCCAGCCCTCTCCCGCAGGGAGAGGGGGCTATCCACGCAAGCGTTCAGCTCCATCCGCTCCGGCGCGCCGGTGATCGGCCGTCGTGCCTCGACCGCTGGCGCGCCCGCAGCCTCGACAATCCAGAAGCTGCGCGGCTTTTTCCTGCTCAGGATCAGGGCCGCCGTGGCGGTGCGGGCGTCGTGAGATTGCCATCCCAGCCACCGCCGAGCGCGGCGATCAGCTGGACGCTGGTGCTGAGGCGACTGCCGAGCAGGGTCAGGTTGGTGCGCTCGTTGCTCAGGGCGGTGGTCTGCAGGGTGACCACGTCGAGATAGCCGATCAGGCCGGCCTGGTACTGGTTCTCGGCCAGTTGCAGGGCGCGGCGCGCGGCATCCAGGGCCTCCTGGCGCACGCCGGCTTCGTCGCTGTAGGTACTCAACTGCACCAGATAGTCTTCCACCTCGCGGAAGCCCGCGAGCACGGTCTGGCGATAACCGGCGACGCTGGCGTCGTAGCTGGCCTCGGCGGACTCCACCTGAGCGCGTCTCAGGCCGCCATCGAACAGCGACAGGGCAAAGGACGGCCCGATCGACCAGAAGCGATTTGGCGTGCTGATCAGGTTGCCCCACTGGCTGGCGCTGTAGCCACCGCTGGCACTCAGGGTCAGGTCGGGATAATAGGCGGCTTCGGCGACGCCGATGGCGGCATTGGCGGCCATGACCTGGCGCTCGGCCTGGGCGATGTCCGGACGACGTTCGAGCAGCGTCGAGGGCACGGCGCTCGGCAGCGGCGGCAACTCGGGAATCGTTTTGACCGCGGCCAGCTGGAAATTGGCCGGGACTTCGCCGACCAGCACCGCGATGGCGTTTTCCAGCTGGGCACGCTGATACCTGAGGTCGATGGCGTCGGCCTGGGTGCTCTTCAGCTGGGTGGTGGCCTGGGCCACATCCGCCGGGGTGACGATGCCGGCGCGGTACTGATTCTGGGTCAGGCGCAGGGATCGCTCGTAGGCGGCCACGGTGGCGTCGAGCAGTCGCTGCTGGGCGTCCAGTACGCGCAGTTGCAGGTAGTTGGTCGCCAGTTGCGTCTGCAGGCTCAGGCGGGTGGCCGCGAGCTCCGCGGCGCTGGCCTGGGCAGAGGCCCGATCCGCCTCCACCTGGCGCCGGACGCGGCCCCAGAGATCCAGCTCCCAACTCACCCCCAGACTGGCGTCGTAGGCGTTGCTGATGGTGCTGGAGCCACCGCTGCTGACGGTGCTGCTGGTGCCATTGGAGTTGCGGATGACGGTGTTGCTGCCCGAACCACCCCCGCGCCCGGAGCGGGTGGCGCCCAGGCTGCTGGAGAGGGTTGGGAACAGCGAAGCCCGTGCCTGGCTGACCAGGGCCAGGGATTGCCGATAGGTCGCCTCGGCCTGGGCCAGGCTCTGGTTGCGCTGGTTGAGCTGGACCATCAGACGGTCGAGGGTCGGATCGTCATAGCGCCGCCACCAGTCGCCACGGATCTCCAGGTCCTTGGGCGCCGCCGCCTGCCAGCCTTCGGCGTGGCGATAGGCGACCGGCACCGTGGTGGTCGGCCGCTGGTAGTCCGGGCCCAGGGTACAGCCGGCCAGCAGCAGAGCCAGGGTCAGCGTCGGCAGGCGCAGGGTTGGGGTCATAGCGGCGTATCCAGGGCAGCGTCGGTACGGATGCCGCGCCAGCGATTGACGCGGCGGCGCAGGCGTTCGAAATAGAGATAGACCACCGGGGTGGTGTAGAGCGTGAGAATCTGGCTCAGCACCAGCCCGCCGACGATCACCAGGCCCAGCGGCTGGCGCATTTCGGCGCCTTCGGTATCGCCGATCAGCAGCGGTACGGCGCCGAGGATGGCGGCCATGGTGGTCATGAGGATGGGCCTCAGGCGCAGCAGGCAGGCCTGACGGATGCCCTCCTCGGGCGTCAGGCCCTGCTGGCGTTCCAGCTGCAGCGCCAGGTCCACCATCATGATGGCGTTCTTTTTCACCACCCCGATCAGCAGGAACAGCCCGAGCATGGAGATCAGGCTGAACTGGCCACCGGTGAGCTGGATGGCCAGCAAGGCCCCTACCCCGGCCGACGGCAGCGTCGAGAGGATGGTCAAGGGGTGGACATAGCTTTCGTAGAGCACGCCGAGCACGATGTAGACCAGCACCAGGGCGCCGAGGATCATCAGCGGCTGCCCGGACACGGTGCTGGCGAAGATGTTGGCGGAGCCGCCCAGGCGCCCCTGCACATCGCTGGGCAGGCCGATGGCGGCCACGGCGCGCTGCACCGCCCGGGTCGCCTGTTCCAGGCTGACATCCGGCGCCAGGTCGAAGTTGATGCTTTCCGAGGCGAACTGGCCGTCGTGGGTGACGCGGTCCTCGGCGAGGCTGTTGGTGTAGTAGGCGAAGGCCGCCAGCGGCACCTGGGCGCCGCTGGCGGTGATGACCCGCACCTGCTCGAGGACGGTCGGGTCCTGGGCATAGCGCGGATTGATCTCCATCACCACCTTGTACTGGTTGAGCGGCTCGTAGATGGTCGAGATCTGCCGCTGGGCGAAGGAGTTGTTGAGTACCGCGGCCACGGTCTCCATGTCCACGCCGAGGCGCTTGGCCTTCTCGCGGTCGATCTGCAGGGTGATCTGCTGGGTGCTGCCTTCGCGACCGTCCACCGCGGTCAGCTCCGGCAGCGCCTTGAGCGCGGCCAGCACCTTGGGCTGCCAGGTTTCCAGCAGCCCGACGTCGCCGGAAAGCAGGTTGTACTCATAGGACGAGGTGCTCTGCTGGCGACCGCCGAATCTCAGGTCCTGGTCCGCCATGAGGAACAGCTGGGCACCTGGCACCTTGGGTGCATTGGCGCGGATGCGCTCGATGACCTTCTGGGCATCCAGCTGGCGCTCGGCGATGGGCTTGAGGCGAATCAGCATCACCGCGTTGTTCACCCCGCTGCCGGAGCCGGAGCTGCCGACGAAGCCGGAGGCGCTGGCGACCGCCGGATCGGCCAGCAGCGACTTGCGCAGGATCTCGATCTTCGGCTGCATCACCTGGAACGACAGGGCGTTGTCGCCGCGGATGAAGCCGATCAGCTGGCCGGTGTCCTGCTGCGGCATGAAGGTCTTGGGCACCACCACATAGAGCGCCACGTTGAGCGCTATGGTGGCGAACAGACTGAGCAGGGTCAGGCGCCGATGGCGCAGCGCCCAGCCGAGGCTGCGGTCGTAACCCGCCACCAGGCGACGATGGGCGCGCTCGCTGAAGCGCTGCAGGCGGCTTTCGGTGGCCGGATCATGAGGCCTGAGCCAGCGTGCGCAGAGCATGGGCGTCAGCGTCAGGGACACCACCAGCGACACCAGGATGGCCGCCGCCAGGGTCAGGGAGAATTCGCGGAACAGCTTTTCGACGATACCGCCGATGAAGAGGATGGCGACGAAGACCGCCACCAGGGAGACGTTCATCGACAGCAGGGTGAAGCCGACCTCGCGGGTACCCTGGTAGGCCGCCTTGAGCGGCGCCATGCCGTTGTCGATGTGGCGGGCGATGTTCTCCAGCACCACGATGGCATCGTCCACTACCAGCCCTGCCGCCAGGATCAAGGCCATCAGCGACAGGGTGTTGAGCGAAAAGCCCAGGATGTACATGACGGCGAATGTACCCACCAGCGAGATGGGTACCGCCAGGGCCGGGATCACCGCGCTGCGCAGCCGACCGAGGAACAGCCAGACCACGCCGATCACCAGGAAGACGGCGATGATCAGGGTCAGCTCGGCCTCGTGCAGGGTCGCCTTGATCACCCCGGATCTGTCCATGGCCACTTCCAGACGCGCGCTGGCCGGGACGATGGCTTCCAGCGCCGGCAGGCGCGCCTTGAGCGCGGCGATGGTCTCGATGATGTTGGCGTTGGCCTGGCGATTGACCACCAGCAGCACGGCGCTCTGGTCGTTGTAGAAGCCGGCGTTGTAGCGGTCTTCCACGGCGTCGCTGACCTTGGCGACATCGCGCAGGCGCAAGGCCGCGCCATCCTGGTAGCGGATGATCAGGGGCGCGTAGTCGGCCGCCTTGAACAGCTGGTCGTTGGCCTGGATCTGCCAGTTGTGCTCGTCATTGGCCACCGCGCCCTTGGGCCGGCGCTGGTTGGCGCTGTTGATGGCGGTGCGGACGTCGTCCAGCGCCAGGCCATAGTGCTCCAGCTGCCGCGGCTCCAACTCGACGCGCACCGCTGGCAGGGAGCTGCCGCCGATCTGCACCTCGCCCACACCGTTGACCTGGGACAGGCTCTGCGCCAGCACCGTGGACGCCAGGTCGTACAACTCGCCCTTGCTCAGCGTCTTGGAGGTCAGGGAGAACACCATGATGGGTGCCTGGGACGGATTGACCTTGCGATAGCGCGGCATCTGGCGCATGCCGCTGGGCAAGAGGTTGCGCGAAGCGTTGATGGCCGCCTGCACCTCGCGGGCGGCGGTGTTGACGTCCTTGTCCAGGTCGAACTGGATGATGATCTGGGTCGAGCCCTGGCTGCTGCGGCTGGTCATGGAGCTGATGCCGGCGATGGTGCCCAGGGAACGCTCCAGCGGCGTGGCGACGCTGGAGGCCATCACCTGGGGACTGGCGCCGGACAGGGTCGCCGAGACCGTGATGGTGGGAAAGTCCATCTGCGGCAGGGGCGCCACCGGCAACAGCCGAAAGGCGATGGCGCCAAGCAGCAGTAGCGCCAGACTGAGCAGCAGGGTCGCGACCGGCCGGGCGATGAAGGGCGCCGAAAGATTCACCTCAGACCGTCCTGCGCCGACCCAGGCGCTCGCCCAGGCTGTCGAAGGCCAGGTAGATCACCGGGGTGGTGAACAGCGTCAGTACCTGGCTGACCAGCAGGCCGCCGACCATCACCAGGCCCAGCGGCTGGCGCAACTCGGCGCCGGCGCCGGTGGCCAGCATCAGCGGCACCGCGCCGAACAGCGCGGCCAGGGTGGTCATGAGGATCGGCCGGAATCTCAGCAACGCCGCCTGGTAGATGGCCTCTTCCGGCTTCAGCCCCTGGTGCCGTTCGGCATCGAGGGCGAAGTCGATCATCATGATGGCGTTCTTCTTGACGATGCCGATCAGCAGGATGATGCCGATCACCGCGATCAGGCCGAGGTCGTTGCCGGTGAGCAGCAAGGCCAGCAGCGCGCCGATGGCCGCCGAGGGCAGCGTCGAGAGGATGGTCAGGGGATGGATGAAGCTCTCGTAGAGCACTCCCAGGACGATGTACATCACCACCACCGCCGCCAGGATCAGCAGCAGGGTACTGGACAGCGAGGCCTGGAAGGCCGCCGCTGCGCCCTGGTAGTGGGTGTTGATGCCCACCGGCAGGCCGATCTCCTGCTTGGCCGCATCGATGGCCGCCACGGCGGCGCCGAGGGAAACGCCGTTGGCCAGGTTGAACGACAGGGTCACCGCCGGGAACTGGCTCAGGTGGTTGATCACCAGCCGGGTCGGTCGCTGCTCCATCTTCACCAGGCTGGACAGCCGCACCGGCGCGCGACTGGTGTCCGTGGTCGTTTCGCTGGTGGTGGCCGTTCCGGTGCCGCTGCTGCCGCTGGACGAGGTACCACTGCCCGCCTTTACCCAGACCTGGCTGAGGGCATCAGGCCCGAGGCTGTCGGCGGCGGCGCTGGCCAGCACCACCCGATACTGGTTGGCCTGGGTGTAGATGGTCGAGATCTGCCGCTGACCGAGGGCGTCGTAGAGGGCGTCGGTGATGGCCGAGACCTGGACACCGAGGCGCGCCGCGGCGTCTCGGTCGATGGTCAGGTACAGCTGCAGGCCCTTGTTCTGCAGGTCGCTGGTGACATCCGTGACTTCCGGGCGTTGCTGCAGGGCCTGCGTCAGGCGCGGCACCCAGGTGTCGAGCAGATTGGCATCGGGCGAGTCCAGGCTGAGCTGGTACTGGGTCCGGCTGACCCGGTCCTCGACGCTGAGGTCCTGCACCGGCTGCATGTAGAGGGTGATGCCCACCACCTTGGCGACCTCGGGACGCAGGCGGTCGATCACCTCCTGGGCCGTCACGTCGCGCTCGCTCTGCGGCTTGAGGTTGATCTGCATGCGGCCGCTGTTGAGGGTGACGTTGTCGCCGTCGACGCCGATGTAGGACGACAGGCTCGCCACCGCCGGGTCCTGCAGCACCACCTCGGCCAGCGCCTGCTGGCGCTCGCTCATGCCGCGGAAGGAGATGGACTGGGGCGCCTCGGTGATGCCCTGGATGGAGCCGGTGTCCTGGGCCGGAAAGAAGCCCTTGGGCACCAGCAGGTAGAGCACCGCGGTGAGCACGAAGGTCGCGACCGCCAGCATCAGCATCAGCGCCCGGTTGGCCAGCGACCAGCGCAGCGCGCGACCGTAGCCGGCGATCAGCCGCTCCAGCCAGACCAGTCGATGTTCCGCGGCCTCCTCGCGCTTGAGCAGCCGGGCGCACATCATCGGCGTGAGTGTCAGGGAGATCACCAGGGAGATGAGGATGGCCACCGCCAGGGTGATGGCGAATTCGCGGAACAGCCGGCCGACCACGTCCTGCATGAACAGTAGCGGGATGAGCACCGCGATCAGCGAGACGGTCAGGGACACCAGGGTGAAGCCGATCTGGCGGGCGCCCTTGAGCGCCGCTTCCAGGGGCGTGGCGCCCTCTTCCAGATGCCGGGAGATGTTCTCCAGCATGACGATGGCGTCGTCGACGACGAACCCGGTGGCGATGGTCAGGGCCATCAGCGACAGGTTGTTCAGCGAGAAGCCGGCCAGGTACATGGCGCCAAAGGTGCCGATCAGCGACAGCGGCACCGTCACCGAGGGGATCAGGGTGGCGCTGAAGCGGCGCAGGAAGACGAAGGTGACCATGACCACCAGCCCCACCGCCAGCAGCATCTCGTGCTGGACGTCGGTGACCGCCGCGCGGATGGTCTCGGTACGGTCGCTGAGCACGGCGATGTCGAGACCGGCCGGCAGGCTTTCCCTGAGGCTGGGCAAGAGCGCCTGGATGCGGTCGACGGTCTGGATGACGTTGGCGCCAGGCTGGCGCTGGACATTGACCAGGATGGCGCCGCTGCGATTGGCCCAGGCGGCCAGGCGGTCGTTTTCCGCACCCTGGGCGATGGTGGCGACGTCACCCAGGCGCAGGGCGCCGTTGTCGGCGTAGTTGAGGATCAGGTCGCCGTAGGCCTTGGGGTCGCGCAACTGGTCGTTGGCGTCCAGGGTGGCGACCCGGGTGGGACCGTCGAAGCTGCCCTTGGGCTGGTTGGTGTTTTCGCTGGTGACCAGGCTGCGCACGTCGGCCAGGGTCAGGTTGTGGGCGGCGAGCTTGTCCGGATCGACCTGGATGCGCACGGCCGGGCGCTGACCACCGGCCAGGCTGACCATCCCCACCCCGCTCACCTGGGCCAGCTTCTGCGCCATGCGGGTATCGACCAGGTCGTAGAGCGTGGGCAGCGGCAAGGTCCTGGAGCTGATCGCCAGGGTGACGATGGGCGTATCCGCTGGATTGACCTTGTTGTACACCGGCGGCGCCGGCAGGTCGTTGGGCAGCAGGTTGTTGGCCGCGTTGATCGCCGCCTGGACCTCCTGCTCGGCGACCGACAGGTCCAACTCGAGATTGAATCTGAGGGTGATGACCGAGGCCCCACCGGAGCTGGTGGAGGCCATCTGCGACAGGCCGGGCATCTGTCCGAACTGGCGCTCCAGCGGCGCGGTCACGGCGCTGGTCATGACGTCGGGACTGGCGCCCGGATAGAGGGTGAGCACGCGGATGGTGGGATAGTCCACCTGCGGCAGGGCCGCGACCGGCAGCAGGCGATAGGCCAGCAGACCGGCGATGAGCAGCGCCACCATCAACAGGGTGGTGGCGACCGGGCGCAGGATGAAGGGGCGCGAGATATCCATCGCGGCCGGTCAGCCCTGGGTCTTGCCGGGCTTGCGTACCGCCGGCTTGGCCGGTTCGCTGGGCGCCGCCGAGGCCCCGGTAACCACCTCCACCTCGTTGCCCTCGCGCAGGCGATCGGTGCCTTCGGTCACCACCCGGTCACCGGCGGCCAGGCCCTCGGTGACCACGGTCAGGCTGCCGTCATCCGGCCCCAGCTTGAGGCTGCGCACCTGGATCTTGTTGTCGGCCCCGACCACGTAGGCGAAGGTGCCATTGGAGCCGAACTGGATGGAGGCCGAAGGCACCACAAGGGCCTGTTCCAGCACCTGCTCGCGCACGCGCACGGTCACGAACTGGTTGGGGAACAGCGCCTCGTCGCCGTTGGCGAAACGGGCGCGGAACTTGAGGGTGCCGGTGGCGGTGTCGATCTGGTTGTCGAAGCTCTGCAGGGTGCCGTCGGCAACCCTGCGCGAACCGCCGCGATCCCAGGCTTCGACTGGCAGGGTCTGGCCGGCGCGGGCACGCCTGAGCAATTCGCCCAGCTGGCTTTCCGGCAGGGTGAAGACCACCGAGATCGGCTGGGTCTGGGTGATCACGGCCACCACGGTGCTGTCGTTGGCGGACAGCAGGTTGCCGCCGTCCAGCTGGCGCAGGCCGACGCGCCCGGCGATGGGCGCCTTGATCTGGGTGAAGGCCAGATTCAGCTTGGCATCGGCCACCGCCGCCTGGCTGTTCTTGAGGGTGCCGCGGTACTGGTTGACCAGGGCTTCCTGGGTATCCAGGGTCTGCCTGGCGATGCTGTCTTCGCGGAACAGCCCCTGGTAGCGCTTGAGGTCCAGCTCGGCGTTGCGCAGCTGCGCCTGGTTCTGCTGCAGGGTGCCCTCGGCCTGCTGCAGGGCCACTTCATAGGGACGCGGATCTATGCTGGCCAGCAACTCGCCGGCCTTGACCTTCTGGCCCTCCTCGAAGGCCACCCGCACCAGTTCGCCAGCGACCCGGGTGCGCACATTGACGGTATTGAGCGCTGTCACGGTGCCGATGGACTTGCGCACAATGGGAAAGCTGCGCTGCTCCACCGCCACCACCCGTACCGGCGTGGGGCCGGTCATGCCGAAGGGCGAACGCGCGCCCTTGCCGCCAGCGGCCTCGTTCTTCTGGCCGTGCTGGTGATACCAATACCAGCCGCCCGCAGCCACCAGCACCACGAGGACGAGCAGCCACACCAGTCGGCGACGGGAGGAAGAGCGAGGCGAAGAGTCGGACATCGGAAGATACGTACACGCTGGGAAAGGCGGAAGATAAGCAGTAGCGAGACGGCTAACCAGCCCCTTTACCGCGATTTTACCTAAAGCAAAACGGGCAGACACAAAAGGCGCCTGCCCGTTTCGAAACGCCCACCGCGCAGAGCGGTGGGTTGGCGGCGATCAGCCGAGAACGGCGAGTGCGGCCGCGTAGTCCGGCTCCTGGCCGATCTCGGGGACCAGCTCGCTGTGCAGCACCTTGTCCTGCTCGTCCAGCACCACCACGGCGCGGGCGGCCAGGCCCTGCAGCGGACCGCTGGCCAGGGCGACGCCATAGTTCTGCAGGAATTCGGCACCGCGCAGGGTGGAGAGGTTCACCACCTTTTCCAGGCCTTCGGCGCCGCAGAAACGCTTCTGGGCGAACGGCAGGTCGGCGGAGATACACAGCACCACGGTGTTATCCAGCTTGTCGACTTCGCTGTTGAACTTGCGCACCGAGGTGGCGCAGGTCGGGGTATCGACGCTGGGGAAGATGTTGAGCACCTTGCGCTTGCCGGCGAGGCTGGCCAGGGTAATGTCCTGCAGATCACCGTTGACCAGGCTGAACGCCGGGGCCTGCTGGCCGACCTGCGGCAGGTTGCCCTGCACCTCGACCGGGTTGCCACGCAAATTGACGGTTGCCATGAACTGCTCCTTTCTCATGAGACGGGACAGGGAGTAAACACGTTTTCCGCACCCGATCAAAGCGTTACGCGTCCTTGCGTCAAAAATCGCGGCGATAGAAGAAATCCAGGGAGTTGGCCAGACCGCTGGCGATCTCCAGATAGAGCCGGCGGGTGAGCTGGTAGCGCAGGGCGACGGTGTTGGCCGAATCGAACACCCCTACCCCATAACGCACCGACAGCCTGTCGGTGAGATTGCCCGAGGCGACCACGCTGGTCTTGTCCCCCGAACCGGCGGTATCCAGCTGGAAGTTCTGGATACCCAACCGTTGCGCCAGGGCGCCGGCAGTACCGGAGCTGCCGGCCAGGCCGAGGGCCAGTGCCGCCTGACCGAGCACGTTGTTGTCCCCTTCGCTGCCGCTGGAAAGCGGGCGTCCCAGCACCAGGTAGGCCAGCGCCTGCTCCTGGCTCATGCTCGGTTCGGAGAACACCTCGATGCGCGGCTGCTGGGCGAAACCCGAAAGCCGCAGGCCGGCGGTGACGTTCTGCTCCTGCACCACCCGCACGGCTTCCACATCGATATAGGGCTGGGCGATGGGCCCCTGGAAGAACAGCCGTGCGCGTCTCATGGTGAGGCGCTGACCATAGGCGTTGTAGCGACCGTTGCGCAGGTTCAGCTCGCCGCGGGTGTCGAGGTTGTCGCCGATGTGCACCTTGCCAACGATTTCGGCGGACAGGCCGAAGGCATCGAAGGTGAGCTTGTCGGATCCGACCAGCACATCGACGTCCATGGCGATCTGCATCGCCGGCTGCTTGGCCGGAGCCTCCTGGCCGACGATGACGGCATCGTCCGACACCTTGACCGTGGATGGCGGCAGCTGCTGCACCTGGATGCGCCCGCGCGGCACCCGCACCTCGCCGGCCAGGGCCAGGCGGCCGTCCTTCATCAGGATCTTGAGATCGGGCGCCACTTCCAGCTGCGCATAGGGCTCGACATTGACCGGCAGCTTGTCGCCGGTGACCGCCACATTGACGTCCAGGCCGTTGGCCCAGCCGACGCTGCCCCGGATCTGGCCGCGTCCCTGGGTGCCGCTGCGCCAGCCGCCGTCGAGCAGCGCGGTTTCGCCCTGGATGCGGGCGGTCAAGCCGAGGTCCTGCAGGCGCGTCGGCACGCTGCCGCCGCCGATGTCGCCCCCGCTGAGCTGGATCTGGCCGTTGACCCGCGGTTGCAGCAGGGTGCCACCCAGCTCGCCGGCACCGTTGATCTTGCCTTCGAGGTGTTCGATGCCTTCGACGAAGGCCTTGCCGAGGGCCAGATTCAGGCCCTGCAACTGGAAGCGACCGGCCAGCGCCTGGTTCGGATCGCGGGGATCCAGCCTCGCCTGGATGTCGAGTCGGCCAAGATCGGCACTGGTCAGGCGCACCTGGGTGTCCACCTGCTGCGGCTTCAGGGCGCTGGTGACGTCCAGGCTGTCGTAGCTGAAGGTCTGCCACTGGCCAGCGGCGTCGCGCAGCTTGAGGCTGCCACGACCGGCCTGGAGACGGATCTCGCCATCGGGTCCGGCCTTGGGCAGGCGCAGGTCGACGTCGCCATCGAGGGTGCCCTGCCAGGCCAGTTCCGGGGGCAGCAGCGGTTGCAGACTGGCGAGCGGGAAGGCGCGCAGATGCCAGGCGAGACGGGTGTCGGGCAGCAGTTGCTGATCGTCGCCACAGAGGCTGGCCGCGCCGGACCGCCAGCAGTGCCGGCCCAGTTCCAGTCGCCCGTTGGCCAGGCGCTCGATGCGCGCGGGGCTTTGCAAGGTCCAGTTCTGGCCACTGGCGGCAACCGAGCCGCGGGCCAGTTGGCCTTTCCAGTCACCGTTGTCGGCCAGGGTACCGCCGGCCGTGAGCGCCAGGTTGAGCTGTGGCCCCTTGAGCGACAGCTCGGCCTGCTGCTGGCGGCGATCGCCCTGCCCCTGCAGGCGCAGGACGCCGAAATCGCGCCCGGCCGCCTGCAGACTCTGGGCAGTCAGCTCCAGGTTGCCGCGCTGGCGATCATCCAGGGTCGCCGCCAGCGCCAGGCTGCTCATGCGGTTGTCGGCATAGGCGAGCTGGCGCCCGTCGAGGCGCAGCTGGCCAGCCGGCGCCTTGAGGGTGCCGGCCAGATCCAGGCGGCCCTGGGCGCTGCCGGACAGATCGGGCCAGAGCTGGCCGAGGCGCCGCAGATCCAGTTGCAGCTGGCCCTGCAGCCGTTGATCGAGGGCGCCCTGTCCCTGGATGCGGTTGTCACCCAGGCGGATGTCCAGCTGCGGGACCTGCCACTGCTCGCCGGCGCCCTTGGCCTTGGCTGCCAGCACGGCCGGCTGGTTGCGCAGCCTACCCTTGAGGTCCAGGTCGGCATCCAGCTGCAGGCGGCCATCCTTGAAGGCACCGGAACTACGCAGCGGACCGGCCAGGCTGCCGGGCAGCTGGGCGACCCAAAAGGCCGGATCCAGGCGGCTCAGATCCAGGGCCACCTGCCAGCTCACGCCCTCGGCGAAGCCCAGGTTGACCTTGCCCTGCGCCCGCCCCTGGCCGGCTTGCAGGTCCAGCGAGGGCAGATTGAGCTGGGTGGTATCGCCGCTGAAGGGGGTGGCCAGGGTGAAGGCGCCGGCCGGACCGGTCGCCGCAGCCTTGAGATTGCCCAGGTAGGCACCATCCCTATAGGCCACCTCGCCCTGCAGACGCTGCAGACTTACCGGGGGCTCCGCCATGGGATACAGCCGGCGCCAGGGAAAGTCGCGCCAATCCAGTGTGGCGTCGGCGGCGAGCCCCTGCTGCCAGTCGATCTGGCCAGCCAGCGCCACACGCTGCTCGGGCGCGGCCTGGAGGCGCAAGGCCGAGATCCGCGCGCCCTTGGCATCGACGCGACCCTCCAGATTCAGGTCCACCGGACCGCCCTCGCCCGGCAGTTTCGCCTGGCCGACCAGGGCGTAGCCCGCAGCGAGATCGCCTCGCGCGGTCAGCTTGAGGTCGTTCAGCCGCAGGGTATCGGGCAGGCTGGCGGCCGCCTTGAAGCCATCGGCCACCAGTTGCAGATCGGCCGGGACGTTGTCCACCAGCGGCTGCACCGTGCCGGTCAGGCGGCCGGGCAGATAGCCGCTGCTGTCGGCCTCCAGCTGCAAGGTCTTCTGCAATTCGCCGTTCAGCTTGAGCGCCAGCGACCAGGGCGCGGCCTCCGGCGCAGGCAGGCCGAGGGTGCCCTGCAACTGCAGCGGCCAGGCGCCGCTGGGCTGCAACCGGCCGTGGGTATCCAGGGTGATGCCGTGCGCCATGCCGGCCAGGCGCTCGATGGCTATCCCATCAGCCTGCCAGCGGGCCTGGAACTCCAGGTCGCGGGCCTGTTCGGCGTCGTTGTAGCGGATCTCGCCGATCCGTACCTCACCTAGCTGCACCCCCAGCGGCAAGCCGAGGCTGGGCAACTGGATGGGCCCGCTCTTCTCCGGCGCCGCCTCCGGACTGGGCGCCTGCTCGATGGCGACGCGCGAGGCGACCAAGGTATCGATGCACAGCTGCAGCCTGAGCAGGCAGGCGGGTCGCCAGGCGAATTCGGGCGCCTCGACCGTTACCCGGGTGGCGCCCCCCTCCCAGACCAGCTGCCGGGCCTGCCAATGGCCACCCAGGCGCCCCTGGAAGTCGGTCAGGGTCAGACCCGGCACCCGTTCCAGCACCAGCCGGCTGACGCCGGCGTTGCCCAGCACCAGGGCGAGAAGGAGGATCAGCGCGCCCAGCAGGGCCGCCAGTACGCCGAGGATGACACCGCCTACCGACTTCACAGCTCAGGCCCTATGGAAAAGTGCAGGCGGATACCGCCGGGTTCGTCGAGACCGTGCGCCAGGTCGACGCGGATCGGGCCGACCGGCGAGACCCAGCGCACGCCCACGCCGACGCTGGTCTTGAGTTCGTAGTTGTTGAGGTCGTTGAAGGCGCTGCCCTGGTCGATGAAGGTGGCCAGCCGCCACTTGTCGCGCAGGGGATACTGGTATTCGACCCCACCGGCGACCAGGTAGCGACCGCCCACGTAGTCGCCTTCGTCGTTTTCCGGCGACAGGGTCTGGTAGTCGTAGCCGCGAACGCTCTGGTCACCGCCGGCGAAGAAGCGCAGCGATGGCGGGACCTTGTTGTAGCCATTGGTGAAGTTGCCGCCCAGTTGCAGGCGTCCGAGGAAGCGGTGCCCGTCGCCCACCGTGATCAGGCCACGGGCCAGCGCCGTGGTGTGGATCATGTTGGCATCCGAGAGCAACCCCTCCTTCGCCGCCGAGACGCCGAATTGCAGGCGATAGCCGCGATTGGGGTCGATGCGGTTATCGCTGCGCAGCAGGGAGAAATCCACCCCAGGCATCACCAGGTTGGAGGTGCCCTCATCGTCGCCCAGCCGATAGCTTTCGTTGCGCCACTTGAGCGAGAGCACCCGCTCCCAGCCGTTGGGAAACTTGCGATGCCACTCGGGCCCCACGGTCAGCAACTGGCTGAGGGAGTCGTCGTTGGCGATCTGCTCGTACTGGTAGCCGCCGGCGAAGCGGAACTTGTCGTTGATCGGGTCCTGCCCGGGAATGTCGTACCAGGTGGCGATGCTCTGGCGTGGCGCCGACAACTCGGCCTCGGCGCCCAGGCTGTGGCCCTGGGGATTGAGCCAGTGATTTTCCCAGGTGAATCTCAGCCGCGGACCGACATCGGTGGAGTAGCCGGGGCCGAAACCGAAGGTGCGCGGCTTGCGCGTGCGCAGAGTAACCGTCACCGGCACCTCGGCGGCGCCATCCTGCTTGGGATAGGTATCGAGCCGCGCCCCATCGAAGAAGCCGCTGGCCAACAGATTGCTCTGGAAATCGGCGATCAGCTCGGAATCGTAGGGCGTCCCCTGGGCGAAGGGCACCATGCGCTGAAGCAGATCGGGATCGAAGGGCGCATTCCCTTCGAAGGACACCTTGCCGAGGACGAAACGCGGCCCGCTGTCGAACACCAGGGCGATGTCGGCAAATCCGGTGGCAGGGTCGATCCGGAGCTGGTGCTGGGTAAAGGTGCCGCGAAAGAAACCATACCGTTGCGCCTGATTCTGGATCAGGCTCTTGGCGTCTTCGTAGAGGCCCTGGTTCAGCGGCTGGCCCGCCTTGAGTCCGGCCGGTATCGGCTGGCGAAAGGCGCGCAACTCGCGCGCCGGCCCTTCGATACGGATATCCACGTTGCGCAGCCTGACCGGCTCGCCGGGGCGTACCTCGACCACCAGCCGTGGCGTCTCCCCCGGCTCGACGCGGGTCTCGATCTGCGCATGGTAGTAGCCGAGTGCCTGGGCTGCCTGCTCGGCCTGCCGCTCCGTCGCCGGGCGTAGGCGTTGCAACCCGGCGACATCGCGCCCTTCGACGGAGCCGATATAGGCCTGGATGTTGTCTCGCAAGGCGTTATTGGCAGGCTGGACGCGAACGCTGACTTCGGCGGGTGCCGCCCAGGCCACGCCGTGCAGACAACAAATTCCAATCAGGGCGCGGCGTAGAGCGTTCGGCTTATTCATACAGGGATGCTAACGGGCGTTGCGCTGTGAGACAAACGGGAGTGGCCAGGGTTCGCCCGCCTGCCGCTTCGGCGACAGGCTTTCTGCTAGGCTAGGGCCATCCACCTTTAGAGAGGGCGTCATGAAGGTAGTTTGCTTCAATATCAATGGCTTGCGCGCAAGACCTCATCAACTTTCTGCCATCATCGAAGGCTATGAGCCGGATGTGATCGGACTGCAGGAAACCAAGGTCTCGGATGACCAGTTTCCCCGGGCCGAGGTCGAGGCCCTGGGTTATCATGTGCACTACCATGGCCAGAAGGGTCATTACGGCGTGGCCCTGCTGTCGCGCCTGGCGCCCCTGGAGTTGCACAAGGGCTTTCCCGGCGATGGCGAAGAGTCCCAGAAGAGATTCATCTATGGCGTCTTCGCCGACCGCCAGGGTCAGCCGCTGGTGGTCATGAACGGCTATTTTCCCCAAGGCGAGAACATCGCCCATCCGACAAAATTCCCTGGCAAGAGGAAGTTCTACGCGGATCTTCAGAATCTACTTGAAGAGCGCTTCTCGCCGGACACGCCCTTGCTGCTGATGGGCGACTTCAATATCTCGGCCCAGGATCGTGATATCGGCATCGGCGCCGCCAATGCCAAGCGCTGGCTGCGGACCGGCGCCTGCAGCTTTCAACCGGAAGAACGCGAATGGATGCAGCGGCTGCTGGGCTGGGGCCTGCTCGACAGCTATCGCCATCTGCATCCCGAAGTCGACGATCGCTTCAGCTGGTTCCCCTATCGCAGTCGCGGTTTCGAGGACGAACCCAAGCGCGGCCTGCGCATCGACACCATCCTCGCTTCGCGGGCCTTGCGCGAGCGCATCGTCTCCGCCGGGGTGGACTACGAGATCCGCGGCATGGAGAAACCCTCCGACCATGCGCCAATCTGGCTGGAATTGGCGTGAGCGGCTGTCACATCGACGTCATGCGGCATGCCTAAGGTGTCGGCCTCGCCTTTAGGCTCGAGGCCGACCCATGAATTGCTCCGCCCCGGTATTCCGCCGCGCCTTTCTGCGGCGAGCGGTGCTCGCGACCCTGCTTCCACTGCTGCCCTCACCCCTGTTGGCCAGCGAATCCACGACCATCCTCCTGCGCCTGCAGGGCTCCAACACCATCAATGCCCGGCTCGGGCCACGTCTGGTCGCGGCCCTGCTCGCCGAACGCGGCTATCGGGATCCACAGGTGGTGCCCACCGCCGTCATGGACGAATGGCACCTGATGGCCCGAGCCCCGCAGGGCAATACCGTGGCCGTGCAGATCGCGGCCCATGGCTCCAGTACCGGCTTTACCGCCCTGGCCGCGGGCGCGACCGATCTCGCCGCGGCCTCGCGCCCCATCACCGATAGCGAAGTGAGTGCCCTGGCCAATCTGGGTGACCTGCGCAGCAAGGAGGCGGAATACGTCATCGGCCTGGATGGTCTGGCGATCATCGTGCATCCCGGCAATCCGCTGCGGGAACTCGATTTGCAGCAATTGGCGCAGGTCTTCTCCGGCGACGTCGGCGACTGGCAGCAACTGGGCGGCACGCCCGGCCCGATCCGGATCTATGCGCGGGATGACCGCTCGGGTACCTACGACACCTTTCGCGAGCTGGTCCTGAATCCGGCCGGCAAACGCCTGAGCGCCGCCGCCCGGCGCTTCGAGTCCAACGAAGAATTGGCGCAGCGGGTGGCCGACGATCCCGCCGGCATAGGCTTCACCAGCCTGGCGGCGGCTGCCGGGTCGCCAAAGCTCGCCCTGCGCGACGGTGAAGGCCGCGCCATCGCGCCCAGCGAAGCCAGCATCGCCACCGAAGACTATCCGCTCGCCCGCCGCCTCTTTCTCTATGCACCGCCGGCTCAGCGTTCGGACTGGACGCGGAGCCTGCTGGAATTCAGCCAGACCCCGGCGGGCCAGGCGGTGGTGCAGCAAAGCGGCTTCGTCGCCCAGCGCATCGAGCCTCTGACCATAGGCGACACCCGCGGCATGCCGCCCGCCTACAGCGAGCTGGCGCGCCGGGCGCAGCGCCTCACGGTCAACTTCCGCTTCACCGCCGGCAGCGCACGTCTGGACAACAAGGCGCTGCGCGATGTCGAGCGGCTGGCCGCCTTCATGCGCCAGCCCGAGAACGCCAACCGGCAGCTGATCCTGGTGGGCTTCAACGATGCCACTGAAGATCCGGCACGGGCATCTCTGCTGGCGCGTCTGCGGGCCACCGCGGTGGCCACGGCGCTGCGCCATCAGCAGGCCTTCGCCAGCGAAGTGCTCTCCCTGGGCGACCAGTTGCCGGTTGCCGGACTGTCAGCCAATGGCCGGATCAAGAACCGGCGTGTCGAGGCCTGGATCCATTAGCGATCGCCTGGCTGATTCTTTGGCGGGAAACGGTAGGAAGCAACGGACGGCGTCATCGCCTTCGTGGGCAGTGGGCAGTTGCCGAGTCACCTGGATACGGATGCCGACTGCGTTTCGAGCGCTACTCTGTACTTAAAGTGATTTCTCACGAAGTACCTAGACTCAACACTAAAATAATCTCACAAGCTCATGTTTTTGAATGACTTTTAAATAATAAAAGACTTCAATTGGACGCGCTCACCGGGATGCAGGCGCCACTCCTTCCAATCCCTGTACGGATGCGCCCGGCTTGATCCCGCGCGCCGCAAACCAGCCGGACTGGGTCTCCAGCGCATAGCGCGCCGGCGCGCTCGAGCAGTGCCGAGTATCGGTCAGCGGCTGCATCTCGACCGTGTTGAGGATTCTGCCGCTGGCATCGATGAAGGCGGCGGCCAGCGCGCTGGGGGTATCGCGCATCCACAGGCAGCGCTCGTCATCCCCAGCGAAGACGAACAGCATGCCCTCGCGAGCAGCCAGTGGCGGTCGCCCCATCAATCCCTGGGCCCGTTGCGCCGGTGTCGCCGCCACCTCGACGGCCAGGCGCTGCTCACCGATGCGCAATTCGATCCGCTCCGCCGCCCAGCCGGGCAAGGCCACCCAGGCGGCCAACAGCAGCAGACAACCCCAGCCAGTGCCTGGCGCCCGCTTCGCTCCCTCTCGAGCGTGGACAAAAAATGTCATCGCATGTGACCTTTACCGGACGAAAGCAATCTATCCCACATTGTCAGACAACCTCTCGAGTCCGATGTCGACCGCCAGCCTACCGCCCGCACCCTCACCCGCTCTGGCCACCCGCATCACCCTGGGTACGGTGCTCTTCACCTTTATCGCCTACCTTACCATCGGCATTCCCCTGGCCGTGCTGCCGGGCTATGTGCACGACCAACTGGGCTTCAACTCCATCATCGCCGGCCTGGTGATCAGCAGTCAGTACCTGGCGACGCTGTTCTCGCGCTCCCATGCCGGCCGCATCATCGACACGGTCGGCGCCAAGCAGTCGGTGCTCTACGGCATGCTCGGCTGCGGGCTCAGCGGCGTGCTGATGCTGGCGTCGGTGCTCTTGCAGGCCTGGCCCTGGGTCAGCCTCGTCGCCCTGCTGCTCGGCCGACTGGTGCTGGGCTGCGCCGAAAGCCTTTCGGGGACCGGCGCCATCTCCTGGGCGATCGGTCGGGTCGGTCCGACCAGCACCGCCAAGGTGATCTCCTGGAACGGCGTCGCGAGCTATGGCGCCCTGGCCATAGGCGCGCCGCTGGGCGTAGTGCTGGTGGATACCCTGGGGCTGTGGATCATGGGTGTCAGCATCATCGGCCTGGCCGCCCTGGGCTATCGCATCGCCAAGCCCCGCCCGCCCATCGTCCCGGTCCGCGGCGAGCGCCTGCCCTTCACCACGGTGCTGGGCCGGGTCCTGCCCTTCGGGCTCGGCCTGGCGCTGGGCGGCATCGGCTTCGGCACCCTGGCAACCTTCATCACCCTCTATTACGCCAGTCAGGGCTGGAGCGGCGCGGCCCTGTGCCTGACCGTGTTCGGTTCCTTCTTCATCGGGGTACGCCTGGTCTGCGCCAACGCCATCAATCGCCACGGTGGCTTTCGTGTCGCCATCGTCAGCCTGGCGGTGGAAGCCGTCGGCCTGGCCGTCCTCTGGCTGGCCCCCAGCGTGACCACTGCCCTGGTAGGGGCAGCGCTCACCGGCATCGGTTTCTCGCTGGTGTTCCCGGCGCTGGCCGTGGAGGCGGTGCAGCGGGTGCCGTCCTCCAACCGGGGCGCCGCCCTGGCCGGCTATTCGGTGTTCATCGACCTCTCACTGGCGGTGACCGGTCCGCTGATCGGGGCGGTGGCCACCCATTTCGGCTATGCCGCGAGCTTTCTCTGCGCCGCGCTGGCCGCGCTGGCAGGCCTGGCGCTCAGCGTTCGCCTCCTCTGCCGTTTCGACGAGTCCTCTCGAGAACAGCCATGACCACGACCGCCCCAGCCGCCAGCTCCCTCGCCGTCACGCTGCGTATCGTTTCCATCGTCGTCTTCAGCTTTCTGCTGTTCCTGGCGATCGGCCTGCCGCTGGCGATCCTGCCGGGCTACGTGCACGACGATCTCGGCTACGGCTCGGTCATCGCGGGACTGGCGATCAGCATCCAGTACCTCGCCACCCTCTTCACCCGCCCCCTGGCCGGCAAGCTGGCCGACAGCATCGGCGCCAAGCGCGGGGTGATCTACGGCCTTTTCGGCTGCGTCGCCTGTGGCGTACTCACCCTGCTGGCCACCTCGCTGCAAAGCGTGCCTGGCCTCAGCCTGGGCCTACTGATCGTCGGCAGGATCATTCTCGGCATGTCCCAGGCCATGATAGGCACT
Organism: Pseudomonas oryzihabitans NBRC 102199; assembly: GCF_000730625.1. Lineage (GTDB taxonomy): Bacteria > Pseudomonadota > Gammaproteobacteria > Pseudomonadales > Pseudomonadaceae > Chryseomonas > Chryseomonas oryzihabitans. The sequence goes on along the minus strand of NZ_BBIT01000002.1, from coordinate 636,856 downwards.
GGCTGCCTGAGCTGGGGCATGGGCAGCGTCGGCATGCAGCACGTCAGCAAGGTAATCTCCTGGAATGGCATCGCCGCCTATGGCGCCCTGGCCCTGGGCGCCCCCCTGGGCGTGGCCATGGTCGCGGGTCTGGGCCTGTGGAGCCTGGGCGTGGCTATCGCGCTGCTTGGCGCCCTGGGGCTGGCCCTGGCCTGGAACAAGGAGCCGGCACCGGTGATTCCCGGTGAGCGACTGCCCTTTCACAAGGTGTTCTGGCGCATCAGCCCCTTTGGCCTCTGCCTGCTGCTGAGCTCCATCGGCTTTGGCGCCATCGCCACCTTCGTCACGCTCTACTACGCGAGCAACGGCTGGCCCAATGCCGCCTTTTGCCTGACCGCCTTTGGCGCCGCCTTCATCTGCGCGCGACTGCTGTTCGCCGGCACCATCAACAAGCTGGGTGGTTTTCGGGTTGCCCTGGCCTGTTTCACCGTCGAGACCCTGGGTCTGCTGCTGCTCTGGCTGGCGGTCACGCCGCAGATGGCACTGATCGGCGCGGCCATGGCCGGGTTCGGGCTGTCGCTGGTCTATCCAGCCCTGGGCGTGGAAGCCATCGTCAAGGTTCCCCCGACCAACCGTAGCGCCGCCCTGGGCGCCTATTCGCTGTGCCTGGATCTGGCCCTGGGCATCACCGGTCCACTGGCCGGCGCTATCGCCAATGGCTTCGGCTTCAGCGCCATTTTCCTCTTCGCCGGCCTTATGGCCCTGGCTGGCCTGGGGCTCAGCGCCCTGCTCTATCACCGGGCGCTGCGCGAACGCCCTGACCGCAGGTGAAATCGGATGCGCGCCTACAGCGGACCGGGATCCGGAATCGGCGCTGGCGGCTTGGCCGGCTCGGTCAGGTTCTCGACCACTTCGTCGGGGATCTCGGTATCGATCTCCTCGTCAGCCATGTCGGAATCGTTCAGCGGTGCCTGATCGCCACCCAGCCAGAGGGCGAGCGGGGACGTGGTATCGGGCGCGGGAGAAAGAGAAAGGATCATGCCGTGGCTCCTGTGCCGGTCGGTCTCAGAGGTTAGTAGGTCGGCGGCGCCAGATGTTTCATCCTGACGCTTACCGCACGTCGCCCGACTGCCAAGCGGCGTCGACCCCTTGCCAGAGCCTTCGCGCGAGTCAGCTGCCTGGACCTAGAGGCTCATCCCTAAAAAAGCTGAGTGCTGATCCGGGCCATTGGCCAGCAGCCTGGCCCAAGGCTGACTAGACTTCAGGTATTTCTCCACTCCGGACTGCCTGCCTATGGATACGCCGACCCGCTCCGCCAGCACCCCGAATCTGCTCGCCGTCGTGGCCGAGGACGAACTGCTGCTCCAGGCACTGGTCCGCGAGGTCCTCAAGCAGCAAGGCTTCCATGTCGAGACCTTCGGCACTGCCGATGCCGCCCTGCAGTTTCTCGAGCTGCACTGGCAGCAGGTCAATGTGGTGGTGTCGAACGTGCGGATGCCGGGCGTGATCGACGGCGTCCAGTTGGCGAAGATCGTCAGTGAACGCTGGCCCGCAGTGCCCTTCGTACTGATGTCCGGCTACGCCGGTCTGAGAAACGACATTCCGTCCGGGGTGCCCTTCCTGCACAAGCCGTGGACACTGGATCAGCTGACCGAAGCGATCTGGAAAGTGGTACCCCGGCCTGGCACCCCCGACCCGACCGCCCGCTAGTCCAGCGACACCCGGCCGCCGCCCGCCCCGTACAAAGGACCTCGCAGCTATGACACAATAGGCGGCATGTCGGGCGCCGCCCGCCTTTACCGCAGCCCAGCCAGGCCGCCGCGCATCGTCGCGACCCCTCGACCCTGCCCGCTGGAGCTCTGCCCATCCGATCGAAACGCCCCGCCCAAGCCGCCCGCCGGCTCGGGTCGCAGGCGAGCTCCGGTCTGAAACCCTTACAGGTACCCCCCTTGATCTCCACCGCTAACATCACCATGCAGTTTGGCGCCAAGCCGCTGTTCGAGAACGTATCCGTCAAATTCGGCAACGGCCATCGCTACGGCCTGATCGGCGCCAACGGCTGCGGCAAGTCCACCTTCATGAAGATTCTCGGCGGTGACCTGGAACCCACTGGCGGCCAAGTGATGCTCGAGCCCAACGTGCGACTGGGCAAGCTGCGCCAGGACCAGTTCGCCTACGAGGATTGCACGGTCATCGATACCGTGATCATGGGCCACGCCGAGCTGGCCAAGGTCAAGGCCGAGCGCGACCGCATCTATTCCCTCCCGGAAATGAGCGAAGACGACGGCATGGCCGTGGCCGAGCTGGAGGTCCAGTTCGCCGAATACGACGGCTACACCGCCGAAGCCCGTGCCGGCGAACTGCTGCTGGGCCTGGGCATCCCCCAGGACCAGCACTTCGGCCCCATGAGCGCCGTCGCCCCCGGCTGGAAGCTGCGCGTGCTGCTGGCCCAGGCGCTCTTCTCCGATCCGGAACTGCTGCTGCTCGACGAACCGACCAACCACCTGGACATCAACACCATCCGCTGGCTGGAAGGCATCCTGGTCGCCCGCAACAGCACCATGATCATCATTTCCCACGATCGCCACTTCCTGAACAGCGTCTGCACCCATATGGCCGACCTGGATTACGGCGAACTGCGCCTGTTCCCCGGCAACTACGACGAGTACATGACTGCGGCCACCCAGGCCCGCGAGCGCCTGCTGTCGGACAACGCCAAGAAGAAGGCCCAGATCGCCGAGCTGCAGCAGTTCGTCAGCCGCTTCTCGGCCAACGCCTCCAAGGCCAAGCAGGCCACCAGCCGGGCGCGTCAGATCGACAAGATCCAGCTGGACGAGGTCAAGCCGTCCAGCCGCGTCAGCCCCTTCATCCGCTTCGAGCAGTACAAGAAGCTGCACCGCCAGGCGGTGACCCTGGAAAACGTCACCCAGGGCTTCGACGGCACCCCGCTGTTCAAGCGTCTCGGCCTGCAGATCGAAGCCGGCGAGCGGGTCGCCATCATCGGCCCCAACGGGATCGGCAAGACCACCCTGCTGCGCACCCTGGTGGGCGAGATGGCGCCGCAGAGCGGCGAGGTGAAGTGGACCGACAGCGCGGACGTGGGCTACTTCGCCCAGGACCACGCCGAGGACTTCGCCGACGACGTCACCCTGTTCGACTGGATGGGTCAGTGGACCCAGGGCGGCGAACAGATGGTGCGCGGCACCCTGGGTCGCATGCTGTTCTCCAGCGACGACATCCAGAAGTCGGTCAAGGTCATCTCCGGTGGCGAGCAAGGCCGCATGCTGTTCGGCAAGCTGATCCTGAAGAAGCCCAATGTGCTGGTGATGGACGAACCCACCAACCACCTGGACATGGAATCCATCGAGGCGCTGAACCTGGCGCTGGAAAACTATCCGGGCACCCTGATCTTCGTCAGCCACGACCGTGAATTCGTCTCCTCGCTGGCCACCCGCATCCTCGACATGAGCGAAGCCGGGGTGGTGGATTTCAGCGGCAGCTACGACGACTACCTGCGCAGCCAGGGCATCAACGGCTGAGGCGAGGTTCGTGTAGTGGGTCGCGACACCCACTACACGAATAAAATAGAGGGTGCCCTAAGCAGTTACCCTAGGTATCATTTCGCACCGAAACGGGTACTCGACCAGGATCGCCGCGATCATCACCTATCGTTTGCGCCGGGAGACCAGGGGTCTCCTGCCACGTCTCGTAACACGTAGCGCCCCCTTCCGGCACGCTCGACGGGTTCCCTGTCGCATCCTGATCTCCCCGCCTGGTACCGGCCTCCGCCGGTCCGCCAGGACCCTTGCTCCCCACTCAACAAATCAGAACATTGCCGGACGGCCGCTGTCGCAACTGACTGCCATGCCCTACCGGTTGCTCACCCCTGCCCGGCCGTTCGCGGTCAGCCCGGGGTTGCCCAACTCGAGGGCGGGCTCCGACGCCCGCTCTCCCTCAGGTGTAAAGCGAGACACTGTCTCAGGAGTACGATGAATGCACAGTGGTAACGAAGAGTCGGATTTCGTTTTCGTCGGCGCGGGAATCATGAGTGCGACCCTGGCGGTCATGCTCAAGGAACTGGAGCCCACGAGCACCGTCGAGGTGCTCGAACTGCTCGACGTAGGCGCGGCGGAGAGTTCCAACCCCTGGAACAACGCCGGAACCGGCCATGCGGCCCTCTGCGAGCTGAACTACACGCCGGAAAAGGCGGACGGCAGCGTCGACATCACCAAGGCCCTCAGCATCAACGGTATGTTCGAGGCCTCCAAGCAGTTCTGGTCCTACCTGGTCGAGGAAGGCCACTTCGGCTCGCCGCGCGCCTTCATCAGCCCGGTGCCGCACATGTCCTTCGTCCATGGCGCCAAGGACATGGCCTTCCTGCGCAAGCGCTACGAGGCCCTCAAGGACCACGCCTGCTTCGACGGCATGGAGTATTCCGAGGATCACGCCAAGCTGCGCGAGTGGATGCCCCTGGTGATGGAAGGCCGGCCGGCCACCGAAGCCGTAGCCGCGACCCATGTGGCCGGGGGTACCGACGTCAACTTCGGCGCCCTGACCATGAGCCTGCTCGGTCACCTGCAGACCCGTCCCGGCACCCAGGTCCGCTACAACCAGAAGGTGGTGGACCTGACCCGCGAGGCCGACCAGCGCTGGCGCCTGACCATCGAGGACAGTCGTTCCGGGGCCACCCGCACCCTGATCGCCAAGTTCGTCTTCCTCGGCGCCGGTGGCGCGGCCCTGCCGCTCCTGCAGAAGTCCGGCATCCCCGAGGGCGCCGGCTACGGTGGCTTCCCGGTGAGCGGCCAGTGGCTGCGCTGCGACGATCCGCACATCGTCGAACGGCACCAGGCCAAGGTCTACGGCCTGGCCGGCGTCAACTCGCCGCCGATGTCGGTCCCGCACCTGGACACCCGCGTGGTGGATGGCAAGAAGTCCCTGCTGTTCGGCCCCTTCGCCGGCTTCACCACCAAGTTCCTCAAGCGTGGCTCCTTCCTCGACCTGCCCAAGTCGATCAAGTCGGGCAACATTGGCCCCATGCTCGCCGTGGCGCGGGACAACATGCCGCTGACCCGCTACCTGGTCGGCCAGGTGCTGCAGTCCTTCGACCAGCGTGTCGAGGAACTGCGGGCCTTCTACCCGGCCGTGCGCAAGCAGGACTGGCGCCTGGAAGTGGCGGGCCAGCGGGTGCAGATCATCAAGAAGGACCCGCAGAAAGGCGGCGTGCTGCAATTCGGCACCGAGATCGTCGCCTCCGGCGACGGCACCATCGCCGCGCTGCTGGGCGCCTCCCCGGGTGCCTCCACCTCGGTGTCCATCATGCTGACCCTGGTCGAGCGCTGCTTCCCCAGCCGCTTCCAGAGCGAGGACTGGCAGGCCAAGCTGCGCAAGATGTTCCCGGCCTTCGGTCACAAGCTGGCGGAAGAGCCCGAACTGCTGCGCGAAGTGCGCGAGCGCACCACCCGCGTCCTGCAACTCGACCAGCCGGCCTGACCCCACCTGGATGGCCCACTGGCGTGCCATCCCTGCTCCTGACCTCCCCCCAGCAAAACCGCCCCCTCTCCCCCAGGGAGAGGGCTGGGGTGAAGGGCTATCGGCCTCCGACGCCTGCCTAATCCCCCAGCGCCGCGCCCTCCCGCCGCGGATCGGCGCCGCCCTGCCAACCTGAGCCCATTCGGCGTATCACCTGGATGCCGCTGGTCATCTCGTCTTCGCGTACCTGGTGCCCACGCTGCTCCAGTGCCTGGCGCAAGGCCGGGGTGGTCTCGCCGCGCTCCAGCTCGGTGGGGCCGTTACGGCTGCCGAAATTCGGCAGGCCCGCAGCCGCCTGGGGATCCAGCTGCCAGTCCAGCAAGCCGACCAGGGTCTTGACCACATAGCCGGCAATCTGCGAACCGCCCGGCGAGCCCAGGGCCGCCAGCAGCTCGCCACTCTGGCGGTCGAACACCAGGGTTGGCGACATGGTCGAGCGCGGTCGCTTGCCCGGCTCCACCCGGTTGGCCACCGGCAGGCCCTTCTCCCGCGGCACGAAGGAAAAGTCCGTCAGCTGATTGTTGAGCATGAAGCCCTTCACCATCAGGTGGGAGCCGAAGTAGCTCTCCACAGTGGTGGTCATGGACAGGGCGCCACCCCAGGCATCCGCCGCCACCACCTGGGAGGTGGAGATGCGCAGTGGCGAGCGATCCGGTGCCCAGGCCAGGGTCGGGCCGGGTGGGACCCCCGGCGCGGCCTTGCCCAGGCTGCGCTCACCGACCTGCTGCGCACGACTGGCCAGATACCCGGGATCGAGCAGCCCCTTGACGTTGACCGGCACCAGCTCCGGATCGGCTACGTACTGGGCGCGATCGGCATAGGCCAGGCGCTCGGCCTCGGCGATCAGGTGCACGGCTTCGGGACGCGGCTCCTGGCCCGCCGGCAGCGCGGTCGGTACTGGCCGCAACGGCGCCAGGGCCCAGGCCGGATCACGGGCTTCCAGGGCCTGGAGAATGCCCAGGGTCTGGGCCACGGTGATGCCGCCGGCGGGCGGTCGCATGCCACAGACGCGCCAGCGCTGGTAGTCGGTGCACAGCGGCGTGCGCGTCCTGGCACGATAGCCGGCCAGGTCCTGAAGACTCAGGCTGCCGGGATTGGGGCTCTCCTGCACGGCGCTGGCGATGGCCTGGGCCAGGTCGCTGCGATAGAGCGCTCCGGCGCCCTCCCGGGCGATCAGCGCCAGGGTATCGGCCAATTCCGGGTTGCGCAGCCGGGTACCCACCGGCTTCACCTGTCCCTGGGCATCCAGGTAGAGCCCAGCCATACCCGGTGACTGCTTGAGGAAGGGGTCGTGAAGCAGCTGGTTATGCAGCCGCGGCGACAACGGGAAACCCTCCCGGGCCAGGCGGATGGCCGGCTCGAACAGCACCTGCCAGGCCAGCTTGCCGTGGTCGCGATGCGCCAGCTCCAGGGCCCGCAGCACCCCGGGCACCCCTACCGAACGACCGCCGATCCGTGCCTCTTCGAAGGCCATGGGGCTGCCATCCGGGTGCAGGAAGAGCCTTTCCGTGGCCCCGGCTGGCGCGGTCTCGCGACCGTCGTAGGCCTGGACCTTGCGACCGTCCCAGTAGAGCAGGAAGGCGCCGCCGCCAATCCCGGAAGATTGCGGCTCGACCAGGGTCAGGACCGCCTGCATGGCGATGGCGGCGTCGATGGCCGAGCCGCCCTGGCGCAGGATCTCCCGGCCGGCCTCGGCGGCCAGGGGATTGGCCGCGGCCGCCATCTGGCGGGTGGCTGCGCTGGCCGTCAGCCCGGGGCGGTAACCGGAACCGGCCTCGGGGGCCGTGGGCAGGGAGGTCTCGCGAACCTGGCTACAGGCGGCCAGGGTCAGGGACAGGAAAAGGGGCGTAAAGATCGACAGAGGCATTCGCAAGGGGGGCTCCTGGGCAACGGGGGCTTTCGCCCGCCAAGCCTAGCCCATCACCTGCCCCACCGCCGCCTGTCTGACCTCAGAGCGGCAGGTGACGGTGCAGAAAGCCGCCGCAGAGCACATCCAGCCAGAGCAGCTGGTGCAGGGCGACGATGGCGAAGAACACCAGCCGAAAGCTCAGCTTGACGGTCTTGTGGCGAAAGCGCTGCTGGGCGATCAGGGCGCCCGGCCAGCCGCCGAGCAATTCGCCCAGGTGCAGCATGCGCTCCGGCACGCGCCAACCCTTGTCGCGGGCGCGCTGCTTGTCGTGCTTGTAGAGCAGGTAGGTGGTCACGCTGGCCACCAGATAGAGCGGCATCGGCCAGAGCACCCCGCGGCCGAAGGCCAGCGACAGCATACCCAGCAGGGGCAGGATGAAGACGGCGATCTGTAGCAGCGCCAGCATGTCCTGGCGGGCGATGGCGGCGCGCTGCTGATAGGGCGTCAGCGGCGCTGCCCGCTTGGCGGCCTTGGGGGAAGCATTCTGCGTAGACGCACGAGCCGGCTTACGCCGGCTCTGCTGTTCCTTCTCGGGTTTCACCCGGCCGCCTTGGCCGCGTGCCAGTCGATCCAGCCGAATTGCCAGGTAGCCAGGATCAGCAGTCCGAAGACGATGCGGTACCAGCCGAAGACTTCGTAGCTGTGGTTGCCGATGAACTTCAACAGGGCCTTGACCGCCAGCATGGCGAAAAGGAAGGAGGTGACGAAGCCGACTCCGAACACCAGGACGTCGCTGGCGGTGAACAGGTGACGGTACTTGTACACGGAGTAGACCGTCGCCCCGACCATGGTCGGCATGGCCAGGAAGAAGGAGAACTCGGTGGCCGCCTTGCGCGACAGGCCGAACAGCAGGCCGCCGATGATGGTGGAACCGGAACGCGAGGTGCCCGGGATCATCGCCAGGCACTGGGCGCAGCCGACCTTGAGGGCGTCATGCCAGCGCATGTCATCCACCTCTTCCACGCGGATGCGATGGGTACGCTTTTCCGCCCAGATCATGATCACGCCGCCGATCACCAGGGCAAAGGCCACGGTGATGGGGTTGAACAGGTATTCGTGGATCAGGTCACCCAGGATCACGCCCAGCACCGCGGCGGGCAGGAAGGCGATGATCAGGTTGCCGGTGAAACGCTGTGCATAGGACTTGCGCGGCAGATCGGTGACGATCTCGAAGACCTTGAAGCGGTATTCCCAGACCACGGCCAGGATGGCCGCCAGCTGGATGATGATATTGAAGGCGATGGCCCTTTCCCCACCGAAGCCGATCAGATCGGCAACGACGATCTGGTGGCCGGTGCTGGAAATGGGCAGAAACTCGGTGATGCCCTCGACGATCCCCAGAATCAGCGCCTGCAAGGCACTCCATAGGTCCATGGTATTACTCCATCCAAGTGAAACATTTGCAGGTAGCCGGAGCTGCAGGCTCCGGCGGCAACGGGGTTCGAACCGTGACGCTCCGCAGGGCATGGCCCTTCGCGGTACCCAAGACAGCACGTGCTGAAGTCAGCGCCCGGCACCTTACCAGAGCGAGACCGGTTGAAGAGACCGATAGACGGCCATTAGGTGCCGTACAATGACGAATTCAATCTTTCCGGATGTGAAGCATGTCGTTTCTGGAGTCGCTCACCACCCTGCTGGGCATGTCGCCCGTGGAGCTGCTGGCCGCCGTTCTCGGGGTGATCGCCGTCTGGCTGACGGTGCGCCAGAACATCTGGGCCTGGCCCATCGGCCTGGTGATGGTGGTGCTCTACGCCTGGATCTTCCTGGACGTGAAGCTCTATTCGGACATGCTGTTGCAGTGCATCTATGCGGTGCTGCAACTCTATGGCTGGTGGCAATGGCTCAGGGGCGGCCAGCAGCACCAGGGCCGCGAGGTCACTTCGCTGGCGGCGAAACCCCTGCTGGCCGGTCTGGCCGTTGGCGCCCTGGGCAGCCTGGCCCTTGGCTATCTCATGGGCACCCATACCGATGCCGCCCTGCCCTGGCTGGACGCCGCGCTCACCGGTTTCAGTCTGGTCGCCCAGTTCTGGATGGCGCAGAAGCGCCTGCAGTGCTGGGTGCTGTGGTTCGTGCTGGACGTCATCTATGTGGGCCTCTTCTATTACAAGGGCCTCTACCCCACCGCGATCCTCTATGCGGTCTTCGTCGGCCTGGCGGCCTATGGCTGGCTCGACTGGCGTCGCGCCCTGGCGACCGCGCCATGAAGGTGGTGGTACTGACCGGCCCCGAATCGAGTGGCAAGTCCTGGCTGACGCAGGTGCTGAGCGAAAGGTTCGGCGGTATGCGGGTCGACGAGTACGTCCGCGAATACTGCGAGCGGCACGGTACCGACACCACCCTGGCGGATGTGGAGCTCATCGCCCGCGAGCAAGTGCGCCGGGAAGACCAGGCGCGCGCCGCCGCGCCGCCCCTGCTGCTGCTGGACACCCATCTGCTGAGCAATCTGCTGTGGAGTCGGCTGCTGTTCGGCGCCGCACCCGCCTGGCTGGAGCCGGCGCTGCTGGCTCGCCACTACGATCTGCACCTGCTGCTCGACCCCCGCGACGTCGCCTGGCAGGACGACGGTCAGCGCTGCCAGCCGGAGCTGACCGAGCGGCTGGCGTTCTTCGCCCACTGCCGCGACTGGCTGCAGGCCCATGGCCAGCCGCTGCTGGAAATCGCCGGCGACTGGCCCGAGCGGCAAAGGGCCGCGCTGGCCGCGGTGAGCCGATTGCTGCACGAGGCCTGACCCGCCGGTAGAATGACGTCCTACACCGGAGAACGCCATGCACGACGACGATGCCTCTTTCGCCGACTTCACCCGCGGGATCCGTCCGCTCAAGCAGGATCGCGCCGACACCGGCAAACCGCGCGCCGACCTTGGCCAGGTCGCCCAGCGCCGTGCCGATGCGACCAGGACCACGACCGCTACCCGGGTCGATGGCCTGAGCGATGCCTTCGTCATCGATGTGGGCGCCGAGGACGAACTTTACTGGGGTCGCGACGGTGTCCAGGACACCCAGCTGCGCCGCCTCAAGGGCGGCCAGATCCCCTTCGAGGGTAGCCTGGACCTGCACGGCATGACCGTGGAGAAGGCCCGGGAAACCCTCTGGGACTTTCTCGCCGAGGCCACCCGCCTGGAAATCCGCTGCGTGCGCATCACCCATGGCAAGGCCGCGCGCCTGGACGGGCGCCGTCCGCTGATCAAGAGCCACGTCAACACCTGGCTGCGCCAGCATCCCCAGGTGCTGGGCTTCACCTCCTGCCTGCCCCGCCACGGCGGTACCGGCTCGCTTTATGTCTTGCTCAAGCGCACCATGCTCGAAGGTCGCGACGAGTGACTCCGCGACTCGGGTGACGTCTCATCCGAGCGCCAACCTCCTTATCGACAAACAGGAACCCAAATGTCTCTCGAACAGCACTACTCCTCGATCCTGACCGGACTCGGCGAAGACATCGGCCGGGAGGGGCTGGTGGACACGCCCAAGCGCGCGGCCAAGGCCATGCAGTACCTCTGCCGTGGCTACAACCAGACGCTGGAAGAGGTGGTGGGCGAGGCGCTCTTCACTTCCGACAACAGCGAGATGGTGCTGGTCAAGAACATCGAGCTGTACTCCCTGTGCGAGCACCACATGCTGCCCTTCATCGGCAAGGCCCACGTCGCCTACATGCCCAAGGGCAAGGTGCTCGGCCTGTCCAAGGTGGCGCGCATCGTCGACATGTTCGCCCGCCGGCTGCAGATCCAGGAAAACATGACCCGGCAGATCGCCGAGGCCATCGAACAGGTCACCGGTGCCGCCGGGGTCGCGGTGGTCATCGAGGCGCAGCACATGTGCATGATGATGCGCGGCGTGGAGAAGCAGAATTCCTCCATGGTCACCTCGGTGATGCTCGGCCAGTTCCGCGCCAGCGACGCCACCCGCGCCGAATTTCTCAGCCTGATCAATCGCTGAGTCGGCTGCGACGTCCGCCATCCTGGAGGGTCGAATTCCCGAACCTTCAGGAGACCTCAACGCCATGCCGGACGTCCACAGCCTCACCCTGCTCAGGGCCCAGCCCCAACGCTCCCAGGCGCTGGGCGCCCATCTGCTCGATCTCGCCGCCGTGGCGGTGACCGACGCAGGCTGCCTGGACTACCGGGTGTTCCAGGGCAGCGAGGATGGCGACCTCTGGGTGATCCAGACCCGCTGGGCCTCGGTCGCCGCCCAGGACGACCACTTCAACCAGCCCCATACCCTCGCCTTTCTCGACGAGCTGCCCAAGCTGGCGGACGAGGTGGACCTGTATCCACTGGAGCCGAGAAGACCGGCTGGCACGCCTTGATACGGCTTACAACGTCCTATCGCGGCCATGGCGGTCCGCCGATGCGGCCGCTCCTACAGGGGGTGATGCTTTTGTAGGAGCGGCCCATGGCCGCGATAAAGCTAAGTCAGCTGTCGCGTGACCTCATCAATACTCCGACAGCGCAAAGCTCGTCAGGGCGAAGGTGGGGATGCCGGCGGCTTCCAGGCGCTTGGAGCCGCCCAGTTCGGGCAGGTCGACGATGGCGGCGGCCTCGTGGACCTCGGCGCCCAGGCGGCGGATCAGGTTGCCGGCGGCGACCAGGGTGCCGCCGGTGGCGATGAGGTCGTCGACCAGCAGCACCGAATCGCCGGCGCCGACGCTGTCCTTGTGCACCTCGATCACGGAGTCGCCGTATTCGGTGCTGTAGACCTCGGTCAGCAACTCGGCCGGCAGCTTGCCCTGCTTGCGGAACAGCACCAGCGGCTTGCCCAGTTCATAGGCCAGGATCGGGCCGATGAGGAATCCGCGGGCATCCAGCGCCCCGACATGGGTGAAGGACGCCGAACGATAGCGCTCCAGCAACTCCGCCATGACGGCGCGCAGGCCTTCGGGCGACTGGAACAGCGGCGTGATGTCCCGAAAGATCACCCCCGGCTTGGGAAAATCGGGCACGGCGCGGATGAGGGATTTCAGGGCGGATTCGGAAAAGGACATGGCAAAGACTCTCGGGCGCCGGGCGCCTGGTTGAACACGATTGCACAGTATACCGGGGGCTACAGGGCCGGGGCCAACCTGCCGTCCCCTGGCGCTGAATCGATTCATGTAGTGACTTCCGTTGACAGCTACCAACGAAGCGGACATTCTCGCTTTCGCGCAAACGTTTGCGCGACCACAAGAACCATAAGAATTCGGAGATTCCCCTATGCTGGCCTTTCGCCCTGCCCGCCTGCTGGCGGCTATCGCTCTCACCTCCGCTTCGCTGATCCTGCCGCTCGCCGCCAGTCACGCCACGGCCGCCGAAAAGCCCAAGGTCGCGCTGGTCATGAAGTCCCTGGCCAACGAATTCTTCCTGACCATGGAAGACGGCGCCAAGACCTACCAGAAAGACCATTCCGCCGATTTCGACCTGATCTCCAACGGGATCAAGGACGAGACCGACACCTCCAGCCAGATCCGTATCGTCGAGCAGATGATCGTGTCCAAGGTCGACGCCCTGGTCATCGCTCCGGCCGACTCCAAGGCGCTGGTTCCGGTACTGAAGAAGGCCAGCGACGCCGGCATCAAGGTGGTCAACATCGACAATCGCCTGGATCCCGAGGTGCTCAAGTCCAAGTCCCTGGACATCCCCTTCGTCGGTCCCGACAACCGCAAGGGCGCGCGCCTGGTGGGCGAGTACCTGGCCAAGCAGCTCAAGCAGGGTGACCAGGTCGGCATCATCGAGGGCGTCTCCACCACCACCAACGCCCAGCAGCGCACCGCAGGCTTCAAGGACGCCATGGAAGCGGCCGGCATGAAGATCGTCGGCGTGCAATCCGGCAACTGGGAAATCGACAAGGGCAACGCCGTCGCCGCGGCCATGCTCAACGAATACCCTGACCTGAAGGCCCTGCTGGCCGGCAACGACAGCATGGCGCTGGGCGCCGTCTCCGCCGTGCGAGCGGCCGGCAAGAAAGGCCAGGTGCAGATCGTCGGCTACGACAACATCAAGGCCATCCACCCGATGCTCAAGGACGGTCGGGTCCTCGCTACCGCCGACCAGTTCGCTGCCAAGCAGGCCGTGTTCGGGATCGAAGCCGCGCTCAAGCTGGTCAAGGGCGAGCCCACCGGTGCCAAGGACGGCGTGATCGAGACCCCGGTCGAACTCGTCACCCAGCCCTGATCCGAGGAGAGCCCCCATGTCGTCCGAGGTCATCCTCAGCGCCCGTGGCATCGGCAAGATCTATGCACAGCCGGTACTCGGCGGCGTGGACCTGGAATTGCGCGCCGGCCAGGTGCTGGCGCTCACTGGAGAAAACGGCGCCGGCAAGAGCACCCTGTCCAAGATCCTCTGTGGCCTGGTGCAACCCACCACCGGCGAGCTGAGCTTTCTCGGCCGACCCTATGCCCCGGGCAGCCGCCGTGAGGCGGAAGCCCAGGGGGTACGGATGGTCATGCAGGAGCTCAATCTGCTGCCCACCCTCACCGTGGCGGAAAATCTCTTTCTCGACCGCCTGCCCCGGCGGCTGGGCTGGATCGACCGCCGCCAGCTGCGCGAACAGGCGCGGCTGGCCATGGCCCAGGTCGGCCTGGAGTCCATCGATCCGGATACCCCCATCGCCGAACTGGGCGTGGGTCACCAGCAGATGGTGGAAATCGCCCGCAACCTGATCGGCGATTGCCGGGTGCTGATCCTCGACGAGCCCACCGCCATGCTCACCTCGCGCGAGGTGGAGCTGCTGTTCGAGCAGATCGAGCGGTTGCGCGCCCGGGGCGTGGCCCTGGTCTACATCTCCCATCGCCTGGAAGAACTCAAGCGTATCGCCCAGCAACTGGTGGTGCTGCGCGATGGCCGCCTGGTAGCCGATGCGCCCATGGCGGAGTACGGCACCGACCAGATCGTCAGCCTCATGGTCGGCCGCGATCTCGGCGAGCACCTGGACATGGGCGAGCGCCGGTTCGGGCCGCCGCTGCTGGAGGTCAAGGGCCTGTCGCGCGCCGACAAGGTCCAGGACGTCTCCTTCAGCGTCCGCGCCGGGGAGATCTATGGCATCTCCGGGCTGATCGGCGCCGGACGGACCGAACTGCTGCGGCTGATCTTCGGTGCCGATCGCGCCGACTCCGGCGCGGTTCACCTGGCCGGCAAACCGGTCGACCTGGCCTCGCCGGCCAAGGTGGTACGCCAGGGCATCGCCCTGATCACCGAGGACCGCAAGGGCGAAGGCCTGCTGCTCAGCCAGCCCATCAGCGCCAACCTGGCCCTGGGCAACATGGCCAAGGTCGCTCAGCAGGGCCTGGTCAGCGGCGCCCGTGAAGCCGCCCTGGCCGAGCGTCATATCAAGGGCATGCGCATCCGCTGCAACGACGGCAGCCAGCCCGTGGGCGAACTTTCCGGGGGCAACCAGCAGAAGGTGGTCATCGGCCGCTGGCTCGAACGCGACTGCCAGGTGCTGCTGTTCGACGAACCCACGCGCGGCATCGACGTCGGCGCCAAGTTCGAGATCTATGGCCTGCTGGCCGAACTCACCCGCCAGGGCAAGGCCCTGGTCGTGGTCTCCAGCGATCTGCGCGAGCTGATGCTGATCTGCGATCGCATCGGCGTGATCTCCGCCGGCCGCCTGGAAGCCACCTTCGAACGCCATGACTGGGATCAGGAGCGGCTGCTGGCCGCCGCCTTCGCCGGCTATCGCTCCCGCGAAGCCCTGCTGGAAGAACCTGTCCCGCCGCAACCCCTTTCTCAGGAAGCCATTCGATGAGCAGTCTTCCCGTCACCTCCTCCCGGCGCGCCTTCGGCCTGGGCCTGGGCACCTACGTCGGCCTGGCCGCCGCCCTGCTGGCCATGATCGTGCTGTTCTCCCTGATGAGCAGTCACTTTCTCTCCTATGCCACCTTCACCACCCTGGCCAACCAGATCCCCGATCTGATGGTGCTGGCGACCGGGATGACCTTCATCCTGATCATCGGCGGCATCGACCTCTCGGTGGGTTCGGTAGTGGCCCTGGCCGCCGCCGTGGTAAGCGTCGCCACCCTGGAATGGGGCTGGGGCATTCTGCCCGCCGCCGCCCTGGGCATGCTCTGCGCGGCCCTGACCGGCACCCTCACCGGCAGCGTGACCGTGGCCTGGCGCATCCCTTCCTTCATCGTCTCCCTGGGCGTGCTGGAAATGGCCCGCGGCGCGGCCTACCAGTTGACCGATTCGCGCACCGCCTACATCGGCGATGCCTATGCCTGGCTGTCGACGCCCTTCGCCTTCGGCATCTCGCCCTCCTTCGTCATCGCCCTGCTGGTGATCGTGGTCGCCCAGTTGCTGCTGACCCGCTCGGTGCTCGGGCGCTACCTGATCGCCATCGGCACCAACGAGGAAGCGGTGCGCCTGGCCGGGATCAATCCCAAGCCCTACAAGGTCATCGTCTTCGCCATCATGGGCCTGCTGGCGGGCCTCGCCGCGCTGTTCCAGATATCCCGCCTGGAAGCCGCCGATCCCAATGCCGGCGTCGGCCTGGAGCTGCAGGTGATCGCCGCCGTGGTGATCGGCGGGACCAGCCTCATGGGCGGTCGCGGCTCGGTCATCAGCACCTTCTTCGGCGTACTGATCATCTCGGTGCTGGCCGCGGGCCTGGCCCAGATCGGCGCCAGCGAGCCGACCAAGCGCATCATCACCGGCGCGGTCATCGTGGTCGCCGTGATCCTCGACACCTACCGTAGCCAGCGCGCCAAGAGCAAGGGCTGATGGCGACCATCAAGGATGTCGCCGCCCGCGCCGGCATCTCCTACACCACCGTCTCCCATGTGGTGAACAACAGCCGCCCGGTCAGTCCGGGCGTGCGGGAAAAGGTCGAGGCGGCCATCGCCGAACTGGGCTACGTGCCCAGCGGCGTGGCGCGCTCCCTGCGCAGTCGCGCCACCGGCACCTTCGGCGTGCTGGTGCCCAATGCGGTCAACCCCTACTTCGCCGAGCTGGCGCGGGGGATCGAGGATCACTGCGAACGCCAGGGCTACAGCGTCATCCTCTGCAATTCCGATGACGACGCCGACAAGCAGCTGCGCTATCTGCGGGTGCTCAAGGAGCGCCGGATCGACGGTCTGGTGGTCGCCACCGTGGACGGTGATCCGCGCTTCGCCCGCGCCCTCGCCGGCCTGCGCATCCCGCTGGTGCTGGCCGACCGCCCGCTGGATGGCGTCCAGGCCGCGCATATCCGCATCGATCACCACCAGGGCGGCCTGCTCGCCACCCGCCACCTGCTGGACCTCGGTCATCGGCGCATCGCCTGCATCGGCGGCCCGGCCGACTCTCCCGTCGCCAGCGAGCGCATCACCGGCTACCAGCAGGCCCTGGCGGAGGCCGGTATCGCCCCTGGCGCCATCCAGCGCTGCCCCTTCACCGCCGCCGCCGGCCATGCTGCGGCCCGCGAATTGCTGGCCCGGACGGAGCGCCCCACCGCGATCTTCGCCGGCAATGACACCATCGCCCTGGGCGTGCTGCGCGCCGCCGCCGAACGGGGCCTGAGCGTCCCCGGCCAGCTGTCCGTAGTGGGCTTCGACGACATCGAACTCAGCCGCTATCTCTACCCGGCCCTGACCACCATCGGCCAGTCGATCCGTGACCTCGGCGAACGCGCCGCCCAGCTGCTGCTGGCGCGCCGCGAGACGGTCGGCAGCCCTTCCACCCACGACATCGCCGTACCCCGGCTGGTGCTGCGCGAATCCACCGCGGCGCCCTCTGCTCTGGAGACCTCCCATGCACCCTGACGTCGTCGTCATCGGCAGCCTGAACATGGACCTGGTGGTGCGCACCCCGCGCCTGCCCAAGGGCGGCGAGACCCTCGCCGGCCATACCTTCACCACCGCACCCGGCGGCAAGGGCGCCAACCAGGCCGTGGCGGCCGCGCGCCTGGGCGCCCGGGTCGCCATGATCGGCTGCGTCGGCGCCGATCCCTATGGCGACTTCCTCACCCGCAGCCTGCTCCAGGAGGGCATCGACTGCCAGGGCGTCTCGGTGGCGGCCGAGGTGCCCACCGGCATCGCCTCCATCCTGGTGGACGACCAGGGCCAGAACGCCATCGTCATCGTCGCCGGAGGCAACGGCGAACTGTCCGCCGCTCATCTGCAGGCCCAGGAACGCGTGCTCGACCAGGCCAAGCTGGTGATCGCCCAGCTGGAAGTGCCGCTGGCCACCGTGGGCGACGCCCTCGCCCGCGCCCATGCACTGGGCAAGACGGTGATCCTCAATCCGGCGCCGGCCACCGGTCCGCTGCCGGCCGAGTGGTACGCCCATATCGACTACCTGGTGCCCAACGAAAGCGAAGCCAGCCTGCTGACCGGCCTGCCGGTGGAAAATCTGGAGCAGGCCGAAGCCGCTGCGCGCCAACTGGTCGCCGCCGGCGCCCGTCAGGTACTGCTGACCCTGGGCGGGCAGGGCCTGTTGCAGGTCTCCGCCGACGGCTGCCAGCACCATCCGGCCACCCCGGTCAAGCCGGTGGATACCACGGCAGCCGGAGACACCTTCCTGGGTGGCTTCGCCGCCGGCCTGGCGGAGGGTCTGAGCGTCTCGGCGGCCATCGCCCTCGGCCAGCAGGCCGCCGCCATCGCCGTCACCCGTCCGGGCGCCCAGCCCTCCATCCCCACCCGCCAGGAGCTCGCCCGGTGAAGAAGACCGCTCTGCTCAACATCGCCCTGTCCCAGGCCGTCGCCAGTCTCGGCCACGGCGACCTGGTGGTCATCGGTGACGCCGGCATGCCGGTGCCGCCGGGCACGCCCCTGGTCGATCTGGCCGTGACCCCGGGCGTCCCGGATTTCCTCAGTGTGGTGCAGGCGCTGCTCAGCGAGATGCAGGTGGAAAGTCACCTGCTCGCCGAGGAAACCCTCGAGGTCCAGCCCCCGGCCCTGGCCGAACTGGAGCGTCTCAACGCCGACGGCGCCCTGGGCAGCCGCCGCCTGGTTTCCCATGACGAGATGAAGACGCTGTGTCGCCAGGCGCGGGTGCAGATCCGTACCGGCGAGTGCCAGCCCTACACCAACCTGATCCTGGTGGCCGGCGTCACCTTCTAGCCGGCGGCCCTGCCCAGCAGCTGCCGGGTCGCCTGCAGGTCCAGCGGCCGGGCGAACAGATAGCCCTGGGCATGGCGGGCGCCCATGTCCTTGAGCAGTTGCAGTGCCTGGGCGTCCTCGACGCCCTCGGCGACCACATCCAGGCCCAGCGACTCGGCCATGCGCACGATGGCGCGGACGATGGCGACACTGCGCGTGCTGTCGCCCAGGCGCAGCACAAAGGACTTGTCGATCTTGAGGCCGCGAAAGCGGTATTCGTGGACATAGCCCAGCGACGAGAAGCCCGCGCCGAAATCGTCCAGCACCACCGAGACCCCGTGGCGATCCAGGGCCTCCATGGCCGCCTTGGCACGCTCGGGCTCGGCGACCAGGGCCCCTTCGGTCAATTCCAGGCAGATCCGTGACGGCGCCACGCCGTACGCGGCGAGGATGCTCAGCACCTCGTCGGCGAATTCCGGCTGCACGATGCTGTAGCTGGAGCAATTGACGTGCACCACCGGCCAGTGGGCCTGGGCGGGCTCGGCCAGGGTGGCGGCGATGCGCGTCAGCATGTAGGTATCCAGCCGCCCGATCAGGCGCAGGCCTTCCAGCTCGGGGAGAAAGGCCCCCGGCGCCAGCACGCTGCCATCGGGCTGTCGCCAGCGGATCAGCGCCTCCAGCGCCGCCACGCGACCGGTGCCGACCTCGATGATCGGCTGGAAGAAGGGCTCCAGTTCGTTGCCGTTCTTCAGCGCCTTGCGCAGCGCGCCTTCGCGCACCACCTGGTCGGACACCACCTGGCGCAGTTCCTGGTTGAACACCGCGAAGTTGTCGCGGCCGCCCTGCTTGACCCGGTACATGGCCGTGTCGGCATCGCGCAGCAGGTCATCCGGCTGGCGATGCAGACTGGGATCGGCCACCACGATGCCGATGCTGCAGGAGGCGAACAGACTGTGGTCGTCGATCACCAGCGGGCGATCGAAGGCGTCGATGATGCGCTGGGCGATGGCCACCGGCGAATCCAGGCCGCCACCGGGCACCAGGATGGCGAATTCGTCGCCCCCCAGCCGCGCCAGCAGGTCGGTCTCCCGCAGGCAGCCGGACAGCCGCTCCCCCGCCGCCACCAGCAGCAGATCGCCGAAGGGATGGCCGAACTGGTCGTTGATGCGCTTGAACCTGTCCAGGTCGAGAAACATCACCGCCAGGCCGGCGCCGTCGCGCTCCAGCGCCGTCCAGAGTTCGCCCAGGCGCTGCTGCAAGAAGCTGCGATTGGGCAGCCGGGTCAGGGCATCGTGATTGTTCTCGTACAGCAGTCGGGCATTGGCCGCATCCAGGGCCCGGGTGCGCTCCTGCACCCTGACCTCCAGGGCCTGGCGCGACTGCTGGATGGCTTCCGCAGCGCTGCGCCGGGACAAGGCGGTATCGATGTGGCGCGAGACGAAGGTCAGCAGCTCCTGGTCGCGCTGGCTGTAACGGACGTCTTCGCGATAGCTCTGCACCGCCAGTACGCCGCGCACCTGCTTGCCGTCATAGAGCGGGATGCCCAGCCAGGAACAGGCTTCCGGGGTGCCCTCGACCGGGGTGATCTCGCCGCGCTCGATGAGCAGGCGGGCCTTGTGCCGATCGATGATGCAGGGCCGCCGTTGCCGGATGGTGTATTCGGTATAGCCGCGGCTGCCGCGCCGGGCGACGGGGGCCGCGGCACGGCGCTCATCGGCGAAATAGGGAAAGCTCACCTCGCCCGAGGCGTCGTCGTAGAGGGCGATGTAGAAGTTGTGGGCATAGAGCAACTCGCCGACGACGCGGTGCAGCCCCCCCAGTAATTCCGGCATGTCGGTGCTGGCGCTGGACAGCTCGGCGATGCGGAACAGCGCCGCCTGCAACTGCTCGGCGCGTTCGCGCTCGGCGATCTGCTCGCGCAGCCGGGCATTGACCTCCGACAGCTCCTGGGTGCGCTGGCCCACGGTGGCCTCCAGCGATTCGCGCCGGAGGATGCGATCCAGGGCCATGGCCACGTCACGGGCGATGACCTGGAACAGCGCCTGGTCCTCGGGTCCGTAGCGGCGCTCGCGATCATAGACCTGCAGGCTGAGTACCCCGAAGGTCCGGTCGGCGCCATCCTTGAGCGGGATGCCCATCCAGAACTCGGGGACCGAGCCCTGGCAATAGTAGGGCCCTGACACCTGCGCCGCTTCAATGGCTTCCTTGGGCAGCAGCAGCGGTGTCCCGTGCATGAGCACATAGGCGGTCAGGCAGGGCCGCTCGCGATCCAGCAGCTCGAAGGAGCCGGGCTCGGGGGGACTCTCGTCGCGCTGGTCGAAATAATAGGGATAGTGGATCTGGTCCGAATCGGCATCCTGCAGCGCCAGGAAAAAATTTTCGGCATCGATCAGCGAGACCAGCAGTTCGTGCGTGCGCTGCATGAACAGCTGGCGATCCAGGGTCGAACTGGCCAGGTAAGTGATGTCGTAGAGCACCTGCTGGATGGCCTGGGCCCGCTGCAACTGCAGGCGCTGCAGTACGAAGCCGAATCTCAGGGCCAGGGCGGCGAAATCGGTACGGCCATCGGGACGGGCGAGCAACCAGCCCAGCGGGGTCGGGCCACTGCCGGTGGGATAGCAGCGGAGCGAGGTCTGGGCGGACAGTAGCGCCAGTTCCTCGTCGTCGAGCAATTCCGGCCAGCCACCGGCGTCATTTCCGGTGGCCATGCAAGACCAGTGGCCACGGCGCTGGTACCAGGCCCAGTCAGCGCCCGCAGCCGACGCCCGCAGTTGCGCGATGATCTCGTCCGGCTCCAGCCCCGGCACATTCGGATCCGGCCAGCGTGCCTCCGGCGGCCTGACCGGGCCTACGCCTGGCAGCTGTTCCTCAGCCCCTTTCATGCTGACTCCTTCCCATGCATTCGCCGGATCCTGACACAGATGTCCCTGGCTTCGGCAAGTACGGAATGAACGGTTTGCTCGAGGGGGTGAACGGCAAAGATATGACTAAAGACGCTATTTGGCTAATACAAGAGTTGTACAGCCGACAGGCGCCTGTCCAACAACTCGGCGTTCCAGACAATCCTCTGCCGCTGGGCTTGTAAAACAAAAAGCCCAGGGCTTCCCCATCGATCCGAAAGGCCACCATGAGCCGAATCTCTGGCTAGGCCAGGGCCACTAATAAGCAGACAGAACGCAATCTGGCGGGGCGCTGCAGCCCGTTGTCGCCACTCTCCACGAGCAGGAGTTTTCCATGACCGCTTCCAAGCAAGACAACCTCATCGATTGGCTGCGCGATGCCCATGCCATGGAGGAACAGGCCGAGAAGATGCTCTCCGCCCAGGCCGCGCGCCTGGAGCACTATCCGCAGTTGCGCCAGCGTATCGAGCAGCACATCCGCGAGACCCAGGAACAGCGGCAGGTGATCGAAGGCTGCCTGAGCCGTCACGGCAGCAGCCCCTCGACCCTCAAGGACATGGGCGGCAAGTTGATGGCGCTGGGCCAGGCCATCGGCGGCGCACCCATGAGCGATGAGGTCATCAAGGGGGCCATCGCCGGCTATGTCTTCGAGAACATCGAAATCGCCACCTACACCACGCTGATCGCGGCCGCTGCCGAGATCGGCGACAGCGAAACGCAGCAGGCCTGCGAACGCATCCTCGAACAGGAGAAGGCCATGGCGGCCTGGCTGCTGGAAGACCTGCCCGCCACCACCCGCGCCTTCCTGGAACGCTCCGCCGACCCCGATCTGACCGCGAAGCGCTGAAACGCCCGAGTTATACCGTGACTAGCCCCTGGAGGTTACATGTTCGTCCATAACAAGCGACTGCAATACACCGTGCGCGTGTCCGAACCCAATCCCGGTCTCGCCAACCTGATGCTGGAGCAATTCGGCGGTCCCCAAGGCGAACTCGCCGCCGCCATGCGCTACTTCACCCAGGCGATAGCCGAACTCGACCCGGGCCGCAAGGACATGCTGTTCGACATCGCCACCGAAGAACTCAGCCACCTGGAAGTCATCGGTTCGATGATCGCCATGCTGAACAAGGGCGCCAAGGGCGACCTGGCGGAAAAGACCCAGGAAGAAGCGGACATGTACCGCTCCCTGACCGGTGCCGGCAATGATTCCCACCTCACCCAGATCCTCTACGGTGGCGGCCCGCAACTGATCAACTCGGGCGGGGTGCCCTGGACCGCGGCCTACATCGACACCGTCGGCGAGCCGACCATCGACCTGCGATCCAACATCGCCGCCGAGGCCCGGGCCAAGATCGTCTACGAGCGCCTGATCAACGTCACCGACGATGCCGGCATCAAGGACACCCTGAGCTTTCTGATGACCCGCGAGATCGCGCACCAGAAGTCTTTCGAGAACGCGCTGCACTCCATCCAGCCCAACTTCCCCCAGGGCAAGATGCCACCGCGGCCGGAATTCGCCAGCGTCTACTACAACATGTCGCAAGGCGAAGGCGATATGCGCGGTCCCTGGAATCAGGGTCAGGACTGGGAGTTCGTGGAACAGCCCAGCCCCGCCGTGGACGGCGGCGACGGCCTGGCCAGCGTCAAGCTGCCGCCGATGCAGGCCAAGGCGGTCGAACAGCTCGCGACCCGCACCATGTCGGATCCGAATGCTGCACCGGTAACGGGTGCCGATCTGGGCGCCGGCCTGGCCAAGCAACTCGACAAGAACCGTCTGGAAGAGTGATGTCTAGGCGACGGCGCCCATCGGGCGTCGTCGCCCTCCCCTCGGCCCGATGACCTTTCGTCGGCCCGCTTGCGCGCGCTGCGCTTCCGCACGAACCTGGCCAATTGCCATCGGTCCTACTGCCGTCATCGTAGTAGGGAAAGCCCTGATGGAAGATTATCTCCTGGCGTTCGCCATGGTCGCCCTGACCGCCCTGTTCATAGGTCTCACTACCGTCGGTCTGGTGGAATTCACCTGATGGCGCTTTGCCGCCTTTCGCGCTGAACATTTGCCCGGCGGTGCAGTCTGCCGCTGTGCATTGATGCCATCACGTTGTATGACGTAGCCAGGGACGCCACCATGAAACGCCACGCTTACGCCTTAGCCCTTGTTGCAGCCGCTGTCTGCAGCGCACCCGTTTTCGCCATGGACCAGGATGCCCTGCAGTTCGAGCAGGCCAGCATGGTCGCCTTCAAGAGCTGCGCGAACAAGGCGGTGATCGCCGGAACCCGCATCGGCGATACGGCTCGCTTCTCCGATACCGACAGCTGTGTCGTCCAGGCACTGTCGCAGATCGAGCCGGCCTACCAGAAGGCCCTCACCTCCCTGCAGAACAACGGCACCGCCCGCCGCTGCCTGCAGACCTACTACAGCAACTGGCTGACGCTGATGAAATCCCTGCCGGAGCTGCAGACCAAGCCGCCGTCCTCCGTGCTGCTGACCGCCAACGGTGGCGAGCGCCGCCTCAACCAGTACTGGCAATTCGTGGTCAGCGCTCGCTGATCACGCCCGGGCGTCCCGCGGGGAGCCTTGGCTCCCCGCTCGCGTTTCAGCCGATGGCGATATGCCCCGGCTGCGCCGCTACCCGCGCCAGCCAGGCCTGGATGGCCGGATAGTCGTCCAGGCTGAAGCCGCCTTCGTGGGCGACGTGGGTGTAGGCATAGAGCGCGATATCGGCGATCGAGTAGTCCTCGCCGACTAGGAAGGGCGTGCGCTGCAACTGCTGCTCCATCACCCGCAAGGCCTTGTAGCCGCGCACCAGGCAGACCTCGTACTCCTCCCGGCGCTCCGCCGGCAGCCCCTGGTAGAACTGGATGAAACGCGCCACCGCCACATAGGGTTCGTGACTGTACTGCTCGAAGAATTGCCACTGCAGCACCTGGGTCCGCAGCCGCGGCTCGCTGGGCAAGAAGCGCGTGCCGTCGGCGAGGAAGTTGAGGATGGCATTGGATTCCCACAGGCAGGTGCCGTCTTCCAGCTCCAGCACCGGAATCTTGCCATTGGGATTCTTCGCCAAAAAGGCTTCGCTCTGCGTCTCGCCAGCGAGGATATCGACCTCGTGCCAGCGATACTCCAGGCCGAGCAGGTGCAGCATCAGCACCACCTTGTAGCAGTTGCCGGAACGACGATCGCCATAGACCTGATACATCTCACAGCTCCTTGTCATGGGGGGTGGCTTCCCGGATCACGCTGGCCAGGCGCGCAAGGCCCGTATCCAGCCGTTCGGGCAGCACATGGCTGAAATTGAGCCGCAGCAGACCGCGGTGACGATCCGGTTCGGCGAAGAATGGCTCGCCCGGCATGAAGGCGACGTCCTGCGCCAGGGCAGCGTCCAGCAGCGTACGGGTATCCAGGGGCGTTTTCAGCCGTAACCAGAAGAACAGTCCACCCTGGGGAATCTGCCAGTCGGCGATGTCGCTGAAGTGTCGCGTCAGCGCCCGCGCGAAGCCATCGCGACGCTCACGGTAGAAGGTCCTTACCTCCTCCAGGTGCTGGGCATAGCGCTCACTACCCAGCCATTGCAGCACCTGCCACTGGCTCATGCGGCAGGTGTGCAGATCGGCCGCCTGCTTGAGCGCGCGCAGGGGCTTGAGCAATTCAGGCGAGGCGATCAGGTAGCCCACGCGCAGGCCGGGCAGCAGCGTCTTGGACAGGCTGCCGGTGTGAATCCAGGCGCTGCGCCGGAGTTGGCCGCACAGCGGTCGCGCCGGCGCGCCGTCATAGCTGAGTTCGCGATAGGGCTCGTCCTCGACCAGGGTCACGCCATACTCGTCCAGCAGGGCTGCCACCGCCGCACGGTTGGCTGCGGAATAGCGCACCCCGGAAGGATTCTGGAAGGTCGGGATCAGATAGGCGAAGGCCGGGCGTTGCTCTTCCAGGCGCAGGCGCAAGGCCTCCAGATCCAGGCCCTCCGGCGTCAGACTGACCTCCAGGCACTCGGCGCCAAAGAACTGGAAGCTCTGCAGCGCCGCCAGGTAGGTCGGGCCCTCCACCAGCACCGGGGTGCCGACGTCGAGATAGAGCTTGGCGATCAGATCCAGGGCCTGCTGCGAACCCGTGGTCACCAGCACCTGGTCCGCCGTGCAGTCCAGGCCATAGGCGCGGGCCTGGGCGGCGATGGCCTCGCGCAGCGCCGGCTCGCCCTCGCTCATGCCGTACTGACCCAGGCCGGCCGGCATCGTGCTCCAGTCCACCGCTGGCAGACAGCGCTCGGCCGGCAGCCCTCCGGCGAAGGACATCACCTCCGGGCGCTGCGCCGCCGCCAGGATGTCGCGGATCAGGCTGCTCTTGAGTCGGGTCACCCGTTCGGAAAATGCCATCTGCCCTCCTGTGGCCCGTGGCCTGGTAATGAGTCAAACTACTTGACCGACCCTAATCCACTCCGGAAAGACAAGTCAATATGCTTGACCTAAATCAGACCTCCCAGCAGCGCCTGGTCATGGAGACCTTCTTCTTCGGGTACCAGGCGTTCACCGCCAAGGCCGACGACATGCTGGCGCGGCGCGGCCTGAGCCGGGTCCACCAGCGCATCCTGTTCTTCATCGCGCGCGAGCCGGGCCTGAGCAACAAGGCGCTGCTGGAGGTGCTCAACGTCAGCAAGCAGGCGTTGAACATTCCGCTGCGGCAGTTGCTGGAAATGCAACTGGTGGCCATGGAGACGGATGCCGCGGACAAGCGCAAGCGACGGCTATCCCTGACCCGGGGTGGCGCCGCCCTGGAGCAGACCCTGAGACGTGAACAGATGCGCCTGGTGCAGGCGGCGCTGGCTTCGGCGGGAGCGGACGCGGCCGAGGGCTGGCTGGCGTTCAATCAGGCCCTGGCCGGTCGCCAGGAGAGCGAAACCGAAAGCCAGGACAGTTCGAGCCCTTCGGTCGACTCCTGAAAACTGTACCGCTGGTTCGCGGCCTCGGTGTACGGATACCGGCCCGAGCGGCCTGGCTAAGCTGGCGCAAAGCCCAGAGATGCCTCTCATGACCGTCGAACTGCTCTCCGCCTTCATGCTCTTCGCCTTCGTCTCCTCCGCCACGCCCGGCCCCAACAACATGATGCTGCTGGCGTCGGGAGTGAATTTCGGCTTTCGGCGGACCCTGCCGCACATGTTCGGCATCAGCCTGGGCCACATGCTGCTGGTCATCTGCACCGGCCTCGGCCTGGGTCAGCTGTTCGTGCTCTATCCGCCGCTGCAGATCGCCTTGCGGGTCATTGGCGGCGCCTACCTGCTGTATCTGGCCTGGAAGCTGGCTACCGCTTCTGCCCCCACACCGCGGGAGTCGGGCAGCGGCAAACCCTTCGGCTTCTTCCAGGCGGCGGCCTTCCAGTGGGTGAACCCCAAGGCCTGGGTGATGGCCATCGGCGCGGTCACCGCCTATATTCCGGCCGAGAACTTCACCGCCAACCTGCTGCTGGTCGCCCTGCTCTTCGCCCTGATCAACCTGCCCAGCGTCAGCCTCTGGACGCTGTTCGGCATGGGCCTGCGCCGTCTGCTCAGCAGTCCGGCACGGCTACGGCTGTTCAACTGGAGCATGGCCCTGCTGCTGGTGCTGTCCCTCTACCCCATCCTGTTCGGCCATCACTGAGGTTTATCGATGCACGCGGCTCCGCAACGCCTTTCCCCGCTGGCCGATACCTCGCCTGCCGCCGTGGTCGCCGGCTTCGTCGCCATGCTGGTGGGCTACACCAGTTCCCTGGTGCTGATGTTCCAGGCCGGCCAGAATGCCGGCCTGAGCAGCGGACAGATCTCCTCCTGGATCTGGGCACTGTCCATCGGCATGGCGCTGACCACCATCGGCCTGTCGCTGAAGTACCGCACCCCCATCGTCATCGCCTGGTCGACCCCGGGCGCCGCGCTGCTGGTCACCAGCCTGCCATCGGTGCCCTACAGCGATGCCATCGGCGCCTTTGTGCTGTGCGCCGTGCTGCTCGCCCTCTGCGGCATCACCGGCAGCGTCGACCGCCTGCTGCGCCGGGTCCCGCCGGCGCTGGCCGCCGCCCTGCTGGCCGGCATCCTCTTTCGCATCGGCATCGAGATCTGCACCGCGGTCCAGAACCAGACCGCGCTGGTGCTGGGCATGGCCCTGGCCTACCTGGTGGCCAAGCGGTTGTGGCCGCGCTATTGCGTGCTGGTCGCCCTGGTGGCTGGCCTGCTGCTGGCCGCCGGGCTGGGCCTGCTGGACTTCCACAGCCTGCGCCTGGAGCTGGCGGTGCCGGTATGGACCACCCCGACCTTTTCCCTGGCCGCTACCATCGGCATCGCCATCCCGCTGTTCGTGGTGGCCATGGCTTCGCAGAACATGCCCGGTATCGCCGTGCTGCGCACCGATGGCTACGCGGTCCCGGCCTCGCCGCTGATCGCCACCACCGGCCTCGCCTCGCTGCTGCTGGCACCCTTCGGCTCCCATGGCATCAACCTGGCGGCCATCAGCGCGGCGATCTGCACCGGTCCCCAGGCCCATGAGGACGCCAGCAAGCGCTATACCGCGGCGGTCTGGTGCGGACTCTTCTATGGCATCGCCGGGCTGTTCGGCGCCACCCTGGCAGCGCTGTTCGCCTCGCTGCCAGGCGAACTGGTGATCTCGGTAGCCGCCCTGGCGCTGCTCGGCTCCATCATGAACGGCCTGCACGGCGCCCTCGCCGACCCCGGCCAGCGCGAACCGGCACTCATCACCTTTCTGGTCACCGCCTCGGGCCTGACCCTGGGCGGGATCGGCTCGGCCTTCTGGGGCCTGGTCGCCGGTCTTTTGGCCAGTTTGCTACTGACCGCACGCCGCCGTTAGAACCCGCGCCCCTCCTGACGGGTCGGAACTGGATCCTTCCCGTCAGGAGAACACCATGTCCCGTACCAATCGCCAATTCCTGCTCGCCAAACGCCCATCCGGCGAACCCACCGCCGACACCTTCGAGCGCGTCGAGCAGCCGATCGGCGAACCCGGCGCCGGTCAGGTGCTGATCAAGAATCTGTACCTGTCCCTCGACCCGGCCATGCGCGGCTGGATGAACGAGGGCAAGTCCTATATCAAGCCCATCGGCATCGGCGAGGTCATTCGCGCCCTGGGCGTCGGCGAGGTGGTGGCGTCCAACCACCCGGACTTCAAGGTGGGCGATACCGTCAATGGCATGCTCGGCATCCAGGACTATTACCTGGGCGAGCCCCAGGGCTTCTACAAGGTGGACCCCAGCAAGGCCAGCCTGCCCCAGTACCTTTCCGTGCTCGGCATGACCGGCCTGACCGCCTACTTCGGCCTGCTGGAGGTCGGCGAGCCCAAGGCCGGCCAGACCATCGTGGTCTCCGGCGCCGCCGGCGCGGTGGGCAGCATGGTCGGCCAGATCGGCAAGCTCAAGGCCTGCCATGTGGTGGGCATCGCCGGTGGCGCGGAGAAATGCCGCTATCTGATCGAGGAGCTCGGCTTCGATGCCGCCATCGACTACAAGGCAGAACCGGACCTCGCGGCCGCCCTGCAGCGCGAGTGCCCCAACGGTATCGACGTCTATTTCGACAACGTCGGCGGTCCGACCCTCGACGCGGTGCTGGCGCAGATCAATTTCCGCGCACGGGTGGTGCTCTGCGGCGCCATCAGTCAGTACAACAGCGACAAGGTGCAGGGCCCGCAGAACTATCTGGCGCTGCTCAGCAACCGCGCGCGCATGGAAGGCTTCATCGTGCTCGATCACGCCGCTCGCTATGCCGAGGCGCAGAAGCAGTTGGCGATCTGGCTGGCCGACGGCCAGCTCAAATCCCGCGAGCATGTGGTGGAAGGTCTGGATACCTTCCCCGAGACCCTGATGAAGCTGTTCTCCGGCGAGAACTTCGGCAAGCTGGTGCTCAAGGTGTAGGCCCCGCGTCGGAAAGTCGTCACGAGCGGGTCGCGAAAGCGACCCGCCTGGCCTTCAGGCGTCAACTTACAGACGGCCAATCGCCACCATACGCCTAAGTCATTGATTTTAATGGCGCTGAAAGACTGGCACGCTTCTCGCTGTAGAGGGACTATCCGCCAAGGAGAACAGGCATGGTCCCGCCCTCGTCCAACACCATCAATCTCGATCGCGCTCGCCAGCAGCGCAACGCCAACCTGGCCGCCCCCGCCCGCGACAGCGATCCGGCTGTGCTGGGCGCACTGCGTCAGCGGCTGCTCAGCGTCCTGCAGACCTCGCTGGAGCTCGAACGGGTCCTGCAACTCTTCCGGCAGGAGGTTGATACCCTGGTGGACCTGCCCGGCCTCACCTACCGACATGCCGCGGAAGACGTGGCCATCGGCCTGGGCGAAGAACAGGGTCATCAGGTGCACTATCACCTGAGCCAGGGGGACCTGCGTCTGGGCGATCTGACCTTCTACCGTCAGGAGCGCTTCCAGGACAGCGAACTCGGGGCGCTGGAATACCTGCTCGGCAGCCTGCTGTTTCCCCTGCGCAACGCCCTGCTCTACCGCGAGGCCCAGAACAACGCCCTGCGCGATGCCTTGACCGGTGTCGGCAATCGCAGCGCCTTGGATCGTGCCCTGGTGCGGGAACTGGAACTCGCCCGCCGCACCCAGCAGCCGCTGTCGCTGCTGATGCTGGACCTGGATCACTTCAAGCGCATCAACGACAGATTCGGCCACAGCGTCGGTGACGACGTGCTGCGCCAGACCGCCCGCACCCTCGGCAACAGCCTGAGAAGCATGGACATGGTCTTTCGCTTTGGCGGCGAGGAATTCTGTGTACTGCTGTCGGCCACTGGCCATGAAGCGGCGCATATCGTGGCGGAACGCCTGAGAGCGGCGGTGGAGGCCCAGTCGGAGACCGCCGGTGCCATCCCGTTACCGGTCACCCTGAGCCTGGGCCTGGCGACCCTGCGCGACGTCGAGTCTCCGCGCTGCCTGCTGCTGCGCGCGGATCGCGCCCTCTATCAGGCCAAGGCCGAAGGCCGCAATCGATTCTGCAGCCTGGCCTAGCGGTCGCCTGGGACCAGGCGACCTCTCTGCTTAGCGGCGACCGCCCTTGCCGGTACCGCCGCCACTGGGACCACGACGCGGGGCGATGCCCGGCGAGGTACGGCCCTTGCTGACCGGCTTGCGGCCCATTTCGCTGGGACGCTCGGCCACGGCCGACCCCTGGGGCTTGCCGGTCTTGCCCGTCTTGTTGAGCTTGTTGCGCGAACCCCGACCGGCATCGATCGGCCGCGCCGTCTTGCGCTGCTGACGCTCGAGCTTTTCCTTAGTCTTGCCGCCCATGGACGGCAGCGCCACCGGCGGCAGGCCGACTTCGCCCGCGAGGATGTCGATCTCCCCCTGGGTCATCTCGCGCCAGCGCCCGACCGGCAGATCGCTGGTCATGAACACCGGACCGAAACGTACGCGCTTCAACCGGCTCACCACCAGGCCCTGGGATTCCCACAGCCTGCGGACTTCGCGGTTGCGGCCTTCCATCACCACGCAATGGAACCAGTGGTTGAAGCCGTCGCCTTCCGGCGCCTGCTGGACATCGGTGAAGCGCGCCGGGCCGTCTTCGAGGATCACCCCGTTCTTCAGGCGCAGCAGCATCTCTTCGGTCACCTCGCCCCGTACCCGTACCGCGTACTCGCGGTCCATCTGGTAGGACGGGTGCATCAGCCGGTTGGCCAGTTCGCCATCGGTGGTGAACAGCAGCAGGCCGGTGGTATTGATATCCAGGCGACCGACATTGATCCAGCGGCCCTGCTTGGGCTTGGGCAGGCGGTCGAAGACGGTGGGTCGGCCTTCGGGATCGTCACGGGTGCAGATCTCGCCTTCGGGCTTGTTATAGATCAGCACGCGGCGTACCACTTCCTCGGCCTGGTCGCGCTTGAGCAGGCGACCGTCCACCGCGATGGCGTCCTTGGGCATGACGCGCAGGCCCAGGGGCGCGACCACGCCGTTGACCTTGATGCGGCCTTCGCCGATCCAGGCCTCGACGTCGCGACGAGAGCCGACGCCCAGGCGCGACAGCACCTTCTGCAGCTTTTCGCCAGCCGGCGCGGGTGCGCTTTCTTCGAGGATTTCGTTTGGGGGATTCTTGTCGAGGGTCATCAGGCACCTCCCGGTGTAGTGGACGACAAAGGCGCCACGGAACGGGCGCCAGGAAAAAGACAGGGGCGCATGATAGCGCCCCTGCTCGCGCCAGCCTAGCGAGTGTGGTGTCTCAGAAGTTGACTGCACAATTTTGGCGGCGCTTTTTCGGCTATGGCGGCGTTGCCACTCCTCGCCATAGCCCTGCTATGACTCGTACCGGCGCCTAGCCATAGCCAAAAAATCACTCGCCAATTCTTGCGCGAACTTCAGAGACACCGCACTAGCCTGGCGGGTGACGGATGGCCGCAGTGTCAGTCCAGTGTGGCCAGGGCGTCGCGGCACAGCTGCTCGACGCGGTTCCAGTCCTTGGCCTTCACCACGTCGCCGGGCAGCATCCAGCTGCCGCCGACGCACAGCAGGTTGGGCTGCTGGAAGTAGTTCTTCACGTTGCCCGGGTTGACGCCGCCGGTGGGGCAGAACTTGAGTTCGGCGAAGGGACCGGCAAAGGCCTTGAGCGCATCCACGCCGCCATAGACGTTGGCAGGAAACAGCTTGAAGCGGCGATAACCCAGGCGGTAAGCCTGCATGATCTCCGAGGGCGTGGCGATGCCGGGCAGCAGCGGGATGGGCGCCGATACCCCGGCCTGGAGGATCTCCTCGGTGGTGCCCGGGGTGACGATGAACTGGGCGCCGGCCTCGACCGCGGCGTCGAACATCCGCACGTCCAGCACGGTGCCCACACCGACATCCAGCTCGGGACGTTCCTGGCGCAGCAGGCGCACCGCGTCCAGCCCGTGGGCCGATCTCAGGGTGATTTCCAAGGCGGTCAGTCCCCCCGCAGCCATGGCGTCGGCGAACGGCAGCACGTCAGCGGGATCGTTGATCACGATCACCGGGAGGATCCGCGCGCGGGCGCACAGGGCATCTAGGGTCGCGATCTTGTTCTGCATGTCCAAAACTCAACTCCTCGTCAGGGGCACCAAAAGACGACCAGGGGTTCGCGCAGGAACGCCTTGATCGGAGTGGCCAGCTCGTCGCCCTCGGCCAGAGCGGTTTCCAGCACCTGTCGCTTGCCTGCGCCCTGGATGGCGAGGATCTGTTGCCGCGCGCGGCTCAGGTAGGCACGGCTCAGAGTGATGCGGGTCTGGGGCGCGGACGGTGCCACGCCGGGAAAGCTGAGGCGCTCGCTGGCCGGGTCCAGGGCCTCTTCCAGGCCGGGACTGCCGGGGAACAGCGAGGCGGTATGGGCGTCGTCACCCATGCCCAGCACCAGCACATCGGGCGTCGCCAGGGCGTCGCGCAACCGGGCTTCGGTCAGGGCCATGCCCTCTTCCGTGGAGCTGGCCGGGCTGTAGAGGTCGACGAAGCCGGCCGCGGCGGCAGGCCCCTGGAACAGGTGCTTGCGCAGCAGACCGGCATTGCTGTCCGGATGGTCAGCGGGTACCCAGCGCTCGTCCGCCAGGGTCACCAACACCCTGGACCAGTCCAGCTCGGCCTGGGCCAGGCGCTCCAGAAAGGGCACCGGACTGCGACCGCCGGAGACGATCAGCAGCGCCTCGCCGCGGGCCGCCAGGGCTTCGCGCAGCGCGGTGGTAACGGTCTCGGCCAGCGCCGCGGCGTGGGCGTCGCGGTCAGGCAGTTCGCGCAGGGTCACGCCCTGCCCCAGATCAGACGTCGCCATACCAGGATCTCCCGTCTCGTGCGATCAGTGCGATGGAGGTCAGCGGACCCCAGCTGCCGGCGGCATAGGACTTGGGCGAATCGCCCATCTTCGACCAGCCATCCATCAGCTGGTCGCACCATTTCCAGGCCGCCTCGATCTCGTCCTTGCGGACGAACAGCGACTGGTTGCCCTGCATGACTTCCAGCAGCAGTCGCTCATAGGCATCCGGCGTGCGCAGGTGCTTGAAGGTCTCGGAGAAGTTGAGCTGCAGCGGCCCGCTGCGCAGCTGCATGCCCTTGCGCAGGCCCTGATCCTTGCTCATTACCTGCAGCGAGATGCCTTCGTCCGGCTGGATGCGGATGATCAGACGGTTGCTGATCAGGCTGCGCTGCTCGGGGGCGAAGATGTAGTGTGGTGGTTCCTTGAAATGGATGACGATCTGCGACAGCTTCTGCGGCATGCGCTTGCCGGTGCGCAGATAGAAAGGCACACCGGACCAGCGCCAGTTGCGGATGTCGGCGCGGATGGCGACAAAGGTCTCGGTGCGGCTCTCGGTGTTGGAATTGGGCTCTTCCAGATAGCCCGGCACCGGCTTGCCGTCACTGTAGCCGGCGGTGTACTGCCCCAAGACCACCCGGCTGGCGAGCTGGTCGGCGGTGATGGGCTCCAGCGCCTTGAGCACCTTGACCTTCTCGTCGCGGATGCTGTCGGCAGAAAGATCCGCCGGCGGATCCATGGCGGTCAGGCAGAGCAGTTGCAGCAGGTGGTTCTGCACCATGTCGCGCAGCTGGCCGGCCTGGTCGAAGTAGCCCCAGCGACCCTCGATGCCGACCTTCTCGGCCACGGTGATCTCCACGTGGGAGATGTAGTTCTGGTTCCACTGGGTCTCGAACAGGCTGTTGGCGAAACGCAGGGCGATGAGGTTCTGGACGGTTTCCTTGCCCAGGTAGTGGTCGATGCGATAGACGCGGTCTTCGGGAAAGAAACGCGCCACGGCATCGTTGACCACCTTGGAGGATTCCAAGTCGTAGCCGATGGGCTTTTCCATCACCACCCGGGTACGCTCGCACAGGCCGACGGCGGCGAGGTTCTCGCAGATGGCGCTGTAGACCAGCGCCGGGGTGGCGAAATAGGCGATCAGCGGCGACGTCTCACCCACATCCTCGGCAAGTCCCGTATAGTCTTCGCGATTGCGGAAATCGATGGCGCGATAGCCGAGACGACCACGCATCCGGGTCCATACCGGTTCGTCCCAATCGGCCTTGGGCACATAGTGGCGCAGGCGCTCCTCGATGTGTTCCAGCTGCTTGACCCCATCGCCCTGGTCACGCGCCAGCGCCATGATGCGGGTATCCTCGTGCAGCAGACCTTCACGATCCAGCTGATACAGGGCAGGGAAAAGTTTGCGCAGGGCCAGATCGCCCAATGCGCCGAAGATTGCCAGGGTACAGGGTAGAACTCGGACGCCAGCCATAAATATTCGTTCTTTTACTTAAAGTTTGAGATATTCCAGCACCATCATAGGGGAGCCGGGGCGATTCGCGTAGTCTTTATATTAAAAAATACGGCGCAAGGGTAAGCCCGGCCCACACCTTTTATAGCCTTAGGATAGAGGCACAACAACCACTAGGAGTTCTCATGGATCGTGCCAGCACCCTGCTGCAAACCATCCAGACCCGTATCGGCGAACTCAACCGCGCAGAACGCAAGGTCGCCGAGGTCATTCTGCAGAATCCCCGGCAGGCCACCCGCTACACCATCGCCGCCCTGGCCCAGGCGGCCCAGGTCAGCGAGCCCACCGTCAACCGCTTCTGCCGTTCCCTGGGCGTGAGCGGCTATCCGGAAATGAAGATCCAGCTGGCGCAAAGCATCGCCAGTGGCGCGGTCTATGTCAGCCAGGCGGTGGAAGCCAACGACGAACCCGAGGCCTACGCGGAAAAGATCTTCAGCAGCACCATCGCCTCGCTGGACAGCGCCCGCCAGCGGCTGGACGCCCGCACCGTGGATCGCGCGGTCGACCTGATGATCCAGGCGCGGCAGATCCACTTCTTCGGCCTGGGTGCCTCGGCGCCCGTGGCCCTCGACGCCCAGCACAAGTTCTTTCGCTTCAACATGGCGGTGTCGGCGCATTCGGACGTGCTGATGCAGCGGATGCTCGCCTCCATCGCCAGGACCGGCGATCTCTTCGTGATCATCTCCTACACCGGCCGCACCCGCGAACTGGTGGACGTGGCCAAGCTGGCCCGCGACAACGGCGCCTCGGTGCTCGGCCTCACCGCCAGCAACACCCCGCTGGCCAAGGTCTGCACCCACAGCCTGGACATTCCGCTGCCGGAAGACACCGACATCTACATGCCCATGACCTCGCGGATCATCCAGCTCACCGTGCTGGACATCCTGGCTACCGGGGTCACGCTCAAGCGCGGCGTGGACTTCCAGCCGCACCTGCGCAAGGTAAAGGAAAGTCTGGTCGCGACCCGCTATCCCTCGGAGCCCGACCAAGGCTGACGCGCCCTGCCCGTTCGTGTGCTCCAGTCCCCTGGAGCACGTCGCTCATCAAATATCGTCGCGGTGGCTGAACAGGTCCCAGGTCGACATGAACAGCGCGGCGATCAGCGGGCCGATGACGAAGCCGTTGAGGCCGAACAGCGACATGCCGCCGATGGTGGAGATCAGCACCACGTAGTCGGGCATCTTGGTGTCCTTGCCGACCAGGATGGGGCGCAGCAGGTTGTCCACCAGGCCGATCACCACCACGGCGAAGACGATCAGGATCACGCCCTTGATCACCGCTCCCGTGGCCAGGAAGTAGATGGCCACCGGCACCCAGATCAGCGCCGAGCCGACCGCGGGCAGCAGCGAGAGGAAGGCCATCAGGGTGCCCCAGAGCACCGCGCCCTGCACACCCAGTACGCCGAGGATGAAGCCGCCCAAGGCGCCCTGCACCACGGCCACGATGATGTTGCCCTTGACCGTGGCGCGCACCACGGCGGTGAACTTGGCCATCAGGCTGCGCTTGTGCATGTCGCTCAGCGGAATGGCCTTGCGGATCAGCGCCACCAGCTGCGAACCGTCGCGCAGCAGGAAGAACAGCAGATAGAGCATCACGCCGAAGCCGATCAGGAACTGGAAGGTGCCCTGCCCGAAGCTGAAGGCCTGGGTGGCGACCCACTGGCTGCCCTGCATGGCACCAGCGGAGAGCTTCTGGCGGATGCCGTCCAGGTCACCGGCACCAAAGCGCTGCAGGACGCTGCGTACCGAATCCGGCAAGGCGCCCCAGATCTGTTGGTAGTACTGGCCGAAGTTGAGCTGACCGCTGCTGATCTGCTGATAGAGCAGCGAGCCTTCCTGGACCAGGGAAATGGCGATGAACACCACCGGCAGGATGACGATGAGCAGGATTACGAACAGGGTGCAGAGCGCCCCAAGGTTGCGCCTGTTGTTGAAGCGGCGGACGAACCAGCGCTGCAGCGGGGCGAACAGGATGGCGAGGATGGCGCCCCAGAACACCGCCCCCAGGAACGGGGTGAGGATCCAGACGAAGGCCAGTGAGACCACCACCAGCAGGATCAGGAACGTCTTGTTTTCCAGCCGAGCACTTTTCATTGGCTTTCGCGATTCCAAACAAGGATGACAGGCCTTGCTTAGAGCCTCGGAAGCCGTGGGGTTCCCGTGAGCACCCCCAACTCGACCTGAAGAGGCGCGCCGGAGAACCCGACGCGCCGGCGATCATACACGGAACTGGCGAACCAATCCGTCCAGCCGCTCGCCCAGACCGACCATGCCGGCAGTACTCTGGGCACCCTGTTGAGCCCCCTGGGCCATGCTGTCCACGGCACCGGCGATGGTATGGACGCTGCGATTGATCTCCTCCGCCACCGCTGTCTGCTCTTCCGCCGCACTGGCGATCTGGGTGTTCATGGCATTGATGGTGGCGATCAATTCGCTGATGGCAGCCAGGGCTGTCCCCGCCTGCTCGGCCTGGGCCGTAGTGGCCTCGCCCATGCCTCCCGAGCGCTCCATGGCACCCACCGCACGGCCAGTGGCCTGCTGCAGACGATCGATCATGCCCTGGATTTCCTGGGTGCTCTGCTGCGTCCGGCTGGCCAGCGCGCGTACTTCGTCGGCGACCACGGCGAAGCCGCGACCGGCCTCACCGGCCCGAGCCGCTTCGATGGCGGCGTTGAGTGCCAACAGATTGGTCTGTTCGGCAATGGCGCGGATCACGTCCAGTACGCCGACGATGGCGCCGACGTCCTGCTTGAGGCCATCGAGGGAGACGCTGCTCTGGCGTACCTCCTCGACCAGCTCGTGGATGCGCGCCACGCTGGTGGCCACCGTCTCCCGGGCCAGCCGGCCCTTCTCCTCGGTCTGGCGGGTGGCTTCGGAGGCCCGCAGGGCGCTGCTCGCCACCTCCTGTGCCGCGGCGGACATCTGGTTGATGGCGGTCGCCACCTGATCGGTTTCGCTGCGCTGACGCTGCATGTCGCGATCGGTGCGCTGGGCCTGCTGGGCCACATCGTCAAGCAGACCGGTGAACTGGTGGGTGATGTCGACGACCTGGGCGATGGTGCCCTGGATGCGATCGACGAAGCGATTGAAGGCAGCGGCGAGTTCACCGATCTCGTCACGCCCGTTGACCGGCAGGCGGCGGGTCAGATCACCCTCGCCGGCGGCGATGTCATCGAGGTTCTCGCGAATCTGCGCCAGGGGCCTGAGGGTCCGGGCGGCAAAAAGTTGCGCGGCGAAACCGATCACCACCAGCAGCACGCCGGAGGTACCGAAGATCAGCCAGAGCTGGTCCTGGGTACGCTTGGCGACCTGGTCGGCCACGGCGGCGACCTCGGCCTCCACGCCATCCAGGTTCACCGCGGAACCGATCACCAGATCCCACTTGGGCAGGTAGTCGGTATAGGCGAGCTTGGGCACCAGCACGTCCTTGTTGCCCGGCAGCGAAGAGCTGTAGCGACTGAAATGCGAGCCATCCTTGCCGACCCGGACCAGTTCCTGGTTGAGGTAGACGCCGCTGGGATCGCGATTGTCCTTGAAGCTCTTGCCGATCCCGGCCGGGTCGTTGCCCTTGAACAGGCGGACCACGTTGGAATCGTAGCCGAAGATATAGCCATCCTTGCCGTAGCTGATGGCGGACAGCAGGCGGATGGCCTCCTGGCGCGCCTCGGTATCACCCGCGGCGGCCTTGTCGTACAGCGGCTTGACCACGGTCATGGCCGCTTCCACGGTGTTCTGCAGGCCGTTGCGACTCTGCACCATCAGCCGCTCGCGGGCATCGGCGACGTCCTTGAGCGCCTGCTCGTGCAAGACCCAGTAAGACAGACCACCTAGTACGAGCGTGAACAGGCAGACGGGCAGGACCGCCAGTAAGGTGACTTTAAGTTTGAGGCTCACGAGGTTCTCCTTGATCGCAAGAGCTGATGCCGTTATCGGCATCGCGCTGCAGAACTTGACCGAGAAGTCACCTCGTAGACGCTGTGCGCACCGGCGCCGGAAGGCGGATGACCACCGCCAGCCCACCCAGCCGGGAAGTCTCAAGGGCGAGGGTTCCACCGCAACCTTCGACGATGTCCTTGGCGATCCCCAGCCCCAGGCCATGACCGGCCACCGCCTCGTCCAGTCGGGAACCCCGCTCGAGGATGGCCTCGCGCTGCGCCTCCGGCACGCCGGGTCCGTCGTCCTCGATCCGGATCAGATAACCCTCTTCCCGCTGCGCCACCTCCAGCCGAACCTGCCGATCCGCCCACTTTCCGGCATTGTCCAGCAGGGTACCGAACAGCTCCAGAAGGTCTTCCCGGTCCCAGGGCAGGCGCAGTCCTTCGGGCAGATGGCAGTCGAACCGCAGGTGCTCGCCATGCAGGCGATTGAGCAGCCGGCAGAGCTCGCGCAGTTCGGCAGCATCCAGATGAGCGCCTGGCAGGGCCTCGCCGGCTAGCCGGGCGCGGCGCAACTCCCGCTCCAGCCGCTGGCGGATACGCGCCAGTTGCTCGCGCAAGACCTCGCGCTGCTCGGGCAGTGCCTGGAGCTCGGGACGCTCGGCCAGGCTGGTGAGCACCGCCAGCGGCGTCTTGAGCGCATGCCCCAGGTTGCCGATGCCATGCCGCGCGCGCTTCAGGCCGTCCTCGGTATGGCGCAGCAAGGCGTTCATCTCCTCCACCAGCGGCGCAAGCTCGATGGGCACGCCGGCGTCCAGCGTCGAACGGCGCCCCTGATGCAGCTGGGCGATCTGCTCGCGCACCTGATCCAGCGGGCGCAGTGCCCGGCGCACGATCAGCCGTTGCAGCAGCAGAACCAGTAGCAGGGTCGCCAGCCCCAGCAGGGCACCGAACGCGAGGATGCGCGTCAGGTTGGTCAACAGCGGGTTGTAGTCCTCGGCCACCACGACCCGTACCGTCTGGCCATAGCGCTGGTAGTCAGCGCGGTAGGTGAGCAATCGCTGGCCGCTGGGGCCGTCCGCCAGGGTCTCGCTCAGGCCACTCCTGGGCGGCGCTTCCAGTTGCGCGTCCCACAGGGAGCGCGAGCGCCAGCGGATATCCAGCGCCGGGATCTCGATGAGGAAATAGCGACCGGACAGCGGGCGGGTGTAGAGGCTGCCCAGGCGGCCCTCGTCCAGTTGCAGGCCATGGGGCCCACGTACCAGGGCGGCGAGCAGATTTTCCGTCTCGCCGCGCAGCCCGGTCTCCAGATAGCGGCGCAAGGCATGGTCCACCAGCCAGGCGCCCCCCAGGACCAGCACCAGGCCCGCCACCAGCAGAATGGCCACCAGCCCGACTCTGAGGCGGGCCTGGATGGACCTCAATCGACACCGCCCAGGCGATAGCCCTGGCCGCGCCGCGTCTCGATGACTTCCCGCCCCAGCTTGCGCCGCAGGTGATTGACGTGCACCTCGATGACATTGGAGTCGCGCTCGCTCTCGCCGTCGTAGAGGTGGTCGTTCAGGCGCGTCTTGGAGAGGATCTGCCCGGGATGCAGCAGGAAACAGCGCAGCAGACGGAATTCCGCGGCGCTCAGGGAGATGGTTTCGCTGCCACGCACCACGCACTGGCGCGCCTCGTCCAGCGCGAGTCCGGCGGCCTGCAGGAGCGGCTGGTTGGCCACGCCGCGAACCCGCCGCAGCAAGGCGGCGATGCGCAGGCCCAGCTCTTCGGGGTGAAAGGGTTTGGTGAGGTAGTCGTCGGCACCGGCCTTGAGACCGTCGATGCGCTCCGCCCAGCTGTCGCGGGCGGTCAGGATCAGGACCGGCGTCGCCAGCGCCTTTGCGCGCCACTCCCTGAGCACCTCGAGCCCTGGCCGCCCCGGCAGGCCGAGATCGAGCACGATGAGGTCATAGGGCTCCTGAGCACCCTGCCAGGCAGCGTCGCGGCCGTCGGCGAGCCAGTCCACGGCATAGCCCTGGCGGGCAAGCAACGCCGAAATTTCGTCGGCCAGGGCGACATCGTCTTCCACCAGCAACAGGCGCATCTAGTCGTCCACCTCGTCCTTCATGATGGCGCCATCCATCGCGCCAATTTCCAGTTCGCGGACGACATCGCCGACGAGGATCTCGATCTCGTAGCGATACTGACCGTCTTCTTCTTCCAGTTCGGCTTCCAGCAGCCGAGCCTGGGGATAGCGTTCGTTGACCCGCTGCAAGAGGGTCTCCAGCGGGCGGATAACCCCCTCCTTGCGCAGCTTGAGGGCCTCGTCCTGATCCAGGTCGCGGGCCTGGATCAGCGGCGAGACGCTGCCGAGCAGCAAGAGTCCGGCGAGGACAACGGTCAGTCGTCGCGCTGATCTTTCAGGACTTCGCCGGTGGTGGCGTCGAGTTCCAGATCCCATTTCACACCTTTGGGGTCACGCAGTTCCAGTTGATAGATGTAGCGACCGTATTCTTCTTCCAGTTCGGTCTCGTGGGTGGTCGAGCCCGGATGCTTGGCGATGGCGGCCTGGTTGAGCACCTCGAAGCTCTTGATCTTGCCGCTGTCACGTAGCTTGAGGGCTTCGTCGGGGCCGAGATCGCGGGCCTGGGCAACGCCCATACCGGTGAGCAAGAGGGTGGCGGTCGCAAGGGCGGTAAGCTTTTTCATGGTGATGCCTCTGGTTGCTGTCTGAACGGTTTCCAGAGTAGCCATCGGCCATTAATCGAAACTTAAACGCCGCTTAAGCCAAGCTTAATCGGATCGGACCGCGCCAGGTCGCTTCGGTATCAAGGACCTCGCCCTTCTGCGTCACCCGTAGTTGGCCTGCGCGAGCCAGCTCCCGTGCCACCTCGCGCAGGGGCTCCATCAGTGGTCGCCAGTCCGCCGCAAGGTCGCGCGCAACTTCCGAAGGACAGAAGGTGGTCCCTGGGCGGCGCGCCCGTGCCTTGGCCAGCAAGGCTTCGCGCAACTGTGCGTCGGTCGGCTCGAGCGCTGTCATGAGAACCGGGTCCTGTTTCCTGGAGTCCACCTTTTCGACCAGTAAATCGTCGGTGCAGTCATGACCTCTCGCTCGAAACCCTCGAAAGTAATGCAACGCCTCGCCCAGACCGACCTGCCCATCCCCGCCGATGAGCGTGACGACACCGGTACCGCCCTCTGCACCCCCCTGCCGCCCGACCTCAACTACGTCGACGACAGCCAGCCGGGTCTGAGCCGGCGCAAGCTGCGTGGCAAATGGGCCTACTTCACTCCCACTGGCGAGCGCATCCGCGACCAGGCGGAAGTCGAGCGGATCAACAAGCTGGCCATCCCGCCGGCCTATACCGACGTCTGGATCTGTCCGGACGCCAACGGCCATCTGCAGGCTACCGGACGCGACGCCCGCGGTCGCAAGCAGTATCGCTACCACCCGCGCTGGCGCGAGATCCGTGATACCGACAAGTACGAGCGGATGCTGGCCTTCGGGCAGGCCCTGCCCAAGCTGCGGCAGCGGGTGGAAGAGGATCTCGCCCGCCGCGGCCTCTGTCGGGAAAAGGTCATGGCCACGGTCATCAGCCTGCTCGACGCGACCCTGATCCGGGTCGGCAACGCCCAGTATGCCAAGAGCAACAAGTCCTATGGCCTTACCACGCTGCGCAACCGGCACGCCGAGGTGCATGGCAATACCATCGCCTTCCACTTCCGCGGCAAGAGCGGGGTGGAGCACGACATCAAGGTCAGCGATCCGCGGCTGGCGCGCACCGTGAAGAAGTGCCTGGAGCTGCCCGGCCAGCACCTTTTTCAGTATGTGGACGGTGATGGCGAACGCCATACCGTGACCTCGTCGGACGTCAACGCCTACCTGCACGAACTCACCGGCGCCGACTTCACCGCCAAGGACTATCGCACCTGGGCGGGCAGCGCCCTTGCCCTGGAAGCCTTGCGCGAATTGCGCTGCGAGACCCAGACCGATGCCAAGAAGGAACTGGTGGACATGGTCAAGGCGGTTTCCCGCACCCTGGGCAATACCCCGGCGGTCTGCCGCAAGTGCTACATCCATCCCGGGGTGCTGGATGCCTTCCTCGCCGGTGACCTCTGCACCCTGCCCAAACCGCGCAAGCGCAAGGGGCTGAAGGAAGAAGAGGTGCTGCTGCTCAACTTCCTGCAACGGCTGGAAGAGCGGATGGCGGAGACCCAGGCGGCCTGACAGGGTCGCGCCCTTCCCTGCCTCTTGCTTGGGGCAGGGAACATTCTGCGGCAAAGCCCGACCCTGCTCGCCTAGCGTGATTCATCCCGCGCGCCCTGATGACGCTACTGCATTTGTTATGTTATAACTTTTGCACGTTATCCAAGGCTCGATCATGGCATCCCCGCGCGCTTCCCTTCTACTGCTCTCCGTACCCGCCCGCCTGCTGCTCGCCAGCATTCCCCTGGTCGCCCTGTGGCTGGCCGTGCTCTGGGCGGTCGCCCTGCCATGAGCGCGGCCATCGAGCTCCAGGACCTGACCCTGGCCTATCAGCGACATCCGGCCATCCATCATCTCAGCGGCTGCTTCCGGACCGGCAGCCTCACCGCGATCGTCGGCCCCAACGGCGCCGGCAAGTCCACCCTGCTCAAGGCCATCGCCGGCACCCTGAGACCAGTGAGTGGCCGGGTCAACCGCGCGGTGCCGCAACGCCGTCTGGGCTACCTGCCGCAGGCCGCCGAGATCGACCGCAGCTTTCCCCTCAGCGTGCTGGAAACCGTGGTGCTGGGCGCCTGGCGCGGCCTGGGCCTCTGGCGCGGGGTGACCGCCGCCCACCGGGAGGAAGCGGCCAGGGCGCTGCAGGCGGTCGGTCTCGAAGGCCTGGAGGACCGCCTGGTCGGCGCTCTCTCGTCCGGGCAATTCCAGCGGGTACTGTTCGCCCGCCTGCTGTTGCAGGACGCTCCCGTGCTGCTGCTGGACGAGCCTTTCACCGCCATTGATGCGCGCACCACCGCAGACCTGCTGACCATCGTCCGCCGCTGGCATGGCCAGGGCCGCACGGTGATCGCCGTGCTGCACGATCTGGAGCAGGTTCGCCAGCACTTTCCCGAGACCCTGCTGCTGGCCCGGGAAGCCATCGCCTGGGGCGACACCGATCAGGTGCTGGTCAGCGAGCATCTGGCCCGCGCGCGCAATCTCGCCGAA
The DNA here is from genome assembly GCF_000730625.1 of Pseudomonas oryzihabitans NBRC 102199. Taxonomy (GTDB): domain Bacteria; phylum Pseudomonadota; class Gammaproteobacteria; order Pseudomonadales; family Pseudomonadaceae; genus Chryseomonas; species Chryseomonas oryzihabitans. The sequence goes on along the minus strand of NZ_BBIT01000002.1, from coordinate 593,283 downwards.
CGCTGGGACGCCAACGCGGCGGTCTGTGAACGCGCATGACTCTCTATCAATTCCTCGTCGAACCCTTCGTCGAATTCGGCTTCATGCGCCGCGCCCTGGTGGCCTGCCTGGCCCTGGCGCTGGGCGCCGGTCCGGTGGGTGTCCTGCTGATGCTCAGGCGCATGAGTCTGGTGGGCGATGCCATGAGTCATGCCGTGCTGCCAGGCGCAGCCCTGGGCTTCATGGTCGCCGGGCTGTCGCTGCCGGCCATGGGCATCGGCGGAATGCTCGCCGGCCTGCTGGTGGCCGGTCTCGCCGGCCTGGTCAGCCGCTTCACCAGCCAGCGCGAGGATGCCAGCTTCGCCAGCTTCTATCTGATGTCCCTGGCCGCCGGGGTGCTGATCGTGTCACTGCACGGCTCCAGCGTGGATCTGCTGCACGTGCTGTTCGGCACCATCCTGGCCATCGACGCCACGGCGCTCTATCTGGTCGCCGGCATCGCCACCCTGTCGCTGCTGGTGCTGGCGGTGATCTACCGGCCGCTGGCGCTGGAGTGCTTCGATCCGGGCTTCCTGCGCGCCGTGGGTGGTCGCGGTTCGCTCTATCACCTGCTGTTTTTGCTGCTGGTGGTGCTCAACCTGGTCGCCGGCTTCCAGGCCCTGGGCACCCTGATGGCGGTTGGTCTGATGATGCTGCCGGCCACCGCGGCGCGCTTCTGGGCCAACAGCCTGCCCGGACTGATGGCGGTAGCCAGCCTGATCGCCAGCCTCAGCGGCCTGATCGGCCTGGTGCTGTCCTACCACCTTGGCTGCGCCTCGGGTCCGGCCATCGTCCTCACTGCGGGTGGCTGCTACCTCCTGTCCCTGCTGTTCGGTCGCCTGGGTCTCTACCGGCGACTGCGCCCCCGCCCCCACCTCACCCACTGAAAGGAGTCACCATGAAATCCCTGTTCTCCCTGGGCGCTGCCCTCCTGCTCGCGGCTGCCGGCCAGGCCCAGGCCGCACCGGTCAAGGCCGTCGCCACCTTTACCGTGATCGCCGACGTGGTCAAACAGGTCGGTGGCGATCAGGTGCAGGTCTCCTCCCTGGTCGGTCCCAATGGCGATCCCCATGCCTATGAACCGACGCCCACCGATGCCCAGGCGCTGAAGCAGGCCGATGTGGTGTTCATGAGCGGCCTGCACCTGGAAGGCTGGATGGACCGCCTGATCAAGGCCTCCGGCCAGGCGCGCCCGCCGGTGGTGCTCAGTGAGGGGATCAAGACCCGCGAGATGGCGGAAGACGAGGATGAACATGGCAACGCGGACCATGATCACGACCATGGCGGTATCGATCCCCATGTCTGGAACAACCCGCTGAACGTGGTCGTCTACACCCGCAACGTGGTGAAGGCGCTGTCCGCGGTGGATCCGGCGGACGCGGCCACCTTCAAGGCCAACGGCGATCGCTACATCGCCGAACTGGAAGCCCTGGATCGCTATGCCCGCGAGCAGATCGGCCAGATACCCAAGGCCAAACGCAAGGTACTGACCTCCCATGATGCCTTCGGCTACTTCGCCGACGCCTATGGCGTGACCTTCATCTCGCCGCTGGGTCTGTCGACCGAAGCCGAGGCGTCCGCCCAGGACGTCGCCAAGCTGATCCGCCAGATCAAGCAGGAGCATGTCGCCACCTACTTCTTCGAGAACTCCAACGATCCGCGCCTGGTACAGCAGATCGCCAAGGCGAGCGGCGCCCAGCCGGGTGGCGAGCTGTACGTCGAAGCCCTGTCTCCGGCGGACGGCCCGGCGCCCACCTATGCCGCCATGTTCCGCTACAACGTGGATACCCTGGTCAAGGCGATGAAGGGCGGGCATTGAGGCTCTCTGGTAGGTTGGGTTGAGCGCAGCGAAGCCCAACAGAACGAGGCTCGAGTTCCCCGATGTCGGGCTTCGACGATGGGACCGCCTCAACCCGACCTACGCCGCACCGGTGGCTAGACCACCGGTACCTCCTCGAGGTGAAGGTATTCCGCGCCCAGGCGCCGAGCCAGTTCCCCTGCCCGTCCCAGGCGCAGTGGTCCCAACTCGATATCCAGCACCCGGATGGGACAGTCCGGTACGGCCAACCCCTCCAGCTCACGCAGACGTCCATCGGTGACCAGCAGCAGCTGGCATTCCTCGCCGGGGTGTTGCCGCCGACGGCTCGTCAACCAGGCCTGAGCTTCCGCCAGTCCCGCCAGCAAAGGCGTTCCGCCTCCCGCGCCCAGCTGCTCCAGCCATGCCTGAAGGGCCTGCCCGCTACGCTGGCCCTGGAAAGACCATTCGGGTCGCGCCCCCGCCGTCTGCAGGACCGCGACCCTGACCCGCTGGCGATAGGCCTGCTCGAACCAGTCGGCCAGCAGCCCCTTGGCCTGGGCCAGGGCACCGTGGCGGCGGGTGGACGCGGAGTGATCGAGGATCACCAGCCAAAGCTGGGCCGGACGCTGCCGGCGTGGTTGCCGGAGGAGATCACCCGCGCGACGGGGACGCCCGCGGAGCAGCGTCGGCACCCAGGCAACAGGGCCTTCGGTACCCGGCGAACGCGCGCCCTGGCGACCGCCTGCGGCCTTGCCCGTCCCGCTTCGGGCATCGCGATCCAGGGTGCCGGATGATCGGATGCCTAGGGCTTTTTTGCCCCGCCCAATCGGCGTCTGGGACCCGTTGCAGTGGGCTCCGGCGCCAGGGCACCCCAGCTATCGCCCTCGCCCTGCGCGGTCTCGGCATCCCCCTGCTCCTGTTGATCGCCAGGCTCTCGCTCCGGAGTAGTGGGAGTCAAATCATCCTGTAAGGGTGGTATTAATGAGGGACCATCCGCCAGTTCGCGGCGCCGATGGCGCAAGGCGAATTCGGCCACGGCGGCGATATCGGCGTTTTCGATCGCCGTGGCGCCGCGCCAGGCCGCATGGGTGCGCGCCGCGCGTAGCCAGACCAGGTCGGCGCGCAGGCCATCGACACCGGCCTGGTGGCAGCCGGCGGTGATGGCCTCCAGGGCGGCATCGTCCAGGGGAATGTCGGCCAGCCGTGTACGGGCCACGGCGCAGCGCTGACGCAGTTCCCCCTGCGCCGCTTCCCACTGCGCAATGAAGGCTGACGGATCGCTGTCGAAGGCCAGCCGCCGGCGCAGGATCTCCGCCCGCTCCCGGGGGGCCGGCCGGCTGTCCAGCGCCAGGGCGAAGCCGAACCTGTCCAGCAACTGCGGACGCAACTCGCCCTCCTCCGGATTCATGGTGCCCACCAGCAAAAAGCGCGCGGCGTGCTCATGGGAGATGCCGTCGCGCTCCACCCGGTTGACCCCACTGGCCGCCACATCCAGCAGCAGGTCGACCAGGTGATCCGGCAGCAGATTGACCTCGTCGACATAGAGCACGCCGCCATGGGCCGCCGCCAGTACGCCCGGCGCGAAGCGCGCCCGGCCTTCGCCCAGCGCCGCATCCAGATCCAGGGTGCCGACGATGCGCTCTTCGCTGGCGCCCAGAGGCAGGGTGACGAAGGGACCGCCGCCGAGCAGATCGGCCAGGCCCCGGGCCAGGGTCGACTTGGCCATGCCCCGGGGACCCTCGATCAGCACACCGCCGATACGGGGATCGATGGCATTCAGGCACAGCGCCAACTTGAGGCTGTCTGCGCCGACCACGGCGGCCAGGGGAAAGACGGGGGCGGTCATCTCAGGCTTCATCCATATCCATCAGCAGCTGTTCGAGGGCTTCGCGGTAGTCGCCCGGCTGTTGCCAGAGACCGCGCTGCTGGGCCTCCAGCAGGCGCTCGGTCATGTCGCGCAGGGCCTCGGGGTTATGGCGCTCGACGAAGTCACGGGTATCGGCGTCGAGCAGATAGGCATCGGCCAGTTGCCGGTACTGGTGATCCTCCACCAGTTCGGTAGTGGCGCCGAAGCCGAACAGGTAGTCCACGGTGGCGGCCATCTCGAAGGCCCCCTTGTAGCCATGGCGCTTCATGCCGGCGATCCACTTGGGATTGGCTGCCCGGGAGCGCACCACGCGGCCCAGCTCTTCCTTCAGGGTGCGGATCTTCGGCAGATCGGCCTGGGCATGGTCGCCGAAGTAGCTGGCGCGCCGCTGGCCGCTCAGGGTCTCGGCGGCGGCCAGCATGCCGCCCTGGAACTGGTAGTAGTCGTTGGAATCGAGCAGGTCGTGCTCGCGGTTGTCCTGGTTCTGCAGTACGGCCTGCAGCCGACCGAGGCGGCGGGAGAAGTCATCGCGAGCGGCGGTGCCCTCATCCTCGGCGCCATAGGCGTAGCCGCCCCAGTTGAGGTAGGCCGTGGCCAGTTCGCTGCGATCCTGCCACTGGCGTTCTTCCACCGCGCCCTGAACACCGGCGCCATAGGCACCGGGCTGGGCGCCGAAGATGCGCCAGCCGGCCTGACGCCGGGCGAGGTCAGCAGCGGTACCGGCCGCTTCCAGGGCAGCGCGCTCGTGGCGAACCTGGGCGGCCAGGGGGTTGAGATCTTCCGGCTCGTCCAGGGCAGCGACCGCCTGGACCGCGGCATCGAACAGCCGTACCAGACCACCGAAGGCATCGCGGAAGAAACCCGAGATGCGCAGGGTGACGTCCACCCGCGGACGATCCAGCAGCGACAGCGGCAGGATCTCGAAGTCTTCGACCCGGGCGCTGCCGGTCTGCCACACCGGGCGCACACCCAACAGCGCCATGGCCTGGGCGATGTCGTCGCCGCCGGTCCTCATGGTCGCCGTGCCCCAGACCGAAAGACCCAGCTGGCGCAGGTGGTCGCCCTCCTCCTGCAGATGACGCTCCAGCAGCAGATTGGCCGACTGCCAGCCGAGCCGCCAGGCGGTCATGCTCGGCAGGTTGCGCACGTCCACGGAAAAGAAGTTGCGCCCGGTGGGCAGGACATCCAGCCGCCCGCGACTGGGCGCGCCGCTGGGACCGGCCGGCACGAAGCGCCCGTCCAGGGCCGCCAGGAGGCCGACGATTTCAGCGGGGCCACAGCCGTCCAGTGCCGGCGCCACCTGGGTGACCAGGTGTTCCAGCACCGGACGGGTCGCCGACAATTCGTCCAGCGCCAACGGCAAGGGCTCGGCATCGACCATCGCGGCGACCAGCGCCAGGGCCAGCAATTCCAGGCGCTCCCGGGTATCGCCCAGGGTTCGCCAGGGTTCGGCGGACAGCGCCGCCAGGCAAGCCGGGCGCGCCCCTTGCCAGGGCTCGCCCAGGTCGGCGGCCAGGGGATCGAACTCCAGCTGCAGATCCTTGGCCAGCGCCCGCAACAGACTGGCATTGCCGCCCTGGGCATCGCCACGGGGGATGCGCAAGAGCGCCACCAGGGTATCGCGACGCAATTGCCCGGTCGGGGATTCACCGAACACATGCAGGCCGTCGCGGATCTGGGATTCCTTGAGATCGCACAGGTAGGCGTCCAGTTGCGGCAGCCAGCTGTCCGGATCGTCGGTGATCACCAGCCCCAGCTCGCGATCCAGCGCGGTCTCGCGCACCAGTTGCAGGATCTCGCCGCGCAACTCGGTGGCGCGCCGCAGATCCAGCAGGCTGGCGTCATAGTATTCGTCGGCCAGGCGCTCCAGATCGCGCAGCGGCCCGTAGCTCTCGGCTCGGGTCAGCGGCGGCATCAGGTGATCGATGATCACCGCCTGGGTGCGGCGCTTGGCCTGGGCGCCCTCGCCCGGGTCGTTGACGATGAAGGGATAGACGTTGGGCAGCGGTCCGAGAATGGCGTCCGGCCAACACTCCGCCGACAGCCCGACGCCCTTGCCCGGCAGCCATTCCAGATTGCCGTGCTTGCCCAGATGCACCACGGCCTGGGCGCCATAGGCCTCGCGCAGCCAGAAATAGAAGGCCAGGTAGCCATGGGGCGGCACCAGCGCAGGATCGTGGTAGACCGCCGCCGGATCGACGTCGTAGCCACGTGCCGGCTGGATGCCGACAAAGGTCAGGCCGAAGCGCACCCCGGCCACCATGAGCCGACCGCGACGGTGCATGGGATCGGTCTCGGGTCCGCCCCAGCGCTCGGTCACCGCCTGCTGCAGGCTGAGCGGCAACCCGGCGAACAACGCCTGGTAGTCCTGCAGCGCCAGACTCTGCAACGCCGGGCGCAGATCGCGCAGGGCGCTGTCGTTGGTCACCCCACCGAGCAGGCGCTCGATCAGGGCGGTGCCGCTCTCCGGCACGTTGGCCACCGGATAGCCAGCCGTCTGCAGGGCCTGCAGCACCCCGAGCGCTGCCGCCGGGGTATCCAGGCCCACGCCATTGCCGATGCGGCCATCGCGGGTCGGATAGTTGGCCAGGATCAGGGCGATGCGCTTGTCCGCCGCCGGCCGCCGCGCCAGCTCGATCCAGTTGCGCGCCAGACGGGCGACGAAGGCCATGCGTTCGCCATCGGCCTGGTAGTTGACCACGTCGCTCTGGCTGCGCTCGCAGCGCCAGGCCAGGCCCTTGAAGCTGATCGGCCGGGTGATGATGCGCCCGTCCAATTCCGGCAGGGCGATATGCATGGCCAGGTCGCGGGCACCCAGACCCTGGGGATTCTCGATCCAGCGTTCGCGATTGTCCTGGGCGCAGATGGCCTGGAGCACCGGCACCGGGCGACGGAACGGCGTCAGATTCGGCCGCTCCGGACTGGACTGGGCGAAGCCGGTGGTATTGAGGATCAGCGCGGCGTTGATCTCGTCCAGCAGCCGCTCCACCTCCTCCAGACAGGCCGGCTCCTTGAGACTGGCCACGGCGATAGGCAACGGATTCAGCCCTTCGGCGGCCAGCTGCTGGCAGAAGACGTCGACGAAGGCGGTGTTGGCCGACTGCAGATGGGTGCGATAGAACAGCAGCGCCGCGGTCGGCCAATCCGGTCGCCAGTGCTGGCGCCAGCCGTCCAGACCCAGGCCTTCCGGCTGATAGACCGCCACCCGCGGCAATTCCCGTGGCGGCTGGTAGGTGTACGGGGCACCCAGGCATTCGGCCGCCAGGCAATGCAGGAAATCCTGGGCATTGCCCAGCCCTCCTTGGCGCAGATAGCGCCACAGCCGTTCGGCCAGCTCCGGGGCCACCGTACCCAGGGCCATCAGCTCAGGATCGGGCCGATCGCAGCCGGGTACCGCGATCAGGGTCAGCCCCCGCGCGGCCAACTCGGCCAGCCGTTCCATGCCATAACGCCAGTAACCCTGGCCGCCGTGCAGGGAGATGAACACCACCCGAGCCTGGCTCAGCACCTCCTCGACATAGAGGTCCACCGAGGCGTGGTTCTGCAACTGCATGGGATTGGCCAGGCGCAGACTCGGATAGTCCTCGTCCAGGCTACGGGTCGCCTCCGCCAGCAGCGCCAGGTGCGAATCGCCACTGCAGAGCACGACGATCTCACCGGGCGTCTGCGCCAGGTGGGCGATGCCGTCGTCGGGGACGAAGCCGCCCGGCTGGGTACGCAGCAGATGCATCTGGCGTCAGGCGACCGCGGCGCGCAACTGGGCGGTGATGGCCGCCTGGTCCAACTCCTGGCCGATCAGCACCAGCTGGGTGCTGCGAGTCTCATCGGTCTTCCAGGGGCGGTCGAAGTGCTTGTCGAAGCGGGTGCCGACCCCCTGGACCAGCAGTCGCAGCGGCTTGCCGGCGATGGCCGCGAAGCCCTTCACCCGCAGCACACCATGGGTCTTGACCACCTCGGCCAGGGCCGCCAGCAGGGTCGCCTCGGCCACCTCGGGCAGCTGGACGCCGAAGGAGTCGAATTCGTCGTGATCGTGGTCTTCATGACCTTCGAGGTCATGGTGGGTGGGACGGCTGTCGATATGGGCCTCGGATTCGGCCTGCAGCCCCAGCAGAACCGACAGCGGCAGCACGCCGCGACTGGCTTCCACCACCTTGACCGCCGGCGGCAACTCCTCGGTGACCTCGGCACGTACCCGCGCCAGGGCCTCGGCATCCAGGCCATCGGCCTTGTTGAGGATCACCAGATCGGCGCTGGCGAGCTGGTCTTCGAACAACTCGTGGAGCGGCGATTCATGGTCGAGGTTGGGGTCCTGGCGGCGCTGGACGTCCACCTGGTCGGGATGGGCGGCGAAGGTGCCGGCCGCCACCGCGGGGCTGTCGACCACGGTGATCACCGCATCCACCGTGCAGGCGTTGCGGATCTCCGGCCACTGGAAGGCCTGCACCAGGGGCTTGGGCAGGGCCAGGCCACTGGTCTCGATGAGGATATGATCGATGTCGCCGCGGCGGGCCACCAGCTCCTTCATCACCGGGAAGAATTCTTCCTGCACAGTGCAGCACAGGCAGCCGTTGGCCAGTTCGAAGACGCGGCCCTGGGCCTCTTCCTCGGTACAGCCGATGCTGCACTGGCGCAGGATTTCACCGTCGATGCCCAGCTCGCCGAATTCGTTGACGATCACCGCGATGCGGCGGCCTTCGGCGTGGTCGAGCATGTGTCGCAGCAGGGTGGTCTTGCCGGAACCGAGGAAGCCGGTGACGATGGTGACGGGGGTCTTGGCCAGGGTTTTCATGGGCTGCCCTTAGAGAGAAAGCGAAAGAAGACGGGCAGGCATGCCAGGCGCTCGCGCCGCGGCGAGGCCCCAATGGCAGCCCGGATCACCCCGCCCGGTTGCGTGTTCGAAACGTGGCGAGGCAGGTCTCCTGGCTCGCGGCGCCCGGCTCCGGCCTTCCCGCGTGAGCAGTGGCCTTAGAGCGTGTTCATAATTTCGCGAGCTAGAGTCAAACAAGGCGAAGATGCTTGAGGAAGCGGAGTTTACGAATGGTAAATGAGCATTCCGAAAGCAGCTTCAACGCAGTTTGGCCGACGCGCAGCAAATTATGAACAGGCTCTAGTGGAGAGGCTAAAAACGCCGCTTACAGTTGCGGGGGCAGCCGCGGTGTCGCACCGCGTTCCCTTTCAAGCTCTTGCCGACAAGAGCACCTCGAAACGCGACAGGCTACGAGCGCCCCGCCGGGGTGTCAATCGGCCAGACTTGACCGGCGGACGAGGCGCGTGGTCTGCTCGCCGCTGCTTCAGGTGTCGCGACTCCGCCATGGGTCGCGGTGAAACGGGAAGCCGGTCCGAGTCCGGCACTGCCCCCGCAACGGTAGACGAGCGCAGGATCACAGAGCCACCCGGCCGGCAAGTCTGGGGAAGGCGATCCTGGTAGTTGCAGCCTGCAACCCTCGTGAGTCCGGAGACCGGCCTGCTGCTTTCAAGCAACCCGCGGTGGGCGGTCGTGCTGGACGGCGGCCGCCTGCGGCTCGCTGCCTCGGCGCGTCCCTGCCGCTTCGACTCCGAGGCCTGCCATGACCGCTACCCGCTCGACCACCGCCCTGCCCCAGACCAGTACCCGCACCCAGCGTCTGACCGCCACGCTGCTCGCCTGCCTGCTCGGCCTGGGCCTGGTGCTTCTGGCCGGTTTCTCCCATGTCGAGGCGCTGCACAACGGCGCTCACGATACCCGCCATAGCGAAGGCTTCCCCTGCCACTAAAAGGAGTTCGCCATGTTCCAGCGTATTGCCTTCAGTGCCGGCGTGGCCGGCCTCCTTGCGGCCCTGTTGCTGAGTGCCCTGCAAAGCCTGTGGCTGACCCCGCTCATCCTCCAGGCGGAAACCTACGAGGTCCAGACCGAGGCGCCCGCCATGGCCGGACAGCATCATCATGGTGAAGAAGCAGCCTGGACGCCGGCGGATGGCTGGCCGCGAACCCTGTCGACCTTTGGCGGTAACCTGGTGGTGGCGGTAGGCTTCGGCCTGATCCTGGCGGGCCTGTTCAATTTAAGAGGCCCGACCCGCCTGCACCAGGGCCTGCTGTGGAGCCTGGCCGGCTATGCCACCTTTTGCCTGGCGCCCAGCCTCGGCCTGCCGCCGGAGCTACCCGGCACGGCCGCGGCGGATCTCACCCTGCGTCAAGCCTGGTGGCTGGGCACTGCCGGTGCCACTGCCGCGGCGCTCGCGCTCCTGGCGTTCACTCGCCATCCCGGCTTCAAGATCGCCGCCCTCGGGCTGCTGCTCATTCCCCATCTGCTGGGTGCGCCCCAACCCGTCGCTCAGGCGAGCCTGGCACCGGAGGCCTTGCAACGGCACTTCCAGATCGCCGTGCTGGCCAGCAACCTGCCGTTCTGGCTGCTCCTGGGACTCGCCTGCAGCTGGCTGTTCCATCGCCAAGCGCCTCAGGCCTGATGGCGCTGGTCCTGGGCCTGGGTTGCCGCCGGGGCTGTTCGGTGGAGGAGCTGACCGCGCTGGCCCTGGCAGTGCTGCAGGAGGCCGGCTGCGACCCCAACGCCCTCACGGCGCTGGCGACGGTGGACCGCCGTGTGGAGGAAAACGCACTGCAACACCTGGCCCAGCGCTGGCAACTGCCCTTGCAGGGCTTCTCCGCCGAACGTCTGGCGCAACAGGAGGGCATCGCCGCGCCGAGTGCGGTCGCCTTGCAACACACCGGCAGTCCCAGCGTGGCTGAAGCCGCGGCCCTGGCCGCGGCCGGTGAAGGCGCCCGGTTGCGGGTCGGCAAGCGCAAGAGCGCGGCCGCGACGGCAGCGCTGGCTTACGCCTGAGCGACCTCTTCCGCATCAGTGTCTCTGACCCGGGCGCGGACATGGATGGGGCTGAAGGGCTCGTTCTGCACCAGCTCCACCAGGGATTCCTTGACCAGCTCGAGGATGGCCATGAAGGTCACCACCACCCCGAGCCGGCCTTCATCCAGGGTGAACAGCGCCACGAAGGGTACGAAGGCGCCATCCTTGAGGCGCTCCAGCACCTGACTCATGCGCTCGCGGGTGGACAGCACCTCGCGGGTCACCTGGTGACTCTCGAACAGGTCGGCGCGGCGCAGGACCTCGCCCATGGCCAGCAGCAACTCGCCCAGCTCCACCTCGGGTAGGAGCTTGCGCGCCCGCGCCTCGGGCGCCGGCAAGCTGGGCACCACGAAGTTGCGTCCCTCCCGCGGCAGGTCGTCGAGGTCCTCGGCGGCCTTCTTGAAGCGCTCGTATTCCTGCAGCCGGCGGATCAGTTCGGCGCGCGGATCTTCCTCTTCGGCCTCCAGGCCTTCGGCGCGCGGCAGCAGCATGCGCGACTTGATCTCCGCCAGCATGGCGGCCATCAGCAGGTATTCGGCGGCCAGCTCCAGTTGCACCGCCTTCATCAGCTCGACGTAGCTCATGTACTGCCGGGTGATCTCGGCGACCGGAATGTCGAGGATGTCGATGTTCTGCTTGCGGATCAGATAGAGCAGCAGGTCGAGAGGCCCCTCGAAGGCTTCGAGAAAGACCTCCAGGGCATCCGGCGGGATATAGAGGTCCTGGGGCAGTTCGGTGAAGGCCTCGCCATAGACCAGCGCCAGGCGCAGCTGCTCGGGTTCGAGCAGCTGGGGGTCCAGGGCTTCGCTCATGCTTCGATCATGAAGGGCGTCGGATCTCCGGCACCGACGCGAATCACTTCCGGTTCGTCGTCGGCCAGGCTGATCACGGTGGACGGCTGCAAGCCACCCGGACCGCCCTCGATCACCAGGTCGACGAAATGCTCGAGACGCTCGCGGATCTCCCAGGCATCGCCCAGGGCTTCGTCATCCCCCGGCAGGATCAGGCTCACGCTCATCAGCGGCTCGCCCAGCGCCTCCAGCAGCGCCAGGGTGATGGGATGCTGGGGCACCCGCACGCCGATGGTGCGCCGCTTGGGATGCAGCAGCATGCGCGGCACCTCGCGGGTGGCGTTGAGGATGAAGGTATAGGGTCCTGGTGTGTAGGCCTTGAGCAGGCGAAAGGCGCTGGTATCCACCTTGGCATAGATGCCCAGCTCGGAGAGGTCGCAGCACACCAGGGTGAAGTTGTGCTTGTCGTCGAGCTGGCGGATGCGGCGGATACGCTCCACCGCGCTCTTCTCACCGATACGGCAGCCCAGGGCATAGGACGAATCGGTGGGATAGGCGATGACACCGCCGGACTGAATGATTTCCACGGCCTGACGAATCAGCCGCGGCTGGGGATTCTGCGGATGAATCTCGATGAACTGGCTCATTGGGGTTCCCGATTCTGAGGGTACAGCGGTTGACTGAAGCGCGCCCAGAGGGGCGGCAGATCTTCGGGCAACGGGCGGTACATCCCCAGCTCCGACCAGTCGGCCGGCGCATGGAAATCGCTGCCCGCACTGACCATCAGACCGAATTCCCGCGCCAGAATTGCCAGGGTGCCGACCTGCTCCGCCGGCTGCACGCCATTGACCACCTCGATGGCGTGGCCACCGCCGATGACGAATTCGCCGATCAGCTTGCGCAGCTTGGTGCGGGTGAAGCCATAGGCCAGCGGGTGGGCCAGACTGATCCATGCCTTGGCGCCCTTCAGGGTCGCCAGGGTCTCGGCCAGGGTCGGCCAGTGCTGCTTGACGTCGCCGAGCTTGCCGCCGCCCAGCCACTTGCGAAAGGCATCGCCGCGGTCTTCGACGAAGCCCGCCTGCACCAGGTATTCGGCGAAATGCGGCCGGGCCGGCGCATTGCGACTGTCGCCCAGGGCCAGCTGCACCGCCCGGGCGCCGTCCAGGGTGCCGGGCATGCCCTTGGCCGCCAGCCGCCGGTCGATTTCCTGGGCGCGTTCCCAGCGTCCCTCGTGCAGGGCTTCCAGCGCAGCGTTCAATTCGGGCGCCTCGGGGGCGAAGTTGTAGCCCAGCACATGCAGGGTCGCCCCACCCCAGGTACAGGACATCTCGATCCCGGGCAGCAGGCGCAGACCCAGGCCGTCCGCGGCTTCCAGGGCTTCGGCATAGCCATCCAGGGTGTCGTGGTCGGTGATGGCCAGCAGTTGCACCCCGCGCTCATGGGCGCGTCTGACCACCTCGGCGGGCGCGAAGGCGCCGTCCGACGCGGTGGTATGACAGTGCAGGTCGATACGCATGGCTTTCTCCTCCGGCTTCATCAGGTATTATGCCGCGATGCACTGCTATCGGCTGCGTTAATGAAACAATTCATCGATTTCATCCCCCTGCTCCTGTTCTTCCTGGTCTACAAGCTCGATCCGCGTCCGCTGGAGTTCGCCGGGCACGCCTTCACCCTGGGCGGCATCTTCAGCGCCACCGCGGTGCTGATCATCGCTTCCCTGGTGGTCTACGGCGCGATCTTCGCGACCCAGCGCCGGCTGGAGAAGAGTCAGTGGCTGACGCTGATCGCCTGCCTGGTGTTTGGTGGCATGACCCTGGCCTTCCATAGCGAGACCTTCCTGAAATGGAAGGCGCCGGTGGTGAACTGGCTGTTCGCCCTGGCCTTCCTGGGCAGCCAGTTCATCGGCGACAAGCCGCTGATCCAGCGCATGCTGGGCCACGCGGTGCGCCTCCCAGCCCCTATCTGGACGCGGCTGAACATCGCCTGGATCGTCTTCTTCATCGTCTGCGGCTGCGCGAATCTCTACGTGGCCTTCACCTACGAAAGCTTCTGGGTCGACTTCAAGGTCTTTGGCAGTCTGGCAATGACCCTGGTGTTCATGCTCGGTCAGGGCCTCTATCTGGCGCGCCATCTGCAACCCATGGATGAACCGCGAGACTGATCCCATGAGTCAGATACTGCTGATCGACGACGACCAAGAACTGTGCGACCTGCTTGGTGCCTGGCTGAAACAGGAAGGCTTCGAGGTCAACGCCTGTCATGCCGGCAGCGACGCCCGCACCCAGTTGCGCGAGGCGACACCGGATGTGGTGGTGCTGGACGTGATGCTGCCTGACGGCAGTGGCCTGGAATTGCTCAAGCAGCTGCGCAGCGATCATCCGCAACTGCCCGTGCTGATGCTGTCGGGACGGGGCGAACCCCTCGACCGGATCCTCGGCCTGGAGCTGGGTGCCGACGACTACCTGGCCAAGCCCTGCGATCCGCGCGAACTCACCGCGCGCCTCCGAGCCATCCTCAGACGCAGTCATCCGGCCCAGCCCGCGGCCCGCCTGCAGCTGGGCGACCTGTCGCTGAGTCTGGCGCGCGGCGTCGCCAACATCGGCGAAACCGAGATCACCCTGACCCTCACCGAGAGCCGCATCCTCGAAGCCCTGCTGCGGCAACCGGGCGAACCCCTGGAAAAGCAGGCCCTAGCCCAAGCGGCCCTGGGCCGCAAGCTGACCCTCTACGATCGCAGCCTGGACATGCATGTCAGCAATCTGCGCCGCAAACTCGGCAGCCATGCCGACGGTCGTCCGCGCATCCTGGCGCTGCGGGGCCGCGGCTACTACTACAGCGTCTAGCCCACCGCGCAGCCTTTACCCCCTCTTTACCCCCGCTGACCGCCACTGACTCCCCCGCTCCTAGACTGGGCTCATCCGGTGTTGCACCGGTCATCCCAAGGAGATTTCCCGATGCGCAAACTCATGCCCGCCGTGCTGTTCGCCGCCCTGCTGCCGACCCTGACCCTGGCCGCTACCCAGGACAGCACCGACATCACCCCGCCGCCCCACGGCAAGCTGATGGATGGCGGTCCGCGTGGCGATGGCCCCCTGCGCGGCCTCAAGCTGACCCCCGAGCAACGCGAGCAGGTCGGCAAGCTGATGGGCGAGGAGCGCCAGCAGCAGCGCGAGATCGTCAAGAGCTACCTCGACAAGCTGCCCGAGGATCAGCGCAAGGCCCTGCACGATCAGCTGGATGGCAGTCGCGACAAGACCCGTCAGTCCATTCGCGCCCTGCTCAAGCCCGATCAGCAGAAGCGCTTCGACGAAATGGAAAAGAAGCGTGAGGATCGCGCCAAGGAGTGGGCCGAGTTCCAGCAATGGAAGCAGGACCACAAGTCCTCCTGATCCCCGATCGCTGCGCCGATGGTCCTCGGCGCAGCGTCTGACCAAGAACCTGCCCAAAATCTCGCGAGCTAGAGACAAACAAGGCGAAAATGTCTGAGGAAGCGGAGTTTACGAGTGGTAAATGAGCATTCCGAAGGCATTTTCAACGCCGTTTGGCCGACGCGCAGCAGACTTTGAGCAGCTTCTAAGGCGACTGCATGGTTTTTCGTTCCCTCTTCTGGCGCATCTTCGCCACCTTCTGGCTGGCCATCCTGTCCGCGGTCGGCCTGACCATGCTGCTCGGCCACCTGGCCGACCAGGATTCCTGGATCCTCGCGCAGCATCCCGGCCTGCGCGACCTCCCCGAACAGTGGGTGCAACGTTATGAAAACGACGGTCCCGCCGCCGCCCAAGGCCTGCTCGAACAGCGCAAGGGCCGCTACGGCATCGATGTGCTGGTGCTGGGCGAGAACGGCTCGCCCCTGGTGCGCGGCACCCTGCCACCGCGCATCTTCGACCAGGATCTCGACCAGCCGCAGCGTCAGCAGCGCCCCGGTCCTGGCGCCCGCGACCCCAACCGGCCGCTGCCCTGGCGACGCCTGACCGACGAATACACCAGCCCGAGCGGCCAGACCTACCTGTTCATCTACCACCTGCCCACCCCCGAACTGGGCGCCTGGCGCCGCCAGAGCCTGTTCTGGCCGGTCGGCATGCTGGCCATCGCCACGGTGGTACTGACCCTGTTCAGCCTGCTGCTGACCCTCAGCCTGACCCGCCCGCTCAATCATCTCAGGCGTGCGGTCCATGATCTCGGGCAGACCGCCTATCAGCAAGACACCCTCGCCCGCCTCGCCCGCCGCAAGGACGAACTGGGCGTGCTGGCCGAAGACTTCAATCGCATGGGCGCCCATCTGCAGCGCCTGATCGACAGCCAGCGGCAGCTGCTGCGTGACGTGTCCCACGAGCTACGCTCCCCGCTGGCTCGCCTGCGCATCGCCCTGGCGCTGGCCGAACGCTCCGACCCCCATGACCTGGGCAACATGTGGCCGCGCCTGACCATGGAATGCGATCGCCTGGAAACCCTGATCGGCGAGATTCTCGCCCTGGCCCGCCAGGAAGCGGATCCCGGCCCGCCCGAGCAGCTGGAATTGCACCCGCTGCTGGAAGGCCTGGTCGAGGATGCCCAACTTAGCGCCCCCCAGCAGCGGGTGGAGCTGGACGTTCCCGCCGCCCTGCGGCTGGACGGCTGGCCCGATGTGTTGGAACGGGCCCTGGACAATCTGTTGCGCAATGCGCTGCGCTTCAACCCGCCCGCCTTGCCGATCGTCATCTCGGCGACCGCCGCCGCGGGTGAGGTGCGCATCCAGGTGCGTGACCATGGCCCCGGAGTCAAGGTCGACGACCTGCCCCGGCTGGGTGAGCCCTTCTTCCGCTCGGATCAGCAGCAGGCCACCGGCTATGGCCTGGGGCTGGCCATCGCCCGCCGCGCTATCCAGCGCCATGGTGGCGAGCTGCACCTGAGCAATCACCCGGACGGTGGTTTTCTCGCCACCGTCACCCTGCCGCTCAGACCGGTCCTGACCAATGGCTGACCTGGCCGCTCAGATCACGCGGCGCCGGGATCCGCGGCGCCATCTCCGGCGTGCCCAGGTAGATGTAGCCCACCAGTTGTTCGTCCTCGGCCAGTCCCAGCCCCTGCAGCACCCAGGGATCGTAGCTGAACTCACCGGAACGCCAGACCGCACCCAGGCCCAGGGCGAAGGCCGCGTTGACCAGGCCGTGGGCGACGCAGCCGGCGGTGATGATCTGCTCCTGGACCGGCACCTTGGGGTGTTCCTGGGGCGTGGCGACGACGGCGATCACCAGGGGGGCCCGCAGCGGCATGCGCCGCGCCTTGTCCAGGGCCGCCGCATCGGCGTCGGGCTCGCGCCGGCGCAGGGCATCGGCATAGAGCTCGCCGAGCGCCGTGCGGCCGGCGCCGCTCACCAGGATCAGCCGCCAGGGGCGCAGCAGCTTGTGGTCCGGCGCTCGGTCCGCGGCGCGCAGCAGGGTCTCGAGTTGCGCGGGCGTTGGGCCCGGTTCGGTCAGGCGACCGACCGAGGCGCGATTGCAAAGGGCTTCGAGGGCATCCATAGCGTCTCTCCTGTAAAGATGCCGCAGTGTACCCCAGGGACGACTGCCGAATTTGGCTGTCACAGCAGCGGAATGGCTGACATTCTTGGCCGCTACCGGGGCGGTCGGCTAAGATCGCGAATGCTAGAAAACCCGGCCGCTTTCATCGTCGCGAACGGAGTTATCCCGACCTCTCGCCTTTTTCGAAACGGACCCGACAGATGAAGTTTGCGCTCAACCGGTTCCTCGCTGCGTCCGGTGACAGCCTGGGCGTCTACTACGCCCGGGTATTCGCCTACCTGATCGCCGCCGCCAGCGTCACCGCCGGGTACTACACTCAGGCCGATGCGGTGGGCCTGTGGCTGATCCCCTATGCCCTGCTCTACCCCCATGTGGCCCAGACCCTGAGTCTCAAGCTCAGACGCGATCGCGGCGCCCAGACCGATATCATCCTCGCCGCCCTGGACGCCATCCATGTCGGCATGGCCGCGGTGGTGTTGCGCTTCCCGCTGATGCCCACCCTGATGCTGCTGTTCATGCTCGGCTATACCAGCATGCTGCGCGGTGGCCCGCGCCTGCTCGGCCTGTGCCTGCTGTTCGCCACCAGCGCCGCGGCGCTGGGCAGCGCCACCTTCTTCCAGGGTGTCGACCTCACCAGTCCGCTGCTGGTGGCGGTCACCAGCGTGGTGGGCACCATGCTGCACCTCTGGGGCACCGGCTACTTCCTGCATCGCCAGCGCAAGCGCCTCATCCAGATCAACGACGATCTCAAGCGCGAGCAGGAAAAGTCGGCGATCCTCGCGCACAACCTGGCCAAATACCTCTCGCCCCAGGTCTGGGAGTCCATCTTCACCGGCAAGCAGCACATCGCCCTGGGTACCCAGCGCAAGAAGATCACGGTGTTCTTCTCCGACATCAAGGGCTTCACCGAGCTGTCCGAAGAACTCGAGGCCGAAGCCCTCACCGACATGCTCAACAACTACCTCAACGAGATGTCGAAGATCGCCGTCAAATACGGTGGCACCATCGACAAGTTCGTCGGCGACTGCGTCATGGTGTTCTTTGGCGACGCCAACAGCCAGGGCGCCAAGAAGGACGCCGTGGCCGCGGTCTCCATGGCCATCGCCATGCGCAAGCACATGAAGGTCCTGCGCCAGCAGTGGCGCAGCCAGGGCATCAACAAGCCGCTGGAGATCCGCATGGGCCTGAACACCGGTTACTGCACGGTCGGCAACTTCGGCTCCAGCACGCGCATGGACTACACCATCATCGGTCGCGAAGTGAACCTGGCCAGCCGCCTGGAGAATGCCGCCGATGCCGGCGAGATCCTGATCAGCCACGAGACCTACTCGCTGGTCAAGGAAACCATCATGTGCCGCGACAAGAGCTGGATCACCGTCAAGGGCTTCAGCAAGCCGGTGCAGATCTATCAGGTGGTGGACTTCCGTCGCGACCTGGGCGCCTCTCCCAGCTATGTCGAGCACGAACTGCCGGGCTTCTCCATGTACCTGGACACCAACAATATCCAGAACTACGACAAGGAGCGGGTCATCCAGGCGCTGCAGCTGGCGGCGGAAAAGCTCAAGGACAAGGTAATTCTTTAAAGCGACCACAGACCCTGCGGCCGAATCTGGACGTACCTCGGCGCCCTTGGCTGGGCGCAATCAGACCGCTAGCGCAGGCGGCATCCGGACCGCTGCCCGGTAGGATGCTGATATATCGCTGACAGCCACGAAGCACAGCCAAGCCCGCCCTCCCTTGGCAATACTCATTGCCGCCCACCAGATCGCATCTTGGCTCGGCAAAGAGACAGCGGTCTGAGCTGAAGCGAACGTGCTGCTGCGGCCCCGCTGGAAAGGCCCAGGCCTTCGATACCCAGGCTGCCCTGCCCCTTCCAGGAGCATTCGACGCCGAAGACTTATCTGTGACTCCAGGACGAGCACTCCAGTGATTAGGCATCTCCCTTTGTGCCGCTGGCGAACCGGCCTATCCCGATTTGCAGGAAAGGCACAGCCGGGCGGCGATCAGCCTTGACCAGCGTATCTTCGCGTCACAGGGTACCGATGCTGGCAAGGTGCAGCCCAACCTCCTGAGCAACTTCCACAGTGGGCCTTCGATAGCGCCCCGTAGCCCCTCCCCGCAACGTGGAATCTCGCGAAGCGACTTTAATAAGCCATGAACATGCCAGCAGCATGATTTCCAAAGAAATACTATCAGCATATCAATTTTCGGCCTGCTTATTACATGCATGCCAATACCTATCGCGCGGACCGGCGCATCTTCGTTATATGAACTAGCCTAACCAGGCCAAGCCGCCAACCACAGGTATTTCAGAAAAACGCAGCAGTAATCAGGAACATCCACTACAAATCACCACCCAAGCAAGAACTATCAATTAAGCAGAAGGCGCGTACACTCACCCGCACCCTTAGCACCGGCACCCGACCACCACATACGAATACCGTCATCTTATAATCCGACAATATATAACTTCCTAACCGCCTCTCTTGCCACCCACTATTTTTTCGCCAAACATATACTCTTCATTTACTGCCGAAGGCCATTTATCATGGAATTCCAAACAGAAGAGCCGTCATCCTTTTCCAACCTGGAAAGCCCCGTAGAAGTCTATACGGAGTGGGATCCCCTGGAGGAGGTCATAGTTGGCATAATGGATGACATCCGCGTACCTGAATGGGATACCGGTCTGAGAGCCATCATACCCAGAGAGTCGAGCGACTTTTTCCAGACATACTCTGGACAGCGATTTCCGGAAGAGCTGGTCATCAAGGCCAGGCAGGAAGTCAATACGCTGGCCAGGATCCTGGAAGCCGAGGGCATAAGAGTAAAACGGCCAAACGAGTTCAATCACCATCAGCCCATAGTGACTCCCCATTTCACTACAGGTGGCACCTTCTACTCCGCCATGCCAAGGGACTGCCTTTTCGCAATCGGCAAAAAGATCATTGAAGTGCCCATGGCCTGGCGCAGCCGTTACTTCGAGACCTTCGCTTTTCGTGACATCCTGAACGATTACTTCAGCAGAGGTGCTGACTGGATCTCAGCCCCCAAGCCGATGCTGAAAGACAACATCTGGAAAAGGGATTATGACTTCGACCAGGAGATTCCATTCAACTCCATAATCACCGAGGTGGAACCGCTATTTGACGCGGCCGACTTCATGAAGATGGGCCGCGACATCATCGGCCAGCGTAGCCATGTAACGAATAACAAGGGCATCGAATGGCTGCGCAGAACCCTCGGATCGGATTATCGCATCCATATCTATGAGTTCGAAGAGCCAGGACCCATGCACATCGACACGACGATACTGCCGCTGGCGCCAGGCCGCGTACTCGTCAACAAGGGCTGGGTACCGCAAATTCCTGACATCTTCAAAGATTGGGAAATCCTGACTCCGCCGCCGTCCAACCTGCCCGACGACCATCCTCTTTACATCACTTCCAAGTGGATTCACATCAATGTGCTGATGCTGGACGAAAGAACGGTGGTCGTCGAGCAGGACGAGGAGGCTCTGATCAACGCCTTCCGCCAGTGGGGTTTCAAGACCATCCTCTGTCCCTTCAAGCACTTTCAGACCTTCGGTGGTTCCTTCCACTGTGCCACGCTGGATGTCAAACGGCGCGGAAGCCTGAAAAGTTATATCTGAAGACTTCCGGCGCCCATCTGGAAATAGTGGGGCGCTCTAGGCGCGCAGGGCCCGAGGCCCTGCGCGCACCAATAGCCGCAAGCATGACAGGATTTGGAAATGCAGCTCGAACATACGGTACTGATCGTTTCTTCCGACCTGGATGTCGCCTTGAACGTAGCGGCGCTCAAGGCGAAGTATGACCTGCAGACCTGGAGGTTCGTCTTCCTGCTGGAGGATTATCTGGGCGAGGCGCGAGAGGAATTGAAACGCCCGGAAAACTTTCTCGTCTCTGACTTCGCCATCGCCACCGAGGTAGAGGCAGCCCTTGATAAGATAGCTCGCCACTACAGCATTTCTACCGCGGTGGCTTTCGACGAATTTTCGCTCTACGTAGCCGCTTCAGCAAATGAGCGCTGGCAACTTCCAGGCATCACCCGAGAAGAGGCGCAAAGGTTTCGCGACAAGAAGAAAATGAAAGAGATCGCTCAGCGCGCAGGAATCAGGACCGCC
Organism: Pseudomonas oryzihabitans NBRC 102199; assembly: GCF_000730625.1. Lineage (GTDB taxonomy): Bacteria > Pseudomonadota > Gammaproteobacteria > Pseudomonadales > Pseudomonadaceae > Chryseomonas > Chryseomonas oryzihabitans. Next base: position 572,329 of record NZ_BBIT01000002.1, on the reverse strand, counting down.
AGAGAAATAACGCTCGATGAAATCAAGCTTGGGCAGGTGCAGTTTCCCATCATCGTCAAACCGCGCTCACTAGCGGGCGCTCAAGGCGTCCGGATCATTAACGAAGCAGACGAAATGTCGTCCATCGATATCGATTCGAACCCTGAATATCAGGATATGAGCAAACATCAGTATCTTATCGAAACCTATAATCCAGCCTGCATCTACCATATTGATTGTATCGTCCGTAAAGGAACACTGGCCTTCCTATCGGTCGGCGAATATCTAGGCAAACCCATGGATTTCCTGCAGGAAAAACCGGTCGGCGTGATAGCGGTTCCCGAGGAGATGATCGAGAATATCTGGCGCCATTTTACCGAAGCCGTGATAGCCGCCTTCGATGCGCCTGACGGGGTCTATCACATAGAGGCCTTTGCTGGCGCAGAACTGCTGGAAATCGCCTATCGACCTGGCGGCGCGGCCATTGTCGAGATGATAGAGATGGTCTACGGACTGGACCTGAAGCTAATCCATCTCGCGGCACAACTGGGCTTGGAACCTTCACTAGATATCCAGCGGAAGGCCCAAGCCTTTGGCTATATGACCTTTCCTAAAAAGCACCTTTCCCTCACACCGCTTTACGTCACCCAGGTGTCCTTACCACCCCTGGAAAATCTGCCAACGCTTAGCACCCATTCGATACCCAAGGCCGGCGACGTCGCTTCGGGAGAATTCTACTGCTACAAGGACTCGCTGGGCTCATTCGTCTTTTGCGGCGATCGCGATCTCGTGCTTCAGGACATCGACTACCTGAACAGGCATTACAGCGTCGCTGTGGCCGCTGAACCGTAGATAGCGGCCTGGGACCGCTGCTCCCACAGATATCCGTCACGACCAAAGGCCCCGTTCATCATGAGAATTGACCAGCCCAACACCCTATTGATCATTTCCTCCGAACTGGATGTCGATGAGGTGGTCGCCAGACTCAGAGACACCTATGAGCTAGCGCGATGGACATTCGTCTACCTCCTGGAGGACCTGTTGGGCCAGGCTGGAGCGGAATTGATGCGGAGCGACACCTTCCTGGTCCGGGATTTCGCCGTCCATGGCGAAATTGACAGCGTCCTTGGTCGAATCGCCGACACCTACGCCATTACCGCAGTCCTTCCCAATGACGAATTCGCGGTGCACGTCGCGGCGTGGGCCAACGATCGCTGGGGCTTGCCAGGGCTTACGCTCGATATGGCTGTGCGCTTTCGCGACAAGAAGCGGATGAAACAGATCGCCCAGTTGTTCAACATACCCACCGCCAAGGAAGTCACCTTCGACGAGCTGAAAAGCGGCGCGGCGACCCTTCCGGTCATTCTGAAACCCCGATCGCTGGCGGGCGCCGTGGGGGTCAGGATCATCACCGATGCCCGCGAGCTCTCCGGCCTCCCCCGCGATACGGGTGACAGCTACCAGGACATGAGCGAACACCAGTACATCATCGAAACCTATAACAGCCAGCCTCTGTATCAACTCGATGCCATCGTTCTCGGCAAGCAACTGGCGTTCCTCAGTGCCGGTGAATACCTGGGGAAACCCATCGACTACCTTGCCGAGCAACCACTGGGGTATCTCTCAGTTCCCCAGGAGGATCTCGAGGCGCTCTGGCGTCCCTTCGCCGAACAGGTGATAGCTGCGTTCGATTGCCCTGACGGGGTCTATCACATCGAAGCCTTCGGCGACGCAGGCGCTGGTTTGGAATTGCTGGAAATCGCCTTCCGCCCGGGCGGCGGACATACGACCGAGATGATAGCGTTCGCTCATGGCCTGGACCTGCGCCTGCTTCACCTCGCCCTGCAACTCGGCCTCTGTGAATCCCTGCAGACCAGCCGCCGCTGCGAAGCCTGGGCCTATATGATGTTTCCGAAAAAGCACCTGTCCCGCGAAACGCTCCATGTCTCCCACGTGACGCTCGCAGCGATCGAAAGCCTTTCGACATTGAGCATGAAGACCCTACCGCGTCCGGGAGACATAGCGTCGGGCGCCTTTTTCTGCCACAAGGATGGCCTGGGTACTTTCGTATTCTGTGGGGAGCGGCAAAGAGTCGCCGAAGACGTCCAGTACGTTCTGGAACATTACCAGGTACATCTCGCTGTCAGAGGCAGCTAGCCCTTAGCAGCGCTCGCAATCCCACTCCTCCCACGGTTCTTGCCTGAGACCGTTCCCGTGGATTTCGCGGCCTACCAGTCCCTTCGCAAGGGGGAAAACGGCGACCCGTAGCGTATACGCGCGTGAGCACAGGTTGGTCGTACCAGACGTCCTGCGCAACAAAAAGGCCCCGACGCCTTACAGCGCCGGGGCCTCTTATCGCCAAGCAAAAGCCTGGGGATCAATCCTCGCGATAGCGACGCAGGCGCAGGGCCTTGCCGGCTACACGGGTGTCCTTGAGCTTGGTCAGCAGACGCTCCAGGCCTTCCTCGGGCAGCTCCACCAGGCTGAACGAGTCACGGATCTGGATGCGGCCGATGGCCTCGCGATCCATGCCACCTTCGTTGATGATGGCACCCAGCAGGTTCTTGGCGGCGACGCCATCACGGGCGCCCAGGGCGGTGCGGCAGCGCACGCGGCCTTCCGGCAACGGCTGCATCGGACGACGCTCGCCACGGTCCGGACGCTCACCACGCTCGGGACGATCGCCCCGTTCGCTGCGCTCGCCACGGGGACGCTCGCCACGGCCGGCGCCGGGGGTGAGCGGCTGCTCGCGACGGACCGACTCGATGTCCAGGGCGCGGCCGCTGGTCAGCTTGGCCAGCAGGGCCGCGGCCAGGGTCGAGGGATCGCACTGCAGACGCTCGCACAGCTCCTGACGCAGGGCGCCATGGGTGGTGTCGGCATCGGCCAGCAGCGAACCCACGCCATCGGCCAGGCGGGAGATACGGGCTTCCAGCACGGCTTCGGCGTCGGGCAGGCGGATCTCGCCGACGCGCTGACCGGTGACGCGCTCGATGACCTGCAGCATGCGGCGCTCGCGCGGGGTGACCAGCAGCAGCGCGCGACCTTCACGACCGGCACGGCCGGTACGACCGATACGGTGCACGTAGGATTCCGGATCGTAGGGCATGTCCACGTTCAGGACGTGGGTGATGCGCGCCACGTCCAGGCCGCGAGCGGCGACGTCGGTGGCGACCACGATGTCCAGCGAACCATCCTTCAGCGACTCGATGGTCTTCTCGCGCTGGGCCTGGGGCATATCGCCGTTCAGGGCGCTGACGCGATAGCCCTGGCGTTCCAGCAGCTCGGCCAGGTCCAGGGTCGCCTGCTTGGTGCGCACGAAGGCGATCAGGGCGTCGAAGTTCTCCACTTCCAGCAGGCGCAGCACCGAGGCCGGCTTCTGGTCGGCGTGGACCATCAGGTGCGCCTGCTCGATGCGGGCGACGGTCTGGGTCTTGGCCGCGATGCGGACGTGTTGCGGCTCCTTGAGGTGACGCTCGGCGATGGCGCGGATCGACGGCGGCAGGGTCGCCGAGAACAGCACGGTCTGGCGGGATTCCGGCATGGCTTCGAAGATGAATTCGAGGTCATCCATGAAGCCCAGCTTGAGCATCTCGTCGGCTTCGTCGAGCACCAGGTGCTGGACGGTGGCCAGCAGGTTGTCGTCGCGACGCAGGTGGTCGCACAGACGACCGGGGGTGGCGACCAGAACCTGGGCGCCCATGCGCAGGGACTTCAGCTGCGGGCCCATGGGCGCGCCGCCGTAGAGGGCCACGACCTTCACGCCGGGCATCTCGGTGGAATAGGTTTCGCAGGCGGTAGCCACCTGCAGGGCCAGTTCACGGGTGGGAACCAGCACCAGAATCTGGGGTTCGCGGCGGGACGGGTCGAGCTTGGAGAGCAGCGGCAGAGCGAAGGCTGCGGTCTTGCCGGTACCGGTCTGGGCCTGGCCGATCATGTCGTGGCCGGAGAGAATCACCGGGATGGACTGCGACTGGATGGGCGACGGCTCTTCGTAGCCGACGGCCTTGATGGCGGCGAGGATGGCGGGATTGAGATTGAGCGCAGCGAAACCGCTGGTGTCCTGGGTCATTGTCTTGCCTCGTGTGCTTCGCAAAGACCCCAAAGCCAAGAGCTGCGCTTATCCGAATGACCGAAGTCGCCCAGGCAGCCAAGGTGTGAGCTTTTTGCGAAATAGCGGATGAAAAAGGGGTGAAGCGTCTAGGATTGTTCGCCGTCGGGCGAACGCACGACCGGTGTGGCCATGGCGGCGGACCGGGAAAATGCAGTTCCTGAACGGAAGGTCAAAAAGACCGGGGCGAATGATACCCGAACCCTGGACATTTCTCCAGAGAACCTTGGTCTACTTTTGTGGTCAGGTTGCCGCACGCAGGTTGTCCAGATAGGCCTCCACATCGAACCCTATCCGCGGGGTCAACTCCCGGGCGCGCTGCCGCGTGCCCGCCACGTCCAGCTCCTGCTCCCGACTGGCCGGCACCAGCAGGATGACATTGCCCTCGACCACCGGGCACTCCCAGTAATGATGGCGGAACAGGCCGCGCAGCAGTGCGGCGCCCAGGGGCTTGCCGTCGGTGGCGCTCCACTGGTTGATCATCAGCCAGCCGCCAGGGTTGAGCTTGGCCTGGCAATTTTCCAGGAAGCGCCAGGCCAAGTGGGCACTGGAGGGGCCGACATCGGTATAGAGGTCGACGAAGATCAGATCGGCAGGCGCCGCGCTGTCGAGCAGGTCCAGGGCATCGCCGATGCGGATGGCCAGGCGCGGGTCCTCGTCGAGGCCCAGATGCTGGCGCGCCAGGCGCGGTACCGCGGGGCGCAGTTCCAGGGCTTCCACCGCCTCCAGGGGCAACCACTTGAGGCAGGCCTGGGTCAGGGTGCCGGCGCCCAGGCCGAGAAAGAGCGCTCGCCGCGGCTGCGGGTGGCAGAGCGCGCCCAGCAGCATGGCGCGGTTGTAGTCGTATTCCAGCCAGGCGGGGTCCGCCGTAAAGACGCAGCTCTGCTCCACCTCCTCGCCAAACTCCAGGAAGCGATAAGGCCCCACCTCCACCACCCGGATCCGGCCATGGTCATCGACGACCTCTTCCAGCAACACTTCCGTCTCGACCATCACCACCCTCCTCTATAGCCGTCCATGGTAGCCGCGATGGGCACTGTCTATCGAGCCATGCCGCCGCTATCGGTTACCATGGACGGCTTCATCGCACCCTCAGAGAGAATCATGTCCGCGCCCTGGAGCCCCACCAGCTGGAGAGGCCTGCCCATCCAGCAACAGCCCGAATACCCCGACAAAGCCCGTCTCGCCGATGTCGAGCGCACCCTGGCCGGCTATCCGCCACTGGTGTTCGCCGGCGAAGCCCGCGAATTGCGCCGGCAGTTCGCCGAGGTCACCCAGGGCCGGGCCTTCCTGCTGCAGGGCGGCGATTGCGCGGAAAGCTTCTTCGAATTTTCCGCCGGCAAGATTCGCGACACCTTCAAGGTGCTCCTGCAGATGGCGGTGGTCATGACCTTCGCCGCCGGCTGCCCGGTGGTCAAGGTCGGCCGTATGGCCGGCCAGTTCGCCAAGCCGCGCTCCTCCGGCGACGAGGTCCAGGACGGCGTCTCCCTGCCGGCCTACCGTGGCGACATCGTCAACGGCATAGACTTCACCGAAGGCAGCCGCATCCCCGACCCGCAGCGCCTGATCCAGGCCTACAACCAGTCCACCGCGACCCTCAACCTGCTGCGCGCCTTTGCCCAGGGCGGTTTCGCCGACCTGCACCAGGTGCATCGCTGGAATCTGGACTTCATCGCCAACTCGGCGCTGGCCGACCGCTACCACCAGCTGGCGGACCGCATCGACGAGACCCTGGCCTTCATGCGCGCCTGCGGCCTGGACACCGCGCCCCAGGTCAAGGAAACCAACTTCTTCACCGCCCACGAGGCGCTGCTGCTCAATTACGAAGAAGCCTTCGTCCGCCGCGACAGCCTGACCGGCGACTGGTACGACTGCTCGGCGCACATGCTCTGGATCGGCGACCGCACCCGCCAGCCGGACGGTGCCCACGTGGAATTCCTGCGCGGCGTGAACAACCCCATCGGCGTCAAGGTCGGTCCTTCCACTACCAGCGAAGACCTGATCCGCCTGATCGACACCCTCAACCCCGAGAACGATCCGGGTCGCCTCAACCTCATCGTGCGGATGGGCGTGGGCAAGGTCGGCGATCACCTGCCGCGCCTGATCCAGACCGTCGAGCGCGAGGGTCGCCAGGTGCTGTGGAGCTCCGACCCCATGCACGGCAACACCATCAAGGCGTCCACCGGCTACAAGACCCGGGATTTCGCCAGCGTGCTGGGCGAGGTCAAGGAATTCTTCGGCGTGCACCAGGCCGAGGGCACCTACGCGGGCGGCATCCATATCGAGATGACCGGCCAGAACGTCACCGAGTGCATCGGCGGCGCCCGCCCGGTCACCGAAGACGCCCTGTCCGATCGCTACCACACCCATTGCGACCCGCGCCTGAATGCCGACCAGTCCCTGGAACTGGCCTTCATGATCGCCGAGACGCTCAAGGGCATTCGCCGCTAAGGAAGGGCGCGGCGCGCTCTAGTGCCGCGCCACCGCCTCGCGCAAGACGTCCGCCGGCCCGTGCAACTGCAGGTCGGCGAGACCGAGCCAGTCGGCCAGGGCACGCAACTGCCCCGCCAGGGCGTCCAGCCCCTCGTCATCCAGCCCCGCCGCCTCCAGATGCACGGCATGCACCGCCAGCCGCGACTGCGCCCGCTCGGCGCGCAGATCCACCCGCGCCGCCAGCCGCTCCCGGTAGAGAAAGGGCAGCACATAGTAGCCATAGACCCGCTTGGCCGCCGGCGTGTATATCTCCAGTCGATAGCGAAAGCCGAACAGCTGCTCGGTGCGCTCGCGCTCCCAGACCAGCGAATCGAAGGGCGACAGCAGCGCCGCGGCGCGCACCGGGCGCCCGGGATTGCGCGTCTCGGCGACATAGGCCGGCTTCGACCAGCCCTGCACCTGGAGGGGCTGCAGACTGCCCTCCTCCAGCAATTCGGCGAGGCCCTGGTGGGCTTCGGCCGGACTGAGACGAAAATAGTCACGCAGCTGGACCTCGCTCGCCACGCCCAGGGCACGGGCGCTGCGCAGCAGCAAGGCGCGGCGGGCGGCTTCGGGCGCAACGGCCGGCGCCGCAAGGATCTCCGCCGGAAGCACCCGCTCGGGCAGGTCATAGAGACGCTCGAAGCCGCGCCGCCCGGCCACCGTCACCTCGCCGGCGGCGAACAGCCACTCCAGCGCCAGTTTGCCCGGACTCCAGTCCCACCAGGGACCGGCCTGCTCGACCCGCTTGGCCAGGCTGCCGGCGCCCAGGGCACCGCGCTGCACCACCGCCTCCAGGGTCTGGGCGACGACCTGCGGCTGTTCGACGGCGAAACGCGCCAGCTGCCGATAGATGCCGATGCCCTGGCGCGCCTGATCGCGCCGCCAGCGCAGCTCGGCCCAGACCTCGGCCGGCACCAGCGAAGCCTCGTGGGCCCAGCATTCATAGAGCTGGCGCTTGCGCCCCTGCCCCCAGGCCAGGGCATCGAAATCGGCGAAGGCATAGTGGCCGAGACGGCTGAACAGCGGCAGGTAGTGGGAGCGCACCAGCGCATTGACCGAATCGATCTGCAGCACGTTCAGGCGTGCGGCCTGGCGATACAGGGCGGCCGGACCCGCGCCACCCTTGGGTTGATTACCGAAACCCTGGGCGCGCAAGGCCAGACGCCGGGCCTCGCGCAGGGAAAGGCTGTCCATCCGAGCTCCTGATAGAGGAAGGGATCTTTCACCCTAGCAGGATCGGCGGCGGCGCTCCTCCGCGGGCTGCTGCCAGAACGGCTTGTCGGCCTCCTGCCAGGCATCGGCGCGACTCAGGCCGAGGTCGTGCAGCGCGTTTTCATCCAGCCGATAGAGCGCTCGGCGTTGGCGGGAAAGCTCCATCGCCCGCCGCAACCAGGCCCAGGCCTGCCGCAGACGAGAGGTGACGCCCGCAACACCAGGGGAACGCCCGGACGAATCTCGGTGAGCTATGAGCTGAGCCATGGTGCATCTCCTTCTCCAGAGGGTATGGCTCAAGTCTGGAAGCCGGCTTAACATCAATCCAACGAATCTTTCTGATGCGATCCATTCACCGAGCTGATGCCATGAACTACCCCAGCATAGAGACCGATCTGCTGCGCACCTTTGTCGCCATCGCCGATCAGGGCGGCTTCACCCGCGCGGCCGAGGTGGTCAACCGCACCCAGTCGGCGGTGAGCATGCAGATGCGCAAGCTGGAAGAGGACGTGCTGCAGCGGCGACTGTTCGAGCGTGACGGCCGCCAGGTGCGTCTGACCGCGGAAGGCCAGGTCCTGCTGGGCTTCGCTCGGCGGATCCTCAAGCTGCATGGGGAGGTGATGACCACCCTGCGCGAGCCGCACATGGTGGGGACGGTGCGCATCGGCACCCCTGACGACTACGTCATGAGGTTCATTCCGGGCATCCTTGCGGGCTTCGCCAAGGCCTACCCGCTGGTGCAGGTGGATGTCCACTGCGAGCCCACCGCGGGTCTGCTGCAGCGCCAGGATCTGGATCTGACCATCGTTACCCGCGAACCGGGCAACGAGATCGGTCTGCCGTTGCGGCGGGAACGCTTCGTCTGGGCCGAGGCACCCGGGTTCGACATTCACCAGCGCGATCCGCTGCCGCTGGCGATGTTCAATACCTCCTGCTTTCTCAGCGAATGGGCCCGCCGCGCCCTGGACAATCGCGACCGTGGCTATCGCCTGGCCTACAGCAGCCCCAGCCTTGCCGCGCTGCTGGGCATCGTCAAGGCAGGCCTGGCGGTCACCGCGCAGCTGGAGAGCCTGCTGCCGAGCGAATTGCGCCGGCTGGGAGAAGCCGACGGCATGCCCGACCTGCCCTCCTGTTCCATCGAACTGCTGCGTAATCCACGCAGCGCCTCGCCGATCATCGACACCCTCGCCGAGCATATCGCCGAGGGCTTTCGGCAGTAGTCAGCGCAGCGCCAGCAGCACCGCGCAGAGCAGCAGAAAACCGCAGAACAGCAGGCGCAGCAGCCGTTCGGGCAACTGGTGGGCCAGCTTCACGCCCCAGCTGACGCTGAGCAGGCCGCCGATGGCCAGGGGAATGCCGACGCTCCAATCCACTTCGCCATGCCAGGCATAGCTGGCCAGGGTGACGCCCGTGGTGGGCAACGCCATGGCCAGGGACATGCCCTGGGCCGCGACCTGGGTCAGCCCCATCACGCCCGCCAGGATGGGCGTGGCGATCACCGCCCCGCCGACGCCGAACAGCCCACCGACCAGTCCCGCCACCAGCCCCAGCACGCCAAGGCCCGGACGGCTCGGCGTGGTCAGCGGTGGCTGGCCACGGCGATAGAGTTGCCAGAGGTTGTAGAGCACAAGGAGCAGCAGGAAGCCGACGAAGCCGTGGCGCATGGAGCGGGCGTCCAGGGAGACCGCCAGTGCCGTGCCCACCAGGGCCGAGACCATGCCCGCGCCCGCTAGCAAGGCGGCGCGCTGCCAGTCGATGCGGTTGCGCTGGTTGTACTTGTAGACCGACAGCAGCACGTTGGGCACCACCATCACCAGAGCGGTGCCCTGGGCCAGTTGCTGGTCGAGGCCGAACAGCAGCGCCAGCACCGGAATGGCGATGAGGCCACCGCCGATGCCGAACAGCCCACCCACCACACCCAGCACCGCCCCGAGGACGACATCGATCAACAAGGTAAACAGCGATTCCACGGCAATTCTATCCAGCGGCAAAGGGATTTGGAGAGACCGGCCAGACCGGCCCGCGACGAAAGCCCAGACAGCAAAAAGCCCGGCAAGCCGGGCTTTCTGATCGAGACGTCTGGTTTAGACCTTGGCGCGCGACTTGTACTCGTTGGTACGGGTGTCGATCTCGATGTGGTCACCGATATCGCAGAACTCGGAGACCTTCAGCTCGTAGCCGTTGTTCAGGCGAGCGGTCTTCATGACCTTGCCCGAGGTGTCGCCGCGAACGGCCGGCTCGGTGTAGGCGATCTGGCGCACGATGGTGGTGGGCAGTTCGATGGAGATGACGCGGTCGTTGTAGAACACCGCTTCGCAGACGTCGGTCATGCCGTCTTCGATGAAGGCGATGGCTTCGCCCAGGTCGTCCTTCTCCACTTCGTACTGGTTGTAGTCGGCGTCGACGAAGACGTACAGGGGATCGGCGAAGTAGGAATAGGTTACTTCCTTGCGATCCAGAATCACCGGCTCGAGCTTGTCGTCGGCGCGGAAGACGGTCTCGGTCGCGCTGCCGGAGAGCAGGCTCTTCAGCTTCATCTTGACCACTGCAGCGTTACGGCCGGACTTGTTGTATTCAGCTTTCTGGATGACCCAGGGAGCGTTGTCGATCATGGCCACTTGGCCGGCACGGAACTCTTGTGCGGTTTTCATGCGGTTATCCGTATGGATGGAAGAACGGGATTTCGAGGCGCCATATGATAGCCAATCTGTATGGAAATGCACCAGGCTGGCGGTAAGATCGCTGTGAGAAGCCATCCGATCGCTCCAGTCGCGCGCCAGCAGACGCCAGTTTTCGACCTGCGTATCCAGCGCCGACCAGGCCGCAGCCAGGTCGCCGCGACCGTTCCAGGCCAGCCACAGGGCACTGACCGCGGCGCCCAGTTCAGGGGTGCCGGACGCCACATAGCGCGCCAGGAAGGCCTCGAGCTTGACGAAGTGGGCGTCTTCTTCCTGCGGATAGATGTGCCAGACGAAGGGATGCGCGGCCCATTGCGCGCGGACGAAGGAGTCCTCGCCACGGATGGCGTTGAAGTCGCAGCACCACAGCAGGCGGTCGTATTGCTGCTGGGAGACGAAGGGCAGCACCTGCACCCGCAGGGCGCCACGGCCGTGGCTGTCGCCGGCCTTGAGCCAGTCGACGCCCAGCCAGGCGGCGACGTTGGCCAGCACGCGCCCCTCCGGCACCAGCAGGCAGGTCGGTCGATTACCGGCGCTCAGGGCGTCGAGCCAGTCGATCAGCGCCGGATTCTCGTAGGCGAACAGCGAGAACAGGCGCTCGCCCGGTTGCCGGTGGACACCCAGCCCGGCAAGGAAATCGTCCCGCGTCGCGGCCGCCTGCTGGAAGCCGTTCCGCTGCTCGAGCAGGTCTCGCTCGCGCAGCAAACCGCCGACCTTGGCGGTAAAGCCCGGAAAGAAGAAGTACTTGTTCAGCCCGGTGGGCTGCAGCGACGGCAGGGCGTGACAGCCTTCGATCCACTCCTCGGCGCTCAGGTATTCCAGATTGAGCCAGAGCGGTCGCTCGGCGCGCCCCGCCATGGCGGTGATGAAGCCTTCCGGCAACTGGCAGGCGAAGGCCTCCACCACCACGTCGCCCGGCTCGGCCGGCGTCCAGTCGGCATGCCAGAGGCGTACCTCGACCCCGCGATGCCACTGCTGCTCGGCCGTGCCATCGACCCCCGGCTGGATCCGCGCCAGGGGATAGAGGTCGTCGATCCAGAGGCGGACCTGCTGTCCATGCTCGGCGACCAGCTGATGGGCCAGACGCCAGGTGATACCCGCGTCCCCATAGTTGTCCACCACTGTGCAGAAGATGTCCCAGGCTGCCATGCCATACCTCTAAGTCATTGATATCGAATCGTGTTTCGCTTCAGCCAGCGGGTGATGCGCGGCAGATTCCAGTGAACCCAGTCACACCGCGCCCCCAGGCGGGTCGGTAGTATCCGCGCTTTTTCGGACGGATTCTCCATGTCGTTGCGCCCCGCCCTGCTGTTCTGCCTGAGCCTGGCTTCCCTGAGCGCCCTGGCGACACCCCAGCCACCCCGCACCTTCAGCGAAGCCAAGGTGGTCGCGACCAAGGTCTATGCCAAGCAGGGCGTGGACTTCTATTGCGGCTGCCACTACAGCGGCAAGACCGTGGATCTGAAGAGCTGCGGCTACGTCCCGCGCAAGAGCGCCCAGCGCGCCAGCCGCATCGAGTGGGAGCACATCGTGCCGGCGTGGGTGATCGGTCACCAGCGTCAGTGCTGGCAGAAAGGCGGTCGCAAGAACTGCACGGCCAGCGATCCGGTGTACCAGAAGGCCGAGGCCGATCTCTTCAACCTGGTGCCGGTAGTCGGCGAGGTCAATGGCGATCGCAGCAACTTCGCCTTTGGCTGGCTGCCGCAGAAACCCAGCCAGTACGGCGCCTGCCAGATGGTGGTGGACTTCAAGGCCAAGACCGCCATGCCGCGTCCGGAGATCCGCGGCATGGTCGCCCGCACCTACTTCTACATGAGCGATCGCTACGGCCTGCGGCTGTCCAAGCAGGACAGCCAGCTGTACACCGCCTGGACCAAGCAGTACCCGCCCGAGGCCTGGGAGCGCCAGCGCAATCAGCGCCTGGCCTGCATCATGGGCCATGGCAATCCCTACGTGGGCCAGACCAAGGCCTGCAAGTAGCGCGACTCAGGCAGCGGTTGGAATACCGCTGTGGAATCTCAGCTCGCTATCGCTTGAGGTGATCAGTTCCACCTCCAGGGCGCGAACCTCGGCGATCTTGGCGTCGACGTCGTCGCGCTCGCCATAGAGATAGGCGAGCTTGAGATAGTCCTGGAAATGCCGGGCCTCGGAGGCCAGCAGGCCGCTGTAGAACTTGCCCAGCTCCGCGTCCAGATGGGGCGCCACCGCACCGAAGCGCTCGCAGGAGCGGCATTCGATGAAGGCACCGATCACCAGGCTGTCGGTCAGCTTCAGCGGCTCATGGTTGCGGCAGAGCTTGCGTAGGGCGCCGGCATAGCGCGCCGAGCTGACGTTGCGATGCTCGATGCCGCGGCGCTTCATGATCTGCAGCACCTGTTCGAAGTGGCGCAACTCTTCACGGGCGATGCGCGACATCTTCCAGGACAGTTCGGCGCGATTGGAATAGGTGAACAGATAGTGGAAGGCGGCGCCGGCGGCTTTCTTCTCGTTGTTGGCGTGGTCCTGCAGCAGCGTCGGCAGATCCTGCAGCGCGGCCTCGACCCAGGCATCCGGCGTACGGCAACCGAGGAATTCGTTCATCTCGGGCAAGGACATCAGTGTAATCCCGTGCAAAAGCCGCGCATTATAGAGAAAGGCGCGCGCCTGGGCAGCGCCGCTCGCCTGCTGACGCTCAGACGCGGCTGTCGACTCCTTCGAGCAGGAAGCGCGGGGCTATGTAACGGTCGTAGTGGGCTTCGGAGAGCAGAAAGAATTCCCGATCGATGGCGTCGCGCAACTCGGCCAGCGGGCGCTCGCGAAATTCCGGCAAGAGGCGCACCCCATAGGCGTCCAGCTGCTGGATATGGCGCGCACCGCGGGCCAGCAACTGATAGGCCCAGCAATACTCGGACTGATCCGGCCGGAAGCGGATGCTGCGCTGCTGCAACTGCTGGCGCAACAGCGCAGCATCGAAGACATCGACCTTGGCCGACACCACCTGCACCAGCAGCAGCTCCAGGCGCGCCCAGACGGCGCGACGCTCCTCTTCGCCGTAGAGATTCCAGTTCACCACCTCGTGGTGGAATCTCTTGCAACCACGGCAGACGTGGTCGCCGAACATCGTCGAGCACAGGCCGACGCAGGGCGTCTTGATGACAGGAGCGGGCATGGGCGGCAAGCCTTGGAGCAAAACGCCTAGTCTAGCCGGAAACGGCAACGACCGGCGCGGGTGGCCCGCGCCGGTCGTGCAGAACCTCAGGTCAAATCACACCGCGGCGACGCCGCGGCTCGGCAGCGGGCTGGCGCTGCGCCGGCTCAGGGCATAGAAGAACAGCCCGCCGAGGAAGCAGCCGGTGAACCAGGCGAAGTTGGCGATCGGCTTGAACCAGGGCACGAAGGTGAAGCACAACCCGATCAGCGCCGCGGCCACCAGCGCCTGGACCGCGACCCAGTTGACGCCACCGCTATACCAGTAGGCGCCCTGCGGGGAATCGTCGAACAGGGCATCGACGTCGATCCGGCCCTTGCGCAGCAGGTAGTAGTCCACCAGCAGGATGCCGAACAGCGGGCCGATGCAGGCGGCCAGGACATCCAGGGTGTAATGGATCACCTCGGGGTTGTTGAACAGGTTCCAGGGGGTGATGAAGATCGAGGCCACGGCCGCGATCATGCCGCCAGCGCGCCAGCTGATCTTGCTCGGCGCCACGTTGGCGAAGTCGAAGGCCGGCGAGACGAAGTTGGCGACGATGTTGATGCCGATGGTGGCGGTCACGAAGGTGAAAGCGCCCAGCAGCACCGCGGTGGTGTTGTCGATACGGGCCACGGTGGCGATGGGGTCGTGGATCATCTCGCCGAATACCGGCAGGGTGCCGGAGACGATCACCACGGTGACCAGAGAGAAGGCCAGGAAGTTGATCGGCAGGCCCCAGAAATTGCCGCGCCGGACATCCTGCATGGAGCGGCAGTAGCGACTGAAGTCACCGAAATTCAGCGTGGGGCCGGAGAAATAGGACACCACCAGAGCGATGGCGACGATCACCTGGCCAAAGGCCGCCCAGCCGGTCAGCTGCTTTTCCGCCAGGGTGAAGCTGATGTTGCTCCAGCCGGCGCGCCAGACGATCCAGGCGGCGAGCAGGAACATCACCGCATAGACGGCAGGGCCGGCCCAGTCGATGAAGCGGCGGATGGACTCCATGCCCGCCCAGAAGACGCAGGCCTGCAGGAACCAGAGGGTCAGAAAGCCGCCCCAGCCCATATAGGAAAGACCCAGGAAGCTGCTGTCGCCATAGACCGCCAGCGCGGGAAAGAAGCGCAGCACCACGATGACCAGGGCGCTGGAGGCCAGGTAGGTCTGGATGCCGTACCAGGCGACCGCGATCAGGCCACGGATCACCGCCGGAATGTTCGCGCCGAAGACGCCGAAGGCCAGCCGGCAGATGACCGGATAGGGAACGCCGGCCTGCTGGCTGGGCCGGGCGACCAGATTGGCGACCACCTGCACGATGCAGATCCCCACCAGCAGCGCGATCAGTACCTGCCAACTGGCCAGCCCCAGGGCGAACAGGCTGGCGGCGAAGACATAGCCGCCAACGCTGTGCACGTCGCTCATCCAGAAGGCAAAGATGTTGTACCAGCTCCATTTCTGCTCGACCGGGCCGAGGTCTTCGTTGTACAGGCGCGGGCTGTAGCCCGGGGGAATCTGCTGGTTCATTAATAGCCTCCTCCGTGGTGGCGGGCACCTGCATACGGCGCCCGCCTTGTTTTGTATACAATCCACCAGGCAGAGAACGTGCCAGCTACCGAAAAATGTCCTTAACCTCCTGGCTCGATAGAGAATTTTGAGGAAAAGAGGCTCTAACCCAGGCCTGTAGGCGTTACCGCAGATGCACTTCTCTGGGGCGTTTGGTGGCAGACAGGCGCTACCTTGGCGCACGAGGCGGAACGCATTCGCCCATCGTCGTCGCCCGAGACTTTGTATACAATTCAGGCAAATCGCCGGAGTCAGCCCATGAGTGCAGTACCCTCGCCGCTCGCCGTTGCCGCCTCGCCCCGGGACGAACGGATCTACCAGGACATTCTCGAAGCCATCGTCGAGCATCGTCTGACCCCGGGCACCCGGCTGCCGGAAGACACCCTGGCGGAAACCTTCGGCATCAGCCGCACCGGCATTCGCAAGGTGCTGCAGCGGTTGGCCCTAGAGCGGCTGGTGACCCTGCGCGCCAATCGCGGCGCCCAGGTCGCCCAACCCAGCGCCAAGGAGGCCCAGGACATCCTCGCTGCGCGCCAACTGATCGAACCGGCGCTGATGCCGCTGGTGGCCGCCCGCGTCGACAGCGCCCAGCTCGCGCCCCTACGGCAACTGTGCCTCGAAGAGCACGAAGCGCAGCATGGCGGTCGCCACAGCCTGGCGATCCAGCTGTCCGCGCGCTTTCACGTCGAACTCGCCGCCCTGGCCGACAACCAGGTGCTGACCGAACAGGTGGCCCAACTGGCCAGTCGCTCTTCGCTGCTGATCGCCATCTATGGCTCGCGGCACAGCCTGGGCTGCGATTGCGGTCAGCACGAAGACCTGCTGGACCTGCTCGCCCGCGGCGACGGCACGGCCGCCAGCGAGTGGATGGCGCAGCACCTGCGCCTCATCCGCGAATCCCTCCGGATCGACCGGCCCACGGCCGCCGAGCCCGATTTCCGCAGCATCTTCAAACGCAGCTGAGGCTCCCATGCAGATTCAGGTCATCAATCCCAACACCAGCGCCAGCATGACCGCCAAGATCGGTCGCGCGGCCCAGGCCATTGCCCGACCGGGCACCACCATTCTCGCCAGCAATCCGGACGCCGGTCCGGTGTCCATCGAAAGTCACTACGACGAGGCCGTGGCCGCGGTCGGGGTGATCGAAGAGATGCGCAAGGGCGTCGAGGCAGGCTGCGCGGCCCACGTCATCGCCTGCTTTGGCGATCCGGGCCTGCTGGCCGCGCGGGAAATGGCCCAGGGGCCGGTACTGGGCATCGCCGAGGCCGGCTTTCACCTGGCCAGCCTGCTGGCCACCCGCTTCGCGGTGGTGACCACCCTCACCCGCACGCGCATCATCGCCGAGCACCTGCTGCAGCGTTACGGCTTCGCCGAGCTGTGCACCTCGGTGCGCTGCATCGACCTGCCGGTGCTGGCCCTGGAAGCCGCCGACGACAGCCTGATCGAACTGATCGCCGCCGAGGGCCGCCGCGCCCGTGACGAGGAAGGCGCCGGCGCCATCGTGCTCGGCTGTGGCGGCATGGCCGATCTGCGCGAGGCCCTGAGCGAAGCCATCGGCATTCCGGTGATCGAAGGCGTCAGCGCCGCGGTCAAGCTGGCCGAATCCCTGGTCGACCTGGGCCTGGGCACCAGCAAGCACGGTGACCTGGCCTACCCCATCGCCAAACCCTTCAGCGGACGCTTCGCGCACCTGGGCCGGTAGCAGCCTGCGGCCAAGGTCTAAACAGCCGACGCAGCGATGCGACAACGCGGCGCTTAACTTCGCTCGAGGCTTGGCGTAGAATTAGGCAGCCTTATAGGCGCAATGTCCGATACGAAGCTGTTTTCAAAGCGTCACGAGCAAAGTATCCGGCGATCCGGCAGCGGCGGCCTCATCAACCGCCCTACTGCCGATCAGCTCTCCAGCAGCCGGCGTAAAACTTTGAAAACAGCTTCCAGCGGAATGCGTCCGGCGCGACGGCGGTCCTGCCCGCAGCCTCCCCCGTCTTACCCTGCCGGATACATTTCGGGGCGCCAGCCCCCGGACGCAATATTGGACCACTGATGAGGGTCAACCTGTGCTTGAAGCCTATCGTAAACACGTAGAAGAGCGTGCCGCCCAGGGCATCGTGCCCCAGCCGCTGAACGCCGAGCAAACGGCCGGTCTGGTCGAACTGCTGAAGAATCCCCCGGCCGGCGAAGAAGAATTCCTCGTCGACCTCGTTACCAACCGCGTGCCGCCGGGCGTCGACGAAGCCGCCTACGTCAAGGCCGGTTTCCTCTCCGCCATCGCCAAGGGCGAAGCCCAGTCCCCGCTGATCTCCAAGCAGCGCGCCACCGAGCTGCTGGGCACCATGCAGGGCGGCTACAACATCGCCACCCTGGTCGAGCTGCTGGACGACGCCGAACTGGGCGCCGTGGCCGCCGAACAACTCAAGCACACGCTGCTGATGTTCGACGCCTTCCACGACGTGGCCGAGAAGGCGAAGGCGGGCAATACCCACGCCAAGGCCGTCATGCAGTCCTGGGCCGAGGGCGAGTGGTACAAGAAGCGTCCGGAAATCGCCGAGAAGTACACCCTGACCGTGTTCAAGGTGCCGGGCGAAACCAACACCGACGACCTCTCTCCTGCGCCTGACGCCTGGTCGCGTCCGGACATCCCGCTGCACGCCCTGGCCATGCTGAAGATGGCTCGCGACGGCATCGTGCCCGAGCAGCAAGGCAGCATCGGTCCGCTGAAGCAGATCGAGGAAGTGCGTGCCAAGGGCTTCCCGGTCGCCTATGTCGGTGATGTGGTCGGTACCGGTTCGTCCCGTAAGTCCGCCACCAACTCGGTGCTGTGGTTCTTTGGCGACGACATCCCCTACGTGCCCAACAAGCGCGCCGGTGGTTTCTGCTTCGGCTCCAAGATCGCCCCGATCTTCTACAACACCATGGAAGACGCCGGCGCCCTGCCGATCGAATTCGACGTGTCGGAGCTGGAAATGGGCGACGTCATCGACGTCTATCCCAAGGCCGGCAAGGTCACCCGCCACGGCAGTGACGAGGTGCTCGCCACCTTCGAACTCAAGACCCCCGTGCTGCTGGACGAAGTCCGCGCCGGCGGCCGTATCCCGCTGATCGTCGGCCGCGGCCTGACCGAGAAGGCGCGTGCCGAACTGGGCATGGGTCCGACCGACCTGTTCAACAAGCCGGACCAGCCGGCCGAGAGCAGCAAGGGCTACACCCTGGCGCAGAAGATGGTCGGCAAGGCCTGCGGCGTCGAGGGCGTGCGCCCCGGCACCTACTGCGAGCCGAAGATGACCACCGTCGGTTCCCAGGACACCACCGGCCCGATGACCCGCGACGAGCTGAAGGACCTGGCCTGCCTGGGCTTCTCGGCTGACCTGGTGATGCAGTCCTTCTGCCACACCGCGGCCTATCCCAAGCCCATCGACGTCAAGACCCACCACACCCTGCCGGATTTCATCCGCACCCGTGGCGGCGTCTCCCTGCGTCCGGGCGACGGCATCATCCACAGCTGGCTGAACCGCATGCTGCTGCCCGACACCGTCGGCACCGGTGGCGATTCCCACACCCGCTTCCCGATCGGCATCTCCTTCCCGGCCGGTTCCGGCCTGGTGGCCTTCGCCGCGGCCACCGGCGTCATGCCGCTGGACATGCCGGAGTCGGTCCTGGTGCGCTTCAAGGGCAAGATGCAGCCCGGGATCACCCTGCGTGACCTGGTGCATGCCATCCCCTACTACGCCATCCAGAAGGGCCTGCTGACCGTCGAGAAGAAGGGCAAGAAGAACATCTTCTCCGGCCGCATCCTCGAGATCGAAGGCCTGGAAGACCTGACCGTGGAGCAGGCGTTCGAGCTGTCCGATGCCTCCGCCGAGCGTTCCGCCGCCGGTTGCACCATCAAGCTGTCGCCCGAGTCGATCACCGAGTATCTGCAGTCCAACATCACCCTGCTGCGCTGGATGATCGAGGAAGGCTACGGTGACCCGCGCACCCTGGAGCGCCGCGCGCGCGCCATGGAAGCCTGGATCGCCAACCCGGAACTGCTCGCCGCCGATGCCGACGCCGAATACAGCGAAGTCATCGAGATCGACCTGTCCGAGGTCAACGAGCCGGTACTGTGCGCCCCGAACGATCCGGACGACGCCCGCCTGCTGTCCCAGGTGGCCGGCGACAAGATCGACGAGGTGTTCATCGGTTCCTGCATGACCAACATCGGCCACTTCCGCGCCGCCGGCAAGCTGCTGGACAAGGTCAAGGGTTCGATCCCGACCCGTCTGTGGCTGTCGCCGCCGACCAAGATGGACCAGCACCAGCTGACCGAGGAAGGCTACTACGGTATCTATGGCAAGGCCGGTGCGCGCATGGAAATGCCGGGCTGCTCGCTGTGCATGGGCAACCAGGCCCGCGTGGCCGCCAACGCCACCGTGGTCTCCACCTCCACCCGCAACTTCCCCAACCGCCTGGGCGACGGCGCCAACGTCTACCTGGCGTCGGCGGAACTGGCGGCGGTGGCCTCGATCCTGGGCAAGCTGCCCACCGTCGAGGAGTACATGGAATACGCGAAGAGCATCGACAGCATGGCCGCGGACGTCTACCGCTACCTGAGCTTCGATCAGATCGCCGAATTCCGTGAAAGCGCGGAAAAGGCCCGCATCGCCGCCGTCGAAGTCTGACGTAGCGTTCGGTACTGAAAAACCGCCCCTCGGGGCGGTTTTTTTATGGGGATTTCGCCGTAGGGTGGACAACGCGAAGCTTGTCCACGCGGGAGACCAAGCGATGTGCTGTTGGCTGTCGGTGGAAAAGGCTGCGCCGTTTTCCACGCTACGCGGGCAGCGGCATAGGCGCTGGTCTTAAGCGCCTGTTAACCCGGGTGCCGTTACCTTCGGCGCTCCAGCACGCCTCGGATACCTGCCATGAAACGTCTTGCGGTCATCACCCTGTCATTTTTCCTGCTCGCCCTCAGCCAGGCGAGTCTGGCGGCGGGTTGCATGAAGGGTGCCGTGGTCGGCGGGGTGGCCGGGCATGTCGCCGGTCACCATGCCATCGCCGGTGCGGTGGCCGGGTGCGTCATCGGCCACCACTTGGCGGCCAAGGCCAAGGAAGAGTCGCCGCATACTCATGGCTGAACGGCCGTCCGCCACCCACTACCGATTGCTGGGAGATCATCACTATGCCGCGCGCTCTGCTCGCCCTGCTGGTGTCTCTGGGTCTCTGGAGTGCCGCTGCCCTGGCCGCGGAGCCGATCGCTACCCGCTCCCTGGCGGCGGCCTATGGCGGGCGCCTGAAGATCGGCGCCGCCATCGAACCCGATCAGCTCGCGGGCCCCGACGGGGCGCTGCTGGCGCAGCAATTCGGCAGCCTGGTGGCCGAGAACGCCATGAAGCCCCTGCGCATCCATCCGCAGGAAGATCGCTATGTCTTCGGGCCGGCCGATGCCATCGTCGCCTTCGCCGAGCAGCACGGCCTGGCGGTGCGCGGCCATACCCTGCTCTGGGGCAGCCACACCCCGGACTGGTTCTGGCGGGGTGCCGACGGGCAGCCGGCCACCCGGGAGCAGGTGCTGCAGCGCCTGCGAGCGCATATCGCCACGGTGGTCGGCCACTATCGCGGGCGGGTCTATGCCTGGGACGTGGTCAACGAGGCCATAGATCCCAACCAGCCCAGTTGCCTGCGTGACGATCGCTGGCTGCAGGTGGTCGGTCCGGACTATCTGGCCGAGGCCTTTCGCGCCGCCCACGCCGCCGATCCCCAGGCGCGCCTGTTCATCAACGAATTCAACACCCACGAGCCCGCCAAGCGCGACTGCCTCGCGCGGGTGGTCAAGGGCCTGCTGGCCGAGGGCGTGCCGGTGCAGGGCATCGGCCACCAGACCCATATCAGTATCTACTGGCCAGCGCTGGCGGCCATCGATCAGTCGCTCACCACCTTCGCCAAGCTGGGGCTGGAAAACCAGATCACCGAGCTGGACATGAGTCTCTATCAGCACCACGACTACCACCCCGTACTCGGTCTGCCGCAGCGGCTGGACCTTCAGGCCGAACGCTATCGCGACTTCATGGCCATGGTCCTGAGGCACCCCGAGGTGAGCGCCGTGACCTGGTGGGGCGTGACCGACGACCACAGCTATCTGAACAACCCGCCCGGCGTACCGGGAGACGACCAGCCGCTGCTGTTCGACCGCCAGCAACGGCCGAAACCAGCCTACTGGGCCGTCCTGCATCAGGCGCCCCACCCGTAGCCTGGCGGCTGGCAGGCTCTGGCCTGCGGCTTGTCCACGGAAGATTTGCACAAGGCGGCGAACCCCCGGAGCCTCGCCAGGTCAATTGTTACAGGACATTACTTCGCACCCACGAGAGGTCGCCACCATGAAGCTCCTGCCTACCCTTGCCCTGTCTGCTCTGCTGCTCGGCGCCAGCCAAGCCACCTTCGCCGCCGGTTGCGTCAAGGGCGCCGTGGTCGGCGGCGCCGCGGGTCATGTCGCCGGTGGTCACGGCGTTGCCGGTGCCGCCGCGGGCTGCGCCATCGGGCACCACGAGGCCAACAAGAAGGCCAAGGAAGAACAGCAGGCCGCGCCCAAGCAATAGCCGCAAGGCCCCGCCAGCACTGGCGGGCGGGGCCGATTTAACGCTTTCTTTACGCCCCGCCACCGCTCCCCGCCTCGCTTCTTTACGCCCCTCCTCCCGACAATTTCTCCACGCGGCAACGGCCGTCTCTGGAGAACTCGCGATGACCCCCTGGAATCTTCTGGCCCTGCTCCTGGCACTGGGTCTGTTCGTCTATCTGCTGGCGGCGCTGTTGCGCGCCGGCCGGTCCTAGGGAGGCGGCATGGACAGCCAAGCCGCGTTCCTGATCCTGGCCTTCCTGGCCCTGACCTTTCTTCCCGCGCCCTTCCTGGGGCGCTACTTCTACCGCGCGCTGGAAGGCGAGCGGACCTGGCTGACCTTTGTCGGCGGGCCCCTGGAGCGCCTGACCCTCAAGGTGGTGGGCACCGATGGCCGTGGCCAGGACTGGCGCACCTATGCCATTGCCCTGGTGCTGTTCAACCTGCTGGGGATCATCCTGCTGTTCGCCATCCTGCTGCTGCAGGGCGAACTGCCGCTCAATCCGCAGCACCTGCCCGGCTTGGAATGGACCCTGGCGCTGAACACCGCCATCAGCTTCGTCACCAACACCAACTGGCAGGCCTACAGCGGCGAAGCCTCGCTGAGCTACTTCAGCCAGATGGTCGGCCTGGGCGTGCAGAACTTCGTCAGCGCCGCGGTGGGCGTCGCCGTGCTGGCCGCCCTGGCCCGCGGCATCACCCGCCGCAGCGCCCAGGAGATCGGCAATTTCTGGGTCGATCTGTTTCGCGCCACCTTCTATGTGCTGCTGCCGCTGTGCGTGCCCCTGGCGCTGCTGCTGATCTGGCAGGGCGTGCCCCAGACCTTCGCCGCCTATGTCGATGCCACCACCCTGCAGGGCGCCAGCCAGACCCTGCCGCTGGGCCCGGCGGCCAGCCAGATCGCGATCAAGCAGCTGGGTACCAACGGCGGCGGCTTCTTTGGCGTCAACTCGGCGCACCCCTTCGAGAACCCCACGGCGCTGAGCGATCTGCTGGAGCTGTCCGCCATCCTGATGATTCCGGCCGCGCTGGTGTTCAGCTTTGGCCACTACGTCAAGGATCGGCGACAGAGCTGGGCGATCTTCGCCGCCATGCTCGGCCTGCTGGTGGTCGGCGGCGCCGTGGCCATCGGCGCCCAGAATCACGCCAACCCCGCGCTGGCCGGTTTGTCGATCACCCAGGGGGCGTCCCTGGAAGGCCTGGAGACCCGCTTCGGCGGTACCGCCTCGGCGCTCTGGGCGACGGTGACCACGGCGGCATCGAACGGCTCGGTGAACGCCATGCATGACAGCCTGGCCCCCCTGACCGGCCTGATAGCCCTGTTCAACATGATGCTCGGCGAGGTGATCTTCGGCGGCGTCGGCGCCGGCCTCTACGGCATGTTGCTCAATGTGCTGATCGCCGTCTTCATCGCCGGCTTGATGGTGGGTCGTACCCCGGAATACCTGGGCAAGAAGCTGGAAGCCCCCGAGGTACGGCTGCTGGTGGCGACCCTGCTGGTCATGCCGCTGGGCGTACTGGTGCTGGGCGCCATCGCCGCCAGCGTTCCGGCCGGCGTGGCCGGGATCGGCTCGACGGGCCCCCA
This sequence comes from Pseudomonas oryzihabitans NBRC 102199, assembly GCF_000730625.1. GTDB lineage: Bacteria > Pseudomonadota > Gammaproteobacteria > Pseudomonadales > Pseudomonadaceae > Chryseomonas > Chryseomonas oryzihabitans. The sequence goes on along the minus strand of NZ_BBIT01000002.1, from coordinate 548,974 downwards.
TGGCTTCAGCCAGCTGCTCTATGCCTACACCTCGGCCACGGCCAACAACGGCTCGGCCTTTGGCGGCTTCAGCGCCAACACCCCCTTCCACAACCTGATGCTGAGCCTGGCCCTGCTGATCGGTCGCTTCGGCTACATCCTGCCGATCCTGGCCATCGCCGGCAGCCTGGCCGCCAAGCGACCCGTGCCGCTCGGCCCCAACAGCTTTCCCACCCACGGCCCGCTGTTCGTCACCCTGCTGGTGATCACCCTGCTGCTGGTGGGCGGCCTGACTTTCCTGCCGACGCTCGCCCTGGGGCCGATCGCCGACCATCTGCAACTGTTCGGAGTCCGCTGAAATGGATGCCCAGACCCACACCCTGCCCACTCCTACCCCTGGCACCCTGTGGCGCCAGGCGCTGCGGCAGGCCTTCGTCAAGCTCGACCCGCGCCAGCAGATCCGCTCGCCAGTGATGTTCGTGGTCGAGATCACCGCGCTGTTTTCCACGCTGCTGTGCCTGGCGCCGGACAATGGCGTGAGCACCGGGGTGGCGGTGCAGATCACCCTCTGGCTGTGGTTCACCCTGCTGTTCGCCAACTTCGCCGAAGCCCTCGCCGAGGGGCGTGGCAAGGCGCGCGCCGACAGCCTCAAGGGCATTGGCCAGAATCTCGCCGCCCGCCTGGAGGAAAACGGCGAGCACCGGATGGTGCCGGCCAGCTCGCTGCGCAAGGGCCAGATCGTGCGGGTGGAAGCCGGCGAGCTGATCCCCGGTGACGGCGAGATCATCGAAGGCGTGGCCGCGGTCAACGAGGCGGCCATCACCGGGGAATCGGCACCGGTGATCCGCGAATCCGGTGGTGATCGCTCGGCGGTCACCGGTAACACGCGGGTGGTGTCGGACTGGATCCGGGTGCGCATCACCGCCAACCCCGGCGAGTCGACCCTGGACCGCATGATCGCCCTGGTGGAAGGCGCCAAGCGGCAGAAGACCCCCAACGAGGTCGCCCTGGACATCCTGCTGATCGGCCTGACGCTGATCTTCCTGCTGGTGGTGGTGACCCTGCAGCCTTTCGCTGCCCTGGCCGGTGGTGAGTTGCCGCTGCTGTTCCTGGTGGCGCTGCTGGTGACCTTGATCCCCACCACCATCGGCGGCCTGCTCTCGGCCATCGGTATCGCCGGGATGGATCGCCTGGTCCGACTGAACGTGATCGCCACCTCGGGGCGCGCCGTGGAAGCCGCCGGTGACGTCCATACCCTGCTGCTGGACAAGACCGGCACCATCACCTTCGGCAACCGCCGTTGCAGCGCCCTGTACGCTACCCCCGGCATCACGCCCAAGGGCTTGGCCGAGGGTGCGCTCTACGCCTCGCTGGCCGACGAGACCCCGGAAGGCCGCTCGATAGTGGAGTACCTGCGCAACCTGCACCCGCTGGAAGAGCCGCCGCGCGCCCAGGTTATCCCCATTCCCTTCAGCGCCGAGACGCGCCTGTCGGGCATCGACTGGCAGGGCCGCGAGTATCGCAAGGGTGCGGTGGACGCCGTGCTGATGTTTCTCGGCCAGACCCGCGCCGACCTGCCGGAGGTATTGGCCCGGGAGATCGAGACCATCGCCAAGAGTGGCGGCACCCCGCTGCTGGTCTGCGGCGAAGGCCGGCTGCTGGGCGCCATCCACCTCAAGGACGTGGTCAAGCCGGGCATCCGCGAGCGCTTCGCCGAGCTGCGTACCCTGGGCATCCGCACCGTGATGGTGACCGGCGACAACCCCCTGACCGCCACCGCCATCGCCGCCGAGGCCGGGGTGGACGACGTCATCGCCGAAGCCACGCCGGAAAAGAAGCTGGAGCGCATCCGCAGCGAACAGGCCGAGGGCAAGCTGGTAGCCATGTGCGGTGACGGCGCCAATGACGCCCCGGCGCTGGCCCAGGCCGATGTCGGCATGGCGATGAACGACGGCACCCAGGCCGCCCGCGAGGCCGCCAACCTGGTGGACCTGGATTCGGACCCCACCAAGCTGCTGGACGTAGTACAGGTGGGCAAGGAGTTGCTGGTGACCCGCGGCGCCCTGACCACCTTTTCGGTGGCCAACGACGTGGCCAAGTACTTCGCCATCCTGCCCGCGCTGTTCGCCGGCATCTATCCGCAGCTGAACGTGCTCAACGTGATGCACCTGGCCAGTCCGCAGAGCGCCATCCTGTCGGCCATCGTGTTCAACGCCCTGATCATCGTCGCGCTGATTCCCCTGGCGCTGCGCGGAGTGCGGGTCAAGGCCGCCAGCGCCGCCGCCCTGTTGCGCCGCAACCTGCTGATCTATGGGCTGGGCGGCATCGTCGTGCCCTTCGTCGGCATCAAAGCTATCGACCTGGCGCTCGGCGCCCTGGGTCTGGTCTGAGGAGACCGCCATGCTCATGCAATTGCGTTCCGCCGTGCTGATGCTCCTGTTGCTCAGCGCCCTGACCGGGGGCGCCTACCCCCTGCTGGTGACGGTGCTCGGCCAGGTGCTGTTCGCCGACCAGGCCGGCGGCAGCCTGATCCAGCGCGCCGACGGCAGCGTGGTCGGCTCACGCCTGATCGCGCAGAAATTCAGCGGCCCCGAGTGGTTCCAGCCGCGCCCCTCGGCTGGCGACTACGCCACCGTCTCCAGCAGCGCCAGCAACCTGGCCCAGTCGGCACCGGCGCTGCGCGAGCGGATCGAGAAGGCACTGCCCGAGGTCCAGGTGACCGGCCAGGGCCCGGTGCCCCAGGAACTGGTGACCACCTCCGCCAGCGGCCTCGACCCGGACCTCACCCCGGCCGGCGCCCGCTATCAGATCGCCCGGGTCGCGGCCGCGCGCGGCCTGGCCCCGGAACGCCTGCAAGCCCTGGTGAGCGAACAGACGCGCACCTCGCGCTTCGGTCCGGCAACGGTTAATGTCCTGCTCCTCAACCTGGCCCTGGCAGACCTGAGCAAATGACCGACAGCACCGGGCGCGCCGAAGCGCTGCTCGCCGAACACCGCGAAGGCCGTGGCCGCCTCAAGGTCTTCCTGGGGGCGGCGCCCGGCGTGGGCAAGACCTACGCCATGCTGCAGGCGGCCCAGACCGCCCTGCGCCAGGGCCGCCGGGTGCGCGCCGGGATCGTCGAAACCCATGGGCGGCGGGAGACCGCCGCCCTCCTCGCCGGCCTGCCGCAGCAACCCCTGCGGCGGGTCGAGCACCGCGGCCTCAAGCTCAGCGAACTGGATCTGGAAGGCCTGCTGGCGGATCCGCCGGAGCTGGTGCTGGTCGACGAGCTGGCCCACAGCAACGCCCCCGGTAGTCGCCATGCCAAGCGCTGGCAGGACGTCGAAGACCTGCTCGCCGCCGGCCTCAACGTCTACACCACGGTCAATGTCCAGCACCTGGAAAGCCTCAATGACGAGGTGCGCGACATCACCGGCGTCCAGGTGCGCGAGACCGTGCCGGACCAGGTGCTGCTCGACGCCGATGACCTGGTGCTCATCGACCTGCCACCCCGGGAATTGCTGGAGCGCCTGCGCGAGGGCAAGGTCTATGTGCCCGAGCAGGCGCGCGCGGCCATCGATGCCTTTTTCAGCCAGACCAATCTCACCGCCCTGCGCGAGCTGGCCATGCGCACCGCCGCCGCCCAGGTGGATTCGGCGCTCGCCCTGAGATACCGCCAGCAGGGCCAGGCCGCCCCGCCGCTACTGGGTCGCCTGATCGTCGGCGCCGGCACCGCACCTTCGGCGGAGCGCCTGGTGCGCCATGCCAGTCGCCTCGCCGACCAGCGCCACCTGCCCTGGACCCTGGTCCACGTCGACACCGGCCAGCCGCTGGACGACGCCGCCCGCGCCAACCTCCAGGCCAGCCAGCGCCTGGCCGAACGCCTGGGCGGCGAGGTGCTGACCCTGCGCGACAGCGATCCGGCCCGCGCCCTGGTCCGCCATGCCCGCGACCAGCGCGCCAGCGTGCTGCTGATCGGCCGCGGCCGGCCGCGCGGCTTCAGCTTGCGGCGCCGTCTGGCGAGTCGCCTGCTGCGCCTGGCCCAGGGGCTGGAGATCGCCATCCTCGATCTGGATCGCGACGCCCCGCCCGCCGCCCGCCCGCGCCGGTCCATCAAGCCCGGACCCTATGGCGCCGCCGTCCTGGCGACCGCCGTGGCCGCGGCCATCGCCGAAGGCCTGTCAGGACTGCTGGAACTGCCCAATATCTCGCTGATCTTTCTGGCCGCCGTCCTGCTGGTGGCGGTACGCAGCAGTCGCGGTCCGGCGCTGTTCTGCGCCCTGCTGGGCTTTCTCGCCTACGATTTCCTGTTCATCCCGCCGGCCTTCTCGCTGACCATCAACCGCGAGCAGGACGTCCTCACCCTGGCCTTCTTCCTGTTGATGGCCCTGCTCACCGGCGACCTGGCCGCCCGTCAGCGGCGCCAGCTGCAGGCGCTGCGCCGGACCCAGCGCGAGACCCTGGCGCTGCTGGACTTCACCCGCCAGCTGAGCGCTGCCAGCGATCGTCAGGCGGTGGCGAGCGTCACCCTCAAGCAATTGGGCGACGCCACTCGCCACGTCTGCCTGCTGTTGCCGGAAAAGGCGGGGCAGCTGGTGAGCCAACCGGGCGATCTGCACCTGGCCGACAACGAGCGCATCGCCGCCGAATGGGCCTGGAAGCAGGAAAAGCCGGCGGGTCGCGGCACCGATACCCTGCCCTCCGGCGGCTGGTGGTGGTGGCCGCTGCTCGGCGAGGGCGGCAGCCTGGCCGTGCTGGGCGTACGGCGTGACGACGGCCAGCCGCTGGATCACGCCGAGCGTCGCCAGCTGGCCAGCCTGGCGCAGCCGCTGGCCCAGGCCCTGGCCCGGGTGCGCCTCAGCGAGGATCTCGAGGCCGCACGGCTGCACGGCGAGACCGAACAGTTGCGCAGCGCCCTGCTCGCCTCGGTGTCCCACGACCTGCGCACACCGCTGACGGTGATGCGCGGCTCCATCGATGCCCTGGCGACTCTGGGCGAAGCCATACCCGCCAGCGATCGCCAGGAGTTGCTGGACGCCACCCGCCAGGAGGCCGAACGCCTAGACCGCTATATCCAGAATCTGTTGGACATGACCCGCCTCGGCCACGGCAGCCTGCAGCTGGCGCGGGACTGGGTCGACCCCGGCGACATCCTCGCCAGTGCCCTGCAACGCCTGCAGCCGCTGCTGACGGGATTGCGGGTAGCCACCCGGATCGAGCCGGGTCTGCCGCTGCTCTGGGTTCATCCGGCGCTGATCGAACAGGCGCTCGTCAATGTACTGGAGAACGCCATCCGCTTCTCCGCACCCGGCGGGCGGCTGGAGATCAGCCTGCTGCGCCAGGGCAATGAACTGCAGCTGGCCGTGGCCGACGAAGGCCCGGGCATTCCGCCCGAGGATCGCACGCGGATCTTCGACATGTTCTATACCGCGGCGCGCGGCGATCGCGGTGGCCAGGGTACCGGTCTGGGTCTGGCGATCTGCCAGGGCATGGTTGGCGCCCATGGCGGACGGGTCAGCGTGGAAGACGGCCTGGACGGTCGCGGCACCACGATGCGCATGCACCTGCCGCTGCCCGCTCCTCCGGCGGCATAAGACTGGCTCATGCGGCAGCCGCAGCGGCTATGATGACGCCCTCTCGTGTGGAACCCGTTCAGATGCCCGCTCACGTCCTCGTCATCGACGATGAACCCCAGATCCGCAAATTCCTACGCATCAGTCTCGCGGCCCAGGGCTACCAGGTCAGCGAAGCCGCCACCGGCACCGAAGGCCTGGCCCAGGCGGCGTTGGGCCAGCCGGACCTGGTGATTCTCGACCTGGGTCTGCCCGATCGCGACGGCCAGGAGGTGCTGGTCGAATTGCGCGAATGGTCCGCGGTGCCGGTGCTGGTGCTGTCGGTGCGGGCGGACGAACGCGAGAAGGTCCGCGCCCTGGATGCCGGCGCCAACGACTACGTGACCAAGCCCTTCGGTATCCAGGAATTCCTGGCGCGCAGTCGCGCCCTGTTGCGCCAGACCTCGGCCACGGCGAGCCAGCAGGTGGCGGCGCTGGAGGTTGGCGATCTTAAAGTGGATTTCGCCTATCGCCGGGTCACACTGGGCGGCAGCGAAGTGGCCCTGACGCGCAAGGAATACGCCGTGCTGGCCGCCCTCGCCCAACATCCGGGACGGGTGGTGACCCAGCGGCAATTGCTGATCGATATCTGGGGCCCGACCCATGCGCAGGACAGTCATTATCTGCGCATCGTGATTGGCCATCTCCGACAGAAGTTCGGGGACGACCCGGTAGCACCGCGCTATATCGTCACGGAGCCCGGCGTGGGTTATCGCCTGCGCGCCGAAGGTTAGCCTTGCTGGGCTGAATGCCGCTTATCCAGTGCGGAAACAAGCCGCCTTCGCCGTTATCCCCGCACCCTAGACCCTCTGCATAAGTCTGAATGGCACTGGCCTTTCTTATGAGCCTAGAGGCGACTAAAAGATATGATGAATGCGGGGGTGATTGCAGCTAGAGCAGCTGCCTGGAACATATTCGTCCCTGGTAAGGACTTGAAGTGGGCGGAAGTGCGCGAGGTGAAGAGGCTGCAGCGGTGGGAAAAGATTCCAGTCGGTAGACTCGCCTTGCACGACTACCGACTGCAATCCCGTCGAGACGTTACTGCAACCAGCCTTCCACGGTATCGGCGCCGTATTCGGCTTTCCAAGCCTTGAGCAACTTGTGGTTGCCGCCCTTGGTTTCGATGATTTCGCCGGTCTTGGGATGCTGATAACGCTTGGTGCTGCGCGGACGACGCTTGCCTGCCGGCTTTTCCGGATGCGGCGTCTGCGCCTTGTGCTTGGGGGCAGCGTTGGGATCCAGGATGCCGATGATATCGCCCAGGTTCATGTGGTATTCATCCATCAGGGCCTGGAGCTTACTTTCGAATTCGATTTCTTTTTGCAGGGAACTGTCCTGCTTGAGATCTTCGAGCAGCTGCAATTGGGCGCGAAGTTGCTCTTCGGCGGCACGGAATTCGGCGAGACGGGACATGGGCACTCCTGAGGGCTATTTGAAAAAGCGGGTGGAAACTTCGCCCGCGGGCGAAAGTTGCACGCGACAATAAAGGATTGATGCCCCGGATGCCAGCGACAAGTAATCCTTTTGAAAAAATAGAGGCCACTTCTTGTGTCTGCAAGTTTGAATATTAAGAAAACCTTAAGCCAGGCCGGCGGATTGGCGCCAACAAGGTCTTGCGAGGCCTCTTCGCAAGTTACCCGGTAGTAACCGAAGCCATCAAAGAACAGCCAGCCAAGTAAGAACGCTCAACTAAACTGCATAATCATGCAGAAGTTGGCAAAACTTCCGGGCTTGGACCTGGCTAGACGCTCTGGCATGCGCCTCAGGCCGAGGCGTCCAGGTCTGGCTGGGCTTCGGGCAGGGGCTGCCAGTTGAAGGTCTGGGCTATTACCCGGCGGTATTCGGTATCTATGGCCACGGGCGTGCGCCGGATATAGTCCCGCGCATGGGCCTGCCGCTCGTGATCGAGGGTGCGCAGATAGTGGAGTGCTTCCGCCGCCGTGGGCATGCGCTGATTCAGACCACCACTGCGCGGCGGCAAGGCCGTCCAGACCACGGCGTCGACGCCCTGCTCCGCGGCCCAGGCGGCGATGCGCGGCTGAAAGGGCGAATGCGGACCACTCGGCCAGCTGCCGATGCATTCGGGCTGCTCTCTTGGCACCCCCTCGCGCTCACGCAGGGCGTCGCGCGCTTCTTCCAGGGTGTCGACCGCCAGATAGGCCCAGAGCACCTGGACCTCGGCCACACCGTCACAGATGACCGTGGCCAACTCGCCGCTGTCACCTTCCCGGGCGAATTCGATGGGCAACCTGGGGCCGTCCTCGAACCAGTCCGAGGCGACCGGCAATTCCGCCGCCTTCCAGATCAACGACCCCCAACCCAGACAGGCGATCTTCATGGCCACTCCTACGCATCGACGTTAGGCCATTGGAGACTAACGAAGCGTCGGGGGTTTCCTGTCGGCAAGACTTGGCGACAAAAGTGCAGGACGAAAAAAAGCGGCCTCGAGGGCCGCTTCTTTCGTTACCCGCAAGCCAGAGCTCGCGGGTGGTAGGTGGCGCAGCGGACGGGACTCGAACCCGCGACCCCCGGCGTGACAGGCCGGTATTCTAACCGACTGAACTACCGCTGCGCATGGAAGCCTTGCGGCATCCTGCTGGCACTTGCCGAGAACCTGTTCAGCGGGGTTCTCTGCACCAGCGGCCGCTAAGATACTGATTTATCAGGGAAGAAACAACAGGCGTAGCGAAAATATTTCTCGCCGTGCACAGCCGGCGGCGTCCCCCGTCTCTTTCAGGCCGCGGCGCCAGCGGCCTGCTGCCTGAGCAGGCCGAGAAAGCCTTCCAGGGCCGCGCTGGGTACCTGCCCCGTGCGCAGCAGGATACCGAAGGGCGTCAGGGGTTCGGTGATCTCCAGGTCGAGCGAGACCATCAGCCCGGTACGCAGGTGATCGCGCACCACCGCCTCGGTCAGCACCAGGATGGCGTCGGTGATCTGTACCAGCTGCAGCATGGCGAACACCGAGCCGCATTCGATGACGTCCGCGGGAGGTGGCAACTGGCGCCGGGCGAAGGCGGCCTCCAGCGCCACCCGGGCCGGACTGGCTTCGGGCTGCAGGATCCACGGCCACTCGGCCACCAGTTCGGCCAGATCGGGCGCGGCGCGCCCGGCCAGCGGATGCCCGGTGCGCACCACCACCGCCAGGTGCTCGTTGCCCAGGGGCTCGAAGGTGAAGCGACCGAGATCGGCCGGCTGGGTGAAACGGGCGATGGCCACATCGATCCGCTCCTGCTCCAGCAGTTCGGTGAGCTGGTCGCTGGTGTCGCCAAGGATGCGTAGCTGGAGGCCCGGCTGGCGCGCCTTGCTCTCGGCGATGGCCCGCACCACCAGATCGGGCAAGGCGCCCATGATGGCGCCCACCGCCAGATGCCCATAGCCACCGGAGCGCCGCGCATCGAGGTCTTCGGCGCAGCGATCCAGGCCATTGAGGGCGCGCCGGGCGAACTCCAGGATCTCCGCGCCCAGCGCCGTGGGCTTCAGGCCGCGCGCCTGGCGTTCGAACAGCGCGCAGCCAAAGGCTTCCTCGACGTCCTGCAGCATCCGCGTGGTGGCTGGCTGCGACATGTGCAGGGCTTCCGCGGCGCGGTGCAGATTGCGGGTGCCGGCCAGGGTCACCAGCATCAGCAGGTGCTTGTAGCGCAGGCGACTGAACAGCGCGCGGGCATGGGGGGAAGCGTTCATCGGCGGCGTCCTGATGGGGCGAGCGGCGGCGGGTCCTGCAGGGCGGGAAGGCTCTGGCCAAGCCCCGCGCGCGAATCGATACCTTAAGGGTATCGGTCCTAAACAAAAAGCGATTATCCAGGCATTGCAACTGCGACTACCTTGAGCCGTGGCCGAATCACAACAACAAGAGAGATCGCCATGCACACCACCCTGTCACCGGGGCTGGTCGCCAAGGTCACCCGGCGCCTGCTGCCCTTCCTGCTGCTGATGTACGTCATGGCCTTTCTCGATCGGGCCAACGTGGGTTTCGCCAAGGTCGCCTTCCAGGCCGACACCGGCATCTCCGACGCGGCCTTCGCCTTTGGCGCCGGGGTCTTCTTCGTCGGCTACGCCTTTCTCGAGATTCCCAGCAACCTGATCATGCACCGCGTCGGCGCCCGGCTGTGGATGTGCCGGATCATGGTCAGCTGGGGTCTGATCTCCGCCGCCATGATGTTCGCCCACACGGCGACGGCCTTCTATGTGCTGCGCTTCTTGCTCGGGGTGGCCGAAGCCGGCTTCTTCCCGGGCGTCATCCTCTACCTCACCTACTGGTTCCCCTCGCGCTACCGCGCCCGGGCCCTGGGTTTCTTCTACTTCGGCGCGCCCCTGGCCTTCATCTTCGGCAGTCCGCTGTCGGGCCTGCTGCTGGAATTCGACGGCTTCGGCGGTCTGCACGGCTGGCAGTGGATGTTCCTGGTCGAAGGGCTACTGGCCAGCCTGGTGGGTGTCTGGGCCTGGTTCTACCTGGACAATCGGCCGCGCGATGCCCGTTGGCTGAGTGCGGAAGAAAAGCAGACGCTGCAGCAGGCGCTGGACGCCGAGGACGCCGCCAAGCCGCACCACGGCGGCCTGCTGCGCCTGCTCGGACAGCCGCGCATCCTGCTGCTGTGCAGCATCTACCTGCTGATCCAGGCCAGCGTCTATGGCGTGGTCTTCTATCTGCCGACCCAGGTGGCCGGGCTGCTCGGGCAGAAGGTCGGGCTGCTGGTCGGCCTGGTCTCGGCGATTCCCTGGATCTGCGCCCTGCTCGCCGCCTGGCTGATCCCCAGCTGGTCGGATCGCACCGGCGAACGCCGGCGCACCGCCGCCGCCACCCTGGCCATCTCCGGTCTGGGCATCGCCGCCTCGGTGACCTTCTCGCCGCTCTATGCCCTGATCGCCCTGTGCTTTGCCGCCGCCGGCTTCATCGCCGTGCAGCCGCTGTTCTGGACCTTTCCGTCCGACCAGTTGCGCGGTAGCGCCGCCGCGGGCGGCATCGCCCTGATCAATACCTGCGGCGCCATCGGCGGCTTCATCGCGCCCCTGGCCAAGCGCTGGGCCGAGGTGACCTTCGCCCACCCCGGCGCCGGCCTCTATCTGCTCGCCGGCACCACCCTGGTCGCCGCCGCCCTGATCCTCGGCCTGCGCCGCCGCGACCAGGCCGATCCCCAACCCCAGCTCACGCCCAGTCATTAAGGGAGCCTCGCCATGACCCTACCCACCATCAAGCAGGTGCGCGCCTACACCCTTCGCGGCGGCGGCGCCGACTACCACGACCAGGGCGACGGCCACTGGATCGACGACCACATCGCCACGCCCATGGCCAAGTACCCGGAATACCGCCAGAGCCGGCGCAGTTTCGGCATCAATGTGCTGGGCACCCTGGTGGTGGAAGTCGAGGCCAGCGACGGCACCGTGGGCTTCGCCGTCACCACCGGCGGCGAGCTGGGCGCCTTCATCGTCGAGCGGCATCTGGCGCGCTTCCTGGAGGGGGCCAAGGTCACCGACCTGGAAAAGATCTGGGACCAGATGTACCTCTCCACCCTCTACTACGGGCGCAAGGGCATCGTGCTCAACACCATCTCCGGGGTGGATCTCGCGCTCTGGGATCTGCTCGGCAAGCTGCGCCAGGAGCCGGTGCACCAGTTGCTCGGCGGCGCGGTACGTGACGAACTGCAGTTCTATGCCACCGGCGCCCGGCCGGACCTGGCCAAGGAGATGAGCTTCATCGGCGGCAAGTTGCCGCTGCAGCATGGCCCGGCCGAGGGCGAGGAAGGCTTGCGCAAGAACCTGGAGGCCCTGGCGACCATGCGCGAACGGGTCGGCGACGACTTCTGGCTGATGCTCGACTGTTGGATGAGCCTCGACCTCAACTACGCCACCCGCCTGGCCCAGGGCGCCCAGCAATTCGGTCTCAAGTGGATCGAGGAGGCGCTGCCGCCGGACGACTACTGGGGCTATGCCGAACTCAAACGCAACGTGCCGAAGGGCATGCTGGTCACCACCGGCGAGCACGAAGCCACCCGCTGGGGTTTCCGCCTGCTGTTGGAGATGGGTTGCTGCGACATCCTCCAGCCCGACGTCGGCTGGTGCGGCGGCCTCACCGAGCTGATCCGCATCTCGGCCCTGGCCGATGCCCACAACGCCCTGGTGGTTCCCCACGGCTCCTCGGTCTACAGCTACCACTTCGTCATCACCCGCACCAACAGTCCCTTCGCCGAGTTCCTGATGATGGCGCCCAAGGCCGACGAGGTGGTGCCCATGTTCCATCCGCAGTTGCTCGACGAACCCGTCCCGGTGCGCGGCCGCATGCGCGCCTCGGCGCTGGATCGGCCCGGCTTCGGCGTGCGCCTCAATCCGGAGTGCGCCCTGGAACGTCCCTATCGCCACTGAGGCCTTGCCCAGGAGGGCTGGATGAAAGCGACCCAAGACACCCTGGCGACGCCCCTGCCGGATGCGCGCCCCGCGGCGACGCCGCTGCCACCCAAGAGCGCCCGGCTCAAGCGGGTCCAGGTGATCGCCCTCGCGCTGCTGGTGCTGGCCGGCTTCGTCAACTACCTGGACCGCAGCACCCTGGCCATCGCCAACCAGACCATCAGCGGCGAACTGGGCTTCACGCCGACCGAGATGGGCCTGCTGCTGTCGGCCTTCGCCTGGGCCTATGCCTTCGCCCAGCTGCCCATCGGCGGCCTGCTGGATCGCTTCGGCGCGCGCCTGACCCTGGGCCTGGGCATCTGCCTCTGGTCCATCGCCCAGGGCGTGCTCGGGCTGCTCAGCAGCCTGCACCTGATGATCCTCGCCCGCGTCGGCCTGGGCATTGGCGAGGCGCCGCAATTCCCGGCCGGCGCCAAGGTGGTCAGCGAGTGGTTCAACGTGCGCGAGCGCGGCCTGCCCTCCGGCATCTTCAACCTCTCCTCCTCCCTGGGACCGGCGATCTCCCAGCCGATCCTCACCGCCCTGTTGCTGTGGCTGGGCTGGCGACAGATGTTCATCGCCATGGGCGTACTGGGCGTCCTGGTGGCGGCGCTCTGGTACCTGAGCTATCGCGACCGGGTCCAGGTGGCGCTGGACGCCGCCGAGCGGGCGCACCTGGACGCCGGGCTGCCACCCCAGGACGCCGGCCAGCGACTGACCTTCGCCGACTGGCTGGGGCTGTTCCGCCGCCGCCTGACCTGGGGCGTGGTGATCGGCTACGTGGGCATCATCTACATGCTGTCGCTGTTCCTGACCTGGCTGCCGGCCTACCTGGAACGGGTCCATCACCTGTCCCTGTCCCAGGCCGGTTGGGTCGCCAGCCTGCCGTTCCTGGCCGGCGCCTGTGGCGTGATCGGCGGCGGCCTGCTGGTGGATCGCCTGACCCGCAGCGGGCGCAGCCTGGCCTTCAGCCGCAAGCTGCCGATCTGCGGCGGTCTGGCCGCAGCCGGACTGTTCGCCCTGTGCAGCGCCGGGGTGACCGGCATCGGCAGCGTCATCCTCTGTTTCAGCCTGGCGCTGTTCAGCCTCAACGTGGCGGTGGCCGGCACCTGGTCGCTGGTCAGCGTCGCCGTGCCCTCGCACCAGGTGGCCTCGCTGGCCAGCATCCAGAATTTCGGCGGCTACTTCGGCGGCGCCTTCGCCCCGGTCATCACCGGCATGATCGTCCAGCAGACCGGCTCCTTCGGCCTCGCCCTCGGCATCGCCGCCGCGGTCGCGGTGGCTGGCGCCCTGAGCTACGGCCTGCTGGTGCGCCTGCCCGATACCCCTTCCTGATTCCCCTGGAGACCACCGTCATGGACCTGCCACGCAATCCCTTCAAGGCCCGCCTCACGGGCAGCGATACCCTCTATGGCCTCTGGGCCGGCTTCGCCACCGGCTATGCCGCCGAAATCGCCGCCAGCACCGGCTACGACTGGCTGCTGATCGACGGCGAGCACGCGCCCAACACGGTGCCGAGCATCCTCGCCCAGTTGCAGGCGGTGGCGCCCTACCCCACGGCGCCGGTGGTGCGTTGCGTGACCGGCGATGCAGTGCTGATCAAGCAATTGCTGGACATCGGCGTGCAGACGCTGATGGTGCCCATGGTGGAGACCGCCGACCAGGCCCGCGCCCTGGTGCGGGCCATGCGCTATCCCCCTCATGGCATCCGTGGCGTCGGCGGCGGCCTGGCCCGCGCCACCCGCTGGGACGCGGTGCCCGACTACCTGCACAACGCCCATCGCGAGCTGTGCCTGATCGTCCAGGTGGAATCGCGGCTGGGCAGCGACAACGTCGCCGAAATCGCCGCGGTGGAAGGGGTGGACGCCGTCTTCGTCGGTCCAGCCGATCTCTCCAGCGGCCTGGGCCATGCCGGCAATCCGGGCCATCCCGAGGTGCAGGCGCGCATCCGCGCCGCCATCGACGCCACCCGCGCCGCCGGCAAGGTGGCCGGGATCCTGGCGCCCCAGGAAGACGATGCCCGGCGTTATCGCGACTGGGGTTGCCAGTTCGTCGCCGTCGGTATCGACATCAGCCTGTTCCGCCAGGCGGCACTGACCAACCTGGCCCGCTATCGCCCCCTCGAAGCGCCCCAGGCGCCTTCTCGCACCTACTGACCCGGAGTCCGCCATGGCCGATCTGCCCGCTTACCAGAACTACATCGATGGCCGCTTCCTGCCGGCCGCCGAGGACTTTCTCGTCCACAACCCGGCCACCGGCGAGGCCCTGGCCCGGGTGCCGGCCTCCAGCCGCGACCACGTCGACCAGGCCATCGCCGCCGCTCGCCGCGCGCAAAAGGCCTGGGCCCGCAAACCGGCGATCGAGCGGGCCGGCCATCTCAGGCGCATCGCCGCCAAGCTGCGCGAGCAGGCACCGCGACTGGCGCAAACCATTGTCGCCGAACAGGGCAAGATCCACGGTCTGGCCGAGGTGGAGGTCAATTTCACCGCCGACTACCTCGACTACATGGCCGAGTGGGCGCGGCGTATCGAAGGCGAGATCATCACCAGCGACCGACCCGACGAGCAGATCTTTCTGCTGCGCAAGCCACTGGGCGTGGTGGCCGGCATCCTGCCCTGGAACTTCCCCTTCTTCCTGATCGCCCGCAAGCTGGCGCCGGCGCTGCTCACCGGCAACACCATCGTCATCAAGCCCAGCGAAGAAACCCCGATCAATGCCCATGAATTCGCCCGCCTGGTGGCCGAGACGGATCTGCCGCCCGGGGTGTTCAACCTGGTCAGCGGCGCCGGTTCCGTAGGGGGCCAGCTCAGCGCCCATGCTGGCATCGACATGGTCAGCTTTACCGGCAGCGTCGCCACCGGCTCGCGGATCATGGCCGCTGCCGCACCGAATCTGACGAAGCTCAATCTGGAACTGGGCGGCAAGGCGCCGGCCATCGTCCTGGCCGATGCCGACCTGGACCTGGCGGTCCGCGCCATCCGCGACTCGCGCATCATCAACACCGGGCAGGTGTGCAACTGCGCCGAGCGGGTCTATGTGGAGCGCGCGGTGGCCGAGGACTTCATCGAGCGCATCGGCCGCGCCATGGCCGCCACCCGCTATGGCGACCCCCAGGCCGACACCGGCGTGGAGATGGGACCGCTGATCAACGCCGCCGGTCTGGACAAGGTGGCGGCCAAGGTCGACGTCGCCCTCGGCCAGGGCGCCCGCCTGGTCACCGGTGGCCGTCGTGCCGACCTGGGTCGCGGCTTTCACTTCCAGCCCACGGTGCTGGCGGACTGTCGCGCGGACATGCCGATCATGCGCGAAGAGATCTTTGGCCCCGTGCTGCCGATCCAGATAGTCGATGATCTCGACGAAGCCATCGCCCTGGCCAATGACTGCGAATACGGCCTTACCTCCTCCGTCTATACCCGCAGCCTGGGCAAGGCCATGCACGCCATGCGCGAGATCGACTTTGGCGAGACCTACATCAATCGGGAGAACTTCGAAGCCATGCAGGGCTACCACGCCGGGGTGCGCAAGTCCGGCATCGGCGGCGCCGACGGCAAGCACGGCCTCTATGAGTACACCCACACCCAGGTGGTCTATCTGCAGGGCTGAATGGCGCTGCCCGGTCCCCTGCCTGGCCTGCCCGGGCCGCTTCGCTCGAATGTTCTTGAGCCAAAGCGGGTCGAAACAGGCGCAACCCAAGACCAGGCAAGGGCCAAAGGGCCCCAGGGAGACCAGATGCAGAACTACCACATCCTACCCACCGACACCGGCTGGGAATTCAAGGAAGAGCATGGCGATCGCGCCCTGCTCAAGGCCTCGACCAAGGACGCCATCGTCCACCAGGCCGCGCAATACCTGGACGGCAAGACCGGCAGCGTTAAGATCCACACCGCGGATGGCCGCATCGAGGAAGAGCGCACCTATCCACGCAGTGCGGATCCGGCGCAGTCCAGGGGCTGAGGCCGGCGTGACGCGGCCCCGCCCCGCTACCCCGCCGCCGACACCAGGAACTGCCGAAACGCCTGGGCCCCAGGGCCCAGGCGCTCCTCAGGACTCCAGATCAGGCCCAGTTCCATGGGCGGGATGGTATCGGCCACCGGGCGGGCTTCCAGCTTGCGGCCTTCCAGCGACCAGCCGCGATAGAGCATGTCGGAGAGGATGGTCACGCCGAAGCCGTGGGCGACCAGGCCGCGCAGGGATTCCATGGACGAGGTCTTGAACACCACGTTGGGCTCAAGGCCCGCCGCGCGCCAATAGCGCAACGTGGAGGTCTCGCCTTCGTCCACCGTGGCGAGGATGTAGGGATAGGGGGCGATGTCGGCCAGGGTGACGCGCTCCGGCGCCAGCAGCGGATGGGCGCTGGGCAGCCAGAGCTGACGCGGCGAGCGCATCAGCAGATGACGCTCGAAGGGCTGGGTGGCGTCGACGTTGGAGATGACGGTGAGGCCCAGCTCCAGGGTGCCGTCGGTGATGCCGGCTTCGATGCTGGGTCGGTCCATGTCGCGCAGGTCGATGTCGATCTGCGGATAGCTGCGCTTGAAGCGCGCCAGTAGGGTCGGCAGGTAGTAGCCGAGCACTGCATAGGAGGCGCCGACGCGCGCCTGGCCAGTCAGCGCATGACTCTGGAACAGCGGCTGGCTGACGGCGTCCTGCAGGGTGTCGAGGATGTGCCGGGCATGGTGATAGAACTGGTGGCCCTCGGCGGTGAGCTTGACGCCGTGGGGCAGGCGCTCGAACAGCCGCACGGCGAGCCTCGCCTCCAGCTGGCTGACCGCCGTGGTGACCGCCGACTGGCTGACGTTGACCGCGCTGGCGGCCAGGGAGAACTGGCTGTTCTCGGCGGCGGCGACGAAATAGCGCAGTTGCCGCATCGAGATGTCCTTGAGCAGTGCCATCTGATTTTCCAATACCTGGATTCTATTTTTATCGTTTCACGATAGCGCATTTCTCCTCCTAGACTCAGAGGCACAGGCGCGCCGCCTTCCTCTCGCGGTCGCCATGACAAGAACAATGAACAGGAGGACGGACCATGAGCGCCCTGGCGCCCGCGTTCCGCACCCGCGCGTCGAGCGCACCCTTGCCCCGCCGTCGGCGGCCCTGCCCGACGTCCTTGCGGCTATCGCTTTCGGGCCACGCCCGCGCCTGGCCGATGAAACAGCCCCGCCCTGTCCCTTTCCGCTCCGCACCGTGCCTGGCGGCCGCCCTGCGCACGCCTGTTCGGCTGACCGCTCGCACCCGACAATCCCAACAACAGGTGACCCCATGAGCTACCCGAGTCTCAACTTCGCCCTGGGCGAGACCCTCGACCTGCTGCGCGATCAGGTGCGCGCCCTGGTCGCCCGCGAGGTGGCGCCCCGCGCGGGCGAGATCGATGCCAGCAACAGCTTCCCGATGGACCTCTGGCGCACCTTCGGTGACCTGGGCCTGCTCGGCATCACCGTGGGCGAGGAATACGGCGGCGCAGGACTCGGCTACCTGGCCCATGCGGTGGCCATGGAAGAGATCAGCCGCGGCTCGGCTTCGGTGGCCCTGTCCTATGGCGCCCACTCCAATCTCTGCGTCAACCAGATCCACCGCAATGGCAGCGCCGCGCAGAAGGCCCGCTACCTGCCCAGCCTGGTCAGCGGCGAGCACGTCGGCGCCCTGGCCATGAGCGAACCCAACGCCGGCTCGGACGTGGTCTCCATGAAGCTGCGCGCCGAACGCCGCGGCGATCGCTATGTGCTCAATGGCAGTAAGACCTGGATCACCAACGGCCCCGATGCCCACACCTATGTCATCTACGCCAAGACCGAACCGGAAAAGGCGGCCCATGGCATCACCGCCTTCATCGTCGAGCGTGACTGGAAGGGTTTCAGCCGCGGCAGCAAGTTCGACAAGCTGGGCATGCGCGGCTCCAACACCTGCGAGCTGTTCTTCGACGACGTGGAGGTGCCGGAGGACAACGTGCTGGGCGAGGTCAATGGCGGGGTCAAGGTGCTGATGAGCGGCCTGGACTACGAGCGGGTGGTCCTCGCCGGCGGCCCGGTGGGCATCATGCAGGCCTGCCTGGACGTGGTGCTGCCCTATGTCCACGACCGCAAGCAATTCGGCCAGAGCATCGGCGAATTCCAGCTGATCCAGGGCAAGGTGGCCGATCTCTACACCGGCCTCAACGCCAGCCGCGCCTATCTCTATGCCGTGGCCCAGGCCTGCGACCGCGGCGAGACCACCCGCAAGGACGCCGCCGGGGTGATCCTCTACACCGCCGAGAAGGCCACCCAGATGGCCCTGGAAGCCATCCAGATCCTCGGTGGCAACGGCTACATCAACGAATACCCCACCGGTCGCCTGCTGCGCGACGCCAAGCTCTACGAGATCGGCGCCGGCACCAGCGAGATCCGCCGCATGCTGATCGGCCGCGAGCTGTTCAACGAAACCCGGTGAGGACGCCTTCATGACCGTGCTGACCTCCACGCTGAACCGGCGCACCCCGGACTACCAGCGCAACGCCGCCGCCATGGCCGAACAACTGGCCCGGCTCGACGGGCTGCTGGCGCGCATCCGCGAAGGCGGCGGGGCCAGGGCCCAGGCGCGCCATACCGCGCGCGGCAAGCTGCTGCCCCGCGCGCGCATCGATCTGTTGCTGGACCCAGGCTCGCCCTTCCTGGAAATCGGCGCCCTGGCCGCCCTCGACGTCTACGAGGAAGAGGTACCGGCCGCCGGGGTGGTGGCCGGCATCGGCCGCATTGAGGGCGTCGAGTGCATGATCATCGCCAACGACGCCACGGTGAAGGGCGGCTCCTACTATCCGCTCACGGTGAAGAAGCACCTGCGCGCCCAGGCCATCGCCCTGCAGAATCGGCTGCCCTGCCTCTATCTGGTGGATTCCGGCGGCGCCAACCTACCGCGCCAGGAGGACGTCTTCCCCGACCGCGAGCACTTCGGGCGAATCTTCTTCAACCAGGCGACCATGAGCGCCCAGGGCATCCCGCAGATCGCCGTGGTGATGGGTTCCTGCACCGCCGGTGGCGCCTATGTGCCGGCCATGAGCGACGAGACCATCATGGTGCGCCAGCAGGCCACCATCTTTCTCGCCGGCCCGCCGCTGGTGAAGGCCGCCACCGGCGAGGTGGTCAGCGCCGAGGAGCTGGGCGGCGCCGATGTCCATTGCCGGACCTCCGGCGTGGCCGATCACTACGCCGAAGACGATGCCCATGCCCTGGCCCTGGCCCGGCGCTGCATCGCCAACCTCAACTGGCGCAAGCTGGGCGACTTGCAACTGAAGACGCCTATCCCGCCCCTCCACCCGGCCGAGGAACTGCACGGTCTGGTGCCGGCCGATCCCAAGCAGCCGCTGGAGGTGCGCGAGGTGATCGCGCGGCTGGTGGACGGCAGCGTCTTCGATGAATTCAAGGCGCAATTCGGCACCACCCTGGTCTGCGGCTTCGCCCACCTGCACGGCCATCCGGTGGCCATCCTCGGCAACAACGGCATCCTCTTCGCCGAATCGGCGCAGAAAGGCGCGCACTTCATCGAACTGGCCTGCCAGCGTCGCATCCCGCTGCTGTTCCTGCAGAACATCACCGGCTTCATGGTGGGCAAGAAATACGAGGAAGGCGGCATCGCCAAGCACGGCGCCAAGCTGGTCACCGCGGTGGCCTGCGCCCGGGTACCCAAGTTCACCGTGATCATCGGCGGCAGCTTTGGCGCCGGCAACTACGGCATGTGCGGTCGCGCCTACGATCCACGCTTCCTGTGGATGTGGCCCAACGCGCGCATCGGCGTGATGGGTGCCGAGCAGGCGGCCGGGGTGCTGGTGCAGGTCAAGCGCGAGCAGGCCGAACGCGCCGGCGAGGCCTTCGACGACGAGGAGGCGGCGCGGATAAAGGCCCCCATCGTCGAGCAGTACGAACGCCAGGCCCATGCCCACTATTCCAGCGCGCGGCTGTGGGACGACGGGGTGATCGACCCGGCCCAGACCCGCGAGGTCCTCGCCCTGGCCCTGTCGGCCAGTCTCAACGCCCCTCTCGAGCCGACGACCTTCGGCGTCTTCCGGATGTAGGCCATGACTGACTTCCACACCCTGGAACTGATTCGTGATCCACGCGGCTTCGCCACCCTCTGGCTCGATCGCCCGGATCGCCACAATGCCCTGGATGCGCAGCTGATCGCCGAGTTGGGCAGCGTGCTCGCCGAGCTCGCCAGCGATCAAGCCCTGCGCTTTCTGCTCCTGCGTGGCCACGGGCGGCACTTCTGCGCCGGCGCCGACCTCGCCTGGATGCAGGCCTCGGCCCGCCTGGACGCCGCCGCCAATCGCGCCGACACCGAGCGCCTGGCCGAGGTGATGTATCGCCTGCAGGCCTTGCCGATGCCGACCCTGGCGGTGGTCCAGGGCGCGGCCTTTGGCGGCGCGGTGGGTCTGGTCAGCTGCTGCGACTTGGCCCTGGCCGCGGGCGACGCCATCTTCTGCCTGTCGGAGGTGCGCATCGGCCTGGTGCCGGCGGTCATCGCGCCCTTCGTGACTCGCGCCCTGGGCGAGCGCATGGCGCGGCGCTACATGCTCGGCGCGGAGCGCTTTTCCGGCGAACGCGCCGCCGAACTGGGCCTGGTGGCCGAGACGGCGCCGGCTGCCGACCTGGACACCCTGGTCGAGGCCTGGATCGCCCGGCTGCTGGACAACGGGCCCCAGGCATTGCGCGCCTGCAAGCGGTTGCTGGACGGCGCTGGCGCGGGCGCACCCCCCGACGAGGTGCGCTCCTTCACCGAGGGCCTGATCGCCGAGGTACGCGTCACCCCCGAAGCCCAGGAAGGCCTGCAGGCCTTTCTGGAGAAACGTCGTCCCGCCTGGCAGGAGACCTCGCCATGACCTTCGACCGTCTGCTCGTCGCCAACCGCGGCGAGATCGCCTGCCGGGTGATGCGTACGGCCAAGGCCCTCGGCCTGGGTACCGTCGCCGTGCACAGCGCCATCGATGTCGACGCCCGCCATGTGCGCCAGGCCGATCAGGCAGTGGACCTGGGCGGGACCAAGCCGGCCGACAGCTATCTGCTGGGCGAGCGCATCATCGCCGCGGCCCTGGCCGCCGGCGCCCAGGCGATCCATCCGGGCTACGGCTTCCTGTCCGAGAATGCCGCCTTCGCCGAGGCGGTGGCCGCGGCCGGGCTGGTCTTCGTCGGCCCTCCCGCCGCGGCGATCCGCGCCATGGGCAGCAAGTCCGCGGCCAAGGCGCTGATGACCGATGCCGGGGTGCCCCTGGTGCCGGGCTATCACGGCGAGGGCCAGTCCCTGGCCACCTTTCGCGACGCCGCGGCGCGCATCGGCTATCCGGTCCTGCTCAAGGCCACCGCCGGCGGCGGCGGCAAGGGCATGAAGATCGTCGAACACGAAGCCGACCTGGCCGAGGGCCTCGCCTCGGCCCAGCGCGAAGCGCTCTCGGCCTTTGGTGATGCGCGGATGCTGGTGGAGAAATACGTGCTGCAACCGCGCCACGTGGAGATCCAGGTGTTCGCCGATGGGCACGGCCATTGCCTCTATCTCAACGAACGCGACTGCTCCATCCAGCGCCGCCACCAGAAGGTGATCGAGGAGGCGCCCGCGCCGGGTCTCACGCCCGAATTGCGCCGGGCCATGGGCGAGGCGGCGGTTCAGGCGGCCCAGGCCATCGGCTATGTCGGCGCCGGCACCGTGGAATTTTTGCTCGACGCCCGTGGCGACTTTTTCTTCATGGAGATGAACACCCGGCTGCAGGTGGAGCACCCGGTCACCGAGGCCATCACCGGCCTGGACCTGGTGGCCTGGCAGCTGCGCGTGGCCGCAGGCGAAGCCCTGCCCCTCACCCAGGCCCAGGTGCCGCTGCACGGCCACGCCATCGAGGTGCGCCTCTATGCCGAGGACACCGACCAGGGCTTCCTGCCGGCCTCGGGCACCCTGCAACTCTATCGCGAGCCCGCGGCCGGTCCCGGGCGGCGAGTGGACAGCGGCGTGGAGGAAGGTGACGAGGTGTCGCCGTTCTACGATCCCATGCTGGCCAAGCTGATCGCCTGGGGCGACAGCCGCGAACAGGCGCGCAAGCGGTTGCTGGCCATGCTCCAGGACACCGCGGTGGGCGGCTTCGCCACCAACCTCGCCTTCCTGCAGCGCCTGCTCGCCCATCCGGCCTTTGCCGCGGCGGAGTTGGACACCGGTTTCATCGAGCGGCATCAGGCGGCCTTGCTGCCCGCACCCGCAGAACTGCCGGAGGCCTTCTGGACCCGGGCGGGCCAGGCCTGGCTGGCGACGCTGCCCGCCGCTGCCGATCCCACGTCACCCTGGGCGTCCCGCCAGGGCTGGCGCCTGGGTGGACCACCGCGCATCGCGCTGCGCCTGGCCTGTCGTGGCGAGGTGCGCACCCTGAGCCTGGTCGACCCGCTGGCCGTCGCATTGAGCGGTGATCGGCTCCACTGGCAGGTGGACGGCGTTCGCCACAGCGCCCGCCTCCATCGCCGAGGGCCGACGCTGTTCCTCGAATGGCAGGACCGTTTCGAAGCCGTCACCTGGGCCGATCCGCTGGCCGAGGTCGCGCGCCAGGCGGATGCCGGTGGTCTTACCGCGCCGATGAACGCCAGTGTGGTAGCCGTCTCGGTGGCCGTCGGCGACGCCGTGGAAGCCGGGGCCCCGCTGGTGGTGCTGGAGGCGATGAAGATGGAGCACAGCATCCGCGCGCCCCGTGCGGGCGTGGTGGCGGCGCTGTTCTGTAGCCCGGGCGAGCTGGTGGCCGAGGGCGCCCCGCTGGTGGAACTGGAGGAGGTGGCACCATGAGCGATGCCCTGCCGTCCCGGGTGCGGCTGGTCGAGGTCGGACCCCGCGATGGCCTGCAGAACGAGCCCCAGGCGCTGGGCATCGCCGAGCGCATCCAGCTGTGCACGGCGCTGATCGCCAGTGGCATGCATCATCTGGAGGTGGGCAGCTTCGTCTCGCCACTCTGGGTGCCGCAGATGGCCGGGACCGCCGAGGTACTGGCAGGACTCTGCCGGCCCGAGGGCGTGGTGCGCTCGGTACTGGTGCCCAACCTGAAAGGTTTCGAAGCCGCCCTGGCGGCGGGGGTGGACGAAATCGCCGTGTTCGCCGCCGCCTCGGAGGGCTTCTCCCAGCGCAACATCAATTGCTCCATCGCCGAGAGCCTGGCGCGCTTCGTGCCCGTGGTCGAGGGCGCGCGGGCGGCGGGCATCCGGGTGCGCGGCTATGTGTCCTGCGTGCTGGGCTGCCCCTACGATGGCGAGGTCGCAACCGACCAGGTGGCGAGCGTGACCCGCGAACTGCTGGAGCTGGGCTGCGCCGAGGTCTCCCTGGGCGATACGATCGGCGTCGGCACCCCGGGTCGGACCCGGGCGCTCTGGCAGCGGCTGGGCCGGGAGGTGCCCCTTAGCCAACTGGCCGGGCATTTCCACGACACCTATGGCCAGGCCCTGGCCAACGTCTACGCCAGCCTGCTCGAAGGCGTCGCGGTGTTCGACAGCTCCGTCGCCGGGCTCGGCGGCTGTCCCTATGCCCAGGGCGCCAGCGGCAATGTCGCCAGCGAGGACCTGGTCTATCTGCTCGACGGCCTGGGCATAGCGTCCGGCGTCGACCTGAAGAGACTGGTCGAGGTCGGACAGAACGTTTCCGCCCTGCTCGGTCGCCCCAATCAATCGCGGGTCGGCCGCGCCCGGGCAACGCGAGCGGTCAACTAGCCGGGGCTCCGGCGGGCGCCCATGGCAACCGCCGGGGCTTGCTCTCATAATGGCGGCCTCTCTCATCCAAGGACCCGCTTTGGCCAGGAAGTCCCGACGCGAAATCGCCCAGCTCGATGGCACCACCGAGCTGCCCCTCACCGTGCGCGAGGTCGCCCTCGCCGCCGGGGTGTCGCCCATTACCGTGTCCCGGGCACTGCACCGCCCGAGCCTGGTGAGCGCCGCCACCCGCGAGCATGTCCTGGCCGTGGTCAAGGAACTGGGCTACGTGCCCAATCTGCTGGCCGGCAGCCTGGCCTCCAGCAAGAGCCGGCTGGTGGCCATCCTGCTGCCCACCATCGCCAATTCCATCTATGCCACCGTGGTGCAGGCGATCATGGATCGCCTCACCGCGGCGGGCTACCAGGCGCTGATCGGTCCGACCGGCTATTCGCCGGAAAAGGAAGAGGAACTGCTGGAAGCCATCCTCGGCCGCCGCCCCGATGGCATCGTCCTCACCGGCACCCTGCACACCCCGGCCAGTCGCGCGCGGCTGGCGGCGCTGAACATCCCGGTGGTGGAAGCCTGGGACCTGAGCGCCGAGGCCCTGGACATGCAGGTGGGCTTTTCCCACGAGCAGGTCGGCGTGGCCCTGGCGGAGCACTTCGTCGCCCGCGGCTATCGCCGCTTCGGGGTGATCTCGGTGGACGATCCTCGCGCCATGCGCCGCAACCTGGCTCTGCAGGCCCGCCTGGTCGAACTGGGCATCCCCGAATTGCCCATGGAAGTGCTGCCACTACCCGCCACCTGGGAAGTCGGCCGCATCGGCCTGGCGCGCCTGCTGGAACGCCCCGAGCCCCCGCAACTGGTGCTGTGCAGCTCCGACACCCTGGCCCTGGGTGTGGTCGCCGAAGCCAGCAGCCGCGGCCTGCGCATCCCCGAACAGCTGGCGGTGGTCGGCTTCGGCGACACCACCAACGGCCGCTTCGCCACCCCGGCGCTGTCCACGGTCAGCGTCAACGCCGATGCCATGGGCCAGCGTGTCGCCCAGGCGCTGCTCGACCGTCTCGCGGGCGATCAAACTGCGGTAAGCCTCGACACCGGTTTTGCCCTGATCGAGCGGCAGAGTTCCTAGCCACTTTTTTGCGCCCAGCCACAGATTTAGCAGTTGAATGATAGCGTTATCTGTTTAATGATAGCGCTATCGTTGTCAGACGACTTACAACCTAAGCCCGCTACACGATGTCAGCCCGCACACAAAAACAAACCAGTGGGAGCTCTCCATGCACGAAACCAAGCAGACGCGCGTCCGCTATCTGATCCTGTTCATGCTGTTCGTGGTGACCACGATCAACTATGCCGACCGCGCCACCATCTCCATCGCCGGCTCCGCCCTGCAAAAAGACCTCGGCATCAGTGCCGTCTCCCTCGGCTACATCTTCTCCGCCTTCGGCTGGGCCTATGTGCTCGGCCAGATCCCCGGCGGCTGGCTGCTCGATCGCTTCGGGTCGAAGAAGGTCTATGCGGCAAGCATCTTCACCTGGTCGGTGTTCACCATGCTGCAAGGCTACATCGGTGAATTCGGCATCGGCACCGCGGTGTTCCTGCTGTTCGCCCTGAGATTCATGGTCGGCCTGGCCGAAGCGCCCTCCTTCCCCGGCAACGCCCGCATCGTCGCCGCCTGGTTCCCCACCAAGGAGCGCGGTACCGCCTCGGCCATCTTCAACTCGGCGCAGTACTTCGCCACCGTGCTGTTCGCGCCGCTGATGGGCTGGATCGTCTACCACTTCGGCTGGCAGCACGTCTTCGTGGTGATGGGCGCCCTGGGCATCGCCTTCTCGGCGGTGTGGATGGCGGTGATCTACAGCCCCCGCGAACATCCCCGCGCCAACAGCGCCGAGGTCGAGTACATCGCCAGCAACGGCGGCCTGGTCGACCTGGACACCCCCGGCAAGAAGAGCGAAGGTCCGAAGTGGAGCTACATCGGCCAGTTGCTGACCAATCGCATGATGGCCGGCATCTACCTGGGCCAGTTCTGCATCAACGCCCTCACCTACTTCTTCCTCACCTGGTTCCCCGTGTACCTGGTGCAGGAACGCGGCATGACCATCCTCAAGGCCGGCATCATCGCCTCCCTGCCGGCCATCTGCGGCTTCATCGGCGGCGTGCTCGGCGGGGTGATCTCCGACTGGCTGCTGCGTCGCGGCAGCAGCCTGAGCGTGGCGCGCAAGACCCCCATCGTCGCCGGCATGCTGCTGTCGATGAGCATGATCCTCTGCAACTACGTCGACGCCGACTGGATGGTGGTGGGCTTCATGGCCATGGCCTTCTTCGGCAAGGGCATCGGTGCCCTGGGCTGGGCGGTGGTCTCCGACACCTCGCCCAAGCAGATCGCCGGCCTCTCCGGTGGCCTGTTCAACACCATCGGCAACCTGTCGTCCATCACCACCCCGATCATCATCGGCTACATCATCGCCGCCACCGGTTCCTTCAAGATGGCCCTGGTGTTCGTCGGTGCCAATGCCCTGGTGGCCGCCATCAGTTACCTGTTCGTCGTCGGCGAGATCAAGCGCGTCGAGTTGCGCGGCGTGCCCACGCCGCCTGCCGAAGCCCCGCTCGCCGCTGAAACCTCTCGCTGATCGCCAAGGAGCCCGACCATGACCCAATTCAACGCCACCCCCGCCCTGCACACCGGCACCCCGGTGGTCACCTCGCTGGAAGTCGTGCCCGTCGCCGGCCAGGACAGCATGCTGCTCAACCTGAGCGGCGCCCATGGCCCCTACTTCACCCGCAACGTGCTGATCCTCAAGGACAGCGCCGGCCGCACCGGCGTCGGCGAGGTGCCCGGCGGCGAGAGCATCCGCCAGACGCTGGAAGACGCCCGCCAGTTCCTCATCGGCCAGCCGCTGGGGCAGTACCAGCGCATCCTCGGCCAGGTCCGCCAGGCCTTCGCCGGTCGCGATGCCAGCGGCCGTGGCCTGCAGACCTTCGACCTGCGCATCACCATCCACGCCGTCACCGCCCTGGAAGCCGCCCTGCTCGACCTGCTCGGCCAGCACCTGGAGGTGCCGGTGGCGGCCCTGCTCGGCGAAGGCCAGCAGCGCGACGCCGTGGAGATGCTCGGCTATCTGTTCTATGTCGGCGACCGCAACAAGACCACCCTGGACTACCGCAGCGAAGCCGAGAGCGACGACCCCTGGTTCCGCGTGCGCAACGAAGAGGCCCTGACCCCCGAGACCGTGGTGCGCCTGGCCGAGGCGGCCTATGACCGTTACGGCTTCAAGGACTTCAAGCTCAAGGGCGGCGTACTCAGCGGCGACGCCGAAATCGAGGCGGTCACCGCCCTGGCCGAGCGCTTCCCCGAGGCGCGCGTGACCCTGGACCCCAACGGCGCCTGGTCGCTCAAGGAAGCCATCCGCCTGTGCCGCGACCAGCACCATGTGCTGGCCTATGCCGAGGATCCCTGTGGCGCCGAGAACGGCTATTCCGGACGCGAGGTGATGGCCGAATTCCGCCGCGCCACCGGCCTGCCCACCGCCACCAACATGATCGCCACCGACTGGCGCCAGATGGGTCACGCCATCCAGCTGCAATCGGTGGACATCCCCCTGGCCGATCCGCACTTCTGGACCATGCAGGGCTCGGTGCGGGTGGCGCAGATGTGCAACGACTGGGGCCTGACCTGGGGTTCGCACTCCAACAACCACTTCGACATCTCCCTGGCCATGTTCACCCACGTCGCCGCCGCGGCGCCGGGCAAGATCACTGCCATCGACACCCACTGGATCTGGCAGGACGGCCAGCGCCTGACCCGGCAACCGCTGGAGATCAAGGGCGGCCTGGTGGCGGTGCCGCAGCAGGGTGGCCTGGGCGTGGAGCTGGACCTGGACGCCCTGGCCCGCGCCCACGAGCTGTACAAGGCCAAGGGCCTCGGTGCGCGCGACGACGCCATGGCCATGCAATTCCTCTCGCCCAACTGGACCTTCGATAACAAGAAGCCCTGCCTGGTGCGCTAGGCCCTTCGGCCCGCCAACAGCGCCCGCTCCGGACTCTCCGGGGCGGGCGCTGTTTCCGTTCCAGCGTCCGACACCTGGAATTACACCTACCGATAGCCTGCTAAGCGTTCGTTAAGCTCACCGGATGGACACTGACCCCAAGGTATCTCGCAACCCTGCCCGATACCCCCGCGGTTCCAGTTACTTTCGTATCCGGGAGAAGCACATGAACCTCAATCGTCGTATCGCCAAGAGCCTCCTCGTCCTGACCATCGCCTCGGTGTTTTCCACCGCCGCCCTGGCCGACACCCGACCCGACATCGCCACCCAGCAGGTCGCCACCCTGCCGGCGATCTCCCAGCAGGGCCAGCAGGCCTTCATGGACGTGGTCGCCGCCCGCCAGGACCTCTTCGAGGCCCATGTCGATCAGGCCAAGCAGCACCTGGCCGCCGCCGAGAGCGCGCTGCAGACCGCCCAGACCGACAAGACCGCCTACCTCAAGTCGGCCAGGGACCTGCGCGGTCAGGACGGCAAACTCATGCAGGTCTCCGCGCAGGACGCCAAGGCCACGTCCTGGCTGCCGATCTGGAGCGGCATGGCGCTGCGTGACGACTATGTCGCCACCCCGGCCAAGAACCAGGCCGTGGTCCAGGCCAACGAGAAGATCCAGCAGGGCGATACCAAGGCCGCCGGCGAGATCCTCAAGGTGGCCGGCGTCGACGTCGACTACTCCACCGCCGTGCTGCCGGCCCAGGAAACCCTGGATCTGGTGCACCGGGCCAATCAGGAGCTGGGCCACGAGCAATACTGGCAGGCCAACCTGACGCTCAAGCAGGTGCAGAACAGCCTGAGATATGACAACGCCAACGTCGACGTGACCCCCACCGGCTGGTTCTCCAAGACCACCACGGTGTTCACTCCGGTCGACAAGACCTGAGCCGGTCGCGGCGGCCTGATGCAGGCGGGATCGTTAACTTCAGCGTAACGATTCCGCCTTCAGGTTGATTGAACGCCAGGGAGGCGAGGTCTAGGGTGACTCCACGACAGGTGATTCGTGGAGACTCCAATGACAACGACATCCCACCCACCGGCTCGGATCGCCAGGCGCCGCGGTGACAAGCAGCAGCGCCTGGACCGGGTGGCCGCGCTGGCCGATGGCAAGGTGCTGCCCACCGCATCCATCGTCGCGGCCCTGGAACAGCTGCTCGCCCCCGGCGACCGGGTGGTGCTGGAAGGCAACAACCAGAAGCAGGCCGATTTCCTCTCCCGCAGTCTCGCCCAGGTCGATCCGGCCCGGCTGCATGACCTGCACATGATCATGCCCAGCGTCGGTCGCGCCGAGCACCTGGATCTCTTCGAACGCGGCATCGCCCGCAAGCTGGACTTCTCCTTTGCCGGCACCCAGAGCCTGAGGATCAGCCAGCTGCTGGAAGACGGGCTGCTGGAAGTGGGCGCCATCCACACCTACATCGAACTCTATGCCCGGCTGCTGGTGGACCTCATCCCCAAGGTGGTGCTCAGTGCCGGCTTCATGGCCGATCGCGCCGGTAACATCTATACCGGCCCCAGCACCGAGGACAGCCCGGCGCTGATCGAGCCGGCGGCCTTCAGCGACGGCATCGTCATCGTCCAGGTCAACCAGCTGGTGGACGACGTGTCCGAGTTGCCGCGGGTCGACATCCCCGCGGACTGGGTGGATTTCGTGGTGGTGGCCGACCGGCCCTTCTATATCGAACCCCTGTTCACCCGCGATCCGCGCCATATCAAGCCGGTGCACGTGCTCATGGCGATGATGGCCATCCGCGGCATCTACGAGCGCCACCAGGTGCAGTCGCTCAACCACGGCATCGGTTTCAACACCGCGGCCATCGAACTGATCCTGCCCACCTACGGCGAGCGCCTGGGACTCAAGGGCAAGATCTGCCGGCACTGGACGCTCAATCCCCACCCCACGCTGATCCCGGCCATCGAGAGCGGCTGGGTGGAAAGCGTGCACTGCTTCGGCACCGAGCTGGGCATGGAGGGCTACATCGCCCAGCGTCCGGACGTCTTCTTTACCGGTCGGGACGGTTCGCTCCGCTCCAACCGCCTGCTCTGCCAGCTGGCCGGTCAGTACGCCGTGGACCTCTTCATCGGCGCCACCCTGCAGGTGGATGGCGATGGCCATTCCTCCACCGTGACCCGCGGGCGCCTGGCCGGCTTTGGCGGCGCGCCCAACATGGGTCATGACCCGCGCGGCCGCCGGCATCCCACCCCGGCCTGGCTGGACATGCGCCAACAGACGGGCGACAGCGCCCCGGCGCTGCTGGAGCGCGGCAAGAAGCTCGTGGTGCAGATGGTCGAGACCTTCCAGGAAGGCGGCAAACCCACCTTCGTCGACACCCTGGATGCCGTGGAGGTGGCGCGCAAGAGCGGCATGCCGTTAGCGCCCATCATGGTCTATGGCGACGACGTCACCCACCTGCTCACCGAGGAAGGCATCGCCTATCTCTATCGCGCCCGCTCCCTGGAGGAGCGCCGGGCGATGATCGCCGCCGTGGCCGGGGTCACCGCCATCGGCCTGCGCAGCGATCCGGCCGAAGCGCGGCGGCTGCGCCAGGAAGGCCTTGTCGCGCTGCCCGAGGACCTCGGCATCCGCCGCACCGACGCCAGTCGCGAATTGCTCGCCGCCAAGAGCATCGGCGAACTGGTGGAATGGTCCGGCGGCCTCTATCAACCCCCGGCCAAATTCAGGAGCTGGTGATGCGCGCCCTCGCCCGTCTTGCCCCGTCTCCCGCCGAGCACCTGGCCGACCTGGCCGTAACGGCCCTGGTGGACGAAGCCGAACTTTCGCCCAAGCCGGCCCTGGTGGATCGTCGCGGCCAGGGTGCCCACCAGGACCTCAGCCTTGGCCTGATGCTGACCTCCGCCCAGGCACTGAGGCCCTGTTTCCAGGCCATGGCCGAAGCCGCTGAACTGGGGCTGCCCATGGCCGACCTGCGCCGCCTGATCGGCCGCCTGGGTCGCGATGGCGAAGCCGCGATGCTGAGCGTGACCGGTGGCGTCAACACCCATCGCGGCGCCATCTGGGCGCTGGGGCTGCTGGTGACGGCGGCCGTGCATGGGCATCCTGGCTCTGCTGAGGCCTTGTGCCTTGCGGCAGGTCGCCTGGCTAGCCTCCCGGATCCTGATGCTCCCTGCACTCTGCCGAGCCACGGCCAGCGCGTCGCCCAACGTTATGGCGTCGGCGGCGCCCGGGCCGAAGCGGCCGCGGGCTTTCCCGCCATCCATCAGCGCGGCCTGCCGCAACTGCGCGCCAGCCGCCAGGCGGGTGCCGGCGAGCAGAACGCCCGTCTGGATGCCCTGCTGGCGATCATGACCCGGCTGGACGACACCTGCGTGCTGCACCGCGGCGGCCCCGCCGCCCTCAGCGCCATGCACCAGGGTGCCCAGGCGGTACTGGACGCCGGTGGCAGCGCCAGCCTGGCCGGGCGCCGCCAGCTGCTGGCCCTGGATCGGGAGTTGCTGGCCGCCAATGCCTCGCCCGGTGGGGCCGCCGATCTGCTGGCCGCCACCCTTCTCGTCGATCGCCTGGAGCCACGGCTCCCTGGAGACCTCTGATGGAACATTTCAGCTGCAGCTATCCGGCCAGCCAGCGCCGCCGGTGTCGGGCCCTGGTGGGTTGCGTCGGCTCGGGGGACCTGGAGGTCCTGCTCGAACCCGCCGACGCCGACTTCACCCTCAGGGTGACCACTTCGGTCAATGGCAGCGAACCGCGCTGGCGTGCCCTCTTCGACCGGCTGTTCGCCGCCCGTGACGACCTGCCGGCCCTGACCCTGGACATCCACGACTTCGGCGCCACCCCGGGCGTGGTGCGCCTGCGCCTGGAGCAGGGTCTGGAAACCCTCGACCTGGAGGAAGCCGCCCATGTCTGAAGCCACCCTTCCCGACGTGCAGGAATTGCTGCACAGCCGCAGCTTCGTCGAACTCGGTGCCCGCGAACGGGCGCGCACGGTGCTCGACGCCGGTAGCTTTCGCGAGCTGGTCGGGCCCTTCGAGCGGCTGATGTCGCCCTGGCTGCCCAGGCAGGGCATCGTCTGCCAGGCCGATGACGGCGTGGTGGTGGCCAAGGGGCTGATCGACGGCCAGCCGGCGGTGGTCTGCGCCATCGAAGGTGCCTTCCAGGGCGGCAGCATGGGCGAAGTGGGCGGCGCCAAGATCGCCGGGGCGCTGGAATTGGCGCTGGAAGACAACCTCTCCGGCACCCCGACCCGCGCCGTGCTGCTGCTGGAAACCGGCGGTGTACGGCTGCAGGAAGCCAACCTGGGGCTGGCGGCCATCGCCGAGATCCAGGCGGCCATCGTCGCCTTGCGCAGCCACCAGCCGGTGATCGGTGTCATCGCCGGCAGCGTCGGCTGCTTTGGTGGCATGTCCATCGCCGCGGGGCTATGCAGTCAGCTGATCGTCACCCGCGAGGCCCGCCTGGGCCTCAACGGACCCCAGGTGATCGAGCAGGAAGCCGGGATCGAGGAATACGACTCCCGCGACCGCCCCTTCATCTGGAGCCTGACCGGCGGCGAGCAACGGGTCGCCACAGGCCTGGCCGATGTCTTCGTCGCCGACGACAGCGCCGCCGTGACCGCCGCCATCCGCCAGGGCTTCACCCGGGGCGTTGCCGGCGCCTTGCGCAGCCAGCAGGCCGAACACTATCTGACGCGTCTTGCCGATCTCGACACCCGTCCCCAAGCGGACGCCGCCGCGGTTCGCCACCTCTATGCCGGAGACCAGCCATGAGCACCCAGCCTTCGCAACGCGGCCTGACCTGGTTCCAGGCCTTGGCCGGTCAGGGCGAGGCCGTCACCGGCCTGCCCGCCTCCCTGCGCGTCGCCGACCTCGAACTGGCCGGACGCCCCGCGCGCTGGCTGGCGGTGGTAGCGGATGCCGGCAATCCCTTTCCCCGCGCCCGCCAGGGCGAGGTGGGCCTGCTGGAGGGCTGGGGCCTGGCCCGGGCCATCCAGCAGGCCATCGCCGAAGATCGTGACGCCGCGGTGAAACGCACCCTAATCGCCCTGGTGGACGTCCCCAGCCAGGCCTATGGGCGCCGCGAGGAAGCCTTTGGCATCCACCAGGCCCTGGCCGGGGCCGCCGGGGCTTATGCCGAGGCGCGTCTGGCCGGGCATCCGGTGCTGGGCCTGCTGGTGGGCAAGGCCATGTCCGGCGGCTTTCTCGCCCATGGCTACCAGGCCAATCGCCTGCTGGCCCTGCGCGATCCCCAGGTGCAGGTGCATGCCATGGGCAAGGCCTCGGCGGCGCGGGTCACCCTGCGTAGCGTCGAGGAGTTGGAACGCCTGGCGGCCGACATTCCACCCATGGCCTATGATCTGGACAGCTATGCCTCCCTGGGCCTGCTCTGGCGCCAGCTGGAAGTGGCTCAGCCCGACCAGCCCTCGGCCGAAGCTGTGCAGCAGGTGCGCCAGGCCCTGGCCGACGCCCAGGCGGATGTCCTGGCCAGCGGAGCCACCGATCTCAGGCTGCGGCTGGATGGCGCCAATCGCGCGGCCTCTCGCGAGGTGCGCGAACGCCTGCGGGCAGGATGGAACGCGTGATGAGCGGGCGGTCGATGGGAGCCCAATACAGACCCCACGACCTGCTCTGGGGCCTGACGCCGGATGGCCTCCCGCCGGAAGCCCCGGCCTGGGCGGTAGAGGTTGTCCAGGCCGGCCTGCCGGTGGTGGTCCGGCGGGCTGCACCCGAGGCTGACCGCATTCCGGTCGGCCTGCGCGGCACCACCCGCGCCGAACGGATGGCGGCCTGGCTGGAGCCGGCTGCCGTGAGACGCCAGCTCTCACCCGAGGCCCTGAGAGTCTCCAGTGATTGCCGTGACCTGCCCGTCTTCTCGACCCTGGCCTTTATCGAACCGCTATTGGATGACCTGGGGCTGCCCTGGGGACCCACCGGCGCCGCGGGTTATGAATTGGCCTCCGGCTGGCCGGCGCTGCACGCCGGGAGCGATCTGGATCTGCTGATCCGCTGCGCAACCCCGCTGTCGCGCGACCAGGCCCGGGCCTTGCTGACGTCCCTGCAGGGGCAAGCGCTTTGTCGTCTGGACATCCTGCTGGAAACTCCGCTCGGCGGCGTGGCCCTGGCCGATTGGGCCGGAAACGCCCCACGCGTGCTGCTCAAGACCACTGCCGGCCCCCGGCTGGTAGGCGATCCCTGGCCGGAGGCGCATGCCGCATGAGTACCCTCTTCCAGTTTCCCGGCCAGGGCGCCCAGCGGCCCGACATGCTGCACGCTCTGCCCGACGACGCCGAGATCCGGCGGACGCTGGCGGAAGCCGCCGAGGTGCTGGACACCGACCCCCTGAGCCTGGACTCCGCCCAGACCCTGGAACACACCCGCGCCGTGCAGCTCTGCCTGCTGATCGCCGGCGTCGCCACGGCGCGCCTGCTCTTGAGTCGCGGCCCGGTGCCGCAACTGGTGGCCGGGCTGTCCATCGGCGCCTATGCCGCCGCGGTGGTGGCCGAGGCCCTGGACTTTGCCGACTCCCTGCGCCTGGTAGCACGGCGCGGCGAGCTGATGCAGGCGGCCTACCCGTCGGGCTACGGCATGCTGGCGATCCTCGGCCTGGGGCGCGGCGCGGTCGAGAAGCTGGTCTCTGACCACCAGCGTCCTGACGCGCCGTTGTACCTGGCCAATGCCAATGCCGAGCAGCAATACGTGGTGGCGGGGAGCGACGCGGGCTTGGCCGTGCTGGCCGAGGCGGCGCGCACCGAGGGCGCGGCGGCAGCCAAGCGCCTGGCCATGAGCGTGCCGTCCCACTGCCCGCTGCTGGCGGAGGCCGCTGTGACCCTGGACGAGGCGTTCGCCGGCGTCGAGCTGCGCGCGCCGCGACTGGCCTATCTGAGCGGTACTTCGGCACGGCGGCTGGTGCGCGCCGAACAGCTGCGCGACGACCTTGCCTTCAACATGGCGCGGCCCATCGAATGGCACGCCACCCTGGAAGCCGCCCGCGAGCGCGGCGTGCGCCTGGCCATTGAGCTGGCGCCGGGCAGCGTGCTCACCCAGCTGGCCAGGCGCGTGCTGCCCGCCAGCGGTGTTCTGGCCTGGCAGGATACCCACCCCGATACCCTGGACGCGCTGCGGCGCGAGGAGGCGGCGCGACTGGACTGAGCTTTTCGCACGAGTCGGCCGCCCTCACCCCGGCCCTCCCCCTGAGGGAGAGGGGGTAAGAGCGGGAGCCGTGCCAGGCTTACACCCAACCTACAGGAACAACGGAGACCTTCAGACAGGGCGGCTGCCCTCACCCCAGCCCTCTCCCTCAGGGAGAGGGGGCAAGAGCGGGAGCGCTGCCCCAGGCTTCACCCCACCCCAAGCACAACCGAGGACAACAACAATGATCATCTACGGTGTAGCGCTCCTGGCCGTCTGCATGCTTGCAGGCGTCATCATCGGCGACTTCCTGGGCGTCCTGCTCGGGGTCAAGTCCAATGTCGGCGGGGTGGGCATCGCCATGCTCCTGCTGATCTGCGCCCGGCTCTACATGGAGCGGCATGGCGGCATGAGCAAGGAATGCGAATTCGGCGTCGGCTTCTGGGGCGCGCTGTACATCCCGGTGGTGGTGGCCATGGCGGCCCAGCAGAACGTGGTCACCGCCCTGCACGGCGGACCGGTGGCGGTGCTGGCTGCCGTGGGCGCCGTGGGGATCTGCGGCTTGACCATCGCCCTGATCAGCCGCAGCCATCGCGGCGAACCGCTACCGCCCTTGCCGGACGCCGCCGTGGCCCCCGCATCAGCGGTCGCCCATCCCGCACCGGTCGGAGGTCGCTAGGATGAACGACATCGTCACCAAAGCCCTGCAACACAACGGCCTGGTTGCCGCGTTCGCGCTGATCGGCCTGATCATGTGGATCTCGGTGATCCTTTCGCGCCGACTGACCTTTGGCCGGGTGCACGGCTCGGCCATCGCCATCGTCATCGGCCTGGTACTGGCCTGGGTCGGCGGGACCGTCACCGGCGGCCAGAAGGGCCTGGCCGACCTCGCGCTGTTTTCCGGTATCGGCCTGATGGGCGGCGCCATGCTGCGCGACTTCGCCATCGTCGCCACCGCCTTCGAGGTCCAGGCCACCGAGGCGCGCAAGGCCGGAATGATCGGCGCCGTGGCCCTGCTGCTCGGCACCGTGCTGCCCTTCATCGTCGGCGCCGCCGTGGCCTGGGCCTTCGGCTACCGCGACGCGGTGAGCATGACCACCATAGGCGCGGGCGCGGTGACCTACATCGTCGGCCCGGTGACCGGCGCCGCCCTGGGCGCCAGCTCCGACGTCATGGCGCTGTCCATCGCCACCGGCCTGATCAAGGCGATCATCGTCATGGTGGCGACGCCCGCGTCGGCGCGCCTGCTGGCGCTGGACAACCCGCGCTCGGCGATGGTCTTCGGCGGTCTGGCCGGCACCGTCAGCGGCGTCACCGCGGGGCTCGCCGCCACCGACCGCCGCCTGGTGCCCTATGGCGCCCTCACCGCCACCTTCCACACGGGTCTGGGCTGCCTGTTGGGGCCGTCGCTGCTGTTTTTCTGCGTGCGGGCGCTGGTGGGTTAGTTGCGCGCGTACATCCGGCATTCGGCGACGAAGGCCAGCAGATTGGGATCGCGCTCGCGGCTGCGCAGGAAGACCGCGCCGATGCGCTGCTGCAGGCGGTAGCGCGGGGCCAGGGGCAGCAGCTTGAGGCGGTTCTGGTAGACCGCCTCGACCCGCCCGGGCAGCAGGGCGTAGCCCACCCCTGAGCTGACCATGCTCATCAGCGAGAAGATGTCGTTGACCTGCATGATCACCTCCGGCTCGAAGCCGGCCTGGGCGAACACCTGGCGGCCGTCGCGAAAGGTGGCGAAGCCCTGGGTCAGGGTCACGAAGGGCACCCCGGCGAGATCGCGCAGGTCCACCTCGGCCTGGTCGGCGAAGGGCGAGTCGCTGGGTGCGGCGAGAAAGATATCGTCGCTGAACAGCTCGACGCTCTCGCAATCGGCATCCACCACGGCGTCGTCCAGGGCCACCAGCATGGCGTCCAGCTTGAAGTCGTGCAGCTGTTCGGCGAGATCGGCGTTGGAACCCAGCACCAGGTCGATGTTGAGTTCGCTGCGCCTGAGCTTGAGGCCCATGATCAGCTGGGGCACGGTTTTGACCGTCAGCGAATAGAGCGCACCCAGGCGAAAGCGATCGGCCGAGAAGCCCGCCGCCTGCCGGGTCAGCCGCACCGTCTCCGCCAGGTCCTGCAGCAGTCGCTCGGCGCGCGCCTCCAGAACGAAGGCGCCGTCCAGCGGCGTCAGGGTACGCCCCTCGTGCTTGAACAGCGGACAGCGCAGGGCGTTCTCCAGCGAATGGATGGCGCGGTGCACGCTGACATGGCTGGTGCCCAGCTCGGCGGCGGCCCGCGCCAGGTTGCGACTGCGCATGAAGGCCAGAAAGATCTCCAGCTTGCGCAGGGTGAGGTCATCGGTATCGGACATGGCGGCCAGCGGGCGATGAGAGACAGCTGATCACCTTGCCCGGATGGGCGGACGGCGTCGAGTCTTCGAATCGCCCTGGCGGCGCCTGGCTTCCTCAGTGCACTCCCTGAGGTAACCAGGCGCCCTCTCCCCGCCCTACAACCAACCCTTGATCTGCTGGCAGACCGCCGTGGTGGAGATGCCGTAGCGGTCGTGCAAGGTCGGCAGCGCCCCGGCGTCGAGGAAGGCGTCGGGCAGCGCGATCTGGCGGAAGGTGGGCGTCACGCCGTTGCGCAACAGGGTGGTCGCGACGGCCTCGCCCAGGCCACCGATCAGCGAATGGTTCTCCGCCGCCACCACCAGCCGCCCCGGCTTGCGGGCTTCCGCCAGGAGGGTGGCTTCGTCCAGTGGCTTGATGGTCGGTACGTGCAGCACCGAGACGTCCACGCCATCCGCGGCCAGGGCCTCGGCGGCCTCCAGGGCGCGCATGGTCATCAGGCCGGTGGACACCACCAGCACGTCGCGTCCGGGGCGCACCACCTGGGCCTTGCCGAGCTGGAAGCGGTAGTCGTAGCGATCCAGCACCAGGGGCACGTTGCCGCGCAGCAGGCGCATATAGACCGGCCCCTGGTGGGCGGCGATGGCCGGCACCGCCTGCTCGATCTCCAGGGCATCGCAGGGGTCGATCACCATGAGGTTGGGCATGGCGCGAAAGATCGCCAGGTCGTCGGTGGCCTGGTGGCTGGGGCCGTAGCCGGTGGTCAGCCCGGGCAGGCCGCAGACGATCTTGACGTTGAGATTCTCCTCGGCGATGGCCATGCAGATGAAGTCGTAGGCGCGTCGCGAGGCGAACACCGCATAGGTGGTGGCGAAGGGCACGCAGCCTTCGCGGGCCATACCGGCGGCGGCGCTCATCAGCAGCTGCTCGGCCATGCCCATCTGGTAGAAGCGCTCGGGATGGGCCTTGGCGAAGATGTGCAGGTCGGTGTACTTGGCGAGGTCGGCGGTGAGGCCGACGATGTCCTGGCGCTGCTCGGCCAGGGCCGCCAGGGCATGGCCGAACGGTGCTGGTCGGGTCGGCTGGCCCTCGGCGGCGATGCTGGCGATCATCGCCGAGGTGGTCAGGCGTGGCTTGGTGGCGGTGGTAGTCATCAGAAGTCCCTCCCGGCATCCAGGGCGTCGAGGGCCAGGGCCCATTCGTGCGCCTCGACGCGGATGAAGTGAGTCTTGTCGCGGGTTTCCAGGAAGGGCACGCCCTTGCCCATGCGGGTATCGCAGAGAATGATCCGGGGCTGCGCGCCCGGGTGCTGGCGAGCCCGGTCGAAGGCGGCGACCAGCGCCGCGCGGTCGTTGCCGTCGACGCGCTGGACGAACCAGCCGAAGGCCTGCCAGCGCTCGGCGAGGGGCTCGAACGCCAGGATCTCGCGGCAGTGGCCGTCGGCCTGCTGGTTGTTCACGTCCACCAGGGCGATGAGATTGTCCAGTTGCCAGTGGGAAGCCGACATGGCCGCTTCCCAGGTGGCGCCTTCGTTGAGTTCGCCATCGGACAGCAGGTTGTAGACGAAGGATTTCGACTGCTTGCGCTTGAGGCCGAGGCAGGCGCCCACGGCGATGCCCAGGCCCTGGCCGAGGGAACCGCCGGTGATCTCCATGCCGGGGGTGTAGGCAGCCATGCCCGACATGGGCAGGCGGCTGTCGTCGCAGCCATAGGTCTCCAGTTCTTCCTGCGGCACGATCCCGGCCTCGATCAGCGCGGCATAGAGGGCGATGGCGTAGTGGCCGATGGACAGGTAGAAGCGATCGCGCCCTTCCCATTCGGGCTCCTGGGGCTGGTAGCTCAGGGCATGGAAGTAGGCGACCGCCAGGACGTCGGCGACGCCCAGGGCCTGGCCGACATAACCCTGGCCCTGGATCTGGCCCATGCGCAGGGCATGGCGGCGGATGTTGTGGGCGCGCTCGGCCAGCGAGAGCGTTGTGGGTTGTGGCGAAGAAGCGGTCATGATCTGTACCTCGATTAGCGATTGACCAGGGCGGCGGGAATGCGCAGGACCAGCGTGGCGCCGATCACCAGCACCCCGGTGATGAGGAACATGCCGATGGCGCTGGAGCCGGTGCTGGTGGTGATCCAGCCGATCAGGTAGGGCGAGCAGAAGCCGGCCAGGTTGGCGAAGCTGTTCACCGCGGCGATGCCGGCGGCGGCGGTGACCCCGCCCAGCAGCGTGGTGGGCAGCATCCAGAACAGCGAGGACGCGGAGAGGATGCCGGCCGCTGCCAGGCACAGGCTGAGGATCGACAGGGTGACGTTGTGGCCGAACACCGCCGCGAGGCTGAGGCCGCAGGCGCCCAGCAGCATGGGAATCACCAGGTGCCAGCGGCGCTCGCGGTGCCGGTCGCCGCTGCGCCCGGCCAGCAGCATGGCGACGATGGCGCACATATAGGGCAGGCTGGTGAGCAGGCCGATGTGCAGCGGATCGGCGACCCCCGAATTGCGCACCAGGGTCGGCAGCCAGAAGGTGATGGCGTACTGGCCCATGACCACGCAGAAGTAGATGGCGGCCAGCAGCCACAGCCGGCGATCACGGATGAAGTCGCGCACGCTGGCGTGCTCGGTCTTGTGCTGGTTGTCCTCGGCCAGCTCCTTCTGGATCAGCGCCTTTTCGTCGTCGTCCAGCCAGGTCGCCTGGTGCACGCCGTCCTTGAGATAGCCGAGCACCATCAGCCCCACCACCACCGTGGGGATGGCTTCGATGACGAACATCCATTGCCAGCCGGCCCAGCCATGGACCCCGGCGAACTGATTCATGATCCAGCCCGACAGCGGTCCGCCGATCATGCCCGACAGCGGGATGGCGACGAACCAGAGCACCGTCATGCGAGCGCGGCGGTAGGAAGGAAACCAGTAGGTGAGATAGAGCAGCAGGCCCGGCGCCAGGCCGGCCTCGGCCACGCCGAGCAGGAAGCG
Source organism: Pseudomonas oryzihabitans NBRC 102199 (assembly GCF_000730625.1). Taxonomy (GTDB): domain Bacteria; phylum Pseudomonadota; class Gammaproteobacteria; order Pseudomonadales; family Pseudomonadaceae; genus Chryseomonas; species Chryseomonas oryzihabitans. The sequence goes on along the minus strand of NZ_BBIT01000002.1, from coordinate 508,946 downwards.
CAGCAGGTAGAACTGCCAGGCCGTCTCGACGAAGGCGAACATCCCGGAAAGGATGCCCCAGGTGATCATGATGCGGGCGATCCAGCGGCGGGCGCCGACCTTGTGCAGGATGATGTTGCTGGGTACCTCGCAAAGGAAGTAGCCGATGAAGAACATGCCGGCGCCAAGGCCGTAGACGGCTTCGCTCAGGGCCAGGTCGTTCATCATCTGCAGCTTGGCGAAGCCGACGTTGACCCGGTCCAGATAGGCGCAGAAGTAGCACAGCATGAGGAAGGGCATCAGCCGCCAGGCGGTCTTGCGATAGGCGTTGGCGCGCGCCGAGGTGGCCGCTGCCAGGGTGAGCGTAGTCATGGTCTGATCTCTTGTTGTTATGGACGCAGTAGGCGCGGCGTCCTTGTCGATGCAGAGCGTTGAAAACGAGGGGGCGATCAGTGGATCAGCATGCCGCCGTTGACGTCCAGGGTGACGCCGGTCAGGTAGCCGGAGAGATCGCTGGCCAGGAACAGCGCGGCATTGGCAACGTCCCTGGGCTCGCCCAGGCGACCCAGGGGGATGCCGTCGATGATCGACTGGCGGCGCTCGTCGTGCATCAGCCCGCCGGTGATATCGGTCTGGATCAGGCCGGGGGTCAGGGCATTCACGCGGATGCCGTCCGGTCCGAATTCCCGCGCCATGGCCCTGGTCAGGCCCAGCACCCCGGCCTTGGCGGCGCTGTAGTGCGGACCGCCGAAGATGCCGCCGCCGCGCTGGGCGGACACCGAGGACAGGCAGACGATGCTGCCACCGCCCTGCTCGCGCATGGCCGGGATCACCGCCTGGGACATCAGCAGGGTGCCGCGCAGGTTGACGTCGAGGATGCGGTCGTAGTCGGCGCGGCCGATCTCCAGGGTCTTCACCGGCTGGGTGATGCCGGCGTTGTTGACCAGCACGTCGAGGCGACCGTAGTGGGCGAGCGCCTGGTCGACCGCGGCCCTGACCTGGGCCTCGTCGGCCACGTTGGCCGCCAGGCCCAGGTGGCCTTCGCCGAGGCTGGCGGCGGCATCCCGCGCGGCGCTGGCATCGAGGTCGAGGATGATGACCCGCGCGCCCTGGGCGGCGAAGGCCTGGGCCGTGGCTCGACCGATGCCGCGCGCGGAGGCGGCGCCGGTGACGAGGGCGATCTTGTCTTGCAGCAGCAGGGAATGCAGGGGCATGACGCTATCCTTCTTGTTGTTGTGGAGGGCTTTCGCTGAGGGCCAGAGTGCCCCCGCCCCAGGGCCCCAGCAACGCAGCCTGCGTCAGACCGTGCTGAATAAAATTCATGCCTGCGGCTTGGCAGTCGGGTCTTACCACCTGAGAATCGACCTCGAACTGGCCACAGGACCCGCAACTCATGGATTCCGGCAAGACGCTTTCCCTGCCACCCCTGAAAGCCCTTCAAGCCTTCGAGCAGACCGCCCGCTTCGCCAACGTCGCCCGCGCGGCCGAGCAACTGGCGCTGACGCCCTCGGCGGTCAGCCATCAGTTGGCCAAGCTCGAAGCCCTGGTGGGGCGCGCCCTCTTCGTCCGCGGCGCGCGCGGCATGACCCTGACCCCGGCCGGGGAGCAATACCTCGAAGAGGTCAGCGAGGTGCTGCACCGGCTGGCCATGGCCACGGATCGCGCCGCCAGCGATGCCGGCCTGGAATGCCTGCGCCTGCACTCGGCGCCGAGCTTCGGCCTGCTCTGGCTGATGCCACGGCTGGAACAGTTCCGCCAGAGCCATCCCGACCTGCAGATCAATCTCTCCTGCTCCTACGAATCCCTGCACTTCAGCCGCGACAAGGTGGACATCGACATCCGCCACGGCCTGCCCAGCTGGCCGAACCTGGAGATCCGCACCCTGCAGCGCGAGCGCCTGGCGGTCCTGGCCGCGCCGCAGTTGCTGGAAAAACGTCCGATCCAGTCGCCGGCGGATCTGCTGCACAGCGAGCTGATTCTGTCCGAGGCCACTCTGATGAAGTGGCCCAACTGGTTCGCCCAGCAGGGCCTGGCGCTGCCGGAACGCCCCTATACCCTGAGTTTCGATCGCTCCTACATGACCTTGGAAGCCGCTCGCCATGGCCTGGGCTTCGCCTTGGAGAGCACGGTGCTGGCGGCGGACTATCTGGCCCGCGGTGATCTGGTGCGGGTGCTGCCCCAGGATGACGACCTGCCGGTGGCCGCTCACCACCTGGTGTTTCCCCGGGCGCACTCGCGCTACGCCCGGGTGCGGCGCTTTCTGGACTGGCTGCAACAGGAGCTGGGCCAGCCCTTCGAGTACTAGCCGGCCTGCAGCCGCTCCCGGAGCAAGGCGACGAAGGCCTGAGCCGCCGGGGTGAGGCTGCGGCCGGTGGGGGTCAGGATGCCCAGCGGCCGGGCCAGGCTCTCGCCGCGGACCGGCAGGGCCACCACCGGGGCCTCGCCACCCGCCGATTCCGGCAGCAGGGCCAGGCCCTGCCCGGCCGCCACCAGGGCCAGCAGGGTGCTCATGTAGTTGGCCTCCAGGGCCGCCACCAGGCGCAGGCCGGTGGCGGCGAAGGCGAAGTCCAGGCACTCGCGCACGCTGCTGTCACGCCCCGTGAGCAGCAGGGGCACGGCGTCGAGTTCGGCCAGGGTAATTTCGGTGCGGCCTGCCCAGCGATGGTCGCGGGGGACGAACAGCTGCAGGTGATCGACGTACAGCGGCTGGAAGTCCAGGCCTACGGCCCGTGGACGGACGCCGATGCCCAGGTCCACCTGCCCTTCCCTGACCAGCGCCTCGACCCGGCCGGCCACCACGTCCTGCAGGCGGACCTCGATGGCCGGATGACGGGCCTGGAAGGTCTTCAGCAACTCGGGAAAGGGCCCCATGAAGAAGGACGGCAAGGCCGCCAGGGTGATCCGCCCGCGGCGCAGGCCGGCCAGGTCCCGGGCGTGGGTCTGGACATCGCCCAGGTCCACCAGGATGCGCTCCAGGGGGCCGCGCAATTCTTCCCCGGCGGTGGTCAGCTGGACCCGCCGCGGGGTGCGCTCCAGCAGTTGCACCTCCAGCCAGGCTTCGAGTTGCTGGATCTGCACGGTGAGCGCCGGGGGTGACAGGTGCAATTCCTCCGCCGCCCGGGCGAAGGAGCCCTGGCGAGCCACGGCGAGAAAGGCCTGCACATGCTGGAGCAGATTCTTCATTTTGTTTTTCTGAACGCTGCTTCGGAAGATTCCAATTTACAGGACATCGGACGTCTTCGAATACTGGACCCACAACAACAAAACCTCCCGTGCGCCCGCCTGCCGCGCCACGGTCCAAGGAGTCCGCCATGCTCGCCCTGCTCGGTGTCGTCACCATTCTCGCGTTGCTCGTCGCGGTCATGAGCAAACGCGTCTCGCCCCTGGTCGCCCTGATCGTCATCCCCATCGCCGCGGCCCTGATCGGTGGCTTCGGCCTGGGCACCAGCGCCTTCATCATCGCCGGCATCAAGGGCGTCGCCCCGGTGATCGGCATGTTCGTCTTCGCCATCCTGTTCTTCGGCATCATGACCGACGCCGGGATGCTCGATCCCATCATCGACCGCATCCTGCGCACCGTCGGCACCCGGCCGACGCGCATCGTCTGCGGCAGCGCCCTGCTCGCCCTGCTGGTGCACCTGGACGGCTCCGGCGCGGTGACCTTCCTGGTGACCATTCCCGCCATGCTGCCGCTCTATACCCGCCTGGGCCTGGACCGGCGCATCCTCGCCTGCGTGGCCGCCATGGCCGCCGGGGTCAACTTCCTGCCCTGGACCGGGCCGGTGCTGCGCTCGTCGGCCGCCCTGCACGTGCCGGTGGCCGATCTGTTCCAGCCTTTGATCCCGGTGCAGCTGGTGGGCCTGGCCTTCGTCTTCGCCAGCGCCTGGTGGCTCGGGCGGCGCGAGGAGAAGCGCCTGACCCTGGCCGGCCAGGCGCCCTGGCTGGCCGGCGGTGGCGCCGGTGCCGCGCCGGAACGGGTGCTCAGCGAGGCCGAGCGTGCCCTGCGTCGCCCGCAGCGCTTCTGGATCAACCTGCTGCTGACCCTGGTGGTGATGGGCGTGATGATCGCCGGCTGGGTCGATCCGGTGGTGATGTTCATGCTCGGCACCGTGGCCGCGCTGTGCCTGAACTACCCCTCGGTGGACGCCCAGAAGGCGCGCATCGACGCCCACGCCAAGACCGCCCTGACCATGGCCAGCATCCTCTTCGCCGCCGGGGTCTTCACCGGCATCATGCAGGGCAGCGGCATGCTCAAGGCCATGGCCCAGGTGGCGGTGGCCGGCATCCCGGCCGGGCACGGCCAGCTGATCCCGGCGGTGGTGGGTTTCCTCTCCATGCCGCTGAGCCTCCTGTTCGATCCGGATTCCTTCTACTTCGGCGTCATGCCGGTAATCGCCGAGGTCGGCCGCAACCTGGGGATCGATCCGGTGCAGGTGGCCCAGGCCTCGCTGCTCGGGGTGCACACCACCGGCTTCCCGGTCAGCCCCCTGACCCCGGCGACCTTCCTGCTGGTGGGCCTGTGCAAGCTGGACCTGGCCGATCATCAGCGCTTCACCATCCCCTTCCTGTTCGCGGCCTCGGTACTGATGACCCTGACCGCCCTGCTCCTGGGAGTCTTCTAGATGAGCCGTCTTCTTCGCATCGGCTGCGGCGCCGGCTATTCCGGCGATCGCATCGAACCCGCCGTGGAACTGGCCGAGCATGGCCGGCTCGACTACCTGGTCTTCGAATGCCTGGCCGAACGCACCATCGCCCTGGCGCAACAGGCGCGGCTGGCCGATCCCGAGGCCGGTTTCGATCCGCTGCTGGAAGCCAGGATGCGCCGTATCCTGCCGCTGCTGAATAAGGCCGGACGGCCGCGCCTGCGGGTAGTCACCAACATGGGCGCCGCCCATCCCTCCGCCGCGGCGCGCAAGGTCGCGGCCCTGGCGCGGGAGCTGGGCGTAACCGGTCTGAAGATCGCCGCCGTGGCCGGCGACGACGTGCTGGCCCAGTTGCCCGCCGACGCCCGGCTGGACAACGGCCAGACCCTGGCCGAACTGGGCGACCGATTGATCTCGGCCAACGCCTACCTGGGCGTGGAAGGCATCGTCCAGGCCCTGCAGGCGGACGCCGATGTCATCATCACCGGGCGGGTGGCCGATCCCTCGCTGTTCCTGGCGCCGCTGGTGCATGAATTCGGCTGGGCGGCAGATGACTGGGAGCGTCGCGGACGCGGCACCCTGGTCGGCCATCTGCTGGAATGCGCCGGCCAGGTCACCGGCGGCTACTTCGCCGATCCCGGCTACAAGGACGTCCCCGACCTCGCCCGTCTGGGCTTTCCCCTGGCCGAGGTGGACGCCGACGGCCAGGCGACCCTGACCAAGGTCGCCGGCTCCGGCGGCTGCGTGACCCCGGCGACCTGCACCGAACAATTGCTTTATGAGGTCCACGACCCGGCGGCCTACCTGACGCCGGACGTGACCGCCGACTTTTCCGGCGTCGCCCTGGAGCAGTCCGCACCCGACCGGGTCGCGGTCAGCGGGGCCTGGGGCAAGCCGCGCCCGGAACAGCTCAAGGTCTCGGTGGGCTATCGCGACGGCTGGCATGGCGAAGGCCAGATCTCCTACGCCGGCCCGGGCGCCGTGGGCCGGGCCAGGCTGGCGGCTGACGTGGTGCGCGAACGCCTGCAACTCTGTGGGGTACCGGTGGAAGAGCTGCGCTGCGAACTGATCGGCTGCGACGCCCTGCACGGCGCCACCTTAGCGGCCCGGGCCAGCGGCGAACCCTGGGAGGTGCGCCTGCGCGTCGTCGGCCGCTGCACCAACCGGGCGGCGGCGGTGCAGATCGGCAACGAGGTGGAAACCCTGTACACCAATGGTCCGGCCGGCGGCGGCGGCGCCACCAAGGCGGTCCGCGAGGTGATCGCCGTGGCCTCGCTGCTGTGGCCGCGTGCGGCCGTCACCCCTACCCTGGAGCTGGAGACGCTGCCATGAAATTGCGCGAGATCGCCCACGTCCGTACCGGCGACAAGGGGGACATTTCGAACATGGCGGTGATCGCCTATCGCCACGAAGACTTCGAACTCCTGCGCCAGGCGCTTACCGCGGAACGGGTCGCCGCCTGGTTCGCCGACAGTCGCCCGGCCGATGCCGCGCCGGTGCGCCGCTACGAATTGCCGGCCCTGGGCGCGCTGAACTTCGTGCTGCCCGGTGCCCTGCGCGGCGGCGTCACCCGCTCGCTGGCGCTGGACGCCCACGGCAAGGGCCTGGGTGCGGCGCTGCTGGATCTGGAGCTGGAGGACTAGAAACGCCGCTCAACCCGGAGTACCGACCCCCGCGCAGGGCAGCCGCGTCAGCAGAACGGTATCCTTGTCGAGGGGCACTTGGGCACCCTTGCGTCTGAGTTCGTTGATGGCGTGCAGCAGGATCAGATTGACCTGTTCCACCTCACGCATGTCGTCCGCCTTCAGCAGGCGCGACACCCGCACATTGTGATCGGCCTCGATGAGGGTGATCAGCAAGCCGTCGCTACGCCGCTCCAGCTCGTGGCGCACGGGCGGATCGAGTTGGGCCAAGCGTTCATGCAACCTGTCCATCAGCAGGGCTCCCGGAGGAACGTCACCCTGTTCAGGCTAGCCGCCTCGGTGGAGAACGCAAGGCCTCTACTCGGGACCTGTCCGCCGACGGGAAGTGCCCTCCGTTCACTTGGGCACGGGGGCATCAACGGATGCGAGGCTGTCACGAAGCTGCCATCCACTACCGGCACGCTGGACCTCTTGACCACCACGCCGTGGCAGAGGCCCATCCATGGATACTCGTCCCGCCATCCGTCCGCTCGATCCTTTCGCCACGCCATCGCAAAGGCTGGCGCTGGCTAACGACCTTGACCACTGCCGCTCCGCCGAGGCGCACGGCCAGTGCATCGCGCTGGCCACCCAGCGGCTGATCGTGCTCGGGCATCGGCGAATCCTGCTGGTCACCGCCGGGGAGCCGCCAATCGCCGACTTGCAGGCTCACAGTCAGATCATGCTGGCGGAGGGGTTGCCCCTGCTGCCCTGCCTGGAGCTCGATCCGGCAGCCATCCTGTGCTGGGCCGAGCTCGCCATCCGCCTGCAAGGCGCTGCTCCGACCGCCCTGCTCTGCACCCGGGCCATCCTGGCCCAGACACTCCAGACCGCCCTATACCCTGGCGCGCTACCCTCGCTGACCATCACCGGTCCCGAAGCGCGTACCGGGGCAGATAGCGCGTCTTGGCACTAGCTGGGACGTCCATGCCTTAGAAATTCGAACCCCTGATCGTCCGTCCCGCCTGATCGGGCTGCTGCAGATTGCCCGAGGTGGCGGCCTTGGCCGGATTCCAGTCGATCTCGGCGCGCTGGACCGCGGCCGCGGTGAAGCGCTCGTTGAGCTCCGGCGCCAGGCGATGCCCCCAGTAGGCCAGCTTGGCCTTGTAGCCCACGGTGATCTCCTTTTGCGGCTGCAGCAGCGCGCCGACGATGGCCTGCACCGCCTTGTCCGGCGAGTCCTTGGTGGGCAGGTCGGCGCGGTGGCCGGTGTAGGTGGCGGCATGGCCCCAGATCGGCGTATCCAGCGCCCAGGGCAGCACCGTCGACAACTGGATGTTCGGCTGGCGTCCACGGCGCAATTCCTGCTGCAGCACCCGGCCGAGACTGAGCACCGCGGCCTTGGATGCCGAGTAGGACGCCTGGTAGGCGTGGGGGATCTCGCCATCCACCGAAGCGACGTTGACCAGCCGGCCGTAGCCCTGGCGACGGAAGCGCTGCAGGGCCAGGTGGCTGCCGATCACCACCCCCTTCACATTGGTATCCAGCAGGCGCAGGTGGTCTTCCAGGGGCACCTCTTCGAAACGCCCGACCGCGACCACGCCGGCATTGTTGATCCAGCCATCGATACGGCCGAAGCGCTGCTCGGCCTGCTCGGCCAGGGCGGTCATCTGCGCCACGTCGGCCACATCGGTGGGCACTGCCAGGGCTGCCACGCCCAAGGCCTGGACCTCGACCGCCAGGGCTTCCAGCGCCTCGCTCCTCCGCGCGGCCAGCACCAGGTTGGCACCGTGCCGGGCCAGCGCCAGGGCCACGCCGCGGCCGACGCCACTGGAGGCGCCGGTCACGACGATAGTCCGGCCATTCAGCTGATGGTGATCGATCTGCGGCGAACGCCGGGACGAGGTGCGATTCAGCAGCGCCAGGGCGGCAGGCAGGGCAAGCAACAGCGGCAGGGTACGCATCAGGGAGGTTTCCTCAGGGTCTGTGTCTGAGGTGTGACTCCTCGGCGACCGCGCTGACGTCCCGCAGCGAGACGACCGGGGCCAGCGTTGCCGACGCCCGCCGTTTCGGTTGTCTGCGGTAACCACCGTGCCAGGGCAGCCCCTGCTGGCCATGACCGTTCGGCGGAACGCCTCAGTCCTCGGACTGGCGATGCGGCATCGCGATGCCGTGCAACTTGAGCCGCCGGTAGAGGGTGGCCCGGGACATCCCCAGCGCCCGGGCGGTCGGAATCGCCTTCCAGCGATGGCGGACAAGGGCCGCCAGGATCGCCCGCCGCTCGGGGCTGTCGATCTCGGGTGGCGGCTCGGCGGCCGGCGCGTCACCCATCCGCAGACTGACCGGCAGATGATCGAGGGTGATAAGGGCGCCATCGCACAGGGCGCAGGCGTAGCGCAGCACATTGCGCAATTCGCGCACATTGCCCGGCCAGTCATGGGCCAGGATGGCCTCCTGCACCTGGGGCGCCAGCTCTGGCGCCGGACGCTCGCCGCACTCTTCTTCGAGCAGCCGCCGCGCCAGCGCCAGGCGGTCGGCACGCGCGCGCAGCGGCGGCAGCTGAAAGACGGCACCATTGAGGCGATAGAGCAGGTCTTCGCGAAACAGCCCGGCGGCGACCTGCGCCTGGAGGTCGCGGTGGGTGGCGCAGACCAGCCGCACATCCACTCGCCGCGGCTGGGCGCTGCCCACCGGCAGTACCTCGCCCTCGGCCAGCACCCGCAGCAGCCGGGTCTGCAGCGCCAGGGGCATGTCGCCGATCTCGTCGAGAAACAGGGTGCCGCCATCGGCCGCCACGATCAGACCATCGCGACCCTGGCGCTGGGCGCCGGTAAAGGCGCCCGCGGCATGGCCGAACAATTCGCTCTCGATCAGGCTTTCCGGCAGCGCCGCGCAATTGAGGGCGACGAAGGGCCGCCCGGCACGATCGCCACCCTGGTGCAGGCCGCGGGCAAAGACCTCCTTGCCGGTGCCGGTCTCGCCGGTCACCAGGATCGGCAGGCCATGGCGATAGAGCCGCAGGGCGGTCGCGAGCGCCTGGCTGACCCGCGGCTCCTCCTCGGGGTCCGCCGCACGCGGCTCGCGGACCAGCGGGATCACCACCCCAAGACGCTGACGCGGCGCCCGTACCCGGGCGTGGAAATGCGCATCGCCCAGCCGCAGGGGTTCGCCATGGTCCTCCTGCAACCGCGCCGGGGCATCGCGACCGAAGAGCTCGTCCAGGCGCTGCGGCAGATAGCCCAGCTGAGCGAGGCAGAGTTGCCGGGCTGGGCGATTCAGACCGGTCAGGCGTCCGCTCTGATCCCAGGCCAGCAGCAAGTCCGGCTGGGTGTCGAGATAGCTGGCCTGGGCATGGCCGCAGAGCACCCAGTCGCCCCGGGCGCTGTGCATGAAGTAGGCATTCTCGATGCGCTGGGCGCTGTCGCGGGTGAACTGCTGGATCAGCAGCTGGCTGCGGCGGTCGTCCGGCGAACGCGGCGCCGAGACGTCCAGTACCCCGAGCAACTCGCCGCTCGGCGCGAACACCGGCGCGGCGGTGCAGGTCAGGCCGGTAAAGGCCACGCGGAAGTGATCGGCCTTGTGCACCGTCACCGGCGCCCGGTCGGTGAGCACCGCGGCGACCCCGCAGGTGCCCTCCTCCTGCTCGGACCAGCAGGTGCCCAGGTAGAGCCCGGCGCGGCGGCATTCGTCGTCCAGCCGATCGCTGACCCGGTAATCCAGGGTATGGCCCTGGGCGTCGGCCAGCAGCACGCAATAGTCGGCCGCCTCGACCCGCGCATGCAGGGCGCCCAGTTCGCCGTCGGCGACGCGCAGGAAGTCTTCCGCCGCCTGCTGGTGCTGGCGCAATTCGTAGCGCGAGAGGATGCGCGGACCGCGCAGGCTGCCCGGGTCGAGCTGATACTGCTCGAAGGAACGACGCCAGGAATCGAGGATGCGCCCGGGCGGACTGGCCGAGCGCAAGGGCGCACGCAGGGCCTGGTCGATGGCGCGGGCGTGATAGCGGGCCTGGGTAGACAACATGGGCGTCTCTCCCTGAATTCCGGTCATGGCATGGAAGGCCGGTCATTGTTCTGCCCTTCATTTAGCGCCCCCTGGCCCCGGCCTTCAAGTCCGCCGCGCCGTGAGACGAATCGTCTCAGCGTCTCGCCCTGCCGTCGCAGCCCTGAGACGCCCCGGCGCAAAGCGCCCGTCCCGCCGGACCTTGCCATCCCCCCACAAAGCCGCACCCAGCCTGGCCTGCAGCGAAACTATAGCGATCTGGCACCCGCCTTGCTCAGGGCTCTGCGACGCTCCCAAGACAACGACAAGAGGGCCAGACCCATGAGCGCACCCCGGCATCGCCGCACGGCTGCCCTGACCGACGGTCCAGGCCTCGGGAGTCAGCCATGCCCATAACCGTCGGCATCCTGCCCAACCCCGCCTCGGGGCGCGACCTGCGCCGGCTGACCGGCAATGCCGCCCTAACCTCCAGCACCGACAAGGCCGGGGTGGTGATGCGCCTGCTGGCGGCCTTTGGTGCCACCGGGGTGGAGCGGGTGCTCCTGCCGCCGGACATGACCGGTATCGCCGCCGCCGTGCTCAAGGCCAGCGGCAGTCGCCAGGCCCGCGAGCAGCGCTGGCCGGAGCTGGTGTTTCTTAATCTGCCGCTGACCCAGACCGTGGACGACACCCGCCGCGCCGCGCGGCTGTTGCTGGCCCAGGGCGCGGCGGTGATCGCCGTGCTCGGCGGCGACGGCACCCACAAGGCGGTGGCCGCCGAGGTGGGCGACCTGCCGCTCTTGACCCTTTCCACCGGCACCAACAACGCCTTTCCCGAATTGCGCGAGGCCACCAGCGCGGGCCTGGCCGGCGGCCTGGTGGCGAGTGGTCGGGTCGATCCGGCGCTGGCGCTGCGGCGCAACAAGCGACTGCGGGTGGAGGTGCCGGAGCGCGGCATCCGTGACTGGGCGCTGGTGGACGTGGCGGTCTGTCGCCAGGCCTATCTCGGCGCCCGGGCGGTGACCCGGGTGGAGGATCTGGCCGAGGTCTTCACCACCTTCGCCGAGCCTTGGGCCATCGGCCTGTCGGCCCTCTGCGGCCTCTGGCATCCGGTCGCCCGCAGCGCCCCCCATGGCGGCTGGGTGCGGCTGGAGCCCGAGGCGCCGGCGCAACTGACCGTCCCCCTCGCCCCCGGCGTGCTGGCCCAGGCCGGTATCGCCGCCAGCGGCCTGCTCTTGCCGGGCGAGCCGCGCACCCTGTCGCTGGCCGCCGGCACCCTGGCGCTGGATGGCGAGCGCGAAATCGAATTCGGCCCCGAGGCGCGTCCGCAGGTGACGCTGGACCTCGACGGCCCCCTGAGCATCGACGTGGAGCGGGTGCTGGAACTGGCGGCGCAGCAGCGCCTGCTGGTCCGCCGCCGGCCCGCGTCGGCCCTCGGCAATCCTGGAGAACAATAAGATGAGCGAGACCCCAAGCGTCGACCAACTGAGCCATGCCTACCGGGTGATGCGCACCATCCGCGCCTTCGAGGAGCGGCTGCACGTGGAATTCGCCACCGGCGAGATTCCCGGCTTCGTCCACCTCTATGCCGGTGAGGAAGCCTCGGCCGCCGGCGTCATGGCCCACCTGGGTCACGAGGACAGCATCGCCTCCACCCACCGGGGCCATGGCCACTGCATCGCCAAGGGCGTGGACGTCTACGGCATGATGGCCGAGATCTACGGCAAGAAGACCGGGGTCTGCCAGGGCAAGGGCGGCTCCATGCACATCGCCGATCTGGAAAAGGGCATGCTCGGGGCCAATGGCATCGTCGGCGCCGGCGCGCCCCTGGCCGCCGGCGCCGCCCTGGCGGCCAAGCTCAAGGGCAGCGACGCCGTGGCCGTGGCCTTCTTCGGTGACGGCGGCTCCAACGAGGGCGCGGTGTTCGAGGCCATGAACCTGGCCTCGGTGTGGAATCTCCCCTGCATCTTCGTCGCCGAGAACAACGGCTATGCCGAGGCCACCGCCTCCAACTGGTCGGTGGCCTGCGACCACATCGCCGACCGCGCCGCCGGCTTCGGCATGCCCGGGGTGACGGTGGACGGCTTCGACTTCTTCGCCGTCCACGAAGCCGCCGCGGCCGCCGTGGCCCGCGCCCGGGCCGGCGAAGGCCCCTCGCTGATCGAGGTGAAGTTCACCCGCTACTTCGGCCACTTCGAGGGCGACGCCCAGACCTATCGCGATCCCAACGAGGTCAAGCAGGCCCGCGAACAGCGCGACTGCCTCATGCAATTCCGCGAGCGGGTGACGCGCTCCGGCCAGCTGCAACCCGCCCTGCTCGACAGCATCGACCAGGAGGTGGAGCAGCTCATCGAGGACGCCGTGCGCAAGGCCAAAGCCGATCCCAAGCCTGGCCCGGAAGACCTGCTCACCGACGTCTACGTCACCTACGCCTGATCGGAAAACAACAAGGAGCGCCACCATGGCCAGAAAGATCAGCTACCAGCAAGCCATCAACGAAGCCCTGGAACAGGAGATGCGCCGCGACCCCACCGTCTTCCTCATGGGCGAGGACAACGCCGGCGGCGCCGGCGCGCCCGGCGAACAGGACGCCTGGGGTGGCGTGCTCGGGGTCACCAAGGGCCTCTACCACAAGTTTCCCGGCCGGGTGCTGGACACCCCGCTGTCGGAGATCGGCTACGTCGGCGCGGCGGTAGGGGCCGCCGCCCGCGGCACCCGGCCGGTATGCGAATTGATGTTCGTCGACTTCGCCGGCTGCTGCCTGGACCAGATCCTCAACCAGGCGGCCAAATTCCGCTACATGTTCGGCGGCAAGGCGGTCACCCCGCTGGTCCTGCGCACCATGGTCGGCGCCGGCCTGCGAGCCGCGGCCCAACATTCGCAGATGCTCACCTCCTGGTGGACCCACATCCCCGGGCTCAAGGTGGTCTGCCCGGCCACCCCCTACGATGCCAAGGGCCTGCTGATCCAGGCCATCCGCGACAACGACCCGGTGATCTTCTGCGAGCACAAGCTGCTCTACGGCATGCAGGGCGAGGTGCCGGAAGAGTCCTATGCCATCCCCTTCGGCGAAGCCAGCTTCCTGCGCGAAGGCGACGACGTCAGCCTCATCACCTATGGCCGCATGGTGCACCTGGCCATGGAGGCCGCCGCCAACCTGGCGCGCCAGGGCATCTCCTGCGAGGTGCTGGACCTGCGCACCACCAGCCCGCTGGATAGGGACAGCATCCTGGAAAGCGTGGAAAAGACCGGTCGCGCGGTGGTCATCGACGAAGCCAATCCGCGCTGCTCGGTGGCCACCGACATCGCCGCCCTGCTCGCCGAGCAGGCCTTCGACGACCTGCGCGCCCCGGTGCAGCTGGTGACGGCGCCGCACACCCCGGTGCCCTTCTCCGATGCCCTGGAAGACCTCTATATCCCCGACGCGGCCAAGATCGAGCGCGCCGTGGTCAAGATCACCCAAGGGAGGCAGGCCGCATGAGCCAGATCCATACCCTGACCATGCCCAAGTGGGGGCTGTCCATGAGCGAGGGCCGGGTCAACGCCTGGCTCAAGGCCGAAGGTGACCCCATCACCAAGGGCGACGAGGTGCTCGACGTCGAGACCGACAAGATCAGCAGCAGCGTCGAGGCGCCCTTCTCCGGCACCCTGCGCCGCTGCCTGGCGCGGGAGGACGAGACCCTCGCCGTGGGCGCCCTGCTGGCCATCGTGGTGGAAGGCGAAGCCAGCGAGGCCGAGATCGACGCCGTGATCGCCCGCTTCCAGGAAGACTTCGTACCCGGTGGCGAAGACGCCGCGGATGCCGGCCCCCAGGCCCAACGCATCGAGCTCGATGGTCGCCCGCTACGCTACCTGGAGCGCGGTGAAGGTGGCTTGCCCGTGATGCTGATCCACGGTTTCTCCGGCGATCTGGACAACTGGCTGTTCAACCACGAGGCCCTGGCCGCCGAGCGCCGGGTGATCGCCCTGGACCTGCCCGGCCATGGCCAGTCCGGCAAGACGCTGGCCACGGGCGACCTCGCCGAGCTGGGCGCCGCGGTGCTGGCACTGCTCGACCACCTGGACATCCCCCGCGCCGTGCTGGTCGGCCACTCCATGGGGGGCGCCGTGGCGCTGCACTTGGCGCAGGTGGCGCCGCAGCGGGTCGCCGGCCTGGTGCTGATCGGCAGCGCCGGACTCGGCGCGGAGATCAATGGCGAGTACCTCGCAGGCTTCGTCGCCGCCACCAGCCGCAACCAGCTCAAGGGCCCGGTCAGCCTGTTGTTCAGCGATCCGGGACTGGTCACCCGGCCGTTGCTGGAGGACCTGCTGAAGTACAAGCGGCTGGAAGGCGTGGACCAGGCGCTGCACCAGCTGGCGGGCAACCTCTTCGCCAATGGCCAGCAGGCCCAGGTGCTGCGCCAGGTACTGGGCGGCGAGATTCCCGCACTGCTGATCTGGGGCAAGGCCGACGCCATCATTCCGGTCCAGCATGCCGATGGCCTGCCCGCGGCCGTCCAGGTCGAGATCCTGGAGGGCCAGGGCCATATGGTGCAGATGGAAGCCGCCGACCGGGTCAACGCCCTGATCCAGGCCTTTCTGCCCCGTTGCGAACGCTAGAGGAGCCTCGCCATGAAAGCAGCCCGTTTCCATGCCGCCCGCGACATCCGGGTGGAAGACGTCCCGCCACCCGGCGCGCCGGGCCCCACCCAGGTGCTGGTCAGGAACCAGTTCTGCGGCATCTGCGGCACCGACCTGCACGAATACCTGGGCGGGCCCATCTTCATTCCTACAGCGCCGCACAGCTACACCGGCGGCCAGGTGCCGCAGATCCTCGGCCACGAGTATTCGGGCGTGGTGGAAGCCGTGGGCAGCCAGGTGACCGCGGTGAAACCCGGTGACCGGGTCTCCATCCAGCCCATGGTCTCGCCGCGGGACGACTACTACGGCCGCCGCGGCCAGTACCAGCTCAGCGAACAGCTGGCGATCATCGGCCTGTCCCATCCCTGGGGCGGCATGGCCGAGTACTCCCTGGTGGAGGACTACAACGCCATCCCCATGCCGGACGACCTCAGCACCGCGCACGCGGCGCTGATCGAACCCACGGCGGTCACCGTCTACGCCACCCACAGGGGCGGCGTGAAACCCGGCGACAGCGTGCTGGTGGCCGGTGCCGGGCCCATCGGCCAGTTGCAGGTCATGGCCGCGCGCGCCGCCGGGGCCACCCGGATCTTCCTGGTGGATCTCAACGACAACCGCCTGGAGATGGCCCGGCGCCTGGTGGACGGCCTCATCACCCTCAATCCCGGCAACACCGACGTGCTGCGCGAGGTGCGCGCCCACACCGCCGGTGGCGTCGGCGTGGACGTGGCCTTCGAATGCGTCGGCGCCGAGGCGCCGCTGGGGCTGTGCCTGGAAGCGGTGCGCCGCCAGGGCGTGGTGGTGCAGGTGGGAATGCAGGGCAAGCCGCCAGCGCTGGACGGCTTCACCCTGACCTACAAGGACGTCGACCTGCGCGGCTCCTGGTGCTACTCGACACTGATGTGGCCCCAGGTGGCGGCCCTGATCGCCAGTGGCCAGCTGCCGGCGGAAAAGGTGGTGACCCGCCATATCGCCCTGGACGACGTGGTGGAACAGGGCTTCGAGGCCTTGCTGGACAAGGCCGGGACCCAGTTGAAGATCCTGATCGAGTTGTAGGGCTTTCCCACGCGGCCGGCCGCGTGGGGTTTTTCTCGCCCTACTGGAAGGTCGTCGCGCTAAAGCTCGGGCGTGCGGTGAGGCGCTGGTGGAAGGCCACCAGCCGTCCGTGCGCGGACCAGTCGATCTCCGGCAGGCGAAAGCTCAGGTAGTCCAGGCCGACGGCCACCAGGTAGTGGCTGAAATCGAGGTCCTGTGCCTCCAGCGTGGACGTCTCCGCCAAGCGCGCCAGCAGCCGGTCGATGGCCGCCAGTCGGCGGGCACCCAGCACCGAGTCATCCTGGGCCGCACCGCCATGCTTGCGGGCGATCACCGTGCCGAAGGCGGCGTCGATCAGGCCCTGGCCCAGGCCGGCCAATTGCAGCCGTTCGGCCGCGAGCGGACTGCCGCCACCCAACTGGTGCAGATGGACACAGATCAGCAGGGTCTCGCTGAGGGCAAGGCCCTCGTCGGTGATCAGGGCCGGGACCTTGTTGCCCGGGTTGGCTGCCAGCAAGGTCGGATCGTCGTTCCAGGGATCGCTCCACACCAGTGTCAGTCGCGCGCCGAAGCCGGCTTCGAGGGCGGTGACGCGCGCAGCGCGGGCATAGGGCGAGGTCTGGTTCAGCAGCAGTTGCATGGCGGACTCCGGGACACGGCGGGTGATGAGGGCGCCCCGCCAGTGTAGCCGCTGGTGTACGCCCTCAGTGCGGTCGGGTCACCGTTAGGACCACGGCGGCGATGCGATCGGTATGGGCATAGACGCCGCTCTCCAGTTCTTCACCGAAGACATCCGGGTCCAGTTCGCGATAGCGCCAGGCCACGTCCAGGTCGGCCAGGCGGGTGCGGACCTCTTCCAGGAAGGGATCGCGCCCCTCGACCATGGCGACGCCGGTATAGAGCAGCAGGGTGCCACCCGGGGCCAGGCGCTCCAGCGCCGTGTCGAGGATGGCCAGCGACAGGCCAGCGCCCAGCGGGCCGCCGCCATGACGATAGGCGCGCTCGCCCGGATCGACCAGATAGGGCGGATTGGACAGGATGAAGTCGAAGTCTCCGTCCACGTCCTTGAGCAGATTGCTGTAGCACGCTTGCAGATTGCCGGCTCCGGCCAGCGCGGCATTGACCCGGGTCAGTGCCAAGGCGCGCTGGTTGATGTCCACCGCGAGCACCTCGGCATCGGGCCGCGCCAGGGCGACCAGGATGGCACCGGGACCGGCGCCACTGCCGATGTCCACCGCCCGGCGGATGGTGCCGGTCTCGAAGCGCAACTGGGCTTCCAGGGCATTGGCATAGCGATAGGTATCGGGGCCGAAGAACACCGCATCGGCTTCTTCGGTGGGATAGGCGGAATGCACGAACAGCTGATCGCCCAGGCTCGATACCCGCACCCGACTGCGCCAGCCGCCGGGCACCGGGGTCAGCAGCTCGGCCGCGGCCAGGGCGTCGATGAGGGACTCCGGCAGCACCTCGCGGGAAAACGGCCGGCTCCAGCCGAAGACGCCTTGCAGATCCCGCGCCCAGGCATTGCCGGGTCGGGCATTGACCCGGGCGTGAGAGGCCGGGGTCGGGGTGATGAAGTGATAGTCGGCTGCACGCAGCGTCTCGACCAGTAGCTCCAGCGCCTTGGTCGGGTCCGGGGTCGTCGCGGGGTGTTCGGGGTATTCCATGGCCGTCACGGGCAGGTCCTTAGGTGGCAATCGAAATGAAAAAAGGACCCTCGCGGGTCCTGGCCTGGGCGTCAGCCCAACAGCGAGACGAACAGCCGCGTCGCCAGCAGGCCGGCGCGGCTGTGATGGCGCGCCGGCGACAGCTGCTCCACCAGCAGCGCCATGGCGGCGGCGCGACTGGGTTGGCTCGCCAGCCGTTGCTCCAGTGCGGCCTCCTCGCTGTCGAAATCGCTGCTCTGGGCCCTGCTCGCATTGGCCGCCCCGCCCTGCTCCGCTTCCAGCGCCGGGCACAGGCGTTCCTGCTGGCGCTGGCGGGCGCGAAAGCTCACCCCGCGGCGCGGCAGCACCGCCACCCGCTCGCCAGTGGCCTGCTTGCGGGCGCCGTTGTGCACGAAATCGCCGGCGATCCAGTCGTGGATCAGTTGCTGCTCGTAGGCGGTGAAGACGCCGAACATCTCCGCGCGTTCGCCCTGGATCAGCCGCCAGAAGCGGCTGTTGGTGGGGTCCTCGTGGCGCTTGATCCAGCCCTGTTCCTGCATCACCTGGAGGAAGTCCGGAATCTGCGACGGATCGTATAGCCAGTCGCTGACGCTGCGTCCGCCGATGCGGCAATAGTCGGAATGCACATAGCGGCCGACGCTGCTCTTTTCCGCCAGCACCTCGATCACCGCCTGCTCCAGGTCGAAGCCGGCGATCACCGAGGTGGTGCTGGCGCCCAGTTCGTTGAGCAGATAACCCTGCACCACGCGCTGGTAGAAGGCCTCGCGGCCCTCGGCGGGCATGGCGTCGTGCACCGCCTGCAGGGCCTTGCGCGCATGGCCGGTGCCGGCGTTGTCGACGGTCACGTGCAAGGTGAAGTAATAGGGGTCGATGCCCAGCTCGTTGAGCTCGTAAGAGGTGATCAACAGGTGCAGCGGCAGTTGCTCGTAGCCCAGGTTGAAACCCAGCACCTCGGGCAGGTAGTGATCGGCGTTATGGGCCAGGGCCAGCTGGATGGCGCCCTGCGCATAGTGGTCGTCGCTCAGGTCGGCGAAGTCCTCGCAGCCGTGGCTGGCCAGCAGCTTGCGATAGAGCACCACGTGATTCTTGTCCGGTTGGCCGTCGCCCAGTTCTTCGAGGTAGATCTGGATGGCGGCGCGATAGCGCAGGTCGTCCCAGTGGGCCAGGGTGCCATAGAGCCAGGCGCCATCCACCAGTTTGGTCGGCGCCACGCCGCGCAGGAAATACAGCGCATGGGCCTTGCTGCCGAAATAGCGGCGCGGCGCCCCGGCCTTGCGTGCGGCCAGGTAGTCGCGGTACTGGGCGCCGACCCGGGCGTTGTTCTCCAGCACCCAGGCCTCCAGGCCGTCGGAGTCTTCCGGCAGGTCGGCGGTCATGCCGGCTACCGCCTGCAGCTGGTCGTCGAGAAAGAAACGGGCCCGCTCCTGCGCCTGGGTACCCGGGTGGTCTACCAGCAACGCCTGGTAGAGCGCCTTGGCGGGTTCGAGAGTGACCGAGTTCGAGGCGGCGTGCTGGCCGGTAACGGCTCTTGTCGTGGTCTGCATGAGGGGCACATCTGGCAGCTGATGAATACCTCGTTCGGCCCATGGGAGAGACCTAGGTTCCTGACCGAACCCGCGCTGTAGCGTGCCGCCTCGCTTGTGGCCGTCAAAGGCGCAGGCTCGGGAACACTGCCGTTCGTCGGCGGCCGGTCCGCGCCGCTTCGCCTGTTGCCACCTTCCTGGCCAGGCGACGGGTGACCCGACGAGGGACCTCATTTCCCACCCTGACAGGCCGATAGCCTGGAAACCCATGCGACCGCCAGGCCCTGCCCATGTCCCCCGCCGATTCCGACGTCGATCTGCGCACCCTCCTCGATTCGATCCAGGAGTTCATCGTCGCCAAGGACGGCCAGGGGCGCTGGCTATTCGTCAATCGCATCGTGCTCGAAGCCTATGCCATGGTCGGCTTCGACTATGTGGGCATCACCGATGTCGAGTTGATCGAGCTGTTTCCGACCCATGCCGAGGCCTTCCGCTACAACATCGACACCGACGAGCAGGCCTGGCAGAACGGCGCGCCCACCCAGATCGAAAAGTCCTTCCTGGGCCCGGACGGCCGCATCAACACCTGGGAAGTGGTCAAGACCCCGCACTTCGATGCCCAGGGTGGACGGCGGCTGCTGACCATCGTCAGTCGCAACGTCACCGAACGCAAACTGGCCGAGACCGCCTTGCAGGAAAGCGAAAGGCGCTTCCGGTCACTGGCCTACCTGGACGCCCTGACCGGCATCGCCAACCGCCGCAGCATCCTCGACCAGATCGCCCATTACCGGGCTGGCGCTGCTGGCCACCTGCCCTGCGCCCTGTTCTATCTGGACCTCGACCGCTTCAAGGCCATCAATGACGAATTCGGCCACGAATTCGGCGATCTGCTGCTGGTGGCCTTCGTCGCCCGGGTCAGCGCCTGCCTGCGGGCCGGGGATCTGCTCGGCCGGATCGGCGGCGATGAATTCATCGTCTTCCTGCGCGAGACCTCCGCCGATGCGGCCCTGGCCCTGGCCGAGCGCCTGTGCAGTGCCCTGCAGCGACCCTGGCAGCTGCAGGGCATCAGCCTCCAGACCACCTCCTCCATCGGCATCGCCCATTGCACCGATGGCAGCCTCAATGTCCATGAACTGATCCGCCGCGCCGACGGCGCCCTGTACCAGGCCAAGCGCGCCGGCCGGGCGCGGGTGGTGCTGGCCGAGGCCTAGAGGCGTTCGGTCGGCTGAGCGCGGATCAGGATCTCGCGCTGGCGAAAGGCCGTTTCCAGCCGGCGCCGATAGTCCGCCCACCAGGCCCTGTCCAGGGCTTCGGTCATGACCTCGTAGACCAGCAGCTCGTCGTCCTCGACGCGCTCCGCCTCGTCCTGGCACAGGCCCTCCACCGGCGCCCGGCTGAAGGCGGTCAGCCCGCCGAAGCGCGCCACCAGTTCCTCACGGACCTCCTGGAACAGCGCCCCGGGCAGGCGCTGGCCGTCGTTGTCGTTCAGGGGTAGCAGCAACTGGATGAGGTACATGGCCGTTTCTCCTGGGATCTTTCGCTGCAGACCCCCTGGCACCCCTGACCGGTTCCCGGCCGCTGGTCCTGCCATGCCTGCCTGCCGGTAGGCTGGCAACGCAAAGGCCCTGCCGAGGGGCTCTCGGCAGGGCCTTTCCAGGCGTTCAGCTGGATCAGACCGAGAAGCGACCGACCAGGCGATTCATGTCCACCGCCAGGCGCGAGACCTCATGGGCGGCCGCGGCGGTCTGGTGGGCACCGGCCGAGGTCTGGATCGACAGATCGCGGATGCTGACCAGATTCTGGTCCACCGATCGGGCGACCTGGGCCTGCTCTTCCGAAGCCGTGGCGATGAGGAAATTGCGCTCGTTGATCTCGGTGATGGAGCGGGCGATCTCCTCCAGGGCGGCACCGGCTTCGTGGGCGATCTTCAGGGTGGCGGTGGCCTCGTCGCGGCTGCGTTGCATGGCCTGCACGGCGCCTTCCGAACCGCTCTGGATGCCGCCGATCATCTGCTCGATCTCGCGGGTGGATTCCTGGGTTCGGTGGGCCAGGGCGCGCACCTCGTCGGCGACCACGGCGAAGCCGCGACCCTGTTCACCGGCCCGGGCGGCTTCGATGGCGGCGTTCAGCGCCAGCAGGTTGGTCTGCTCGGCGATGCCACGGATGACATCGACCACGGTGGCGATGCCTTGCGCCTGTCCGGCCAGAGCGACGATCTGCTCGCTGGTGTGGGACACGGTGCTGGTCAGGGAGTTGATGGCATTGACGGTCTCGGTGACGCGGGCCGCGCCCAGGCCGGTGGAGCGCTCGGATTGCTGCGCCGAGGTCGAGGCCGAGGCGGCGTTACGCGCCACCTCCTCCACGGCGGCGGTCATCTCGTTGACCGCCGCGGCAGCCTGTTCCACCTCGCCGTTCTGGCGTTGCAGGCCACGGCTGGCTTCTTCGGTCACGGCATTCATCTCTTCGGCGGCGGACGCCAGCTGGGTCGAGGCTTCGCCGATGTGGCTGACGGTGTCGCGCAGGGTCTGCTGCATCTGCACCGTGGCCCGCATCAGGTCGGCCATCTCGTCGCGACCCTCTGCCACAACCGACACCCGCAGATCGCCTTCGGCAATGCGCTTGTTGATGGCCAGCACCTGGCGCAGCGGCTGCAGGATGCTGCGGGTATAGAGCACGGCCAGCACCACGGTGAGGACCACGGCCACGGCGGAGATGACCCCGAGCAGCCAGAGGTTACGGCTATAGGTCTGGTTGGCCAGCTCGCCCGCCTGCTTGGCGCCGCGTTGGTTGAAGTCACCCAGGGCGACGATCTTCTCCTGCAGGTCGTTGGTCAGCGGACGGATGTTGGCGTTGACGTAGGCGGTCCCTTCGCTGGCCGGACGCGTCCGGGCGATGGCAACGATCTCGTCGAGCCGGGCGTCGTAGGCCTTGACGCCGGCGGACACGGCATCGGCCAACCGCTGCTCCTCAGGCGAAGCGACCAGGGCCTGATAGGCCGCCACCTCCTTCTGCAGCTGGCCGCGCGTCTGGGCGATGGTCGCCGCGGCGGTCTGCTTCATCTGGTCGTCCTCCGAGGCAACCATGCGCAAGGTCTCCAGGCGCAGACGGAGCACCAGGGTATCCATCTTGGCGGTCTGGGCGATGCTGGCCATCCAATTGGTCTCGACGTCCTGCTCCGCTTTATAGAGCGAATTCAGGCCGACGGCCGAGGTGACCGCCAGGACCAGCAGCAACAGGGTGACGGCGGCAAAACACACGGCCGAACGGGCCGACAATCTCAGGGTACGCATGGAATGACTCCGGGCAGACAGGGCAGATTCACCTCCTTCTGTTCGGCGTCACCGTCCCTTGACTGAATAGCCACCCATCGCCGATCAGCGGCACCCCCTCGATAAGCTGCAGGCTAGAGCTGGCGCGGCCTGCAGCGATATACACCGGCCCGACGACGGGAGCTCAAGCCTGGCAAAGGACCACTCTAACTCAGGCTAGAATGAGCCTTCTCCACCATCGAAATGCCCATGTCGCCTATCAAGTCCCGCCCTGCGCACCTGGTCCCGCTGCGCAACCGCCTGCTGGCCATCGCCTTCGCCGGGATCGTGCCCCTGGCGCTGATTGCCGGGCTGGGGCTATGGCTGCTCGTCCATCACCAGCAGCATGAAGCTGAACAGCGGGCGCTGGAATCCAGCCGCCAGGCCGCCACCACCATCGAGAGCGAACTGCGCCGTTCGGTGACCATCCTCCAGGCCCTGGCCGAGTCGCCCCTGCTGGCGGCGGGCGACCTGGAGGGCTTCGCCACCCTGGTCGAGCGGGTCCTGCCGCTGGCGCCGGGATGGCGCTCGGTGCTGCTCGCCACACCGGATGGGCAGGTCATCAAACGGATATCGAGCTTCAAACGGGCGCCGGGGGGGCCTGTCGCCGAGCCGGACAGCTTCGCCGAGGTGATCGCCCAGCGCCGGCCAGTGGTTGGGCAACTGGGCCGTGGCCCCTCCGGCCTGCTCGCCTTTCCGATTAGGGTCCCGGTGTTGCGTGAGGGTCAGCTGAGCTTCGTGTTGACCGCGGTGATGACACCGGAAAGCATCCGCGCGGCGCGTCTGGCCCGCGCCCTGCCCAAGGACTGGGTGGGCTCGGTATTCGATCGCCATGGCCTGCGCATTGCCCGTACCAGTCTGCATGAGGAAAGCCTGGGCGAGCCCGCCCTGCCAGGCCTGGCGGCGATCCTGACGCAACCGGGTGAGGAAGGCGTCGGCACCGCCCGTACCCGCGAAGGCCGCCAGGTCTATACCGCCTTCGTGCGCCTGCCCGATTCCGGCTGGACCGTGACCACCGCCATCCCCACCGAAGAGGTGACCGCGGCCGCCAATCGTTCCTTCGCCCTCTATGGCGGTGGCCTGGTGCTGTCGGTGGCTTTCGCCTGGGCGATGGCCCTGCTGCTGTCGCGGCGCATCAGCCAGCCGGTACAGGCGCTGCAGGCCGCCGCCCAGGCGCTGGGCCAGCGCCAGCCACCCGTGCTGCCGGACAGTGACGTCCTGGAGATCCGCCAGGTCGGCGAAGCCCTGCTGGCCGCAGCCGACGCCCGCCGGCTGCTGGAAGAGGAGCGGGACGACTACCTGCGGGGCCTGCAGCGGAGTCAGGAACAGTTGCAGCTGCAGGTCGCCGATCTGGAGGTCCTGCAACGGCTCAATCATCGCCTGCTGCAATTGCCCTCGCTGTCGCAACAGTTGCAGGAGATCCTCGAGGTCCTCTGCCACTTTCATCAGACGTCCCTGGGCTGCGTCTCGCTGCTGGAAGACGGCAAGCCGCCGCAGCTGTATTTCGCGCCGGGCTTCGCGGCCGAGGAGCAGGACCAGTTGGCCGCCCTGCAGCCCGCAGACAGCGCCTGTGCCGCCGCCCTGCGCAGCGGTACCCGCGTGGTGATACCGGAGCTAGCGACCGCGCCTGAGTTCGCCGCCCTGGCCACGCTTGGCCGCCGCCTGGGCTTTGCCGCCCTGCATGCCGTGCCCTTGCGCAGTACCCTGCACGGCACCCTCGGCGCGCTCACCGTGCACCTGCCGGAGGCCGGGGAACCCACGCCGCGCCAGCAGCGCCTGGCCGATCTGTGCGCCTCCAAGGCGGCGCTGGTGATCGATCGCGCCCGCATTCAGGAGGCCGCGCTGCACTCGCAACGCCGTCTGCGAGTGGCGCTGGAGAGCTCGCAGGTGTCCTTTGGCATCGCCGTGCCCGCTGCCGAAGGCGGCTTCGTCTGGGACTATCTCAACCCCATCGGCGCCGCCACCCTGGGCCACGACGGCAGCGCCGCGCATCCCAGCCTGCCCTGGGCCGGTCCGCGCATCCTGCAGGCCTGTGGTGAGCACCAGGCCGACGAGGCGGCCTGGTCCGTCGAACTACAGGGCGCCGATGCCAGTGGCACCAGCCGCTGGCTGCAGATCAGCGCCACGCCCTTCGACGGCAACGTGGCGGTCTGGTTTCTCGACATCACAGAGCGCAAGCGCCAGGAACAGCAGCTGCGCGACAATGATCGGCAAAAGGATGAATTCCTCGCCGTGCTGGCCCATGAGCTGCGCAATCCCCTGGCGCCCATCCGCCATGCGGCGGCGCTGATCGCCGCGCCCCAGGCCTCGCTCGAACAGCAACAGCGCAGTTGCCAGACCATCGAGCGGCAGGTGGAACGCATGGGCGCCCTGCTCAATGACCTGCTGGACATCTCACGCATCACCTTTGGGCGCATCACCCTGCACAACGCCTTCGTTACCCTGCAGACGGTGCTCCAGGCGGCGGCCGACGCAGCCCAGGCGCCGATGCAGGACAAGGGTCAGAGCTTCATGCTGCAACTGCCCGAGGCGCCGCTCTGGCTGTACGCCGATACGCTGCGCCTGGAGCAGATCTTCATCAACCTGCTGGGCAACGCCGCCCGCTACACACCGGCGGGTGGGCGCATCACCCTCGCCGTGCAGGCGGGCGACGACGAGGTACGGGTGGAGATCGCCGACAACGGCATCGGCATCGCGCCCGAACGCCTGACCGATCTCTTCCAGATGTTCGGCCAGATCGATCCGCGCCTGGCGGAACGCTCGCCGGGCCTGGGTATCGGCCTGGCGCTGTCCCGCGAACTGGCGCGGCTGCAGGGTGGCGACATCACCGCGACCAGCGCCGGCCTGGGTCAGGGCAGCCGCTTCACCGTGAGCCTGCCGCTGACCGTGGCGCCTCCGGCGGCAATTGCCGAGCCCGTCGCAGCGGAGCCAACGCTGCTGGCCACCCGGCGGATCCTGGTGGCGGACGACAACCCCGACATCGCCGACACCATCGCCGAATTGCTGGAGCTGGATGGCCACGAGGTACGGGTCGTCTACGACGGCCAGGCGGCGCTCACGCTGTTCCAGAGCTATGGCCCCGACATCGTCATCTCCGACATCGGCATGCCGGGGCTGACCGGTCACCAACTGGCCCGGGCGATCCGCGAGATCCCGGCCGGGCAGGCCGTCAAGCTGATCGCCATGACCGGCTGGGGTCAGGCCCAGGACAAGGCCGAGGCCTTGGCGGCGGGCTTCGATCATCACCTGACCAAGCCGGCCGACATGCAGACCCTCTATGCGCTGGTGGGCGGCTAGGCGGTGACCCGGCGCGCGCCGGCCAGCCGCGTCAGCCCATAGAGCGCGGCGCCGACCAGCAGCATCAGCGCGGCGCGCCACCAGGTCGCCGCGCCCTGCTGGGCCAGGAGCAGCGCACAGGAGGCCAGGGCCAGCACCGGAAAGAGCCAGTGGACGCGGAAATGCGCGTGTTCGACCCGGTCGCGCTTGAGCACCAGCACCGCCAGGTTGGTGCTGATGAAGACCACCAGGAGCAAGAGCACCACGGTCTCGGCCAGCACATCCAGGGTGCTGGTATAGGTCAGGGCGATGGCCACCGCGGTGGTGGCGAGGATGGCGACCCCCGGGGTCTGTCGCCGCGGCAGCACCCGACCGAGCACCGCCGGCAACAGCCCCTGGCGGGCCATGCCGTAGGCCAGGCGGCTGGCCATGATCATGGTCAGCAGCGCGCCATTGGCTACCGCGATCAGGGCGATGACGGCAAATAGCCGGGTCGGCACGCCCAGCCCCGAGGCGCCGAGGACGTCCATCAGCGGCGCGCCCGAGGCCTTGAGCTGCGCCACCGGCAGCACCAGCGCGGCGCCCGCCCCCACCAGCATGTAGACGATGCCGGCGATGACCAGGGCGCCAAACAGCGCCCGCGGATAGACGCGGCTGACATCGCGCACCTCCTCGGCCAGGTTGGCCGAGGTCTCGAAGCCAACGAAGGAATAGAAGGCCAGCAGCGAGGCGCTGAGAATGGCCACCGTGGCCGAGGGCGCATCCACCTCCAGCAGCCGCGCGGGCTCACCCTGCCCCTGGGCGACGAACCAGGCCGCCGCCACGATGACGATCACCAGGCCCGACAACTCGACCAGGGTCATCACCAGGTTGACCGACAGCGATTCCTTGATGCCGCGGGCATTGAGCAGGCCGATGAGCACCAGGAAGGCCGGGCAGACCCAGCCGGCCGGCCAGGGCACCAGCGCCTGCAGATAGCCACCGGCAAAGGCCACCGCCAGCCCCGCGGCACTGGTGACGCCAGCGGCCAGCATCGAGAAACCCACCAGAAAGGACAGCCAGGGCCGGCCGAAGGCGCGTTCGGCAAAGACCGCCGCGCCGCCCGCCCTCGGGTACTTGGTGACCAGCTCCGCATAGGAGGCGGCGGTCAGCAGGGCGAACAGCAAGGCGATCAGCAGCGGCGCCCAGATGGCACCGCCGACCCGCCCGGCGATCGTCCCCGCCAGGGCATAGACACCCGCGCCCAGCACGTCGCCGAGAATGAAGAACAGCAGCATGGGCAGGGTGATGGCGCGTTTGAGCGTGGTGGTTGCGGGGGAAGATTCCGTGGCCATGGCGTGGTGCTCCTGGAGCGGTCGAAGAGACGGACGCGGGCCCTTGCCGGACCCGTCGCGTGCAACCGTAGAGAGCCCGCGCGCCGACCGGGTTCCAGCCCCTGACCGTTCGTCCCCCGGGCCGGACGGTCAGGCGCGCGGGCACAGCGCGATCCTGGGCCCCGGCTGCCGGCCAGCCGCCGCTGCGCTTGCCCTCGTCTAGCCCGGGAGCCCGCGCGAGCGCACCGTTTCGCTGGCATGCAGCGGTTTTGCCCGGCCACCGGCAAGCCACCGATCCGCCGGGTTTGCCGATCAGCGGCAGGGCCTTTTCGCCCTCGCGGGCCCTTGCCACACTCTCCGACTTTTTGCGGTCGAACGACCCTGAAGATCCCTTCCCCCGAGGATGCCCAGCAAGATGAGTGAGGGACCCCTGGCCACGCTGACGCGCGCCGAACTCGAAGCCGAGGTGCTGCGCCTGCGCGCCGCCTTGCAGGAGGCCCTGCCGGACAAAGACGCCCCCCGCCGCCCCAGCAAGGCACGCAGCCGCGCCGTGCTGGAAAGCACCACCCAGTTCGCCATCGTGGTCTGCGACCGCGAGGGGCTCATCACGGACTGGAATCCGGGCGCCGAGCAGGTCATGGGCTGGACCGCCCAGGAGATGATCGGCCAGGATGCCTCGCGCTTCTTCACCCCTGAAGACCGGGCCAACCGTCGTGCCGCGTACGAGATGGCCAAGGCGTTGCGGGATGGCAGCGCCATGGATGAGCGCTGGCACCTGCGCAAGGACGGCCAGCGCTTCTGGGCCTCGGGCGAGATGATGGCCCTGACCGACGACGACGGCGAGCCCCTGGGGTTCGTCAAGATCCTGCGCGATCGTACCGTCGAACACCTGGCGGGCCTGGCGCTCAAGGAAACCCAGGAACGCTACCGGTTGGTGGCCGAAGCCACCAACGACGCCATCTGGGACTGGGACTTCAGCACCGGCCAGGTGCGCTGGAACGAAGCCCTGACCACGGCCTATGGCCACGCCCCGGAAGCGGTGGACTCTACCGGCAGTTGGTGGCTCGCCCAGATCCATCCGGACGACCGCACGCGGATCGACGCCTCCATCCATGGGGTGATCGATGGCGACGGCCTGGTCTGGACCGACGAATACCGCTTTCTGCGTGCGGACGGCTCCTATGCGCTGGTGTTCGACCGCGGCCGGGTGATCCGTGATGTCTACGGCCGCCCCACGCGGATGATCGGCGCCATGCTGGACATGAGTCAGCTGCAGACGGCGGAAACCGCCCTGCGCAAGAGCGAAGAGCGCTTTCGCGCCATCATCGAGACCATCGGCTCGGCCTTCGCCATCGTCCAGGTCAAGTTCGATGCCGACGACAAGCCCATCGACTACCGCTTCCTGGAGGCCAATCCGGCCTTCGAACGCCAGGCCGGGGTCAATCTGCGCGGCAAGTGGGTGACCGAGTTCGCCCCCAACCTGGAGCAGTTCTGGTTCGACACCTATGGCCATGTGGCCAAGACCGGCGAACCGGCCACCTTCGAGAACTACGCCAACACCTTCGAACGCTGGTTCGACGTGCGCGCCGTGCGGGTCGGCGACCCGGACGAGCGCCAGATCGCCATCCTCTTCAGCGACGTGACCGAGCGGCGCAACGCCGAGGAACGGCTGCGCGTCAGCGAGGCCCTGGCCCGGGAGAACATCGAGCGGGTGCAGCTGGCGCTTTCCGCGGGGGCCATCATCGGCACCTGGCACTGGGACCTGCCGACCGACAGATTCACCGTGGACGAGGCCTTCGCCACGGTCTTCGGCCTCGATCCGCAGCTGGGCCGCGAGGGCCTGAGCCTGGCGCAGGTGGTCACCAACGTCCATCCCGATGACAAGGAGGGCCTCGCCCGGGCCATCGAGGTGGTGATCGCCCAGGCCGGATCCTTCGCCCATCAGTACCGGGTGCGCCGCGCCGACGGCCACTACTACTGGATCGAGGCCAACGGCCGGGTCGACCATGCCGCCGACGGGACGCCGCTGCGCTTTCCCGGCGTGCTCATCGACGTCGAGGAGCGGCGCGCCATCGAGGCCGAGCGCGACAAGGCCCTGGCCGCCCTGCGCACCCTCAACGACACCCTGGAGGTGCGCGTGGCCGAACGCTCGGCCAAGTTGATGCAGGCCGAGGAAAAGCTGCGCCAGGCGCAGAAGATGGAAGCCGTCGGCCAGCTCACCGGCGGCCTCGCCCACGACTTCAACAACCTGCTGGCCGGTATCTCCGGCGCGCTGGAACTGATGGAGACGCGCATCGCCCAGGGTCGGCTGCGCGAACTCGATCGCTACCTGGTGGCCGCCCAGGGCGCGGCCAAGCGCGCCGCCGCCCTCACCCACCGGCTGCTGGCCTTTTCCCGGCGTCAGACCCTGGCGCCACGACCGGTGGACGTCAACCAGCTGATCGATGGCCTCACCGACCTCATCCAGCGCACCGTGGGTCCGAGCATCCAGGTCGAGACGGTCGGTGCCGCCGGCCTCTGGCCCGCCCTGGTGGATCCCAGCCAGCTGGAAAACTCCCTGCTCAACCTGTGCATCAATGCCCGCGACGCCATGCCCGACGGCGGCCGCATCACCATCGAGACCGCCAATCGCTGGATGGATCGCGAGACCGCCCGCGCCCAGGATCTGCCGGAAGGCCAGTACCTGTCGCTGTGCGTGACCGATACCGGGGTCGGCATCCCGCCCGAGGTGGCGGCCCGGGTGTTCGAGCCCTTCTTCACCACCAAGCCCATCGGCCAGGGCACCGGTCTGGGCCTGTCGATGATCTATGGCTTCGCGCGCCAGTCGGGCGGCCAGGTGCGGCTCTACTCCGAAGTCGGCCAGGGCACCACCCTGTGCATCTATCTGCCGCGTTACCTGGGCGAGGCGCCGGCCGACGAAGACCTGGCCACGCGCCTGGACATGGCCGGCAGCGCCCAGGGCGAGACGGTGCTCATCGTCGACGACGAGCCAACGGTGCGGATGCTGGTGGTGGATATCCTCGAAGACCTCGGCTACGCGGTGATCGAAGCCGCCGACAGCCTCACCGGCCTGAAGATCCTGCAGTCCGATGTGCACCTGGATCTGCTGATCACCGACGTCGGTCTGCCCGGTGGCATGAACGGCCGGCAGATGGCCGATGCGGGACGCCAGTCACGCCCGGGGCTCAAGACCCTGTTCATCACCGGCTATGCCGAGAACGCCGCCATCGGCAACGGCCACCTGGACCCCGGCATGGAGATCCTGACCAAGCCCTTCGCCGTGGACACCCTGGCGGCGCGGGTGCGCGAGATGATGGGCGGCTAGTCCACCTTGCTAGAAGCTGGCGCCGATCTTCAGCGCCACCGTATAGCCTTCCGCCCGGTTGCGCGTCTCGAATTCCTTGTAGGCGTGCAGCCAGATGGCCGGCAGCCCAGAGGCGGGGTCGAAGTAGCTGAGCGCCGGCCCCAGCGCCAGGGTGCGGGCGCGGTTGCCATGGGTCAGGCCGGGGGCGTCGTCGTCGCTGAGCTGGCGGTAATAGTAGCCGCCCAGCCCCGCCGTCCAGGGACCGACGTGCTGGCCCACGGCGAATTCGTGGCGATACTCCACCCCGCTGCGGTAGTCGGTGGCCGAGTTGCGCGCATTGATGTCGACCTGGAAGCTGGACGACAGCTCCAGTCCGCTGGGGCTGATGTAGCTGGCGTTGAAGATCGGCGAGACCGTCCAGTGGTTGGTCCCGGGACTGACCAGGCGATTCTTGTCGTAGTCACCGGTGGGCGCCTGGATCGACAGCTGGGTGTTGATGCCGACGCCGGGCGCCGGCTCCCAGGCGAGGATCAGCGGAATCAGCTGCAGGTCGGCCGGGCGGAACAGCTCGGCGCTGTCGCTGAACACCCGCTGCCCGCCGGCGTTGATACCGAGGTCCGCATCCATGCGAAAGAACACCGAGACCGCGCCGAAGCCGTAGCGCGCCCCGAACAGCTGCTGATCGGTCATGCGCAGATAGGCCAGGCCGATGGCCAGGACGTTGATGTTGAAATCGTTGCCATCGTCCCGGCCATGGCTGTCCTTGATCACCCGCGCCTGGTAGTCGCTGAAGCGCATGCCGATCGTACCGACGGGCGTCGACGGCGGCATGAAGCCGGCGCCGAAGTCCTGCACCCCGGCGGCGGTGGTCGGCATGCCCTTCTCGGTGGCGTGGGTGGTGGCGGCCAGCGCCGCGAGTGACAGGACGGCGGCGCGGGTCAGCATTCCGGGCAGAGACGGCATGGCGGGATTCCTCAGGGCTTTCGAGCGGGCGAGCGAGGCCTCACCGGGCACGCGAGGCGCCCGGTCTTGGCATAGGGATCAGGGGGAGATCAGTCCGGCGCGGCGGCGACCTGTTGCGCGATCTGCGCCTTGCGGTTGACGCCGAGCTTCTCGTAGATGCGCCTCAGGTGATGGCGGACCGTGGCCGGCGCCATGCCCAGGTTGCGGGCGACTTCCTTGTAGGTCTGGCCGAGGGCGAAGCACTGGGCCACTTCCAGCTCGCGGGCACTGAGGCGTTCCGCCGAACTGCGCCGGCGCGCCTTGAGCAGCAGCAGATCGCCCAGCGGCTGGGCCTCGAGCTGCAGGGTACGGCCCTGGTAGGTGCCCTGGGGATCGCAGGCGGGCGGCAGGCGATTGCCCTGCCAGCCCTCCCACTCCCCCGCCAGCAGGGCGGCGAAGCCGGGCTCCATGGACAGCAGCACGCCATAGCGATCGCACACCGCCAGGGCCAGTTCGTCGAAGCTGCCCTGGCTGTCTCTCAGGGTCGCCAGGGTGCGCAGGCAACTCTCGCGCTCG
The DNA here is from genome assembly GCF_000730625.1 of Pseudomonas oryzihabitans NBRC 102199. Taxonomy (GTDB): domain Bacteria; phylum Pseudomonadota; class Gammaproteobacteria; order Pseudomonadales; family Pseudomonadaceae; genus Chryseomonas; species Chryseomonas oryzihabitans. Next base: position 477,160 of record NZ_BBIT01000002.1, on the reverse strand, counting down.
GCATGCAGCAGGTGCGGCATCAGCCATTCCACCAGCTGGCATTCCAGGGCGGTGAAGGGGGTGGCGGGATCTTCGCGGAACAGCGTGAGGTGCACGCCCAGGCGGGTCTGGTCGTCGGTGAGCACGATGCGCAGGCCGTGGGCCAGGCCATACCGCTGCCCCAGGGCGGCCAGGCTCGGCGAAGCCGTCAGGTCGCGGCAGTCGAACACCTGGCAACGCCCCTGCACCAGGTGCAGGTCGCCGAGGGTGCGGTCGTCGGCCTTGAGGGCATCCCATTCGCGGGTATAGCTGCCGGGCAGCCCCAGCAGAAAGGTGCTGTGCGCCACGGGGACGCCGTCGCGCCAGGCGGAGTTGCCCCACCAGGCCTTGTCGAAGGCGACCAGGCGCTGCAGCTGCGCCAGGGCCTGGGCATGGAATTCGGTGATGGCCCCGCCCCGCAGGCGGGCTTGCAGCGCCAGGACGACCTGGCTGAAGCGGGCGACCACGTCGCTGGGCACACTGCAGGAAACGACGGCTGACTGATCCATGCTACCCCCATTGTTTTGATTGTCTGGGTAGGATGCCGGCCCCCTGACGGGGCCTGGCTTGGGTCCGAGTCTACCGTACCGCGGCGGCGCGCCTATCGTTCAGATGCAGGATAGGCCGCCCTCAGCCACGGGCGCGACCGCGCAACGGCCGCGGGCTAGCCGAGGTCCAACAGCCGCCGCCATCGTTCATCTGATCGATAGACCCGCCCCAAGCCTGCGGCGAGGCTGGCGGCGACCCGGCGTCCATCCTGGCGCCCGGGACCACAGGAGAAGCCCCATGCCCGACGTCTTCGCGCGCCTCACTCCCGAGGTGGGCGGCCTGCTGGCACAGCTGGCCGCCCACCCGCAGCCGCCGCTGGACAGCCTCACCCCGGCGCAGGCGCGCGCCGCCTATGTGCAGCTGAATCGCGCCCTTGGCCTGCCGCCGGCGCCGGTGACGCGGGTGGACGAACTCAGCGCTCCCGGTCCGCTCGGTCCCATCCCGCTGCGCCTCTACCGCCCCTATGCGGAAGACGATCGACCGCGCCCGCTGGTGGTCTATCTGCACGGCGGTGGCTGGGTGATCGGCGACCTGGACAGCCATGATTCGCTCTGCCGCCAGATTGCCCTGGGCACCGGCTTCGCGGTGCTGGCGGTGCACTATGCCCTCGCCCCCGAGCATCCGGCACCGGCGAGCCCCGACGATGTGCTGGCCGCCCTGCACTGGCTGGCCCAGGCCGGCAGCGCCTTGAATCTCGATCTCGACCGCGTCGCCGTGGCCGGCGACAGCGCCGGCGGCGGCCTGGCGGCCATGGCCGCGCTGCACCTGCGCGAAGGACCGCTCAGGCTCAAGGCCCAGGTGCTGATCTACCCCGGCGTCGACAACACGCCCGAGGCCTGGAATCACCCCTCGCGCATCGAGAACGCCCAGGTCCCGCCGCTGACCCGGCCGATGATGGATTACTTCTCGGGGATGTATCTCCAGGACGTGGACACCCGCGACCCGCGCGTCTCGCCGCTCTATGCCCCCTCCCACGCCGACCTGCCGCCGGCGCTGATCTTCGGCGCCGAATGCGACGCCCTGCGCGACGATGCCCGCCTCTACGCCCAGGCGCTGATCGGCGCCGGCAACGCCGTGGAGTACCACGAGTTGCCGGGCATGATCCATGGCTTCATCGAGATGCTCGGGGTGCTGCCAGGCGTGCGCTGGACCCTGGAAAGGATGAATGCCTTTCTGCGCGAGCACCTGCAGCAGGCGACCTGAGGCCGCCCGCGCGGGTCAGACCCGGCCGAACCAGTGCAGCACCAGCCGATAGAGGTGCTCCGGCCAGCGCGACCACCAACCGCCCTGCGCCGCCGCCTCCAGGGCCACCAGCGGGCGGGTCTGCAGGACGCGGTCGCCCTCCACCAGCTCCAGGCGGCCGACCACCGCGCCCTGGGCGATGGGCGCCACCAGCGGCTCGTTCAGCACCAGGCGGCGCTCGGGTGGTTGCTGGCCCTTGGGACGGGTCAGCACCACGTCCTCGGTCACGCCCACCGGCAGGGTCGCCTGCTCGCCCTCCCAGATCGCCGGGGTGCCCAGGGCGACGCCGGCCTTGTCGAGGCTCAGGTTGTCGAAGAAGCGATAGCCATAGGTCAGCAGCTTTTGGGTGTCCGCCGCGCGGTTGTTGATCGAGTTCGAGCCGAACACCGCGGTGATCAGTCGGCGTCCGTCGCGCAGCGCCGAGGTGACCATGCAGTAGCCAGCCGCCTCGGTATGCCCGGTCTTGAGGCCGTCCACGGTGTGGTCGCGCCACAGCAGCAGGTTGCGATTGGGTTGGCGGATGCCGTTCCAGGTGAAGTACTTCCTGGCATAGAGCTCAAAGTAGGCCGACTCGTCCTGGATGATGGCGCGGGCCAGCAGCGCCATGTCGTAGGGCGAGGAAAAGTGCTCGGGGTCGGGCAGCCCGGTGGGATTCATGAAGTGACTGTCGTGCAGGGCCAGGCGCTGCGCGGTGGCGTTCATCAGGCTGGCGAAGCTCTCGTTGCTGCCGGCGATGTGCTCGGCCAGGGCCACGCTGGCGTCGTTACCCGAGTCGATGACGATGCCCTGCAGGAGATCGTGCACCGACACCTGGCTGCGCGGATCGAGAAACATCCGCGAGCCTTCGGTGCGCCAGGCGTGCTCGCTGACGGTGACCGGGTCGTCGGCCTTGAGCTGGCCGGCCTGGATGTCGCGGGTCGCCACATAGACGGTCATCAGCTTGGTCAGGCTGGCCGGCGGCAGGTGCTCGTGGGCATTCTCTTCGGCGATCACCTGGCCGGTGGTGGCATCCATCAGCACCCAGGCCTTGGCCGAGAGCTGGGGCGGCGAAGGAATCAGCACGGTGGTGGCGGGCGCAGCGGCGGGTGCAGCGGCGGGCGCGGCTTCGACCTGGCCGAGCCAGGCGAGACCCAGGGCGGCGAGGCCCAGTAGCAAGGGGTGTTTCACGAGCGGCAGATCCGGTGTGGCAGGAGGGGCCCGCCATCCTGGGAGAGCCCTGCCCCGGTCTCAAATGAAGCAAAATGAAGAAAAATTTAGGAAGGCGCACCTCACCCGGCGCTGGTGATGATCACCCGCGCGCCCACCGGTTCGGCCGCCTCGATGCTCAGGCTGAAGCCATGCAACCGCACGATGGCCGCCACCAGCGACAGGCCCAGGCCATAGCCCGGTTGCTGGCGACTGGCATCGCCGCGATAGAGCCGGCGCAGCACGCTCTCGCGCTCGGCCTCGGGAATGCCGGGGCCGTCGTCGATCACCTCGATGCGCACCGCCAGGCCGACGCCACGCGCCACCAGCCGCACCCTGCCCCCTTCGGGAGCGAACTTGAGGGCGTTGTCGAGCAGATTGACCAGCGCCTCGAACAGCAACTCGGCGTCGCCCTGCACCTCCGGCAGCGCCTCGCCCAGCTCCAGGCTCAGGGTCTGGGCCTTTTCCTGGGCCAGGGGTTCGTAGAAGTCATGGGCCTGGCGCAGCAGCGCGGCGAGGTCCAGGGGCGCGAAGGCCATGCGCCGCCGGGTGTCCTCCAGCTCGGAGATGCGCAGCAGGCCCTGGAAGCGCGACATGATGGCCTCGGTCTCGGCCAGCGCCTCGCCGAGGCTGTCGGCCTGGGGTTCGGCCAGCGGCAGTTGCTGCAGCTGGTGCAGGCGCGCCCGCAGCCGCGTCAGCGGGGTGCGCAGGTCATGGGCGATGCCGTCGCAGACGCCCTTCACCTCGTGCATCGAGCGCTCCAGCTGCGCCAGGGTGGTATTGACCGCATCGGCCAGCATGTCCAGCTCGTCGTGGCGCGGCGACAGTGGCAGGCGTTCCTCCAGGTGACCGGCGACGATCCGTTCCAGGCTGCGTTGCAGTCGCTCGACGCGCCGCAGCGGTCGTCGCCGCAACAGGTGCCAGCCGACCAGGCCGGGGATCAGGGTCAGCGACAGGCCCCAGAACAGCGCCTGGCCGATGATGCCGCCCACCGCCGAGATGGAGCCGCCGTCGCGGGCCAGCACCAGGATGCGGCCGTCGGCGCGGCGTTGCAGAAAAGCATGGCTGCTGCGGGTCTCGTCCAGGGCATCGGTGGTCCTGAGGCCGCGCTGCAGGTAGTGCACCCGACCGTCGTCCGGCAGGTTGCGCAGGAGCTTGACCAGGTTGCCGGCCACAAGGCGCCCATCGGCCTCGAACAGGCCGTAGGCGTCGATGCCGGGCATGGAATAGACCTCGCTGGCCTGCAGCTCGCCCAGCAGGTCGGCATCGGCCACCTTGCCGTAGTAGTGCGCCCGCTGCAGCAGGGTGCGCTCCGCCACGGCGCCCAGGTAACCGGAGATCTGCCAGTAGAGCACCCCGGTGAAGACCGCGCCCCAGGCCACGAAGAGCAGCGCATAGAGCGCCAGCAGGCGGCTGCTGCCCGAGCGCCAGCGCCTAGTCCGGGACGACGAGGACATAGCCGGCTCCGCGAACGGTATGCACCAGCGGCCGCCCGACCCGCTCGATCTTGCGTCTGAGCCGCCCCATGTGCACGTCGATGATGTTGGTGCCCGGATCGAAGTGATAGCCCCAGACCTGCTCGAAGAGCATGGTACGGGTCACCAGTTGCCCGGCGTTGCGCATCAGGTAGGTGAGGATCTTGAATTCGGTGGGCAGCAGGGCGATGGCCTCGCCGGCCCGGGTCAGGGTGTTCTCGATCAGGTCCAGGGTCAGCTCGCCGACCCGCAACTGGTGACTGGCGGACTGCGCGCCCGGCCGTCTGAGCAGCGCCTCCAGGCGGGCCATCATCTCCACCAGGGAAAAGGGCTTGGTCAGGTAGTCGTCACCGCCGCATCTCAGGCCGCGCACGCGCTCGTCGACATCGGACAGGGCGCTGAGCATCAGCACCGGGGTGGCGATGCCGAGGCCACGCAGGGTGCTGACGATGGTCAGGCCATCGAAATCCGGCAGCATACGGTCGAGGGTGATGATGTCATGGCCGCCGGCGATGGCCGCGGCCAGGCCCTCGCGGCCGGTGCTTTCCCAACGTACCTGATAGTCTTGCGCCCGCAATTCGCTGGCGATGGCGTGGGCGGTCACCTCGTCGTCTTCGATGACCAAAGCCTGGGTCATGATGGCCTCTGGATCTGGCGCCCGGTCTGGCGGACCGGACACCCTAGGGAAAACGACCAGGTCGGTAAATTAAATTTTTCTTCATTCGGACTAACGCGCTTCCGCCTCGCCCGCGGTCTATCGTCGGTCTTTTCACCCTGGAGTCTTCACCATGTTTCGACGTCTGCCCACCCTCGCCCTTGGCGCCCTGCTGCTGGCCTCCACGCCACTGCTGGCCGCACAACCCGTCACCACCCTCACGGTGCTGAGCTCGGGCGGCATCATGGGCGCCATCCGCGAAGTCGCCCCGGCCTATGAAAAGGCCACTGGCGTGAAACTGGACATCGCCGCCGCGCCGTCCATGGGCGACACGCCCCAGGCCATCCCCCAGCGCCTGGCCCGCAACGAGCCGGCCGACGTGGTGCTGATGGTGGGTTCGGCGCTGGACAAGCTGGTCGCCAACGGCCAGGCGCTCAAGGACAGCCGGGTCGACCTGGGGCAGTCCTTCATCGCCATGGCGGTGCGTAAGGGCGCGCCCAAGCCGGACATCTCCACCATGGAGGCCTTCAAGCAGAGCCTGGAAAGCGCCCAGTCGGTGGCCTATTCCGACAGCGCCAGCGGTGTCTACCTGGCCCACATCCTCTTCCCGCGCATGCAGCTGAGCGATGCCTTCAAGGCCAAGGCGCGCATGATCCCCGCCGAGCCGGTGGGCGAAGTCGTCGCCCGCGGCGAGGCGCAGCTGGGCTTCCAGCAGCTGAGCGAGTTGAAGCCGGTGCAGGGCATCGACATCGTCGGCCTGATCCCCGACCAGGCGCAGAAGATGACCCTCTACTCCGGCGCCGTGGTCAGCAAGAGCACGCACCCGGATGCCGCGCGCGCCCTGCTGCAGTACCTGGCCTCGAAAGACGCCGCCAAGGCCATCGAAGACAGCGGTCTCAAGCCCATTCCGGCGCAGCAGTAATAAGGCCGCTCCCACAGCGGATGATGCTTTTGTAGGAGCAACTGTCTTGATCGCATATCGCGGCCATGGGCCGCTCCTACAGGCACGGACGCCACCGTAGGAGCGGCCGCTACGGCGTACCGGCATGGCCGCGATAAAGACAGTTGCTCCACCGACTTCAGACGAAGAAAGAGATGGCGCCGGTGAGCAGGGCGATGGCGGTGATGACCAGGGAGGTCAGCACCGCCCATTTGACGGTGGCCTTCTGGAAGTCGCCGATGTCGCGGTCGACCATGCCCACCAGCAGCAGCGTCGAGGCCACCAGCGGACTCATCAGGTGCACCGGCTGGCCCAGCACCGAGGCGCGGGCGATCTCCACCGGATCGATGCCGTAGGCCGCGGCGGCGTTGGCCAGGATGGGCACCACGCCGAAGTAGTAGGCATCGTTGGACAGCACGAAGGTCAGCGGCATGCTGGTGATGGCCACCACCAGCGGGAACCAGTGGCCCCAGGCCGGCGGAATCCAGTCGACCAGGGTCTGGGCCAGGGCGTCGACCATCTTGGTGCCGGAAAAGATGCCGGCGAAGATGCCCGCGGCGAACACCAGCAGCACCACGGTCATGGCATTGCCGGAGTGGGCCAGGATGCGCTCCTTCTGCAGCTCCAGTTGCGGATAGTTGATCATCAGCGCCAGCACGAAGCCGATCATGAAGAGGATGGCGGCGTGCATCACGCCCATGACCAAGGCGGTCATCACCGCGATCACCAGCACCAGGTTGACGTAGGCCAGGCGCGGCCGCTTGGTCGGCGAATCACCGAGGATCTCCTCGATGTAGCACTTGCCGCCGGCCGCCCCACCGCTCTCCAGGGCGACGTTGCCGATGCGCGCGCGCTCGCGGCGACCCAATAGGTAGGCAGTGAAGACCACCCAGGCCGCTCCGCCGATCACCGTGGGCAGCATGGGAATGAAGTAGGCGGTGGCGTCCAGCCCCAGCGCGGCGATGGCGCGGGTGGCCGGGCCGCCCCAGGGACTCATGCCGCTCATGATGCTCAGGGAGAGCATGGAGACGGTCGCCAGCACCATGGGATTCATGCCGATGCGCTTGTACAGCGGCAGCATGGCCGCGCAGGTGATCATGTAGGTGGTGGTGCCGTCGCCGTCCAGGGCCACCAGCAGCGAGAGCAGCGCGGTGCCGATGGCGATCTTGACCGGGTCGCCGTTGACGCGCTTGAGGATCTTGCGGATCAGCGGATCGAACAGCCCGGCGTCGATCATCAGGCCGAAGAAGAGGATGGCGAACAGCAGCAGCGCCGCGGAGGGCGCCACCATCTTCAGGCCGTCGAGCATCATCTTGCCGGTGGTGGGGGCGAAGCCGCCGATGAGGGCGAAGACGATGGGCACCACGGTGAGCGCCACGATGGGCGACAGACGTTTGCTCATGATCAGGTAGGTGAAGGTCACCACCATGATCAGACCGAGAAGCGCGAGCATAGGCATATCCCTTGTTCTTGTTGTGGGTCTGGCCGGCCGCGGGCCAGCCGATCCCCGCCTCCGGCCAGCTGACGGCGCGGAGGTGGGATTGCAGCGGTAGCGGGGTTGGAACGATCAGGCGTGGGGACGAACGTCCGGTGCCGTCCACTCGGCGGCCTCGGGCAGCGCCACGGGTTCGGCCTTGCCGCTGGCCAGGGCGCGCATCAGCTTGTCGCGATCGCAGGCGCCCTCGCCCAGCGCGATCACCACGGTGGCCACGGCGTTGCTGGCCAGGCTGGTGAGGGCGCGGGCCTCGGACATGAAGCGGTCGATGCCGATGAGCAGCGCCAGTCCGGCCAGCGGGATGTCGTGGATCACGGTGAGGGTCGAGGCCAGGGCGACGAAGCCGCTGCCGGTCACCCCTGCCGCGCCCTTGGAGGACAGCAGCATGATCGCCAGCATGGTCAGGGTCTGGCCGACGGTGAGGTCGATGTTGCAGGCCTGGGCGATGAAGACCGCGGCCAGCGACAGGTAGATGGCGGTGCCGTCCAGGTTGAAGGAGTAGCCGGTGGGCAGCACCAGGCCGACCACGCCCTTCTTGCAGCCCAGGCCTTCGAGCTTCTGCAGCATGCGCGGCAGCACCGGCTCGGTGGACGAGGTGCCCAGCACCACCAGGAATTCCTCGCGGAAGTAGCGCAACAGCTTCCACAGGCTGAAGCCGCGCGAGCGGCACAGCGCGCCCAGCACCACGAAGACGAAGAAGGCGCAGGCGATGTAGAGGGTGGCGATCAGCTTGGCCAGGGAGCCCAGCGAGGTGATGCCGTACTGGCCCACGGTAAAGGCCAGGGCGCCGAAGGCACCCACCGGGGCGAAGCGCATCAGGTAGCCGAAGATGCGGAAGACCATCTGCGACGCCGACTCCAGCACGTCCAGCACCGGCCGGCCGCGCTCGCCCATGGCGGACAGGGCGAAGCCGCAGAGCACGGCGATGAACAGCACCGGCAGCACCTCACCCTTGTTGAACGCCCCCATGAAGGTGTCCGGGATGATGTGCATGAAGAAGTCCACCACGCTGAGCTTGGCCGCCGACGCCGTGTACTGGGCGATGCTGGCGGTGCTCAGGGTCGCGGGATCGATGTTCATGCCCACGCCGGGCTGGAACAGATAGACCGCGCCGAGGCCGATGAACAGGCTGATGACGGTGAGCACCAGGAACAGCAGCAGCGTCTTGCCCATCAACCGGCCCAGGGTGCTCTTGTCGGTCATGCCGGCGATGCCGGTGACGATGGTGCAGAACACCACCGGGGCGATCATCATCTTGATCAGTTTGATGAAGGCGTCACCCAGGGGCTTGAGCGCGACGGCCTGTTGCGCCCAGAAGTGACCGACCAGCACCCCGAGGACCACGGCGCAGAGGATCTGGAAGTACAGCGATTTGGCAAGTTTCATGGGGCATCACCGTTTATTGAAGTTGTGCGGATGCGCTGGTGGTTGGGGGTGTCGCGTTAGCCGGCGAGCCTCCGCGCGGTAGGCGCATAGACATGACCGGAAAACAGACGGCGCGCGGTCCGGACGACCGAGGCCTGGATGGTAGTGCCGTCCGCGCCGCCGCGCGACAGCACCACGTCGATCCCGCCGCTGGGATGCTCCAGGCGGACGTGGGTCAGGTCACGCGCCGACTCGCCGAGCAGCGCCATCACCACGGTCTCCGGGGTGACGCAGGCGGTGGCCAGGCCGATGGAGCCGGTGATGGCCAGCGCCCGGTGGCAGCTGTGCGGCATGAAATAGCGCACCTGCAGGGTGCCGCCCTGCTGGGGCGCGGAAATCAGCACCGGCTTGGGGATCACCTTGCCGCTGACATCGCCCAGGCCCATGGCCCGACCCGCCTGCAGCCGCAGGGCTTCCAGCCGGGCCAGCAGCGCCGCGTTGGCGTCCAGTTCGGCCGGCCGCTCGCTGCCGGTCACGCCCAGGTGGCGGGCCTCGACGATCATCATCGGCATGGCCATGTCGATGCAGGTCACCGGCACGCCGTCGAAGACATCCGTGGCCTGGCCGGTGGGAAACAGCTGGCCGGTCTTGCTGCCCACGGCGTCGAGAAAGGTCAGCTGCACCGGCGCGGCGGTGCCGGGCACGCCGTCGATGGCGGTGTCGCCTTCATAGCGCACCAGGCCGCCGGGCGTATGCACCAGGGAATCGACGAAACTGTTGGTGTTGAGGTTGCGGATACGCACCAGGGTCTTGCCGTCTCTCGCGGCAACCAGCCCCTGCTCCACGGCGAAGGGCCCCACGGCGCAGAGCATGTTGCCGCAGTTGGGTGCGGTATCGACGCGCCGCTCGGCAACCATCACCTGGACGAAGAGGTAATCCACGTCGGCATCGGCGTGGCTGGAGGGGCTGATGATGGCCACCTTGCTGGTCTGGGGACTGCCGCCACCGATGCCGTCGATTTCCAGCTCGTGGCCGGCACCCATGAGGTCGATCAGCATCTCGTCGCGCGCGGCGGGATCGCTGGGCAGGTCACTGGCGTGGAAGAAGGGGCCCTTGGAGGTGCCACCTCGCATGAGAACGCAGGGAATACGTTGCATGACTGCTGACTCTTGTTGATCAATAGCGGTTATTGATGTTCTGGGAACAAGATTGGCAGCCGGATATAAATCTATCCAATGCAAATATCAGCGCTATTATTCCACTTGGATAATCAATAAAGCCGGCTTTACGAAACGGGGCGTTCATGGACTACGAGCTGCAAGATATTCGATCTTTCGTGAAAATCGCCGAACTGAGCAGCTTCCACGAGGCCGCCGATGCCTTGCACCTGTCGCAGCCGGCCCTGAGCCGGCGCATCAAGAAGCTGGAAGACGGCCTGGGCACGCCCCTGCTCGAACGCACCACTCGTCGCGTCGGCCTCACGAGCGTCGGGCGCGATTTCCTGCCCAAGGCGCGGCGGCTGCTGGACGACTTCGAGGACTCCATCCTCAGCATCCGCGAACTGGCCGAGCGCCAGACCGGCCAGGTCACCCTGGCCTGCATCCCCACCGCGGCCTTCTACTTCCTGCCCTCGGTGATCCGCCAGTACAACGAGCAATACCCCAAGATCCGCATCCGCCTGCTGGACCTCAGCGCCAACGACGGCCTGGAGGCCGTGCTGCGCGGCGAAGCCGACTTCGGCATCAACATGCTCAGCGGTCAGCACCCGGACATCGAATTCGTGCCCCTGGTGCAGGAGCAATTCGTGCTGGCCTGCCGGCGCGACCACGAACTGGCCGGGCGCCCGTCGATCAGCTGGGCCGAGCTGGTCGAGCACCGGCTGATCGGTGTGGGGCGCCTGAGCGGCAACCGGGTGCTGCTCGATCATGCCCTCTCCGCCCGCGGCATTCGCCCCAAGTGGTTCTATGAGGTGCAGCACCTGTCCACCTCCCTCGGCATGGTGGAAGCCGGCCTCGGCGTCTCGGCCATGCCCAGTCTGGCCATGCCGGATGCCGACCACCCGACCCTGGTCAGCGTGCCCCTCAGCGATCCGGAGGTGACCCGGACGCTGGGCCTGGTCTCGCGTCGCGGCGCCTCGCTGTCGCCCGCCGCGGAAAAATTCGTCGCCATCCTGCTCGGCCAGTGGAAGACCGAACAGCCCTAGCCCGCACCTCGCACGCGGTCGTGCCCCGAGCGGGGGGCGGCCAAGCGCCAGTATGCAGTGAACGGCTCGCCTGCTCGGGCGGTCTGTTGGCTGCAACAACTGGTTACGGTCGAGTCCGCTCATGTCCCTTGCGCGAAAGTCGCGTCCTTCTTCTCCCTACCCGGGGAGCACCTCGAGGCGCCGCCTGGCGGTCGGATCCCTGACCGGCCTGCTGCTGGCCGCTTCGCTCACTGGGTGTTCGCCGCTACAGCACGGCTTTCTCGCCCCGGCCGGTCTCGCCGCCAGTGGCGAACGCGACCTGCTGCTGTGGATCGTCGGCCTGGCGCTGGTGGTGGTCCTGCCGGTGATCCTGCTCACCCCGCTGATCGTCTGGCGCTATCGCCACGGCAACGCGCGCGCCGCCTACCGGCCACGCTGGGAATTCTCCTGGCTGCTGGACGTCTTCGCCTGGGGCGTGCCGGCGCTGATCGTCGCGGTCCTGGCGGTGCTGGTCTGGACCCGCACCCACAGCCTCGACCCCTATCGCTCGCCGACGCCCAGCCAGGCGCCGCTGGAGGTCCAGGTGATCGGCCTGGACTGGAAGTGGCTGTTTCTCTATCCCGAACAGGGCATCGCCACGGTCAATGAACTGGTCCTGCCAGCCGGACGCCCGGTGCAGCTCAGACTCACCAGCGATACGGTGATGCAATCCCTGCTGTTGCCGCGCCTCGGTGGCCAGATCTACGCCATGGCCGGCATGCAGACCCAGCGCTACCTGCAGATTCCCGCGCCCGGCCAGTTCGAGGGCCGCAACGCCCAGTACAGCGGCGAAGGCTTCCAGGATCAGCATTTCCCGATCCGGGTGCTGGATGCGCAGGACTTCGCCAGCTGGACCCAGGGCGTCAGCCAGACCCGCGAGGCGCTGGATTGCGCCCATTACCAGGTGCTGTCCCGCCCCGGCACCCTGGAGCAAGCCGCCGCGTTGCGCCTGACCCAACCTGCCCTCTTCGCCTGGGTGCTGGCGCGCTATCGCCAGGATCCGGTACCCGCCTGCGCCACCTTCCAGGGAGCCACCCATGACTGATTCCTCGGCCCTCTGGCACCTGCTGTTCGGTCGCCTGGGCTACGACGCCCTGCCCTTCTACAGCCTGGTCGCCACCTGCGGCGCCAGCGTGGTGATCCTTGGCGCCCTGGCCACCGCCGGGGTGATCACCTGGCTCGGCAAGTGGCGCTATCTCTGGCAGGAGTGGTTCACCAGCCTGGACCACAAGCGCATCGGCATCATGTATGTGGTGCTGGCCCTGGTGATGTTCAGCCGCGGCGTGGTGGAAGGCGTGATGATGCGCACCCAGCAGGCCCTGGCCATCGATGCCCCGGGCTATCTGCCACCGGAGCACTTCGGCCAGCTGTTCAGCACCCACGGCACCATCATGGTGTTCTTCGTGGCCATGCCCTTCCTTACCGGGCTGATCAACTTCGTCATGCCGCTGCAGATCGGTGCCCGCGACGTGCGCTTTCCGCTGCTCAACGCCATCAGCCTCTGGCTGACCGTGGCCGGTGCCGCCCTGGTGATGGTCTCGCTGGTGCTGGGTCGCTTCTCGACCGGTGGCTGGAGCGGCTATCCGCCCTATACCGGCGCCGAATACCAGCCCGGCGTCGGCCCCGACTACTGGATCTGGGCGCTGACCCTCAGCTCCATCGGCAGCACCCTGACCGGCCTCAACTTCGCCGTCACCCTCTACAAGGAGCGGACGCCGGGCATGCGCCTGTTCCATATGACGCTGTTCAGCTGGACGGCGCTGTGCACCAGCATCCTGATGATCTTCGCCATGCCGCCGCTGACCGTGGCCACCCTGCTGCTGGCCCTGGACCGCTACCTGGACTTCCATTTCTTCACCAACACCCAGGGCGGCAACCTGATGAACTACATCAACCTCTTCTGGCTGTTCGGCCATCCGGAGGTGTACATCCTGATCCTGCCGGCCTTCGGGGTGTTCTCCGAGGTCTTCGCCACCTTCTCCACCAAGCGGCTCTATGGCTATCACTCCCTGGTCTGGGCCACCCTGGTGATCGCGGTGCTGTCCTTCACCGTCTGGCTGCACCACTTCTTCACCATGGGTCAGAGTCCGAAGATCAATGCCGCCTTCGGCATCGCCACCATGCTCATCGGCATTCCCACCGGGGTGAAGATCTACGACTGGATGGCGACCATGTTCCGCGGGCGCATCCGCCTGACCACGCCGCTGATCTATGCAGTGATGTTCATCATGCTGTTCGTCATCGGCGGCCTTACCGGCATCACCCTGGCCACACCGCCGGTGGACTATCAGATGCACAACACCGTCTACCTGGTCGCCCACTTCCACAACATGCTGATCCCCGGGATGCTGTTCGGCATGCTGGCCGGCTATCACTTCTGGTTTCCCAAGGCCTTCGGCTTTCGCCTAGACGAGCGTTGGGGCCGCATCGCCGCCCTGAATTTCGGCCTGGGCTTCCTGCTCGCCTTCATGCCGCTGTACGTGCTTGGGGTCTCCGGCCTGCCGCGGCGCAGCCAGGCGATCCACAATCCCGATTTCGCCCCGCTGCTGTGGGTCGCCGAGCTGGGTGCGGTGATCCTGCTCGCCGCCCTGGCCAGCCTGGTGATCCAGCTGGTGGTGAGCATCCGCCGGCGCGACAGTGCCCGGGTGCCGGTGGGCGATCCCTGGAATGGCCGCACCCTGGAATGGGCCGTGGCCGCGCCGCCGCCGGAATACAACTTCGCCGTGCCGCTGCCGATCAACGACCGCGATCCCTTCACCTGGCTCAAGGAGCACGGCCTGGCCTACGACCGGCCGCGCACCTATGCCGACATCGTCCTGCCGAAAAACAGCGCGGTGCCGGCCCTTGTCGGGGCGGCGGGCTTCGCCTGCGCCTTCGGGCTGGTCTGGCACATCGGCTGGCTGGCCGTGCTCGGCCTGGGGGTGGCCTGGGGCGCGGTGATCGCCCGCAGCTTCCAGCGCGATACCGAGCGGCTGATTTCCGCTGCAGACATCCGCCGCCAACACGAGGCTTGGCTGGATCTCGTCGCCGCGACGCGAGCGGTCAACCGCGACGAGGAAACCGGGCCGGGCAACCGTGGCCTGGCGGAGATGGGCCCATGAGTCCGCGCGACATGAACCACGCCGGCCTCAATGTCGGCGCCACCGATCACGCCACCCACGTCGAGGCCGAGTATTCGCTGTTCGGCTTCTGGATCTTCCTGATGAGCGACGCCCTGGTGTTCGCGCTGCTGTTCGCCATCTACGCGACGCTACAGCACGCCACCGCCGGGGGCCCGGTCGCCCGGGACGTCTTCGAGATCGGCAGTGTCACCCTGCAGACCCTGGTGCTGCTGGCCAGCAGCTTCACCTATGGCCTGGCGTCCCTGGCCATGAAGTACCACGAGGGTCGCCTGCGGCCCCTGGTGACCTGGCTGCTGGTGACCCTGGCGCTGGGCCTGGTCTTTCTGGGCCTGGAGGTGCACGAGTTCCTCGGCATGGCGGACAAGGGCGCCCTGCCCCAGCGCAGCGCCTTTCTCTCGGCCTTCTTCGCCCTGGTGGGCATGCACGGGGTGCACGTCGCCAGTGGCTGTCTGTGGCTGGTGGTGATGCTGGTGCAACTCAGGGTGTTCGGCCTGGATACGCCGGTGAAGACCCGGCTGATGCGGCTGGGCCTGTTCTGGCATTTTCTCGATATCGTCTGGGTAGCCATCCTCTCGGTGGTCTACCTGCAGGGGCTGCTGCCATGAAGAGAGATGACTACCGTCGGGAGCTGACGAGCTACGTGGTCGGCCTGCTGCTGGCGGTGACGCTGAGTCTGATCCCCATCGGCCTGGTGCTCTTCCCGAGCTGGCCGCGCGGCACCACCCTGGGGGTCATCTTCGGCCTGGGTCTGCTGCAGATCCTGGTGCACCTGCGCTGCTTCCTGCATATCAGCCTGGGCAGCTCGCACCGCCACGACCTCTATCTGCTCTTGTTCACCAGCCTGATCCTGGTGCTGATGGTGGTGGGCAGCCTGGTGGTGCTCGGCGATCTGCAGCACCGCATGCATTGATCGGCTTGCCGCCCGACTGCGCGGCAAGCCGATCCATCTCGCACCTTACTGGGTACGCGTCACGCGCCAGACGGTGTTGGCCAGGTCGTCGGCGATGAGGACGCCACCGCGCTGATCCACCGCCACCCCGACCGGGCGGCCGCGGGTCTTGCCGTCGTCGCCGTAGAACCCGGTAGCGAAGTCGATGGGCTCGCCGGCCGGACGGCCCTGCTGGAAGGGCACGAAGACCACGCGGTAGCCCACCGGCTTGTCGCGGTTCCAGCTGCCGTGCTCGCCGACGAAGACGCCATCGGTGAATTGCCCGCCCACCGCCGCGGTGGAAAAGGTCACGCCCAGGGCGGCGACGTGAGAGCCCAGGCTGTAGTCGGGCTTGATGGCGGCGGCCACCTTGGCCGGATCCTGCGGCTGGGCACGGGTATCGACGTTCTGCCCCCAGTAGCTGTAGGGCCAGCCATAGAAGCCGCCTTCGCGGATGGAGGTCAGGTAGTCCGGCACCAGGTCCGGGCCGATCTCGTCGCGCTCGTTGGCCACCGCCCAGAGCTGGCCGCTGTCGGGCTGTATGGCCAGGGCGGTGGGATTGCGCACCCCGGTGGCATAGTTCTTGTGCGCACCGCTCTGGGCATCGATCTGCCAGATCACCGCGCGATCCACCTCGACGTCCATGCCGCGCTCGCCGACGTTGCTGTTGGAGCCGATGCCCACATAGAGATAGCGACCATCGGCGCTGGCGGCCAGGGACTTGGTCCAGTGGTGGTTGATCGCCGCCGGCAGCTCGACCAGCTTGTCCGGCGCGCCGCTGGCCTGGGTCTGGCCGTCCTGGTAGGGAAAGCTGACCAGGGCATCCTGGTTGGCCACGTAGATCCGGCCGTTGGCGAAGGCCAGGCCATAGGGCGCGTTGAGATTCTCGGCGAACACCGTCTTGAGTTCGTACGTGCCGTCGCCATCGGCGTCGCGCAGCAGGGTCAGGCGATTGCCGCCCTTCACCTGGGTGTTGCCCTGGGCCTTGATGTAGCCGGCGATGACGTCCTTGGGCTTGAGCTTGGGCGCGTTGCCGCCACGGCCTTCGGCCACCAGGATGTCGCCATTGGGCAGCACCAGCATCTGCCGCGGAATGCGCAGGTCGGTGGCGATGGCGGTGATGGTGTAGCCCTGGGGCACGCTAGGGGTGCGATCGCCCCAGGGGGCGGGCTCGGCGATCTTCATGCTCGGCAGGAGGCCGCGCTGGGGTTCGGGCAGCTTGGGATCGGGTCCGCGGGCCTGGGTGTCGGCACCGCCTTCGTTGCCGCAGGCGGCCAGCAGCACGGCCAGACCCAGGACGCTCAAGACTCGTGGAGTGCTCATCGGACCACCTCCGAACGCAGGTTGGAGAGACCGATCCAGGCAGCTACCAGGCTCAGCACCGACACGATCACCGAGAGGATCAGCCCGGCGGGCATTACCGCCCAGGCGTCCTTGGCATGTTCGAAAGCATTGACCAGCCCCAGCACCCAGGCCAGCAGCAGCAGGAGGAAATAGGCCGCCGGCCGGCGGCCGCGGAAGCGCGCGCCGAACAGATTGCCCAAGGCGAACAGCAGCGCCAGTCCGGACAGCAACAGCGCCCCGGCGATCAGCCAGGCGGCGAAGTTGGCCCACTGGATCTGCATCGTCTGGTAGTAGGCGATATCGCTGAGCAGGCCACCGATGAACAGCGGGACGGAGCCGGCCAGCAGCAGCGCGTGCAGCGGGCCGGGCCGGACAGGGTGGTAATGATGGGCAGCTACGGTCACTGACGACTCCTTTTCATGACGGGACATGGCACGGCCGGGCAGCCACTGCGCGGCGCAAGACGCACTGAAAAGGATTGCGCGCGCCCGCGGTTAGTTCAGCCGTTTCGCCTGGCGGACACCTCTTGCAAAAGAAGAGATAATGACAGTCTCGTTGCAGTCACGGCCTCTGCCTGGCGCCTGTAGGGCCGGGCCGTCACTGCAATCCGCTGTCCAGCCGGCGACCGACGGGCTGGACGTCACCTCCTCCACAGGAATCTTTCGCGCATGACCTCTTCCCGGTCCGTCGACCAGGCCTCCCGGCGCGCGGCCATCGTCCTCGCCTGCTGCCTGCCCAGCGACGTGCTGCTCTATCTCGTCCTCCCCATGTACGCCCCGGTCTTCGGCATCACCCTGATCGAGGCCGGCATCCTGCTGGCCGCCAACCGGGTGATCCGCATCGTCGGCTACCGCTATGTGGTGCAGCTCTATGCCCGCTTCGGCGATCGCCGCAGTCTTGTCGTGGCCTCCGCGGTGGCCGCCCTCTGCGCCCTGGGCAACGCCCATCTCTCCGGCTTCTGGGCACTGCTGGGACTGCGCCTGGCCTGGGGCCTGAGCTTCGCCACCTTCAACCTGTCCACCCAGGTACTGGCCACCGCCGATCCGGCCGGCGCCGCCCGGCGCACCGGTACGTCCCGGTCGCTGATCGCCATCGGTCCCATGCTGGCGCTCTCGGTGGGCGCCTGGCTGACCCTGCAATACGGCCCGCGCGCCGTGCTGCTGCTGAGCAGCGGACTCTGCCTGATCGGCCTGCTGCTGGCCCTGGGGCTGCCCCGCGCCGGGCACGAATTGCCGGCGCCCGGACGGCGCCTGCGCTGGCCGGATCGCATCGTCACCTGGTCCTTTATCGAAGGGGTGACCCTGGACGGCCTGTTCATCTTTGGTCTATCGGCCTTTTCCCAGGCGGTACTGGGCGGCAATGCGGTGCTGGTCGCTGGCTTGCTGATGGCGCTGCGTTATCTGTCCGACATGCTGCTCAGCCCGCTCGGCGGCCGGGCGGCGGATCGCTATGGCGCGGCGCCCATGCTGGTGGTCTGCTCGACGCTGACCGCGCTGTTCCTGATCGCCTTCGGCTTTCACTGGCTGATCCTCGGCGCCGGCGGGGTGCTGATCCTGCGCGCCCTGCAGATCCCCCTGGTGGTGACCCTGGTCGCCACCCGCCATCCCGGTCAGGCCCGGCTGCCGGCGCTGGCCTCCAACGCCATGTGGCGCGACGTGGGCGCCAGCGTCGGTCCGCTGCTGGCCGGGGTGCTCATTCCGCTGGTGCCCTCGACCCTGCTGTATCCGCTGTCCGGCCTGGCGATCCTGGTCAGCTCCCTGGCCTGCCTGCGACTGAAGCCGGCGAGCGAATGAGGCCGCCGGTCCTGGCACCGCTCCCGTGCGAGGCGGTGCCAGGGCCGGCTGCGGGCTACTTGCCCTTGGCCTGCAGCACCGGCTCGCTGACGCCCTTGACGCCGACCAAGGTCAGGCTGGTCAGCAGCACGTTCTGCGGGCCTTGATAGGCGTCCACCGGCTTGTACCATTCCGCCAGCGAGTGGGCACTGCCACCCTCCCCCCCACCGCTGATGGTCATGGCCGGAATACCCAGCGACATGGCGGTGTTGGAATCGGTGCTGCCACCGCTGAGGGTGACCTTGGCGCCTTTGGTGACCGCCGCAATGGAGCGCTGCGCCGTCTGCACCATGGGCGAATCCTCCGCAGTGCCCCCGGCCGGACGATCGCCGATCAGCTTGATGTCCACCGAGATCTGGTCGGTCTCCCAGCGCTGGTTCTCTTCCTTCACCGCGTCCTGCACCAGGGCCAGAATCTCCTTCTCTTCGGCCAGCAGTGCGGCCTCTTCGTTGGATCTCATGTCCAGGGTCAGGCGCGCCTCGCCGGCGATGGCATTAACCGAGGTGCCGCCCTGCACCGTGCCCACGGTGAAGGTGGTCTTGGGCTCCTTGGGCGGACGGACCTCGGCGATCTTGGCGATGGCGCGACCCATGGCATGGATGGCGCTGGGTCGGCCGAATTCGGCGAAGCTGTGGCCACCCGGCCCCTTGAAGGTCATCTCGTATCTGTGGCTGCCGGTACCGCGATTGACGATGCGACGCACGTCTATGCCATCCACCGAGATGAAGCCGTCGATGCCCTGGCGATCCTTGAACAGCGCCTTCACCCCGCGCAGGTTGCCCAGCTCTTCCTCGCCCACGGTGCCGACGAAGACCAGGTCGCCCACCGTCTCGATGCCACTCTTGTTCAGGGCGTCGATCACCGACAGCAACGCCGCCAGGCCCCGGGCGTCATCGCCGATGCCGGGGCCGTAGGTCCTGCCGTCCTTTTCCTTGAGGGTCAGGTCGGTGCCCTCGGGAAACACCGTGTCCAGGTGCGCCGACACCACCAGCTGCGGACCCTGGCCAGTGCCCTTGCGGGTAGCGATCACATAGCCTTCCGGGGCGATGCTGGCGTCCTTGAGACCCAGCTCCTGGAAGCGCTTGAGGTAATACTCGGCGCGCACCTTTTCCTTGAACGGCGGCGCGGGAATCTGGGCGATGTGCTTCTGTTCCGTGAAGGTCCGACCATCGTCGGCGCGCAGCGCTTCCAGCGCCTTGGCGACCCGGGCATCGCCCTGGACGGCGGACAGGGAACCCTCGACCCCCGGCGCGGCGGCCAGGGGCAGCGCCAGGGTAGCGGTCGCGGCGGTGAGCACTAGAGCGGAAAAGCGGTTGGCCAAGGCCGAACGAGCAAAAGACATCTGACACTCCCATTGCCTGAATTGGTATTCCGATTGAGCACAATCGTCAGACGAATGCGCCCTGCCTGACCCTAGGTGTCCGCGCACGAAAGGTCAAAGCACGGGACGCTCTCGGATATGTGGCGTCGTTCAGGGTGCTCTGCGCGACTCAGGCGTCCAGAAATCTGCGCCCCTAGGCGGCCAGTCGCCGCAGTCGGGGGCAGATCTCGGTGCCGCGTTCGGCCAAGGCGGCATGCGGAAGGGTCGGCACGGGCAGAAGCGACGGGAAGGTTTTATCGGAAATACCCGAAGCCGCCCTACGTCTCTAGGGAATCTTGGCGATGCAGGAAAGGAATGACCCGAAGTCCTGCATGCTTCACTCGGCCCGTCCGGCCTCGACCAGGTGCTCTCGCGCCCACTGCTCAGCACTGGTCACCGGGAAACCGTGTCGGGCATTGAAGGTGGTCTCCATCGGCCAGGCGACGCCGCGGCCCTGGGCGAAGACGGCGCGATACTTCCAGATGTGCTTGAGCTGCTCGTCAGGCTCTTTCTCCAGCTCATCGAGCAGCTGGGGAAGCGTCCACACCTGGGTGCTGAAGGGCCGCTGCAGCACCCGCTCCAGCAGCCCGGCCAGCTCGCCATAGGCCAGGGTGTCACCGGCGAGATAGACGATCTCGTTACGAAAGCGCGGCTCGAAAAACACGATCTCCGCCGTCAGCCTGCCGATATCCTCGGGCGTCGTCAGGGTCACCTGGGTATCCAGACTGCCCAGCGCTCTGACGGTATCCGTCACGAGATCGACGACCTCGAACGCGGGTTCGAACAGGAAGCTGGTAAACATCCCGGTGGAAATGATCACCCACTCGGTCTGGCTCTGGGCGCGCAGCAATTCGCGCACCTCGAGTTGCGCATCGAACAGGTCCTGGGGGCTGCCGCGGCCGATGACGTCGTAGTCCACCCCGAATTGCCAGGGAAAGTAGCGCTTCACACCCGAGGCGAGTGCCGCACGCGCCAGCTTCATGGGGGTTTCCCGGCCAGCGACCATGCCGGCGCAGCCAATGACGGTATCGAATCGCGCGAAGACCGCCGCCAGTTCGGCGATGGAATCCTTGACCAGGTCGCCTGCCACCAGGGCGACGCCGAGCGCGCGCAGCTCGTCCAGCTCCCTTTTCTTGCCAGCGTCCTGGCTGTCGAGGGTCGACTGGCGCAGCAACACGCTCACCTTCGAACCGGGTTTCTCCTTGGCAAGCCGGGCGAGATTGCGCAGTACCGGCAAGCCGAGTTCGCCCGCGCCAAGCACGAGAATGGATTGGGTAGCGGTAGGGAATGGGTTAGTCATCATGACTCCTGACGTCAGGTATAAGATGAGCGAATGCTGGCAGACGCCAGCGGCGCTCAGAAGAAGGCACACGCGTGATACCAGGGGACGAGATGACCGATCTGGAACTCCTCCAACAGTCCGAAGCCATCTGCCAGACACTCAGGCGGGACGAAGACGGCGTACGCCGCGAGGTGCTGACCCATGCGGGCAGTCGTTGGTCCCTGGGGGTCCTGCATGCGCTGGGGGTCTATGGCGTCATGCGGCACGCCGAACTGGCGCGGCAACTGTCGGGCATCACTCAGCGAATGCTGACCAAGACCCTGCGCGCCCTCGAACGTGACGGCCTCCTGCTGCGGCACGACTTCGATGAAGTCCCGCCCCGGGTCGAATACGAACTGACGCCGCTGGGCATGAGCCTGCTGCTCCGGATGACGCCCATCTGGACCTGGGTTATCGAGAATGTGGAAGATTTCCGGGCCGCGCGCCGCGCCTTCGATGAGCGAGGCCCGGAGAAGCCGGCGTGGCAATCGCCCAGACCAATGCCGAACGAGCCCACTGGCGAAGACCCTCGGACCTGAGTGGGACCGCCAGGACCACCGACCGCGCTCCACGGCAGCTGGTGTCCTGAGTCGGGCCCACCAGTGAGCCCTGGGCGGATCATACCGCTTCTCTCGTGCTCCACCTTGTCCGCTCAGGAGCCGTCCCCCATGAGACATTCCCGCCTGGATCACCTGGTCATCGTGGCCCCGACCCTGGCCGCGGGCGCCCGGTATGTCGAGGAGCGCCTCGGCGTGGCGCTGCAGCCCGGCGGCCAGCATGCGCGCATGGGTACCCACAACCTGCTGCTGGGGCTGGGGGACGGCTATCTGGAAGTCATAGCCCCGGACCCGGACGCGCCGCCGCCGACCAGACCGCGCTGGTTCGAACTGGATGAGCTGGCACCGGACGCTGCGCCCCGCCTGGCCCACTGGGTGGCCGGGACCCAGGGCTTGGCGCAGGCGGATGCGCACCTCACGCGGACCTTCGGCCGCATCGAGTCGATGAGTCGCGGCGCGCTGGCCTGGCAGATCTCGATCCATGCCGATGGGCAGCTGCCACTGGGCGGGGTCCTGCCCAGCCTGATCGACTGGGGCGACGCCCGGCACCCGGCGGCTGGGCTGATCGATCAGGGCTGCCGCCTGCAGCGCCTGGAGCTCAGGCATCCCGATGCCGCGGGGCTCGGGCAGCAGCTGGAGGCGATCGGCTTTTCCGGACCCGTCGCGGTGCTGCCTGGGGAGAGACCCGGCTTGTTGGCCTACCTGGAGACGCCGACGGGTCTGAAGACCCTCTGACGGTCGGCCCCCAAACGGCGACCCCTCATCCGTTCAGCCCGGCACCACCAGTCCCTTGGCGCGGTAGGCGTCGATGTCGATGCCATAGGCACCCGAGGGCTTCACCTCGCGAACGCTGACCAGGCGGCCCTGCTCATCGAGCGGATTGCGCGCCAGGTCGAGCACCCGCTCCGGGCGCGGCTGCTTGCTGGCGTCCAGCACGATCAGCACGCGGGGCTTCAATTTGCTGCCGGCGTCGAAGCCGATGATGATGCCTACCTCGCCGGTGCTCAGCTCGACGATCTCGCCCGGCGGATAGACGCCGATCAGCTGGATGAAGGCCAGCACGACGACTTCGTCGAATTGCGTGCCCCGGGCTTCGAACAGTACGCGCAGGGCTTCCAGGCTGGAGCGGCCCTCGCTGTAGGGGCGATCGCTGGTGATGGCGTCGTAGGCGTCCACCACGGCGATGATCCTGGCCTTGAAGGGGATGCGGTGCGCCGGCAGCTGGCGGGGATACCCCTTGCCATCCATGCGCTCGTGGTGGGTATGGGCGACGTCGACGGCGGCCGGCGGCACCTCGCTGTTGGCCATCAGCAACTGATAGCCGTAGGTGGTATGGGCCTGCATGATGCGAAATTCTTCGTCGGTCAGGCGGCCTGGCTTGTTGAGGATCTCGTCGGGCACCTTGATCTTGCCGACGTCGTGCAGCATGCCGCACACCCCGAGTTCTTCCAGTTCGAGAGGCAGCAGGCCCAGCGCCTTGCCCAGGGCGATGGCATAGAGCGAGACGCGCAGGCAGTGCTCCGCGGTGTAGTGGTCGCGCTGCTTGATGCGCGCCAGCCAGAGGCTGGCCGCAGGGTGCTTGAGCACGCTCTCGACGCACTCGCCGACCGCGCGGCGCACTTCGCCGACGTCGAGTTCCTTGCCGAGCTTGACGGCGTCGAGCATGCGCATCGACACGGCGCGGGCTTCACGCCACACCGGTTCGGTGGTCTTGACCTCATCGCGGTAGTCGATGGCATAGGTCTTGGCCTGAGCGCCTGCCGACAGGCTGGCGGACAGCGGCGTCACCGTATGGCTCTGGCGGCGATCCACCCAGACGAATTCGCAGGTCTCCTGCAGGGTGCGCAGGTCGTGCGCGTTCTGGATGGGAAAGCCCTGGAACAGGAAGGGCGTGCCCGCCCAGGGTCGATCCAGTTCGCAGACGTACATGCCCAGCTGCAATTGGGAGACAGGTACTCTGAGACTGTATTGGGGCAGCGCCATGGTTTCTCTGCGAGAGCGTCGAGGGACGAAACTAAATAGGTATTACAATAACCATTGATACCAAAAAGCCACTACTCGGGAAAGCGCCCGGCGGGTTCGGGCCGATGAGCCGGCGAAACAGGGTGGCCAAAGGTAACCGAATGTAAGAAGAGCGGGCGCGCGACCGCCGTCAGCGCGCCCTGCCCCTCACGCCAGCTTGAAGCGGCGCACCAGCGTCTGCAGTTCACCGGCCAGTTCCGACAGCTGCTCGCTGGCGCCCACGGTTTCGCGGTTGCCATCGCTGGTCTGCACCGACAGATCGCGGATGCTGATGAGGTTGCGGTCCACCTCGCGGGAGACATGGGCCTGCTCTTCGGAGGCGGTGGCGATCTGCAGATTGCGCTCGTCGATCAGGCGCACGGCCTGGAGGATGTCGCTCAAGGCCGTGCCGGCTTCCTGGGCGATCACATAGGTGGCCTGGGCCTGGGTGGTGCTGAGCTGCATGGAATCCACGGCTTCGGCTGAGCCCTTCTGGATCGCCTGGATCATCTGCTCGATCTCGCGGGTCGAGGTCTGGGTGCGGTGCGCCAGGGCGCGGACCTCGTCGGCGACCACGGCGAAGCCGCGACCCTGCTCGCCCGCGCGGGCGGCCTCGATGGCGGCGTTCAGCGCCAGCAGGTTGGTCTGCTCGGCGATGGCGCCGATCACACTGAGCACCTGACTGATGTCCTGGGCCTGCCCGGCCAGGCCTTCGACCTGGACCGAGGTCGACTGCACCTGCTGGGTGAGACGCTGCATGGCGTCGAGGGCCTGGCCGACCTTGGTGTTGCCGTTTTCCGCCGCAGCACTGGATTCCCGCGCGGCCTGGGAGGTGGACGAGGCGTTGCGCGCCACCTCTTCCACGGCGGCGCTCATTTCGGTGACCGCGGTGGCGGCCTGGTCGATCTCGGCGTTCTGGCTGGCCAGGGCGCGACTGGCCTGGTCGGTGACGGCGTGCATGGTGCGGGCGGTATCACTCAGGCGGTCGGACGAACGCGAGATACCGTGGAGGGTATCCTTGAGATTGTCCTGCATCTGCGCCAGGGCGCGCATCAGGCCGGCGGCTTCGTCCTTGCCCGTGGGATCTATCCGGCCGGTCAGCTCACCCTGGGCGATGGCATTGGCCACGGCCAGGGAGTCGCCGATCGGCTGAGCCAGGCTACGGGTCAGACGCCAGGCCAGCAGCAGGGTCACCAGCACCGCCAGCAGCATGATGCCGACCACGATGCTGACGCTGCGGTCATAGATGCCGGTGGCCGCCTCCCCCGCGTGACGGGCGCCTTCGCCGTTGAAATCGCGCAGGCGGGTCAGTTGCTCCTGATAGCCTTCGGCCCGCTGGCGCTGCTCGCCATTGGCCAGCCTGAGGGCCTCGGCGCGATCGCTGGCGGCCAGGGTGACGATGCGATCCAGCCCGTCCAGGTAGCCTTTCATCTGCAGCGCGGCCTGCTCGAAATTGGCGCGCTCTTCAGCGGTAGAGATCAGATGGTCGCGGTAATAGGCCGTGCGCGCATTCATCAGATCGCGATTCTGCTGGATCTTCCGCGTTGCCATGGCCATGGCGGCGCTGTCCTCAGTGGCCAGCAGCCGAATGCTCTCCAGCCGGGTGTGCATCAAGGCGATCTGGATGTCATCGGTGGTCTGGATACTCGCCAGCCACTCGGCCTCCATCGCCTGCTCGGTGGCGCGCAGGGCCTTGAGCTGGACCAGGGCGAAGGCTCCTAGCAGCATCACGAACAGGGTGACTGCACCAAAGCAGAGGATGGCGCGGGGGGCGATGCGTAGCTGACGAAGGTTCAAGACGGGCTCCTTGGATCGGCGAAAGGCGATCCTCTAAAACCCGTATCGACTGACTATTGCCTTTCTTTAGCGCGCAAGTGATTGGCGCGACAACCAGGCTGCGGAGCCGGTCCAGCGCCTGTACTCCCGACAGGAAAGGCCTAGCCGCGCGACGCCTCCAGCCGCTCGACCATCTTGACCAGCTCCGCCAGGGAACCGGCCTGCAGCTTGCGCATCAGGGCGGCGCGACGCACCTTGACGGTGATCTCGCTGACCCCCAGCTGGGCGGCGATCTGCTTGTTGAGCAGCCCGGTCACCACCCGCGCCAGCACCGCTCGCTCGCCGTCGTTGAGGGTGTCGAGGCGGCTCTGCAGATCCTGCAACTGGCGGCGCTGGGCATGGGCGTCCTGCGCCTTGCGCAGTGCCTGGTCGATGGCATCGAGCAGGTCCTGGTCGCGAAACGGCTTGGTGAGGAATTCCAGGGCGCCCTGCTTCATCGCTCGGACCGACATGGGGATGTCGCCATGGCCGGTGATGAAGATGATCGGCAGCGCCAGGCCACGCCGCTGCAACTCCTGCTGCAGATCCAGGCCGTTCATGCCGGGCATGCGCACGTCCAGCACCAGGCAGCCCGGCGCGTCCAGCCGGGCCCGCTCGAGAAAGTCGACGGCCGAGGCATAGCTGCGGGTATCGAGCCCCACGGACGCCAGCAGGTCTTCCACGGCGGCGCGCACCGAGGCGTCGTCGTCCACCAGGTGGACCAGGGTGGGCTGAGTTTGGTCGGTCATGCTCGCTGAGGTCATGGTTGTGGATCCTTGGGCAGGCTGCAGTAGACCCCGGTGCCGCCCTCCGGCAACGAGGTGGCCCAGATCCGCCCGCCGTGGGCTTCGACGATGGAGCGACTCAGCGCCAGGCCCAGGCCCATGCCCTGCGCCTTGGTGGTGTAGAAAGCCTCGAACATCTGCTCGCGCGCTACCGGCGTCAAGCCACGACCGCTGTCTTCGACGCCGAGGCGGATGGCGCCGGCGGTGTCCTGCCCCACCTGGATGACCACCCGCCGCTGTTCGGGCGGTATCCCTTCGAGGGCGTCCAGGGCGTTGAGCAGCAGATTGAGGATGACTTGCTGCAGCTGGCTTTCGTCGGCCAGCAGCGGCGGCAGGCCCTCCTGCAGGCGCACCTCCACGGCGACCTGGCGCTGGCTCAATTCGGCGCGGACGAAATCCAGCACCTTCTCCACGGTATCGGCGACGTTGAGCCAATCCTTGGCCACCTGCGCCTGGCGCACCAGACTGCGCACCCGGGCGATCACTGCGCTGGCGCGGTGGGCGTCGTCGATGACCCGTTGCGCGGCCTGCACGGCGCGCTCCACCTGTGGCGGCTGATTGCTCAACCAGCGCTGGCAGGCGTTGCCACTGGCGGCGATGGCGGTGAGCGGCTGATTCACCTCGTGGGCGATGGACGCGGCCAGTTCACCCAGCTGGCTTAGGCGCCCGGCCTGGACCAGACGCGTCCGGGCCGCATCGGCGGCGCGCTTGGCGGCCTCCAGGCGCAGCGACAGGGCGGCGACCGCGACGATGGCCAGCAGGCTGATGATGCAGTTGACCAGCCCTGCCTCCTGGTCGCCGCTACGGGTGGCGACATAGCTGCAGAGCACCAGCAGCGTGCAGCCCAGGGCGGTGACCGTGACCCCGCGCGCGGACAGGAAACCGGCCGCCAGGAGCACCACCACCACCTGGAAGACGCCGATGGCGATCTCCCGGTCGGTGAGGGTGTCCAGCAGGGCGATGCCCAGCGCCAGGGCGCAGAGGCCCCCTAGCCGCAGCCAGTGGGTGGTGGTGGCGAAGGGTCGTCGATCCATGGCCAGTTTCTCGTTCGTGGTCGCTCTTAGCCCGGATTTTCCAGGCTGAACATATCGGCCGCTTGATCATAGGCGAAGAGCTCACCATAGCGCCCCCACTGGATGGCGCTGCCGAGGGTGCGGGCGGCGTCGGCTTCGTCCATGAAGTCCTCCAGTTCGTCGCGGAAGCGCCGCGCCGGCGCCGTGTGGCCCTGGCGATCGTCCAGCACCCGGCGGATATGGGCCACCAGCGGCACGAAGTTGAGCAACTGGCGGGCGAACAGCTGCTTGCGCACGTCCACCCCCGCCTCGACGTAGGCGCGCCCGGCCGGCAGCAGGCGCAGATCGCCGCCTTCGAGGACCGCCAGGCGCAGCAGTTGCAGCACCTCGGCCAGGGGAAAGAGTTCGTCGAGCGCATAGCCCAGCCCGCCGGCCAGTTCCGGCAGGTCGGCGCGACCGTCGTAGGGCGCGGCCTGGACCGCCTCCAGCAGGCCGGCCAGGGCGTTGGTCGAGACCGTCGGCAGCCGCATGCCCAGGCCATTGCCGGGAACCCCTGCGTCGTGGGGTGCCGGGGTGGTCTCGCCAGTCATGCGCACATAGATCTCCTCCACCAGTTCGCGAAAGGCCGGATCGTGGCGATTGCGCGGCTGCGGCAGGTCGATGCGGATCTCGCTGGCGACGCGCCCGGGGTTGCTGGAAAAGATCAGCACCCGATCGCAGAGCAGCACCGCCTCGGCGATGTTGTGGGTGACCATCAGGATCGAACGGATCGGCATGCGCCCCTCGACCCAGAGGTCGAGCAGGTCGGTGCGCAGGGTCTCGGCGGTGAGCACGTCCAGCGCCGAGAAGGGTTCGTCCATCAGCAGCACGTCCGGGTGCACCACCAGGGCACGGGCCAGGCCGACGCGCTGGCGCATGCCGCCGGAGAGCTCCTTGGGATAGGCGCTCTCGAAGCCGTCCAGGCCGATCAGGTCGATGGCGGCCAGGGCGCGGCGACGGCGCTCGTCCAACGGCACGTGCAGGGCTTCCAGGCCGATCTCAACGTTCTGCAGCACGGTCAGCCAGGGAAACAGCGCGAAGCTCTGGAACACCATGCTGACCCGGGCGCGCTGGCCGTCGTCCTTGGGCGGGAAGTCGACGGTGCCGCCGCTGGGGGTGAGCAGGCCAGCGATAGATCTGAGCAAGGTGGACTTGCCCGAGCCGGAGCGCCCCAGCAGGCCGACGATCTCGTTTTCGTGCAGGGTCAGGGAGACTTCGTCCAGCACGACCCGGGCCGGGCCGCCGGCGTTGCCATAGAGCTGGCGGACGTTTTGGACGTCGATGAGGGGACGGGCATTCAGCGCGGTCAGGTTCATGGCGTTTCTCCTCTTAGTCGAGCCGCAGACGCCGCTCGGCGTAGGCATACAGGGGCCGCCAGAGCAGCCGGTTGAATCCGAGTACGAAGATCGACATCACCACGATGCCCAGGGCGACCCGCGGGAAGTCGCCGGCGGTGGTCATCTGCGCGATGTAGGCGCCCAGGCCATGGGCCTGCAGGCGTTCATTGCCCCAGCTCACCACCTCGGCGACGATGCTGGCGTTCCAGGAGCCGCCCGCGGCGGTCAGGGCGCCGGTGACGTAGTAGGGAAAGATCGCCGGCAGGGCCAGCTGCCGCCACCACTGCCAGCGCTTGAGACCGAACAGCCGGGCCGCTTCGCGCAGGTCGTTGGGCAGCACGCTGGCGCCGGCGATGACGTTGAACAGGATGTACCACTGGGTGCCCAGCACCATCAGCGGCGACAGCCAGATGTCCGGATTGAGGTGGAAGCTGACGATGCCCACCACCGCCACCGGGAACAGCACGTTGGCCGGAAAGGCGGCGAGGAACTGGGCCACCGCCTGCAGACGCTGCGACCAGCCCGGGCGCAGGCCGATCCAGACGCCGATGGGCACCCAGATCAGGCTGGCGACGGCGATCAGCAGCAGCACCCGGGCCATGGTCAGCAGCCCCAGGCCGAGCACCGCGACCGCTTCCACCCAGTAGACGTCGGCGGCGATGAAGCGGTACAGCGCATAGACGCCATAGGGCAGCACCACCAGCAGCGCGCCGTACCAGAGCACGTCCAGCCCGCGCTGCAGCCAGGCGCGGCGGTGCGGCGCCAGGTGCCAGTGCGGCCAGGCGCGGCGGATCCGCGGGGTGGCGAGCTGGGTGCAGAAGCTGCCGAAGCCGCCCAGCATGCGCCCCAGGCGCGCACGCCGGACCAGGTCGTAGACCCAGGAGCGCGGCACCTGCTGGCTGGCGGTCTGCTCGACGCGGAAGCGATCGGCCCAGGCCACCACCGGGCGGAAAAACAGCTGGTCGTAGACCAGGATCACCAGGCCCATGGCCAGCACCGCCCAGCCGATGGCGGCGATGTCCTGCCGGGCGATGGCCAGCGCCAGCCAGGAGCCGATACCGGGCAGGTTGATGGTGTTGTCGCCCACGGTGATGGCTTCCGAGGCCACCACGAAGAACCAGCCGCCGGACATGGACATCATGGTGTTCCACACCAGGCCGGGGATGGCGAACGGCAGCTCGAGGCGAAAGAACCGCCGCCAGGGCGACAGCCCGAACTGGCGACTCACCTGCTGCAGGTCCTCGGGCACGGTGCGCAGCGACTGGTAGAAGCCGAACGCCATGTTCCAGGCCTGGCTGGTGAAGATGGCGAAGATGGCCGCGCACTCGGCGCCCAGCTGGCGCCCGGGAAAGAGCCCCAGGAAGAAACTCACGGTAAAGGTCAGGAAGCCGAGGATGGGTACCGACTGCAGGATGTCGATGGCCGGCAGGATCAGCAGCTCCGCCTTGCGACTCTTGGCCGCCAGGGTGGCGAAGACAAAGGTGAACAGCAGCGAGGCGCCCAGGGCGATGAACATGCGCAGGGTGGTGCGCAGGGCGTACTCGGGCAGTCGCGCCAGGTCGAGGGTCATGGGATCGGCGTCGAGCACGGCCAGGGGCGCGCGCATCTCGGCGACGCCATGCCAGATAAGCGCCAGGGCGATCAGCCCGAGGGCGAGGCAAAGGGCATCGGCCCACAGGGAGGTGGGACGTTGCCGCAGCGAGCGCGGCGCCACGGCGGGGGTGTAGAGGCCAGGAAGGGTCTTCATGGCGTACCTCTTTGAATGGGGGCCTTGGGAGAGCGGCCGGCCCTGCCGCGCAGGGTTCGGACACCGGGCTAATCTAGGCGCGCCACCCCGTCCCAGCCATCGAAACGATGGACGTTTGGCTATACCAAGGTATATCCCGCCCTCGCCTGCTGCCCTGCGCGCCGGAGGACCTACCGGCGCGCAGGGCCAGAGCAGAAGCTTCATCTCGCTGTCATCGTCCCGACATCTGCCGCCGGCATTGTCTGCCCCCAATGAGATCGATCTCAAACGAGGCCGGCATGGCCGATCTGAAACAGGTAGCGCAACAGGCGGGAGTCTCCCGGGCCACCGCGGCACGTGCCTTCGCCACGCCCGAGCAGGTGCGCGAGAGCACCCGGCAGCGGGTGCTGGACGCCGCGCGCAGTCTCAATTTCCGCCCCAACCTGCTGGGCCGCCAGCTGCGCCAGCAGAGCACCCGGCTGATCGGCGTGGTGGTGCCCAGCCTGCTCAACCCGGTGTTCGCCGAACAGCTGCAGGCCATGGAGCGCACCGCGCGCAGCCAGGGCTATTCGCTGGTGATCGCCACCACCGACTACCAGCCCGAGCGCGAGGCGGCGGTGGTGGAGGAACTGCTGCGCCAGCGCGTCGCCGGTCTGGTGCTGACGGTGGCCGATGCCGACCGCAGCGGGGTGCTGGCCGAGCTGAGCCAGGAGCAGACGCCCTTCATCCTGGCCTATCACGAACCCCAGCGCCCCTATGCGGCGGTGGCGGTGGACAACCGCCAGGGCATGGCCATGGCCACCGAGCACCTGCTCGGCCTGGGACACAGCCGCATCGCCCTGGTCTCGGGGCCGGCCCAGCAATCGGATCGCAGCGAGCGCCGGTTCGCCGGCTATTGCCAGGCCATGGCCACCGCCGGCCTGCCGACGCTGCCGCGCCTGGAACTGGCCAGCCACACCGACGCCGACTGGGCGGAGCTGGCGCCGCTGCTGGAGCGCCACGCCCCGACCGCCCTGCTCTGCACCAACGATCTGCTGGCCATCAGCGTCATCGCCGAACTGCAGCGCCACGGGGTGCCCGTGCCCGCCGACCTCTCGGTGGTGGGCTTCGACGGCATCGCCATGGGCGCCCGCCTCGAACCCAGCCTGTGCAGCGTCATGCAGCCCTTGCAGAGCCTGGGCGCCGTGCTCGTCACCGAATTGCTGGCGCTGATCGCCGGCAGTGCCACCCACCAGCAGTGTCTGCCCTGCCTCGTCCGTCCCGGCACCAGTGCCGGCCCCTTGAAGGAGCCCTACCGATGAAATCACTCTTCCCCGTGCGTCGCCTCCTGGCCGGCGTGGTCCTGGCCTGCGGTCTGGCCAGCGCCCAGGCCGCCGAAACCGCCATCTGCTACAACTGCCCGCTGGAGTGGGCCGACTGGGGTGCCCAGCTCAAGGCCATTGCCGCCGACACCGGCATCGAAGTCCCCCAGGACAACAAGAATTCCGGCCAGTCGCTGGCCCAGCTGGTGGCCGAACGCGAAGCCCCGGTGGCCGACGTCGTCTACTACGGGGTGACCTTCGGCATCCAGGCCGACAAGGCCGGGGTGCTGCAGCCCTACCAGCCCAAGCACTGGGACCAGGTCCCGGCCGGCCTCAAGGACCCCAGGGGTGAATGGACCGCCATCCATTCCGGCACGCTCGGCTTCATGGTCAATACCCAGGCCCTGGGCGGCAAGCCGGTGCCGCAGCGCTGGACCGATCTGCTCAAGCCCGAGTACCGCGGCCTGGTGGGCTACCTGGATCCGTCCAGCGCCTTCGTCGGCTACGTCACCGCAGTGGCGCTCAACCAGGCCCTGGGCGGCAACCTCGACGACTTCGGCCCGGCCATGGCCTTCTTCAAGAAGCTGGCCGCCAACGATCCCATCGTGCCCAAGCAGACCGCCTATGCCCGCCTGCTCTCCGGCGAGATCCCGATCCTGGTCGACTACGACTTCAACGCCTACCGCGCCCGCTACAAGGACAACGCCCCGGTGGCCTTCGTCATCCCCCAGGAAGGCAGCCTCACTGTGCCCTACACCATGAGCCTGGTGAAGGGCGCGCCGCATCGCGCCAATGGCGAGAAGGTGCTGGACTACGTGCTCTCGGACAAGGGCCAGGCGCTCTGGGCCCAGGCCTATCTGCGCCCGGTGCGGGACGTGCCGTTGCCGGCCGAGGTGAAGGCGCGCTTCCTGCCCGACGCCGACTATGCCCGCGCCGGCACCGTCGACTACGGTCACATGGCAGCGGTCCAGGAAGCCTTCGCCAAGCGTTATCAGGCCGAGGTGCGCTGAGATGCAGGGCCTCGCCGTCTCCCTCGGGCGCCGCCGGGTGCCGCGCCGGCTGCCCTGGCCGGTGCTCGTCGCCCTGGCACCGGCGAGCGCCTTTCTGCTGGCCTTCTGGCTGCTGCCGCTGGCGCAGCTGCTGGTACTCGGCGCCCATCCGGACGCTGCCGGCCGCTCCGGCTACTGGCAGGTGCTGACCAGCGCCGGCTATCTGTCCGGACTCGCCCAGACGGTGGCCCTGGCCGCCGTCACCACCCTGGCCACCCTGCTGGTGGCCGGCATCGCCGGCTGCTTCCTAGCGCGGCATGCCTTCGTCGGGCGCAGCCTGCTGGTGGCCCTGCTGACCTTTCCGCTGGCCTTTCCGGGCGTGGTGGTGGGCTTCCTGATCATCCTGCTGGGCGGCCGCCAGGGGCTGTTCGCCGGTCTCGGCCGCAGCCTGGTCGGCGAGCCCTGGGTGTTCGCCTATTCGCTGTTCGGGCTGTTTCTCGGCTATCTCTATTTCTCCATCCCGCGGGTGATCCTCACGGTGATGGCAGCCTGCGAGACCCTCGACACCAGCCTGGAAGAAGCCGCCCGCTCCCTGGGCGCCGGCCTCTTCGCCGTGGTACGCGACGTGCTGATCCCGGGCCTGACCCCGGCGCTGCTGTCCAGCGGCGCCCTGTGCTTCGCCACCGCCATGGGCGCCTTCGGCACCGCCTTCACCCTCGGCACGCGGCTGGCAGTGACGCCCATCGCCATCTACGACACCTTCACCAACTTCGCCAACTTCGGCGTGGCCGCGGCGCTCTCGGTGGTGCTCGGCCTCGTCACCTGGCTGGTCCTGCTGCTGGCGCGGCGCCTCGGCGGCGTCTAGGGAGACCTGCGATGAATCGACCCCTGCGCTTCTGGCTGCAATTGCTGTTCACCCTGCTGGTGGCGGCCTTCCTGCTGGTGCCGGTGCTGCTCTCGGTACTGGCCGGCCTCACCAGCAACTACTTCCAGGGCCTCGCCAGCGGCCTCACCCTCGACTGGGTGCTGCAGGTCTGGCAGGCCTATGCCCCCACCGTCTGGCTGTCGCTGCAACTGGCGCTGGGCACGGCGGTGCTCGCAGTCGTACTCGGCGTCCCGGCGGCCTATGCCCTGGTGCGTCTGGACAACCGCTTCGCCCGCGCCTTCGAGGAATTGCTGGTGTTGCCGGTGGCCATGCCCGGCTTCGCCTCGGCGCTGGCGCTGCTGCTGACCTACGGTCACCTGGGCGGCTTTCGCCGCAGCCCGGCGATCATCCTGGTGGGCCACCTGCTGTTCACCCTGCCCTTCCTCATCCGCCCGGTGATGGCGGTACTCAGACGCAGCCAGCTGCCGCTGCTGGAGGAAGCCGCCGCCAGCCTCGGCGCCGGTCCCTGGCGGCGCTTCTTCGGCGTGGTGGTGCCCAATGCCCGCGCCGGCATCCTGGCCGGCAGCCTCATGGTGATCACCCTCTCGCTGGGTGAATTCAACCTCACCTGGATGCTGCACACGCCCCTGACCAAGACCCTGCCGGTGGGCCTGGCCGACAGCTACGCCTCGGCGCGGCTGGAGGTGGGCTCCGCCTACACCCTGATCTTCCTCTTGCTGATCGTGCCGCTGCTGGTCGCCCTCCAGGCCCTCAGCGCCCGCCTGTCCCGTGGAGCCCTGCGATGACCCAAGGTACCGCCGTCCGCCTGCGCCACTGCGCCAAGACCTTTGCCGGAGGCCGCCAGGTGCTGCAGCCCCTGGACCTCGACATCCACCCGGGCGAGACCCTGGTGTTTCTCGGCCCGTCCGGCTGTGGCAAGACCACCACCCTGCGCCTGATCGCCGGCCTGGAGCAGCCCGATGCCGGTGGCCAGGTGCTGTTCGACGACCGCGACGTCACCGGCCTGCCCATCGAGCGGCGCGACGTCGGCATGGTGTTCCAGAACTACGCCCTGTTTCCCAACCTGGACGTGGCCGGCAACATCGCCTACGGCCTGAAGATCCGTGGCCTGCCGCGCGCCGAGCGCGATGCCCGGGTCGCCGAGCTGCTGGCCATGATGCACCTCGAGCCCCTGGCCGAGCGGCGCATCCAGCAGCTGTCCGGCGGCCAGCGCCAGCGCGTGGCCCTGGCTCGGGCCCTGGCGCCGCGCCCCCGGGTGCTGCTGTTCGACGAACCCCTGGCGGCGCTGGACGCCCAGCTGCGCGAGCAGTTGCGGGCCGACATCGGCGCCCTGCTGCGCGAACTCGGCACCACCGCCGTCTACGTCACCCACGACCAGCAGGAAGCCCTGGCCCTGGGCGATCGCATCGTGGTGATGGGCGAAGGCCGCATCGCCCAGATCGGCACCCCGACGCAGATCTACCAGCGCCCGGCCAGTCGCTTCGTCGCCGGTTTCGTCGGCCAGCTCAACCGCTTCGAGGTGCGCGCCCACAGCGGCGCCGAGGTGGCGGTCGCTGGCGGGCGGCTGCCCTGGACCGGCGCTGCCAGCACCCTGTTCTGTCGCCCGGAACACCTGGAGCCGAGCGCGACGCCCGCGCACCTCACCGGCATCCTGGTCGGGCACTTCTTCCAGGGCGCCCATTCGCGGCTGCTGGTGGAGGTGGGCACCGGCCAGCCGCTGCTGGTGGACACCGCCCAGCCCCTGCAGGCGCAACCGGGCGACCTGCTGCACCTGAACGTGCGCCCCGATGCCCTCTTCACCCTGGCTTCCTGACTGGAGACCCTAATGCACGCGCCCTTCCTGCTGGCCCAGCTCAGCGACCTGCACATCAAGGCCGGCGGCCGGCTGTCCTACGGGGTGGTCGATACCCTCGGCGCCCTGCGCCTGGCGGTGGACCGCCTCAACGCCTTGCAACCGCGCCCGGATGCCCTGGTCATCACCGGCGACCTGGTGGACTTCGGCACCCCCGAGGAATACGCCACCCTGCGCGAGGTGCTGGCCGAGCTGGCCATGCCCTTCTTCGTCATCCCCGGCAATCACGACGACCGCGCCGCCCTGCGCGCCGCCTTCGCCGATCACCCCTATCTGCCGGCCCAGGGCACCCTGGACTGGCAGCAGGACTGCGGCCCGCTGCGGTTGATCGGCCTGGATACCCATATCCCCGGCGAGCACGGGGGGCGTCTCGACGCCGGGCAACTGGCCTGGCTCGACGACCAGCTCGCCCAGGCACCCGACCAGCCGACCCTGGTGCTCCTGCATCACCCGCCGTTCCCGGTCGGCATCGGCCATATGGATCGCATCGGCCTGGCCGGCGGTGCCGAACTGGAAGCCGTGATCCGCCGCCATCCCCAGGTGGAACGCCTGCTCTGCGGTCACCTGCACCGGCTGATCCAGCGCCGCTTCGGCGGCACCCTGGCCTGCGTCTGCCCTGGCGTGTCGCACCAGGTCGACCTGGACCTGCGCGAGGCGGCGCCCTCGCGCTTCCGCCTGGAGCCGCCGGGCCTGCTGCTGCATCGCTGGGCGGACGAGGCGCTGGTGACCCACCATCTGCCGCTGGGCAACTATCCCGGGCCCTATCCCTTCTTCGCCGCCGACGGCCAGTTGCTGGACTGACGCCGCCCCGTTTCGGGTCCTGGGGTAGCAAGGCGGCGGCAACTGCGACCCAGGCTGGTGCAAAAGGTAACGCCGGCGCCGGACCGCCCTGACCCGCGGCCCAGCGCTGGCAAGCATTTGGTTCCCTGGCATGGGCCTTGCCTTGGCAGATTGGATACAAAAATCCAGGAAGCCAGCCCATGCCGCTCTCCGCTCTGTCCCGCTCCACCGCCCTGAGCGCCGAAGAAGAGGCCTATCGCCATCTGCTGCAGGCCATCTGCGCCGGGCACTATCGCAATGGCGAACGCCTGATCGCCGAGGACATCGCCACCACCCTGGGCATGAGTCGCATGCCGGTGCGCAGCGCCTTCCAGCGCCTCGCCGCCGAAGGCCTGGTGATCCTCCGGCCGCACCGCGGCGCGGTGGTGAGCGGCCTGGACCTGGACGACATGCGCGAGGTGTTCGAGATGCGCAGCGCCCTCGAAGGCCTGGCCATCCGCCTGGCCACGCCCCATGTCGGCCCCCGCGAGATGACGCGCCTGGAGCGTCTGCTGGAAGACCTGGACGACGAGCAGGAACCCGGCGCCTGGGTCGCCCAGCACCGCGCCTTCCACGAATACCTGTGCAGCCTGGCCGGCCGGCCGCGGCTGCTGCGCCAGATCAACGGCCTCTATGCCCTGATCGAGCCGCACATGCAGCTCTGGCTGCACGCCGATCGCCCCCAGTCGGCCCGCGACGAACACGCGCCCATCCTCGCCGCCCTGCGCGCCGGCGATGCCGCCGAGGCCGAGCGGGTGCTGCGCGAGCACATCGAGGGCACGGTGCCCGACCTGCTGACCTTTATCGAACGATCGGGCGACCAGACCCGAAGTGCGCCCCCACGCTGAGCCATCCGCCCTGCCCACCCCCGTCCTTCCGGAGAAGACCATGACCCGCCACCGGCTTTCCTGCAGTCTGCTCGCCCTAACCCTCGCTGCCGGCTTCACCCAGGCCGCCCCCCAGATCCCCGAGCGCCTGGCCAAGGCGTCCAAGATCACCTATTGCGGCGCCCTCGATACCCCGCCGATCGGCTTCTTCGACGAAGCCCAGAAGCCCAAGGGCCTCACCGTCGACCTCGGCGCCGAGATCGCCAAGCGCCTCGGCGACAAGAAGGTCGACTGGCGCGTGGTGCCCTTCTCGGGCCTGATCCCGGCGCTGCTGGCCGGCCAGTGCGACCTGCTGATCGACCAGCTGTTCGACAAGCCCGAGCGCCGCCAGGTGATCGACATCGTCAACTACATGTATTCCAGCCAGGCGGTGGTGGTGCCGGCCGGCAACAAGGCCGGCATCCATACCCTGGATGACCTCACCGGCAAGAAGGTGGCGGTGCTCAACGGCTCCACCATTCGCACCCTGCTCGACGCCCACAACGAAGAACTGAAGAAGGCCGGCAAGGCGCCCATGAAGCTGGTGGCCTACAACAGCGACACCGATGCCTTCCAGGCCCTGCGCCTGGGCCAGACCGACGCCTACGGCACCACGGTGGAAACCGCCGCCTACTACCAGGGCGTGGCGCCCGGCCAGTTCGAGACCGGCGTGCCGGCCTTCGCCCGCATCCTCACCGGGATCGGCGTGCGCAAGGACGACAGCCAGCTCAGCGCCGCCCTCACCCAGATCCTCGCCGACATGAAGGCCGATGGCAGCTACGCCGGCCTCATGGCCAAGTGGCACCTGGAAGGCGACAAGCTCGATTAAGGGACGGTCACGATGAACTTCAGCTGGGATGTGTTCTGGCAGTACCTGCTGCACCCGAGCGACGTCTACCTCTACGGCCTCGGGCTGACCTGCGTCATCGCCGTCGGCGCCATGCTGCTGGGTTGCGCGCTCGGCCTGCTGGCGGCGCTGGCACGGCTGTCGCGCTACCGGGCGCTGCAATACCCGGTGCGCTTCTATGTCTGGCTGATGCGTGGCACGCCGCTGCTGGTGCAGATCGTCTTCCTCTACACGGCCCTGGCGGCCGGCGGCATCTTCCGCTTCGAGGACCTGGACCTGGGTTTCCTGGTGATCCCGGGCAACATCCAGGCGGCCATCATCGCCCTGGGTCTCAACGAAGGCGCCTACATGGCCGAGATCATCCGCGCCGGCATCGGTGCGGTGGATCGCGGCCAGTACGAGGCGGCGCGCTCCCTTGGCATGACGCCGGCCAAGCTGATGCGGCGCATCGTGCTGCCCCAGGCGCTGCGGGTGATCATTCCGCCGCTCGGCAACGAGTTCAACGTGATGCTCAAGAACACCACCCTGGTCAGCGTCATCGGGGTGCAGGAGCTGCTGCTCAGCACCCAGATGATCACCTCGGCGACCTTTCGCGTCTTCGAGCTGTACCTGGTGGTGGCCATCTACTTCCTGGTCCTGACCACCCTCTGGGGCTTCTTCCAGGCCTGGCTGGAGCGGCGCTTCGGCAAGGCCGACGGTCACAGGCCCACCGCCACCGGCCGGCTGTTCAGCCTGCAGGGCTTCAAACTACGGGGACGCTAGCCATGACGACCACGCAAGAACCCGTGATCCAGGCGCTGGAGGTGCACAAGGCCTTCGGCGAGCTGGACATTCTCAAGGGCGTGAGCCTGGAGGTGCGCCGCGGCGAGGTGGTGGTGCTGATCGGCGCCTCCGGCTCCGGCAAGACCACCTTCATCCGCTGCCTCAACCATCTGGAGGACATCCAGGGCGGCACCATCCGCGTCAACGGCGAGCTGATGGGCTTTCGCGAGCGTCCCGATGGATCGAGGGTCAGGGACTCCGAGCGCAACATCGCCCGCCGCCGCCGCGACATCGGCATGGTGTTCCAGAGGTTCAATCTGTTCCCGCACATGACGGTGCTGGAAAACATCATCGAGGCCCCGATCCAGGTGCTCGGCGTGGCGCGCACCGCCGCCGTGGAGCAGGCCCGCGCCCTGCTCGCCCGGGTGCGGCTGTCCGACAAGGCCGACCACTATCCGGCGCAACTCTCCGGCGGCCAGCAGCAGCGCGTGGCCATCGCCCGCGCCCTGGCCATGAAGCCCCAGGCCATGCTGTTCGACGAACCCACCAGCGCCCTCGACCCGGAAACCGTCGGCGAGGTGCTGCAGGTGATGAAGGAACTGGCCGAGGACGGCATGACCATGGTGGTGGTGACCCACGAGATGGGCTTCGCCCGCGAGGTGGCCGATCGCGTGGTGGTGCTGCACCAGGGCGAACTGATCGAGGAAGGCCCGCCCGCCCAGGTGTTCGGCAATCCCACCCATCCGCGCACCCGCGAATTCCTCAGTCGCGTGCTCTAGACCGGAGATGACAATGGCCGTTCGCCCCCTGCTGGCCGCCCTCACCCTCTGCCTGGCGCCTCTGGCCCAGGCCGCCGAGTCCGAGGTGCGCTTCTATAACTGGTCGGACTACATCGGTCCGGACACCCTCAAGCAGTTCACCCAGACCAGCGGCGTCCAGGTGCGCTACGACGTTTTCGACACCAACGAGATGCTCGAAGCCAAGCTGCTGTCCGGCCACTCCGGCTATGACCTGGTGGTGCCGTCCAACCAGTTCCTCACCAAGCAGATCAAGGCGGGCGCCTACCAGCCGCTGGATCGCAGCCGGCTGCCCAACTGGCAGCATTTGGATCCACGGCTCATGCAGCGCCTGGAAGCGGCCGATCCCGGCAATCGCTACGCTGTGCCCTACCTCTGGGGCACCGTGGGCATCGGCTACAACGCGGCCAAGGTTCGTGCCGCCCTGGGCGATGCCGCGCCGGTGGATTCCTGGGATCTGCTGTTCAAACCTGAGAATCTGGCCAGGCTCAAGGGCTGCGGCGTGGCGCTGCTCGATGCGCCACAAAAGGTCTTCGCCCAGACCCTGCACTACCTGGGCCTCGACCCCAACAGCCGCGATCCCGAGGACTACCGCAAGGCCTCGGCGCTGCTGCAGCAGCTCAAGCCCTCGGTGACCTATTTCAGCTCCAGCAAGTACATCACCGACCTGGCCAACGGCGACGTCTGCGTGGCCATGGGCTATTCGGGCGACGTCATGCAGGCCCAGAGCCGTGCCCGGGAGGCCGGCAAGACCACCGACGTGCGCTACGTGATCCCCAAGGAAGGTGCCAACCTCTGGTTCGACATGCTGGCCATTCCCAAGGACGCCAAGAATCCCCAAGGGGCCCTGGCGCTGATCGACTACCTGCTGCGCCCCGAGGTGATCGCCCCGGTCAGTGACTACGTCGGCTACGCCAATCCCAACCGCGACGCCACCGCCCTGCTCGACGCCAAGGTGCGCGACAACCCGGGTATCTACCCGAGCGAGGCCATCGCCGAACGCCTCTACGTCTCCGCCGATCTGCCCCCGCAGATCCAGCGACTGATGACCCGCGAGTGGACCCGCATCAAGACCGGACAATGACCCCAAAGAGCCTGCCATGCTGAATTTCTCCGCCCACGACTACCCCTATGCCTCGCAACGCCAGAGCGTCTTCGCGCGCAATGGCATGGTCGCCACCTCCCAGCCGCTGGCCGCCGAGGCCGGCATCGCCATGCTGCGCCAGGGCGGCAACGCCATCGACGCGGCCATCGCCACCGCCGCGGCCCTGACCGTGGTGGAACCCACCGGCAATGCCATCGGCGGCGATGCCTTCGCCCTGGTCTGGGTCAAGGACAGGCTGCACGGCCTGGACGCCAGCGGTCATGCCCCGGCCAGCCTGGACATCGCCACGGTCAAGGCCGCCGGCCACGAACGCATGCCGGTGCACGGCTGGCTGCCGGTCACGGTGCCGGGCTGTCCGGCGGCCTGGGCCGAGTTGTCGCGGCGCTTCGGCACGCTGCCCTTCGCCACCCTGTTCGAACCCGCCATCGCCCTGGCCCGCGATGGCTTCCCGGTCTCGCCGGTGGTCGCCCACCAGTGGCGCATCGCCCAGGCCGAGTACCAGGCCAGCCGGGATAAGTCGCCCGAACTGGAAGCCTGGTTCGACACCTTCCTCATCGACGGCAAGGCCCCGGTCGCCGGCCAGCTGTTTCGCAATCCGGCCCAGGCGCGCACCCTGGAAGACCTGGCGCAGACCCGCTGCGACAGTTTCTACCGCGGCGCCCTCGCCCGGCGTCTGGCCGAACATGCCGCCGCGACCGGCGGCCACCTGACCGCCGCTGACCTGGCCGGCTACCAGCCGCGCTGGGTGGAGCCGATCAAGGTCGACTACCGTGGCTATCAGGTGTGGGAGATCCCGCCGAGCGGCCAGGGCCTGATCGCCCTCATGACCCTGAACATCCTCAAGGGCTATGACTTCGACCAGCGCGACAGCCAGCTCACCTGGCACCGCCAGCTGGAGGCCATGAAGAAGGCCTATGCCGACGGCCTGCACTACATCACCGATCCCGAGCACATGAGAGTCGCCGCCAGCGTGCTGCTGGACGACGCCTATGCCGAGCGCCGCCGCGCCGAGATCACCGACGAGGCCCAGCCGCCGCTGCACGGCGATCCCCAGGCCAGCGGCACCGTCTACATCGCCACCGCCGATGGCGAGGGCAACATGGTGTCCTTCATCCAGAGCGCCTACCACGGCTTCGGCTCCGGCGTGGTGCTGCCCGACAGTGGCATCGGCCTGCAGAATCGCGGCTCGGAATTCAGCCTGGATGCCGCGCATTCCAACGCCCTGGCGCCGGGCAAACAGACCTTCCACACCATCATCCCGGGCTTTTTGACCCGGGGCGACGTGCCCATCGGACCCTTTGGCGTCATGGGGGGCTACATGCAGCCCCAGGGGCATGTGCAGATGGTGATGAACCTGGTGGACTTCGGCCTGAATCCCCAGGCGGCGCTGGATGCGCCGCGCTGGCAATGGCTGGGGGAGATGAAGGTCGGCATCGAGCAGGCGGCTTCCCGCGCCCTGGCCAGTGGCCTGGCGCGGCGCGGCCACCAGATCGAGATCGCCCACGATTCCACCGACTTCGGTCGCGGCCAGATCATCGTCCGCGATCCCGAAACCGGCGTGCTCTGCGGCGGCACCGAGCCGCGCGCGGATTCCCATATCGCGGTTTGCTGACCGCCGGGAAAGTCCCGCCCGGGTCCGGGCGGGCTATTCGTCAGAGCGCGATGCCGGCCGCCCGGGCCCGCGCCGCGTGCAGCTTGCGATAGCTGTCGATCAGCCGCAGGTGCTTGTCGATGCCTTCCAGCTTGAGGCTGGTGGGCGTGAGGCCGTGGAAGCGCACCTCGCCCGACACCGAACCCAGGGCGGCGTCCAGTCGCTCATTGCCGAACATGCGCCGGAAGTTGACCTCGAAGTCGGCCAGTTCCAGTTCGTCGTCCAGCTCCACTTCCAGCACCGCATTGAGCGCCTGGTAGAACAGGCCGCGCTCCAGGGTGTTGTCGTTGAACTGCAGGAAGGTCTC
Source organism: Pseudomonas oryzihabitans NBRC 102199 (assembly GCF_000730625.1). GTDB lineage: Bacteria > Pseudomonadota > Gammaproteobacteria > Pseudomonadales > Pseudomonadaceae > Chryseomonas > Chryseomonas oryzihabitans. The sequence continues at coordinate 434,653 of NZ_BBIT01000002.1, read as the reverse complement.
GACCTCTTCCTTGGCCTCTTCGAACTGCTGCAGCGCCAGGTGGATGAGCAGCTTGAGTTCCAGCAGGGTCAACTGGCCCCAGACGGTGTTCTCGTCGAATTCCACGCCGATCAGGGTGGCGATGCGGGTGTAGTCGTCCACCTGGGTATCGTCCAGGCGTTCGAGCAGGGATTCCAGGGCCGCATCGTCCAGGCGGTGCAGGTTGAGGATGTCCTCGCGCACCGGCAGGGCCTTGTTGGTGTTGTCCCAGATCAGGTCCTCGACCGGATAGATCTCCGAGTAGCCCGGCACCAGGATGCGACAGGCCGGCGCGCCCAGTTCGTCGTACACCGCCATGTAGGCTTCCAGGTCCCGCTCGGCGAGGATGCCGAACAGGGTGGCGGCTTCCTGGGCGGTGGCGTCTTCGCCCTCGCTGGAAAAGTCCCAGTCGACGAACTCGTGATCGGCCTTGGCGCTGAAGAAGCGCCAGGAGACCAGGCCACTGGAATCGATGAAGTGCTCGACGAAGTTGTTCGGCTCCATCAGCGCCTGGCTCTCGAAGGTCGGCTGCGGCAGGTCGTTGAGGCCCTCGAAGCTGCGACCCTGCAACAGCTCGGTGAGGCTGCGCTCCAGGGCGATCTCCAGGCGCGGATGGGCACCGAAGGAGGCGAACACCCCGCCGGTGCGCGGATTCATCAGGGTCACGCACATCACCGGGAATTCACCACCCAGGGAGGCGTCCTTGACCAGTACCGGGAAGCCCTGGGCTTCCAGGCCGCGGATGCCCTCGACGATGGCGGGATAGCGGGCCAATACCTCTTCAGGCACATCCGGCAGCGCCAGCTCGCCTTCGAGGATCTCGCGCTTCACCGCCCGCTCGAAGATCTCCGACAGGCACTGCACCTGGGCCTCGGCCAGGGTGTTGCCGGCGCTCATGCCGTTGCTGAGGTAGAGGTTCTCGATCAGATTCGAGGGAAAGTACACCACCTCGCCGTCGGACTGGCGCACGAAGGGCAGCGCGCAGATGCCGCGCGCCATGTTGCCGGAATTGGTGTCGTGCAGGTGCGAGGCGCGCAGTTCGCCTTCCGGGTCGTAGAGCTTGCGGCAGTAGCGGTCGAGGATCTCCCGGGGCAGCGCATCCTTGGGCCCCGGCTGGAACCAGCGCTCGTCGGGGTGGTGGACGAAGGCGGCGTTGCCGATGGCCTCACCCCAGTACTGGTCGTTGTAGAAGAAGTTGCAGTTGAGGCGCTCGATGAATTCACCCAGCGCCGAGGCCAGGGCCGCTTCCTTGGTCGCGCCCTTGCCATTGGTGAAGCACAGCGCCGACTGCACATCGCGCAGGTGCAGCGACCAGACGTTGGGCACGATGTTGCGCCAGGAGGCGATTTCCACCTTCATGCCCAGCTCGGCGAGGATGCCGGAGAGCTTGGCGATGGTCTCTTCCAGCGGCCGGTCCTTGCCGGGAATGTAGGTCTGGCGGGTGCCATCGCTGGGCAGCAGCAGGGCCTGGGCATCGGCGTCGAGGCTTTCCACCGCCTCGATGATGAAGTCGGGGCCGGCCTGCACCGCCTTCTTCACCGTGCAGCGATCGATGGATCTGAGGATGCCCTGACGGTCCTTGTCGGACAGATCGGCGGGCAGCTCGACCTGGATCTTGAAGGTCTGCTTGTAGCGATTCTCCGGGTCGACGATGTTGCTTTGCGCCAGGCGGATGTTATCGGTGGGGATGTCGCGGGTCTGGCAATAGAGCTTGACGAAATAGGCCGCGCAGAGCGCCGAGGACGCCAGGAAATAGTCGAAGGGCCCCGGGGCCGAGCCGTCACCCTTGTAGCGGATGGGCTGATCGGCGATCACCGAGAAGTCGTCGAACTTGGCCTCGAGCCTCAGGTTGTCGAGAAAATTGACCTTGATTTCCATGCACAGCATTCCGGTTTGGCGACAGAGTGGCCGCCATTATCCGGACAAAGGGCGGCGGGTGATACGCAGGCTGTCGTCTCGCCGCCAGCGGACTCCGCTAGTCCAGCCGAAAGATGCCGTCCGGATAGCGCGCGCAGAGGAAATCGACGAAGGCCCTGACCTTGGGGCTCTGCAGTCGCCGCGAGGTGTGCAGCACCCAGAGTTCGGTCTCGCCGGCCTGGGTGCCCCAGCGGCTGAGCGCGCCCTGGTCCAGCTGCCGTTGCACCAGGGACAGCGGCAACAGCGCCGCACCCGCCCCGGCGAGCACCGCCTCGCGGACGGTCAACAGCGAGGTCAGCTGCACCACCGGCTGGGGCAGGAAGCGCGCCCCGTCCTCCGCGAGCGTCCAGACCTCGCCGTCGCCATGGCCGGGCATGACCACCGCCGGCAGGGGCATGGGTTCGGCAGCGGATTCCGGGGGGCGATCGAGGCCAGGTGCTGCCACCAGCACCCTTCGATCCCGGGCGAAACAGCGCCCCACCAGGCGGCTATCGACCGCCGGATTGATGCGGATGGCCAGGTCGAAATGCTCGTCCACCAGATCGGCCAGGCGATCCTCGCCCACCGCTTCGATCAGGATCTCCGGATACTGCCGGCGAAAATCCGCACTCAGACGTCCCAGCGCCACCTGGGAAAACAGCAGCGGCGCCGCGATGCGCAACCGCCCACGCGGCACCGCCACCCCCTCCTGCACCGCCGCCATCGCCTCCTGCACTTCGCGCAGCGGCCCCAGGGTCCGGGCCGCCAACTCGGCACCGGCCGGCGTCAGCAACAGGCTGCGCCCACCCCGCTCGATCAGCCTGACGCCCAGGGTCTCTTCCAGCTCGGCCAGCCGCCGCGACAGGCTGGCCTTGGGTCGGCCACTGGCGCGACTGGCCTTGCCGATGCCGCCGTGGGTGGCGATGAGCTGGAAGTCGAAGAGCAGACTGAAGTCCAAGGCAGTGTCTCGATTATGGAACGAAGTGTTCCTATTTTAGCGGCTATTGACTCAAGGTGAGACGACTTAAGGTGGCTCCACCCCTCACCCACCTGGAGTTACCGACATGACCATCCTCGTCACCGGCGCCACCGGTCGCGTAGGCCGCCACCTCGTGCAACAACTCGTGCAGCGCGATGCCAAGGTCCGGGTGCTGACCCGCAACCCGGCCAGCGCCGATTTTCCTGCCACCGTCGAGGTCATGCAGGGCGACCTGCTCGATCTCGCCGCCCTGCGCCGCGCCTTCAGCGGCGTTTCCACCCTCTTCCTGCTCAACGCCGTGACCGGCGACGAATTCACCCAGGCACTCATCACCCTCAACATCGCCCGGGAGAGCGGTGTCGAGCGGGTCGTCTATCTCTCGGTCCTTGGCGCCGACACTGCGGTCAACGTGCCGCACTTCGCGGTGAAGTTCGGCGCCGAACGCATGCTGGCGGCCATGGGCTTTGGCGCCACCATCCTGCGGCCCAGCTATTTCATCGAAAACGAAGCCATGCTCAAGGACGTCATCCTGCAGCACGGGATCTATCCCATGCCCCTCGGCGACAAGGGCGTGGCCATGGTCGATGCCCGAGACATCGCCGAGGTCGCCGCCCTCGAGCTCATCCGCCGCGACCAGGCGCCGGGCAGGCTGCCCAGCGAGACGCTCAACCTGGTCGGCCCGGACAGCCTCACCGGCGAGGGCGCCGCGGCGATCTGGAGCGAACTGCTGGACCGCCCCATCCATTACGCCGGCGACGATCCCCAGGGCTTCGAGCAGAACATGGCGACCTTCATGCCGGCCTGGATGGCCTACGAGATGAGGCTCATGGCCGAGCGCTATGTCAGCGACGGCATGCTGCCGCAGCCCGGCGACCGCGAGCGGCTGGTGCAGATGCTGGGGCGCCCGCTGCATGGCTATCGCGACTTCGCCCGGGCGCTGATCGGCTGACGGGTACCACCCAGGCGCGGATCAACGCGCCACATCACGCTTGCCGGAGAGACAATATACATTATATAAATATGTATATTGTCCTCGCTCAGGCGTGCTTATGACGACTCTTCCTGCCCAACCCTCCCCCGGCGCGGCCCTCTCTGCCCAAAATATGCAGGTCCGCGCCCGGGAGGTGGCCGCCCTGCTCAAGACCCTGGCGCATCCGGTTCGCCTGCTGCTGGCCTGCGCCCTCGCCGAAGGCGAGTACGCGGTCGGCGAACTGGAAGCCCGCCTGGACATCCACCAGCCCACCCTTTCCCAGCAGCTCGGGGTGCTGCGCGAAGCCGGCCTGGTCACCACCCGCCGCGAGGCCAAGCAGATCTTCTACCGCCTCACCGAAGACAAGGCCACCCAGCTGCTGCAGGCGCTCTACCAGATCTTCTGCCAGGCGCAGGACACGCCAGCATGACCCTCGCCGCCTATCTCCCTGCCCAGGCGGGCGGACTGCTGCTGGGTGTGGCGGTCAGCCTGCTGTTGCTGGTCAACGGCCGGATCGCCGGCATCAGCGGGATCTTTGGTCGGTTGCTGGGCGGCCAGCAGGTCGGCACCGGTCTGGTCTTCGTGCTGGGCCTGGTTCTGGGTCCGCTGCTGGTGCGCGGTCTGCACGACCTCCCCCAGCCGACCGTGAACGCGACCTGGCCGACAGTGCTGCTGGCCGGGCTGCTGGTGGGCTTCGGCACCCGGCTGGGCTCGGGCTGCACCTCGGGTCATGGCATCCTCGGCGTGGCCCGAGGGTCGCGCCGCTCGCTGGCCGCGACCGCCGTCTTCCTGCTCCTTGGACTGGCGACCGCCACCCTGGGTGGGTTGCTACGATGATGCTCTGGCGGCTGGTCATCACGCTGCTGGCCGGTCTGCTCTTCGGCAGTGGCCTGGCCCTCTCGGGGATGCTCGATCCCGCCCGCGTACTGGGTTTTCTCGACCTCGCCAGCGGCCACTGGGACCCCAGCCTGCTGCTCGTCCTGGGCGGCGCCCTGCTGGTGGCCATGCCGGCGGTCCAGCTGCAGCATCGCCTGGCCCGCTCCCTGCTCGATAACCAGTTTCATCTCCCACCTATCAGCCCCGTCGATCGCCGCCTGGTGCTGGGCGCCGCACTCTTCGGCCTCGGCTGGGGTCTGGCCGGCCTCTGCCCAGGGCCGGCGCTGGCGGCGCTGGGGCTGGGGCTGGGTATCGCGAAGATCTATGGCTTCGTCGCAGCCCTGGTCGCGGGGATGATGCTGCACGACCGTGGTCTGGCCGGACGCGAGACGGCGGCGCCCAAGGCCTGAGCGCCAGGTACTTCACGCGTGGGGCGCGGTCCAAAGTAGGGACGCGCGGCGCTTCAGCCTGTGTCTCCCTCGCCCAGGAGCATCCCATGTGTGGCCGTTTCGCCCAGTACCGCTATGCCCTCGACTACCTGGACGCCCTGGGCGCCCAGCCCGCGGACGTCCGCACCGGCCTGGAGCCCCGCGCCCTGGGTCGCTACAACGTGGCGCCCGGCACCCGGGTTCAGCTGCTCCACCAGCAGGCCGATGGCCTGCACCTGGATCCGGTGCGCTGGGGCTACCAGCCCGCCTGGGCGCGCCAGGCCAAGCGGCCGCCGGTGATCAACGCGCGCGTGGAGACGGCGGCCACCAGCCGAATGTTTCGCGGCCTCTGGCAAAGAGGCCGCGCCTTGGTCATCGCCGATGGCTGGTACGAATGGAAGAAGGATTCCGCCGATCCCAAGCTCAAGCAGCCCTACTTCATCAGGCTGAAATCCGGCGAACCGCTGTTCTTTGCCGCCATCGGCCACTTCCGCCCGGCCGACCAGGCACCTCAGGACGATGACGGCTTCGTCATCATCACGGCTGCCTCCGACGCCGGCATGGTCGACATCCACGACCGCCGCCCGCTGGTCCTGCCACCCGCCGTGGCGCGCGAATGGCTGGACCCCGAGCTGCCCATGGAACGCGCCAGCGAGATCGGCGAGGTCGAGGGTACGCCGGTGGACGCCTTCGACTGGTACCCGGTGGGCAAGGCCGTGGGCAGCGTGAAGAACGATGGACCCGAGTTGCTGGAGCGGATCGCCGAGCCGCTGGTGTAGGCGCTGCCCCATGTCCGCCTCGTCCCCCAGCCGGCGGCACAGTGGGTTCGCCCCTGCGGCCTCCTGCCCTTGGCAACCGGACCAGCAAGGCGCCCGGAGCAAAGCTGGCGCAGCCTCGCCAACGCCGGAGTGCCCAGCGCACGATACGCTGGGAGTCGCCGTTATAATCACGGGATAGCCCTTGCCATGACCTAGTTGCAAGAGGCGTTCATATCCAAGCGTTTTTCTTCCGGCAACGACCCAGGTCCCATGAAAATCATACTGATGCGCCACGGCAAGCCGGCGCTGGAGAACTACCGTGCCGTCGCCGCGCGAGACATGGTCGACTGGATCGCGGACTATGATCGGTCCGATATAGGCACGGATGCCGCCACTCCGGAGGCGATAGCCGCGGCCAGGGATATCGGCCTGGCAGCCACCAGCACTGCACCACGCGCCCTGACTTCTCTCGCCGCATTGGGCAAGGCGCCAGCCATCGAGGACACGACCTTTCGCGAGGCGGCACTGCCCGTGGTGAGCGTTCCGCTGCTAAGCCTGTCACCCTTCACCTGGGCCTTCGTCTTTCGTCTGCTGTGGCTGTGCGGAGTGGCGAAAGACTCCGAGTCCTATGCCCAGGCGAAACAGCGGTCGAGACAGGCAGCAGACAAGCTCGCCGCCCTGGCCGGTGGCCCGTACAGCATATTGCTGCTGGGCCACGGCTTCATGAATCGACTGATCGCCAGGCAGTTGCTACGCCAAGGCTGGCTAGAAGTCAGCAAGACCGGCAGTGGCTACTGGGGCTTTGCCGTCTATGAAAAGGCGGAATAACGGGGCGGACTAGGCCGGCACCCGTATCACGCTTTCCTCCCGCTGCCGCGCCAGGTCGCGATAGCCGGCGGCCGGGTGCTCCGCCGGCAGCCGCGGGCCGGCGCTGCCGAGCTTTTCTCGCAGGGTCCCCTGCTGATACGCGCGCTTGTAGACGCCGCGCCGTTGCAGCTCGGGGACCAGCAAGTCCACCACGTCGGCAAAGGTCTCGTGGGTCACGGCATAGGCCAGGTTGAAACCATCCACGTCGGTTTCCTCGACCCAGCTCTGCAACTCATCCGCCACCGTCGCCGGACTGCCTACCAGCAGCGGCCCGAAGCCGCCGATGCCGACCCAGTCGGCCAGTTCCTGTACCGTCCATTGCTTGCCGGGATCGGCGGTGGAGAAGGCTTCCACGGCCGACTGGATGGCATTGGTGTGCAGGTGCTTGAGGACCTGGTCCGGGCGGTAGGCGGCGAAGTCGATACCGGTCCAGCCGGAGATCAGGGTCAGGGCGCCTTCGTAGCTCACGTAGCCCTTGTAGTCCTGCCACTTGGCCCGCGCCTGGGCATCGGTTTCGCCGACGATAACCGTCTGCAGGTTGAAGATCAGCACCTGGCGCGGATCGCGACCGGCCTCGGCGGCCCGGCGGCGGATATCGGCCACGGTTTTCTTCAGCACCGTCTTGGACGGGGCGGCGACGAAGACGCATTCGGCGTGCTCGGCGGCGAATTGCCGGCCACGGCTGCTGGCGCCGGCCTGGTAGAGCACGGGCGTGCGCTGCGGCGAGGGTTCGCAGAGGTGATAGCCGGGCACCTGGAAGTGCCGCCCGTGGTGGCCGATGGGATGCACCTTGGCCGGATCGGTGAAGCGGCCGGAGGCGCGGTCGCGCAGCACCGCGCCCTCTTCCCAGCTGCCTTCCAGCAGCTTGTAGACCACCTGCAGGTATTCCTCGGCGTAGTCGTAGCGGGCATCGTGATCGGCCTGCGCGGACTGGCCGAGGTTGCGCGCGCCGCTTTCCAGGTAGGAGGTGACGATGTTCCAGCCGATGCGCCCCCGGGTCAGGTGATCCAGGGTGGAAAGCCGGCGGGCGAAGGGATAGGGATGCTCGAAGCTCAGGGACGCGGTCAGGCCGAAACCCAGGTGTCGGGTCACCGCCGCCATGGGGGTGATCAGCGCCAGGGGATCGTTGACCGGCACCTGGGTGGCCTCGTGCAGGGTCGCCGCCGGGCCGCCGCCGTAGACGTCGTATAGCCCGAGCACATCGGCGATGAACAGGCCGTCGAACAGCCCGCGTTCGAGCAGTTGCGCCAGCTCCGTCCAGTATTCGAGGTCCTTGTACTCCCAGGAGCGGTCGCGCGGATGGCGCCACAGTCCGGGCGACTGGTGGGCCACGCAATTCATGTCGAAGGCATTGAGGCGGATTTCGCGGGACATGGGGACTCCTAGCGCGACGCGTCGCGGCGCCGTGCCAATTGGTTGAGGGTCAGCACCAGCAGGATCAGCAGCCCGGTGGCCACCTGCTGCCAGTAGAAATTCCAGCCCACCATCAGCAGGCCGTTGGCGGCCACCGCCAGCAACAGCACGCCCAGCAGGCTGCCAGGGACATTGGGCCGGCCGTGGCGATTGAGGCTGGCGCCGATGAAGACGGCGCCGATGCCGTTGATGAGGTAGGCATTGCCCGAGAGCGGCACATAGGCATCGATGCGCAGCGCCAGCAGGATGCCGGCGACCGCCGCCGCCAGCGCCGTGGCCAGGCAGGTCCAGAGCGCCAGGCGGCGCGGCGCCAACCCCGAATGACGCGCCACCAGCGGCTGGCTGCCCAGGGCCAGCAGGGCGTGACCCAGGCGGCCGCGCGCCAGTACCACCCCGTAGAGCAGTGCCAGCAGCGCCACCGCCCAGACCGCCGCCGGTGCGCCCAGCCAGCTGCTCGCAGGGGGTCGGAATTCGGGTTTGAGGTAGAGCGGCAGGCCGCCCTCGGACAGCAGCTGTTGCAGGCTGGTACCGATGAACAGCACGCCCAGGCTGGCCAGGAACGGCGACAGCCCCACGCCGGCCACCAGCAGGGCGTTGGCCAGCCCCACCAGCAAGCCCAGCCCCACCCCACCGGCGAGCGCCACGGCGAGCGGCCAACCGGCGTTGAGCAGGGCGATGCAACCGAAGGCCGCCAGATCCAGGGCGATGCCCACCGAAAGATCGATGCCGCCCGCGGCGATGGCGTAGGTCAATCCCAGGGCCACCAGCGCGGGGACCAGGCCATTGTTCAGCAACAGGCTGAGCAGGTTGCCCTGGCTGAGAAAGCCGGGCGCGGCCAGGGCGAAGACCACCACCAGCGCCAGGAACAGCAACGGCAATGCCAGGCGCAGACCGGACCGGCCGAGGGCAAGGGTCGCGTTCATCGATGGCTCTCCTGGCGCAGGCTGGCCGCGGCCACCACCAGCAGGATCAGCGTGCCCTGGACGCCATTGACCAGGAAGCTGCTCACCCCGAGCAACTGAAAGCCATTGCCGAGCATCCCCACCAGCAGGGCCGCCAGCAGGGTGCCGCCGACGCTGGGTTGCGAGCGCCAGGAGAACACCGTGCCGAGAAAGGCGATGGCCACCACCGGCAGCAGCAACTCGCCCGAACCCGGGGTACTGCCGCTGAACCAGGCGACCGACAGCAGCGCCGCCAGGCCCGCGCAGCCGCCGGCCAGCAGATAGCCGGAAAACACCAGCCCGCGCACCGGTAGACCCGCCGCGCGGGCCGCCTCGGGATGGTCGCCCACCGCCGCCAGGCGCAGCCCATAGGGGGTGCGCTGCAGGAGCACCGCCAGCACCAGAGCGGTCAGCAGCAGCACCCAACCCGCGGCCGGTATGCCCAGCCAGCTGCCGAGGCCCAGTAGATCCAGCCAGCGCGCACTGGCCGGCAGCACGGTATTCTCGCTCAGCACCAGTTCCAGACCGGCTACCACGTTGAGACTGGCCAGGGTGGCCAGCAGCGGCGGCAGGCCCAGCAGGGTCACCGTCAGGCCGTTGAGCGCTCCGACCAGCAACCCGCAGACCAGGGTCAGGCCAATGGCCAGCGGCGCGCCGTAGCCGGCGTTGACCAGGGTCGCCTGTAACGCCGCGCAGAGTCCGAGATTGGCCGCCAGCGACAGGTCCAGGCCACCGGCGAGCACGTTACCTCCGCCGCCGACGATCACCAGGGTCAGGCCCAGGGCGAGAATGCCGGGAATGGCGGCCTGGGCCAGGATGTTGGCCAGATTGCCGGCGCCGAGAAAGCCCGGTGCGCGCCAGGCGAACAGGACCGCGATCACTGCGAAGGCCAGCAGCGCGCCATGGCGCCAGAGGTCCGGGCGCCAGGTCAAGACCGGGATCGACAACCGCTCAGGAGGCGAGGCCAAGATCTGCCCTCCGCTGCTGTCTGGCGGGCCACTCACGGGCGCCGGTGGCGGCGGCCAGAAGCTCCTCCGCCGTCAACTCGGCCGCCGGGCGTGCCGGCAGCAGGCGGCCGCGGTGCATCACGTGGATGCGGTCGCAGAGATTGAGCAATTCGGGCAGATCCACTGACAGGATCAGGACGCCGGCGCCCTGCTCCACCAGCCGGGCGACCTGGCGATAGAGTTCGGCGCGGGCGGCGAGATCGATGCCCACGCTGGGTTCATCGAGCAGATAGAGCCGCGCGTCCCGGGCCAGCCATTTGCCCAGGGCGACCTTCTGCTGGTTGCCGCCGCTGAGATGACGCACCGGCGTCTCCAGATCCGGGGTACGGATGTCCAGCGCCTCGCGTAGCCGTAGCGCCGCCTGGCGTTCGGCGCCTGGCCGGCGGAGACCGAACCAGCTGAAACGTTCCAGGGCGGCCAGCGTTAGATTCTCGGTCACGGTGAGATCAAGGGCCACGCCCTGCTGGCGGCGATTCTCCGGCAACAGCGCCAGACCCGCCCGCACCGCCGCGCGGGGACTGGCAAAACGGTGCGGGCGACCGTCCAGCAGCACGTCGCCCTCGGCTACCGGCAACAGGCCGAACAGTGTCTTGAGCAGCTCCTTGGCGCCCGAGCCCACCAGGCCGGCGACCCCGACCACCTCGCCGCGGCGCACCTGCAGGTCGACCTCGGCGAAGGCGCCCGGACGGCCCAGCCTGCGGGTTTCCAGCAACACCTCGCCCGGCGCCGCCTGGGCCTTGGGATAGGCCTCGCCCAGCTCCCGGTTGATCATCAACCGCGCCATGGCCGCTGCCGGCGTCACGCTGGGCGTCACCTCCGCCACCACCCGGCCGCATCGCAGTACCGTGGCGCGATCGCAGAGGCGCTCGACCTCCTGCAGGTAGTGGGACACATAGAGCAGGGCCAGCCCCTGGTCGCGCAACTGGCGCAGCAGGCTCAGCAGGCGCTCCACCTCGCCATGGGCCAGGGCCACCGTGGGTTCGTCGAGCACCAGCACCTTGGGCGTGCCGAGCAGCGCCCGGCTGATCTGCAGCAGCTGCTGTTCGGCGCTGCTCAGCTCCGCCACCCGGGTTCGCGCGCGGCAGTCCAGGCCGAAACGCTCGGCCAGCAACCGCTCCGCCGCCCGTTCCTGCCCACGGCGATCCAGCAGCGGGCCGAGGCGCCGCTCCTGCCCGAAGAACAGCGCCTCGGCCAGGGTGAAGTTGGGCGGCAGCAGCCGCTCCTGGTGGATGATGGCGATGCCACGGCGGGCCAACTCGCGCGGCCCGACGCCCGTCAGGACTTCACCATGCAGGCGCAGCGCCCCGGTGTCGGGCGTCACCAGGCCGCCGAGCACCTTGATCAGGGTGGACTTGCCGGCACCGTTCTCGCCGATCAGGCCGTGGATCTCGCCGGCCCTCAGGGTCAGGTCCACACCGTCCAGCGCCCGGGTGGCGCCATAACGCCGGGAGATACCCTGCAGTTCGAGGATCGCCCTGCTCATGGATCACCTCGCAGCGCCGCGACCTGACTCAGGTTGCCAGGGGTGGTGAGCAGGGTCGCCACATGGGTCTCCCTAGGCAGGTCGCGCGCACCGGCCAGATAGCGGGCGACGTTCTGCACCGCGGTCCGGCCCATCAGCGCCGGTTGCTGGGCGACCACCGCGCCGACCGGACTGTCGCCGCGCTTGAGCAACTCCAGCATCTCGGGCGTGCCATCGACGCCATAGGTCTTGATCTCGGTGCGGCCCGCTTCGATCAGCGCCTGGCTGGCGCCGAGCTGGGGAATGTCCCAGGCCGACCAGATGGCGGCGATCTGCCCCTTGGGATACTTGTTGAGTAGCGCCGCGATCTGGCCACGGGCGTCCTGCACGGTGTTGGGAATCACGTCGCGCAACTCGGGCTGGATGATCTTCAGTCCCGGATGGGCGTCGAGTACCTTGCGCAACTCGGCGTAGCGGATAGCGCAAACCGGCACGCCCTGGAAGCCGTTGAACACCAGGATGTCACCCTTGGCGCCGGTGTCCTTTGCCAGTTGCTCGGCCAGCTCCCGCCCAGCGGCGGCGTTGTCCGAGGTGGTGTTGTTGAGGCTGTACTGGGAGGGCGCATCGATGGTGAACAGCGGGATGCCGGCCGCCTGGATGCGGCGCAGCCAGGGGTCTATCACGCTCAGGGTGCCCAGGGTCTGGATCACCGCGTCCGGCTTCTGGGTCACCAGGGTCTGCAGCTGGGTCACCAGATTCTTGTCGTTGCGACCGGCGTCCAGGGTGATGGGCGTGCCGCCCAGCCGCTTGACCTCTTCCACCTGGGCCTGGAAGGCCTTAAGATCGAAGTAGTGACTGGTGCCGGTCATGCTGATGGCGATGCGCTTGCCGGCCAGCGACGGGATCTCGTCGGCAGCCGCCAGCGCGGTCGTGGCCAGCAGCGGCATTAGCAGGAGGGAACGAAGCAGTGTACGCAGTGACATGGCAGTCCTTTTCTAGTCGGTGATCGTCAGGTGGTGCTCGCCCAGCAGGCGCCGGAGGTCGCGAACGCTCGGCCCGGGCTGACGGGGCGCCGGGGCGTCCGTCAGCCATTCGCGCTTGAGTTCGGCCGCAAGCTGGCGGGCATGGTCGGCAGCCAGGCGCGCCTGGATCTGGCGTACCGGGGCGTCTTCGCTGCGGTGCGGTCGCTGCAGGGCGCGGGCGGCGGCCAGGCGCACCTGGAGGTCACCCACCGCGGCGATCACCAGCGGATCGCGGGCGCGGGCGTCCAGGGGCAGCGCCTCGCGCAGGTCAGCGAGCACCTGGTCGGCGAAGGCGAGTTCGGCGTGGATGGCAGGGGCGAGATCGGTCATGGCATCAGTTCCAGGCGTGACGGGGCGGCTCGACGCCGTTGAGCAGGTGGTTGCCGATCAGGTGATACTTCCAGCGCACCGGATCGTGCAGGGTATGGGTGCGGGCATTGCGCCAATGGCGGTCATGGCCGAAGCGCGCCGAGACGCTACGGGTGCCGCCCAGCTCGCAGAGGCGATTGGCGGCGGCCAGGGCGATCTCGGTGGAGGCGATCTTGGCCTGCCCCACCACCACCGAGGCCTCGGCGACGCTGGCCGCGGAGGGCGCCGCCAGAGCCCGGTCGACGGCGGCGCCGGCGTCTTCCAGCAAGGCCTCGGCGGCGGCCAGCCGCCAGCTCAGGTCGCCGATCAGCGCCTGGCTCAGCGGATCCTGCCAGCCGTGCTCGAGTCCGCTGTCGGTCCAGGGCCGCGCCACCCGGGCAGCCGCTAGGGTGGCGGCGAAGGCGCCGCGGGCGATGCCGACGTCCACCGCCGCCTGGATGATCTGGGACACCGGGCCGTCCGCCGTCGGCCGTTCGAAGGCCTTCCAGGCCGGCAGCACCGCGCTGCGCCGGACACTGACGCCCTTGAGTTGCACCCGGCCACTGGCGGTGGTGCGCTGGCCGAAGCCGTCCCAGTCATCAATCACCGTCAGGCCACCGGCATCGCGCGGGACCAGGGCGAGATGAGCCAGACCCTCCTCGTCCAGCGCCACCGTGGGGACCACATGGGCGAACAGCGCGCCGGTGCAATAGGCCTTCTCGCCATCGATCCAGGCGGTGTCCCCGGTAAAGCGGATGCGCGTCTCGAACTGGGTAACGGTCTTGCTGCGCGCCTCGGAGAAGGCATTGCCGAAGCGATAGCCCTGGAGCACCAGGCCGAGGTAGTGACGCTGCTGGTCCGGGCTGCCGGTCAGCAGCAGGTTGTTGACCACGCCCAGGTGATTCTGCGGCAGTTGGCCCAGGGAGGGGTCTGCCGCGGAGATCCGAGCGATGACTTCCGCCACGGTGCCGAAGCCCACCCCGGCGCCGCCGAACGACCGCGGCACGGTGATGGCCCAGAGACCACTGGCCGAGAAGCACTCGATCTCGGCCCAGGGCAGGCGCCGCTCCTGATCGCGACTGAGCGCTTCGCGGGCGAAATCCTCCGCCAGCGCCGCCGCGGCATCGAGGGCCTCGGCGGCGTCGCGCAATACGGTGGCGGGACGTTCGGGTAAGGCGCGGGTAACGGCAGTGAGCGAGGGGGCGACGGCCATGCAGGGACTCCCTTAAAGGTGGCCCCTGAGCTGGAGCACATGCCGTGCCAGCGCGAAAATCTCGCTATATCAGTGACTTAAGTGAAAACCTCGCCGCCTGGAAGTCCCTGACCGAACAGTTCCCCGGACAACTGTTGCTCGGGGAACAGCCCGGATGGCCGAACGCGGGCAGTCGCGCAAACCCGTCCCCGGGCTCTCCTCAACCCGCCGGATTCAACATCTCGCTGATCTTGTTCGCCAGCGCATCGATGGCGAAGGGCTTGGTGATGATCTCCATGTTGGCAGCAAGATAGCCCTCCACGTTCGAGCCTTCCGCATAGCCGGTCGCCAGCAGCACCTTGAGTTCCGGGCGGTTGGCCTGGGCCAGATCGGCCAGCTGGCGGCCATTCATGCCGGGCAGGCCCACGTCGGAGATCATCAGATCGATGCGCTGGGGATTTTCCAGGAACGGCATGGCTTCCTGGGCATTCCCGGCTTCGAGGGTCTGATAGCCTAGTTCGCCCAGCACTTCCACGATCAGCGACCGCACCACGGCTTCATCCTCGACGACCAGCACCACCTCCCCGACGCCAAGGGGAGCGCTGCGGCTTTCTTCGCTGGGCAGGATGTCCAGGTCACCGCCCAGGCACGGCATGTACAGCTGCACCTGGGTGCCCTTCCCCGGCTGGGATAGGATGCGGACCCCGCCGTTGGCCTGACGCATGTAGCCGTACACCATGGACAGCCCCAGGCCCGTCCCCTGACCGATCGGTTTGGTCGTATAGAAGGGCTCGAACACCTTGGCCAGCACCTCGGGCGTCATTCCCACTCCGGTATCGGCCACGGTGAGCGTCACGTAATCACCCTCGGCCAGATCCATCGCGGCACCCTCTTCCGGCGTGAGATGCACGGCTGCGGTGGTGATGGTGATGGTGCCGCCATCCGGCATGGCATCGCGGGCGTTGATGGCCAGGTTGATCACGGCGCTTTCCAGCTGGTTGGCGTCCATCCGCACCAGGGCCAGGCCCGCGGCCAGGTGCGTGGTGATGGTGATGTCTTCCCGGGTGGTGCGGTGCAGCAGGTCCTCCAGGGACGCCACCAGGGGATTGACCTCCAGGGGTTTCAGATCGAGGGTCTGGCGGCGGGAAAAGGCCAGCAGCCGCTGGGTAAGGGCCGCCGCGCGTTGCGCCGAGGTGACCGCCGCCGTGATGTAGCGCTCGTCATTCGTCTCGTCACCGCTGCGCCGACGCCGCTGCATCAGCTCCAGACTGCCGATGACCCCGGTGAGCAGATTGTTGAAATCATGGGCGATACCCCCGGTGAGCTGACCCACGGCCTCCATCTTCTGCGCCTGGTGCAGGGTGTCTTCCACGCGGGAACGCTCCGCCACCTCGGCCGCGACCCGCGCCTCGAGCGTTTCATTGAGGTCGGACAAGGCCTTTTCCGCCTGCTTGCGCGCGGTGATGTCCGCGCAGGTGCCGGTGACGTAGGACGGGTTGCCGGCGGCATCCCGGAAGACCTTGCCCTTGCTCAGGAGCCACTGTCTGCCTGCGTCGCGCTTCAGGCGAAACTCCACGACGAAATCCTTGCCATGGACGCATTCCGCCAGCGCTGCTCTGACGATGCCCCGGTCAGCGACATGCACATGGTCGAGGAAGCGCTCGACGGGTTCCGAGGTCAGGACGTCCGGCAAGCCGAACAGCTGCTGCAAGGCACTATCGCAATAGAAGCTGTGTTCATCGATGTACCAGTCGAAAATGCCTGCCTCGGAGGCCAGAAGGGCAGCGCGAAAGCGCTCGTCGGCAAGCTTCAGATGGGTGCGGGAATGTTGCTCGGCCAGCACCTGGTCAGTGACGTCTTCGGTCTGGTGGATGATGTAGAGAACCTCGCCCCGGTCATCCAGCACCGGGACATTCAGCGGACTCCAGTAACGGACCTCGAAACCACCCCCCTCGCTGGCTGGCCGGGGAATGTCGTACTTGGTGATCGCCATACGATCCGGTTTGCCGGTCTGCACCACCCGCTCCAGCGAGGCCCGCAGCACACCGGCCCCGAACTCCGACTGCCCGTCCGGGTTGCGGCCGAACACCTCGAAAATCGAGCGACCTATGCAGTCCTCCCGTCGGGTATTGGTACCGCGAACCCGCCCTTCGTTGGCCGCCACCATGATGAAATCGGGACCAGGCGTCAGTACCAGGACCAGGTGAGGCAGCGCCTCGAACAGCAGCTGAAAGTTTGGATCTTGACTCATTGTTACCTGCATGGGGCTTGTCATCTCTGAGCGCGCGGCGCTCGGATCGATGCCTCGCGGAAGCTGGAGGCACCGTCATCTGTACTCTTTCTGTGGAGGAATGGATCAGGGCTCAGTTCAAACAGGGAGACGAATCGCCCGTTCCGCGCACCGGGCATCCGTCGGTAGATACAGGGTGAACACCTGAGACCGGGCCTGCCCTACCGCTCTCGGCAGCTGCCCCAAAAGGATCGGTACCGGCGGATTCTACCGTTGCGCTTGGCGACAACGGATTCCTGCAGGCGGGCCTTTCCGATCACAGCTACGGCTTTCTGGACAAGCTGCGCTCAGCGGGTCCTTGGTCGTCCGAAAACCGCCCGTGGGACCGCCGGGGTGGCGGTCGGCTGGCCCCGCCCCCGCCCTCAGCGTCCGCTTCCCGCCAATCCGCCAAACCGCCGCCGGTAATCCCCCGGGCTCAGCCCCACGACCCGGGTAAAGACCTTGCGGAAGGCGCCTGGATCGCTGTAGCCGACCTCCCAGGCGACCCGTTCGAGCGGCAGGCGGCTGGCCTGCAGCAACTCGCGGGCACGGCCGACGCGCAGTTGCTGGCCGTAGGCGGTGGTGGTCATGCCGGTGGCCTGGCGAAAGCGGCGCAGAAAGGTACGAGGTTCCAGTCCGGCGCGTTGGGCCAGGGTGTCCAGGGCGAGGTCCTGGGCGCCGGTCGCCAGCAGCCATTCCTGTACGGCGAGGATGGCACTGTCGCCGTGGTTCAGGCGCGGCGAAAAGGCGCTGTAGTAGCGCTGCTGTCGGCCAGGCGGGTCGATGACCAGGGTCCGCGCGGTGTCGAGCATCCGCCTGGCGCCCAGGTAGCGGTCGACCAGGCGCAGACCGAGATCGGTCCAGGCCATGAGGCCGCCGGCGGTGACCAGGTCCTCGCCGTCGATGAGCAACTGGTCGGCGTCCAGACTCACGCGGGGGAAACGGGTGGCGAAGCGCTCGACATGCAGCCAGTGGGTGGTGGCGGTACGGCCATCGAGCAGACCGGTTTCCGCCAGCAGGAAGGCACCGGCACAGATCGAGGCCAGGCGCACGCCTTCGCCATGCTGCTGGCGCAACCAGTCACGATAGGGCGCGGCGGCGGCCGGGGAAATCGGCTCGGCCAGACTGGGCGGCAGGATCAGTACCTGGGGCGCGCCGCCTGTCCCGGGCAGGGAGTCGTAGACCCGCCTGGGCAGCGTCTCGCCCTCCTCCAGCCGCCAGTGGCTGACGCGCAACCGCGGGCGCTCGGCATCCTCCGCGGTCCCGGTGAGGCGCCCGGCGATCTCGAACAGATCGGTGAGGCCATGGACCGTCGCCTGTTGCACGCCGGGATAGAGCAGCAGGCCGAGTTCGATCGGTGGTTGATCGTGCATGTGTCGCTGGCGCCCCTGAAGTTGTCGGTCACGCCCCTTCGCCGGCGGGCGCGGTTGGCCAATCATGACCGGACCCAAAACCTGAAGCATCTTTCGAGAGGCTGGACATGAGCAAGCACGCCGTCGTCGTCATCGATCTGCAGAACGAGTACCTCCCCCGCGGCAAACTGCCCCTCAGCGGCATCGAGGCCGCGGTCGCCAATGCCGCGCGGATCATCGCCCACGCCCGTGACCAGGGCGTGCCGGTGATCCATGTGCAGCATCTGTCGCTGAGCGCCGAGGCGCCGATCTTCGTGCCCGGCAGCGATGGCGTCGAGATCCAGGCCGCCGTCGTGCCCCGCGCCGGCGAACCGGTGGTGGTGAAGCACTATCCCAATGCCTTTCGCGAAACCAATCTCAGGCAACTGCTGGACGAGCGCGGTATCGAATCGCTGGTGGTGGTGGGCGCCATGAGCCATATGTGCATCGACGCCGGCGTCCGCGCCGCGGCCGATCTGGGCTACGCCGTGACCGTGATCCATGACGCCTGCGCCACCCTGGATCTGGACTTCAACGGGGTTCGGGTGCCGGCGGCCCAGGTGCACGCCGCCCTGATGGCGGCGCTGGCCTTCGCCTATGCGAGCCTGGCGTCCACCGACGCCTATCTCGCCGGCCAGGGCACTGCGGCGCCCGAAGCGCCTTAAGTCACGCCCTGGTCAACCAGCTCCAGCCGCGCGACCCGGGTGCCGGGCGACAGTAGCGCGCCCGGCGCGATGACCGCATTGGCGCCCAGTCGGCAATTGTCGCCGATCAGGGCGCCGAACTTGATCACCCCGGTGTCTATCACCCGGTCTCCGTGGCGGATGCGGATGACCGCGCCGTCACTTTCATTGCGGTAGTTGGCGACGATGGCACCCGCCTCCAGATTCACCCCGCTGCCGATCAGCGAATCCCCAACGAAATTGAAGTGGGCGAGCTTGCTGCCATCCAGCAGCAGGCTGCTCTTCAGCTCGCAGGCGGGCCCCACCACGCAGTGGGCGCCCAGATGAACACCGCCGCGCAGATAGGCGCCCGCCGCCACCAGGGTGCCGGGCCCGATGATGACCGGCCCCTTGAGCACCGCGCCCGCCTCCACCACCGCGGTCTCATGGATAGCGCTGTCGCCCTGGCGCCGATAGCCGGGACCGAGCTGCGCCAGCAGCAGCCTGACCTGGTGCTCGCAGGCACCGGTTAGCGTCCAGGGCGGGGCAGCTTCCAGGCGCAGGCTGGGCCAGGCGGCGATGTAGGTGGCGATATCCAGATCAGGCATGACGGGCCTCGGCAGTGGTGAAACGCCCGCCGATTCTGACCTGAGTCCCCCACGGATGCTCGCTCCGCCGGGCGAACGGCTCAGCCGTCGCGCAGGCGCCCCAGATGACCGCTGAGCATGGCGGCGACGGTGCGGCAGGTGCTTTCCGCCGGCAGCTCCTCATCGAACAGCAGCTCCACGGTGGAGTGGATCAGCTCGACCACGATCCGCGCGACCTGGGCCACGGCGGCCGGTGGCACGCCGGGTAGCAACAGCACCAGCAACTCGGTCTGCTGCGCCGCGACCCGGCGGTGCGAATCCAGGCGCACGTGCTCCAGCGAGGGCACCGCGCGCAGCGCCTTTAGGATCCACATGCCACCGGCGGTCTCGGCGGTGACCCGGTAGGTATCCAGCAAAAGCCCGGTCAAGACGTCTTCCACCCGCTCCAAAGGACCGGCCAGCAGCTCGGCATTGATCCGCCCGTCTATCTGCGCATTCTGCTTTTCCAGCAGGCGCCGACCCAGTTCCTCCAGCAGGGCGTACTTGTTGGGAAAGTAGCGGTAGAGCGCCGGCGGGGTCAGCCCGGCGCAGTCGCAGACCAGATTGGTCGACAGCCGCTCGATGCCGACCTGACAGAGCACCTCCGCCGCCGCGGCCAGGATGCGTTCGTAGGTTTCCGCTGCCCGCTGCTGGCTGGGGCGGGCCTTGGGCGTGGCGCGGGAGGATGGAGCGGACTCTTTGGCGACCATGAAAAAGCTCTCGTCTAGACGAAAAAACACCTTGATGGGCAGTAAAATGATAGTTATAACTATCGTGTAGCGATAACTATCATATCAGCAACCGCGTTGCCCTTACTGCCTCCAGCCACAACCACAACAAACAGCAGGAGCCACCTCCATGAAAATACCCCTCGCGCTCGCCGTCGCCCTCTGGGCGCTACCCCTGGCGCCCGCTCTGGCCGCCGACACGGCACCTGTCCAGGGTCTCTGGCTGACCGCCGATCAGGGCGCCGCCGTCAGGGTCACGCCCTGCGCCGACAACGCCAGTGCCTTGTGCGGCACCATCGTCTGGGACAAGGACGCCGGCAATGCCCATGACACCTGCGGCACGCGCATCTTCCAGATGAGTCGCGACGACGGCGGCACCTGGCGCGACGGCTGGGTGTTCGATCCGCGCGATGGCAAGAAGTACAAGGGCTACGTCCGCCGCAAGGGCGACGACCTCAACATCCGCGCCTATGTCGGCACCGAGGTGCTCGGCAAGACCGAACAGCTCACCCCGCTGAGCACCCTCCCCGCCACCCCGCACTGCAGCTAAGCCACCGCAAGGAGCGACCCCATGAACCGGATTCTTCACCGCACCCAGGCGGCGGCCCTGCTGTGCCTGAGCGTTCTCGGCAGCGCGGTCCAGGCCGATGACGACCTGGCCAGCTATGCCCTGACCATCACCCCGCGCCTGCTCTCGGACGTGCGCAACCGCAGCATCTCGGACTCGCTCAATCGGCCGGGGGCCAAGGTCACCGTGGAATTCGCCCATGAAAGCGGCCTGATCGGCCTGGCGGAAATCGGCAGCGTGAGCAAGAAGCAGTTCCTCGACGGCGATGGCGCCAACGTCCTGCTGGCTGGCGGCTACCGCTTCGGCGACCCGGAAGCCTGGCACTTCGGCGTGGGCCTGGCAGGGGAATTCTTTCCCGGCGCCCACTTCAAGGCGCCCAGCCGCATCGATCCGGAGACCGGCGCCCCCGATGGCTTTCGCAGCACCAACTACAACAGCCAGTTCGCCGTGCTGGAGATCGGCTACGGGGCACTGCAGGGGCGCATCCTCAACGTGCTCTCGGAAAACTACCGCGGCGCCAACACCGCCGGCGTCTGCGGCGCCCAGCTGCAATTCAACCCCGACCCCACCAAGGGCCTGGAGTGCTATGCCAAGGGTGAGCACAACTCCCGCGGCAGCCTGCTCTACGACCTTGACTATCGCTACGAGCTGACCCCGCGCACCAGCCTCAAGCTGCACGCCGGCTACCAGCAGATCCGCAATTTCTCCGAGGCCAACTTCAGCGACTACGGCGTCGGCCTGGTGCATCGCCACTGGGGCTTCGACTTCGGCCTGGACTACCTGAGTCCCCATACCCGGGCGCGCGAACTCTACATCGCCGAAGACGGCGACCATCAGCGCGCGACGGACGAGGCCCGCTGGGTACTGTCCGTGGCCCGTCCCTTCTGAGCCGGCGCCCATGAAACCTCACGTCTTCGCCACGCCGCCCGCGCCGGCCCAGGCCACCGCCCTCGACGGCCTGGTGCTGGTGGTGGACCTCGGCACCTCCGGCTGCAAGAGCGCCCTGGTCACCCTTGGCGGCGAGGTGGTCGCCTGGACCTTCCATGGCGTCACCCTGCACGTCGAAGGGCACAGCGCCGAACAGGAACCGGAAGACTGGTGGCAGGCTTTCCTGCGCGGCGCCGGCGAATTGCTGGCGGCTGATCCGGCGCGGCGTCGGCGGGTGGTGGCGGTGTGCTGCTCGACCCAGACCGAGGGCACGGTGTGCGTGGACGCCAACGGCCAGGCCCTGGGCCGGGCGCTGCTCTGGCTGGACATGCGCGGCGCCGAATCGGTGGCGCGGCGGGTCGGCGGCGGTCGGCTGAAGGTGGCCGGGTACTCACCGTTCAAGCTGTGGCGCTGGATCCGTCTCACCGGTGGCGCGCCCTCGCTGTCGGGCAAGGATTCCGCCGGGCACATCGCCTATCTGCAGGACCACCAGCCGGAGCGCTATGCGCGCACGGTGAAGTTTCTCAATGTCCTCGACTTCATGAATCTGCGCCTCACCGGGCGCTGCTGCGCCACCGCCGATTCCATCTGCACCGCCTGGATCACCGACAACCGCGATTCGCGCCAGGTGAAGTACGACGCCGGGCTGATCCGCACCCTGGGCTTCGACCGCGACAAGCTGCCCGACCTGGTGGATTCGGCGGAGGTGATCGGCACCCTGACCGGCGCGGTGGCCGACCAGCTCGGCCTGCCGCGCAGCACGCCGGTGGTGGCCGGCTCGGTGGACACCTCGGCGGTGGCGGTGGGTTCGGCGGTAGAAGACTTCGCGCCGCACCTCTATCTCGGCACCTCCTCCTGGCTGGGCGCCCATGTGCCCTTCAAGAAGTCCGATGTCTTGCGCCATATGGCGGCCGTGCCCAGCGCGGTCAAGGGCCGCTACCTGGCCATGGCGCTGCAGACCGCGGCGGGCGCCAACCTGTCGTTCCTGCGCGACAAGGTGCTCTACCACCCGGACGAACTCCTCAGCGACGAACAGCACCCGGATCTCTATGCCCTGCTCGACCGCATCGCCGCCCGGGTGCCGGCCGGCGCCCGCGGGCTGCTCTACACCCCCTGGCTGTATGGCGAGCGCAGCCCGGTGGACGATCCCAGCCTGCGCGCGGCGCTGATCAACCTGTCGCTGGAGCACACGCGGGAAGACATCATCCGCGCCTTTCTCGAAGGGGTGGCGCTCAACACCCGCTGGATGCTGGAACCCTTCGGCCGCTTCCTCGGCCGCCGGCCAGAGCGGATCACCGCGGTGGGCGGCGGCGCCCAGTCCAATCTCTGGTGCCAGATCATGGCCGACGTCACCGGCCAGGTGATCGCCCAGCCCGATGCGCCGATCCAGGCCAATGCCCGGGGCTCGGCCTATATCGCCGCCGCCGGCATCGGCGCCCTGGCCTTCAGCGACGTGCCGGCGCTGCAGCGACCGCCGCGCCTCTACCAGCCCTGCCCCCAGGCGCGGGCGCGCTACGACGACAGCTACGCCACCTTTCTCGAAGTCCGCCGGCGCCTGGCGCCGCTCTATCGCCGCCTCAACCCCAACCAGGGAGCCCGACCATGAGCGATACCCTCGAAGCGCGCGAACAGGTGGTCGATCTCTGCCTGCACCTGGTGCGCCGCGGCTTCTTCGCCGCTACCGGCGGCAACCTGGCCCTGCGCCTGGACGCCGAGCGCATCGCGGTGACCCCCTCCGCCCTCGACTACTACCAGATGGGCGCGGAAGACGTCTGCATCCTGCGCCTGGCCGATCTGCACCAGCTCGAAGGCGATCGCGCGCCCTCGGTGGAAACCGGGTTGCACGCCCGGGTGCTGCGGCGCTTTCCGGCGGCGGGCTGCAGCCTGCACACCCACCAGCCGCTGGCCAGCGCCTGCACCCTGCTGGGCGAGGCCCTGAGCGTCGACGATCCCGAGCGCTGGCCCGAACTGGGCCGCCGCCTGCCGCTGGTGGGCTATGCCCCCTCCGGTACCGGCTGGCTGGCCAAGCGCCTGGATCGCGCCCTGAGCGCCGAGAGCCCGGCCTATCTGCTGCGCAACCATGGAGTGCTCTGCTACGGCGCCAGCGCGCGCCAGACCCTGGCGGTGCTGGAGCAGCTGGAAGCCTTCTGCGAGCACTACCTGGTCGGTCGTATCGCCAGCCGCCCAGGTGTCTCCGCAGCCGACAGCCTGGCGCGCCAGCGCCTGCTGACCACCCTCACCGCCTCCCTCCCGTCCTGAGGTCCGCCATGAATCAGCCCCTGACCACCCCGCCGCCCCTGGTACCCACGCCTCCGGCGATTTCCGCCTGGCCGGATACCGAGACGCTCTATCGCCGTTTCGACGCCCTGGTCAAACAGCCCATGCGCCCGCTGCGCCGCGAGGCGCTGGCCAAGGTCATGGGCTATTTCGACGAGCGCTGCCAGGGCTCGCGGCGGCTCGCCGAAGAAGCCAAGCGCTTCATTCCCGGGGGCATCCAGCACAACCTGGCGTTCAACCATCCCTTCCCCCTGGCCATCGCCCGGGCGGAGGGCGCGCACCTCACCGACGTCGACGGCAACCAGTACATCGACTTCCTCCAGGCCGGCGGCCCCACCCTGCTCGGCTCCAATCATCCCGGCGTGCGCGACCAGGTGCAGCGCATCCTCGCCGAGTGCGGCCCGGTCACCGGCCTGCTGCACGAATACGAGGTCAAGCTGGCCGAACTCGTTTGCCAGAGCGTGCCCGGCATCGACCAGGTGCGGTTGCTGGGCTCGGGCACCGAGGCGGCCATGGCCGCGGTACGCCTGGCGCGGGCCTATACCGGGCGCCGCTGGATCATCAAGATCGGCGGCGCCTACCACGGCTGGAGCGATCAGCTGGTGTACGGCATGCGCCTGCCCGGTACCGGGCGCATGGAGGCCCTCGGCATTCCCCGCGGCGCCACCGCCCACACCCAGGAAAGCCCGCCCAACGACCTCGAGGCCCTGCGCCGGCGCCTGCAATTCAATCGCCTGCGCGGCGGCACCGCGGCGGTGCTGGTGGAACCCTTCGGCCCGGAGAGCGGT
Source organism: Pseudomonas oryzihabitans NBRC 102199 (assembly GCF_000730625.1). Classification (GTDB taxonomy): domain Bacteria; phylum Pseudomonadota; class Gammaproteobacteria; order Pseudomonadales; family Pseudomonadaceae; genus Chryseomonas; species Chryseomonas oryzihabitans. The sequence goes on along the minus strand of NZ_BBIT01000002.1, from coordinate 410,240 downwards.
ACTCGCCCGGTGCATCCGCACTTCAACCGCGAGGTGCGCAAGCTCTGCGACGAATTCGGCGCCCTGCTGATCTTCGACGAGGTGGTGACCGGTTTTCGCGCCGGCATGGGCGGGGCCCAGGGCTACTTCAAGGTGCTGCCGGACCTCACCGTGCTCGGCAAATGCCTGACCGGCGGCTATCCCATGGCCGGGGCCCTGGGCGGCAAGGCCGAGGTCATGCAGCTGCTGGTGGGCGGCATCGGCACCTCGTCGAAGCGCGCCTTCGTCGGCGGCACCCTGTCGGCCAATCCGCTGTGCTGCGTGGCCGGCTACTACGCCCTCAAGGAGATCCAGCGGCTCGACGCCGCCGGCCAGGCCGGCCGCGCCGGCGATCGACTGCGCCAGGGCCTGGAGGAGATCATCCAGCGCCGCAACCTGCCCTATGTCGCCTACAACCTGGGTTCCATCGTCCACCTGCAGACCTCCGGGGTGCTGCTGCTCGACACCGGCAATCCGCTCAAGCTGCTGCGGGCGCGCAACGAGGCCAAGGCGCGCAAGCACATGATGGAAGAGATGGGCGCGGCCTACACCGCCCATGGCCTCATCACCCTGGCCGGCAGCCGCATCTACACCAGCCTGGCCGACACCGACGCCGTGATCGACGACGCCCTGGAGCGTTTCGACCGGGTCTTCCAACTGGTATGAGGCCGCCCATGAAAGCCGAATCGCGCCAGCAATGGCTGGATCTGCAGCAGCGTCTGGCCCGCCAGGGCGAGCGCTCGGCCCTGGCCCTGTCGGTGCGCATACCGGGGGCGGCGAGCCTCTGGTACGGCACCCTGGGCGATGCCGCGCCCTGCGAGATCGAGCTGGCCCGCCGCAGCGGCGCCGCCCTGGATCATGCACTCGTCTACCGGTCGCGACCGGATGTCGGCGCCATCATCCAGGGCGCGGGGCGCTACGGGCAGCATGTGGCGGACTTCGGCGGCCAGTTGCCGGAGCTGTTCGACGAGCAGGCCCGGCACCTGGGACGGATGGCGCCCGCGGTGGCCCGGGGCGATGCCCTGGCGGAAGCCCTGGCCGCGCGCGGCAACGTCCAGCTGCTCGGCGGCCAGCCACTGTGCCTGGGGACCACCGCCAGTCGCGCCGCCCTCAATGCCGAGCTGTTCGAGAAATGCGCCAAGGCCTACACCCTGGCCCAGGCCACCGGCGCGGTGCTCACCCGCCTGCCCTGGTGGGTGGTGCTGATCGCCACCCGCCGACTCCAGCGCGACCAGCGCGCCGCCGCCGAGGCCTTTCGTCAGGGCCGGCTGCCGGCGGAAAGCCGTGGTTACTAGCCACTCTTCGAAGGTAGACCCCATGACCGTCACCGCGCCCGCTCCGCCTCGCCAGGTCCAAGCCGCGCTGCTGCTGGGCTCCCTGGCGCTGCTCATCCTCGGCCTGCAGCCGCTGCTGCTCGGCGAGCTGTTCACCAGCGGCCGGGCCAGCCTCGACGGCCTCGGCCTGGTGGCCATGGGCGAGATCGTCGCCCTAGGCCTGGGCGTGATCGCCGGTGAGGCCCTGGGCCCGCGGCTGGGGCTGCCAGCCGTACTGTGGCCGGCGACGCTGCTGGCGGTCGCCGCCGACCTGGCCAGCGCCCAGGCCAGCGGTGATCTGCGGTTGCTCGGCCTGCGCGCCCTCGCCGGCCTTGGCGAAGGCCTGCTGCTCTGGGCGGCGGTGGCGCTGATCGTCCGTCAACCCACCGCCGAGCGGCTGTCCGGCCTGTTTATGGCTCTGCAGACCTTTTGCCAGGGCCTGCTGGCCGCCCTGCTGGCGCTGTGGATCCTGCCCCGGCTGGGCAGCGCCGGCGGCTTCCGGCTGCTGGCCGGTGTCACCGCCCTGGCCCTGCCGCTGACCGTCGCCCTGCCACGCCGGCTGGCGGCAGTGGACGTCCCTGGCAGCGCGCCGGTCCGCCATAGATGGCGACTGCCCCAGGCACTGCTGCTGGCCTTCGTCGGTTGCCAGCTGGCCGCCATCGGCGCGCTCTGGGCCTATCTGGAACCCTATGGCGAAGCCCTCGGACTGGACGCCGGCCAGGCCCAGACCCTGATCGCCGCCAGCTTCGCCGCCCAGCTGCTAGGCGGCCTGGCCGGCGCGGTCCTGGTGGCCTGGCTGCCGGCCGCCACCACCCTGACCCTGGCGACCCTGACGCTGGGCAGCCTGGCCGCGCTGATCTATGGCCTGGCGCCGGGGGCGCACCTGAGCTTCGTGCTGCTGTGCCTGACCTTCACCTTTCTCTGGCAGACCCTCACCCCCTTCCAGATCAGCCTGGCCCTGCGGCTGGACGCCAGTGGCCGCGTCGCCACCCTGGTGCCTTCGCTGCAACTGCTCGGCTGCGCCGCCGGCCCGGCGCTGGCGTCGCTCTGGCTGCAGGGCGCCGCGGTCCGACCGGCCGCGCTCACCAGCGCCCTGCTCGCCCTGCTGGCCCTGGGGCTGGCGGCCGTGCTCGCCCTCAGTGCCCGCCGCCCCCGGCCGGTACCGCGCTGGCGCTGGCAGCGCCCAGGCTGAATACTGCCGCCGTCGCCGTATCGTCCCCTTCCTGCCCCCTTGCGGACTGCTGCCATGAATGCACCCCTCCCCGATACCGCTCCCGCCCTGGGCGACCCCGAGATGCTGCAGCGGCTGTTCGCCGCCCAGGGACCGCGTGCCCTGGCCCTGCGCGGCTCCAGCGCCGCCGAGCGCCTGAGCCTGCTGCAGCGCCTGCATGGCGCCCTGGTGGCGCGGCGGGGGGCGCTCTATGCCGCCTTTCGCCAGGACTTCGGCAAGCCCGAGGTGGAGGTGGAACTGTCGGAGATCATGCCGGTGCTGGAGGAGATTCAGCACGCGCGCCGCCACCTGCGCCGCTGGATGAAGCCACGGCGGGTGCGCCCGACCCTGACCTCCCTCGGCTGCCCGGCGCACATCCACAGCCAGCCGCGCGGGCGCTGCCTGATCATCGGCCCCTGGAACTACCCGGTCTCCACCCTGCTCGGCCCCCTGGTGTCGGCCTTGGCGGCCGGCAACAGCGTGATGCTCAAGCCCTCGGAATTCACCCCGGCGGTCAACGCGGTACTGCGCGAACTGCTGGCCGAGGCCTTCACCCCGGACACCGTGGCCTTTTGCGAAGGCGATGTCTCCACCGCCCAGGCGCTCTTGGCGCTGCCCTTCGACCACTTCTTCTTTACCGGCTCCACCGCCGTGGGCCGCCTGGTGATGCAGGCCGCTGCCCGGCACCTGGCCTCGGTGACCCTGGAGCTGGGCGGCAAGTCGCCGGCGATCATCGACGCCAGCGCCGACCTGGACGCCGCCGCCGAGCTGCTGCTCTGGGGCAAATTCCTCAATGCCGGCCAGTCCTGCGTGGCGCCCGATCATGTCTTCGTCGCCCGCCGCCTGCTGCCGGCCTTCAAGGAGCGCTGTCGCGCCCTGCTGGTGCAGCGCTACGGCAGCGATGCCGCCGCCAGCCCGGACTATGCCCGACTCATTCACCAACGCCACGCCAGCCAGCTGATCGGACTGCTGGAACAGGCCCAGGCGGCCGGTGCCCAGCTGATCCACGGCGGCGCGCACGACGCGGCCGGGCGCTACCTCGCACCGACCCTGCTGGATTGCTCGGCCATCGACAGCCCCCTGGACAGCCAGGAGCTGTTCGGTCCGCTCCTGCCGGTGATCGCCTACGACGACTTGGAAGAGGTACTGCAGCGCATCGACGCCGGGCCCAAGCCCCTGGCGCTCTATCTCTGGAGTCGCGACCGCGACATCCAGCAGCGAGTCATCGCCCGCACCAGCTCCGGCAGCGTCGGCCTCAATCTGTGCATGCAGCAGTACACCCAGCTGCACCTGCCCTTTGGCGGCGTCAATCACTCCGGCAGCGGCAGCGCCCATGGCCAGGCCGGTTTTCGCACCTTTTCCCACGAGCGCAGCGTGCTCGCCGCCGGTCCGCTGCTGGCCGTTCGTCTGCTGCTGCCGCCCTATTCGCCCTTCAAGCTGCGGCTGGCGCAATGGGTGTCGCGCCTGACCGGAGGCGGCTAGGTCCAGTACGAGAACTGCCTGCGCATCGGCGATGCTTCGTTGGAAAAACCCCTGGATCGCCAGCCCGGTCGGAATGCTCCTTTACCGCACGTACACTGCGCTCCCTCTGCTTTTTGGTTGGTGAGCGCTACCCCTTTGAGCAGCCTTGGGCGGTTACTCCCGTTGGTCGTTTCAATCCGCCTCACCTTCGCTCGGCGACTTTCGTACCGGACCTGGAAAACGCCCAGCAGGGCACACCATCCGCCGGGAATGACGCCGCCAAGGATGCACGAGCGGCAAACCAGCCTTTAGAATGACGGGCCGCCAGCCTTGGGCGTGCCGATCTGCGATTGGCGCGGTCCAAGCCCGGCATGGGTTACCCTTGCACGTGAATTCTATTTGGAGCGGTGAGCTGAACGATGGGCTTTGAGCAACTAGCTGAACTACGCGACCGCCTGCGGGCCGAAAAAGCGCAGGTAAAGACCGAGAGCAACGAGCGGCCGGCGCGGAGACCTTCACCGAAAGCCAAGCCCCGCGAGCAGAAGCCCCGCGAGCAGGATCCGGTGGTCGAAGGCATCCGCCGTCTGCAAAAGCACTTCCCGCTGGCCTTCCCGGTCAATCCGGCACCCAAGGTGCCGCTCAAGGAAGGCATCCTGAAAGACGCCGAGCAGCACCTGGAGCGCCTGGGCATCACCGGTGATCAGCTCAAGCAGTCGATCGCCACCTGGTGTCGCGGCACCCGCTACTGGGCGGCCATGACCGAAAACGCCCCGCGCCTGGATCTGGATGGCCAGCCGGCTGGCACCGTGACCGCCTCCCAGGCGGTCTATGCCAAGCAGCAGGCACGCCGCCAGCGCGCCCAGGCCCGCCGTGAGCAGGCCAAGGCCAAGGCGGACACCGCCGCGCCTGCCGAAGCGCAAGCGCCTGCAGCGGCCGAGACCGTTGCCGCTCCCGCAGACGACGCCTCCGCCTGAGCCCCGCTGCCCCTGTCGCCCAGACAGGGGCAGTCGTTCCAGACGCCCGCCGCGTTAGGACAGCCGTCCCGGCAACTCGATGCGCATGACCGTCCCCCCACCCTCGCGCCCCAGGGCGACGATGCGGCCCTGATGCGCCGCGCAGATGGCGCGGGCGATGGACAGGCCCAGGCCACTGCCGCCAAGGTGCCGTGCCCGGGAGCTGTCGGCGCGCCAGAAGCGGTGAAAGACCCGCTCGCGATCGGCTTCGGCGATGCCCGGGCCGCGATCCCGGAATTCCAGCACCAGGCCCTCGGCCAGGGCCAGCTGGACGATCTCCAGTTCGCCGCCGCTGGCGCCATAGCGCAGGAAATTTTCCAGCAGGATGTTGAGCAACTGGCCGATGCGATGGCGGTCGGCGTACAGCCGTTGGCGGGGATCCAGTTCCAGGCGCAGCTGGATGGCCTCGGCCTGCAGCTGGGGCGCGAACCAGGCCAGCCGCTCCTCCACCAATGCCGCCAGGGCGAAGGGCCGCTGATCCAGCGCCAGTTGCCCGGCCTCGGCCAGCGACAGGGTGTGCAGATCGCCCACCAGGGTGTTGAGCAGGTCGAGCTGGCGCTTGACCATCTGCAACTGGCGGGCATCGGCGGGAAAGACCTCGTCGAGGATGCCCTGCACCCGCACCGAGGCGGCGTTGAGCGGGGTGCGCAGCTCATGGGCGAGGATGGCGCTGGAATCCCGCACGTCGCGCTCGTATTGCTGCAGCCGCGCGGTGAGGCTGTTGAAGTCCAGCGCCAGGCGGCGCAATTCCGCTGGCGCCGTCTCGGCCACCTCCAGGCGGGTCTCCAGATCGCCGGAGGCCACCCGCCGCGCCGCCGCGGCGATGGCGGAGAACTGGCTCGACAGCGGGCGTGACAGCCGAAAGCCGGCCAGCAGGATCAGCGGCACGGCCGCCAGCACCAGCCCCGCCAGCACCCACCAGTCGCGGCTGGCGATGCCGGGCAGGAAATAGCGCACCGGATAGTAGTGGCTGAACAGCGCCCAGAGTCGCGCCTCGTTTTCCTGCGGATCGGCGCGCAGCTGGAGGATTTCCGCCCGCGCCGCCTGGGGCACCTGGCGCAGCACCCACCAGTCGCCAAAGAGAAACCAGAGGTACATGCCGGCGGCGATCAGCAGCACCGCGCCCAAGGCCAGCAGGCTCATGCGCCAGCCGACCCAGCGCCCCAGCGGGGCCTGGCGCTTCATGAAAAGCGATAGCCGATGGCGCGCACCGTCACCGGCACGCCGGGAAGGCCTGCCGCTTCCAGCTTGCGCCTGAGGTTGTGCAGGTGGGTGTCCACCACCCGCGCCAGGGCTTCGCTTTCCGGCAGGCAGCGCTCCAGCAATTCCTCGCGGGTAAAGGCCTTGTGCGGAGTGCGCATCAGGGTGGCGAGCAGGCCGAATTCGGTGGGCGTCAGCTCCAGGGCCCGTGCCTCGACGGTGGCGCTGAAACGTTCCAGATCCACCGTCAGGGCGCCATGGCGCAGCCAGCGGTCATCGCGCGGCGCCTGGTGGCAGCGACGCAGCACCGCGTGCACCCGCGCCACCACCTCCTTGGGGTTGTAGGGCTTGACCACGTAGTCGTCGGCGCCATAGCGCAGGGCGCCGAGCTTTTCCGGCTCGTCGCCGATGGCGGTCACCATGATCACCGGGGTATCCCCGGCGCGGCGGATCTGTGCCAGCACCTCGGTGCCACCGAGGCGCGGCAGCATCATGTCGAGCAACACCAGATCGGGTCGCTCGCGCTGGAAGAGTTCCAGCCCCTGGCGACCGTCTTCGGCGAGGACGACCGCGAAGCCATCGCGCAGCAGATAGGCCTCCAGCACGCTGGCGCTGTCGGCGTCGTCTTCGACGATGAGTATGAGTTTGTCGCCCACGTCCGCTCTCTTGATCGAATCTAGACAATTCGCCGAAGGAATCTTGATTCGGCGTCCCTAGGCTGCGACCCATGCCTTGCACCGGGTCCGCCTGCCATGCCTTCACTCGCCGCTTCCATCACCTGCCAGTTGCTGCTGATCGGTCTGCTGGGCCTCAGCGGTTGCTCGCTGATTCCCGACTACCAGCGGCCGCCCCTGCCGGTGCCCGCGCACCAGGGGCTGTGGCACCGGCAGGACGCTGCCCCCGCGGCGGGCGTTGATCTCAGCCCTGACGAGCGCCAACTGCTGGCCGCGGTCAGCGCTGAAGCTCTCCTGCCAGAGCTGGTGGGCCAGGCGCTGGCGGGCAATCGAGACTACCGGATAACCCAGCTCAGGGTCGAGCAGGCGCGGGCGCAGCTGGGCGCGCGCCAGGCCGACCGCTGGCCCACCTTGGGCCTGGCGGTGCAGCGGCCGCGCCAGCGCTTCGCCGACCAGGCGCTGGACGAGCGCTACCAGCAGGACCTGGCCACCGCCACCCTCGGCGTGGACGCCTTCGAACTGGACTTCTTCGGGCGGGTAGCCAGCCTCGGCGAAGAGGCCCGCCACCAACTGTTGGCCAGCGCCTATGGCCAGCAGGCCGCGCGCGGCGCCTTGGTAGCCGAGGTGGCGCGCCTTTTCCTGCTGGCCCGCGAGGCCGATGCCCAGGTCGTCAGCGCCCAGGCCATGGCGGCCCTCAGCGATGAGCTGGTGCAGCGGACCCGGGCACGCATCGCCGCCGGCGACCTGGCCCCGGCTGCCCTGGAGCCCCTGACCCAGGCCGCCCTGGACGCACGGCAACTGGAGCAACAGCGCCTGAGCCAACGCACCCAGGCCTATGGGGCGCTGGCCTGGGTCACCGGCTACCGGCTGGCGCCCTCGCCCAGCGCTGCGCCTGCCCCGGCCGGTCCACCGCCGGAGCTGCCGGGCGAGCTGGCCGACCTGCCCTCCAGCCGCCTGCTGGAGCGTCTCGACGTACGCGCGGCCGAGGAGCGCCTGCAGGCGGCCAACGCCAGCATAGGCGCGGCCCGCGCCGCCTTTTTCCCGAGCATTCGCCTGAGCACCGCGGTGGGCCTGGCCAGTCCGCAACTGCAGGACCTGTTCAGCGCCCGTCAAGGGCTGCGCCTGCTGACGCCGTCGCTGTCCCTGCCGCTGTTCGACGGCGGGCGCAACCAGGCCAACCTGGACGCCGCCAGGACCGCTCGCGACCTGGCCCTGGCCGCCTACGAACGCACCCTGCAGGACGCCTTTCGCGAACTGGCCGACGGCCTGGAAGAGCGCCGCCTGCTGCTCGCGCAGCGGCAGACCCTGGCCGCCCAGCTGCAGTTGAGCCAGGCGCGCCGCCAGCGTCTGGCGCGCCAGTGGCAGGCCGGGGCCGGCGATCCCGGCGCCAGCCTGCAGGCCGGTCTCGACGGGTTGCGCGCCGGCGAGGCGCTGCGCCAGACCGGCCAGGCCCTGCGCCTCAATCGCCTGCGCCTGTACCGCGCCCTGCACGGCCTCGACCACCCTTCCGCCACCTGAGAGGACTCGCCATGACCCGCACCACCCTGCTGCCGCTGCTGCTCTGCCTGACACCCCTGGCCGGCCAGGCGGCCGACGCCTCGCCCTGGGGCGACCACACCGACGTCAGCCTCGGCCTGGTGGCCGGCGCGGTCGGTCGTTACATGGGTTCGGCCGCCTACCGGCCGCAGTTGCTGCCGCTGGTAGCAGTGCAGCATGGACCCTTCTTTGCCGACACCAGTCGCGGCCTCGGCCTGCAATGGCAGTCGGCCCAGGGACTGACCCTCAGCGGGGCCCTGAACTACGACTTCGGCCGCGATGACCGCGACAACGCCTCGCGGCCAGGCGCCGACCGCTTGAAGGGTATGGGCGAGGTCGACGGCGCCACGGTGCTGGACCTCAATCTGAGCCAGGCCCTGGCGCCCTGGCTCAGCCTCAACGCCGAGGGCGAATGGCGACTGGCCGGGGCCCAGCGCGGCAATCGCTATCGCCTGGGCGTGGAAGCCATCGGCCTGCACACCGACCAGGACACCCTGGCGCTGGATCTCGACGCCCACGCCGGTGACAGCCGCTTCAACCAGACCTATTTCGGCGTCACCGCCGCCCAGAGCGCCGCCAGCGGCTTCGCCCCGGCGCGGCTCGACCGGGGCATCTATGCCTATTCCGCCGCGCTGAACTGGTTGCACGCCTTCGATCCGCACTGGAGTTCGGTGGCGACCCTGACCACCACCTACTACGGCGACCAGGCACGCGACAGCCCGCTGCGGCAGCGCGCCACCGCCACCACCGCCCAAGTCGCCCTGACCTACAGCTTCTGATCCTGGAGCCCGCCATGCCTGGCCCGCGCCTGACCTCCGCCCTCGCCTTACTCCTGCTGCTGCCCCTGCTGGGCGGCTGTTCACCCGATGAACGCCCCGGTCCGGTGCCCCTGCGCACCGTCAAGCTCGCGCCGGTCGCGCGCCTTGCGGCCCAGGCCCCGCTGCTACCCGGCCTGGTGCGCCAGACGCACAGCTCGGCGCTGGCCTTCGAAAATGGCGGCCGGGTGCTGAGGGTGGCCGTGGACGTGGGTGCCCGGGTCGCGGCCGGGCAACTGCTCGCCGAGCAGGACGCCGAACCGGCACGCCTGCGCCTGGCCCAAGCCAGCGCCCGGGTGCAGGCCGCTCGGGTGGAGCTGGACCAGCGCCGCGCCGGGCAGCGGCGTGCTCGGCAGCTGTTCGCCGACGGCAACCTGGCCAAGGCCGAGCTGGAAGCCGCCGACGCCGCCCTGGGTGCGGCCCAGGCCCAGCAAGGAGGCGCCGAGGCGGAACTGGCCCTGGCGCGCCGCGCCCTGGCCCAGACCCGGCTGATAGCGCCCTTCGCTGGCCAGATCGTCCTGCGCGCGCCGGAGCCGCTGCGGCTGGTGGGCGCGGGCGAGACCCTGTTCGGGCTGCAGGCCGACGGCGAACGTCAGGTGGTGGTGCAGGTGCCGGCCGCCCTGGCCCAGGGGCTGGCGCCCGGCACTCAGGCCCAGGCCTATGCCACGCGCGACGGCGCGCCCCTGCCGCTCCGGCTGGTCGGTCTTTCACCGCGTGCCGAGCAGGGCCTGCTGCAGGAAGCGGTCTTCGCCCTCGACCAGGAAGCACCGGCCCTGCCCAGCGGCAGCCTGCTAGACGTGCGTCTGCCGCTGCCAGCCCAGGCGCAGCTGGCCGTGCCCCTGGGCGCGCTGCTGCCCGGTCAGAGCGGCAGCGCCGGTCAGGTCTATGTCTACCAGCCGGAGACCCAGCAGGTGAAACCGCGCCCGGTCACGGTGGCGGCCCTGCAGCAGGGCCAGGCGCTGATCGCCAGCGGTCTCGCCGAGGGTGAGCAGATCGTGGTGGCCGGCGCCGCCTTCCTGCGCGCGGGCGAGCATGTGCTGCCCTATCGGCCCGGCACCGTGCTCACGGGGGAGTAAGTTATGTCCCTGACCGCTTTCGCCCTGCGCCGGGGTCGCCTGGTGCTCTTTGTCGCCCTGGCCCTGCTGCTCGGCGGTCTCTATGCCTTTCTCGGCTTTCCCTCCCAGGAGGAGCCCAGCGTCACGGTGCGCGACGCCCTGGTCAGCGTCGCCCTGCCCGGCCTGCCCAGCGACCGGGTGGAAGAGCTGCTGGCCAAGCCGCTGGAAGACCGGCTGCGCGAATTGCCCGAACTCAAGACCCTGGTGACCACCCTGAGACCCGGCCAGGCCATCGTCCAGCTCACCGCACGGGACGAGATCACGGACCTGCCGGCGCTCTGGCAACGGGTGCGCAACAAGGTCGCCGAGGTGGCGCAAGAGCTGCCCGAAGGCACCCAGGGGCCGGTGGTGGACGACGACTTCGGCCGGGTGGCAGTGGCGTCCATCGCCGTGACCGCGCCCGGCTTCAGCCCGAGCGAACTGCGCAGCGAAGCCGAACGGCTGCGTCGGGCGCTCTATGATCTGCCCGGGGTGGATCGCATCGCCCTCTATGGCCTGCAGGAAGACCGCGTCACCCTCGAACTGGACGCCACCGCCCTGGCGCGGACCGGTCTTTCGCCCCAGGCCCTGCTGGCGCAGCTGCGGGCGCGCAACGCACTGGTCAGCGGCGGCAGCCTGCGCCAGGGCGACCGTACGCTGAGCCTGGCCATCGGCGGCGAACTGGCCGATCCCGCCGCGCTGCGCGCCGTGCCGATCCAGCTGGCCGACGGCCGCGCCGTGCCCCTGGCCGAGCTGGCCCGGGTGCGGGTCGAACCCGCGCAGCCGGTGCGCAGCGCCGCCTTCTATCGCGGCGAGCGCGCCCTGGTGCTGGGCATCGCCATGACCCCGGGACGCAACGTGGAAGCCTTCGGCGCTGCGCTGCACGACCGGCTCAAGGCCCTGGAGGCCAGCCTGCCCGCCGGGTTCGCCCTGCACCGGGTGACCTTCCAGGCCGAGGTGGTCCATCACGCCATGGCGCGCATGCAGCACGTGCTGATGGAAACCATGGTGATCGTCATGGCGGTGGTCATGCTGTTCCTGGGCTGGCGCCTGGGCCTGATCGTCGGCGCCATCGTGCCGCTCACGGTACTGGCCACCCTGCTGGTCATGCGCGCCCTGGGCATCGAGTTGCAGACGGTGTCCATCGCCGCGCTGATCCTGGCGCTGGGACTGCTGGTGGACAACGGCATCGTCATCGCCGAGGACATCGAACGACGCCTACGCGCCGGCGAGGACCGCCGCGCCGCCTGCGAGGCCGCCGGTCGGACCCTGGCCATCCCGCTGCTCACCTCGTCGCTAGTGATCATCCTGGCCTTCTCGCCGTTCTTTCTCGGCCAGACCAGCACCAATGAATACCTGAGGTCCCTGGCCGTGGTGCTGGCGCTCACCCTGCTGGGCTCCTGGGCGCTAAGCCTGACGGTGACGCCGCTGCTCTGCCTGCGCCTGGTGCCGGATCCCACCCATACCGGCGCCAGCACCGACAGCGCCCTGCACCGGGGCTATCGCCGGCTGCTGGAAGCCCTGCTGCGGCACCGGCTGGCCTATCTGCTGGCCATGCTCGGGCTGCTGGTGTTGGCCACCCTCAAGGTGCTCAGCCTGCCCTACGACTTCCTGCCGCCCTCGGATCGCAATCAGTTCCAGATCCCCATCCAGCTGGAACCCGGCACCTCGGCCGAGCGCACCCTGGACCTCATGCAGGGCTTCAGCCGCTGGCTGGGCGCGGATGCCGATATCGTCGAGAGCATCGGCTACGTCGCCGAGGGCGGTCCGCGCATCGTGCTGGGGCTCAATCCGCCGTTGCCCGGTCCCAATGTCGCCTATTTCACCGTGACCACTCGCCCGGACGCCGATCTCGCCCAAGTGATGACGCGAGTCGGGAATGAGCTGGCGCGCGGCTATCCCGAGGTGCGCGCCCAGCCCAAGCGCTTCTCCCTGGGCACCACCGAAAGCGGCCTGGCGGTATATCGCCTGAGCGGGCCGGACGAGGCGGTCCTGCGTCAGCTGGGCAGCGATCTTGCCGACCTGCTCGCCGCCGTCCCCGGGACCCGCGACATCCAGGACGACTGGGGTCCGCGGCTGCTGCGCTATCAGGTCGAGGTCGACCCGGCCCGGGCCCGCGCCGCCGGACTCGACCGGCGCGACCTGGCCCAGACGCTGCAACTGGCCGGCGACGGCCTGAGCGGCGCCCGGTTGCGCGATGGCCAGTATGCGGTCGAAATCGCCGTGCGCAGCCCTGCCCCTGACGGCGATCCTGGCAGCCTGCTGGTCTATCCCCAGGGCGGCGGCGCGCCGCTGCCGCTGGCGGCGGTGGCCCGGATCGAGCTGGCCAGCGAGGCCGGGGTCAAGGTCAGACGCAATCTGCAGCGCACCCTCACGGTCAGCGCGCGCAATCCCGGCATGACCGCCGCCACCCTGGTCGCCACCCTCGCGCCCCAGTTGCCGACCCTGCAGTTGCCGCCCGGCTACCGCCTGGAGCTGGGCGGCGAGAGCGAGGATTCCGCCGCCGCCAACGACGCCCTGCTGCGCTACCTGCCGCTGGCCGCCGTGGCCATGCTGCTACTGTTCCTCTGGCAATTCGACTCCTGGCGCAAGGTGCTCATCATCGTTGCCAGCATCCCCTTCATCCTCATCGGCGTGGCCCTGGCGCTCTGGCTGAGTGGCCATCCCTTCGGCTTCATGGCCACCTTCGGCCTGCTGTCTCTGGCCGGCATCATCGTCAACAACGCGGTCTTGCTGCTCGAACGCATAGAAGCCGAACGCCAGGCCGGCAAGCCCCTGATCCCGGCGCTGCTCGACGCCGCCGGCGAGCGCCTGCGGCCGATCATCATGACCAAGCTGACCTGCATCCTCGGTCTCATCCCGCTGATGCTCTTTGCCGGTCCCCTGTGGACGGGCATGGCCATCAGCATGATCGGCGGCCTGGCCCTGGGCACCCTGGTGACCCTGGGGCTGATCCCGGTGCTCTATGGCTTGCTCCATGGGCGCCGTTAGCGGGCAACCGGGCGCGCGAAGGCGCCGCTTCGCTGGCGCAAAGGCGGGGTGACGTTATGCTGGTAGGGATCCGGCGCCACCCGCTCCTGTGGCCGCCCCTCGCCCCGATGCCCCCGCCCAGGCACCGCCAAGGACTCTCCCATGATCAGACTCCAGTCCCCATCGGAGGCTGTCGCGCTTCCCCCGCTCATCGTGATCGGCGCCTCCGCCGGCGGCATCACCGCGCTGCAGCAGCTGTTCGAGTCCATCGGCACCCAGTTGCCCTTCGCCTTCGTCGTGCTGCAGCATCTACCGCCCAGCAGCTCCAGTGGTCTGCGCAGCCTCCTGCAAAACTGGTCAGCGATGCCGGTCGAGACGGCCGCGAGTGACACCCACCCCAAGCCCGGCACTGTCCATCTGCCCTCGCCCGCCGCCATCCTGACCCTGGAAGACCAGCGTTTTCACACGCGCCCAGCCGAAGGTGGGCAGCGACGGCCGGAAATCGACGCCATCGATGCCTTCCTGGAGAGCCTTTCGCCGCAGGCGGCCGCCCGTACCGTCACGGTGATCCTGTCCGGCAGTGGCATGGACGGCACCGCCGGGGCTATCCACATCCGCCAGTGCGGGGGCACGGTCATTGTCCAGGATCCGCTGACGGCCGCCCATCAAGGCATGCCCAACGCCATCGCCCAGCGCGGTCTGCATCATCTGGCCCTGCCCATCGCCGCTATCGCGCGCTATCTGATCGGCTGCGCCGCGCCGGAGTACCGCTGGCCGGAGCCCACGACCCAGCCGACCTCCCTGGCAACGACCCTGGAGCAGATCCTGGAGCTGATCCGCCGCCAGGCGGCGTTCGACTTCAGCGGCTACAAGACGTCCCCCCTGCTCTGGCGCATCCAGCAGCGCATGGATGTACGCCGGGTCTGGGCCTTCGGCGACTATGCCGCGCTGCTGGAGGACGACCCCGCCGAGCTGGTGGCCCTGGTCAAGGGCATCCCTATCCATGTCACCGAATTCTTTCGCGATCCGGACGCCTGGGACGTACTCGGCGAAGAGGTGCTGCTGCCGCTGCTGAAGCGTCCGGCGACCGAGCCCCTGCGCATCTGGATCCCCGCCTGCTCCACGGGGCAGGAAGCCTATTCGATGGCGATGTTGCTCGACGAACTGCGTACCGCCCATGGCTGCACCACCGGAGCCCAGCTGTTCGCCACCGAGCCGGCCCCGGAGATGCTGGCCCAGGCCAGCCGTGGCGCCTATCGCGGCAGAGAGCTGGCGACGCTGTCACCCGCACGTCTGGAAAGATTCTTCTATGCCGTCGATGGGGCCTATCGGGTTCGGCGCTCCTTGCGCGAGCGCATGGTCTTCGCGGTGCAGGACCTGCTGCTTGATCCGCCGTTCGCCGCGATGGATCTGATCAGCTGTCGGAATCTGCTGATCTACCTCGAACCCGAGACCATCGACTTCGTGCTGCAGCTATTGCACGGCGCGCTTCGGCCTGGCGGCTATCTGCTGCTGGGCAAGAGCGAGGCCTATCCCCTGCATCGCTTCGGCTTCGAACCCGTGGCCCTGCGCTGGAATCTCCATCGCAAGGCAGGGCCCTTGCCAGGCCCGCCGCCCACCCTGCCCCGGCGACGATCCGGCCGGACAGCGCGCGCCCTCGAAGCCGAGCGCACGGCCCTCGAACACTTCGAGCTGCCCTCGGTGCTGATCGACGTCGAGGGGCAGGTGCTGCGCCTGTACGGCAACACCGAGGCCTTTCTCGGCCTGCCGGTCGGCGAACCGAGTTACCGACTGCTCGATCTGGTGCCCCGCCCCTGGGTCGCCACCCTGCGCCATCACCTCACCGGCGCCCTGCACGGTGGCGAGCCAACGCTGGTCGCGGGCTTGCCGGATCGCTTCGACGCCACCTTGAGCGTCACCTTGCGCATCACGCCCCTGGACGGTCCGGGTCAACAGGATCAGGTGCTGGTGTCCTTCATCCGTCAGTCAGGGAGCGCTGGGACACCCGCCTCTCCAGACGTTTTCGATGACACCCGGGTGGTAGAGGAAGCGGACTGGCGTGAAGCGATCCGTCTTTCCCAGGAAGAGCTCGAAGCCTCGCGCGAGGAGCTGCAGGCACTCACCGAAGAACTCAAGGCCTTGAACAACGAACTCAAGGACACCAACGACCAGCTGCAACTGAGCAACGAGGACCTGAACCGGGCGAACGACTCGCTGCAGGACCATATTGGGCAGTTGCAGATGCAGCGGCGGGTCCTGTCCTCGGGCGCCGTGATGACCCTCTGCCTGGATGCCGAGCTGAAGATCCTCTGGTTCACCCCGGCCATGACCGACCTGCTGCCGCTGCAACAGGCCGATACCGGGCGGCATGTGCGTGACCTGGTACCAAAATTCCAGGATCCCGAGCTATTCGAGGACATTCGGCAGGTGTTGCAGGATGGCGAGCCCCGCACGGCGGTGGTGCAGTCCCGGGACAGCCGCTGGTTTTTGCGGCGAATCTACCCGGATACGGGCAATCCGCGAGCCGTCGCCGGTGTCGCCGTCACTTTCGCCGATATCACCCTGCGCACCCAGGCGGAGCTGGCACTGCGTGAACGCGAACGCCAGCTGAAACGCAGTCAGCAATGGCTCACCGCGCAGAAGGACGCCTTCCAGTCCGCCATGAGGGGAGAAGGCCTACGCCGGTCGCTGGGCATTCTGATCCAGGCCCTGATCGCCGAAGCGGGTGATCAGCGCCGGTGCGCCTTCTTTCTATCCAAGAGCACGGGTCTGAGCCATGTGGTGGGTATGACGGAGCGCTACGCTCGGGACGTGGAGGGTTGCCCGATCTCCCTTGATTCGCTGGCCTGCGGGCTGGCCATCGCGCTGGGTGAGCCGGTCATCACCCGCGATGTGCTGGAGGAGCCGCTCTGGGAATCCCGGGCGTGGATGGCACGTCAATACGACTTCCGTGGCTGCTGGTCCTTTCCGGTCAAGACTGCGGACGGTGAGAGCCTCGGTTCCCTGGCGATGTATTTCCAACATCCCCGACTGCCGGATGCGATGGATCTCGAACTGGCCGCGGCCTTCACCCACACCGCGGCGATCATCATCTGGCGGCACCTGCAACCGGATGGCGAGGCCGTGACCAGCGGCATCGACACCGGGCTGGCAGAGCCCTGATCCCCCCACTCAGGTGGTGGCGCCCAGTTGCCAGGGGACGAATTCGTTCTGCCCGTAGCCGTGCAACTCGCTGCGGCTGCGCTCCCCCGAAGCCAGCGCCAGCAGGCGCTCGAAGATGAAGGCGCCCCGCTCTTCCAGGGTGGTGCTGCCGTCCACCAGGCCCCCGCAGTCCACGTCCATGTCGTCGCGCTGGCTCTCCCACAGCCGGGTGTTGGTGGCGATTTTCAGCGACGGCGTCGGTGCGCAGCCATAGGCCGAACCCCGGCCGGTGGTGAAGGCGATCAGGTTGGCGCCCCCCGCCACCTGGCCGGTGGCCGAGACCGGGTCGTAGCCGGGGGTGTCCATGAACACCAGGCCCGGGCTGCGCACCGGCTCGGCGTAGCCATAGACCGCCATCAGATCGGTGGAACCGGCCTTGATCACCGCGCCGAGGGATTTTTCCAGAATGGTGGTCAGGCCGCCGGCCTTGTTGCCCGCCGAGGGGTTGTTGTCCAGGCTGGCGCCGAAGCGGGCGCAATAGTCTTCCCACCAGCGGATGCGTTCCACCAGGCGCTCGCCCACCGCCGGGCTGGCGGCGCGGCGGGTGAGCAGGTGTTCGGCGCCGTAGATTTCCGGCGTTTCCGAGAGGATGGCGGTGCCCCCGGCGGCCACCAGCAGGTCCACCGCCCGGCCCAGGGCCGGATTGGCGCTGATGCCGGAATAGCCGTCCGAGCCGCCGCATTGCAGGCCCAGGATCAGATGCCGCGCGCTGACTGGTTCGCGCTGCACCGCATTGGCCGTGGGCAGCAACGCCTCGACCGCGGCGATGCCACGGGCCACGGTGGCGGTGGTGCCGCCGCTGTCCTGGATATTGAGGGTCTGCAGTCCCGCATGCTCGGCGAGGCCCTGGTCGGCCAGCAGTGAGGGGATCTGGTTGGCTTCGCAGCCGAGGCCGATGAACAGCACGGCGGCGAAGTTGGGGTGGGCCGCATAGCCGCCCAGGGTGCGGCGCAGCACCGCCATGCCCTCGCCCTGGGTGTCGATGCCGCAGCCGACGCCGTGGGTCAGGGCGACCACGCCGTCGACGTTGGGATAGGGCGCCAGCGCCGCGGGATGGACGTCGCGGCGGAAATGGTCGGCCACCGCCCGGGCCACCGTGGCCGAGCAATTCACCGAGGTGAGGATGCCGATGTAGTTGCGGGTCGCCACCCGGCCATCCGGGCGGACGATGCCGAGAAAGCTGCGCTCGATGGGCGCCGGTGTCCCGCGGGCCTCGATGCCGAAGGCGTGTTCGCGGGCGAAGTCGCCCATGGCCAGGTTGTGTACGTGCACATGGCTGCCGGCGGCGATGGCCTCGCGGGCGAAGCCGATGATCTGGCCATAGCGGCGTACCGGCGCACCTGCGGCGATGGCGCGCACGGCGACCTTGTGCCCGGCGGGCACCGGCTCGCGGACCTGCACGCCCTCCTCCGCCAATTCCAGGCCGGGTACCAGCGCCTGGCGGGCGATGAGCACATCGTCTTGCGGATGCAGACGCAGGGTGGCGCGGGCAGCGGCCGCGGCGCCGCTGCGGGTGATCAATTCCATAGGAGTCTCCACGTCAGCCTTCGAATTTGGTCCGGATCACGCCTGAGGGGTGCCTGATAGGTGCAGATCCGCATCAACCGCCCTCCTCTTCCAGTTGCCGCACGGCCTGTTCCACGCCGCGCAATTCCGCCAGCCCCTTGAGCCGGCCGATCAGCGAATAGCCCGGATTGGTCCGCCGCCCCTGGTCATCCAGCAGCTGATGACCATGGTCCGGCCTCATGGGCAGGCGCGCTCCGCCGTCGCGTGCGCGGCGACGCTCCTCGCGCACCAGTTCGCGGATCACCCCGACCATGTCGACGTCGCCGTCCAGGTGATGGGCCTCGTGGAAGCTGCGCGGATCCGCCTCGCGCCGGGTCGCCCGCAGATGGACGAAATGGATGCGCGGCGCAAACTGGCGGGCCATGGCCACCAGGTCGTTGTCGGCGCGCACGCCATAGGAGCCGGTGCAGAAGGTGAGGCCGTTGGCCGGGCTCGGCACAGCATCCAGCAGCCACTGGGCATCGGCGGCGGTGGAGACCACCCGGGGCAGACCCAGCAGCGGTCGCGGCGGATCGTCCGGATGCACCCCCAGGCGGATGCCCACTTCTTCCGCCACAGGCACTACGGTCTGGAGAAAGGTCGCCAGGTGCTCGCGCAGCCGCGCGGCGTCGATGCCGGCATAGGTGGCCAGCAGGGCGCGCAGGTCGGCCACCGTATAGCCCTCCTCGGCGCCCGGCAGACCGGCGATGAGGGTGCGCACCAGTTCGTCGCGACCGGCGTCGTCGAGCCCGGCGTGATAGCGGCGCGCCCGTTCGATCTCCGCGGTGCTGTACTCGGCCTCGGCGCCGTCACGCTGCAGGATGCAGAGATCGAAGGCGGCGAAGGCGTCCTGATCGAATCTCAGCGCCCAGCCGCCGTCGGGCAACCGATGGGCCAGCTGGGTGCGGGTCCAGTCGAGCACCGGCATGAAATTGTAGCAGACCACGTCGATGCCGCACTGGGCGAGGTTGCGCAGACTCTGGCAGTAGTTCTCCAGATAGCGTTCGCGACCCGGCAGGCCGCGCTTGATGTCTTCGTGGACCGGGATGCTCTCCACCACCGACCAGGACAGCCCCGCCGCCTCGATCAGCGCCTTGCGCTCGGCGATGGCGGCCACCGGCCAGACCTCGCCATTGGCGATCTCGTGCAGCGCCGTGACGATGCCGGTGGCCCCGGTCTGGCGGATGTCGGCGAGAGAGATGGGATCGCGCGGGCCGAACCAGCGCCAGGTGTGTTCCATGTCAGACTCCTTGCTCGGTCAGATCGGCGATGGCCGCTTCGATACCCGCCGCGGCGATGCGCGCGTGGGCCCGTTGCACCGCGGCGCGAAAGACGGGGTGCGCGGCCAGGTCGGGGGGAAAGACCTCGGCCAGCGCCAGCACGGCGTCCACCCGCGCCGCGCCCGTAGGCAAGGCGGCCAGGGTGGCGCGCAGGGGATCGTCCAGCGCCTCGCCCTCGCCTTCACCATAGTGGATCCAGGCCGCCACGCCGAGGGCGGTGCAGGCCGGATCACCGCCCTGCTCCAGCAGCTGCCGGGCGCCCAGCAGCCAGCGTTGCGGCAGCTTCTGCGAGCCGTCCATGGCGATCTGCCGCAGGCGGTGCTGCAGGGCATCGTTGCGGAAGCGCGCGACCAGCGCCTGGGCATAGCCCGGCAGATCCACGCCTTCCGGCATGTCCAGGGTCGGCGCCGCCTCGCGACTCATGTAGCGGTGCACCAGGGCCGCCAGGCGTTCATCGGCCATTGCCTCGGCCACGGTGCCGTGACCGGCCAGGCTGCCGACATAGGCCAGCAGCGAATGGCTGCCATTGAGCAGGCGCAGCTTCATGGTCTCGAAGGGACGGACGTCCGCCACCATCTGCACCCCTTCATGTTCCCAGTCCGGGCGCCCTTGCGGAAAGCGGTCCTCGACCACCCACTGACTGAAGGCCTCGCCGACCACGGCGGCCGGGTCATCGCAGCCGAGATCGCGCAACCGCGCGAAGGCGGCTTCGTCCATGGCCGGGACGATGCGATCCACCATGCTGCAGGGAAAGGCCACCTCGGTAGCGATCCAGGCCGCCAGCCCGGCGTCCTGGGCCTCGGCGAGGGACACCACCGCCTGGCGGGTCCGCTGGCCGTTGTCCGGCATGTTGTCGCAGCAGAGGACGGTGAAGGGCGCGATGCCGGCCGCCCGGCGCCGGCGCAGGCCTTCCACCAGCAGCCCCGGCGCGGTGCGCGGCGCCCGCGGTTCGGCCAGGTCGTGGACGATGCCGGGATCGTCGCGGCGCAGCGCGCCGCTGGCCGGACTCAGGCAATAGCCCTTTTCCGTCACCGTCAGCGTGACGATGCGCACCCCGGGATCGGCCAGCCGGGCCAGCAGGGCCTCGCGCCCGGCCCCGCCGTCGCCGGCGTAGAGCACCTCGCGCAGGGCGCCGATCTCGCGCAGCACCCCTTCGCGCCGGTTGCGGTATTCGGCCACGTGATAGCGGCCCTGCTGGGCGCTGAGGGTCTCCACCAGCGCCCGCCCCGATCTGAGGTTGGCACTGCACAGGCCCCAGGCGCCGCCGCCATGGCGAGCCAGGTTGCGCTCCAGATAGACCGCCTGGTGGGCACGATGGAAGGCGCCCAGGCCCAGGTGGACGATGCCGATGGCGGGCGCCGGATAGCGCGAAGGAATACGTTCGAAATCGCTCATCGGGCGCCTCCGGTGGCCAGTGCGGCAGGTTCATCGGCCGGCCGCTCGGCCAGCGGCTTGACGAAGCGCGCCACGCACAGCGAACCGATCACGGTCAGGGCGCCGGCCAGCAGGAAGGCGCTGGTGAAGGCCCCGGTGAATTGCACCAGGTAGCCGGTCACCGCCGGGCCGATGATGCCCGAGGTGTTGGCCAGGAAGTGCATGAAACCGCTCACCCCGCCCACCCGCGCCGCCGGCACCGTGTCCTGGATGATCGCCCAGTAGATCGCCCCGGTCAGGTAGAGGAAGAACACCGAGAGCGCCACCAGGGCCACCGCGGCATAGAGGGTGCTGACCAGGCCGGCTACGGCGATGCACAGGGCGCAGGCCAGCAGGCAGCTCACCAGCACCACCTTGCGCGAGAACATCAGCCGGCCGGTCTTGCGGAACACCCAGTCGGACAGATAGCCGCCCACCGCCAGGCCGATGAAGCCCAGCACCCAGGGGATCACCGTGGCGATGCTCATGTCCTTCACGTTGAGGCCATAGGCCTGGATCAGGTAGCTGGGAAACCAGGTGAGGAAAAAGAACAGGGTGTAATTGTAGGCGAAGAACGCCAGGGCGGTGAACAGCACCGTGGGCTGGCGCAGGTAGTACTTGAGCGGCCTGACCTCGGTGTCCACCACGGCCACGGCGCGCTCCTCGGCGGCGATGTCGGCGGCCAGCTGGCCGGTTGGCTTGTCCTTGATCCAGAGGTACCAGACCACCGCCCAGACGAAGCCGATCAGCATGATGACGACAAAGGACACCTTCCAGCCGTAGGCCACCGCGATCACGCCGACGATGGGGCCGGAGATGGCGCCGCCCAGGGGGGTGCCCGACATCGACAGGCCCAGGGTGCGGCCGCGGTTGTGGGGCGCGTACCAGTTGTTGACCATCTTGCTGGTGGAGACGCTCAGGGGCCCCTCGGCCATGCCGAACAGCACCCGGATCACGATCAGCGCGGCGAAGCCCGAGGCCAGCACCGTCAGGCCGCTGAACGCCGACCAGAGCACCATGGCCAGCAGCAGCGTGGTCTTGGCGCCATAGCGGTCGGCGGCCCAGCCACCGATGAAGTTGAACGCCGCATAGCCGACGAAGAAGGCGCTGAACAGCAACCCCATCTCGCCGGCGCTGAGTGCGAAGTCCTTCTGGATCAGCGGCGCCGCCACCGACAGCGCAGAGCGATCCAGATAGTTGACGACCCCCGCCAGGAACAGCATGACGAGTACCAGTCCACGACCTTGTCCAGCCATTTGTTACCTCCCGCTCATTGTCTTTATTCGGTAAGGCATCGCAGCGGCGCCCCTTGGGGAGCCCGTGTTGTCAGGCGTTGCCACCCCATTGCACCAGCACCTTGCGGGTCTGCTCGGGGTGCCTTTCGATCAGCTCGATGGCGCCCGGCATCTCCTGGCTGGCCACCTGGTGGCTGATCAGCGCCGCGGCATCCAGCCGGCCCGCCGCCAGCAGCTCGATGACCCGCGGAAATCGGCCGTTGTTGAGCCGCGAGCCCACCAGCGTCAGTTCCTTCTTGATGATCTCCAGCTGCACCAGCTCGCTGGGCGTGGCGCTGAAGCCCAGCAGGCCGATGCGCCCGGCCGGCGACGCCAGCCGGACGATCTCCGGCAGCAAGGCCGGATGGCAGGCGGCGTCGACGATCAGCGGCACGCCCTCGCCGCCGGTGGCTTCGCGCATGGCCGCCTCGACATTGGTCTCGCGACCATTGAGGGTGCGGGTCGCGCCCAGGGTCCGGGCGGTGGCCAGGCGATCGTCCAGCACATCGGTCACCGTGATGTCGGCGATGCCCAGCGCCCGGGCCATCTGCACCAGGGTCAGGCCGATCACGCCGGCGCCGTAGATCAGCAGGCCATCGCCGGGCAGGAACTGCATCCGCTCCAGCACATTGAGGGCGATGCTGTAGGGCTCGACCAGGGCGGCCTGGGCCAGCGGCAGACCGGGTGGCAGGCGATGGGCGTTGACGGCGGGTACGCAGACCTCTTCGCTGAAGCCGCCATCGCGGTGCACCCCAAGCACCTGCAGGCGACTGCAGACATTGGGCCGGCCGATGCGGCAGGGATAGCAGCTGCCGCAGGCGATCACCGGATCGACGCAGACCGGATCGCCCACCGCCAGGCCGCTCACGCCCTCGCCCACCTCGCGCACCACGCCGGCGAACTCGTGGCCGGTGACGCGGGGAAAGCGCACGAAGGCGTTCTGCCCATGGATGATGTGCATGTCCGAGCCGCAGATGCCGGCATAGGCCACTCCGACGCGGACCTCACCGGGCGCCAGCGTGGGTACCGCGACCTCTGCGATGCTGAATTCGTGGGGCGCTCTGACCTGAAAGGCTTTCATCCTGGACTCCTCCTTCACCAGTGCCACAGGGTGCCATCCACCAGCCGGTTCACCGGCAGGCTGGCGCGTTTGTACGGATAACGGGCGGCGAGGTCTTCATCGATGTCCACGCCGTGGCCGGGCACCTCGCCCGGGGTGAAATGGCCGTCGTCGAAGCGATAGGCATGGGGAAAGACCTCCTCGATGCGCGCCTCGTGGGGCATGTGCTCCTGGATGCCGAAGTTGGGCACCCAGGTGTCGAAGTGCAGCGCCGCGCCCATGCACACCGGCGACAGGTCGGTGGCGCCATGGAAGCCGGTGCGCACCTGGTAGAGCGCGGCCAGATCGGCGATGCGCCTCATGTGGGTGATGCCGCCGGCATGCACCAGGGTGGCGCGGATATAGTCGATCAGCTGCTCCTGGATCAGCTCGCGGCAGTCGTGGATGGAATTGAACACCTCGCCCACCGCCAGCGGCGTGGTCGTGTGCTGGCGGATCAGGCGGAAGGCCTCCTGGTTTTCCGCCGGGGTGCAGTCCTCCAGCCAGAACAGGTTGTATTCCTCGACCCTCTTGCCCAGCCGTCCCGCCTCGATGGGCGTCAGCCGGTGGTGCACGTCGTGCAGCAGGTGCAGGTCGTCGCCAAAGCGCTCGCGCACCGCGGCGAACAGCTTGGGCACGTGATTGAGGTACTTGGCGGTGTCCCAGACGTGCTCGGCCGGCAGGTCGCTGTCGGCCGGCTCGTAGCGCTCGCCCTCGCGCTTGGCCACGCCGTAGGTGGTGGGAATGCCCGGCACCCCGCACTGCACCCGCACCGCGCGATAGCCCTGCTCCACATGGCGGGCCACCTCGTCCAGGCAGCTCTCGATGTCCTTGCCGGTGGCGTGGCCATAGACCATCACCCGCTCGCGACTCTTGCCGCCGAGCAGCTGGTACAGCGGCATACCGGCGGCCTTGGCTTTGAGATCCCAGAGCGCCACGTCCACCGCGGCTATGGCGGTCATGGTGACCGGTCCGCGCCGCCAGTAGGCGCCGCGATAGAGGTACTGCCAGATGTCTTCGATGCGATGGGCGTCGCGACCGATCAGCGCCGGCAGCACGTGCTCTTCCAGGTAGGCCACCACCGCCAGTTCGCGGCCGTTGAGGGTGGCGTCGCCGAGGCCATAGAGGCCTTCGTCGGTGACGATCTTGAGGGTGACCAGGTTGCGACCGGGACAGGTGACGATGACGCGGGCTTCGGTGATCTTCATGGCTTCAGGCCTGGGCAGTGAGCGCGGGAATCAGGGGCGGCAGCGCCGGCATGGCGGCACGCGGGATGAGCGCGCCGGGATGCTGGATGACCGTGGCGGCGAGGCGATGCCCCCAGGCGGCGGCCACCTCGGGCGCCCCGCCCTGGAGGCGGCAGGCCAGGTAGGCGGCGCTGAAGGAATCCCCGGCGGCGGTGGTGTCCACCACTCGGGCCACGGCTTCGCCGGCCACCTCCTGGCGCCCCTGGCGATGCTGCAGCAGGCAGCTGCGCGCGCCGCGCTTGAGCGCCACCTCGGCCACGCCCCACTCGGCGTACTGGGCAAGCAGCGCCGCCTCGTCGGCGAAGCCGGACAGCGCGGCGTCGTCCTCCCAGGTCACCAGCGCCAGGTCGGCGAGCTGCAGCAACCGGTGATAGGCCGTGCGCGCCGCCTGCAGATTCGGCCACAGCCGCGGCCGGTAGTTGTTGTCGAAGACGATGCGGGTGCCGGCGGCGCGCGCCTGGCGCAGGGCCTCCAGCAGCCGCTCGCGACCGGTATCGGTCAGCACCGCCAGGCTGATGCCGCTGAGATAGAGCAGCTGATACTCGGCCAGGGCCGCCAGCAGCGGCTGCGCCTCGGCGCCGTCGAAACACTCCCGCGCCGCCGCCTCGCCGCGCCAGTAGAGAAACCGCCGCTCGCCGTCGGCATCGGTCTGGATCAGATAGAGTCCCGGCAGGCGCCCGGGCAATACCCGCACCCGCGCGTCACTCACCCCCTCCTCCCGCCAGCGTGCGCGCATGGCCTGGCTCAGGCTGTCGTCGCCCACCGCGGTAAGGTAATCCACCTGCACCGGGTCATCCCCGAGCAGCCGCCGCAGATAGACCGCCGCATTCAGGGTATCGCCGCCAAAGGCCTGGCCCAGCTGGCCATCTTCCTGACTGCGCAACTCGACCATGCATTCGCCGATGAGGCCGATGCGGGTCAGGGGGGACGAAACGAGGGGTAGCGTCATGCAGACTCCTGAGGATGGTCCGGAACCCGGACGCGGCAGGCGGACACCGCCAGGCCGGTCACGCCGGGATCGAGGCGAAAGCTGCGCCCGGCCAGGGGTTGCGCCTGGCGGGCGGAATCATCGAGACCCACCCGGGCGGTGGTGATCAGCAACTGCTCCAGGCGCGCGCCATAGAAGGCGCAGGAGGTGACCCGCGCCACCGGCAGCTCCACCCAGGCGAGCAATACGCCCTCGGCGCTCCAGCGACTCAGGCGATAGCCGTCCCAGTGGGCGATCCACAGGGCGCCCTCGCTGTCCACGGCCAGGCCATCGGGCACGCCGGGCTGCTCGCCGAAGTCGATGAGGGTGCGTCCGCGACCGAGCCGGCCACTGGCGAGATCGAAGTCGAAGGCCTGCACCCGGCGGGTGGGCGAATCTATGTAGTAGAAGGTCCGGTTGTCCGGGCTCCAGCCCAGGCCGTTGGACACGGTGATGCCGTCGAGGCGTTGATGCAGTTGGCCATCCAGGTCCAGGCAATACAGCCGGCCACCGCCGGGCGCCTCGTC
This sequence comes from Pseudomonas oryzihabitans NBRC 102199, assembly GCF_000730625.1. Taxonomy (GTDB): domain Bacteria; phylum Pseudomonadota; class Gammaproteobacteria; order Pseudomonadales; family Pseudomonadaceae; genus Chryseomonas; species Chryseomonas oryzihabitans. The sequence goes on along the minus strand of NZ_BBIT01000002.1, from coordinate 384,383 downwards.
GAGCAGCGTGGTACCCAGCCAGAAGCGGCCGAGCGCATCGCACTTGCCGTCATTGAAACGGTGCTGAGGCCCATGGACCGCCCGGGGCGGCTGCGCAATGGGCGTCGGCTGGGCGGCGCCGGCGGCCAGGCGCCAGACGCCGTCGCTCAGGGCCAGCCAGGTGGAGCCATCGACATGGGGCACGGCGCAGCCCAGCGGTTGGCCGAACTCCAGTACCTCGACCGGAGCCGCCGGCTGCGGCGCGGCGCGCAACAGGCGACCGGCCAGGATATCCACCCATAGCAGGCGCTGCTGTCGGGTATCCCAGACCGGGCCTTCGCCCAGTTCATCGCTATGGTCGAACAGGCACTCAGGTGGCGCCATGCTGGGTCTCCTCCACGAAGCGCAGCGGTATCAGCACCAGCAGGCAGCTCAGGGCGAGCATGGCGTAGCTCCAGTGCCAGCCGAAATGCTCGATCACGTAGCCGGCCACCGGCCCCACCAGAAAGCCCGCCAGGCCCAGGCCCACGCCAATCAGCAGACCCAGGCCGCTGCCGGCCGCGCGGGGCGAGGAATCCACCGCCAGCGAATAGAGCACCACATAGGGCGAGTTGCGGAACAGGCCCCAGGCCAGCAGCAGGGTCCAGGCCATGGCGCGGCTGTCGATGAACATGCACAGGGCCACGCAGATCGAGAAGCCGACGGTCAGGATGCCCAGGGCGAACTTGCGACCGCGGTGATCGCTCAGCGTCCCCCAAAAGATCTGCCCCGCCCAGCCCACCAGCCCCGAGGCGCCGGAAATCACCGCGGCCTCGGCCAGGCTCAGCCCCAGCTGGCTGGTGAGCTGGTAGGTCAGAAAGGTGGCCACGCCCATCTCGGTCCAGAGAAACAGGAAGTTCATCACCAGGCAGAGGCGCACGTTGCGCTCGGCGAAGGCCTGGCGCAGGTTGCTCAGCGGATTGCGCGAGACCGGCGCGGCGGTGTCGACCGGCACGGTCAGCCCCTCCTCGCGGATCCAGGCATAGACCTGTTCCTCGTTGCGGCGGCGGCCGAGGTAGAGCTGCAGCAGGATGATCGGCAGACCGATCAGGGGAATCCAGAGAAAGGTGGCGCGCCAGTCGCCATTTGCCAGGATCAACCCCATCAAAACCGGGCCGACGAATTGACCCAGGGGCATGCCGGTATGGTGGACGCCCAGGGCGAAGCCGCGATTTTCCTTTTGCCAGAATTCGCTGGCCACGGCGATGTTGACCGGCTCCATGGCGCCGGTGCCCAGGCCCATGGTGAATCTCAGCACCTGCAGGGCGCCCAGCGAGCGCGCGTACACGGTGGCGAAGGCCGAGCCTATGGTCAGGGCGCAGGCTCCCACCCAGCTCCAGGCACGGCGGTGGCCGGTACCGACGCTGTCGGCCAGCACCCCCACCACCAGGGCGCCGACCAGGGTGCCGACGAAACTCAGCGAACTGAGCCAGCCGCCCTGGGCGGCGTCCAGTCCGAATTCCTGCATGATCGCCGGCAGCACGGTCGGCAACAGCTGGCGATCTACCGAGATCATCAGCATCGCCAGGGTGGTGATGCCCAGCATCTGCCAGGACACCGGATGGGCGCGAGGCAGCCAGCGGGGGGTACGAACGGCAGGCGCCAATGCGCCCGGGGCCTTGGTCATGGATTTCATCGTCGCGGGTTCCGTTGTTGTTTTTGTTCGCACCGCCGGCGACCGCCAGCGGTGAGAGAAGACCCTTACGCGCGAAATGCTTTGGAACGTTGTTCCATTCGCTGGCGGACAGTGTTGCTGGCCTTTCCCGCATCCGTCAATCAGAATGGAACAGTGTTCCGGCAACCAGGCGACCGGCGGTCCCATGGAAAAGAATCAGCAACTCGGCAATGACATGGTCAGCGCCGTCGGGCGCACCCTGGCGGTGCTCGAAGCGCTCGGCGAGCGCGAGGACGACTGCGGCGTCTCGGAGCTGGCGCAGCAGCTGGACCTGTCGAAGAGCACCGTCCACCGCTTCCTGCAGACGCTCAAGGCGCTGGGCTATGTGGTCCAGGACGCCGAGGACCGCTACCGCCTCAGCGTCAAGCTGTTCGAACTGGGTGCCCGCGCCCTGCCCCAGCTGGAGCTGGTCCGCGAAGCCGAACCGGGCATGCGCCTGCTCAACGACCTCACCGGCGAGACCGTCCACCTCGGCATCTTCGACGAGGGCGCCATCGTCTATGTGCACAAGCTCGATTCGCGCTACACCCTGCGCATGTATTCACGCATCGGTCGGCGGGCTCCGCTGTATTGCACGGGAATCGGCAAGGTGCTGATGGCCTGGCGCCCAGAAGCCGAGGTGCGGCAGATCCTCGCCCAGGAGACCTTTGTCCGTCGCACGCCCAACACCCTCGACAGCCTGGCCGCCTACCTCGCGGAACTGGCGCGGGTTCGTGAGCTGGGCTTCGCTGAAGACCACGAGGAATTCGAGGCCAACATGAGATGCCTGGCGGCGCCGATCCGCGATCGCTTCGGCCAGGTCATCGCCGGCCTGAGCGTGTCCTTTCCCTGCTTCCGCTTCCGCGAAGACCTCAAGGCCGAGTACGTCGAGCAGATGCTCGCCACCACGGCGCGCATCTCGGCGCAGATGGGTGCCCCGGCCGGCTAGCGCCAGCCGGGATCGTCGCTCCCACGAGGGCACTGATTCGAGCGTCCAGCCATAGTCAGACCAATGGTCCTATGGCCGGCTCGGCCTTAAGCCGCCGCTAAGCCACCCCCTATAGCGTGTGATGCACATCACAACTCCAACCCGGTGTCCCGCCGGGGCTACCCTCACGGTGACTGTCATGATGATGCGCACACTTAAGGTGGGTCGCCGGTCGGCCTTGGCCTTCTCGGTTATCGTAGCAATCGTCATCGCGCTCGGGGCTATCGCCCTGATCCAGATGCGGCAACTCAGGCAGTCGGAAATCGAGGTGGAAACGGACTGGATGCCCAGCGTTCGCCAGGCCGGCCAGATGACCGCGGCGCTGCTCAGGTTGCGCCTCGAAAGCCTGAGAGCCCTGGGCACCCGGGACCCCGCGCGCCAGCCGGAAATGGCCACGGCCCTGGTCGATCTGCGCAGCCGCTTCGCCACCGGGGTAAAGGACTATGCACCCCTGGTGTCCAGCGATGCGGAGCAGCGGCTGTACCAGGCGGTACAGGACGGGGCCACGGCTTATCTGGGCCTGCTGGACAGCTTCGAGACCCTTTACCGGACGGGGGATCTGCCCGGTGCCGAGGCCCTGGCCAACGGTGGCATGCGCGCGGCCGCCGACCAGTTGCAGACGCAGATCGAAAACCTGGCCGCGCTGAATGACCGGGGCGCCGTCGCCTCGGGCATCGAAGCGGGACGGATCTACGACCACGGCCTGGCCTGGGTCGTGGGGCTGATCCTCGCCACCCTGCTGGCCACCATCGCCCTGGCCTTCCTGCTGACACGCAGCATCACCCTGCCCATCGGCGAAGCCCTGCGCATCGCCCAGCGGATCGCCAACAAGGATCTTGCCGAAGACATCCAGGTCACGGGTCGCGACGAGGCCGCCGGCCTGCTGACCGCCCTGGCCGGCATGCAGGCCAATCTGCGCGACACCGTGGCCCATCTGGCGGACAGCTCCAGTCAGCTGGCCGCCGCCGCCGAGGAGATGACCGCGGTGATCGACGCTGGCAATCGCGGCCTGCTCAGGCAAAACGACGAGATCGGCCAGGTGGCCACCGCGGTGACGGAAATGAGCGCCGCGGTGGACGAGGTGGCCCGCCACGCGGAGGAAAGCGCCGGCGCCTCGCAAAGGGGCAGCACCCTTACCCAGGCCGGCCTGCAACACGTGGCCGCGACCCTGACCGCCATCGAACGGCTGGCTACCCAGGTCGATCAGAGCAGCGGCCAGATCCAGACGCTGTCGGGACGCGCCCAGGCCATCAGCAACGTGGTCGACGTCATCCGCGCCATCGCCGAGCAGACCAATCTGCTGGCGCTCAATGCCGCCATCGAAGCGGCACGCGCCGGCGATCAGGGTCGCGGCTTCGCCGTGGTCGCGGATGAGGTCCGCGCCCTCGCCCACCGCACCCAGCAGTCGACGCGGGAGATCGAGGCCATGATCGGCACCATCCAGCAGGATTCGACGGACGCGGTGAAGGCCATGCAGCAGAGCAGCCAGACCGCCGAGCAATCCCTGGCCGTTGCCCGGGAAGCCAATGGTGCCTTGCTGGCCATCGCCGGGGCCATGGGTGGCATCGACGAGCGTACGGCGCTGATTGCCACGGCCGCCGAACAACAGGCCCTGGTGGCCAAGGACATCGACCGGGGTCTGATCAGCATCAAGGACCTGTCCGACCAGACCGCCGCGGGCGCCAGCCAGACCTCCAGCGCCAGCAACGAGGTATCGCGCCTGGCGGCCGGTCTCCGTCAGGTGGTGGCGGAATTCGTGATTTGACCGGGGCCGGCGCTGGCCGCCAAAACGGCGCCAGTCCGCGAAGGATCGGCCGGCCTTTTCTCCAGGCACAAAAAAGCTGCCCTGGGGCAGCTTCTCTTGCGTCGTTCGGGCAGTTCAGAGGACCCGGAACGACTCGTATGGCGCGGCGGACGGGACTCGAACCCGCGACCCCCGGCGTGACAGGCCGGTATTCTAACCGACTGAACTACCGCCGCGCATTGCGTGTACCTTGCGGAACACTTCCCGAAGAGTTTGGTGGCTGATGACGGGATCGAACCGCCGACCCCCTGCGTGTGATGCAGGTGCTCTCCCAGCTGAGCTAATCAGCCATCCCCTTCGGGTGACGCGCATTCTCCTCGTAGCCCCTTGATCCGTCAAGGATTTTTCCAATTTTATTTTCTACGGGCGCTATTCCAGGTAGATCATCTTGCGGGTCATGCCGCCGTCCAGGGTGATGGCCTCGCCGGTGATGAAACCGGCGTTGCCGCCGAGCAGCCAGGCCACGCAGGCCGCCACGTCCTCCACCGTCCCTACCCGTCCGACCGGATGCTGCTCGTGGTCGGCGGCGGACAGGGGTTCGGCCTCGCGGACATGGGCATCGCGCGCATCGATCCAGCCAGGGCAGAGGGCATTCACCCGCACTTCCGGGCCCAGGCTGATGGCCAGGGCATGGGTCAGGGCCAGCAACCCGCCCTTGCTCGCGGCATAGGCTTCGCTGTGGGGCTCGGACTGCCGGGCGCGGGTCGAGGCGATGTTGACGATGGCGCCCTGCTGCTCGCGCAGATAGGGCGCGCAATGCTTGGCCATCAGCATGGGGCCGTCCAGATTCACCCCGAGCACCTTGCGCCACTCGGCCAGCGCCAGGCTTTCCAGCGGCTGGCCCTGGGCGGTGGCGAGACCGGCGTTGTTGACCAGGGCGTCCAGCCGACCGAACTGGCCGATCACCAGGGCCACGGCGGCCTCCACCTGCGCCTCGTCGGCCACGTCCAGGGCCACGAACCAGGCCCGCTCACCCAGGGCGGCGGCCACCTTGGCGCCGCGCTCCTGCTCGATGTCGGCCACCACCACCCGCCAGCCTTCGGCTATTAGCCAGGCGGCGATACCCAACCCGATCCCACGCGCCGCGCCGGTGACCAGGGCGACGCGCAGCTCTACCGGTGCAAACGTCAGACTCATAGCGCCGCCAGTCCGCGGGCCAGGTCCTGGCGCAGATCGCCCAGGTCTTCGAGACCCACGGCGATGCGGATCAGGCTGTCGCTGATCCCGGCATTGGCGCGCTCGGCCGGCGACAGCCGCCCGTGCGAGGTGGTCGCCGGGTGGGCGATGGTGGTCTTGGTATCGCCCAGATTGGTGGTGATGGAGATCATCCGGGTGGCGTCGATGAAGCGCCAGGCGGCGTCGCGCCCACCGGCCACCTCGAAGCTCACCACGGCGCCAAAGGCGCTCTGCTGGCGGCACGCCAGCTCATGCTGCGGATGGCTTTCCAGGCCGGCATAGTGGACCCGCTCGACGCCGGGCTGGCCTTCCAGCCACCGCGCCAGCTCCAGTGCGGTCTGGCTGTGCGCCTGCATGCGGATCTTCAGCGTCTCCAGGCCCTTGAGGAACAGCCAGGCGTTGAAGGGACTCAGGGTTGGCCCTGCGGTACGCAGGAAACCCACCACCTCCTTCATCTGCTCGGCACGACCGGCGACCACGCCGCCCATGCCACGGCCCTGACCGTCGATGTACTTGGTCGCCGAATGGATGACGATGTCGGCACCCAGCGCCAGCGGCTTCTGCAGCGCCGGGGTGCAGAAGCAGTTGTCGACCGCCAGCAGCGCGCCTTGGGCATGGGCGATCTCGGCCAGGGCGGCGATGTCCACCAGCTCGGCCAGGGGATTGGACGGCGACTCGACGAAGAACAGCCGGGTGTTGGGCTTGCAGGCCGCCTGCCAGGCGTCCAGATCGGCCAGCGGCGGATAGTCCACCTCGATGCCGAAGCGCTTGAAGTACTTCTCGAACAGGCTGATGGTCGAGCCGAACACGCTGCGCGAGACCAGCACATGGTCGCCGGCGCTGCACAGGCTCATGACCATCGCCAGGATGGCCGACATGCCCGAGGCGGTGGCCACCGCCTGCTCTGCGCCCTCAAGGGCCGCGATGCGGGTCTCGAAGGTACGGACCGAGGGGTTGGTGTAGCGCGAATAGACGTTGCCCGGCACCTCGCCGGCGAAGCGCGCCGCGGCATCCGCGGCGGTCCGGAACACGTAGCTGCTGGTCAGGAACAGGGCTTCGCCATGCTCGCCTTCCGGCGAGCGCTGCTGCCCTGCCCGCACCGCCAAGGTCTCGAAGGCCGCGCCCTCGAGATCACTGTCCAGGCGTCCGGCATCCCAGTCTTGGCTCATGTGCAGCTCCTTAGTCGTTGTAGAGATCGATGATGGCGCTGACCGCCTTGTGCTTGACCTTGGCCGCGTCGTTGCGCGCCTGCTCGATCCGGTTTAGATAGGCGGCATCGACGTCGCCGGTGATGTACTCGCCATCGAACACCGCGCAGTCGAACTGCTCGACCTTGGGTGCCTTGCGGGTGCGCACGGCTTCCTGCAGGTCCTGCAGATCCTGGTAGATCAGCCAGTCGGCGCCGATCAGTTCGCCGACTTCCTCGGTGGTGCGGCCGTGGGCGATCAGCTCGTGCACGCTGGGCATGTCGATGCCGTAGACGTTGGGGAAGCGCACCGCCGGGGCCGCCGAGCAGAAGTAGACCTTCTTGGCGCCGGCTTCGCGGGCCATCTGGATGATCTGCTTGCAGGTGGTGCCGCGGACGATGGAGTCGTCCACCAGCATCACGTTCTTGCCGCGGAATTCCAGCTCGATGGCGTTGAGCTTCTGGCGCACCGACTTCTTGCGCGCGGCCTGGCCGGGCATGATGAAGGTCCGGCCGATGTAGCGGTTCTTGACGAAGCCCTCGCGGAACTTGACGCCCAGGTGGTTGGCCAGCTCCAGCGCCGCGGTACGGCTGGTGTCCGGAATCGGGATGACCACATCGATGTCGTGCTCGGGGCGCTCGCGCTGGATCTTCTCGGCGAGCTTCTCGCCCATGCGCAGGCGCGCCTTGTAGACCGAGATGCCATCGATGATGGAATCCGGACGCGCCAGGTAGACGTGCTCGAAGATGCAGGGCGCATACTGCGGATTCTGCGCGCACTGGCGGGTGTAGAGGCGACCGTCTTCGGTGATGTACACCGCCTCGCCCGGCTCCAGATCACGGATCAGGGTGAAGCCGAGTACGTCGAGGGCGACGCTCTCGGAGGCGATCATGTACTCCACGCCGTATTCGGTGTGACGCTGGCCGAAGACGATGGGGCGGATGGCGTTGGGATCGCGGAAGCCGACGATGCCGTAGCCGGTGATCATGGCCACCACGGCATAGCCGCCACGGCAGCGCTCATGGACCTCGGAGACCGCGGCGAAGACGTCGTCCTCGGTCGGCTGCAGCTTGTTGCGCACCGCCAGCTCGTGGGCGAAGACGTTGAGCAGCACCTCGGAATCGGAGGTGGTGTTGACGTGGCGCAGATCGGATTCGTAGATCTCGCGGGACAGCTGCTCGACGTTGGTCAGGTTGCCGTTGTGCGCCAGGGTGATGCCATAGGGCGAGTTGACGTAGAACGGCTGCGCCTCGGCGGAGCTGGAGCTGCCGGCGGTGGGATAGCGCACGTGGGCGATGCCCATGTGGCCGACCAGGTGCTGCATGTGCCGCTGCTGGAAGACATCGCGGACCAGGCCGTTGTCTTTGCGCAGGAAGAGTTTACCGTCCAGGCTGGTGACGATACCGGCGGCATCCTGACCGCGATGTTGAAGGACGGTGAGCGCGTCGTACAAAGACTGGTTGACGTTCGTCTTGCCCACGATACCTACGATGCCACACATGTGACGCGACCCCACTGTTTCAAGTGATGCGACGGCGGACCATCGCAGGATGACCCCGCAAGGCGAGGCCTGGAAAAGCGTTCAAGGAGCCTTGGGCCCCAGCTGCGGCAGCAGTTGCAGACTGGGCATGGGCGTCGCGCCCAGCCACTGGCCGGCAAAGCCCAACAGCAGATTCTTCGACCAATCGGCCACCAGCAGAAAATGTGGAACCAGCACCGACTGCTGCCACCAGCCATCCTGCTGGACCGGCCCCAGGCTCAACAGCCCCACGGCCACGGTGATCAGCAAGGCACCGCGGGCGGCGCCAAAGGCCATGCCGAGAAAGCGATCGGTGCCCGACAATCCGGTGACGCGGATCAGTTCGCCAAGCAAGAAGCTCACCAGGGCACCCACCAGCAGCGTCAGCACGAAAAGAATGACACAGGCGGCGATCACTCGCCCGGACGGCACCTGAATATAGTCGACCAGATAGGTGGACAGTGCCCCACCGAAGACCCAGGCCACGCCACCGGCAACGATCCAGGTGGCCAGTGACAACGCTTCCTTGACGAAGCCGCGCCTGAGACTGATCAGGCTGGAAACGATGACAACGGCGACGATCGCCCAGTCCACCCAGGTGAAGCCCACGGCAAGGTCCACTTACAAAAAGGCCCTGCATTCTAGCAGAGCCTTGTGACCGGGTTAACCGCGCTCCGGCTGAAAGCGCACGACGAACCCCTTGACGCCATTCTGCTTGTTGAGCTGATCGCGCAGCCGATCCGCCTCGCTGCGCTCTATCACCGGCCCGACGAAGACGCGATTCATGCCGTCGGCGGTGCGCACATAGGCGTTGTAGCCCTGGCTGCGCAGCTTGGCCTGCAGGGCGTCGGCGCTGGGCCGGGACGACAGGCTGGCGAGCTGGACCGACCAGCTGTTGGGCAGATTGGCCGCGCCCAGCCGCGAGTCCGGCTTGGCCGCCGGCGCCGGTGTAGCTGCGGGTGCTGCCGGCGCGCTTGCGACGGGTGCAGGGGTGGCGGGCGCCTTGGCGACCGGCGCGGCAGGCTGGGATTGGGCAGGCGCGGGACTTACCGGCGCATTCTGCGTCGGCGCCTGGCCGGCGGTACCGGCAATGGGGGTCTGCGGCTTGCCGAGCGGCTTGGCCGGCTCGTCCGGTACCACCACCACGGGCGGCGCCTCGGGCGTCTGCACCGGCTGCACCTCGGTCGCGGGCACCGTGGGTGCGGCCGGCTGGGGCGGCGCCTCGACCGCCACCTTGCGGGCGTCGTCCTGGCGATTGAAGAGCATGGGCACGAAGATGATGATCAGCGCCAGCAGCACCAGCGCTCCGATGACTCTTTGCTTGAGCATGGGTTATGCCTCCGCGGATTCGGATGGGGAAGAGAGCTGCGCGAGCACCTCGGCGACGCTGTAGAAGGAGCCGAACACGACCACCTCGTCGTCGGCCGCACTGGCGGCCAGTTGCGCCTCGAAGGCGGCCAGCAGGGAGGCATGGGCCTCGGCCTGGACACCGCGTGCAGCCAGGCGTGCGGCCACCTCGGCCCCGTCGCGACTGCGCGGGGTCGGCAGGGTCGCCACCGCCCAGCTGGCGAACAGGCCCTCCAGGGGCGCCAGGATGCCGTCCAGGTCCTTGTCGGCCAGGACGCCGAACACCGCGCGACGCACGCCGGCGAGCGGCTTCATGGCCAGACGCCGGGCCAGGTACTCGGCGGCGTGGGGATTGTGGGCCACGTCCAGCAGGACGCTACGGGTCTCCCCTGCCCGCTCGACCTGGCGGCGATCGAGTCGTCCGGTCATGCGCGTCGCCTGCAGGGCCGCGGCGATCTGCTCCGGCAGCCAGGGCTGGTCGAGCAAGGCGTAGGCCTGCAAGGCCAGGGCGGCATTTTCCATGGGCAGGTCGAGCAACGGCAGACCGGGCAGCGCCAGGGCGTTGCCCTGGGCATCGCGCCCGCGCCAGAACCAGCCGGCGCTCTCGATCTGCAGGTCGAAGGCTTCGCCGCGCAGCAGCAAGGGAGCACCCAGGCGCTCGGCGACTTGGATCAGTGGCGCGGGGGGCTCCAGATCGCCACAGAGGGCCGGCTTGCCGGCGCGGAAGATACCGGCCTTTTCCACGGCGACGCTTTCGCGGGTGTCGCCCAGCCATTCGGCGTGGTCGAGGCCGATGCTGGTGACCAGCGCCAGATCGGCGTCGATCAGATTGACCGCGTCCAGGCGTCCGCCCAGACCGACTTCGAGGATGGCGACGTCCAGCCGGGCACGCTCGAACAGCCAGAAGGCCGCCAGGGTACCCACTTCGAAATAGGTCAGGCTGATCTCGCCCCGCGCGGCTTCCACCGCGGCGAAGGCGGTGCACAGATCGCTATCGCTGGCCAGGGTGCCGTCCACATCGACGCGCTCGTTGTAGCGCACCAGATGCGGCGAGGCATAGACGCCGACCCGCTGTCCGCTGGCGCGCAGCAGACTGGCGAGAAAGGCGCAGGTGGAGCCCTTGCCGTTGGTGCCGGTCACGGTCACCACCCGCGGGGCCGGCCGGGTCAGACCCAGCCGCTGCGCGACCTCGCGCACCCGGTCCAGGCCCATGTCGATCGCCGACGGATGCAGCTGCTCGAGATAGGCCAGCCACTGCGCGAGGCTGCGCGAAGCCATCAGGCCGCCGGTACCGGCTGGTGCTGGAAGGTCGCCAGCAGACGCGCCAGGCGATCACGCAATTCCTTGCGCGAGACGATGATGTCGACGGCGCCGTGCTCCAGCAGGAATTCGCTGCGCTGGAAGCCTTCCGGCAGCTTTTCGCGCACGGTCTGCTCGATCACGCGCGGACCGGCAAAGCCGATCAACGCCTTGGGCTCGGCGACGATGACGTCACCCAGCATCGCCAGACTCGCGGAGACGCCACCATAGACCGGATCGGTCAGCACCGAGATGAAGGGGATGCCCTCTTCGCGCAGACGCGCCAGCACCGCGGAGGTCTTGGCCATCTGCATCAGCGAGATCAGCGCTTCCTGCATCCGCGCACCACCCGAGGCGGAGAAGCAGATCAGCGGGCAACGCTCTTCCAGGGCCACGTTGGCCGCGCGCACGAAGCGCTCGCCGACAACGGCGCCCATGGAGCCACCCATGAAGGAGAATTCGAAAGCACAGACCGCCACCGGCATGCCCTTGAGGGTGCCGCGCATGGAGATCAGGGCGTCTTTTTCGCCGGTTTCCTTTTGCGCGGCGGTGAAACGGTCCTTGTACTTCTTGCTGTCGCGGAATTTCAGGCGGTCCACCGGCTCCAGCTCGGTGCCCAGCTCTTCACGGCCCTCGGCGTCGAGGAAGATGTCCAGGCGGCGTCGCGCATTGATGCGCATGTGGTGACCGCACTTCAGGCACACGTCCAGGTTCTTTTCCAGCTCCGGACGGTAGAGGACCGCTTCGCAGGCCGGACACTTGTGCCAAAGACCTTCCGGCACCGAACTGCGCTTCACCTCGGACCGCATGATGGAAGGAATCAGTTTGTCGACCAGCCAATTGCTCATGCATCTCTCTCCACTTGCATGGGCTCCCAGCGCGACCGTGGCCGCGCCTTCCTTGAGCATCTGTAATAGGTTCGGCAGCGCCCGCTGTTGCCCGGGTCGCCACCCTGTTGTCTCATGCCGACTCCCGAAGAGTCGGACGGCAGGCCCACCAGGGCGGATCTGCTTGAATATGTCGCAGGTGTGGACGGCAACCACCCGACGAGGGTCACATCAGGCGACCGGCGCACCCCGCACGGCCGCCACGAAACGCGCGATCTCGGCGGCATCCTTGATGCCCTTGGCCTGCTCTACGCCGCCGCTCGCGTCCACGCCATAGGCGCGGGACGCGGCGATGGCGGTGGCGACGTTGGTCGCGTCCAGGCCACCGGCCACGATCAGCGGCAGCGACAGATCCCGAGGCACCCGCGTCCAGTCAAAGGCCTGACCGGTCCCTCCGGGTACGCCGGCGACATAGGTGTCGAGCAGCAGCCCGCGGGCGCCGGCATGGTCCCGGGCGATGGCGGCGAGGTCGATGTCCTCGCGCATGCGCAGGGCCTTGATATAGGGACGGCGATACCGGGCGCACTGCGCCGGGGTCTCGTCGCCGTGGAATTGCAGGAGGTCCAGGGGCACGGCGTCCAGCGTCTCCTCGATCTCGCAGGGAGAGGCATCGACAAAGAGCCCGACACTGGTGACGAAGGGCGGCAGCGCCGCGACGATCTGGCGCGCCTGGGCAGCGCTCACCGCCCGTGGGCTGCGCGCATAGAACACCAGGCCGATGGCATCGGCGCCGGCGGCCGCGGCGGCCAGCGCATCCTCGACCCGGGTGATCCCGCAGATCTTCACTCGAACGTTAGCCAAACCGGAATGACCTCGTTCCAAATCGATGGATGTTAGCAGACCACCCGCGCAGCGTCAGCCTTGGGGGTCATCCAGCTCGGGGATATGCCCCAGGAACAGCGGACCCAGCGGCCGCTTGGGCACCGGCGTGCTCTCGGGATATTCGGCGTCCACCAGGTAGAGGCCGTAGGGATGGGCAGTGACGCCACCCAGGCGCCGCTCCCGCGCCGCGAGGACCTCGGCGACCCACTCCACCGGTCGCTCGCCACAGCCCACCGCCATCAGCACCCCGGCGATGTTGCGCACCATGTGATGCAGGAAGGCGTTGGCGCGGATGTCCAGCACGATCAGCCGCCCGCTCTGCCAGAGGCGCAGGTGGTGGATGGTCTTGATCGCCGACTTGGCCTGGCAGGCCTTGGCCCGGAAGGAGGTGAAATCATGGGTACCGAGCAGCACCTGGGCTGCCTCGCGCATGGGCTCGATGCGCAGCGGACGGTGATTCCAGGTGACCTCCTCCGCCAGGTGCGCAGGCCGGATCGGATCGTTGTAGATCACATAGCGGTAACGCCGCGCCATGGCGCTGAAACGGGCATGGAATTCGTTGCTGACCGGCTTGACCCAGGTGACGCTGATGTCGGACGGCAGATTGGCGTTGGTGCCCATCACCCAGGCCTTGAGTGGCCGCGCGACCGGGGACTCGAAATGCACCACCTGGCCGGTGGCGTGCACGCCACAGTCGGTACGCCCGGCGCAATGCAGCGCGATGGGCGCCGCGGCGACCTCGGACAGGGCGTCTTCCAGGGTCTCCTGAACGGAGCGCACGCCCGGCTGCTGGCGCTGCCAACCGCGATAGCGGGCGCCCTTGTACTCGACGCCGAGCGCGATGCGCTGCGGCGGGACGATGATGGTGGGGTCTAGAAAATCCAAGGCGACGGCCAGGCGAAAAAAAGGGGAGGCAGCTTATAGCGCCTCCCCTCCTCTGCCAAGTCCGGCCAGCCTCAGCTGAGCTGGGCGATGATCTCGCGCGCTTCCTGCTGTTGCCCGGCGTTACCCTCGGCCAGCACCTCGTCGAGGATGTCCCGAGCACCTTCCGGATCGCCCATGTCGATGTAGGCACGCGCCAGGTCCAGCTTGGTGGCGGTCTCGTCTTCGCCGGACAGGAAGTCGAAGTCGTCCAGACCATCGCCCCCGGTGGTGCCGCTGGTGGTCTCCGCATCGAACTGGCGGGAGGCCTCCTGCAGGCGGGCGGCGAATTCCTCGTCGCTTTCGCGCTTGGGCGCCGGCTGCTCGTCGTCGAAGTCGGACAGATCGAAACTCGCGGGCAATTCGGCGTCGGTCGTCGAGGTCGCCGGCGGCGCCAGCGGCTCGTCGAAGGCCGAGCCGGCACTGGAATCCGCAAGAGGCTCCTCGTGCGCCAGGTCGCCCTGCCGTTCGAATTCGCTGAAGTCCAGGGCGAAGACGTCGTCCTTGGCGGCGGGAGTCGCCGCCGGGGTGGCCGCGGGTTCGGCATCGAAATTGAGATCGAAGTCGAAATCGTCGCGCGGGTCGGCCGCCTTGGCCTGAGCATCGGCGAAGGCCTCGCCGAACAGCGGCTCCTCGGCCGGACCGGCAGGCTGATGACCCTGGGTGTCCTCGCTGCCGAAGTCATCCAGGGACAGATCGAAGTCCTGGCTGTCCTCGGTGGCCGAGAAGCCCTGGTTGCGGGATTGCTCCTCGCTCAGTTCGTGGGCGGCGGCCAGGGCAGCCGCGCCGACCGCAGCGGAGGCCACGGCGACGGTGGCCATGGCCGGATAGCGCGACTTCAGGTGCTCGACCGCCGGCTGGGCGCCGCCGATCTCCTTGAGTTCGCGCTCTTCGCGCTGGAAGCCGTCCTTGTCGCCCATCTCGGCATAGACTTCCATGAGCTTGAGGCGCAGATCGGCGCGATGGGGCTCCTGGTCGCTGGCCTTCTTGAGCACCTCGGCCGCCTGACTGAAGCGACCATAGGCCATGTAGATGTCGGCCTGACCCAGGGCATCGTCCTGGGCATCGGCGTCTCGTGCGGCGTCCTGGGTACCCTGGTTCAATTCCAGGCCGGCGAGCGCGTGGTGATCACCGAGTTCGGGATCGGCGTCGAACACCGTATCGCTGCGCGCGGCTTCGGCGTCGCGCTCACGCTCGGCCTCCTTCACGGCATTGCGGCGCGAGTTGATCATCAGCAGCACCAGCAGCGCCAGTAACGCGCTGCCGCCGATGATGCCCAGCCACAGCGGATTGCTGAGGATCTCGTCGAGGAAACTGTTGGTGGCCTCGGTGGGTTCGGTGGCCGGGGTGCTCGGGGTGACCGGAATGACCTTGGGCTCGCTGGCCGCGGGCGGCGCCGAGCCGGTACCCGCCTCGCTGGCCGGCGGCGTGGTGGCGGGCGCAGGGGTGGCCTCGACCGGCATGGCCGGGGTCGCTGCCGTCGGCTCCTGGGGCGCCGGCGTGGCGGTGTTCTCGGTCGGCGCAGGCGCGACCGGCGCCGCGGCTTCCGGGGTCGCCGGCGGCTGGGCCGGCTGGCCCGCAGCCTGCGGATTGGCCATGTTGGCCTGCATCCGCGCCAGCTGGGCATCCTTGAGCTGCATGATCTTCTGCAGCTTGTCGAGTTGCGACTGCAGATCGCCCAAGCGGCTCTTGAGTTCTTCGTTCTCGCGGCGGGTGGTGTCCAGGCTTTCCTGGGTCACCGCCAGGCGATCGGCGAGGGACTGGTCACCGCCCTTGCCACCGGCGGACTCGCCCGCGCGCCCGGCCGGCTGACCGGAGAGCAGCTTGAGATTGTCCCTGGGGGCGGCGGCGGCCGGCGCCTCGTTGCCGCTCGGCTGGGCGGAGGCGTCCACCTGACGGCGCGGCGTACCGGCTGGTGCGGCGGTGCCACCCTGCTTCCAGGCACGGGTCTGGCGAGCGATCTCGGCGACCGCCTCGCGCTGGGGTCGCGTACCGGCCTGGGCCTGATCGGGCAGGCGCAGCACCTGCCCGCTCTTCATCAGATTGATGTTGCGATCGATGAAGGCGTCGGGATTCAGATCCTGGATCGCCAGCATGGTCTGGTCGACGCTGACGCTGGAGGCAGGGCGATTGCGCGCCGCCACTTCCCAGAGGGTGTCGCGCGGCTCGGTGGTGTAGGTGCCAGGCGTCTGGGTCGCACTCGGCGCCGGCGCGGCTGGCGGCGTGGCCGGACGCGGTGCGCTCGGCGTGTTGGCGCGTGCTCGCGGCGTGGCCGGGACCTGGGGCGCGAAAGGCGCGGCGGCGGCCTGCGGGGTATAGAGCGGCGGATCCAGCAGCACGGTGTACTCGCGCAGGATACGGCCGCTGGGCCAGTTCACTTCCAGCAGGAAGTTGAGATAGGGCTCGCGCACCGGACGTGCCGAGGTCACGCGGATGACGGTGCGCCCGTTGCGCACCTCCGGGGTGAACTTGAGGTCGTTGAGAAAGAAGGCACGGTCGACGCCGGCCTTGCCGAACTCTTCGACGGACGCCAGATTGGGGCGCAAGTCGGCGGTGCCGAGGTCACGCAGGTCCGACAGATCGATGGTGGCATCGAAGGGCTGATTGAGGGCGGAGTTGAGGTGGATCTCCCCCAGGCTGAGCGCCTGGGCCGCGCCAGACATCAAGGCGCTCGCCGCTGCAATTGCCCGCACCAGTTTCTGAACTCGAACCATGACCGTCCCTTTTTAGAAGCTGTCGATCGCGCCACCGTGCGGGCGCCTGTGTCCATCGCTGCGTGCCACGTCCACTGCCCTTTTACTCAAGCCAAAAGGGCGAAGCATTTCACGAAGTATCTTTTAGGCCGACTGTTTAAGCAACAATTCGGCCAGCTGAACGGCCGTCAGTGCCGACAATCTGACATTGTCCGCCACCAGCCAGCATTCCAGCCGTCGCGCATCCCGCGGATGTCGCCGTACTCGCCCAACCAGCACCTCTTCCCGCCCCAGGGCATCGCCGACCGCCGACGGACAATCGACGTCTTCGTCGAGCGCCAGACCCGGCTCGTCACCCAGGGCCTCGAGCACCTGCTCCAGCTGCCATTGCTCCTTACCCCTCAGACTCAGCGCCAGGCTGTCGCCAAAGAAGACCGGGGCCTGCAGGGCCGTGACATCCAGCACTGGCAAGGTCGCTCCCAGCACCTGCTGACATTCGTCCAGCAGGCGATGTTCCTGGGCAGTATAGCCATCCGCGGCCGGTGCACCGGTGCGACCGAGCAGATTGAAGGCCAGCTGGCCTTCGAACAGCCGGGCTTCCACCGGGCGACCATTGAGCAATTCGGTGGCCTGCCGCGCCAATTCCTCGACGCCGCCACGGCCGGCACCGGAGGCCGCCAGGCAGGCGGTCAGGGACGCATCGGTGAGCGCATTCAGGCGGGCCAGCACGGCGGCCACGCTGGCAGCGGCCTGGGCAGCCGCCAGGGGAACGCCGAGCCAGGCGTTCGCCGCGAGGCTGTCCAGGCGTTCGCCATTGATGCGCGGCAGTACGGACAGCGCGGCGGAAGCGCCGCTGAGATCGAGCACGGCGCAACCAGCGGCGGCCAGTTGCGGCCTCAGGCTTTCCACCACGGCGGCGGGCACGGCGAGGATGGCGATGCCGACCTGGGCGAAATCGAAGCCTTCGAGCCCGGTGACGCGCAGGTTGCTGCCTCGGAAGGGCAGATTCTGCCCCGCTGACTCACCGCTGGCGAGCAGGTGCAGCCGCCCGAGGGGCACGTCACGCTCGTCGAGGAGTTCACGAATGGCTTCGCCGTAGGCGCTGGTGGCGCCGACGAGGGCGATATCTCTGGCAGTCATGATGAGGCGTCCGCAACGAAAGAGGGCCGCACTTTACTGGCGGCCCTCCTCCCTAAGCAAACGTTTAGCCGTCGACCTACTGTTCCAGCAGGATCCGCAGCATGCGCCGCAGCGGCTCCGCGGCGCCCCACAGCAGCTGGTCGCCCACGGTGAAGGCGCCCAGGTACTGGGAGCCCATGTTCAGCTTGCGCAGGCGGCCGACCGGCACGCTCAGGGTGCCGGTGACGGCAGCCGGAGTCAGGTCGCGCATGCTGACGTCGCGGTTGTTCGGCACCAGCTTGACCCAGGGGTTGTGCTGGCTGATCAGACCGTGGATGTCGGACAGCGGCACGTCCTTGTTGAGCTTGATGGTCAGCGCCTGGCTATGGCAGCGCATGGCGCCGATGCGCACGCAGATGCCGTCCACGGGAATCGGATTCTTGAAGCGACCGAGGATCTTGTTGGTCTCGGCCTGGGCCTTCCACTCTTCGCGGCTCTGGCCGTTGGGCAGTTCCTTGTCGATCCAGGGAATCAGGCTGCCGGCCAGGGGAACGCCGAACTGCTCGGTGGGGAAGGCTTCGCTGCGCAGGGTCTCGGCGACCTGGCGATCGATGTCCAGAATGGCGCTGGCCGGATCGGCCAGGCTGTCGGCGACGGCGGCGTGGGTGGCGCCCATCTGGCGGATCAGCTCGCGCATGTTCTGCGCACCGGCGCCGGAGGCAGCCTGGTAGGTCATGGCGCTCATCCAGTCCACCAGACCGGCTTCGAACAGGCCGCCCAGGGCCATCAGCATCAGGCTGACGGTGCAGTTGCCGCCGATGAAGTCCTTGCGGCCATCGGCCAGGGCCTGGTCGATGACGCGACGGTTGACCGGGTCCAGCACGATGACGGCGTCATCCTGCATGCGCAGGCTGGAGGCCGCGTCGATCCAGTAGCCTTTCCAGCCGGCCTGGCGCAGCTTGGGGAACACCTCGCTGGTGTAATCGCCGCCCTGGCAGGTGAGGATGACGTCGAGGGTCTTGAGCTCGTCGATGCTGTAGGCATCCTTGAGCGGCGCCACGCCCTTGCCAATGGCCGGGCCTTCGCCGCCGACGTTGGAGGTGGTGAAGAACACGGGCTCGATCAAGTCGAAATCCCGCTCTTCGAGCATGCGCTGCATGAGCACGGAGCCCACCATGCCACGCCAACCGATCAGACCTACACGTTTCATCGCTACTGCACCTTTGTTGTCTTGAGGACGGCCGCCTCCCCTGGCGGCCGATCAGATTAACGCCTAACGAGCGCCGCTACTACTGCTTCGCCCATCTCGCGGGTACCGACCCGCTGCTTGCCTTCCGACCAGATGTCGCCGGTCCGCAGGCCCTGGTCCAGCACCTGGCCCACAGCCGCCTCGATGGCCTCGGCCGCCGCGGCGGCACCGAAGGTGTATCTGAGCATCATGGCCACCGAGAGGATGGTGGCCAGCGGGTTGGCGACGCCCTGGCCGGCGATGTCGGGCGCCGAGCCGTGGCAGGGTTCGTACATGCCCTTGTTGTGCGCATCCAGGGACGCCGAGGGCAGCATGCCGATGGAACCGGTCAGCATCGAGGCCTCGTCGGAGAGGATGTCGCCGAACATGTTGTCGGTGACGATGACGTCGAACTGCTTGGGCGCGCGGACCAGCTGCATGGCGGCGTTGTCGACGTACATGTGGCTGAGTTCGACGTCCGGATAGTCCTTGGCCACCTCCTCCACCACTTCGCGCCACAGGCGGCTGGATTCGAGCACGTTGGCCTTGTCCACCGAGCACAGCTTGCGACCCCGCAGGCGGGCCATGTCGAAGCCGACGCGGGCGATGCGGCGGATCTCGCCTTCGCTGTACGGCAGGGTATCGAAGGCCTGGCGCTCGCCGTTCTCCAGCACCCGGGTCTCGCGCGGCGAGCCGAAATAGATGCCACCGGTCAGCTCGCGGACGATGAGGATGTCCAGGCCGGAGACCACTTCCGGCTTGAGGGTCGAGGCCTCGGCCAGTTGCGGATAGAGGATGGCCGGACGCAGGTTGCCGAACAGGCCCAGGGCGGAACGGATCTTCAGCAGACCGCGCTCGGGACGGATGTCGCGCTCGAGCTTGTCCCACTTGGGACCGCCTACGGCGCCCAGCAGCACGGCGTCGGCGGCGCGGGCACGCGCCAGGGTCTCATCGGCCAGGGGCACGCCGTAACGGTCGATGGCGGCGCCGCCCAGGTCGTCATGAACCAGTTCGAAGCCGAGGTCATGGTCGCGGTTGACCGCTTCCAGCACCTTGACCGCCTCGGCCATGATTTCCGGACCGATGCCGTCGCCCGGCAGGATGAGGATCTGCTTGCTCATTGTCTTTTCCTGTTCCAAATCAGATGGGCTGGGCCCAGAGAACCATGACGTCGACGGTGAAGGAGCCGTCGCGGTCGATTTCGAAATACTGGCGCACTTCCTGGCCGATCTTGCTCTGCAGGCTGCGGATGGCCTGGCACTGTGGCTCGGGGGTGCGCATGCGCGCAGTCCAGCTGGCGAAGTCCAGGCGCAGGCGCTGGCGACGGCAACGGGTCACGCCGAGGCGCGCCATGTCCAGCAGGCGGTGCCACTCGGCGAAGGAATAGTTACGCACGTGGCTGATGTCACGCAGGATCTCCACCGTCTGCAGGTAGGTATCCAGGCGCGGGTTGGCTGGCGAGATCACGTCGATGATGGCCATCTCGCCGCCATGGCGCAGTACCCGGCGCACTTCGCGCAGGGCAGCACCGATGTCGCGCCAGTGGTGCGCCGAATAGCGGCTGAAGACGAAGTCGAAGCTGGCGTCGCCAAACGGCAGGTGCTCGGCCATGCCGGGCTGGACGCTGATGTTGTCCAGGCCCTGCTCGGCCGCGCTGCGCTTGACCACCGAGAGCATTTCCTCGGCCAGGTCCAGGGCGACCACCTGCCCGGCCACGGGCGCCACGTTGTAGCTGACGTGACCGCCACCGCAGCCGAGATCCAGCACCTTGGCGCCTTCGCGCTGGGCCACGGCGTCGCGCAGTTCGAGGAGTTCGGCGCCCTGGGCATGGACGGCACTGGTCAGATAGGCCTCGGCGGTGGCGCCGAATTGCTGCTGTACGTGTTGCTCGTGGTCACCGCTCATGGAGCCTCCGGAAAGAGCGCCGACCTCGCGGGCCGGCGACTGGGTTCAGGCGCTGGGGAACATCCAGGGACTGCTCTGGCGATAGCGGTCTTCGAAACTCGCGATGGCGTCGGCATCCTGCAGGGTCAGGCCGATGTCGTCCAGGCCATTGAGCAGGCAGTGCTTGCGGAAGGCATCGATCTCGAAGGACAGCGCCACGCCATCGGGACGGCGCACGGTCTGGCTCTCGAGATCGACCACCAGCTGGTAGCCCTCGCTGGCTTCGACCTGGCGGAACAGCTCGTCGACGTCGGCATCGCTGAGGATGATCGGCAAGAGGCCGTTCTTGAAGCTGTTGTTGAAGAAGATGTCGGCGAAGCTCGGCGCGATCACCGAGCGGAAGCCGTAGCCATCCAGCGCCCAGGGCGCGTGCTCGCGGCTGGAACCGCAGCCGAAGTTCTCGCGGGCCAGGAGGATGCTGGCGCCCTGGTAGCGCGGCTGGTTGAGCACGAACTCGGGATTCAGCGGACGCTTGCTGTGGTCCTGGCCGGGCTGGCCGACATCCAGGTAGCGCCACTCGTCGAACAGGTTGGGGCCGAAGCCGGTGCGCTTGATCGACTTCAAGAATTGCTTGGGAATGATCTGGTCGGTGTCGACGTTGGCGCGATCCAGGGGTGCGACCAAACCGGTGTGCTGGGTAAAGGCTTGCATGGTCAGGCTCCTCAGGCGTTGGCGAAGTCGCGGACGTCGACGAAACGACCGGCGATGGCGGCGGCGGCGGCCATCGCCGGGCTCACCAGGTGGGTACGGCCACCGGCGCCCTGGCGGCCTTCGAAGTTGCGGTTGGAGGTGGAGGCGCAGTGCTCGCCACTCTCCAGGCGGTCGGCGTTCATCGCCAGGCACATGGAGCAACCCGGCTCGCGCCATTCGAAACCGGCTTCGATGAACACCTTGTCCAGGCCTTCACGCTCGGCCTGGGCCTTGACCAGGCCGGAGCCCGGCACCACCAGCGCCTGCTTGAGGGTGGCGGCGACCTTGCGGCCCTTGGCCACGGCGGCGGCGGCGCGCAGGTCCTCGATGCGGGAGTTGGTGCAGGAGCCGATGAAGACGCGGTCCAGCACGATGTCGGTGATCGGCTGGTTGGCCTTGAGGCCCATGTACTTCAGGGCGCGCTCGATGGAACCGCGCTTGACCGGATCGGCTTCGCGAGCCGGGTCCGGTACCTGCTGGTCGACGGCCAGGACCATCTCCGGCGAGGTGCCCCAGCTGACCTGCGGCTTGAGCTGGGCGGCGTCGAGTTCGACCACGGTGTCGAAGTGGGCATCGGCATCGGACACCAGGCCGCGCCACTGGGCGACGGCGGCTTCCCAGACGGCGCCGGTGGGCGCGAAGGGACGGCCCTCGACGTAGTCGATGGTGGTCTGATCCACCGCGACCATGCCGACCCGGGCACCGGCCTCGATGGACATGTTGCAAATGGTCATGCGGCCTTCCATGGACAGGGCGCGGATGGCGCTGCCGGCGAATTCGATGGCATGGCCGTTACCGCCGGCGGTGCCGATCTTGCCGATGACGGCGAGCACGATGTCCTTGGCGGTGACGCCGAAGGGCAATTCACCCTCCACCAACACCTGCATGTTCTTCATCTTCTTAGCCACCAGGCACTGGGTGGCGAGCACGTGCTCGACCTCGGAAGTGCCGATGCCATGGGCCAGGGCACCGAAGGCGCCGTTGGTGGAGGTGTGGGAGTCACCGCAGACCACGGTCATGCCGGGCAGCACGGCGCCCTGCTCCGGGCCGATCACATGGACGATGCCCTGGCGGACGTCGTTCATCTTGAACTGGGTGACGCCGAAGTCGTCGCAGTTCTCGTCCAGGGTGCGGACCTGGATGCGCGAGATCTCGTCCTTGATGGAGTCGAGGCCTTCCTTGCGATCGGGGGTGGTCGGCACGTTGTGATCGGGGGTCGCCAGGTTGGCGTCCAGGCGCCAAGGCTTGCGGCCGGCCAGACGCAGGCCTTCGAAAGCCTGGGGCGAGGTCACTTCGTGGATGATGTGGCGGTCGATGTAGAGCAGCGCGGAACCGTCGTCGCGCTGCTTGACCAGGTGCATATCCCAGAGTTTGTCGTAGAGCGTCTTGCCAGCCATGGATCGATTCCTCATCAGGCGTGGAACGGCACGGGCCTTTGCATGCCCTTGGTGCTTGTGGGGTCAAAGATACCGCGCTAGGCTCGCATGAAACAAATTCATCTTTTTCATGAAGCGCATAACCAACAGGAATTCGACGTCTTGGATCTCGCCAATCTGAATGCCTTCGTCGCGGTGGCCGAAACCGGCGGCTTTTCCGATGCGGGCGAGCGGCTGCACCTGACCCAGCCAGCGGTGAGCAAACGCATCGCCGCCCTGGAGCTGCAGCTGGGACTGCGGCTGTTCGATCGCATCGGGCGCGAGGTCAGCCTGACCGAGGCGGGACGCGCCCTGCTCCCTCGCGCCTATCAGATTCTAGGCGTGATCGATGACACCCGGCGTGCCCTGACCAATCTCAATGGTGCCATCGGCGGGCGGCTGACGCTGGCGACCAGTCACCACATCGGCCTGCACCGGCTGCCGCCGATCCTCAGGCGCTTCACCCGGGACTATCCCGACGTCGCCCTGGACATCCGCTTTCTCGATTCGGAAGCGGCCTACGACGAGATCCTGCATGGGCGGGTGGAGCTGGCGATCATCACCCTGGCGCCCCAGACCGCGGCGCCGATCAAGGCGGTGCCGGTGTGGAGCGACCCCCTGGATTTCGTGGCGGCGCCCGAACATCCGCTGGCGAACCAGGCGGAGGTCACCCTGGCCGACGTGGCGCGGCATTCGGCGGTGTTTCCCGGTGGCAATACCTTTACCCGGCTGATCGTGCATGGGCTGTTCGATGCCCAGGGACTGACACCCAATATCGCCATGAGCACCAACTACCTGGAGACCATCAAGATGCTGGTGTCCATCGGCCTGGCCTGGAGCGTGCTGCCGCGTACCCTGCTGGATGACCAGGTGCGTCGCCTGCCGTTGCCGGGGATACAGCTGGAACGCCGGCTGGGGTACATCCTGCACACTGAGCGCACCCATTCGAATGCGGCGCAGGCGTTCATGGGGTTGCTGGATGAGGCGGGTTGAGCCGTGATTGGGGACTAGCCGTGCCTGAGATCGCGGCCATGGGCCGCTCCTACAGGCAGGCTCCGTACGCATAGATACGTAGCGTGGAGACGGCACAGCCTTTTCCGCAAGGGGGGTTTGATGGCGAGGAGCGCCCTCACCCCAACCCTCTCCCCAAGGGAGAGGGGGCTGTCCGAGTAGGTGTTCAACTCCAACAGCGCGGGCTCGACCTGGGCTGGATGTCTTCATCGCGGCCATGGCGGTCCGCCGATGCGGCCGCTCCTGTAATTCGGCCTGTGCTGTAGGAGCGGCCCATGGCCGCGATCAGCCGGCACTCGCATAAGGCACGCGGCCCGGCATTGTCGAGCTTCGCGGCGCTCAGACCAACCTACGGCGCCGTCAGAAACGCATCAGCCCTTCTTGAGCTTCTTCAGGCGTTTCCTGGACTTGTCGATGACTTCCTTGCGCTCCTTGTCCTTCAATTCCTTCCAGCCCTTGATCTCTGAGCGTTTGCGGCCACATCCCTGGCAGACTTCGTCCTTGATCTTGCACTGGCTGATGCAGGGACTTTCGACCTTACCCACGGCAACCTCGGAAATGAAAAAGGCCCTGCAGTATAACCACTGCAGGGCCCTGTCCAGCGCCATCCGGCAGGATGGCGGGCTATGGGGGCGATTTAGAAAACCGCTTGAACCTTCAGGCCGCCGACCACGGCATTGTCGACTTCACGCACGCCACCCGGGCTCTTGATGTACTGGATGTTGGGGCGCACGGTCAGCCAGTTGGTCACGTGCACGCCATAGTAGAGCTCGGCGTCGTACTCGTTGTGCTGCAAGGGTGTGTAGGCCGGATCGTCGTAGTCGGTGGCACCGGCGGCCTGGTTGAGCGCGCGCTGGTTGTCGCGGAAGTCGCTGTTGGTGCTGATGCGCGCGACGCCGAAGCCGATGTCATCCTTGGGACGACCATCGAAGGGGCCCTTGTACACCAGGCCGGCCTGGACGTAGTTGCTGACCTTGTTGACGTCCTTGGCGTGGGCGGTGAAGTTGGCGAAGACCGACAGGCCGCGACTCGGGTCATCGTTGTGCGCGGTGATCTGCTGACGCGCCACGACCCAGTAGCCGTGCTTGCTGGAATGCTCCTTGTAATCCAGCCCGGTGAGGGCGGCGGAATTGCCGTTGACGTCTTCGTAGACGTCGTTGGCATCGGCGGTGCTGTAGTAGTAGCCGACACGGTATTCGCCCGGCAGGCCGTTGACCTTGGGCGACCAGACCATTTCCACCGGCAGGACCGCACCCTTGGTGCCGCTGCCGTTGAGCTTGAAGCCGTTGCCGGTTTCCAGCAGCGACGGATTCTGCTCGTAGGCGCCGACCTGGACGAACAGCTCGGGGGTCAGGCTGTACTTGACGCGCAGGGCCCACTGGCTGACCGGCCAGTTGTACCAGACGCCTTCCCAGTTGCCGACCTGGGAGCCGCAGAACGCCAGGTTCTGGAAGTCGCACTCGAAGGAGTTGAAGTCCTCACCTTCACCGAAGCGACCGGCCTTGATGTCCAGGCGGCCATCGAAGAAGCCCTTGGACAGCCACAGCTGGGTCAGACGCCAGGTCTGGCCACGGCCATAGACTTCCTGCACCGAGGAGTAGCCGCCGACGCGCGGATCGGTGATGCGGTCGTCGGTCAGGTTGCGGCCGTCACGGGAGGTGATGGCCAGCTTGAACACCGAGTTCTCCCAGCCGGCGATCTTGTTCATGTCGCCCCAGAGACCAAACATGTACTGGGAGCTCCAGCGCCCGGTGCGGTCGTCGTCATAGCCGCCACGCAGGTTGGTCGCGCCCTCGCCGACGTATTCGAGCTTGATGTCCCAGCCCTTGTCGCGCAGGTCCTTGCGCACGCCACCCCAGTCACCGGTCATGGTGTTGCCCAGCGGCTCGAAGGCGGCCTCGGTGTTGTTGACGCCACTGAAGTTGCCACCCGGGTTGGCCTGGGGCGCCGCCTGGGCACCCGCGGCGACCGCCAGGGCCAGCAGCGACACCAGGGGCAGTGCGCGCCCCGGACGATTCTTGTGGTTTTGCTTGTTCATTACTGAGATCCCTTTTTATTGAAGTGATGACACCCCGGGTGCCCGAAACCCGCGTCTCTAATACTTACGGCAGGACGTTGAGGACTTCGTAACAGGCACCCATGGTGTGGTAGTCGACCTTGCCGGCCGGACTCTTGTCGTCGGAGTACTTGTGGTTCCGACGGTCGAGCAGGCGCCACCACGCGCCGTGCTCGTGATCGATGAAATGCGTCCAGCTGCAGCGCCAGAGCGCCTCATAGTGTTCCCAGTAGCGGGCCTCGCCACTGCGCTCCGCGAGCAGCGCCGCAGCAGCCAGGGCCTCGGCCTGCACCCAGAAGTACTTGTCCGGATCGCAGGGCGAGCCGTCCGGGGCGAAGCCGTAGTAGAGACCGCCGTGCTCGTCATCCCAACTCAGGCGCCAGGAGATGTCGAACAGCGCCTGGGCGCGCGGCAGCAGCCAGGGCTGCGAGCGATGACGCTCGAGGATGAGCAGCAGCTTGGCCCATTCGATCTGGTGCCCCGGCTGGAAACCCCAGGGCCGGAACAGATTGGCCGGATCGTCGCGGTTGTAGTCCCAGTCGATGGACCAGTCGCTGTGGTAGTGCTCCCAGACCAGGCCGCCGGGGACCTCGTCGGCCACCCCGCCCTGCCCCAGGGTCAGTGCGGCCTGGCGCTGGGTCATGTTGCGCGCAAGGGTCTCGGCGCGGTCCAGGTAGCGCACCTCGCCACTGGCTTCGAAGGCGGCCAGCAGGGCTTCGCAGGCGTGCATGTTGGCGTTCTGGCCGCGATACGGCGCCACGGTCTGCCAGTCGGCGCTGATCTCGTCGACATAGAGGCCATCGGCTTCGCGCCAGAAATGGGTCTCCAGCGATTCCCAGGCTTCGCTCAGCCAGCCGCGGGCTTCCTCGATGCCGGCCTGCAGACCGTGGGCATAGGCCAGCACCACGAAGGCCAGGCCATAGCAGTGATTGGTGCCATCCACCACGGTGTCGCCGTCGAGCAGCCAGGCATAGCCGCCATTGGCCTGGCGATGCCGCTCGCGCAGGTATCTCAGGCCATGGCGGGTCGCGTCCAGAAAGGCCGGATCGCCATAGTGCCGGTAGGCCATGGCGAAATCGAAAACGAAGCGGGTGCTGGAGACCAGATGGCGGGTCTGGCTGTCGTAGACCGTGCCGTCGTCCTTGAAGAAGTGATAGAAGCCGCCTTGCGGATCGACACAGCGGGGATGGTAGAACGCCAGGGTGTGGCGGACGTGCTCCAGCAGGGTGTCGCGACGACGAAAATCGGGGAAGTCCATCGGGTTTCCTTGGCGGCTATTGTTGTTGTGGGAACGCGGTCTAGAGGGGGCTCACCTGCAGCAGGGCTTCGACGTCGGCGCGGGTCGGCGCATAGGCGCCGGCATGGCGGCAGGACACCGAGGCACTGGCCGCGGCGAATCTCAGGCGCTGCTGCAGATCGGTCAGGCCCAGCAGGCCGGAGGCCAGCCAGCCGGCCATGCAGGCGTCGCCGGCACCCACGGTGTCGGCCACGTCCACGGCGATGGCGGCCTGCTGCCACTCGCCTTCCGGCGTATAGAGCACCAGGCCGTGTTCGCCGCGGGTGAAGAGGATGCGGGCGTGGGGATTGAGAGCGCGCAATTCGTCCAGCGCGGCACGCTCGTCCAGGCCCGGATAGATCTGGCGGATGTCTTCGTCGGACAGCTTGATGTCGTCGGCCAGGCGCACCAGCTCGGGAAAGGTCTGCTGGCGATAGCGATCGTCCATCAGGTTGCGCCAGTTGGGATCGTAGCTCAGGCGCTTGCCGGCGGCCTTGGCCTGACGGGCCAGGTCCAGCAGGGTGTCGGCCAGCGGATAGCGGGCCAGGCTGATGCAGCTGAAATGGCAGACCTCGGCGGCCTCCAGCCAGCCTTCGGGCAGCAGCGCCGGATCGAACTGGAGATCGGCTTCGCCAGCGAAGAAATAGCGCGGCGGACGACTCGACGGCACGATGGCCACCAGCGGATCGGCGGCGACGCGCTGCAGGAAGCGGGTATCGAGGCCGGCGGTTTCCGACTGCCAGGCGATCTCGTCACCCAGACCGTCCTGGCTGATGGCGCCGCCAAAGGCGCTTTCCACGCCCAGCCGGGCTAGGCCACGCGCCACGTTCCAGGGGGCACCGCCCGGGTAACCCCGCCATTCGCCAGGATTACCCTGGACGATGTCGGTGAGGGCTTCGCCAAAGACCACAACGCGGGGTAGTGCCATTGTTGTTCTCCTGTCTGTCACGGCGGCCGGAGCTGCACTCCTGGCCTCTGGTAGGGCCGCGACCCGACGTCAGGCGCGGCGGCGGGCGGACCTTACCATTGCTGTAACGTTTCAGCCATGAGCTCCGTTCAAGAAAGTCGGCGACCGCTCGCAGGATCGAACAGCACCGCCCGTCGCGAATCGATCCGCCACAGCACCTGGTCGCCGGCCCGCGGCGCTTCACCCGGGGCCACCCGGCAGCAGACCTTGGTGCCGTTCCACTCGGCATACAGCAGGGTATCGGGACCGGTCGGCTCGACCACCTGGATCCGCGTCAGGATGCCTGGCACGGCGTTGTCCGCCGGATGCGCCGACTGGATCTGCTCCGGGCGCACCCCAAGGATAGCCTCTCGCCCCGCGAGCGCCGGGTCCAGATCGGGCAGGTCCACCTGGCTGTCGCCGATATCACCGGTGACGCGGGCGACCACCCTGCCCTCGCGCGCTTCCAGGCGCACCGGCACGAAGTTCATCGGTGGCGAACCGATGAAGCTGGCGACGAAGAGATTGGCCGGATCGTTGTAGATCTCCTCGGGGGTGCCGAATTGCTGCACCTCGCCGTCCTTCATCACCGCGACGCGGTCGCCCAGGGTCATGGCTTCGATCTGGTCATGGGTGACGTAGACGGTGGTGGTCTGCAGGCGCTGGTGCATCAGCTTGATCTCGGTGCGCATCTCCACCCGCAGCTTGGCGTCGAGGTTGGAGAGCGGCTCGTCGAACAGATAGAGCTTGGGCCGCCGGGCCAGGGCGCGGCCCATGGCCACCCGCTGCTGCTGGCCACCGGAGAGTTGCGCCGGCTTGCGCTCCAGCAGGTGCTCGATCTGCAGCAGCTTGCTGACCCGCGCCACCTCGGCGTCGATCTGCTCCTTGGGCGTCTTGCGGATCTTCAGGCCGAAGGCGATGTTCTCGCGCACGGTCATGGTCGGGTACAGGGCGTAGGACTGGAACACCATGGCGATATCCCGGTCCTTGGGCTCGACCTGGGTGACGTCCTCGCCGTCCAGGCAGATGGCGCCGCTGCTGATGTCTTCGAGGCCGGCGATGGCGTTCATCAGGGTGGATTTGCCGCAGCCGGAGGGCCCTACCAGGATGAGGAACTGGCCGGCGTCGATGCGGATGTCGATGCCCTTGAGGGCTTCCTGGGCGGCGTTGCCGTAGGTCTTGCGTACGCTTTTGAGTTCGAGAGCTGCCATGGTGGCCTTCCTTATCCTTTGACCACGCCCGAGGTCAGGCCCCGGACGAAATACTTACCCGCGAAGATGTAGACCAGCAGCGTCGGCAGCGCGGCGATCATGGCGGCCGCCATGTCGACGTTGTATTCCTTGGCGCCGGTGCTGGTGTTGACCAGGTTGTTCAGGGCAACGGTGATGGGCTGCGACGAGCCGCTGGCGAACACCACGCCGAACAGGAAGTCGTTCCACACCTGGGTGAATTGCCAGATCAGGCTGACCATCACGATGGGCGTGGACAGCGGCAGCAGGATCTTGAAGAAGATGGTGAAGAAGCCCGCCCCGTCCAGCCGCGCTGCCTTGATCAGGGCATCGGGGATGCCCACGTAGTAGTTGCGGAAGAACAGCGTGGTGAAGGCCAGGCCGTAGATCACGTGCACCAGCACCAGGCCGGCGGTGGTGTTGGCCAGGCCCAGCTGGCCGAGGGTGAAGGACATCGGCAGCAGGATCACCTGAAAGGGAATGAAGCAGCCGAACAGCAGCAGGCTGAACAGCAGATTCGACCCGCGGAACTGCCACTTCGACAGGGCGTAGCCGTTGAGCGCGCCGATGAAGGTGGAGATGAGCACCGCCGGGACGGTGATCATGAAGGAGTTCCAGAAGTAGCTGTGCACCACGTCCCAGGCCTTGAGCCAGCCGATGATCGTCCAATCCAGGGGCAGGCTCAGCAGGTTGCCGGTGCGGACGTCGTCCGGGGTCTTGAAGCTGGTCAGCAGCATCACCAGCAACGGCACCAGATAGACCGCGCAGGCGATGATCAGGGTGGCGTGGATGGCCACGCGATTGACGTTCAGAGCCTTAGCCATTTCGCTTGCTCCGCAATTCCGAGTAGAGGTAGGGCACCAGCACCGCCAGCACCGCGCCGAGCATCAGCACCGCACTGGCCGAACCCAGGCCCATCTGGCCGCGGGTGAAGGTGTGCTGGTACATGAACACCGCCGGCAGGTCCGAGGCGTAACCGGGGCCGCCCGCGGTCATGGCCATCACCAGGTCGAAGCTCTTGATGGCGATGTGGGCGAGGATCATCACCGCACTGAAGAACACCGGCCGCAGGCTGGGCAGGACGATGCGCAGGTAGATGGTCGGCAGCCCTGCCCCGTCGACCTGAGCGGCTCTGAGGATGGAGGAATCCACGCCGCGCAGGCCGGCGAGGAACATGGCCATGACGAAGCCCGAGGCCTGCCAGAGGGCGGCGATCAGCAGGCAGTAGATGACCCGGTCGGGATCCACCAGCCAGTCGAAGCGAAAGCCCTCCCAGCCCCAGTCGCGCAGCAACTTGTCCAGCCCCATGCCGGGGTTGAGCAGCCACTTCCAGGCGGTGCCGGTGACGATCATCGACAGCGCCATGGGATAAAGGTAGATGGTGCGGATGAAGCCTTCGCGGCGGATGCGCTGGTCCAGCAGGATGGCGAAGAAGACGCCGATGGCCAGGCTCAGCAGGATGAACAGGCCGCCGAAGATCGCCAGGTTCTTGCAGGCCACCAGCCAGCGATCGTTTTCCATGAGCCGGGCGTACTGGGCGAAGCCGGCGAAAGTGTAGCTGGGCAGGAAGCGCGAGTTGGTAAAGGAGATCACCGCCGTCCACAGCATGTAGCCATAGAGGCAGACGACCATGGCGATGGCCGTGGGCGCCAGCACCAGCTTGGGCAGCAGGCGCTGCAGCCGGTCCGGACGTCGACTGACGGTCGCGACGGGAAGGGTTTCGGTAAGAGCCATGGAGCGCTCCCAAGGGGTGGTATTATTTTTATGGAGCTGGCCGGTCTCAGAATGCATCGCGGCACAGCACCTGGGCTTATCGCGGCCATGGGCCGCTCCTACAGGCAGTTCGGGCGCCTGCAGGAGCGGTCTCAGCGGCGGACCGCCATGGCCGCGATTGGCCTTACTTGGCGGCCTGGATGGCGGCGACCAGTTGCTCGGTGGCCTTCTTCGGATCGGCGTTGGCGTCGTTGAAGAAGTTGGTCACCACGTCGAAGATCGCGCCCTGCACATAGCTGGTGTTGGCCATGCTGTGCGCCATGCTCGGCTCGGCCTTGCTGTCGGCGTTGGCCGCCTGGAAGTCCTTGGCGGACTGCTGGGCGCAACTGTCGAACTTGGCCAGGTCGATGTCGTTGCGTACCGGGATGGAGCCCTTGTTGAGGTTGAAGACCTCCTGGAAGGGCTTGTCGATGACCGTGCGCACCAGGTCGTCCTGGGCCTTCTGGTTGTCCTTGTTCTTGATCTTGAACATGGCCAGGGAGTCGATGTTGTAGATGAAGTCGCCCTGGGTGCCCGGCATCACCACGCACTCGTAGTCGACGCCCGGCTTCTTGCCGGCAGCGGTGAATTCGGCCTTGGCCCAGTCACCCATGATCTGCATGCCGGCCTTGCCCTCGATGACCATGGCGGTGGCCAGGTTCCAGTCGCGACCGGCGGCGTTGGGATCGACATAGCCCTTGATGCGCTTGAAGGTCTTGAATACCTCGACCATCTTGTCGCTGCGGATGGTGTCGGCGTCGGTCTGGACGAAGACCTTGTCGTAGCCTTCCGGACCCATGATGGCCATGACCAGGGATTCGAAGATGGTGCCGTCCTGCCAGTTCTGGCCGCCATGGGCCAGGGGCACGACGCCGGCGGCCTTGAGCTTGTCGGCGGCCTCGAAGAATTCGTCCAGGGTGGTGGGGACCTTGGCGCCGGCCTTCTTGAAGACGGCGGGGTTGATCCACAGCCAGTTGATGCGGTGGATGCCGGCCGGTACCGCGACGTATTCGCCATCGTGCTGCATGGTCTGGGCCACGCGCTTGGGCAGGATGGTGTCCCAGTTGCCCTGCTTGGCGATGTCGCTGATGTTGGCCAGGAAGCCCATGCCGGCCCATTCCTGGATGTCCGGGCCCTTGAGCTGGGCGGCGGACGGTGGATTGCCGGAGACGGCGCGGGTCTTGAGCACGGTCATGGCGGCCTCGCCGGCGCCACCGGCCACGGCGAAGTCCTTCCAGGTATCGCCCTGCTTCTGCATCAGTTGCTTGAGGACATCGACGGCGCGAGCCTCGCCACCGGAGGTCCACCAGTGCAGCACCTCGACCTCACCGGCATGGGCGGTCAGGGGGGCGGCGAGCGCGGCGCAGGAAAGGGAAACGGCGAGAGCGAGACGATTCAACGCATTCATGAGGGGGTCGTTCCTTGTTGTTTTTTTATTGGAGCTGGGCCGAGTCTAGTCAGACGACTGCGGCCGTGGGTAACGAAGGGAAGGAGATTTGTCACGGGCTGGTGACATAGCGAAAGACGGCTACCTAGCTGCGCGGCAGGGTCAGGGTCACCCGCAGACCGCCCTCGCGGCGGTTGCGCAACTCCACCTCGCCGCCATGGGCATGGGCCAGGTTGCGGGCGATGCCCAGGCCCAGGCCGTAACCCTGGCGGTCGGTGGCCAGGCGGACATGGGGCTGGAACACCTGCTCCAGCTCCTGCTCCGGCACCCCCGGGCCTTCGTCGTCGACATGCAGGACGAAGGCCTGGCCGTCGTCTTCCACCTGCAGGTGGGCGCGATAGCCATACTTGAGGGCATTGTCCAGCAGGTTGCCGATGCAGCGCTTGAGCGCCAGCGGCTTGCCCAGCAGGGTGCCCCGGGCTTCCCCGGTGAGGCGCACCCGCGGTGGCTGCTCCTGAGTGAAGGGCTCCACCAGCTGCAGCAGCAGCGCCTGCAGGTCGACCGGCTCCAGATTCTCGTGGATGTCGGTGTCCTTGACACACTGCAGGGCGCCCTTGACCAGCAGGTCCAGCTCGTCGAGATCGCGCACCAGCTTGGCCTGCATCACCTCGTCGTCCACCAGCTCGGCGCGCAGGCGCAGCCGGGTAATGGGCGTGCGCAGGTCGTGGGAGATGGCGCTGAACAGCTGGGCGCGCTCGTCCAGGTAACGGGCGATGCGTTCCCACATGGCGTTGAAGGCGCGGGTGACCTCGCGGATCTCCTGGGCGCCCTCCTCGCGCACCGGCGGCGTATGCACCTCCAGCGACAGCTCTCGCGCGGCACGCGACAGCCGCTTGAGCGGGCGACTCTGCCAGCGGATCAGCAGGCCGATGAACAGCAGCAGGAAGGCGCTGCTGAAGACCATGAACAGCAGCTGCTGCAGCGGCAGCCAGGACTCGTCCAGGCTGTAGTAGGGCGCCGGCATCAGGGTGGCGAGATACACCCACTCCCCTTCGCCGATGCGGATCTGGGTCACCAGCACCGGCGGCTCCAGCGGCTCCAGACTCAGGGCGTAGTGCGCCCAGGAGCGCGGCAGTTCGTCGAGCGCCACGGCGCCGTTGAATAGCCGCAGCTGCTGCGGGCCGATGAATTCGACGTACATCGGCATGGCCGCGCCCAGGCGTTCGCGCAGTACCGCCTCGACCCCCTGGAGCACCGCCCGGCGGCCGGGCGTATCCGGCAGCGCCTGCATGGTCAGCGGCTTTTCGTTGAGCGAGACGAAGAAGCGCGTGCCGCCCATGTTTCGCAACTGCTCCAGCACCAGCGGCCGATAGGCCGGCGGCAGCAGGCTGAAGTAGCGCACGCTGGCGGCGATGGAATAGCCCAGGCTGCGGGCCGCCGTCTGCAGGCCCTGGTTGCGGTCGCTGCGCAGGGAGGCGGACCAGAACAGTGCCGAGGCACCCTGGGCCAGGAGCACCGCCAGCAGGGTCAGGAGCAGCATCCGCGCCAACAGGGAACGCGGCACCAGCCGCGCGAGCAGACCGCTACACCGCATCGGCGACCAGTCCGCTGACCTCGGCGGCGAGCAGATAGCCGGAACCCCGTACGGTGCGGATCAGCCGCGGCGACTTGCCGGTGTCTCTCAGGCGCTGGCGCAGGCGACTCACCGCCATGTCGACGATGCGCTCCAGCGGCAGCACCTCGCGCCCGCGGGTGGCATTGGCGATGGTGTCGCGATCGAGGATCTGCTGGGGATGGTCGAGAAATAGCTTGAGCAGGGTGAAATCGGCGCCGGAGAGGATCACCTCCTCACCGTCGCGATGGAACAGCCGGTGGCTGACCGGATCCAGGCGCCAGTCGTCGAAGGTGAGCAGACCGGTGGCCGCCGGGCGCGTCTCGCCGAAGCCGGCCCGGCGCAGCAGCGCCTTGATGCGTGCCAGCAATTCACGCGGACTGAAGGGCTTGCCCAGGTAGTCGTCGGCGCCCAGCTCCAGGCCGATCACCCGATCGGCTTCGTCGGAACTGGCGGTAAGCATGATGATGGGGACCTGGCGGCAACTGGACTGCTCGCGCATCCAGCGGCAGAGGGCGAAGCCGTCTTCGCCGGGAAGCATGACGTCGAGGATCAGCAGATCGGGGACGAAGTCGCCCAGCGCCCGGCGCAGTTCGCGGCCGTCGCCAACGGCGCGCACCAGATAGCCGGCACGGGTGAGATAGGCGTCGAGAAGTTCACGGATTTCCCCGTCGTCGTCGACGACCAGGAGGGATTTGCCCAGGGTGGACATGGCGATGATCGCTCTTGTTGTCTTGGCCGGAGGCCAGCTACCGGTAGTGCCGGCAGCATACCGGGGTCGGGCGACCTTGAGTAGTCGCCCGACCCCGGGGATGGATCAGGCCTGCCGTGCCTCGGCGATGGTCTGATCCAGGGCGACGCCGGCACCGAACAGGCCCGGGTACTCGGCGGTCACCAGCCAGGCCGGAATGTCCTTGAGGTAGGCGCTGCTGGTCTTGCCCTTGTCGGCGAAGGCATGGGCGAAGGCCCCGCTCTGGAAGCGCTCGACGAAGCGCGGCAGGATGCCACCGGCGATGTAGACGCCACCCAGGGCGCCCAGGGTCAGGGCCGCGTTGCCGGCGACCCGCGCCAGCCAGATGAAGAACTGTTCCAGCACGGCGTCGGCATAGGGATCACCCTTGAGCGCCAGCTCGCAGATGTCCGCCGCGCTGTGCAGGGCGGCGGTCCGGCCGTCCAGTTCGCAACTCGCGTGATAGAGGTTGACCAGGCCGCTGCCGGACACCACGCGCTCGGCGGAGACGTGGTTGCCGAACTGGCGCTTGAGGATCTTCCAGATATCGAATTCGCGCTGGGTGTTGATCGGCAGGTCGACATGACCGCCCTCGCTGGGCAGCACGATCCAGCGATCCTTGCCGCTCGGCACCAGGCTGGCGAGACCCAGGCCGGTGCCCGGCCCGATCACCAGGCGCGGGCGGGTCGGCAGGGCAATGCCGTCGCGCACCTGGACGGAGTCCGCCGGATCCAGGCGGGCGATCGCCCAGGCCATGGAGGTGAAGTCGTTGATCAGCAGCAGATGGGTCAGGCCCAGCTCGCGGCAGAACTGCTCGCGCTTGATCACCCAGTGATTGTTGGTGAAGCGGAAGTCACCCTCGCCCACCGGGCCCGCACAGGCGAGGCACACGGCGGTGATGTCGTCCAGCGCCACGCCGGTCTGCGCCAGGTACTTGCGCACGGCGTCTTCCGGGCAGGCGTAATCCGCACAGGCGAAGACCTCGATGGCCTCCAGGCGACCGTCGCGCCACAGGGCGAAGCGGGCATTGGTGCCCCCGATGTCGCCAACCAAAGCCAAACTCATTTCAGCGCCTCCAGGCTGGAAGTAAATGCACTGGCACCCGATTCGGCCGTGCTCATGGCGCCGCGCATGAAGGCGAACAACTCACGACCACAGCCTACCCCGGTGCCCTGGGGCGCTTCGACCGCCTGGCGGGCCATCCATTCGTCCGCCGGGACCAGAATCTTCAGCTCTCCGGTACGCCCATCGACGCGGATGAGATCGCCATCACAGACCTTGGCCAGCGGACCGCCATCGATGGCTTCCGGGCAGACGTGAATCGCCGCCGGAACCTTGCCCGAGGCGCCGGACATGCGGCCGTCGGTGACCAGCGCCACCTTGAAACCGCGATCCTGCAGCACGCCCAGGTAGGGGGTGAGCTTGTGCAACTCGGGCATGCCCAGGGCCTTGGGTCCCTGGAAGCGTACCACCGCGACGAAATCGCGCTCCAGCTCGCCGGCCTTGAAGGCGGCGGCCAGTTCGCTCTGGTCATGGAAGACCCGCGCCGGGGCTTCCACCAGCTGGTGCTTGGGCGCCACGGCCGACACCTTCATCACGCCGCGACCGAGGTTGCCCTGCATGACGCGCAGACCGCCCTCCTCGTTGAACGGGCGACTGGCCGGACGCAGGATGTCTTCGTCCAGGCTCTCGGCCCGGCCGGTGCGCCATTCCAGCTTGCCGTCCACCAGGAAGGGCTCCTGCAGGTAGCGCGACAGGCCGCGACCCATGATGGTGTTGACGTCTTCGTGCAGCAGCCCGGCCTCGAGCAGGGTGTGCACCATGAAGTTGACGCCACCGGCGGCGTGGAAGTGATTCACGTCGGCCTTGCCGTTGGGGTAGACCTGGGCCAGGGTCGGGGTCACCGCCGAGATCTCGGCCATGTCGTCCCAGGTCAGCTGGATGCCGGCGGCCTGGGCGATGGCCGGGATGTGCAGGGTGTGGTTGGTCGAGCCGCCGGTGGCGCTCAGGGCCACCACCGAGTTGACGATGGACTTCTCGTCGACGATCTCGCCCAGCGGCATGAAGTTGCCGCTCTGGTGGGTGATGCGGGTCACCTGGCGCGCCGCCTCGCGGGTGAGTTCGTCACGCAGCGGGGTGTAGGGATTGACGAAGGAGGAACCCGGCAGGTGCAGGCCCATGACCTCCATCACCACCTGGTTGGTGTTGGCGGTGCCATAGAAGGTGCAGGTGCCGGGGCTGTGGTAGGACTTCATCTCCGATTCCAGCAGCTCTTCGCGGGTCGCCTTGCCCTCGGCGAAGGCCTGGCGCACGCGCGCCTTCTCCTTGTTGGAGATGCCCGACGGCATGGGGCCGCCCGGGACGAAGATCATCGGCAGATGGCCGAAGCGCAGCGCGCCGATCATCAGCCCGGGAATGATCTTGTCGCAGATGCCGAGCAGCAGCGCGGCGTCGAACATGTTGTGCGATAGGGCCACGGCGGTGGACATGGCGATGACTTCGCGACTCGCCAGACTCAGCTCCATGCCGGCCTCGCCCTGGGTCACGCCATCGCACATGGCGGGTACGCCACCGGCGAACTGACCAACGGAGCCGATCTCGCGCAGGGCCTGCTTGATGATCTCCGGATAGTGCTCATAGGGCTGATGAGCCGACAACATGTCGTTGTAGCTGGAAACGATGGCGACGTTGGCCTGGTCCATCAAACGGAGGCGCTGCTTATCCGTCGAGGATCCACACCCGGCGACGCCATGGGCGAAATTGGCGCATTGCAGTTTGCCGCGCTGCGGACCGTCGCTGGCGGCGGCCCGGATCATGGCGAGGTAACGCTCACGGGTCGGACGACTGCGTTCCACCAACCGCTGTGTGACTTCGAGGACGCGAGGATGCATGGTTTCGATTCTCCACCGGGCTAAATTTGTTGTTATTTAAAACATTCACAGCCAAATTGGCGCTATTATTCCGCTTAGCACGCGTCATGTGTAATGTTTTTTACAACAAAACCCAGCTATCGCGAGGTTTCTCTCAATGAGTATTCGTATTGCCATCAATGGTTTTGGACGCATCGGCCGCAACGTGCTGCGGGCGCTGTATACCGAAGGCTATCGCCAGGACCTGGAGGTCGTCGCGATCAACGACCTGGGCGACGCCGCCATCAATGCGCATCTCCTACAGTATGACAGCGTTCATGACCGCTTCCCTGCCGAGGTGTCCGTCGAGGGCGACAAGCTGGTGGTCAATGGCGATCGCATCGCCGTGACGGCCATCCGCAATCCGGCCGAGCTGCCGTGGAAAGAGATGAAGGTCGACGTGGTGTTCGAGTGCACCGGTCTCTTCACCAACCGCGACAAGGCCGCTGCCCACCTGGAAGCCGGCGCCTCCAAGGTGATCATCTCGGCCCCGGGCAAGGACGTGGACGCCACCATCGTCTATGGCGTCAACGACAACATCCTGCGCCAGTCGCACCAGATCATCTCCAACGCCTCCTGCACCACCAACTGCCTGGCGCCCGTCGCCCAGGTGCTGCAGCGCGAACTGGGCATCGAGAACGGTCTGATGACCACCATCCATGCCTACACCAACGACCAGAACCTGTCGGACGTCTATCACTCTGATCCCTTCCGGGCGCGTTCGGCCACCCAGTCGATGATCCCGACCAAGACCGGTGCCGCCGAGGCCGTGGGCCTGGTACTGCCGGAGCTGCAAGGCAAGTTTAGCGGCATGGCCGTGCGGGTGCCGACCATCAACGTGTCACTGGTCGATCTGACCATCCTGACCGCCAAGGAAACCGACGCCAAGACCATCAACGCCTTCATGAAGGCCGCGGCCGAAGCCTCGCCGGTACTGGGCTACAACGACAAGCCGCTGGTCTCCATCGACTTCAACCACAACCGCCTGTCGTCGATCTTCGACGCCAACCATACCAAGGTGAGCGGCAAGCTGGTGAAGATCATGGCCTGGTACGACAACGAGTGGGGCTTCTCCAACCGTATGCTCGATACCTGCAAGGCGCTGGTCAACGCGCCGGCCTGAGGTCTGTAGGACTCAGCTGAAAAAGCGCCTTCGGGCGCTTTTTTCGTTTTCGGTTGTGGCAAGGTCGGTCCACGGATGCGGCCGCTCCTACGGGGGAGTTCCGAGGATAAGAGCCACTGTCTTTATCGCGGCCATGGGCCGCTCCTACAGCAGCTGGATCTTCTGTAGGAGCGGTCGCTACGGCGCACCGGCATGGCCGCGATACGCATCGGAGCCTGTTCCGGTCAAGCACCCATGGTGAGCCCTACCCTCACCCCAACCCTCTCCCTAGGGGAGAGGGGTTGTTCGAGCGAGCGGTTGGTCTTCCGCGGCCAGGAAAGCACCGTAGCGTGGAAAACGGCGCAGCCTTTTCCGCCTGGGCCTTCATCGTGAAGCGTGCCCTCACCCCAACCCTCTCCCCGAGGGAGAGGGGGTTGTTCGAGCGAGCGGTTGGTCTTCCGCGGCCAGGAAAGCAACGTAGCGTGGAAAACGGCGCAGCCTTTTCCACTTGGAAATCCGCCACGAAGGGTCCCCTCACCCCAGCCCTCTCCCTAAGGGAGAGGGGGCTACCCGAGCAGGCGTTCGTCTAGCGGCATCAGCGGACCACAATGGTCGCGACGGAGATGGAGCTTGGGTTGAGCACAGTGAAGTCCAACACCTCCTGCATCAAACCTCTTCCTCCTCATCCGCCGCCTGCTGCAGATCATCGAAATCGGTCTTGAGGCCGGTTTCCATGGCGTCCAGCTCGGTGAGCAGGGTGCGGAAGCTGGTTCGTTCGGGAAGCACCAGGGAGCCCTCCTCCACTTCTTGCGCATCACCGACGCCCAGGGCCGCCAGGCTCAGTTCGGGGTCTTCCAGCACCGAGGCCGGCTCGGGCTCCAGTTGGCGGACTTCGGCCAGGGGCGGCAGTTGGTCCAGGCTGCGCAGGTCGAAATAGTCGAGAAAGGTCTTGGTGGTGGCGAACATGGCCGGGCGCCCGGGCACGTCGCGATAGCCGACCACGCGGATCCAGTCGCGCTCCAGCAGCGTCTTGACGATCTGGCTGTTGACCGCCACCCCGCGCACCTCCTCGATCTCGCCGCGGGTGATGGGCTGGCGATAGGCGATCAGCGCCAGGGTCTCCAGCATGGCGCGGGAATAGCGCGGCGGGCGCTCTTCCCAGAGCCGTCCGACCCAGGGCGCGTACTTTTCGCGCACCTGCAGACGATAGCCGGAGGCCACTTCCTTGAGTTCGAAGCCGCGCTTGCGGCAGGAGCCGCCGAGCACCGCGAGACCAGCACGCAGGTGGGCGGGCTCGGGGCGTTCGTACTCTTCGAAGAGTTCGGCCAGGCGCTCCAGGGTCAGGGGTCGGCCGGCGGCGAGCAGGATGGCTTCCAGCAGCGGCGCCAGTTGCTTGGGATCGGTGTAGTTCATGGGCGGCGATGATAAGGCCGGGCGCGGGTGCCGCCAAATCCAACCTGTCGCAGGATGGCCAGATTCGTGGGGTGTTTGACCTTGTCGCCAGCCTGGCGGCCAGGGCATCCTCGGCAGATCGCTACGGAGAGCCACCCATGCCGCTGATCGCCGCCCTGCTCTATCCCGATGTCATGAGTCTGGACGTCACCGGTCCGCTGCAGGTGTTCGCCTCGGCTAATCTGGAACGGGAGCGCCAGGGGCTGCCCGCCCACTATCAGTTGCGCCTGCTGGGCGCCGCCGAAGGGCTGGTGCGTACCTCCGCCGGGATCGGCATCCAGGCCGAACAGAGCTGGTACGACCTCGACGTGGGCGATGTGGACACCCTGCTCGTCCCCGGCGGCCTGGGCATCGAGACGTTGCGCCAGGACGCCGGCCTGCTGGCCTGGCTGCGCGACCTGGAACCCCGGATACGACGACTCGGCTCGGTGTGTTCCGGCGCCCTGCTGCTGGCCAGTGCCGGGCTGCTGGACGGCCGGCGCGCCACCACCCACTGGGCCTATGTCGACGAACTTGCGACCTTTCCAGCCATCGCGGTGCAGGGCGATCGCCTGCATACCTACGATCCCCAGGGACGCGATGGCGATCCCCATGTTTTCACCTCGGCCGGCGTCACCGCCGGCATCGACCTGGCGCTGGCGCTGGTGGAAGCCGATCTCGGGCGCCCTCTGGCCCTGGCGGTGGCGCGCCGACTGGTGATGTTCCTGCGCCGCCCCGGTGGCCAGGCGCAATTCAGCGCCTGCCTGGCGCCCGATCCGGGGCGGACGCCGCGACTGGCCGCCCTGCTCGACTGGATTCCCGGTCACCTGGGGGAAGACCTGGGCCTGGAGCGCCTGGCCGAACGCGCCCATATGGCGCCGCGCACCCTGTCGCGCCTGTTCAGCCGCGAGGTGGGCATGGGACCGGGGCGCTATGTCGAGCAAGTCCGCCTGGAGACGGCGCGGGTGCTTCTGCAGGACGGCCAGGCCTCCATCGCCACCGTGTCGCGCCTGTGCGGCTTCGGCCATCCGGAAAATCTCCGGCGCACCTTTCACAAGCACCTGGCGGTCAGCCCCCAGGACTACGCGGCGCGCTTTGGCGCCTGATCAGGGAGAGACAGTCATGCTGGACATGCGTAGCTCGTGTGAACACTGCGCCAAGGCGCTGCCGATGGAGAGCGAGGAGGCGCTGATCTGCTCCTATGAGTGCACCTTTTGCGCAGCGTGCGCCGCAGGACCGTTACAGCAGCGCTGCCCGAATTGCCAGGGGGAGTTGCTCAGGCGACCGCGGCGGGTACCAAAGGACACAATGGACTGAGTCGACGCCAGGAATATCGATAGCCGTAGCGTGGAAAACGGCGCAGCCTTTTCCACTGGGCGTCCGCGGTGAGGCGTGCCCTCACCCCAACCCTCTCCCACAGGGAGAGGGGGCTATTCGTGCAGGCGTTCGGCGCTTGCGGAACCGGTAGCTGCCGATCGGTCATCGGGCTATCACCGTGGGCGCACTGTAGTGCCCAGTGTCAGCGATAAGGCGTGCCCTCACTCCAGCCCTCTCCCACGGGGATAGGGGGCTATTCGTGCAGGCGTTCGGCGCTTGCGGAACCGGTAGCTGCCGATCGGTCATCGGGCTATCACCGTGGGCGCACTGTCGTGCCCAGTGTCCGCGGTGAGGCGTGCCCTCACCCCAACCCTCTCCCACGGGGATAGCGGGCTATCCGCCCTGCCCTTACCGCAACAACCCCGCCTCCGCCCGGATCGGCTCGGGCGTAGGCTCGCCCAGCAGGTCCAGCACGGCGATCTCCAGGCCGCGGCTGAGGGCGTCCAGCGGGAGGTGGTTGGGCTGGGTGCCGAAGGGATCGGCGATCTGGTCGCCCAGGGCGTCCAGGCCGAAGAAGGTGTAGGCCAGCACCAGCACCGCCAGGGGCGTGAACCAGCCCAGGCTGTCCACCAGGCAGAACGGCAACAGGAAACAATAGACGTGCACCACCCGGTGCAGCATCAGGATGTAGGGATAGGGAATGGGCGTCTGACGGATGCGTTCGCAGCCGCTGAGCACCGCGGTCAGCCGGTCCAGCTGGTGGTCGAGGTTGGCGATCAGCGGATCGCCGAGGCCTTCTTCGCGGGCCCTGGCGACCAGCCGGGTGCCCAGCCGGCGGATCAGCGCGCTGGGTCGGTGCGGTGCCGCGAGCAAAGCATCTTCTCCCACCAACACGCGCTGCAGATCGGCCGACGGCGCTTCACGGCGCAGGTGGTCACGCAGGGAATAACCGAAGGCCAGCAGCGGAGTCAGCAGTTGGCGGCGCTCGGTCGAGCTCAGCCCCGGCAGCAGGGTCTCGACCTGGCGCGCCAGGTTGCGCCCGGCGATCAGCAATTCACCCCACAGACCGCGCGCCTCCCAGAAGCGTTGGTAGGCGGTGGTGTTGCGAAAGCCGAGAAAGATCGCCAGGGTCAGACCCCAGAGGGTCAGCGGCGTGGTGGTCAGGCCGAAGTCGAAGCGCAGGAAGACGTCATGGCTCAGGGTCACCGCCAGGCTCAGCAGCACCACATAGAGCAGCTTGGGCCAGATCGCCTGGACGATGGAGCCGCGCACGGTGAACAGCAGCTCGCGCAGCGAGGGATTCTGGGGACGGGTGATCACAGCGGTGTTCTCGATTGAGGTAAGGACTTCGACGCTATCCGCGTCCGGCAGTGCCTGGGGCCCCTCG
Source organism: Pseudomonas oryzihabitans NBRC 102199 (assembly GCF_000730625.1). Classification (GTDB taxonomy): domain Bacteria; phylum Pseudomonadota; class Gammaproteobacteria; order Pseudomonadales; family Pseudomonadaceae; genus Chryseomonas; species Chryseomonas oryzihabitans. The sequence continues at coordinate 341,527 of NZ_BBIT01000002.1, read as the reverse complement.
CGGTTCAGGGTCCGAACAGCACCCCGACCAGGGCCCCGCCGGCCAGCAGCCACAGCGGATGCCAGCGGGTGAACAGCGAGCCCAGGGCGCCTGCGGCCAGGATCAGCACCCACAGCGGCGCGGTGGCCACGCTGCTGCCCACCAGCCAGGCGCTGGCCGCCACCAGGCCGACGGTGACCGGCACCAGCCCGGCCTGCAGATGCCGCCGCCAAGGGCGATCGGCGAAGCGCTGCCAGAGGTGCAGCACGCCCAGGGTCAGCAGCGAGGACGGCACGAACTTGGCCAGGGAGGTCACCAGCAGCCCCGGCCAGCCGGCCACGTGCCAGCCGATCAGCGGCACGATCATGAGGTTGGGACCGGGCGCGGCCTGGGCCAGGGCGAACAGGGCGGCGAAGTCGGCGGCGCTCATCCAGCCGTGCACCGTCACCACCTGGCGCTGCATCTCCGGCAGCACCGAGTTACCGCCGCCAAAGGCCAGCAGCGAAAGCTGGGTGAAGATCAGCGCCAGGGCCAGCAGGGTCGTGCTCATAGGCCCTGCCGATAGCTGAGCAGCACGCTGATGGGGGTGAGCACCAGCATGCTCCAGAGCAGCGGCAGTTTGAGCAGCGCCAGGGCGAGAAAGGCCAGGCAGGCGATGCCCAGGGCCAGCCAGCGACCGCGCAGGGGCTGGACCAGCTTGACGGCCATGGCCACCAGCAGCCCGGCCGCCGCGGCGGCGAGTCCGGCGAAGGCGCGCCCCACCAACGGATCGTCGTGGTAGCGGTCATAGAGCACGCCCAGGCCGACCACCACCAGGGTCGGCCCCACCAGCAGTCCGGCGGCAGCGGCCAGGGCGCCGCTCCAGCCGGCGAATCTCATGCCCACGGCCACCGAGAGGTTGATGATGTTGCCGCCCGGCAGGAACTGGCAGAGACCGAGCAACTCGGTGAATTCCTCCGCCGACAGCCAGCGACGCTTCTCCACCAGGTAGCGCCGCGCCAGCGGCAACACCCCGCCGAAGGCCGTGATACCCAGGCCGAAGAAGCCCAGGAACAGATCGCGGCGGCGCGGGCGGTTCAGGGTGGGAGCGGTCTCCATGGGCACCTCTCAGCTAGAGCCAGAGCGACAACAATAGCGTACCCGCGAGGCCGGTGACGGAAACCAGCGTCTGCAGCACCGACCAGACCCACAGCGTCTGCTTGAGCTCCAGGCCGAAGTATTCGCGCACCATCCAGAAGCCGGCGTCGTTGACGTGGCAGAAGAACACCGAACCGGCGCCGATGGCCAGGGCGATCAACGAAGCCTGGGGACCGGCCAGCCCGGCCACTACTGGCGCGAGGATCCCGGCCGTGGTGGTGGTGGCCACCGTCGCCGAACCGGTCGCCTGGCGCAGCGCCACGGCGATCAGCCAGGCCAGCAGGATGTAGGGCAGATGGGCGCCTTCGGCCACCTTGGCCACGGTATGGCTGACGCCGGCGTCGAGCAGTGTCTGCTTGAGGCCGCCGCCGGCGCCGATGGTGAGCAGGAGCGCGGCGATGGGCGCCAGGCTCTTGCGCAGCACGCCGCCGACGCGCTCGCGCGGCATGCCGCTGCCCCAGCCGAGCAGCACCGTGGCCGCCAGCACGGCGAGACCCAGGGCGATCAGGGGTTCACCGAGAAACTTCAGCCCCTCCGCCAGGCCGCTGTGGGGATCCAGGGCGACCTTGGCGAAGGTGCTGCCCAGCATCAGCAGCACCGGCAGCAGGATCACCAGGAGCGACAGGCCGAAACCCGGCTGGCGGGCGTGCTGGTCGCGGGCGCTGAACAGCTCGCCCAGTTCCGCCGGCGGCTGGATGGTCATGCGCCGCGACAGCCAGCCGCCGTACAGCGGCCCGGCCAGGATCACCGCGGGGATGGCGATCGCCAGCCCCAGGAGCATGGTCAGGCCGAGGTCCGCGTGCAGCGCCCCGACCGCAATGAGCGGACCGGGATGCGGCGGCAGCAGGGCATGCAGGGTGGTCATGCCCGCCAGCGCCGGAATGGCGATGCGCAGCAGCGGCTGTCCGGAGCGCTGCGCCATGACGAAGATGATGGGCACCATCAGCACCAGGCCCACTTCGAAGAACAGCGGCAGACCGATGACCATGGCCACCAGCGCCATCACCCACGGCAGGCTGCGGCCCTTGCCCAGCCCCAGCAGGGTACTGGCGATGCGGTCGGCGGCCCCGGACTCGGCCATCAGCGCGCCGAGCATGGAGCCCAGCGCGATGATGATGCCGGCCTCGCCGAGGATGCCGCCCGCGCCCTTGCTGAAGGCCTTGGCCACGGCCTCGGCGGGCAAGCCGGCGCCCAGCCCGGCGATGAAGGTGCCGATGAGAATGGACAGGAAGGGGGGCAGACGGGTGACGCCGATGAGCAGGACGATGGCCAGGATGGCGGCCAGGCAGCACGAGATCAGCCGGGTGTCGTGGGCGACCCAGGCGAGCGCAGCAGGATCCACAGGTGACTCCTTGTAACTTATTGTTTCAGGATTACCTTAACCGAACGCCGGCCGAGGTACGACGTAAATCGAAATAAAGCCTGTCGCTTATTGCACTTAGCTTGCGAACCTCAGCCGTTTCGCACGATCCAAACAGCGTTCGGTCGTGACCGAATCCCTTACCCTTTGCTTGCAGGCGGTTGGCATGAACGAAACCTCTACTCTCTGGCAGCAGACCCTCGCCCAGTTCCGCGACGGCACCGGCTCCACCCTGCCCACCCCGGGCAGTGGCGCGGCGGCTACGGTGGCAGCCTGCCTGGGTGTCGCCCTGATCCTCAAGGGCCTCAAGCTCAGCCAGCAGCGCCAACCGGTGACCCGCCACGCCGACCTGATCACCGTCGGCGAGCGCCTGCAGGAAGCCCTGAGCACCTGCGCCGATGCCGATGTGCAGGCCTTCGCCAACTACTTGGAAGCCGATCGCCAGGCCAGCGGCGCCAGTGCCGAGGGCGAACGCCGCCAGCAGGCGCTCAATCTGGCCGCGGCCAATGCCGTGCAGATCCCCATCGCCACCGCCCAGCTGTGCCTGGAGGCCCTGGACCTGGCCGTCACGGCCACGCCGCTCACCGTCGAGCCGCTGCGCAGCGACACCCTGGCCGGTGGCCGCCTGGTCCATGGTGCCCTGGGCGCCGTGCTCACCACCGTGGATGCCGACCGCAATGGCCTGAAATCCGGCGACGCCCGGGAAGCCGCCCGGCAGATGCGCGACAAGCTCCAGCAGCAGGCCGACCAGCGTCTCGCCCAGCTGAGCGCCACCCCCGTACCACCGGCCATGGGCTGACGCGCGGTGCTGGCCCGCCTGGGCTGGGTCCTGCGCGGACTGCAGCGACGCCTGTGGTTTCGCGCCACCCTGTTCTCGGTCGCCGGGGTGGCGACCGCCCTCCTCGCCCTGCTCCTGCGCGACCATATCCCGACCACGCTGCCGGCCAAGGTCGGCGCCGATGCGGTCGACAAGATCCTCACCATCATCGCAAGCAGCATGCTGGCGGTGACCACCTTTTCCCTCAGCACCATGGTGACGGCCTACAACGCCGCCGCCAGCAGCGTGACGCCCCGTGCCTATCCGCTGCTCCTGGAAGACAGCACCACCCAGAACGCCCTGGCCACCTTTCTCGGCTCCTTCCTGTTCAGCCTGGTCGGCATCATCGCCCTGAGCACCGGGCTCTACGGCGACAACGGCCGGGTGGTGCTCTTCGCCGTGACCCTGGTGGTGATCCTGCTGATCGTCTTTACCCTGCTGCGCTGGATCGACCATCTCTCACGACTGGGCCAGCTGGATGCCACCAGCGACAGCATCGAGGACGCCGCCAGACACAGTCTGCAGCGCTGGCTGGCCCAGCCATACCTGGGCGGGGTGGCGGCGCCCGTCGATGAGCCCGCCAGCGGCCGCCCGGTCATGGCCGATCGCACCGGCTATCTGCAACGGGTGGACATGCCACTGCTGGCCGACCTCTGCGGTGACCAGGGTCGCCTGCGCCTGGCCGCCCTGCCCGGCGCCTTTCTCGATCCGGCGCAGCCGCTGCTCTGGGTCGAGGGCCTGCCACCGGAAAAGGACCAGCGCCTGCGCGCCGCCTTCACCCTGGATGCCCGGCGGGTACACGACCAGGATCCGCGCTTCGGCCTGACGGTGCTCGGCGAGATCGCCACCGGGGCGCTGGTGCCCTCGCGCAGCGACTCGGGTACCGCCATCGCCATCCTCGGTCGCGCGCAACGGCTGCTGACGGCGCTCACCGAGCCGCGGGAAGCGGTCGAGCCCCGCTATCCGCGGATCGAGGTGCCGGAGCTGTCGCTGGATGACCTGTTCGACGACTTCTTCCTGCCGGTGGGTCGCGATGCGGCGCCGCTGGTGGAAGTGGGCATGCGGCTGCAGAAAGCCCTGGCGCGCCTGGCGGTCCAGGGCGATGCCCGGATCAGGCGCGAGTGCCTGCGCCATTCGCGCCTGGCGCTGGCCCGCGCCGAGGCCACCCTTGGCCAGGCCGAGGACCGCGTCATCCTCCAGCAGCTGGCCGCGGACGTCGAACGCCTCTGCACGGCGCGCCAGTAGTGCAGCGCTAGCGCGACCAGGCCGGATCGGTGGTGAAGGCGATGGTCAGCCAGCGGTCCGGCCCCTCGCCGCCGATGGCCTCGCCGATCTGGTCGCGGATGGCGTCCCATTCGTCCAGGGTCTTGGCCGGCCACCCCAGGGGCACGATGAAGTACAGCTCGATCTGCCGCGCCCGGCCGACCTTGGCCACATAGGCGCGATAGTCGAGAAAGCCGAAGCGCGTGACCATGCCCCGGGCGACTTCATCGACCTGCCGCTTGAGCTCCGGCGGGGTCACCATGAGGATCTCCCTAACGGCCTGCCAGACCAGCCTGAGCGGTATGGGGATGATCAGCACGCAGATGATCGACAGCACCAGGGGATCAATGTAGGGCGTGATCCAGGCATAGGCCGTGCCCTGGGCCAGGGCGCCGATCAGGAAGGCCACCACCAGGGCAGCCGAGATGCTGCCCGACATGATCCAGCTCTTGATGTCGAGCCTGAGGAAGTCCGACTGGATGTCGCGGTTCAACCGGTGCACCAGGGCGGCGAATCCAAAGCAACTCAAGGCCGCGACCAGCGCATAGAGCAGCGCCATGCCGAATGCCAGTGCCTTGCCGCCACTCATCAGGCTGATGATCGAGTTGACCAGCGCGTAACAGGCCACGATGCACAGCACGCTGCCGTTGAGCGCCAGGACCATGGGTTCGAGGTGCCAGAAACCCATGTTGAAGCGCTCGGCCAACCGCCGATCGCCCTCCGGTTCCTGCGCATGCCGGTGGATCAGCATGGCCACCAGCAGCGCCACGCCGCTCATGAAGGCGTCGGTCAGCGAATAGAAGCCGTCGAAGACGATGGCATAGGAACCGGACAGCACCCCGAAGGCGATACCCACGGCCGCCAGCAGCACCGTGACGGCAATGGAAAAGCGCAGCACCCTGCGCTCGTTGCTCAGCCATTTCAGCATGATCGACTCCGGCCACGGGATCGCCTCCCGGCGTGGCCAACGGGTTGAGTTAACGCCAAGCATAGAGGCCGACAGCTCAACCTGCATGGGCGGTCCGGCAAGGCTTCCATGCGCGGACGCAATCAAAAGGCGGTGGGCTTCGGGTGTACACTGCAGCGGTGCTTTTTTCTCCCGGGATCTCTGGCAGCCGCCTGTCCCATACCGTGGAATCCTCAACGGCGACCCACCATGATCGAAGTTACCGAACGCTCCATCGCCGAGTTGCGTCGCGCACTCGAAACCGGCCAGACCACTGCGGTAGCGCTGGTCGAGGCCTACCTGGCCCGGATCGACGCCTACGATCCACCCAGCAGCGCCACCGCGCTCAATGCCGTGGTGGTGCGCAATCCCGAGGCCCTGGCCGAAGCGGCCGCGTCCGATCGCCGGCGTGCCCGTGGCGAGACCCTGGGGCCGCTGGACGGCATCCCCTACACGGCCAAGGACAGCTACCTGGTCAAGGGCCTTACCGCCGCCTCCGGCAGCCCGGCCTTCAAGGAGCTGGTAGCCCAGCGCGACGCCTTCACCATCGAGCGGCTGCGTGCTGCAGGCGCCATCTGCCTGGGCAAGACCAACATGCCGCCCATGGCCAACGGCGGCATGCAGCGCGGCGTCTATGGCCGCGCCGAAAGCCCCTACAACGCCGGCTACCTGACCGCGCCCTTCGCCTCCGGCTCTTCCAATGGCGCCGGCACCGCCACCGCAGCCAGCTTCGCCGCCTTCGGTCTGGCCGAGGAAACCTGGTCCAGCGGCCGCGGCCCGGCGTCCAACAACGGCCTGTGCGCCTACACCCCCTCGCGCGGAATCATCTCGGTACGCGGCAACTGGCCGCTGACGCCGACCATGGACGTGGTGGTGCCCTATGCCCGCACCATGGCCGATCTGCTGGAAGTGCTCGACGTGGTGGTGGCCGACGATCCCGATACCTCCGGCGACCTCTGGCGCCTGCAACCCTGGGTGCCGCTGCCGCTGGCCTCGGCGGTACGTCCGGCGTCCTACCCGGCCCTGGCCACCGGTCCCAATGCTCTGGCCGGCAAGCGCCTGGGCGTGCCGCGCATGTTCATCAACCAGGATCCGGACGCCGGCACCAGCGAGAATCCCGGCATCGGCGGTCCCACCGGCCAGCGCATCCAGACCCGCGACTCGGTGATCGCGCTCTGGGAACAGGCCCGCACGGCCCTGGAAGCCGCTGGCGCCAGCGTGATCGAGGTGGACTTCCCGCTGGTCTCCAATTGCGAAGGCGACCGCCCCGGCGCACCCACGGTGTTCAACCGCGGCATCGTCTCCCGGGAATTTCTCCATGACGAACTTTGGGACCTGTCCGCCTGGGGCTTCGACACCTTCCTGCGCGACAACAACGATCCCAAACTCAATCGCCTGGTGGACGTCGACGGCGAACTGATCTTTCCCCACGAGCCCGGCACCCTGCCCAACCGGGAAGGCGACCTGGCCGCCGGCATGGCCGAATACGTGCGCATGGCCGAGCGGGGGCTCAAGACCCTGGAGCAGATCACCACCCTCCCCGACGGTCTGCGCGGCCTGGAACGGACGCGCAAGCTGGACCTGGAAGACTGGCTCGAGGCCCAGGGCCTGGACGCGGTGCTCTTTCCCACCGTGGCCGACGTGGGCCCGGCGGATGCCGAGATCAATCCCGCCTCGGCCGACATCGCCTGGAGCAACGGCGTCTGGGTCGCCAACGGCAACCTCGCCATCCGCCACCTGGGCGTGCCGACCGTGACCGTGCCCATGGGCGTGATGGCCGACATCGGCATGCCGGTGGGCCTGACCTTCGCCGGTCGCGCCTATGACGACGCCAACCTGCTGCGCCTGGCCGCCGCCTACGAGGCGACCGGCTCCAAGCGCCAGATACCGCCACGGACGCCGCCGCTGGAGGGTTGAGCGGAGACGGCGTGGACGCTGGCCGCCAGGCGTCACCCGGCGGCCGGAATCGGAGGATGCCCCCTGGCGTCAAGGCGCGCTAACCAGAGTGTCCAGCCATGGGCCGGTTATGCGGACGCCGCCAGGGGCCTAAGGTGGGTTCCAGGCAGGTGCCGTTTGCCGGCGCCGCTGCCCACCTCATTCCGTCCTGCACGAGCCTACCGCCATGAATCCAGCCAAACGTCTGACCGGAAGCGCGCTGCTGGCGCTCGCCCTTTTGAGTGTTCTCTGGAGCGGCGTCGCAGCCGCCGAATCCACCGCTGAACGCAACCAACGCCTGGTCGAACGGGCCTTCGCGAACTGGAGCGCGGGCCGCGGCAGTCTGTTCGACGACCTGCTCTCGCCCACGGTGGTCTGGACCATCCGGGGCAGCGGTCCGGCAGCGGGCACCTACCATGGCCGCGAGGATTTTCTGCAACGCGCCGTACGCCCCTTCGCGCAGCGCCTGGCCACGCCCATCGTGCCCCGGGTCGAGGGCATCTGGGCACGCGAGGATCAGGTCGTGGTGCGCTGGATGGGCACGGCCACCGCGCGCGATGGCGCGCCCTATCGCAACGAATACGTGTGGATCTTCAGGATGGACGGGGCACGGGCGACCCAGGTCGAGGCCTTTCTCGATCTCGTCCCCTACCAGGACGTCATCGACCGCATAGCCCTGGCAGACTCCTCGCCCGCCATGCCCAGCGCAGAACGGCAGGCGCCCTGACGCCCCCCCGTGCGATCACGGCCGATGAGCGTCCCAGAGCGTCATCGCCAGGGCGATGGCGCCCTTGATCACGGGCAATGCCACGCCATCCCGCGCCATGGGTGAAATGCCCAGCAGCAAGCCTTCGAACAGCGTCGCCAGGACAGGCGCTTCGGTGCCCGCCGCGAGATCGCCACGGTCGATACCGCGCCTGACGCAGGCCAGCAGACCGGCGCGGATCCGGGCACGGGCCTCGCGCAGGGGCAGCGGAATGCTGGAGTCTTCATCCGCATAGGAGCCCAGGGTGCCGAGCGCCACCAGGCAGCCCTTGGGCAGGTGCTCGTCGCACTGCATCCGCGCCGAGCGAGACAGGGCCGAGGAAATCGCCTCCCGCGGGGCGAGGGTCTCGTCGAACAGCGGATCGTTCACCCGGCCATGGGTCTCCATGTAGCGGGCGACCACCTCCTTGAACAGCGCCTCCTTCGAACCGAAGGCCGCATAGAAGCTGGGCGCGGTGATGCCACCGCCGATCGCCGCCTTGAGCCGACTCAGGGAGGTCGCCTCATAGCCATAGCGCCAGAACAGCAGCATCGCGTCATCGATTGCCTGGGTGCGGTCGAAGGACCGCGGACGCCCCACCTGAGCCACAGCCGTACTCCTCGTCAAAATCGATTTTTATACTAGACGATACAGAATTCATTGACCAGCCGGAGGACCTGCTGCTTAGATATATACCAATCGATACATATCTAAGGAGCCTAGCCGTGACCGCGATCCCCAACCCTGAACGCCTGCCAGTGGCCGCGCTGCTGGCGCTGGCGATGACCGGCTTCATCTGCATCATGACCGAGACCCTGCCCGCCGGCCTGCTCCCCGAGATCGCCCAGGGACTCCAGGTCTCCAATGCCCTGGCCGGGCAGACGGTAACCGCCTATGCCGCCGGCTCGCTGACTGCCGCCATCCCCCTCACCCTGGCGACGGCGCGCTGGCGGCGTCGCCGGGTGCTGCTGGCGACCATCCTGGGCTTTCTGCTGTTCAACACCCTCACCGCGCTCTCCTCCAGCTATCCGCTGACCCTGGTCGCCCGCTTCGCCGCCGGGGCCGCGGCCGGCCTCGCCTGGAGTCTGCTGGCCGGCTATGCCCGGCGCCTGGTAGTGCCGCGCCTGCAAGGGCGGGCGATGGCCATCGCCATGCTCGGCACGCCGGTCGCCCTGTCGCTGGGCGTACCCCTGGGGACCTGGCTGGGCGGGCTGCTGGGCTGGCGGCTGGCCTTTGCCTGCATGTCCGCCCTCACCCTCGGCCTGATCGTCTGGGTGCTGGCCAAGGTGCCCGACTATCCGGGGCAGACCGAGGGGCAGCGCCTGCCGCTGCGCCAGGTGTTCGCCACGCCCGGCATTCGCGCCATCCTCGGCGTGGTCTTTACCTGGATGCTGGCGCACAACCTGCTCTACACCTATATCGCCCCCTTCGTCGCCCAGGCCGGGCTGGGCGATCAGGTCGATCGAGTGCTGCTGACCTTCGGGGCGGCGTCACTGGCGGGGATCTGGATCACCGGGCGGATCGTCGACCACAGCCTGCGGCGGGCGGTGCTGCTGAGTCTCCTCGGCTTCGCCGCGATCGCGCTGCTGCTGGGACTCAATCGTGACTCGGCGCCGCTGCAGTACCTGGGCGTCTTTGGCTGGGGCCTGACCTTTGGCGGTGCGGCCACCCTGCTGCAGACCGCCCTGGCGGATACCGCGGGGAGTGGCGCCGATGCGGCCCTGGCGATGAACGTGGTGACCTGGAACAGCGCCATCGCCGGGGGCGGCATCCTCGGCGGCCTGTTGCTGGACGGCATCGGCCCCCAGGCGCTGAGCTGGGCGGTGGTGGCGCTGTCACTGAGCGCCCTGGCCATCGCCGCCAGTGCCCGGCGCCATGGCTTTCCCGCCGGCACCCGGGCGAGCGGCTCAGCGGTCATGGGTCACTGACCCTGGGTGCGGGCGCCCTGCCCGCCTCCTCAGCCCCGGTGCGGCTGTGCCTCCAGGGTCTCGCCCTGGAAGAACGCCGGCGCGCGCCAGCGGGCGAACAGCATCAGCACCAGACCCAGTGCCAGGATCGTCACGGCGATGATGAACACCAGGCCGATGCCGCCGAGGTGGGAGCCGCTGCCGAAGTCCGGCGAGAGGCTGGCGATGGCGGTCTGCCAGAAGATCACCGAGAGGATGATGGCGCCCAGCAACGGGCAGAGGCCACGCAGCAGCGCATGGCGCAGGCTGTCGAACAGGCTGCGGCGGAAGTACCAGACGCAGGCGTAGGCGGTCAGCGAGTAGTAGAAGCAGATCATCATGCCCAGGGCGGTGATGGTGTCCGCGAGGACGTTGTCGCTCAGGGTACGCATGACCACATAGAAGCCGCCGGTGGCGATGCCCGCGGCGATGGTGGCATAGCGCGGCGTGCGCGATCTCGGGCAGATGTGGGCGAAGCGCCGCGACACCGCGCCGTAGTACCCCATCGCCAGCAGGGTGCGCGCCGGGGAGATGAAGGTGGACTGCAGCGAGGCGGCGGTGCTGGCCAGCACCGCGATGGACATCAGGATCGCCAGCGGCCCCATTACCGGACCGGCCAGGTGGGCGAAGACGTTTTCCTGGATCTCCGGATTGCCCAGGCCCAGGCCGGCTTCGCTGATGCCGGCGAATTGCAGGGTCGCCGCCGCGGTGAAGAGGTACAGCAGCAGGATCAGCAGCACCGTGACCGTGGCCGCCCGCCCCGGCACCTTCTGGCTGCCCACCGATTCCTCGCTCACCGTGAGGCAGACATCCCAGCCCCAGAAGATGAAGATCGACAGCGACAGCCCCGCCGCGAAGGCGGAAAAGGATTCGACGTTGAAGGGATTGAACCACTCCGGGTGGAAGACCACCGGCGCCGCCTCGGGCGCGGCATTGAAGGCCGCCAGGGAAAAGCCGATCAGTACCAGCAGCTGCAGGGCCACCAGGCCGTACTGGACGCTCATGGTCATGCCGATGCCGCGACAGCTGATCCAGACCGCGATGGCGATGAAGACGCAACAGGTGACGACGTTCACCAGCAGGTGCTGCGACAGCGCCGCCAGCTCCGCCCGGCCGCTGAGCTGGGCGAGGAACAGGTAGAAGAAGTCCACCGCCACCCCGGCGAGGTTGGACAGCACGATGGTGGTGGCCGTGACCAGGCCCCAGCCGCCGATCCAGCCGATCATGGGACCGAAGGCGCGGGTCGACCAGGTAAAGGAGGTACCGCTGTCCGGATCGACCGCGTTCAGCTCGCGATACCCCAGGGCCACCAGCAGCATCGGCAGGAAGCCGACGATGAAGACCGCCGGCAGATAGACGCCCACCTCGCGCACGGTGGGGCCCAGGGCGCCGGTCAGGGTGTAGACGGGGGCGATGGTGGAGATGCCCAGCACCACGCAGGCGAGCAGGCCGAGGGAGCCGGCGGCCAGGCCCTTGGCGGACGGATCGGCCAGGGCTGCCGGCCCGGCGGTGTCCGAGCCGCCGGCCGGCGTGCCCTTGCGCTGTTCAGTCATAGGTCTCTGTCCTGCTGTTGGTCTTGTTATTCAGAGTGCGGCGTGTGCGGCAAGGTGCCTAGCGCGCGGCGGCATGGCGCTGGCAGGCGTCGCGGAACGCGTCCAGCAGCGCCAGGGATTCGGGGTTGTCGCGGAAATTCCACTCGGGATGCCACTGCACCCCGACGACGAAGCCCGGAGCATTGGCCAGGGATACCCCTTCCACCAGCCCATCCGGCGCCTGGGCCTCGATGCGCAGCCCGGGCGCCAGGCGCGCGATACCCTGGCTGTGCAGCGAATTCACCTGGAAGCTGGCCGGCAGGCCGAGGCGCTCGAACACCCCGCCCGGCGGCACCGTGACCGGATGGGTGGGTGCGTACTGCTCGGCGAGCAGCTCGCTCTGGGGCTCGCGGTGATCGTCGTGCCCGGGCAGTTCCTGGACGCGCTGGTGCAGGCTGCCACCCAGGGCCACGTTCAGCTCCTGAAAGCCGCGGCAGATGCAGAACACCGGAATGCCGCGGTCGATGGCCAGGCGCAGCAGCGGCAGGGTGTAGGCGTCGCGCGCGGCATCATGGTGGGTGCCGGCGAGACTCGCCGGTCCCTGGTAGTGATGGGGCTCGACATTGGATGGCGAGCCGGTGAACAGCAGACCGTCCAGGTGCGCCAGCAGCGCCTGCGGATCGCTCGGCACGCTGCGCGCCGGCAGCACCACCGGCACGCCGGCATGACCCGCCGCCTCGACGTACTTGTCGCCGACGGTATGGGAATCGTATTTGCCGAGCGTCTGCCGGCACGCCGTCACGCCGATGAGGGGCATAGGGGACATGGCTTATCTCCAGAGTGCCCGCCGGTAGCCGGCGGGCGGACAGGGTCAGATACCGAGGCGATCGCGCAACTGGTAGTAGGTCGCGCCCAGAGCGGTGAAGGGCACGCGCAGGAGTTGCCCGCCCGGGAAGGGATAGTGCGGCAGGCCGGCAAAGGCATCGAAGCGCTCGGCCTGGCCGCGCAGGGCCTCGGCCAGCACCTTGCCGGCCAGGTGGGTGTAGGTGACGCCGTGACCGCTGCAGCCCTGGGAGTAGTAGATGTTGTCGCCGAGGCGGCCCACCTGGGGCAGGCGCGACAGCGTCAGCAGGAAGTTGCCGGTCCAGGTGAAATCGATCTTCACGCCCTTGAGTTGCGGAAAGGTCTGCAGCATCTTCGGCCGGATGATGGCCTCGATGTCCGCCGGATCCCGCGCGCCATAGACCACGCCCCCGCCGTAGATCAGCCGGCGATCGGCGCTGAGGCGGAAGTAGTCGAGCAGGTAGTTGCAGTCCTCGACGCAATAGTCCTGGGGCAGCAGGCTGCGCGCCAGCTCCTCGGACAGCGGCTCGGTGGTGAGCACCTGGGTGCCGCAGGGCATGGACTTGGCGGCCAGTTCCGGCACCAGCCCGCCCAGGTAGGCGTTGCCGGCGACCACCACGAAACGCGCCTTCACCTGACCCTGAGCGGTATGCACCACGGGGTTGGCGCCGCGGTCGATGCGGGTGGCCGCGCTCTGCTCGTAGATCTTGCCGCCCAGGGACGCCACGGCCGCCGCCTCGCCCAGGGCCAGGTTGAGCGGGTGGATATGGCCGCCGCTCATGTCCAGCAGGCCACCCAGGTAGCGATCGGTGCCGACCACCTTGCCGATGCCGGCCTTGTCGAGCAGCTGCAGCTGGGTATGGCCGTAGCGCTCCCAGAGCTTCTGCTGGGCTTCCAGGTGACCGAGCTGCTTGCCGGTCAGGGCGGCGAAGACGCCACCGTCCTTCAGATCACACTGGATGCCATAGCGAGCGATGCGCTCACGAATGATGCGACCTCCCTCGAAGGCCATCTCGCCCAGCAGTTGCGCCTGCTTGGCCGGCAACTGCCGCTCGATGGTATCGATGTCGCGGCTGTAGCTGTTGACGATCTGGCCGCCATTGCGCCCGGAGGCGCCGAAGCCGACCCGCGCCGCTTCCAGCACCGTCACGCTGAAGCCGTGCTCCAGCAGGAACAGCGCGGTGGAAAGCCCGGTGTAACCGGCGCCGATGATGCAGACGTCGCTGTCGACACTGCCCTGGAGCATTGGATACTCGGTGTGGATGTTGCGCGAAGCCGCGTAGTAACTGCCGACGTGTTGTTGCATGGTGAGATTCCTCTGCCTGCGGCTCCGGCGCGAACGCCCGGGCCGCCGCGCCTGTTCAGAGCTTGATCCAGGTCGCCTTGAGTTCGGTGTATTTGTCGAAGGCGTGCAGCGACTTGTCGCGTCCGTTGCCGGACTGCTTGAAGCCGCCGAAGGGCGCCGTCATGTCGCCGCCATCATACTGGTTGACCCAGACACTGCCCGCACGCAAGGCGCGGGCCACGCGATGGGCGCGGGAGAGGTCGCTCGTCCAGACGGCGGCGGCCAGGCCATAGGGGGTGTCATTGGCGATGCGCACGGCCTCCGCTTCGCCGTCGAAGTCGATCACCGCCAGCACCGGACCGAAGATCTCTTCCCGAGCGATGCGCATGGCATTGTCTACGCCTTCGAAGATAGTCGGCGTGACGTAGCTGCCGCCGGTTTCGCTCAGGGCCCGCTCACCGCCGCTCACCAGTCGCGCCCCCTCGGCGCGGCCGGCCACGATGAACTCCAGCACGGTGCGCAGATGGCCTTCGTCCACCAGGGCGCCGACGCGGGTATCGGGATTCAGGGCATGGCCGGGCGTCCACGCCTGCAGCGCCTCCGCCACCAGGGCCAGAAAGCGCGCCTTGATCGAGCGCTCGACCAGCAGCCGCGAGCCGGCGATGCACACCTCGCCCTGGTTGAAGGCGATGGCCGCGGCGGCTGCCTCGGCCGCGGCCCTGAGGTCCGGGGCGTCGGCGAAGACGATGTTGGGGCTCTTGCCACCCGCCTCCAGCCAGACCCGCTTCATGTTCGACTCGCCGGCATAAACCAGCAGCTGCTTGGCGATGCGGGTGGAACCGGTAAAGACCAGGGTATCGACGTCCGGGTGCAGCGCCAGCGCCTGGCCGACGGTGTGGCCGTAGCCGGGCAGCACGTTGAACACGCCCGCCGGGATGCCGGCCTCCAGCGCCAGGGCAGCGATGCGAATGGCGGTCAGCGGCGACTTCTCGGACGGCTTGAGGATCACCGAGTTGCCGGTTGCCAGCGCCGGCCCCAGTTTCCAGCAGGCCATCATCAGCGGGAAGTTCCAGGGCACGATGGCCGCGACCACCCCGACCGGTTCGCGGGTCACCAGACCGAGCTGGTCGCGCGGCGTGGGCGCCACCTCGTCGTAGACCTTGTCGATGGCCTCGGCGCTCCAGCGGATGGCATTGGCCGCCGCCGGCACATCGATGGCGAGCGAATCGCTGATCGGCTTGCCCATGTCCAGGGTTTCCAGCAGGGCCAGCTCCTCGGCATGGGCCAGCAAGAGATCGGCGAAGGCGATCAGCACCCGCTTGCGCTGCGCTGGTGCCCGATGGGCCCAGTCGCCTCGCGCGAAGCTCGCCCGCGCAGCCTGCACGGCGAGCTCGGCATCCTCGGCCATGCAACTGGCCACCCGGGCCAGCGGGCGACCATCCACCGGACTCAGGTCGGCGAAGGTCGCGCCGCCCTGGGCGGCCTGGTAGCGGCCGTCGATGAAGGCACGGGCTTCGATGGTCAACGCCTGGGCACGCTGCTCCCAGTCCTGTTGCGTCAGCACGGTCATGATCACGCCTCCTAGACAGTGTGCAGGTACCAGTTGTATTCGAGGTCGGAGATGGTGGTCTCGAACTCCTCCAGCTCGGCTTCCTTGCAGGCGACGAAGATGTCGATGTACTCGGGGCTGATGTACTGATTCATCACCGCACTGTCGTCCAGCTGGCGCAGGGCGTCGCGCAGGTTGTTGGGCAGGCTCTGTTCGAGCTGCTCATAGGAGTTGCCACTGACCGGGGCGCAGGGCTCCAGGCGCTGGGTCATGCCGTGGTGAATGCCGGCGAGGATCGAGGCCATCATCAGATAGGGATTGGCATCGGCCCCGGCGACCCGGTGTTCGATGCGGATCGCCTCGCTGCTGCCGGTGGGCACGCGCACCGCCACGGTGCGGTTGTCCAGGCCCCAGCTCGGCGCATTGGGCACATAGAACTGGGCGCCGAAGCGGCGGTAGGAGTTGACGTTCGGGCAGAGAAAGGCCATCGACGCCGGCAGGGTTTCGAGGATGCCGGCGATGGCATGGCGCAGCGGCGCATGGTGCTCGGGATCGCCGGTGGCAAAGATGTTCTGCCCGGTCTGCTTGTCCAGCAGCGAAATGTGCACGTGCAGGCCGTTGCCCGCCTGGCCGGGATAGGGCTTGGCCATGAAGGTGGAATCCATTTCATGGTCGTAGGCGATGTTCTTGATCAGCCGCTTGAGCAGCACCGCGTAGTCGCAGGCCTTGATGGCGTCTTCGACGTGATGCAGGTTGACCTCGAATTGCGCCGGCGCGGATTCCTTGACGATGGCGTCTGCCGGTATCCCCTGCTCCTTGGCGCCTTCCAGCATGTCCTGCAGGCAATCCACGTATTCGTCCAGGTCGTCGATCAGATAGACCTGGGTGGAGACCGGTCGCTTGCCGGAGATCGGCGAGCGCGGCGGTTGCGGCCGGCCGTTCACGTTCTCCTGGTCGATCAGATAGAACTCCAGTTCGAAGGCGGCGCAGATGGTCAGCCCCAGGTCGTCGAACTTCTTCACCACCCGGCGCAGCACCTCGCGCGGATCGGCGAAGAATGGCGAGCCGTCCTGTTCGTGCATGGTCATCAGCAGTTGCGCGGTCGGGCGCTTCTGCCAGGGTTCGTAGCTCAGGGTGCCAGGGATGGGAAAGCAGGTGCGGTCGGCGTCGCCGATGTGCAGGCCCAGGCCGGTGCTTTCCACCGTGGAGCCGTTGATGTCCAGGGCGAACAGCGAGGCCGGCAGATTGATGCCGCGCTCATAGACCTTGGAGAGACTGGCCCGCTCGACGCGCTTGCCCCGGATGACGCCGTTCATGTCGGTGATCAACAGATCGACGTACTGGATCTCGGGGTGCTCCTTGAGAAAGCCGTTGGCTTCGGTGAGCTGGACGACGCGGGGGGATATCGAATTCATGGGAGGCATCCTTGACGCTGGCCCGCTTCGTTGTGCTTGCTCGTGCGGGTCTGGCAGCGTGGCTGTGGGCGGTGGTTGCTGCAGGCGCCGACCCTGTCTGCAAGGTCCGCCCTTCCACCTGATTGCCCTTGGGGGGCCGGGCCAGTATAAATTGGCATGAGCGCAACCCATATCGGCGAATCGGCAAAGGAAGAATGCACCGATGCAATATCAGATAGGTCATGCCGATCTCAAGCTGATCCTTGCCCTGGTCCGCGGCAGGACCCTGGCCCGCGCGGCGGAACAGTTGCAGGTGGACGTCTCCACGGTCTTTCGCGCCATCCGCAAGCTCGAAGCCAATCTGCAGGTCGCGCTGTTCGACAAGACCCGCCGCGGCTACACCCCGACCCAGAGCGCCAAGGCCCTCGCCGAACAGGCCGAGCGCGCCGAACAGGCGCTGGATGCGGCGCGCATCGCCCTCACCCAGGGCGAGAACGTCATCAGCGGCACGGTCCGCCTGACCTGCACCGATGCCGTGCTGCGCAGCCTGCTGCTGCCCGGCCTCGCCGACCTCATGCCGCGCTATCCCGCGGTCGCCCTGGAAGTCGCCACCTCCAACACCTTCGCCAGCCTGAGCCGACGGGATGCGGACATCGCCCTGCGCCTGTCCAACGCCCCGCCCGAACACCTGATCGGCCGCCGGCTCGGTCGCAGCTCCTATTTCGTCTGCGGTCACGAACGCTATCGCAGCGGTTACGGCCAGCTGGCCACCGAGCTGCCCTGGATCGCCCCGGACGACTCCCTCGCCGATCACGTCTCGGTCGCCTGGCTGAGACAGGCCTATCCCAGCCTCACCCCGCGCTATCGCTGCAGCAGCATGTCTTCGGTAGGCAGCCTGGTCGGCGCCGGCCTCGGTGTGGCCGCCCTCCCCGACTTCATGATCAGCAGCCTGGAGGGCGTCGAACGCCTGGGTCCGGCGCTGCATGGCTGCGACACCGATATCTGGCTGCTAACCCGCCCGGACAATCTGTCGCTGCGCTCGGTGCAGATCCTCTTCGATGAGTTGGCGAATCTGTTGAAGGCGCGGATAGCGGATGTCTGTCAGGCCTGAAACGAAGCGTTCGTTCGTCGGTTTTGCTGCCAACTTGCCTAAAACTTTTGAAACACCACGTCCCACTTAAACAACCACCTAAAAAGGTTTTAACGAATTTTTCACGCATTCTTCACGAGCTTTTTGAAGATAAGGTCGCTAATGCGACCAAGAGCCCTCAAGCGCTCTTCCGACAACCAGAGTCAAGCACGCAAGGCGCTCTTTCCAAGTAGATCGTCGGCGACGAATTGCCTTAAAAAACAAGCAGGTTAGGCGATATCCATGGGCGTGAGGAACCTGTCCATGGAGACAACGATGAGCCGCCTGTTCGTCATCCCCGAGAATCCCGATCGTGACTGCCTGCTGCAGATCCACAGATTGCTGACGTTGAGAATCGATCAACTTCGCAATGTGGATATGGGCAGTCCGCAACTGCAGGACATGCTCTTTCAGTTCGAAGCCCTGACGGCGGAAACTATCCAACTGGTGGAGGAAGTCGCAGTTCGACTTGCCACGGAAACAAGCTAGCTGACGACTGACAGTGCAAGTCCGGACGGCGCGGCACTCCTAGGCGAAACGCCTCCTGGTGATCCGTGCCGCTGCCGGCAAAAGCAGACCTTGGGTAACGTCGCCCTCAAGGAGGAAGGCGCACACGATCAGGCTCCGTCCAGCATGAGCGTCCATTCGCAGATCAAGAGCTGCCGGCTCGATTCCGTTCTCGAAAAGCTGAACGACACGACCGGCAGCCCGCAGCCACCCGCCTTCGCCAGCGCCCTGGCGCGGCGCCACCCTGCGAGGCGTCCGACGCTGTCCAGACTGCTGGAGCGACTGCGCCGCACGGCTGGCTCGAGCACGTCCGGCGAGCGCGCTGCCGAGCGGCGCCGGGTCCCCAATGAAGTCATCACCCAGCATCCAAGGCCAGACCGATGAAGAACGCCAAACTCGCCACGCTGCCCACGCAAACACTGATGCAGCGCCTGACGCGTGAACTGGACGGCTGGACCGTGCTGGTCAGCCCGACCTGCCCGGACGGCTCGATCTTCGCGCGCCTGTATTCGCGCGCCGACCGGCGCGCGATCGTCATCCCCTTCGACGTCCAGGCGATCGATAACGACAGCTATATCCGCGAGCGACTGGCGCTGGTGCGCGCCTCCCGCGTCTGAGCGGACCTCCGCGCAACCGGCCTCTCAGCCAGGGCGGCAGGGGCCGGTACTGCCCCGTACCACCAGCTCGAAGGACAGCACCACCTCCCGACAGGGCGGTGGCGAACCGGCGAGGGTCTCCAGCAACAGGGCGACCGCACGCTGGCCGAAGGCTTCCGCGGGCTGGGCGATGGTGGTCAGCGGCGGATCGCTGTAGGCGGCGAAGGCGATGTCGTCGAAGCCTGCCAGGGACAGGTCCTGGGGCACCCGCAGCCCGGCGCCGCGAAGGGTCTGGAGGGCGCCGATCGCCATCTCGTCGCTGCAGCAGAACAGCGCCGTCGGCCGCTCCGAAAGCTTCAACAGCGCCCGGGCCGCGGCGGCACCGGCGGCCAGGGTGAAATCACCCGGGTGCAGCAGGTCAGGGTCCAGCGGGACACCGGCCTGGTTGAGCGCCTCCTGATAACCCGCCAGGCGTTCCAGGGTCAGCGGACTGCGTTCCGGTCCCTTGATCAGGGCGATGCGCCTGTGACCGAGCGCCAGCAGGTGCTCGGTCAGGCAGCGGGCGGCAGCGCGATTGTCCAGCCGCACCTTGGGCCAGGAATGCTCGGCGAGCACCTCGCAGGCATTCACCACCGGCGGTGCGTCGGGGTCCCCGGCGAAGGGATCGAAGGCGCGCAGCTGGATCACCCCATCCGCCTGCCGAGCATAGACCAGTTCGGCGTACTCGCGCTCGCGGGCCTCGTCGCCCGCGGTATCGCACAGCAGCACCCGATACCCCGCCGCCTGGGCCGCCTGCTGGATCCCGGCGATGACGCGGGCGAAGAAGCTGTTGGCGATCAGCGGCACCAGCACCACCAGGTTGCCGGTGCGGCGCGAGCGAAACTGCACCGCCATCGCGTTGGGCCGGTAGTTGGCCGCGGTCACGGCGGCCTGCACCCGTTCGCGAGTCGCCGGCGCCACCACCTCGGGATTCTTCAGGGTGCGCGAGACGGTCGCGACCGATACCCCGGCCAGTTCGGCGACCCTGCGGATATTGGACATGCGGCCTCGGTTGGCGTGGGAAAGGGTGCAACTGTGCGCAAAGCCCGGCGTGCGGGCAAGCCGTACGTCCGCCGGGCGCTTGACTAACGATCGCCGCAGGCTCCAAATACCCGCAGATGTAACCGGTTACACTCAACACAATAACAAACCGAGGGTAAGAGGATGCAGGCTGAAACCGGCGGCAAGGTCCGCTACGGCATGATCGGTGGCGGCCAGGGCGCCTTCATCGGCGCGGCCCATCGGCGCGCGGCGGCCCTGGATGGCGCGCTCGAACTGGTCTGCGGCGCCTTCAGCCGTGATTTGGCCAACAACGAGGCGACCGGTCGCGAGCTGGGTCTGGCGCCCGAACGGGTCTATGCCTCCTGGGAGACCCTGCTGGCCAGCGAAGCCCGACTGCCCCCCGAGCAACGGGCCGAGTTGCTGGTGATCGTCACGCCCAACGACCTCCATGTGCCCATCGCCCAGGCGGCCCTGAGCGCCGGCTTCCACGTCTTATCGGAAAAACCCGCCGGCATCTCCCTGGCCCAGGTGCAGCGCCTGGCGGACACGCTGGCCGCCCTGCCCCGGCCCCTGCGCTATGCGCTGGCCCACACCTACCTCGGCTATCCGCTGGTGTGGGAAGCCCGCGAGCGCGTCGCCCGCGGCGAGCTGGGGGCACTGCGCAAGATCCATGTGGAATACCCCCAGGGCTGGCTCGCCCAGGACCTGGCCGCCACCGGCAATCGGCAGGCGGCCTGGCGCGACGATCCGGCCCTCTCCGGCCCGGGCGGGTGCCTGGGCGACATCGGCACCCATGCCTTCAGCCTCGCCGAATTCATCGGCGGCCAGCCCATCACCCGCCTCAGTGCCCACCTGCGCAGCCACCTGCCCGGTCGGCGGCTGGACGACGATGTCATGGTGCTGTTCGAAACCGCCGCGGGCGCCAGCGGCAGCCTGCTGGCCAGCCAGGTCTGCATTGGCGAGGAGAATGGCCTGCGCATCCGCCTCTACGGAGAGCGCGGCAGTCTGGAATGGCAGCAGCAGGCACCCAACAGCCTGCTGCAGCGCAGCCTCGACCAACCGCCGCAGACCCTGCGCGCCGGCCTCGGTCTGCCCTGGCTGAGTGCCGGCACCCAGCAGCGCCTGCGCCTGCCCGCCGGGCACCCGGAGGGCTATCTCGAAGCCCTGGCCAATCTCTATCGCGAGCTGGCCGCGGCCATTCGCGATCCCGCCGATCCCGCGCCGGGCCTGCCCGGCATCACCACCGGCTGGCGCGGCCTGGCCTTTATCGAAACCGCCCTGGCCAGCCATCGGCGCCAGGGCGCCTGGACCCCCTTACCGACCCTAGGAGCCTGAACATGGCCGCCAACGCTCGTCCCGGCCTCAAGGGCCCGGCGATCTTTCTCGCCCAGTTTCTCGACGACAAGCCGCCCTTCGACACCCTGCCCAACCTGGCGCGCTGGGCGGCGGACCTCGGCTACCGCGGCATCCAGCTGCCGACGCTGGGCCCGCAGTGCCCGAATCTGGAACGCGCCGCCGCCAGCCAGGACTACTGCGACGAACTGCTCGGGCAGTGCGCCGACGCCGGGGTGGCCATCAGCGAACTCTCCACCCACCTGCAGGGGCAACTGGTGGCCGTGCATCCGGCCTTCAGCGAAGCCTTCGACGGCTTCGCCCCGCCGGCGCTGCGCGGTCGTCCGGAGGAGCGCCAGGCCTGGGCGGTCAAGCAGCTCAAGCTTGCCGCCAAGGCCAGTCGCCGCCTCGGTCTCAAGGCGGTGGCGAGCTTTTCCGGTGCCCTGCTCTGGCCCTATGTCTATCCCTGGCCGCAGCGGCCCGCCGGCCTGGTGGACGAGGGCTTCACCGAACTGGCCCGGCGCTGGCGACCGATCCTCGACGTCTACGGCGAAGAAGGCATCGACCTCTGCTTCGAATTGCATCCGGGCGAGGACCTGCACGACGGCGCCACCTTCGAGCGCTTCCTGGCGGCCGTGGACGACCATCCCCGCGCGCGCATCCTCTATGACCCCAGCCATTTCGTCCTGCAGCAACTGGACTACCTGGGCTTCATCGACCGCTATCACGCGCGCATCGGCATGTTCCACGTCAAGGACGCGGAATTCCGTCCCGATGCCCGCAGCGGCGTCTATGGCGGCTACCAGGACTGGGCCGAGCGGCCGGGACGCTTCCGTTCCCTGGGCGATGGCCAGGTCGATTTCGGCGCCATCTTCAGCAAGCTCACCCGGTACGGCTTCGACGGCTGGGCGGTGCTGGAATGGGAGTGCTGCCTCAAGGACGCGGCCCAGGGCGCGGCCGAAGGAGCGCCCTTCATCCAGCGCCACCTGATCCAGCCGGCCACCCGCGCCTTCGACGACTTCGCCGGCAGCGACGCCGACCCGGCGCGCAATCGGCGAATGCTCGGCCTGGAGTGAGGATCCGCCTCGTTTTTTCGTCACATAACCCACAACAAGGAATCGACGATGAACGCACTTTCGCTACGCCTGAGCACCCTGATGTTTCTGCAGTTCTTTATCTGGGGCAGCTGGTTCGTCACCCTGGCGACCTTTCTCGGCAATACCCTGGGCGCCAACGGCGGCCAGATCGGCCAGGCCTTCGCCACCCAGTCCTGGGGCGCGATCCTGGCACCCTTCGTGATCGGCCTGATCGCCGATCGCTACTTCAACGCCGAGCGCATCCTCGGCCTGCTGCACCTGGCCGGCGCGGTGCTGCTCTACCAGCTCTATGCGGCGGCCGACTTCACCACCTTCTATCCACTGGTACTGGCCTACATGCTCTGCTACATGCCGACCCTGGCGCTGGCCAACTCCGTGGCCTTCCGCCACCTGGCCGATCCAGCCCGGCAATTCGCCAAGATCCGGGTTTGGGGCACCCTGGGCTGGATTGCCGCCGGCCTGGCGATCAGCTTCGTCTTCGCCTGGGACAGCCGCAGCGGCATCGCCGCCGGGGCCCTGCGCAACACCTTCCTGCTCGGCGCCGCGGCTTCCCTCATCCTCGGTCTCTACAGCTTCAGCCTGCCGCGCACCGCGCCGCTGCCGGCCACCCGCGGCGGCCTGGGCGCGATGCTCGGCCTGGACGCCCTGCGCCTGCTCAAGGACCGCAGCTTCGCGGTGTTCTTTGCCGCCTCGGTGCTGATCTGCATTCCGCTGGCCTTTTACTACCAGAACGCCAACCTCTTTCTCGCCGAACTGGGGGTGGCCAATCCCACCGGCATGATGACCCTCGGCCAGGTGTCGGAGGTGGGCTTCATGCTGCTGCTGCCGCTGTTCATCCGCCGCTTCGGCCTCAAGCGCACCCTGCTGGTGGGGATGCTGGCCTGGGCGGTGCGCTATGGCTGCTTCGCCCTGGGCGCCCAGGGTGACGCCCTCGCCTACCTGCTGCTGGGCATCGCCCTGCATGGCGTCTGCTATGACTTCTTCTTCGTTTCCGGGCAGATTTACACCGACGCCAAGGCCGGCGAAGCGAACAAGAGCGCGGCCCAGGGCCTGATCACCCTGGCCACCTATGGCGTGGGCATGCTGGTCGGCTTCCGGGTCGCCGGGATGGTCTCGGACCACTATGCCAGCGCCGCCGGCCATGACTGGCAGGGCATCTGGCTGTTCCCGGCGCTGTTCTCCCTGGGCGTGCTGCTGGCCTTCCTGGTTACCTTCCGCGACGCCCGCCCGACGCGCGCCACGGCGGCTGCGCCCGTGCGCTAGCACATTGCCATCGGAGGCCCGACTCGACTTGGGTCGGGCCTCCGATCAGCGCCTTCCTCCCCGACGATCCAGCTAGACCCGTGGCCCAGGCGCTGCGCCTGCCGGTCTGCGCCTTGGGGCTATCCCTCCCGCGCCCTCCTCTACAGCAAGGCCACGCTGGCCCGAGCGCCTGCCCCTCCCGCGCCCATCGCCTGCCTTGAGCAAGAAGGCTTTCACTAATCAGACCGCACTCTGGCAAGACCAATTCGAAAAAATCCAATTGGTCTTGCCAGATATCCAGACTGGGGTGTAGCTTTCCCTGCCATGGATCTCACATAGGGCAGCGACCCTAGAACAACAACAAGAGAGAGCACCATGCTGGATACCCCATCGCCCCGCGGCGAAGGTGGCGGCCCCGTACCGGCTGCGCCCGCGCCCTGTCTGACGCTCGAAAACATCTCCAAGCGCTTTCCCGGCGTCGTGGCCCTCAACGATGTCAGCCTCAGCCTCTACCCGGGTGAAGTCCACGCCATCTGCGGCGAGAACGGCGCCGGCAAGTCCACCCTGATGAAGATCGTCAGCGGCCAGCAGCCGCCGGACGAGGGGCGGATCCGCTACCTGGGCGAAGAGCGGCAGTTCAAGTCGGTATCGGAAGCCGAGCAGGTGGGTATCGCCATCATTCACCAGGAACTCAACCTGGTGCCCCACCTCACGGTGGCGGAAAACATCTTCCTGGCCCGCGAGCCGGTGCGCTTCGGTCTGATCGACAGACGCAAGATGCAGGCGGACACCGAAGCCTGCCTGGCGCGCCTGGGCGTGGCCATCAGCCCCCGCGCGCCGGTCTCCAAGCTGTCGGTGGCCCAGCAGCAGATGGTGGAGATTGCCAAGGCGCTGTCACTGGACGCCCGGGTACTCATCCTCGACGAACCGACCTCCTCCCTGACCGAAAGCGAGACCCAGGCGCTGTTCAAGGTCATCCAGGACCTCAAGGCGCGCGGCGTCGGCATGCTCTACATCTCGCACCGGCTGGACGAGATGCGCCACATCGTCGACCGGGTGACCATCCTGCGCGACGGTCGCTACGTCTCCACCCAGCGCTTCGCCGAGACCAGTGTCGACGCCATCGTAGCGGGCATGGTCGGGCGCTCCCTCGACGAGAAATTTCCGCCACGCACCGCCGTGCCCACCGGCGAGGTGCTGCTGCGGGCGCAGGGCCTGACCCGCAAGGGGGTCTTTCAGGACATCAGCTTCGAGCTGCGCCGCGGCGAGATCCTCGGCTTCGCCGGCCTCATGGGCGCCGGCCGCACCGAGATCGCCCGGGCGATCTTTGGCGCCGACCGGCTGGATGCCGGCGAGGTGGAGATCAACGGCCGCGCGGTCACCATCCGCAGTCCGCGCGACGGGATCGATGAAGGCATCGCCTACCTGTCCGAGGACCGCAAGAAGGATGGCCTGGCGGTCAAGATGACCCTGGCGCACAACCTGACCCTGGCCAATCTGGACGCCCTCTGCGGGCCGCTGGGGTTCATTCGCTTCGGCGAGGAGGCGCGGGTCGCCCAGGACTACGTGCGGCGGCTGGACATCCGCACGCCCTCGATCGACAAGGTCACCCGCTATCTCTCGGGCGGCAACCAGCAAAAGATCATCATCGGCAAATGGCTGTTCCGCGACGCCCGGATCATGTTCTTCGACGAGCCCACCCGGGGTATCGACGTCGGCGCCAAGTACGCCATCTACGAAATGATGGACCAGCTGGCGGCCCAGGGCATCGGCGTCGTCCTGATCAGTTCGGAGCTGCCGGAATTGCTCGGCATGAGCGATCGGATCCTGGTCTTTCACGAAGGTCGCCTGACCGGCGACGTCGAGACCCGGGCCACCTCCCAGGACCAGATCATGCACTACGCCTCCGGCTGCACGTCGCACTGACGGCAGCTCGCCCACGCGTGTCGAGCGAGACAGAGAAATGACCGAAAAACAAAAAGAATTCCTGCAGAAGTTTGGCGCCCTGGTCAGCCTGCTGGCGCTGATCGCGGTGTTTTCCTCCATGAGCAGCGCCTTCCTGACCATGGGCAATGGCATGAGCGTGGCCTTGCAGGTCACCTCCATCGCCTTTCTCGGACTCGGCGCGACGGCGGTGATCATCACCGGCGGCATCGACCTCTCGGTGGGCTCGGTGCTGGCCTTGGCCGGCGTGGCCAACGCCATGGCGGTCAAGGCCGGCGCGTCCATCGAGGTGGGCATCCTGGTCGGCCTGATCGTCGGCGGGATCTGCGGGGCGATCAACGGGCTGTTCGTGACCCTGGTCAAGCTGCCGCCCTTCATCGCCACCCTGGGCATGATGCTGGTGGCCCGCGGCCTGGCGCTGCGACTGACCGATGCCCAGCCCATCTCCGGCCTCGGCGCCGCCTTCGGCGTGCTCGGCAACGGCACCCTGGGGCGCATCGAACGCATCGGCGACGACGGCTTTCCCAACGTGATCTTTCCGGGCATCCCCTACCCGGTGATCATCATGATCGTGCTGGCCATCGCCCTGTGGCTGGTGCTCAGCCGCACCCGCCTGGGGCGCCACATCTACGCCGTGGGCTCGAACGCCGAGGCGGCCCGCCTCTCCGGGGTCAAGGTGCGCGCGGTCACCCTCTTCACCTATGTGCTGTCCGGTGTGCTGGCGGGCCTGACCGGCGCGGTGCTGATGTCACGCCTGGTCACCGCCCAGCCCAACGAAGGGGTGATGTACGAACTGGACGCCATCGCCAGCGCGGTGATCGGCGGCACCTCCCTTTCCGGTGGCATCGGCAGCGTGTCGGGCACCCTGATCGGCGCCTTCACCATCGGCGTCTTGCGCAACGGCCTCAACATGCTCGGCGTCTCCAGCTTCACCCAGCAGATCATCATCGGCCTGGTGATCCTGCTGACCGTCTGTATCGACCAGCTCCGCAACCGCAAGAAGTGAACCCTCGATAACAACAACAAGGAACGACCGATGAAAAACTTCAAGAAAGTGGTCCTGGGTGTCGCCCTCTCCGCCGCGACCTCCCTGGCGCTGGCCGGTAACGGCGAGATCGCCGTCATCGTCAAGAGTGCCAACTCCAACTACTGGCAGAACGTGCAGAAGGGCGTGCAGGAAACGGCCAAACAGCACGCCAACTACAAGGTCACCTTCCAGGGACCGGCGTCGGAATCGGCGATCGCGGACGAGGTGAACATGGTGGTCAACGCGGTCAACCGTGGCGTCTCGGGCATCGTGCTGGCGCCGTCCGACCCCGATGCCCTGGTCCCGGCCATCAAGCAGGCCTGGGAAGCCCATATCCCGGTGGTGCTGATCGACTCCTCGGTGGCGGAAAGCGGCGCGCCCTACTACCAGTCCTTTCTCTCCACCGACAACAACAAGGCCGGCGAGCTGTCCGCCCAGCGCATGATCGAAAAGGTCGGCAAGACCGGCAAGATCGCCATCATGTCCTATGTGCCGGGCACCGGTTCGGAAGTGGGCCGGGTCGGCGGCTTCCGCAAGTACCTGGAGCAGCATTCGCAGCTGACCGTGGTGGGCCCCTTCTATTCCCAGTCGCAGATGGCCAACGCCCTCAACCAGACCACCGACGTCCTGGCCTCCAATCCCGACCTCAAGGGCATCTACGGCGCCAACGAACCCACCGCGGTCGGCATGGCGCGGGCCATCGCCCAGTCCGGCAAGGCCGGCAAGCTGCAGGCCATCGGCTTCGACGGCAACGAAGACCTGCAGGGCTTCGTCCGCGACGGCACCCTGGACGCCATCGTGGTGCAGAGTTCCTATCGCATGGGCCTGGAATCGGTCGCCACGGTGATCAAGGTCATCGAGAAGCAGAAGGTGCCCAAGTTCATCGACACCGGCGTCCTGCTCATCGACAAGGCCAACCTGGACAGCCCTGACGCACGCAACGTGCTCTATTGAGCGGAGGCCTGGCGATGAATCTCTCCGAACGGCGTCCCCTGGCGAAAAGCCCGCTGGCCCTGCCGGTGCTGGGGCTCGGTTGCTCCCAGCTGGGCGGGCTGTACCGGGACATGCCGCTGCAGCAGGCCGTCGACACCCTGGCCGGCGCCTGGCAGCAGGGCATCCGCTATTTCGACACGGCGCCCTTCTATGGCTATGGCCGCTCGGAGCATCGCCTCGGTGCCTTTCTCGACGAACAGCCACGGGATGACTTCGTGCTCAGCAGCAAGGTGGGCCGGCTGCTCGCGCCCAATGGCAGCGAGCGCGCCAACGGCGACGGCTGGGAACGGCCGCTGCCCTTCAAGCCAGTCTACGACTACCGCTACGACGCCATCCTGAGGTCCCACGAAGACAGCCTGCAGCGACTGGGGCTGGCGCGGATCGACATCCTCTATGTGCACGACATCGGCCGCCGCACCCATGGCGAGCGGCACGACCTTCACTGGCAGGCGCTGACCCGGGGCGGCGGTTTCCGCGCCCTGGAAGAGCTGCGCAGCAGTGGCCAGATCCAGGCCATCGGCCTGGGCGTCAACGAATGGGAGGTGGTGGTCGACAGCCTCGAGGAGTGCCCGCTGGACTGCACCCTGCTGGCCGGTCGCTACACCCTGCTGGAACAGGAAAGCCTGAAGCCCCTGCTCGATCGCTGCCGGGCCCAGGGCCACGCCATCGTCGCCGGCGGAGTGTTCAACTCCGGGATCCTCGCCGGTGGCCAGCACTTCGACTATGGCGCCGCGCCGCCGGTGGTGGTCGCCAAGGTGCGGGCGCTGCAGGCGGTCTGCCAGGAATTCGCGGTCCCCCTGGCCGCCGCCGCCCTGCAATTTCCCCTGGCCCATCCGGCGGTCGCCTCGGCGGTCATCGGCGCACGCAGCGCCGAGCAGGTCGCCAGCAACCTGGCCTGGCTGCAGACGCCCATGCCGGCGGAGTTCTGGAGCACCCTCAAGCAGCGCGGCCTGCTGGACGCCGACGCTCCCGTGGCGGGAGCCCCGGCATGAAGCCGCACCGCCCTTTCCACCCGCCTCTGTGGCGACGGACGCTCGCCGCCCTGAATCCAACGTGCATCCCGATGCGATGCGGAGTCTTCCTATGCTGACCGTCATCTGTGAAAAACCCGGCCTGCTGGTCTCGCGCGATACGCCCAAGCCTGCCCGAGGCGAAGGCGAAACCCTGATCCGCATCCGCCGGGTCGGCGTTTGCGGCACCGACCTGCACATCTACGAAGGCAACCAGCCCTATCTGGAATACCCACGGGTGATGGGCCACGAGATTTCCGGCGTCGTCGAGGAAACCGACGACAGCGGGCGCCTGCACGCGGGAGACATCGTCTACGTGGTGCCCTATCTGTCCTGCGGCCAGTGCATCGCCTGCCGCCAGGGCAAGACCAACTGCTGCACCAGGATCGCGGTGCTGGGCGTGCATCGCGACGGCGCCCTCACCGAATACCTCAGCCTGCCCGACCGCTTCGTCTTCAAGGCCGAGGGCCTCAGCCTCGACCAGGCGGCCATGGTGGAATTTCTCGCCATCGGCGCCCATGCCGTGCGCCGCTCGGGCCTGGGCCAGGCCCAGCGCGTGCTGGTGGTGGGCGCCGGTCCGATCGGCATGGCCGCGGCCATCTTCGCCGGTATCGCCGGGGCCCAGGTTACCGTCCTCGACACCCGCACCGATCGCCTGGCGTTCTGTCGCCAGCATTTGAAGGTCGCCGCCACGGTCGCCGTCGGTGACGGCGACAAGGACGAACTGGCGCGGCTGACCGATGGCGACTTCTTCGATGTGGTGTTCGACGCCACCGGCAACGCCCGCGCCATCGAGCGGGGTTTCGAATTCGTCGCCCATGCCGGCAGCTATGTGCTGATCTCGGTGGTCAAGGACCACATCCGCTTCGCCGACCCCGAATTCCACAAGCGCGAGACCACCCTGCTGGGCAGTCGCAACGCCACCGCCGAGGACTTCCAGCACGTCGAGCGCTGCCTGCGCGAAGGCCTGATCCCGGACCAGGCGCTCAATACCCATCGCCTGCAACTGGCCGAGTTGCCCACCCGCTTCGCCGAGCTGCTGGACCCGGCCCGCGGTGTCGTCAAAGCCATCGTCGAAATCTAACGGGCCTGACCTGGCCGAGGAGCGAGACCATGACACGCTACTGCCTGTTGCTGGACCTACGGGACGAACCCGAACTCATCGCCGAATACGAACGCCAGCACGCGGCGGTCTGGCCCGAGGTCATCGCCCATCTGCGCGAAGCCGGCGTCGCCAACATGACCATTTGGCGCCTCGGCTGCCGCCTGACCATGCTGCTCGAGGCGGGGCCGGACTTCTCCTTCGCCCGCATGCAGGAGCTGGAACAGCGCAATCCGAAGGTCCAGGAATGGGAGACCCTGATGGCGCGCTATCAGCTGTCCTCGCCGGAGGCGGGATCGGAAAAGTGGCAGCTGGCGACCCCGCTGTTCGAGCTGGCGGCCCTGCCCTAGGTCGCTGGCGCCGATCCGGGTAGCCCATGAGATACTGAAGCCCTTGAAGATGCAGGTTTCATCGATGACGCTGCCCACTGCCACCACCGAAAGAAAGCTCTACCAGAAGATCGCGGACCGCCTGCGCCAGCACATCCGCGAGGGCGCCATCGAAGCCGGCACCCGCCTACCGCCGGAGCGCGACCTGGCGCAGTTGCTGGGCGTCTCCCGGCCGTCGCTGCGCGAAGCCCTGATTGCCCTGGAAATCGAAGGCAGCATCGAGGTTCGCCAGGGTTCCGGCATCTATGTGAACGCCGCCCTGCTCAACAACGGCGCGCGGACCTCCACCCTCGGCGAGAGTCCTTCGGAGCTGATGCACGCCCGGGCGATCATCGAAGGCGCGGCCATCGTCCTGGCCTGCTCCCTGGGCGGCAAGGCCGACTACCGCTACCTGGCAAAGTGCATCCAGAACATGAGCGACAAGATCGCCCAGGGGCTGTCGCCCATGGAGGACGATCGCAAGTTCCACTGCCGCCTGGCCCGGATGAGCGGCAACTCCACGCTGGTGCGCATCATCACCTCACTGTTCGACGAGCGCCACAGCCCCATCTCCACCCACGTCGCCGAGCAGACCGAAAGCCAGAAGACCTGGGGCGTCGCCGTGGCCGAACACGAGGCCATCCTGCGCGCCGTGGAAGCCCGCGACCTGATCGGCGCCCAGACCGCCATGCGCCACCACCTGCTCTGCTCGGAAGCGCGCTGGCTAGAGGGGTTCGCGTCCAGCGAGGAGTGAGGCCACCTGGCCACCCTGCCCACGGTGACCCGCCCAGGCGACTTCATCACCCTGCGCGCGGAAATGGATTGCTTCGTCGCCTTCTCGGCCTGTCCCCAGGATATCGTCAGCATTCAGGGGGAAGGCGACAACACGCCCAAGGACGCCGAGCTGCGCATCCTCGACGACGCCTTTCCCCACATCCCGCTCCGCGGTCCCTGGGTACCTGCGCATCTGGCAGCACGATCGGGCTGAGCCGCCAGATGCGCCGGTGTCACCTCGGGTGACGCCGGTCGCTGCCAGGTGACTCTGCCCTGGTGCCTGAGGCCGCCCTTTAACACTTGTTTACAAGCGTTCAGGAAGTTTTACACGCGGCCCTTTATCGCTCGATACCCTTGACCCCCGGCGATGATTCGCTGAATGCCGTTTTTCGCGCAGGGGGTTACCGAGGTGAAGCACGTCCTGAAGAGCATCGGCGCTATCGCCATGATATTGGGCCTGGCTGTCGTCCTTCTGGGGTGGCTGATCGATCCCTCCCTTTCCCTGCAACGTGGCATCAAGTTCGCTTCGATAAGGCGCGAATTCCTGCAGACGGACCTCTTCCTCTGGGGCGCCCTGCTGTTCGCGGTCGGGTTCAATGGCTATGCGCTGCACAGCGATCGCTGAAATAGATCTTCGACGGCCGTCACGCGCCCTCATGACCAGGCGTAGCCAGGAGCGCCGACGATTGCCTTTTCGATCGGTTCACTGCAGGGTGATCCGCCCACGCTTACCGGGACGTATGCCTTGACCCCTACCCTCCACATCGCCGCTGCCATCCTCCTGAACGAACGTCAGCAGGTGCTGCTGGTACGCAAGGGCGGTACCACCGCCTTCATGCAACCGGGCGGCAAGGTGGATCCGGGGGAGCAACCCTTGGAAGCCCTAATCCGCGAACTGCGGGAAGAACTCGGCCTGGTCATCACCGCGGAGGCTGCGACCTTTCTCGGCAATCACCAGGCGCCCGCCGCCAACGAACCCGGGTTCAGGGTCGATTGCGCGCTGTATCAGGTCGCCCTGCGCGCGGGGGACCAGGCGGTGCCTGCCGCCGAGATCGAAGAGGCGGTATGGGTCGCAGTGGACGAACCCGGCGATCTGCCGCTGGCGCCCCTGGCCCGCGATGTGATCCTTCCACTGCTGAGGCAGCAACTGCTGACCCCTTAGCACCCGGCCTCGATCTCCAGGTCAGGGATGCCAGCCGTGCCATACCAGGCCGTCTGCAGCAGCAGGCGGCCGGGCGCCGGCACGCGTCAGCCCCTGGGCAACGGCTGCCACCCCCCGGCCGTGCGCAGCTCGAGGCAGGCCGGCAGGCCATACAGACGCAGCAGGTGCAGCCAGCCGTTGCGCACTAGATCGCGCACGACGGCGTGGTTGGCGATCACCTGGTCGATCATGGCGCGCGGCGCCTCGATCACCACGTGCAGGCGTAGCGGACGGTGCATCCACTGCTGGCCGTCGTGCAGCGACTGGCGCGCCAGACCGATGCGCAGGTCGCCGCCGTTGCCTTCGAACACACCGATATGGCCGCCCACCACGTTGTGCAGCAACTTGTTGCCGCTGCCGAAGCGCAGGTTGTCGGTGGTCGAGGTGAAGTACTGCAGGTTGATCCAGTGCGCCACCACCATGGGCGCCGTCATGATCAGCTCCAGCACTTTGCCCTCCTGGTCCTGCCGCCAGTCGTAGTCGTGCAGGAAGGCGCGGCCCTCCAGGTCCACCGCGCGGGTGCGCGCCCGCGGTGCGGCGATGAAGGCGGCATTGCCGGCGAGGCCCCATTCCGGCCGGGTCTGCGCCCAGTCACGGGCCCGCCGGCGCAGCTGGCCGAGCAATCTTTCCGGCTGCGCCGGCAGCGGCGCCAGGCCCAGTTTGCCCGCCCGCTGCCGCCGCACCTCGGCGCTGGCGCTGTCCAGTGCCAGCCGCAGGCGCTGCCAGCTGGGCTGGAGCTCTGCCGGAAGCGACTCACACCCGAAGACCTGCACCTCATCCGTCGTGGTGTTGTGCAGCCCGGCCAGTACCTGGCAGTGCGGCGGCAGGTCGAGTCCGCGCACCCGCAGCCCGGCGCGCACCTGGGCATCGTTGAGCAGGCCGGCCAGCAGCCGCGCATTGATCTCGCCGCTCTGACCACAGCAGGCGCCGCAATCCAGACCCGCCGCCTGAGGGTTGTTGGCGCTCTGACTGCCATGGCCGAGCAGCACCAGCAGGGGTGGTACCGGTCCGTTCAGGCCCATGGCTTTGAGGATACGCTCGGCAAGGTCGACCCGCTGCAGCTGTGACATCTCCGGTAGCTGTGGTTGCAGCTGTTGCCGCTCATGGCGGCGCCAGGCGCTGAGTTCGGGCGAAGGCGCGCCACTGGCCAGGCCATAGGTCCGTCCCAACAGCGCCCCGGCATAGCCCAGCCCGACGCTTTCCACCAGGGTGAAGGTCGAGGCCGGCAGCCGCTCGAACAGCCGCCAGCGACCCAGCCGCGCCAGACGACCTTGACGCACCTGTGCCAATTGCCGATCCCGTACGGCATCGCCACTGCCCTCGCTGACCTGCAGTTGCGGCGCGAGCAGGCCCGGCAATTGCGGGCGCGTGGCACCGGTACCCAGCGGGGTAAAGGCGATGGGCAGCCCGAAGAAGCCGGCGAAACCGCCGGTTTCCAGGGCCGGGCAAGTCTGCTCCAGGGCGCGCCTGAGGGGCTCGGAGCGGACGTCGATACAGAAGAACAGCTTGGCCAGTGGCACCGGGGGCAAGGCCGCCGGTACGCTGTGGCACAGCGCCTGCTGCAGGTGCTCCTGCCAGGCCAGCTCGTCGGCGCGCTGCCACAGCTGCAGGGCCTGCCAATTGGCCGAAGGCATCCGCTGCAAGCCCTCCTCCCAAGCCGCCCGCCAGCACTGCCAGCGGCTATCGGCATCGCGCCGCCGATCATCCACCAGCCACTCCCAGGCCGCGCGGATGGCCAGCAACTCCAGCAGCGTGCGGTCGTCCTCTCCCTGCAGCCGGGCCTGCCAGTGCCGATAGGCGCACCAGGAGGCCCAGCCCAGGTTGCGCAGCAGCAGGCAGTCGAACCAGGCGGCCCAGTCTGATGCCGGCAGCCCCAGGTGGTCGACCGCCGCCTCCAGGGCCGCCTCGGGTAGTGCCGGCAATTCGGCGATCCGCTGGTGCAGCTCGCGACAACCGCTGAGTACGCTCAAGCCCCGGTCAGCCAGCAGGCTGGCGCGCCAGGTCTGATAGAGCCCGCCACCGTCTGACGGACGCCAATCCGCCTGTTCGTGATCGAACCAGGCCGCGCAACTCTGGCCGATCTGGTGGGTGATCAGTGCGGGCCAGCCCGGGAGCGGGATCCCTGGCTCGGCCAGATCTTCCAGCAACGGCAACCCTTGCCCGACCTCGGCGGGAGCGTCCAGCGCCTCCAGCAGCCAGGTCGGCTTGCAGGACGACCCCTGCTCGGCCAGCGCCTGCTGTAGATGACGCTCGGCGATATGCCCCTCCTGCCAGGCCTGGCGATAGTCGGCCGCTTCCAGGGTCAGGCGGCTGCCGGCACGTTGCCAGAGTTGCGCGGCCACGGCCTGCCAGGCCTGGTCGCGCCGCTCCCAAAGCGGGTTCACAGCGATCATGCGATCCAGCGGCCAGGTCGGTGCGATGCGCGCACAGGCCTGCCGGGCGGCCTCATGCAGGGCCTGGTGCTCAAGGCTGGGAAGTGTTTCGAGGACGGTCATGCGCGGTCTCCAAGGGTTGCGTTCAGCGGCTGGGGCGCACGCGCCGGCCAAAGGCGAAAGGTCAGGCGGGTGAAGTGCTCGTCCAGGTAGAAGCCGGCAAAAGCCAGGGGGTAGAGCCGTTGCGCCAGGGCGCCGTGCGGTCGGGCCAGCAGCAGGCCCTGCACCAGGTAAAGTCCGACCAGCATGACCATCGCCACCACGGTCAACGGCAGCGGCGCCGTGGCGAGGTGCTGGTCGAGCAGCCAACCGGCCGCTTGGTGCCACAGCAGGTAAGCGCCCAGTAGCAGGCCGAACATGAGCAGGCCATGGGCGGGTTGGTCGCGGCGCAGGCACCAGGGCGCCAGGCCGATTGCCAATAGCGTCAGAGCCACCAGGGGCAGCTCATGGCTGGGCAGCAGCCAGCGCCAGAGTCCTTGCAACAGGAGCAGCGCCAGCGCGGCCGTGAGTAGCGCCCGCAGCAGGCCGCCCAGTTCGAGCGTGGGTGCCGGCGGCTGCAGGGCATGCTGGCGGGCGTGGGCTACCGTCTCGCCGGCGGCGAGGAAGGCATGGGCCTTGTAGAGCGAGTGGGCCAGCAGGTGCACCAGCGCCAGTTCGTACAGTCCTAGCCCGCATTCCAGCAGCATCAGGCCCATCTGCGCGCAGGTCGACCAGGCCAGGCGGACCTTGATGCTGATCCGGGTCATCATCACCAGCGCGGCCAGGACCGCGGTCAGGCCGCCAATCAGCACCAGCAAGCTCTGCGCCGGCACTGCGGCGGAAAACAGCGGGGCGAAGCGCAGCAGCACGAAGCCGCCCAGGTTGACCACCCCGGCATGCAGCAGGGCCGAGACCGGCGTGGGCGCCTCCATCACCTGGATCAGCCAGCCATGCACCGGCAACTGCGCCGACTTGAGGATCACCGTCAGCGCCAGCAGCAGCGCCGCGCCCTGCCATTCCCAGCCGAGCGGTCCCCCCGCCTGCACCTGGGCGGTCACGGCGGTGAGGATCAGCGAAATCTGGCTGCTCCCGCCGGCCTGCACCAGCAGCAGGGTCGCCAGCAGCAGACTGATATCAGCCAGGCGGCTGGCGAGGAATTTCTTGTGGGCTGCGACGACCGCCTGGGGGCGTTCGCGGTAGAAGGTCAGCAATAGATGCAGGCACAGACTGGACAGGATCCAGGCACCTGCCACCAGCACGAGGTTGCCGCTGGTGACCACCGTGGCCACCGCCGCCAGGGTGCCCAGCAGCGCGAGCACATAGCGCCGCTGCCCGGCCTCCCCCTCCAGATAGCGCCGGGAATACTCGATGATCACCAGCGCCAGCAGGCTGATCAGTCCGGCCATCGCCAGGCCCAGGCGGTCGGGGTGCCGGGTGTCGTGGAGCGCCTGCAGCCAGGCCGCCAGCACCAGGAAGACGCCCAGATAACCCACGACCCGTGCGGGTAGCCAGAGTCGGCTGGGTGAAGCGAGGACGGCTGCGGGCAACAGCGCCAGGGCATAGACCCAGGGCAACAAGGGAGGCAGGGAAAACGGCAGGCTAGACATCGTGCACACTCCATGAACACCAGATACCGATAGTTTCAGGATGTGTACGAGTTATTTAAAATAGATTGATCAGAACCTAACGTTCACTTTTGAAGAACGAAGCATGCGCCGCCTCAATTTTCACCACCTGCACTACTTCTGGGCCGTGGCCAAGGAAGGCAACCTCACCCGCGCCGCCGAGGCGCTGCATGTCTCCCAGTCCGCCCTCTCCACCCAGATCCGCGTGCTGGAGGATCAGCTCGGCCACCCCCTGTTCATCCGCTCCGGACGCAGCCTGCGGCTGACCGAAGCCGGGCAGCTGGTGCTGGACTACGCCGAGACCATCTTCGCCCTGGGCAGCGAGTTGCAGGACACCCTGCAGAACACCCAGGAAGCCAACCAGACGCTGCGCATCGGCTCCGTGGCGACCCTCTCGCGCAACTTCCAGGAAAACCTGCTGCGCCCCTTCCTCGGTCGTGAAGACCTGGTGCTGACCCTCGAGTCCGGCAGCGTGGACGAACTGCTGGAGCGCCTGGCGCTGCACAAGCTGGACGTGGTGCTGACCAACCAGGCGGTGAGCGCCGACAGCCAGCGCACCTGGCAATGCCGCCTGCTGCATCGCCAGCCGGTGTGCCTGATCGGCCCGCCGCGCCAGGACAGTCGCCCCTTCGATCTCCACCGCGACCTGCAACAGGCCCGCCTGATCGTGCCCGGTCGCAGCAGCGACGTGCGCAGCCAGTTCGACGTCTATTGCAGCGGCCAGGGGCTGACGCCCCGCATCTGCGCGGAGGTCGACGACATGGCGTTGCTGCGCCTGCTCGCCCGCGACTCCGGCGACATGGCCCTGCTGCCCGCCGTGGTGGTCCAGGACGAACTGCGCAGCGGCGCGCTGCAGCTCTACGCCGAGGTGCCCGAAATCGCCGAGCGCTTCTATGCGGTGACCCTGCAGCGACAATTTCGACTGAGCATTCTGGAGGAGTTGCTGGGGCAGCCAGCGGTGCCGGAAGCCGTCTGATGGGCAGAGGCGCTTGAATCTGCGTCAGGAGACGCGGCCTGACTCCGCCATTGCGGTGGAGTCAGGCCGCTGTGCACCGCAGAAGCGCTAGCCGCATCAAGTGTTGAAGCCCCGCGTCACTCGCTACGCCGTTGCGCGCGCAAGCGGAGCGTCAGCCCAGGGTGACGGGCCGCGGTGCCAGCACCGCCTGCCGTTTGGTATTCGCGACCGCAGGCGCCGTTTCCGGCATCCGCAGCGCACAGAGCGTGGAAATGACGCCGAGCGAACTGAACAGCAGCGCAGGCCCCATCCAGCCCACCACCGCGAATAGCCCAGTCGCGAGGAATGGCAGCAGCCCGGCGATCATGGAGGCGCCGTTGTAGCCTAGGGAAATACCCGAAGAACGCACATTGGGCGGGAACTGCTCGGTGAACCAGCTGGCTTCGACGGCAAAGATCGGATCATGGCTAAGCAGCAGGGACAGCGCCACTGCAACGATGACCATGACGAAGATCCCACTGTTGATCAGCAGGAACAGCGGTATCCCGAACGCGATGGTGAACAGGGATCCCAGGAGAAACACCGGCTTGCGCCCGATCCGATCGCTCAAAGCACCGAACAACAAATGGCTGAGCAGGCCCAGTGCCGACCCTATCATGGTGCCCCAAAGCACGTTTTCCTTGGTCGCAACGCCTGCCAGCAGGACGTAGGAGAGCATGAAGCTGGTCGCCAGGTAATAGCCGCCGGTTTCGGCAAGGCGCAGACCGATGATTTGCAGAATCTTTCTCCAGTCGTTGCGAATCACCTCGAGCGCCGGCTGTTTGACCAGCTTGTTCTCCGCCTTCATCTTTTCGAATTCCGGGGATTCGCTGACACCCATACGGATATACATGCCCACCCCGACCATCACCACCGATGCCAGGAATGGCGCTCGCCAGACCCAGTCACCTTCGAATAGCGCCCCGGAGGCCAGGAAAGCACCGTTCGCCATCAACAGGCCCAGCGGGATACCAATCTGCGGCACAGCGCCAAAGAAGCCGCGGCGATGCGGTGGCGAGTGCTCGCAGGCCATCAGGACGGCGCCACCCCACTCGGCACCGAAGCCGATTCCCTGGATCATCCTGAGCAGGATCAGCAACAGTGGCGCGACCACGCCCGCCTGCTCGTAGGTCGGCAAGGCGCCGATCAAAACCGTGGCGCCGCCCATGGCGATGAGCGACCAGAGCAGAATGGCTTTGCGTCCGATGCGGTCTCCGTAATGGCCGGCCAGATAACCACCCAAGGGGCGCATGAAGAAGCCCACCGCCATGGTGGCGAAGGCGGCGAGGATACCGACGATGGGTTCAGTCGTATGGAAGAACACGCTACCGAACCAACCGGCGGCGGCCGTCCCGTAGATGAAGAAGTCATAGCTCTCCACCGCCGAGCCGATCATGGAGGCGAAAGACACTTTTCCGGCACTGTCCCGGGCCGGCACGGCCTTGCTATCTGAAGGGTGCATGGATAACTCCGCTACCTATTGTTGTTGTAATGAGGCAGGTGTCTGCCTCTGGTGGTGAAGCCGAGAAACTATGAATTGTCGGCGCTAGCGCCAGGTCTCGATGACGCGACTGTCATCTCGCTGACCAAGTCCCGCTGCGGCTGCTGCCTGGAAACGAGCATGGGCGGTGTCGAGCAGCGGTACCGCGGCCTGGCAGGCCTGAGCGGCCTCGGCGACCAGGCCACTGTCTTTCACGAAGATGTCCACCATGCTGGTCACACGAGTGTCCGTGCCTTCCAGCATGCGCGGGCCCCGATCGCTGAGCATCCAGGAGCCGCCTGCGCCCTTTTCGACCAACTCCAGCACCTGCTCCGGCTGCAGCCCAAGGGCGCGTGCCAAACTGAGCGCCTCGGCAGCCGCCACCAGGTGCACCGAGCACAGATGCTGGTTGACCACCTTGATGGCCTGGCCATCGCCGACCTGGACGCCGGCATTCTTGACCTCCCCCATCGCTTGCAAGACCGGCTCGCAACGGGCTACGGCCTCGGCCGCACCCGCGGCGAAGATCAGCAGGCTCCCAGTAAGGGCGCGGGCCACCCCGCCGGTGACCGGTGCATCCACGACCTGCACACCTTGCGCCAGAAGGCGGCTCGCCTGCTCGCGAACGGACGCCGGTCCCACGGTGCTCATGACAATCCAGTGCTGGCCGGCACACAGCCCACTGCACTGGCTGACCAGGGACGCCAACTGCGCCGGCGTCGCCACCATCACCACCACCACGTCGGCATCGATCAGCGCCTGCCACTCGGCGACCGCTTCCAGCCCTTCCGCTGCGGCCCGTTCCCGGGACGCCTCCGACAGCTCGATGCCGATCACACGGTGCCCGGCGTGCTGAATCTGTACCGCCATGGGCAAGCCGATGGCGCCCAGTCCTACGAAAGCTACGTTCATGCTGCCTCCTAACCCAACCAGCTTTGAATGCGGGCGACCATGGCGGTCGTGGAAATGCCGTAGCGATCGTGCAATGTGGGCAAGGCGCCGGCGTCGAGGAATTGATCCGGCAAGGCGATCTGCCGGAACTCCGGGTACACGCGGGCGCGCAACAACGTCAGCGCGACCGCCTCGCTCAAGCCACCTACGGTGCTGTGATTCTCGGCCACTATGACCAGCCGACCACTACGGCGGCATTGCTCGATGAGGGTGGCCTCGTCCAGCGGCTTGATGGTGGGTACATGCAACACCGCTACGTCGGCACTGCCATCCGCCATGGCTTCAGCGACTTCCAGCGCCCGCATGGTCATGATGCCGCTGGACACGATCAGCACATCGCGTCCGTCACGCAGCAACTTGGCCTTGCCCAGCTCGAACTGGTAGTCGTATTGGTCCAGGACCATCGGCACCTTGCCCCGCAGCAGGCGCATGTAGACCGGCCCCGGGTGAGCGGCGATGGCTGCGACCGCCTGGGTGGTATCCAGCGCATCGCAGGGATCGACCACGGTCAGACCAGGTATCGCGCGCATCAACGCAAGGTCGTCGGTGGCCTGGTGGCTCGGGCCATAACCGGTGGTGAGCCCTGGCAGAGCCGCGCAAATCTTGACGTTCAGATGTTCCTCGGCGATGACCTGATGGATGAAGTCATACGCCCGGCGGGTGGCGAACACCGCGTAGGTCGTGGCGAACGGCACCAGGCCTTCCTTCGCCAGACCGCCGGCCGCTGCCATCAGGAGCTGCTCCGCCATGCCCATCTGCAGGTAACGCTTGGGAAACTCCCGGGCGAAAATGTGCAGGTCGGTGTACTTGGAAAGATCCGCCGTCAGGCCGACGATGCGCTCATCCCGCGCAGCTGCCGCGATGAGCGCCTGTCCGAAGGGCGCCGCTTCAGTACGTTGTCCCTCGCTGGCGATAGAGGCGATCATCGCCGAGGTGGTGAGGCGTGGCTTTTTGAGAGTATCGACACCCATGTCACTGCGCTCCCTGGTGGTAGTGGCCATCGAGCACCTCGAGCGCCTGCTGCCACTCATGGGGCTCGACGCGGATGAAGTGGTTCTTTTCCCGGGCTTCGAGAAAGTCCACGCCCTTGCCCATCAGGGTGTCGAACAGGATGACCCGAGGTTTGGGCTCGGCCAGCGCCATGGCGCTATCGAACGCCGCGAGCACGGCGGCCAGATCATTGCCGTCCACGCGCTGAACGTGCCAGCCGAAAGCCTGCCATTTGTCCACCAGCGGCTCGAATCCCAGGATGTCATTGGAATCACCATCGGCCTGCTGTCTGTTCAAGTCCACCAGGGCAATGAGGTTGCTCAACCCATGGTGCGCCGCCGACATCGCGGCCTCCCAGGTCGCCCCTTCGTCGAGTTCGCCATCGGACATTGAGTTGAAGACCCACGCCGGGTTGTTCTTCAGCCGCAGTCCCAGCGCCATCCCGACGCCAATCGCCAGCCCTTGGCCAAGCGATCCACCCGAGATCTCCATGCCTGGTGTGTAGGTAGCCATTCCCGACATCGGCAGCCGACTGTCATCCGCGCCGTAGCTCTCCAGCTCACTCTCGGGAATCACCTGCGCCTCCAGCAAAGCGGCATAGAGCGCTATCGCGTAATGGCCATGGGAGAGCAGAAACCGATCCCGACCCTCCCATTCAGGATCGCTGGGGTCGAGATTCATTGCGTGGCAATAGGCGACGGCCAGGACGTCGGCCCAACCAAGGGCCTGGCCCACATAACCTTGGCCCTGGACCTCACCCATACGCAGGGCAAAACGGCGGATGCGCCAGGCGTGATAGGCCAGACGTTCGAGCGGTTCCACTGCCGGAGCGGTGGCCTCAGATCTTATTGTCATTATGAATTCCTCGATGTGCAGATCCGCTCACGACAGGTGCTTAGAATTCATCCTAAACACGGTGAGCGGCCTGAAAATCAAGCTACCATCGAGAAAACAAGACCGACAAAGGAGTTTTTAACAGCAATGGATGAATTCAACTCACGCATGAACCTGCTTAGACGTGTGCCGTTGACGACCCTCAGAGTATTCGAGGCTGCCGGTAGAACCGAGTCCTTTGCCACGGCCTCCCAGGAGCTGGGCATCACCTCCAGCGCGGTCAGTCACTCCATTCGCAAACTCGAGGAAAGCATCGACTTCACGCTGTTCGAACGCAGTACGCGCGAAGTCCGCCTCACCCCCAAGGGTCGGCTGTTGCTCGAACACGTTCAGCGCGGGCTGGGCGAGATGTACCGCGGACTTTCGCTCATTCAAGCCGATGAGCCGCCGCCGCTGCGGCTGCACACCGCGCCCAGCTTCGCGACCCAGTGGCTATTGCCGAGGCTGCCGGACTTTGTGAAGAAGTATCCTCACATCGATCTGCGCTTCTCGGCGAGTACCGACTATGCACGATTCGAGAATGACGATTTTGACCTCGACATCGTCTACGGCGAACCGCGGCAGGATTTTTGCGAACACGTGCCGCTGGCCGTCGAACACCTCACACCTCTGTGCTGCCCTGCGCTGGCCGAAGCCATCAAGGCGCCGCAGGACCTGCACCAGCACACCCTGATCCAATGCGATGTGCAGATGCTGCAATGGAAGGGCTGGTTCGAGGCCAACCACCTGCTGCCCGTTCACCACTATTCTCTACGCTTCGACCGTAGTGCCATGGCGATTGCCGCCGCGGTCAATGGCATGGGCGTGGTGCTGGAATCCACGCTGCTGGCCGAACGGGAACTGCAGGAGGGGCGCCTGGTAGCCCCCTTGCGCAGCCTGACTCACGACATCCAGTACGTCGGCCACTTTCTCGCCTACCCCAAGAGCCGGAACCGCAAAGAAGCAGCGGAAGTGTTCAAGAAATGGCTGCTGGACGAGTTGGGGGTTCGTTGATCCAGAAGGAAGGCTCGCTCAGATCGGCAAGAGCGCCGAGCAAAGAGTTTCGCTCGGCGCTGCCCCGCTACCTCACCACGCCATTGGCCTTGAACAGCCAATCGAAGGCCTGGCCAAGACTCGGCGATGCCGTGTCGATAGGCGCGTGTGCCAGCTGCGCGGATGTCCGAGCGAATACCTCCCTCACCCCAGGCAGCACCGCCACCGGTAGCTCGGCGGCCCGCAGTTGGCGTTCGGCCTCTTCCACTTCCTTGAGACGGCGCGGGGCATGCACGACATGCGTCCTAATGAGGGCGCCGAGAAAGTCTCTTAATGAGGCCTGGTCGATATCGCTCAGGGCGTCATGAAGCTTTTCCGTGACACCCTGCTTCTCGGCCGCCATGAAGCACTCGATGGTCAAGGCTTCCAGTCCCTTGGTGAACACGCTGCGTAAGATCTTCAGGGCGGCTGCATCGCCCGCGGCGCCGCTCTCGACGGGCTTGAGCGGGGCGCCGGCTTCGGCAAAGAGGACGACCGCGCGCTCCAGGCCGATACCGGCGGCCAGCAGATTGGTTTTCGCGTGCGTCAAGGCGATGGCCCCCAGGATGGCCACGTCCACATAGGGAATGGAGCGCTCGGCCGCGATGGCCGCGGCTCGCCTGATCTGCTCCGGATCCGCGGTGGTCATGTCGATGAACAGCGCACCCGTCCGCATAAGGGCGAGCGCCTGCTCGGCGACTGGCAGCGAGACAGTGCCGAATACGCAGGAGACGACGACATCGCAATCGGCTACCCCATCCTCCA
Source organism: Pseudomonas oryzihabitans NBRC 102199 (assembly GCF_000730625.1). Taxonomy (GTDB): domain Bacteria; phylum Pseudomonadota; class Gammaproteobacteria; order Pseudomonadales; family Pseudomonadaceae; genus Chryseomonas; species Chryseomonas oryzihabitans. The sequence continues at coordinate 298,312 of NZ_BBIT01000002.1, read as the reverse complement.
TCGAGGTGACGAGAGCCACGTCATGCTCTTTCGCGAAGGCCTGGGCCCTGGGTGAAGGCTTGAGGTCACACAAGAGGATTTCGTGGCCTGCTGCCGCCCAGGGGTGCGCGTAGGTAAGGCCCACTTCGCCTGCGCCGATAATCGCTAGTTTCATTTGCTTGTTCCGTAATCAGTGGGCCGCGTAGGCGCCCCGGTAGGTTCCCGCGGCAATCTGCGCGAGCATTTCCGCTTCCTTGCGCTCGGTCGCCAGGCAACGGTCGAGCAGCTCCGCCGCCTGGGCCAGGGGAAAGGCGACGATGCCGTCATGGTCACCCACGACGAGGTCTCCTGGTGAAACGATCATGTCGCCAATGCTCACCGGCACGTTGATCTCCCCCGGACCGTTCTTGTAGGGGCCACGGTGATAGCCCCCGCGAGCGAAGATGGGGAAGCTGCCCTTGCTGATCGTCGCCAGGTCGCGAATCGCCCCATCGACGACGACGCCCGCGGCACCGCGTTTTTCCGCGATAGCCGCCATGATGTCGCCCATCAGGGCGCGACTCAGGTCGCCACCGCCATCGACCACCAGCACCTGGCCGGGGACGAGGAGCTCCAGCGCCTGGTGGATCGCCCGGTTGTCGCCGGCGGGTACTTTGACGGTGAGCGCAAGGCCGGCCATGGTGCCTTCGATCCGATGGAAGGGCCGCAGCGGAGCGCCTGGAAGCCGGTCGAGACAGTCGCTGATGATCGAGGTGGAGGTACGGGCGAAGGCTTCGACCAGCGAGGTCGGACTGGAAGCGTTGACGTTCATAAGGGCTCCTCTTGTTGGATAACGTCGAGGATAGGCCAGTGGCCAAATAGAAAAAGCGATATTAAGGTATGGCCATTCATGCCCTGGAGGAATGCCCTTGGTCACACTACGCCAGTTGCTGGCGCTGCACTGGATCGAACGTCTGGGTACCTTCGAAAGGGCCGCCGAGCATCTCAACACCACCCAGTCAGCCATCTCGAAACGGGTGCAGGAGCTGGAGTCCTCCACCGGCCTGCAGCTGTTCGATCGCTCGCAGCGGGGTGCCCGCTTCACCGCCGAGGGCGAGGAGCTGCTGGTCATTGCGCGCGAGATGCTCGATCTGAACGAGCGCATCACCTCGCTCAAGGACGGCAAGCACGTCACCACCCGCCGTCTGCGACTGGGCGTTACCGAACTTACTGCCTGGACCTGGCTACCGCGCCTGGTCACGCGCCTGGTTGCCGACTTCCCCGGGCTTACCGTGGAGCCGGAAGTCGACATGAGTCGCAATCTGCACGAGCGGCTGATGGACGATCTGGTCGACCTCATCGTGATACCGGACACCTTCACGGCGCCCGAGGTCACCAGCGTACCCCTCGCCACCGTGGAGAATGCCTGGATGGCCGCGCCGGGACTGGTCCGGAGTTCAGGCGTGGTGGGCCTGGCCGAGCTGGCCAAGTATCCCATGCTGATGCAGGGCAAGAAGTCAGGATCTGGCCTGTTCGTAAATCGCTGGCTGCATGCACGCGGAATAGAGCTGCCCAGGATCCTCTCCTCCGACAGCCTCACCGCCATGCTCGGTCTGGCCTCGGCGGGCCTGGGCGTCACCTACCTGCCACGCGAATGTTTCCGCCCGCTGGTGGACGAAGGCAAACTCGTCATCGTCGAGACCGATCCCGAGCTGCCACCGGTTCCCTACATGGCGATGTACCGCAATGATCGGCCCTCGACCTTCGTCGCCGAGATCGCCACGCTGGCGACGCAACTCTGCGACTTCACGAAACAGTTGCAGCGTTAGCCCGCTATCGCCAGACCGTCCTGCGGCTACCAGAGCGACAGCGCAGCAGACGGCCGTGATCCTGGACCAAGGTTCCGCCCCCTAGCCAGCAGAGGCCTCGACCGGCGCGGTAGCCGGTTCGGAAATGGTCAACACGAAGGCCAGGGCGGCCAGGGAGCAGACGCCGAGGAAGATGAACACCGCCGTCCAGCTGTAGCTATCCAGCAGGAAGCCGGTGATCAGCGGCGCCATGGCGCCCCCCGCCTGGCCCGCGCTGTTGACCACGGATGCAGCCACCGGATAGGTCGTTCTGGTCGTCAGTCCCATCGAATAGACCGAGAACGACGAGTAGCCGATGTTGAGCAGAAAGCCGGTACCGAACAGCAACAGACTGACCGCGAGCAGCCCATTGGGTGCGTAAACCAGAGCGACCATCATCACGCAGGTCGCTACCGCGCTGATCATCATGGTCGGTTTGCGACGGCGGTCCAGGATTCGATCCGACAGCCAGCCGCCGACGATATTGCCGAGCACCCCGCCAACAAAGGGCAAGGACGCCACGAAGCCGACCTGCATCAGTTCGAAGTGCTTTACCTCGCCCAGGTACTTGGGGAGCCAGGCCAGGAGCACGTTCACTACTCCGGTCATCAGCAGGTAGCCCAATCCACAGCCCCAGATGTTCCAGGACCTGAACACGGAGCGTGACGTATCGAGGAGGGGGGTGCGCTCATAGCGCAGCGCGCGGTCGAGCCTGTCGAAATCCCGGTGCTTACGGACCGACTCGCTGTGCGCGGTCGTCTGGTCTTCGATGTGTTCGGCTTCGGCGTCACTCACCTGCTTGCAGGCTCTCGGATCATTGGGGACGAGCCACCACCACAGCAAGGCGAGCAGCACGCCTGGCAGGGCGAAGGCGATGAACATGGTGCGCCAGCCATCGAGCAGAATCAGCGCTGCCCCCAATGGCGGTGCTATCACCGCGCCCATCTTGGCGGCGGACAGGAAGGCGCCGGTAGCCGTGCCCTTTTCCCGCGGCGGAAACCAGCGGTTGATGGTGCTCAACATCGACAGGGGCAAGGCGGCTTCTGCGACGCCCAGCGCCGAGCGATAGATCTTGAGCATACCGATGCTGTGGGAGGTGCCGATCAGCAGCGTCACGAGCGACGTCAGGCCAATCGCCGCGGGGGCGACCACGCGCACGCTGACCTTACTCAGCAGAAAGCCCGCCGGTATCTGACCGAGCGAGTAGAACAGGAAGAAGGCACTGACCAGCAGACCCACCTCGGCATTGGTCGCGCCGAACTCCTTCTGGATATAGGGCAAGGCGATCCCGATATTGGCCCGATCGGCTGCAGCGAGCATGTACACGACCACGATGACCGCCAGTACCACCCAGCGATAGCGGGTCCTGGACCGCGTCTGTAGCGCTGCCCGTTCCGCCACTGCCGGTGCCGGTGCCGGCTTTGAAGCCAGGGATTCGGTCATGAGTCCTCCGATTTTTATGGTTATTAAAGGTGACGGAGGTTTTACGACGGCCCATTAATGGAAAAAAGCGATAAAGAGGCACAGGCATTCATTCCCCTTAGGAATGAGCAGCGCCCCCAGTCGGCGGGATAGCGATGCTTAAGCCCTTGGCAGCCGGCTTGCGGGTCGCGATCACTGCACTCCCCGGGCAGGAATAAGGGTCGGAAACACGGATGACTGTCGGTCAGCCGGCGGGTCTGTGAATCCTCCCCCCCGGTTGATGGACTGGCCCAACCACCCAGCACCCCAGGCGTGCCCTCCTCCCCCTCGCCCGCTACAATGCGCGCCTTGCCGTGCCACGCCTGATCGAGAAGAAACGCCATGTCCCTGCCCAAGCACCATCTGGAATTGCTCAGCCCTGCCCGCGATGTCGGTATCGCCCGGGAGGCCATCCTGCATGGGGCCGATGCCATCTACATCGGCGGGCCGAGCTTTGGTGCGCGGCACAATGCCTGCAACGAGGTCAGCGAGATCGCCGAGCTGGTGAAATTCGCCCGCCGCTACCATGCGCGGGTGTTCACCACGATCAACACCATCCTGCACGACGACGAGCTGGAGCCGGCGCGCACGCTGATCCACCAGCTGTACGACGCGGGCGTGGATGCGCTGATCGTGCAGGACCTGGGCGTGCTGGAACTGGACATCCCGCCGATCGAGCTGCATGCCAGCACCCAGACCGACATCCGCACCCTGGCGCGGGCCAAGTTTCTCGACCAGGCCGGCTTCTCCCAGCTGGTGCTGGCGCGCGAGCTGAATCTGCAGGAGATTTCGGCCATCGCCGCCGAGACCGACGCGGCCATCGAATTCTTCATCCATGGCGCCCTGTGCGTGGCCTTCTCCGGCCAGTGCAACATCTCCCACGCCCAGACCGGTCGCAGCGCCAACCGCGGCGACTGCTCCCAGGCCTGCCGCCTGCCCTACACCCTGAAGGATGACCAGGGTCGGGTGGTGGCCTTCGAGAAGCACCTGCTGTCGATGAAGGACAACAACCAGAGCGCCAACCTGCGCGCCCTGGTCGAGGCCGGCGTGCGCTCCTTCAAGATCGAGGGCCGCTACAAGGACATGGGCTATGTGAAGAACATCACCGCCTACTACCGCCAGCTGCTCGACGAGATCCTAGAAGACCGCACCGACCTGGCGCGCGCCTCCAGCGGTCGCACGGCGCACTTCTTCGTGCCCGATCCGGACAAGACCTTCCACCGCGGCAGCACCGACTATTTCGTCACCGACCGCAAGGTGGACATCGGCGCCTTCGACTCGCCGACCTTTACCGGTCTGCCAGTGGGTCAGGTGGAAAAGGTCGGCAAGCGCGACTTCATTGCCGTCACCGAGGAGCCGCTGTCCAACGGCGACGGCCTCAATGTGCTGGTCAAGCGCGAGGTGGTGGGCTTTCGCGCCAACGTCGCCGAGCTCAAGGGCGAATTCGAGGAGGACGGCCAGAAGCGCTATCGCTATCGCGTCGAACCCAACGAGATGCCCGAGGGGCTGTTCCGCCTGCGCCCGAATCATCCGCTGTCGCGCAACCTGGACCACAACTGGCAGCAGGCCCTGCTCAAGACCAGCGCCGAGCGCCGCATCGGCGTGCACTGGCTGGCCGAGCTGCGCGAGCAGCGGCTAGAGCTGACCGTCACCAGCGAAGAAGGCGTCAGTGTCTCGGTTGCCCTAGACGGTCCCTTCGGTGTGGCCAACAAGCCGGAGCAGGCGCTGGATGGCCTGCGCGATCTGCTGACCCAGTTGGGCACCACCGAATACCACGCCCTGGACGTGAGCCTGGATGCACCCCAGGCCTTCTTCGTGCCCAATTCGCAACTGAAGGCGCTGCGCCGCGAAGCTATCGAGCGGCTGACCGCCGCCCGCGTCGCCGCCCACCCGCGCGGCAGCCGCAAGGCCGAGAGCTGTCCCCCGCCGGTGTATCCCGAGTCGCACCTGTCGTTTCTCTACAACGTCTACAACCAGAAGGCCCGCGACTTCTATCATCGCCATGGCGTACAACTGATCGACGCGGCCTACGAGGCCCATGAAGAGCCTGGCGAGGTGCCGGTGATGATCACCAAGCACTGCCTGCGCTTCTCCTTCAACCTCTGTCCCAAGCAGGCCAAGGGCGTCACCGGCGTGCGCACCAAGGTCGCGCCGATGCAACTGGTCCACGGCGACGAGGTGCTGACCCTGAAATTCGACTGCAAGCCCTGCGAGATGCACGTGGTGGGCAAGATGAAGGGCCACATCCTCGACCTGCCGCTGCCGGGCAGCCAGGCCGCGGCCAAGGCGCTCGCCAGCATCAGCCCGGAAGACCTGCTCAAGACCATCCGCAACAAGCCGACCGGGTACAGTCACTGAGCCCTGAGGGCATGACGTCGCTGCTGGCTAGCCAGCAGCGATCCGCCGGCCCGATTCGCTAGCGCTCGGCTGCCGCGGGTGTCTGCCGCGCCAGTCCGTTGTAGGCGTCGAGCATCCGCCCACACCAGGCCGTAATGGGGTCGTCCTGGGCCAGCAAGGGTTGGGTGCTGACGATCCGCGCCCACTGAAAGGCGCCGAAGACGATGTGATCGGCATAGGCCGGGGCTTCACCCGCCAGGTAATCCTGCAGGGCCAGGGTGCTGCGCAGGGGCTTCAGGACTTCGCGGAAGGCCTGCAACGAAGTCTCGCGCTGCCCAGCCAGGGCCTCCAGCGAGACGCCAAACGCCGCTTCGCGGGTCCGCTTGAAATAGTCTTGGTCGGCTTCATCCAGCACCGCATGGACGTCGGGCAGGATCACCCGCGCCAGCGCCGGATGCACACTGTCCGCGACCCATTGGTTGATGAAGCGCGTCGTGGCCTTGAGCGAAGCATCGCCCAGCAGCGAGGGCCGCTCGGGGTATTGGCGATCCAGGTACTCGGCGATGGCCCAGCTGTCGCTCACCCACTGCTCGCCATCCACCAGCACCGGCACCTTGCCCTGCCCCGAAGCGGCGATGGCCTCCTTCTCGTGAAAGCGCCAGGCAATGGTCTCGACCGGCAGCCCCTTGTGCGCCAGCGCCAGGCGTATGCGCCAGCAATAGGGGCTGAAGCGGCAGCTGTCGTCGGCACCGGTCAGTTCGTACAGGCGTAGCGGAAGGCTCATCAGGATGTCTTCTCTTGGTTAACCAATGGGGATTCACGGGTGACGGTCGGGTCGCGCACAGCCACCGATCAGGTCTTCTGGGACAGCGGCAAACGGCTATAAGCACCCGACCGCTTGCGCTTTCTTTGGTCCGCCATGGCGAAGGTCGCTAGCCCGGCGACGCTCGGGGGAACCTGCTCACAGACCGAGCCCCCACCTCGCCTATCGGCTACAGTTCAGCCAACCCTTTGGCTGCCGCGAACGCCAGCCGCCGGAAGACCCGCGCGAGAAGGCGCGCAAAGCACCTCGAACCAGGAGTCGCACATGGAGCAGGACAACCCCGCGCAGGACTACCTCAGCTCGCTGGAGGCGCTGGAAAGCCTCTACGGCGAGGTCGCGGCACCCTCGATCCTCAAGGAGATCGATCACATCCACCCCGTTTACCAGCCCTTCATCGAAGCCGCGTCCTTCGTGGTCCTGGCCTCCTCGGGGCCTCAGGGACTGGATGCCTCGCCGCGCGGCGATGCGCCGGGCTTCGTGCATGTCGAGGATGCCAGGACGCTCTACCTGCCGGATCGCCGGGGCAACAATCGCCTGGATACGCTGCGCAATGTCCTCCAGGATCCCCGGGTGGCGCTGCTGTTCCTGATCCCCGGTATCGGCGAAACCCTGCGCATCAACGGCACCGCCCGGATAGCGGTCGATCCGGCCTTGCTGGCCCGCTTCGAGGTCAAGGGTCAGCGCCCGCGGACCGTACTGGAAGTCACGGTCACCAGCGTCTACTTTCAGTGCAGCCGCGCGGTGATCCGGGCCGGCCTGTGGGATCCCTCCAGGCACCTTGCGCGCAGCGCGCTGCCCTCTCCCGGCACCATCCTCAAGCAGCTCTGCCCGACGCAGGTGGACGGCGACGCCTACGACCAGGCCTTGCCGCAGCGGATCGCCAGCACGCTCTACTAGGGCTGCCCGGCCCTGCCTCCAGCCCCCATAAAGGACTCGCCATGACCTTCACCGATATCCTCGTTCCCACCTATACGAATCTGCTCGGCGCCCTGTCGGCCTGGCTCGGCAAGGCCGAGACCCAACGGCCGGACGGTGCCGCCGAGGCCCTGCTGGTCGCCCGCCTGGCGCCCGACATGTTCCCGCTCGCCACCCAGATCCGCTTCGCCTGCGTCCAGGCCCAGGAAGGGATGTTGCGACTGCACGACCAGGCCTTTCCGCCCGAACTGACGGACCTGCTCAACGAAGGCCGCAACGCCGCCGAACAACCGGGCACCCTCGCCCAGGCGCAGGCCCGCATCCGCGAAACCCTGGACCGGGTACAGGCCATCGCCGGCGAAGGGTCGCCCATCAAGGAGGGCGCGCCGGTCGCTCACGAACTGCCCCAGGGCCTGGTGTTCGACTTCACCGCCGAACAGTACGTCCGCGACTGGGCGCTGCCGCAGTTCTACTTTCACGTGATGACCGCCTACGCCATCCTCCGCGCTCAGGGCGTCGAGCTGGGCAAGGCCGACTACGTCGCCCATGTACTGCCATTCCTGAGGCCCGGCGCGTCCTCCTAGTTGCCAGGCGGTCAGCGCCCGGAGCCGGGTCTCCCGGATCCGAGAGGGCCTGCCAGAGCCCTGGTCGTCAGCCTTGGCGATCAGCTGACCGCCAGGTGTGGCCTGAGCTTCAGGGCCGCGTACTGCAGCAGCATGATGGTCTTGCCGTCACGAATGGTCCCGGCATCGATCATCGCCAGCGCCTCGTCCAGGTCCACCTCGAGCACGGCGATGTCCTCGCCTTCCGCGACATTGCCACCCCCGGCCGACTTGCGATCGCCTGGCGCGTATTCGCCGACGAAGAAATGCAGCCGCTCGGTCACCGAGCCGGGGCTCATGAAGGCATCGAACACCTGCCGCACTTCCCGCACCTGAAAGCCCGTCTCCTCCTCGACCTCGGCACGGATGCGCACCTCGGGCTCGGCCGCGTCCAGCAGGCCGGCGGGCGCCTCGATCAGCAGGTCGTCGTGCCCGTTCACGAAGGCCGGATAACGCAGCTGGCGCGTCAGCACCACGGTGCGCCGCCGGGGATCGTAGAGCAGGATGGTCGCGCCATTGCCGCGATCGTAGGTCTCTCGCGATTGCCGCTGCCAGGTGCCATCACTGCGCAGGAAGGCGAAGGTGGTCTTCTTCAGGACGAACCAGTCGTCAGACAACACCTCGACCTCTTCGACACGAATACGCGGGGCGATGCTCATGGGCGATCCTCTGGGTTGGCGAACGGTGTTTACCGCTCTGGGCCTTCGCGCTAGAATTCGTGTAGTTTCGTGCAACGTCAAGAATTTTCGTGCAGGAGTCTCCGATGCTGACCCGTGAACGCAAGGTGCTTATCCAGCAGGTGCTGCGCCAGGAAGGCCGACTGGTGGCCAAGGCCTTCAGCCAGCAGCTGGGGGTGTCGGAAGACACCATTCGACGCGATCTGCGGGAACTGGCGGCGGAAGGTGTGCTGCAACGCGTGCATGGCGGCGCCTTGCCGGCGTCGGCTGCCGTCTCGGACTACGCCAGGCGTGAAGAGACGTCCACGGCCAGCAAGGTGGCGCTCGGCCAGGCGGGCATCCGCCTGATCCAACCGGGACAGATCGTCTTTATCGATGGCGGCACGACCAATGTCCAGCTCGTCCGCCACCTGCCCAAGGAGCTTGAGATCACCGTGGTAACCCATAGCCCGAACATCGCGGTGGAGCTGGTCGAACATCCGCTGATTGAGGTCGAGCTCATGGGTGGCCGCCTGTTCAAGCATTCCATCGTGACCCTGGGCGCGGCCTGTGCGGAGGCCATCGCCCGGGTGCGGGTCGACAGCTACTTCATGGGCGTGACCGGGCTGCATCCCGAGACGGGCGCCACCACCGGCAATGCCGAGGAAGCCGCGATCAAGCGCATCATCAGCCGCCAGGCGGCGGAGACCTTTGTGCTGGCGACGCGGGAAAAACTCGGCGCGGCCTCTCCCTACGGCATCATCCCGCTGGCCGATGTCAGCACCCTGGTAACGGACACGGCGCCTGACGACGAGACGCTCGGGGCGCTGCGTTCGGCGCTTTCCGTGATCCACGCCTGACGCCCCTACCGCCCTGGCACGCCCTTCGCCTGATAAGCTGACCCGTAACGGCGTGTTTCGGTCCTTGAATGGATGGGGCCAAAGCCTGATGCCGCTTGCCAATCCTAGAGCCCCCTGCAAAAGAGTCCCGCGGATGACGCTTTCAACTGGAGTAAGACGCGCCGCGCTGGCGCTCCTCTGTCTGGCCGGTCCCTTGCCACTGGCCCAGGCTGCCCAGCCCACCGTGGCCGTGGCCGTCTACCGCGGCCCTGCGGGATGCGACGACTGCTCCGAAACGGTCCGGACGGCCATCGAACGGCTGGACCCGCGCTATCGCGTTGACTTCGTCGGCCCGGCGGAACGCATCGATATCACGCCCGCCAACCTGCGCCGCTACAGCCTCTATGTACAGCCGGGCGGCGGCCAGGACATTCCCGCCGCCCTGGCCAGCCTTGGCGATGCGCGCAGCGCCGCGCTGCGTGACTACGTTGCCCAGGGCGGACGCTATCTGGGGCTGTGCATGGGCGCCTACCTAGCCGATGCCGGAAATCTCAGACTCATACCCGACGATCTGGACTCGGAGGTGGGACGCCCCGGCTTTCCCGTGACCACCATCGACGACGCCGCGGTCGCCGTACGCTGGGCAGGCCATGACGACCACGTTTTCTACCAGGATGGGCCCTATCTACCGCCCAGTCATGCGCCTGGCGTTCGGGTGCTGGCGACCTATGCCAACGGGGACATAGCCGCGGCCCGCTATCCCTTCGGCCGTGGCGTGGTGGCCCTGAGCGGACCGCATCCCGAGGCCGATGCGAGCTGGTTCGAACAGGCCGACATCCCACCGGCGAGCCGGCCTCGGACGTCGCTTTTCAAGAGCCTGGTGGACGAAACCCTGCGCTGAGGCCGTGCTCTGGCAGTGAGACGTGTTGGCAGGCAGACCGCGCAGGTCGACGCGATCGTCCGTCAGACTGGCGAGATCAGTTGGGCTATGCAGCGCCCAAGGGATGGACGCGGGCGAACATGACCTTACCACTCTTGCTGTGCCCTCCCACTAACTGCCGAAGGCTCAAACACCAACTTTTCCGGCTAGCGCCTAGATATAAAAAGAACAATGGAAACGTTGTAGCCATATCCATCAAAATAAAACTTCCAACTAAAACTTTGGCAGATAGACCAATCTGATTGAGAGAACTGCCCCAGGGTTTAACTCGCTGCACTTACTCACAACTTTACTCGCTGAACCCGCGCGCAGTTGAACCATGATCCCGCCCACCTTCCGCGCTTCATCCGTACCGTTGCAGGATCCAAGACTCGTGGCTACGCAGAACGCCGCTGAGGCGCGATCCACCAAATGCGCGATTTGGACTGTCGAAACTGCCTTTCAACGCGCCGCCTACTGTCCGCTTCGCTTCCCCCTGCGGGGTCGCGAGCGACTGTCGGCGCATTGCCCGAACACAACGCCCTGGAACTTCGCCACACGCCACCATTAGCGTGAAAACAATTATCGGAAGAATATTAACGCTAACTACAACAACTGTTTTTATTTATCGAAGTGGCGTTAGGCCACTATAAATTTAGTTAAGCCCGATCCGAAAGCCTGCCTATTGACGTCACTATTCCGTCGTCAGTCCTGGCTAGTCGCGAACACTAGCCTTCCTAAGCAGGAGCTTTCAGATGTTCAAGAATTTCCGGATTGGCACCCGCCTCATCGTGTCCTTTATCGCCGTGGCGTCCATCAGCCTGGTCGTGGGGTTGGCAGGTCTGAGCAACAGCAGCCAGATCAACGATCTGGCAACTCAGCTCTATCAGAACGAGTTGCTCGGGCTGTCCTATATCAAGGAGGCCAATCTGAACCTGGTCTTTATCGGCCGCGCGCGCAGCAACTACCTGCTGGCAACCTCCGAAGAGGATCGCAATCGGGCCAAGGCGGAGGTCAAGCTGGGCCTGGCCAACGTGCGGGACAATCTCGCCAAGGCCCGCCCCCTGTTCAGCAGCGAGGCGTCGGCCGCCAATTTCCGGCAGATCGACGAGTTGCTCGGCAGCTACACCTCTCAACTGGACCAGGCCATGGCGATCGCGGGCAAGAGAACGCTGCGGGACGCCGATCCGGAGCTGGACAACCAGCTGGTCAGTGTCCGCCGTTATGGCGACCAGGTGGGCGTGCTGATGACCGAACTGTCCAAGCGCAAGGAGCAGAACGCCAGCGACGCCAACGACCTCACCGACCAGATCTATGCCCGCAGCCGGGTCATGCTGATCGGCATCATCGCGGGGGGCGTGGCCTTTGGCATCCTGCTGGGCTTCCTCATGAGCCGCAGCATCACCCGGCCCCTGCGCGCCGCCGTCGAGATCGCCGATCGCCTGGCCGCCGGCGACCTCACCCAGCGCATCGACGCCGAGGGCCGTGACGAGACCGCCGCCCTGCTGCGCGCCATGGACGGCATGAACCAGCGCCTGTCGCAGATCATCAGCGATGTCCGCAGTGCCTCCGATGGGCTGGCTAGCGCGTCGGAAGAGATCTCTGCTACTGCCCAGAGCATCAGCCAGGCCAGCACCGAGCAGGCCGCCTCCGTCGAGGAGACCAGTGCCAGCGTCGAGCAGATGTCGGCCTCCATCGCCCAGAACACCGAGAACGCCAAGGTCACCGATGGCATGGCCGGCAAGGCCAATCGCGAGGCCAACGAAGGCGGCCAGGCCGTCAGGGACACCCTGGTGGCGATGAAGACCATCGCGGCCAAGATCAGCATCATCGACGACATCGCCTACCAGACCAACCTGCTGGCCCTCAACGCCGCCATCGAGGCGGCCCGTGCCGGCGAGCATGGCAAGGGCTTCGCCGTGGTGGCGTCCGAGGTGCGCAAGCTGGCTGAGCGCAGCCAGGTCGCCGCCCAGGAGATCAGCAACGTCGCCCAGGGCAGCGTGGCCCTGGCCGAGCGCGCCGGCTCGCTGCTGGACGAGATGGTGCCCTCCATCAGCAAGACCTCCGACCTGGTGCAGGAGATCACTGCCGCTTCGGAAGAACAGACCTCTGGCGTCGAGCAGATAAACAGCGCCATGCTGCAGCTGAGCCAGGTCACCCAGCAGAACGCCTCGGCCTCCGAGGAACTGGCCGCCACCGCCGAAGAGATGAGCAGCCAGGCCGAATTGCTCCAGCAACTGATGGAGTTCTTCACCTTGAACAGCACCCTGACTGGCCAAGACCTGTCGCGCCCCGCTACCAAGCGCTCGGGACCGGGGCTGGCCAAGCGGGCGGCCGCTCTCGTCGACAACTCGCGGCAGGCCAGCCAAGGCGGCATCCCCGTCGGCTATGCCCGTTTCGAAGAGCCGGCCTGAGACCGGTCCGGCAATACGGTCCCCTTCGGCAGAGGTGCTCACCCCAGGGTGAGCACCTCTGCCTGCAAGACAGCGGATGGACGCTGGTCAGGATCCCTGGCCAGGCTGTCTGCTGGAAAGCCTCAGCGGCCCACGCCGAGAAAGGCTTTGAGCTCGAGCACGATAGCCGTGACCTCTTCCTTATCGGTGAAGCCGATCCGCGGCCAGTCATAGCGACTGTCACGCTCGGTGGGGTGGCCGCTGGCGACTTTCAGCTGCCTGAAGAAGTGTCGGGTTTCGACGACCCCTCGGCCTGCGCGCCTGGCATGGGATTCGATCTCGAAGGCGATCTCGCCCAGATTGCCCTCGGCCAGACCCGCCACGGGCCGATAAAGGAAGATCTGACCTCGCTCGGCCTTCACGCATCTGAAACCATGCCCGCTTTCCATCTCGTACAAGGCGCCATAGATGTCCGTCAGCAATCTTCTGGCCGTCTCGAACACATAGGTATTCATCTCTTCCGCCCCCAGTTTTCGGCATGAGATCACCGCAACAACTGCTTGAGCGCAGATGAACAGGAAACCCTAGCAGCCACCCAGGAATTAACTCCTGCCGGAAACATTCCTTCACAGTTGCGGGATAGCGCTGAAGAGCAATGCCAGTTCGCCTTGGCCCTGATTACGGGATTTTCAGCGTCTCCTGTGGAAGGAAGCGGCTCTTCGAAAGACGCGTCAATGCGCTGTAGCAGCTCCAGGAGCCAGCGCGCACACTCGGCGGGTAGCGGCAGGTATTAATGACGAAACAGCACGGCGGACGATCATCTCGGCGGGCCATCTGGCAGGCCCGCGCCGGCGGCAAGGGCCAGAACTAGCCCTTGAAACCCTTGCCCACCAGATAGACCTCGCGCGAGCGGGGACGCGAGGCTTCGGGCTTGCGGATCAACACCTTCTCGAAGGAGGTGCGTACGTCTTTCAGGAAGACATCGGAGCCTTCGCCCTGGAACACCTTGACCACGTAGTTGCCACCGGGCTTGAGCACCTGGCGCACCATGTCGAGGGTCAGTTCCACCAGGTACATGGCGGCGGCCTGGTCGGCGGCCGCGACCCCGCTGATGTTGGGCGCGATGTCGGAGACGATCAGATCGGGCTGGCGGCCATCGAGCACGCCGAGGATCTTCTGGAAGACGGCATCGTCGGTGAAGTCGCCCTGGACGAAGTCGACGTTGTCGAGGGCTCCCATCGGCAGGATGTCGGTGGCCACCACGCGGCCCTTGTCGCCAACGATGCCGCCGGCCACCTGCGACCAGCCACCGGGCGCCGAGCCCAGGTCCATGACCAGCATGCCGGGACGGATCAGCTTGTCCTTCTCGTTGAGCTCGATCAGCTTGTAGCTGGAGCGCGAGCGCAGGCCGTCTTTCTGAGCGCGTTTGACGTAGGGATCGTTGACGTGTTCATCCAGCCAGCGACGGCTGCTTTTGGATCTTTTCATGTTGGAGCTACCACGGGAAAGCGGGTGAGGAGCGGACGCGCGCCAGGTCGGGCCGGCCGCAAAGTGGCGGCGATTATAAGCCGATAACGCCCGGGGACGAATCGGGGATCGCCCGAGCGACCGCCAGGCCGCCTAGTGGAGCGCCCATCGTCCCGGCCTGACAGCGCTGGAGCCGCCGGGTACAATCGCCGCCCTACCCCCCTCGTCCCTTCCTTTGCCGGAGTCACCGGCCAGGATTATTGTCATGATTCGCATCAACGAACTGTCTCTGCCGCTTGACCACACCCCCGCCGAGCTGCGCCAGGCCATCCTGGAACGCCTGAAGCTGAGCGACGCCGACCTCCTCGATTTCACCGTGTTCAAGCGCAGCTACGATGCGCGCAAGAAGAACAGCGTCATCCTGTTCATCTACATCATCGACCTGGAAGTGCGCGACGAGGCGGCGGTGCTGGCGCGCTTCGCCAATGACCTGCACGTGCGTCCGGCGCCGGACACCGGCTACTACCCGGTCGGCCAGGCGCCGGCCAACCTGACCGAGCGCCCGCTGGTGGTGGGGTTCGGTCCCTGCGGCCTGTTCGCCGCCCTGCTGCTGGCCCAGATGGGCTTCAAGCCCATCGTGCTCGAGCGCGGCAAGGACGTGCGCAGCCGCACCAAGGACACCTGGGCGCTGTGGCGCAAGAAGCTGCTGAGCCCCGAATCCAACGTGCAATTCGGTGAAGGCGGTGCGGGGCTGTTTTCCGACGGCAAGCTCTACAGCCAGATCAAGGATCCGAAGTTCTACGCCCGCAAGGTGATGCACGAATTCGTCCGCGCCGGCGCGCCGGAAGAGATCCTATACGTCAGCAAGCCGCACATCGGCACCTTCCGCCTGACCGGCGTGGTCGCCGCCATGCGCGAAGAGATCATCGCCCTCGGTGGTGAAGTCCGCTTCGAGAGCAAGGTGACCGACCTGGTGATCAACGACGGCCAGCTCGAAGGCGTGGTGCTCGCCAGCGGCGAAACCCTGCACAGCCGCCATGTGGTGCTCGCCCTGGGCCACAGCTCGCGCGACACCTTCCGCATGCTGCACCGCCAGGGCGTGTACATCGAAGCCAAGCCGTTCGCCGTCGGCTTCCGCATCGAACACCCCCAGGGCATGATCGACCAGGCCCGCCTGGGCAAGTACGCCGGCCACCCGGAACTCGGCGCCGCCGACTACAAGCTGGTCCATCACGCCAAGAACGGCCGCGCCGTCTACAGCTTCTGCATGTGCCCGGGCGGCACCGTGGTGGCCGCCACCTCAGAGCCGGGCCGCGTGGTCACCAACGGCATGAGCCAGTACTCGCGCAACGAGCGCAATGCCAACTCCGGCATCGTGGTGGGCATCAATCCCGAGCAGGATTTCCCCGGCGATCCGCTGGCCGGCGTCGAGTTGCAGGAGCGCCTGGAATCGCGCGCCTACGAACTGGGCGGCAGCGACTATTCCGCGCCCGGCCAACTGGTCGGCGACTTCATTCGCGGCGTGCCCTCCACCGAATTCGGTGAAGTCGAGCCCTCCTACAAGCCCGGCGTGCGCCTGGGCGATCTGGCGCCGTCGCTGCCCGCCTATGCCATCGAGGCCATCCGTGAAGCCCTGCCCGCCTTCGGCAAGCAGATCCGCGGCTTCGACCGCCATGACGCCATCCTGACCGGCATCGAGACCCGCACCTCTTCGCCAGTGCGCATCACCCGCGACAACGACAGCCTGCAGAGTTTGAATCTGCGCGGCCTGTATCCGGCCGGGGAAGGCGCCGGCTACGCCGGCGGCATCCTCTCCGCAGGCGTGGACGGCATCAAGGTCGCCGAGGCCCTGGCCAAGGCGATGCTCGCGGAAGGCGACGCGCAGGACGCGCCGCTGGTTCGGGCTGCGGGTTGATGAAGCTCGACGACATCAAGAAGCTCCACCAGAAGAAGTACCGCGCCGAATTCGGCCACTTCCTGGTGGAGGGCGAGCACCTGGCGCTGGAACTGCAAAAGGCCGCGCTGCAGCATCCCCCGCTGCAGCGCGCCGAACTCTATGTGACGGGCGCCTACGAACACTGGCAGAGTCCGTTCCGGACGCACCTGATCAGCGACCGCCAGATGGCGCAGCTCGCCGACACCAAGACCCCGCAGGGCATCCTCGCGGTGGTGCCCATGCCCCGGGAGCCCGTGGCAGCAGCGGTCGAGGGCGAGCGCGCCGTCTATCTGCACGAGATCCAGGATCCCGGCAACCTGGGCACCATTCTGCGTACCCTGGCCTGGTTCGGGCGCTTCCGCTGCCTGCTCAGCCCGGGCAGCGTCGATCCTTATAACCCCAAGGTGGTCCGCGCCAGCATGGGCGCCATCTTCCACACCCCGCTGGAACTCGACGTCGAACTCGCCGGCCTGCAGCAGCGCTTCCCCCGCCTCGCCTGCCTGGACATGCAGGGCACGCCGGTGCAGTCCGCTGATTTCGCAGCCTTCGACTGCTACCTGTTCGGCAACGAAGCCCGCGGCGTTCCGCGCGAGCAGCTGGCGGCGCTGAACGCTCAGCCCTTCACCATCGGCGGCTCGGGCGCCATCGAGTCCCTGAATCTGGCGGCCACGGTGAACATGTGCGCCTATGAGTTGAGTCGCTAGCGCTGACGCACGCCGCGTGGTGGCCGTTCCAGAGGGCGGCGAGGCGCCTCCCAGGCGAAGAGAGGCCGTCCCGCCCGCGCTCATGACTCACCAAGCCTCTTGCCGGGGATTCACTGGCAGTCCCTGAAGCACCACGCCCGTCCGCTACGCTGGCAAGAGCGGCGAACCCAGATGACGGGCGCTAGAGGTCCTCCTCCTGCCCTTCCCCCTTTCGCGACTCGTCGTAGACCCGTTGCGCCTCTTCCATGGCGGCACCATTCGCCAGAGACCATTGATAAAGCGCGGCGAAGGGTTCGCGCAGCGAGCTGCCAAGCGGGGTGATGGTGTATTCGACGCCGATCGGCTGCGTCGGCAGTACCTTGCGACTGATCAGGCCGTTGCGCTCGAGCCGCTTCAAGGCCTCGGAAAGGGATTTGTGGGTGATGCCGTGGAGGCGGCGCTTGAGATCGTTGAAGCGCGCCGGCTGCGTGCACAGGACGCTCAGGATCAGCACGGCCCACTTGTTGCCGATGTGTTCGAGGATGGGACGCGTCGCGCTGACGTCGAGCGGGAGTTCGAGCTCGTTGCTGGACATGGGTATCCGCCTGGATATCTAGGCACCCTCAGGTGCGTTCTTGCGATCAGATATACGAATGATACCGTGCTCCTGGACAGCCACAGCAACCGGGTAAGGATCCATGAGCATACTTTCAGCAAAAGTCGCCGTCGTGATCGGTGGTCATGGCGGGATCGGTGGGGCCATCGCGGAACGCTTCGCGACCGAGGGCGCAACGGTGTACGCCAGCAGTCGACGCACCCAGGCCCGCGACGTCGAACGCGGCGCGGGCAGGTTGCTCGAGCGCAGCCTCGATGCGTCCGATGTGACGGCCCTTGCCGCCTTCTTCGACAGCGTGCGGCGCGAAGCCGGGCGGGTGGATGTGCTGGTGGTGAACGCCGGCCTCTCGGAGTTCGCACCGCTCGAGACCCTTACCGCAGAGCACTTCGACCGAACCTTCGCGCTCAACGTACGCGCCCTGCTCTTCGCCACCCAGGCGGCGACGGCGATCATGCCCGCTGGCGGCACCATCGTATTGATCGGCTCCATCGCCGCCGCGATCGGCACCCCAGGCTATGGCGTCTATGGGGCGAGCAAGGCGGCGGTACGCTCCTTCGCGCGGACCTGGGCCAATGAACTGGCGCCCCGCAACATCCGCGTCAACGTCGTCGCGCCGGGCCCCACGGACACCGCCATGATGGCGGCGACCTCGGCGGAGGTACGGGAGCAGCTGAACAGGCTGATCCCGCTCGGCCGGATGGCACGCGTCGAGGAAGTGGCTTCGGCCGCGCTCTTTCTCGCCAGCGACCAGAGCAGCTTCATCACCGGCGCCGAGTTGCCGGTCGACGGTGGCATGGCGCAGGTCTGACAAGCGTCTCGCGCCTGGATGTTCAGGACGCGCTCCACGGATCGAGCGCGTCCGGGTCCGGGCGGGTAGGTACGCACCATGGCCCGGGATCTCGCTCGCGAACGTCCGGAGCTTATCGCCAACATCAGGGGTCCACTTTCCAAGTCTCGCCTTCAGGAATGCGCCCCCATGATCACTCTCAACAGCTACACCACGGTCAAGCGTCGCGAACGCGTGCCCAATGACCTGTTCGCGCAATACTGGCGTGATGTCCACGGTCCCCTGTGCGCCCGTCTGCCGGGGCTCGGTCACTACGTGCAATACCACTTCGACCGAGAGCAGGACGCCCATCTGTGGCCGCTGGCCGAGGGCATCCGCGAGATTCCCGACTACGAACTGGATGGAATGGTCGAGATCGGCTTCGCTGACGAGGCGCATCAGCGTACCTTCCAGGCCGCCGGCCCCGTGCTGTTCAGCGACGAGCAGAACATGTTCGCCGAGACGCTTGCCTATGATCTGCCCTATGGCTCGCATGCCTTCAAGAACACGCTGGCGGACGAGCAGCACAACGGTCCCGACCAGCTGGATCGCCTGCAGCTCCATCTGCATCCCCGCGACATCCTCGAGGACCTGAACACTTATCTGCTGAGCCACCTGGGCCCCTGGCTGGCCACCCAGGCGGCCGTCCTGAAAGTGCGCGTCCACCCGTGCGTGCCCTTCGTCAACGACGGTCAGCATCCTCCGTCGCCCGACGTGGCGCACCGGGCCGATGCCATCCGCGCGGCGCTGTCGATGGTGGAGATCGTCTTCGCCTCGCCACTGGAACGCCGACGTTTCTTCGCCAGCGAAGCCTTTCGCAGCAGCCTGCCCGAACAGGCGCGGCACATCGCCTGCCTTAAGGCATTCGCCGTGTCCGGGGTTTACACCTACGTCCATGCCGGCCAGCTCACCACCGCCGGCCTGCGCGGCAGTCGCGCGGCCGAACTGATCGAACGCCTCGGGGCGGTCAACCAGACGCAGGACGAAGTCGTGCATCTGCTTCGTCACGGCGCGTTACCGGAAAACGATGCGCCCTCCTCGGCATCGACCCCACGCTAGGACTGAAGGCCGTCGGTCCTACTTCCGGCCGGCTTGGTTGTTCACCCCATGCTCGACAACGGCGCCGTGCCGGCCGCTAGGGCCGGACGAGGAGACCTTCGTCCCGCCAACTTCTGCCAGCCCGGCTGCTCGGGCTGGCGGGCTGGCCATTGCAAACAACAAAACGAAATGACATTCTAAAAAGCCAGCTCATAGCTGGTTGTTACCCCGCAACTTGAAACGGCCGGCCTGATGACGGGTTCTGCGCACTGCCCGCCCTGTATGGCATGAGCGCCAGGGGTAGCCGCTCTTGTCCCAAGCATCGCCGTGCTGGTTGTCGCGGTGCCGCACTTGACCTGCCGGACCGGCCGCTGCCTGCCGAGTCAATCTGGAGACAGCCTTCTTGGCGAAACCTGCTCAGCCCTCCCGTTGGCCCACCGCTGTACGGGCGCTCGCCCATCGTGACTTCCAGATCTATTTTGCCTGCCAGGGCGTGTCGACCCTGGGCAAATGGGTGCAACAGGTTGCGCTGTCGTGGATGGCCTATCACGTCACCGCTTCCGCCACCCTGCTGGGCGTCATCACCTTTCTGACGCTCGCTCCGCAACTGCTGGTAGGTCCGATCGCCGGCGCCTGGATCGACCGCCACGACAAACGCCGTTGCCTGATCGCGGCGCAGTCGCTGCTGGCCATCCAATCGCTGTTGCTCGCGCTCTTGAGCTGGCAAGGCTGGATCGACGCACCGGTCCTGATCGCCATGGCTCTATTCCTGGGCTTGCTGAATGCCCTGGAAACACCGCTCAGACAGGCACTCATCGGTAGCTTCGTGGCCGACGCCAGCGATTTGCCCAACGCCCTCGCCCTCAATGCCATGCTGATCAACGCCGCGCGCTTCATCGGCCCGCCGTTGGCCGGCGCCCTGATCGCCGCCAGTAGCGAAGCGCTGTGCTTCCTGATCACGGCGATCGCCTTTGCCACCTTGCTGCTGGGCCTGACGAAGGTTCAGGGCAGCGCGACCGCCAAAGCCAGCGGTTCGACCAGTCAGATGTTTCGTGAAGGCCTGGGCTACGTCTGGAATACCTTCTCGGTCCGGCGCCTGATGCTGGGGGTGGTCGCCGTCAACCTGCTGGCCTCCAACTACAGCGTCTTGCTGCCGGTACTGGCCAAGACGCTCTACCTCGGCGACGCCCGGATGCTGGGTTGGCTATGGGGAGCCGCCGGTGCGGGTGCCTTCGTCGCCACGATCATGCTCGCCCTCGCCGGCGCCTTGCACCGCCTGAGGCGCGTGATCTTCATCGCCGAGTTGTGCTGCGCCCTGGCCCTGTGCCTGCTGGCGTTCCAGATGCCGCTTACCTTCGCGCTACTGTTGCTGGCCCTGCTGGGCTTCGGGATCACCGCCAATAACGTCAGCACCAACATGCTGTTGCAGGGCGATGCCCCGGCAGCGCTGCGTGGCCGCGTGATCGCCCTGTACATCGCCATGCGCTTCGGCTTCGAGGCGGTGGGTGGCCTGCTCGCCGGCTTGCTCGCCAGCGCCCTAGGCGCCCCCCTCACGCTCGGCATCGCCGGTCTGCTGTTGCTGACGTTCCGTGCAGTGGAAAGCCATCTCAATGCCAAAAAGGAATGAAGTGCCATTCGCAGGTATAGCTTGCCCCTGTGAACGCTGAATCGAAGTGGCAAGAATATGGGAGACATGTGCCAGAAGGACGTCAGGATACGCAATACCCGCATCTCTTGATGGCGGCAGCCATCGCCATCCCCGTTCGCTACGTGAACGGTGTCAGCTGCCGAGGATGGTGATGCGACCATCCTCTGCAGGCTCGGATACCTAGCGCGCACAGCGTCGGTATCCCCTCAGCGTTCGCCATAGCGACTGCCATTGAAGCAGGCGGGATCCTCATCCAGATAGCGCCGCATCCGCCGCCAGAGGGTCGCCGTGCTGATGCCGAGCCGGGCCGCGGCCTGCTTGCGATTACCCCCCACGGCGCTGAGGGCCGCATGCAGGATCGCGCGCTCGTCGGGTAACGCGGCCGCCCGTGCTGCCGGCGGGGACACCTCGGGATGGGGCAGGTCGCCGAGCAGCTCGTCGAGCAACTCGTCGGCGGGTAGGTCGCAGGAGAGCATGACGCCCAGGCGCTCGACCAGATTGGCGAGCTGGCGCACGTTGCCTGGCCACGGGTAGTCGGCGAGTCGAGTCAGCAAGGTCTGGGTGAGCGCCCGGGTCACTGCGGAGGGCTCGGCCAGGAGCCGGTCCAGCAATTCGGGCAGGTCGTCACGGCGCTCGCGCAACGGTGGCAGCGTCAGGCGCAGGACGCAGAGCCGGTAGTAGAAATCTTCCCGGAACAACCCCCTGGCGACCTGCTCAAGCAGGGGTTTGTTGCTGGCCGTGATGATGCGGATGTCCACCGGCGTGACCTTGTCGTCGCCGATGCGGACGACTTGCCGCTCCTGCAGGGTACGCAGCAGTTTGAGCTGGATATCCGCGGAGGTTTCGCTGATCTCGTCGAGGAACAGCGTACCGGTATGGGCCAGCTCGAAGACGCCGATACGGCCCTCGCTGGACGCCCCGGTGAAGGCGCCCCGGACGTAGCCGAACAGCTCGCTTTCCAGCACCCCGGGGGCGAAGGCAGCGCAATTGATGGCCACGAAGGGGCCATGGCAGCGCGCCGAGGCATTGTGGATGCTCTGGGCGAAAAGTTCCTTGCCGGTACCGGTCTCGCCTTCGATGATCAGGGTGCTGTCAGCGCTGGCGTAGGCCTGGGCCAGCCGCTTCGCCCGCTGCAGGGCGGGACTGCTGCCGACGATATCGGCGAAGGTGCGCCGCGCCAGGTGCTGGCTGGCGATCGCTCGCCGCATCTTGCGCTCCAAGGTCCTGATGTCCGTCTGCTTCTGCAGGGTGGCGACCGCGCCGATGACCTGGTCATCCAGCTCGACGGGAGCGATGCTCAGCGTCAGGGAGTGGCGGCCGATGTCCAGCAAGGCTCCGCGAACCGCCTTTCCCTGCTGCAACGCCGGCTCGAAATAGCGCCCGATGGGCAGGTCGAGGATGAGATCGCCACAGGCGAGATCCCCCATGTAGGACTGCGCGACCTGGTTCAGACGGGTCACCCGGCCCGCGCCGTCGACGCTGAAAATGCCTTCGGACACGCAATCGAGGATCGCCTGGATCAGCTCGTAGCGACGCTGCAG
Organism: Pseudomonas oryzihabitans NBRC 102199; assembly: GCF_000730625.1. GTDB lineage: Bacteria > Pseudomonadota > Gammaproteobacteria > Pseudomonadales > Pseudomonadaceae > Chryseomonas > Chryseomonas oryzihabitans. Next base: position 275,807 of record NZ_BBIT01000002.1, on the reverse strand, counting down.
TTCCTGGCGCTGTCCGCGGCGTTCATCCTCAATCCGGAGCAGATGCAGGGCTTCGTCGAGGGCCTCGGCGGCAGCGTCGCCATCGGTATCGGACATCACGAAATGCAGACCGCGGGCGGTGACGGCATCGGCGAAGGACAGCCCGCCGATGGTGACCTCGATGCCCTGGGCCTGCAGTTCGTCCAGGCGGGCTTCGATCTCGTGACTGCTGGCGAGCGGATCTATCACGCAGATGTGCGCATCGGGCATGAAGGGGTGGGATCTGACGAGAATCCGCGCGTAGCCGTCCGAGGTGGCAAGAAAGGCGACCCGAGGTGAGATGCGCAACGCCTGCCGATAGGCATTGATGCAATCGAAGAAGGTGTGCCTGAGCTCCACCACCGGCACGCGAAAGTGCTCCCGCAGGCGGTGGGCCGTTTTGCCACGGCTGATCAGGACCACGGCGCCCTGGTCCAGCAGGTGCTGGGCGGTACGCAGGGCGTCGCCCTGTACCGCTTCCACCACGGGCAGCGCTAACCCGCGCCGGGCGAGCAACGCTTGCATGGTCAGGGTAAGGGTGCGCGAGGGTGCGATGATGGCGATTCGACCGGACAGACCGGCGGACACGGAAGGGTTTGGCTCGGCATTCATTGACGTTCTTCTTGTTTCAGGCCTTTCACCAGCTTGAAAGCTTTTGCAAACTCGCGCCATGACTTTAGCTTCGCAGCGTTCGGCGGAAAACCGTGACGTCTTCCTATCCATTTGATTGCAATAATTTTTTCAGTTCGGCCTGACACGACTGAGCGATCTGGCACAAGCCTTGCGCCGCTACTGTGCAAACAACACCAAGAAGGTAGCTGGCGATGAAAATGGTCTTCATAGGCTTCGGCGAGGCCGCCTATCACCTGGCCCTCGGGCTGGGCGCTGCGGAAGGACTGCAACTGGGCGCCTACGACGCCTATCGCGACGATGCCAAGGTGGGCCCGCTGATCCGGCAGCGCGCTGCCCAGGCCGGGGTGGAGCTGTTCGACAGCCCCGAGCAGGCCTGCAAGGCAGCACGCTTCGTACTCTGCCTCACCAGCGCAAGCAGCGCCCTGGCCCTGGCTGAGCGCATCCTGCCACTGCTGACCGCAGGCCAGGACTACCTGGACCTGAATTCCGCGGCGCCCGGGGTCAAGCAGCGCATAGAGCGTCTGCCACGGGCCGCCGGTGTTGGCTTTTGCGATTGCGCCGTGATGGGCACCGTGCCGGGCAACAATCACCGCGTCCCGATGCTGCTGGCCGGCAGCGCGGCGCCGGCCTTCGCCGCCGCCCTTACCCCTTATGGCATGCGCCTCACCGTCCTGGAGGCCGAGCCCGGCGCCGCCTCGGCCATCAAGATGCTCAAGAGCGTGGTGATGAAGGGGCTGCCGCAACTATTCCTCGAATCCTTTCAGGCGGCCGAGCGCTTCGGGGTGCTCGACACCCTGGTCGCCTCCCTCAGCGAGTCCCTCGATGGCAAGACGGTGACGCAACTGGCCGACACCTTCACCGCCCGCACGCTCATCCATGCCAAACGCCGCGCCGCCGAACTGGACGACGTCGTCGCGACCCTGCAGGCGGTGGGCGTTGATGCCAGCATGTCCATCGCGACCCGCGATCAACTTCTGAAACTGGCGCAGCAGGACTGGCACACCGAACTCGGCTCCGGGGGTAGCGAGCTGGACTACCGCACCGCCATCGTCCATTTCACCCGCGCCCAACAGGAGTCGTCGCGATGAACACCGATCAGTACCTGCCGCTACCCGAACTCATTCCCGCCGTGCTGCTCGAGCGCTTTCGCGCGCTCAGCCCGGCGCAGCTGTGCGATGGCATGCAGAGCCTGGGCATCCCCCGCAGCGGCTGCATGGACGCTGATCTGCTGCCGCTGGACCCGGACAAGCTCCTACTGGGCACTGCCTGCACCGTGGATACCGAGGATGGCGACAACTTCCCCATCCACGTCGCCATCTACCAGGGGCAACCGGGCTACGTACTGGTGGTGGCCGGCAAGGCGAACCGGGAGCGTGCCTATCTGGGCGACCTAATGGCCGGGGCCGCCCAGGCGGTGGGTCTCGCGGGTCTGGTGGTCGATGGCTGCGTGCGTGACCGGCGCCCGCTGGCGGAGCTGGACATCCCGATCTACGCCAAGGGCTTCATGCAGCGCAGCCCGGCCAAGCACGGCCCCGGTCGGATCAACGTGCCGGTCCAGTGCGCGGGGGTCGAGGTCGCCCCGGGTGATCTGGTCTTCGGCGACTACGACGGCATCACCGTGGTGCCTCGCGCCCGCCTGCTGGAGGTGCTCGAAGCCGCGGAGAAGAAGGACGCCTACGAGGCGCAGCGCCGCACGATCATCGCCGACTATGCCCGCTGTCGTGCCCAGGGTGAGCCCCTGCCGCCGCTGGCGCCGGACTGGGTGACCGCGCTATTGGAAAAGCGCTGACCGTCGCCCGAGGAGTCCACCACCAGGACTCCTCCCGCTCCACTCGTTTCGCGTCCCGATAACAATAAGACTGGGAGTTGCTCCGAATGCTGACCTTCCTCGGCTATGCGCTGATCATCGCCTTTCTGTTCCTGGTCATCCGGCAGAAGCTGTCACCCTTCACCGGCTTGATCGTGGTCTCCCTGGCCGCCGGCGCCCTGGCCTGCATAGCCAGCGGCGTCCCCTTCGAATCCCTGGTCACCTGGATTCGCGAAGGCCTGTTCTACTCCAACAGCCAGAGCGGCAAGGTGGCGCTGGGCACAGTCAACCCCACGGTGATGATCCTCTTCGCCATCCTCTACTTCAGCCTGATGATGAACGTGGGGCTGTTCGATCCGCTGTGTGCCTATCTCATCCGCAAGGCCAACGGTGATCCCCTGAAGATCATCCTGGTGACGGCCTTCACCTCCTCGGTGGTGACCCTGGACGGCGATGGCACTACCACCATCCTGATCATCACCAGCGCCTTCCTGCCGCTGTACAAGCAGATGGGGCTGAAGCTGTCGAACCTGGCCATGCTCATCATCCTGCCCTGTGGCCTGGGCAACTGCCTGCCCTGGGGCGGCCCGCTGGCACGCGCCGCCGCGGTGCTGAACGTGGAGGTGAATACCCTCTTCGTGGCGATCCTGCCGATCCTGGGGGTTTCCTTCGTCTATGTGTTCTGCATGGCCTATCTGATGGGGCGCAAAGAGCGCGCGCGGCTCGGCTACATCCCCGGCGAACGCGCCATCGTCACGCCGCAGCAGATCGAGGACATGGTCACTGTCATCCAGGAAAACGACCGGGAATTCAAGCGCCCCCGCCTCTTCCTGTTCAACTTGGCGCTGACCGTGATCATGCTGGTCACGCTGCTGGCCGGCTGGGCCAGTGGCGCCATCGTTTTCATGCTGGGAACCGCCATCGCCCTGGCCGTGAACTACAGCGCCACCGAACAGCGCGAGCGCATCACGGCCAATGGCGGTGACGCCATCGCCGTCGCGTCCATCATTCTGGCGGCGGGCTGCTTCCTCGGCATCTTCAACGGCAGCGGCATGGCCGCCGCAGTGGCTACCAGCATCGCCGGGCTGATTCCCGAGTCCATGGGCAGCCATACGGCGCTGGCCTTCGCCTTCCTCGGCGCCATCGCCTGCTATGCGCTGCCGGTGGACGCCTACTACTTCGGCATCCTGCCGGTGGTGGCGCCCATCGCCTATCAGTTCGGCATCACCCCCACCGAGATCGGCGTGGCCTCATTCATGGGGCAGGCCCTGCGTTATGCGAGTCCCACCGTCGCCTGGCTGTTCCTGCTGATGAATCGAACGGAAATGACCTTCGGCGAGTACCAGAAGGAATTCTTCAAGTGGTCGCTACCGATGTTTGGCCTGTTCATCGTCACCGCCATCGTGACCGGTGAACTGCCCATCGGCTGACGCCCTGATGCCAGTCGGCTGTTAGCTGGGATGGCAAGCGGCGACGTCCCCGCGGGTGGTGTTGGACCAGACGTAGAAGCGCATGCAGCCGAATGCCGAGTAGACCATCCAGGCATTCGGCACAGCCATGTGCAGTGGCGAGACATGTAGCCCTTTAATGGTCCTTATCGACGCTCTCCTGGGCGAGGCCTGGACACTGACCGCCACGAAGACTCTTCCGCGGCTTTGTCCATTCAGCGCTCGGCAGCGGGACCGAACATTTACGTAGGGTCCGGCAGCACGAGGAAGATCTGGCTATCCCTTGCATCGATCCGCTCAGCGTGGGAGGCGGAGTATCGGGGCAGGCGCTGAGTGACATTCCCAACGCGCCGCTCCGGTGCAACCGGGCTCCATCCTGGCGCAGCGTCTCGTGAGTAGCCGGACAAAGGTTCGCCCAGACGCGAACCAATGCTGCGGGTCCGGACCGCGACCGGAATCCAGGCATCGCCCCAGAGCCTCGCGCTGAAAGGTCCAGCGAACCAATTTCAAATGGCATCGGCCTTGCACCCGCCTCAGGTATTCGCATCTCCCCTGCGATCGCGTTGTTAGCGCGTTTCGCAGCGGGAGACGGCCCAGACCTAAGAGGCAAAGGTTCGATGCAGATCCACACCGACGACAGTGCCCGCCTGGCCCTGGATGCCTTGCGCAACCTGGTGGCCCAGCAGAGCAACCTACCAGACAAACCCCTGCCGCCGGAGCGCGAGCTGGCCAGTGAATTCGGCGTCAGCCGGCGTTCCATCCGCCGCGCCCTGGCGGTGCTCGAAGCCGAGGGCCAGGTGTGGCGCCGCCAGGGCAAGGGCACCTACGTCGGGCCCACGCCGCCGAGCGCAGCCCTCACCCTGACCCAGCTGTCGGCGCGCACCAATTTCAGCGAGGTGATGGAGGCACGGCTGCACCTGGAGCCGAATCTCGCCGCCCTGGCCGCCCAGCGCGCCAGTGGCGAACAGCGCGCCCTGATCCGCCGCATGGCCGAGCGCACCGCCTTCGAACGCCTGGGCAGCAGTGAGGACGCCGATGCCATCGAGCTGTGGGACAGCGCCTTCCACCGCAGCATCGCCGAGGCCGCCGGCAACCGCCTGTTGCTGGACCTGTTCGAGATGCTCGACGCCATCCGCCTGGACCCGATCTGGCGCGACCTGCGCCACCGGGCGCGCAATGCCCAGCGCCTGCTGGCCTACCACGATGACCACCAGGCCCTGGTGGAAGCCCTCGATGCCCGCGATCCGGTCCGCGCCGCGGCGGTGATGCGCGCCCATCTGCGCGCCCTGCAGCTGGCACTGGACAGCGTGCTGCAACAGACCCTGGAGCAGGCCCTATGAGTGCCCCGGTATTGGTGGTGGACGACCTCAGCGTACGCTTCGCTGGAGCGCCGGCCGCGGTGGTGGAAGGCCTGAGCTTTACCGTGCAGCCGGGCCGTACCCTGGCCCTGGTGGGCGAATCCGGCTGTGGCAAGAGCGTGACCTCCATGGCGCTGATGGGGCTGTTGCCGGCTAGCGCCCAGGTCCGCGCTCATCAAGCCAGCTTCATGGGTGAGGACCTGCTGGGCATGCCCGAGGCGCGCCGCCGCGACCTGCGCGGCGATCGCTTGGCCATGGTGTTCCAGGAGCCGATGACCTCGCTGAATCCGGCCTTCACCGTCGGCGAACAGTTGATGGAAACCGTGCTGCGCCATCGTGGTGGCAGTCAGTCGGCTGCCCGGCAGCGCGCCCTGGAGATGCTGGAGAAGGTGCGGGTGCCGGCGGCGACCCAGCGACTGGCGGCCTATCCCCACGAGCTGTCCGGCGGCATGCGCCAGCGGGTGATGATCGCCATGGCGCTGGCCAACGACCCGGCGCTGATCATCGCCGACGAGCCCACCACGGCGCTGGACGTGACCATCCAGGCGCAGATCCTCGAACTCATCGCCAGTCTGCAGGCCGAGACCGGCAGCGCCATGATCCTCATCACCCACGACCTCGGCGTGGTCGCCGAGGTCGCCGACGAGATGGCAGTGATGTACGCCGGCCGGGTGGTGGAATCCGGCCCGGTCGCCCAGCTGTTCGACGATCCGCAGCATCCCTACACCCTCGGCCTGATGGGCTCCATGCCCTCGCTGGGACCGCGCACGGGACGCCTGGCGACCATCGCCGGCCGGGTGCCGACGCCCGCCGAGATGCCGGCGGGCTGCCGCTTCGCCAGCCGCTGCCCCTTCGTCCTCGATGCCTGTCGCGTCGCGCCGCCACCCCTGGTGGAACTCGCTCCCGGGCAGCAGGTGGCCTGCCTGCGCGCGCCCCTGGAACAGCACCTGGAGACCCCCGCATGAATGCTGTGGAACGTCCCATCCTCGAAGCCATCGGCCTGACCAAGCACTTCGGTGGCCAGGCCGGTTTCCTGCAACGCCCAAAGCCACCGGTACAGGCGGTGAGCGATGTCTCCTTCACGGTGCGCCGCGGCGAGACCCTGGCGCTGGTGGGCGAGTCCGGCTCGGGCAAGTCGACCCTCGGCCGCCTGTTGCTCAACCTGCTCGCGCCCACCGCCGGCGACGTCATCTACGAAGGCCGCAACCTGGGCAACCTCAGTCCGGCGGCGCTACGTCAGGTGCGTCAGGAATTGCAGATCATCTTCCAGGACCCTTTCGCCTCGCTGAATCCGCGCATGAGCGTGGCCGACATCGTTGGCGAGCCCGTATTGCTGCTCGGCGACGAGCCGGTGTCGGCGCTGGACGTCTCGGTGCAGGCCCAGGTGGTGAACCTCCTGGAAGACCTCAAGGCGCGCTTCGGCCTGACCCTGATCATCGTCGCCCACGGCCTCGGCGTGATCCGCCACATGAGCGACCGGGTGGCGGTGATGTACCTGGGCGAGATCGTCGAACTGGCGCCGGTGGAGGCGCTGTTCGAGACGCCCCTGCATCCCTACACCCAGGCGCTGCTGGCCGCGGTGCCGGTCAACCATCCGCGGGCGCGGCGGCCACGCACCCTGCTCGGCGGCGACCTGCCCAGCCCCACGGCGCCGCCCAGCGGTTGTCGCTTCCACACCCGCTGCCCCCACGCCCGGCCGTTGTGCCGCGAGGCCAAGCCGCTGCTGGAATCCGCCGCCGGCGAAGGCCGAGTGGCCTGCCATTTCTGGCGCGAGATCGCCGGCGCGGGCGCCTCACCGCCGCCGCTGATCGCCACCAGCGCCGCCTTCACGCGCCGCCTGGCCCTGTTCAACCGTCACCAATCCCTTCTGGAGTCCACCCCATGAAAGCCTCCGCCTGGCTCACCGCCACCCTTCTGCTCCTGGCCGGCGGCTCCGCCCTGGCCGAGACCACCCTGCGCATCGGTATCCAGGACGATCCCGACGTGCTCGATCCGCACCGCTCGCGGACCTATTCGGGGCGGCTGGTCTACACCGCCCTGTGCGACAAGCTGGTAGACGTCTCGCCACAGCTGGAGCTGGTGCCCCAACTGGCTACCGCCTGGCAGTGGAGCGACGACAACCGCAGCCTGACGTTGCAATTGCGCCAAGGCGTGACCTTCCATGACGGCGAGACCTTCGACGCCGCCGCGGTGAAATTCAACCTGGACCGCGCCCGCACCCTGCCCGACTCGCTGCGCAAGAGCGAGCTGGCTTCGGTGGATACCGTCGAGGTGGTCGATCCCCAGACCGTGCGCATCCGCCTCAAGCAACCCGACGCCACCCTGCTCGCCCAGCTCTCCGACCGCGCCGGCATGATGCTGGCGCCCAAGGCCTCGGCGGGCGACGTGGGCAGCAAGCCGGTCTGCTCCGGTCCCTATCGCTTCGTGCAGCGGGTGCAGCAGGACCGCATCGTGCTGGAGCGCTTCCCGCAGTACTGGAACGCCAGCGCCTACCACTTCGACCGGCTGATCTTCCTGCCCATCCCGGACACCTCGGTGCGCCTGGCCAACCTGCGCTCCGGCGACCTGGACATCGTCGAGCGGGTCGCGCCCACCGACGTCAAGGGCCTGCAGGGCCAGGCCGGCTTCACCCTCTACAACACCCCGGGCCTGGGTTACATGCAGCTGATGGTGAATATGGCCAATGGCGACCGGGCGAAGAATCCCTTCGCCGGGGACAAGCGGGTGCGCCAGGCCTTCGACCTGGCGCTGGATCGCGAGGCGCTCAACCAGGTGGTGTTCGAAGGCCTCTATGCGCCGAGCGTGCAGCCCTTCCCCCAGAGCAGTCCCTACTACGACAAGGCCTTCGCCGTGCCGGCCCGCGACGTGGCGCGCAGCCAGGCGCTGCTCAAGGCCGCTGGGGTCAGCCTGCCGGTCAAGGTGGAGCTGAAGATCGCCAACAATCCCATCGCCCAGCAGGTAGGCCAGCTGATCCAGGCCATGGCCGCCGAGGCCGGCTTCGAGGTCAACCTGGTCGCCACCGAATACGCCACCCTGCTGGCCGAACAGCACGCCGGCAACTTCCAGCTCGGCCTGAGCGCCTGGTCCGGCCGCCCCGATCCGGATGGCAACGTGCATCAATTCGTCACCTGCAAGGGCAACCAGAACGACGGCCGCTACTGCAACGCCGCGCTGGATCAACTGCTCGACCAGGCCCGCACCATCAATGACCAGGCCCAGCGTCAGGCGCTCTATGCCCAGGCCCTGACCCTGCTGCGCGAGGAGCTGCCGGTGTTCTATCTCTATTTCGATCCGCGCATCATCGCCACCCGCGCCGATCTCAAGGGCTTCGTCCCCAATCCCGACGGCCTGATTCGCCTGGCCGGCGTCACCCGCGGGCAATAGCCATGCTGCGCCTCTTCCTGCGTGGCCTGCTGAGTGCCCTGCCCACCCTGCTGCTGGTGTCGCTGTTCGTCTTCACCCTGCAGCAACTGCTGCCGGGCGATCCGGTGCTGGCCATGGCCAGCGAGGAGCGTGATCCCCAGGTGCTGGAATTCCTGCGCGAGAAATACCGGCTGAACGATCCCGTACCGGTGCAGTACCTGCACTGGATGGGCGGGGTGCTGCGGGGTGACCTGGGCATCTCGCTGCGCACCGACCAGCCGGTGACGGCGCTGATCGCCGAAAAGCTGCCGGTGACCCTGGAGCTGTCGCTGCTGGCCATCGTCATCGCACTGCTCATCGGCATCCCCACCGGCATCCTCGCCGCGGTACGCCGGGGCACGGCGGTCGACTACGGCGCCAATCTGGTGGCCCTGTCCGGCATCTCCATCCCGCACTTCTGGCTCGGCATCCTCCTGATCCTGCTCTTCGCGGTGAAGTTGCAGTGGCTGCCGGCCTCCGGTTTCGTGCCCTTCCACGAGGACCCGCTGCGCAACCTGCGCACCCTGATCCTGCCGGCCTTCGTGTTGGGCGCCGGCCTCTCCGGCACCCTGATGCGCCATACCCGAGCGGCCATGCTGGAGGTGCTGCGCGCCGACTACGTACGCACCGCCCGAGCCAGGGGACTGCGCGAGCGCGTGGTGATCCTGCGCCATGCCCTGCGCAATGCCTTGATGCCCATCGTCACCCTCACCACCCTGCTGTTCGGCGAACTGCTCGGCGGTGCGGTGCTTACCGAGCAGGTCTTCAGCATCCCCGGCTTCGGCAAGATGATCGTCGACGCCGTGTTCAACCGCGACTACGCGGTGGTCCAGGGGGTGGTGCTCTGCGTGGCGGTGGGCTTCGTGCTGCTCAACCTGGTGGCCGACCTGCTCTACCGCCTGATCAACCCGCGCCTGAGGCACGCCGCATGAACGCCCTGACCCTGCCCCGCCCGGCCACCCTGAGACCCGCGCGCTCGCCCTTCTGGCGCAAGTTCAGCGCCAATCGCGGCGCGCTGCTCGGCGCCGCCTTGATCCTGACCTTCGCCCTGGCCGCCCTGCTGGCACCCTGGCTGGCCCCCTTCGATCCGCTCAAGACCAGCTTCCTGGCGGTACGCAAGGCGCCTTCGGCGCTGAACTGGCTGGGCACCGACGAACTCGGGCGCGACCTGCTCTCGCGCCTGCTGTGGGGCGCGCGCAGTTCCCTGCTGGCGGGCGTGGTCTCGGTGGCCATCGCCCTGCTGGTGGGGGTGCCCCTGGGCCTGGTCGCCGGCTACTTCGGCGGCTGGCTGGACGCCGTGGTCTCACGCCTGGTCGAAGCCCTGCTGTCCTGTCCCTTCCTGGTCCTCGCCATCGCCCTGGGGGCCTTTCTCGGCCCGAGTCTGGGCAACGCCATGATCGCCATCGGCCTGTCCGCCATGCCGGTGTTCGCCCGCCTGACCCGTGGCCAGGTGCTCGCCATCCGCCACGAGGACTATCTGGAGGGGGCGCGCGCCATCGGCCTGCCGGATCGCTGGATTCTCTGGCGCTACGTCCTGCCCAACATCCTCTCGCCGCTGGTGGTCCAGGCCACCCTGACCATCGCCGCCGCCATCCTCGCCGAGGCCAGCCTGTCGTTTCTCGGCCTCGGCCAGCAACCGCCGATGCCCTCCTGGGGCTCCATGCTGAACACCGCCAAGAACTTCATGGAGCAGGCGCCCTGGATGTCCATCGCCCCGGGCGTCTGCATCTACCTCACCGTCCTCGGCTTCAACCTGCTGGGCGACGGCCTGCGCGACGCCCTTGATCCTCGTCACCAATGAGACCCTTCGCCATGCCCGATCTGGACTATCACAACCCCTATTCCTCGGCTCGCTCGCCGGTCATGGGCCGCAACCTGGTGGCCTGCTCGCAGCCGCTGGCCGCCCAGGCCGGCGTGGAGATGCTGCGCCGCGGCGGCAACGCGGTGGACGCCGCGGTGGCCGCCGCCATGGTGCTCACCGTGGTGGAACCCACCGGCTGCGGCATCGGCAGCGACGCCTTCGCCATCGTCTGGGACGGCGAGAAGGTGCGGGGCCTCAATGCCTCCGGCCGCGCACCGCGCGGTTGGACGCCGGAATACTTCGCCGGCCAGAGCGCCATGCCGGCCCGCGGCTGGGGCGCGGTCACGGTGCCAGGCGCCGTCTCGGCCTGGGTCGCCCTGGCCCAGCGCTACGGCAAGCTGCCGCTGACCACCCTCGCCGCCCCGGCGATCCACTATGCCCGCGACGGCTTCCTGCTCACCCCGGTGATCGCCGAACTCTGGCGCCGCGGCGCCGAGCAGCTCAAGGACCAACCCGGTTTCGCCGCCTGCTTCCTGGCCAACGGCGTACCCCGGGCCGGCACCCTGGTACGCCTGCCCGACCACGCGCGAACCCTGGAGGCCATCGCTGAAAGCAACGGTGCTGCCTTCTACCAGGGCGAACTGGCCCAGGCCATGGCCCGCCATGCCCGCGAACACGGAGCGGTGCTGGACGAAGAGGATCTGCGCGCCCACCGGGCCGACTGGATCGACACCCTCTCGGTACCCTTCGCCGGCGCCGTGGTGCACGAGTTGCCGCCCAACGGCCAGGGCATCGCCACCCTCGCCGGCCTGGGCATCCTCGAAGCCGCCGGCATCGGCGCGGATCCCGTGGACAGCCCCGCCACCCTGCACCGCTCGATCGAGGCCATGAAGCTGGGACTGGCCGATCTCTACCAGCACGTCACCGATTCCGCGCACATGCGCGTCCAGGCCGAACACCTGCTGGACCCGGCCTACCTGCGCGAACGCGCCGGACTGGTCGGGTCGCGTGCCGGCGATCCCGGCTATGGCGCCCCACGCCCCGGCGGCACCGTCTGCCTGTCGGCGGCTGATGAGAGCGGCATGATGATTTCCTTCATCCAGTCCAACTACATGGGCTTCGGCTCGGGCGTGGTGGTGCCGGGTACCGGCGTCAGCCTGCAGAATCGCGGCGCCGGCTTCACCCTGGCGCCGGATCACGTCAACAGCGTGGCGCCGGGCAAGCGACCCTTCCACACCATCATCCCCGGCTTCGCCATGAACGCCGACGGCACCCCGCTGATGGCCTTCGGCCTGATGGGCGGCCCCATGCAGGCCCAGGGGCACCTGCAACTGATGCTGCGCATCCTCAAGTACCGGCAGAATCCCCAGGCCGCCGCCGACGCACCACGCTGGCGCCTTGAAGGCGGCCGCCGGGTCGCGGTGGAAAGCAGCCTGGACCCGGCCACCCTGGAAGCACTGCGGGCCCTGGGCCACGAGGTGACGGTGGAAGAGCCCTCCGGCGTGTTCGCCTTCGGCGGCGCCCAGATCATCCAGCGCGTTGCCGGTGGCTACGTGGGCGGCTCCGATCCGCGCAAGGATGGCCTGGTGGCCGGCTACTGAAGCTGAAAGCGGCGGCCCCTAGGCCAGGCGCGGCGGCTCAGGCTGTTCGACCTTAGCTTGAGGCGCCGAGATTGGTCGGCCTTGGGCGTGCCAGGGTGTGGCTGGAAATCTGGCCAGAACGTTTCAGCCACACCGTGCCTATCCGCGCCCCTGCCCCTGCCGCCACTCGTCGAAAGGTAGCGGCATCGTCTTAATGTTTATTGCGATACCAAAGCAATGTGGACATAGTGGCCAGGCGCCATCAACCAGACAAGAGCCTGAGACCTCGCCATGCATCCTGATCCCCAGAGCCAAGCCCGGGAGGCGCTGCTCGGCCTCCATCGTCAGTTACAGGAAAATGCCAGGCGGCTGGGCAAGGTCGATTGCGACGATCCGAACGTCCAGGCTGTGCTCCAGGCCGTACAGGATCTCAACGAACGGGTGGCCGACATGGTGGCCGAGACGGCGCTGCTGGCGCCTGTGCCTCTGGGATTGGTGGCGGAAACGGTTCCCACGGGAAGCCCGGATCAGGGCTGACGCCACGTCTACGCCGGATCGGGAGGCCGTGGCTGCCCCTCCAAGGATCGGTCGGCCGCGGAAAGGCTCGGACCAGGCGCAATGCCTGAACCAGGTGGGCCAACGCCCGGCGCGGGCATCTCCGGCCTTCTAGCCTTCAGCCTCGTCCGGCTGGCGACGCTGGAAGCTGCGTGCCCATTCGAGCAGGGCATTTTCGTCGTCGGTACGATCGTCCACCCCACACTCTTCCAGCACCGTGATGACCCGGCGCATGAAGCCCTGATCGAGGCGGGCCTGATCCATGACCCGGTTCAGGTCCAGCGGACTGGTCAGGGTGAAGCGAGGCGGAAATTCGGTGTCGTCGATGCCCATGGTGGTCTTACCTGAAAGCACTGCTGTCGATTGCCGACTGGCTTATTGCCATCATCATTCGTGACGGCCTGATGAATACATCAGTTATCGCATGAACTGTCCATATTGATGACTGAGCGGCACTTGGCCGGGGGAATCGCCAGTGACCGCCCGCCAAATACGCCCGTGGAAGGCCCGCATGGCTGCAGGTACCGCCAGCGCCCTTGCCCGACCGTGGTTCTGCCATGGCCTTTTTCGTATGATGCCCGACAACAACCGACGGAACCTCAGGTGTGGACGCCTCAGCAAAACCGGCTTCTCCAAGCCAACCTGATCAGGCTGCAGCGCGCTGGGATGTGGGGGCGGCGGTCAGCCAGCTGTCCTGGGACGACCTGCGCATCATCAAGGCCCTCAGCGAGTCCGGCAATCGCGCGGCGACTGCCAAGAAACTAGGCATCAACGTCTCCACCGTCTCCCGACGGGTCGCGCAGGTGGAGAAAACCCTGGGTGTCGCCCTGTTCGACCATCGGCGTTCCGGCTACCAGCTGACCGTCGAAGGCGAAGAGCTCCGCGCCCTGGGCGAGCGGGTCGAACTGGATATCGTCAGCGTCGCCCGACGGGTATCCCGCGCCGCCCAGGGGCCATTGGGCAAGCTGCGCATCACCACCAGCGACTCGCTGCTGCTGTACTTCCTGACCCCCATCATCGCCGATTTCAAGGCGGCGAACGATGGCATGACCATCGAGGTGCTGGTGGGGAATCAGACCTTGAGTCTGGCCCGCGACGAGTCAGACATCGCGATCCGGGCCACCAGGAAGCCCGCCGACAGCCTGGTCGGGCGCAAGCTGGCCACCATCGCCTGGGCCGCCTATGGCAGTCGTGGCGGTGCGCGGCAGGAGGATCCCTATGCGGCCGGTCAGGCCTGGGTGTCCTACACCTCCGCCCTGGCCAACCTCAAGGCAGCTGCCTATCTGGAATGCCGGGTGGCGCCTGAGGATGTCTCCTACCGTACCGACTCGGTGGCCGCCGCCAGTGCGGCCATCGTGGCGGGGCTGGGTTTCGGCTTTCTGCCCTGCATGCTGGGCGATACCACGCCCGGCCTGGTGCGCGTTGGGCCGGTGGTGCCGGAGCTCAACGACGAACTCTGGCTGCTGACCCATCAGGACATCCGCAAGTCCTGGCGTGTTAAGGCCTTCATGGCGTTCTGTGCGGCGGCGGTGGCCGAGCAGAAGGCGCTGGTGGAAGGTCAGCGCCCGTTTGCCACTGCGCCCGAAGAGCGCGAAGCCTCTGCCTAGCGCGCGCGACTGCCAATCACCGCCCGGCAGGCGATCTCGATCAGCTGCGGGCGCTGGGCCAGCCGCGAAACCCCGATGATGTTGCTGGCGCAGCGCGGTGCCTCGCAGCCGTAGGCCGCCTTGCGCACCTTGCCGACGACGGCGAAGGCGGCGTCCATGTCCAGCACATAGAGGGTTTCCTCGACGACGTCCTGCAGGGTGGCGCCATAGAGCGCGAGCAGTGTGGCGATGTTGTCGTAGGCGGTGCGCATCTGCTCGCCCATGGTGGAAAAGTCGCTGGGGCGGCCCTCGCTGTCCAGCGGTGCCGGCGCTACCAGATTGCCGTCCGCGTTGTGATTGAACTGCCCCGAGACGAAGATTTCGTCACCCACCCGACGGGCCTGCGGATAGCCGTAGGCCTGCTCCCAGGGCACGCCCCAGTACGCCGTGTCCTTGTCCCTCAACTGTGCTGCTGCCATTGCCTGTTCCTCGCGGAAAGTGGATTCGCGCTGTGGAATCCGGGTGATTGGAAGGCCACACCCTAGCAGCCCCCTGGCGAATCCAATGGCGCAAATTTGCGCTTTCAAAGGCGCAAAAGTGCACAAGCACAGCCTCGATTGATCCCTTACCTTGGATAGCAGTTCCGGTCACAACCGCTGCGAACGAGGCCATCGCCCCCTTGAAGGCGAGCCGCCCAGATCGCCGCCCGGAGCACATCCCAAACCACACTCAATCGATAGGTGAAGCCATGAACAACTCCAAAACCGAAGTCCTGACCCCCCTGAACAGCCAACTGATCTTTATCGACCAGCAGCCGCAGATGGCCTTTGGCGTCCAGAGCATCGATCGCCAGACGCTGAAGAACAACACCGTCGGCCTGGCCAAGGCCGCCAAGATCTTCAACGTGCCGACCATCATCACCACGGTCGAAACCGAAAGCTTCTCCGGCCACACCTATCCCGAGTTGCTCGCCGTGTTCCCCGAGGCGCCGCTGCTGGAGCGCACTTCGATGAATTCCTGGGACGACCAGAAGGTGCGCGATGCGCTCAAGCGCAATGGCCGCAACAAGATCATCGTTTCCGGCCTCTGGACGGAAGTCTGCAACACCACCTTCGCCCTCTCCGCCATGCACGACGCCGGCTACGAGATCTACATGGTCGCCGACGCCTCGGGTGGCACCACCCAGGCCGCTCACGACTACGCCATGCAGCGCATGATCCAGGCCGGCGTGATTCCGGTGACCTGGCAGCAGGTCCTGCTGGAATGGCAGCGCGACTGGAAGAACCGCGACACCTACGACGCCGTCATGGCCCTGGTGAAGGAGCATTCCGGCGCCTACGGCATGGGCGTCGACTACGCCTACACCATGGTGCACAAGGCCCCCGAGCGTATCGCCCACGGCCCCACCCTGGCCCCGGTCGCCGCCGCCGTCTGAGCCCCTGCCAGCCCCACCGTATCAGGCGGGGCTGGCGCTTCCCCAGTCCAGGCAGGAGTCCTGCTCATGAACCCCGCTCTTACTACCGCGACCCTGGTCGTCCGCCACCAGGTCCATCCGCAGCACGAACGGCGCTACGAAACCTGGCTGCACCAGACCATCGAGGCCGCCAGTCAATTCCCCGGGCACCTCGGGGTGGACGTCGGCCGGGAACGCCATGGCGATGCCCTGCAGTTCACCTCGGTGCTGCGCTTCGACGAGATGCAGCACCTGCAGGACTGGCTCGCGTCCTCCGCCCGCCAGTGGCTGGTCAGCCAGGCACAGGGTTGGCTGCAGGACGGCGACAACACCGAGGTCCGGCTCGGCAAGGACTTCTGGTTCGCGCCCCGGCCGGCCGAGCAGGCACCGCCGCGGTGGAAGCAGGTGGTCATCAGCTTCCTGGTCATTCTGCCCCTGAGCCTGCTGGTACCCGCGCTCTGGCAACCGGTATTCGGCGTGGCGCCCTGGTTGGCCGGCTACCTGATGAGCAACCTGCTGATCACCCTGAGCATCGTGGTGCTGGTGGTGTACCTGTTCATGCCGCTGGCCACGCGGATGCTGGATCCCTGGCTGACCGCCGACCCCGCCTAGGGCGTGGCCCCGGCCCCTGCCCTCACCCTTTCGCCCTCTACAACCCTTCCTTTCGTTCACAAGGACCCTACCCATGAGCGCCGATCTGATTCTGTTCAATGGTCGCCTGCACACCGTCGATCCCCAGCAACCCCAGGCCACCGCCGTGGCGATCAGGGATGGCCGCTTCATCGCGGTGGGCACCGATGCCGAGGCCATGGCCTTTCGTGGCACGGCGACGCGGCTGATCGATCTGCGGCAGCGTTGTGTGATCCCCGGCCTCAATGACTCGCACCTGCACCTGATCCGCGGCGGCCTCAACTACAACCTGGAGCTGCGCTGGGAGGGTGTTCCGTCGCTGGCGGATGCCCTGCGTATGCTCAAGGAGCAGGCCGAGCGCACGCCCACGCCGCAGTGGGTGCGGGTGGTGGGTGGCTGGACGGAATTCCAGTTCGCCGAAAAGCGCATGCCTACCGTCGAGGAACTGAATCGGGCCGCGCCGGACACGCCGGTCTTCGTGCTGCACCTCTACGATCGCGCGTTTTTGAATCGAGCGGCGCTCCGGGCGGTGGGCTATGACCGTCACACCCCCAACCCACCCGGCGGCGAGATCCAGCGCGATGCCAAGGGCGATCCCACCGGCATGCTGATCGCCCGGCCCAACGCCCTCATCCTCTACGCGACCCTGGCCAAAGGGCCCACGCTGCCGCTGGAATACCAGGTCAACTCCACCCGGCAATTCATGCGCGAACTCAATCGCCTGGGCGTCACCAGCGCCATCGATGCCGGCGGCGGCTTCCAGAACTACCCGGAGGACTACCAGGTGATCCAGCAGCTGGCCGACAACGACCAGCTCACCGTGCGCATCGCCTACAACCTCTTCACGCAGAAGCCCAAGGAAGAGCTGAACGACTTCAAGCACTGGACGAGCAGCGTCACCCTGCACCAGGGCACCGACTTTCTCCGACACAACGGCGCCGGCGAGATGCTGGTGTTTTCCGCCGCCGACTTCGAGGACTTTCTCGAACCCCGGCCGGATCTGGCCCCGAGCATGGAAGACGAACTGGAGCCGGTGGTGCGCCATCTGGTCGAGCAGCGCTGGCCGTTCCGGCTGCATGCCACCTATGACGAGTCCATCTCGCGGATGCTCGATGTCTTCGAAAAGGTCGATCGCGACATCCCCTTCAATGGCCTGCCGTGGCTGTTCGATCACGCCGAAACCATCAGCCCGCGCAACATCGAGCGTGTCCGGGCCCTGGGCGGCGGCATCGCCATCCAGCATCGCATGGCCTTCCAGGGCGAATACTTCGTCGACCGCTACGGTGCCCAGGCGGCCGAGGCCACCCCGCCGATCAAGCGCATGCTCGCCGAAGGCGTACCGGTCGGGGCGGGTACCGATGCCACCCGGGTGGCCAGCTACAACCCCTGGACCGCGCTCTACTGGCTGGTGAGCGGCAAGACCGTCGGCGGCATGACCCTCTATCCGGAAGGCCTGCCCCGGGCCACCGCCCTGCAGCTCTTCACCCACGGCAGCGCCTGGTTCTCCAGCGAGCAAGGCAAGAAGGGACAGCTCAAGGTCGGCCAGCTGGCCGATCTGGTGGCGCTCTCGGCCGATTTCTTCAGCGTCGAGGAAGAGCAGATCAAATGGCTCGAATCGGTGCTGACGGTGGTCGGGGGCAAGGTGGTGCATGCCGCCAGCGAATTCGCTGACCTGGCACCGCCAGCCGTACCAGTCATGCCGGACTGGTCACCGGTGGCCATCGTACCTGGCCATTGGCGTCCCGCGGCCCCGCTGGCGGCCAGCCTCCACCAGTGCATCGGCTCCTGCGCCGTTCACCAGCACCAGCACGATCGCGCACGCCGCAGCTCGGTGCCGGTCAGTGACCACCAGGGCTTCTGGGGGGCCTTCGGCTGCTCGTGCTTCGCCTTCTAGCCCTGCACCGCCGTCAATCGCTGTTGGCTCGCTGCGGTCGCGGCAATGACCACTCCTGAGGGCCCAAAGCACCTTGGTCCCTGCGCTCAGGCGGGGACCAGACGCGCGGGCCCAGCATCCCGGCGCTTGCCGGCCTCGGGTTGGGTTCTGCGGGCACCTGCAGGTGCCAGCCAGTCGCAGCCAACAGGCCAGGCATTCCGCCTTCCGCGGAATGTGGCCAGGGCTGGCCTTACGCCTTTCCGCCAGGCACAATCCAATAGTCATACGATGACCGACAAGAAGGGTCGTCCTGTGACGTCTGCTACGCCCCCTTTTCGACAACTACAACAAAAGGATACGCGCATGAAAAAGCTGAAATTGGCGGTAGGTTTCCTGTGTCTGTTCAGCGGCTATGTCGCCGCGGCTACCGGCGATGAAGGCGATGTCGCCACTGCGGTCGACAAGCTGACCCAAGCCATGTGGCACAAGGATATCGCGCAACTCGATGCCCTGACCGCGGACAACCTGACCTACGGCCATTCGAGCGGCAACATTCAGGACAAGAAGGCCTTCATCGCCGACATCGAAACGGGCAAAAGCGCCTTCAACGAGCTGAAGATGCTCAATCAGAAGATCACGCTGTCCGGTGACGTCGCCCTGGTGCGCAACCACTTTTCCGCCCAGGCCGTGAACAGCGGGAAGGTCGTGCCCACCGAAATCGAAAACTTCCAGATCTGGCAAAAACAGAACGGCCACTGGCTGCTGATCGGTCGCCAGGCCTTTCGCTTCTGATAGCCCCGAGCAGTCACTGAACGTCGCCTAGGCCTCGGGCGCGCACCTGCCTCCTCACGAGCCGCCCGCCGAATTCAGGTGGACGGCTCGGGCGCGCACCCTCCGTCCCTGCTCCAGGCAAGCCATGGGGTGCGGCGATGATCAGATGGCAAGGTCCCTACTCCCTCCGCCGGGCGGGGTGCGGATCACCGGCCCGACTTGGCTTCCCGCCTGCGTCGTCTACCCTTAAGGAATCCATCATCCTTTCGGGGGCATGATGGATTCCAGGACGCTGGAGGCATCATGGATCTGATCATTCGACACTTCGAAGGCCAGCCCTTCGTCAGCAACCCCTATGTACCGGGCACTTCGCTTCGCCAGGATCTGTTCGAGCGGCAATTCACCATCCTGCTGCACGGGACGATGAAGCGCTTCGAAGACGCCGGGCATGGCACCTTCCATGTCGCCGGGCATGTCCAGCTCGGCCAGTGCGGCGTGCTCGATGACGTCCTCCGGATCGCCTTGGCGGCGGTCCGCCAGGATCGTTATCCGACCCCCGTGGCGGCGCTCGACTTTCACCCCAAGCGGATCTCCGTCTCCGATCGCCACGGCCACCTGGTCATGGCCGGCAAGGTGGATCGCGAGCGCCGTCGCATCGACTGGATCGACCCCTGCAGCTCGGCCGAGGAAGAACGGGTGGTGCTGGCGCAGCTCCAGCTGTTGCGTTCGCGCTCGGCCTTCCAGCACGACTGGGACCATTTCCGGACCTCGCGGCTGCTGGATACCGATGCCGACCTGCTCAAGGGCCGGCTGGTCCACAAACCCTGGCGGCCCCACGTCCGGGCACTGCTAAGTGCCTGATCACACCCCATCCGGCAGGAGCGTCGCCGCTTCCTGACGACAGGACCGGTAGCGAGAGCGTCCGCGCCGCGAGACCGGAAGGCGGGCATCCCTGGATACGAGCAGGCGTGCGACCCGTGGTGCCATCCAGCTGAACAGCCACCCGTGGATCCGGTCCCTATTGGAACGACCATTGGGAGACTCGACGATGACGACAGCCCGCAATGTCTTGTGGGGCGCCTTGGCCATTGGCGTGGTGACGGGCATGCGCAGCATGCTGGCGCCGACCCTGGTCAGCCGGGCACTGGCGGAACGTGCGGACCTCGACGAAGCTTGCGAACCCGCTCGCACGCTCGCGTCGCAGCCCGTACGGCAGTACCTGCTGCCCCTGGCGGCCGGCGAGCTGTTGGGCGACAAACTGCCCTTCGCCCCGGACCGTACCATAGCGCCCTCTATGTTGGTCCGTGCCCTGTCCGGCGGCCTCAGCGCGGCAGCTCTCGCCGGCGCGCGGCGGCAACCGCGGCTGTTGCCTGCCATGATCGGGGCGACGGCGGCCTGTGTCGCCGCCCGGGTCGCGATAGGACTGCGCAAGCGCTACGCCGCTGACACCTGGATCAACGCGGGTCTGGGCCTGGCCGAGGACGGCATCGCCTTTTCGTTGGGCCATGCCGGTCTGCGGCGAGCCCTGCAGGAGCCCCCGAGGCCGTGACGCCCGGACTGGCCTGCCACGCCCCTTCCCGCCCGCTCGGGCAAGGTCGCTCAGGCACCTAGCACCCAAGGCAGCACCAGTGCCGTCAGGATGCCGAGCAGGATCATGCCGAGTGCCGAAAAGGCCGCCGTCTCCTGACCTTCGCGCAACGCATGGGCGGTGCCTATGGCATGGCCGTTCATGCCCAGGGTCAGGCCGCGGGCCGCCGGATCCTCTACCTTGCAGACCTTGAGCAGCGGCAGCGCCAGCGTGGTGCTGATCACGCCGGTCAGCATGACGATCACCGCGGTCAGGGGCGCGATGCCACCGAAATGATCCGCCAGCGGCAAGGCGATCGGCATGGTGACCGATTTGGGCACCAGACTCATCAGCAGGGTCTCGGACAAGCCGAACAGCCAGCCGAGGGCCAGGGTCAGGGAGACGCCCACCACGCCACCGACCACGAGGGTTATCAGCAGCGGCGTGCAGAGTGCCCTCACCCGCTGGGCATTCTTGTAGAGTGGAACGGCCAGGCCCACGGTGGTGGGCCCGAGCAGCATAGCGAGCATCCCGCTGGCGCTTCGATACTGCTCGTAGGGAATGCCATCGATCCAGAGCACGGTGGCGACGATGGCCGTGGTGACCAGCACCGGTTGCAGCATGACCAGGCGCAGGCGCTGCTGCAGCACGAGCGCCAGCTGATAGGCCGCGAGCGTCAGGGACAGGGCCAGCAGGGGTGCGAGGGATTGATCAGCCATGGTCTTTGCTCCGTCCGATCAGGTACTGCAGCAACCAGCCGCACAGCGGCACCGTGACCAGCAGAGACAGCGCGATGACCAGTACCAGGCGCAACCACACCGACGCCTCGAGACCGCTGAAATCGACGATGCCCACCGCCGGCACCACGAGCATCAGCGGCAGGTACCTGAGCAGGTTGCCGGCCATGGTCTCCACGCCTTCCGGCACGCGACGCAAGAGCATCAGCAGGGCGAAGAGGACGATGATCCCTATGACGCTGGCCGGAATGCCGCCTATATGAGTCGTCAGATAGACGCCCGCCAGATAGCAACCCACCAGCATCAAGAAGCCCGCTATAGGCATAAGCACTCCATTACCTTGTTGTTCTGAGCAGCCCGCACGCGCCGCACCGGCCCGTTGGATACGGCAGGAGTATCGATCGCCGCCGATAAGGCGGTTCAACGTTCACCTGCTGCGCGCGGACTCACTATAGGCGCATCTGAAAAGGGCTGGGCACCTCCCTGCCGGGATAGGTGAGAGGCGCTCGCCTTGGTCGGCTCACTGTTGGGTTGGCGCCGCGATTCGCTTCGCCTGCCCCCTGCCCTCGCAATCGTAGCGCCGTAGAGCACCCCTGAGCGAAACCTGACGAGACGCCAGCCGACCCGCAAAGACACCGCCACGACTGATGACGCCGCTGGCGCCTCACGCCGGCAGCGCGCGCATGCCCTCGAAGATCAGGCGCGTGGTGTTGCGCACGTTGGCCGCGTGGCCTTCGCGATCCAGCGGGTCACTGGCCGTCAGCCGCAGCAGCTGCAGATGGGAGTAGTCGTTGAGCAGAAAGGCGGCCAGTTGCACATCCAGGTCGGCGCGCAACTTGCCGGCGGCCTGCAACTCGCGCAGCACCTTGGCGATCTCGTCCTGCAGGCCGCTGTTCATCTGCCGGTAGGCCAGGGGCAGGCCGCTGTCGCCCCCCACCAGCACCAGCGGCAGCAGCTCGCGCCAAAGGGCGGCGGGCAGGACATCCAGCGCGTAGCTGACCAGCAGGTGCTCTAGGTGGCAGAGCGCATCGACGGGATCCGCGAAGTCGCGGAGGTGCCGGCGCACGTCGACCAGGGCCCGGCGATCGGACTCCTTGATCATCTCCAGGATGATCTCGTGCTTGCTGCCGAAATACTTGAACACCGTGGGCGCCGAGACGCCGGCCTCGCGGGCGATCTGCTCGACGGTGGTCTCGCGAAAGCCCTGGCGCTGGAACAGCATGACCGCCGCGGCCGAGATGGCGGTGCGGCGTGATTCCTTCTGACGTTCGCGTAGCCCGCTCACCGTCGCTCCTGATTCCTGGGGTGCCAGAGAGGATAGCTGGCCAGGCTTCGGCAAAGAAAATATTTTATTGACTAAAGAAATTAACGGGGTTAATTATTTTCTCGTACCTGCTCTACGCAGGGCCACTGCCAGGATGAGTCTGATGAACCAGAGCCTCGATCGCTCCCTGGTTTCCCGGGGTCGGGAAGTCAGCGAGATGTACGACAGACAAGAACAAGAGCCCGTACTGATGCAGGGTTTTCCGGCCGAGCCGGACCGGCGCGTGACCTGGGCCAACTGGATGTCACCGCCGTTCAATCGCTGGGGCTTCCGCCATCTGGCGCGCCTGCGCCCTACCATCGAGGTGGCGGCCGGACCGCGACCGGACAGGGTGCTGGCCCATGCACCCGAGGCCCTCGAAGAACTGAGATTCGAGAGCAGCTGCGGCCGCAGCGTCAGCGCCCTCGACCATCTGCAGGCCAGCAAGACCGACGGCTTTCTGGTGCTGCACCAAGGCCGGGTGGTGTACGAGCGCTACTTCAACGGCCAGGTCGCCACCGACCGCCACATCATGTTCTCGGTCACCAAGTCGCTGATCGGGTTGCTCGGCGAGCAACTCATCCACGATGGCGTGCTCGATGCCCAGGCGCCGACCCAGCGCTATGTGCCGGAACTGGCCGGCAGCGCCTTCGGTGACGCCACCGTCCGCCAGTTGCTCGACATGGCCGTGGGCGTCCACTACACCGAGCTGTACGACGATCCGACTTCGGAAAGCTCCCAGTACGGCTATGCCTGTGGCTTCAAGCCCGCGCCGTCCGAGTACGCCCAGTACGAGTCGCTGTACCAGTACCTGCCGTCGTTGCGCAAAAGAGGCGAGCACGGCGGCCTCTTCCACTACGTGACCGCCACCACCGAGGTGCTGGCCTGGGTGATGGAGCGCGCCAGCGGCCTGGGCTGCGCCGAGCAGTTGCAGCGGGTATGGCAGCAACTCGGTTGCGAGCGCGACGCCTACTTCATGGCCGATCCCTGGGGCCGCAGTGTCGCCGGCGCCGGCTTCAACGCCACCCTGCGCGACATGGGCCGCTTCGGCCTGATACTGGCCAATGGCGGCGTAGTCGATGGCCAGCAGGTCATCGACCAGGCGGTGATCGAGGCCATTGCCGCCGGCGGGGATCCGGCCGTCTATGGCGTGCACCAGGACTTCTCCGACTGGACCCCGGGCGCCTCCTACCGCAGCCAGTGGTACGTCTTCAATGACCACAGCCCGGCCCTCATGGCCAGCGGCATCCACGGCCAGTACCTGTTCGTCGACTTCGCCTCGGAGGTGGTGATCGTCAAGCAGTCGTCGCTGCCCGAGGCGGTCACCGAACTGGACATCGATACCGTGCGCCTGCTGCGCGCCATTGCCGCCCGGTTGCGCGGTTGATCCACCCCTAACGAGATCGAAGAGCGCCGCCTCGCCAGCGCTCCCACCTGCACTGTCAGGTATCCGGTGGTCGCCTTGGCCATCCTTCACTGCCCTGTAATACAAGAAAAATAGTCAGGAGCTCCACATGTGCACAACCAAGCGCCTCCCCGGCGTACTGCTGGCGCTCGGCCTGCCGCTGGCCAGCCAGCCGGCCCTGGCGGGCTATGCGTTCGATTACGAGAATCTCAAAGGTGACCTCAACCTGACGGTGGGCGCCGGTTCCATCAGCACCCGGGGCGTCAACTTCGGTGCCGGGCACGTGGATGCCCGCAGCGGCCAGAACAACGGCAGCCGCAGCGCCTGGCAGGAGTTCTACGTCAAACCCGGCGTCACGCTCGACTATTCGCTCAGCGACAGGCTCCATCTGCTCGCCGGGGGCTCGGTGGTCGGCGCCACCACCTTTGGCGACGGCGATGCCGGTGGCTTCACCCGCAGTTCGGACGGCCGTTTCGCCCCCGAAGAGCTCTATGCCGGGGTGCAGCTGGGCGACTGGAAATTCACCGCGGGCCGCCAGAATTTCATGGTCGGCACCGGCTTCATCGTCATGGACGGCAATCTCGATCTGTTCGGCGATGGCGCCTACTGGCTCGGTCCGCGCACTGCCTTTCGCGACTCGGCGATCCTGGCGTGGGGCCAAGGTCCAGCCCAGGCCCAGGTCTTTACCCTGCGCACCGACGATCACTACGGCGACTTCCGCCTGAGCGGCGCCAACCTGGATTACGACCTCGACGGCCAGGTGACCCTCGGCGCCCTGGCCATGACGGTCGATACCCTGGCCAGCCGAGGCAGCACCGCGGTCCGCCGCGACGGCATGCGGGTATACAACCTGCGGGCCTTGCGTGGTCACCTGCCAGGCCTGCCCAACCTCGCCCTCAATGGCGAATACGCGGTGCAGCGCGGCGGTGACGGCGCCCTCAGCTACGACGCCAGGGCCTGGTACGCCCAGGCCGACTATCAATTCCAGGACCTGCCCTTCAGCCCCACCCTCGGCTATCGCTACGCCGTCTTCTCCGGTGACAGCAACCCGACTGACAATCGCCAGAAAGCCTGGGACCCGCTGAGCAAGGGGTTCACGGACTGGAGCACCTGGCTGATCGGCGACGTGGTGGGCAACTACCTGCTGTTCAACAGCAACGAGCGCGTCCAGCAGTTCTCGCTGAAGAACCGCCTCGGCGACACCCTCACCCTCGGCGTCATCCACTACCAGTTCTGGCTCGACCAGGCCAACTTCCGCGGCGCCGCGGTCAGCGATCGGCGTTTCGCCGACGAGACCGCGGTGTATCTCGACTGGACCCCCAACCGGCAGTTCTACGGCTCGCTCTCGTACAACTGGGTGCAGGCCAGGTCGGCCGCCCGCCAGGCGTTCGGCGATACCGAGCGCTTCAGCGCCCTCGAGCTGTACTTCACCTATCGCTACTGACCACCAGCCACCACTGCCCCCGAGGGGCACAGGAGAGCGTGATGAATACCAAGACAGAAAACGGGATCGCCGTGCCGACGCTGGAATGGGTGCTGAGCCTGCATGTGATCATCGATCCGGCCGATGGCCTGGGCGCCTGCACGGATGGCCAGCGCAGCAACTACCGCATCACCGGCGGGCAGTTCGAAGGCCTGAACGTGCGCGGCGAAGTCATCGCCGGCGGCGCGGATTTCTATCTGCTGCGCAGCGATGGCGTGGGCGAGCTGGACGCTCGCTACAGCCTGCGCAGCGACCAGGGCGAGTGGATCAACATCCACAACACCGGCCTGATCACCCTCAGCGACCGGGGCCGGGCGCAGGTCGCCCAGGGCCTCTGGCCCATCGCCGAGGAGGACTATCACTGCAGTTGCACGCCGCGCTTCCAGGTGGCCAGCGGCAGACTCGACTGGCTGACCCGTAGCGTGATGATCGGCAAGGTGGGCTATCCCGCCGCCGACCGGGTCGCCATCCATTGCTATCGCCTCACCTGACCGCCCACCCTTCTCGCAGCACGGCTTTCTACTGAAGCGGCAGGCCCCGCCGTGGCCGAGCCGGCAGGTAAATGACCATGACCATCGCCCATCAAACCCTGGTACGCGCCGCGTGCATCGCCATCGCCGCCGCCTCGATCCTCGTCATCGGTGTGCAGCCGATCTTTATCGGACTGCTGACCGAACGCCTCGGCCTGAGCCTGGCGCAGCAGAGCTGGACCCTGTCCGTGGAGATGTGCGGCTCCATCGTCGGGACGCTGCTGTACCTGCCGATGATCCGCTTCCTCGGTCCGCGCACCCTGGCCCTGGGCACCGCCCTGCTCCTGCTGTTCGCCAACACCGCGACCGCCAGCGTCACCACGCTCGATCCGCTGCTGGCCTTGCGCGGTCTCTCGGGTCTCTGCTCGGGTGTGCTCTACTCCTACGCCATCTACTGGCTGGGCAGCATGCCGGGCCAGGACAGGTCCTTCGGCATCCTGCTGTTCGTGCAGACCGCCCTGTTCGCCAGCAGCGCGGTGATCATGCCGATGATCGCCCAGTGGCAGGGTTTCGCCGGGGCGATCTACTACCTGGCAGCCTGGTTCGCCCTGGTCTGCCTGCTGAGCCTCTGCCTGCCGGCCAGGCACAGCCCGGAAACACGATCCGTCTCCCAGGCGTCGCTACGCTCCGGCCTGACGGTGATCGGCGTCTGCTCGCTGCTCGGCATGCTGTTCCTGCAGCTGTCGATCTATTCGCTGTGGGGCTTCGTCGAGGGCATCGCCAGCGACGCCGGGGTGGCACCGGTCGATATCGGCTGGGCGATCAGCCTTGGCCTGCTCGGCGGCCTGCCCGGTGCGGCGCTGCCGAGCCTGGCCGGGCGGCACCTCGGCCGGGTGCCGATGATCCTCACCGGCTCCCTGGCCGTGCTCGGCGCCATCTACCTGCTGGCCACGCGCATCCACACGGCCTCGGACCTGATGATCGCGGTGTTCCTGATGAACTTCGGCTGGAACCTGGCGCTGTCCTACTACATGTCGTCGGTCGTAACCCACGATCCGAGCGGTCGCCTGACCAAGCTGGTCGGCGTGGTGCAGGTCGCCTCGGCCGCCGCGGCGCCGACCCTGCTGAGCCTGATCATCGAAGGTAACGACCGGCGCAGCCTTTTCGTGCTGTCCTCAGGGGCCATCCTCATCGGCTGCGTCCTGGTGATCGTCATGCTGTCCTGCGGGCGGCGCCGGGTGCCGGGCAAGACGCTGGACTGCTCGGTCTGAGCGTTGGGCGCCTGGTAAGAGGTCCGCGCGGATCTCTCGTCCTTCTGCGCGACCAGACGAAAACCTCCATGACCGATTTGTCATGCGCCGGTCAGGCTGACGTCCCTCCTGTCCCCCTAGAGTGGCCCGGTCAGCGAATAGCTACCCCACTCAAGAGGACTCATCATGAAAGCACTGCTGCTCGGTCTCTTCGGTCTGCTCGCCACCGGCTCCGCCCTGGCCGCTCCCGACCATCCCGCCCTGATCCACGACCAGCCCGGCTTCTTCGTTCCCCTCGACGTCGACCGGGTGGTCAGCCAGACCGACCTGAGCGCCCAATGCGGGATCGTCACGGCCCGCCTCGACTATCTGGATCACGCTGGCCGGGAACATGAGCTGGATTACCAGGTGTTCGGCAACGGCTGCTACAACCAGAATTGAGGCGCTAGTCGACTCAGTGCCGAAGGAGCGCCTGAATAGGCGCCTCCCTTAGCCGGACTCCGGGCGCCTCACGCCAGGCGCCGGCAGCCAGACACTAGAAAAACCGATAGGCCTTGGCCAGCGCCCGCTCCAGCACGGCGATGCAGGCGTGCTCGTCCGCATAGGATAGGAACTGGCGCTGGGCATCGGCCTGGGCCTGGGCATGGGCCAGACGCGTCTTGCGCTCGGCCAGCTCCTGCTCCAGCAACGAGGTGCTCATACCCAGATCACAGCAGGGGTTGGGGCCATTCATAAAAAACTCCGGACAGATGTGCAGACTGCGTCATCAGACAAGTTTTTGAGATTTGGTTCACAAATCGTAGCGAATCTCATTGTTGCTGAATATGCGTTCCACCGCGGTGTTTCCCGCCCCCTCGGGCTAGAGCGCTTCCTTGACTCCCCCCAACCTTTGCACCCGCCATCAGCCCGGCAAAAGCTATACAATTCGGCGCCCTAAATAAGCCGTGAAGATACATGCGTCCTCTGCTCTCGCTTCTCCTGGCCACGCTGCTGGCCTCCTCCGCGTTCGCCGCTGCGCCCGATACCTTTGTCGAAGCCAAGGTAATCGCCAAACAAAAAGTCTATTTCGACCAGAACACCAGCGCCCAGGGCGACCTCTATTGCGGCTGCCAATGGGAGTGGGTCGGCAAGTCCGGGGGGCGCGTCGATGCCGCCTCCTGCGGCTTCCAGGCACGCAAGCAGGAAACCCGTGGGGAGCGCACCGAATGGGAGCACATCGTGCCGGCCTGGACCTTTGGTCATCAGCGCCAGTGCTGGCAGAACGGCGGCCGCGAACACTGCGTGGCGGATGACCCGGTGTTCCGGGCCATGGAGGCCGACCTCTTCAACCTCTACCCCGCCGTGGGCGAGGTGAATGGGGACCGGGCCAATTTCAACTACGGCATGGCCCAGGGCGTGCAGCCCCAATATGGCCGCTGCACGACCAGGATCGACTTCCAGGAACGCGCCGCCGAACCGCGCGACGAGGTCAAGGGACTGGTCGCCCGGGTCACCTTCTACATGTTCGATCGCTACGGCCTGAACATGTCGCGCCAGCAGCAGCAACTGCTCATGGCCTGGGACAAGCAGCAGCCGGTCACCGCCTGGGAGCGCGAACGGGACAGACGCATCGCCGCGGTGATGGGCTACGGCAATCCCTTCGTGTCCGGCGAGCGGCACTGGACGCTGGGCTACCAGCCGGTCGGCGACGGCATCGTCAGCCCGCTGCCCGGACCGAAATCGGCGCCGAAGGCACCGGCCAAGACCGATAGCCCTGCCGCTGCCAGCCAGGGCGCGATCATCGGCAACCGCAACAGCCACGTCTATCACCTGCCGCAAGGCTGCCCGAGCTACGCCCAGGTGTCGCCGAAGAACCAGGTCACGTTCGCCTCGGAAGCCGAAGCGAAGGCGGCCGGCTTCACCAAGGCGGGCAATTGCGCGCCCTGATCGCTGGCCGCTGGGCGCTGGCCCCCATGCATCAGGGGGCCCAGGCCGTCACTGCCCCTTGGACAGCTCCACCAGCATGCGCGTGAGCAGATAGATACGCGGCGCCACGCTGTCCAGTTCGACGTACTCCTCGGGGGTATGCAGCTTGCCGCCGACGATGCCGAAGCCGTCCAGGGTGGGCACGCCGGCACCGGCGGCGATGCTGGCATCCGCGGCGCCACCGCTGCCTTCGACGGTCAGCTTGCGGCCCAGCTCGCCATAGATGCCCTGGGCCATGGCCAGCAGCCGATCGCTCGCCGCCGTCTGCGGCATCGGCGGCAGGCCACGCTCCAGCCGCGTGGTCACCTCGGCATCGGGGATCTGCTTGTTGGCGGCGATGCGCGCCAGGTCCTTTTCCACCCGGTCGAATTCTTCGGGCAGCGCGGCGCGGACGTCGGCCTTGGCCACGGCATGATCGGGAATCACGTTGATCCGCTCGCCCGCCTCGATCACGGTGAAGTTGACCGAGGTCTTCTTTTCCGCATCGCCCAGGTTGCCCAGTTGCAGCACCTGGTGCGCCACCTCGGTGGCGGCGTTGCGCCCCAGCTCCGGCGAGACGCCGGCGTGGGACGACTTGCCCTTGACCTCCACCACGGCGGTGGCGCTGCCCTTGCGCCACACCACCAGGCCATCGGCCGGTCGACCGGGCTCCAGATTCAGCGTCACGTCGTGCTGCTTGGCGGTGCTGGCGATCAGCTCGGTGGCGGCCTGGGAGCCGGTTTCCTCGCTGGCGTCCAGCAACAGGGTGATCTGCCCGTAGTCCTTGAAGTCGAGCTGCTTGAGGATCTCCAGCGCCGCCAGGGCGACCACGATGCCGCCCTTGTCGTCGGACACGCCCGGACCATAGGCGCGTTTTTCATCGGTGCGATACGGCCGGGCCTTGGCGGTGCCTTCCTTGAACACCGTGTCCATGTGCGCCAGCAGGAGAATCTTCGCCTTGCCGCTGCCCTTGAGCGTGGCCACCAGGTGCTGGCTCTTGTCCGGCGCGGTATTGGGCACCTGTTGCAGCGTGGCGCCGAGTGTCTTCAATTCCGCGCTGACCAGCTTGCCCACCTCGCTCAGGCCGGGCTCGTAGCCGGAACCCGAGTCGATGTTGACCAGTTGTTCCAGCAGCTTGAGCGTCGGCGCCTTGGCCTGCTCCGCAGCGGTCTGGATGCGCGCATCGAGCGCGGCACTGGCGGGCAGGGCGATACAGCAGGCGAGAACGGCAGCGAGGGTGGTGCGGAAGAACGGAGCGGACATCGGGCTTTCCTTGTTGGCATTGTTGGATTAGTCAGACAACTGTAGTCGCAACAAGGACATAGGGGAAATTCGCGCCGTTCCAAACCGGCCTGAGCCCGTAGCGGGCTGCCGGCGGTGCTTGTCCTGAGGAAGTATCCAGGGACCAGACACGCCCGTAGCCAGAGCTAGCCCAAGGCCAGTCGCCCACGATCCGGCCGCACTGCTGCAGAGGAGGCTGTCATTCGTCCGCTGACAGCAAGAGAGCTGCCGGGCCGAGCGTCTAGCCAAAGGTCGCGTGACTCATTTTCGGGCATGCGTGCGACCGGCCGCTGGAGGTGTCTAGCGCCGGCCATCGACTGAAAATGCAGCCAGAAAAACCCGCGCAAAGCCCCTACAGCAGAGCATTCATCGAGCTACTTCGCACAATTTTGGAGCAAAATATTCATCAAAAAAGACTATTGAATAAAAAATTTCATCGCCTTACTCTCGGCTCGACGTCGTAAGGAACAAGCCACTGACCGCACCGAAAAATAGGGAGTGAAGATGAAAGCGAAGATAGCGTTGGGTCTGCTCATGACCGCCGCCGTAGCCCTGCCCGCCTGGTCAGCCGACTGGACGGTGGGTGCCAACGTCGGCAACGTGCCCTGGGAGTTCCAGGACGCCAAGGGTGACTTCGTCGGCTTTGAAGTCGATGTGGTGAAGGAAGTGGCGAAACGGGCCGGCAAGACCGTGGATTTCGTCAACATTCCCTTCAACGGGCTGTTCAGCGCGGTGCAGTCGAAACGCGTGGACATCGCGATTTCGTCCATCACCATCACGCCCAAACGCCTGGAATCGGTCGCCTTCGCTCAACCCTACTTCGACAGCGACCAGTCGCTGACCGCCCGGACCAACTCCAAGGTGAAAAGCCTGGCGGACATGAATGGCAAGGTCGTGGGTGTCGATACCGGCTCCACCGGCGACATGTGGATCGGCCAGCACAGGAACGAATACAAGTTCGCCGACGTTTCGCGCTACGAAGGGCTGTCACCGGCCATGCTGGACCTGGGCTCCGGGCGCATCGATGGTTACCTGAGCGATATCCCCGCCGTCCTCTACTACATCAAGGACAAGCCGCAATTCACCGTCGTCGCCCGCATCCCCACCGGTGAACGCTATTCGCTGATGCATGCCAAGGGCTGGGCCATGAGCGATCAGGTCAACGACATCATCAGCAAGATGAAGGAAGACGGCACCCTGGGCGCCATCCACAAACAGTGGTTCGGTACCGAGGCCGACAAGGAGTCGAGCACCCTGAAGGTCTCCGCCGCGCCCAAGTGAGTCCTGCCGCTGCTGCAGGCCCGGGACGCCGTCCGCGCGCCCCGGGCCGTGACCGAGGTATCCCATGGATCTTCTGCAAACCTTCTTCAACTGGAACGTGCTCGTCGAATCGCTCCCCCTGATGATCCGGGGCCTGGGCGTGACCGTGCTGCTGGGCCTCGTGAGTATCGTCCTGGGGCTGGTCGGCGGGCTGTTGCTGGCGCTGCTGCGGCTGTATTCCTACGCCCCGGTCCGGCTGCTGGCACGCATCTACATCGACATCATGAGGTCCATCCCGCTGCTGGTCCTGCTGGTCCTGATCTATTACGCGCTGCCCTTCGTCGGGATCCGCCTGTCCTCCTTCGCGGCAGCGGCCAGCGCGCTGTCCCTCGTGTCCTGCGCCTACAGCGCCGAGATCTTTCGCTCGGGCATCGAAGCCATTCCCCGCGGTCAGTTCGAGGCGTCGGCCGCCCAGGGCATGAGCTTCTTCAACACCATGCGCGACGTCGTGTTGCCCCAGGCGATCCGCATCGTGCTGCCGCCCATGACCAGCAACTGCATCAACGTCATGAAGGACACCGCTCTCGCCTCGGTGGTGGCGATGCCGGACCTGCTCAAGCAGGCCACCCAGGCCCAGGCCCTGACGGCCAACCCTACCCCGCTGGTGGGCGCCGCCCTGCTCTATCTGCTGCTGCTCCTGCCCATGGTGCAACTGGTCAGCTGGGTCGAAAGACGCAATGCCATGGGAGGCAAGACCGCATGAGCACCCTGATCGACATCGAACACCTCGACAAGTACTACGGCAATTTCCAGGCGCTGAGCGACATCAATCTGCAGGTGGAGGAAGGCGAGGTGGTGGTCATCCTCGGCCCGTCCGGCTCCGGCAAGTCGACGCTGATCCGCTGCATCAACCTGTTGGAAAACTATCAGCAGGGCCATATCCGCGTGGCCGGGGAACGGGTCGAGAACGGACCGCGCCTGGCCGGTATTCGCAGCGAAGTGGGCATGGTCTTCCAGAGCTTCAACCTCTATCCGCACCTGAACGTCCTGGACAACGTCTCGCTGGCGCCGATCCGGGTGCGCGGCCTGAACCGGCGCGAGGTCCACGCCCGCGCGCGGGAGCTGCTGGTCAAGGTCGGCATGGGCGATCACGCCCACAAGTACCCGAGCCAGTTGTCCGGCGGCCAGCAGCAGCGGGTCGCCATCGCCCGCACCATGGCCATGGAGCCGCGCGCCATCCTCTTCGACGAGCCCACCTCGGCGCTGGACCCGGAGATGGTCGGCGAGGTGCTCGACGTCATGCAGAACCTGGCCCGCTCCGGCGTCACCATGGTCGTGGTGACCCATGAAATGGGCTTCGCCCGGCGCGTCGCCGACCGGGTGATCTTCATGGAAAGCGGCCGCGTCGTCGAACAGAACACCCCGGAACCCTTCTTTACCGCCCCTCAGGAACCCCGCACCCGGGCCTTCCTGCAGGCCATCC
This sequence comes from Pseudomonas oryzihabitans NBRC 102199, assembly GCF_000730625.1. GTDB lineage: Bacteria > Pseudomonadota > Gammaproteobacteria > Pseudomonadales > Pseudomonadaceae > Chryseomonas > Chryseomonas oryzihabitans. The sequence goes on along the minus strand of NZ_BBIT01000002.1, from coordinate 242,709 downwards.
TGCACCACTGATCCTGGCTGGAGAGAGTCGCGTGAATCCCCTCGATATCGCATACGTTCGCAAGCAGTTTCCCGGTCTGGCCGGCGACTACGCCTTCATGGACAACGCCGGTGGTTCCATGGTGTTGCAAGGGGTCGCCGACCGGGTGGCCAACTACCTGCTCAACAGCAGTGTCCAGCTGGGCGCCTCCTACGCGCCCTCGGTCGCGGCCGGCGAACGGGTGATGCAGGCGCGCCGCTCGGTCATGCAGCTGATCAACGCGGCTCATCCCGACGAAGTCATCATGGGCGGCTCGACCACCCACCTGCTGCAGATACTCTGCCGCGCCATCGCCCCCTCGATCGCGCCCGGTGATGAAATCATCGTCACCAACTGCGACCACGAGGCCAACATCGGCCCCTGGGTCCGGCTCTGCGCAGACCGCGGCGCCACCCTGCGTGTCTGGGAGGTCGATCCCGACAGCCTCGAGCTGGAACTGGACGACCTGCAGGCGCTGCTCGGCGACAAGACCCGCTACGTAGCCGTGACCCACGCCTCCAACATCCTCGGCTCGATCAATCCCGTCGCCGAGATCGCCCGCCGCGTGCATGCCGTGGGGGCGCAGCTGTGCGTGGATGCGGTGGCCTATGCGCCACACCGGCTGGTCGATGTACAGGCCAGCGGCGCCGACTTCTATGTCTACAGCTTCTACAAGACCTTCGGACCGCACTTTGCCGTGCTCTGGGGCCGTCGTGACCTGCTGCTGGACTTTCCCAGCCTTAACCACTTCTTCATCGGCCAGGACGTGGTGCCCTACAAACTGCAGCCCGGCAACGTCAACTACGAGCTGTCCTTTGGCTGCATCGGCATCTCCGACTACCTGCTCGACATCGCCAACCAGTTGGGCATCCAGGGTAGCGAGCGAGAGCGGATGCAGGCAGCATTCGACGCCTTCGAGATCCAGGAAGATGCCCTCGCCGAACGACTGCTGGGCTTTCTGCGCCAGCGCCCCGGGGTCCGCATCATCGGCAAGACCAGCGTCCAGGCGCGCGTGCCCACGATCAGCTTCGTGGTGGAAGGCGTGCGCTCGGAAGCCGTGGTGCTCAAGGTCGACGAGCAGCGCATCGGCATCCGCTTCGGCGACTTCTATGCCCGACGCCTGATCGAAGCCCTGGGCCTGGCGCCCCAGGGCGGCGTGGTACGGGTGTCGCTGGCGCACTACAACACGCTCGAAGAAATCGACCGTCTCATCGCCGCGCTCGATCAGGCAATCACCGAATTGCGCTGACCGGCGCCTCTCCTTTCCACCTGCCGAGCGTTTTTCATGGCCTTACCGGAAACCCTTGCGGAGCTGCGCGATTGCATAACCGCCCAGCACGAACACCTGTCGGAGCGCCTGCGCGATGCGGCCCGCTTCCTCATCGACAATCCCCACGAGATCGCCCTCAGCACGGTCGCCGAACTGGGCAAGCGCTCAAACATCGCCCCGGCGGCTTATATCCGGCTGGCGCAGGCGTTGGGTTTCGCCGGTTTCAAGGATCTGCAGCGGCTGTTTCGCGCGCCGCTGCAACAGGCCGCGGCCACCCACAGCGAGCGCATCCGGCACTACGGTGGGGAAAAGCTGCTGGATGACCCCAGCGACGTCGGGGCGATCCTGCGGGAATTCAGCCAGGCCAATATCGTGTCCCTGGAACACCTGGCGGAAGGCGACCAGCAGGCCAATATCGAAGCCGCCATCGCCCATCTGCAGCTGGCGCGCACAACCTTCGTCATCGGTCTGCGGCGGGCCTTTCCGGTGGCCGCCTATTTGAGCTACGCCCTGGCCCGCGTGGGCCGACGCGCCGTGCAGATCAGCGGTGGCGGCGGCACCCTGCCGGAACAGGTCAGCGCCATCGCCCAGGACGACCTGCTGATCGCGGTGAGTTTTCCACCCTACGCGAGGGACACCGTCGAAGCCTGCCGGCAGGCGCGCGAGGCGGGTGTGACGCTGGTGGCCATCACCGACACCGTGTTGAGTCCGATCGGAAAGATGGCGGAGACGGTGATAGAGGTCAACGATGCCGAGCTGCTGGGCTTTCGCTCCCTCACCGCCTCCTTCTGTATCGCCCAGACCCTGGCCATGGGACTCGCCTTCAGCCAGGGCGATACCGATGGCGCCTTCGACCATGAACGGCTGAAGGACATCGACTGCTGAGCCCAAGCGCTCACCGGGTAGTTCACAACAATCACTTCAGGAGTAGATCCCGATGCTGTCACCTGCACGCGATTTGGTCGGTTATGGAAGACAACGGCCGCAAGGCACCTGGCCCAACGGCGCCCGTCTGGCCATCAGCCTGGTGATCAACTACGAGGAAGGCTCCGAGCGCTCGCTCGCCATGGGCGATCCGGACCAGGAGTCGATGACCGAATGGGGCAGCTACGCCATCCCCGCCGGCACCCGCAACCTGGCCATGGAATCCATGTACGAATACGGCTCCCGGGTCGGCATCTGGCGGATCCTCGACATCCTCGACGAACAATCGGTACGCGCGACCTTCCACGCCTGTGCGGTGGCCTTCGAACAGAATCCCGACGTCGCCCAGGCGGCCGTCGCCGGTGGCCACGAGATCTGCAGCCATGGCTATCGTTGGGAGGAAGTCTTTCGCCTCAGCGAAGCAGAGGAGCGCGAGCATATCCGCCTCGCCGTCGAATCCTTCGAGCGCACCTGTGGCAAGCGGCCGGTCGGCTGGTACTGCCGCTACGGCGCCAGCATCCACACCCGCCGGCTGGTGGCCGAGGAAGGCGGTTTTCTCTACGACTCCGACGCCTACAACGACGACGTCCCCTACTTCGTCGAGGTCGAGGGCAGCCGCCATCTCGTCGTGCCCTATACCGCCGACGTCAACGACTTCCGCTACTGGAATTCGCCCGGCCTGTCTCAGGCCTCGGACTTCTTCGAATACATGAAGGAAAGCTTCGAGGTCCTCTACGAGGATTCCGCGACCGGACCGCGCATGATGTCGATCGGACTGCACCCACGCATGGTGGGTCGTCCGGGTCGGGTCCGGGCGATCAAGAGATTCATCGAATACGCCAGGCAGTTTGAAGGGGTCTGGTTCGCGACCCGCGAGGAGATCGCCCGCGCCTGGCTGGAAAGGGCTGACGGCTAGCCCGGTTCCCATGAATCCGGAGGCGCTTCGAAGGCCTCCGCTGTCCCGGGATTACCGGGGTGTGGCTTCAAAACCGGGCAATCAGCACCACCCCGGCGATCATCAGGATCGCGCCCAGCAGCCGCCAGCCGTTGACCGCATGCTGTTCCATGGAAAACAGGCCGAAGTGATCGATGGCCAGGCTGGCGATGAGGTTCGCGGTGATGGTGACGCCGTTCACCGGCGCTGCGCCGAGGCGCTGGATGAACAGCAGACCGGCAAAGACCGCCACCGCGCCGGCGATGCCGCCCAGGGGTGCCCACCAGGGCATGTCGCCGATCTGGCTCACCGAAGGCAGCGGCCTGGGCATGCAGATGAACAGCCCGAGCGCGACGAAGGTGACCATCACGAAGGACACCGAGGTCGCCAGCCAGGGATTGACCAGCGCCTTGTTCAGCGAGCCGTTCATGGCCGCACCGGCAGCCTGCAGGAATCCGGCCACGACGATAAGGATGTAAGCCCAGTTCGCAGTATTCATCAGGAGTCGTCTCGGAGCGGAGCATGGGAGAGACGCGGGGCCGCTCAAGCGACCCGGCGAGGCCTGAATTACGACTGGACACATCTTGTAAAAGTGCCGTCTCGCTCACTCGTGAAGGCTCTACACCGGGATATTGGGCGCTTTTTCGACCAGCGGGCCTGACCCGCCGCCTGGATCCATGCCGGTCCCGCCAGCCGATCCGCTCGAACCCCGATGCGGTCCTGCGCCCTCCTCCGCCAGGGCCGATGTCCAGCGTCAGCCCTATTTCACAATGGCCTTGACCGCCGCCAGCACATCTCGGGTGGCCTGCCGGGTCGCCTCCGCATCGGGCCCGACCTTGGGCCCCAGCACCACACAGCTATCCTGATAGGAAAAGACCTTGCCGGTCTGCTGGTTGATCAACTCGCCCTTGGCGTTCTCGGTAATCCGACACTCCCGCACGGTCTGGCTGCCCTTCGCGACCACCACCGGACTCCAGGCATAGGGGCTGTCGAAGCCGTGCTCGGCGTGAGGATAGGTGTGCACCCCGAGATCGGCGCCCTGCTGCTTGAGCGTGGCGAGATAGCCCTCGCAGCGGGAATAGGGATCGTAGTTGTCGGCCAGGCCGTGGTAGACGCGCAGCGGCTTGGCGACGACCCGGTCCTGCTCGCGAAAGCTGATCGAGCAGTCGGGATAGAACGACAGATAGCCGGCGAACTGGAAGTCCTGACTTTTCCAGCGCTTGTCGAAGCGCTCCATGGCGGCATAGAGCGAGGCCTGCCCACCACGGGAAAAGCCCATCAGGATGATCTTGCCTGGATCGATGCGGGGATGCCGCGCGAGCAAGGCACCGGCGCGATAGTCATCCAGCACGAAATTGAGCCGCCCCAGCTGAGCCTGATTGGTGGCGGTGCTGGTGATGCCCCGCCCCGAGAAGCCATCCACGGCAAAGGTGGCGATGCCGGCCTGATTGAACTGCCGCTGCCAATAGGTGATGTTGGCCCCCATCCCGCCCGACCCATGCTGCAGAAGCACCACCGGCACCCGGCCCTCGCCGGGCGGCAGCGATAGTACGCCGCCGAGCAGGACCTCGGTGCCGCCCTGGTCCCCCGTCAGGAATTGCTGATCGCTCAGGGTCAGCGAGGTGAAGGTCAGCACCTCTTGCCGAGCGGGTATGTCGGTAGCGGGCGCGGTGGCGGCGAAAGCCGTGGCACTGGCAAGACCGGCAATGGCCGCGAGCAAGGGGCGCAGGGTTCCAGCGGACAGGTAGCGCATCGGTTGCATCCTTCTTGTGAGGTCTTCCCAGGGTAGCCAATCGGCGGTGCCCTGCTGGAAAGACGGCGAGCAGAACCCGCCGCACTAGCCAGAATGGGCACCTTTGCCCGCAATCCTGCCCTGAGGTACGAACCTCCTAGCCTCTGAGCGGCCGCCCTTTTCCGCTGCAAAGGTTTCCCAAATGCACCAGGACGGCTTCCTCCGATTCTCCCCGCGCCAGCGGCGAAACCGCTGGCGGGCACGCAGAGCGCCTCCCTGGCCGAGGCCATCACTGCCTTCTACAACTACGCGCCCCTCACCGCGCTGTTCAACGCCAGTGCCAGCCAGCCCCTGGGCAGTCGCACGGCCATACCCGCCGCAGCCTCAGGCTAGAGACGGAGACGCCCATCGCAAACCGGTGGGCATCCTGTCACCCGCTTCGCTTGGATGCTCGCTATACTGGCCGCGCACGGCCTGTGACGAACACCTCTAGCATCCGTGTTGGAGGCTTCAACCTGTCGCTCGCCATCTTCCCCGCTGCCCCGGCAGGGCACCGTACGAGCGACCCGATGAGCACTCTCACCTCGACTCCAGTCCCCTCGTACCTCCTGTCCCAGGACATCGATCTCATTGCCGAGATCGCCGCGGTACCCAGGATCCTGGACGTGGTCTGTCGGATGACAGGGATGGGCTTCGCCGCCGTCGCCCGAGTGACCGACGATCGCTGGATCGCCTGCAGTACCCTCGACCTGATCGGCTTCGGCCTAGAGCCCGGTGGCGAACTGGAGGTCAAATCGACCATCTGCGACGAGATCCGCGACCATCGCCAGCCGGTGGTGATCGACGACGTGGTGCTGGACGAGCTCTATCGCCATCATCACACGCCCAGGCAGTACGGCCTGCGCAGCTATATCTCGGTGCCCATCGTGCTGGAGGACGGCAGCTTCTTCGGCACCCTCTGCGCCATCGATCCGCAGCCGGCCAAGCCCAGCAGCCCGGAGATCCTGCCCGCCTTCGAACTCTTCGCCAGCATGATCGCGCTGGAGATCGACGCCCAGCGCCGCTTCGTGGCCGCCCGCAACGTGCTGCACAGCGAAGGCTTTTCCCGCAGCCTGCTCCAGGCCAGCCTGGATTGCGTCAAGGTCCTCTCCGCCGGGGGCCATATCGAATTCATGAACGCCCAGGGCCTGGAGCTCAACCAGTTGCAGTCCGTCGATCAGGTGATGGGCTGCGAATACGCCGCGCTCTGGCCTGACGCGGAGGTCGAGAAGATCCGCCACGCCGTCAGGCGCGCCGTCGAAGGCCAGGGCACCCGGGTCGAGGGATTCTGCCCCACGGCCCGGGGCGAGCCGCGCTGGTGGGAGGTGTCCTGTTCGCCCTTCGCGGTGGCCGGCACCGGCGAGGTCAAGATCGTCTGCATCTCGCGCGACATCAGCAGTCGCATCCTCGCCCAGCAGGCGCAGCAGGCCCGTGCCGAAGCCATTGCCGCGCTCAACGACGAGCTGGAGCTACGCATCTCGGAGCGCACCGCCGAGCGCGACCAGATCTGGAACTGCTCTACCGATCCGCTGTGCGTGGCCGACCTCGAAGGCTTCTTCGTCAACCTCAATCCGGCCTGGACGGCGACCCTGGGCTGGTCGCTCGACGAGCTCAAGGCCCGTCCCTTCCTGACCTTCGTCCACGATGACGACCTCGTCGCCACGCGCCAGGCGTTTCGCGACGTCAAGCAGGGCATGGCGCTGGTCAGCTTCGAAAACCGCTATCGCCACCGCGACGGCACCTACCGCTGGTTTTCCTGGAATGCCACGCGCAACGGCGAACTCATCTATGCCACCGTGCGCGACGTGACCCAGCAACGCCAGCAGACGCTGGATCTCGCGGCCGCCGAAGACGCCCTGCGCCAGGCGCAGAAGATGGAAGCCATCGGCCAGCTCACCGGGGGCGTGGCCCACGACTTCAACAACCTGCTCACCGTCGCCCGCACCTCCTGCGACCTGCTCAAGCGCCCCAACCTCAGCGATGCGCGACGCGAGCGCTACCTGGAAGCGATCTCCACCACCGTGGATCGCGCCGCGCGATTGACCGGGCAACTGCTGGCCTTCGCCCGGCGCCAGGCCCTGGCGCCCGAGGTGTTTTCCGCGCGGGACAATGTCCTGGCCATGGGTGACATGCTGGAAACCCTGCTGGGTTCGCAGGTGGGCATCGAGCTCGAGGTAGGCGATGACCCGTGCCTGGTCTATGCCGACCCCAGCCAGTTCGATACCGCGATGGTGAACATCGCGGTGAACGCCCGCGACGCCATGAGCGGTGCCGGACGCCTGACCATAGGCGTAATGACCGTCGCCGGCATTCCGGCCAGCGGGGCTCAGCCAGCGCTGGACCTCCCAGCCGTGGCCATCACCCTGGCGGACAACGGCAGTGGCATCGCCCGGGCACACCTGGAGCAGATCTTCGAGCCCTTCTTCACCACCAAGAGAGTCGGCCAGGGTACCGGACTCGGCCTGAGCCAGGTGTTCGGCTTCATCAAGCAGTCCGGTGGCGAGGTCAGGGTTACCAGCGAGGTCGGCCACGGGACGACCTTCCACCTCTATCTGCCGCTCGCGCCGGCCAGCGGGCCGCAACCGACCCTCGCTGATGCCACGGCAACGGTCGATGGCGGTGGGATCACCGTCCTGGTGGTCGAGGACAATCTCGAGGTGGGTAGCTTCGCCGTCGACCTGCTGGGCGATCTCGGCTACCACGCAGTCCTGGCCACCAACGCCGAGCGCGCCCTCGCCCTGCTCGCCGACCAGCCGGGTCGATTCGACGTGGTCTTCTCGGACGTCGTCATGCCCGGCATGAGCGGGCTGGAGCTGGCCATCGAGATCAGACGCCTCTATCGCTGCCTGCCGATCCTGCTGACCTCCGGCTACAGCCACGTCCTGGCGACCAATGGCGCCCAGGGCTTCGAGCTGATCCACAAGCCCTATTCGGCGGAGGCCCTGTCACGCCGGCTGCAGCAGATCCTCGAAGAAACCGCGACGCCCCTGACCACCTAGGGCGCCGCGGTACGGACGGTCAGGCTCAGGCACGGCCGGGGCGCACCGCCAGGGCCGAGACGAGCACCCCCGCCACCACCAGGCCGAGCCCGGCGACGAACAGGCTCGACACGGTGGCGCCAAACGCCAGGCAGGACGCCAGGGTTCCCACCAGGGGCACCCCGAGCGTGACGGTCGACATGGCGAAGGTGGATATCCGCCGGCCGAACTCCGCCGAGATCACGAAACAGGCCGAGGTGGCGATCGGACCGATAAAGAACAGCTCCTGCAACAGCCGGGTATCCAGGGTGACGGCGGTCGGCCAGCCTTCGCTCAGCCAGGCGGCAAAGGCCAGGGGCACCACGGCCAGCAGCATCTGCCAGGGTGCCAGTGCCAGCGGCGACGTCACCCAGCGATGGCGCTTCACATGGAGGATGACGAGCGCCCAGCTCACCGCGGCGAGCAGGAGAAAGAGCGCCCCCTTCACGGTGCCCGGCTGCGTCCATTCGAGTTCCGCGGGACTGCAGACGACGGCCACCCCGGCCATGCCGATGGCCAATCCGGTCAGCTGCAGGCGCGACGGCGCCTGGCGAAACAGCAGCCAGGCGACCAGCACGCACCACAGGGGCGTGGTGTAGGCCAGCAGCACGGCCCTGCTGGTGTCGATCTGCACCATGGCCACCATGCCAAGCCCGGTGAAGGTCATCATCTGCAGCAGTCCCACGCTGGCGATGATCGGCAGGTCCTGCCGGGTGGGTAGCCTGAGTTGTCCCCGCAGCGCCAGGTAGAGGCACAGGCAGACCGCGGCGCTGGCGAATCTCACGGTCGCCAGCCAGAGCGGCGGCACCGATTGCAGGGCGAGCTTGGTCACCGGCCAGCTGCTTCCCCACAGCAGCACCATGACGCCGAGCGCGACATAGGTGGAGGAAAGCCCGAAGGCCTTGCCTGGAAGGTCGAGGTTTTGCCGAATCGTAGCGCTCACGATGCCACCCTGTTGCCCATGGATCACTCGGAGTTATGCTATTTCCGCTCGCGCGCGAAAACGCACCTTTCTCTTCGTGAAAAATGGAAAGATCGGTACATCCAACCCTGCAGAGCTCTAAAAGAGGAAATTCCTACCGTGAACCGCGCCAAACTCGACGATGCCAGCCTGCGCATCCTGGATGCCCTGCAGCAGAACGCCGAACTGAGCAATGCCGAACTGGCGGAAATCGCCGGACTCTCGACGTCCCCGTGTTGGCGGCGCGTGGCGGACATGAAGGAGCATGGCGTCTTGCGCGGCGCCGTGACCCTGGTCGATCCGGCCGCGCTGGGGCTCGCCATCAACGTTTTCGTGCATGTGTCGCTCAAGCTGCAGGACAAGCAGTCGCTGGAGGTCTTCACGGATGCGATCAAGGAGCGTCCGGAGGTCATGGAGTGCTACCTGATGAGCGGCGAGGCCGACTTCATGCTCAGGGTGGTGAGCGAGGACCTGGCCAAGTACCAGACGCTGCTGCTGGATTGCCTCACGACCATCCCCGTCGTCGCCAGCATCAGATCAAGCTTCGCCCTGAGCCAGGTGAAGTACACCACCGCCCTACCGACCAATCACCTGCGCGGACGGGCGGCGGGCAGCCATCGCTGAGACTGCCCGCTGTCGCGCGCCCAAGCGTGGCCGAGGGTGCTCATGGACCGCCTGCCGCCCCGGCCCGCGCCTGTCGGAGGGTGCCCGGACAGCCGGACCCGCGACGCGACGGCGGCCATCCACCCCGGGCGAGCGATCGGGTAACATGCGCCGCCGCGGGCCAGTGGCCCCTTTCTCTCGGTAAGGAGTCACAGTGTTCGATACCCAGGTCATCATCATCGGTGCCGGCGCCGCCGGTTTGATGTGCGCCCTGAGCGCTGCGGCGCGTGGGCGCCGGGTACTGGTACTCGACCACGCCAACAAGGCCGGCAAGAAGATCCTCATGTCCGGCGGCGGCCGCTGCAACTTCACCAACCTCTATTGCGAGCCCGCCAACTTCCTCTCGCAGAACGCGCATTTCTGCAAATCGGCCCTGGCGCGCTACACCCAATGGGACTTCATCGCCCTGGTGGCCAAGCACGGCGTGCCCTATCACGAGAAGAAGCTCGGCCAGCTGTTCTGCGACAACAAGGCCAGCGACATCCTTGCCCTGCTGCTGGACGAGTGCGAACAGGGCGGCGTCGACATCCGCCTCAATACCTCGGTGCAGGAGATCGCCCGCCTCGACCCGGGCGGCTATCAGCTGCAGACCAGCCTGGGCCCGGTGCGTGGCGAGTCCCTGGTGATCGCCACCGGCGGCCTGTCCATCCCGACCCTCGGCGCCACCGGCTTCGGCTATCAGGTCGCCCGCCAGTTCGGCCATCAGCTGCTGCCGACCCGCGCCGGTCTGGTGCCCTTCACCATCACCGATCCGCAGCTCAAGGAATTCTGCAGCGCCCTGTCCGGCACGGCGGTGGAAGATTGCCGGATCAGCTGCAACGGCCAGAGCTTCGTCGAGAATCTGCTGTTCACCCACCGTGGCCTCAGCGGTCCGGCGATCCTGCAGATCTCTTCCTACTGGCAACCCGGCGACAGCCTCAGCATCGACCTGCTGCCGCACTTGGACCTGGCCCAGTGGCTCGCCGAGCAGCGCCAGGCGCGGCCCAACAGCGAACTCAAGACCCTGCTGGGCGAGCTGTTCACCAAGAAGATGGCCACGCTGCTCGCCGACAGCTGGTTCCAGTCCCGGCCGCTGAAGCAATACACCCCGGACGAACTCAAGGTCATCGCCGCCCGCCTGCACGACTGGCAACTGGTCCCGGCGGGCACCGAGGGCTACCGGACCGCCGAGGTCACCCTGGGCGGCGTCGACACCCGCGAGGTGTCGTCCAAAACCCTGGAGTCGCTCAAGTCGCCCGGCCTGTACTTCATCGGCGAGGTGCTGGATGTCACCGGCCACCTGGGCGGTTTCAACTTCCAGTGGGCCTGGGCGTCGGGTTACGCGGCGGCGCAGTACGTCTAGGCCAAAGGAAAGCGCTTTGCGCCTGGAGTCAGGCAGCCGCAGACGGCCAGGTCTGGCACGCGATACGCAGGAAATTCCCGCCCAGGATGGCGTCGATGTCGGCGGCGGTGTAGCCCCGATCCGCCAGTTGGCGTACCAGTTCAGGTAGCGCCTCGGGTTGCAGCTGGGTATGACCATGCGGCTGTCCATAGTGGCGTGCGGGCCACCAGTCTTCGGCGTCGACGCCAGCGGGCAGGTCATGGTCGGCCGGGCACAATTCGGTATCCAGCCCGATGCCGATATGGCGAATCCCGACCCGCTCCGCCAGGTAGTCGATCTGGCGGACAAAGCTGGCCACCGAAGCCGCGGGATCACCCAGAAAGATGCCTAGCCCGGTCAAGCCGATCACCCCATCCTGGTCGGCGCAGGCGCGGATCTGGCGATCGCTCACCGTCCGCGGATGCTCGTGGAGCGCCTTGATGTTGGTGTGGGAAAAGACCACCGGCCGTGTCGACACCGCCATGATCTCCAGGCTGGCGCGCTCGCTCGCGTGGGCACAGTCGAGGGTGATGCCCGCCGCATTGCCGGCCGCCACCATCTCGCGACCCAGCGCCGTCAAACCGCCCCCCGCGCCATGGCAACCCCCGGCGCAGCTGTTGTCGCGGTTGTAGGCGAGCAGCATCTGGCGCACCCCGAGACTGGCATAGAGCCCGACCATCGCCGGGTCGTCGAGCAGCATGGTCGAGCCTTCGAGATCGAAGGACACGGCCAGCTTGCCTTGCTCACGCGCCCGGTGGATGTCGGCCACCGTGCCGACCAGACGGAAGTGCGCCTCATGCCGCGCCAGCCAGGCGCGGAAATCCGCGAGGGTTTGCACCACCATCGCGAAAGGCGTCATGTCCATGCCGACGTTGATCGACACATGATGGAAGCCGGCGTCGCGATAGCGATGCAAGCCGGACATGTCCTGCCCCGGCACCAGGGGCAGGCAGGCATGCGCCTCCCAGCGGATCGGCCCGAGTCCCGCGGATATGGCTGTGACCGGCTGCATTGGCGTCCCCCTACGCACGTCTCGAGGGATGCAACATAGCATGCGAACGGGGGCCGGGGTCCGCCCGGCCCGCCGCGGCGCTAACCGACGTTCACGGTCCGCAGCAGCGCCGGATCCACGACCCTTGCCTGATAGCGCACCGACGCCTGGCCATAGGCCTGGGGATCGAGCACCTGGTCCCAGCGTGCCGGTGCCTGCGTCTGCACCGCGACGACCTCGGAATGGGCCGCCTTGGGCTGCAGTGCGGCCTGGGCGCGTCTTTCGTTGATCTCGGCGGCCATGGCGGTGTAGCTGGCGGTGCTGAGCAGGGCGAGAGCGGCCATCTTGTTGAAGACGTTCATGGTGGATCCTCCTGTCTTGAACACGGGGGCTGGCGTCGCCGCGGCAGCGGGCCGGCGTCAGTCACGGTTCCACCTTGCGCCCAGGCGTCTTAACGCTGTCTTAACCCCTCTGAACCCGACCTGAACGACTGCGACAACCTGCCCCAGGCGATGGCCACTGGCCAATTGATCTGGATCAGTTTTGCCCAGGGCCAGCAGGCGCATCCTGCATGCAGCCGCCACTCCGTCCTGGAGCGGCGCCACGGCTCGCGAGGTCGCCATGAACGGACGCCTGGTCAAGGAACTGCTGATCATCCTGCTGATCAAGCTGGCGCTGCTCATGGCGATCAAGAGCCTCTGGTTCAGCGCCCCCACGGTGCCGCCTAACGCCACCCAGGCGGTCAGCGCCCACCTGCTGGACTAGTACCCCTTCCCTTCGCTTGAGGAGATTGCCGGGATGATCTCGGAATCCGTCGTGGACCTGTCACGCCTGCAATTCGGCATGACCGCGCTGTATCACTTCATCTTCGTGCCCCTGACCCTGGGGCTGGTGGTGATCCTGGGGATCATGGAGTCGGTCTATGTGATGACCGGCAAACAGGTCTACAAGGACATGACCCAGTTCTGGGGCAAGCTGTTCGGCATCAACTTCGCCCTGGGCGTCACCACCGGCCTGACCATGGAGTTCCAGTTCGGCACTAACTGGGCCTACTACTCCCACTATGTCGGCGACATCTTCGGCGCGCCCCTGGCCATCGAGGGCCTGATGGCCTTCTTCCTCGAATCGACGCTGATCGGGCTGTTCTTCTTTGGCTGGGAGCGGCTGTCGAAAGGGCAGCACCTGCTGGTGACCTGGCTGGTGGCCCTGGGCTCGAATCTCTCCGCGCTGTGGATCCTGGTGGCCAACGGCTGGATGCAGAATCCGGTCGGTGCCGAATTCAACTACGTCACCATGCGCATGGAGCTGGTCGACTTCGGCGCTCTGCTGCTCAACCCCGTGGCCCAGGTGAAGTTCGTCCACACCGTGGCCTCGGGTTATGTCACCGGCGCCATCTTCGTCCTGGCGATCTCCAGCTACTACCTGCTCAAGGGCCGCGACATCGGCTTCGCCCGGCGTTCCTTTGCCGTGGCCGCCGCCTTCGGCATGGCCGCAGTCATCTCGGTGATCGTGCTGGGCGACGAATCCGGCTATCGCGTGGGCGAGGTACAGAAGGTCAAGCTGGCCGCCATCGAAGCCGAGTGGAACACCGAGGCAGCCCCTGCCTCCTTCACCCTGTTCGGGATCCCCAACCAGCAGGAGATGCGCACCGACTACGCGGTAAAGATCCCCTATGTGATGGGCCTGATCGCCACCCGCTCCACCACCGAGCAGGTCACCGGCATCAAGGATCTGGTCAAGCACTACGAAGAACGCATCCGCAGCGGCGCCCAGGCCTATGCCCTGCTGGAGCGCCTGCGCGCCGGCGACGACTCCGCCGCTACCCGAGCCGCCTTCGATGCCCGCAAGCATGACCTGGGCTATGGCCTGCTGCTCAAGAAATACACCAAGGATCTGCCTGCCGCCTCCGACGAGCAGGTGCGCAAGGCCGCCCTGGACACCATCCCCAACGTGGCGAGCGTGTTCTGGACCTTCCGCATCATGGTCGCCAGCGGCGTGCTGATGCTGGCCCTGTTCCTCTGCGCCTTCTGGGCCTCGACCCGGCGCAACGAACTCAGGAAACCCTGGCTGCTGAAGGGGGCGCTGTTCAGCCTGCCCCTGCCCTGGATCGCCACCCAGACCGGCTGGTGGGTCGCCGAGCATGGTCGCCAGCCCTGGACCATCAGCGAGGTGCTGCCCACCCACCTGTCGGCCTCGACCCTGGCCCCAGCCGACCTCTGGGGTTCCATCGGCGCCCTGGTCACCTTCTACACCCTGCTGCTGATCGTGGAGCTGTACCTGATGATCCGCTTCGCCCGCCTCGGCCCGAGCAGCCTGCATACCGGCCGCTACTTCCATGAACGCGCCGCCCAGGTCGGCGACGCCCTGCGCCAGGCCGCGGTGGCCAAGCCCGCTGCCCCGGCCAACGTCTGAGGAGACCGCCATGTTCGACTATGAAGTCCTCAAGCTCATCTGGTGGGTGCTGATCGGCGTGCTGCTGATCGGCTTCGCCCTCACCGACGGATTCGACATGGGCGCCATGATCCTCATGCCCCTGATCGGCAAGACCGACAAGGAACGCCGCGCCGCCATCAACAGCATCGCCCCGCACTGGGACGGCAACCAGGTGTGGTTCATCACCGCCGGCGGCGCCCTCTTCGCCGCCTGGCCGATGGTCTATGCCACCGCCTTCTCCGGACTCTACTGGGCGCTGCTGCTGGTGCTCTTCGCCCTGTTCCTGCGCCCGGTGGGCTTCGACTACCGCAGCAAACTGGACAACAGCCGCTGGCGCAGCGCCTGGGACTGGGGCCTGTTCACCGGCAGCCTGGTCCCGGCGCTGGTGTTCGGCGTGGCCTTCGGCAATCTCTTCCAGGGCGTGCCCTTCCAGCTCGACGACACCCTGAGATCCACCTACAGCGGCAGCTTCTTCGCCCTGCTCAACCCCTTCGCGCTGCTCTGCGGCGGGGTCAGCCTGGCCATGCTCTGCGCCCATGGCGGCAGCTGGCTGATGCTGCGCACCCACCAGGCCCTGGGCGAGCGCGCCCGCCGCGCCACCGGCCTGTGCGCCCTGCTGCATCTCGCCACCTTCGGCCTGGCCGGCGTCTGGCTGGCCCATGGCATCGACGGCTATGTGCTAATCAGCCAGGGCGATCCGGGCACTGCCCTGAATCCGCTGCACAAGGTGGTCGCGGCCGGCAACCCGGGCTGGCTGGCCAACTACCATGCCCAACCGCTGACCCTGATCGCCCCGGTCGTGGCTGTACTCGGCAGCGTCCTCGCGCTGCTGGGCAGCAGCTGGCGCCAGGCCGGTCTGGCCTTTACCGGCACGGCCCTGGCCATCGTCGGCACCCTCGCCACCGCCGGCTGCGCGCTGTTTCCCTTCGTGCTGCCGTCGAGCCTGGATCCGGCCTCCAGCCTGACCGTCTGGGACGCCGTCTCCAGCCACAAGACGCTGGGCATCATGTTCGTCGCCGCGGCCCTCTTCGTGCCGCTCATCCTCGCCTACACCCTGTGGAGCTACGTCCGCATGTGGGGCAAGGTCGATGACCGCTTCATCGACGCCAACCCCCACGGCCTCTACTGATCAGCCTCTCAAGGAGACACGCCATGTGGTACTTCACCTGGATCCTCGGTGTCCTGCTCGCCGCGAGCTTCGGCATCATCAACGCCCTCTGGCTGGAAAGCACCCGGGAGCTGGACGTCCATGACGACGCCGAATGCTGAAGCCCTGCCCCGCGTCCACCCGCTGGGGCGGACGCTGTCCCTGCTGCTGGCGGCGCCCCTGGCCCTGCTGCTGCTGATCCACCCCGGGCTGATGCTCGACGCCAGCGGCCACTACAGCCATCCGCTGCTGATGGCGGTGATGCTGGGCGTGTCCGCCGGACTGGTCCACGGCGTCGGCTTCGTGCCGCGCCTGTGGCTCTGGCGCTTGGTGTTCGGGCCGGCGGTGGGCTGGCCGCTGCTGGTGCTCGGCTACGCCCTGCTCTTCAGGGCGCAGCTGGGCTGATCGACGTCCGACCCTAGCGCCCGGCCTCCCCGGGCGCAGCACGCACCACCCGGCGTACCGCCTGACATACAGCCTGGTGCATTCTCACTCGCACCACTGATTAACCTGACTATAAAGGTTCGTCCCGGGGTGCCGACATAACCGCAATCGACCTCGCCCACGACGGCTGATCGCTTTGCCGCCGGCGCCCCTGCTGACCGCCTCAGAGAAGTCCACCATGCTCAGGAATGCCCCCCTAAGTACCAAGCTCCTGCTGATCCTGCTGCTGCCGCTGGCTGGCTTCCTGGTGATCTCGGGCCTCTACACCGCCGACCGCTACGAAACCTTCAAGGACATGGAGCACACGGTCACCGCCAGTGCCACGGCGCAGCGCATCAGCGCCGTGATCACCAGCCTGCAGCGCGAGCGCGGCGCCAGCGGCGTCTTTCTCGGCAGCGGCGGCAAGTCGATGCAGGACAAGCTGAAGACCTTCCGCCAGGACAGCGACAACGCCCATGGCGAACTCAAGACCCTCGCCAGCGGTAGCGATGCAAACATCCAGGCCCTGCTGCGTGCCCTGGACGGTCTGCCGGAGCTGCGCACCAAGGTCGACGGCCTGGCGCTCAACAGCACCCAGTCCGGTGCGGCCTACACCGACCTGATCAAGACGCTGATCGGCTACACCCATTCGCTGGAAGCCGGGGTCGACGATCCGGCCATCCTGCGCGCCCTGGGCGCCCTCAATCTGTTCGTCGAGATGAAGGAACGCGCCGGTCGCGAGCGGGTGCTCCTGGGTCTGGCCTTCAACCAGAATCGCTTCGACGCCAGCCTGCTGTCGCGCTTCGCCCGCAACCTGGGCGAATTCTCCGCCTATGCCGACGCCTTCCAGCGCAAGGCCACGCCCGAGTTCATCCGCCAGCTCGACGACACCTTCAAGCAACCCAGCGCCCAGGAAGTCAGCCGCCTGCAGCAACTGGCCTTTACCGTTCCCCTTGGCGACGCCCTGGGCGTCAAGCCGGAGGACTGGTTCAACCTGGCCACCCAGCGCATCGACCTGATGGGCAAGGTGGAGGCGGACCTCGGCGCCAGCGTCGGCGCCCAGGCCGAGCAGGCCCGCGCCGCTGCCAGTCGCGATCTCTGGATCACCCTGGGCCTGGTGCTGCTGGTGCTGGTGGCCGTCTCGGCGCTGGCC
The DNA here is from genome assembly GCF_000730625.1 of Pseudomonas oryzihabitans NBRC 102199. Lineage (GTDB taxonomy): Bacteria > Pseudomonadota > Gammaproteobacteria > Pseudomonadales > Pseudomonadaceae > Chryseomonas > Chryseomonas oryzihabitans. The sequence continues at coordinate 225,644 of NZ_BBIT01000002.1, read as the reverse complement.
TGGGTGATCATCCGCAACATCAAGCAGGCAGTCGAACAGGTCAATGGCACCCTCACCCGCCTGGCCACCCGTGACCTCACCGCCCGTTGCGCCTATCAGGGCAAGGACGAGTTCGGCACCATCACCGGCAACCTCAACCAGATGAGCCAGGAGCTGGGCCAGGTGATCCAGGAGATCGGCGCGGCCACCGTCCAGGTCGCCACCGCTGCCGAGGAGGCTTCGGCGGTCGCCATCCAGACCAGCCAGAACGTCGCCCAGCAGCGCCTGGGCACCGATCAGGTGGCCACCGCCATCGCCGAGATGAGCGCGACGGTCAAGGACGTCGCCCGCAGCACCACCGAAGCCGCCGAGGGCTCGCGCCAGGTCGAGGGCAACACCAGCCAGGGTCGTCGCGAATTGCAGGCCACCATCGGCCTGGTGCAGGGGCTGTCGGTGCAGGCCGAACGGACCTCGGACATCATCGCCGAACTCAAGCACGAGAGCGATGCCATCTCCTCGGTGCTGGACGTGATCCGTGGCATCGCCGAGCAGACCAATCTGCTGGCGCTCAACGCCGCCATCGAAGCCGCTCGCGCCGGTGAGGCCGGGCGTGGCTTCGCCGTGGTGGCCGACGAGGTGCGCTCCCTGGCGCAAAAGACCCAGCAATCCACCGGCAGCATCCAGCAGATGATCAATAATCTGCAGACCGGCTCCGACCGCGCCACCCAGGCCATGCAGGAAACCCTGAGCCAGGTGCAGACCGGCGCCAGCAATGTGGTTCGCGCCGGCGAGCTGCTGGGCGAGATCGCCGAGGGCGTGACCCTGATCAACGACCGCACCATCCAGGTCGCCTCGGCCGCCGAACAGCAGAGCCAGGTCGCCGAAGAGATCAGTCGCAACGTCAACGACATCAACGACCTGGTGATCCAGGTCAGCGCCGGTGCCGAACAGACCGCGGTCACCAGTCGCGAACTGGCGCGCCTCGCCGAACAGCAGCAGGCGCTGGTGGGTCGCTTCCGGGTGGCCTGACTCCACCCAGGCACTCGATGGCCAGAGAGGAGGACAGCGCCAGGTCCCCCTCTCTGGCCATACGCTGCAAGTTCGCTCTTCCCGCTCCCGCTCCCGCTATCCTCTCCCGCCTCCGCGCCTCCCTGCGTTGCCCTGCCGCTGGGCTTGGTCGCCCTTCGGCACTGCCCAGCCTCGCCCCCAACCCGGACGTCAGTGCTCTGTACCGAGTTCTACCGTCTGCCCCGGCTTGATCCTTCCACCGCAGGCCTTTGCCGCCATCGCCCTTCAGCCCCGGTGGCGACTCCGCGGTTCCAGACGGAGCAGGGAATCGGCAACCAACACCCACGAACCGCTCTAGCACGCTACTTGCAGGCATTACAGCCGGTCATGCGCGCGCATCCGCCACCCGGGTATTTCCCCAAGCAACAGTCAGGCTTTGAGCAGCTGAATCCTGTCCGGCGATGCCTGCGCGGTGACCTCTCATGGAACCTATCCCTCGCGTCCCAGCAAGCGCGAGGGTCATCTCTTGAAGGACTGACCGATGCTGAAGAACGCCGCCCTGAGTACCAAGCTGCTGCTGATCCTGCTCCTGCCCCTGACCGGCTTTCTGCTGATTTGCGGTCTCTTCCTCAAGGAGCGCTACCAGACGCTGGAGAATCTCGATCACACCGTGACCGCCAGCGCCACGGCGCAAGACGTCAGCACCCTGATCACCAACCTGCAACGCGAACGGGGCGCCAGCGGCGCCTTTCTCAGCAGTGGCGGCACGGCCGTGCGTGACGACCTGCGAACCTATCGCCAGGACAGCGACCAGGCCCAAGGCGCCTTGCGCGCCCGGGTGGCCAGCGACGATACCGCCCTGCAACCCGTGCTGAAGCTCCTCGACGGCCTGCCCGGGGTACGCACCACCGTGGACGGCCTGACGATCAGCGGTACCCAATCCAGTGCCGCCTATACTGAGATGATCCAGGCGTTGATCGGCTACAACAGCAAGCTCGAAGCCGAAGTCGAGGATCCGGCGATCAAGCGCGCCCTGAATGCCCTGAATCTGTTCGTCGAGATGAAGGAAAGAGCCGGCCGCGAGCGCGCGCTGCTGGGGATAGCCTTCAGCAGGAATCGGCTGGAGTTGCCGCTACTGGTGCAGATCGCACGCAATCTCGGCGAATTCACCGCCTACGCCGACGCCTTCAGGCAGAGGTCCGCGCCCGAGGTCGTCCAGCGATTCGAGAACCTCCTCAAGCAGCCCGGTGCCCTGGAGCTGGCGCAGTTGCAGCGGCGCGCGCTCTACACGACGCCGGGTAGACCGCTGAATGTGCAGCCGGACACCTGGTTCGACCTGGCCACCCAGCGCATCGATCAGCTGGGCACCCTGGAAACGGAGCTGGGCGCCAGCATCATCGCCACCACCGAACAGCTACGCGACGGCGCCAGCCGCGATCTCTGGACCACCCTCGGCCTGATGCTGGTGCTGCTGGTGGCCGTTTCGGTGCTGGCGTGGCTGGTCATCCGCAACATCAGGCAGGCGGTCGAACAGGTCAACGGCACCCTCACCCGCCTGGCGACCCGCGACCTCAGCGCCCGTTGCGTCTACCAGGGCCGGGACGAATTCGGCACCATCACCGGCAACCTCAATCTGATGAGCCAGGAACTCGGCCAGGTCATCCAGGAGATCGGCGCGGCCACCCAGCAGGTCGCCACCGCCGCCGAAGAAGCCTCGGCGGTCGCCATCCAGACCAGCGAAAACGTGACCCAGCAACGCCTGGGCACCGATCAGATGGCCACCGCCATCGCCGAGATGAGCGCCACGGTCAAGGATGTCGCCCGCAGCACCAGCGAAGCCGCCGAGGGCTCGCGGCAGGTCGAGGCCAGCGCCCGCCAGGGTCGCCACGAATTGCAGGCCACCATCGGCCTGGTGCAGGGGCTGTCGGTGCAGGCCGAGCGCACCGCGCAGATCATCGCCGAACTCAAGCAGGAGAGCGACGCCATCTCCCTCGTGCTGGACGTGATCAATGGCATTGCCGGGCAGACCAATCTGCTGGCGCTGAATGCGGCCATCGAGGCGGCGCGCGCCGGTGAGGCCGGTCGCGGCTTTGCCGTGGTGGCCGACGAGGTACGCTCCCTGGCGCAAAAGACCCAGCAGTCCACCGGCAGCATCCAGCAGATGATCAGCCGCCTGCAGAGCGGCACCGACCGCGCCGCCCAGGCCATGCAGGAGACCCTCGGCCAGGTGCAGACCGGCGCCGGCAACATGCTCCGCGCCGGCGAATTGCTCAGCGAGATCGCCGAGGGCGTGACCCTGATCAACGATCGCAATATCCAGGTGGCCTCGGCCGCCGAGCAGCAGAGCCAGGTCGCCGAAGACATCAGCCGCAACGTCAGCGACATCCATGAGCTGGTCATCCAGGTCAGCGCCGGTGCCGAGCAGACCGCGGTCACCAGTCGCGAACTGGCCCGCCTGGCCGACGCCCAGCAGTCATTGGTGGGGCGCTTCCAGGTGGCCTGAGCCCCGCGCCGGCCGCTGTACGGTGGAAAAGCCGCCCCTCTGGATGGCGACGCCGGCGCGCCCTGTCGCCAGACTGGGCGCCGCTGTCAGCGACTGGTCGCCGGCAGCGCAGGACCGGCCAGCCCAGGACCGGCCACCAGACCGCCTGGAAACGCCATGGATACCTTTGCCCTCTACCTGCTGCTGTGCGGCCTCACCATTGCCAGTCCTGGTCCGGGCGTGCTGCTCACGGTCAACAACGCCCTGCTGCTGCAGTGGCGCGGCGCCCTGCCAGGCATCCTCGGTGTGGTGCTGGGCATCCTGCTGGTAGCCATTCTGGCCAGCACCGCGCTCGGCGCCCTGGTGAGCAGTTCGCCACGGGCGCTGCAGGGGCTGCAATTGCTCGGCGCGCTCTATCTGGGGTGGTTGGGTCTGAGTCGCCTGCGCCAGGACTCGCTTCCAGGCCAGCGGACCGGCACTACCCGGCCGGCGATCGGCGTCGCCAGACGCCTCCGGCAAGGGCTGCTGGTGTCCCTCACCAATCCCAAGCTGATCATCTTCTTTCTGGCGCTGTTTCCGCCCTTCATCCAGGCCGACCGCCCGGTGCTGCCGCAGCTGGTGCTGCTGGTGGCGAGCTTCTGCCTGTTGAGCCTCCTCATTCACTGCAGCTACGCCGGGGCCGCAGCAGCCTTGAGTACCCGCCTGACCGCGGGTTCCACCCTCGCGCGCCTGAACCGGGCGGCCGGCGGACTCTTTCTGCTGTTCGCCGCGCTGCTGCTGGGTGCGGCCCTGGGTGTCCTAGTGCCTAATGCCTAATGCCTAATGCCTAGTGCCTAGTGCCTGGTGGCGACCAGGGTACGACTGGCGTCGTTGGACGCTTCCCGCGGTCGTGACTGCTCCTGCCGCAAGGCCGCGAAACGCGCCTGGGACAGCGGTCGCTGCAGATGGAAGCCCTGGGCCTGGTCGCACCTGAGATCGGCGATGCGCGCCAGTTGGCCGGCGGTCTCGATGCCCTCGGCCACCACCGTGAGCGACAGCGCCCGCCCCATGCTGACGATGGCCTCGACGATGGCCGCGTTGCTCTCGCTTACCTCGATGTTGGAGACGAAGCTGCGATCGATCTTCAGGCAATCGAAGGGATAGGTACGCAGATAGCTCAGCGAGGAATAGCCGGTACCGAAGTCGTCCATGGACAGCCGCACCCCCAGCGCCTTGAGCTTCTTCATCAACTCCAGGGCGCCCGCGGCGTCGTCCAGCAGGACGTTCTCGGTCAGCTCCAGCTCGACCCGCGCCGGATCGATGCCGGTGCGGTCGAGCACCTTGCGCACCCGCGCGACCAGATCGTCACGCTGGAACTCCAGCGGCGACAGGTTGATGGACACGATCAGCTCCGGCTCCCAGACCACCGCCTGGCTGCAGGCTTCCTGCAGCACCCAGTCGCTCAGGCCGAGGATCAGTCCGGTCTCCTCCGCCACCCCGATGAATTCGGCCGGTGCCAGGCGACCGCGCGCGGGATGGTTCCAGCGCACCAGCGCCTCGGCGCCCAGCAGGCGCTGGCTGCTGGCGTCGAATCGCGGCTGGAAATCCAGCTCGAATTCCAGCCGCTGCAATCCCAGGCGCAACTCGGTCTCCAGTTGGCGCCGTTCGAGGATGCGCTGGTTCATGGTGGGCTCATAGAACCTCAGGGTATTGCGCCCGGCGGCCTTGGCTTCGTACAGGGCGATGTCCGCATAGCGCAGCAGATCCTCGGCGCCATGGCCATCCTGGGGCGCCTGGGCGATGCCGATGCTCGCGCCGATATTGATGTCGTGCTCGTCGATGCGCATGGTCCGGCCGATGCCCTCCAGCATCCGGTTGCACATCAGGCTCACCTGCTCGGCACTCAGGCAGCCGTTCACCGCGATCAGGAATTCATCGCCGCCGATGCGCGCGACCAGATCGCCCTCCCGGACGCTGGCGCGCAATTCGCGAGCGACCTGGCAGAGCACCTGATCGCCCGCCCCATGGCCGAGGGAGTCGTTGACCGGCTTGAAGCGGTCCAGGTCGAGGGCCAGCAGATGCAGCGGCTGACTGGCACTGACGCCCTCGGCGAAGCGCTGCGCCAGGTAGCGGTGCAGCTGATGACGATTGGCCAGTCCGGTCAGGGCGTCGTGCCGGCTGATGTGCTCGATGCGGGCCTTGGCCTCGATCTCCTCGGTCACGTCGCATACGGTGCCGCGAAAGCCGGCCAGCAGGCCGCCGCTGATGATGGGCTGCGCCGAGAGCTGGCAGTACCTGAGCTTGGCCTGGGCATCGCGCATCTCGCAGGGCAGCGGACGGCGGGTGCGGCCGGCCGCCAGCGGCGTCCGGGCCACCTCCTCGACCTGGCTCGGCGGGTAGCCCAGCAACTCGTGCAGCGGACGCCCCAGCCAGTCTTCGCGGCTGAAGCCGGTGACGGCCACGAAGCGCTCCGAGAGATAGACCAGGCGCTGTTCGGCGTCGCTCTCCCAGATCCAGTCGGACGAGGCCTCGGAAACGGTACGAAAGCGCTGCTCGCTGTGCCTCAGGGCATCTTCGGCCACGTCGGTCTGCCGCGCCGCCAGGGCGATCCGCCGGCGCAGGTACCAGACCAGCAGCAGCGCCAGGCCACACATGGTCGCCAGCAGCGGCACGAATTGCGTCAGCAGGCGATGCCCCATGCCATGCACCAGCCAGTGGAAGGTCACCGCGATACCCGGATCGGACCTCACCACCAGGGTCGGCCGCTCCGCCAGGGCGGGCAGGTCCCCGGGCTCCGCGGTCAGCCCGGGCAATTCGAAGGCGTGCCCGAGCTGGGCCAGCTTGTCCGGCGTGAGGATGTCGACGAACACCATATAGGACAGCCGCTTGAAGTCTTGGTAGGTCGCATCCGGGCGGATGACCGCGGCCAGCACGCTGGCCGGCTGGCCATCGATCAGGAAATAGCCCTGGGCATAGCCATCCTTGAGCGAGCGTTCCCGCGCCTGCGCCAGCAGCGCCGTCTGGTCGTCGCCGAGCCAGGTGTCCAGTTGCATCTTGCTGCGGCCGCCGCCAACCACGGCATAGCGGGTCATGCCATTGGGTGCCAGGATGAAGGCGCCGTTCACCCCGTAGCCGCTGTAGAGGGACGGCCCTACGTTGTCCTCCTCGTAGGCCCAGTTGACGTCGACCTTCTTATTGGTCCGCGCATAGGCCTCCAGCCAGAAGGAATAATCGGTCAGCACCCGGCCCAGTTTGTCCACCCGCGTTTCCAGCGCGCGCTGGGCGTCCGCCTCGCTGTGGTGGCGTTGCTGCTCGTCGATGCGGGCGCACAGGTCGAACAGCATCCAGCCCGCCAGGGCGAAGATGAGGGTGACCAGGGCGAAGAAGCCGAGGGAGGCCTGACGGGCGACACGATTGAGTTGGGTAGGCACGGGGGCGACCTGTTGCAACGGGTTGTACGGGGTGCTGACGGCAGGCGGCCAGGCCGTAATCGTCTGCCTTTATATCGGCACTGCCTTGGGCGGCTTGAAGCCCCCGCATAAATATTCCGCAGAAGAGCTCGCTAGAGCGGCTGCTTTTGCACCATCCATGGGCGCCGACGTACCGAGTGCGCCAGGACGGCGCAGCCTTTCCTGCCCCTCTTGCTCAAAAACGACAGAGGGGCGCCACTCACCCGGGCAAATGTTGACCTATCGGTCAGCTTTACCCACCATCAAGGCATTCGAGACCAGGTGGAGAGCGGCCGTGATCAGGTTTCTGCTGGACCAGGAGCTGCGCGTTGAAGAGCAGCTCGATCCCAACCTTACCGTGCTGCAGTACCTGCGCGAGCGCTGCGGCAAGACCGGCACCAAGGAAGGCTGCGCCTCGGGCGACTGTGGCGCCTGCACCGTGGTGCTGGCCGAGCCCGACGGCGACCAGCTGCGCTATCGCACCGTCAACAGCTGCCTGACCTTCGTCGCAGCTCTGGACGGCCGGCAGCTGATCAGCGTGGAGGACCTCAAGCACCAGGGCCGCCTGCACGGCGTGCAGCAGGCCATGGTCGACTGCCACGGTTCCCAGTGCGGCTACTGCACCCCGGGCTTCGTCATGTCGCTGTTCGCCTTGCAAAAGAACGTCGCCGCGCCGGATGACGCCGCCACCCACGAGGCCCTGGCCGGCAATCTCTGCCGCTGTACCGGCTACCGGCCGATCCTGGCCGCAGCCGAGCAGGCCTGCGCCGGCCGTCAGCCGGATCAGTTCGATGCCCGCGAGCAACAGACCCTGGAGCGCCTCGAGGCCCTGGCGCCAGTACCCGACACCCGTCTGGAGGGCGCCAACCGGCGCTGCCACAGCCCCACCACCCTGAGCGAACTGGCCGGTATCTACCAAGCGCACCCCGAGGCGCGCCTGCTGGCCGGCGGTACCGACCTGGCCCTGGAAGTCACCCAGCAGCATCGCCGTCTGGAGACCCTGATCTACCTGGGCAACCTCCCGGAATTGCGCGGCGTCACCGTTGGCGACGATTCGATCGAGATCGGCGCCGCCACCCCGCTGGCCGACTGCGCCGCTGCCCTGGCCGCCGACTACCCGGACTTCGGCGCCCTGCTGCAGCGTTTCGCCTCCCTGCAGATCCGCAACCAGGGCACCCTGGGCGGCAATATCGGCAATGCCTCGCCCATCGGCGACAGTCCGCCCCTGTTGCTGGCCCTGGGCGCCAGCCTGCTGTTGCGCCAGGGTGAACGCCTGCGCGAACTGGCTCTGGACGATTTCTTTCTCGACTACCGCAAGACGGCCCTGGAACCCGGCGAATTCATCCAGGCGGTCCGGGTGCCGCGGGCGCGTGAGGGCCTGGTCTTCCGCGCCTTCAAGGTATCCAAGCGGCTGGACGACGATATCTCCGCGGTCTGCGCCGCCTTCGCGCTGGAGCTCGACCAGGACCGCGTCGCGGCGGTACGCATCGCCTACGGCGGCATGGCGGCCACGCCCAAGCGTGCCGCTCAGTGCGAGCAGGCACTGCTTGGCCAGCCCTGGAATGCCGCGTCCATCGAACGCGCCGTCCAGGCCCTGGCCGAGGATTTCGCCCCACTGTCGGACTTCCGCGCCAGTCGCGAATACCGCCTGCTGACGGCGCAGAATCTGCTGCGCAAATGTCACTTGGAGACCACCCAACCCACGCTCGCCACGAGGGTCACCGCCCATGTCTAGCACCCTCCCTGTTCGCACCCCCGAGGAAATGGCCGCGGCCTTCGCCGCCGGCCTGGCCACCGGCGTCGGAAAATCGCTCAAGCACGAGAGCGCCGACAAGCATGTCAGTGGCGAGGCCCTGTATATCGACGATCGCCTGGAATTCCCCAACCAGTTGCACGTCTATGCGCGCATGAGCGAGCACGCCCATGCGCGGATCAAGCACATCGATCTCGCGCCCTGCTACGCGATTCCCGGCGTGGCCCTGGCCATCACCGCCGCCGACGTACCGGGCCAGCTGGACATCGGCGCCGTCCTCCCCGGCGATCCGTTGCTCGCCGATGGCGAGGTGCAGTACCTGGGCCAGCCGGTATTGGCGGTGGCCGCTACCAGCCTTGACGCTGCCCGCCGCGCCGCCCAGGCCGCCCTCGTCGAATACGAGCCGCTGGAGGCCATCCTCGACGTCAAGGAAGCGCTGCGCCGCGAGCACTTCATCTCGCCCAGCCACAGCCACCACCTGGGTGACGCGGCCGCCGCCCTGGCCGCTGCCCCCCATCGTCTGCAGGGCGAACTGGCCATCGGCGGCCAGGAGCACTTCTACCTGGAAACCCAGGTGGCCTCGGTCATGCCCACCGAAGACGGCGGCATGCTGGTCTATTCCTCTACCCAGAATCCCACCGAGGTGCAGAAACAGGTGGCCGAGGTGCTCGGCGTCTCCATGAACAGGGTTACCGTCGACATGAGACGCATGGGCGGTGCCTTCGGCGGCAAGGAGAGCCAGGCCGGCATGCCGGCGGCGCTCTGCGCGGTGTTCGCCCATCTCACCGGGCGCCCGGTGAAGATGCGCCTGCCGCGCTTTGAAGACATGCACATGACCGGCAAGCGCCATCCCTTCCACGTCGAGTACGACGTCGGCTTCGACGAAGACGGCCGGCTGCTGGGCATCCGCTTCGAACTGGCAGGCAACTGCGGCTATTCGCCGGACCTGTCCAACGCCATCATCGACCGCGCCATGTTCCATGCCGACAACGCCTACTTTCTCGGCAATGCCCAGATCACCGGCCACAGATGCAAGACCCACCTGGCGTCCAACACCGCCTACCGCGGCTTCGGCGGCCCCCAGGGCATGCTGGCCATCGAGAACGTCATGGACGCCATCGCCCGCCATCGCGGTCTCGATCCGCTGGAGGTCAGGCGGCGCAACTACTACGGCAAGGAGACGCGCAACCTCACCCACTACCACCAGGTGGTGGAAGACAATCTGCTCGAGGAGATGACCGCGGACCTGGCGGCCAGTAGCGACTATCAGGCGCGTCGTGCGGCCATCCGCGACTTCAACCGGAACAGTCCGGTACTGAAGAAGGGCCTGGCCCTGACCCCGGTGAAATTCGGCATCTCCTTCACCTCTTCCTTTCTCAACCAGGGCGGCGCCCTGGTCAATGTCTACACCGACGGCAGCATCCACCTGAACCACGGCGGCACCGAGATGGGCCAGGGGCTCAACACCAAGGTCGCCCAGGTGGTGGCCGAGGTCTTCCAGGTCGACATAGCCCGCATCCAGATCACGGCGACCAACACCGACAAGGTGCCCAACACCTCGCCCACCGCCGCCTCCAGTGGCACCGATCTCAACGGCAAGGCCGCGCAGAACGCCGCCCAGACCATCAAGGACCGGCTGATCGATTTCGCCAGTCGGCACTTCCACATCGGGCCCGAAGAGGTCGATTTCCGCAATGGCCATGTCAGGGTGCGCGATCGCCTGCTGAGCTTCGAGGAGCTGATCCAGCTGGCCTATGTCGGCCAGGTGTCGCTGTCCAGCACCGGCTACTACCGCACGCCCAAGATCCATTACGACCGCGACCAGGCCCGCGGTCGGCCCTTCTACTACTACGCCTTCGGCGCCGCCTGCTCCGAGGTGCTGATCGACACCCTCACCGGCGAATACCGGCTGCTGCGCACCGACATCCTCCACGACGTCGGTGCCTCCCTGAATCCGGCCATCGACATCGGCCAGGTGGAAGGCGGCTTCGTCCAGGGTCTGGGCTGGCTGACCATGGAAGAACTGGTGTGGAACGACGCCGGCAAGCTGCTCACCGCCGGTCCCTCCACCTACAAGATCCCGGCAGTGAGCGACGTGCCACCGGATCTGCGCGTACGGCTGGTGGAGAATCGACAGAATCCCGAGGCCACGGTGTTCCACTCCAAGGCCGTGGGCGAGCCGCCCTTCATGCTCGGCATCTCGGTGTGGTGCGCCCTGCAGGACGCCGTGGCCAGCGTGGCGGACTACCGCTTCCATCCCGCGCTGGACGCGCCCGCCACCCCCGAGCGGGTACTCTGGGGCGTGGAGCGCATGCGCCGCCTGGCCGCCGAGCTGCACACCACCCCGGTCCCCGCCACGGAGGAACCGGCATGACCCCCAAACGTGGCTGGCTGGCCCTGCTGGCCGACTTCGAGGCACGCGGCGAACCCTGCGTGCTGATCACCGTGGCCGACGAACAGGGCTCCACGCCCCGCGAGGCCGGCACCAAGATGCTGGTGGGGCGCGAGGAGCAGCACCTGACCATCGGTGGCGGTCATCTCGAATACCGCGCCGTGGACATCGCCCGGGAAATGCTCGCCGCCGGCACCCGCCAGCCGCGCCTGGAACGCTTCTCCCTGGCCGCCAGCCTCGGCCAGTGCTGTGGCGGCGTCACCACCCTGCTGTTCGAACCTCAGCTGGCGCAGGACGTCCCGGTGATCGTCTTTGGCGCCGGCCATGTCGCTCGCGCCCTGGTGCCGCTGCTGGCGGGATTGCCCTGCGCCGTGCGCTGGGTCGACTCGCGGCCCCAGGAGTTTCCCGCCGTCCTGCCCGCTGGCGTGGAAAAGATCGTTACCGACGAGCCGGTCGACGAGATCGCCCGCATGCCGGCGGGTGCCTACTACATCGTCATGACCCATAATCACCCCCTGGACCTGGAGCTGACCGACGCCATCCTCGCCCGCGGCGACCATGGCTACTTCGGCCTGATCGGCTCCAGGACCAAGTGGGCCAAGTTCCGCCACCGCCTCGCCGCCCGTGGCCACGGCGCCGACCGCCTGGCCACGGTGCGCTGCCCGCTGGGCCTGCCCGAGGTCCAGGGCAAGTTGCCGCTGGAGATCGCCATCGCCGTGGCCGGCGAGGTCATCGCCCACTACGGCCGCCAGGCCCAGCAGGCGGACCAGCCGCTGCGCCTGGTCAACGCCGTCGCGCCCAGCTGATCCCCTTTTCCGCCGCTTCGTCTTTCAGAGATCGTTATGACTGCCATCGCCCATCGCGCCGCCCTGCTCCACAGCCTCGCCGACCCGGCCGAGGTGGGGCTGGACGCCTCCTACGAATACCACGCTGACGGCCTGCTGCTGGTCGCGGACGGCCGCATCCAGGCCATGGGTCCGGCCGCCGAACTGCTGCCCACCCTGCCCGCGGGCACCCAGGTCATCGAGCATCGCGACGCCCTGATCACCCCCGGCTTCGTCGACACCCATATCCATTATCCGCAGACCGGCATGATCGCCAGCTACGCCGAACAGCTGCTGGACTGGCTGGACACCTACACCTTCCCCACCGAGGGTGCCTTCGCCGATCCGGCCAAGGCCGCCGAGGTGGCCGAGGTCTTCGTCGGCGAACTGCTGCGCAACGGCACCACCACGGCCCTGGTGTTCGGCAGTGTCCATCCGCAGTCGGTGGATGCCTTCTTCGAGGTCGCCGAACGCCTCGACCTGCGCATGATCGCCGGCAAGGTGCTGATGGACCGCAACGCCCCGGACTATCTGCAGGACACCGCCGAGTCCGCCTACACCGACAGCAAGGCGCTGATCCAGCGCTGGCACGGCAAGGGCCGACTGCACTACGCCGTCACCCCGCGCTTCGCCCCCACCAGCACGCCGGAGCAACTGGAAGCCGCCGGCCGCCTGCTGGCCGAGCACCCGGACGTCTACCTGCACACCCACCTCTCCGAGAACCTCAAGGAGATCGACTGGGTGAAGGCGCTGTTCCCGGAGCGCAGCCACTACCTGGACGTCTACGACCACTTCCAGCTGCTCGGTCCGCGCTCGGTGTTCGCCCACGGCATCCACCTCTGCGACGCCGAATGCCAGCGCCTGCACGACACCGGTTCGGCGGTGGCCCACTGCCCCACATCCAATCTCTTCCTCGGTAGCGGGCTGTTCGATCTAGAGCGGATGGAAGCCTTCAAGGTCAATGTCGGCCTCGGTACCGATGTCGGCGCCGGCACCAGCTTCTCGCTGCTGCAGACCCTCGGCGAGGCCTACAAGGTGCAGCAACTGCGCGGCCATCGCCTGCACCCCTTCAAGTCGCTCTACCTGGCCACCCTCGGCGGCGCCCGCGCCCTGCGCCTGGACGACCGCATCGGCAGCTTGGCCCCCGGCCACGACGCCGACTTCGTGGTGCTCGACCTCAAGGCCACCCCGCTGCTCGACTACCGCCTGCAGCAGTCCAAGAGCCTGGAAGAAACCCTCTTCGTCCTCACCACCCTGGCCGACGACCGCGTGGTGCGCGAGACCTATGCCGCGGGTCGCCGGGTACACAGCCGCGACAGCTGAACCTGTTGGGCTTCGCCGCTGGAGCCGCCTCAACCCAACCTACCCATCAACGTAGGTTGGGTTGAGCCTAGCGAAGCCCAACAAACCCAAACGACCAAGCCCGAGCCTCGATCCGGTAGCGTGGAAAACCGCGCCGCGTTTTCCACTGGCAGGCACGCGGCAGGGTGGATAAGGCTGCGCCGTTAGCCACCCTGCAAGCGCTTTATCGGCGGATCAGGCGAGCTGCGCTAATTGGCCACCCTGGCGTTCCAAGGGCGTGAATCCGGCCAGCGCCGTCGGGTCCTTGAGCACCGCGACGAAGGCTTCGCGGAAGGCCTTCATCTCATTCGGCAACCCGACGCTGACCCTTACCCAGGTCGGCCACGCCGGCCAGGTGCGACCGATGACGATGTTGCGCCTGGCCAGGGCGGCGATCACCTGCTGGCCCGGATGACCGGTATCGACCATGAAGCAGTTGCCCTGGGAGGCCGTGCAGGCGAAGCCCCGTTGACGAAGCCAGGCCAGGGTCTCGTCGCGCGTGGCGGCATTCTCCTTGCGGCGCTGCGCTACCAGCTGGCGATCCTCCAGGCTGGCCATGCCACCCAGCATGGCGGCGACCGGAATGGCATTCTCGCCGCCGAACACCTCCAGCCTGGCCAGCAAATCCGGTTTACCCACGGCGAAGCCCAGTCGGGCGCCGGCCATGCCGTAGAGTTTGGAAAAGGTCTGCAGGACCAGAACATCGTCATGCTGCGCGGCTAGGTCCAGGCAGCTCTTTTCGTTGCTCAGGTGGATATAGGCCTCGTCGATCATCACCACGCTACCCTTGGGGCGATTGGCGATGGCGAATTCGATGCGCTCGCGTGCCGTGACGGTGCCGGTGGGGTTGTTCGGATTGCAGATGTAGATGAGCCCGGCCTGGCTGTCCGCCGCCAGCATCGCGGGAATGTCGTGGGCATGGCTGGCGTCCAGCGGAACCTCGTGGACCGGTGCCCCCTTGGCTTTGGCTGCCACCATGGCCGCTTCGTAACTGGGGTTGGCCAGCACCAGGCTGCGGGGCCCGGTAAAGGCCATCACCGCGTACTGCAGGGGTTCGCTGGAGCCGCAAAAGGCGTGTACATGATCCTTCGGCAAGCCGTGCTGGCGGGCGAACAGCTCGATCAGCTGCTCCTGATACTCGAAGTGATAACGGCCACTCAGGGCCGCCCCTCGCTGCATGGCGGCCACGGCCTTGGGCGAAGGTCCCAGCGGATTCTCGTTGTAGTTGATCAGCACCTTTTCCCGCACGGGCGGCGCGGCCGTATCCGCGGCAGCCAGACGGGACCAGCCCACCAGCGGAACTGCGGCAGAGGCCAGGGTGGCCAGGCTGACGAAGGAGCGACGAGACATCTCGGACATGACAATTTTCCCTGTATGACGATAGAGCAGCGATGGATCGCTTTGACGTCATGCAAGGTGCGGGCCTAACGATTAGCTAGCTATCATACTGGCCACTCGCCAGTAGAAATGGCCGCCGGTCCGCGGCGGCCATTTCTTCAGCCTCAGCTGGTGCGATAGCGCTCCAGCCAGTGGGCGTAGGGCGCTGGCAGCACCCAGGACGGCTTGTCGACGCCCAGGGCCTTGGCCGCATAGTAGGGCCAGTGCGGATCGGCCAGGTGGGCGCGTCCCACCATCACCAGATCCAGCTGCTCGTCGGCCACCACCTGGTTGGCCAGGGCCGGGGTGTCGATGTTCCAGGCCGAGGCCACCTTGAGGCCGGTCGCCTTGCGCACCTGCTCGGTGATGGGCGCCAGCAGGCCCGAGCCCCAGGGGATGTTGGCGGTCGGGGTGGAGAAGCCGATGCTGACGCTCAGCAGGTCCAGGCCTTCGCGCTTGAAGCCCTGGGCCAGCTCGATGGATTCGGCCAGGGTCTCTTCGTCGCGACCGTCGTATTCGATCACGCCGAAACGCGCGGTCAGCGGCAGGTGCTCCGGCCAGACCTGGCGCACCGCGGCCAGGGTTTCCAGCAGGAAGCGGCTGCGGCCGGCGAGGTCGCCGCCGTACTGGTCGTCACGCTGGTTGGAATGCACCGAGAAGAAGCTTTGCGCCAGGTAGCCGTGGGCGAAGTGCAGTTCCAGCCACTCGAAGCCGGCCTCGTAGGCCCGCTTGGCGGCGTCGACGAAGTCCTGGCGGACCCGGGCGATGTCGTCCAGGGTCATGGCCTTGGGGACCTTGGGCAGGTTGGCGCCAAAGGCCACGGCGGACGGGGCTATGGTGTCCCAGCCGCGGGCGTCGTCGGCGGCGATATGGTCGTCACCTTCCCAGGGCCGGTTGGCGCTGGCCTTGCGACCGGCGTGGGCGATCTGGATGCCCGGTACCGAACCGGCGGCCTTGATCGCCTGGACCACCGGCACGAAGGCCTGGGCCTGGGCATCCGACCAGATGCCGGCGCAGCCGGGCGTGATGCGGCCTTCCGGCGAGACCGCCGTGGCCTCGACGACGACCAGACCCGCACCGCCACGGGCCAGGCCGGCATAGTGGACCTGGTGCCAGTCGTTGATGACGCCGTCCACGGCGCTGTACTGGCACATGGGCGGAATGGCGATGCGGTTGCGCAGCGTCACGTCCTTGAGGGTGAAGGGTTGGAACAATGCGAACATCTGAGCGGTCTCCCGTATGTTGACAAGGTGTACGTTGAAGTCTTGTTCGTTAATTCGATATTAATCGAACATAACATAATCGCCAACCCCCGGTGTATGATTGGCGCATGCGCCCTTTCAAACATCCCAGTCCCGACGAATTTTCCCTTGAGCGTCTGTTCCACGCGCTCAGCGATCCCGTGCGCCTGGATATCGTCCGCTATCTGGCGCGGGTCGCCGAGGCCACCTGTGGCGAACTCGACGGCGGCCGTCCCAAGTCCAGCATGTCGCATCACTTCCGTGTCCTGCGCGACGCCGGCCTGGTGCATACCCGCAACGCCGGTACCACGCACATGAACCAGTTGCGGCGCGAAGACCTGGATAAGCGCTTCCCCGGTCTGATGGCAGCCATCCTGGCGCAATCTTCCGATCCCGTCGCCAAGCCGGACTGACCCACCCTGAATGGCAGCGGGCGGGCCGCAATCGCCCCGTCCCACCCGAGGTCCTTGCCTGTCGTCGCCTGCCGTCTCGGCTGGTCCGGGCGCAGGGAACTCTCCGCCGTTTTTCCCGCTCTTCCCGGTATGAAGGTTGCAGCAGGCGGTGACAGCACAGACGCTGGGCGCTGCCGGGAGGTAGAGGATGGGCAAGCACTGGGGATTGGCGACCGCACTGGCGGGTGTCGCCGCGCTACTCGCCCTCGTACCCAGCCCCGAGCCCATCGCCGAGGCGCGGGGTATCCAGAGGGTCATCGCCTTTGGTGACAGCCTCATGGATTGCGGCACCTTCGGCCACATCTATGCGACCAATCCCGGTCGTACCTACCCGCAGGAAATCGCCGACGCCTACGGCATCGAGCTGGGCCCGAATCGTCAGGTGGAAGGCTATGGCCACGAGGGGCCGAGCGACCCCGACGGTCTCTGCTACGCCGAGGGCGGCGCCGTGACCGGCAGCTTCACCGAGCCGGGCTTCGACCACAACGAGGCGCCACTGGCCTTTTCCCAGCAGATCCGCAACTTCGAGATGCAGCACGGCCGCTTCCGCCAGCAGGACCTGGTGCTGGTGCAGATCGGCGGCAATGACATCATCGGCCCCTTCTACGACAAGAAGCTCAAGGCCGCGCTGATGGCCGACGCCCCGTTGCCCCCCGAGGTCCGCGAACAGGTCGAGGCGCGGATCCGGCATACGGCCCTGAACGAGGTCAAGCTGCTGCGCTATCTGCTGAGCCTGGGTGCCCAACGGCTGGTGGTGCTCAACAACACCGACTACGGCAAGGCGCCCTATCTCGAGCCCTGGACCGAGCAGGTGGCGCAGCGCAACCATGAGCTGGTCAAGCTCTACAACGATACCCTGCAGGCCAACCTGCCGGCCGGAGACCGTCTGCTGCTGGTGGATGCCTACCGGGTGATGGAAGAGGTCTTCGCTCACTACGGAAACTACGGCTTTACCCATGCCGAAGGGGATGCCTGTCTCCCCGGTCGCGAATTCTGCGATCCGGACAGCTACGTCGAACCGGGCGCTGACCAGGCCTATATCTTTGGCGCCCGCGGGCATTTCGCCAGTCGTACCCACAGCATGCTGGCCCAGGTAGTGCTGGAACGCATCGCCCAGACCTGGCCCGGCAGTGCCGTGCCGGATCGTCCGCTGCTCGCCACCGCGCGACTCAACACCGAGCCGACCTTCCACTAGCTCCGCGGACCTACGCCCTACCCTGGTGCCGATTCGGGCGGAAGCGCACCGCCGCGGAGCAGTTGCCGCTAGCTGCCGCGGTAGGTCGAGTAGCTGTAGGGAGAGACCAGCAGCGGTACATGGTAGTGCGCGCCCTCGTCGGCGAGGCCGAAGCGCAGGACCACGGTATCGAGAAAGGCCGGCTCATCCAGCGCCACCTGGCGGCGCCGGTAGTAGGCGCCCACCTCGAACTCCAGCTCATAGACCCCTGCCGTGAAGGCGTCGCCCTGCAAAAGCGGCGTATCGCTGCGGCCATCGGCGTTGGTCCGCCCTTCACCCAGGGCCTGCCGCGCGGCCCCCTCCAGACGGTACAGGCGAAAGACGATATCCGCGCCCGGACAGCCACCGGCGGTGTCCAGCACATGGGTCGTCAAGTAACCGCCAGGGGAAGAAACGGACATGGGAGCGCTCCTACAGGGTGATGAGCCAGCCTAACAGTTTTTCAGCCAGCGATTGTATACAGCCCTGCCAGAGGCACTGTCTGCGGCCCGGGCGCGTTCCAGCCGGCCGAAAGTCTTCAGACCGGTCAGACCAGTTAGGCAGGATTCTTGCTGGGACTCGGCAAAGGTCTCCAAACATTGTATACAAAACATCTCGACTGCCAGGATGCCCCTTCCATGACCTATCCCCGTGATCTCATCGGCTATGGCGCCCAGCCGCCCCACCCCCGCTGGCCGGGTGACGCCCGCATCGCCCTGTCCTTCGTGCTCAATTACGAAGAGGGTGGCGAGCGCAACATCCTCCACGGCGACAAGGAGTCCGAGGCCTTTCTTTCCGAGATGGTCGCCGCCCAGCCGTTGCCGGGCGTCCGCAACATGTCCATGGAGTCGCTCTACGAATACGGCAGTCGCGCCGGCGTCTGGCGCATCCTGGAACTGTTCGCCAGGCACCAGGTGCCCCTGACCATCTTTGCCGTGGCCATGGCCGCCGAGCGCCACCCCGAGGTCATCCGCGCCATGGTCCAGGCCGGCCACGAGATCTGCAGCCACGGCTATCGCTGGATCGACTACCAGTACATGGACGAAGCCGAGGAGCGCGCCCATCTGCAGCGCGCCATCGAGATCCTCACCGAACTGACCGGCGAACGACCGCTGGGCTGGTACACCGGCCGGACCGGTCCCAATACCCGGCGCCTGGTGATGGAGGAAGGCGGCTTCCTCTACGACAGCGACACCTACGACGACGACCTGCCCTATTGGGAACCCGATACGCCCACCGGCAAGCCGCACCTGGTGATCCCCTACACCCTGGACACCAACGACATGAGATTCACCCAGGTCCAGGGTTTCCACACCGCCGAGCAGTTCTTCCAGTACCTCAAGGACGCCTTCGACACCCTCTACGAAGAAGGCGCCACCGCGCCCAAGATGCTTTCCATCGGTCTGCATTGCCGGCTGATCGGTCGCCCCGGTCGCCTGGTGGGCCTCAAGCGCTTCCTCGAATACGCGCAGAGCCATGAGCGCGTCTGGTTCGCCCGTCGGGTGGACATCGCCCGTCACTGGCACCGGGAGCATCCGCCGGCATGAGCACCTTCCAGACCGTCACCCCCAGCCAGCTGGAGCGCGCTGCCTTCGTCGCGACCTTTGGCGGCATCTACGAGCATTCCGCCTGGGTCGCCGAGCGCGCCTTCGACGAGGGCCAGCCGTTGCCGGACAGCGTCGAAGCCCTGCACCAGCGCCTCGCCGCCCAGGTCGCCCGCGCCAGCCAGGCCGAACAGCTGGCGCTGATCCAGGCGCACCCGGATCTCGCCGGACGCGCCGCCCTGGCGGGAGAACTGACCGCCGCCAGCAGTGGCGAACAGGCCGGTGCCGGCCTCGATCAATGCACCCCGGACGAACTCGAACGCTTCACCCGCCACAACGAGGCCTACCGCGCCAAATTCGGCTTCCCCTTCATCATGGCGGTGAAGGGCAGCAACCGGCACCTGATCCTGGCCGCCTTCGAGGAACGCCTGCCCAACAGTCCGGAGCAGGAATTCCAGCGCGCCCTGGCCGAGATCGACCGCATCGCCCTCTTCCGCCTGCAGACCCTCTGACCCCTCCCCCGACAAGAGCACCCCATGAAACGCACCTACGCTGCGCCCTTCGAGAAGTACCTCAACCTTGCCGATGCCCGCCTCGGCACCCGTGTCATCAGCGTCACCGACGACTGGTTCGCCGCCGCCGACCGCATGCTCCAGCCCCACGAGCCGGAGTGGAAGGAAGGCGTCTACGACGACAACGGCAAGTGGATGGACGGCTGGGAGTCGCGGCGCAAGCGCTTCGAAGGCTACGACCATGCGGTCATCCGCCTGGGCGTGCCCGGCTCGATCAAGGGCGTCGACATCGACACCCGCTGGTTCACCGGCAACTACCCGCCCTCCGCCTCCCTGGAAGCCTGCTTCTGCGCCGAGGGCGACCCGGCCGCCGATGCCGCCTGGACCGAGGTGCTGCCGGCCGTCGAGATGCAGGGCAACAGCCACCACTACCATGCCATCGCCGATGACCGCCCCTGGACGCACCTGCGGCTGAACATCTATCCCGACGGTGGCGTGGCCCGCCTACGGGTCTATGGCATCCCCCACCGCGACTGGTCGGCCCAGGCCGACGACGAGGTGCTGGATCTGGCCGCCGCCCTCAACGGCGGTCGCGCCCTGGCCTGCAATGACGAGCACTATGGCCGCATGAGCAACATCCTCAATCCGGGCCGCGCCGCCAGCATGGCCGACGGCTGGGAAACCGCGCGCCGCCGCACCCCCGGCAACGACTGGATCATCGTCGCCCTGGGCCACGCCGGCATCGTCGAGGAAATCCTGGTGGACACCTTGCACTTCAAGGGCAACTACCCGGACAGCTGCCAGATCCAGGGCGCCTATGTGCGCGGCGGCACCGACGGTCAGATCGAGACCCAGAGTCTCTTCTGGAAGGAGCTGCTGCCGCCGCAAAAGCTGCAGATGCACCAGGAGCACAGCTTCCGCGAGCAGGTGCGCGACCTCGGCCCCATCACCCACGTGCGCCTGAACATCTTCCCGGACGGCGGCGTCAGCCGACTGCGACTGTTCGGCAAGGTGGCGCGGGGCCAGGCATGAGCCGGCCACTGCGCATCGAGCCGCTGACCGCCGAGGGCTTCGCGCCCTTCGGCGAGGTCATAGAGACGGCGGACCGGGACTGGTATCCCATCAACAACGGCTCGACCCAGAGATACCACGCCCTGGCACGGGTCGAGACGGGGCCGGCGGACGGCGCGGCGATCATCAGCATCTTTCGCGCCCGGCGGCTGGACTATCCGCTGACCATCGCCATGCTCGAACGCCATCCCCACGGCAGCCAGGCCTTCGTGCCGCTGCGCGGCGAGCCTTTCCTGGTGGTGGTGGCGCCGCCGGCGACGGTCCCGGATGCCGGCGCCATCCGCGTTTTCCGCACCGATGGCCGCCAGGGCATCAACTACCATGCCGGCGTCTGGCACCACCCTGTGCTGGCCCTGCGCGACGAGGATGAATTCCTCATCGTCGATCGCGCCGGCAGTCTGCCCAACTGCGACGAGTTCTTTTTCGCGGCCGCGGAGTGCCCGACCCTGGCGCTCTAGGGCGCCACTGGCGCGCGCCTGAGCTGCTTGCGCAGCAGGCGCGCACTGTCGAGACAGACCCAGGCCACTGCCAGCCAGATGGGGCCATAGGTCCAGATCGCGCCCTCCGGCAGCTGCTCGCCGAGCACATAGAGGGCGACGAACACCAGCAGCGCCGGCTCCACATAGCTGAGGATGCCGAACAGACTCAGCGGCAGCATGCGACTCGACGCCAGCATGGCGGCGAAGGCGATGGCACTGAGCAGGCCCAGGCCTGGCAGGAGCGCCCAGAGCCAGGGCGACTGCTGCAGGATGACGCCGGGCGAGAACCAGTGCAGGGCGAGCAGCGCGAAGGGCAGCAGGCAGACCATCTCCAGGACGAACCCGGACAAGGCGTCCACCGCCATCCAGCGGCGCAGGACGAAATACGGCGGATAGCCCACCACTGGCAGCAGGCTGACCCAGGACAGCGCCCCGGTTACCCAGACCTCGTTGACCACCCCCAGCAGCGCGCAGCCGACCGCCAGGCGCTGCAGCGGCCGCAGCCGCTCGCCATAGACCAGCCGGCCTGTCAGCACGATGGCCAGGGGCAAGAGGAAGTAGCCCAGCGACATGGCCATGGCCTCGCCGTTCATGGTCGCCCAGACGAACACCCACCACTGGATGCCCATCAGCAGCGCCGCCGCCGGGATCGCCAGGCATAGCCGGGGCTCGCGCACCAGTCGCTTGAGCGTGCCCCACAGGGCCCTGCCCTCCCGCAGCAGCAGCACCAGCAGGAGCACCATGGGCAGCGACCAGACCACCCGCAGGGCCACCACCTGCAGGCCGTCCAACGGCGCCAGCCAGGCGAAGTACACCGGCATCAGCGCGAACAGCACCGACGACAGCACCGAAAGGCCCAGGCCCTTGCCGGACAGCACGTTCATGACTGACGCCCCAGACGATTGATGAATAGCGACAGCAGGATGATCCCACCGCCCAGCAACAGCCTAGGCAGATCGGCCGGGTGCTGCCAGATCAGCAGGCTGACCAGCAGGCCCGCCGGCACATGGGCTTCGTTCATGATCGCCAGGGTGCCGCCGTTGACCCGCAGCGAGCCCAGGGTCCACCAGTAGAGGCCGAGCGCCGTGGCGAAGACGCCCATCCACACCAGTACGCCCCACTGCAACAGGGTGCCGGGCAACCGCGCCGGATTGCCGAACAGCAGAAAGGACAGCGCCGCCACCAGCAGGGCGCCGAGAAAGAACAGCCCGAAATGGCGATGCAGGGCGCCCTGCCCGGCATAGGCATGCCCCAGGTGCTTGCACAGCACCTGGCCGGCGGCAAAGGTCAGGTTGGCCACCTGCAGCAGGAGAAAACCCAGCAGGTAGTCACCGGTCAGCGGCTGGAAGCGGATCAAGGCCGCGCCGCCCACCGCCACCACGGCGGCGAGCAGCGACCAGATTCGCAAGTGCCGCTGCCAGGCGTCGTCCAGCAGGGTCACGTAGATGGGCGTGAGCACGGTGAACAGCAGCACCTCGGGTACCGTCAGCACCGCGAAGCTGCGATACAGGCATAGATAGGTGATGCCGAATTGCAGCGCGCCAGCCGCCATCAGCCCCAGGGCGAAGCGTCCCGGCACCCCGCGCCAGCGGGTGAAAGGCAGGAACAGCACGAAGGCGATGGCCACGCGGACCAGCACGGCGAAGTCGCTGTCGACCCGACCGGCGAGGTATTCGCCGATCAGGCTGAAGGAAAACGCCCAGATGAGGGTGACGAGCAGGAGATAAGGCATGACGGCGACGCACGAAAAAGGTGCGCGACCTTAACGTGCCCGCCGCCCGAGGGAAACCCCCGGCCCTTCACGGCCTAGCGGGTGGCGTTCAGGCCCGAGGGTTCGCCGCCGGTGAGGCCCGCCACCGACTGGTTGGCCTGCAGTACGTTGTCGGCACCCGAGACCAGCGTCTTGGGCTCGGCCACCCCGGCCGCGCGGGACCAGTAGACCTGCTGACTGGAACCACCCACGGCGATGTCGGCCTGGCTGAGCAGGGTCAGGCGCGCCTTGGCGCCGTAGCCGTAGGCATCGACCTTGGCCAGGCCATCGCTGCCGCGCACATTGGCCTGCACCTGCTGATAGCCGCCGCCGATGCTCAGGCTGGCCACGGCGCCCCTGACCGTGGTCACGCTGCCCAGGCCATGGATGGTCAGCGCCCGGGCGCTGTCGAGCACCAGGCGATGATGGCTGCCATAGACCGACACCTCACCGCACTGGCCTTTCAGGGTCAGGGTATTGCCCTCGCCGGACAGGGACACGTCGCGCCCCTCGCAGTCGAGGGTCCGGCTGATGTTCATGCCTTCGATATCGATGGGATCGGCGGCCGCCGCGCGAGATTCCTCGGCCTGGACCAGCAGCGGCGCGATGACCAGACAGCAACCCAGCAACGCCTTGAATGACGACATGGAGACTCCTTGTCTTGCCTAGAGTGGGAAACTCATCGGCAGGCTTGGAGGCTGGCGCCGGCGGGACATTTGACCCGCCAGCCGACATTTTTTCATGCCGTGATGGACGCCGCGTTTTGCCATTGCCAGGCTAGGCACTAACATGCGCCCTTTCGTGAGCCCAGAGCGCTTGATGAAGACTCCTCGCGTTTCCCTCGATCAGTGGCGGACCCTGCAGGCGGTGGTGGATCACGGCGGCTACGCCCAGGCCGCCGAGGTGCTGCATCGCTCCCAGTCGTCGGTCAGCTATACCGTCGCGCGCATGCAGGAGCAGCTCGGCGTGCCGCTGTTGCGCCTAGAGGGACGCCGCGCCGTGCTGACCGATGCCGGCGCCGTGCTCCTGCGCCGCTCGCGCCGCCTGGTGCAGCAGGCCAGCCAGCTGGAGGAACTGGCCTACCACATGGAACAGGGCTGGGAGTCCGAGGTGCGGCTGGTGGTGGACGCCGCCTACCCCACCCGTCCCCTGCTGCTGTGCCTGCGCGAATTCATGCCGCAAAGTCGTGGCTGCCGGGTACGGCTGCGCGAAGAGGTGCTGTCCGGCGTGGAAGAGGCCCTGCTCGACGGCTCGGCGGACCTGGCGATCACCGGGCTGGTCATCGCCGCGCACCTGGGGGCCTCCCTCGGCACCGTGGAATTCGTCGCCGTCGCCCATCCCGAGCATCCGCTGCACCAGCTGCAGCGCACCCTGGTGACCGCCGATCTGGAAGAACAGCTGCAGATCGTGATCCGCGACAGCGGCCGCGCCCAGCCACGGGATGCCGGCTGGCTGGCCGCCGAGCAGCGCTGGACGGTGGGCAGCATCAGCACCGCGGCGACCTTCTTGCGTGACGGCCTGGGCTTCGCCTGGCTGCCCCGGGACGCCATCCAGACCGATCTCGAGGCCGGTCTGCTCAAGCCGCTGCCCCTGGAACAGGGCGCCCAGCGCTTCCATCCCTTCCAGCTCTACAAGACCCGCCAGCACGAGCTGGGCCCGGCCTCGCAGATCCTCATGAACCTGCTGCGCAAGCATGCCCTGCCACGCTGACCGTGGCGGGGTGCCGGCCGGGTTGCTATCGTTCGCCAGTCGTCTCCGCCACTCAAGGATCCATCATGTTCAAAGCCCTGCTTGCCGCCTGCGCGCTGTTTGTCGCCTCCTCCACCTGGGCCGCGGACAATCCGCACGTGCTCATCAGCACCAACAAGGGTGACATCGAGGTCGAGCTGGACGCGGCCAAGGCACCGGTCAGCACCGAGAACTTCCTCGGCTACGTCGACAGCGGCTTCTACAAGGGCACCCTGTTCCACCGGGTCATTCCCGGCTTCATGATCCAGGGTGGCGGCTACACCCGCGACATGCAGGAAAAGCGCACCAAGGCGCCGATCAAGAACGAAGCCGACAACGGCCTGAAGAATCTGCGTGGCACCCTGGCCATGGCGCGGACCTCGGACGTCAATTCCGCTACCAGTCAATTCTTCATCAACGTCGAGAACAATGCCTTCCTCGACCACGGCTCGCGCGACTTCGGCTATGCGGTGTTCGGCAAGGTCGTGCGCGGCATGGAAGTCGTCGACCAGATCGCCGGGGTGCAGACCACCCGCCAGGGCATGCTGCGCGACATTCCCCGTGAACCGGTCATGATTCTCGCTGCCAAACGGCTGTAGCCGACCCGTCCTGCCGGACGATCCGCTGGCGGTCGTCCGGTCAACCAGGCGAGGCCCCAGTGCGAGACGCCGTCTCCTCCTCACAAGGACCCCGCATGATCTTTCGCCGCTTCGAACGCCTCATCGATGCATTTCGGGAAGCCCCCGATGAAATGCCGCCCACTGGCGTTGGCGCCTTCTATCTGCACTTCCTCAAGCAAGCCTGGCCGGCCTTCGCCCTGCTGTTGGCGGTCGGTCTGATCGGCGCCCTGATCGAGGTCGCCCTGTTCAACTTCATCGGCCAGATCGTCGACCTGGCCGGCAGCGCGCCCAACAGCACGGTGTTCTTCCAGGAGCACGGCGGCACCCTGATCTGGATGGCGGTGGTTACCCTGGTCATCCGGCCGCTGTTCATCAGCCTGCATGACCTGCTGGTGCACCAGACCATCACCCCCAGCCTCACCACCCTGATCCGCTGGCAGAACCATCGCTATGTGCTCAAGCAGAGCCTGGGTTTCTTCCACAGCGACTTCGCCGGGCGCATCTCCAACCGCATCATGCAGACCGGTGTCTCCCTGCGCGATTCGGCGGTGCAGGCGGTGGACGCCATCTGGCACGTGCTGATCTTTGCCGTCACCTCGCTGATCCTGTTCGCCCAGGCCGACGTCTGGCTGATGGTGCCCCTGGTCCTCTGGATCATCGGCTACGTCATCGCCCTCTGGTATTTCGTGCCCCAGACCAAGGAGCGCTCGGCCATCGCCTCCGAAGCCCGCTCGCAGCTCTCCGGACGCATCGTCGACGGCTACACCAACATCTCCACCCTCAAGCTGTTCTCCCACTCCGCCCAGGAGGAGCAATACGCCCGCCAGGCCATGGAAGAGCAGACCGAAAAGGCCGAGAGCGCCGCGCGCCTGATCACCGCCATGGGCGTGACCATCGCCATCCTCAGTGGCTTCCTCATCGCCGGCACCACCGGCCTCGCCCTCTGGCTCTGGCACCAGGGCGTCATCAGCGTGGGCGCCATCGCCCTGGCCACCGGCCTGGTGATCCGTATCAACAGCATGTCCGGCTGGATCATGTGGGTGGTCAACGGCATCTTCGAGAACATCGGCATGGTGCAGGACGGCATGAGCACCATCGCCAAACCGCGCCAGGTCGGCGATGCCCCGGACGCCAAG
The DNA here is from genome assembly GCF_000730625.1 of Pseudomonas oryzihabitans NBRC 102199. Classification (GTDB taxonomy): domain Bacteria; phylum Pseudomonadota; class Gammaproteobacteria; order Pseudomonadales; family Pseudomonadaceae; genus Chryseomonas; species Chryseomonas oryzihabitans. Next base: position 199,314 of record NZ_BBIT01000002.1, on the reverse strand, counting down.
CCCTTGCAGGTGAGCCGTGGCGCCGTGCTGTTCGAGGACATCCATTTCCACTACGGCAAGGGCGCCGGCATCATCGAAGGCCTGACCCTCGACGTGGCCCCGGGCGAGAAGATCGGCCTGGTCGGCCCCTCGGGCGCCGGCAAGTCCACCCTGATCAACGTCCTGCTGCGCCTCTATGACCTGGAAGGCGGTCGCATCCTGGTCGATGGCCAGGACATCGCCCACGTCACCCAGGAAAGCCTGAGATGCCAGATCGGCGTGGTCACCCAGGACACCTCGCTGCTGCACCGTTCGATTCGCGAGAACCTGCTCTACGGCCGCCCTGAGGCCACCGACGAGGAGCTGCACGCGGCCCTGCGCAAGGCCAAGGCCGACGACTTCATCGCCCGCATCACCGATGCCCATGGCCGTACCGGCCTGGACGCCCAGGTGGGTGAGCGCGGCGTCAAGCTCTCCGGCGGCCAGCGTCAGCGCATCGCCATCGCCCGCACCCTGCTCAAGGACGCACCGATCCTGCTGCTCGACGAAGCCACCTCCGCCCTCGATTCCGAGGTGGAAGCGGCCATTCAGGAGAGTCTGGAGACCCTGATGGAAGGCAAGACGGTGATCGCCATCGCCCACCGGCTGTCGACCATCTCGCGCATGGACCGCCTGGTGGTCATGGAGCGCGGCCAGATCGTCGAGATGGGTTCCCACGACGAGCTGATCGCCTACAACGGTCTCTATGCACGCCTATGGCGCCACCAGACCGGCGGTTTCGTCGGTCACGGCGTGCCGGGCAGGCAGCGGGTGCGCAGCAGCTCCAACTGACGCTCCTGGTCCAGCCCCGGGTAGAAGCCTTCGATCTTCTGCAGACCACCCAGCCAGCTGCGTCTTTCCACCACGCACTCGAACACCGGGCAGGCTGTCTGCCCGGTGGCACCGCAGTCGCGGTAGTAGGTCAGGCGCTGGCTTTTCTGCACCGTGCCCTGGAACGGACCCTGGCGCTCCTGCAGCACATAGAAGTCGATGTCCGCCGCGCTGCGATGGTTCTCCCACTGGAACGCCAGGGTACTGGGATAGAAGAGCACCAGCAGGCCCGCCAGCAGCACCCAGAGAATGGCCGCCGTCACCGGCAGGGGCAGCCGCGAACGAAAGCGGCGGCCACCGCGGATGATCAGCGCCGTCACTATGGTGACCAGCGCCAGGGCTATGCACAGCGACGGCAGACCGGTGATGACCTGCCCCGCCACGCCGATGTCCAGGCCACTGGGCGACGGCACCGTCCGATAGCCGATCTCCAGTCGCTCCCAGCCCACCCGATTGCCGATCAGGCCGGCGAGACCGAAGACCGCGGCCAGGCCGACCAGAGCCCAGAAGGTACGAGGATTGCTGTTGCGCATGGGGAAACGTCCAGACAAAGACCGGGAGACTGCCTAAGCCCGCAGGCGTTGGCAAATCAGAATTTCTCCGCCACCCGGTCCTCTATAGAAGGCGATCTGCAGAGGAATCCGTCCATGACCATAGATCTCGCCCGCGCCGTCCACATCGTCGAAAAGGCCTTTCTGCCGCTGCACGGCGAGGTCCGTGAAGACCCCAGCGACGCCAGCTTTTCCTTCGCGGTGACGGACGGCAGCCAGGTCCTGGCCTCGGTCGCCCACGTCGCCCGCAGCCAGTACAGCCATGCCGGCCACCTCGCCGCGCTGATCGAACGGACCCGCCTGGAACTGGCGCACGACGGCCATCTGCTGGAACCCTGGTCGATGCCGGGCTAGCCGCTGGCCGCTGCCGGGCAGCGGGAGGTTCGGCAAGGCGCTGTCGAGCTGATAGACTGCCGCCCCGCAGCCGCCACACCCCGTGGCCCAACGCGAGTGGTTATCGTGGAAATTTTCAAAGAATTCATTTTCGAAGCCGCGCACTTCCTGCCCAATGTTCCGGCAGGTCACAAGTGTGGCCGTCTCCATGGGCATTCCTTCAAGGTAGGCCTGCACATCGAAGGCGCGGTCGATCCCCATACCGGCTGGGTCCGGGATTTCGCCGACATCAAGGCCGTCTTCAAACCCCTGTACGAGCGTCTCGACCATCACTACCTGAACGACATCCCGGGCCTCGAGAACCCTACCAGCGAGGTGCTCGCCCGCTGGATCTGGCAACAACTCAAGCCCCAGCTGCCCGAGCTCAGCCAGGTCCGCGTCCATGAGACCTGCACCTGCGGCTGCATCTACCGCGGCGACTAATTCGCCCCTCCCATTCAAGGTGGCGATGGCGGCAGTCATTTTTCTGCCATAATTCGCGCCTGCCAACTGTCGACGTATCCCCATGTTCGAACTTTTCAGCGGACTCCATGCCTGGGTCGCCATCAGCCTCGTCTTGGCCCTGGCCTTTGAATTCATCAACGGCTTCCACGACACCGCCAACGCCGTCGCCACGGTGATCTACACCAAGGCCATGCCGCCGCACCTCGCGGTGTTCTTCTCCGGCATCTTCAATTTCCTCGGTGTGCTGCTCGGCGGCGTTGGCGTCGCCTACGCCATCGTCCACCTGCTGCCGGTGGAGCTGCTGATCAACGTCAACACCGGCCACGGCCTGGCCATGGTGTTTTCCCTGCTCGCCGCGGCCATCACCTGGAACCTGGGCACCTGGTACTTCGGCATCCCCGCCTCCAGTTCCCACACCCTGATCGGCTCCATCCTCGGCGTCGGCGTGACCAACGCCCTGCTCACCGGCATCCCGATGAGCGAAGGGGTGAACTGGCAGAAGGCGATCGACATCGGCCTGTCGCTGATCTTCTCGCCGCTGGCCGGCTTCGCCGTCGCCGGCCTGCTGCTGCTTGCCCTCAAGCGCTGGCGGCCGCTGTCGAAGATGCACAAGACCCCGGAACAGCGCCGCGAAGTGGACGCCAAGAAGCACCCGCCGTTCTGGAATCGTCTGATGCTGGTCCTCTCGGCCATGGGCATGAGCTTCGTGCACGGCTCCAACGACGGCCAGAAAGGCATCGGCCTGATCATGCTGGTGCTGATCGGCATCGTCCCGGCCAAGTTCGTACTGGACCTGGACAGCACCACCTACCAGATCGAGCGCACCCGCGACGCCGCCATCCACCTGGGTCAGTTCTACGAGCGCCAGGGCGACAACCTCAAGGACTTCCTCGCCGAAGTGCCCGGCAATCGCGACCTGCCCCAGGAATTCCGCTGCGCCCCGCACATGACCGTGCCGACCCTGCAGGCACTGCTGGCCGATCTGGAAGGCATCACCGACTACCGCGCCATGAGCGACGACCATCGCCAGCAGGTGCGCCGCTACCTGCTGTGCCTGGACGACACCGCCAAGAAGGTGAGCAAGCTGCCGGTGTTGACCGCGCGCGATCGCGACGACCTGAGCCGCCTGCGCAAGGACCTCACCAGCACCACCGAATACGCGCCCTTCTGGGTCATCATCGCGGTCGCCCTGGCCCTGGGCATCGGCACCATGGTCGGCTGGCGCCGGGTGGTGCTGACCGTCGGCGAGAAGATTGGCCGCCAAGGCATGACCTATGCCCAGGGCGTCAGCGCCCAGGTGACGGCCGTGGCCGCCATCGGCATGGCCAACGTCTTCGCCCTGCCCGTCTCCACCACCCACGTGCTGTCCTCGGGCGTGGCCGGCACCATGGTCGCCAATCGCAGCGGCCTGCAGGGCAGTACGGTGCGCAACATCCTGATGGCCTGGGTCCTGACCCTGCCGGCCTCCATGGCCCTCTCCGCCGGCCTGTTCTGGCTGGCGCACCTGTTCCTGTGATCCGCGCCGACCGGGCGCCGCATCGGCGGCGCCCGGTCGGACCCCTCGTCGGGAAAGCCTGAACAGGATAGCTATTGACGAGTCTAGTGAAATGTGTCCCAGCAGAGACACCTTTCCGAGACAGCCGTACGGTGAACGTCAATGACTCCTGCGACCTACATCCTTCTTCTGATTCTGGGCTGGCTGGCCCTGGCGCTGGCCATACTCTGGGCCATGCTGCGCCTGGCACGTCGTGCCAGACCCGTGGCGACCTCCTCGCCCAGCGTGCTGCCCAAGGCAACCCCCACCGCCCCCGTGAGTCCAGCCAAACACCTGGTCTGCTAGAAAAGCGGACGTGACGAGGCCACCTCGACACCCAGGGAGTGCGCGGGAGAAAAAAGAAGGATTCTTATTGTTTGAAAAGAAGGGATTCGAGCGAAGGCGAATCAGGTGAGCAGGGTATTTTCCTGAGCACTGCGGCTCATCTGCTCGAGGATCTGGTCTTGCTGCTGCGGGGTCAGGGTGTCCCAGCAGTGGTGCTTGATGAACAGCCCGGCACCGAAGGCGACGTACAGCGACAGGGCGACGATCACGAGCGTTTCCAGCCCGACGATAGCCCAGGAACGACTCTTGGACGCATTGTCCTTGGTTTTCATAACGACCTCATCAGATTAAGAGGGGCAATAGTTTAGTCCCTTAAGCAACTGCCGTGCAGCGCCAGCCGTCGAATGGTCAAGCCTCTTGACCTGGTTGCTCGATGCGGCTGTGCGCTTCTACCAGACCCGTCACAGCCGCAACATCTGCCCACAGCCAGGCCGCGGCAGTACGAATGCACGCCAGGCGCCGCGCTGATATACTCCGCCGACTGACGGGTCGCTGCAGGCCCTGCCGGTTCCGCTGGCTGTATCGGCCGATCCCGCAATTTCCGCAGCGACGCTTTGTCGCATCGCACGTCCATCGCCGCCGCGCCTGTCGCGCGGCCCGATAACGCCTTCTTGGGGCGTCTATCGACTCAAGGGTCGATCCTCGCTCGCCCGGCTTCGCGCCACAGCTGTGATAAAGAGGAGTTAAAGCAAGACATGTCCACCACGTCGAAGATCATCTACACCCTGACCGACGAAGCGCCCGCCCTGGCGACCTATTCGCTGCTACCCATCGTCGAGGCCATCACCGCCTCCTCCGGCGTCGCCCTCGAAACCCGTGACATCTCCCTTGCCGGCCGCATCATCGCCCTCTTCCCCGAGTACCTGAAGGAAGAGCAGCGCATCTCTGACCACCTCGCCGAACTCGGCGAACTGGCCACCACTCCCGAAGCCAACATCATCAAGCTGCCCAACATCAGCGCCTCGGTCCCGCAGCTCAAGGCGGCGATCAAGGAACTGCAGGGTCAGGGCTACGCGCTGCCGGACTATCCGGACGAGCCCAAGGACGACAAGGAAAAGGACGTCAAGGCGCGTTACGACAAGGTCAAGGGCAGCGCCGTGAACCCGGTCCTGCGCGAAGGCAACTCCGACCGCCGCGCGCCGCTGTCGGTCAAGAACTACGCCCGCAAGCACCCCCATCGCATGGGTGCCTGGAGCGCCGACTCCAAGTCCCACGTCGCCCACATGGACGCCCATGACTTCTATGGCAGCGAGCGCTCGGCCACCATCGAGAACGCCGGCAGCCTGAAGATCGAACTGATCGGCAAGGACGGCAGCAGCAAGGTCCTGAAAGAGAAGACCGCGGTCAAGGCCGGCGAGATCGTCGACGCCTCGACCATGAGCCGCAAGGCTCTGCAGAGCTTCATCGCCGCCCAGATCGAAGACGCCAAGGCCCAGGGCGTGCTGTTCTCCGTGCACCTGAAGGCCACCATGATGAAGGTCTCCGACCCCATCATGTTCGGCATCATCGTCGGCGAGTTCTACAAGGACGTCCTGGCCAAGCACGAAGCCGCCCTGAAAGAAGCCGGCTTCGATCGCAACAACGGCATCGGCGACCTCTACGCCCGCCTGTCCAGCCTGCCGGAAGCCACCCAGGCCGCCATCAAGGCCGATTTCGACGCCCAGTACGCCCAGCGCCCGGCCCTGGCCATGGTCAATTCCGACAAGGGCATCACCAACCTGCACGTGCCAAGCGACGTCATCGTCGACGCCTCCATGCCGGCCATGATCCGTGACTCCGGCAAGATGTGGAACGCCGAAGGCAACCTGCAGGACACCAAGGCCATCATCCCCGACCGCTGCTATGCCGGCGTCTACCAGGTGGTGATCGAGGACTGCAAGCAGCACGGCGCCTTCAACCCCAGCACCATGGGCAGCGTGCCCAACGTCGGCCTGATGGCGCAGAAGGCCGAGGAATACGGCTCCCACGACAAGACCTTCCAGATCCCCACCGACGGCACCGTGCGCGTGACCGACGACCAGGGCAAGGTGGTCTTCGAGCATCCGGTCGAGGCCGGTGACATCTGGCGCATGTGCCAGACCAAGGACGCGCCGATCCAGGACTGGGTCAAACTGGCCGTCAACCGCGCTCGTGCCAGCAGCACCCCGGCCATCTTCTGGCTGGACCAGAACCGCGCCCACGACGCCCAGGTCATCGCCAAGGTCGAGCGCTACCTCAAGGACCACGACACCAACGGCCTAGACATCCGTGTCCTGGCGCCCGAGGAAGCCACCCGCGTGTCCCTGGAGCGCATCCGCAAGGGCGAGGACACCATCTCGGTGACCGGCAACGTCCTGCGCGACTACCTGACCGACCTCTTCCCCATCATGGAACTGGGCACCAGCGCCAAGATGCTGTCCATCGTCCCGCTGATGAACGGCGGCGGCCTGTTCGAGACCGGTGCCGGCGGCTCCGCGCCCAAGCACGTCCAGCAGTTCGTGCAGGAAAACCACCTGCGCTGGGATTCCCTGGGCGAGTTCCTGGCCCTGGCCGAATCCCTGAACCACCTGGGCGAGACCACCGGCAACGCCAAGGCCAAGATCCTGGCCAAGACCCTGGACCAGGCCAACGGCAAGTTCCTCGACAGCAACAAGTCGCCGTCGCGCAAGGCCGGTGAACTGGACAACCGCGGCAGCCACTTCTACCTGGCGCTGTACTGGATCCAGGCCCTGGCCGAGCAGAGCGAAGACGCCCAGCTCAAGGCCCAGTTCGAGCCGGTGGCCAAGTCGCTGACCGCCGACGAAGCCAAGGTGGTCGCCGAGCTGAACGGCGTCCAGGGCCAGGCCGTGGACATCGGTGGCTACTACCACCCCGACCAGGCCAAGACCCGCCAGGCCATGCGTCCGAGCGCCACGCTCAATGCCGCCCTGGAACAGCTCAAGGGCTGAACCTGAGGGCTGCATCCGCAGCCTGAATGGGTGATCACAGCGAACCCCGGCCCCGGCCGGGGTTCGCTGCATTTGGGGCACGCAAAGCTTAAGGCGTATACTGCGCGATTACCGATAGCGGAGTCCGAGATGGATTGGCACGCCCACGTCACCGTGGCCACCGTGGTGGAAGACGCCGGTCGCTTCCTGCTGGTGGAAGAAGAGAAGCAGGGTCGCCTGGTGCTCAACCAGCCGGCCGGGCACCTGGAGCCGGGCGAGAGCCTGATCGAGGCGGCATGGCGCGAAACCCTGGAAGAAACCGCCTGGCAGGTGGAGATCCTGGGCGTGATCGGCATCGGCCTCTATGTCGCCCCGACCAATGGCGTCACCTACTATCGCACGGCCTTCCATGCCCGCCCCCTGGCCCACCAGCCGGAGCGCGCCCTGGACGCCGACATCACCCGCGCGGTGTGGCTGACCCTCGACGAGATCCGCGCCGAGCAGGCCCGGCTGCGCAGCCCCCTGGTCCTGGACGCCATCGAGAAGTACCTGGACGGGCACCGCTATCCCCTGTCGATGATCGTAGATATGAGAGGTTTTTGAAGTGAACGGCACCCGCGTCATCGTCGGCATGTCCGGCGGAGTGGATTCCTCGGTCTCGGCCCTCTTGCTCAAGGAGCAGGGCTATCAGGTCGAGGGCCTGTTCATGAAGAACTGGGACGAGGATGACGGCACCGAGTACTGCACGGCCAAGGAAGACCTCGCCGATGCCCAGGCGGTCTGCGACCGCATCGGCATCAAGCTGCACACGGCCAACTTCGCCGCCGAGTACTGGGATCACGTCTTCGAGCACTTCCTCGCCGAATACAAGGCCGGCCGGACGCCGAATCCGGACATCCTCTGCAACCGCGAGATCAAGTTCAAGGCCTTCCTCGACTATGCCCTGGCCTTGGGCGCCGACCTGATCGCCACCGGCCACTATGTGCGCCGTCGCGACGTCGACGGCCAGACCCTGCTGCTCAAGGGTCTGGACGCCAACAAGGACCAGAGCTATTTCCTCCACGCCGTGGGCGGCGAGCAGCTGGCGCGCACCCTCTTCCCGGTGGGCGAACTGGAAAAGCCCGAGGTCCGCGCCATCGCCGAGCTGCATGGCCTGGCCACCGCGCGCAAGAAGGACTCCACCGGCATCTGCTTTATCGGCGAGCGTCGCTTCAGCGACTTCCTCAAGCAGTACCTGCCGGCGCAGCCGGGCGACATCGAGACCACCACCGGCGAGGTCATCGGCCGCCACCACGGCCTGATGTACCACACCATCGGCCAGCGCCAGGGCCTGGGCATCGGCGGCATGAAGGACGCCGGTGACGATCCCTGGTACGTGCTGAGCAAGGACCTGACCCGCAACGTGCTGATCGTCGGCCAGGGCAATGCCCACCCCTGGCTGTTCGCCGAGGCCCTGACCGTCAGCGAGATGTTCTGGGTCAATGACCTGGAGCTCGCCCAACCGCGCCGCCTCACCGCCAAGGTCCGCTATCGCCAGCAGGACCAGCCCTGCCAGATCGAGCGCCAGGGCGCCGGCTACCGGGTAGTCTTCGACGAACCCCAGCGCGCCGTGACCCCCGGCCAGTCGGTGGTCTTCTACGACGGCGACGTCTGCTTGGGCGGCGGCGTGATCGAACATTATCAACCCGCCTGCGCCGAGGCGCCCGCCGCATGAATCGCACCCAGGAACAACTCATCGCCCTGGGCGGCGTCTTCCAGGCCGCCGTGCTGGTCGACCAGCTGGCACGCACCGGCCAGGTCGCGGAAGAACCCCTCGCCTGTCTGCTCGGCAGCCTGCTGGTGCGCGATCCGGGCAGCACCCTGGAGGTCTACGGCGGCCAGGTCGCGCCTCTGCGCGAGGGCCTCGGCGCGCTTTCCAGCACCCTGGAGCGCAACCCCAACAGCCTGCAGCGCGAGCCGCTGCGCTACGCCCTGGCGATGACCGCCCTGGAACGCAAGCTGGAGAAGCGCGGCGACCTGCTCGATCTCATCGGCCGGCGCCTCACCCAGATCCAGTCCCAGGTCGAGCACTTCGGGGTCGCTCACGAGAACGTCATCGCTGCCTGCGGGGGTCTCTACGAGGACACCCTGAGCACCTTCAAGCAGCGCATCCAGGTGCACGGCGAGATGCGCTACCTGCAGCAATCAGCCACCGCCTCGCGAGTGCGTGCCCTGCTGCTGGCCGGCATTCGCTCGGCCCGCCTGTGGCGCCAGCTCGGCGGTCACCGCTGGCAACTGGTGCTCAATCGCCGCAAGCTGCTCGACAACCTCTATCCCCTGCGCAACGGCTGATCCCGGACCGGCCGGCGGCGGTACTAAAGCCCCGGTCTTTGCGTGTAGAATTCCGCCCCTTTCTCCCCCGCTACCAAGAGAATGCCCATGCAGCTCTCCTCGCTCACCGCCGTATCGCCCATCGACGGCCGTTACGCCGGCAAGACCGCCGCCCTGCGCCCCATCTTCAGCGAATTCGGCCTGATCCGTTTCCGCGCCCAGGTCGAGGTCCGCTGGCTGCAGCGCCTGGCCGCCCACGCGGGCATTCCCGAGGTCGCGCCCTTCTCCGCCGAGGCCAATGCCCTGCTGGACAAGCTGGCCACCGAGTTCAGCGTCGAGCAGGCGCAGCGGGTCAAGGACATCGAGCGCACCACCAACCACGACGTCAAGGCCATCGAGTACCTGCTCAAGGAAGAGGTCGCCGGCCTGCCGGAACTGGCCGCGGTGAGTGAATTCATCCACTTCGCCTGCACCTCCGAGGACATCAACAACCTGTCCCACGCGCTGATGCTGCGCGAAGGCCGTGACCAGGTGCTGCTGCCGCTGATGCGCCAGATCGCCGGCGAGATCCGCGTGCTGGCCCATCGCTTCGCCGACGTGCCCATGCTCTCGCGCACCCACGGCCAGCCCGCCTCCCCCACCAGCCTGGGCAAGGAACTGGCCAACGTGGTCTATCGCCTGGAGCGCCAGATCGAGCAGATCGCCGCCATCCGCCCGCTGGGCAAGATCAACGGCGCGGTGGGCAACTACAACGCCCACCTGTCCGCCTACCCGGACGTCGATTGGGAGGCCAATGCGCGCACCTTCATCGAAGACGACCTCGGCCTGACCCTGAATCCCTACACCACCCAGATCGAGCCGCACGACTACATCGCCGAGCTGTTCGACGCCATCGCCCGCTTCAACACCATCCTGATCGACTTCGACCGGGACGTCTGGGGCTACATCTCCCTCGGCTACTTCAAGCAGAAGACCGTGGCCGGCGAGATCGGCTCTTCGACCATGCCGCACAAGGTCAACCCCATCGACTTCGAGAACTCCGAAGGCAACCTGGGCATCGCCAACGCCATCCTCCAGCACCTGGCCAGCAAGCTGCCGATCTCCCGCTGGCAGCGCGACCTGACCGACTCCACCGTGCTGCGCAACCTGGGCACCGGCCTGGCCCACGGCGTGATCGCCTACGAAGCCACCCTCAAGGGCATCGGCAAACTGGAGCTCAACGCCGCGCGCATCGCCGAAGACCTGGATGCCTGCTGGGAAGTCCTGGCCGAGCCGGTGCAGACCGTGATGCGCCGCTATGGCGTGGCTAACCCCTACGAGAAGCTCAAGGAGCTGACCCGCGGCAAGGGCATCAGCGCCAGCGCCCTGCAGGACTTCATCGACGGCCTGGAAATCCCTGAAGCCGCCAAGGCCGAACTGCGCCAGCTGACCCCGGCCGGCTATATCGGTAACGCTGCCGAGCAGGCCCGTCGGGTCTGAGGCTGCCTTCTTTTTCACGCCCGGCCTCGCCGGGCGTTTTTCATTGCGCGAGGTGTGCATGAACCCGGATCAACCCCTGCAACTGCTCGGCGGCCTGACCGCCCGTGAATTCCTCCGCGACTACTGGCAGCAGAAACCCCTGCTGATCCGCCAGGCCATCCCGGATTTCCAGAGCCCCCTGGAACCGGACGAGCTGGCCGGCCTGTCGCTGGAAGAGGAAATCGAATCCCGCCTGATCATCGGCCAGGACCGCACCTGGGAGCTGCGCCGCGGCCCGCTGCCGGAAGACACCTTCGCCAGCCTGCCCGAGCGCGACTGGACCCTGCTGGTGCAATCGGTCGACCAGTTCGTCCCCGAGGTGGCCGAGGTGCTGGAGGCCTTCCGCTTCCTGCCCAGCTGGCGCGTCGACGACGTCATGATCAGCTACGCCGCCCCCGGTGGTGGTGTCGGCCCCCACTACGATCACTATGACGTCTTCCTGCTGCAGGGCCATGGCCGCCGTCGCTGGCGCATCGGTCAGCCGTGCACCGCCGACAGCCCGCTGATCGACGGCCTGGAGCTGAAGATCCTCGCCGACTTCCAGCAGACCGACGAATGGGTGCTGGAACCGGGCGACATGCTCTATCTGCCACCGGGCCTGGCCCACGACGGCATCGCCGAAGACGAGTGCATGACCTACTCCATCGGCTTCCGCGCCCCCAGTGCCGGCGAGGTGCTCACCCACTTCACCGACTTCCTCAACCAGTTCATCCCCGAGGACGAGCGCTACAGCGACGCCGGCTGCGCCCCGGCCAGCGAGCATCCGGCGGAGATTCCGCCCGAGGCCATCGAGCGGCTGCGCGGCCTCATGGAGCGTCACCTGAGCGACGATCGCCTGCTGCTGGCCTGGTTCGGCCAGCACATGACCGAGCCGCGCTACCCGGAGCGCGTCGCCGGAGAAAACCTCAGCGCCAAGCAGCTGCGCAAGGAACTCGACGAAGGCGCCCTGCTGATGCGCAACCCCAGCGGCCGCATCGCCTGGAGTCGCCTGGAAGACGAGGTGATGGTCTTCGCCAGCGGCCAGAGCCGCCTGCTGCCCATGCGGCTGCAACCGCTGCTCGACCTGCTATGCTCGGCGGACGTCCTGCACGAGGCCAATCTCGCGCCCTGGCTGCAGGACGACGATGCCATGCGCCTGATCCGCGAACTGCTCCAGCAGGGCAGCCTGATCTTCGCCGGAGAAGACGACGAGTAATGGGGAGCCGCCGTGGACGAGTCCTTTACCGATCTGACCCTGGACGGATTGCCCGAACCCCAGCTCGGCCAGGACCTCGCCCTGCGCCTCGAAGGCCTGGACGCCCTGCGTGAGCACGGTGTCCGCCTCATCGGCCAAGCCAGCCGCCAGCTGAGCATCCAGACGCCCGACCTGGAAGCACCGCTCTACGACAATCTCGCCGTCGAGGCGGCGATCAAGCGTCTGCTGCTGGGCCATCCGCGGCATCAGGTCCGCATCCTCATCAACGACAGTGCCCTCGCCATGCGCCAGGGGCACCGACTCATCGCCCTGGCGCAACGCCTGACCAGCAATCTGCTGATCCGGCGGCCACCGGCCGATCAGCAACCGGAAGGCAGCTGCCTCATCGTCGACGACCAGGCCCTGCTGCGCCGCACGGGCAGCGCGCCCACCGGCTTCGTCCGCTACGGCGACCGCGCCGCCGTCAAGGTTCAGCAGCAGGTCTTCGATCGCCTCTGGGCCAGCAGCCAGCCGGATCAGGAATTGCGGAGGATGGTGCTGTGAAAGGTCTGCTGGCGTTCCTGTTGCTGCTGACGACCGCCGCCTGGGCGGCGCCTCGTACCGAGGTCATACCCCTGCAATACCGCACCGCCGACGATCTGCTGCCTACCTTGCAAGCCGTCCTTGGCAGCGAAGGCAAGGTCAACGTCTACGGCAATCAGCTGATCGTCAATGCCGAGCCGGCCAAGCTGGCCGAACTCAAGAGTCTGCTCGCCCAGCTGGACACCCAGCCGCGGCGCCTGCTCATCACCCTGGCCACCCGCGCCGGCAGCTCGGGCGCCAGTCAGGGTTATTCGGTAAACGGCGACGTGCGTGCGCCCCAGGTGCGCATCATCGAAGACAGCACCGGCCAGAAGGAGGATGGCGCCCAGCGCGTCCAGGTCACCGAGGGCTATCCCGCCTTCATCCGCTTCGGTGAAGACGTCCCGGTGACCACCTACCAGACCTCGCCCTATGGTCAGAGCTACGCCCAGACCGATTATCGCCGCCTCGAACGGGGCTTTCAGGTCACCGCCCGCCTGAGCGGCAATCTGGTGCACCTGGACATCAGCAGCGTCGATGACCGGGCCGCCGCCATGCGTCCGGGCACGGTGCAGACCCAGAGCGCCGCTACCCGCATCAGCGGCCCCCTGGGCCAGTGGCTGGACCTGGGCGGCTTCCGGCAGCAGATCGAGGGCGACCAGAGCGACCTTGTCCGCCACTACTCCACCGAAGGCCGTGACGACCGTCAGCTGAGCATCCGCGCCGATCTCATCGACTAGCAAACCGGCGAACGGCAGAACTCCTGCCGCGGCTGGCAATCTAGGACACAGGAACAGAAGGAAGTTATTTGAGAATAATTCTTATATTCATTCTCAAATAAACCGGAAGTTCTGTTTAGTTTGATTCAAAGCAGTCCAATAGAATCTTTTTGGACCAATAAGTTTACAGAATGAATCGATAGAGCATAAAATCTGTCTGTCTTGCGACACCGTGTCGCACTGATAGCGCCTGATACCCAATAATTAAGGATTCAAAGCATGTCTGAGTCGATCAGCCTACTGACCCACAACTGGAGCTTCGCGGTATTTCTCCTGGGCGTGGTTGGTCTGATCGCCTTCATGCTCGGAGTCTCGAGCCTGCTCGGCAGCAAAGCCGTGGGCCGCAGCAAGAACGACCCCTTCGAGTCCGGCATCGTCCCCACCGGGGGTGCCCGTCTTCGTCTCTCTGCCAAGTTCTACCTGGTCGCGATGCTCTTCGTGATCTTCGACGTCGAAGCCCTCTTTCTCTTCGCCTGGTCGGTGTCCATCCGTGAATCGGGATGGGCCGGCTTCGTGGAAGCCTCCATTTTCATAGCAATTCTGTTGGCGGGTCTTGTCTACCTGTGGCGAATCGGAGCGCTCGATTGGGCGCCTGCGAGCCGTCGCGAGCGGCAGGCGAAGTCGAAACAATGAGGCTTTGGCAATGCAATACAATCTCACCCGGATCGATCCCGATGCGGCAGTAGACCGCTATCCGGCCGGCCAGCGGGAAACCGTGGCCGACCCCGTCGAAAGTCAGGTCAACCGCAGCATCTTCATGGGCAAGCTCGAAGATGTCCTGCGGGGCGCGGTCAATTGGGGACGCAAGAATTCCCTGTGGCCGTACAACTTCGGCCTGTCCTGCTGCTATGTGGAAATGACCACCGCCTTCACGGCGCCCCACGACATCGCCCGCTTCGGCGCCGAAGTCATCCGGGCCTCGCCGCGTCAGGCCGACTTCATGGTCATCGCCGGCACCCCCTTCATGAAGATGGCCCCGGTCATCCAGCGCCTGTACGAGCAGATGCTGGAACCCAAGTGGGTGATCTCCATGGGCGCCTGCGCCAACTCCGGCGGTATGTACGACATCTACTCGGTCGTTCAGGGCGTGGACAAGTTCCTGCCCGTCGACGTCTACGTGCCCGGCTGCCCGCCTCGCCCCGAAGCCTTCCTCCAGGGCCTGATGCTCCTGCAGGACTCCATCGGTGAAGAACGCCGCCCCCTTTCCTGGGTGGTGGGCGACCAGGGTATCTACCGCGCCGAGATGCCTTCGCAGCGCGAGCAGAACCGCGAGCGCCGCATCCAGGTCACCAACCTGCGCAGCCCAGACGAAGTGTAAGTCCCCTTCGGGACCTGCACGCTGACGACGATCGATTAGCGACGGAACATCATGACCGCAGACACCGCTCTGTCCGCCTCTGCGCTCGCCCCTGCCGGCGAAGCGTCGGTGGTTGGCGAACTCCAGGGCCAATTCGGCGCCGACGCCCTGACCCTGCAAGACACCCGTACCGGCATGCCGGTAATCTGGGTGGCACGCGAACGAATCATCGAAGTACTGCGCTTCCTGCGCAATCTGCCCCGCCCCTACGTCATGCTCTATGACCTGCATGGCGTGGACGAGCGGCTGCGGACCCACCGCCGCGGCATGCCCAACGCGGACTTCACCGTTTTCTACCACCTGCTGTCCATCGACCGTAATAGCGATGTAATGCTCAAGGTGGCCCTCTCCGCCAACGACCTGCGCCTGCCCACCGCCACCGGCATCTTCCCCAATGCCAACTGGTACGAGCGGGAAGTGCTGGACATGTACGGCATCCACTTCGACGGACACCCGCTGCCCAAGCGCATGCTGATGGCCGACAACTGGCAGGGTCATCCGCTGCGCAAGGACTATCCGGCGCGCGCGACCGAGTTCGATCCCTATGCGCTGAATGCCGCCAAGCAGGACCTCGAACAGGAAACCCTGAGATTCAAGCCCGAGGAATGGGGCATGAAGGAGCATGCGGAGAATTCCGACTTCATGTTCCTCAACCTGGGTCCGAACCACCCCTCCGCCCACGGTGCCTTCCGCATCATCCTGCAGCTGGACGGCGAAGAGATCGTCGACTGCGTGCCGGAGATCGGCTACCACCACCGCGGCGCCGAGAAGATGGCCGAGCGCCAGTCCTGGCACAGCTACATCCCCTACACCGACCGGATCGACTACCTGGGTGGGGTGATGAACAACCTGCCCTACGTCCTCTCGGTGGAAAAGCTCGCCGGCATCAAGGTGCCGTCGCGGGTCGACTTCATCCGCGTGATGATGGCCGAGTTCTTCCGCATCAACAGTCACCTGCTGTACCTGGGTACCTATATCCAGGACGTCGGTGCCATGACCCCGGTGTTCTTTACCTTCACCGACCGTCAGCGCGCCTACAAGGTGATCGAGGCCATCACCGGCTTCCGCATGCACCCCGCCTGGTTCCGCATCGGCGGCGTCGCCCATGACCTGCCACGTGGCTGGGACAAGCTGGTCCGCGAATTCCTCGATTGGATGCCCAAGCGTCTGGACGAGTACGAAAAGGCCGCGATGAAGAACAGCATCCTCATCGGCCGGACTAAGAACGTCGCCGTCTACAACACCAAGGAAGCCCTCGAGTGGGGCGTCACCGGTCCCAACCTGCGCGCGACCGGTCTGGACTTCGACCTGCGCAAGGCCCGCCCCTACTCCGGTTACGAGAACTTCGAATTCGAAGTGCCCATCGCCCACAACGGCGACTGCTACGACCGCGGCATGCTGCGCGTCGAGGAGATGCGCCAGAGCCTGCGCATCATCGAGCAGTGCCTGCAGCACATGCCCGAGGGCCCGTACAAGGCGGATCACCCGCTGACCACGCCGCCGCCCAAGGAGCGCACCCTGCAGCACATCGAGACCCTGATCACCCACTTCCTGCAAGTGTCCTGGGGTCCGGTGATGCCGGCCGGCGAAGCCTTCCAGATGATCGAGGCGACCAAGGGCGCCAACAGCTACTACCTGACGAGCGATGGCAGCACCATGAGCTACCGCACCCGCATCCGGACGCCGAGCTTCCCGCACCTGCAGCAGATCCCGGCCGTCATCCGCGGCAGCATGGTGTCCGACCTGATTGCCTACCTGGGCAGTATCGACTTCGTCATGGCCGACGTGGACCGCTGAGCATGAGCACCGAAACCCTGATCCAAACCGACCGTTTCGTCCTGAGCGAAACCGAGCGCTCGGCCATCGAGCACGAGATGCACCACTACGAGGACCCGCGCGCGGCGTCCATCGAGGCCCTGAAGATCGTCCAGAAGGAACGTGGCTGGGTGCCGGACGGCGCCATCTACGCCATCGGCGAAGTGCTGGGCATTCCTGCCAGCGACGTCGAGGGCGTGGCCACCTTCTATAGCCAGATCTTTCGCGTACCAGTCGGCCGCCACATCATTCGGGTGTGCGACAGCATGACCTGCTACATCGGCGGCCACGAATCCGTGGTTGGCGAGATCCAGCGCCAGCTGGGCATCGGCCTGGGCCAGACCACCGCCGACAGCCGCTTCACCCTGCTGCCGGTCTGCTGCCTGGGCAATTGCGACAAGGCCCCGGCGCTGATGATCGACGACGACACCCATGGCGATGTCCAACCCGCGGGCGTGGCCAAACTGCTGGAGGGATACGCATGAGACTGACCTCCTTCGGGCCTGCCAACAGCATTGCCCGTACCCCCGAGACCCATCCCCTGACCTGGCGCCTGCGTGAAGACGGCGCTCCGGTTTGGCTGGAGGAATACCAGGCGAAGGACGGCTATGCCGCGGCGCGCAAGGCGCTGACCGAGCTGGCTCCCGATGCCATCGTCCAGGAAGTCAAGGACTCCGGCCTCAAGGGCCGCGGCGGCGCGGGTTTCCCCACCGGCGTGAAGTGGGGCCTGATGCCCAAGGACGAATCCCTCGATATCCGCTACCTGCTGTGCAACGCGGACGAGATGGAACCCAACACCTGGAAGGACCGCCTGCTCATGGAGCAGCTGCCGCACCTGCTGGTGGAAGGCATGCTGATCAGTGCCCGGGCGCTCAAGGCCTATCGCGGCTACATCTTCCTGCGCGGCGAATACGTCGACGCCGCCGCCAACCTGCGGCGCGCGGTGGAAGAAGCCAAGGCGGCCGGCCTGCTGGGCAAGAACATCCTCGGTAGCGGCTTCGACTTCGAGCTGTTCGTCCACACCGGCGCCGGTCGCTACATCTGTGGCGAAGAGACCGCGCTGATCAACTCCCTGGAAGGTCGCCGCGCCAACCCGCGCTCCAAGCCGCCCTTCCCCGCCGCCGTCGGCGTCTGGGGCAAGCCGACCTGCGTCAACAACGTCGAGACCCTGTGCAACGTGCCGGGCATCGTCGCGGGCGGCGTCGACTGGTACAAGAGCCTGGCTCGCGAAGGCAGCGAAGACATGGGCACCAAGCTCATGGGCTTCTCCGGCAAGGTGAAGAACCCTGGCGTCTGGGAATTGCCCTTCGGCATCACCGCCCAGGAGCTGTTCGAGGACTACGCCGGCGGCATGCGCGACGGCTTCAAGCTCAAGTGCTGGCAGCCCGGTGGCGCCGGTACCGGCTTCCTGCTGCCCGAGCACCTCTCGGCGCAGATGTACGCCGGCGGCATCGGCAAGGTCGGCACCCGCATGGGTACCGGTCTGGCCCTGGCCGTGGACGACAGCGTCAACATGGTCTCGCTGCTGCGCAACATGGAAGAATTCTTCGCCCGGGAATCCTGCGGCTGGTGCACCCCCTGCCGCGACGGCCTGCCCTGGAGCGTCAAGCTCCTGCGCAGCCTGGAGAAGGGCGAGGGGCAGCAGGGCGATCTGGACACCCTGCTGCAGCTGGTCAACTTCCTCGGCCCGGGCAAGACGTTCTGTGCCCACGCACCGGGTGCCGTCGAGCCCCTGGGTAGTGCCATCAAGTATTTCCGCGAAGAGTTCGAGGCCGGTGTGCGCAAGGCGCCCAGCGAGCCGCGACCGACTGCTTCGGCGAGCGTGACCTGAGGATCGGCCCCCGCGGGGGCCGCTTCCATCGCTTTCTGGCCGGACCCGTTCCGGCCGGCGCTGCCTCTGGCGATCGCCAGGTCGGCGCGAACGTTTTCCCATTAGCCAGACCCGCCCTGCGCGGGTGAGAAGAAAACCCTATGGCCACTATCCACGTAGACGGCAAGACGTACGAGGTCGACGGGGCGGACAACCTCCTCGAAGCCTGCCTGTCCCTGGGGCTCGACATCCCCTATTTCTGCTGGCACCCAGCGCTGGGCAGCGTCGGCGCCTGCCGCCAGTGCGCGGTGAAGCAGTTCGCCGACGAGAACGACACCCGCGGGCGCCTGGTCATGTCCTGCATGACCCCGTCCAGCGACAAGACCTACATCTCCATCGAAGACGCCGAAGCCAAGGAATTCCGCAGCTCGGTCATCGAATGGCTGATGACCAACCATCCCCACGACTGTCCGGTCTGCGAAGAAGGCGGCCACTGCCACCTGCAGGACATGACGGTGATGACTGGCCACAACAAGCGCCGCTATCGCTTCACCAAGCGTACCCACCAGAACCAGGACCTCGGCCCGTTCGTCGCTCACGAGATGAACCGCTGCATCGCCTGCTATCGCTGCGTGCGCTACTACAAGGATTACGCCGGCGGTACCGACCTGGGCGTCTATGGCGCCCACGACAACGTCTATTTCGGCCGCGTCGAGGACGGTGCCCTGGAGAGCGAATTCTCCGGCAACCTGACCGAGGTCTGCCCCACCGGGGTGTTCACCGATAAGACCCACTCCGAGCGCTACAACCGCAAGTGGGACATGCAGTTCGCCCCGAGCATCTGCCATGGCTGCTCGTCGGGCTGCAACATCAGCCCCGGCGAGCGCTATGGCGAACTGCGCCGCATCGAGAACCGCTTCAACGGTTCGGTGAACCAGTATTTCCTCTGCGACCGTGGCCGCTTCGGCTATGGCTATGTCAATCGCAAGGATCGTCCGCGCCAGGCCCTGCTGAAAGATGGCAGCCTGGAAACCGGGATCGACGCCGCCCTGGATCGCGCCGCCCTGCTGCTGCGCGGCAAGAAGGTGATCGGCATCGGCTCGCCGCGTGCCAGCCTGGAAAGCAACCACGCCCTGCGCGAACTGGTCGGCGCCGAGAACTTCTACAGCGGCATGAGCGCCCGTGACCTGGCCAATGTGCGCCTGGTGCTGCAGGTGCTCAAGGACAGCCCCCTGCCCGTCCCGACCCTGCGCGCCATGGAAAAGCATGACGCCGTCTTCGTCCTCGGCGAGGACCTGACCCAGACCGCGGCCCGCCTGGCGCTGTCCCTGCGGCAGTCCGTCAAGGGCAAGCCCGAGGCCATGGCCGTGGCGCAGAAGATCCAGCCCTGGCTCAACGCGGCCGTGCAGAATATCGGCCAGAGCGAGCGCAATCCGCTGTTCATCGCCAGCGTCGCCGCCACCCGCCTGGACGACGTCGCCGACGCCCGTCTGCATGGCTCGCCGCTGGAACTGGCCCGTTTCGGCCATGCCGTGGCCCATGCCATCGACGCCAGCGCCCCGGCCGTCGACGGCCTGAGCGACGAAGTCGCCGAGCAGGCGCGTCTGCTGGCCGAGACCCTGCTGGCGGCCGAACGTCCACTGGTGGTATCCGGTACCTCCCTGGGTGAACCGGCGCTGATCGAAGCCGCCGCCAACCTGGCCAAGGCTCTGGCCGCCAAGGGCAAGGCCGGCTCCCTGAGTCTGGTGGTGCCCGAAGCCAACAGCCTGGGTCTGGCGCTCTATGGCGGCGAGTCCGTCGAAGACGCCTTCGCGGCCCTGGAAAACGGCCAGGCCGATGCCCTGGTGGTGCTGGAGAACGACCTCTATCGCCGCGCCCCTGCCCAGCAGGTGGATCAGGCCCTGGCCCGCGCCCAGGTGCTGGTGGTGCTGGATCACCAGCGCACCGCCACCGCCCAGCGCGCCGATCTGGTGCTGCCGGCGGCGAGCTTCGCCGAAGGCGACGGTACCCTGGTCAGCCAGGAAGGTCGCGCCCAGCGCTTCTTCCAGGTCTATGAGCCGAGCTACTACGATCCCTCCAGCCTGGTCCGCGAAGGCTGGCGCTGGCTGCACGCCCTGCGCAACACCCTGGACAACCGTCCGGTGGACTGGACCCAGCTGGATCATGTCACCGACGCCGTGGCCACTGCCGCGCCGCAACTGGACGGCATCCGCGACGCCGCGCCCAACGCCAGCTTCCGGGTGAAGGGCCTCAAGCTCGCCCGCGAACCGCACCGCTACAGCGGCCGCACCTCCATGCGCGCCAACCTCAGCGTGCACGAGCCGCGCGCGCCCCAGGACGCCGACACCGCCTTCGCCTTCTCCATGGAAGGCTATGCCGGCAGCGCCGAGCCGCGTCAGCAGATCCCCTTCGCCTGGTCCCCGGGCTGGAACTCGCCCCAGGCCTGGAACAAGTTCCAGGACGAGGTCGGTGGTCATCTGCGCGCCGGCGATCCGGGCGTGCGCCTGATCGAGACCCAGGGCGATCGCCTGAACTGGTTCGCCGTCCCGGCCGCCGCCGTCCGCGGTACCGCGTCCGGCTTCCAGGCCGTGCCGCTGTACCACCTGTTCGGCAGCGAAGAGACCTCTTCGCGCGCCGAGCCGGTGCGTGAGCGCATCCCGGCCGCCTACGTGGCGCTGGCCAAGGCCGATGCCGACCGCCTGGGCGTCAACGAAGGTGCCCTGCTGCGCCTGCAGGTCGCCGGTCAGGAATTGCGCCTGCCGCTGCAGATCAAGCCCGAGCTGTCCGCCGGCCTGGTCGGTCTGCCCGCCGGCTTCGAAGGGATTCCGGTGGACTTCGCCGGCCTCACCGTGGAAGGACTGCAGGAGGCCGCGGCATGACCTGGCTCACCCCCACCCTCATCGCCGTGGTGATCGGCGTCCTCAAGGCCATCGTCATCCTGCTGGCGGTGGTCATCTGCGGGGCGCTGCTGAGCTTCGTCGAACGGCGCCTGCTGGGTCTCTGGCAGGACCGCCACGGTCCCAACCGGGTCGGTCCCTTCGGCGCCTTCCAGCTGGGCGCCGACATGCTGAAGATGTTCTTCAAGGAGGACTGGACGCCCCCGTTCGCCGACAAGATGATCTTCGCCCTGGCACCGGTGATCGCCATGGGCTCGCTGCTGGTGGCCTTCTCGGTCATCCCGATCACCCCCACCTGGGGCGTGGCGGACCTGAACATCGGCCTGTTGTTCTTCTTCGCCATGGCCGGCGTCAACGTCTATGCGGTGCTCTTCGCCGGCTGGGCGAGCAACAACAAGTTCTCGCTGCTGGGCGCCATGCGCGCCTCGGCCCAGACCCTCTCCTACGAGGTGTTCATGGGTCTGTCGGTGATGGGCATCGTCGCGGTGACCGGCTCCTTCAACATGAGGGACATCGTCGAGGCGCAGCACCAGGGCTGGTGGTTCATCATTCCCCAGTTCTTCGGCTTCTGCACCTTCTTCATCGCCGGCATCGCCGTCACCCACCGTCACCCCTTCGATCAGCCGGAAGCCGAGCAGGAGCTCGCCGACGGTTACCACATCGAATACGCGGGCATGAAGTGGGGCATGTTCTTTGTCGGCGAGTACATCGGCATCGTGCTGATCTCGGCGCTGCTGGTGACCCTGTTCTTTGGCGGCTGGCACGGTCCCTTCCTGGATACCCTGCCCTGGCTGTCCTTTGTCTGGTTCGCCCTGAAGACCGCCTTCTTCATCATGATCTTCATCCTGTTGCGTGCGTCCATTCCGCGTCCGCGCTACGACCAGGTAATGGCCTTCAGCTGGAAGTTCTGCCTGCCCCTGACCCTGATCAACCTGCTGGTGACCGGTGCGGTGGTGCTCTATAGCGCCACGCCGGCCATCGGCCAGTGAGGTATCCGTCATGATCAAGGAAATCCTGCACGTCCTGCATGGCACCTACACCCAGTTGCGCAGCGTGGTGATGGTCTTCGGCCACGCCTTCCGCAAGCGCGACACCCTGCAATACCCCGAGGAACCCGTGTACCTGCCGCCGCGCTACCGCGGCCGCATCGTGCTCACCCGTGACCCCGACGGCCAGGAGCGCTGCGTGGCGTGCAACCTGTGCGCCGTGGCCTGCCCGGTCGGCTGCATCTCGCTGCAGAAGACCGAAGCCGAAGACGGTCGCTGGTACCCCGAGTTCTTCCGCATCAACTTCTCGCGCTGCATCTTCTGCGGCATGTGCGAGGAGGCCTGCCCCACCACCGCCATCCAGCTGACCCCGGATTTCGAGATGTCCGAGTTCAAGCGCCAGGAGCTGGTGTACGAGAAGCAGGACCTGCTGATCTCGGGTCCGGGCAAGTATCCGGAATACAACTTCTACCGCGTGGCCGGCATGGCCATCGCGGGCAAGCCCAAGGGTGCCGCGCAGAGCGAGGCAGAGCCGATCAACGTGAAGAGCCTGCTGCCCTAAGGAGCTGTCGTGGAATTTGCCTTCTATTTCTCCGCTGGGGTGGCCGTCCTGGCCACCTTCCGGGTGATCACCAACACCAATCCGGTGCATGCGCTGCTGTACCTGATCATCTCGCTACTGGCCGTGTCCATGGTGTTCTTCGCCCTGGGCGCACCCTTCGCCGGGGCCCTGGAGATCATCGTCTACGCCGGCGCCATCATGGTGCTGTTCGTCTTCGTGGTGATGATGCTCAACCTCGGGCCGGTCGTCGCCGAGCAGGAGCGCAAGTGGCTGACCCCCAAGGTCTGGATCGGTCCGTCGATCCTCGCCGGTGCGCTGCTGGTGGAACTGATGGTGGTGCTGTCGCGCACCCCGGGCGGCGCCGCCATCGGCCACACCTCGGTGGAAGCCAAGGCCGTGGGCATCAGCCTGTTCGGACCCTATCTGCTGGCGGTCGAACTGGCTTCCATGCTGTTGCTGGGTGCCCTGGTCGCGGCCTATCACCTGGGTCGCAGCGACGTCAAAGACGGGATCGGCGAGTGAGTCGCCAAGGACTGGAGAACAGCCAATGAACGCCATACCTCTGGAACACGGCCTGGCCCTCGCCGGCGCCCTGTTCGCCCTTGGCCTGGTGGGCCTGATGGTCCGCCGCAACATCCTCTTCGTGCTCATGAGTCTGGAAATCATGATGAACGCCGCCGCCCTGGCCTTCGTGGTCGCGGGTAGCCGTTGGGGCGCCCCCGACGGCCAGGTGATGTTCATCCTGGTGCTGAGCCTGGCCGCCGCCGAGGCCAGTATCGGCCTGGCGATCCTGCTGCAGCTCTATCGCCGCTTCCACACCCTCGACGTCGATGCCGCCAGCGAGATGCACGGATGAACCTGCTACCCCTCACCTTCGCCTTTCCCCTGGTCGGCTACTTCCTGCTGGCCTTTTCCCGCGGTCGGCTGTCGGAGAATCTCTCCGCGCTGATCGGCGTGGGTTCGGTGGGCCTGGCTGCGCTGGTCGCCGCCTGGGTCGGCTGGAACTTCCACGTCGCGCCGCCCGCCGACGGTCACCTGACCCTCGTCCTCTGGCAGTGGATGAACGTGGAGGGCTTCGCGCCCAACATGGCGCTCTACCTGGACGGCCTGTCGCTGACCATGCTCGGCGTGGTCACCGGCGTCGGCTTCCTGATCCACCTGTTCGCCTCTTGGTACATGCGCGGTGAAGAGGGCTACTCGCGCTTCTTCGCCTACACCAACCTGTTCATCTTCAGCATGTTGCTGCTGGTTCTCGGCGACAACCTGCTGCTGCTGTACTTCGGTTGGGAAGGCGTGGGCCTGTGCAGCTATCTGCTGATCGGCTTCTACTACAGCGAGCGCGCCAACGGCAACGCGGCGCTGAAGGCCTTCATCGTCACCCGTGTCGGTGACGTCTTCATGGCCTTCGGTCTGTTCATCCTGTTCATGACCCTGGGCACCCTGGACATCCAGGAGCTGCTGCAGAAGGCGCCCGACGTCTTCGCCAGCGGCGATCCGCTGATCGTGCTGGCCACCCTGGCACTGCTCGGCGGCGCCGTCGGCAAGTCGGCCCAGCTGCCGCTGCAGACCTGGCTGGCGGACGCCATGGCCGGTCCCACCCCGGTCTCCGCCCTGATCCACGCGGCGACCATGGTGACCGCGGGCGTCTACCTGATCGCCCGGACCCATGGCCTGTTCCTGCTGGCCCCGGAGATCCTGCACCTGGTCGGCATCGTCGGTGCCGTGACCCTGGTGCTGGCTGGCTTCGCCGCCCTGGTGCAGACCGACATCAAGCGCATCCTGGCCTATTCGACCATGAGCCAGATCGGCTACATGTTCCTGGCCCTGGGTGTCGGCGCCTGGCAACCGGCGATCTTCCACCTGATGATCCACGCCTTCTTCAAGGCGCTGCTGTTCCTCGCCTCGGGTTCGGTGATCCTGGCCTGCCACCACGAGCAGAACATCTTCAAGATGGGCGGCCTGTGGAAGAAGATTCCCCTGGCCTACGCCAGCTTCGTGGTGGGTGGTTCGGCCCTGGCGGCGCTGCCGCTGGTCACCGCCGGCTTCTACTCCAAGGACGAGATCCTCTGGGAAGCCATGGCCAGCGGCCACACCTACCTGCTCTATGCAGGCCTGGCCGGTGCCTTCCTGACCTCGATCTACACCTTCCGCCTGATCTTCATCACCTTCCACGGCCAGGCGCACACCGAGGCCCATGCCGGCCACGGCATCGCCCATAACCTGCCGCTGGCGGTGCTGCTGGTGCTCTCGACCTTTGTCGGCGCGATGATCGTGCCGCCGCTGGCCGGTGTGCTGCCGGAATCCATCGGCCATGCCGGTGGCGAAGCCAAGCACTCGCTGGAGATCACCTCGGGGGCCATCGCCATCGCCGGTATCCTGCTGGCCGCCCTGCTCTTCCTCGGCAAGCGTTCCTTCGTGAACGGCCTGGCCAAGAGCGCACCGGGTCGCTTCTTCGGGACCTGGTGGTATCACGCCTGGGGCTTCGACTGGCTGTACGACCTGATCTTCGTCAAGCCGTACCTGCTGCTGGCCCGCCTGCTGCGCCGCGATCCCATCGACCAGGCCATCGGCCTGATCCCGATGCTGGCGCGCGGTGGCAACCTGGCACTGAGCATCACCGAGAACGGCCGTCTGCGCTGGTACGCGGCTTCCATCGTGGGAGGCGCCGTGCTGCTGCTCGGCGCGCTGCTGCTGGCCTGACCCCCTGACTAAGGATAAGTACACGTCATGCTTCTGCCCTGGCTAATCCTGATCCCCTTCATCGGCGGCCTGCTCTGCTTCCTCACGGAAAAGACCGGCCCGCTGGTGCCCCGCTGGATCGCTCTGTTCACCATGCTGCTGGAGCTGGTGCTCGGCCTGTGGCTGTGGGCCCACGGCGACTACAGCCTGGCTCCGGCCCCTGGCGCCGAAACCGCCTGGACCGCGGAATTCCAGATGAACTGGATTCCGCGCTTCGGCATCAGCCTGCACTTCGGTCTCGACGGCCTGTCGCTGCTGATGATCCTGCTCACCGGCATGCTCGGTGTGCTGGCGGTGACCTGCTCCTGGCGCGAAGTGCAGCGCCACGTCGGCTTCTTCCACCTCAACCTGCTGTGGATCATCGGCGGCGTGGTGGGGGTGTTCCTGGCGCTGGACCTGTTCCTGTTCTTCTTCTTCTGGGAAATGATGCTGGTGCCGATGTACTTCCTGATCGCGCTGTGGGGCCATAGCTCCGCGGACGGCAAGAAGAGCCGCATCACCGCCGCCACCAAGTTCTTCATCTTCACCCAGGCCAGCGGTCTGATCATGCTGGTGGCGATCATCGCCCTGGTGCTGGTGAACTACGGTGCGACCGGCGTCCTGACCTTCGACTACGAAGACCTGCTGCAGCTGCAACTGGATCCCAAGCTGGAATACCTGCTGATGCTGGGCTTCTTCATCGCCTTCGCGGTGAAGCTGCCGGTGGTGCCGGTGCACTCCTGGCTGCCGGATGCCCACGCCCAGGCGCCGACCGCCGGTTCCGTCGACCTCGCCGGCATCCTGCTCAAGACCGCCGCCTACGGCCTGCTGCGCTTCGCCATCCCGCTGTTCCCCAACGCCTCGGCGGAATTCGCGCCGATCGCCATGTGGCTGGGCATCATCGGCATCTTCTACGGCGCCATCCTGTCGTTCGCCCAGACCGACATCAAGCGCCTGGTGGCCTACTCCAGCGTCTCGCACATGGGCTTCGTGCTGATCGGCATCTACTCCGGCAGCCCCCAGGCGCTGCAGGGCGTGGTGGTCCAGATGATCGCCCACGGCCTCTCCGCCGCCGGCCTGTTCATCCTCTGCGGCCAGCTCTATGAGCGCATGCACACCCGTGACATGCGCCAGATGGGCGGGCTCTGGGCGCGGGTGCCCTACCTGCCGGCCCTGAGTCTGTTCTTCGCCTCGGCTTCGCTGGGTCTGCCGGGTACCGGCAACTTCGTCGGCGAATTCCTGATCCTGCTGGGCGCCTTCCCGGTGGTGCCGATGATCACCGTCATCGCCACCTTCGGCCTGGTGTTCGCCTCGGTCTACTCGCTGATCATGATCCACCGCGCCTACTTCGGTCCGGCCAGGGCCGAAGGTGCCCTGCCGGGTCTGAACGCACGGGAACTGTCGATGCTGCTGTTGCTTGGCGTGCTGCTGGTGCTGCTCGGCGTCTATCCGCAGCCGGTGCTGGATACCTCGGCCGCGAGCATGGCCGGTGTCCAGCAGTGGCTCGGCGAAGCCTTCTCCTCTCTCGTTTCCGCCCGGTAAGAGCGCCATGACCTTTACCTACGAACACTTCATCGCCCTCCTGCCGATCATCATCACCGGCTTCACCGCCGTGGTGGTGATGCTGGGCATCGCCTGGCGGCGGGATCACACCATCATCCCGACCCTGGGCGTGATCGGTCTCAACCTGGCCCTGCTGTCCTGCATCCCGGCCCTGGGCGTCGGCGCCATCGACGTCACCCCGCTGCTGCGCATCGACGGCTTCACCTGCTTCTACATGGCGCTGATCCTGATCGCCACCCTGGCCTGCATGACCCTGTCGCATGCCTACATGGAAGGCTATCCGGGCAACCGCGAAGAGCTGTACCTGCTGCTGCTGATCTCCGCCACCGGCGGCCTGGTGCTGGTGGCGGCGCAGAACGTCGCCGGTCTGTTCATCGGCCTGGAACTGCTGTCGGTACCGGTCTACGGCCTGGTGGCCTACAGCTACTTCAATCGCCGCTCCCTGGAAGCCGGCATGAAGTACCTGGTGCTGTCCGCCGCCGGTTCGGCCATCCTGCTGTTCGGCATGGCCCTGCTCTACGCCCAGTCCGGCAGCCTCAACTTCGCCGACATCGGCATGCAGATGGACGCCCCGGCCAGCACCGGCCTGCTGATGGAAATCGGCCTGGGCATGCTGATCGTCGGTCTCGGCTTCAAGCTGTCCCTGGTGCCCTTCCACCTCTGGACCCCGGACGTCTACGAGGGCGCCCCGGCGCCGGTCGGCGCCTTCCTGGCCACCGCCAGCAAGGTCGCCGTCTTCGCCGTGCTGGTACGGGTGTTCCAGACCATGCCCATGGCCACCGAAGACGGCTGGCTGCACGATGCCATCGCCTTCATCGCCATCGCCTCCATGCTGGTCGGCAACCTGCTGGCGCTGATGCAGAGCAACCTCAAGCGTCTGCTGGGTTACTCCTCCATCTCCCACTTCGGCTACCTGCTGGTGGCAGTGGCCTCGGGCGAAGGCCTGTCGATGGAAGCCGTAGCGGTCTACCTGGTGACCTATGTTTTCACCAGCCTGGGCGCCTTCGGCGTGATCACCCTGATGTCCAGCCCGAGCAACGGCCAGCGTGACGCCGATGCCCTGTTCGAGTACCGCGGCCTGTTCTGGCGCCGCCCGTACCTGACCGCGGCGCTGACGGTGATGATGCTGTCCCTGGCCGGCATCCCGCTCACCGCCGGTTTCATCGGCAAGTTCTACGTCATCACCGTGGGCGTGGAAGCGGGCATGTGGTGGCAGACCGCGGCCATCGTGCTGGGCAGCGCCATTGGCCTGTTCTACTACCTGCGCGTGATGGTCACCCTGTACCTGACCGAGCAGGGCCTGCAGCGCCACGATGCGCCGATGAACTGGGGTCAGCGCGCCGGTGGCGTGATGCTGATCGCCATTTCCATCGCGACCTTCGTCCTCGGCGTCTATCCGCAGCCGCTGCTGCAACTGGCGCAGCTGACGGTGTTCTGATCCAGGACGTCGCCCACGATCCCCGCTTCGGCGGGGATCGTCGTTTCTGGGGTCCGCAAGAGACCCGCCCTTGGCAGGGTCGCGCCCCGACCGCTACCCTCGGCGCCCTACCCTGCTTTTCCTGTCCTATCCTGGAGACCCTTTTCTCCCATGCCTGCGTTGAAACCTCTCACCCTCGCCATCGGCCTGCTGCTCGGCGGCCAGGCCTTCGCCGCCCCTGTCTTCGACGTCACCGAACTGAGTGACCCCGCCACCGCCTGCAGCGACCTCGACACCTTCGTCAACCAGAAGTGGGTCGCCGCCAATCCGATCCCGCCGGACAAGTCGCGCTGGGGTTCCTTCATGGCCCTGGGGGAGAAATCGCTCAACGACCAGCATGCCATCCTGCAGCGGGCGGCCCGCACGGCCGATCGGGCGGCAGCGGGCTCGGTGGAACAGAAGATCGGCTGGCTGTATCGCTCGGGCATGGACGAGGCCGCCATCGAGCGCGCCGGCTATCGACCGATCCAGGCGCAACTGGCGGCCATCGACGGATTGCGCACCACGGCCGATGTCGTGAAGTACCTGCAACAGAGCTTCGCCCGCGGCGACATGCAGGTGTTCTCCTTCGGCTCCGGCGCCGACTACCAGAATGCCAAGCAGCAGATCGCCTATGCCTACCAGGGCGGCCTGGGCCTGCCGACACCCGACTACTACACCGAAGCCGACTACGCCAAGCTGCGCCAGGCCTATCTGGGCCACATCGCCCGGCTGCTGGTCCTGACCGGCGTACCCAAGGCCAGGGCCGCCGCCCAGGCCGAACTGGTGCTGGCCTTCGAGAGTCGCCTGGCGCGCGCCTCGGTCAAGCCGGTGGAGCTGCGCAATCCGGAAAACCAGTATCACTACCTGAGCTTTGCCGAGGCCAACCAGGTGACGCCGCACTTCGACTGGCAGGCCTTCTTCGCCAGCCAGGGCGTCACCGGCCAGCAGGGCTTTTCGCTGTCCCAGCCGGGCTTCTTCGCCGAATTCGACCGGATGCTGGCGGAGACCCCCGTCGAGCAGTGGCAGGCCTATCTGCGTGCCCATGTGATCGACGACGCCGCGCCGCTGCTGTCCCGGCCCTTCCAGCAGGAGAGCTTCGACTTCAACCAGAAGACCCTGAGCGGCCAGCAGCAGCAGAGCGAGCGCTGGAAGCGGGTGCTGCGCGCGGTCAACGGCGCCATGGGCGAAGGTCTCGGCCAGCTCTATGTGCAGGAGCATTTCTCGCCCCAGGCCAAGGCCCGCGCCCAGGAACTGGTGGACAACGTGATGCTGGCGCTCAAGGCGCGCATCGAGCAGCTCGACTGGATGAGCCCTGAGACCAAGCAGAAGGCGCTGGCCAAGTGGGACAGCTTCCTGCCCAAGATCGGCTATCCGGAGCGCTGGCGTGACTGGAGCGGCCTGACCCTCCAGCCCCAGGGATTCTATGCCAACCTGGAAGCCGCCTCGCGCTTCAACTACCGGCATGACCTGGACAAGATCGGCAAGCCCACCGACCGCAAGGAATGGGGCATGTATCCGCAGACGGTCAACGCCTACTACAGCCCCACCGACAACACCATCAACTTCCCCGCGGCCATCCTGCAGCCGCCCTTCTTCTATCCGGACGGCGACGACGCCATCAACTACGGCGGCATCGGCGCGGTGATCGGCCACGAGGCCAGCCATGGCTTCGACGACCAGGGCAGCAAGTTCGACGGTGCCGGCAACCAGGTCGACTGGTGGACCCCGGCCGACCGCAAGGCCTTCGAGGCCCGCACCGGCAAGCTGGTGCAGCAATTCGACGGTTATCGGCCGCTGCCGGACCATCCGGAGCTGCACGTCAACGGCAAGCTCACCCTGGGCGAGAACATCGGCGACCTCGGCGGCATCAATGCCGCCTATGACGCCCTGCAACTGGCCCTGGCGAAGAAGCCGGAAGAGGCTGCCCGGAAGATCGACGGCTATACCCAGGACCAGCGCTTCTTCCTCAACTGGGCGCGGGTCTGGCGGGGCTCGATCCGTGAAGAGCAGGCGCGCCTGTTCCTCAACACCGATCCCCATGCGCCCATGAGATTCCGTGCCATCGGCGCGCCGTCCAACATGCCGGCCTTCGCCCAGGCCTTCAGCTGCAAGGCAGGCGATGCCATGGTCCGGCCGGACGAGCAGCGCGTGGAAATCTGGTGACGGACCGGGGGCGTCGGTCGAGCGGGTATCGCTTTTGCATCGCTCGCCTTCTCTCTCCGCTGGCGCCCCGTCCATGCCCCTAGAACTCGCCTTCGCCGAAGCCACTGCGACCGGTCCGCGCAAGGAAAACCAGGACGCCTTGCGCAGTGTCCAGCCCAGCGCGGCGCTGGCGGCGACCAAGGGGCATCTGTTCGCCCTCGCCGATGGCGTCAGCGGTTGTCCGGACGGTGGCCTGGCGGCGCGCGCCACCCTTCAGGCCCTGGCCCAGGACTATTACTCCACCCCGGAAACCTGGCCGGTGGCCCAGGCGCTGGAGCGGCTGCTGCTGGCGCAGAATCGCTGGTTGCAGGCCGCCGGCAATGGCCAGCCGCTGCTGACCACCCTCACCGCCCTGGTGATCCGCGGCCGGCGCTACACCCTGGCCCATGTCGGCGATTGCCGCGCCTATCGCTGGCACGGCGAACGGCTGACCTGTCTCACCGTCGACCACGTCTGGCAGCAGGCCGGCATGCAGCATGTGCTGACCCGCGCCCTGGGGCTGGAAAATCACCTGGTGGTGGATTTTCGCGAAGGCGAACTGGAAGCCGGCGAAACCCTGCTGCTGGTGAGCGATGGGGTCTGGGCCGCGCTGGGCGAAGACAGCATGAGGCGCATCCTCGTCGACGGCGTCAGCGATCTGGACGCGACCGCCCAGGCGCTGGTGGCTG
Organism: Pseudomonas oryzihabitans NBRC 102199; assembly: GCF_000730625.1. Taxonomy (GTDB): domain Bacteria; phylum Pseudomonadota; class Gammaproteobacteria; order Pseudomonadales; family Pseudomonadaceae; genus Chryseomonas; species Chryseomonas oryzihabitans. Next base: position 167,892 of record NZ_BBIT01000002.1, on the reverse strand, counting down.
GCGCCCTGCATGCCGGCGGCCAGGACAATGCCAGCGCCCTGCTGGTGCGGGTCGATCGCCTGCCGGACATATCCCTGGCCGATACCCTGGCCAATGCCGACACCTGGCCGCCGCTGCCCGCCTTGAAACCCGGCCAGGCCTTCGAAGGCTGGACGGTGGTGGAGCGCCTGGCCGAGTCGCGGCAATCGCTGCTCTACCGGGTCACCGACGAGGGTGGCCGCCCCTGGCTGCTCAAGACCCTCCCCGCGGCGCTGCAATTCGACACCCTGGCCGGTCATGCCCTGCTCATGGAGGAGTGGTTCCTGCGGCGCGTCGCCGGCCGCGCCTTCGTCGAGGTGCATCCGCTGCCACGGCGCGCCCATCTCTATTTCGTGCAGCGCGAATATCCGGGGCGCACCCTGGCGCAACAGCTGACCAGCGACGGGCCCCTGGCCCTGGCCGACTGGCTGGACGTCGCCTCGCGCCTGTTGCGTGCGCTCGGCCAGTTGCACAGACGCAACATCCTTCACCGCGACATCAAGCCGGACAATCTGCACCGCGGCCAGGATGGTGAACTGCGCCTGCTGGACTTCGGCCTGGCCTATTGTCCGCAACTGTCCCAGGATCTGCAGGACAGTCCGGGCACCCCCAGCTACCGGGCGCCGGAATCCTTCGAAGGTGCCGAGCCGAGTCCCGCCCAGGATCTCTATGCGGCCGGGGTGACCCTCTATCAGCTGCTGACCGGTGCTTATCCCTACGGCGAGGTGGAGCCCTTCCAGCGCCCACGCTTCGGCACGCCGGCCAGCGCCCTGCGCCGGCGTCCGGATGTACCGGCCTGGCTCGACGACTGGCTGCAGCGGGCCGTGGCGGTCGACCCCGCCGAGCGCTTCGAAACCGCGGAAGAAGCCCTGCTGCTGCTGGAGCAGGGCGAGCGGCAACCGGCGGTCCGCGCCCTGCCGCTGCTGCACCGCGATCCGCTGCGCACCTGGCAGGTGGTCGCGACCCTGTCGCTTCTAGCCAACCTGGTGCTCGGGCTGTTGTGGCTCTATCGCCACTGAGGCGTCCCGGTCTGGAGCAGCTTTTGCAGGCCAGTGGCCAGCCTCCTGCTCGAGTCTCGCCCCATGTCCGATCGCCAGATGCCCCCTGCCCTGCGTTTCATGCTGGCGGCCCGCCGTTGCGAACTGCAGCAACTGGAGGGGCTTGCCCTGACCTGCGAACTGGTGGAGGGCGCCAGCGCACTGGTACATGACCTGCAGCGCGAGCGCGGCTTCAGCAATATCCTGCTGGGGACGGGCAGCGATCGCTATCGCAGCGCCCTGGAACGGCATTCGGCGACGACGCGCTGCAGCGAGACGCGTCTGCGCGAAGGCCTGGACACCTTCGACGCCAGCCTGGCCCAGGATCGCCCGCGCCTGCTCAACCGCATCGCCTGTGTCCTGCACCTGCTCGATGGCCTGCCGGGTCTGAGGCGCGGCGTGCTCGACCGGCGCCTGGGGATGGAAGAGGCCACCGCGGCCTTCTCGCACCTGATCGGCGGCTTGCTGGCGGTCATCTTCGAGGCGGCCGACACGGCGAGCGACCCGGGTCTCAGCCGGGCCCTGGTGGCGCTGTTCAACTTCATGCAGGGCAAGGAACTGGCGGGCCAGGCCCGGGCGACCGGCGTGGTCGGCTTCGCCCAGGGTCATTTCGATGCCGTGCTGCTGGCCCGTCTCGACGACTTGGACAGTGGCCAGGCCCGTTGCTTCGCCGGTTTCCTCGACCATGCCGATCCCCAGGCCCTGGTCCTCTGGCACGGGGTGCAGGAGTGCGCCTCGCGGCAGCAGATCGAACGGCTGCGCGGCGTCGCCCAGCGCACCTCGGCGAGTGCCCAGGTGGAGCCGGCGCTGGCCGAACTCTGGTTCGAACTCAATACCCGCCGCCTGGACGCCATGCAGGGGGTCGCCCAGCACCTGGTCCTGGAACTCCGCGCGCGCTGTGCGAAGAGCATCGCCCAGGCCCGGGCGGACCTGGACAGCCATCGCAAGCTGTCCCGCCGCCTGGCCGAGCTCGACCGCGAGCCGAGCACGCCGCTGCTGTTCAGCCTGACCGCCAATCCGCTGGGTGAAGCCCGGCCAGGCGAAGGTCAGCCCGGCATCCTCGAATTGCTGCACGAGCAGACCCGACGCCTGCACGAGGTGGAGGCGGAGCTCCAGGAAACCCGCCGCTCCCTGGTCGAGCGCAAGCTGCTGGAGCGCGCCAAGCAGCAGCTCATGCAGCAGCTGCAACTGCCGGAGGCGGACGCCCACCAGCATCTGCAGCGGCTGGCGATGCGCAGCGGCCGGCCGCTGCCCGAACTGGTCCGGCAGCTACTCGGCCAGGAGCCCTAGGTCGGCACTATTCACCGATCAGTATTGGCCATCGTACTGCCCGGGCCCGTTCGGCACCCTCCATGCGCCGCCAGGGCGCACCGCGCCAGCGGAACGCCCCCTGACTGTGCGCCCAGGAACCGCAAAGGCCTGGATCGCCCGGGATTCCGGGCTTGGCACAGTCCCTGCAAAAGTCCTGGCGAGCGCCTCGCGCTCCCACAGCAATCCCCGGACGAAGGTGTCCACGCTCGCAGCCCAAGCCTGCCGAGAGTGGATGCCTTTTTTTGTGCCCGCGAAATAAGGAAGGACGATGGACGACAGCTCGCGTAACGATGACCAGGCCGGTCGCGGACTCCCCCGCCGCAGTTTCCTCAAGCAGTCGCTCGGCGTACTGGGCGCTGGCGCCGCGCTCACGCTGCTGCCACCCGGGCTGAGGTCCGCCGCCTGGGCCTCCGGCAGCGATGCCGTGGAGACGACCAAGGCCAAACTGGGCTTCATCGCCCTCACCGATGCGGCGCCGCTGTTCGTCGCCGACGAGCTCGGGCTGTTCGCCAAGTACGGCATGACCGAGGTGGAGGTGCTCAAGCAATCCTCTTGGGGTACCACCCGCGACAACCTGGTGCTGGGCTCGGCGGCCAATGGCATCGACGGCGCCCACATCCTCACCCCCATGGTCTATCACCTGGCCTCCGGCAAGATCACCCCCAACGGCCAGCCGCTGCCCATGGCGCTGCTGGCGCGGCTGAACGTCGACGGCCAAGGCATCTCCCTGTCAAACGACTACAAGGAGCAGAAGGTCGGCCTCGACGCCAGCGGCTTCAAGACCGCCCTGGCCGCGCGCCAGGCCGCTGGCAAGAAGACCTCGGCCGCCATGACCTTCCCGGGCGGCACCCATGATCTGTGGATTCGCTACTGGCTGGCAGCCAACGGTATCGACCCGAACAAGGACATCACCACCCTGGTGGTGCCCCCGGCGCAGATGGTCGCCAACATGAAGGTCGGCAACATGGACACCTTCTGCGTCGGCGAGCCCTGGAACGCCCAGCTGATCAAGCAGAACATCGGCTACAGCGCCCTGACCACCGGCGAGCTCTGGGCCAATCACCCCGAGAAGGCCCTGGCCCTGCGCGGCGACTATGTCCAGGCCAATCCCAAGGCCACCGTGGCGCTGCTCAAGGCGGTACTGGAGGCCCAGCAATACTGCGACGTGGCGGCGAACAAGCCGAAGGTCGCCGAGATCTGCGCCAAGCGGCGCTGGATCGGCGCGCCCGCCGAGGACGTGGTCGGCCGCCTGCAGGGCACCTTCGACTACGGTACCGGCCGGGTGGTGCAGAACAGTCCGCACCTGATGAAGTTCTGGAACGAGCATGCCTCCTTCCCCTACCAGAGCCACGACCTCTGGTTCATTACCGAGAACCAGCGCTGGGGCTATCTACCCGGCGACCTGGATGCCCAGGGCCTGATCGCCAAGGTCAACCGCGCCGATCTCTGGCGCGAAGCGGCGGCGGCCATCGGCGTCCCGGCCGGCGACATCCCCGCCGGCAACTCGCGCGGCAAGGAAAGCTTCTTCGACGGCAAGGTGTTCGACCCCGCCGACCCCAAGGCCTATCTCGCCAGCCTGACGCTCAAGGCCTGACGTCCACCATCCCTCAAGGAGTGCCGCCGATGAACGCCCACACCCGGCCGCCCAAGGCCCTCGCGACCTTTCGTCCGCAAACCCGTCTGCGTCGCTTCGGCCAGCAGGTGCTGCGCAATGGCCTGCCACCGCTGGTGGTGGGCGCCCTGCTGCTGATCGTCTGGCAACTGCTGTGCAGTCGCCCCGGCGCGGCCCTGCCGCCGCCGAGCCAGGTGGTCAACGACACCTGGGAGCTGATCACCCAGCCCTTCTACGACAACGGCGGCAATGACGTGGGCATGGCCTGGCAACTGCTGGCCAGCCTCGAACGCGTCGCCTACGGCTACCTGATGGCCGCCGTGGTGGGTATCGCCCTGGGCGTGCTGGTGGGCCAGTCGGCCTGGGCCATGCGCGGCCTCGATCCGCTGTTCCAGGTCCTGCGCACCGTGCCGCCACTGGCCTGGCTGCCACTGTCCCTGGCCGGCTTCAAGGACAGCCACCCCTCGGCGCTGTTCGTCATCTTCATCACCGCCATCTGGCCGATCATCATCAATACCTCGGTGGGCATCCGCAACATCCCCGAGGACTACCGCAACGTGGCGCGCGTCCTGCGCCTGAATGGCTGGGAATACTTCCAGAAGATCATGCTGCCGGCCGCCGCGCCCTACATCTTCTCCGGCCTGCGCATCGGCGTGGGCCTGTCGTGGCTGGCCATCATCGCCGCCGAGATGCTGATCGGTGGCGTGGGCATCGGCTTCTTCATCTGGGATGCCTGGAACGCCTCGCGCATCAGCGACATCATCCTGGCGCTGGTCTACGTCGGCGTCATCGGCTTCCTGCTCGACCGGCTGGTGGCCCTCATCGGCCGGCTGGTCACCCGCGGCACCGCGAACTAGAGGACTCCCACCATGGCCCAGCCCTACCTGAGCATCGAGCACGTCGACAAGAGCTTCACCCGCAACGGCCTGACCTCCACGGTGCTGCGCGACGTCAATCTCAAGATCGAACGCGGCGAGTACATCTCCATCATCGGCCACTCCGGCTGCGGCAAGTCGACGGTGCTCAACATCGTCGCCGGCCTGATCGAACCCACCTCCGGCTCCATCCTGCTGGAGAACCGCGAGGTCCGCGGTCCTGGTCCGGAGCGCAGCCTGGTGTTCCAGAACCACTCGCTGCTGCCCTGGCTGACGGTCTACGAGAACGTCGCCCTGGCGGTGGACAAGGTGTTCCGGGGCGCCAAGAGCAAGGCCGAGCGCCATGCCTGGACGCTGCACAACCTGGAAATGGTCAACATGAGCCATGCCCTGCACAAAAGACCCAGCGAGATTTCCGGTGGCATGAAGCAGCGGGTCGGCATCGCCCGGGCCCTGGCCATGGAGCCCAAGGTGCTGCTGCTGGACGAGCCCTTCGGCGCCCTGGACGCCCTCACCCGGGCGCATCTGCAGGATGAGGTGATGCGCATCCAGAGCGAACTGCGCAACACCGTGATGATGATCACCCACGACGTGGACGAGGCGGTGCTGCTCTCGGATCGTATCGTCATGATGACCAACGGCCCGGCGGCCACCATTGGCGAGATCCTAACCATCGACCTGCCGCGGCCGCGCGATCGCATCACCCTGGTCGACGATCCCCGCTACAACGGCTATCGCCACGCGGTGCTGAGCTTCCTCTACGAGAAGCACAGCCACCCCGGTGCCGTAGCCTGATGATTCGCCCCGTTTCGAGGCAGCACGCCTCGAAACGGGGCGATTTTGCGGTCTCCCGCGCGCACAAACCCGGGATTTGTCTCGCTGGGGCAACTGGCACGAAGCCTGCAAATCCTCAGACAACTTAGGTCTTTCTTCAACGGCGAGGAAAGACCCTCCGGACAAAGGCGTCCCAGCTGCTTGCAGCGGGACGCCTTTTTTTTGCGTTACAGTCGCCACCCTGGATACGAGAGGTCACTACATGAGCGGGAAAGTCTGGTTGATCGGTGCCGGCCCCGGCGATCCCGAATTGCTGACCCTCAAGGCCGTGCGCGCCCTGGGTGAGGCCGAGGTGGTGATGATCGATGACCTGGTCAATCCGGCGGTGCTCGAACACTGTCCGAACGCCCGGGTGATCCGCGTCGGCAAGCGCGGCGGTTGCCGCTCCACGCCCCAGGCCTTCATCCATCGACTGATGCTGCGCTATGCCCGCCAGGGCCGTTGCGTGGCCCGGCTCAAGGGCGGCGATCCCTGCATCTTCGGTCGCGCCGGCGAGGAAGCCGAATGGCTGGCCGCCCGTGGCGTCAGCAGCGAGATCGTCAACGGCATCACCGCCGGCCTGGCTGGCGCCACCGCCTGCGGCATCTCCCTGACCCTGAGAGGCGTGGCCCGGGGCGTGACCCTGGTCACTGCCCACACCCAGGACGACAGCGCGCCCAACTGGCCGGCCCTGGCCGCCTCCGGCACCACCCTGGTGGTCTACATGGGCGTGGCGCGCCTGGCCGAGATCCAGCAGGGCCTGCTGGACGGCGGTCTGGCCCTGACCACCCCGGTGGCCATGATCGAGAACGCCTCCCTGCCCAGCCAGCGCGAGTGCCGCTCGACCCTGCAGGATCTGCAGGTGGACGCCGCCCTCTTCCAGCTGCGCAGCCCGGCGATCCTGGTGATCGGCGAGGTGGTCGGCCAGGCCGCCCTGCAACAGGCCCTGAGCTTCGCCGCCCAGGCCTGAGCGGCGAACTCCGGAGCCCAGCCGCCGTTCCTATGGGTAATCCCCCAGCAGAGCGGCGCCCATGGACCTCGTCATCGCTCGCCCGGACGGCCTCTACTGCCCGCCCGGCGACTTCTACATCGATCCCTGGCATCCGGTGGAACGTTCGGTCATCACCCATGGCCACGGTGACCATGCCCGGGTAGGCAACGGTCACTATCTCGCCACCTCGGCCAGTGCCGGCATCCTGCGCGCCCGGCTCGGTGCCGACATCAACCTCCAGACCCTGGAGTACGGCGAGGTCATCGACCACCACGGGGTCAGGCTGAGCTTCCATCCGGCCGGCCATGTGCTGGGGTCGGCCCAGGTGCGTCTGGAATACCGCGGCGAGGTCTGGGTCGCCTCGGGCGACTACAAGGTCGAACCCGATGGCACCTGCACCCCCTTCGAGCCGGTGCGCTGCCATACCTTCATCACCGAATCCACCTTTGGCCTGCCGATCTATCGCTGGCGACCCCAGGCCGAGATCTTCGCCGAGGTCAACCAATGGTGGCGCGCCAACCAGGCCCAGGGGCTGGCCAGCGTCCTCTACAGCTACGCCTTCGGCAAGGCGCAACGCCTGCTGCACGGCCTCGATCCGGAGATCGGCCCCATCCTGGCCCATGGCGCGGTGGAGCCGCTCAACCGGGTCTATCGCGAGGCCGGCATCCGCATTCCCGAGACCCACTACGCCGGCGACTTCAAGAAGAGCGATCCCGCGTTGCGTCAGGCGCTGATCATCGCCCCGCCCTCGGCCGGGGGCAGTACCTGGATCCGCCGCTTCGGCGAACACAGCGACGCCTTCGCCAGTGGCTGGATGATGCTGCGCGGCACCCGCCGCCGGCGCGGCGTGGATCGCGGCTTCGTGCTCTCCGACCACGCCGACTGGCCGGGCCTGCTGTGGGCCATCGAGCAGACCGGCGCCGAGCGGGTGATGGTCACCCATGGCTCGGTCGCCACCCTGGTGCGCTACCTGCGCGACCAGGGGCTGGACGCCCAGGGCTTCACCACCGAATACGGTGAGGAAGACGACACCCCCGTCGCCGCGGAGGCCCAGGCATGAAGGCCTTCGCCGAACTCTACGGGCGTCTCGACGCCACCACCTCTAGCAATGCCAAGCTCGCGGCCCTGGTGGACTACTTCGGCAGCGCCCCGGCCGCCGATGCCGCCTGGGCGGTGTATTTCCTCGCCGGCGGGCGTCCCCGTCGGCTGGTGCCGACCCGGCAGCTGCGCGAATTGACCATGGCCCTCTCCGGCCTGCCCGAGTGGCTGTTCGAAGAGAGCTACCAGGCGGTGGGTGACCTGGCGGAGACCATGGCCCTGCTGATTCCCACCGCCGATGCCGCCAATGCCGAGGGCCTGGCCTTCTGGCTGGAGGAGTACCTGCTACCCCTGCGCGGCCTGCCACCGGAAGAGCTGGCCGAGCGCTTGCCGCCACTGTGGGGCCAGCTGGATCGGCAGAGTCTGATGGTCTGCATCAAGCTGATCACCGGCGAATTCCGTGTCGGTGTCTCCAAGCTGCTGGTGACCCGTGCCCTGGCCACCCTGGCGGACCTGGATCCCAAGCGCGTCGCCCAGCGCCTGGTGGGCTATACCGATCTCTCCCACCGTCCCACCGCCGAGGGCTATGCCCGCCTGGTCGCCCCGGAAAGTCCGGACGAGCACGCCCAGCGCGGCGGTCAGCCCTATCCCTTCTTTCTCGCTCACGCCCTGCAATTGCCGGTGGAGCAGTTCGAGGCGCAACTGGGGCCGGCCGAGGACTGGCAGGTGGAATGGAAGTGGGATGGCATCCGCGCCCAGCTGGTCAAGCGCGACGGTCGGCTGTGGATCTGGTCGCGGGGCGAAGACCTGGTCACCGATCGTTTTCCCGAATTGCATCCCCTTGCAGAAGCGCTGCCCGATGGCACCGTGATCGACGGCGAGATCGTGGTCTGGAAGGAAGACGCCGCGCCCGACACCCTGCTCAGCAGCGAAGAGGTGAGCGAGCAGCAGGATGGCCGCGATCCGGCCGCGCCCATCCCCTTCGGTGTGCAGCCCTTTGCCCTGCTGCAGCAGCGCATCGGTCGCAAGACCCTGGGCAAGAAGATTCTCGAAGACGTGCCGGTCATCCTGCTCGCCTACGACCTGCTGGAATGGCAGGGCCACGACCTGCGCAGCCAGCCGCAACGCCAGCGCCGCGCCGAGCTGGAGCGGGTGGTGGCCCGTTGCGCCAGCCCGTTGCTGAGACCCTCGCCGCTGCTGCACGGGCGCGACTGGCAGGATCTCGCCCGCCAGCGCGAGGCCTCCCGCACCCTGGGCGTCGAAGGCATGATGCTCAAGGCCCAGGATTCGCTCTATGGCGTCGGTCGCACCAAGGACATGGGCACCTGGTGGAAGTGGAAGGTCGATCCCTTTTCGGTGGATGCGGTGCTCATCTATGCCCAGCGCGGCCACGGGCGGCGCGCCAGTCTCTATTCCGACTACACCTTCGCCGTCTGGGACGGTCCGCCGGAGAGTAGCGAACGCACCCTGGTGCCCTTCGCCAAGGCCTACTCGGGTCTGACCGACGAAGAGATGCGCAAGGTGGACGCCATCGTCCGGCGCACCACGGTGGAGAAGTTCGGCCCGGTGCGCAGCGTCGAGCCGACCCTGGTGTTCGAACTGGGCTTCGAGGGCATCGCCCTGTCCAAGCGCCACAAGAGCGGTGTCGCGGTGCGCTTTCCGCGCATGCTGCGCTGGCGCCACGACAAGCCGGTGGCCGAAGCCGATACCCTCGACATCCTGCAGAATCTGCTGGCCTAGCCCATGGCCGGTCAGACCGCGCCGCCGGTCGCCGATGGCGACATAGGGGCCCCTCGGGAACCGCGCTGGGCCCTGGCGCTGGCCTGCCTGCCGGCGTTGGCGATCATCCTGCTCGCCGGCGGCTGGACGGGTGCCTGGCTGCCCTGCGTGGTGGCCCTGGGCGGCGCCTATACCGTCGGCTTCGGCGCCTACAAGAGCTTTGCCGCCGAACCTCTGGCACCCATGCTGGTGGCGGCGCTGGGGATGGCCTTTTCCGCCGTGGTCGGCTCCCTGCTAGGTCATCAGCTGCCGGCGCTGGTCCTGGCCGGTGCCCTCTGGGCCGCCTGCTGTGCCTGGCTGTTCGCCGTTGGCAACGGCCCCTGGTGGATCACCCAGCAGTGGACGGTGGCCCTGCTGGTGGCCGGCGGCTTTCCCGGTGACCTGCAGCAGGCGCTGCTGCGGGGCGGTCTGGTGCTGGGCGGTGGGCTGCTGCAACTGGTGCTCTTCGCCTTGGTGCAGAAGGCGCTCTACCGCTCCCAGTGGCGGCTGCGCACCGGCTCCCTGAAAGCCCACCTCCACGAGGTCGTGGTGCTGTTCGCGGACAGGTTTCGCCTCGGCCGCTACGGCTTCTATGCCGCCGCCGTGGTCGCTCTCTGCCAGACCCTGACCGGCCTGCTGGAGTACGGTCACGGCTACTGGGCGCCCATGACCGCCCTGCTGGTGCTCAAGCCGCGCCTGGGCGACACCTGGCGGCGCGGCCTCGGCCGGTTGGGCGGCACCCTGGCCGGTTGCCTGCTGGCGGGCGCGGTGATCTGGCTCGATGACACCCCTGCCGTCCTGGCCGGCGCCTGCCTGCTGTGTGCGGCAGGTGCCTATCTGCTGCAGGACGGGCGCTACTCGCTGCAGACGCTGTTCATCACCGGCACCACGGTACTGATGGTCGCCCTGGCCGGCGCGCCCGAGGCCAGCATCGCCCGCGAACGGATCGGCAGCACCCTGCTCGGCGGCGCGGTCGCCCTGCTCTTTCTGGCGCTGGAGGCCGGCGTCGAACAGGGACTCGCCCGCCTTCAACGGCGACGTCGGTTGCGCCAGGCGAACACCAGCAACCCCAGCAAGGCGCCCAGGTAGCTGCCATCGTGCATCCAGGCCGCCAGCAGGAAACCACGACGATCCTGCACGCAGGCCGGCACCTGCAGGACGCTGCCCAGCTCCAGGGCGAGCCAACCCAGGCCCAGGCCCAGCAGGGCGCAGCCCAGTGCTCCGAGCAGCACGGCCGCGCTGCCGCGCCAGAGATAGCGGTCACCGGCAGGCCGCCCGCGGGCCAGCCAGAGCAGCGCCAGGCCCAGCGGCAGTCCGGCCACCGCGCCGGCCTGCAGGCCGACCCTGGCCGCTCGCCAATGAGGCACCAGCGCCGTGTCGAGCAGGCCGAATTGGGGAAATTTCAGGCAGGTGAAGTAATCCGGTCCCAGGCCATAGCTGACCTGATCATGCAGCGCCCCATAGAGTGCGGCCAGGGCGATCAGCGCCAGTAGCCTGCCCAGGCCTCGCGCCACCGGCTAGCCCAATGCCTTGTGGTAGCTGTGCCGGCCTGTCCCCAGCGGTCGCGGCAGAAAGCCGCAGTCTCCGTGGCCGGGCCTGTCGTCGAACCCAACTTGGTAGAGCACGCCAGAGGTCATCGCCTTTTCCCGACCGGTCATCTCGCCTCGCTCCCGTTTCCTTTGCACACAGCCGCACGCCGCTATTGCTACCGAGCAGATACGATGTCTTATCGAATCGGGTCTTCTGCTACCTTTCTGCCCACCTTTGGCGCACGCGTGTCTTTTTAGACCCAAAGCAGTGCGTTCGTCCGCCACGGGCAGGAAAGCCGCGCCTTTCCGGTGCATAATGCGCGCCGCTTGGCTGGGTCGGCTGCTACAGGATGTAACCAACGCGGCAACCGCGTACAGATTTGGGACGATCTTCGCCGACTGGTAAGCTTATTGCTCCCGCGAGGGCACGGGCGTCGTACTGGCGCCATGATTTCATCCACATTCGCACTAGGATCCGACATGAAAAAAAGCTGGCTGACTCTCTCTGCGCTCGCCCTGTGTCTGGCCGCCGGTTCGGCGATGGCCAAGGAATGGAAAGAGATCCGCTTCGGTGTGGATACCACCTATCCGCCCTTCGAATCCCAGGCCGCCGATGGCAGCTTCGTCGGCTTCGACATCGAGCTGGGCAACGCCATCTGCGAGAAGCTGGAAGTGAAGTGCAAGTGGGTGGTGAGTGACTTCGACGGCCTGATCCCCGGCCTGCGCGCGCGCAAGTTCGACGGCATCCTGTCCTCGCTGACCAAGACCCCGGCGCGTGCCGAGCAGATCGACTTCTCCGACCTGCTGTGGTCGGGTCCCTCCTCCATGGTCACCAAGGAAGGCGCCAACCTGCAGGCCACCGCGGAAAGCCTGAAGGGCAAGACCGTCGGCGTGCAGCAGGGCACCATCCAGGAAACCTTCGCCAAGCAGAAGCTGGCGCCCAACGGCGTCAACGTCCAGAGCTACCAGAACCAGGATCAGGTCTATGCCGACCTGGTGTCCGGTCGTATCGACGTCGCCATGCAGGACATGCTGCAGGCCGAAGGTGGCTTCATGAAGTCGCCCCAGGGCAAGGGCTACACCAACACCGCCATCCACGACGAGCTGCTGCCGGCCGATACCGCCATCGGTATCCGCAAGGGCAACGACGAGTTCAAGACCTTCGTCAACAAGGGCATCGCGGCCATCCACGCCGACGGCACCTACGACAAGATCCAGAAGAAGTACTTCGGCGACCTGAACCTCTACGATCCCAAGTAAGGTCGGTTCGGCAGACGCCCCCGGTGCCACCGGGGGCGTTTTACGTATGACCGTTGGCGCTCGTGGCGCCCGCGGCCTCACCAGGCGATTCTCCCAAGACGCATGCAGCAGAATTCCTTCGACTCCTTCTTGCAGTCCATCGGACTGGGCACGCTCAGCCTGCATGGCTACGGCCCGCTGATCCTGGAAGGCACCCTGACGACCCTCAAGCTCGCCGGCTTCGCGCTGATCGTGGCGGTCATCCTCGGCCTGCTCGGCGCCTCGGCCAAGCTGTCGCGCCTCGCACCCCTGCGCTTCATCGCCCAGAGCTACACCACCCTGATCCGGGGCGTGCCCGATCTGGTGCTGATGCTGCTGATCTTCTACAGCCTGCAGAACTGGCTGGGCGCCCTCACCGACTACATGGGCTGGGACTACATCGACATCGATCCCATGGCCGCCGGTATCGCCACCCTCGGCTTCATCTATGGCGCCTACTTCACCGAGACCTTTCGCGGCGCCATCCTCGCGGTGCCGCGCGGCCAGGGCGAAGCGGCCCTGGCCTACGGCCTGACCCGCTGGCAGACCTTCACCCTGATCACCTTTCCGCAGATGATGAGATTCGCCCTGCCCGGCATCGGCAACAACTGGCAGGTGCTGCTCAAGGCCACCGCGCTGGTCTCCATCATCGGCCTGGCCGATCTGGTCCGCGCCTCCCAGGAGGCCGGCAAGGGCACCTTCAAGCTGTTCTACTTCCTGATCGTCGCCGGCGTCATCTACCTGCTCATCACCGCCGTGACCAATGCCATCCTCGGGGCGCTGGAACGGCGCTATCACGTCGGCGTGCGGGAGGCCAAGCGATGATCGAACTCCTGCAGCAATACTGGAAACCGCTGCTGTGGACCGACGGCTACCACATCACCGGCCTGGCCATGACCCTCTGGCTGCTGGTGGCCTCGGTGGTGATCGGCTTCATCGTCTCGGTGCCGCTGTCGGTGGCCCGGGTCTCGGAGCGCCGCTGGCTGCGCTGGCCGATCGGCTTCTATACCTACGTCTTCCGTGGCACCCCGCTCTATCTGCAGCTGCTGATCTGCTACACCGGCATCTACAGCCTGGGCTTCGTGCGCGACCAGCCGATGCTGGGCAGTTTCTTTCGCGACGGCCTGAATTGCACCATCCTAGCCTTCGCCCTGAACACCTGCGCCTACACCACCGAGATCTTCGCCGGGGCCATCCGCAACACGCCCCATGGCGAGGTCGAGGCGGCCAAGGCCTATGGGCTGGACGGCTGGCGCCTCTATGTGCACGTGATCCTGCCCTCGGCGCTGCGCCGCTCGCTGCCGTTCTACAGCAACGAGGTCATCATGATGCTGCACTCCACCACCCTGGCCTTCACCGCCACGGTGCCGGACCTGCTCAAGATCGCCCGCGATGCCAACACCGCCACCTTCCTGACCTTCCAGGCCTTCGGCCTGGCCGCGTTGCTGTACCTGGCGGTGTCCTTCATCCTGATCGGCCTGTTCCGCCTGGCGGAGCGCCGCTGGCTGGCCTTCCTCGGCCCGACCCACTGACCCAAGCGGCCGCGCCCGGCGCGGCCCCGGAGTTGTCATGCGCCATCTCACCCATCCGCTGGTCGCCCCGGTCCCGGGCACCGAGCGCTGCATCCACAGCTTCCACTTCGGCCCTGCCGACAGCGGTCGCAAGGTCTATATCCAGGCCTCGCTGCATGCCGATGAATTGCCCGGCATGCTCACCGCCTGGCACCTCAAGCAGCGCCTCAAGGCGCTGGAAGCCGCCGGTGAACTGCTGGCGGAAGTGGTGCTGGTGCCGGTAGCCAACCCCATCGGCCAGGACCAGCAGGTCGCCGACGTCCACCTCGGTCGCTACGAGCTGGAGACGGGGCAGAACTTCAATCGCCGCTTCCGCGACATGACCGCCCAGGTGGAGGCCGTCATCGCCGAGCGCCTCGGCGATGACGTGGCCGCCAACCAGGCCCTGGTGCGCGAGGTCTTCCGCACGGCCCTGGCCGCGGAATCCGCCACTACCCAGCTCGACAGTCAGCGCCTGACCCTGCAGCGCCTCGCCTGCGACGCCGAGGTGGTGCTCGACCTGCACTGCGATTTCGACGCCGTGGCCCACCTCTACACCACGCCGGAAGCCTGGCCCCAGGTCGAACCGCTGGCGCGCTACTTCGGTTCCGAAGCCAGCCTGCTCGCCACCGATTCGGGCGGCCAGTCCTTCGATGAATGCTTCACCCTGCTCTGGTGGAATCTCAACCAGCGCTTTGGCGAGCGCCTGCCCCTGGGCAGCCTGTCGGTGACCCTGGAGCTGCGTGGCCAGCTGGACGTGCGTGATGATCTCGCCGCGGCGGATGCCGAGGCCATCGTCAACTACCTGCGCCACCAGGGCTTCCTGAGCGGCACCGCCGCCCCGCTGCCGCCGCTGCTGCAACCCGCCACGCCGCTGGCGGCCGTGGAGCCGGTGGCGACCACCCAGGGCGGTGTGCTGGTGCTCAAGGCCCAGGTGGGCGAGCGCATCGCGGTCGGCCAGGTGCTGGCGCACGTCATAGATCCGATCAGCGATCGCGTCGAAGAGGTGCGCAGCGCGGTCGCCGGCATCCTCTATGCGCGCTCCAATCGCCGCATGGCCACCGCCGGCATGGTGATCGCCCATGTGGCGGGCACCGAGGCCTATCGCAGCGGCTACCTGCTCTCGCCGTGATCCCTACCCCTTTTCTGCTGTGGAATCCCTATCCATGTACAAACTGACCGTCGAAGGCCTGCACAAGCGTTACGGCGACCATGAAGTGCTCAAGGGCGTGTCGCTCAAGGCCAAGACCGGCGATGTGGTCAGCCTGATCGGCGCCAGTGGCTCGGGCAAGAGCACCTTTCTGCGCTGCATCAACTTCCTCGAGCAGCCCAACGCCGTGACCATGACCCTGGACGGCGAGACCGTTCGCATGGCCGATGATCGCGGCGCCGTCCGGGTGGCCGATGCGGCCCAGCTGCAGAATCTGCGCACCCGCCTGGCCATGGTCTTCCAGCACTTCAATCTCTGGAGTCACCTGAGCGTGCTGGACAACATCACCCTGGCGCCGCGCAAGGCCCTGGGCGTGAGCAAGGCGGAAGCCGAAGACCGCGCACGCAAGTACCTGGACAAGGTCGGCCTGCCCGCCCGGGTTGCCGAACAGTACCCCGCCTTCCTGTCAGGCGGTCAGCAGCAACGGGTCGCCATCGCCCGTGCGCTGGCGATGGAACCGGAGATCATGCTGTTCGACGAGCCCACCTCGGCCCTGGACCCGGAGCTGGTCGGCGAGGTGCTCAAGGTGATCCGCGCCCTGGCGGAAGAAGGTCGTACCATGCTCATGGTGACCCACGAGATGGCCTTCGCCCGCGAGGTGTCTTCCCAGGTGCTGTTCCTGCACCAGGGGGTGGTGGAGGAAGAAGGTCCGCCGAGCGAAGTGCTGGTCAGTCCGCGGAGCGAACGCCTGCGCCAGTTTCTCAGCGGCAATCTGAAGTAAGCCCGGGTCCCCGGCCGGGGACCCTACGCGAACCCGGCGGCGCCCGCCGCTCGGATTCGCATCAGCGCGTTCAGCGGCGCTGCTGCTGACGACGACGCTGGGCAGCCAGTTGCTCGCGCTCGCGACTGGGAATCGGGATGGCCTTGACCAGACCGAGTCGGGCGAGCAGGTCCAGCATCAGAGCTTGTATACGGTCGTTCATGAAAACTCCTCGAGCCAGCGCTCAGTCAGGGACAGCCATGGCGGGCAGCGCGTGCTGCCCTCCTCCACAATATTGAGCCTTTCCCTGTCGATTCAATCCACTGGCGTGCGGTTGTTCGTCGCAACAGGGCTGCGCTTTGTCAAAAAGTGTGTCTTTTACTGGACGGCAGTGGCCTCGTGGATGCTCGCTCGCAGAGCAGTCGGTTGCCGATTGTTATCGGAACCCATATCAAATTCGAAGGTCTGGAGCCTAACGACGAGTTCAATTCTCGATCTGAAAACTGACGAATGGCGAAAAAATGCCTTCTTCGTTGGTTATCATCGAGGGACGATAACGGGTTAGCCGCGGTTTCTCATCCAATAACAACGATGTCATCAGGGTGTTCGCACCTCGATGTTCTCCCTGCTTGTTGTTATCCCCATCACATCCTTTCTCAAGTTTGCGTGACCGGCACGGCAGGAGTGCTCCCATGACCAGATCCTTACCTCTCTTCCTCGTTTTAGGGCTGCTGGCCAGTCCGGCGCTGGCGGCCAGCTGGGGCATGCAGCGCGAGGTAGGGGATTTCGATCTGAAGATGGGCACGGCGCCGTCACGCAGCATGGCCCAGGGACTGGTCGCACCGAACTCCGCCGGCATGGGCGGTGGCTTCGATCTCACCCACGACAGCGGGCTGTACTTTGGCCAGTGGACGACTAACAACGCCTCGTCCGCGGAAGCGCCGCTGCTGGAGATGGACACCTACGCCGGCTACAAGCACCGCTTCGCCCCAGGTTATGGCTACGAACTGGGCGTGATCAACTACAGCAACCTGATCCAGAACGTCGATCCCAGTCGCGAGCTGTATTCCGGGATGACCGTCTATGGCAAGCGCCTGGGCGCCGCCTTCGCCAATGACCCGGGGCGCCACAATGCCTCGGTCTATGCCGACCTGGGGACCCTGCCGCTGATCAAGACCGGTGTCTCGCTCAAGTACACCAACTATGTGCTGGACGTACCCACGACCCTCGACAGCGGCGGCATGGTGCGCAGCTTCAACGACTGGTCGGTGAATCTGAGTCGCAAGTGGGTGAATACCCTGTTCAACCTGACCTACAGCGGCACCAGCCTGAGAGGCGCCGACTGCTCGGTGTATTCGGGCCACAACACCTACTGCGACAGCGCCCTGATGCTCAAGGCCTCGCACCCCTTCTTCTAGTCGTTACTGCCGCAGCAGGCTGCGCCCGATGCCGACCTGAGGCCGTTCCCGTCCCAGTTGCTGCAGCGCCTGCCGCGCCCGCACCTGTTCTCCTGCGTCCAGCTCCACCAGCCAGTTGACCCTGGTTCCCACCCGCGTGGCGATCGGCACTCCGTCGCGATAAAGCAGGCGATTGCCGGCCACGGCAGGCACCTTGGCCCCGGGCAGCAGGGTGCCGACCAGATTGAGCGGATCCAGCGCCGAGACGCACACCCAGAGATCTTCCGCCGGACGCTGGCGCCACTCACGCAGGGGTGCGATGGCCGCCGGATCGGCGAATTGCTCGCCGGACAGACCGGCGATGAAGCGCCCGCCGCGGATTTCGCCGCGGGCTTCCAGGCGATGGCAGGCACGCAGGAGATCGCGCCAGGGCGGCAGGACGGCGCTTTCGCGCTGCAGCAGCTGCCAGCAGAGCACGCCATAGCGACGCAGCAGCAGCCCGACCAGCCGCTCCAGCAGCGCATCCGGCAGCCGCGCCTCGTCCGACGCCTCGGCGGGCCGCAAGGCGACCCAGCGACCGGCATCCTCCATCCCGCCATAGAGCGCCATGCGCCCGCGCCGCGAACCGCTGCGACCGCTGCCGCGCTTGGCCGCCGGCTGCAGCAGGGCGCGCAGGCCGGCGAAGCTGTCGGCGTTTACCGCACCGGCCCCTACCAGCTCGCCCAGGGCCGTCTCCAGCTCGCTGCGCAGCAGGCGCGCCTCGCCGAGCAATTCATCGAAAAAGGAGGCACCTCTGCGCGTCAGCACCTCCAGCACCCGTTGCGCCTTGGGTGACAGCACTTCGCTGCCGGCGGGCTCGGTCAGGCTGTTCCAGTCGGCCAGGTGGCGGCGCGGCAGCAGGACGATGGGCGAACCCTTGACCGGTCCGCCGCCTCCGCGCCCCGCCTGGGGCAGGCGCAACCAGACCACACGACCGGCGCGGCAGAGGTCATCGAGGTAGGTGAACTGATAGCTCGGCAGGCGACTGGGCAGGATCTCGCCTTCCCAGCCGGCGGCGGCGACCTCGAAGCCTTCCAGCAGGCCGATCACCTGCTCCAGGCCCTCATTGCCTCTCAGGATCGCCGGACCGGTCAAATGCTGGTGCTCCAGTAGGAATCTCAGGTAGTCGGCCAGGGCCACTGGCTCGATGGCCTTGCGCAACCGCCCCAGGGTATAGCGATGGATCCGCGCCAGCAGGTGGCGCTCGCACCATTCCCCGGCGCTGTCCGCTGCGGTGAAGCGTCCCTGCAGGACATAGCCTTCACCCTGCAGGGCCAGCAGCGCCGGTGTGAGCTGGGCCGACGGCAACCCTAGACTGGCGGCCAGTCCATCCTGGTCTACCGGACCCAGGGCGGTGAGGCGCGCGCGCAGCAGCTCCACCAAGGCCGCCTCGGCATCCGCGGGCGCTGCGAAACCCGGCGGCGCCTCGAGCGCCGGCTCGGTGGCGACGCCGGGAAACAGCGCCTGGAACAATGGCAGTCGCTCGGCCGCGATCCACAGGGTCGCCGCCGGCAGCCGCAGCCGCCCTGCCCGCCCGGCCTTGACCAGCTGGCGCGCCTGGGTCTGCTGCGGTGCGACTTCAGCTTCGGTGAGAAAGCCGATGCCCAGCAGGGCTTCGTGCAGGTCGTCGGCGCTTTCCAGCCGCGGCCAGGCTTCCTCCCGCACCAGGGCGATGGCCGCCGGATCCAGGGCGCCCAGTTCGTCGGGATCGGCACCGCCGAAGCGGCGATTCTGCACCGCCAGGGTCCGCCGCTCCTCGACGGGCGCGTCGTCCAGATAGGCATAGGGCTTGGCCGTGAGCACCTCGGCGGCCAGCGGCGAAGGTCCGGGCAGGTCGCGGGTCAGCAGGGTCAGTTGGCCCGCCGTGATGCGTCCCAGCAGGGCCAGCCAACCGCGGCTGTCGAGGGATTCGTGCAGGCAATCATCGAGGGTCTGGCGGACCAGTGGGTGCTCCGGCACCTGGCGCTCGCCGGCGAGATTTTCCAGACAGGCCACCTGATCGGGAAAGACCGTGGCCAGGAGGTCTTCGCTGCGCATGCGCTGCACCTGGGTGGCCACCTTGCGCCCGGCGCTGAAGCGCGGCAGCGCCAGGGCCGTGGTGGCGTTCCAGCGCCAGCGCACCGCGAACAGCGGGGCGTCGAGCAGCGCCTGGATCAACACGGTCTCGGCGGTGGCCGGATGCAGATAGCGCCAGACCTCATCGAGCACGAAGCTGTGGCTGGTCGCCAGCGAGAGGATCAGGGCGTTCTCGGTCGCCGCCGCCTGCAGCTCGACATTGAAAGTGCGGCAGAATCTCTTGCGCAGGGCCAGGCCCCAGGCACGGTTGATGCGGCTGCCAAAGGGCGCATGGATGATCAGCTGCATGCCGCCGGCCTGATCGAAGAATCTTTCCATCACCAGGGTCTGCTGGGTCGGCAAGGCACCCAGCGCCTGGCGCGCCCGACCGAGATAGTCCACCAGCTGGCGCGCTGCGGCCTCGGCCAGCGCATAGGCCGCGCCAATGCGGGCGACGGCCGATTCGGGCGGCTCGTCGGCGCCGGGCAGCAGGGGTTCGAGTTCCGCGCGCAGGCGCGCCAGACCCGCCGACAGCTCATCGCTGCGCCCCGGCGCCTCGCCGTGCCAGAAGGGAATGTTGGGCGGTTGCCCCTTGGCATCTTCAACCCGCACCTTGCTGCCTTCGATCTTGACGATGCGGTAGGCGGTGTTGCCCAGCTGGAAGACGTCGCCCACCAGGCTTTCAAAGGCGAAATCCTCGTTGACGCTGCCGACGGTATGGCCCTGGGGTTCCAGCAGCACGCTGAAATCGCCGCTTTCCGGGATGGTGCCGCCGCTCATCACGGCGGTCGCCTTGCCGCCGCGGCGGCCGCGCAGGAGTCCGTTGACCGCGTCCCGATGGACATAGGCGGCGCGCGGACCGCGGCGATCCGTATAGCCCTGACTGAGCATCTCCACCACGGCCCGGTAGTCGGCCTCGCTCAGCGCGGCATAGGGTTCGGCCTGGCGCAGCACGACCAGCAGCCCCGCTTCCGACCACTCCTGGCAGGCGACCTCGGCCACCAGTTGCTGGGCCAGGACGTCGAGCGGCGCCACGGGGATGTGCAGGGTATCCAGCTCACCGCGGCGCACGCAGTCGAGCAGCGCCACGCACTCCACCAGGTCGTCGCGCGAAGTGGGAAACAGCCGTCCCTTGGGTAGCCCGCCGACCTGGTGATTGGCGCGACCGACCCGTTGCAGGAAGGCGGCGATGGAGCCCGGCGAGCCGATCTGGCAGACCAGGTCGACCTCGCCGATGTCGATGCCCAGCTCCAGGGACGCGGTCGCCAGCAGCAACCGCAACTCGCCACGCTTGAGGCGCTGCTCGGCGTCCAGTCGCTGCTCCTTGGCCAGGCTGCCGTGGTGGGCGGCGACCTGAGCATTGCCGAGGCGATCCGAGAGCTGGCGCGCCATGCGCTCGGCCAGCCGGCGGGTGTTGACGAACACCAGGGTGGTGCGGTGCGCCTCGGCCAGTTCGGCCAGGCGGTCGTAAATCAGCTCCCAGGCCTGGGTGGACAGCAGCGCCTCCAGGGGAATGGGCGGCACCTCCAGCGCCAGGTCGCGGGCGCGCTGGTGGCCGATGTCGATTACGGTGCAGGGCCTGGGCTGCCCCTTGGCATCGCGGCCGACCAGAAAGGCGGCCACGGCGGCCAGCGGCTTCTGGGTGGCGGACAGGCCGATGCGCTGCAGCGGACGGCCCGTGAGGGCCTCCAGACGCGCCAGACTCAGGGTCAGGTGGCTGCCGCGCTTGCCATCGGCGATGGCATGGATCTCGTCGACGATAACGCCGCGCACGCTGGCCAGCATTCGCCGCCCGGAATCCGAACCCAGCAGCACATAGAGGGATTCGGGGGTGGTGACCAGCAGGTGCGGCGGTCGCCGGCGCATGGCGGCCCGCTCCTTTTGCGGGGTATCGCCGGTGCGTACCGCCGTGCGCAAGGCCAGCGGCGGCAACCCCCGCGCCTCCAGCGCCGCGCCGATGCCGGCCAGGGGTTCTTCGAGATTGAGGCGGATGTCGTTGGACAGGGCCTTGAGCGGCGACACATAGAGCCAGAGGCAGGCCTCGGGCAGGCCACCCTCCTGCAACGCTTCCTGCACCAGGCCATCGAGTACGGCGAAGAAGGCGGTCAGCGTCTTGCCCGACCCGGTGGGCGCGGCCACCAGCACCGATTCACCGGCGCGAATGGCCGGCCAGGCCTTGAGCTGCGCCTCGGTCGGGGCGGGAAAGCGCGTCGTGAACCAGCTGCGCGGCGCGTCGTGAAAGTCCGCCAGGACGGCGGCAGGCGAATTCGAGGTCATGCGCCCAATATGGGAGGGGCCATCCGGTGCCACAACCCAAGCCGACCGGCGGCTCAGGCGATGCGATTGCGCAATTCGCCCCCCTGCAGCATGGCCTGGATATTCGCCAGCATCACCTCTTGCTGGGCCTGCTGGGCCGAGGCCGCATTGGCCGCGACATGGGGACTGAGCACCAGGTTGGGCTGCTGGCGCAGGCGCTCGGGCACCTCGGGTTCGCGGGCGAAGACATCCAGCCCGGCGCCGGCGATCACCCCCTGCTCCAGGGCGTCGGCCAGGGCATCCTCGTCGACCACGCTGCCGCGAGAGATATTGACCAGATGGCCCTCGGCGCCGAGCGCGACCAGAACCTCGGCATCCACCGCCCCCACGGTCTCGGCGCTGGCGCGGACCGCCACCACCAGCACGTCGCTCCAGCGCGCCAGTTCCAGCAGGCTGCCATGGTAGGTGTAGTCCAGCCCTTCCCGCCTCGAGCGATTGAAGTAGCCGATCTCCATGTCGAAGGCCGCGCCACGCCGGGCGATGCGCCGACCGATCTCGCCCAGGCCATAGATGCCCAGGCGCCGCCCAGCCAGGCCCGGGACCTGGGGCATGCGCTCGACGGCGTTGCCCTGCCAGCGGCCGCTGCGGACGAAGGCATCGCCCTGCAGCAGGCGGCGCGCGCTGGCCAGGATCAGGCCAAAGGCAAATTCGGCGACGGCGGTGGCATTGGCATCACCCGCCGTGGTCACGGCGATACCGCGCGCGCGGCAGGCGTCCAGTTCCACGCCTTCGTAGCCGGTGCCGTAGCAGGCCACCAGCCGCAGCGCCGGCAGGGCATCCAGCAGCGCGGCGCGGGTCGGAAGGCCGCCGATGGTCAGCAGCGCCACGGCCTCCTCAGCTCCCGCGGGCAGCGCCGCGGGATCGGCCGAAGGAAAGGGCCCCAGGACCCGGTAGTGGGCTTCGAGCTGGGTCACCAGTCCCTGGGGCAATTGCGGGGCCATCAGAAGCGTCGGTTTCATTTTGTAATACTTTCCCTGAGGCAAAACCCAAGCGTCGCCAGCAGGAGCCACGGTCGTCAACCATTCTCTTTAGGCTGCCGCTTTCGGCAGTCTTGATCCGTGCCTCCGAACCAAGCCAAGTCCTTGATCGGTTGGGAAATTCGCGCAACTTGTCGAGCCGGGCCCAGGTCCGATCGGCGTCCGCCAACCACACAGGGATTTTCGGGATGACCAGAGTTCTCCGCCAGGCCGGCACCACCTGCTGTCTTGCCTTCCTTGCCGGCAGCCTGCCGCTGACCGCCACGGCGCTGGAATTCAGCGGCTACGGGCGAGTGGGTGTCGGCGGCTCCGCCGAAGGCGGCAAGCAGAGCTGCTTCCAGCTGCCCAGCGCACCCGCCAAGTACCGTCTGGGTAACGAATGCGAGACCTACTGGGAACTCGAAGTGCACCAGACCCTGTACAAGGGCGTCGATGGCACCGAACTCAAGGTGCACGGCATGGCCAGCCTCTACAACGTCTATGACCAGACCCCCACCTTCAGCGGCGACAACGGCAACGTGCGCCTGCCGCAGATCTGGACCAGTCTCAGCCTGCCGGCGCTCAATGGCGGTGGTCTCTGGGCCGGGCGTCGCTACTACAAGCGTCACGACATCCATATCAACGACTTCTACTACTGGAATCCGAGCGGCACCGGTTTCGGCGTGGAGGACTACGGCCTGGGCGACAGCGGCCTGCGGCTGAGCTACGCCTTCAGTCGCGAAGACAACATCGACCAGCCGGACAAGGCCAACCGCCACGACCTGAACCTGGGCGGCATCAAGACCAATCCCGGTGGCGAGATCGAACTGGGGCTGTCCTACATCCAGCGCGCCGGTCAGGTACAGAATGCCCACAGCGGCTGGTCGGCCACCGCCGAGCACAAACAGGCGCAATTCTTTGGCGGGGTCAACGTCTTCACCGTGCAATACGGTCGCGGGCCAGGCACCGGCCTGGGCGCGACCGGCAGCCTGACCGCCGATAGGGATTACGAGAGCCTGCGCGTGCTCGAATCGCCGCGCTGGCAGCTCACCCCGCGCTTCGGCGGCCAGTTGCTGGCGCTCTATCAGCGCGACCGCGCCCCCGGCGATGGCGGCCAGACCTGGTACTCCTTCGGCGTGCGGCCCAGCTATGCCTTCACCCGTCTGTTCAAATTGCAGGTGGAGTTCGGCCATGACCAGATCCATCCCGACAGCGGCGCCACCCGCAAGCTGAACAAGGTCACCGTGGCGCCGACCCTGGCGCTGGGCGGCATGGGGCTGATGGACCGGCCGGAGATCCGCCTCTACTGGACCTACGCCAGCTGGAACCGCGGTGCCCAGGATGCTGCCGTGGCCGGTACGGCGCTGTCCGACAGCGGCGCCTTCGGCGATGCCCGTCACGGCAACAACTTCGGCGTGCAGCTGGAAACCTGGTGGTAGACAGGGGCAAGCGAGACCGCCCGTCATAACCGGGCGAACTAAACTTATGCCGCCCGGTCGGTTTCCTGACAACCAAAAGGCCGACCAGGGAGAACGCCATGAATCCTCTCGCCCGCGAGCTGCCCGCAGCGAGTGACACCGCCACCACCCTGCTCGAGCGCTTCCAGCGTGTGCGCAGGGCCAGCGAGGCGCTCTGCGCCCCGCTCACCGTCGAGGATTACGTCATCCAGAGCATGGCCGACGTCAGTCCGCCGAAATGGCACCTGGCCCACGTCACCTGGTTCTTCGAGGCCTTTATCCTCAAGCCCTTCCTCAAGGGTTACCAGACGCCCAATCCGGCCTACGACTACCTGTTCAACTCCTATTACGAGACCCACGGCAAGCCCTTTCCGCGGGCGGCCCGCGGGCACCTGTCGCGGCCGGGCGTGGACGACGTCTATCGCTTTCGCGCGGCGGTGGACACGGCCATGGCCGAGTTGCTCAGCGCGCCGCCGGCCGAACATGCCGCCGAGATCGCCCGGCGCCTGGAACTCGGTCTGCACCACGAGCAGCAGCACCAGGAATTGCTGCTCATGGACATCAAGCACATCCTGGCGCAGAACCCCCTGCATCCGGTCTATCGCGCCGACCTGGCCAAGGGCCCCAAGGCCGCGGTCGCGCCCCTGGGCTGGGAAGCCCATCCGGGCGGCGTCCGGCATGTCGGCCATGGCGGCGACGGCTTCGCCTTCGATTGCGAGACGCCGGTGCATCGGCAATTCGTCGATGACTTCCAGCTGGCCGATCGGCTGATCACCAATGGCGAATACCTGGCCTTCATCGAAGACAACGGCTACGGCCGCAGCGATCTCTGGCTGTCCGACGGCGCCGCGGCCATCCGCACCCTTGGCTGGCAGGCGCCGCTGTACTGGCAGAAGCTCGATGGCGTCTGGCACCACTTCACCCTGGGCGGCCTGACCCCGGTGGATCCAACCGCACCAGTCTGCCACCTGAGCTTCTATGAAGCCGATGCCTACGCCAGCTGGGCCGGTGCCCGGCTGCCCACCGAGGCGGAATGGGAAACCGTGGCGGCGCGCCAGCCGATCCAGGGCAACTTCGTCGACCAGGATCACCTGCAACCGGTCGCCAATGCGGACCAGGGCATGCGCCAGCTGTTCGGCGACGTCTGGGAGTGGACCGGCAGTGCCTTCCGCCCCTACCCCGGCTTCAAGCCACTGCCGGGCAGTCTGGGCGAATACAACGGCAAGTTCATGTCCGGCCAGATGGTCCTGCGCGGGGGCTGCTGCGCCACGCCCCAGGACCATGTGCGTGCCACCTACCGCAACTTCTTCTATCCCACCATGCGCTGGCAGTTCTCGGGCCTGCGCCTGGCCAGAGAGGTCTGACCCATGGCCCTAGCCGTGCGCTTCTTCGATCAGCAACCGGTGACCGTCGCCGACAGCTCGCTGCGGGACGATGTGCTCCAGGGCTTCGCCCAGACCCCCAAGGCGCTGTCGCCCAAGTACTTCTACGATCAGCGCGGTTCGGAGCTGTTCGAGGCCATCACCCGGCAGCCCGAGTACTACCCCACCCGCACCGAAGAGGGCATCCTGGCCGCGGCGGCCGGTGAGATCGCCCGCCTGGCGGGGCGCGACGCCGCCCTGGTCGAACTGGGCAGCGGCGCCAGTCGCAAGGTGAGACTGCTGCTGGAAGCCATGCACCCGGCCGGCTACCTGGGCATCGACATCTCCCGGGAATTCCTGCTCAGCAGCACCCAGCGTCTGGCGGCCGACTATCCCTGGCTGGACGTCAGCGCCGCCTGCGCCGACTTCAGCCGGCCCATGACCCTGCCCGACAGTCTCGACGGCCTGCGCCCCATCGCCTTCTTTCCCGGTTCGAGCATCGGCAACTTTACCCCGGAAGAAGCCGGCGTTTTCCTGCGCAATCTGCACCGGATGCTGCCGGCGACCGGGGGCCTGCTGATCGGGGTGGACCTGATCAAGGACAGGGCGCGGCTGGATGCGGCCTACAACGATGCCGCGGGAGTGACCGCCGACTTCAATCTCAACCTGCTCGAACGCATCCGCCGCGAGCTGGACACCGATCTGGATCCGCAGCGCTTCCGCCACCTGGCCTTCTTCAACGAAGAACAGGCGCGTATCGAGATGCACCTGGTCAGTACCCGCGACCAGACGGTACGTCTCGAAGGCCGCCGCTTCACCTTCCGCGAAGGCGAGCGGCTGCATACCGAGAATTCCTACAAGTACAGCCTGGCGAGCTTTCGTGCATTGGCCGAAGACGCCGGTTTCAGACAGGTGCGGGTGTGGACCGACCCCGAGGGGCTGTTCGCCGTGTTCTACTTCGCGGCCTGATCCTTTCGACAGATAAATGACAACCGGTAGACTGTGAGGCGGGTAGAGAGGGAACTCTCGACCCGATCACGCTCTAAGTAGCAATCTGCTACTACAGCGCACCGAGACGTTGCTATGGAGCCCGCTCCACTCACTGCGGCCAACGAACGCCAGCGTCTTGCACTGCTGCGCGATCTTGCCCTGATCGACCGCCCTGCCGACCGTGCCTTCCAGGATCTCACCGATCTCTGCGCCCGGTTGTTCGATGTGCCCTATGCAATGATCTGCTTTCTTGACGGCCAGCAGGTCCATTGTCGAGCCACCGTAGGCTGCGCGCCTTTCACCGTTCCGCGCACCCAGTCGTTCTGCCAGCACCTGCAGGAAACCAATTTGCCGCTGCAGGTGGAAGACGCCCGCAACGATGCCCGCTTCGCCGACCTCCAGGTGGTGAGGGGTGCACCGAACATCCGCTATTACCTGGGCGCGCCGCTGCGCACCGCCGAAGGGCTGATGCTCGGCAGTCTCTGCCTGTTCGATGCCGCTCCCCGCGCCGCCCTACCCCAGGATCGGCTGGTGGCGCTGCAGCAACTGGCGGCCCTGGCCAGCCAGCACATCGAATTGCTGCGCACCGAAGCCTTCTGGGATCCGGTCACCCAGCTGCCCAATGGTCAGCGCTTCAGCGAGGATGCCGAAGCCCTGGCCCGGGCCGGTACCTCGGTGGTGGCGGTGGCGGCCGATCTGTTCGCCCAGAGCTATCTCAACGACTTCATCAAGGCCATGGGCCAGGCGCATTTCGATGGCCTGCAACGGGCCATCAAGCAGCACCTGCGCCGCCTGCTACCGGCTGAACAACCGCTGTATCGCCTCGGACCGGCCCGCTTCGGCTTTCTGCTGCACGACGCCGACGAGGCCGCGCAGCGGGCGCTGCTCGAGCGCCTGCAGCAGGAATTGACCGGGGTGCTCGACTACAATGGCATTCCCATCCAGACCCGGCTGGGTCTGGGGGTGATGTCCCTGACCGACGACCATCCCACCGACTGGCTGCGTGCCCTGATCGCCACAGCCGACGATGCCCGCGCCGAAATGCGCGGCTGCCGGTATTTCGATCCGCAGCATGACGCCGCCTACCGCCGCGCCTTCGCCCTGCTCAGCGCCCTGCCCCAGGCACTGCGCGCCGAGGACCAGTTGAGCCTGGTCTATCAGCCGCGCATCGATCTGGCCACCGGTCGCTGCCACAGCGTCGAGGCGCTGTTGCGCTGGCAGCATCCGCACCTGGGCCCGGTCAGTCCGGCGGAATTCATTCCGCTGGCGGAAAAGACCGCGCTGATCACCGCGCTGAGTCGCTGGGTCATGCAGCAGGCCATCAGCCAGGCTTATGCCTGGCAACGCGAGGGCCGGGGCCTGGGGGTGGCGATCAACATCTCCGCCCATGACCTGAACGATCCGGACTTCACCGAGCACACCACCGACCTGCTGCAGCGCTATCCGGTCGACCCCCGGCGCCTGGAGCTGGAGGTCACCGAGAATGCCCTGCTGGGTGACGTGGCGCTGATCCATCGGCAGCTGGCCGCCCTGCGCGAGCTGGGCATCGGCATCGCCATCGACGACTTCGGGACCGGCTACAACAACCTCTCGCACCTGCGTGAGTTGCCGGCCGACACCATCAAGATCGACCGCAGCTTCGTCCGCGAACTGACCCACCGCACCAAGGACCGGCTGATCGTCAGCTCGCTGATCGAACTGTCCCATCAACTGGGCTTTCGCATCACCGCCGAGGGTATCGAGACCGCCGAGGCCCTGGCCAGCCTGCTGGCCATGGGCTGCGACGAAGGCCAGGGCTTCTGGATCGGCAAGCCCATGCCCGAACCGGAATTGCAGGCCTGGTTGCTGATCCAGCAACCGGATCTGCAACGACGCCCTACGCGGCGTGCGCCGGTCTTCCAGCTGTTCGACAACGCCGCCAAGCACTGAGGCGCCCTGCCCCGCGGTCTAGCCGCGGGTTGGCGCCTCAGGCCCGCCGCAAGATCACTCCTGGGTGCGCTTGCGCGGCGGCGCGAAGCCGTCGGCCGACGTTGGCACCAGGGCGCCGGGACGGCGTTCGGACTTGGGTTTGGCCTTGCTCTTGGCCTTGCCGTCCTTCTTGCCCTCGGTCTTTTTCTTCTTCACACCCGCGGCCTTGCCCGAGGCCTTGAGCTTTTTCGGACCGCTGTAGCTGGCCTTGAGACCCGGCAGGTGACGACGCTCGAATCTCAGCTTGAGATAGCGCTCGATGCTGGACATCAGATTCCAGTCGCCATGGGTGACGAAGGAAATCGCCAGACCGGCCTCGCCGGCGCGCCCGGTGCGGCCGATGCGGTGGACGTATTCGTCGCCACTGCGTGGCAGGTCGTAGTTGATCACCAGGTCCAGGCCGTCCACGTCCAGGCCGCGGGCGGCCACGTCGGTGGCGATCAGGACCTTGACCGCGCCGCTCTGCAGCCGCTCCACGGCCAGCTTGCGGTCCTTGGTGTCCTTGTCGCCGTGCAGCACGAAGACCTTGAGGCCCTCGGCCACCAGGCGGCCGGTCAGGCGATCGGCCTGCACCTTGGTGTTGGTGAAGACGATGGCCTTGCGATAGGTCTCGTTGGCCAGCAGCCACTGCAGCAGGCGCTCCTTGTGCGGCGGCTCGTCGGCCAGGATCACCTGCTGCACCACGGCTTCGTTGAGCTCGCCGGTGCGGTCCAGCATGAGATTCTGCGGCTCGCGCAGGACCTGCTCGACCACCTGACGCAGGCTGTTGCCCCCGCTGGTGGCGGAGAACAGCAGGGTCTGGCGGCCTTCGCGCTCGCAACTGGTGGCGATCTGCAGCACGTCCTCGGAGAAGCCCATGTCGAGCATGCGGTCGGCTTCGTCCAGCACCAGCATCTCGATGTCCCTGAGATCCACGTTGCCGGCGTTGCGCTGCTCCAGCAGGCGACCGGGGGTGGCCACCAGGATCTCCGGATTCTTGCGCAGGCCGGCGGCCTGAACGCGGAAGTCCTCGCCGCCGATCACCAGGCCGGCCTTGAGAAAGGTGAACTGGCCGAAGCGTTCGATTTCCTTGGCGGTCTGCTGGGCCAGCTCGCGGGTCGGCAGCAGGATCAGGGCGCGGGCGCCGGAACGCGGCTTGGGATCCTTGAGCAGGCGATCCAGCAGCGGCAGCAGGAAGGCCGCGGTCTTGCCGCTGCCGGTACGGGCGGTGACGCGCAGATCATGGCCCTCCAGGGCCGGACCCACGGCGGCGGCCTGGACCGGGGTGGGCGTCTTGAAGCCCAGGGTGTCGAGGGCCTTGAGCAGGCGCTCGTGCAGAGCGAGTTCGGTAAACACGGGGTAGACCTCGGTAATGAAAGGCGGCCGCCACCGGCGACCGCAGGTGATCAGGGGACCAGACGGCTGCGGAACAGCGCCTGGTGCTCGCGGCACTGGGCGGCGGCGAGCAAGAAGACGCCATGGCCGCCGCGCTCGAATTCGAGCCAGGTGAAATCGACTTCCGGATAGAGCGCCTCGACGTGGACCTGGCTGTTGCCCACCTCCACGACCAGGATGCCCTGCTCGGTGAGGTGATCGGCCGCTTCGGCCAGCATCCGTCGCACCAGATCCAGGCCGTCGTCACCACAGGCCAGGCCCAGGGCCGGTTCGTGCTGGTACTCGGCCGGCATGTCGGCGAAGTCCTCGGCATCCACGTAGGGCGGATTGCTGACGATCAGGTCGAAGCGCTGCCCCGGCAGGCCGGCGAAGCCGTCGCCCTGGACGGTATAGACGCGCTCCTCCAGGCCGTGGCGCTCGATGTTCTGCCAGGCCACTTCCAGGGCGTCGTAGGACAGATCGCCCAGGGCCACCTCGGCCTCGGGGAAGGCATAGGCGCAGGCGATGCCGATGCAGCCCGAGCCGGTGCAGAGATCGAGGATGCGCGCCGGCGTGGCCGGCAGCCAAGGGGCGAAGTGCGCTTCGATCAGCTCGCCGATGGGCGAACGCGGCACCAGCACCCGCTCGTCGACGGTGAACGGCAGACCACAGAACCAGGCTTCGCCGAGCAGATAGGCGGTGGGCACGCGCTCCTGGATGCGCCTGTGCAAGAGCACCCCGAGTTCGTAGCGCTCGTCGTCTTCCAGGGCGCAGTCCAGGTAGCGGTCGGCGGTGTCCCAGGGCAGGTGCACGGCGCCCAGCACCAGGGCGCGGGCCTCGTCCCAGGCGTTGTCGTGGCCATGGCCGAAGAACAGCTCTTCGGCATGGAAGCGGCTGACGGCCCAGCGGATGTGGTCGCGCAAGGTGCGCAGGCGGGATTCGCTCATGAAAGGCTCCGGATGATCAGCCGCGCATTCTAACCCGCGCCCGGTCCGGCTGCAGGAACTTAACGCCGGACCCCTTCTTCCTAACCTAGGCTTGTTTGAAAAGTCGCCGAGCGAAGGTCAGGCAAGGCAAAAATCCGTGAGGAAGCGGAGTTTACGAGTGGTAAATGAGCATTCCGAACGGTTTTTTAACGCAGCATGGCCGAGCGCAGGCACTTTTCGGACAAAGCCTAAAGGTCCAGTTAGGAGAACGTCATGAGCAAGACCGTAGCCGACCATCTCTGGGAGCGCCTCGGGCAGTGGAACGTCGAGCGCGTCTTCGGTTATCCCGGCGATGGCATCAACGGCATCATGGGTGCCCTGGGGCGGGTGGCCGAGCAGTTCGACTATGTGCGGGTGCGCCACGAGGAGATGGCCGCCTTCATGGCCTGCGCCCATGCCAAGTTCACCGGCGAGGTGGGCGTCTGCCTGGCCACTTCCGGGCCCGGGGCCATCCACCTGCTCAACGGCCTGTACGATGCCAAGATGGACCATGTGCCGGTGGTCGCCCTGGTCGGCCAGCAGGCCGCCTCGTCGCTCGGCAGCGACTACCAGCAGGAAGTCGACCTGCACACCCTGTTCAAGGACGTTTCCGCCTACGTGGAGACGGTGGTGCATCCGGCGCAACTGCGCCATGTCGTCGACCGCGCCTTTCGCGTGGCCATCGCCGAGCGCCAGGTGGCCACGGTGATCATTCCCAACGACATCCAGCAATTGCCGGCGGTGGAAAGCCCGCCGCACCAGCACGCCAATGTCCTTTCCGGGGCCGGTGCCATCCCGCCACGGCCCTATGCCCAGGAAGACGACCTGCAGGCCGCCGCCGACATCCTCAATGCCGGCAAGAAGGTGGCCCTGCTGGTGGGCGCCGGTGCCCTGCAGGCGCGCAGCGAGGTGATGGCGGTGGCCGAGAAGCTCAGCGCCGGGGTGGCCAAGGCGCTGCTGGGCAAGGGTGTTGTCTCCGACGAACTGCCCTATGTCACCGGTTCCATTGGCCTGCTCGGCACCGAGGCCAGCGATCTGCTGATGAAGGAATGTGACACCCTGCTGATCGTCGGCTCGACCTTTCCCTATACCGAATTCCTGCCCAAGGAAGGCCAGGCGCGGGCGGTGCAGATCGACCTGCATGCGCGCAACATCAGCATGAGGTATCCCATCGAGCAGCCGCTGCTGGGCGATGCCGCCGAGACCCTGAGGCGCCTGCTGCCGCTGCTGCAGAGCAAGCCCCACGATAAATGGCGCGCGCGCATCGAGAAGAGCGTGGTCGACTCCTGGCACTCCATCGAGCAGCGCGCCCTGGCGCCCGCCGACCCGATCAATCCGCAGCGAGTGTTCCATGAGCTGTCCCAGCAACTGCCGCGTGACGCCATCCTCTGCGGCGACAGCGGCTCCCACACCAACTGGTATGCCCGCGACATCCGCATGAGCGGGCAGATGCTGGGGTCGCTGTCGGGCAAGCTGGCGACCATGGGCTGTGGCATTCCCTATGCGATCGCGGCCAAGTTCGCCCATCCGGATCGTCCGGTGATCGCCCTGGTGGGCGACGG
This sequence comes from Pseudomonas oryzihabitans NBRC 102199, assembly GCF_000730625.1. GTDB lineage: Bacteria > Pseudomonadota > Gammaproteobacteria > Pseudomonadales > Pseudomonadaceae > Chryseomonas > Chryseomonas oryzihabitans. The sequence goes on along the minus strand of NZ_BBIT01000002.1, from coordinate 135,753 downwards.
CGCCATGCAGATGAACGGCAATGCCGAACTGGTCACCCTGCAGCAGTACTGGAAAAGATTCAGTAACCCGACCTTTATCGTCATGGTGCTCAACAACGGCGATCTCAACCAGGTGACCTGGGAGCAACGCGCCCTGGCCGGTGATCCCAAGTTCGCCCCGGCCCAGGACGTGCTGGACTTCCCCTATGCCCGTTATGGCGAATTGCTCGGCTTCAAGGGCCTGCGCATCCATCGTCCGGACGAGGTGGCCGATGCCTGGCAGCAGGCCTTCGAAGCGGATCGCCCGGTGGTGCTGGAGTTCGTCACCGACCCCAGCGTGCCGCCGTTGCCGCCGCACATCAGCTTCGAGCAGGCGCGGGCCTTCCTCGGCGCCATCGCCAGTGGTGATCCGAATCGCTGGGACATGCTCAAGCAGGGGGCCCGACAGCTGCTGCGCTAGCCCGCGCCTCTCAGGCTCGCCAAGGACCGCCGAGGCGTATAACCTCGGCGGCCTTACAGCGCCTGGGGTATGAGCATGCAGTTGCCCGAGCAAGACCGTTTCGATCCGCCGCCGCTGCGCCTGCGGCGGCCCTTTCTAACCTCCCTCGCCGCCGGCCTCAGCACCCTCTCGGTGCTGACGGGTTTGGCCGCGCTGCTGGCGGGCGGTGCCGCGCTGCTGCAGCTGCCGCAGTTGGCGCCCTATCTGTCCCTGGCCCGCGAGACCGCCCAGGGCTTCCTGGGTGGCGGCGCGCTGCTGTTGCTGGTCGGGCTCTGGTTGCGCCGCCGCAGCCAGCGGCGCTGGCGCTATCGCAATGCCCTGAGCCTCTCGCCCCAGCTCAAGCGGCGGCGCTAGCTAGCGCTGCCGCAGGCGTGCCAGGCCACCGCCCAGCAGGCCGGTAAGGCAACCCAGCACCAGGCCGCCGACATGGGCGCCATTGGCGATGGAGCCGAAACCGAGCAGGTCGAAGACGCCGGTCAGGCAGATCACCAGCCAGATCAGCATCATGGCCACCACGCCGCGCGGCATGCGATAGGCCGGATTGGGCGCCAGCCACTGGAACAGCCAGCAGTGGCCGAGCAGGCCATAGAGCACCCCGGACAGGCCGCCGAACAGGGCCGGTCCGGTCCAGGCGTACTGCACCAGGTTGGAGCCGGCGGCGAACACCAGGGTCAGGAGCAGCAGCATCAGGCCGCCCTGGCGGAATTCGATGCGCCGACCCAGCTCCCAGTACCAGAGGGCGTTCATCGCCAGGTGCAGCAGACCGAAGTGCAGGAAGATCGGAGTGACCAGCCGCCACCATTCGCCACGGGCCAGGCTGGCGTCGAGTTCGAGGAAGGCGATGTGCTCGGCGTCGATCAGGCGGAATTCCTGCAGCGTCAGGTAGTGGATCAGCGCCAGGTTGTCGCCCAGTTCGGTGGCCAGGCCCAGCAGCAGGGTGATGGCAAGAAAGACGGCGCTGACCGGACTGGCCTTGAGTTGCGCCAGCAGGCCGAAGTCGCGGGGTCCGCGGGCGGTCTGGACCTCGCCACGCGGATCGCCATCGGGATAGCGCTCATAGAGGCTGCGGGTCTCTTCGACCCGCGCCGGATCCAGCACCCAGAGCACCTGGCTGTCGCCCTCTTCCACCACCCGGTGGCGGATCTGCAGGCGCCGCAGCAGGCGGGTGAAGCCCAGCAGGTCACGGCCCAGGGGCACGCGCAGCACGGGTTGCGGCTGGTTCATCGCCCCTCCTCGCGCTGGACGTCGATCCAGACGAACTTGGCCGGATCGATCTGGCGTTCGTCGTCGAGGCGGTAGGCCACCAGCTTGCCGTACTTGACCGCGCTGTAGTCCAGGCAGGCCAGGTTGGGCCGCAGGGGTTCGGGATGGCCATCGCGCCAGTAGTGACCGACGAACAGCATCGGCTCCTCTTCGCCATAGCAGAGCAGCCCGGCCTTTTCCTCGTCGCTCAGGGGTTCGCAGGCGATTTCCGCCGGCAGCGCATCCGGCTGGAAGACCACGTCGCCATAGGTTTGGGGATCGCTCTCCCAGAACTTGGTGCGAAAGCGCGCCCGCACGTAGCCGTCGCTGCCGGTGAGGCGCAGGCCGTGGGGCAAGGGCAGCGAGACGCCGTTGAGCAGGCGTGAGGCGACCCGGCTGGCGAGGCTGCCACCGACGATGGACTGGCGGACGAAGTCCTCGTCGATGCAGGCGTCCGGATAGTGGTGGAGGAGTTCGTCGATCAGCCGCTGATCCCAGCAGGCATGCACGATGCGGAAGTGACCGAAGTCCCTGCACAGCGGCAGGGTGTAGAGCCAGTCCAGGTGGTCCTGCCACTCGCCGGGATGATCGGCGAAGGCGGCCAGGGTCTCCTGGATCAGCTGGCGATGACGGGGGGTGTGTTCGCGCACCCAGGTCTGGCCGGTGCCGGGGAGCGCCGGGGTGTGCCAGGCCAGGGCATTGAGTTCGTGATTGCCAAGGATGCAGTGGGCATGGCCACCCTCGACCATGGCGCGCACCCGACGCAGGGCGCCGCGAATGCGCGGGCCGCGATCGACCAGATCGCCGAGAAAGATCGCCTGGCGTTCGGGATGCTGCCAGACGCCGTCCACCTGTTGATAGTCGAGGCGCTCCAGCAGCAGGTCCAGGGTATGGGCGCAGCCGTGGATGTCGCCGATCAGATCGTAGCCGCGGGGCATCAATCGTCTCCCAGGCGACTGCCCCAGCCGAGCTTGGTCCGGCAGATCTCGTAGTAGTTGTGATCCAGCGGGTGGATCAGCCTGAGCTTGTGGGGCTTCTTCTGAATGGTCACGGTATCGCCGGGTGCGCAGGTGAAATGATTCTGGCCATCACATGAGACCTGCGGATAGATCGTCATGTTCGGCGACACCAGGATCGACAGGGTGCTGTCGCCGGAGACCACGATGGGCCGGCTGGACAGGGTGTGGGGATACATGGGCACCACCACAATGGCATCCAGCTTGGGATGCATGATGGGACCGCCCGCCGACAGCGAGTAGGCGGTGGAACCGGTGGGGGTGGCGACGATCAGGCCGTCGGCGCGCTGGCTGCAGACGAACTGGCCGTCGATGTACAACTCAAATTCGATCATCCGGGTGGATTTGCCCGGGTGCAGCACCACGTCGTTGAGGGCATCGCCCTGGCCGATCATCTCGCCGCCGCGTTCGACGAAGGCATCCAGCAGGAAGCGCGTCTCCATCAGGTACTGGCCGTCGAGCACCTCGGCGACCTTGGTCTCCAGCTCGTCGGGGCGGATGTCGGTGAGAAAACCCAGCTTGCCGCGGTTGATCCCCAGCACCGGAACCCGCGGGCGCACCAGGGCGCGGGCGGCGCCGAGCAGGCTGCCGTCGCCACCGACCACGATCACCAGGTCGCAGATCTCGCCCATGAGCTTGCGCGACACCGTCTGCAGGCCGTGTCCGGGCAGCACCTCGGCGATGGTGTTTTCCAGGATGACGTTGCGCCCGCGTTGCAGCAGAAAGGTCTTGAGCCGGCGGATGGTGTCCAGCACCTGGGTGCTGCCGAGTCGACCGATGATGCCGATGTTACGAAAGGAGTCCATGACGCGCCGGCGGCCCCGTTGGCTGGAAAGTGCGGAAAGTATGGGCGAAAGCCCTTGGCAGCGGCAAACCGCCCTCATCCGACCACGGGTCGCCGCCGGTGATCCGCAGCGGCCCGGCTTGGCCTATGCTGGCACCATGACGCCCTTCGCCGAGCTGCACGCCCTGCCCCGCCGCCTGAGCCAGCCCCAGGTGCGCGATCTCGCCTGGACCCTGGTCGCGCCGCCCTTGCTGGCAGCCGCCGACACCCGTCATCCGCTGGCCGCCAGCGACTGGGCGACCCACCCCGAACGTCTGGCCGACTGGCTGCGGCAACAGGACGCGGCCCCCGCGGCCCTGGCGACCTGGCTCGCCCAGGGCAGCGATCGCCGCCTGGGGCGCCAGTACGAAAGACTCTGGCAATTCGCCCTGGAGCGCGCGCCGGGGCTGAGGTTGCGGGCGGCCAACCTGCCCTTGCGCGACGGTGACCGTACCCTGGGTGAACTGGACCTGCTGGTGGAAGACGCTGAGGGGGTCCATCACCTGGAACTGGCGGTGAAGTTCTACCTGGGCGAAGGCCCGGCGGACGCGCCCCGCTGGCTGGGCCCCGGCGGCGAAGACCAGCTGGCGCGCAAGCTCGCCCATCTGCGCCAGCGCCAGTTGCCGCTGTCGGCCACGCCCCTGGCCCGGGCCAGCCTGGCGGCGCTGGACATCGCCCCGCCGCGGGCGGCGCTGTGGTTGGGCGGCTATCTGTTCCAGCCGCTCGATCGCCCCCTGCCCTGGCCGGCGGACGCCCTGCCATCCCGACAACCCCAGCTGTGGTGCGCGCGCGGGCAACTGCCGGAGGGTCCCTGGGAGGTGCTGCCCAAGGGCCACTGGCTGGCACCCGCAGTGGCCGACACGCCCTGCCTGCCGCTGCCGGACGGCGAGCCGATCTGGCCGCAATTGCTGGTGCGGCGCGATGCACGCGGCGACGAGGATGCCCGGCTGTTCCTGGTGCCTGGGGGTTGGCCGCTTCAGCCGCCGACCCACTTCGCCAGCTGAGGCTCCAGCGCGCGGCGGCCCTGGAGGCCCCCGCTGTGGATCAGCACCAGGCGACTGCCCGGGGCCAGCGCGCCGCCCTCGATTGCCTGGCGCAGGGCCAGCCAGAGCTTGCCGGTATAGAGCGGCTCCAGGGCAATCCCGGTCTGCGCCTCGAACTCCGCCATGGCCCGGGCCAGTTCGGCATCGAGGCGGCCGAAGCCACCGCGGCTGGCGTCCAGCAGGCGCCAGTTCGGGGCCATGTGCTGGGCGAGCAACCGGTCGAGGTTGGCTTCGACGCCGTGCCCGGATGGCACCGCCAGGCCGCCCACCACCTGCCAGGCGGGATCGGCGGCGCGGATCACCCCGGCCAGGGTGGTGCCGGTGCCGGCGGCCAGCCAGACTTGCTGGCAATCGGGCCAGTCCAGGGCGGCGAGGCCCTGGCGCAACTCCGTGACGATGGCCGCGCAGGCCGCGGCGGCCTGCTCGTCGCAGCCCCCCTCGGGAATGGGCAGCAACCCGGGATAGCGCGCCTGCCAGGGCTGCCAGAAGTCGGCGTCATGGCGACGGCGATAGCCGCCATAGCCGAGCCAGTGCAGGGTCATGCCCTGGGCCTGCAGATCCTGGACGGTGGGCGTCAGACAGGGCTCGCCGCGCAGCAGGCCGACAGTGGCGAAGCCGTCTTCCCGACCCAGGGCGGCCAGCGCATGCAGATGATTGGAGTGGGCACCGCCGAGACTGATGAGCCCACGGCCCTCGCCCCGGGCCAGGCGTTCGCGCCAGGGCCGCAGCTTGTAGCCCTTGTTGCCGTTATGCGCGGCCGGGCGCTGATCCAGGCGCAGCACCGCCAGGCGCAGGTCGCGCGGCGCCAGGGCGGCGAGCTGCACCTCCTGCAGCGCGGCGGGTGGGAGAGATGTCATCCGCCGGGGATTCAGAGATTGGCGACGTCGCCATCGCTGTCATCGCCGCGGTGCTCGGCGCACAGCGTCGAGCGCAGCGGATCGAACTGGGCGGGATGCTCGACCCGCACCACCGGCTGCCCGCAGCGCTCGCCCTCCACCTCGGCCTGGCACACCGGCTGCTGGTGATGTTCCAGCCAGCGCTGGTATTGCTCGCGGCTGACCTTGCAGTGCTCGGCGACATAACCCAGGGGATCGGCGCTGAACCGCGGCACGTCCTGGCGGCTGAGGATCAGATGCCCCGCCCCCGGCTGGAAGGTGACGAACAGGATGCCCTGGCGCGCCAGGCGCTCCAGCTGGCCTTCGTTGCTGTCGCCGATCAGCTGAGCGCAGCGCTCGCGCAGCTGGCGGATGTCTTCCTGCAACTGGCCGTCCAGCTCGTCGCGGTACTTGAGTTCCACCTCGCGGATGGTCAGCTGATTCTTCAGCTCGCCCACCGCGGCGGCCACCCGGGCTTCGCTTTCGGCTTCGGACTGGATGCGCAGCGCCTCGATCTTGTAGAGGGCGTTGCGCTCCAGGGTGCGCATCTGTTCGTTGAGTTCTTCGCGCTCCTGCCGGGCCAGGTCGTGCTGTTGCTCCAGGTGCTGGGCCAGGGCGGCGTAGCGCACCTCCAGCTCGGCCTTGGCGGCGCGGACTTCGTCGGCGTCGCGCTGCAGGCGGGCCAGGTCTTCCTGGTGCTGGCGGGTCAGGGTCAGCAGCCGGGTGCGCTGGCCGGCAATCAGCTTGTCCAGTGCCTCCTGGTGTTCCTGGGCGAGGATGCGGCGCACCCGTTCGAGACGGGCCTCGACATCGATGCCGTCGGCGGCGCTGGGGTGGTATTCGCCGGCCAGCTCCACCTCGCCATCGCGCGGCGCGACCAGACCCAGGCAGTCGCGGATCGCCTGCCAGTCGTCATGCTCGGCCTCGCTGCGCGGATCCCAGAGATCGCCCTGGTGCCAGGAAATCGGACAGTGGCTGCGACTGGCCAGGCGAATCGGCCCGGCGCCCAGGTCGGGACCGACATCGCCGCGCTCGGCCAGCTCCGTAAGCGGCAGGTCCCACTCCGGCAGCGGACTGCCCTGGGCATCGAAGGCCAGCAGGAAAAACACCGCGGCCTTGACCCGGCGGTGGTCGTCCAGCAGCAGATAGACGAAGCGATGGCGCCGTCCGGCGCAGTCGAGCAGCGTCTGGTCGCCCTGCCAGAGCGCCTGGAAATCGGGAAACAGCAAGGCGCGATTCACACCCTGGTCGCCGAACCCCAGCACCACCGGGGTCAGTACCGCCTCTTCGTTCAACGTCTCTGCCATCTCTCGCCGCGTGCTCTGTCGATCCCACATGAATACCGAGGCCGGCCTCTCGCCAATTGGCGACCGGACCTGCATCCGCGCGCCGACCTCGGGCGGCGACGCGCTTGATCCGCGTCGCCGCCCGACTGCTCCAACGCGCCGGGCCCCCACCCGACGCATCAGGACGGCAGCTTAGCCAATCCTGGTCGGCGGGATGGAAGAGAGGCCAGACATTGGGACGAGGGTCGGTCCGGAACCGATGTTATGCGGAGTGGATCACAGAAATCATCCCCGATTGCAACGAAGAGTTACAGCTCGGCGGCAAGGCGAGTGGCCTGATCGATGGCGCGCTTGGCATCGAGTTCGGCGGCGACATCCGCGCCCCCGACCCGATGCACCGCCATGCCGGCGCCGAGCAGTTCGTCTTCCAGCTCGCGCAGGGACTCCTGGCCGGCGCAGAGCACGACGTTGTCGACGTCCAGCACCTGCTCGCCGCCATCGGGCAGGCGCAGGTGCAGACCGGCATCGTCGATGCCCAGGTATTCCACCCCGCCAATGGCCTTGACGCCGCGCTGCTGCAGGCGCGCGCGGTGGATCCAGCCGGTGGTCTTGCCCAGGCCCTTGCCGGGCTTGCCCGGCTTGCGCTGCAGTAGCCAGACCTCGCGCGGCACCGCCGGCGGCGCGGCCGGGGCCAGGCCGCCACGGCTGCTGAAGCTGGGGTCTATGCCCCACTCTCGGTAGAAGGCGGTGATGGGCTCCACCTCCTGGTGGCCATGGGTGAGGAAATCTGCCACGTCGAAGCCGATGCCACCGGCGCCGATCAGGGCGACCCGTCGGCCTACCGGCTTGCGCTCCAGCAGGACGTCCAGATAACCCAGCACCTTGGGATGGTCGACTCCCGGAATGGGCGGCACCCGCGGCGTCACCCCGGTGGCCAGGATCACCGCGGCGAAGCCCTCGGCCTGCAACTCGCCGGCGCTGACACGATGGTTGAGGCGGACATCCACCCCCAGTCGCTCCAGGCGCCGCTGGAAATACCTCAGGGTTTCGCCGAATTCTTCCTTGCCCGGAATGCGCCGGGCAACATTGAACTGGCCACCGATGCGCTCGCTGGCTTCGAACAGCACTACCTTATGGCCGCGCTCGGCCAAGGTGCAGGCGGCGGCCAGGCCCGCCGGTCCGGCGCCGACCACGGCGAAGGTGCGGACCTCGGCGGCAGGCAGGATCCGCAACTCGGTCTCGTGGCAGGCGCGCGGATTGACCAGGCAGCTGGTCAGCTTGCCGGCGAAGGTATGGTCCAGGCAGGCCTGGTTGCAGGCGATGCAGGTGTTGATCTCGTCGGCACGGCCGGCGGCGGCCTTGGCGACGAAATCCGGATCGGCCAGCAGCGGGCGGGCCATGGACACCAGGTCGGCCTGGCCGGCGGCGAGGATGGCCTCGGCCACCTCGGGGGTGTTGATGCGGTTGGTGGCGATCAGCGGCACCCGCACCCGGCCCTTGAGCTGGGCGGTCACGGCGGCAAAGGCGCCGCGTGGCACCAGGGTGGCGATGGTGGGGATGCGCGCCTCGTGCCAGCCGATGCCGGTGTTGATCAGGCTGACCCCGGCGGCTTCCAGCCAGAGCGCCAGCTGCAGGCATTCCTCGGGGGTACTGCCCTGCTCCACCAGGTCCAGCAGCGAGAGCCGGAAGATGATCAGGAAATCCGGACCGCTCGCCGCGCGGATGCCTTCGACGATGGCCAGCGGCAAGCGGCAGCGCTGGGCGAAGTCGCCGCCCCAGCGATCCGTGCGGTGATTGGTCCGCGCGGCGATGAACTGATTGATGAAATAGCCTTCGGAACCCATCACCTCGACGCCGTCGTAACCGGCCTGTTGCGCCAGGGTGGCGCAGCGGATGAAGGCGGCGATCTGCCCCTCCACCTCGGCCTCGTCCAGTTCGCGCGGGGTGAAGGGATTGATCGGTGCCTGCAGCGCCGAGGGCGCCACCAGTTGGGGGTTATAGGCATAGCGCCCGGCGTGCAGGATCTGCAGGCAGATACGGCCGCCGGCGGCGTGCACCGCGTCCGTTACCGGCCGATGATGCTCGGCTTCCTCGGGGGTGGTCAGCTTGGCCGCGCCCTTGGCCACGGCGCCCTCTTCGTTCGGCGCGATGCCGCCGGTGACGATCAGCCCCACCCCGCCCCGCGCCCGCTCGGCGAAAAAGGCCGCCATCCGCGCGAAACCGCCGGGCCGCTCTTCCAGCCCCGTGTGCATGGACCCCATCACCACGCGATTGCGCAACGTGATCGACCCCACGGGCAGAGGTTCGAGCAGATGCGGATAGCTTTCCAGAGGGGTGGTATTACGGGGGGCAAGCTCGATCATGGCGGTCTCCGGTGGTTGGCCTTTCTGGGAAAGCCTGGCGCCACGATAGGAGGAGCGCGCCCCCGTCTCAATCACCGGAAATGACAACCTCTTTACCCAAATGCACAGCCGCCCCTTGGCAGTGGCGGTCTGGTCTCCTACCCTGAGCACCTTTATCCCGCCCGGCCCAGGAGGCCGGACCGCTCTGGAGTGCCGATGCGCAAGCTCGTGTTCCTGGTGCTGATCGCCCTGTTCGCCGTACTGGCGGGCTGGGTGGCCCAGCGGCCAGCCTTCCATTACCTGTCGGATCTGCGCAGCAGCCTGGCCGTGGACCTGACCACCACGCCGGCGGCCGCCACCACCGGCAACCTGCTGGGGATCGAGCCCGAGCTGATCGCCCTGGACTACGGCAATCCCGAGCGACTGCGCCTCAAGCTCGATGCCTATCTGGCCAATGCGCGGCGCCTGGGTCTGATCGGCGCCCAGACCATCGTGGTACTGCCCGAACACCTGGGCACTCCGCTGGCGCTGATGGGCGAGAAACCCGAGGTCTATGCCGCCGCCCGCAGCGAAGACGCCATCCAGTGGCTGCTGCTGGGCAATCCGCTGCGCGTGGCCCGCGCCTGGTTCCAGGCCGAGGGTGACCGGCGCCTGGCCGACAGCCTGTTGCGCATGAAGGCCTGGGACATGGCCAGCGCCTATCAGCAACTCTTCGGCGGACTCGCCCGCCAGTACGGTGTCACCCTGGTGGCCGGCTCCATCGTGCTGCCCGGTCCGACCCTGGTCGACGGCGAATTGCAGGTGGGCACGGGACCGCTGCGCAATGTCACCCTGGTCTTCGGACCCGATGGCAAGGTGCTCGGCCAGCCGCTGGTGCGGCCTCTGACAGCCCGGGAACGCGGCGACGATCTCAGTCCACCCCTGCTGCGGCTGGAGACGCCGCTGGGCCGTCTGGGCGTCATCCAGGGCAGCGACACCGGTCGCGCCAGGGTGCTCGACGATCCCCAGGTGGAACTGCTGGCGATCCCCGCCCTCGCCTCGGGCGCCACCCCGGCACCGGCGCCCTTCGATGTGCAGCGTCTGCGCGCCGCCGGCATTCGCGCCGCGCTGGAGGTGCAGTTGCGCGGACGGCTCTGGGAATGGCAGGCCGGCGGCGGCAGCCGGGCCTTCACCCCGGACGCCGAAGCCGCCACCGATCCTGCCCGGGCCGGCAGCAAGTTGATCAATCTGCGGCTATGAGCGCGCCGGCGCTGCGCCTGGGCGATCTCTCCACCGGCTTCGTGCTGGCCTTGGCCGCGGCCGTCGACCAGCGGGGCGCCGATGCCGCCGGCCTGCTGGCGCGCTTCGGCCTGAGCGCGGCGCGGCTGGCCGAACCCGGCGGACGGCTGTCGATTCCCCATTACATGCGCCTGGGCCATGCCGCCCTGGAGCTGACCGGCGATCCGGCGCTGGGCCTGGCCATGGGCCGGGCGATGCGACCAGCCTTTCTCGGCCTCGCCGGCGTCACCGTGGGCCAGGCGCCGGACGTGCGCCACGCCGCCGAGACGTTGCTCAGGCTGGAGCCGCTCTATGGCCGCAACTACCGGGGCCGGTCGCGCTATGCCGCCCAGGGTCGCGACGCCTGGCTGCACTTCTATAGCATCAGCCCCTATAACGCCTACAACCGCTTCGTGGTGGACGCGGTGCTGAGCGCCTGGCTGGCGTTGCTGGGCACGGTGGCCGGCCAGGCGCTGCAACCGCGCCGCGTGCTCATCGAATACCCTGCCCCGGCTGACCTCGCGTCCTACGCGACCGCCTTTGGTTGCCCGGTGGAATTCGGCGCCGCCGAGAATGCCCTGTTGCTCGACGCCGTGACCCTGAGCCGGCCCGGTCCCGAACACTGCCCCGCCACCTGGCGCCAGTTGCTGGCGCTGAGCGACGCCGAGCACGGCCGGCTGACCCGCACCCGCGGACTCACCGAGCGGGTGGTCGAGGTCATGGGGCCGCTGTTGCGGCATGGCGAGCCGACCCTGGAACAGATCGCCAGCCGGCTGCGCCTGCCCTCCTGGACGCTCAGGCGCAAGCTGGCCGAGGAAGGCACCCAGTACCGCGCCCTGCTCAACCTGACCCGCCGCGACCTGGCCCTGGCCTATATCCGCGACACCGAGGCCAGTTTCGGCGAGATCGCCTACCTGCTCGGTTTCGCCTCCCCCGCCGCCTTCCAGCGCGCCTTCAAGCGCTGGACCGACCAGACCCCCGGCGACTGGCGGCGCCTGCAGCGGCAGGGCGTGGCCGGCTGAAGGGAGCATAGGCGCCGATCGTGGGTCCTAACTGCCTGATCCTTCACCAGGACTGCGCTCGCCCCATGCCCAATTTCCTGTTTGCCCTGCTACTGCTGTGCCTGGCGCTGCCGCTGCGCGCCGCCGAAACCCCCGCCCAGGCCGCGACCGGCCTCGACCCCCAGCAGGCGCGCCAGGTCGCGGCCCTGCTGCAGGATCCGCAGCGGCGCCAGGAGCTGATCCTGACCCTGCAAGCCATTGCCAGCCAGCCGGCCAGCACGACCGCGACCAACCCGGCGCCGGCGAGCACAACAACCGCAGCTGCGCCGGCCACGGCCGCCACCCCGGCTACAGGCGAAGAAAAGACGCTGGTGCCCCTGGAAGCCAATGGCCTGATCGCCCAGACGCTCAGTCGCGTCGGGCGCTGGGCCGACAACCTGGGCAGCGAACTGAATCAGGTACAGCGGGCGGTACGCAGCCTGCCGGACTGGTCGCGCGCCAGCTTCACCTCCGAAGCGGGTCGCCGGGCCCTGTTGCAGGCCCTGCTGACCCTGGCCACCCTCTTTGCCGCCGGCCTGCTCGTCGAGTGGCTGATCCGCCGCGCACTCCAGCGCCCTCGGCAACGGCTGCAGCGCCAGGCCGATCACGCCGACAGCCGCGCCCGCCGCCAGGCCCAGCAGCAGGCGGCCCAGCCGTCACCGCCTGCGGCCGCGGCACCGGCCTCCGAAGAGGCCGCCACCCGCCCGGCCGAACCCGCGGTGGCCCTGGTCATGACCCAGCGCGACGGCGTGGATCAGCTCGAAGAGGTGCCCATCGCCCCGTCCGATAGCGCCGCACCGGTGCCGGATGAGCCCGCGCCCAGCTCCATCCCGGCCGATCCCGCGCCCGCCAGCCCCGCCCGACGCAGCGGCGAAGAGCACTGGACCACCCTGCGGCATCTGCCCTTCGCCCTCGGGCTGCTGGTGCTGGAAGTGCTGCCGCTGCTGGCCTTCTGGGCCATGGCGGCGCTGCTCATCCACTACCTGGTGGGCTCGGATGCCAACCTGCGCGAGCTGGTCGGCGGCTTCCTCGGCGCCTACCTCACCACCCGCCTGGCGCTGATCGTCATTCGCCTGCTGATCGATCCCGCCGCCCACGGCATCCGCCTGCTCAAGGTCAAGGCGCCCCTCGCCTGCACCCTGCTGCGCTGGCTGCACGCCTTCGTCGCCCTGATCACCTTCGGGCTGGCGCTGGCTCAGGCCGCGGACATCCTCGGCGCCAACGAAGAAGGCCGCGAAGCCATCGTCAAGCTGGTCTCGCTGCTGGCCCACCTGCTGGTGGTGGGGCTGATCTTCCACGTGCGCCGGCCGGTGGCCGCGCGCATCGCCGGGCGTCAGGATGGCAGTGGTGCCCTGGCCGTGCTGCGCGCCTGGCTGGGCCAGGTCTGGGCGGTGTTCGCCGCGGTGTTCGTCATGGGCGGCTGGACCATGTGGGCGCTGGACATCGAGAACGGCCTGCCGCGGCTGATGAACTTCGTCGCGCTGTCCGCCGGCATCGTCATCCTCGGGCGCCTGGCGGCGGTGTTCCTGCTCGGCCTGCTGGGTCGGCTGTTCCAGCCGGCGGCGAGCGAAGGCGCCAGCGGCAGCGATCTGCACCTGCAGCGCTACTACCCGCTGGCGCGCTGGCTGGTGGGGGTGATCGTCACCCTGATCACCGCCCTGGCGCTGTTCCAGTCCTGGGGCTGGGACGTGCTGGACTGGTTCGGCGAGGGCAGCATCGGTCGCAACCTGCTGTCCGCCTTCCTCACCATCCTCATCGCCGCCATCATCGCCGTGGCGATCTGGGAAGGCGCCAACGCCGCGGTGAACCGGCGACTGAGCAGCTGGAGCGAACGCGGCGATACGGTGCGCGCCGCCCGGCTGCGCACCCTGCTGCCCATGCTGCGCACCGGCCTGCTCATCCTGGTCGCGCTGATCGTCGGCCTCACCGCCCTGAGCGAGCTGGGCATCAACACCACGCCGCTGCTGGCCAGCGCCAGCATCATCGGGGTGGCGCTGGGCTTCGGCTCGCAAAAGCTGGTGCAGGATTTCATCACCGGCATCTTCCTGCTGCTGGAAAACGCCATGCAGGTGGGCGACTGGGTCACCGTGGCCGGGGTCTCGGGCACCGTGGAATACCTGTCGATCCGCACCGTGCGCCTGCGCGCCGGCGACGGCTCCCTGCACATCGTGCCTTTCAGCTCGGTGTCCGCGGTCAACAACATCAACCGCGGTCTGGGCAACGCGGCCCTGCGCATCAGCGTGGGCTACGAGGAAGACATCGAGCGCGTCATCGCCGAACTCAAGGACATCGGCGCCGGCATGCGCGCCGACGATGCCTTCAAGGACCTGATCCTCGCCGATCTGGAGATCTGGGGCGTGGACGCCGTCGACGGCTCCATGGTGACCATCGCCGGCCAGATGAGATGCCTCGACAAGGGCCGCTGGGGCGTGCAGCGCGAACTCAATCGCCGCATCCTCGAACGCTTCCGCGAGCGCGGCATCGAGATCGCCAATCCGCGCGCCAGTCTGCTGCTGCCCAGCGAAGCCGGTATCGTACCCTCCACGCCCATCCCGTCACGCCCTGCGGAGTAAACCCCGTGCAGTACCGCCAAGACGCCTTCAACGGCCTGATCATCGATGCCGCCTCGCTGCCCACCGACCGCGAGGCCTTTGCCCCGGCGCTAGCGGAGTTGCTCACCAGCGCTCGGCGCGAGGGACGCAACCTGATCTGGCTGACCCTGCCCCTGGCCCTCGGCGATCTGGTGGGGGTCGCCACCGCCGCCGGCTTCGTCTTTCACAACTGCCTGGAGCAGGAGCTGACCCTGGTCTGGCGCGGCACCCCCACGGCCTTCGCGCCCTTCGTGCCGACCCACAGCCTGGGCGTGGGCGGCCTGGTACTCAACGACCGCGGCGAATTGCTGGCGATCCGCGAGCGCGGCAGCCAGGGTTACAAGCTGCCGGGCGGCCATGTCGAACTGGGCGAAGACCTGGCGCCGGCGGTGGTCCGCGAAGTCTGGGAGGAAACCGGCATCCGCAGCGCCTTTCGCAGCGTGGTCGGCCTGGTGACCACCCATCCCTACCGCTTCGGCAAGTCCAATCTCTATGTGGTCTGCCGCCTCGATCCGCTGAGTGCCGAGATCGCCATCCAGGATCCGGAGGAGATCGAGGACGCCCGCTGGCTGGCGCTGCCCGAGTACCTGGCGGATCCGGGCAACAGCGCCTTCAATCGCGAGCTGGTGCGCAGCCTGGCGCAGGCCGAGGGCCTGCAGGCGAGTGCGCTGAACAGCGAGCGCTATCCCAAGGCCGAGGTCTTTCTCGCTCAGCCGTCGAAGGACTGATCCATGCTCTCGGCCGGATGAGCGTCGCGCGGACGCCCCACCGGACGGGCGGGAATGCCCACCACCGTGGTATGGGGCGCCACCGGGTGCAGGACCACGCTGTTGGCGCCGATCTTGGCGCCTTCGCCGATCTCCAGATTGCCGAGGATCTTGACCCCGGCACCGATCATCACCCCGCGCCGCACCTTGGGATGCCGATCGCCCTGCTCCTTGCCGGTGCCGCCCAGGGTCACCTGCTGCAGGATGGAGACGTCGTCTTCCACCACCGCGGTTTCGCCGATGACGATACCGGTGCCGTGGTCGAGCATGATGCCGCGCCCCAGCCGGGCGGCCGGGTGGATGTCGATGGCCAGCAGCCGATTGCAACGCGCCTGCAGGTGCAGGGCCAGCAGCCGCTCGTCGTTGCACCAGAGGGCATGGCTCAGGCGCTGGGTCTGCAGCGCCAGGAAGCCCTTGGAGAACAGGAAGATCTCCAGCAGGCTGGCATAGGCCGGATCCCGCGCCAGCACCGCTTCCAGGTCCGCGCAGGCCGCTGCGGTCAATGCCGGCCACTCGGCATGCAGGGCGGCGAAGCGCTCGGCGAGGGCCTCGGCCTGCCCCGGATCCTCCGCCAGGGCCTCGGCGCAGCGCCGGACCAGGGCTGCTGTCAGATCCACCGGCTGCAGCAGCGCGCGCGTCAGCCCCGCGGCCAGGGCCGGGGCATCGCGACGCCCGGCCTCGGCCTGGGCGCGCAGGAGTTGCCAGAGTTCGGGAGCGGAGCGAGGCGGCATGGCGGATAGGCGTCCTTAACTGAAGGCGCCCAGCTTAACGGGCACGGCGTTCAGCGTCTTGTACATCAGGGTGGTGCTGTCGCGGCGTTCCGGTTGGCGGGCATCCAGGGAATAGCCGGGAATCCTGCCGACCACCTGATAGCCGAGGGACAGATAGAGCGGCTCGGCATGGTCGTCGCTGCGGGTGTCCAGGGTCAGCAATTCCCGTCCTTCGGCCCGCGCGGCCGCTTCCACCGCCTGCATCAGCCGGCGCGCGAGTCCCTGGCGCCGGTAGTCCGGATGCACCAGCAACTTGACCACGTCCGCGCGGTGCGGCTGGTTGGCCGGGGTATCCAGCACCAGCTGCACGCTGCCGACCACCCGGTCGTCCTGCAGCGCGGCAAACAGCACCCGGGTGCCCCGGGCCAGGCCCGGCGCCACGGCTTCGGTCCAGAAACGGCGATTCACGCTGTCGGCGAGCGGCAGGATGAAGCCGATGTTGGCGCCCTGCTCGACACAGGCGGCCAGCAGGCGCTGAAAGTCATCCAGGTGACGGGTGAAGGCGGCAGCCTCGAGCTGCTCGATACGCAGGGACGTACTCATGGACACACCTCAGATCATGAACAGGAGATAACGGGCGCCCGCCGGACCACTGAGGAAGCGGCTGCTGCCCCAGAGGCGATAGCGCAGGCAATTGCCGACGCCCAGGCGGTAGGACTGGTCTTCGATCCACAGCTGCAACTCGCCTTCGAGCAGCAGCAGATGGTGTTCGAGGCCTGGGCGGGGCGATGCCTCGTAGCGGATGTCCACGCCCGGCCCGAGCGCGCTTTCGATGACCTCACCCGCCAGGGCCTGGGCCGGCGGCGACACCGAACGGCGGGTGAACGCCTGCGCGGGATCGCTCCAGATCTGCTGCGCCTGGCGCTGGACCTGGGCCGGATAGCGGCTTTCCACGCTGTGCAGCAGGCGCGTCAGGGTCAGGCCGTAGGCTGAACAGAGTTGCCCGAGCACCGCCGTGGTCGGGCTGACCTCGGCGTTCTCCAGGCGAGACAGCGTCGCGCGACTGACCCCACTCAAGGACGCCAATTGCTCCAGGGACCATTCACGCTCCAGGCGCAGCGCCTTGAGCCTTACCGCCAGTTGTTGATCCAGCATGACCACCTCCCGATTCAGGGAATTTTTCTCACATAAGAGAGAAAAGTGCACGGTTACTGCTGTGCTACCCCTGTCGCATCAGGCCGCTGCCAAAGTTGATATCGCGTTAAACCTTATCGGAGAAACTCTTTACCGGGCACGTCGTTATATCCAGATGCCTTTCCGGACCATTCAGCAACGAGAGGCTCTAGCCAAGCCGTCCGCATTCTTCCACCGGCATCGAAAGAGCGCTACTCTGTAACATCGAACAAGCAGGTACGCGCGACGAAGATGATAATTTTCAGGCGACTCCAGAACGCGACTTCGATAAAGGCGTCTGAATGCCTGAGCGTATCAAACCCCAGCGAAAACGCTCCCTGCAGCAAGATGTTTCAAGAATTTTCAGCGCCAGACAGGGGTTCCAACCGGAAAGTTATTCCGACCTTGGCCGAATTCTTTTACAGCTCCTGTACAACTTTTCCGGAAACGGCTCTAGCAGGACAAAGTTCAAGTTTAAGTCTGTATCGAAGTTGCACCTCGTATAACAATATATCCCTCCATCAGCCCGCTCGAACTCGCTTTATAAACCCCTACTCTCAATATCCGAATCGCTTAGCCTTTGGGGGCACGCATTCAACTGTTCAATAATTGAAAGTGGGAGAAGTTCTTATGGCCAACAAAAGTAGCAATCCAGGTAACTTCGCCAACAATCGCGAGCGCGCCGCCGAGGCGGGTCGCAAGGGCGGACGGGCGAGCGGCGGCAACTTCGCCAACAACCCGGCCCGGGCGTCCGAAGCCGGGCGCAAGGGTGGCCAGAACAGCCATGGCACCCGCCGTCCCGAGGCCGCGAACGACGCCGCGGCGACCTGAGGCATTCTGCCCCCATGGCAGCCGCCTCGGATCAGAGACTCCGGGCCGGCTGCTACCTTTGCTTCTCGCTTACCCTCCTGCCCCGCCGCCCGCCGCCTATCCTGCTCCTCCAGTGAGTTCCAACTCACACAAATGCATGACCGTGCTACTTTTATCGGACAACCCGAGTGGTCCCCAGGGCTCGCTCTCCCTGCTTCTGTCCGTCTGCGCCGGTGCCCATGCTCAACAACATTCGCATCCAGAACAAACTCTTCGCCGGCTTCGCCGCCATCATCGCCCTGGTGGTCCTGCTGCTCTGGCTGACCTATGCCGCCTTGCAGAGCCTGGTCGACGCCAACCGCTGGGACAGGCACACCGCCGAGGTGCTGCTGTCGGTTACGGCGCTGGACAACAACCTGCTGGAAACCCGCGCCAGATTGCGCACCTTCTGGTACTCAGGCGCTAGCGCCGATGCCGATACCGCGCGCCAGGCGCTGACGTCCCTGACCGCGGCCGTCCGTGTGCCCCAGCAACTGACCCAGGACAACGCCAGCCAGCAGCAGCGCTTCGCGCGCCTGAGCGCCGATCTCGACAACTGGCGGCAGAACACCTTCGAGCCCCTCCTGCGCCTGCGCGAGACGGGCAACCTCAGTCCGGCTCAACTGGCCAACGAACCGCTGGTCACCGCCCTGTCCACCCAGGTCACCAACCTGCGCCAGCAGATCCAGGGCATAGGCGACGAAGAGCGCCGGCTGTCCGCGCAACGGGCGGGCCATACCGAGGAAGTGCGTGACCAGCTGACCTGGACCCTGGTGGCCGGCGGCACCTTCTGCGTCCTGCTGGCCGCCCTCATCGCCTGGTTGCTGTCCCATCACCTGTTGCGCTCGATTCGGCGCCTGACCGACACCGTGGCGCGCATCTCCGCCGGTGACAGCGGCGCTCGGGTGCAGGTGCTAGGCCGTGACGAACTCGCCCAGGTGGGCCTGGCCTTCAATCAGATGGCGCAGCAGATCCAGGACGACCACGCGCGCGAACAGGCGCTGATGCACCGCCTGCGCGCCGATGTGGACGACCTGCTCGGGGTGGTCAACCGGGCTGCCGCGGGCGACCTCACCGGGCGCACCAGCGTCACCGGCGACGACGCCATCGGCCAACTGGCTCGCGGCCTGAGCAAGATGATCGAGGACCTGCGCGGCATGATCGCCAAGGTGCAGCGCGCCGGTATCCAGGTGACCTCTTCCACCACCGAGATCGCCGCCTCCTCCCGCCAGCAGGAGGCCACCAGCATCGAGCAGGCGCAGACCAGCGTGGAAGTGCTGAGCACCACGCGGGAGATCGCCGCCAACGCCAACGCCCTGGTACGCACCATGGAAGAAGCCGTGCAGGTGGCGGATGAGACCACCCAGGGCGCGGAGCAGGCGCGCAGCAGCCTGGCGAGCATGGACGGCACCATGCAGCGCATGGTCGCGGCGACCGATTCCATCAACGCCAAGCTCGCCGCCCTGTCGGAGAAGTCCAGCCACATCAACAAGGTGCTGACCACCATCACCAAGGTCGCCGACCAGACCAACCTGCTGTCGCTCAACGCCGCCATCGAGGCGGAAAAGGCCGGCGAGGCCGGGCGGGGTTTTTCGGTGGTGGCCACCGAGATCCGCCGGCTGTCCGACCAGACCACCGCCGCCACCGACGACATCGAGCAGATGCTCAAGGACATGAATTCCGCGGTGTCCGCCAGCGTCATGGGCATGGACAAGTTTTCCGAGGAGATCCGCCGCAGCGTGCAGGAGGTGGCCAGCGTCAGCGACCAGCTGGCCGAGGTGATCGAGGACGTGCAGAAGCTGCCGGCGCGCTTCGACATCGTGCTGGAGGGCATGCAGTCCCAGGCCGTGGGCGCCGGCCAGATCGCCGAGACCATCACCCAGCTCAACGACAGCACCCAGCAGACCACCGAGGCGCTCAAGGCTACCAGCGAGGCGGTCCAGTATCTGCAGCAGGCAGCCCAGGACCTGCAGAGCAGCGTCGCTACCTTCTCGGTCACTCGTTGAGCATGCAGATCCTGGTCTTCCAGCTGGCCGAGGCCGTGGCGGCCCTGCCGACGACGGCGATCCGCCAGGTGCTGCCCCTGCTGCAGCTCACCCGCTTTCCTGCGGCGCCCGCGGGCGTCGCCGGCCTGATGAATCTGCACGGCGCGGCGATCCCGGTGGTCGACGTCACCGCCATGAGCGGCGGCCCGGCGGCCCGGGCGCGCCAGGACACCCGCATCCTGCTGGTGGACTTCACCCTGCCCGAGGGCGGTAGCCGTCCGCTCGGCCTGGTGGTGGAAGGCGTCGCCGGCGTGCGCCGGGTCACCGCCCGCGCGCCACGACCGGCCGGCGTCCGCCTGCCCGACTACCCCTGGCTCGGCGAGGTGCTGGAGACGCCCGAGGGCCTCTGGCTGTGGCTGGAACCGGATCGCTTGCTCTCGCCGACCCTGGCCGCCCTGCTGTTCCAGGAGGCCGCGTGAAGCTCGATCCCCGGCTGGCGCCCCTGGTGCGGGCGCGCACCGGCCTGGCCATCGCCGACGACATGCTCGGCCGCGCCATTCGCCAGCGCCTGCGCGAGCGCCAGGAGGGCGATGCGGAGGCCTATATGGCGCGCATCCTTGACGACGAAGGCGAATTCGCCGATCTGCTGGACCTGCTGGTCATCCCCGAGACCTGGTTCTTTCGCGATCCGCAGGCGATCGCCCACGCCGCCCGCTTCGCCCAGGAGCGCCACGCCCGCAGCGGCGCGCCGGTGCGGCTGCTCAGTCTGCCCTGCTCCACCGGCGAAGAACCCTATACCCTGGCCATGGCGCTGTTCGATACCGGCCTGCCCGCACAGGCCTTCCAGGTCACCGCGGTGGACATCAACGAGCCGTCCCTGGAGCGCGCCCGCCGCGGCCTCTATGGGCGCAATTCCTTTCGCGCCCGCGACCTCGGCTTTCGCGATCGCTATTTCGACGCCGAGGGCGATCGCCAGCGCCTGGCCGAACGGGTGCGCAACCAGGTGCGCTTTCGCCAGGGCAACATCCTGCAGCTGGGCAGCCTGCGCGACGGCGCGCCCTTCGACGTGGTGCTCTGCCGCAATCTGCTGATCTATTTCGACGACCAGACCCAGGGCCGCGCCCTCAGCCACCTGGCCGCCCTGATGCACGACGACGGCCTGCTCTGCGTCGGCAGTTCGGAAATGGTCAGCGCCATGCGGCATGGCTTCGCCAGCCTGGGCGTGGCCCACGCCTCGGCACTGGTCAAACGCCAGGCCGCGGGCGCCGAACCCGCGCGTCCGCACCCGCAGCCGGCGTCGCCACGGCGCAAGGCCGCGGTGCGACCGCCGCCCCCGGCGCCGCCGCTGCCCACCCGCCTGCGCGCCAGAAGCACACCCGCACCCGCTCCGATAACTCCGGTCGCCAGCAGCGCTCAGCCGCTCGAAGAAGCCCAGCGCCTGGCCGACGCCGGGCGTGGCGCCGAAGCCGAGGCGCTGCTGCGCAACCTGCTCGAGGCGGATCGCAGCCAGGCCGGTGCCCACTTCCTGCTGGCGCTGATCCTGCCCGACGACCGCGCCGCCGAAGCCGAGCGGGCGCTGCGCCAGGCCCTCTATCTGGAGCCGGGGCACTATCCCGCCCTCTGTCGCCTGGCGCTAATCTGCGAAAGAGCCGGCCGCCTCGACGAAGCCGGACGCCTGCGCGAGCGCGCCGCGCGCATCCAGACCCGCGCCGGTGACGACGCATGAGCCTGAATCGTGAACTCAGCGCCCTGGAGCGCGCCGCCTGGGCCGAGCACTATGCCGAACCCCTGGACGACCGCCAGGCGCGCTCGGCCAGCGCCCTGGTCTTTCGTCTGGGCGCCGAATGGCTGGGGCTGCCGGGCAGTTGCCTGGTGACCGCCACCGAACCCACCGCCGTGCACCGCGTTCCTCACCGGCGTTCGCCGCTGCTGCGCGGCATCGTCCCGGTACGCGGCCAGCTGCAGCCCTGCATTGCCCTGGAGCTGCTGCTGGCGGTGGCACCGGGTGCCCAGACCCGCGGCTTTCCGCGCCTGCTGCTGTTGCATGTCGGCCGCCGCGACTGGGCCGTGCAGGTGGACGAGGTGCTGGGGCTGCAGCGCTATGCCCCCGGCGAGGTGCAGCCGCCCCCCGCGACCCTGGGCGGCGACTTGCTCAGCTATCTGGACGGTGTCTATCGCGAAGGCGAGTACCAGGTCGGTCTGCTCGATCTGCCACGGCTGGAGCGAGCCCTGGAGGAGGCGCTGCGATGAGCCAGCCACCGCGCGATGTGCGCGAGATGTCCCTCTATGATCTCTTCGCCAGCGAAGTGCAGAGTCATCTGCAGCCGCTGGATGCCGGCCTGCTGCGTCTGGAGCGCGATCCCTCAGACACGGGGGTGATCGAGCCGATGATGCGCGCGGCCCATTCCATCAAGGGTGCGGCGCGCATCGTCGATCTCGACGGCCTGGTGGAGTTGGCCCATGCCATGGAGGACTGCCTGGTCGCCGTTCAGGCCGGGCGCCGCAGGCTCGGACCGGCGGATATCGACCAGCTGTTTCGCTGCGTCGATGTTCTCGGCGAGGTCAGTCGCCTGGACGAAGCCGCCAGCCAGCGCTGGCAGCGCGAGCAGCGTGATGCCCAGCGGGCACTGGCGCAGGCGCTCAGCGCCACTGACAGCGAAGCGCCCCCGCCTGTCGTGGCCGCCCCCCAGGAGCCGATGCCTGCCCCGGCGGTCCAGGACGAACCGGCACCCGACGCCGAGCGCAGTCGGGATCCGCTGCGGGTGGACAGTGGTCGCTTCAACCAGATTCTCGCCCTCACTAGCGAGGCGCGGGTCATGGGCCTCGGCCTGCATGGCCTGGTCCAGGGCTTCCAGGGCTATCGCGCCGAATTGCAGGGACTGTTCGGCCAGGCCCAGGCGGTCAGCAGCGAGTTGCGTCAGCGCCAGGAAGGCCTGCTCGATCGCTATCAGCAGCAGCTGCAGGCCCTGGAAGCCTATGAGCGGCGCCTGCTCGGGGTCTGCCAGGGGCTGCTGGACGAGGTGCTGGGGGTGCGCATGCGCCCGCTGCGCGATGCCGTCCAGGGCTTTCCGCGACTGGTGCGCGACCTGGCCCGGGGGCTGGACAAGGACGCCGTGCTGCAGGTGGACGGCGCCGACACCCTGATCGATCGCGAGGTGCTGGCGCGGCTGGAAAGCCCGCTCAATCACCTCCTGCGCAACGCCGTCGACCACGGCCTGGAAACCCCGGCCGAACGCCGCGCCCTGGGCAAGCCCGAGTGCGGCCAGATTCGCCTCGAGGCGCGGCATGTCGCCGGCCGCCTGCAGGTCAGTCTGCACGACGACGGTCGTGGCCTGGACTTGGAGCGCATCCGCGCCGCGGTGATCGCCCGCCGCCTCAGTCCGCCGCCAGTGGCCGCCGAGCTGAGCCCGGCGGAGTTACTGGAATTCCTGCTGCTGCCCGGCTTCAGTCTCAAGGAAACGGTGACCGAGCTGTCCGGGCGCGGCGTGGGCCTGGACGTGGTGGCTGACGCCATTCGCGCCCTGGATGGCGAGGTCCGCCTGGAAACCCGCCCGGGGCTGGGCTTCAGCACCCACCTGCTGGTTCCGGTCAGCCGCTCCATCGTCCGCGCCCTCATCGTCGACATCGCCGGCGAGGCCTATGCCCTGCCGGTCAACCGGATCGAACGGGTGCTGCGCCTGGATCCGGCCGCAGTGCACTCGCTGGAGGGCAAGGCCTTCTTCCTGCTCGGCGAAGATCGCCTGGGCCTGGTCGCCGCCCATCAGCTGCTGGAGCTGGACGGCGCGCCACCCAGCGGCGATCTCGCCGTGCTGGTGATCGGCAGCGGCGACCGGCGCTACGGGCTGGTGGTGGATCGCCTGCGGGGCGAGCAGGGCCTGGCGCTCAAGCCGCTGGACGAGATCTTTGGCAAGTTGCGCTCGGTCACCGCCGGGGCGCTGCTCGACGACGGCAGTCCGGTGCTCCTGCTGGACGTCGCCGATCTGCTCACCGGCATCGAGCGCCTGCTCGGCGAAGGCCGCCTGCGCCAGGTGCAGAGCGGCGCCGTCCTGGACAGCCGGCGGGTCAAGCGTATTCTGGTGGTGGACGACTCCCTCACGGTGCGCGAGATGGAGCGCAAGCTGCTGGAAGGCCAGGGCTACCAGGTGGAGGTCGCGGTGGATGGCATGGATGGCTGGAACGCCGTCCGCGCCGGCGAATTCGACATGCTGCTGTCGGACATCGACATGCCCCGCATGAACGGTATCGAACTGGTGGAACTGGTGCGCCGCGATCCGCGTCTGCATGCGCTGCCGGTGATGATCGTGTCCTACAAGGATCGCCCGGAAGACCGGCTCAAGGGCATGCAGGCCGGTGCCGACTACTACCTGACCAAGGGCAGCTTCCACGACGATGCCCTGATCACCGCCGTGCAGGACCTCATCGGAGCGCCATGAGAATCGCCATCGTCAACGATCTGCTGCTGGCCACCGAAGCCCTGCGCCGCCTGCTGACGGGCGACGGTCGCCATACGGTCGCCTGGATCGCCCACGACGGCGAGGAAGCCGTGGCGCGCTGCGTCGAGGACCGCCCGGATCTGATCCTCATGGATCTGCAGATGCCCCGTCTGGACGGCATCGAGGCCACCCGCCGGATCATGGCCCAGTCGCCCTGCGCCATCCTCATGGTCACCGCCACCCCCGACGATTGCGAAGGCGTGTTTCGCGCCATGGGCGCCGGCGCCCTCGACGTGACCGCCACCCCGGCCCTCAGCGGCGGTGCCGATGGCGGCGCCCTGCTGCGCAAGATCGCCCGTATCGAACCCCTGGTGCGCCTGCCGGAACGCGCCGCCCGCCCGCAACCGGTCAGCGCTGCCGCTCCCGCCGATCGCGCCCAGGCGACGCCGGACACCCTGGTGGCCATCGGCGCCTCCACCGGTGGCCCGGCAGCCCTGGTCAGTCTGTTCGAGGCCTGGGCGCCCACGCCCCAGGCCAGCGTGGTGCTGGTACAGCACATCGATCGGCGCTTCGCCCCCAGCTTCATCGGTTGGCTCGGCACCCAGATCGCCTGGCCGGTCACCGCCGCCCTGCCCGGCGCCCTGCCCGCCCCCGGTCAGGTGTCCGTCGCCCTGGGTGACGACCATCTGCTGCTGGACGAGCGCGGTCGCTTCGCCTACACCGCCGAACCGGTGGATTACCCCTATCGTCCCTCGGTGGATGTGTTCTTCGACAACCTCGCCAGCCACCCGCTGCGGGCCGCCAAGGCCCTGGGGATCCTGCTGACCGGCATGGGCCGCGATGGCGCCAGCGGCCTCTATGCCCTGCGCCAGAGCGGTTGTCCGACCCTGGCCCAGGATGAGGCCAGTTGTGCCGTATACGGCATGCCCGCGGCTGCGGTTAGAATGGGCGCCGCGGAGCGCGTACTCAGCCCCACGCAGATCGGTGCCTGGCTGCAACGACGCTTCGGCAACGGCTCGCGGAACAGCATATGACAGGTCGCCAACAGGAGCGTTGGACGACGCAGTGGCAGGGACTGGCCAAGAAGAGACGCGGGACGTTTGACCCCGCCCGCACAAGGACTCGCAGTAATGGCCACGCACGAGGGTAATACCCTGGACAGCCTGACCGCACCCAAGGTGCGCCTGCTGCTGGTGGACGATCAGTTGATCATCATCGAAGCCCTGCGGCGGATGATCGCCGATCAGCCCGACATCGAGCTGCATTACTGCCTGGACGCCCACCAGGCGGTCAGCATGGCCCTGCAACTCAAGCCCACGGTGGTCCTGCAGGACCTGATCATGCCGGAGATCGACGGCCTGGAAACGGTCAAGCGTTTCCGTGCCGAACCGGCGCTGCGCGACGTGCCCATCGTGGTGCTCTCCTCCAAGGAGGACCCCCAGGTCAAGGCGCAGAGCTTCGCCACCGGCGCCAACGACTATCTGGTCAAGTTGCCCGACAAGCTGGAACTGCTGGCGCGGGTGCGCTACCACTCCGAGGCCCATGTGCTGCGCGCCCAGCGCGACGAGGCCTTTCGCTTCCTGCGCGAAAGCCAGCGCCAGCTCGCCGAGGCCAATATCCAGCTGCAGAAGCTGGTGGCCATCGACAGCCTCACCGGCATCAACAACCGCCGCCATTTCGACCAGACCTACGAAGGCGAATGGCTGCGAGCCCGGCGCAATCGCCAGCCGCTGGCCCTGCTGCTGTGCGACGTCGACCACTTCAAGCGCTACAACGACACCTATGGCCACCTCAGCGGCGATCTCTGCCTGAAGAAGGTGGCGGCGGTGCTCACCGAGCAACTCAAGCGACCGGCCGACCTGGTGGCCCGCTACGGGGGCGAGGAATTCGCCATGGTGCTGCCGGAGACCGACGCCGAGGGCGCGCTCAAGGTCGCCGAGGCCTGCCGGGCCGGTGTCGAGCGGTTGCAGGTGGCCCACTCCGGCAGCGACCTGGGCTTCGTCACCATCTCCATCGGCGTCGGCAGCATCCAGCCGCAGAGCGGTGACGACCACGAAGCCTTCATCGAGCGCACCGACCAGGCGCTGTACCAGGCCAAGGCCGAAGGCCGCAACCGGGTGCACCTGGTCAAGGGCAGCGGCAAGGACCTCCCGGCCTAGGGACGCGGCGGCTGCAACCTAGAAGCTGCGACTGACCAGGCGATTACGCCCTTCGGCCTTGGCCTGGTAGAGCAGGTTGTCGGCGGCCTTGAGCAGGCCCTCCGGGGTCTGCTCGGGGGTCGGATTACAGCAGGCCAGGCCCATGCTCATGGTCAGCCAGAGCCGGTCCTCGGCCAGCGGATGAGCGATGCGCAATTCGGCGATGCCCTGCCGACAGCGTTCCAGCACCGCCTCGGCGGCCGTGCGCGAAGCGCCCGGTAGCAGCAGCACGAACTCCTCCCCACCATAACGCGCCAGGCAATCCCGCTCGCGGATGCGCTGTTCCAGCACCTGAGCGACCCGCGCCAGCGCCTGATCCCCGGCGCCATGGCCGTGGGTATCGTTGTACTGCTTGAAGTAGTCGATATCGAGCATGGCGATGGCCAGCGAGCCCCGCCGGCTGACCGCCAGCTGCCACTCGATCGCCAGCTGCTCGTCGAAGCGGCGGCGATTGCCCACTGCGGTCAGCGGATCCATGTGCGCCAGCTCTTCGAGCAGCCGCCGCTGGCGGGCCAGTTGCAGGTGCAGCCGCACCCGCGCCAGCACGGCCAGAGGATTGAAGGGCTTCTGGATGAAGTCGCTGGCGCCCAGTTCGAAACACTCCACCTCGCGGTGCAGGTCATTGGCCGCGGTGATGAAGATCACCGGGATGGCACTGGTCTCGGCGCGGCGCTTGAACAGCTGGATCAGTTGCAGGCCGTCGATGCCGGGCATCACCACGTCCAGCAGGATGAGGTCGGGGTGCTCGCGGGCGGCCTTGGTCAGGGCCTGCACCCCGCTCTTGGCCAGCATGATGCGCGCCTCGTCGCGCAGCAGGTCGCCGAGGACGCGCAGATTGCTCTTCTGATCGTCGACGATGAGGATCAACGGCAGGTCCGGACGGCGCCCCTCCATGGGCACCTAGCTCGACCGCTGTCCGGCCTGCCGCACCCGTCGCAGCAGATCCGCGGTGGCATCGGCGGCATGCTCGAACTCCACCTCGTTCACCCATTCGCGGATGCGCACCACGTCGGCGCTGTGGGGCGTGCTCACGCAGGCGCGCAGCAGGGTGTCGAGGACCTCCTCGGCAGCGAAATCCGACGTTTGCAGCAGGGCGATCAGGCGTTCGAGCAGGGCCTCCAGCTCCTCGACCGTGCCCTCCTCGCCACCGGCCACCTCGACCAGGATCTCGTCGAGAGACGCCAGGCAGCGCTCAGCCTCGGCGTGCAGGCGGCGCACGTCCTCGCCGATGGGCTGGGCCAGGCGGATCCTGTTTGTCAGGCGTTGCGCCGCTTCCTGCAGGTCGAGGGCGCCGACATAGGCGGCGGTGGCCTGCAGGCCGTGGGCGCACTCGAACAGCGCGGTGACATCGTCCGCTGCGCGCCAGGCGGAGATCCGCCCCGGCAGTTCGGCCTGTTGCACGCGGAAATCCCGGATCAGCTGCTCATAGAGTTGGGCGCTGCCGCGCAACAGGCGCAGCGCCGACTCGGGTTCGAGCACCGCACTGGCACGCGCCCGCGCCAGCACGCCGACCTCCTTGACCTCCACGACCTCCTCCACAGCCTTGCGCTCGGCGCGCTGCAGCTGCTCGAGGTTGGCCCAGGCGGCGATGATGCGGAACAACTCGGCGGGATCGAGGGGCTTGACCAGGTGATCGTTCATGCCGGCATCCAGGCAGCGCTCCCGATCGCCCGGCAGGCCGTTGGCGGTCATGGCGATGACTGGCAGCCCGGCCAGTGCCGGTCGGGTACGCAATTCGCGGGTTGCCGACAGGCCGTCCAGGCGTGGCATATGGACATCCATCAGCACCAGGTCGTAGCGCTGCTGTTCCAGCTGGTCCAGCGCGGCCTGGCCGTCTTCGGCCACGTCGATCAGGATGCCGCTGCCCTGCAGGAAGCCGATGACCACCTGGCGGTTGATGGCGTTATCGTCCACCAGCAGCAGGCGAATGCCCTGCAGGTCCACCACGCTCTGCCCCACCGTCGGGGCGGCGACCGGCGCCAGGCCCAGTCCGGACAGCAGGCGCTGCACGGCGGGACCGGTGACCGGTTTGTCGAGAAGCTCCAGACCCGGCAGATCCTCGCCCAGGCTGCGCACCTCTTCCGCCTCGTAGGGCGAGGCCAGCAGGGTCACTGCCAACTCCGGTTGCCGGGCGCGCAGCTGGCGCGCCAGGGCCAGACCGTCTTCGCCGCCCAGGCGCCAGTCGACGATGGCCAATTCGAAGACCGACGTGGCCATGGCCGCCAGGGCCTGCTCGGTGGATTCGGCTTCCACCACCTGCATGCCCAGTTCGCGTAGCCGTTGCCCCAGGGTGCGCCGGGCCAGGCCGTGGTCGTCCACCAGCAGGACCTGGCGCGGGGTCTGGCTGGGCAGCCGCTCGGGCTCGCCCACCACCGGCAGGGTCAGCCGCAGGGTAAAGCAGGAGCCGCGCCCGGCTTCGCTGTGGACGTCGAGGGTGCCGCCCATGAGTTCGGTGAGCTGGCGGGAGATCGCCAGGCCCAGGCCAGTCCCGCCATAGCGGCGGCTG
The DNA here is from genome assembly GCF_000730625.1 of Pseudomonas oryzihabitans NBRC 102199. Classification (GTDB taxonomy): domain Bacteria; phylum Pseudomonadota; class Gammaproteobacteria; order Pseudomonadales; family Pseudomonadaceae; genus Chryseomonas; species Chryseomonas oryzihabitans. The sequence goes on along the minus strand of NZ_BBIT01000002.1, from coordinate 107,139 downwards.
ATGGAGCCGTCCGCCTGGGTGAAGGGCTGGAAGAGTTGTGCCTGCTGGGCCTCGGTCAGGCCGATGCCGGTGTCTTCCACCGCCAGGCTGAAATGGGCACGACCGGCTTCGCAGACGGCGCCGACCCGGATCAGCACATGGCCCCGCTCGGTGAACTTGACCGCATTGCTCAGCAGATTGACCAGCACCTGCTGCAGGCGCAGCGGATCGCCTTCCAGCGCCAGGGGAATATCCGGACCGCAATCCAGCACCAGTTCGACACCCTTCTCATGGGCCTTGAGGGCGCAGAGATTGAGGGTGCGTTCGAGCACCTTGGCCAGGTTGAAGCCCAGTTGTTCCAGCTGGGTACCGCCGGCTTCGTTGCGCGAATAGTCGAGCACGTCGTTGATCACGCTCAGCAGGGTCTCGCCGGAATCGAGGATCTTGCCGACATGGCCGCGCTGTTCGCCGGACAGCCTGGTGCCCAGGGTCAGGCGGCTGAGGCCGATCACCGCATTGAGCGGGGTGCGGATCTCGTGGCTCATGGTCGCCAGGAACAGCGACTTGGCCGCGGCCGCCTCTTCGGCGCGAATGCGCGCCTGGTCCAGTTCGAGGGTGCGCTCGCCGACGCGCTGCTCCAGGGTCTCGTAGATCTGCGCGTGTTCCAGGGAGATCGCCGCCTGGGTGGCCAGGATGCTCAGCACCTGCAGCCGCCCCGGGGTGAAGGCCTGGGCCAGCAGGTTGTTTTCCAGATAGAGGATGCCGATCAGGCGATTCTGGCGCAGCACCGGCAGGCAGCAGACCGACCGCGGACGGCGCGCGCGCATGTAGGCGTCGCGGACGAACCGACCGGCACGAGCGGCGTCGTCGAGAATCACCGGCTCGCGATGGCGGATCACATGGGACACCAGGGTCAGGGGCACCAGGCCCTCGCCGGCATCCTGCTCGTTCAGCGCCAGCGGCAGTCCCTGCAGCACCTTGGGCTCGGCGGCACCACTGCAGACCGAGGCCTGCACCAGCCAGCGCCCGCCCTCGGGCAACAGCAGCAAGCCATGCTGAGCGCCGCCCTCCTCCAGGATGATGCGCATCATCCGCGCCAGCAGCTGATCCAGCGCCAGTTCGTTGGAGATGGTCTGCAGCGACTTGAGCACCGACAGCCAGTCCAGGCGCATGATGTCGCTGGTGGACTGGGCCTGGGTGCGCTGCACCGTCAGGGCAGTGGCCTCGGCCACGCGCAACCAGTGGGGAAATTCGTTTTCCAGCGCCTGGGCCTTGGCTGCTGCGCCCCAGTGCAGATAGCTGCGCTGGGCGTCCTGCAGGTAGGTCCGGGCGATGCGCGGACGCTGCTGTTCCAGCCAGAAACGCCCATAGAGTTCCTCGGCCAGCGCCGCACCCTGGCGGAAGCCATGCAGCCGCGCGGATTCCAGGGCCTGCTCATAGAGGTCCATGGCGGCGTCGGCGCGGCCCTCGCGGCGCGCCCGTTCAGCGGCCACCAGGTCGCGCTTGTGGGCGAAGTTTTCCGGGCAGTGCGCCGCCCAACCACTCAACCGATCCTGGGCGGTCTCGATCTTGGCCAGGGTCTCGCCCGCCAACTCGCCCTCGGCGAGCAGGATCAGCGCCTGATAGAAGGCGTGCTCGGCGATGCTGAACCAGCCGAAGCTGGCCGCCAGCGAGGCCTCCATGGCTTCGGCGTGCTGCCGGGCCTGGGGCAGTCGGCGGAACAGCAGCGCCGCCTGCATCTTGTTGAAGTCGTAGTAGTTCAGGCAGAGGACATGGCCGCTGTCCTGCATCTGCCGCACCAGTGCCGCTTCGTCCTTGCCCTCCTCGTCCCAAGTCTCCTGGCTCGGGGTGATGCCCTGCAGCAGGCGCAGCGACTGGCGCAGGATGGTGAAGATCTCCAGGGTGTTGGGATCGCCGATCCCCAGCAGGATCCGCTCGATCTCCGCGGTTTCGCCGAGGATGTCGTCCAGCGGCGCGCCGGCGTGCTGCAGGTGCTTGAGGATGTGGAAGGCGCTGTAGGCGGTGAAGATGATCTCGCCGGTGCGCTGACCGGCCGCCAGGGCCTCGCGCAGCAGGGCGACGTTGTCCGCTATGGGGCTCGACCAGGGGCTGTTGGTCACCGCGAACATGGTGTAGACCTTGCACTTGAGCGGCAGATTGCCGGTGCGGTCGACCAGGTCGACGGCCAGCCGCCCGACCTGATAACCCAGCTCGTAGCGACCGTGGAAGGCCGACAGCAGCGAGCCGTAGTTGGCATAGCCGAAGGGCGAGAGATCGCCGTTGCCGTACTGGATCGACAGCTTGACGATGCGCATGACCGCCAGCAGGCTCATTGGCAGGTCGACGTTGATCGCCGGCCCCCAGAGCAGGCCCAGCAGGCGGATCAGCAACTGGGCGCGCGGGTCTTCCATGCGCGGCAGGTCGAGCAGCGCCGCCGGGTTGCGCGTGGCCAGCCAGGCCTCGACCTCGGCGCTGTCGGCGCCAATGGCCTGATTGATGGCGTCCGGTGCCTCCGGCCAGGGCTCGTCCAGTGCCTGGATACCGGCCTTGGCCACGGTCAGGGCTTCGGTAAAGCGCCCGAGGCCGCTGTAGAGATCGATCTGCAGGGCCCGCACCCCGGCTTCCTCGAAGGTGCTGCGCGCGCGCGGCAACAGCAGTTCGCAGATGCGCAGGGCTTCGGTGGCATCGCCACAGAGGTGCGCGACCTCGGCCCATTCCCGATGCAGCTGGAACAGCAGCGCGTGGCGGCTCTCCCAGGCGGCGGCGTCGATCAGCGCGACGGCCGTGCGCAGGAAATCCTGGGCGGCCGGATAGGCATTGGCCTGGCGCGCCTTGCGGGCGGCGTCCAGGTTTAGCTCCAGCAGCTGCAGCCGCTCGGCGGGCGTCTCGATCAGGGCGACGGCAAGGTTGAGGTGACTGACCGCGTCCAGTCGCGTGGCGCTGCCTTCGGCCAGATACAGCTGCCCGGCACGTAGATGGACACGTTCGCGCTCGGCGGGCGCCAGCAGCGAATGGGCGGCATGGCGCACCTGATCGTGCAGGAAGCTGTAGTGGGTGGGCGTCTGCTCACCCGCCTGGCCACCCTCGGGCTCGGTGAGCAGGCCTTCCTGCACCAGCGACTGGCAGCGCCGGCGGATGTCCGCGGGCGATTCCGCCATCAGCGCGGCCAGGCGGTCGCTGGAGAAATGGGTGCCCAGGCAGGCTGCCCATTGCAGCAGCTGCGAGGTGGCGGCCGGCAGGTCCTTGAGCTTGCCCACCATGAAGTCGACGACGTTGTCGTAGACGTCCAGCGCCTGGAGCCGGGCCAGCTCCCAGTGCCACTGGCCGGTCTCGCCGTCGAATTCCAGCAGGCCTTCCTGCTGCAGGCTGCGCAGCAGCTGCTCGATGAAGAAGGGATTGCCAAGGGTCTTGTCCAGGCAGAGGCCGGCCAGGGCCGCCTGGTCTTCCGCCGGTGCCGGCAGCAGCTCGGCGATCAGTCGCTCGATTTCCACCCGCGACAGCGGTCCCAGCGACACATTGCGGATCAGCGCCGCACCCAGCAACCGTTCCAGGGCACTGCCCGCCAGCTGCTCTTCACGATGGGTCGCCACCAGCAGCAGCGGCCCCTGATCGCCGCGGGCCAGCAGGCGCTCGATCAGCCGCAGCGACGGGCTGTCGGCCCACTGCAGATCGTCCAGCCACAGCAGCAGCGGCCGGGAGTCCGCGGCAAAGGCCAGCAGCAGCGCGATCACGGCTTCGTCGAAACGTTGCTCGGCCTGCAGCGGCGGCAACTCGGCCACCGGTGCCTGGGGCCCGAGCCAGCTGGCCAGCTCGGGCGAGACCTCGGTCAGCACCCCGGCGTTGCCCCCCAGGCCCTCCACCAGGCGGTCGGCAAAGGCCTCGCCCAGGGTCTGGCCGATCTCCACCAGTTCGCGCACGGCCTGGCGCAGGGCGCCATAGGGCACCTCCTTGCCAAGGGTCTCGAACTTGCCGTGGGCGAGCAGCACCCGATCGCCCTGGCGGCGGACGAAGGCCTGCACCAGCGCCGATTTGCCCACCCCGGACTGGCCGCTGACAAAGACGGCTTCGCTCCGACCCAGGGTCGCCCGGGCCAGTGCCTCTTCCAGCAAGCGCAGCGGCGCGCCTCGCCCCTGCAGGGTACGCACTGGCACCAGTCGCGCGGGCGGATCCTGCTCGCCGAGGGCGAAGGGCGTCCGCTCACCGGCCTGATGGGCCGCCTGGCAGCGCTGCAGGTCGCGCAGGATGCCGAAGCAGCCCTGGTAGCGCTCTTCGGCGGCCTTGGCCATGAGCTTGTCCACCAGCGCCGCCAGCATCGGCGGTACCGTCGGGACCCGCTCGACCAGCGAGGGTGCGCGCATCGCCAGGTGCGCATGCACCAGCTCCAGCGGATCCTGGGCGCGGAACGGCGGCTCGCCCGCGAGCATCTCGTAGAAGGTCACGCCCAGCGCATAGAAGTCGCTGCGGTAGTCCTGGTGCCGCCCGGTCCGCCCGCTCTGTTCCGGGGCGAGATAGGTCAGCGAGCCCTCCAGGCGGCTGTCGCTGCCCTGGACGGCGCCAAAGGCCGTGGCGATGCCCAGATCGGTGAGTCTCAGGCTGCCGGTGGTGCAGTTGCAGACGATGTTGCGCGGATTGAGGTCGTTGTGGGCGATGCGCAGCCGGTGCAGCCGCGCCAGGGCGCGGACAATGGCCAGTGCCCAGTCGAAGAAGTCGTCCAGCGCCAGCGGCCCGGCGGCGAGCAACTCGGCCAGGTCGCTACCGCCGATGTCTTCGAGCACCAGCACCTGGCGACCCTGGTATTCCAGCAGTTCCAGGGCGGCGCTCACCGCCCCGCTGGCACTGGCGCGGCGGGTCAGCTCGAATTCATGGCGCAGCCCGGCCTGGGCCTGGGGCGTGGGATAGTCGGCGGCCAGCTGCTTGAGGATCACCGGCTGGCCATCGACCAGGCGCGTGCCGCGGTAGATCAGGGCATGGCGGCTTTCGCTCACCCGCGTCTTGCAGCTGTAGCCTGGAATCCTCAACACCGCGTTCGCCTCGATCCTCGGCCGACCGGTCTACGCCGGGCCAGCGCCTCAACTATTTCCGTTGCCTTGCTAAAGTCTCAAGGGAACTTTTCGATAAAGTGATATTACCCTAGCCATCATCTGGCATTCGTCCACTGGTGCAACAATTTGCACACTTCGGAGCAATAGGCATGGACGCTGTACCTTCTGTCCGCAAGATCGCCATCTTGGGCGGCGGCGTGTCCGCCGTCACCACCGCCTTTCGTATTACTAATGAGCCCAACTGGCAGGAGCGTTACCAGATCACCCTGTACCAGCAGGGCTGGCGTCTCGGCGGCAAGGGGGCCAGCGGACGCAATGCCGCCGACCACCAGCGCATCGAGGAACACGGCATCCATGTCTGGTTCGGCTTCTACTACAACGCCTTCCATAGCCTGAGGCAGTGCTACGAGGAACTGGGCCGGCCCGCTGGCGCGCCGCTGGCGACCCTCGACGAGGCCTTCTTCCCGCATTCCCACACCGCCTTCGCCGACGACTTCCAGGCGCAGTGGACCACCTGGCCCATCGACACCCTGGCGTTGCCCGGCAAGCCCGGCGAGGGTTGGAATCCCAAGCCCTTCATGGCCGCCCTCGGCGATCTGCTGGAGTGGCTGCTGCGGCTGGGCGAGGAGGACGACACCCCGACCGCCGCTGCGCCAGGTGGCCTGTTCGCCCGGCTGCGCGCACATTGCCGCGAGGAGCTGCAAGAGCGACTCCTGAACGAGGCGGAGCGCCAGCTGCAGCAGGCCCGCACGGCGCTGTCCGACGGCGTCGACCATCCCGTGCTGCTGGCGCTGCTGCGCAAGCTCCGCGGCCTGCTCGGCGACATCCTGCACGACCGCAGTCAGACCCACGTCAAGGCCCACCGGCTGTGGCTGCTGATGGACTTCGGCCTGACCGTGCTGATCGGCATGCTCGCCGACGAGGTCTATGCCAAGGGCTTCGCGGCGCTCAACGCAGAAACCTTCCAGGCCTGGCTGAGCCGTCATGGCGCCAGCGCCGCGACCCTGGACGGCGCGGTGCTCAAGTCCCTGCACGGCGGCATCTTCGCCTATCGCGACGGCGATCTCGCCCAGCCCGACGTCGAGGCCGGCACCGTGCTGCGCGCCGCCCTGCTGGCCCTGACCACGGCCAAGGGCTCCTTTATCTGGCGCATGCAGGCCGGCATGGGCGACGTGGTCTTCGCGCCCTACTACGAGGTGCTCGCGCGCCGCGGGGTGGACTTCCGCTTCTTCCACCAGGTGACCGCCATCGAAGCCGCCGACGACGGCCAGGGTCCGCGGGTGACGCGCCTCCAGATCCAGCGCCAGGTCAGGCTCAAGGGCGCCGCCTACCAGCCGCTGGTGGACGTCAAGGGCCTGCCCTGCTGGCCCTCGGCGCCGCTGTACGAGCAGCTCGACGACCAGATCGCCCGGGACCTGCAGGAAGGCCAGATCAACCTGGAATCCAACTGGAGCGGCTGGCAGGGCGTCGAGCGGCTGGAACTGCAGGTCGACCGCGACTTCGACGAGGTGGTGCTGGGGATCTCCGTGGCCGGCCTGGCCGACCTGGCCCCCAGCCTGTGCGCCCTGGACCCGGCGTTCGCGCGCATGACCCGGCAGGTGGCTACCGTCGCCACCCAGGCCGTGCAACTCTGGCAGAACCGCGACGCCTGGCAACTGGGCTGGAGCGGCTCGCCCGAGGGCGGCCAGGCCCCCGAGCTGCTGGGCTTCGCCGCCCAGGCGATGGACTCCTGGGCCGATGTCAGCTACCTGGTGGAGCGGGAGGACTGGTCGAGCGGCACGCCGCCGGCGGACATCAGCTATTTCTGCGGGGTGCTCGCCGCCGCGGCCGCTCCGCCCATCGGCAAAAAGGATGACTATCCGCAGCAGGAAGCCGCCAAGGTGAAGCAGGCCTTCCTCGACCTCATGAACGGCAAGCTGGGTGCCTATTGGCCGGAAGCCGTGACCCCGGCGGGCTATCGCTGGGACTTCCTGCTGGCACCCGCCGAGGTCCAGGGCCAGGCGCGCTTCGACTATCAATATTGGCGCGCCAACGTCGATCCCAGCGAGCGCTATGTGCAGAGCGTGGCCGGCAGCAGCCGCCATCGGCTGACCACCGACGGCAGCGTCTGCCGCAACCTCTACCTGACCGGCGACTGGATCGACAACGGCTTCAACATGGGCTGCGTGGAGTCGGCGACCCTATCCGGCCTGCAGACCGCTCGCGCCCTGCTCGGCCATGACGAGGTCCTGCCCGGCGAGGACGCCTTCCAATAGCGCCACCGTCTGGGCCGCTGCGCGCTCGGTGCAGCGGTCCACGGCAGGCGGATAGCACGGCTCGCCGCCGTCCAGGTAAGCCAGCAATTCGGGCGCCTGGTTCCAGACGGCGGCCTCGCTGTAGAGCTTGTGTAATTCGAAGCGGATCCAGCCGTCCATGAGGCGTACGCCCAGTTCCTCGATACCCAGCCCGTGTCCTTCGATCACCTCGCGATCCGCCTCGGTGAGGGGATAGTGCGGGGGATAGAACTCGGCGAGGCTGACCAGCAGCTTGACCGAGAAGCCGCGCGGATCGGCCAGCAGGGCCCCCAGCTCGGCGAACAGCGTCGCCTCCTCCACCAGCGCCTGGGCGAACATCAGCCGATAGAGGGTGATGTTGAGGAACAGCTGGCCTACCGTGTTCTCCGCGCGAGCCTCTTCCTGATGCAGGGCGAAGCCGGCGAGGATGGAGGCGTTGTGCGCCCGGTACCAGTGACGCGGGGTGGGATCGGCGATGAAGGTCAGCCAGCAGCGCGTCGGATAGGGCGCCTGGTCACCGGCCAGTCCCTGCTGCGCCAGGCAACCGGCCAGCTCGGACAGATAGATAAAGTGCAGATTGACGTTGCGCCACCAGGCGCTGCCGGTCACGGGATCCAGGACACCGGCCTGGATTTCCCAGTCGAGAAAGGCCAGCTCCGAATCGCCATAGCTCAGGCCATCGTTGTCGGCGTCGCCAAAGCTCCTGTAGAAGTCCTCGCGGACCGCCCGCCGCCGGACAGGCACGTTCTCGATCTGGCGACAGAGTTCGCGGGTCGCCGCGACGGCGTCTTCATAGGTGTACATGCCTTCCCTGCCCTGCGTGTTGGAATCCTGGCCGATCATGGCGCAATGGCATCACCGACCTCCACGCGCAATAGGCTGAACGCACTAGAAGGGAGCTCCAGTGGCTGTCCCTCATGCCGCCAGTCGCCCTTGAGCGGATCGCCGCCCCGGGCGATCACCACCACGGGTCTTACCCGCCGGTGGTCGGACAGCTTGCGCTGGGGCAGCATGGCGTCGCGGTCATCCAGGCGTACCCGCCGGGGCAGATCGGCAACCCGCAATCGCCGTACCGCCAGCGGTGGACCGGGCTGATCCAGCGCCAGGGCCAGCACGAAGACGCTGTCCTCGGGCCGTACCCGCTGCGCCACCGCGGGCGCCAGGCGGACCTCCACCTCGAGCCCCGGCGTGGCCAGCGCCTGACCGGCCGCCCGCGCCGCCGTCTCCGCCCGGGCGATTCCCTGGGCAAGGGTGGCGCGCAGGGGATCGCCCGCTGGCAGCACGGCGACCAGCCGCTGCCAGTAGCCTGCCGCCTCGGCGTAGCCCCCCCGTTCGTAGGCAGCCATGCCCAGCAGCCCCAGGGTGGTGGGCTCCCCGGGATTGGCGGCCAGGGCTTCGTCGGCCAGCGCCCGGGTCTCGGCATCCAGCTGGCGCCCGGCGGCGAAGAAGCGAGCCTGGGCCAGTTGCCCAAGGACCTCCGCGCGCCGGCCATCACGAGGAATGACCTGTTCGAAGGCGGCCACGGCATCCCGGTAGCGACCCAGGCCGGCATAGGCGCGTGCCAACAGGTACCAGTTGTCGGCCGCCTGGGGTTGCAGTCGCGTCGCTGCCTCCAGATCGGCCAGCAGCGCCTGGGGCGAGGCCGGCGGCGCGGCGAGACGCTGACTCAGTTGCCAGGCCGGCCAGCCGCCCAGCAGCAGGTAGAGCCCCAGGGCCAGGGCCGGGCCGCCCAGGGCGACCGCGACCCCCAGGCGACGGCCGCGGCGCTGGGGCGAAGCCTCCTCGGCAGGACTGTCGGCGAGCAGGCTGCGGCCGGCCTCGGCTTCGGCCAGCGCCAGGGCCTGGTCGTCCAGCTCGCCCCGGGCCGCCCGCGCCTGGGCTTCGGCCAGGCGCTCCTGATAGAGGGTGCGATTGAGCACCGCGCGCTGGTCCGCCGTGGCGGGTCCGCCGCGTAGGAGCGGTACCAGCAGGATCAGCAGCGCCAGGATCAGCAGCAGCCCCGCCAATCCCCAGAAGGTCGGCATCATGGCTCCTCCTCCGCCTGCAGCGCGGCCAGGCGCTGGCGTTCGGCCTCGCTCAAGGCCTGCTCCGGCCGGCGCCGCCGCGTCAGGACCAGCAGCAGGCCGGCACCGCCCAGCAGGCCCAGGCCCGGCAGCAGCCACAGCAGCAGGGTGCGCCCCTCGAAAGGCGGTCGATAGCGGATGAATTCACCGTAGCGCTGCTTCAGGTGGGCGATGATCTCGGCATCGCTCTGCCCGGCCGCCATCAGGCGCTGGATCTCGCGGCGCAGATCGCCGGCGATGGGCGCATTGGAATCGGCCAGGTCCTGGTTCTGGCACTTGGGGCAGCGCAGTTCGCGGGTCAGCGCCTGGAAGCGCGCACGCTCAGCGTCGTCGCGAAAGCCATAGGGGTCGATGGCCGCCTGGCTCAGGATCGACCAGAGCAGCAACAGCAGCAGCCAGCCGGCCCTCATGGCGCCGCCACCAGGCCGCGATAGCGCGGCCCGAGGTCTGCGTCCCAGACGCGCTGATCGATCACCCCGACATGGCGATAGCGCACCACGCCCCGGGCATCGACGAGAAAGGTCTCCGGCGCGCCATAGACGCCCAGGTCCAGCCCCAGCCGGCCTTCGTCGTCGCGAATATCGAGCTGGTAGGGATCGTGGAACTCCGCCAGCCAGCGGCGGGCGCTGGCGTTGTCATCCTTGTAGTTGATGCCGTGGATCACCACGCCCTCGGCCTTGAGTCGAGTGAGCAGCGGGTGCTCGTCCCGGCAGGCCACGCACCAGGTGCCCCAGACATTGACCAGCGCCGGGCGGCCGAGCAGGTCCTGCCGGGTGAACAGGCGGTCGTCCTGCACGCCTGGCAGCGAAAACGCCGGAAAGGGTTGGCCGACCAGCGCCGACGGCAGGGCCTGGGGATCGCGATAGAGCCCGCGAAAGAGAAAGCCGGCCAGCACCAGAAAGGCCAGCAGTGGCAGGCAGAGCAACAGGCGACGGCGCATCAGCGGGACTCCGCGGCAGAGGCAGGGGAAGACGACCGGCGGCGGCGATAGCGCGGATCGGCCAGGGCCAGCAGGCCGCCCAGGGCGGTGAGCAGGCCACCAAGCCAGATCAGCCGGACGAAGGGCTTGATCTGCAGGCGCACGGCCCAGGCGCCCTGCCCCAGCGGCTCGCCGAGGGCCACATAGAGATCGCGGGTCAGGCCGGCGTCGATGGCGGCTTCGGTCATCACCGCGCCACTGGCCAGATAGCGGCGTTTTTCCGGGGTCAGCAGGGCGACCACCCGGCCCTCGCGCTCGACCTGCAGCAGGGCGCGCTCGGCGGTGAAGTTGGGCCCTTCGTAGTGCTGGGTACCGGCGAAGCCGAAGCGATAGCCCTGGAGTTCGACGTGCTCGCCCGGCGCCAGGCGCAGATCGCGCTGCACATCTAGCTGGCTGGCCAGCACCACGCCCAGGGCCAGCACCGCCAGCCCCAGGTGGGCCAGGTGCATGCCCCAGTAGCTGCGGGGCTGACTGCGCAGGCCGCGGCGCCAGCCCAGCGCCGCCACCTTGCCCAGCGCGTCGCGCAGCGCGGTCAACAGGATCCAGGCCGCCAACGCGAGCACCGCCAGGATCGCCGCCCTGGGCTGATCCAGCCACCAGCCAAGCAGACCGGCCAAGGCCGCGCAGCCCAGCAGGATGGGTGCCAGCAGGCGCGCCAGCCAGCGACCCGGGCTGCTTTTCCAGCGCACCAGCACCCCGACGCCCAGGGCCAGCATCAGCAGCGCCATCAGCGGCACGAACAGCAGGTCGAAATACGGCGGGCCCACCGACAGCTTGGCGCCGGTCAGGCTGTCGATCACCAGCGGATAGAGGGTGCCGAGCAAGACCGTGGCGGCGGCGGTCACCAGGATCAGGTTGTTGATCAGCAGCAGCGCCTCGCGCGACGCCAGGCCAAAGGACACCGAGCCGCTGAGCGCCGGCGCACGCCAGGCGAACAGCGCCAGGGAGCCGCCGACCACCAGCAGCAGGAAGGCCAGGATGAAGACCCCGCGGGTGGGATCGCTGGCGAAGGCATGCACCGAGGTCAGCACCCCCGAGCGCACCAGAAAGGTCCCCAGCAGGCTGAGGGAAAAGGCGGCGATGGCCAGCAGCACCGTCCAGCCCTTGAACAGGCCGCGTTTCTCGGTCACCGCCAGGGAGTGCAGGAGCGCCGTGCCCACCAGCCAGGGCATGAAGGATGCGTTTTCCACCGGATCCCAGAACCACCAGCCACCCCAGCCCAGTTCGTAGTAGGCCCACCAGGAGCCGAGCACGATGCCGCAGCCGAGAAAGGCCCAGGCGAGCAGGGTCCAGGGCCGGGCCCAGCGCGCCCAGGCGGCGTCCAGCCGGCCTTCCAGCAGCGCCGCCAGGGCGAAGGCGAAGGCCACCGAAAAGCCGACGTAGCCCATGTAGAGCATGGGCGGATGCAGGATCAGCCCGGGGTCCTGCAGCAGCGGATTGAGGTCGTTGCCCTCCCGCGGAAATTGCGGCAGCAGGCGGGCGAAGGGATTGGAGGTGGCGACCAGAAAGGTCAGGAATCCGGTGGCCACCAGCCCGAGGATGCCCAGCACCCGCGCCAGCAGCGCCTGGGGCAAGGATCGTGAACAGCACGCCACCGCCAGACTCCAGCCCGCCAGGATCAGCGCCCAGAGCAGCAGGGAGCCCTCGTGGGCGCCCCAGGTGGCGCTGACCTTGTAGTACCAGGGCAGGCGACTGTTGGAGTTGGCCGCCACATAGGCCACCGAGAAGTCGTCCTGCAGAAAGGCCCAGGTCAGGGCGGCAAAGGCCAGCGCCAGGAACAGCCACTGACCGAAGGCGGCCGGGCGCGCCAGACGCATCCAGTCGGCCTGACCGCGCCAGGCGCCCAGCAGCGGCAGGGTGCCCTGCACCAGAGCCATGGCCAGCCCCAGCAGCAGGCAGAGTTGTCCGAGTTCCGGGATCATGGCGCCGGCCTCGCGCCGTCGAGCGGCCGTCCGGCCTGGCGCAGCGCCTGGCTCACTTCGGGGGGCATGTATTTCTCGTCGTGCTTGGCAAGGATCTGGTCGGCCACCAGGCGCCCCTGGTCGTCGAGTCGACCCAGGGCCACCACGCCCTGCCCCTCACGGAACAGATCCGGCAGGATGCCGGCATAGCTCACCCGCACCTCCTGCTGGAAATCGGTGATGACGAAACTCACCGCCAGGGAATCCGCGGCGCGTACCAGGCTGCCCTGCTCCACCATGCCGCCGGCGCGGATGCGGGTATCGCGCGGCGCCTCGCCTCGGGCGATCTGGCTCGGGGTATAGAAGAGGTTGATATTCTGCTGCAGGGCGCTGAGGGCCAGCGCCGCTGCGCCCCCTACGCCCAGCAACAGCAGCAGGATCCACAGCAGCCGACGACGACGAACCGGATTCATGGCCGCCGCTCCCGCCGCCAGCGCTGGCGCAACTCCCGCTGCAGCCGTCGACGCGCCTGCCAGCCGTGCAGCAGCAGGCCGCCGAGGACGATCAGGGTCAGGCCGAAGGCCGGCCAGACATAGAGGCCATGACGCCCCATGCCAAGGGCTTGCGCCCAGTCCACGCCGCTCACGCGCTCTCCTCGCCCAGTTCCAGGCGTACCCAGCGACTGCGCCATTCGCGCCTGAGCACCTCCAGGCGCATGCGCTGCAACAGCACGCCGGCAAAGAACAGGTAGAACGCCAGCACCATCACCAGCAGCGGCAGCCACATGGCCGCCGGCATCGGGGGACGCTCCACCAGGCTGAAGGTGGCCGGCTGGTGCAGGGTGCTCCACCACTCCACCGAATACTTGATGATCGGCAGATTGACCGAGCCCACCAGCGCCAGGATGGCGCAGGCCCGGGCGGCGCTCTCGCGATGGTCGATGGCCTGCCCCAGGGCGATCACGCCCAGATAGAGAAACAGCAGCACCAGCATCGAGGTGAGCCGGGCGTCCCAGATCCACCAGGTGCCCCAGGTGGGAATGCCCCACAGCGACCCCGTGGCCAGGGCGATCACGGTCATCCAGGCGCCGATCGGCGCGGCCGCGCGCAGGGCCACATCGGCCAGCTTGAGGCGCCAGACCAAGCCGATGGCTCCGGCGACCGCCAGCAGCAGATAGCAGGATTGCGCCAGAAAGGCCGCCGGCACATGCACATAGATGATGCGAAAGCTGTCGCCCTGCTGATAGTCCGGCGGCGCCAGAAAGAGGCCCCACACCAGACCCACGGCCAGCAGCAGTCCGGCCAGCGCCAGGCAGGGCCCCTGCAGCCGGCCGGCCAGGCGATAGAAGATGGCGGGAGAGCCCAGGCGATGCAGCCAGGTCCAGTTCATGTCGTCCTCGTCATTGGGCCGCGCCGATGCGCAGGCCGGCGGCGATCGCCAGGGGGGCCAGGGTCAGGGCCAGCAGGGTCAGGCAACCCAGCCAGAGCAGTAGCCCCGCTACCGGCAGGCCCAGCCGCGCCGCGTCCAGGGTGCTGGCGCCAAGGATCAGCACCGGGATCTGCAGCGGCAGATTGAGCAGCGCCAGCAGCAGCCCGCCACGGGCCAGGCCCACGGTGAGGGCCGCGCCGATGGCGCCGATCAGGGTCAGGGCCAGACTGCCCAGGGTCAGGGCCGCCAGGGTCGCCGGCAGGGCCGCGGCGGGCAGCCCCAGCATCAGCGCCAGTACCGGCGTCAGGGCGACCAGGCCGAGGCCGGCGAAGCACCAGTGCACCAGCAGCTTGAGCAGGACCAGCAGCGGCAAGGGCTGGGGTGCCAGCAGCCAGAGTTCCAGGGAGCCGTCCTGCCACTCGCTGCGAAACAGGGCTTCCTGACCGAGCAGCAGGGCCAGCAACAGCGCGATCCACAGCAAGCCCGGCGCCAGGGCGGCCAGCTGCTGGCTATCAGGCCCCAGGGCCAGGGGAAAGAGGGTCACCACCAGGGCATGGAAAGCCAGAGGCGTGAGCCACAGCGCCGGTCGGCGCCAGGCCAGGCGCCCTTCGCGCCCGAGGATGGCCAGCCAGGCGCCGCTCATCGACCAGCGTCCAGCCAGAGCAGGCGATGGGCGGCCGGGGCGGCTTCCAGCTCGCGGTGACTGGTCAGCACCAGGGCGCCACCCGCGGCGCAATGCGCCTGCAGGCGCGCTTCCAGCCGCGCGCAGGTGCTGGCGTCGAGGGCGGTGAAGGGTTCGTCCAGCAACCAGAGCCGCGGCGGTTCGGGCAGCTGGAGACGGGCCAGGGCGACGCGGCGACGCTGACCCGCCGAGAGCTGTCGGCAGGGCTCGTCCGCCCAGTCGGCCAGTCCCTCGGCCGCCAGGGCGGTCCAGCAGGCCTCCCGGGTCGTCGGGCGCCACAGATTGGCCAGGCTATGGAGATTTTCCGCCGCGGTCAGCCCTTCGGCGATGCCGGGCGCATGCCCCAGCCAGAGCAGTTCGCCGGCGGCGGGCCGGCGTACCGTACCGGCATCCGCCGGCAGCAGTCCCGCCAGGATGCGCAGCAAGCTGGTCTTGCCACTGCCGTTGACGCCCCCGATCTGCAGCGATTCGCCCGCCGCCACGCTCAGACTCAGGTCGTCGAACAGCAGGCGACCGCCCCGTTCGCAACGGAGCGCGACGGCGTCGAGCAGGGGCTGATTCAAGACAGGGGTTCTCACGGCACTAAAGTCGGTCGGGCGCTGGCCGTTAACCCGGCACACGCCCTTGAAGGCGCGCCATTATACACAGGCGATTCCACCGGACCTGCCCGATGACTTCCATCTCCGCGATCCAACCCAGCGCTGGCGTCACGCCCGCCCTGCCCGTCCGGGCCGCGGCGGCGCAGGCGTCGGACGCGGGGGCGCAGATCCTGCAGGCCCTGCAATCCCTCGACGACCTGATTCCGCCCGGCAGCACGACCACCGCCGAGGTGCTGGCCACCCGTCCGGCCGGCCAGAGCTTCCAGTTCCTGCTGCAACTGCAGCTGGCCGAGGGCGGCAGCGTCCTGCTCACCACCCAGAGTCCAACCAACAACCTGCCGGTGGGCAGCCAGCTGCTGGTGAGCACCCTCGGCTCCACCCAGCTGGCCGTACTGCTGCAGAGCCTGGAGGGCGACGCGCCACCACCGCCGCTGCAGCAACTGGATCTGCGCCAGTTGCCGGTAGGCACCACCCTGCAATTGCGGGTGCTGAGCAGCCTGCTGCAGCAGCCACCCGGTGCGGCGCCTACCTACGAGGTGATCGCCAAGGCCCTGAGCTCCAGTCTCGAAGGTCGCCAGCTCAAGCTGGAATCGCCCCGCCCGGTGCCGGTGGGCAGCCTGCTGACCGTGGTGATCAAGGACAGCCAGGAGGTCACGGTGCTGCCCATGGCGCAGCGCCTCGACCAACTCGACATCGACCGCCAACTGCAGGGCCAGGGACAGCGCCAACTGTCGATGAATGCCCTGCTGCAATGGCTGGAGGACGTCCCCGAGGCGGACCTGCCACCGTCGGTGGGTGCGGCGCTCAAGTCCCTGCTGGCCAATCTGGAACACACCGAGGCCCTGACCACCCCGCAGGGCTGGGCGCGCGCCCTGGCGCGCAGCGGTCTGCAACTGGAGCAGCAACTGCTGGATCGCGGCGGTCCCGAGCTCCAGGAAGACTTCAAGGCCAACCTGCTGCGCCTAGTGGATCGGCTACTGGCGAGCCTGCCGGGCGAGACCCTGCGCAATCCCCAGGTCGCGATCCAGACCGCCCAGCAGAATCTGCCCGATGCCTTGCGCCGGGCGCTGGGCGACGCCGCCACCGCCAGTCGCCAGCCCACCGCCCTGGACTTTCCCCTGGGTGAGCGCGATGGTCGCGGCCTCAGTGCCGCCAACGCCGAACTCGACGAATTGCTGCAACTGGCCACCGGCGTCATCGCCCGGCTGCAGACCCACCAGCTCGCCAGCCTGGCGCAGACCCAGGTCTTGCCGGACGGCTATTACCTCTCCACCTGGCAGACCGAGATCCCCTGGCGCGATGGCGAGCGCCTTGGCGCGGTGCAGGTGCGCTTCCAGGAGGAACGACCGCCGCCGGACAGCCGCGGTGAAGCCCGCGACAGCCTGTGGAAGGTGGAACTGGCCTTCGATCTGGCGCCGCTCGGCCCGCTGCAGGTACGCGCGCAACTGGCCAGTGGCCGGCTGTCGAGCGAGTTCTGGGCGGAAAAAGGCGCCACCGCCACCCTGATCGATACCGAATTGCCCCATCTGCGCGAGCGCCTGCTGGCCGCCGGCTTCGTGGTCGGCGACCTCAGCAGCCGCCAGGGCCGTCCCGCACGCCATCCGCGCACCTCCCTCGAACAACGCTGGATCGACGACACCGCATGAGCACGACCGCCGCCCGCCAGGCCATCGCGCTGTCCTATGACGGCAGCAGCGCCCCCATCCTCTCCGCCAAGGGCGACGCCGAACTGGCGGAACTCATCCTGGCCACCGCCCGGGAGCACGAGGTGCCCATCTATGAGAACGCCGACCTGGTGCGCATCCTGGCGCGCCTGGAGCTGGGCGCGGAAATCCCCGAGGCGCTCTATCGCACCCTGGCCGAGATCATCGCCTTCGCCTGGCACCTCAAGGGCAAGTGCCCGGCGCACCTGGCCGACCAACCGGATCTGTCGTACGGTTGGGAGCGGATGCCGTAGATATCCAGCTCAATTCTCTTATCGCGGCCATGGGCCGCTCCTACAGGGAGTGATGCTTTTATAGGAGCGGCCCATGGCCGCGATAGTCCAGTCAGGCCGGTCGCTACGGCGCACCGGCATGGCCGCGATAAAATTCGCAAAAACCTGCCCTACCCCCGCCGCAACGAATGCCCGACGGCGCCCTTCTCTTCCACCTTGGCGGCGTCCCACAGGGCATCCATCTCCTCCAGGCTGGCCTCCTGGGGCGTGCGGTCCTGGGCTTTCAGCGCCTCTTCGATGAAGCGGAAGCGCCGCTCGAACTTGGCGTTGGCCTGGCGCAGGGCGTCTTCGGCGTCGACCTGCAGGTGCCGCGCCAGGTTGACCATCACGAACAGCAGATCGCCGACCTCTTCCGCCACCTGGGCCGCCTGGCCGTTGGCCATGGCCTCGCGCACCTCGTCCAGTTCCTCCTGGATCTTGGCCACCACCGGCGTGGCATCCGCCCAGTCGAAGCCGACATTGGCCGCACGCTTCTGCAGCTTGGCCGCGCGACTCAGGGCCGGCAGCGCGGCTGGCACGTCATCCAGCAGCGACAGCTGCTCGGGCGCCGCCGCCTTTTCCGCTCGCTCCTCGGCCTTGATCTCTTCCCAGCGGCGCTTGATGGTCGCCTCGTCCAGCCGCGGCAGGTCCAGCGGGCCATGCAGGTCGCCATCGGGAAAGACATGGGGATGGCGTCGCACCAGCTTGCGGGTGATGCCATCCACCACCTGGCCAAAGTCGAAATGGCCATCCTCGCGCCCCAGCTGGCTGTAGTAGACGACCTGGAACAGCAGATCGCCCAGCTCGTCGCGCAGCTGCGGAAAATCCCGCCGGGCGATGGCGTCGGCGACCTCGTAGGCCTCTTCCAGGGTGTGGGGCACGATGCTGGCGTAGTCCTGGCGCAGGTCCCAGGGGCAGCCGTGTTGGGGGTCGCGCAACCGGGCCATGAGGTGCAGCAGGTCGTCGAGCTTGTACATTGGGTGAATCCTGTCACTGGAAAAAGAACGAGGCGCCAGGAGGCGCCTCGTGGGGGCATCGTCACCGGCTCAGGCGGCGCGATTGCGCCGGGCTTCGATGATGTTGGGCAGCTGGGAGATCCGTCCGAGCAGACGACCGAGGGCGTCCAGGCCGGGGATCTCGATGGTCAGCAGCATGTTGGCGGTGTTTTCCTCGCGATTGGAGCGGGTGTTCACCGCCAGCACGTTGATCCGCTCGTTGAGCAGGATCTGCGAGACATCGCGCAACAGACCGGAGCGGTCGAAGGCCTTGATGACGATATCGACCGGATAGGTCTGCACCGGCACCGGGCCCCAGCTCACCTGAATGGTCCGCTCCGGCTCGCGACTGGCCAGCTGCAGGGCGTTGGCGCAGTCCTGCCGGTGGATGGTCACGCCGCGCCCCAGGGTGATGTAGCCGACGATGGCGTCGCCCGGCACCGGCTGGCAGCACCCGGCGATCTGGGTGAGCAGGTTGCCCACCCCCTGGATCTGCACATCGCCGCGCTTGCCCGGCTTGTTGGTCGGCTTGCGCGGCAGGAGATCGAGGGTATCGACGCCCTTGTCCGGCTCCACCAGCTGCTGGGCGGCATGCATCACATGGGCCAGGCGCAGGTCACCGGCGCCCAGGGCTGCCAGCATGTCCTCGGCACCCTTGTAGTTGACCTTCTCGGCCAGCGTATTGAAGTCCACCGGCGGCAGCGCCAGGCGCGACAACTCGCGCTCGACCATGGCCTTGCCGGCGGCGACGTTCTGGTCACGCGCCTGGAACTTGAACCAGTGGACGATCTTGGCCCGGGCCCGCGAGGTGTTGACGTAGCCGAGGTTGGGGTTGAGCCAGTCGCGGCTGGGCGAGCCCTGCTTGCCGGTTATGATCTCCACCTGCTCGCCGGTCTGCAGCTGGTAGTTCAGCGGCACGATCCGGCCGTTGATCTTGGCGCCGCGGCAGTTGTGGCCGATCTCGGTGTGCACCCGATAGGCGAAGTCCAGCGGCGTCGCCCCCTTGGGCAGGTCGATGGCATGGCCGTCGGGGGTGAAGACATAGACCCGGTCCGGCTCGATGTCGACCCGCAACTGGTCGGCCAGGCCGCCGATGTCGCCCAGCTCCTCGTGCCATTCCAGCACCTGGCGCAGCCAGGATATCTTCTCTTCGTAGTGGTTGGAGGCCGACTTGACGTCGGTACCCTTGTAGCGCCAGTGGGCGCAGACCCCCAGTTCGGCCTCTTCGTGCATGGCGTGGGTGCGGATCTGCACCTCCAGCACCTTGCCCTCCGGACCGATCACCGCGGTGTGCAGGGAACGGTAGCCGTTCTCCTTCGGGTTGGCGATATAGTCGTCGAACTCGCGGGGAATGTGCCGCCACAGGGTATGCACGATACCCAGCGCGGTGTAGCAGTCACGCACCTCGGGGACCAACACCCGCACCGCGCGCACGTCGTAGATCTGGCTGAACTCCAGGCCCTTGCGCTGCATCTTCCGCCAGATGGAATAGATGTGCTTGGCCCGGCCGCTGATGTCGGACTTGATGCCGGTGGCGGTGAGTTCGTCACGCAGCTGCTGCATGACATCGGCGATGTACTGCTCGCGATCCAGCCGCCGCTCGTGCAGCAGGGTCGCGATCTGCTTGTACTGCTGGGGCTCCAGGTAACGGAAGGACAGGTCCTCCAGCTCCCACTTGATATGACCGATGCCCAGGCGGTGGGCCAGGGGCGCATAGATGTCGGCCACTTCGCGAGCCACCCGGTTGCGGCGCTCTTCGGTGGCGTTCTTGACCGCACGGATGGCGCAGGTGCGCTCGGCCAGCTTGATCAGGGCCACGCGCACGTCGTCGACCATGGCCACCAGCATGCGCCGCAGGTTGTCGACCTGGGTCTGACTGCCCAGCACCATGGACTTGCGCGGATTGAGACTCTCGCTGATCGCCGCCATGCGCAGCACGCCTTCGATCAGCTTGGCCACCACCGGCCCGAAATGCTCCGCGGCCGACTCCAGGGTCGCCTTGCCCTCGCGCACCGCCCGGTAGACGATGGCCGCGATCAGGCTGTCCTGATCCAGCTTGAGATCGGCCAGGATCTCGGCCATCTCCAGCCCGGTGTGGAAACTGGAGGTACCCTCCGCCCAGGTGTGCTCGACCTGGCCGGAATTCTCCTCCGCCGTGCGGGCGAAGCCGCAGGCATCCAGCAAGGTCTCGCGATCGAGATTCGGATCCACGCTCTGGATGTGATCCAGCCAGGCGTGAAGGTTGATGCTGCCATCGACGTTGACTGGCTGATGCGCTCTGACCTGTACCATCTACCCCTTCCTCACGGCGGTGCCTTCGCCGGATTGGCTCGCATCGGTTGGCGAGCCGTCGTTACCCGGGCATCCCGCCCGCTTCGAACAACACCATGGCTTCCACATGGGCGGTCTGCGGGAACATGTCGAGAATGCCCGCTCTTGTCATGCGATAGCCCTGTCGGACCAACTCTCCCGCGTCCCGCGCCAGGGTGGCCGGATTGCAGGAGACATAGACCAGTCGCCCGATACCCAGGCCGCTGAGTTGCCGGACCACTTCCAGCGCACCGTCGCGCGGCGGATCCAGCAGCGCCAGCGAATGGCTGCCCAGATCGGCGGGTAGCGGGTTCGACAGGTCCACCTGTAGAAAGTGCGCGTTGCCGATGCCGTTGTCACGCGCATTTTGTATTGCCCGGGATGTCATCGCCGCGACCCCTTCGATCCCGGTGACGGCCGCCGCCTGCCGCGCCAGCGGCAAGGCGAAGTTGCCGAGGCCGGAGAAGAGATCGAGGACCCGGTCGTCGGCCTTGGGCGCCAGCCAGTCCAGCGCCTGGGCGACCATGGCTTCGTTGATGGCGGCATTGACCTGGACGAAGTCGCCCGGCTGATAGGCCAGCGTCAGGTCCCAGGGCGCCAGCCGATAGCCCAGCCTGGCGTCGGCCTGGTCCGGTTGCGGCTCGCCCTTGCCCTGCCACCAGAGCTGGACGCCGGCCGCCGCGCAGAAGTCGCGCAGGCGCGCCTGGTCACCCGGCAGCAGCGCCTGGGTATGGCGCACCAGCAAGGCGGTTGCCGTCCCCTGGAAGAGTTCGACATGTCCGATCGCCTGGGGCCGTTCCAGCCCGCTCAGCAGCTCCGGCAGCGCCCGCAGCAGGGGCTGCAGTTCCGGCACCAGCACCAGGCAGTCGTCGGGGGTGACGATGTCCTGGCTGGCTTCGGCGCGAAAGCCCACCTCCAGGCGGCCCTGGCGTTCGTCCCAGCGCACCGCGATGCGGGCGCGACGGCGATAGCCGAATTCGGGTCCGACCATGGGCGCGGCCCAGGCCAGCGGCTGCACCCCGGCCAGCCGGCGGAACTGCTCGGCCAGGGCCTCCTGCTTGAGGGTCAGCTGATCGGCATGGGGCAGGTGCTGCAGGGTGCAACCGCCGCAGCGGTCGGCCACGCTGCAGGGCGGCGTACGCCGCAGCGGACTGGCCTCCAGCACTCTAAGGGTACGGGCTTCGACCACCTGGCTGCGGGCACCGAGCACCCGCGCCTCGACCCGTTCGCCCGGCAGGGCGCCGGCGACGAACCAGGTCCGCCCGCCTTCGTGAGCGATGCCGCGCCCGTCATGGGACAGCCGCTCGATGCCCAGCAGCTGCCGCTTGCCGGTCGGCACCCCGGTCGCCCGGGCGCCACCGGCCGGCTGGAAGCGCAGTCCGCCACCGCCCCGCTTAGCGCGCGTCATAGACGCCGGTCGACAGGTAGCGATCGCCTCGGTCACAGATGATCGCGACGATCACCGCATTGTCCACTTCCCGGGCGATGCGCAGGGCGCCCGCCACCGAACCACCGGACGACACGCCACAGAAGATGCCTTCTTCCCGCGCCAGGCGGCGCATGGTGTCCTCGGCTTCCTGCTGGCCCATGTCGATGATGCGATCCACGCGGCTGGCCTCGTAGATCTTTGGCAGATAGGCCTCCGGCCAGCGACGGATGCCGGGGATGGCCGCGCCCTCCTCCGGCTGCAGACCGACGATCTGCACCTTGGGATTCTGCTCCTTGAGGTAGCGCGAGGTGCCCATGATGGTCCCGGTGGTGCCCATGGAGCTGACGAAATGGGTGATGCTGCCATGGGTCTGGCGCCAGATTTCCGGACCGGTACCCAGGTAGTGGGCCACCGGATTGTCGCCATTGCCGAACTGGTCGAGCACCTTGCCGCGACCTTCGGCCTGCATCCGGGTGGCCAGATCCCGCGCCCCTTCCATGCCGTCTTCCCTGCTCACCAGGATCAACTCGGCGCCATAGGCGGTCATGGCCGCCTTGCGCTCGGCACTGGAGTTGTCGGGCATGATCAGGATCATGCGGTAACCCATGATGGCCGCCGCCATGGCCAGGGCGATCCCGGTATTGCCGGAGGTGGCCTCGATCAGGGTATCCCCGGGCTGGATGTCGCCGCGGGCCTCGGCCTGGCGGATCATCGACAGCGCCGGGCGGTCCTTGACCGAGCCCGCCGGATTGTTGCCTTCCAGCTTGAGCAGCACGGTACTGCGGGTGTCGCCGGCCAGGCGCTGCAGGCGCACCAGCGGTGTGTTACCGATGCAATCGGCGATGGTGGGATAGTGCAGACTCATGAATCAGCTCGTTCCGCCAAGGGTGAAAGCCTTCCATGATACTCCCAAAGCCCCGCCGACCCTACCCGTCCGGCGCCTGGCTAGGGTCGGCGCGTGGCGGCACCGTCGCTGGCCACTTCCAGGGCCGCGGGCAGGCTCACTGACAGCACCCCCTCCGGACCCAGGTTGGGACGTATCTCGGGCGTCACCTGCATCCCCGGCAGTCCGGCCAGACGCTCGGCCAGTCGCTTGGCGGCATCGGGCGCCACCTTGCGGGTCAGGTCCTCGGTACCGGAATACAGCCAGAGCTGCACCGGCCGGGCCCCGCCCACGCCCTGGAATTCCTGCGCCCGCTTGAGAATGAAGCCCTGCTGCCAGCCGAAGGCGACATCGCTCGCCACATAGCGCTGGAACGCCTGCGGCTGTCTATAAAGGGTGTCGAGCACGAAGAGGCCGCCGTAGCCATGGCCCCACAGCGTCTGGCGATTGGGATCCACCGGCACGCTCTGGGTCAGCAGCGGCTTGATGCGCTGCTCGATCAGGTCGAGAAAGGCCCGCGAGCCTCCTGCCGGCCAGTCCTTGCGCACGTCATCGCGGGCGCGGCCATTGCCCACCGCCGGGGTGTAGTCGTAGGTGCGCTCCTGCATGGCGTCCGCGGCATCGGCGTAGCCGATCGCCACCAGCACCGGGGCACTCTTCAGCTTATGGGGCGACAGCCAGACATCCTGGAGTTGCGCCAGGGCGGCATCGCCATCGAGCAGGAACAGCGCGGGATAGCCCATCATCGGCGCCGGCTGCTTGGGAATACCGATATAGACCCGATAGCGGCGCTTGCCATCCGCCGAGTCGAGCAGGTGCGTCTCGAAGCTGTAGTACATCGACCCCCGCTCCACCAGGGTGGTCTTCTTCGGCTCCTGGGCCTGGGTCGGCGCCAGCCAGCCGGTCCCCAGCAACAGGGCCCCCGCTAGCATCAGACTGCAACTCTTCTTCAAAGGATCTCCTCGAACGCAACCGCACCGGAACGACCGGCAGTCCCTACCAGACCGCCGATGGGGTCAATGGTTGTGCACCGCGGCCAGGGACCGTGGCAGCCTTCGCGGATTTTCTCGAATCAGAGCGCCAGGGGGTGCGACCCTTTTCGCAAAGACTCTCTTTACATTTGGTAAAGGGGTTAGACTGGCCAAATTTCCTTTGGGGGACGTGCAGTGCTGGACGAATTGGGACTCAAGGGGCGCATCCTGCTGTTGAGCGTCCTCCCGACCTGCTGCATGGCGGCCCTGCTGGGGGTCTACTTCAGCTGGGTGCAGCTGTCCGACATGCGCAGCCAGCTCATCGAGCACGGCCAGCTGGTGGCCCAGCAGATGGCGCCGCTCATCGCCCCGGCCATGCGCACCGGCGACAACGACCAGCTCAACCGCATCGCCCAGCGTGCCCTCGACCAGGCCGATGTCCGCGCCATCACCTTCCTGGATGCCGACGGCAACGTCCTCGCCCACGCCGGTCCCTCGATGACGGTGGAGCTCACCGGGCGCGACTACCAGACCATCAGCATGAGATCCGGTCTGGACATCACCCACTTCAACCTGCCGGTGCAGACCCACGACCTGCGCCTGACCCGCAGCGACGGCAGCCCGGCCACCCCCCAGACGCTGGGCTGGATCCAGCTCGAACTCTCCCATCACGCCACCCTGCTGCGCGGCTATCGCAACCTGGTGGCCGGCCTCCTGCTGATCCTGCTCGGCCTGGCCTTCACCGCCTTCATCGCGGTGCGCATGGGTCGGCGCATCAACCGACCGCTGCAGGTGATCGCCCAGGGCGTCAGCCAGCTGCAGGAAGGTCGCCTGGAGACCCGCCTGCCGACCCAGCTCGGCAGTCCCGAATTCGACGAACTGGCCACCGGCATCAATCGCATGGCCGAAGCCATGGAAAACGCCCAGTTCGAGATGCAGAACAACATCGATCAGGCCTCCGAGGACGTGCGCCAGAATCTGGAAACCATCGAGATCCAGAACATCGAACTGGATCTGGCGCGCAAGGCCGCGCTGGAAGCCAGCCGCATCAAGTCGGAATTCCTGGCCAACATGAGCCACGAGATCCGCACCCCGCTCAACGGCATCATCGGCTTCACCAACCTGATGCAGAAGAGCGAACTGACCCCGCGCCAGCAGGATTACCTGAGCACCATCCAGAATTCCGCCGAGAGCCTGCTGGGCATCATCAACGAGATCCTCGACTTCTCGAAGATCGAAGCCGGCAAGCTGGTGCTGGAGAATCTGCCGTTCAACCTGCGTGACATGATCCAGGACACCCTGACCATCCTGGCTCCCTCGGCCCATGAAAAGCACCTGGAACTGGTCTGCCTGGTCTATCGCGACACCCCGACCCACCTGGTCGGCGATCCGCAGCGTCTGCGCCAGGTGCTCACCAACCTGGTGAGCAATGCCATCAAGTTCACCCACTCCGGCACCATCGCCGTGCGTGCCATGGTCGAGGAAGAGACCGACGACCACGCCCAGCTGCGCATCAGCGTCCAGGACACCGGCGTCGGCCTCACCGACGAAGACCGGCAGATGCTGTTCCAGGCCTTCTCCCAGGCCGACAATTCCCTGACCCGCCAGGCCGGCGGCACCGGCCTTGGCCTGGTCATCTCCAAGCGCCTGATCGAGCAGATGGGCGGCGAGATCGGCCTGGAGAGCATCCCCGGCGAGGGCTCGGAATTCTGGATCACCCTCAACCTGCCCAAGGCCCACGGCAGCGTCGAGAGTCACAAGCGCATCGCCCTGGCCGGTCGCCGCGTCGGCCTGGTGGAGCCCCACCCCCTCACCCGCCAGGCGCTGCAGCACCAGCTGGAAGAATGCGGCCTGAGCGTGGAGCCGTTCGAGACCCTCGAGCAGCTCAGCGAAGCCGTCGCCCATCCGGCCTCCGGCAAGTTGCCGGTCAGCCTGGCGGTACTCGGCGTCAGCGCCCGCAGCATTCCGCCGGATCTGCTCACCGAGCGCATCTGGGAACTGGGCCGCCAGGACTGCAACACCCTGGTCTATTGCCCGACCACCGACCAGGCGGTCTTCCATGCCTCGCTGCCCGATGTCCATTGCCAGCTGCATTCCAAGCCGGCCTGCAGTCGCAAGCTGGAGCAGGCGGTGGCGGAATTGCTCAACCAGCGGCCGCAGCGCAACGAGAGCGGTGGCCTGGGCATCACCGACCGCCCGCCGCGACTGCTCTGTGTGGACGACAATCCGGCCAACCTGCTGCTGGTGGAGACCCTGCTGACCGACCTGGGCGCCCAGGTCACGGCGGTGGAAAGCGGCTATGCCGCAGTGGAAGCGGTGCAGCAGGAGCGCTTCGACCTGGTGTTCATGGACGTGCAGATGCCCGGCATGGACGGACGCCAGGCCACCGAGGCGATCCGCGACTGGGAAGCCAGCGAGGGCGGCACTCCGGTGCCCATCGTCGCCCTCACCGCCCACGCCATGGCCAACGAGAAACGCGCGCTGCTGCAGAGCGGCATGGACGACTACCTCACCAAGCCCATCAGCGATCGGCAACTGGCCCAGGTCATCCTCAAGTGGACCGGCCTGCGCCTGCTGCACAGCTCGGCGCCCGAGGTCACCAGCCTCAACAGCGGTGGCCAGGACATCTCCACCCTGCCGGTAATGGATGCCGACGAAGGCCTGCGGCTGGCCGCCAACAAGCCGGATCTGGCCAAGGATCTCCTGAGCATGCTGCTCGCCTCCCTGGCCGCGGATCGCCAGGCCATCCGCCAGGCCCGTGAAGACGGCGATCGGATCGCCCTCATCGAGCGCGTCCACCGCCTGCACGGCGCCACCCGCTATTGTGGCGTACCCCAGCTGCGCGCGGCCTGCCAGCACAGCGAAACCCTGCTCAAGCAGGGCGCTCCCACCTCCAGCCCGGCGCTGGAAGAACTGGACGCGGCCATCGTCAACCTGTCGACCCAGGCCAAGAGCCCGCTCTAGCGGGCTAGTCCTCGAACAGCCGCAGCTGCAGCGCCGCCTCGCGCAGATCGGTCAGGCGCACGCCCACGCCCAGCAGCCGTACCGGCCGATTGCCCCGGCGGTAGGCCTGCTCCAGCAGGCGCCGATAACTGTCGAGATCGCGACCGGCACCCTGCTGCTCCAGGGTGGTCTGGGTGAAGTCGTGGAATTTGACCTTGATGAAGGGCCGCTCCGGGCGATAGCGGTCCGCCAGCCGCGTCAGGCGCTCTTCGAGCTTGGCCAGCAAGTCGGGCAATTCCTGTGCACAGGCGGCAGCGTCGGGCAGGTCGCGGTCATAGGTGCGTTCCACGCTGGCCGACTGCCGCTGGCTGTCCACTTTGACCTGGCGCTCGTCGATGCCATGGGCCAGCGACCAGAGGCGCTCGCCGAAGCTGCCGAATTCGCGCAGCAGATCGAAGCGCGACCAGGTCTGCAGATCGCTGCAGAGGACGATGCCGCGACGCTTGAGCTTGTCGGCGGTGACCTTGCCGACGCCGTGCAGCTTGGCCACCGGCAGCGCGGCGACGAAGTCAGCCACCTCGTGGGGAGCGATGACGAACAGCCCGTTGGGCTTTTTCCAGTCGCTGGCGATCTTGGCGAGAAACTTGTTGGGCGCGACCCCGGCGGACACCGTGATGTTGAGCTCCTGCCACACCCGCCTGCGGATATCACGGGCGATCAGGGTAGCGCTGCCGTTGAACAGCTCGCACTGGGTGACATCCAGGTAGGCTTCGTCGAGGGACAGCGGCTCGATCAGCTCGGTGTAGTCCTGGAAGATCCCGTGGATCTGCCGCGACACCTCCTTGTAGACCTCGAAGCGCGGCTTGACGAACACCAGGTCGGGACAGAGTTTCTGCGCCTGATGGGAGGACATGGCCGAACGCACCCCGAAGGCCCGGGCTTCGTAGTTGCAGGTGGCGACCACCCCGCGCCGATCGGGGGTCCCGCCTACCGCCAGCGGCTTGCCGCCCAGGCGCGGATCGTCACGCATCTCGATGGACGCATAGAAGCAGTCACAGTCGACATGGATGATCTTGCGCTGGCGCTTGGGTGGGAGCTGGGCGAGAGAATTGTCCGGAGCCATGGGAGCAGATGCCGGGCCGGGCATGACGACTGATTATCCGTACAGTAAGCCAAGACCGCCCGGATTTGTCCATGGCGAACGACAAATCACCCGTCAACCGACGTCTTGCAGCAGGCGTTGCCGGTGCACGACCTCTTCGCGCAGCTCATCGACCACCGCCTTGAGATCGTGGGCATGGTGCAGCTGATCGTAATAAAGGTGGCGTTCGGCGATCACGCCGTCGGGTGTGGTGATCATCAATCGTGCGAAATGCTCGCTGCGCTCGAAGAACTCGATGCGACCCAGGCCCTGGAGATGGTGGAGCAAGGTTTCCAGCAGGAGATTCATGGCGGCCCCTTGGACTTTCCTGGTCAAACGGTCCGGTCGCGCTGCCCATCGTCGAAAGGTGCACTCTCGTCGCCGGCGATGGCGGTCCGATCTTCTATATGGCCGGAGCGAACATGGCGGGACGTGGTGTCCAGCAATTCCTGCGCAGCGGCGCGGAGCGTCTGCATGTCGTCGACGAGCAATTCGACTTTCTCCACGACCTGAAGTGCCATCTCCGCCGCGCCTTTGGCACTGCTGCCGGTCAGCGCCAGGGAAAGATTGCACAACTGGGCGACCAGTGTCGCTATATCGTGATCCATCACGCGCATGATGCGCTGATCCAGACAACTCGAATCCTGGGAAGGCTGCATGAGGTTCTCCATAACACTCATCGAGGATAGCACATGGCCACCACCCGCCTTAACCGCTTAGCGGCGTTTTGCTATCACCTTCTCACTTGATCGAAGAGGCACTCTCATCGGGTTTCCGGACTCTTTGCCGCCAGGACAGGTCGACTGAGGACGTACCTCTAGGAGAACCCTCATGAAACGCCCTCTACTCCTGTCCTCCGCCCTGCTCCTCAGCCTCATGCTGGGTGGCTGCTTCGATCGCGACCAGTCGGATCAACAGAATCGCTCGAGCGGTGAAAAGGCATCCGTGCAGATGCAGAAAAGCGACGGCGACAAGTAGGCCCGCCCCTGCTTGGTAAATAAGCCTTTGATCGCTATTAAATTTTTCTTGACGAATTTTTTCTTGGCCCTATACTGAGCCCCATCGGACGCGGGATGGAGCAGTCTGGTAGCTCGTCGGGCTCATAACCCGAAGGTCGTTGGTTCAAATCCAGCTCCCGCAACCAAATTCGAAAAAACCACTCTCTTGAGTGGTTTTTTTTTGCGCTGAATTTGACCCAGGTCAGATCCAAGCGGTGCGAACTTGGCAGCTGCAAGAGCTACAAAGGTTGGTATAGAGCTTTTTTATCTGTACAAGGCTTGGCAAACCGCGCGCGACCAGTAATCTGACGCGCGTTCCTGTCTAGAGGAGTTTGCATGACTGCACCTGATCCAGCCAAAGAGGTCTCCTCGAAGCCGGCATCCCCTGCGGACCACCCCGTAGCGCCCCCTCAAGCGCTACCCTGGCGCCTTCTGGAGCGGTTGACGGCCTATCGACAACCCATCGAACTGGGCGTCACCCTGGTACTGTTCGCCGCCGCCTTGGTGGTCTGCTGGCACCTGCTCAGCAGCATCGATGGCGAAGCCCTTCACGATGCCCTCCACGATATCCCCCATTCCTCGCTGATCGGCGCCCTCATCGCCGCGGCCGCCGGTTTCACCATCCTGCTCGGTTACGAGTGGTCGGCCATGCGCTTCGCCGACGTCAATTTGCCGGCCCGAACCTGGACCATGGGTGGTCTTACCGCCTTCGCCATCGGCAACGCGATCGGCCTGTCCATGCTGTCCGGCGGCTCGGTGCGCTATCGCCTCTATGCCCGTCAGGGGCTCAGTGCCCTGGAAGTGGCGCAGATGACGGTATTCTCCAGTCTGGCGCTGGGCACCGCCCTGCCGCCGCTGGCCGCCATCGCCGCCCTGACCAACCTGCCGGCCTCCACCCAGGCCCTGCGCGTGCCGGAAGCTGTCATCGTCACGGTGGCTGCCCTGATCCTGATCGGCTATGCCGTGGGCATCCTGGCGCTGCGTCGCTGGCGCGCGCCCGAGCAGCCCTGCGCCCATGCCCTGCACTTCCGCATCGGCAAGCGCGCCCTGCGCCTGCCGACCCTGCGGCTGTCCGTGCTGCAGCTGGTGATCACCATCCTCGACGTGACCGCCGCCTCGATGGTGCTCTATCTATTGCTGCCCACGGCGCCGCCCTTCGGTGCCTTCCTGCTGGTCTACCTGCTGGCCCTGGCCGCCGGGGTGCTCAGCCATGTTCCAGGCGGTGTCGGCGTGTTCGAAGCGGTACTGCTGGCCGCCTTCGCCAATGAGCTGGGCGCCGCGCAGCTAGCCGCGGCGCTGGTGGTCTACCGCCTCTTCTATGTGTTACTGCCGTTCGTGATCGCCTGCCTGGTGCTGCTGTTCAGCGAAGGCCGGCGCCTGCTGTCGAACAGCCCGGCCGTACGGGTCGCCTCAGGCCTGGCCGCCCCCATCCTCGCCATCCTGGTTTTTTTTTCTGGGGTGGTGCTGCTTTTTTCTGGGGTCACCCCTGAAATAGACACCCGCCTGGAGGGCATGGACTTCCTGCTCCCCCAGCGGCTGATCGATGCCTCCCACCTGGGCGCGAGCCTGATCGGCGTCGTCTGTCTATTGCTGGCGCAGGGATTGCGCCGGCGCCTTTCCGCGGCTTGGGCGGTGACCTTGGTTTTGCTGCTGCTGGGCTGCCTGCTGTCCCTGTTGAAAGGTTTCGACTGGGAGGAAGCCTCCATTCTGGCGATGACGGCCGCGCTGCTTGCCATCTTTCGTAAATCCTTCTATCGCCGCAGCCGGCTGATGGAACAGCCCTTCTCGCCGCTGTACGTGACCGCCAGCATCTGCGTGGTCGCCGCCTCGGTGTGGCTGCTGCTGTTCGCCTACCAGGATGTCCCCTACGAAACGCGTCTGTGGTGGCAATTCGCGCTGGATGCCGATGCCCCGCGCGGCCTGCGTGCCGCCCTGGGCAGCTCCGTCCTGCTGCTGATCATCGCCCTGGGCTGGCTGCTGCGCGCCGCGCCACCGCCCATCGAAGCGCCCACCGGCGCCGAGCTCGAGCGCGCCTTCGGCATCGTGCGCAAGTCCAGCCAGCCGGATGGCGGCCTGGTGATGACCGGCGACAAGGCCCTGCTCTTCCACGAAAGCGACGATGCCTTCCTGATGTACGGACGGCGGGGCCGCAGCCTGATCGCCCTATTCGATCCCATCGGCCGCTCCCAGCCCCGTGCCGAGCTGATCTGGAAATTTCGCGACCTCTGCGACCTGCACCATGCACGACCGGTGTTCTACCAGGTACGGGCGGAGAACCTGCCCTTTTACATGGACATCGGCCTCACCGCGCTCAAACTCGGCGAAGAGGCGCGGGTCGACCTGCATGCCTTCGATCTCGACAGCAAGGGCAAGAAGGACCTCAGATACACCTGGAATCGTGGTCAGCGCGATGGCCTGGCCATCGAATTCCACGCCCCGGGCGAGGCGCCCCTGGACGAGCTCAAGGCCATCTCCGACGTCTGGCTGGAAAGCAAGCAGGTGCGCGAGAAGGGCTTTTCCCTGGGTCGCTTCGATCCGACCTATCTCAGGCACTTCCGCATCGCCGTGGTGCGCTTCCAGGGCAAGGCGGTGGCCTTCGCCAACCTCCTGGAGACCGAACGCCCGGATCTGGCCAGCATCGACCTGATGCGGGTCACCGCGGATGCGCCCAAGCAGACCATGGAATTCCTCATGCTCGGGCTGATCCTGCACTTCAAGGCCGCCGGCTTCGCGCGCTTCTCGCTGGGCATGGTCCCGCTGGCCGGCCTGCATCCCCGCCGCGGCGCCCCCATCACCCAGCGCCTGGGCGCCATGGTGTTCAGACGTGGCGAACAGTTCTATAACTTCCAGGGGCTGCGCCGCTTCAAGGACAAGTTCGATCCGGAATGGGAACCGCGCTACATGGCGGTCCCCGCTGGCCTGGATCCCCTGGTCGCCTTCGCCGATACCGCCGCCCTAATCGCCGGGGGTTATACCGGCCTGGTCAAACGTTGAGACTCCTATGCTGAAACGTGCACTCGCAGTACTGCTCGTCATCCTGCTGATCGCGGGGGGCCTCGGCTGGTGGTGGCTCCATCGCTGGCCCTCGGCGCCCCAGGTCAAGGTCATGGCGCAGCCGGACGGTCGCCTGCTGACCATGGCCGCGCCCAAGGGCGAGCCACACGCTCGCGTGGTTCTGGCCACACCTGCGGATCTGCAGCTGGCGGACGCCGATCTGCTGGGGCTGGCGACCAACACCGGCGCCGAGATCGTCCAGTACGAGGTCCAGGTCTCCAACAACTGCCAGGCGCAGAACGACGACTTCGCCAACGCCGCCAAGCAGCTGAGCGGCGCGCCGACCTTTGTCGGCGGCATCGGCCCGGGCGCTGCCCGCGCCTGGCGCTGGCTGGCCACCCAGGACAACCCGAAGGCCGCCGCCCTGAGCGTCGGCTTCAACCTGGAAACCCTGGATTGCCCGGACGCCCTGCCCGCCAAGGCGGCAGCCGGCCAGTGGCACATCGCCTGGAACGATCATCCGACCGATGATTCGGCGATCTTCGTGCGTCAGCAGAGCAATGCCGACCTGACCATCGCCGACTACGGCACCGCCCTGCCGGTGGTGCTGCGTACCCAGCTCAAGAACCGCCTGCTGGGTCAGCACAACGACATCCCGACCATCGAGATGCCGGCCGATCCCGACGTCAAGCCCGGCCATCCCGACGTGGTGACCATCTTCTACTCCGGTGACGGCGGCTGGCGCGACATCGACCGGCTCTCCGCCCAGGCCATGAACGAAGCGGGCTATCCGGTGGTGGGCGTGGATGCGCTGCGCTACTTCTGGCAGCACAAGAGCCCGGAACAGGTGGCCGCCGACCTGGCCAACCTGATGCAGGAATACCGCGAGAAGTGGAACGCCAAGCACTTCGTGCTGGCCGGTTACTCCTTTGGCGCAGACATCCTGCCGGCGGTCTACAACCGCCTGCCCAAGGCGGATCAGGACCAGGTGACCTCGCTGCTGCTGCTGGCCTTCAGCCGCAAGAGCAACTTCGAGATCGCCGTGGAAGGCTGGCTGGGCAAGCCGGGTGACGAAGCCGACACCCTGCCGGAAACCAGCAAGATCCCCGCCGCCAAGCTGTTCTGCGTCTATGGCGAGGAAGAGAAGGACGACAGCGGTTGCACCCAGCCGGGCCAGCCGGGCGAGAAGCTGGGCCGTCCGGGCGGTCACCACTTCGACGAGAACTACGACAAGCTGGCCGACTTCATGGTCAAGGCCATCGAGGCCCGTACGCCGCAATAGCGTATCCCGTCCGGGCCTGCGGGCCCGGACGAACGGCCGGAACAAGGAGCCGGTCTCCCGCGGTCTATGGCTGCAACAGCCACGGAGACCCCCGACATGAGCACACCGCTTTCCGCCGATGCCGCCAGCAAGATTCTGGTGGATGCCTTCCAACCCCTTGGCTGCGTGGTGTCGTCCGGTGCGGATGGCCATGACCTGGCACTGGGCGTGGTGGATGCCCAGGGCAAGACGCTCTATACCGAAGAACAGCTCGGCGAAGCGGACTACGCCGATCCCCTGCGCCTGGCCGGCTACATCGGCACGGTACGCAGCGAGCTGGAGAGCCGGGGCCAGACCCTCGACAGCTGGCAGATGCCCTTCATCACCGATCCCGACGCCCTCCCCCCGCCAGTGTTCAACTAGGCAAAGAAAAGGCCCCTGCTGGGGCCTTTGCGCTTTTCGCGCTCGGCTAGATCTCCACCTGGGTACCCAGTTCGATCACCCGGTTCACCGGTAGCTTGAAGAATCTCAGGTTGCCGTTGGCGTTCTTCATCAGGAAGACGAAGAGATTCTCGCGCCAGGGCGCCATGCCCAGGCGCTTGGAGGCGATGACCGTCTCCCGGCTGAGGAAGTAGGTGGTACGCATCGGCGTGAAATCCAGTCCCGGATAGGGGCAATGGCTGAGCGCCAGGGGAATGTCTGGTTCGTCCATGAAGCCGTAGTGCAGCACCACCCGATAGAAGCCATCACCGAAGTCCTCGACCTCCATGCGCTCGCCGCGCGACACCCGCGGACGATCCTCGTAGCGCACCGTGAGCAGCACCACCTGCTCGTGCAGCACCTGGTTGTGCAGCAGGTTGTGCAGCATGGCGTGGGGGACTACGTCGGTACGGGCGGTCAGGAACACCGCGGTGCCCTTGGCGCGGAACGGCGGTTGGGCGCGGATGCTGCTGATGAAGATCGGTAGCGGCAGCGCGCCGTCGTCCAGGCGCTCCACCACCAGTTGCCGGCCCCGCTTCCAGGTGGTCAACAGGATGAAGATGACGATACCGGCGATCACCGGGAAGGAGCCGCCGGAAAAGATCTTCGGCGCATTGGCGGAGAAGTACAGCACGTCCACCAGCAGGAAGCCGATCAGCAGCGGCACCATGATCCAGCGCGGCCATTTCCACAGCAGCAGGATCACCGCCGACACCAGGCAGCTGGTGATCAGCATGGTGCCGGTCACCGCCACGCCGTAGGCTTCGGCCAGGTTGGCCGAGGACTGGAAGGTCAGGATCAGGAAGATCACGCCCAGCATCAGCGCCCAGTTCATCAGCGGAATGTAGATCTGCCCCTGCTCCTGGCTGGAGGTGTGCTGGATCTGCATGCGCGGGATGTAGCCCAGCTGGATGGCCTGGCGGGTCATGGAGAAGGCGCCGGTGATCACCGCCTGGGAGGCGATGACGGTGGCCAGGGTGGCCAGGCCGATCATCGGCAGCAGCAGCCATTCCGGGGCCAGCAGATAGAAGGGATTGCGCACCGCCGCGGGATCGGCGAGCAGCAGCGCGCCCTGACCGAAGTAGTTGAGCACCAGCCCCGGCAGCACAAGCAGCAGCCAGGCCCGGGCGATCGGCTTGCGGCCGAAGTGACCCATGTCGGCGTAGAGCGCCTCGGCGCCGGTCAGCGCCAGCACGGCCGCGCCCAGCACGATGAAGCCCTTCACCGGGTTATCGGCGAAGAATTGCACCGCCCAGTAGGGATTGAAGGCCTTGAGCACCTCGGGCTGCTGGACGATGCCATAGACACCCAGGGCGCCCAGGGTGGTGAACCAGAGCACCATCACCGGCCCGAAGAACTTGCCGATGGTGGCGGTACCGCGCTTCTGGATGGCGAAGATGCCGACCAGGATCACCAGCGCGATGGGCACCACCCAGGCTTCCAGGCCATCGAAGGCCAGTTCCAGGCCCTCCACCGCCGACAGCACCGAGACCGCCGGGGTGATCATGCTGTCGCCATAGAAGAGTGCGGCGCCGAACAGCCCGAGCAGCACCAGGGTGGTGGCCAGGCGCGGCGAGCCCTGGGCGGCACGCCGGGCCAGGGCGGTGAGCGCCATGATGCCGCCCTCGCCCTGGTTGTCGGCACGCATGACGAAGGTGATGTATTTAAGGGTGACCACCCAGATGAGCGACCAGAAGATCAGCGACAGGATGCCGAGCACACTGTCGTGATTCAGCGGCAAGCCGTAGTGCGGCGAAAAGACTTCCTTGAGGGTATAGAGAGGACTGGTGCCGATGTCGCCGTATACCACACCGGTGGCGAGCACGATCATTCCCAAGGCCGAAGGGGCTTTACCACCGTGCTCGTGTTCCGGACGGCTCATGCAGGGCTCCTAGAGTCTAAAATCGGCGAATCCTGCGCCGAAGCGGCGTCAGGATCAAGTTGAAAAGGCCGGTAGCGTGGCGCGCGCAACCTCTCAGCGCAGCGCTTCCAGCACCATAGACTCCTTGGTCGGCAAAAAGCTCTGCGCGGTCGCCAGGACCTGCCTGCCCCTTCCAAGCAGCGGCAGAGATGGCTAGAATCGCGCGTTTTTTGATCAAGGCGCCTCCTGAGCGCCCCGCCGAGGTTAGCCCATGTCCATCCAAACGTCCGCCCCCAAGGTCGGTTTCGTCAGCCTCGGCTGTCCCAAGGCCACCGTCGACTCCGAACGCATCCTCACCCAGCTGCGCATGGAAGGCTACGAGATCGTGCCGACCTATGAAGACGCCGACGTGGTGGTGGTCAACACCTGCGGCTTCATCGACAGCGCCAAGGCGGAGTCGCTGGACGCCATCGGCGAGGCCATCGCCGAGAACGGCAAGGTGATCGTCACCGGGTGCATGGGTGTGGACGAGGGCAACATCCGCGGCGTGCATCCCAGCGTGCTGGCGGTGACCGGTCCGCAGCAGTACGAGCAGGTGGTCAGCGCCGTGCACGAGGTGGTGCCGCCGCAGCTGGAGCACAATCCGCTGATCGACCTGGTGCCGCCCCAGGGCATCAAGCTGACCCCGCGCCACTACGCCTACCTGAAGATTTCCGAAGGCTGCAACCACAGCTGCAGCTTCTGCATCATCCCCTCCATGCGCGGCAAGCTGGTCAGCCGCCCGGTGGGCGACGTGCTGTCCGAGGCCGAGCGCCTGGTCAAGGCCGGTGTCAAGGAGCTGCTGGTGATCTCCCAGGACACCAGCGCCTACGGCGTCGACCTCAAGTACAAGCTGGACTTCTGGAACGGCCAGCCGGTCAAGACGCGCATGCTGGAGCTCTGCGAGGCGCTGTCGGGCATGGGCGTCTGGGTGCGCCTGCACTATGTCTACCCCTACCCCAATGTCGACGACGTCATTCCGCTGATGGCCGCCGGCAAGCTGCTGCCCTACCTGGACATCCCCTTCCAGCACGCCAGCCCCAAGGTGCTCAAGTCCATGAAGCGCCCGGCGTTCGAGGACAAGACCCTGGCGCGCATCAAGCGCTGGCGCGAGATCTGCCCGGAGCTGACCATCCGCTCCACCTTCATCGTCGGCTTTCCCGGCGAGACCGAGGAAGACTTCCAGTACCTGCTGGACTGGCTCACCGAGGCCCAGCTCGATCGCGTCGGCTGCTTCCAGTACTCGCCGGTCGAGGGCGCACCCGCCAACGAGCTGGGCCTGGAGCCAGTTGCGGACGAGGTCAAGCAGGAGCGCTGGGAGCGCTTCATGGCGCACCAGCAGGCCATCTCCGCCGCGCGCCTGCAGCTCAAGATCGGTCGCGAGATCGAGGTGCTGATCGACGAGGTGGACGACCAGGGCGCCATTGGCCGTTCCTATGCCGATGCCCCGGAAATCGACGGCAACGTCTACGTCGACAGCGCCAATCCGCTGAAGCCGGGTGACAAGGTCTGGGTGCGGGTCACCGACGCCGACGAGTACGACCTCTGGGCAGAGGCGCTCTGATTCCTAGCTAGTCATGCAGGCGGTGGGTGCCGGGCACATGGGCGTGCCCGGCCGCACTGCAGCTGGCGGTGGTCGCCGATGGCGCCGCCGGCTGACCGAGTTCGCGCAGGATGCCGCAACGGTCCCCTTCGCCCTCTCCCTGGCAGTGGCGCCTCAGGGTCACCAGCTGTTCACGCAGCTGATTCAACTCGCGGATACGCACCTCGACATGATGCAGATGGTCGCCGATCAGGGCGTCCACCTGGGCGCAGCCGGGTTCGCGGGTATCGCGCAGGGCCAGCA
The DNA here is from genome assembly GCF_000730625.1 of Pseudomonas oryzihabitans NBRC 102199. Classification (GTDB taxonomy): domain Bacteria; phylum Pseudomonadota; class Gammaproteobacteria; order Pseudomonadales; family Pseudomonadaceae; genus Chryseomonas; species Chryseomonas oryzihabitans. Next base: position 70,067 of record NZ_BBIT01000002.1, on the reverse strand, counting down.
GAGCGCGAATCTCCTCCAGCGTCATGTCCAGCGACCGACAATGGCGAACGAAGACCAGGCGCTCGACCTGGCTTTCGTCATAGCTGCGGTAGTTGCTGCTGCTGCGCGCCGCCGGACTCAGCAGCCCTTCGCGCTCGTAGTACCTGATGGTCTCGACGGCGCAATCGGTGCGCCTGGCCAATTCGCCGATCTTCATCATCCTGTCTCGTTGAGCTGAGGTGCACAGCCTGCCGTGCCGGAGCCGCTGCAGCAAGGACGGAAGACGGTCAGGGGGTTGAGGGAGCGACGTTACCGGAGGGGGAAGACATGGATAGTCCGGCTGACGAGGGGCCAGACAGGACGACGCCCCGGCGATGAGTGGGTCGCCGGGGCGTCGAGACAGCCGCCAGATTAGTTGGCGTTGTTCTGGTAGAGCGCGGAGACCCGGTTGGGATGCTCCGACTGGAATTGGGCTTGAGCATTGGCGCGAATCGACTTGCTCGACATATCGCGGCTGGCGGCGGACGCCGTGCCCGACAGCAGACCCATGAACAGGACGGCGACGATGGCTTGGACACCCAGGACTTTCATAGCGAATACCTCTTGGTTGTGCTGTTTCGATAGACACAGCGTACTCCCAGTACTAATTCGCCAAAAAGAGTCCTTTTAGAGAGTGATATTTACCTCTGAGGAAAATATCACCTGGGAACTTCCAGACCTCATGCAGCAGCCCCCGGCCTGACCAGGGGCTCTGGGCCGGCTATCGCAGGTCGCTAAGGTGCTTTTCCAGGCCCATGGCGCGTCCGGCTCCGACACTGGTCAGGTGGAAGAAGCCGTAGTCCTCCAGGTAGGTCCAGCGACTCAGGGGGCCATGGCCCGCCTCGCCATGCCGGCACTCCAGGGTCTTGGCCCGGCCGCTGAGGCTGGCCAATACCCGGCGCGCCTCGCCGTCGCCAACCACCTTGCAGGACAGCCTGATCTCGCGCTGCTCGGCGCCCTTGAGATTGCCGGTCAGGGTCTGCCGCGCCTGGTAACCGACCTGGCTGCCAACGGCAAGGGCGCGCCAGTCGCCGCTGAAGGTCAGCTGATCCAGGCTGGCGACTTCTTCCACCGGCAGGTTGCCGTTGTCGATACGGGTACGGCGTACCAGGTCGATCAGCCCGCGCCAGGTGAGCGAATCGACCCGGGCCGCCTTGCCCTGGGCACTGAAGCGCAGCAGTCCGGGCTGGGCGCCAGGGCTGACCTGCACCTCTTCGCGATAGGCATGGGTCTGGCCTTCGTAGCGGCTCTCGCCCTCCTCCACGAAGCGCTGCACAACCACCCGCGGCGCGGGCAGCGCCAACGCCTTGAGCGCCTGCAGGGGCTGCGCCTGGGCCGCGGGTAGTTCGCCGGGAGGCGGCGGAGCAGCCGGCGGTGTGGCGGCGGCCCTGACCTCTTCCATGCGCGGCGTAGCCAACAAGGCGTCTCGCCGATCACAGGCGGCTTCCAGCAGGGTACGCCGTTCGGCCGGCGCCGCCGTGAAGGCTTCCTGGCCCTGGGCGCTCGGCTGGCTGTCGGTCACCCGCCCCGCATCGTCCAGGCCGTAGCGCGCCAGTAGCAGGTAGCGGCGCGCCGTGCAGTCGGCCGCCAGGGATTCGCGCCACTGGCGCACCGGAGCACCGTAGCGTGGCGTCTGCAGGACGACGGGCAGTTGCTGACCCGCCCAGAAACGGCGCACGCTGTTATCGTCCACCAGGCTGTTGCGATCAATCACCAGGGTGTCGCCGCCGGGGCCCCTGGCGAGGGCGCGCCAGTCGGCGTTGGCGGGCCGGGCGCAGAGCGCCGCCACATCGGGACGCTGCTTGAGCGCCGCGACCTTGGCCGCGCTCAACGGCAAGGGCGCGGCATAGGCATTCACCCGCCCCGGATAGACCCGCTGAGCGCCATCCAGGTAGAGCAACTCGGCCTGGTCAGCCACGCAATCCAGGGAGACCAGGGCGGAGCCGCCATCGGCCAGGGCGAGCGCCATCTGCAGACGCGAACCCTCGCGCAGAACGCTCTCGGCGATGATAGGACGGGCGAAGAGGTCGTCGGCCCCAGTCGGGGCTTCGGCCGGCGGCTGCTGAGTGCTGCAGCCCGCCAGGAGCGACAGCAGGCAAAGGGCGGAAAAACGGCTGGAGATCATGGATCCTCTCGGCAGGGAACCGCGATACACGTCGCGAACAGCAAATTGACCTGAACGAAATGCGTCTGGCGCGGATCAATAAAGGAAGCATGCCGCTTGGCATGACCTCCCCCGTTTCCCCACACGAGGTGCATTTATGAATACCGATCAGATCATAGGCAATGCCAAGGACGCTACCGGCAAGGTCCAGGATAGCTTTGGCGCGGCGACCGGCAATGCCGACTGGCAAGCCCAGGGCAAGGCCCGTCAGCTGGAAGGCAAGCTGCAGGAGCAGTATGGCCAGGCCATCGACTGCGCGCGCAACGTGACCGCCGACAAGCCCTTCACTGCCCTGGCCATCGCCGGCGGCGTCGGCTTCGTGCTGGGCGTACTGCTTTCGCGCTCCTGATCGGAGACGCGGGGCTGGCCGCTGCGCCAGCCCCATAGCAAAAAGGCCTGTCTAGACAGGCCTTTTTGCTATGGGTTCGTCATTGCTCCAGGGTCACCAGGTGCTTGTGCACCGCATCGACGATGTCGCTGATGTTGAACGGCTTCTGAAACACGGAATCGAACAGCTCCGAACTCTCCTGAGCCAGATGCGCCTGGGCGCCGCTCATGAGGATAATGGGCAGATGCTGCAAGCCTTGACGTTCACGCAGGGCCTCTGCCAGCTCGCGGCCGTTCATCACCGGCATCATGAAATCGGTGATGACCAGGGACGGTAGTTCGCGATCGAATACGTCAAGCGCTCGGCGACCATTGCTCGCCTTGACCACCATGTAGCCTTCGTCTTCGAGGGCGAAGGCCAGGATGTCCGCTATCAGGAATTCGTCATCGACCACCAGTATCGTCGTCATCTGGAGATTCTCCCACCCGACGCGATCATGGTTGTGTGGAGGGCATGGCTGAACCTGAAAGTACCTTCACCATGTCTTTGAATGCCTTTTTCAGTTCGATTCCCGAGTCGTCGATGATCAGTTCGCACAGCGCTGGATCGTAGATGCTGTCCCTGACCTTGAGGATCGACAGCACCCGCTTGATCTCGGCCTCGGCCTCGACGAATCGCAGCAAAATCAGATTGTCCACCATGCTGGAAAGTTCGGGCGCCGGCGCGGCGATGTCCGCGCCAAAGACGTCGCGCAATTCCCAGGTGGCTAGAACTGTGACGCCCTGGGTACGCAGCTCGTTCAGTAGCGCGCTGAAGTATTCGATGAGCCGTCCCTGCGGCAGGGCGAAGCGGGCGATGGCGCCCAGGCTGTCGATCACCAGCCGCTTGATGCCGTGCTCTCTGACCATGGCCAGCAGTTCGAGACCGACCTCGTCGAGGCGCATCTCGGTGGTCGGTTGCCAGTGCAGATGCAAGGCGCCCTCGTCGACCCGGCTGGCCAGATCGAGGCCCAGGGCACTCGCCTTGAGCAGCAGTCGCTCCGGGGGCTCGTAGAAGCCGAACATCAGCGCGGGCGCTTCCGGCGTCGAGGCCGCCAGGAAGTTGAGACTGATGGAGGTCTTGCCGGCACCCGATGGCCCCATGAGCAGGGTGGTCGAACTCTCCGGCAGGCCGTTTTCGATCATCGCATCCAGCGACGCCATGCCACTGGGCACGCGCTGGTGACTGACGCGATAGGTCGCGCCGGCCGAAGGATCGCGATACAGCGCCTCGAGGCGCGGAAACACGGTGATGCCGGCATCGGAGATGGTGAATTCGTGAAAGCCCGGCAGCGCGCCGCTGCCACGGGTCTTGCGCAACGCCAGGCGGCGGATGGTGCGACTGCCGATTTCTTCCTCGTGCAGATCCAGCACACCATCGACCATGGTGTGTTCCGGGCTGCCGTCCTCGAGACGCGCGCTGGTGAGAAAGATGACCGTGCAACCGGCAAAGGCCGCATGCCCCTGCAACTCGGCGATGAATTTCTTGGTGTCGATCGGCGTTTCCGCGCGCGACCGGGCATTGAGCAGGCCATCGACCACCAGCAGACTGGCCTTCTGCCGGCTGATCTCGCGACGCAGCAGGCGGACCACCTCGTCCAGCCCCTCACCTTCCATGGTGTCGAAGGCACTCAGGTACTGGACCTGGTCGCCGATGCAGGAGCGGTCGAAGAAATCCAGCGTGGAAAAGAACTGGAACATCCGCTCGTGGGTTTCCGACAGCATGGTGGCGAACAGAACCCGCCCACCGCCGCGCACATGGTTGAAGGCGATCTGGTTGGCCATGATCGATTTGCCGGAACCCGGACGCCCCTGGATGACATAGGACGCACCTGCAACCAGGCCTCCCTTCAAGATCTCATCCAGCCCCTGGATACCGGTTACGACGCGCGCGAGTCGATTCAAGAACGATGCCTCAAACTAATGTTGTGCCTGGGACGCCCAGCCGCGGGCATCCAGTCCTTCGCAGGCAAGAGCCTATAAGGGTGATAACCAAATAGCCAGCCGGACGGCTGGATCTCAGCCGCGTTTGCGAATCAGTCCTTCCTGGGCCACCGAGGCCACCAGCTGACCCGCGCGGTTGTAGATGCTGCCGCGGCACAGACCGCGGGCACCACCGGCCCAGGGGCTGTCGATGGCGTACAGCAGCCAGTCGTCCAGGCGGAAATCGCGGTGGAACCAGACCGCATGGTCGAGGCTGGCGATCTGCAGCGAGCGATCCCAGAAGCTGGTGCCATGGGGCAGCAGCGAACTGGGCAGCAGATTGAAATCCGAGGCGTAGGCCAGCAGATAGCGATGCAGGGCCGGCTGGTCCGGCAGGTCGCCGGTGGCGCGGAACCAGACGTGGCGGACCGGTTCGGTGGGCTGCGGCTGGAAGGGGTCGGTAAAGACCACCGGGCGCATCTCGATCGGGCGCGGGCCGAGCAGCTTGTCGCGCAGCGGCGCAGGAATCAGCTCGGCATAGCGCTGGGCGTGGGCGATTTCCGATTGCAGGGTCTCGGGTGCCGGTACCTCCGGCATGGTCGTCTGATGCTCGAAACCCGGCTCCTCGATATGGAAGGAGGCGCTGCAGAAGAAGATCGGCTGCTCGCCCTGGAAGGCGGTGACCCGGCGCGTGGAAAAGCTTCCGCCGTCGCGAATGCGATCCACCTGGTAGGTCACCGCCTCGACCGCCGACCCGGCGCGCAGGAAGTAACCGTGCAGCGAGTGCACCCGGCGCTCCACCGGCACGGTCTGGCTGGCCGCCGACAGCGCCTGCCCCAGGACCTGACCACCAAAGAGCTGGGGAAAGCCCAGATCCTGGCTGCCGCCCCGATACAGATCGGGGGCCAGGGATTCGAGGGTCAGTAGATCGACCAGGTTGTCCAGCACCTTGCTCATGGGTAGGGTTCCTTGACAGAGAGCGATCATCATACGCAAAACCGGTCAAATCCTGTGCGTTCGCCGTGCTTCCAGACACATTGCTCATCGTATGACGATAACTGGTGGAGCTTGTGGCCGTATAAAGGGTCACAATAAAGGTATCGCTGTCCGCTCGCAGGCTTCCTCTCCATGACCGAAACCGCCAACGCTTCGTCTTCCCACCCCGCCGCGGCCCAGATCGCGGAGCTGGGCAAGGGTCTCGGCCACGACGACATCTTCTTTGCCGCCGTGAAGAAGACCCGGATGCCGATGATCGTGACGGATCCGCACCAGCCGGATAATCCGATCATCTTTGCCAACGAGTCCTTCCTGCGTACCACAGGTTATGCCCTGGACGAGGTGCTGGGTCGCAATTGCCGCTTTCTGCAGGGACCCGACACCCGCCAGGAGCACATCGCCGAGATCCGCAACGCCATCCGCGAGCAGCGCGACTGCGACATCGAGTTGCTGAATTACCGCAAGGACGGCTCGACCTTCTGGAATGCGCTGTTCATCTCGCCGGTGCTCGATCCCGCGGGCCAGCTGCGTTATTTCTTCGCCTCGCAGCTCGACGTCTCCCGCCGCCGCGACGCCGAAGACGCCCTGCGCCAGGCTCAGAAGATGGAAGCCCTGGGTCAGCTCACCGGCGGCATCGCCCACGATTTCAACAACCTGTTGCAGGTGATGGTCGGCTACCTGGATATCCTGAGGATCAACCTGGACCGCCCGGAACTGGACAGGGACAAGGCCAAGCGCCATGTCGACAACACCCGCGACGCGGTGAATCGGGCGGCGACCCTCACCCAGCAGCTGCTGGCCTTCGCCCGCAAGCAGCGCCTGACCGGGCGCGCGGTGGACCTGAACAAGCTCATTAATGCCCGCCAGAGTCGCCTGGCCCAGGCCCTGGGCGGCCCCTTCCGCTTCATCTTCCGCCCGGCACCGGCGCTGTGGAATTGCCGGCTCGATCCGATCCAGCTGGAGACGGCGCTGCTCAACATCGTCGACAACGCCCGCCTGGCCATGCAGGAGCGCGGCACCGGCACCCTGACCCTGGAAACCCTCAACGTCGAGGTCAATGGCCAGGACCTGGCCCATGGCGGCCTGGCCCAGGGGCATTATGTCTGCATAGCCTTGACCGACACCGGCTGCGGCATGTCGACCGACGTGCTCGGGCGCGCCCTGGACCCCTTTTTCACCACCCGCGACGAAGGCCAGGGCAGCGGCCTGGGCCTGTCCATGGTCTATGGTTTCCTCAAGCAGTCGGGCGGCCTGGTCAGGCTCTATTCCGAGGTCGGCATAGGCACCTCGGTGCGTCTCTACTTCCCCGTTTCCGAAGAGGAGGCGCGCGAACACCCGGCGCCCCTGCCGACCCCGCACGAGGACAGCGGCGGTTCCGAGACCATCCTGGTGGTGGACGATCGCCCGGACGTGGCGGCCCTGGCCCAGGCCATCCTGGAAGAGACCGGCTACCAGGTGCTGGTCGCCCACAATGGCCAGCAGGCGCTGGACATTCTCGCGCGCGAACCCGCCATCGACCTGCTGTTCAGCGACCTGATCATGCCTGGCGGCATGAATGGCGTAATGCTGGCCAAGGAGGCCCAGCGGCGGCAGCCCGAGTTGCGCATCCTGCTCACCACCGGCTACGCCAACAACGCCCTGGAACTGGAAGAAGGCAACGGCGAGCGCTTCCCCATCCTCAACAAGCCCTATGGCCGCCAGGACCTGACCCGCTGGATCCGCCGCATGCTGGACAGCGCCCAGCCATGAAAGAGGAGGCCCTGGAGCGCGAGCCCGCCAGCTGCGACACCGGGCAGGATGGCCCGGTGGACCTCCAGAGCTTTCTGGCCTGCCTGGAGCGGGTGGGTAACAGCCCCAGCCAGGTCTCGGTGCAGCACCTGATCGACGCCATCGGCAGTCGCTCCTTCGGCCCCATGATCCTCCTGCCGGGCGTGCTGGCGATCTCGCCGCTCACCGGCATTCCCGGTATCGCCACCGCCATCGCCGTCTTCGTGATGCTGGTGAGCGGTCAGCTGCTACTGGGGCGCGACCACTTCTGGCTGCCGCGCTGGGTGCTGCAGCGCTCCGTCTCCCGCGGCAAGCTGCGCAAGTCGCTGCGGCTGCTGCAGAAGCCGGCGCGCTGGGTCGACAAGGTGGTCAAGTCGCGGCTGCGGGTACTCACCTCGCGCCCGGCGCACTTCGTCACCGCCCTGCTCTGCATCCTCATCGCCGCGACCATGCCGGTGCTGGATCTGGTGCCCTTCGCCAACACCACGGCGGGGCTGGCGCTGACCTCCTTCGCCCTGTCGCTCATCGCCCGCGACGGCCTGCTGTTTCTGCTGGCGCTGGGTTTCTGTACCGGTATCCTCTGGTTCATCCTGGAGCTTCTGGTGTTTTGAGCACACGCCTGCCCCTGGTCTACCACGAGGACTACAGTCCGCCCTTCCCCGCTGGCCATCGTTTTCCGATGGAGAAATTCCGGCTGCTGCACGAACACCTGAGTGCCAGCGGCATCCTGGGCGCCGACAACTGGCAACGGCCCGAACTCTGCCCGGACGAGCTACTGGCGCTGGCGCATGCCCCCGACTACATCCAGGCGTTCAAGGCCGGCGAACTGCCGCCGCCGCTGCAACGCCAGCTGGGCCTGCCCTGGAGCGAAGCCCTGGTGCGCCGCACCATCCGCGCCGTGGGCGGTTCCCTGCTCACCCTGGAGCTGGCGCTGCGTCATGGCCTGGCCTGTCACCTCGCCGGGGGTACCCATCATGCCCATCACGACTATCCGGCCGGCTTCTGCATCTTCAACGACCTGGCGATACTGGCGCTGTCGCTGCTGGAAAGCGGACGCGCCGGACGGGTGCTGATCCTGGACTGCGACGTCCACCAGGGCGACGGCACGGCGCGCATCCTCGCCGAGGTGCCCGACGCCGTCACCGTTTCCCTGCACTGCGCCACCAACTATCCGGCGCGCAAGGCGCAAAGCGACTGGGACATCCCCCTGCCCCGCGGCCTGGACGACGCCGGCTACCTGCGGGTGCTCGACGACGCCCTGGGCTACCTGCTGCCGCTCCATCAGCCCGACGTGGTGCTCTACGACGCCGGGGTGGACGTCCATCGCGACGACGCCCTGGGCTATCTCGAATTGACCGATGCCGGTCTCGCGGCGCGCGACGGTTTCGTCTTGCGGCGCTGCCTGGCGGCAGATATACCCGTGGTGGGGGTGATCGGCGGCGGCTATTCAGCCGATCGCCTGGCCCTGGCCCGTCGTCACGGCATCCTCCATCACACGGCGACCCAGGTCTGGCACGAGCTCGGCCTGCATTGAACAGGAGTTTCCATGAGCAAGACCGCCAAGACACCCGAATCCAGCCAGGCACGCCTGGCCGTGCTGATCGACGCCGACAACGCCCCCGCGGCCATCGTCGACGGCCTCATGGCCGAGATCGCCCGCTTCGGCGTGGCCAGCGTCAAGCGCATCTACGGTGACTGGACCCAACCCCAGCTCAACAGCTGGAAGAAGGTGCTGCTCGACCACTCCATCCAGCCGGTGCAGCAATTCGGCTACACCAAGGGCAAGAACGCCACCGACAGCGCCCTGATCATCGACGCCATGGACCTGCTCTACACCCGCCGCTTCGATGGCTTCTGCCTGGTCTCCAGCGACAGCGACTTCACCCGCCTGGCGGCGCGACTGCGCGAGGAAGGGCTGACGGTCTACGGCTTCGGCGAGGAGAAGACGCCGGATCCCTTCGTCTCGGCCTGCGACAGATTCATCTACACCGAGATCCTCAGGTCCAAGCCGCGGGAAGAGCCGCGCGAGGCCGCCGGCGCCAGCGACAAGCCCGCCACCACCAATCGCGGCAAGCCCAAGCTGAGCACCATCCTCAAGCTCATCGAGCAGGCGGTGGAAGACGCCTCCGACGAAGGCGGCTGGGCCAATCTGGGCATGGTCGGGGCCAACCTCGGCAAGGTGCGGCCGGATTTCGACGCCCGCCTCTATGGGCACCGCAAATTCAGCGGCCTGGTCAAGGCCCATGGCGATCGTTTCGAGGTTCAGGAACGCGATCCCGCCGACGGCAGCGCCGGCAAGGCCGTCTATATCCGCAACCGCTGACGCCGCTGCGCCTGCCCGGCTCTGGCCCGGGCAATAGCGGCGAAAAGTCGCGAAATGTCGCTATCAGATCGCCATACCACCGGTCCGACCTCGCGGAACCGCTCGGCTGACGGCGGCCTCCACCCTAGGTGCTTACCGCCCTTCGGAGACCGCCATGCGAGCCTTGACCTACCACGGTGCCCACGATGTCCGCGTCGATACCGTCCCCGATCCGACCATCCAGGACGCCGATGACATCGTCCTGCGGGTGACGGCCACGGCCATCTGCGGTTCGGACCTGCACCTCTACCGCGGCAAGATTCCCACCGTCGAACACGGCGATATCTTCGGCCACGAATTCATGGGCATCGTCGAGGAAACCGGCCCGGCCGTCACTGCCGTGCAGAAAGGCGACCGGGTGGTGATTCCCTTCGTCATCGCCTGTGGCAGCTGCTTCTTCTGTAACCAGGATCTCTACGCCGCCTGCGAGACCACCAATACCGGTCGCGGCGCCATCCTCAACAAGAAACAGATCCCGCCGGGCGCGGCGCTGTTCGGCTTCAGCCACCTTTATGGCGGCGTACCGGGCGGCCAGGCCGAATACGTGCGGGTGCCCAAGGCCAACACCGGTCCCTTCAAGGTGCCCGGCACCCTGGCCGACGAAAAGGTGCTGTTCCTGTCCGACATCCTGCCCACCGCCTGGCAGGCCGTGCTCAACACCGGCATCGGCCAGGGATCGAGCATCGCCATCTATGGCGCTGGCCCGGTCGGCCTGCTGTCCGCGGCCTGTGCGCGGATGCTGGGCGCCGAGCGCATCTTCATGGTCGATCACCACCCCTATCGGCTGGCCTATGCCCAGCAGACCTATGGCGTCATCCCGATCAACTTCGACGAAGACGACGACCCGGCCGCCACCATCATCGAGCAGACGCCCGGCAAGCGCGGCGTCGACGGCGTGGTGGATGCGGTGGGCTTCGAGGCCAAGGGCAGCACCACCGAAACCATCCTCGCCAACCTCAAGCTGGAAGGCAGCAGCGGCAAGGCCCTGCGCCAGTGCATCGCCGCGGTACGCCGTGGCGGTACCGTGAGCGTACCGGGCGTCTATGCCGGCTTCATCCACGGCTTCCTGTTCGGTGACGCCTTCGACAAGGGCCTGACCTTCAAGATGGGCCAGACCCACGTGCAGCGCTATCTGCCGGAGCTGCTCGAACACATCGAGCGCGGTGACCTGGCGCCGGAGGCTATCATCACCCACCGGATGTCCCTGGAGCAGGCGGTCGAGGGCTACAAGATCTTCGACAAGAAGCAGGAGGACTGCCGCAAGGTGATCCTGACGCCCGGACGCAGCGAGCCGCTGATTCCCGAACGACTGGAAGAACCCCTGGCGGCGCCCCTGGGCCAGGCCGGCGTGGTCTAGTCGCGTCGCGTACAATGGCGGTTTTCCTCAGCTCCTGGATGCCGCCATGTCTCTCCTTTCTGCCACGCCCGTCGTCGCTGTCATCGGGGGCGGCCCTGCCGGGCTGATGGCGGCCGAGACCCTGGCCGCCGCAGGCGTCCCTGTGGACCTCTTCGATGCCATGCCTTCGGTAGGCCGCAAGTTTTTGCTGGCCGGCGTGGGTGGCATGAACATCACCCATGCCGAGGAGCAGTCTGCCTTTCGTCAGCGTTATCGCGAGCGTGAGAGCGGCGTCAGCCCCTGGCTCGATAGCTTCGATAGCAACGCCCTGCGCGCCTGGATCCATGAGCTGGATATCGAGACCTTTGTCGGCACCTCGGGCCGGGTGTTTCCCGCCGACATGAAGGCCGCACCCCTGCTGCGTGCCTGGCTGCATCGCCTGCGCGACCAGGGCGTACGCATCCATACCCGCAGCCGCTGGCTGGGCTGGGACGCCGAGGGCCGGCTGCGCCTGGCCATCCCGGAGGGCGAGCGGCTCCTGCAGCCCCAGGCTACGGTACTGGCGTTGGGCGGTGGCAGCTGGCCGCGGCTGGGCTCGGATGGGGCCTGGCAGGCCCTGCTCGCCGCGCGAGGAGTCGAACTGCGCCCGCTGGAACCGGCCAATTGCGGTTTCGAGGTGGCCGGCTGGAGCGACTTCCTCAAGACCCGCTATGCCGGCGCGCCGATCAAGCCGTCTACCCTGGCCCTGCCGGGTCAGCCGCCACGCCAGGGCGAATTCGTGCTCACCGACACCGGGATCGAGGGCAGCCTGGTCTATGCGCTGTCCGCCGAAATCCGCAAGGCCATCGAACGGGATGGCCAGGCGACCCTGAGCCTGGACCTGGCGCCGCAGCGTGACCTGGCGGAACTTGGCCGGGCCCTGGCCAGACCCCGCGGCAGCCAGTCCCTGGCCAACCACCTGCGGCGCCACGCAGGGATCGACGGCGCCCGGGCCGCCCTGCTCCGCGAACTGGCCCCGCCAGAGACCTTCCAGGACATGGGCCGGTTGGCCCAGGCCTGCAAGGCCGTGCCCCTCACCGTGGTCAGAGCGCGGCCCCTGGCGGAAGCCATCAGCAGCGCGGGCGGTGTACCCCTGGAAGCGCTGGACGACGGCCTGATGCTCCGGCAGCTGCCGGGCGTCTTCTGCGCCGGCGAGATGCTCGACTGGGAGGCGCCCACCGGCGGCTATCTGCTCACGGCCTGCTTCGCCAGTGGCCGCGCGGCGGGCCAGGGCGTGCTGCGCTGGCTGGCCACTGGTGGCAGCTCGGCCTGAGCGGTCCCGTCGCGATGCGCCTCTACCGTTCGCGGCCGGCTCCCGTGCTGCCAGACGGCGATCAGCGGCGGTAACATAGGCAGCGATCACGGTACTCATCAGGGATCCATGTCTCCCTCTCAGGCGTTGTCGGAATTCAGGCAGTTGTTGCGCGATCTGGCAGGCGATCTCCGCCAGTTCGGCCGCGACCGGCGCCGTCTGGTCGACGAACTGGAAACCCTGACCTCGGTCCTGCTGGCGATCCTGCTCGGCCACCTGGCCGGGGTTCAGCATGTCGGTTGGGCGGCGTTCAGCGGCTATATCGTGATGAGGTCAGATGTCCGCGACAGTTTCTCGCGCGGCTGCCTGCGGGTGCTGGGTACCTGTATCGGCGCCGCAGGCGCCCTGTTGGTCCTGCGCCACCTGCAGCTGAACCCCTACGAGCAGGCCGTCCTGCTGGGCACAGTGGGCAGCATCACCCTCTATCTGACACTGGTAGGCCGCTATGGCTATGCCTGGTTGCTGGGCGGCCTCACCTACGCCATGGTGGTCCTGGCGAGCCTCCAGGCGCCCGATCAGCTCGAGCAATACGCCCTGTCACGCCTGTTGGAGGTGGCGCTCGGCACCTCGGCGTGCGTGCTGGTGAGCGCCCTTTCCACCTACGGCGTCCGTGCGCGCCTGTGGCCCAAGGTGCCGACCACGGTGGCCTCGACACCCCGAACCCTGGGTGTCTGGCAGCCCCTAGCGTTGCGCCATGCGCTGCAGGGAGGTCTGGCTCTGGCCCTATTGTCTCTGGGCGCGACGGCAGAGATCGAGGTGGATGTCAGCCAGGCGGCCATCACCATCCTGGCGGTCATGGTGGTTCCCTTCGACGGCCTGAGCAGCGCCGGCAAGGCGGTTTCCAGAAGGCTGCTGCATCGAATGCTCGGCTGCCTGCTCGGGGGTGGCCTGGCGGCCCTTCTGTTGTTGGTCGGCCAGGAAAGCCTCTGGCTGACGCTGGCGGGCGTTGCGCTCGGTGTGCTGATCGGCAGACACCTCGAGAACGGCCCGCTCGGTATCGGCTATCTCGGCATGCAGTTCGCGCTGGCGTTTCTGGTGGTGATGGTGCCTGACCACTATGACCATATCGACCCGGTGGCAGGCCTGGCGCGACTGGGCGGCATCCTGCTGGGTTTTCTGGTGCTGGAACCGGTGTACTGGCTCTCGACCTGGCTGATCAGGCGCCTGTCACCCGGAAGACCCTAGGGCGCGGCGGCGCCGACCTCAGGGCGGGCGCTCGACGAACTCGGTGGCCGGCGAGCCATCGGCATTGTGCTGGCGGATCACCGCCGGCCGCCCTTCCCCGTCCAGCAGCACCTGGCCGATGCCGGCACCGTTCCACAATCGCTCGCCGGCCTCGCGGCGATCCGGCAGGCGCGGCTGCAGTTCCCAGCGGCGGCGCTTGGTGAAGCCGTTGAGCGGCGACCAGGGCGCATAGAGCCAGCGATTGAGTCGGTCCAGGGTCGCCAGCAGGCGCGGCGGGAATTCGTTCTTGATGCCGCTGCTGGTGATCTGCCAGAGCCGCGGCTCACCGCGCCGGTCTCGGATGCGGATGTCGTAGACGAAGGAATAGTGCACGTCGCCGGAGAGCACCACGTAGTTGCCCGGGGTGCGGCGGTGGCGAAAGATGTTGAGCATGGTCTTGGCCGCCCCGGGGTGGGCCATCCAGTTCTCGGCATCCACCATCAGCGGCTGGCCGAACCAGGTAAAGATGCGCTGCACCGCCTCGATCAGCTTGACCCCGAACATGGGCGCAGCCGAGACGATCACCGCCGAGGGATGGTCCAGCAGGTCCTGCTGCAATTCGCAGAGGGCTTCCCAGTCCATCAGCCCCGAGGGGTGCTCCAGGCGCCGCTCGCTGCGCCAGCGACGCGTCCGGGTGTCCAGCACGATCAGCGGCGGGCTGGTCTTGAGCACGTAGTGCCAGCCCTGGAAGCGCAGCAAGTCGTCGATGCAGGCGTTCTGCGTCGGGCACTCCAGCTTGCCGTCGTCACCCGCCGTGTCCAGCAGCCGGGCCGTGGCCGCCAGGGGTTCGGCCACGGCTTCCGGGGCGTTGCCCCAGGCCTGGCAGAGCAGGTAGGCCAGCAACGCATTGCCGAGGATGCGCCGGGAAAAGGGATGGCCGTAGGCGGTCTCTTCCCAGCGGGCGGAGAGGTTCCAGTCGTCGGTGACGTCGTGGTCGTCGAAGATCATCAGCGTCGGCACCCCGGCCAGGGCCCGCGCCGCCTGAGGCAGGGTCGCGACGAAGCCCTCGATGCAGCGCGACTCGGCGGCGTAGCGCTCATCGTCCTTGGCGTCGAGCGCCGGTGGCACCACCTCGATCAGCGTCCAGGGTGTCGGCGACCAGCAGAGCAGATAGAGCGCCAGCACCTCGCTCAGGGTCACCAGGTGGTTGTGGGCATTGGTGGAGGTGAAGATGGGTTTCTCCACCCCGCCGAAGAATTTCTCACGCAGCGCCCGGTTGGACTTGAAGGCCGGCAGCAGGTCCTCGCGGTGGTAGAGGTTGGCGGCATGGGCCATCAGCGCCTCGCTGTCCGCCACCACCGCCCCTTCGAGGTCCTCGCCATAGAGCCCGAGGCGGCGGATCAGCGCCTGCACCGCCAGCAGCATCGGCCCGGCGACGTCATCGGCATAGACCTGGTCGCCCGTGAGCAGCAGCGCCGCCGGCGACTCCTCGGGTGTCGTGCAGCCCTGCAGCAGGCGATCCACGGCAATCAGGCCATCGGCCGAGGCATGGTGGGGCTTGCGGCAGGAGCCATGCAGCAGATGATCGAAACGCGCGCGCAGGACGAAGCGCGGCAATTCGCCCTCGGCGGAGAGCAGATGCGGCGCCCAGTCGCGGATTCCGCCGGCGCTCAGCTGCAGGTCGTAGCGGAGGAAGGTGTCCGTGGGCAACTCGGTGTCCGGCCGGACCTCGATCAGCTGCAGGTAGGCCTGCTCGCCCAGGCGCAGGCACTGGGTCTCCCCCTGCACGCCGAGCTCGGTCGCCCCCTGCCACAGCCGCGGCACGGGCGTCTCGGCCGAGCGGGTCACCAGCCACAGCAGCAACCGGGACGCTTCGGTGCGCCGCAGCAAAGGGCCGGCCAACACCGGGGGCAAGGTAGGGGTAGCGCTCATGGGGTCTCCTGTAGCCACGCAACTGACCACTATGCCGTGCCGGGATTCCGGCTGCAGCCGCCGCCTGGCTACAAAGTTTGAGCGCGCTTCACAGTCGGCCTAGAATTCGCTCCCTTTTCGACGCCATCCGGGCCTGTCATGACCTTTGCCGACCTCGGCCTCATAGATCCGCTGCTGCAGGCGCTCACCGCCCTGGAGCACAGCTCCCCCACGCCCATCCAGCGCCAGGCCATCCCGGCGGTGCTGGCCGGTCGCGACCTGCTGGCCGCCGCCCAGACCGGCACCGGCAAGACCGGCGCCTTTGGACTGCCGCTCCTGCAGCGACTGGTGCAGGAAGGCCCGGCGGTGGCGCCCAACCATATTCGCGCCCTGATCCTCACCCCCACCCGCGAGCTGGCCGAGCAGGTCCATGCCAGTCTGCGCGACTATGCCCAGCACCTGCCCCTGCGCACGGCCGTGGCCTACGGTGGCGTGAGCATCAATCCGCAGATGATGAAGCTGCGCAAGGGCGTGGACGTGCTGGTGGCGACCCCTGGGCGCCTGCTCGACCTGTTCAACCAGAACGCCGTGCGCTTCGACCAGGTACAGCTGCTGGTGCTGGACGAAGCCGATCGCATGCTCGACCTGGGCTTTTCCCGGCAACTGGGCGAGCTGTTCGTCATGCTGCCGCGCAAGCGCCAGACCCTGCTGTTCTCGGCGACCTTCTCCGACGCCGTGCGTCAGCTGGCCGCCCCGGTGCTGCGCGACCCCCAGACTATCGACGTCAGTCCGCGCAACACCGCCGCGGTCACCGTCAAGCAGTGGGTGGTGCCGGTCGACAAGAAGCGCAAGACCGAACTCTTCCTGCACCTCTATCGCAGCGGTCGCCATGGCCAGGTGCTGGTGTTCGCCAAGACCCGCAAGGGTGTGGAGCAACTGGTGGAGGCGCTGCAGTCCGAGGGGCTGGCGGCGGAATCCATCCATGGCGACAAGCCCCAGCCCGCGCGGCTGCGCTCCCTCGCCCGCTTCAAGGCCGGCGAGGCCGACATCCTGGTCGCCACCGACGTGGCCGCCCGTGGCCTGGACATCCAGGACCTGCCGCTGGTGGTCAACCTGGACCTGCCCATCGTGGCGGAAGACTATGTCCACCGCATCGGCCGGACCGGCCGCGCCGGCAACCAGGGCCAGGCGGTGTCCCTGGTATGCGCCGATGAAGTGGAGCAGCTGGCGGCCATCGAGACCCTGATCGGCCAGATCCTCATGCGCCGCGACGAGCCGGACTTCATCCCCGACCATCGAGTGCCCCAGACCAGCCCGGGCGGCCTGGTCATGAAGAAACCCAAGAAGCCGAAGAAACCCAAGGTGGGCGGTCCGGTATCCGACAAGCCCCTGGGCCGCTGGGTGGAAGACGGCAAGCCCAAGGTCAAGTCGGTGCGCAAGACGCCGGGTTTCGGCAAGGCGCGCAAGAAGCCCTGAGCCCAGGAAGGGTGGACAAGGCTGCGCCGTTGTCCACCCTACGGCCCCGCACCTCGTAGCCTGGAAAACCGCGTAGCGTTTTCCGGGGATGGTGGACCAGGCCAGACAGGCGGATGACGCAGAACCGTCATCCGCCTGATCGCAGACCTACTCCGCCAGGCGCCAGGTGGTGCCGCCCTTGCCGTCTTCCAGCACCACGCCCAGGGCGGTGAGCTGGTCGCGGATGCGGTCGGATTCCGCCCAGTTCTTTTCCGCACGAGCAGCAAGGCGCGCCTGGATCAGCGCCTCGACCTCGGCCGCATCCACCCGGCCCGCCGCATCGGCGCGCAGGAAGGCTTCCGGCTCCAGTTGCAGCACGCCCAGCACCTCACCCAGTTCGCGCAGACGTCCGGCCAGGCCGGCCGCCGCGGCGGGATCGCTCTCGCGCAGGCGATTGATCTCGCGGGCCAGCTCGAACAGCACGCCACAGGCACCGGCGGTGTTGAAGTCGTCGTCCATGCACTGGGCGAAGCGCTCGGCGTAGCCCTCGCCGCCTTGCGCAGGAGCCTGCGGCAGCCCCTTGAGCGAGTGGTAAAAACGCTCCAGGGCGCCCTTGGCTTCGCGCAGGTTGTCTTCCGAATAGTTGATCGGACTGCGGTAGTGGCTGGCGATCAGCAGGTAGCGCACCACCTCGGGGTGGTACTTCTCCAGCACCTCGCGCAGGGTGAAGAAGTTGCCCAGCGACTTGGACATCTTCTCGCCGTTGATGGTGATCATCCCGCAGTGCAGCCAGGCATTGGCGTAGGTCTTGCCGGTGGCCGCCTCGCTCTGGGCGATCTCGTTCTCGTGGTGCGGGAATTCCAGGTCGTTGCCGCCGCCGTGGATGTCGAAGGTCTCGCCCAGGCAGCAGGTGGACATCACCGAGCACTCGATGTGCCAACCCGGACGCCCGGCGCCCCAGGGCGACGGCCAGCTCGGCTCGCCCGGCTTGGCGGCCTTCCACAGCACGAAGTCCAGCGGATCTTCCTTGGCCTCGCCCGGCTCGATGCGGGCACCGATGCGCAGGTCCTCGACGCGCCGCCGCGACAGCTTGCCGTAGCCGGCGAAGCGATTGACCCGGTAGTAGACGTCGCCATTGCCCGCGGCATAGGCGTAGCCCTTGTCGATCAGGGTCTGGATCATGGCGTGCATGCCGTCGATATGATCGGTGGCGCGCGGCTCCTGGTCGGGCTTGCGAATGTTCAGCCGCGCCTCGTCCTCGTGCATCGCCTCGATCATCCGCGCCACCAGGTCGGTGAAGGGCTCGCCGTTGGCGTTGGCGCGGTTGATGATCTTGTCGTCGATGTCCGTGATGTTGCGCACGTAGGTCAGGTCATAGCCGCTATGGCGCAGCCAGCGCGTGATGACGTCGAAGGCCACCATGCTGCGGCCATGGCCCAGGTGGCAGTAGTCATAGACGGTCATGCCGCAGACGTACATGCGCACCTGCCCCGGCACCAGCGGCGTGAAGGCTTCCTTGGTCTTGGTCAGGGTGTTGTAGAGGTGCAGCGCCATCATTGCCCCCAGGAATCGCGCAGGGTCACGGTGCGGTTGAATACCGGCTTGCCGGGCGCCGAATCCTTGAGGTCGACGCAGAAGTAGCCCTCGCGCTCGAACTGGAAGCGGTCTTCCGGCTGGGCCTGGGCCAGGGACGGCTCGGCGCGGCAGCCCTTGAGCACCACCAGGGACTCGGGGTTGATGTTGTCGAGGAAGCTGCCGCCCTCTTCGCTCTTCTCCGGCTGGGCCGAACGGAACAGGCGATCGTAGAGGCGTACCTCGCACTCCACGCTACCCTCGGCCGGCACCCAGTGGATCACGCCCTTGACCTTGCGGCCTTCGGGGTTCTTGCCCAGGGTGTCCGGATCGTAGCTGCAGCGCAGCTCGATGACCTTGCCGTCGGCGTCCTTGATGGCTTCGTCGGCGCGGATCACGTAGCTGCCGCGCAGACGCACCTCGCCACCCGGCTCCAGGCGCTTGTAGCCCTTGGGCGGATTCTCTTCGTAGTCGCCCTGGTCGATGTACAGCTCGCGAGTGAAGGGCAGCTGGCGCACGCCCAGGTCCTGCTTGGGATGCCGTGCCAGTTCCAGGTTTTCCACCTGGCCCTCGGGGTAGTTGGTGATCACCACCTTGAGGGGCTTCAGCACGCACATGGCGCGCGGGGCGTTCTGGTCCAGGTCCTCGCGGATGGCGAATTCCAGCATGGCGACGTCGACCACGCCGTTGGAGCGGGTCACACCGATCATCTCGCAGAAGTTGCGGATGGCGGCCGGGGTGTAGCCGCGACGGCGATAGCCCGACAGGGTCGACATGCGCGGATCGTCCCAACCGTGCACATGGCCTTCGTCCACCAGCTGCTTGAGCTTGCGCTTGCTGGTGACGGTGTAGTTCAGGTTGAGGCGGGCGAATTCGTACTGGCGCGGCTGCGCCGGCACCGGCAGCTTGGCCAGGAACCACTCGTACAGCGGGCGATGGTCCTCGAACTCCAGGGTGCAGATGGAGTGGGTCACGCCTTCCAGGGCATCGGACTGGCCATGGGTGAAGTCATAGCTCGGATAGATGCACCAGGCATCGCCGGTCTGGTGGTGATGGGCATGGCGGATGCGATAGAGGATGGGATCGCGCAGGTTCATGTTGGGCGAAGCCATGTCGATCTTGGCGCGCAGCACCTTTTCGCCGTCCTTGAATTCGCCGGCCTTCATGCGGGCGAACAGGTCCAGGTTCTCGGCCACCGAACGATCACGGAAGGGGCTGTTGCGACCCGGCTCGGTGAGGCTGCCGCGGTATTCGCGGGCCTGCTCGGGGGTGAGGTCGCAGACATAGGCCAGGCCCTGTTCGATCAGGTTGACGGCCCAGGCGTAGAGCTGGTCGAAGTAGCTGGAGGCGTAGCGCACCTCGCCGGCCCAGTCGAAGCCCAGCCAATGCACATCGCTCTTGATGGCGTCGATGTATTCCTGGTCTTCCTTGGCCGGGTTGGTGTCGTCGAAGCGCAGATGGCAGTCGCCGCCGAATTCCTTGGCCAGCCCGAAGTTCACGCAGATCGACTTGGCGTGGCCGATGTGCAGGTAGCCGTTGGGCTCCGGGGGGAAGCGGGTGACGATCTTGGCCTGCTTGCCGGCGTCCAGGTCAGCCTGGACGATCTGCCGCAGGAAATGCGCGGGGGCGGCTTTGGCGGCGGTGGACGAGTCGGAAGTCGGCTTGCTCATGGGATCCTTAACTGGGCAGACGCACGGCCAGGGTAGGCCGGGCAAAGGTAAACCCGTATCATAGCCCAACCCGTCAAGTCCCGGCGAAACCCTTGAGGCCTTCGCCGGGTCTGGATGCTGTCCCCCTTAGCTACGGATTCGCTGCCATGATCAAGCTGCACACCAACCACGGCGTCATCACCCTGGAACTCTTCGAGGACAAGGCGCCCGAAACCGCGGCCAACTTCAAGGAATACGTCAAGAGCGGTCACTACGACGGCACCATCTTCCACCGTGTGATCAGCAACTTCATGGTCCAGGGCGGTGGTTTCGAGCCGGGCATGAAGCAGAAGCCGACCCGCGCCCCGATCAAGAACGAAGCCAACAATGGCGTCTCCAACGCGATCGGCACGGTCGCCATGGCCCGCACCATGGACCCGCACTCCGCCTCGGCGCAGTTCTTCATCAACGTGTCCGACAACACCTTCCTCAACCACACCGCGCCCACCAGCCAGGGCTGGGGCTATGCGGTGTTCGGCAAGGTGGTCGAAGGCATGGACGTGGTCAACGCCATCAAGGGCGTCGCCACCACCAGCAAGGCCGGTCACCAGGACGTGCCGAGCGAAGACGTGATCATCGAGAAGGCCGAGATCGTCGAGTGATCCTACTGGTCTCCGACCTGCATCTCGAACCGCAACGCCCGGACCTGGTCCGGGCGTTTTTGCATCTCCTCGAAACCCGCGCCCGCGGTGCCGAGGCCCTGTACATCCTTGGCGATCTGTTCGAAGCCTGGATCGGCGACGACGCCATGGGTGCCTTCGAGCAGGAGATTGCCACGGCCCTGCGCCAGCTGGCTGACAGCGGCACGGCCATCTACCTGATGCACGGCAATCGCGACTTTCTCATCGGCAAGGCCTTTTGCCGCCAGGCTGCCTGCCGCCTGCTGCCGGATCGCCATATCGCCGACTTCCACGGCCGTCGCGTGCTGCTGATGCACGGCGATACCCTCTGCACCCGCGACGAGGGCTACCAGAAGCTGCGCCGGATCCTGCGCAACCCCCTCACCCTCTTCGTCCTGCGCCACCTGCCGCTGGCCAGCCGCCAGCAGCTGGCGCGCAAGCTGCGCAGCGAAAGTCGCCAGCAGACCCGGGCCAAGGCCATGGACATCACCGATGTCACCGAGGCCGAGGTCGAGCGGGAAATGCGCGCCGCCCGGGTGACCACGCTGATCCACGGCCATACCCACAGACCCGCGCGCCATGAGCTGCTGCTCGATGGCCAGCCGGCCGAACGTATCGTGCTGGGCGATTGGGACCGTCGCGGCTGGGTGCTGGCAGCCAGCGCGGCGGGCCTGAGCCAGGTCGACTTCGCCCTCGACGAACGGTAATGACGCAGCCAGGCAAGCCTGGCTTGCGTGCGGCAAGTCCCTGACCGGCAAGGCAATCCTGCGCGGCCACCTGGTCCTGGTCGCCCGGGCTGCGACCGATCGTCACATGGCGACTACAGAAATCCACACAGGCGACCGATGACGAGGGTGTAAGGAGATGTAACCCTTTTCCGCGGAGACGCCCATGCAACTCGACACCCTCTTTGCCCAGCTGCACAACCTGCCCAACGTCCCCGAAGTGGCGCAGGTCCTGATCCGGCAATTCGACGACCCCAACACCAGCATCGAAACCCTGTCGCGCACCGTGGCGCGTGACCCGGTCATCGCCGCCAAGGTGCTGCGCCTGGCCAACTCGGCGCGCTTCCGCGGCGCCCGCGAATCCACCAGCATCGAAGACGCCGCCCTGCGCCTGGGCTTCAACACCCTGCGCACCCTGGTCCTGGCTTCGGCCTTCGCCGGCGGCTTCAAGG
Source organism: Pseudomonas oryzihabitans NBRC 102199 (assembly GCF_000730625.1). GTDB lineage: Bacteria > Pseudomonadota > Gammaproteobacteria > Pseudomonadales > Pseudomonadaceae > Chryseomonas > Chryseomonas oryzihabitans. The sequence goes on along the minus strand of NZ_BBIT01000002.1, from coordinate 48,176 downwards.
CCGCACCCGGCTTCGATCTGCAGGCCTTCTGGTACAACAGCTTCCTGGTCGCCAGCCTGTGCAAGCCGCTGGCCAAGCAGGCCGGCCTGGACCAGGAAACCGCCTTTACCTGCGGCATGCTGCATGATATCGGCGAGCTGCTGATCCAGAGCGGTGCGCCGGAGCTGGCCCCCAGCCTGGCCGGTCGGGCCACCGCCAGCAGCCATCGCGCCGCTGACGAGACCCTGCAACTGGGCTTCGGCTATCCAGAAGTGGGCGCCGAGCTGGCGCGTCGTTGGCAACTGCCCCAGGTGCTGCGCGATGCGATCGGCTATCAGGCCCGCCCGCTGCAGGCGCCGGAAGGCAACGGCTATGCGCTGATCGTGGCTCAGGCGGTCGCCGTGGCCGAGGTGCTGCACGAGAATGCCGGCGACAGCAAGGTGCAGGACCTGAGCGGCCCGCTGTTCGCCAGCATCGACCTGGAACAGCTGACGGCCGTGCTGCCCAACGCCCGGGATACCGCCGCGACCTTTGCCCAGGCTGCCTGATCCCCGGAGGGCCTGGCCAAATCGCAGGCAAGAAAAAACCCCTGGAGCTGGGCTCTCAGGGGTTTTCTTAATCTGGCGGTGAGGGAGGGATTCGAACCCTCGATAAGATTTCTCCTATACACACTTTCCAGGCGTGCTCCTTCAACCGCTCGGACACCTCACCAGATTTGCTCAGTGGCTGCATCTGCATCACCGAGGCGCGCAACTATAGGCAAAGGCGATTTCGATGGCAAGCTTTTTCTTCAATCGATTCATACATTTGCATTCACGACCTGGAAGGGCCTGCGCCCTGCCCCGTTCACGGGATGACCGGCTGGTCGCTCCTCCCTCGCTCCAAACCGTTGATACCTCCGACCAACGGTAGCGTCGCACGCATTTTCCTAATCATCTGAAAGCAAAGGAAAAATCCCTTGGTACGACATTTCTGATAACCGCCTGGCCGGTTACCGCCACAAAACTGAAATTTATGTTCTATAGCTACTGGATAGTGCTCAAGCCTGCGGGTATCAGTAACTGCATGCCGCTGTTGCGCAAGCGCTTCCCGCTGAAGACGTAAAGGCTCTAAACAGCTAACAATAAAGGCCCCGAGTCATGTTCAAGAATCCCGTCCCCAAGTGGCGTCAGGCGAGTTTCGTCCTCATCGTCACCACCGTCGTGCTGGTCATCCCCAACCTCTCGCGGTTCTTTGGCTGATCCCTAGCGCCAGTAATCCGCAGGCGCTGCCGGCAAGGCTGCCAGCAGATCACGCAGCCCCTCCCCCCAGCCCTTGCGCAGGGCCTGGAAGTAGGGATCCTGTTCGTCGATCCGATGACTGCTGACCTGCGCCAGTCGATCACGCGGATAGACCACCAGATCCAGCGGTAGCCCCACCGACAGGTTGCTGCGAATGGTGGCGTCGTAGGACAGCAGCGCGCAGCGCAGGGCTTCTTCCAGCGGCGTCGCGAAGGTCAGCGCCCGATCCAGGATGGGCTTGCCGTATTTGCTCTCGCCGATCTGGAAGTAAGGCGTGTCCTCGGTGGCGCTGATGAAGTTGCCATGGGGATAGAGATTGAACAGCTCCGGCTCCGCGCCGCGGATCTGCCCACCCAACAGAAAGGAACAGCTCAGGTCCAGGCCGTGACCGCTGGGCGCATCCTCGGCATCGCGCTGCAGGACCTCGCGCAGGGTCTGCCCCAGCAGCCGGGCGGCGTCGTACAGGGTGGGTACGCCGTGCAGGTTGTCCTGCTCGCTGTCCAGGCGCTGTCGCAGCAGACTGATCACCGCCTGGGAGGTGGCCAGATTGCCTGCCGACTGGATGACGATCAGGCGCTCGCCAGGGATACGGAACAGGTGCAGCTTGCGAAAGGTGGCGATGTTATCGACCCCGGCATTGGTGCGGGAATCGGCGACGAATACCAGGCCATCCTGCAGTTTCATGGCGACGCAATAGGTCATGCAAACCTCGGGTGATGAAGCGGTCGACGCGACAGCGCCCGACAGCAAAAGAAAAGACGGCCCCTGGCCGCCTTTTCGTCTGCTATGGGCAGCGCCGATTATTGCTGTTGCTGCGCCTGCTGCAAGGGCTCGACCAGCACCCTGGCCTCCATGTGCTCCACCCCGCCGCCGCGGCGCATGCCGCGCACGGGACAGGCGTCCAGGTAGTCCAGACCGATGGCCAGCCGTAGGTGCCGCTCCGGCCGGGCCAGGCGATTGGTGACGTCGTAGCTGTACCAGGCGCCGTCATGCCAGGCTTCCGCCCAGGCGTGGCTGGAGAGGTGCGCGCTGTCGTCGGTGCACAGATAGCCGGACACATAGCGCGCCGGGATCCCCAGGCTGCGGGCGCAAGCCAGGAAGGCATGGGCATGGTCCTGGCACACCCCGGCGCCCTTGGCGAAGGCCTGGGCGGCATTGCCGTCCACCTCGGTGGAGCCGGGCACATAGGTCATGCGCTCGTGCAGGCGCTCCATCAGCTGGATAAGGGTGTCGCGATCGCGGCGACCGTCGCAGACCTCGCGGGCGAAGGCGGTCAGCGCCTCGTCGGCCTCGGTCAGCCGGGTCTGGCGCAGGAAGGGAAAGGCCGAGGCCTGGCAGGGTTCCGCCTCGAAGGTCTCGTCGATCTCCACCTGGCCGCTGGCGGTGATGGTGATGGCGTCGTGCGGCGTATCCAGGGTCAGCACATGCAGGATGTTGCCGAAGGGATCGCGCTGCGCCCGCGCCGGCCGTGGCAAGGCCAGCTCCCAGCCGAGGATCCGCTGACGGGCGTCGTCCTGGGGCGTGAGCCGCAGGTACTGGATGCTGGCGCGTACCTGGTCGGCGTAGCGATACAGGGTTTCGTGATGAATCGCGAGTCTCATACGGTCTCCAGGTAAGCGGTATTGATGGCGCTGCCGAGCTGGCGGACATGGACGATGAAGTCGCCGATCCAGGCATGGAGTCCTTCTTCGAGCACCTCATCGATGCTGGTATAGCGCAGCCGCGCCTCGAGACCGGCCGCCAGGCGCTTGGCCTCGCGGCCGTTCTCGCCGGGCAGACTGGCCAGCACCCGGTGCAGTTCGATCACGCAGGCCAGCAGCGAGCGCGGCAGGTCTTCCTGCAACAGCAGCAGTTCGGCGCCATTGCGCACGTTGAGGGCATCGCGATAGAGCTCGGTGTAGGCCTCGAAGGCGCTCAGGGCGCGCAACAGGGCGCTCCACTGATAGAAGCCGCGGGCGGAGGCGTCGCTGATGGCTTCCGCCTCCTCTTCCCCCAGTACCTGGTAGCGAGCGTCGAGCATGCGCAGGGTGTTGTCGGCGCGCTCGACGAAGGTGCCCAGGCGGATGAAACGATAGGCGTCGTTTCTCATGATGGTGCCGACGGTGGCGCCGCGGAACAGGTGGGAGCGCTCCTTGACCCATTCGCAGAAGCGGCTGATGCCGAAGCGGATCAGACCGGTGACGGCAATCTCGCGCATCTCCAGCCAGGTGGAGTTGACGTTCTCCCACATGTCGGCGGTGATGCGTCCACGCACCGCGTGGGCATTGCTGCGCGCGGCCTGCAGGCAGCAATAGATGCTGCCGGGGTTGCGCTCGTCCAGGGCGAAGAAATGCAGCAGGCGCTCGGGGTGCAGAGCGCCGTGCTTTTCCCGGTAGTCATCCAGGGTGCCGGTGATGAGCAGCGGCATGGCCAGCTCGTCCAGGCCTCCGCCCTGCCCGCTCTGCGGCATCATCGACAGCGAATAGCTGACGTCCAGCATCCGCGCGAGATTCTCGGCGCGCTCCAGGTTGCGGGACATCCAGTACAGATCGGCAGCGGTACGACTCAACATGGTGGGGTCGCCTTTCAAAGGTCCTTGCGAGGCCGCCGGGGCGGCCACTGTTCTGTGGCGATCTAGTCCTGCACCACCCAGGTGTCCTTGGTGCCACCGCCCTGGGAGGAATTCACCACCAGCGAACCTTCGCGCAGGGCGACCCGGGTCAGGCCACCGGGCACCAGGCGCGTCTTGCGACCGGACAGCACGAAGGGCCGCAGGTCGATGTGCCGCGGCGCGATGCCGTTCTCGACGAAGGTCGGGCAGGTGGACAGCGACAGGGTGGGCTGGGCGATGTAGGCGCTGGGATTGGCCTTGAGCCGGGCGCGGAAGGCTTCGATCTCCATGCTGCTGGCGGTGGGGCCGACCAGCATGCCGTAGCCGCCGGAGCCATGGACTTCCTTGACCACCAGCTCGGGCAGGTTGGCCAGCACATGGGACAGTTCGTCCGGCTTGCGACACTGCCAGGTGGGCACGTTGTAGAGGATCGGCTCTTCGCTGAGATAGAAGCGGATCATCTCCGGGACATAGGGATAGATCGACTTGTCGTCGGCCACCCCGGTGCCGATGGCATTGGCCAGGATGACGTTGCCGGCGCGATAGGCCGCCAGCAGGCCAGGGACGCCAAGCAGGGAATCCGGATTGAAGGCCAGGGGATCGAGGAAGGCGTCGTCGAGGCGGCGATAGATGACGTCGACCTTCTGGAAGCCCGAGGTGGTGCGCATGAACACCTGTTCGTCGCGCACCAGCAGATCGGCGCCCTCCACCAGCTCCACGCCCATCTCCCGGGCCAGGAAGGCGTGCTCGAAGTAGGCGCTGTTGAAGCGCCCCGGGGTGAGCACCGCCACCGTGGGGTTGTTGACCGGGGTGGAACTGCGCAGGGTGTCGAGCAGCAGATTCGGATAGTGGTCGATGGGCGCGATGCGCTCCAGGGTGAACAGCTCGGGAAACAGCCGCATCATCATCTTGCGGTTCTCGAGCATGTAGGACACCCCGCTGGGGGTGCGCAGGTTGTCTTCCAGCACGTAGTAGGCACCGTCGCCATCGCGCACCAGGTCGACCCCGGCGATATGGGCATAGATGCCATTTGGCAGGTCCAGTCCCTGCATCGCCAGCTGGTACTGGTCGTTGGCCAGCACCTGCTCGGCGGGAATGACCCCGGCCTTGATGATGCGCTGGTCGTGATAGAGGTCGTGGAGAAAGAGATTCAGCGCCTGGACGCGCTGGATGCAGCCGCGCTCGATGATCTGCCATTCGCTGGCGGGAATGGCCCGCGGTAGCGCATCGAAGGGAATCAGGCGCTCCGTGCCCTGCTCGTCGCCATAGAGGGTGAAGGTGATACCGGCGCGATGAAACAGCAGGTCGGCTTCACGCCGCCGCTGGGCCAGGAGTTCCGGGGGTGTCTCGCTCAGCCATTGCGCATAGCGACCATAGTGCGGTCGGCATTGCGCCTGGACGTCATACATCTCGTTATACAGTTGGCGGCTCATGCCGATCTCCTTGTCACCCACGGTGCAGCTTCGCAAGCCGCGTGCCAGCGCAAGAGGCTTGTAGATCAAGCTCTTGCGCGGCATCGGGTCGCGCGGTGCACCAAAGCCAGGCACGTAAGCGTGCGCATGCACCGCAACGTTTCCGTCATGAGCCTAAGACGGTGCGGCGGGCGGAAAGTGCGATGATTGAGCGGCGGGGTGATTTCAGAGGGTGAGACGGGCATCCCCGGCGGGATGCCGCCTCGGCAGGGCTTGGATCAGGCAGAGCTGCGGCTGACTTCCTGGGTCACGCCCCAGCCGTCGAGCTGGCCGCCCAGGGGCACCACCACCGCTTCCAGATCGCTTTCGAAATCGTCGATGGTGGCGTGGGTGGCGAACATCACCTTGCTGACCTGCAGATGCCAACCCCCCTCTTCGTGCGGCATCACCTGGGCATTGAGGGACTCGCCGTGAAACTGGTCCGCAGCGATGCGGGCCTTGCCTTCATCGGCGAAGATGGCGAAGAAGTCGATTGGATGGAAGCGGGCGAAATCGAAGCCGCCCTCCTTCATCCGCTGCAGCAGGTTCAAGCTCACATCATCGGCAAACGACAAGGACATAGGACAACCCTCCTCTGGTTCGGATGATCTTCTCGCCGAAGCGTAGCTACCGACGTCCGGCGAGTCGCGGCTGAAAACTCGAACGGTGCCGCGACCGCCAGGGCTTACGCCTTGCCGATGGCCTCCAGCACGTATCGAGGTAGAGCAAAGGCAGCAGCATGCAGCTCCGGGGTGTAGTAACGGGTCTGGATGCCTGTATCACTGTAGCGCTGCGCCAGGGTTTCGGCATCTTGCCGACGCAAGGTCACGTCCTTGCTGCCCCAGGCGAGGGTCATGACGCCCCCTATGTAGGTAGGCACCGCTGACAGGTAAAAGTGCCAGTCGGCGAACAGCCCGGACATCCGGCCGGCAGTGGTCCTGACCTCGTCCAGTTGCAGGAAGGGGGTACCGTTCTGGGCCACCATCACGCCACCCTCGTTCAGGCAGCGATGGCAGGCCTGGTAGAAGTTCTCCGAGAACAGCACCTCGGCCGGGCCGATGGGATCGGTCGAGTCGGAGATGATGACGTCGTAGCGCTCGGTGGTGTTGGCGACGAAGTTCATGCCGTCGTCGATCACCAGATTCAGCCGCGGATCCTCGAAGGCACCCGCGGAATGGCCGGGGAAGTGCTCCTTGCACATCTCCACCACCGAACCGTCGATCTCGACCATGGTGATGTGCTCGACCCCCTGGTGCTTGGCCACTTCGCGCAGGATGCCGCCGTCACCGCCGCCGATGATGAGCACCCGCTTGGGCGCCGGATGGGCCAGCAGGGGCACGTGGGTGAGCATCTCGTGATAGATGAATTCGTCGGCCTCGGTGGTCTGGATCACGCCATCCAGGGCCATGACCTTGCCCAGCACGGCGTTCTGGAAGATCACCAGGTGCTGATGCTCGGTGCGCACCTCGTGCAGCATGCGCTCGACGGTGAAGCGCTGGCCATAGCCGTCGTAGAGGGTTTCCAGGTAGTCGCTCATGTCGATCTCCGCAGGTGGCAGGCCGAGACGAGCAATGCCCGGCCAAAAGCCGGGCATTGTAAGAGCTGGATGTGACAGGCTCCAGTGTTGTGCTGGCTAACCCTTGTGGGTGGGCGCGGTGGCCGAGCGATTGCCGCGCGGGCCGGCGGCCGCCCAGGCGATCAGGCCGATCACCGGCAGCACGATGATGAGCACGGTCCAGCCGATCTTGGCGTTGCTGGTGCTGTCACTGCGGATGACGTTGACGATGGCCCAGATGTCGAGCAGGAAGACGATGAAGCCCAGTACACCGCCAATGGTGGAATTGATCATGTCGCGACTCCCGTTGCGAGGACACAGGTCTCGTCAATTGGGACTGGCAAGAGCGGCGTCGAGTTCGGCCGGCTCGCTTGGCAGCGGCGCCGGCCGAGGGTATTCAGAGCCAGGGCAAAGGCTCGCGAGCTAGAGACAAACAAGGCGAAAAAGGCTGAGGAAGCGGAGTTTACAAGCGGTAAATGAGCATTCCGAAGCCATTTTCAACGCCGTTTGGCCGACGCGCAGCAGCCTTTGTCCAGGCTCTCAGGCGAAGGCCGCGAGATCGATGTCAGCGAAGGACGCCACGCACGGATGATCGCCGAGCTGGCCACCGGCACGCACCAGGCCACAGGTCGGCAGACCCGCCTGGCGCGCGGCATCCAGCTCTTCCACCACGTCGGAAAGAAACAGCAGGTCCGCCGGCTCGTGGGTGGTGGCCGAGGCAATGCGCGCATAGGACGCGGCGTCGCGCTTGCCGCCGGTCAGGGTATCGAAATACCCGGAAAACAAAGGGGAGAGATCGCCGTGCTCCGAGCAGCCGAAGATCAGCTTCTGCGCCTGTATCGAGCCCGAGGAATAGACGTACAGCGGCAGCCCGGCCGCGTGCCACTGGCGCAGCGCCTGGACCGCGTCGGGATAGACGTGCCCCTTGAGGGTGCCGGCGCGATAGCCCTGCTCCCACACCTGCCCCTGCAGGGCCTTGAGCGGGGTGGCCTTGCGGTCGGTGGCGATCCATTCCAGGAGGATGGCGATCACCCGCTCCACGTCGGCGTCCAGCTCGCCGGCTTCGGCGCGCACGGCGTCGAGCTGCTCCGCCACCGCCGGCTCCCCGGCCTGGGCGCGCACCAGCGCCGGCAGGTGCTCGCGGGCATAGGGAAAGAGCACGTCGAAGACGAAGCTGACGGCGCTGGTGGTGCCTTCGATATCGGTGAGGATGGCCTTGATCGTCACGCCTCGACCTCCAGGCGCGGGAAGCGCTGGGCGATGTCGACGCCGGTGAAGTGGGCCACCCAGCCGTCGGGATTGTCGAACAGGCGAATGGCGACAAAGGACGGCGACTCGCTCATGTCGAACCAGTGCGGGGTGCCGGCCGGCACCGAGATGAGGTCGTCCTTCTCGCAAAGCACGGCGTAGACGTGATCGTCGATGTGCAGGGTGAAGAGCCCCTGCCCGGCGACGAAGAAGCGCACCTCGTCCTCGTTGTGCCGGTGCTCTTCGAGGAACTTGGCGCGCAGCGCCTCCTTCTGCGGATGCTCGGGATGCATGCTGATGACGTCGACGGTCTGGTAGCCGCGCTCCTGGATGAGGCGATCGATCTCCGGCCGGTAGGCGGCGATCACCTCATCCTGGCTGGCGCCGGGTGCCACCGGGGCGGTGGCCTGCCAGCGCTCGAAACGCACCCCGACCTCGGCCAGGGTGGCGGCGATGTGCTCGCCATCGCTGATCACCTTCAGCGGCTGGCGCGGTTCGGCATCGTGGTAGACGGTCAGTCGGCTCATGGACGCAGGCTCCGGGTCTTGAGTTCGCATTCGAAGAGGAATTCGAAGGCTTCCACGTGGCGCAGGGCATCGGCCATGCGCGGGCCCCAAGTATAGAGGCCGTGTCCGCGGATCAGGTACCCCACGCAGTCGGGATGCACGTTCAGCCAGGTCTGCACCTTGTCGGCCAGGCGCGGGATGTCCTGGTCGTTGTCGAACACCGGGATCTCCACCCGCACCTCGTGGGTGGTGACGCCGTGCAGGGCCTTTTGCAATTCGTAGCCGTCCAGCAGCAGGCGATCCCCTTCGAGCTGGCGCGAAAGCACCGTCGAGTTCACTGAATGGGTGTGCAGCACGGCGCCGATCTCCGGCTGCCAGCGATAGAGCTGGGTGTGCAGCGCCGTCTCCGCGGAGGGCTTCTTGGGCTCCAGCGGCGCACCGTCGAGATCGGTGGCGAGGATGTCGTCCAGCTCCAGCTGGCCCTTGTGCTTGCCGGACACGGTCAGCAGCAGGCGGCTGTCGGACAGCCGTACCGAATAGTTGCTGCTGGTGGCCGGCGACCAGCCGCGACCATAGAGGAAGCGACCGGCGTCGATGATTTCCCGGGCCAGTTGCTCACGCTGCTGGATCATGGAGGGTTCTCCTTGGTTCTGTACGAAAAGTCGCCGAGCGACGGTCAGGCGAGGCGAAAAACGCTGAGGAAGCGGAGTTTACGAGAGGTAAATGAGCATTCCGAAGTGTTTTTCAACGAAGCATCACCAAGCGCAGGCACTTTTCGTACTGGACCTAACGGACAAGAGGATGAGGAAGGCCCCGGCCAGCGCCGCCAGGGAGGCGCCGGCAAAGGCGGCAAGGGCACCGGACACCTGCCAGGCATAGCCAGCATACAGCGCGCCGAGCGCCCCGCCAGCCCCGGACAGGGCGGCATAGAGCGACTGGGCCTGGCCCTGGCGGCGGCGGTCGAAATGGGACTGGACGAACTGGATGGCGGCGGCATGGAAGCAGCCGAAGGTGGCCGCATGCAGCAACTGGGCGAACAGCAGCACCGCCAGGTGATCGGCCAAGGCGCCCAGCAGCAACCAGCGCCCGGCGGCGATGAGAAAGGCGGCTACCAGCAGGGTGTTGAGCGCCAGCCGCGCCAGCAGCTGCGGCATCACCAGGAAGATCAGCACCTCGGCGACCACCCCCAGCGACCAGAGCTGGCCGATGACGCCGCGGCCATAGCCGAGGTCTTCCAGGTGCAGGGTGAAGACCGTGTAATAAGGACCGTGGGACAGCTGCATCAGCGCTGCGGCGAGGAAGAAGGCCAGCACCCGTGGCTGGCGCAGGGTGGTCAGGAAGGGCTCGGCCGGCGCCTCGGGGCGCTGGCCCGGATCGACCTTGACCCCCGGCACCGCCAGCGAGGCGAGCAGGATGATCGCCATCACCAGCAGCAGATAGGCCGGGTAGAGATCCAGACTGACGTATTCGAAGGCCCAGCCGAGTCCCGCCACCGCGGCAATGAAGCCGATGGAGCCCCAGAGGCGGATACGCCCATAGCGCTGTGGCTGGTCGCGCAGGTGGGCCAGGGTGATGGCTTCGAACTGCGGCAGCACCGCATGCCAGAAGAAGGCATGTCCGGCCATGATCAGCGCCAGCCAGGCGAAGCCCTGGCCCAGGTAGATGCCGGAAAAGCACAGCAGGGTGCAGGCGGCGCCCAGGCGGACGATGCTCAGCCGGCGGCCGGTGCGATCGGCCAGCCAGCCCCAGAGATTGGGCGCCAGCACCCGCATCAACATGGGGATGGCCACCAGCTGGCCGATGGCGGTACCGGAAAAGCCCAGATGGTGGAAGTACAGCCCCAGGTAGGGCGCAGTGGCCCCCAGCAGCGCGAAGTAGGCGAAATAGAAGCCCGACAGCCGCCAATAGGGAACCGGCATCGTCCGTCCGCTGATCAGAGTTGCGGTAGGACGGGCGTGCCCACCCGCACCTCGGCGTTCTGGGCGCGGTGACGCAAGAGGTGATCCATCAGCACCAGGGCCATCATCGCCTCGGCGATGGGCGTGGCGCGGATGCCCACGCAGGGATCGTGGCGACCCTTGGTGATGATATCCACCGGTTGGCCGTGGACGTCGATGGAACGCCCCGGGGTGGTGATGCTGGAGGTGGCCTTCAGCGCCAGGTGGGCGACGATGGGCTGGCCGGAGGAGATGCCGCCGAGCACGCCACCGGCGTTGTTGGACAGGAAGCCTTCCGGGGTCAGTTCGTCCCGGTGCTCGGTGCCGCGCTGGGCGACGCTGGCGAAACCGGCGCCGATCTCGACGCCCTTCACCGCGTTGACGCTCATCAGCGCATAGGCCAGCTCGGCGTCCAGGCGATCGAAGATCGGCTCGCCCAGCCCCGGCGGCACGCCGTCGGCGACCACGGTGATGCGCGCACCCACAGAATCCTGATCGCGGCGCAGCTGGTCCATGTAGGCCTCCAGCTCCGGCACCCGGTCCGGATCGGGGCTGAAGAAGGCGTTCTCTTCCACGCTGTCCCAGGTCTTGAAGGGGATCTCGATGGGACCCAGCTGGCTCATGTAGCCGCGCACCCGGATGCCCTGGCTGGCCAGGTACTTCTTGGCGATGGCGCCTGCCGCCACGCGCATGGCGGTCTCCCGCGCCGAGCTGCGACCGCCGCCACGGTAGTCGCGCAGGCCGTACTTGTGGTGGTAGGCGTAGTCGGCATGGGCCGGGCGGAACAGGTCCTTGATCGCCGAGTAATCCTTGGACTTCTGGTCGGTGTTGCGGATCAGCAGGCCGATGGGGGTACCGGTGGTGACGCCCTCGAAGACCCCGGAAAGGATCTCCACCTCGTCCGCTTCCTGGCGCTGGGTCGTATGGCGGCTGGTACCGGGCTTGCGCCGATCCAGGTCGCGCTGCAGGTCGGCGAGGTCCAGGGGCAGTCCGGGTGGGCAACCGTCGACGATGGCGACCAGCGCCGGGCCATGGCTTTCGCCGGCGGTGGTGACGGTAAACAGCGTGCCGAGGGTATTGCCGGACATGCGAGGGCTCCGCGCTACGGGTGAAAGGTATAGATTCAAATTGGGAATGGGCGATTTTACACGCGCCGTGGTCTTTTACACGGATTGTGTGCGGGATAGGCCCCCACACCCCAACTCTCCGGTGCCCTTCTCGCCATGCGTCTGCTGTTCTCCCTGCTGCTGTGCCTCGCCCTGCCCGCCCTCGCCACGGCGGCCGATCCCGTGCTCTATCGTCCCCTCCAGCTCGACACCGGCAGCGGTGTACTCAAGGGCAGTCTGATCCTGCCCCGTAGCGACAGGCCGCAACCGGTGGTGCTCTTCGTTTCCGGCTCGGGGCCCATCGATCGCAACGGCAACGCCCCCGGCGCGCGCAACGCGGCCCTGCAGCGGCTGGCCGAGGCCCTGGGCCGGCAGCGGATCGCCAGCGTGCGCTTCGACAAGCGCGGCGTGGCCGAGAGTCGCAGCGCCGAGCCGGACGAGAGTCGCCTCAGCGTGGAGCGCTATGTCGACGACCTGGTCGGCTGGATCCGGCTGCTGCGCGCCGATCCGCGCTTTTCCGCGGTGATCCTGCTCGGCCACAGTGAAGGCGCCCTGATCGCCAGTCTGGCGGCCGACCAGGTGCCGGTCGCCGGGGTAGTGACCCTGGCCGGCAGCGGCCGGCCCATCGACGTGGTGCTGCGCGAGCAGTTGGCGGGCAAGCTGTCGCCGGCCGGCCTGGCCAGCGCCCAGTGGATCATCGACCAGTTGCTGCGCGGCACCCCGGTGCCCGAGGTGCCGAAGGAGTTGCTGGTGCTGTTCCGCCCCAGCGTCCAGCCCTATCTGATCTCGCTGTTCCGCCAGGATCCGGCCAGGGCCTTCGCCGGCATCCACGCGCCGGCGCTGATCGTCCAGGGCACCCATGACATCCAGGTGGAGGTCGACGATGCCCGCGCCCTGCAGCGCGCCAAACCGGATGCGGAACTGGCCATCATTGCCGGCATGAACCACATGCTGCGCATCACCCCGGCGGACTTCCAGGCGCAACTGCCCAGCTACGACGATCCCAACCTGCCCCTGGCCCGCGCGCTGGTCGAGCGCGTGACCGCCTTCGTCGCGCGCTCAGGTTCCTCGCGCGCCGGCCGATAAGCCAGCAAAGGCGCCCAGGCGGCGCACCCGCTGGAGCCCGTCCGTGGACACCCCCGATCACGCATCACCGGCCGTCGAGGCCGCACCCAACGAGCCCCATCCCTGGGCCAGCCTGCCGCCGGAGCGCTTTCAGCTGCTGCGGCTGATGCCGCAGCCGGCGGATCGCCGGGTCGGCGCGCGCCCGCTGCGCTTCGTGCAACTCGGCCTGGTCGAGCGCCATGGTGACGAGGAAAGCCTGCTGCGGCTGACGGTGCAGATTCCCGGTCAGCTGCTGCACCGCGAGGTGAACGTGCTGGAGGTCTGGGTCGACCATCGCCAAGGCGAAATCCGCCTCGGCCCGGAGCGCGGTCTGCAGATCGAGCCGGAAGAACGCGGCCTGGGACGCTTTATACTGGCGCGGGCGGCCGCCTGGGCACGCCTGCGCTGGAGCCACTACCGGGTGCAGGACCTGCCCCTGGCGCGCCGCGACGCCCTCGACGAAGACAGCCGCAAGCGCCGCGACCACGTGCTCGGCGCCCAGGGCTTCACCGTCGAGACGGCGGCGGATGACGAGCGTCAGCAGCTCTGCCGGGCCGCCCGGGTCAGCCAGCTGCGCGAGGACTGGAATGCCGACAAGGTGCAGCTGCTGTCGCTGCTGGACGGTGCCACCCTGCTGGAGCAGTGCGACCGGGTGATCGACGAGCGCGATGCCAGTCTGCGCCAGCTGGAGGACCGCATCGCCCTCTATCGCCGCGATGACATCTCGCTGCGCTTCGCCATCGGCTGCCTGGCGGTGTTCTGCCTGTTCCAGGCCGCGCTGCTGATCTGGATGGCGCTGCGCTGAGCGGTCTGGTGCCGCGCCAGGCACCCTTGCCGACGACCTGTCGGCAGCGCCCAGGCGCCACCCCTCGCCCGAGGCTTGCTCCCCCGCCGGACCCTGCTAACGTAGCCACCCGTTCGCATCCATCCGCCCGGAGTGTCCGCTGTTCATGGTCTCGCCTCTCCTGTTTCGCCCGCGCGCGCCCCTGCGTCTCGCTACCCTCGGCCTGCTGACCGCCCTCGCCGGCTGCCAGTACCTCGGCGAAGAGCAGCCGACCCGCAGCCAGCCGCAACTCAAGGGCAGCCTGCCGCTGCGCGGCCTGGCGCAGACCGCCTCGGTGCGCCGCAATGCCGACGGCCAGCCGCTGATCGAGACCACCACCTTTCACGATGCCCTGTTCGCCCTCGGCTACGTCCATGCCAGCGAACGCCTGGCGCAGATGGTCGAGCTGCGCCTGCTGGCCCAGGGTCGGCTGGCCGAGGCCTACGGCGAAAGCCGCCTGGACAGCGACAGGTTCATGCGCGCGGTGGACCTGCGCAAGGCCGCCCAGGTGGCCTACGGCAACGCCTCGCCACGGATGAAGGCCTTCTTCGAGGTCTATGCCCGGGGGGTCAACGCCTATCTCTATCGCGCCGGCGAACGGGTCCAGCTGGATGGCCACGACTACCGCGCCGAATACTGGAAGGCCGAAGACAGCGCCCTGCTCTTCGAACTGCTCAACTTCGCCCAGGCGGTGGACCTGCGCAAGGAAACCGCGGCGCTGGCCCTGGCCACCCAGGTCGGTCCCGAGCGCCTGGCCTGGCTCCTGCCCACCTACCCGGACGAACCCCTGCCGGACGAGGAGACCGCCAAGCTGCGCGGCCTGAATCTGCGCGGCCAGCTGCCAGGGCTCGAAGCCCTGCTGCAGGTCCAGCGGCAACTGGCGGAGCAGGCGCCCTTCGGCGGCCCCACCGGTACCGCCTGGGCGGCCACCCCGGGGCACACCCGCAGCGGCCGCAGCCTGCTCGCGGTGGACAAGGTCAGTGCCGTCGGCCAGTCGCCCTTTACCCTGGTGACCCTGAGGGCGCCGCGCTTCGAGGCCGTGGGTACCACCCTGCCCGGTCTGCCACTGCTGCTCGACGGCTACAACGGCAAGCTGGCCTGGGGCGCCGCGACCCTGATGGGCGACAGCCAGGACCTCTACCTCGAACGCCTGCAACGCCAGGGCGGTCGCCTGCAGGTGCAGAGCGGCGGTCAGTGGCAGCCGGCCGGCGAGCGGGTGGAGACCTTTTTCGTCCGCGGTGAAAAGCCGCGGCGCGAGACGCTCTATACCAGTCCCCGCGGTCCGCTGCTGAATCTGGCCCTGGCGCCGGACGCCAACGGCTACGGCCTGGCCCTGCGCAGCAGTCGCCTGGAAGCCGACAAGAGCCTGGACGCCCTTTTCGACCTCTCCCGCGCCAAGGATGTGGAGCGCGCCTTCGAACTGGCTCGCGACCTGCGCGCCAGCGACTGGAATCTGGTGTTCGCCGATGCCGAGCACATCGGCTGGCAGGTGACCGGGCGCTATCCCAACCGCCGCAGCGGCCTGGGTCTGCTGCCCTCGCCCGGCTGGGACGAGCGCTACGCCCGGGATGGCTACGCCGATCCCATGCTGCACCCCTATGACCAGGATCCGGCCCAGGGCTGGCTGGGCGCCGCCAACCAGCGCGTGGTACCGCGTGGCTACGGCATGCAGCTGTCCAGCAACTGGTCGGGCCCCGAGCGTCAGGAGCGCCTGGCGCAACTGGCCGGCCGTTCGGCGCGCCTCGATGGCCGCGACGCCATGGCCCTGCAGCAGGACCAGACCACCACCCTGGCCGCCAAGCTCAAGACCCAGCTCGACTCCCCCGGCTTCGCCGCGCCGCTGCGCCAGGCCATCGCCGCCCTCTCGGCGGGCCAGCGCCCGCAGGCGGAAGAGGCCCTGCGGCGTCTGCAGGGCTTCGACGGCCGCCTGGCCGCCGGCTCCGGTGACGCGGCGCTCTACGAAGCCTTTCTCCAGGCCCTGGCCGAACAGACCTTCGCCGACGAGCTGGGTGGCACCAGGAGTCCGGCCTGGCAGGCCTTCACCACCCTCAGCGACACCGGCTACAACGCCATCGTCGATCACCTCCTGGCGCGTGACGACAGTCCCTACTGGGATGACGTCAGCACCGCCGCCCACGAAGACAAGCCGGCGATCTTCGCCCGCGCCCTGGCCGCGGCCGTCGCCACCTGCGAAGTCCGGCTGGGTAGCGATCGCGCCAGCTGGCAATGGGGCCGCCTGCACCGCCAGGACGGCAACGCCTATGGTGGCGACGGCTCGACCCTGGACCTGACCGCCAGTCACTGGGGCGGCAACGACCGGGTCTGGCTGGCGCCGGCGCTGCGCCTGGTGGTGGACTTCGGCCTGGCCGAACCGCTGCAGGCGAGCCAGGTCGGCACCCCGGGCAAGGGCTGGACCCGCGGGCAATACCAGAGCCTGCCGCTGCAGCCGCAGAATCTGGAGCGCGTCTATGGGCGCGACCGCCTGCTGCTGATTCCACAGAAGTAGTCCCACCGCCGGCAACCCGCGACTTGGCGCGGGTTTTGCCCCGCTTCTGACCGACCTCAGCCGGCGTCGCCCTCGTTCGCCGCGCCGCGGACCGCTGCAAAGGCGCTGTCCCGCAGGCGCCCTGGCAATGAAAGCGCCCGTTGATGGTGCCGCGCCTGTCACCATAATGGTGCAGGCCCTAGTCGAGACGCCCATAGCGGTGCACAGAGAGGCGCCCTGGCGTCTGTCAGTTGCCGGAGACACCATGCCTGCCCAGCCTTCCCCCCACGCCGCGCACCTCTGGGTCGCGGGTTCGGACGCCCCGGAAAAGCCGGAGCTCAACCTGGGCTTCCTGCCCCTGAGCGATGCTGCCTCGCTGATCGTGGCGGCGACCCAGGGCTTTGGCGAACCCCATGGCCTGACGCTCAATCTGCACCGCCAGCCCTCCTGGTCGGCGCTGCGCGACAACCTGCTCAACGGCCAGCTCGACGCCGCGCACTGCCTCTACGGCCTGGTCTATGGCGCCCATCTCGGCCTGGGCGGCGCGCCCGCCACGCCGATGGCGGTGCTCATGAGCCTGGCGCAGAACGGTCAGAGCCTCAATCTGGCGCGTAGCCTGACCCGGGAAGGCGTCCGGGACACGGCCTCCCTGGTGGAGCGGATCCGCCAGCCGGACGCCAGACCGCTGACCCTGGCGCACACCTTTCCCACCGGCACCCATATCTTCTGGCTCTACTACTGGCTGGCGGCCCAGGGCATCCATCCCCTGCAGGACGTGCGCACCGCGCTGGTGCCGCCACCGCAGATGCCCGAGCACCTGGCCGCCGGCCGGGTCGACGGCTTCTGCGTCGGCGAACCCTGGGGCGCCGCCGCCGTGGCGCGCGGCCAGGGCTTCACCCTGACCACCACCCAGGCGATCTGGCCGGACCACCCGGAAAAGGTGCTGGCCTGCACCGGCCACTTCGCCGAGCGCTATCCCAATACCGCCCGGGCGCTGATCCGCACCCTGCTCGACGCCAGTCGCTTCATCGAGGAAAGTCGCGAGAATCGCCTGGGCACCGCCCAGCTGATCAGCGGCGCCGACTACGTGGACACCGACGCGGCGCTGCTCGCCCAGCGCTTTCTCGGTCACTACGAGGACGGCCTCGATGGCCATTGGGAAGACCAGCACCCCCTGGCCTTCCATCGCCTGGGCGCGGTCAATCCGCCCTATCTCTCCGATGGCCTCTGGTTTCTGACCCAGTTCCGCCGCTGGGGCCTGTTGCGCGAGGAGCCGGACTACCTGGCCATCGCCGAGGCCGTGCAGTGCACCGAACTGTACCGGCAGGCCGCCACCGACCTGGGGCTGGCGGTACCGCCGACCCGGCGCAGCAGCACCCTGTTCGACGGTCGCACCTGGGACGGCAGCGATCCGGCCGGTTACGCCCGCAGCTTCGCCATCCACGCGCTCAGCGACTACTAGGGAGAACGACCTTGCGCATCCTGCTCATCGACGACACCCCCAAGCAGGTCGGCCGTCTCAAGGCCGCGCTGATCGAAGCCGGTTTCGAGGTCATCGAGGAATCCGGTCTGACCATCGACCTGCCCGCACGCATCGAGGCCCTGCGGCCGGACGTCATCCTGTTCGACACCCAGTCACCCGGGCGCGACGTCATGGAACAGGTCTGCCTGGTCACCCGCGACCGGCCGCGCCCCATCGTCATGTTCACCGACGAGCATGACCCGGCGGTGATGCGCCGGGCCATCCAGTCCGGCGTCAGCGCCTATATCGTCGAAGGCATCCAGACCAGTCGCCTGCAGGCCATCATCGATGTGGCCCGCGCCCGTTTCGAGACCGACCAGGCCCTGCGCGCCGAACTCCAGGCCCGCGAGCAGCAGTTGCTGGAGCGCAAGAAGGTCGACCAGGCCAAGGGGCTGCTGATGAAGATGCGGGGCTGCAGCGAAGACGAGGCCTATACCCTGATGCGCCGCCAGGCCATGAGCAAGCAGCAGAAGCTGATCCAGGTGGCCGACCAGATCATCGCCATGAGCGAACTGCTCGGCTGAACCGGCGCCAGGAGCCCGCCACGGGAAATGGTCTGGCTCCGCTTTGTGTGGCACTATCCGCGCCCCCTGGATATTCACCCTCGAAAAGGACGTCTGTCATGAGCTCATTGCAAGCCGAAATGCTGGTCGAACAAAAGGTCGCCAACGCGCGCAAATCCACCGGCGCCGCCTACCTGATCTGGTTCTTTCTCGGCATGCTCGGCGGTCATCGCTTCTACCTCGGCCGCACCGGTACCGCCGCCATCATGCTGGTGCTCTCGCTGCTCGGCTGGGTCACCTTCTTCATTCCCTGGATCATCCTGGGGATCTGGTGCCTGATCGATGCCTTCCTCATCCCCGGCATGATCCAGCAGCACCAGGACAAGGCGCGCCAGCAGGCGCGACTGGAAGTGGCGGCGCTGCAGGCCGGTCACGCGCTCTGATCCGCACCGGAGCGCCTCGCCGGCGGCGCCCCGCTGATTTTTTCCTCGACAAGCGCAGCGACCTGCGGCTACTGTCCGCTGCAGGTCACCTCCTGTGACCCACGTCGCTCGGACGGTTCCGGGCGCTTACGTACTTCGAGGAACGCATGACTGATTCCAGTCCTGTGCGCCGCTTTGCGCGCATCGATCGCCTGCCCCCCTACGTCTTCAACATCACCGCCGAACTCAAGATGGCCGCGCGTCGTCGCGGTGAGGACATCATCGACCTGTCCATGGGCAATCCCGACGGGGCGACTCCGCCGCACATCGTCGAGAAGCTCTGCCAGGTCGCCCAGCGCGAAGACACCCACGGCTACTCCAGCTCCAAGGGCATTCCGCGCCTGAGACGCGCCATCTCCCACTGGTACCGCGACCGCTACCAGGTGGAGATCGATGCCGACAGCGAAGCCATCGTCACCATCGGTTCCAAGGAAGGCCTGGCGCACCTGATGCTGGCCACCCTGGATGCCGGCGACACCGTGCTGGTGCCCAATCCGAGTTATCCGATCCACATCTACGGCGCGGTGATCGCCGGCGCCCAGGTGCGCTCGGTGCCCCTGGTGCAGGGCATGGACTTCTTCGCCGAACTGGAGCGGGCCATCCGCGAAAGCATTCCCAAGCCGAAGATGATGATCCTCGGCTTCCCCTCCAACCCCACCGCCCAGTGCGTGGAGCTGGATTTCTTCGAGCGCGTGGTGGAACTGGCCAAGCGCTACAACGTGCTGGTGGTGCACGACCTGGCCTACGCCGACATCGTCTTCGACGGCTGGCAGGCGCCTTCCATCATGCAGGTGCCCGGCGCCAAGGACATCGCGGTGGAATTCTTCACCCTGTCCAAGAGCTACAACATGGCCGGCTGGCGGATCGGCTTCATGGTCGGCAATCCCGAGCTGGTCGCCGCCCTGGCGCGCATCAAGAGCTATCACGACTACGGCACCTTCACCCCGCTGCAGGTGGCGGCCATCGCCGCTCTGGAAGGCGACCAGCAGTGCGTGCGCGACATCGCCCAGCAATACCAGCAGCGCCGCGACGTACTGGTGCGCGGCCTGCATGAAGCCGGCTGGATGGTGGAGAACCCCAAGGCCTCCATGTACGTCTGGGCCAAGATTCCCGAGCCCTATGCCCACCTGGGTTCGCTGGAATTCGCCAAGAAGCTGCTGGCCGAGGCCAAGGTCTGCGTCTCGCCGGGACTGGGCTTCGGTGACTATGGCGACGACCATGTGCGCTTCGCCCTGATCGAGAACCAGGACCGCATCCGCCAGGCGGTGCGCGGCATCAAGCAGATGTTCCGTGCCGACGGCCTGCTACCCAAGGCGGCCGCGCGCAAATCCGGCGTCGAGCCGGCCTGAGTCTTCGCCGCGCCGTCGACCGGCGGCGCGGCGAATGCTTGTCAGTCCGGGTGTTCCAAGCTATAAGCCGCTATTGACCTCCCGGGATATCGCCATGCTGAAAGGCCTGTTCAATCTGCTCAAATCGCCCTCCGCGGACGATCTCAAGCTGGCCGCGAGCATCAACAACTCCTACAAGTCCATGCGCGTGGTCGGTCGCGGTACCCTGCGCATCGATCCGGCGGAGATCTTCGACTCCCCCGAATTCAAGGAAGACCTAGACCGCGCCCGGCGGCTCATCAACCGCTGATGTTCCTGCTGCTGCTCCTGCCGATCCTGGTCAGCGGTTTTCTCGTCTGCCACAAGCATCCGCTGTACTTCTACCGCCTGCATCGCTACGAGGGCCAGTACCTCTATCTGCAGAGCGCGCGCTTCGGCCTGTTCTGCACCCTGCTCGCCGTGATCCTGCACCTGGGCGTCGCGCAAATCGTGCAGGGGCGCAGCTGGTCCTGGGGTGAGCGGACTTTTTCCCTCGACTACTTCGCCGGTCTCGCCGAGCTGCTGCGCCGCACCGGCACCCTGGAAGATCCGCTGCAGGCCGCCTGGATTCTGCTGGTGACGGTGACCGCCCTGCTGATTCCCACGGCCTGGGCCACGCAGGCGCGCTGGACCATCAAGCACAAGTACGGCCTGAGCGAGGACAACTACCGCACCTTCATCCTCGCCGGCATTCTCAAGGACAGTCCGCTGGACGATCTGCTGATGACCGCCTCCATCAACAAGGAGACGCTGATGCTGACCCTGGAGGAGCGCAAGGTGTACGTCGGTCGCATCACCACCCTGGGCGAGCCGAGCGAAACGGAAGGCGCCGACCAGGACGTCTGCATCAAGCCGATCATGAGCGGCTACCGCGACAAGGACAAACTCTGGGTGACCTTCACCACCCACTATGCGGACAAGGGCAAGGACATCTACCTGACCCTGAAACAGAGCCAGATCGTCTCGGCAACACGCTTCGATTTCGACGCCTATGAAGCGTTTCGCTCAAGCGTAAGCCGCGCCTGATCTGGCTTCGCGCACTTTCTTCAGGGAACGTATGACTTTTTGGGCAGGTCCCATTTGCAGGCGCGTTCACCGCACAGCGGTGAGCCCCTTCCCTTACTGCCCAAGAAAATCAGGAGCACGTCCATGACGCCCATGCTGAAGAAAGCCTCCAGCCTGTCCCTCGCCATCCTGCTGGCTGCCGGTGCCGGCCTGGCCCAGGCCGCCGACAAGCTGTCTCCGGCCGAATTCGTCGACGACGCCTCGGCCAAGGGCATCGCCGAGATCGAAGCGGCCAAACTGGCCCTGGACAAGAGCAAGTCCCAGGACATCAAGACCTTCGCCCAGAGCATGATCGACGACCACACCAAGGCCAACGAGCAGCTCAAGAGCCTGGCCCAGGAGAAGAAGCTGAAAGTCTCCACCGACGCCGAGCTGATGGACAAGGCCAAGGCCATGATCCTGCAGGTGCGTGACGACTCCTTCGACCGCTCCTATGCCAACAACCAGGTCGTGGCCCACGAGCAGACCATCGAGATCTTCCGCAACGAAGCCAAGACCGGCGATGACGCCGCGCTCAAGGCCTTCGCCGAGAAGACCCTGCCGAAGCTGGAGCACCACCTCCAGGAAGCCAAGGCGCTGCAGACCAAGTACGCGAAGTAATAGCGTCATCCCAATAGAAAAGGCCGTGGCGAGTGATCGCCACGGCCTTTTCCTGCAGCCTATCGCGGCCATGGGCCGCTACCGTACCTGTAGGAGCGGCCCATGGCCGCGATCCGAACCCGGCCCGCACTACTTCGTAAGCGCCAACAAGGGGCAACCCGCCGTGACGGCGCTCAATTCTTGTGCAGCGCCTTGACCGATTCAGACGCTACCAATATCGCGATCCCCAGCTAACACTGGGCTCACTCAACTTGGCTTCGCTCTTGCAAAGACCTCGGCAGGGGTGGCCAACGGCGGTCACCCAACCGACAAAGGCGTCAGTTCACCTCCCGGCAACGGGCAAGGGTGACTGGCGCCTTTTTCATGCCCGTGACGTGCCCGAGGTGCCTCCATGAGTCCCAGTTTCTGGAAAGCCGGCCATGCGCCGACCCTGTTCGCCGCCTTCCTCTACTTCGACCTGAGCTTCATGGTCTGGTACGTGCTCGGTCCCATGGCCGTGCAGATCGCCACCGACCTGCAGCTGACCACCCAGCAGCGCAGCATGATGGTGGCCACGCCCATTCTCGCCGGTGCCGTCCTGCGTCTGATCCTGGGCTTCGTCGCCGATCGGCTGTCACCCAAGACCGCCGGCATCATCGGCCAGGTGGTGGTGATCCTGGCGCTGCTGGTGGCCTGGCAGCACGGTGTGCACAGTTATGAGCAGACCCTGGTGCTGGGCCTGTTCCTCGGCTTCGCCGGTGCTTCCTTCGCCGTCGCCCTGCCGCTGGCCTCCCAGTGGTATCCGCCGCAGCACCAGGGCAAGGCCCTGGGCATCGCCGGCGCCGGCAACTCCGGCACGGTGTTCGCCGCCCTCTTCGCCCCGGCGCTGGCCAAGGCCTTTGGCTGGACCAACGTATTCGGCTTCGCGCTGATCCCGTTGATCCTGACCCTGGTGGTCTTCGTGCTCTGCGCCCGCAACGCCCCGGAACGGCCGGCGCCCAAGAAGCTGGTGGACTACGGTCGTGCGCTGAACGACAAGGACAGCTGGTGGTTCATGTTCTTCTACAGCGTGACCTTTGGCGGCTTCCTCGGCCTTGCCAGCACCCTGCCCGGCTACTTCCATGACCAGTACAGCCTGGAGCCGGTGGTGGCCGGCTACTACACCGCCGCCTGCGTCTTCGGCGGCAGCCTGATGCGGCCCCTGGGCGGTGCCCTGGCCGACCGCATCGGCGGGATCCGCGCGCTGCTCGGCATGTATACCGTGGCGGCCATCTGCATCGCCGCCGTGGGCTTCCACCTGCCCAGCGCCATGGCGGCCCTGGCGCTGTTCGTGGTGGCCATGCTCAGCCTGGGCGCCGGCAACGGCGCGGTGTTCCAGCTGGTGCCCCAGCGCTTCCGCAAGGAAATCGGCGTCATGACCGGGCTGATCGGCATGGCGGGCGGCATCGGCGGCTTCGCCCTCACCGCCGGCCTGGGCGCGGTCAAGCAGGCTACCGGCGACTATCAACTGGGCCTCTGGCTGTTCGCCGCCCTCGGCGTGCTCGCCTGGTTCGGCCTGCTCAGCGTCAAGCGCCGCTGGCGCACCACCTGGGGCTCGGCTGCCGTTACCGCAGCGCGGGTCTGAGACCCTATTCAAAGCCTGCTGCGCGTCGGCCAAACCGCGTTGAAAATGCCCTGGGTCGCCAGCCCGGTCGGAATGCTCATTTACCGCTCGTAAACCCGAGCGCGGGTCCGATCCGCTTCCTCAGCCATTTTCGCGGGGCCGCCGAGGCCTTGTTTGTCGCTAGCTCGCAAGACTTAGAACAGGGTCTGAATGAAAACCAGCGGCCAGGGGCCGCCGGTTTTCATTCAGGGGGCGGAACGCACGTAGCTGGTCAGCACGTGATCCCGCCAGACCCCGTCGATCTCCAGATAGCGCCGCGCCAGGCCCTCGCGCTCGAAGCCGAGCTCGGTCAGCAGATGGGCGCTGCGGACGTTCTCCGGCAGATGGTTCGCCATGATCCGGTTCAGGCCCAGCTCGGCGATGACGAAGTCCCGCCCCAGGCGTACGGCCTGGCGCATCAGCCCCCGCCCCTGCCAGGCCGCATCCAGGCCGTAGCCCAGGTAGCAGGCCTGGAAACCCCCTCGAACTATCTGGCTGAAATTCACCGTGCCTATGACCAGCGGGCCCGCTCGCAGCACCAGGCGCAACTCGCTCAGACCCGGTCCTCCGGCGCGGTAGGCGGCAGACTGCCCCTGCCACTGCGCCAGGGTATAGAAGGCATCGGAGCGCCGCGGCATCGACAGCGCCAGGTGCTGGCGATTGCGTCGGTAGTAGTCGGCCACCGCGGCGGGATCGGCCAGGGTCAGGTCGATCAGTTCCACCGCCTCGGTCACGGCGAAGCGCGGTGGATACTGCAGCGGAACGCTCAGGGCGGTCATGGCTGCACCTGCGGCGGCAATTCGTAGACCCAGGTGGCGCAGCGCTGTCCGTCCGGACCTTCCCGATCGTTTTCCAACACCCGGACGCGCCGGAAACCGACCCGTTCGGCAAGGCGCTGACTGGCGTCATTGGCGGCCGAGGTGGTGAGAAAGAACCCCGCCGTGCCCCGCTGCTCGACGAAATACCGCAGTGCGGCGGTCATCAGGCCCTGCCCGGTATGCAGGCTGTGCAGCCAGTAACCGATCTCGAAGCGCCGCCCGCCGTCTAGTGGCGTGAGCCCCAGGCAGCCGAGCAGTTCGTCACCGCGCACCAGGAAGTAGCGTTTCTCGCCCTGGGCGAGGGTGAAGGCGCCGCGGGCCGCGAGCAGGCTGTCGCGGGCCTGGGCGACGCTGGTCTGTTCGCGCGCCCAGCCAAGGAAGCGGCGGTGCTCGGCATAGCTCCAGTTCAGGGCGTCGGCGAAGGCCGCGGCCAGGCGCGGTTGCGGCCACACCAGCTCGAAGTCGGCCAGGGCGATGCGCGGTGGAAAATTCATGGCGAGGTCCCGAATTCCAGGCGCGGCACGGCGGCCAGCAGGCGCTGGGTCATGGCGTGAGCGGGCGCGCGCAGCACCCGTTCGGCGCTGCCCTGTTCGACGATGCGACCGCCGTCCATGATCGCGATACGATCGGCCAGGTACTCGACCACGCCAAAGTTGTGGGTGATGAACAGATAGGCCAGGCCGCGCTCCGCCTGAAGTTCGCGCAGGAGATCGAGGATCTGCGCCTGCACCGAGACGTCCAGCGCCGAGGTGGGTTCGTCGCACACCAGCACCCGCGGCTCGACGATCAGCGCCCGGGCGATGGCGATGCGCTGCCGCTGGCCGCCGGAGAATTCATGGGGAAAGCGCTGCAGGGTGTCCCCCGGCAGCCCGACCCGCTCCACCAGGGCGGCGGCACGTCTCTGGCGCTCGGCGGCGTCCAGTTCCGGGCGCAGGGCCAGCAGCCCCTGCTCCAGGGTGGCAGCGATGCGCATGCGCGGATCCAGGGAGGCGAAGGGATCCTGGAAGACGATCTGGATCTGCCGGCGCAGTCGTTGCAGGGTGCGTCCATCGGCCGTGAGCAGCTCTGCGCCGCCCAGGCGGGCACTGCCGCCGATGCGCGGCCCGTCGAGCAGCCGCAGCAGCGCCTTGCCGGTGGTGGTCTTGCCGCAGCCGGATTCGCCCAGCAGGGCCAGGGTCTCGCCGGCGTGCAGGTCGAAGCTCACCCCGTCCACCGCCCTGACCCAGTCCCGAGTCCGGCCCCAGGCGCCCCGGCGGATCGGATAGTGCACGGCCAGGTCGCGTACCTCCAGCAAGCACTCGCCCGGGGTTCGCGCGGGCAAGGTGCGGGGTACTCCTGCCAGGGTCTGGCCGCGCTTGGCGAAGGTGGGAATGGCGGCGAACAGCTCGCGGGCATAGGGATGCCGGGGCGCCTGGAAGAATTCCGCCGCCGGCGCGCTCTCGACGATCTCGCCGTGGCGCATCAGGGCCACGTGATGGGCCACCTGGCGCACCACCGCCAGGTCGTGGGTGATCAGCAGGATGGCCATGCCCAGTTCGCGCTGGATGTCGGCCAGCAGCGCGAGGATCTGCGCCTGGACGGTGACGTCCAGCGCCGTGGTGGGCTCGTCGGCGATCAGCAGATCCGGCTCGGCGGCCAGCGCCAGGGCGATCATGATGCGCTGTTTCTGGCCACCGGAGAACTGGAAGGGGTAGTCGTCGATCCGTCGCTCCGGCTCGGAAATGCCCACCCGCCGCAGCCATTCCACCACCCGGGCGCGGGCGGCGGCGCCGCGCAGCGCGGTATGGGCGCGCAGGGTTTCCTCGATCTGCTCGCCGATGCGCATGACCGGATTCAGGCTGGTGGCGGGCTCCTGGAAGATGGTGCCGACGCGCCCGCCGCGCAATTCGCGCAGGCGGCCTTCCGGCAGTCGATGCAGGTCGGTGCCGGTCAGCAGCGCCGCGCCCCGGGCGATACCCAGCGAAGGCGGCAGCAGGCGCAACAGCGAGAGCGCGGTGACGCTCTTGCCGCTGCCCGATTCCCCGACCAGGGCAAAGGTCTCGCCGCGGGCGATGGCCAGGCTCAGGCCGCGCACCGCCTGGCGCGTGCCCTCCTCGCCGTCGACCAGGATCTCCAGGTCGCGGATCTCCAGCACCGGGGTCATGGCTG
The DNA here is from genome assembly GCF_000730625.1 of Pseudomonas oryzihabitans NBRC 102199. Taxonomy (GTDB): domain Bacteria; phylum Pseudomonadota; class Gammaproteobacteria; order Pseudomonadales; family Pseudomonadaceae; genus Chryseomonas; species Chryseomonas oryzihabitans. The sequence goes on along the minus strand of NZ_BBIT01000002.1, from coordinate 21,986 downwards.
CACCTCGCCCTGGCCGGGAAGGCGCCTGAGCCAGGCGGATCTCAGCCGGCGACTGCGCGGATCGAAGGCGTCGCGCACGGCGTCGGCGAACAGGTTGGCCGCCAGCACCAGGGCCAGCATGAAGGCGAAGGCGCTGAACAGGTTCCACCAGATCATGGGGCTGCGGGACATCTCGGTGCGGGCGTCGTTGATCATGGAGCCGAAGGAATTCATGGTCGGATCGACACCGATGCCCAGGTAGGAGAGCACCGCCTCGTAGAGCACCAGGCTGGAAAATTCCAGGGTCAGGGTGATGAGCACCAGGTAGAAGACGTTGGGCAGCAGGTGCCGGCGCAGGATGGTGAAGTGGGAAACGCCGAAGGCCCGCGCCGCCTGCACGTATTCCAGCTCGCGCAGCTTGAGCGCCTCGGCGCGCAGCAGGCGGCAGAGGCCGGCCCAGCCGGTGAGGCCGAGGATCAGGCAGAGCATGAAGAGACGCAGGTCGGCGCGCGCCGCGCCGGTGTCGAACAGCTCCGGATGGCGGTCGATGAACACCTGCATCATCAGCACGCAGGCCGCTACCAGCAGCACCCCGGGGATGGAGGTCAGGGTGGTGTAGAGGTAGGTGATGACGTCGTCCACCCGGCCCTTGAAGTAACCGGCGGCCAGGCCGAAGACGATGGCCGGTGGCAGCATGGCCAGGGTAGTCAGGCTGCCGATGACGAAGGCGGTGCGGATGCTCTTGAGCGACTGGTAGAGGACGTCGTTGCCGGTGCCGTCGGTGCCCAGCACGTGGTAACCACTGGCCAGGGCGATCACGCTGCCGGACACCAGGCAGACGCCCAGCCAGGTCAGCAGGATGGCGCGCCAGGGCGTGGCGGTCTGGCCGCGGAGGATGAGTCCGCAGCGGCTGGCTAAGCCACCCGGCTCGCGCAGCCGTGCCGCGGCCAGGGCGGCAGTCGCCAGGGCCAGCGCCAGACCGCCGAGCAGGCCCAACGTCAGCCGCTTGAGGACATCGCCCCGCCACTCGGTAGCGGGATCGCGCAACGTGGTGCCGGCATGCTTGAGGCGGGGGAAGTCCCGCAGCGGCGCGCCCTCGGCGCTGGTGCCCAGGGTTTCCTTGGTGAACTGGTGGGTGGCGAGCGGCGCCGAATAGGTCTTCTCGCGCTGGGTCAGGCTGGTCTCGGCCAGCAGGCCGTCGAGGGCCGAGAGCACCGTGGGCGAGTAGATCGGCGCCGTGGCGCCAGGCGTCGCGGGTAACTGGGGCCGGTAGTGCAGCGAATCCAGCAGGGCGATGGCGACGAAGCTGGCCAGCACCACGGCCGCGCTCATCGCCGGGGCATCCTGCAGCACCCGGCGCCAACTGGCGCGCAGGGCCGGCTGGCGACGCGCGCGCCAGGCGTAGATCAGGCTGCCGGCCACCAGCAGGTAGAGGGCGAGGTCGGTCCAGAGCAAGACGAATTTCGGCATGGCGGCTACCTGAAGCGAACACGCGGATCGGCGAGGGTGTAGGACAGGTCCGCCAGGATCAGGCCGACGATGTAGAGCACCGACCCCAGGAACACCATGGTGCGGACCACGGCGAAGTCCTGGCCGTTGATGGCGTCGATGGTGTAGCTGCCCAGGCCGGGAATGCCAAAGAAGGATTCGGCGATCAGGCTGCCCATGATCAGCAAGGGAATGGCCGAGACCACCCCGGTGAGGATAGGCAGCGCCGCATTGCGCAGCACATGGCGCAGGAGCACCTGGCGCTCGGCCAGGCCCTTGGCGCGGGCGGTGCGCACATAGTCCTTGCCGATCTCTTCGAGAAACAGCGCGCGATAGAAGCGGGCCTGGCTGCCGAGGCCGGCTATCACCGCCACCAGCACCGGCAGGGCCAGGAAGCGCAACAGATTCCAGCCTTCTTCATAGCCGGAAAAGGGCACCAGGCGCAGCGTCTTCGCGAACAGCCACTGGCCGGCGATGATGTAGAACAGCGAGGAGATCGACAGCAGCACCACGCAGAGCACCACGCCCCAGAAGTCCAGCCGGCTGGCACGAAAGAATACCAGCAGCAGGGCGAAGCCGACGCTGGCCGCCAGGCCGAGCACGAAGGTCGGCAGCGCCAGCGCCAGACTCGGGCCGGCGCGCTCGGCGATCTCCCGGCCGATGTCGCGGCCGCTGTCGGAGGTGCCGAAGTCGAACACCAGCAGACTGGCCGACCGTTCGAAGAAGAGCGTATCGGTCAGCTGCTCCATTCCTTCACGGGTGGTATTAATGAGCAGCGGCTTGTCGTAGCCGTGCTCCGCCTTCCAGTCCTCGATGGCTTCGGCGGTGACGTACTTGCCGCCGATGGCCAGGCGCGCCATGTCGTCCGGGGTGTTGACGGTAAAGAACAGCAGAAAGGTCAGCAGATTCACGCCGATCAGGATGAGCACGCCATAGGCCAGGCGCCGCAGCAGATAGCCGATCATGGCCGCCCCTCCCCGTGGCCGTCGCCAAAGGCGGTCTGGCGCTCACGCCGCCGGAGGCTGCGCCAGGCCGGCCAGATCAGCAGCAGCCCCAGCCCCAGCAGCAGCCACAGCGGCCAGAGCACCGGCCGGTTCCATTCCAGCACCTTGCGCTCGCGCAGCGCCGGGTCCAGGCGCAGATAGCGCAGCTGATCGCGCACCATCTGGGTCGGCTTGGCGTTGTAGACCCACTGCTGATAGGCCCCGGCCGACAGGGGATTCCAGCCGAACAGCCAGGGCGCGTCCTGCTGCACGATGGCGACCATGCGCCGGATCAGGGCGACCTTTTCCGGTCCGTCATCGAGACTCTTCATCTGCTCGAACAGCCGGTCGTATTCGGCATTGCTGTAGTTGCCGGCATTCTCGCCACCGTGCTTGGCCTTGCCCTGGGGACCGTAGAAGAGGAACAGGAAGTTCTCGGCATCGGGATAGTCGGCGTTCCAGCCCCAGAAGAAGATCTGCGCCGCGCCCTTGCGCATCTTGTCCTGGAATCTGTTGTAGTCCGAGCCGCGCAGTTCCAGCTGGATGCCCAGCTTGGCGGTCTGCTGGCGCATCCAGTCGAACATGGCGCTGTCGCCGCTGGTCTGGGCGTCGTATTGCAGGATCAGCGGCCGCCCGCTGCTGGCATCGCGGCCATCGGGATAGCCGGCTTCGGCCAGCAGCTGTCGGGCCTCTTCGATGGGTCGCCGCTCGGGCTTGCCATCCACCATTCGATAGACCACCGGGTTGCTGCCGGCCGGCGGCGCTTCATAGCCCAGCACGCCCGGCGGCAGAGGGCCATTGGCGACCAGGCCGTTGCCGTTGAGAAAGACGGTGATGTAGCTCTCCCAGTCGAAGGCGATCGACAGTGCCTGGCGCAGCTTGCGATTGCGCACCTGCTGCTCGGGCGTTGCGCCCTGCCCCACCACCGGATCCAGCCAGTTGAAACCCAGGTACCAGTTGGACGCCTCCACCGCGGTGGGCAACTTGAGGCCACGCTCGCGGTAGAGCTCGGCGGAATCGGCCGAATCACCGGCCTTGGTGCGCAGCGCCACGCCATATTCGCCGCGCTCGACCTGGGGGGTGTCGTAGTAGCCCTGGATGAATTTGCCCATCAGCGGCACCCCTTCCTTTTCCAGGCTGAACACCGCGCGGTCGATCAGCGGCATGGGCTTGCCGCAGTCGTCCAGCCGGCCCTGTTCGCGATCCTCGGGCTCCCCTTCGCAGGGATAGGGATCGGCGTGGTAGTTGGGATTGCGCTCCAGCACATGGCGGCGATTGGGGATGGACTCGGCCAGGCGATAAGGTCCGGTGCCCACCGGCCAGCTGTTGAAGCCCAGGTTGTGCTCGGCCATCCCCGGCTGGCTGTAGAAGCGATCCGCCTCCCAGGGCACCGGCGCGGCGAAGGTCATGGCCAGCCAGTAGTTGAACTGGGGATACTTGCCGATCACCCGCAGCCGCAGGGTGTGGTCGTCCAGCACCTCGACCCCGGGCAGCTCGCCCTGGCGCAGGTCCAGCCAGGGCAGCGGCGCGCCCCTGGGCAGGCCGGCGCGCAGGGACTTGTCGGCGGCGCGCAGGCCGTCCCCGAAGGCCTGCATGCCGACCAGATGCTCGGCGAAGATGGCGTAGCTGGGCGAGACCAGCCGCGGACTGGCCAGGCGACGCAGGCCGTAGGCGTAGTCGGCGGCGGTCAGGGCGCGGCTGCCGGTCTCGGGAAAGTCGGGGATCTGGTAGCGATCGGCCAGGTCGGCGGGCTGGATCGGGAAGTAGCGGTAATGGCCCTGGGCATCGCGGGCGAAGGCCGGATGGGGCGCATAACGGGCGTCGCGGCGGATGGGGATGTCGTAGACGCTCTCGGCGATCTGCGCGGCCGGTGCGTCGTCCGGCAGGCGCCGGCCCTGGGCATCCAGGTAGTAAGGCGTGACCACCCGCTCGGCGCCGCGGGGGATCAGCGCGTAGGGCCGCTTGAAGTAGTGGTAGCCGTAGAGGGGTTCATAGATGTTGTAGGTGAAGTTGGTCTCGTCGCCGGAATAGGAACTGGCCGGATCGAGGTACTTCGGCGAGCGGGTGGTGAAGGCGGTATAGAGGGTATTCTGACCTTCGGCTCCGGCGCGGTAGGGGCTGTTGATCGGCGTATCGGGTGAACAGCCACCGAGCAGCGCCAGGGTCAGCAGTGCGAGGAGTTGTCTGGACAGTCTGGGCATCGCGTTCCTGCACCGAAAGGGACCTGAGGCGGCAGCGTCCGCCTAACCGGCTAAGCTTGAGCTATTTTCCCGCGAGGCGCAGCACCCCATGCAATCCCGGAAAGATTTCGACAAGATCGTCCACTGGTCCCAGCTCCAGGCGCCCGACGGCCCCGGCTATGCCGACAGTGACGAGCGCTTTTCCCTGGGTGCCGCCTTCGGCCGCCACTTCGGCTTCGCCCGCCTGGGCATCCACCACGAATGGCTGCCACCCGGTCGCCGCACCTCGCGGCCCCATGCCGAGGCCACCGAAGACGAATTCATCTATGTGATCTCGGGCCACCCCACCGCCTGGATCGACGGTCACCTCCAGCGCCTCAAGCCGGGCGACGGGGTGGGTTTCAAGGCGGGGGATGGCGTCGCCCACACCTTCATCAACGAGACCGACGAGCCGGTGGAGTTGCTGGTGGTGGGCGACACCAGCCGGGCGGACAACCGCCTGCACTATCCGCTGCATCCGGAATACACCGCCGGTCTGGGGGACAAGCAGTGGCAGGACTGTCCCAAGCGGGAACTGGGGCCGCATACGGGTGAGGCGATATCGCGCAAAAAGGACGACGAGTGCCCTTGAATCCGTTGCGACTCCCCGCCTCCATCCGCGCCAACGCGGGACTTCTCAACCAGTTGCAATTGGCGCCCGATACCTGCTCCGGCTGTGGCGAGCATCGGCTTGATTCTCATGCCGAGAGAAGCGGTGCCTCCCTACCCTGCTTTATCGCGGCCATGGGCCGCTCCTACAGTGTAGGAGCGGCCCATGGCCGCGATAGCCTGCAGGGCCTCAGCCAACACCTTGGTGCGAGGAAAACGCTGCGCGGTTTTCCACCCTACGCGGGATCTGTGGGAGCGCTCCCTTTTCCTCGGGGTGGGAGTCGGCGGCTCAGGCCCTACGCGCCTGGGCCGCGCTCACCGCCGCGCGCAGTGCCAGCAGGTAGCTGTCCACGCCGAAGCCGGCGATCTGCCCCAGCACGATCTCGGCGAACACCGAGTGATGGCGAAAGCTCTCCCGCGCATGGATGTTGGACATGTGCAATTCCACCACCGGGACGGTAAGGATCGCCAGGGCGTCGCGGATGCCGTAGCTGTAGTGGGTCCAGGCGCCGGCGTTGATCAGCACCCCGTCGACGCCCTCCTCGTAGCCCTGGTGGATGCGCTCCACCATCGCCCCTTCGTGGTTGCTCTGGAAGGACTCTATTTCCACCCCCAATTCCGCACCGAGGGCCGCCAGCCTGGCGTCGATCTCGGCCAGGGTCACGGTGCCGTACTGCACCGGATCGCGCTTGCCGAACATGTTGTGGTTGATACCGTGCAGCATCAGGATCTTCATGGGATCGCTCATGTCAGGGGAAGGGTCAGCCGGTCGATGACCGGCCGGGTCTCGGGGCGCACGCCGCGCCACCAGGCGAAGGCTTCAGCGGCCTGCTCGACCAGCATGCCCACGCCGTCCGCCAGTTGCGCCACGCCCTGTTCCTGAGCCAGGCGCAGGAAGGGCGTCAGCCCCTTGCCATAGGCCAGTTCGTAGGCCAGCGCCGCCTGGGCAAAGACGTCGGCCGGGACCGGTGGCAGCTCACCGACCAGGCTGGCCGAGGTGGCGTTGATCACCAGGTCGAATCTCTCCCCTTGCAGGGCCTCGTAGCTGCTTACGCTCAGCAGCGGATGCCTGATCTCCTGGGCGAGCCCTGCGGCCTTCTGCCTATCGCGATTGACCATCACCAGCGCCGCCGGCCCGGCCGCGAGGAAGGGCAACAGGGCGCCGCGGACCGCGCCACCGGCGCCCAGCAGCAGCACCCGCTTGCCGGCCAGCGGCTGGCCGAGGTTGACCTCGATGTCGCGCAGCAGGCCGATGCCGTCGAAGTTCTCCGCCAGCACCCGCTCCCCCTCGAACTTCAGCGCATTGGCCGCCTTGGCCAGGCGCGCCCGCTCGCTGGGCTCGGTGGCCAGCTGGAAGGCCTGCAGCTTGAAGGGCGCCGTGACATTCATGCCCCGCCCGCCCTGGGCGCGAAAGCGCGCCACGTCACCGGCAAAATCCTCCAGCGAGCCTTCGATGGCACCGTACTCCAGGTCCTGGCCGCTGGTCGCGGCGAACAGCCCATGGATGAGGGGGGACTTGGTGTGATTGATCGGGCGGCCGATCACCGCGTAGTGGTCGGTCATGCCGGCATCTCCTGGGTGAAGAGCACGCCATCGGCCTGCAACTGGGCGATCTCCTCCGCGCTGTAGCCCAGGCTCCGGGCCACGGCGGCGTTGTGCTCACCAAGATCCGGCGCCACCTGCTGGATGGTGGTGTCGCAGTCGGAAAAGCGGAATGGCAGATTGGGCATGCGCAGGGTGCCGAAGCGCGGGTGCTGCTGCTCCTGGATCATGCCGCGGGCCTTGATCTGCGGATCCTCGATCACCTCGTCGATGCGCTGCACCTTGGCGCAGGGCACGTCGATCTCGTCGAGCAGCGCCAGCAGCCGGGCGACCGGATTGGCCGCCACCCAGGCCTTGACGATGGGCAGGATAACTTCGCGATGGGCGTTGCGGCCGGTGGAGGTGTGGAAGCGCAGGTCGCTGCCGAAACCCGGCTGGCCCGCGTCCTGTTCGATCAGGGCGGCGAAGCGCTTCCAGGAGTCGTCCACCTGGGCGGCGATCACCAGGTCGCCGTCCTGGGCGCGGAAGACGCCATAGAGGGTCGAGGTGGGCATGTCGTGACCGGTCTGCTGCGGCAGGATCTCGCCGCCGGACAGGGTGTAGCACTGCACGGCGTACTCGTGCATGGACACCAGGGTGTCATACAGCGCCATGTCGATGTGCTGGCCGCGGCCGCTGGTGACCCGCCCGAGCAGCGCCGCGTTGATGGCGGCCACCGCATGGGCGCCGGTGTACATGTCGCCCAGGGAGATGCGCAGTAATGGTGGTGCCTCGCCCGGCGTGCCGACCATCTGCATGATGCCGCTCTTGGCCTCGGCGATCAGGCCGAAGCCGGCGCGATGGGCATCGGGCCCGGTGTGGCCGTAGGCGGAAATCGAGCAGTACACCAGGCGCGGATTGCGCGCGGACAACTCCTGGTAACCCAGGCCGAGCCTGTCCAGGGCGCCGGGCCGGTAGTTCTCGATGAAGACGTCGGCGCTGTCGCAGAGCTGCTGCATGAAGGCCTTGCCGCGCGGGTCCTTCATGTTGACGCTGACGCCCTGCTTGCCCATGTTGAGTTGTAGGAAGTAGCCGCTCTGCTGGTCGTCGAGGACGAAGGCGTGCTGGCGCCCGGCATCGCCGCTGCCGGGACGTTCCACCTTGATCACCTCGGCGCCCAGCGCCGCCAGGCAGCGCCCCACATAGGGACCGGCGAGGAAGTGGCTGTAGTCGATGACCCTCAGGCCTTGCAGCGGCAGTGGCTGGCTCATAGGGCGCCCTCCCGCCGCGGCACCATCAGGCGGTGCTCGCCGCGCTGGACCACCTCGCCCTTCTGGTTGATCAGCTCGGATGGCAGCACCACGATGCCCCAGCCCGGCTTGCTCTTGCTGGGTCTCATTGACCCGACGCGCATCTTCACGTGCAATTCGTCGCCGACGCGGATCGGCAGGAGGAAGTCCCAGGTCCAGCCCAGCGACATCCCCGGCAGGAAGCGATAGTCGCACTGGGTCTTGAGGCCGTCGGCGATGGACAGCCCCATCAGCCCATGGGCGACCAGGCCGCCGAAGTGGCTGGCATTGGCATAGGCCTCATCGACGTGGACCGGGGTGTGGTCACCGGTCAGGTCGGCATAGGCCAGGATGCGTTCCTTGGTGACCAGGTAGCTCGGGGTAATCGCCTCGTCGCCTTCGCGGGCGTCCTCGAAATATTTTTCTTGTACGGTCATGGTCGCTGTCACTCGGCTTGACGGGCGTTGACGGCCAGGGCGTCGTGCACGGCGCGGGCCGGCACGGCCTGGATGAATTCCAGCGCCAGGCCATCGGGCAGGCGCAGCCAGTTGTAGCCCTGGGGCAGTTGCTCCACACCCTCGAAACGCCGGGCGGCGGCCAGGGCGGCGTCGAGGTCCTCGCACATCAGCCCCAGGTGGCCCAGGCGCCCCTCGGGGCCGGCGAAATCCGACTTGCTCATGAATTGCATACCGCCCAGCGTCCAGTACTGGGTGGGCTCCTCGACCGTGCCCTGCACCTCGCGCAGGGTCATGCCGAACACCTCGTGGAAGAAGCGGATGTGCCAGTGGATGTCTTTCACCCAGATGGCCACGTGTTCCAGATAGGCCTTGGGAATGCTCATGATGTGGCGTCCTCTTGTTGTCGATCGGCCAGGGCGCGCTCGATGCCCTTGATGCAGGCGACCAGCGTGGCGTTGACCGGGGTCGGTACGCGGTACTGCTGGCCAAGCCGCACCACCGCGCCGTTGATGAAGTCGATTTCGGTGATGGAGCCCCTCTGCAGGCTTTGCAGCATGGAAGTCTTGAACGACGGCGCCAGCCCTTCGCGGGCCAGTTGCCAGGCGGCTTCCGGTTCCTGCAGGCCCAGCTCGACCCCGGCGGCGCGGGCCACCGCGATGGCCTCGGCGACCGCCTGCAAGGCGGTGTCGCGCAAGAGCGGCTCGCTATAGAGCTGCCCGTAGGTGAGCTGGGTGATGCCGGTGAGGGCCCCGGTGGCGACGTTGACCTGCAGCTTGTCCCACAGGGTGCCGCGGATGTTGGCGCTGACCGTGGTGGCCAGCCCCGCGCCGGCAAAGGCCTCGGCGACCGCTTGCACCCGTGGGGTGAGCTGGCCGTCGAGTTCGCCGATGAGGGTCTGCTTGCCGGCCACCCCGCTGCGGATCCGCCCCGGGCCGAGCAGCACCCCGCCGACATAGGTCTTGCCGGCGATCACCCGCTCCGGGCCGACGATCTCGGCCAGCAGCTCTTCGTGGCCGAGGCCGTTCTGCAGCGACAGCACCAGGGTCTCGGGACCGACCAGCGCCAGCGCCTGGCGCATGGCCTCGGCCGTGGCGAAGGACTTGACCAGCACCACCACCAGGTCGACCACCCCGACCGTCTCGGCGCTCATCGCCGCCCGTACCTGGACCCGGCGACGGCCCTCGGCGGTCTCGATGTCCAGGCCGTCACGGGCGACCGCCGCGATATGGGCATTGGGCCGATTGAGCAGCCAGGCCTCGTGCCCCGCCTCGCTCAGCCAGGCGCCAAAGGTGCTGCCCAGGGCGCCGGCCCCGAGGATGCAGATTTTCATGGATCGGGCTCCTTGTTTTCGCCCTACCCTAGGCCCGCGTCTGCTATTGAGCTATACAAAGAGTCCAATTTGCCCATCAGGAATGCTGATAATGCTGCCGACGGACGGCCTGCCCGAACCCAAGCTGCTGATGCTGTTCGAGGTGCTCTATCGCACCGGCAGCGTGACCCGGGCCGCCGAACAGCTGGGTCAGAGCCAGCCCACCATCAGCCTCTGGCTGGGCAAGTTGCGCCAGCAGCTGCGCGATCCGCTGTTCGTGCGCACGCCTGGCGGCATGAAGCCCACGCCCCAGGCCGAGGCCCTGATCACCCCCTGTCGCGAGGTGCTCGAATCCCTACGCCGGCTGGTGGCCTGGGAGGTCGCCTTCGAGCCCGCCACCGCCCAGCGGCTGTTTCGCCTCTGCCTGAGCGATGCCAGCCACATCACCCTGCTACCGCGGATCCTGGCGCAGTTGCGCGAGATGGCGCCCGGGGTGCGGCTGGAGATCGCGCGGATCGACGGCAATACCGAGCAGGCCCTGGAGATCGGCGAGGCGGACCTGGCGATCGGCTTCATTCCCTGGCTGGGCGGCAGCCTCTATCAGCAACTGCTGTTTCCCCAGGATTGGGTCTGCCTGGTCAGCGCCCGCCATCCGCGCCTAGGCGAGCGATTGACGGCCACGGCCTACGCCGAGGAGGGCCATGTGCTGGTCAGTGCCGGCACCGGGCAGAAGCTGCTGGAAGCGGGTCTGGTACGCGCCGGGGTGCAGCGCCGCATCGTGCTGGAGCTACCGGGCTTTTTGGGCGTCGGCGCGGTGGTCGGCACCTCCGACCTCATCGTCACCCTGCCGCGGCACATCGGCACCACCCTGGCGGAGACCTATGGCCTCAGGGTCCACGAATGCCCGGTGCCGATCGAAGGCTTCGCGGTCAGGCAGCACTGGCACGCGCGCTATCACCAGGACGCCGGCAACCGCTGGTTGCGCGGGGTGCTGCTGGAGCTCTTCGGCCAGGGCCGCTAGCGCCGGGGCCGCAAACGAAAAAGCCCCAGCACGGGGCTGGGGCTTTTAGGCAGGACGCCTGGACGATCAGTTGTCCAGAGCCGGGCGCTGGCCGGCGATGGCGATGCGCTTGGGCTTGGCTTCTTCCGGGATCACGCGCACCAGTTCGATGCTCAGCAGGCCGTGCTTGAGATCGGCACCCTTCACCTCGATATGGTCGGCGAGGCGGAAGGACAGCTTGAAGGCACGCTGGGCGATGCCCTGATGCAGGAAGGTCACGCTCTCGGCGCTGTTTTCGCGCCGGCCACCCTTGACGGTGAGCACGCCACGCTCGACTTCGATCTCCAGGTCATCTTCCTGGAGGCCGGCGGCGGCGATCACGATGCGATACTGGTCGTCACCGTGCTTCTCGACGTTGTAGGGCGGATAGGAGCTGCCAGCGTCGTTGCGCAGAGCGGATTCGAACAGGTCGTTGAACCGGTCGAAGCCGACGGAATGACGGAACAGCGGGGCCAGGGACAGTACGTTGCTCATGGTGAATCTCCTGATAGGTTCAGCAAGTTTCGGTGTTGCCTGCGGGACCCGACTTCGGCATCCCGCATGAACCTAGATAGGAATCCCCCACAAAATTTCAAGGGCGAATCCCGACGAACGGTACTGCCCGCTATTTCTTCTTCGGCTTGCGCTTTTTCTTCTTGGCGGCGGTCAGCGGCAGCGCCTGCTCGAAGGCCGAGCGCACCTCCTGCAGCCGGCGCTCCTTGAGGTCGTGGATGCGCTTGCCGCGCTCGGTGGTGAAGTCGATGAGATTGCTGTCGTCGCTCATGTCGCTATCCGGCGAAAGGTGAGATTCAGCCGCAACCCGCTGGCTTTGCGGGTCTTGGCGATCTGGTGCTGCCAATGATGCTGGGTCGCGCCGGCCATGACCAGCAGGCTGCCGTGACCCAGTTCCAGGGAATGGCCGATGCGGCTGGTGCCCTTGCGGCGGAAGTCGAAGCGCCGGGCGGCGCCCAGGTTGAGCGAGGCGATCAGCGGATTGGTGCCGAGACTGGCCTCGTCGTCGCTGTGCCAGCCCATGGAATCCTGGCCGTCGCGGTAACGGTTGAGCAGCACGCCATTGAAGGCCTGGCCGCAGGCCGCCTCGACGGCTTCACGGATGAGTTGCAACAGCGGCGTCCAGGGCAAGGCGGCGTGATCCAGGCCGGCGTAGCCGTAGACCACCCCGGGGTCGGCATACCAGGCGACCTGTCGCGGCACCGGGTGCCAGCGGCCAAACACCCGCACCTGCGGCTGGCTCCAGGGGGTTTCGGCGTCCAGCTGCTGCAGCCAGGCATCGGCTCGTTCCGGGGATAGCCAGTGCGGGTGGAAGGCCAGCTCGGCGTCGTCCAGCTCCAGGCGCTCGAGCATGGCTAGACCCGCAGATCCACCTGGGCGCCCACCTGCTCCGGCTCTTCCAGGGCCTGGGCACGTTCGGCGCCGAGGCCCTGGCGCAGGGCTTCGCGCTGCCGGCGGCGGCGGCGCGCCTCGCGATCCAGGGTCGCTTCGTCCTCCAGCGGGGCGTGCGCCGTTTCGGCAGGTGCCGTCACCGGCGCGACCACGGGGCGCACGGGCGCCGGATCCAGCTGGTTGGGTGGGGTCACGCCCAGGGGCGGAACGATGGGGATCATGACGAGGACCTCGAATTCGCGGACTGCGGCAAAGAGCGCGTTAGGCTTCTGACTCCGCTTTCGCTAAAATAGCCGGCTTTTTGATAGCTGGGGAGAAGCTTCCACATGGCGTCACATCAACCGGGACAACGCTGGATCAGTGACAGTGAGGCCGAACTGGGCCTGGGAACCATCCTGGCCCTGGACGGCCGCCTGCTCACGGTGCTCTATCCAGCCACCGGTGAGACGCGCCAGTATGCCCAGCGCAACGCCCCGCTGACCCGGGTGCGCTTCGCCCCGGGCGACGAGGTGACCCATTTCGAGGGCTGGAAGCTCACCGTGCGCGAGGTCTCCGAAGAGGACGGCCTGCTGACGTACCACGGCTTCACCGCCGAGCGCGAGGCACGCAGCGTGCCCGAGGCCCAGCTGTCGAACTTCATCCAGTTCCGCCTGGCCAGCGACCGCCTGTTCGCCGGGCAGATCGATCCCCTGCCCTGGTTCGGCCTGCGCTACCACACCCACGAGCACCGCAACCGCCTGCTGCAATCCAGCCTCTGGGGCCTGGGCGGCGCCCGCGCCCAGCCGATCCCGCACCAGTTGCACATCGCCCGCAGCGTGGCCGACCGGGTCGCGCCGCGCGTCCTGCTGGCCGACGAAGTGGGCCTGGGCAAGACCATCGAAGCCGGCCTGGTGATCCATCGCCAGCTGCTCAGCGGTCGCGCCAGCCGCGTGCTGATCCTGGTCCCGGAAAATCTCCAGCACCAGTGGCTGGTGGAGATGCGCCGCCGCTTCAACCTGGAAGTGGCGCTGTTCGACGCCGAGCGCTTCATGGCCAGCGAAGAGGGCAACCCCTTCGAGGACGCCCAGCTCGCCCTGGTCTCCCTGGACTGGCTGGTGCGTGACGAAAAGGCCCAGGATGCCGCCTTCGCCGCCGGCTGGGACCTGTTGGTGGTCGATGAAGCCCACCACCTGGTCTGGCACCCCGAGGGCGCCAGCCGCGAATACAGCCTGGTCGAGCAACTGGGCGAGGTCATCCCCGGCGTGCTGCTGCTGACCGCGACGCCCGAGCAACTGGGCCAGGACAGCCACTTCGCCCGCCTGCGCCTGCTCGATCCCAGCCGCTTCCACGACTTCGCCGCCTTCCAGCAGGAGTCCCAGCACTATCGCCCGGTGGCCGAAGCCGTGCAGGAACTGCTCGACGCCGGCGCCCTCAGCCCGGCCGCCCAGGACGCCATCGGCGGTTTCCTCGGCCAGGAAGGCGAGACCCTGCTGAACGCTGCCGCCGCCGGCGATGCCGAGGCCCGCGCGCGCCTGGTGCGCGAGCTGCTGGATCGCCACGGCACCGGCCGCGTGCTGTTCCGCAACACCCGCGCCGCGGTCAAGGGTTTCCCCGAGCGCGAGCTGCACGCCCACGCCCTGCCCTTCCCGGATGCCTACCTGGACGAGGGCGTCATGCCCGGCCAGTCGCTGCAGCCGGAAACCGAATTCGCCCCGGAAGACGACAACGACCGCTGGTGGCGCCACGACGGCCGCGTCGAGTGGCTGATCGACACCCTCAAGGCGCTCAAGCCGCACAAGGTGCTGGTCATCTGCGCGCGCATGGAAACCGCCCTGGACCTGGAAGACGCCCTGCGCCTGAAGTCCGGCATCCCGGCCACGGTGTTCCACGAGGGCATGAGCATCCTCGAACGCGACCGCGCCGCCGCCTACTTCGCCGACGAGGAATTCGGCGCCCAGGTGCTGATCTGCTCCGAGATCGGCAGTGAGGGCCGCAACTTCCAGTTCGCCCACCACCTGGTGCTGTTCGACCTGCCGGCCCACCCGGACCTGCTGGAGCAGCGCATCGGCCGTCTTGACCGGATCGGTCAGCGCCACACCATCCAGCTGCACGTGCCCTACCTCGAAGGCAGCCGCCAGGAGCGTCAGTTCCAGTGGTACCACCAGGCGCTGAACGCCTTCCTGGCCACCTCGCCCACCGGCAGCGCCCTGCAGGCGCGCTTCGCCAGCGAGCTCGACGAGCAGCTGGCCGGTGGCGACGACGCCACCTGGCAGGCCTTGCTGGAACAGGGCGCCCAGGCGCGCGCAACGCTGGAAGCCGAGCTGCACAATGGCCGTGACCGCCTGCTGGAACTCAATTCATCCGGCGCCGGTGCCGGCGAGCAACTGGTCGAGGACATCCTCGAACAGGACGACCAGTTCGCCCTGCCGATGTACATGGAAGAGCTGTTCAACGCCTTCGGCATCGACAGCGAAGATCATTCCGACAACGCCCTGATTCTCAAGCCCAGCGAGAAGATGCTCGACGCCGGCTTCCCCCTGGGCGACGACGAAGGCGTGACCATCACCTACGACCGCAACGTGGCCCTGGTCCGCGAAGACATGCAGTTCCTGACCTGGGAGCACCCCATGGCCCAGGGCGGCATGGACCTGGTGCTGTCGGGCTCCATGGGCAACACCGCCGTGGCGCTGATCAAGAACAAGGCGCTCAAGCCGGGCACCGTGCTGCTGGAGCTGATCTACATCAGCGAGGCGGTGGCGCCGCGCGCCCTGCAACTGGGCCGCTACCTGCCGCCGCTGGCGATCCGCTGCCTGCTGGACGCCAACGGCAACGACCTGGCTGCCCGGGTGGCCTTCGAGACCCTCAACGATCAGCTGGAAAGCGTGCCGCGCACCAGTGCCAACAAGTTCGTCCAGGCCCAGCGCGACTCCCTGGCCAAGCTGATCGGCGGTGGCGAAGGCAAAGCCCTGCCCCGCCACGAGGAACGCGTGGCCAAGGCCCGCCAGGCCTATTTGTCGGGGATGGACGAAGAGATCGCCCGCCTGGAAGCCCTGCGCGCGGTCAATTCCAGCGTCCGCCAGGACGAGATCGACCGCCTGCGCCAGCAACGCGAAGAAGGCCTGACCTACCTGGACAAGGCCTCGCTGCGCCTGGAAGCGATCCGGGTGCTGGTGGCGGGTTGAGTGGAGGGCTTCGTTAGCGAAGCTCTTCAGCAATACCAATCGCGGCCATGGCGGTCCGCCGATGCGGCCGCTCCTACAGGTTGAGCACAGACTGTAGGAGCGGCCCATGGCCGCGATGCGTTTCATGACAATACCCTGGGCTTCGCTATCACTCAGACCAACCTGGCTACTCTCCCGCTGCCAGCGGTCGAGCCCCGGTTCACCGCCGTATCTTTGAGTCCGTAGCGTGGAAAACGGCGCAGCCTTTTCCACTGGGCTTTCTAGCCAGGGGCGCCCTCACCCCAACCCTCTCCCGAGGGGAGAGGGGGCTATCCGAGCAGGCGTTCAGGATTTTCCGCCCCGGCAAGCCCGGGATCGGTCGCGAGGCAAGCCGTAGGTTGGGTTTAGACAGCCCCATCGTCGAAGCCCAACAGGCGGGGGCGAACCCATCGCGTTGGGCTTAGCTGGCGCTCAACCCAACCTACGGCACCGCTCGGCCACGTAGCGTGGAAAACGGCGCAGTCTTTTCCACTGGGCTCCCTAGCGAGGGGCGCCCTCACCCCAACCCTCTCCCGAGGGGAGAGGGGGCTATGAGAGCAGGCGTTCAGCTTCTTCTGCCGCGGCAAGCCCGGGATCGGTCGCGAGGCAAGCCGTAGGTTGGGTTGAGACAGCCCCATCGTCGAAGCCCAACAGGCGGAGTCGAACCCGCCGTGTTGGGCTTCGCTGGCGCTCAACCCAACCGACGAAAACCTCTCACGCCGCCAGGGTCGCGCCGCCGTCCACCACGATGTCCTGCATGGTGATATGGCTGGCCAGGTCCGAGGCGAGGAACAGCACGGTGTTGGCGATCTCGTCGGGCTGGGCGATCTTGCGCAGCGGGATGCCCAGCTTGAAGTCTTCCGGTAGGCCGTCCACCAGGCGTTGATAACCCTCGGGCGAGCCGAGCATGCCGGCCAGCATGGGGGTCGCCGTGGAGCCCGGCGAGACCACGTTGCAGCGCACGCCCGACCCGGCCAGTTCCAGGGCCACGCAGTGGCTCAGGGACACCAGCGCCGCCTTGGAGGTGCAGTAGCCGGCCATCTGCAGGCGCGGCACATGGGCGGCGTTGGAGGCGATGTTGACGATGGCGCCCCGGCCCTGGGCCTTGAACAGCGGCACCAGCTGGCGGAACAGGTAGAAGGGTCCAGAGACGTTGACGTCCAGCAGCGCCTGCCAGTCGTCCAGGCTCAGGCTGTCGCTGGTGCCCAGGCGCAGCACGCCGGCGCCATTGACCAGCACGTCCAGGCGGCGCTCTTCCGCCAGCAGCGCCTGGCAGACTTCCTCCACCTGGGCCGCGTCGGCGACGTCCAGTAGCTGGGTGCGGAACGGATAGCTGCCCTCGGCGAATTGCCGGTCGAGGCCGATCACCTCGGCGCCCGCCGCCTGGAAGCGCCGCGCTACCTGCAGCCCGATGCCCTGCCCTGCGCCGGTCACCCAGACGCGCTTGCCGGTGAAATCCAGTTGCGTCATCAGCAGATTCCTCAGGCGCGCGCGCGCAGCAGGTCCAGCCAGCCCTGCAGGGTCGGCTGGGCGGCGAGATCGGCGAAGGTCACCGGCAGACCGCGCTTCTGCCACTCGCCCACCAGGGTCATGACCTGCACCGAGTCCAGGCCGAAATCGGTGAGGTTGTCGTCCAGCGCCGGTGCTTCATCATCGGCGTCCAGCAGCGGCTGGACCTGGGCGCGCAGCCAGGCTTCATCGAGCACGGCCGCACCCGCGCCGGTGACCTGGGCGGTACTCAGGGTGCTGCCGCAGCGGGTCGCCACGTAGCGCAGCGCCATGCGGTGCTCTTCCTCGCTGAAGTCGGCCACGGCGTCGCCGATCAGGAAAGCCTGGATATCCCTCATGAAGGCATCGGTGCAGGTGGTCAGGCAGCCGATATGGGCATAGACGCCGCAGACGATCAGCTGATCGCGCCGCCATTCGGTCATCAGGTCCTGCAGATTGGAACGGTGGAAGGCGCTGTAGCGCCACTTGGTCAGCACCACGTCGTCAGCCTTGGGCGCCAGCGCGTCCACCACCTGCTGCAGCGCGGGATCGGCCTGGGTCAGGCCCGGGCCCCACATGTCGTTGAGCAGGGCGCGATCGGCCGGCGGCTGGTCGGTGGGCTGGGCGGTATAGACCACCGGCACGCCCTGGGCATCGGCCCAGGCGCGCAGGGCGGCGATGTTGGCCACCACCTGATCGATCAGCGGGCTGTCGTCGCCATAGAATTCGACGAAATAGCGCTGCATGTCGTGGATCAGCAGCACGGCGCGATCGGCCACGGGCGTCCAGTCCACCTTGTTGGCGGGGAAGCCGTCGGGCTGGGGCAAGGGATAGGAGGCAAGACGGGGAATAGCCATGGGAAACCTTAGGAACGCTCGGTGGATGGGGTCTGCAGCTGCTCGCGCAGGCGGCGCTTGTCGATTTTGCCGACGGCGGTGAGCGGCAGCTGGTCAAGGAACTGGAAACGGTCGGGCAGCTTGTACTCGGCCACGCCCTGCTCGCGCAGGTAGCGGCGCAGCGCCACCGGCTTGAGCGCCGGATCGCTCACCACCAGGCAGGCGCAGCTCTTCTCGCCCATCAAGTCGTCGGCGATGGCGACCAGGGCCGCGTGGGTGATGCCGGGATGGCGCAGCAGCAGGCCCTCGATCTCGGCGGCAGCGATCTTTTCACCGCCGCGGTTGATCTGGTCCTTCACCCGCCCGACCACCTTGAGGTCGCCGGCGGCATCGCGCTGGACCACGTCGCCGGAGAAATAGAAGCCCTCGGCGTCGAACACCTGGGCGTTGTGCTCGGGGCTGCGGTAGTAGCCGCGGAAGGTGTAGGGGCCACGGGTGGACAGCAGGCCGGGCTCGCCGTCGGGCACGGGATTGCCGTCCTCGTCGGTGATGCGCACTTCGTCATCCGGGCTCATGGGCCGGCCCTGGGTGGTGAAGATGCGCTCGGGTTCGTCGTCGAGGCGGGTGTAGTTGACCAGGCCTTCGGCCATGCCGAACACCTGCTGCAACTGGCAGCCCAGCTCCTCGGGCACGCGGCGGGCCTGGGCTTCGGCGAAGCTGGCACCGCCCACCTGCACCACGCGCAGGCTGGCGAGTCGCGCACGCTGCTCGGGCGCGGCCGCGGCCTGCAGCCAGAGCGCCACCGCCGGTGGCACCAGGGCCACCCAGTCCACCTGATGGCGTTCGATCAGCGCGAAGCAGCGCAGCGGCTCGGGATCGCGGGCCATGACCACGCAGCCGCCGGCGATGAAGACGCCCAGCGCGCCGGGCGAGCTGAGGGTGTAGTTGTGGCCCGCCGGCAGCGCACAGAGAAAGCGCGTCGCCGGGCTCAGGCGGCAGATCTCGACGCTGCGTCTGAGGCTGTAGTAGTAGTCGTTGTGGGTGCGCGGGATCAGCTTGGGCGTGCCGGTGCTGCCCCCGGATAGCTGGAAGAAGGCCACCTCGCCACCGGCGGTGGGCGTCAGCTGAAAACCGTCCAGCGGGGTATCCAGGCGCTGCTGGAGGCTGCGCGCGTCGTCGGCGCCGTCCAGCAGTACCTCGCCGAGGCCCGGCGCCACGTCGCGCAACTCGGCGAGGAAGTTGTCGTCGCGGAACAGGTTGTGCTCGCTGCAGGCGATCAGCAACCGGGGCTGGATCTGCTGCGCATAGGCGAGCAACTCCAGCTTCTGGTGGCTGAACAGCGCATTGACCGGGGCGATGCCGGCCTTGAGCAGGGCAAAGAACACCACGTAGAACTCGGCCACGTTGGGCAGCTGCACCAGGGCCGTGTCGTGGCGGCGCAGCCCGGCGGCCTGCAGGTGGGCGGCCAGGCGACTGGAGCGCTCGTCCAGCTCGGCATAGCTCAGCTGCCGCTCGCCGCAGAGGATCGCCGGCGCGTCCGGCAGGGCCGCGCGGCTGCGCGCCAGGATCTCGGTCATCGGCAGGTCGAGCCAGTAACCCAGGGCGCGATAGCGCGCCGCCAGGTCGTCCGGCCAGTGGGTGAATTCCAGACTCACGTGGGGTTCTCCTCGTCGAGCAATCCACAGGCGGCACGCATGGTGCCCAGTTTGGCGGTAACCTCGGCCCACTCCGCCGCGGGGTCGGAGGCTTCGACGATGCCGGCACCGGCGAACAGCCGCAGCCAGTCGCCCTGCACCGTGCCGCAGCGGATGGTGACCACCCACTCGCCGTTGCCCTGGGCATCGCACCAGCCGACCATGCCGGTGAACAGGCCGCGGTCGAAGGGCTCGATGCGCTGGATCAACTGGCGCGCCGCGGCCGTGGGAAAGCCGCACACCGCCGGGGTCGGATGCAGGCGGCAGGCGAGTTGCAGCGCCGAGGTGCGGCTGTCGGCCAGCTCGCCGTCGATGGCGGTGGACAGGTGCCACATGGCGTTGGTGCTGAGCAGCGAGGGGCCTTCGGGTACGTCCAGCCGGCTGCACAGCGGCGCCAGCTGCTCGCGGATGTCCTCGATCACCAGACGATGTTCGTAGTGGTCCTTGCTGGACTCCAGCAACTCGCGGGCGACGCGCTGGTCTTCCTGCGGATCGGCGCGGCGCCTGGCCGAACCGGCCAGGGGATTGGTATGGACCTGGGCACCCTGTTTGCGCACCAGCAACTCGGGGCTGACCCCGACCAGCTCGCCGCCCTCGGCGGTGGGGATGCGGAATTGATAGCCGGTAGGATTCTGCCGCGCCAGATTGGCGAGGATGGTCTCCACGTCGGCAGGCTCGGCCAGGCGGATCTCCTGGATGCGCGACAGCACCGCCTTGCTCAGCTCGCCACGGCGGAAGGCCTCGATGGCCTCCTCCACCGCCAGGCAGAAGCCGTCCGCGCTGGGCAGGTTGCGCACCTCGCGCACCTGCGCCGGGGCAACCCCTGCGCTGCTGACCGGCGCCGGGCGCGCAGTCCAGGCATGCTCCCGAGGCACATAGAGGCAGGAGGGCCTGGTGGTATCGAAGGGAATGGCACCCATGATCACCGGCTCGGCGATGCCGGCCTGGCGGGCACGGGCGAAGGCCTCATCCACGGCGTGTAGGAACAGGCTGTCCCGATGCGCGCCGCCACTGGCCGGTGTCTCGACCCGGGCACAGATGCCCCGCCCCTGCAGGACGCGATCACCCGACTGGAACAGGAATGCGGCCTGTTCCCGACGATCGGCAACGACTCCGCCGACCACCTCAGCCCTCTTGCTCGTCATTTCGATGGACCTCTACACGAATGATAATGCTTATCAATAAGCAGAAGCTAAAGGTTGCCTGCCGGAAAGTCAATTCGTTAGGGACCGAACGATCTCGCCGAATGGCCAGCAACCCATTGAAATCTCAGGTGAATCTCCACTTGGCAGAGCGCCGGCAGGTACCGGATCCACGGCTCCTGCCCTGGCCCTGTCGGCTACTGGAAAGGAACGACTTGCTGCCCAGGGGGTGGTTCTTTGAAAATGAGAGTGATTATCTTACAACTGGAAGGCGTCCATGTTCAGCTTGTTGTCAGTGTTTCGCATTCTCACCACTCTGGCGGTCGCCACCCTGACCCTGGGTGGTCCCGCTCAGGCGGCGGACTGGCCGCGGCAGATCAGCGCCGACGGCAGCCAGGTGACCCTGCCGGCCAAGCCGCAACGCATCGTCTCCACCAGCGTCACCCTTACCGGCTCCCTGCTCGCCATCGGCGCGCCGGTGGTGGCCAGCGGCGCCACCTCGCCCAACAACAGATTCGCCGATGACCAGGGCTTCCTGCGCCAGTGGGGCGCGGTCGCCAGGCAGCGCGACGTGAAGCGGCTGTATATCGGCGAGGCCAATGCCGAAGCCGTGGCCGCCGAGGCGCCGGACCTAATCCTGGTCAGCGCCGCCGGCAACGACTCGGCGCTGCGGCTGGTCGAGCAACTCAAGGCCATCGCCCCGGTGCTGGTGGTGGGTTACGACAATCGCAGCTGGCAACAGGTGGTGGAACTGCTCGGCCAGGCCACCGGCCGCGAGGACGCCGCCCGCAAGGTGGTCGGCGACTTCGACCGGCGCGTCGCCGATCTCAAGGCGCGCCTGCAGCTGCCGCCGCAACCGGTGTCGGCCTTCGTCTACAACCCGGCGACGCGCCAGGCCAATCTCTGGACCGCCGCCTCCTCCCAGGGCCAGTTGCTGGAAAGCCTGGGCTTCACCCTGGCGAAACTGCCAGCGGGGCTGGAGACCGGCCATAGCCAGGGGCAGCGCCACGACATCCTCCAGCTGGCCGGCGAGAACGTCGCCACCGGTCTCACCGGCCAGACCTTCCTGCTGTTCGCCGCGGACGCCAAGGAAGCCGAGGCGGTACGCAGCAATCCGCTGCTGGCGCACCTGCCGGCGGTCAAGGATAACCGCGTGGAAGCCCTGGGCGCCGAGACCTTCCGTCTCGACCCCTACAGCGCCAACCTGCTGCTGGATCGTCTGGAGCAGCGCTACGCCAAGCCCTGAACAGAACAGTTACTGTGAGGTTTCTAGGCGAGCAGTCTGATAGCGGCCATGGCGGTCCGCCGATGCGGCCGATCCTACAAGACATCGGTGTTTTGGTGATCGC
>NZ_BBIT01000003.1 GCF_000730625.1 Pseudomonas oryzihabitans NBRC 102199 | reverse complement strand
CGTCGCAGCAAGCCTAGAACAGCCGCAACGGCGCCTCGTCCAGGGCGGCGCGTTGTTCGCGCAGGGTGAGGATCTGGTCGCCCCAGTAGCGTTCACTGCCGAACCAGGGAAAGCTCTTGGGAAAGGCCGGATCGTCCCAACGACGTGCCAGCCAGGCGCTGTAGTGCATCAGCCGCAGGGTGCGCAACCCCTCGATCAGGGCCAGTTCGCGCGGCTGGAAGTCGTGGAATTCCTCGTAGCCGTCCATCAGCTCGGACAGCTGCGTCAGCCGCTCCTGGCGATCGCCGGCCAGCAGCATCCAGAGATCCTGCATGGCCGGACCGTGGCGGCAGTCGTCGAGGTCGACGATATGGTAGGCGTCATCGCGGCAGAGCAGGTTGCCCGGATGGCAGTCGCCGTGCAGGCGGATGACGTCGTAGCTGACGCTTTCGAAGAGTTCGTCGAGACGCTGCAGCAGGTCGCGCGCCACCGATTCATAGGCTGGCAGCAGGCTCTGGGGAATGAAGTTGCCGGTTAGCAGCGTGTCCAGCGAGGCATGCCCATAGCCCTGAACGTCCAGCGTCTCTCTGTGCTGGAAGGGCCGGCTGGCGCCCACCGCGTGCAGGCGACCCAGCAGCTGGCCGAGGCGATGCAGCTGATTGAGATCACCCGGCTCCGGCGCCCGGCCGCCGCGGCGGGGAAAGAGCGCGAAGCGAAAGCCGGCATGATTGAACAGCGTCTGGCCATCGCGCTGCAGGGGCGCGACCACCGGCACCTCGCGTTCTTCCAGTTCGGCGGAAAAGGCGTGCTCTTCCAGGATGGCCGCGTCGGTCCAGCGATCCGGGCGATAGAACTTGGCGATCAGCGGGGTCTCGCCTTCGATGCCGATCTGGTAGACGCGGTTCTCGTAGCTGTTGAGGGCCAGCACCCGGGCATCGCTGAGATAGCCCAGGCTTTCGATGGCGTCGATGACGAGGTCGGGACTCAGATTTTCGAACGGATGAGACATGGCGCGCTCCTCGGTCACGGGGGACGATGGCGATTGCCACCCTGCATCCGGGAGATGCTAGCGCATGCCCGAGCCCCATGGCGAAGGCTCGAGCGCTATCCGCTCGCCGGTCAGGCGCCGATCACACCACCGTCTTCGCGGCTGATGACCATTACCGAAGAGCGTGGCTGGCCGTTCGGCTGGGCCTCGGGAAAGGTCGAGCCGCCTTCCTCGCCCGGGTGCTGGATGCCGACGAACATCGTCTTGTAGTCCGGCGAAAAGGCCAGGCCGGTGACCTCGCAGCCGACCGGACCGACCAGGAAGCGGCGCATCTCGCCGCTGCGCGGATCGGCGCAGAGCATCTGATTGTTGCCCATGCCCTCGTAATCGCCCTTGTTGCTGTACTTGCCGTCGGTGAGCACCCACAGCCGGCCGGCGGCGTCGAAGCCCAGGCCATCGGGACTGTTGAACATGTTCTCGGCGTTGATCTGCTGAGAGCCCGCTTCCGGCTTGCCCGGGTGCACCTTGGGATTGCCGGCGATGACGAAGAGGTCCCAGTCGAAGCTCAGGGCCGCGGCATCGTCACCGCTCTCGCGCCAGCGCACGATCTGGCCGTAGAGGTTGTTGGCGCGGGGATTGGGGCCGCCCACCGGCATGCCGTCCTCGCCGCGCTTGGTGTTGTTGGTCAGGGTGCAATAGACCTGGCCGTCCTTGGGGCTGACGGCGATCCACTCGGGTCTGTCCATGCGCGTGGCGCCGACCTGGGTGCCGGCCTGGCGCGCGTGGATGAGCACCTCGGCCTGGCTGGCGAAGCCGTTGGCGGCGGTCAGGCCGTTCTCGCCATGCACCAGCGGCAGCCACTGGCCGCGGCCCTTGGGGCGGTTCGGATCACGATCGCCCTCGTCGAACCGGGCGACATAGAGGGTGCCTTGGTCGAGCAGGTCGCGATTGGCCTTGGGATCGTCCTGCAGGGGCTCGCGGCTGACGAACTTGTAGATGAATTCGCCGCGCTCGTCGTCGCCCATGTAGACCACCACGCGGCCATCGCGGGTGCGGGCGAGGGCGGCGTTCTCGTGCTTGAAGCGCCCCAGGGCGGTGCGCTTGACCGGCTTGGCCTGGGGATCGAAGGGATCGATCTCGGTGATCCAGCCGTGGCGATTGAGTTCGTTGGGATTCTGCGCCAGGTCGAAGCGATCGTCGTGCAGGTGCCAGTCGTTCTCCACGCTGGCGTGCTTGACGCTGTAGCGCTTCTGGGCGGCGTCGAACTTCAGGTTGGCATCGCGACTGCCGAAGACGTCGGTGAAGTTCTCTTCGCAGGTCAGGTAGGTGTGCCAGGGGGTGGCGCCGCTGGAGCAATTCTGGAAGGTGCCCAGCACCTCGCGTCCGGCCGGATCGGCGGCGGTCTTGAGCAGGTCATGGCCGGCGGCCGGACCGCTGACGGCGATGGGCGTGTTGCCATGCACGCGGCGGTTATAGGGCGAGCCCTGGACGAAATGCCACTGGCCGTCCACGCGCTTCACCTCGATCACCGAGACGCCCTCGGCGGCCTGGGCCTTGCGGGTGTCTTCCAGGGACTTGGGCGGCGTGCCGTGGCTGAGCAGATAGCGGTAGTTGGTGTATTCGTTGTTGATCGCCATCAGCGCCCGATCCGGATCGTCCGGAAAGGGATAGAAGGCCATGCCGTCGTTGTTGTCGCCGAATTGCACGGCCTGGTCGGCGGCGCTCGGGCTGCCATCGGGGCGGAAGGCCGGACCGTCGGCGTGCAGCGGCTGACCCCAGCTGATGAGCACGCTGGCGCGATAGCCGGGCGGCACCGCCAGGGTGTCGGCGGTGGAGGCGGGGATGTTGGCGAAGCCGATCAGCGGATTGCCCGCGGCTTCGCCGACGGCGTCGGCCAGGGCGCTGCGACCGAGCAGGCCGCCGCCCAGGAACAGGGCGGCACCGGCCAGGGCGCCGGCACCGATGAAGCGCCGGCGGCTCAGTTGGACGAGGCGTTCGAGATCGGTCTGGTCGTTGTGCATGCTGATGGCTCCCTCACGGTGTGCAGGCGAGGCTAGTCAGACTAAATGACGGTTTGGTGACAGCGCTACTCGCCGGGTGGCGGCGTCCGCGCCAGGCAATAGACATCCACCCGCCGGGCGCCCGCGCGCTTGAGCAGGCGCGCCAGGCTGTCGGCGGTGGCGCCGGTGGTGAGGACGTCGTCCACCAGGGCCAGATGGCGACCCTCCAACCCGGCGTCCTGCACCAGGGCGAAGGCCTGCCGGAGATTGCGCCGCCGCTCGCTGGCGCTCAGGCCCTGCTGGCTGTGCTGCTCCTGCACCCGCTGCAATAGTCCGCCATCCACCGGTAGCTTCAAGGACTTGCCGAGCCAGCCGGCCAGCAGTGCGGCCTGGTTGAAGCCGCGCTGGCGCAGGCGCAGGGGCGAGAGAGGAACGGGCAGCAGGCACTCCGGGCGCGGCTGACCTTCGTCGAACAGGTGCTGCAGATGCCGCGCCAGCAGCGCCCCGGCCAGACGGCCGAGACTGCCGTGATCGCGGTGCTTGAATCTGTTGATCAGGGTGTCGACCGGAAAGGCATAGCGCCAGGGCGCCAGCACCTGGTCGAAGGCCGGCGGCTTGGCCAGGCAGCCGCCGCAGAACAGGCCGTCCACCGGCAGGGGCAGGGCGCAGCCCTGGCAATGGGGGCCGAGCCAGGGCAATTCGCTGTCGCAGCCTTCGCACAGGGGCAGTCCGGCCGGCAGCCAGGCGGCGCAGAGGGCGCAGCTGGTCCCGGGCCGCAGGCGTTGCCAGTGGCGCTTCAAGGCCTGGGAAAGGGGTGGGGTCATGACGGCGTCCGTGCCGAGCGAGAGCCCTACTGTGCCAGGCGGAGCGCCTGGCGACCAGTCAGCCGCGGATCAGCCAGCTCATCACCATCAGGCCGAGAATCAGCCAGATGACGCCGCCCACCACCGAGCGCGCCATGAAGGCGCGTACCGCGGCGTAGAGCAGCAGCAGGCCGATGGCCAGGACCACGAAGCTGATATAGGAGTCGTCCATGCCGATGGAGCGGGCCATGCCATGGAGAAAGTCGTGCACGGCGTCGGCGAGGCCGCCGAGCACCGAGCCGAACAGATCGATGATGAAACGGATGACCTGGCCGAGCGCGGCGCCGAGCCAGTCGAAGAAGCCTTCAGTACGCATGGATGTTTCCGGATCCTTGGCAATGTCCCTTGGAACCCACGAAGCCCACGGGGTTCGCTGGTGATCCGCGCTACACTGCGCGTTTTCCGCAGTGTCTCTCAAGTCCCCCGTGATGACCGCTACCGATTCCCTTCCGCTGATCCTGCTTCCCGGCCTGCTCTGCGACAGCCGTCTCTGGGCGGCTCAGGCCGCCGACCTGGCCGACGTCTGTCCGGTGCTCATTCCCGACCTCACCCGCGACCTGGGCATCCCTGCCCTGGCGCGCCGGGTGCTGGCCGAGGCGCCGCCGCGCTTCGCCCTGGGCGCCCTGTCCATGGGCGGCTACGTGGCCTTCGAGATCCTGCGCCAGGCGCCGGAACGGGTAGCGCGGCTGGCGCTGTTCGACACCATGGCCAGCCCGGACGCCCCGGAGCGCGCCGCCCAGCGCCGCGCCATGCTCGAACTGGCCGAGCGCGGGCGTTTCCTCGGTATCAGTCCGCAACTCTTGCCGCGGCTGATCCACGCCTCGCGCCTGGGCACGCCGGTGGCCGATACCGTGCTGGCCATGGGCAAGGCGGTGGGCAAGGAGGCCTTCCTGCGCCAACAGCAGTCGATCATCGACCGCCCCGACTCACGCCCGACCCTGGCAGAGATCCGCATCCCGACCCTGATCGTGGTGGGCGCCCAGGACCAGCTGACCCCGCCGGCCGAAGCCGAGCTGATGCACGCCGGCATCCAGGACTCGCGCCTGGTGGTGCTGGACGACTGCGGTCACCTGCCGCCGCTGGAACTGCCGGAGCGCACCTCGGCGCTGCTGCGGGAATGGCTGGCCTGACCCCTCGTCGCGGGCGCTGAACCCGGGCACCAGGCGGGCCTCCATTGGCAAAGCCCCGAGGGAGTCCCGCATGCCGCATCGTCCGTCTCTGTCCGTCCTTTCCCTGGTGCTGGGCCTGGCGCCCGCCGCCCTGGCCCTGGCCGCGCCGGTGGGTGCCGGTCAGCCCGAACAACTGCATTTCGCCGACGATGGCGTCATCCCCAACAGTCGCCTGCCCGTATTGCTCTATCGCCAGGTTCCCCTGGCCGGCTCCGACCGCGCCGCCGCCCTGGAGCGGCTGTTCGCCGACAACGCCTGGCCGCCGCAATGGCGCTATGGCGTCTACGATTATCATCATTATCACCCCAATGCCCATGAAGTCCTTGGCGTGGCGCGCGGCCAGGCGCGGCTGCGGCTGGGTGGCGAGCAGGGGCAGGATGTGGAGGTGACCGCGGGCGACGTGGTGGTGCTGCCGGCGGGGACCGGACACCGCAACCTGGAATCCAGCGCGGACTTCCTGGTGGTGGGCGCCTATCCGCCCGATCAGCAGGACTTCATCACCCAGCGCGCCGATCCGGCCGCCCATGCCCGTTCAGTCGAACTGATCGCCCAGGTGCCTGTGCCACTGACTGATCCGGTGACCGGACGGGAAGGGGCGCTACCCGAGCTCTGGCGCTAGCAGAGTCGCGTCAGGGTGGCTTCGTCCGGCTGGCCGGCGAAAAAGGTCTTCAGCGCCTGACGAAAGGGTTCGGGGTCTTCGGCCACGGCGGCGAAGAGGGTCAGGCAGGAATGGAATTTGAGATCGTCCGGCTGGCCGAACAGCGCCGTGGCCGACAGCTGCGGATGCTCCAGCGCGGCGGCGGTGATCTCCCGCAGGCGCGGTCCCAGCAGCGGATGCGCCAGGTAGGCACTGGCCTCGTCGCGGGAGGCGATGGCGTAGCGCTGCGCCGTCTCGCTGCGGCCAAGCCCCTGGATCTGCGGAAAGATGAACCACATCCAGTGGCTGCGCTTGTGCCCGGCGCGGATCTCCGCCAGGGCGGTGGCATAGGTGTCGGCCTGGGCGTCGAGGAAGCGTTGCAGATCGTGAGCGGCGGGCATGGCGAAACTCCGGGCCTTTTGCCTATCGGCAGATGGACCCGGAGGAAGTGCCGGTCAAGGGACGAGCGGTCTAGCCGCGCACCGCGCGATAGGCCGTTTCACCGCCTTCGCTGACCTCGTCCAGATCGATGCGCGAAGTCTCGGGCAGACTCAGGCCGCCGATCAGGCCGAGCAGGGCGATCAGGATCAGGTAGAGCGCCGGCGAGAGATTGCTGCCGGTGGCGCCGATCAGCCAGGTCGCCATCAGCGGCGCGGTGCCGCCGAAGATGGTGTAGGCCAGGTTGTATGTGATGGCCCCGGCGGTGTAGCGCGTGCGGGTGGGGAAGACCTCGCTGAGCAGCGGCGCGGTCACCACGTTGCACAGCACCGCCCCGGCGCCCAGCAACAGCGAGCCCAGCAGGGCGCTGCCGAACTGGCCGCTGCTGGCCAGCAGCAGCGCCGGATAGACGCCTACCGCCAGCACCAGACTGGCCAGCACCGTGGTCATGCGCCGGCCGATGCGGTCGGTGACGCGTCCCAGCACTGGACAGGCCGCCGCGGCGGCGAACAGGGTGATCAGGCTGATGGCCAGGGCCGCGGCCCGGTCGAAGCCGCCGGCCAGTTGCAGGTAGGTGGAGAAGTAGGTGGTGAACATATAGAAGGACAGCGCCGTCAGCGAGATGAAGGCGCCCAGGCGCAGGATCGAGCGACCCTGCAGCCTGAGCGTCTCGCCCAGCGGCGAATGGCTGACCTCATGGTCCGCTTCCAGCGCCTGGAAGGCCGGGGTCTCGTCCAGCTTCAGCCGCAGATAGAGACCGATCAGGCCCAGCGGCGCGGCGGCCAGGAAGGGGATGCGCCAGCCCCAGTCGGCCATGGCGGCGGCGCCCAGCAGTCGCTCCAGGCCCCAGGCGGTCAGGGCCGCGCTGGCAAAGGCGAGAAAGGTCGAGACCGGTACGAAGCTGCCATAGCGCCCGCGGCGATCGCGCGGTGAATGCTCCATCACGTAGGCGCAGGCCCCGGCGTATTCGCCGCCGGCGGAAAAGCCCTGGGCGCAGCGGATCAGCGTCAGCAGGATCGGCGCCCAGATGCCGATGGTGGCGTAGCTGGGCAGGATGCCGATCAGGGCGGTGGCGCCGGCCATGATCAGGATGGTCAGGGCCAGGGTGCGCTTGCGGCCGATGCGGTCACCCAGCAGGCCGAAGACGATGCCGCCCAGTGGCCGGAAGGCAAAGGCCACGGCAAAGACGGCAAAGGTCTTGAGCAGGCCGGCGGTGGCGTCGCCACTGGGAAAGAAGTGCGCCGCGAGCAGGGTGGCGAGAAAGCCATAGAGGGCGAAATCGAACCATTCGACGAAGTTGCCGATGGACGCGGCGGAGATGACCTTGCGCAGGGTGGCGGGTGAAACGGAAGTCGCTGTCTGGCTCATGGCGGGCCTCGGGAAAGGGCGGAGACGGAGGCAGAAATGGAGCGCCTTGTTTTATTGTCATGACATCGAGGCGTACCGCAGGATCGACCCTAGTCCTTTTCCCGTGACCGAGCAGTCCCGCCAGCGACTTGTCCACCGTTGGAACCGACTTCAGGAGCCCCGCCATGACCATGACGACCACCTATGCGGAAAAGGAGCCCGCCCGCGCTGATGTCGACGCCCTGCCGGGTGTCACCCTGCTGGAGTTCGGCGCACCCTGGTGCGGCCACTGTCGCGCCGCCCAGCCGCTGCTGGCCACGGCGCTCGCGGACTACCCCGGCGTGCGCCATCTCAAGATCGAGGACGGTCCCGGCCGCCGCCTGGGACGCTCCTTTCGCGTCAAGCTCTGGCCCACGCTGATCGTCTTCAAGGACGGCCAGGAACTGGCGCGGCTGGTACGTCCGGCGACGGCGGCGGCCCTGGACGAAGCCCTGGCCCTGGCGGACTGACCGGTCGTTCCGCTCGTCCTCGCCACGCTTGACAAGGCCAGGCCTGGAACATTAGTTTCAAACGACTGTTTAAACGCCCTGGCGGCAGGTCCGCAGCGACGCTGCCGCCACCCTCGACAACAAGCATTCGCAAAGAGGTAACAGTCATGCCCGATTACAAAGCCCCCCTGCGGGACATCCGCTTCGTCCGCGACGAACTCCTGGGCTATGACGCGCACTACCAGAGCCTGCCCGGGTGCGGCGACGCCACTCCCGACATGGTTTCCGCCATCCTCGAAGAAGGCGCCAAGTTCTGCGAGCAGGTACTGGCGCCGCTCAATCGCATCGGCGACCAGCAGGGCTGCACCTGGAGCGAAGACGGGGTGAAGACCCCCGATGGCTTCAAGGAAGCCTATGCCCAGTTCGTCGAGGGCGGCTGGCCGAGCCTGGCGCACAACCCGGCCCACGGTGGCCAGGGCCTGCCCGAGTCCCTTGGCATCTCTCTCTCGGAAATGGTCGGCCAGGCCAACTGGTCCTGGGGCATGTACCCCGGCCTGTCCCACGGCGCCATGAACACCCTGGAGCAGCACGGCACCGACGAGCAGAAGCACACCTACCTGGAAAAGCTGGTGACCGGCGAATGGACCGGCACCATGTGCCTGACCGAACCCCACTGCGGTTCCGACCTGGGCATGCTGCGCACCAAGGCCGAGCCGCGTGCTGACGGCAGCTACGCCATCACCGGCACCAAGATCTTCATCTCCGCCGGTGAACACGACATGGCCGAGAACATCGTCCACATCGTGCTGGCCCGCCTGCCCGACGCCCCCGCCGGCACCAAGGGCATCTCGCTGTTCATCGTGCCCAAGCGCCTGCCCGACGCCAGCGGCGCGGCCGGCGAGCGCAACGCCGTGCACTGTGGTTCCCTGGAACACAAGATGGGCATCCACGGCAACGCCACCTGCGTGATGAACTTCGACGGCGCCACCGGCTTCCTGATCGGCCCGCCGAATCGCGGTCTGAACTGCATGTTCACCTTCATGAACTTCGCCCGCATCGGCACCGCCCTGCAGGGCCTGGCCCATGCCGAGGTGGCCTTCCAGGGCGGTCTGAAGTACGCCCGCGAGCGTCTGCAGATGAGGTCCCTGACCGGTCCCAAGGCGCCCGAGAAGCCCGCCGATCCCATCATCGTGCACCCCGACGTGCGCCGCATGCTGCTGACCATGAAGGCCTTCGCCGAAGGCAGCCGGGCGATGATCTACTACACCGCCAAGCTGGTGGACATCCTCAAGTACAGCCAGGACGAAGAGCAGAAGCAGCAGGTCGAGACCCAGTTGGCCTTCCTCACCCCCATCGCCAAGGCCTTCATGACCGAGGTGGGTTTCGAGGCGGCGAGCCACGGCGTGCAGATCTACGGCGGCCACGGCTACATCGCCGAGTGGGGCATGGAGCAGAATCTGCGCGATGCCCGTATTGCCATGCTCTACGAGGGCACCACTGGCATCCAGGCCATCGACCTGCTGGGTCGCAAGGTGCTGATGACCCAGGGTGAATCCCTCAAGGCCTTCACCAAGGTGGTGCACAAGTTCTGCCAGGCCAACGCCGAGAATGCCCAGCTCAAGGCCTTCGTCGAGCCGCTGGCCAAGCTGAACAAGGAGTGGGGCGAGATCACCCTCAAGGTCGGCATGGCCGCCATGAAGGATCGCGAGGAGGTGGGCGCCGCCGCCGTCGACTATCTGATGTACTCCGGCTACTGCTGCCTGGCGTACTTCTGGGCCGACATGGCCCGGGTCGCCGCCGAGAAGCTGGCCGCCGGTACCGAGGAGGCCGCCTTCTACCAGGCCAAGCTGGCCACCGCGCGCTTCTACTATGAGCGCCTGCTGCCCCGTACCCGCGCCCATGCCGAGTCCCTGCTGGCCGGCGCCGGCAGCCTGATGGCCCTGGCCGAGGAAGACTTCGCCCTCGGCTACTAAGGCGTCGCCGTTCCACTGAAAACCCCGCTCCGGCGGGGTTTTCGCCTTTTCGCGGCCGCGAAAAAACCACTCGCTGCGGACCTCCGATCGGCTGACCATCAGGTCAGATCATGAACCTATGTCTCCCTTCCGGTTCGGTCTTACACTCGGGTAATACCGACAAGAACACCTTCCGAGGAGACTCGACATGGCCGACTACACCCCGCCGCTTCGCGATATCCGTTTCGTGCTGGATGCCGTCTTCAAGGTCAAGGACCGCTGGAGTCAGTGGCCCGCCCTGGCCGAGGTGGTGGACGGCGAGACCGCCGATGCCATCCTCGAAGAAGCCGGCAAGCTGTGCGCCCAGGAACTGGCGCCGCTCAATCGCAATTCCGATGAAGAAGGCTGCCACTGGCAAGCCGGTGAAGTGACCACCCCCCAGGGCTTCCGCCAGGCCTACCAGGCCTTTGCCGAAGGCGGCTGGGTGGGGGTTGGTGGGGAT
The DNA here is from genome assembly GCF_000730625.1 of Pseudomonas oryzihabitans NBRC 102199. Taxonomy (GTDB): domain Bacteria; phylum Pseudomonadota; class Gammaproteobacteria; order Pseudomonadales; family Pseudomonadaceae; genus Chryseomonas; species Chryseomonas oryzihabitans. Next base: position 14,288 of record NZ_BBIT01000003.1, on the reverse strand, counting down.
CCCGAATACGGCGGCATGGGCATGCCCAAGGTGCTCACCGCCCAGGTCGAGGAAATGATGCACGCCAGCTGCCTGGCCTTCGGTCTCTATCCGATGCTTAGCGCCGGCGCCTGCCTGGCCCTGCACGCTCATGGCAGCGAAGCCCTGAAGCAGGCCTACCTGCCCAATCTCTACAGTGGCCAGTGGGCCGGCTCCATGTGCCTGACCGAGCCCCATGCCGGTACCGACCTGGGCCTGATCCGCACCCGCGCCGAGCCCCAGGCCGACGGCAGCTACCGGGTCACCGGTACCAAGATCTTCATCACCGCTGGCGAGCACGACCTCACCGAGAACATCATTCACTTGGTGCTGGCCAAGCTGCCCGATGCGCCGGCCGGTTCCCGGGGCATCTCGCTGTTCCTGGTGCCCAAGATCCTGGTGGACGAGGCGGGCGCCCTGGGCGCGCGCAACGCCGTGGCCTGTGGCTCCCTGGAACACAAGATGGGCATCAAGGGCGCCGCCACCTGCGTGATGAATTTCGATGGCGCGGTCGGCTATCTGGTGGGCGAGGTCAACAAGGGCCTGGCCGCCATGTTCACCATGATGAACTACGAGCGGCTGGGCGTCGGCATCCAGGGTCTGGGCTCGAGCGAACGCTCCTACCAGAACGCCCTGGCCTATGCCCGCGAACGCCTGCAGAGCCGCTCCCCGGCCGGTATCCAGCAGGCCGCCAAGAACGCCGATCCCATCATCGTCCACCCCGATGTGCGGCGCATGCTGCTGACCATGAAGGCGCTGAACGAAGGCGGCCGGCTGTTCTCCAGCTATGTGGCCCTGCAACTCGACACCGCCAAGTACAGCCCCGAGCCGGCCGAGCGCGAACGCGCCGAAGCCCTGGTGGCGCTGCTCACCCCGGTGGCCAAGGGATTCCTCACCGATCTCGGCCTGGAACTCTGCGTCGCCGGCCAGCAGGTGTTCGGCGGCCATGGCTACATCCGCGAATGGGGTCAGGAACAGCTGGTGCGCGACGTGCGCATCACCCAGATCTACGAAGGCACCAACGGCATCCAGGCCCTCGACCTGGTCGGCCGCAAGCTGGCCGGCAGTCGCGGCGCCCTCTACCGGCCCTTCAGCGAAGAGGTCCATGGCTATCTCACCAGCCTGCCGGCGGACAACGAATTCGCCGCGCCCCTGCGCCAGGCCCTGGATCAGCTGGACGGCGCGACCGAGTGGCTGCTGCAGGCCGGCGCCAGCGACCCCCATGAGCTCGGCGCCGCCTCGGTGGACTACCTGCACCTGTTCGGCTATGTCGCCTATGCCTATCTCTGGGCACGGGCCGCGGCTGCCGCGGCGGAGCAGGACGCGGCCTTCGCCGAAGCCAAGCTGGCCACCGCACGCTTCTATTTCGCCCGCCTGCTGCCGCGCACCCTGAGCCTGGCGGCCGCCGTGCGCAGCGGCGCCCAGCCGCTCTACGCCCTGGCCGAGGAGGCCTTCTAAGCTGTTGACGGAAAAGGTGAAAAGCCATGTCGTGTAAGCTTTGGCTTACATGACATCGCCGCGATAAGCCATCGCCTACACCCGGGTAGCTGCGTAATCTACACCCATCGGATCGCGGTACAGGATGTGCCCAGCGCTCCAGATGACTTCAAGGAAATGTGGCCAGGATGGCCCCCCGGCAAGGATGTCGGGCAGAGACTTACAGGGATAGATGGCCAAGGATTGGCGGCCCGACAAGGATGTTGGGTTAGGTCTGCGAAACCCCGCTTCGGCGGGGTTTTTTATTGCCTGCCGGAACCTGATTCAGGTCCTGCCAGTCTTAGAGGCATCTTCTTGCCTGCCTGCTACTGGAGCCTGAAATGGACCTCATCCGCCTCATCTTTGCCATCATCCTGCCGCCCGTGGGCGTCTTTCTCCAGGTCGGCTTCGGCGGCGCCTTCTGGCTGAACATCCTGCTGACGCTGCTGGGTTACATTCCGGGTATCATCCATGCCGTCTGGGTGATTGCTCGTCGCTGAACCCACGGCCGGATCGCGGCCCCGGTGCCGCAATCGACTGGCTGACCTAGGGGTCAGCGCAACCGAAGCGGCAGGGGCTTGAGGGCAAGAGGTCCGCGCTAGGCGAGGGCGCTTCCTGCAGCCCTGTTCGAGGCCTGCCGGCCCACCACACCGGTATCCTTGATCGACCGCCGGTGGTGCCACGGTCAGTGACGACACCCCTCCGCAGGCCGAGGCTTTGCCGTCGCCGACCGTTTTGTCCCGTACAAGGCTTTCAGACCCCATGAATCGCGAGTCGCCCCTCGATCAGAAGCACTTTAGCCAGATCCTCAAGCGCAACCTCTCCCTGCCTCTGAGCATCGGTGTCTTCAGCGCGATCTTCTTTATCGCCATCATCTATTACCTGCTGAAGGTCACCCAGTGGGTCGAGCATACCGACCGCGTCATTAGCGAGGCCAATGCCAACTTCCGCCTGGTGGTCGACCTGGAAACCGGGATGCGCGGCTATCTGCTGAGCGGCAATACTGCCTTCCTGCAGCCCTATGAACGCGCGCTGCCCAATGTCGAGCCGCAGCTCGATGAGTTGAAGAATCTGGTCAGCGACAGTGCCGTGCAGATCCGGCGCCTGGAACGGATCGAAGCGGTGCATCGCGAGTGGCGCGACTATGCAAGCCGGGTGATCGATGCGCGGCGGTTGGGTGGCGATTTCCAGACGCCGCTGAACGATGGCCAGGGCAAGAACCGCATCGACAGCATCCGCCGCGACTACACCGATTTCATCGCCTACGAAGAGCAGATGCGCGCCGAGCGCACCGAGACGGCCAGTCGCATGACGGTGATCTTCGTCGCCGCCTTCCTCATCGTCAGCCTGCTGCTGTCGGGCATCATGGCCTTCTTCGGGCGCCGTGAGCTCATGCGACTCTCCGCGACCTATACCCGGCTGCTCGATCAGCAGGCCGAGCACACCGACAATCTGGAACGGCAGAGCTGGTTCCGTTCGGGCCAGAATCAGCTGTCGGAAGCCGTCATCGGCCAGGCGTCACTGGCGCCGCTGGGCCAGAGCATCCTGCAATTCCTGGCGCGCTATCTCGGCGCTGCGGCCGGCGCCCTCTATGTGCGACTCGACGACGGCAGTCTGGAGCGCGTCGCCGACTACGCCCTGGACGACGAGGGCCGTCGTCGGCGCCAGCGCCTGGCGCCGGGCGAGGGTCTGGCCGGTCAGGCGGTGCTGGACGGTCGCGTCATGGCGCTGGAGCAGTTGCCCGCCGACTACCTCAAGGTCAATTCGGCCCTGGGTGAGCGCCAGGCCAGTGCGGCGCTCATCGTGCCCATCGAGAACGACGGCCGGGTGAATGGCGTGGTCGAGCTGGGCTTCCTGCGTGCCCTGCGGCCGCAGGATGAGGAGCTGCTGACCCTAATCGCCGATTCCATCGGCTCCTCGGTGGAAGCCGCGCGCTATCGCCAGCGCCTGCAGCAGGTCCTGGCGGAAACCCAGCAACTCAACGAAGAACTCCAGGTGCAGCAGGAAGAACTGCGCACCGCCAACGAAGAACTGGAAGAGCAGTCCCAGGCGCTCAAGGAATCCCAGGTCCATCTGGAGCAGCAGCAGGCGGAGCTGGAGCAGACTAACGAGCAGCTCTCCGAACAGGCCCAGGAACTGCTGCAGCAGCGCGACGTGCTGGACGACCGCAACAATCGCCTCAACGAAGCCCAGCAGATGCTGGAAGACCGCGCCCGTGAGCTGGAGCGGGCCAGCCAGTACAAGTCCGAATTCCTGGCGAACATGTCCCATGAATTGCGCACACCGCTGAACAGCTCGCTGATCCTGTCCAAGCTGCTGGCGGACAACCCGGCCGGCAACCTCAGCGGCGAGCAGGTGCGCTACGCCGAATCCATCTATTCGGCGGGCAATGACCTGCTGACCCTGATCAACGACATCCTCGACATCTCCAAGGTCGAGGCCGGCATGCTGGAGATCCGCCCAGAGCAGATGTCCGTGCGCCGCCTGGTGGAAGCCCTGAAGACCGCCTTCGAGCCGGTGGCCCAAAACAAGGGTGTCGCCTTCGTGGTGGAGCTGGACGCGCGGATGCCGCCGGCCTTCTTCAGCGATCGCCAGCGGGTCGAGCAGATCCTCAAGAATCTGCTGTCCAACGCCTTCAAGTTCACCGAGCACGGCCAGGTGACCCTGCGCCTGTCGCTGGAAGACGGGCAGCCTAGCTTCGCGGTGAGCGATACCGGCATCGGCATCGCCGCCGAGCAGCAGGAGCTGATCTTCGAGGCCTTCCGCCAGGCGGATGGCGCCATCACCCGGCGCTATGGCGGCACCGGCCTGGGGCTGTCGATCTCCCGCGACCTGGCGCTGCTGCTGGGTGGCACCCTGAGCGTCACCAGCCAGCCGGGAGAGGGCAGCACCTTTACCCTGCGCCTGCCGCTGGAGTACCAGGAAGCCGCTGCGCCCGCTCTGCCCATCACCCCGGTCACCGCCCCTGCCGCGATCACCGCGCCGGCCGCGGCATCCGCGCCCCTGCCGGCCCTGGCCGCCACCCCGCGTCCGCCGGCTTCACCGCCGATCACCGAGGCGGCGGCTCCCGTGGGAGCGGCCTTCGCCGACGACCGGGACGACTGGCCCTATCCGGATCGCCGGGTCCTGGTGATCGAAGACGAGGTGCCCTTCGCGCAGATCCTCTTCGATCTGGCCCACGAACTGAAATACAGCTGCCTGGTGGCCCATCGCGCCGAGGAAGGCTTCGCCGCGGCCCTGGAATACCGTCCGGACGCCATCCTGCTGGACATGGGCCTGCCCGATCATTCCGGTCTCACGGTGCTGGAACGGCTCAAGGAAAATCCGCTGACCCGCCACATCCCGGTGCACGTGGTCTCGGCCTCGGATCGCATCGAGACGGCCATGCACATGGGCGCGGTCGGCTACGCCATCAAGCCCACCACCCGCGACGAACTCCGCGAGGCCTTCACTCGCCTGGAAGCCAAGTTCGCCGCCGGCATCAAGCGGGTGCTGCTGGTGGAAGACGACGCCCTGCAGCGCGACAGCATCGCTAAGCTGATCGGCGATGTGGACGTGGAGATCACCGCGGTGGAGATGGGCAGCCAGGCCCTGGAGCTGCTGCGCGACGAGGTCTACGACTGCATGGTCATCGACCTCAAGCTGCCCGACATGGAAGGCGGCGAGCTGCTCCAGCGCATGGCCAGCGAAGACATCTGCTCCTTCCCGCCGGTGATCGTCTATACCGGGCGCAGCCTGACCCGCGACGAAGAGGCGGCGCTACTCAAGTATTCGCGCTCCATCATCATCAAGGGCGCGCGTTCGCCCGAACGGCTGCTCGACGAGGTGACCCTGTTCCTGCACAAGATCGAGGCCGACATGCCGCTCGATCGCCAGCGCATGCTGGAAAGCGCCCGCAGCCGCGAGAAGGCCTTCGACGGCCGCACCCTGCTGCTGGTGGACGACGACGTGCGCAACATCTTCGCCCTCACCAGCGCCCTGGAGCAGAAGGGCGCCAAGGTGGAGATCGCCCGCAACGGCCTGGAGGCGCTGGAAAAGCTCGACAACAGCGACACCATCGACCTGGTGCTGATGGACATCATGATGCCGATGATGGATGGCTACGAAGCCATGCGTGAGATCCGCAAGCGGCCGCACATGAAGAAGCTGCCGATCATCGCCATCACCGCCAAGGCCATGAAGGACGACCAGGAGCGCTGCCTCGCCGCCGGCGCCAGCGACTACCTGGCCAAGCCCATCGACCTGGACCGGCTGTTCTCGCTGATCCGCGTCTGGATGCCGTCGCTGGAGCGGCTGTAGGTCATGAGCGAACGGCTGCAGGACATCGAGCTGAGGTTGCTGCTGGAAGGCATCTTCCTGAGATACAGCCACGACTTCCGCAACTACTCCAAGGCCTCGCTCAAGCGTCGGGTGCTGCAGGCACTGACGCGCTTCGACTGCCCGAGCATCTCGGCGCTGCAGGAGCGGGTGCTGCGCGATCCGGCGCTGTTCGCCGAGTTGCTGCAATTCATCACCATCCCGGTCAGCGAGATGTTTCGCGATCCGGGCTACTTCCTTGCCCTGCGCCAGCAGGTGGTGCCGGTCCTGCGCACCTATCCCTCGCTCAAGGTGTGGATCGCCGGCTGCAGCACCGGCGAGGAAGTCTTCTCGATGGCCATCCTGTTCCAGGAGGAAGGGCTGCTCGACCGCACCCTGTTCTATGCCACCGACATCAATCCGCGCTCCATGGAAAAGGCCCGCCAGGGCATCTTTCCGCTGGAGCGGATGCGCGCCTACACCGCCAGTTACCAGAAGGCCGGCGGCACCCGCGCGTTTTCCGACTACTACACCGCAGCCTACGACGGCGCGCTGTTCGACAAGTCGCTGATCGCCAACGTGACCTTTGCCGATCACAGCCTGGCCACCGACAGCGTCTTTTCCGAGACCCAGCTGGTGTCCTGCCGCAACGTGCTCATCTACTTCAACAAGAATCTGCAGAATCGGGCGCTCGGGCTGTTCCACGAGTCACTGAGTCACCGCGGCTTTCTCGGTCTGGGCAGCAAGGAGTCGCTGGACTTCTCCGCCTATGCCAACCACTTCGAGCCGGTGGTGAAGCAGGAACGGCTGTTCCGCAGGCTCTAGCATGTTCCCGCCCCGCAAGCCGTTGCGCCTCATCGTCATCGGAGCCTCTGCCGGCGGGCTGCAGGTTCTGCTGCGCCTGCTCTCGACCCTGCCGGCCAGCTACCGCCTGCCGCTGGCCGTAGTGCTGCACCTGCCGGACGATCGCACCTCGCGCCTGGCCGAGCTGTTTCAGCAGCGGCTGGCCCTGCAGGTGCGCGAGGCCGAGGACAAGGACGCTATACTGCCGGGCACCCTGTATTTCGCGCCGCCGGGTTATCACCTGCTGGTAGAGGATGACTTCACCCTGTCGCTGTCCCGCGACGAGCCGGTGCAGTTCTCACGGCCGTCCATCGATGTGCTGTTCGAAAGCGCGACCGACGCCCTGGGCGAGCAGGTCTGCGGCATCCTGCTGACCGGTGCCAACCATGACGGTGCCAGTGGCCTGCACGCCCTGGCGCAGAACGGCGGGGTCACCGTCGTCCAGTCGCCGCAATCGGCGGAGGTGCCGACCATGCCCGAGGCGGCTTTGAAGAGATTCCACCCGGATTTCGTGCTGGATGTGCCGGGCATCCATCTATTGCTCATCGAGCTGGAACGCGACCATGGCTGAAGTACCCGTCGAACAGGCGAAGCTCCTGCTCGTAGACGACCTGCCGGAAAATCTCCTGGCGCTGGAAGCCCTGCTGCGCAGCGAGGCGCTGGAGATCTTCCAGGCCAGCTCCGCCGAGGCCGCGCTGGAGCTGCTGCTGATGCACGAATTCGCCCTGGCTATCCTCGATGTGCAGATGCCGGGCATGAACGGCTTCGAACTGGCGGAGATGATGCGCGGCCTGGAAAAGACCCGGCACATCCCCATCGTCTTCGTCAGCGCCGCCGGCCGTGACCTCAACTATGCCTTCAAGGGCTACGAAAGCGGTGCGGTGGATTTCCTGCACAAGCCCCTCGATGTCCATGCGGTGAAGAGCAAGACCCGGGTGTTCGTCGACCTCTACTGGCACCGCAAGCGCCTGGCCGAGCAGCTGGTGGCCCTGGAGCAGAGTCGCCAGGAGCAGGAGATCCTGCTGGCCGAGTTGCGCCAGACCCAAGTCGAGCTGCAGCAGGCGGTGCGTACCCGTGACGACTTCATGTCCATGGTCTCCCACGAACTCAAGACGCCGCTCAACACCCTGATGCTCGAAGCCCAGCTGCGCCGCATGTACCTGGACAAGGGCAAGCTGGAAGCCTTCACCCCCGACAAGCTGGCCGGCATGGCCGAGCGCGACGAGCGGCAGATCCAGCGCCTGGTGCACCTGATAGACGACATGCTCGACATCTCGCGCATCCGCACCGGCAAGCTGTCGATTCGGCCCTCGCAGTGCGATCTCGCCGCCCTGGTCAACACCGTGGTCGACAGCTTCGCCTCGCAATTCGCCGCGGCCGGCTGTCCGGTGGAGTTGCACGCCGAAGGCCCGGCGCCCGGTTACTGGGACGAATTCCGCATCGAGCAGGTGATCACCAACCTGCTGACCAATGCCATGAGATACGGCGCCGGACGTCCGGTGGAGATATCCCTGCGCAGCGACGGCGCCGACGTGGAGCTGAGCGTCAAGGACCATGGCATCGGCATCCCCGTGGAGCACCAGGCGCTGATCTTCCGCCAGTTCGAGCGCGCCAGTGGCACCGAGAACATCGCCGGCCTGGGCCTGGGCCTCTATATCGCCGACCAGATCGTCAAGGCGCACCACGGCAGCCTGCACGTGGAAAGCATCGCCGGGCAGGGTGCGACCTTCCGCCTGCGGCTGCCCTGTCTGCCGGCCTAGGTAGCATTGACAGGACCCCGGGCGCCCGCGAGAATCGCGAAAAGAGGTGAGATGTCGTACCTCTTGCCAGATAACTCCATAAGAAGGCGCCCGCTCATGTCCGAAGTCTCCTCGTCACCCTTCCATCGACTCCTGCTCACTGGTGCTGCCGGTGGCCTGGGCAAGGAGTTGCGCCAGCGGCTCAAGCCCCATGCCGAGATCCTGCGGCTGTCCGACATCGCGCCGATGGCTGCGGCCGAAGGCCCGGCGGAAGAGGTCGTGACCTGCGACCTGGCGGACAAGGCCGGCGTCCATGCGCTGGTGGAAGGCGTCGACGCCATCCTGCACTTCGGCGGGATTTCCACCGAGCACGCCTTCGAGCCCATCCTCGAAGCCAACATCCGCGGCACCTTCAACCTCTATGAGGCCGCGCGGCGCCACGGGGTGAAGCGCATCGTCTTCGCCAGCTCCAACCATGTCATCGGCTTCTATCGCCAGGATCAGCGCATCGACGCCAGCGTGCCCCAGCGCCCGGACAGCTACTACGGCCTGTCCAAGGCCTTTGGCGAGGACCTGGCCAGCTTCTATTTCGATCGCTATGGCATCGAGACGGTGAGCATCCGCATTGGCTCTTCCTTCCCCGAGGCGCAGAATCGCCGCATGCTCGCCACCTGGCTGAGCTACGAAGACCTGACCGATCTCATCCTGCGTAGCCTGACCACCCCGGACGTCGGCCATACCATCGTCTATGGCGCCTCCGCCAACCGTGACAGCTGGTGGGACAACCGCCTGGCCGCGCACCTGGGCTTCCAGCCCAAGGACAGCTCCGAGCCATTCCGCGCCAAGGTCGAAGCCCAGCCCATGCCGGCAGCGGACGATCCGTCGATGGTCTACCAGGGTGGTGCCTTCGTCGCCACGGGTCCCTTCGACGACTGAGGAGAGCCGCCATGACTGCCGAATTGCTCGTCGATGCCCGCAACGCCACCGGTGAGTGCCCGGTCTGGCAGGTCGCCGAACAGGCGCTCTACTGGGTCGATATCCCGGCCAAACGGCTGCACCGCTGGACCCCGGCTGGCGCCCTGGACAGCTGGAGCGCACCGGAAATGCTCGCCTGTATCGCCGCCCGCGAGGGTGGCGGCTGGCTCGCCGGTCTGGAAAGCGGCCTCTTCGCCCTGCAGGCCGAGGCTTCCGGCCAGCTGAGCGGCGAACGCCTGGTCGCTCTCGACCATGCCCAGCCGGCCATGCGATGCAACGACGGTCGCTGCGATCGCCAGGGCCGGTTCCTGGTGGGCACCATGGTGCAGGACATGGCCCAAGGCGCACCGGCCGGACGGCTCTATAGCCATGCGGCGGGCGAGGGCGCCCGGCTGCTGCTGGACGACCTCATCGTGCCCAATGGCCTGGCCCTGAGCCCCGATGGCCGCACCCTCTATCTGTCCGACTCCCATCCCAGCCGTCAGCTGATCTGGGCCTTCGACTACGATCCCGACACGGGCACACCCAGCAACCGACGGCTGTTCGTCGACATGAACGCCCATTCCGGCCGCCCTGATGGCGCCGCGGTGGATGTCGACGGCTGCTACTGGATCTGCGGCAACGATGCCGGCCTGATCCACCGCTTCACCCCCGACGGCCGCCTGGATCGCTCCCTGAGCGTACCGGTCAAGAAGCCGGCCATGTGCGCCTTTGGCGGGCGCAATCTGGATACCCTGTTCGTGACCACCATCCGTCCGGGGGGCGATCTCAGCGATCAGCCGCTGGCGGGTGGACTCTTCGCCCTGGATCCCGGGGTTCAGGGGTTGCCGGAGCCTGCGTTCGCCGGGTGAATCAATCCCGGTTCAGGGACCGCAGGGCTTCCAGGCTGCGGAGTCCTGAGCGGTGCCTGGCAACCTTGGGAAACCAGTTGTCATGCTTTTGTCATGAAGATCGGCAGGGGTCCTGCCCGGGCGGCTTATAATCAGATTCTATCCGCCGTAATTCGCCGCCATGACCTCTTCAACCGCAAGCCGCCCCACCGCCCGTTACTACGGCCTGGAATGGCTGAGATTCCTCATGGCGCTGTACATGGTCGTCTACCACCTGGGCGGGCTCTACAGCGATCTGCCGGACGCCTTCCGCCGGCTGGCCGGCATGGGCTTCTTCGCCACCAGCACCTTCTTCCTGCTGTCGGGCTTCCTGCTGGCCCATGTCAGCCTGGATCGCCAGGGCGCGCTCAAGGGCAGCTCCCGCGGCTTCGTCCTGCGGCGGCTGTGCAATCTCTATCCCATCCACCTGCTCACCCTGCTGGTCGCGCTGGGGCTGTCCTACTGGCTATCCCAGGATTCCTGGCTGGAACACGGGGTGCCGGTCTACTACAACCAGCACCCCTATCTGCAGCTGGAAGAGGGCAGCGAGCTGGACGAGATGCTGCCGCTGTCCTGGCTGGCCGCCACCACCCACGTGCTCCTGCAACTGCTGCTGTTGCAATCCTGGGAGCCACGCTTTCTCTGGCTCAACGGCGCCGCCTGGTCGATCTCGGCGCTGCTGTTCTTCTACCTGCTGTTTCCACTGCTCGGTCCGCGGCTGATGCGCCTGCGCCGTTGGGCCCTGGCCGCCGCGGCGCTCTGGGGGCTCTATCTGCTCGGTCCGCTGGTGGCCACCTGGGCCCAGGCCTTCGATACCGTGACGGTGGGCGTCATCCACCGCAATCCGCTGATCCGCCTGCCGGAATTCCTGCTCGGCATCCTGCTCTATCGCGCCGTTCAGGAGCCCTGGGTGGCCGAGACGACCCAGCGCCTGCGCCTGCCGCTGCTGCTGTTCGGCCTGACCGGCCTGTGGCTGGGCGCCCTGCTGCTGGAAGGCGATGGCCGCCGCTGGTTCTACCTGGTCCACAACGGCCTGCTGACACCCTTCCAGGCCGCGGTGCTGCTGGCCTGCGCCACCTTCGGCGAACCCGGTCGCGCCGGTGTGCGCCGCCTGGCCCAGCGTCTTGGCGAGGCCTCGCTGTGCATCTTCGCCGTCCACACCCCGCTGATCGGCGTGCTCGAACCCTGGACCCGCACCCTGCTGGGCTGGATGCACCTGGCCGGCGACAGCCTCGAAGACCTGGCCGAAGACGTCGGCGAGGCGCTGGCGCTGCCCATCCCCATTCCCGGCTGGATGCTGCCGCTGCACCTGGTGCTCATCGTCCTGCTCGGCCTGGCCATGCAGCGCTGGGTGGCCGGTCCGCTGCGCCGCTGGCTGCAGGCGCGCTTGCCCCAGTCTTAAGGAGGCGTTAAGTAGACCCGGCTAGCCTCGCCGCAGGAATCCGCAGCGGAGCTGAGCCTTGTCCAGCGAATACGAAGTCCACGGCCCCCACGACCACGAGGTGGAACACGCCGCCCATGGCGCCCATCGCCGCGACAGCCTCACCGGCCGCATCGCCGTCACCACCGCCATCCTGGCGACGCTAGGCGCCCTCTGTGCCTACCAGGGCGGCAATGCCGAGAGCCTGGCGCTCTACTACAAGAACGAAGAAGCCATCGCCAAGACCGAAGCCGCCAACCAGTGGGGCTACTACCAGGCCAAGGGCGAAAAACAGAACCTTGCCGACCTCGGCGCTGCCCTCGCGACCAACCCCGACACCGCCCAGCGCTTCACCCAGGACAGCCAACGCTACGCCCAGCAAAAGGCCGAGATCCGCACCAAGGCCGAAGCCCTGGAAGCCAAGGTCGACGCCAACGAAGCCCTCAGCGAAACCCAGCTCCACCGCCACCACCGCTGGGCGCAGGCCACCATGCTGATGCAGGTCGCCATCTCCCTGGCCGCCATCACCCTGCTGACCCGGCGGCGCTGGCTGCAGGCGGCGGTGTATGGGGTGGCGGGGGGAGGAGTGGCGGTTGGGGCGTTGGCGTTGCTGCACGTCTAGCCATTCAGGTGATGCCAGAGAGCGACCACCAGGCACGCAAAAGGCACGTCTTGCCACGACGATAGAATTGGCTTTACTGGAAGCTTCAGGTTCCGTATACGTTACAAACCATCAGATTTGTTACGTATGCAGAACATGGATAGCGAGCTGATCAGTCAACGTCTCGGCAGCCAACTCCGCCAGCGGCGCCTTAATCGAGGCCTTACGCAAGCAAGCCTCGCCGAGCTGGCAGGCCTTACCCGGCAAAAGATCATCGCCGTGGAGCGAGGAGACTCCCGTGTCGGTATGGCAGCCTACGCACGAGCGCTCGCAGCCTTGGATTGCGAGCTGGCAATAATCCCTGCCGCCTTGCCGACCTTGGACGAGATTCAGGGGGTATTCGACTGATGAAGACTCGGCTGCGCGTCGCAACCCCTGCAGGCGGGAGCGGAGCGCTCATGGCTCAGGATGGCGACTACCTGTTCCGCTACCAGGACGATGCTTCGGCAAGGGCTGCCATCAGTCTGCTGATGCCGGTGCGCCTGGATGACTATCGCCGCCGCGAACTGCATCCGATCTTCCAGATGAATTTGCCGGAAGGCTATGTACTAGAGCAGCTACGCAACAGGTTGGCCAAGCTGGTACCTCTGGATCCCATGGCTCTGCTGGCCCTGACAGGCAGTAGTTCGCCCATCGGTCGCGTGACGGTGACATCGCCTGAGATCGATACACTGCTGGAGCGCCAGCGCTTTCCAGGCGAACGGCTCAGCGAGATTCTCGCCTGGGATGGCACGGAAGACCTGTTCGTCGAGTTGGTGGATCGCTACATCCTGCGCGCCGGTATCTCCGGCGTACAGCCCAAGGTCTTGGTGCCCGAGCGGGAGGATGCCCGCTTCACCTCGAGAACCGCCGAGTTGATCATCAAGAGTGGTCGAGACGAATTTCCGGGCCTGGCGATCAACGAATACCTCTGCATGTCCGTGGCCCACGAGTCAGGCATTCCGGTGCCGGAATTTCACCTTTCCAGCAACGCCAAGCTATTCGTCATGCGCCGGTTCGACCGCGACGAACATCTTGAACCTCTCGGCTTCGAAGATATGGCCGCGCTGATGGGCTTGGCGGCGGAGCAGAAATACAGCAAGAGCTACTCGGCCATCGCCAAGGCTATTCGCCTGTTTTGCGCACCCGAACATGTCCGCTCCTCATTGGCCCAGCTCTTCGCCATGGTCAGCCTGAGCTGCATCCTCGGCAACGGTGATGCACACCTGAAGAACTTCGGATTGCTCTATTCCGATCCAGCTCAACGCGATGCCCGCCTGGCCCCCGCCTACGACATCGTCAACACCACCGCCTACATTCCCGAGGACGTGCTGGCATTAGAGCTGCTGGGCAACAAGTCGTTGTTCGCCTCGCGCCAAGGCTTGCTGGATTTTGCGCAAGTCTGCGACGTTGAACGACCCGCTGAGGTGATCCGCGCCCAGCTAGAGGCGCTGGAACGGGTACTGCAGCGTTCGACTGAGCTTTGCAACCAGGCGCCACAGATCGTCGCTGCCATCCGGCACAGCGCTGCGCCCTTCGTGCAGACGTTCGGCTAAAGCACGAGGACTCGGAAAAGGCAGGGCAAAAGCCCAAAATCCAGGCACAAAAAAGCCGCGCAACGCGCGGCTCCTGAAAGCTGGTGGGCCCACACGGACTCGAACCGTGGACCAAAGGATTATGAGTTGCCTAGAAACGCTGCAAGCCCAATGAAATCGGGCGTAGCTTAGCGTAGGCACAGTCATCTGAAAGTATAGCCGTAGAGCTGTTTAAGCGTAATTGAACGAAATCTGTGAGAGCTGGGCACTGTACCGCTAGTGTACTGATTTTTGTACCGCTAGCCTCTGAGCAGTTCCTGCGACATTACCCCTTCCCTGAAAGCTCAGAACGGTCACTTACCACTCGGCTGCGCTTGTTTTTGTCGGATCTGGAGAAGTCGGCTTCTGCGCCGACGCTATCCATATCCGTGGCCACCGCTTGTCTCTCATGGCAAGCGGCTTTTTCCCACTCAAGGT
>NZ_BBIT01000004.1 GCF_000730625.1 Pseudomonas oryzihabitans NBRC 102199 | reverse complement strand
CAACCCCGCTTGAGCATCGCCCGCATCGCCGCCAGGGCATCGTTGCCGCGGGCGGCCTTCTGTTCCTGGGGCGCTTCTTCCAGACCTTCCCACTGCAGGTCCTCGGGCGGCAACTCATCGAGGAAGCGACTGGGGGTGCAGTCGATCAGCTCGCCGTACTGCTTGCGCCGGGTGGCATAGGTGAAGGCCAGGGTCTGGCGCGCGCGGGTGATGCCCACGTAGGCCAGGCGGCGCTCCTCCTCGATGGTGTCGGCCTCGATGCTGGAGCGGTGCGGCAGGATCTCCTCCTCCATGCCCATGATGAACACATAGGGGAATTCCAGGCCCTTGGAGGCGTGCAGGGTCATCATCTGCACCCCGTCGGCGCCTTCCTCTTCCTCCTGCTGGCGTTCGAGCATGTCGCGCAGGACCAGCTTGGCGATGGCGTCCTCGATGGTCATCTGGCCGTCTTCATCCTTTTCCAGGATGTTCTTCAAGGCATCCAGGAGGAACCAGACGTTGCCCATGCGGAAGTCGGCGACCTTGTCGGAGCTGGCGTTCTGGCGGATCCAGTTCTCGTAGTCGATGTCCATCACCATGCTGCGCAGGGCGCCGATCGGGTCCTCGCCCGCGCAATTCTTGCGTACCCCGTCCATCCAGCGCTTGAAGCGCCCCAGGCGCTCGGTGAAGCGGGCGTCCAGGTGCTCACCCAGGCCGATCTCGTCGGCAGCGGCGTACATCGAGCGATCCCGGCTGCCGGCATAGTTGCCGAGCTTTTCCAGGGTGGTGGAGCCGATCTCCCGGCGCGGCACGTTGATGACCCTGAGAAAGGCGTTGTCGTCGTCCGGATTCACCAGCAGGCGCAGGTAGGACATCACGTCCTTGACCTCCTGGCGGGCGAAGAAGCTGGTGCCGCCAGAGAGTCGATAGGGGATCTGGTGGTGCTGGAGCTTGAGCTCCATCAGCTTGGCCTGGTGGTTGCCGCGATAGAGGATGGCGAAGTCCGCGTAGGGCCGCTGGGTCTTGAGGTGCAGGGTGAGGATTTCCAGGGCGATGCGCTCGGCCTCGCCGTCCTCGTTCTTGCAGCGCAGCACCCGGATCGGATCGCCGTGGCCCATCTCGCTCCACAGCTGCTTCTCGAACACGTGGGGGTTGTTGGCGATGAGCACGTTGGCGCACTTGAGAATGCGACTGGTGGAGCGGTAGTTCTGCTCCAGCATCACCACCTTGAGCGAGGGGAAGTCGTCCTTGAGCTGCATCAGATTTTCCGGTCGCGCGCCGCGCCAGGCGTAGATCGACTGGTCGTCATCGCCCACCACGGTGAACTGGGCGCGCTCCTGCACCAGCATCTTCACCAGCAGGTACTGGCTGGTGTTGGTGTCCTGGTATTCGTCCACCAGCATGTAGCGGATGCGATTGCGCCAGCGCTCCAGCACCTCGGGGTGTTCCTGGAACAGCTTCACCGGCATCAGGATGAGGTCGTCGAAATCCACCGCGTTGTAGGCCTTGAGGGTGCGCTGGTAGTGCAGATAGACCACCGCGGCGGTCTGCTCCTTGGGCGTGCGCGCCTTTTCCAGGGCCTCGTCCGGCAGGATGAGGTCGTTCTTCCAGTTGCCGATGTAGTTCTTGATCTCGTCCAGGCCGTCGTCGCCCTGGTATTCCTTCTGCATGATGTCGGTGAGCAGCGCCTTGATGTCGCCCTCGTCGAAGATCGAGAAGCCGGGCTTGTAGCCCAGGTGCGCGTACTCGCGGCGGATGATGTTCAGCCCGAGGTTGTGGAAGGTGGACACGGTCAGGCCGCGGCCTTCGCCGGCCTTGAGCAGGCTGGCCACCCGCGCCTTCATCTCGCGCGCCGCCTTGTTGGTAAAGGTCACGGCGCAGATGTACTGGGCACGGATGCCGCACTGCTGCACAAGGTAGGCGATCTTGCGGGTGATGACGCTGGTCTTGCCGGAGCCGGCACCGGCCAGCACCAGCAGGGGACCGCTGATGTAGGCCACGGCTTCGGCCTGGCGGGGGTTGAGCTTGGACATGGCGGACCAGGGTGACGACGCTGGGCAAGAATTCTACCAGCGCCGGTCCCCGCGGTCAGAGCCTGATTCAAAGTCTGCTGCGCGTCGGCCAACCTGCGTTGAAAAGGCCTTCGGAATGCTCATTTACACTATGTAAACTCCGCTTCCTCAGGCCTTTTCGCATCGTTTGGCTCTAGCTCGCGAGACTTTGAACAGGCCCTTAGGGCTTGGGCGGTGGCGCGACGAAGGTCAGCTGGCGCGGATAGCCGTACTTCTCGCCGGGCAGCACGGGGCTGTCGAGAAACACGCCCATGCTGCGACCGAATTCGCTGACATGGGTGACGGCATAGTCCTGGCCATCGGCCAGGCGGACGATGGCGCCCGGCTTGAATTCCTCGCGATTGCGCTCGGTGACCGGGATGGAGATGCCGGCGGCCTTGCGGTAGATGCCCTTGAGCCAGTCCTGGTTGGTGAAATCGTTGATCGGGGTGTTGAAGCGACCCGGCAGGCGCTGCAGATGGCGTCCGGTGCCGGGGGCGTCATCCACCGCCAGGCGTCTGGGATAGCCCACGGTCTCGGCGTCCAGCGGCTTGCCCTCGACGAACACCGCCAGGTTGTCGCCGACCCGCTGGACCTCGGTGATGGCGCGCCATTCGCCATCGCCCAGCTGGACCTGGCGACCGCTGATGAAGCCTTCGACGTTCGCCGGGGTAGCCGGAATGGTCAGACCGGCCACCCGGCGCAGGACGCCGCGATCCCAGTCTTCGTTGCTGAAATCGTTGATGGAGCTGGAGAGCAGCGGCTGGGTGAGCGGAGCGCTGTGCGTCGCCTTGGCGACCTGGGCATGGGCCAGCGGCAGGCCCAGGCAGCAGGCGCAGAGCAGCAGGAGGGAGCGGGCCAGGCAGGTGGGCATAGGGGTCATCCTTAACGCAGGTTTCTTGTTGGTCCCGGGCCGGGAGTGGGCGATAGACCCCTGATGTCTCCCGACGTTTGGCGAGCGCGTCGCAAAGCGGCAATTTTTTACCCGCGCGGCGCCGAACGGCAAGGGCTGCGTTACCCTGGGGCTTTTCCCGCGGGAGTCCATCCATGAATTCGACCCTTGCCGCCGTCCCCCTGGCCAAGGCCTATCGGCTGCTGAACCACGGTCCCACGGTGCTGGTCAGCGCCGCCCATGCAGGCCGGCGCAACGTCATGGCCGCGGCCTGGGCGATGGCGGTGGATTTCGAACCGGGCAAGGTGGCGGTGGTGCTGGACAAGCAGACCTGGACCCGCGAACTGCTGGAGGCCGAAGGCAGCTTCGTGCTCAGCGTGCCCTGCGCCGCCCAGGTGGATCTGGTGCAGACGGTGGGCAACACCAGCGGCCGCGAGCTGGACAAGTTCGCCGCCTACGGCATCGAGACGCTGGCCGGTGAAGCGGTCAGCGCGCCGCTGATTGCCGGTTGCGTAGCCTGGCTGGAATGCCGGCTGCTGCCCGAGGCGCACAATCAGCAGGACTACGACCTGTTTCTCGGCGAGGTGGTCGCCGCCCGGGCCGATACCCGGGTGTTTCGCGAGGGGCGCTGGGATTTTCGTGGCCAGGACGGCCTGCGCACCCTGCACCACGTCGCCGGCGGCCATTTCCTGGTGATCGGCGACGGCATCCAGGGCCAGCTGCTGACGCCCAAGGCCTGAATCCGACGACGCCAGCGCCTGGCGTCGTCGCGAGCGGGGTCAGACGCGGAAGCGCGCGACCATCTGCTGCAGATCGCCGCCCAGGCGGGCCAGCTCGTTGACCGAGGCGGCGGCATGGGCGTTGGCAGTGGCCGATTCCTCGGCCAGGCCGCTGACCTTGACCACGTTGCCGTTGATCTCCTCGGCCACCAGGCTCTGCTCTTCCACCGCGGTGGCGATCTGCTGATTGAGACTCTGGATCTCCGCCACCGCCTGGTAGATGACCTCCAGGGCGCGCTCGGCGTCCTGGGCCAGGGTCACGGTGCCCAGGGTGCGGTCGCGACTGGCCTGCATCCGCGCACTGGCTTCGGTGGTGCCCTGCTGCAGGGTGGCGATGAGTTCGCCGATTTCCTGGGTGGACTCCTGGGTCCGTTGCGCCAGGGAGCGGACCTCGTCGGCCACCACGGCGAAGCCGCGGCCCTGTTCACCGGCGCGGGCGGCTTCGATGGCGGCGTTGAGCGCCAGCAGGTTGGTCTGCTCGGCGATCGCCTTGATCACGTCGATGACGCTGCCGATGCGACCGCTGGCACTGTCCAGGCGCTCCATGGCATCGCCCAGGCCCTGCACCTCTTCGGCGGCCAGGGTGATTTCCTCGGCCGCGCGCTTGACCGTGCGGCTGCCTTCGCGGGCCATGCTGTCGGCGTTCTGCGCGGCGCTGGAGGCGTTGGCGGTGTTTTGCGCCACGTTGTGCACCGTGGCCGCCATCTCGTTCATGGCAGTGGCCACCTGCTGCATCTCGTCGCGCTGCTGGGTGACGCCGCGGCTGGTCTGGACGCCAAAGGCCGAGAGTTCGTCGGCCGCGCTGCTGAGTTGCCCCACGCCATTGGCGATGCCCCCGACCAGCTGACGCAGGTCATCGGCCATGGCCTGGGTGGTGCGTTGCAGTTCGCCCAGTTCGTCGCGGCGGCTCACCTCGTTGCGCTGGGTGAGGTCGCCGGCGGCGACGCGCTTGAGCATGGCCATGGCGGTCGCCAGCGGCTGGGTGATCTGGCGGGTGATCAGCCAGGCGGCGGCGATGCCGATCAGCAGGGCGATCAGGCTGCTCAGCAGCAGCTTGAGCAGGGCGGCCTGGCGCTCGGCGGCGGCGGACTTGAGCTGACCCTCGCCCAGCTGATCCAGCAACTGCACCAGCTTGTTGCCCTGCTCCTGCAGACTGGCGACGGCGGCCTGGGCCTGACGGTTCTGGGCGACGATGGATTCGAAGAAGGCGCGATAGCGGGTCACGTCCTGGGTGGCGCTGTAGAGGCGGGCGGCGGTGTCGCCGTCGATCTGCTTCTGAGCAGTGGCCAGCGTCTTGAGCAGCTCGTCGATGACCTTGAGGGTCGCCTGGGACTTGCTGTCATCCGGGGTACCGAGGAAGCGACGGATGGCCAGACGCACACCGACCATCTGCGCCTTCATCTCGGCCAAGGCCTTGAGGTCGGCGGTGCTGTAGCTGCCACCCGGGGCAAAGACCAGCTCGAACAGCTGATCGAGGGTCTCGGTAACGGTGTCGGAAACCTGGGTCAGTTCCTTCTGCGCCCCGGCGCTGGTCTGGTTGGCCTGCTGCAGGGCGGCGAAGCGCTCCTGATAGGTTTTCATCTCCCGCTGGATATCCTGCAGGATGGCGACGTTGGCCGGGTTGGTCAGCAGGCTGAGGCCCTTGCCGATGTCTTCCGTCACGCCAGCCAGGGTGGCCTGTTGCCGGGTGGCATTGGCGGCGCTGGGATCGAGCAGATAGGCCTTTTCGTCGATCCTGACGCTGAGGACATCCGCCTTGAGCTGACCGCTGTAGCGCGTCTTGTTGATGCGCTCGAGCAGGGTATTGGCGGTGAAATAGCCGAACAGGGCCACCACCGTCACCATGACCAGCAGGGCGCCGAAGCCCAGGGCCAGCTTCTTGGAAATGCCGAGATTGCTCAGCCAGGAGGCTTTGGATACAGACATGGGGATTCCGGAAGAGAGTACGAAGACCCCCTTCATCGGCTGTCCCGATCGATACTTGAAAGCCGCACGTCAGAGCCGCCTGGTTGGCGGCTCCGGAACCGACGGCCGGTTCGCTGCGGGGCCCGAACCGGCCGGATTCAGGCGGTTTCGCGCGTGTTCACCGGCACGGGCAACTCCAGCTCCAGCACCGAGATCAGCGCATTCTGCTGACGCTCGTTGAGCTGGCGAAAGCGCTGTAGCAGCAGTTGCTCGCTGGCATTGAGCAACTCGTCGTCCGCGTCGACCTGCTGCTGCTCCAGCACCCCGTCCTGCACCAGGCTGCGTTCCAGCCAGGCGACGATCTCGGTGTTCATGCTGTGGCGATGGGAGCGGGCCACGGCGGCGATGCGTTCACGCATTCCATCGGGCAGGCGGACGACGAACTTTTCCGTGGGAATACCAGCGGGAGCGCGGTGGACGTAGGGCATGGAGGACCTCCAAGACGAATGGACTGACGTCAAAGCGCCGACAACAGCAGTCGACCGGCGAAGAAAACCAGCACCAGGCCCATGGTTCGTTCGAACCAGTGGCCCAGGCGCAGGAAGGTCTGGCGAACGCGCGGACTGGAAAACAGCAGGCTGACCAGGGCGAACCAGCCGGCGTTGACCGCGCACATCCACAGGCCATAGAGGCCCTGGACGGTCAGTGGCGTACTGCCGCTGACCACGGTGGTGAAGATGGCCAGGAAGAACAGGGTGGCCTTGGGATTGGTGGCGTTGGTCAGGAAGCCGGTGAGGAAGGCCTTGCCGGGCGACTGCCGTTGCAGATCGGCCTGCTGCCACTGGCTGTCGTCCAGCGGCGCGGCGGTGGGCTTGCTGCGGATCAGGTTGAAGCCCAGCCAGAGGATGTAGGCGCCGCCGACCACCTTGGCGACGCCCAGCAGCCAGGGCGTGGCGTGCATCAGGGCGCCGATGCCGAGCAGGGTGTAGAGCACGTGCACCGAGATGCCGGCGCCGATGCCCAGGGCGGTACAGAGGCCGATCAGGCGGCCGAATCTCACGCTCTGGCGCACGGTCACGGCGAAGTCCGGACCGGGCGCCAGCACGGCGAGGAAGTGGATGGTCGCCAGGGCGAGGAATTCGCTCAGGTAGGGGGACATGTCAGCTCCAGTACGTGAGGGGTTCGGCCGCCCCGCGATAGCCGACGAAGCACGACAGCGACAGGCGCGGCTGGTCGTTGCCGGGGGTCACGGCGTGCATGCGGCGGGAATTGAAGAGGATCAGATCGCCCGGTTCGGGGCGGATGGTCAGGCAGGGCGGGCCGAGCCGGTCGGGTTCGATGCCGTAGCTGTCGCCGCGCATGGCGTCGAAGGCCTCCGGCGACAGCTCGCGCGACCAGAGCTGCAGTTCGCCGCCGACACTGGGCATGGTCAGGTAGACGTTGCAGGCCAGCTGGGCGACCAGGCTTTCGGCTTCCTCGCTGCCCGGCGCGTCCTTGGCGAAGATGTCGTGGTGGGCGAGAAAGCGCACCCCCGGCTTCACCACCCGCGACAGGCCGACGTACATCTTGCGGCCCCAGAGGGTCTGCAGGCGGGCCCCGGCCGGCCAGACCTCGTCGAGGGTGCAGCGCACCAGGTCGATGGGATTGAGGTAGGGGCGGCAGCGGCGGCGCAATTCTTCCAGGTTGCTGGTGACGCTGGCGAAATAGTCGTCCATCTGCGCGCGCTGGTGCTCCGCCTCGTAGAAGGCCATGCCGATGCGGCCGATGCTGGGGGCGTTGGTGTAGGTGGCGAAGCCGTTGCCGAGGATCTGCTGGCCGAGGTCGTCGGCCAGCGGACGCGGCACGAAGTGGCGCACCCGCACGGCCAGCAGGCGTTCATCGGTGAGACGGAGCAAACTCTCGGTGTCGAGAGCGTCGAGTTCGAGCAGCATGGCGCTTCCTTTCTGCGGGTGAGGTGAGCGGTTGATCAGGCGCCAGCCATGTCGTAGCTCACCAGCAGGCGTCCCTTCTTTTCCTTGACGCCCAGGGCGCTCAGGGCACCGACCGCGCGCAGGGAGCGCACGTGGGTTCCGCCGCAGGCATAGCGCGCCACGTCCTCGCCAAAGCGCACCTGGCGCTGGCCATCGGCCTGCACCTCGATCTGCAGCGGCAGGTCTTCTTCCACCAGGGCGTCGAAGTGCGCCTGCAGGGCTTCGCTGTCCAGGGGCTGCGACGCCTCGCCCGGAATGAATTCGATGCGGCCTTCGCCCGGCCAGTGATGGGCCTTGACCGGCTTCCAGCCATGGGTCTCGCCGATGTGACCGAGCAGGTGCCCGGCCGAATGCAGCCGCGAATGCAGCTGGCGCCGGCCTTCGTCGACCCGGGCCAGCACACGGCCGGGCGTCAGCGGGCGGGTGGTGTGGTGCAGGATACGGTCGCCGTCCTGGACCACCCGGGTCACCTCGGCGGTACCGATCCAGCCGGTGTCGCTGGGCTGGCCGCCGCCCTGGGGATGGAAGGGCGTGGCCAGCAATTCGACGACATAACCGTCCTCGGCGGCGCTACAGGCGTGGACCTCGACCTCGGCGATCAGGCTGTCGCTCAGGAAATACAGGCGCTCGGTCATACGTCTACTACCTAGAAAACGAGAAACATCCTCATTCTAAAGAGCGCACGCAAGGGTGATAATCCACCCTCTCTCCAAAGGAATTTTGCGCTGTGAGCATAAATCTTCCCCTGCCGCTGCTCAGCGAGATGGCCATCTTCGTGCGGGTGGTGGAGAGCGGCAGCTTCTCTGCGGCGGCCCGTCAGCTGGGTCTAACCCCATCCTCCACCAGTCGCAGCGTGGCGCGCCTGGAGAAGGCTTTGGGCACCCGGCTGCTCAATCGCAGCACGCGCAAGCTGCGCCTGTCGGAGGCGGGGGAGGAGGTCTATCGGCGCTGCAGCGACATGGTCGGCGCCGCGCGGGCGGTGCTGGAGGTCAGTGGCCAGTTCAACCAGGCGCCGGCCGGCATCGTCCGGCTGTCGGTGCCCAAGGCGGTGGGGAGCACGGTGATCCATCCGCACATGGCCGACTTCCTGCGCCGCTATCCGGCGGTGGACGTGCAGTTGCTGCTGGAAGACCGCTATGTCGATCTGATCGACGAGAACGTCGACCTGGCCATCCGCATCACCGATCGGCCGCCGCCCGGGCTGGTGGGTCGTCAGCTGCTGACCATCGAGCACCTGCTCTGCGCCACGCCGCAGTACCTGGCCGAGCACGGTCAGCCCGCCCATCCCCGCGATCTGGCCGGGCACAGCTGCATCTACCTGGCGGAGGAACCGGCCGATTCACGCTGGAAGTTTCGCCAGGGCGCCAAGGTGGTCCACGTCAATGTGCGCGGTCGCTATGCCGCCAATCACACCGGGGTGCGCCTGGACGCGGTGCTCAACCACATCGGCATCGGCAGTCTGCCCCTGTTCACCGCCCAGGCGGCCCTGGCCCGTGGCGAGATCATCCAGGTGCTGCCGGAGTGGTCCTTTCTGCCGCACTACCACGGCGGCGCCTGGCTGCTCTATCCGGCGACGCGCCACCTGCCGCCCAAGCTCAAGGTGTTCATCGACTTCCTGGTCGAGCGCCTGGGCGATCAGGCGCTGCGCCCAGGGCAGGGCGCAGCGGCACTGCCCGAGCAGCGCTTCCAGGAACTGACCATCGGCAGCTAGCCGCAGCCGATCACTATTCGTGATGCTTTTCACAAGTCCTGTTACAACTGGCATCATTAGGTGAAACGATTCACCTAACGTTTCTCTGCCTGCCGCATCGCGCTTTTCCCTGGGCCATGCTCCCCCACGGCCCGCCCGCGCGGGTGGATCAGGTCGCCGCCGCGATCCTTGCCCTGGCAAAACAAGAAAGGATTTCCCCATGCTCGCTTCATCACCCTCGCTCGCCGCACCCGTGGCGGCCACCCCGCGCAAGGGGCTGGTCGTGCTCATCGCCGTGATCGCCGCCCTGGGCGGTCTGCTGTTCGGCTACGACACCGGCATCATCGGCGTCGCCCTGCTCGGCCTCGGCCGCGAATTCGCCATGGACGACACCGTCAAGCAACTGGTGACCGGCGCCATCATCTTTGGCGCCCTGTTCGGTTGCCTCGGCACCGGCCCGATCTCCGACCGCCTCGGCCGCCGCAAGACCATCATCGGCGTGGCCCTGGTGTTCGCCCTGGGCTCGGTGCTCTCGGCGCTGTCGCCCAACGTCACCTTGCTGATCCTGTCGCGCTTCCTGCTCGGTCTGTCGGCCGGCAGCTCCACCCAGATCATTCCGGTGTACATCGCCGAGGTGGCGCCGCCGGAGCACCGCGGCAAGCTGGTGGTGCTGTTCCAGTTCATGGTGGTGTTCGGCATCACCGTGGCCTATTTCACCGGCTTCGCCCTGGACGAACACTGGCGCTGGATGTTCGGCCTCGGCCTGGTGCCGGCGCTGATCCTGCTGGCGGGCATGGCGGTACTGCCGGAGAGTCCGCGCTGGCTGCTGGTCAAGGGTCGCGAGGGCGACGCCCTGGCGGTACTAGAACGGGTTCGTGGCGGCGCCGCTGCCGCCCAGGCCGAACTGGCCGAGATCAAGACCGTGAGCAACGCCCCGGAAGGCAACTGGAGTGACCTCTTCTCGCCCTGGGTCCGTCCGGCCCTGCTGGTGGGCGCCGGCATCGCCATGTTCTCGCAGATCACCGGCAACAATGCCCTGATCTACTACGCACCCACCATTCTCACCCAGGCCGGCTTCTCCGACCAGACCGCCGTGCTGGCCACCGGCTGCAGCACCATCCTGGTGGTGATCATGACCGTGGTCGGCAGCTTCCTGGTGGATCGCATCGGTCGTCGCCGCTACCTGCTGACGCTGATTCCCGGCTCCATCATCGCCCTGGCGATCATGGGCTACCTGTTCCAGGGCGCCGGTCCCCAGACGGACGTGGAGCGCTGGACGGTGGTGGCCTGCCTGGCCGCCTACCTGATGCTCAACTGCGGCGGCTTCGGCGTCTGCATCTGGCTGATCAACGCCGAGGTCTATCCGCTGTTCGTGCGCGGCAAGGGCGCCAGCGTCGGCGCCTTCAGCCACTGGGGCTTCGACCTGCTGGTGACCCTCACCACCCTGAGCCTGGTGACCAAGCTGGGCGCCGCCCATACCTTCTGGCTGTATGCTGGGATTTCCCTGGTGGCGCTGCTGTTCATCTGGCGTCTGGTGCCGGAGACCAAGGGCAAGAGCCTGGAGCAGATCGAGCACGACCTGCGCGAGCGGCGCTTCTTCCCCTATCAGCGGAAAGGCTGAACGCAGCTTCCGGTGCCAGGTCGCAACAGGAGCGGAGATAGAACTCCGCTCCTGTTCGCCTGTGCCGGAGTCCTGCCATGCGCCCCCTCACCCTCGACCTCGATCTGCTGGCTGCCGCTCTGGACAGCCGGGAGC
This sequence comes from Pseudomonas oryzihabitans NBRC 102199, assembly GCF_000730625.1. Lineage (GTDB taxonomy): Bacteria > Pseudomonadota > Gammaproteobacteria > Pseudomonadales > Pseudomonadaceae > Chryseomonas > Chryseomonas oryzihabitans. The sequence continues at coordinate 59,878 of NZ_BBIT01000004.1, read as the reverse complement.
GAGGCACCCACTTCCTCGACCTTGCCAGCGGCGCCCTGCGCCTGCTCGATCCGGACGATCTCAGTCTGGAAGAACGCGAGGAGCTGGAAGATCCCGAACGCTATCTGCCGCTGCCGCGCCTGACCCAGGACGATCGCCTGGAACTGCGCGAAGCCTTTCTGCACCAGTTGCGCCATCCCCACGCTCAGCCCTTGCTGCGCGCGGCCCTGGAGAGTCGGCGACCGATCCGCACCTTCGACTACGAACTGGAGCTCTTCCCCTCGGTACGCGAGGCCTGGCAGGCCTTCGCCCTGAGTCGCCTCAAGGAGGAGGTGCTGGTGCTGCTGGACGAAGCCGGCCTGGAAGCCCTGCCGGCGGACGGGCGGATGCCGCTGCCGGACGATGTCCCCGAGGGCATCCGGCGACGGCTGGAAAAGGGGCGGAGCTAGGGCCTAATCGTGCCCGTGCCGATAGAGCTTGAGCTCCACCATCAGGTCGTCGGTGAGGGTTTCCAGGTGGGCCTGCAGCGCCTCGAGTGCGAGATCGGCCGGGAGCGCCAGCAGGGCGGTGGCGTGGAACAGCACCTCGCTGCTCATGGGCGCCGGGCGGGTCTCGGTGGACAGGCGTTCGACGTTTACGCCGACCTGATGCAGCGCCCGGGTGATGTCGCGGACGATGCCGGCCCGGTCGTTGCCCAGGAGGTCCAGCTGCACCAGAGGCGCACCCACCGGCGCCGGCTGGCCAGGTTCGCCGACCAGGATGCGCAGGCCGGGAATGGCCAGCTGCTGCAGCGTCTCCACCAGGCCGTTGCGCAATTCCGGTTCCACTTCCACCGAAAGGATGCCGGCGAACTGGCCGGCCAGGTGGGCCATGCGGCTTTCCAGCCAGTTGCCGCCCTGGGCGGCCACGCAGTCGGCCAGGGCTTCCACCAGACCGGGGCGATCGGGGGCGATGACGGTCAGGACCAGGTGTTCCATGGCGGGCTCCAGGGCGGGCTGAGGGAATCCCCAGTCTAGCCCGCCCGATCGCCGGCGGCCTACTGGATGTCTTCGGGTTTGACGATCACCCAGTGCTTGTCCGCGTTCACCGCCACCCCGGCCTTGGCCTGACCCTCGGCGTTGCTCTTCATCATCGCCTCGATCTGGGTGCGGTACTTGGACTTGCGGTCGATCCACAGGTGGATGCCGTTCTTGGCGGCGTCCACGCCCTGGAACAGCATGGGGCCGTCGCTGACCGGGGTGTCGCCGCCGACCAGGATGGGTTTCTTCCAGGGATCTATGTAGGTGAGGATGGCCGCGTACTTGCCGGCGAACCAGGTGGCCGGGGTCCAGAGGTAGGGCGTGACCTGCAGCTTCAGGTTGGCCTGGGGATCGTACTTGCCTTCGGCGATCTGCTTGCGGGCGGTGGTCAGGGCGCCGGTGGCCGGGTCCTTGAGCAGGGTAGTGACGCCAATGACGTTTTCCGGCTTCACTCCATAGCCGTAGCGCGGATCGGACGCCACCATGCGCACCAGCTCCTCATGGGCGGCACTGATCACATAGACCTCGATGCCGTTCTCCATCAGCTTGTGATAGAGCTCCTGCTGGCCGGTGAAGGGCTTGGGCGGATTGATCTCCACCGTCTCCACCTTGTCGTCCTTGCCGTAGTAGGTGGCGGGGATCGGCTTGCCGTAGGCCATCAGCTCGTCGACGTAGCCCTTGAGTTGCTGCAGGGTGAAGCCGGAAAACACCTGGGCGACCCAGGGGTAGCAGACCAGGTCGTCGACCTCGCACAGCCGGTAGTAGTAGCTGTTGAGACTTTCCTTGTGGCCACCGACATCCTTGAAGGGAATCAGCTTGAGCGAAGGATCCAGAGTGTCGCGGGTCAGCACGCCCTTCATCTCCAGGAAGGGCAGCAGGGCCTCTTCCAGGTCGTAGCGATAGCTGGTGTTGTCCATGTCGAACACCGCGTAGTTGCCCTGGTTGGCATTGGCGGCGATCAGGGCGTCGAGCTGGCGGGCGGCATCGGCCGGCCAGTGGGTCAGCTCGGTGGCGGCAGCGGTGAGGCTGAGCAGACCGCCGGCCAGGCCGGCGAGAAGGCGGGGAAGGGTGGACATCGGCGGACTCCGGCACGGCGACCGCGGTATGCGGTCATCTGGTCTAGACCATAACAAAAGGTCATGACAGTTCGATGCGCGGAGCGACCTGGGTGGACGCGAGAGCGGCAGGACCTGCCGCTCTGCGACAGGGCTGTCAGGCCGTGACGGTCTTGAAGCGCGGCTCGGTGTTGCCCTTGAACAGGGTTAGGGTCGCGACCAGGCCGAGGACGGCCGCTACGGTCAGCCACATGCCCGGGGCGGCCTTGTTGCCGGTCTCCTGGATCAGCCAGGTGCAGACCATCGGGGTGAAGCCGCCAAAGGTCGCGGTGGCCAGGCTGTAGGCCAGGGAGAAGCCGGTGGTGCGCACATGGGCCGGCATCACCTCGGTCAGGGCTACCACCATGCCACCGTTATAGGTGCCATAGAGGAAGGACAGCCACAGCTCGACCATCAGCAGGCGCGAGAAGCCCGGGGCGTGGGTCAGCCAGATCATCGCCGGGTAGGCGGTGAGGATGGCCAGTACGGTGGCGAAGATCAGCAACGGACGGCGGCCGATGCGATCGCTCAGGGCGCCCATTACCGGCAGCCAGATGAAGTTGGAAACACCCACGCAGGCGGTGACGATCAGGCTGTCCAGCGCGGTCAGGTTCAGCTCGTGCTTGCCGAAGGTCGGGGTGTAGGCGGTGATCAGGTAGAAGGAGGCGGTGGTCATGGAGACCATGGCTACGCCCGCCAGCACCACGCCGAAGTTCTGGCGGATGGAGGTCATGGTTTCGCCGAAGGTCGGGCGATGCTTGCGCGCCTCGAATTCCGGGCTCTCTTCCAGGGAACGACGGATGATGAACAGGAAGGGCACGATCAGGCAGCCGATCAGGAAGGGGATGCGCCAGCCCCATTCACCCATTTCGGCGGGCGACAGCCAGTGGTTGAGCAGCGCGCCCAGCACGCCGGCGAAGACCACCGCGACCTGCTGGCTGGCGGACTGCCAGGAAACGAAGAAGCCCTTGCGGCCGGGGGTGGCGATCTCCGACAGGTAGACGGACACGCCGCCCAGTTCGACACCGGCGGAGAAGCCCTGCAGCAGGCGGCCGAGCAGCACCAGCAGCGGTGCGGCGACGCCCAGGGTGGCATAGCCTGGCACCACGGCGATCAGCAGGGTGCCCAGGGCCATCAGCGCCAGGGTGACGATCAGGCCGTGGCGACGGCCGTGCTTGTCGATGTAGGCGCCGAGAAAGATCGCCCCCAGGGGGCGCATCAGGAAGCCGGCGCCGAAGGTGGCCAGCGACAGCATCAGGGAGGCGAGTTCGTTATCGCCGGGAAAGAACGTCTTGGCGATGGCCGTGGCATAGAAGCCATAGACCATGAAGTCGTACATTTCGAGGAAGTTTCCGCTGACGACGCGGAAGATGGATTTGGCTTTCGAGGTGGTGGCCATGACTGCTAGCTCGGATTGGGTTTGTTATGGAGACAGCTCGCGCAGGGCGCCCAGACCTCTCGCGGGTGGGTCGCGCTATTTGTAACCTTATGTGTTGCAAAAGCGCGCTGGCAAGCTGAATCGGACCAGAACCCCCGAATTTCATGGGTTTGAAAGGTTATTGAAAGCTTCGCGACATTACGTCTGGAAATTATTGTCCAGTTGACACGTTGTCGCAGCTCACGTCGAGAGCATTTGCCAGAAAGCCGCCCCCACCCCGGCTAGACTTTCCCCGGCGATGAGGCCGGCCGCGGCGGCCAGGGCGAAGCGCTCGGCCAGGCCCGGTGCCCGCCAGCGCACCAGGGCGGTGAGCAGGGCGCCCAGGGTCATCATCAGCGACACCGAGGCCGGCAGGATGAAGGCCAGGCCCAGGGCCGCCGAGCTGGGCAGCCAGTGCGCGCGGCGGGTCGGCAGCAAGGCTTCGGCCAGGCCCAGCAGCAAGCCGGCCAGGGCGCCCAGGACGATGCCCAGGCGCATGGCGCCATCGAGGGCGCCCAGGCCCTGGGTCAGGGTTTCCGCCACCGCCTTCCACTGGGCCACCGCCGGCGCCGGCCAGGCGGCGCTGAGCAGCAGTGCCTGGGGATCGGGAATCAGTAGCCGATAGGTAAGCACCCCGGTTACCGCACCGAGGGCGATGCCCAGGCACTGGGCGACCACCTGCTTGGCGGGGGTGGCGCCAATGGCCTGGCCGACCTTGAAGTCGTTCATCAGGTCGGTGCTCTGGCCCGCCGCGCCACCGGCGGTGTTGGCGCCCATGAGGTTGATGTTGACCTGCCCGGGGGCGGCCAGGCCAAAGGTCAGCTGCGACAGCTGGCCGATGGCGCCGATGGGGGGAATGCCGGTGGCGCCGACCACCCGCGCGGCCATGGCGGCGAGAAACAGCGCCAGGGGCAGGGCCAGCAGGGCCAGCCAGGGATCTATGCCGAACAGCCGCACCTGCAGCACCACCACCAGCAGAGCCGCCGCCAGCAGCAGCGCCAGCGGCCAGGCGCGCGGCCGCTGCCAGCCCTGGCGACGGCGTTCGGCGCGGGGCAGGGTGATCAGCCGCACGGCGAGCGCAGCCAGGGTGGCGCTGACCATCAGACTCACCCCAGGCCAGAGCAGCCATTGCACCAGGAAGGCGTATTGCGGACCGCTGGCCTCCGCCGGCAGCGCGGCGACACCACTGGCCAGCAGCCAGGGCGCGACACCGCCCCAGGCCAGCAGGGTGCCGAGCAGCAGTGACAACCCGACCCTCAGGCCGATGATGCCGCCAAAGCCGAGCAGCAGCAGCGAGGGATCGAAGCTGAAGGTCAGGCGTTCCAGGGCTGGCGAGGGCGCGACTCGCGGCAGCGTCCAGGCGAAGGTGTCCACTAGCTTGACCGCCGCCGACAGCGTCAGGGCGCCCAGCAGCACCCGCAGGCGGGCCAGGGCTTCGGCGCCACTGGCATAGACCTGGCGCAGGGCTTCCAGGGTGGCCAGGCCCTCGGGGAATTTCAGGCTGGCATCGGCCAGCAGCAGGGGCCGGAGGTACCAGGCCACCCAGATGCCGAGAAAGCTCACCGCGAACACCCAGCCCATCAGCGGCAGAGTCGGCAATTCCTGGCCGGTCAGCAGGGTGTAGGCCGGGATGGGCGCGACCAGGCCGCCGGAGACGATGCTGGCCGCCGCCGAGGCCACGGTCTGATTGATGTTGCTCTCGTGCAGCGTCCAGCCCGGTTGCTGCAGGCGGCGCCCCAGGCGGTGCCAGAGACCGTAGCTCACCAGCAGGGCGATGATCGACATGTTGAACGACCAGCCGATCTTGAGGCCGGCATAGACATTGGCCGGGGTCAGCAGGATGCCCAGCAGCGCCCCGGTGAGCAGCGCCCGGGGGCTGAGTTCGCGCTCCACGGGCAGCGGCAGGTCGGATGCGGCGGCGTTGGCTGCGGGCAAGAGGGCCTCCTCGGTCAGGCGATCATGGCGTGGTCAGGGGACCCCCGGGCGCGGCGGTTGGTTCGCGCCCTCAGGGGTGGCGTCCGGTCCAGGTCTGGCGCAGGGCCTCGATCAGCTGGCGCAGGCCGGGTGGTGGCTGGCGCCGACTCGGGTAGTAGATGCACAGCGGCGCGCCGGGCGAGGCCCAGTCCGGCAGCACCTGCTCCAGGCGACCGTCGCGCAGTTCGTCGGCCACCCGCCATTCCAGGCAATAGGCCAGGGCCAGGCCGTCGAGGGCGGCCTGGATCGAGGTCTCGGTCTCGTTGACCGTGAGCGGACCCGGCACGTCGATCGTCCGGGTGCTGGCGCCGCTGCCCAGCTCCCAGCGATAGAGGGCGCCGCTGCCCAGCCGCAGGCGCACGCACTGGTGGTCGGCAAGCTCCTCCGGCTGCTGCGGCCGGCCATGGCGCTCCAGATAGGCGGGGGCGCCCACCACGATCCAGCGCAATTCGTCGGTGAGCGGCAGGGCGACCATGTCCTGGGGCACGGTATCGCCATAGCGGATGCCGGCATCGAGGCCATCGGCGACGATGTCCACCGGGCGATCCTCGACGCTGATGTCCAGCTGCAACTGCGGATAGGCCGCCAGCAGCCGGGGCAACGTCGGGGTCACCAGCAGCCGCGCCGCATCCCGCGGCACGCTCAGGCGCAGGCGGCCGACCGGGGCGTCGCGGTGCTGGTCCAGTTCGCCCAGCGCTTCGCCAATCAAGGCAAAGCCCTGTTCGAGTTTTTCCGCCAGCGCCGCGCCGGCCAGGGTCGGTACCACCGAGCGACTGGTGCGATTGAGCAGCTTGACCCCCAGGCGCGTCTCCAGTTGGCGCAGGGCGTGGCTCAGCGCCGAGGTGGTGACGCCCAGCTCGATGGCGGCCTGGCGAAAGCTGCGCCGCCGGACCAGGGCGACGAAGACGTTGAGATCGGCCAGTTCGCCGCGGTTGAGGGTCGGCATGTACAGTCCTCTCGCGATAAGAGCCTGTCCAAAGTCTGCTGCGCGTCGGCCAAACGGCGTTGAAAATGCCCTGGAAGGCCAGCCCCGTCGGAATGCTCATTTACCATTCGTAAACTCCGCTTCCTCAGGCATTTTCGCCTTGTTTGTCTCTAGCTCGCGAGCCTTTGAACAGGCTCTAAAGGTCAAGCGTTCGTTGAGCCCTATTCAACGCCTTTTGAATTAGCCTCACAAGGCTAACCCTTCCGACTGGCGTCTTCGCCTGGAGATCCTATGAGTGAAACCCTGCGTATCCCGGGCATCGATACCCCCGTTTCCCGCATCGGCCTCGGTACCTGGGCCATCGGTGGCTGGATGTGGGGCGGTACCGACGAAGCCCGTTCCATCGAGACCATCCGCGGCGCCGTGCATGGCGGCATCAACCTGATCGATACCGCGCCGGTGTACGGCTTCGGTCGGTCCGAGGAGATCGTCGGCAAGGCCCTGGAAGGCATCCGCGACCAGGCGGTGATCGCCACCAAGGTAGCCCTGGAGTGGCCCAACGAAGAGGTGCGCCGCAACGCCAGCGCGGCCCGCATTCGCCAGGAGGTGGAGGATTCCCTGCGGCGCCTGCGCACCGATCGCATCGATCTCTATCAGGTGCACTGGCCCGATCCCCAGGTGGCCCACGAAGAAACCGCGGGTGAGTTGGAGCGCCTGCGGCAGGAGGGCAAGATCCTCGCCATCGGCGTGAGCAACTATTCGCCCGAGCAACTGGAGGCCTTCCGCCAGTTCGCCAATCTGTCCACCGTGCAGCCGCCCTACAACCTCTTCGAGCGCGCCATCGAGGCCGATGTGCTGCCCTATGCCCAGCGTCACGGTCTGGTGGTGCTCGCCTATGGCGCGCTCTGCCGCGGCCTGCTCTCCGGGCGTATGAATGCGCAGACGCAATTCGACGGCGATGACCTGCGCCAGGGCGATCCCAAGTTCCAGGCGCCGCGCTTCGCCCAGTACCTGGCCGCGGTGGAGGCCCTGAGCGCCTTTGCCCGCGAGCGCCATGGCAAGTCGGTGCTGGCCCTGGCGGTGCGCTGGATCCTCGACCAGGGGCCGACCATCGCCCTCTGGGGCGCGCGCAAGCCCGAGCAGTTGCAGGGCCTGGACGAGGCCTTCGGCTGGCGGCTGTCCGCCGAGGACCTGGCGGCCATCGACGCCATCCTCGCCGAACACGTCAAGGATCCGGTGGGGCCGGAGTTCATGGCGCCGCCCCTGCGTTGATCGGTGCGGCCGGGGCACCCTGGCCCCGCCGCGTTGCCTAAGCTACTCAGCCACAAGAGGTGAGGATCATGGCCAAGCGCGACGATCTCGATCACAAGCCGGAAAACGCCGGCAAGGTCGGCGAGACCCATAAGGAACTCAACCAGGGCGGTGAAGAACAGCGCCCACAGGACAGCAAGCGACCCGAGCAGCCCAAGGAGAATCCGGATCCGGGTTACTGATAGGGGCACGGAAAACGAAGGCGCCCGGGTGCAGACCCGGGCGCCTTCGTTTTTCAGGCCGAGGTCAGCGGCTGACCCCGGCCATCCTGCCGGTCAGAAGCTGCGTGGCGGGGTGGCCATGCCGCTCTCGTCGCCGACCGCGCCCGGGGTATTGCCGTTGGCCGCGGTACGGCCGACATTCATGCCCGCGGTCGCCTGGGTGGCGCCGAGGGTGCTGCCGGTACCTGCCCTCGGCGAGCCCGCCATGGACTCGACCCCGGCGTCGGGATCGTTGCCCAGATTTTTCGGCGCAGGAGTGCCCGCGTCCGCCGGCTGGCTGCGGTGGTCCTGGCTGGCCTGGCGCGCCTCTTTCGCCATGTCCTGGCCTGCCGCCTTGACCTGCTCGTAGCCACTGCTGGCGGCCTGCTTGGCCTTGGCAGTCAGCTTGTCACTGTGCCTGCCCAGGGCGCGGTCCTCGGTCTCGGTGCGTGGCAGGGCAGCGCCCAGCAGGGCGCCGAGGGCGATGCCCAGCGCACCCACCACCAGCGGCTGTTCACGCAGCAGGGTATCGAAGGTGCCCTTGAGCTGTTGCGCCTGGTCCGTCAGGGTGTCCTTGGCCTGCACCGCAGTATCGCTCAGCCGCTCCCCGGTCTGGGAGGCCTTGGCCGAAACGCTCTCGCCCAGGCCGGTCACCTTGTCGCGCACATCGTGACTGCCACGGTTCAGGGAGTCGCGGGTATGGTCGGCGCTGTTGGCGACCGAGTCCAGCGCACCGGACAGCTTGTCCTTGAGCGGAGTGCCCGTGGTGGCCGGAGCCGGCGTGCGATTCTGTCCCAGCGCCAGCCACAGCAGGCCCACCGAAGTCAGCACCGCCGGCACCGGATTGGCCTTGAGGGTATTGCCCAGGTTGTGGGCGAATTCGCCGCTGTGGCCCTTGGTGTAGGACAGTGCCTGATCGAACAGCTGGCCGGGCGACAGGCGGCTTTCCAGGGCGCCCACCAGGTCTTCGATACGCTCGCGCTTCTGGTCGATCTCGCGCTCGAGCTCGTCGGGATTCTTGCGGGATTCCTGATCGATCTGATCGGTGATGCTCATTGTGCGGCCCTCCGTACGGCGTCCTTGTCCTTCTGCAGGCTGTTGACGGTGCGATCAGGGGTGAAGTGGGACGGCTCGAACTGCTTCTTGCCCGACTGCACCATGATGAAACCGATCACCATGACCACGGCACCCACCAGCAGGGCGGCGGCCCAGGGCGTGAGGTACTGGGAGAGGAAATAGACGACGCCCATCAGCAGCACGATGAAGCCGGCCAGCAGTACGATGGCGCCTGCGGCGACGCCGGCTACGCCGGCCTTGGTGGTGCGCAGGGATTCGCCCAGTTCGGCCTTGGCCAGCGCCAGTTCCTTGGTGAACAGCGCCGGCACTTCCTGGACCAGCTGCTTGACCAGGCCGACGACCGAGGTGTCGCCCTCGGTGGGGCGCGGAGTGGGGTTGTCGTTGATCATGGTTGCTTGCCTCCGCTCAGGGTGGGTCGATCCAGCTGGCTGGATGAGGTGCCGGTGTTCAGGTTGCTGTCGCTGCGGGCCGGGTTGATCGCCGCGCCACCGATGGGATCGCCACCACGGGTGGTGGTCGGGGTGTGGAGGTCGGGACCCTTGGGAATGTTGTTGGTGTGGATGACGTCGGCACCCGCCGCCGGCTCCACCAGTTCGTTTTCCGCCGCGACCGAGGGGGTGGTCAGCGAGGGCACCGCGTCCGCGCCGCCGACGCGCGAGCTGCTGCCGGTATCCGGCTGGCTGGAGGCCTTGAGAAAGCGCGACAGGCCGAAGCCGATGGCGATGCTGCCGGTCAGGAACAGCGCCGGGTTGTCGCGGGCCAGGGTGCCGGCCTGGTGCAGCAGCTGCTCGGCGTTCTTGCCGCGCAAATCCTCGGCCAGACCGGTCAGGCTCCGGGCCATGTCGCTGACATAGTGCGCCAGGCCCAGGGTGTCCTTGTCTTCCAGTTCGTCGGCCGCCGCCTGGGCGCTCTGGGCAATGGCACCCAGCTGGTCGGCCGCGGTGTCGCGGTAGTGCTCGAAGTGCGCGGCACCTTCCTGCTTGGCGTCTTGCACCGTGTCCTTGGCGACCTCTTTCAGGTCATGCAGATGGGCCTCTGCCGTAGAACCGTCCTTGGTCTGCGAGGGTTGTCCCTGGGCGGGATTGAGGGGCGTCGTCATACGCTGTTACCTGTGTGCAGAACCTTGTCGTGGCCGGCAGAGAGCTCTCGGCGACCGTTCGTGTGCCTTGCCTTTTAGGTGACCGGGCGGAACGAGCAGGGGTTCTTACGCGGCGTCGGTTTGCTGGCAAAGCTGACAAACGGTTTTACCTACACATCTAGCTACAAGCGCAGCGGCCGTGGCGAAAGAGGGCCTCTGGGACGGGCAATGAAACGCAGTCGCAACATAGGCAACCATTCGTCATGCCCATGGTGGCGATATGCAAATTCGATGAACGATTTTTCGTCCGGTGCGGTCGATTTCTGCAGACGTTGATGTTCGCGCCAATGCAAGCGAACCCCTTTTCCTCTTCACGTCCTGACAGGAGATCTCTCATGGCCGTTGCCAATGCCAAGCAAGAACTCAAGACCGTTTCCAGCGTCAAGCAGAAGGCCCATCAGGGCGAAGACGCCACCCTGCAGAACCAGCAGGCCGTCGGCGAAGCCCTGGCCGTGCTGCTCTCCGATGTCTTCGCGCTGTACATCAAGACCAAGAACTACCACTGGCACATGAAGGGCTCGCACTTCCGCGACTACCACTTGCTGCTGGAAGAGCAAGCCACCCAGCTGTATGGCATCACCGACCTGATCGCCGAGCGTGCGCGCAAGATCGGCCAGCCGACCGTGCGCTCCCTGGAGCAGATGGTGCAACTCAAGCGCCTGGCCAGCAGCGATGCCACCGATCTGTCGGCGGATCAGATGCTGACCGAGCTGCATGACGACAACCAGTCGCTGGCGGCCTACATGCGCACCACCCACACCCTGACCGACGACGCCAACGACGTCTCCACCACCAGCCTGTTGGAAGAGTGGATCGACCAGGCCGAAGAGCGTGCCTGGTTCCTGGGTCAGACCGTCGGCAAATAAGCCGCGGTAGCGACCTGAAAGCCCGTCTCCGGACGGGCTTTTTCATGGGCGTTCGCCAGGGGTCTGGGATTCGACTGGTACTGCCGCGGGGTGCAGCCGAACTCCCGGCGAAACACCGCGTGCAGATACTGCGCCGAGGTGAAGCCGCAGCGCCGGGCGACCTCGGCCAGGCTCGGCGCCTCTTCCTGCAGTGCCACGGCCGCGGCGGCCAGCTTGAAGCCGAGGATCTCGTCGTGGACGCTGCGCCCCAGCTCGCGGCGAAAGGACGTCTCTAGCGCCGAGCGGGAGATGCCGACATAGCTGGCCACCTGCTCGGTCTTGATGCCCTGGCAGGCGTACTGGCGGATGAAGTGCAGGGCGCGCATCACCTGGGGATGGCGCACCGGCTGGTGACGACTGGAAGCCTGGACGTTGATCCCCTCCGGCGGAATCAGCACCCGTGGCGCCCCCAGTTCGACGCCGTGCAGCCGCTGGTGCAGCAGGCGCGCCGCCTCGCGGCCGATGGCCTCGGTACCCTGGATCACCGAGGTCAGGGGCACCCGGGTCAGGGTGCGCGCCAGGGGATCGTTGTCGATGCCCACCAGCGCCACCTGTTCCGGCACCGGGATGCCGGCGGTGAGGCAGGCCTGCAGGAGTTGCCGCGCCCGGGCGTCGGTGACGGCGAGGATGCCCACCGGCTTGGGCAGGGCCTCCAGCCAGGCGATCAGCTGTTCCACCGCCGTGTCCCACAGCGGTGCGCTGGTCTCCAGGCCGCGATAGATCTCCACCGGCAGGCCGTCGCGGCGGAGCAGGGCGGCAAAGGCCGCCTCGCGCTCGCCGGCCCAGCGATTGGTGTCGGCGGCGGGCAGGCTGAAGCAGGCGAAGCGGGTCAGCCCGGATTCGATCAGGTGGTCGTAGGCCAGGCGTACCAGGGCGGCGTTGTCGGTGGCCACGTAGGGGATGCCGGGCGGGTAGTCGTCAGGGGCCGCGTAGGAGCCGCCGACGGCCACTACCGGCAGCGCGCTGTGAGCCAGGGCGGCGCTCACCGCCGGGTCGTCGAAGTCGGCGATGATGCCGTCGCCCTGCCAGCGCTCGATGCCCTTGAGCCGGCAGAGGAAGTCTTCTTCGAGGAACAGATCCCAGCGCGCCCGGGTACCGCTCAGATAGTTGCCGATGCCGGCGAGGATGCCTCTGTCGTAGATCTTGCTGCCGTTGAACAGCAGGGCGACGCGGTGGACGGGCGGCTGGCTGGGCATGGCGGCGTTTCCGGCAGGAGGCGCGGGCGGGGCTCCAGACTACGACCGGCGCGTGCGCGCCTCAAGCGGCAAAATCGCACCTGGCTCTGGTGATTTTCACAATAGGCAGCCCGGGCAGCGGCGCTACCATCGACGCAAACCGGTACGCCGTATCGGGTGCGACAGATAAGAACAAGGACAACGCCATGGCTTATTTCCCCAATGTCGAAAAGGTCCGCTACGCCGGCCCCGACAGCGATTCCCCGCTTGCCTTCCGCCACTACGAAGCCGACCGCCTGGTCATGGGCAAGCCCATGCGCGAGCACCTGCGCATGGCCGTCTGCTACTGGCATACCTTCGTCTGGCCGGGTAGCGATGTCTTTGGTCAGGGCACCTTCCAGCGGCCCTGGCAGGCAGCCGGTTCGCCCCTGGAGCAGGCCCGCGCCAAGGCCGCCGCCGCCTTCGAATTCTTCAGCAAGCTGGGCGTGGACTACTACTGCTTCCACGACACCGACGTCGCCCCGGAAGGCGCCAGCTTCGCCGAGTACCGCGAGAACTTCGCCCGTCTGGTGGACGAGCTGGAGCGCCACCAGAGCGACACCGGCCTCAAGCTCCTGTGGGGCACCGCCAACTGCTTCAGCCACCCGCGCTATGCCGCCGGCGCCGCCAGCAATCCCGATCCGGAAGTCTTCGCCTGCGCCGCCACCCAGGTCTGCACGGCGATGAACGCCACTCACCGCCTGGGCGGCGAGAACTATGTGCTGTGGGGCGGCCGCGAAGGCTACGAGACCCTGCTCAACACCGACCTTGCGCGCGAGCGCGAGCAACTCGGCCGCTTCATGCAGATGGTGGTGGAGCACAAGCACCGCATCGGCTTCCAGGGCGATCTGCTGATCGAGCCCAAGCCCCAGGAACCGACCAAGCACCAGTACGACTATGACGTGGCCACCGTCTTCGGCTTCCTGCAGCAATTCGGGCTGGAGAAGGAGATCAAGGTCAACATCGAGGCCAACCACGCGACCCTGGCCGGGCACAGCTTCCAGCACGAGATCGCCAGCGCCGTGGCCCTCGGCGTATTCGGCAGCATCGACGCCAACCGCGGCGATCCGCAAAACGGCTGGGACACCGACCAGTTCCCCAACAGCGTCGAGGAAATGACCCTGGCGATCTACGAGATCCTCAAGGGCGGCGGCTTCACCCGCGGCGGCTTCAACTTCGACGCCAAGGTGCGCCGCCAGAGCCTGGACGACGTCGACCTGTTCCACGGCCACGTGGCGGCCATGGACACCCTGGCGCTGTCGCTGGAACGCGCCGCGGCGCTGTTGCAGGACGACCCCCTGGGCAAGTTCAAGGCCGAGCGCTATGCCGGCTGGGATCAGTCCCTCGGTCAGCGCATCCTCGGGGGCCAGCTGAGTCTGGAGCAATTGGCCGAGCACACCTTCAGCCAGGGCCTGGCGCCCCAGCCGGTGAGTGGTCGCCAGGAGCTGCTCGAAGGCGTGGTCAACCGTTACCTGTATCGCTAGCGACCGCGAGCGGGTCGGCAGAAAAGCCTGGCTGACCCGCTTGTGCAAGCGCGCTGAATCGTTACACTCAAATCCGTTCTCTCGCTCCACAACAACAATAACCAAGGACGCCACCATGACTTTCAAGACGACCCTGCTCGCCGGTCTGCTCGCCCTGTGCACCACCGGTTTCGCCCAGGCCGACGCCCAGCATCCCAAGATCGGTTTCTCCATCGACGACCTGCGCCTGGAGCGCTGGGCCCGTGACCGCGACTACTTCGTCGCCGCCGCCGAGCAACTCGGCGCCAAGGTCTATGTGCAATCCGCCGACGCCAACGAGCAGCGCCAGCTGTCGCAGATCGAGAACCTGATCTCCCGCGGCGTGGACGCCATCGTCATCGTGCCCTTCAACGCCACGGTGCTGAACAACGTGGTGGCCGAGGCCAAGAAGGCCGGGGTCAAGGTGATCTCCTATGACCGCCTGATCCTCAACGCCGACATCGACGCCTACATCTCCTTCGATAACGAGAAGGTCGGCGAGATGCAGGCCGGCGGCGTGCTCAAGGCCCAGCCCAAGGGCAACTTCTTCCTGCTCGGCGGCGCACCCACCGACAACAACGCCAAGATCCTCCGCCAGGGCCAGATGAAGGTCCTGCAGCCGGCCATCGACAAGGGCGACGTCAAGATCGTCGGCCAGCAGTGGGTGAAGGAGTGGAACCCGACGGAGGCCCTGGCCATCGTCGAGAACGCCCTGACCGCCAACGACAACAAGATCGACGGCATCGTCGCCTCCAACGACGCCACCGCCGGCGGCGCCATCCAGGCCCTGGCCGCGCAGAAGCTGGCCGGCAAGGTCGCCGTGTCCGGTCAGGACGCCGACCTCGCCGCCATCAAGCGGGTGATCGCCGGCACCCAGACCATGACCGTCTACAAGCCGCTCAAGCTGATCGCCTCCGAGGCGGCCAAGCTGTCGGTGCAACTGGTGCGCAACGAGAAGCCGGGCTTCAACTCCAGCTACGACAACGGCACCAAGAAGGTCGACACCCTGCTGCTCACCCCCACCGAGCTGACCAAGGCCAACGTCGACCTGCTGGTCAAGGACGGCTTCTACACCCAGGCCCAGATCGACGGCAAATAACCACTGGCCACCGGCTGGCCGTCTGACGCCTGGCGTCGGGCGGCCCCTGGGCAAGGAGCGGCCATGGCCGACTATCTGCTGGAAATGCACGGCATCGCCAAGAGCTTTGGCGGGGTGCGGGCGCTGGATGGCATCGATCTCAAGGTGCGTCCGGGCGAATGCGTAGGGCTGTGCGGCGAGAACGGCGCCGGCAAGTCCACCCTGATGAAGGTCCTCTCGGCGGTCTATCCCCACGGCACCTGGGAAGGCGAGATCCGCTGGGACGGGCGACCCCTGGAAGCCCAGTCCATCGCCGAATCCGAGGCGGCCGGCATCGTCATCATCCACCAGGAACTGACCCTGGTGCCCGATCTTTCCGTGGCCGAGAACATCTTCATGGGCCACGAACCGCGCCGCTTCGGCGGGCGGCTGGACTATCCGACCATGCTGCAGCGCTCGGCCGAGCTGATGCGCCGGCTCAAGGTGCCGGACATGAACGTGGCCCTGCCGGTGTCCCAGTACGGCGGCGGCCTGCAGCAACTGGTGGAAATCGCCAAGGCGCTGAACAAGAACGCCCGGCTGCTGATCCTCGACGAACCGACCTCGGCGCTCACCACCTCCGAGATCGCCGTGCTGCTGGACATCATCCGCGACCTCAAGGCGCAGGGCGTCGCCTGCGTCTACATCTCGCACAAGCTCGACGAGGTGGCGGCCATCTGCGACACCATCACGGTGATCCGCGACGGCAAGCACATCGCCACCACGCCCATGGCCGAGATGGACATCGACCGCATCATCACCCAGATGGTCGGCCGCGCCATGACCAACCTCTACCCGCAGATCCCCCATGAGATCGGCGAGGTGATCTTCGAGGCGCGTCACTTCACCTGCCTGGACGTCGACAATCCCCAGCGCAAGCGCGTCGACGACGTCTCCTTCGCCGTGCGCGCCGGCGAGATCCTCGGCATCGCCGGGCTGGTGGGCGCCGGACGCACCGAGCTGGTCTCGGCCATCTTCGGCGCCTACGACGGCCGCTACGAAGGCGAGGTCTGGCTCAATGGCCAGCGCATCGACACCCGCACCCCGCTGAAATCCATTCGCGCCGGCCTCTGCCTGGTACCGGAGGATCGCAAGCGCCAGGGCATCATTCCCGACCTGGGCGTGGGCTCGAACATCACCCTCACGGTGCTGGACCGATTCGCCCACCTGAGTCGCATCGACAGCGAGGCGGAACTGTCCTGCATCGACACCGAGATCGCCCGGCTGCAACTCAAGACCAGCAGTCCCTTCCTGCCCATCACCGGCCTCTCCGGCGGCAACCAGCAGAAGGCGGTGCTCTCCAAGATGCTGCTGGCGCGGCCCAAGGTGTTGATCCTCGACGAGCCCACCCGCGGCGTCGACGTTGGCGCCAAGTTCGAGATCTACCGACTGATCGGCCTGCTCGCCGCGGAGGGCGTGGCCATCGTCATGGTTTCCTCGGAGCTGGCCGAGGTCCTCGGCGTCTCCGACCGGGTGCTGGTGCTCGGCGAAGGCCGGCTGCGCGGCGATTTCCCCAATGAGAATCTGACCCAGGAGCGGGTACTGGCCGCGGCCCTGGGCACCACCGAACGGGCGGTCGCCCAAGCCCGGGAGCACTTCTGATGCACGCCGTGAAACAGCTGTTCACCCGTTACAAGATGCTCGCCCTGCTGATCGCCGTGGCCCTGATCTGGCTGTTCTTCAGCTGGCAGACCGAAGGCGGCTTCGTCACCCCGCGCAACCTCTCCAACCTGCTGCGGCAGATGTCCATCACCGGCATCCTCGCCTGCGGCATGGTGCTGGTGATCATCGCCGGCGAGATCGACCTCTCGGTGGGTTCGCAACTCGGCCTGCTCGGCGGGGTGGCGGCGATACTCGACGTCACCTACCACGTGCCCCTGCCGATCACCCTGCTGGCAGTGGCTGCCGGTGGCCTGCTGATCGGCCTGATCAACGGCTACCTGAGTGCCTATCGCGGGATACCGTCCTTTATCGTCGGTCTTGGCGGCATGCTGGCCTTTCGCGGCGTGCTGCTCGGTCTTACCGGCGGCGTCACCGTCGCCCCGGTGTCGCCGGAACTGGTCTACCTCGGCCAGGGCTATCTGCCGCCGGCTGTGGGCAGCGCCCTGGGCGTGCTGCTGTTCGCCGTGGCCGTGGTGCTCACCTGGCGCCAGCGCAGCAAGCGCAAGACCCTCGGCCTGACCCTCGCGCCGCTGTGGCGCGACGTGCTGCGGGTGGTGGTGATCGGCGTGGTGCTGGCGGCCTTCATCCAGACCCTCAACCGCTATGACGGCATCCCGGTGCCGGTGCTGATCCTGCTGGTGCTGCTCGGGGTGTTCAGCTACATCACCAGCCAGACGGTATTCGGCCGGCGCATCTATGCGGTGGGCAGCAACCTGGAAGCCACGCGGCTGTCGGGCATCAACGTCCAGGCGATCAAGCTCGGCATCTTCGGCCTCATGGGCGTGATGTGCGCCCTGGCCGGTCTGGTCAACACCGCCCGCCTGGCCGCCGGCTCGCCGTCGGCTGGCACCATGGGCGAACTGGACGCCATCGCCGCCTGCTTCATCGGCGGTACCTCGATGCGCGGCGGCTCGGGCACCGTCTACGGCGCCCTGCTCGGCGCCCTGGTGATCGCCAGCCTGGACAACGGCATGTCCATGCTCGACGTGGACAGCTACTGGCAGATGATCGTCAAGGGCGGCATCCTGGTCCTGGCCGTCTGGGTCGACGTCAGCACCCGCACCAGCCGGCGCTGAGCGGGATGACCAGTGGTGGATGAGGCTGCGCCGTCATCCACCCTAAGGCAAAGCCCCCATCTCACTCCAAACGACCCCCTCTCCCTCAGGGAGAGGGCCGGGGTGAGGGAAGACTCAACCAACCCTCACTTCCCCCAACTCACCCCGCTCAACTCTCGAACCGCTGCACCCGCGGACCGCGCTGGCGCAGGTCGGCGAGGCTTTCCGGGCTCAGGGTGCCGATCGCCCGATCGAGGTCACGCTGCAGGTCCTTGATCACGGTGGCCAGGGTGGCGGTGCATTCCAGGCTGCACAGGGGAATGGCCTTGGTGACCGTGACCGCCCGGGCGGTGTCGGTGACGGTGAACAGCAGGGTGCGATCGGCGCGACGGGGGACCGCCAGGCAGGAGTGCGGACTGAAGGCGGTGATCAGCATGTCGATGGCGTCTTGCATGGGCAGTTCGTCCTTGGCGTGACCGTGAAAGCGTCCGCGTCAGACGCCTTCCGTCCATGAAAGGTTCATTCCAGAGCGCCTGCATTAAGGTGGGGTCATGCCAAGGCGTACGGCACGTCGGCTCGCCCGGCTGCAAGCGACTCGCGCCAGGCGCCGCCAGGGCTTTTCCACCCGCCCGCGGCAGCGGCCATTGTGGATAAGCCGCACGCCCCGCCATCCATCCCCGGCCTTTGACGCCCGCGCCGGGCTGCGGCAGAGTGCGCGCCCCTTTGGTGGTGCGGAGTCGGCGATGAATGCGGTGGTGGTGGCGGTAGGACTGATGCTGGTCCTGAGTCTGGCGCGGGTGCACGTGGTGGTGGCGATGATCGCCGGCGCCGTGGCCGGTGGTCTGGTCGGCGGCCTCGGGCTGGAAGGCACCCTGCTGGCCTTCAACGCCGGCCTGGGCAATGGCGCCAAGGTGGCGCTCTCCTATGCGCTGCTGGGCGCCTTCGCCGTGGCCATCAGCCAGTCGGGGCTGGCGCACATGCTGGCCGATCGCGCCCTGGCGCTTATGGAACGCCAGGCGGCCCAAGGCGGACGCTCGCTGCGCTGGGCGCTGCTCGGCCTGCTGCTGGCGGTGTCCATCGCCTCGCAGAACATCCTGCCCATCCACATCGCCTTCATCCCGCTGCTGGTGCCGCCGCTGCTCTATGTGCTGACGCGCCTGGAGCTGGATCGCCGGCGGCTGTCCTGCGTCATGACCTTTGGCCTGATCGCCCCCTACATGTTCCTGCCGGTGGGCTTCGGCAGTCTCTATCTGCACGACATCCTCCTGGCCAGCGTGTCCCGTGCCGGGGTGGACGTCAGCGGCGTGGACCCCAGTCGCGCCATGCTGCTGCCGGCCCTGGGCATGGTGGTCGGCCTGCTGCTCGCGGTCTTCGTCAGCTATCGCCGGCCGCGACAGTACAATCTCAACCTGGTGGCGCGCACCGAGCGGGCCGACCGTCCCTACAATGGCCGCACCCTGCTGGTGGCGCTGATCGCGGTGATCGCCGCCTTTGGCGTGCAGCTCTGGCTGGACTCCATGATCCTCGGTGCCCTGGTCGGCTTCGTGGTCTTTACCGCCACCGGCGTGGTGCGCTGGCGCGAGGCGGACGACCTGTTCAGCGAGGGGGCGAAGATGATGGCGGTGATCGGCTTCATCATGCTCACCGCCGGCGGCTTCGCCGAGGTACTGACCGCCACCGGCCAGATCAAGGACCTGGCCGCCACCGCCGCCGGCCTGATCGGCGACAACCGCGCCCTGGGCGCGCTGCTGCTCCTGCTGCTGGGCATGCTGGTGACCCTGGGCATTGGCTCGTCCTTTTCCAGCGTGCCCATCCTCGCCGCCATCCTCGGCCCGCTGTGTCTGCACCTGGGCTTTTCGCCGCTGGCCATCGTCTGCCTGATCGGCACCGCCGGCGCCCTCGGCGACTCGGGTTCGCCGGCTTCGGATTCCACCCTGGGCCCCACCTCCGGCCTCAACGTGGACGGCCAGCACAGCCATATCTGGGACACCGTGGTGCCGTCCTTCCTGCACTTCAGCCTGCCGATGCTGCTGTTCGGCTGGGCCGCGGTGCTGCTGCTGTAACCGGCGATTGCCGCCCGGGCGCAAAGCTCCAGCCGGGCGGGTCCAAGGCCTACAGCCAAGGAGTCGCCCCATGTCCACCCCCGCCTTCAGTGTCGAACCCCTGACCGCCGCCGACCTGCCGGCCACCACCGAGGTGGTGCGCCTGGCCTTCGCCACCTGGATGGGCGCCGCCGAACCGGGCGAATTCTGGAACGACCGCGACTATGTGCGCAGTCGCTTCGCCGCACCCCACACCGCCTGGTTCAAGGCCCTCGACGGCGCGCGGCTGGTCGGCGCCATCTGCGTCACCCGCTGGGGGCGCCACGGCATCCTCGGCCCGCTGGCGGTGCATCCGGACTACTGGGACGCCAAGGTGGCCAAGGCGCTGATGGGCGCCGCGGTCGCGCAGCTCGATGCTTGGCAGCTGGTGCATGCCGGACTCTTCACCTTTCCCGACAGTCCGCGTCACCTGGGGCTCTACCAGGGCTTCGGCTTCTGGCCGCAGACCCTGACCGCGGTGATGGCGCGGCCGGTGCAGGCGCAGGCCGCGCCGCCGGCGCTGCGCTTTTCCCTGGCGGCCGAACCCGACCGGCTGCTGGCGGCCTGCGCCGACGTGGGTCGGGCCAATGCGCCGGGGCTGGATGTCTCCGCCGAGATGGCCGCGGTGCGCGCGCAGGGGCTCGGCGAGAGTCTGCTGCTGCAGGATGCGCAGGGCCGGGCGGAGGGCTTCGCCGTCTGCCACTTCGGGCCCCACAGTGAGGCGGGTACCGGGGTCTGCTATGTGAAGTGCGCGGCGGTGCTGCCCGGCGCGGGCGCGGAGGCGCGCTTCGCCCGGCTGATCGCCGCCTGCGACGGCCTGGCCCGGGACCACGGTCAGCAGCGACTGCTGGCCGGCGTCAATACCGCTCGCCGGGGCGCCTACCAATGGCTGCTGGCTCAAGGCTTTCACAGCGAGATCCTGGGCATCACCCTGCACCGGGGCGAAGCCCATTACGATCACCCCGAGGTCTGGCTGCTGGACGACTGGCGCTAGGCCTTGGTGCTGTCTTCAGGGGTCTTCTTGCGCGAGCGGCTGCGCGGCTTGGGTGCCGGCGGGGCGACGCTGCTCTGGATGCCGCCGACCTGGGTCAGGTTGTCGTCGGGCTGGTCTTCCAGTTCGCGATTGGCCTGGAACCAGTGCTCGAAATCCTGGCCATGGGGACGCCCTTCGCGTTCCCAGATTTCATAGGCGCGCTGGCGGATGCGTTCTTCGAGGGTCATACCGGTAACTCCAAAGGGGCAGGGGAGAGCGGCCGGCAGCGCCGGCGCTCTTCCTGACTAGGCCCGAGGCGACCGGAAAAAGTTTCTCCGAGGCTTGCGGTGAGTCAGGCGCCGTTGCCGCTTGCCGGGCTCTGGCGGGCCGCTTTTGCGGCCAGGACCGTTCGTCGGGCCCTGGCTAGCCCTGCCAGGCGCGGCGATAGGCGCCTGGCGCCACGCCGTAGGCCTGCTTGAACTGGCGAGTGAGATGGCTCTGGTCGGCAAAGCCCAGCTGCAGGGCTACCTCCAGGGGCGCCCAGCCGGCGCGCAGCAGGCCCTGGGCGCGGGTCAGGCGCTGCTGCTTGAGCCAGGCGTGGGGCGGCAGGCCCGTCGCGCGGCGGAACACCCGCAGGAAATGAAAGGGCGACAGCCCTACCGCCTGGGCCAGTTCTTCGAGGCTGGGCGGTTGCTGCAACTGCTGGCCGAGCAATTCACGGGCGCGCTGCACCGCCAGGGGTTCGCGGCCCGGTTCCGCCAGGGCGCCCAGGCGGGCATGGCGGCCGAACAGCAGGAGCAGCGCCTCGCGCCAGGCGGTCTGCTGCTCCAGGGCCTCGGCGCCGCCATCGGCCAGCCGATGCAGCTGGCTGAAGGTCGCGCTCACCTGAGGGTCGTGCAGCACGCTGGTGGCGAAGGCCGGGGTGGCGTCCAGCGGGCGTCCCAGCTCGGCGAACACGGGGCCCAGCTGCACCAGCGTCGGATAGAAGCCGCGGTACTGCCAGCCTTCCTCGACCGCCGTGGCCCCGGTGTGCAACTCGTCCGGATTGATCAGCACCATGCTGCCGGCCGCGGCCAGGTGCTCGGCGCCGCGGTGGCGAAAGCGCTGGGCGCCGCGCTCGATCACGGTGAACACATAGCCTTCGTGCACATGGGGCGCAAAGCGTTGGCGGCGATAGCGGGCATGCAGCAGCTCGACGCCGCCCAGGCCGCGGGCCGGCCAGAGGCGGGCGTTTTCTTGTTGTCCGTTCATGGCTCTCTCGTGGCCCCGATGGGTTCCACCTTCGGGCTAGAGGAGCCAGCGTAGCAGGTAGAACACGCCCATGCTGAGGATCACCGTGGTCAGCACCCGTCGCGTCCAGAGCATCAGCCCCACCGCGGTCAGGGCCGCCAGCGGGTAGGGATCGACCAGGGTAGCGGCAAGCGACGTTTCGCCGGAGAACAGGATGGGGCCGCAGATGGCGGTGAGCATCCCGGGCACGGCGAATTCCAGGAAGGTGCGCAGGTTGCGGCCCAGGCGCAGCGGCAGGCGCGGTTCGAGAAAGAGATAGCGATTGCAGAAGACCAGGGCGGCCATGCCGAGCACGGTGGCGAGGATCATGGCAGGCGCTCCCGCAGGCGGCGGACCAGAAAGCCCACGCTCATCCCCGCCAGGCCGCCCAGCACCAGGGCGCCCTGCCAGTGCAGGTGATGCAGCCACACCGACACCAGCAGCGCGGTGAGCACGCAGGCCACGGTGGCCAGGTCGCGCACCAGGGGCACCACCAGGGCGATGAAGGTGGCGGCGATGGAGAAGTCCAGGCCCAGGGCACCCAGGTTGGGCAGCACCCGCCCCAGCAGCAGCCCGGCCAGGGTGAAGAGATTCCACAGCAGATAGAAACTCAGGCCCATGCCCAGGGCGCGCCAGCGGTCGAAGCTGGCTGGTTGCTCGGCATGGTTCAGGGCGAAGAATTCGTCGGTGAGCAGGAAGCCGAAGCCCAGCCGCCAGGGCAGTGGCTGGGGCGCCAGGACGCGTCTCAGGTGCAGGCCATAGAGCAGGTGCTGGGAGGTCAGCAGCAGGGTGGTCAGCAGGATGGCGGCGAGGCCCGCGCCGGCCTTGAGCATGCCCAGGGCCACCAGTTGCGCCGCCCCGGCGAACACCAGCAGGGAAAAGGCCTGGCCTTCCAGCACGCTGAGTCCGGTCTCGATGGCCAGGGCGCCGACCAGGATGCCCCAGGGCGCGCAGGCCAGCGACAGCGGCATGATCTGCCAGGCGCCCTGGAGGAAGGCGCGGCGGCGGGAAGCGGTCATCGGCAGGGCTCCGGAGGGCAGGGGATGCCCAGGGTGCCGCGCCGCGTCGCCGCCGTCTTGAACGTTCTTGCGCTGGGGCGCCTTCAGCCTTCCAGCAGGGCGAACAGTTCCAGGTACTGCCGGGTCAGCTTGTGGCCCGGGTCCAGGTGGATCAGCGGGCGATGCTGCTGGTGGGATTCGCGCATCTTCACCGAAGACATCAGCGGCGCCGCCAGCACCGGCAGGTCGCGCGCCTGGAGTTCCTCGATCAGCTGCCGCGGGGTGCTGGCCTGGGCGTGGTACTGGTTGATGACGATGCCCTCGACGGCGAGCTTTTCGTTGTAGTCCTCGCGGATCTCCTCCAGCTCCTCGATCAGGTCGTAGAGCGCCTGCTGGGCGAAGACATCGCAGTCGAAGGGGATCAGGCAACGATCGGCGGCGATCAGCGCCGAGATGCTGTAGAAATTCAGCGCCGGCGGGGTGTCCAGGTAGATGCGGTCATAGTCTTCGCCAAGCTTGTCGAGGTACTTGGCGAGCTTCTGGATCTTGTACTTGGATTCGAGCTTGAACTGCAGCTCGGTCAGCTCGCCCGAGGCGGCGATCAGATCTAGATTCGGCCAGGCGGTGGCGTGGATGTTGGCCTGGGCCTTCTTGCCGCCGCTCAGGGTCTGCTTGAAGAAATCGGCGATGCCGTGGGGCAGGTCGTCGCCCACCTCGCCGGTGAGGTACTGGCTGGAGTTGGCCTGGGGATCGAGGTCCACCAGCAGGGTGCGATAGCCCTCGTGGGCGCTGATGGCCGCCAGGTTGCAGGCGATGCTGGACTTGCCGACACCGCCCTTCTTGTTGAAGACCACGCGGCGCAGGGCATGACCGGAGGGAGAGCTGTGTGCGTTCATTGAGTCGTCCCGACAGTGAGAGGAGCCTGGGTGCAAAGGTGTGGCTGTGGCGTTTCGCTTATACCGAAAGGCCAGGCGCGGACGATGACGAATTTATGGCCGTTGCATGACATTCGTATGACGAGCCTAGCGCAGCGGTGGAACCTAGGCGTCCGCCCGGGCTTCGAACTCGGCAAGCTCCCGTCGAGAATGCGCCATGACCCTCCGCCGATTCCCCGCCTTGCTGCTGCTCGCCTGCGCTCCGCTGGCCCAGGCCGCCAACGACACCCAATCGCCGGTCCCGGTGCCGGGTGCCCCCGCCCAGACCGATACCCGGGTGCTCGAAGCCGGCGCCGACGTCCTGCAGCGCAAGCCGCCCATCGCCGCCCTCAACACCTACCTGGACGGCTTCCACTTCTACAACGGCCATCCCCACAGCCAGATGGAGGCCCATCACTATTGCAGCGTCCTGGGCGAAGAGATGTTCCAGTGCGTGATCTACGACGGCAATGTCGCCGATGCCAAGCTGATGGGCGTCGAGTACATCATTAGCGAACGGCTGTTCAAGACTCTACCCGAGGCCGAGAAGGCGCTCTGGCACAGCCATGTGCACGAGGTGAAGTCGGGCCAGCTGGTCGCGCCCGGCGTACCCCAGGTGGCCGAACACCGGCTGATGGACAAGCTGGTGCACACCTACGGCAAGACCTGGCATACCTGGCATACCGATCAGGACCTGGAGCTGCCCCTGGGCGTGCCCCAGCTGATGATGGGCTTCACCGCCGACGGCCAGCTCGATCCCAAGCTGCTCGCCGAGCGTGATCGCCGTCTGGGCATCTCTTCCGCCGAGACCAGGACCGCCCGTGCCGACCTGCCGACCCCCGCGGTCGCCCCCGGCGCCAATGCCTGGCAGCAGGGCCAGGTCATCCAGCTGCAGGACCCCACCGGCCAGTTGCACAAGCACGACGGCGAGCACACCGAAAAGGGCGTCAATACCAGTTCGAACAAGCCCTGAGGCCTGCCATCAGGGCGCGCCCGTCGGACTTCGCTCGGACCCACGCGCCGCCGTGCCACAGGCGTGGCAGAAATGCGCGAAGGCGCTCTTGCGCGTCTGGCAGGCGCCGCAGTGGTCGTGCAGGCCGATGCCGCAATGGGGGCAGAAGTCGATCCCCGGGTCCTTGAGGTCCACCGGCCGCTCGCAGCCCGGGCAGACGCCCTTGGCCAGCCGCGCCAGGGCGGTGTCGTAGTGCAGTTCTTCGCGTCGGACGGTGTCCGGCTGGGCTTCCTTGAGCGCCAGGCGGGCGCGATAGTCCTGCAGGGCGCGGATGGCGTAGCGCCCGCCCAGGACCGTCAGCAGGATGCCCACCAGATAGCGCACATAGCCGCCATAGCTGGGCAGATAGGGCACCAGTTCGACAAAGAAGGCGAACAGCGCGAAGAAGATGAAGCCCCAGACGAAAGGCCACCAGGTGCTCTTGCGCTGGCGGACGAATAGCCAGGCGGCGACCGCCAGCAGGGGGAGCGTCAGCGCCAGGCGATAGAGGAAGACCCGCAGTTCGGCCTGCTGGCGGGCGTCGAGCCAGGCCTGCTGGGCCGCGTCGCTCAGCTCGGCCAGGCTGCGCGCGGCGGCGGCCGCGTGCTGCTCGGCATCCAGTAGCGCCTGCTCCTGGCGTTCGACCTCCTGCTCGGCGGCGCGCTCGCCGGCCTTGAGCGCGTCCAGGGCACGGCTGCGGGCGATCAGCTCGGCGTCCTGCTCGGGGCGCTGGGTGGTCTGGCGGGTCGCCAGCCAGTTGTCGAAGGTCTCGCGATTGGCCGTGTAGCTACGCGCGGCGGCGGCCTGCTGCAGCTGGGCCTGGTCGAGGGCGTCCTGGGCCGCGCGCCGGGCCTGGTTCGCCTGGCGCTGGTCCGCCCGCGCCGCGGCGGTGGCCGCCGGATCCATGAAGTCTTCCAGACCCTGCTGGCGCTCCACCTGGGGCAGATCGCCGACCAGGGTGCCGCCCAGGCCGATGAGAAAGCCGGCGAACACCAGCGCCAGCAGCCAGAGGCCGCGATTGAACCACTTTTCCGAGAGTCGCAGCGATTTGCCCATGGGTCCCTCCAGGTCGAAAGAAGGCACAGCTTAGCCGCTCCCCGGGCGCCCCGCTCAGGCCAGCTTGATCGCCACCACCCCGGCGACGATGGCCAGGCCGGCGCAGACGCGCCCCAGCGGCAGACTCTCGTGCAGCCAGAAGACCCCGATCAGCAGGGCGAACAGCACGCTGGTCTCGCGCAGCGCCGAGACCAGGCCGATGGGCGCCTGGGTGGTGGCGATGATCACCAGGCTGTAGGCCAGCATCGACATGACCCCGCCAGCCAGCCCGGCGCGCCAGTGCGGACCGAGGCCGGCGAAGGCCGAGCCGCCACGACTCAGGCGCAGCACCAGCGCGGCCACCACGCCGTTCACCGCGAACAGCCAGAGGGCATAGGCCACCGCATCACCGCTGGCGCGCGCGCCCAGGGCATCGGCCAGGGTGTAGGCGGCGATGAAGCTGCCGGTGGTGAAGGCGCAGGCCAGCAACGCCAGGCTGGGCGGCGTGCCGCGCCGGGCCCCGAGCAGCGCCATCAGGGCGAGACCGGTCACCAGCAGGCCGAGGCCGAGCAGGGCGGGCGGCGACAGCACTTCGCCGAGGGCGAGAAAGGCCACCCCGCTGACCAGCAGCGGGGCGCTGCCGCGGGAGAGCGGATAGACCTGGCCCAGGTCGCCATAGCGATAGGCGCGGGCGAGAAAGGCGTTGTAGCCGATGTGCAGCAGGGCGGAGAGGGCGATCCAGGGCCAGGCCGCGGCCGCGGGCAGGGCCACGAAGGGCAGGGCCAGCAGGGCGGCGACGCCGGCGCCGATCTGGATCAGGCTGGCGGTGAGAAAGCGATCGAGGCCGATCTTGAGCAGGGCGTTCCAGCCGGCGTGCAGCAGGGCGGCGAGCAGTACCAGGGCGAACAGGGGCGTGGTCACGAGGCCTCCGGCCAGGCGGGTCCATCAGTCTAGCCCAGGGCGCCTTCCGGAGCGTCGCCCATGGCGTCGGGGCGCGTCACGTCGCACACTGATGGCCGTCTTTTTTCGCTCAGCCAGGATGGCTGCCATGCACACCTCTTCCCCCCTTCCACCCGCCGCTCTGCCGGTCGCGCCGCGCCACGGCGCGGTCGGCCTGGCGCTGGTCGCCGGCCTGTCGCTGCTGGCCGGCATGACCGATGCCATCGGCTTTCTCGCCACCGGCGATTTCGTCTCCTTCATGAGCGGTAATACCACCCGTCTAGCAGCAGAGGTGGCGGCAGGCCGCTGGGCTGCGGCGGGGCACCTGGCGCTGGCCATCGGCACCTTCGTGCTGGGCAATGCCGGCGGCGTACTGCTGCAACGGCTGACCCGCCAGCGCGCCTGCCTGCTGCTCGGCCTGCTGGCCCTGCTGTTGGCGCTGGCGGCCAGTCTGCCCCTGGGCCCGCTAGCGCTGCTGACCGGAGTGTTCGCCATGGGCATGGTCAATGCGGTGGTGGAGCAGGTCTATGGCCTGCCCATCGGCCTCACCTACGTCACCGGCGCCCTGTCGCGCTTCGGGCGCGGTCTGGGTCACTGGCTGCTGGGCGAGCGGCGACGCGGCTGGCGCATCCAGCTGGTGCCCTGGCTGGGCATGCTGCTCGGCGGAGTGCTCGGCGCTGCGCTGGAAGCGGGACTGGGCCTGGCGGCATGGTACGCCAGCGCGGCCCTGGCCGCGACCCTGGCGGTGATCTTTCGCCTGATCCCGCGGGCCTGGCAACTGGGCTATCTGGCGTCATGAGCGCCGCGACCCAGACCCTGGGGGTCAGCGCCCGCGATCCCGAACTGGGCCAGGCCAAGGTCCGGCTGGCCTTCATCCTGCCGGCCTCTACCTACATCATCGGCGCCTGGGCCTGGGGGCTGTTCGACACCGCCATCCTGCTGGCCAACCTGCTCTGCTACGCCCTGTTCGCCGTGGCGGCCATCGGCCTGTTCGTCGAGGTCCGGCGGCGGCCGGGGGTCAAGCCCTGGCGACGGCTGCTGGCCATGAGCCTGGACTTCAGCGCCATCACCTTTTCCTCCATCACCAGCGGCGAGGCCCTGCTGCCGCTGTTCGGCGTGCTGCTCTGGGTCACGGTGGGCAATGGCCTGCGCTATGGACGTGGCTACCTGCTGCTGGCCACCGGACTGTCGCTGACCGCTCTCGCCGCCATCATTGCCGGGATGCCCTTCCTGCAGCGCTATCCGACGGTGGCCCTGATGATGCTGGTGACCGCGCTGCTGGTGCCCGGCTACGTGCATTTCCTGCTGACCCGCATCCAGGATTCGCTGCGCGAGACCCAGGCGGCCAACCTGGCCAAGGCGCGCTTCCTGGCGCAGGCCAGCCATGACCTGCGCCAGCCGATCCATTCCATCGGCCTGTTCACCGCCTGCCTGCGCGACGGCCAGCTGAGCGCCGATCAGGGCCGGCTGGTCGACAACATCGACCGCTCCCTGCTCGGCGTCGAGCAGCTGTTCCGCTCGCTGCTGGACATCTACACCCTCGATCAGCAGCAGGTCAGTCCGCGGCGCACGGTGGTGGACCTGGATACCCTGTTCGGCGACCTGGTGCGGCAGAATGCCGAGGCGGCGCGCTGGGCCGGGGTGGAGATCCGCTGGCGCGCCTGTGGGCTGCAGGTCTACAGCGACCCGGCGCTGCTGCTCACCTCGCTGCAGAATCTGCTGTCCAACGCCCTCAAGTACGCCCCGGGCAAACCTCTGCTGCTGGCGGTGCGCCGGCGCCAGGGCCAGCTCGCCCTGGTTGTCTACGACCAGGGACCGGGCATCGCCGCCGAGCACCTGCCGCACCTGTGCGAGGAGTTCTACCGGGTACGGGAGACGCGCGATCGCGACATCGAAGGCGTCGGCCTGGGGCTGTCCATCGTGCAGCGCATCGCCACCCTGCTCGATCTGCAGCTGACCATCCGTTCGCGCCCCGGCCGCGGTACCGCGGTCAGGCTCCAGGGCCTGCCGCTGGCCACCTTGCCGCTGGAAGCGCGGCCACGGCCGGTGAACGGCCCCCAGCACCTGCTCGCCGGCTGGCGGGTGCTGCTCATCGAGGACGATGCCAACGTGCTGCTGGCCACCGCGACCCTGCTGCGCAGCTGGGGTTGCGAGGTCACCACCGCCACCAGCATCCCCGCCGGCGCCGTGAATTGCGACCTGGTGATCACCGATTTCGATCTGGATCGCAGCGCCTCGGGCGCCGACTGCATCGCCTATCTCAATCGGCTGCAGGGCCGGCGCATCCCGGCCATCGTGGTGACCGGGCACGACATTCCGCAGGTCCAGCAGGCGCTGGGCGACGCCGAGATCCCGGTGCTGGCCAAGCCGGTGCGACCGGCGGAATTGCGCGCCCTGCTGCTGGCCTTTCGCGTCGCGGCTAGCTGAGCGAGCGCTGGGCGCCGAGCCCGGCCTTGGCGCCAAAGGCGGCCGCCGCCGCGCGGGTGCCGACGCCCAGGGTGCGCAGCAGCGCGGAAACATGGATGCGCACGGTAAAGGGCGAGATGGCCAGGATCCGGGCGATCTCCTTGTTGCTCAGGCCCTGGGTGATCAGGCCGAGCACCTCCAGCTGCCGCGGCGTCAGCGCCTGCAGCCGGTGGTCGGGCGCCAGACTGGCCGGAGCCAGATTCGGCATGGCATAGCGCACCACCGGTTGCCCGGCGAGGCAGTCGGCGATCGCCTCGGCCATGGCCGCTGGCGGCAGCGCCTTGCCGATGAAGCCATCCACACCCGCCGCCAGGATATGCTCGATCACCGTGGCGTCTTCCAGCATCGAGACCACGATCAGGGTGCTGCGCCTGAATTCCTGGCGCAGGGCGCGCAGCGAAAAGCTCAGGTCCTGGCCAGGATAGAGCAGGTCCAGCAGCAGCCCACTGGGCGGCTCGCCCTGGCGTGCCAGTTCCAGGACCTGTTGCAGACTATCGGCCTGCTCCACCTGCGCCTGCGGCTGCAGCTGGCGCAGGATGCGCACCAGGCCTTCACGAAACAGCGGATGGTCGTCGGCGACGATGAAACGTTGCATCTCTGGCTATCCTGGGGGCCCTGGACACCGGGCGTTACGCCGGGGTGGCCCAAAATGGCTAGTCTAGCGCAGGCCCCAAGGGTGGACCACTTGGTAAAACGCTTGGGCTGCCGCAGCGCTCAGCCGTCTTGCGCCAGGCCACGCGGCGCGGCCAGCGGCTCCGACAGGTCCTGCACGGCACCTGCGCCCAACTGCCGCCGCATCAGCCACTCGAAGGCGCCGGTCAGCAGCAGCGCCGCACAGGCCAGGCCGAATGCCAGGCCCCACCAGACGCCATGGGGGCCGATACCCAACCGGACGCCCAGCAGCCAGGCGCCACTGGCGCCGATCAGGCAGTAGCAGAGCAAGCCGCCGTAGAAACCCAGGCGCGCCTGGCGGATGCCGCGCAGAGCCCCTTGGGCGATGCTCTGGGTGCCATCGAAGATGACGAACACCGCCGCGATCAGCACCAGCTGCCGCGCCAGCTCACTGACCGGGCTGTGGCCATCCGGCAGAAACAACCCCACCAGCCAGGTGGGAAAGCTCCAGAACAGCAGGGCGATGCCCAGCATCACCAGGGCACCACCACCGATGGCCAGCCGCCCCACCAGCAGGGCCTCGCGCGGCCGCCCGGCGCCCTGGTGCTGGCCGATACGGATGCTGGTGGCGTAGGAGAGGCCGGCTGGCAACATGAACACCAGATACACCAGCTGATTGGCGATCTGATGGGCCGCCAGGGCGGTGGCGCCGAGGGCGCCCATGCACAGCGCCGCGGAGAGGAACAGGCAGGCTTCCACCGCATAGGTACCGCTGATCGCCAGGCCCTGGCCGAGGGTGTCGGCGAGGGCACGACGATCCGGGCGGCGCAGATAGCGGCGCAGGGGATAGGCGGCATAGGCCGGATGGCGGGCGATATACAGCGCCAGGCCCAGGGCCGCGCCATTCATCACCACCGCGGTCACCGCGCCGATGCCTGGCAGCCCGGGTTGCGGCAGGCCGCCCCAGCCGTGCAGCAGCGCCAGGTTGAACAGGGCGTTGAGCAGCGCCGCCCCCAGCACGATGGTCAACACCGGTCCGGGTCTTTCCAGGGCGCTGGTGAAACCCCGCAGCGTCATGAACAGCAGATGGCCGGGCAGGGCGAAGGCCAGGCAGCGCAGGAATACCCCGGCCGCCTGGCGACTCTCTTCCGGCTGGCCGGCCAGGGCCAGCAATGGCTCGATATGCCACAGCAGGGTGCCGGCCAGCAGTGCCAGCACCGCGGCGATCCAGATCCCGGCCGCCGTCACCGCCGCCACGCCCTCGGTATCGCCCGCGCCCCGGCGCAAGGCCGCCAGGTTGGCCACCGCGGTGATCACCCCCACGCAGATCACCGAGACGAAGGAATAGACCGCCGCCCCCAGGCCGCCACCGGCCAGGGCGGCCGGGCCCAGGCGGCCCATCATCAGGGTGTCGGTGAAGACCATGGCCACATAGGCCAGCTGCGCACCGATCAGGGGCAAGGCGAGGCGCAACAGCGCGAGCAACTCGTGACGCGGCAGAGACATGGGTGGATCTCGCTGAGCAGGGCCGACTTTGACAAGAACTCATTGTTGGATGCGTTCGCGCCTTCCACAATCGGAAAATAGCCATGCCATCCATGAGTCAGAGTCATGCCCGACGTCCCCTCGCGGCTGCCGCCGCTGTATGCCCTGCGCGCCTTCGAGGCCGCCGCTCGCCATGGCTCCTTTACCCGCGCGGCTCAGGAGTTGTCGCTGACCCAGAGTGCGGTCAGTCGCCATGTGCGGACGCTGGAAGAGACCTTTGGCTGCCGCCTGTTCGAGCGCGCCGGCCGTCAGCTGGCGCTGACCGAGCCCGGCAAGCTGCTCCTGCCGGGCCTGAGCGAGGGCTTCGAGGCGCTGGCGCGGGCCTGCGGCAATCTCGCCGTGGCCGAGGGCACCCTGAGACTCAAGGCGCCCACCACCCTGTCGCTGCGCTGGCTGCTGGCGCGGCTGGCCCGCTTTCGCCAGCTCAGTCCGCAACTGGACATCCAGCTCACCAGCGTCTGGATGGCCAGCGACCGGGTCGACTTCGTCCACGAGCCCTTCGATTGCGCGGTGCTGCTCGGTGATGGCCGCTTCCCCGCGGACTGGGAGGTGGTGCCGCTGTTCGAGGAGTGGCTGGTGCCGGTCTGCTCGCCGGCCGCCGCGCGTGAAGGCATCTGGGACCCGGCGCGCCTGCAGCGGGAAGAGCTGCTGCATCCCACCTTCGACCGCCGCGACTGGCGCCGCTGGCTGCAGGCCATGGGCCTGACCCAGGCGGTGCCCCTGACGGGTGGCCAGGTATTCGACACCCTGGAGCTGGGCATGGCCGCTGCCGCGCGGGGCTACGGGGTGTCCATCGGCGATCTGGTGATGCTGGCCGAAGACGTGGCGGCCGGACTCATCGCCTTGCCCTGGCCCGAGGCGGTGGCCAGCGGCGATGCCTATTACCTAGTCTGGCCGCGCAATCGCCGGGGGCAGGCGCGCTTTCGCCAGCTGGCTGACTTCTTGCAGCGCGAAGTGGCGTCCCAGAGCCTTCCGGAGGTCATTCGCCATAAATAAGGCGCCAGACTGCTGTCATTGGCTTTAGTTCATCGTACCTCTGCCGATAAGATAACAGTTAACCCCTAAGAAGACCGCCCTAGAGCGGTCGGTCGCCTGATATAGCCCTTGCCCTCAAATTCGTACTGCCCTACAGGGATGTAGGCGCTTTGGAGCCCCCTATGGTCATTTCCCCGCGTCGTAGTATCGCCCGACAACTTGCCTTGGCCCTCAGTCTGGTACTGATTGTCGTGATCGCCGGCAGCTGTCTGTTCGCCCTCCATGCCCTGAGCGTGTCCATCGAAGGCACCCAGCGCAAGCACCTGGGCAGCGAGGCCCGACTGCTCTCCGATCAGCAGCAGACCTTTCTCAGCACCCTGAAGATCAGCACCCAGCGCCTGGCCAACCTGTTCGAGCGCCGCTTCGATGGCGGCCTGAGCCTGGCCGGCGAGCGACTGCCCCTGGGCAGCGCCACGGCCCCCGCGCTGCTGTTCGCCGGTCAGGCGCTGAACAGCGACTTCAGCCAGGTCGACGACTTCACCCGGCTGACCGGTGGCGTCGCCACCATCTTCGTGCGTGATGGCGACGACTTCACCCGTATCACCACCTCGCTGAAGAAGCAGGACGGCAGCCGCGCCATCGGTACCCAGCTCGATCGCAAGCACCCGGCCTATGCCGGTCTGCTGCAGGGCCAGAACTACGTCGGGCGCGCCCAGTTGTTCGGGCGCTCCTACATGACCCAGTACACCCCGGTCCGCGACGGCGCCGGCAAGGTCATCGCCGTGCTCTTCGTCGGCTTCGACTACACCGACGCCCAGGCCCAGCAAATGGCCCAGCTGACCCAGCTGCGCATCGGCGAGACCGGCTCCCTGGCCCTGCTCGACGAGCAGGGCAACTGGCTGGTGCCGCCGGCCAATGCCAAGCAGGCCAACGAGCTCCTCGCCGCCCTCAAGAACGATCCCAAGCAGCACGAACACACCTGGCAGGACGGCAACGAGGACTTCCTCAGCGTCAGCGCGCCGGTCGCCGGCGAAGGCTGGACCGTGGTCGCCACCCTGCCCAAGGCCGAGCTGGACGCGCCGGTGCACGCCGTGGGCCTGCGCCTGGCCATCGGCAGCCTGATCGCCCTGGTGCTGGCGGTACTCGCCTCGGTCGTCCTGCTGCGCCACAAGCTGAAGCCGCTGGGCCAGCTGGTGGAGCGGGCCCAGGCCCTGGGTCGCGGTCAACTCAGCGTGCGGGTCGAGGCGCGCAGCCACGACGAGATCGGCGAACTCGCCCGGAGCTTCAACCAGATGGCCGATGCCCTGGCCTCCACCGTCGAGCAGGTCCGTGGCTCTTCGCGCGCGGTCACCGAGCGCTCCCAGCAACTGAGCCAGCTGTCCGACCAGACTTTGAGACGCTCCGCCGAGCAGTCCAGCCAGATCGACAGCATGGCCAGCGCCGTGGAGGAA
This sequence comes from Pseudomonas oryzihabitans NBRC 102199, assembly GCF_000730625.1. Lineage (GTDB taxonomy): Bacteria > Pseudomonadota > Gammaproteobacteria > Pseudomonadales > Pseudomonadaceae > Chryseomonas > Chryseomonas oryzihabitans. Next base: position 26,040 of record NZ_BBIT01000004.1, on the reverse strand, counting down.
TTCAGCGCCACCGCCCAGAACATCGCCGACGGTATGCAGCGCACCGAGCGTCTGGTGCAGGAAAACGCCCAGCAGACCCGCACCGGTACCCAGGCCATGCAGGGCGCCTCGGGCGCCCTGGAGCAGATCGCCGACTCCCTGGCCAGCACCGCGGAACTCATCAAGGGCCTGGACGGCCGCTCCCAGCAGATTGGCGGCATCATCGGCGTCATCAGCGGGATCGCCGAGCAGACCAACCTGCTGGCGCTCAACGCCGCCATCGAAGCCGCGCGGGCCGGTGAGCAGGGCCGCGGCTTCGCCGTGGTCGCCGACGAAGTCCGGCAGCTGGCCGGTCGCACCAGCGAAGCCACCCGCGAGATCTCGCAGATGATCGGCGCGGTGCAGGGCGAGACCCAGCGCGCCATGGGCGCCATCGACGAAGGCAATCGCCTGATGGAGCAGGGCCTGGCGCGCAACGCCGACGTGGCCCAGGCGCTGCGCAGCATCGACCAGCAGGTCGCCGAGGCGGTGGAGCAATTCTCCGGCATCGCCCAGGCCACCGCCGAGCAGAGCACCACCGCCACCGCCCTGAGCCGCAACATCCAGGCGATCGCCGTGGACAACGCCGCTCAGCGCGATGCCGCCGAGGTGCTGGCCGGTACCGCGGGCGAGCTGCGTCATCTGGCGGAAGACCTGAGCGCCGAAGTTGGGCGCTTCAGCTGACCGGACCCTTCCGGCAGCAGCGAAAGGGAGGCTCAGGCCTCCCTTTTTCATTCCTGCGCACCTTGGCCCTTGCCTGGCCGCAATACTCTGACTACTGTATGCAAATACAGTATAAGAGGAGGGGTGTCATGGGCGTATCCAACGAGGCGGTGCAGGCCGTCGAACGCATGCTGACCACGCTGCGGGCGGAGCGGGACGACTATCGCGAGCTGGCCCACCAGTGGCGGGCCATGTGCTTCGAGCTGGCGCAGGAAAACCAGGCGTTGCGCGATCGCCTGCAGGAGCCGCCACGCCACTACGGCCCGCCCGCCGGCGCCTAGTGACTCGCGCGATACTGCAGGGCTTCCGCCAGCTGCGGTCGCCGGATCTCGGCCTGGCCGGCGAGATCGGCCAGGGTACGGGCCACCTTGACCACCCGGTGCAGGGCGCGCAGGGACAGATTCAGGCGTTCCCCCGCACCTTCCAGCCAGCGCTGATCGGCCTCGCCAAGGGCACAGACCTGGTGCAGCTGATCGAGACCGAGCAGGGCGTTGGGGCGACCCTGGCGCGCCAGCTGGAGGGCGCGGGCGTCGGCCACCTGGCGCGCGGCCTCCGCCGTGGTGAGTTCGCTGACCACTGAAGCGCCCAGGCGCAGGTGCTCGCGGGCCACGGTCAGGTGCAGGTCGATACGGTCCAGCAACGGACCGGAGAGCTTGCCGCGATAGCGCTGGATCTGCTCCGGGCTGCAGCGACAGCGGCCGCTGGGATCGCCCAGATAGCCGCAGGGGCAGGGATTCATCGCCGCCACCAGCTGGAAGCGCGCCGGAAAGCGCACCCGCTCCCGCGCCCGGGCGATGACGATCTCGCCACTCTCCAGGGGCTCGCGCAGCACCTCCAGCACCTTGCGATCGAATTCCGGCAACTCGTCGAGAAACAGCACCCCGCGGTGGGCCAGGGTGATCTCGCCGGGACCGGGACGGCTGCCACCGCCCACCAGCGCCGGACCGGACGCCGAATGATGCGGCTGGCGAAAGGGTCGCTGCGGCCAGTGTTCAAGCGGCTCGGGGCCGGCCACCGAATGGATGGCGGCCACCTGCAGCGCCTCTTCTTCGTCCAGGGGCGGCAGCAGTCCCGGCAGGCGACTGGCGAGCAGCGTCTTGCCGGTTCCCGGTGGGCCGGCCAGCAGCAGGTTGTGGGCACCGGCCGCGGCCACCACCAGGGCGCGCTTGGCCGCCTGCTGGCCCTGGACCTCGGCGAGATCGGGATAGGGCAGCGGGGTGCGCAGCAGGCCGCTGGGCTGATAGGGGGCCAGTACGGCCTGGCCACTCAGGTGACCGGCGAATTCCAGCAGATGATCGACCGCCAGCACCCTGAGGCCACTGGCCAGGCAGGCTTCCTCGGCATTGGCGCGGGGCACCACCAGGATCCGCCCGGCGGCCCGGGCCGCCAGCGCTGCGGGCAGCACGCCGCGCACCGCCCGCACCGCGCCCGACAGGGCCAGTTCACCCAGGCACTCGTAGCCGTCGAGGCCCTGCGCTGGCAGCTGCCCGCTGGCGGCGAGAATGCCGATGGCCAGGGCCAGATCGAAACGCCCGCCGTCCTTGGGCAGGTCGGCGGGCGCGAGATTGAGGGTCTGCTGGCGACTGGGGAATTCGAAGCCGGCATTGAGGATGGCGCTGCGCACCCGATCCTTGGCTTCGCGAACGGCGGTTTCCGGCAGCCCGACCAGGGTGAGGGCGGGCAGGCCGTTGGCCAGGTGCGCCTCGACGACCACCGGCGGCGCTTCCACGCCCACCTGGGCGCGGGTATGAACGAGGGCAAGCGACATGATCTCTCCTTGATCGTGATTCGCCAGACTCAGGGCTGCACCATCCTGGCGCGCCCTTGGGGATCAGTCGGCGGGCGCGACGTCCGTGGCCGGGGTAACCGGCGGCTTGACCTCGGCGGTTTGCGGCTTTTCCAGCTCGGTGAGGCGCGCTTCGAGGGCTTCCAGGCGCGCACGGGTGCGGGCCAGCACGGCCATCTGGGCATCGAATTCGTCGCGGCTGACCACATCGAGCTTGCTCAGGGCGCCTTGCAGCAGTGCCTTGAATTGGCTTTCGATCTCGGCCTTGGGCAGCGGCGAGTCCTGACCGAACAGCCGGCTGGCCTGCTGAGTCAGGGAATCGAACAGCGAACGGGTCGTGGACATGGTTATCCCCTGCAATGGATCAAAGCTCGAGTGTAGCACAGCGGGCTTCCGGCCCTCCGGCAGCGGCCTTGCACCGCTTTGGTGCCAGTCCCAGCCCAGAGCTGTTCGCTGTTGGTGCAAAGTCCTGCCCGCAGGGCCAGGTCCTGCCCCTTCAGGAGGCGCGCCAGCCGGGCTGGCGCTCGAAATCCGTACGCCTTCACAAACCTGGCAAGCTTTCTGCTACTGCCGATGCAGAGACGGGCGTCAGAGGGCGCCTGGGGTGGAGGCGCGCTCTGGCCGCTTCTGCCGTGACCGCGGCGATTACCACGCCAACGGTTAAACAGACGGTCACTGCGCTAGACTTGGACCGGGGTTTGTTTTCCTGGGGCCAGTCAACTCAATCGGGAGAAGTTCATGAAACTAGTCACCGCCATCATCAAGCCGTTCAAGCTCGACGACGTGCGTGAGTCGCTGTCCGAGATCGGTGTGCAAGGCATCACCGTTACCGAGGTCAAGGGCTTCGGCCGTCAGAAGGGCCATACCGAGCTCTATCGCGGCGCCGAATACGTCGTCGACTTCCTGCCCAAGGTCAAGATCGACGTCGCCATCGCCGACGATCAGCTCGACCGCGTCATCGAGGCCATCACCAAGGCCGCCAACACCGGCAAGATCGGTGACGGCAAGATCTTCGTGGTGAATCTCGAGCAGGCCATCCGCATCCGCACCGGCGAAACCGACACAGACGCCATCTGACGCCTTAACTGACCGCCCAACCCCACACGAGCCCCAGGAGAAACAACGATGACTCTGCGCACCTACGCAGGGCTAGGAGCCCTCATGTCTTTCGTAGCGCTGCCGGGCCTGGCCATGGCCCAGGAAGCGGCTGCGGCACCAGCCATCAACAGCGGGGATACGGCCTGGATGCTGGTCTCGACGGCCCTGGTGCTGTTCATGACCATCCCGGGTCTCGCGCTGTTCTACGGCGGCATGGTGCGTGCCAAGAACGTCCTCTCGGTGATGATGCAGTGCTTCGCCATCACCGGTCTCGTCAGCATCCTGTGGATGGTCTACGGCTACAGCCTGGCCTTCGACACCACCGGCATGGAGAAGGGCGTCACCAACTTCAATTCCTTCATCGGCGGTCTGGGCAAGGCCTTCCTGTCCAGCCTGCAGCATGATGCCGTGACCTCGGCTACCGCCCTGTTCCCGGAAAGCGTCTTCGTCACCTTCCAGATGACCTTCGCCATCATCACCCCGGCGCTGATCGTCGGTGCCTTCGCCGAGCGCATGAAGTTCTCCGCCATGCTGGTCTTCACCGGCCTGTGGTTCACCTTCGTCTACGCCCCCATCGCCCACATGGTCTGGAGCGGTGACGGCGGCCTGATGTGGGACTGGGGCGTGCTGGACTTCGCCGGCGGCACCGTGGTGCACATCAACGCCGGTGTGGCCGGTCTGGTCGCGGCCCTGGTCCTGGGCAAGCGCAAGGGCTATCCCACCACTCCCATGGCGCCGCACAACCTGGGCTACACCCTGGTCGGTGCCGCCATGCTGTGGGTCGGCTGGTTCGGCTTCAACGCCGGTTCCGCCGCCGCCGCCAACGGCACCGCCGGCATGGCCATGCTGACCACCCAGATCGCCACCGCAGCTGCCGCCCTGGGCTGGATGTTCGCCGAGTGGATCACCCACGGTAAGCCGAGCGCCCTGGGCATCGCTTCCGGCGTGGTCGCCGGTCTGGTCGCCATCACCCCGGCCGCCGGTACCGCCGGCCCCATGGGCGCCCTGATCATCGGCCTGGCCGCTGGCGTGATCTGCTTCTTCACCGCCACCAGCCTCAAGCGCAAGCTCGGCTACGACGACTCCCTGGACGCCTTTGGCGTGCACGGCATCGGTGGCATCGTCGGCGCCCTGCTGACCGGTGTCTTCGCCGCTCCGTCCCTGGGTGGCTTCGGCACCGTTACCGACATCGGCGCCCAGCTGTTCATCCAGTTCAAGGGCGTGGCCTTCACCATCGTCTACACCGGCATCGTCACCTTCGTGATCCTCAAGGTGCTGGACGTGGTCATGGGTCTGAGAGTCAACGAAGAAGAGGAAACCGTGGGTCTGGACCTCACCCTTCACAACGAGCGTGGCTACAACCTGTAAGCCACCACTCTGGAAAAAGGCGCCGCGAGGCGCCTTTTTCATGTCCGCCATACGGCTGGAACAACCGCCATCCTGCTGTGTCTAGACTGCACGCAAGCGGTGTGCAATCACCGCTTTGCTTTTCCGATCGTCGCGCTAGAATGCGCGCCCAGTCAGTCGGCGGGGGTTGTTCATGTGGCTGCAGCGGAGCTTTTCCCTGCGCGCGCGGGCGCGTGGTTTCCATCTCGTCACCGCTGAGGTGCTGGAGCAGCTGCCCGAGCTTGGCGAGTGCCGGATCGGCCTGCTGCACCTCTGGCTGCAGCACACCTCGGCCTCGCTGACCATCAACGAGAATGCCGATGGGGCGGTACGCCGCGACTTCGAGCGGTTCTTCAACCAGCTGGTGCCCCAGGGACAGGCCGGTTACGAACACGACTATGAAGGGCCGGACGACCTGCCTGCGCATTTCAAGAGCAGTCTGCTCGGCTGCAGCCTGAGTCTGCCGGTCCAGGCGGGTCGCCTGGCCCTGGGAACCTGGCAGGGCATCTACCTGGGCGAGCATCGCGACCAGGGTGGCGCACGGCGACTGATCGCGACGCTGCAGGGCGAATAGCCAGGAATTTTTTTTAGGAGGCCGCGTCAAAACGCGCGGTCCGATTTTGCCAAAGTGTGTGGAGGCGGTTTATGAGCGACGAAGATCTGGAGCAGGACGACCTGGAGACAGGCGCGGAAGAAGAGGGCGATAACGAAGACTTCGCTGCCGCAACCGACGACGCCGAGCAAGAGGAAAGCGGGGACAGCGAAGCGCCCGCGTCCGGGAGCAAGGCCAAGAAGAAGCGTGAAGCCGAGCCCGAGGAATTGCCTTCGGTGGAAGCCAAGCAGCGCGAGCGGGATGCGTTGGAAAAGGCCATGCAGGACTTTCTGGCCCGCGGTGGCAAGGTGCAGGAAATCGACGCCAATGTGGTCGCCGATCCGCCGAAGAAGCCAGACAGCAAATATGGCAGTCGTCCCATCTAGGACCGTGCTATACCGCCTTCGAAACCCCGCCTCGGCGGGGTTTCGTCTATCTGGCGATCACAACAGCGCCATCACCATGATGAAGCCGGTGAAGGCTGCAGCCATGGTCGCAAGGCAAGCCATGCAGATTACATCATCTCTCTCATACATGTTGGCAGCGCCCTAAAGCCTAATGGGTGATGGCATTCTGCTCCTCTGGCAAACATCTCCCTGTGTGGCTCATCGCAAAAGGCCATCATCTCGCCGTCGTGATGCCAAGCAGTTCACCAATGGCGCGGGGGCCCGTAATAGGGACGGGGTTCATAGGCCGGCTGGTAGGGGTAGTAGCCCGGTGGCGCCGGCCGCCAATGGGGCGCGGCATAGCCGGGCTGCGGATAGGGCTGGTAATAGCTGTAGGGATAGCGATCCCTGCGGTAATAGGGGTGGTGCCGGTGATGCCGTCGAAATTCGCCCGCCGGCAGGAATTCGCCGCCCTCGGCGACGGCTGCGGGGCCGCCTGCCCAAGGTTGCCCACGCTCGGGGCCCTCGTAGGCGGCGGCCAGGCCGCTGGCGGTCAGGGTGGCGGTCAACAGCAGAATCAACGACGCTCGCGATGCCATGGTGCTCTCCTCGCGGCGCTCGATGGGCCGCGTCACCATGAAACACCTTTGGCGGTCAGCGGACGTCAGGCCAGGTAAAGGTCTGGTAAGGCCGCCCGTAGGCTCAGGCCCAGTCCAGGCCCTGCATGCCCACGGCGACGATGAGCGCCATGGCCAGCAGGCCGATGCCGCACATCAGGATGGTCAACTCAAGTTGATCCAGACGCCGCTTCATCCCTGCCACCAGTGCCATAGGGTAAAGCCGATCAGCGCCATGACCAGGCTGAGAAACAACCGGTTCAACCAGCGGCTGACGCCACTCAGGAGCCTGAGCCAGAAGGGTGCGGCGGGCTCGACGGCGCGCGGGCCGGGTTGAGCGACGGCGTCCTGGGGGAGAGCGCCGGGCAGAGCGGGAGCGACGAGGGGAAGCGAGGGAATGGGCATGCAGCGAGCGCCTCCGTGCGCCTGGTGCGAAGTCCAGCTGACCACAGCGGTCAGCCAAGGTCGAGCAGCACCCTGGACGGGCTGCCACTGCTGCGATCGATCATCGCCGAAATCCCCTACAGCCGGGAAACGACCTCCTGAAACCGTCGGGCGGATCGCACTCCTGACCGCAAATAGCCGCGGACCCGGTGGCCTGGCCGCGGGCTCCGAGTGCGGAGGAGCCCTGCGCGGCTTGAGCGCCCGTGCGGACCGGTGCAGGCTGGATGACCTCGGCGCCCTGGCGCCAGCCCCGGAGGGAAAACGTCATGAGCAATCTGTTTCGCGACCTGCCCGATGCCTCCGCGACGGAGGTGTTCACGGCCCTGCTGGAGCGGCCCGGCTGTCGTATAGAGCGGATCGTCTCCCAGGGCCAGACGACGCCGGCAGCGGCGCCCTGGCGGCAGGCCCATGAGGAATGGGTGCTGCTGCTGAAGGGCGCCGCGCGGATCGCCCTGGAGGGGCGGGAGGTGGCACTCGAACCGGGCGATACGCTGTTCATCCCGGCTGATGTCGAGCACTGGGTGACCTACACCGATCCCGCGGTCGCCACGGTGTGGCTGGCGATCCATCTCGGTGCGGTGGACGAGGCTTCAGCACCCGCGTGAGCAGGGCGGCACCGAACTCTTCAGGCCAGGCGCCCGCAGCGCGGGTCGTTGCAAAGACGTCCTGATCGGCAGGGAAGGGACGCGCCCGGGGTTTCGACGCGAGCGGGTAGGAATCGCAGGCACAAAAAAACCGGCGCTAGGCCGGTTTCTCTGATTTCCAGATCCCGCAGGATCCGGAAGCTTGTCTTGGTGCCCAGGGACGGAATCGAACCGCCGACACGGGGATTTTCAATCCCCTGCTCTACCAACTGAGCTACCTGGGCAACGGGGCGCATTAAAAGCGTTTCTCGACCTTGTGTCAACAGTGAGCCCAAAAAAATTTAGATTTTTCGGGCGCTTAGCCGTCGACTCAGGCGCTGGGGGGTACGTAGCCCTCGGCCTGGGCGTAGTCTTCACCGGACAGGAACTTGTCCATCTCGGCCTGCAGGAACTTGCGATCCTCGGTGTTCATCATGTTCAGCCGACGCTCGTTGATGAGCATGGTCTGGTGCTTCTGCCACTCTTCCCAGGCCTGCTTGGAGACGTGCTGATAGATGTCTTCGCCCTTGGCGCCAGGATAGGGCGGACGATCGAGGCCAGGCAGCTCCTGCTTGTGCTTGCGGCACATCACGGTGCGGGTCATGCGGGTTCTCCTTTGAGCGCCTGCTCGGCGCGCTTGAGCAGTTTCTGCACCGGGGCGGCAAGGCCCAGGCGCGGCGGGGAGGCGAGGTTATACCAAAGCCAGTCGCCCTCGGCCACGCGGTGCTGGCGGTGGTCCACCTGGACCAGCCAGGGTTCGATGGCCAGCTGGAAGTGACTGAAGGTGTGCACCAGGCCAGGTAGCGCCTGGCGTTCGTCGATGACCAGGCCCTGGCGTTCGGCGAGGGCTTCGAGCTCGGCCACGTCGGCCACCTCCGGCGGCCCCCAGAGACCGCCCCAGAGACCGGTCGAGGGGCGGCGCTGCAGCAGCACGGCGTTGGCGTCGTTGACGAACAGCGGCATCAGCGTCTGCCGCTGGGGCAGCGTCTTGCGCGGCTTGGGCGTGGGAAACTCGGTTTCCTGGCCCAGCAGGTGGGCGCGGCAGCCCGGCTTGACCGGACACAGCAGGCAACTGGGCTTGCTGCGGGTGCAGAGGGTGGCGCCCAGGTCCATCATCGCCTGGGTGTAGGGGCCGACCCGCTCGCGGGGCATCAGCCGGTCGGCCACGTCCCAGAGGCGGCGGGCCACGGCGGGTTCGCCGGGATAGCCGGCGGTGGCGGTGTAGCGGGCCAGGACGCGCTTGACGTTGCCGTCGAGAATCGGCGCGCGGATGCCCATGCTCAGGCTGGCGATGGCGCCGGCGGTGGAGCGACCGATGCCGGGCAGCTCGGCCAGGGCCTCGACGCTACGGGGAAATTCGCCGCCATGGCGCTCGACCACGGTCTTGGCGGCCTTGTGCAGGTTGCGCGCGCGGCTGTAGTAGCCAAGACCGGTCCAGAGGTGCAGGACCTCGTCTTCCGGGGCGGCGGCCAGCGCCTCGACGGTGGGCAGCGCCTGCATGAAGCGATCGAAATAGCCCAGCACGGTGGCGACCTGGGTCTGCTGGAGCATGATCTCCGAGACCCAGACCCGATAGGGCGTCACGGCCTGTTGCCAGGGCAGATCCTTGCGACCGTGCAGGTCGTACCAGGCCAGCACGGCGGTACCAAAGTCGTCATCAGTCATCGACGTTGCAACAGCCCTCGGATGGCGTTCTGGATGTCGGGACTGATCTTATCACCGAGCTTCTCTTCGATTTTTTCGTTCAGACGATTGCCGGCGGCGCGGGCGACGATCTGGCCCATGGCTTCGCGATCCAGGCGACAGGCCTTGGCGCCCAGTTCCAGGGGGCCGCGGCACTGCAGGGGCCACTCGATGTCGGCATAGCGCTCGCCGACCTGGCAACCGGGGTCGGCGGCGGCATTGGTGTCGCCCTGCACGGTGATGCCCAGGCGGTAGTCGAGACCGAGGGTGCGCAGGTCGATGTCGCCCGCGCCCTTTACCGCAAGGCCGGGCACGCTGACGCTGAGGTCCTGGTTGCGGGCCACGCCGTTGACGATGCTGAGGCTGCCGCTCAGTTGGCGGAAGGGGGTGTTCTGGCCGCCATGGGGCAGCTCCAGCGGCTTGCGATTGAGCAGGGCGATGCCCTGGCACAGCTGGCTTTCGACATTGGCGTCGATCAGCTGGCCGTTGCGCAGGGCGAAGCGCGCGGTACCGCCCAGGTTGTCGATCAGGCTGCGCTGGCTGGCGCCCGAACTGCGCAGATCGGCGTCCAGGTCGAGCAGCCCTTCCACCGGCGGCTTCTGGCCCTGGGCCTGGAGGATGCGCTCCACCGGTACGCCCTTGATGCGCTCGCGGGCGGTCAGTTGCGGCTGGACGCCCCGCACGTCGAGGGCGCCCTCGGCTGCGAAGCGCCCGCCGAACAATTCGCCTTCCAGGGCGCTGAGCTGCAACTGGCCATCGGCGGCCCTGGCCTTGAGGCTGGCGCCTTCGAAGGGCAGGCGATTGAGGGTCAGGTGCTGCAGGCCGAGATCGACCTCGGCGTCCAGGCTGCGCAGGCGCTCCACCGGCAGCAGGGTCTCCTGGCTCCAGGCGTGCTGGGTCGGGGCCTCCGGCAGCGGCGAATTGCCCTGGGTGGCGATGGCATCGACCTGGGCGACCTCTTCCTGGCGTGCGCCATTGGCCTGGCGCGCCGCGGCGGCCTTGGCCGGCAGATAGCGATCCAGGTCCAGGCGGTCGCCGCTGAGCTGGACGCGCAGGGCGCGGCGGGCGATGTCGGCTACCGCGACCCGGCCCTTGAGGGTGCTGTCGTCCAGCTGGAAATTGAAATCGTCCAGCGCCAGGGCGTTGCGGCTGGCCTGCACCTGGGCATTCATCTCGAAGCGCTGCAGGGTCTTGGCATCGGCCATGGCCGGCAATTCGACGCCGATACTGTCGAGGAAGGCGCGCAGGTCGAGGCGGGCGATGGAGACGCGCCCGGCCAGCTGCGGATCGCTTTCCAGGCCGGTGAGCTTGAGATCGCCCAGGGCCTTGAGGTCGTTGGCGGTGAGCTTGAGGCTGGTCCACTCGGCGGTCTGGGCGCGGCGGTCGACGGCCAGCTGGCCGCTGGCGGAATAGTTGACCAGCTTGCCGTTGAAGGGCTCGCCGCTGGCGTCGCCGGTCAGCTGGAGGTCATCCAGGGCGTACTGCTGGCTGGCGGGATCGAAGCGGAATTTGCCGTTGAGCAGCACGGTGGCGTTGACCGGCGGCTGGGTGGTGCTGGCGGTGCCGGCCAGCTTGATGGGAATGGACGTGCCGGCGTAGATGGCACCGGTCTCCAGGTCGATGCCGTCGAAGGCATAGCGCGCGCCGTTGCGGGCGTCGCTGTATTCGACCCGCGAATTGCGCACGGTCAGGCTCTCGACATTGAGCTTGAGCGGCTGGCGACCCGCGCTCGGCTCGCCTGGCGCGGAGGCGCCGCCGGAGGTATCGGTAGGCGCGGCGCCCGTGTCCGCCTTGGGTGCCGGGCGGCCGATCTCGGCCCAGTTGGTGCGGCCCTGCTCATCGCGACTGGCGGTGAGGTCCAGGCCGTCGATCTTGATGTCGCTCATCTCCAGGTCGCGCCGCAGCAGCAGCGGCAGCAGGCGGACCGAGAGGATCAGCCGCTGCACCTGGGCCAACTGGCGATCCGGGGTGGCGGCGCTGGCCAGGGTGGCGTCGTGCAGTTCGACGCCCAGCCAGGGAAACAGACTCCAGCCGATGTCGCCCTTGAGTTGCAGGTCGACGTTGGCCTTGTCGCGCGCCAGTTGGCGGATCTCGTCCTTGTAGTCGTTGGGATCGACCAGGTGGGTGAGGGCGAAGCCTACGGCGACCAGCAGGAGCAGCAGGCCGACGAGGACGATACCCAGCACTTTGGCGAAAGCTTTCATGAAGAGGAAATTCCTGTTCCGGCGGGCGATGGCGCGACTGGCCAGTATAGGGGCTCGGCCGGCCCCGATGACATCGAGGTGTCGGCGCTGTGACAGCAGTGGTACTCGCCCGTTTCGTCGGATGACTGATGCCGCCCGTACCCTGGTAAATCAGCAGGGCTGGCAGTTGGCCAGGGTGCGCTTTAATGTCGCGCACCTCTGGTCGGTTGGCGCCGTTTCTTTGACTCGTTTAAGGGGAAGCGTGCAGGGAATGTCCACCGGCCTGGACGCTATACACTAGAAAAGGGCTGAACCCATGAGCACTACTCTCACTGCTGGCGGTGTCGCTTCGGCACGTCCGGCTTTCCTTTCCAAGGAGCGCATCGTCGCCCGGCCCGGTTTCAACCGCTGGCTGGTCCCGCCGGCCGCCCTGGCCATCCACCTGTGCATCGGCATGGCCTACGGCTTCTCGGTCTTCTGGCTGCCGCTGTCCAAGGCGATCGGCATCACCGCCGCCGTGGCCTGCCCGGTCGAGATGGGCTTCTTCGAGCAGATCTTCAGTGCCACCTGTGACTGGAAGATCTCGCAGCTCGGCTGGATCTACACCCTGTTCTTCATCTTCCTCGGCTGCTCCGCCGCCCTGTTCGGTGGCTGGCTGGAACACGCCGGTCCGCGCAAGGCCGGGGTCGTCTCGGCCCTGTGCTGGTGCGGTGGTCTGCTGATCTCCGCCCTGGGCATCTATACCCACCAGATCTGGATGCTGTGGCTGGGTTCGGGCGTGATCGGCGGTATCGGTCTGGGCCTGGGCTACATCTCGCCGGTGTCGACCCTGATCAAGTGGTTCCCGGACAAGCGCGGCATGGCCACCGGCATGGCCATCATGGGCTTCGGTGGCGGCGCCATGGTGGGTGCCCCCCTGGCCGACCTGCTGATGCGCCACTTCGCCTCGGCGACCGAGGTCGGCGTCTGGCAGGCCTTCCTGGTCATGGCGGTGGTCTACTTCGTGTTCATGATGAGCGGTGCCCTGGGCTATCGCGTACCGCCGACCGGCTGGAAACCCGCCGGCTGGACGCCTTCGACCAAGAAGGCGCAGAACGCCATGATCACCAATCGCCACGTCCACGTGAGCAAGATCTGGGGCATCCCGCAGTTCTGGCTGGTCTGGGCCGTGCTCTGCCTGAACGTGACCGCCGGCATCGGCATCCTCGGCATGGCGTCGCCGCTGCTGCAGGAAGTCTTCGGTGGTCGTCTGCTGGGCAACGGCCTGGCCTACGGTGAACTCAGCGCCGATCAGCTCAAGCAGATCGCCGCCATCGCCGCCGGCTTCACCGGTCTGCTGAGCCTGTTCAACATCGGCGGTCGCTTCTTCTGGGCATCCTTCTCCGATTACATCGGCCGCAAGATGACCTACTTCGTCTTCTTCACCCTGGGTTTCGTGCTCTATGCCATCGTGCCCTGGACCGGTCACCTGGGCAGCGTGGCGCTGTTCGTCTTCGCCTTCTGCCTGATCCTGTCCATGTACGGCGGTGGTTTCGCCACCGTGCCGGCCTACCTCGCCGACCTGTTCGGTACTCAGATGGTCGGCGCCATCCACGGTCGCCTGCTTACCGCCTGGGCCGCCGCCGGCGTCTTCGGTCCGGTGCTGGTCAACTACCTGCGCGAGTATCAGCTGAGCATGGGCATCCCCCGCGCCCAGGTGTACGACATCACCCTGTACATCCTGGCCGGTCTGCTGGTGCTGGGCTTCATCTGCAACCTGATGGTGCGTCCGGTGGCCGACAAGCACTTCATGACCGAGGCCGAACTCGCCGTCGAGCGCGCCAATGGCCACGACAGCAACGCCGGCAGCGCCCAGGTGCTGGAGTGGAGCGCCGATCCCAAGACCAAGCCGCTGGCCATCGCCGCCTGGCTGGCCGTGGGCATCCCGCTGGCCTGGGGCATCTGGATCACCCTGCAAAAGACCGCCGCCCTGTTCAGCTGAGTCACAGCCGAACCGGACGGTAACGGGGCGTCCCCACGCGGGCGCCCCTCGCGGTGGGACGCCTCGTCCCGCCGCGCTTTCGATCCAGCCCCCGCGCCCCTATAATATCGGCCCTTTCGCCCACCGATTTTCGCGGAGCAGGCTATGGCCGAACGCAAGGCAACCGTCGAGCGCAACACCCTGGAGACCCAGGTCAAGGTATCCCTGGATCTGGACGGCACGGGCGCAGCGCGCTTCGACACCGGGGTCCCCTTCCTCGAGCACATGCTCGACCAGATCGCCCGCCACGGGCTGATCGACCTCGATATCCACTGCCGCGGCGACCTGCACATCGACGACCACCACACGGTGGAAGACATCGGCATCACCCTCGGCCAGGCCTTCGCCAAGGCGGTCGGCGACAAGAAGGGCATCCAGCGCTATGGCCATGCCTATGTGCCCCTGGACGAAGCCCTGTCGCGGGTGGTGATCGACTTTTCCGGCCGCCCCGGGCTGCACTGGAACGTGCCCTTCACCCGCGCCACCGTGGGGCGCATGGACGTCGATCTGTTCCTCGAATTCTTCCAGGGCTTCACCAATCACGCCCAGGTGACCCTGCACGTCGACAACCTGCGCGGCGTCAACAGCCACCACCAGATCGAAACCGTGTTCAAGGCCTTTGGCCGCGCCCTGCGCATGGCCCTTGCCGAAGATCCGCGCATGGCCGGCGTCATGCCCTCCACCAAGGGGTGCCTGTGATGCAGACGGTAGCCGTCATCGACTATGGCATGGGCAACCTGCACTCCGTGGCCAAGGCCCTGGAGCATGCCGGTAGCCACCAGGTACTGGTGACCGGCGATCCCGCGGTGATCCGCGAGGCGGACCGCATCGTCCTGCCCGGCGTCGGCGCCATCCGCGACTGCATGGCCGAGATCCGCCGCCAGGGCATCGATGAGCTGGTCCGTGAAGTCAGCCAGGACCGCCCCTTCCTCGGCGTCTGCGTCGGCATGCAGGCGCTGATGCAGCGCAGCGAAGAGAACGGCGGCGTGGATTGCATCGGCCTGTTCCCCGGCGCCGTACGGCGTTTCCCGGGCGGCATGCAGGAAGAGGGCGAGACCCTCAAGGTGCCGCACATGGGCTGGAACGAGGTCAGCCATGTGCTCGACCATCCGCTCTGGCACGGCATCCCCGATCGCGCCCGCTTCTATTTCGTGCACAGCTTCTATGTCGAGGCCGGCAATCCGCGCCAGGTGGTCGGGCGCGGCCACTATGGCCTGGATTTCGCCGCGGTGCTGGCCGACGGCTCGCGCTTCGCCACCCAGTTCCACCCCGAGAAGAGCGCCGACTGCGGCCTGCAGCTCTATGCCAACTTCCTCGCCTGGGACGGCCGCTGGTAATGGCGCGCAAGCCGCCCGCGCCGCTGGTGACGCTTGAACCCGAGCAGAGCCAGCGCCTGGTCACGGCCTTGCAGACCCTGCTGGACGACCGCTTCGAGGTCTGCCTGGGGCGGTTCGAAGTCGAGGAGCTGCTGGATTTCTTCGCCCGCGAGTGCGGGCCGCTGTACTACAACAAGGCGGTTGCCGACGTGCAGACCCTGCTCAGGGAGCGTGTCGACAGCCTGGAAAGCGACATCTGGGCGCTGGAAAAGCCCTAGATCGCCCTCACCCCCGAGCCAAGGTATTGCCATGCTGATCATCCCCGCCATCGACCTCAAGGACGGTGCCTGCGTCCGCCTGCGCCAGGGGCGCATGGAAGATTCCACCGTGTTCTCCGACGATCCCGTGGCCATGGCCGCCCAGTGGGTCGACGGTGGCTGCCGCCGGCTGCACCTGGTGGATCTCAACGGCGCCTTCGAAGGCCAGCCGGTCAATGGCGAGGTGGTGACCGCCATCGCCAAGCGCTATCCCGGCCTGCCGATCCAGATCGGCGGCGGCATCCGCTCGCTGGAGACCATCGAGCACTATGTCCGCGCCGGCGTCAGCTACGTGATCATCGGCACCAAGGCGGTCAAGCAGCCGGAATTCGTCGCTGAAGCCTGCCGCGCCTTCCCCGGCAAGGTCATCGTCGGCCTGGACGCCAAGGACGGCTTCGTTGCCACCGACGGCTGGGCCGAGGTCAGCGAATTGCAGGTCACCGACCTGGCCCGCCGCTTCGAAGCCGACGGCGTCAGCGCCATCGTCTACACCGACATCGCCCGCGACGGCATGATGCAGGGCTGCAACGTGCCGGCCACCCGCGCCCTGGCCGAAGCCACCAGCATCCCGGTGATCGCCTCCGGCGGCATCCACAACCTGGGTGACATCCAGAACCTGCTCGACGCCCGCAGCCCGGGCATCATCGGCGCCATCACCGGTCGGGCGATCTACGAGGGCACCCTCGACGTCGCCGAGGCCCAGGCGCTGTGCGACAACTTCAAGGTCTGAGGACTCAGTCATGGCGCTGGCGAAACGCATCATCCCCTGCCTGGACGTGGACAATGGCCGCGTGGTCAAGGGCGTCAAGTTCGAGAACATCCGCGATGCCGGTGATCCGGTGGAGATCGCCCGCCGCTACAACGAGCAGGGCGCCGACGAGATCACCTTTCTCGACATCACCGCCAGCCACCAGGGTCGTGATACCACCCTGCACACCGTGGAGCGCATGGCCAGCCAGGTGTTCATCCCGCTGACCGTGGGCGGCGGCGTGCGCACCGTGCAGGACATCCGCAACCTGCTCAATGCCGGCGCCGACAAGGTGTCGATCAACACCGCGGCGGTCTTCACCCCGGAGTTCGTCGGTGAAGCCGCGGCGCGCTTCGGTTCCCAGTGCATCGTGGTGGCCATCGACGCCAAGCGCGTCAGCGGCCCCGGCGAAACCCCGCGCTGGGAGATCTTCACCCATGGCGGACGCAAGCCCACCGGCCTCGACGCCGTGGCCTGGGCGCAGAAGATGGAAGGCCTGGGCGCCGGCGAGATCCTGCTCACCAGCATGGACCAGGACGGCATGAAGAGCGGCTTCGACCTGGGCGTAACCCGCGCCGTCAGCGAGGCGGTGGGCATCCCGGTGATCGCCTCCGGCGGCGTCGGCAATCTGCAGCACCTGGCCGACGGCATCCTCGAAGGCAAGGCCTCTGCGGTGCTGGCGGCGAGCATCTTCCATTTCGGCGAATGCACCATTCCCGAGGCTAAACGGTACCTGGCCGAAAAAGGGATTGTGATACGCTCCACAAAATCTTAAGCACCGGCGGTGCCGGCAGGGAGAGGGGCGTGCGCAAGGGAATCTGGGCCTGCTTGGCCGGTTTGCTGCTGGTATCGACGACTGCGGTCAGGGCGGAGCTACCGGCGGGTTATCAGCTGACGCTGCTGACGGAAAACTTCCCGCCCTACAACTTCTCCGTGGATGGCAAGAACTTCGCCCGCGAGGGCGAGCTCAAGGGCATCGCCGTCGACATGGTCCGCGAGATGTGCCAGCGCGCCGGCATCTCCTACAACCTCACCCTGAGATTTCCCTGGGAGCGGATCTACGGCATGGCCCTGGATCAACCCGACCACGGGGTCTTCGTCACCGCCCGGCTGCCCGAGCGCGAGGGGCTGTTCAAGTGGGTCGGCCCCATCGGCCCGGACGACTGGGTGCTGCTCGGGCGCGCCGACAGCCACCTGCAGCTGCGCAGCCTGGACGACGTCCGCAAGCAGCAGCTCAAGATCGGCGCCTACAAGGGTGACGCCATCGCCGAGAGTCTCGCCCAGCAGGGCTTCCAGCCGGATCTCGCGCTGCGCGATCAGGAAAACGTACAGCGCCTGGTCAAGGGACAGATCGATGTCTGGGCCACCGGTGACCCCGCCGGCCGCTACCTGGCCCGCCAGGAAGACGTGACCGGACTCAAGATGCTGCTGCGCTTCAACAGCGGCGAGCTGTTCCTGGCGCTGAACAAGCAGACCCCCGACGAGGTGGTACAGAAGCTGCAAAAGGCCCTCGACGAGATGCGCCAGAGCGGCGCGGTTCAGACCATTTTCAATCGTTATCTGTGATCCCGGCGGGCCGAGCGATCGGCGCGGACGGTCGCCTGAGGAGAGAGCTATGCGCAAGTCCTGGTTGGCCATCGCCGCCGTACTGTTGAGTTGCACCCTGGGCCTGGGGACGGCCCGGGCGGAATTGCCAGCGGGCTATCGCGTGGTGCTGCTGACCGAGAACTTCCCGCCCTTCAACATGGCGGTGGACGACAAGAATTTCGCGCGTGACGATGCCATCGACGGCATCAGCGCCGATCTGGTGCGCGAAATGTTCAAGCGCGCCGGGATCGACTACAACCTCTCGCTGCGCTTTCCCTGGGATCGCATCTACAACCTGACCCTGGAGAGCCCCAACTACGCGCTGTTCTCCGTGTCGCGCACCGAATCGAGGCTGCCGCTGTTCAAGTGGGTCGGGCCGCTGGGCAAGACCCGCAAGGTGTTCATGGCGCTGTCCGGCAGCACCCTCAAGGTGCCGGACCTGGCCACGGCGGCCCGGCTGCGCGTCGGTGCCTACAAGAATTCCGCGGTGAGCCTGATGATCCAGGAGAAGGGCATCGTTCCCATCGATGCCCTGCGTGATCAGGAGAACATCGCCAAGTTGCAGAAGGGCGAGATCGACGTCTGGGCCACCACCGACGTGGTCGCCCGCTACCTGGCCAAGCAGCAGGGCGTCAGCAATCTGCAGACCCTGCTCAGCTTCCAGGAATCCGACCTCTACCTGGCCTTGAACAAGGACACCCCCGACGAGGTGGTGACCCGCCTGCAGCAGGCCCTGGATGCCATGCGCCAGGAAGGTCTGGTCGACAGCATCACCAACAACTATCTCTAGTGCGCCGCCTGGCGGTGGGCGTGGACGCGAGGAATTCCAGATCGGCCAGGCGGCCAGACCGGGATCGACGCAAGACTGACGACCGCGGCGCAGCCAGCGGCAGTGAGCACTGAATGTTGTAAAGGGATATTCGACGAAACCTCGGAAATGCGGCCGTGCGTCGCCAGGGAGTTGCAATGCAAAAGCTGTGGTTGCGTCTTGCAGGTGTAGTCTTGGGTTGCACCCTGGGTCTGACCCAGGCCCGGGCCGAGTTGCCGGATTACTACCAGGTCGTGCTCCTGACCGAGAATTATCCTCCCTTCAACATGTCGGTCGATGACAAGAACTTCGCCCGCGATGACGCCATCGACGGTATCGCCACCGATATCGTCCGCGAGATGTTCAAGCGGGCCGGCATCAAGTACAGCCTCTCGCTGCGCTTCCCCTGGGATCGCATCTATCGGCTGACCCAGGAAACGCCCAACTACGGACTCTTCTCCGTGGCCTACACAGAGGCGCGCAAGGATCAGTTCAAGTGGGTGGGCCCTTTCGGCCGTTCGAGCTGGACCCTGCAGGCGCTGCCTGGCAGCAAGCTGGACGTCAAGACGCTCAAGGACGCCGCCCGCTATCGCATCGGTACCTATCGCAACGATGTGATCAGCAAGACGCTGACCGCCCAGGGCATTCCGGTCATCGACGCCCTGCGCGATCAGGAGAACGTCGACAAACTGGTGAAAGGCCAGATCGACATCTGGGCTACCGCCGATCCTGTCGGCCGCTATCTCGCCAAGCAGCAGGGGGTGACCGGCTTGCAGACGCTGCTGCGCTTCAACGAGGTGGATCAGTATCTGGCGTTGAACAAGGACACCCCTGACGAGGTGGTGATACGCCTCAGGGCGGCGCTGGAGCAGATGCGCAAGGAAGGAGTGATCGACAGCATCACCAACAACTACCTCTGACCCCTGGAGGCCGCTCGCTAGCGATAGCGACCGGCGCGACCGTGCCCGGGCATGGCCTGGTTGGCCCGCAGGGCGATCATCTGCGGCAGGTCGATGACCTCCACGCCCTGGGCCTTGAGCAGCGGCAACTGCTGGGCCAGCACCGCCAGGGTCGCCGGGTGCGGATGGCCGATCAGCACCGCGCTGCCCTGGCGCTGGGCCAGGCGCACGCCTTCGGCCAGCTGGGCCGCCACCGCCGCCGGGGTGGCGTCGTTGTCGAGAAAGACATCGCGCGAGACGCTGGCCAGGCCGATCTTCTGGGCTTCCGCCGCGGCCACGGTGGCCGCGCTGGTGCGGCTGTCGAGAAACAGCAGGTGACGCTCCTGCAGGACCTGCATCAACTCGGCCATGGCGGGGCGGTCCGCGGTCATGCGACTACCTTCATGATTGTTCACCCCATCCGCCTCGGGTACCCGTTCCAGCGCCCGGTCCAGGCGTTGCAGGCGCTCGGCCGAGGACATCTCCGGATGCCAGGCATAGGGACCGCCGGCCGGGTCCATGGGCAGGTGCAGCAGCACGGTGCGTCCGGCGCGGTGGGCCACGGTGGCCAGTTCGGCGGCGTAGCGGGTCTCGGGGATGATCGCCAGGACCACCGGCGCGGGCAGGGCCAGGACCTGCCGATCCCGCGCCGGATTCTGCCCGAGGTCGTCGATGACGATGGTCAGCTGCGCGGTGGCGGCCTGGGCGAGGGTGCCGACCAGGGCGAGCGCCCCGGCCAGTAGCCAGCGTCCCGCCCTCACGGGGTATGGGTGACGTTGAGTCCCTTGAGCAGCGACAGCGCCTGGGAGAGCTGGAAGTCGTCATCCTGCGGCCGCGGACTCTGGTTGGGCGCCTTGCTGCCGGTGGGCCGATCGGCGCCGCCATTGCCATTGCCCAGGTGACCGGCCAGATCGGCTTCGCGGAAGTATTCGTCGCCGCCGCTCTGCGGGGTGACCTTGGCCGGCGCCACGGCGATGTCGGGGGTGATGCCCTGGGCCTGGATGGAGCGCCCGCTCGGCGTGTAGTAGAGCGCCGTGGTGAGCTTGAGCGCGCGGTCGTTGTTGAGCGGCAGCACCGTCTGCACCGAACCCTTGCCGAAGCTGTCGGTGCCCATGAGGATGCCGCGCTTGGAATCCTGCAGGGCACCGGCGACGATTTCCGCGGCCGAGGCGCTGCCGCCATTGATCAGCACCACCAGGGGCACCTTCTCGCTGGGATCGGCGGCATCGGCCGAGAAGCGCAGTTCGGAGTTGGGCAGGCGGCCCTTGGTGTAGACGATCAGACCGTGAGTCATGAAGGCATCGGCCACCTCGACCGCCGACTGCAGGACCCCGCCCGGGTTGTTTCTCAGGTCGAGGATCAGGCCCTTGAGCTTGCCCTTGTTCTCCTGACGCAGCTTGCCGAGCGCCTTGACCGTCTCTTCGCCGGTATTGACCTGGAACTGCGAGATGCGCAGCAGGCCGTAGCCGGATTCGAGCAGCTGGCTCTTGACGCTGTTGACCTTGATCACCGCCCGCGCCAGCTTGACGTCGAACGGCTGGCCGCCACCGCGGACGATGGTCAGCACGATGGGGCTGCCCGGCTTGCCGCGCATCTTGTCGACGGCTTCGTTGATGGCCTGGCCCTTGGTGGGCTGGCCGTCGATCTTGACGATCAGGTCGCCCGGCTGCAGGCGCGCCTTGGCCGCCGGGGTGTCGTCGATGGGCGAGACCACCTTGATGAAGCCGTTCTCCTGGCCGACTTCCAGGCCCAGGCCGCCGAATTCACCGCTGGTGGTTTCCTGCAGTTCGGCGAAGTCCTTGGGTTCCAGATAGGCGGAATGCGGATCCAGGTTGCTGAGCATGCCCTTGATGGCGTTCTCCAGCAGGACCTTGTCCGACACCGGCTCCACATAGGCGGCCTTGATGCGGTCGAACACCTCGGCGAAGGTGCGCAGCTCGTCCAGCGGCAGCGGAGCACTGGCCGGTGCCGCGGGCGCGGCGCCCGGTGCGACCGGCGTCACCGCAGCCGGCGTGCTCTGCGACGATTGCGCCTGGACGACTCCGACGCCGCTGAACAGCAGGGCGAGGACCAGGACGGTGGGACGAAAGCGATGCGGCATGTGCAGCTCCTAAACCGAGGTGTGTCGCACTATCCCTGAGCACGGCACCAGATGACCGGGTCCGTCGGGCGGCCCTGTTGGCGGATGGCGAAGTACAAGGCGGAGGCTTCCTGACCGCCGCTGGCGCCGACGGTCGCGATGGCATCCCCGGCCTTGACCACGTCACCCGCAGACTTGAGCAGGCTCTGATTATGTCCGTACAGGCTGAGATAGCCATTCCCATGATCGATGATAACCAGTTGGCCAGCGCCTCTTAGCCAGTCGGCGAAGACCACCCGGCCGTCGTGCACCGCCTTGACCCGGGTACCGGCCCCGGCTGCGATCAGGACGCCGTCCCATTTCGCGCGGGGGTCGTCGCCGCGGGCACTGCCGAAACGCGCCACCAGACGGCCATCGACCGGCCAGGGCAGCTTGCCGCGGGCATTGGCGAAGGCGCCGCCATAGGCAGGTGCTGCACTAGACACCGCCAGTTCCGGGGCGTTCGAGGGGCGCGGGGCTTTCGGCTCGCTTTGCGCCTGGCGCCGTGCCGCTTCCCGTGCTTCGGCGGCGCGGGCTTCGGCCAGTTGCCGCTGACGGGCTTCCTCCGCTTCGCGGGCCTGGCGCGCGAGGGTTTCCTCGATGGTCTTGAGCACCTTGTTCAGCGCGGCCTGATCCTGCTCGCGGTTCTCGATCTCGCGACTCTTGTCGCGGTAGTCCGCGTTGATCTTGGCCAGCGCCGCCTGGCGCTCCTTGCGCACCTCGGCCAGCTCCGCCTGACGCTTTTCCAGGTCTTCGCGACGGGCGACCAGGTCGCCCTGTTCCTGCTGGATGCCCTGTTCCACCTCGCGGATCTCGCGCAGGGTATCGTTGAAGGTGGCGAGCTGATCCAGCCGGGTACGATTCAGGTAGTTGTAGTAGGTGAGGGTGCGGCTGACCTTTTCCGGATGCTCCTGATTGAGCAGCAGCTTGAGGTATTCCTGACGGCCGCTCTGGTAGGCGGCGCGCACCTGCACGGCGATCAGCTGTTGTTGCTCAGCGCGAGACTGGTCGAGCTTCTTCTTGCGCCCGTCCAGCTCTTGCAGCTTTTTTTCGCCGTTCTCCAGCTGCTTCTGCAGCGAGTCCACCTGCTTTTCCAGCTCGCCCATCTGGGTCTCGGTGCCCTGCAGCTGCTTCTGCACGCCGGACTTCTCGGCCTGCACCTGCTTGAGGACCTTCTGCATCTCCTGGATTTCCCGGCGGGTCTGCTCGATCTGCCGCTGGGTATCGGCGCGATCGTCGGCCAGGGCGGGAGCGAGAACGCTGGCAAGCAGGAGAAGGGCGAGAACACGGCGCATGCGAGGTCGTACGTTTCTAGGGCGAAGCGCCTAGTATGCCCGTCACATCCGGCAAAAAAAACGGCAAGGCACGCCGTTCAGCGTTCACGGCCCGACCAGGCGGCCAGGCTGCGAACGAGGGGGCATTTCCGTTTCAGTAGCCGACGGTGAAGCGGGTACGGTGATGAACGGGACGTTCGACCTCGTCGAGCAGGGCCACGGCGAAGTCTTCGTAGGAGATGTGGCTGTCCCCGGCCGCATCGAACAGCAGGGTATCGTCGCCCAGGCGGAAGCGGCCCGTGCGGGTGCCCGGGGCGAAGACCATCTGCGGACTGACGAAGACCCAGTCGAGGTCGCTGACCCCGCGCAGGGCGTCCAGGGTAGCGATACCGGCCCCGGCTTCGCTGCGGTATTCCGCGGGAAAGGCAGGCGCATCGAACAGTCGCGAGCCGTCCGGCAGCTTCAGGCTGGCGGCGCCGCCAACGATCAGCAGGCGCGGGATGCCAGTGGCTCTGGCGAAGTCGATCAGCGTATCCGGTGCGATGTCGGCGAATCTCAGGCTGCTGACCAGCACGTCATGGCCGGACAGCGCCTTGGCCGCCTGCGGATCCTTGACGTCTCCGGCAACCACGTTCAGGTCGGCACGGGACGCCAGGCGCGCGGGTTCCCGCACCAGGGCGGTGACCCGGTGGCCACGGGAGAGGGCTTCATCGAGCAAGCGACTGCCGACGTTACCGGTGGCGCCGAGCAGGGCGATGGAGGTCATGGCTGGATTCCTCGGAAATGAAGGGAAGCCAAGCCTAGGCAGAGCGACGGAAGCCGCCAAGGAGGCAGTTCGGGATGAGCTGGTTACCTGCGGATAACCCGGGGGCGGCGAGGGTATGGCGCCATCGGGGGGCTGTGTATACTGGCCAGCATTTTTAGCCCTCCTTGGATAGTTCTTTCATTATGGAATTTCTCGGTCGGGTGGTCGAATTCGCCACCCATCATCCGCTGCTCGTCGCCGCCTTCCTCGCCATCGTCGCCCTGATGCTGTTCAACGAGACCCGTCGGGGCGGGCGCAGCCTGTCCACTGGCGAACTCACCAATCTGGTCAATCGCGAAGAGGGCGTGGTGCTCGACATCCGCCCGAGCAAGGACTTCGCCGCCGGGCATATCGTCGGCGCGTTGAACATCGCCCAGGAGAAAGTCGCCAGCAGCCTGTCTCTACTGGAGAAGCACAAGGCCAAGACCCTGATCGTGGTGGACAGCGCCGGCCAGCAGGCCGGCGCCGTGTGCGGCGATCTGCAGAAGGCCGGCTTCACCGCCGCTCGGCTGAACGGCGGCATCGCCACCTGGCGTGCAGAGAATCTGCCCCTGGTGAAGTGAACCCCTAGCGTGGCCGCCTCATCGGCCACTGGAGACCGCGCATGTCTGACGTCGTCATCTATACCAGTGCCTGGTGTCCCTATTGCCATCGTGCCAAGCACCTGCTCGATCGCAAGAACGTGGCCTACCGGGAAGTCTCCGTCGACGGCCAGCCGGCGCTGCGCAGCGAGATGGCCCGCAAGGCCGGTCGCACCAGCGTGCCGCAGATCTGGGTCGGCAGCACCCACGTCGGCGGTTGCGACGATCTCTATGCCCTAGACCGAAGCGGACGTCTCGATCCGCTGCTGTCCGCCTGACCAACACTCATCACTCAAGGCCCTACCATGACCGACCAAGCCAATGGCGCCCAGGAAGACGGCGCTCAGTTCTCCCTGCAACGCATCTACATCCGCGACCTGTCCTTCGAAGCGCCCAAGAGCCCCGAGATCTTCCGTCAGGACTGGCAGCCCAACGTCAACCTGGACCTGGCCACCCGCCAGAAGACCCTGGGCGACGACTTCCACGAAGTGGTGCTGACCCTGACCGTGACCGTCAAGAACAACGAAGAGACCGCCTTCATCGCTGAAGTGCAGCAGGGTGGCATCTTCCTGATCAAGGGCCTGGACGCCGCCTCCATGGCCCATGCCCTGGGCGCCTTCTGCCCCAACATCCTGTTCCCCTACGCCCGTGAAGCGCTGGACAACATGGTGGTGCGTGGCTCCTTCCCCGCGCTGATGCTGCAGCCGGTGAACTTCGACGCCCTCTACGCCCAGGAACTGGCGCGCATGCAGACCGCCGGCGAAGCCTGATCGGCGCCGCAGCGGTGACGAACGCCCCTTGCGAGGGGCGTTCTGCTATCCGGCCTTCAGCTTGCGACTGGCGCGCCAGAGATCGAAGCTGAACACGGCAAGGCCCGTCCAGATGCAGATGAAGGCGAACAGCCGCTCGCGGGGGAAGGGTTCGTCGTAGAGCCAGACCGCCTGGATCAGCACCAGGGTCGGCGCCAGGTACTGCAGGAAGCCCAGGGTCGAATAGGGCAGCTTGCGCGCCGCGGCGTTGAAGCACAGCAACGGGATCAGGGTGACCGGCCCGGCCAGCACGATCAGCAGGCCCAGCGAGGATTGCCAGGTCTCCGCCTGCAGACTCACCCCCGGGGTCAGCAGCGGCAGCGCGACCAGGGCGATCGGCACCAGCATCCAGCTCTCCACCACCATGCCCGGCAGCGCGGCTACCGGCGTCTGCCGCCGCACCAGGCCATAGAAGGCGAAAGTCAGCGCCAGCGCTAGGGAGACCCAAGGCAGTTGCCCCAGGGTCCACAGTTGCTGGGCGACGCCCAGCACCGCCAGGCCCACGGCGATCCACTGCAGCGGCCGCAGGCGTTCACCGAGGATCACCAGGGCGAGCAGGATGTTGACCAGCGGATTGATGTAGTAGCCCAGGCTGGCCTCGACCACATGGGCGTTGTTGACCGCCCAGATGTAGACCAGCCAGTTGCAGGCCACCAGGGCGCCGGACAGCGCCAGCCAGAGCAGCCGTCGCGGGTGGGCGCGCAACTCCGCCCACCAGCCGCGATGGCGCCAGACCAGCAGCAGCAAGGCGCTGAACAGGGCGGACCAGAGGATGCGCTGGAACAGGATTTCGGTCGCCGGCAGGGCCGCCAGCAGCTTGAAGAACAGCGGAAACAAGCCCCACAGCCCATAGGCGGTGAGGCCCAGGGCATAACCCTGGCGCAAGGCAGACATGAGAGGTCCTTAGGCAGGCAACGTTCTTGTCCGGGCAGGATAGCCTAAGGGGCGGTGTGATGTGGGAGTGACGACAGCAAGCGTTTGCCTGCTGCGCCACTGCGCTATCGCGGCCATGGCGGCCCGCCGATGCGGCCGCTCCAACAGGTTTGATGTAACCGTAGGAGCGGCCCATGGCCGCGATCAGTGCTGTAGCGTGGAAAACGGCACGGTCTTTTGCACTGAAGAGCTCATCGCGGGTCCTACCCTCACCCCCGCCCTCTCCCAGAGGGAGAGGGGGTATCC
>NZ_BBIT01000005.1 GCF_000730625.1 Pseudomonas oryzihabitans NBRC 102199 | reverse complement strand
ATCGGCACAGACTTTGGTCAGCGCTGCGGTCAGAGTGGTCTTGCCATGGTCAACGTGACCGATGGTGCCCACGTTCAGGTGCGGCTTGTTACGTTCAAACTTTTCTTTAGCCATCGACACTCTCTCCCTTCACGAATTGAGCAAAGCAATGCCGCCATTAAAACAAAGGCAGATATTTTCATATCTGCCTTTTTAAGATGGAGCTCATGAGCGGATTTGAACCGCTGACCTCACCCTTACCAAGGGTGTGCTCTACCAACTGAGCTACATGAGCGAAACATTTGCCAGTCAAACTGGAGCGGGTAGCGGGAATCGAACCCGCATCATCAGCTTGGAAGGCTGAGGTTCTACCACTGAACTATACCCGCAGAGCCTAAACGCTCTAGCAATCTGGTGGAGGGGGAAGGATTCGAACCTTCGAAGTCTGCGACGTCAGATTTACAGTCTGATCCCTTTGGCCACTCGGGAACCCCTCCAAAGTGAGGCGGCATTTTCTTCATCTGCCCTCCTCTTGTCAAGGATCTTTTTAAAATCTCCTTAACAATCAGTGCTTTCGCCTCGCTCGCTAGCGTTATCAGCGAAAGCGGGCGCAGTTTATGCAACCACGACGGAGTGCGCAACCCCAAAACGCAAAAAAAGCTTAAAAAACAAAGGCCGCCCTAGCGGCGGCCTTTGTTTGCAGACGGCGACCCCCTGTTACAGCTGGGGACCGGCCGCCACGATGCCTTCGGAGACGCCGGAGAACTTCTTGAAATTCTCGACAAACTTGCCGGCCAGCTCCCGAGCGGCGGTGTCATAGGCGGCGCCATCCTGCCAGGTGTCGCGCGGATTGAGCAGGACGCTGTCCACGCCCGGCACGGCGACCGGGACGTCGAGATTGATGACCGGCACATGGCGAGTCTCGGCACCGATGAGGGCGCCGCTCTGGATGGCCGCGATCACCGCGCGAGTGGTGGGGATGTTGAAGCGCTTGCCCACGCCGTAGCCACCACCGGTCCAGCCGGTGTTGTCCAGGTACACCTTGGAGCCGAAGCCCTGGATGCGCTTGATCAGCAGATCGGCGTACTCGGCCGCCGGGCGCGGGAAGAAGGGCGCACCGAAGCAGGTGGAGAAGGTCGACTTGATGCCGGGACCGGAACCCATCTCCGTCGAGCCGACCAGGGCGGTGTAGCCGGACAGGAAGTGATAGGCCGCCTGCTCATTATTAAGGATGGAAACCGGGGGCAGCACACCGGTGAGGTCGCAGGTCAGGAAGATGACCGCATTGGGCTCGCCGCCCAGGTTGTGCTCGGCGCGCTTGTCGATCAGCTCGCGCGGATAGGCCGCCCGGCTGTTCTGGGTCAGGCTGTCGTCAGCATAGTTGGGCTGACGGGTCTGGGGATCCAGGACCACGTTCTCCAGCACGGCGCCGAACTGGATGGCCTTCCAGATCACCGGCTCGTTCTTCTCGGACAGGTCGATGCACTTGGCGTAGCAGCCACCTTCCATGTTGAAGACGGTGCCCACGCCCCAGCCGTGCTCGTCGTCACCGATGAGGTAGCGGCTCTGGTCGGCGGACAGGGTGGTCTTGCCGGTGCCGGAGAGGCCGAAGAACAGGGTGACATCCCCCTCCTCGCCCACGTTGGCGGCGCAGTGCATCGGCAGCACATCCTTTTCCGGCAGCAGGAAGTTCTGCACCGAGAACATGGCCTTCTTCATTTCGCCGGCGTAGCGCATGCCGGCGATCAGCACCTTGCGGGCCGCGAAGTTGATGATGACGGTGCCGTCGGAATTGGTCCCGTCACGCTCGGGCTCGCAGACGAACTCGGGCGCATTGAGGATCTCCCAGGCCGGCTTGGACTGGGGATTGTATTCGGCCGGATTGATGAACAGGCAGCGACCGAACAGGTTGTGCCAGGCGGTCTGGGTGCGCATGACGACGGGCAGGTAGTGCTCGACATCGGCGCCTACATGGACGTGGGAGACGAATTGATCACGCTCGTCCAGGTAGGCGCTGACGCGCTCCCACAGCGGGGCGAACTTCTCCTCCGGGAAAGGCCGGTTGATCGGCCCCCAGTGGATGGCGTCGCGCGTGGAGGCTTCCTCGACGATAAAGCGATCTACCGGCGAACGCCCCGTGCGATGCCCCGTCTTGACGACCAGCGAGCCATTGGCGGCCAGCTCTCCTTCGCCACGTCGCAGGGACTCTTCCACTAACTGCGCGACGCTGATATCGGTATACACGTTGGCTTTCGTCATTTCGTTCCCCATGGCCCTGGGCCGTTCCTCATGCTTGTAGCTCTTACACGGCAGAACTACACGTTGCGGGATTATGCCAGAAAGCCTTCGGGCTTTTGCAACGGCTAGTGCCGGGTATTTCCTGGGGTTTGCGTGCCGCCGCCCGCAAAAATCTGCGCGATATCGGCGGCGTCGAAGACCTGCTGCTCATTGCAAAACTGACAATCGACCCGAATTTGTCCGTCCTGTTCATCGAGCAGACTCTCGACGTCCGGCTGCCCCATGCTGATCAGGGCATTGGCCGCCCGATCGCGGGAGCAGCTGCAGCTGAAGGCTACCGGTTGCTCGTCGAACAGACGCACCGTTTCCTCGTGGAACAGGCGATGCAGGATCACCTCGTTATCGAGGCCCAGCAGTTCTTCGGCGGTGAGGGTATCGGCCAGGGTGACGACGTGCTCCCAGCTGTCCTGGCGGGCCTGGGCATCCTTGATACGTGACGGCGGCAGCTGCTGGAGCAGCAGGCCACGGGCGCGGCGACCATCGGCATTCAGCCAGAAACGGGTGGGCAACTGCTCGGAGGTGGCGAAGTAGCCGGACAGGCATTCGGCCAGGTTCGCGCCCTCCAGCGGGACGATGCCCTGGTAACGCTGACCGTGGCGGGGATCGATGGTCAGGGCCAGGACGCCATCGGGCATGAGTTCGCCCAAAGAGGCGGACGCGGTGATCTCGCTTTCTTCGTAGCGGGCGATGCCGCGCACCTCGCGCTCGCTGGAGCACTCGACCATGAGCAGCGGGATCGGCCCGCTGGAACGCGCCTGCAGCACGAGCAACCCTTCGAACTTGAGGGTTCCGCACAGCAACGCGGCCGCTGCCAGCATCTCGCCCAGCAATTGGGCGACGGGCTCCGGATAAGCGTGCTTGGCGAGGACCTCGACATAGCTGCGATCCAAGGTGGCCAGTTCGCCGCGGACATCGGTTTCGTCGAACAGGAAGCGCTGGGTGAAATCGTGGGAAGTCATGAACTACCTATATAAGGAAGGAGGCCGCGAAGCCTGACGCTGCGGCACACGCCAGGGCCGCCGAGCGGTCCTGGCCATTGAGAGGATCCGGCGAGTCGCGACGGGATCAGTCGTCGAACGGATGGACGTACTCGCGGAACTGGTGGATCTGGCGCCGCTGCTTCTTGGTGGGACGGCCGTCGGTCTGCAGGCCGAGGTTGCCCGCCTTGCGCGCCGCAGCGGCCTGTTCGCGCGCCTTGAGGCTTTCCGGCGTCTCGGTATAGAGCTGCTGGGCCTCGGGCGCACCACGGCGGTTCTGCGACAGGGCGACGATCACCACGGTCTTTTCGTCATAGCCCTGACGGATGGTAAGGACATCGCCGACACGCGGCTCCTTGCTGGGCTTGCAGCGTTCGCCACGGCACTGGACCTTGCCGCCTTCGAGGGCCGCCTTGGCCAGCGCGCGGGTCTTGAAAAAACGTGCCGCCCAGAGCCATTTATCAAGGCGCATCCGTTCTTCAGTGTGATCTACTGCATACATCGAATAAAAGGTCCCCTATTGGGTCTTAGACTCTTCTCAAGAACTCTAAACCATCGGACCGACGCTGCAAGCGCGCCTCTGGAGAGCCATGACCACATTCTTTCCTTCCGACCTGACCGGTCAGACCCGCTGCGCGGGGTGCCAGCAGTCGGAACCCCTGGGCTTCGACTTCGATTTTGCCTATCAGCCCATCGTGGATCTGGGCAAGGGCGCGGTCTTCGCCCGGGAAGCGCTGGTGCGCGGACCAGGCGGCGAAGGCGCACTGTCGGTGCTCAATCAGGTGACCGACAGCAACCGCTATAGATTCGACCAGCTCTGCCGCACCAAGGCCATCGCCACCGCGGCGGCCCTGGGCATGCAGGAGAGTCTCTCGATCAACTTCCTGCCCAACGCCGTCTATCGTCCGGAATTGTGCATCCGCAGCACCCTGGCCGCCGCGCGCGAGCATGGCTTTCCCCTGGAGCGCCTGATCTTCGAGACGGTGGAAACCGAACACGTGGCCAGCAACCACCTGACGCACATCCTGCGCGAATATCAGCAATTCGGCTTCAAGACCGCCATCGACGACTTTGGCGCCGGTCATTCCGGCCTGACCCTGCTGGCCGAATTCCAGCCGGACCTGGTCAAGCTCGACATGGCGCTCATCCGCGGCATCGACCAGGATCAGGTGCGACGGACCATCGTGCGCAACCTGATCGTCATGTGCCGCGAACTGGGCACCCAGGTGATCGCCGAAGGCGTGGAGACCGTTGCTGAACGCGATTGCCTGCGGGACCTCGGGATTGAGCTGATGCAGGGCTATCTGTTCGCCAAACCAGCCTTCAAGCAGCTCGTTGATCCGCAACATTTAGGCGGAGGCCACTGATTTCAAGGAGCAGCGATGAGCAATTCCGCCGAACCGGTCATTATCGGCCTGAGTGAGTGGGTGGCCCTGCCCGATCTGGGCGTGGTCGGGCTGAGAGCCAAGATCGACACCGGCGCCAGTACCTCGGCGCTGCATGCGACGGAAGTCCAGCCGTTCATGCGCGGCAAGGAGCGCTGGGTGAGATTCACCGTGCACCTGGGCACCCTGGTCCAGTCCCGGCACCGCCATTGCGAAGCGCCGCTGGTGGCGAAAAAGACCATTCGCAGCTCCAATGGCATCGCCCAGACCCGTTACGTCATCCGTACCCTGCTGGCCCTGGGCGAGTGCCAGTGGCCGGTGGAATTCACCCTGGCCTGCCGCAAGAGCATGCGCTATCGCATGCTGCTCGGCTCAAAGGCGTTGATCGATGGTGGCCTGCTGGTGAATCCGGCCGTCTCCTATGCGCAAGACAAACCTCAGTTGTCCCTTACTCCGGCCTCCGGTGCCCCATGAAAATCGCCGTTCTCTCGCGTAACCCCAACCTGTATTCCACCCGGCGCCTGGTCGAGGCCGGCGTCAGCCGCGGCCATGAGGTGGTCGTGGTCGACACCCTGCGCGCGTACATGAACATCGCCAGCCACAAGCCGCAGATCCATTACCGTGGCAAGCCGCTGGAAGGCTTCGATGCGGTCATCCCGCGCATCGGCGCCTCGGTGACCTTCTATGGCTGCGCGGTGCTGCGCCAATTCGAGATGCAGGGCGTCTTTCCGCTCAACGAGAGCGTGGCCATCAGCCGTTCGCGCGACAAGCTGCGCTCCCTGCAACTGCTCTCGCGCAAGGGCATCGGCCTGCCGGTGACCGGCTTCGCCCACTCGCCGGACGACGTACCGGACCTGATCCAGATGGTCAACGGCGCCCCCCTGGTGATCAAGGTGCTGGAAGGCACCCAGGGCATCGGCGTGGTGCTGTGCGAAACCGAGAAGGCGGCCGAGTCGGTGATCGAGGCCTTCATGGGGCTCAAGCAGAACATCATGGTGCAGGAATACATCCGCGAGGCGGGCGGTGCGGACATCCGCTGCTTCGTGGTCGGCGACAAGGTGATCGCGGCGATGAAGCGCCAGGCGGCACCCGGGGAATTCCGCTCGAATCTGCATCGTGGCGGCACCGCCAGCCTGATCAAGATCACCCCTGAGGAGCGCATGACCGCCCTGCGCGCGGCCCGGGCCATGGGCCTGAGCGTGGCCGGGGTGGACATCCTCAGATCCAACCACGGCCCGCTGGTGATGGAGGTCAACTCCTCGCCCGGCCTGGAAGGCATCGAGCAGACCACCGGCAAGGACGTGGCCGGGATCATCATCGAATACCTGGAAAAGAACGCCGAGCCGGGGCTGACACGGACCAAGGGCAAGGGCTGAGGCCGTGGTTTGGGAGGTTGGGCTACGCTGGCGTCTGGCCCAACCTCCCTATCTCCTGATAGATCGCGCGCGAGCCCGATGTCGAGGCCATTTCGCTATGTCACAGCATCGCGGCCATGGCGGTCCGCCGATGCGGCCGCTCCTACAAAGTGCAGAAGCAGCGTTCGGCGTCAGCTGGCGCTGCGGGGCAGCAGCAGGCCCAGGGGCAGCAGCACCCGGGCTTCCACCCCGCCACCTTCGCGATTGCGCAGCTCGGCACTGCCGCCGTGCTGCGCGGCAATGCGCTTGACGATGGCCAGGCCCAGCCCGGAACCGCTGACGGTGCGGGCGCGATTGCCGCGGGTGAAGGGATTGAAGATGTCCTGCAGATCCTTGGGATCGATGCCGGGACCGCGATCCATCACGCTCAGGGCGACATAGGGCGCCGTGGCGGAGCCCGCGACCTGCCCGACCACCTCGATACCGCCACCGCCGCCATGGCGCAGGGCGTTTTCCACCAGATTGGTCAGCAGCCGCTTGAAGGAGATGCGCCGCACCGGCAGTGGCGGCAGCACGTCCAGCATCAGCCGTACCCGCTCCGTCTCCTGGTTGTAGGGCGCCACCACCTGGCGGGCCAGTTCGTTGAGGTTGGTGAGCTCCTGGGGTTCGTCCCGCCCATCGCGGACGAAGGCGAGGAACTGGTCGAGGATGGCGTTCATGTCCTCGATGTCGCGGATCATGTCCTCGGCCTCTTCGCGCTCGGCCGGCGGCATCAGTTCCACCGCCAGACGCAGGCGGGTCAGGGGCGTGCGCAGGTCGTGGGAGACCCCGGCCAGCATCAGTTCGCGTTCGCGGCCGGCCTGCTCGACGTCTTCGGCCATCTGGTTGAAGGCGTGGTAGACATCCTGGATCTCGCTCGGGGCATCGGTCTCCGGCAGCCGCACGCTGCGGCCCTTGCCCAGCTCGCGCGCGGCGTTCACCAGGCGCCGCAAGGGCTGGTTGAGCTGCCGCACGAAGACCCAGGCGGCGCCCACGGACAGCAGGCCGATGGCGAAAAACCAGCCGAGCACGCTCCAGATGTGCTGGCCACGCAGCGGGTGGGCCATCAGCGGAATCTTGATCCAGTCCGGTCCCAGGCTCGGCGCCAGCACCCAGAGCGCCGGACCGTGCTGGACCCGCACCCGCACCTCGGTCTCCTCGCCCAGTTCCTGTTTCATCTGGCGCTCGAAGATCTCGCTGTAGGGCCAGTGGTATTCCCCGGCCGGCACGGTTTCCGGTGATTCGTAGCGCAGACCGGCGGCCTGGGCAATGCGCGGTCGCTCGGACTCCGGGGTGGCCCAGTAGGCCTTGAGCGTCAGGGCCGCGCCATGGCTGTACTGGCGATCGACCAGGACGTCCTCATTGAGTAGCAGATAGACCAGGGTCAGCGCCTTGGAAAACAGCACCGCGAGCAGGACCATCCACAGCGAGCGGGCGAAAAAACTCTGGGGAAACCAGCTGGGCGCCTTCATCGGTCCGGATTTCCGCGCAAAACGGCGCGAAAGCCATCACAACCTCTGGGATTGCAGGGTCCAGATAGGCCACCGGACGCGGACACATTCGGATACATTTGTTCGTCCATTTCTTCCCTTCAACCTGGAGTTCTCTCGTGTCCGACATCTGCCAGACCGGCCTGGACATCGGCTTCGCCTCGCTCAGCTATGCGCAGATCGCCTTTCTCGGCGTGGTGCAGGGTATCACCGAGCTGCTTCCCATTTCGTCCACGGCGCACATGCGGGTGGTACCGGCCCTGCTCGGCTGGCGCGACCCCGGCTCGGCCTTTTCCGCCGCCATGCAGATGGCGGCGCTGGCCGCGGTGATCAGCTATTTCTGGCGCGATGTGAGTGGCGTGACCCGCGGCAGCCTGGCCGCGGTGCGCCAGCGCGACTTCGACAGCCCGGACTTCCTGCTGGCGGTGATGATCGTGCTGGCGACCATTCCCATCTGCATCGCCGGTCTGCTGCTGGCGCCCCTGCTCAACGCCTGCGACTCGCCGCTGCGGGGCCTCAGCGTCATCGGCTACGCCTGCCTGGCCATGGCCGCGCTGCTGGCGCTGGCGGAGCGGATCTGCCGGCACAACAGGGACATCTCGCAGATGCGGCTGCGCGATGCACTGATCGTGGGGATCGCCCAGGTCGGGGCGCTGATTCCGGGCGTGTCCCGCTCGGGCTCGACCCTGACCGCCGCCATGTTCCTCAATCTGCGTCGCGAAGAAGCCGCGCGCTTCTCCTTCCTGCTGGGTCTGCCGGCCATCGCCCTGGCCGGACTCAAAGAGCTGGTGGTGCTCTGGCACGCGCACATCCCGGCCGAAGCCTGGTCGCTGCTGCTGGTGGGATTGCTGGTGGCGAGCCTGTCGGCCTTTGCCGCGATCTGGGGCCTGATGCGCTTTCTGGAGCGCTTCTCGACCTGGCCCTTCATCATCTATCGCGCGCTGCTGGGGATTTTCCTGCTGATCGGCGTGCATCAGGGGCTGTTCGCCTGAGCCTATTCAAAGTCAGCTGCGCGTCGGCCAAACAGCGTTGAAAAGACCTTCGGAATGCTCATTTACGCCTTGTAAACTCAGCTTCCTCAGGTCTTTTCGCCTCGTTTGACTCTAGCTCGCAAGACTTTGAACACGCTCTGTATCGTCGACACCTAAGTGTGGCGGTGAGAGCTTATTTGCCGGCGCCGTCCGGTACGAAGACGTAGCCCACGCCCCAGACGGTCTGGATATAGCGCGGCTTGGACGGATCGGGTTCGATCATCCGGCGCAGGCGCGAGATCTGCACATCGATGGAGCGCTCCAGGGCGTCCCATTCGCGACCGCGGGCCAGGTTCATCAGCTTGTCGCGGGTCAGCGGCTCGCGGGCGTGGTCGACCAGTGCCTTGAGCACGGCGAATTCGCCGGTGGTAAGCATGTGGGTCTCTTCGCCGCGCTTGAGTTCGCGGGTGGCCAGGTGCAGGGCGTAGTCGCCAAAGGTCACCACCTCGTCGGTCCCGGCGGGGGCGCCGGGCACCACCGGCGCCTGACGGCGTAGCACGGCCTTGATGCGAGCCACCAGCTCCAGCGGATTGAAGGGCTTGGCCAGATAGTCGTCAGCGCCCTGGTCGAGGCCCTGGATGCGGCTGCCTTCGTCGCCCTTGGCGGTCAGCATGATGATGGGGATGCGGTTGCCGCTCTCGCGCAACCGGCCGCAGGCGGACAGGCCGTCTTCGCCGGGCATCATCAGGTCCAGCACGACCAGGTTGAAGACCTCGCGCGCCAGCAGGCGGTCCATCTGTTCGGCGCTCTCGACGGTGCGCACGCGATAACCCTGCTCGGCCAGAAAACGCTCCAAGAGGCGACGCAACCGGGCGTCGTCGTCGACGACCAGGATCTTTTCACCTTCCGGGGCAACGGGGGTGCTCATAATATCTCCTTGTGATCTAGCACTGGATTATGCCGTAGGCCATCCGACCGCGGCATTGGGCCATTGTTAGCAGATTTTGCCCACTCCGGGGTGGCGGTGCCGGCATGGGAGGCAGGGCTCCGGCGGGCTCGGGTATACTGCCGCCCGCTTTTTCTCGTGCAAGCCAGGTAGCCCGATGGATATCAATAGCCGCATCGCCGAAGAGCTCGGCGCCCGCCCGCAACAGGTCGCCGCCGCCGTGGCCCTGCTCGACGAAGGGTCGACCGTGCCCTTCATCGCCCGTTACCGCAAGGAAGTCACCGGCAGCCTGGACGACACCCAGCTGCGTCATCTCGAAGAGCGGCTGCGCTATCTGCGCGAGCTGGAAGAGCGCCGCGGCGCGGTGCTGGCCTCCATCGAGGAGCAGGGCAAGCTGACCCCCGAACTGGCCCGCGAGATCAACCTGGCCGACACCAAGACTCGCCTGGAAGACCTCTATCTGCCCTACAAGCAGAAGCGCCGCACCAAGGGCCAGATCGCCCTGGAAGCCGGTCTCGGCCCGCTGGCGGAGGCGCTGCTGCAGGATCCGACCCTGACCCCGGAGTCCGAAGCCGCCGGCTATGTCGACGCGGACAAGGGCGTGGCGGACGTCAAGGCCGCCCTGGAAGGCGCCAAGTACATCCTCATGGAGCGCTTCGCCGAAGACGCCGACCTGCTGGCGCGGCTGCGCGGCGTCCTGCAGCAGGACGCCATCCTCAGCGCACGACTGGTGCCTGGCAAGGAGACCGAAGGCGCCAAGTTC
Organism: Pseudomonas oryzihabitans NBRC 102199; assembly: GCF_000730625.1. Taxonomy (GTDB): domain Bacteria; phylum Pseudomonadota; class Gammaproteobacteria; order Pseudomonadales; family Pseudomonadaceae; genus Chryseomonas; species Chryseomonas oryzihabitans. Next base: position 760,135 of record NZ_BBIT01000005.1, on the reverse strand, counting down.
AGCGACTACTTCGAGCATGACGAGCCCTTCAAGGCGGTGCCCTCGCACCGCGCCCTGGCGATCTTCCGCGGCCGCAACGAGGGCATCCTCAGCGCCGCGCTCAAGCTCGGCGAAGAAGGCCCGGGCATCGCCCATCCCTGCGAAGGCCTGATCGCCGCGCATTTCGAGCTGAAGAACCAGGGCCGCGCCGCGGACAAGTGGCTTTCCGAGGTGGTGCGCTGGACCTGGAAGGTCAAGCTCTATACTTCCCTGGAAACCGACCTGCTCGGCGAGTTGCGCGAAAAGGCCGAGGAAGAGGCCATCGCGGTCTTTGCCCGCAACCTGCACGACCTGCTGCTGGCCGCACCGGCCGGCCCGCGCACCACCCTGGCGCTGGACCCGGGTCTGCGTACCGGCTGCAAGGTCGCCGTGGTGGACGCCACCGGCAAGCTGCTGGCCACCGACACCGTCTATCCCCATGCGCCGCGCAATCAGTGGGACCAGACCCTGGCCACCCTCGGCGTGCTCTGCACCAAGCATGGCGTGGACCTGATCGCCATCGGCAACGGTACCGCCAGCCGCGAGACCGACAAGCTGGCCGGCGAGCTGATCAGCAAGTACCCGGGACTCGGCCTGACCAAGGTGATGGTCAGCGAAGCCGGCGCCTCGGTGTATTCCGCCTCGGAACTGGCTGCCCGGGAATTCCCCGAGCTGGACGTCTCCCTGCGCGGCGCCGTGTCCATCGCCCGCCGCCTGCAGGATCCACTGGCCGAGCTGGTGAAGATCGAGCCCAAGTCCATCGGTGTCGGCCAGTACCAGCACGACGTCTCCCAGCTCAAGCTGGCGCGCAGCCTGGACGCCGTGGTGGAAGACTGCGTGAACGCCGTGGGCGTGGACGTGAATACCGCCTCCGCCGCCCTGCTGGCGCGGATCTCCGGGCTCAACGCCACCCTGGCGCAGAACATCGTGCAATTCCGCGATGCCAACGGCGCCTTCGCCACACGTGAGGCCCTGAAGAAGGTGCCGCGCCTGGGCGACAAGACCTTCGAGCAGGCCGCCGGCTTCCTGCGCGTGATGAGCGGCGCCAATCCGCTGGACGCCTCGGCCGTTCACCCGGAGACCTATCCCCTGGTGCAGCGCATCGCCGCCGACACCGGCCGCGACATCCGCTCGCTGATCGGCGATTCGGCCTTTCTCAAGCGCCTGGATCCGAAGAAGTTCACCGATGAGAGCTTTGGCCTGCCGACGGTGACCGACATCCTCCAGGAACTGGACAAGCCGGGGCGCGATCCGCGTCCGGAGTTCAAGACCGCGGTGTTCCAGGACGGCGTGGAAAAGCTTTCCGACCTCAAGCCCGGCATGGTGCTGGAGGGCGTCATCACCAACGTCACCAATTTCGGGGCCTTCGTCGACATCGGCGTGCACCAGGACGGCCTGGTGCACATCAGTGCGCTGTCGGAGAAGTTCGTCAAGGATCCCTACGAGGTGGTCAAGGCGGGCGACATCGTCAAGGTCAAGGTGATGGAGGTGGACGTGCCGCGCAATCGCGTGGGACTGTCCATGCGCATGGGTGACACCCCCGGCGAGAAGGTCGACGGCAAGCCCGGCGGCCAGGCCCGCGGCAACGGTGGCAAGCCGCGCACCGACAAGGGCGCCCCGCGCCAGACCCAGGCCGCGCCGGCCAACAATGCCATGGCGTCCCTGTTCGCCAACGCCAAGCAACTGAGGAAATAGGCATGAGCGGTTCTCTTGCAGGCAAAGACAGCGCCTTCAGCACCCTGCTGGGCATGACCATCCACAAGGCCGAGGGTGGCGAGTCCGAGGTGCGCATGAGCGTGCAGGACACGCTCATCAACCTGCACGGCAAGCTGCACGGCGGTGCCATCTTCTCGCTGATCGACACCGCCCTGGGCCAGGCCAGCCACAGCCTGTTCGATGGCCAGGCCGGCAGCGTGACCCTGGAATGCAAGGTCAACTACGTGCGTGGCGTCAGCGACGGCGAACTGGTCTGCCGCGCCCGGGTAATCCACCCGGGCCGCAAGACCCATGTGCTGGAAGCCCAGGTGCATCAGGGCGACAAGCTGATCGCCCTGGCCCAGGCGACCTTCGCCTGTCTGTGACCGGCCAGAGCGGGCGGCAGCGAAGCGGCGCATATCGCCCTTTGCCGTCGCCTGAGCTACGCTGGGAGACAACTGAGCGGGTTGCGGTCTGAGGCTTGAACCCGGACCGCAGCAGTGACTGCTGCCCCCGCGTCGGCCCTGGCCGGCAACCCTCATTTCAGTCGGTTTCTTCTACCCTGCCCGGGGCGAGTACCGCCATAGGAAGTCAACTTGAGCGATATCCTGTCCCGCCGCCTGGCCCTGCTCGGCGCTGATCCCACCCTTCTCGCCGAATGCCTGCACGGCATCGAGCGCGAGACCCTGCGGGTGGACGCCCGTGGCCAGCTGTCCCGCCGCCCCCATCCCCGGGCGCTGGGCTCGGCCCTGACCCATCCGCAGATCACCACGGACTACTCCGAGGCCCTGCTCGAATTCATCACCCCCACCGGTACCCGCACGCCCGAGGTGCTGGACGCGCTGGATCGGGTGCATCGCGCCGCGGTCGCCGAACTCGACGGCGAGCGCCTCTGGAGCGGTTCCATGCCCTGTGCGCTGCCGGCGGAGGACGAGATCCCCATCGCCGACTACGGCAGCTCCAACATCGGCCGGCTCAAGCACGTCTATCGCCGCGGCCTGGCTCTGCGCTACAGCCGCACCATGCAGTGCATCGCCGGCATCCACTACAACTTCTCGCTGCCGGAAGCGGCCTGGGAACTTCTGCGCCAGCAGGAAGGTGACGCCCGCGATGCCCGCGACTACCAGTCGGCGCGCTATATCGCCCTGATCCGCAACTTCCGCCGCTACAGCTGGCTGCTGATGTACCTGTTCGGCGCCTCGCCGGCGCTGGACGCAGGCTTCCTGCGGGGTCGGCCACATCGGTTGCAGACCCTCGACGAGCGGACCCTGTACCTGCCCCATGCCACCAGCCTGCGCATGAGCGACCTGGGCTATCAGAGCAACGCCCAGGCCAGCCTGACGCCGGACTACAACGACCTGACCACCTATACCGAGAGCCTGAGACGCGCGGTGGGTACGCCCTACCCGCCCTATGCGGAGATCGGCACGCACCAGAACGGCGAGTGGGTGCAGCTCAACACCAACATCCTGCAGATCGAGAACGAGTACTACGCCACCATCCGCCCGAAGCGCGTCACCCGCAGCGGCGAGCGGCCGGTGCAGGCGCTGATGGCGCGCGGCGTGCAGTACATCGAGGTGCGCTGCCTGGACATCGATCCCTTCCTGCCGCTGGGCATCGATACCACCGCCGCGCTGTTCCTCGACGCCTTCCTGCTCTATTGCGCCCTGGAAGGCAGCCCGCCGCTCAACGGCGAGTGCAGCGAATGCACCGACAACTTCGCCAGCGTGGTGCGCGAAGGCCGCAAGCCGGGCCTGCGCCTGCAGCGCCATGGCGCCTCGGTGACCATGATCGACTGGGCGGCGGAGATGCTCGACCAGATCGAGCGCTGCGCCGAGACCCTGGACGCCAGCCTGGGCGGCGACGCCCATCGCCGGGCGGTGGCGGTGCAGCGGCAGAAGGTCGCCGATGTCCGCCTCACCCCCTCGGCGCGGGTGCTGCAGGAGCTGCGCGAAAGAGGCGAGAGCTTCGCCGACTTCGGCCTGCGCCAGAGCGAGGCTCATGCGGCCTATTTCGCCAGCCACCCGCTGAGCGCCGGCGAGCAGGCCTGCTATGCCCAGATGGCACGCCAGTCGCTGGAAGAGCAGGCGGAGATCGAGGCGGCGCCCCAGGGGGATTTCGATACCTTCGTGGCGGCGTATCAGGCGAGCATTCTGGCGACGATCGGGGTGTAGATGCGTAGGTTGGGTTGAGCGAGAGCGAAGCCCAACATTGCGGTGCCAAGTGCCGAAGAGCTTGTTGGTGCCTTAGCTGATTGTCGTGCTTTGCTGATGGCTCTTGTTTCGCCTCCTCGGGCGACTCACTTTTTTCAGTCGCGGCTGCGCGCCCCGGAAAAAAGTAAGCAAAAACGTTTGCCCCGACCATCCGGCCCTCCGCTGCGCTCCGGGTGACTCGCGTTGCTCGCCCTTCGGGCCAGCCTACGGCTGTTACTTCGCTACGCTACGTTTCGCTCACGCCAGCGCCGTTCCGGGGTCGGTCCAGATGGGCCGTCCATGGCCCACTGGACCTCTCGCCGCATCCATGCGGCTCGACCCACTTCACGACACTGGCGCTCGCCCTGCTGAACGGGGCGATTCGCCAGCCTGGAGGTTCTGGATGAAGAACCCTGAACAGCCCGTAGCCCGTAGCGTGGACAACGGCGCAGCCTTGTCCACTGAGAGCGGCGGTGCCCATTAGTGGAAAACGCTGCGCGGTTTTCCACGCTACGTCTCCAAACGCCAGCGGGCGAATCGATGGTTGTGAAGGCGCCTTCCGGTATCGATGCAGGAAGAGCCAGCTCCGCCTTGCAGCGGTTTCCGTTGGGACTGGCGCTATCGCGGCCATGGGCCGCTCCTACAGGCGTGCCTTGAATCTGTAGGAGCGGCCCATGGCCGCGATGACGGTGGGGCTTGGCGCTATTGGCTTCGACGATGCAGCCGTCTCAGCCCAACCTACGGGCGCACGCCTACAAGCCCTTCTCGAAGATCTTCGAATTGCGCTGGAAGTTGTACAACGATGCCCGCGCCGCAGGGAGGCGCTCCACGCTGCTGGGTTCGAAGCCGCGTTCGCGGAACCAGTGGGCGGTCTTGGTGGTGAGCACGAACAGGGTGCTCAGGCCGCGCTCGCGGGCGCGTTGTTCGATGCGGGCCAGCAGGGCGTCGCCGCGACCGCCGTGGCGGTAGTCGGGATTGACCGCGAGGCACGCCAGCTCGCCCGCCGCCGAGTCGGCGATGGGATAGAGCGCCGCGCAGGCGATGATCAGGCCTTCGCGTTCGACGATGCTGAATTGCTCGATCTCGCGCTCCAGCACCTCGCGGGAACGGCGCACCAGGATGCCCTGTTCTTCCAGCGGGCGGATCAGCTCCGTCAGGCCGCCGACGTCGGCGATGGTCGCCTCGCGCAGGGTCTCGAAGGGTTCCTGGGCCACCAGGGTGCCGCTGCCGGCGCGGGTGAAGAGTTCGGTGAGCAGGGCGCCGTCCTCGGCGTAGCCGACGATGTGGCAGCGACGTACGCCGCCACGGGTGGCCTGGGCGGCGGCGTCGAGCAGTTCGGCCTGGTAGGAGCTGCCCAGGCGCGCCAGATGGGTGGGGATCTGCTGCGGGCCGATCTCGCGGATCAGGGCGCCGTGTTCGTCCAGCAGGCCCGGTTCGGCGCCGTAGAGCACCAGCTTGTCGGCGCCCAGGTCGATGGCGGCGCGCATGGCGACGTCTTCGCAGGCCAGGTTGAAGGTCTCGCCGGTGGGGGAATAGCCCAGTGGCGAGAGCAGCACGATGGTGCGCTCGTCGAGCAGGCGGCCGATGCCGCGGCGGTCGATGCGGCGGACTTCGCCGGTGTGGTGGAAGTCGACGCCATCCTGCACCCCGACCGGGCGTGCGGTGACCAGATTGCCGCTGGCGACGCGCAGCCGCGAGCCCTGCATGGGCGAGGCGGCCATGTCCATGGACAGGCGCGCCTCGATGGCGCTGCGCAGGCTGCCGACGGCATCGATCACCGCTTCCAGGGTCGGGCCGTCGGTGATGCGCAGGTCGTTGTAGAAGCGCGGCTCGATGCCACGCGCGGCCAGGCGCGATTCGATCTGCGGACGGGAGCCGTGCACCAGCACCAGGCGCACGCCCAGGCTGTGCAGCAGCACCAGGTCGTGGACGATGTTGCCGAAGTTGGGATGGGCGACGCCGTCACCGGGCAGCATGACGACGAAGGTGGCGTCGCGGTGGGCGTTGATATAGGGCGAGGCGTGGCGAAGCCAGTTGACGTATTCGTGCATCGAGACGAAGACCCTTGGAGGATAGGCGGGAGGGTGAACGAGGGCAGGCAGGGCGTTCAGCGTCGTCGCAGCACGGGGGTTCCTCGACAGGGAGCGGATGGGCAGACAGCCTCAGTAGACCGTCTGGAGTTTACAAAAAGTCACGCCGGACGCGCGGGTCTGTTCATCGGACCGCGGCGGCCGCGCCCAGGCAGTAGTGGCCGATCAGCTGCTGCAGCAGCTCGACGGTAGGCGCGATCCGCGCCAGCGCCAGGTGCTCCTCGGGCTGGTGCGCGCAGCTGATGTCGCCGGGGCCGAGCACCAGCACCTCCTGGGTGATCGCCTGCAGATAGGGCGCCTCGGTGGCGAAGGCCACGGCCTCGGCGCGGTGGCCGGTGAGACGCTCGGCCAGGCGCACCAGTTCGGCCTCGGCGGGCTGCTCGAAGGGCGGCACGGCGGGAAACAGCGGCTGGTAGTCGATCCGCACCCCGAAGCGTTCGGCGACCGGCAGCAGCCGCCCGCGGATGGCCTGGCGCAGGGCTTCGGGCTGCATGCCCGGCAGGGGGCGCAGGTCGAATTCCAGAGCGCACTGGCCGCAGATGCGGTTGGGATTGTCGCCGCCATGGATGCAGCCCAGATTCAGCGTCGGCTGGGGCACCAGGAACAGCGGATTGCGGTATTCGCGCTGCCACTGGGCGCGCAGGTCGAGCAGCTCGCCCATCACCGCCTGCATGGCGTCCAGGGCGCTGTGGCCCAGGCTCGGATCGGAGGAGTGGCCGCTCTGGCCGAGGATGTCGATGCGCTCCATGAGGATGCCCTTGTGCAGGCGGATCGGCCGCAATCCGGTCGGCTCGCCGATCACTGCGGCGCGGCCCAGGGGGCGGCCGGCTTCGGCCAGTCCCCGGGCGCCGTCCATGGAGGATTCCTCGTCGCAGGTGGCCAGCACGATCAGCGGCTGGCGCAGCTGGCGCGGATCCAGGTCGCGTACCGCCTCGAGGATCAACGCGAAAAAGCCCTTCATGTCGCAACTGCCCAGGCCGTACCAGCGATCGTCGGCGTCGCGCAGACGCAGGGGATCGGCCTGCCAGAGCGCGGCGTCATAGGGTACGGTATCGGTATGGCCGGCCAGCACCAGACCGCCCGGCCCGCTGCCCAGGGTGGCGATCAGGTTGAACTTGCCGGGTGCTACCTCCTGGGTCTCGCAGGCGAAGCCCAGGGCGCCGAACCAGTCGCTCAGGCGGGCGATGACGCCAGCGTTGGACTGGTCCAGGGCGGGCTGGGTGCAGCTCACCGAGCTTTCGGCGATCAGGGTTGAGAACAGAGCTTTCAGCGCGGGCAGGGTCATGCGGGGTCTCCTGGTCACGCCTCCATCATGGCGCCATCCGCCGCGCGATGAAACCTTCATGCGCCAGGGGGGCGGGACGGGCTAAACTAGCGCCCACGTTCTCGCCGTCCGTCGTCATGACGCGCTCGGCACGGAGCCGGACCGTTCTCTTCCGGCGCCAGGATCCTCCAATGGCCAAAGAAACCGAAATCAAGCTGCGCGCCAGTGCGGCCACCCTCGACGCCCTGCGCGCTCATCCGCTGCTGAAGAAGCGTTGCAAGGACGGCTGGCAGCGCCACGAGCTGTCCAACTGCTATTACGACACCGACACCCGCGACCTGGCCCACGCCAAGGTCGCCCTGCGTGTGCGGCGTGATGGCGAGCGCTTCATCCAGACGCTCAAGAGTCGCGGCCAGAGCCTGGCCGGGCTGTCCGAGCGCAACGAGTGGGAATGGCCGCTGGCCGATGCCACCCTGGACACCGCGCTGTTCGACGACAGCTGCTGGCCGGCGGAACTGGCCGACCTGGACCTGCGCCGCCTGCAGCCGGTGTTCGACACCGATTTCGTCCGCGACGCCGCGGAGATCGCCTGGGGCCGGGGCAAGGCCCGAACCATCATCGAAGTCGCCCTCGACCAGGGCGAGGTGCGTGCCGGCGACCAGCGCGAGGCCATCGCCGAGATCGAGCTGGAATTGCGCCAGGGCGAACCGGCCGCGCTGCTGGAACTGGCCGAGCAACTGGCCGCCGAATTCCCGCTGATGCCCTGCGACATCAGCAAGGCCGAGCGTGGCTATCGCCTGCACGATGCGGCGAGCTACACCCTCTACCTCTCTGCGCCGGAACTCGACGCCGAGACGCCGCTGGACGAGGCCGTCGCCCGCCTCGGCGGACACCTGCTGGCCGGCAGCCAGCGCCTGGCCGAACAGTATCGCTGGAATGGCCACTGGCGCCTGCTGGTGGACTGGGTGCACCAGCTGATCGACCTGCGCGCCCTGCTCGGCAGCCTTGGCCAGGCCGCGCCGCGGGCCACCAGCCGCGACCTGCGCCAGACCCTCGACGAGCTGCTCGCCGACTGGCGCCCGCTGGCGGCCATCGGCCAGGACGACGAGGAAGCCCGCCGCCAGGCACCGCAGCGCTTCGCCGCCGAACTGGAGCAGCCGCGCTGGGGCCTGTTCTCCCTGCGCGCCGCGCGCTGGCTGCACGAGCGCGCCTGGACCCAGGGCCGCACCGGCCGTGGCGAACGCCAGGGCGCGACGCCCCTGGGCCAGTGGCTGCCGCGCTTCCTCGCCCTGGAAGCGGCCGAGCTGCCGCTGCTGCGCGCCATCACCGAACCCGAGCTGATCGAGCAGCAGCTGCCGCGCCTGGAGCGCATGCAGGTCTGGCTGCACCTGGCGCGGGGCGCGCTGGACCTGCCCGAAGCCGATCGGCTGTATGGCGAACTGGGCAAGCTGGCGCCGCTGAGCGCCCATGGCGATCTCGCCGGGGTGGCCGAGCAGGCGCGCCTGGTCCATGGCCTGGCGCCCTGGAAAGCCCTGGCCTGAGCCGCCGAATGGCGGGAACGGCTGGCGCATCCGGCCGTCCATCCTGATGGCACAAGGCCGCGAGCGATTCCTTAATACAAAATCGCTATGCTGGAGGAGGCGACCAACCTGGCGGGTAGCGCAGGCGGGTCGTCCCCGGTCAGGCACCGGGCGCCACCCCGAGTGCGACCACCTTTTCAAGGAGTCCAGATGTCCGCCATAGCTTCCCCTTCCGCTGATCGTTGGCTCGACCTGGGCGACATCCTGCGCGAGCTGGTCAGCCAGCAGCGGATCGACCAGCAGACCGCCGAACAGTGCCTGCTCCTGCGCCGCGGTTCGGCCAATCCGCAGCAGCATCCGCTGGAGTTCCTGGCGGCGCAGAGCGTGGACGACCTCAGTCGCCCGGGGCGCAAGCTGGATCTGGACAGCCTCACCCGCTGGCTCGCCGAGTATTCGGGCCAGCCCTTCTACCGCATCGATCCGCTCAAGGTGGACGTGGCCTCGGTCACCCCGCTGATGTCCTACGCCTTCGCCCAGCGCAACAAGATCCTCGCCGTGGCGGTGAGCCCGGACGAGGTGACGGTGGCCAGCGCCCAGCCCTTCGTGCACAGCTGGGAAAGCAACCTCACCCATGTGCTGCAGCGGCCGATCAAGCGCGTGGTGGCCAGCCCGGCGGACATCACCCGCTACACCCAGGAATTCTTTCGCCTGGCGCGCTCGGTCACCGGCGCCTCGGCGGTGGAGCAGAAGACCAGCGGCGTCGGCAACTTCGAGCAGCTGGTCAATCTCGGCGCCGCCGATGGCGAGCCGGATGCCAACGACGCCCACATCGTCAACATCGTCGACTGGCTGTTCCAGTACGCCTTCCAGCAGCGCGCCAGCGATATCCACGTCGAGCCGCGTCGCGAGCAGGGCGCGGTGCGCTTTCGCATCGACGGGGTGCTGCACACCGTCTACCAGTTCCCGGCCCAGGTCACCCTGGCGGTGGTCAGCCGGATCAAGAACCTCGGCCGCATGAACGTCGCCGAGAAGCGCAAGCCCCAGGACGGCCGGATCAAGACGCGCATGGCCGGCGAGAAGGAAGTCGAACTGCGCCTGTCGACCATGCCCACCGCCTTCGGCGAAAAGCTGGTGATGCGGATCTTCGACCCGGACGTGCTGCTCAAGAGCTTCGACCAGCTCGGCTTTTCCGCCGACGACCTGCGCCGCTGGGCCGGCATGACCGGGCAACCCAACGGCATCATCCTGGTCACCGGTCCCACCGGTTCGGGCAAGACCACCACGCTGTACACCACCCTCAAGCAGCTGGCCACGCCCGAGGTCAACGTCTGCACCATCGAAGATCCCATCGAGATGGTGGAGGACGCCTTCAACCAGATGCAGGTGCAGCCCAACATCGAGGTGACCTTCGCCAGTGGCGTCAGGGCGCTGATGCGGCAGGACCCGGACATCATCATGATCGGCGAGATCCGCGACCTGGAAACCGCCGAGATGGCCATCCAGGCGGCCCTGACCGGGCACCTGGTGCTCTCCACCCTGCACACCAACGATGCTCCCAGCTCGGTGAGTCGCCTGATCGAACTGGGCGTGCCCTACTACCTTATCCGCGCCACGGTGCTCGGCGTCATGGCCCAGCGGCTGGTGCGGACCCTCTGTCCGGCCTGCAAGACGCCCACCGAACTGGACCCGGCCGCCTGGCAGGAACTGACCAAGCCGTGGAACGCCCCGCTGCCCACCGGCGCCATGCAGCCGGTGGGTTGCCCGGAATGTCGTGACACCGGCTATCGCGGTCGTGCCGGGGTATACGAAATCCTCACCCTCTCCGATAGTCTGCGCGAACTGGTGACGGCGGATACCGACATCACCGCGCTGCGGCGGCAGGCGTTCAAGGAAGGCATGCGCAGCCTGCGGCTGTCCGGTGCGCAAAAGATCGCCGCCGGCTTCACCACCGTGGAAGAAGTCCTGCGCGTCACGCCCCAGAGCGAACGTTAGGTCCAGCAGCCCGCGAGCGGAACAAGGATAGCCAGCCGTGCAGACAACCGTCGTGAACCCTGCCGTGGGTGCCGAGGACGCCGAGCAGCGCCGTCGCCGCCAGGCGCTCCTGGCCACCTGCGGCCTGCTCGACGGCCAGCCGGAGCCGGCCCTCGACGACCTGGTGGAACTGGCGGCCACCCTCTGCGAGACGCCCATCGCCGCGGTCAACCTGCTTGGCGAGGAGCAGCAGCTGTTCATCGCCGAACGCGGCCTGGGCGTGGCGGAAATTCCCCTGGCGCTGTCCTTCTGCCAGCACCTGCACGATGCCCGGGAGGCGCGGCAGATCGAGGACCTGAGCCAGGATCCGCGCTTTATCGACAATCCCCTGGTGACCGATCCGGCCGGGCTGAGATTCTATGCCGGCGCCCCGCTGCGGACGGCCGAAGGCGTCTTTCTCGGCACCCTCTGCGTGCTCGACTGGCAACCGCGCGAGCTGAACGCCGCACGCCTGAGCGGCCTCGAACGCCTGGCGCGCCAGGTGCTGCGCCTGTTCGAGACGCGGCTGCAGGCGGCCTCGCCGGCGCGGCACAGCACCCTCGACGAAACCCACTACCGCGCGCTGATGGACGTCAATCCGCAGATCATCTGGTTCGCGCGGCCCGATGGCAGCTTCGAATACGCCAATCGCTACTGGTACGAATACAGCGGCCTGAGTCCGGCCAGCGTGGTCGCCGACCCCGATCTCTGGGCCGGCGCCATCCATCCCGAGCAGCGTCCGCAGCTGTTGCGGCGCTGGCGCGAGGTGCGCGAGCAACGCGTCGCCGGCAGCCTGGAATTGCAGCTGCGCGATGCCGAGGGTCACTATCGCTGGTTCGAAACCCGCACCATGCCCTTCACAAATGCCAGCGGCGAGATCGAGCATTGGGTGGGCGTGGCCCAGGACATCGACAGCCGCAAGCGGGCGGAAACGGCGCTGCGGGAGAGCGAGGCCTTCGCCCACCTGCTGCTCGAATCGACCCACGAGGGCTTCTGCGCCCTGGATCGCCAGGGCCGTGCCACCCTCTGCAACCGCGCTTTCCGGCAGATGCTCGGCCTGCCCGAGGACCGCGACATCCTCGGCGAGCGCCTGGACACCCGGCTCAGCTCCGCCCGCAGCGAAGATGGCGCCCGGGCCCTGCAGCGCGCCGCCAGCGAAGGCGCCACCCTGCACCTGTCCGCCGACGCCCTGCTGCGCGAGGACGGCAGTCTGCTGCCGGTGGAATGGCGCGCCCAGCCGCTCTGGCGCGACGGCGAGGTCCAGGGCGCCATCTGCACCTTCGTCGACCTCAGCGAACGCATCCGCAGCCATGACCGCCAGCGCTTTTTGCTCGAACTGGGCGACCTGCTGCATGGCGTGACCCACACCGGCGAAGTCGCCTCGGTACTGGGCGACAGCCTCGGCCACCTGCTCGCCGTGCAGCGCATCGGCTATGCCCGGGTCGGCCGCGACGGCAGCCTGACCATCGACAGCGACTGGCTCGAACAGGGCCGAACCCACCGTCTCAACCTGCCCAGCCTGGCGCACTGGCACACCTCGGCGGTGGAGGAGCTGCGCCGCGGCATCATCGTCAGCGTGGAAGACAGCACCCAGGACAGTCGCCTGGGCGAGATGCGCACCCAGTTGGTGGAGCATGGCGTGCGCGCCGGCCTGGTGGTGCCCCTGCTCGCCGAAGAACAGCTGGTGGGTCTGCTGTTCCTCTATGCCGACACGCCCCGCCACTGGACCATCGGCGACGTCGCCCTGGTACGCGAGGTGGCCGAGCGCATCCGCATCGTCATCGAGCGCACCGCCGCAGCCGACGCCCTGCGTCTGGCCGAGCAGCGCATCGCCCTGGCCATGGACGTGGCCGACCTGGGCGTCTGGGACTATGACATCGACCGCGATCTGATCAGCTGGGATTCGCGCCTCGCCCATCTGGTCGGCGCCACGGAGCGCCGCTGCACCCTGCGCGGCGCGGCGCTGCTGCGCGCCCTGCACCCCGCCGACGCGCCCCGGGTGCGGGCCTATGTCAGCGCGGCCATCCAGGGCGGCGGCAATGCCTATGACCTGCGGCTGACCTTTCGCGTGCGCAGTCCGCGCCAGGGCGAGCCGGTGTGGCTGAGCATCCGCGGCCGCGAACGCCTGGAGCCCGGCGGTCAGCGGCGGCTGGTGGGCATCGCCCGCGACATCACCCGCGAACGCCATGACGCCGATCGCATCAGCGAGACCAATCGCCAGCTGCGCCGGCAGATCGAGGAGCGCCGCGCCGCCGAAGCCCGCCAGCACGCCCTCATCGAACTGGGCGACCGCCTGCGCGAAGGCGACCCGGAAAGCGCCGGGGTGGCCGCGGCCCTGGAACTGGTGGGTACCCGACTGGGCCTGCGCCGCGTCGGCTATGCCCGTCTGGACGAGAGTCGCGGCACCTTCGTCCCGCACCAGATGTGGACGTCCAACGGCCACTTCGACCAGGCCCTGGCCTATCCGCTGCTCGCCCCCGACAGCCTGGGCAGCCAGGAGGGCGAAGCGCCCCTGGTGATCGACGACGTCAGCCAGGACCCGCGCGCCCAGGCCAATGCGCAGCGCCTGCTCGATCTGGAGATCGCGGCGCTGGTGGACATCCCGCTCTATGAAGACGGTCGCCTGCGCGCGCTGTTCGTCGCCCATGATCAGCGCGCCCGGTTGTGGACGGAAGGCGAGGTGCAATTTCTGCGCGACGTCACCGACCGGCTCTGGTCGGCCATCTGCCGGCAGCGCTCCCAGGACGCCCAGCGCGAGAGCGAGGGCCGCTTCCGGCTCATGGCCGACAGCGCCCCGGTGCTGATCTGGGCCTGCGACGCCGACGGCCAGCTGCAATTCGTCAACCAGCGCTTCGCCAGCGAATTCGATCTGCACGACGCCGATCTGCACGACCAGGGCTGGAGCGCCCTGCTGCCGGACAGCGAATGCCCGGCCTTCGAGGGCGCCTTCAAGCAGGCCGTCGCCACCCACAGCGCGCTGCGTGCCGAGGTGCGGGTGCGCAATGCCCAGGGCGAATGGCGCTGGCTGCGCCTGGAGGGCACCCCGCGCCTGGAGCTCGACGGCGAATTCCATGGCCTGGTGGGCTGTGGCGTGGACGTCACCGAGGCACGGCAGACCACCGACCAGCTGGAGCAGCGCATCGCCGAACGCACCCAGGAACTGGGGCGCAGTCATGCGCGGCTGATCGCCGAGATCTACGAACGCGAGCGCACCGAGGAAGCCCTGCGCCAGTCGCAGAAGATGGAAGCCATCGGCCAGCTCACCGGCGGCATCGCCCACGACTTCAACAACATGCTCACCGGCATCGTCGGCGCCCTCGACCTGATCCGTCTGCGCATCGCCAACGGCCGCACCCAGGATCTGGATCGCTACATCAACGCGGCGGTCAATTCGGCCGACCGTGCCGCCGCCCTCACCCACCGGCTGCTGGCCTTCGCCCGCCGCCAGACCCTGGACCCGCAGCCGGTGGACGTCCACCAGCTGGTCGCCTCGCTGCAGGACCTGCTGGTGCGCACCGTGGGCGAAAACGTCGCCCTGCGCCTGGATCTGGCGCCGGTCGCCTGGCTGGCCCACAGCGATACCCACCAGCTGGAAAACGCCCTGCTCAACCTGGTCATCAATGGCCGCGACGCCATGCCCGCCGGCGGCGAGCTGTGCATCGCCACCGCCAACCTCAGCCTCGACGCCGAGGCGGCGGCCCGCGAATCCCTGACGCCGGGCGACTATGTGCGCCTGAGCGTGGCCGACACCGGCACCGGCATGCCACCGGAGGTCAAGGCCAAGGCCTTCGAACCCTTCTTCACCACCAAGCCGGCCGGCCAGGGCACGGGGCTCGGCCTGTCGATGATCTACGGCTTCGTCAAGCAGTCCGGCGGCACCGCGCGCATCGACACCGAACAGGGCCAGGGCACCACCATCAGTCTCTATCTGCCGCGCCATCCGGAGGTGGCGGCCGCCGCCACCGATCAACCGACGCTCAAGGTCGCGCCCCGCGCCGAAGCCGGCCAGACCGTGCTGGTGGTGGAGGACGAATACGCGGTGCGCATGATCGTGCTGGAGGTGCTCGCGGAGCTGGGCTACACCGCGCTGGAGGCGAGCGATGCCGATGGCGCCCTGCCGATCATCGAGAGCGATCAGCGGCTGGACCTGCTCATCAGCGACGTCGGCCTGCCCGGCATGAACGGCCGCCAGCTCGCCGAGATCGCCCGTGGTCGGCGTCCCGAGCTCAAGGTGCTGTTCATCACCGGCTATGCCAAGAACGCCAAGGTGCGCGGCGAATTCCTCGGCGAGAACATGGACATGCTGATCAAGCCCTTCGACATCGATGCCCTGGCGGAGCGCATCCACAGCATGATCCAGCACTAGGCGCCGGCGAAGAAGCCGGCACAGGGCGCTGGAACTCGAAGGACGTCTGAGCTCTCTATAGGAAACCTCAAGAAGGAGATCTCATCCATGCGCCTGAAGAAGCTTGCTCTGGTTTCCCTGATCGGCCTGCCGCTGCTGGCCGCGACCACCGCCGCCAACGCGGATGCCCGGTTCTGGCGGCATGCCGCGACCCTCGGGGCGACCTCGGGCTCGTTCTATACCACCAGCCGTGACGACCACAAGATCGTCGCCGCCACCCAGGACGACGCCAGCTCCTACCTGGCCAGCAATGGCCAGATCCGTGGCCCCTACCTGGAAGCCGCGCTGCGCGACATGCGCGCCGCCGAGCCTGGCCTCAAGGCCAGCGACAGCGATCTCGCCATGCGTATCCTGACCCAGTAAGGGCCAGGCAAAAAAAGAACCCCGCCGGCCACGCCGCGCGGGGTTCTTTTTTGCCCGGGATCCGGGCGGCGGATGGCGCCTCAGCTCTCGCTGGCGGCGCGATAGCCGTCGGCGTCGAGCAGCTTGTCCAGCTCGGCCGCATCCTGCGGCTTGAGCTTGAAGAACCAGGCGCCATAGGGCTCGCCATTGACCTGCTCGGGGGCGTCGGCCAGGGCCTCGTTGACGGCGATCACCTCGCCACCCACCGGGGCATAGATGTCCGAGGCCGCCTTCACCGATTCCACCACCCCGGCCTGGTCACCGGCGGCGAGGGTCTTGCCGACTTCCGGCAGTTCGATGAAGACCACATCGCCCAGGGCTTCCTGGGCATGGTCGGAAATGCCGACGGTCACGCTACCGTCGGCTTCCAGACGGGCCCATTCGTGGCTGGCGGCATAACGCAGGTCGGCGGGAATCTGGCTCATGAGAGGTCCTCGGGGCTGGCACGGTTAAAAGGCAAGGGTAGCCTGCCGACCCCGGGGACCGCCATCGCTGGCCGGGCTTATTTGGGGCCGATGCTCGCGCAGCTGCTGCTGTCGACGTACTTCTTCAGGGTCGCCCACTGGGGTCGATCCACGCCGTTGATGGGTTCCACCGCCAGGTTGTAGTTGCCCCAGCCGGGACCGGCGGCCCAGTAGCTGGCCGGAATGCAGTGCTGCTTGAGATAGGCCAGCATGTTGTCCATGGCCACCAGCCAGCGCGGATCGTCGTCCGGCACGCCGAATTCGCCGATGTAGCCCTGCTTGCCGTTCTTCTTCAGCCAGTCGACGAAGGGCTTGACGCGATTCACCCCGACCATGGGGTCGAAGCCGCTCATGTCCTTGCTGGCGTACTGGCCGCCACCGTCATTGTCGAAATAGACGTGGGCGGAAAAGATCAGCTTGTTGGCCGGGTCCTTGAGCGCCAGCAGCGGATCGTTCCACTGCGGCCAGCGCGCGGCGCTGGACCAGCCGTTGCCCTCGACGATGATGGGGTGGACGCTGTCCACGGTACGGATGCCGTTGATGCCGTGCTGGGCGGCGGTCGGCCAGAAGGCCACGGCGTCGTGGGGCTCGTTCATGATGTCGTAACCGAAGAGCGCCGGGTGCTTGCCGAAGCGGAAGGCCAGGCGATAGGTCACGTCCCAGTAGTTGAAGTAGGTGACCTTGCCCGCGCCGATCACCTCGCCGCGATAGCGCGCATAGTTGTGCAGGTCGAGGATCACCTTGACGCCATACTTCTGGGCGTAATTCAGCGTCTGGGTGACCAGGGCGCCATAGTCCGGATCCAGCATCGAATTCAGGTTGGGCTGGATGCGCTCCCAGATGATCGGAAAGCGCACCAGCTTGATGCCCTTGGCGCTCCAGTCCTTGAAGTGCTGTTCGCTGGGAAAGATGTAGTTGCGGTTGTTGAGGCCGGGTAGCACCTGGCTGGCGAAGCCGGCACCGGAGAAGTTGAGACCGACCAGGTCGACCGCCTGGGCCGAACCCAGGAGTGCGCTGCTCAGGGCCAGGGTACCGGCCAGCCGCAGGGAAAACTGGCGCAAGCGCCGGGTAAGGGATTGCATGACTGCACCTGTGAAAAGAAAGACTCCCCGCCCCCGCAAGCTAGCGGGTCCTGGCGTAGGCGAGTTCAGGCGACCGCGTCCGCTTGCGGCGCCACTGGGTGCGACTTCGTCGTCATTGTTGGGGCAGCTATCGGCGTCAGCTGCGCCAGCTTTAGTGAATTTTTTCGTTCAAAAACAGATGGTTACGCTTTGATTTACGTCAGATAGCCGGCGCTTTTCCGCAGACCTCGGTGCAGTCCCGCTAACACCTTGAATCGGCAGGACTTTCCGTATCCGTGAAAGAACGAGCGCAGCGCCCGAGCACTCAAAAAGACCGACTTGGTAAAAAGAGTCATTTTCAAAACCGGGCTGCACAGATGCCCAGGGTGGCCATGGGGCCGGCCCAGGAACGTTCGCCGGCAGCCGGGCTCTATCCTGCGAGCCCCTCGCGAGAGCCCTGCCATGCCCCTGAGCACGCCCCATCCCTTGCGTACCCTGGCCCTGACCCTGGCCGCCGTGACCCTGCTCGGCTGCGGCGAGACCGCGCGCCTGCAGCGCGAAGCCGGCTATGGGCCGACGCCGACCCTGCCGGAACCCCACAAGACACTGCTGCCGACCATCAACGTGGCCCCGGCGGTCGGCTGGCCCGAAGGCGGCAAGCCCACTGCCGCGCCCGGCACCCAGGTCCAGGCCTTCGCCCGTGGCCTGGACCATCCGCGCTGGCTCTATGTGCTGCCCAATGGCGATGTGCTGGTGGCGGAAAGCAATGCGCCCAAGCGCGAGGGCTTTCCCGGGATCAAGAACTGGATCGCGGGTCTGTTCATGAAGAAGGCCGGCGCCGGGGTGCCCAGCGCCGACCGCATCACCCTGTTGCGCGATGCCGACGGCGATGGCGTCGCCGAGACCCGCACCGTCTTCGCCGAACAGCTGCATTCGCCGTTCGGCATGGTGCTGGTGGGCGAGGACTTTTATGTCGCCAATGCCGATGCCCTGGTGCGCTTCTCCTATCGCCCCGGTGCGACTCGCCTGGAAGGCCAGCCGGTGACGGTCACCGAGCTACCGGCGGGCATCAATCACCACTGGACCAAGAACGTCATCGCCAGCCGCGACGGCAAGAAGCTCTATCTCACCGTGGGCTCCAACAGCAACGTCGGCGAAAACGGCCTGGATATCGAGGAAGGCCGCGCCGCCATCTGGGAGCTAGATCGCGCCAGCGGCCAGAAACGCCTGTTCGCCACCGGTCTGCGCAACCCCAATGGGCTGGACTGGGAGCCCACCACCGGCAAACTGTGGACGGTGGTCAACGAACGCGACGAGATCGGCAGCGACCTGGTGCCGGACTATGCCACCTCGGTGCAGGACGGCGGCTTCTATGGCTGGCCCTACAGCTACTGGGGCAAGACCGTGGACAGCCGGGTACAGCCGCCCCGCCCGGATCTGGTGGCCAAGGCGCTGACCCCGGACTACGCCCTGGGTACCCACACCGCCTCCCTGGGCCTGGCCTTCGCGAGCGCCGACAGCGAGTTGCCGACGGCGTTTCGCCAGGGCATGTTCGTCGGCCAGCACGGCTCCTGGAATCGCGATCCCAAGAGCGGCTACAAGGTCGTCTTCGTGCCCTTCCAGAACGGCAAGCCCAGCGGCCCGCCGCGCGACCTGCTGACCGGCTTCCTCAATGGCAAGGAAGAGGCCCAGGGACGTCCGGTCGGGGTGGTCAACGATGGTCACGGCGGCCTGCTGGTGGCCGACGATGTCGGCAATACGATCTGGCGGGTCAGCGCCCAGCGTCCCTGAGCCGTGTTAATCCGGCCTTAAGCGCCCTGGCCTAGGCTGGAGGCTGACCATCCTGGAGATGGTCACCGCTCTTGCCGAGGCCGGCCCGGAGCGGTAAAACCGCTCAACCGCCTGGGAAAATCCGATGAGAATACTGCTGGCCGAAGACGACATGCTGCTGGGCGACGGCATCCGCGCCGGCCTGGCCCTGGAAGGCGATACCGTCGACTGGGTGACCGATGGCCAGGCCGCCCAGGCGGCGCTGGAAACCGATCCCTTCGATCTGGTGGTGCTCGACATCGGCCTGCCCCGCCGCTCGGGACTCGAGGTCCTGGCCGCGCTGCGCAAGCGCGGCGACGCCACCCCAGTGCTGATCCTCACCGCCCGCGACAAGGTCACCGACCGGGTCACCGGCCTGGACACCGGCGCCGACGACTACCTGACCAAACCCTTCGACCTGGACGAACTGCTCGCCCGGGTCCGCGCCCTCACCCGCCGCAGCGCCGGCCGGGCCCTGCCGCAACTGGAGCACAACGAGCTGCGGGTCGATCCGGCCACCCACCGGGTGACCCTGGCCGGCCAGCCGGTGGAGCTGGCACCGCGGGAATACGCCCTGCTGCGCCTGCTGCTGGAAAACATGGGCAAGGTGCTCTCGCGCAATCGCCTGGAGCAGGCGCTCTATGGCTGGGACGGTGACGTCGAGAGCAACGCCATCGAGGTCCATATCCATCACCTCAGACGCAAGCTCGGCACCAGCCTGATCCGCACCGTGCGCGGCATCGGCTACGGCATCGACCAGCCCGAGCGGCCGGCTCCATGACCGACGGCCCAGCCGTCTCGCTGCGCCGGCGGCTGCTGACGCTGCTGCTGTGCGGCATCTTCGCCTGCTGGCTGATCGCCGCCCTAGTGACCTACCAGCTGGTCCTGCGCCAGGTGAATCGCCTGGCCGACGAGGACATGCTCGACTTCGGCTCGGCCGCCCTGCACCTGGCCACCCTGGGCGAGGGCGGTGACCGCAGTCTGCCGCCCGCGGCCCGGGCCCTGGAGCGAAGCCGCACAGCCATCGCCGACCTGCCGCTGTTCAAGCGGCGCAACGCCCTGGGCTATCTGCTGCAGGCCGGCGACCAGCGCCTCGGCACCCCGGCGCCGCCGGCCGGTCTGGCCGACCAGCCGCCCGGCTTCAGCAGCCTGCTGGCCGAGGGGCAGCACTGGCGCGTGTTGCGGCTGAGCAGCGGCGAGGGGCGCATCTGGATCTACGAAAACCTGGCCGATCGCCGCGGCGCCACCAACCTGCTGCTGCTCGGCTCGCTGTTTCCCCTGGCCCTGGCCCTGCCGGTGCTGGCCGCCCTCATCTGGTTCGGCGTCACCCGCGGTCTGGAGCCCCTGCGCCAGCTGGCCGCGCAGATCAAGCAGCGCTCCGCCCAGCGTCTGGAGCCGTTGCCGCTGAGCCGGGTGCCGCTGGAAGCCGCGGTCCTGGTGGAGGAGATCAACGCCCTGCTGGAACGCCTGGACGGGGCCCTGGAGGCGGAGCGCCGGCTGACCAGCGACGCCGCCCACGAGATCCGCACCCCCCTCGCCAGTCTGCTGACCCATACCCAGGTCGCCCTGAGATCCAGCGATCCCCAGGCCCATGCCCGCGGCCTGGTGCAGGTGCGTCGCAGCGCCGAACGCATCAGCCAGCTGATGGAGCAGATCCTGCTCCTGGCGCGGCTGGACAGCGGCGCCCTGCAGGAGCAGTTCGTCCCCGTCCATCTCGGCCGGCTGGCAGCGGATACCCTGTCGGAACTCGCGCCCCTGGCCATCGAGAAGAACATCGACCTAGTGCTGGAGGATCAGGAGGTCAAGCTGTCGGGTATTCCCACCTGGCTGGGCGTGCTGCTCACCAACCTGGTCGGCAACGCCATCCGCTATACCCCCAGCGGCGGCCAGGTGCTGGTCCGGGTCGTCGAGGAGGTGCCCGGCCAGGTACGTATCGACGTCTGCGACAGCGGCCCCGGGGTCAGTCCGGAAGAACGGGCGGTGATCTTCACTCGTTTCTACCGCAGCGAGAGCGCTGGCCAGAACGTCGGCAGCGGCCTGGGGCTGCCCATCGTCAAGCGCATCGTCGAAATCCATGGCGGCAGCCTGCACCTGGGCGAAGGCCTGCAGGGACGCGGGCTGGGGGTATACGTCGAGCTACCCGGCCTGGCCTGATCCGGCCACCTACGACCAAGGCCATCTTTTACCCGGGACGGCCTAGGGCTTACAGTGCAGGGATTCGCCACAAGCGAATGCAGTCCTGCCTTCTGGAGAGCCCGGCCCATGTCCATGATCCTGTACCACACTCCCGCCTCGCCCTTCGGTCGCAAAGTCGTGGTGATGCTCCACGAGACGGACCTGATCGAGCAGGTGGAGGTGGAAATCGTCCAGCAGACGCCGCTCAACCCCAATCGCGACGTCCTCGATACTAACCCCGCCGGCAAGATTCCCGCCCTGCGCCTGGCCGATGGCACCTGCCTGCACGACAGCCGCGTCATCCTCGACTACCTGGATACCCTGCACGCGCGCACCCCGCTGATCCCGCGCCAGGGCCCGGAGCGCTGGCGGCGCCTGACCCTGGCCTCGCTGTGCGACGCCATGATGGAAGCCGCGGTGCAGATCCGCTACGAGAGCTTCATGCGCCCACCGGGCATGCAGTGGAAGCTCTGGCTGGACAACCAGCAGGAAAAGATCGCCCGGGCGCTGGACTACTTCGAGCGCGAGGCCATCGCCGAACTGGAGGGCGAATTCGACGTGGCCAGCCTGGGCATGGCCTGCCTGCTCGGCTATCTGGACTTCCGCATCCCCACCTGGGCCTGGCGCAGCGACTGTCCGCGCATCGCCGCCTGGTACGCCCGTACCGGCGAGCGGCCCTCGCTGCAGGCCACCCGCCCCTGAGCCGGCGCTAGGCCTGCTGCCAGAGCCGCTCCAGATTGCGAAAGCCCCACTCCTGCGGATCTTCCCGCCGCACGATGCGTTCGTCGGCGGGCGGCCGGGCGAGATCCAGCAACCGCTGCGGCAGCGGCGTGCGCGAACGCGCGGAAAAGAATACCCGCACCCGCGGGGTCAGCAGGCTGTCCGGGTGCTGCTCGACCACCACCGCCAGCTGCTCGTTGCTCAGCCGCACCAGGGAGCCGATCGGATAGATGCCCAGCGTCTTGACGAAGGCCTGGAACACCCGGGGATCGAAGTGCCCCTTCCACTCCGCCATGCGCCGGATCGCCTCGGCCGGACTCCAGGCGGTCTTGTAGGGCCGGGTCGAGGAGACGGCGTCATAGACGTCGCAGACCGCGGCGATGCGCGACAGCAGACTGATCTGGTTGCCGGCCAACCCATGGGGATAGCCGCTGCCATCGAATTTCTCGTGATGGTGCAGGCAGACGTCGATGACCTCCGCGGATGCGCCCCACTGCCGCAGCAGGGCGACGCCTTCCTCGGGATGCCGCCGCATCACGGCGAATTCGGCCTCGGTCAGCCTGCCCGGCTTGTTGAGCACCTCGACGGGGGTGCGCATCTTGCCCACGTCGTGCAGCAGACCGGCCTGACCGGCCAGCAGCACCTGCTCAGCCGGCAGGTCCATCTGCCGCGCCACCGCCGTCATCAGGGCGCAGACCGACACCGAATGGATGTAGGTATACTCGTCGACCGTGCGCAGCCGCGTCAGGCTGATCAGTGCCGTGGGGTGCCGCAACACCGACGCCGAGATCTGCTCGACCACGGTCGCCACTTCGCTCAGCTCGATGGCCTGGCCCAGGCGCACGTCCTGGAACAGCCGCGCCACCTCCTGCTTGGCGTGGGCGCTGACCGCCGACGCCTGCGCCATTTCCTGCGGACAACTGATGGCGGCGACCGGTGCGGTGCCAGTCTCCGGGGTCGGAGCGGCAGCGGGGAGCGTCGCGGGGGCAGCGACCGACGCGGCAACGGGCTCAGGGACCGCCACCGGTTCCAGGGCGGGCGAGCATTCGCTCGGGGACCGGCAATCCAGGCCCTTGGCGATATCGATCCACACCGCGGTCACCGCGCTGTCCTGGATCTTCTGCAGGTCGCGTGGCTCCTGCAGCAGGAAGCGCGCCTTCCAGAACGGATGGTCGATCCAGCTGCCTTCGAATTTGTGGATGTACATGCCGAGGCAGACCTCGGCACTGGTAACCTTTTTGAGCATGGCGTTCACTTCGCAGCGGATCGGCAGCAGCCATCCAGAGGCGGATGATCGCAAAATGCTATGTCACGCCAAAGACTATCGCCCCAAGTTCTAGACGAGAGAATCCATGCACCTCCTGACCGGTATCACCGTCTCTGCGCTGCTCCTGTTGAACACCCTGGTCATGATCGGTCCGCTACTGGTATTCGCCCTGATCAAGCTGCTGCCCCTTGTCGCGCTGCGCGACCTCTGCTCCCGGGTGGTCACCGCCATCGCCGAGACCTGGGCCGAGATCAACAAGGCCATCTTCGCCCGCCTCACCCCCACCGTCTGGGACATCCGCGGCACCGAGGCGCTCAGCCGTGACCGCTCCTACCTGGTCATCTGCAATCACCAGTCCTGGGTCGATATCCCCGCGCTCATCGAGACCTTCAACGGCAAGGTGCCCTATTTCAAGTTCTTCCTGAAGAAGGAGCTCATCTGGGTACCCTTCCTGGGGCTCGCCTGGTGGGCGCTGGACTACCCCTTCATGAAGAGATACACCCGCGCCCAGCTGGCCCGCCGCCCGGAACTCAAGGGCGCGGACCTGGCCATCACCCGCCGCGCCTGCGAGAAATTCCGCCGCCAGCCGGTGACCATCGTCAACTACCTGGAAGGCACCCGCTTCACCGCCGCCAAGCATGCGGAGCAGCAGTCGCCCTATCGCCACCTGCTCAAGCCCAAGGCCGGCGGCATGGCCTTCGTCCTCGCCGCCATGGGCGAGCAGCTGGACACCCTGCTGGACGTCACCCTGGTCTATCCCGACGGTCGCGTGCCCGGCTTCTGGGACCTGCTCTGCGGACGAGTCAAACGCGTTATCATCGATATTCGCGCGCGACCTCTGGATCCGGCGCGCTGGGCGGGTGACTACAGCGAAGATGCGGAATTTCGCGCAGGCTTCCAGCAGTGGGTCAGCACGCTCTGGGCAGAGAAGGACCAGCGGATCGAGGCGCTGCTAGATTCCCGCTCGCGCTGAAGGAGCGGGGCACCCTGCCGCCGCCAGACAGTCAGAGAGCGGGTAGTCGGCTGTCTCGACAAGGACCTCCCATGCCCTCCCCGACCCTGGATACCACCACGGCCCGCTGGCTTCCCTGGCTGATCGCCGTGGCCTTCTTCATGCAGTCGCTGGACGCGACCATCGTCAACACCGCCCTGCCGCGCATGGCCGCCGACCTCGGCGAGAATCCGCTGCGCATGCAGGGGGTGGTGATCGCCTACCTGCTCACTGTCGCGCTGCTGATTCCCGCCTCCGGCTGGATTTCCGATCGCTTCGGCAGTCGCCGCGTCTTCTTCACCGCCATCGCCCTCTTCACCTTTGGCTCGCTGCTCTGCGCCCTGGCGCCCAGCCTCAACCTGCTGATCGCCGCCCGGGTAATCCAGGGCCTCGGCGGTTCGCTGATGCTGCCGGTGGGGCGCCTGGTGATCCTGCGCGTCTATCCGCGCAGCGAGCTGGTCCGCATCCTCAGCTTCATCACCATTCCCGGCCTGATCGGCCCTCTGGCCGGCCCGGCCCTGGGTGGCTGGTTGGTGGAAGCCGTGTCCTGGCACTGGATCTTCCTGATCAACCTGCCAGTGGGCATCCTCGGCTGCCTGGCCACCCGCCGCCTGCTGCCGGATCTGCGCAGCCCCCTGCCGCAACGCTTCGACGGCCTGGGCTTCCTGCTCTTCGGCACTTCCATGATCCTCATCAGCATCGCCCTGGAAGGCCTCGGCGAATTGCACCTGCCCCATGTGCGGGTGGTGCTGTTGCTGATGGCCGGCATGGCATGCATGGTGGCCTACTGGCTGCGCGCCCTGCACCACGACCAGCCACTGTTCTCCGCCGAGCTGTTTCGCATCCGCAGCTTCGCGGTGGGCATCTTCGGCAATCTCTTCGCCCGCCTCGGCAGCGGCGCCCTGCCCTTTCTCATCCCGCTGCTGTTCCAGGTGGGCCTCGGCTACTCGCCGACCCAGGCCGGCCTGCTGATGATGCCCCTGGCGCTGTCGGCGATGCTGGCCAAGCCCATCGCCGGTCCGCTGATCGGGCGCCTCGGCTATCGCCGCCTGCTGGTGGGCAACACCCTGCTACTGGGTTGCCTGATCGCCAGCCTCGCCCTGATCGGTCCCTCGACGCCCTTCGTCTGGCTGCTCATCCACCTCGGCATCCTCGGCGCGGTGAATTCCATGCAGTTCACCGCCATGAACACCATTACCCTCATCGACCTGCACGACCAGCAGGCGGCCAGCGGCAACAGCCTGCTGTCGGTGGTGATGCAACTGGCCATGAGCTTTGGCGTGGCCTGTGCGGCCGCCCTGCTGGGCGGTTTCCAGGACGACTATGGCGACACCGAGGTGCTGTCCGCCTTTCGCGCGACCTTTCTCTGCGTCGGCGCGCTCTCGATGCTGGCGGCGGCGATCTTCTTGCAGGCCTCGCGGGAGACCGGGCGCCGGGTCAAGCCGCTGGCGGCCGAACCGGAAAAGAGCGCGCAGAACGTCGAGTGAAGCGGGCTATAGCACCGCTCGACACGCCATAAACGAAAAACCCCGGCCTGGCCGGGGTTTTTCGTGAGCTTCGGGCGACGTCAGGTGTCAGATGACCTGTACGTGCTCTGCCTGCATGCCCTTCTGGCCTTGCACGACTTCGAAGCTGACCTTCTGGCCTTCAGCCAGGGTCTTGAAACCTTTGCCTTCGATTGCGCGGAAGTGAACGAACACGTCCGGACCGCTCTCGGGAGTAATGAAGCCGTAGCCTTTGGTTTCGTTGAACCATTTGACGGTGCCGTTCTGACGATTCGACATGACGGGTGTTGCTCCTTGGAATAACGGGTTTGTTATGACAGGTGCTGGCGCGGCAGCGCGTTGCATAGACCAGGCACCCGGTACTGAGTTGCAAGGAGTAACAAGAATCGAGCAGCAAGGGGTGGACGGAAAGCCTACCGCCTCAGGTCACGATCGACGGCGACCCAAGCAAACACAGTTCTCGAACTCTACGCCATATTTTTCTGGAAAGCGATTACCCTCCGGAGACCGAAATCGTTTTTGACAAGAGGTAATTTGTCGCGCCATGCAAGGTACTGTGGAGCCGGTTTTCGACCACTCGGACAGCGGCGCAAACCCTCGCCAGTCCTGCTTCCGCGCTTCTTTCCCGCCGTTTCGAATGGCCCGGGCCCACGGCCCGACCATGAAATCCCCCTGCAAGGAATACCGATGAACGTCACCCCTGTGGAACTGCTGATCAGCGATTGCGATGGCGTGCTGGTCGACAGCGAAATCCTCGCCGAACGCGTCGTCCTCGACGGCCTGGCCGCCCATGCACCGCGCGCCGAACTCGAAGCCCTGCTGCACGGGACCTTTGGCCTGACCACCCGGGACATCTTCGCCCTGGTCGAGCAGCGCTTCGGCATCACCCTGCCGCCCGCGCTGTTCAGCGACCTGCGCACCCAGGCGGAAACGCTGATCTCCACCAGCGTGGAAGCCATTCCCGGGGTGAAGCGTGCCCTGGAGAGCATCGACCTGCCGCTGGCGGTCGCCTCCAACAGCCTCAGGCACAGCGTCGAATCCTCGGTCCGCCGGGCCGATCTGGTCGAGCGGGTGGCGGGCCATATCTTCAGTGCCGACATGGTGGCCCAGCCCAAGCCGGCACCCGATGTCTATCTCCTGGCCGCCAGGACGATAGGTGTCGCGCCGGAGCGCTGCCTGGTGATCGAGGACAGCGCCACCGGCGTGCGCGCGGCGCTGGCGGCCGGCATGCGCGTCATCGGCTTTACCGGCGCCAGCCACATTCCGCCCAGCCATGGCGAGACCCTGAGCGCGCTGGGCGTGACCGCCCTGATCGCGCACATGGACGAACTCCCCGCCACCGTCGCCCGCCTCCGCGCCGCCGCCAGCGGCGGGTAATGAAAAAGGGGCCCTCAGGGCCCCTTCGCGTTCCGCCTCGGCGAAATCAGGACAGGACCGCACCCACCGCCTTGGGCAGCGCGACCGGTGCCAGGTCGGCGCTGGCGTTCCAGGCCGACTCGCTCAGCTGGGTTTCCAGCAGCTGGCGATGGATCGCCTCGCGATGCTGTTGCAGGACGATGTCCAGGGCGCGGCTGGGGGTCAGTTCGACGTCGTCGAAGGTGACGATCTGACCCGGCTCCAGGGCGCGCTTGAGCACGCTGTGCTTGAGCAGGCCGATCGGCAGGTGATCCGGGCACTCGGCGATCTTGACCGCTTCGCCGCGCACGCTGTAGCCACCGATGCCGCGCTCGATGACGTCGCCGGCCGCCATGGGCTTCTTCATGATGGCGGCCACGCTCAGGGTCGGCGTGGTGGAGTTGTTGAGCAGGATCTTGCCGCCGGCGATGACGCGTCTCAGGGTCTTGCCGACCTCCAGGGAGCACAGGTGGAAGGGGCGTACCAGCACGTAGTACGGGCCCTTGCCCAGCTTGAAGTACTCGATGGCACCGGCCTGGTCTTCGTCATGGCGACCGACCACGAAGACGCCACCGGCGGAGTAGCCGCTGGGGATCACGTAGTCGACGATGGGCTGGCCCAGTTGCTCGGCCATCTGCGCGAGGATGTTGGCGCTGTCCTGCAGGTTGGTCGAATTCAGGCCTTCCAGCCCCTGGCGGGTGATGGTGGCGCCATAGTTGTTACCGACCACCACCTGCTCGATCTGCACCTTGGTGCCGTCGGTGAAGGAGGTGGTCTGGTCGATGCTGGTGCCCTGGCGCGCGGACCAGTAGGCCATGTCTTCCGGCGTCGGGTTGTGGTTCAGATAGCCCTTCATGTTGCCGTAGACCAGCGGCTTGAAGCCCATCTGCACGGCCTCTTCGTGCAGCGCCGCCAGCGAACCCGGCTGATCGCCCTCGGCCTCGGTCAGGAAACCCTTGCCGGCCAGGTAGGAACCGGTCGTCACCTGCAGTTCGGCATTGATGGTGACCACCTTGATGCCGGCTTCGAAGGCGCGCTCGATGATCTCGGTGCCGTGGTAGGGGTCGCCGCTGCACTCCACCAGCAGGTCGCAATGATCGATGAGATCCGCCACCGACTGGGTGAGCGCTTCGGTCAGCGGATAGTCGGTGACCGTGGCGATGGGCCGGCGGGTCAGGACGCGGGTCACGGTCATGTCGTCATAGTGACGGCTGATGAGCCGGGCCAGGCAGCGCGAGATCATGCCGGTACCGACGATGCCGATACGGGTGACAGGGGATTGGGAGGACATAGGATCGATTCCTTTCAAAGAGAATGTCGGTAGCGAGCAAAGCCACCATGCGAAGTGCCGACCCCAACTACATGTCCGATCTCTTGCAAATGGAAAAAAGCTTCCATCAGAAATTCTTTGACTGGGATCAATCTTTCCGTGCGACTCGAAGCCAAATCAAAAATTCATGACTTCGTAACAGATAGCGACCAATGGCTGCAGATCGCCACCTTTTTCCTTGCCGTCCAGCGACGGCCGTTCAACTCGTCGGTTCAGCGCGCCCCGTGCCCGAGTCACCGCGCGCCCAATAGCCGCGGCGGAACAGGTCACGTTCGCCCAGGACCAGCAACAGCACCAGGAAGCCCAGCATGGCCACGCTGACGCTGACGATCAGCTCCAGCAGGCCGACCGGCTTGGGCAACAGGAAACTCAGCAGGGCCACCGCGCTGCCCGCGCTGAACCAGCGCAGCAGCAGCGACAGGTGCAGGCCGGCCAGGGAGTGGCGATAGAGCGCCAGCGCCATGAACACCGCCTGCAGGAAGGCTCCGGTGGTAAAGGAGTAGGCCAGTCCCTGGGCACCGAATGGCCGATAGACAACAGCGTCCAGGGCCACGGTGATGAAGGAGCTGGCCAGGGTGGCGTAAAGGAAGGTGCGGGCGCGCTGCTGCGACAGCAGGGCACGCCCCCACAGCAGGGCCAGCCCCATCCAGGGCAGACCCAGGGCATAGGCCACCACCAGGGTGGCGGTCGCCGCGCTCCAGCAGCACCTTGACCACCGGCTCGGAGTAGCTGAACAGCACCACGGCGGCCGGCACCAGGAACAGCAGGGTGCCGAGCAGCGCCTTGCGCATCAGCGCGCTGTACTTGTCGGCATTGCCCTCGTTCCAGCTGCGGGTCAGCTCGGGAAAGATCATCGCCAGGATCGACAGCGCATAGAGCGTCAGCGGAATGGTCACGATGCGGTAGGAGAAGGACAGCATGGTGATGTTGCCCTCCGCCAGCAGCGAGGCGAAGAAGCGCTCCGCCAGCATGCAACCCTGCTGGGCGCCGGCGGCGAGCAGCACGGGAGCGAAGGTCACGGCGAAGGGACTGCCCTCGGGCTTCTCGAAGGCCACCGAACGCTGGCCGAGATAGCCCAGGCGGCGGTGCTGGATGACGATCAGCAGCACCTGGGGCAGCAGCATGCCGGTGAACAGCGCGATACCGCTCGGCTGCAGGATGACGATGGCCAGGATGGCGCCCAGATTGAGCATCAGGGTGCGGGTCATCGGCAGGATGAAGATGCGATCGAGGTTGAGCAGCGCGCCCTGGCAATAGAGGACGGCCTGCACGCAGATCAGCAGGGTACCGACGGCGAAGACCAGCTTGCCGGTCTCGACCTGCTCGTCGCTCCAGCCCGGCGCCAGGGCATGCATCAGCCAGGGACTGGCGAGGACGCCGATCACCGACAACAGCAGGCCGAACAGGCCGATGCGCCAGTACAGCCAGCGACCGACCTGCTCGTACTGGGCGTTGCAGCGGTCGCGGATGCGTTGCAGATAGGGAATCATGGCATCGCGCAGGGCGAGGCCGAAGAAGCTCTCGAAGAACACCGGCAGGATGAGCGCGACAAAGATCAGGTCGGCTTCCCAGCTCACGCCGAATTGGCGGGCGATCAGCAGGTCGCGCAGGAACCCCAGCAGAAAGCTGGCGACCGTGATGGCCAGGATGATGAGGGTCGAACTCACGCCCGCACCTCGATCGACCCAGACGGGCCAAGCGCGGCAATAAGCGGACGGATAAAGATGGCAGGCATTGGCGGTCTCGTTCCGTGAGCCGGAGGTGATCCGGATAGAGGCGGGCAGTGATGCCCGTTTGGTCCAGACTCAGAGACCAGCTTCCGCGCTTAAGTTTCCCGAGGCAAATCTGGAGACACGCGGAAATGTCGAACGATTGGCAAATTGCCATGAGTGACCGAAGGCTGACCGCCGAGCGGTAGTCCTTGCAATCCCGTGACAAGCCAACTACTGTATATATAACCAGATACAGAATACGAGGTGACGCATGGCCGTCGAAGTGTTGTATCGCAGCAGCCGAGATCCGGAGCGCCTGTTCATGGATAAAGCCGAAGCCGATCGTCACGACAAGATGTTGGAGCTGGCCGAGTCGCTCGCCAGCGTATTGGACAAGGCCGTACCCGGTCTTGCCGAGAAGCAGTGCGAAGACCTGGGGCTGTTCATGGCCCGCAATCGCGAGGTCTTCGCCCGGGCGTTTCGCAACCAGCCGGATGCCCTGGGCGAGTTGGACCTGCCCAGCTAGCAAGGGGCGCTGCCCCTCGGGTAGCCTGGGAAGAGATCTGAGCCGGAGAAAGCCTCTTGTCCCTTCCCATTATCTTCGATACCGATCCTGGCGTGGACGACGCCCAGGCCATCGCCCTGCTGTTTGCCGATCCCGCCTTCGAGGTGATTGGGCTGACCACCACCTTCGGCAATGTGCCGGTCACCACGGCGACCCGCAACGCCCTGCTGCTCACCGAGCTGGCCGGCCGGGACACGCCCGTCGCGGCTGGGGTGGCCGAGCCCCTGGTCAAGCCGGCCGGCAACCACGCCCTGCACGTGCATGGCCAGGATGGCCTGGGCAACCAGCAGCTGCCCGCGCCGAGCCAGACACCCCACGCCCTGGATGCGGCGCGCTTCATCGTCGAGCAGACCCGCCTGCGACCGGGCGAGATCACCCTGGTGGCGGTCGGGCCGCTGGGCAACCTGGCCCTCGCCCTGGCGCTGGATCCCACGGTCGCCCAGCGCGTTCGCGAAGTGGTGGTGATGGGCGGCGCCATCGTCGAGCCGGGCAACGTCACGCCGGTGGCCGAAGCCAACATCTTTTCCGACCCCCATGCCGCGGCGCGGGTCTTCGCCGCTCCCTGGCCGCTGACCCTGGTCGGCCTCGATGCCACCCACCGCGCCGTGCTCGATCCGCCCCGCCTGCAGCGCATCGCGGCGCGCCAGGGCGCCCTCGGCGAGGTGCTCGCCCGCAGCTATGACTTCTATGCGGACTTCTACCGCAGCGTGAAGGACATCGACGGCTGCCATCCCCACGACAGCTGCGCCCTCGCCTATCTGCGCCGCCCCGAGCTGTTCCACACCGCTCGCGGTCACCTCAGCGTCGGCACCGAAGGCCTGGCGGAAGGCCAGACCTTTTTCGCCCCCGAGGGTCGCGCCTATCTGGACGGGCGCTGGTCCGGCAATCCGCCGGTCACGGTCTGCCTGGGCATGGATGGCGCCGCCATGGTGGCCTGGATGGAAGAGGTCCTGACCGCAGCGGAGCGGTAATCGGTCACGAATCCGCCAGAAGGGCGTGCCAGAGCGGCCCGCGGCCGCGCAACTGAGAGCCATGCACGCAACGCGATTGCAGCAGTGAGGTAGAAAGCCGCTCTGGATTTCTACCTGCCGCCCCGGCGGACGACTGCGCAAAGGATTGCCCATGGCTCGCTACGATCTCCTGCTCAGCGGCAGCTGCCGCGACGATGTCTCCCCCGACACCCTGAGGATCAGCCTGCTCTATCAGCTCAGGCTGGCACCGGAGCAGGTGGAGCGCCTGCTGCCCCCGGCCAGGGGTGTCCTCAAGCGGGATCTGGCCAGCGCGCAAGCCCACGAATGGGTCGAGCGGCTGCGAGATACGGGACTGGATGTCCATCTGGTCGAACGCCAGGAATCCACCCCCGTCGCCCAGGACCTCGATCTGCAGGCGCGTCTGGCCGCGTTGCAGGCAGCGGGCCTGCCGCGCCCGGCCTTCTCCCTGGGTGAGCGCCTGCAACTGCTGGCGGCCGTGCTCCTCGGCCTGACGCTCAGCCTGCTCTATCTGCTGCCGGGCCTGGCCGGATTGCTGCTGGCGATCTGTGCCCTGGCGGCCTTCATCACTCTGCTGCACCAGGATATCGTCGTCGCCTGTGGCCTGGCCCTGCCGCTGGCCGGCCTGGGCGCCTGGCTGGCCCTGGGCTTTCTGGCGCCGCGCCCGGGCCGAGGAACAGAAGCCGCCGCCGAACGGCCGCTGACGCCAGCCCAGGAGCCGGCGCTGCATTCGCTGATCGCAGCGCTCTGCCAGGCCATGGGGGTCTGCCCGCCTCGGCGCCTGCTGCTGACGGCGGAGGTCGACATCCGCTTCGCGGTCAGGACCCGGACGCTGCGCCTGGGTCTGCCGCTGATGACGGCCCTCACCCGCGATCAGTACCTGGCCAGCCTCGCCCATGTGCTGGGGCACCAGGTGAGCGGTCTGGATCGTCTGGGGGGCGCCCTGCTCAATGCCTGCCTCGCGCAACTGGAACGCCTCGGCCAGGCGGCGTCCCGAGGGCTCCTCGCCCGCGTCGCCCGTGGCTGGGCCCGCCTGCTCTTTGCCAGCGGCCAGCGCCTCACCCGCACCGCCAGCCAGCGCCGGGAAGCCCGCGCCGATCATTACCAGGTCCTGCTGGGCGGCAGCGCGGCCTTTCGCGCGACGGCGCGCCAGACGCGCCTGGCCCAGCAGGCCTGGCGTGAAGCCAGACGGCGCAGCCTGACGGCACCCGCGGCCCAGGGCCTGGTCGGCAATCTGCTGGAGTTGCACGCGGCCCTGCTGGCTCGCCAGACGCTCTCCCCCACGCCGACCTCCGCCAGCAGCCGCTACTGGGGTCGTCATCCGGCGGATCGGCAGCGGATCGCCTGGGCCGAGCGGCATCCGCTCCCCGGACTGCTGGACGACCGGCGCCCTGCCAGTGCCCTGCTGGAGCAGCCCGATGCGCATGGCCGCGCCCTGACCCTGCTGGTCCATCGCCTGGCCGGCCGCCAGCCCGAGGCGGAGCCAGCGGCCACGGTGGCCACGCTGGTTCCGGAACCGGTCCAGGACAGTGACACGGTCCTGCAGCGCTGGAGTGGCCATGCCTGGCCCGATTGCCCCTGGCTACCCCTGCACCTGCCGCTGGAGCGGACCACCCGCGCCCTTGAGGCAGACACTGTCCGCGAACGCATCCTGCTGCTGGCCGCCGGCACTGCGGACGCCTGGCAGGAAGCGGAAAAGCAAAGCCAGCGGCGCTGCCTGCTGGCCTTCTACGAAGAGCTGCACAGTCATGGACTGGCCCACGTCGTTCACGGCGAAGGGGCGTTCAACCAGGAGCACTTGCAGGAGTATCGGGCCATCGATACCTGGCAGACCGCCGCGCGCCAGCAGTTGCTGGCCGTGGCGCCGCTCTATCGGCAGCGCATCGAACGGGCCCTGGCCCAGCGTCTGCCCGGCCAGGAGCAGGCTGCCGAGCTCTATCGGCTGCTGCTCACCCTGGCCGAGCGCTATCCGGACGTGGAGCGCCTGCGCGAGGCGCGCCTGCTGGTGAAGGAATACCGCACCCTGCAGCGGCGACCGCAGGGCCCCAGTCAGATCAATGCCCTGTGCGAATTCGCCAAGCAGGATTATCGACGCCGGGTCGCGGACTGGCTGGCCTGCGACCTGCCCCTGCCTCCCGCCATCGCCACGGTCAGCCTGGGCGACTACCTGCAGCGTCACTGCCCCCGGCTCGATCTCGCCGAGGATTCCCTCTCCGCGGTCTATCGCCACAGCGCCGAGCTGCTGCCTGCGCTCAACACCCTGCACCAGCGTCTCTGGCTGCTCCTCGCCCGCGCCTGCCTGGCCGCCGAAGCCGATCAGGCGTCGCTGCAACAAAGCGCCTGAGCCTGACTGCGGGTCATAAAAAAAGGCCCCATACGGGGCCTTTTCCTGCAGCGCGGGATCAGTTGACCTTGGGATCCAGCTCGCCGCGGGCATAGCGCTCGAACATGGCGTCCAGGGAGATCGGCTTGATCTTGGAGGCCTGGCCAGCGGTGCCGAAGGCTTCGTAACGGGCGATGCAGACGTCGCGCATGGCGGTGACGGTCTTGGCCAGGTACTTGCGCGGGTCGAACTCGCTACGGTTCTTGGCCATGAACTCGCGGATGGCACCGGTGGAGGCCAGACGCAGGTCGGTGTCGATGTTGACCTTGCGGACCCCGTACTTGATGCCTTCGACGATCTCTTCGACCGGCACGCCGTAGGTTTCCTTGATGTCGCCACCGTACTCGTTGATGATCTTCAGCCACTCCTGGGGCACCGAGCTGGAGCCGTGCATGACCAGATGAGTGTCCGGGATGCGCGCATGGATTTCCTTGATGCGCTGGATCGACAGGGTGTCCCCGGTCGGCGGCTTGGTGAACTTGTAGGCGCCGTGGCTGGTGCCAATGGCGATGGCCAGGGCGTCGACCTTGGTGGCCTTGACGAACTGGGCGGCTTCTTCCGGATCGGTCAGCAGCTGGCTGTGATCCAGGGTGCCTTCGGCGCCCACGCCGTCTTCTTCACCGGCCATGCCGGTTTCCAGGCTGCCCAGGCAGCCCAGCTCGCCTTCCACGGACACGCCGCAGGCATGGGCGAAGGCCACGGTCTGCTGGGTGACGCGCACGTTGTAGTCGTAGTCGGACGGCGTCTTGCCGTCGGCCATCAGCGAGCCGTCCATCATCACCGAGGAGAAGCCCAGCTGGATGGAGCGCTGGCAGACGTCGGGGCTGGTGCCGTGGTCCTGGTGCATGACCACCGGGATGTGCGGGAATTCTTCCACCGCAGCCAGGATCAGGTGACGCAGGAAGGGAGCGCCGGCGTACTTGCGGGCACCGGCGGAGGCCTGAACGATGACCGGCGAATCGGTCTTGTCGGCGGCTTCCATGATGGCGCGCATCTGCTCGAGGTTGTTGACGTTGAAGGCCGGGACGCCATAGCCGAATTCGGCGGCGTGATCCAGCAGCTGACGCATGCTGACGAGTGCCATTGGTGATTATCTCCCTACAAAGGCGGTGGTGGCGCCAGCCTGCATGAGCGGCTGGCAGGGTTCAAGCGGCCGACCCCTGGCCGCCCTGGATTAATCGGTTCAGCTGACATTCGCCGCTTCAAGGCGTCCGGCAGCCGCGGCCGATGAGGTCGTTGTTGGCGATCCAGTAGACGAGTCCCTGGTCGCCGCGGATATGCAAAGCCACCAGCCCGTCGGTATAGGACTGGCCATCGGTGGCCGGTTCGCGGTTGAGATGACGGATCAGGCCATCGCCTTCCAGCTTGAGGTCGACGATGGACTGGCTGCGATCCACATAGCGCCAGTCGAAGGCCGCCTTGGAATCACAGACCCAGTGGGTCCAGCCGCCCGTCTGCTGCGCGCCGCGACCGGCACAGCCGGTCAGCACGGCGAGACCCAGCAGACCGAGGGCGAGCGTGCGCCCCTTCACTGGGCGCAACCGCTGGCAGGACGGCTGGCGTTGCCATTGAGCGTATCGACCCGCTCGCCATTCTGCGCCGTGGGCGTGGCGGCTGCCGCCGGTGGCGGCGCGAACACCGCGCAGGCCTTGTCGGCATTGCCACCGGCGCAACCGGCCAGCATCAGGACAGCGGAACAGACGAGCAGCGGCGTACGCATGGCGATTACTCCTGGGCGCGTTGCTGGAGGACTTCGACGGCCGGCAGGACCTTGCCCTCGACGAATTCGAGGAAGGCGCCGCCACCGGTGGAGATATAGGAAACCTTCTCGCCGATGCCGTACTTGTCGATGGCGGCCAGGGTGTCGCCACCCCCGGCGATGGAGAAGGCGTCGCTGTCGGCGATGGCCTGGGCCAGGGTGCGGGTGCCTTCGCCGAACTGGTCGAATTCGAAGACGCCCACCGGACCGTTCCAGAGGATGGTCTTGGCCGACTTGAGCAGGTCGGCGAATTGCTGGGCGCTGACCGGGCCGATGTCGAGGATCATGTCGTCGTCGGCCACGTCGTTGATCGACTTGGTAGTGGCCTGGGCGGTCTCGGCGAATTCCTTGGCGACCACCACGTCCACCGGCAGCGGCACGCTGACCTTGGCGGCGATGGCCTTGGCGGTGTCCACCAGATCGGCTTCGTACAGCGACTTGCCAACCTTGTAGCCGGCCGCGGCGAGGAAGGTGTTGGCGATGCCGCCGCCGACGATCAGCTGGTCGCAGATCTGCGCCAGGGAGTTGAGCACGTCCAGCTTGGTGGAGACCTTGGAGCCGGCGACGATGGCGGCCATCGGGCGGGCGGGATTGCCCAGCGCCTTGCCCAGGGCATCCAGCTCGGCGGCCAGCAGCGGACCGGCCGCCGCGACCTTGGCGAACTTGGCCACGCCATGGGTCGAACCCTCGGCGCGGTGGGCGGTGCCGAAGGCGTCCATGACGAAGATGTCGCACAGGGCGGCGTATTTCTTCGCCAGCTCATCGGCGTTCTTTTTCTCGCCCGCGTTGAAGCGCACGTTCTCCAGCAGCACCAGCTGACCCGGCTCGACCTGGACGCCGTCCAGGTAGTCCTTCACCAGGGGCACCTCGCGGCCCAGGGCCTTGCTCAGGTAGGCCGCGACCGGGGCCAGGCTGTTTTCCTCGCTGAACTCGCCCTCGGTGGGACGACCCAGGTGCGAGCAGACGATCACCGCAGCACCCTTTTCCAGGGCCAGCTTGAGGGTCGGCAGGGCGGCGACCAGGCGGGCATCGCTCTTGATCTGGCCTTCCTTCACCGGAACGTTGAGGTCTTCGCGAATCAGGACGCGCTTACCCTTCAGATCGAGGTCGCTCATTTTCAACACGGACATACAGGCAATCCCTTAGTTGTGCTTGTTTCAGGTGGGCTTGGCGATGCGCAGCCAATGGCCGGCGACGTCGAGCATGCGGTTGGCGAAGCCCCATTCGTTGTCGAACCACACCAGCAGATTGACCAGCCGGGGGCCGGAAACGCGGGTCTGGCTGCCATCGACGATGGCGGAATGGGGATCGTGGTTGAAATCGCAGGAGGCGTGGGGCAACTCGGTGTAGTCGATCAGCCCGGCCAGGGGACCGCTCTGGGCGGCGTCACGCAACAGGGTGTTGAGCGCCGGCGCGGTGGTGTCGCGGCCGACGATGCAGGTGATGTCCAGGCAGGAGACGTTGACCGTGGGTACGCGCACGGCGCGGGCCTGGATGCGCCCGCCGAGCTCGGGCAGCAGGCGTTCGATGCCGCGCGCCAGGCCGGTCGCCACCGGGATGATCGACTGGAACGCCGACCGCGTCCGCCGCAGATCTTCGGCATGGTAGGCGTCGATCACGGGCTGGTCGTTCATGGCCGAGTGGATCGTGGTGATGGAGACGTACTCCAGACCCAGGGTCTCGTGCAAAAGTTTCAGCACCGGGACGCTGCAATTGGTGGTGCAGGACGCATTCGAGACCAGCGTCTCGTCACCGCGCAGGGCCTGCTGGTTGACGCCATAGACCACGGTGGCGTCGACGTCGGTCTCGCTGACCATGGGCTGGGAGAACAGCACCCGCGGCGCGCCGGCGGCGAGAAAGCGTCCGGCCTCGGCACGGGTACTGAAGGCGCCGGAGCATTCCAGCACCAGATCGACGTCCAGTGCGCGCCAGTCCACCCGCTCGGGCTCCGCCTCGCGGCGGATCTCCAGGGCCTGGTCGCCGATGCGCAGGCGTTCGCCGTCCAGCGCCACCCGCCCGGGAAAGCGGCCATGGGTGGAGTCGAAGCGGGTCAGGTATTCGAGACTGGGCCGGTCGGCCAGATCGTTGAGGGCGACGATGGCGAGCTCGCTCGCCGCACCGCGCTCGTGCAGGGCACGCAACACGCAACGACCGATGCGACCGTAGCCGTTGAGAGCGAGGCGATAGCGAGCGGAACTCATGCGTGAACGGACTCGGGCGCAAGCGAAAGGCCGATTATGCGGCGGTTCGACGACGAATGGGAGTCGCGAGCGTAGTCAGGGCGACTTTCGCACTACAAAAAGGCGCTCTCCTTGGCAGACAGGAAAGAAATCCACCCTCTGGCCAGACGCCCCTGCCGCAGCCACAGCGTCTTGCGGTCTGCAGGGGGAAGTCCGCAGGTAGCCCCAGGGGCGGAGGGACTACCTGGTTCAGCGGCCATGGCCTGACTGAAATCGTCATCCAGGCGTGATAGAGCAGAGCCATGACCCAGATCAAAATCCCCACTTGTTGTGGTGTAGAAATTCAAAAACACCATATGTAGTATCTGGACCGAACTTGAGACCCAAGTCGAACTCAAAGGAAAGGACCCGCGCCGCCCCGGCAGAGCCCGGCTGGCGACAGGCTTTTTCCTTTGAGTTCGCCCCACTACGGACAGGAGTCAGCCATGACCATCACCATCTACAGCAAGCCCGCCTGCGTGCAGTGCAACGCCACCTATCGCGCCCTGGATCGCCAGGGCATCGCCTACCAGGTGGTGGACATCGAGCAGGACGCCAAGGCGCGCCAGACCGTGGAATCCCTGGGCTATCGCCAGGTACCGGTGGTGGTGGCCGGTGACGACCACTGGGCCGGCTTCCGCCCGGACAAGCTCGGCCAGCTGGTGGCCTGAGGCCAGGACCATGGGCGAGCTGCTGTATTTCTCCAGCACCTCGGAGAACACCCACAGATTCGTCGAGAAACTCGGACTGCCGGCGCGGCGCATCCCCCAGGATCCCGCCGCCGAACCGCTCAAGGCTCGCGAGCCCTACATCCTGGTCTTGCCGACCTATGGCGGCGGCGGCAGCAAGGGCGCGGTGCCCAAGCCGGTGATCCACTTTCTCAACGATCCGCACAATCGCGCTCTGATCCGCGGCGTCATCGCCGCCGGCAACACCAACTTCGGCGAGGGCTACTGCCTGGGCGGACGCATCGTCGCCCAGAAATGCGCGGTACCCCTGCTCTACCAATTCGAATTGCTCGGCACGACGGAAGACGTCGACCGGGTGCGCACGGGAGTGAACGACTTTTGGCAACGTCAGGCCTGACCCCGACCGGCAGCGAAGCGGACTACCACGCGCTCAACGCCATGCTCAATCTCTACGGCCCCAACGGCGAGTTGCAGCTGGACAAGGACCGCCAAGCGGCGCGCCAGTACTTCCTGCAGCACGTCAACCAGAACACCGTGTTCTTCCATAACCTGGATGAGAAACTCGACTACCTGGTGGACAAGGGCTACTACGAGGCGGCGGTGCTGGAGCAATACGCGCCGGTCTTCGTCAAGGCGCTGTTCGAGCGCGCCTACGCCTACAAATTCCGCTTCCAGAGCTTCCTGGGCGCCTTCAAGTACTACACCAGCTACACCCTCAAGACCTTCGACGGCCAGCGCTACCTGGAACGCTACGAAGACCGGGTGTGCATGGTCGCCCTGAGTCTGGCCCGTGGTGACGAGGGCCTGGCCGAGTCGCTGGTGGACGAGATGATCAGCGGGCGCTTCCAGCCGGCCACGCCGACCTTTCTCAACGCCGGCAAGCTCCAGCGCGGCGAGTTGGTGTCCTGCTTCCTGTTGCGCATCGAAGACAACATGGAGTCCATCGGCCGCGCGGTGAATTCGGCGCTGCAGCTGTCCAAGCGTGGCGGCGGCGTGGCCTTCCTGCTGAGCAACGTGCGCGAGGTCGGGGCGCCGATCAAGCGCATCGAGAACCAGTCCTCCGGCATCATCCCGATCATGAAACTGCTGGAAGACGCCTTCTCCTACGCCAACCAGCTGGGTTCGC
The DNA here is from genome assembly GCF_000730625.1 of Pseudomonas oryzihabitans NBRC 102199. Lineage (GTDB taxonomy): Bacteria > Pseudomonadota > Gammaproteobacteria > Pseudomonadales > Pseudomonadaceae > Chryseomonas > Chryseomonas oryzihabitans. The sequence continues at coordinate 720,380 of NZ_BBIT01000005.1, read as the reverse complement.
GCCAGGGCGCCGGGGCCGTCTATCTCAATGCCCACCACCCGGACATCCTGAGATTCCTCGATACCAAGCGCGAGAACGCCGACGAGAAGATCCGCATCAAGACCCTGTCCCTTGGCGTGGTCATCCCGGACATCACCTTCGAGCTGGCCAAGCGCAACGCCGACATGTACCTGTTCTCGCCCTACGACGTGGAACGGGTCTATGGCGTGCCCTTCGCCGACATCAGCGTGAGTGACAAGTACGCGGAGATGGTGGCCGATGCGCGCATCCGCAAGCGCAAGATCAACGCCCGGGAATTCTTCCAGACCCTGGCGGAGATCCAGTTCGAATCCGGCTATCCGTACCTGATGTTCGAAGACACGGTGAATCGCGCCAATCCCATCGCCGGGCGCATCAACATGAGCAACCTCTGCTCGGAGATCCTCCAGGTCAACACCCCCAGCCGCTTCGACGAAGACCTGGGCTACGAGCATGTCGGCCAGGACATTTCCTGCAACCTGGGCTCGCTGAACATCGCCCGCACCATGGATTCGCCGGATCTGGGCCGCACCGTGGAAACCGCCATCCGCGGCCTCACCGCGGTCTCGGAAATGAGCGACATTCGCTGCGTACCCTCGGTGGCCGCCGGCAACGCCGCCTCCCACGCCATCGGCCTGGGGCAGATGAACCTGCACGGTTACCTGGCCCGCGAGCACATCCACTACGGCTCGGCCGAAGGCCTGGATTTCACCAATCTGTACTTCTACACCGTCACCTACCATGCGGTGCGCGCCTCCAATCGCCTGGCCATCGAACGCGGCCAGAGCTTCCAGGGCTTCGCCGATTCCAAGTACGCCAGCGGCGAGTATTTCGACCAGTACACCGAGGGCGACTTCACCCCGCGCACCCCGCGGGTGGCCGAGTTGTTCGAGGTGGCCGGCATCCGCCTGCCGACCCGCGCGGACTGGCAGGAACTCAAGGCCTCGGTGATGGCGCACGGGTTGTTCAACCGCAACCTCCAGGCCATCCCGCCAACCGGCTCGATTTCCTACATCAACCACTCCACCTCGAGCATCCACCCCATCGTCGCCAAGGTGGAGATCCGCAAGGAAGGCAAGCTGGGCCGCGTCTACTACCCGGCGCCCTACCTGGCCGATGACAACCAGGAGTTCTACCAGGACGCCTACGAGATCGGCCCGGAAAAGATCATCGACACCTATGCCGAGGCCACCCGCCATGTCGACCAGGGACTGTCGCTGACGCTGTTCTTCCGCGACACCGCTACCACCCGCGACATCAATCGGGCGCAGATCTACGCCTGGAAGAAGGGCATCAAGACGCTCTATTACATCCGCCTGCGCCAGGCCGCCCTGGAAGGCACCGAGGTGCAGGGCTGCGTGTCCTGCAGCCTGTGAGGAAAAGGTCATGAATGCAGCTATGAACGCCCCGCGCCTGAATCGCATCAACGCCATCAACTGGAACCGCATCCAGGACGAGAAGGACCTGGAGGTGTGGAATCGCCTGACCGGCAACTTCTGGCTGCCGGAAAAGATCCCGCTGTCCAACGACATTCCCTCCTGGGCGACCCTGACGCCCGAGGAGCAGCAGCTGACCATCCGCGTCTTCACCGGCTTGACCCTGCTGGACACCATCCAGAACGCCGTGGGCGCCCCGACCCTGCTGGCCGATGCCGTCACCCCCCACGAGGAAGCGGTCATCGCCAACATCGGCTTCATGGAAGCCGTGCATGCCCGCTCCTACAGCTCGATCTTCTCCACCCTCTGCTCGACGCCGGACGTGGACGAGGCCTATCGCTGGAGCGAGGAGAATCCCTATCTGCAGACCAAGGCCGACCTGATCCTCGCGCGCTACCACGCCGAGGACCCGCTGCTGCGCAAGGTGGCCAGCGTCTTCCTGGAGTCCTTCCTGTTCTATTCGGGCTTCTACCTGCCGATGTACTGGTCCAGCCGCGCCAAGCTGACCAACACCGCCGACCTGATCCGCCTGATCATTCGCGACGAAGCGGTGCACGGCTACTACATCGGCTACAAATTCCAGCAGGCCCTGGCCAAGGAAAGCCCGGAGCGCCGCCAGCAGGTCAAGGACTTCGCCTACGAGCTGCTGCAGGATCTCTACGACAACGAGGTGGCCTACACCGAGGACCTCTACGACAGCGTCGGCTGGAGCGAGGACGTGAAGAAATTCCTTCACTACAACGCCAACAAGGCGCTGATGAATCTGGGCTTCGAAGCCCTGTTCCCCAGCAGCATGACCGACGTCAGCCCGGCGATCCTTGCCGCCCTGTCGCCCAGCGCCGACGAGAACCACGACTTCTTTTCCGGCTCGGGTTCGTCCTATGTCATCGGCAAGGCGGTGAGTACCGAAGACGAGGATTGGGATTTCTGAGCCAACCTCCTGCTCCGATCAGCCCCCTCTCCCCGTGGGAGAGGGTTGGGGTGAGGGCCCACCTCGCCGCGAAGTCCCCAGCAGAAAAGGCTGCGCCGTTTTCCACGCCACGACGCTGAACCGGCCTGCTCCGGCAAGCCCCCTCTCCCCCTGGGAGAGGGTTGGGGTGAGGGTGCCCCTCGCGACGAAGCTCTAGTGGAAAAGACTGCGCCGTTTTCCACGCTACGATGCTGAACCGGCCTGCTCCGGCAAGCCCCCTCTCCCCCTGGGAGAGGGTTGGGGTGAGGGCGCCCCTCGCCGCGAAGTCCCCAGCAGAAAAGGCTGCGCCGTTTTCCACGCTACGATGCTAAGTAATACGGCTTATCGCGGCCATGGGCCGCTCCTACAGGGCAGTGCTACTTTTGTAGGAGCGGCCCATGGCCGCGATAGCTCTCTACCTCAGCGGTCCCGTCCGAAAACGGCCAGTCACCTCTCCCCGGCGGTGCTAACCTGCCGCCATGAACGCCTTCCCCGATATTCCCGCCTTCGAACGCGCCCGCCTGGCGCGGGATCCGCGTTTCGACGGCCTGTTCTACACCGCGGTGCTCACCACCGGCATCTACTGCCGGCCGGTGTGCCCGGCGCAACCGCCACGCCCGGAAAACGTCAGCTACTACCCCAGCGCCGCAGCCGCCGAGGCCGCGGGCTATCGTCCCTGCCTAAGATGCCGCCCGGAGCTCTCCCCCGCCGGCGGCCACTGGCAACGCGGCGACGCCACCCTGGCCCGCGCCCTGCGACTGATGGACGAAGGCCTGGACGACGGCGGCCTGCCCGCCCTCGCCGCCCGCCTCGACCTCAGCGAACGCCAGTTGCGCCGGCTGTTCGTCGAGCGCCTCGGCGCCGCGCCCCTGGCGGTGCTCACCACCCGCCGACTGCTGTTCGCCAAGCAATTGCTCAGCGAGACCCGGCTGCCCATCACCGAGGTGGCCCTGGCCGCCGGCTTCGGCAGTCTCAGGCGCTTCAACACCGCCTTTCGCGACGCCTACGGCCTGGCCCCCAGTCAGGTGCGCAAAGGTCAGGCCGCGGCTTCGCCGGTGCTGGTCTTGCGCCTGGCCTATCGTCCGCCCTACGACTTCGCCGCCCAGCTGGATTTTCTCCGCGGCCACGCCCTGCCCGGCGTCGAGGTCCTAGATGACCACAGCTACGCCCGGGTGATCGGCACCCCCGAACAGCCCGGCTGGCTGCGCGTCTCGGCCTGGGACGCCGACACGCCGGCGCTGCGCCTGGAATTGCACGGCGCTGCACCTGGGGAGCTGCAAGCGGCGGTGGCGCGTATCCGCCGCATGTTCGATCTGGACGCCGATCCCGAAGCCATCGCCCAGGGTCTGGCGGTCGATCCGACCCTGGCCGAACTGGTGGCGCGCCGGCCGGGCCTGCGCCTGCCCAGTGGCTGGGACGGCTTCGAGATCGCCGTGCGCGCCGTCATCGGCCAGCAGGTCAGCGTGGTGGCGGCCACCACCATGACCGCCCGGGTGGTGCAGCGCTTTGGCCGCCCCTGGGGCGAGCCTGGTCACGAGGCCAGTCGACCGCCAGCCGGTCTGCATCACTTCTTTCCCACGGTGGATGCCCTGGCCGATGCCGCCCTGGAAGACCTCACCGGCCTCGGCCTGATCCGCGCCCGCGCCGGCACCCTCGGCACCGTGGCCCGGGCCTTGCGCGCCGGCGAGGTGGACTTCGACACCGGGCGCACCCTGGACGATTTCGCCCGGCGCTGGATCGCGCTCAAGGGCATAGGGCCCTGGACCGCCCAGTACATCGCCCTGCGTGCCCTGGCCCATCCCGATGCCTGCCCGGTGGAAGACCTGGTGCTGCAGAAGCGGCTGGCGCCGCCCGGCGAGCGCCTGACCGCCAAGGCCCTGTACGCCCGCGCCGAAGCCTGGCGGCCCTGGCGTGCCTACGGGGTGATGCAGGTCTGGCGGGAAGCCACCTGGAAGGCGCCCGCCGACGCCCCCGCCGAGCCCGTTCCCACCCGTCTCGCCAAGGAGTCGCCCCGATGATCGCCTACTGCCTGCTGGACAGCCCCATAGGTACGCTCACCCTGGCCGCCGACGACAGTGGCCTGCGCGTGGTGGAGTTTCCCGAGAATCGCTACCTGGCCAAGCGCGACGCCAGCTGGAGCGCCGCCGACCACCCCATCCTCGACCTGGCCCGCGAGCAGCTGGGCGAGTACTTCGCCGGGCAGCGCCGGACCTTCGAGCTGCCCCTGGCACCGCGCGGCACCCCCTTCCAGCTGGCGGTCTGGCAGGCCCTGGCGGAGATCCCCCACGGCCGGACCTGGAGCTATGGTCAACTCGCCAGCCATCTCGGCCGACCCCAGGCGATGCGCGCGGTGGGCGCCGCCAACGGGCGCAATCCGCTGCCCATCGTGCTGCCCTGCCACCGGGTGATAGGGGCGTCCGGCGCCCTGACCGGCTTTGGCGGCGGCCTGCCGACCAAGCAATTCCTGCTGGAACTGGAAGGCGCACTGCCGCAGCCGCGGGATCTCTTCGCCGCCTCCCAGCCTGGCACTGCGCCAGAATCTGCCTGTTAAAAGGCTCTAGAATGCACCTTTCGGCGCTTGAGTCGGTGCAACCCTGTAGCGCACACTGGAGCTTTCGATTCGCAAGGACGCGATGCGATGTTCAGCTCAGCCAATACCCCGACCTTCACCCTGACGCTGGACGGCGTCGCCCAGGATTTCCAGGTGCTCGCCTTCGACGGCCACGAGGCCATCGGCCAGCCCTATCGCTTCCAGCTCGAGCTGGTCAGCGAGCGCCCGGACTGGCCGCTGGAAGCGCTGTTGCAGCGGCCCGCCTTTCTCGCCCTGGGTCCGGGTGACCAGGGCATCCACGGCCAGCTCGCCGCCGTGGCCCAGGGCGATACGGGCCGGCGCCTGACCCGCTATCGCGCCGAACTGGTGCCGCGCCTGGCTGCCCTGGCCCACCGCGCCAATTCCCGCATCTTCCAGGGACGCAGCGTGCCCGAGATCCTGGCGCAGCTGCTCGAGGAGCACGGCATCCTCGACGGCGACTATCGCTTCGCCCTGGGGCCAACGCGCTATCCGCCGCGCGACTACTGCGTGCAGTACGGCGAAAGCGATCTGTCCTTTCTCACCCGCCTCTGCGAAGAAGAGGGCCTGCACTTCCACCACCAGCATCGCCGCGACGGTCATGTGCTGGTGTTTGGCGATGACGCCACCGGCTTTGCGCGGCTGGGCGCCACCCGTTATCGACCCGGCAGTGGTCTGGTGACGGACGAACCCGTGATCAGTCGCCTGGCGGTCGGCCTGCAGATCCGCAGCAGCGCCGCGACCCTGCGCGATCACGACCCATTGCAACCTCGGCTGCGCCTGCACAGCCGTGCGGACGCCGCGGCCCAGCCCGCGCTGGAAGACTATGGCTTTCCCGGCGGCTTCACCGATCGCGCTACCGGCCAGCGCCTGAGCAGCCGGCGCCTGGAGCGCCTGCGAGGGGACGCCGTTCAGGCCGAGGGCGCGAGCGACCAGCCCAGCCTGGTGAGCGGGCACTTCCTGCCGCTGGAACAGCACCCGCGCGCCGACTGGAATCAGCTCTGGCTGTTGATTGAGATCCAGCACCAGGGTCGCCAGCCCCAGGTCCTGGAGGAAGACGCCGCCGACGCCATCCCGGCCGACGGCTGGCGCCAGGGCTATCGCAACAGCTTCGTCGCCCGGCCCTGGACGCAGCCCTTCCGCCTGCCCCTGCGCCATCCCAAGCCCAGGCTGCTGGGCGCCCAGAGCGCCGTGGTCACCGGACCGGCCGGCGAGGACATCCATTGCGATGCCCTGGGCCGGATCAAGGTGCAATTCCACTGGGACCGCCAGGGCCGGGCCGATGAGCGCACCAGCTGCTGGCTGCGGGTCGCCAGCGGCTGGGCGGGTGACGGCCACGGCGCCCTGGCGGTGCCGCGGATCGGCATGGAGGTGCTGGTGGGCTTTCTCGAGGGGGATCCCGACCAACCCCTGGTGATCGGCTGCCTGTACCACGCCGAGCATCGCCCACCGCTGGAGCTGCCCCGGGACAAGACCCGCACCACCTTCAAGAGCCTGAGCAGCCCCGGCGGCGGTGGATACAACGAACTGCGCAGCGAGGATCAAGAGGGTCAGGAAGAGATCCATGTCCATGCCCAGCGCGACTGGGACGAACGCATCGGCCATGATCACCGCAGCGAGATCGGCCACGAGCGCCATGAGCGCATCCGCGGCAACAGCTACAGCGAATTCCACGCCGAGGAACACCGCATCACCCGGGGCGAGCGCCGCAGCGAGGTGCGCGCCGACGACCACCTGGACATCGGCGAGAGTCAGCACCTGCGGCTGGACGGCAGTCTGCTGGTCGAGGCCGGCAGCGAGATCCGGCTCCAGTCCGGCCAGAAGATTGTCCTGGAAGCCGGCGCCCGCCTGACCCTCAAGGCCGGCGGCAGCTTCGTGCAGCTGGAGGCCGGCGGGGTCACCCTGGCAGGGCCGAGCATCCGGGTGAATCCCTGAGCAGGCGCTGAATCCCGGGCATAAAAAAGCCACGCCTCAGCGTGGCTTTTTCTATTAGCGCGGCAGGACTCAGTCTTCCAGCAACTCGCCAGCCACCGCCAGGACGTTGTCCAGGGTGAAGCCGAAGTGCTCGAACAGCGCGGCAGCCGGGGCGGATTCGCCGTAGGTGTGCATGCCGATGATGCGACCGTCGAGACCAACGTACTTGTACCAGAAGTCGGCGATGCCGGCTTCGATGGCGATGCGGGCACCGACTTCTACCGGCAGGACCTGCTGGCGGTACTCGGGGCTCTGGCGGTCGAAGACGCTGGTGCTGGGCATGGAGACCACGCGCACCTGGCGCCCTTCGGCGCTCAGGCGCTCGTAGGCCTGCACCGCCAGGCCGACTTCGGAGCCGGTGGCGATGAGGATCAGCTCGGGTTCGCCGACGCAGTCCTTGAGCACGTAGCCGCCGCGCGCGGCGTTGCCCAGGGTGGCTTCGTCACGCACGCTGTGGGCCAGGTTCTGGCGCGAGAAGATCAGCGCGCTGGGACCGTCGCGACGCTCCAGGGCCGCGTTCCAGGCGATGGCGGATTCCACCGCATCGGCCGGACGCCAGGTGTCCAGGTTGGGGGTGTAGCGCAGGGAGGCCAGTTGCTCCACCGGCTGGTGGGTCGGACCGTCTTCGCCGAGACCGATGGAGTCGTGGGTGAAGACATAGAGCACCCGCTGCTTCATCAGCGCCGACATGCGCACCGCGTTGCGCGCGTATTCCATGAACATCAGGAAGGTGGCGCCGTAGGGCACCAGGCCGCCGTGCAGGGCGACGCCGTTCATGATGGCGCTCATGCCGAATTCACGTACGCCATAGTGGACATAGTTGCCGCTGGCGTCTTCGGCGGTGACGCCCTTGGCGCCCTTCCACAGGGTCAGGTTGGAGCCGGCCAGGTCGGCGGAACCGCCGAGCAGCTCGGGCAGCAGCGGACCGAAGAACTGCAGGGCGTTCTGGCTGGCCTTGCGGCTGGCGATGGTCTCGCCCTTGGTGGCGACGTCCTGGATGAAGGCGGCGGCGCGCTCGGCGAAATCGGCGGGCAGGTCACCGGCCATGCGGCGCTTGAATTCGGCGGCCAGCTGCGGATGGGCCTGGGCGTAGGCGGCGAAGCGCTCGTTCCATTCGGCTTCGGCGACGGCGCCGCGCTCCTTGGCACTCCAGTCGGCATAGAGCTCGGCGGGAATCTCGAAGGGCGCATGGGACCAGCCGAGCAGTTCGCGGGCGGCCTGGATCTCGTCGTTGCCCAGGGGAGCGCCGTGGCACTCTTCCTTGCCCTGCTTGTGCGGCGCGCCATAGCCGATCACGGTCTTGCAGCAGATCAGGGTGGGCTTGTCGCTCTTGCGCGCGGTGTCCAGGGCGGTCCTGATCTCGTCGGCGTCGTGGCCGTCGACGTTGCGGATCACCTGCCAGCCGTAGCTCTCGAAGCGCTTGGGGGTGTCGTCGGTGAACCAGCCTTCGACCTCGCCATCGATGGAGATGCCGTTGTCGTCATAGAAGGCGATCAGCTTGGACAGGCCCAGGGTGCCGGCCAGGGAGCAGACCTCGTGGGAGATGCCTTCCATCATGCAGCCATCGCCCAGGAAGGCGTAGGTGTGGTGATCGACGATCTGGTGGCCATCGCGGTTGAACTGGGCGGCCATGACCTTTTCCGCCAGAGCGAAGCCCACGGCGTTGGCGATGCCTTGGCCCAGAGGACCGGTGGTGGTCTCGATGCCCGGGGCGTAGCCGTATTCGGGGTGACCCGGGGTCTTGCTGTGCAGCTGACGGAAATTCTTCAGGTCGTCGATGGACAGGTCGTAGCCGGACAGGTGCAGCAGCGAATAGATGAGCATGGAGCCGTGGCCGTTGGACAGCACGAAGCGGTCACGGTCGGCCCACTGGGGGTTGCCAGGGTTGTGCTTGAGCTGATCGTGCCAGAGCACCTCGGCGATGTCGGCCATGCCCATGGGGGCGCCGGGGTGGCCGCTGTTGGCTTTTTGCACGGCATCCATGCTGAGGGCACGGATGGCGTTGGCTCGATCACGACGGCTGGGCATTGCGGTGTCTCCTGGCAGAGGCAGAGCGAAAGGGCCATCATTCTGGCCCAGCCAGGGCACTTCCAGCAATCGGCGCGGTCGCTTCAGCCCGCCGGGCAGACTGTCGCGCCGTCGGCCACGAAGGCGCGCGCCACTGGTTCTATACGCCGGGCCAGGGCTGCCAGGGCCTGGCGGTGCGCTGCGACGACCTCGGCATAGGAGGCGCCGGCGGGCTGGCTGATCCGGCTGCCGCAGGTGAGCACCCGCTCCCCGCCCGGCTCGGCCAGGCGCAGGATCCAGAGCGCGTCCTGCTGGACGCCGCGCCCGGGCTGCGAATCGAAGCGCTGCAGATCCACCTTGATGCGCAGCACCGGGGCGCCGCTGCCGCGCGGGGCATCGCCCAGGTCCAGGGTGCCGAGGTCCCGCGACAGGTCGGCGGACAGGGCGCTGCGCACCTCGTCGGCCAGGGGCGCGATCCAGCGTTCGTTTTCCAGCAGGGCGATGCCCTCGCCCTGGCGCACCACCAGCTGCGGCTGATCCACCTGGGGCGGCACCGAGACGCCCTGCAGGGCGAAGCGGAAGTCCGCCGCGCGCGCCTGGCTGGCGGGCTCCGCGGCGCTGGTCAGGGTGTGGTAGTTGAGCGGCGCCTTGGACGAACAGGCGGCCAGCAGCAGGGGCAGAGCCAGGCAGGTCAGGCGCTTCATTGCAGTTTTCCTTTGGCGGGATCGCGGGAGCCCGGTTCGAACTTGGGCGGCGGATCGGTCACCAGACCGCGGATCAGGGATTCCGGATGGCGACCGAGGTAGTCGCCGAACACGCGCAGGGAACGCGCCATGCGCTGCATCTCTTCCAGGGTCTGGGTCAGATTCTGCTGCACCGGGGAATCCGCGCCCAGGCTCTGGCTGGCGCTGCCGGTGAGTTGCTGCACGCCCATCAGGGTGGTGGTCAGCTGCGGCAGGACCCCGGCGTTGAGCTGCTTGAGGGTGCCGCTGAGCTGCGCCAGGCTGGTGTCGAGATTCTTGCCGATGGAATCGAAGGGGATCTTGTCGATCTTGTTGACGATGCCGGCCATCTGCTCCTGCAGGCGATCGAAGCTGCCGGTGACGGTGGGGATCGACAGCGGCTTGGCCTGGGGATCGAAGGCCACCTTGGGTGCATTGGGCACGAAGTCGACGGAAATGTAGAGCTGGCCGGTCAGCAGGTTGCCGGTGCGGGCCTGGGCGCGCAGACCGCGGGCCACCCAGCCGGCGAACAGCTTGCCGTCGCGGTCCTTGGTTTCGATGCGCTTGCCGACGTCGCCCAGCCGCTGGGGATAGATGACCGCGCCGACGATCAGCGAGAAGCGATCCTGGGCATCCTCGTAGTCGGGGGTCAGGGAGACCACCCGGCCGACGTTCATGCCGAGAAATTCCACCGGCGCCCCGGTGGCGAGGCCACGCAGCGACTGCTGGAATCTCATCCGCACATAGAAGGGCTCGCCATCCGGCGGCGCCAGGGCGCTGGCCTGGTCGTCGAACAGGGTGAAACTCTGGTCTTCGTCGGCCTCCTGCGGATCCTTGGGCCATTCGGGGGTGACGAAGGCGATACCGCCTGCCACCACCGTGGCCAGCGACTGGGTATTGAGCTTGAGGCCGGAGGCGCTGAGCGAGACATCGACCCCGCTGGCGTTCCAGAAGCGGCTGTTGGCGGTGACGAAGCGGTCATAGGGCGAATCCACGAAGATCTGCGCGCTGACGCCCTTGCCGTCCTGGTTGAGGTGGAAGGACACCACCCGGCCGACCTGGATGCGCCGGTAATAGACCGGCGAGCCGACGTCCAGCGAGCCGATGTCGTCGGCGGTGACGATGAATCTCTTGCCCGAGGCGCCGTGAATCAGCGCCGGCGGCTGCTCCAGACCGCGGAAGTCGCGATGGGACTCGGTGGAATCGCCGATGTCGGCGCCGATGAAGGCGCCCGACACCAGGGTGTCGACCCCCGAGACGCCATTGACGCCGAAGCGCGGCCGCACCACCCAGAAGCGCGCGTCCTTGGTGGCGAAGCCCTCGGCGGACTTTTCCAGCTCGATGGTGGTGATCACCCGGTTGCGATCCGGTGCCAGCTGGATGTCGCTGACGGTGCCGATCACCACGTTCTTGTACTTGACCTGGGTCTTGCCGGCTTCCAGGCCCTCGGCGGTGAGAAAGGTCACCGTGATGGTCGGCCCGCGCGAGGCCCAGCTGTGGATCACCATGGACAGCCCGATCAGGGCCGCCACGATGGGCACCAGCCAGATCAGCGATACGCTCCAGCGACTGCGGCGTACCTCGGGGGTAGGCGCCAGGGCGTCGGGTTCATGCCTGTCCGTCATCGTTCACCTCTGCATCCCAGATCAAGCGGGGATCGAAACTCATCGCGGCGAGCATCGTCAGCACCACCACGAAACCAAAGAACACGATACCCAGGCGCGGCGCCGCCGAACTCAGGGCACCGAAGTGCACCAGCGCCGAGACCAGGGCCACCACGATCACGTCGAGCATCGACCAGTAGCCGATCAGCTCGACGAAGCGATAGAGCCGGGCGCGCTGGGCGGTGGCCCAGTCGCTGCGGCGCTGGCAACTCACCAGCAGGGTCCCGAGCACCAGAAACTTGATGGAGGGCACCGCCACGCTGGCGATGAAGATCACCAGGGCGACGCCCCAGGAGCCGTTCTCCCAGAATTCGATCACCCCCTCGAGGATGGTGCTTTCCGTGCCGCGGCCCAGGGTACCGGTGAACATCACCGGCAGGGTATTGGCGGGGATATAGAGGATCAGCGCGGCGAGCAGATAGGCCCAGGTCTTGGCATAGACGTTGGGCTTGCGCCGGTGCAGCGCCGAGCCGCAGCGCGGGCAGCCGGCCTTGTGCCGGCGCGGCGCGGTACAGACCTTGCCGCAGACGTGGCACAGGCACAGGCCGAGTTCGTCGGCGCGCGGCGGCAACTGCGGCGCGCTCAAGACTCACGCTCCCCGACGGCGTCCCACAGCGGGTGCAGGTCGCGCTTGGCGATGATCAAGAGGACCACCATCAGCCCGACCATGCCGAACAGCCCCAGGCCCACCACCACGTGCAGCAGGCCGGCCAGCTTGATCACCGCCACCAGGGCGCCGAGCACGAAGACCTCGATCATGCTCCAGGGCCGCAGGTAATGCAGGGTGACCATGGCCGTGGCGAAGCCGGGGGCACGGCGGCCGAGCTGGGCGAAGCCGAGCACCCAGAGCAGCAGCAGGATCTGCAGCAGCGGCACCACGAAAAGGGTCATGGCCACCACCAGCGCCATGGGGCCGGCGAAGCCGCGACTCATGGCGACCACCGATTCCAGCAGGGTCGCCTCGCTGTGCAGGCCGCGAAAGCTGAGTTGCAGGATGGGCCCGACATTGGCGATCACGAACAGCACCGCCGCGGCGATCGCCAGCGCCAGCAGACCCTGGATGTCCAGGCGGCTGGCACGATAGAGCAAGGCGCCACAGCGCAGACAGTGCGCCCGCTCGCCGGCGGCGAGCGGCTCCAGGCGATGCACCGAATCGCAGTGCTCGCAGATCACCAGGCGCGTGCCGGCGGCAGGCGCGGAAGGGGACGGTGGCTGGACGGACATGGGTTACCCGGTGACGCTCCTGGAAGAGGGCTGCAGGTTGGACGCGCGAGTCTCGCGGTCGTTACCGCAACGTTGCGAAGACCGCTGAGCAAAAGGCCCCGGCATCTTACCTTCCTCGACGAAGGTATGCGCGGCCCACCGCCATGGACAAGTATCAAAACTTTTTGATGCTTTTCTTGCGAGGCCCGGGATGGGTCTCTAGACTAGCGCCCCATGAATCCGCTCCGCGTGCCGGCGCTCGGCCAAGAACCAGGAGATACCCTCGCCGCCCTGTGCAAGGCCGGCGGCGATCCCCTGCGCCTGAACGTTCTGCGCGCCCTGCACAGCGCCTCCTTCGGCGTGCTGGAACTGGCGCAGATCTTCGCCACCGGCCAGTCCGGCATCAGCCACCACCTCAAGGTGCTGGCCCAGGCGCAACTGGTGGCCACCCGCCGCGAGGGCAACGCCATCTTCTATCGCCGCGCCCTGCCCCGCCCCGGCAGCCTGGGGGGCGCCCTGCACGCCGCCCTGCTCGAAGAGGTGGACGCCCTGGACCTGCCCAGCGCCGTGCAGACGCGGATCACTGAGGTGCATGCCCAGCGCGCGGCGGTGAGTCGCGACTTCTTCGCCCGGGTGGCGGAAAAATTCCAGGCCCAGCAGGACCTGATCGCCAGCCTGCCGCAGTATCGCGACGGCCTGCTCAGCCTGCTGGACGCCCTGGCCCTGGATCCGCGCGGCTGTGCCCTGGAGGTGGGCCCGGGCGACGGCGCCTTCCTGCCGGACCTGGCGCGGCGTTTCGCCCGGGTGGTGGCGGTGGACAACAGCCCGGCCATGCTCGAACTGGCGCGCCAGCGCTGCCAGCGCGATGGCCTCGCCCATGTCGAACTGCAACTGGCCGACGCCCTCGCCGAGCCGCTGCCAGCGGCCGACTGCGTGGTCCTCAACATGGTCCTGCACCACCTCGCCGCGCCGGCGGAGGCGCTGCAGCAGCTGGCGCGGCGCGTGGCGCCGGGCGGCAGTCTGGTGATCACCGACCTCTGCCCCCACGACCAGACCTGGGCGCGCGCGGCCTGTGGCGATCTCTGGCTCGGCTTCGACCAGGACGAACTGGCGCGCTGGGCCCAGGCCGCCGGCCTGCAGGCGGGCGAAAGCCTCTACCTCGGCCTGCGCAACGGCTTTCAGATCCAGGTGCGCCAGTTCGCGCGCCCGGATCAGGGAAACACCCCGTCATGAGGCCAACCGGCCAGTGGCGGGCGGACCCGACGCTCAAGGGCGTCATGTCCAGCAAGGAAACTGCTGTCTCGACCGGCCTGCGGGCCCCTACCCCTTGGTAATTTAGGAACCATTCGATGAGCGAATATTCCCTGTTCACCTCCGAGTCCGTGTCCGAAGGCCATCCGGACAAGATCGCCGACCAGATCTCCGATGCCGTGCTCGACGCCATCATCACCCAGGACAAGCACGCCCGCGTGGCCTGCGAGACCCTGGTCAAGACCGGTGTGGCCATCGTCGCCGGCGAGGTGACCACCTCCGCCTGGGTCGACCTGGAGCAACTGGTGCGCGACGTCATCGTCGACATCGGCTACGACAGCTCGGACGTGGGCTTCGACGGCGCCACCTGCGGCATCGTCAACATCATCGGCAAGCAGTCGGTGGACATCGCCCAGGGCGTCGATCGCAGCAAGCCGGAAGACCAGGGCGCCGGTGACCAGGGCCTGATGTTCGGCTACGCCTGCAACGAGACCGATGTGCTGATGCCCGCGCCCATCACCTTCTCCCACCGCCTGGTGGAACGTCAGGCCGAGGCGCGCAAGTCGGGCCTGCTGCCCTGGCTGCGTCCGGACGCCAAGTCCCAGGTGACCTGCCGCTACGACGGCGGCAAGGTGGTCGGCATCGACGCCATCGTGCTGTCCACCCAGCACAATCCCGAGGTCAAGTACGCCGACCTGCGCGAAGCCGTGATGGAGCTGATCGTCAAGCACGTCATCCCCGCCGAGCTGCTGCACAAGGACACCCAGTTCCACATCAACCCGACCGGCCAGTTCATCATTGGCGGCCCGGTGGGTGACTGTGGTCTGACCGGCCGCAAGATCATCGTCGACAGCTACGGCGGCATGGCCCGTCACGGCGGTGGCGCCTTCTCCGGCAAGGACCCGTCCAAGGTCGACCGCAGCGCCGCCTACGCCGGTCGCTACGTGGCCAAGAACATCGTCGCCGCCGGCCTGGCCGATCGTTGCGAGATCCAGGTGTCCTACGCCATCGGCGTGGCCCAGCCCACCTCCATCTCGATCAACACCTTCGGCACCGCCAAGATCAGCGACGAGAAGATCGTGCAGCTGGTGCGCGAGCATTTCGACCTGCGCCCCTACGCCATCACCACCATGCTCGACCTGCTGCACCCGATGTACCGGGCCACCGCGGCCTACGGTCACTTCGGTCGCCATCCCCAGGAAATCACCGTGGGCGATGACACCTTCACCACCTTCACCTGGGAACGCACCGATCGCGCCGCCGCCCTGCGCGCCGCTGCCGGTCTGTAAGACGCCTCCCGGCAGACAGCCCCGCCACCTCCGGTGCCGGGGCTTTTTTCTGGGTCTGCAACCGGGGTCCCAGCGCTTTCTTGCACCAGTCCACAGGCTGGCACGGGCGATGCAACCTCTGGGCGTGCGGTGGTCAGAATGCCTCGTCTTCTCCAGGAGTGTGCTTATCCATGTGGCTGTTCATCACCAACTTCGGCGATTCCTCGGTGATGCTTCCCTGCGCCGTGCTGATCGCGCTCTGGCTGCTGGCCGGTCTGTCGGCGCGGGCGGCACTGCTCTGGCTGCTGCTGTTTGGTGCGGCCAGTCTCAGCGTGGCCCTGTCGAAGATCGCCTTCTTTGGCTGGGGCCTGGGCATTCCGCGCCTGGACTTCACCGGCTTCAGCGGTCACTCCATGCTGGTGGGCAGCGTGCTGCCGGTCCTCGGCTGGCTGCTGGCCAGCCGGGCGCGGCCGTCGCTGCGGCTGACCGCGGCCGCCCTGGGCGCGCTGTGCGCCCTGCTCATCGCCGTCTCGCGGGTGGTGCTGGGCTATCACTCGATCTCGGAAGTGGTTACCGGCCTGCCCATCGGCTACGCCGCCAGCGGCAGCCTGCTGTGGCTGCTGCGGGGCCAGGAGGTCAATCTCAAGCCGCGTCAGGCCGCGCTGGGCGCCAGCCTGCTGCTGTTGCCCCTGCTGTTGCTGCATGGCACCAATGCGCCCACGCAACGGGTGCTGGAGCGTCTGGCGGTGAAATTCGCCGACGAGCAGAATCCCTGGACCCGCGCCCATCAGCGCGCCGGGGTGGCGCCGCTGCAGAACTGAAGGTCAGAACTCAGCGCGTGCAATAGACGGCGCCCGCGGCTGGCGAATACGCGGATGACTCCTAGACTGGCAAGAGCCCCGACGTTCGCGGGGTGAACGTCAGGGCCTTGCGGCCCCTCCTAGTTAAGTCAGTCCTTGCCGCCGAGTCGTCCGCATGCGCTACTGCCTCCCCCTTGTCTGCAGCCTGGTGCTCACCGGGCTGCCCGCGTCACCCGTGGCGGCTGCCGAGCCCTTGCGGCTCTATACCTGGGAAGGCTATTTCAGCGACACCCTATTGCAGCGCTGGGCCAAGGCTCATTCGCCCGTGCAGGAAATCCATTTCGACAGTAGCGACGTGCGCGATGCCACCCTGGCACGCGGCGATGCCGATCTCGACCTGGTGGTGATCAACGAGGTTAGCGCCACCCGCCTCGGCCAGGACGGCCTGCTGATGCGCATCGATCCCCAGCGCCTGCCTCATTTGAGCGAGCTCGATCCGCGCTGGCGCCAGAGTTGCGGCGACTATGCCGTGCCCTACGTCTGGGGCACCCTGGGCCTGCTCTACCGCAGCGATCGCCTGGCCCAGGCGCCCTCGTCCTGGCAGCCGCTGCTGCAGCCGGAGCCGGCCGTGCACGGTCATATCGCCATGCTCGAAGACCACGACGACCTCCTGGTGGCGCCTCTGATCACCCTCGGCGCCGCCATCAACAGCGACGACCCCGAGTTGCTCAGACGCAGCTTCGCGCTGCTCAAGGCCCAGGCCCCGGCGGTGCTGACCTATCAGTATGTGGTCAGCGCCCTGCACAATCCGGCCTACAGCGATCGCATCGAGCTGGCGCTGGGCTATAGCGGCGACCAGCACCTGCTCAATGCCGCGACGCCCGGGCAGCCCTGGCGCTTCGTCACGCCGCGCGAGGGCAGCCTGCTGTGGGTGGACTGCGTGGCCCTGCTCAGCAGCTCCCGGCACCAGGCCTCCGCCTGGCGCTTCATCGATTTCCTCAACGAACCGCGCAATGCCGTGCTGGCGACCGAGGACCTGCACCTGGCAACCCCCAATGCCGGCGCCCTGCGGCTGCTGTCGGCAGACCTGCGTCAGGATCCCAGCCTGTTTCCCCCCGATGAGGTACTCGCCCGCAGCCAGGTCTTTCGCGAAGGTCCGCCCGACACCTTCCAGACCCGGCAACGCATCGGCAGTGCTCTAGTAGGTCGCCATGACGCTCAATAGACGCGCCCTGCTGCTGATCCTGCCGGTCGCCCTGCTCTGCAGCCTGACCCTGGTGGGCCTGGGCTACACGGTCCAGCGCGAAGCGGTGATCGGCCTCGAACGCTCGCGGGTCAACCATGACCTGGCGGCGCTGGAAACCACCTATCGCGAGTACGACCACTTCAGCCGCAACCTGCTCTATGCCCTGTCCAACAGCGCCGCCCTGGGCAACTTCCTGCGGCAGACCGAGGTGCCCTATCGCAACGAAGCCCTGGGTACCCAGCTGCAACTGGCGGTGCGCCAGCTGGCCGGCGACGATGCGCCCAGCCATATCTCCCTGGCCATCGCCCGCCCCGACCTCAGCCTGGCCTACTACTACGAACGCAGTGGCGATCCCTTCGCCCAACTAAGCGCTGCCCAGCGACAACTGCTCGAACGCCTGGCCCAGGAGCCGAGCGGTCCGCTGGAGCGGCGCGACTATCTACTCGACGAACAGGGGCGATCACTGCTGGTGGCGACCACTTCACTGCTGCCGAGCACCGCCGGACCGCCCCTGCCGGGTCAGCGCGGGCTGGCGATGACGCTGCAACTGGCGGTCAGCCCGGACCGGATGGAGGCCATGCGCCGTACCCTCGAGCAGAGCTATGGTGCGCCCCTGGAATTCAGCCGGACGCTGCCCGTCCGCACCAGCGATTTCACCGCCGTCGAGCGCCTGTCGCCCGATCTCTATGTACGCCTGACCCCGAATCCGGGGCACCTGGACCGGGAATTGCGCCGTCTGGCGATCGCCTACTTCAGCGGCGGCCTGCTGGTGACCCTGGCCTGCATCCTGGTCCTGATCCTGCTGATCCGCCGCTATATCACCCGGCCCATCGCGCGGCTGGACAGTCAGCTCACCGAGGTGCTGGAAGGCCAGCGCCAGGCCCTCGAAACCGGCGACGAACCCGGCGAGATCGGCCATCTGGGCGCCAACATGAAGCGCCTGCACGACAACAACCTGGCCATCCTGGCGCAGTTGCGCACGGCCCTGCGCACCGACGTCCTCACCCAGATCGGCAATCGTCGCTACTTCCAGCTCATGGGTGAATCCTGGCTGGCGGGCAAGCCGGACGGCCGCCATATCGCCCTGCTCTATTTCGGCCTCGATCACTTCAAGTCGGTGAACGACAGATTCGGCCACGAAGTGGGCGATGAGCTGCTGCAGGCCGTGGCCCGGCAGACCCAGCAGCAGCTGGAAGCCTATCAGGCGGGCAACGAGCTGGTGTTCACGCGCCTGGCGGGCGATGAATTCGCCATCCTGCTGCGCGGCCCGGCGGCGGCGACCGACGCCCTCGCCCTGGGCCAGCAGCTGCAGCAGAACCACGACAACGGCACCCTGGTTGGCGAGCGGCGCTATGCGGTGACCCTGAGTATCGGCCTGGCGACCCCCGAGGCCCCGCTGGACCTGGCCGACCTGCTGGCCCAGGCCGACTTGGCCCTGAACCGGGCCAAGAACGAAGGCGGCAACCGCCTGGTGCACTTCACCCCGGAACTGGCCGCGCGCCAGCGCCGCCAGGATCTGCTGGACGAGCACCTGCGGCGCATGAACCCGGACGAGGAATTCCATCTCGTCTACATGCCGGCGGTCGACAGCAACGGCCAGGTGCGCTCCGCCGAAACCCTGCTGCGCTGGAATTCGCCGCGCCTCGGCCCGGTATCACCGGCGGAATTCATCCCCATCGCCGAACGCCAGGGGCATTTTCGCTGGATCGATCGCTGGGTCGTGGATCAGGCCTGCCGCGAATACCCGGCGCTGCAGGAGGTGCTGGGCAGCGACCTGGTGCTGTCCATCAACCTGTCGTCGGCGCAACTGGATCAGGCCGACATCGTGCCCTATCTGCGCGAGCGGGTCCGCCACCACCGTGTCGATCCGGCCCGTCTGGAACTGGAATTCACCGAGACCTTCGCCGCCGAGCTGAACGAGCGGACCCTGGGGCTGCTGCATGAATTGCGCGCCGAGGGCTTTCGCGTGGCCATCGACGATTTCGGCGTCGGCTACACCTCGATCCAGCAGGTCACCGACTATCCCGCCGATACCATCAAGTTCGACCGGCTCATCGTCGAGCGCCTCAGCCAGCCCGGCAACCAGGCCAGCCTGGATGCGCTCATCGCCTTCTGCCATGCCCGCGACGCCCAGGTGATCGCCGAGGGCGTGGACACCGAACTCAAGCAGCTCTGCCTGCAACAGGCCGGTTGCGATCTTCTGCAGGGCTTTCTGGTCTGCCCGCCGCGCCGTCTGGACGAGTTGCGCGACTGGCAGCGCCAGCGCCTGGGCGATCCCAGCCGGGTCTAGCCACGACGCCCGCTGACAGCCTGTCAGCGGGCCTTGCCCGCAGCGCGGCGGTTAGAAGTCCAGTGACAGGCCCAGGCCCACGCCCTGCTGATGGCTATCGCCCGCGCCGGCATAGCTGTAGCCACCGCGCAGGGTCAGTTCCGGGGTCAGCCGCTGGACCACGCCCAGGCTCAGTCGGGTGCGGTCGCTGTCGGGCTGGTAGCCGTCCAGGGTGTAGTCCAGACCTGGCACGCTGTTCAGGCGCATGGTCACGTCGCGGGTGCCATCGGCGAATTCCCGCTCGCGACCCAGGTCGGCGAACAGCGCCGTGGACGGGGCGAGCTGCCAGCGCCCCTGCAGACCCAGCCCCAGCCGCCGCGAGGTGCTCGACTGGTCGTCGAACTCCAGCGCCGTGGCGTCGTTGCCGCGCTCGCGATAGCCATCCACCTGGACGCGGGCATAGTCGGCGCTGAGATAGGGACTCAGGTGCCAGGGACTGCCGGCCGCCGCCAGGTCGTAGCCCAGCCGCGCCGAGAGGGCGCGCAGATCGCCGTCGGTGTCGCCCTGCTCGCTGCGGGTGGTCGGGCCGAGGGCGAAACGGCGGCTCAGGTCGTCATAGTCCAGCCGGCCACCGGTGGCGGTGAGATCGCCCCAGAGGCGCTCGCCCTGGTACTGGGCGAAGGCGCTAAGCAGATAGCTGTTGAGGCGATAGCTGGAATCGGCCGCGCCGGGCTCCAGGCGCTGGCGCGCGACACCGGCGGCCACGCCGAGGCGCCATTCCTCGCTGAGCCGATAGTTGCCACCCAGGTCCAGGCTGTAGCCGTTGCCATCGCCGCCGGCGGTGCTGCGCTGGTCGTCGACGTCCAGGCGCCGCGCGCTGGTATCCACATAGCCCTGCCAGCGCCCCACCGGCTGCCAGGCATGCCAGTCGCCCAGCCAGCGCTGATGCAGGCCGTCCTGGTGCGCCCTGAGCGTGGACTGGGCCATCTCCGGCAGCAGCGTGACCTCCCAGGGCGCCGCCAGCAGCGAATAGGCGTAGTCGGCGATCAGCCGCTGGCCGGTGATGGTCGGGTGGACGCGATCGTTGAACAGCAGCTGGCTGGGATCGGCCGCCGCCGCGCCCAGGCCATAGGTGGGGTTGCGGGTGCAGCTGTCGCCACTGAAGCAGGTGCCGGTCAGATTCTGCCCGCTGGCCAGGCCATAGCGGCCCGGTTCGGCCACCACCTCGGCCAGCAGCTGGGGCACGTTGAGGCCGATAATCTCGGCGTCGATGCCGGCCAGGCGCGCCACCAGCGCCTGGTTGTAGACCCGACTCAGGGCCGAGCTGGCCGCCTGTTGCGGCGAACCGGCCAGGGCCGGGGTCTGACCGATGTCGGGCAGCAGCCAGACCACCATATAGCGGGCGCCGGCCTGCTGCAGCGCAGCCACGCCGTCACCCAGGCGATTGGCCGCGGCCGCTGCGGTGGCCGGCGAGGTGACCAGTCCCTGGAGGAAGTCGTTACCCCCGCCGCTGATATAGAACAGGGTGTTGGGATCCAGGCTCAGTCCCTGGCTGGCGAGGCCGGGCAGGTAGCCGTCACGGCTGCGCAGGGTCAGGCCACCCACCGCCACCACCGAGCCGTTGCGCGCGGTGATGGAATCGCGGATCTGCGCCGTGGTGTAGCCACCCGTGGCCCAGTTGTCGCCATCGCTCAGGCCGATCCGCTGATTGATCAGCGAGGTCGAGGCGTCCAGGGTACGGACATCGAAGCCCAGTTGCTGGCCGAGCAGGATCGAGGACACCGGTCCGGTCACCGCGCCGCTGGCCTGGCTGTAGCCGGGACCGACGCGGTTGGTGAATCTGAGGCTGGCGCCCGTGACCTCGGTATCGGGAAATTGCCCGGCATCGAGCAGACTGTCGCCGAACACGGTGAAGCCACTGTAGGGATTGGGAGCCGCCTGGGCGGTTGCCGCGAGCGCCGTGGCCAGGGCGATGGCCAGCGGCAGGCGTTGCCTGAGGAAAGATGTCATGCCTGCATCCTTGATTGTTGTTATCGGGGCACGCGTCAGGGCGTGTGGCCCCACGCTAGACGGTTTTTGTGACGTTGTATCTGGGTGTAAACAAAAACCTGGAAGACATTTGTTTGGCTTGAACGGCAGGTCAGAGGGCTGTCGGCAATTCGACCGGAGCGGCCTGCCATGACTGTCGAGTCTGCTGGTCAATCCGTGGCGACGCTCATCGGGACGATGAGGCTGATCGCCCGCTCGGATAGCCCCCTCTCCCCCGGGGAGAGGGTTGGGGTGAGGGCCCTGGCAGCGAGCCCAGTGGAAAAGGCTGCGCCGTTTTCCAGGCTACGATTTTCTCCGGAGCGATGACGCCAAGCGCCCGTTCGAATAGCCCCCTCTCCCCAGGGGAGAGTGTTGGGGTGAGGGTCCTGGTAGCGAGCCCAGCGGAAAAGGCTGCGCCGTTTTCCACGCTACGGTTTTCTCCGGAGCGATGACGCCGAGCGCCCGTTCGAATAGCCCCCTCTCCCCAGGGGAGAGTGTTGGGGTGAGGGCCCTGGCAGCGAGCCCAGTGGAAAAGGCTGCGCCGTTTTCCAGGCTACGGTTTCATCCGGAGCGATGACACCGAGCGCCCACTCGGATGGCCCCCTCTCCCCTGGGGAGAGGGTTGGGGTGAGGGCCCTGGCAGCGAGCCCAGTGGAAAAGGCTGCGCCGGTTTCCAGGCTACGATTTTCTCCGGAGCGATGACGCCAAGCGCCCGTTCCGGATAGCCCCCTCTCCCCCCGGGAGAGGGTTGGGGTGAGGGAACGGCGCGCCCCTATCCCGCCAGCTACCTCACTGCCCCAGCTTGCCCGCCTCGCAACCGGTGCTGGCGCATTCGCGCAGGCGCTCCTTGAGCACCTCCAGACGGCTGTCGGTCAGGCTGACGGCGCAATCCAGGTTGACGAAGTAGCCATCGGCTTCCTCGCGGGCGCACTGGCTGTCGCGCTGCTTGATCCAGGCCAACTGGCTCTGTTTGAGCACGGCCTGCTGATCGGCCGGCAGCTGCTTACGCAACTCGCCATAGGTCTGGTTCAGCGACTTGTCGCTCTGGGCGAACAGGTTGCTGGCGCAGTAGACGGTATCGAAGGCATTGCGCGGCGTGCCGCAACCGGCGGCCTGGGCCGTGGCGAAAACGCTGAGACCGCTCAGGGTCAGGGCGGCGGCGAGGGTAGTCTTGAGCATGGCAGCATCCTGCAGAAGGGGCCGTCCCGAATGGCGCGGCCGTGGGATAAACGCTAGCAGAGCCGCCAGTCGTGCGCGTAGCAGGCTCTGAAAAACCGGCAACAAAAAAGCGCCCGAAGGCGCTTTCCTGCATCACCCGGACGGGATCAGACCTTGGAACGCTCGAAGCGCTTGCGGTCGTTTTCGTTCAGGAACTTCTTGCGCAGACGGATGGACTTGGGCGTCACTTCCACCAGCTCGTCGTCGGCGATGAATTCCAGCGCCTGTTCGAGGGTGAACTTGATCGGCGGCACCAGGGCGATGACTTCGTCCTTGCCCGAGGCGCGCATGTTGTCCAGCTTCTTGCCCTTGGTGGGGTTGAGCACCAGGTCGTTGTCACGGCTGTTGATGCCGCACAGCTGGCCTTCGTAGATCTCGTCGCCCGGAGCCAGGAACAGCTTGCCGCGGCTCTGCAGGGTTTCCAGCGAGTAGGTCAGGGCGGTACCGGTGGCCATGGACACCAGCACGCCGTTCTGACGGTTGCTCACTTCGCCGGCCTTGATCGGGCCGTAGTGGCTGAAGGTCGAGGTCAGGATGCCGCTGCCCGAGGTCAGGGTCAGGAAGTTGTTGCGGAAGCCGATCAGGCCACGCGCCGGGATGGTGTATTCCAGGCGGATACGGCCCTTGCCGTCGGGGATCATGTTGGTCAGATCGCCCTTGCGCAGACCCATCTGCTCCATCACCGAGCCCTGGTGCTGCTCTTCGATGTCGATGGTGACGTTCTCGTAGGGCTCCTGCTTCTCGCCGTCCTTCTCGATGATCACCACTTCCGGACGGCCCACGGCCATCTCGAAGCCTTCGCGGCGCATGTTCTCGATCAGTACCGACAGGTGCAGCTCGCCACGCCCGGAGACCTTGAACTTCTCGGCGGACTCGCCCGGCTCGACGCGCAGGGCCACGTTGTGCAGCAGTTCCTTGTCCAGACGGTCTTTGATGTTGCGGCTGGTGACGAACTTGCCTTCACGACCGGCGAACGGCGAGTCGTTGACCTGGAAGGTCATGCTCACGGTGGGCTGGTCGACGGTCAGCGGCGGGCGGGCTTCGACGTTCTGCGGATCGCACAGGGTGTCGGAGATGAACAGCTCGTCCATGCCCGAGACGCAGACGATGTCGCCGGCTTCGGCTTCGGCCACTTCCACGCGCTGCAGGCCGGAGTGGCCCATGATCTTGAGGATACGACCGTTGCGCTTGCTGCCGTCGTCGCTGATGGCCACCACCGGGGTGTTGGCCTTGATGCGGCCACGGGCGATACGGCCGATGCCGATCACGCCGAGGAAGCTGTTGTAGTCCAGCTGGGAAATCTGCATCTGGAAGGGACCGTCCAGATCGACCTGGGGAGCCGGTACGTGGTCGACGATGGCCTGGAACAGGGCATCCATGTTGTCGTCCATCTTCTCGTGGTCCAGACCGGCGATGCCGTTCAGGGCGCTGGCGTAGACGATCGGGAAGTCCAGCTGCTCATCGGTGGCGCCGAGGTTGTCGAACAGGTCGAAGATCTGGTCGATGACCCAGTCCGGACGCGCGCCGGGACGGTCGATCTTGTTGACCACCACGATCGGACGCAGACCGGCCTTGAACGCCTTCTGGGTCACGAAGCGGGTCTGCGGCATGGGGCCGTCCTGGGCGTCGACCACCAGCAGCACGGAGTCGACCATGGACATCACGCGCTCCACCTCGCCACCGAAGTCGGCGTGGCCGGGGGTGTCGACGATGTTGATGTTGTAGTCCTTCCACTTCAGCGCGGTGTTCTTGGCCAGGATGGTGATGCCGCGTTCCTTTTCCTGGTCGTTGCTGTCCATCACCCGCTCGTTTTCCGCTTCTTTGCGGTCCAGGGTGCCGGACAGGCGCAGCAGCTTGTCGACGAGGGTGGTCTTGCCATGGTCGACGTGCGCGATGATGGCGATGTTGCGTAGATTCTCGATCACAGTGGTGTTCTCGGTATAGAAATGAAGGAGCTTCAGCCAGCAGGCTGACAGCCGGAGATTGCAAAGGCGCGAAACGCGGCCGACCGGTACGTGGCCGGAGGGCTAGAAGAGGTCGGGAGGGCGGTGGCGGATACTGCCACCCAGCAGGCCCGGCTGCTTAGGCCGGACGATAAACGCGCACATTGGCGTGCCCTTCGGTGAGCAGGTGATGGGCGTGCAGCCGGCTCATCACCCCGCGGTCGCAATAGAGTAGGTACTGGCGATTCTCGTCCAGTTCCTTGAAACGGCTGTTCAGCGCGAAGAACGGCATGGCCTGCACCTCGATGCCGGGCAGCTCCAGCGGCTGGTCTTCCTGGGCATCGGGATGGCGGATGTCCACCACGATCTGACCTGGCAAGGGCTGTGCCAGCTCTTCGACCTGCACGTCCTTGCCCAGCTCTTCGATCACCTTGTCGACGGTGATGAAGCGCGCACGTTCCAGGGCGGCGTCGAGCACCGCCAGGTCGAACTTGCCTTCCTCGTGGTCCACCCGCAGGGCCTTGGCCTTGGTGGTGGGATTCACCGAGATGATGCCGCAGTATTCGGGCATGTGCTTGGCGAAGTCGGCGGTGCCGATGCGCTGGGCGGTATCGATGATGTCCTGCTTGTGGCTGGCCAGCAGCGGGCGTAGCACCAGGGTATCGGTGGCCTTGTCGATCACCGCCAGGTTGGTCAGGGTCTGGCTGGAGACCTGGGAGACGGCTTCGCCGGTCACCAGCGCCTCGATCTGCAGCTGTTCGGCGATGCGACTGGCCGCGCGCAGCATCATGCGCTTGAGGATGACCCCCATGTGGCTGTCGTCGCACTGGGTGAGGATCTGCCCCACCACTTCCTCGAAGGGCACGCTGATGAACAGCACGCGCTGGGAACGCCCGTACTTCTCCCAGAGATAGTGGGCCACTTCCATCACGCCCAGCTCGTGGGCGCGCCCGCCGAGATTGAAGAAGCAGAAATGGCTGACCATGCCGCGTCTCATCATCTGGTAGGCGGCCACGGTGGAGTCGAATCCCCCGGACATCAGCACCAGCACCTGTTCCAGCGCGCCGAGCGGATAGCCGCCCAGCCCTTCGTGGTGCTCGTCGATGATGAACAGCTGCTGGTCGCGGATCTCCAGGCGAACGTTCACCTCGGGATTCTTCAGGGCGATGCCGGCGCCGCCGCAGCGTTCGCGCAGGCCACCACCGACATGGCGCTCCACATCCATCGAGGAGAAGTCATGGCGGCCGGCGCGCTTGCAGCGCACCGAGAACACCTTGCCGCGCACGCGCTCGCCGAAGTGGCGTACGCACAACTCGAGAATCGAATCGAAATCGCCCAGCGGATACTCGTGCACCTCGAGGAACTGGCCGATGCCCGGGGTGCAGGCCAGGCGCTGCTTCATTTCCGCCAGCAGCCGCGGCTCGTCGAGCGCGGTCTCCAGGGTGATGTTGTCCCACACCCCTTCCACGCGGACATCCGGATCCAGATCGCGCAGCACGACACGAATGTTCTTCACCAGCTGGCGAATGAAATTCTTGCGCACCGGGCGACTCTTGATGGTGATTTCCGGAAAGACCTTGATGATGAGCTTCATGAGCGGGAAACGGGAGGCGGGCAACGCGAAAGAAAAGGGCGAATATGATACCTGAAAACCACCCGGCACTCGAATTCGCCCGACAAAATCACCCAATGCGCCATTAAGGTGCATCCGCCGAATTAAGCGCACCAAATTCGTGCCTGAATACGGCCTCCATTGACCTGAAAACGGCACGACAGGCGCCAGGACGGCCCTCCAGCCCATTTAGGGGCACTGGCATACAACTTGCTCTCTTGTGAGGCAGCCGCCCCTGGGCCAGCATAGGGCGCTTTTCGTGGAACGCCGGTCGCTGACCAGGCAGTACGGGAGCGCCCCTCAAGGGCACAGCTGATACCGGGAGTACCGCCAACCGCTCCCGGCCGAAATTCCTCTGGAGGAAACCATGTCGAAGGCTGTTCAACTGATCAAAGAAAACGACGTGAAGTGGGTAGACCTGCGCTTCACCGACACCAAAGGCAAGCAGCAACACGTCACCATGCCGGCGCGTGACGCGCTGGACGAAGACTTCTTCGCCCACGGCAAGATGTTCGACGGCTCCTCCATCGCCGGCTGGAAAGGCATCGAAGCCTCCGACATGATCCTGCTGCCCGACGACAGCACCGCCGTTCTGGATCCCTTCACCGAAGAGCCGACCCTGATCCTGGTCTGCGACATCATCGAACCCTCCACCATGCAGCCCTACGAGCGCGACCCCCGCGGTATCGCCCGTGCTGCCGAGGAATACCTGAAGTCCACCGGCATCGGCGACACCGTGTTCGTCGGCCCGGAGCCCGAGTTCTTCATCTTCGACGAAGTGAAGTTCAAGTCGGACATCTCCGGCTCCATGTTCAAGATCTTCTCCGAGCAGGCTTCCTGGAACACCGATGCCGACTTCGAGTCCGGCAACAAGGGCCACCGTCCGGACGTCAAGGGCGGCTACTTCCCGGTACCGCCGGTCGATCACGACCACGAAATCCGTACAGCCATGTGCAACGCCCTGGAAGAAATGGGCCTGGTCGTGGAAGTCCACCACCACGAAGTGGCGACCGCTGGCCAGAACGAGATCGGTGTGCAGTTCAACACCCTGGTCAAGAAGGCCGACGAGACCCAGACCCTGAAGTACGTCGTGCACAACGTGGCCGATGCCTACGGCAAGACCGCCACCTTCATGCCCAAGCCTCTGTACGGCGACAACGGCTCCGGCATGCACGTGCACATGTCCATCTCCAAGGATGGCAAGAACACCTTCGCCGGCGAAGGCTATGCCGGCCTGTCCGATACCGCCCTGTACTTCATCGGCGGCATCATCAAGCACGGCAAGGCGCTGAACGGCTTCACCAACCCGTCCACCAACAGCTACAAGCGTCTGGTGCCCGGCTTCGAAGCCCCGGTCATGCTGGCCTACTCGGCCCGTAACCGCTCCGCCTCCATCCGTATCCCCTATGTGTCGAGCCCGAAAGCCCGCCGCATCGAGGCCCGCTTCCCGGATCCGGCTGCCAACCCCTACCTGTGCTTCGCTGCCCTGCTGATGGCCGGCCTGGACGGTATCCAGAACAAGATCCACCCCGGCGATGCCGCCGACAAGAACCTGTACGATCTGCCGCCGGAAGAAGGCAAGAAGATCCCGCAGGTCTGCGGCAGCCTGAAGGAAGCCCTGGAAGCCCTGGACGCCGGTCGCGCGTTCCTGACCAAGGGCGGCGTCTTCACCGACGAGTTCATCGATGCCTACATCGAGCTGAAGTCCGAGGAAGAGATCAAGGTGCGTACCTTCGTGCACCCGCTGGAATACGACCTGTACTACAGCGTCTGATCCCGCTGCAGTAAGGTAAAGAGGCCTCCTTCGGGAGGCCTTTTCTTTTGCCCTGGGAAAACCGCCGCGACCGACGCCCGGGCACAGCGGCCAGGTTGCCTACCTGTGCACCGGGCGCGCCTGCTACCCTTGATCTCCACTGCCCGGCCGAGATTCCGCCATGCCTCGCCTGCTTGCCTGCTGTCTGCTCTGCCTCGCCTGCTCCGCCCAGGCCGCGATCTACAAGTCGGTGGATGCCGAAGGCAACACGGTGTTCAGCGACCAGCCCTCGGCCAATGCCAAGCCGGTGCAGGTGGCACCCACCAATACCGTGGACAATCCACGGCCGGCGCTGCCCATCCCCAGTGCGCCTGCGGCGGCGACGCCCGCCGGCCCGGCCTTCAGCCGCCTGGAGGTCAACGTGCCCGACGATGAGGCCATCCGCGCCAACAACGGCACCTTCTCGGTGGGCGTATCCCTGGAACCGGCCCTGGGTGCGGGGCAGTCGCTGCAATTGCTGGTGGACGGCGCCCCCTACGGCAGCCCCGGCCAGAGCACCCGCTTCGGCGTGGCCAACCTGGATCGCGGCGAGCACCGTTTCGCGGCCCAGGTGCTGTCCGGCAACGGCGAGGTGGTCCAGACCAGTGCCGAGAAGACCGTGACCGTGCAGCGCATCAGCGTCAACAGCCCGGCCCGCTGATGCGCGCGCTCCTGACCCTGCTGCTGCTCTGCCTGCTGCTCCCCGCCCAGGCAGCGGTCTACAGCTATGTCGACAAGGAAGGCAATCGGGTCTACACCGACCAGCCGCCCAAGGGCGTCAAGGCGACCCAGGTGCCGATCACGGTGCCCAACAACCTCAATCAGCAGGGCCAGCCGACCCGCAAGCTGAGTCCGACTCCCGCCGCGCCGGTGGCCAGGACGCCCAAGGCGGCGCCCTTCCGCTACCAGATGCTGCGCATCCTGGTGCCTGAGCCCGATGCCACGGTGATCGACCAGGAAGGGCAGCTCATCGTCAGCCTGGTCAGCGAGCCGGAATTGCAGCCGGGTCACAGCTACCGCCTGCTGCTGGACGACCGGGAAGCCGGCGCCGGACGCAGTCCGGTGTTTCCCCTGGGCGGCCTGGACCGCGGCACCCACAGCCTGGTGGCGGAGATCCTCGCCGCCGATGGCAACGTACTGGAGCGGACGCCGGCGCAGCCCTTCCATCTGCGGCGCCCCTCCCTGGAGCAGAAGCGCCGCGCCCATCCCTGCAGCGACAAGGACTGGGGCAAGCGGCCGGAATGCCCGCTGGACATGAAACCGCCCGAAGCCAAGAAATCCTGGCTACCCTTCCTATAGCGCACCTTTTTGGTGCGCTTTTTGACTGTGCACCATCTTGATACAAATCCTGTGCAGCTCCGTCCGGCGTGCGGCGGCTGTTAGTGCACGTTTCAGCCATCTGCCCTAACTCGGGGCGTCTTGGTTTGCTTCTTGCATTTTCCTATCGTCCCTATAGCGCTGTGGCCCCTCATGCCTACCGACGTCATCCACCGACTCCTGCTCGACAACCTCACCACCGCAGTCATCCTGCTGGATGCGGAGTTGCGTCTGGAGTACATGAATCCGGCGGCCGAGATGCTGCTGGCCATCAGCGGCCAGCGCAGCCATGGCCAGTTCATCAGCGAGCTGTTCACCGAATCGCCCGAGGCCCTGCAGGCGCTGCGCCAGGCGGTGGACCATGCCCACCCCTTCACGAAGCGCGAGGCGCTGCTGATCTCCACCTCGGGCAACAGCCTCACGGTGGACTATGCGGTGACCCCGATCCTGGATCGCCACAACACCCTGCTGCTGCTGGAAGTCCATCCCCGTGACCGGCTGCTGCGCATCACCAAGGAAGAGGCCCAGCTCTCCAAGCAGGAGACCACCAAGCTGCTGGTGCGCGGCCTGGCCCACGAGATCAAGAATCCCCTCGGCGGCATCCGTGGCGCGGCCCAGCTGCTGGCCCGCGAGCTGCCGGAAGAGGCGCTCAAGGACTACACCAACGTCATCATCGAGGAAGCCGACCGACTGCGGAATCTGGTCGATCGCATGCTCGGCTCCAACAAGCTGCCTAAGCTGGCCATCACCAACGTGCACGAGGTGCTCGAACGCGTCTGCAGCCTGGTGGAAGCGGAAAGCCAGGGGCTGATCAACCTGGTGCGCGACTACGACCCGAGCATTCCCGACCTGATGATCGACCGCGAGCAGATGATCCAGGCGGTGCTCAACATCGTGCGCAACGCCATGCAGGCCATCTCCCAGCAGAACGAATTGCGCCTGGGCCGGGTCACCCTGAGAACCCGCACCCTGCGCCAGTTCACCATCGGCCACCACCGCCATCGCCTGGTGTGCAAGGTGGAGATCACCGACAACGGTCCGGGCATCCCCCAGGACCTGCAGGAAACCATCTTCTATCCCATGGTCAGCGGTCGCCCCGACGGCACCGGCCTCGGGCTCGCCATCACCCAGAACATCATCACCCAGCACCAGGGGCTGATCGAGTGTGAAAGCCATCCTGGCCACACCGCCTTCAGCATCTTCCTGCCGCTGGAATAACGAGGAGTACGCATGAGCCGTCAGGAGACCGTCTGGATCGTCGACGACGACCGTTCCATCCGCTGGGTCCTGGAAAAAGCCCTGCAACAGGAGGGCATGACCACCGTCGCCTTCGACAGCGCCGACAGCGTCATGACCCGCCTCGGCCGTCAGCAGCCGGACGTGGTGATCTCGGACATCCGCATGCCGGGGACCAGTGGCCTGGACCTGCTGTCGCGCATCCGCGAGATGCACCCGCGCCTGCCGGTCATCATCATGACCGCCCACTCCGACCTGGACAGCGCCGTGGCCTCCTACCAGGGCGGCGCCTTCGAATACCTGCCCAAGCCGTTCGACGTCGACGAGGCCGTGGCCCTGGTCAAGCGCGCCGGGCAGCATGCCCAGGAGCAGCAGGGCTTCGCCGAACCGGCGCACCTGACCCGCACCCCCGAGATCATCGGCGAGGCGCCGGCGATGCAGGAGGTGTTCCGCGCCATCGGCCGCCTCTCGCACTCCAACATCACCGTGCTGATCAACGGCGAATCCGGTACCGGCAAGGAACTGGTCGCCCACGCCCTGCACCGCCACAGTCCGCGCGCCGCGGCCCCTTTCATCGCCCTGAACATGGCCGCCATCCCCAAGGACCTGATGGAGTCCGAGCTGTTCGGCCACGAGAAAGGCGCCTTCACCGGCGCCGCCGCCCAGCGCCGCGGCCGCTTCGAGCAGGCCGATGGTGGCACCCTGTTCCTCGACGAGATCGGCGACATGCCGGCTGATACCCAGACCCGCCTGCTGCGGGTACTGGCCGATGGCGAGTTCTATCGCGTCGGCGGCCACACCCCGGTCAAGGTGGACGTGCGCATCATCGCCGCCACCCACCAGAACCTGGAGGGCCTGGTGCGCGAGGGCAAGTTCCGCGAGGACCTCTTCCATCGCCTCAACGTCATCCGCATCCACATCCCGCGCCTGGCCGACCGCCGCGAGGACATCCCCGCCCTCGCCCGCCACTTCCTCGCCCGCGCCGCCCAGGAGCTGGCCGTGGAGCCCAAGACCCTGCGCGGCGAGACCGAGGAATACATGAAGGGCCTGCCCTGGCAGGGCAACGTGCGCCAGCTGGAGAACACCTGCCGCTGGATCACGGTGATGGCCTCCAGCCGCGAGGTGCTGATCGACGACCTGCCGCCGGAGCTGCTCAACCAGCCCCAGGACGCCGCCCCCGCCGCCAACTGGGAACAGGCCCTGCGCCAGTGGGCCGACCAGGCCCTCACCCGCGGCCAGTCCAGCCTGCTGGACAACGCCGTGCCGGCCTTCGAACGCATCATGATCGAGACCGCCCTCAAGCACACCGCCGGTCGCCGCCGCGACGCCGCCGTCCTGCTCGGCTGGGGCCGCAATACCCTGACCCGCAAGATCAAGGAGCTGGGCATGAAGGTGGACGGACCGGATGAGGATGGGGAGGACTAGTTGTTGTAGGTTGGGCTGAGCGATAGCGAAGCCCAACGTTTCGAGTTTGGACTTATAGCTGCCCAAGCTGATTATCGCGGTTTGCTGATAGGTTTTGTTTCGCCCACCCGGGCGAGTCACTTTTTTCAAACGCGAAAAAAGTAACCAAAAACGCTGTCCCCATGTTTCGGCCCTCCGCTGCGCTCCGGGTGCCCTCGCTCCGGCGCCGTGGCAGGGGCACGGCACGAAGGGGCTTCCTGCCCCTCGCGCCTTGCTCGGCGTCCTGCCTCGCAACCCCCGCCACGACACCGGAACTCGGCCTCACTGACGGGGACGGGGCGCTAGCCTGAGACTTCGGTGTTCATAGGATTTGTAGCGTGGAAAACCGCGCAGCGTTTTCCACTGATGAGCTTGATCGAGAAAGTGGACAAGGCTTCGCCGTTGTCCACGCTACGGGCTCTTCAACCAACACTTTCAGGCTGGCGAATCGCTCCGTTCAGGAGGGCGAACGCCAGTGTCGTGGAGTGGGTCGAGCCGCATGGATGCGGCGAGAGGTCCAGATGGGCCATGGACGGCCCATCTGGACCGACCCCGGAACGGCGCTGGCGTGAGCGCACCCGCAGCGCAGCGGAGGGCCGGATGACCGGGGCAAGCGTTTTTGGTTACTTTTGTCCGGGGCGCGCAGCCGCGACTGGCAAAAGTGACTCGCCCGAGGGGGCGAAACAAGAAACATCAGCAGAATTCGATGAGCGACTATGGCACCAAGAAAGCCGAGTCTGCTGCACCGAAACGTTGGGCTTCGCTAGCGCTCAACCCAACCTGCAAAATCCCCAACACCACCTAACTCAAAACTTGGCACACCTTCTGCAACGTTCTAGGTAACTACCCTTTTGGGGACCTCGGTACAGGCAGGCTGGGGAATCCCCTCTTTTCTTCCCGAGGCCATCACCCAGTGTGATGGCCTCTTTTTTTCGTCTGCGAAAAGTGGAAAGCCGCAGGCTAGAGCGCTTTTTCTCCTCGACAAGGACGCAGGGGTCGGCAAAGGAGGACTAAGCTTCAAAACAATCCGGCTCCGCACCCCGTTCCGCTCTGGTGCAAACCAGCGGCCTTTTGCCTGATAACGGGGCATTTCAGGGTGTCAGCGGGACCTCGACGTGGAGCACCCAGTCCTCGCCGGCTTCGACGATGCGGTCGCTGGCCTGCAAGGCACCGCCCACACCGACCAGCAGCACCTTCAGGTCCTGGCCATCCTGGCGCACCGTCCAGGAAAAGCTGCCGCCCGGCCGCGCCACCCGCCCCTGGCGTTCGCCGCCGTCCCAGCGGGCGCGGGGCAGGCGCAGGCTGAGGGCGCCATCGGGGCGATAGCGTTCGTAGAACAGCGAGCGGTCGGCGGTGATCAGCAATTCGAAGCGCCCCGCCTCCTGATGAGCCTCCACCCCCAGGATGACCGGGCGGCGGGCCTCGGCCGACCAGGGATCGGGATGGGTGCGCTGGTACACCAGCTGGCCGAGGATCATGCCGAATAGCCCGGCGCCCAGGGCTGCCGAGGCCAGCCAGAGGGTCAGGCGCTGGCGCTGGCCGCGCCATTCGGCCCTGAGCAGATCGGGATCTTCCACCCGCGCCAGTTCGTCCCGGCGGGCGCGCTGTTCGCGCAGCAGCCAGTCGACCAGCCGGCGCCAGAGGTTCATCGCCCCACCCCGCTCGCGACGGCGCGACGGCGGCGCAGTACCATAGGCGCTTTGCCAGGCGCCCTGCCCTTCATGTTCGACATCATCCTCTACCAACCGGAAATTCCGCCCAATACCGGCAACGTCATTCGCCTGTGCGCCATTACCGGCTGCCGCCTGCACCTGATCGAGCCACTGGGCTTTGCGCTGGACGACAAGAAACTGCGTCGCGCCGGCTTGGACTACCACGAGTGGTCCAGCGTGCGGACCCATGCCAGCCTCGCGGCCTGTATAGCAGATTTGCAGCCGCCCCGACTGCTGGCCTTTACCACCAAGGCCAGCCATCCCTTCACCGAGATCGCCTATGCGCCGGGCGATGCCCTGCTGTTCGGTCCAGAAAGTCGCGGGCTGCCGGCCGAGGTGCTGGAGTCGCTGCCGCCCGAACAGCGGCTGCGCCTGCCGATGCTGCCCAATCGCCGCAGCCTCAATCTGTCCAATACCGTTGCCGTGGCGGTCTACGAAGGCTGGCGCCAGCTGGGCTTCGCCGCACCGCCTGGCTGACCGCCAGAACCTTCCCGCCAGACGCGTCGTCCCATGACCTACAGGCACATCGCCAGACAGTCACGTGAGGCGCACCATGAGCAAGATCGGCAAACCCAAGGTTGAACGCTATGACGCGCCCTCCGGTGGCTGGGGCTCGGCGCGTTCGGTGACCGAGATCGTCCTGCGTGAACGGGTGCCGCTCAAATCCGGTGCGCTGCTGGCCCGGCAGAACAAGCACGGTGGCTTCGCCTGCGTGAGTTGCGCCTGGGCCAAGCCGGGCAAGCCCCATCCGCTGGAATTCTGCGAGAACGGCGCCAAGGCCACTGCCTGGGAGGTCACCAGCAAGAGATGCGGACCGGAATTCTTCGCCCAGCATTCGCTCAGCGAACTGCGTGGCTGGCGCGACTATGACCTGGAAGAGGTTGGCCGGCTTACCCATCCGCTGCGCTACGACGCCGCCACCGACCGCTATCGTCCGGTGAGCTGGGCCGAGGCCTTCGCCGACATCGGCGCCGAACTCAAGGCGCTGGCGCCGGACTCGGTGATCTTCTACGCCTCGGGTCGTGCGGCGCTGGAGACCTCCTACCTTTATCAGCTCTATGCCCGCCTGTACGGCACCAACAACCTGCCGGACAGTTCCAATATGTGCCACGAGAGCACCTCGGTCGCTCTGCCCAAAAGTATTGGCGTGACCGTGGGTACCGTGACCCTGAACGACTTCGATCAGGCCGACTGCCTGCTGTTCTTTGGCCAGAATCCGGGCAGCAACAGTCCGCGGATGCTGCATGACCTGCAGGAGGCGCGCAAACGCGGCGCGCCCATCATCACCTTCAATCCCCTGCGCGAGCGCGGCCTGGAAACCTTCGTCAATCCGCAGTCGCCGGTGGAGATGCTGACTGACCAGCCCACCCAGATCAGCACCCAGTACCATCAGCTCAAGCCCGGTGGCGACACCGCGGCCCTCGCCGGTCTGTGCAAGGCCTTGCTGGCGGCCGATGATCTCGCGCGCGAACAGGGCCAACCGGCCGTGCTCGACCATGCCTTCATCGCCGAGCATTGCCACGGCTTCGCCGACTTCTGCGAGTGGTTGCAGCGCCAGGAATGGCCGCAGCTGGAGCGCCAGTCGGGGCTGACCCGCAGCGCTCTGGAAGCCGCCGCTGCCGTCTATGGTCGCTGTCAGAAGGTCATCGGCATCTATGGCATGGGGCTGACCCAGCATCGCCATGGCGTGGAAACCATCCAGATGCTGACCAACCTGCTGCTCATGCGCGGCAACATCGGCAAGCCCGGCGCCGGCATCTGCCCGGTGCGCGGGCATTCCAACGTCCAGGGCCAGCGCACCGTGGGCATCACCGAGAAGCCGGAGCTGGCGCCGCTCGAACAGCTGGGCGAGCGCTTCGGTTTCGCCCCGCCACAGGACAAGGGTCGCAATACCGTGGAAGCCTGCGAGGGCATCCTCGACGGCTCGGTGAAGGCCTTCATCAGCCTGGGCGGCAACTTTCTGCGCGCCATTCCCGAGACCAGCCTGATGGAGCCGGCCTGGCGCACCCTGCGCCTGTCGGTGCAGATCGCCACCAAGCTCAATCGCAATCATCTGGTGCCGGCGGACAAGACCTATCTGCTGCCCTGCCTGGGGCGTACCGAAATCGATCGCCAGAATGGGGTGGAACAGGCCCACAGCACCGAGGACAGTACCGGCTGCATCCACGGCTGGCGTGGCGTGGCCGAACCGCCCGAAGGCGACCTGTTGTCCGAGCCGGCCATCGTCGCCGGCCTGGCCAAAGCTACCCTGCCCGACAACCCGCAGGTCACCTGGGACGCCTGGGTCGCCGACTATGCGCTGATCCGCGACGAGATCGCGCGCTCCTTCCCGGAGATCTTCCACGACTTCAATGCGCGGATGTGGGAGGTGGGCGGTTTCCATCGCCCACTGCCGGCGGCCAAGCGTGAATGGAAGACCGACACCGGCAAGGCCAATCTCATCGTGCCGCGCAGCCTGGAAGAGGATCCGGACATGCCCGCCCGCGGGCGTGACGTCCTGACCCTGATGACGCTGCGCAGCAATGACCAGTTCAACACCACCATCTATGGCTATCACGATCGCTTTCGCGGCGTGAAGGGCACCCGTGCGGTGCTGCTGATGAATCGCAACGACATCGAACGCCTGGGCCTGGCGGAAGGCGACAAGGTGCAGGTGTCGACGGTGGCCGACGATGGCGTGCGCCGTGAGGTGGGTCCGCTGCGAGTCACGCCCTACAACATTCCGGAAGGGGCCTGTGGCGGCTACTACCCCGAATGCAACGCCCTGATCCCGCTCTGGCACCACGCCGAAGGCAGCAAGGTGCCAGCTGCCAAGGCCATCCCGGTACGCCTGAACAAACTGATCGCCGCCAACGATGGCAGCTTTCCGGTGGAACCGGAGGGGTATGGGGCGCTGTATTAGATTCTGCTATCGGAGCCAGACAGCAAGTCTGCCTGCTGGGCTTCGCTGCGCTCAACCCAACCTACGGACGTGCATTCGTAGGTTGGGTCAAGACGGCTCCACCATCCCAGCCCAACAGCCCTGGGCCTATCCCTCGCACCTCGCCCTCACCCCAACCCTCTCCCGGAGGGAGAGGGGGCATCGCGGCGCGCGTCCGTAGATTGGGTTGAAACGGCTCCACCGTCGAAGCCCAACGGATACACGAGTGTCGGGCTTCGTTGCATGCAGCTCAGCCAGCGCCTCCTCAGCCGATGGTCATCAGACTCGCATTACCACCCGCCGCTGCGGTATTCACGCTCAGGGCGCGCTCGATGAGCAGGCGCTCCAGCGGAATGGCGGTCTCGCCGCGGGCCAGGCCCTGGACGCCGACGATGGGACCATTGCGCTTGGCCACCTGCTGGCAGACCTGGCGCAGCTGATCGGAATCGCCGTGGTGCAGGACCGCCTCGAAGGCGACCTCGTCCTTGCGCCAGTCGGCCGCCACCTGAACCCGCGCGCGCACGGCTTGCGGCAGGCGCGTCAGCGTCGTCTTGTGGGCGTCCTCGACTAGGGCCGTGCTGCCCACCGCCATGACCGCCGCCAGTTGCAGCAGCAGATCGCTTTCGTCGGCCGCCAGGCACAGCACCCGGCTGCGCGGCAGCAGGCTGTAGCTGTTGCGCTCGCCGGTCGGACCCGGCAGCAGGCGGGTCAGACCGCTCAGGGATTCCTCGGCAAATCTCAGGCAGGCCTGCTCCAGCTCGCCCAGGCCCTGCTGCCTGGCCCAGTCGTGCAGGGCGCCCAGCGGATTGCCGGCCTGCTGGCGCAGGGCATCGCGCACCTGCCATTCGGTCTCGCCGGTGCTGCCCTTGGCCAGGGCCACCGCGGGATCACCATCGGGACGGGTGCTGAGCAGGCGATAGAGGTACAGCGGGCCACCGGCCTTGGGACCGGTGCCCGAGAGGCCTTCGCCGCCGAAGGGCTGCACCCCGACCACCGCGCCGACCATGTTGCGGTTGACGTAGAGGTTGCCGGCATGGGCGCGCTCCACCACCTTGGCGATGGTCTCGTCGATGCGGGTGTGCACGCCGAAGGTCAGGCCGTAGCCGGTGGCATTGATCTGGTCGATGACCTTGTCCAGGTCCTTGCGGCCATAGCGCACCACGTGGAGCACCGGGCCGAAGACCTCGCGCCCCAGTTCCGCCAGGCTCTCCAGCTCGATCAGGGTGGGCATGACGAAGGTGCCGCGGTGGATGGCATCGCCTTCGACGCGCCCGCCCTGGTGCACCCGGCGACCCTTACCGCGCAGGGTCTGGATGTGCTTGTCGATGGTGGCCTTGGCCTCGCCGTCGATCACCGGGCCGATGTCGATGGCCAGATTCTCCGGGTTACCCAGTCGGCATTCGGCCATGGCGCCCTTGAGCATTTCCAGCACGCGATCGGCCACGTCGTCCTGCACGCAGAGCACGCGCAGGGCCGAGCAGCGCTGACCGGCGCTGTCGAAGGCGGAGGCCACCACGTCGGCGACCACCTGCTCGGCCAGGGCCGAGGAGTCGACGATCATGGCGTTCTGGCCACCGGTCTCGGCGATCAGCGGAATCGGCCGGCCCTGGGCGTCCAGGCGTCCGGCGATGTTGCGCGCCAGAATCTGCGCCACCTCGGTGGAGCCGGTGAACATCACGCCCTTGACCCGCACGTCGTTGACCAGGGCGGCGCCGATGGTCGAGCCCTCGCCCGGCAGCAGTTGCAGCACGCCTTCGGGGATGCCGGCCTCCAGCAGGATACGCACGGCCTGGGCGGCGATCAGCGGGGTCTGCTCGGCCGGCTTGGCCAGCACGGTGTTGCCGGCGGCCAGGGCCGCGGCGATCTGGCCGCTGAAGATGGCCAGGGGGAAGTTCCAGGGGCTGATGCAGACCACCGGACCCAGCGGGCGGTGGCTGTCGTTGGCGAAGTCACGGCGCACCAGGGCGGCGTAGTAGCGCAGGAAGTCCACCGCCTCGCGCACCTCGGCGATGGCGTTGGCGTAGGTCTTGCCGGCCTCGCGCACCAGCAGGCCCATCAGCGGCTGGATCTGCGCCTCCATCAATTCGGCGGCGCGATCCAGGGCGGCGGCGCGCTGCTCGGGCGGCGTGGATTGCCAGATGGGTGCGGCGGCCAGGGCTTCTTCCAGGGCGATGTCGACATCGGCACGGGTGGCGTTGCTGACCTGACCGACGCGATCGCGGCGATCGGCCGGATTGAGCACCGGTTGCGCAATCGACGGCTCGCTGGCACGACCCAGCAGCGGGCGGGCTTCCCAGGCGGTGTTGCCACTGGCCAGCAGGGCCGCGGACAGCGAACCCAGGCGGTGTTCGCTGGACAGGTCCAGACCGCTGGAATTGCAGCGCTCGGCGCCGTACAGGGCGCTGGGATGGGGAATGCGCGGATGCGGCAGGCCGATGGCGCCTTCGTTGGTGGACTGCTGCTCGATCTGCACCACCGGATCGGCCACCAGCTCGTCGAGGGAGATGGAATGGTCGGCGATGCGGTTGACGAAGGAGGTGTTGGCGCCGTTTTCCAGCAGGCGGCGGACCAGGTAGGCCAGCAGCGTCTCGTGGGTGCCCACCGGGGCATAGATGCGGCACGGCCGTGCCAGCTTGCCGTCCTTGACGCTGCCCACCACCTGCTCGTACAGCGGCTCGCCCATGCCGTGCAGGCACTGGAATTCGTACTGGCCGGGGTAGTAGTTCTGCCCGCCGAGCTGGTAGATGGCCGCCAGGGTGTGGGCGTTGTGGGTGGCGAATTGCGGATAGATGGATTCCGGCGCCGCCAGGAGCTTGCGGGCGCAGGCCAGATAGGCCACGTCGGTGTAGACCTTGCGGGTATAGACCGGATAACCCTCCAGGCCTTCCACCTGGGCGCGCTTGATCTCGCTGTCCCAGTAGGCGCCCTTGACCAGCCGGATCATCAGACGCCGACGGCTGCGCTTGGCCAGGTCGATCAGGTAGTCAATCACCAGCGGGCAGCGCTTCTGGTAGGCCTGGATGACGAAGCCGATGCCGTTCCAGCCGGCCAGTTGCGGTTCGAAGGACAGGCGCTCCAGGAGATCCAGGGAGATCTCCAGGCGATCGGCTTCCTCGGCGTCGATGTTCAGGCCGATGTCGTAGCGCTTGGCCAGCAGGGTCAGTTCCAGCAGGCGCGGATAGAGCTCGCTCATCACCCGGTCGTACTGGGCGCGGCTGTAGCGCGGATGCAGTGCCGAGAGCTTGATGGAGATGCCCGGGCCCTCGTAGATGCCACGGCCATGGGAGGCCTTGCCGATGGAGTGGATGGCCTGCTCGTAGGAGGCCAGGTAGCGGCGGGCATCGGCCTCGGTCAGGGCGGCTTCGCCGAGCATGTCGTAGCTGTAGCGGAAGCCCTTCGCCTCGAACTTGCTGGCGTTGGCCAGGGCCTCGGCGATGGTCTCGCCGGTGACGAACTGCTCGCCCATGAGGCGCATGGCCATGTCCACGCCCTTGCGGATCACCGGCTCGCCGCTCTTGCCGATGAGGCGATTGAGCGAACTGGTGAGGCCGGCCTCGTTGTGGGTCGAGACCAGGCGGCCGGTCAGCAGCAGGCCCCAGGTGGCGGCGTTGACGAACAGCGAGGGGCTGTTACCCAGGTGCGGCTGCCAGTTGCCGGTGCTGATCTT
Organism: Pseudomonas oryzihabitans NBRC 102199; assembly: GCF_000730625.1. Taxonomy (GTDB): domain Bacteria; phylum Pseudomonadota; class Gammaproteobacteria; order Pseudomonadales; family Pseudomonadaceae; genus Chryseomonas; species Chryseomonas oryzihabitans. The sequence continues at coordinate 680,116 of NZ_BBIT01000005.1, read as the reverse complement.
GTCGCGGATCAGCGCATCGCGGGTGCCCTTGTCGGGGATGCGCAGCAGGGCTTCGGCCAGGCACATCAGGGCCACGCCTTCCTGGGACGACAGCGAGAATTCACGAAGCAGACTCTGCACCATTCCGGAGCGCCCGGTTGCACCCTTGGCATTACGCAGCTTCTCGGCGATGCGGTGAGCCAGTTCATGGGTGGCCTTGGCCTGGGCTGCCGGCAGGCGCGCCTGCTCCAGCAGCAGCGGCAGCAGCTCTTCTTCCGGCCGACGATAGGCCGCGGTGATGGCCGAGCGCAGCACCGACTGCGGCAGGATGCTCTCGGCGAATTCCAGGAACGGCTGGTAGACCGGATCGGCCAACGCCTCGACGGCTTCGTTGTCACCCTCGGCCAGGCGCTGGGCGATGCCCTGCAGATCGGCCAGGGTCGCGCCGCTTTCCAGGGTTTCCAGGTAGGTGAAGATGGCCTGCTTGATCAGCCAGTGGGGCGTCCGGTCGATACGGCGCGCCGCTTCCTTGAGGCGATCGCGGGTGGCTTCGTCGAGCTTTACGCCCAGGGTGGTGGTAGTGGCCATGCGCAGGTCCTCAAGCAAGAAGGCGTCGAAATTCGGCGCAGCTTAGCGCCGCTCGAAAGAAAAGTGCAACCAAGTGCAACCCGCAAGGTTCTACCGTCGATCCGGTTGCACCAAAAGCTGGGTAACAGAACGGAAGGTTATGCAGAGATCAGGCCAAGGGGTGCGACCCGGTTGAACCCCTACCACAGGGGAATCGCCTGCCCAGGTGACGACGACCGGGAATCGTTAGCCAGACAAGTGTTACCTGGCGCCACACCGCGACGATCGCTACGGCTGCAGGGAAGGAAACTGCGGGAGCACGAATTCGCCCAGTTCCTGGACCACTTCGCTGGCCGGACGCCGTGAGGGGCGCAGGTTGAGGGCCAGGTGATTGACGCCGGCTTCCTGCAACTGACCAAGGTAGTCCACCAACGCCCGCCGCCCGCAGGACAAGCCGGCATGGATGGGCCGAGGCGGCTGGGCCGGATCGCTGGCCAGCTCGAAGAACAGCCCCTGGGCGAAGGGCTTGAACAGCTCGCGCCCGCCGATCTCGTCCAGCGCCTCGCGCCAGACCCGCGTCAGCGCCGGAACATGTTCGGCCGGTACGAAGTAATAGAACCAGCCATCGGCCTTGGCGGCGATCCAGTCCACTGTTTGCCGACTGCGCCCGGTGACCAGCGCCGGAATGCGCCCATGCACGGGTTTGGGCACCAGATCGGCCAGCCCCTGCAGATCGCCGAAGCGGCGAAAGGCCCCCAGCGGGAAATTAGTCTCGCCGGCCAGGCGAAACATCTCGAAGGCATCGCGAAAGCGCTCGCCCCGCCGCTCGAATTCACTCTCCAGGCCGAAGGCCGGGTATTCCACCGGACGGTCGCCGGAGGCCACGCCCAGCACCAGCCGGCCATCGCTCAACTGGTCGACCGAAGCCGCCATCTTGGCCAGGTGCAGCGGATGGCGCAGGGTGATGACGGCGCTGCCGGTGGCCAGGGTCAGGTGCTGGGTGATGCCCGCCAGATAGCCGAGATAGGTGAAGGGCTCGAACACCTGGCCGGCATCGTTGAAGCCGGGATCGTAGAAGGGCACGTCGCGCGCCCAGAGCGCCGCGAAGCCCAGCTGGTCGGCCAGCCGCGCCAGGCGGGCGTGGTCGCGCAGGGTCGGCATGGGATCGTCGGGATAGCCCTCCAGTGGCAGCAGAAAGCCTAGGGTCAGGCGCCCGGGTGCGAACAGCCGCGAAAAGCCCGGATGCTGAAGAAAGGCGCGGCGACGCTCCGTGGTGGACATGGGGATTCCTTGCCGGAGAGGGAAAGCGAATGACCTTCTATGGAGTCTAGCGGCATTCCAGGGTTCGCCGGACAGTCGATGAGAGCGGCGAAGGTGTTCATCGCCGTCTGCGCGAGCGGGAGCCGCTGGCCGCCAGCGAAGAACCGTCCCGCCAAATCCCCTTCTCTCCGGATACAGGCCAGGGCCTCTGCTCCTGCCTTTTGGTCATATCTCTAAAGCCAGACTAATAAAAAGCAATCCCTCAACTAACACGGATTGTCCAAGGCCAAATTTCGACTAAAAATTCTATATATATCAATAGCGATAACAGCGAATGCCTGGAAACGAAATCACTCTTGATATTGATATATAAGAATTAGACTTACCATTATTTAAAGGTTGTAAACACCTAACTTTTTTACATTACCCTCGGCTAGAATCCGACGCCCTCCGCCCCTCTCAAACTCCGGAACTTTCCGCCGAACATTGGAAATAGCCCCATGAAGATGAGCAACATGAGTGTTCGTACGAAGCTGTTTTCCGGCTTTACCATCCTGATCATTCTGTCCCTGGCTATCGCCTATGCCGGCTGGGACGGCATCCAGGCCCTGGGCCGACGCGGCAACCTGATCGAACAGTTCACCCAAATCGGTCTACTCGCCCGCGACATGCGCAATGCCCGCAAGGATTTCGCCCTCATGCCGGAAGCCGACCAGGCCGCTCGCTGGAAAGGCGGCATCGATGCCCTCGAACAGCAACTAGAGAATGTCCGTCCACTGTTCAAACGTCCGGAAAGCACAGCACTACTGGCCCGTACCGAACAGACCCTCAGGGAATACCGCGATATCTATCAGCAGGCGCTCAAGGTGACCCAGGATCGCACCACCGCGATCCAGGACATTCGCGATACGGGCGACATGATGGACCAGCGATTGCAGGAGGCATCCAGCGCCCTGGATCGTGAGCGCGATCAAGCCAGCGCCCAGCTGCCCTCCCTGCTGGCGGCGCTGCAGCAACTGCGGATCCACTTGCACCTCTATGTGCTCAAGTCCGCCGGGCCACAACAGGAAGCCTTGCTGGCGTCCCTGACCAAGACCGGTGACGTGCTCAAGACCTTGCCTCCGACCCCGGAATTGCAGCAGCTGCCAGGACTTCTCGACGAGTACCAGCGTCAGGTCCAGCAGCTGTTCAGCGTCCAGAAGGCGTACCAGGACGTCAATCAGGGGCTCTACCAGCATATCCAGATGTTGCTCAAGACCTCCGACGAGATGAAGCAGCTACAGAGCCAGTTCCGCCTCGACGATATCCGCGAAGCCAAGCTGATGCTCTTTGGCGGGCTGCTGCTGGCGGTACTGCTCAGCCTGGTCGCGGCCTGGGTCATCACCCGCTCCATCGTGACGCCGCTGCGCCAGACCCTGGTGACCGTGGAACAGCTCGCTGCCGGCGACCTGACCGTGCAGATCGAGGCAGCGCGCAAGGACGAGATCGGCCAGTTGCAGGCGGCCATGCAGCGCATGATCGTCAATCTGAGCGACCTGATCCGCGAGCAGAAGGACGGCGTCATCCAGGTCGCCAGTGCCGCCGAAGAACTCTCCGCCGTCACCGAGCAGACGCGCGCTGGCGCCTCGGCGCAGAAGATAGAGACCGAGCAGATCGCCACCGCCATGCAGCAGATGAGCGCCACCATCAACGAGGTGGCGCGCAATGCCGAACAGGCGTCGACCACCGCCCGCGAGGCCACGCTCAAGACCCGGGAGGGTGACGAGATGGTCAACTAGGTCGCCACTCAGATTCAGAGCCTGGCCCAGGAAGTGGACAGCACCCAGGCCACCATGGAGTTGCTCAGGCAGGATGCCGACCGCATCGGCGGCGTGCTGGACGTGATCAAGGCGGTCGCCGAGCAGACCAATCTGCTGGCGCTCAACGCCGCCATCGAGGCCGCTCGCGCCGGTGAAGCCGGACGTGGCTTCGCCGTGGTCGCCGACGAGGTGCGCGGCCTGGCGCAGCGTACGCGCACCTCCACCGACGAGATCGCCAGCCTCATCACCCGACTGCACGGCAGCACCGACAAGATGAGCGCCGCCCTCGACCGCAATATCGAGCTGACCGGCGAAAGCGTCGACCTGACCCGCCAGGCAGGCGTGGTGCTGGGCAGCGTCAGCAGTGCGGTGAGCGAGATCGAGGCCATGAACGAGCAGATCGCCACCGCGGTCGAGCAACAGAGTGCGGCCAGTGAAAACATCAGCCGCAGCGTGGTCAAGGTCCACGAAGTGGCCGACCAGACCGCCGCCGCCACCGAGAAAACCGCCGGCTCCAGCACCGAACTGGCCAACCTGAGCCTGCAGCTGCAAGAGCTGACGTCGCGCTTCAGGGTCTGAGACCCGGGCCAGGCGATGCTCGGGAATCGCCTGGCCGCACCCCGGCCGCAAGGCTTCGAACTCGATCGGGCCGCGTTGCCGGAAGGCCACGGGCGACGCGCCTGACCCACACCCGCGGGAGCCCCCCTCCTCAAGCGGTTTGAATACGCAACCGCGGCCAACGCTCCAGCCAGCCCTTGGTCGCGAGCCGCTGGCGAAAGGCTTCAGGTCGTGGACGCCAGGGATTGGGCGTGAGATGAAGGGCGAAAAGCCCTTCCTGGGCGAAGGGGCTGACCACTTCGAGCTCGCCGTCGGCGGTCAGGCGCGCGGCCAGGGCCGTTTCCACCTCGGGCCAGTGGGCCATGGCATCCCGACAGTCGCGATAAGGGCGATCACCGTTACGCAAATGCATCCGCGCCTGATTCTTCACTGACCAGGGCCAGCCCGGCGCTTGCGCCGCCAACAGCGCTTCGATTTCCCTGTCCCGCCCGGGCCGGCAGTCAGTCGCGTCGAAATAGATGACATCCAGATCCGCCAGCGGCGTCGACTCGGCGTGGCCATGCAGTCGATCCCACACCAGGTTGCGTACGAAGCCCGCGGCCAGCCAGGCGTCGGGCAGGTGCAGGTCGGCGAGGACGCGCAGCAGGCGCAGACGCTCGGCGTCAGTCTTCAACCAGGACGCTATCTGGGAGAACTCCGGGGTCATGGCACGGCTACAGAGTCGGAAAATCCCGAAGATGACCGTCTACACCCGCTTTCGCAACGTCCATCGCCAATAATCGCAATAACCTTTGGCCCTCTTAAGTTTTACAAACAGATGTCGAAAATGTGACGGCTTCGCTTGATCACGTTTGCGAGGCCAACAGGACGTGGTGACCGGTCAGGACATGACCACTGGCAGCCCTCGCTGAAAAGAGGGCGCCGCACCTCGCTGCTCGCTACTGCCCAAGCTTTCCGAGGTGTAGATGTTCCGTAACCTGTCGCTGACGCTCAAGCTGTCGCTGCTGCCCGCTGCCGCTCTGCTGGGCCTGCTGCTCTACGTGGCCTACACCTCGGCCCAGCTGGCTGGCAACGATCAACGCCTCGACCAGCTGGAAAATCACAGCTATCCGCTGCTGGAAAAGGCTGACGCCGTACTCTTCCAGTTTTCCCGTTTGCCCGGCCTGTTCAACAGCGCGGTGACCGCCAGTGAGCTGGAAACCCTGGGCGAGGCGCGCAAGGTAGTCGATGACATCGACCACCGCCTGCAGGAAATGGCCGACCTCACCCGTCAGACCTCGGCGCGCAACGACGAGATATCCGGCTGGCGCCAGGGCATCCATCGCTATGCGGACAATGCCCTGGGCGCCTCCGAGCAGCTGATCAAGGGCAGCGGCTCCTTCGACTCCCTGCGACCCAACCTGGACCGCATGGCCACGGATCTCGCCGCCGCCCAGCAGCTGGGCACCACCCTGCGCAGCCATGCCTATACCGACTTCCAGCAGACCCTGGCCCAGGCTCGCGACCAGAACGCCGACACCACCCGGGTGGGTATCTGGCTGAGCCTACTACTGGTGGTGATCCTGGCCGGCGCCGCGGTGCTAACCATCCGCAGCGTACTCGGCAGCGTGCGCGAGGTGATCGCCTCGCTGCGCGCCATCGCCGAGGGCGACGGTGACCTCACCCGCCGCCTGCAGGTCGGCTCGCGGGACGAGATCGGCCAGATGACCGCGCTGTTCAACGTCTTTCTCGATCAGCTGCAGGGCACCATCAAGGCCATCGTCGATGCCGCCCATCCGCTGGGCCAGGTGTCCGGCGAGCTCTATAGACTCACCCAGACGGTGGAGAACAACGCCCGTTCCCAGCAGGGTCACACCGAGTCCATCGGCCGTGACATCCAGACCATGAACACCAACCTGCACGAGGTAGCCGACCGCTCGCGCGAGGCCGCCGACCAGGCCTCCGCCGCGGCCGAGCAGTCCGCCGCTGCCCGTACCAGCATCGGCCAGCTGTCGCGCAACATGGGCGAACTGGACGACAGCGTGCGCCAGTCGGCCGAGTCCATGCAGCAGCTGGAACAGGAAACCCGCCAGGTCGGGCTGGTGCTGGACGTGATCAAATCCATCGCCGAGCAGACCAATCTGCTGGCGCTCAACGCCGCCATCGAGGCCGCGCGCGCCGGTGAACAGGGCCGCGGCTTTGCCGTGGTGGCCGACGAGGTGCGCAATCTGGCGCAGAAGACCGCGCGCTCCACCGCCGAGATCCAGCAGATCATCGAACGCCTGCAGGGCAACGCCCAGCGCGTGCTGCAGGCCATGCAGGGCAGCCATACCCAGGCGCAGGTCAGCGCCAGCAGCTCCCAGGCCGCCACTGCCATGCTCGAAGGCATCGCCCAGGCCGTGGCGCGCATCAATGACTACAACGCTCAGATCGCCCTGCTCACCGGCGAGCAGCTGAGCCTTTCCGATTCGATCAGCAGCGACACCCGCCGCCTGCAGAGCGATACCCAGTCCAGCGCGGACAGCACCACCGCCACCGCCCGCATGGGCGAGCAGCTGGTGGTGGTCGACACCGATCTCCGGCAGGCGACCTCGCGCTTCCGCATCTAGCTATCCCTCTACCGCCTTTCCCTATACCGAGAAACCTCTAGGAGCACTTCCATGGCTTTTGCACGTCTGCTCGCCTTCGGCGCGGCCCTCACCTGCGCGGGATCCGCGCTCGCCCTCGATCAGGGTGACTATCGCTTCAACGGCTTCGGCACCGCCGGCATCACCTACCTGGGCGGCGAAGACGACGGCCGCAGCTTCGGCATCAATGGCCAGACCAACGACCACTGGCGCGGCGATCAGCTGAGCAAGCTGGGCGGCCAGTTCCAGTACGGCCTGACCGACAAGCTGGACGCGACCGTGCAGGTCACCGCCAAGGCCGAGCAGGACCAGTGGAAGGCCAACCTGGAATGGGCCTACCTGGCCTTCCACGCCACCGACAACCTGACCTTCCGCGCCGGCCGCCTGCGTACGCCGGTGTTCATGTATTCCGAGACCCTGGACGTGGGTATCACCTACCCCTGGCTGCGCCTGCCCGACGAGGTCTACAGCCAGGTGCAGGTCTCCAACTACGAAGGCACCGATGCCCTTTGGAGTCTGCCGGTCGCCTTCGGCACCCTGAACCTCCAGGTGAGCGGGGGCCAGGCGGTCAATCGCAACTACTTCGTCAACGACGACCTCTACGACATCGACTACAAGCGCATCGCCGCCGCCAACGTCAGCCTGGCGACCAACGATTACGGCACCGTGCGCCTGGCCTACACCGAGTCCAGCATCGACCTGCACTATCCGTTGCTGACCCTGGACGACCAGAAGGGCAAGTTCACCTCGCTCGGCTACCAGTACGACAACGGCACCTGGCTGACCAGCAACGAATGGACCCGCCGCGTCATCGAGGGTGACAACCAGGGCAGCAGCAACGCCTTCTACCTGATGGCCGGTCGCCGCTTCGGTGACTTCCTGGCGCATGTGACCTACGCCCAGCTGGATGAAGAACGCGCCGGCCGCCAGAGCTCCTGGACCTACGGCCTGAACTACAACATCACCCCCAGCCTGGTGCTCAAGAGCGAATACAAGCGCGTCGACACCACCGGCGGCTACAACGGCACCTTCGTCAAGACCGACAACGAGAGCATCGCCAATGCCGTCTACGACCGCAGTGGCGGCCGCTTCGGCGCGCCGGCCCGCAACTTCGACGGCGACATCATCAGCATCGGCCTCGACTTCATCTTCTAAGGAATCCGCCCATGAGTTCTCTCCGCCTGCTCACCGGCGCCGCCCTGCTGTTCAGCGCCAGCCTGGTCCACGCCGAAGTCGCCGTGATCGTCAATCCGGCCGCCACCAAGACGCCTGGCCAGGAGGAAGTGGCCAACATCTTCCTCGGCAAGGACAAGTCCCTGAAGGGCGTCGACCAGAAGGACTGGTCGGCCACCAAGGAAACCTTCTATGCCAAGGTCGCCAACAAGAACGAAGCCCAGCTGAAGTCCTACTGGTCGGGCCTGGTGTTCACCGGCAAGGGCCAGCCGCTGCCCAGCGTGGCCGGCGACGCCGCCGTGGTCGCCCAGGTGGCCGGCGAAGCCGATGCCATCGGCTACGTGGACAAGGCCGCGGTCACCGATAAGGTAAAGGTGCTCTTCACCCTGCAGTGATCAGCGCAGCGCCATGAAAAAAGCCGTCTTAACGACGGCTTTTTTCGTTTCCGGGAGAGCGTCAGGCCACCGAAACAATGCGGTTGCCGGCGCTGGCTTTTTCGACCTTGATGGCGACGAACTTGGAGGTGGGCGTGAAGCTGCCCTCGCCGTAGCTTTCCAGGGGCACCAGCGGATTGGTCTCCGGGTAGTAGCCGGCTGCCTGGCCAACCGGGATGTCGAACGGCAGCGCAGTGAAGCCGCGGACCCGGCGTTCGAGGCCGTCGTCCCACAGGGCGACCAGATCCACCTTCTCGCCGGCGGCCACGCCCAGGCGATCCAGATCGGCCTGGTTGACGAAGACCACGTCGCGCTGGCCCTTCACGCCGCGATAGCGGTCGTCGAGGCTGTAGATGGTGGTGTTGTACTGGTCGTGGGATCTCATGGTCTGCAGGATCAGGTCGGGCTTGATGCCCTGGCGGCGGACCGCGTCCGGCAAGAGGTCATGCAACAGCGCATTGGCCGCGAAGTTGGCCTTGCCGGTGGGGGTGTTCCACTCCCGGCGTCCGGCCTTGTTGCCCAGGTAGAAGCCGCCGGGTGCGGCGAGACGCGCGTTGAAGTCCTGAAAGCCGGGAATGACGTCGGCGATCAGGTCGCGGATGCGGTCGTAATCCTCGATCAGCCAGTCCCAGTCCACCGGATGGTTGCCCAGGGTGGCCTTGGCCAGGCCGGCGACGATGGCCGGCTCGGACTTCATCTGCGACGACAGCGGCCGCAGGATACCGGCCGAGGCGTGCACCATGCTGAAGCTGTCTTCCACGGTGATCGCCTGCTTGCCACCCCTCTGCACGTCCATCTCGGTGCGGCCCAGGCAGGGCAGGATCAGCGCCTGGCGACCGGTCACCAGGTGGCTGCGGTTGAGCTTGGTGGCGATATGCACGGTCAGGTCGCACTTGCGCAGCGCCCTGTGGGTGCGCGGGGTGTCCGGGGTGGCCTGGGCGAAGTTGCCGCCGAGGCCGATGAACACCTTGGCCTTGCCCTGCTCCATGGCGGCGATGGCTTCCACGGTGTTGTGACCACGATTGCGTGGCGGCTCGAAGGCGAAGCGCTTGGCCAGGGCGTCGCTGAGCCAGGCCGGAGCCTTCTCGTCGATGCCCATGGTGCGGTCGCCCTGGACGTTGCTGTGGCCGCGCACCGGGCAGAGGCCGGCGCCGGGCCGGCCGATGTGGCCGCAGAGCAGTTGCAGGTTGGCGATCTCCTGCACCGTGGCCACCGAGTGGCGGTGCTGGGTGATGCCCATGGCCCAGCAGATGATGACCTTCTCGGCGCGGGCATACATGCGCGCGGCCTGTTCGATCTCGTGCAGCGACAAGCCCGACTGGCGCTCGATCAGCTCCCAGGAGGTGGCGTCGACCTGGGCCAGGTAGTCGTCCATGCCCAGGGTGTGGGCGGCGATGAAATCGTGGTCGAAGACGCGCTTGGCGCCCTTGGCAGCGGCCTCGCGCTCCCACTGCAGGAGGTACTTGGCGATGCCGCGCAGCGCCGCCATGTCGCCGCCCAGAGCCGGACGGAAGTAGGCGGTGTTGGTCGGCCGCGAGTCGTTGGTGAGCATCTCCAGCGGACTTTGCGGGTGCTGGAAGCGCTCCAGGCCCCGCTCCTTGAGCGGGTTGAAGCAGACCACCTGGGCACCGCGCTTCACCGCGTTGCGCAGGGTCTCGATCATGCGCGGGTGGTTGGTGCCGGGGTTCTGGCCGATGACGAAGATGGCATCCGCCTCGTCCAGGTCGTGATAGGTCACGGTGCCCTTGCCGACGCCGATGCTGCGGCCCAGGCCGACGCCGCTGGCCTCGTGGCACATGTTCGAGCAGTCGGGGAAGTTGTTGGTGCCATAGGCGCGCACGAACAGCTGATAGAGGAAGGCCGCCTCGTTGCTGGCGCGCCCCGAGGTGTAGAACTCGGCTTCGTCGGGACTGGCCAGGGCCTTGAGCTCCTTGGCGATCAGCGCGAAGGCGGCGTCCCAGGCGATGGGCACATAGCGATCGGTGGCCGCGTCATAGCGCAGCGGCTCGGTCAGCCGGCCCTGGTATTCGAGCCAGTAGTCGCTCTGCTCCAGCAGCGAGGTCACGCTGTGGCGAGCGAAGAAGGCGGCATCGACGCGGCGCTTGGTGGCTTCCCAGTTGACCGCCTTGGCGCCGTTCTCGCAGAACTTCACCAGGCCGTTTTCCGGGGCCTCGCCCCAGGCGCAGCCGGGGCAATCGAAGCCATGGTCCTGGTTGGTCTTGAGCAGGGTCCGCAGATTCTTGAAGGCGTTGCCGCTGTCGAGCCAGAAGTGCACCACGCTCTTCAGGGCGCCCCAGCCGGCGGCGGGGCCTTGATAGGGTTTGAAGGACTGCTGAGGTTTGTTCATGGCGATTCCCGTGGGATCAAGGGGCCACCGGCGCCGGGGCATAGACCCGCGGCGGCGACCGGTGTGGCAGATGGATCAGATTGAGACGATGACGGCGCGCCCACTCCACGGCCAGCCCGGTAGGCGCCGACAGGGTGATGAGGGTGGCGAGTCCGGCCCGCACCGCCTTGTGGATGAGTTCGAGGCTGCAACGGCTGGTGACCACCACGCAGCCCTCGCGCACCGGCTGGCGCTGGCGCAACAGGGCGCCGATCAGCTTGTCCAGGGCGTTGTGGCGACCGATGTCCTCGCGGCACAGGGTCAGTTCGCCCTGGCCGTCGATGAACAGCGCGGCGTGCACCGCGCCGCTGCGCTGGCCCAGGTCCTGGGCGGCATCGATGCGCTGGCGTAGGTCGTGCAGGTGGGCGGCCGGTGGCAGCGGCACCTTGCGCAGGCGATCCAGCTGCGGCAGCGCCTGTTCCAGGGCCTCGACCCCGCACAGGCCGCAGCCACTGGTGCCGGCCAGCTGGCGGCGCTGCTGCTTGAGCGCCCAGAAGGTGCGGCTGCTGATCTCGACGTCGACATTGAGGGCTTCGCCGACGCGCCGCACCTGGATGCCATAGATGTCGTCGATGGCATCGACGATACCGGCGCTGAGACTGAAACCGACCACGTAGTCTTCGACGTCGGCCGGCGTCGCCATCATCACCGCATGGCTGATGCCGTTGTAGGCGATGGCCAGCGCCACCTCCTCGGCCAGCGGCTGTTCGCCGCGCACGGCAGGCTGCTCCAGCTCGGCGAAGGCATAGCCGGCGGGGGGCGCGGCAACGAGGTCTGGCGAATCCTGGGACATGGGCGAAAACGACCTGCGGCGGTTTGACACAGATCAAAGATTAACCAGCACATCCCGGGGCGTCTAATCGCTATGACCGATGCCTTGATAAACGCTATCTATCACTCTCGGCATAGAGCGCCTTGACTGCCTGGAAACAGGCATCGGCGACCGCCAGTCGGGGTTCGGTCCGACGAATGAGCAGCCCCAGGGGCGCCAGGGTACGGGCCGTGGCGATGGGGATCAGCCGCGCATGGGGGGTGAGCCGATCGAAACCGCCGGCCAGGGGCACCACGGCGCAGCAGAGACCGGCATTGACCGCCTGCAAGAGCAGATAGACGGCGTCGGTCTCCAGCACCGGCTGTGGCGTCAACCCCAGGCTGCGAAAGCCGTGGTCCACCGACTGGCGAAAATGCATGGCGCCGGTGAGCAGGCCGAGCGGCAAGCCGGCCACCGCCTGCCAGTCCAGCGCGGCCTGGTCGAAGCTGAAATGGCGCTCGTCATAGAGCAGGCCCATGCGCGTCTCGGTCAGGGTCAGGCTGTCGAAGCGCGCCGGATCGAGGTGTTCCAGGTAGGAGATGCCCAGCTCCAGGCGATTGCTGGCCACGGCTTCGAGGATGCGCTCGGTGCTGAGCACCTGCAGCTGGAAATGCAGCTTGGGGTGCAGCAGGCGCAGGTGCTGCAGCAGCGGCATGGGATCGAAGCTGGCCAGCGGCACCAGGCCGACCCTCAGGGTGCCCACCAGTTGCCCCTGGAAGGCCTGGGCCTCGGCATAGAGACCGTCATGGGCGGCCATCAGGGTGCGCGCCCAGGCGAGGATGCGCTGCCCCGCCTCGGTGAATCCCTCGAAGCGCTGCCCGCGACGCACCAGCTCCACCCCCAGCTCGTCTTCCAGGCCACGCAGGCGCATGGACAGGGTCGGCTGGGTGACGTGGCAGCGCGCCGCCGCCTGGCCGAAGTGACGCGTCTCGTCCAGGGCGATGAGAAAGCGGAGTTGCTTGATATCCACTTATTACCTCCGGGCGCTCTGCCCCCTCTCCCCCTGGGAGAGGGCCGGGATGAGGGTCGCCAGGACTGCGGCAGTCCTCACTGCGGCAGCAGCTCGCGATAATCCCGCACCGCCTCGAACTCCTCGCTGTCCTTGGGACCGCGCCGGCTGTCCGGCTCGTGGATCGCCAGCAGGTGGGCGACGCCATAGTCGCGGGCGCTGCGCAGGATCGGCAGGTTGTCGTCGATGAACAGGGTACGCGCCGGATCGAAGGCGAAGTCGGCCTGCAGGGCGTGCCAGAACTGCTGTTCTTCCTTGGGGAAGCCGTAGTCGTGGGAGCTGATCAGCCGGTCGAAATAGGGCGCCAGCTCGATGCGCTCCAGCTTCAGCGACAGGGAATCGCGGTGGGCGTTGGTGATCAGCGCCACCCGCTTGCCGGCGCGTTGCAGGGCGGCGAGAAAGGTGTCGGCGTCCGGCCGCAGGGCGATCAGGTGGGCGATCTCCTCCTTGAGTTCGCGCATGGAAAAGCCCAGCTCGGCGCTCCAGAAGTCCAGGCAGTACCAGGTCAGCTTGCCCTGGTGGCTACGAAACAGCGGCTCCAGCTCGGCCTTGGCCAGCGCCAGGGACTGGCCGTGGCGCTCGGCATAGCGCTGCGGCAGGTACTCCAGCCAGAAATGGTTGTCGAAATGCAGATCGAGCAGGGTGCCGTCCATGTCCAGCAACACGGTATCGATACGGCTCCAGTCGAGAGGGGTCATGGTGACTCCGGATCATGTAACAGGCGGGTTATCATACCCGTCCGCCCAGCCCAGGAGCCGTCCATGCGCCAGAAACCCACTGTTCTCGCCCGACAGATCGTGGCCAAGAGCCGTCTGTTCACCGTCGAGGAGATGCAGTTGCGCTTCGCCAACGGCGAGGAACGTACCTATGAGCGCCTGGCCAACAAGGGCACCGGTCATGGCGCGGTGATGGTGGTGGCGCTGCAGGACGCCACCCACGCCCTGCTCATCGAGGAATACTGCGGCGGCGTGGAAGACTACGAACTGTCGCTGCCCAAGGGCCTGGTGGAGCCGGGCGAAGAGATCCTCGACGCCGCCAATCGCGAACTCAAGGAAGAAGCCGGCTTTGGCGCGCGCCAGCTGGAATACCTCACCGCCCTGTCGCTGAGCCCAGGCTACATGAGTCAGCGCATCCACGTGGTGCTGGCCCGCGACCTCTATCCCGAGCGCCTGCCGGGCGACGAACCCGAGCCCCTCGAAGTCAGCAGCGTCGACCTGCGCGAGCTGTCGCAGCTGGTGCAGAATCCGCGCTTTTCCGAAGGCCGCGCCCTGGCCGCCCTCTACCTGGTGCGCGACCTGCTCACCCAACGCGGAGAACTGCCGGCATGATGGCGCCCGTTTCCATTACCGCTCCGCTGGTGCTCAACGTCGTCGACCTGGTGCGCCAGGCCGGCGCGGCCATCCTGCCCCATTGGCGCCAGGGCGTGGCGGTGCGGCAGAAGAGCGACGACTCGCCGGTGACCGCCGCCGACCTCGCCGCCCACCGGGTGCTGGCCGAAGGCCTGGCGCGCCTGACCCCGGACGTGCCGGTGCTGTCGGAAGAAGCCTGTGACATCCCCTTCGCGGCGCGTAGCGCCTGGGACGTCTGGTGGGTGGTCGACCCCCTGGACGGCACCAAGGAATTCATCGATGGCAGCGAGGAATTCACCGTCAACGTGGCCCTGGTCGAACGCGGCCAGGTGATCTTCGGCGTGGTCGGCATCCCCACCCGGGACGTCTGCTTTAGCGGCGGCCGCGAACTGGGCGCCTTCCGTATCCAGGGCGAGGACGGCGTCGAGATCGGCGTGCGCACCCAACCGGAAGAAGCCTTCACCGTGGTCGCCAGCCGCCGCCACGGCAGTCCGGCGCAGCAGCGCCTGCTGGAAGAACTGGGCACCACCCTGGGCGAACCCAAGCTGGTCAGCGTCGGCAGCTCGCTCAAGTTCTGCCTCCTGGCCGAAGGCCTGGCCGACTTCTATCCCCGGCTCGCCCCCACCTCCCAGTGGGACACCGCCGCCGCCCAGGGCGTGCTGGAAGGCGCCGGCGGCGAGGTCCTGACCCGGGACGGCCAGCCCCTCACCTACGAGATGCGCGAGTCCTTTCTCAATCCGCACTTCCTCGCCCTGCCCCGCGAGGCCACCTGGCGGCAGCAGGTGCTGGAGCTGGCCGGAGCCCTGGGCGACGCCTGAGGCCGCTAGGCCACCACCTTGGCCAACTCCGGCACATCGCCGGACAGGCCCAGGGCGCGGCGCACGAACAGGGCCTTGGCTTCGAAATGGCGATCGACCTGCTTGAGCGCGGCGTTGCGCAGCCAGCGCAGCGGCAGGCGGTCGTCCTGGAACAGCCGCTGGAAGCCTTCCATCGCCGCCATCATCGCCAGGTTGTGCGGCATGCGGCGGCGCTCGTAGCGCTCCAGCACCCGCTGCTCGGCGATGGATTCGCCGCGGGCCTGGGCATGGCGCAGTTCCTCGGCCAGCACCGCGGCGTCGAGAAAGCCCAGGTTGACGCCCTGCCCGGCCAGCGGGTGGATGACGTGGGCGGCATCGCCGATCAGGGCCAGACCGGGTTCCACATAGCGCTTGGCATGGCGCTGGCGCAGCGGGATGCACAGCCGTGTGTCGCTACACTCCACCTTGCCCAGGCGCTGCTCGAAGGCTTCGCCCAGGGCCTGGCAGAAGGCCGCGTCGTCCAGGGCCATCAGCCGCTCGCCCTGCTTGGGCGTGCAGGACCAGACGATGGAGCACCAGCGGGTGTCGCCACCGCGGTCCAGCGGCAGGAAGGCCAGCGGGCCGTCGTCGGTGAATCTTTGCCAGGCGGTGCGCTGGTGCGATTCGGCGCAGCGCACGCTGGTGACGATGGCATGGTGCAGATAGTCCCACTCGCGGGTTTCCAGCCCGGCCAGACGGCGCACGGCGGAGGTGGCGCCATCGGCAGCCACCACCAGCGGCGCGCGGATCTGGCGGTCGCCGGCGAGTTGCACCAGCCACTGATCGCCGGAGCGACGCAGCAATTCCAGGCGCGCCTCGGGCAGGAGCAGGACGTTGGCCTCGGCCAGGCGTTCGAGCAGGGCATCCTGCACCACGCGGTTCTCGACGATGTGGCCGAGCACCTCGGCGTGCACGCTGGCGGCATCGAAATGCACGGCGCCGGTGCCGGAGCCATCCCAGACGTGCATCGCCTGGTAGGGACTGACACGGCGCGCCAGGATGCCGTCCCAGGCGCCCAGGCGCTGCAGGATGCGCTGGCTGGCCAGCGACAGGGCGCTGACCCGGGGCTCGAAGGGCAGGTCGCTCTCGACCGCGCCGGGGGTGAGCGGGCCGCGGTCGAGCAGCACCACTGACAGGCCGCTGTCGGCCAGGGCCAGGGCCAGGGCGCTGCCGACCATGCCGGCACCGACGATCACCAGATCCGCATGGGTCAGCATGCTCGTTTCTCCTCGCAGGTCAGGGACGGGTACCCAGGCCCATGGCCTGGCGGGCGAAGGCACTCTTGGCCGGCGGGCACAGCTCCAGGCCGACCAGGCCCAGGTTGCGCCCGGCACTGAGCCAGGGCCGGCTGTTGGAAAACAGCCGGGTGATGCGATCGGAAAAGCCGATGGTCAGCTGCTGGTCCAAACGCTGGCGCTGCAGATAGTCCTGCAGGGTGGCGAAGTCGCCGGGCGCCGCGGCGCTCTCCAGCAGGCACTCGGCCAGACTGTCGACATCGCGCAGGGACAGGTTGAAGCCCTGGCCGGCGATGGGGTGCAGGCTGTGGGCGGCATTGCCCAGGACCACCAGGTGCGGGCGGACCTGTTCGTTGGCCTCCAGCAGGGTCAGCGGATAGGCATGGCGGGTGCCGACCTGGGTGAAGCTGCCGAGGCGATAGCCCACCGCCTGCTGCAATTCGGCGAGAAAGACGGCAGCGGGCGCCTGTTGCAGTCGCAGGGCCTCGCCGTCCGACTGGGTCCAGACCAGGGCGCTGCGCTGGCCCGGCAGGGGCAGCAGCGCCAGGGGGCCGTGGGGCGTGAAGCGCTCGAAGGCGCGCCCGCCATGGCCGAGATTGGTCGAGACGTTGGCGATCAGCGCGGTCTGCTCATAGACCGTCCGCCGCACCTCGATGCCGAGGGACTCGCGCAGCGCCGAGCGGCCGCCGTCGGCCAGTACCGCCAGGCCGCATTCGAGGATGTCGCCATCCTCCAGCTCCAGGCGATAGCCGTCGGCAACGGCGGTGAGCGTGCGTACCTCGGCCGGGCAGCGCCATTCCACCACCTCGCGATCCAGCGCCTGCCAGAGCACCTGGCCGATCCAGGCGTTCTCCACCACATAGCCCAGCGCTGGCAGGTTCTCGTCGCGGGCGAGCAGCTGGGTCACGCCGAAGCGGCCCTGGTCGGAGACCTGGATCTCGCGGATCGCCTCGGCATGCTCGGCCAGGGCGTCCCAGACGCCGAGGCGCTGGTAGATCAGCCGCGAGCCGTAGGAGAGCGCCGAGGAGCGGGCATCGTAGCTGGGCTGATAGGTGTCGCCGGGGGCGAAGGGCTCCACCAGCAGGATGCGCCAGCCGCGCGCCTTGGCGCCGGCCTGCAGGGCCAGGGCCAGACTGGCGCCCACCAGGCCGCCACCGATGATGGCGATATCAGGACGTTGCATGAGCGTTCTCCCGGCGGTCGCGCGCGGCCGCCATCAAGCCTTCGATCTCCGCGGCCGCCTTGGGCAGGCCGGCGGTCAGCACCTCGCAACCACTGCGCGTCACCAGCACCTCGTCTTCGATGCGGATGCCCAGGCCGCGCCATTTGCGCGGCACCTCGGCCTCCACGGGAATGTAGAGTCCGGGTTCCACGGTCAGCACCATGCCCGGCTCCAGCATCCGCCACTGATCGCCGATGCGGTATTCGCCGACGTCGTGGACGTCCAGCCCCAGCCAGTGTCCGGCGCGGTGCATGTAGAACTGGCGACAGGCGCCGGCCTCGATCAGCGCATCCAGTTCGCCCTGCAGCAGACCCAGGGCGAGCAGCCCCTCGGTGATCACCCTGACCGTGGCTTCGTGGGGTTCGTTCCAGTGCCGGCCGGGCGCCACGCAGGCGATGGCGGCCTGGTTGGCGGCCAGCACGATGTCGTACAGCTGCCGCTGCTCCGGCGAGAAGCGGCCATTCACCGGAAAGGTGCGGGTCACGTCGCTGGCATAGCATTCCAGCTCGCAGCCGGCATCGATCAGCACCAGGTCGCCGTCGCGCAGAGGGGCATCGTTCGCCTGGTAGTGCATGACGCAGGCATTGGCCCCGGCGGCGACGATGGAGCCATAGGCCGCCAGCCGGGCACCGCCCTGGCGAAAGCAGTAGTCCAGCTCCGCCTCCAGGTGATACTCGCGCAGCCCCGGTCGGCAGGCCTGGATGGCGCGCAGGTGGGCGGCGCAGGTCAGCTCGGCGGCGGCCTTGAGCAGACGCACCTCGGCGGCCGACTTGTACAGCCGGCTGTCGTGCAACAGGGTATCCAGCGCCAGCAGCTCCCGCGGCGGCGAGGCGCCCTGGTCGGCCTTGGCGCGGATCAGTTCGATCCAGTTGAGCAGCTGCCGCTCGAATTCCGGATGGGCGCCCATGGCGTAGTAGACCCGCTCGCGCCCCTCCAGCAGCCCGGGCAGGATGTCGTCCAGATCGCCGATGGGAAAGGCATCGTCGGCGCCATAGTCGGCCAGTGCCCCTTCCTGACCGGCGCGCCGGCCCTCCCAGCGCTCCAGTTCCGCGTCCCGCTCGCGACAGAACAGCAGGTATTCACCGTGGGCCCGGCCGGGAATCAGCACGGCCAAGGCCTCGGGTTCGGGAAAGCCGGTGAGGTAATGGAAGTCGCTGTCCTGGCGATAGGGTTGTTCGATATCGCGATTGCGCAGGCACACCGGAGCGGCGGGCAGCAGGGCGATGCCGCCGTGGCCGATCTCGGCCATCAGGGCGCGGCGGCGACGGGCGAATTCGGCCTTGTGGATCCGCGGCATGGCCGCTCAGTGCACCACGGGTGCGGGTTCGGGAATGGGACCGCGGCCGTATTCGCCATAGAGCAGCAGCGGGGCGACGCGCAGGTACTCGGTGACTTCCATGAAGTCGTTCTCGCCCTCTTCGCCTTCCTCGGCCGGCTCCTGGATCTGGGCGATGGCCGCCAGGTCCTCGAGCACCTCGCGCGCCTCGCCGGAGACCTCGCCGGTGCGGCCGGACAGGCCGAAGCCGGCGAGGAAGCCCTGACACCACTGGCCCAGGGCCGCGGTGCGCTCGGCGAGCGGCACCTCGTCCGGCGGCAGCATCAGCACCAGGGCCACCTGCTGGCCGGCGAATTCCTGCTGCACCATGCCCAGCAGACCCGAGAGCGCCGCCTGCAGACGCTCGCCCGGCGCGCCACCGAGCAGCTCGCTGGCCGCGGCCAGCCAGTCGTTCTCGTCGAAGCCCGCGCCCCCGCAGACCCGCCCGAGCAGGTGACCGTGGAGTTCGGCGGGCGAGACCGGCAGAGCGGCCTCGGCGAGCAGGGTGGTGAAGGCGGCGTAGGCGGATGCTGAGCTGGACATGGCGTCGAGGTGAGGCGCTGGCTAGAATGAAGCCTTATCCTACGCGCTGACCCCGCCGGCGGCCAATCTCGTTGCACCCTTCTGGAGCTGTAGCCCTCATGCGCGAGTCTCGCGACACGCCCCTCGACGCCGATCTGGAAGCCCTCGGTGACCGTGTGGAGCGCCTGCTCCTGCGTCTCGAGGAGTTGCAGCGGCAGAATCGACAACTGCGCCAGGGCGAGCGCAACTGGCGCCAGGAGCGCGCCGAGTTGATCGAGAAGAACGAATTGGCCAGATCGAAGGTCGAAGCGATGATTTTACGCCTGAAAGCCTTGGAGCAGGACTCATGAGCATCGAGACCGTGACCGTCCAGATACTGGAAAAGGAATATCGCATCAGCTGCCCGGCTGACGAGCGCGCCAACCTGGAGAGCACCGCTCGCTACCTGGACGGCAAGATGCGCGAGATCCGCGGCAGCGGCAAGGTCATCGGCGCCGACCGCGTGGCCGTGATGGCCGCTCTCAACATCACCCACGAGCTGCTGCACCGCCAGGACGACGTCAGCCTGGAAGTCAGCAGCACCCGCGAGCGGGTTCGCGATCTGCTGGATCGCGTCGACCGGGCGCTGATCACCGAACACGACACCACCGCCTGATCGCCGACCAGGGACAGGTGGGGGTTTGCATCCCGGCTCAGGGGCGTATACTGGATATTACTCTCTGGTGTGTGCGCCAGTCGGTCATGTCCCCGAGCCGATAAGCAACACCCCGGGGGTTGCTCGTCAGACTGGTGTGCATGTCCGCTACGGCGGAAAGCCTAAAGGTCTACGACTTCTCCCACCTTGAACCAAGGGTTCAAGGGCTACACCGGCAGCGGCATTCCGGAGAGCTCATTTCCTTCATGACCACCCCGCCTTCTCCCGATCTCAGCAGGCCCGCGCTGCGCAAGCTCCTCCGCCAGCGACGTCGCGCCCTCACCCCTGTTCAGCAACGCCAGGCCGCCCGCCAACTCTATCGGCAGCTCGCGCAGCATCCGCTGTTTCGTCGTGCCCGGCATATCGCCTTCTACCTGCCCAGCGATGGCGAGATTGATCCGCGTCCGCTGCTCGAGGAAGCCCAGCGTCGCGGCAAGGCCACCTACCTGCCGGTGCTGTCCCGCTGGCCGCGGACGGCGATGATCTTTCAGCGCGTGGGTCGTGGCGAATCCTGGGTGCGCAATAGGTTCGGCATCGCCGAGCCGCGCCCGGATCGGCGCCTGGGTCGCCCGACCTGGGCCCTGGACCTGATTCTGATGCCACTGGTGGGTTTCGATCCCCAGGGCGGACGCCTGGGCATGGGCAAGGGCTTCTACGACCGCAACCTGGCCTATCTGGCGCGCCGGCGGCAATGGCACAGCCCGCAGCTGATCGGCTGTGCCCATGAATGTCAGAAGGTGGAGCGGCTGGCACTGGCGGCCTGGGACGTGCCCATGGCGGCCGTGGTGAGCGATGACGGCTGGTACGCTCAGCGTACGGGCGAGACTTCCCGCGCCGGCTGAGTGTCGCTGGCATAGCGGGCGTATTGCTGGCTCTGGCGCTGCTCCCAGAAGCTCTGGGTGTACCCGGTGGTGACGACACCCAGGGTAAAGATCAGGACCAGCACCCACAACAGATCAGGTTTGCGTTTCATCGAGCTGGGCCACCCCCTTGCTGGCACCTTTGGGCAGGACAGGACGTCGCCCTGTTATGCTCAGCGCGTACGATCAGACTACATCCGGAATGCGCGGCATTCTGCGACAAGCGGTCGCCCCTTGCAATCGACCAGACCCTTTCCTGGAAGCTCCCGAGCCTCCATTCGTCAGGAGACGAACCGTGGCCTGCTGGCTGTTGAAATCCGAGCCCGATGAATTCTCGCTGACCGACCTGGAACGCCTGGGCCAGGCGCGCTGGGACGGGGTACGCAACTACCAGGCGCGCAACTTCCTGCGCGCCATGGCTCCCGACGAGCTGTTCTTCTTTCACCATTCGAGTTGCGCCGAACCCGGCATTGCCGGCATCGGC
The DNA here is from genome assembly GCF_000730625.1 of Pseudomonas oryzihabitans NBRC 102199. Taxonomy (GTDB): domain Bacteria; phylum Pseudomonadota; class Gammaproteobacteria; order Pseudomonadales; family Pseudomonadaceae; genus Chryseomonas; species Chryseomonas oryzihabitans. Next base: position 659,017 of record NZ_BBIT01000005.1, on the reverse strand, counting down.
CGCATCGTCGGCGAAGCCTTCGCGGATCCCACCGCCCTGGATCCCGAAAGTCCCTATCATGCGCCCAAGGCCAGTGTCTCAGACAACCCCTGGACGGCGCGCCAGGTTGCCTTCGTCGAGGCCTTTCCGCGGGTGCTGACCCTGCCGCGCCTGCGCCAGTTGCCGGCACTCGCCGACTTCGCCCTGCTGCGCAAGGGCAACCGCCTCTCGGTGATGCCGGTCAGCGCGGCGGAATGGGCGGCGATCGTCGCCGCGGCCCGCGGCTGAGCGCTGACCTCAGGGCTGGATGATCAGGTTGTTGAACAGCAGGTCTTCCACCAGGGGCTTGCCCTCCTCCTGGGTCAGGACGCTCTGCACCTGCTTGAGGGCCTCCTGGCGCAGCTTCTCGCGGGCTTCCACGCCCGCCAGGGTCTCGTCGGTCTGCTGGGCGAAGAGCATCACCAGCTGATTGCGCAGCAGCGGCTCATGGAACTCGACCTTATCCTTGGCTTCCTTGCCGGTCATCATCAGCGCGATGTCGGCCTTGTAGTACTTGAGCTTGGGACCGCTGCCATAGTTGCCGACCAGCGCCGGGGTCAGGTTGTAGAACTCGGTCTTGGGCGCCTCGCCTTCCTTCCCTTCCTTCTTTTCTTCGCCCCAGACATTCATGGCCAGGCATAAAGACAACACAATGGCAACGACAGCTTTCACGTTGGATCCTCGCGGGTGGATGGCTGCAGCATAGCCAGCACGACTCAAGGGGTCACCTCGAACCTGAGGGTTCCGATCACCTGGCCGACGTCCGTCACCACTTGCACCTGCCAACGGCCGGTCACGTCACCAGGGAAGTTCTGCTTGTGGGTCCAGGCACGATAACCGGCCTCGCGACCGCCGCTGATATCCAGCGGAATCCGATCCACCTCCTGACCGGCATGGCGCCAGACGTGGTAGATGCGCTCGTTCAGACCGCGCGGCGCATTGATGGCGGTGAAGGCATAGAGCCCCTGGGCGCGCAGTTGGGCGATGCTCAGGCTTTTCACCGCATCGCCGGGCTGGCGCTTGAGGCTGTCGAAGTTGGTGCTCATGCCCATGTCGGTCAGCCACAGGGTGGCCGGCGGCACCCAGGCGCGCCCCAGCCAGCCGAAGGCGCCGATGGCCAGGCACAGCCCCAGCAGCCCCAGCCAGCGCCAGCCGAGGCGTACCCGGAAGGCCACCGCCAGACTGGGAAAGGACAGCAGCACGGCGACCCCCAGGGCCAGTTCGTAGCTCTGGGTGGTGGTCAGGTGCAGGATGATCGGCAGCGCCGTGAGCAGCACCGCGAACAGGGTCAGGGTGTGGTAGCTGAGGAACACCCAGCGCCGCGGTGCCAGGGCCTTGTAGTAGAGCGGATCGATGATGGACACCAGGGCGGCCGCGCCGAGCAGCCCGGTGAACAGCGCCTGGCCGCTGTTCCAGGCCGTGGTGATGGCAAAGAACGGCAGGCAGAAGAACAGGCTTTCCTGGTGGATCAGCTGGGTGGCGTAGCGCAACAGCGGCGGCGGCAATTCCCAGCCGAAGCGGCGGCTGACCCAGCCCCGCAGCACGTTTTCCAGCATCAGCCAGACCCAGCTCGCCAGCATGACCACGGCCATCACCGGGGCGAAGCCCTTCTGTCGGTCCACCAGCAGGAAGCTGCAGATCCCCGAGATGAAGCCGGCCAGGGCGATCAGCCGTGGATAGCGTTCGAACAGGGCGGTGGCCAGGTTCAGGGCGCGGGAGGAGAGGACTTTCCAGGCAGGCATGACGACTCGCGAAAACAACGGCAAAGACGCGCCACCCTAGGCGCGCAACCCCCGCAGATCAAGAGGGAATCCGGGCTGCCGCTGCCACAGGGCGGAAAAGCCTGGACCCGCTGTAATATCATTGTAATATTCGAAAACGAACCTGGAATGTTCGCTTTCGATTAATACCTATAACAATACCGAGGCTCCCATGCTTGGAATCTTCGCCCCCGCGGCCCACCGCGCGCCGCTGCCCGCCGATCGCATCGACCCCGTCTACCGCCGTCTCCGCTGGCAGATCTTTGCCGGGATCTTTATCGGCTATGCCGGCTACTACCTGCTCCGCAAGAACTTCTCGCTGGCCATGCCCTACCTGGTGGAGCAAGGCTACAGCCGGGGCGAACTGGGCGTGGCGCTGTCCGCGGTGGCCATCGCCTACGGCCTGTCCAAATTCCTCATGGGGCTGGTCTCGGACCGCTCCAATCCGCGCTACTTCCTGCCCTTCGGGCTGGTGATGTCGGCGCTGGTGATGCTGCTGTTCGGATTCGCGCCCTGGGCCACCTCCAGCGTCAGCATCATGTTCGTCCTGCTGTTCCTCAACGGCTGGTTCCAGGGCATGGGCTGGCCGCCCAGCGGTCGCACCATGGTGCACTGGTGGTCGCAGAAGGAGCGTGGCGGGGTGGTTTCGGTGTGGAACGTCGCCCACAACGTCGGCGGCGGCCTGATCGGTCCGCTGTTCCTGCTCGGCCTGGCCTGGTTCAACGACTGGCACGCCGCCTTCTATGTCCCGGCCGTGGTGGCCCTGGCGGTCGCGGCCTTCGCCTTCATCGCCATGAGAGACACCCCGCAATCCTGCGGCCTGCCGTCGGTGGAACACTGGAAACAGGACTTTCCCGAGGGCTACAGCGAAGGTCACGAACGTGAATTCTCCACCAAGGAGATCTTCGTCGAGTACGTGCTGAAGAACCGCCTGCTCTGGTACATCGCCTTTGCCAACGTCTTCGTCTATCTGCTGCGCTATGGCGTGCTGGACTGGGCCCCCACCTACCTCAAGGAAGCCAAGCACTTCTCGGTGGACAAGACCTCCTGGGCCTACTTCTTCTACGAGTGGGCCGGCATCCCCGGCACCCTGCTCTGCGGCTGGCTCTCGGACAAGCTGTTTCGCGGCAATCGCGGCGCCACCGGCGTGGTGTTCATGCTCGGCGTGATGATCGCCACCCTGGTCTACTGGCTCAACCCGGAAGGCAACCCCGGCGTCGACCTGGCGGCCCTGGTCTGCATCGGTTTCCTAATCTACGGTCCGGTGATGCTGATCGGTCTGCAGGCGCTGGAACTGGTGCCCAAGAAGGCCGCCGGCACCGCTGCGGGCTTTACCGGACTGTTCGGCTACCTGGGTGGCTCGGTGGCGGCCAATGCCCTGGTCGGCTACACCGTGGACCACTTCGGCTGGGATGGCGGCTTCATGCTGCTGATCGGCTCCTGCGTCCTGGCCATCGTCTTCCTGGCGATGACTCTGAGACACACCGGCATGGTGGCCAAGTCGCAGCGGTAGCGCTGAACGCCACTGACAATCGCGGCCATGGGCCGCTCCTACAGCTCACCCTAGCTGCAGGAGCGGTCGCTACGACGCACCGGCATGGCCGCGAGCCGCATCAACCCCGCGGCGCGTAGGCGAAGACGTCGGCGCGCATCTGGTGCGCGTCCATGCCGGCGTCCACCAGGGCGTCCAGGGTGGCATAGACCATGGCCGGTGAGCCGCTGGCATAGACGTGCAGGCCGCTCAGGTCGGCGAAATCCGCCCGCACCACCTCGTGCAGCAGACCACAGCGCCCTTCCCAGCCACAGGCATCGCTTACCACCCGGTTGAGGACGAGATTGGGCAGCTCCGCCCATTGCTCCCAGGCCTCGATGGCATAGAAGTCGTCCGGCGTGCGCACGCCCCAGTAGAGGTGCACCGGATGGGCGAAGCCGCGGGTGCGGGCGTCTTCGATCAGGCTGTGCATCTGCGCCATGCCGGTCCCGGCGGCGATCAGCACCAGGGGGCCATCAGGCAGCTCGGCCAGATGGGCATCCCCATAGGGCAGCTCGACCTGGGCCATGCCCTTGCCTTCCAGTTGCGCCAGCAGCGCCTGGCTGCTGGCCTCGCGCGCCAGCACGTGCAATTCCAGCTCACGCCCCTGGTGGGGCGCCGAGGCCAGGGAAAAGGCCGACTGCTTGCCGTCGTCACGACCGATCAGCAGGTACTGGCCGGCGTGATAGCGCGGCGGTCGCCCGGCCGGCGCGCGCAGCCGTACCCGGCGAACATCGCCCCCCACGTCGTCCAGCGCCACCACCTGGCAGGCCAGCGTGCGCACCGGCAACTCGCCGGGCGCCAGGACGCCGTCCCACTGCAGCAGACAATCGCTCAGGGGCACCGCCACGCAGACATAGACCTCGCCGTGATCGACCGTCTGGCCGTGCTGGCTGACCTGCCCCTCCACCAGCAGCGCGGCGCAGAGCTGGCAGTTGCCATTGCGGCAGCTGTGCGGTCCGCTGTAGCCGAGGCGCTGCGCGGCGGCCAGGATGGCTTCGCCGGGCTGGGTTTCCAGTACCGCACCCGAGGGCTGCAGGGTGACCTTCATCGTCGTCTCCGTTAATCGATCCCGAGACTGGACCACATCTCGTCCACCCGTTTGACCACCGCTTCGTCCTTGACGATCGCCCGCCCCCACTCGCGGGTGGTTTCGCCCGGCCACTTGTGGGTGGCATCCAGGCCCATCTTCGAGCCCAGGCCGGAGATCGGCGAGGCGAAGTCCAGGTAGTCGATGGGGGTGTTGTCGATCATCACGGTGTCGCGCTTGGGATCCATGCGCGTGGTGACCGCCCAGATGACGTCGTTCCAGTCGCGGGCATTGATGTCGTCGTCGGTGACGATCACGAACTTGGTGTACATGAACTGCCGCAGGAACGACCAGACGCCCAGCATCACCCGCTTGGCGTGGCCGGGGTACTGCTTCTTGATGGTCACCACCGCCATGCGGTACGAGCAGCCTTCCGGCGGCAGGTAGAAGTCGACGATTTCCGGAAACTGCTTTTGCAGGATGGGCACGAAGACTTCGTTGAGCGCCACGCCCAGGATGGCCGGCTCGTCCGGCGGCCGCCCGGTGTAGGTGCTGTGATAGATGGGATCGCGACGCCGGGTGATGCGCTCCACGGTAAAGACCGGGAAGGTATCGACCTCGTTGTAGTAGCCGGTGTGATCGCCATAGGGCCCTTCCGGCGCGGTCTCGCCCGGATGGATGACGCCTTCCAGCACGATCTCGGCGCTGGCCGGCACCTGCAGGTCGTTGCCCACGCACTTGACCAGTTCGCTGCGACTGCCGCGCAAGAGGCCGGCGAAGGCGTATTCGGACAGGGTATCGGGCACCGGCGTGACCGCGCCGAGGATGGTGGCCGGATCGGCGCCCAGGGCCACGGCCACCGGATAGGGCTGACTGGGATGCTTCTGGCACCACTCGCGGAAGTCCAGGGCGCCGCCCCGATGGCTCAGCCAGCGCATGATCAGCTTGTTGCGGCCGATGACCTGCTGGCGATAGATGCCGAGGTTCTGACGCTCCTTGTTGGGGCCGCGGGTGACCGTCAGGCCCCAGGTGATCAGCGGCGCCACGTCGCCCGGCCAGCAGTGCTGGATCGGCAATTTGCCCAGATCGACCGCCTCGCCCTCCTCGATCACCTCCTGGCAGGGGGCGTCCTTGAGCACCTTGGGCGCCATGCTGATGACCTTCTTGTAGATCGGCAGCTTCGACCAGGCGTCCTTGAGGCCCTTGGGCGGCTCGGGCTCCTTGAGGAAGGCCAGCAGCTTGCCGATCTCGCGCAGGGCGCCGACGTCCTCGGCACCCATGCCCAGGGCTACGCGCTGGGGCGTGCCGAACAGGTTGCCCAGCACGGGCATGGAGAAGCCCACGGGATTCTCGAACAGCAGCGCCGGGCCTTGCTTGCGCAGGGTCCGGTCGCAGATTTCGGTCATCTCGAGGATCGGCGAGACCGGGGCGGTCACGCGCTTCAGTTCACCACGCTGCTCCAGGCTGCGGATGAAGTCACGCAGATCTCGGTATTGCATGCGGCCTCTTGGCGCTGGGGAAAGTCTGGCAGTCTACCGCCTGAGTCGCGCATCGAGAAAGCACTGGCCCAGAAACGCCAAAGGCCGGGATTTCCCGGCCTTTGCATGCGACTGCGCCTTACTTGCTGCGCTTCATCGAATCGAAGAACTCGTTGTTGGTCTTGGTCTGACGCAACTTGTCGAGGAGGAATTCGATGCCGGCGATCTCGTCCATCGGATGCAGGATCTTGCGCAGGATCCACATGCGGGACAGCTCTTCCTCGTCGGTGAGCAGCTCTTCGCGGCGGGTGCCGGACTTGTTGATGTTGATGGCCGGGAAGACGCGCTTCTCGGCGATGCGCCGCTCCAGGGGCAGCTCCATGTTGCCGGTGCCCTTGAATTCCTCGTAGATCACCTCGTCCATCTTCGAGCCGGTTTCCACCAGCGCGGTGGCGATGATGGTCAGGCTGCCGCCTTCCTCGATGTTACGGGCGGCACCGAAGAAGCGCTTGGGCTTCTCCAGGGCGTGGGCATCGACACCACCGGTGAGCACCTTGCCGGAACTGGGGATCACGGTGTTGTAGGCACGCGCCAGACGGGTGATGGAGTCCAGCAGGATGACGACGTCCTTCTTGTGCTCGACCAGGCGCTTGGCCTTCTCGATCACCATGTCGGCGACCTGCACGTGGCGGGTCGGCGGCTCGTCGAAGGTGGAGGCCACCACTTCGCCGCGCACGGTGCGCTGCATCTCGGTCACTTCCTCGGGACGCTCGTCGATGAGCAGCACGATGAGGTAGCACTCGGGATTGTTGCGGGTGATGTTGGCCGCGATGTTCTGCAGCATGATGGTCTTGCCGGCCTTGGGCGGCGCGACGATCAGACCGCGCTGACCCTTGCCGATGGGGGCGCAGAGGTCGATGACCCGACCGGTGAGGTCTTCGGTGGAGCCGTTGCCGGCTTCCATGGTCAGGCGCTTGTTGGGGAACAGGGGCGTGAGGTTCTCGAACAGCACCTTGTTCTTGGCGTTTTCCGGACGGTCGAAGTTGATGGTGTCGACCTTGAGCAGCGCGAAGTAGCGCTCGCCCTCTTTCGGCGGACGAATCTTGCCGATGATGGTGTCGCCGGTGCGCAGGTTGAAGCGGCGGATCTGGCTGGGAGAGACATAGATGTCGTCGGGACCGGCCAGGTAGGAGGAGTCGGCGCTACGCAGGAAGCCGAAGCCGTCCTGCAGGATCTCCAGCACGCCATCCCCGGAAATCTCGTCGCCACCCTTGGCGTGCTTCTTGAGCAGCGCAAAGATGATGTCCTGCTTGCGGGACCGGGCCATGTTTTCCAAGCCCGCGGCATCCGCCATTTCCAACAGTTCCGTGATGGGCTTTTGCTTGAGTTCGGTCAGATTCATAGACGTATGTTGACGTGAGAAGAGGCGAAGGAGGGATTCGAGCTGAGCGGCCGGATGCGAGATTAGCTTCGCGGGATGCGTTCTGAAGAGGAGAACTGACGGCTACAGCAGATGAGAAGACGGCCCGCTGATGGGGTCGTGGCTGGAATCTAGCACCTGCACCTGTGCTCGTCCAGCCGTCCAGGCATAAAAAAGCCCCGCATGGCGGGGCTTTCGACTGGCTGACTCAGACGTTGGCGTCGAGGAAGGCGGCCAGTTGCGACTTGGACAGGGCGCCGACCTTGGTGGCCTCGACCGCGCCGTTCTTGAACAGCATCAGGGTCGGGATGCCACGCACGCCGTACTTCGGCGGGGTATCCTGGTTTTCGTCGATGTTCAGTTTGCAGACCTTGAGCTTGCCTTGGTAGTCCTTGGCGATCTCGTCCAGAACCGGGGCAATCATCTTGCAGGGACCGCACCATTCGGCCCAGTAGTCGACCAGCACGGGGCTGTCGGACTTCAGCACGTCCTGCTCGAAGCTGGCGTCGCTGACGTTGGTGATGTATTCGCTCATTGACTCTCTCCGAATTCGGGTGCGACTTGAAGTACGCCCATGATAGCCCTGCTGCCGTCACTTCGAAAGCATTCGAACATTGATGGTGGCTATGACCGGCATTGATGTTAGACCGCAGGTACCGGGAAAGGGGTTCCACTGCGCAGCGCCGCATTGCGGATATGTTCGCGCATGGCCTTTTGCGCGGCCGCGGGCGAGCGGCGGCTCAGCGCCCTGAGGATCCGCCGGTGTTCCTGCCAGGTTTCCAGGGCCCGCTCGGGGCGCACGAAGGGTAGCTTCTGGCTTTCGTGGAAACGCTCGGGGCTGCTGGTGATCACCGCCAGCATGGCCGGATTGTCCGCGGCCAGCAGCAGTTGGCGATGGAAATCGAAGTCCAGCACGGCCGCCTCTTCCAGCTCGTTGGCCCGCAGCGCCCGGTGCAGGGCGGCCAGATTGACCTCCAGGCGATCCAGGTCGGCGGCGCCCAGGGTGACGGCGGCGAGGCCAGCCGCGAAGCCCTCCAGGGCGAATCTCAGCTGGAACACATGGGCGGCGGCGACCTCGCCGGCGAAGGGCCAGTGTCCGTCCGGCGCGCCCGTCGCTTCCTGCACATAGACCCCGCGCCCGGGCTGGACGCTGACCAGGCCCAGGGCACTGAGGGTGGACAGCGCCTCGCGCAGGGAGGCGCGACTCACCCCCAGCCGCTCGGCCAGCTCGCGCTGCGCGGGCAGGGCCGCGCCGGGGGCATAGCCTTCGGTCTCGATCAGCCGGCGAATGGCGTCGACGGCATATTGGGGTACGGCACGGGTGGCAGCGAGGGGCATGGCGTGGTCAGGCCAGTCAGTCCGGAAGCTTGCCTTTTATGCCCAATTTACAGCGACTTCAAGTGCAGCCCCAAGGCAGAGCACGCCGCCATAGCCGCGCACCAAAGCGGCTCACGGCAAGCGAAAGTTCAGGGCACTGAGCGGGACAACTGTTCAGACCAGTAAGACCAATCCTCAGGACAGACGGCCCTTGCGCCCGTCTGGCAGGCGACTGGCACATGAAATGCACTGGGCAGAGCCATCCCTTCCTGCTTTCGGAGTCTCGTCATGCTCAAGCGCTGGACCGCCCTCTCCCTGCTCGCCCTGGGCCTGACCGCCCTGCACACCTCCGCCCAAGCCGATCAGCTGGCCGACATCCAGCAGCGCGGCGTGCTCAAGGTCGCCGTGCCGCAGGACTTCCCGCCCTTCGGCTCGATCGGCCCGGATCTCAAGCCGCGCGGCCTGGACATCGACACCGCGCAACTGATGGCGGACAAGCTGAACGTGAAACTGGAAGTCACCCCGGTCAACAGCACCAACCGCATTCCCTTCCTGACCACCGGCAAGGTCGACCTGGTCATCTCCAGCCTGGGCAAGAATCCCGACCGCGAAAAGGTCATCGACTTCAGCAAGCCCTATGCGCCCTTCTACCTCGGCGTCTTCGGTCCCAAGGATGCCGCCATCAGCACGCCCGAGCAGCTGGCCGGCAAGGTGATCTCGGTCACCCGCGGCTCCATCGAAGACCTGGCGCTCACCGACGTGGCGCCGAAGGACAGCGTGATCAAGCGCTTCGAAGACAACAACTCCACCATCGCCGCCTACCTGGCCGGGCAGTCCGAGCTGATCGCCAGCGGCAGCGTGGTGATGAAGGTGATCGGTGCGCGCAATCCGGCCAAGGAGCCAGTGCTCAAGGTCAAGCTCAAGGATTCGCCGGTGTACGTGGGCATCAACAAGAACGAGCCGGCGCTCAAGGCCAAGGTCGACGCCATTCTCGACGCGGCCCGCGCCGACGGCACCCTGAGCAAGAACTCCGAAAAATGGCTGGGCGATCCCCTGCCGGCCACTCTCTGAGGATCGACGCGCCATGGCGTATCAGTTCGACTTCCAGCCCGTGCTCGCGCAGAGCGACCTGCTGCTCCAGGGGGCGCTCTACACCCTTGAGCTGACGGTGATCGGTGGCTTCTTCGGCATCCTCATCGGCATCGTCGGCGCCACCTGCCGCGCCTGGCGCCTGAAACCCTTCGCCCAGGCCTTCGGGGTCTATGTCGAACTGATCCGCAACACGCCCTTCCTGATCCAGCTGTTCTTCATCTTCTTCGGCCTACCCTCCATCGGGGTGCGGATCGAAGCCGGCCAGGCGGCGGTGCTGGCCATGGTCATCAACCTCGGCGCCTACTCCACCGAGATCATCCGCGCCGGCATCCAGGCGATCCCGCGCGGCCAGCTGGAAGCGGCGGCGGCCCTGGCCATGACCCGCTTCGAAACCCTGCGCTACGTGATCCTGCGCCCGGCGCTGGCCAAGGTCTGGCCGGCGCTGTCGAGCCAGGTGGTGATCGTGATGCTGGGCTCGGCGGTCTGCTCGCAGATCTCCACCGAAGAGCTGACCTTTGCCGCCAACTTCATCCAGTCGCGCAATTTCCGCGCCTTCGAAACCTATCTGCTGACCACCCTCATCTATCTGCTCATGGCCATCGGCGTGCGCCAGGCGCTGCACTGGCTGGGCGTCTTTTTCATCGTCAGGAGGCGCTGATGGACTTCACTCTCGCCGACATCCTGCGCAGCCTGGCCAGCGGTCTCGGCCTGACGCTGCTGCTGTCGCTGGCGGCCTTCCTCTTCGGCGGCCTGGCCAGCGTGCTGGTGCTGCTGGCGCGCAACTCGACGCTCCGGCCGCTCAGCCTGCTGGCGCGCGGCTACATCGAGCTGTTCCAGGGCACCCCGCTGCTGATGCAGCTGTTCCTGACCTTCTTCGGCCTGTCGCTGCTGGGCCTGGAAGTCCCCGCCTGGCTGGCCGCCGGCCTGGCCCTGACGCTGTTCACCAGCGCCTATCTCGCCGAGATCTGGCGGGGCTGCGTCGACGCCATTCCCCACGGCCAGTGGGAAGCCTCGGAAAGCCTGGCGCTGACCCGCTTCGAGCAGTTGCGCCACGTGATCCTGCCCCAGGCCCTGCGCATCGCCGTGGCGCCCACCGTGGGCTTCTCGGTGCAGGTGGTCAAGGGCACCGCGGTGACCTCCATCATCGGCTTCACCGAACTGACCAAGATCGGCGGCATGCTCGCCAATGCGACCTTCCAGCCCTTCACCGTCTACGGCCTCGCGGCCCTGGGCTATTTCATCCTCTGTTATCCGCTGTCGCTGGCCGCCCGCTGGCTGGAAAGGAGACTGCATGCCGCTGCTTAGAGTGACCGCCCTGCACAAACACTATGGCAACCACCATGTGCTCAAGGGTATCGACCTGACCGTCGAGGAAGGCCAGGTGGTGGCCATCATCGGCAAGAGCGGCTCGGGCAAGAGCACCCTGCTGCGCACCCTGAATGGCCTGGAATCCATCAACGACGGCGTCATCGAGGTGGATGGCGAATACCTGGACGCCGCCCGGGTCAATCTGAGGTCGCTGCGGCAGAAGGTCGGCATGGTTTTCCAGCAATTCAACCTCTTCCCGCACCTGACCGTGGGCGAGAACGTGATGCTGGCGCCCCAGGTGGTCAAGAAGACCAGCAAGGACGAAGCCCGCGCCCTGGCGCGGCAGATGCTCGAACGGGTCGGCCTGGCGGAGAAATTCGACAGCTATCCAGATCGCCTCTCCGGCGGCCAGCAGCAGCGGGTGGCGATCGCCCGCGCCCTGGCCATGTCGCCCAAGGTGCTGCTCTGCGACGAGATCACCTCGGCGCTGGACCCGGAACTGGTCAACGAGGTGCTGATGGTGGTCAAGCAACTGGCCCGCGAGGGCATGACGCTGATCATGGTCACCCACGAGATGAGATTCGCCCGCGAGGTCGGCGACAAGCTGGTGTTCATGCACCAGGGCAAGGTGCACGAAAGCGGTCATCCCCAGGAGCTGTTCGCCCATCCGCAGACGCCGGAACTGGCCCAGTTCATCGGTCAGGTGGCCTCCTGAGGCGGAAAAACCCTATTTTTTCTGCCACTTTGCGCAACCGTAACCGCTGTGCGCTTGAAGCCGCCACCGGCTAGCTGGCACGATGGCGCGGTTTATCGCCGAGAGCCTCCAGATGCAGCCTTCGCCAGCCGAACCCCACGAACTGATTGCCGCGATCGACCTGGGCTCGAACAGCTTTCACATCGTCCGGGCGCGCCATTCCCACGGGGAAATCCGCATCCTTGAGCGGTTGGGCGAAAAGATCCAGCTGGCCGCCGGTCTGGACGAGTCGCGCCTGCTCAGCGAAGAGGCCATCCAGCGGGGCCTGGACTGCCTGCGCCGCTTCGCCCAGCTGATCGCCGGCATGCCGCGCGGCGCCGTGCGGGTGGTGGGCACCAACGCCCTGCGCGAGGCGCGCAACCGCGCCGAATTCATCCAGCGCGCCGAAGCCGTGCTCGGCCATGCGGTCGAGGTCATCTCCGGTCGCGAAGAGGCCCGTCTCATCTACCTGGGCGTGTCCCACTCCATGCCCGATGTGCCCGGACGCCGCCTGGTGACCGACATCGGCGGCGGCAGTACCGAATTCATCATCGGTCAGCGCTTCGAGACCCTGCAGCGCGAGAGTCTGCAGATGGGCTGCGTCAGCTTCACCAAGAGATTCTTCGCCGACGGCAAGATCACCGCCGCCCAGTACGCCCGCGCCTATACCGCCGCCCGCCTGGAACTGATGAACATCGACCAGGGGCTGCGGGAGATGGGCTGGCACCAGGCCCTCGGCGCCTCCGGCACCATCCGTGCGGTGGCCCTAGCGATCCAGGCCGCCGGCCGCGGCAATGGCGAGATCACCCCGGACGGCATCGAATGGCTCAAGCGCAAGCTGCTCAAGCAGGGTGACATCAACCTGCTCAACATCGACGGCGTGAAGCCGGATCGACGCGCCATCCTGCCAGGCGGCCTGGCCATCCTCGAAGCCCTGTTCAAGGCACTGGAACTGCAGGAGATGCATCTCTCCGAAGGCGCCCTGCGCGAAGGGGTGCTCTACGACATGATCGGCCGGCACAGCCACGAAGACGTCCGCGAGCGCACCCTCAACGCCCTGGCCGAGCGCTACCACGTCGACCAGCGCCATGCCGAGCGGGTGGAAAAGCGCGCCCTGAAGTCCCTGGCACAGGTCGCCGAGGCCTGGGCCCTGACCGACGAGAACCATGCCGAACTGCTGCGCTGGGCCGCGCGCCTGCACGGCGTGGGCCTGGACATCGCCCACTACCAGTACCACAAGCACGGTGCTTACCTGATCGAGCACTCGGACCTGCCCGGCTTCTCCCGCCGCGATCAGCAGGCCCTGGCACTATTGGTGCGTGGTCATCGCCGCAACATTCCGCTGGAGCGCCTGCAGGAGCTGGGCCCGGAAGGCGAGCCGCTGCTGCGCCTGACCTTGCTGCTGCGCTTCGCCATCCTTTTCCACCACATCCGCCACAAGAGTATTCCGGATGTGCAGCTCAGCGCTGGCGAGCGTAGCCTCGATGTGCAATTCCCCGATGGCTGGCTGGCGGAAAACCCCCTGACCCAGGCCGACTTCGAACTGGAAGCCCAGTGGTTGGAGCGGGTGGGATACAAGTTGAGCGTACGCTGAGGGGATTTTTCGTAGGTTGGGTTGAGCGCTAGCGAAGCCCAACTGTTGCGTGTGCAACTCTGCACCTTAGGTTTTGTGAGTGCCCTAGCTGCTCATCGAGCTTTGCTGATGTTTCTTGTTTCGCCCACCCGGCGACTCACTTTTTTCAAACGCGACTACGCGTCCCGGAAAAAAGTAAGCAAAAACGCTTGCCCCGGACATCCGGCCTTCCGCCTCGCTCCAGGTACGCTCACGCCAGCGCCGTTCCGGGGTCGGCCTACAAGACACCGGCGTTCGCCCTCCTGAACGGGGCGATTCGCCAGCCTGAAAGTGTTAGTTGAATAACCCGTAGCGTGGACAACGGCAAAGCCTTGTCCACAGGGATCGGTGTTACGCGTCAGTGGAAAACGCTGCGCGGTTTTCCACGCTACAAACCTGTGAACACCCAGGCATCAGGCTTGCGCCCCGTCCCCGTCAGTGAGGCCGAGTTCCGGTGTCGTGGCTGGGGTTGCGAGGCAGGACGCCGAGCAAGGCGCGAGGGGCAGGAAGCCCCTTCGTGCCGTGCCCCTGCCACGGCGCCGGAGCGAGGGAAACGTAGCGAAGCGGAGTAACAGCCGTAGGCTGGCCCGAAGGGTGAGCGAAGCGAATCACCCGGAGCGCAGCGGAGGGCCGAAACGTGGGGTGTGCTTTCTTTTGCTTACTTTCTTTGCGCCGGGCGGCGATCCGCAAGCAAAGAAAAGTGAGTCGCCGGCCAGGCGAAACAAGGGCCATCAGCAAAACACGATAATCAGCTAGGGCACCCATACGCACAACGTGCACAGTTGAAGCCCCGCAACGTTGGGCTTCGCTGGCGCTCAGCCCAACCTAGGATCCTTCCCTACGGAGGCCAGACCTACGCCGCGAAAGGCGCAGGCCCGCCGCCCCTCAGCGGGTATTCACCACCGGACTGGCCAACCGCTCCAAGAGCGTCGCCTGCACGCTGCGGGCATTCTGGTTGCCGGTGGGCGATTGGCGGATGTAGCTGCCGTCTTCCTGCAGCACCCAGGCCTGGGTGTTGTCGGTGAGGTAGCCTTCCAGCTCCTTCTTGACCCGGCTGATGAGCTTCTTGCCTTCCACCGGGAAGCAGGTCTCGACGCGCATGTCGAGGTTGCGCTCCATCCAGTCGGCGCTGGAGAGATAGAGCTTCTCGTCACCACCGTTGAGGAAGTAGTAAATGCGGCTGTGCTCCAGGAAGCGACCGATGATGGAGCGCACCTGGATGTTGTGGGACACGCCTGGTACGCCTGGCCGCAGGCAGCACATGCCGCGCACCACCAGGTCGATCTTCACCCCGGCCTGGCTGGCCTTGTAGAGGGCGCGGATGACCTTGGGATCGGTGAGGCCGTTGACCTTGGCCATGATCTGCGCCGGCCGCCCTTCGCTGGCCGCCACCGCTTCGCGGTTGATCATCTCCAGCAGGTTCTTCTTCAGGGTGAAGGGCGCGTGCAGCAGCTTCTTCATGCGCAGGGTCTTGCCCATGCCGATCAGCTGGTTGAACAGCTTGTGCACGTCCTCGGTCAGGGCCACGTCGGCGGTCAGCAGGCTGTAGTCGGTGTACAGCTTGGCGTTGCCGGCGTGGTAGTTGCCGGTGCCCAGGTGGGCATAGCGGCGCAGCTCGCCATTCTCGCGACGCAGGATCAGCATCATCTTGGCGTGGGTCTTGAAGCCCACCACGCCATAGATGACCACGGCGCCGGCCTGCTGCAGGCGGCTGGCCAGCTGCAGGTTGGATTCCTCGTCGAAGCGCGCGCGCAATTCGATGACCGCGGTCACCTCCTTGCCGCTGCGCGCCGCATCCACCAGGGCGTCGACGATCTCCGAGTTCGCGCCGCTGCGGTAGAGCGTCTGCTTAATCGCCAGGACGTTGGGGTCCTTGGCGGCCTGGCGCATCAGGTCGATCACCGGGGTAAAGGACTCGAAGGGGTGCAGCAGCAGCACATCGAGCTTGCCCAGCACGTTGAAGAGGTTGTCCTTCTTCTGCAGCAGCTTGGGAATGGTCGGGGTGAAGGGCGCGTTCTGCAGCTCCGGGTGGCTATCCAGCCCGGTGATGGAGAACAGCCGGGTCAGGTTGACCGGACCATTGACCTTGTACAGCTCGCTGTCGCCCAGACCGAATTGCTTGAGCAGGTAGTCGGTGAGGTGTTTCGGGCAGATGTCCACCACCTCGAGCCGCACCGCATCGCCGTAGCGCCGCGAGAACAGCTCGCCGCGCAGGGCGCGGGCCAGGTCTTCGACGTCCTCGGTGTCCACCGAGAGATCGGCGTTACGGGTCAGGCGGAACTGGAAGCAGCCCTTGACCTTCATGCCGGGGAAGAGGTCATCGGCATGGGCGTGGATCATCGAGGACAGGAAGACATAGTTGTCGCCGGGTCCGGCGACCTCCTCCGGCACCCGGATGATCCGCGGCAGCAGGCGCGGCGCCGGGATGATGGCCAGACCCGAGTCGCGGCCGAAGGCGTCCATGCCCTCCAGCTCGACGATGAAGTTGAGGCTCTTGTTCACCAGCAGCGGAAAGGGGTGGGTCGGATCCAGGCCGATGGGGGTGATGATGGGCGCGATCTCGTCGCGGAAGAACTTGCGCACCCAGGCCTTGATCTTGACGTCCCAGTAACGCCGGCGGATGAAGCGGATCTGCTGCTCGGCCAGGGCCGGCAGGAGCACGTCGTTGAGGATGGCGTACTGCCGCTCCACCTGGCCGTGGACGATGTCGCTAATGCGCGCCAGCGCCTGGTGCGGCAGCAGGCCGTCGGCGCCGGCCTGCTCGCGGGCGAAGGTGATCTGCTTCTTCAGACCCGCCACGCGGATCTCGAAGAATTCGTCCAGGTTGCTGGAAAAGATCAGCAGGTACTTGAGCCGCTCGAGCAGCGGATAGGATTCGTCGAGGGCCTGTTCCAGCACCCGGATGTTGAACTGCAGCTGCGACAGCTCGCGATGGATGTAGAGGCTGCTGTCGTCCACGTTGGCCGCCGGCACGCTGGGCGCGGCCGGCGCCTCGGCGGCGGGTGCCGGTACTTCGGCGTCCAGCGCCAATGTCTCTTCCGCGGTCTCCAGGGACTCGGCGGTGACGGGCTGTTGCAGATCGGTTTCGACGAAACCCTGGCTACTCATTGAAGCTCCTTAGGAACGCGAAGGCCCCTGGCGAAGTTGTTGGGCGGCGCGTTTGGCGAAATAGGTGAGGATGCCGTTGGCCCCGGCGCGCTTGAAGGCCAAGAGCGATTCGAGGATGACGGCGTCGGACAGCCAGCCGTTCTGGATCGCGGCCATGTGCATGGCGTACTCGCCGCTCACCTGGTACACGAAGGTCGGCACGCGGAATTCCTCGCGGACCCGGCGGACGATGTCCAGGTAGGGCATGCCCGGCTTGACCATCACCGAGTCGGCGCCCTCGGCCAGGTCGCCGGCGATCTCGTGCAGCGCCTCGTCGCTGTTGCCCGGATCCATCTGGTAGGTGGCCTTGTTGCCCTTGCCCAGATTGGCGGCCGAGCCGACGGCGTCGCGGAACGGCCCATAGTAGGCGCTGGCGTACTTGGCCGAGTAGGCCATGATCTGCACGTTGTGATAACCGGCGTCTTCCAGGGCCGCGCGGATGGCGCCGATGCGACCGTCCATCATGTCCGAGGGGGCGATCACCTGGGCCCCGGCAGCGGCATGGGACAGCGCCTGCTTGACCAGCACCTCGACCGAGACGTCGTTGAGCACGTAGCCGCGCTCGTCGAGGATGCCGTCCTGGCCGTGGGTGGTGAAGGGATCCAGGGCCACGTCGGTGATCACCCCCAGCTCGGGGAAATGCTCGCGCAGGGCGCGGGTGGCGCGCTGGGCGATCCCGTCCGGGTTGTAGGCCTCGGCGCCGTCCAGCGACTTGCGCTCGGTGGGGGTGACCGGGAACAGGGCGACCGCGGGAATTCCCAGCGCCACCAGCTCGGCGGCCTCTTCCAGCAGCAGGTCGATGGACAGCCGCTCGACGCCGGGCATCGAGGGGATCGCCTCGCGGCGGCCTTCGCCATCGAGCACGAATACCGGCAGGATCAGGTCATCCACCGTCAGCACATGCTCGCGCATCAGGCGACGGGAAAACTCGTCGCGGCGCTGACGGCGCATGCGAGTGGCAGGGTAGCTACGGTTGATGGGGGTAAAACTCACGATCGACTCCCAGACCCGGATCACGGGTCAGTGTGATGGGTTATAGGCCACAATCATGACCGATTGGTAACAGCAGATGACAATATGGAGTGCCTATAGGTCCTATCCAAGGCAGACGCCGGCTGGACCCGGCGTGACACAGGGTCGCAGCGAAATCCCTGCCTGACCGTCTGGCGCCCGGCGGACGGAAGTCCGTCACACTTTCTTTCCAGACGCCAACCGGGGTAGGCTGCGCCATCTTTATTCATCTCGTGTAGCGCCGAATGCTCCAACAATTCCTCCATGATTTCGGCTATTTCGCCCTTTTTCTCGGCACCTTTTTCGAGGGCGAAACCATTCTGGTATTGGCCGGCTTCCTGGCCTTCCGCGACTACATGAACATCCAGACCGTCATCCTGGTCGCCTTCTGCGGCAGCTACGCCGGCGATCAGCTCTGGTACTTCCTCGGCCGGCGCCACGGGCGCAAGCTGCTGGCGCGCAAACCCAAGTGGGAAGCCGCCGGCGAAAAGGCGCTGGCGCACATCCGGCGCCATCCGGACCTCTGGGTACTGAGCTTTCGCTTCGTCTACGGCCTGCGCACGGTGATGCCGGTGGCGATCGGCCTGTCGGGCTATCCGCCGGCGCGCTATCTGATCCTCAACGGCATCGGTGCCATCGTCTGGGCCACGGTGCTGGGTTATGCCGCCTATCACTTCGGCGCCGTCCTCGAAGGGGTGCTGGGCAATCTCAAGCGGTATGAATTGATGGTGCTGGGCGGCCTCGTGGTGATCGGTCTGTTGCTCTGGCTGTGGCGTCGCAGCCGCACGCCCAAAGCCTGACGGCCGGGCAGCTCCTCACCCGCTACGTCCATCGAATGGATTAAAGGCCCGGCTGCTGCTGCCGATGCCCTGAGCAGCAACCCCTCCAAAAACCTCGTGTGCACGCTGGCGATTGAGCATGCTGAACTTCTCCACCCTGCTGCCTCCCGGCCATCAGATCCTGGCTGCCAACGAGTACGAAAGTCTGCTCGTGGTCCTGTCGTACCTGATCGCCAGCGCCGCCGGCTACACCGCCCTGGCCATGGCCGACTGGGTGACCAACAGTCGCTCCCGCCGCGGCAGCGAGCTGGCCAAGCTGATCGGTGCCGTCGCCCTGGGCGGGGGCATCTGGTCGATGCACTTCCTCGCCATGCTGTCGTTCAAGATCGGCATCCATGTGCACTATGCGCCCCTGCAGACCCTGGCCTCGCTGCTGATCGCCATCGCCGTGTCCTATACGGTCATGCACCTGATCGGGCGCGAGTCCCTGACCGCACCGCAATACGGGCTCGCCGCCCTCGCCGCCGGCCTGGGCATCGCGACCATGCACTACACCGGCATGCTGGCCATGCAGTCGGTGGCCGTGCAGCTCTATGATCCCCTGCTGGTGGTGGTTTCGGTGGTGGTCGCCAGCCTCGCCTCCCTGGGCGCGCTGCTGCTGGCCTTCCGCCTGCGCGGCAGGACCGGCCTCAGGACCTTCTGGCTGCGCCTGCTGGGCAGTCTGGTCCTGGGTTTCGCCATCGTCTCCATGCACTTCACCGGCATGGCCGCCCTCACCCTCGCCGTGCCTATCGGTTTCGAACCCGGCGGCCTGGCGGAAGCCAATCAGCACCTGGAACTGGGCATGGGCATCGCCCTCGGCACCCTGTTCATCATCATGGTCGGCCTGCTCGCCGCCTGGGCCGGCGAACGCTTCAATGCCCAGCGCCTGCGGCTGGAGCGGGTCTCGACCACCCTCGACCAGATCACCCTGCACGATCCCCTCACCCACCTGCTCAATGGCGGCAGCTTCATCCAGACCGTCGATCGGGCCATCGGCCAGGCGCGCACCGGTGAGCAGTTCGCCCTGCTGATGCTGGACATCGATCACTTCAAGCGCATCAACGACAGCCTCGGCCATGCCCTTGGCGATGAACTGCTGATCCAGATGGCGCAGCGGATCCGCGCGGTGCTCGATGACGACCTGCCGCTGGCCCGCTATGCCGGCGACGAGTTCAGCCTGCTGCTGCCGCTCGGCCAGCGCGGCGACAGCCAGCCCCTGGCCATGCGCCTGCTGGAGCAGTTGCGACCGCCCTTCGAGCTGGCCGGGCAGCGCATTGCCATGACCTTCAGCCTGGGCATCGCCCACTATCCCCAGGACGGCGCCAACGCCGGCCAGCTGCTGCGCAGCGCTGGCCTCGCGGTCGGCCATTGCAAGCGCAGCGGGCGCAATCGCAGCCAGAGATTCACCACCGAACTCCAGCGCGACGCCGACGACCTGCTGAGCCTGGAGATGGACCTGCGCCAGGCTCTAGCCCAGGGCGGCCTGCACGTGGCCTACCAACCCATCGTCGACCCCGCCGGTGCGCCGGTGGCCCTGGAAGCCCTGGTCCGCTGGCAGCATCCGGTCCTGGGTCCGCTGAGTCCCGAGCGCTTCGTCCGCGTCGCCGAGGAAACCGGGTTGATCGCCGACCTGGATGGCTGGGTCATGCGCCAGGCCTGCGCGGACCTCGCCCAGCTGCACCGCGAAGGTCACGCGGCTCTGCGCGTCTCGGTGAATTGCTCGGCGCTCAATCTGAGCGATCGCCTCCTGCCCCAGTCCATCGCCCGGGCGCTGCAGGCCGAAGATCTGCCGGCCTCGGCGCTGATTCTCGAGGTGACCGAGAACGCCTTGATGCACAGCCTCAACGTGGCGGTCGAGGTGCTCGGCGAGATCCGGACCCTGGGCGTGCGGGTATCCATCGACGATTTCGGCAGTGGCTACTCGTCGCTGGCCTACCTGAGCCGGCTGCCGGTGGATTCGCTCAAGGTCGATCGCGCCTTCGTCCGCACCATCCCCAAGCAGAGCAACGACATGGCCATCGCCGCGGCGATCATCGCCATGGCGCACAAGCTGGGCCTCAATGTGGTCGCCGAGGGGGTGGAAACCAGCGAGCAACGCCAGTTCCTGCAGGCCAACGGCTGCAACTTCATGCAGGGCTATCTGTTCGGCCGGCCCATGCCGTTGCCGCAGCTGCGTACCTGGCTGCAGCAACCCGCCCTCGCCGCCGTGCCCGCCTAGCAGGCCGCCCTAGCCGGCGGCGCTGCGCTGGAGGCGGGTGATCAGCCGGTCCAGGGCGTTGGCGAAGGCCTGGCGATCACGCTCGCCGTAGCCGGCCTGGCCCCCGCCCATCTGTCCCTGGTCGCGCAGATCGGTCATCAGATTGCGCATGGCCAGCCGCTGCCCCATGTTGCGCTCGTCGAATTCCTGACCACGCGGATCCAGCGCGGCCACGCCCTTCTTAACCAGCCGATCGGCCAGGGGAATGTCGCTGCAGATCACCAGGTCACCCGGCTGAGCCTGCTCGACCAGGTGGTCGTCGGCGGCGTCGGGGCCACTGGGGACCACCACCAAGCGGACACAGGCGAAGGGCGGCTTGATCTGCGGCTGCCCCGCCACCAGCACCACCTCCAGCTTGCGCTTGAGAGCGAACTTGCAGACCAGCTCCTTGGCGGCGCGTGGACAGGCATCGGCATCGATCCACAGGATCACGGGAATTTCTCCGGCAAAAGCCCAGGATACCGCGCTACGCCGGCGCACCCCAGCGCAGCGGCGCGGTCGGACAGGGATAGCGACCTGACTGGAGTCCCCCATGACTTTCTGGCAACGCCTGGCGCAGCCCGCCCAGGCCCTGGTGTATGGCGCCACCGGCGGCCTCGGCCTGGCCCTGTGCGAACAGCTGCTGGCACGCGATGACGTCGCGCGGGTCTGGGCCTGCGCGCGCCACGCCGACACGCATGACGGCCTGGCCGCGCTGGAGCGGCAGCATGGCCCACGCCTGCGCCGCCTCGACGTCGATCCGCTGACCACTACCGATCTGGCAGCCCGGCTGGCGGACGAGACGCCCCGCCTGGATCTGCTGCTGTGCGCCTCGGGGCTGCTGCAGGGCGAACGGGCGCGCGCCGAGAAGAGTCTGGCGCAGGTGGATCAGGCCGGGCTGCTGGAAAGCTATCTGGCCAATGCCGTGCTGCCGCTGCTGCTGATCCGCCAGCTGACGCCACTGCTCAAGGGCCAGCATCCCTGTCAGATCGCGGCGCTGTCAGCGCGGGTCGGCTCCATCGGCGACAACCAGCTGGGTGGCTGGTATGGCTATCGGATGGCCAAGGCGGCGCTGAATCAGGGGCTGCGCTGCGCCAGCATCGAGCTGACCCGGCTCAATCCCCAGAGCTGCGTGCTGGCCCTGCATCCCGGCACCACGGACACGGCGTTGTCCCGGCCCTTCCAGGCGCGGGTGCCGGCGGACAAGCTGTTCACGCCCGCCTACGCGGCAGAGCGCCTGCTGGCGGTGCTGGCCGCCCGTACGCCGGCCGAGACCGGCAGTTTCTGGGATTGGCAGGGGCAGTCGGTGGTCTGGTAGCCCCGGCTTCAGACCGCGGCGCGGCGCACCGTGGACAGCAACGCGGCCGCCGCGAGGAACAGGCTGGCGAATACCCGGTTGGTGATGCGCTGCTGGCGCGGGGTGCGCAGCAGGGTCAGCACCCGGGCAGCCAGCCCGGTGTAGCCCGCCATCACGATCAGGTCGACACTGACCATGGTCGCCCCGATGATCAGGTACTGCGCGGTCAGGGGCGCATGGGGATCGACGAATTGCGGCAGCACCGCGAGCATGAAGATCAGCGCCTTGGGATTGCTGACGTTGACCAGGAAACCGCGCATGACCAGGGCGCCGATCCGCGGTGGCAGACGCTCGCCGACCACCTGTTCACCCAGATCCATGGGCGCCGCGCGCCACTGGCGGAGCGCCAGGTAGGCGAGATAGGCCACACCGAACCACTTGATCAGGGTGAAGGCCAGCTGCGAGGTCGCCAGTAGGGCGCCGACGCCCACGGCAACGATGGCGATCTGCAGCGCCAGTCCCAGCTGCAGACCGATGGCCGTCCAGTAGCCGCGGCGGAAGCCCAGGGTCACGCCGGCGCTCATGGAGGCGATCGCCCCGGCTCCGGGCGAGAGACTGATCATCCAGCAGGCAATGAAGAAACCGGTCCAGACCTGCAGACTCATGGGTTCACCTGTCGAGATGGAAATCGAAGGAGCCGTCGGCATCGCGCCAGCGACGGACCGACTTCTGGAAGAACTGGGTGTTGGGAATCTGCACCAGGGCGCCTTCCTGGTTGTCGTCCAGTTCCTGCAGGGTCACGAAGAGCATGTTGATCGCCACCACCCGGCCCTTGATGCCGGGTTTGTCCGAGGCGTCCAGCACCTCGATGCGATCGCCCAGGCGGAAGGGGCCGACGGTAAAGATCAGCACCGCGCAGAACAGGTTGGAGAGCACGCTCCAGATGGCGAAGAAGGCCACCGCGGCCACGGCGACGAAACCGGAAATGGCCGTCCAGAGCACCGCTGCGGACACCCCGAAGCGCTCCAGGGCCATGAGGATGGCACTGCCCATGATCAGCCAGCGCAGGGTGCCGCGCAGGCCGAGTACGATCTGCGGCGGCAGCGGATAGCGTTCGCCCAGGCCGGTGACGGCGCGGGCCACGATGCGCTGCAGCACATAGCCGATCAGCAGTACCAGGGCGACCTGGCCGGCCACCAGCAGGTAGTCGCCCCACCCCGGCAGCCAGGTGTGCAGCCACTCGGTCATCAGGCCCCCTCGAGTTCGGCTTGCAGGCTTTCCAGCCGTTCCAGGGCCTCCAGCCACTGCTCTTCCAGCTCGGCTTCGCGGGTCTTGGCCGCGGCCTGGTCGGCCAGCGCCTGGCGCAGTTCTTCCTTGCGCGCGGCGTCATAGAGGCCGCTGTCACCCAGACGGGCTTCCAGGGCGGCGAGCCTTTCCTGCAGCTTGCCCAGCTCGGCTTCCAGCTTGTCGGCGGCCTTCTTCAGCGGTGCCAGCTGCTGGCGCAGGGCGGCAGCGGCCTGGCGCTGGGCCTTGCGATCGGTCTTGTCGACCGCGGCGCCCTCACCGGCGGCGAGGCCCGGCTCCTGGCGGGCGCGGAAGTCCACCAGCCAGCGGCTGTAGTCGTCCAGATCGCCGTCGAAGGCCTGCACCTTGCCATCGGCCACCAGCAGGAATTCGTCGGTGGTGCTCTTGAGCAGATGACGATCGTGGGAGACCACCAGCACCGCCCCGGCGAATTCCTGCAGGGCCAGGGTCAGGGCCAGGCGCATGTCCAGGTCCAGGTGGTTGGTGGGTTCGTCCAGCAGCAGCAGATTGGGCTTCTGCCAGGCGATCAGCGCCAGGGCCAGGCGCGCCTTCTCGCCACCAGAGAAATTCAGCACCGCCTCGTCGCAGCGCGGACCGCGGAAATCGAAGCCGCCGAGGAAGTCGCGCAGGCTCTGTTCGCGCTCGCCGGGGGCGATGCGTTGCAGGTGCAGCAGGGGACTGGCCTTGGCGTCCAGCGAATCGAGCTGGTGCTGGGCGAAGTAGCCAATGGCCAGGTTCTCGCCGCGCTGCAGCCGGCCGCCGAGGGGTTCGAGTTCGGCGGCCAGGGTCTTGATCAGGGTCGACTTGCCGGCGCCGTTGGGGCCGAGCAGGCCGATGCGGGCGCCTGGCGTCAGCTGCAGCTTGACCGGGTGCAGGATGGTGGTCTCGCCGTAGCCGAGTCGGCCTTCGGCCAGGTCGAGCAACGGACTGGACAGCTTGTCCGCCTCGCGGAAGACGAATTCGAAGGGCGAATCGACATGGGCCGGCGCCAGCTCTTCCAAGCGTTCCAGGGCCTTGATCCGGCTCTGTGCCTGACGGGCCTTGGTGGCCTGGGCCTTGAAGCGGGCGATGTACTTCTCCATGTGGGCGCGCTGGGCCTGCTGCTTGTCGTAGGCCTGCTGCTGCTGCGCCAGGCGCTCGGCGCGAGTACGCTCGAAGCTGGAGTAGCCGCCGCGATAGAGCACGAGTTTCTGCTGATCCAGGTGCACCACATGATCGACCACGGCATCGAGGAAGTCGCGGTCGTGGGAGATCAGGATCAGGGTGCCGGGATAGCCTTTGAGCCAGTCTTCCAGCCAGAGGATGGCGTCCAGATCCAGGTGGTTGGTGGGTTCGTCGAGCAGCAGCAGGTCCGAGGGGCACATCAGCGCCTGGGCCAGGTTGAGGCGCATCCGCCAGCCACCGGAGAAGTCGCCGACCTGGCGCTCCATCTGCGCGGCGGTAAAGCCCAGACCGGCGAGCAGCTTGCGGGCCCGGGCATCGGCGGTATAGCCGTCGGCGGCCTCGAAGTCGGCATGCAGCCGGCCAAGGGCGTTGCCGTCCTGGGCCGCTTCGGCTGCCGCCAGTTCGCGCTGGATGCGGCGCAGGTCGATGTCGCCGTCCAGCACATAGTCCACCGCCAGCCGCTCCAGGGTATCCACCTCCTGGCGCATGTGGGCGATGCGCCAGGCCGCCGGGATGTGGCAATCGCCGGCATCGGCCCCGAGCTGCCCGCGCAGCAGGGCGAAGAGACTGGATTTACCGGCGCCATTGGCACCGATCAGACCGGCTTTCTGGCCGGGATGCAGGGTCAGTTCAGCGCTTTCGAGCAGACGCTGGGGACCACGCTGTAGAGTAAGGTTCTGTAGTCGGATCATGGCGGCGGAGTGTAGCAGCTCCACCACCCACGAACGGGGAGGCGGACATGCAAGAGGACCTATGGGAATTCGCGTTGGCAGTATACGCCCGGCCCGGCGTGGAAGGCGCCTGTTTGCGTCTGCAAGAGGCCGGCGCCGACGTCTGTCTGGTGCTGACGGCGCTCTGGCTGGATCGCCGCAACTGCGCCCTGGATGCCGAGGGCCTGGCCCGGCTGCAGCGCGCCTCGCAGCACTGGCAGGATACGGTGGTACGCCCCCTGCGCCAGTTGCGCCAGGCCTGGAAGGCCGCGTCCAGCGCGGACGAGAGCCTGGCGGCCCTGCGGGAGCAGCTCAAGGGACTGGAATTGGCCGCGGAACGTGAACAGCTCGCGCGTCTGGCACGACTCGCGGGCCATTGGCCGTGTCGCGGGGCACAGGGCCCGGGGGATTGGCTGCACGCGCTGGCACCGCGCGAGGCAGCCGCAGCGGACCTCGACCTGCTGGCCGAGGCCGCGCGGGGGAACCGGGGCTAGACCGACGCCAGCCGCGGTTGCTGGTGCGAGGTGTGCAGCACCTCGATCAGGCAGTCTTCGAGTTCGAAGCGCTCGCGCAGGGTTTCGCCCAGCAGCTTGAGTTCGATGGTCAGCAGACCCGGGTCCCGATAGGCCCCGCGCTCGAATCTGTCGTTGAAGTTCAGAGCGGCGTCGGTCAGGGCCTGCAGGCGCGGATAGACGCTGTCGGCGAACTCGATGGCGCGCTCGTCCTGGAATTCCCGGGCTTCGGCCACCAGTTGCTCGTAGATCTCGAAATGCGCGGTGGACATGTAGTCGACCAGCATGTCGCAGAGCCGCTCCAGTTCGCTGACCTCGCGCACCGGTCCCAGCAGGGGCTCCATGTCCAGGGTTTCGTAAGCGGTCACCAGCTCGCGGCGGGCAATCAGCCAGCGGTCGATCAGCTGGTGGACCCCACCCCAGCGTTCCTGGGCATTGCGGCAGGTTTCTAGCATGACGGCAGCTCTCTATACGGGCGAGACGGTCCGGGCGCAGGCGCCCGGCTGTTATCAGGAACTATACCGACATCGCCTCGCCAGGCGAGTGCCGTTGCTCGGAGAAAGCTCAGCGACGGCGGAAGATCTTGACCAGGCTCAGGGCCATGAGCAGCACGAAGGCCAGCAGGCTCCATTCCGGGATGCTCAGACCGAACAGCGTCCAGTTGACCTCGGCGCAGTCGGCGGTGCCGTGCAGGACCAGGCGGATGATTTCCTGGAAGGGCAGCGCCTGCATCATGTAGTCGAGGCTCGGCAGGCAGGCCGCCAGCTCTTCCGCCGGGACCGTCTGCAGATAGACCTGGCGGCCCGCGGTGGCGGCGCCGGCGGCGGCCAGCAGCAGCAGGACCACGCCATAGATGCGTCGTCCGCGCTTGCCCGGCGCCTGGATGCCGGCGATCAGCGCCACCACCCCGACCAGGATGAAGAAGATCCGTTGCATGACGCACAGCGGGCAGGGCTCGAGGCCGACCACGTGTTCGAGATAGAGACCGACGCCCATGAGCACCGCACAGGTGGCGGCCATGAACAGAAAGATGAAGCGGGGACTAGTCACGGACGCGCCGTCTCCAACAGGGAATTGGGACGTTACGGTAGAGAAAGCCCGGGCACCTTTCAAGGACCCGGGCAGACGAGCCGCGCCGTCAGACCCGCGGCGTCGGCAGCGAAGTGGTGTCGGACTCGCGCCACTGGCTCTGCAGGAGCTGCTGGCTGCGGTCCACATCGCCCAGCTGGATGGCCACCCTGGCCAGTTCGCCGGCGGTGACCGCGGACGGCCGCTGCGCCAGACTGCGCTCCAGATATTCGCGCGCCTTGCCCCACAGCTGGTTGTTCATGCACAACCGGCCCAGGGCCAGCAGCAGCACCGCATCCTGGGGGCGATCCTTGAGCCAGCCTTCGGCGTGGTGCAGCGGACGACTGGCATCGCGCGGACGCAGCTGGCCATAGAGCTCGACCAGGCGCTCGTCCCACTGGCGATTCAGGGTGATGTGCAGCACCTCTTCGGCCAGGTCGTCGCGGCCGATGGCGCGCAGCTGACGGGCATAGGCCAGCACCACCGAGGCATCGCCCTTGAGCGCCGTGGGCACCTGCTGCCACTGGGCATCCACCGCCGATTCCGCGCCCTGGGCGGGCACCTCGTCGAGGGTCGCGATCCAGACCTTGCGCTCCAGGTCGTCCTGCTCCTGGGGGCGCAGCACCTGCTGCTTGCGCAGTTGCGGCAGCAGGGCGATCAGTGCCGGCCAGTCGCGCAGGGTCACCTGCAGGCGCTGCAGTTGCAGCAGCACCTCGCCATTCTTCGGATACTTGGCCTGCAACGGCGCCAGGCTGTCACGGGCTTCCAGATACTGGCCGCGGTCGATCTGCAACCGGGCCTGCTGCAGACCGATGGCCAGGTCGGCCTGGGGCTCGCGCTCGCGGGCCTGGCGCAGCAGGCGGTCGCGTTCTTCGAGGTCGCCCAGTTCGTTGGCGGCGCGGGCGGCGCCCAGCAGGACGAACAGCGGCTGGTCGGCGTGCTCGGCGGCGCCTTTCAGGTGCTTGAGGGCACCGCTCCAGTTGCCTTCGGCCAGTTCCAGCTGACCCTTGTGGCGCGCCTGCTCCAGGCGGCGCTGGCGATTGTGCCGCGACCAGGGGTTGAGCACCTTGCCGGTCAGGCCGAGGGCGCCCAGCACCAGCTTGAGAATGTAGAGAGCCAGCCAGACCGCCACCAGCAGGGCCAGGAAGGCCCAGAGACTCGATTCGTAGCGGAAGTTGCTGTAGGACAGCAGCACGTAGCCCGGCTCCTTGGCCAGCACCACGGCAACGCCCAGGCCGACGAGCAGGGCGAACAGGAACAGCAGGTACAGGCGCTTCATGGGCGATTCTCCTGAGCCGCGCCGGCGGCGGCATTGTTCGGCTGGATTTGCTGACGCTGGGCGATGTAGGCCTGCAGCGCGGTCAGGGCAGGCGTCAGGTCAGGGGCCTCGAAGGTGACCGGCCGCTCGGCCAGCTCCTGCAGGCGCAGCTTGACCGCACGGCTGTCGGGATTCTGGTTGTTGAAGTGGGCGGCGAGGACGTCTTCGGCCTGCTCGATGGAGAGCCGGTAGACCTCCTGGTTGCCGTTGAGCACGGCCCACTGCGCCTGTTCCAGGGCCAGGCTCATGGCCAGGCGGACCTGGGCCAGGGATTCCTCGGCCAGCAGCGGACGAATCGGCTGGTCGGCGGAAAAGTCGATGCGGAAGTAGCTGGAGATGCGCTGGCGGAAATCCTGCCACCACTGCTGCAGGGCATTGCTCGGCGGGACCGCGGCCTTTTCGACGCCGGGCTGGTCGGCCACGGTGGTGGAAAAGCGTGGCGGCAGGGGTTCCAGGCTCTGCACCTGATTGCGCAGCGATGCCAGCTGGACGAATTGCCCGGTGCGATCCAGGTCGGGCAGCTGGCGCAGGGTCTGCTGGGCATTGGCCAGTTGCTGGCGGGCGGCGAAGGCGGCCGGATCGTTCTGGGCCTTGAGGATGTCATCGACACCCTGCAGCAGATTCTGGGCGCTGGGCACGTCCTGCAGCGCGGTCATGCGCAGGGTGGCCATGCGCAGCAGGTGCTCGGCCTCGGTCAGGCGCCAAGCCTGGCGACTCTGGCCGACCACCTCCTTGAATTGTTCGGCGAGGTGCTGCTGGTCGCCCTGCAGCTCACCAAGCTGACGGCGGCGCTCTTCCAGCTCGTTGGCCGAGGGCAGGCGGCCCAGATCGGCACTCAACGCCTGGTTGCGCATTTCCAGCTGGCGCAGCTGGCTGCGCAGATCCTCGGCCTGGGCGGCCTGACTCTGCTCGGCCTGACGCACCTGCTGCAGTTGCCAGACGCTCCAGCCGCCGACACCCAGGCCACCGGCGGCCACCAGCAGGGCCAGCAGCGCCAGACCGGACGCCTTGCCCGAGCCCTTGCGGCGCACGCTTGCCGGTGGGGGTGCCGGCGGCGGCGAGGCGGGAGTCACGACAGGATCGGGAGAGACGTCGTCGGCGCGGGGGGCTTGAGTTTCGCTCACGGGAATTCCTTGTAGGGTCAATCCGGATGGTGATGGGCAAGCGCGGCGATCAGGGCGCCGGCGCTGGCGCCCTGGCACTCGATGATGAGCTCGCAGCCGCTGGCACGAGCCAGTTCGGCCACACGGGCGCTGGGTACCAGCAGGGGATAACGGCGCACCGCGGGCCAATCCGCACCCGCACAGGCCTGCAGATGCGCGAAACCCTGCCCACTGCTGACCATGATGGCATTCAGGCGTTCCGCTGCCAGGGTCTCTAGGACCTGCCCTGCGGGGTAGTCCGGGCACTGGCGGCGATAGAGTTCGAGCACCTCGACGCGGGCGCCGCGGGCGGTGAGGGTGTCGACCAGCAGGTCGCGGCCGCCCTCTCCGCGCAGCAGCAGCACCTCGGGCGCCGGGCGCTCTAGGGCTTCCTGCAAGGCCGGCAGGGCCAGCAGGCCTTCGCTGTCCTCACGCTGGGGATGGTGCACCTGCAGTCCATAGTCTTCGAGCACGGCGGCGGTGGCCGCGCCCACGGCGAACCAGGCCTGCAGCGGCGGTTGCGGCCAGTACTGATCGAGGGCGGCGAGGCCCATGCGGGCCGCCGGCTTGCTCACCACCAGCACGGCGGCATAGCGATCGAGATCGAGCCAGAGTGAGCGCTGTTCGGGGGTTTCCGCCAGGGGCTGCAATTCCAGCAGCGGCAGGCTGGCCGTGGCGATGCCCGCCGTGTCCAGGGCGGCGGCCAGGGGTGGATTCTCCTCCGCCGGCCGGGTCAGCAGCAGTCGCCAGGCGCTCATGATGCGCCGGAGACCCCATAGACGGCATCGAGAATGCCCTGGGCGCCCTGGGCCAGCAGGTCTTCGGCCACGGTCACGCCCAGCCCGGCCGGGTCGTTCAGCGGGCCGCGGGCCTCGGCACGCAGCAGCAGCCCGCCATCGGGCTGGCCGACCAGGCCGCGCAGCCAGAGCAGTTCGCCTTCCTGTACCGCATAGCAGGCGATGGGCACCTGGCAGCCGCCATTGAGACGCCGATTCAGGGCGCGCTCGGCGGCGACGCGGCGTTCGGTGTCGAAATGGTGCAGGGGTTCGAGCAGCGCATGGACCTCGGCATCGTCGGTCCGGCATTCGATGCCCACGGCGCCCTGGCCGCCCGCCGGCAGGCTGTCTTCGACGGTCAGGTATTCGCGGATGCGCTCGGCGAAGCCCAGGCGGATCAGCCCGGCCGCGGCCAGGATGATGGCGTCATAGTCATCGGCATCGAGCTTGGCCAGGCGGGTATTGACGTTGCCGCGCAGAAAGCGGATCTCGAGATCCGGGCGCAGGGCCAGCAACTGGGCCTGACGCCTCAGGCTGGAGGTGCCCACCACACTGCCCTGGGGCAATTCGGCAAGACCGGAATGGCGATTGGAAACGAAGGCATCGCGCGGGTCTTCCCGCTCGCAGATGGCATACAGCCCGAGACCTGCGGGGAATTCCATGGGCACGTCCTTCATGGAGTGCACGGCGATGTCGGCGCTGCCGTCGAGCAGGGCGTTTTCCAGTTCCTTGACGAACAGACCCTTGCCGCCGATCTTGGCCAGGGGCGCGTCGAGCAGCTTGTCGCCGCGACTGGTCATGGGCAGCAGACTCACCCGCAAGCCCGGGTGGGCCGCTTCGAGGCGGGCTTTCACATAGTCGGCTTGCCAGAGTGCCAGGGCACTCTGGCGCGTGGCGATACGGATTTCGCGGAGCATGGACATTACCGGCACGTCAGATTGCCGGCCATGATAGCAGGTCGACCGGCGCCCCTCCCCCGCTGCGCGCCGGTCGCCAACCCGCGAGCGACGTCAGATGCTGTGCATCAGGCGGCGCACACCGGCCACATGACGGCGGCTGACGGTCAGGGCGTCGCCGTTCATGCCCTTGAGGAACAACTGGAAGTGGCCCAGGGGCGTGCGCTGCAGGCGCTCGATGCGCTCGCGGGAGACCAGCGCATTGCGGTGGATGCGCACGAAGCGCTCACCGAATTCGTCTTCCAGCGCCTTGAGCGGTTCATCCAGCAGTACTTCGCCGCCAGAGTGTCTCAGGGTCACGTACTTGTGGTCGGCGATGAAATAGACCACGTCATCCAGGGGGATCAGCTCGATGCCCTTGCGGGTCCGGGCGCTGATATGGCTGCGCGGGCCAGGGCCACCGCTGGCCGGCGGCTTGGTCAGGGCGGCCAGCTGCATCCGGTTGGGTCGCTGGGCCTTGCTCAGGGCAGCGGCCAGGTCCTCCTGCCGCACCGGCTTGACCAGATAGCCCACGGCGCTGACCTGGAAGGCGTCGAGCGCGTATTCGTCGTGGGCGGTCACGAAGATCACCGCGGGCGGCGACTCGCGCTCGCAGAGACGCGCGGCCACCTGCAGACCGTCCAGACCCGGCATGCGGATGTCGAGCAGGACGATATCGGGCTTGAGGTTTTCAACCAAAGCGAGGGCTTCCTCACCGTTGGTGGCTGTTGGCTCCAGGGCGGTATAACCGTCCAGTTGCCCCACCAGACGGGCCAGACGCTCGCGCGCCAAGGGTTCGTCATCGACGATCAGGACATTCATAAGCTCAGGCTTCCCGCATGAGTCGCTCGCATGGATAGCGAAGAGACGTTGTATGCCGCTGGTCGCGGCGTTCGATTTTGAGACTCGCAGCTGGTCCGAAAAGTGCCGTCAATCGCGCCTCGATATTGCTTAAAGCTTGACGGGTGCCCTTGGGTGGGCGTGGCTGCTGCTCCACCTCGGGGTCATAGGGGTTGCTGATGACCAGCTCGAACACCCCCTCCCGGTAGGTGGCGAAGATGGTGACCAGGCCCCCTTCGATGCGCGGCGCCACACCATAGATCAGGGCGTTTTCCAGCAGCGGCTGCAGCGTCAGCTGGGGAATCGGCAGATCCGCCGGCACCCCGTCCACGTCCCACTGCAACTGCAGGCGATCGCCCAGGCGCAGGCGTTCGATCTCCAGATAGCGCCGCGAGAGCTCCAGCTCCTCGACCCAGCGCACCTTGGTGCCGGGCTGGGCGAGGCTGGCGCGGAACAGCGCCGACAGGTCCAGCACCGCGCGCTCGGCCTTGTCGGCGTCCAGGGCGACCAGGCTGGCGA
Organism: Pseudomonas oryzihabitans NBRC 102199; assembly: GCF_000730625.1. GTDB lineage: Bacteria > Pseudomonadota > Gammaproteobacteria > Pseudomonadales > Pseudomonadaceae > Chryseomonas > Chryseomonas oryzihabitans. The sequence continues at coordinate 626,917 of NZ_BBIT01000005.1, read as the reverse complement.
TACTGTTCAGGCTGTTGAACAGGAAATGCGGGCGGATGCGCGCCTGCAGCGACTCGATGCGCGCCTGCAATTCGGCCTGCTGCTGGCGGCGCCACTGGCTTTGCAGCCAGAAGTAGCGCAGCAGCAGCATGGACATGATCAGGGCGATCAGCGCGTGCCTCATGTACAGCCGCACCTCGCCGACCCGCTGCAGCGGTCCGGCCAGCTGCAGCCAGTCGGCCACCAGGGTGCAGAGCAGGGTCAGGGCCACCACGATGGCGCAGCAGAAACCGCCCGCCACCACCGGTCTATGGCGTGCCAGCCAGGGCCGCAGGCGACAGAGCAGCGCCGCCGACAGCAGCACGATCCACTGCACGAACAGCGACACCAGCGCCAGGCGGATCCAGTTGAACTGCAGGGTGAAGGGTTCTGCCAGCACCAGGACCAGCACCAGCAGCTCGGCCAGCACCACCAGCACGAGCAGGGCCTCCGGTTCGCAGAGCGCCGGGACGAAGAAGTCGTCGACCTTGACCGGTCGGGGGGTTTTGCGGCGTTCGAGTATCATGGAGGCAGTGTGGGTCAGATACCACTCGTCGGCAAGTCGGCTCCGTTGAATCGGGCCGGCACCCGCTCAGGACTGCTATCATCGGCCCCCTCCTTTCCTTACCGACAAGCCCAGCAGCAGGCCGATCCATGAGCAGCGAAAAAACCAACCAGTCCTGGGGCGGACGCTTCAGCGAACCCGTCGACGCCTTCGTCGCCCGCTTCACCGCCTCGGTGGACTTCGACAAGCGTCTCTACCGCCACGACATCCTCGGCAGCCAGGCCCATGCCCGCATGCTGACCCAGGCCGGAGTGCTCAGCGAAGCCGAGCGCGATGCCATCGTCGCCGGACTGGACGAGATCCGTGGCGAGATCGAGGCCGGCACCTTCGAGTGGCGCGTCGACCTGGAAGACGTGCACATGAACATCGAGGCGCGCCTGACCGAGCGCCTGGGCGTGGTCGGCAAGAAGCTGCACACCGGTCGCAGCCGCAATGACCAGGTGGCCACCGACATCCGCCTTTGGCTGCGCGACGAGATCGACGCCATCCTCGCAGAGCTCGACCGCCTGCAGGCAGGCCTGCTGCAACTGGCCGAGACCGAAGCCGACACCATCATGCCCGGCTTCACCCACCTGCAGACCGCGCAACCCGTGACCTTCGGCCACCACCTGCTGGCCTGGTTCGAGATGCTCTCCCGCGACCACGAGCGCCTGGTCGACTGCCGCAAGCGCGTCAATCGCATGCCCCTGGGCAGCGCGGCGCTGGCCGGCACCACCTACCCCATCCAGCGCCAGGTCACCTGCGAGCTGCTGGGCTTCGAGGCCATCGGCGGCAACTCCCTGGACGGCGTCTCGGATCGCGACTTCGCCATCGAATTCTGCGCCGCGGCCTCCCTGGCGATGATGCACCTGTCGCGCTTCTCCGAAGAGCTGGTGCTCTGGACCAGCGCCCAGTTCCAGTTCATCGACCTGCCCGATCGCTTCTGCACCGGCTCCTCGATCATGCCGCAGAAGAAGAACCCCGACGTGCCCGAGCTGGTGCGCGGCAAGACCGGCCGGGTGTTCGGCGCCCTCACCGGCCTGCTGACCCTGATGAAGGGCCAGCCGCTGGCCTACAACAAGGACAACCAGGAAGACAAGGAACCGCTGTTCGACGCCGCCGATACCCTGCGCGACTCCCTGCGCGCCTTCGCCGACATGGTCCCGGCCATCAAGCCCAAGCGCGAGATCATGCGCGAGGCGGCCCGCCGCGGCTTCTCCACCGCCACCGACCTCGCCGACTACCTGGTGCGCAAGGGCCTGCCCTTCCGCGACTGCCACGAGATCGTCGGCCATGCGGTCAAGTACGGCGTGGACAGCGGCAAGGACCTGGCCGAGATGAGCCTGGACGAACTGCGGCGCTTCAGCGACCAGATCGAGCAGGACGTCTTCGCCGTCCTGACTCTGGAAGGCTCGGTCAACGCCCGCGACCACATTGGCGGTACCGCCCCGGCCCAGGTCCGCGCCGCCGTGCAGCGCGGCCGCGCGCTGCTGGCCCAGCGCTAGCGCCCGCCGCTGCGCTTCTCGCCTACCCCTCCGCGGGCGGGCGAGAACGCCGCCGGCCGAAGACCCCACCCCTGCCGCTCATCGGCCACGCCAAAGGGCGCAAGGGTTCCTTCCACCGCCCCGCAGGCGCCTGGTCCGACGGCAAGGGCTCTAGGCCAGGGGTCTCCGCGCAGGAGGCCTGAAAGCCGGTCGAACGAGCGCCGACCAGCCGTTGATAGGTACGACGACTGGTGCTCAGGAAGGAGACCCGGCAGCCGATACTGGAGGCTTGACCAGCCGTTCGAGTCAAGTCTCATGCGCCTTTCAGCCTGTTCCCTCCTGCTTTGCGGAATGTTCGCCGCGGCTTCCAGCCAGGCCGCCCTGCCGCCGCCGCTGCCACAGACGCTCACCTGGCATGTCCAGCTGAACGGCGTGCTGCAAAAGCCCAATCGCACCCTCTACGACATCGATCTCTATGACACCAGCAAGGCGGTGATCGCCAATCTGAAGGGCAATGGGAAGACGGTGATCTGCTATTTCAGCGCCGGCACCTGGGAAGACTGGCGGCCCGACGCCGCCCTCTATCCCAAGGCCGCCCTGGGCAAGGCGCTGGACGCCTGGCCGGGCGAGCGCTGGCTGGACATCCGTCGCGCCGACGTCCGCGTGCTGCTGGCCAAGCGGCTGGACCTGGCCGTGCAGAAGGGCTGCCAGGGGGTGGACCCGGACAACGTCGATGGCTTCAGCAACCCCAACGGCCTCAAGCTGACCCGGGCCCAGCAGCTGGATTTCCTCAACTGGCTGGCCGACGAGGCGCACAAGCGCAGTCTGCTGGTGGGCCTGAAGAACGCCGTCGACCTGGTGCCGAGCCTCTACACCAAGTTCGACTTCGCCCTCAACGAGAGCTGCTACGACTACGCCGAGTGCAACGCCTACAGCTACTTCCGCACCCAGAAGAAGCCGGTGATGATCATCGACTACGGCCTCTACAGCACCAAGCGCTGCAGCCAGGCCAAGACCTCGGGCTACAACCTGCAATTCTACCCGCTGTCGCTGGCGGCGCTGGGCACCGCCTGCAAGTAGGGCGGCGCTCAGTCGAGGCCGGCCTTCTTGTGCGACCGCTGCCCCAGCGCGATCCAGTCCAGATCGCCTTCGCCCTGGGCGACGGCCTCCAGCAGGTTGTCCCTCAGGACGCTGGCGAAGGGTAGCGGCACCGCCTTCTCCTGGCCGGCCGCCAGCCAGGGCCAGGCCGACGTCCTTGAGTCCCAGGCTGAGCTTGAAGGCCGCCGGCGAGAACTTTCGCTCGGTCAGCAGGCGCCCGTAATTCTGGTACACCGGCGCGGCGAACAGGGTGCTGGTGAGGATCTCCAGCAGCGCCGCCGGCTCCACGCCATAGCTGCGCGCCAGGGCGGTGCTCTCGCCCATGGTCTCGATGGCGCTGGCGATCATGAAGTTGCCGGCGATCTTGACCACATTGGCCTGCCGCGGCTCCGCGCCCACCGGCCAGGTCTTGCGCCCCAGCACATCGAGCAGTGGCTGGACCCGCGCGATCGCCTCGGGATCCCCTGCCACCACGATGTTGAGCTGGCCACTGGCGGCCACGTCGGTGCGCCCGAACACCGGCGCCGCCACGTAGCCCACGCCGGCCTCGGCATGGCGCGCGGCCAGTTCGTCGACCAGGGCCACCGACAGGGTGGCCATGCTGACGTGGACCAGCCCGGCCTGCGCCCGCTGCAGGGCGCCGCTGTCAAGGATCACTTCGCGGGTAGCGGCGTCATTGGCCAGGATGCTGAGGACCACCTCGGTCTCGAAGGCCTCCGCGGGCGACGCCGCCGCGCGGGCGCCTTGGGCGACCAGGCCCTGCACCGGCTCCGGGGAGCGATTCCAGACCACCACCTCATGACCGGCCTTGAGCAGATTGGCGGCCATGCCCTGGCCCATGCCGCCCAGGCCGATGAATCCGATACGCATAGCTTTGCCTCCTCGAGGTGCGATGGATGCCGCTGGCTACAGCCAGCGGCGAAATTTGAACCAGGCATAGGGAATGAGCGCCGAGACCACCATGGCGCCCAGCGCCAGCGGATAGCCGAAATGCCAGTCCAGCTCCGGCATGACCTTGAAGTTCATGCCGTAGATGGTGCCCACCAGGGTCGGCGGCAGGAACAGCACCGAGGCGATGGTGAACACCTTGACGATGTTGTTCTGCTCCACGCTGATCAGGCCCAGGGTGGCATCGAGCAGGAAGCCGATCTCGCCGTTCATCTTGGCCTGGTAGTCGCTCAGCGAGCGGACGTCGCGCTCCAGCGTCTTGAACCAGGTCTTGGCCGTGCCGGAGATCCAGGTCGCCCCCGCCCGGCGCAGGTAGGAGACGATGCGATTGATGCCCAGCAGGCTCTCGCTGAGCTGCGCCAGCAACTGGTTGCTGCGGCCGAGCTGCTTGACGATGGATTGCAGGTCGGTCTTGGGCTGCTGCTTTTCCTGTTGCGGATCCAGGGGCTCGCGAAACACCGCCTTGGCCAGGCGATTGAGGTGCGCCTGCACCGATTCGAGGATGTCGGCCACGCGGTCCACCAGGCTGTCCAGCAGCGAGGCGAAGATGACGTCGCTGCGACAGTGCTGCCGTGCCTGCTGCTGGGCCTTGCCGAGAAAGGCCTTGAAGGCGGCCAGCTCGGCGTAGCGCACCGTCACCAGCCAGTCGGGGGTCAGTACGAAATTGACCACCGAGGCCTGCGGCTGATGCTCACTGAAGCCGCTGACCACCGTGGTGGTCAGGTGCAGGGCCTGGTCGGTCTGATAGAGTCGCGAGGATTCCTCGATCTCGGCGATTTCTTCCCGGGTGGGGATGTCCATCGCCAACGCCTGTTCGAGATAGCGTTCCTCTGCCTCGCTGGGGTCGAGCAGATCGACCCAGAGCAGATCCGCGGGCAGCGGGTCTCCCGGCGACAGGGGCTGGGCGACCAGCTCGTCGGCGGACAGGCGATAGCAGGTGATCATCGAGAAGACTCCAGGCCGGCATCAGGGGTCGCACTGTAACAAAAGGTATCCAGACATGATTGACCACGCCGATGACGAAGAATCCTTTGTCTCCTCGCATCTAATCGAAGCGGTGGAGAATCAGCTTGCCGCCGGCGAGCCGAGCTATGTGCAGGCGGTACTCAACCAGCTGACCCTGGTCGGCTATGACCGCGAGGAAGCGGTGCTGCTGATGGCCCAGGCGCTGTCCTGCGAGATCGCCGCCATGCTCGACGCCGACCGCCCCTTCGACGGCGCCCACTACGAGCGCCTGTTGCGAGCCCTGCCGGACCTGCCCGAGGTCGCGGACGACTAGGCCTCGGCCGGCTCCAGCGCCAGCAGCTCCACCTGCTGCTCCTTGCCACCCGGCACCGGCCAGCTCAGGTGCTCGCCGGGCGTGGCTCCGAGCAGCGCGCTGCCGGCCGGCGCCAGCACCGAGACCCGTCCCTCGCCACCGGCGTCCTCCGGATAGACCAGCACCACCTGGTACTCCTTGCCGGTATCGGTCTCGCGGCAGCGTACGCGCGAATTCATGGTCACCACCGCGCCGATCTCGTCGGGCGCCACCACCCGGGCCTGGGCCAGTTCCTCGTCCAGGGCCTCGGCCACGGGGCCGAATTCGGGCAGGGCATCGAGCAGGCGTTCGAGACGGGGCAGGTCGACGGCGGAAACGGTAATGGGCGATGCGTGGCGCATGGCGGACTCCTGGAGGACGAGACGGTGCGATCCCCGCCGCGGGAGGCGGCCGGACCACCGGGGATGACGGGCGGCGGGCGCCCAGCGGGAAGCCGCCTGAGGCGGCAAAAGAAAACGGCGCTCGAAAGGCGCCGTCAGGTCACGCTAGCACAGGGGTCTCGGCAGCGGTCAAGCCGCACCGACCGCAGGTCGTTACAGCCCCGGCAGGGCCACGCTCTCGCCGGTCTGCTCCAGGGTCACCCGCACCAGCAGCGCGCCGAGGGTTTCGGACGAGGTGTCGCAGATCCAGTTCTGGCCATCCCAGTCGAAGTGATAGCCACCCGAGCGCGCCGCCACCCAGAGCTGCACCAGCGGGGGCTGGCGGCTGAGAATGACCTGGCTGCCGTTGTCGAACTTGATCGTCAGCACGCCACCGGCATTTTCCAGATCGAGGTCCAGACCGCTGTCGTCATAGGCGTCCTCGACCTGACGCTGGGTCTGGTCGACGAGGTGATGGAATTGCGCTTCGCTGAGCCGGCTCATGACGATCCTCGAAAGAAGGGAAAGAATCGCCGCACGGTAGCGGGCCGCCCAGATGACGTCCAGTCGCGACGGCGGCCGGCAGCTGCGCTTCAGCCATCCGGGCGTGTCAAAGAGTCGTTCAACCCCGTTATACTCCGGGCAATATTCGCCTGAATAAAGGTTTAGCGTCATGAAGCGCCTGTCTCTTCTCTTCATCGCCTGCGCCTGCCTGCTGGCCGGCTGCGGTCAGAAAGGCCCGCTGTACCTGCCCGACGACCAGAAAGCCGCCAAAGAACACCGCCACGACGTGTTCTAAGGAGCCACCATGGAAGTCTTCGCTGTCCGTGCAGGTGAACTGCATGCGGAAGGGGTAGCCCTGAGCGCCGTGGCGCAGGAATTCGGTACCCCCGCCTACGTCTACTCGCGAGCGCACATCGAGGGCCAGTACCGCGCCTATACCGATGCGCTGGCCGGTCTGCCGCACCTGGTCTGCTTTGCCGTCAAGGCCAACTCCAACCTCGGCGTGCTCAACGTCCTGGCCCGCCTCGGCGCCGGCTTCGACATCGTTTCCCGCGGCGAGCTGGAGCGTGTCCTGGCCGCCGGTGGCGATCCGCACCGGGTGGTGTTCTCCGGGGTCGGCAAGACCCGCGACGACATGCGCCGCGCCCTGGAAGTGGGCGTGCACTGCTTCAACGTCGAATCCACCGACGAGCTGGAACGGCTGCAGCAGGTGGCCGCGGAGCTGGGTGTGGTCGCGCCGATCTCGCTGCGGGTCAATCCCGACGTCGACGCCGGGACCCACCCCTACATCTCCACCGGCCTCAAGGAAAACAAGTTCGGCATCGACATCGCCGACGCCGAGGCGGTCTACGCCCGCGCCGCGGAACTGCCCAACCTGGACATCCTCGGGGTGGATTGCCACATCGGCTCCCAGCTCACCACCCTGCCGCCCTTCCTCGACGCCCTCGACCGCCTGCTGGCGCTGATCGACCGCCTCGCCGAGCGCGGTATCGTCCTGCGCCACCTGGACCTCGGTGGCGGCCTGGGCGTGCGCTATCGCGACGAGCAGCCGCCGCTGGCCGGCGACTACATCCAGGCCATCCGCGAGCGCATCGCCGGGCGCAACCTGACCCTGGTGTTCGAACCCGGCCGCTTCATCGTGGCCAACGCCGGTGTCCTGCTGACCCGCGTGGAATACCTCAAGCACACCGCCCACAAGGACTTCGCCATCGTCGATGCGGCGATGAACGACCTGATCCGTCCGGCGCTGTACCAGGCCTGGATGGCGGTGGAGCCGGTGACCGCGCGCCAGGGCGATGCCCGCCGCTACGACCTGGTCGGCCCCATCTGCGAGACCGGCGACTTCCTCGCCAAGGACCGCGAGCTGGTGCTGGCCGAAGGCGATCTGCTGGCCATCCGCTCCGCCGGGGCCTATGGCTTCACCATGAGTTCCAACTACAACACCCGTGGCCGTGCGGCCGAGGTGATGGTGGATGGCGACCAGGCGCACCTGGTCCGTCGGCGCGAGACGCTGGAAGAACTCTTCGCGGGCGAGAGCCGGCTGCCGGCCTGAGGGGAGTTCCATGCAACTGCGCTTCACCAAGATGCACGGTCTGGGCAACGATTTCATGGTCCTCGACCTGATCAGCCAGCACGCGCACATCCAGCCCAAGCACGTCCGTCTGTGGGGTGACCGCAAGACCGGCATCGGCTTCGATCAGCTGCTGATCGTCGAGACCCCCAGCACCCCGGACGTGGACTTTCGCTATCGTATCTTCAACGCCGATGGCTCCGAGGTCGAACAGTGCGGCAACGGTGCCCGCTGCTTCGCCCGCTTCGTCTTCGACAAGCGCCTGACGGTCAAGAAGCAGATCCGCGTCGAGACCAAGGGCGGCATCATCGAGCTGCTGCTCAAGGGCGACGGTCAGGTCCGCGTCGACATGGGCGCACCACGCCTGCAGGCGGCCGAGATCCCCTTCATCGCCGAGACGGAGACCCTGAGTCATGCCGTCCAGGTCGAGGGCGAGACGGTCGAGCTGGCGGTGGTCTCCATGGGCAATCCCCATGGCGTGCTGCGCGTCGCCGACGTCGACCAGGCGCCGGTACTGACCCTCGGGCCCAAGCTGGAATGCCATCCGCGCTTTCCGCAAAAGGCCAATATCGGCTTCCTGCAGGTCATCGACGCCCAGCGCGCCCGCCTGCGGGTCTGGGAACGCGGTGTCGGCGAAACCCGCGCCTGCGGCACCGGTGCCTGCGCCGCCGCGGTAGCCGGTATCCGCCAGGGCTGGCTGAAATCGCCGGTGAGCATCGAATTGCCGGGCGGCCTGCTCAACATCGAGTGGGACGGCGTCGGTCAATCGGTGCTCATGACCGGTCCGGCCACCCGTGTCTACGAAGGCCAGGTAAGAGTATGAGCGACACCCCCGAACTGACCGCGGACCAGGTCGCCGACTGGCTACTGGACCATCCGCACTTCTTCGCCGATCGCGAAGAGCTGCTGGCGGAGATGCGCGTGCCCCATCAGCGGGGTACCGCCATCTCCCTGGTCGAGCGGCAACTCGGTCTCTTGCGCGATCGCAACGGCGAGATGCGCCATCGCCTGACCCACCTGATGGACGTGGCGCGGGACAACGACCGGCTGTTCGACAAGACCCGCCGGCTGATCATCGGCCTGCTCGACGCCAACAGCCTCGAAGAGGTGATAGGCACCGTCGAAGACAGCCTCCGCCATGAATTCAAGGTGCCCTACGTCGGCCTCATCCTGTTCCACGAGCATCCCCTGCCGGTCGGCCGCAGTGTCACCCCCGCCGAGGCGCAAAAGGTGATCGGTGGCCTGCTGGGCGGCGAGAAGACCACCAGCGGCGTCCTGCGCGCCCACGAACTGGCCTTCCTGTTCGGTGACTCGGCCAAGGAAGAGGTCGGCTCCGCCGCCGTCGCCGCCCTCTCCCACCAGGGCCTGCATGGCGTCCTGGCGATCGGCAGCCCCGATCCCCAGCACTATCGCAGCAGCCTGGGCACCCTGTTCCTCAGCCATGTGGCGGAAGTCCTGGCGCGGGTCCTGCCGCGCTTTCCCGTCCCCTTGCGTACGGTGCGCTGAGCCCGGGAGCGGAGCATGCAGGTCCAGCTCGATGCCTATCTCGATCATCTGCGCCTGGAACGCCAGGTTTCGCCCCACACCCTCGACGGCTACCGGCGCGACCTGCGCAAGCTGCTGAGCTTCGCCGAAGCCGAAGGCCTGAGCGACTGGGGCGGCCTGGACAGTCGGCGCCTGCGCGCCCTGATCGCCCAGCTGCACCGGGCCGGCGCCTCCAGTCGCAGCCTGGCGAGGCTGCTGTCGGCCTGCCGCGGCTTCTATCTCTATCTGATCCGCGAAGGCCACTGCAGCCAGGACCCGGCCCACGGCCTCTCGCCGCCCAAGGCGCAGAAGGCCCTGCCCAAGGTGCTCGATGTCGACCGCTCCATGCAGCTGCTCGACGGCGCCGTGGAGGACGACTTCTTCGCCCTGCGCGACCAGGCCCTGCTGGAGCTGTTCTACAGCTCCGGGCTGCGGCTGTCCGAGCTGGTGGGGCTGGACCTGGCGGATGTGGACCTGGCCCAGGGCCTGGTCCAGGTACGCGGCAAGGGCAACAAGGAGCGGGTGCTGCCCATCGGCAGCAAGGCCCGCGACGCCCTGGAGACCTGGCTCAAGGTCCGGCTCCAGGCCGCACCGCGTGACGACGCCCTGTTCATCGGCCAGCGCGGTCTGCGCCTGACGCCCCGCGCGGTGCAGCTGCGGGTGCGCGAGGCCGGCGTGCGCGAGCTGGGCCAGCACCTGCATCCGCACATGCTCAGGCACAGCTTCGCCAGCCACATGCTCAGTGCCTCCGGCGATCTGCGCGCGGTCCAGGAGCTGCTCGGCCACGCCGACATCGCCACCACCCAGATCTACACCCACCTGGACTTCGGCCAGCTCGCCGAGGTCTATGACAAGGCGCACCCCCGCGCCAAGCGCAAGGCCAGCCGATGACGATTCGCCTCGTGACCTTCGACCTCGACGACACCCTCTGGGAAATCGCCCCGGTCATCCACTCCGCCGAAGCCCTGCTGCGTGACTGGTTCGCCGCCTCCGCGCCGCGGCTGGGCAGCGTGCCGGTCGAGCACCTCTGGGCGATTCGCGATCGCCTGCTGCAAGAGGACGCCGGTCTCAAGCACCGCGTCAGCGAGCTGCGCCGCCGGGTGATCCATCAGGCGCTGCTCGATGCCGGCTACGGCGAACCCGAGGCGGCGCAGCTGGCCGAAGCCGGCTTCGCGGTCTATCTGGCCGCCCGCCAGCAGGTCACCCTGTTCGACGACGTCCATCCCACCCTGGAGCAACTGGCCGATCGCTACACCCTGGGGGTGCTGACCAATGGCAATGCGGACGTCCAGACCATCGGCCTGGCCGACTATTTCCGCTTCGCCCTGAATGCCGAGCAGCTGGGCGTCGGCAAACCCGATCCCACGCCCTTTCGCGAAGCGCTGCGCCTCACCGGCATTCCCGCCGAAGCCACCGTGCACGTGGGCGATAACCCCGTGGATGACGTCCAGGGCGCCCAGCGCGCGGGCATTCGCGCCGTCTGGTTCAATCCCCTGCAGCATCCCTGGCAGGGGCCTGGCCAACCGGATGCGGAGGTCCGCAGCTTGAGCGAGCTTCCCGCCGTCCTGGCAGGCTGGTAAGCCAGCGGAAAACATTAGCAATACTAAATAGCGAAAAGCTGATTTATTTCCGCTCGCCAGCCGTCTACTAGACCCCTGGGTTCTGTTAACTAATCGCCAAAATATTCGTCACATTTATTGCCTTGCCTAGCAGAGGCTTTGCGACTCCCTTCACCAAAAGCTTCGGCCTCGGCCGTTTTTTTGCCAAGCACACCTCATTTGGCCGCCGATTCACCCGGATCAACGGCATTGATAGCCGTCTCGCTGGCCGGATTTGCCGTTCGGACCTCGCGTTGACAGTCCAAACCCTTTTGACAATCATTGCCCCAGGTTCGAAGTAGCGCTGGGATTGCGCGCTGAACCTGCTGCCGTACAGGTCAGGGAAGACAGCATTACCTCCCCCTCCTCTGCGTCTCGCCGATGGCTTTTCAAGTTCCTGTTTTCTGCGTTGTCAGGTCTTGATATCGGTAAATAACCCTCTGCTCATCCCGTCCAGGTGCAAACCCGTGCGGTAGCCATGTCCCGACCGGACCGGTTACCACCCAAGACACGGCAAACCTGTGCGGTAGCCATGCCCAGGCACTGGACAGCAGGGGACGATCACCGTGCCAGCGAGCACCTGCAGGACTACATGGATGTCACCTGAACTGGACTTAACTCTTTTCGCTCATGCCACTTCAGTCTTGCCTGCAACAGGCGGGCGAGTGGCTGCCCAGCCAAACGAACTTCAGCACCCTTAAGGCGGCACGCGGTGTGGCCGGAATCAGCGGGTAAAGATCGCAAAGTCTTCGGCAGATGGCCGTGAGCAAGTTGCTGTACACCCGGCGCCGATACTTTCGAATTAATTACCGGCAATGGCTGGCACCGGTACTGACCGACGTTCATCAGACGGTCACTCAATCAATAAAGATTAAAACGATCTCTTGAATTTCTTGCTGACTGCCGGGCACTGCGAAAGCCAGTTTCTACCACGTTAATTGCGCCCTGATTGCGCACAGAGAGGATGCCCCGATGGCAAGGAATGATCTATCGGAATCGACATTAGGATGTCTAATTGGCGGCGCCGGTCCGGCGGGCCTGGGATTCCTGTTCAATGCCATCAAGCGTGGCGCCCTGGAGCAACTGGCCCAGGCCGGCACCATCATCGTCGATGCCGGGACCGAACTCGGCGCCGGCAAGCTGGGTGACTATCAGATCATCGCCAACTCGGTCAGCGACGTCTTTCTGGACTGCCTGCGCGATCCCCTGCTGGCGCCCATCCTGGCCCCGCTGCAGGCCTCGCCGACCTTTCGCCACCTCAAGCTGAATTCCCAGGAAGCGCCGGCGCTGCCCATCGTCGGCCAGCTCTTCCAGCAGGCCGCCGGCCTGGTCCTGCCCTGGCTCGAACGCCAATACGGCATCCCCACCTGGCGCCAGACCCGCATCACCGAAGTGACCTGCGAAGGCTCGAGCTATGTCGTCTGGCTGGAGCAGGCCGGTGCCATCCGCCGCGTGCGCACCTCCAGCCTGGTCCTCAACCTGGGTGGCCAGCAGACCCGCCACAGCTTCGAGGAAAGCATCCAGGCCATGGGCCTGCAGCTGCCCCAGAGCGCCTCGATCGACAGCTCCGACAATCTGCTGCGCCTGCAACCCGAGGCCCTGCGCCAGCGCTATCGGGCGCGCCTCAAGGATGGCGGTCCGATCTGCGTGGTCGGCGGCTCCCACAGTGCCTTTTCCGCCCTGGACAACCTGGCCAGCGCCCTGCACCACGATGGTCTGCGCGAGCTGACCCTGGTCCATCGCTCGCCGATCCGGCTGTTCTACGAGACCGCCGCCGAAGCCCTGGCCGCCGGCTACGACTTCGACCCGATCCAGGACATCTGCCCCATTTCCAAGCGGGTCAACCGTTCCGGCGGACTGCGCTACCGCGCCCACGAGATCGGTCGCCAGGTCCTTGCCGGTCAGGGCATCGGCGGCACCCCGGTCAAGGTCAGGACGCTGCAGCTGGATGGCAGCGCCGACCAGCTCGCCAGCGCCCAGACGCTGTTCGACAGCGCCGCCCTGCTGGTCCAGGGCATGGGTTACCAACCCATAGTGCCCGAGCTGCGCTGCCAGGACGGCCGGCCGCTGACCCTGCGCACCCTGCGCGGCGGCCTGGACTCCGACGCCGCCGGCAGTCCGCTGGACCAGCACGGCCAGCGCCTCAAGGGCCTGCACCTGTTCGGCCTGGGCTCGGGATTGGCGGTGGATCCCCGCCTGGGAAGCGAAGCGTCCTTTTCCGGACGCATCTACGGGGTCTGGCAGTTCCACAACGATGCCAGTCGCGAGGCCCTGGAGTCGGTTCTGGAACGCCTGGACAAGCCCGGCGCCTCCTTCCGGCAACCGGCCAGCCCGGTCGCCGAGCACGCTTGACCGAACCGACACGTATCAAGGACTCGATAAGCAGGTACCGGATCATGATCAATGTGACCAAGCCCTACCTTGGCGATAAGGAACGCTTCAAGGCGTATATCGACAAGATCTACGCCAACAACTGGATCACCAACCAAGGCCCTCTGCACGCTCAGCTCGAAGAGCGCCTGCGCGACTACCTGGGCGTCAGAAACATCATCCTGGTCAACAACGGTACCCTGGCCCTGCAGGTTGCCTATCGCGCCCTGGGCCTGACCGGCAGTGCCATCACCACGCCGTTCAGCTTTGTCGCCACCACCAGCACCCTGCACTGGGAAGGGATCCGGCCGGTGTTCGCCGACATCCACCCGGAAACCTGGAACCTGGATCCGGCCAACGTCGAAGCCGCCATCGAGCCTGACACCTCGGCCATCGTCGCCACCCACGTGTTCGGCAATCCCTGCGACGTCCGCGGCCTGCAGCAGGTCGCCCAGCGCCACGGCCTGAAGGTCGTCTACGACGGCGCCCATGCCTTCGGCACCCTGTTCGAAGGCCGGTCGGTACTGCAGTGGGGCGACATCACCACCGTCAGCTTCCACGCCACCAAGCTGTTCCACACCATCGAAGGCGGCGCGATCATCACCGAGGACGACGAACTCGCCGAGCGCGTTCGCCGCATGATCAACTTCGGCATCGTCGATGCCGAGCGCATCGAGGGCGTCGGCATCAACGCCAAGCTCAACGAGGTCTCCGCGGCCATGGGGCTGTGCATCCTCGACGAGCTGGAAGACATCCTGGCCCGCCGCGCCGTCATCGGTCAGCACTATGAAAGAAGCCTGCAGGGCGCCTTCGACCTGCAGCGCCCCACCTACGGGACCCAGCTGAACTACAGCTACTTCCCGGTGGCCCTGCGCGACGAGCCGAGTCTGCTGGATACCAAGAAGGCGCTGAACGCCGTCGGCATCAATCCGCGCCGCTACTTCTATCCGTCGCTGGAAACCCTGGATTACCTGCAGCCCCAGGCGATCAAGCCGGTCTCGCGCAAGCTGAGTCACCGCATCCTCTGCGTGCCGCTCTATCCGGACCTGCCGCAGGCGACCCAGGACCTGCTGATCGACACCCTGCTCCTGGCGCAGCAGAAAAAGACCAGCATGGAATCCCTGCGGGCACTCATCACCCCGGCACAGCTGCTGCCGAGCTGGGATTTTCCCGGCGACTCCTCTCCTGTTCTAACCTGACCCTGGCCCGCTATCTCCCATGACCAGTCCCGCGAAAGTGTCGGTGTTGCGCAACACCCTGATCAACTATGCCGGCCAAGCCTATGCGCTGCTGATCGGCATCTTGATCCAGCCGATGTATCTCGGTCATCTGGGTGCCGAAACCTATGGTCTGATCGGCTTCTTCGCCGTGCTGCAGACCTGGCTGCAACTCCTCGACGTCGGCATTTCCGCCTCGCTGGTCCGCGACGTCGCCCACGGCCGCGGTCAGACCGGCGCGGGGCGTACCCGCGGCCAGCTGCTGCGCTCGCTGGAATTCATCTTCATCCCCCTGGCGACCCTGGCCTTCGTCGCCATCGAGCTGAATTCGGAGTGGATGGCGGGGCATTGGCTCAACGTCCAGGGCCTGCCCACCGAGACCGTGGCCCACTGCATCGGCCTGATGGGGCTGATGATCGCCTTCCGCCTGCTGTCGACGCTGTACAAGAGCGGCGTCCAGGGGGTCGAGCTGCACGGCTGGCTGAACATGGTCAACGTGCTGATCGCCACGGTGCGCTACTTCGGCGGCCTGGTCCTGGTGATGTGGATTTCCCAGGAGCCGCTGGACTTCTTCGTGTTCCAGGCCTTCGTCGCCGTGTTCGAGATGCTGGTCTATGCGCTCAAGGCCTATCGCCTGCTGCCCAACCCCACCTGGTGGAGCGGCTTCGACTGGCAGCGGGTCAAGCCCATCGTGCCCTTCGCCCTGAGCATGTCCTTTACCTCGATCCTGTGGATCGCCCTGACCCAGCTCGACAAGCTGGTGCTGTCCAAGGCGCTGCCCCTGGCCGAGTACGGCTACTTCAGCCTGGTGGCGCTGATCTCCACCGGCATCGTGACCCTGACCAATCCGCTGGTGCAGGCGCTGTTGCCACGCATGACGGTGCTGGTGTCCCAAGACAAGCCGCTCGAACTGGAGCGGCTCTATCGCAACGCGGCACGCTTCGCCTTCGCCATCCTGCTGCCGCTGGCGGCCATGGTGGCCTTCCATGGCGAGGCGCTGGTCTTCGCCTGGACCGGCGACAAGGTCTCCGCCCACTGGAGCGAGCCGATCCTGTTCTGGTACGCCCTGGGCTCGGCGCTGCTCGCCCTCAGCCAGTTCCAGTTCTACCTGCAGTACGCCTACGGCAAGTTGCGCCTGCACGTCTGGTACAGCCTGGTATCGGCGGCCATCTCGGTGCCCATCGTGATCCTGGTAGTCCTGCACTACGGCGCCTATGGCGCGGCGCTGGCCTGGTTCTTCATGCGCCTGATCCCCTTCGTGATCTGGCCGATGATCGTCCACGGCCGCTTCGCGCCGAATCTGCAGCGCTACTGGAACCAGGATCTGCTGGTGGCCGTGGTGGTGACCGCCATCGGCGTGGGCCTGAGCAAGCTGCTGTACCAAGAGATTCAACCGCAGGAGCGGTTCTCCATCCTGGCCACCCTCGCCCTGGGCGGTGGCCTGACCCTGGTGCTGATGGCGCTGAGCTACGTGCTCTGTTCTCCGAAACAGACCCGCTCGCGCCTGTTTTCCCAACTCTACAAAGCAGGTATCTGACATGGACGCTCGGACCGAAGCAGAGATCATGAAGCACTGGCCGACGAATTGCAGTCGGCCGGTCGCCAGCATCGTCTGCCTGACCTTCAACCATCGTGACTACATCGGCCAGGCCATCGACGGCTTCCTGCGCCAGCAGACCGATTTCCCCTTCGAGATCATCGTCAACGACGACGCCTCGACCGATGGCACCCGGGAAATCCTCCAGGACTACGAGCGCCGCTACCCCCGGCTGATCCGCCTGATCCTGCAAAAGGAAAACCAGTACAGCCAGGGCAAGCCCTATGGCATGCCGGTGTTCCAGCACGCCCGCGGCGACTACATCGCCTATTGCGAAGGCGACGACTACTGGAACGATCCGCGCAAGCTGCAGCTGCAGGTGGACTTCCTGGAGAACAACCGGGACTACGCCCTGACCTTCCACGCCTCCTATGCCTTCAACAGCACGGGGATCGTCAATCCGCAGCGGTTCAATGGCCAGGATCACTACGATCGCAGCGAAACCGACCTGAAGAAGGCCCTGCCGCTGTCGACCCTGACCGCCTGCTTCCGCAACGTCCTGCGCGAACTGCCGCCGGAGCTGGAAACCGCCGCGCTCATGGACATCGTCTGGTGGTCGCTGCTGGGTGCCCACGGCAAGGGCAAGTTCATGGACGAGATCCGCCCCGCCGCCTACCGCGTGCACGAGGGCGGGATCTTTTCCATGCGCGCCAGCCAGAAGCGCCTGCAGATGGATCTCCACACCCAGTACTGCCTGGCCAACTACTACTACCGGCTGGGCGAGCGCGACCTGCACGTGTTCTTCCTGCGCCAGGTCCTGAGTCTTTCGCTGTCCTCGATTCCGCCGACGCAGAAGGTCAAGGCGCTCCTGCGGGCGGTAAGCAACATCACCCTCAACATCGGCCGACGCTTCGCCCCCAAGCGCGTCACCTACTGAACTTACGCAGAGCAGTTTTCCGGCTGCGCTGTATCCAGCTAAAAGGAAGGGACCCCAATGACCGTCATGCAGCGCTCTTCGTTCGAACAACACGAAGAACAACATCTGGACCTCAAGACGATGGCCCTCACGCTTCTTGATCACAAGAAGCTGATCGCGGGCATCACCGCCGGTTTTCTGGCCGTGGGCATCACCTATGCCGTGCTGTCGACTCCGCAATACGTCGCCGGGGCGATGATCCAGATCGAACCCAAGAAGAATGCGCTCACGGCGGTCGCCGAGACCGTGGTGCGACCCAATTCCGCCTCGCCGGCGGTAGCCGAGATCGAGCTGCTGAAGTCGCGCGCGGTGCTGACCAAGACCGTGGAGAATCTGCGCCTGGACATCGAGGCCAAGCCGCGCTTCTTCCCGCTGATCGGCCACTACCTGTGGCGCCACTACGAAGCCGAAAAGCCGGGTCAGCTGGCGGACAGCTGGCCGCAACTGCGCGGCTTCGCCTGGGGCGGCGAACAGATCGACGTCTTCCAGTTCGACGTGCCGGACGACATGTACGGTGAAACCCTGACCGTGGTGGCCGGCAGCAATGGTCGCTACCGCCTGCTGGACAAGGACAAGCAGCCCCTGCTCGACGGCCAGGTCGGCCAGATGGCCAGCGGTAACGGCTACCGCATGCAGATCAAGACCCTGACCGCGCGTCCCGGTACCGAATTCAAGGTGACCCGCAACCGCGTCATCACCACCGCGCAGCTCTATCAGAACCGCATCAAGACCAGCGAAGCGGGCAAGGAGTCGGGGATCATCTACCTGTCCCTGGCCGACGAGAATCCCGATCTGGCCAAGAGCGTCCTGTCCGAGATCAGCCGCCTGTACGTGCTGCAGAACGTCGAGCGCAGCTCGGCCGAAGCCGCCCAGCGCCTGGACTTCCTCCGTGGCCAGCTGCCGGCGGTGCGCAAGGACCTGGAAAGCGCCGAAGCGGCCCTGAACAACTACCAGACCAACAGCCGCTCCGTGGACATCAGCCTGGAAACCAAGGCGGTCCTGGACAAGATCGTCACCCTCGATACCTCCATTTCCCAGCTCAAGCTCAAGCAGGCCGAATACGATCGCCTCTATACCCGCGATCACCCCAGCTACAAGACCCTGCTGAACCAGCTCGCCCAGCTGGAAGTGGAAAAACGCAGCCTGCAGCGCAAGGTGGAGGCCCTGCCGAGCACCCAGCAGGAGCTGCTGCGCCTGAACCGCGACATGAAGGTCACCAACCAGACCTATCAGCTGCTGCTCAACCAGGCCCAGGAACAGGACATCATCCGTGCCGGCACCATCGGCAACGTGCGCCTGGTCGACAACGCCGACGTCAACCTCGACGAGCCGGCCACCAACCGCAAGATCGCGCTGATCCTGTCGCTGCTGCTGGGTCTGGTGACCTCGGTGGTGGTGGTCTTCGTCCGCCAGGCCTTCCAGAAGGGCATCGAGAATCCGGACACCGTCGAGCAGATCGGCCTGCCGGTCTATTCCACCCTGCCCTTCACCAAGGACCAGGAGCGCCTGAATCGTCGCCTGAAAAAGAAGACCCGTACCGGCGAACCCAATCTGCTGAGCGTGGTGCAGCCGGCCAACCTGGCGGTGGAATCCCTGCGCAGCCTGAGATCCAGCCTGCACTTCGCCATGCTGGAAGCCAAGAACCGGGTGATCATGATTTCCAGCCCGACCCCGGGCGTCGGCAAATCCTTCGTCTCCAGCAACCTCGCCGCGGTGGTCGCCCAGTCGGGTCAGCGCGTGCTGCTGATCGACGCCGACATGCGCAAGGGCTATCTGCACCGCGTGTTCGGCCTGCAGCCGCAAGCCGGCCTGTCCGAGCTGCTGACCGGTCGCAGCAAGCTGCGTGAAGCCATCGTGCCGAGCGGTATCGCCCAGCTGGACATCATCAGCTGTGGTCAGGCCGCGCCGAATCCCTCGGAGCTGCTGATGCACGCCAACTTCTCCCGTCTGCTGGACGAAGTGGGCAGCCTCTACGACCTGGTGATCATCGATACCCCGCCGATCCTGGCGGTGACCGATGCCGCCCTGGTGGGTCGCCTCGCCGGCACCACCCTGCTGGTCACCCGTTTCGGCCAGAGCACCCTCAAGGCGGTGGAGAACTCCCGTCGCCGCTTCGCCCAGAACGGCATCACCATCAAGGGCGCCATCCTCAACGGCGTGCAGCGCAAGGCCTCGACGTCCATGGAAGACGATGGCGTCTACGGCTACTACGAATACGGCCCCCGTACCTGATACGCCGCTCCGTCGCGACCGATAGCCCCAAGAGAAGGAACTCGCCCATGACGCTCGCCCATCCCGCCGGTCACTGGTACCTGGTGCAGACCAAGCCCAATCAGGAGGCCCGCGCCGAAGAAAACCTGAGCAGACAGGGCTATGTCTGCTTCCGGCCCCAGCGCGAGCGCAAGGCGTCCGGCAGAAGTCGCGCGGCCGGCAGCGAATCGCTGTTCCCGGGGTACCTGTTCATCCAGCTCAATGACGTGAACGACAACTGGTACCCCATCCGCTCGACGCGCGGCGTCAATCGCATCGTCAGCTTCGGCACCCAGCCGACGGCGGTGAGCGAAGCCATCATCGACGATATCCGCCAGCGGCTCGCCGCCCTGGCGGAGCCTGCACCCGCCCACCAGCCCGGCGCGGCCGTGCGGGTGCAATACAGCCAGGAGCTGGAAATGGACGCCGTGTTCCTGAGTGCCGATGGCAACGAGCGGGCCATCATCCTGCTGCGCATCCTGCAACGCGAACAGCGGGTCAGCGTCGCTCTCGATCAATTGTCGGCAGCGGCCCCCGTCAGCCAACGGCTGCGCGCCTGACCCAGTACCCAAGGCCCTTTGGAGAGTCTCTTCATGCAATGCAAAACCACGGTCGTTACCGTCACCTACGGCAATCGCCTCTGCTACCTGGAGCAGCTCGTCACCCGCGCCCTGGCCGAGCGCACCATTCACCAGGTCATCGTGGTGAGCAATGCGGCGACGGTGTCGCTGGATAGCCTCGAAGCCCGCTGGCCCGGTCAGGTCAAGGTGATCGCCCTGAGCGAGAACACCGGTTCCGCCAACGGTTACGCCGTGGCCCTGGAAGCGGCCCTGGCCACCGACACCACCCATATCTGGATGATGGACGACGATAACGCCCCCCTGGGCGATGCCCTCGACGTCCTGCACCGGCGCCTCGGCGAACTCGGCGCCGCCCATGGCCACGACAAGGTCGCCGTGCTCGGCTACCGGCCGACCCAGCAGGCCGACATCGCCCAGTGCATCCCGACCAAGATGATCACCCAGCCACGTTCGAGCTACTTCGGCTTCCACGTGGCCCGCATCCCCTACAAGATCTGGCGCCGCCTGCCCTGGGGCCGTCCGCGCGGTGGCCAGCCGGAAGCCCTGGTCGAGCTGCCCTTCGCCCCCTATGGCGGCATGCTTGCCCACCGCAGCCTCTATGAGCGCATCGGCCTGCCCCTGCGCGAGCTGGTGCTCTATTCCGACGACACCGAGTACACCTACCGCATCACCCAGGCCGGCGGAAAGCTGTTCATGGTCACCGAGGCGGAACTCGAAGAACTGGAGCATTCCTGGAACATCAAGGAAGGCACCAGCAACGTCTACCAGAACTATCTGCAGGCCGGCTCGGACTTCCGCGCCTACTACGCCGCGCGCAACCAGGCCTGGTTCGACAAGAACGTCTGGGCCAGCTCCCGGCCGATGTACAGCCTCAACCGCTATGTCTTCCACACCCTGCTCAAGCTGTTCGCCCGTGACGACAAGAGCCGTCAGCGCCTGGCGCTGATCCGGCAGGCGGTCCAAGACGGCGAAACCGGCGCGCTGGGGATAAACCGCAGCTATCCGCTATGAAACTGCTCTTTCTCAACAGCTTCTATCCGCCCCATGTGGGCGGTGGTGCGGAGCTCATCCTGCAACGCAGCGTGGAAGGCTTCCAGCAGCGCGGTCACGACGTGGCCGTGCTGGTGACCGGTCCCGAGCAGGGTGTGCGGCAGGAGACGGTGAACGACGTTCGCGTCTATCGCGCCGGGCTGAAGAATTTCTACTGGCCCCTGACCCAGCAGCGCCCCGGTCCGCTGGCGCGCTTCGGCTGGCACTTTCGCGACCAGTACAACAGCGCGATGCGGGCGCCCCTGCGCCAGGTGCTGCAACAGGAAAAGCCGGACCTGGTGGTATGCCACAACCTGTCCGGCTGGTCGGTCGCGGCCTGGGACGAGATCCGCGCCAGCGGCGTGCCCATCGTGCAGGTGCTGCACGACATGTACCTGCTGTGCCCGAAGAACACCCTGTTCAAGAAGGGCCAGAGCTGCCAGAAACTCTGTGGCAGCTGCGCGGCCCTGCGCCGGCCCCATGCCGAGCAGTCCGCCAAGGTGGATGCCGTCGTCGGCGTCAGCCGGTACCTGCTGGATACCATCGTGAACAAGGGCTACTTCAGCGGCGTTCCGCGTCAGGTCATCTACAACGCCAGCCTGATCGCCGGCAGCAATGCCGAGACCGCGACCCCCAGTCCGGACGGCGTCGTCCGCTTCGGCTACATGGGCACCCTGTCGGAAAACAAGGGTGTGGGCTGGCTGATCGAGCAGTTCCAGCGGCTGTCGCTCAACGCGACCCTGACCATCGCCGGCAAGGGCCAGCTGGACTACGAAGCCCAGCTCAAGGCCATGGCCGATCCGCAAAAGGTCAGCTTCGTCGGTTATCAGAAGCCCGAAGCCTTCTACCGAAACATCGATGTCTTCGTCGCGCCGTCGCTGTGGGCCGAGCCCTTCGGCATGGTCGCCGTCGAGGCCTGTGCCTTCCAGAAGCCGGTCATCGCCAGCCGCATGGGCGGCCTGCCGGAGATCGTCCGCGACGGCGTCAACGGGCTGCTCTGCAACCCCGACGACCGCGACTCCCTGGGCCGCGCCCTGCAGTGCCTGCATGACGATACCGAGCTGCGCCAGCGCCTGAGTCTGCTGAGCCGCACCGCGGTGGCCGATCTGCTGAGCATGGACACCATGCTCGACCAGTACCAGGCGCTCTTCGAGGACGTCCTGGGCAAGGCGCAACACGGCTCCACCAAGCCGCTTCTCGTACCTCACACACAGCTTTCCAACTGATCCACCCCAGGTCACGGCAACGGGCAGAATCATGATCATCGTCAATTCCCGCTTCATCACCCAGGATCTTCGCGGCGTTCAGCGCTTCGCGGAATGCATCTCGCTGGAGCTGGCGAAGCTGAGATCCGACCTGCGCTTCGTCGCGCCGCCCGGCGCCGTCAGGCCCGAGGTGGCCAAACGGCTGGGCATCGAAGTCATCGGCACCCGCCAGGGGCAGCGCTGGGAGCAATGGGATCTGCCGAACTGGCTGAAGAGCCAGGGCAGCCCCCTGCTGCTGTCGCTGTGCAGCACGGCGCCGCTGCTTTACACCAACCAGATCGCCACCCATCACGACATCAACTACGTGCGCTTTCCCGAGAGCTATTCGTGGAAATTCCGCACCTCGTACCGCTGCCTGATCCCCATGCTGCTCAAGCGCTCGAACGCCCTGATCACCGTGAGTGAATTCTCCCGGGACGAGATCTCGCGCTTCTATCGCTATCCGAGCGACTCGATCACGGTGGTGCCCAACGCCGTCGCCGATGCCTTCACCCTGGAGCCGCGGATCGATCGCGCCGAGACCCCCTATCTGCTGGCGGTGTCCTCGCCCAGCTACCACAAGAATTTCTCGCGGATGCTGGAGGCCTTCGCCGCCCTGCCGCGGGATCTGAAGGTCGAGTTGCGCATCGTCGGCGACAGCCACGCCGTGTTCGGTCAGAACGACCTGGCGACCCTGGCCGCCCGGGATTCGCGGGTCAAGCTGCTCGGCCGCATCGACGATGCCGAACTGGCACGCCAGTATCGCCAGGCCACCGCCTTCGTCTTTCCGTCGCTCTACGAGGGGTTCGGCATCCCGCCCCTCGAAGCCCAGGCCTGCGGCTGCCCGGTGATCTCGGCCAACACCGCCTCCATGCCGGAAGTGCTGCAGGACAGCGTCCTCTACTTCGATCCCTACGAGACGGCCAGCATCACCCAGGCGATGCGCACCATCCTCCAGGACGCACCGCTCAGGGAGGCGCTCCGCGCCAAGGGCCTGGCCAACATCCAGCGCTTCAACTGGCAGACCTCGGCGAGAAAGGTCTCCGACCTGCTGGACAGCGCCCTGGCGACCACCACGAAGGTCACGGCCAGAGCCGCCTGAAACGACCCCACAACAACAATTCAGCGATCAAGAACTCATGGAAGAGACAAGCAACGCCATGGCAGGCCAGAGCCGTTCCTCTGTACCCCTGACGCTCGACGACTCGAGTGTGTCCGGGCGCGTCCTTCAGGTCGCTGATTGCCACCGGCTGCCCAGCAGCTCGGACGCCACCGCGGCAGAGACCGCGGAGCGTCCGGAAAACGCCGAATGTTTCGAAACGCCTGCAACAGACGCCGTCTTTGCACCAAGCCCAACCATCAAGTTGCATGAACTCGACAGCGCTTCGGACGAGATCGAGATTACCCGGCTGCCCTGGGGATATGCAGTGACCAGAAAGACCCGCACTCCATGATTCAGCACCAGCACTTGATTTCATTTCACGCTTAAGGAAGACGACATGAAAATCGCCATCGTTCACGATTGGTTGGTAACCTTTGCTGGCGCCGAACGCGTGCTCGCCGAACTGCTCGACATCTGGCCGGAGGCAGACCTGTTCAGCGTGATCGACTTCCTCTCGGACGAGGATCGGGCGCAGCTGCAAGGCAAGCAGGCGACCACCACCTTCATCCAGCGCCTGCCCCAGGCCAAGAAGCGCTATCAGACCTATCTGCCACTGATGCCGCACGCCATCGAGCAACTCGACCTGTCCGGCTACGACCTGATCATCTCCAGCAGCCATGCGGTGGCCAAGGGCGTCCTGACCGGTCCGGACCAGCTGCACATCAGCTATGTCCACTCGCCCATCCGCTATGCCTGGGACCTGCAGCACCAGTACCTCAAGGAAGCCGGTCTCGACCGCGGCCTCAAGGGCAAGCTGGCGCGCGTCATCCTGCACTACGTGCGCATCTGGGATCAGCGCACCGCCGCCGGCGTGGACGCCTTCGTCGCCAACTCCCACTTCATCGCCCGGCGCATCAGCAAGGCCTATCGCCGCGAAGCCAAGGTCATCTATCCGCCGGTCGACATCAGTCGCTTCACCCCCAGCGGCGGCAAGGAGGACTTCTATCTCACGGCGTCGCGCATGGTGCCCTACAAGCGCATGCCCATGATCGTCGAGGCCTTCAGCTCGATGCCCGACAAGAAGCTGGTGGTGATCGGCGCCGGCCCCGAATTCGAGAAGGCCAAGGAAGTCGCGGGCCCCAACGTCACCCTGCTCGGTTACCAGGACTTCGACTGCATGCTCGACCACATGCGCAGAGCGCGGGCCTTCGTCTTTGCCGCCGAGGAAGATTTCGGCATCACCCCCATCGAAGCCCAGGCCTGCGGTACCCCCGTCATCGCCTATGGCCGGGGTGGCGTCCTGGAAACCGTGCGCGGCCTCGATGCGCAACACCCCACCGGCGTCTTCTATCCGGAGCAGACCGCTGCCTCGCTATGCGCCGCCGTGCGCCAGTTCGAGGCCCTGGAAACGCCGATCAGCCAGCAGGCGTGCCGGCAGAATGCCGAGCGCTTCGCCACCAAGCGCTTCCGTCAGGAAATGCGCGCCTTTGTCGAGGCCCGGGTCGCTGCGCTGCATCTGCCCGCCGATCTGGATCTGGAGATCGTGACACCCTTTCCCAGCAAGGCTCTGCAACCGAGTTCGCTGAGCACCGCCTGATGGTTACTCCTTCACGTCCATGAATTCCCGCGCCCAGACTCGATACTCCTGCAGGGTCGAGTACTTGGTGGAGAGTTCGGACGCGGACAGGTCGGACGCGGTGATGTCGCGCTGCTCTCTGAGGCAGTCGTAGGTCGCCTTGATCGCCGCGAAGTAGGCCGCATGCCCGTTCACCACCACCCGGACCCCGGCCTTGGCCAGGCGGGCGTTGTCGCGCAACTGGGGATTGCCGTAGGTCACCAGCATTACCGGCACGCTCAGGTGCTGGGTGATCTCTTCCAGATGAGCGAAATCGCGAATGCCGACCATGCAGATACCGTCCGCACCCGCGGCCTCGTAGGCCTTGGTGCGGGAGATGACTTCCTCGGTGCTCAATTCGGTGGCGTTGGTGCGGGCGAAGATGCTCAGGGCCTCGTCGATACGGGCTTCCAGCGCACCCTTGATCTTGCCGATGCCTTCTTCGACGCTCACTAGATCCGTGGACTTGCGACCATAGCCGGCCGGCAGCACGGTGTCCTCGATGGTCAGGGCAGCCACCCCGGCGCGTTCGAGTTCGGTGATGGTGCGCATCACGTTCAGCGCATTGCCGTAGCCGTGATCGGCGTCGGCGATGATGGGCAGCCGAGCGACCCGCCCGATGCGCGTGGCCTGCTCGACGAACTCGCTGAGGGTGATCAGGGCGAAGTCCGGCGCGGCCAACACCTGCAGGGAAGCCACCGACCCGCCGAGGATGCCCATTTCGAAACCCAGGTCGTTGGCGATACGCGCCGACATGGGATCGAAGACGGACGCCGTGTGATAGCAGCTGTCCGATTTGAGCAGGGCTCTGAACGCTAGACGCAGCTTGTGCGGGGAGGTTGGCTTCATAGGATTTTCCTTCTGGGATATACCGAACAGACAATGTTAGCGCGACAAGTACTGGTCACACGACCGGATGTCCGGCTTTGAGATAAATCGATTCATCCAACTGACCCACGGTCGTCGCCTGGCCTCGCTCTTCGAGAGCCGCAGGCCCCGCGTCGAACGTCAAATGAATGCGGATCGGCAGCGCAGCCAGCCACCTGGCCAGGCGCGGGAAATTTCGATACCCAAGCATGCCCGGGCGAAGTGACAATAGTGGCCAGGCCTTGCCTTCCTGCCAATCCCGTCACTGCATAATGCCATCATGCTCGCCGCTGCTTTCCTCGAACGCTTCACCGCCCTGGATCTCTTTCTGACCCGCCATCAGCACCTGTGGCGACCCAGACCCTTCGTCGAACGGGAGCTGGCCTGGGAATCGAGCCATGCGGAGCTGGCTCGCTGGCTGCGGGCCCGCAGTCTGGAGGAAGCCGAGGCCGCCCATAATACCCCTCAGCTGCTGGCCGCACCTGAGCCCTTCCGCTCCCTGGCAGAGACCTCGCTGGCGCTCAGTCAGGTCCACGCCTACCCAGACGCTCCTGGCCGCACCTTGTCCGGCAGGCAAGACGTCGACGTGCCGGGGCGCAAGTGGCTGCAGATCGAAGCCTTCAGTCGCAAACTGGACTTCCGGCAACCGGTGCAGCGCTGGGTCGACTGGTGCGCGGGCAAGGGCCACCTGGCTAGGCACCTGACCCATCAGGGTGCGCCAGCCGTCTGCCTGGAGTTCGACGCGGCCCTGGTCGAGGAGGGCGAAAGGCTCAGCCACCGGGGCCGGGCCCCGGTGCACCATTATCAGGCCGATGTGCTCCAACCGCTGGCAGGCGACCAGCTCGGCAGTCGCGACACGCCCGTCGCCCTGCACGCCTGCGGCGACCTGCACACCCGGCTGCTCAGGGTGACGGCAGCGCGCGGCTGTCAGCAACTGGCCCTGGCGCCCTGCTGCTATGACCGCATCTCCACCGAGGTGTATGACCCGTTGTCCACCGCGGCGCAGGCCTCGGCGCTGCGCCTGGACCGCGAAGCCCTGCGCCTGGCGCTCTGCGAAACCGTCACCGGCGGGCAGCGGGTGCGGCGGGACAGGGACCTGTCCATGGCGCGACGCCTGGGATTCGATCTCCTGCAACGCGAACTCAGTGGGCGCGACGTCTATCTCAATACGCCGCCGCTACCCAGCCACTGGCTGCGCCAGCCCTTCTCGGCGTTCGGTGCGGAGCTGGCGCGGCGCAAGGCGCTGAAGCTTCCCGCGGCGATCGACTGGCCGCTGTGGGAACGTCGAGGCTTCCAGCGGCTGGCAGAAGTTCGTAATCTCGAACTGCTGCGCGGCCTGTTCCGCCGCCCGCTGGAACTCTGGCTGGTGCTGGACCAGGCGCTGTTCCTACAGGAACAAGGTTACAGTGTGACGTTGGGGACCTTCTGTCCGGCCAGCCTGACACCCCGGAATCTGCTGCTGAGCGCGGAAAAACCCTGCCCGGCATAGGCCTACAGCCGCTCTATCCTGCACGTTTGTCGGAATCTGAGCTGAGGAGTGTAAAAAATACCTTTTGGTGATGGACTTCTCACAAAGTCTGCACAATAGTTAGGTTGCAATCTCGCAAAAAAAGCAGGAATAACAAAAATGCGCTACTACCTGCCCGTTTGGACCGGCGTTGCCGGTTGCCTCGTCTTCGCCCAAGCCCAGCTGCCCTGGCTTGCGGTGGCCTCGCTCCTCGTCAGCTGGTCGTTCCTGTTGTTCTCCCACGACAACTCGAGAAATTCAGCCTGGCACTCCAAGATTTCCAACCTTCCCGTCAATTCCCCCCTGAGTTTTCAGTCCCATCATCGCCATTGAGGCGTGTTTCAGGCCAGGGACTGGCCTACACCCGACCTGACCGGTCTGGCTGTCTCATTGTTTGGTGAATCAGCTCACAATTCCCACATCCCGCGTTAAAGTCCGACGGAACGTTTTCCTGCCTTCCGCTGCCCGGGCAAGCCACTCATCGCACCCTGATGCGAGAGAAGTGTGCCAGCCGTCCGCCCGCGCTGTGACGCACTCCCCCCTTCTTCACTTCCCCTCCTCCGCCGTAGCCCGACTGGCGTGCTATTTGCCCTGATCTGGGCCAACTCGACAGCGCCTTCCCGCCTTTTTACCGTGTGAACCTCTTTATCAGTGCCGAGTCCTAACGTCGCTACAGCCATCATGGCATTTAGCGATCGGTGGTCAGTCATCGGTCCTAGAGCGCCATAGTGAACATTTCATACGCTGGTAGCTGCCTCGCCCAGTTGAAAGTTCGTGCACGGTATACGCACAAGGATGGAACCATGAATTTGAAAGAACGCGGCATTTTGCATACGAATTCCTCGGCAATCTCGCTCGCACACCGCCTGCTCGACCTCGCCGTGATCACGCTGAGCGCCTATGTGGCAGGCACCTGGGCGTCGGAAACCGGCATGCGTCCCGAGCATTGGGTCGTCATCTTCCTGTCCTTGCTGATCTTCCATTTCCTCACCGAGCTGAACCACGTCTATGGTTCCTGGCGGGGTGAGCGCATCACCGACGAACTGCTCAAGATCGCCACCTACTGGGTGCTGACCTTCGCGACCGTGTTCATGGTCGACTACTTCTTCTTCGATCAGTCCTATCTCTCGCCTGGCGTGATGCAGGGCTGGTTGGGTCTGACGCTGGGCACGCTGTGCGGCTATCGCGTGCTGCTGCGCTCGATCATGCATTCCCTGCGCAAGGCCGGCATCAACACCCGCAACGTCGCCATCGCCGGCAACGGTATGGTCGCCCAGCGCCTGGCGCACACCATCAGCACCGCCCCCTGGATGGGCCTGCGCATCGCCGGTTTCTACAGCGACAACCAGGACACCGGTGAAGAAGGCGTGCCCAGCCCGGCGCTGAATGGCGGTCTGGATCGCCTCATGCAGGACGTTCGCTCCGGCCAGGTCGACAAGGTCTACATCACCCTGGGCATGGCCGATCAGAGCAAGATCAACTGGCTGGTCCAGGAGCTGAGCGATACCACCGCGTCGGTCTACATCATCCCGGACATCTTCATGTTCCACCTGCTGCATGCCCGTAGCGAGAGCCTGGACGGCCTGCCCAGCATCAGCATCTTCGATACCCCGATGGATGGCGCCAGCCATATC
Source organism: Pseudomonas oryzihabitans NBRC 102199 (assembly GCF_000730625.1). Taxonomy (GTDB): domain Bacteria; phylum Pseudomonadota; class Gammaproteobacteria; order Pseudomonadales; family Pseudomonadaceae; genus Chryseomonas; species Chryseomonas oryzihabitans. Next base: position 598,023 of record NZ_BBIT01000005.1, on the reverse strand, counting down.
GTCAAGCGTATCGAGGACATCGTGCTGTCTTCGATCATCCTGGCCATGATCTCCCTGCCCATGCTGGCCATCGCCATCGGCATCAAGATCACCTCGCCCGGTCCGATCTTCTTCAAGCAGAAGCGCTACGGCATGGACGGCAAGCCGATCGAAGTGTGGAAATTCCGCAGCATGAAGGTCATGGAAAATGGCGCCAAGGTCACCCAGGCGACCAAGAATGACTCCCGCATCACCCCGTTTGGTGCATTTTTACGACGTACGTCTCTCGATGAATTGCCTCAATTCATTAATGTACTCCGCGGCGAAATGTCCATCGTGGGTCCCCGTCCCCATGCCGTCGCTCACAACGAGCAATACCGCAAGCTGGTGCAGGGCTACATGCTCCGCCACAAGATGAAGCCCGGCATTACCGGTTGGGCTCAGGTCAATGGCTGGCGCGGCGAGACCGACACTCTGGACAAGATGCAGAAGCGCGTCGAGTTCGATCTGGACTATATCCACCACTGGTCCTTCTGGTGGGACGTCAAGATCATCTTCCTCACGCTGTTCAAAGGCTTCATCAATAAGAACGCATACTGAGTCTGGCCGGGGCCGTTGGCCCCACTACTCAGCACGACGATCTGGAGCCTGGACTCCCGACTCTAATTACATCGGCAGCGAGCAACTCCTGTACGGGCTTTGCTGGGCTATCTGCCGTCGATACCTGTTGTCCGGACAACAGGAAGGTTTTTGAAGAATGATCAAGTCGATATTGGTTGTATGCGAAGGGAACATCTGTCGCAGCCCGGTCGCAGAAGCACTACTGGCCAAGGCGCTGGAAGGCCGTGACGTCCAGGTCGGTTCGGCCGGCATAAGGGCGCTAGTGGGCCACGGCATGGAAAAGACCGCTCAGGAGGTATTGCTACGGGAGAACGGCATCGATTTCACCACCCACAAAGCTCGCCAGGCGGATGCAGAGATGCTGCGCAAGGCGGATTTGATTTTGACCATGGAAGAGTTCCACTCACGCTCCGTCGAAAGTATTGCTCCTGAAGTCAGGGGTAAGGTTTTTCTGATCGGGAAATGGTTGAGCAATCAAGAAGTACCAGACCCTTATCGCCTTTCTAAAGAGATGTTTCAAAATGTCCAAATACTTTTGACGCGCTGTGTAGACAGTTGGCTTCCATACATCAAATAGGGAAGAAGGAATTTCATGACCACGATGCCTCGCTTTACTCCCGAAGTTAAAAATGAGTCGGATATCAACTTCTCCGCACTCTTCGGAATGTTGATCGATTACAAATGGCAACTGCTGTCGGTAATCGGCATTTTCGCTGCGCTCGGTATTGGCTACGCCATCCTGGCCACGCCGATGTATTCGTCCAACGCCATGATCCAGATCGAAATGGAGAAGAAGGGCGTTACCCGACTGACCGACCAGACCAGCGGCATGCCGCCGCCCATGCCTGAGGCGGTGACCGAGATCGAGCTGCTCAAGTCGCGCTCGGTGATCGGCAAGGCGATCGAGAACCTCAAGCTGGATATCGAGGTCAAGCCGCGCTATTTCCCGCTGATCGGCAACTTCGTCGCGCGCCGTTTCGAGCCGCAGAATGAAACCGACGTCGCCTCTCCCCTGCTCGGCCTGAACAGCTTCGCCTGGGGCGGCGAGAAACTGGTCATCGACCAGCTGGAAGTGCCGGACAGCAACCTCGACAAGCCGATGAAGCTGAAGGTCGAGGACAACCAGAACTTCACCGTCTTCAACGCCGACGACGAAGTGGTACTGCACGGTGGCCTCGGCCAGCCGGTGAGCAATGCCGGTTACCAGATCAAGGTGACTACGCTGCAGGCTCGCCCCGGCACCGAATTCACCATCATGAAGAAGCGTTTCTCCAAGACCATCCAGGAATACCAGGGCCGCATCGTCGCCGGTGAACGCGGCAAGATGTCGGGCATCATCGGTGTCGGTCTGCAAGACGCGGATCCGCTGAAGGCCCAGGCCATCGTCCAGGAAGTCGCGGACATCTACGTTCAGCAGAACATCGATCGCAACGCCGCCGAGTCCACCCAGAGCCTGGAATTCCTGCGCGCCCAGATCCCGGTCGTGAAATCCGATCTGGAAAAGGCCCAGTCCGCGCTGAACTACTACCAGACCAACAAGAAGTCGGTCGACATCGACAGCGAGACCAAGGGTGTCCTGGAACAGACCGTTGCCCTGGATAACCAGATCTCCGAGCTGAACCTCAAGCGCACCGAGATGGACCGCAAGTTCACTCGCCAGCACCCGGCCTACCAGGCGCTGATGAGCCAGCTGGGCCAACTCCAGGCCGAGCGCGCCAAGCTGCAGAAGCGCGTCGAAGTGCTGCCGGAAACCCAGCAGGAACTGCTGCGCCTGAACCGCGACATCGAAGTGACCGGTCAGACCTATGCGCTGATGCTGAACAAGGCCCAGGAGCTGGAAGTCATTCGCGCCGGTACCGTGGGTAGCGTCCGCATCATCGATAACGCCAACGCCAACGTTGACGATCCGTCCGCCCCCAACAAGCCGCTGATCATCGCCGTCGCCATCATCCTGGGCGGCATCGTCGGCCTGGCCATCGTCTACACCCGTCACACCCTGCGTCGCGGTGTCGAGACCCCGGAAGCCATCGAGCAGATCGGCCTGCCGGTCTACGCCTCGATCCCCTACAGCAAGAACCAGGCGGACACCACCAAGGTACTGGGCACCAAGCAGCCGGGCGAGTCCTCGCTGACCGCCCTCACCCATCCGACCGATCTGAGCACCGAGGCGCTGCGCAGCCTGCGTACCAGCCTGCACTTCGCCATGATCGAGGCCAAGAACAACATCCTGATGATCTCCGGTCCCAGCCCGGGCGTCGGCAAGTCCTTCGTGTCCTCGAACCTGGCCGCGGTGATCGCCGAGTCCGGTCAGCGCGTCCTGCTGATCGACGGCGACATGCGCAAGGGCTATCTGCACAAGCTGATGAACACCAAGCAGCAGGACGGTCTGTCCGATCTGCTGAGTGGCCGCATCGCCCTGAACGACGCCATCAAGAAGACCGAAGTCGGCAGCCTGGATTTCGTCTCCTGCGGCCAGTTCCCGCCGAATCCGTCGGAACTGCTGATGAGCCTGAGATTCACCACCGTGCTGAAGAAATTCAGCGAGCTGTACGACATCGTGATCATCGACACCCCGCCGATCCTGGCGGTGACCGAGGCCGGCATCATCGGCAGCCACGCCGGTACCAGCCTGATCGTCGCACGTTTCGGCGTGAACAGTGTCAAGGAGCTTGAGGCGACCAAGCGCCGCTTCGACCTCAACGGCATTCCGCTCAAGGGCGTGATCTTCAACGCCGTGGAGCGCAAGGCCAGTAACTACGGCTCTTACGGCAACTATCACTACTCTTACGAGCAGAACGCCAAGAGCTGATGCACGACCCGGCTGGACGGCCCGAGCGCCGTCCAGCCAATCCCTTCAGGGATCGCGGCAGTATTCGTACAGGCGCATCGAACAAGAAACTACCTCACACAGCGATTTCGAAGGGTTCGCTCCTGAACCCGGCCACGCTTGGCAGCCTTGGATCTCGACGCTGTACCGGATTGATGATTCTGAAGAATAGGAACACGCCAATGAACGTAGTCATGGTGCTCAACTACAAGGCCCCCAACGAAACCATCAGTTGTGTGGAGAGCATCCTCAAGCACTGCCCGTCCATCGATCACGCGGTGGTGGTGGACAATGATTCCCAGGACGGCTCCATCGACGTCCTGCAACGCTGGCAGGCCGACAACGGCCTGAGCCAGGTCACCGTGCTCGCCAGTCCGCGCAACGACGGCTATGCCGGTGGCAACAACTACGGCATGCGCTGGGCGCTGGACAACCTGGCGGTCAAGCATTTCTGGGTCGTCAACAACGACGCCTACGTCAAGGACGATGCCTTCGCCCCGTTGCTGGCCGAGCTGCAGCGCGCGCCCAAGACCATAGTCGGCTCGGTGATCCTGAGCTCCCAGACCGGTCGCCTGGAATGCTATGGCGGCGGCATCCTCTACCCGCTGCTGGGCAAGTCCAAGCTGCTGGGCAAGGACATCGCGGTCAGCGACATCGCCAAGCTCGATCGTGAACCCGACTACATCATGGGTTGCAGCATGGCCTTCTGCGCCAGCCTGCTGACCGAGATCGGGTTCATGGACGAAGCCTACTTCATGTACTCCGAAGAAGTGGACTGGCAGTACCAGGCCAAGCGCAAGGGCGTCGCCCTCAAGGTGCTGCGGGAGAGCCAGCTCTATCATTACGGCTCGATGAGCTCGGGCGGACGCAGTGCCTTCTATCACTACTTCCGTAATCGCGCCGCGACCCGCTTCAATCGCAAATTCCATGGCACGCCCTACGCACTGGTCTCCGCCGTGCTGCTGTCCGGCATCACCGTGCTCAAGGAATTCAAGAATCCGAAACTGGCCTGGTCCGGCGTGAAGGGCGCCTTCAAGGGAGCGACGATGCATGTCTAACCTACGCACCCAAGCCTTTGGTATCGACTTCTTCACCGGTACCAAGGACGAGCTGATGAGCTCGATCAGCCAGGACATCCACCGGCCCTACAGCTACATCGTCACGCCAAACATCGACCATGTCGTGCAGCTGCAGAGCAACCCCGACATGCGCGAGTCCTACCAGCGCGCCGGCAAGCGCATCTGCGACAGCCGGATCCTGATGCCCATCCTCAAGTCGCTGGGGGTGGCCGTACCCGAGGTCATCACCGGCAGCGATCTGACGCTGAGCATCCTGCGCAAGGCCAACGACGAACGCCTGTCGGTGGTGTTGATTGGTTCGAGCGAGAATGACGTGGGCAAGCTGCGGCGGATGTATCCGCACATGCAGCTGGCGCACTACAACCCGCCGATGGGCTTCATCAACGATCCGCTGGAAACGCAGAAATGCGTCGACTTCGTGATGCAGAATCCGTCGGAGTTCATCCTCTATGCCGTCGGGGCGCCGCGTCAGGAAAAGCTCGCGCGGCAGATCGACAGCAGCAAGCGCACCGGCGTCGGCCTGTGCATCGGCGCGTCCATCCTGTTTGCCGTCGGCACCGTCAAGCGGGCGCCGCGCTGGATGCAGAAGGCCAAGCTGGAGTGGCTGCACCGGATGTGTTCGGAGCCCAAGCGGCTGGCCAAGCGTTACGTGCACGATGCGGTGAGCATCCTGCCCATCTATCTCAAGGAACGCAGCAGTCGACGCACCTGAGGGGCTGCCCCGCAGCGTTCTCAGCCGCAAGGAAGATGACCACCGGACAAGCAGTCCGGTGGTCCCGTCTGGATGGGTAGGTCTATGAGCATTCTCCGTAAAAGTACCGTTTCCTTCGTTCTCCTGGTTCCGTTGCTGATCCTGCACCTGGACGTGTTCGGCGAAAGCCCGCACAACCCGGTCGGCATCCTCTATCTGAACGAGTTGTACCTGGCCATCTGCATGGCCTTCACCTTTTTCTACCTGCTGACCAGCATTGGTACCCAGCAGCGCGAATTCAAGATCCTAATGACCTACGCCGTCTATTCGTCGGTGGTCTTCATCGGTCTGCCAGCGATCTTTTCCTTCCTGTTCTACGGCCAGCCGCTGGTCTACGGCCTGATCGAGGAGCGGCGGATCCTGTTCAGCTTCGGCTTCGCCACCCTGATGTTCCTGGGGCGCAACATGAGCGCCTCGCAATTCGAGAAGGCCCTGCTGATCACCGCGCTGCTGGCCGCCGTCATGGCCTGGATGTTCAAGTTCGGCGTGCTGCCGGACCTGCGGGACAAGCAGTCCTCCTTCGACCGCCCGGACCGTTCCTCCATCGGTGCGCCGGCGCTGTGCCTGGCCTACTTCTACTGCATCCAGACCTGGAACAAGGGCATCTCGCCGATCGATGGCTCGGCGCGCAGCAAGACCGTGCACATCGTGCTGGCCATGGTGTTCCTGCTGACCCTGGTGTTCGGCACCCAGACCCGGCAGCTGATCGTGCTGGCGCTGGTGTTCACCGTGTTCTGCCTGAAGAGCAAGTCGATCGTCTGGATCTGCGTCTCCGCGCTGCTGCTATCGCCCTTCTTCATCTTCCCGGACCTGATGAAGGTGCTGGGGTTGAACCTGGACTTCTATGCCCAGTCGGTGCAGGACGGCCCCACCGACGGGGTGCGCGAGCAGACCATCGGCTACATCTTCTCCCACCTCAGTCAGAACCACTGGTTGCCGAGCGGCTCGCTGTCGCTGATGTGGAACAACGGCTTCATCCCCTACTTCGGTGAGTACTTCTTCCTTTCCGACGTCGGCGTGTTCGGCACCCTGTTCCGCTTCGGCTTCCTGGCCTTCATCATCATCCCGGTGTCGCTGTTCCTCTACTATCGCTGGGCGAAGATGCTGCACCCCGATACCGGTTTCGTGGTGACCGCCACCCTGGCGCAGCTGGTGATCTGGCCGCTGGCCGGTTTCTTCGAGTACCTCCAGGCCACCATCTGCTACCTGCTGGTGATCCAGGCGCTGCGTGCGCTGCACCATTACAGCTCCGCATCCGTCCAGGAGACCTACGTCAGCAGTCCCTACCCGCGTCCGAGCAGCCAGCTGGCTCGCCCGGTCTGATCCCGCGTGCCGCCCGACGTCGGTCGGGCGGCCTCAAGGAGTTTTCACCCCCACGATGTCGATGATCAAAAACAGCACCTGGAACATCCTGGGTGTCGTCATTCCCAGTGCCATCGCGCTGCCCACCATGGGCGTGCTGTCGCGCCTGCTCGGGGTCGAGCAGTTCGGCCTGTTCACCCTGGCCTTCGCCATCGTCGGCTATGCCACCCTGTTCGATGCCGGCCTGTCGCGGGCGGTCATCCGCGCCGTGGCCATGCACCATGGCGACAAGGGACTCAACCGGCTGGTCATGGGCACGGCCACCGGCGCCGTCATCGGCCTGAGTCTGCTGGCGACGCTGCTGCTGTGGTTCGGCGCGGGCAAGGTGGTGAGTCTGCTGCACGTCTCGCCCGAACATTTCGACAATGCCGTGGCCGGCTTTCGCTGGCTGAGCCTGTGCGTGCCGCCCTTCCTGCTGGCGACGGTCTGGTTCGCCTACCTGGAAGGCAACGAGCGCTTCGGTGAATTCAACATCCTGCGGACCTTCTCCAACAGCCTGCTGGCGATCGCGCCGCTGATCGCGGTGCTGATCGAACCGAGCTTTTCCGCCACGGTGATCGGTCTGGTGCTGGCGCGGGTGGTGTCCATGGCGCTGGCCTACTGGCCGCTGCACAAGGACTTCCCGGAAGGCATCCGCACCTTCAAGGTCGAGGTGTTCAAGGAACTGCTGAAATTCGGCAGCTGGATGACGGTGAGCAACATCATCAGTCCGCTGATGGTCTACTTCGACCGCTTCGTGCTGTCGCACATGGTCGGCGCCAGCCGCGTGTCCTTCTATACCGCTCCGGCCGAAGCGGTCTCGCGGATGCTGATCATCCCCAATGCCGTGGCCCGGGTGGTGTTCCCGCTGCTGAGCAAGAGCGGCGACGACGCCGCGCGCCAAGCCAACAAGGCCTTTTGGGGCTTGCTGCTGATCAGCCTGGCGATGGTGCTGCCGATCCTCATCCTGGCGCCCTGGATCATGACCGTGTGGATGGGTCCGGAGTACGGCGGCGATGCCGCGCAGATCCTGCGCATCCTGGCGGTGGGTTTCATCTTCAACGCCCTGGCGCAGATTCCCTTCGCCAAGATCCAGGCCCGCGGCCATTCGCGGACCACGGCGATGATCCATCTCGCCGAGCTGCTGCCCTACCTGGGTCTGCTGGTGGTGTGCATCCAACACTTCTCCATCATGGGCGCCGCCATCGCCTGGACCATCCGGGTGACCGTGGACTACCTGGCGCTGGAATACTTCGCCCGGCGCACGCCGCCGCTGCAACCCACGCCGGTCTACCAGCAGAGCTCCTGAGGGAGCCCTGTCCAGACGAACTTACGCAACACACGAGAGGTGCTGTCCGTGTCACGAGTGAAACGTCGTATCGGTGGTGGCCTGCTGGCCACCGTATTACTGTCCGCGGCGCTTTATGGCCAGGCTCAGCCACAGCCGGCGACAGCCAAGGTGGATCTCATCGGCATCAACCTGTCGGCCGCCGGCTTCGCCGGCCAAGTGCTGCCCGGCGTGGAAGGCACCAACTACTTCTATCCCACCGAGGATTACTTCCGCCGCTACGCGGCCAAGGGCATCCGCTTCATCCGCTTCCCCTTCCTCTGGGAGCGGGTGCAGCCGCAGCTGGGCGGTGAACTGGACCAGGCCCAGGTCGCCCTGCTGCAGCGCACCCTGGACTTCGCCGACAAGTACGGCATCCGGGTGATCCTCGACCTGCACAACTACGCGCGCTATCGCGGCCAGCTGATCGGCTCGCCCCAGGTGTCCTACGCCAGCTACGCCGATGTCTGGAAGCGCCTGGCGCTGACCTTCCAGAAGCATCCGGCGCTGTACGGCTACGATGTCATGAACGAACCCCATGACACCCAGGGCCTCTGGCCGCGGGCGGCGCAGACGGCCGTGGACAGCATCCGCACGGTGGACATGAAGACGCCGATCTTCATCGCCGGCGACAGCTGGTCCAGTGCCCAGCGCTGGCCGCAGGTGAATGGCGATCTGCTGATCAAGGATCCGGCGGACAACCTGATCTACGAGGCGCACATCTACTTCGACGAAGATTCCAGCGGCAACTACGCCTCGGGCATGAAGGGCGTCCATCCCATGATCGGCGTGGAAAGAACCCGCCCCTTCATCGAGTGGCTGAAAAAGCACAATTTGCGCGGCTTCATTGGCGAATATGGGATACCTGCACACCCGCAATGGCTGGAAGCCATGGACAATCTGCTCAGCTATCTGGGCGAGCAGTGCGTACCCAGCGCCTATTGGGCGGCGGGTCCGGGCTGGGGCGACTATCCTCTGGCCATCGAACCGAAGAATGGCGCGGAGAAGCCCCAGACGGCCCTGCTGGAAAAACACCTGAACAAACATGACTGCGAAGTCATAGGACCTCGTTAGCAGAGATATGACAGATTTCGAACGGCGTCACCTTTTTCCGCTCCGGTGGCGCTGAACTCGATGGCCAAGGGCCAGTCCTAGACCAGCAGACTCAGGTGCTCTTACAACTAAAAGCTGAGACCCGAGTTCTCTCGCCGCTGGATAGGCTGGCCGCATGGAATCCAGTCCCCTGTCGAGGACCGTTATGTCTCGCGAAGGAACACCATGAATAACCGGCTCGTTGCTTCTACCTTCCGATTTATTCCTCTTGCTCACACTCAATCAGCAATCAAGGACGAATGACATGAAAACCAAATTTACCGCTCTGGCCTTGCTGTCTGGCATCGTCCTGCAGGGTTGTGCCTACTCCCCGGGTCAGTACCTGGATCAGGACGACCTGAAAAGCGATCCGAGCATCCAGGGCACCAAGGTCCAGCTGATCCCGATCACCAGCTCGCTGCTGATGAGCCAGGATTCCGCGGCCCTGTCCAAGGCTCCCGACCTCAAGCCCCTGCTGGACTACAAGCCGCAGGCTTACCGCGTCGGTGCGAGCGACCTGCTCTACATCACCGTCTGGGATCACCCCGAACTGACCGCTCCGTCCGGCGCCCAGCAGCAGCTGGAAGCCAACGGTCGCCTGGTGCGTCCGGATGGCACCCTGTTCTACCCCTACGTCGGCACCGTGCGCGCCGCCGGCAAGACCCTGGAAGAGATCCGTACCGATATCTCCCGTCGTCTGGCCACCTTCATCGACAATCCCCAGGTCGACGTCAGCGTGCTGAAGTTCGGCAGCCAGAAGGTCACCATCTCCGGCGCCGTGAACAAGGGCGATGCCATTCCCCTGACCACCAAGCCCATCACCCTGGTGGAAGCCCTGGGTCAGGCCGGCGTGGCCAACAGCGGTGGCGCTGATCTGACCGGCGTGACCCTGGTGCGTGACGGCAAGGAATACCGCCTGGACACCGACAGCCTGAACCGCAAGGATTCCAAGCTGTACGGCATCTACCTGAAGGACGGCGACAGCCTGCACCTGCCCTACAACGATGCCCGCAAGGTCTATGTGGTCGGTGAAGTCCGCGCTCCGGCAGCGGTCAGCTACAAGATCACCAACCTGAACCTGATGGAAGCCCTGAGCCAGGCCGGCGGCATCCAGCAGGAAACCGCCAACGCCGATGCCGTCTACGTCATCCGTGGCCCGGAAGACCTGAAGGCCCCGGGTGCCACCGCCCAGGTCTTCCACCTGGCGGCCAAGAATCCCACCGCCTATGTGCTGGCGCAGAACTTCCATCTGCAGCCGCAGGACGTGGTCTTCGTCGGCCCGGCCGGTATCACCCGCTGGAACCGCTTCGTCAGCCAGCTGCTGGGCTCGACCAACATCCTCTCCACCAGCGCCAACCTGAACAGCAGCTTCAAGTAACAGCGCTCGCTTGCCGTCATGCCGGTTACCGCCGCGCATGACGGCAATTCCTCTGATGTTCCGCGACACCCCTCCTGCCTTCCCGCGCTACACCTCCTCGCCCACACGTCTGAAACCCGCTGCCTAGACAGGCTTTCCAGCAGACGATTAATTATTTCGATACCTATTAACCCGGTAATTGCTGCCGCTCGGCTTGGCGCAGGCAGTTTTTCGTCACGCTTTTGCGTAATGTAGCTAACCTGATACCGAAGTTGGGCACGTTTAAGGACTGGGTGTGGCGTCAGGCAAGGCAATTAGAGCAGGGTCCCGCTTCGGTTGGTGGCGCCGGCTGACGGTATGGCTGCTGGGCTCCCTGTCACTCATGGGGACGGCCCTGGCCGCGCCCGCCAGCGTGGCCTTCTGGTATGCGGAAAAGCCGCCGGTGGCCGAACTCGCCCAGTTCGACTGGGTGGTGCTCGAACCCGGCCATGCCAATGCCGCCGATGTCCGCGCGCTGCACGACGGCGGTGCCCAGCCCTTCGCCTACCTGTCCATCGGCGAATTCGCCGGCGATGCGGCGGCGCTGGAGAAGGCCGGTCTCAGCGCGGGTGCAAGCCCGGTGGCCAACAAGGCCTGGGGCAGCCAGGTGATGAACCTGGCAGCGCCGGTATGGCGAACCCACCTGCTCGAACGCGCCGCCCAGCTGGCCAAAGCCGGTTACACGGGGCTGTTCCTCGACACCCTCGACAGTTTCCAGCTGGTGGCCGAAGACCAGCGGGAAACCCAGCGCCTGGCGCTGAAGAGCCTGCTGGCCGAGCTGCACCGCCGCCAGCCAGCGCTCAAGCTGTTCTTCAACCGTGGCTTCGAGGTGCAACCGGAATTGCCCGGGGTGGCTGCCGCCATGGCGGTGGAATCCCTCTACGCCGGCTGGGATGCCGGCAAGAAGACCTATCGTCCCGTCAGCGAGCAAGACCGCGAGTGGCTGAAGCCGCGGATCGAGGCGGCGCGCAGTGCCGGTATCCCGGTCATCGCCATCGAGTACCTGCCGCCGGAGCAGCGTGAGGAAGCCCGGCGCCTGGCCAGGCGGCTGCGCGACGAAGGCTATGTGCCCTATATCACCACGCCCGATCTCAATACCCTGGGCATCAGCTCGGTGGCCCTGCAGCCACGGCGGCTGGCGCTGCTCTACGACGGCCGCGAAGGCGCCCTGCGCCAGTCGGCGGTGCACCGTTTCCTGGGCAGTGCCCTGGAGTATCAGGGCTATCGCCTGGACTATTTCGATGCCTCCAAGCCGCTGCCCGCGGCCTGGCCCAGTGCTCTCTACGCCGGGGTCGTGGTGTGGATGACCAGCGGTCCGCCCCCTCATTCCCGGGAATTCAGCGACTGGATCGGCCAGCGCCTGGACGAAAAGACGCCGCTGCTGATTCTCGGTGGCCTGCCGCTGGACAACGAGGCCCTGCTCAAGCGCCTGGGTCTGGGCGTCAGTCGCAAGCCGCTGCCCGACGGCCTGACCCTCAAGGTGCTGGACCCTGCCCTGGCCGGCAACTTCGAAGCACCGGTCAAGTTGCGCACGCGTGACCTGCCCGCCGTGCAGACGCTGCCCGGTGGGCCGACCCCGGTGGTCAGCCTGAGCGGTCCGGGCGGCACCTTCGTGCCCATGGGCGTGGCCTCCTGGGGCGGCTTCGCCTTCGGCCCCTATGTCATGGAAGACGGTCCCGAAGCCAGTCGCTGGATCATCGATCCCTTCGCCTTCACCGCGAAGACCCTGCAACTGCCACCCCTGCCGGTACCCGATCCGACCACGGAGAACGGTCGACGCATCGCCACCGTGCACATCGACGGCGACGCCTTCGCCTCCAAGGCGGAGATTCCCGGTGCGCCCTTTTCCGGCCAGGTGGTGCTGGAGCAGTTCATCCAGCCGCATCCCTTTCTGACCTCGGCGTCGATCATCGAAGGCGAGGTCGGCCCCAAGGGCCGCTATCCGGAGCTGACCGCGCAACTGGAGCCCATCGCCCGTCGCCTGTTCGCCGATCCCAAGGTGGAGGTGGCCACCCACACCTTCAGCCACCCGTTCTTCTGGCAACCGGCGGTGGCCGAGCAGAGCGAGAACTTCGAAGCCCAGTACGGCTACATGATGCAGATTCCCGGCTACGACAAGGTGGATTTCACCCGGGAGATCGTGGGTTCGACCCGCTATATCAACGAGCGCCTGACCACCCCGCAGAAGCCGGTGAAGATGGTGTTCTGGTCCGGGGACGCCCAGCCGGATGCCGCCACCCTCAAGCTCGCCTACGACAATGGCCTGCTCAACGTGAACGGCGGCAACTCGCACATCACCCGGTCGCAGCCTTCGGTGAGCGGACTCTATCCCTTCATCCGCCCCACCCCGGGCGGCCTGCAGTTCTATGCGCCCATCATCAACGAGAACGTTTACACCAATCTCTGGCGCGGTCCCTACTACGGCTTTCGCGATCTGCTCTATACCTTCGAACGGACCGAGCACCCCCGGCGTCTGCGCGGCCTGCATCTCTATTACCACTTCTACTCGGCCACCAAGCAGGCGTCGCTCAAGGTCATGGAAGAGATCTACCAGGGCATGGCCGCCGAACATCCCATTTCGCTGTGGATGAGCGACTACCTGAGTCGCCTGCGCGGCTTCTATACCGCCAGTCTCGCCCGGGAAGACGACGGCAGCTGGTCGATCAAGGCCCTCGACGGTCTGCGTACCCTGCGCCTGGATCCGCGCCTGGGTTGGCCGGATCTGCAGCGCTCCAGGGGCATCGCTGGGGTCCGCGACCTGCCGCAGGGGCGTTATGTCCACCTGGCCGGCGCTCAGGCGCGGCTGGTCCTGCGTGACAGCCGCGACCCCACCCCCGCCCTCGAAGAGGCCAACATTCCGCTGCAGCAGTGGGACTACCTGTCGCCGACGCGCATCCGCTTCGCCTTCGCCGGACAATTCCCGCTGGAGCTGACCCTGCGCGCGTCCTCGGCCTGCGAGGTGCGGGTCGGTCGCGAGCGCTACAAGAGCCAGCCGGCTGCGGCCGGACTCCAGACGTTCAAACTTCCGCTAACACGAGTGAGTGACGGTGAGATCGTCTGCGGCTAAGAAAACCCGGCTCCTGAGTGGTTGGACGCTGCTGGGGGTCGCGCTCCTCACCGCACTGGTGCTGGTGCTGACCTTTCATGGCAAGCAGGTCTTCCTGCCCGGCGAGGAGCCGGCCGACCAGGTGTCCATCAGCTACGCCCAGGTGCTGCTCAAGGCGACCCCGGACGACACCGGGCTGCGCATGAAGCTGATCGACCAGCTGATCGCCCTCGGGCGCATCGACGAGGCGCGGCGGCAATTGCAGCTGCTGCCGAAACCGCTGGCGTCGACGCCCTTCTATGCCCTGGAGCTGGACATCCTGCAGGCTGAAGCCCAGCCGCAAGGCCTGGCCGATGCCGAGCGCGAGCGCCTGGCCCAACAGCTGAGCGCCCTGGACGTGGCGACCCTGAGCACGCCCCAGCTGCAACGGGTCGCCGAGCGCGCCCTGCAACTGGGCGATCCGGCCACGGCGGCGCAGCGTTATGTCGAACTGGCGCGCCGCGATCCGCCCCGGCGCCAGCAATGGCTGGAACAGGCAGCGCGCTGGAGTCTGGCCGGCGGGCGGCAGCAGGAGGCCGCCCGCCTCTATCTGCGCCTGGCCGATCTCGCCGATTCGGTCGAGCAACGCCAGGGCTACCGGCACCAGGCCTTCGATGCCTGGCTTGCCGCCGGCCAGGGCGCCGAGGCCGCCGCCCTGCTGGAACAGGAACTGCCGCGGCTGCAGGCCGATGCCAGTGGTCTGGCCTGGCTGCAGGCCGGGGTGGCCGCCGCCCAGGGCAGCGGGCGCCTGGACCTGGCCCAGCGCCTGATCGATCGCTGGCGCGAGTGGCAGCCGGACGACCCGGCCGCCCTGGAGGCCGCGTACCGGCTGGCCCTGGGCCGAGGCGACACCGAACGTGCCTGGGAAGAGGGTCATCAGCTGCTGGCGCTGCGTCCGGACGATGAAAAACTGCTCGCGGAACTGGCCCAGCTGGGCGAGTGGACCGGGCATATGGACGAAGCCCTCGACCTCTGGTTGCGCCTGCTGGCGCGCCAGGACGATCCGGAACGGCGCGATCATGCCTGGAAGCTGGCCGCGCGGGCGTTTCGCTTCGATGCCGTGGTCGAGTTGCTGGCCGAGGCGTCGCGGCAACGGCAGCTGGACAAGACCGAACTGGATGCGCTGATCTTCGCCTACGAATCCCTGGGCGATCCCGCCGCCGAGGAGCGCTGGCTGCGGGACTACATCCGGCGTCAGCCGAAGCAGCGCCTGGCCTGGGAGCGGCTGCAGCAGCTGCTGGCCCGTACCGAGCAGGGCGACGCCGAAGCCGCAGGCTGGGCCGCGTTCGGCAAGAGATTCCCGCTGACCAACGCGGAGTATCTGACTTGGGCCGGCACCCTGTGGGAGCTGTTCAAGCCCGAAGAAGCCTGGAAGGTGCTCGAGGGCATGCCGGCCAAGCAGCGGCAGGGCGTCGACTACTGGCGGCTGCGGGCGGAGCTGGCCTGGGAGCTGGAGCGCGACGGCGAAGCCCAGCTGGCCTTCGAACGCCTGGCCACGATCGACAAGGGCCTGACCGCCAACGACGAGGATCGACTGCTGGCGATCTATCTGCGCACGGCGCCGCGCAAGGCCCTGGCCTTGCTGGAAAAGAGCTGGGAAAAGAGCAAGAACCAGAAGCGCCTGACCGACGCCCTGCAATGGGCCGAGCAACTCAAGGACACCGCGGCGCTGGAGCGGCTGCTGGCCAGTGCCGCGCGCGAGCCGGCTTCGGCCGACAATCCCGCGGTCTGGCTGGCGCGCTCGGGGCTGGACTTCCAGCGCGGGCGCATCGCCCAGGCCGAAGAGGGCTATCGCCAGGCCCTGCAGCGCTTTCCGGATGACGACCGCTTCCGCGAACGGCTGCTGTGGCTGCTCATCGATCAGAATCGCCAGACCGAACTGGCCACCCTGCTGCGCGACTGGAAGGGCCGGGCCCGGGACAGCGACGTGCTCTGGCTACCCTTCGGCAGCGGCCTGGTGCTGCTGGGCCAGGCGGAAGAGGCGCTTGGCTGGTATCGCCGCTACCTGGACGCCCATCCCCAGGACTGGCTGGTGCAGGCCGCCTACGCCGACGCCCTGGACGCCGCCGGTCACCAGGACGCGGCGCTGCGGCTGCGCAAGGCCGTCACGCCGCACCTGGCCAACGACGAGGTGCCGGCCACCCCCGAGCGCTATGCCACCTACCTGCGTCTGCTCTCCAGCCTGCGCGGTCCCCAGGCGGCGCTGGCCCAGGCGCGTGCCTGGCAGGATGGCTCGCCGAGCATGCTGCAACTCTGGTTCGATCAGTGGCTCGACGCACTCAGCCAGAACAACGACGACGGCCTCAAGGGCGAATGGCTGGCCTGGGCCAAGAGCCGTGGTCTGAAGGTGCGCCAGTACGAGCAGTTGCAGGAAGTCCTGCGCCGGCAGAATCGCGGCGAGCTGGAAAAGCTGCTGGCGGCCGGCGATCTGGATCCGGCGCAGCGCGTCGAGATGCTGCAGCGCCTCGGCCATGCCGGCGACGCCCAGGCCGCGGCCCTGACGGCCGCCGGCGACGAGCCGCCGGAGGTCATCCAGCGACAGTTGCTGCGCCAGGCCACCGAGCAGGCCGAGCGCACCCCCAACGGCGTCCAGGCCGGCTGGGAACGCCGCGACTATGGCGGTCTGATCGAACAGGGCACCGAGGTGCGCGCCGCCCGGCGACTCAGCGATGACATCTATGCCGATGTCCAGCTCAAGCAGAATCGCGTGGAGAGCAGCGGCCTCAAGTCCGATGCCCTGGGCAACGAACACCAGATGCTGCTCAAGGTGCTGAAGAACCTGGCCGATGGCGGTCTGGAAACCACCGTCGATGCCAGCCAGCGTTCGGACAGCAATCGCCTGGGCCTGGGCGTCGCCCGCACCTGGCGTATCGATGGCAACACCGAGATCGAGGCGGCCCTGGACTGGCACCGGCAACCCGACGAGAGCGGCTATCTGCGCGCCCTCGGCCGGCGGGACAGCGTCAGCCTGGCCGGGCGCCACAACCTCACGCCACGCGACCAGCTGAGCTGGCGAGCGGCGCACAATCGCTATTCCAGTCGGGACGGCGATGCCCTGGGCAGCGGCTTCGCCTTCAACCTGGAGCTGAGCCACATGATCTTCTTCGAAGGTCCCACCTGGCAGGTGCGCAGTGGCATCACCTATCAGCAGAACAGTGCGCGCAGCACCCTGCCCGCCAGCGTCACCCGCTACCTGCAGCCGCTGGCCGGCAGTGGCGAGAACGGCGAGGTCACCGTGGCCGACCTGGAAGCCCTGGGCGGCACCCAGCTGTTGCAGGATCGCTATGGCCAGCTCTATGTCGGCAGCAGCTGGCGACGCGGCATTCCCGGTTCGCTCAACCGCACCCATCCCCAATACAGCTGGCTGGTGGACACCCTGGTCGGCTGGCAGTGGACCGAGCGCGAATTCAACTACGGTTTGAATGTCGGCCTGGGCATGGTAGTGCTCGGCGACGACGAACTGGCGTTCACCGCCGGCTACCAGTCCGCGCCCCAGGGCAGCGGCGGTCAGGCCGGCAGCACCCTGGGCATTCAATACAGCAATCGAATCGGTCGCTAGGCCGCTTCAAGGGAGAGACCTCATGAACATCACGCGTCTGCTCGTCGCCAGTGTCGCCACCGTGCTCCTGGCCGGCTGCTCGAGCTTTACCCGACCCAGTGGCGAAGCCCTGCCCAAGGATGCCCGCTGGGGCCTGGTGCCCCTGGCCAACTATGCCCAGGCGCCCATGGCCGGCGATCGCGCGGCGCAGATCCTGGTCAGCGTGCTCGGCGAGCGCGGCATCCGTCCGCAGGTCTATGACGACAGCCAGGGCGGCAATCCCACCGACGACGAGAAGGCCCGCCAGCGCGCGGCCCTGGACTGGGCGCGGCAACAGAATCTGCAATACGTGCTCACCGGCAGCGTCGACGAGTGGCAATACAAGAACGGCCTGGACGGCGAACCGGCGGTGGGCGTGACCCTGCAGGTGGTCGAGCCGGCCAGCGGCCGGGTGGTCTGGAGCAACAGCGGCGCCCGCTCCGGCTGGTCGCGCGAGAGCCTGGCCGCCACCGCGCAAAAGGTCCTGCGCGGCACCGCGCAAGAGCTGCAGCTGCGCTGATGGCCCTGCAATCCGTCCACAAGGACTACACCCTGGCGCCCCGCGCCAGTGGCCGCCTGTCCTGGCTGGAAACCCTGCTGGTCACGGCGGCCGCCCTGGGGCTGGGCTTCTGGCTGGTGCCGGAAGATCCCCTGATGGTCGGCCTGGCCTTTCCCTGGGTGGTGTTCGCGCCCATCCTCATGGGCGTGCGCTATGGCTTCATGCGCGGCCTGGTGAGTGCCAGCCTCTTGGTTGTGGCCCTGCTCTACCTGCACCGCCAGGGCTATCCGGCCTACGAGGAGATCCCGGCGTCCTTTATCGTCGGCGTGTTGCTCTGCGCCATGCTGGTGGGCGAATTCCGCGATCTCTGGGATCGGCGCCTGGAACGGCTGGACCTGGCCAACGACTATCGCCAGCTGCGCCTGGATGAATTCACCCGCGCCCACCACCTGCTGCGCATCTCCCACGATCGCCTGGAGCAGCGCGTCGCCGGCAACGATCTCAGCCTGCGCAGCTCCCTGCTGGACCTGCGTCGCCAGCTGCGCGAGGTGCCGCGCGAGCAGGATGCCCTGCAGGCCCTGGCCGAACCCATCGTCGGCCTGCTGACCCAGTACGGTTCGCTGCGGGTAGCGGGGCTGTACCGGGTCGACGGCAACGGCCGGGTGGATCGTCGCGCCCTCGCCAGCCAGGGCGAGATGCCCGGCATCGATCCCGACGACCTGCTGGTGCGCCTGACCCTGGAGCGCGGCGAGACCCTGAGCATCCGCCAGGCGCTGCTGGAACGCGGCGAGACCCAGCATTCGGCGCTACAGGCCTGCGTGCCTCTGCTGGACACCGAGGAGCGGCTGCTGGCGGTACTGGCCATCGAGCAGATGCCGTTCTTTTCCTTCAACGAACGCACCCTCAACCTGCTGACCATCCTCGCCGGCCACATCGCCGACCTGCTGGGCAGCGATCCCCAGGCGCTGGCCCTGGCCGACGATGACGCCCAGCAATTCTCCCAGCACCTCAAGCGCTCGCTGCGCGACGCCCAGCAGCACGCCCTGCCCGCCTGCCTGTTCTGCTTCGAGATGACCGAGGCCGACGGTGGCGAGCGGGCCCTGGCGCTGCTGGAAGGCAGTCGCCGCGGCCTCGACCTGCAACTGCGCCTGACCAATCAGGCCGGTCACCCCTGCCTGCTGGTCCTGCTGCCGCTGACCTCCTCCGACGGCCTGGAAGGCTATCGCCGCCGGCTGCGCCAGCTGCTGGCCGAGCGCCATGGCCAGGACAGCACCCTGGAAAGCCTGGGCGTGCGCAGCCATGAGCACGAGCTGCTGCCCAAGACCCGCGCCCAGGAGCTGCGCGTCTTCCTGTTCAACGAGTGTGGCCTGCATGAACAGCAAGTGGCTGTTTAGCGGCGCCTTCGCCTTCGAGGCCAGCAGCTGGGCGCTGCTGTTTGCCAACCTGCCGGTGGCGGCGGCGGCCCTGGCCTTCGCCGCCGCTCATGCCGCCGGCAGCGCCCTGCTGGCAGGGGGCGCCTGGCTGCTGCTGCCCCGGCGCTACCAGCGCCCGCTGCCCTGGAGTCCGCTGTTTCTCTTTGCCCTGGCCTTCTTCATTCCGCTGCTGGGCGCGGCCGGGGTGATCGCCGCGGTGTTTCCGGCACTCTATCTGCCGCGCAAACACCGCGAGATCGCCTGGGAGGCGCGCAGCGTGCCCAATCTGCCGTTCCGCCCGCTGGAACGGCGCGAGGAGATGCTGTTCAGCGACGGCGGCCTGCAGGACGTCCTGCGCCACGCGCCCAGCACCGACAAGCGCCTGACCGCGCTCTTCGCCACTCGCCGCATGCCCGGGCGCGACGCCATCCCCATCCTCAAGCTGGCCCTGCGCGATCCGGCCGACGACGTGCGGCTGCTCGCCTATTCGATGCTCGACCAGCAGGAAAGCCAGATCAACCAGCGCATCGAGACCCAGCTCGGCGAACTGGCCAGCACCCCCGCCGAGCGCCAGCCGGCGCTGCACGGCACCCTGGCCCGCGGCTACTGGGAACTGGCCTATCTGGGTCTGGCCCAGGGCAGCGTCCTGCGTCACGTGCTCGGCCAGGCCCGCGAACACATCGAATTGGCCCTGGCCGGGGAAGAAAATGAAGAATTGCGCATCCTCGCCGGCCGCATCGCCCTGGAGCAGGGCGAGCCCGAGCGCGCCCTGGAATTCTTCCAGGACGCTGAAGCGGCGGGCGTACCCCTGGCGCAACTGGCGCCCTTTCGCGCCGAAATCGCCTTTCTGCGCCGCGATTACGCGGTCATCCCGGCGCTGCTCGACAGCCTGCCGGCGGATCTGAAGAAGCGGCCGCCGTTCGCCGCCCTGGTGAAGTACTGGTTATGAAAGACGCCCCCGCCGCGACCGTCACCCCCGATGTCTGCCTGCTCTTGGAGGGCACCTGGCCCTATGTGCGCGGCGGGGTGTCGAGCTGGGTCAACCAGTTGATCCTCGGCCTGCCGGAGCTGACCTTCTCGGTGTTCTTCATCGGCGGCCAGCGCGAGAACTACGAGAAGCGCCACTACGCCATCCCGCCCAACGTGGTGCACATCGAGGAACACTTTCTCGCCGGGTCCTGGGTGCCCAAGGCGGCGCCCATCAGTCCAAGACGCCAGGCGCCGGTGCAGCTGCTGCGCGACCTGCACGCCTTCCTGCACCACCCCGACGAACCCAGCGCCGCCCAGGGCGATGCCCTGGTGGACGCCTTCGCCCAGGGCAGCGTGACCCTGGACGACTTCATGTACAGCCGCGCCAGCTGGGAGGCCATCACCGAGGGCTACGAGCGCTATTGCACCGATCCCTCCTTCGTCGACTACCTCTGGACCCTGCGCGCCATGCAGGCGCCCTTGCTGATGCTGGCCGAGGCCGCGCGCCGCCTGCCGCGTCCGCGGATGATCCACTCCATCTCCACCGGTTACGCCGGCATGCTCGGCGCTATCCTGCAGCGGCGCTGGGGCTGCAACTTCCTGCTCAGCGAGCACGGCATCTACACCAAGGAACGCAAGATCGACCTGGCCCAGGCCAAGTGGATCGCCGAAGGGCCCGATGAAGCCCTGCGTACTGGCCTGGACGTGGACGTCAGCTACATCCGCCGGCTGTGGATCCGCTTCTTCGAGCGTATCGGCCTGCTCACCTACAAGGCCGCCGATCCGATCATCTCGCTCTATGACGGCAACCGCCGCCGGCAGATCCAGGACGGCGCCGATCCCGCGCGCTGCCGGGTGATCCCCAACGGCATCAGCCTCACCCAGTGGCAGGACGCCCTGGAGCGCCGCCCGGAAGGGGTGCCGCCGGTGGTCGGGCTGCTCGGCCGGGTGGTGCCGATCAAGGACGTCAAGACCTTCATCCGCGCCATGCGCGGGGTGATCAGCGCCATGCCCGAGGCCGAGGCCTGGGTGGTCGGCCCGGAAGACGAAGACGAGGAATACGCCGCCGAATGCCACAGCCTGGTCACCAGCCTGGGCCTGGAGGGCAAGGTGAAATTCCTCGGCTTCCAGAAGATCGGCGACATCCTGCCCAAGCTCGGCCTCATGGTGCTGACCTCCATCAGCGAGGCCCAACCGCTGGTGATCCTCGAAGGCTGGGCCGCCGGGGTGCCGGTGGTGAGCAGCGACGTGGGCTCCTGCCGCGAGCTGATCGAGGGTTCCATCCCCGAGGACCGCGCCCTGGGCACCGGCGGCAGCGTGGTCGCCATCGCCGATCCCCAGGCCACCGCCCGCGCCATCCTCGCCCTGCTGCGCAATCCCGGCCGCTGGCAGGCCGCGCAGCGCACCGGCCTCGCCCGGGTCAATCGCTACTACACCGAGCCGCTGATGCTGGAACGCTATCGCGAGCTCTACCAGGACGCCATCGGGAGGGTCGTCTGACATGGCCGGCATCGGCTTCGAACTGCGCAAGATCCTCGCGCGCGACTCCTACACCGCCACCCTGCGCGCCTATGTCTATGCCGGCCTGATCAGCTCGGGGCCCTGGGTGCTGTCGATCATCAGCGTCATGCTGATCGGCGTGCTGGCCACCGGCATCGTCACCCCCAGCGTGCTGATCCGCCAGTTCCTGGTCACGGTGACCTACCTCATGGCCAGCTCGCTGATCCTCACCGGCGGCCTGCAGCTGTATTTCACCCGCTTCGTCTCGGACCGGCTGTTCGAGGAGAAACAGACCAGCATCCTGCCCAATCTGGTGGGCATCCTGCTCCTGGTCACGCTGGTCGCCGGCGGCCTGGGTTTCCTGCTGCTGGCCACCCTGTTCGACCAGCCCTTCGCCTACCGGCTGCTGGTGCTGGCCAACTTCGTCACCCTCTGCGATCTCTGGCTGGTGATCATCTTCCTGTCGGGGATGAAGGCCTACAACCGCATCCTGGTGGTGATGACACTGGGCTACGCCATCATGATCGCCGCCGCCTTCGTGCTGCGCTTCCTCGGCATGGACGGCCTGCTTATGGCGCTGCTGCTGGGCCACGCCGCCCTGCTGTTCATGTTTCTCTACGACATCATCCGCGAATACCCGGCCGAGCGTCTGGTGGCCTTCGACTTCCTCGACCGCAAGCAGATCTTCATCAGCCTGCTGGTCACCGGGCTGTTCTACAACCTGGGCATCTGGGTCGACAAATTCGTCTTCTGGTTCAATCCGCTGACCTCCGATGCCGTCATCGGTCCGCTGCGCGCCTCCATCCTCTACGACCTGCCGATCTTTCTCGCCTACCTGGCCATCATCCCCGGCATGGCGGTGTTCCTGGTGCGCATCGAGACCGACTTCGCCGAGTGGTACGAGCGGGTGTTCAACGCCGTGCGCGGCGGCGAGACCCTGCAGCACATCAGCCAGCTCAAGGAGCAGATGATCCTGGCCATCCGCCAGGGCCTGCTGGAGATCTGCAAGGTCCAGGGCCTGACCCTGGTGCTGGTGTTCCTGCTGGCGCCCCAGCTGCTGGCCTGGCTCGGCATGTCGCACTACTACCTGCCGCTGTTCTACATCGACGTGGTGGGGGTGAGCATCCAGGTGGTGTTCATGGCGCTGCTCAACGTCTTCTTCTACCTGGACCGGCGCGACACCGTGCTGATGCTCTGCACCCTGTTTCTCGGCCTCAACCTGGCGCTGACCCTGCTCAGCATCGAGCTGGGTCCGAGCTTCTTCGGCTACGGCTTCACCGTCTCCCTGGCCTGTTGCGTGCTGCTGGGTCTGCACCGCCTGGACCGGGTGCTGGACGACCTGGAATACGACACCTTCATGCTCCGGCACTGAAGGCCGCCGGCACCGGACGAACGGTGTGACCCGCTCCCTCTGGAGGCGTCCAACACAGCTCATCCCTGCAGGACCCTGCCATGAATACCGCCGCCTTGCGCCTCGTGATCCAGACCACCCAGGGGCGCGCTCGGGACAGTGGCGAGGCCAGCCGCACCTTTGCCGACCAGGCGGCGCGTACCGCCAGCGCCGACGCCACCCGCGGCCCGGCCCTGGAGCGCTTCGCCAGCGCCTATGTCGACAAGGTGCCCGATGCCCTCGAAGCCCTGCTGCTGCAGGCGCGAGCGGTGGCCTTCGAGGCGCCCCTGACCGGGGTGCTGGAACGCGCCCTGGCCGGCTTCGCCCCGGCGGCGCTGGCCCAGGCACCCTCGGCCAGCCTGGCCCTGCTGGCCGCGGCCTATCGCCTCCATCGCCTGCTCGAAGGCCTACAGGAGCGCCTGGCCGCCTGGTGGGGCGCCACCCGCGCGCCAGCGGCGCCCAGCCTGGGCAATCTCATCGCCCACCAGGTCCTGGGGCAGCTCACTGTCGCCGCCCTGGAAGACGCCGTGGAGGGCTGGCTGGATGACCTGGACGCCAGCGTCGAGGCGCCGCTCACCCAGCAGTGCTTCCAGCCGCGGCAACGGCGTGGCGCCCTGACCACGACCCGCCCGGCCCTGACCCTGAGTCGTCAACGCCAGCGCAGCGTTCGATAAAACGCACGTTTCGGCGCCTTTGGCGGCCGAGTGTCAAATATATTGATAACCCTTCCGGGCCGGTTTAGGGTGGCTGCTCACCGCCATTAGCGAGGAGTCACCCATGAGCTTGCCCAGCCGCGCCGAGTGGGAGCAGCGCTTCCAAGGTCTCACCCTGGAAGGTCGCGCCTTCATCGACGGCGCCTATGTCGACGCCACCGCCGGCGCCACCTTCGACTGCCTGAGTCCGGTGGACGGACGTTTCCTCGCCAAGGTCGCCAGCTGTGACGCCGCCGATGCCGACCTGGCCGTGGCTGCCGCCCGCGCCGCCTTCCAGAAGGGTACCTGGGCGCACCTGGCGCCGGCCCAGCGCAAGCGCGTGCTGATCCGCTTCGCCGACCTGCTGCTGGCCAACGCCGAAGAGCTGGCGCTGCTGGAAACCCTGGACATGGGCAAGCCCATCGCCGACTCCCTCACCATCGACGTGCCGGCCTCGGCCAACGCCATCCGCTGGAGCGCCGAGGCCATCGACAAGCTCTACGACGAGGTCGCGCCCACGCCCCATGACCAGCTCGGCCTGGTCACCCGCGAGCCGGTCGGCGTGGTCGCCGCCGTGGTGCCCTGGAATTTCCCGTTGATGATGGCCTGCTGGAAACTCGGCCCGGCGCTCGCCACCGGCAACTCGGTGGTGCTCAAGCCCTCGGAGAAGTCGCCGCTGACCGCCATCCGCGTCGCCCAGCTGGCCCAGCAGGCGGGTATCCCCGCCGGGGTGTTCAACGTGCTGCCGGGTTACGGCCATACCGTCGGCAAGGCCCTGGGCCTGCATGCGGACGTCGACACCATCGTCTTCACAGGTTCCACCCGGGTCGCCAAGCAGCTGTTGGCCTATTCCGGCGAATCCAACATGAAGCGCGTCTGGCTGGAAGCCGGCGGCAAGAGCCCCAACATCGTCTTCGCCGATGCCCCCGACCTCAAGGACGCCGCCGCGGCCGCCGCCAGCGGTATCGCCTTCAACCAGGGCGAGGTCTGCACCGCCGGTTCGCGCCTGCTGGTGGAGCGCTCCATCAAGGAAGAATTCCTGCCGCTGGTGGTCGAGGCCCTCAAGGGCTGGAAGCCCGGCCATGCGCTGGACCCCGAGACCAACGTCGGCGCCCTGGTGGACACCACCCAGCTGGACACCGTGCTGCGCTACATCGAAGCCGGCCATGCCGAAGGCGCCACCCTGGTGGCCGGTGGCAAGCGCACCCTGGAAGAGACCGGCGGCGTCTATGTCGAGCCGACCATCTTCGACGGCGTGAGCAACGCCATGAAGATCGCCCGCGAAGAGATCTTTGGCCCGGTGCTCTCGGTGATCACCTTCGACACCGCCGAAGAAGCCGTGCAGATCGCCAACGACACCCAATACGGCCTGGCCGCCGCGGTCTGGACCCGCGACATCTCCAAGGCCCACAAGACCGCCCGCGCCCTGCGCGCCGGCAGCGTCTGGGTCAACCAGTACGACGGCGGCGACATGACTGCGCCCTTCGGCGGCTTCAAGCAGTCCGGCAACGGTCGCGACAAGTCCCTGCACGCCTTCGACAAGTACACCGAGCTCAAGGCGACCTGGATCAAGCTGTAAGCCCTCGGCAGGCTGATCCCGGTCGGGGTCAGCCCGTCTCCCTTCAGCGCTGGTAGATCGTCGCCTGGTTACCGAAGCCGCTCTGCGTGATGCGCGCCGTGGAACCGACCTGGTCGATCATCGCCGAGTTGGAGTCGCCGGTCTGGCCGATGAAGGCACTGGCGCCGCTGAAGCTGTCCGGCACCGTGTCCTGGGTAATGGACGCCAGGTTGCCATTGCCTTGCTGCTGGATCTCCGCCTCCACCCGCACGCCGCTCTGAACGAAGGTCGCCTGGTTGGCATCGCCTGCGCTGATGCCGGCGATTCGGGCTTCCAAGCCGGTCTGGGTGGCGCTCAGTTCGTTGGCGTTGCCCTGCTGGGTGAAGGTGATGTCGCTGAAGCCAGCGCGTTGTGACAACTGGGCCTGGTTACCGTCGCCGCCCTGGCTCAGCGCCAGGGCGCTGCTGTAGCGACTGGTTTCCTGCTCGGCCTGCACCTGATTGCCGTTGCCCTGCTGACGCAGCGTGGCCCGCCCACCGGCGAAAGACACGCTTTGCGTCAGCTGCGCCGCGTTGTCGTTGCCGATCTGCACCACCTCCCCCAGGCCGCCGCCGCGTTGCTCCACGGTCAGCCGGTTGCCATCGCCGGTGCTGGTCGCCCGCAGGTCGTTGCCGCCGAAGCCCGCCTGGCGCACGCTGTACACATTGAGATCGCCCGCCTGGCTCAGGTAGGCCGATGCCGCATTGCCGCGCTGCTCCAGCTCCAGGCCGTTGCCCGCGCCACCGCCGGTTTGGGTGATCTCGGCGTAGTGGTTGCCGTTTTCCAGTTGGGTCACGACGATCTGCTGATTACTCCCTTCCTGGAAAATCTGCAGCCCATTGCCGCTGGACGTCTGCGCGATCCGCGCCTGGGCACCGAAGGCCTGGCGCTGTTCGAGGATCGTACGATTGCCGTCGCCGCTTTGCAGTTGCGCAACGCTATTGGCGCGACCGCCGCTCTGGTTCAGGGTGGCCTGGTTGTCATTACCGGTCTGAGTCAGGGTGATGCTCTGCTCGACGGCGAATGCCGGCGCTGCAAGGCCAGCGAGCAGTGCCGCCAGCAAGGTAGGGGTCTTCATGACGGTCTTCCGCTCCAGTGGAATCTACCGAGGACAGGACGACTAGCCGCGACCCCGGCGAGATGGCGGAATCGACCGTACTGCAAGGAGGGCGTCGCGCACGGACGGCCCAAGCTGAGTGTGATCAGCCAGGCCCCCATCGCCATCCATCCAAAGAGCGGTTTTGACGAGCGTTGGCGGCGGACTGCCTGGGTACTCGACCAGCAGCCACCGCGACGGCCAAGGCCGGGTCGCCATGACCCGGCCTTGGCGCGGGCGCAGGCCTAGCGATAGACGTGGTAGGTGGCGTATCTGCTCACCTCCACGCTACCGCTCCAGCTGCTGATCACCCGCTTGGAATCCCAGTCGTACCAGTGCATCCCGGGGGGGTTGCCGATGCCGCGCGAACAACTGCCGGTGCGGACCCAGGCGCCGCGGAACTTGCCGCTTTTCCAGCGTCGCTCCACCACCTGAATGGGTTGCGCCTTGTAGCCCGGCTCTATCCTCACGCCCCAGGTGAAGGCGGTACTCATCGTGCGATCCTGCTTGTAGCTGCCATCGACGCCGAGGATGCTCAGGTATTTGCCGATGAAGGGCAGCTTCTCCGGATTGATCTTGACCCCTACCGACCAGCCGTAGCTGGAGGTCTTGGTCTCGCCCCAGGTGTAGGTGCAGTCGATGGTTCCTCTGGTCGAGCAGCGGAAGATCGGCCCGCGCCAGATCCAGTCCTCCCAGGTCTTGCCTGCCTGCTGGGTGGCGAAGGCCCGGGAACCGTCACCCAGGATGGCGGGCTCGGTGTGGTCGGTGAAGCACTCGCCGGCCTGCACCAGACCGGTCGACAGCAGGAAGCCGAGCGCACCAACCAGGGTGGATTTCGCAAAGGTATTCATAACTTTGGTCCCTCAAAGTCCGAAGACGTTTTCGATGGTGTTGCTCGCCTGATCCTGCTTGTTGCTCTGGGCCTTGCTCGCGGACAGGGCATCGGCGCGCGTGGGCCGATCGACGGGGGTTATCAGCAGGCCAGTGTCCTTCTCTGGCTTCTTCACCATCAGGGCATCCGCCTCGACGGTCATGCCCAGCGCCAGGGCCGCGTTCTCACTGGCGAGGTGCTGACCGGGTTGATTGTCGAAGATCACGCGTTTGCCTTGATCAAGGGCGTCGTTGATCTCCTTCTTGACGTTGCCGTCGACCTGCACATTGGGCCCGACCACCAGATAGTCGTATTCACCACCCGTGACGATCTTGGTGTCTTCCGCCTTCAATCTATTGAGGACGAATCCGGTATTGCCCAGCACCTTGAGCCGCAAGTAAGGACCCGTACTCAAAGACTCTGCTGCCTGGGCGGTAGTACCCAACAGCGTTGCCAACATCAGCGTGGCCACAGGTTTTAATTTCATATCGAACGCTCCTGTTACGACAGTCATGTCAAAAATGAAAGTCCCACTGAAATACCGAAATCTCCCGCGAAATGCTCAACTACGCGGATCTGGCAGTTCTAGCGGACAGCAGGAAACCCTTTACCGAAGTCAGTTCCGATAATTGTTTCCCTGACAGTGCTCAGGTAATCAGACAACCGCTAACAGCAACGACCTTGATAGCTAAATGCCCGCCTTTAGCCCACGGGCAACTTCGCTAGTCGTCCGGAAAAAGCCTAGCCAAAGTTTCTTTAAACAAATAGTAACGAATGGCGAGCAGGCGAAAGCAGGTAGAAAGTCGCTGTTTTAATGCTTTTAAATAAGCATATAAAAAGCGGCCTTACATTAAAGCAGAGCCAATAACCGTCAGCCGATGATCAATATTTTTTGTGTAAAACCAGATAAATAGCGCGACTGCCAAAACATCGACAGGCGCCAGCCGCCCAAGCCAAGGCCCAGAAAAATGTAACGAGATATTTCATGGCTTTGGAAGGGCGCCGGACGTCCTGCGGCGGCGACGCGGGGAGCGGACAGCCCGCGCGCTGAAGGCGCGGGCCGCGAGGCAGGTATCAGCCCAGCAGATCCACCAGCAGATCGTCGTGGCGGCGCTGCTGACGATCCAGGCGCAGCTGGCGGGTGCGGAAGATCGACTTGAGGTCTTCCAGGGCGCTGGCGAAGTCGTCGTTGATGATCAGGTAGTCGTATTCGACATAGTGACTCATCTCGCTGACCGCCTCGCGCATGCGTCTTTCGATGATCTCGGCGCTGTCCTGGCCGCGATTGTCCAGGCGCTGGCGCAGGGCGGCCTGGCTCGGCGGCAGGATGAAGATCGACTGGGCGTGGGGCAGCTTGCGACGGACCTGCTGGGCGCCCTGCCAGTCGATTTCCAGGATCAGGTCGTGGCCTTCGGCGAGGGTGCGCTCCAGGGCGGCCTGGGAGGTGCCATAGTAGTTGCCGAACACCTCGGCGTGCTCGAGGAAGTCGCCGTGTTCGAGCAGGTTGGTAAAGGTCGCGCAATCGACGAAGTGATAGTTCACCCCGTCGGCTTCACCCGGGCGCATGGCGCGGGTGGTGTGGGAGACCGACACGCGGATGTCGGGCAGGGCATCCAGCAGGGCCTTGACCAGGCTGGTCTTACCGGCGCCGGAAGGCGCGGAAACGATGTAAAGGGTGCCGGGAAGGGCTGTCATGAAGGTCCGCCTATTCGATGTTCTGCACTTGCTCACGCATCTGTTCGATGAGCACCTTGAGATTGATGGCCGCCTGGGAGGCCCGGGCGTCGATGGCCTTGGAACCCAGGGTATTGGCCTCGCGATTGAGTTCCTGCATGAGGAAATCCAGCCGCCGGCCGGCCGCGCCGCTGCCCGCCAGGACCCGCCGCACCTCGGCCACATGGGTCTCCAGACGATCCAGTTCCTCGGCCACGTCGCTTTTCTGCGCCAGCAGCACCAGTTCCTGCTCCAGCCGCGCCGGTTCGAACTCGACCCCCGCCTCGGCGCAGCGCTCGAGGATACGGCGCCGTTGCAGGGCCAGCAGCTCGGGCAGCAGCGCGCGCAGGGTCGCCACCTCCGCCAGCACCTGGTCCAGGCGTTCCTCGATCAGGCGCGCCAGTTCGCGGCCCTCGCGCTGCCGGCCGTCGAGCAATTCATCCAGCGCCGCCTCGAACAGCGCCAGGGTCTGGGCCTTGAGTTCGGCGCCATCCACCTCGGCGCCCGCCAGCACCCCGGGCCAGGCCAGCACGGCCAGGGGATCGAGCTTGGCCGGACGCGCGATCAGCGCGGCGACGTCTTCGGCGGCGGCCACCAGCTGCGCGGCGCGGCGGGCATCGACGCGCAGAGCCACGCTCTCGTCACGCTCTTCGCGCAGCACGCACTCCAGCTTGCCCCGCGACAGGCGCCGGCGCAGCGCCTCGCGCACGCCGGACTCCAGATCGCGAAAGGTCTCCGGCAGCCGCAGGTGGGGCTCCAGATAGCGGTGATTGACCGAGCGCAACTCCCAGCTCAGGGTGCCCTGGGGCCCCGGCCGCTCGACCCGGGCGAACGCCGTCATGCTGTGCACCATGGCAGGATCCTCGTCTGACGATGCGTGGATCTGGGGCGATCCCGAGCGACCACGCATGTAAAACGCACGATTCTAGCGCACCTGATCGGAGCGACCCAATGCATCCGTGTCGCATGAGCCGGACGCTCCCTATACTATGGACCTGATATCTACGCCTTACAGGAAGCCCGCAATGAAGCGTCCCAGTGGCCGCGCCGCCGATCAGCTGCGCCCCATCCGCATCACCCGTCAGTACACCAAGCACGCCGAGGGTTCGGTCCTGGTGGAATTCGGCGATACCAAGGTGATCTGTACCGCCAGCGTCGAGGCCGGGGTGCCGCGCTTTCTCAAGGGCAAGGGCCAGGGCTGGCTCACCGCCGAGTACGGCATGCTGCCGCGCGCGACCGGCGAGCGGAACCAGCGGGAAGCAGCCAAGGGCAAGCAGGGCGGTCGGACCCTGGAGATCCAGCGGCTGATCGGTCGTTCGCTGCGCGCCGCCGTCGACCTGTCCAAGCTGGGCGAGAACACCATCTATATCGACTGCGACGTGATCCAGGCCGACGGCGGTACCCGCACCGCCTCGGTGACCGGTGCCTGCGTGGCCCTGGTCGATGCCCTGGGCGCGCTCAAGCGCCGCGGCAACCTCAAGGGCAATCCGCTCAAGCAGATGGTGGCCGCCATCTCCGTGGGCATCTACCAGGGCACCCCGGTGCTCGACCTGGACTACCTGGAAGACTCCGCCGCCGAGACCGATCTCAACGTGATCATGACCGACGCCGGTGGCTTCATCGAGGTGCAGGGCACCGCCGAAGGCGCGCCCTTCCAGCCGGCCGAACTCAACGCCATGCTCGAACTGGCCCAGGGTGGCCTGCGCGACCTGTTCGAGCTCCAGCAAGCCGCCCTGCGCGGCGAGTAAGGAAGCCCGCTCATGCACGATCTCGTCCCCGTCCCCAGCGCCGAAGCCCGGCGCTGGGCCATGCTCTGCCACTACGCCGCCTTCCTGGGCTTCGTGGTGCCCTTCATCGGTAACGTCATAGGTCCGCTGGTGGTCTGGCAGTTCAAGCGCGAGGACGACCCCTTCATCGACAGCCAGGGCAAGGAGGCGCTGAACTTCCAGCTCACCGTCACCCTGCTGCACATGATCTGCTGGCTGCTGGTGTGGGTGCTGATCGGCTTTCCGCTGATGCTGCTGGTGGCCTGCGTGGCCTTCGTGCTGACGGTGATCGCCGGCATCAAGGCCAACCAGGGCCGCGATTACCGCTATCCCCTGACCTGGCGGATGGTGAAATAGCGGGCTTTTTGTGGCCTGCTTCTGATATCCGCGTTGAGGATTTCCGGTCGGCCCGGCGCCGTTTGACAGGCGCCGGAAGCCCTCCGCTATCATCCCCGCGTCGTACCTTTTTCCACCTGTCGCCCGTGGCCGTTCCTGACCGCCATGGGCGGTAGCGTGCCTGCCTTTCGCTTGCAGACCTCATCCAGCCCAGGGACAACGCCAAGGTGGCGAGCCCTCGCGCTGGTTATCGCTTTGGCGCCTTTCACGTCAGCGCAGCGGCCGTCCACGGCCCGCTGCCTCGGCATCAACCCAGGGATGATGATCATGTCGGCCGTAGTCGCCCCCCCGCAATCGGCGTTCCAGCAGGCTTTGTCCTGGCGCTATTCGACCCTCGCGGTCTGGACCGCCATCTCGCTGCTGTTCGTCGAGACCTTTTCCGGCGCCCTGCGCTACTACCTCGACATGGCCGGTGCCTCGGCGTTGATCTACCTGCCCAAGATCGCCTGCCTGGCGCTCTTCGCCCTGCAACTGGCCACCGCCAAGCTACCGCGCATCCTCTGGGTGGCCCTGCTCAGCATCCCGGCCTATGCGGCCCTGGCGTTGCTGCATGGCGCCAGCATCAACAACGTCTTCTTCTCGCTGTTCGTCTACAGCCCACTGCTATTCGGCCTGCTCTGCGGCCGCGAGCTGCTGGAGCAGCGACGCCTGCTTGGCCGGGTGGTGCTGGGTCTGCTGATCGCCTCGCTCATCGGCATCCTGCTGGACAAGTACACCTCCGTCCCCTGGAAGGGCTACAGCTACACCCTGGGTGGCAACGACATCGCCGGCAACACCAACTGGATGGCCGGCGAGGCCGACCGCATCGCCGGTTTCGCCCGCGTGTCCAACGTCCTGGCCGCCCTGATCGCCGTCTACTGCCTCTATCTCTCCTATTTCGCGCGCTCCTACACGCTTTGGCTGCTGATGGCCCTGACCGGCCTGTTCGGCATCCTGCTGACCACCAGCAAGGCCCCGGCTGCGGCCTTCGCCTTCACCCTGATGCTGATGCTGGGTCGGCGCTTCCCGTGGTCCACCTACCTGCTGTTGCTGCTCGGCGTGGTGGGCGGCCTGCTGCTGCCGATCCTGAGCCTGATCCGCGACTTCGATCCCCATGTGGTCACCAGCGACAGCGGCCTGGCCTCCTTCTACGACCGCCTGGTCAACACCTGGCCCAACGTGGTCGAGGTCATGAGCGAACCCGGCTGGACCCTGACCGGCGCCGGCTTCGGCATGTTCGGCAGCACCATGGCCGCCTTCCCGGTGCCGGGCCTGGACCTGATGGTCAACTGCGACAGCAGCGTGGTCTATCTGTGGTGCGTGTTCGGCGTGGTCGGCATCGCTCTATACTGCCTGCAGCTGCCGCTGTTCATCCGTCTGTACCTCAATCGCGACCGTGAAAGCCACACTCTGCTGGCCATCGCCTTCTGTCTCTGCCTGATCGGCTGGACCACCGACCTCTTCGAGATCGGCGTGGCCAACCTGTTCATCGGCATCACCCTGGGCTATCTGCTGCTCAAGCCCAAGACCGACCCCGGCCTGCACCTGGTCCGCCCGGCACCGGAAACCCTGGCCCCCCACGCCTAGCCCGACGCCTCCTTCTCTCGCCTTCCCCTTGCTGCCCGGATGCCGCTCATGGACTTCAGGAAAGATATCAATGGGCTGCGCGCGATCGCCGTGATCGCCGTCGTCCTCTTCCACTTCAATGCCGACTGGCTACCGGGCGGTTTCGCCGGGGTCGACGTCTTCTTCGTCATCTCCGGCTTCCTGATCACCGGGATCATCTTTCGCGCCCTCGAACAGCAGCGCTTCCGCCTGTCCGCCTTCTACCTATCCCGCGTCCGCCGCATCGTGCCGGCGCTGGCGGTACTCTGCGCCGTGCTGTTGATTGCCGGCTGGTTCTTCCTGCTGCCCAACGCCTATGGCGAACTGGGCAAGCACGTGGCGAGCAGCCTGGGTTTCGTTTCCAACCTGGTCTACTGGAAGGAAGCCGGCTACTTCACCGCCGCGGCCCATGAGAAATGGCTGCTGCACACCTGGTCGCTGTCGGTGGAATGGCAGTTCTACCTGGTCTATCCGCTGATCCTGGTGCTGCTGTCCAAGCTGGTGTCGCTCAAGACCCTGCGGGTGCTGATCCTGCTCGCCACCGCGGCCGGCTTCGCCTTCGCCGTCACCGCCTCCCTGCTCTGGCCGGAAGCGGCCTTCTATCTGCTGCCGACCCGTGCCTGGGAGCTGATGGTGGGCGGCGTCGCCTATCTCTTCCCGCTGCAACTCGCCGCCCGCTCGCGCCGGCTGCTGGAAGGCGCCGGGCTGCTCGCCCTGGCGTTGGGTTTCCTGACGCTCGCCGAAGGCGATGTCTGGCCGGGCTATCTGGCGCTGATCCCGGTGCTTGGCACTGCCGCCATCATCCTGGCCGCCCGCCAGGATTCGCTGGTCACCGGCAACGGTTTCTCCCAGTGGACCGGTACCCTCTCCTACTCGCTCTACCTCTGGCACTGGCCGGTGGTGGTGTTCATGAGCTATGCCGGCCTGCTCGACAAGACGCCGCACCTGCTGCTGGGCATCGCCGCCTCCTTCGCCCTGGGTTGGGCTTCCTACACCCTGGTGGAGACCCGTGCCTCGCGCCGCAAGGGCCAGAGCGGTGCAGCGCTGGCCACCGGCACCGGCCTGCTCGCCACCCTGTTCATCAGTGCGGGCGCGGTGAACGCCACCGACGGTGCCATCACGCCGCTGCGCAGCATCAGCCAGTCGGACCGCGCGCAATTCGTGCAGGAATACCTGGATCGCCAGAAGAATCTCCACGACCTCTACTGGCTCAAGTGCGACGCCTATTCGGCCTTTACCCAACGCCACCAGGACGCCATCGACCCCAGCTGCACCCACGGCCAGGGCAAGGGTGGTCTCTTCGTCTGGGGCGATTCCCATGCCCAAGCCCTGTCCTTCGGCTTGCGCAGCCTGCTGCCGGCCGGCCTGCCCTACTACCAGGTGGCCTCGGCGAGCTGCAAGCCGCGCCTCACCGACGACATGGGTCGGCAAACCGAGACGCGGGTAACTTGCAACTACTCCAATCGCACCGCCCTGGAAGCCATTCAGCGCCTGCGTCCGGAGGTGGTGGTCATGGCGCAGAAGGCTGACCACGAAAAGACCGACTGGAACGCCATCACCGAGCGTCTGCACAGCTATGGCGTCAAGCGCATCGTGCTGCTCGGCCCCGTTCCCCAGTGGAGTCCGTCGCTGCCCAGCGTCATCGCCATCCGCCACTGGGGCAGCACCGATGACCACATCGCCGACTCCGCCCTGGATCGCCACGTCCTCGCCACCGACCAGGCCATGCGCCAGGCCAGGCTCCCGGCAGGACTGGAGTACATCTCCCTGGTGCAACGACTCTGCGTCGAGGATGCCTGCCGGGTACGGGCTGCGGATGGCCGGACCCTGCTGCAGATCGACGATGGTCACCTGAGCGACAAGGGCTCGCTGTTCATCGTCGGCCATTACCTGCTGCCCAGTCTGCAACTGACGGCGGCCACTGCCCAGCGCTAGGGCGCCGACCGCACGCCAGCTTCCTGGCTCCATGAAAAAAGGCCGACCCCATCGGGGCCGGCCTTTTTTATTGCCGTGGCAGGATCAGGTCACCGGCGCCGGATTGAACAGCGCCAGGTCGTTGTGCAGGCGATGGCGCTCGGCCCAGGTCTGGCGGCGGCCGCTGGCCACGTCCAGGTAGCACTGGAAGATCTCCCAGCCCATCTCCTCCAGCGACAGCCGCCCGCTCACCACCCGACCGGCATCGATGTCGATCAGGTCCGGCCAGCGCTCGGCCAACTGGGTGCGGGTCGAGACCTTGATCACCGGCACCATGGACAGTCCGTAGGGGGTGCCGCGACCGGTGGTGAAGATATGCAGGTTCATGCCCGCGGCCAGTTGCAGGGTGCCGCAGATGAAGTCGCTGGCCGGGGTGGCGGCGAAGTACAGGCCCTTGCCGCGGATCCGTTCGCCGGGCGCTATGACCCCGGCGATGGGGCTGGTACCCGACTTGGCGATGGAACCCATGGCCTTTTCGACGATGTTGTTCAGCCCGCCCTTCTTGTTGCCAGGGGTGGTATTAGCGCTGCGATCGGCCATGCCCCGCTCCAGGTAGCGGTCGTACCAGTCCATCTCGCGGATCAGGGCGTCGGCCACCTCCGGGGTGGCGGCGCGCGGGGTCAGCAGGTGGATGCCGTCGCGCACCTCGGTGTTCTCGGAAAACATCACGGTGGCGCCGGCCCGCACCAGCAGGTCGGCGGCCACGCCCAAGGCCGGATTGGCGGTGATGCCGGAGAAGGCGTCGCTGCCGCCGCACTGCATGCCCACCACCAGTTCGGACGCTGGTACCGTTTCCCGGCGGCGCTGATCGAGCACCTCCAGACGCGCTTCGATCAGCCCCATGATCTGCTCGACCATGCCGGCGAAGCCACTGGCCGAGTCCTGCAGGCGGAACAGCCAGTCTTCTTCGTTCTGCCCGGCGGTGAGGTCATCGCCCGGCATCAGCTGGCTGGCCTGCAGCTTCTCGCAACCCAGGCCGATGACCAGCGCCTGGCCGCCGAAGTTGGGGTTGCGGCTGATGTTGTGCAAGGTACGGATGGGGATCACCGCATCCGGGGCGTTAATGGCCACCCCGCAGCCGTAGCTGTGGGACAGCGGCACCACGTCGTCGACATTGGGGTAGCGCGGCAGGATCTCCTTGCGTACCCGCTCCACGCAATGGTCCAGCACCCCCACCACGCACTGCACGGTGGTGGTCACCGCCAGGATGTTGCGGGTGCCGACGCTGCCGTCCGGATTGCGAAAGCCCTCGAAGGTGTAGCCTTCCAGAGGTTCGCCGACCTGACCGGGCGCGGTGGCCTTGGGCAGGTTGTCCAGCGCCGGCGGCTCCGGCATGCGCAGCAGGGCTTCGGTGATCCAGCTGCCGGCGGGAACGTCCTGCAGGGCGTAGCCGATGACCTCGCCATAGCGCACCACCGCGGCGCCCGCCGCGAGAGCCACCAGGGAGACCTTGTGGCTCTGGGGAATGGCCTCGACCGTGGTCAGGCCATCGGCGAAGGCGGTGCCGGCGGCCACGCCGGGTTCGTTGACCACCACCCCGACGTTGTCCTGGGGGTGGAGCTTGATGTAGCGCGGCGAATCACGGTGATCGATCAGGTTCATGTTCTTATCCTCTGCCGGGGCTCAGGCCCGGGCCGGGTCAGGCTGGGTCGCGCCCAGGATCTCGCCATCGGCGGTACGCAGCTCGACGCGCTGGATGCGACCGACGATGAACAGGTAGCTGAACACCGCCACCAGGGCATTGGCCCCGACATAGACCAACGCCCACTTGAAGGAGCCGGTGGCGGCGATGAGATAGCCGATGACGATGGGGGTGGTGATGGAGGCCAGGTTGCCGAAGGTGTTGAACAGGCCGCCGGAGAGCCCGGCGATCTGCTTGGGCGAGGTGTCCGCCACCACCGCCCAGCCGAGGGCGCCGATGCCCTTGCCGAAGAAGGCCAGGGTCATGAAGCCCACCACCATCCAGTCGGCATCGACGTAGTTGCAGAAGATCATGCTGGTGGAGAGCAGCAGGCCGCAGACGATGGGCAGCTTGCGGGCGAAGGTCAGGGAATGGCCGCGCCGCAGCAGGTAGTCGGAGATCACCCCGCCGAGCACCCCGCCGATGAAGCCGCAGATTGCCGGCAGCGAGGCGATGAAACCGGCCTTGAGGATGGTCATGCCGCGCTCCTGCACCAGGTACACCGGGAACCAGGTCAGGAAGAAATAGGTGATGGCGTTGATGCAGTACTGGCCCAGGTAGACGCCGAGCATCATGCGATTGGTCAGCAGCTGGGTGATGTAGTGCCACTTGGGGCCGCCACCCTGCTGGCGGGCGCCGTTGTCCATGTCCACCAGACCGCCGTTGTCACGGATGTGCGCCAGCTCCGCGGCGTTGATGCGCGGATGCTCCTTGGGGTTGTGGATGTACTTCAGCCAGACCCCGGAGAAGAGGATGCCCAGGGCGCCCATGATGACGAAGACGTGCTCCCAGCCGAAGTGGAAGACGATGCCGCCCATGATCGGCGCGAACAGCGCGGTGGCGAAATACTGCGCCGAGTTGAAGATGGCCGAGGCGGTGCCGCGTTCGGCGGTGGGGAACCAGGCGGCGACGATGCGCGCGTTGCCCGGGAAGGACGGTGCCTCGGCCAGGCCGACAAGGAATCTCAGCATGAACAGGGTGGTCACCGCCCAGGCCACCGGCAGGCCGCCGACCAGCCCCTGCAGCAGGGTGAACAGCGACCAGAAGAAGATGCTGCCGGCATAGACCTTCTTCGAACCGAAGCGATCCAGCAGCCAGCCACCGGGAATCTGCCCGGCCACATAGGCCCAACCGAAGGCGGAGAAGATATAGCCGAGGGTGACGGCGCTGATGCCGAGGTCCTTCTGCAGGCTGGAGCCGGCGATGGCGATGGTGGCGCGGTCGGCGTAGTTGATGGTGGTCACCACGAACAGCATCAACAGGATCAGGTAGCGCACCCGGGTGGGTCTTGTGGCATCCATGGGGATCCCTCTTGCGTGATTGTTTTTATCGAAGGTGCGAGTCGTTGGATGATTGCGCAATCATATCCTGGTGCGACAACCTGACTCAGCCCTGGCGTTTGTCCAAGACTAAGGCATGATTGCGCAACCATACAAGTATGACGTCTAACAACTTGAGCGCCGATGGTCAGGTCGTGGCGCGGTCGATGATATGGAAACCGGTGTCGATGCGCACCGCCTCCCGGACACCATCGCCCAGGTCGAACCGCCGCAGCAACGCCTCTGCCGCCAGGGTGCCCATGCGATCGCCCTCGACACTGACCGAGGACAGCGCCGGGTGCATCTGGGCGGCGCTGGAGAGATTGCCGAAGCCCAGCACCGCCAGGTCCTCGGGCAGGCGCAGACCGCGGCTGGCGGCTTCCGCCATGACGCCCTGGGCGACGGTGTCCGAGCTGCACACCACCACATCGAAGGCCTCGTCACGGGCCAGCAGCTGGCGCAGGCCCGCCCGTCCGGACTCCACCAGCGCCGGCGCCGGCAGGATCTCCAGCAGTGGTTCCGCCACGCCCAGTTCGGCCAGCCGCGCGACCAGGCTGCGACAGCGCCGCAGGGCGCGGGGGTCGTCCACCGAGACCACGGCGAAGCGCCGATAGCCACGGGCGTGCAGATGCTCGGCCTGGGCGCGCCCCACGGCTTCGTGGGAAAAGCCCACCTGCATGTCCAGCGGGTCTTCACCGAGGTCCCAGGACTCCACCACCGGGATGCCAGCCTGGGCCAGGCGCTGCCGACTGGCGGCGGTGTGCAGGGTACCGGTCAGCACGATGCCATCGGGCTTGCGTCCCAGCACCGCGGCCAGCAGCTGCTCTTCCTGTTCGGCGCTGTAGCCGGTGAGGCCGAGCAGGGTCTGGTAGCCGGCCTGGGACAGGCGCGCCATCAATGCCTGGACGGTCTCGGCGAAGATGGAGTGGACGATGGTCGGCACGAACAGCGCCACCAGGCGACTGCGATTGGAGGCCAGGCCGCCGGCCAGCAGATTGGGCACGTAGCCGGTGGCCTGCACCGCCGCCAGCACCTTCTCCCGCGCCGCCTCGCTGACGATCTCCGGTCGATTCAGCGCCCGCGAGACGGTGATCGGCGACACCCCGGCGACCCGGGCCACGTCGATGAGCGTGGGGGCAGCGGAATTGACCGCGGTAGAGAGGGCTTTGCTGGACTTCTTGGCCATGAATCGCTGGAGACGAGGAAGAGATCGGCCATGGTAACGGTTGGTGCGGGCGGCGTCCCCGGAGAACACCGGAGCGTGGAAAACCGCGCAGCGTTTTCCACCTGGGAATGGACAGCGATGGATGAGAGAGCATCGAATCCCGTAGGAGCGGCCCATGGCCGCGATAAAGCCAGCGCCAGGTCTGATCGCGGCCATGGCGGTCCGCCGATGCGGCCGCTCCTACAGTTTAAGCAGCCATCGCACGGCCACGGCCGCGCTGCGCCCTACCCGCCCATCGCCGTCCGAATGTCCGCCGCCAGCTCCAGTACCCGCGCCTCTTCGGTATCCCAGGAGCACATGAAACGCGCCCCGCCGCTGCCGATGAAGGTGTAGAAGCGCCAGCCGCGGGCGCGCAGGAATTCCAGCGCCGGTTCGGAGAGCTGCAGGAACACCGAGTTGGCTTCCACCGGGAACATGAAGTCCACGCCGGGCACCCCGCGTACCCGCTCGGCGAGCAGCTGGGCCATGGCATTGGCGTGGCGGGCGTGGCGTAGCCAGGTGTCGTTTTCCAGCACGCCAAGCCAGGGCGCGGAGAGGAATCTCATCTTGGACGCCAGCTGGCCGGCCTGCTTGCAGCGGTATTCGAAGTCCTCGGCCAGCTCGCGGTTGAAGAAAAGGATCGCCTCCCCCACCGCCATGCCGCTCTTGGTGCCACCAAAGCAGAGCACGTCGACGCCGGCCTTCCAGGTCACCTCGGCCGGGGTGCAGCCCAGGCCGGCCACGGCATTGGAAAAGCGCGAGCCGTCCATGTGCAGGTGCAGGCCGAGGTCGCGGCAGGTGGCGCTGATAGCCTGCAATTCGTTGAGGCTATAGAGGGTACCCACCTCGGTGGCCTGGGTGACGGTCACTGCCCGCGGCTTGGGAAAGTGGATGTCGGCGCGCTTGGTGGCGATCTGCTGGATGGCGCCCGGGGTCAGCTTGCCCTGGTGGGCCGGTGCCAGCAGCAGCTTGGAGCCGTTGGAAAAGAATTCCGGCGCGCCGCATTCGTCGGTCTCGACGTGGGCGGTGTCGGAGCAGATCACGCTGTGGTAGCTCTGGCACAGCGCCGCCAGGGCCAGGGAGTTGGCCGCGGTGCCGTTGAAGGCGAAGAACACCTCGCAGTCGGTCTCGAACAGCTGGCGAAAGCGATCGGCGGCGCGCGCCGTCCAGGTGTCGTTGCCATAGGCGGTCTCGTGGCCGACGTTGGCCGCGGCCATGGCGGCCCAGGCTTCCGGGCAGATGCCGGAATAGTTGTCACTGGCGAATTGCTGGGCGTTGCTGCTCATCGGGCAGTCCTCGCGACGGGTTCGGTGCGGGCCAGCAGCCAGTCGCGCGCGGCGCCCTCGACCAGCGGCAGCACGCGGCGGCGGACCTCGGCGTGATAGCCATCCAGCCAGTCCAGCTCGTCGCTGCGCAGCAGCGCCAGATCCAGGCAGCGGGTGTCCAGCGGACAGAGGGTCAGGGTCTCGAAGGCCAGGAAATCGCCGAATTCGGTGGTTTCCGCGCGAGTGCACAGGAGCAGGTTCTCCAGCCGCACGCCCCACTGGCCGGGGCGATAGATACCCGGTTCGTTGGAGGTGATCATGCCCTCGCGCAGGACATGGTGCGGGGTGACCGTGGCATAGAAGGAAATCGACTGCGGTCCCTCGTGCACATTGAGGAAGTAACCCACGCCATGGCCGGTGCCGTGGCCGTAGTCGATGCCGGCGGCCCAGATCGGCTCGCGCGCCAGGGCGTCGAGCATGGGCGCGGCGACGCCGGCCGGAAAGCGCGCCCGCGACAGCGCCAGCATGCCCTTGAGCACCAGGGTGAAATCGCGCTTCTGGGCGGCGCTGGGAGTGCCGATGGGCACCACCCGGGTGATGTCGGTGGTGCCCCCCAGGTACTGGCCGCCACTGTCGATCAGCAG
Organism: Pseudomonas oryzihabitans NBRC 102199; assembly: GCF_000730625.1. Classification (GTDB taxonomy): domain Bacteria; phylum Pseudomonadota; class Gammaproteobacteria; order Pseudomonadales; family Pseudomonadaceae; genus Chryseomonas; species Chryseomonas oryzihabitans. Next base: position 557,376 of record NZ_BBIT01000005.1, on the reverse strand, counting down.
CAGGCCGTCGCCCTGGAGTTCGGCATGGGCCTCTTCGGTCGCCCGGTAGTGCGGCAGGGCGCCACCGGCGTTGAAGCCGGCGATGGTGGCGAAGCTCAGGGAGACGAAGTTGGGGCGCGCCGCGCGGGCCTCGCTCAGCCAGTCGTCCACGGTCAGCTCGGTGAGGCGCTCGCCACGGGCCAGGGCCGCCTCGAAACGGGCGAAGAAGACGCACAGCGCGGCGCCGTCCTCTTCCATGGCCATGCGCACCTGGGCCACCTCCTCGGCGGTCTTGCAGGCCTTGAGCAGGGTCGAGGGATTGATCTGCTCGTGCCGCTCGACCCCTTGGGGCGCGGCCTCGGCCAGCCCGAGGGTGACCCGCGCCGGGTCCACCAGCAGGCGACTGCCGGCCGGCAGCCGGGCCAGCTCGGCGGCCGCCTGGTGGTAGTCGGCCAGGGTCACGCCGTCCTCCACCAGGGCCGTGCGGATCTCGGCCGGCACCTTGGCCGGGTCGATGAACAGCTGGCAGCTGTCGCTACCCAGCAGCACATGGGCGAGGAACACCGGGTTGTAGGGCACGTCGGCGCCGCGCAGGTTGAGCAGCCAGGCGATGTCGTCCAGCGAGGAGATGAAATGCCAGTCGGCCTTGGCGTCCTTCAGCTTCTCGCGCACCTGGGCGAGCTTGGCGCTGCGCGGATGGGGGGCCTGGGGGGCGGCATGGGCATAGACCGGTGCCGCCGGCAGCGCGGGGCGCTCGCGCCAGATCGCCGCCAGCGGGTCGAGATCGGTCCGCAGCCGGATACCCTTGGGCTCCAGCGCGCGGCGCAGGGCCGCCGCTGCGCCGAGCGACAGCACCTGGCCGTCCACCAGTACCGTGCCGCCCGCGGGCACCTGGTCGGCCAGCCACTGCAGGTGGGCCTGGGGCTGGCTGGCGACCTGCTTCATCAGGTCGATGCCGCTGCCCGCCAGCTCCTGGGTGGCCTGCTCCCAGTAGCGGCTGTCGGTCCAGACGCCGGCGGCCTCGCGGGTCACCAGCAGCAACCCGGCGGAGCCGGTGAAACCGGACAGCCAGGCACGGCCCTGCCAGTGTTCCGGCAGGTATTCGGACAGATGGGGATCGGCGCTGGGGATCAGGCAGGCATCGGCGCCCTGCTCGGCCAGGAAGGCGCGCAGGGCGGCAAGTCGTTGAGCGGAAGTGGCGGTCATGAGCACCTCGACAAGGTCAGGGGCTCAGTGTGCCGCAGATATAAAAAAGCCGCACCCAAAGGGTGCGGCGGAGAAAGACCAAAGGAGCAAGGAGGGGTGGTCTTTCGAAAGCGGAGCGGCTCAGCGACGCACGTCGGCGGCGGGAGCGGCCTGATCGCCGTAGTGCTGCATGGCGGCATGATTCTGATCGACCAGTTTGTATCTCAGGCTGGGATTGTCGTCGGCAGCGGCGAACTGGGTGGCGGTCAGGGTGGCAAGGGTCAGCAACAGGGCGGACAGAGAACGTTTCATGGCGAACTCCTCAAAGGTCGTGTTCATCGGGGTACAGGACCATTCTAGGAAAAGAACGCCGCCTAATAAATAGCATGCTAATTAAATGACTGTTGCAAGGATTGCAACAAGCCCTGGCCTAGTCCTTGGCCCAGTAGCGCTGGTCCTCGAGCACCCGATTCTCCAGCTGCAGACGTTCGGGCAATTCTTCCTTGAGGAAGTCGATCCAAGTCTTGATCTTGGCGTCGAGAAAGCGCCGCGAGGGATAGAGCGCATGGATGTTGCGTTCGCGCAGGCGGAAGTTGGGCAGCAGGCGCACCAGGCTGCCATCACGCAGGTAGTTGACCGCGATGTAGCTGGGCAGCAGGCAGATGCCCATGCCCTGGCGGGCCACGCTGGCCAGGGCCTCGGCGACATTGACCTGGAAGACGTAGCGCGGCGCCACCTGCTGCTCGCCGTCTTCACCGGCGAAGACCCAGCGTTCGGAGAAATTCGGATCCAGCAGGCGCAGGCAGTCGTGCGCGGCGAGATCGGCCGGCACCTTGGGCGCCGGGCGCTGCGCCAGATAGCTGGGCGCCGCGCAGACCACGCTGTAGACGCCACCGAGACGCTGGGCGACGAAATCCGAGTCGGCTAGTTCGGTGTCCAGGGTGATGGCGATGTCGTGCCCATCCTCCAGCAGCGCCGGGTGGTTCTGCGAGAGATTCATGACGATCTCGACATGGGGATAGCGCGCGCAGAAGCGCGACACCAGCGGCGCCAGCAACTGGGTGCCCAGACCGGTCATGGAATGCAGGCGCAGATGGCCATGGGGCTTGAGATGGGCGCCGCTGGCCTCGGCTTCGGCCTCGCCGACGTCCTGCAGGATGCGCCGGCAGCGTTCGAGATAGCGCTCGCCCGCCTCGGTCAGCGCCAGCCGCCGGGTGGTGCGGTGCAGCAGGCGGGTCTGCAGATGGCTTTCCAGTTCCGCCAGCAGGCGCGACACCTGGGCGGTGGACAGGTCGAGGGTGTGGGCAGCAGCCGTGAGACTGCCCAGATCCACCACCCGGACGAAGATGCGCATGCCTTGGAAAATATCCATTATTGCCTTTTTCGCAATGGAGTTTCGTCAAGTCGTCACTTTATTGAAAAAGTCGGACGCCCGATAGTGGTGCAGTGAGCTGCTGTGGATTCGACTTGCTGACCGCGCGAATCCTTCCCTCCGGCAGTGGCTCCTTGGATAGCTCCTTGCGGCCTTCCGGCAGACGTCTCCCCTGGAGACCTCAGCCGGAGGGCCGTTTTTTTTGCCTGGCGTTCCGACCAGGCCCCGGCCATCAGTCCCGCCGCTCCGGCTCGCGAATGCGATAGCTGGCGATGTACAGCGCCGGCAGGAACAGCAGCGTCAGCAGCGTCGCCGCGACGATGCCGCCGATCATGGCGTAGGCCATGGGGCCCCAGAACACCTCGCGGGCGATGGGAATCATGCCCAGGCTGGCCGCGGCGGCGGTCAGCAGGATCGGCCGGCGGCGGTGTTGGGTGGCTTCCACCACGGCGTCCCAGGGCGAGCGACCGGCCTGCTCGAAGGCATCGATCTGGGTCACCAGGATCACCGAGTTGCGGATGATGATGCCGATCAGCGCCAGCACCCCGAGGATGGCGACGAAGCCCAGCGGCTGGCCGAAGGGGATCAGCCCCAGCACCACCCCGATCAGGCCCAGGGGCGCCACGCTCGCCACCAGGAACAGCTTGCGGATGCTGTGCAGCTGGATCATCAGGAAGGTGGCCATGAGAAACAGCATCAGCGGCACCACCTCGGCGATCGGGCCCTGGGCCTTGCTGCTCTCCTCCACCGTGCCGCCCACCGCCACCTGGTAGCGCGGCGGCAGCTTGGCGATGAAGGCATCCACGTCCGGCTGCAGCTGCTTGACCAGATCCGGCGCCTGGATCTCGCTGAGAATCGAGGCCTTGAGGGTAATGGTGGGCAGCCGATCGCGGCGCCACACCAGCGGCTGCTCCAGGGCGTAGTCGATACGGGCGAAGGCCTTGAGCGGCACCGCGACGCCCTGGGGCGTCATGATCTGCAGATTCTCCAGGGTCTCCACCGAGCGCCGCTCGGCCTCGCTGGCGCGGGCCACCACGTTGACCAGGTAGATGTCGTCGCGCACCTGGGTCACCGGGGTACCGGTCACCACGCCATTGAGGATCTGCGCCACGTCCTGGGACGAGAAGCCCAGCTGCCGCGCCTTGTCCTGGTTGACCTCGACCTTGAGCATCCGCGCCGGCTCGTTCCAGTCGTAGAGGAAGTCACCCAGTTGCGGACTCTTGCCCAGCACGCTGGCCAGCGCCAGCGCCTGGCGGCGTACCTCGGCGACGTCCGGACCGCTGATGCGGTACTGGATCGGCCGGCCCACCGGCGGCCCCATCTCGAGAGGCTGGACGTAGCCGGACAGCCCGACGAAGTCCTGGCGCAGCCGCTGCTTGAGCTTGGGCAGGAGGCGATTGCGCGCCTCCAGGTCCTTGGCCACCAGGATTACCTGGCCATAGAAGGGATTCTCCAGCTGCTGGTCCAGCGGCAGGTAGAAGCGCACCGCGCCCTGGCCGACATAGGAACTCCAGTGGGCCACGTCAGGATCGTCGGCCAGGGTCTTCTCGAATCTGTCCATCTGCGCCCGGGTGGCGTCGAGGGAGGCGTTCTGCGGCAGGTTGAAGTCGATCAGCAGTTCGGGTCGATCCGAGGACGGGAAGAACTGGTTCTGCACGAACTTCATCGAGAACAGCGCCGCGGCGAACAGCAGCACCGTGAGGAGGATGGTCAGCCAGCGGTGGCGCATGGCGCCCAGCAGGAGGCCGTCGGACCAGCGCGCCAGGCGGCCGGGCTGGTCATGATCCTTGGGCTTCACCTTCTTCGGCAGGATGTGCACGCCGATCACCGGCGAAAAGAACACCGCGACGATCCAGGACAGCAGCAGGGCCACGGCGATCACCGCGAACAGGGTGAAGGTGTACTGGCCGGCGCTGCTGGAGTTGAGGCCGATGGGCACGAAGCCGGCCACCGTCACCAGGGTGCCGGTGAGCATGGGAAAGGCGGTCGACTCGTAGGCATAGGTCGCCGAGCGGTGCAGCGACTCGCCCTCCTCGCGCTTGGTCACCATCATCTCCACGGTGATCATGGCGTCGTCCACCAGCAGGCCGAGGGCGATGATCAGGGCGCCCAGGGAGATCCGCTGCATGGTGATGCCGCTGTATTCCATGAAGACGAACACCAGCGCCAGGGTCAGGGGAATCGACAGCGCCACCACCAGGCCGGCGCGCACGCCGAGGCTGATGAAGCTCACCACCAGCACGATGATGACCGCCTCGAACAGCGCCCGGGTGAAGCCGCCGACAGCCTTTTCCACCACCTGCGCCTGGTTGGAGACCACGTGCACGCCGATGCCCACCGGCAGGGCGCCGGTCAGCTCCTGCATCTTCTCGGTGAGGGCCGCGCCAAAGGTCTGGATGTTGCCGCCGCTGCTCATGGCGATGGCCAGGCCGATCGCCGGCTGGCCGTTGTAGCGGAACAGCGAACTGGGTGGATCGGCGTAGCCGCTGCGGATGTCGGCCAGGTCGGTGAGGCGGTAGAAGCGATCGTCGATGCGCAGATTGACCGCGGCCAGATCGGCGGTGGAGCGGAATTCGCCACTGGTGCGCACGCTGATGCGCTCGGCGCCGGATTCGATGGTGCCCGAGGGGGTCACCGCATTCTGCTGTTGCAGGCTCTGCATCACCTGGCGCTGGTCCAGCCCCAGGGCGGCCAGCTTGCGGGTGGAGAAGTCCAGGTAGATGACCTCGTTCTCCGCGCCGATCAGCTGCACCTTGCCGATGCCCGGCACGCTGCGGATCTCGCGGCGCACCTGCTCCACCTGGTCGCGCAGCTGGCGCATGCTGAAGCCGTCGCCGGTGAAGGCATAGATGCTGCCGAAGACGTCGCCGAATTCGTCGTTGAAGGCCGGGCCCTGGATGCCCTGGGGGAATTCGCCCTGGATGTCCGAGACCTTCTTGCGCACCTGGTACCAGATGTCGGGAATCGCCTTGGCCGGCGTGGTGTCGCGCAGGTAGACGAATACCGTGGACTGCCCCGGCCGGGTGAAACTCTTGGTGTAGTCGAGGGAATCCAGCTCTTCGAGCTTCTTTTCCACCCGCTCGGTGACCTGGCGCAGGGTCTCCTCGGTGGTCGCCCCCGGCCAGCGGGTCTGGATGACCATGGTCTTGATGGCAAAGGACGGATCTTCCTCGCGTCCCAGCTTCATGTAGGAGAAGACGCCCATCAGCAGGGCGACGAACATCAGGTACCAGACGAAGGATTGGTGGCGCAGCGCCCAGTCCGACAGGTTGAAGCCTTTCATGGCCGAGCGCCCTCCTGATCCTTCACCCGCTGTCCCTCCTCGAGACTGTTGACCCCGGCTATCACCACCCGCTCTCCCGCCTTCAGGCCGTTGCCGATCCAGGCCAGGCCATCGGCCTCGCGCAGCACCTCGACCGGCCGCTGGCGCACCTGCGCCTGCTCGCCCTGGCCTTCCACCACCCAGACCGAGGTCCGGCCGTCCTGACGCCGCAGCGCCTGGGTCGGCAGCGGCAGGCCCGCCGCCGGTGGCGACTCCAGCTCGCCCTGCACCAGGCTGCCGATGCGCAGCGCGGCCGGTGGCTCGTCCAGGGTCAGGCGCACCCGCCGGGTGCGCGTGGTGGCATCGGCCTGGGGCTCGATCTCGCGCACCCGACCGGCGACCGCCACCTCGGGATCCAGGGCCATGCGCACGGTCAGGACGCGTCCCGGGGTCAGCTGGCCGATGGCCTGGGCCGGCAGGTCCAGCACCGCCTCGCGGACGTCCGGACGGGCGACCCGCACCACCGGCTGACCGGCGGACACCACCTGGCCGACCTCGGCCTGCCAGGCGGTGATCACCCCGTCGAAATCGCTGTAGAGCTCGGCATAGTCGCGCTGATCGCGGGCCTGGCGCTCGGCGCTCTGGGCCTGTTCGCGGGCGGCTTCCAGGGTGTGCAGGCGGGTCAGCGCCTGATCCAGCTGGGAGCGCGAGCCAACGCCCTGGTCGAACAGCTGCTGCTGGCGCCGGGCATCGTTGCGCGCATCGCGCCACTGGGCTTCGGCATCGGCGGTCTGGCCCTGCCGACTGCGCAGGGCATTGTCCTGATCGGTGGGGTCCAGCGCCGCCAGCAACTGGCCACGGCGCACCGGCTGACCCACGTCCAGCAGCCGCCGGGTCATGCGACCGCCGACGCGAAAGCCCAACACGCTCTCGTAGCGCGCCTGGATGCTGCCGGCAAAGACTTCGCGCCCGGGCGGCGGGGCACTCAAGGTCAGGGTCGCCACCGGCCGGATCGGCGGCGGCGGCGCCTCGTCATCCGAGCAGCCCGCCAGGACCAGCAGCAGACATAGCGGCAGCAGCGGCAGCAGCGGCTTCATGGGCGCACCTCGTTGAAGGCCGAGCGCTCGGCGACTTCGACCCTCTGCCCGGGACTCAGCGCCTGGCCGCCGGCGACCACGATGCGGTCGCCAGCCGCGAGGCCCTCGTTGACGATGATGCTGTCGCGGGTGAAGCGCTCGATGCGCAGCGGCTGCAGGCTGACCCGCCCGTCTTCGCCGAGGCGCCAGGCGGCGGGCTGCTCGGTGGTGCCGTTCAGCGCCGTCCAGGGCAAGGCGAAGCCCTGCTCCGTCGCGCCCTCGAGCTGGGCATTGACCACCGCCCCCAGGGTCATGGCCGCCGGGGGTCTATCGAGTTGTACCTTGATGCGCACCGTGCCACTGCTCGCCACGGTCGGGGCGATCTCGCGCAGGGTACCCCGGGTCGTGACGGCCGGTTGCGCCTGCAGGGCGACGGGCAGGGTCTGGCCGACCTTGAGTTCGCGGGCCAGGGATTCATAGAGATCGAAGACGGCGTCGAGGTCGCCGCTCACCGCCAGGTCGAAGATCGCCGTGCCGGCCTGCACCACCTGCCCCGCTTCGGCGTGGCGGGCGGTCAGCACCCCGGCGGCGCTGGCGCGCAATTCGGTATAGCCCAGTTGCTTGCGCGCATCGTCGCGCTGGGCGACGGCGGTCTGCAGGGCGCTGCGGGCACCGTCCAGGGTGGCCTGGGCCTGGTCGTACTGGCTGCGACTGGTGTAGCCCTTGGGGAGCAGGGCGGCCTGGCGCTCGAAATCGACCCGCGCCAGCCGGGTGCGGGCTTCCTGGGCCTCCACCTGGGCCTGGGCGGCGGCCAGGTTATTGCGCAGATCCTGGGGATCCAGCCGGGCCAGGACCTGACCCTCGCGCACGCGATCGCCGACATCCGCCAGCCGCTCGCTGATCTTGCCACTCACGCGAAAACCGAGCGGCGCCTGCACCCGCGCCTGGATATCTCCGGTGAAGGGGATGCGCTGACTGTCCTTTATCGGACTCAGCTGCACCACCACCACCCGCGCCAGTTCCTCGGTGGGCGGTTGCTCCTGGGAGCAGCCCGGTAACAGCGTTACCAGGGTCAGAGCAGCCGTTACCTGGCAGAGGCGAGCAAGGCGGAGAGCCCTCATGATTGTCCTTATCGGTGGAAGAGGCGCGATCTGCGAACTGACCACAGGCGGCGCAGGGGGTTCGTCTGACGAATTGTCAGGCGCCTGGCGATGCTTGGGAAGCGCTACGACGAGGGCGTTGGGCAAATGCCCGGCAACGGAGCGGCCATTCGCCCACAAATGTTCACAAATGCCCTGGAACCCGGCATTCCAGGCCGCAGTCAACTGAGACGTGCGCTGTGGACCTGCCCGTCCGCAGCTGATGCCCGCCACCGTTCCGGCGCGGGCCCCATCAGATTCACAGGTTTATTTCGACGAGGCCGAACTCATGAAAAAGCTGCTGATCACCTCTACCGCTGCTGTGATGCTGTCGATGGCCACGGGTGTCTTCGCGGCCGAAACCTCCAAGAGCGCCACGGCCGTCAACGGATCCGCCACTTCCGAGGTGCCGGGCAAGACTACCGTGAAGGGCGGTGCCGATGGCGCTGCCGAAGTGCCCTTCAAGAGCGACAAGCCCAACAAGGTCGACGCTCGCAACCAGAACAACATGCAGTAATCACCGTCCCTGGCGGTAACAGAAAGCCCCGGCATGCCGGGGCTTTTTGCTGCCTGCCGTTCAGGCTGCAGACAAGACAAACCCCGCCGAAGCGGGGTCTGTGGAAAGGATGCAGCAGCCGGGCTTAGCGCCAGAACGGCTTGTGCATTTCCTGGTAGCGCTGGGCCTCGGTGATACCGGCGTCAGCCAGCATACGGGCGTCCAGACGAGCCAGTTCGTTGCGGCTGGCGATGCGACGCTGCCAGGTAGACAGGGTGGAGATAACGCGCAGGGCAGCGGGCACGCGGTTGCTGGGCTTGGCGTTGTACAGCGAGGAACTGAAGGTGCGTTCCATGGTGGCTTTCCTTCCCGCTTGTGACGGGTACTGGTCATCGAATGGCGCCATTGTCTCGCCAGGCGAGTGCTACCACCAGTAACAGTCCAGGGAAAGGTTCGCGGATCACTCGGCACACAATTGCAACTGTACTGCCGCAATTTGGGTCATTCTGTAACGTCTTGCACCATTGCAGTGCAAAATTTGGTTACCAGAGGGAACATCGCGAGAATTTGAGCTGTACAGTTGCCCGGAAGGCCAGGAAACAGGAGTGCTGTTCTACCTGTTACCGCGGCCGCTGTCCAGCCTGGAAGGAACTCCGTGCTCCAGAAAGGAGCGCTTCCGACGCCCGGTGGCGCCGGAAGCCTCTGGTCATCAGCGCGCGGCAGCGGCCAGGCTCGGGGTGGCGGGCTGACGCCGGCCTACCCAGGCGCCGATGGCCACGACCAGCAGCGCCAGCAGACCGGTCGCCAGGATCTCGAAGCGATGGGCTTCGCTGAACAGCATCACGGTCAGGGCGCCGACGATGAAGACGATCACCGCCCAGGTCAGCCAGGGGAACAGCCACATGCGGAACTCCAGGGTTTCGCCGCGGGCGATCAGCTTGCGTCTCAGGCGCAGCTGGGTCACGGCGATCACCAGATAGACCAGCAGAGCCACGGCGCCGGAGGTGGACAGCAGGAAGCTGAACACCGCCTCGGGCATGGTGTAGTTGGCGATGGTGGTGAGGAAGCCCACGGCGGTACTGGCCAGCACGGCCGCGCGCGGCACGCCGCTGCTGGAGGCACGACCCATCTTGGCCGGGGCATCGCCACGGCGGGCCAGCGAATAGAGCATGCGCGAAGCGGTGTAGAGCGCCGAGTTCAGGCAGCTGGCCACGGCGACCAGCACCACGCAGTCGACGATCAGCTTGGCATTGGGGATCGACAGCACCTCGAGGGCGCGCTGGTAGGAACCCACGATCGGCAGCTGGGCATCGTTCCAGGGCACCATGGACACCACCAGGAAGATGGAGACCAGGTAGAACAGCGCGATCCGCCAGATCACCGAGTTGGTGGCCTTGCTGATCTGCCGCGACGGGTCCTTGGACTCGGCGGCGGCGATGGTGACGATCTCGGTTCCCATGAAGCTGAACATGGTGGTCAGCAGGGCGCCCAGCACCGCGCCGAAGCCATTGGGCATGAAGCCGCCGGTATGGGCCATCAGATTGCTCAGGCCGCTGACCTCGCGACCCGGCAGGGCGCCGACCAGGGCGGCCGCGCCCAGGGCGATGAAGGCGACGATGGCGATGACCTTGAGCAGGGCGAACCAGAATTCGAACTCGCCGTATTTGGCGACGCTGAACAGGTTGGTCACGGTCAGGATGCCGGTAATGATCAGGGCGAATTGCCAGGTGGCGATCGCCGGGAACCAGGCATTGAGGATGGCGGCGGCGGCCACGGCCTCCAGCGGAATCACCAGCACCCAGAACCACCAGTACAGCCAGCCGATGGTGAAGCCGGCCCAGCGGCCGATGCCCTGCTGCGCATAGGACGAGAAGGAACCGGTATCGGGCGAGGCGACGGCCATTTCACCCAGCATGCGCATGACCAGCACCACCAGGGTACCGGCCAGGGCGTAGGCCAGCAGCACGGCCGGGCCGGCCGCGGCGATGGCATGACCGGAGCCGACGAACAGACCGGCACCGATCACCCCGGCGATGGACAACATGGTCACATGGCGCGGTTTGAGCGCCGGAGAGAGGTTGCATTCTACGTTGGACATAAGGTGTTACCTGACAACGGAAAGCCTCCCAAGTGCAACTTGCGCGCCACCCGGGCTGAAATCGGCACAAAATGAACGCAAAGGGTGCAACGCCTCGCGGAAAGCGGCGAAAAAGCGGCGTTCTGTCGAGCTATCGCGCTAACCATCTGATGTGAAAAGCGATTTCTTTCAGGTATGCGCGCCCCATCGGCTTGCTTCGTTAGGTATCACCTTGTGCAACTTGCATTCTTATGGTGCTTGTACAGGTGGAACCTTAGGTAACCCTGGGCCTGGAGCTGGCCGCCACGCCCTTCGCTACCTGACCGCAGAACCAGGACACGACGGAAGAGACCGCCTTGCCTGGCATCCGCTGTTGGCTCGCTGCGTGGCAGGTACCGCTCAGGGCCGTGGCTTGGGCGCTTTTCCATGCCGATGCAGCAGCAGTGGGAACTTGCCGAGCCGCCAGGGCTCTGCACACCTGCGACAAAATGTAACCGCGACCGGCAGATGTTGGTAATATTCCAACATATTAGCTAGCTAACCATAAGCCCTGCGGTTCCACGTCGGGCACCTGATGAGACCCTGACCATGTCCGCAGACGATTCCGTCCCGGCCCGCCGCGACTTCCTGCGCAAGTCCCTGAGCCTGATTCCCGTGGTCGCCCTGGCGAGCGGTGCCCCCTCGGGCCTGGCCCTCGCCGCGCCCACCCCGGAAAGCAAGCCGGGCAGCAGTCCGCGCGCCGACCACTATCAACCGGTGTTCTTTACCGCCGAGGAATGGGCCTTCGTGCAGGCCGCGGTGGCCCGGCTGATTCCGGCGGACGACCTGGGCCCGGGCGCGCTGGAAGCCGGTGCGCCGGAATTCATCGACCGGCAGATGCAGACCCCCTACGCCCGTGGCGGCCTCTGGTACATGCAGGGCCCCTTCGCCGCCGATGCCGCGCCGGAGATGGGCTACCAGAGTCGCCTAGTACCCCAGGACCTCTATCGCCTGGGCATCGCCGCGGTGGATCGCTGGGCCCGCCAGCAGCACGGCAAGGTCTTCGCCGAGCTGGCACCCGCCGCGCAGGACGCGGCCCTCAAGGCGCTGGAAAGCGGTGAGGCCAGCCTGGACGGCGTACCGGCCAAGCTGTTCTTCGCCCAGCTGCTGCAAAACACCCGGGAAGGCTTCTATTGCGACCCGCTGCATGGCGGCAACAAGGAACTGGTCGGCTGGAAGCTGGTGAATTTCCCCGGTGCCCGCGCTGACTTCATGGACTGGGTGGAGCGCGACGAGCGCTATCCGCTGCCCCCGGTCTCCATTCGCGGGGAGCGCGGTTGATGGCCAAGGTATTGCCCAGCAAGCAGGTAGTGATCGTCGGCTTCGGCTGGACGGGGGCCATCATGGCCAAGGAACTGACCGAGGCCGGCCTGGACGTGGTGGCCCTGGAACGTGGCAGCTACCGCGACACCTATCCCGACGGCTCCTACCCGCAGGTGATCGACGAACTCACCTACAGCATCCGCAAGAAGCTGTTCGTCGATGTCTCCAAGGAAACCGTCACCATCCGCCACAGCGTCAACGACGTCGCCCTGCCCAACCGCCAGCTCGGCGTCTTCCTGCCTGGCGATGGCGTGGGCGGCGCCGGCCTGCACTGGTCGGGGGTGCACTTCCGCGTCGACCCGGTGGAGTTGCGCCTGCGCAGTCATTATGAAGAGCGTTACGGCAAGAAATTCATTCCCGACGGCATGACCATCCAGGATTTCGGCGTCAGCTACGCCGAGCTGGAGCCCTACTTCGATTTCGCGGAAAAGGTCTTTGGCACCTCGGGTACCGCCTGGAGCATCAAGGGCCAGGTGGTGGGCGACGGCAAGGGTGGCAATCCCTATGCGCCGGATCGCTCCAGCGATTTCCCGCTGCCGGCGCAAAAGAACACCGTCTCGGCGCAGCTGTTCGAGAAGGCCGCGCGGGAGGTGGGCTATCACCCCTACAACCTGCCCTCGGCCAACACCTCGGGGCCCTACACCAACCCCTACGGTTGCCAGATGGGCCCCTGCAACTTCTGCGGCTATTGCAGCGGCTACGTCTGCTACATGTATTCCAAGGCCTCGCCGAATCTCAACATCCTGCCGGCGCTCAAGCAGGAGCCGCGCTTCGAGTTGCGCAGCCAGGCCCATGTGCTCAAGGTGAACTTGGACAGCACCGGCAAGAAGGCCACCGGGGTGACCTACCTGGACGCCCAGGGCCAGGAGCTGGAGCAGCCGGCCGACATCGTCATCCTCGCCGCCTTCCAGTTCAACAACGTGCGCCTCATGCTGCTGTCGGGCATCGGCCAGCCCTATGACCCCAAGACCGCCGAAGGCGTGGTCGGGCGCAATTTCGCCTACCAGAACATGGCCACCATCAAGGCCTTCTTCCGCCAGGACCAGCACCACACCAACCCCTTCATCGGCGCAGGCGGCAATGGCGTGGCGGTGGACGACTTCAACGCCGACAACTTCGACCACGGCCCCCACGGCTTCGTCGGCGGCTCGCCCATGTGGGTCAACCAGGCCGGCACCCGGCCCATCGCCGGCGCGGCCAATCCGCCCGGCACGCCCCAGTGGGGCAGTGCCTGGAAAAAGGCCCAGGCCGGCTACTACAACCACCAGCTGTCGATGGACGCCCACGGCGCGCACCAGTCCTATCGCGACAATTACCTGGATCTGGATCCCACCTACCGCGACGCCTATGGGCAGCCGCTGCTGCGCATGACCTTCGACTGGAAGGACAACGACATCCGCATGACCCGCTTCATGGCCGCCAAGATGAAGAAGATCGCCGAGGCCATGGATCCCGAGCACATCAGCGTGTCGGTCAAGGATTTCGGCGGTCACTTCAACACCGCCAGCTACCAGACCACCCACCTGAACGGTGGCGCCATCATGGGCACCGACCCCAAGACCAGCGCGGTCAATCGCTACCTGCAGAGCTGGGACGTGCACAACGTCTTCGTACCGGGTGCCTCGGCCTTTCCCCAGGGCCTGGGCTACAACCCCACCGGCCTGGTGGCGGCCCTGACCTACTGGTCGGCGCGGGCCATCCGCGAGCAGTACCTGAAAAATCCCGGCCCGCTGGTGCAGGCATGAGAGGCGCGCCCATGATCCTTCGTACCCTCGCGACCCTGCTGCTGGGCAGCGGCCTGGCGCTGGCGGCCCAGGCCGCCCAAGACACCGACCCGGCGCTGGTCAAGCAAGGCGAATACCTGGCCCGCGCCGGCGACTGCGTGGCCTGCCACACGGCGCCGGGTGGCCAGCCCTTCGCCGGCGGCCTGCCCATGCAGACGCCCATCGGCACCCTCTATTCCACCAACATCACCCCGGATCGGCAGACCGGCATCGGCGACTACAGCTATGCCGACTTCGACGCCGCCATCCGCCAGGGTATCGCCAAGGAGGGCCATACCCTCTATCCGGCCATGCCCTACCCCTCCTATGCCCGGGTCAGCGAGGGCGACATGCGCGCCCTCTATGCCTACTTCATGCACGGCGTGACGCCAGTCGAGCAGGTCAATCGCGACAGCGACATCCCCTGGCCGCTGTCCATGCGCTGGCCGCTGGCGATCTGGCGCCAGCTGTTCGCGCCCGAGGTGGTGCAATTCCAGCCCGCGCCGGACCAGGATCCGGTGGTGGCCCGCGGCGCCTATCTGGTGGAAGGCCTCGGCCACTGCGGCGCCTGCCACACCCCGCGTGCCTTCACCATGCAGGAGAAGGCGCTCTCCCCCGCCGACGGCAAGGATTTCCTGGCCGGCAGCGCGCCCCTGGAAGGCTGGATCGCCAAGAATCTGCGCGGTGATCACCGCGACGGCCTAGGCAGCTGGAGCGAAGCGCAGCTGGTGCAATTCCTCAAGACCGGGCGCTCCGCCGACAGCGCGGTGTTCGGCGGCATGACCGAGGTGGTGCAGCACAGCCTGCAGTACCTGAGCGACGCCGATCTACAGGCCATCGCCCGCTACCTCAAGACCCTGCCGGCCAAGGATCCGCACGACGCGCCCTTCCAGGCCGACGGACGGGCCGCCGCGGCGCTCTGGCGCGGCGACGACAGCGCCCGTGGCGCCCAGGTCTATGTGGACAACTGCGCCGCCTGCCACCGCACCGATGGCCAGGGCTACGACCGGGTCTTCCCGGCGCTGGCCGGCAATCCGGTGCTGCGCACGGCCGACGCCAGTTCGCTGATCAACATCGTGCTCAAGGGCGGCACCCTGCCCGGCCTGCACACGGCGCCCTCGATGATCGTCATGCCGCCCTTCGGCTGGCGGCTGAACGATGCCCAGGTGGCCGACGTGGTCAGCTTCATCCGCGCCAGCTGGGGCAACGCCGCCGCGCCGGTCAGCGCCGCCGAGGTCGCCAAGTGGCGCACCGATGACAACCGCACCACCTCCGGCGATGACCTGGGCCAAGCGTTCGGTCACCAGCAACCCGCTCCGTCGCCCGCTGGCGGCGACACCCCGGCAGGGGCGCACTGAGTCCCTGCCAGATTGACGCTCGGTCAGTCTGGCAGCAGCTCGTCGAGTGCCAACGACCATCAAGCCCATCGCCGACCGACGGGCTTGCGCGGTTGGCATCGATCCTGCTAGCTTGATCGGGTTAGTACCAAGCTGACCCCAATCGCTGGACGCCTTTCCGCTCGTTGTAGCAGCGCGAAATCAGCGTCATCCGGATCGACTGATCCCTCGATTGCTCAGGATCTGCCGCCGCGGCCTCTGAATCTCGTGCCCGGCCGGTTGCCTGCCTTCCCAAGTACTTACCTGCATGCCTGGGCGTTTCGCCCACACGCTGCCTTCCTCCAGCCAGAGATTCAGCCGTCGGCCGTCATGGGTACGAGGTTGCTGGAGTTATTTCACCGCGCCGACTGAGCGTGGATCCCAAGGATAGTCATATGAACATTCAAAACCAGGCCATCGCGGCCATGCAACATCTCCAGGCGGCCTTTGCGCCGTTCCACTGCATCACCACCCCGGCTTCGCGCAAGGGCGGCTTCAGCTTCACCGTGGTCGACGAGCGCGGCGTGGCCTGTCGCAGCGAGCGTCTCTACCCCGAGCAGTACAGCGCTGCCGACGGACTGGAGCGTGTCATCGCCCGTACCCGCCGCGCCCTGGCCGCCTGAGACGCGCTACGAGTGCCGGACGCATCACGGATTCCGTGATGCCCATGCCGGCCGCCTCCATCTGCGGTATGTTTGGCACAGCTTCGCGTAGGCGTGAGCCAAACAATGAATCCCAAGATGGAGGTCGCATGTCGCAAGTCGTATTCATCCGCCATGGCCAGTCGGCGTGGAACCTGGAAAACCGCTTCAGTGGCTGGGCGGATGTGGATCTGACCGAACAGGGGATCCGCGAGGCCCACGAGGGCGGTCAGGCGCTCAAGGACGCCGGCTTCCTCTTCGACGTGGCTCACGTCTCGGTGCTCAAGCGCGCCGTGCGCACCCTCTGGCACGTGCAGGAAGGCATGGACCAGATGTGGCTGCCGGTGGTGAGCGACTGGCGCCTCAACGAGCGTCACTATGGCGGCCTGACCGGACTGAACAAATCCGAGACCGCCGCCAAGTACGGCGAGGAACAGGTGCTGGTCTGGCGCCGCAGCTACGACGTGCCGCCGCCCGAGCAGAGCGTCGAGGAGCAGCAGGCGCTGGCCGCCGATCCGCGCTATGCCGGTCTGTCGCTGGATCAGGTACCGCGCACCGAATGCCTCAAGGATTGCGTCGAACGCGTCCTGCCCTACTGGAACGAAGTCCTGGCGCCGGCCATTCGCAGCGGCCAGCGCGTGCTGGTGGTCGCCCATGGCAACTCCATGCGCGCCCTGATCAAGTACCTGGACAACATCTCCGACAGCGACATCGTCAGCCTCAACATCCCCAACGGCGTGCCGCTGGTATACGAGTTCGACGAAGACCTGAAGCCTACCAAGCACTACTACCTGGCCGACCCGGACGAGGTCGCCGCCAAGATGGCCGCGGTGGCCAATCAGGGCAAGGCGAAGTAAGGCGTTTCATCGCGGCCATGGCGGTCCGCCGATGCGGCCGCTCCTACGGTTACCTAGGAGTCTGTAGGAGCGGCCCATGGCCGCGATTTTCTTAGCGAGAAAACCGGATCGTTTTCAAGACGAGACCTGTAGCGTTTTCCACAACCAAGGGTCGCCGGTGAGCGGTGGATAAGGCTGGCGCCGTTATCCACCCTACGGCCTCAGGTGCGACGCTCCGGGCGCTTCACCACCCGCGCCTCGCCCAGCACGCCCTCTTCTTCTGCCTGGGCCGCTTGGATTTCCTCGTCACCTTCCACCCCGCCATCGCCCGGGGTCTTCTCGCCTTTTTCCTTGCCGTCGTCGCTGTGGTGCTCGATCACCGCATTGATCTCCGCGCCGAACAGCAGCACCGCGGACGACAGATAGAAGTACAGCAACAGCACGATGATGGCGCCGATGCTGCCGTAGGTAGCGTTGTAGTTGGCGAAGTTCTGCACGTAGTAGCCAAAGCCCAGGGACGCCAGGATCCAGACCACCACCGCCAGCACCGAGCCGGGGGTGATGAAGCGGAAGTCCTGCTTCACGTCCGGGGTGACGTAGTAGAGCGCCGCCACGGCGATCATCAGCAGGGCCACCGCCAGCGGCCAGCGGATCAGTGCCCAGAGGGTCACCATGTAGTCTTCCAGCCCCACGTAGGCAGCCAGCCAGTTCATCACCTGAGGCCCCAGCACCATGAGGGCGGCGGCGCTGAGCAGGATTCCGGCGAGGCCGATGGTATGCAGCACCGACAGCGGAATGCGCTTCCAGGCCGGACGGCTTTCCACCACGTCATAGGCGCTGTTCATGGCGGTCATCAGCGAGCGGAAGCCACCGGAGGCGGACCAGAGCGCGACGATGATACTGAAGGACAGCAGCCCGCCCTTCTGTGTCTGCAACTGGTCGATGATGGGATTGACGGTGTCCAGCGCCGTGACCGGCAGCAGGTAGGCGGCCTGTTCGCGCAGGAAGGTAAAGAAGTCCGGCAAGTGCAGGAAGCCGATCAGGGCGATCAGGAACAGCAGGAAGGGAAACAGCGAGAACAGCATCTGGTAGGCCAGCGCTGCGGCATAGGTGGGCATGTCGTCGGCCACGAATTCCTGGACGGCACGCTTGATGAGGGTGAACGGCGAAACGCCGCGCAGGCTGAAGGCAAACAAGGACATAACGGCTCCTGACGAACGTTCCTCACGAAGGATTCCTGGGGCCGGCCTGCACGGCCTGCGCCCGGCGGCTTTGCAGGTCCGCCCTACCTTCAGAGTGGCAGCGGCCGGGTTGGTTGCGCCCTGACGTCAGAAGCCGGACCCCGAGGCATCCCAGCAGGCAGCGACTTCGGCGGCGGTAGGCGGGCGGATTTCCTCTATCCCGCGGCTTTCGTCGAATTCGATGTAGCCGGCGGCGGCGAATTCGCGCAGCCAGCCATCCATGGGCCAGAGTCCCCAGCGCGCCTGGAAGCGCCGGGCGTTCTCCAGGATGCTGGCGAAATGGTTGAGCGGTGGGTGATAGGTCGGATGGTACTGGTGGAAGGCCCGCGCCTCGGCCTGGTAGACCGGCACCCCCGCCGCGCGGGCGCGAAAGGCGAAGTCGGTGTCCTCGCCGCCATAGCCGCGATAACCCTCATCGAAGCCGCCGATGCGGCCGAAGGTGGCGCGGGTACAGGCGAAGTTGAGCGACCAGAACAGCGGGTGGGGAATCGCCTCGCCAGGCGGACGATCCCGGTGCAGGGGATGGACGACGCCGCTGGCGCGCAGCTCTTCCGGCGTCCAGTCACCTTCCGCGACGCCCGCCGGCAGGTAGTGGACGAAGCCCTGGTGCAGGGCTTCGGGGTGGGCCGTTAGCGCCTCTTGGTAGGCGTCGAGCAATTCCGGCGCTGGGATGCAGTCCACGTCGAGAAACACCAGCTCCTCGCCTGGCGCGGCGGCTACGGCAGCATTGCGCGCAGCGGCCAGGGGCAGGATGCCGTCGCCCTCGACTCCGTGCACCTGGATCGGAAAGCGTGGGCTGTGCCAGGCGCGCGGTGCCTCGTTCATCTGCACCACCACCAGGGCCGCAGGCGGGGTCGGCGCCCGCTCCAGGCCACGGATGAGATTGGCCAGTTGCCGCTCGCGGCCATGGACCAGGGTCAGGACGATCATGCCAGCACCTCGTGGGCGACCTGTCGAATACAGGCAGCGGCGCGCCGGGCGCCCTCGCCATCGCTTACCGCCGCCCAGCGCTCGGGATCGAGTTCGCGCGCCCTGGCCAGCAGCCCCGGCCAGTCCTCGTCGGCGGGCCAGCTTTCACAGGTGATCGCCAGGTCCTGGGCGGCCAGCAGGCGCCCGGTGGACAGTTGCTCGTCGAAGGGCCGGGCATCCGGCAGGCAGAGGAAGCGGCAGCGCAGGTCGGCCAGTTCCGCCACCAGGCTGTCACCCGCCGAGCCGACCACCAGCTCGGCGCGGGTCAGCCAGGGTGCGGGATCGGCCACGCTGCCCAGAAAAGTCAGATTGGCCGGTGCCTCGATGGCGTCGTCCAGCACCGGACCCAGCACCGTCCAGTGCCAGGCGGGACAGGCACGGGCGGCCGCCACCAGGCGCGCGCGGCTGAAGGCGGTGCCGCCATGGCCGGCGATGACGGTGACCGTGCCGGGCTCGCGCCCGCGGTCGGGCCCGTGCCCGTGCCCGGCATAGCGCGACAGGCTGCCGGCATAGCAGGTCTTGGCCCGCCAGGCGGCCGGGGTATCAGGCTCTTCCAGGCAGTCCGGATAGGGCGCCAGCAGGCGACTGGCACTGGCGTAGGCCAGTTCGTGGGCGGCATCGAAGCGACTGCCGCGCTGGCGCAGATAGATCGTCGGCACGCCGCACAACCGGGCCAGCAGCGCCACCTCCACCGAGACGTCGACCACCAGCAGGCAGGGCCAGGCGCGGCGAAACCAGTCCACCAGCAGGCCCATGCGCTCGCGCAGCCCTGCCACTCCCAGCGGGGCATAGTGCAGGCAGGCGAAGGCTTCGCCTTCGACGCCCGCGGCCACGTCGGGCGGCAGCGGGCAGAGCTGCACGTTGGGCAGCGCCACCCGTTCGGGCAGGCGACTGCCGAACAGGGTCAGGGGACCGTCGAAGGCCGCGGCGATGGCCAGGGCGCGGGTCACGTGGCCGGCGCCGTGATGGTGGGCGTAGTAGCCGACGTTCAGCTCAGTCACGGGCAGTCTAGCCACGGGCGACTCGGCCGGCGGCGACATCGGCGAGCAGGCGCTCGTAGCGGTCGATCATCAGCTGGTGGCTCCACTGGGCCTCGGCCCGCGCCCGGCAGGCCTCGCGGGACAGCGACAGGGCTTCGCGCAGGGCCGCCGCCAGGGCCGGGACATCGCCCGGCGGGGCCAGGGCGCCGGTCTCGGCGGTGAGCAGTTCCGGCAGGGCGCCGCGAGCAAAGGCGGCGACCGGTGTGCCACAGGCCAGGGCCTCGGCGACGATCAGGCCGAAGGGTTCGTCCCAGCAGGGCGTGACCAGACAGGCACGGGCCTGGGCGACCTCGGCCGCCAGGGCGGTACGGTCCAGGTGACCGAGGTAGACGGCTCCGTCCCCCAGGCGGGGTTCGATCTCCTGACGGAAATAGCGCTCGTCGGTGGCCTGGCCGGCCAGGCGCAGGGCCACACCGGCCTCGCGTGCGGCATCCAGCGCCAGATGCGGCCCCTTGTCCGGCACCAGGCGGCCGAACCAGAGGGCATGGTCGCCGATCGGCGTCTCGCGCGGGCGCCAGGCGTCGAGGTCGATGCCGTTGGGGATCACGTGGCAGGCCGGCGCGAGGTGCGCCCAGTTGTCGGCATTGGCCTGGGACACCGTGCAGTAGTGGCCGCCGCCGCGCTTGTGCAATTCGCCGAGGGCGTTGATCAATTCGAAGAATGGCGGGGTGTGCAACACCGTGAGCATGGGGGTGCGGATCAGCCCGGACATGGTCACCGGCACATAGTGCAGGGCGTTGTTGAAGATGACGTCGAAGCCGTAGCCATCGATGCGCTGCATGCAGTCCAGATAGCCGTGGTGCTCGTCGAGGTATTCGGAGCTGAGCACGTTGCGCTTGCGCCGGCAGCCGTCCGCGCCGTAGTTGCCGTCGTCGAGGATGGGCACCACCTCCAGCTCCGGCGCCGAGGCCGAACTGGCGAACAGCGTCACCGCATGGCCACGCTCGCGCAGCTGCAGGGTGATGTCGTAGGTGAAGGCTTCGAGACCGCCGGCGAACGGCTGGCGTACCGGGTGTTTCACGTGGGTAAGAATGCCTATGCGCATGGAACCGTCCGCCTGCTGTTGCCTGTCATCCCACCGTCCTTATCGCGAGCCGCTGGTTGATAGGAGTCTCAGCGACGGGAATTGGTTGTGCGCTTCGTCGTGAAAGCCGCACGGCGGGCAAACCTCGGAACCCTGCCGGGGGTCAGCCTTCCTGGACCCGTATTCCCAGCAGACGACGGAGGTTTCCATGCGTTATGAACTGCACTACTGGCCCAGCATCCAGGGCCGCGGCGAATTCGTCCGCCTGGCGCTCGAAGAAGCCGGCGCACCCTATCTGGACGTCGGCAACGCCCCGGAAGGCGAAGGCCTGGGCGTACCCGCTCTGGAAGACTATCTGCAAGGCAGGAAGACCCGCCGCCCGCCCTTCGCCCCGCCCTTTCTCAAGGCCGGCGACGAGGTCGTCTCCCATGTCGCCAACATCCTCCAGTTCCTCGGGCCGCGCCTGGACCTGGTACCGGCCGACGAGGAAGCCCGCTTCTGGGTGCACGGTCTGCAGCTGACCATCACCGACCTCACCGCCGAGGCCCATGACGTCCATCATCCGGTGGCCATCTCCCTGACCTACGAAGAGCAGCAGGACGAAGCCCGGCGCCGCGCCAAGGCCTTTGCCGGCGAACGGATCCGTACCTACCTGAGCTATTTCGAGCGGGTGCTGGGCTACAACCCGGCGGGTGACCATTGGCTGGTGGGCGACCAGCGCTCCTATGTCGACCTGTCGCTGTTCCAGGTGGTAGCCGGCCTGACCTATGCCTTCCCCAACGCCATGCGCCGTCTGGCACCGGAGATCCCGCGGGTGCTGGCCCTGGCCGAGCGAGTGGCCGCGCGACCCAACATCGCCGCCTACCTGGCCTCGCCCCGCCGCCTGCCCTTCAGCGAGAACGGCATCTTCCGTCACTATCCGGAGCTGGATCCGGCCTGACGGGCAAAAGAAAAGGCCGCCCGGGGGCGGCCTTTTCGTCACGACTGGACTCAGGCGCGGTCGATGGTGTTCTTGACCGCTTCCTTGCCCTTGCCGACGTTCTTCTGCAGCTTGCCTTCGGCTTCCTGGGCACGACCCTCGCCTTTCATGCGCGAGTTGTCGGTTGCTTCGCCGATACCTTGCTTGACCTTGCCGGCCACTTCTTTGGCGGTACCCTTGATCTTGTCGCTGGTGCTGCTCATATCAGTCTCCTTGGGATCGCACAGGCAGTGCGCTTGTAAAATCCGACTGCGGCTCTAGCCGGGTGGTTTCGACCATTCGTCGCACAGCGCAGCGGCAAGCCGCGCCAGGAAGCTTTGGGCAGCGGCGCTGGAAGCCTTTAGACTTCCCGCCCTTTTTCGTGAGCGACCGCCCAGGCGCCACCTCTCGCGGGAACGTTGCGCAGGGGCCGTCTCTCCAATTGCCACACCCTACACAGGAGAATCCTGATGTCGCTGAGCCAATTCGACAACCTGCCGGGCGTGACCGCCCAGCCCGACGCCGCCACCCGCGAGTTCGTCTTCAACCACACCATGCTGCGGGTCAAGAACCTCGAGACCTCGCTGGACTTCTATACCCGCGTGCTGGGTTTCACCGTCGTCGATCACAAGGACTTCCCGGACGCCAAGTTCAGCCTGACCTTTCTCGCCCTGGTCGACCGCAACCAGGTGCCGGAAGAGCCGGAGGCCCGCCAGCGCTGGCGCAAGTCGACCCCGGGTATCCTCGAGCTGACCCATAACCACGGTACCGAGAACGACGCCGAATTCAGCTACCACAACGGCAACAGCGATCCGCGCGGCTTCGGCCACACCTGCGTGGCGGTCCCGGACATCCGCGCCGCCTGTGAGCGATTCGAGCAACTGGGCGTCGCCTTCCAGAAGCGCCTGACCGACGGCAGCATGAAGGAAATCGCCTTCATCAAGGATCCCGACGGCTACTGGGTCGAAGTCATCCAGTTCACCCCCCTGTCCTGATCCCCGCGGGCCCGGCGTCCGCCGGGCCCCGTCCTGCTGAAGACATCCGACGACTTTTCAGCGCTTAACTGATACCGACCGGCTCCAGGCCATCGACGCCTGCCCGGGCCTTTGGCGTACTGCTGGCGAAAAGCCTTACCAAAGTCGTATTGCGCACCCCAGCCAGCGACGTCGCCAGAGAGCCCACCATGAAAAAAACAACAAGAATCCGTACCGGGATGTACAGCGTCCTCAGCCTGTTCGTCGCCTGCCTGCTGCTCGCCTGCCTGTACGGCTGGATCAGCGCCCGGACCAGTGCCCAACAGATCCGCGACCTGGATAGCCTGACGATGGAGCAGCTGGACCGGGTCAACAACGCCGCCACCTGGATCAGTCGCGCAAGCGCCAACTCCCATACCGCCATGCTCGACCGCGTCAACGGCGATGCGGCCAAGGCCGAGAAAGGCGTGAAGCTGGCCCTAGAGCGGCTGGACATCGCCCGCAAGCTGATCACCGACATGCAGGCCAACGTCAGGGATCCCAAACTGGTCAGCCAGATCGAAGCCATGCTCAAGGCCTTCGACGCCTACAAGGCCATCGTCGAAGGGCAGATCGCCGCCTGCCGCGCCGGCGACCTGCCTGGCTACATCCGGATCAGCGACGGTGCCAAAGGGGCCAGTACGGCCTTCGCCGACACCCGCCAGGCCTTTACCGACGAGATCACCAGCCGTATCGACGCCACGCTCGCCGCCTCCGACAGCCGCGTGTCCCAGGCCCAGGTCGGCAGTCTGCTGCTGGTCGGCCTGACCCTGCTGCTGGCCGTCCTCTCCGGCTGGTTCATCGCCCGCCGCGTGCTGGCCCCGCTCAACGAAGCCGGCGAGCACTTCGCCGCCATGAGCGAAGGCGATCTGACCCGCCGCATCGAGGTGCGCAGCCATGACGAGATCGGCCAGCTGTTCGCCGGTCTGGCTACCCTGCAAAGTCGCCAGCGCGACACCCTGGCCCAGCTCAATCGCACCGCCGAACGACTCGACGGCGCCGCCCAGGAACTGGGTCAGGTCACCGCCCAGAGCAATCGCACCCTCAATCAGCAGCAACAGGAGCTGGAGCAGGCCGTGACCGCGGTGACCGAGATGACCGCCGCCGTGGAAGAGGTGGCGCGCAATGCCGCCTCCACCTCGGATACCGCTCGCGAATCCGATCGCCTGGCCGCCGGCAGTCGCGGCCAGGTGGCCCAGGTGCTCAGCGAATTGCAGAGCATGCAGAGCACGGTCAAGGAAAGCGAAACCGTCATCGCCAGCCTGGCGCAGCAGGCCAACCAGATCGGCAAGGTGCTGGACGTGATCCGCGCCGTCTCCGAGCAGACCAACCTGCTGGCGCTCAACGCGGCCATCGAAGCCGCCCGCGCCGGCGATGCCGGTCGTGGCTTCGCCGTGGTGGCCGACGAGGTGCGCAGCCTGGCGCAGCGTACCCGCCAGTCGACCCTGGAGATCGAGCAGATGATCGGCAACATCCAGACCGGCACCGGCCAGGCGGTGACCGCCATCCAGCGCAGCAATACCCTGGCCGGCACCACCCTGGAAACCACCGAGCGCACCGGCCAGAGCCTGGAGCACATCTTCGTCGCCATCGGCGACATCAACGAGCGCAACCTGGTCATCGCCAGCGCCGCCGAGGAACAGGCCCAGGTGGCGCGCGAGGTGGATCGCAACCTGATCAACATCCGCGAGCTGGCAGCCGTGTCCAAGCGCGGCGCCGACCAGATCGAGACCTCCAGTCGCCAACTCGCCGAGCTGACCCACGAGATCCACGGCCTGGCCGCGCGCTTCCGCGTCTGACCCGGCGCGCCCCTCCCCCCGGATACAGGCGCCCCGGGGGGAGGGGCGGCTTTACCCATCTTTACGTTTTCTTGGCATGACGTTGCTGCCGGGACAGGCGAAAATTGGCTCCGGGCGCCAGGCGTGGCGCCGCTTTTCGCTACGGAGCTGCCTGACGTCATGACGACCTGCCCTACCCCGCGCGGCCCGCGCCTGCGCTGCCTGCTGCTGTCCTTTCTCGCCTCACCCCTGGGCCTGCTGGTGCTGCTGACCGGCGTGCTGCAACTGCTCGGCCCCGGCTAGGGCCGCAGCGTCCGCTCACCGAAGCGAACGGACGCCACGGGATCACAGGCGGAAGCGCGCTACCAGGCCATTGAGGTCCACGGCCAGGCGCGACAGCTCGGCGCTGGCGGCGCTGGACTGCTCGGCGCCCGCGGCGGTCTGGACCGACAACTCGCGGATGTTGACCAGGTTGCGATCCACTTCGCGAGCCACCTGAGCCTGCTCTTCCGCCGCGCTGGCGATGACCAGATTGCGTTCGTTGATGCCGCCGATGGCGCCATGGATGCGCTCCAGGGCATGACCGGCGCCGCGGGCCACTTCCAGGGTGGACTGGGCACGCTCGGTGCTGCTGCGCATGGCCGCCACCGCCTGATCGGTGCCCTGCTGGATGGTGCCGATGGAGGTCTCGATCTCGCGGGTCGATTCCTGGGTGCGATGGGCCAGGGCGCGCACCTCGTCGGCCACCACGGCGAAGCCGCGACCGGCCTCACCGGCGCGCGCCGCCTCGATGGCGGCATTGAGCGCCAGCAGATTGGTCTGCTCGGCCACGCTGCGGATCACGTCCAGCACCTTGCCGATGTCATTGACCTGGACCGCCAGATCGCCCACCAGGGTGGCACCGTGCTGGACGTCTTCGCTCATGGTGGCGATGGCACCCACGGTTTCCTGCACCAGATCGCGGCCATCACGGGCCACGCCGGCGGATTCCTGGGACGCCTGGGAGGTGTTGACGGCGTTGCGCGCCACCTCGTCCACCGCCGACGACATCTGGTTCACCGCGGTGGCGGCCTGTTCGATCTCGGCGTTCTGGCGTTGCAGGCCGCGACTGGATTCATCGGTCACGGCATTGAGTTCTTCCGCCGCCGAGGCGAGCTGGGTGGCCGAACCGAGGATGCCTTGCAGGGTATGGCGCAGCTGGCCCTGCATGGTCTTCATGGCCTGCAGCAGGCGCGCGGCCTCGTCGCGGCCTTCGCTGTGGATTTCCTGACTGAGGTCACCGGTGGCGATCACCTCGGCGGCCTGCACGGCGCGGGCGATGGGCTGGGTGATGCTGCGGATCAGCAGCCAGGCGAAGACCACGGTCAGCAGCGCGGTGGCCGCCAGCAGCAGCACCAGCCACTGGATGGCGTGGCTGTAGTCGGCAGCGGACTGCTCGTTGGCCGCAGCGGTCTGCTGGTCGACCAGATCGGTGAGTTGCTTGAGCACGCCGTTGACCGCATCGGAGTTGGCCAGCAGGTCTTCGTTGAGCAGGCGGCGCAGGGGCTCCAGCTGATCGGCGGCGGAAAACGCCAGCATGCGCTGCTGCAGACCGTCGTACTGGGTGATCAGCTGGCCGTAGCGGCTGTAGGCGGTGCGTTCTTCATCGGACTGGATCAGCGCCTCGTAGCGCTGCTGGGCGGCGCGCATCTGGCCGTTGCGCTGCTGGAACAGCGCCTGGGTCTTGGCGATGATCTCCGGCTCGCGATTGAGCAGCAGCCGATAGGAGAGCACCCGCAGGCGCAGGGTCAGGGCGGTCAGCTCGTCGAGCGCGGCCACCCGCGGCATGGCACGGTCTTCGATGGCCAGGCCCGAGGCGCGGATGTCGTTCATCTTGACCAGGGCGGTGCCGCCGAGCAGCAGCAGGAGCAGACCGATAAAGGCGAAGCCGAGCGTGGCACGCCGCGCGATGGAGAGATTGCGAAAGGACATGGGGAGTTTCCGTTGAGCCTGGAAAGCCCCCGCTATCGACCGCGCGTTGCAAATCCTGAGGTCCGTTGTCGGACCGGATTTTTGGGCGGCTATCAAGCAAAGCCAGCAAACCCTTGTCCTATAGGGCATTGGACCTATTGAAAGCCTGGCGAAAGCTCTAGGCTGCGGCACTGTGCCGCAGATCACAGGCCGGACGCAAAGTGGGCGAAAGACGCTCGATGTCTGCCAGCGGCATTGCGTTCACATTTTTGCACATCTCTCGCAAGCCACTGATCGCCAAGGAAAACTCTTCGGCTATCGCGATTCACGTTTTCTTCACGGGGAAAAGCGCGATTCGGCGCCTATATTCCGGCTTCGTGCCGATAAAAGGGTTAAAAGCGCTGATCGTGCAGCGATAATGGCGGGATGATCTCAGTATAAGTTTGAAATATCTTCTGCGTTGTCTGTCACGAGCTATTGTTTCAGCGTGGATTAAGGTTGTGGTCACCAGACTGAGTGACCGGGTGCCAGGACGCTGCCCGACGACGCGATGGACCGCCAGACAATGAAGCCACCGGAGCTCGAGAGAGTCGGGGCGTATCGAGGCGATGCCAGGGGGCGTCTAGCCACTAACCAGCGCTTGCCGCTGCCATTGCGTACTTGAGAAGAGGTCAGAAACAGATGAGCGACAACACGGATACCTTCGGCGCACCCGACGAGGCCCTCCTGCAACTGGTCGATGGTTTCAAGCGTTTCCGCCAGGATGTCTTTCCCGAACAGGAAGCGCTGTTCAAGAAGCTCGCCAGTGCGCAGTCGCCCAAAGCCATGTTCATCACCTGCGCCGACTCGCGCATCGTCCCGGAACTCATCACCCAGAGTTCGCCGGGCGATCTGTTCGTGACCCGTAACGTCGGCAACGTGGTGCCCCCCTACGGCCAGATGAACGGTGGCGTCTCCACCGCCATCGAATACGCGGTCGTGGCCCTCGGCGTGAAGCACATCATCATCTGCGGCCACTCCGACTGCGGCGCCATGAAGGCGGTGCTCAATCCCGATCCGCTGGAAAAGATGCCGACGGTAAAGGTCTGGCTGCGCCACGCCGAGGTCGCCCGTACCGTGGTCGAGGACCATGGCCATTGCGACTGCGGCCACGGCGGCACCCTGGGCTTTTTGACCGAGGAAAACGTGGTGGCCCAGCTGGTCCACCTGCGCACCCACCCCTCAGTGGCCTCGCGCCTGGCCAGCGGTCAGCTGCAGATCCATGGTTGGGTCTATTCCATCGAGACCAGCGAGATCAAGGCGTACGACGCCCAGCAGGAGCGCTTCCTGCCCCTGGATGGCGAGAACATGCCGGTTGCCACCCCGCGTCCGCGCCTGCAGCAGGCCTGATCCACGGTGGCCATCCGGTTCGCCGGATGGCCATTGCAAGACGGGTCAGCCGATCCGTCGCCATAACAGCGCACCGCGCCGGGCGATCCCCACTTGGGGCTCCATCGGGACCGTCCACCCTTTCCGCTAGCCGCCTGAATCCCGAACCGTGTCATACGACGTGATATGACGCGCGGGCACCCCTTTACCTAGTCGCTGGAGGACCAGGACCATGCTTGGCAATCAACAGACCCCGGGGCGCAGCCTGTCGCGCGATGCCCTGGCCTCACTCGTGGTGTTTCTGGTCGCCCTGCCGCTGTGCATGGGGATCGCCATCGCCTCCGGCATGCCGCCGGCCAAGGGCATCATCACCGGCATCATCGGTGGCCTGGTGGTCGGCTTTCTCGCCGGCTCGCCGCTGCAGGTCAGCGGTCCGGCCGCCGGCCTGGTGGTGCTGGTGTTCGACCTGATCAACCGCCACGGCATCGAGGCCCTGGGCCCGGTGCTGCTGCTGGCCGGCCTGCTGCAGCTCATCGCCGGCTTCACCCGCCTGGGCGCCTGGTTCCGCGTCACCTCGCCCGCCGTCGTCTACGGCATGCTCGCCGGCATCGGCATCCTCATCGTGCTCTCGCAGCTGCACGTGATGCTGGATGCCAAGCCGGCGGCCTCGGGCCTGTCCAACCTGCTGGCCTTCCCCGGCGCCGCCCTCACCGCGGCAAGCCAGTGGAACGGCAGTGGCAGCGGCGCCCAGGCGGCGCTGATCGGTCTGCTGACCATCGCCAGCATGTGGCTGTGGGAGAAATTCCGCCCGCAGACCCTGCGCTTCCTGCCCGGCGCCCTGATCGGCGTGACCCTGGCGACCCTGGCCAGTCTCTGGCTGGCGCTGGACATCCGCCGCGTGGAAGTGCCCAACAACCTGGCCGACGCCATCGACTGGGTGACCTTTGCCGACCTGGGCATGCTGGCCAATGCCGAACTGGTGGTGGCCGCCCTCGCCCTGGCCTTCATCGCCAGCGCCGAGACCCTGCTCTCGGCCGCCGCGGTGGACCGCATGCACACCGGGCCGCGCTCGCACTTCGACCGCGAGCTGGGCGCCCAGGGTGTCGGCAACCTGCTCTGCGGTGCCGTTGGCGCCCTGCCCATGACCGGGGTCATCGTGCGCAGCTCGGCCAATGTCCAGGCCGGCGCCACCAGTCGCGCCTCCACCATCTTCCACGGCCTCTGGCTGCTGGCTTTCGTCGCCGCCCTGCCCTTCGTGCTCAAGCTGGTGCCGGTGGCGAGCCTGGCCGGCGTGCTGGTGTTCACCGGCGTCAAGCTGGCCGATCCCAAGTCGCTGACCGGGCTCAAGCGCTATGGCCGGACACCCATGATCATCTATGCCCTGACCGCCCTGATGATCGTCGCCACCGATCTGCTGACCGGGGTGCTGGTGGGCTTCGGCCTGTCCATCGCCTTCCTGGCGGTCAAGGCGGCGCAACTCAAGGTCAGCCTGACCTATCGCGAAGACCAGCCGGACCAGGCCGACCTGCGCCTGGTGGGCGCCGCGACCTTCCTGCGCGTGCCCCAGCTGACCAAGGTGCTGGAACAGGTCAAGCCCGGCACCACCCTGCACGTGCCCCTGGAGCGCGTCTCCTATATCGATCACGCCTGCATGGAGCTGCTCGAGGACTGGGGGCGCACCCAGGCCAGCAATGGCATGCGCCTGGTGATCGAGCCCAAGGCCCTGGAGCGCCGCCTGGAAGGCCAGGCGCCGGCGGGTCAACCGGTCATGCCGGCCCAGGCACCGGCCTGATCCGGAGGGTGGAGCGGCCAGCGGCCGCTTCACCCCCTTCCCTCACCTCAGCGGCGCTGCCGGATCAGAAGTCCGCAGCGCCGTCGCTGATCGCGATACCGGCTTGCCAGAGCCCCTCATCGTCGCTCCGCCCCCTTTCTCCCCGGCCATAAAGTGGACAGAATGTCCACATAGATGGCCAAAATTGGTCGATAAATGTCCAAGTCGGCATCAGTCATCCTACCAACGGCTAATAGTCTGCTAATTAACTTTCGCTCTTCTCGGCTTTGCCTTATAACGCTATCTGGTTCGACTTTTGTCGCACCAACGATCTTTGTGTCGGGCCACCCTCTATCTCGGGGGTAATCGCTTTGCCAGGAAAGCCATGCGACGCCCACACGGCTAAAAATGACTCCAAGAGAGGTAGGTATGCGCAAGCCTGAATTGGCGACTGTGATCGCTGAAAAAGTCGGACTTCCAAAGGAACAAGCCAACGTCGTGCTCAACACGCTGCTGGACGAGATCGCGAATGCGCTGCACCGCAAGGACAGCGTTACCCTGGTCGGCTTCGGTACCTTCCTGCCGCGTCACCGCGGTGCCCGCATGGGGAAGAATCCCCAGACCGGCGAGCCGGTCAAGATTCGTGCGAGCAACACGGTGGCGTTCAAGCCGGGCAAGGCGCTGAAGGACAGCATCGAAGGCTGAGCATGAAGCGGCACGGATCGCCGCTGCAGCCAAAAGGCATCGCCCGTGCGATGCCTTTTTTGTGTCCGCGCAGAAGACGCGGAGCGGGGTGATCAGCCGATGGCGATCATCTCGAAGTCGCCCTTGCCCACGCCGCAGTCCGGGCACAGCCAATCCTCGGGCACATCCTCCCAGCGCGTTCCCGGCGCGATGCCGTCGTCCGGCCAGCCCAGGGCTTCGTCATAGATATAGCCGCACACGATGCATTGCCATTTCCGCATGTTCTGTTATCTCCCAACCGGCTTCAGGTAGCGCGCACGCTACGCGAAAGCCCGGCAAAGGCCAACCGTGCCGGAACCCCGGCGGACGCCCAGGGCTCCATAGGCTGCGCGTGGCAGCTACCCGTCTTCCACCCCGATCAGCTAGGCTGAGTCCATGAATTCCTCGCCATCGCCCATGCCCTGGGCCATCTATTTCGCCGTGCTGGGCAGTGTCATCAGCGTGGGCCTGGCCAGCGGCCTGTCGATGCCGCTGGTCTCGCTGCGCCTGGAAGGCTGGGGCTATGGCAGCTTCGCCATCGGCGTCATGGCCGCCTCGCCAGCCCTCGGCATCCTCACCGGCGCCAGTCTGGCCGGACGCCTGGCCGCGCGCATCGGCACGCCGCGGCTGATGCGACTGTGCCTGATCAGTGGCGCCGCCTCGCTGATCGTGCTCTCGCTGCTGCCCAGCTACCCCTTGTGGCTGCTCCTGCGCCTGGCCCTGGGCGCCATCCTCACCCTGGTCTTCGTGCTTGGCGAAAGCTGGATGAACCAGGTCATCACCGATCGTTGGCGCGGCCGCCTGGTGGCCCTCTATGGCAGCAGCTACGCCCTGAGCCAGCTGGCCGGTCCGCTGCTGCTGGGGGTGCTGGGCACCGAGGGCGACCAGGGCTTCTGGCTCGGCGCCCTGCTCATGCTCGGCGGCGCTGCCCTGCTGCTCGGCCGCCAGGGCGCGCCGGCCGCCGGCGGCCATACCGCGGCCTGGCGAGCGCTGCTGGACTTCTGTCGCGGTGCTCCAGCCATCGCCTGGGCGGTGGCGCTGTTCGCCTGCTTCGAGGCAATGATCCTCACCCTGCTGCCGGTCTATGCGCTCAACCAGGGCTTCGGCCAGCAACTGGCGCTGTACATGGTCAGCGCCGTGGTGGTGGGCGATGCCCTGCTGCAACTTCCCCTGGGCCTGCTCGCCGATCGCCTCTCGCGCCAGGGCCTGTTCCTTGGCTGCGCCCTGGGGCTGCTGGCGGTCAGTCTGGCCCTGCCGCTGCTGCTGCACACCGCGGGCGTCTGGCCACTGCTGGTGCTGTTCGGCGCCACCGCCGGCGGCCTCTTCACCCTGGCGCTGATCCTGGTGGGCGAGCGCTATCGCGACGCCGAACTGGTCAGCGCCAACGCCTGCATCGCCCAGCTCTGGGGCGTCGGCTGCCTGGTCGGCCCGCTGGTCACCGGCGCTGCCAGCCAGTGGCTCACCGGCCACGCCCTGCCGCTGCTGATGGCGGCCGGTGCTGCGGTATTGCTGGTGATCGTCGGCCGTAGGGGCAGCGCGCCGACCATGCAAACGGCAATTTAATACCCAATATCGCGCTATATAAGCTTGTTTCAGGCACTATATTGCCGATAATGCGTATAGCACCCATAATTATCGGCAGTATATTGCCGGAGGTCTGCCGTGAGTACGCTCGTGGTTCAAGCCTATCTGAGCGGGCATTGGCACGATGCCCTGCGCCTGGTTTTCGATGACCCTGGGCAAGGCCCCCAACAAGGCGCCTGCACCCTCAGCTATCTGGCCGCCTACCTGAGCGATCATCTCGACGATTTCGGCAAGCCGACGGCTGCAGCCGTGAGCGCCAACCTGCCTTTGAGTTGGGAGGTCGAGCGCCTGCCCCATTGGCCAGCGTTTCTCCAGGACATTCTCCCGGCTGGCGCCGCTCGCCGCTTTCTGCTGCCTCGCCTCGGGCTGACCGCAGCGGAAGCTGCGCAGACCGACTTTCAATTGTTATCGCGCTGCACGCCAGCGCCCATTGGCCATCTGCGAATTCGTGAGTCGCTGGACGGGCTGGCGCAGACACCCTCCGTGGGCTTTACCCGTGAACAGGTCATCGCTCGCGATCAGGACTTTTTGGAGTATGCCTATGAGCAAGGTGCCGCCATCGGCGGTGCAACCGGGGCAGGTGGCGATGCACCCAAGCTACTGCTGGCCGAAGATGCTCAGGGCTTGCTCCATCCAGATGCCACCCTAGCCGATGACCTGGCCTGTCGACACTGGCTGGTGAAGTTTCCGCGCAACAAAGGCAACGCCACGGACCAGGACATCCTGCGTAGCGAGCACGGCTACTATCGGGCCTTGAATACCCTTGGGCTGGAGACCGTCGCTGAAAACGGACTCGCCCTGGAAGAAGGTCGCCGCCCCAGTCTCTGGCTGCCACGCTTCGACCGCTGCACCGGCCCGCAACACGTAGAGCGTCTGGCCGTTGAATCCCTCTATTCGCTGACTCACACCCTGGTGCCCGGCAGCTATCTAAATCATCTCGACGCCATCGGCGCCCTGATCAGGGTCTGGCGCGCAGCGGGTCAGGACCGCGAGATTCCGGCGCTGCTGGACGACTACCTGCGCCGTGATCTGCTCAATCAGCTGCTGGGCAACAGTGACAACCACGGCCGCAATACCGCCATTCTGCGAGATGAGCATCGCGTGCGCCTGGCGCCTCTCTACGACCTTGCCCCCATGGTCATGGATGAGCAGGGCATCACCCGAACCAGCAAATGGCCAACGCCCGTCGAGCAGGCGGGCGCTGTCGATTGGTACGCGACCTGTCGGCTGCTGGCCGAGTGGGACGATCCCGAACGGCTGTGGGAAGCACTCAAGCAGAACGCCGAGCAGCTCCGCTCCCTGCCGGACCTGTTGCAGCCGATGCTGCCCCGGGCCACCTGGGAACATCCGCGGATTCCGTTACGGCGTCTGGATAGCCATTTGCGCGAGGCAGGGCTGCTATGAACCTCGATGATCCGGAACTGCGGCAACACAAGCTGGATGATATCCGTGAAGGATTACAGACCGGGCGCCTGAGTCTGGGCACCGGTGTCCGCCGCCTCCGTCGCGACATAACCGGCCTGACCCAGGCTGACTTCGCACGCATGGCCCGTATCTCGCTGCGTACCTTGCGACAATTGGAGCAGGATGAAGGCAATCCCACCCTGGCGACGCTGCAAGCGGTCTTTCGACCCTTCGGCCTGGGAATGGGCGTCGTCCCCCTGAAACGCCATTGAGCCCTACGAAAAACGCCGGCACGGGGCCGGCGTCTCTTGTCTCGGGCAGCACTTAGAACGCCGGCACCACGGCGCCCTTGTATTTCTCTTCGATGAATTGCTTCACCGCCGGGGTGTTCAGCGCCTTGGCCAGCTTCTGCACGGCATCGCTGTCCTTGTTGTCCGGACGGGCGACCAGGATGTTGGCGTAGGGCGATTCCTTGCCTTCCAGCAGCAGGGCGTCCTGGGTCGGGTTGAGCTTGGCTTCCAGGGCGTAGTTGGTGTTGATCAGCGCCAGGTCGACCTGATTCAGCACGCGTGGCAGGGTCGCGGCTTCCAGCTCCTTGAACTTGAGCTTCTTGGGATTCTCGGCGATGTCCTTGGGCGTGGCGAGGATGTTGGCGCTGTCCTTGAGCTTGATCAGCCCGGCCTTTTCCAGCAGCAGCAGGGCACGGCCGCCATTGGTGGCGTCGCTGGGGATGGCCACGACGGCGCCTTCGCGGACTTCGTCGAGCTTCTTGATCTTTTGCGAGTAGATGCCGAAGGGCTCGACATGCACCTGGGCGACGGTCACCAGGTCGGTACCGCGGCTCTTGTTGAATTCATCCAGGTAGGGCTGGTGCTGGAAGAAATTGGCGTCCAGACGCTTCTGGGCCACCTGCAGGTTGGGCTGCACGTAGTCGGTGAAGACCTTGATCTGCAGGTCCACCCCTTCCTTGGCCAGCTGGGGTTTGACGAATTCGAGGATCTCGGCGTGGGGCACCGGGGTGGCGGCGACGCTGAGGGTCTCGGCGGCGTGGGCGGCCAGGCTGGCGGCCAGCAGGGCGGCGGTGGCGAGCAATTTCTTCATGGCAGTTTCCTAGAACGGGGTGGAACCGTCGACGCCTCTACGGGCGTCGACGGCGATGGAGCCGAGGCTCAGAACGCGGGAACGACGGCGCCCTGGTACTTCTTCTCGATGAATTGCTTCACCTCGGGGGTGGTCAGGGCCTTGGCCAGCTTCTGGATGGCCGGGTCGTTGGCCTTGTCGGCACGGGTGTAGAGCAGGTTGGCGTAGGGCGACTCGCCGCTCTCGATGAAGATGGCGTCCTTGGTCGGCACCAGCTTGGCTTCCAGGGCGTAGTTGGCGTTGATCAGCGCCAGGTCGACCTGGTTCAGCACGCGCGGCAGGGTCGCGGCTTCCAGCTCCTTGAACTTCAGGTGCTTGGGATTCTCGACGATGTCACGCGGGGTGGCGGTGACGTTGCTCGGATCCTTGAGGGTGATCAGGCCCTGCTTGGCGATCAGCAGCAGCGCGCGACCGGAGTTGCTCGGGTCGTTGGGGATGGCCACGGTGGCGCCGTCCTTGAGTTCCTTGATGTCCTTGATCTTCTGCGAATAGGCACCGAAGGGCTCGACGTGCACCGCCACCACCGGCACCTGGTCGCTGCTCGGGTTGCTCTTCTTGTAGCTGGCGTAATAGGGCTTGGTCTGGAAGTAGTTGGCATCCACCTGCTTCTGATCGGTCTGACGATCAGGCTGGATGTAGTCGGTGAAGACCTTGATCTTGAGGTCCACGCCTTCCTTGGCCAGCTGCGGCTTGATGAATTCCAGGATCTCCGCGTGGGGAACCGGATTGACCGCGACGGTCAGGGTCTCGGCGGCCTGGGCGGCGGTGGCGACACCCAGGCCGAAGGCCAGGGACAGCAGGGTACGTTTCAGCGACATCTGGATTTTCCTTGTGCAAAACCTTCGAGTGGATGAAGCCTGGATCAACGACGACTGAAATGGGCGACGAGGCGATCGCCGACCATCTGCAGTACCTGGACCAGCACCAGCAGCAAGAGCACCGTGACCACCATGACGTCGGTCTGGAAGCGCTGGTAGCCGAAACGGATGGCCAGATCGCCGAGGCCGCCGCCGCCGATCACCCCGGCCATGGCGGTGTAGGACACCAGGGCGATGGCGGTGACGGTGGTGGCCGCGATCAGCCCGGGCAGGGCCTCGGGCAACAGGGTGCGGGTGACGATCTGCCAGAGGCTGGCGCCCATGGCCTGGGTCGCCTCGATGATGCCGCGGTCGACCTCGCGCAGGGCGGTCTCCACCAGCCGGGCGAAGAAGGGCGCGGCGCCCACCACCAGCGGCGGAATGGCGCCCTCGACGCCCAGGGAGGTGCCGATCAGCCAGACCGTGATGGGGATCATCAGGATCAGGAGGATGATGAAGGGCACCGAGCGCAGCACGTTGACCACGAAGGAGAGGATGCCGTAGACCAGCGGCTGCTCCAGCAGCTGGCGGCGGCTGGTGAGAAACAGCAGCACGCCCAGCGGCAGCCCGAGGATCAGGGTAAAGAGCATGGACCAGCCAAGCATGGCCAGGGTGTCCTGGGTCGCCTGCCAGATCTCGGCCCAGTCGATGTTGGTGAAGAGTTCGTCCATCAGCGCAGGACCTCCACGGTGACGTCGGCGGCCTGGAAGCGAGCCAGGGCGGCGTCCAGGTCACCGCCCACCAGGGCGATGGTGAGCTGGCCATAGGGCTCGTCCCGGATGCGGTCGATGCGACCGCCGAGAATGCTGTAGTCGACACCGGTCTCCCGGGCGACGTGGCCCAGCAGCGGTGCATAGGTGGCTTCGCCACGGAAGGTCAGACGCAGGATGCGGCCTTCGACATGGGCATAGGCGTCGGCCAGGTCGGCCTCGTCCTGGTGCTCGGCCTCGAACACGAAGCGGCGGGTGGTGGGGTGCTGCGGGTGCAGGAAGACATCGGCGACGGTGCCCTGCTCCACCACGGCACCGCCGTCGAGGACGGCGACGCGGTCGCAGACGCGACGGATCACGTCCATCTCGTGGGTGATCAGCACGATGGTCAGGCCCAGCTCGCGATTGAGTTCGGCGAGCAGTTGCAGCACCTGGGCGGTGGTCTGGGGATCGAGGGCGCTGGTGGCCTCGTCGCAGAGCAGGATCTTCGGCTCGGTGGCCAGGGCGCGGGCGATGCCGACGCGCTGCTTCTGACCGCCGGAGAGCTGCGCCGGATACTTGCGCGCCTGGTCGGACAGGCCGACCCGCGCCAGCAGTTCCTCGACGCGCTGGGCGATCTGCGCCCGCGAACGGCCGCCGGCCAGTTCCAATGGCAGGGCCACGTTGGCCGCCACGGTCTTCGAGGAGAGCAGATTGAAGTGCTGGAAGATCATGCCGATGCGGCGGCGGAAATCGCGCAGCTCGGTCGAGCCCAGGGTGGTGACCTCGGCGCCATCGACCTGCAGGCGACCGCCGCTGGGGGCTTCGAGGCGATTGATCAGGCGCAGCAGGGTGCTCTTGCCGGCACCGGAATGGCCGATCAGGCCGAAGATCTCGCCGGCTTCGATCCTCAGGTCGACCGGCTGGAGCGCCGCGACCTCGCGACCGCGCGTGCGGTACGTCTTGTGGACAGCGTGGAATTCGATCAATGGAAAAACCTTGTGGGTATCGTCAGACAACTGGAGGGTGATCCGGCCGCGCAGTTTAACGTGCGCGCTTATATCTGCTTAGCACTTGTTGTCGGGTATTAAGCCAATAAAGGCATATGGCCAGTTCGTGCGTCGGGACTTCACCCGCGGGAACAGCCCGTCGCTTCGCATCAGCCAAGCGGAACACCAGCTCCAGCCCATGAGTCACTACAGGACTGCCTGTATTCGCCCCACATTCCGTAGGGGACGCAAAGAGCGCCTGACAGGCGCCTGATGAGGACTTTCCATGGCTACGCCCCCCAAGAGTGAACTCGCCGGTACCGATACCCTGGATCGCCAGAACACCTCGAAGAAAATCGAGCAACTGGAGCAATTCCGCTCCGATGCCACCGGCCAGGCACTGCGCACCAATCATGGCGTGAAGATCGCCGACAACCAGAATTCGCTGCGCGCCGGCACCCGCGGTCCTTCCTTGCTCGAAGACTTCATCATGCGGGAGAAGATCACCCACTTCGACCACGAGCGCATCCCGGAGCGCATCGTCCATGCCCGCGGCACCGGCGCCTACGGCTATTTCCAGCCCTACCAGGACTGGTCTGACCTGACCAAGGCCGCCCTCTTCCGCGACCCCAACCACCAGACCCCGGTGTTCGTGCGCTTCTCCACCGTGCAGGGCCCGCGCGGCTCCGGCGACAGCGTGCGCGACGTGCGTGGCTTCGCCATCAAGTTCTACACCGAGGAAGGCAACTGGGACATGGTCGGCAACAACATGCCGGTCTTCTTCATCCAGGACGCCATCAAGTTCCCCGACTTCGTCCATGCGGTGAAGCCCGAGCCGCACAACGAGATCCCCACCGGCGGCAGCGCCCACGACACCTTCTGGGACTTCGTCTCCCTGGTGCCCGAGTCGGCGCACATGGTGCTCTGGACCATGACCGACCGCGCCATCCCGGTGAATCTGCGCAGCATGCAAGGCTTCGGCATCCACACCTTCCGCATGATCAACACCGCCGGCAAGGGCGTCTTCGTCAAGATCCACCTGAAGCCCGCCGGCGGCGTGCGCTCCTTGGTGTGGGACGAGGCTCAGAAGCTGGCCGGCAAGGACACCGATGCCCACCGTCGCGACCTCTGGGAAGCCATCGAAGCCGGTGACTACCCCGAGTGGGAATTCGGCGTGCAGATCATTCCCGAGGAAGACGAGCACAAGTTCGACTGGGACATCCTCGACGCCACCAAGATCATCCCCGAGGAGCTGGTGCCCATCACCCCGCTGGGCAAGCTGGTGCTCAACCGCAACCCGGACAACTACTTCGCCGAGACCGAGCAGGTGGCCTTCTGCCCCGGCCATGTCGTGCCCGGTATCGACTTCAGCAACGATCCCCTGCTGCAGGGTCGGCTGTTCTCCTACACCGACACCCAGATCAGCCGTCTCGGTGGGCCGAACTTCCACGAGCTGCCGGTCAACCGCCCAGTGGTGCCGAATCACAACGGCCAGCGTGACGCCAAGTACCGCATGACCATCGACAAGGGCCGGGCCTCCTACGAGCCCAACTCCATCGACGGCGGCTGGCCCAAGGAAACCCCGCCGGCACCCCAGGACGGCGGCTTCGAGAGCTACTACGAGCGCATCGACGGCCACAAGGTGCGTGAGCGCAGCGAGACCTTTGGCGACCACTTCTCCCAGGCCACGCTCTTCTACAACAGCCTGTCGGAAGCCGAGCAGGCGCACGTCGCCGATGCCTACAGCTTCGAGCTGGGCAAGGTCGAGCGCATGTGGATTCGCGAGCGCCAGGTCAACGAGATCCTCGCCAACATCGATCTGGAGCTGGCGCAGAAGGTGGCCAAGAAGGTCGGCGTGACCCCGCCCACCGCCCCCACCGTGCAGCCGCGCAAGATCTCCATCGACAAGTCGCCGGCGCTGAGCCAGCTCAACCTGCTGTCCGGCAACATCAAGGGCTTCAAGGTGGCGGTGCTGGTGGGTGACGGCGTCATCGCCAGCGAAGTGGAGGCCATCAAGCAGGCGCTCAAGGCCGAAGGTGCTCATGTGAAGGTGCTCGGCCCCACCGCCGGCCCGGTCAAGGCCGCCGACGGCAGCGAAGTGGCCGTGGACGGTTCGGCCGAAGGCATGCCTTCGGTGGCGCTGGACGCGGTCTATGTGCCGGGCGGTGCCGAGAGCGTCAAGGCCATGCTCGATGACGGCGTGATCAAACACTACCTGCTGGAAGCCTACAAGCACCTCAAGGCCATCGCCCTCACCGGCGAAGCCGAGCAGTTGCTCAAGGCGGTCTACCTGGACACCGACGAGGCGCTGCTCACCGGCAGCGACTTCAAGGCGGTGCAGCAGGACTTCTTCGCCGCCATCGCCAAGCACCGTTGCTGGGCGCGGATGCCGAAGATCAAGTCCATCCCGGCCTAAGCAGGCAGACATGAAAAAGCCGACCGTCGCGAGACGGTCGGCTTTTTTTTGGGGGGTCATCGCGGCCATGGGCCGCTCCTACAGGTGCATCAACTACTGTAGGAGCGGCCCATGGCCGCGATCAAAGGCTTTAACTCAGTACCAAGACCCCATCCATTTCCACCTGGGAGCCCTTCGGCAGCGCGGCGACGCCGATGGCGGCGCGTGCCGGATAGGGCTGCTGGAAATAGCGCCCCATGATCTCGTTGACGGTGGCGAAGTGGGCGAGGTCGATCAGGAAGATGTTCAGCTTGACGATATCGGCCAGCGAACCACCGGCGGCTTCGGCGACGGACTTGAGGTTCTCGAAGACCTGGACCACCTGGGCTTCGAAGCCGTCCACCAGCTCCATGCTGGTCGGGTTGAGCGGGATCTGCCCGGAGAGATAGACGGTGTCACCGACCTTGATCGCCTGGGAATAGGTACCAATGGCGGCCGGCGCCTTGTCGGTGTGGATCACTTGCTTGCTCATGGGTCGCTCCTGTGCGGGAAAGGCCCGATTCTGCAAGCCGGTGGTGACACCCTGCAACCTCAGCTGCGAACCCGAGTGATACCGGCCACGCCCTTGAGCGTCCGCAGCTTCTTGATCACCCGCGCCAGGTGCACGCGATCACGCACGCTGACCACCAGCTGGACCACGCTGACCCGGCCGTCGCGCTCGTTCATGCCGATCTTCTCGACGTTGGCGTCCGCGGCGGTGACGTTGTTGGCCAGCATGGCGATCAGGCCGCGCTGGTGCTCCAGCTGGACGCGCAACTCGACGCTGAATTCGCCAGTGACGTCCTTGGCCCAGTTGAGCACGATGCACTTTTCGCTGTTATGCCGGAATTCGGCGATGTTCCGGCAATTTTCCAGGTGGATCACCATGCCCTTGCCGGCCGACAGGTGACCGACGATGGGATCGCCCGGAATCGGCGTGCAGCACTTGGCGTAGCTGATCACCAGGCCTTCGGTGCCGCGGATCGCCAGCGGGCCCTGGGGCGTGGTGCTGGCCTGGGGTTCCAGTGGCTCTTCCTGCTCGCTGCCGGACACCAGGCGCCGCGCCACCACATAGGCCATGCGGTTGCCCAGGCCGATCTCTTCGAGCAGGTCTTCCAGCACCACGCCCTTGTATTCGCCGAGCACCGAGAGGATGCGCATCGGCGAGATCTTCGACAGCTGGGTGCCGAAGCCGGACAGCGCCTTGTTCAGCAGCCGCTCGCCGAGGCTGATGGACTCGGAGCGACGCTGCTGCTTGAGCGCATGGCGGATGTTGGTGCGCGCCTTGCCGGTGACCACGAAGTTGAGCCAGGCCGGATTGGGCCGGGCGCCGGGGGCGGTGACGATCTCCACCGTCTCGCCGCTGCCCAGCGGCTGCGACAGCGGCGCCAGGCGGCGGTTGATGCGGCAGGCGATGCAGCTGTTGCCGACGTCGGTGTGCACCGCGTAGGCGAAGTCCACGGCCGTGGAGCCCTTGGGCAGCTCCATGATGCGGCCCTTGGGGGTGAAGACGTAGACCTCGTCGGGAAAGAGGTCGATCTTCACGTTCTCGATGAATTCCAGGGAGTTGCCCGCGCGCTGCTGCAACTCGAGGATGCCCTTCACCCACTGGCGGGCGCGCAGGTGACTGGCGCGCGGTTCGTCGCCGCCGGCCTTGTACAGGCCATGGGCGGCGATGCCGTTGTTGGCCATCTCTTCCATCTCGCGGGTGCGGATCTGGATCTCGATGGGCACGCCGTGCATGCCGAACAGGGTGGTGTGCAAGGACTGGTAGCCGTTGGCCTTGGGGATGGCGATGTAGTCCTTGAAGCGCCCCGGGAACGGCTTGTAGAGATTGTGCACCGCGCCGAGCACGCGGTAGCAGGTGTCGACCTTGTCGACGATGATGCGGAAGCCGTAGACGTCCATGATCTCGTTGAACGACTTACGCTTGCCGCGCATCTTCTGGTAGATGCTGTGCAGGTGCTTTTCGCGGCCGACCACCTCGCCGTCCAGGCCGTCGCGGGCCAGGCAGTTGGCCAGGGATTCCTGGATCTTGCCGAGGATCTCGCGGCGATTGCCCCGCGCGGTCTTGACCGCCCGCTGGATGCGTTCGGCGCGCATCGGGTGCATGGCGCGAAAACCCAGGTCCTCGAATTCCACGTAGAAATCGTGCATGCCCAGCCGGTTGGCGATGGGCGCGTAGATTTCCAGGGTTTCCTTGGCGATGCGCCGGCTCTTGTCCGGCGGCATGGCGTCCAGGGTGCGCATGTTGTGCAGCCGGTCGGCCAGCTTGACGAGGATGACGCGGATGTCCTTGGACATCGCCATGGTCATCTTCTGGAAGTTCTCC
Source organism: Pseudomonas oryzihabitans NBRC 102199 (assembly GCF_000730625.1). GTDB lineage: Bacteria > Pseudomonadota > Gammaproteobacteria > Pseudomonadales > Pseudomonadaceae > Chryseomonas > Chryseomonas oryzihabitans. Next base: position 515,548 of record NZ_BBIT01000005.1, on the reverse strand, counting down.
GCCTGGGCCTCGGCCTTGGTCTCGAACTTCATCTGGGTCAGCTTGCTGACCCCGTCCACCAGCTCCGCCACCGTCTCGCCGAACTGGCCGGCCAGGGCTTCCTTGGCGATGCCGGTGTCCTCGATCACGTCGTGCAGCATGGCGGCCATCAGGCTCTGATGGTCCATGTGCATGTCGGCGAGAATGTTGGCGACGGCCAGCGGATGGGTGACATAGGGCTCGCCGCTGCGGCGGCGCTGCCCGTCGTGAGCCTGCTCGGCGTAGTAGTAGGCCCGCCGTACCAGATTGACCTGGTCGGGGGTCAGGTAGTCCGCCAGACGCTCGGCCAGCAGGTCGATGCCGGTCGGGTGGACGTCACCATACGCAGGCTCGGCGGCCATGGCTTAGAGGGCCTCGCCGTCCACTTCTTCGTTGACTTCGAAGGCGGCGAACAGCGGCTCTTCTTCGACGATGTCGTCAAGACGGATGACTTCTTCGTCGACCAGACCTTCGGCGATCTCGCGCAGGGCGACGACGGTGGGCTTGTCGTTGTCCCACGGTACCTTGGGCTCCTTGCCGCCGGTGGCCAGCTGGCGCGAGCGCTTGGTGGCGAGCATGACCAGCTCGAATCGGTTGTCTACGTTGTCCAGGCAGTCTTCGACAGTAACGCGGGCCATGGTCTTCCTCGTGGCGATGATGATCCCGGGAACGGGGGACCCGATAGTATAAAAATTCGCCAGTGGCAAGGGAAGGGGCGGTGGTCGGAGGACCACCGGCACCGCACCTGGGTAAGTGGCTCCCGCCCGCGCCGGACGGGAGCCCTGGCCGGATCAGGCGCCGGCTTTCTTCTTCAGGCGCCAGGCGTGCAGCAGCGGCTCGGTGTAGCCGCTGGGCTGCTCGCGGCCCTTGAAGATGAGGTCGCGGGCGGCGCGATAGGCGTAGGACGTGTCGAAGTGACCGGCCATGGGCTCGTAGAGGGCATCGCCGGCGTTCTGGCCGTCGACCACCTTGGCCATGCGCTGCAGCGTCTCGTCCACCTGTTCGGCGCTGACCACGCCGTGGTGCAGCCAGTTGGCGATGTGCTGGCTGGAGATGCGCAGGGTGGCGCGGTCTTCCATCAGGCCGACGTCATGGATGTCGGGCACCTTGGAGCAGCCCACGCCCTGGTCGACCCAACGCACCACGTAGCCGAGGATGCCCTGGCAGTTGTTGTCCAGCTCCTGCTGGATGGCCTCGGCGGACCAGTCCGGCGACTCGGCCACCGGTACGCTGAGCAGCCCGGCGAGCAATTCGCCGCGGGCGGCGTCGACGTCGCTGCGTTCCAGCTCCTGCTGCACCTGCTGGACGTTGACCTGGTGGTAATGCAGGGCGTGCAGCACGGCGGCGGTGGGCGACGGTACCCAGGCGGTGTTGGCGCCGGCCTTGGGATGGCCGATCTTCTGCTCCAGCATGGCGGCCATCAGATCGGGCATGGCCCACATGCCCTTGCCGATCTGCGCCTTGCCGCGCAGCCCACAGGCCAGGCCGACCAGCACGTTGTTGCGCTCGTAGGCGGTGATCCACTTGGAGGTCTTCATGTCGCCCTTGCGCAGCATGGGGCCGGCCAGCATGGCGGTGTGCATCTCGTCGCCGGTGCGGTCGAGGAAGCCGGTGTTGATGAAGGCCACCCGCGCCGCGGCGGCGGCGATGCAGGCCTTGAGGTTGACGCTGGTGCGCCGCTCCTCGTCCATGATGCCCAGCTTGACGGTGTTGGCCGGCAGCCCCAGCAGGGCCTCGACACGGTCGAACAGCTGGACGGCGAAGGCCACCTCGGCCGGGCCGTGCATCTTGGGTTTGACGATGTACACCGAGCCGCTGCGGGAATTGCCCTGGCGCTTGAGGTCGTGCATGGCGATGGTCACGGTGACCACGGCATCGAGGATGCCCTCGGGGATCTCGCGGCCGTCTTCCAGCAGCACCGCCGGATTGGTCATCAGGTGACCGACATTGCGGATGAACAGTAGCGAGCGACCGTGCAGGCTCAGCGGCTGGTCGTCGGCGCCCTGGTACTCGCGATCGGGGTTGAGGCGGCGGGTGAAGGTCTCGCCACCCTTGCTGACCTCTTCGGCCAGGTCGCCCTTCATCAGGCCCAGCCAGTTGCGATAGGCCAGCACCTTGTCGGCGGCGTCCACCGCGGCGATGGAGTCTTCCAGGTCCATGATGGTGCTGACCGCGGCTTCCATCAGCAGGTCCTTGACCCCGGCGGCGTCGGTCTTGCCGATGGCGCTGTCGCGGTCGATCTGGATTTCCAGGTGCAGGCCGTTATGGCGCAGCAGGACCGCGGACGGTGCCGCGGCATCGCCCTGGTAACCGACGAAGGCGGCCGGATCGGCCAGTTCGCTGGTACCGCTCCTGAGGTCCACCACCAGGCGGCCATCCTGGATGCGGTAGGCGGTGGCGTCCCGGTGCGAGCCGCTGGCCAGGGGGGCCACGCCATCCAGCACCTGGCGGGCGAAGGCCACCACCTTGGCGCCACGGGCGGGGTTGTAGCCCTTGCCGCGCTCGGCGCCATCGGTTTCGGGCAGGGCGTCGGTGCCATAGAGGGCATCGTACAGCGACCCCCAGCGGGCGTTGGCGGCGTTCAGGGCGTAGCGGGCGTTGAGCACCGGCACCACCAGCTGCGGACCGGCCTGTTCGGCGATCTCGCGGTCGACCCCGGACGTCGAGGCCTGCACCTGGCCGGGGACCGGTTGCAGATAGCCGATGCCTTCCAGAAAGCGCTGGTAGGCGGGCAGATCGGTGACCGGACCGGGATGAGCGCTGTGCCAGTTGTCCAGCTCCACCTGCAGGCGATCCCGCTCGGCCAGCAGTTCGCGATTGCGCGGCGCCAGCTCGTGCACCAGCTGGTCCACGCCCGACCAGAAGGCGGCGGTGTCGAGCCCGGTGCCGGGCAGCACTTCCTCGTCGATGAAGCGCTGCAGCTCGGTGGCCACCTGCAGGCGGCCCAGGGTAGTACGGTCGGTCATGATGGCTTTCCTTGATATGAAGCTGTGAATTCAGTTGAGAGCCGCGATGGCGGCTTTCGCGACCTGCGCATCTTCCGGCGCCTTGACACCCGAGACGCCGACGGCGCCCACCACCTGGCCGTCCACCAGGATGGGTACCCCGCCTTCGAGCATGCCCTGCATCAGCGGGGCGCTGAGAAAGGCGGTGCGGCCGTTGTTGATCATCTCTTCCAGCACCTTGGACTCCTTGCGCGCCAGGGCGGCGCTGCGGGCCTTTTCCGGGGCGATGTAGGCGCTGTTGGGCGCGGCGCCGTCGAGGCGCAGCAGAGCCAGCGGATGGCCGCCGTCATCGGCCACGGCGATGCACACGGCCCAGCCCTGGCGCTCGGCTTCGGCGCGACCGGCGGCCAGCAGGGTGTCGATCTCGGCAAGGGTGAGCACGGCTTTGGTCTTCATGGGGCCTCCAGGGTTCAGGGTTGGGTCGGAGCGGCCAGGGCCGCGTCGAGGATTTCGATCCAGTGGCGCACCGGGGTCCGCCCGGCGCCGTCGAGATGGCTCTGGCAGCCGACGTTGGCGGTGGCGATCACCTCGGGGTGACCGCTCTCCAGGGCATCGAGCTTGGCGTCGCGCAGCCGCCGCGACAAGTCCGGCTGGGTCAGCGAATAGGTGCCGGCCGAGCCACAGCAGAGGTGGCCGTCGGGCACCGGCGCCAGCGGGAAGCCAAGGCGCTGCAGGACGCCCTCCACGGCGCCGCCCAGGCGCTGGGCGTGCTGCAGGGTGCAAGGGCAATGGAAGGCCAGCCGCGGGGTGTTGGCCAAGCGCAGCTCTTCCAGCGGCAGCTCGCGCAGCACCTCCACCAGGTCGCGGGTGCGCGCCGAGACTTCCCGCGCCTTGGCCGCATAGGCCGGATCGTCCTTGAGCAGGCTGGCGTATTCCTTGACGAAGGCGCCGCAGCCGCTGGCGGTCTGGATGATGGCTTCGGCGCCGCCCTGCAGCGCCTGCCACCAGGCGTCGATGTTGCGCCGGGCGCGATCGAGTCCGGCCTCCTGGGCATTGAGGTGGTAGTCCACCGCGCCGCAGCAGCCGGCGCGGGGCGCGGCCTCCAGGCTGATGCCGAGGCGATCCAGCACCCGCGCGGTGGCGGCATTGGTGTTGGGCGAAAGCCCCGGCTGCACGCAGCCTTCGAGGATCAGCATGCGCCGGGCATGGCGTGGCGCGGGTCGCAAGCCCGGAGCGGCAATGCGCGCCGGCAGCTTGGCCTGGACGCCTGCCGGCAGCAGCGGCTTCAGCGCCTGGCCGCTTTTCAGCAGCGCGCCGAACAGGCGCGGCTGCGGCAGCACCTGGCGCAGGCCGGCGCGCAGCAGGCGCTGGCCCAGCGGGCGCGGTACCCGGCGCTCCACCTCGGCGCGGCCGATGTCGAGCAGTTCGTGATAGGAGACGCCCGAGGGACAGGTGGTCTCGCAATTGCGGCAGGTCAGGCAGCGGTCGAGATGCTCGCGGGTCTTTTCGCTGACCTCGCCGCCTTCGAGCATGCCCTTGATCAGGTAGATGCGCCCGCGTGGACCGTCCAGCTCGTCGCCGAGCAGCTGGTAGGTCGGGCAGGTGGCATTGCAGAAGCCGCAGTGCACGCAGCTGCGCAGCACCCGCTCGGCATCGGCGGCGCGGGGCAGTTCGCGGGCGGCGGGACTCAGATTGGTTTGCATGACGTCTTTCCCCTACAGCCCGGCGTACAGCCGACCCGGATTGAAGATCCCCTGGGGGTCCAGGCGCGCCTTGAGGCGGCGGTGATAGTCCAGCAGCGCGGCGGGCAGCGGATGCTGGGCCTCGCGCTCGGTGTCCGGCGTGTAGCAGAGCGCATGGCCGCCAGCGCGCGCGGCGATCTCGCGCAGCACGGTGGCCGGGGCATCGCTCTTGAGCCAGTACTGGGCACCGCCCCAATCCAATAAGCGGCTGCCGGGCAGGTCCAGCAGCGGGGTGTTGACCGGCACCGACAGCCGCCACAGGGGTGCGGGCCCTTCGAAGAAGGCCAGCCGCTGTTCGTTGAGCTCGTCCCAGAAGCCTTCGCCCAGGGCTTCACCGCCCAGGCGATCGGCCGCCGAGCGCACCGAACCCTCGCCGCCTTCCAGGCGCAGGTGCAGCCGCTGGCCGTCATGGCAGGCCGCCGAGATCGGCAGGGCTTCGCGGCCCCAGACGGCCAGGCGTTGCAGGGCGCGTTCGGCATCCAGATCCAGACTCAGACTCTGGGTGCAGCGCGGCCTGGGCAGCACCTTGAAGGACACCTCGGTGATCACCCCCAGGCAACCCTGGCTGCCGGCCAGCAGGCGGGAGACGTCATAGCCGGCGACATTCTTCATCACCTCGCCGCCGAATCTCAGGTGTTCGCCGGTGCCGGTGATCAGCCGGGTACCCAGGACGAAATCCCTCAGGCTGCCGGCCCAGGGGCGGCGCGGACCGGAAAGACCGCAGGCCAGGGTGCCGCCGACGGTAGCGCCCTCCCCCAGCCGCGGCGGTTCGCAGGGCAGCATCTGCCCCTGTTCGGCCAGGGCGGCGTTGAGTTCGGCCAGCGGCGTACCGGTGCGCACCGTGGCCACCAGTTCGGTGGGATCGTAGTGCACCAGACCGCGATGGCCGCTGACGTCCAGCGGCTCGCCCTCCACCGCACGGCCCAGCCGGGCCTTGGTGTCGCCGCCATGGATGCGCAGCGGCTGGCGACGGGCCAGGGCCTCGCGGACCTGGTCGAGGAGCAGGTTCAGACTGTCCATCAGAAACGCTCCAGTTCGGGGTGGGGCAACTGGCCGCGATGCACTTGCAGGCCGCCGAATTCGGCGCAGCGGTGCAGGGTCGGCACGTTCTTGCCGGGATTGAGCAGCCCGGGGGCGTCGAAGGCGGCCTTCACCGCATGGAAGAAGGTCAGCTCGCCCGACTGGAACTGGGTGCACATGGCGTTGATCTTTTCGCGACCGACGCCGTGCTCGCCGGTGATGGTGCCCCCCACCGCCACGCAGAGATCGAGGATGCGGCCGCCCAGGGCCTCGGCCTGTTCCAGCTCGCCGGACCGATTGGCATCGAAGAGGATCAGCGGGTGCAGGTTGCCGTCGCCGGCATGGAAGACATTGCCCACCGCCAGTCCGTATTCTGCCGACAGCGCCTCGATGCCGCGCAGCACCTCGGGCAGGGCGCGGCGCGGGATGGTGCCGTCCATGCAGTAGTAGTCGGGCGACAGCCGCCCCACGGCGGGAAAGGCGTTCTTGCGTCCGGCCCAGAATTTCTGCCGCTCGGCCTCGTCGCGGGCCAGGCGGATCTCGGTGGCGCCGGCCGCAGCCAGCAGGGCGCTGACCCGCTCGATGTCGGCGGCCACGTCGGCTTCCACCCCGTCCAGCTCGCAGAGCAGGATGGCGGCGGCGTCCACCGGGTAGCCGGCGTGGATGAAGTCCTCGGCGGCTCTCAGGGTCAGGTTGTCCATCATCTCCAGGCCGCCGGGGATGATGCCGGCGGCGATGATGTCGGCCACCGCCGCCCCGGCGCGCTCGATGTCGGCGAAGCTGGCCATGACCACCCGGGCGCAGGGCGGTTTGGGCAGCAGCTTGACGGTCACCTCCACCACCACCCCGAGCAGCCCTTCGGAGCCGGTGAACAGCGCCAGCAGGTCGAAGCCGGGGCTGTCCAGGGCGGCGCCGCCCAGGGTCAGGCGCTCGCCTTCCAGGGTCACGATCTCCACCGCCAGCACGTTGTGCACGGTCAGACCGTATTTCAGGCAGTGCACGCCGCCGGCGTTCTCGGCCACGTTGCCGCCGATGGAGCAGGCGATCTGCGAGGAGGGATCGGGCGCGTAGTAGAGGTCATGGGGCGCCGCGGCCTGGGAGATGGCCAGGTTGCGCACCCCGGGCTGGACCCGCGCCCGGCGACCGTCGGGGTCCACCTCGAGGATGCGATTGAAGCGCGCCATCACCAGCAGCACGCCCTGCTCCAGCGGCAGGGCGCCGCCGGACAGGCCGGTGCCGGCGCCGCGGGCCACCAGGGGTACCTGCAGCTCATGGCAGAGGCGCAGGGTCGCCTGCACCTGCTCCACGGTTTCTGGCAGCACCACCAGCAGCGGCGTGGTGCGATAGGCCGCGAGACCATCGCACTCGTAGGGTTTGAGGTCTTCCCTGTCGTGCAGCAGGCAGTGCTCGGGCAGTTCGGCACGCAACCGCTGCAGCAGTTGCGCCTTGTCCGGGCGGGGCAAGGCGCCGTCGAGACGTTCGTCGTAGACCAGGCTCATCGGGTAACCGCCATTGTTGTTGTTCTGGCTGGAAAGGCTTCGTTGTACCCCGACTGCAAGCGGGGCGTCCATGGTCCAGCGCACTGGTCATACCAGTTTTTGCGCCCTCTTCGACCAAAGGATGAGCCGCTTTCAGCCCGCTTGACGGCAGATTCCGCCAGTGGCTCACTAGCGCCAAACCTCGTGGTCATACCAGCAGGAACTCGCCATGTCCGCGCCCGTCGCCCGTCTTCCCGTCGCCGAGAACGTCAGTCAGCAGATCGAACGCCTGGTGGTGGACGGGGTGCTCAAGGTCGGTCAGCCGCTGCCGTCCGAGCGGCGCCTGTGCGACAAGCTCGGTGTCTCGCGTACCGCCTTGCGCGAGGGCCTGGGCCTGCTGCGCGCCCGCGGCATCATCGAGACCCGCCACGGCCAGGGCAGCTTCGTCGCCCGGCTGGCGGCCCCGGCAGCGGAGAATCCGCTGCTGCACCTGTTCAGCAGCCAGCCGCGCACCCTCTACGACCTGCTGGAGGTCCGCGCCCTGCTGGAGGGCGAAGCCGCGCGCCTGGCGGCGCTGCGCGCCACCACCGCCGACCTGGTGCTGATCGGTCGCCGCTACGACGAACTCTGCGCCGCCTGCCAGGACCCGGCCACCCTGCCGGCGGAAACCCACGCGCGCCTCGATCATGCCTTCCACCTGGCGATCAGCGAGGCCTCGCACAACCCGGTGCTGGTGCACACCCTGCAATCGCTCAACGAGCTCTTGCTGGGTTCGGTGTTCGCCTGCATCGCCAATCTCTACCATCGCCCGCCGCAGCGCCGCGAGATCGACGCCCAGCATGCCCGCCTCTATGCCGCCGTGAGCCAGCGCCTGCCCGACGAGGCCCACGCCGCCGCCCGCGAGCACATCCACAGCGTCAGGGACAGCCTGCGCGAGATCGAGCAGGAAGAGCAGCGCCTGGTGCGGGCCACCATGCGTCTGGAAGGCTGGACCTAGGGAAAAACTTCTGCCGGCAAAGGTGGGCGCCAGAGCCGCTGTCCGTCAGCCCGGGGTGCGCCCCGTCCCTCCGGCAGGCGCAACATCTTGCAACTGCCCTGCCCCGCCCCCATGCTTAGCCGACCTTTTTCCAGCTCTCGGCCCTAATGGACCCTTCCACCAGTCTCGCCTCGACGTTGTTCGCCGATCTCGGCCTCGTGTTCTTCGCCTTCTTCCTCGTGCTGCTCAACGGCTTCTTCGTCGCCGCCGAGTTCGCCATGGTCAAGCTGCGCGCCACCCGCGTGGAGGCCATCGCCAAGAAGCACGGCTGGCGCGGGCGCATCCTCAAGAAGGTGCACAACCAGCTCGACGCCTACCTCTCCGCCTGCCAGCTCGGCATCACCCTGGCCTCCCTGGGTCTGGGCTGGGTCGGCGAGCCGGCCTTCGCCGAATTGCTCGAACCCCTGCTCGGCGCCGTCGGCGTCAGCAGCCCCGAGGTGATCCACGGCATCGCCTTCTTCTCGGCCTTCTTCATCATCTCCTACCTGCACATCGTGGTCGGCGAGCTGGCGCCCAAGTCCTGGGCGATCCGCAAGCCCGACCTGCTCTCGCTGTGGACGGCGGTGCCGCTGTACCTCTTCTACTGGCTGATGTATCCGGCCATCTGGCTGCTCAACGCCAGCGCCAACGGCATCCTGCGCATCGCCGGCCAGGGCGAGCCGGGCGCGCACCACGAGCACCACTACAGTCGCGACGAACTCAAGCTGATCCTGCACTCCAACCGCGCCACCGACCCGGACAGCCGGGTGCTGGCCTCGGCCGTGGAGCTGGGCGAGCTGGAGGTGGTGGACTGGGCCAATTCCCGCGAAGACCTCATCTACCTGGACAGCAAGGCCAGCCTGGACGAGATCCTCACCCAAATCCGCCGCTCCAAGTACAGCCGCTACCCGGTCTACGACGAAGACAGCCAGACCTTTACCGGGGTCCTGCACATCAAGGACCTGCTGCTGGCCATCGCCGGCCTGGACAGCGAAGCCGCCTCCTTCGACCTCGACGACCTGGTGCATCCGCTGGAGCGGGTGACCAAGCACATGCCGCTGTCCGACCTGCTGGAGCAATTCCGCCGTGGCGGCGCGCACTTCGTGCTGGTGGAGGAAGCCGACCACAAGGTCATCGGCTTCCTGACCATGGAAGACGTGCTCGAGGTGCTGGTGGGCGACATCCAGGACGAACACCGCAAGACCGAGCGCGGCGTGGTCGCCTACCAGCCGGGCAAGCTGCTGGTGCGGGGCGACACCCCGCTGTTCAAGGTCGAGCGACTGCTGGGTATCGATCTGGATCACGTCGAGGCCGAGACCCTGGCCGGCCTGATCTACGACAGCCTGAAGCGCGTCCCCGAAGAGGAGACGGTGCTGGAAGCCGAGGGCCTGCGCATCATCGTCAAGAAGATGAAGGGCCCCAAGATCGTCCTGGCCAAGGTCATCAAGCTGGATCCCAAGGACGTCCGCCGGCGCCAGCCGGAAGAGCGCTGAGTCGACGCGGCCTCAGCCGCGTCCGCTGCCCAGTTCCGGCAGGCCATCGCTCAGGCAGACGCGATTGCGCCCGCCGCGCTTGGCCGCATAGAGCGCCCGATCGGCGTCTTCCAGAAGCCCCAGGCCGTGTTCGAGATTGCTCGGCACGGTCACCGCGACGCCGACGCTGATCGACGGCCGCAGGCACCCCTGCTCGGTCTGCAACTCCAGCCCTGCCACCTCCTGGCGGATGCGCTCCGCCAGCGTCCGGGCCGCCTGCTGGTCGCTCCCGGGCAGGGCGATGACGAATTCCTCGCCGCCATAGCGTGCCGCCACCTCCCCCGCCCGCTGGACGTGCCTGCGCAGCACCTCGGCCACGCACCTCAGGCATTCGTCGCCCAGGGTGTGGCCGTGGGTGTCGTTGACCGCCTTGAAATGATCGATGTCCACCAGGAGCACCGCCAGCGGCCGTTCGGCGCGGATGGCGCGGCGGATCTCCTGCTGGAAGACCCGTTCGAAATGCCGGCGATTACCGAGCCCGGTCAGGGAGTCGGTCTGGCTCTGGTGCAGCAGTTCGCGATTGAGCCGCTCGAGACTGGCCTTGGCCTGCTGCAACTCCACGGTGCGCAGCGCCACCCGCAATTCCAGTTCGACAAAGGAGGCTTCGCGCTCCCGGGCCAGGGCGCTGGAGGCTTCCAGCGCCTGCCGCTGCGCCTCGATCCGCGCCCGGCGTTGCAGACTCAGGCCTTCGGTGAGCCCCAGCGACAGCATCACGAAGCCCAGGGCGAAGCCGGCCATCTGCCCGTGGAAGGCCGGACTGTCGGCGGGCAGCCAGCCGGCGATCGCCAGCAGCTGGATCGAGCTGCCCAGCAGCAGCAGGGCCCAGGCGGCGCTGAACCACAGCGCCATGCGGCTGCCGCGCAGCGCCAGGTAGGTGGTGGTGCCCAGCAGCCCCAGGCAACTCAACGCCATCATGCCGAGCATTTCCTGGAAGCTCAGCAGATGCGGCCAGATCAGCGTGATGACCAGCGCCACGTTCCAGTAGCCGATCAGCAGGCGATTGCCGAAGTCGATCCAGCGGCCGCCGTGATAGAGGCTGAGCAGATAGCGCACGAACAACCCGCCACTCAGAAAGCACAGGGCGGTAAAGACCAGGTGGGCACGCAGGGCGAAGGCCGGACTCTCCGGCCAGAGCTGCCAGGCGCCGTAGCCGGTGGTGACCGCCTGATAGCCGATGACGCTGAGCAGATAGAGGGCATACCAGCCAAAGCCCGAGCGGCGGCCAAAGCCCCACAGGGTGAGGGTCAGCAAGAGGATGGTGACCAGGCAACCGAAGAAGCCGCCGATCAGCCAGGCATCCTGCTGCGCCTCGCGCAGATAGGCGGCCGGGGTCACCAGCCGCAGCGGCAGGACAAAGGTCTCTCGCGAATCCAGCCGCAGGTAGACCTCCTCCACCGCACCGGCGGTCGGCGCCAGGGCGAACATCAGCTGACGACCGGGCAGTGTCCGTTGCGAGGCCGGCAGGGCCAGGCCGCTCTGCTGCAGCGGACTCCAGTGGCCATCGGCATCGCGGGTGCGCAGGTCCAGGCGATCCAGCACCGGCCAGCTCGGAATCAGCCACCAGGCCTGGTCGTCGCGGCCCTGGATGGCGAAACGCAGCCAGAGGCCCTGGCGACCGTCGTGGAGCAGCATTTCCAGTTCATCGGGTGCATGCCAGCCGTCCTCGCCCCCGCGTGGGCGGGCGGCGGCCTCGGCAAAGGTCAGACTGGCTGGCGCCTTGAGGATCTCCAGCGCCGGTCGCGGATCGTAGCTGCGCCCCAGATCCTCGAGCCGCAAGACCTGCGCCTGGCCGTCGAGGGCGATCAGCAGCCATACCAGCAGGTGCAAAGCCCGATTGCGCCCACCGGCGCACAGGGCGGCCAGGAATCCATTCATGGGGCGGCATCCACAGCCTGAAGGAAGGAAAGGCTACGGTGGAACCCGCGGCCTAGAAGAATAGCGTGGTGATAGCATAACGCCACCAACCCCCTTCCTGCCAAGGGATTTCTGACCGCGCAAAGGGACCTGGTCACCTTGCAGACCCCGTGGCATTACCCTGCCTGGAAAGCCCTCATGCGAGGTGCTAGCGGTCGCCGAGCGCCATGTTGGGCAGGGCTGCCAGCGGCCGCACGAAGCGGAAGGGAATGGAGACCATTTCACCACCTTCGTGGGCCTGAACCACGAAGTGCAGGTGGGGACCGGTGCTGCGCCCGGTATTGCCCGACTCCGCGAGGGGCGTGCCGACCTCCACCCGCTCGCCAGGTCGCACCTTGACCGACCCGCGGCGCAGGTGCAGATAGGCGCTCTGGCTACCGTCCTCGTGGGCGATGCGCACGAAGTTGCCGGAGGGATTGGGACCATGGCCGAACTGGCCGTTTTCCACGTCGATCACCGTGCCGGCACGGGCGGCGCTGATCGGGGTGCCCTCGGGCATGGCGATGTCCACCGCATAGCGCCCCTTGGGCGTGTTGTGGCTGAAATCGCCACCCGCGCCCTGGGTCACGTAGTAGACGCCCTGGCGCCAGGGCCAGGCGTAGCCATAGCCGATGCCGTTATCAACCCCGCCCGGCGCACCGGTCGCCAGCGCCGGCAGGGAGCCGACCGGCAGCTGCGGACTGTAGCTGAAGGCCTGGTCGAAGTGCATGGGAAAGCCCTGCTGCCGCTTGCGGATCACCGCCAGCTGCACCGTGGAGCGCGGCTCGATGACCTGGCGGATGGGGCGCTCGGCACCGGCCACGTTGACGGTGCGCTGCAGGCGCAGTTCGACCCGCACGGGCACGTCGAAATCGTTGCGGACCTCGAAGATGCGGCCTTCACTGGCATAGCGCACCTTGAGCTTGACCTGCCCCTTGCGGGCCGGACTCTTGGCGGAGGTCTTGGTCAGGGTCGCCTTTTCGGCGGCCGGCGCGAGGGCGGGCACGGCCAGGGCGAGGCTCAGGCAGGTGATCAGGGCGGTCAGGCGTCGGTCCATGGCATAGGGCCACCATGATGGGCAAGGACAGAACCTAACAAAGCCGTGCAGACTGGGCGATGGCCAAACCACGGCTTTGTGAAGCCGCTGGCAAAGCATCGTCGCGAATAAAAAAGCGTGGCACTCAGATCCCTGTGCCACGCTGCCACCGATCGGACGGTAGTTCAAATACAGGCCTGATGGTTCAGGCAGGTAAGCCAAGCGGCGGGTGTTCTGTGCGACACTCCCGCAAGAGGCAGGTTTTCGGCGTGCAGAGGGATCACCCCGGGCGCGCCCGATGCTCCGGCCATAGTGCTGCAGGTTAGGCCCTGGCACCTGGAGCCGGCCCAACCGAAACGGACAGCTGTTATGCAGGAACAGACAATCGACCCGACGCGGAGCGTGGTGGCGGATGCCCCCGTCCCGCCCGCCGGGCCGCTGGTATCCCAGCTCGGCACCTTCGCCCATGGCCAGGTGTGGCCGCCGCACGTGCACGATCAGGCGCACCTGATGTACACGGTCAACGGCGTGCTGGAGGTCACCACCCACGAAGGGGTCTGGTACGTGCCGCCCAAGCAGGCGATCTGGATCCCGCCGCGCATCAAGCACCAGGCGCGGGCCAATGGCGAAGCCACCCTGCAGGTGGTGATCATCGCCCTGCCGAGCGGCCTGCCCTGCCCCCAGGCAGCCACCCGCATGGTGCTCATCTCGCCGCTGCTGCGCGAATTGCTGCGCTGCCTGAGACGCGGCGGCGCCGCCTACGGCGAAGCCGAGCTGGGCAGTCACGTACGGGCGCTGATGCTGGCGGAACTGGTGTTTCTCGAAGAGACCGCGCTGCACCTGCCGGCGCTGGCCGACCGGCGGCTGCGGACCATCCAGACCAGCCTGCACGCCGATCCCGCCGATGACACGGCACTGGCGACCTGGGCGCAGCAGCTGCACCTCTGCTCGCGCAGCCTGGCCCGACTATTTCTCAAGGAGACCGGCACCAGCTTTTCCACCTGGCGCCAGCACACCCGGCTGATGCTGGCCCTGCCGCGGCTGGCCGCCGGCGAACCGGTGACCCGGGTGGCCCTGGATCTGGGCTATGCCTCGCCGTCGGCCTTTACCCGGATGTTTCGCCGGGTGCTGGGGGTCTCGCCGAGCGAGTACCTCGACGCCCAGGGCTGACGTCAGCCGCTCAGGGCCCGCCGACGGCGAAGTTCGGCAGGCTGTCCACCGCCTGGGCGAAGCGGAAGGGAATGGATTCGACCGCCTCGCCGGTGTTGCGCTGGACCACGAAGTGCAGGTGGGGCCCGGTGCTGCGCCCGGTGTTGCCCGAAGACGCCAGCGGCTGGCCAGGGCGCACCCACTGGCCTTCGGCGACCTTGATCGAACCGCGCTGCAGGTGCAGGTAGACGCTCATGGTGCCGTCGTCGTGGAGGATGCGCACGAAGTTGCCGGAGGGGTGGTTGCCGCGCCCGTCCTGGTCGTTCTCCACCTCCACCACCTGGCCGGCGCGCGAGACCACGATGGGCGTGCCCTCGGGCATGGCGATGTCCACCGCATAGCGACTCTTGGGCGTGTTGTGGCTGAAGCCGCCACCGGCGCCCTGGCTGACGTTGAAGGGACCGCCCAGCCAGGGCAGCGGATAGGCGAAACCGGAGGCGAAGACCGGGGTGGCGCTGCCCATCAGGGTGGTGAGCTGCGGGGTATAGCGCTGCGGACGGCCCGGATCGGGTGCGATCAGGGTCGCCAGGCGGGTCAGGCTGCGCGCCGGCAGCACCTTGCGGATGGGCGCCTCGCCCACCCCGCTGACGTTCTGCAACGCCGAGAGGCGCAGGGTGACGGTCACCGGCAGGAAGCTGTCGTTGCGCACCTCCAGCACCGTGCCGCCGGCATAGTGCCGCGGCTGCAGCTTGACCCGCTGGTCGAGCCGCTCGATGGGATCGTCGCTGAAGGTCATCACCTTGGCGCCCTTCTGCGCCTTGTCGGTGTAGGTGACCACGCCGTTGGCATCGACGTACTTGTAGATGGGCGCCGCCAGCGCGGGACCTGAGAAGGCGAGCGACAGCAGCAGCAGGCGACAGGCGAGGGGCATGGGCAGGGCGTCAAAAATCCGCAGTGTCTCAGCGCGAAGCAGTCTCCGTGCCAGGCCCTTCATCGCGCCGCCCCGCCCTAAGCGCCCGGCACGTAGTGCCGCTGGGCGGTGCCCTTGGCGATCAGTCGCGACAGGTAGTCGAGCTTGGCCGGGTCCCGGTCGATGAAGCGGAAGTTGACCTGCACCCACTCGCTGGCCGGCGTCGCTTCCACCGCGCTGAGGGAATGCAGATAGCCATTGAGGCGCGCCACGTCATTGCCGTCTTCGCCCTGCTCCAGGTCGAGCACGGCGGTTTCCAGGATCTGCGGCAGCGGATCGCCACGGCGCACCACCAGCAGGGCTTCCTTGATGCTGATGGCCTTGATCAGACAGGCCATGCTGGCGTTGGGCAGGCGCAGCTGGCCCTGACCGAAGTTGGCGGCGGGCTTGCCACGGGCGAGTGGCGGCGGCGCGCTGCCGGTGAGCAGGGCGGCACTGGAGGCGGCAGCCGGCGCCGCGACCGGTGCGGCGGTGGGCTGGACCACGTCGCTGCGGCCGGCGGTCAGGGCACCGAGGGAATCATTGGCGAAGCCGGTGGCCGGGCGCGGCTGGGCGCCGGCCTGCAACTCGGCGAGCTTGCCGGTGCGCTGCAGGGCCTTCTTGACCTTGGCCGCCAGCTGTTCGTTGGAGAACGGCTTGCCCATGTAGTCGGACACGCCGGCCTGGATGGCCTGGACGACGTTTTCCTTGTCGCCGCGGCTGGTGACCATGATGAAGGGCACGCCCTTGTGGTCCGGCTGGGCGCGAAACCAGCTCAGCAGTTCCAGACCGGTCATGCCGGGCATTTCCCAGTCGCAGAGGATGAGGTCGAAGCGCTGCTTGCCGAGCAGCGTCTGGGCGCGGCGACCATCGGCCGCCTCGTCCACCGTCAGCCCGGGAAACAGGTTGCGCAGGCCCTTCTTGATCAGATCGCGAATGAAGGGCGCGTCATCCACCACCAGTACGTTCAACTTGCTCATCGGTCACTCCATGCCAAGTCTTCCAGCATAGCAGGCGGGTTCGGCACGCCACCCGGGGAGTGACCGGGCGGATCATTCGCGCGACCGATTGACCTCTTCGGCCATGCGCTTGAGGCCCATGTGCCTTACGTCGGTACCCTGCACCAGGTAGATCACCAGTTCGGCGATGTTGCGCGCATGGTCGCCGACCCGCTCCAGGGAGCGCAGCACCCAGATGATGCTCAGCACCCGCGAGATGGAGCGCGGGTCTTCCATCATGTAGGTAGCCAGTTCGCGCAGGGCGGACTTGTATTCGCGGTCGATCAGCTTGTCGTACTGGGCCACCGAGAGGGCCAGCTCGGCGTCGAAACGGGCGAAGGCGTCCAGCGCCTGGTGGACCATCTTACGCACCTGCTCGCCGATGTGGCGGACCTCGACGTAGCCGCGCGGGGCCTCGCCGTCCTCGGTCAGCTCGATGGCGCGACGGGCGATCTTGGAAGCCTCGTCGCCGATGCGCTCCAGGTCGATCACCGACTTGGAGATGCTGATGATCAGGCGCAGGTCGGAGGCCGCGGGCTGACGGCGAGCGAGGATGCGCAGGCATTCCTCGTCGATGCCGCGCTCCATGATGTCGATCTGGTCGTCGATGGTGCGCACCTGGCGCGCCAGCCCGGCATCGGCGTCGATCACCGCGCGCACGGCGTCGCTGACCTGCTTTTCCACCAGACCGCCCATGGCCAGCAGGTGGCTGCGGACCTCTTCCAGTTCGACGTTGTATTGCTGGGAGATGTGCTGCGTGTGGCCTTCTTTGTTGATCATGCTGTCAGTCCTGCCTGAGAGGAGCGAGTCGCCGGGTGGGGCACCGGCCTGCCTGGAACTAGCCGTAGCGGCCGGTGATGTAGTCTTCGGTCTGCCGCTTCGCCGGGTTGGTGAAGAGGGTGTCGGTGTCGCCGTGTTCGACCAGCTGGCCCATGTACATGAAGGCGGTGTAGTCGGAGACCCGCGCCGCCTGCTGCATGTTGTGGGTGACGATGACGATGGTGTAGCGCTGTTTCAGTTCGTGGATCAGCTCCTCCACCTTGAGGGTGGAAATGGGGTCCAGCGCCGAACAGGGTTCGTCGAGCAGGAGCACATCGGGCTGCACGGCGATGGTGCGGGCGATCACCAGCCGCTGCTGCTGACCGCCGGAAAGGCCCAGGGCCGACTCGTGCAGGCGGTCCTTGACCTCGTCCCACAGCGCCGCACCGTGCAGCGCCCATTCCACCGCCTCGTCGAGCACCCGCTTCTGCTTGATGCCCTGGATGCGCAGGCCGTAGACCACGTTCTCGTAGATGCTCTTGGGAAAGGGATTGGGCTTCTGGAACACCATGCCCACGCGCCGCCGCAACTCGGCGATCTCGGTGCCGCGGGCATAGATGTTCTGGCCGTCGAGCAGGATCTCGCCGTCGATGCGGCAGTCTTCCACCAGGTCGTTCATGCGATTGAAGCAGCGCAGCAGGGTGGACTTGCCACAGCCGCTGGGGCCGATGAAGGCAGTGACCCGCTGCCGCGGGATCTCCAGGGCGATGTCGTGCAGGGCCTGCTTCTTGCCGTAGAACAGATTGAGCCGCGGCACCGACAGGGCCACGCCACCTTCGTTCGCCGCAGGCTGGGCGCTGGCCGCGTAGGCGGCGGCGGTTCTGAAGATGGAGGAATCGGAAGGCATGGGGTCTCCTCGGCCGCGGGCGCTAGTCTTCCAGCAACCGGTACTTTTCGCGCAGCCGGTTGCGCAGGAACACGGCGGACAGGTTCAGCCCGGCGATCACCAGCACCAGCAGCAGCGCGGTGGCATAGACCAGCGGGCGGGCGGCTTCCACGTTGGGGCTCTGGAAGCCGACGTCATAGATGTGGAAGCCCAGGTGCATGATCTTCTGATCCAGGTGCAGATAGGGGTAGTTGCCGTCCAGCGGCAGCGAGGGCGCCAGCTTGACCACCCCCACCAGCATCAGCGGCGCCACCTCGCCGGCGGCGCGGGCCACGGCCAGGATCAGCCCGGTCATCATCGCCGGACTGGCCAGCGGCAGCACCACCTTCCACAGCGTCTCGGCCTGGGTCGCGCCCAGCGCCAGGGAGCCCTCGCGGATGCTGCGGGGAATGCGCGCCAGGCCCTCTTCGGTGGCGACGATCACCACCGGCATGGCGAGGATCGCCAGGGTCAGCGAAGCCCACAGCAGCCCCGGGGTGCCAAAGGTCGGCGTGGGCAGGCTGGCCTGGAAGAACAGCTGATCCAGGGAGCCCCCCAGCACATAGACGAAGAAGCCCAGGCCAAAGACGCCATAGACGATGGCCGGCACCCCGGCGAGGTTGTTGACCGCGATGCGGATGGTGCGGGTCAGCGGCCCCTGGCGGGCGTATTCGCGCAGGTAGATGGCGGCGATGACGCCGAAGGGGGTGACGATCACCGCCATCAGCAGGGTCATCATCACGGTGCCGAAGATGGCCGGGAAGACGCCGCCCTCGGTGTTGGCCTCGCGCGGATCGGCGCTGAGGAATTCCCACAGCTTGCTGCCATAGAAGCCGAGCTTGGCGCCCAGGCCCATGGCGTTGGGCTGGTAGGCGCGCACGATGCGCGACAGATTGAGTTCCAGGGTGCGGCCCTCGACGTCGCGCAGCACCACGCTGTCGCGGCGGCGCTCCTGGCGCAGGCTGGCCAGTTGGTCTTCCAGGTCGCCGTAACGGGCTTCGAGCTCGGCGCGGCGGGCGGCGAGATCGGCCTGGGCAGTAGCGTCGAGACGACCGTCCAGTTCCAGGCCGCGGCCCTCCAGGCGCAGGCGCTCCAGGGCATGGTTGACGCTGCCGATGTCCTGCTTTTCCAGGCGCTCCAGCTGGTCGCTCAGGTCGCGGGTGCGCAGCAGGCGGCGCTGCAGCTCGGGCACGGCCGCGGCGCCCTTGGCCACTTGGCGTCCCGCTTCGCGCACCTCCAGCGCATAGCCGTAGAAGTTGCCCCATTCGCGGCGCTCCAGCACCAGGGCATCGGCCGGGGTCTGGCGATCTTTTAGCCAGTCGCCGACCAGCCAGACGAAGTCGCTGCCATAGAGGTCGCGATTGCCCAGCTTGAAGAGTTCGCGGGTCAGGGTTTCGCCGCTGTCCGCCGGCAGGGTCACTCCGGCGCTGTGCAGCCGCTCGGCCGGTATCGTCTCCTGGTCCACCACCTGGCCGAGCACCAGGCGCGCTTCCAGGCCCGGCGGCGTGTAGCGCGCCTGCACCACCTCGGCCGGCCAGAAGTGCGCCAGGCCGCGCACGGCGAGGATGCCGATCAGCCCCAGGGTCATGAGCACGGCGATGGCCACGGCGCCGGCGCTGAGCCAGACCCCGGGCGCGCCGCCGCGCAGCCAGACGCCCAGGGAGCGCCGCGGCCGGGCGCCCTGCCCCGGCGGCGCGCCAGCGCTAGAGGGCCGCATATTTTTTCCTCAGCCGCTGGCGGATCAGTTCGGCCAGGGTGTTCATCAGGAAGGTGAAGCTGAGCAGAACCAGCGCGGCCAGGAACAGCAGGCGGTAATGGGTGCCGCCCACCTCGGATTCGGGCATCTCCACGGCGATGTTTGCCGCCAGGGTGCGCATGCCCTCGAACAGGTTGGCATCCATGATCGGGGTGTTGCCGGTGGCCATGAGCACGATCATGGTCTCGCCGACGGCGCGGCCCAGGCCGATCATCAGCGCCGAGAAGATGCCCGGGCTGGCGGTGAGCAGCACCACCCGCACTAGGGTCTGCCAGGGGGTGGCGCCCAGCGCCAGGGAGCCCAGGGTCAGGCTGCGCGGCACGCTGTAGATGGCGTCTTCGGCGATGGAGAAGATGTTGGGGATGACCGCGAAACCCATGGCCAGGCCGATGATCAGGGCGTTGCGCTGGTCGTAGGCGATGCCCAGGGTCTGGCTCAGCCAGAGGCGCAGGTCGCCGGCGAACAGCAGCCCCTCCAGCCAGGGACTGAGCCACAGCGCCAGGGCGGTGGTCAGCAGCACCACCGGCAACAGCAACAGGCTTTCCCAGCCTTCCGGGAGGCGCTCGCGCAGCGTCAGCGGCAGCCGCGACCAGCCAAAGCCCGCGGCGAGGATGGCCAGCGGCAGGAGCAGCAGCAGGCTGAACAGCCCCGGCAGGTGATTTTCCACGAAGGGCGCGAGGAACAGCCCGGCGAAGAAGCCGAGGATCACCGTGGGCAGGGCCTCCATCAGCTCGATGACCGGCTTGACCGTGCGCCTCATGCGCGGCGCCATGAAGTAGGCGGTATAGACCGCCGCGGCGATGGCCAGGGGCGCGGCGAACAGCATGGCGTAGAAGGCCGCCTTGAGGGTGCCGAAGGTCAGCGGCGCCAGGCTCAGCTTGGGTTCGAAGTCTGCGGTGGCGGCGCTGGACTGCCAGACCCGGGCCGGCGCCTCGTAATTCTCGTACCAGACCTTGCCCCAGAGCGCCGACCAGGAGACTTCCGGGTGCGGATTGTCCAGGCGGAAGCCGAGCAGCCGGCCATTTTCCTCCAGCAGCAGCTGATCGGCACGCGGCGACAACGCCAGTACCCCGCCAGCGGGGGCGATCTGCTCGCGCAACAGGGTACGCCCGGCGGTGCTGTGGAAGACCCCCAGTTCGCCCGTGGTATCCAGCGCCACGAAGCCCTTGCGGCGCTGCTCCGGCACCAGCTGGACGATGGGCGCGGTGCCCAGCTGGAAGCTGCGGATATGTCTTAGCACCGGCTCGCCGTCCTGGCCGCGGACCATGAACCACTGGCCAATGCCGCCCTTGGCGGTACCCACCAGCAGGGACACGCCGCCCAGCAGCTGGGCACTGGCGGTGACCTCATCGTCGGCCGCGTCGAGCAGCTTGTAGTGGCCGTTGAGACTGCCGTCGCGGAGATCGAAGACATCCGCCTGGGCGCGGCCGTTGAGGGCATAGAGCCAGTGCCCGCGAGGGTCGAGGTAGAGCGCCTTGGCCGCGGTGTTGAGCGGTCCGAGGGAGAGCGAGGTACGCATGGGAGCGGCCGCGCCACCGGTCACCGGCGCCGCCAGCCCGGTCAGGCGCAGGGCGGTCACGCGGTTGCCCTGGGCACCGGCCAGCACCAGCAGGTCCTCGTCACCGGCGATGGCGACCCGTTCCAGGGCGCTACGGGAGGCGCCCAGGTCCAGTGGCTCGCGCCCGTAGGGAAAGTCCAGTTCCGGGGTGATGACCCGGTTGCCCTGGGGATAGCGCGAGACATAGCGCTTGTGCGCCACCAGCACGCGACCATCGGACAGGCCCAGGGCGATCAGCCCGCGCGGGGCGTCCTGGGCCTGGCTGCTGATGGTGACGCCGGGCGGCAGCGGCAGGCGCTCGCGCATGACCGGCTGGCCGTCGGCCAGGGTGAAGAAAGTGGCCTCGCCAGCCTGGGACAGATGCAGGCCGAGGCGATCCTGCTCGTCGATGCCCAGCAGCAACGGTGCCCCGGCGGCCGCCAGCCAGTCGGGCTGGGGCAGCGGCTGGGCCTCGAGGCTGGCGCCGCGAAGCAGCGGCAGCACCACATAGGCCAGATAGAAGAAGATCAGGGTGATGGTGGCCAGCACGGCCAGGCCACCGGCCAGCACCGCACCCCGTATCAGGCGATCCTGCAGGGCCCGCCAGCGCCGCCGCCGGCGCAGTGCAGGCGTGTTGAAGTCCAGCCGAGCGGGGCCGCGAGGATCGGGCGGGGACGGGGGTACCGGGGATATCATGGCGCAGAGCCTAATCACGTCGTGTGACAGAAAGGTTACAGCGAATGGACGGCCCGAGGCGCTACGCCCGGGACGGGCGCAGGGCGCCAGGCGCTCAGTAGCCCAGGGTCTTCAGGGCCTGCTGCACCACCGCCGCCGGCAGGGGGATGTAGCCGTCCTTGACCACGGCTTCCTGGCCGCTGCGCGAGAGGATCAGCCGCAGGAATTCCCCCTCCAGGGGATTGAGCGGACGATTGGGCGCCTTGTTCACATAGACGTAGAGATAGCGCGCCAGGGGATAGCGCCCGGACAGGGTGTTCGCCTGGTTGTCCTCGACGAAATCGGTGGTGCCCTGGCGTGCCAGCGCCAGGGTGTGGACGCTGGCGTGCCAGCGCCAGGGTGTGGACGCTGGCGGTCTGGTAGCCGATGCCCGAGTAGCCGATGCCCCCCAGGGACTGGCTGATGGCCTGGACCACCGAGGCCGAGCCAGGCTGTTCGTTGACGTTGGCGCGGAAGTCGCCACGGCACAGCGCCGCTTCCTTGAAGTAGCCGTAGGTGCCCGACACCGAATTGCGGCCGAATCTCTGGATCGGCCGCCTGGCCCAGTCGCCGGTCAGGCCCAGGTCGCCCCAGGTCTTGAGTTCGTGCGGACCGCCACAGAGCCGGGTGCTGGAAAAGATCGCGTCGACCTGCTCCAGGGTCAGCTGGCGCAACGGATTGTCCTTGTTGACGAAGATCGCCAGGGCATCGATGGCCACCGGCACCGCGGTGGGCGGGTAGCCGAAGCGCTGCTCGAAGGCCTGTAGCTCGGCGTCCTTCATCTTGCGACTCATGGGGCCGATGCCGGCGGTGCCTTCGGTGAGCGCCGGCGGCGCCGTGGACGAGCCGGCCGCCTGGATCTGGATATTGAGGTTGGGATACTCGCGCTTGTAGCTCTCGGCCCAAAGGGTCATCAGGTTGGCCAGGGTGTCGGAGCCCACGCTCGACAGATTGCCGGAGATCCCGCTCACCTTCTGGTAAGCAGGGATGGCCGGGTCGACGCCCTCGGCTCGAGCGGTCGTGCCACCGAGCGCCAGGGCGAGCGCCACAGCGGTCAGCGGACCTTTGATGTCCATGCCGGATTCCTCGCGGGGATGGGAGACGGGCCTGGGCCGGCGACGCTCAGGCGCAAGCCGGCACTCGAGGCTCTGTACGAAAGATTGCCGAGCGAAGGTCAGGCAAGGCGAAAATCAGTGAGGAAGCGGACCGAGCTCGCGAACGAGTTTACGAGGGGTAAATGAGCATTCCGAGCTGATTTTCAACGCAGCATCACCGAGCGCAGGCATTTTTCGTACAGAGCCTAGGCGCGCATTGTGACGGATTTATGAGCGAGTGCCAGCCGAGGCGGCAGGTTCGACTAGGCTGCAAGAGGGCCGGCGCTGCACCACCCTGGCGCACGCCCGGTCTCCGGCCCCGCCACGACCGCCCAGGCACGCGGCCCGCGCGGACCGGACCGTCATTTGCATAGCTAAGCATTCATCTCAGTGCAGAGGAACGCACCATGGCCCAGGCTCTTCCGACGTCCTCCTCCCGCGCCGACGTGGCCCCCGCCAGCACGGTCGCCACGCCCTCGCGGGCCAAGCTGATCGCCGCGGCCAGTCTCGGCAACGGCCTGGAGATGTTCGACTTCACCGTCTTCAGCTTTTTCGCCGCCATCATCGGCCAGCTGTATTTCCCTTCGGATACGCCCTACGGCTCCCTGCTGATGGCGGTTGGCGTCTTTGGCGTCGGCTTCGTCATGCGCCCCCTGGGCAGCATGGTGCTGGGTGCCTATGCCGACCGCCACGGGCGCAAGCAGGCCATGCTGCTGACCATTTCGCTGATGGGCCTGGGCAGCGCCCTGATCGCCTTCACCCCGACCCACGCCCAGATCGGCATCGCCGCGCCGCTGATCCTGCTGCTGGGGCGCCTGCTGCAGGGCTTTTCCGCCGGCGGCGAGATCGGCGCCGCCACCACCCTGCTGCTGGAATCGGCCAGCCCCGGCCGGCGCGGCTTCCATGTCAGCTGGCAGGTGATCAGCCAGGGCGGCAGCGCCCTGCTCGGCGCCGGTCTGGGCGCCCTGCTCACCCGCAGCCTGTCCGAGGCCGAGCTGCATGCCTGGGGCTGGCGCATCCCCTTCCTGGTCGGCTTGCTCATCATCCCGGTCGGCCTCTATATCCGCCGCCAGGTGGACGAGACCTGGAGCGGCGCCGGCACGGTCGAGGGCGGCCCGGTGCGCGCCTTTCTGCGCGAGCATCCGCGGCGCTTCGGCCTGGGCCTGCTGATCGTGATGTCGGCGACCCTGCTGACCTATCTGATGCAGTTCTACATGCCCACCTACATGACCCGCATCGTCGGCCTGCCGGCCACCAGCGCCTACCTGGCCGGGGTGGCCTCCAGCGCCGTGCAGATGGCCGCCGCCCTGGCCGCCGGGCTGCTGCTGGATCGCTTCGGTCGCTACAAGCCGGTGGCCCTAGTCAGCCTGGCGGTGGCCCTGCTGGGCATCTACCCGGCCTTCGTCTGGCTGAACGATCCCACCACCCAGGGCCTGGCCTTTGCCGCCCGCTTCGTGGTGATCACCGCCATGAGCGTCAACATGACCGCCGGACTGCTGCTGATCCTCGCCGGCCTGCCGCGGCCGGTGCGCGCCACCGGCCTCGCCATGACCTACGCCCTGGCGGTGACCCTGTTCGGCGGCACCGCCCAGTTCATCGCCACCTGGCTGATCGGCGCCACCGGCAGCCCGCTCGCCCCGGCCTGGTACCTGATCGGCATGCTGCTGATAGGATGGCTGGCACTGCTGAGCTATCCCGAACGCCACCTGGATTGAGAGAGATCGCCATGAGCCTTGCCACCGCTGCGGATCAAGACGCCACCGCCCGTCATATTGCCGGCTACCTGCCGGACATGGTCGCCCTGCGCCGCGACATCCACCGCCATCCCGAACTGGGTTACCAGGAACAGCGCACCAGCGACCTGGTGGCCGCCGCCCTCGCCGGCTGGGGCTACGAGGTCCATCGCGGCCTGGGCGGCACCGGGGTGGTCGGCACCCTGCGCGCCGGCAGCGGCAGCAAGGTGCTGGGTATCCGCGCCGACATGGACGCCCTGCCGATCCTGGAGACCACCGGCCTCGACTACGCCAGCCAGCACCCGGGCCGCATGCACGCCTGCGGTCACGACGGCCATACCACCACCCTGCTCACCGCCGCCCGCTGCCTGGCCGAGACCCGCGCCTTCGACGGCACCCTGCACCTGATCTTCCAGCCGGCCGAGGAAGGCCTGGGCGGCGCCCTGAAGATGATGCAGGACGGCCTCTTCGAGCTGTTTCCCTGCGACCAGGTGTTCGGCCTGCACAACATGCCCGGCGTGCCCACCGGCAAGTTCTGCTTCGTCGACGGCGCCGCCATGGCCTCGTCCGACACCGCCCTCCTGCGCATCCGCGGCCAGGGCGGCCACGGCGCGGTACCGGACAAGGCGGTCGATCCCATCGTCGCCAGCGCGGCCACGGTGATGGCGCTGCAGACCGTGGTCTCGCGCAACGTGGCGCCGCTGGACACCGCGGTGATCACCGTGGGCAGCATCCACGGCGGCGAGGCCTCCAACGTCATTCCCGATGCGGTGGAGATGAAGCTCACCATCCGCGCCTTCCAGGACAGCACCCGCGACCTGCTGGAGCAGCGCATCGGCGCCCTGGTGCGCGCCCAGGCGGAAAGCTTCGGCGCCACCGCCGAGCTGGACTATCAGCGGGGTTATCCGGTGCTGGTCAACCACGACGGCCCCACCGCCTTCGCCCGCCAGGTGGCGATCGAGCACTTTGGCGCCGAGGCCCTGCACCCCTTCGCGCCCATCCCGGCCAGCGAGGACTTCGCCTACATGCTGCAGCAGGTGCCCGGTTGCTACCTGTTCGTCGGCAACGGGCCCAGCGCCAACCTGCACAACCCGGCCTACGACTTCAACGACGCCCTGCTGCCGGTGGGCGCGCGCTACTGGGTCAAGCTGACCGAGGCCTTCCTCACCGCCTGAGGCCCCGCCCCGCCGGCCCCCTCACCTGGGGTGCCGGCGACGGATTCTTCACGCGCGGGCCGCTAGACTGCCCGGTCATCGTTCTGCCACAGAGAGATCGCCATGCGTCGTGTTCCGCGCCTGGGCTGGCGCCAGGGTCTGGCGCTGGGCGTCGCCGTGCTGGCCGCCGGCTTCGCCTATCCGGCCTGGCGGCATTTCCATCCGGTCAGTGCGGCCGAGGGCTGGCGCTACCGGGAAGTCGCCGCCGACATCCCCATGGTCAGCGCCCTGGCCCTGGACGCCGATGGCAGCCTGTTCGTGACCCAGGAATTTTCCAGTCGCCGCGGCAGCCTGCTGCGGCTGCTGCCCAATGGCGAGCGCCAGCCGGTATTGGGCGAGCTGTCCAAGCCGGATGGCCTGGTGATGTTCCAGGGCGGCCTGGTGGTCAGCCAGGAAGGCGGACCGCTGCCGGTGTTTCTCCTGCGCGACGGCCAGCACCAGGCCCTGTTCGACGGCAACGACGTCGAGGGCGTCGCCACCGATGGCCAGACCCTCTATGCCATCGAGGACCTGCCCCGCGGTCGCCTGCTCAGCTACGACCCGCTGCAGCGTCGCTTGGCGGTGCTGCGCGACGGCCTGGAAGAAGGCGAAGGGGTGGCCCGCTGCCCGGATGGCCGGCTGTTCTATACCGAAAAGGCCAAGGGCTGGGTCAAGCAGTGGCAGCCGGGAGGGACCGATACCCTGGTCGCCGCGGGTCTCGACGCGCCGGGCTTCGTGCAGTGTTCGGCCGACGGCCTGTGGATCACCGAAGACGCCACCCACGGCGCCCGGGTGCTGCTGGTGCAGCCCGATGGCCGTCTGGTCACGGTGCTCTCGCACCTGCGCTCGGCGCAGACCCTGATCCCGCGCGGCGACGGTCATTACCTGGTCGCCGAGCAGGGGCGCAACCGCATCCTGGAATTCTCGCGAGACGCCGGAGCCGCTCGCTAGGGCGAGCGGCTCCGGGGACTTCAGGGCAGGCGATACACCAGGCAGGGATTGCCGTTGAGGCGGCGCCCCAGCACCGGGGTGAGGTCGGCCAGCGGGGTGCCCGCCAGCAATTCGCGGTCGTCGCGGGCGAGGATGATCCAGGCGCCGGACGGCAGGTGGGCCAGGTCCGCGACCTGCGGCCGGGCGATGAAGATCGGCTGCTCGTCGTGGTCCAGGTTCATCATGTAGCGGATCGCCCAGCTGTCCTGGCCGAGGCCGAAGAACACCAGGGGACCCGGCTGCTGCTGGCGCAGACCTTCCACCTGCTGGACGAAGCCGCGGGTGTCGTACTGCAGGTCCTGGGCCGGCTCCACCACCGTGACCAGCATCAGCCACTGGGCGGCCAGCGCCAGGGCGCTCAGCGTCAGCAGGCGGCGACTGCCGTCCAGCCGGCGCCAGCTGACCAGGGCGGCGATCTGCAGCAGGACGAAGGCCGGCACCAGCAGCGCCAGGGAGACATCCGGCCAGTAGCCGTGGCGCTGCCAGAGGTGACGACAGACCAGCATGGCCACCAGCGCCAGCCCGGGCAGCGCCAGCACCAGCGCGGTGTAGACTGGCGCGATGCGGCGGAACCAGCCCTCGGCGCGCAGGAGGCCATGGGCGGCGATGGCGGCCAGGAAGGGCACCATGGGCACCACATAGTAGGCGCGCTTGAAGTGCGGGATGGACAACCCGACCAGGATCAGCAGACCGCTGCCGGCCAGCCCCAGCAGCAGCCGGCGCTGGGCGGTGTGCGGCCAGGCCAGCAGGCGGCGGCGCTCGGCCGCCAGCACCAGCAGCGCCAGCGGCAGCACCGGCAGATAGCGATAGAGCCCCAGCTGCAGATAGAACCAGAACGGCTTGCCGCTCTCGTCCAGCCGGCCGGTGACCTGCATGTGCCAGACCTCGGCGGCGAAATCCGCCCCACCCTCGTGGTGGGCGAGCTGGATCAGCGTCCACCAGCCGAGGGCGAGCAGCGCCAGACCGGCCAGGCCGTAGCCGAACAGGCGTTGCAGGGCGAGGGTGCGCCGGGCCGGTTCGCCCCAGGCCACCACCAGCCAGTAGAGGCAGACCACGCCGCAGGGCTCGATGAGGCCCAGCGGACCACGGATGGCGAAGCCCAGGGCGAACAGCGGCAGCACCAGCAGGCGGCGCAGCGGGCGACCGTCACGGTCGGCGCTGTAGAGCAGGTAGAAGCAGAGCAGCACCACCAGGGCGACCAGCTGATCCAGGCAGACCGCGCGGGCCTTTTCCAGCCACTGCGGGGTCAGGGCCACCAGCAGCACCGTGAGCAGCGCCCAGGCGCGGCGGGTATCGGCCAGCAGGCGATAGGTCAGCGCCAGCACCGCGGCCGAGGCCAGGGCGGTGGGCAGCACGTTGGCCAGGTGATTGGGCGCGCCGATCACCCGCGCGGCCAGCCAGCTCAGCCAGGTGGCGGTGCCGGGATAGTCCGGATAGGGCTGGCCGTAGGTGGTGGCGAAAAAGGACGGGCCATGGCGAAACATCTCGCCGAGAAAGACCGCCCAGCGACCGTCGAAGCCCTGGGGCGCCTGGTTCCAGATGCCGAGGGTGAACATCAGGGTGGCGATCACCCCGAGCAGCAGGCTTTCGCGGCGCAGGCGACTGGCCGCCGGCAGCGCGGCCAGGGGCGCGCTGCGTGGGGTCAGGGGCATGGGCGAGACCATCAGGCGGCGTCCACACGGCGGGTGACCTGGGGACCGCCCAGGGCGGCGCCACGGCCGATGGCGAAGTACTCGATGCCGCGACGCTCCATGCGCTCGGGATCGAACAGGTTGCGCCCGTCGAAGATCAGCGGCTGATTGAGCTGGCGGGCGATCAGATCGAAGTCCGGCGCCTTGAACTGCTGCCACTCGGTGCAGATGACCAGGGCATCGGCGCCGGCCAGGGCGGCCTCGGGGGTGCCCATCAGCGCCAGGCGCTCGTCGTGGCCATAGAGGCGCTGGGCCTCGGCCATGGCCACCGGGTCGAAGGCGCGCACCTTGGCGCCGGCCGCCCAGAGGGCCTCCATCAGCACCCGGCTGGGCGCATCGCGCATGTCGTCGGTGTTGGGTTTGAAGGCCAGCCCCCAGAGGGCGAAGGTACGGCCGCGCAGGTCACCGTCGAAGTAGGTGTTGATGCGCTCGAACAGCTTGGTCTTCTGGCGCACGTTGATGGCTTCCACGGCGCGCAGCAGATCCAGCTCCACGGCGTTTTCCTCGCCGGTGCGGATCAGCGCCTGCAGGTCCTTGGGGAAGCAGGAGCCGCCGTAGCCGCAACCCGGGTAGATGAAGTGGTGACCGATGCGCGGATCGGCGCCGATGGCCTGGCGCACCGCCTCGATGTCGGCGCCGACGTGCTCGGCCAGTTCGGCGATCTGGTTGATGAAGCTGATCTTGACCGCCAGCAGGCTGTTGGCGGCGTACTTGGCCAGCTCGGCGCTGCGCAGGTCCATGCACTGGATGCGGTCATGGTTGCGGTTGAAGGGTGCATAGAGTTCGCGCATCACGTCGCGGGCCACCGGCGAGTCGGTGCCCACCACGATGCGATCGGGCTTCTTGCAGTCGGCGATGGCGGCGCCTTCCTTGAGGAATTCCGGGTTGGAGACCACCTCCACGTGCAGGGTGCGGCCCTCTTCGGCGAGCACCTCGTGGATCAGGGCGCGGACGCGGTCGCCGGTGCCCACCGGCACGGTGGACTTGTTCACCACCAGCAGCGGATCGCGGGAGACCGGCTGGCCGATCAGCGGCTCGCGGCGCAGGCGGGCGATGGTCTCGGCCACGGCGAAGACGGCGGACAGATCGGCCGAGCCATCGGCGGCCGGCGGGGTGCCGACGGCGATGAACTGCACGGCGCCATGGGCCACGGCTTCGGCGGCCTCATGGGTGAACACCAGGCGGCCGGCGGCCAGGTTGCTGCGCACTAGCTCTTCCAGACCCGGCTCATAGAGGGTCACCTCGCCGCGCTTGAGCTTGTCGATCTTGGCGCGGTCGATGTCCATGCACACCACCTGGTGGCCGACTTCCGCCAGCACGGCGGCCTGCACCAGACCCACGTAGCCGATGCCGAAAACGCTGATGTTCATAGGGTATTCCTCAGGGTGGGAGCGGCGCTGGCGCGGGGCCCGCCGACAAGGGCGACACCGGCCACGACCAGCGCGACGCCCAGGGTTTTCCAGGGGGTGAAGGATTCGGCGGCGCCTGGCAGCCAGGCCGCGCCGAGGTGGACGAAGACGTAGGAGAGGCCGAGCGCCGCATAGGCGCGACCCAGCGGCAGGCGCGCCAGGGCGGCCAG
The DNA here is from genome assembly GCF_000730625.1 of Pseudomonas oryzihabitans NBRC 102199. Classification (GTDB taxonomy): domain Bacteria; phylum Pseudomonadota; class Gammaproteobacteria; order Pseudomonadales; family Pseudomonadaceae; genus Chryseomonas; species Chryseomonas oryzihabitans. Next base: position 485,802 of record NZ_BBIT01000005.1, on the reverse strand, counting down.
CCAGGCCAGCAGCGACAGGCCGTAGCAGAAGATGCCCAGGGCCAGCAGCAGCCCGGCCGTACTCAGCAGCGACTCGGGCGCGCCGACCCAGCTGGCCATGGCCGGCAGCCGCACCAGCGCCGCGCGCAGGGCGAGTTGCGCCAGGGTGGTGAGCAGGATGCTCAGGCCGAGGGGCAGCAGGCCGTTCATAGCTGGCCACCCAGCAGCGCGGCGCCGGCGACGATGCACAGGCAGCCACACCAGGCGCGGGCGTCCACCACCTCGCCGAACACCAGGCGCGCCAGCAGGGTCACCGCCAGGGTGTTGAGCGAGAGCAAGGGATAGGCGACGCCCACCGGCACCCGCTGCAGCACCGCGCACCAGACCAGCAGGGCCAGGCCCAGGCAGACCAGGGCGCCCCACAACCAGGGCGACCGCAGGCGTGCGGCCAGCGCATTACCGGCGGCTACCGCGCGCTTCTGGCCCAGTTGGCCGGCGCTGGTGAGGCCGATCACCACGGCGATCAGCAGGCCGTCGAGGGCGGTCATGGCGTCGGCCTCGGATAGACCAGCAGCACCAGGCGCTCGCTGGCGATGCTCTCGCCCGGCTCGGGCAGACTGTCGAGCAGCTGGCGATCGCTGGGGCCGTCGACCCGCAAGAGGATGGCCACCGGACCCTGGTCGCGATGGGCGGCGAGCCAGGCGGCCAGGTCGCGCTCTTCGATCAGCCGGCCGCTGGCCGGCTCGCGGGCGAAGCCGTACTTGAGTTCGCCCGGACCGCCCACCAGCACCACGTCATCGCGGTGGGTGGCCCAGGCCAGGCTGGCGGCCACGCCGAGGTCGTTGCTGACCAGCAGGCCGGCATTCTTGAAGTGGCCGAGCTGGGCCTGGATGAAGGTGCTCGGCAGCTTGTTGTCGACCAGGCCGTTGGGCAGGGCGATGGACAGCAGCGGCAGCAGCACCCAGAGCGCCAGGGCCGGCGCCAGCAGGGTGCGCCGCGGCCAGACCAGCGCGGCCAGGCCGGCCAGCAGCAGCGCCAGGGGCGCCAGCAGGGCCAGGGCGCGGGTCAGGCCTTCGCCGCTTTCATAGAGGCGACCGCCATAGATCAGCAGGGCGGCAAGGCCGGCCAGGCCCAGCAGCAGATTGCACAGGCCGTTCAGCCGCAGGGCACCGGTGGCGCCGCGCCGGCCCGCCTCCTGCAGGGTGCGCGCCAGCAGCGGCACCAGGGCGGCCAGGGTCGGCAGCAGGTAGGTCGGCAGCTTGCCGCGGCTGAGGCTGAAGAACAGCAGCTGGCCGACCACGGCGATGCCGAGGAAGGCGGTGCCGCGGTGACGCCGGTCCTGCCAGAGCTGGCCCAGGGTACGCGGCAGGAGGCCGGCCCAGGGCAGGATGGCCAGCAGCAGCACCGGGCCATAGAACCAGAACGGCCGCTCGTGCTGGGCATCCTGGCCGGCGAAACGCTGGATGTGCTCGTGCCAGAAGAAAAAATTCCAGAAATCCGCATCGCGCCGGGCCACCAGCAGCGCCCAGGGGGCCACCACCAGGATCGCCACCAGCACAGCCAGGGGACCGCGGCAGAGCAACTCGCCCAGGCGCCGCTGCAGGAGGAAGAAGGGCACGGCCACCAGCACCGGCAGCACCAGGGCGAGAAAGCCCTTGGTCAGCAGGCCGCAGCCACAGGCCAGCCCCAGCAGCGCCCATTGCACCAGGGCCGCGCCGCGGGTCTCGGCGGCCTGGGCCTGCCAGAGGGCGAGCAGCGCCAGGGCCATCCAGAAGGCGAACTGGGCGTCGAGGGTCACGTAGGTGGCCAGCCCCGCCACGGCCACGCAGGAGAGATAGACCACCCCGGCGAGCAGCGCCAGCGGGCGGTCCTGCCAGATCAGCCGGGTCAGGCGCACCACCAGGGCGGCGGTGGCCAGGCTGGCCAGCAGTGGCACCAGGCGCACGCTGAACAGCGAGTCACCGAGCCAGGCCTGGGCGATGGCCTGGGTCCAGTAGCCGCCGATGGGTTTCTCGAAATAGGGCAGGCCGAGGAAGTGCGGCACCACCCAGTCGCCACGCCGCCAGAGTTCCTGGGCGATCTGCGCATAGCGCGACTCGTCCGGAATCCACAGGCCGCGCCAGGCCAGCGGCAGGGCATAGGCCAGCAGCGCCAGCGGCAGCAGCATCCACAGGCGACGCCGACTCATGCCTGCACGCCCAGCCAGCCCTGGCGGCCGGCCAGGCTGCCACGCACCAGATTGCCCGCGGGCAACTGGCGCGGATCGGCCGGCAGGCGATCGCCCAGGGTCAGGAACAGGATGCCCTGCTCCCGCGCGGCCTTGAGCAGGGCGCGGAAGTCATTGGCGAAGGCAATGCCTTCCACCTCGGCGTGCAGGGTGTAGACGTTGAGCGCCCCCGGACGGAAGCGCTTGAGCAGATAGCCGTTCCAGTCACCGGCGGCCAGCTCCGGGCCGACCACCTCGTCGAAGGTCGGCATGTCCACCGGCACCTGGGGGGTGCCGTGGCTGCCATTGCCCAGCCGCGGACGAAACAGCGCACTGCCGCGGCAATCGCTGTTGTAGCGGAGGCCGAAGGCCTCCTTGGCCAGCACCACGCGCGGATCGGCGCGCCAGCCGGCGGCGGCGGAGCAGTCGACCCTGGCGCCGAGGATGTCTTCCAGGGCCTGCAGGCCACGGCCGAATTCCTGACCTAGACGCTCCAGGCTCCAGCTGCCGGTATGGGCCTGCCAGGCGTGGTGATCCCAGGCGTGCAAGCCGACCTCGTGGCCGCGGGCGCGGGTCTCGCGCATCAGGTGACCGAGGTCGCGACCGATGGGCCGACCCGGCCAGGCGGTGCCGGCCAGCAGGATGTCCCAGCCATAGAGGCTGGCGGCCTTGGACCTCAGCATCTTCCACAGGAAGGTGGGCTTCACCAGGCGCCAGAGGTGGCGCCCCATGTTGTCCGGTCCGACGCTGAAGAAGAAGGTGGCCTTGACCCCGGCCTCGTCCAGCAGGTCGAGCAGCCGCGGTACCCCTTCGCGGGTGCCGCGATAGGTGTCCACGTCGATGCGCAGGCTGGCCGGGATCAGGGTGTTCATCAGGCCTCCCGCTGCGCCAGGGCTTCGCGCAGGAAGAAGTCCAGCGTCTTGCCGACGGTGGCGGCCATGGCGGTGGTCGGCTGCCAGTCGATCAGGCGACGGGCGTTTTCCACGCTGGGCTTGCGGTGGGCCACGTCCTGGTAGCCGTCGCCGTAGAAGCTCTTGCTCTCCACCTCGCGGAAGCCGGCGAAGGGCGGGAATTCGTGGCGCAGCGGATGGGCCTCGAACTGAGCCAGCAGCTCTTCGGCCAGTTCGCGGATGCTCGCTTCGTTGTCCGGGTTGCCGATGTTGACGATCTGGCCGTCGCAGCGACCGCCCCTGTTCTCGATGATGCGGAACAGCGCCTCGATGCCGTCGTCGACGTCGGTGAAGCAGCGCTTCTGGGCGCCCCCGTCGACCAGCTTGATCGGGGTGCCTTCCACCAGGTTGAGGATCAGCTGGGTGATGGCGCGGGAGCTGCCGATGCGCGCCGAGTCCAGACGATCCAGGCGCGGGCCCATCCAGTTGAACGGACGGAACAGGGTGAATTTCAGGCCCTTGGCGCCATAGGCCCAGATGACCCGGTCGAGCAGCTGCTTGGAGACCGAGTAGATCCAGCGCTGCTTGTTGATCGGGCCGACCACCAGGTTGGAGCGGTCTTCGTCGAAGCGCTCGTCCTGGCACATGCCGTACACCTCGGAGGTGGACGGGAAGATCACGCGCTTGCCGTATTTCACGCAGTGGCGAACGATCTTGAGGTTTTCCTCGAAGTCCAGTTCGAACACGCGCAGCGGATTGCGGGTGTATTCGATGGGGGTGGCGATGGCCACCAGCGGCAGCACCACGTCGCACTTCTTGATGTGGTATTCCAGCCACTCGGTGTGGATGGAGATGTCGCCTTCCACATAGTGGAAATTCGGATTGGCCTTGAGCCGCTCGATGGCATCGGAGCCGATATCGAGGCCATAGACCTCGTACTCGCCGTCGGCCAGCAGGCGCTCGGAGAGGTGGTTGCCGATGAAGCCGTTGACGCCCAGGATCAGCACCCGGGTGCGGCGCTTGGCGCGGCGATCCTGGCGATGCAGGCGGGCACCGGCCACGAGGCCGGCTTCGCGGGCCAGTTGCGGACCGGACAGATAGAGGCCGTTGTCGCCCAGCTGGCCGGCCTGGATTTCCAGGACGCCCTCGCCACAGGCGATGCGCAGCGGCTCCAGGCTCAGCACGCTGCCGGGGGTCTGGCCATGGCTTTCCTGGCGGGCCTGGGCGCTCCAGACGATCAGCTTGCGGTCACCGATCCAGCCGAAGGCGCCCGGATAGGGTTGGGTCACGGCGCGCACCAGGTTGCCCAGTTCCACGGCCGGACGACTCCACTCCAGCTCGCCATCGGCGGCGCTGCGCCGGCCAAAGGTGGTGGCCTGGCTTTCGTCCTGCTCGCGCTCGCTCAGCCGGCCTTCGGCCAGGGCCGGCAGGCTGTCGCGCAGGAGCGTCTGGCTGGCTTCGCGCAGCTTGGCGTGCAGGGTCAGGGCGGTGTCGTCGGCGGCGATGGCGACGCGCTGCTGGGCGACGATGGCGCCGGCGTCGGCGCGCTTGACCATGCGGTGCAGGGTCACGCCGGTCTCGGTCTCGCCGTTGACCAGCACCCAGTTGGCCGGGGCGCGACCGCGATAGCGCGGCAGCAGCGAACCGTGGAGGTTGTAGGCGCCGCGCTTGGCGCAGGCCAGGACGTCGCCCGACAGCAGGTTGCGGTAATAGAAGGAGAAGATGAAATCCGGTTCCAGGGCGCGGATGCGCTCGACCCAGATCGGGTGGTTGACGTCTTCCGGCGCGTGCACCGGGATGCCGTGGCGGGCGCAAAGCTGGGCCACCGAACCGAAGAAGCGGTTTTCGCTCGGGTCATCCGGGTGGGTGAAGACGGCGGCGATGGGATAGCCGGCCTGGATCAGCGCGGCGAGGCCGGCGCAGCCGATGTCGTGGTAGGCGAAGACGATGGCGGTTTTCATCAGGGGCTTTCCTGTTACTGGACCTGGCGCAGCGGCGCCGGCGAAGGAGAAAGGGTGGCGGCGCGGATCACTTGTTCCACGTGGAACCGGGGCCGGGCACGGACGTCGTGGTACACCCGGCCGAGGTACTCGCCGAGCAGACCGAGGCCGACGAACTGGGCGCCGGTAAAGATGAACAGCACGGCGAACAGCGAGAACACGCCATCGGCCGCCCACTCGGCGCCGTGGGTGACGCGCAGTACCAGCAGCAGCGCGGCGAAGAGGAAGCCGAAGACCGCCAGGCCACCGCCGAACAGGCTGAGCATGCGCAGCGGGGTGGTGGTCATGCAGGTCAGCAGGTCGAACATCAGGTTGATCAGCTTGAGGAAGCCGTACTTGGAATCCCCGTGTTCGCGCTCGGCGTGGGCCACCTCGATCTCGGTGGTGTGGCGGGCGAAGCTGTTGGCCAGGATCGGGATGAAGGTGCTGCGCTCGTGGCAGGCCAGCATCGACTGCACCACCTGGCGGCGATAGGCGCGCAGCATGCAGCCGTAGTCGCGCATGGCGACGCCGGTGGAGCGCTGCACGGCGCGATTGATCAGCCGCGACGGCAGGGTGCGCAGGTAGGAATCCTGGCGCTGCTGGCGCACGGTGCCGACCACGTCGTAGCCCTGGGCGGCGGTGTGCACCAGGCGCGGGATCTCTTCCGGCGGATTCTGCAGGTCGGCGTCCAGGGTGATGATCAGATCGCCCCGCGCCTGCTCGAAGCCGGCGAGGATCGCCGAGTGCTGGCCGTAGTTGCGATTGAGCAGCACCGCCACGACCGGGCTGTCCGGCTCGCTGGCGGCCCGCTGCAGGATCTCGGCGCTGCGGTCGCGACTGCCGTCGTCGACCAGGATGATCTCCACCTGGCAATCCAGCAGGCGGCAGGCGGCGCGGGTGCGGCGCAAGAGTTCCGGCAGGCTGGCTTCTTCGTTGTAGACGGGGATCACCACGGATACCCGGTCGATGGCATAGGGCTTCATGCGCCTTTCTCCAGCAGGTCTTCGATGGCGCCGACCACGCGGTCCACGTCGGCGAGGGTCATGTCGGGAAACAGCGGGATGGAGCACAGCCGTGCCGAATTCCATTCGCTGTTGGGCAGCGCCAGCTCGGGCCAGCGCTCGCGGTACCAGGGATGCAGGTGGGTGGCGGTGAAATGGATGCCGGTGCCGATGCCGCGCGCCTTGAGGCCGGCCATGAAGGCTTCGCGCTCCATCCCGCAACGCTCGGGGCAGATGCGCAGGATGTAGAGGTGCCAGGCGTGGGTCTGGGCGTAGTCGGGCAGCGCCAGGGGCGCGACCGGCAGCTGGGCCAGGCGCTGGGTGTAGGCCTGGGCCAGCAGGCGGCGGCGGCTGTTGATGTCGCCCAGGCGATCCAGCTGCACCAGCGCCAGGGCCGCGTGGATGTCCGAGAGGTTGTACTTGAAGCCGGGCTCCTGCACCTGGGCCTGGGGCTTGCGGCCCAGGGTCTGGCGGTCGAAGGCATCCACCGCCAGGCCGTGGAATTTCAGCCGGCGTACCCGCTCGGCCAGGGTGGCGTCGTCGGTCACCAGCATGCCGCCTTCGGCGCAGGTCAGGTTCTTGATGGCGTGAAAGCTGAAGATGGCGGTGCCGCGCTGGCCGATGGGCTCGCCCTGGTAGCGGGTACCGGCGGCGTGGGCGGCGTCTTCGATCAGCGCTACGCCGTGCTCGCGGGCGAGGGCGCGCAGCGGCGCCAGGTCGCAACTGGCGCCGGCGTAGTGCACCGGCACGATGGCCTTGGTGCGCGGGGTGATGGCGGCGGCCACCTGCTCGGCGGAGACCATCAGGGTGTCGCGGTCGACGTCGACGAACACCGGGGTGGCGCCGATCAGGGTGATCATGTTGGCGGTGGAGACCCAGGTCAGCGAGGGGGTGATCACCTCGTCGCCCGGGCCGATGTCCAGCGCCAGCAGGGTCACGTGCATGGCGGCGGTGGCCGAGCACAGGGCCACGGCATGGGCGGCGCCCACCGAATCGGCGAAGCGCTCTTCCAGCAGGTTGGCCTGGGGCCCGGTGGTGATCCAGCCCGAGGTCAGCACCTGGCTCACCGCGGCCACTTCCTCGGCGCCGATGCTGGGCCGGGAAAACGGCAGGAAGGGCTCGTCCAGCTGGCGCGGGGCGGTGCTCTGGGACAGATCGGTCATGGCGGCTCATCCGAAGCGAGGGGCGCCGGGACAGGACAGCCGACGCGATGAGCCCAGGCTAAGGCGTCTTGCCTTACGGCCCCCTTAGCGCAACCTGACAACTGCCTGACAGCCGGTCAGCTCGCCGGTCACCCCCGTGAACCTCTTGGCAAACAAGGGCTTAGCCCACGACGAATGGGGTGCCGGTGGTCGGTGAGAGGCCTAGAATGCTGACCCCTGCCGCCTTGGCAGCCCCGAACCTGACACGAGAGACGACCGCGCCCATGCTGGACAACACCCTGAGCGAACTGGAAACCGCCATCCGCGACCTGCTGCAGCGCAACCATCGACTGACCGCCCGCACCCAGGAACTGGAGCAGGCGCTGCTGGCCGCGCGCGACGAAAACGACACCCTGCAACTGAGTCTGCTGGAGCAGGAAGAACACGGCGCCAGCACCCGCCAGCGCGTGGAAGGCCTGCTGGCCCTACTGTCCGCGCAGTCCGTCGAGCAGGCCGTGGCCGCCGACGCCGAGCAGCGCCACGCGGCCAGCGTCGAGTGAAGACCGCCAAGACGGGCGCCGACGACGAGGTGGAGGTGCTCGGTCGCCGCTACCGCTTCAAGGTGGCCGAAGGCGACCGCGCCGCCCTGCAACAGGCCGCCGCCCGCCTGCGCGACGAACTGGTCGCCATCCAGGGCGACCGCCGTCGCGGTGACGCCACCGAGCTGCTGGTGCTGGCCGCCCTGCGCCTGAGCCTGGACACCGCCGCCGACGCCGGCGCCCTCAATGCCCTCGACACCCGTCTCCAGGCCCTGACCGCCGAGGTCCGGGCGGCGCAGGAGGCGTAGGAAGCGGGTTGGAATAAGGAAGGCGCGCCGCGCGAAGCTACCGACCTGCGCTGGACTCCGTAGGGTGGATGACGGCGCAGCCTCATCCACGGAAGCACGGTACCCGCGTGGAAAACGCTTTGCGGTTTTCCACCCTACGTCAGCCCAACCCCCGCGACGCTCCGCCCCCTCTCCCTTCGGGAGAGGGCTGGGGTAAGGCTTCGGCTCCGCACGGAGCTACCGACCTGCGCAGGACTCCGTAGGGTGGATGACGGCGCAGCCTCATCCACGATGGCACGGCACGCGTATGGAAAACGTTCCGCGGTTTTCCACCCTACGCCAACCGAACCCCCGCGCCGCTCCGCCCCCTCTCCCTTCGGGAGAGGGCTGGGGTAAGGCTTCGGCTCCGCACGGAGCTACCGACCTGCGCTGGACTCCGTAGGGTGGATGACGGCGCAGCCTCATCCACGGAAGCACGGTACCCGCGTGGAAAACGCATTGCGGTTTTCCACCCTACGCCAGCCCAAGCCCCACGCCGCTCCGCCCCCTCTCCCTCCGGGAGAGGGCTGGGGTGAGGGTGCGGCTCCGCACGGAGCTACCGACCTGCGCAGGACTCCGTAGGGTGAATGACGGCGCAGCCTCATCCACGACGGCACGGTACCCGCGTGGAAAACGCATTGCGGTTTTTCACCCTACGCCAGCCCACCCCCCCGCGCCGCTCCGCCCCCTCTCCCTCCGGGAGAGGGCTGGGGTGAGGGCCGCCCCCACCACCGCGTTCCCACGCAACCGCCCTGCCCCGGCCATCTTGACCGCCCCGCGGCCCCGTGCGAGCTTCGGTGCCCCTTCCCCTGCCCCGGAGGTCCCTCATGTCGGGTGTTCGCTGGCTTGCCCTTCCGCTCTTGAGCATCGCCCTCGGCGCCCAGGCCACGCCGGCGCCGCTGCCGGCCCTGCTGGATGCCATGGCCCAGCGCCTGACGCTGGCCGATGGGGTCGCCCGCAGCAAGCACGACAGCGGCAAGCCGGTACTGGACGAAGCCCGCGAGCGCCAGGTGCTGCAGGAGGTCGCCCAGGCCGCGCCCGCAGCCGCCGTCTCCCCGGCCACCGCCCAGACCTTTTTTGCCGCCCAGATGGAAGCCAACAAGCTGGTGCAATACGGCCTGCTGCAGGCCTGGCGGCGCCACGAACGGCCGCTGCCCGCCAAGACGACGGACCTGACGACGCTCAGGACCCAGCTGAACGAACTCCAGGCCAGGCTGCTCGGCGGTCTCGCCGCCACCGGCGAACTGCGCGCCGCCGCGGACTGCCCGGCACAACTGGACCGCGCCCTCGCCGCCCACCTCGCCGCCGCGCGCCCCGATGATCTCCACCGCCTGGCCCTGGTGCGGGCGCTGGGCGATTTCTGCGCCCTGCCCCGCTGAGCGCCTGTGCATAATCGGCGGTACGGCGACCGAATCGCGTTGAATCCGAGGATCACCCATGCACATCCTGCTGGTCGAAGATGACGCCACCCTGGCCGACGGCATCCGCCGCGTCCTGGAAGGCCATGGCATGCAGGTCGACCTCCTGCGCAACGGCGCCGAGGCCGATGCCTGGCTGCGCACCACTCGCTTCGCCGTGGTGGTGCTGGACATCGGCCTGCCCGGTGGCCTGGACGGCTTCGAGGTGGTCCGCCGCCTGCGCCAGCGCGGCAACGACCAGCCGGTGCTGCTGCTCACCGCCCGCGACGCCATCGACGACCGGGTGCATGGCTTCGAAGTGGGCGCCGACGACTACCTGGTCAAGCCCTTCGCCGTGCCCGAGCTGGTGGCGCGGATCAAGGCGCTGGTCCGCCGTGCCGGTGGCCAGAACAGCGCCGACCTGACCCTCGGCGCCCTGCGCCTGGACACCGCCGCCCACCAGGCGCGCCTCGGCGACACCGCGCTGGATCTCTCGGCCCGGGAGTGGGCGGTGCTCGAACACCTCTTGCGTCAGGCCGGCAAGGTGGTCTCCAAGCAGCAGATCATCGACGCCCTGGCGCCCTGGGGCAGCGAAGACCTGACCCACAACGCCGTGGAGGTCTATGTCTCGCGGCTACGGCTGAAACTGGCCGACTCCGGGGTCGGTATCCGCACCGTGCGCGGCTTCGGCTATCGCCTGGAAGAAGCGGCGCCATGACCGCCACCGCGCCCAGCCTGCGCCGGCGGCTGCTGAAATGGCTGGTGCTGCCGGTGCTGCTGGTCAATCTCGGCGGCGCCGTGGTCAGCTACCAGTTCGCCCGCAAACCGGCCTTCAGCGCCCTGGACGGCGATCTCACCGACGCGGCGATCCTGCTGCTCGAACAGCTGGAGGTGGACGGCAACGGCCGCCTGTGGCTGCCGACGGAAGCCGACTACCTACTGCGCCACAACAGCCACGACCACGTCTGGCTGGCGGTGCGCGCCCTCGACGGCCAGCTGCTGTTCGGCGATGCCGCCATGCCGGTCCAGGAGATCACCGAGGAGATGCGCGACGGTCATACCACCGCGCTGCGCACCCGTATCAACGACCGCTCGGTGTTCATGGTCGGCCGCCTCGGCGAGGTGGCCGGGCAACCGGTGGTGGCCAGCGTGGCGCAGACCCTGAGTCGCCACACCGCCGCCCTGCAGCGCATGGTGCTGACCCTGGTGGCGGTGCAGATCTTGGTCGCCCTGCTGATCGCCGCCCAGCTGCTCTGGGCGGTGCGCCGCGGCCTCAAGCCGCTGGAACGGCTGGAGCGTCAGCTCGACAGTCGCCACTACGATGACCTGGCGCCGCTGCGCGAAGAGGGTGCGCCCCGCGAACTGGGCACCTTTGTCACCGCCCTCAACGGCCTGCTGCTGCGCATCCGCGAGGGCGCCCGCAACCAGCGCGCCTTTCTTGACGACATGGCCCACCAGCTGCGCACCCCGCTGGCGGGCATCAGCACCCTGACCCAGTGGCTGCGCCAGCGCCATGCCGGCGATGCCGAAAGTGCCGCGGCGCTGACGCAACTCCAGGCCGCCACCGAGCGCATGACCCGCCAGACCAACCAGTTGCTGACCCTGGCCCGCGCCGCCACCGCGCGGCTGGAGAGTCCGCCGCGCGAGCCGCTGCGGCTGGACGAACTGATCGGCGAAGCCATGCCCAGCCAGCTGGCCCAGGCCGATGGCCACGGCATCGACCTGGGCTACGAACTGGAGCCGCAGACCGTGCAGGGCAACGCCTTTCAGCTGCGCGACCTGCTCGACAACCTGGTCGACAATGCCCTCAGATACACCCCGCGCGGCGGTCAGGTCACGGTCCGCCTGCGCGGCCAGGCCGGGGCCACGGTGCTGGAGGTGGAAGACGACGGCCCGGGCATTCCCGAGGCGGAGCGCGAACGCATCTTCGAGCGCTTCTATCGCCTCGACCGCGGCATCCACGGTACCGGCCTGGGCCTGGCCATCGTCCGCGACATCGCCACCGCCCACGACGCCGGCATCGAACTGGCCACCGCCACCGGCGGTCAGGGCCTGCGCGTGGCCATCCACTTCCCGCCCCTGGTCGTGCCTGCCGCGGAGGTCCCCGCGTAGGTTGAGCGCGCAGCCCAACAAAGTGTCGCCCTCCTGCCGCCTAAAAAATCATCGCGGCCATGGGCCGCTCCTACAGGCACGGACGCCACTGTAGGAGCGGTCGCTACGGCGCACCGGCATGGCCGCGATACGCGATCAAGACAGTTGCTCCTACAGGCTGTGGGACAACCGTAGGAGCGGCCGTATCGGCGGACCGCCATGGCTACGATCAGGTTGAGCTGGGCCCCGCGAAGCCCGATACACCCCGGCCCAACCCCTTACCGCCCCCGCCACCCCGGATTCTCCAGCAGCACCGCCATCCCCTGCCCACCGCCGATGCACACCGCCGCCACCCCGTACCTGAGCCCCTCGGCGCGCAGCTGGCGGGCCAGGGTGATGGCCAAGCGCAGGCCGGTGGCGGCCAGTGGATGACCCAGGGCGATGGCGCCGCCATGCACATTGAGTCGCGCCGGATCCAGTTCCAGAGCCTGCTGCACCGCCAGCAGCTGGGCGCCCTGGGCTTCGTTGATCTCCAGGCGGTCGATGGCCTCCAGCCTGAGGCCGGCGCGGTCGAGCAGGCCCTGGATGGCCGGCACCGGGCCGCTGCCCATGACGTCCGGCGGCACCCCCACCACACAACTGCCGCGCACCCAGGCCAGCGCCCGCTCCGGCGCGGCGTCCGCGCCCCGTGCCAGCAGCAAGGCGGCGGCGCCGTCGGCCACCGCGCAGCTGTTGCCGGCGGTCTGCACCCCGCCCGGATGCACTGGCGTCAGCCGTGCCAGGGCCTCCCGCGAGGTCTCCCGCGGATGGCTGTCCTGCTCGACCCCCGCGCAGCCCCGCGGCAGACGCAACTCCCGCGGCGCCAGGCCTTCAGCCTCGAAGCGCGCCGCCGTCACCGGCACGACCTCCTCGCGAAACCAGCCCTGGCGCTGGGCCGCCAGGGCCCGCTCGAAACTCCGCAGCGCCCAGGCATCCACCGCCTCGCGGGCGATGCCATGGCGCTGGGCCAGGCGCTCGGCGGTGGCGATCATGTCCAGTCCGGCCGCCGGGTCCTTGAGCGCCTCCCAGAGAAAGTCGTGGAATTCCACCGGCGCGCCGAGGCGAAAGCCGCTGCGGTGGGTGTAGGCGGCGATGGGATTGCGGGTCATGGACTCGGCCGCCACACACAGCACCCGGATGGCCTGGCCGCTCTGCAACTGATCGCCAGCCTGGCGCAGCAGCTCAAGCCCCGTGCCGCAGACCCGTTGCACCTGCAGCGCCGGCACCGCCTCGGGCACCCCGGCATAGAGGCCGATATGGCGTGGCAGCAGATAGGCATCGAAGCTGGCCTGGGCCACCGAGCCGGCCAGCACGGAATCCACCGCCCCGGCCTCATGCCCGCGCGCCAGCAGCGCCCGCGCCACGGCGATGCCCAGGTCGGTGGGCGACACCTGCCCCAGGGCGCCATTCAGATCGGTCCAGGGCGTGCGCACGCCATCCAGCAGCAGGACATCGTCGTAGAGCGCACTCATTCCAATGGGCATCGGCTCCTCCTCTATTGCAGCAGATAGGCGTCGTAGACCACCGCCTTGCCCAGGCGCATGGCGCTGCCCACGCCCAGGGCGCGGTTGAGCCAGGCATAGGCCGGCGCGGCGGTCTCGAAGGTCAGGGTGACGCGGAAGAAATAGCGCCGGGGATCCACCGGCTTGCCGGCGGCCAGCTCGCGCATCACCTCCGGCGGGCCGTAGCGATAGCCCTTGGTCTGCAGATAGATCAGGGCGCCATCGTCGGTCTGCAGCAGATAGCGGGTGTCGATGATGGCCAGGCCATCGGCGGTCACCACCTGCCAGTCGGCGCCGTTGTCGAGGATCCGTCCATGCAGGCGCTGGCCGTCGAAGCGGCCGCCGGTGATGGGGATGATGCGCCGCTTGCCCAGGTCACTGGTCTGGCCCAGCTCCCAGACCGGGGCGTCGAGGGCCACCTCGAAGCGCGCCAGGGGTTCGAGCTGCAGCGGCGGTGGCGTGGCGGTGGCCGGATCGCCGTCCGTGGTGGCCGCCCGGGCCAGGCCAGTCAGCGTCAGCAGGGTGACGAGCAGCAGACTACGCATGCCCAGGCGCCTCCGCGTGGGTGGTAGCCGCCGGCACCGGCGCCCGCCGCTGCAGCAGGGCCAGCACCGCGCCCGCGGCCACCAGCACTGCCGGGGTGGTGGCCACCACCAGGGTCGCCGCGCCACCGCCCAGGGCCAGGACCTGCCCCGCCAGCAGTGGGCCGGCCATGGCGCCCAGGCGTCCGACCGCCACCGCCGCGCCGGTTCCGGTGGCCCGCACCGCCGCCGGATAGAGCTGCGGCGCCAGGGCATAGAGCACCAGTTGGCCGCCGACCACGAACAGCCCGGCGGCGAAACCGGCCAGGGCCACCAGCGGATAGGCCTTGGCCAGCCCTAGCCCGGCCAGACCCAGCAGGATGCCCAGGTAGATGGCCAGCACCGTCAGCCGCGGCCGCCAGCGATCCATGAGCAGGCCGAACAGCACCGAACCGATGCCGCCGCCCAGGTTGAAGAGGATCTGCACCCCCACCGCCTGGCCGCGGCTGAAGCCCTGCCCCACCAGCAGCGACGGCAGCCAGTTGAGCAGCATGTACATCACCGTGAGGGTGAAGAAGTAGCCCAGCCACAGCAGCAGGGTGGTCGACAGCGGGATGGCGCCCAGCCAGGCCCCGCGCGGACTACCCGCCTGAGTCCCGCCTCGCTTGCGCAGAAAGCCGGCGGTCTCCGCCAGGTAACGCCCGAGCAGCGGCGCCACCAGCAGCGGCGCCAGGCCGCCGACATAGAACACCGTCTGCCAGCGGCCGACGTCCAGCAGCCCCACCACCGCCGCCAGGGCGCCGCCCAGGGGCACGCCGCAATACATCAGGCTGACCGCCGTGGCCCGGGCGCGCTCGTCCACCGACTCGGCGGACAGGGCGATCAGATTGGGCAGCGCGCCGCCCAGACCGATGCCGGTGAGCAGTCGCGCCAGCAGCAGGCTCTCCAGACTCCAGACATGGGCGGTGGCCACCGAGAAGACGCCAAAGATCAGCACGCAGGCGATCAGCACCTTCTTGCGGCCGATGCGATCGGCGCACCAGCCGCCGATGAAGGCGCCGGGCAAGAGGCCGAGGATGCTGGCGCTGAACACCAGGCCCATCTGCCCCGGCTGGAAGCCGAAGGCCTTGGCCATGGCCGGCGCGGCGATGCCCATGGCCTGGAGGTCCATGCCTTCCAGGAGGGCGACGATGAAGCACAGCACGAGGGTCAGGCGGGCCCCGGGCGGGGCGGTCGAGAGCAGGCGCATGGTGGATTCCTCAGAAGCGGAAGGTGGTAGCAGCCATCAGGAAGCTGGTGTCGTCGCCATCGGCCTGGCGCACGGCGGCGCCGGCCTGGAAGTAGCTGTATTCCAGGTCCAGGGTCAGGTTGGCGGTGGGCATCCAGCGCAGGTTGTTGCGCCAGAGGGTGCCGGCCTTGCGCGCCGAGCTGGCCGCGGTGCCCGGCACCGTGGTCATGCCCGGCAGGTAGACGCCGTCTTCGGTGCTCTGCCGCCAGACGCCGAACAGTCCGCTCTCCAGCTGCAGCGTCGGCCGGGGCGCCAGGGTCAGCAGCGGCCCGACCAGATAGAGGTTGGCCAGGGTGGTGAGCCCGGAGTCGCCATAGAAACCGTTCTTGGGAAAGAGCGGATCGAAGGTGCCGACGCGGTCGTCGCCCGCGCCGTGATCGCCGCTGGCGGCGTCCACCCGCAAGGCCAGCCGCGGTTTCCAGGCGCCGCCCAGGCGATAGCCGGTTTCGCTGCTCAGGCCCCAGGCGCGGATCCGGGCGCCGGCCAGATGCCCGCCCTGCCCGGCCAGGTCCCAGCTCCAGTCCCAGGGACCGGCGTTGCCGAACAGACGGATGCCGGCGGTGTAGCGCTTTTCCGCGCCGGTCAGGCCATCCAGGATGCGCTGGTCGGTCTCCAGGCCGAAGCCGTAGACATCCAGCTTGAGCGGTCCGGCCAGCGGCAGGGTGCCGTAGAGGCCATAGAACTTGACCGCGTTGTTGGAGCCGTCGTCGAAGCTGTCTTCGCCGGTCACCACGGGTCTCAGGCCGAACGCGTCCAGCCGGTAGCCGTCCGGACGGGTCCAGGCCAGGCGCAGGCCGTCGAAGTTGAGGCGGATGTTGCGGGCGTCACGGTAGGTGACGAAGGCCTGGTTGCCGTAGCCCAGTTCCTGGCGACCGATGCGGGTCATCAGCTTGCCACCGGCCAGCGGCGTGTTGAGGTCGATGAAGGCCTGGTGCAGCTCGGTGCGGCTCTGGTCGTAGGGGCCGTAGAGCGCCTTGTTCCAGGCGCGGGTGTTTTCCAGCTGGACGAAGGCGCGCACGGCATCGTCGAACAGGTGCAGGTCCGCGTGCAGCTGCAGGCGCTGCTGGATGTAGTGATCGGTATCCACCCCCCGCCGGCCAAAGACCGGATTGCGGATGGTGTCGAAGCGGTAGCGCGCCTCGCCACCGGTCTGCAGCCAGGCCGAGTCGCTAAGGCGCTGGTAGCGCAACCCGTCGAAGGGATCGGTGCGTTTTTGCGGATCGTCGAGGAAGCGATAGTCTTCGGCCCAGCGCGGCGGTCCGGGCGGCAGGGGACGCGCCGTCTCCAGGTTGTTGAGCGGCTTGGGGCGGGCGCTTTCCAGGGTGGTGGAAGGCGCGGCGACAAGGCCCTGGCTGGCGAGCAGGGCGGCGAGAGCGGTAAAGGCGAGGCACGAGCGGGCCCGTGCGCAGGCCGGAAGCGAGCGCGAACAAGACATGAGATGACCGTCCTGACTGAGGATGCGGAAGGCGCCGCAGGGGCGCGCGGATCAGGGCCTAGCGGGCGCGGATCGGGTAGCGGTCAGGCGGGAGGGTGGTTGGATAGCGAGCTGACATGGCAGGTGTCCCTTTGTTGTTGTTGTCGTCACCGTGGGGGCCGGGTGGCCCTGGTTCGATGATGGTCGATGGCAGAAATGGATCAAGCCATCCGACCCGAATCTGGCCGATTACCGAACGTTATATTTATTAACTTTATGCCTGCAGGACGATCGCTCACCCAGGTCTCGCAACGTCTTCTGTATCGCGCTTTGTAACAATGCCCGCCCTTGAGGGGTCCATCAGGAGGCCCGTACGGGTTAAGGTTCCTTCTCTCACGATCGAAAAGGCGAACTCATGAGCTTCAAGACTCCCCTCCTGCTGGCTGGCGCCGCGCTCTTCACCCTGCTGGCCGGTTGCGGCTCGCACGAAACCCAGAGCAGCCCGGCGGCGGCCTCTTCGGCCCCGAGCGGCGCCGTCAGCAGCAGTGGCCGGTGCAACTCCGATGCGGTCCAGGATCTGGTCGGCAAGGCCCTCTCCCCGGCCCTGGCCGAAGAAGGCCGGCAACGCGCCGGTGCCCAGGTCGTTCGCGTGGTCCGTCCGCAGGACCCCATGACCATGGACTTCAACTCCCAGCGCCTGACCATCACCACCAGCGCCAGTCTGGTGGTGCAGACCGCCACCTGCGGCTGATCCCCGTCGCGCCCCACGACCTGCCGACCCCGGTCGCGCAGGTCGGCGCCTGCCGCTAGAGGCCGAAGCCCTGGCGCAGGGCTGCCACGCTGTGGAAGTGAAAGGCCGGGCGGTGGCGCTCCAGCTCTTCCCGGCTACCGAAGCCATAGCCCAGGGCCACCGCCGCCACGCCGTTGGCCCGGGCGGCGATCAGGTCGTGCTCGCGGTCGCCCAGCATCAGGCAGGTCTCCGGCGCCAGGCCTTCGGTGTCCAGCACGAAGCGCAGCAGCTCGGTCTTGTCGGTGCGGGTGCCATCCAGCTCGCTGCCATGCAGGGCGATGAAGAACTCCGTCAGCGCGAAGTGCCGGAGGATCTCCACGGCGAACACCCGCGGCTTGGCCGTCACCAGATAGAGCCGTCGCCCGGCCGCCTGCAGCGCGGCCAGCAACTCGCGGATGCCTGCATAGACCTCGTTCTCATAGAGACCGGTGGCGCGGAAATACCCGCGATAGGCCGCCACCGCGCGCCAGGCGCGCGCCTCGTCGAAGCCGTAGTGGGTCATGAAACTCTGCAGCAGCGGCGGGCCGATAAAGACCTCCAGCCTGCGCAGATCGGGCTCCTCGATCCCCTCGGCGCGCAGCGCCACCTGGATCGCCCGGGTGATGCCCAGGCGCGAATCGGTGAGGGTGCCATCGAGATCGAACAGCAGATGGGGGTGATGCATGGGGCGTCCTGGGCAGCGGAGATCCCCGTCAGTATGGCGACCGGTGGCAGAGATCGGTAGGCTCGACCGCTTCACTGGAAATGAGTCTTGTTCGCTGATGCCTCCGTCGCCGCTCTCCTCTCGCCGCCCTCCACGCTGCACCTGGCTGGCCCTGCCGCTGCTGCTGGCCCTGCCGCTGCTGCTGGCCCTGGCCCTGCCGGGCCAGGCGCGCCCCATCGATCAGCCCATGGACGCCCAGGTGCTCCAGCAGCCGGGCCACGGCTATGCCTTCAGCGAACTCCAGCTGGATTCCACCGACGGCGCCCGCCACTACCAGGTGTGGATCGCCCGACCCACCACCCCGGCGCCGGCCACCGGCTATCCGGTGCTCTATCTGCTCGACGGCAACGCCGCCCTGGGCGGGCTGAATGCCGAATTGCTCGACACCCTGGCCAAGCGGCCCCATCCGCCCGTGCTGGTGGCGGTGGGTTACACGGGCGGCAAGCGTATCGATGGCCCGGGTCGGGCCTATGACTACACGCCCTCGGCCCCCACCAGCGAGCGCTTTCGCGAGATGGCCACCGGCGGCGCCGACATCTTTCTCGCTTGGCTGCTGGAGCGCCTGGAGCCGGCGGTGGCCCGTCAGGTCCCCCTGGATCCTGGCCAGCGCGCGGTCTGGGGTCATTCCCTGGGCGGGCTGTTCGTCCTCCACGCCCTGCTCACCCGTCCGGACGCCTTCGCCGAGGGCTACGCCGTGAGTCCTTCGCTGTGGTGGAGTCCCACCGTGCTGCCGCAAGACGACGAGCAATTGAAGGCGCGCTTCCAGGCCCATCCGGTCCGCCTGGTGCTGCTGCAGGGCGGCGCCGAGCGCGAACTGCCCGCGCACTTCCAGAGCGAGGTCCCCGCCGATGCCACCCGGCGCCTGGCCGACCGCCTCGGCCAGCTCCCCGGCATCCGGGTGCGCTACGAGGTGCTCGAAGGGCTGGGCCACGGCCCCATGCTGCCGGCCTCGCTGCAGACGGTGTTGAGCGAGTGGCGCTAGTCCGCCAACCAGCGATACATCACATGGCAATCCACCAGCCCCAGGCTGGAGTGGCGATAGGCCCTGGGCAGGGTGCCGACGATCTCGAAGCCGTGCTTCTGCCAGAGCCGCACCGCCACCTGGTTGCTGGCCACCACCGAGTTGAACTGCATCGCCTGGAAGCCCAGTTCGCGGGCCACCTGCAGGGAGTGCTCGCAGAGGGCGCCGGCGACGCCCTGGCCGCGGGCGGCAGGGACGACCATGTAGCCGCAATTGCAGACGTGATCGCCTGGGCCCATGGCATTGGCCTTGAGGTAGTAGCTGCCGAGCAGCTGGCCGTCGCGCTCGGCGACGAAGGTCGCCCGCGGTAGCTCCACCCAGAGGCGCCAGGCCTCGTCGCGGGTCATGTCCGGGTCGTAGGCGTAGGTCTCCCGGGCCTGGGCGACCTGCTGGATCAGCGGCCAGACCTGGTCGAAATCGGCGGCTTCGAGGGGGCGAATCTGCATGGGTGACTCCGGCGGACGAAGGGGCCGCCAGTGTCGCCTAGCCGAGTGCCGCTGCCAAATCACCGCCCTCTTCCAGCAGCCCCTGGGCGCCCTGGCGACAGGCCGCCAGCAATTCCTCGGCGAGGCTCTCGTCATCCAGTGCCCGCGCCAGGGCCACGCCCCCGATCAGGGTGGTGGCCAGCTGCAGCGCCCGGGCGCGCCGCTGCGCCGGCGGCCCCGACAGATCCTGCTCCAGTCGGGTGACGAAGCGCGCGAAGAAGCGGGTATAGCTGCCCCGGATGGCGGCCTCCCGGTGGGTGACGTCGGCCGCCAGAAAGGCCAGCGGACAGCGCAGCGCTTCGCCCTCGGCATGTTCGCGACTCAGGTAATGCTCGACCAGTTGCCCGAGGCCTTGGCTACCGAGATCGTCGAGCCGGGCACTGCCGACCCGGGCGGCATGGGCGATGGCCTGGTCATAGACCTCGGTCTTGGTGCGGAAGTGGTGGTAGAAGGCGCCGCGGGTGAGACCGGCATCGGCCATCAGGTCGTCGAGACCGACCGCATCGAAGCCGCGCAGGGCGAACAGGTGGGCGGCGCTGTCGAGGATGCGCTGGCGGGTCTGCTCGCGCTGATCAAGGGGCCAGGCCATGGCTACTCCAGATTATGTTCTTGAACATAAGGTCCCCTTTGCCAGCATGGAGCCTTCTTTGCAAGGAGCCTGCAGCATGACGCCCTATCTCTTCGGTCCCGCTTTCAGCACCCTGGTGCGTAGCGTGCGCCTCCATGCCCTGGAACAGGGCCTTGAGCTGCCCTGTGGCCTCGCACCCGCCGGCCAGGCCATCGCCTGGCGCAGCGAAGCCCACCTGGCGCTGCACCCCTTCGGCCAGGTGCCGGTGCTGTTCGATGGCGAGCTGCGGATCTTCGAGACCCTCGCCATCTGCCGCCATCTCGATCGTCGGCTCTCGCCGGAGCGCGATGGCAACCCGGAGCAGGACGCCTGGAGCAGCGCCCTGCTCACCACTGTGGATAGCCGTCTGGTCCGCCACTATCTGCTGCGCGTCGCCGGGCCACGACCCGCCCCCTTCCGCACACCGGAGGACGAGCAGCGCGCCCTGGCCGACGTCGACGCGACCCTGGCCGTGCTCGATCGCCAGCTGGGCAACCAGGGCTTTCTCTGCGGCGCCGAATTCAGTCTGCCCGACGCCCTGCTGGCGCCCATGCTCGACTATCTGGAGCCCCTGCCGGCCCTCAACTGGCGGACGACCTGGCCCCGCCTCGCCGCCTATCTCGACCGCCTGCGCGCGCGACCCTCCGGCCAGGCGATCCTGGTGGCGACCGACTTAAAGCTGCGCTGAGCCGACCGGAGCTACCAGGAACCACCTACCTCCCCAACACACCACAACCATCCCCTCTCCCCCTGGGAGAGGGCTAGGGTGAGGGCCGCCCACCACCCCTCCCTACCTGCTAGCCTTGGAAGCTCCTCCCCTGTCCAAGGACCGCCCATGACCACCGCCCGCCCCATCGCCCTCGTCACCGGTGCCTCCCAGGGCATCGGCCGCGCCGTCGCCCTCGGCCTGCTGCAGGACGGCTTCCGCGTGGTCCTCGCTGCCCGTCGCGCCGAACCCTTGGAGGCCCTCGCCGAAGAGGCGCGGCAACAGGGCGGCGAAGCCCTGGCTGTACCCTGCGACGTCACCGATGCCGCCAGCGTCGAGGCGCTGTTCGCTCGCATCCGCGAGACCTACGGCCGCCTGGACCTGCTGTTCAACAACGCCGGCGTCGGCGCCCCGGCGGTGCCCATCGACGAGCTGGAACTGGACGCCTGGCACCGGGCGGTTAACACCAACCTCACCGGCGTCTTTCTCTGCAGCCGCGCGGCCTTCGCCCTGATGCGCGCACAATCGCCCTGTGGCGGGCGCATCATCAACAACGGCTCCATCTCGGCGCACACGCCCCGGCCCTTCAGTGCGCCCTATACCGCGACCAAGCACGCCGTGGCCGGGCTGACCAAGGCCCTGGCCCTGGACGGCCGCGCCTTCGACATCGCCTGCGGCCAGATCGACATCGGCAACGCTGCCACCGAGATGACCGAGCGCATGGCCAACGGCGTGCTCCAGGCCGACGGCAGCACCGCCGTGGAGCCACGCATGGACGTCAGGCACGTCGCCGACGCCGTCCGCTACATGGCCAGCCTGCCGCTGGATGCCAACGTCCAGACCCTGACCGTGATGGCGACCAAGATGCCCTATGTGGGGCGGGGCTGAGGGGTTCCAAGTGGAACCCGAGCAGACAAGGAGCACGCAATGAGTCCAGCCGAAATCCTCTCCTTCTGGCGCGCCGCCGGCCGTCGTCAGTGGTTCAACGGCGGCCCTGCCTTCGACGCCGAGTGCCGCGTGCGCTTCGCGGACACGCACCTGGCCGCCAGTCGCGGTGAATGGGACGGCTGGGCCGCCAGTGCCGAAGGCGCCCTGGCCCTGTGCCTGCTGCTGGACCAGATCCCGCGCAATATCTATCGCCACAGCGGCCACGCCTTCGCCACCGACGGCCTGGCCCTGCAGCACGCGCGACAGGCGATAGCCGCCGGCCTGGATCAGCAGGTCGAAGCCGAGTTGCGCGCCTTCTTCTATCTGCCCTTCGAGCACTCCGAGGCGCTGGACGATCAGCGGCACTCGCTCATACTTTTCGAGGCACTGGGGATCGAGCACTACCGGCGCTATGCCGAGGCTCATCTGGAGGTGATCGCTCGCTTCGGTCGTTTTCCGCACCGAAATTATGTCCTAGGCCGGCTCAACACTCCGGACGAACAGGCATGGTTAAACGCAGGTGGCGGCTTTTAAACAAGCACTAAAGGTACTTCCGGTAAGCTTCAAGAAGGCCGGCTATCAAGCACCCAAACGCCGATCGATCTTTCGGTTCAGGATGATCGACGTCTGGGTCTGCTTAACCCCCTCAAGGTTACCGATGCGGTCGAGCAGTTCGTCGAGCTTTTCGTGGGTGGTGCAGCGCAGGAAGGCCAGATAGTCGAACTGGCCGCTGACCGAGGAGACTTCCTCGACCTCGACCATCTTTTCCAGGGCGCGGATGACGCCGGCAGTGCTGCGCGGCAGGACGCTGATGGCGCAGTAGGCGCGCACGGCGGCCTGTTCCAGTTCGGAGCCTAGGCGCAGGCCGTAGCCCTGGATGATGCCGTCACGCTCCAGGCGCGCCAGGCGGGTGACCACCGTGGTGCGCGCCAGGCCCAGCTGGCGGGCCAGGGTGGCGTTGGAGGCGCGGGCGTTCTGTTGCAGCAGGTGGATGAGCTGCCAGTCGGTCGGATCGAGTTTGGTGAACATCGTGGCTGCCTGCCGGGGGCGGGCGTCGGGGGCAGAGGCCACCGACGCGGGAGCCGACATTCTAGGCGGGGCGGCCGAGGGCAGCCAGGGCGGCGTCCAGGGATTGCTGCTGCTGGCGCTCGTACAGCGCCATCTCGTCGAGCACCGGCGCACCCAGGGCGGCTTCGAAGGCGGCGCGATTGCCGCCGCTCTGGTACTCCTGCTGGCTACCGGCACCCAGGTTGGACTGGAAGATGCCCGCGGCGCTGACCGGCAGGAAGTCTTCGTAGGTGATGGGATCCACAAGGAGCTGGCCAGCGGCGATCAGGGCCTCGGGATCGTGGCTATCGCTAGCCGCCTGGCTGGCGGGCGCAGCGCGATAGCGGAACCAGGCCAGCCCCTGACGGCGCAGCTCGTCCCAGTTGTCGGGCAGCACCTGGAACACCTCGGCCAATACCGTTGCGTAGTCACTGCCGGCCGCCTTGCTGCGCTGGCGGACCTCCTGCAGCAGTTCGTCGTAGCGCTGGCGACCGGCCGGCGTGAGGGCGATGCCGCGCTGTTCGATTTCGCCGAAGCGCGCCGTGTGCGAGCCCTGGACCTCGCCCTGAAACAGGATGGGTTCTTCCAGGGCCTTGAAACTGGTCTGGCGCAGCAGGATGGGGCACTGGCGGCGGGGCGGGCCTTCGATGGTTTCCTTGGGCGCGATGCCGCGGGCGGGCATCTGCGCCTGGACGGCGTCGATGTCGAGGGTGCGCGGGGTCAGGTGGTTGATGTGCGGCCCCTTGAAGCAGACCACGTCGGCGATCAGTCGGTGGGCAGCGTGCAGGCGCTGGTAGAGACTGGCGTCGACATTGGCCTCGCGGTGCCAGCGAAAGGTCTCTAGGGCTTCCTGGACGAAGGCAGCGGCCTCGGCATCCGTCAGGCCGCCCTGGGCTTCGGCGCGCTCGATCAACTCCAGTGCACCCGGGGTGAAGATGCGGCGCGCGTTCAGTACCCCTTCGGCCAGTTGGCGCAGCTCGGTGTCCTCGATCAGCTCCAGGCGCAGCAGCGAGGTGAAGACGCGAAACGGATTGACCTGCAGGGCGGCCGGCTCCACCGGACGGAAGGCGGTGGAATGCACCGGCACCCCGGCCACGCTCAGGTCGTAGTAGCCGACCGGCTGCATGCCCATCACGGCGAACAGGCGGCGCAGGGTGGCCAGCTCGGTGGCGGTGCCGACGCGAATGGCGCCATGGCGCTCCAGATCCAGGCGCTCCGCGGAATCTCCGGCAAAGCCCGGCTGTCCGGCGTTCACCTCGGCGACCAGTTCCAACAGGGTGCCGTACTGGGGCACCTCCTGGCGGTACATCGCCGACATGGCCTGGGAAAAGCGGGTGCGGATCAGATCCGGGGAAAGCAGCGACGCGACGGTCATGGGAGCGGCTCCTGGCTCAGGCTAGAAGCCGATTTCGACATGCCCGCACGGGCTGCTCAAGCGATCTTTGCTCATTGGATCATTCCCCGAGGGAATGGGCGGATGCCTCAGTGATCCTTGTGCTGAGTCTTGGGCTTCTTCACGTGATCGGTGCCGGTATCGCTGCCCGAACCGCTGCTGGAACCGTTGTCGGCCGCGCCGACGCCGGTGCTGGGCGCCTTTTCCATACCATGGGTGCTAGTGGGATCGGGTCGCGCGGGGGTGGCCGGGGGATTGGTCGGGCTGGTCTGGGCCAGGGCGGCGCCGGACAGGCTGAGGCCCAAGAGCAGGGCAGAGAGCAGGGAAGAGGTACGCATGGGAGGACTCCTCGGAACGGATGCACTCCCTTTAGGCACCTCCCCCGCGGGGAGGTGCCGCGCCGCGGATCAGCTGCCGCTGGTGCTGGCCTTGTGGACCTTCTTGTGCGCCACCTTCTTGTGGTGGGTGGTGGTCTGCTTGCCGGTCTTGGCCGGGCTGCTGCTCGTCGCGGCAGGCGTTGCCGCAGGATCGGCGGGCGCCGTCTGGGCGAAGGCGGCGGAGGTGGCCAGCAGGCCGGCGAGGGTCAGGCAGAGGGTGGTGCTTTTCATGGAAGTCACTCCTTCGGTGGCTGATTGCAGCCCCAGTTAGCCGCCTTTCGCCCGGCAAAACCGTGTCCCCTTCCACAGCCAGGGCCATTGGTAACAAGATATTTCAATCGACTGCCAAGGCGTTAACAGTCTGGCAACCCCTTCGTCAGGGGCCCGGCTTGGGCATAATGCCGAGACGCCCCCTTACCGTAGCCGCGTATGCCCAAGAGTCCTCATCTCCCCAAGCGCCCCCGCTGGAGCAGCCTGCTGCTGCTGGCCCTGGGCCTGACGCTGCTGCTGATTCCGCTGCGCTATGCGGCCCAGCACTATTACGAGGCGCAACTGGCCGAGCAGAACGGTCAGACGCTGGACCTCTATGTCGCCAACCTGCTGGGCACCCTGAGACGCTACGAGGTGCTGCCGGATCTGCTGGGCGATCTGCCGGTGCTGCGCCATGCCCTGGAAGGCCAGCGTGACGGCAGCGCCCAGGACGCCGCCAGCCAGATGCTGGAAGACATCCGCCAGCGCACCGGGGCGGATGTCATCTACCTGATGCAGGACGACGGCACCTGCCTGGCCAGCTCCAACTATCGCCAGGCGGACAGCTTCGTCGGTCGCGACTTCTCCTTCCGGCCCTATTACAAGGCGGCCATGCAGGGCCAGCCGGGGCGCTTCTTCGGCCTGGGCACCACCTCCAGCAAACGCGGCTACTATTTCGCCGCCGCCGTGCGTGACGGGGCGCGCGCCATCGGCGTGGTGGTGGTCAAGGTCGATCTGGACAGTGCGGAAAAGCTCTGGGGCAACGCGCCCGAGCAGTTGCTGGTGACCGATGACCTGGGCGTGGTCATCCTCACCTCCCATGACGCCTGGCGCTTTCGCGCCACCCATCCGCTGGACGAGCGCCAGCGCGAGCAGGTCAACGCCAACCGGCCCTACCCCACCACCAATCCGGCGCCCCTGACCCTGGTGCCCGGCGACTGGCTGACCCAGACCCGCAATCTCGACGAGGTGGGCTGGAACGCGCAGATCCTGGCGCCGCGGGAGATGGTCGAGCGCCAGGTGCGCAGCGCCCTCTATGTCGGCGCGGCCACCCTGCTGGCGCTGCTCCTGCTGCTGGTGGTCATGACCCTGAGACGGCGCCACTTCATCGAGCGCCTGGCGCTGGATGCCCGGGCCAAGCGTGACCTGGAGCTGAACGTGGAGGAGCGCACCCGCGACCTGCAGACGCTCAACGCGCGGCTGCAGCAGGAGGTGCACGATCGCGAGCAGGCCCAGCGCGAACTCATGCGCGCCCAGGACGAAGCCGTGCAGGCCGGCAAGCTGTCGGCGCTGGGGACCATGTCGGCCAGCATCAGTCACGAACTCAACCAGCCGCTGGCGGCCATCCGCAGCTACACGGAAAACGCCGTGGTGCTGCTCGACCACGATCGGCTGGACGATGCCCGCGGCAATCTCAAGCTGATCGGCGAACTGACCACGCGCATGGCCAACATCATCGCCCACCTCAAGGCCTATGCCCGCGGTGCCCGCCGCGCGCCGGAGAGCGTGGTGCTGCAGGGTGCCCTGGAAGACGCCCTGGCGCTGGTCGCCGCGCGGCGCCGGGCCATGCAGGTGGAGCTGATCCGCGACCTGCCCGATGCGCCGCTGTGGGTGCAGGCCGGCGAGACCCGCCTGCGGCAGATCATCAGCAACCTGCTGAGCAATGCCCTCGACGCCCTGGCGGAAAAGACCAGCACCCGCCGGCTGTGGCTGACCACCAGCATCGACGAGCGCGGTGTGACCCTGATCCTGAGGGACAACGGACCGGGTTTCTCCAGCGAAGCCCTGGCCCGCGCCCATGAACCCTTCTTCACCACCAAGGCCACCGCCCAGGGTCTCGGCCTGGGTCTGGCGATCTGCGATAACCTGTTGCGGACCCTCGGCGGCCACCTGCACCTGTCCAACCATCTCGACGGTGGCGCCGAGGTGCGCCTCTATCTGCTGCACGGCAAACCCGGGGTCGCGTCGGTACCCCAGGAAGAAGTCCGCGGTTGACCGTGCAGCCCCTTACCTTAGGTTCCTTGCCATGAGCGCTCTGCCCCCCTTCGACCCTGCCAGCCAGATCCTGTTGATCGACGATGACGCCCACCTGCGCCTGGCCCTGAGCCAGACCCTGGACCTGGCCGGCTTCAAGGTGACCACCCTGGCCGATGCCCGCGACCTGGAAATGGCCACCGTGCGCGATTGGCCCGGCGTGGTGGTGAGCGACATCCGCATGCCCGGCATCGATGGCCTGGAGTTGCTCGCCCAGTTGCACCAGCGCGACGCCGAATTGCCGGTGGTGTTGATCACTGGCCACGGCGACGTGCCCCTGGCGGTCCAGGCCATGCGCGCCGGCGCCTATGACTTCCTGGAAAAGCCCTTCGCCAACGACGCCCTGATCGACAGCGTGCGCCGCGCCCTGGGCGCCCGCCACCTGGTGCTGGAGAACCGCAGCCTGCGCCTGGCCCTGGCCGAACGCCATGAGCTGCAGACCCGGCTGATCGGCCAGACCCCAGGCATGGCCCGGCTGCGCGACCAGATCGGCGCCCTCGCCGCGACCCAGGCGGACGTGCTGATCCATGGCGAAACCGGTGCCGGCAAGGAGGTGGTGGCCCGTGCCCTGCACGACCTGTCGAATCGCCGCGACGGCCCCTTCGTCGCCATCAACGCCGGCGCCCTCGCCGAATCCGTGGTGGAGAGCGAACTCTTCGGCCACGAACAGGGCGCCTTCACCGGAGCCCAGAAGCGCCGTATCGGCAAATTCGAATACGCCAGCGGCGGCACCCTCTTTCTCGACGAGATCGAGAGCATGAGCCTGGATGTCCAGGTCAAGCTGCTGCGCCTGCTGCAGGAGCGCAAGGTCGAGCGCCTCGGCTCCAACCAGCAGATCCCGCTGGACATCCGGGTGGTCGCCGCCACCAAGGAAGACCTGCGCCAGGCCGCCGACCAGGGCCGGTTCCGCGCCGACCTCTACTACCGGCTCAATGTCGCCACCCTGCGCATCCCCGCCCTGCGCGAGCGCAGCGAAGACATCCTGCCCCTGTTCCGCCACTTCGCCCTGGCCGCCGCCCAGCGCCACGGCACCCCGCTGCGCGAACCCGACGCCGAGCAGCGCGCCGCCCTGATCGCCCACAGCTGGCCAGGCAACGTGCGCGAATTGCAGAACGCCGCCGAGCGCTTCGCCCTGGGGCTGGAGCTGGCGCTGGACAACAGCGCCTATGCGCCCCTGGCGCCCATGACGGCGACGCCCGTGGCCGCCTCCACGGCGGCGGCACCCGCGGCGGCCGCCCTCGCCGCCGGGCTGGGCGAGCAGGTCGAGGCCTTCGAGCGCGAACTCATCCAGCGCGAACTGGCCCGCCCCCACGCCTCCCTGCGCAGCCTGGCCGAAGCCCTGGGGCTGCCGCGCAAGACGCTGTCCGACAAACTGCGCAAGCACGACCTGCAGTTCACCGGTGGCGCGGCGGACGACGGGGACTGACCAAGGTCGGCTGGTCGCGCCTGGCCAGCAATGGCAGAGTGAGGGACTCGGCATTCGCCCAAGGAGTCCTTCTTGACCTCGCTCATGCTCGCAGAAGCCGCCGCCAGCGGCGCGGCGGTCGCTCGCCAACTGGCGACCATCGACCAGGCCCTGGCGGCGCTGGCCGACGACCTCAGGGCCCACCCGCCGCAGTTGGCGCTGACCGTGGCGCGCGGCAGTTCGGACCATGCGGCCAGCTATTTCGCCTACCTGGCCATGGCCCACCTGGGGCTACCGGTGCTGTCGCTGCCGCCTTCGCTGGTGACCCTGCGCCAGGCGCCGCTGCGCGTCGAAGGCCAGCTCGCCCTGGGCTTTTCCCAGTCCGGGCGCAGTCCCGACCTGATCGAGACGCTGTCGGCCCTGGATCGCTACGGCGCCCGCACCGCCGCCCTGGTCAACGAGATCGATTCGCCCTTGGCCCTGGCCTGCCGCCACGCCATCGGCGTGCAGGCCGGCCCCGAACAGAGCGTCGCCGCTACCAAGAGCTTTATCGCCACCCTGGCCGCCGCAGCCCGGCTGATCGCCCACTGGCAGCAGGACGAGACCCTGCTGGCGGCGGGCGCGGCCTTGCCCGAAGCGCTGGATCGCGCGGCCGAACTGAGCTGGGCGCCGGCGCTGCCAGTATTGCGCGATGCCGAGCGCTGCATGGTGGTCGGCCGCGGGCCGGGATTCGCCATCGCCCAGGAGGCCGCGCTCAAGCTCAAGGAGACCTCGGCGCTGCAGGGCGAGGCCTTCAGCGGCGCGGAATTGCAGCACGGCCCCCTGGCGCTGGTGGAGCGCGGCTATCCGCTGCTGATCTTTGCCCTGCGCGGGCCCGAGCAGGCCGGTCTGCTGCACCTGGCGCGGGACCTGCGCGGACGTGGCGCGCGGGTCTTGCTGGCCGCACCGGACGAGGTGGCCGAGCGTGACCTGCCCCTTTCCGTCGCCGGCCATCCGGACCTGGACGGCCTGTTGGCGATCCAGAGCTTCTATCGCATGGCCGCCTTGCTGGCCGAGGCCCGGGGCCAGGACCCGGACCAGCCGCGCCACCTGCGCAAGGTTACCCTCACCCGCTGAGGCGACGATCCTCGGCCCAGGCGCTCCGGCAGCCGGCGCGCCTGTTTTCGCGCCTCAATCCGGAGAGCTAAGTCTTTGGAGCTAGCTGCCGCCGGCTGGTCGACGGGTAATCTGCCAAGCGGTCCACAGAGCCGTTAAGTCGCTGGAAATCGGTCAATTTTTTCTTGTCGCTCCCGGCGATTTGTCTCAGCGTTCGCGCAACGGATGATGAGACAGCCCATATGGACATGCGCGCGATACCTGCGAGCAAGGTCTGCCTGACGACAGGAAACGTCCTCCTGGCAGAACTGCTCAAACCCTTTCTGGAAGAACGCCACGGCATCGAGCTGAGTTGCGCCCGCGAGCTGGACGCAGCCGGCGACGCCGGCCTGGTACTGGTCGATCTCGGCAGCGTGCCCGAGCCGGCGCTGGAGCGCTGGCTGGAAGGCCTGACACCGGCGGTCACGGTGGCCTTTCTCAATGCCAGCGTCGAACAGGCGCTGCCCTGGGTCGAACGCTTTCCCGCCATCCAGGGCGTGTTCGCCCCCCAGGCCAGTCGCGACCAGCTGCTGCAGGGGCTGGGCGCCCTGCTGGCCGGCGAGGACTGGCTGCCCCGCGCCATCCTGGCCCACCTGCTGCGCCGTTCCCGCGAACGCCCGAGCATCGCCGCCGACGGCCTCACCCGCCGCGAGCGGGAGATCCTCCGGCTGGTCGGTCGCGGGCTCTCCAACGCCGCCATCGGCGAGACGCTGTGCCTGAGCACCCACACGGTCAAGAGCCACATGCACAACCTGCTGCGCAAGACCGGCGCAGCCAATCGCGCCGAGGCGGCGCTGCGCTTTCATGCCGGGCAGGACCTGCCGGGATGAAGGCGGTCTGGCTGCTGTTCGGCCTGCTGCTGGCCGGACCGCTGCGGGCCGAGGGCGAGCTGATCCAGGGACTGCTGGTGGACAACACCATCTCCCGCTTCGGCCACGACTTCTATCGCCATTTCGCCGACCGCCTCACCGACACCACCGATCTGGATTTCAACCTGGTGGTGCGCGAACGGCCCTCGGCGCGCTGGGGCAGCCTGGTCTGGGTCGAGTACGAACAGCGGCTGCTCTATCGCCAGTTCATTCCGCCCAACAACAGCGAACTCAAGGATGCCGCCTACGCCGCGGCGGACCAGGTCCACGAGGGCATCACCCGACGCCGCCTGGAAAATCTGCTGCAGGACACTTTCGACATGGAAAAGGACGAGTTATGAACGCGCACGCCTGGAAGGCCCTGCCCCTGCTCTGCACCCTGTGCGTCGCCCCGGCCATGGCGACCGAACTGGTCTATACGCCGGTGAATCCGTCCTTTGGCGGCAATCCGCTCAACGGCACCTACCTGCTGAACAACGCCACCGCCCAGGATCGCCACAAGGATCCCGACCTGCGCAGCAGCGCCAGCAGCCAGTCGCCCCTCGAGCGTTTCACCAGCCAGCTGGAATCGCGGCTGCTGTCCCAGGTGCTGACCGACATCAAGGACGGCAACTCGGGCACCCTCTCCACCGACCAGTTCATCGTCAACATCGTCGACGACTCCGGCAACCTGACCGTGCAGATCACCGATCGCGGTACCGGGGAGATTTCGGAAATCTCCGTCAACGGCTTCAACCAACCCTGAGCACGGATGCCTGCCATGAACGCCTTTTCCCTGGCGGCGGCCCTGACCGCCGCCCTCGTCCTGACCGGCTGCGTGCGCGATCCCATGCCCGCCGAACAGAACGCCGCGCCGACCCTGACGCCGCGTGCCTCCACCTACTACGACCTGCTGGCGCTGCCGCCGCCCAAAGGTCCGCTGGTGGCCGCCGTCTACGGCTTCCGCGACCAGACCGGGCAATACAAGCCCAATCCGGCCAGCTCCTTTTCCACCGCCGTCACCCAGGGCGCCGGCAGCATGCTGGTGGACGCCCTGCAGGCCAGCGGCTGGTTCGTGGTGCTCGAACGCGAGGGCCTGCAGAACCTGCTGACCGAGCGCAAGATCATCCGTGCCACCCAGAACAAGCCGGACCTGCCGGAGAATCTGCAGCAGGCGCTGCCCTCGCTGCAGGCGGCCAACCTGCTGCTGGAAGGTGGCGTGGTGGCCTACGACACCAACGTGCGCAGCGGCGGCGAAGGGGCGCGCTACCTGGGCATCGGCCTGTCCGAGGAATACCGGGTGGATCAGGTGACGGTCAATCTGCGCGCCATCGACACCCGCAGCGGTCGGGTGCTGGCCAATGTCATGACCTCCAAGACCATCTATTCCATCGGCCGCCAGGCCGGGGTCTTCAAGTTCATCGAATTCAAGAAGCTGCTCGAAGCCGAGTCCGGCTACACCACCAACGAGCCGGCGCAGCTGTGCGTGCTCTCGGCCATCGAGGCGGCGGTCGCCCATCTGGTCGCCCAGGGCGTGGAGCGGCGGCTGTGGCTGGTGGCCGACGGTCGCGATCCGCGGGATCCGGCGCTGACCAAGTACCTGGAGCCGACCCGGCGCTAGGGATTAAGCCGCCAGCCCCGCGGGATTCGCTCCCTGGAGCGATAGCGATGGGCCAGGCGGCTCCGGACAATGCCAGGCGGAGAATCCAAGGCAGTGATGGTGACAGAGATGCGCAGCCCAACCCGCGGCCTGATCGTGGTCCTTGCCCTGGTACTCGGCCTGGACGCCCTGGCGTCGGCCGCCGATCTCATGGAGACCGACGACCTGGGGCAGGCGCCCGCAGCCGGGCGCGAAGCCGCCATCCGCCAGGTCGGCGTAGGCAACCAGGCGCTCATCGACCAGCGTGGCACCGCGCTGCGCGCCCAGATCGCCCAGAGCGGCGCCGCCCAGGAAGCCCGCATCCTGCAGGATGGCACGGAACTGAGCGCGGTCATCCTCCAGGGCGGCTACGGCAACGTGGCGCGCATCGAGCAGGTCGGCAGCGGCAACCAGGCCGACATCCTGCAACTCGGCGTCCAGGGCAACGCCCGCATCGAACAGCACGGCTCGGGCCTGTCCAGCCGCATCGTCCAGTACGGAAGCAACCAGAACACGGTGGTACGTCAGTACCGCTGATGGCACTCATGGAGATCAGACAGATGTTTCTACTCAGGCCCCTGGCCGCCCTGACGCTGGCCCTCGTGGCGGCCAACGCCTTCGCCCAGAACAGCACCGCCACCGTCCAGCAGGATGGCAACAGCGGCACCATCACCCTGGACCAGAGCGGCCCCGGCAACAGCGCGTCGCTCTATCAGCTGCAGGGCGAAGGCAACACGATCAGCGTGGTCCAGACCGGCGCCAGCAGCGCCACCATCACCCAGGGCGGCGATGTCTACGGCTACGCCCAGGGCAACGTGGCGAACCTGCGCCAGGAAGGCGGCAGCAACGTCCATACCCTGGCCCAGGACGGCTTCGGCAACCAGGCCAGCATCACCTCCGTAGGCAGCAACAGCGGCGCCCTGGTCCAGTCGGCCTCCAGCGCCCAGCTAACCCTGGAGCAGAATGGCGACAACAACCAGGTCCGCGTCGACCAGAGCGGCGATGCCGTGACGGCCACCCTCAGTCAGACCGGTACCGACAACCGCATCGACCTGACCCAACAGGGCTACTCGGTCGACACCGTGGAGCTGACCCAGCGCGGCCAGGCCAACGTCGCCACGGTGCTCTCCTCCGGCAAGTTCAACGAACTGAGCTTTACCCAGGACGGCAATCGCAACACCCTGAACGTCAACCAGGCCGGTCGCGGCAATCGCTTCAGCGGCAGCTCCACCGGCGACGACAACCTGGCCAGCGTCACCGTCCAGGGCGACAGCAACCAGACCAGCATCGTCCAGACCGGCAACGGCAACGAAGCGCGTCTCGACGTTACCAGTGCCATCAGCACGGCCAGCGTCAGCCAGGTCGGCGACAGCAACCGCGCGAGCATCCTGCAGACCTCGGCCAACTTCAACGGCTTCAACGACAGCGCGCAGATCTCGCAGAGCGGCTTCGGCAACAGCGCCACCATCAACCAGCGGTGAAACCCGTCGCCTGGCTAATCGCGGCCCTCCTGCCCCTGGCGGGCGGCGCCGCGGCCAGCGCCCGCCTGGAGCTGCAGCCGCAACCGGCGGGCGCTCAGGTGGAGCTGTGCTTCGCCGACGAAGACACGCCCCTGCGCTACGAACTCATCGTCGAATTGCACGGCCCGGGGGGCGTCGCCCGCACGCGCCAGGCCGGCGAGGCCAGGGGTGACGGCTGCCCGGTGATCACGCGCCTGGGCGCGGCGCCAGGCAGCCTGATCAAGGCCAGGCTGAGTTGGCAGCGGCAGGGCCAGGCGCAGCCCGCCATCGAGCGACGCCTGCAGCTGTAGCTCGGCACAGAGGTTTCACGTGGAACCCTGGGCTACAGGGTCAGCGGCAATTCCAGCGGGGTCTGCTGCCGCGCCGCCAGGCGCTGCTGGAATTCGGCCGGATCATGGATCAGCACGTCCTGACCGGCAAAGGCCTGAGCGGCGATCAGGCGTGACAGCCAGAAGCGTACGCAGGCGACCCGCAGCAGCACCGGCCACAACTCGGCTTCGCGCGGCGTGAAGTGGCGGTCGGCGGCATAGGCTGCCAGCAGCGCCCGGGCGCGTGGCAGGTCCAGCGCGCCGCTCTCGGTGGAGCACCAGTCGTTCACCGTGATGGCGAGGTCATAGAGCATCCAGCCGGAACTGGCGTTGTAGAAGTCGATGACGCCCGACAGCCGGGGGCCGTCGAACATCACGTTGTCGCGGAACAGGTCGCCGTGCAGATTGGCCTCGGGCAGCGGCGGCTGCTCGCTCAGCAACTCGCGGATCTCCGCCAGGGTGCGCTCCAGCAATGGCCGGGCGGTCGCGTCCAGGGTCGGCGCCAGGCGCTCGCCTTCGGCCAGCATCCAGGCCAGGCCGCGATCACTGGCGCGTTCGATGCGTTTTTCACCCGCAGTAGCCCGGTGCAGATGGCCCAGCAGGTGGCCGACTTCGCTGCAGTGATGGGGATTGGGTGCACGCTCGTGGCGACCGGCCAGGCGCGGTTGCAGCAGCGCCGGCTTGCCGGCCAGTTCGCGCAGGGCCTGGCCATCCTGGGTGCGCACCGCATAGGGCACCGGCAGGTCGGCGTCGTGGAGGACGTCGAGCAGTTCGATGAAGAACGGCATCTCCGCCACCGGGCCGCGCTCCACCAGGGTCAGGACGAATTCGCCGCCTTCCAGGCTGATGAAGTAGTTGGTGTTTTCCGAGCCCTCGGCGATGCCCCGGAAATCCCGCAGCCGGCCCAGGCCATAGGGCGCGAGAAAGGCTTCGAGGGTGGGACGATCGAGGGGCGTGAAAACGGACATGACGGGGCCTGGCGGAGGAATGTGCGAGCGGCGCGCAGTTTACCGGTCCAGGCGCCTTGCGCCTACCAGCTGAACAGGCGCCAGCTGGGGACGTGCAGGGTCGGCTTGTCGTTGGCGGCGGTGCTGCTGCCATCGGCGGGCACCAGTTCGTAGGGCGCGCCATGCTTGGGGATGACCCGGGTGGACTGCAGCACGCCGCGGATGCGCGTCTCCTCGATGGTCTGGTCGCCGGCCTGATAGCGGATCACCTTGATCTCGTCAGGCAGGGGCTTTTCGCCCGGTGGCAGCGGTTCCGCGGCCTGGACCAGCGGCGCCAGCAGCAACGCGGCGAAGAGGAAGCGACGAGCACCCATGGTAACCTTTGACCTTTTGAACGGAGCGAGTGGTCGATTCTAGAACCCGGCCTTGCAGTCGTCGAGACTGGCCGGACAGACGCCGCACACGCCACGACAAAGGTCTAGACCATGAGCCACGCCCCTCTCGTCCTGGTGGACGGTTCCTCCTATCTCTATCGCGCCTTCCACGCCCTGCCGCCGCTGATGACCTCCACCGGCAAGCCGACCGGCGCGGTGAAGGGCGTGCTCAACATGCTGCTCTCGCTGCGCCGCCAGTATCCGGACAGCCTCTTCGCGGTGGTCTTCGACGCCAAGGGCCCGACCTTCCGCGACGAACTCTTCGCCGACTACAAGGCCCAGCGACCGGCCATGCCCGACGACCTGCGCGGCCAGGTCGAGCCGCTGCACGCCTGCATCCGCGCCCTGGGCCTGCCGCTGCTGGCCGTCGAAGGGGTGGAAGCCGACGACGTCATCGGCACCCTCGCCCGCCACTGCGCCAGCGCCGAGCGCCCGGTGGTGATCTCCACCGGCGACAAGGACATGGCCCAGCTGGTCTGCCCCTATGTCACCCTGGTCAACACCATGAGCGGCAGCGTGCTGGACGTGGAAGGGGTCAGGACCAAGTTCGGCGTGGGTCCGGAGCTGATCATCGACTACCTGGCGCTGATGGGCGACAAGATCGACAACATCCCCGGGGTGCCCGGGGTGGGCGAGAAGACCGCCGCCGGCCTGCTCAATGGCATCGGCGGTGGCCTGGATACCCTCTACGCCAACCTCGACGCGGTGGCCGCCCTGCCCCTGCGCGGCGCCAAGTCGCTGGCCGCCAAGCTGGACCAGCATCGCGAGCAGGCCTATCTGTCCTATCAGCTGGCGACCATCAAGCTGGACGTGCCGCTGGACCTCACCTTCGAGGAACTCAAGGTCGGCGAGCCCCATGTGGAAGCCCTGATGGCGCTCTACCAGGAGCTGGAATTCAAGTCCTGGCTGGATGAGCTGATCCGCGACACCAAGCGCCAGGGCGCGCCCCTGCCGCTGGCCGAGGATGCCGCCACCACCCAGGTGGAAACCCATTACGACACCGTGCTGGAGCAGGCCGACTTCGACGCCTGGCTAGCGCGCCTGCAAGCCGCCGACTGCTTCGCCTTCGACACCGAGACCACCAGCATCGATGCCCAGCGCGCCGAGCTGGTGGGCCTGTCCTTTGCCGTGGCGACGGGCCAGGCTGCCTATGTGCCCCTGGCCCACAGTTACATGGGCGCGCCGACCCAGCTCGGTCTGGAGCCGGTATTGGCGGCGCTCAAGCCGCTGCTGGAAGACCCGGCCAAGCTCAAGGTCATGCAGCACGGCAAGTACGACCTCAATGTGCTGACCCGCTACGGCATCACGATCCAGGGCATCGCCTTCGACACCATGCTCGAATCCTATGTGCTGGACGCCACCGGCACCCGTCACGACATGGACAGCCTGGCGCTCAAGTACCTGGGCCACAGCACCATCCGTTTCGAGGACATCGCCGGCAAGGGCGCCAAGCAGCTGACCTTCGACCAGATCGCCATCGAGCAGGCCGGGCCCTATGCCGCCGAGGATGCCGACGTCACCCTGCGCCTGCATGAGACCCTCTGGCCCAGGCTGGAGGCCGTGCCGGGCCTGGCCGCGGTGCTGCGCGACATCGAGATGCCGCTGGTGCCGGCGCTGGCGCGCATCGAGCGCAACGGCGCCCTGGTGGATTCGGCGCTGCTCGGGGTGCAGAGCCGCGAGCTGGGCGAGAAGATGATCGCCCTGGAAAAGGAGGCCTATGAGCTGGCCGGCCAGGAATTCAACCTGGGTTCGCCCAAGCAGCTGGGCGAGATCCTCTTCGTCAAGCTGGGTCTGCCGGTGGTCAGCAAGACCGCTTCCGGCCAGCCCTCCACCGCCGAGGCGGTGCTGCAGGAACTGGCCGACCAGGACTTCCCGCTGCCCAAGGTGCTGATGCAGTACCGGCAGATGAGCAAGCTCAAGAGCACCTACACCGACAAGCTGCCGCAGCAGATCAATCCGCGCACTGGGCGCATCCACACCAGCTACCACCAGGCGGTGACGGCTACCGGGCGGCTGTCGTCCAGCGACCCGAATCTGCAGAACATTCCGATCCGCACTGCCGAGGGCCGGCGCATCCGCCAGGCCTTCGTCGCACCCAAAGGCTATCGCCTACTGGCGGCGGACTATTCGCAGATCGAATTGCGCATCATGGCCCACCTGGCCCAGGACGAAGGCCTGCTGCACGCCTTCCAGAACGATCTGGACGTGCACCGCGCCACCGCCGCCGAGGTGATGGGCGTGCCCCTGGAAGAGGTCAGCAACGAGGACCGTCGCCGCGCCAAGGCCATCAACTTCGGCCTGATCTACGGCATGAGCGCCTTTGGCCTTGCCAAGCAGATCGGCGTCGGCCGCGCCGAGGCCCAGGCCTATATCGATCGCTATTTCCAGCGCTATCCGGGCGTGCTGGCCTACATGGAGCGCACCCGCGCCCAGGTGGTAGACCAGGGCTACGTGGAGACCCTCTATGGCCGCCGGCTGTACCTGCCGGACATCCACTCCAAGAACCAGGGCCTGCGTCGCGCGGCCGAGCGGGCGGCGATCAACGCGCCCATGCAGGGCACCGCGGCGGACATCATCAAGCGCGCCATGATCGCCGTGGACAGCTGGCTGCAATCGACCCCCGAGCTGGATGCCCGGGTGATCCTGCAGGTACACGACGAACTGGTGCTGGAGGTCCGCGAAGACCAGGTGGAGCTGCTGCGCGAAGGCCTGCTGCCGCTGATGAGCGGCGCCGGCGAGCTGGACGTACCGCTGCTGGTGGAGTCGGGGGTGGGTGGCAATTGGGATGAGGCGCACTGATCAGTACGCCTGACTGGGTTTGATCGCGGCCATGGCGGTCCGCCAATGCGGCCGCTCCTACAGGTTTAGATCTCACTGTAGGAGCGGCCCATGGCCGCGATTCAGACACCGTAGTTTGGAAACGGAACAGCCATGTCCATCTGAGGCCTGGGTGCCGCCTCCCCTCACCCCAGCCCTCTCCCAGGGGGAGAGGGAGCGGTTTGGAGTATGGCTTCGACACCGTGGCACCGTAGCGTGGAAAACGGCGCAGCCTTTTCCACCTGAGACTCAGGTGCCAAGGGCGCCCTCACCCCAGCCCTCTCCCAAGAGGAGAGGGGGCGGTTTGGAGCGTGGCTTCGACACCGTGGCACCGTAGCGTGGAAAACGGCGTAGCCTTTTCCACTTGAGGCTTGGGTGCCGGGGCTTCCCTCACCCCAGCCCTCTCCCGGAGGGAGAGGGGGTGGTTTGGAGCGTGGCTTCGGCTCCGTGGCACCGTAGCGTGGAAAACGGCGCAGCCTTTTCCACTTGAAACTCGGGTGCCAAGGGGGCCCTCACCCCGGCCCTCTCCCAGGGGGAGAGGGGGTAAAGCCTCAGCGCACCACGCCTTCCTCGCGCAATACCTTGAAGATGGCGGCCGCGGCCGCTTCCGGGGTCAGGTCCTTGAGGACCTGGCCGCCGTCGCCGGAAGCCTTGGCCGTGGCGGCCTTGAAGCGGTCGGCGGCGGTCTTGGCCTTGATCACCTTGAGGCGCTTGGGGCGGGCCTTGGCGGGCTGCAATTCGCCGCTGTCGAACAGACTGTCCTGCACGATCTCGGTGGTCTCCACCTGCAACTCGCCCCGCCGGGCCGGGCCAAAGGCGCTTTGCCGCGGCGCCGGGGCGGCGCTGTCGACGCTGGCGACGAAGGGCAGCCGTACCCGCAGCCGACGGCGCTGACCACGCGGCAGGGCCTGGAGTACGGTCGCCTGGCCACCTTCCACGACTTCCACCGCGGCGAGGCCGACCACCAGCGGCCAGCCAAGGGTCTCGGCCAGCAGATAGGGCAGCAGGCCCGAGCCCTCGCCGGTTTCCGCCTGGCTGCCGGTCAGCACCAAGCCGGCGCCAACGTCGCGCAGGGTATCGCCGAGGGCTGGCAGGGCATCGGCGCCTGGCGGTTGTTCCAGTACGTGCAGGGCCGGCACGCCCATGCCCAGATAGCCGCGCAAGGCCTCTTCGGCGGGATCACCGGCGTGCAGCACGCGCAGCTTGTCACCCACTAGGCGCAGGCCCAGTTCGACGGCGCGGGCATCCTGCTCCGCCCGCCGGGCCCGCCCGGAGGTGGGGTGGGCGCCGACGGAGACCAGGGCCACGACCTTGACGCCGTCCAGCGACGGCAGCTTCTGCTCAGGCGACATCCTGCAACTCCCCTGCCCGCTGTTGTTCGACCAGCCGCGCCAGGGCGGCCAGGATGGCGTCACCATTGCCGATCACCGAAAGATCGGCGCGCTTGACCATGTCGCAACCCGGATTGGTATTGATGGCGATGACCTTGTCGCAACTGGCGATGCCCTGCAGATGCTGCACGGCGCCGGAGATACCCACGGCCAGATAGACCCGCGCGGTGACCCAGGTCCCGGTCGCACCTACCTGACGATTGCGCGGCATGTGGCCGTCGTCCACCGCCACCCGCGAGGCGCCTTCGGTGGCACCGAGGATGGCGGCGGTGCTGTGGAACAGATCCCAGTCGCGGATGCCGTTGCCGCCGGAGAGGATGAATTCGGCCTCGCCCAGGGGAATCTGCATAGGGTCCACGGCGACCGGGCCGAGGTCCTCGATGCGCGGCAGGTGGCGGGCGATGTTGCCGTCGAGGGTGACCGGCAGGACCTCGTGACGGGTCTCGCCGACCGGCTCCGCGCACTCCGGCAGGGCCAGCACCAGGCGCGGCAGCGGCTGCTGCAGATCCTGGCGACCGGCACCGGCGCGGCCGGTGGCCAGACCGTCCTTGACCTGCCAGACGCGGGTCGCAGGGCGCTCGTGCAGGGCCGCGCCCAGGCGCCGACCCAGTTCGCCGCCACCGCTGCGGCTGTCGGGCAGCAGCCAGTGACGCGGCTGCAGTTCATTGTCTACCGCGCGCAGCGCCAGCACCCGCTGCTCGGGGGCATAGCCCTGGAATTGCTCGCCGTCCAGATGCAGCAGGCGATCCACGCCGGCGGTATCGAAGGCGGTTTCCTTGACCTCGCCGAAGACCACCGCCAGCACGGCGCCCTCGGCGCCGGCCAGTTGCCGAGCCAGGCCCAGCAGGTCGCGGTCATGGGCGGTCAGGCGACCGCTGACCAGGTCCGGAACCACGGCGATGTGGAAGGCCGGCTCGGCGATGCGGTGCAGCGGCAGCTGTTCTTCCACCGCCTGGGCGGCGCCACGGCGGCCGCCGCCCTGCTGGGCGCCGCTGCGATCGATCCGCTTGACGCCCTGGGGGCCGACGAAACCGGCCGCCGCGGCATGGGGATTCTTGCGGACCAGGCCATTGGGGCCCATCCAGCGGACTTCGGCCTCGGCGCTGCTGGCGATACTGGCGTGCAGCGGATGCAGACGGTTGCGCGCGATCCACTCGCGGCGCGGATCGCGACGGATGATGCTCATGCTGGGCGCTCCGTTTGGAAATGGCCGGTGAGGTGCGCGGTGGGCCCCTCACCCCAGCCCTCTCCCCTGAGGGGAGAGGGGGTAAAAGCGGTGAACACCGGGACGTGTCTGGCACACCTGGCCATCCCCTCTCCCCTCGGGGAGAGGGCCAGGGTGAGGGGGCTACCAAACCCACTCACGACAGCGCCTCCGCCACCGGCCGCCGCGCAGCCGCAGGCTTGCTGTCCACCGGCGCCTCGACGATGGCCTCGGCCACCAGTTCGGCGATGTCCTTGATCTCCGGACGCGGGGCGACCACGCCTTCCAGCATCAGGGTGCACTGGGGGCAACCCACGGCCACCAGCTCGGCGCCGGTTTCCTTGATGTCGGCCATGCGCATGTCGGGGATCCGCTGCTTGCCGGGGATGTCTGTGATGGGGGCGCCACCGCCACCGCCGCAGCAGCGCGAACGGAAGCCGGAACGCTCCATCTCCTTGACCGCGATGCCCAGCGCCTTGAGCACCGCGCGCGGCGCCTCGTACTCGCCGTTGTAGCGGCCCAGATAGCAGGGATCGTGATAGGTGATGGTGGCGCCCTGCTCGGCCAGGGCGTGCTGTCCGAGGTGCAGGGTGCCGCGGCTGAGCAGGGTCTCGATGAAGGTGCTGTGGTGCTGCACCTGGTAGTTGCCGCCCAGGGCGCCGTATTCGTTCTTGAGCAGATGGAAGCTGTGCGGATCGCAGGAGACGATGGTCTGGAAGCGATACTTGCCCAGGGTCTCGATGTTGCGTCTGGCCAGTTGCTGGAAGGTCGCCTCGTCACCCAGGCGACGGGCCACGTCACCACTGTCGCGCTCTTCCAGGCCGAGCACGGCGAAGTCCACCTTGGCCGCCTTGAGCACCTTGACGAAGGCGCGCAAGGTGCGCTGGTTGCGCATGTCGAAGGCACCGTCGCCGACCCAGAACAGCACCTCGGCCTGGCCCTTGTCCTTCATCAGCGGCAGGTCCAGGTCGGCGGCCCAGTTCAGGCGGCCACCGGGGGCGAAGCCGCCGGGGTTGTCGGTGGCGATGAGGTTTTCCAGCACCTCGGCGCCCTTGTTCGGCGTCTCGCCGCGTTCCAGGGTCAGGTGCCGGCGCATGTCGACGATGGCATCGACGTGCTCGATCATCATCGGGCATTCCTCGACGCAGGCGCGGCAGGTGGTGCAGGACCAGAGGGTCTCGGCATCCACCAGGGCCTTGCCCTGGCGCGCCACGATCGGCAGGTGCGGACCGCCGGCGTGCTCGCCGACCGGCTTGCCGGGATAGGGCGAGCCGAAGTAGCGGGCATCGCTGCCGCCCTTGAGGCCGACGACCATGTCCTGGATCAGCTTCTTGGGATTGAGCGGCTGGCCGGCGGCGAAGGCCGGGCACATGGCTTCGCAGCGACCGCACTGGACGCAGGCGTCGAAGCCGAGCAGCTGGTTCCAGGTGAAGTCGGCGGGTTTTTCCACCCCCAGCGGCGCCTTGGGATCGTGCAGGTCCAGCGCCTTGAGACCGCTGGAGCGGGCGGCGCTGGCGTTGTGCGGGGTGCTGAAGCGCTCGGCGCGACGGTGCCAGGCCAGGTGCAGGGCACCGGCGAAGGCGTGCTTGATGGGACCGCCCCAGGTCATGCCGAGGAACAGTTCGGACACGCCCCAGGCCACGCCCACCGCCAGCACCGCGGCCAACAGCCAGCCGCCGAAGTCCGGCGGCAGGATGCCGGCGACCGGCAGGGTGGCGATGAAGAAGCTCGCGGCAAAGGCCAGCAGACTCTTGGGCAGGCGCATCCAGGGGCCCTTGGACAGCCGCGCCGGCGGATTGCGGCGGCGCCTGGCGACGAACAGGGCGCCGGTGAACATGCAGGCGGTGGCCGCCAGCAGCGCCCAGCCGAGGATGCGGCTGTGCAGGCCGAAGCCATGCACCAGGATGGCCAAGAGCGCCGCCAGGACGAAGCCGCCGGCGGTGGCCACGTGGGTCTTGGAGATGTACTTGTCGCGGTCGACCACGTGGTGCAGATCCACCAGGTAGCGCCGCGGCATCTTCAGCAGCCCGCCCAGCCAGTCGACCTCGGCCGGACGCCCCTGTCGCCAGAGGCTGAAGCGGCGCACGGCACCGATCACGGTGAGGGCCAGGGCGGCGAAGAGCAGGATGGGGAGGATGGTACTGAGCATTGCGGGTCTCCCTACGGGACCTCGGGTGGCGGCGGATCACCTCCTCTCCCTGGGGAGAAAGCCGAGATGGAGAGCCCGCTTTGACGCCAAGGCGTCAGCTGGGCCCCTCACCCCCGCCCTCTCCCTCAGGGAGAGGAGGCTGTCCGTGCCGACCGGACGTTGCGAACCCTCACGGGGCGTGTCTTAGAAGTCCTTGCACAGGCGCAGGGCGTCGTAGATGGCGGCGTGGGTGTTGCGCTGGGCCACGCAGTCGCCGATCCGGTAGAGCAGGTAACCGTTGCCGGTCTCGCCCAGCGCCGGCTGCGGCTCGATGGCGAACAGCGCCTCGATGTCCATCTGGCCCTTGTTGCGCGAGTCTTCCTTGAGGGCGTAGTAGAGCCCCTCGTCCGGGCGCACGCCGTTCTCGATGACGATCTGGTCGACCACGCGCTCTTCGCGGGCGCCGGTGTATTCGTTCTCCAGCACCGCGACCTTCTTGTCGCCCTCGGCGTAGACCTTTTCCAGCATCAGGTCGCCGGTCATGATCACTTCCTTGGGATAGAGGCTGCGGTAGTAGGTCGGGAAGGTGGTCCCGCCGATGGCCACGCCCGGCTTGATGTCGTCGGTGACGATCTCGACCTGGGCGCCCTTGTCGGCCAGGTAGTCGGCCACCGACATGCCGGTGAATTCGCAGATGGTGTCGTACACCAGCACGTTCTTGCCCGGTTCGACCTTGCCCGAGAGGATGTCCCAGCTGCTGACGACCAGGCCGTCGGCGGCGTGCCAGTGATCGACCTGTTCCAGGAAGGGATGGCCGCCGTTGGCCAGGATGACGATGTCCGGGCGCAGGTCGAGGATGGTCGCCGGATCGGCGGCGGTGCCCAGGCGCAGGTCGATGCCCAG
This sequence comes from Pseudomonas oryzihabitans NBRC 102199, assembly GCF_000730625.1. Lineage (GTDB taxonomy): Bacteria > Pseudomonadota > Gammaproteobacteria > Pseudomonadales > Pseudomonadaceae > Chryseomonas > Chryseomonas oryzihabitans. The sequence continues at coordinate 442,468 of NZ_BBIT01000005.1, read as the reverse complement.
GCGCGCCAGTTCCAGCTGGTACCAGCGGGTGATGCCGGCGATCTGGTCGCGCTGCGGAGCGCGAGAGGCCAGGGTGATCTGGCCGCCGAGTTGCTCCTGCTTCTCGAACAGGGTGACGTCGTGGCCGCGCTCGGCCGAGACGCGCGCGGCCTCCATGCCGGCCGGGCCGCCGCCGACGATGACCACCTTGCGCTTGGGCCCGGTGGACTTCTCGATGATGTGCGGCAGGCCCATGTATTCGCGGCTGGTGGCGGCGTTCTGGATGCACAGCACGTCCAGGCCGTTGTACTGGCGGTCGATGCAGTAGTTGGCGCCGACGCACTGACGGATCTGGTCGATCTGCCCCATCTTGATCTTGGTGATCAGGTGCGGATCGGCGATGTGGGCGCGGGTCATGCCGACCATGTCGACGTAGCCGCCCTCCAGGATACGGGTGGCCTGGTTCGGATCCTTGATGTTCTGGGCGTGCAGCACCGGTACGTTGACCACTTCCTTGATGCCCGCGGCCAGGTGCAGGAAGGGCTCCGGCGGATAGGTCATGTTGGGGATGACGTTGGCCAGGGTGTTGTGGGTGTCGCACCCCGAGCCGACCACGCCGATGAAGTCGAGCATGCCGGTGTCGCTGTAGTACTTGGCGATCTGCTTCATGTCGTCGTGGGACAGACCGTCCGGGTGGAATTCGTCGCCGGTGATGCGCATGCCGACGCAGAAGTCGTCACCGACCTCGGCACGCACGGCCTTGAGCACCTCCATGCCGAATCTCATGCGGTTCTCGAAGCTGCCGCCCCATTCGTCGGTACGCTTGTTGACCCGCGGCGACCAGAACTGGTCGATCATGTGCTGGTGCACGGCGGACAGCTCGACGCCGTCCAGGCCGCCGGCCTTGGCCCGGCGGGCGGCCTGGGCGAAGTTGCCGATCACCCGCCAGATCTCTTCCGGCTCGATGGTCTTGCAGGTGGCGCGGTGTACGGGCTCGCGGATGCCCGACGGCGACATCAGTGTCGGCCAGTGGCCGCCGTCCCAGCGCGAACGGCGCCCCATGTGGGTGATCTGGATCATGATCTTGGCGCCGTGCTTGTGCATGGCGTCGGCCAGATTCTGGAAGTGCGGAATGATGCGGTCGGTGGACAGGTTGACCGAACTCCACCAGTGCTGCGGGCTGTCGATGGCGACCACCGAGGAACCCCCGCAGATGGCCAGGCCGATGCCGCCCTTGGCCTTCTCTTCGTAATACTTGACGTAGCGCTCGGTGGTCATGCCGCCATCGGTGGCATAGACCTCGGCGTGGGCCGTGGAGAGTACGCGGTTGCGGATGGTGAGCTTGCCGATCTGGATCGGCTGGAACATTGCTTCGAAGGCCATGACCTTCTCCTCGATCGGCTGGTGCGCGGTCTTGAGCCGCGCTCTTGCTCTGGGGTGTCGCTGGGGTGGCGGCGAGCGGGTCGGCGGCCACCCGGGGGCGGGACGTTACTTCGGCCGGGTGACGAACAGGCCGTCGTCATGGCCTTCTTCGGAACCGCTGTATTCCTGGACGGTGACGGTGCGGATGGCACTGCCCTTGGCGGCCAGGATCTGGTCGATGGCGCCGGAGAACCAGCCGGTGAACATGTAGTCGACCTTGCGATTGACCTTGCCGTAGACGTAGACGAAGGCGGAGTGCTTGAGCTTGACCTCGGCATGGCCGGTGTCCAGGTCCAGCTTCTGGGTCTCGAACAGGCCCCAGCCGCGCTGCGACAGGCGCTTCATGTAGTGCTCGAACACCGCGGCGCCGTGGATGCCATGGCACTCGGCTTCCTTCTCGCACCAGTGCCAGGCGGACTTGTAGCCGGCCTTGTAGAGGATCTCGGCGTATTTGTCGGCGCCCAGGACTTCTTCGATACCCATGTGGTTGTTGACGAAGAAGTGCCGGGGTACGTACAGCATCGGCAAGGCGTCGGTGGTCCAGACGCCGGTTTCGTCGTCGACCTGGATGGGCATTTCGGGGGCGTGGCTGGCCATGTGTGGAGCTCCGATTCGCTAATACGTATCTAAAAAAAGGTGTGGGTGAATGCCTGTGGAGCCGTAGCGAGCGCGCCGCTGGCAAGGAGTCCCGCAGCGCCAGGTGAGAGCAGTACCGAGGTACGGCGAACCTGGCGCGAGGACGCGACGCCGCTAGCGGTGTGCGCAGTAGGCTCCAGAGGTATTCACTACTCGCCCCAGACTTCGCCGAGGATGCGCATCCAGTTCTCGCCCATGACCTTGCGCACGGTGCGCTCGGGCATGCCGCGCTTGAGCAGGGTCTCGGTCAGGTTGGGGAATTCGCCCACGGTGCGGATGCCCAGCGGGTTGACGATCTTGCCGAAGTTGGTCAGGCGACGGGCGTAGCCCTTGTCATGGGTCAGCCACTCGAAGAAGTCATGGCCGTGGCCCTGGGTGAAGTCGGTACCGATGCCGATGGAGTCTTCACCCACCAGGTTCATCACGTACTCGATGGCCTCGGCGTAGTCGTCGATGGTCGAGTCGATGCCCTTGGCCAGGAAGGGGGCGAACATGGTCACGCCGACGAAGCCGCCGTGGTCGGCGATGAACTTGAGTTCCGCGTCCGACTTGTTGCGCGGATGCTCCTTCAGGCCGGACGGCAGGCAGTGGGAGTAGCAGACCGGCCTCTTGGATTCGAGGATGACTTCCTCGCTGGTCTTGGAGCCGACGTGGGAGAGGTCGCACATGATGCCGACGCGGTTCATCTCGGCGACGATCTCGCGACCGAAGCCGGACAGGCCGCCGTCACGCTCGTAGCAGCCGGTGCCCACCAGGTTCTGGGTGTTGTAGCACATCTGCACGATGCCCACGCCGAGCTGCTTGAAGATCTCGACGTAGCCGATCTGGTCTTCGAAGGCATGGGCGTTCTGGAAGCCGAACAGGATGCCGGTCTTGCCCTGGGCCTTGGCCTGGCGGATCTCGGCGGTGGTGCGCACCTGGACCACCAGGTCGCTGCACTCGCGGATCAGCTTCTGGCTCGCGGCGATGTTGTTGACCGTGGCCTGGAAGCCCTCCCATACCGAGACGGTGCAGTTGGCGGCGGTCAGGCCACCCTTGCGCATGTCTTCGAAGAGTTCGCGGTTCCACTTGGCGATGATCAGCCCGTCGATGACGATGCTGTCGGCGTGGAGTTCGGTGGCATTCATGACGGGCTCCGGCGTTGGTCTCGCGCCGGAACGGGTGCCGGCGATTCGAGGCCAGCATAGCCCCGGGGTCCTGGCCGACCGGATGCAAAAACGACAGGGGTATCACCAGAAGCGTCAGTGAGCGGGTCGGCCTACCCCGGCGGCAGGCCGGCAGCCGCCGCCGCAAGCTCCGGCGCCGACGACCGGTGCGGTCGGTCTTCCCGCGGACTCAGGCCGAAGCGCTGGCGGTAGCAGCGGGAGAAATAGGACGCGGACTCGAAGCCGCAGGCCAGGGCGACGTCCAGCACGCTGGCCTCCCCCTGCTGCAGCAGCTGGCGGGCCCGGTCCAGGCGCAACTGCAGATAGAAGGTGGAGGGGGTCGTCTGCAGGTGGAGGCGGAACAGCCGCTCCAGCTGGCGGCGGGTCACCTGGATGCCGGCGGCCAGTTCCAGGGTGCCCAGGGGCGTCTCGGTGTGGCGCTCCATGCGCTCCACCACGCGGATCAGCTTGCGATTGGCGATACCGTAGCGCTGCGCCACCTGCAGCCGCTGGTGCTCGCGCGGCGGGCGAATGCGCCCGAGCACGAATTGCTCGGAGACCTGCACCGCCAGTTCGCTGCCGTGGCTGCGGCCGATCAGTTCCAGCAGCAGGTCGAGGCTGGCCGTGCCGCCGGCGCAGGTGATGCGGCCGCGGTCGATCTCGAACAGCTCGCCGGTCACCTCGAGCTGCGGCCAGGCTTCGCGAAAGGCCGCCACCGCCTCCCAGTGCAGGGTGATCCTATGGCCGTCCAGCAGCCCGGCACGCGCCAGCACCAGGGCACCCGTGTCGATCCCGCCCAGGGGATGGCCGTGGCGGGCGACCTGGCGCAGCCAGCTGGCGAGGCCGTCGTCGTAATGGGCCAGGGGCTCGAAACCGGCCACCACGAACAGGGTGGTGCCCGCTTCCAGGGCATCGAGGCCACTGTCGACATTGACCGACATGCCGTTGCTGGCGGTCACCGCCGCGCCCTCGCGACCGAGGATGCGCCAGCGGTAGCTGCCCGGGCGAAAGCGGTTGGCCACCCGCAGGGGTTCCAGGGTGGCGATGAAGCCCAGGGCGGAAAAGCCGGGCAGCAGGAGAAAGGCAAAGGACTGCGGCATGGGTGGGGCGTCCTCGGTAACGGTTGGCTTGGGCAAGCAAGAAGGTCGCCAGGGTGCAAATTCCGGTCGTCGGGCTGCACATGGCGGCGGGGCGAGGCGCCTAGGGTAGAAGGCAACCGGCAGTCATCCCCGCCCGCCGCCCCAGGGAGTTCGTCATGCCCAACAAGACCCTCAGTGCCACCCTCCTCGCCTGCGGCCTGCTGGCCGCCACCCTTGGCAGCGCCCGCGCCGCCGATCCCGACAGCTGCCAGACGGTACGGATGGGCATCGTCGGCTGGACCGACGTGGTCGCCACCAGCGCCCTGGCCGAGGTCATGCTCGAAGGCCTCGGCTACGGCGTGAAGCCGACCACCGCCTCCCAGCAGATCATCATGGCGGCCATGGGCGACAAGAATCTCGATGTGTTCCTCGGCTACTGGCAACCGACCATGCAGCCGGTGGTGCAGCCCTTCGTCGACAAGGGGCAGGTCAAGGTAATCACTCCGCCGCTGCTGGCCGATGCCCAGTCCACCTATGCGGTGCCCGAGTACGTCTACGAGGGGGGCCTGAAGACCTTTGCCGACATCGCCCGCTTCAAGGACAAGCTCGGCGGCAAGATCTACGGCATCGAGCCGGGCAGCGGCGCCAACCGCGGCACCGCCGAGATGATCAAGACCGACCGTTTCGGCCTCAAGGACTTCCAGCTGGTGGAGTCCAGCGAGGCGGGCATGCTCACCGCCGTGCGCCGCGCCGAGAAGCGCAAGGAGTGGATCGTCTTCTTTGGCTGGAAGCCGCATCCGATGAACCTGCAGATCAAGATGCGCTACCTGACCGGCAGCGAAGACGTCTTCGGCCCCAACGAAGGCCAGGCCACGGTCTCGGTGGTGACCACCGCCGACTATCCGCAGCGCTGCGCCAACGTCCAGCGCCTGCTCAGCAATCTGCACATGGACAGTGCCGAGGTCAGTGCCGTGATGGCGCCCATCCTGGAGCGCACCGCGCCCAAGGACGCCGCCCGCGCCTGGCTCAAGGACAACCCGCAACGTCTCGACGCCTTTCTCCAGGGCGTGACCACCCGTACCGGCCAGCCCGCCGCTCTCAAGCTCTGATCGCCCAAGGACAGACCCCATGAACACCGATGTCATCGTCACCTGCGCCCTGACCGGCGCCGGTGATACCGTAGGCCGCAATCCCCATGTCCCCGTTACCCCGGCGCAGATCGCCGCCGCCGCCCTGGAGGCGGCCCGCGCCGGCGCCACCGTGGTGCACGCCCATGTGCGCGATCCCGCCACCGGCAAGCCGAGTCGCGACGTGGCGCTCTATCGCGAGGTGGTTGAGCGCATCCGCGAGGCGGACACCGAGATCGTCATCAACCTCACCGCCGGCATGGGCGGCGACCTGGAGATCGGCCCGGGCGAGACGCCCACCGACTTCGGCCCCGGCTCGGACCTGGTCGGCCCCCTCACCCGCCTGCTGCACGTCGAGGAATTGCGTCCGGACATCTGCACCCTGGATTGCGGCACCCTCAACTTCGGCGACGGCGACTTCATCTATGTCTCCACCCCCGCGCAACTGCGCGCCGGGGCCAGGCGCATAACCGAACTGGGGGTGAAGGCCGAGCTGGAGATCTTCGACACCGGCCACCTCTGGTTCGCCAAGCAGTTGCTCAAGGAGGGCCTGCTGAAGGATCCGCTGTTCCAGCTGTGCCTGGGCATTCCCTGGGGCGCCCCGGCCGACACCACCACCATGAAGGCCATGGTCGACAACCTGCCGGCGGGCGCCTGCTGGGCCGGCTTCGGCATCGGCCGGATGCAGATGCCCATGGCCGCCCAGGCCATGCTGCTGGGCGGCAACGTCCGCGTCGGCCTGGAGGACAATCTCTGGCTGGACCGGGGCGTCCACGCCACCAACGGCAGCCTGGTGGAGCGGGTCATCCAGATCATCGAACGGCTGGGCGGACGCGCTCTGAGCCCGGCCGAAGGGCGGGACCGCATGCAGCTGGGAGGTGCCCGATGAGCGCCGTCTTCGCCGCCCTCGGCACCGGCGTGATCGGTGCCGGCTGGATCGCCCGGGCCCTGGCTCGGGGCCTGGACGTCCGTGCCTGGGACCCGGCACCCGGCGCCGAGGCCGCCCTGCGCACGCGCCTGGCCAATGCCTGGCCGGCGCTGGAGGCCCAGGGCCTGGCGCCCGGCGCCAGCCTGGAGCGCCTGAGTTTCCATACCGATCTGAAGGCCGCGGTGGCCAGCGCCGACGTCATCCAGGAAAGCGCCCCCGAGCGCCTGGAGCTCAAGCGCGACCTCCATGCCCGGGTCAGCCGGGCGGCGCGGCCCGACGCCCTGATCTGCTCCAGCACCTCGGGGCTGCTGCCCAGTGACTTCTATGCCGACGCCCAGCACCCCGAGCGCTGCCTGGTGGGCCATCCCTTCAACCCCGTCTACCTGCTGCCGCTGGTGGAGGTGGTGGGTGGCAGCCAGACCTCGACGGCCAACCTGGAGCGCGCCGAGGCCTTCTATCGCGAGCTGGGCATGCGGCCGCTGCGGGTGCGCAAGGAGGTGCCCGGCTTCATTGCCGACCGCCTGCTCGAAGCCCTGTGGCGCGAGGCGCTGCACCTGGTCAACGACGGCGTCGCCACCACCGGCGAGATCGACGACGCCATCCGCTATGGCGCCGGCCTGCGCTGGTCGTTCATGGGCACCTTCCTCACCTACACCCTGGCCGGCGGCCCGGCGGGCATGCGCCACTTCATGCAGCAATTCGGCCCGGCCCTGAAGCTGCCCTGGACCTACCTGGAAGCCCCGGAGCTGACCGACGGCCTGATCGACGCCGTGGTCGAGGGCACCCAGGCCCAGCAGGGCGACCTGGAACTGGCGGCGCTGGAGCGCTATCGCGACGACTGCCTGCTGGCGGTGCAGGCGGCCATCGCCGACTGCAAGACACGCCACGGGATTCGGGACTAGGAGAAGGGTCATGCTGATCCACAGCACCACCGTCGCCCCCGAGTGGGTCGACTACAACGGTCATCTGCGCGACGCCTACTACCTGCTGATCTTCAGCCACGCCACCGACGCCCTGATGGACGCCATGGGCCTGGACGCCGCCGGCCGCGCCGCCAGCGGGCACTCGCTGTTCACCCTGGAGTGCCATCTCAACTTCCTGCACGAGGTGAAGGCGGACGCCCAGCTGGAGGTGCGGGTGAGATTCCTGGCTCTGGACGCCAAGCGTCTGCACCTGCACTTCGGGCTGTATCGCGAGGGCGAGACAGAGCTGCTGGCCGCCTCCGAGCAGTTGCTGCTGCACGTGGACCTAGCCGGTCCTAAATCGGCGCCCTTCGCCCCCGCGGTGCACGACTGGCTGGCGACCCGGCTGGCGGCGCAGCGGGACGAACCCTGGCCGGAGCACGTCGGGCGGGTCATCGGCCTGCCGCCCGCGAGAAAATGACCAACGACCCCAAGGATCCAGCGGAGTCACCCTGACATGAGCGCCATCGCCGACTTCAGTACCTACAAGGTCATCAGCCCGATACGCAGCGCCCTGGAGGATGACACTCAGGTCACGGTGCTTTGGCTGGACGGCCGAACCAGTCCCTACCACCTGCTCTGGCTCAGGGACAACTGCCCCTGCTCGCGCTGTGTCTATTCCGTTACCCGCGAGCAGGTCGTCGAGATCCTGGATATTCCCGAAGACATTCAGGCCGCCCGGGTGACCCTCACGGATGACGGCAATCTGGACATCCTCTGGCAAGACGGGCATGCCAGTACCTACGACGCGGGTTGGTTGCGCGCCCACGCCTATGACGAGGAATCCCTCGCTGAACGGGAACGGCTGAAGCCGAAGAAAAGGCTCTGGGACAGCAGCCTGGCTGTTCCAGCCTTCCATTACACCGACGTAATGGCCGACGACACCGCGCTGCTGGCCTGGCTGCTAATGGTGAGAGATACCGGCCTGTCCCTGATCCACGACGTGCCTACCGAAAGCGGCGCGCTCGTCCCCGTGGCGAAACGCATTTCCTTCATCCGGGAAAGCAATTTCGGCACGCTCTTCGATGTCCAGTCCAAGGTCGATGCGGACAGCAACGCCTATACCGCCTTCAACCTCCCGCTGCATACCGATCTGCCGACCCGCGAGTTGCAACCCGGTCTGCAATTCCTGCACTGCCTGGTCAACGACGCACGCGGCGGCAGCAGCACCTTCGTCGATGGTTTCAAACTGGCGGAAGTGCTCAGGGAAGAAGACCCGCAGTCCTTCGAGATCCTCACCACCCTGCCCATCGAATTCCGCAATCGGGGCAGGTCTTCTGACTATCGCTACCAGGCGCCCATCATTGCCCTGGGCGAAAACCAGGAGGTGACGGAAATCCGCATGGCGAATTTCCTGCGTGGCCCCTTCAGCACCCTGCCCGCCACCATGCCGCTGCTCTACCGCGCCTACCGTCGCTTCATCGCCCTGACGCGCGACGATCGCTTCCGCTATCGACAGCGACTCGAAGCGGGTCAGCTGTGGTGTTTCGACAACAGACGCGCCCTGCATGCCAGGGATGAATTCGACCCTGCCAGCGGCGCGCGTCACTTCCAGGGCTGCTATGTCGACAGAGACGAACTGCATTCCCGGATTCGCGTGCTGCAACGATGAGCCAGCCACCGCTGTCGGCGGACATGGCCGCCTTCGTCGCGGCCAGCCAGGCCTTCGCCACGGCCGACCCGGATATCCAGGCTCAGCGCCAGGCCTACGCCCGACTCTGCGCCGCCCTGGCACCGGCGGACTATCAGGGCCTGGCGGTCAGCGATCATTGCGCCGGCGACGTGCCGTTGCGGCTGGTGGCGCCGCAGGAGGCCGCCGCTGACCGCCCCGCCCTGCTCTATCTGCATGGCGGCGGCTGGATGCTCGGTGACCTGGATTCCCACGGCTTTCTCGCCGCGCGCCTGGCGCGGCGCCTGGGGCTGGCGGTGCTGCTGGTGGACTATCGCCTGGCGCCGGAGCATCCCTATCCCGCCGCTCTGAACGATGCCCGCCAGGCCTGGGACTGGCTGCAGCAGCACGCCCCGACACTGGGGCTGGACCCGACCCGGCTGGCGGTGGCCGGCGACAGTGCCGGCGGCAATCTCGCCGCCGCCCTATGCCTGGCGTTGCGGCAGCAAGGGCGTGCCCAGCCCCGGGCCCAGGCGCTAATCTATCCGGCGCTGACCGCGCGGGTGCTGCCCAGCGAACGCCGGCAGGCCGCGGCGCCGTTGCTGAGCGCGGCCGACTGGCGGGCGTGTCTGGAGGTCTATCTGCCTCGCCAGGCGCAGCGCCGGGAGTCTCTCGCCCTGCCCCTGGAGGCTAGCGATTGCAGTGGACTGGCGCCGGCCTTTGTCGCCGTGGCCCGGCGCGATCCCCTGGCCGACCATGGCCGCGCCTATATCGCCGCCCTGCGTGCCGGCGGAACGCCCGGTCGCCTGTGGCAAGGCGCCGGTCTGCTGCACGGCGCCCTGCGCGCCCAGGGTCGGCGGGCCGAGGCGCTGCGCGAGGCCCTGGAGCGCTTTCTCGCGGGCGAACTGGGCGCCCTGCCCCCTGCTGACCTGGCAAAAGACAAAAAAAAACCTCAACCGCTGGAGACGGAAGAGGTTCAAACGCCCTGATGGGCCTCAGTGTGTAACCGGGGGTTGCTCGGCTCTGGTGGCGAACAACCGGAAAATGTCGTTGATAGGCGCCATTCTAACCGCGAACGTCGCTCTTGACCCTGCGGCAGATTGTCCGGGCATGACGTCGTAATAAACCTACATTGCCTGGCTGGCGGGCGCGGTGCTTTCCAAAAACGACATCCGGCTATGCGGCGACGCCAGCCCGGCTTGCCGTCTGCGACGCCGATGGGAGAATCCAGGCATTCCACCGGAGAGGGCAGCACCATGATGATCGCCGACTTGATCGACCAGGACGACTTCCGCGACCGCCTGCGTGCGCTGGGTTTCAACGTAACGCCCGCGGCCACCGCGGACGAGGCCTGCCGCCAGGCGGTGACGGGACTCAACCAGGAGCGCGCCCAGGCCTTGCGGCAGTTGATCCAGGAATTGCTGTCCGGCAGCGCGGCGCTGCTGCCGGCGGTGCGCCAGGCCATCGACCAGCAATTGCTGCCAGCCCTGGCCCAGCCACGCGGCTAGCAGGCGCTAGGGCCGCAGCAGACTCAGCCGACCCAGCAGCGGCAACCGGCCCAGACTCCGCAACGGCGGCGTCAGCAGGCGCTCACCCTGGCGGGCGAAGACGGCCGCCAGCGGCGTATGCAGGCCCAGGCTGATGACGGCCAGGGCTAGCGCCAGACCGCCGATATAGTCATCCGAGCCCCAGTGGGCGCCGGCCACCAGGCGCGGCAGCATGAACAGCACGGCCAGCGCGGCCACCATCAACCGGCGTCCGCCGCGGGTGAAATGCGCCATGAACAGCGCCCAGAGCAGCAGCACCGAGGCATGGTCGCCGGGAAAGCTGGCGCCGGATCTGTCCTTCAATTCCCAGCCGTGCTCCAGTCCGGGAAAGCGATCGCTGAGCAGATAGGCGCCCGAGAGCACATCGGACGGACTGGAATGCTGCAAACCCCAGGCTTCGATGCCCTTGGTCAACAGCGTTCGCACGATCAGCAGGATCACCAGCAGGCCGATGAAGGCCGCCAGCGCCGGGCGCACCTGCCGGGCCGGATAGGCCCAGCCGCCACGGACCAGGAGCGCCAGCAGCACCAGGCCAACGAGGGCATCCACCGGTCTCAGGCTGAAGAAGGTCCAGAGGTAGAGCCAGGCGGTGGACTGGGCCAGGGGCGCGTTGAGGGCATGGAACAACCCGGCGTCGAAGGCCAGCAGCTGGCTGCGCACACCCGGAATCAGCCAGAGCAGCAACAGGCCCAGAGCCAGTCCCTGGCACAGCGCCAGGCGGCGCCACTGCCAGGTGGAAGCGAAGAGTGGAGCGTTCATCGAGGTCTCTTTTCACGAAAATTTCACGAATAGACCCGCTCGACCTCGATAACGTCACACTTTGTTACAGCCAGATGATGCAACACTCCTTTGCAGTCACCGCGTCAACCAAAGAAGGCCAGGGCCTCCTCTACCACCAGATCCGGTAGCTCTTCCGCCAGGTAATGCCCGCCCGGCAAGGCGCGGCCGCTGACCTGGGTGGCCACCTGGCGCCATTCGGCGAGGGGATCGAAGCAGCGCCCCACGGTGCCTTCCGCACCCCAGAGTATGCGTAACGGCAATTCCAGCCGGCGCCCGGCATCCAGATCGGCCTGGTCATGCGCCAGGTCGATCCCGGCGCTGGCGCGATAGTCCTCGCAGATACCACGGGCAGTGCCGGGCAGGCTCAGGCAGCGCAGGTATTCGGCCAGCACCTCCGGCGGAAAGGGCGCCAGGCCAGCGCTGCGGGTACCCATCACGCCCTTGAGATAGCCTTCCGGATCGGCTTCGATCAACCGCTCCGGCAGCGGCGCCGGGCGGATCAGAAAGAACCAGTGCCAGTAGGCGCGGGCGAAGGCCTCATCGGTCTGCCGATACATGGCCAGGGTCGGCGCGATATCCAGCAGCAGCAGCCGCTCCACCGCCGCGGGATGATCCAGCGCCAGGCGATGGGCGACCCGGGCGCCGCGGTCGTGGGCCAGCACGGCGAAGCGCTCATGGCCCAGCCGGCGCATCAGCTCGACGTTGTCCCGCGCCAGGGTACGCTTGCTGTACGCCTCGGCACCCGCCTCCGGCTTGGCGCTGTCGCCATAGCCGCGCAGATCGGCGGCCACCAGGGTGAAGCGCTCGGCCAGACGCGGCGCTACCTTGTGCCACATGACAAGTGTCTGCGGATGACCGTGGAGCAGCAGCAGCGCCGGGCCCTGACCGCCGACGCGGCAATTGAGCTCGACGCCGTTGACGCTCAGCTGCCGCTGTTCGAATCCCGCGAAGAGGCCGTCCATTTCAGGCCAGGGCCGCGGCGATGGCCTGCCCCAGGCTTTCGGTGGTGCCCTGACCGCCGAGGTCGCGGGTCAGGGGTGCCTGCTCGGGCCCCTGGCGCAGCACCGCCTCGATGGCCGCCACCACGGCAGCGCCGGCGTCGGCATGGCCGAGGTGCTCCAGCATCATGGCGCCGCACCAGATCTGGCCGATGGGATTGGCGATGCCCCGCCCGGCGATGTCCGGCGCCGAGCCGTGTACCGGCTCGAACAGGCTGGGGAAGGTGCGTTCCGGATTGATGTTGGCCGAGGGCGCGATGCCGATGGTGCCGGTACAGGCCGGGCCCAGGTCGGAGAGGATGTCGCCGAACAGGTTGCTGGCCACCACCACGTCGAACCAGTCCGGGTGCAGGACGAAGTTGGCGGTGAGGATGTCGATGTGGAACTTGTCCACCGCCACGTCCGGATAGGCCTTGCCCATCTCTTCCACGCGCTTGTCCCACCAGGGCATGGTGATGGCGATGCCGTTGGATTTGGTGGCAGAGGTCAGCTTCTGGCGCGGCCGCTGCTGGGCCAGGTCGAAGGCGAACTTGAGGATGCGGTCGGTGCCGTGACGGGTCATCACCGTTTCCTGGATCACCACCTCGCGTTCGGTGCCCTCGAACATGATGCCGCCGACGCTGGAATACTCCCCTTCGGTGTTCTCGCGCACCACATAGAAGTCGATGTCGCCCGGCTGACGATTGGCCAGGGGCGCCTTGACCCCGGGCATCAGCCGGCAGGGCCGCAGGTTGACGTACTGGTCGAAGCGGCGGCGAAATTGCAGCAGCGAGCCCCAGAGGGAAATGTGGTCGGGTACCACGTCCGGCCAACCGACGGCGCCGAAATAGAGGGCGTCGTAGTCCTTGAGGGTCTCGAACCAGTCGTCCGGCAGCATCTTGCCATGGGCCTGGTAGTACTCGGCGCTGGCGAAGTCGAAGTGGTCCCACTGCAGCGAGAGTCCGAAGCGGCGGGCGGCGGCGTCCAGCACGCGGATGCCTTCGGGCATGACTTCCTTGCCGATGCCGTCTCCGGCGATGACCGCGATCTTGTGGGGCTTGGACGCTTGCATGGACGTTCTCCGGCAGTCTGGGTGAGATGGACCCAGTGTAGTCCTGCGCCAGGGGCGTACAATCCCGCCACAGGGAAAGCCATTCTTAACCTGGGATCAAGAATCTTGTCCGCCGATGACCTCGCCTTCTTTGTCCGCCTGGCTGGCCACCCCAGCCTGACCGCCGCCGCCCGGGAACTGGGCCTGTCGCTGGCGGCCGTCAGCAAGAGACTCACCGCCCTGGAGCGCCGGCTGGGCGTGCAGCTGATCCGCCGCACCACGCGACGCCTGGACCTGACCCCGGAAGGCCTGCGCTATCTGGAAGGCGCCCGTCCGCTGCTGACTCAGCTGGAGGATCTCGAGGCCGCGGTTGGCCGACCCGATGCGCCCCTGAGTGGCACGCTCAATCTCAACGCCACCTTTGGCTTCGGCCGCCGCCACTTGGCGCCGTTGCTGTCGGACTTCGCCCGCCGTCATCCCGAGCTGGAGCTCAACCTGCACCTTTCCAGTCATCCGGTGAATCTGCTGGACGGCCCCTTCGACCTGGACATCCGCGTCGGCGAGCCGCCGGACGCCCGGGTCATCGCCCATCGCCTGCTGGACAACCGCCGCCTGCTCTGCGCCGCCCCCAGCTACCTGGCCCGGGCCGGCGTGCCGGAAAGCGTGGCCGACCTGGCGCACCACAACTGCCTGGTGCTGCGCCAGGACGCCGGCGACTACGCCGTCTGGCGCTTCACCAAGGGCGGCCAGCATTTCGCCCAGAAGGTCCGCGGCAGCCTGAGCAGCAACGATGGCGAGGTGGTGGTGCGTCTGGCGCTGGAGGGCCACGGGCTGATCCTGAGATCGGAATGGGACGTGGCCGAGCTGATCGCCAGCGGCGCCCTGGTGCCGCTGCTGACCGATCACGAGGCATCGGCGGCGGCCATCTATGCGGTGCACCGCCAGCAGCGCCACGTGCCGCGCCGATTGTCGGAACTGATCCGCCACCTGGCACGGGAGCTGCCCGCGCGGTTGGGACGCTAGGGCTGCACGAATCTTCCAGACCGACATCAGGTCAGTAACTAGACTGAAAGGCCCGAAAGCCCCCTTCTCTCGCCATGGCCGACGATCACTGGATCCAGCTGCAGCAGGACGCCGAGACCGGCATCGAGACCCTGCGCGCCCATTTCGAGGGCCATGCCTATGACCCGCACTGGCACGACGCCTATCTGGTGGGCTACACCGAGCAGGGCCTGCAGCAATTCCACTGTCGCGGCCAGCGCCACCTGAGCACCCCCGGCCAGGTCTTTCTGCTCGAGCCCGGCGAACTGCACGATGGCCAGGCGCCGGAGGCCGAGGGCTTCACCTATTCCATGCTCTATCTCGATCCCCAGTGGCTGGCGCGCGAGCTGCAGGGCTTGCATGGCGACGGCCGGCCCCTGGGCGAACCCGGCTTCGCCCGAACCCTGGTGGAACAGGCCGAGCTGCATCGCGCCGTGGCTTGGGCCCATGAGGTCCTGAGTCGTCCGGAATTGCGCATCGTCCGCCAGAGCGCGCTGGATGCCCTGCTGCTGCGCCTCCTGCCGCAACTGCAATGGCGCGCGCCCCAGGCCGGCGATCCGCGGCTGCCCCAGGTGGCCCTGCGCGCGCGGGACTTCCTGCATGCCCATCACCACGAAGATATCGGCCTGGAAGAACTGGCCCGGGCCGCCGGGGTGGACAGATTCCGCCTGACTCGCGCCTTCAAGGCCGCCTTCGGCCTGGCGCCCCATGCCTATCTGGTGCAGCTGCGGCTGGCGCGGGCACGCCGCCTGCTGGCCGATGGTCTGTCGCCGGCGGAGACCGCGGCCGCCCTGGGCTTCGCCGATCAGAGTCACCTGGGGCGCTGGTTCCGCCGCGCCTATGGCCTGACCCCGGCGGCCTATCGCGCGCGCTGCTCGAATCTTCCAGACCGCTAGCGGCAAGGCTTGCGACCCTGGTGGCTCAGTCCTCTCGGGAGTCTTCCATGTCCCTGCTGCCCTTTCTGCTGTTCGCCCTGGTCGCCTCCATCACCCCGGGGCCGACCAATGTGCTCATCCTCGGCCACAGCGCGCGCCATGGCGCCCGGGCCAGCCTGCCGCTGGTGCTGGGCGGCAGCCTGGGCGCGGTGGCCCTGGTGCTGGTGGTGGGTTTCGGACTCGGCCAGACCCTGGCGCAACACCCCGACTGGCAGCGCGCCCTGGCCTGGGCCGGGGTGCTCTGGCTGAGCTGGCTGGCCTGGCAACTGGCCCGCGCCGGGGCGCCCGCGGTGGCGGACGACAGTGCCCGCCTGGGTTTCGGCGGCACCGCCGGATTGCAGGTGCTCAACCCCAAGAGCTGGAGCATGGCGCTGGCGGTGGTGACCGTCTATGCCGAACCCGGTGCCGATCTCTGGCACCAGGTGCTGGTGCTGGCCCTGGTGTTCCTGCTGGTGTCCGTACCCTGCCTGGGCCTCTGGGCCCTGCTCGGCCGGGTCGCGGCGCATGGTTTGAAATCGACCCGCGCCTGGCGCGGCTTCAACCTGGGGATGGCGGCGCTGCTGCTCGCCTCGGCCTGGGCGACGGTGGTCTAGCGCAACAGGCAGTAGCGGATCAGCGCCTTTTCCACGCTCTGCTTCTGCCTGAGTACCAGCAGCACGACCACCGCCTGTTCCGTAGCCTTGATCTCGTAGAAGACCCGGAAACCGTCATGATTGAATTCACGGTAATGCAGTACGCCCAATTCACTGGCCTGGCGGCTGACGGGAAAAGCCAGGGGCGCTGCTGGCAGCTGGCTCTCGACGGCTTCGATCAACCCGATAACCCTGGCGAGCGCATTCTGCTGGCTGGTGTGATCGGCCAGATGATGGATCTGATCTTCCAAACTCAGGGTGGCGCACTCGGTAAACCGTAGCGTCACGTTCATTCACGCTCCTGAGAAACGCCCAGCCAGGCGATCCTTGATCTGCGCAGCGGTTTGATGCTGTCCCTCGTCATCCTCACGCGAGCTCATGGCCAGCAACTTGACCAGGGCAATGGCCTCGTCGCGGCGCTGGCGCTCCGCATAGGACTCGACGACATAGGCCGGTACCCCGTTCTGAGTAACGATCATGGGCTCGTCGAGATCCAGATTGGCCGCATGGCGCTTCAAGTAGCTGATGGTTTCGGTTTTCATCGGATGTCCTCCTGGGCCGAATGCCCGGGTTTCCCGACGGAGATGACCCAGGCAGTAATAGATTGCCCATCAGACTACCAGTGGCACATCAGAGAACCAAATACAGACCGAATAAGGACTGGACAGTCCTATGCTAGACCGGCGCCCCGTCGTGCGTCTGGAGACTGGCCTCCAGATGCTCCAGCCAGGCTCGCACGGCCGGCAGTTGGCCGCGACGGTGGGCGTAGGCGGCCTGCAGATGGCCGCCGGGGATGGACCAGTCCGGCAACAGGCGCTGCAGGCGGCCTGCGGCCAGCTCGGCCTGGCAGTAGATCAGCGGCAGCACCGTGTAGCCGAGACCGGCCAGGGCGGCGGTCTTGCGGACACCGAAGTCGTCGATGCCCAACCGGGCCTCCAGGACCAGTTCGCGCCGTTCGCCCTGGGGGCCCACCAGACGCAGATGCACCTTGCGATCCACTTCGAGCGCGCCGAGCAGCGGCAGGCCCAGCAGGGCTTCCGGTGTATCCAGGGACCGGCCGGCGAGCAATTCGGGAGTCGCCACCAGCACCACCGCGGCCTGACGCAACCGCCGCACCACCAGCCCCGGCTCCTCGTCGGCGAGGTCCCGCACGCGCAGGGCGACGTCCACCCCTTCGTTGATGATGTCCACCCGCCGATTGACCAGCAGCATGTCCAGCTGCACCTGGGGATAACGCGCGAGGAACTGCGTCACCACCTCCGGCAGGTACTGCTGCGCCAGGGCCACCGGGCAGGACACGCGCAGCGGGCCGCGCGGTTCGCTGGACAGGCTGGCCGCCGTCTCGGCGGCGCTCTCCGCCTCGCGCAGCAGCGCCTGGCAGTGCACCAGGTAGCGCTCGCCGAGGGTGGTCAGGGTCAGGGTACGGGTGGTGCGTTGCAGCAGCCGCGCGCCCAGGCGCGTCTCCAGCTCGGCGATCCGTCGGGACAGCCGCGACTTGGGAATGCCCAGCAGCCGCCCGGCGGCGGCGAAGCCCCCGGCTTCCACCACCTTGGCGAAGTAGGCGAGATCATTGAGGTCTTGCATGGACGATTGTCCTATCCATGGGACGAAGCATCGCATTCTAGGCGACTAATCAGCCGATCGTCTTATCGGTAGTCTGGGCTCATCGCGTCGAACCCTACAGGACTACCGCACATGAAACTCTTGCACATCGATTCCAGCATCCTCGGTGATCATTCCGCCTCCCGTGCCCTGACCGCCAAGGTAGTCGCCGCCCTCGAGGCCGCTACGCCCGGACTGGAGGTCAGCTACCATGACCTCGCCCACGATGCCCTGGGCGACTTCTCCGCCGCCAGCCTGACCGCCGGCGCTACCCCGGCCGAGCAGCGCAGCGCCGAACAGCGCGACGAAGCCGAGCGCAACGCCCGCGCCCTGCAGGAATTCCTCGCCGCCGATGTCCTGGTACTGGGCGCGCCCATGTACAACTTCACCATCCCGACCCAGCTCAAGGCCTGGATCGACCGCATCACTGTGGCCGGCACCACCTTCCGCTACAGCGAAGCCGGTCCGGTGGGTCTCTGTGAAGGCAAGAAGGCGATCATCGTCGCTACCGCGGGCGGCATCCATGCCGGCAAGCCGACTGGACTGGCCCATGCGGACTATCTGAAGCTGGTTTTGAGCTTTCTCGGCATCACCGATGTTCAGACCGTGTATGCCGAAGGCCTGGCCTATGGCGACGAAGCCAAGAGCGCGGCCCTGGCCAGCGCCGAACGCCAGATCGCCGAGCAGTTCGCCTGAATCCGGTCGCCCTCACCCCAGGCCCCTGTCCGTCAGGGAGAGGGGAGCTAGCGACTTCTCGCGCGTGGGCAGTGGCAGTCTGAAAAGTCGAGGTCGGGGTGAAGGGGCCCTCACCCCCGGCCCCTCTCCCCGAGGGAGAGGGGAGCTAGAGCCCAGAGATCAAGCTTCGTGACAGCTTGAGCGCCGGAACTCATTCTCCGCGCCATCCCGGTCTTCCCCCTCTCCCTCTGGGAGAGGGCCGGGGTGAGGGCAAGCCCCCGCCTCAGCTGAACCCCACCACCGGATGCGGCACATAGGGCGCTTCCAGGGCACCGATCTCTTCTTCGCTCAGGCGCAGCTCCAGCGCCGCCACCGCATCCTCCAGATGCTGCGGCTTGGACGCCCCGACGATGGGTGCGTCGATCCCTGGCTTCTGCAGCAGCCAGGCCAGGGCCACCTGGGCACGAGGGACGCCACGGGCTTCGGCGATGCGCGCCACGGCGGCGACGATCTGCCGATCGGATTCCTCACTGGCGGTATAGAGCGTCTTGCCGAAGGCATCGCTTTCGGTGCGCGCGGTGCTGGCGTCCCAGTCGCGGGTCAGGCGGCCGCGGGCCAGCGGACTCCAGGGGATCACGCCGATGCCGGCGTCGCGGCACAGCGGCAGCATCTCCCGCTCCTCTTCGCGATTGAGCAGATTGAGGTGGTTCTGCATGGTGGCGAATTTTGTCCAGCCATGGCGTTCCGCCGTGTGCAGCGCCTTGGCGAATTGCCAGGCATACATGCTGCTCGCACCGATGTGCAGCGCCTTGCCCGCCTTGACCACGTCATGCAGGGCTTCGAGGGTCTCCTCGATGGGGGTGTGATAGTCCCAGCGGTGGATCTGGTAGAGGTCGACATAGTCGGTGCCTAGCCGCTGCAGGCTGGCGTCGATGGCGGCGAAGATGGCCTTGCGCGACAGGCCGCCGACATTGGGCTTGTCGCGCAGCGGGAAGTACACCTTGGTCGCCAGCACGATCTCCTCGCGCACGGCGTTGGCCTTGAGAAAGCGGCCGACGATCTCTTCGCTGGTGCCGTCGGAGTAGCTGTTGGCGGTGTCGAAGAAGTTGATCCCGAGATCCAGCGCCTTCTTCAGCAGCGGCTGGCTCTGGTCTTCCGGCAGGGTCCAGGGGTGATTGCCGCGCTCCGGGACGCCATAGGTCATGCAGCCGAGGCAGAGGGGCGAGATCTTCAGACCGGTGCGGCCTAGATTGCGATAGTTCATGGGGGCCTCCAGGGATGGTCGAAAAAGGTTGACCACGCGGGTCCCGGATCGACTGCAACGAACTTACCGGCTGCCGTGTGGTTCTAGATGAATTCTCATCCACAACCGGAGACGCTCCATGAAGAAATATGCTTCCGCGGTCTGGCAAGGCGGTCTGAAGGATGGCAAGGGCCATATCTCCACCGAGAGCGGCGCGCTCAAGGACAATGCCTACGGCTTCAACACCCGTTTCGAAGACACCCCGGGTACCAATCCCGAGGAACTGATCGGCGCGGCCCATGCCGGTTGCTTCTCCATGGCCTTTTCCATGCTGCTGGGCCAGAACGGTCTGACCCCCGAGCGCATCGAGACCAAGGCCGACGTGACCCTGGACAAGGTCGGCGACGGCTTCGAGATCACCACCATCGATCTGACCATGAAGGCCAAGATCCCCGGTGCCACCCAGGAGCAGTTCACCACCATCGCCAACCAGGCGAAGGAAGGCTGCCCGGTGTCCAAGGTGCTCAAGGGCGCCAAGATCAACCTGAACGCCACGCTCGAAGGCTAAGGTTCTGAGGTGCCTGCCGGTGCCGCCTGGCATCGGCAACACCGCGTCATAAAGGCCGTTCGCAGCGACAGGCCGAATCGCTAGACTGCTCCGACCTCGCTTTCGGAGAGCACGATGAACGACTCCCTCTTCATGACCCTTTTTTCCATCCTCGCCGTGTTGCTGCTGGGCGGCGGCATCTATGGCTGCATGATCCTCAATCGCCAGCGCAAGGACATCGAGAAGAACGACAGCGAAGGCTAGGCCGGGCGCCGACCTGCCAGATAGCGCACGCCCTCGGCACCGAAGCGCTCCGAATGCGGCTCGTGGGCGGCCAGGTGGAAGACCTCGCCAACGCCATAGTGGCGCTCGCCCGTGACCGTGCGGATGTGCAAGTCGCCCTGGACGACCAGCGCCTTGGCTTCGAAGGGATGAGCATGGGAGTCCAGGCGGCCGAGGGCCTCGCGCTCGACCAGTACCGGCGGCTGGAAGCCCTCGCGGGCGAGTTGCTCGATGAAGGTGATCTGGTCCAAGAGGGCTCCTGACGCTGAAGGGAGATGATCCTCGTCCAGGCTAAAGCGCCCACCTGCTTTTGACCCGTTCAAAATCGCTATGACGGGCCCTGGTACGAACTATGACCGGCCAGGGCCGCTGGCGCGTGGCAGCCCCGGCTGGCCCGAGGTTCCACGTGGAGCATCAGCGTTCCAGCTTGCGCTCGACCTCGGCGGTCTTGCGCCTGATCTCCTCGGCTTCCTGCTCCTTGGTCTTGATATCGGTGGGCGTGATGACCTTGTCGATGCCATCGGTCGGCGTCGATGCCGGCTGTTCCATGTCCTTTTTCACCACGTCCACCGGCCGTCCGGCTTCGTCGAGCGCGGGTTCGTTGGGTGGGGTCTTGCCCAGATGGGCATCGGAACGCTGGTCGCTCATGAAGGGCTCTCCTCGGTAGGGTCCTTCTTTCGAGCGCGACGACCGCTGCGGAGTTCGCCCGCCGCTCAATTGCGGATCCGCACCCGCTCCAGATAGGCCAGCAACTGCGCCTGCTCGGTGGCGTCCAGCGGCGCGAAGACCGCTTCCAGGGCCTGGGTGCGCGGCACCTGGGCCTGGTCCAGCGCCTGGCGGCCCTGACCCGTGAGATGGACCAGCAGCGCCCGGCGATCCTGGGGATGGGGCTCGCGCCGGACCAGGCCGTCGCGTTCCAGGGCATCGAAGGCATCGGTCAAGGTGCGCGGCGCATGGCGCAGCTGTTCGGCGACCTCGCCCGGACGGCAGGGGCCCAGGCGTTCCAGCACCTTGAGCACCTTGTAGCGGGCAAAGGAAAGTCCGGAGGCCTTGAGGGTCTCATCCAGTTGTTGGCGCATCTGCCGTTTCAGATCCATCAGGGCTTCGGCAATGGCGGCGGCGGTTGACATGAAAGCTGCTTACCTCGAATATAGTGAGGAACCTCAATGAATGGTACCTCCGCAATGGCGACATCTTTTCACAACCGCGAGGGCGATGCCAGTGCCCCTCACCTTTTCCAGCGCGTGCGCTTCGACCTCAAGCGTCGCTGGGCAACCGTCGTCCGCCGCGAAGAACTCGGTGGCGACCTGCTGCGCCTGACCTTTGGCGGCAGCGATCTGGCCGATTTCCAGAGCGCGGCCTTCGACGAGCACGTGAAGCTCTTCGTCCCCGCCGACACCACGCCGATTCGCGCCGCCAGCCCCGAACAGCTGGCGGGCCGTCACTACACGCCGCGCCTCTACGATGCCGCCCGTGGCGAACTGGCCATCGACTTCTACCTGCATGAAGCCGGGGTGCTGACCACCTGGGCGCGCCAGGCGCAGCCGGGTGCCGAGCTGATCATCGGTGGACCCAAGGGCGCTCTGGTGCCGCCCGAGGATTTCGACTGGTACCTGCTGGCCGGCGACGAGACCGCCCTGCCCGCCATCGCTCGCCGCCTGGAGCAGCTGGCAGCCGGCGTCCGGGTAGTAGTCGTTGCCGAAGTGGCCCGTCCGGGCCTGGAGATCGCCCTGCCGACGGCTGCGGCCGCCGAGATCCGCTGGGTCTATCGCGAGACCGCGGCCGAGGCCCTGGTGCAGGCCCTGGAACAGCTGGAGCTGCCGGCAGGCGAAGGCTACGCCTGGATCGCCGGCGAGGCCACGCAAGCCCGCGCCGCGCGCCAGGCGCTGTTGGCCAAGGGACTGCCACGAGACTGGGTCAAGGCGGCCGGCTACTGGAAGCTCGGCGAGAGCGACCAGCACGTGAAGGTCGAGGATTGAGCACCGCCACCGCCGTCACCGACGGCCTGCCCCTGCCCCGCCGCTATCGCGCCGTGGCCGCCCTGCTGCTGGCCATCAGCATGACGGTGCTGGACAGCGGCATCGCCAACCTGGCGCTGCCCAGCATCGCCGAGGCCCTGGACGTCTCGGCGGCGGCGGCGGTCTGGATCGTCAGCGCCTATCAGCTGAGTCTGGTGGCCCTGCTGTTTCCCCTGGCCGCGGTGGCCGAGCGTCACGGTCTGCGGCCGGTCTTCGCCGCCGGGGTCGGGATCTTCGGCCTGGCCTCCCTGGGCTGCGCCCTGGCGCCGGATCTCGCCAGCCTGGTGGCTGCGCGGGCGCTGCAGGGGGTGGGCGCCGCCGCCATCATGTGCGTCAGCGCCGGTATCGTCCGCCTCTCCTATCCGCGCGATCGCCTCGGGCGTGGCATCGCCATCAATGCCCTCTGCGTGGCTCTGGGGTCGGCCGCTGCACCCAGCCTGGGCGCCGCCATCCTGGCCCTGGGTGGCTGGCCCTGGCTGTTCGCCGTCAATGTGCCGGTGGCGGTGCTGATCGCGCTGCTGGTGCACAACCTGCCCGACAGCCCCCGTGCGCAGCGCCGCCTCGATCCCCTCAGCGTGCTGCTCAACGCCCTGCTGTTCTGCGCCGGCATCGGCGGTCTGGAGCGCCTCGGCGCCGCGCCGGCGCAGGGCGTGGGCCTGCTGCTGCTGGCCGCCGCCAGCCTAGTGCTGCTGGTGCGCCGCGAGCGCGGTCTGCCGGCGCCGCTGTTGCCGGTCGATCTGCTGGGGCTGCCGGCCATGCGCCACTCGGTGCTGGCCTCGGTCTGCTCCTTTGCCGCGCAGATGCTCTGCTTTCTCGCCCTGCCCTTCTATCTGCAGCACCAGCTTGGACTGGTGCCGTTGCAGGTGGCCCTGCTGATGCTGGCCTGGCCGCTCACCGTGGCCGTCTCGACGCAGGTGGCCGGGCACCTGGCCGACCGCCACCCGCCGCAGCGCCTGTGCATGCTCGGCGGCCTGGGCATCGCCCTGGGGCTGGCCGCGGCGGCGATCATGCCGCTGGAGCGCTCGACCGCCCTGCTGATTCCCTGCCTGATCGTGGGCGGCATCGGCTTCGGCTTCTTCCAGGTGCCCAACAACAGGATCATGCTGACCGCCGCCCCGGCCGGTCGCAATGGCGCCACCGGCGGTGTCCAGGCCACGGCGCGGCAGACCGGCATGGCCCTGGGCGCCGCGGCCCTGGCGCTGCTGCTGCATCTGGATGGCAGCCTGGCCCCGCGGCTGGGACTGGCTCTGGCGGCTGCTCTGGGTCTGGTCGCCGCCTGGTCCAACTGGCGGGCACCGCGCTAGGACTGGGGGCCTGTCTCCGGCCCGAGCAGCGCCCTGAGCGCCTGCTCGCGCTCGGCCGCCGGGCGCTCGCCCAGCAGCCGGACCCGATTAAAGAAGGCCGGCCAGTTGCCCGGGTGCTGCCGATAGAGGGCGGCAAAGGCCGGCACCCACTGTTCGTACAGGCCATAGGGCACCAGCCGCGCATTGTTCAGCGGCTGCTGCATCCAGCCATCGAAGCGGCGGTCGTCCCGCCAGGCCGGGGTGGCGCGCAGCCGCTGGTAATCGCTGCGCAACTGCGCGAAGCGGCGGGCCTTGGCCGCGCGCTTGGCCTCGGCCGCCAATGGCTGGGCATAGAGCCGGGCCAGGTCGGCGCGGGTGGTCAGCAGCAGGGCGCGGAATTGCTGGTAGCGGGCTTCGCGCCCCGCGTCCGGTGGCGGCAGCCCGCGACTGGCGCGCCATTGCCGCAGGCCTTCGCCCTCGACGAAGGTGGCATAGGACTCGTTGAAGGCGGTATCACCGGGCAGATAGAAGCGCTGGTGCGCCAGCTCGTGGAAGATCGTCGCCGCCACCTGATCGTCGTCCCAGCGCAGCATGCTGCTGAGCAGGGGATCGCTGAACCAGCCCAGCGTCGAATAGGCCGGCACGCCACCGACATAGGTGTCCTGGCCCTCGGCCTGCAGCCGCTGCGCCTCGGCCCGCGCCCGGGCTTCCTGGTAGTAGCCGCGATAGGCCACGCAACCGGCGATGGGAAAGCAGTGGGTGGTGGGCCGGGTGGAGAATTCGGCGGTGGCGAAGACGTTCCACAGCACGAAGGGCCGCCTGAGTTCGACGAAACTGCGATAGCTGGCGTTGTCGGGCAGGGCCAGCTCGGCACTGGCGAAGCGGCGGGCCGCCGCCGCGGCAGCCAGGCGTTTGCGCAGGACGGCGGGTCGCGCGGGATCTGCGACGACCGTCGCAATGGGCTCGCGATCACGGATCAGCGCCCATTGGCCCTGTACCATCTGACCGTAGTACCCGACCGAGGTACAACCGCTCAGTCCGATCACGAGGGACAGCAGCGCCAGCCAGCGGCTCGTGCGTTGCGCAGGCAGGGTGCCTGGCTGGGTGGCGCGCCCTTCCCTGCCCGGAGTTGTAGCCGTCATGCGTAGACTGTGCCTGCTGTTGCCTGTACTGTTCCTAGGTGGCTGTTCCCTGTGGCCGTTGCCCAAGCCGGATCCGGCGCAGGCCTGGATCGATCTGGACAGCGACGGCAAGGCCAAGCTGGAAGCCCTGCGCGCCGACCGCAAGGATCTCGAAGACAGGCGCTACTTCCAGGTCTGGCCGGGGAGCCACGATCTGCAGGTACGCTACCAGTTCGAGGTGCAGCCCACCAACATCGGCGCCCAGGTGGCCGATCCGCTGGCGCGCACCTGCCTGGTGACCCTCAACTACAAGGCCTTCGCCGCGGGCGAGCGCTATCGCCTGGAAGCCGGCCAGACCGGCTGGCGGCCCTGGGCGCGCCTCTATGACGAGCGCAACCAGGAAGTGGCGCGTAGCACTGCCAGTCGTTGCGGCGACGTGTAGACTCGGCTGATCTCCCTGTCGCGAGTCGCCGTCCATGCGTCTGCGCCTGCTGGTCCCCCTGCTGCTCGTGCTCGGCGGCTGCACCACGCCGCTGCCCCCCAAGGATCCCCACCAGGCGTGGGTCGATCTGGTGCTGCGCGAACCCGCGGTGGGCGCCTCGCTGCTGGCCGAGGCCCAGGACGGCAAGCGTCTCGACGATGGCCGCTACTTCCAGCTCACCCCCGGCAGCCACAGCCTCAAGGTGAGCTATCGCTACGAACTCTATGGCGGCGGTGGCTTCGGTTCGCGCTTCGGCTGGCGCGAACCGCTGCAGATCCAGTGCTATCTGGAACTGGACTATCCGGACTTCCAGGCCGGCAGGCGCTATCGCCTGGAGGCCGAGAACACCTTTGGCCAGGGCCAGATCACCCTCTACGACGGCCCGCGCGAACTGGTGAGCTCCGAGCGCGGCATCTGCTCGCCCTTCTGACCACGACTGGCAGAGCGGCCGGCACGGTCAGGCGAAGGGCTATTAGGCAGGCACGCTGAGCCAGTCGTCCTGGCTGCGATCCTTGGTGCGGACCGTCAGCGGGCGACCCTTCTGCTCGCGCAGCTGGCGACTCATGCGCAGGAAATCCTCGCGTTCCATCCAGCGCGGCGCGGGCTGGGCAAGGGACAGAGTTTGGCGAATCCGGGCGAACGGCGACATGGCATTACCCTCTTGGCTAAATACTGTATGCGCAAACAGTACTAAGCCAAGCGGAACTGTACAAGCATCCAGCGGATGAACGGTCTGTCTCCCGGTCCGGGGGTTCAGTCGTTGCGCTGGTAGAGGATCTTGTAGGTCCCGTTGGCGCAGCTGCCCACCACCATGTTGGGATCGCGCACCTCGGCGTTGGGGACGGCTTCGAGGGTATAGGCGGTCACCCCGGCCGACTGGATCTTGACCTCGATGTCGGCCTTGAGCTGATCGCAGGACAGGGGTTCGGCCAGCACGGCGGTGCTCAGCAGGGTGGTGCAGCAGAGAAGCGAGAGACGCAGCATGGCGATTTTCCTTGGCGTGATGACCTCTCAGGCTTGGACGCTCGAGCTGTGGCGATGTTCTCAGCGCCGCCCTTTGGTCAGCGAAGCGGTGGAACCTGGAACCCGAACGGTATTTCCGATGGTCATTCCGTTCAGCGAAGTGCTCCCATGTTCCAGTGGTTGAAAGACAATTCCCAGGTTCTCACGCTCTTTGCCCAGTGCTGCACCCTGGGCGTCTGGGTGCTCTATGCGCAGCTCCTGCTCAACAACTACAAGCGCCAGCGCCAGCCGCGGCTGATCATCAACCGCGGCGCCGGCAAGGGCGTGGGCGCCCTCTGCCTGCTGTCCAACATGAGCGCCGAGCCGGTGTTCATCAACCAGCTCACGGTGATCCTCAAGACCAATCGCGAGACGCTCTACACGGATGTCACCGACATCCGCGAGAGCGGCCAGGATGACGTCGATCCCGATCTGGTGCTGGGCCAGGCCACCCACCAGGGACCGCTCAACACCGGCGACTTCACCCACATCGGCACCTTCCAGGGCCTGATTCGCCGCGCCGCCGAGTACAACGGCCTGACCCTGGAAGACCACCGGCCGCCCGAGGGCTGGGTGTTCGAGGGCCTGGAGATCCGCGCGGTGGCCTTCTATGGCTCGGACCACGACCCCATCGGCGTGCGCCGGCGCTTTCGCCTGGGCCAGCACGACGGCCACTACTGCGCGCTGATCGCCGAGGACTGGCAGACCCAGCAGCTGACCACGCGCCGTCAGCGGCGCATGGTGCAGGACGAGTGGATGGTCGAGCTGGAGCCCAAGCCTCAGCCAAAGAACCAGTAGCAGATCAGGATCGAGGCCGTGACCCCGGTGAATTCCGCCAGCAGGGCGCAGCCCACCGCATGGCGGGCGCGCTGGATGCCCACCGCGCCGAAGTACACCGCCAGCACATAGAAGGTGGTTTCGGTACTGCCCTGGATGGTCGCCGCCACCAGCGCCGGAAAGCTGTCCACGCCATGGGTCTGCATGGTCTCGATCAGCAGGGCGCGGGCGGCGCTGCCGGAGAAGGGCTTGACCAGGGCGGTGGGCAGCGCCTCGACGAAGCGGGTGTCCCAGCCGAGGAAGGTCACCGCATGGCGGATGCCTTCGAGAACGGCCTCCAAGGCGCCGGAAGCGCGCAGCACCCCCACCGCGCACAGCATGGCCACCAGATAGGGCAACAGCGACTTGGCGACGTCGAAGCCTTCCTTGGCGCCTTCGACGAAGGCTTCGTAGACCGGCACCTTGCGCAGGGCGCCAAGGATCATGAACGCCAGGATGATGCCGAACAGGGTCAGGTTGCCGAGCAGCGAGGACAACCCGGCCAGCGCCGTGGCGGTCAGGGTGAAGAGAAAGGCGACGAAGGCGCCGAAGGCCAGGGCGCCGCCGCCGATCCAGGCCAGCACCACCGGATCCCACAACTTCAGCCGCTGCATGAAGGCCACCGAGAACAGCCCCACCAGGTTGGCGCAGGTGTGGGCCAGCAGGATCGGCAGGAACACCAGGGTCGGATCGGTGGCGCCCTGCTGGGCGCGGTACATGAACACCGTCACCGGCAACAGCGTCAGCGAAGAGGCATTGAGCACCAGGAAGAGGATCTGCGCATTGCTCGCCGTGGTGCTGCTGGGATTGAGCTCCTGCAGGGCGCGCATGGCCTTGAGGCCGATGGGCGTGGCGGCGTTGTCCAGACCCAAGCCGTTGGCGGCGAAGTTGAGGGTGATCAGCCCCAGCGCCGGATGACCGCGCGGCACCTCGGGCATCAGCCGAGCGAACAGCGGCCCGAGCAGCCGCGCCAGGGCGTCCACCAGCCCGGCCTTTTCGGCGATGCGCAGGATGCCGAGCCAGAGGGTCAGGGTGCCGAACAGGAGCACCATGACCTCCACCGACAGCTTGGCCATGGCGAACAGACTCTCCACCATGGCGGCGAAGACTCCGGCGTTGCCGGCGACCAGCCATTGGCCGAAGGCGCTGATCCCGGCAACGATGAAGAAGCCCAGCCACAACCCGTTGAGCATCGCGGTTCTCCCGGCAAAACGGCGATGATAACCGCAGCGTCCGCTCCCTGCAGGGACGCCGTTCAGTCTGTGGTCATCGCCGCCGGGTTATCCTCTGACCTTTCACGCAATCCGCTGGAGTCCGCCCATGCGTCTGTCCGTTCTCGCCCTGCCGCTGGTGCTCGCCGCCAGCCCGGTGTTCGCCTTCAACCTCAACGACGCCGTCAACGCCTACAACAGCGCCAACGGCAACAACAACGCCAAGGCCACCGCCGCCGCGGCGGCCACGCCCCAGGCCCAGGGCCTGCTGCAGGCGCTGACCAGCCAGCTCAACGTCACCCCGCAACAGGCGGTGGGCGGCACCGGCGCCCTGCTCGGCCTGGCCAAGAATCAGCTGGTGGGCAACGACTACCGCCAGCTGGCCAAGGCCGTGCCGGGACTGGACCAGCTGGCCGGCGCCAATGCCACCGGCGGCCTGGCACAACTGGGCGGCCTGGGCAGTCTGCTCGGCGGTGGTGGTCAGGACGCCAAGCAGAGTCCGCTGGGCAGCCTGCTGGGCAATGTCGACAGCCGCCAGGACGTCGACAAGACCTTCAACGCCCTGGGCATGAACAGCGGCATGACCAGCCAGTTCGCCCAGGTGATCCTGGGCTATCTCGGCAAGCAAGGTACCCAGCCCTCCCTGCTGAGCACCCTGGGCAATGTCTGGGGCCTGTGACGGCGCCCCGTGCTGGCGGACCCAGGCGGCGGCCGGCGCGGAGCCGGATCATGCCGAGGCGCCGTGCGGCTGGCTCTATGCCGACCGCGGCTCCCTCACCGAACGCCTGACCGCCCTCAGTGGCGGGCGCTTCGCCGTCGAGGTGATCGCCGAAGGCTGGCAAGCGCTGCGGCCGGACGAGTGCCAGGCGCTGGAGGTGCCGCCGGCCAGCCCTGGCTGGGTGCGCGAGGTCTGGCTGCGCGGTGCTGGCGAGGCCTGGGTCTTCGCCCGCAGCGTGGCGGCGCGCGAGGCCCTGGAAGCGGCGGATTTCGACCTGGCGGCGCTGGGCGAGCGCCCCCTCGGCCACTGGTTGTTCCAGGCGCCGGCCTTTGTCCGCGGACCACTGGAAGCCTGTCGCTATCCGCTGGCCTGGTTGCCCGCAGGAGCGGCCACCACGCCCTGCTGGGCCCGGCGCTCGGTGTTCCGGCGCGGTCCCCTGGCGATCCTGGTGGGCGAGGTCTTCCTGCCGGCCTTCTGGCCGCACGCGCGGCGCGAGGGCGGGTCGACTCATCACGACGGCAGCGGCGAAATCCCAGGGCCCCTATAATCGCCGGGCCCTTCGCCATGCAGCCGTCCGATGAAAAAGAACGCCTCCCGTCCCCGTGATCGCCGTCCCGCCGCGCCCCGCGGCCCCGAGCCCAGCGCCCGGGTGATCGCCTCGCGCCCCCGCCGCGAGCGCATCCGCGACTTCGTCCAGCTGACCCGGCTGGACCGCCCCATCGGCATCTATCTGCTGCTCTGGCCCACCCTCTGGGCGCTGTGGATCGCCGCCGAGGGCGTGCCGAGTCTGAAGAATCTGCTGATCTTCGTGCTCGGCGTGGTGCTGATGAGATCGGCCGGCTGCGTGATCAACGACTTCGCCGACCGCAATTTCGACGGCCACGTCGCCCGCACCAAGAACCGCCCCCTGGCCACCGGGCGCATCTCGCCCAAGGAAGCCCTGCTGTTCTTTGCCGTGCTGGTGCTGCTCAGCTTCGGCCTGGTGCTCTGCACCAATGCCACCACCGTCTGGCTGTCCTTTGGCGCCCTGGGCGTGGCGGCGCTCTATCCCTTCATGAAGAGATACACCTACTACCCCCAGGCGGTGCTCGGCGCGGCCTTTTCCTGGGGCATGCCCATGGCCTTCACCGCCGAGACCGGCGAGTTGCCGGCGGCGGCCTGGCTGCTGTTCGTCGCCAACGTGATCTGGACGGTGGGCTACGACACCTACTACGCCATGGCCGACCGCGAAGACGATCTCAAGATCGGGGTGAAATCCACCGCCATCCTGTTCGGCGACGCCGACCGGGTGATCATCGCCACCCTGCAGGGCCTGACCCTGTTCTGCCTGGCGCTAGCCGGCGGCCGTTTCGGCCTGGGCCTGCCCTTCTACCTGGGCCTGCTGGTGGCGGCCGGCTGCTTCGCCTGGGAATTCCACGTTACCCGCAACCGTGACCCGCTGGTGTGCTTCAAGGCCTTCTTGCACAACCACTGGGCGGGGCTGGCGATCCTCGTCGGCATCATCGCCGATTACGGACTGCGCTGAGCCGGAGCGCCCGCGGCGGCATCGGCCACCACCTCCGGCAGCGCCTCGGGTTGCGTCGCCGGCACCGCCCGGGCCTTCTTGGCCTTGGACGCCTTGCGGCTCTGCTGCCAGGCCACCGCCAGGCCGCTGGCGCAGATGATGAGGATGCCGATCAGCGCGCCGCTGTCCGGCACATGACCGAAGACGAAATAGCCGATGATGCCGGCGGTGACGATCTGGCCGTAGCTGAAGGGCGCCAGCAGCGCCGGTGGCGCATAGCGGAAGGCCTGGGTCAGCAGCAGGTGGCCGGACATGCCGAAGAGGCCGAGCAGGGCCAGCATGAAGCCGTGGGTCAGGGTCGGGATTTCCCAGAAGAAGGGCACCACGCTGCTCAGCACCAGGGTGTTGATGATGCCGGTGAGGAAGTTGCTGGTGGTGGGGCTGTCGATGCCGCTGAGCAGGCGGGTCAGCAGCTGGTAGAGACCGAAGCACACCGCCGAGCAGACCGGTAGCAGCACCGCCGGGGTGAACAGCTGGCCGCCCGGCCGCACGATGATCAGCACCCCGATGAAGCCGGCCAGCACCGCCGCCCACTGGCTGCGGGTCACGGTTTCCTTGAGCAGCGGCACCGACAGCGCCGTCACCATCAGCGGGGCGAGAAAGTTGACCGCCGTGGCCTCGGCCATCGGCAGATAGCGCAGCCCGGTGGTGAAGAACAGGCTGCAACCGATCAGGCACAGCGCCCTGAGCACCTGCAGGCCGGGTCGCTTGGTGCGGATCACCGCCAGTCCCGAGCGCGGGATGAAGATGCCCATCATCAGCAGGGTGTGGGAGAGGTAGCGGGCCCAGACCACCATGACCACCGGATAGAAGCCGGACAGGTACTTGGAGAGGGCATCGTGGGAGGCGAACAGCCAGACCGCGAGGCAGATCAGGGCGATGCCCTTGAGCGGCTGGTCGGCGAATCTCAGAGTGGGTCCTGCTTGGGCGCTCATTGGACTCCCGTGGCGCTAACGGCGGTCCCTGACCGCCTGCGTGATCCGGCCGTCCTGCACGGCGGTCCGTCGGCGTGGGCACCGACTCGGGACATGGACCTCGACGATGGCGGAGTGTGCCGTCGAGCACCCATCCTGTCGCCCTCAGGACCGCAATACCGGGCGATATTTCAATAGCTTACTAACTATGGCCCGGCGCGCGGCCCGGTCTCTTCCGAGCTTAGTCCAAGGGGCCCGTCGATCTCAATGCGCTTGGCCGACGACTTCGCTGACGGCCCGCACGAACGCCTCGTCCGCTTCCAGCGCCCCGGGAATCTGTTCGCGCAGATAGGCCACCCAGGTGCGGATCTTGGCATCCAGGTACTGCCGCGAGGCATAGAGCGCATAGGCATTGAGCCGTTGCAGGCGATAGGCCGGCAGCACCCGCACCAGGCTGCCGTCGCGCAGGCCGTCCACCGCCGAATAGAGCGGCAGCACGCCGATGCCCAGGCCCTGGCGCAGGGCCTCGGTCATGGCGTCGCCGACGTTGACCTGGAAGGGGGTCTCGCCGATGCGATAGGTCTCAGGGCCGTTGGGGCCCTCGAAGTGCCAGCGGTCGAAGGACACCACCGGACTGATGAATCTCAGGCAGGCGTGGTCGGCCAGCTCCGCCGGCGTCTGTGGCTGACCATGCTCCGCCAGGTAGGCGGGCGAGGCGCAGAGGATGCTGTAGGTGTGGCCGATCTGCTGGGAGACGAAGCCGGAATCGGGTAGCTCGGCCGCCACCACGATGGCCAGGTCGAAACCCTCTTCGAGCAGATCGGGAATGCGGTTGGCCATGGTCAGGTCGAAGCGCACCTCGGGGTGCAGGGCGCGATAGCCGGCGATGGCGCGGATCACATAGTGCTGACCGATGCCGGTCATGCTGTGCACCCGCAGCCGTCCTTCGGGGCGCGCCTGGGCGTGCCCGGCCTCGGCTTCGGCCTCCTCGACATAGGCGAGGATCTGCTCGCAGCGCGCCAGGTAGCGCTGGCCGGCCTCGGTCAGGGCGATGCGTCTCGTGGTCCGGTGCAGCAGGCGGGTGCGCAGATGGGTTTCCAGATGGGCCACCGCACGGGAGACGTGGGCCGTGGTGGTCTGCAGCGTCTGGGCCGCCCCAGTGAAGCTGCCGCTCTCCACCACGGCGACGAAAACGCGCATGTTGTGCAGGGTGTCCATGCCGCCTCGACAGTCGGGAAAAGCGTCATTCTCCATATTATTTCAGTATGTGAAACAAAGATTCGCCGGTTCGCGCGCTAATCGGCCACCCTGGAATTTTATAGAATCGTTAGCAGCCTAATGGTAACGTCTGCTGACCGCTCGGTTCGCGGGCATCTCCTACCGGCGTCCTCTTCAGTTCCAGCTCATCTCGCCTACCGCGCTGCGCCGTCTAACGCCAGACGCCGGTATGGCCTTGTTGCCAACGGACCCCCACGTGTCGCCTTTCTCTAGCAGAGCCTGGCCTGCGCTCACGGTGGTCGCCCTCGCGACCCTGCTGGCCGGCTGTATCGGTACCGGTCACAACGCGCCCCAGGCGCGGCGTCTCGACGATCAGGCGCTGGCCACCGACGCCGCCATCCAGGCCGCCGCCGGCCAGGCCGCCTGGCCCGCGCGCCAGTGGTGGCGCGCCTATGGCGATCCCCAGCTGGATGCCTGGATCGGCAGTGCCCTGGCCGACAACCCGCGTCTGGCCACGGCCGCCGCCCGGGTGCGCCGCGCCGAGTCCCTGGCCGGCCTGGCCGAATCCCGCGAATCCCTGCAGGTCGAGGCCAAGGGCGCCTTCAAGCGCTACAGCTGGCCCACCGACGGCTTCTATGGCCCGGGCGAGCTGGCCGATCGCACCACCTGGAACAACAATGCCGAACTGGGCCTGAGCTATGCCCTGGACTTCTGGGGCCGCGAGCGCGACGCCAGTGCCCAGGCCCTGGACCAGGCCCATCAGGCTGCCGCCGAGGTCCGCGCCGCCGAACTGGAGCTGACCGGCAACATCGTCCGCAGCTACATCGGCTTCGCCCTGCACCATGACCAGCGCGACATCCTCGCCGCCACCCTGGAGCAGCAGCGGCAACTGGCCGACCTGGCCCAGCGCCAGCTGGACGGTGGCCTCGGCACCCAGTTCGAGGTCAGCCAGGCGCGCGCCCTGCTGCCCGAGACCGAACGCCAGCTGGAAGCCCTGGACGAGACCCTGGCGCTGGATCGCAACCAGCTCGCCGCCCTGGCCGGCAAGGGCCCGGGTGCCGGCGCCCGCCTGCAGCGGCCGCGCCTGACCCTGGGCGCGGCGCCACGCCTGCCCAGCAGTCTGCCCCTGGAACTGGTCGGCAAGCGCCCCGACGTGGTGGCGCGGCGCTGGCAGATCGCCGCCGCGGCCAAGGGCGTGGACGTTGCCCGCGCCAGCTTCTATCCCAACATCGACCTGGTGGCCAACGTCGGCCAGTTCCTAACCCTGGGCCGCCTCAGCGAGATGCTGACCCACGCCAAGACCGGCTCCTTCATCGGCCCCGCGTTCTCCCTGCCGATCTATGACGGCGGCGCCCTGCGCAGTCGTCTCGGCGCGGAATCGGCGGCCTACGACATGGCCGTCAGCGCCTACAACCAGACCCTGGTGGACGCCCTCAAGGACATCTCCGATGCGCTGATCAAGGCCGACTCGGCGGCCAGGCAGGCCACCCTGGCCGACCAGGCCAGCCAGGAAGCCCAGCGCACCTACGACATCGCCCGCGAGGCCTTTCGCCGTGGCCTGACCGACTACCTGCACGTGCTCGATGCCCAGACCCGGTTGTTCGCCCAGCAGCGGGTCACCGCCCAGGTGCATGCCCTGCGCCTGGCCGCCCAGGCCGCTGCCCTGGTCGCCCTCGGCGGCGGCGCGGACCTCGAACGCGGCCCGGGCGACCACGACCTGGTGCCGGCGCGCGTGGCCGTCGAGCGAGCCCCCCGGTGAGTGCCAGCACCACCGCCGGCGCGCCGCTGCGCCAGGCCCTCGGCGCCTGGGCGCGC
The DNA here is from genome assembly GCF_000730625.1 of Pseudomonas oryzihabitans NBRC 102199. Taxonomy (GTDB): domain Bacteria; phylum Pseudomonadota; class Gammaproteobacteria; order Pseudomonadales; family Pseudomonadaceae; genus Chryseomonas; species Chryseomonas oryzihabitans. Next base: position 408,108 of record NZ_BBIT01000005.1, on the reverse strand, counting down.
AGCGACGGCAGTCTCTGGCTCTACCAGGCCAAGATGCTGCTCGCCGCCAGCCTGACCCTCTGGCTGGCCATGCGCCTGCAATTGCCGCACCCCAGTTCGGCGGTGATCACCGTGTTCATCGTCATGCAGCCGCAGAGCGGCCAGGTCCTGGCCAAGAGCTTCTACCGGGTCATGGGGACCCTGCTGGGACTGGCGGTGATGCTGGTGCTGATCGCCCTGTTCGCCCAGGAACGGGTGCCCTTCTTGATCTTCCTGGCGCTGTGGATCGGCCTCTGCGTGGCCGGCTCGGCGCGCTACCGGGACTTTCGCAGCTATGCCTGCATGCTGGCCGGCTATACCGCCGCGCTGATCGGCATCCCTGCCGCGCTCAATGCCGACACCGCCTTCATGTCGGCGGTGATGCGGGTGCTGGCCATCACCCTGGGCGTGCTCTGCAGCGGCGCGGTGAGCGCGGCGGTCTTTCCGCAGACCAGCGCCGCGGCCATGCGCGCGACCCTCTATCGGCGCATGGGCGGCTTCGCCGGACTGGCCGCCGACGTCCTGCGCGGTCGGCTCGACCGGCCCACCCTGGAAGCCGCGGGCGTGCGCCTGGCCGCCGAAGCCGTGGGGCTGGAAAGCCTGCGCAGCGCCTCGGCCTTCGAAGACCCGCACATGCGCATGCGCAGCGGCCGCCTGGCCCGGCTGAACGCCGAATTCATGGGCCTGACCACCCGCCTGCATGCCCTCAGCCGCCTGCTGATGCGCCTGCGCGAACGCGACGCCCAACTGCCCCTGACGGCCCTCGAACGCCTCTGGGCGCCGCTGCTGGAACTGTTCGAGGAATGGCGCGGCCAGGCGCTCACCGACCGCGCGGCCCTGGCGGCGGCGGCGCGTCTGGAACAGCTGCACCAGGGGCTGCGGCCGCGCATTCGTGCCCTGCGCGCCGAGTTGCCGCCCTTGAGCGAAACCGACCGGCGCGACTTCGAGACCGCCGTGGAGCTGCTCTTTCGCTTCACCGGCGAATGGCACGGCTATCTGCAGACCCACGCTTCCCTGGCCGCGCCGCGGCACAGTCGCGAGCAGTGGAAGCCGCGCTTCGTGGCCAAGGCCAATGCCCTGGGCGCGGCGGTCACGGGTATCCGCAGCGCCTTTCTGGTGCTGGTGCTGGGCGCCTTCTGGATCGCCAGTGCCTATCCCAGCGGCGGCATGCTGGCGCTCAACGCCGCGGCCGTCTCGGCGCTGGCCTCGGCCTCGCCGGATCCCAAGCGCACCGCGCTGCAGATGGCCGTCGGCGCCAGTGGCGGCGTGGTGCTGGGCTTCTTCCTGACCTTCTTCGTCTTTCCCTGGATCACCGGCCTGCCGCTGCTGCTGCTGACCCTGGCGCCAGTGTTCATGCTCGGCACCTGGATCTCCCTGCGCCCGGGCTGGATGGGCTATGGCCTGGGTTGCCTGGTGTTCTTCTGCTTCACCTCGATTCCCGACAATCCGCCGGTCTACGACGCCTACGCCTTCATCAACAACGGTATCGCCGTGGTCCTGTCGATGGTGATCACCGCGGCGGTCTCGGCGGTGCTGCTGCCGCCCAACAGCCCCTGGCTGTGGCGCCGGCTGGAACGGGACCTACGCCAGCAGCTGGTGCGGGCAGTGAGCGCGCCGCTGCCACACCTGGCGCCGGCCTTCGAGGGCCAGACCCGCGACCTGCTCAACCAGGCCTATGGCGTCAGCGCCGGGCGCGGCGAGGCGCAGCGGCGCCTGATCGGCTGGGCTTTCGCGGTGCTGGAGATCGGCCATGCGGTGATCGAGTTGCGGCAGCTGCAGGCGCGCCTGCCGAACGCGCCACGCTATGCCGAGGGCAGCGCCTGGCGCCAGGCCATCCGGGTGCTCGGACGCGCCCTGGTGCGTCTCTTCCTCAAGCCCGGCGCGGAAAATCTGCGCCGGGCGCTGGCGGCGGTGGATGCGGCCCTGGCCGCCGTGACGGTCGTGACTGAACCGCCGGAACTGCCCTATGACGAGTCGCCGCTGCGCCAGGTGCAAAGCGATCTGCACTTCATCCGCAGCGCCCTGCTCGATCCCCAGGGGCCGCTGGCCCGCTATCTCGAGATCCCCCATGCCACGTGAAATCGCCTTCCACGGCCTCTACCTGCCCACCGTGACGGTGCTGTTCCTGGTCGCCGCCCTGCTCGCCTGGGCGCTGGACCGGGTGCTCGCCGCGGTCGGTCTCTATCACGTCGTCTGGCATCCGGCGCTGCTGCGCCTGGCCCTGTTCATCTGCCTCTACTGCGCCCTGGCGCTGTGCGTCTATCGCTAGGACTCCTGCCATGATCCTCAAGAAACTCTTCGGCGTGCTCTTTACCCTGCTGGTGGTCTGCCTGGCGCTGATCCTCGGTCGGCTGCTCTGGGTGCACTACATGAACGATCCCTGGACCCGCGACGGCCGAGTGCGCGCCGAGGTCATCACCATCGCGCCCGACGTAGCGGGCCTGGTCACCGAGATCGCCGTGCGCGACAACCAGTGGGTCAAAAAGGGCGACCTGCTGCTGCAGATCGATCCGGAACACTACGAGATCGCCGTGCATCAGGCCGAGGCCTCGGTCGCCGCGCGCAAGGCCACCCTGGCCATGCGTCAGCAGAACGCCCGCCGCCGCGCCGACATCGACAGCCTGGTGGTCTCTCGCGAGAACCGCGAGGACGCCAGCAGCGCGGCCCTGGCCGCCGAGGCCGATCTGCGTCAGGCCCAGGCCCAGCTGGAATCGGCGCGCCTCAACCTCAAGCGCACCCGGGTGCTGGCCCCCGTGGACGGCTACGTCACCAACCTCTCGGTGTTCAAGGGCGACTATGCCGCCGCGGGCGCGCCCAAGCTGGCCGTCATCGACGCCCATTCGTTCTGGGTCTATGGCTATTTCGAAGAGACCAAGCTGCCCCATGTGCGGGTCGGTGCAGCGGTGGAGATGCGCCTGATGAGCGGCCAGACGCTGCAGGGCCACGTGGAAAGCATCGCCCGCGGCATCTATGACCGGGACAACCCCCAGAGTCGTGAACTCACCGCCGATGTGAATCCCACCTTCAACTGGGTACGCCTGGCCCAGCGGGTGCCGGTGCGCATCGCCCTGGACCCGCTGCCCGAGGGCCTGCTGCTGGCGGCCGGCACCACCTGTACCGTGGTTCTGGAAGACGCTCGCGGCGAGCGTTCCTGGTGGGACGCCTTCTGGCAGGGTTGAGTCCTGCCGAACGTCCGACTTTTCCGCTCCCAAAACGACGACACCCCTGACGTCGGCGGGTTTCGCTAGAGACGAAACCGGTCGAATTCAGGGGTGTGGTCGTAACCAGCCCAGTCCGCCGCGAGTGCGAAAGTACTCCCTGTACTCTTGGAACCCTCCCCTACTGCAGAGCGTCCCGACCATGTGGCCATTGCGTCTCGGATCAGGAGACGACTTAGAGGTTGTCCATTGAATCGGCTTAAAGCTGCAATCCGATGACAGAGCCTCAGCAGCCGGTCATCACGACCGGCTGCTTGTGTTGCTCACAGACCAGCCGTCAGGGACGACGGCGACCCATGAAGAACGACACCACGAACAGCACCAGGAACAGCACGAACAGGATCTTGGCGATACTGGTGGCGGTACCGGCGATGCCACCGAAACCCAGGACGCCTGCGATGATCGCGATGATCAGGAAAGTGATAGCCCAGCTCAGCATGGTGTTTCTCCTATGTATTGCAAGTGCACTCAGCGGACGACAGCACCTGTCCAGCGAGCAGTGGTTTTATTAGCGAAATCCTGGGTATCCAGACTCGCCATCCGTGGTTCCACATCGGTCAGATCGAGATCCAGACCGTTGAGGTTGTGCGTCTGATTGAGCGCACGACCCATCATCAAAGCACTGAGCAACATCCCGAGTACGACCGCCGCTGCAACGAACAACACGATCATCAGCAGCATCCACATCATGGTCATGACCTCAGAATACCCAGCGGGTCTGCTTCACCAAACGGTCACCGTTGGACTGTGCCGGGATGGCTTTGAGTTCCCCACGGCCTTGACTTGCCAGCGGCTTGGCTGCGGGCACCATGGCCTGGGCAGCAATGCGGGTGGATGCGATGAGTGCCTGTTCGCGGCTGACCTCCTGGCCCTGGGGGGCGGCGACGGCGGCGCTGGCGAAGCAAGCGAAGAGCGCAGTACCTACCAAGTGCTTGCGAAGGGTCTGGCTGATCATCGGGTATCTCCTGCAATCCGTTGGCCCTGAGGCCGGCTTGCCAAGGAGATTGCAGACTGCGTGCCAGCTTTTCGAAAACTATTTTTGCCTTTTAAAACAACAACTTATGCTTTTAGGCAGAGACGCCTGCACTTACACCTTGCAAGGTGCAACGCCTGAACCATTGCGTTTTGCATGATGGCCAGGGGCTGATCTGGAGGCACCGGGCCAGTCCGCTCGACCGCGCGAAGGGGAAAGGGAGCCCGAAACCCTCCACTGCCCACCAAAAAATCCGCTTTTTGCCACTTTCTCGCCGGCGGGTTGCGATCTGCACGATGCCCGCGACGCCCTGCCCGGATTGCCCGATGGTCCAGCGGATTGCAACTTGCACGATGTATGATGGACTAACTGCCAGCCCTGTCCTTTAGCGCGTTTCGGCCCCTGCGGCCTGGAGTTCTCCCGTCATGGAACAAACCAGCGGTCGTATCCTGCTCGTGGATGACGAAGCCGCCATCCTGCGGACCTTTCGTTTCTGCCTGGAAGACGCCGGCTACAGCGTGGCCACGGCCAACAGCGCGGCCCAGGCCGAGGCCCTGCTGCTGCGCCAGGTCTACGACCTCTGCTTTCTTGACCTGCGCCTGGGCGCGGACAACGGTCTGGACGTGCTGCAGCAGATGCGCATCCAGGCGCCCTGGATGCGGGTGGTGATCGTCACCGCCCACTCGGCCATCGACACCGCGGTGGACGCCATGCAGGCCGGCGCCGCCGACTACCTGGTGAAGCCCTGCAGTCCCGATCAGCTGCGCATGGCGGCGGCCAAGCAGCTGGAGTTCCGCCAGCTCTCGGCGCGCCTGGAGGCCCTCGAGGGCGAGGTACGCAAGTCCAGCGCCGGTCTCGATTCGCGCAGCCCGGCGATGATGAGCATCCTGGAGACCGCCCGCCAGGTCGCCACCACCGATGCCAACGTGCTGATCCTCGGCGAGTCCGGTTCCGGCAAGGGCGAACTGGCCCGCGCCATCCACGCCTGGAGTCGGCGCGCCAAGAAGACCTTCGTCACCATCAACTGCCCGTCGCTGTCGGCCGATCTGATGGAAAGCGAGATGTTCGGCCATACCCGCGGCGCCTTCACCGGGGCCAGCGAGAGCACCCTCGGCCGGGTCAGCCAGGCCGACGGCGGCACCCTCTTCCTCGACGAGATCGGCGACTTCCCCCTGGCCCTGCAGCCCAAGCTCTTGCGCTTCATCCAGGACAAGGAATACGAGCGCGTCGGCGATCCGGTGACCCGTCGCGCCGACGTGCGCATCCTCGCCGCCACCAACCGCAACCTGGAACAGATGGTGGCGGAAAACGAATTCCGTGAAGACCTGCTCTATCGCCTCAACGTCATCGTGCTCAACCTGCCGCCGCTGCGCGAGCGCAAGGAAGACATCGTCGATCTGGCCGAGCGCTTTCTCGCCCGCTTCGTCAAGGACTACAACAGACCCGCCCATGGCTTCAGTGAGGCGGCCCTGGACGCCCTGCGCAATTATGGCTGGCCGGGCAACGTCCGCGAGCTGCGCAACGTCATCGAGCGGGCGAGCATCATCTGCGGCCAGGACCTGGTGGACGTCAACCACCTGGGCATGGGTGACAGCCCGGCCTCCAGCGGCGCCGCCAGCGCACCGCGGGTCGGCGAGGCGCTGAGTCTGGAAGCCCTGGAGCGCGCCCACATCGCCGCGGTGATGGCCACCAGCGAGACCCTCGACCAGGCCGCCAAGACCCTGGGCATCGACGCCTCCACGCTCTATCGAAAACGCAAGCAGTACGGGCTATGAAGCTGCCGATCAAGTTGCACACCCGCCTCTTTCTCAGCATCTCCGCCCTGATCGCCGTGGCCCTCATCGGGCTGCTAGTGGGCCTGGTCAGCGTCCTGCACCTGGCCCGCGAGCAGAGCGTCCAGACCCGCAGCAACCTGGACTTCATCAACCTGACGCTGAACATGCGCCAGGAGCTGAGCAACAGCCTGTTCCAGATGCTCGACGGGGCACCCAACCCCCAGTCGCTGGCCGCGGCCCAGAAGCGTTTCCAGGAGTACCTGCAACAGGTCGAAGGCCAGATGCGCAAGCCCGAGCAGCTGGCCATCCTGGAAGACGTCAAGCAGCGCTACCAGCGCTTTTCCGACTACCTGCGCGCGCCCCCGGCGGGCTATGGCGAGCTGCGCGCCGATCGCGGCTTCCAGCAAACCCTCAACGCGCTGCGCACGCGCATCTACGATCTGCAGCGCAGCTATGTGGTGACCCTGGAGCGCATGCAGGACGAGGCCCATGACCGGGCGGTGATCATCGCCCTGCTGCTGGCGCTGATCGGCGTGGCCATCCTGGTCACCGGGGTGGTCACCGCCAACGGCATCGCCCGGCGCTTCACCGGGCCCATCGACGGCCTGGCCAAGGCCGCCGAGCGCATCAGCCAGGGCAACTTCGACGTCCAGCTGCCCACCTCGCAGATCGCCGAGTTCACCCTGCTCAGCCGCCGCTTCGGCAACATGGCCCAGGCCCTGCACCGCCTCAGCCAGACCAATGTCGAGGCCCTGGTGGCCGGCCAGCGGCGCCTGCAGGCCGTGCTCGACAGTATCGACTACGGCCTGGTGATCCTCGATCCCCAGGGCAACATCGAGCACGCCAATCCGGTGGCCTGCCGCCAGCTGGGCTGGAACGAGAATCACCTGGGCGAATCCCTGATCGCCGCCCTGGAACGGCCGGAAATCGAGACCAGCGTACAACGGGTACTGGCCGGCGGCGCCCTGGACGCGGCGCCCGAAGACCTGGAGATCCGCGTCGATGATGAGGTGCGGCTGCTGGCCTGGAGTCTGACCCCGGTCAACCACGCCGACGGCCGCAGCGTGGGTGCGCTGATGGTGCTGCGCGATGTCACCGAGCAGCGCGCCTTCGATCGGGTGCGCAACGAATTCGTCCTGCGCGCCTCCCACGAATTGCGCACCCCGGTCACCGGCATGCACATGGCCTTCGGTCTGCTGCGCGAACGCCTCAAGGTGGCGCCGGAATCCCGCGAGGCCTTTCTGCTGCAGACGGTGGACGAGGAGACCCATCGCCTGGTGCAGTTGATCAACGACCTGCTGGACTATTCGCGCCACCAGAGCGGTCTGCAGCGTCCGGAAAAGCTGCCGAGCGAGATCGGCGACCTGCTGGAGGAAGCCCGCGCCCGCCACGCCGACGAGGCCCGCGAGCGCGATGTCGAGCTGGCCGTCGAGTTGCTGCACACGCCGCTGCCACGGGTCAGCCTGGATCCCAAGCAACTGGCCCGGGTGTTCGACAACCTGCTGAGCAATGCCCTGCGCCATACCCCGGCCGGCGGCCGTATCGTCATTCAGGCCATGCGCCAGAACGAACAGCTGCTGATGGCGGTGCAGGACAACGGCGAAGGCATCGCCTACGCCCAGCAGGGTCGGGTATTCGAGCCCTTCGTGCAGATCGGCAGCCAGAAGGGCGGCGCCGGCCTGGGCCTGGCCCTGTGCAAGGAAATCATCCGCCAGCACGGCGGCCGCATCGGCGTGGTCTCCCGTCCCGGTCAGGGGACGCAGATCTTCATGACTCTGCCGACCTGAGCCATCCCGGGCTGCTCTTACGGGCAGCACCGCGCTAGTCGACGCCGCTCCCGCCGGGACGAATGCAGCCAACCGCCTGCTCGGACAGCCCCCTCTCCCTCGGGGAGAGGGTTGGGGTGAGGGCAGCACTTCGTCACGATGCCCTAGTGGAAAAGGCTGCGCCGTTTTCCACGCTACGGGGGCCCCATAGGTTGGGTTGAGCGCAGCGAAGCCCAACGGTGCCCGGATCGGATCCCTGTTGTTGGGCTTCGACGATGGAGCCGTCTCAACCCAACCTACGGGCTAGCCCCCTCTTCCTTGGAGAGAGGGTTGGGGTGAGGGCGCCCCTCGCCACGGTGTCCCATTGGAAAAGGCTACGGGGCTGATCCCGCCAAATCGCGGCCATGCCGGTGCGCCGTAGCGACCGCTCCTACAGGAGCCGGACATCCTGTAGGAGCGGCCCATGGCCGCGATCAGCAAAATACCGGAATCCTACCGCAGCGTCCGCGCCAGCGCCTGGCGCCAGCCGGCATAGAGTTCCGGCACGGCGTTGGCGCGGGGTTCGTAGCGGCGACGGGGCCGTTCGAGATCGGCCAGGGCCGCGGCGTCCTGCCACCAGCCCAGGGCGTGGCCGGCCAGGTGGGCGGCGCCCAGGGCCGAGACCTCCGGCGACAGGCTGCAGATCACCGGGCGCTGCAGCAGGTCGGCCTGGAATTGCAGCAGCCATTCGTTGCGCGTGGCGCCGCCGTCCACCCAGAGTTCGTCCAAGGCCGTCGGGCTGTCCTGCTGCATGGCGTCGAAGACATCGCGGATCTGGTAGGCGATGGCCTCCAGCGCCGCACGCATCAGGTGCGCCCGGCCGCAATTCTCGCTGAGACCACAGAACAGCCCCCGCGCCTCGGCGCGCCAATGCGGCGCACCGAGCCCCCCGAGCGCCGGGACGAAGTAGACGCCGCCGTTGTCCGGCAGCGCCGCGGCTTCGGCGGCCAGGGCCTCCAGCTCTCCGGCGCCGCCCAGCAGGCGCGCCGTCCAGCCCACGGCGGCGCCGGTGTGGACGATGTTGCCTTCCAGGGCAAAGGTCGGCGTATCCCCCAGGCGCCAGGCCAGGGTGGTGGCCAGGCCATGGGCGGAAACCACCGGTTCGGCGATGGGCGTCATCAATGAGGAGCCGGTGCCCAGGGTGGCCTTGACCTTGCCCGGGACGAAACCGCCCTGGCCGAACAGCGCCGCATGGGAATCGCCGATCATCGCCAGGATCGGCAGACCGGCCGGCAGCGGACCCTGGGCGCGGGTCTCGCCGAAGCAGCCGGTACTAGGACGGATCTCTGGCAGGGCCGCCCGGGGAATGCCGAACAGACTCAGCAGCTGCGGATCCCAGTCACCGCCGCGCAGATCGAGCAACTGGGTACGGGCGGCGTTGGCCGCGTCGATGAGAAAGCTCGTGCCACCGCTGAGTTGCCAGAGCAGCCAGCTGTCCACGGTGCCCAGGCAGATCTCGCCAGCGGCGGCGCGGGCCGTGCCGTCGGGGATCTGGTCGAGCAGCCAGCGCCATTTGCCGGCGGAAAACATCGGGTCCAGCGCCAGGCCGCTGCGCTCGCGGATCAGCTCGCCGTGGCCGGCGGCGTGCAAGGCTTCGCACTGCGGCTGGGATCTCTTGCACTGCCAGCTCACCAGGGGGCCGAGCAACTGGCCGCTGCCGCGCTCCCAGGCCAGGGCGGATTCGCGCTGGTTGCTGATGGCGATGGCCGCCAGGGGGGCGTCCGTCTGGGCCAGGCAGTCGCCGATGGCGCCCTGCAGGGCCTGCCAGATGGCCAGGGGATCCTGCTCGGCATAGCCAGCTTGCGGATGCTGGACAGTGAGCGGCCGGGAACCGCGGGCCACGACCCGACCGGCGCGATCCATCAGGATCGCCTTGGCATTGGTGGTGCCCTCGTCGAGGGCGAGGATCAGCGGTTCGGCGGCCATGGCGGCTCCTTGTTCTTATCGGTTCACTACGCCAGAGCTCAGCGCAGGCGCTGCACCGCGGCGACGATGCCGGCGGCATCGATGCCGTGCTTGGCGCGGGTCGGCCCCCGGCCACCGGCGGCAGCATACTCGCCATCGGCGATGCCCAGGCGGATCAGCGGCACGCCCAGCGCGGCCTCGGCCATGACCTCGGCGACCAGGCTGCCCACCCCGCCGTTGGCGTTGTGCTCTTCCACCGTGACCACCCCACCGCGAGCGGCGCAGAGGGCTTCCAGCAAGGCCTCGCGCTGCAGCGGCCGGATCGAGGACAGGTTGATCACCTGGGCGCTGATGCCCTGCTCGGCCAGCAACCGCGCGGCGTCCACCGCCTCGTGGACCACCGAACCCAGGGCCACCAGGCTGACGTCGTGACCCTGGCGCAGCACATCGACCTGACCGGGGACGAAGCGATAGTCGGGCCCGTGCAGATCGGGCAGCGCCTTGCCGTCCAGGCGGATATAGACCGGACCGTCATGGGCCAGGGCATGCTCGACGATCTGCCGACATTCGCTGCCATCGGCCGGGGCATAGATTTCCACGTTGCCGAAGCCGCGCATCACGGCGATGTCGTCGAGGCTGTGGTGGGTGCTGGCCAGGGGACCGTAGCTGGCCCCGGCGTTGAGGCCGAACATCTTGACGTTGGACCTGTTGTAGCAGACGTCCACCTTGACCTGTTCGTTGGCGCGGGAGATCAGGAAGGGCGCGGCGTTGCAGGTCACCGCCACCTTGCCGGCCAGGCCCAGGCCGGCGGCCACCCCGACCAGCGTCTGTTCGGCGATGCCGACATTGACCAGGCGCTCCGGGAAGCGTTTGACGAAGGGGCCGATCTTGGCCGTGGAGGTGGAATCGCTCACCACCGGCACCAGGTCGACGCCGGCGTCCACCGCGGCGATGAAGGCCTCGACCATGACGCTGGCGAGATGGGCTTCGCCCGGGGTCTGGGTATCAGTGGCCATGGTCGAGCTCCTCCAGAGCAGCGGCGATCTCGTCGCCCTTGGGCACCCGGTGGTGCCATTCGGGTTTGCCTTCGATGAAGGAAACCCCCTTGCCTTTGACGGTATTGGCGATCAGCACCTGGGGCTGGCCGCGGTGTTCGCGCAGGGCTTCCAGGGTCTCCACCAGCTGGGCCACGTCGTTGCCGTCGCACTCGACCACATGGAAGCCGAAGGCGCGCCACTTCTCGGCCAGGGGCTCCAGCGGCAGGATCTCGGCGGTGGGGCCGGCCAGTTGCAGGCGGTTGTGGTCGACGATCACCGTGAGGTTGTCCAGCCGGTACTTGGCGGCGGTCAGCGCCGACTCCCAGTTGGAGCCCTCGCCCAGTTCGCCGTCACCGGTCAGCACATAGACGCGGCGCGGACTGCCATCGCGTTGCGCGGCCAGGGCGATCCCGGTGGCCACGGGCAGGCCGTGGCCAAGGGCGCCGGTGTTGAGTTCGATGCCGGGGGTCTTCTGCCGCACCGGATGGCCCGGCAGGTGGGAGTCGAAGTGCTGGTAGGTGTCGAGCCATTCCGGCGGAAAGTAGCCGGCTTCGGCCAGGCAGCAGTAGAGGCCGCCGACGCCGTGGCCCTTGCTTTGGATGTAGATGTCGCGCTGGGGATCGGCGAGGCGTTCCGGGGCGACGTCGAGCAGGCGGAAGTAGAGGGTGGCGAGGATGTCGGTCTCCGACAGATCCGCCCCGGTGTGGCCGCCGGCAGGCGAAGCGGCGTTGAGCTGGATGACGCGCCGGCGGATCAGCCGGGCCTTTTCGCGAATCTGCGCGACGTCGTACTGGAACGGATTCATCAGGCGACCCCCTCGGGTATCCGAAGCTGCAGTGGAGCAGACGCCTGCCGAGGTTTCAGTGGGCGTCTTATGAATATTTATTCGTCACTGAAAATATATTTATCATTTAGACCTCAATCCGGAAGGCCGTCAATAGCCATGAAGGGCCGTCGGCGACCGGGTGAGCGGATAGAATGCGCGGCAGGATGCGGGATTGCCGAGGCCATCGCGTTCGGCATGCGGCGATGAAAAGGCGCTTGACTTCCATCCGGAACAGGCGGAGTCTGAATTAAAAATCAGGCACGCATAAATATTCAGGCGAGCCGAACACAAGAACAATAACCTCAGGAGAAGTGCGTGGACGCCAAAGCCCCGACCGCCTCGCCACCCGCCAAGCCCCTCGCCCGCCTGGCCCTGCGCCTGCCGCGCAACGTCGGCGGTCCGCTGATCGGCCTGGCGCTGCTGATCGCCGTGTTCTCCTTTGCCTCGGAGTATTTCTTCTCCGTGCGCAACGCCCTCAACATCCTCGACCAGGTGACCGTGCTCGGCATCCTGGCCATCGGCATGACCCTGGTCATCGTCATCGGCGGCATCGACCTGTCGGTGGGCTCGGTACTGGCCTTTTCCATGATGCTGCTGGGCTGGCTCTATCAGGACATCGGCTGGCCGCTGGGTCTGGCGATTCCCGCCGCCATCCTCGGCGGCCTGGTCTGCGGCCTGGTCTCGGGCCTGCTCATCGCCCGCGCCCGGCTGCCCGCCTTCATCGCCACCCTGACCATGATGTCGGTGGCCCGCGGCCTGGCCAACATCCTTACTGACGGTCGCCAGATCGTCGGCTTTCCGGACTGGTTCACCAGCCTGGCCACGGTGCGACACTTCGGCTTCCTCTCGGTCACCGTCGGGCTGTTCCTGCTGATGCTGCTGGTGGCCTGGGTGTTCCTGCGCTTTCGCGCCGGTGGCCGCAACCTCTATGCCATGGGCGGTAGCGCCGAGGTGGCGCGGTTGTCGGGCATCAAGGTGCGCACCATCACCATCTGGATCTATGCCCTGAGCGGCGCCCTGGCGGGTCTGGCCGCGGTGGCCATGGCGGCGCGGCTGGATTCGTCCCAGCCCAGCGCCGGCCTGTCCATGGAGCTGGATGCCATCGCCGCGGTGGTGATCGGCGGCGCCAGCCTCAGCGGCGGCGTCGGCAGCGTCGGTGGCACCCTGGTGGGAGTGCTGATCATCGGCGTGCTGCGCAACGGCCTGAATCTGCTGGGGGTCTCGCCCTTCGTGCAGCAGGTGATCATCGGCATCGTCATCGCCCTGGCCGTCACCCTGGACACCCTGCGCCGCCGTAACGGGCAGCGCTAGTTTAGAACTGCTTCGTCTCGTCACCGCAGTACAACAATAACAACGGAGTGCCATCCATGCTGACCCCCAAGAAGCTGTTGCTCAGTACCCTGTTCGCCGCCATCACCTGCACCGGCGCCCTCAATGCCCAGGCCAAGGAACTCACCGTGGGCCTGGCCGTGGCCAACCTGCAGGCCGACTTCTTCAACCAGATCAAGCAGGCCGTCGAGGCCGAGGGCAAGGCCAAGGGCATCAAGGTGATCACCGTGGACGCCCAGGGCAATTCGGCGACCCAGGTCAACCAGATCCAGGACCTGATCACCCGCCAGGTCGACGCCCTGATCTACATCCCGGCCGGCGCCACCGCCGCCGGTGTCCCGGTCAAGGCGGCCAAGGCCGCCGGCATCCCGGTGGTGGCGGTGGACCGCAACGCCCCCGACGCCCCGGGTGACACCTTCATCGCCAGCGACAGCGTTGCCGCCGCCCGCACCCTGGCCGAATACGTCGGCAAGGTCACCAACGGCAAGGGCCGCGTCGCCATCCTCCAGGGTCAGATCGGCACCACCCCGGAAAACGATCGCGCCAAGGGCTTTTCCGAAGGCCTGGCCAAGTTTCCCGAGCTGAAGGTGGTCGCCCAGCAGCCCGCCGAGTGGGCCCAGGACAAGGGCTTCGCCGTGGCCCAGGACATGCTCCAGCGCGATCCCAACATCAGCGTCTTCTTCGGCCGTGCCGACGCCATGGCCCTGGGCGCGGCCCAGGCGGTCAAGGTGGCCAACCTCGACCATCCGGTGACCATCGTCGGCTTCGACGGCGACGTGGCCGGCCTCAAGGCCGTGGCCGCCGGCACCCTGTCCGCCACCATGACCCAGCAGACCCGCAAGATGGGGCGCATGGCCCTGGAATCGGCGGTGGCGCTCAAGGAAGGCAAGCAGGTGCCCAAGGAGCAGCTGCAGGAGGCGATCCTGACCACCAAGGATAACGTCGCCCCCTTCATCGAGAACCACCCGTAACCACGATCTGCTGCGCGTCGGCCAACCTGCGTTGAATACAACTTCGGACTGCTCATTTACCACTCGTAAACTCCGCATCCTCAGCTGTATTCGCCTTGGTTGGCTCTAGCTCGCGAGATCGTGTTGGCTCCTGCCCAAGGTGCCTCCCTAGGGAGGCACCGTTTCAGCTCCCCCCTTCGGAGGCTCCATGTCCGCCGTCATGCCCCTGGAACAGCCCGCGGCCCTCAGCCTGAGAAACATCGGCAAGAAATACGCCGGCATCGAGGTCCTGAGCGGCGTGGACGTCGACATCCAGCCCGGCGAGGTCCTGGCCCTGCTCGGCGAGAACGGCGCCGGCAAGTCCACGCTGTCGTCGATCATCGCCGGCCTGGTGCCGCCCGAAGCGGGCGGGCGCATGACCTGGCTGGGTCGCGACTATGCCCCGGACTCCCCCGGCGCCGCCCTGGCCGCCGGCATCGGCCTGATCCACCAGGAGATCCGCCTGCTGCCGGAACTGACCATCGCCGAGAACATGTTCGTCGGTCGCCTGCCCATGCGCGGTGGCCGCATCGATCGCGCCTTCATGGAAACCGAGGCCCAGCGCCAGCTGGATCGCCTGGGGCTGAAGGTACCCGCCACGCGCACCGTGGCCGGTCTCAGCGTGGCCGCCCAGCAACTGGTGGAGATCGCCAAGGCGCTGACCCTCAAGGCGCGCCTGCTGATCCTCGACGAACCTACCGCGGCCCTGGGCGGCGAAGAGACCGAGTTGCTGTTCGCCCAGGTCGAGCGACTCAAGGCCGAGGGCGTCTCCTTCATCTACATCAGCCATCGCCTGGAAGAGATCGCGCGCATCGCCGACCGGGTGCTAGTGCTGCGCGACGGCCGCCAGATCGCCCTGCACGCCACCGCCCAGGTGCCGGTGCGGCAACTGGTGGAAGAGATGGTCGGCCGCAGCGTGGAGCGCATCTTCCCGGCCATGGCCGCGCCCGCTGCTCGCGAGGTGCTGCGGGTGAAGGGCCTGAGCTGCCGCGAGATGCCACTCAAACACATCGATTTCAGCGTGCGCGCGGGCGAGGTCTTTGGCGTGGCCGGGGTGGTCGGCGCGGGGCGTACCGAGCTGGTCCGCGCCATCGCCGGCGCGGCCGAGCAGGTCACCGGCGAGCTGGTGCTGGAAGGCCAGGCCTGTCGCTTCGCCAGTCCCTACGACGCCATCCATGCCGGCATCGTGCTGGTGCCCGAGGATCGCAAGCAGCAGGGCGTGGTGGTCGATCACGCCATCGAGGAAAACCTCATCTATGGCAACACCGACCTGCTCGCCGGTGGCGGCTGGGTCTCGCCCGGCGGCCTGCGCGCCTTCGCCCGCAAGGCGGTGGCGCGGCTCGGCGTCAAGGGCCAGCCGGAGCAGGCCATCGCCGCCCTGTCCGGCGGCAACCAGCAGAAGGTGATCATCGCCAAGTGGCTGGCGCGCAATCCCAAGGTCTTCATCCTCGACGAGCCCACCCGCGGCATCGACGTCGGCGCCCGCGCCGCCATCTACCAGGTGATCGCCGAACTGGCGGCCACCGGCATGGCGGTGATCGTGGTCAGCTCGGACCTCGACGAGGTCCTCGGCCTGTCGCATCGGGTCATGGTGATGAGCCGTGGCCAGCAGATGGGCATTCTCGAACGTGAACAGGCCACTCCGGTGGCCGTGATGGAACTGGCGACCGCCTGACTAGGAGTTTTCCCATGCGTCTCTTCGATCTCGGCGGCCAGACCGCCTTCGTTACCGGTGCCGGCAGTGGCATCGGCCAGGCCATCGCCGTCGGACTGGCCGAGGCCGGCGCCCAGGTGGCCTGCTTCGACTTGCCCGGCAGCCGCGACCTCGCCGGTACCGTCGCGCGGATCCAGGCCCACGGCCGCCGCGCCCTGGCCCTGGAAGGCTCGGTGACCAGCGCCGCCGACCTGGAAGCCGCCGTGGCCCGTACCGAGGCCGAACTCGGCCCCCTGAGTCTCGCGGTCAACAGCGCCGGCATCGCCAACGCCCAGCCGGCCGAGGAGCTGGAACTGGAGCGCTGGCAGCGCATGCTCGACATCAACCTCACCGGGGTGATGCTCAGTTGCCAGGCCCAGGCGCGGGTCATGCTGCCGCGCGGCAAGGGCGCCATCGTCAACATCGCCTCCATGTCCGGCAGCATCGTCAACCGCGGCCTCCTGCAGGCCCACTACAACACCTCCAAGGCCGGGGTCATCCACCTGACCAAGAGCCTGGCGATGGAGTGGGCCGAGCGCGGCATCCGCGTCAACTGCATCAGCCCCGGCTATACCGCCACGCCGATGAACACCCGTCCCGAGGTGGCCGACCAGGTCAAGATCTTCGAGCAGACCACCCCGCTGGGCCGCATGGCCGAGGTGGAGGAAATGGTCGGTCCGGCGATCTTCCTCTGCAGCCCGGCCGCATCCTTTTGTACCGGGGTGGATCTCATCGTCGATGGCGGCTTCGTCTGCTGGTAACGCCTTTCACGATCTGCTGCGCGTCGGCCAAACGGCGTTGAAAAGACCTTCGGAATGCTCATTTACCGCTCGTAAACTCCGCTTCCTCAGGTCTTTTCGCCTAGTTTGGCTCTAGCTCGCGAGATCGTCGCCTATAGCCCTAGGAGGTTTCACGTGGAACGTCGCTTCGCAGGTCAAACCGTGGTCATCACCGGCGGTTGTCGGGGCATCGGTGAGGGTATCGCCGAGCGCTTCGGGCGTGAGGGCGCCAACCTGGTGCTGGTCTCCAACGCCGAGCGGGTGCATGACACCGCCGCACGGCTGGCCGCCGAGACCGGGGCCGAGGTGCTGCCGCTGGTGGTGGACATCACCGACGAGGCGGCGGTGGCCGACCTCTATGCCCAGGCCGAGTCGCGCTTCGGCCGGGTCGACGTCTCGGTGCAGAACGCCGGGATCATCACCATCGATGCCTTCGACCGCATGCCGCGCGAGGACTTCGACCGCATCCTGCAGGTCAACACCACCGGCGTCTGGCTGTGCTGCCGCGAGGCGGCCAGGCGCATGGTCGCCGCCGGGCGTGGCGGACGCCTGATCAACACCAGCTCCGGCCAGGGGCGCCAGGGCTTCATCTACACGCCCCACTATGCGGCGAGCAAGATGGGCGTCATCGGCATCACCCAGAGCCTGGCCCACGAACTGGCGCGCCACGGCATCACGGTCAACGCCTTCTGCCCCGGCATCATCGAAAGCGAGATGTGGGACTACAACGACCGCGTCTGGGGCGAGATCCTTTCCACCCCGGAAAAGCGCTATGGCCAGGGCGAACTGATGCAGGAATGGGTCGGCAACATCCCCATGAAGCGCGCCGGCACCCCGGACGATGTGGCCGGCCTGGTGGCCTTCCTCGCCTCGGCGGACGCCGCCTACATCACCGGCCAGGCGATCAATGTGGACGGTGGCCTGATCATGTCCTGATCGACCCCCGGGGACGCCAGGCCGCAAAAGCTTTGGCGTCCAGCGGGAGGCTGAGGGAAAATAGCGGGAAAATGCGCCTTTCTAACAGCCAAGTGCCTGCTTTTTGAGGGTTTGTCACGGCCGCCCCGGCCCGGCAGCCCTGGGTGCAACCTAGCCGCCGGTACCGGAAATCTGGATGAGTAATCTCGAAGAACAACGCCTGCTGACCAAGATCGCCTCCCTCTACTACGAAGAAGGGCTCAAGCAGTCGCAGATCTCCGAACAGCTCGACCTGTCGCAATCCTTTGTCAGCCGTGCCCTGAGCCGAGCGCTCAAGGAAGGCATCGTGCGCATCTCGGTGCAGCGCCCGCGCAACTTCCACCTGGAGCTGGAGCGTCAGCTGCAACAGCGCTACGGCATCCGCCAGGCGATCGTGGTGGAGCCCACCGGTGACGACGAAGAGGCCATCAAGCAGGCCATCGGCTCGGCCGCCGCCCACTACCTGGAAACCAGCGTCACCGAAAAGGACCACATCGGCATCTCCTCCTGGAGCTCCACCATCCGCGCCATGGTCGGTCACATGCACCGCGGCAGCAGTCGTCAGGGCGCGACCGAGGTGGTGCAGCTGCTTGGCGGGGTCGGCAACAAGGGCGCCTTCGAGGCCACCCTGCTGACCCAGCAACTGGCCAATCTGCTGGGTTGCCCGGCCTATCTGCTGCCCTCGCAGAGCATCGAGCAGTCGTCGGAAAGTCGTCAGCGCATCCTGCAGCTGGACGAGGTGCGCGAGGTCACCGAACGCTTCGCCCGGCTCACCGTGGCCCTGGTTGGCATCGGCGAGCTGGAGCCGTCGCAGCTCCTGCGCAACAGCGGCAACTATCACGGCGAGGCCATGCTGGAAGTGCTCGCCGCCCGCGGCGCGGTGGGCGACATCTGCCTGAGGTACTTCGACGCCCAAGGCCGACCGGTACTGGACGACAGTGAAGAGACCGTGGTCGCGGTGGACCTGCCGCAACTGCTGAAGATCGACCGCGTGGTGGGTCTGGCCGGGGGCCTGCGCAAGGTCAATGCCATCCGCGGCGCGCTGCAGGGCGGTTATCTGGATGTCCTGGTGGTTGATCTGCGCACTGCCCTGGCGCTGGTCCCCTGATCCACGCAAGCGACTGCCAGAACCGGGCCGGAAAACGCGATTTGCTGCCAAACGGCCCACCCGGTACGGAAATCTTTGGCAACATTCGGCAAGGACTGATCCGTAAGCTGTAGGACGACTGTTCTCTGGATAGCGTCCCATGCCCTCAGCGTCTTCGGCTTCGGCCACTGCCCTGCCCGCCTCCCAGCGGGCCGCCGCCCTCTCGGCGCGTCTCGATCGCCTGCCGGCCACCCGCAGCCTGTGGCGCCTGGTGGCCCTGCTGTCCATCGGCGGCTTCTTCGAACTCTACGACCTGTTCCAGACCGCCTACATCAGCCCCGGGCTCCTGCGCGATGGCGTCTTCCAGACCGGCGCGGCCGGGGTGTTCGGGGTCTCCGACCAGGCCGCCTTCGCCGCGGCCACCTTTCTCGGCCTGTTCGTCGGCGCCAGCCTGCTCAGCCCCATCGCCGACCGCTTCGGCCGCCGGGCGATCTTTACCTGGGCACTGGTCGGCTACACCCTGGCGACCCTGGCCATGGGTCTGCAGACCACCGCTCTGGGGCTGATCGCCCTGCGCTTCCTGGTGGGCATCGGCCTGGGCCTGGAGCTGGTGACCATCGACGCCTATCTGTCGGAGCTGGTGCCCAAGGCCATGCGCACCTCGGCCTTCGCCTTTGCCTTCGCCCTCCAGTTCCTTTCGGTACCGGCGGTGGCGCTGCTGTCCTGGTGGCTGGTGCCCCAGGCGCCGCTGGGCATTTCCGGCTGGCGCTGGGTGGTGCTGTCCAGTGCCGTCTTCGCCCTGTTCATCTGGTGGCTGCGCCAGCGCCTGCCCGAATCGCCGCGCTGGCTGGCGCAGCAGGGCCGGCTGGACGAAGCCGAACAGGGCGTGGAGCGCCTGGAAGCCGCCTGCCAGGCCGACAGCGGCCAGCCGCTGCCGCCACCCGCGGCGATCGTCGAAGAACGCGCCGTGAGCGCGCGCTTCGCGGCGCTATGGCAACCGCCCTATCGGCGGCGGGTGATCATGCTGATCGTCTTCAACCTGTTCCAGGCCATCGGCTTCTTCGGCTTCGGCAACTGGTTGCCGGCGCTGCTCTCCGGCCAGGGCGTGAGCCTGACCCACAGCCTGGGCTATGCCTTCGTCATCACCCTCGCCTATCCGCTGGGACCGCTGCTGTTCGTGCGCATCGCCAACCGCTTCGAGAACAAGTGGCAGATCGTCGGCTCCGCCCTGGGGACGGTGGGCTTCGGCAGCCTGTTCGCCCTGCAGCAGGGCGCCCTCGGTCTGATCCTCTGTGGCGTCGGCATCACCTTCTGCAACGCCTGGCTGACCTTTGCCTTCCACTCCTACCAGGCGGAGCTGTTCCCCACCGCCATCCGCGCCCGGGCGGTGGGTTTCTGCTATTCCTTCAGCCGGCTGTCGACGGTGTTCAGCAGCCTGCTGATCGGCACCCTGCTGGAGCGCCTGGGTACCCCGGGCGTGCTGGCCTTCATCGTCGCCAGCATGCTGATCGTGGTGCTGACCATCGGCCTGTTCGGCCCGCGCACCCGCAACCGGGCGCTGGAAGACATCGCCCGCTGAGGCAGGCCCGCGGTCAGAGGCGGAATTGCCGGACCGCGCCGTTCAGGTCGCCGGCCAGGCGCGCCAGGTCGGTGCTGGCGGCGGCGGTCTGCTCGGCCCCGGCGGCGTTCTGGGTGGAGAGGTCGCGGATGCTGGTGAGGTTGCGATCCACCTCGCGCGCCACCTGGGCCTGCTCCTCGGTGGCCGCGGAAATGCTCAGGTTGCGCTCGTTGATCTGCACGATGTGGCGAGCGATCTCGGCCAGCGCCTCGCCGGCGGCGGCGGCCACCGTCAGGCAGGCACCGGCCTGCTGATTGCTGGTGGCCATGGCGTCCACCGCCTTGCCGGCGCCGCCCTGGATGGCACCGATCATGTCTTCGATCTCGCCGGTGGACTGCTGGGTACGGGCCGCCAGGGCGCGCACCTCGTCGGCCACCACGGCAAAGCCACGCCCGGCATCCCCGGCGCGCGCCGCTTCGATGGCGGCGTTGAGCGCCAGCAGATTGGTCTGTTCGGCGATGCCGCGGATCACGTCGAGCACCCCGCTGATGCGCTGCACCTGGCCCGCCAGGCCGTCGATCTCACCGCTGCTGGAGGCCACCGCGCTGTGCAGGGCATGAATGGTGGCAAGGGTTTCCTCGACCCGGCGCTGGCCGAGATCGGCCGAGGTGCGCGAGTCCTGGGCGGCAGCGCTGGCGGCCGCGGCATTGCGCGCCACCTCCTCCACCGCGGCGGTCATCTGATTGACGGCGGTGGCCGCCTGGGCCAGCTCGTCGTTTTGCCGCTGGATGCCGCGCAGGCCGGTCTCGGTGACCGTCGACAGCTCTTCGGAGGTGGACGCGAGGGTGGTGGACGACAGGGTCAGCCGTTCCAGGGTGCCGCGCAGGTTTTCCTGCATTCGCGCCATGGCCGCCAGCAGCCGGCCGGGTTCGTCGTTGCCGTCACGCTCGATCGTCCGGCTGAGATCGTTGGCAGCGATGCGCTCGGCCACCGCCAGGGCCTTTTCCAGCGGCCCGGTGAGGCTGCGGGTGAAGCGCCAGGCCAGCAACAGGGTACCGGCCAGGGCCGCCACCATCACCGCCACGGTGATGGCGATGGCGTTGTGGTAGCTGGCCATGGAGGCGGCGGCCAGGCGCGTGACCTTGCCATCGACCACCCCGGCGAGTTCGTTGACGGTGGCGCTCAGGGCATTGCCGCTGTGGGCCATCTCGCCGTCCTGCCCGGCCAGCTTGAGCAACTCGGCGTCGTTCTGGTCGTCCAGCGCTTTCAGATAGCGATTCTGGTTGTTCAGGTAGGTGGCCAGTTGGCCGGTCATCCGGGTGTAGACCTCCCGCCCGGAGTCGGTGAGCAACAGGCCGTCGAACTGGCGCACATGCTGTTCCAGGCTGGCCTTGGCCGCGTCGATGGCCTTGTGCACCGCCTGGGTCTCGGCGTTGGAACTGGCCAGCATCAACCCCTGGTTCTGCATGCGCAGACTCAGCAGATCGGCGCGGATCTCGCCGATGGTCTGGACGCTGGGGATGACGTTGCCGACGATCTGCTCCTCGCTCTCCTTGATGACCCGATTCTGGCCCAGGGAAAACAACCCCAGGCCGATCACCAGCAGGGCGAAGAAACCAAAGGCGACCAGGGCCCGCGGGGCGATGTTGAGGGAGCGTAGCTTCACCGGGAAGACCTCGAAAAATGATTAGCCCCCTCATGATCGGCCAAACGGCGCCAGGCTTTAGGGCTCGCCGGCGCCGGATGGACGAAATGCCGCCTAAACCTCCTCCGCCTCGTTTAACCGCGTCTGCGCCAGACGTTTCGCCCCGGCCACGTCGGCCTTGCCGGTCCCCAGTTTCGGCAGGCTGTCCACCGCCAGCCAGGCCGAGGGCAGCAGCAGTCCACCCACCCCCTGGGCCAGCAGGGTCTTCTCTACCGCTGCGCCGTCCAGGGTGCCGGTATGCAGCACCACGATGCGCTCGCCCTTTCGGGCATCCGGCAGATTGACCGCCTGCAGCTCGATCTCCGGATCGGCCACCGCCCTGGCCAGGGCCTGCTCCACGGCGCCCAGGCTGACCATCTCGCCGCCGATCTTGGCGAAGCGCGAATAGCGGTCGACGATGGTGAGAAAGCCGTCCTCGTCCAGCCGGCCCTGGTCGCCGGTCACGTACCAGCGCTCGCCGTCGATCTCGCGGATGGCCTTGGCGGTGCGCTCGGGATCGTTCAGGTAGCCCTGCATCAGCTGCGGCCCGCCGATCAGCACCATGCCGGCCTCGCCGGTGGGCAATTCGGCGAAGGTCTGGGGATCGACGATCTTGAAGCCGGTCCCCGGCAGCGGCATGCCCACGGTGCCGAGCTTGCCGCCGCGCTGCACCTGCAGGTAGCTGACGTCCAGGGCATCGGGCAGGTTGACCGAGGCCACCGGGGCGGTCTCGGTGGCGCCGTAGCCTTCGTAGATGTCCTGGTTGAACTTGAGCTTGAAGGCCTCGCGCACCGCCGGATCCAGGCGTTCGGCGCCGGCCACCACGATGCGCAGGCTCTCCAGCATCAGCGGATGCACCTTGGTGTTGCGCACGAACAGCCGCAGGAAGGTCGAGGTGCCGCAGAGCACCGTGGCGCGATGGGTCGCCACCGCCTTGGCGATGCCGGCCACGTCGGTGGGATCGGCCTGGCACACCACCGGCACCCCCTCGATCAGCGGCAGAAACTGGGTCACCGTGAGACCGAAGGCGTGGAACAGCGGCAGCGAGGCCATGAAGACATCGTCGTCCTGGGTGTTGAGCACGTCCGAGGTCTGCTTGAGATTGGCCATCAGGTTGCGATGGCTGAGCATCACCCCCTTGGGCGTGCCCTCGCTGCCACTGGAGAAGAGGATGGCGGCGGTGGCCTCGGGATCGTGGGCGCGACTCACCAGCACCTGCAGCATGGCGGTCGGCAGCAGCCAGACCGCCAGCCAGTTGGCCAGCAGCTCGGCCTTGCCGATCCCGGCGCGCAATGCCTCCAGATCCACCACCTCGCGCCCGGCGAGCAACTCGTCCACCGGCAGGCCGCGCTGGCGCAGGCGCTCGAGAAAGCGCGTCGAGGTGTAGACGGTGCGGATACCGGCCTGGTCCAGGCCCGACGCCAGGGCCTCGGGCGTGGCCGTGTAGTTGAGATTGACCAGCGTCTTGCCGGCCAGCAGCACCGCCATGTTGGCCAGCATGCCGCCGCTGCTGGTGGGCAGCAGCAGACCCAGATTGGCCTCGGGCCGCTTGCGCATCCGCCGCGCCAGGCAGGCGGCGCCGGTGAGCGCCTGGGCGGCCTTGAGCGGAGCGCCCAGGTCGTCGATCAGCGCCAGGCCATTGGGTCGGCGCTTGACGCTGGCCACCCAGGCATCGGCCAACGACGGCAGGCCCTGCATGTAGCGCTCCCAGGAGCGGATCGACAGCTCGAAGATCCGCCGCTTGAGCACATCGGCCGGGGTGTCCTTGGCCAGCGCCTTGCCAAAGGCCACCACCACCTCGCGGTGCAGCGGACTGTCGCGCAGTTCCTTGAGCTTGCTGGAGGAGCGCGAGAACTGGCTGCCCCAGAGGCCGCGCAGGTAGAAGGGCACGATCTGCACCTCGGGCCCGACCCGCTCGCAGGCCTTTTCGTAGCCGCGGCGGAATTCGCCGAGTTGCCCGGTGCGGCTGATCGCCCCTTCCGGAAACAGGCAGACCACCTCGCCCGCGCTGAGCAACGCCGCCACCTGCTCCAGCGCCGCCCCGGCACCGTTGCCCTGGGCGATGGGCAGGCAGCCCATGGCCTTGAGGAAGGGCTTCAGGTACCAGCGCTCATAGATGGAGCGCAGCATCACGAAGCGCACCGGGCGCGGACTGGCGATCTGCACCATGGCCCAGTCGACCCAGCTGATGTGATTGCCCAGCAGCAGCACCCCGCCCTGGGCCGGCAGGTTCTGCAGCCCCTGCACCTGGATGCGGTAGTGGCGGGTGACCATCAGGCCGAGCAGAAAGCGCACCAGACTCTGCGGCAGCTTCCACACCGTGTAGGCGCCGCCGATCAGCGCTACCGCGGCGATCAGCAGCAGCAGCCAGCGACTGTCCAGGCCGAGCAGGGCGATCACCGCGGTGAGCACCAGAAAGCTCAGCATGGCGACGTTCTGCACCCAGTTGTTGGCCGCCAGCACCGTGCCGAGCTGGTCTTCCCGGGCATGGAACTGGATCAGCGCATTGAGCGGAACGATGAACAGCCCGCCCATCAGCCCGATGAAGACGAAGTTGAGCGCATGCACCAGCGCCGAACTGGGCGCCGGCAGCCACCACAGACCGAGGGCGATGCCCAGCGCGCCCACCGGGATCAGGCCGGTCTCGATGCGCCCGCGCGAGGCCCGGCTGGCCAGCGCCGAGCCGAGGGCGATGCCGATTCCGGCGCAGGCCAGGATGCCCTGCAGCAGCAACACGTTGTCGATGCCCAGGTGATCCTTGGCATAGGCCGGAAAGCTCGCCAGCAGCACCTGGCCCACCGACCAGAACACCGCGAGGCCGATGATCGACAGGCGGATCACCGGATTCTCGCCGATCACCGCCAGGTTCTGCCGGGCGCTCTGCAGCCGCACATAGGCATGCCAGTCGAAGGGCGCGCGCGGCCTGGGCTCTTCCAGCAGCGGCAGGCGATAGAGCAGCGCCACCTCGGCCAGGCTGCAGAGCACCAGCAGCCAGCCCAGCGGGGCGATGTCCTGCAGGATGGCGTGAGGCGTGGCCTGGTCCGCGCCCAGGTGCAGCTGGAAGAAGGCGGTGAAGACCACGGTGCCGGCGAGGATGGCGATGATGGAATTGGCCTGCACCAGGCCATTGCCCTCGGCCAGCCGCTGCTTGCCGAACAGCGCCTTGATGTAGCCGTACTTGGCCGGCGAATAGAAGGTCGCCTGGATGGCCAGCAGGAGCGTCATGGCAAAGGCCAGCTCGAACAGCCCGGCGTAGTAGGCCAGGGTGATGCCGAGGGTGATGGCCACCGCCGCCCAGCCGCCGAGGCGCAGCACCCGCACCTTGGCGAAGCGATCGGCGACATGGCCGGAGGGGCTGAACAGCAGGATGAAGGGCAGCAGCATCATGCCGTTGACCAGCGCGGTCAGCACCACCTGGGTGGAACCGTCATAGACCTTGAACACGGTGTTCTGGATGACGATCTTGTGGCCAAGATCGACGAAGGCGTTGAGAAAGACGGCGATCAGGTAGGGCCAGGCCCCCTTGATCCGGTGCAGCTTGTCCATGCGGAGTCTCTTTCGAGCAGGGGAGTCCGTAGCCTGAGTGAGACGCTCAGGCAGCGCAAGCAGCGCCATTGGTCAACAAATATGCGAATCAGGGCTATACAAGCTCGCGAAAGCGCGTATGGTGTATGCACTGCTACTGCAATAGTTACTCGATACCTGCTTGATGTTGCTTCATTTTCATCTCCTGGCTCGTCTCACTCTCGCATTACAGTCCCGCTAGCGAATGTCTCGCTAACGTGGTTGTTCCCCCTACATCCTGGAGATACTCATGTCCAATCGTGAAAATGGCACCGTCAAGTGGTTCAACGATGAGAAAGGCTACGGCTTCATCACCCCGGAAAGCGGCGCCGACCTGTTCGTGCACTACCGCTCCATCGAAAGCGCCGGCTTCAAGAGCCTGAGCGAAGGCCAGAAGGTCACTTTCGTGGCTGTCAAAGGCCAGAAGGGTATGCAAGCTGACCAGGTTCAAGTCGTCTAACGACTGATCCGGTTGCAGAAAGGCCCCACTTCGGTGGGGCTTTTTCGTTTCTGGGATTCGGGTTTTGCGGGATTGCCCATCTCCGCCACAAAGACGCTGATTGCCCAAACCACCCAAAGCCTCAGGCGCGCCCAATGCCCCTTCCAGCAGGGCGAACGCAATCGTTGCGCAAGGGTCGAGCGGCATGGATGCCGCGAGAGTCGCGAGGGCCATGGAAGGCCCTTCGCGGCGGGCCCCTGGAGCGGCGATGGAGGGAGTGGACCCCGGCGCAGCCGGGGCCGGATGGAGGGGCAAGCGTTTTTGGTTACTTTTGTCCGGGGCGCGCAGCCGCGACTGGCAAAAATGACTCGCCCGATGGGGCGAAACAAGAGGTAGCCGCAAACCTCGATAATCAGCCAAACAGCCCTGGCATTGGCTTACCCCTTGTCGTACGCCCGCTGCAGCGCCTCATTGAGCGTCCGCACCACCTTCACCCGGGCGAACCTCTTGTCGTTGGCCTCCACCAGGGTCCAGGGCGCGATGGCGGTGCTGGTCTGGACCACCATGTCGTTGACCGCCTGGCTGTAGAGATCCCACTTGTCCCGGTTGCGCCAGTCGTCCTCGGTGATCTTGAAACGCTTGAAGGGCGTTTCCTCGCGGGCGCGAAAGCGTTCGAGCTGGGTGTCCTGGTCGATGGCCAGCCAGAACTTGGCCAGCACGATGCCGGCGTCGTGGAGCTGTTCCTCGAAGTCGTTGATCTCGCCATAGGCCCGCTGCCAGTCGGCGACGGGCGTCAGCTCCTCGACCCGCTCCACCAGTACCCGGCCGTACCAGGAGCGGTCGAAGATGGTGAAGTTGGCCTGCCGCGGGATGTGCCGCCAGAAGCGCCAGAGATAGGGCTGGGCCAGCTCCTCGTCGCTGGGTGCGGCAACCGGGACGATGCGGTACTGGCGCGGATCCAGGGCGCCGGTGACCCGGCGGATGGCGCTGCCCTTGCCGGCGGCGTCGTTGCCCTCGAAGGCCGCCACCAGGGCATGGCGGCGATACTTCTTGTCGCGCAGCAGCCGCGCCAGGCGCGCCTGTTCGGCGAGCAGCTGGTCTTCGTAGTCGGCCTTGTCCAGGCGCTGGGTCAGATCCATGGCTTCCAGCACGCCACGACCATCCACCGGTGGCGGTACTACGGCGGCTGCCCGGCGCTGCTTGCGCGGCTTGTTGGCCAGGGCCCGCTGCAGCGCCTTGAGCAGCACGGTGCCGACGGTCAGGCTGCGAAAGCGCTCGTCGAAGCCGGGCACCACGTGCCAGGGGGCGTAGTCGTGGTGGGTTCGCCGCACCACCCGTTCGCCCTCCTTGACGAAACGGTCGTAGACCTTGGCCTGGCGCCAGTCCAGCGGACTGAGCTTCCAGCCTAGGCGGGGATCGTTCTTGAGGTGCTTCAGGCGCTGCTTGAGCTGCGGCTTGGAGAGGTGGAACCAGAACTTGAGGATCAGCGCGCCTTCGTCGGCCAGCATGCGCTCGAAGCGTTCCGCCTGGCCAATGGCGGCATCCAGCTCGACGCGACTGAGTTCCTTGTTGACCCGGCCGTGCAGCATCTGGCTGTACCAGTTGCCAAAGAAGACGCCGGTCCGGCCCTTGCCCGGCAGGCGCTGCCAGTAGCGCCAGGCCGGGGGATGCTGGCGCTCCTCGGCAGTGGGCTGGAGAAAGGTCTCGACGCGGATCAGGCGTGGATCCATCCACTCGTTGAGCAGCTTGACCGTCTCGCCCTTGCCCGCCCCCTCGATGCCATTGATCAGCACGATCACCGGGAAACGGCCCTGCGCCTTGAGTTCGTACTGGGCGGCCAGTAGTGCCTCGCGCAGCTTGGGCAGCTTGGCGTCGTAGGTGGCCTCATCGAGCAGGTGTTCGTTTTCGGCGGCTTCGAACATCCGGATCTCCTTGCGCAGGTGGTCGGGCAACTATAGCCCTTCTGACCCGGCCTGCGGCAGGCGGTGCCCCGCACCAGGCGGCATGAAGGAAATATGACGTTTAGATGAAATTTGGCATCTCCCGCTGTCGTGGAGGTCTTTCATACCGTTACGCTCCCGCGCAAGCGGGTGCGGCAGTCCACCCTATTGAGGAGAGTTCGATGGCCTTTCGTTTCGATGCACGGCAACCGGCTGACGAGGAAGTCCGCCGCGTGGTGACGGATCGTCTGGTGCAGGCTGAAGCGTCCCTGGCGAGCGGTACCCCCAAGGGCGTCCACGAGACACGCAAGCGCCTCAAGGAATTGCGCGCCCTCCTGCGGCTGCTGCACGGCGCCCTGGGCAAGCGCGCCTTCGCCAGTCGCAATCGGCGTCTGCGCGACCTGGGCCGGGAGCTGTCGTCGTTGCGCGACAGCGCCGCCCTGGTGGAAAGCTGGGACAAGCTGGGCGAATCCGATCGCAAGAGATTCGCCTCGCCGGCCATGAAGCGCGTGCGGCAGCGGCTGCAGGAGCGCGCCGACCAGCAGATCGCCGCGGCCAGCGGCCATCCCGAACTGCTCGAGGAACTGACCGCCATGCGCGAGGAGGTGGCCGGCTGGAAACTGTCCGGCAAGGGCTTCGCCCTCTTCGCCCGCGGCCTGGAAGACAACTACAAGGCCGGGCGCCAGGCGCTCAAGACCGCGCGCGACAAGCCCACCGACGATACCCTGCACGACTGGCGCAAGCGGGTGAAGGATCACTGGTATCACACCCAGCTGCTCGCCGCGGCCTGGCCGGCGGAATTCAAGACGCGGCAGAAGAGCCTCAAGCGCCTGTCGGAATACCTGGGCGACGATCACGACCTGGCGGTGATGCAGCAGCTGCTGCTGGACGAGCCGACCCTGTTCGGCGCCAGCAACACCCGCCTGGCGATCGGCGAAAGCCTGGCCCAGCAGCGCGAGCGGCTGCAGGCGAAGGCCTTTTCCCTGGGCCTGCGCCTCTATCTGGACAAGCCCACCGCCCTCGCCGAACGCTGGCGGGATCTCTGGCGGCTGGCCAGCCGCCCCTATGCCCCGCGCAAGACCAAGGGCCAGAGCGCCAAGGCCCCTGCCGGACTGCTGCCGCACCTGGTCGAGGAATCGTCAGTCTAACGTCTGCGCCAGACGGGATTTGTCGCGCGTGCTGGTGGTCCAAGTCCGGGCACACCACCACGCCGAGGTCTCGCGATGAAATCCAAGCTGCTCGCTTCCCTGTTCGCCTGTTCCGTCCTGGCCAGCACCGCCGCCCTGGCCGACCAGCCCGGTGCCGACTGGATGCCCATGAACGACGTCAAGTCCAAGCTCATGGAGCAGGGCTACACCTCGATCACCAAGATCGAAGCCGATGACGGTCAGTGGGAAGGCGAAGGCATGAAGAAGGATGGTATGAAGTACGACTTCCATGCCGACGCCAAGACCGGCAAGATCACCAAGGAAAAGATGGACATGTGATCTCTCGGGGATCCGGCCACGCGCTCGGATCCCCACCGACACCTGCGCCTCTTCCTGCCCGCTCTCTGCCTGGTCGGCTCGTCCTGGGCCACCTTCTTGTCACCTAGGAACCCCCATGTACAGTACCGCTTTGGTCGAGCTGCTGCGCACCCACGAGCGGTCGCTGCTCGATGCCTGGATCGGCGCCCAGCGCGCGGCCGGCATGCGCATCGACCTGCTCGATGAAACCACCATCCTGGCCAACTCCGCCGAATTGCTGCGCCGCATCACCGTGGCCGCCGCCCAGGGCCTGGGCAATCTGCGCGAGCCGCACTGGCAGCCGGTGCGCGCGCTGCTGGAGCGCTTCTCCTTCGACCAGAGTCGCGCGGGCCTGACGCCCGCGCAGACGGCGACCTTCGTCTTCTCGCTCAAGGAACCGCTGTTCAACCTGATCCAGAACGAATGCGACGATCCCCTCGCCGAGATCTGGGCCGCCACCCGGCTGATCGACGATCTCGGTCTGTACAGCATGGAAAGCTTCATGAGCGGCCGCGAGACGGTGATCCGCGAGCAGCAGGAAAGCATGCTGGAACTGTCCACCCCGGTGGTGGAGCTGTGGGACGGCATCCTGGCCATCCCGCTGATCGGCGCACTGGACAGCAACCGCACCCAGGTGGTGATGGAGTCGCTGCTGGAAAAGATCGTCCAGACCGGATCGGACATCGCCATCATCGACATCACCGGCGTACCCACGGTAGACACCATGGTCGCCCAGCACCTGCTCAAGACGGTGACCGCCGCCCGGCTGATGGGCGCCCAGTGCATCATCAGCGGCATCCGCCCGCAGATCGCCGCCACCATCGTCCACCTGGGCGTGGACCTGGGCGACGTCATCACCAAGGCGTCCCTGGCCGATGCCTTCCGCCTGACCCTGCGCCAGCAGGGCGTGCGCCTGGCCGCCCCGGCCGCCAAGGGTTAGGGAGCGCCTCATGATCGAGCGGATTCCGATCCTCAAGCTTGGACCCTTCCTGCTGCTGAGCATCCAGGTGGACATGCACGACCAGCTGGCGCTGGACCTGCAGGAAGACCTCACCGAGCAGATCGTGCGGCACAAGGCCAAGGGCGTACTCATCGACATCTCCGCGCTGGAAATCGTCGACTCCTTCATTGGCCGGATGCTCTCCCACATCGCCCAGGTCTCGCGCATCCTCGATGCCAAGGTGATCGTGGTCGGCATGCAGCCGGCGGTGGCCATCACCCTGGTGGAACTGGGGCTGTCGCTGGAAGGCATCGCCACGGCGCTGAACATGGAAAAGGGCATGCGCCGGCTGGAAGCCATGGTCGCCGCGGACGAATCGCTGGAGGAGTCAGAGGGTGGCGAAGACACAGACGCTTCCACTCCGCCAGGAGACTGACATCGTGCTGATCCGTCAGCAGGTGCGCAAGGTCGCCGAAGCCATCCGCCTGGGCCTCATCTCCCAGACCAAGATCGTCACCGCGGCCAGCGAGATCGCGCGCAACGGCCTGGTCTACGGGCTGGGCGGCGAGTGCCTGATCGAGGAGACGCTGCGCGCCGGCAAGCCGGCGATCCGCTTGGTGATCCGCGACCAGGGCCCGGGCATCGCCGATCTCGAGCGCGCCATGGTCGACGGCTACACCTCGGGCAAGGGCCTTGGCCTGGGCCTGTCCGGTTCGCGGCGACTGGTGGACGACTTCCACATCGACAGCCAGCCCGGCCAGGGCACCACCGTCGAACTCTGGAAGTGGCGATGAACGACCAGCCGTGCAGCCTGGTGCTGCCGGTGAGCACCAGCGTCCATGTCGATGCCGCCCGGCGCGCCCTGGTCCGGCTGGCCGGCACCGTCACCGCCGACGAAACCCTGCTCGGGCGCCTGACCATCGTCACCCAGGAGCTGGGCTACAACCTGGTCCGCCATGCCGGGCACGGCGAACTCCTGGCCACCCTGGGCGGCGAAGGGGTGCTCGATGTCCTGGCGGTGGATCGCGGCCCGGGCATGCACGACGTCGCCCGCTGCCTGAGCGATCACTACAGCACGGCCGCGACGCTGGGCGCCGGCCTGGGGGCGATTCGCCGGCAGGCCGATGTGTTCGACATCCATTCGCGACCGGGTCAGGGCACCGTGGTGCTGGCGCGCTTCCATCTGGCCGGGACGCCCGGCAGCCGGTTGCAGCATGGCGCCCTGTGCACGCCGCACCCCGAGGAGCAGCTCTGCGGCGACACCTGGGCGGTCAGCGGGCGCCGCCTGCTGGTCTGCGACGGCCTGGGCCATGGCCAGCAGGCCGCCACCGCCAGTCGCCGGGCGCGGGACCTGTTCCTGCGCCATGGCGCGCACCTGCCCCTGCAGCGGCTGATGGAGAATCTGCACCAGGCGCTCATGGAAACCCGCGGCGCCGCCCTGGCGCTGGCCGAGCTGGACCCGGATCAGGGCCAGGTGAGCTTTTGCGGCATCGGCAACATCGCCGGGCGCCTGCTGGGCAACACCACACGCAGCCTGGTGTCCAACAACGGCACCCTGGGCTACCGGATCGGGCGGATCCAGACCTATACCTACCCCTGGACGCCCGGCACCCTGCTGGTGCTGAACTCCGATGGCCTGACGTCCAAGGTGGGACTGGGCGAGCACTCCGGGCTCGGGGCGCGACATCCGGCGCTGATCGCCGCCCTCCTGCACCGCGACTTTCGGCGCTCCGCCGACGATGCCACCGTTCTGGTACTCAAGCATGTCTGACGTCTTGCCCCTGCTGACCCTCGCCCTGCACAGCGAGCAGGACATCGTGCACTGCCGCCAGGCCGCCAAGCGCCTGGCCGCGGCCATGGAGTGGCCGGCGCTGGAGCAGATCCGCCTGGCCACCGCGGTCTCCGAACTGGCGCGCAATATCCACCAGTACGCCGGCAGCGGTCACTTCGACTTCGCCCTGCTGCGTGGCGAAGACCTGCGCCTGCGCGGCCTGGAGGTGCGGGCGGTCGACCAGGGCCCGGGCATCGCCGAGATGGAGGCCATCCGCGCGGGCAGCTATCGCTCCAGCACCGGCATGGGCATCGGCCTGCGCGGCGCCCAGCGGCTGTTCGACGACTTCGACATCCAGACCTCCCCTGCCGGCACCTGCATCACCGCCCGCAAGTACCAGGCGCCGCGCCCCTTTCCCGAGGCGGAGCAGCTCCAGGCGCTGACGGCCGAACTGCAGGGCAGTCCGCCACCGGATCCCTACCAGCAGATCCGCCTGCAGAGCGAAGAGCTGCTGCTGACCAACACCGAGCTGCAGGTGCGCCAGTCGGAACTGGAGGTCACCAACAAGGAACTGGAAAACACCAACCAGGGCGTGGTGGCGCTCTATTCGGAACTGGAAAAGGCCACTCAGGAGCTCAAGGAGGCCAGCGAGGCGAAGACCCGTTTCTTCTCCAACATGACCCATGAATTCCGCACCCCGATCAACATCATCGAGAATGTCGCCAAGCTGCTCGCCAGCGGGGTGGACGGGGCGCTCAATGCCGAACAGCAGCGCCAGGTGCGCTTCATCAGCGACGCGGCGCTGGAACTGGCCAACCTGGTCGGCGAGTTGCTGGCGCTGGCCGAGGTGCAGTCCGGCCGCCTGACCATCGTGCCCCAGCCCTTTGCGCTGGGGCCTTTCATCGATCGCCTCGAACAGTTCGCCGCGGCCCTGGCGCCGCGCTATCCCCAGGTCAGCTTCAGCGTCGCCCCGCCGCCGGCCGGGGTGCTGCTGGATACCGACGAGAGTCGGCTGTTCCAGGTGCTGCGCAACCTGATCTCCAACGCCTTCAAGTACACCCCCCGGGGCCAGGTGCGCATCCAGGTGTTCCAGCCCGACGACGCCAGCCTGGAATTCCTGGTGGAAGACAGCGGCATCGGCATCGCCGCGGCGGATCAGCAGAAGATCTTCGAGGAATTCGAGCGCATCCGCTCGCCGCACCTGACCCATATCGAAGGCACCGGCCTGGGCCTGCCCCTGGCGCAGCGCCTGACCGTGCTGCTGCGCGGCGAGCTCTCTCTCGACAGCGAAATCGGCCGCGGCAGGCGCTTCACCCTGCGCCTGCCGCGCCACTACGCCAACCACCGGGCCGCCGAGCCGGAGCCCGATCTCAGCGGCCTCACCGTGCTGGTGATCGAGGACAACGAGGGCGATCGCTATCTGGTCCGGCGCACCCTCG
This sequence comes from Pseudomonas oryzihabitans NBRC 102199, assembly GCF_000730625.1. Lineage (GTDB taxonomy): Bacteria > Pseudomonadota > Gammaproteobacteria > Pseudomonadales > Pseudomonadaceae > Chryseomonas > Chryseomonas oryzihabitans. The sequence continues at coordinate 374,880 of NZ_BBIT01000005.1, read as the reverse complement.
AACGCCTCAATCCGGTCCTGCTGGAGGCGGACAGCGCCCGCAGCAGCCTGGACCGGCTCAATGCAGTGCGCCCGGACATCATCATCCTCGACCTCGACCTGCCCGACATCAATGGCGAGGACCTGCTCGCCAGCATGGACTGGAGCATGCACCGGCGGGTGCTGATCAATACCGCCCAGCCCCTCGACGAGGCGGGCCGCCAGCGCCTGCAGGACTACTGCCACGCCATCCTGTTCAAGCACGCCCCCGATCACGCCGAGCGGCTGCTGGCCGAGGTCTGCGCCCTGGCGCGGAGCCTGTCCGATGACTAGTGCCCCGCGCCGCATCGTTATCATCGACGACACCGAGGCCAATCGCTATGTGCTGCGCAAGATCCTCGGCAGCCAGAGCCACTACGAGGTGCTGGAAGCGGCCAGCGGTGCCAGTGGCCTGGCGCTGATCGACGAATCCGTCGAGCTGGTGATCATCGACGTCAATCTGCCGGACACCACCGGCTTCGAGCTGATCCAGGCCATCGAGCGCAAGTGCGGCTGGGGCCGGCTGCCGGCCATCATCAACATCTCGGCCACCTTCGTTTCCGGCAAGGACAAGGCCCAGGGCTTCAATACCGGCGCCCAGGCCTACCTGACCCACCCGATCAATCCGGAAGAGGTGCTGGCCACCGTCGGCGCCCTGCTCAAGGCTAGCTCGCGGGTCGGCCACATGGAGCAGCAGCGCAATTCGGCCATCGCCCGCAGCGAGAATCTGCAGGCGGAAAAGGTCATGCTCGAACGCTTCATGAGATCGCTCAATCACGATCTGCGCTCGCCGCTCACCGCCGCCACCATGGTGGTCAACCTGATGCAGCGCAATCCGGCGCGGCGTACCGACGATCTGCTGCAGACCCTGCACGACAACCTGCAGCGCATGAACCAGATGATCACCGACGTGCTGGACATCAGCCACATGAGCCTGGGCGGCGGTGTCCGCCTCAGCGGCGATCCGCTGGTGCTGGGTCCGCTGCTGAACGACGCCGCGGCTAACCTGCGCCTGCAGTTCGCCAATCACCTCGAGCTGAGCTTGGAGACCCCGGCGCAGGAGGTGCTGTGGGACAGATACGCCTTCCTGCGCATCTTCGACAACCTGGTGCTCAACGCCGCCAAGCACGGCGAGGCGGGTACGCCGATCCGGGTCCGCCAGTGGCTGGCCGACGACCAGGTCATGCTGGAGTTGCGCAACCTCGGCCAGTTTCCCGACGAGGTCCTGGCCAACCTGGCCACGCCCTATTTCATCTCCACCCGCAGCGACAAGCGCGGCTGGGGCCTCGGCCTGCCCATCGTCAAGGCGCTCAGCGAAAGCTTTGGCGGCGAGGCGCGTTTCGCCAATGGCGCGGGCGAGGTGGTCATCACCCTGCACCTGCCGCTGCGGCTGGCCTAGCGACTTTCGGGGCAGCGCGCCGCGATTATCCTGGTACCGGCAGCGTGGAAAACCGCACAGCGTTTTCCACTGGTGCAAGACAAGGACTTGGCGATGTGGACAAGGCTGCGCCGTTGTCCACGCTACGGGCTCCGCGCAGCGTCCGTAGGTTGGGTTGGGCGCAGCGAAGCCCAACGTTGCCAGGGATGAACCCGTGCGGTTGGGCTTCGGCGATGGAGCCACCTCCGCCCAACCTGCCTCCTCAGAACTCGATCTGCACATCCCCTTGCGGGATGCTGCAGCAGGACAGGATGTAGCCTTCGGCTTCGTCTTCCTCGGTGATGCCGCCGTTGTGGTCCATGACCACTTCGCCGCTCTTCTTGAGCACCTTGCAGGTGCCGCAGATGCCCATGCCGCAGGCCTTGGGGATGTGCAGGCCGAGCTTGGCCGCGGCGCCGTGGATGGTTTCGCCGGGGCCGATGTTGACGCTCTTGCCACTCTCGGTGAAGGCGACGTTGCACTGGGCTTCCAGGGGAATCGGCGGCAGCTCGGCCGCGGCTTCGGCCTGCTCGGCGGCCTCCACCTTGGCTTCCGGCGGCGTCGCGCCGAAGGATTCCTCGTGGTAGTGGGTCATGTCGAAGTCCAGCTCGCGGAGCATGGTCTTGACGGCGTTCATGTAGGGCGTGGGGCCGCAGCAGAAGATCTCGCGCTCCCGGAAGTCCGGCGCCATCAGCTCCAGCATGCGGCGGTCGAAGTAGCCGCGATAGCCGGCCCAGGACTCGCCGTGCTCGGTGCGCTCGCACACCAGGTTCAGGGCGAAGTTGTCGATCCGCGCGGCCATGTGCTCCAGCTCGCCCTGGTAGATGATGTCGCGCGGGGTGCGGGCGCTGTGCACGAAGACCATATCGACGCTGGCGTTAGTGTCGTAGAACCAGCGCGCCATGGACATCACCGGGGTGATGCCGACGCCGCCGGAGAGGTAGAGCACCTTGTCGGCGGGATAGTCGATGGCGTTGAACAGGCCGACCGGCCCGTGCACGGCCAGGTTGTCGCCGACCTTCATGTTGTCGTGCAGCCAGTTGGACACCTGGCCGCCCGGCACGCGCTTGACGGTGATGGAAAAGCTGTAGGGCACCGAGGGGGAACTGGAGATGGTGTAGGAGCGCATCACCTGGCGGCCGTCGATCTCCAGTTCCAGGGTCACGAACTGGCCCGGCTTGAAGAAGTACATCAGCGGGATTTCGGCCGTGAAGCAGAAGGTGCGCACGTCCCAGGTTTCCTGGATGACCTTGACGCAGCGCACGGGGTGGCGGCCATTGGTCCAGGTCTGGGTAGTTACGGGGTTGAGGAAGGTATTCATGACGCACCTCGACTGCCACTGGGGCTATTGGCGGCGATTCTGGGAGGGCCCCACGACCGCCACTTTCCCAATCGCGACATCCACATGCCGATGGCGACCGGCCCAGCAATGGCAAGGGCTGGGGCGTCGTGAACAGCGTCGGCCATGTCGCCCATGAGCAAGGCCCCCTCCCGGCTCCGGCCCCACACTCCGCCCCAAGCCGAACCTGAACAGCGCGCGACGGGCGACACCCGGGGTCATTCGGCGGCCCTGCCCCGTCGGCCAACAGCCTTGCAATACCGTGACCAACCACTTTCGCCACCCGCCGCGGTGGCCACGAGGATGTACGATGGACGTCAGCACCTTGAGTTTGGGCGACCCTCTCGATCCGGCCCGCAAGGCCACGGCCGAGATGCTGCGCACCCGCGAGCGCACCTATTCCCTGCCCCAGCCGTTCTACAACGACGAGCGCCTGTTCCAGATCGACATGCAGGAGATCTTCGGCAAGGAATGGCTGATCGCCGGCATGACCTGCGAGATCCCCACCAAGGGCAACTTCATCACCCTGCAGCTGGGTGACAACCCCATCCTGGTGGTCCGCGGTGCCGAGGGCAAGGTGCACGCCTTCCACAACGTCTGCCGTCACCGGGGTTCGCGCCTCTGCGTCAGCGACAAGGGCAAGGTCGCCAAGCTGGTCTGCCCCTACCACCAGTGGACCTACGAGCTGGATGGCCGCCTGCTGTTCGCCGGCACCGAGATGGGCGCCGACTTCAACATGGCCGACTTCAACCTCAAGCCGGTTCACGTCAAGACCGCCGGCGGCTACATCTTCATCTCCCTGGCCGACGAACCGCCGGCCATCGACGACTTCCTGCGTACGCTCGAGCACTACATGGAGCCGTACGACATGGAGAACACCAAGGTCGCGGTGCGCACCGACCTGGTCGAGCAGGCCAACTGGAAGCTAGTGCTGGAAAACAACCGCGAGTGCTACCACTGCAACGGCTCCCACCCCGAGTTGCTGAACACCCTGCTGGAGTGGGACGACGTCACCGATCCGCGCGCCTCTCAGGCGTTCAAGGATCAGGTCGCCGCCTGCACCAGCCGCTGGGACGCCGACAACATCCCCTACGCCCATGCCAGCTTCGGCCTGCGCAACCGCATCGTGCGCATGCCGCTGCTCGCTGGCACCGTGTCCATGACCATGGACGGCAAGCCCGGCTGCAAGAAACTCATGGGTCGCATCAAGGACCCGGACCTGGGCTCCATGCGCATCCTGCACCTGCCGCACTCCTGGAACCACTGCATGGGCGATCACATGATCGTCTTCACCGTCTGGCCGCTGGGTCCGACCGAGACCGTGGTGACCACCAAGTGGCTGGTGCACAAGGATGCCGTGGAAGGCGTCGACTACGATCCGGTCAATCTGCGCAAGGTCTGGGATGCCACCAACGACCAGGACCGCCGGCTGGCCGAGGAAAACCAGCGCGGCATCAACTCCAAGGCCTATCAGCCAGGTCCCTATTCCAAGACCTACGAATTTGGCGTGATCAACTTCATCGACTGGTACAGCGAGCGGCTGCTCAACAACCTGGGCGAGGAGCAACCGGCGCCGCACCTGCATCAGGTCGGCTCTACCAGCGCATAAGTCATATTTAAGACGGATGACCATAAAGTCACGGTGACCCTAGCCGTTAAAGGGGGCCTCACTCTTCACCGGGGCTGCCGCCGTGACTTTTCGTTCCTTCTCCCTCGCTATCCGCAGTGTGCTGTGTTTCGGCCTGCTGGCCATCCTCGTGGCCAGTCTGGGCCTGTTCGGACTGCTGCAACTGTCGCAGATCCGTACCCAGGGCCAGGTGATTGAAACCAACAACGTGCCCAGCATCGTCGAAGCCGACAACCTCGCCCTGCAACTGGCCCGCACCCGGGTCGAGGTGCTGCGTCTGCTGGCCATTCCGGATGCCGCCACCGTCGCCAACACACGCAAGAAGATCGACAGCATCAACGCCGACATCGGCGCCGGTTTCGGTCGCTATGAAAAACTCCTCAGCGGCGATCGCGAGCGCCAGGCCTTCGATGCCCTGCGCCAGATCCACGGCGACTATGTCCGCTACACCGCGCAACTGGCCGACCTGATCGGCGCCGGCAAGCTCGACGAAGCCCGCAGCCTGATCCAGACCAGCATGGCCCAGCTCGGCGTGCAGATGAACGAGCGCACCGAAGCCCTGCGCAAGATCAACCAGGAAGACATCAAGGCCGCCTCCCAGCACTCCGGCGAGACCTATGCCCAGGCCACCTCCATCACCTGGATCGTGATCGCCCTGGCCCTGGGTCTGACCGTGCTGCTGGCCTGGCGCCTGACCCTGAGCATGACCCGGCCGATCGCCGAGGCCGTCGCCGCCGCCCGGACCATCGCCAATGGCGATCTGACCCAGACCCTGGATACCCGCGGTCACGACGAAGCCGCCCAGCTGCTGCAGGCCATGCAGCAGATGCAGACCAATCTGCGCGACACCCTGGGCCACCTGGGCCACTCCGCTACCCAGCTGGCTTCGGCCGCCGAGGAGATGACCGCAGTCATGCAGGAGAGCGCCCACGGCCTGCAGCAGCAGAACAGCGAGATCGAGATGGCGGCCACCGCCGTCACCGAGATGAGCCAGGCGGTGGACGAGGTGGCTGGCAACGCCACCTCCACCTCGTCCGAATCGCGCCAGGCCGCCGATACCGCGCGTCAGGGCCAGCGGCAGCTGGGCGATACCCTGGGCGCCATCGAGGTGCTTACCGAAAACGTGCTGGGTGCCAGCGAGCAGGCCCGCCAGCTGGCCGAGCAGACCCGCAACATCAGCCAGGTGCTGGACGTGATCCGCTCGGTCGCCGAGCAGACCAACCTGCTGGCGCTCAACGCCGCCATCGAAGCGGCGCGTGCCGGTGATGCCGGTCGTGGCTTCGCCGTGGTCGCCGACGAGGTCCGCGCCCTGGCCCATCGCACCGGCGAATCCACCCGCGAGATCGAAGGCATGATCGGCAGCATCCAGCAGGGCACCGGCCAGACCGTCGATGCGCTGCTGACCAGTGCCGACCAGGCCCGCCAGACCCGCGAGCAGGCGCAGTCGGCCAACGCCGCCCTGGCCGCCATCGCCCAGTCGGTGTCGGGCATCGACGAGCGCAACCTGGTGATCGCCAGCGCCGCCGAAGAGCAGGCCCAGGTGGCCCGCGAGGTGGATCGCAACCTGGTGCGCATCCGCGATCTGTCGGTGCAGACCGCCGCCGGTGCCGAGCAGACCCGCGCCGCCAGCCAGCAGCTCTCCGAACTGGCAGTGGAGCTCAACGGCCAGATCCGCCGCTTCCGCGTGTGACCTGTCCGGCAGGGACGCCCCTGCCGGATCCCGTCGCGGTGGCAAAACCGGGAGGCGACCGCTACGCTGGCGCCTTCGCCCACCGCGCCTCTCTCGCATGAGCTATCGCTACGTCATCTTCGACTTCGACGGCACCCTGGCGGACAGCCTGCCCTTTCTGCTGAGCTGTCTCGGCGAGCTGGCGCAGACCCATGGCTTTCGCCAACCAGCCGCCGACGAATGGCCCCGATTGCGCGCCTCCTCCCTGACCGGTCTGCTCGACAGCCTGGGCATCCCGCTCTGGCAGGTGCCCCGCATTGCCCGGCACTATCGCCGCCTGCTGGTCCAGCGTGGCGCTCAGGTCCTGCCCTTCGCCGAGATTCCCGCCACCCTCGACCGCTTGCAGGCCAGTGGTCTGCAGCTGGGCCTGGCGACTTCCAACTCCGCCGCGGCCGTGCACCAGGTGTTACCCCAGGCCGGACGCCTGTTCGCCGCTGGCGAATTCGACATCCCCCTGCTGGGCAAGGCGCGGCGTCTGAAGCGCCTGCTCCACCGCCAGGGGATTACGCCGGCCGAGGCCCTCTATGTCGGTGACGAACTGCGCGATCTGCAGGCCGCTCGCCGCGCCGGACTGGGCTGCGCCGCCGTGGCCTGGGGCTATGGCTGCCCCACGACGCTGCGCGCGCAGCAACCCGATCTTTTCTTCGAACAACCGGCCGAGTTGCTGCGGCTGCTGCCCTCCCCCTGCTGAAGGAATGCCCATGAAGTCTCTGTTGCTGGTTGCTGGTCTCGGTCTGAGCGGTCTCTTGCAGGCCGCCGAACTGCAGGTACGGGTGGAGACGGTCGATGCCTCGGGGGGCCAGTTGCTGCTGGCGGTATTCGATAGCGAAGCGGCCTGGAAAGCGCACAAGACGCCCGTGGCCCAGGCCCATCTCGCCGCGCAGGCGGGTACCCAGGAGCAGCGCTTCGAGCTGCCGCCCGGGCGCTATGCCGTGTCGGTCATCCACGACAGCAACGGCAACAGCTCGCTGGACACCAATTTCATCGGCATGCCCGCCGAACAATACGGCTACAGCAACAATCCGCCACTGCGCATGCGCATGGCCACCTTCGAGGAATGCGCCTTCACCCTGCCGGCCGCAGGCCTGCTCCAGCAGGTGACGCTGCGCTAGACCAATGCTGTCGTACACAGGCTTCCAAACAGAAAATCAACAGACTTATCCACAGGGCTTTTAGCGGCGATCGCTGAGTACGGCGCTGAACAGACGTGGATAACTCCTTGGGCTGGCAGCAGAAATCCCTTGACTCGGGAATAACCCGGAAAACTGGTCATTATTTGATCGATTCTCTGGAAGCCGCGCCAGCTATGGCCTCTGGCACTAGACGAACAACCTATCCACAGCCCTATGCAGCTCTATTGTGGGTTGTGGAAAACACCTAAAAGAGGATTGATCATTTTTTGTACGATCCCCTGCAGGCCTTGCCAGCCATGGCGTACAGGCCAGGTCCCACATCTTTTCCACAGGCACGCACACAGCAGATGTGGGAAAACCGGACCGCGGAGTGCGCCTTCGGCCGCCTGAGCGACCTGAACGAAATTGGCTATTTAATGAACAATTTTGTCCGGACAACCGCCTGATCGGTTGCTGACAACTTGCCCAAGGCTTATCCACAGCCTTTACCTGTCGGGCAATGACGGCAAGGCGGTCCGGCGTTCGCAGCCTGACTCAACGAGTGAGGTCGTAGCAGATTCGATCAACAGGGACAATACCTGCCCAGCCCTTCTGGCACGCGGCTTTGCGCCGATAGCGAACAGACTGCCCACAAAGTTATGCACAGCTTGCAGGCTGTCCGGACATAAAAAAAGACCGCCTGATGCGGTCTTTTTCGAGGCTGGCGAGGGCCTAGCGCGCGGTGCGCACGCTGTCCGACAGCTGCTTGCAGAGGCCGAGCACGCCGTCGATGGCAGCGCCCGAGGACTCGGCCTTGGCGATCTGATCGACGAAGGCCGAGCCCACCACCACACCATCGGCGATGCGAGCGATCACCCGCGCCTGCTCGGGGGTACGGATGCCGAAGCCGACGGCCAGGGGCAGGTCGGTGAAGCGGCGCAGGCGCGCCACGGCGGCCTCGACGTGTTCGGTGGTGGCCGAGCCGGCACCGGTGACGCCAGCGACGGACACGTAGTAGACGAAGCCGGAGCTGGTGTTGAGCACCCGCGGCAAGCGGGCGTCGTCGGTGGTCGGGGTGGTCAGGCGAATGAAGTCGATGCCGGCGGCCTGGGCTGGCAGCGCCAGCTCGGCGTCGTGCTCGGGTGGCAGATCGACCACGATCAGGCCATCCACGCCCGCTTCGGCGGCTTCCGCCAGGAAGCGCTCCACGCCATAGCGATGGATGGGGTTGTAGTAGCCCATCAGCACCAGCGGCGTCTCGCCTTCCCCACGTCGGAAGTCGCGCACCATCTCCAGGGTCTTGGCCAGATTCTGACCCGCCTGCAGGGCGCGCAGGGCAGCGGCCTGGATGGCCGGGCCGTCGGCCATGGGATCGGTGAAGGGCATGCCCAGCTCGATGACGTCGGCACCGGCCGCCGGCAGGCCCTTGAGGATGGCCAGAGCGGTGTCATAGTCCGGATCGCCGGCGGTGGTGTAGGTGACCAGGGCCGCACGGCCCTCGGCCTTCAGCGCGGCGAAGCGGGTTTCCAGGCGGCTCATAGCTTGTCTCCCAGGTGACTCATCACGGTCTGCATGTCCTTGTCGCCGCGGCCCGAGAGGCAGATGACCATCAGGTGGTCCTTGGGCAGGTGCGGCGCGCGCTTGAAGGCCTCGGCCAAGGCGTGAGCCGTTTCCAGCGCCGGGATGATGCCTTCCAGGCGGCAGGTCTGGTGGAAGGCCTTGAGCGCCTCGTCGTCGTTGATCGGCACGTATTCCACGCGCTTCACGTCGTGCAGGTGGGCGTGCTCCGGGCCGATGCCGGGGTAGTCCAGGCCGGCGGAAATCGAGTGGGCGTCGATGATCTGGCCATCGTCGTCCTGCAGCAGGAAGGTGCGGTTGCCGTGCAGCACCCCGGGCATCCCGCCGTTGAGGCTGGAGGCGTGCTTGCTGGTGTCGACACCGTGGCCGCCGGCTTCGACGCCGATGATGGCGACGTCAGTGTCATCGAGGAATTCGTGGAACAGGCCCATGGCGTTGGAGCCACCACCGACGCAGGCGATCAGGCTGTCGGGCAGGCGTCCTTCCTTCTCCAGGATCTGGGCGCGGGTCTCCCGACCGATCACGGCCTGGAAATCGCGGACGATGGCCGGATAGGGGTGCGGACCGGCCACGGTACCGATCAGGTAGAAGGTGTCGGCGACATTGGTCACCCAGTCGCGTAGCGCCTCGTTCATGGCGTCCTTGAGGGTGCCGGTACCGGAGGTGACCGGAATTACCTCGGCGCCCAGCAGCTTCATGCGGAAGACGTTGGCCTGCTGGCGGTCGATGTCGGTGCTGCCCATGTAGATGACGCAGGGCAGGCCGAAACGCGCGGCCACGGTGGCGGTGGCCACGCCGTGCATGCCGGCGCCGGTCTCGGCGATGATGCGGGTCTTGCCCATGCGCTTGGCCAGCAGGATCTGGCCGATGCAGTTGTTGATCTTGTGCGCGCCGGTGTGGTTCAGCTCTTCGCGCTTGAGATAGATCTTGGCGCCGCCGAAGTGCTCGGTCAGGCGCTCGGCAAAGTACAGCGGATTGGGCCGACCGACGTAGTCGCGCTGGAAGTAGGCCAGTTGCTCGAGAAACGCCGGATCGTCCATGGCGGTCTCGTATTCGCGCTGCAGATCAAGGATCAGCGGCATCAGGGTTTCGGCGACATAGCGGCCACCGAACTGGCCGAACATGCCTTGAGCGTCGGGGCCCTGGCGATAAGCGGTCTGGGTCATGGGATTCTCCTGCGAAGATGGATCTACCTTACCTGCTTGAGTGCCGCTGATAAATCGATAAGATCGCGATGACCCGTCAGGAAATCTCACAGATGAGCGATCCCCGCGACCTGCCTCCCCTGAATGCCCTGCGCGCCTTCGAAGCCACTGCTCGTCTGGGTGGCATGAGCCGTGCCGGGGACGAGCTGCACGTGACCCATGGCGCCGTAAGTCGCCAGATCCGTGCGCTGGAGGAACAACTGGGGGTGGCGCTGTTTCGTCGCGAAGGCCGTGGTCTGGCGTTGACCGAAGCCGGTCTGCGGCTGCGCGAGGTGAGTGGCGAGGTCTTCGAGCGCCTGCGCGAGGTGAGCGCCGAACTCAAGGCCGGCAGTCGCCAGGGGCCCTTCGTGCTGGGCTGCCCGGGCAGTCTGGTGGCGCGCTGGTTCATTCCGCGGCTGGATCGCCTCAATCGCGATCTGCCGGAGTTGCGCCTGCACCTTTCGACCCGTACCGACGACACCCCGCTGGCCGCTGCCGGCCTGGATGCCAGCCTGCTGTTCACCGAGACGGCGCCGCCACAGGACGTGATGCCCTATCACCTGGCGCCTGAGCGCATCGGTCCGGTGCTGAGCCCCTATTGCCCGGCCTATCTGAGATTGCGGGACGGCGACCTGCAGGCCTTGCTGGCGGAACGCCTGCTGCACACCCTGTCACGGCCCCAGGCCTGGCCACAGTGGTTCGCCACCCAGGGCCTGGAGGCACCGGAGCTGGAGTACGGGCAGGGCTTCGAGCACCTCTATTACCTGCTGGAGGCGGCGCTATCGGGATTGGGCGTGGCGATCGCGCCGGAGCCACTGGTGGCGGCGGATCTGAAGGCGGGCCGGCTGGTGGCACCCTGGGGTTTTGCGGCGACCGGTGCGGAGTTGGCGCTGTGGGCGCCGGGTCGGCTGGCGGATGAACGGGTGGAGCGATTGGCGGCCTGGCTCAGAACCGAGCTGGCCGAGCGCTAGCGCCCGAGGCACCCCTTGAGGATGCCTCGAACCGCCACGATCAGTGGTCGCCGCGCAGCAGCGCCCAGCCGACCAGGACGGTCACGCCGGCGGCGATGCCGACGGTGGCCCAGGGATGTTCGCGCGCCACGCCGCTGGCGGCGCGCCCGTACTGACGGGTCAGGCGACGCACGTCGTCATAGACCTCTTCCAGCGAATCGCCCGAATGGTGCAGGGCTTCGCGAGCGGTGCTCTTGAAGGAATTCAGACTGCTGCGGGATTCGCGTGCAGCGTTCTTCTTCAGCGATGCCAGCGAGTCGAGCAGGCTGTTGATTTCGTTCTCGATGCTGGCGATGGACGCCTGGTAATCGGTGTTACGGGCCATGACAACCTCCTGGGATGGACGGATTCAGGAAATGTGACTACCGAGCCGTTGGAAAGTGCTGCAAAGCCGTGGGCGAGAGCCTGGGCAGTGAACTTATCGGGGCCTTTCGCGGCCTCAAATGGCAGAGGCACCCTTCCCGGCGAGTCGACCGCGACACCGGTCAACGCGTTGCCGGCTAACCGCTGCAGCGCCCGTCATTGCTGACCCAGGAGAGTTTCATGTCCGATCATCACACCTACAAGAAGCTGGAAATCGTTGGCTCTTCCACCACCAGTGTCGAGGACGCCATCAACAACGCCCTCGCCGAGACCGCCAAGTCGGTCAAGAACCTGGAATGGTTCGAGGTGGGTGAAATCCGCGGTCATATCCAGGACGCCAAGGTGGCCCATTATCAGGTCACCCTGAAGATCGGCTTCCGTATCGAAGCCAGCTGAGCAGCATTCCAGACCTCCCTCCCCCCCGCAAAAGGACAGGCAAGATGCGTAGAATCGTGATCACCCTCGGTTTGTTGGCCCTGAGCGGCGGTGCCTTTGCCGCCGGCACCTCGTGCGACACGGTCAAGGCCGATATCGATGCCAAGCTGCAGGCCAAGCAGGTGGCGAACTACAGCCTCGAGGTGGTGGACAAGGGCAGTGCCAGCGCCTCCGCCAAGGTGGTGGGCAGCTGTGAAGGCGGTAGCAAGGACATCGTCTACCAGCGTCGCTAGGTCCAGGACCGCAGGGCGCTACCCACAGGTGGCGCCTGGGTTCTCGCGAAGAGACGCCCACTGCCCAACGGCAGTGGGCGTCTTTTTTTCAGAGGTCCGAGGCGGGTCCGAAGAACTCATGGCGGATCTGCTTTTCCGGCACGCCCAGCTCCAGCAGATCACGGCGCACCTGGGCCATGAACGGCTGCGGGCCGAGAAGATAGACGTCCAGGTCGCGATCCTTGGGCAGCCAACGCTGCAGGCGCGCCCGATCCAGGCGCGAGGCATAGGCCTCTTCCGCCACCGGTTCGCTGTAGCAGAAATACAGCTGCAGTTGTGGATGGTGGGCGGCCTGCTCTTCCAGCCAGTGCCCGAAGGCCTGGACCCCGACATGGCGGGTGCAATGGATCAGCTGGATCGGCCGCCCGCTCGGCAGCGCCGCCGACACCATGGGCAGCAGCGGCGTGATGCCGACGCCACCGGCGATCAGCAGCAGCGGCTTGGTCGATTCCTGCAGGACGAACTCGCCGGCCGGTGCGAAGACCTGCAGCACGGTGCCCTCATGGGCGTCGGTATGCAGGTAGCGCGAGACCACCCCACCCGGCTGATGCTTGACGCTGATGCGATAGCCACGGCCTTCGCTGGCGGCCGAGATCGAGTAGTTGCGGCGGTATTCGACCCCGTCCAGCGTCAGGCTCAGCCCCAGGTACTGGCCGGGCTGGGCGATGCTGGTCGGCAGGCCGTCCACCGGCTCCAGGTAGAAGGAGCTGATCTCTTCGCTTTCCGGCTCGATCCGCGCGATGCGGAACGCCCGCCCACCACGCCAGCCACCGGGCGCCTCGGCCTGGGCGGCGTAGCGCTGCTCCTCGGCACCGATCAGCAGATTGGCCAGCTGGCCATAGGCGGCGGCCCAGGCGTCGATCACCGCATCGGTGGCCACCTCGGCGCCCAGCACCTCGCGGATGCTCTGCAGCAGGGCGATGCCCACCAGCGGATAGTGGTCCGGCTGCACCTGCAGCGAGACGTGCTTGTTGACGATCTGCTCCACCAGCGGCCCCAGGGTATCCAGGCGATCGATGTAGCGGGCGTACATCAGCACCGCGCGCGCCAGCGCCCGGGCCTGGGCACCGCTGGCCTGGTGGGCACCGTTGAACAGCGGGCGGATCTCGGGGTTGTCGCCGAGCAATCTGTCGTAGAAATGCCGGGTCAGGATTTCCCCGCCGGTTTCCAGCAGGGGGACGGTGGCCTTGATGATGGCCTTTTGGTCTGATGACAGCATGGCAGGGATCTCCAAACAGGACTGCCCTGGCCGTATCACAAGTCGTGCCAACCAAAAAACTGCGCCAGATCAGGCTTTTATCTAGGGAGCTTGTCATAATGACCAGGTCCCTATGACTCGCCGAGGTCAAATTGACCCGTACCACCCTGCTCGAAGCCATGGTGCCCCTGGTGGCGGATCTGGCCCGCGACCTGCCCGATCAGCAGCGCTACGCCAGCCTGCTCGATGCCCTGCGCAAGGTCCTGCCCTTCGATGCGGTGGCCCTGTTGCGCCTGGATGGCGATGTCCTAGTGCCCCTGGCGGTAAGGGGTCTCGCGGCCGACACCCTGGGCCGCCGCTTCAAGGTTGGCGAGCACCCGCGCCTGGCGCTGCTGCTGGCGAGTCGCGCGCCGACCCGCTTCGCCGTCGATTGCGACCTGCCCGATCCCTACGATGGCCTGGTGGAGGGCGTGCAGGGCCATCTGGAGGTCCACGACTGCCTGGGCTGTCCGCTCTATGTGCAGGACCAGCTCTGGGGCCTGCTGACCCTGGATTCGCTGCAGGCGCAGAATGCCCAGCCCGAGGATCTCACCATCCTCGCCGCCTTCGCCGGGCTGGCGGCCGCCACCGTGGCGGCCGCCGAGCGCATCGGTCAGCTCTCCGCGCGCATCGTCAGCGAGCACGAGCTGACCGTGGCCTATCAGCAATCGGTGGGGCACCAGCGGCCCCGTGAACTCATCGGCCAGAGTCCGGCCAGCCTGCGCCTGCGGCAGGAGATCGAGACCGTGGCGGCCAGTGACCTGACGGTGCTCATCACCGGCGAGACCGGCGTCGGCAAGGAGCTGGTGGCCGAAGCCGTGCACGCGCGCTCCCTGCGCCAGCAGCGGCCGCTGATCAGCCTCAACTGCGCGGCCCTGCCCGAGGCCCTGGTGGAAAGCGAACTCTTCGGCCATGTGCGCGGGGCCTTTTCCGGCGCGGTGAGCGACCGCCGCGGGCGCTTCGAGCTGGCCGACGGCGGCACCCTGTTTCTCGACGAGGTCGGCGAATTGCCGCTGACGGTGCAGGCCAAGCTGCTGCGGGTGCTGCAGAGTGGCCAGTTGCAGCGGCTGGGCTCGGATCGCGATCTCAAGGTGGACGTGCGCATCATCGCCGCCACCAATCGCGACCTGGCCGAGTGCGTGCGCGCCGGGCGCTTTCGCGCCGACCTCTACCATCGCCTGAGCGTCTATCCGCTGGCCGTGCCGGCCATGCGTGAGCGCGGTCGCGACGTCCTGCTGCTGGCCGGTTTCTACCTGGAGCAGAATCGTGCTCGCCTGGGCCTGCGTGGCCTCCGGCTGACACCCGCGGCGCAGCGCACCTTGCTGGCCTACGACTGGCCGGGCAACGTGCGCGAACTCTCCCACCTCATCAGCCGGGCGGCGCTCAAGGCCCATGCCGGCAGCGAGGAACGCGGCGGCATCCTGACCCTGGACAGCGATCAGCTCGGCCTGCCACTGGGACCCGCGCCCGTGCCCGAGGAGGATGCCGCCCTGCCCCCCACCTCCCTGCGGGAGGCTACCGATGCCTTCCAGCGCCAGACCATCACCCTGGCGCTGGAACAGCACGGCCAGAACTGGACCCTGGCCGCCGCCGCCCTCGATCTGGATCGCGCCAACCTCGCCCGCCTGGCGCGGCGGCTCGGTCTCAGGTAGCCCTCAGGCCATAGCGCTCACAGGGCTTTCTGTACCGCCGGCAGGCCCGGCTGGCCATCGCGGGTGGTGACGCCCTGTAGCCAGGGCTCCAGCACCTGGGGATGGGCCTTGAGCCACGCCTTGGCGGCGGTATCGTAGCTGCCGCCCTTGTCCCGCGCGGCGCTCATGACGGCGTTCTCCATGTCCAGGGTGAATTTCATGTTGCTCAGCAGGCGGGCCGGATTGGGGCACTGCTCGGCGTAGCCCTTGCGCGTCAGGGTGTTGACCGTGCCGGCGGTGCCGAAGTACTTGTCGCCGCCGGTCAGGTACTTGATGGGGTAGTCGACGTTCATGGGGTGCGGGGTCCAGCCGAGAAAGACCACCCCCTTGTCGCGCTTCACCGCGCGCCCGACCTGGGAAAGCATGGCCTGCTCGCTGGACTCCACCAGTTGCCAGCCACCCAGACCGAACTCGTTGTCCTGGATGATCTTCTGCAGCGACTGGTTGGCCGGCGCGCCGGCGCCGATGCCGTAGATCTTCTTGCCGAACTGGTCGGCATGCTTGGCCAGGTCATCGAAGCTCTTCACCCCGCCTTCCCAGACATAGGTGGGCACCGCCAGGGTGAATTCGGTCCCGACCAGATTCTGCGCCAGCTCGGTGACCTGCCCGGTCTTCACGAACTGGTCATAGTGCGCCTGCTGCGCCGGCATCCAGTTGCCGAGGAAGGCATCCACCTGCCCGTTGCGCATGCCGCCATAGATGATCGGCACCGCCAGGGTCTCGACCTTGCCGGTGTAGCCCAGCGCACCCAGGATCGCGCCGGTGAGGGCGTTGGTGGCGGCGATGTCGCTCCAGCCCGGATCGGCCAGGCGAACCGTTGCGCAGGCCTGGTCCTCGGCCTGGGCCGACAGGCTGACCAGGGCCAGCGTGAAGGTAGCGATGATTCGGTGTTTCATGGCCGTGCTCCTGTTAACGGTTCAGGGTTGAGGGTAGCGGGCGCGACGCTCCAGGTCGTCGAGGTCGATGTGATTGCGCATGTACTGCTGGCTGGCATCGACGAAGGGCTGGTGATCCCAGCTGGTCCGCTCGCCCTGCTCCAGGGCCGCCGCGACGAAGCGGCGGCGCCGCTGGCTGGCCAGCACCTCGGCGTGCAGGCGCGGCAGGTCCCAGCGCTGGCGGACCTCGGCCTGGAAGCTGACGAGCAACTCGGCGTAGTCGGCGCTGTCGGCCAGATTCTCACGCTCCAGCGGATCGTTCTGCAGATTGAACAGCAGTGGCGGATCCAGTTCGCAGTGGATGTACTTGTAGGCGCCACGGCGGATCATCAGCAGCGGGCTGACGGTGCCCTCGGCCAGGTATTCGCCGATCACCTCGTTGTGCCCGGTCCGGCCTTCCAGGTGCGGCAGCAGCGAGCGGCCATCCAGCGGCAGCTCGTCCGGCAGCTGGCCGCCAGCCAGCTCGACGAAGGTCGGCAGCAGGTCCAGGGTCGACACCGAGGCCTGCACCCGCGCCGGGGCGAAGCGACCGGGCGCATGGATCAGCAGCGGTACCCGCGCGGCCATCTCGAACCAGTGCATCTTGTACCAAAGTCCGCGCTCACCGAGCATGTCGCCGTGGTCGCCGGAAAAGACGATCACGGTGTCGTCGGCCAGACCGCATTCCTCCAGCGTCTTGAGCAGGTGGCCGACCTGGGCGTCGACGTAGCTGCAGGCACCGTAGTAGGCCTGGCGGGCGTCGCGGATCTTGGCCTCGGGCAGCGGCTTGTCCCAGAGGTCGATCACCTTGAGCAGGCGCTGGCTGTGGGGATCCTGCTCGGCCTGGGGGATGGCGCCTTGCGGCAGCGGGATGTCGACCTCGTTGTACAGGTCCCAGAACTCGCGGGGGATGGTGTAGGGATCGTGCGGATGGGTCAGGGACACGGTCAGGCAGAACGGCTGGTCATCGCCGCGACGCACGTGATCGTAGAGGTACTGGCGCGCCTTGAAGACCACCTCTTCGTCGAAATCCAGCTGGTTGGTGCGCACGCAGGGCCCGGCCTGCAGCACCGAGGACATGTTGTGGTACCAGCTCGGGCGCACGTCCGTCGCGTCCCAATTCACCGCCCAGCCGTAGTCGGCGGGATAGATGTCGCTGGTCAGGCGCTCTTCGTAGCCGTGCAACTGATCCGGTCCGCAGAAATGCATCTTGCCCGACAGCGCCGTGCGATAGCCGAGGCGGCGCAGGTGGTGGGCATAGGTGGGGATGTCGGCGGCGAAGTCGGCGGCATTGTCGTAGGCACCGATCTTCGACGGCAGCTGGCCGCTCACCAGGGTGAAGCGCGAGGGTGCGCACAGCGGACTGTTGCAGTAGGCGGAGTCGAACACCACGGCCTGTTCGGCCAGGCGTTGCAGGTTCGGCAGCTTGATCGGCGATGCGGCGTCGTACAGCGGCAGGATGGGCGCCGCCATCTGGTCGGCCATGAGAAAGAGGATGTTCATCGGCTTGGACAAGAGCGCCTCCGCTAGGATCAGGGTTGCTTATGGGTGACCCATCATCCAATGCTGAAAAATCTGCGTGAAGGCCACTGGGGATGATGTTTCGGATAAGCTAGGCTTATGACCAATCGCCATGGAAACATACTCTTGGACGCCGCCCCTGCCGACCGCCCTGCCCTGGCGCTGGACAGCCTGCGCACCTTCGAGGTGGTGGCGCGCCGCCTGAGCTTTACCGCGGCGGCGGGCGAACTGGGCACCACGCAGCCGGCCATCAGCCAGCAGATCAAGCGCCTGGAAGCCCAGTTGCAGGTGCGGCTGTTCGATCGCGTCCATCGCGGCATCCTGCTCACCGAAGCCGGACGGCTGCTGCAGGAATACGTCGAGGCCGGTCTCGCCACCCTGGACGAGGGGGTGCGGCTGGTTACCGCCCGCCCCGCCCATGAGGTGCTGCAGGTGGCCACCGATTTCGCCTTTGCCGCCTACTGGCTGTTGCCGCGTCTGCCACGTTTCCATGCCCGCCATCCGGAGCTGGACGTCAGCCTGGTGACCAGCGACAGGGTGCCCCTGCCCGGTCCGGAGATCGACATCACCCTGGGCTTTGGCGACGGCCGCTTCAAGCATGGCGAAGCCTGGCCACTGTTTCGCGAAGAGGTTTTTCCGGTGTGCAGTCCGCGGCTGCTCCAGGGTCGGCAGCCGCCGCTACCCGTCCTGGAGCTGGGTCAGTGGCCGTTGCTGCATCTCAAGGCGGCGCCCAACAGCCGCTGGTATGACTGGAAGACGTTGTTGCCGGCGCTGGACCTGGCGCCCCTGCCCGCGGCCCCGTCCGGTGCGGTGCTGAGCTTCGACAACTACACCCTGGTGATCCAGGCGGCCATCGCCGGCCAGGGCCTGGCGATCGGCTGGCGCCACCTGGTGGACGACCTGCTGCAGCAGGAGCTGCTCTGTCGCCCCTTCGCCGGGCTGGCCACCTCGCGCTATGGCTATTACGCCATCCTGCCCGAGCGCAAGCGGCGCCAGCGGCTGGTGCAGCGCTTTCTCGACTGGCTGCTGGAAGAACTGGAGCTGCCGCGCGAGTCCCTGGCCGGCGCGCGGCTGGCGACCTGAGCGGCGCGCTAGCGCTCGTAGACTTCCAGCGGCAGATCGTCCGGATCGGCGAAGAAGGTGAATCTCTTGCCGGTCAGTTCGTCGGTGCGGATCGGCTCGGTGACCACGCCATGGCCCTGCAGGTGGGCGACGGTGGCGTCCAGGTCGGCCACGGCAAACGCCAGGTGACGCAGGCCCTGGGCTTCCGGGCGCGAGGGCCGCGGCGGCGCATCGGGAAAGGAAAACAGCTCCAGCTGGGCATGCGCGCCCACCGCCAGATCCAGCTTCCAGGAACGCCGGGCCTCGCGATAGGTCTCGGCGATCACCGGCAGCCCGAGGATCTCGGTGTAGAAGTGCCGGGAGCGTTGGTAGTCGGCGCAGATCAGCGCCACGTGGTGCAGACGATCGAAGTGGGTCATCAGGGTACCGCGACGAATTTGAGGTCGGCTGGCGCGCCAACGTCCAGGCTCTGGAGTTCGTCGCCGAGCTTGCCGCTGTCGGGATCCCGGGCGAAGACCTTGAGCTGATTGGATTTCTGGTTGGCCACCAGCAGGAAGCGCCCGGACGGATCGATGGCGAATTCCCGTGGCGACAGGCCGTTGACCGGATGGCGCTCGACAAAGGTCAGGGTACCGTCGGGATTCACCGCGAATACCGCCAGCTGGTTGTCGGTGCCGCGACTGGCGACGTAGAGGAAACGCCCGTCACCGGACAGGTGCAGGGCGCCGGCATCCCGCTCGCCGGTGAATTCCTGGGGCGTCAGGCTGTAGCTCTGCAACTGCCGCAGCATGCCGTCCTGGTGGGCGAAGGCCATCACCTGCCCGGCCAGTTCCAGGGTCAGGTAGGCGTAGCGGCCATCGGCGCTGAACACCAGGTGACGCGGCCCGCTGCCTTCCGGCACCGGCACGAAGGGCGTCTCGGCGGCCACCAGCGGCCGCTCCGGCTGCTGCGGCAGATAGCGATAGACGAAGACCTTATCGGCGCCCAGATCCGGGGCGAAGACGAAGCGGCCGTCCGGGGTGGTCACCGCCGCATGCACATGGCTCGACTGCTGGCGCGGGTGCTGTTCGCTGGGCTGGTGGAATTCGATCTGCGCCACCGGACTGAGCACGCCGCCGTCCTGGATCGGCAGCACCGCCAGAGAGCCTTCCGGCAGGCTGGAGTAGTTGGCCACGAAGAGGAACTTGCCGTCGGTGCTGAGGCTGGAATGGGTCGGCTCGTCGCCCAGGCTCTTGACCTGGCTGACCTGCTGCAGGCGGCCATTGCCCGGTTCGAAGCGATAGGAGGTGACCCGGCCAATGCTGTCGCCGCTAGAGCCCCGGCCATTCTCGTTGACGGCGAACAGGGTCCGGCCATCGCGAGACAGGGTCAGAAACGAGGGATTGGACGCCTTGACGATGCGCAGCGGGCCATCGATCTGACCATTGCGACTGTTGAAGCGATAGACATACAACCCCTGGCTGCTGCCCGCGGTGTAGCTGCCGACCAGCAGATTGAACAGACCGGGTTCGGCGCGGGCCGGGGCGTTGTGCCCCACGAGCAGGGCGAACAGGGCCAGCGGCAGCAGACGGGGCAGAGCTCTCATGGGAAATCCTTGGCGAGCGATGGGCGTTGAGACCGATGCGAGGCGGCCCGGTTTCCCTACCGTCTGGAGGCGGAAGGCGGCCGCGCGCGGCGGCTATTCTACTAAAATCCGGGCTGGCACTGTGCCAGAGGGATTTCGCCATTTATCGCCTGCGCCGGCGCACCGGCGGGCCACGCCCGAGCGGCCGGCCCCGGGAGCCCGTGCCAGAGCCTGTGGTGAAGTCGGCGGTGCCCGCGGGCTGCCGGCAAAAGAATTGGGCGGACTAGTCCAGCACGCCCTGCAGGATGGCGTAGACGAGTCCGGTGCCCACGGCGACCAGCACCATGTCGGTACCCAGGCGTCGCCATTCGTAGCCGGGATAGTCAGGCAACTGGCGGGCGATGTCCGGGGGCAGGGCGCGGCCGTAGCCGGCTGGCAGAGGACGCCCACGCTCCAGACGCAGACCCGGGGGCAGGTCACCCCCACGGCCGATCTGTCCCCGCAGCGCCTTGATGCGCTCCCGCGCCGGTCCCAGATCGGGCGGCCCGCCGGCGGCCGGTCCGGCACCCGGACGACCCTGATCATGCGCCTTGGGACCGGGTCCCTGGCCCTTGGGACCACCCTGTTCCTGCCAGCCCGGCCCGTGCGGTCCCTTGGGCCCGCCAGGTTCGTGATCCGGCGGCGCGGCCAGGGCCAGGTTACAGGTCAGACAGAAGGCTGCAGCAGCGAGGAGGGTACGCATGGGGGGCTTTCCTCATGGGGGACGAGGGTGGCGGTTATCCCCTTGGAGTCCGATCGCGGAAAAAGACTCCCGGGTCATTCACGGATGCGCAGCCTGTGGATAAATCGGGGATAAAATCGGTATAACTTCATGAGAAATCCCTAATCTCAGCCATGGACCAAATAAAAAGCCTTTAGTATCAATGGATTAAAAAGACGATCGGCTGGCTATCGAATCCGCTTTTTGTGGATAAAGCTTGAGACCCCCTGCGCTGAAGCCTGTTTTCATCGCTGCAGAAGTCCTATGCGGATCGATTTCACTCGACCCAAAAACAGCAAGACCGCGCCCGGGTGATCCCGGGCGCGGTCTTGTCGAAGGTCACCGCTGCCTAATCCGTCTTCTTCAGCTTGGGATTAGGAAAGAACTGCACGGCCTGCACGGTGGGATCGGGCTTCTTGGGCTTGAGCGCCCTGATATTGACTCGCGTCGGCAATTCTTTGGGGACCGAATTGCCGCGCTCGTCCAGGGTGTCGCTGTAGCCACAGGAGACGCACTCGCGATGGGGCGTGCCCTCCTGGGTCCACATCTTCAGGGTGTCCTGCGCCTGGCACGCCGGGCAGACCGCCCCGGCGATGAACCTCTTGCGGATCGGCTCGCTCACGCCGCCTCCTCGCTCAGCCCGGAATGGCGGAGCAGGGCGTCGATGCTTGGCTCGCGACCGCGGAAGTCGACGAACAGCACCATGGGGGCCTGGGAGCCGCCGCGGGCCAGGATGGCTTCGCGGAAGGCCCGGCCGGTTTCGGGGTTGAAGACGCCTTCCTCCTCGAACTTGGCGAAGGCATCGGCGGACAGCACCTCGGCCCACTTGTAGCTGTAGTAACCCGCCGCATAACCGCCGGCGAAGATGTGCGCGAAGCTGTTGGGGAAGCGGTTGTAGGCCGGCGGCCGTACCACCGAGATCTCGTCGCGGATGCCTTCCAGCACCTCGCGCACGCTGCGGCCATCGCCGTGGCTGGCATGCAGCTCGAAGTCGAACAGCGAGAATTCCAGCTGGCGCAGCATCATCAGGCCGGACTGGAAGTTCTTGGCCGCCAGCATCTTGTCCAGCAGCTCTTGGGGCAGCGGCTCACCGGTCTCGTAGTGACCGGAGATCAGCGCCAGGCCCTCGGGCTCCCAGCACCAGTTCTCCATGAACTGACTGGGCAGCTCCACCGCATCCCAGGCCACGCCGTTGATGCCGGAGACGCTGGCGTGCTCGACGCGGGTCAGCAGGTGGTGCAGGCCATGGCCGAATTCGTGGAAGAGGGTGGTTACCTCGTCATGGGTGAGCAGCGCCGGCTTGCCGGGGCTGGCCGGGGTGAAGTTGCAGACCAGGTAGGCCACCGGATCGATCAGCCGACCCTGGGCATCGCGGCGCTTGTCGCGGGCACCGTCCATCCAGGCACCGCCACGCTTGTTGGCGCGGGCATAGAGATCGAAATAGAAGCGACCGATGGAGGTGCCGTTTTCCTTGATCTCGAACAGGCGCACATCCGGATGCCACTTCTCGAAGTCGCGCAGCTCGGCGATCTCGATGCCATAGAGCTTCTGTACGGTGGCGAACAGGCCGGACAGCACCTTGTCCACCGGGAACCAGGCACGGACCTCTTCCTGGGACAGGGAATAGCGCTGCTGGCGCAACTTTTCGGCGAAGTAGCCGGTGTCCCAGCTCTGCAGATCCTGCACGCCCTGTTCGGCGGCGAAGGCGCGCAATTCTTCCAGGTCGCGCTGGGCGAAGGGCTTTGAGCGCACGGCGAGGTCGCGCAGGAAACCCAGCACCTGGTCGCTGCTCTCGGCCATCTTGGTGGCCAGCGACAGCTCGGCGTAGTTGGCGTAGCCCAGAAGGCGGGCCAGTTCCTGGCGCAGGTCGAGCAATTCCTCCATCACCGGGCCGTTGTCGAACTGGCCGGCGTTGGGACCCTGTTCGGAGGCGCGGGTGGCATAGGCGGCATAGACCTCTTCACGCAGGGCGCGGTCGTCGGCGTAGGTCATCACCGCGTAGTAGCTGGGGAATTCCAGGGTCACCAGCCAGCCGTACAGCTCCTTGGCCTGGGCGGCGGCCTGCAGCTGGGCCTTGGCCGACTCGGGCAGGCCGGCGAGGGCGGCTTCGTCGGTGAGGTGCTTGGTCCAGGCCTGCGTCGCGTCGAGCAGCTGGTTGGAGAACTTGCTGCCCAGCTCGGACTTGCGCGCCTGGATGGCGGCATAGCGCTGCTGCTCGGCTGGCGGCAGATCGATGCCGGACAGGCGGAAGTCGCGCAGGGCGTGTTCCAAGGTGGTCTTCTGACCGACGTCGAAGCCCTTGGCTTCCTCGCTCTCGGCCAGGCGGCTGTAGGCCTGGAAGAGGTCCTTGTTCTGGCCGATCTCGGTGGAATAGGCCGACAGCTTGGGCAGGCAGGCCTCGTAGGCGGCGCGCAGCTCGGCGCTGTTGCACACGGCGTTGAGGTGGCCGATGGGGCTCCAGGCCTGGCCCAGCCGATCGTTCAGCTCGTCCATCGCCAGCACCAGGCCGGCCCAGGTGGGGTGTTCCTTCTGGGTCTCCAGCAGCTTGGCCAGGGCGGCACGGTTCTCGGCCAGGATGGTATCGATGGCCGGCTCGACGTGCTCGGGCTTGATGGCGGAAAAGGGCGGCAGGTCATGGGACTGAAGCAGCGGATTGCTGGCGCTCACGGCGTTCCCCTCGGGGCGATGGCTTTGACAGTTATATATGGAGCCCATCCTAATAGGTCTCAAGACCCTTCCGACGAGAAAAGGTATCTATCGTGACCATAAGGACCTTCCAGGGTAAGACCCCGCAACTGGGCGAACGCGCCTTCGTCGACGCCACCGCGGTGGTGATCGGCGACGTGACCCTCGACGCAGACAGCTCGATCTGGCCGCTGACGGTGATCCGTGGCGACATGCATCGCATCCGCATCGGCGCCCGCACCAGTATCCAGGACGGCAGCGTGCTGCACATCACCCACGCCGGCCCCTTCAACCCGGACGGCTATCCCCTGCTGATCGGCAACGACGTCACCGTCGGCCATCAGGTGACCCTGCACGGCTGCACGATCGGCGACCGGGTGCTGGTGGGCATGGGCAGCATCGTCATGGACGGCGCGGTGGTGGAGGATGACGTGGTGATCGGCGCCGGCAGCCTGGTCCCGCCGGGCAAGCGGCTGGAAGGCGGCCATCTCTACGTCGGTCGCCCGGTCAAGCAGGTGCGACCGCTGGAGGAAAAGGAACGCGCCTTCTTCACCTACAGCGCCGGCAACTACGTGAAGCTCAAGGACCAGCATCTGGCCGAGGGGTATGGGGAGGAGGGGGCGTAAGCGTTGCGATAACTGGTCGGGTTGGGTTGGGTTGAGTACAGCACCGTAGCGTGGAAAACGGCGCAGCCTTTTCCACGGATGACTTCATTGCGCAGGTACGCCCTCACCCCAACCCTCTCCCAAGGGGAGAGGGGGCTATCAAAGCAGGCGTCCATCTCCAGCATCTCCGGCCCGATTACGATCAGCCGTTATACCCAGCCCGTAGGAACGGCACCTGGCGCAATAGCACAGTAGCGTGGAAAACGGCGCAGCCTTTTCCACGGGTGACTTCATTGCGCGGGTACGCCCTCACCCAACACTTTCCCAAGGGGAGAAGGGGCTGTCAGAGCAGGCGGCCATCTCCAGTTGGTAGGTTGGCTTGAGCGCAGCGAAGCCCAACGCTCGGCTACCCCCGCAGCGGACAAGCTTCACCCAAGCGCGAATACAGCACCCCACGCAACGCCTGCAATTCGTCGATGCGCGCTTCTATGACCCTGAGCTTGTCGCGCAGCAGTTCTTGCAGATAGGCATCCGGATCGGCGGCGCGCTCGACGTCCTTCAGGTTGGCGGCGATTTCCTGCAGGCTGAAACCCAGTCGCTGGGCGGTGCGGATATAGCCCAGCCATTCCACGGCTTCGGGTGGATAGTCGCGATAGCCGTTGGCCCGCCGCCGCGCCTGGAGCAGTCCCTGGCGCTCGTAGAATCTCAGGGTGTCGCGACTCAGGCCGGTGGCCTGGGCGAGGGTGCCGATCCGCATCCGTTCTCCTTGACCCTGGACCTTGCTCCAGGGTCGACACTGGACTTCCTCTCGTTCAAGGAAGTCCGTCCATGTGGAAGCTTGCGCCCTATCTGCGACTGGTCCGTGCCAGCGCCCTCTATGATCTGCTGGTCACCGCGCCCTTCGCCACCCCCTGGAGTCTCGCCTGGCTGCTACGACAGCTCGACGAGCTCGGCCAGGCATTGGGCCTGGCGCCCCTGGCGGCATTCCCGCCGGAAGCCCTGCTGCTGGGCAATCTGCTCGGCTCCCTGGTGTGCGTCTGGGCGGTGCTGCGCCTGGCCAAGCCTTCGCTGCTGCTGGGACGCTACGATGCCGTCGCCAGGGGCCTGTTCGGCCTCTGGCAGGCCTGGGCGCTGTACCAGGGCGCCAGTCCCTTGCTGGCGGTGTTTCTGCTGGTCGAAATCGGCTTCGGTATAGCCCAAGCTTGGCCGGTGTCTCCTGTATCCCGCGGCGTTCAACCTCAAGTGTTGGGCTGACGCCTGTCCGTCGGGCTTCGCCATACCCCACACAGCAAGACTCTCAATCGCGGCCGTGGCTGTCCGCCGATACGGCTGCTCCTAACTGCGTGCGCTGCTGTGCTGTCTCATCGCGGCCATGGGCCGCTCCTACAGAGGTTATATATCCCGTAGGAGCGGCCCATGGCCGCGATTCGAGCCCCTAGCAACGGCGGCCTTGGCATGCCCAGTATGGCCCTCGCCCAACAAGCCGCGCCTTGCCCCTCACCCCAACTGCCGCCTTAACTCCGCCAGCACCGGCGCGCTGTCGGGGCGCACGCCGCGCCAGAGTTCGAAGGCCTCGGCGGCCTGTTCCACCAGCATCCCCAGGCCGTCCAAGGTGTGGAAGGCACCCTCGTCCAGGGCCCAGCGGTTGAAGGGGGTGAGGTCCTTGCCGTACATCATGTCGTAGGTCACCGTCTGTGGACCGATCACCGCTTCCGACAGCGGTGGGCGACCGCCCCCGAGACTGGCCGAGGTGCCGTTGATGATGACGTCGAAGGACGCTCTCAGGGTGGAGAAGGCCGCCACCTCGATCGTCCCCAGTTCGGCGAATTCCCGCGCCAGTTGCACCGCCTTGAGCTCGGTGCGATTGGCCAGCACCAGTTGCTCGGGATTGCAGGCCAGCAAGGGCTCCAGCACGCCGCGTACGGCGCCGCCGGCGCCCAGCACCAGGACGCGCTGACCGGCCAGCTGCAGACCGGCGTTGACCGTGAGATCCCGCACCAGCCCGGCGCCGTCGGTGTTGTCGCCGAGCAGGCGACCGTTGCCCTGGCGCTTGAGGGTGTTCACCGCCCCGGCGCGGCGCGCACGCGGGGTGAGTTCATCGCACAGCTGGTAGGCCTCTTCCTTGAAGGGCACCGTGACATTGGCGCCCAGGCCGCTCTGGAAGAAGCTGCGGGCGCTTTCGCTGAAGCCGTCCAGCGGCGCCAGCAGCGTCCCGTAGTGCAGGCGCTGGCCGGTCTGGTCGGCGAACAGGCTGTGGATCAGCGGCGACTTGCTGTGGGCGATGGGATTGCCGAAGACGGCGTAGCGATCCATGGGTCTATCCTGCGGGCGTCGGGGCGAGTGCGAGCCAGTCGCGGTCGGTGAGAAAGAAGTCGGTCAGGCGCGCTTCCGGCGAGCCGGGCACGGGTTTCCAGTCATAGCCCCAGCGCACCTCGGGCGGCAGCGACATGAGGATGGACTCGGTGCGCCCGCCGGATTGCAGGCCGAACAGGGTACCGCGGTCATAGACCAGGTTGAATTCCACGTAGCGGCCGCGGCGATAGGCCTGGAATTCCCGCTCGGCCTCGCTGTACGACTGGTGGCGGCGACGCTGGACGATGGGCAGGTAGGCGTCGACGAAGGCATCGCCGATGGCGCGCTGGAAGGCGAAGCAGGTGTCGAAGTCCCAGTCGTTCAGGTCATCGAAGAACAGGCCGCCGATGCCGCGCGGCTCGCCCCGGTGCTTGAGGTGGAAATAGCGGTCGCACCAGGCCTTGTAGCGCGGATAGACGTCGGCGCCGAAGGGCGCGCAGGCGTCATGGCAGACCTGGTGCCAGTGCACGCAATCGGCCTCGTTGCCGTAGTAGGGGGTGAGGTCGAGACCCCCGCCGAACCACCAGACCGGCGCCTCGCCGGGCTTTTCGGCCAGGAAGAAGCGCACGTTGGCATGGGCGGTGGGGATATGGGGATTGCGCGGGTGCATCACCAGGGAGACACCCATGGCCTCGAAGCTGCGCCCGGCCAGTTCCGGGCGATGGGCGCTGGCCGAGGGCGGCAGGCTGTCGCCATGCACATGGGAGAAATTCACGCCGCCCTTTTCCAGCAGGGCGCCCTCGGCGATCACCCGGGTGCGGCCACCACCGCCGGTCGGCCGGGTCCAGGCGTCTTCGACGAAAGCGGCGGCGCCATCCTCGGCTTCCAGTGCGGCGCAGATGCGCTCCTGCAGATCGAGCAGATAGGCCTTGACGGCCTCCAGGGAGGGATTCATCGCAAGGATTTCCACAACAGGCGGGGAGGGCGGAAAGCATAACACCCGTATCCGACCGGTTGACGCGGCCCGCGGTTGCGGCTTGGATGAAGGCTCACCCCAAGAGAGCCCGGCCAAGGGCTCCAACCAGGAGATACTCAAGCATGGCCCAGCGCATCCAGTTCAGCCGCACCGGTGGTCCCGAAGTACTCGAACTTGTGAATTTCGAACCCGCCGCGCCCGGCCCCGACGAGGTGCAGGTGCGCAACCATGCCATCGGCCTCAACTTCATCGAGACCTACTACCGCAGCGGCCTCTATCCGCCGCCGTCGCTGCCCTCCGGCCTGGGCACCGAGGGCGCCGGGGTGGTGGAAGCGGTCGGCAGTGCGGTCACCCGCTTCAAGGCCGGCGACCGCGTGGCCTATGCCACCGGCCCGCTGGGCGCCTATGCCGAGGTCCATGTGCTGCCCGAGCGGCATCTGGTGCACCTGCCGGAAGCCGTGTCCTTCGAGCAGGGCGCCGCGGTCATGCTCAAGGGGCTGACGGTGCAGTACCTGCTGCGCCAGACCTATCCGCTGCAGGCCGGCGACACCGTGCTGTTCCATGCCGCGGCCGGCGGCGTCGGCTCCCTGGCCTGCCAGTGGGCCAAGGCCCTGGGCGTGCGCCTGATCGGTACCGCCGGCTCGCCGGAAAAGCTGGAAAAGGCCAAGGCGCTGGGCGCCTGGGCGGTGATCGACTATCGCCAAGAAGACGTCCCGGCACGGGTCCGCGAATTGACCGACGGGGCCAAGGTGCCGGTGGTCTACGACGGCGTCGGCAAGGACACCTGGGAGATGTCGCTGGACTGTCTGGCGCCCCGCGGCCTGATGGTCAGCTTCGGCAACGCCTCCGGCGCGGTCACCGGGGTCAACCTGGGGATCCTCTCGCAGAAAGGCTCGCTCTATGTCACCCGGCCGACCCTGGCCACCTACGCCGCCTCGCCCGAGGCCCTGCAGGACATGGCCGATCAGCTGTTCGAGCTGATCACCGATGGCCGCATCCAGGTGGACATCGGTCGGCGCTATCCACTGGCCGAGGTGCAGGAGGCGCATCGGGCGCTGTCGGGTCGTGAGACCAGCGGCTCGACCATCCTGTTGCCCTGAGACAAAACGCCCGCACGCCTGGCCGGGAAATCGTGACGGCCATTAAGTTTCCCGCAGCCAGGCGGCACGACGGGGGTAAACGCCGGTCTATGTCGGACAGTCAGGTCGTCACGGCCTTGACGTTCTTTCAAGAATCGGCCGGATCGCTGCCCTTGTCATGCCTATCTCCAGCCCCCTCGCCAGCCTGCTCGACACCGCCACGGACACGGCACTGATCACCCTGACCGCCGACGGGCGGATCGGGCAGTGGTGCCCGGCCGTCGCCCGGCTGCTGGGCTGGACGGCGCAGGACTGGCTTGGTGAATCCATCGTCGGCCTGCTGCTCCCCGAGCCGCCGGCCGACGGCTGGCTGACCGCCCTCGAACGCTGCCAGACCCAGGGCCTGCGCCACCGCGACGGTCACCTGGTACGCCTCGACCTGCACCTGGTGCCGCTGCGCCGGGAGGACGTTGCCGTGGGCTGGTTGCTGCACGTCTGGCAGGCCCCGGCGAGCCGGGCTCGCTTCGCCGCCCGCCGCAGCGCCGAGCGCGACCTGCCGCAACGCCTGCAGGCGCTCGGCGAATGGTCACGGCGTCTCAGCGGCACCACGGATCTCGCCGCCCTGCGGCTGTGCGCCACCCAGGCCCTGCGCGACCTGGCCGACGATCCCCAGGCGCGGCTGCTGTCCGGGGCCGAGGCCGGCAGTCCGCCAGCGGGTCAGTTGCTCATCCCATTCGGCCCGGCCACTCAGCCCCTGGGCTATCTGCAGCTGGGCAGCGCCGTCGAGGCGGACACCCGACTGCTGCTGGATCAGTTGGCCCTGCTGCTGGGCGCCCTGCTGGTGCGGCAGCAGACCCAGGATCAGGCCCGACACCTCGAACGGCGCCTGTCGCTGGAACAGGGCCTGCTGGCCAGCGTGCTGCAGCAGGCGCCCCTGGGCATCTCCATCACCGAGGCCGGCAGCGAAGAAGCGGTGATGCTCAACGACCGGGTCGACATCCTCCTGGGCAAGCGTCCGGCCGGCGAAACGCTGGACGAACGCTATGGCGCCATTGGCGCCCTGCACGCCAATGGCCAGCCCTATGCGGTGGACGACTATCCCACGGTACGGGTGCTGCGCAGCGGCCAGGCAGTGGCGCCCGAGTTGATGCGCTATCGGCGACCCGACGGCAGCATCCGGCTGCTGGAAGTATCCAGCGCACCGGTCCGCTCGGCCACCGGCGAGGTGATCGCCTCGGTCACCCTGTTCGATGACGTCCAGCAGCGGGTCGATGCGGAAACCGCCCTGCGCGAACACAGCGCGCGCCTGGCCAGCCTGATCAACCAGGCGGCGGTCGGCATCTGCCAGACCGACGCCCGCGGGCGCATCCTGCTCGCCAATCGCCGCTATTGCGAATTGCTCGATCGCAACGAGGTGGGGGTGCTGGAGCAGACCCTGCAGGCCCAGACCCATCCCGAGGATCGGGCTGTCCTGGAGCGCCATCTCGACACCCTGCGCGAGCGCGGCGACAGCTTCAAGCTGGACCAGCGCTTCCTGCGCCCCGACGGTTCGGTGGTTTGGGTCAGTCTGCATGGCTCGCCGCTGCAATCGGAAATCGGCCAGGAACTGTCGGTAAGCCTGGTGGTGGTCGATCTCACCCAGCGCAAGCAGGCCGAAGCCGCGCTGCACCTGTCCAACCAGCGCTTCCGCAATGCCGTGGAGGCGGTGCAGGGGGTGGTCTGGACCACCAATGCCCAGGGCCATCTACTCGGCGAACAACTCGCCTGGAGCACCCTGACCGGGCAGAGCTATGCCCAGTATCACCAAGACGGCTGGGCCGATGCCCTGCATCCCGAAGACTCATCCCGCACCCTGCGTCGCTGGCGCCTGGCGGTGCAGCAGCAGGTGGACTTCCACGACGAACACCGCCTGCGCTGTCGCGACGGCCAGTGGCGCACCTTCAGCGTGCGCGCCCTGCCGGTGCGGGAGAACGGCGTGGTCTGCGAATGGGTGGGCGTGCACACCGACGTCAGCGAGATCCGCATGGCCGAGCACCGCCTGCGGCGCCTGGCCGAATTGCTGGAACAGCGGGTCCACGAGCGCACCGTCGAGCGTGACCGCATGTGGCGCGTGGCCGACGACCTGCTCGGCGTCATCCAGGGACAACGCTGGCTCAGCCGCAATCCCGCCTGGGGCCGCACCCTGGGCTGGGACGACGAGGAATTGCGCCACCAGCCGCCGACCTCGCTGGAGCATCCGGACGATCCACCGGTGTTTCCGCGCCTGGCCGCCCTGCGCCACGGCGAGGTGCTCAGCGATCTGCCCGGGCGCCTGCGTACCCGCGACGGCGCCTGGCGCCACATGATGTGGAAGGCCACCGCCGATCACGACGGACGCATCTATGTCTTCGGCCGCGACGTCACCGTCGAGCACGATGCCGCCCTGGCCCTGCAGAATGCCGAAGCGGCCCTGCGCCAGGCGCAGAAGATGGAAGCCATCGGCCATCTCACCGGTGGCATCGCCCACGACTTCAACAACCTGCTCACCGGCATCAGCGGTTCCCTGGAGTTGCTGCGCCGGCGTCTCGACCAGGGTCGCCATGACAACCTGCAGCGCTACCTGGACACCGCCGAGCAATCCGCCACCCGCGCCGCGGCCCTGACCCATCGCCTGCTGGCCTTCGCGCGCCGGCAGACCCTCGATCCGCGGCCGGTGGACGTCAACGACCTGATCCTGTCCCTGGAAGAACTCTTCCAGCGCACCCTGGGCGAGCGCATCAGCCTGCGCAGCAGCCTCGCGTTGCAGCTACCGCCGGCGCGCACCGACACCAACCAGCTGGAAAACGCCCTGCTGAATCTGGTGATCAACGCCCGCGACGCCATGCCCGAAGGCGGCCAGCTGACCCTGGAAACCGCCCTCGATCACCTCACCGACCTGGCCGCCGAACACGACCTGCCGCCGGGCGACTATGTGCGTCTGACCATCGCCGACACCGGCAGCGGCATGCCCGCCGAGGTGGTAGACCGCGCCTTCGATCCCTTCTTCACCACCAAGCCCATCGGCCAGGGCACCGGCCTGGGCCTGTCGATGCTCTATGGCTTCATCAAGCAGTCCGGTGGCCACGTGACCCTGGAGAGTGAATTGGGCAGTGGCACCCGGGTCAGTCTCTGGCTGCCCTGTGCCCAGCCCGAGCGGCCGGCGGCGAGCGCGACGCCCCAGGCGGCCATCGCCCAGAGTCGGGGCGAACGCCTGCTGCTGGTGGAAGACGATGTCTCGGTGCGGCTGCTGTTGCGCGAGATGCTCACCGAGCTGGGCTATCGCGTGCGCACCGCGGCCAGTGCATCGGCGGCGCTCACCCTGGTCGACGGCGACCTGCCCTGTGACCTGCTGATCACCGATCTCGGCCTGCCGGATCTCGATGGCGCCGAGCTGGCAGGGCGCCTGCGCGAGCGCTGGCCGGAGCTGCCGGTGCTGTTCGTCAGCGGTCACGCCGAGCGCCCGACGCCGAACGGCGAGCCCTCGCTGGCCAAGCCGTTCCAGATCGATGCCCTGGCGCGGTTGCTGCGCCAGCTGCTGGACTGACCTAGGGTCGGAAGACCTTGCCGGTCACCAGGTCGCGAATCACGCTGGGATTCTTGCGCCCGCCCAGTTCACCCGTGAGGATGCCGTCCAGGCCATTGGGAAAGTATTGCTGAACCCGCAACCGCGTGCGGGCGGCCGGGCGACCGGCGGGATTGGCCGAGGTGGAGATCAGCGGCCCGGTCAGGGCGCAGAGTTCGCCCACCAGGGGATGCTCGGAGACTCGCAGCGCCACGGTGGCATGGGCGCCGGTCACCCAGCCGGGCAGGCGATTGTGGTGCGGCACCAGCCAGGTGTTGGGCCCCGGCCAGGTGCTGGCCAGCTTGGCCAGGGACTCTTCCGGCAGATCGTGCAGCAGGAAGTCGAACTGGCGGATGTTGTCGGCCACCAGGATCAGACCCTTTTCCATGGGCCGATGCTTGAGCATCAGCAGGCGATAGACCGCGGCCTGATCCCAGGGATCGCAGCCCAGGCCCCAGACGGCCTCGGTGGGGTAGGCCAGGACGCCCCCCTCGCGCACGATTCGCGCCGCCTGCCGCACTCGCCAGCTGTTGTGCATCGCCTTGCCTCCGCCAAATCCCTGAAGTCTACCCGAGCGCGCCGCCGATGCCAGTCATCCCCCGCTAGCCGAGGCGACACCAGCTGCCCTGCTGCGCCACGATCCGGCCTTCCAGCTCCAGTTCGGTCAGCTGGACCAGCACCTCCGGCAGCGACAGCTCGCAGAGCCGCGCCAGTTCTTCGCTGTTGAGCGGTCCGGCGGCCAGCTGGCGCAACAGGGGATGCTCCTCGACCGCCGCGGTGGTAGCGAGCGGGGCCAGGCTACGCCAGCCCTGCAGGGCTTCGAGAATGTGTTCAACGCCTTCCACCAGCTGCGCGCCCTCGCGGATCAGCTGGTGACAGCCGCGAGCCCCGGGATGATGAATGGAGCCGGGCAGGGCGAACACCTCGCGGCCCTGTTCGGCGGCCAGGCGCGCGGTGATCAGCGAACCGCTGGAAGGACTGGCCTCCACCACCAGGGTACCCAGGCTGAGACCGCTGATGATCCGGTTGCGCCGTGGAAAGTTGCCGGCCTGGGGCGTGCAGTCCAGTGGCAACTCCGAGACCAGCACGCCGCCCTCGGCCAGCAGGCGCCGGGCGAGCCCCAGGTGCCGGCGCGGATAGAGCTGCCGCAGGCCGGTGCCGAGCACGGCGACCGTGCCGCCGCCGGCCTCCAGGGCGCCCTGGTGCGCCGCGCCATCGATGCCCAGCGCCAGGCCACTGGTGATGCAGAAGCCGGCCGCGGCCAGGCTGTGGGCGAAACGCCGGGCATTGTCCAGCCCCTGGGCGCTGGCCTGACGACTGCCTACCAGGGCCAGTTGCGGTCGTTCGAGCAACCCGACCCGTCCTTCGACGAACAGCAGCGGGGGTGGATCGGCGATCTCGGCGAGCAGCGCCGGATAGCGCTCGTCGCCCAGGCAGAGCAGGTGGCGTTCGGGGCCGTCCAGCCAGGCAAGGGCCTGGTCGACCCGTTCGCGGGTGGCGGGACTGCGGCGGGCCTCTGCGGCCACCGCCGGCAGGCGCAGGGCGCGCCAGGCGGAGGCCGGGGCACTGAGGGCGGCGCTGGCGCTGCCAAAGGCGTCCAGCAGCAGGCGCTGGCGCACGGCGCCGAGTTCGGGGAGTGCGTGCAGGCGCAGCCGAGCGTCCAGCTCGGCAGGGGAGAAGCTGGCCATGGTGTCGTCCTTGAGGGTGGCCGGTCGCCGTCCTGGCGACCCGGGAGGGGATTAGGGGTTGCGCACCTTGTCCATGATCGCCAGCTGGCGGGTGGCGGTCAGGATCAGGCCGTAGCTGATCTTGTCGTAGGTGCGAAAGACCATCAGCAGGCCGGCGCGCTCGTCGGGGATCTTCACCAGCTCGCCGGTGATGCGATCACGCACCGTCTCGCCGGTCTTGTAGACCGCCAGCACGTTGCCCTCGGCCAGGCCGTCACGAGCGCCCTTGTTGAGGGTCACCACATCGAACTGGCCGACCTGGGTGACGCCACGCGGCACATCGAGGATCAGGCCATTGATGTCGCGGGCCGGGGCGCTGGGCATGAAGGTGGAGTTCACCAGCCGCTCCTCGGTGGGGAACAGCCGGTCGCCCAGGCGCACCTCCTGGGTGGTGCGCGTCAGGCGCAGGGTGGCAATGTCGCCCTCCTGGGCGACCAGATCGGCGCTGCCGATGAAGTCGCCATTGATGCCGAGGAAGGCGCCGGTCTTGGGATCGACATAGGTCTTGCCCTGGCGGTAGATGCCGTAGGCCGAGACCCCCGGCTGCAGCTTGCCGCGCACATAGATGCGATCGCCGGCGCCGCTCACCACCCGCTCGGCGTTGCCGGCCACCACATAGGGCGCCGCCTGGAACTGTTCGGCCGAATCGATGGCGCGATTCTGCAAGAGGAAGCTGTTGACCGCTTCCAGCGGAATGGCCGGGATGGCTTCGGCGATGGGCGTGCTGCGCACCGTGGGCGACAGCTTGACCGTGCCGCGCGAGGCGCCGCGGTTGAGCTGCAGGCGCGGCTGACCGTCGACATAGCTCAGCACCAGGGTGTCGCCGGGATAGATGAGATGGGGATTCTTGATCTGCGGATTGGCCTGCCAGATCTCCGGCCATTCCCAGGGTTTGCTGAGGAATCTGGCGGAGATGTCCCAGAGGGTATCGCCGCGAACCACGGTGTAGCTTTCCGGGTGATCCTGACGCAGGGTGACCGCTGCGTACGCCGACTGCAGGGCGCCCCCTGCAACCAGCAGCAGGGCGAACAAAGATTTCCTCATGCGTCGAATCCCTTTACACTCTTGGCCTTGAAGAACCGTCTTCACGCAAACGTCGGGGAATCGCCCCAGTCGTGCCCTGATCGCCACCTTTGTCGGCACCGGGCAGCGCAGGCGCTCATCCCCGTCGACCGACGTCATCCACCACTCGGGACCAGCCCGAGCCGGGTGGAAACAACGCTGCGGCATCTTAGCAGCGCCCCTTGACTGTATTCCACAAGTGCCCTCAACGCCATGGCGATCCTAGACATCCTCGAATTCCCCGATCCCCGCCTGCGCACCGTCGCCAAGCCCATCGACACGGTGGACGACGCCCTGCGCCAGACCATCGACGACATGTTCGAGACCATGTACGAAGCGCCCGGCATCGGCCTGGCCGCCACCCAGGTCAACGTGCATCGCCGCCTGGTGGTGATCGACGTCAGCGAAGACAAGAGCGAGCCGCTGGTCTTCATCAATCCCGAGGCCGAGCCGCTCACCCAGGAACTGGGCGAGTATCAGGAAGGCTGCCTGTCGATTCCCGGCTTCTACGAAAAGGTCTGCCGCCCCGAGCGCGTCCGGGTCAAGGCCCTGGATCGCGACGGCAAGCCCTTCGAGCTGGAATGCGACGGCCTGCTGGCGGTGTGCATCCAGCACGAGATCGATCACCTCGACGGCAAGCTGTTCGTCGACTACCTGTCGCCGCTCAAGCGCGATCGCATCAAGAAAAAGCTCGAAAAGCAGCAGCGCCACAAGGCCTGATCGCCCTGGCGGACGGCGTCTTCGGCGTCCGCCGCTCGCCCTTTCCGCCAGGTCCGCCATGTCCAGATCCCTTCGCCTCGTCTTCGCCGGAACCCCGGAATTCGCCGCCGTGCACCTGCAGGCGCTGATCGATGCCGGTTATCCCATCGCCGCTGTCTATACCCAGCCGGATCGCCCCGCCGGGCGTGGCCAGAAACTGGCCATGAGTCCGGTCAAGCAGTTGGCGCTGAGCCACGGCATTCCCGTGCAGCAGCCGCCGACCCTGCGCGATCCCGCGGCCCAGGCCACCCTGGCGGCGCTGGAACCCGATCTGCTGGTGGTGGTGGCCTACGGCCTGATCCTGCCCCAGGCGGTGCTCGACATCCCGCGCCTGGGCTGCATCAACAGCCATGCCTCGCTGCTGCCGCGCTGGCGCGGCGCGGCGCCCATCCAGCGCGCCCTGGAGGCCGGCGATGCCGAATCCGGGGTCACCGTGATGCGCATGGAAGCCGGTCTGGATACCGGTCCCATGCTGAGCAAGGTGAGCACACCGCTGACCGCCGACGATACCGGCGGCAGCCTGCACGATCGCCTGGCCAGCCTGGGCGCCGCCGCCGTGGTCCAGGCGCTGCCGGGTCTGGCCGACGGCAGCCTGGCGGGCGAGGTGCAGGACGATGACCTGGCCACCTATGCGCACAAGCTCAACAAGGACGAGGCCCGGCTGGACTGGGGCCGTCCGGCGGTGGAACTGGAGCGCCGTATCCGCGCCTTCGATCCCTGGCCGCTGTGCCACACCGCCCTGGCCGGCGAACCCCTCAAGGTCTGGGCCGCGGAGCTGGCCGCAGGGCAGGGCGTTCCCGGCATGGTGCTGGATGCCGATCGCTCCGGCCTGCTGGTCGCCTGCGGCGAAGGCGCCCTGCGCCTGACCCGGCTGCAGCTGCCCGGGGGCAAGCCGCTAGGCTTCGCCGATCTCTACAACGCCCGTCGCGAGCGCTTCGCCCCCGGTCAGGTGCTGGGTCTATGAATCCGCGGCTGGCAGCTACCCGCGCCCTGGCGGCGGTCCTCGCCGGCCGCGCCTCCCTCGGCAGCAGCCTGCCCGAGCAACTGGCCAAGGTCGATCCGCGTGACCGCGCCCTGGCCCAGGATCTGGCCTTCGGCACCGCCCGCTGGCAGCCGCGCCTGTCGCTGCTGGCGGAAAAGCTCATGGATAAACCCTTCAAGGCCGGCGACCGCGATCTCGAAGCGCTGCTGCTGATCGGGCTCTACCAGCTGTTCCACACGCGCATCCCCGCCCACGCCGCCATCGGCGAGACGGTGGGCTGCGTCGACAAGCTGAAGAAATCCTCGGCCAAGGGCCTGCTCAACGCCGTGCTGCGCCGCGCCCAGCGCGAATACGACAGCCTGCTGCCGGCCCTGGAGCATGACCCAGCGGCGCGCCTGGCCCATCCGCGCTGGCTGCAGAAAGCCCTCAAGGCGCGCTGGCCGGAGCACTGGGAAGCCATCGCCAGGGCCAACAACCTGCACCCGCCGCTGATCCTCAGGGTCAATCGCCGCCAGGGCAGTCGCGATGCCTATCTGGCCGAGCTGGCCGCCGCCGATATCGACGCCGTGCCCTGCGCCTTCAGCGCCGACGGCATCCGCCTGCTGCAGCCCCAGGACGTCACCGCCTTGCCGGGTTTTGCCGCGGGTCGCTTGAGCGTGCAGGACGAAGCCGCGCAGCTGGCGGCCGAACTGCTGGAACTGGCGCCCGGCCAGCGGGTGCTGGACGCCTGCGCCGCGCCCGGAGGCAAGACCTGCCATCTGCTGGAAAGTGAGCCGGGGCTGGCCGAGGTGGTGG
Organism: Pseudomonas oryzihabitans NBRC 102199; assembly: GCF_000730625.1. GTDB lineage: Bacteria > Pseudomonadota > Gammaproteobacteria > Pseudomonadales > Pseudomonadaceae > Chryseomonas > Chryseomonas oryzihabitans. The sequence goes on along the minus strand of NZ_BBIT01000005.1, from coordinate 337,506 downwards.
CGCTGGACGCCGATGCCGGCCGCCTGCAGCGGGTCGAGCAGAATCTGGCGCGTCTGGGCCTCACCGCGCGCACCCTGGCTGCCGATGGCCGTGCCGTGGCCGACTGGTGGGACGGCACGCCCTTCCAGCGCATCCTGCTGGACGCCCCCTGCAGCGCCACCGGGGTGATCCGCCGCCATCCGGACATCAAGCTGACCCGCCAGGCCAGCGACATCGCGCCCCTGGTGCAGCTGCAGGGCGAATTGCTGGACGCCCTCTGGCCGACGCTGGAGGTGGGCGGCATCCTGGTCTACGCCACCTGTTCGGTGCTACCGGAAGAAAACAGCAGCAACCTCGCCGCCTTTCTCGCCCGCACCCCCGGCGCCCGCGAACTGGACATCCCCGCTACCTGGGGCCTTGCCCAGCCCCATGGTCGCCAGCTCCTGCCGCAGCCCGACGGCCATGACGGCTTCTATTACTGCAAGCTGATCAAGATCGCCAAGTAGGAGACCTCACCATGCTCGAATCCCTGGAGAAGATGCTCGCCCGCGGCCAGGACAACGCCCTGCTCAGATTCGGTCTGGGCAAGGGCTATCTGGATGCCGGAGAGCCTGCACGGGCGATCGAGCACCTGGCGCGCTGCGTCGAATTCGATCCGACCTATTCGGCGGCCTGGAAGCTGCTGGGCAAGGCCCATGAGGGGAGTGCCGACCTGGCCAGCGCCGAGGCGGCCTGGACCCAGGGCCTGCAGGCAGCGCAAGCCAGGGGCGACAAGCAGGCGGAAAAGGAAATGACGGTGTTTCTCAAGCGCCTGGCGCGCCGCGCTCAGTCCTGATCGCGGAGGAATCTGAGGCCCGCGCCGTCACCGTCGGTGCGCATGACTTCCATGGTCACCTTGGGCGCTTCGATCGGCAGGTCGAGCACCTGGCCGACCACGCGGGTGCCTTGCGGCAGCCGGGTCAGCTCGGGGTGCACCACATAGACGCCGCCATCGGACAGGTCACGGGTCTCGCCGACGATCTCGCCATCCGGATAGGCGATCCACAGCCGGCACTTGAGCGGGGTACGGGTATGCTGGCGCTGATCGCGCGAATTCATCGCCTGACTCCCTGGCTTAGGCGCTCCCTTGAGGTCCTGGCAGCTTCCGGCAAAGCCCGGCGCCTGTCAGCCGCGCACCGACCGAACGGTGCTGGCGAAGCGCCGAGCGATAGGTCATAGGACCACCGCCTGCCCCTCAGCGCCCGGGCAGGACCCGGGCGCTAGACCTCAGTACCACTTCTCCTCGCCATCCGGGCGATTCTTGAATCTCTTCATGCTCCACATGTACTGGGTCGGATAGCGCCGCACGTAGCCGGCCAGCACCTCGCTCATGGCGGCCACCGAGACCTCCGGATCCGGGTCGTACATGGCCGGCGGCGCGGCTTCCAGGATCACCTTGTAGCCGCTGCCGTCTGCCAGGCGCACGGCATGGAAGAACACCCCGCGGGCCTTGCCACGCGCCAGCAGCGAGGGCACGAACTTGCTGGTCAGGGCGGTGGTGCCGAGGAAGGGCACGAAGAGGCCGGCGCTGCGACTCGGCTCGGGATCGGCCGGAATGCCCACGGCGCCGCCGCGCCGGACTTCCTTGATCACGCTGATGATGCCTTCCGGGGTGGAGGGCGCCACCCGATTGCCCAGCTGTACCCGCTGGCGCTTGAGCAGCTCGTCCACCGCCTTGAGCTTGGGCGGCCGGTAGAAGATGATCGGCTTGGCGTGGGAGCAGTAAAAGTGGTTGAGCAACTCCCAGTTGCCCAGGTGGCTGGTGATGCCCACCACGCCATCGCCGGAGGCCAGGGCTTCCTGCAGGACGTCCATCCCTTCCACCTCGCGCACCAGGCGCAAGGAACGCTTCGGCGACCAGATCCAGGCGCAGGCGCTTTCGGTCAGAGTCTTGCCGATGCCGCGCAGGCACTCGCGCGACAGCCGTTCCAGACCGGCGGCATCGAGTTCGGGAAAACAGTGGGCGAGGTTGATACGGGTGACCTTGCTGGCGCGGGTCGGCAGCTTCCACATGCACCAGCCGATGAATCCACCCAGGCGCTGCACCAGCGGCCAGGGCAGCAGGGCGAAAAGGCGCAGGAAGGCGATCATCAGCGCGCCTTTGAATCTTTCCAAAAGAGGGGCTCCTGTCTGAATGCCCAGACAGTTTACCGTCTACAGACCCCGGAAACGTTAAGAAAGCGTAAGGTTCGCGCCAACTGGCAGCTATACATTCGACTTTTCCTGCAGCTCTGCCGACGCAGACGCCAATTCGCCATGGCGGTCGCAGTCGAGGGTATGGTCCATGACCAGGCCCATGGCCTGCATGAAGGCATAGCAGATGGTCGGCCCGACAAAGGTGAAACCGGCCCGCTTGAGCGCCTTGCTCATGGCCTCGGCTTCCGGGGTGATCGCCGGTACCTCGCTGCGATCACGGAAACGATTGATGCGCGGAGTACCGCCGACAAAGGACCACAGCCAGCCGGCAGGGTCTTCGAGGCGCAACCAGGCCTGGGCATTCTGACGAGCGGCGCGCAGCTTGGCGCCATTGCGGATGATGCCCGGGTCCTGCATCAGCACCGCGATCTCGGCATCGCTCAGTTGCGCCAGGCGCCTGGGATCGAAGCCATGCAGCACCTGACGATAGCGCTCGCGCTTTTTCAGCACGGTGATCCACGACAGTCCGGCCTGGAAGCCCTCCAGCAGGAGGAATTCGAAGAGCACCGCCGGATCGCGCTGGGGCACGCCCCACTCGTGGTCGTGATACTCGATGTACAACGGATCGGCGGTGCACCAGAAGCAACGCGGCATGGCGAAGACTCGGTCGAGGAGGGAAGGCCTCACCTTAGCGCAATTGCCCGCCAGCGGAGACAGCCCGTCCGGACTACCCGGCCAGCCGCCCGGCCGCGACACGCGCCCCATGCGGGCGACGGCGGCTTTCGGCTATACTCCCCGGCTTTTCGTCGCAGCCGAACGGGTATTTTTCGTGAGCCAGTCCAAGCCCACCGTGCGCACCTTCCAAGACTTGATCCTGGCCTTGCAGCAATACTGGGCCGAGCAGGGCTGCGTGGTACTCCAGCCCTATGACATGGAAGTCGGCGCCGGTACCTTCCACACCGCCACCTTCCTGCGCGCCATCGGTCCCGAGACCTGGAACGCCGCCTATGTGCAGCCCAGCCGCCGCCCCACCGACGGCCGCTACGGCGAGAACCCCAATCGCCTGCAGCACTACTACCAGTTCCAGGTGGTCCTCAAGCCCAATCCGGACAACTTCCAGGAGCTCTACCTGGGCTCCCTGGCCGCCATCGGCCTGGACCCGTTGGTGCACGACGTGCGCTTCGTCGAGGACAACTGGGAATCGCCCACCCTGGGCGCCTGGGGTCTGGGCTGGGAAGTCTGGCTCAACGGCATGGAAGTCACCCAATTCACCTACTTCCAGCAGGCCGGCGGTCTCGAGTGCTACCCCGTGACCGGCGAGATCACCTATGGTCTGGAGCGCCTGGCCATGTACCTGCAGGGCGTGGATTCGGTCTATGACCTGATCTGGGCCGACGGCCCCTTCGGCACCGTGACCTACGGCGACGTCTTCCACCAGAACGAGGTGGAGCAGAGCACCTACAACTTCGAGCACGCCAATGTGCCCAAGCTGTTCGAACTGTTCGACTTCTACGAGTCCGAGGCCAATCGCCTGATCGCCCTGGACCTGCCGCTGCCCACCTACGAGATGGTGCTCAAGGCCTCCCACACCTTCAACCTGCTGGACGCCCGCCGGGCCATCTCGGTGACCGAGCGCCAGCGCTACATCCTGCGCGTGCGCACCCTGGCGCGCAGCGTCGCCCAGGGCTATTTCAAGGCCCGGGCGCGGCTGGGCTTCCCGTTGGCCAGCCCCGCGCTGCGTGACGAGGTCCTGGGTCGCGACGATGTCCAGGCGCTGCTCAAGGAGGGCGAATGATGAGCACCACTCTGGATTTCCTGGTCGAACTGGGTACCGAAGAACTGCCACCCAAGGCGCTCAAGACCCTTGGCGACAGCTTTCTCGCCGGCATCGAGAAGGGCCTCAAGCAGGCCGGTCTCGGCTATGCCGGCGCCCGCGCCTATGCCGCGCCGCGCCGTCTGGCGGTGCTGGTCGAAGCCCTGCAGACCCAGCAGCCCGAGCGTAGCGTCAACCTGGACGGCCCGCCGCTCCAGGCCGCCTTTGGCGCCGATGGCCAGCCGACCCAGGCGGCCCTGGGCTTCGCCCGCAAGTGTGGCGTCGACATCAGCGCCATCGACCGCAGCGGTCCCAAGCTGAGATTCTCCCAGAGCATTCCCGGTCAACCGGCGGCCAGCCTGCTGCCCGGCATCGTCGAAGCCTCCCTGGCCGAGCTGCCGATTCCCAAGCGCATGCGCTGGGCCGCCCGCCGCGAGGAATTCGTGCGTCCCACCCAGTGGCTGGTGATGCTGCTAGGTGACGAGGTGATCGACTGCGAGATCCTGACCCGCCGCGCCGGCCGCGACTCCCGCGGCCATCGCTTCCATCATCCCGAGGCGGTGCGCATCAGCGCCCCGGCCCACTACGCCGCCGATCTGCGCGCCGCCCATGTGCTGGCCGACTTCGCCGAACGGCGTCAGCTGATCGAGTCCCGCGTGGCCGAACTGGCCGCGGCGGAGCAGGGCAGCGCCGTGGTGCCGCCCGCGCTGCTGGACGAGGTGACCGCCCTGGTGGAATGGCCGGTGCCGCTGGTCTGCGCCTTCGAGGAACGCTTCCTCGAGGTGCCCCAGGAAGCCCTGATCACCACCATGCAGGACAACCAGAAGTACTTCTGCCTGCTGGACACCCAGGGCAAGCTCCTGCCGCGCTTCATCACCGTGGCCAACCTGGAGAGCAAGGATCCGGCGCAGATCGTCAGCGGCAACGAGAAGGTGGTCCGCCCCCGTCTCACCGACGCCGAGTTCTTCTTCAAGCAGGACCAGAAGCAGCCGCTGGAAAGCTTCAACGAGCGTCTCAAGAACGTGGTCTTCCAGGCCCAGCTCGGCACCGTCTACGACAAGGCCCAGCGCGTCGCCGCCCTGGCCGCCTTTATCGCCGAACGCATCGGCGGTGATGCCGAGCGCGCCCACCGCGCTGGTGTGCTCGCCAAGTGCGACCTGGCCACCGAGATGGTCGGCGAGTTCCCGGAGATGCAGGGCATCGCCGGCTACTACTACGCCAAAAAGGGCGGCGAGGCCGACGACGTGGCCCTGGCGCTCAACGAGCAGTACATGCCGCGCGGCGCTGGCGCCGAGCTGCCGCAGACCCTGACCGGTGCCGCCGTGGCCCTGGCCGACAAGCTCGACACCCTGGTCGGCATCTTCGGTATCGGCATGCTGCCCACCGGCAGCAAGGACCCCTTCGCCCTGCGCCGTCAGGCCCTGGGGGTGCTGCGCATCCTCATCGAGAAGGGCCTGGAGCTGGATCTGCCGGCCGCCGTCGCCTTCGCCATCGCCGGTTACGGCGAGCGGGTCAAGGCCGCCGGGCTGCAGGAGCAGGTGCTGGACTTCGTCTTCGACCGGCTGCGTGCCCGCTACGAGGACGAAGGCGTCGACACCGCCGCCTACCTGGCCGTGCGGGCCCTGCGCCCGGCTTCGGCGCTGGACTTCGATCAGCGCGTCCAGGCCGTGCAGGCCTTCCGCCGCCTGCCCGAGGCCGAAGCCCTGGCCGCCGCCAACAAGCGCGTCTCCAACCTCCTCGGCAAGTTCGAGGGCACGGTCGCCACCCAGGCCGATGCCGCCCTGTTCGAGACCGACGCCGAGCGCACCCTGGCCGCGGCCATCGCCGATGCCGAACGGGCAGCCGCGCCCCTGGCCGAAGCCCGCCGTTATCGCGAAGCCCTGGAGCGCCTGGCCAGCCTGCGCGCTCCGGTGGATGCCTTCTTCGACGAGGTGCTGGTCAACGCCGAGGACGAGCGCGTCCGCGCCAATCGCTATGCGCTGCTCGCCCACCTGCGTGGCCTGTTCCTGGGCGTCGCCGACATCTCGGTGCTGGGCTAGGGCATGAAGCTGATCGTGCTGGACCGCGATGGCGTCATCAATGTCGATTCCGATGACTACGTGCGCAGCGCCGAGCAGTGGCAACCGCTGCCCGGCAGCCTCGCTGCCATCGCTCGCCTGAACCGGGCCGGTTGGCAGGTGGCCGTGGCCACCAACCAGTCCGGCCTGGCCCGCGGCTACTTTACGGAAGACGACCTGACGGCCATGCACGAGAAACTGCAGCGGCTGCTGGCGGAGGAGGGCGGTCGGGTCGACCTGATCCTGCACTGCCCCCATGGCCCGGAAGCGGGCTGCGACTGCCGCAAGCCGCTGCCCGGCCTGTTTCGCGCCATCGCCCACCACTATGGCCGTGCCGACCTGAGCGGCGTGCCGGTGGTGGGCGACAGCCTGCGCGATCTGGAAGCCGGCGTGGCCCTTGGCTGCACACCCTGTCTGGTGCGGACCGGCAAGGGTGAACGCACCCTGGCCAAGCCTTTGCCAGCCGGCACCCGGGTCTTCGCCGACCTGGCCGCGGTGGCTGATCACCTGCTCGAGGAAGCGCCCTGATGCGGCTCTTGCGTACCCTGTTGTTCTATGTGCTGCTGGGAACCAGCGGCATCCTCTGGTCCTGCGTCAGCCTGCTGATCGCGCCCTTCCTGGCCTATCGCGCCCGCTATCGGCTGGTGGTCAAGGCCTGGACCGGTTTCGCCGTCTGGCTGGCCAAGGTCATCTGCGGCATCCGTTACGAGATCGAAGGCCTGGAAAACGTCCCGGCGCAGCCCTGCGTGATCGTGGCCAATCACCAGAGCACCTGGGAAACCTTTTTTCTGTCCGCCCAGTTCGAGCCCACCTCCCAGGTGATCAAGCGCGAATTGCTGCGGATTCCCTTCTTTGGCTGGGCCTTCTCGCTGCTCAAGCCGATCGCCATCGACCGCGACAATGGCAAGCTGGCCCTGCAGCAGCTGACGGAGCAGGGCGGTCGCTACCTGGCCCAGGGTTGCTGGGTGCTGATCTTTCCCCAGGGCACCCGCATCGATCATGGCCAGATGGGCAAGTTCTCTCGCGGTGGCGCCGCCCTGGCCTGCAGCCTGAACGTGCCCATCCTGCCCATCGCCCATGACGCCGGTGCCTACTGGCCCAATCGCTCCTGGATCAAGTCGCCGGGGACCATCAAGGTCAGCATCGGTCCGCTGCTCCATCCCCAGGGTCAGGATCCGCGCGCCATCGTCGATCTCAATGCCCGCTGCTTCGCCTTCATCGAACAGGCCCTGGCGACCAAGCCCGACGCCAGTCCCGCCCGCGCTGCGTAGCCTGACCGCCAGGCCGCGAGGCCTGGCCGTTTTCCACCTCTTTTCCGCCCTTTTCCCACAGACTTATCCACAGGCTGTCATGAGCCTTTGGTGTGGGCGGATTTTGGCCCGCTACCTCGGATGAGTCTTCATCCACAAGTACCGACAAGCTTATTCCCAGGCTTATCCACAGGATCATCCGTTATAGCCTGTGTCTCTATGCCGCATGGCACGGCCTCTTTACGCAAATTTTCTGTGATGATCAAAAGCGGCTGAGGAAAACTATCCACAAAACCTCTGGCTATAAGATGAACGGCGTTCGCTCCTGGGGAACGAAACGCTGCGGCTCTCTAGGCAGAATGTTTTCCACAAAAAAGCCCCGCATAGCGGGGCTTGTGCATAACCGCGGGATCAGACGTCGAGGTTCGACACGGCCAGGGCGTTGCTCTCGATGAAGTCGCGGCGCGGCTCCACCTGATCGCCCATCAGGGTGTTGAAGATCTGATCGGCGGCGATGGCGTCCTCGATGGTCACCTGCAGCATGCGGCGCACGTTCGGGTCCATGGTGGTTTCCCACAGCTGATCCGGATTCATCTCGCCCAGGCCCTTGTAGCGCTGGATGTTGAATCTCTTGCTGGTCTCCACCATCAGCCATTCCCAGGCTTCCTTGAAGGTGCTGACCGGGCGCCGGCGTTCGCCGCGCTTGGCGTAGGCGCCTTCCTCCAGCAGGTTGTCCAGCTGGGCGGCCAGCTCGGTCACCAGGCGGTAATCGTTGCTGCCGAAGAAATCCCGGTTGAAAGTGACGTAGCTGGACAGGCCGTGGGCACGGGTCTCGACCTCCGGCAGCCACAGGCTGCGCTCGCGGTCTTCGCGCAGGCTGAGGGTGTAGGTGGTGCCATTGCGCTCGGCAGCCTTCAGGCGCGTTTCCAGGCCGGTCAGCCACTGGCGCATGGCCGCCTCGTCACCCAGCTGCTCCACGCCCACGCGGGGCAGGTACAGCAGGTGTTCGCTGACGTCGGCCGGATAGAGGCGCGACAGGCGCTTGAAGGTCTTCATCACCTGGCGATAGCTGTTCACCAGCTTCTCGAGTTCCACGCCGGACAGGCCCGGGGCGTTCTCGTTGACGTGCAGGCTGGCTTCCTCGAGGGCGGTCTGGGTCAGGTATTCCTCCATCGCCTCGTCGTCCTTGATGTACTGCTCCTGCTTGCCACGCTTCACCTTGTACAGCGGCGGCTGAGCGATGTAGATGTAGCCCCGCTCGATCAGCAGCGGCATCTGGCGGAAGAAGAAGGTCAGCAGCAGGGTACGGATGTGCGATCCGTCGACGTCAGCATCGGTCATGATGATGATGTTGTGGTAGCGCAGCTTGTCGATGTTGAACTCTTCGCGACCGATACCGCAGCCCAGCGCGGTGATCAGGGTGCCCACCTCCTGGGAGGAGAGCATCTTGTCGAAGCGGGCCTTCTCGACGTTGAGGATCTTGCCCTTGAGCGGCAGGATCGCCTGGGTGCGCCGGTTGCGGCCCTGCTTGGCCGAACCACCGGCGGAGTCACCCTCCACGATGTAGAGTTCGGACAGCGCCGGATCCTTCTCCTGGCAGTCCGCCAGCTTGCCGGGCAGACCGGCGATGTCCAGGGCGCCCTTGCGGCGGGTCATCTCCCGCGCCTTGCGCGCCGCTTCCCGGGCCCGGGCCGCGTCGATCATCTTGCCGACCACCGCCTTGGCTTCGTTGGGATTCTCCAGCAGGAAGTCGGAGAAGTACTTGCCCATCTCCTGTTCCACCGCGGTCTTCACCTCGGAGGAGACCAGCTTGTCCTTGGTCTGGGAGGAGAACTTGGGATCCGGCACCTTGACCGAGATGATGGCGGTCAGGCCTTCGCGGGCGTCGTCACCGGTGGTGGCCACCTTGAACTTCTTGGCCAGGCCCTCGGCCTCGATGTAGTTGTTCAGGTTGCGCGTCAGTGCCGAGCGGAAGCCCGCCAGGTGGGTACCGCCGTCGCGCTGGGGAATGTTGTTGGTGAAGCAGAGGATGTTCTCGTTGAAGCTGTCGTTCCACTGCAGGGCCACTTCCACGCCGACGCCATCGTCTTCGCGCTGCACCTGGAAATGGAACACCTCGTTCACCGCGGTCTTGTTGGTGTTGAGGTAATCGACGAAGGCACGCAGGCCGCCTTCGTACTTGAACAGCTCTTCCTTGCCGCTGCGCTCGTCGCGCAGAACGATGCCGACGCCGGAGTTGAGAAAGGACAGCTCGCGAATCCGCTTGGCCAGGATGTCCCAGCTGAACTGGATGTTGCTGAAGGTCTCGGCGGACGGCTTGAAGTGCACCTGGGTACCGGTGGTGTCGGTCTCGCCGATCACCGCCAGCGGTGCCTGGGGCACGCCATGCACATAGACCTGCTCCCACACCTGGCCGGCGCGGCGAATGGTCAGCCGCAGCTCCTCGGACAGGGCGTTCACCACCGAGACGCCCACGCCGTGCAGGCCGCCGGACACCTTGTAGGTGTTGTCGTCGAACTTACCGCCGGCGTGCAGCACGGTCATGATGACCTCGGCCGCGGAAACGCCTTCTTCCTTGTGGATATCCACCGGGATGCCGCGACCGTTGTCGCGCACGGTGATGGATTCGTCCATGTGGATGGTGATGCTGATCTCGCTGCAGAAGCCGGCCAGGGCCTCGTCGATGGAGTTGTCCACCACCTCGAAGACCATGTGGTGCAGGCCGGTGCCGTCATCGGTGTCGCCGATGTACATGCCGGGGCGCTTGCGCACGGCATCCAGTCCCTTCAGCACCTTGATGCTGGAAGAGTCGTAGGTATTGGTCTCGCTCATGCTTGGCTCCCGCTAGTGTGGGTCTGCTTGATATGGCCGTGTTCCACGTGAAACACGCTGACCTCTGTCTCCGGCCGCCAGGCGGCCTGTAGCGTCTCGCGCTCGACACAGGTGATGAAGACTTGGCACTCCAGTGCCTCCAGCAGCCGGCACAAGGCCAGCCGGTGTCCCTCGTCCAGTTCCGAGGGCAGGTCGTCGATGAGATAGACGCACTGGCCCCGCTTGACCTGGTTGACCAGCCGCCCCTGGGCGATGCGCAGTGCGCACACCACCAGCTTCTGCTGGCCGCGCGACAGGATGTCCGCCGCGTTGTGATTGCCGATGCGGATCCGCAGGTCGGCGCGCTGGGGACCGGCCTGGGTATGCCCCAGCTGCAGATCCCGCGGCAAGCTATCCGCCAGCACCTCGCGCAGATCGCGCTCGCGGTCCCAGCCGCGGTAGTAACTCAGGGTCAGGCCGTCGAGCTGGATCAGCTCGGCCAGCACCGCGGTGAATTCCGGTTTCAGGCGCTGGATATAGGCCTGGCGAAAGCCATCGATCTCGGCACTGGCCAGGGCCAGTTCCTGATCCCAGGCGGCCTGCGCCGCAGGGTCGATTTTACCACGTCTGAGCCAGTGATTTCGCTGCCTGAGCGCCTTTTGCAGGCGTTGCCATAGGGGCAGAAAACGCTGTTCCTCGTGGAACACGCCCCAGTCGAGAAACTGCCGTCTGATCTTGGGACTGCCTTCGAGCAGCCGGAAGCCGTCGGGGTTGATCAGCTGCAGCGGCAGCACCTCGGCCAGCTGCGCCGCACTGCGGGCATTCTCGCCATTGATGCGGATCTGGTAGTCGCCGCCGCGCTCGCGCTGGATGCCCAGGTTGCAGTCCTGGCCCCCCGGCAGCCGTACCTGGCCGAACACCGTGCAGCTGGCCTGCTCGTGCTGGATGACCGGCGCAAGCTTGGTGCTGCGAAAGGAGCGGGCCAGGCCCAGCAGGTGGATGGCTTCCAGCAGGCTGGTCTTGCCGCTGCCGTTGGCGCCGTGCAGCAGGTTGACCCGGGGCGAGGGCTGAAGCGCGACCGCCTGCAGATTGCGCAGGCGGTCGGCGTTGAAGCGGATCAGCGTCATCGAGCGGCGATCAGAGGCGCATCGGCATCACGACATAGGAGGAATCGTCGTTGCCCGCCTCCTGCAACAGCGCACTGCTGCTGGAATCGGACAGGGTGATGCGCACCTGGTCGGTGGTCATCACGCCGAGCACGTCGAGCAGGTAACTGACGTTGAAGCCGATCTCCAGGCTGCCGCCGTCGTAATCGACCTGCAGTTCTTCCTCGGCCTCTTCCTGCTCCGGGTTGTTGGCCTGGATCTTCATGAAGCCGTTTTCCAGCTGCAGGCGGATACCGCGGTACTTCTCGTTGGAGAGAATGGCGGTGCGGCTGAACGCCTCGCGCAGGTGCTGACGTTCGCCCAGCACCAGCTTGTCGCCATGCCGCGGCAGGACGCGCTCGTAGTCGGGGAACTTGCCGTCCACCAGCTTGGAGGTAAAGGTGAAGTCCCCTGTGGTGGCGCGGATATGGTGCTGGCCCAGCACCACGTTGACCGGCTCTTCCGGTTCGGTGAGCAGGCGCGACAATTCCAGGATGCCCTTGCGCGGCACGATGACCTGGTGCTTCTCGGCCTGGTCGACGTCGGCTTCCAGCATGCACATGGCCAGGCGGTGACCATCGGTGGCCACGGCGCGCAGGCGCCCGGTGCTGGCTTCCAGCAGCATGCCGTTGAGGTAGTAGCGCACGTCCTGCTGGGCCATGGCGAAGCCGGTGCGCTCGATCAGCCGGCGCAGGCGCCCCTGGGGAATGCTGAACTTCAGCGAACCCGGACCTTCCTCCACGGTGGGGAAGTCGTTGGCCGGCAGGGTGGACAGGGTGAAACGGCTGCGTCCGGCGCGGATCAGCAGCTTCTGCTCCTCGGTGCGGATGTCGATCAGCGCATCGGGCTGCAGGCTCTTGCAGATATCCATCAGCTTGCGCGCCGGCACGGTGATCTCGCCGGCTTCGGCGGCTTCTTCCAGATCGACCCGGCCAACCAGCTCGACTTCCAGGTCGGTACCGGTCAGCGACAGCCGCTGGCCTTCAACGACCAGAAGTACGTTGGACAGCACCGGCAGCGTTTGCCGACGTTCCACGACACCGGCCACCAGCTGCAGCGGTTTCAACAGGGCTTCGCGTTGAATGGTGAAATGCATGGTCAGGTCCTTGCCAGGGCCGCGTCCGTCAGGTCGTCAGGGTACGCAGCAGGTTCTTGTAATCCTCGCGGATATCCGCGTCGGATTCCCGAAGTTCGGCGATCTTGCGACAGGCGTGCAACACCGTCGTGTGATCGCGTCCGCCAAAGGCGTCGCCGATTTCCGGCAGGCTGTGGTTGGTCAGCTCCTTGGACAGCGCCATGGCGACCTGCCGCGGCCGGGCCACCGAACGCGAGCGGCGTTTGGACAGCAGATCGGCGATCTTGATCTTGTAGTACTCGGCCGCGGTGCGCTGGATGTTGTCGATGCTGACCAGCTTGTCCTGCAGCGCCAGGAGATCCTTGAGCGATTCGCGGATCAGCTCGATGGTGATGTCGCGGCCCATGAAGTGGGCATGGGCGATCACCCGCTTGAGCGCGCCTTCCAGTTCCCGCACGTTGGAGCGGATGCGCTGGGCGATAAAGAAGGCGGCGTCGTGGGGTAGATCGACCTTGGCCTGGTCGGCCTTCTTCATCAGGATCGCCACCCGCGTTTCCAGCTCCGGGGGCTCCACCGCCACGGTGAGACCCCAGCCGAAGCGCGACTTGAGCCGCTCTTCCAGGCCGTCGATCTCCTTGGGATAGCGGTCGCTGGTGAGGATCACCTGTTGTCCACCTTCGAGCAGGGCATTGAAGGTGTGGAAAAACTCTTCCTGCGAACGCTCCTTGCGGGCGAAGAACTGGATGTCGTCGATCAGCAGCGCGTCCACCGAGCGGTAGAAGCGCTTGAATTCGTTGATGGCGTTTAGCTGCAGCGCCTTGACCATGTCGGCGACGAAGCGCTCCGAATGCAGATAGACGATCTTGGCGTTCGGATTGCGCTTGAGCAGGTGGTTGCCCACCGCGTGCATCAGGTGGGTCTTACCCAGACCCACGCCCCCATAAAGGAAGAGCGGGTTGTAGCCGTGCTTGGGATTGTCCGCCACCTGCCAGGCCGCGGCGCGGGCCAGCTGGTTGGACTTGCCCTCGACGAAGTTCTCGAAGGTGAAGGTACGGTTCAGGTAGCTGGTGTGCTTGAGCGCGCCTTCCACCTGCACGGTACGTTCGGTCTTGACCGCCGGCTCGTCGGCCTCGGCCAGTTCCGCGGTCACGTCTTCCAGGGCGACGCCCGCGGTGACGATGTCCGACTGGATCGGCTGCGGAGCCTGCACCGGAGGAGGCAGCGGGGTGCTCTGGCTGCTTGGCGTCTGCGCCGGACGCGGCTTGTTGCTGCGCTTGCTGCCGATCAACAGGGACAGCACCGGGGCGATGCCGTCGTCGGCATGTTCCTCGAGCAATTCGAGGATGCGGCTCAGGTACTTCTCGTTGACCCAGTCGAGCACGAAGCGATTGGGCGCGAACACCCGCAGCTCATCCCCTTCCGCTTCCACCTGCAGTGGCCGGATCCAGGTATTGAATTGTTGCGAAGGCAGCTCGTCGCGCAGCACATCCACGCAACGTTGCCAGAGTTCGACCGACACAGCGTCTCCCAAGAACTGGAGCGGCCCGGACGGGCCATGAGCAAACGCCCATTGTATCCCTCCCCACCCGGGTTATCCACATGACCGCGCAGTTTCCCAACAGATAGCCGTCACGAAGGCAACGGGCGGACGCACGACCGTCAGCTCTGTGGATAACGCCGTCTGACCTCTCTGGACATCCCGGGGCTTTTCGCTGTGGATAATCCTGCTGTGCGTAACAGCCTTGCTTATCCACAGCCTCTCAGCAGGCAGAGCACCCGAACTGCACCTGTTGAAAACAGACTTTCCGTCCCCGCTCCGGTCAGAGCCCGTCTGGCCTGGCACGATCTATCCACAGAAATCCGCTGCACCATACATATTCACTTCAACAGTCTTTTAAAACCTTCTGACCTGTTGATTTTATTTGCGCGGTCTCCTGTCAGCCGGTGCTGGTTGGAAATTGACCTGTACCGAGGCTTTCTCTAGAATCGCCGGTCTCTTTGCGCGGGGCACTCATGCCTTGCCGCTTTCACCTAGGTAAAAGTCCATGAAACGCACCTTCCAACCCAGCACCCTGAAGCGCGCCCGTGTCCACGGTTTCCGTGCTCGTATGGCAACCAAGAACGGCCGTCAGGTTCTGTCCCGTCGCCGTGCCAAAGGCCGCAAGCGTCTGGCGATCTGATTGCCCGGTCAGGTGGTGAGTCAGGATTTCGGTCGGGACAGGCGCTTACTGAGCTCCCAACAGTTCCAAGCGGTCTTTGACTCTCCCACCCACAAGGCATCCGGCAAGCACCTGCTGCTGCTCGCCCATGCCAATGGGCTCGACCATTCCCGCCTCGGGCTGGTCATCGGCAAGAAGAGCGTCAAGCTTTCTGTCGAGCGCAATCGCATCAAGCGGGTCATCCGGGATTCCTTCCGTCTGAATCAGGACCGCCTGGGCAGCTTCGATCTGGTCTTCGTCGCCCGCAAGGGACTTGGCGAAGTCGACAATCCCGAATTGCACGATCAGCTGCTGCAACTGTGGAAACGTCTCAATCGCCAGGCGAGCAAGACCGTTGCCCACCCAATCGACAGTCCCGACGGTGCTCATGCGTAAACCGGCCCTGCTGCTGATTCGCTTCTACCGTTACGCCATCAGCCCCATGATGGCCAGTCACTGTCGTTTCTATCCGACCTGTTCCGGTTACGCCCTCGAAGCCATCGAGCGCCACGGGCTGCTGCGTGGTGGCTGGCTGACCACACGGCGACTGTGCCGGTGCCATCCCTGGCACTCAGGCGGATATGATCCCGTTCCTCCCGCAAAGAACCCAGCCCCGACCTCTTCGATGGCCGAGTAAACATGGATATCAAGCGCCCGCTACTCATTGCCGCCTTGGCGATCGTGTCCTACACCCTGGTTTTCCAGTGGAACAAGGATTACGGCCAGGCCGATCTGCCCACGGCCAAGACGCAGACCAGCGTCCTGCCGGGCGATACCCCCAACGTGCCCACCGACGTACCGGCCGATGCCAAGGCCGCGGCGCCAGTGGACAACTCGGCCGCCCAACCGAGCACCGCGCTCATCAAGGTGCGTACCGACGTCCTGGATCTGGCCATCGATCCGCGCGGTGGTGACATCGTCCAGCTCGGACTGGTGCAGTACCCCCGTCGCC
Source organism: Pseudomonas oryzihabitans NBRC 102199 (assembly GCF_000730625.1). Lineage (GTDB taxonomy): Bacteria > Pseudomonadota > Gammaproteobacteria > Pseudomonadales > Pseudomonadaceae > Chryseomonas > Chryseomonas oryzihabitans. Next base: position 322,051 of record NZ_BBIT01000005.1, on the reverse strand, counting down.
AGGACCACCCCGACGTTCCCTTCATGCTGTTCGACAACGGCAACGAGCGTCTCTATCTGGCCCAGAGCGGCCTGACCGGTGCCAACGGACCCGATGCCAACAGCGCCGGTCGTCCGCTGTACACCTCGGCGCAGTCCAGCTACGTGCTCGCCGATGGCCAGCCGCAACTGGTGGTGGATCTCAAGTACCAGGCCAATGGCGTGGACTACACCAAGAGATTCACCTTCCACCGGGGCCTGAAGGTCGATTGTTCGGACGCCGAGAAGGCGCAGAAGAAGATCACCTGCATCAATCCGGACGCCTACCAGATCCAGGTCAGCTACCTGATCGACAACCACAGCGCCAACGCCTGGAACGGCGTGCTCTACGCCCAGCTCAAGCGTGACAAGAGCGGCGATCCCTCGGCCACCACCGCCACCGGCGTGTCCACCTACCTGGGCGCCGCGGTCGGTACCCCGGCCGAGCCCTATCGCAAGGTGTCCATGAGCGACATGGACAAGAACCGCCTGCAGGAATCCGTGCAGGGCGGCTGGGTGGGTTGGCTGCAGCACTACTTCGTCACCGCCTGGGTGCCGAACAAGGATGAGCAGCACCAGATCACCACCCGCAAGGATGCCCAGGGCAACTACATCGTCGGCTTCACCGGTCCGCAGTTCAGCGTGCCGGCGGGTGGCAAGGGCGAGACCTCACTGACCCTCTATGCCGGTCCGAAGATCCAGGAGCACCTCAAGACCCTGTCCCACGGCCTGGAACTGACGGTCGACTACGGCTTCCTGTGGTTCATCGCCCAGCCGATCTTCTGGCTGCTGCAGCATATCCACAGCATCCTGGGTAACTGGGGCTGGTCGATCATCGTCCTGACCATCATCATCAAGATGCTGTTCTTCCCGCTGTCCGCCGCCAGCTACCGTTCCATGGCGCGCATGCGTGCCGTCGGCCCGCGACTGCAGGCGCTGAAGGAACAGTATGGCGACGATCGCCAGAAGATGTCCCAGGCGATGATGGAGCTGTACCGCAAGGAGAAGATCAATCCCCTGGGTGGCTGCCTGCCCATCGTGGTGCAGATGCCGGTGTTCCTGGCACTGTACTGGGTGCTGCTGGAAAGCGTCGAGATGCGCCAGTCGCCCTGGATGTTCTGGATCACCGACCTGTCGGCCAAGGATCCCTTCTTCATCCTGCCGATCATCATGGGCGGTACCATGCTGGTGCAGCAGATGCTGAACCCGGCACCGCCGGATCCCATGCAGGCCAAGGTCATGAAGATGATGCCGATCATCTTCACCTTCTTCTTCCTGTGGTTCCCGGCCGGTCTGGTGCTGTACTGGATCGTCAACAACTGCCTGTCGATCCTGCAGCAGTGGTACATTACCCGGAAGATCGAGGCGGCCAGCAAGAAGGCCTGACCCCGCTCATTCTGTCCACACGACGCCCCTTGATTGGGGCGTCGTGCTTTCTGGAGGATCGTCATGTCCCTGCCTTCCGACAGTATCGCCGCCATCGCCACCGCCACCGGGCGCGGCGGGGTCGGCATCGTCCGCGTCTCCGGTCCCCTGGCCGCCCCGCTGGCGCGGGCGATCTGCGGCCGCGAGCTGCCGCCCCGGCATGCCCACTACGGCAACTTCCTCGCCGCCGACGGCAGCGTGCTGGACGCCGGCATCGCGCTGTTCTTTCCCGGTCCCAACTCCTTCACCGGCGAAGACGTGCTGGAACTCCAGGGCCATGGCGGCCCGGTGATCCTCGACCTGCTGCTGCGCCGCACACTGGAAGAGGGCGCCCGCCTGGCCCGCCCGGGTGAATTCAGCGAACGCGCCTTTCTCAACGACAAGCTCGACCTGGCGCAGGCCGAAGCCATCGCCGACCTCATCGAGGCGAGCACCGAACAGGCGGCGCGCAATGCCCTGCGTTCGCTGCAGGGCGAATTCTCGCGCCGGGTGGAGAGCCTGGTCGAACAGCTGATCCGCCTGCGCATCTATGTCGAGGCGGCCATCGACTTTCCCGAGGAAGAGATCGACTTCCTCGCCGACGGCCGGGTCCAGGGCCTGCTGGAGGGCGTCCAGGCCGAGCTGCACGAGGTCCAGCGCGAAGCCAACCGCGGCGCCCTGCTGCGCGACGGCATGACCGTGGTGATCGCCGGTCGCCCCAATGCAGGCAAGTCCAGCCTGCTCAACGCCCTGGCCGGGCGTGAGGCCGCCATCGTCACCGACATCGCCGGCACCACCCGGGATGTCCTGCGCGAACATATCCACCTAGATGGCATGCCGCTGCATGTGGTCGATACCGCCGGCCTGCGCGACACCAGCGACCGGGTCGAGCAGATCGGGGTCCAGCGCGCCCTGGATGCCATTGCCGGCGCCGACCGGGTGCTGCTGGTGGTGGACGCCAGCGCTCCGGAAGCCCGGGATCCCCAGGCGCTCTGGCCGGAACTGCTGAGCACCCGGCCGCCGCTGGACAAGCTGACGGTGATCCGCAACAAGGCCGACCTCACCGGTGAGCCCACCGGGCTGCTGGCGACCGAGCCGGTCGAGATCAGTCTCAGCGCCACCGATGGCGCCGGTATCGAAGCCCTGCGCGAGCATCTCAAGGCCTGCATGGGCTTCGAACAGACCACCGAAGGCGGCTTCAGCGCCCGCCGCCGCCATCTGGATGCCCTGCAGCGGGCCGCCAGCGCCCTGGACCACGGCTATCGCCAACTCACCCTGGCCGGCTCCGGCGAACTGCTGGCCGAAGACCTGCGCCAGGCCCAGCAGGTGCTTGGCGAGATCACCGGCGCCTTCAGCTCCGACGACCTGCTCGGGCGCATCTTCTCCAGCTTCTGCATCGGCAAATAGCCTCCCGCCCGCCGTTCCCGGCCTGTGCAACGCAGGCCTTGGCTGTCCTCATCCCCCCTTTCCAGAGCCCTGTTGATAACCCTGCCTGAGGTCTGCCCATAAATCGGTGCACGAACTGTCCATGACTGGCGTTGTGGATAAGCGGGCAAAGGGTCCACAGGATGCTGAGAGCTTGTATTCATCCACAGCACAAGACGTACACGGGGTTCAGGTTTTCCCCAGCCCAGCGCTGACGAGGGCTGCATAGGCTTATCCACAGCTAAGGGCCTTCATATACATAAGCTCTATATCAGTCCTTTTAAAACTTTCTTCCCTATTGTTTATATTGGGTGTCTGCCAGGCCGGCTGATCATTTTTTGGCCAGAGCCCCCTTCTGCAAGCGACGTCCAGGCCTTATACTTGCCGGCTTTCCTTTGAATTCCTGCCAACAGGCACGAGGTGCGTGGTGGACTTTCCTTCCCGTTTCGACGTCATCGTGATCGGCGGCGGCCATGCCGGTACCGAAGCGGCCCTGGCGGCCGCTCGCATGGGTGTGCGCACCCTGCTGCTCACGCATAATGTGGAAACTCTCGGCCAGATGAGCTGCAACCCCGCCATCGGCGGCATCGGCAAGAGCCATCTGGTCAAGGAGATCGATGCCCTGGGCGGCGCCATGGCCGCGGCCACGGATCTCGCCGGCATCCAGTTCCGCATTCTCAACAGCCGCAAGGGACCTGCCGTGCGCGCCACTCGCGCCCAGGCCGATCGCGTGCTGTACAAGGCGGCCATCCGCTACACGCTGGAAAACCAGCCGAACCTGTGGATATTCCAGCAGGCCTGCGACGACCTCCTCGTCGAAGGCGATCGCGTCGCCGGCGTGATCACCCAGATGGGCCTGAAATTCCATGCCGACAACGTGGTGCTCACTGCCGGGACCTTCCTCGGTGGTCTTATCCACATCGGTCTGCAGAACCACAGCGGTGGACGAGCCGGGGACCCGCCGGCCATCGCCCTGGCCCAGCGCCTGCGTGAACTGCCGCTGCGGGTATCGCGACTGAAGACCGGCACGCCGCCGCGCATCGACGGCCGCTCGGTGGACTTCTCGGTGATGACCGAGCAGCCTGGCGACACTCCCTTGCCGGTGATGTCCTTCCTCGGCAATCGCGAGCAGCATCCGGCGCAGGTCAGCTGCTGGATCACCCACACCAACGCCCGCACCCACGACATCATCCGCGCCAACCTGGATCGTTCGCCCATGTACTCCGGCGTGATCGAAGGGGTAGGGCCGCGCTACTGTCCGTCCATCGAAGACAAGATCCACCGCTTCGCCGACAAGGACAGCCATCAGGTCTTTCTTGAGCCCGAGGGTCTGACCACCCACGAGCTCTATCCCAACGGCATCTCCACCTCGCTGCCCTTCGATGTGCAGCTCGAGGTGGTGCGCTCCATGCGCGGCATGGAGAACGCCCACATCCTGCGACCCGGCTACGCCATCGAATACGACTTCTTCGATCCGCGGGATCTCAAGTACAGCCTGGAAACCAAGGTCATCGCCGGCCTGTTCTTTGCCGGCCAGATCAATGGCACCACCGGCTACGAAGAAGCCGGCGCCCAGGGGCTGCTCGCCGGTGCCAACGCCGCGCTGCGCGCCCAGGGCCGCGAGGCCTGGTGTCCGCGCCGCGACGAGGCCTACCTCGGCGTGCTGGTGGACGACCTCATCACCCTGGGCACCCAGGAGCCCTATCGGATGTTTACCTCGCGCGCCGAATACCGGCTGATCCTGCGCGAAGACAACGCCGACCTGCGCCTGACCGAGAAGGGTCGCGAGCTGGGCCTGGTGGACGATCAGCGCTGGGCGCTGTTCGAAGCCAAGCGCGAGGGCATCGCCCTGGAAGAGCAGCGCCTCAAGGCGACCTGGATCCGTCCGGGCACGCCCCAGGGCACGGCGGTGGCCGAACGCTTCGGCACCCCGCTCAACCACGAATACAACCTGCAGAACCTGCTGGCCCGCCCGGAGATCGACTACGCCGGCCTGATGGCCGCGGTGGGCGAAACGCCGGCCGAGACCCAGGTCGCCGAGCAGATCGAGATCAAGACCAAGTACGCCGGCTACATCGATCGCCAGCAGGACGAGATCCAGCGGCTGCGCGCCAGCGACGCCGTGGCGCTGCCCGCCGAGCTGGACTACGCCAGCATCTCCGGCCTGTCCAAGGAGATTCAGCACAAGCTGGCCCAGGCCCGTCCCGAAACCCTCGGTCAGGCCTCGCGCATTCCCGGGGTCACCCCGGCGGCGGTCTCGCTGCTGCTGATCCACCTGAAGAAGCGCAGCGCCGGTCGCAGCCTGGAGCACAGCGCCTGATGGCCAGCGCGATTCAAGCCAACGAACTGCGCCAGGGCGCCGAGACGCTCGGCGTGGCGCTGCCCGCCGCCGTGGAAGAGCGCCTGCTGGGCTACCTGGACCTGCTGGTCAAGTGGAACAAGGCCTACAATCTCACCGCGGTGCGCGATCCCAACGAGATGGTCTCGCGGCACCTGCTGGACAGCCTCAGCATCGTCCCCTACGTGGGCGCCGGGCACTGGCTGGACGTGGGCAGCGGCGGCGGCATGCCGGGCATTCCCCTGGCGATCCTCTTTCCGGAGTCGCGCTTCACCCTGCTCGACAGCAACGGCAAGAAGACGCGCTTCCTGACCCAGGCCAGGATCGAGCTGGGGCTGGCCAATCTCGAGGTGGTGCATGCCCGCGTCGAGGCCTACCAGCCCGCCGCGCCCTTCACCGGCATCGTCTCGCGGGCGTTCAGCGCCATCGACGACTTCGCCACCTGGACGCGCCACCTGGGCGACAACCAAACACAGTGGCTGGCGATGAAGGGGCTGCACCCCGACGACGAGCTGGCCAAGCTACCAGCGGATTTCCGGGTTGCGGCGGCGCACGTCCTCGCGGTTCCCGGTTGCCAAGGCCAGCGGCACTTGCTGATACTGCGCCGCACGAACGGAGAGGGGTAAGGCGGTACATGGCCAAGGTTTACGCGATAGCCAACCAGAAGGGCGGGGTGGGCAAGACCACGACGTGCATCAATCTCGCCGCTTCTCTGGCCGCCACCAACCGGCGCAAGGTGCTGCTGATCGACCTCGATCCCCAGGGTAACGCCACCATGGGCAGCGGGGTGGACAAGCATGCCCTGGAGCATTCGGTGCTGGACGTCCTCACCGGCGCCTGCGGCCTGCTCGACGCCATGCACTTTTCCGAGCACGGCGGCTACCAGCTGCTGCCCTCGAACCGCGACGTCACCGCCGCGGAAGTCGAGCTGCTGGAGATGAGCGGGCGCGAGAGCCGCCTGCGCGATGCCCTGGCCCCGGTGCGGGACAACTACGACTACGTGCTCATCGACTGCCCGCCGTCGCTGTCCATGCTGACCATCAACGGCCTGGTGGCCGCCGATGGCGTGATCATTCCCATGCAGTGCGAATACTTCGCCCTGGAAGGCCTGACCGATCTGATCGGCAGCATCCAGCACATCGCCCAGCGGCTGAATCCGCAGCTGAAGATCGAAGGGCTGCTGCGCACCATGTTCGATCCGCGCATCGGCCTGGCCAACGACGTCGCCGCCCAGCTCAAGCAGCACTTCGGCGACGAGCTCTACGAAACCATCATTCCGCGCAACGTCCGCCTGGCCGAAGCCCCCAGCTACGGCATGCCCGCGCTGGTCTACGACAAGAGCTCCAAGGGGGCCGCGGCCTATCTGGAGCTGGCCAGCGAGCTGGTCAAACGTCAGCGCAAGGCGGCTCGCGTCGCCAAGACTGCCTAAGGAATCCCCATGGCTGTGAAGAAACGAGGTCTGGGCCGCGGTCTCGACGCCCTGCTCGGCGGTGCCAGCGTCAAGGTCCTGCAGGAGCAGGCCGCCGCCACCCCGGTCAGCGAACTGCAATCGCTGCCGGTGGACATCATCCAGCGCGGCAAGTACCAGCCGCGCCGGCACATGGATCCGACCGCTCTGGAAGAGCTGGCCAACTCCATTCGCGTCCAGGGGCTGATGCAGCCCATCGTGGTGCGTGCCATCGGCGAAGGCCGTTACGAGATCATCGCCGGTGAACGCCGCTGGCGCGCCAGCCAGCAGGCCGGCCTGGACCGCATCCCCGCGCTGGTGCGCGATGTGCCCGACCAGGTGGCCATCGCCCTGGCGCTGATCGAGAACATCCAGCGGCAGAACCTCAATCCGCTGGAAGAGGCCATGGCCCTGCAGCGGTTGCAGGACGAATTCGAGCTGACCCAGGCCCAGGTGGCCGAAGCCGTCGGCAAGTCGCGCTCGGGCGTGACCAACCTGCTGCGCCTGCTGGCTCTGGCCGAAGAGGCCAAGGACCTGCTGGCCAGGGGCGAGCTGGAAATGGGCCATGCCCGCGCCTTGCTCGGCCTGCCCAAGGCCCGCCAGGCCGAAGGGGCGCGGCACGTTGTCGCACGGGGTCTCACCGTCCGCCAGACCGAGGCCCTGGTGCGCCAGTGGCTCAGCGGTGCGGAGCCGGTGGAGAAGGCGCCTGCGGTGGATCCGGACATCAGCCGGCTGGAGCAGCGTCTGGCCGAGCGTTTGGGCGCCAACGTGCAGATCCGCCATGGCGAGAAGGGCAAGGGTCAACTGGTGATCCGCTATTCCTCTTTGGACGAACTTCAAGGCGTACTAGCGCACATTCGCTGACACAAATGCCTTCCGGCAAGAAAGGCAATCTGTCCGGGGTGGCTTGAACCACCCCTGGCGCGCCCCTATACTTTGCCCGCTTTTTGTCGGCACAAAGCATGCCAGTGAAAACAACTATTATGCCGACACCAGAGGACTTCGAGCCGATGGACCGCCGCACGCCCAAACGCCTGCCCTTCCATCACCAGCCTGCCTTTCGCCTGCTGCTCGTCCAACTGGCTGTCGCGTCGTGTGCCGCCGTTGTCTTGTCTTGCTTCGTCGGTAAGGTCGCCGGTTATTCCGGATTGTTGGGCGGGCTGATTGCCTGGCTGCCCAATCTGTATTTTTCGTTCAAGGCGTTCCGCTATCGCGGCGCCCATGCCGCCCGAGACATCGTCCGTTCTTTCTACTCGGGCGAGGCGGGCAAACTGATTCTCACGGCAGTGCTCTTTGCACTGACGTTTGCCGGGGTAAAACCGCTTTCGGCTCCTGCACTGTTCGGCGTCTACCTGTTGACGCTGATGGTCAATGCCGGCGCGCCCCTGCTACTGAAAAAACCGACTAGACCTTAAGGCATTCGAGGCACACATGGCAGCAGACTCCGCTTCGGGCTACATCCAGCACCACCTGCAGAACCTGACCTATGGTCTGCATCCGGTGAACGGCTGGAGCTTCGCCCACACCCCCGCTGAAGCTAAGGAAATGGGCTTCTGGGCCTTCCACGTGGACACCCTCGGCTGGTCGGTCGCTCTCGGCCTGATCTTCCTGGTGCTGTTCCGCAGCATCGCCAAGAAGGCCACCAGCGGTCAGCCCGGCGGCCTGCAGAACTTCGTCGAAGTGCTGGTGGAATTCGTCGACGGCAGCGTCCGTGACACCTTCCATGGCAAGAACGCCCTGATCGCGCCCCTGGCCCTGACCATCTTCGTCTGGATCTTCCTGATGAACCTGATGGACCTGGTGCCGGTGGACTGGCTGCCGTCCGTGGCCGGCATGCTGTTCGGCGAGCACACCTACTTCCGCGTGGTGCCCACCACCGACCCGAACGCCACCCTGGGCATGGCCCTGTCGGTGTTCGGCCTGATCATCTTCTACAGCATCAAGATGAAGGGTCTAGGCGGCTTCTTCGGCGAGCTGACCCTGCACCCGTTCAGCAGCAAGAATCCGCTGCTGCAGATCATCCTGATTCCGATCAACTTCCTGCTCGAATTCGTCACCCTGATCGCCAAGCCGATCTCGCTGGCACTGCGACTGTTCGGCAACATGTATGCGGGCGAGCTGATCTTCATCCTGATCGCCATCATGTTCGCCAACGGTCTGGCACTGGGCGGTCTGGGTATCGTGCTGCAGTGGGCGTGGGCGGTGTTCCACATCCTCATCATCACCCTGCAGGCCTTCATCTTCATGATGCTGACCATCGTCTACCTGTCGATGGCGCACGAAGAAAGTCACTAAGGAATGGCCCCCGGGCGCTGCTGACGGCGTCCGGAGGCGGTTCTGCCGTGAGTCCCGGCGGGCCTTGTCCGCCGGGTAACTTGGGAAAACTTTTTCGCTTCAACCTTAACCAAGACGACTAAAAAAGTCGGGAGGAAAGATGGAAACTGTAGTTGGTTTGACCGCGATCGCCGTTGCTCTGCTGATTGGCCTGGGCGCTCTGGGTACCGCCATTGGCTTCGGTCTGCTGGGTGGCAAGTTCCTGGAAGGCGCCGCTCGTCAGCCGGAAATGGTTCCGATGCTGCAAGTCAAGATGTTCATCGTCGCCGGTCTGCTCGACGCCGTGACCATGATCGGTGTTGGTATCGCCCTGTTCTTCACCTTCGCTAACCCCTTCGTTGGTCAGATCGCCGGCTGATCACCCTCGCGGGTGTAGGCAGGACTGATGGACAACGAACGAGCGAGGTGTTGGCGTGAACATTAATGCAACCCTGATAGGCCAGTCCGTTGCCTTCTTCATCTTCGTGCTCTTCTGCATGAAGTACGTGTGGCCGCCGATCATCTCGGCGCTGCGTGAGCGTGAGAAGAAGATTGCCGATGGCCTTGACGCTGCCAACCGCGCGGCTCGTGATCTGGAAGTGGCACAGCAGCAAGCCAACCAGAAAGTGAACGAAGCCAAGGGCCAGGCAGCCGAGATCATCGAGCAAGCCAACAAGCGTGCCGCTCAGATCGTCGAGGACGCACAGGCCAAGGCCCGTGCCGAAGGCGACCGGATCAAGGCGCAGGCTCAGGCGGAAATCGAGCAGGAAATCAACACCGCGAAGGACGCTCTGCGTGCTCGCGTCGGCGTGCTGGCCGTGGCCGGCGCCGAGAAGATCCTCGGATCGACCGTTGATGCCAATGCTCATGCCCAGTTGGTCGACCGACTGGCAGCGGAAATCTAAGCGAGGCCACCAATGGCAGAACTGAACACGCTGGCCCGGCCCTATGCCAAGGCGGCTTTCGAGTTCGCACAGTCCCAGCAGCAGTTGACCCAATGGTCGGCCGCGCTAGGGCTGCTCGCCGCGGTATCCCAAGATGGGACCGTGCGCCAGCTGCTTCAGCAGCCGCAGTTGACTGCGGACGCCAAGGCCGGATTGCTCATCGACGTATGTGGCGATCAGCTGGATGCACAGTCCCAGAACTTCGTTCGGACCGTGGCAGAAAACGACCGGATCGACCTGTTCCCGGCCATCGCCGAGATTTACGAGGCGTACAAGGCCGAGCAGGAAAAATCCATTGAGGCGGAAGTCACTAGTGCTTTCGCCTTGAGCGACGAACAGCAAGACAAACTCGCCAAGGCTCTCAGCGCAAGGCTAGGTCGACAAGTGCGACTAAATGCATCCGAGGATGCGAGCCTGATCGGTGGTGTGGTAATCCGCGCCGGCGACTTGGTAATCGATGGCTCCGTTCGCGGCAAGCTCGCGCAACTGGCCGAAGCGTTGAAACCTTGAGTTTGAAGGGGCAGTAGCATGCAGCAACTCAATCCTTCCGAAATTAGTGAAATCATCAAGGGTCGCATCGAGAAACTCGACGTGACCTCGCAAGCCCGCAACGAAGGCACCATCGTCAGCGTGTCCGACGGTATCGTGCGGATCTTCGGTCTGGCCGACGTCATGTACGGCGAAATGATCGAATTCCCCGGCGGCATCTACGGCATGGCGCTGAACCTGGAGCAGGACTCCGTCGGCGCCGTGGTCCTGGGTAGCTACCTGGGTCTGGCCGAAGGCATGAGCGCCAAGTGCACCGGCCGCATCCTGGAAGTCCCGGTTGGTCCGGAACTGCTGGGTCGCGTCGTCGACGCCCTGGGCAACCCCATCGATGGCAAGGGTCCGCTGAACGCCAGCGCCACCGACGCCGTCGAGAAGGTCGCACCGGGCGTGATCTGGCGTCAGTCGGTCGACCAGCCGGTGCAGACCGGCTACAAGGCCGTCGATGCCATGATCCCGGTAGGCCGCGGTCAGCGCGAGCTGATCATCGGTGACCGTCAGATCGGCAAGACCGCTATGGCGATCGATGCCATCATCAACCAGAAGAACAGCGGCATCCGCTGCGTCTACGTCGCCATTGGTCAGAAGCAGTCGACCATCGCCAACGTGGTGCGCAAGCTGGAAGAGAACGGCGCTCTGCACAACACCATCGTGGTGGCAGCCAGTGCGTCCGAATCGGCGGCCCTGCAGTTCCTGGCACCCTACTCGGGTTGCACCATGGGCGAATACTTCCGCGACCGCGGTGAAGACGCCCTGATCGTCTATGACGATCTGTCCAAGCAGGCCGTGGCCTATCGCCAGATCTCCCTGCTGCTGCGTCGTCCGCCGGGCCGTGAAGCCTATCCCGGCGATGTGTTCTATCTCCACAGCCGTCTGCTCGAGCGCGCCTCCCGCGTCTCCGCCGACTACGTCGAGAAGTTCACCAACGGCGCCGTGACCGGCAAGACCGGCTCGCTGACCGCACTGCCGATCATCGAGACCCAGGCCGGCGACGTGTCCGCCTTCGTTCCGACCAACGTGATCTCCATCACCGACGGCCAGATCTTCCTGGAAGCCGGCCTGTTCAACTCGGGCATCCGCCCGGCGGTCAACGCCGGTGTCTCGGTATCCCGTGTGGGTGGTGCGGCCCAGACCAAGATCATCAAGAAGCTGTCCGGCGGTATCCGTACCGCGCTGGCCCAGTACCGTGAACTGGCGGCCTTCGCCCAGTTCGCCTCGGACCTGGACGAAGCCACCCGCAAGCAGCTCGAGCATGGTCAGCGCGTCACCGAGCTGATGAAGCAGAAGCAGTACGCGCCCATGTCCATCGCCGAGATGTCCCTGAGCCTGTACGCCGCCGAGCGTGGTTTCCTGAGCGATGTGTCCCTGGACAAGATCGGTAGCTTCGAGCAGGCCCTGATCGCCTACTTCAACCGCGATCACGCCGACCTGATGGCCAAGATCAACGTGAAGGGCGACTTCAACGACGAGATCGACGCCGGCATCAAGGCGGGAATCGAGAAGTTCAAGGCCACGCAAACCTGGTAAGCCGCGACGGGGGCGCCAGCCCCCGTTTGCCAACCCGATAGGTGTCACATGGCAGGCGCAAAAGAGATTCGCGGCAAGATCGCGAGCATCAAAAGCACACAGAAGATCACCAGCGCCATGGAAAAGGTTGCGGTCAGCAAGATGCGTAAGGCTCAGGCCCGCATGGCTGCCAGCAAGCCTTATGCCGAGCGCATACGCGCTGTGATCGGCCACCTGGCCAACGCCAACCCCGAGTACCGCCATGCCTTCATGGTGGAACGCGAGGTCAAGCGCGTCGGTTACATCGTGGTCAGCTCCGATCGGGGTCTGGCCGGTGGTCTGAACACCAACCTGTTCAAGGCTCTGGTCCGCGACATGAGCGACCAGCGCGGCAAGGGTGTGGAAATCGATCTGGCGGTGATCGGGGCCAAGGGTGCCTCCTTCTTCCGCAGCTTCGGCGGCAACGTGGTCGCGGCCATCAGCCACCTCGGCGAATCCCCGGCGATCGGCGATCTGATCGGCAGCATCAAGGTGATGCTGGATGCCTACCTGAACGGCCGTATCGACCGTCTGTACGTGGTGTCCAACGTCTTCGTCAACACCATGACCCAGAAGCCGACCATCCAGCAGCTGGTGCCCCTGGTACCGGCCGAGGGCGGTGAGCTGCAAGGCAAGCATTGGGACTACCTCTACGAGCCCGACGCCAAGACCCTGCTCGACGGTCTGCTGGTGCGCTACGTGGAATCCCAGGTGTACCAGGCCGTGGTCGAGAACGCTGCCAGCGAACAGGCCGCGCGGATGATCGCGATGAAGAACGCCACCGACAACGCCGGCGATCTCATCAAGGAGCTGCAGCTGGTCTACAACAAGGCTCGCCAGGCTGCGATCACCCAAGAAATTTCGGAAATCGTCGGCGGCGCCGCCGCGGTCTGACGGACAGCTTAAACATTCGAGGAACGCGAAATGAGTAGCGGACGTATCGTACAAATCATCGGCGCCGTGATCGACGTGGAATTCCCGCGCGACGCGGTACCGCGCGTCTTTGACGCCCTCAAGGTGCAGGGTGCCGAAACCACCCTGGAAGTCCAGCAGCAGCTGGGCGACGGCGTGGTCCGTACCATCGCCATGGGTAGCACCGAAGGCCTCAAGCGCGGCCTGAACGTGGGCAACACCGGCGAGGCCATCAAGGTCCCGGTCGGCGTCAAGACCCTCGGCCGCATCATGGACGTCCTGGGCAACCCCATCGACGAAGCCGGCCCCATCGGCGAGGAAGAGCGCTGGGAAATCCACCGCAAGGCCCCATCCTATGCAGAGCAGGCCGGTGGTAACGACCTGCTGGAAACCGGCATCAAGGTCATCGACCTGGTCTGCCCCTTCGCCAAGGGCGGCAAGGTCGGCCTGTTCGGCGGCGCCGGCGTGGGCAAGACCGTCAACATGATGGAGCTCATCCGTAACATCGCCATCGAGCACAGCGGTTATTCCGTGTTCGCCGGCGTGGGCGAGCGTACCCGTGAAGGGAACGACTTCTACCACGAGATGAAGGACTCCAACGTTCTGGACAAGGTCGCCCTGGTCTATGGCCAGATGAACGAGCCGCCGGGCAACCGTCTGCGCGTGGCCCTGACCGGTCTGACCATGGCCGAGAAATTCCGTGACGAAGGCCGTGACGTCCTGCTGTTCGTCGACAACATCTACCGCTACACCCTGGCCGGTACCGAAGTGTCCGCGCTACTGGGTCGTATGCCGTCCGCGGTGGGCTACCAGCCGACCCTGGCCGAGGAGATGGGTGTCCTGCAGGAGCGCATCACCTCCACCAAGCTGGGTTCGATCACCTCCGTTCAGGCCGTCTACGTCCCTGCGGATGACTTGACCGACCCGTCCCCGGCGACCACCTTCGCCCACCTGGACGCCACTGTGGTTCTGTCCCGTGACATCGCCTCTCTGGGTATCTACCCGGCGGTCGATCCCCTGGACTCCACCTCGCGCCAGCTGGACCCGAACGTGATCGGCCAGGAGCACTACGACACCGCTCGCGGCGTCCAGTACGTGCTGCAGCGCTACAAGGAGCTGAAGGACATCATCGCGATCCTGGGCATGGACGAACTGTCCGAGTCCGACAAGCAGCTGGTTTCCCGCGCTCGTAAGATCCAGCGCTTCCTGTCCCAGCCGTTCTTCGTGGCCGAAGTCTTCACCGGTTCGCCCGGCAAGTACGTGTCCCTCAAGGACACCATCGCCGGCTTCTCCGGGATCCTGCGTGGCGACTACGATCACCTGCCCGAGCAGGCGTTCTACATGGTCGGCAGCATCGACGAAGCCATCGAGAAAGCCAAGAAACTGTAACTGCCGCGCCCGGCGACGGGCGCTCTTAGAGGCACGCTATGGCCAAGACAGTCCAATGCGACATCGTCAGCGCGGAAGGGGAAATCTTCTCCGGCGCGGTGGAGATGATCATCGCCCACGGCCACCTGGGTGATCTGGGTATCGCCCCGGGCCATGCGCCGCTGCTCACCGATCTGAAACCGGGCCCCATCCGCCTGGTCAAGGCCGGGGGCGCCGAGGAGGTGTTCTACATCTCCGGCGGTTTTCTGGAAGTGCAGCCGAATGTCGTCGAAGTGCTGGCCGATACCGCCAGCCGCGCCGGTGACATCGATGAAGCTGCCGCTCTGGAAGCCAAGCAGCGCGCCGAGGCAGCACTGAGCGACAAGGGCACGGAGTTCGATTACACCGCTGCCGCCACTCAGCTCGCCGAAGCCGCCGCCCAGCTGCGCACCATCCAGCAGCTCAAGCGGCAGGCCAAGCGCTAAGCGCAAGGTCAGGCTGTAACGACAAGGGTAGCTTCGGCTACCCTTTTCTTTTGTCGTCCGAAAAGTGGGCGAGAAATTTCGCGTGGTCGGACTTGGAAGGTGCCTGTCGCCTTCGGTCGCTGGCTCGTCTCTTCCCCTCCTGTCTCCGAGGTTCCGATGTCCCTGGAAATCGTCGTCCTGGCTGCTGGCCAGGGCACCCGCATGAGATCCGCTCTACCCAAGGTGCTGCATCCCGTGGCCGGTCGCAGCATGCTGGGGCATGTCCTCGACCGTGCCCGTGAGCTGCAGCCGGCCGGCATCCATGTCGTCATCGGCCATGGCGCCGACCAGGTCCGCAGCCAGCTGGCCGCCGACGACGTCAGCT
The DNA here is from genome assembly GCF_000730625.1 of Pseudomonas oryzihabitans NBRC 102199. Taxonomy (GTDB): domain Bacteria; phylum Pseudomonadota; class Gammaproteobacteria; order Pseudomonadales; family Pseudomonadaceae; genus Chryseomonas; species Chryseomonas oryzihabitans. The sequence continues at coordinate 306,943 of NZ_BBIT01000005.1, read as the reverse complement.
TCGTGGTCCAGGCCGAGCAACTCGGTACCGGCCATGCCGTGGCCCAGGCAGCGCCGGCGCTGACGGCGGAGCAGGTATTGATCCTCTATGGCGACGTGCCCCTGATCCAGACCGAGACCCTGCAGCGCCTGCTGCAGCAGGTGGATGACAGCCATCTGGCGCTGCTGACCGTGGAGCTGGACGATCCCACCGGCTATGGCCGCATCCTGCGCGATGAGCAGGGGCGGGTAACCGCCATCGTCGAGCACAAGGACGCCAGCGACGCCCAGCGCGCCATCCGCGAAGGCAATACCGGCATCCTCGCGGTACCCGGTCGGCGGCTGGCGGACTGGCTGGGTCGCCTGTCCAACAGCAACGCCCAGGGCGAGTACTACCTGACCGACGTCATCGCCCTCGCGGTGGCGGACGGCCTGACCATCGCCACCAGCCAGCCGGCGGACGCCATGGAAGTGCAGGGCGCCAACGATCGCCGGCAACTGGCCCAGCTGGAGCGGCACTTCCAGCAGCGCGCCGCCGAGCGCCTGATGCTGCAGGGCGTGACCCTGCTGGATCCCCTGCGTTTCGATCAGCGTGGCCAGGTCGAGGCGGGTCGCGACGTCTCCATCGACGTCAACGTCATTCTCGAAGGTCGGGTGGTGCTGGAAGACGGCGTGAGCATCGGTCCGAATTGCGTGATCAAGGACAGCGTGCTCAAGCGCGGCGCCATCATCAAGGCCAACAGTCATCTGGACGGCGCCGTGGTCGGGGAGGGCGCCGACGTCGGTCCCTTCGCCCGTCTGCGCCCGGGTAGCGAACTGGGCAGCAAGGCCCATGTGGGCAATTTCGTCGAACTCAAGAACGCCCATCTGCAGGACGGCGCCAAGGCCGGTCACCTGACCTATCTGGGCGATGCCAGCATCGGTGCCGGCAGCAACATAGGCGCAGGCACCATCACCTGCAACTATGACGGCGCCAACAAGTTTCGAACCGAAATCGGCGCGGATGTCTTCGTGGGTTCCAACAGCTCGCTTGTGGCGCCGGTCAGCCTGGGCGCCGGCGCGACCACGGCGGCCGGCTCGGTCATTACGGCGGACGTGCCGGCTGATACCCTGGCACTGGGGCGGGCGCGGCAGGTCAATAAGACCGGCTGGCAGCGACCGAAGAAGGCCCCCAAGGCTTGACGCCAGCCTGCTATTAGGTTTTGATTCGATCCATTATCTTTCGAATCGAAATTTATGACCCGTCGCAACACCGCCCAGCGTCGCCACGCCATCCTTGCCCAGCTCCAGGAGCAGGGCGAGGTCAGCGTGGACGAACTGGCCCGCCAGCTGGAGACTTCCGAGGTCACCATCCGCAAGGACCTGGCCGCCCTCGAGCGCAATGGGCTACTGCTGCGCCGCTATGGCGGTGCGGTGGCCATGCCCCAGGAGCTGCTGGCCGAGGCTCCGCCCCAGGCATCGCCCTTCAAGCAGGCCATCGCCCGGGCCGCGGCCCGGCGCCTGCGCGAACATGCACGGATCATCGTCGACTGCGGCAGCACCACGGCGGCGCTGATCCCGCAACTCGATCGCCGCCCCGGCCTGGTGGTGATGACCAATTCCCTGCAGGTGGCCACCGCCCTGCGCGAGTTGGAACAGGAACCCATGCTGCTGATGACTGGCGGCACCTGGGATCCGCACTCGGAATCCTTCCAGGGGCAGGTCGCCGAGCAGGTACTCAGATCCTATGACTTCGACCAGCTGTTCATCGGCGCCGACGGCCTCGATCCGGAGCGCGGCACCACCACCTTCAACGAGCATCTGTCGCTGTCGCGGGTGATGGCCGAGGTGGCGCGCGAGGTGGTGGTCATGGCCGAGGCGAGCAAGCTGGGCAGGCGAATTCCCAATCTGGAACTACCTTGGGAAAGGGTGGACGTGCTCATCACCGATGAGCGACTGCCCGCCGAGGCGGCTCGGGCGATCGAAATCCAGGGGGTGCAGGTCATCTGCGCCCCGGTGGATAACTAGACAATCAGGTCATCCACAGCCGGCCCCGCCGGGTCGTTGTGGATAAGACAGGCAAGGGGAGGTAAGCATGTGTGGAATCGTCGGCGCCATTGCCGAGCGTAACATCACCGCCATTCTGGTCGAGGGTCTCAAGCGCCTGGAATACCGTGGCTACGACAGCGCCGGCCTGGCCCTGCTGGATGCCCAGGGCGAGTTGCAGCGCCTGCGCCGCATCGGCAAGGTCAGCGAACTGGAAGCGGCCCTGTTGGCCGATCCCCTGGCCGGTCGCCTGGGCATCGCCCACACCCGCTGGGCGACCCATGGTGCGCCCACCGAAGCCAATGCCCACCCGCATTTCTCCCAGGGTGACGTGGCGGTGGTGCACAACGGCATCATCGAGAACCACGAGGCCCTGCGCGCCCAACTCAAGGCCCAGGGCTATGTCTTCACCTCCCAGACCGACACCGAGGTCATCGTCCATCTGCTGCACCTCAAGCTGCAGGACAGCGGCGACCTGACCACGGCGCTGAAGGCGGCGGTCAAGGAGTTGCACGGCGCCTATGGCCTGGCGGCGGTCTGGCGCCAGCAGCCGGATCGTCTGGTGGCGACCCGCAGCGGCAGTCCCCTGGTCATCGGCCTGGGTCTGGGCGAGAACTACCTGGCCTCTGACCAGCTGGCGCTGCGTCAGGTGACCGATCGCTTCGTCTACTTGGAAGAGGGTGACGTGGCCGAGATCCGTCTGGATCAGGTCAAGCTCTGGGACGTGAACGGCGCGCCGGTCCAGCGCGAGACGGTGCAGTACCACGAGGGCAGCGAGGCTGCCGACAAGGGCGCCTATCGCCACTTCATGCTCAAGGAGATCCACGAGCAGCCCAGTGTGGTCCAGCGCACCCTGGAAGGCCGCCTGGGTGACGGTCAGGTCTTGCCCGAGGCCTTCGGCCCCGCGGCGTCCGAGTTGTTCGCCAAGGTCCGCCAGGTCCAGATCGTCGCCTGCGGCACCAGCTTCCATGCCGGTTCGGTGGCGCGCTACTGGATCGAGGAATACGTCGGCATCCCCTGCCAGGTGGAGGTGGCCAGCGAATTCCGCTATCGCCGCGTCGCCGTCAGCCCGGACACCCTGTTCGTCACCATCTCCCAGTCGGGCGAGACCGCCGATACCCTGGCCGCGCTGCGCATGGCCAAGCAATCCGGCTATCTGAGCAGCCTGGCCATCTGCAACGTGGCGACCAGCTCCCTGGTGCGCGAATCGCAGCTGAGCTTCCTGACCCAGGCCGGTCCCGAGATCGGCGTGGCCTCGACCAAGGCTTTTACCACCCAGCTGGTTTCGCTGCTCCTGCTGACCCTGAGTCTGGGTCGCTGCCAGCAGCGTCTGGCTGCCGCCGTCGAAGCCGAGCTGGTGGCCGAATTGCGCCGGCTGCCGGCGCGGCTGGACGAAGCCCTGGCCATGGACAAGACCGTGGAAAAGCTGGCGGAATCCTTTGCCGAGAAGCACCACACCCTGTTCCTGGGGCGTGGCGAGCAGTACCCGGTAGCCATGGAGGGTGCGCTCAAGCTCAAGGAGATTTCCTATATCCACGCCGAGGCCTATCCGGCCGGTGAGCTCAAGCACGGTCCGCTGGCGCTGGTGGATGCCGACATGCCGGTGGTGACGGTGGCGCCCAACAACGAGCTGCTGGAAAAGCTCAAGTCCAACCTGCAGGAAGTGCGCGCCCGTGGCGGTCAGCTGATCGTCTTCGCCGACGAGCGTGCCGGCTTCGAGGAAGGCGAAGGCACCCGCATCGTGCCCATGCCGCACATCCACGATGCGCTGTCGCCGATCCTCTACACCATCCCGCTGCAGCTGCTGTCCTACCACGTCGCCGTGTTCAAGGGCACCGACGTGGACCAGCCACGCAATCTAGCCAAGTCGGTGACCGTGGAATAAAGGGTTCCACGTGGAACCTCAGGGCACGCGCCAGCTACCCTGATTCTGCTGCCGGCAGGCGACGGCCAGGAAGCGGCCGTCGCCGGGCTCGCCGTAGTAGTGGATATCCTGTCGATAGGGCACGCCCGGACTGCGGGCACCCTGGCAGATGCCGATCTCGCCGACCGGACAGCGGTCGACGAAGCGGACCTCGGTCTGCTGGTCCTTGAGCTGTGGCTGGCAGAAGCCGTCGCGAAACAGCTGGGCGGGGATGTCGATATTGCTCTGGCAGACCTGCACGTCCACACTGCCCTGACGACTGCGGATCACGCAGGCATCGGCAAGCGCCAGTGACGGCAACAGCAGCATAGGCATCAGCAATCGCCACATTCCAGCCCATCTCCCTGATGAAATCGCCACTCTAGCATTCGACCCTCCCGCCATGCGCCTCGCCGATATCAAGACCCATGTGATCGCCGGCCCTCTGGGCGCCGGCAAGACCACCCTGATCCGCCAGCTGTTCGCCCAGCGCCCCGCCCACGAGCGCTGGGCGATCCTGGTCAACGAATTCGGCCAGGTCGGACTCGACGCGGCGCTCATGACCCGGGACGACGATGGCCTGGCGATCGCCGAGGTCCCGGGTGGCTGCCTGTGCTGCGTCCAGGGCGTGCCCCTGCAGGTAGCCCTCACCCGACTGCTCAGACGGGCACGACCGCAGCGGCTGTTCATCGAGCCTTCCGGCCTCGGCCATCCCGCCAGTCTCTATCGGCAACTCCAGGCGCCGCCCTGGACCGGGGTGCTGAGTCTGCAACCCCTGATCTGGGTGGTGGATGCCAGGCAACTGCTGGAGGGCCAGCCCTTGCCGGACGCCCAGCAGCAGGCGCTGGGCCAGGCCGGCCTGATCGTGCTCAACAAGAGCGCGGGCCTGGAGCGGGCAGGCTTGCCGGCGCAGTTGGGCGATCGGCCGCTGTACTGGACCGAAGGCGGGCGGATCGCCCTGGCCGACCTGCCCCTGGCCGACGGTGAAACCTCGAGCGACGGCGAGTTATCCGAGCCCGAGGCGGCGTCCGCTCCGCAGGCGCTGTTGCTGCCCGGACGCCCGCTGCGCTTCAGCCATACCCTGGAGGGCCACCACGCCGTCGGTTGGCGCTGGCATCCCAGCCACAGCTTCGACGGCCCGGCATTGCTGGCGCTGCTGGGCGGTCTCCCCGGGCTGCTCAGGCTGAAGGCGGTGCTGCAGCTGGCGGAGGGCTGGCAGGCCTACAACGGTCTGGCCGGGCAGGGCGCCTGGGAGCCGACCCTGTGGCGACGCGACAACCGGCTGGAGTTGATCCTGGAGGAAAAGCCGGACCTAGAGGCCCTCGAAAAAGCGCTGGGCGGGACCATTCGCGACATTTGAGGTTGCCAAATTTGTTCAGCTAATGATAATGATTATTAAATTTACTTCCTCTGCGTATTGCTCCCATGGCTCCGACGTCTCTTGCCAAGCCTGAACCTCTCGTAGTCGCTGCGCGTACCGATGGCGATGAGCTGGAATCCGTCCAGGGACCCGTCAGGGCCGCCCAGGCAGGCGATGTGGAGCCCGTGGCAGGGGTCAATGCCAAGCGTAGCGAGCCCTCGGCCACCATCCTGTCGTTCCGCATGCCCGAGCGTAACGAAGAGATCCTGACCCCGGTACTGACCCCGGTCGGCGCTGCCGAACCGGGCGAGCAGCCACCCCGGGGTCGCGGCTGGGGGGCCGCCTCGGCGCTGTCGCTGATCATGCACGCCAGCATGGCCGCGGCGCTGTTCCTGGTGGTCCAGGCGCCACCGGAGCTGAAGATCGCCAAGGGCGACGAACCCATGCAGGTCAGCTTCATCCAGTTGCCCAAGCCGGTACCCGAGCCGCCCGCGCCGACCCCGGCACCGCCCGCGCCGCCGCCGCCGCAACCCGAACCGCCGCCACCGGAGCCGCCCAAGCCCGTGGAACCGCCGAAACCGGTGGAGCCGCCAAAGCCGGTGGTGGAAAAGCCCAAACCCAAGCCGAAGCCCAAGCCGGTCGAGCACAGCCAGCAGAAGCCGCTGCCGAAAAAGGTCGAGCCCGCGCCGGAGCCGGTGGCTCAGGCCGCACCAGCGCCGGCCCCCGCGCCTGCGGCCACGGCTGCGCCCAGTCAGCCGGCGCCGGCCGCTGCGCCGTCCGGTCCGCCGAAGACCGCCGGCCTGCCCACCGGCAGCATCGACGACGCCGACATCCGGCCGATCAAGATGACGCCGCCGGAGTATCCGGAAATGCTGCGTCGTCGCGGTGTGGGTGGCGAGGTGCGGGTGATGTTCACCGTGACCGCCGACGGTCGACTGGCCGACATCCAGGTGCTGGAAGCCTCTAACAAGCAACTGGAGCGCGCGGTGCTCGAGGTGCTGGGCGAATGGCGCTTCGCCCCCCGGGTCTCCGGCGGCCAGATCGTCCCGCGCAAGGCCACCAAGACCTTCAACTTCAAGATCCAGCGCCGCTAGGTCGCTAGGCGGCGGAGCCCCTGGGCTCCGCCTCGGACTCCCCGGTCCGCTCCAGGCCCAGATAGCGGAACATGCCAAGGGCGATCTCGCGTTCGCCCATGATCACCTCGTCCACGCCATGACGCTCCAGATGGCGGATCTCGTCTTCGTGATGGGCGCGGGCGAGGATAGGCAGTTCCGGCGCCAGCTCGCGGGCCCGGCGCGCGATCTCGGCGGCCTCGAAGCCGTTGGGAATCGCCAGCAGCAGGGCCCGCGCCTCCTCGAGCTTGGCCCGTGCCAGCACCTTGTCCTGGGTCGCGTTGCCGAGGATCGCCTTGAATCCCTGCTGGCGTAGCGCCGTGACATGTTCCGGTTCGTCCGAGATCACGATCAGCGGCGGATCCTCGCGATCCAGACGATCACAGAGATAGCGGCCCACCCGTCCATAGCCCACCAGCACCAGGTGACCCCGTTGCGCCACTGGCTCGGGTTCGTCGTCCAGCTCTGGCGCATGCTTGCCCTTGGCATTGATCAGCCGGCGGCCTTCGCGACGCTCCATCCAGGGCTGCAGCAGGTCGATGCCGTGAAACAGCAGCGGATTGAGGATGATGGAGATGATGGCGGCGGCCAGGATGAGGTCGTGAGCGCCCTGGTCGAGCAGTTTCAGCGACAGGCCGAGGCTGGCGAGGATAAAGGAGAATTCGCCGATCTGCGCCAGGCTGGCGGCGATGGTCAGGGCCACGCTCAAGGGGCGACGATAGGCCAGGACGATCAGGGTCGCGGCGATGGACTTGCCAAAGACGATCACCGCCACCGTGGCCAGCACCGCCAGGGGTTGTTCCAGCAGGATCTCCGGATCGAACAGGCAACCCACGGAAAAGAAGAACAGCACGGCGAAGGCTTCGCGCAGGGGTAGCGAATTCTCCGCCGCGTCGTGGCTGAGTTCCGATTCGTTGAGCACCACGCCGGCAAAGAAGGCGCCCAGGGCGAAGGACACCCCGAACAGCGACGCCGAGCCATAGGCGATGCCCATGGCGATGGCCAGGGTCGCCAGGGTGAAGAGTTCGCGCGAACCGGTACGGACCACCCGGGCCAGCAGCCAGGGGATGACGCGCCGGCCCACCAGCAGCATCAGCGCGATGAAGGCGCCAACCTTGAGCGCGGTGAGGCCCAGCTCCAGCCCCAGGCTCTGGCCCGATTCTTCGCCGCTGTCGCCACCCAGCGGCCCGGCCAGCGCCGGCAGTACCACCAGGGCCAGCACCATCAGCAGGTCTTCCACGATCAGCCAGCCCACGGCGATGCGACCACGTCGGCTTTCCACCATCTGGCGTTCTTCCAGGGCCCGCAGCAACACCACGGTACTGGCCACCGACAGCGACAACCCGAACACCAGGCCGCTACCCAGCCCCCAGCCCAGGAAGTGGCTCACCCCCATGCCCATCAGGGTGGCGGCAGCGATCTGCACGATGGCGCCGGGGATGGCAATGCGTTTGACCGCCAGCAGATCCTTGATGGAAAAGTGCAGACCCACGCCGAACATCAGCAGGATGACGCCGATTTCGGTCAGCTCCTTGGACAGTTCGGGATCGGCGACGAAGCCGGGCGTGAAGGGGCCGGCCGCGACCCCGGCGAGCAGATAGCCGGCGATGGGCGGCAGGCGCAGACGGGTGGCGAGGATGCCGAAGGCAAAGGCCAGGACCAGGCCGATCGCCAGGGTGGATATCAGAGGGGTGTCATGGGACATGCTGGCTCCAAGGATTTGGATTGCCAGATCCTGGAGCCGCTGCCGTCGAACGACGGCGACCTAGCCGGCAAAACTCAAAAGGTTTCCTTGAGTGCCTGATAGCGCTCTTGAAGTTCCCGACGGATCTGTCGGCGCTGCTGCGCCTGCACACAGCGCCGCTTCTCGTCCGCGGTCACGGGTTCCAGCTGGGGCACGGGGCAGGATTTGCCGTTCTCGTCCACCGCCACCATGGTGAAGAAGCAACTGTTGGTGTGGCGCACCGAACGCTGCTGGATGTTCTCGGTGATGACCTTGACGCCGATTTCCATGGAGGTGGTCCCGGTGTAGTTCACCGAGGCGAGAAAGGTCACCAGTTCGCCGACATGCACCGGTTCGCGAAAGATCACCTGATCCACCGAGAGGGTCACCACATAGCGTCCGGCATAGCGGCTGGCGCAGGCGTAGGCCACTTCGTCGAGGTGCTTGAGCAGGGCGCCGCCGTGGACATTGCCGGAAAAGTTGGCCAGGTCCGGGGTCATCAGGATGGTCATGCTCAACTGGTGGTTGCCGGCTTCCATGGGCGAATCCTCGAGGGGGAAATCCTGTAGACGGCGCACCGGCGCCGTCTGTCACAGCCGTCAACGGCCGGCGGACAGCCCGAAGTCGATGGGCAGGTCGGCGCCAGAAATGGCCGCCGCCTGGGGCTGGCAGAGGAAGTAGACAAATTCGGCCACCTCTTCCGGCTGGATGAAGCGCGCGGTTTCGCCCTGGGGATAGCGATTGAGCAGGTTGCGGCGATAGCCGGCCGGATCGCCGCTGCCATAGTGGGCGGCCTGGAAGTCCAGCATGGGGGTGTCGATGTCCCCTGGCGAGACGGCATTGACCCGCACCCCATCGCGCGCCAGTTCCACCGCCAGATTCTGGCTGAAGAAGCGCACCGCGGCCTTGGCCGCGCCATAAGCCGCCGCGCCGGCGATGGGCTGGCGTCCGGCGCCGCTGGCGACGTTGATGATGACGCCGCGATTTTCCTTGAGGAAGGGGATGGCCGCCGAGCACATGAAGAAGGTGGCCTTGAGATTGACCGCCATCACCAGGTCGTAGTCGTCCTCGGTAAAGGTCTCGACCTCGCCTTCGCGCCAGATGCCCGCCGCGTTGATCAGGGCATCCAGACGCCCGGTACGGGCCATGACCTTGCTGACCAGGGAGCGGCAGCCCTCGGCGCTGGAGATATCGGCGGTCACGCTGGAATCCAGGCCGACGATGCCGTTGAGGCCATGCAGGCCCTCGGCATCGCGGTCGGCGGCGGCGACGCGCCAGCGACTCTGGGCGAAGCGTTGCGCCAGGGCCCGGCCGAGGCCGCCCGCGGCACCGGTGATCAGGACGACGGGAGTGCTCATGACGCATCCTCCGTAAGTGATGGCCTTATCCAGACCCATGCGCAGCGGGGTCGTTCAGTAGCGGGCCGGTCAGCTTTCCAGCCAGACGTCGCGCGCCCAGACCCAGACCGAATCCCAGGATTCGTCGGTCAGGTCGCCATCTTCCCACAACAGTACCTCGCCTTCCTGGCTGACGCAGTAGTAGCCGTCGTCGCTGGCGCAGAGGGGAATGTACTCGCGCGGCAGGCCTTCGTCCCAGGCGGTGGCGGCCACTTCCGGCAGGTAGGTATGGGACTGGGGATCGGTGACGGTCACCGGCTCGATGCGGCCATAGACCACGTCGCTGACGGTCAGCAGGAATTCGCGGAATTCCGGCGGCAGGCTGATGAGCAGCTCTTCCTCGATCTCGACCAGCAGGTCTTCGTCGGGCAGCTCCAGGGGTACGGGAACGGGTTCGTTTTCTTCACGCAGGCGTTCGATGACGTCTTCCATAGCAGGCCTCTCTCGAAATGCGCACCGGATAAAGGGAAAAGAGGCGCGCAAGGTTAGCAGTTCAGTCCGGGATAACGGCAGCTTCCGTACGGACTTGATAGCGGTTTCGAGAGATGTTCGGCAGGCGGCGCCCATGAAAAAGCCCGGCTTAGAGCCGGGCTTTTCGGTGCCGCGCCCTTATCAGGCGTTCTGGCGGATACCGGCCAGCAGCCAGGGCTGGTTCTCGCCGGCCATGCGCTCCATGCGCCAGCTTTCGCTGAACGGCTGGCCCTGGTCGAAGCGCGATTCCTTGGATACACCGTTGAAGGTGATGGTGGCGATGGTCTTGCCCTGCAGATCCTCGACACCGTCGAGGGTGGCGTTCAGGTTCTCGATGTAGGTGGACTGGAAGCCCTCGCCCAGCGCGGCGCGCTCGTCACGCAGCCACTGCAGCATCTGCGGGGTGACGAACTCGGAGATCTTGTCCATCTCGTTGGCGTCCCAGTGCTGCTGCAGGTTCATGAAGTGCTCGCGACCGGCGGCCACGAAGCGCTCGGCATTGAACCAGCTCGGTGCGTTGATCACCGGCGCGGCGCCAGCGGCGGCACCGCCGAACAGACCGCCATTGTTGGGCTGGTTGGGCATCTCGCGCTGCATCGGCGCATGACCGGCGACGGCGGGCTGCGGACCGGCCTGCTGCTTGCGACGGGCGATCAGGCGGAAGATCACGAAGGCGATGAGCGCCAGGATCAGGAAGTCGAAGAACTGGAAGCCTTCGAAGCCGTCACCCATGAACATGGAGGCGAGCAGACCACCGGCGGCGATACCGGCCAGCGGGCCGAGCCAGCGCGAGGCGCCACTCGGACGGGCAGCGGCGGCGGCGCCAGCACCGGCGGCAGGCGCAGCCATGCCCGGCTGCTGGGTTGGCGCGGCCTGGCGGGTCTGGTGAATGGGCGCGGCGCCAGCGGACTTGCCGGCGCCCATGCGTTTGGCATTGGCATCCAGGCTGAGCGTGAGGCCCAGGCACAGGATCATGAAGAAGCTCATCAGGCGTTGCATGTGGTGTTCTCTCTGTGAAGAGTCTGGTGTTGGATACATCTTGCGCTGCCCGGTCAAGTACAGCCAGCGTGAATTGTTTCGGTATTTTGCCCTGTCGGCGTTACCTGGAAGCAGGCCGCCAAGTGCTTGCGACCGTTGAAAATTTCCAAGCACATCAATCTATTACAGATTTTTGCAAAATCCGTCACAAGAGTTTGCAGATGCTAGTCTTGGACTCCAGTCAGCGCAGGTGTCGGGAGAGTGCCCGGCCCGTCATAGGAGGGCCCGGCCGATGCATGCTCTAGCTTTTATCCAGGACATGGCCGTCATCATGCTGGTGGCCGGCGTGGTGACCATCCTCTTCCACCGCCTCAAGCAGCCCGTGGTCCTGGGCTACATCCTCGCCGGCTTCATCATCGGACCCCACACCCCGCCCTTCGGTCTGATCCACGACGAAGAAAGCATCAAGACCCTCGCCGAGGTGGGGGTGATCTTCCTGATGTTCAGCCTCGGCCTGGAATTCTCGCTGCGCAAGCTGTTCCGGGTGGGTGCCACGGCCTTCATCGCCGCCTTCCTCGAGATCAGCCTGATGCTCTGGCTGGGTTACCAGGTGGGCCAGATGTTCGGCTGGTCGCATATGGATTCGCTGTTCCTCGGCGCCATCCTGGCCATCTCCTCGACCACCATCATCGTCAAGGCGCTCAACGAGCTGAAGATGAAGCACGAGCGCTTCGCCCAGCAGATCTTTGGCGTGCTGATCGTCGAGGACATCCTCGGCATCGGCATCATCGCCCTGCTGTCGGGCCTGGCGGTGAGCGGTTCGGTGGAACCGGGCGCGGTGGCCTCGACCCTGGGCAAGCTGAGTCTGTTCATGATCGTGGCGCTGGTGATCGGCATCCTGCTGGTGCCACGCCTGCTGGCCTACGTGGCCAAGTTCGACAGCAACGAGATGCTGCTGATCACGGTGCTGGGGCTGTGCTTCGGCTTCTGCCTGCTGGTGGCCAAGCTGGAATACAGCGTGGTGCTGGGTGCCTTCCTGATCGGCGCCATCATGGCCGAGTCGCGGCAGCTGCTTAAGATCGAGAAGCTGGTGGAACCGCTGCGCGACATGTTCAGCGCCATCTTCTTCGTCGCCATCGGCCTGCTGCTCGATCCCAAGGTGCTGGTGGAATACGCCTGGCCGATCACCGTGATCAGCGTCGCCGTGGTGCTGGGCAAGATCCTCGCCTGCAGCCTGGGGACCCTGATCGCCGGCAACGATGGCCGGACCTCGCTGCGGGTCGGCATGGGCCTGGCGCAGATCGGCGAGTTCTCCTTCATCATCGCCACCCTCGGGATCACCCTGGGCGTCACCAGTCATTTCCTCTATCCGGTGGCGGTGGCCGTGTCGGCGATCACCACGCTGCTGACACCCTATCTGATCAAGGCCGCCGATCCGCTGGCGCTGTGGATCGGCCGCTGGTTGCCACAGCCCATGCAGCGGGTGCTGGGCATCTATGGCGAATGGCTGCGCAGCATCCAGCCCCAGGGCGAGAAGGCGGTCCTGGCCGGCATGATGAGGCGCATCCTGCTGCAGGTCGGCATCAACCTGTCGCTGGTCATCGCCATCTTCCTTGGCGGCGCCTATTTCGCTGGTGGCCTGGCCGGCTGGCTCAGCACCTGGATCACCGATCCCGATCTGCAGAAGGCCTGCATCTGGGGCGGGGCCCTGCTGCTGTCACTGCCCTGCCTGATCGCCGCCTATCGCAAGCTCAAGGCCCTGGCCATGCTGATGGCCGAACTCAGCGTGCGGCAGAACCAGGCTGGCCGTTATACGCAGCCGGTACGGCGACTGGTCAGCGAGCTGATCCCGCTGCTGTCGCTGGCCGGCATCCTGGTGCTGCTGGCCGCCTTGAGCAGCAGCATCCTGCCGCGTGGCGAGCTGCTGCTGCTGATCGGCCTGGTCGCGGTGGTGGTGATCGCGGTGCTGTGGCGCTGGTTCATCCGCGTCCATTCGCGGCTGCAGATCGCCTTCATCGAGACCCTGGAACAGGACAAGGGCGGACACCCTTAGGCCGCTTTTGCGGAATCCAGCCATTGCCGGCCGGGGATCGACGCGGCAGAATCGCTCTAAGTCGGCCGTTTGAATAAGCGGATCGATGGCAAGGGAATGCGCAATGCAGGAAATGGGCTTGGCCGCTTTCTGCCGTCCGGCAATCTCCCACCGGCGGTCAGGCTCTTTTCCTGCGCCCTTTCAGGGCCTCCAGGCCAGCAGCAGCACGCCCCCGCCGATGGCGGCGATGCCGCACCACTGGCGCAGGTCCAGGCGCTCACCCAGCAGCGCCACGCCAAAGATCGCCACCAGCACCACGCTCAACTTGTCCACCGGCGCCACCAGCGAGGCGGGGCCCAGCTTGAGCGCCCGGTAGTAGCACAGCCATGACAGGCCGGTGGCCACGCCCGAAAGCAACAGGAACAGATAGCTGCGACCGGCGATGCTAACCAGGGGTTGCGCCTGCCCGGTGGCCAGGACGATGGCCGCCAGGACCACCACGACCACCAGGGTGCGCAGCAGGGTGGCGAAGTCCGCGTTGACGTGTTCCACGCCCAGCTTGCCGAAGATGGCGGTGAGGGCGGCGAACGCCGCCGCCAGGAGCGCCCAGAACAGCCAGGAGGTGGTCATGGCTAGAGCGGTTCGAGCTTGGCGTAGCTCACCATCAGCCACTTGCTGCCTTCGGACTTGAAGTTGACCTGCACCCGGGCATGGGCGCCGGAGCCCTCGTAGTTGAGGATGACGCCGTCGCCGAACAGGGCATGGCGCACCGGCTGGCCGAGACTGAAGGTGGTCTCCGGTACCGGGGCCTGGGCGAAGGGACTGGTCCGGCTGCCGGCGAAGGGCTGCTTGACCGCATTGGACAGCCGCACTTCCTGGATCAGGCCGTCCGGTACCTCGCGGACGAAGCGCGAGACCTTGTTGTAGGTCTCGCTGCCATAGAGCCGGCGGGTCTCCGCATAGCTCATCACCAGGCGGCGCATGGCGCGGGTGATGCCCACGTAGGCCAGGCGGCGTTCCTCTTCCAGGCGGCCGGGTTCTTCCAGGCTCATCTTGTGCGGGAACAGGCCTTCTTCCATGCCGGCCAGGAACACCAGGGGGAATTCCAGGCCCTTGGCGCTGTGCAGGGTCATCAGCTGGACACTGTCTTCGTGGCTGTCGGCCTGGGTGTCACCGGATTCCAGGGCGGCGTGGTCGAGGAAGGCCGCCAGGGGCGTCATCTCCTCGTCACCGCTAAAATCGAAGGAGCGCGCGGCGCTGACCAGTTCTTCCAGGTTTTCCACCCGCGCCTGACCCTTCTCGCCCTTTTCTTCCTTGTGGAAGGTGACCAGGCCGGTCTGCTCGATGATCTGCTGCACCAGGCTGTGCAGGGACAGGTCCTCGGCCTTGAGCGCCAGGGTGTCGACCAGCTCGACGAAGGCATTGAGCGCCGAGGCGGCGCGACCCGACACCGCGCGGGCGCCGACCAGGTCGTGCAGCGCCTGCCACAGCGAGGTGTTCTGCGCGCGGGCGGCGCTGCGCAGCGCCTCCACGGTCTTTTCGCCGATGCCCCGCGGCGGCACGTTGATCACCCGCTCCAGGGCGGCATCGTCGTGGCGATGCTGGATCAGCCGCAGGTAGGCCATGGCGTTCTTGATCTCGGCGCGCTCGAAGAATCTCAGACCGCCATAGATGCGATAGGGGATCTTCTCGCGCAGCAGCGCCTCTTCCAGCACCCGCGACTGGGCGTTGGAGCGGTAGAGGATGGCCATCTCGCTGCGCCGGGTGCCCTTCTTGAACTCGCTCTCGATGGTCTCGACGATGTAGCGCGCCTCGTCGTGCTCGTTGAAGCCGGCATAGAGGGTGATGGCCTCGCCTTCACCGGTATCGGTCCACAGCTCCTTGCCGAGGCGGCCGAAGTTGTGGGCGATCAGGCCGTTGGCGGCCTTGAGGATGGTGTCGGTGGAGCGGTAGTTCTGCTCCAGGCGGATGATCTCGGCCGAGAAGTCCTCGTTGAACTGCTGGATGTTCTCGATCTTGGCGCCGCGCCAGCCATAGATGGACTGGTCATCGTCGCCCACCACCATGAGGCTGGCGCCATTCTGCGCGAGGTGCTTGAGCCAGGCGTACTGGACGGCGTTGGTGTCCTGGAATTCGTCCACCAGCAGGTGCTGGAAGCGCCGCTGGTAGTGTTCCAGCAGGCTGGGATTGTTGCGCCACAGATCCAGGGCGCGCAGCAGCAGCTCGGAGAAGTCGATCACCCCGGCGCGCGCGCAGGCCGCCTCGTAGGCTTCGTAGATGCTGCGCATGGTGCTGAGGAAGAGATCGCCGGCGGCCTGGATGTGCTGCGGTCGCAGGCCTTCGTCCTTCTGGCCGTTGATGAACCACTGCGCCTGGCGTGCCGGCCAGCGCTGCTCGTCGAGGCCCAGCTCGCGGATCACCCGCTTGACGATGCGCTGCTGGTCGTCGCTATCGAGGATCTGGAAATTCTGCGACAGCCCCGCTTCCTGCCAGTGCGCCCGCAACAGGCGGTGGGCCAGGCCGTGGAAGGTGCCGACCCACATGCCCTGCGGACTCATGCCGAGCAATTGCTCGATGCGGTGGCGCATCTCGGCGGCGGCCTTATTGGTGAAGGTCACCGAGAGGATGGAGTGCGGCGAGGCGCGCTCGACCTGGATCAGCCAGGCGATGCGGTGCACCAGCACCCGGGTCTTGCCCGAGCCGGCACCGGCCAGGACCAGTTGGCGACCCAGGGGCGCGGCCACGGCCTGACGCTGGGCATCGTTGAGGGAATTGAGCAGCAGGGAAATGTCGTCGTTCATCGCCGCATTCTACCGATGCGGCAGAAGGAGCGCCAAACCGGACGGATGGGAGGCGAGGCGGGTGGCGCAGGGCAGCGGACCCCCGGCCAGCAGGGCTGGCGGGGGCAGAGTAATGCTTGCAGTCGGCGCCTCAGGCGGCGATCGGCGAGCGCCAGTCGTCGGAACCGGAGGTGCCGGAGACCTCGTGGGTCCAGACGATCTTGCGGTAGGTGAAGTAGACGTCTTCCAGGTGGGTGAAGTGCGCCATGCTCGGGTCCTGGCAGTTGGGCATGCGGGACTGGACGTCGACGATGATGGCGTCCTCCAGTTCGATGGTGAAGTAGTGCTCCTGGGTGCCGGTGGCCGAGGTGCGGTACCACTCCAGGCGGCACTTGCCGAGGCGTTCGCCGGAGGTGAGGGCGTTGAAGATCAGCGGCGAGGCCTTGTCGAACACCTTGGTGATCATCAGCGGCTTGTGCACGCGCTGGCCGGTGGGCTGACCCGACTGGGGATCGCGGGGAATGATCACCTGATGGTTGAAGGCCTGGACCAGGATCTGGTCTTCGTGACCTTCCTGGAAGATGTTGCCGACCGAGTCTTCGGTAAAGGTGCCGGCGGTGATCAGGCCTTGCTTGGTGCCTTCGAGGGACAGGTACGCGGGGGTTGGCATGGTGCTCTCCTTGCCTGGTGATGGGCCTTCATGGCCCGGGTACCAGGAGCTAACAAGGGCTATGCCAGAACCGAAAATTCCTTGCTGATCAGTGGGTTGCAAAAGCACTACAGGGGCGGGGCAGGACAACTGTGCGCCACCGCTCGGGAATCTGCGCAAGGCCTTGCGCAGAGCGGTTCAAAAGCTGCTCGGGCTCAGGTAGTCGGTCGTGCGGATGACTACCAAGTGCCGATACGGGCGCGAAAAAGACCGTGCTGAATCGTAATGACCAAGAGCCTTGGCGACCGTTATGTAGTATAAGTACGACGCACTACATCCGCCCGCTAGACGAGATACGCCTGTGAACCTCATGCAACACATTGCTCAATCCCGCCACCTGCTGCGCAAGTCGGAGCTCAAGGTCGCCGAGCAGGTCATGGTGGATCCGGCTGCCGTCATGCACAGCTCCATGGCCGACCTCGCCCACAACGTCGGCGTCAGCGAGCCCACCATCGTGCGTTTCTGCCGCGCCATCGGCTGCGACGGCTTCCAGGATCTCAAGCTGCGCCTGGCCCAGAGCCTGGCGGCGGGGGCCAGTTTCGGCCAGTTCGCCATCCACGAGAACGATGCGGTGGAAGACTTCAGTCTGAAGATCTTCGACACCACCCTGCATACCCTCATGGACGTGCGCGAGCGCCTGGACATGCGTGCGCTGGAAACGGCGATCGAGGCGATCGCCAAGGCCCAGCGGGTGATGTTCTACGGCTTCGGCGCCTCGGGCTCGGTGGCCAACGACGCCCAGCACAAGTTCTTTCGCCTGCAGCTCAGCGCCACCGCCTATTCCGATCCGCACATGCAGGCGATGTCGGCGGCGACCCTGACGGCCTCCGATGCGGCCATCTGCATCTCCCAGTCGGGCCGCTCCAAGGACCTGCTGATTACCGCCAACCTGGTGCGCGACAACGGCGCGGCCCTGATCACCATCTGCCCAGGCCAGACGCCGCTGGCCGATCTGTCGACGGTCAACATCGCCATCGACGTGCACGAAGACACCGATATCTATGTGCCCCTGACCTCGCGGATCGCCCACCTGGTGGTGATCGATGTGCTGGCCATGGGCGTGGCCATGTCCCGCGGTCCGGCCCTGGTCGAGCACCTCAAGGGCGTGAAGCGCAGCTTGCGCAGCCTGCGGTTGTCATCGAAATCGACCAAGCACAGCGACACCCAATAGTCGTCTTTTTGTCGCCAAATCGTCACCTGTTAGGGTGAAGCTGCCCATTCCGATCCCAGCCCGGAGGAATTGGCATGACCGCTCTCATCCAGGAATCCAGCGTTCGTCTCGACAGCAAGACCCGCAGAAAGCTACAGGATCAACGGCGGATGAAATTCCGCCGCGCCATCGAAGCCCGTGCCGAAGAGCAGCGACTCGCCGTGGAACTCGATGAATTGCTATTTCTCAATCAGCTGCTTGACGAGCGCCAGGCCCAGCGCCGACAGCAGGCTCCAGGGCAATACCTAACGCATTGATCAGGCTGCGCTGGCTGCGCAGGTAGTCGACGAAGGCCTGAGCCACCGGCGACAGTGGCTTGCCACGTACCTGGACCACGCACCAGGAGCGGCGCAGCGGCAAGTCGGCGACGTCCAGCTCGACCAGGCTGCCGGCGGCGAGATCACTGCGAATGGCCTGGCGCGGCAGCAGCGCCAGGCCGAGTCCGGCGCGGACCGCCTCGCGCTGCGCCTCGAAGGCGCCGATCTCCAGCTGTTCGGCGAAGTGCGCGCGCTTCTGCTTGAGATAGTCCTCGCAGGCCTGGCGCGTGCCGGAGCCGACCTCGCGTACCAGCAGCGGATAGGCCGTCAGATCGCGCAGGCTCAGGCCATGGCGGCCGGCCAGGGCATGGCCCGGGCGCGCCACGGCGACGATGGCGTTGTCCAGCAAGGGCAGGAAATCCAGGTCCGAGCCACTGGGCACCCCGGACATCAGCGCCACGTCCTCGCGATTCTCCGTCAGCCGACGCAGCACCCGGGCATGGTTGCCCACGGTCAGCGCCAGATCGACCTGGGGATGGCTGCTGCGGAACTGGCTGAACAGGTGCGGCGCCAGGTACTGGGCGCTGCTTTCCACCCCCAGTCGCAGCTGGCCGTGCAGGGCGCCGCGCAGATCTGACAGCTGCATATCCAGGCTGCCCAGGCGGGCGAAGAGATCGCGCCCGGTCTGGCGCAGGGCCTCGCCGGCTTCGGTGAGGTAGAGGGTGCGATTGACGTAGTTGAACAGCGGGGCGCCCACCACCTCTTCGAGCTGACGGACCTGCAGGCTCACCGCCGGCTGGGTCAGCGCCATGATGTCGGCCGCGCGGCTGTAGGAGCGGGCCTCGCACACGGCCTCGAATACCTGCAATTGGCGAAAGGTGAGCCGCATCAGGGGCTTGCGCATGGGCATCTCAGAGATCCATAAGGGATGACTTATGGAGTATCCAACAATTATTTATTTTCCATAAGAGAGACCCTGGCGTAGCTTCAGGTCACCGGCAATAACAAGCGGCTGCAGGCTGCAGCAGACAAGGAGCCAGGTGTGATCAAGAAGATACTTATCGCCAATCGGGGCGAGATCGCCGTGCGCATCGTGCGTGCCTGTGCCGAGATGGGCATTCGCTCGGTGGCGGTCTACTCCGATGCGGATCGCCAAGCGCTCCACGTGAAACGTGCCGACGAAGCCCATGGCATCGGCAGCGATCCGCTGGAGGGTTATCTCAACCCGCGCAAGCTGGTGAACCTGGCCGTGGAGACCGGTTGCGACGCCCTGCATCCCGGCTATGGCTTCCTTTCGGAAAACGCCGAGCTGGCGGAAATCTGCGCCCAGCGCGGTATCCGCTTCATCGGGCCGTCCGCCGAGGTCATCCGCCGCATGGGTGACAAGACCGAGGCCCGGCGCAGCATGATCGCCGCTGGCGTGCCCTGCACCCCGGGCACCGAGGGCAACGTGGCGGACATCGCCGAGGCCCTGCGCGAAGGCGATCGCCTCGGTTATCCGGTGATGCTCAAGGCCACCTCCGGCGGCGGCGGTCGCGGTATCCGCCGCTGCAACTCCCGCGAGGAACTGGAGCAGGCCTATCCGCGGGTGATCTCCGAGGCGACCAAGGCCTTCGGCTCGGCCGAGGTGTTTCTCGAGAAGTGCATCGTCAATCCCAAGCACATCGAGGCGCAGATCCTCGCCGACAGCCACGGCAACACCGTGCACCTGTTCGAGCGCGACTGCTCCATCCAGCGGCGCAACCAGAAGCTGATCGAGATCGCGCCCAGCCCCCAGCTGACCCCCGAGCAGCGCGCCTATATCGGTGATCTCGCCGTGCGTGCGGCCAAGGCAGTGGGTTACGAGAACGCCGGCACCGTGGAATTCCTGCTCGCCGAGGGCGAGGTGTATTTCATGGAGATGAATACCCGGGTGCAGGTGGAGCACACCATCACCGAGGAAATCACCGGTATCGACATCGTTCGCGAGCAGATCCGCATCGCCTCGGGCCTGCCGCTGTCCTTTGCCCAGGAAGACGTCCAGCACCGCGGCTTCGCCCTGCAATTCCGTATCAACGCCGAGGACCCGAAGAACAACTTCCTGCCGAGCTTCGGCAAGATCACCCGCTACTACGCGCCGGGCGGACCGGGGGTGCGCACCGACACCGCCATCTACACCGGCTACGTGATCCCGCCGTACTACGACTCCATGTGCCTCAAGCTGATCGTCTGGGCGCTGACCTGGGAAGAGGCCATGGATCGTGGCCTGCGCGCCCTGGACGACATGCGCGTGCAGGGGGTGAAGACCACTGCGCCCTATTACGGGGCCATCCTGCGCGATCCCGAATTCCGCAGCGGGCGCTTCAACACCAGCTTCGTGGAAAGCCATCCGGAGCTGACCCAGTACTCGATCAAGCGCAACCCGACGCACCTGGCCATCGCCATCGCCGCCGCCATCGCCGCCCACGCCGGTCTGTAAGGACGACAGAACAATGAAAAGCATCCAGATCACCGACACCATCCTGCGCGACGCCCACCAATCGCTGCTGGCGACCCGCATGCGCACCGAAGACATGCTGCCGATCTGCGCCAAGCTCGACCAGGTCGGCTACTGGTCGCTGGAAGTCTGGGGCGGCGCCACCTTCGACGCCTGCGTGCGCTTCCTCAAGGAAGATCCCTGGGAGCGTCTGCGCCAGCTGCGCAAGGCGCTGCCCAATACCCGGCTGCAGATGCTCCTGCGCGGCCAGAATCTGCTCGGCTACCGGCACTACAGCGATGACGTGGTGGAGGCCTTCGTCGAGCGCGCCGCCGCCAATGGCACCGACGTCTTCCGCATCTTCGATGCCATGAACGATGTGCGTAACCTGGAAACCGCCATCCGCGCGGTCAAGGCCAGCGGCAAGCATGCCCAGGGCACCCTCTGCTACACCACCAGCCCGGTGCACACCGTCGCGGCCTTCGTCGACCAGGCGCGGCGCATGGCCGACCTGGGCGTGGACTCCATCGCCATCAAGGACATGGCCGGCCTGCTGACGCCCTATGCCACCGGCGAGCTGGTCAAGGCGCTCAAGGAGGCCCTGACCCTGGACGTGGTGGTGCACTCCCACGACACCGCCGGGGTGGCCGCCATGTGCCAGCTCAAGGCGGTGGAGAATGGCGCCGATCGCATCGACACGGCGATCTCCAGCATGGCCTGGGGCACCAGCCACCCGGGGACCGAATCCATGGTCGCGGCCCTGCGCGACACGCCCTACGACACCGGCCTGGACCTGGAGCTGCTGCAGGAGATCGGCCTGTATTTCCATGCGGTGCGCAAGAAGTACCACCAGTTCGAGAGCGAATTCACCGGGGTCGACACCCGGGTACAGGTCAACCAGGTGCCGGGCGGCATGATCTCCAACCTGGCCAACCAGTTGCGCGAGCAGGGCGCCCTCAATCGCATGAACGAGGTGCTGGAAGAGATCCCGCGGGTACGCAAGGACCTGGGCTATCCGCCCCTGGTGACCCCGACCTCGCAGATCGTCGGCACCCAGGCGTTCTTCAACGTGCTGGCCGGCGAGCGCTACAAGACCATCACCAACGAGGTGAAGCTTTATCTGCAGGGCCGCTATGGCAAGGCGCCGGGCGCCATCTGCGAGCAGCTGCGCAAGCAGGCCATCGGCCAGGAGGAGGTCATCGAGGTGCGGCCGGCCGATCTGCTCAGTCCCGAGCTGACCCGGCTGCGCGCCGAGATCGGTGACCTGGCCAAGAGCGAAGAAGACGTGATGACCTTTGCCATGTTCCCCGACATTGGCCGCAAGTTCCTCGAGGAACGCGCCGCCGGGACCCTGGTGCCGGAAGCCCTGCTGCCCATGCCCTCGGCCGATGGCGTGGCCGCGGTGGGCGGCCAGGGTGTGCCGACCGCCTTCAGCGTCGACGTGCACGGCGAGACCTACCAGGTGGACATCACCGGCATCGGCCTCAAGAGCGAGGGCAAGCGGCACTTCTACCTGTCCATCGACGGGGTGCCGGAAGAGGTGGTGTTCGAGGCCAGTGGCGACTTCGTCGCCGAGGGCGGTCAGCGGCGGCGCCAGGCGGAGCGTCCGGGCGACGTCAGCACCACCATGCCGGGCAACATCGTCGAGGTGCTGGTCAAGGAGGGCGACCAGGTCAGGGCCGGGCAGGGCGTGCTGGTCACCGAAGCCATGAAGATGGAAACCGAGATCCAGGCGCCCATCGCCGGTACCGTCACCGCGGTGCGGGTGGCCAAGGGCGACCGGGTCAATCCGGGCGAGGTGTTGATCGAAATCGAAGGCTGAGATCACTTCGATTTCCCTTGGGGCCTGCGGGCCCCTTTTTTGTTTCCGAAAGAAGGCTAGTCGGGTCGGTCGTCCGGGCGCAGGCGCCAGGTGCCTTCGTGGTGTTCGGCCAGGCCGCGCTGCTCCAGGTCGCTGAGATAGCGGCGCAGGCCGCGTTCGCCACGACGCTGAAAGAACGGCAATAGGCGCGGCAGCAGGTTGGGCACCAGCATTGCCAGCCGGCTCAGCCAGAGTTCGCCGGCGCGCGGCGCGCTTTCCAGGCGCGGTCGATCCAGCACCCGCACCAGCAGCCGCGCCACCGTCTCGGGTGACTGGGGCGGATCCATGAATTGCAGGGCGTTGCCGCCGGCGATGGCCTCATGGCGCAGCATCGGGGTGTCGGTGGCCGACGGCAGGACGCAGCAGACGCGGATGCCCTGGGGCGCGAGATCCTGCGCCAGGGCGAGCATGGCGCCGCGCAGGCCGAACTTGCTGGCGCAATAGATGGGGCTCTCCGGGGTGGGAAAGATGCCCGCCAGAGAGACGGTGGTGACCAGCCGGGCGTTGGTCGAGCGCCGGAGCAGGGGAATGGCCAGCCGCGCGAGCAGCAGGGGCGCCAGCAGGTTGATGTCGAGCTCCTGGCGAATGCTCGCCGGAGAGCGTTCGGTGAGGGGGCCGACGCGGACGATGGCGGCGTTGTTGATCAGGGCATCGAGGCGACCGCAGTGCTGCTGGACGAAGTCGATCAGGGCGGCGAGCTGGTCTTCGTCGCAGAGATCGGCGGCGTAGGTCAGGGTGGTTTCGCCCAGCTCGGCGCGCAGGGCGGCCAGGCCCCTGGCGTCGCGATCCACCAGGACCAGCTGGACCGGACGGCGGCTGAGTTGCCGCGCCAGGCATTGACCGATGCCGCCGGCGGCACCGGTGATCAGGATGACGTCGCTCATGGGCAGGCTCGCTCAGGACGGGGTGGGCAGGCTGGCCGGAAGCGGCTCGGGCGCCTGGCGCAGGGGATCGAAATAACCCGGGGTCAGGTCGCTCCAGCCCAGCCGGCGACGCAGCTGGCGCAGATGGTTCTGCAGGGCGTGCACCTCCAGGTAGACGGCGTGGCGGGGCGAGTCGACGAAGCGGATGCCGCCGGAGAGATCCGGGTCGTCCTGCTGGATCAGCGCCTGGAATTCGCGGGCCTGGTGCGGGCGCTGGAGCTGGTCGGCCAGGTGGCAGGCGATCAGGTGGGCTTCCTGATCGAACAGCTTGTAGGCGCTGGAATTGGTCTCCAGATAGCCGATGCCGAACAGGTTGCGGTGTTCACGACTGAAGATGGACAGGTAGAGCTGCGGCCGGCCGTGCTGCCAGCTGAAGTAGTCGGCGGCGTAGCGGCAACTCCAGCGATAGCCGGTGGCATAGAGGACCAGGTCGAGAGTCTCCCGGCTGCCATCGCGAAACACCACCTGGTCGCCCTCGAAGTGCGAGACGTCCGGCCGTGCCTGGATGTTGCCGTGCTGCAGATGGTGCAGCAGCTGGCTGTTGAGCAGCGGATGGCTCTCGAACAGGCGATGGTCCGGCTTCGGCAGGCCGAAGCGGGTCAGGTCGCCTTGCAGCAGGCGCAGCAGACCCTGGAACAGCGGCCGTTCCAGCCACAGCGGCAGGCGCGGACCGCGTTCGCCGAAGACGTCCGCCGGCACGCCGAAGAGGTGCTTGGGGATGAAGTGATAGCCGCGCCTCAGGCTGATGAAGGCGCGCTCGGCGTTGGCGGCGGCGTCGCAGGCGATGTCGGCCCCGGAATTGCCGGCGCCGACGATGAGCACCCGCTTGCCCTGGAATTCCGCCGCACGCCGGTAGCTGACCGCGTGGCGGATCTCGCCGCTGAAGTGCCCCGGGATCTCCGGCAGGTTGGGGTCCCAGTTGCAGCCGGTGGCGCAGATCAGCGCCCGATAACGGCGGCGTTCACCGCTGTCGAGGGTGACGATCCAGCGGCCATCCGCATCCTTGTCGACCCGTTCGACGGCGGTGTTGAAGCGGGCCTGGGCGTAGAGCCCGAAGGTGCGGGCGAAGGCGCGCAGGTAGTCGAGGATCTGGCGATTGCCGGGATAGTCGGGAAAGGCGCGGGGCATCGGATAGTCGAGAAAGCCCGAGAGGTCTCGCGACGAGATGAAGTGGGCGGATTCGTACATGGGCGTGCCGGGGTTATCCAGGTCCCAGACGCCGCCGAAGTCGCTGTGGCGCTCGAACTGTTCGTAATCCAGGCCGCGGCGCTTGAGGGCGCGGGCCATGCACAGGCCGCCGGGGCCGCCGCCGACGATGCAGATGCGCTCGCCGCAGTCCTGGTAGGAGAGATCGTCGTTCATGCAGGTCTCCACGCGTGGGTGTCGAGGCAACCTTAGCGGCGGGTCGAGGGGCCACGGCAGGGTGGCGGCGGCCAGGGAAGGGGGCCGAAACGGACAGCCGTTGCCAAGGGATTTTCGCCCGGTCGCCACTGGGTTAACGTCCAGCCAGGTTCTCGCCCGAGGAGCGTCGTCATGCCGGACCCCGTCGATCCGCGCTTTTCCCGTGCCTCGGCGCCGCCCCAGGTGTCGCGGCTGCTGCTGCGCGTGGCGGCCGACCGCAACGCCGACGTGGAGCGACTCTGCCGCGGCCTGGGCTTCACGGCGGCCGACGTGCAGCGGCCGGGCTTTCGCCTGTCGCACCGGCAGGGCTATCTGCTGGTCAGGCGCTGCCTGGCGCATTTGGGCGACGACGGCCTGGGCCTGGCGGTCGGCGTCCGGCAGACCAGCGTCTCGCTCGGCCTGGTCGGTCTCGGCATGCAGGCCTGCGCCACCCTGGGCGCGGCCCTGGAGCTGGGGTTGCACTATCAGCGGCAGGCCGGTGCCATGCTCGACTATGGCCTGGAGCGGGGGGCGGCGGCGGTGCGGCTGGTGCTGACGCCACGCTTCCACGAGCCGGCGGTGACCGCCTTCTACATGGAGGAGGGGCTGGCCAGCGTGCTAGGCGTCGCCCGGCATCTGGCCGGGACACGGTTGCCGCCGCGGGCGCTGAGCCTGGACTATCCCGCTCCACCGCATGGCGAGCGCTATGCGGCCTTGTTCGAGTGCCCGGTGCGCTTCGCCGCGCCGGTGACCGCCATCGAATTCGACCCTGCCTGGCTGCACATGCCCCTCGCCACCCGCGACGACGCCGTGGCCGCCGAGGTGATCGAATTGCTGGGCGCGACGGCTGGCTACGATCCGCTGCGAACGGATCTGGTCGAGGGCCTGCAGCGCGAGATCCGCAAGCGGCTGGATGCGCCGCCGACCCTGGCGCAACTGGCCGCGCCGCTCAATCTCAGCGAACGGACCCTGCGGCGCCGGCTCGAAGCGGCGGGTACCCACTATCAGGCGCTGGTCGACGAAGCGCGTCGTGATCGCGCCCTGACGCTGCTCGGCCGGGCCGACCTGGCGCTGGCCGAGGTGGCCTTTCAGACCGGCTTTGGCGATCTGCGCAATTTCCGCCGGGCTTTCCGGCGCTGGACCGGCCTGGCGCCGCAGGAAGCCCGTCGCCGTCTGAGGACGCGGGTGGAGGAGGGTGACTAGGCATCGCTCCCGGCTCGTCCGGTCGCTCTAGCCCGAGAGGTTTAGGGCGCCTCTATTTATCCGATTGATAAAAAGCACTAACACCTCTCGATAGGGTCTGCTATTTAATATAGCCAAGGCTATAACGATCCCGGGAGGATTCGCGATGCTGAAAGAACTCAAGAAACGCGCCCTGCGCGGTCTGCTGGACAAGCTGCTCGACGGTCACGCCGAACGGCGTCCGTTGGAGACCCAGCCCGAGCGCTCGCGCGGCATGACGGCCCACGCCGCGCACTGATCCCTGCCAATCAGGCCGGTCTCGCCGGCCTCTGCAGCCCTCATCAGCGCCTCCGCCCTGTCCTGAGCGAGGCGCCTTGCCCTGTTCGTCCCTGTCCCTTATCCCTCTCATCCCAGGTTACAAAGTCTTCCTGCACCTCTGATAGGTTGTGCTATCTAATTTAGCCAAGGCTATAACCACCGAGAGGCGGGCCGGATGCTGGAGAAGACGAGACGCTGGACCCTGGCGGGTCTGCTGGGATTGCTGCTGGGCAACGTCGCTCAGGCGGCGGAGCCGTTCAAGGTGGTCACCACCTTCACGGTGATCGCCGACATGGCGCGTAATGTGGCGGGCGACGCCGCGCGGGTGGAATCCATCACCAAGCCCGGCGCCGAGATCCACAACTACCAGCCCACTCCGGGCGATCTGCTGAAAACGCGCGACGCCCAGCTGGTGCTGTGGAACGGCCTCAATCTGGAGCTCTGGTTCGAGCGCTTCTTCAGCCGCATGAAGGACGTGCCCAGCGCCGTGGTCTCGCGGGGTGTCGAGCCCATCGCCATCGCTCAAGGTCCCTATGCCGGCAAGCCCAATCCCCATGCCTGGATGTCACCCCAGGCAGCGCTGATCTACGTAGACAACATCCGCGATGCCCTGGTGCAGCACGACCCGGCCCAGGCCGAGACCTATCGTCGCAACGCCGAAGCCTACAAGGCGCGCATCACCGCCACCCTCGAACCCCTGCGCCAGCAGCTGCAGGCGATTCCCGAACAGCGGCGCTGGCTGGTGTCCAGCGAGGGCGCCTTCAGCTACCTGGCACGCGACCTGGGGCTCAGGGAGCTCTATCTCTGGCCGATCAACGCCGACGCCCAGGGCACGCCGCAGCAGGTCCGCCGGGTGATCGAGACGGTGCGCGCCGAGCGGATTCCGGCGGTGTTCAGCGAAAGCACGGTTTCCGCCGCACCGGCCGAGCAGGTGGCACGGGAGAGCGGCGCTCGCTACGGCGGGGTGCTCTATGTGGATTCCCTGAGCGCCGCCGAGGGACCGGTACCGACCTATCTCGACCTGCTGCGGGTCACCACCGAAACCCTGGTGAAGGGGCTGGCGCCATGATCGCGCTCGAGGGGGTCAGCGTGACCTATCGCAATGGCCATACCGCCCTGCGCGACGCCAGCCTGGTGGTACCCGGCGGCTCCATCTCCGCCCTGGTGGGCGTCAACGGCAGCGGCAAGTCGACGCTGTTCAAGGCGATCATGGGCTTCGTGCCGGTCCGTTCCGGCCAGGTAAGGGTCGATGACCTGCCGGTGGCCCAGGCGCTCAAGCGCAACCTCGTCGCCTACGTCCCCCAGAGCGAAGACGTGGACTGGGACTTTCCGGTGCGGGTGGAGGACGTGGTGCTCATGGGCCGCTATGGGCGGATGAATTTCCTGCGCCTGGCCCGCGCCGCCGATCACCAGGCGGTGGACGCCGCCCTGGCCCGGGTGGGGCTGACCGCGTTGCGCAAGCGGCAGATCGGCGAACTCTCCGGTGGCCAGAAGAAGCGCGTCTTCCTCGCCCGCGCCCTGGCCCAGGACAGCCGGGTGATCCTCCTGGACGAACCCTTCACCGGGGTGGACGCCACCTCCGAACGGGCCATCATCGAATTGCTCCAGGCGCTGCGCGCCGAAGGTCGCTCCATGCTGGTGTCGACCCACGACCTGGCCAGCATCGAACGCTTCTGCGACCGCACCGTGTTGCTCGATCGCACCGTGCTGGCCCAGGGGCCGACGGCCGAGGTCTTTACCCGGGAGAACCTGGAACGCACCTTTGGCGGCGCCCTGCGGCTGTCTGACGGGCTGCAAGCGGAGCCGCGGCGGCGGGAGCGTGCCTGATGGAAGGGCTGCTGGAACCCCTGGCCTACGGCTACATGAGAAATGCCCTGGGCGCGGCGGCGCTGGTGGGCGGGCTGTGCGCCTTTCTTTCCGCCTACCTGATGCTCAAGGGCTGGTCGCTGATCGGCGATGCCCTGTCCCACGCGGTGGTGCCCGGCGTGGCCGGCGCCTATCTGCTCGGCCTGCCGCTGGCCCTGGGCGCCTTTCTCGCCGGCGGCGCGGCGGCCGGCGCCATGCTCGGGCTGCGGCACTACACCCGACTCAAGGAAGACGTCATCATCGGCCTGATCTTCAGCGCCTTCTTTGGTGGCGGGCTGTTCCTGGTCTCGCTGGCGCCGGTCGCGGTGGACATCCAGACCATCGTCTTCGGCAACATCCTGGCCATTACCCCCGAGGCCAGTCGCCAGTTGCTGACTATCGCCGCCGTCTCCCTGCTGGTGCTGCTGCTCAAGTGGCGCGACCTGCTGCTGGTATTCTTCGACGAGGGCCAGGCGCGCGCCTGCGGTCTCAATCCCACCCTGTACCGGCTGCTGTTCTTTACCCTGCTGGCGCTGAGCACAGTGGCGGCGATGCAGACGGTGGGCGCCTTCCTGGTCATCGCCCTGGTGGTGACGCCGGGGGCGACGGCCTATCTGCTCAGCGATCGCTTCTCGCGGGTGGTGCTGATCAGCGTCGCCATCGGCGTTGGCAGCGGGCTCCTGGGCACCTACCTCAGCTATTTCCTCGACGGCGCCACCGGGGGCTGCGTGGTGGTCTTGCAGACCCTGATCTTTCTGCTGGCCTTCGTCCTGGCGCCGCGTCACGGCCTGCTGGCCAACCGGCGCCGGGCGCGGCAGACGGCGGAGGCGGGCTGATGGACTGGCTGCTGCTGACCCTCGAAGTCGACTTCCTGCGCCAGGCATTGCTGATGGCCGTGCTGGTGGCGGTGCCCACGGCGCTGCTGTCCTGCTTCCTGGTGCTCAAGGGCTGGGCGCTGCTGGGGGATGCCATCGCCCACGCGGTCTTTCCCGGCCTGGTGCTGGCCTCGGCGCTGGGGGCACCGCTGGTGGCGGGCGCCTTCGTCGCGGGGCTGGGTTGCGCCCTGGCCACCGGCTATCTCAAGCGCCACAGCCGGGTAAAACAGGACACCCTGATGGGGGTGGTCTTTTCCGGCATGTTCGGCCTGGGCCTGGTGCTGCACGCCAGGCTGCCCACCGAGCTGCACCTGGACCACATCCTGCTCGGCGACCTGCTGGGGGTGTCCCCGGCGGCCTTCTGGCAGATGGCGGTGATCGCCGGCCTGGTGGTGCTGGCGCTGGCCTGCCGCTGGCGCGACCTGCTGGTGCTGGCCTTCGACGCGGCCCAGGCCCGAGCCCTGGGCCTACGGGTGGGGCTGCTGCACTACGGCCTGCTCGGTCTGATCGCCCTGACCGTGGTCGGCGCCCTGCAGGCGGTGGGCATGGTGCCGGTGGTGGCGCTGCTGATCGCCCCCGGTGCCACGGCCTTTCTGCTGACCCGTTCCTTTGGCTGGATGCTGCTGCTGGCCACCACCCTGGCCGTGACGGCGGCCCTGGGCGGGGTGCTGCTGAGCCTGGTCTGGGACAGCGCCCCGGCGCCCACCCTGGTGATGCTGCTGACGGCCGGTTTCCTGCTGGCTCTGGCATGGCGCCTGTGGCGGGATCGACGTCGTTCGGGCGACAAGGGCGTTCAGGTGGCCTGATGTAATCGACTGACCGGCCCTGCCAGGCACCTCCGGTCACGCTCGCCTCACCTCAGGAGAACCACAATGAAAACCGTCGCCCAGTTGCTTGCCCTGAAGACCCAGCAGGACGTCTACACCATCGCCCCCGACGCCTGGGTGCTCGACGCCCTGCGCCTGATGGCGGAAAAGAACGTCGGGGCGCTGCCGGTGATGCGCGACGGCGAACTGGTGGGCATCGTCAGCGAGCGCGACTATGCGCGCAAGGTGGCCCTGCAGGGGCGCGCCTCCTATGCGACCCCGGTCAGCGAGATCATGACCGAGGCGGTCATCATCGTGCTGCCGCAGCAGACCGTGGGCGACTGCATGCAGATGATGACCGACCACCACCTGCGCCACCTGCCGGTGATGGGCAACGGCAAGCTGATCGGGCTGCTGTCCATCGGCGACCTGGTCAAGGCGACCACCGTCCAGCAGGCGGAGCTGATCCGCCATCTGGAAGGCTATATCCGCGGCGAGTGAATGCCGCTGTCTCAACCTGTCCCAATTTCCGTAACGTCAATCATTACCATCCATGCCCTTTCATCGGAGGGCATGGCTCATGGCCAGGTTGCAACGTTTCATCGCTACGCCGCTGGCGCTCGGCCTGGCCGCCGCCAGCCTGGCGGTCCAAGCCGAAGAGATCACCGATCTCGACACCACGGTGGTCACCGCCGCCGGCTTCGAACAGCGTCTGGAGGACGCACCCGCTTCAGTCACCGTGATCGACGCCGAGACCCTGCGCAAGCGCCCGATCCGCGATCTGGGTGACGCCCTGCGCGACGTCGAGGGCGTGGTGGTCAACGGTGCGGCCAATGAAACCGATATCTCCATCCGGGGCATGCCGGGGGACTACACCCTGATCCTGGTGGACGGTAAGCGGCAGAGCGCGCGGGAGTCGCGGGTCAACGGCAATCGCGGCTACGAGCAGAGCTTCATTCCGCCGGCGGCGGCCATCGAGCGGATCGAGGTGGTACGCGGGCCCATGTCCTCGCTGTATGGCTCCGACGCCATCGGCGGGGTGATCAACATCATCACCAAGAAGAACGCCGCCACCTGGGCCGGCTCCCTGACCACCGACTACATCGCCCAGCAGCACCGCGACCAGGGCAATTCGCGCCAGGGCCAATTCTTTCTGAGCGGACCGCTGCACACCGACCTGCTCGGTCTGCAGCTCTGGGGCCGCTACCTGGATCGCCAGGCCGACGACGACATCGAGCGGACCCAGGGCTTCAGCAAGGCGCGCCATCGCGACCTGACCGGGCGTCTGGTCTTCACCCCGACCGAGAACCAAGAATTCCTGCTGGAAGCCGGGCAGACGCGCCTGCGCAACGGCGACGGCCTGAGCGACAACTGGGCGACCCGCCAGCAGGACAACGACCGCGATCACTGGTCGCTGAGTCACACCGGCCACTGGACCGGCGGGCTGCGCTCGGACGTGTCGCTGCTGCACGAAGAGACCTCTCGCGAAGGCCTTGCCACGCCGGAGCAGACCGATGTCTATGGGCGCAAGCCCCAGGTCGAGAACACCGTGTTCGATGCCAAGCTGGTGACGCCCCTGGATGACCACCTGCTCACCACCGGTCTGCAATACAACCGTGGCGAGGTGCAGGACTGGAACCAGGGGCTGAATGATCGCCGCCAGTATTCCTTTGCGGTGACCCAGCAGGCGCTGTTCGCCGAGGACGAGTGGGCCATTACCGACAGCTTCGCGCTCACCGGCGGGCTGCGCCTGGATCACCACGAGCTGTACGGCAATCACTGGAGTCCGCGGCTCTACGGGGTCTGGCATGCCACCCCTAAATGGACCTTCAAGGGCGGCGTCTCGCGCGGCTTCAAGGCACCGGAAATCCGCGCTGTTGCACCGGGTTACGCCTATCTGCGGCGCAACCGCTTCGTCATGCTCGGCAATCCGGATCTCAAGCCGGAGACCAGTACCAACTACGAGGTGGCGGCGCTCTGGTCCAACCGGCGCAATCTGGAAGCGGCGGCGACGCTGTTCTACAACGACTTTCAGGACAAGCTGTCCACGGTCACCACCACCGAGCGCTGGAATGGCTACATCCGCATGGACCGCATCAACGTCGACGAGGCGGTGATCCGCGGCGTGGAGCTCAGCGGTGGCTGGGACATCACCGAGGCCCTGCGCCTGGGCGGCAACTTCACCTATCTCGACTCGGAGCAGCGCAGCGGTCCCAACCAGGGTGCGCCCCTGGCCCTGACCCCGGAGCGCAAGGCCAACGCCCGCCTGGACTGGACCCTGTCGGACCGGCTCAATCTGTGGACGGCGCTGGATTACTTCGGTGAGGAATACGACGCCACCCTGACCGGCGAAGCGGCGCCGGCCTATACCACCTGGGACGTGGGCGGCGGCTTCGTGGCGACGCGCAACCTGAGCTTCAATGCCGCTATCCGCAACCTGAACGATCGGCGCCTGGACGACGAGACCTATGGCACGGTGAACTATGGTCGCCATCTTTGGGTGAGCGCGACTCTGAGCTTCTAAGGGAACCAGATGCTCCACGTGGAACCTCCACTGCGTTGGTGCCGGAACCGTAGCGTGGAAAACGGAGGAGCCTTTTCCACCAGGGAATCCGCTGTGAGGCACGCCCCGGAGGGAGAAGGCGCTATTCGAGCAGGCGTTCATCTCCAGAATCAGCCAGATCCTGATCGATCAAGGTGGCGCTACCCTGGGAGCCATTGTCCTGGCGCGACAAGGTCTTTTGTTTGGACGATCGCGGCCATGGGCCGCTCCTACGGGATATCTGGCTGCTAGGAGGTCGACGGCAGCAGGATCCGGGCGCAGAGGCCGCCTTGCGGGCGATTGCGCAGCTGCAGCTCGCCGCCGTGGGCGAGGATACAGGCCCGGGCGATGGCCAGGCCGAGACCGAGGCCACGAGCGCTGTCCTGGCCCGGAGGCCGGTAGAAGGGTTCGAAGACCCGTTCCAGCTGGTTTTCCGGCAGGCCGGGTCCGTCGTCGAGGATGTCCAGGCGGAGCAGCTGTGGCGCGGGGCGCGACAGCTCCAGTGTGGCGCTGCTACCGTGCTGCAGGGCGTTGTCGAGCAGATTGCCCAGGGCGCGCTTGAGGGCCAGTGGGCGACCGCGGAGCATTGCCGCGCCGGTGCCCGACCAGGATACCGTCTGGCCCAATGCCTGATAGCGATCCTGCAATGCCTGCAGCAGGGCGACGAGGTCGACATCCTGGTGGCTTTCGGTCCGGCGCTCGCCACGGATGAAGTCGAGGGTTTCCTGCACCATGGCGTCCAGTTCGGCCAGGCTTTCTTCCATGTCGTCGCGCTCGACCGAAGGCTCCAGCAGGGCCAATTGCACTCGCAGCGCAGCCAGTGGAGTGTTGAAGTCGTGGCTGATGGCGGCCAGCATGCGCACCCGATCATCCAGGTGGCGCAGCAGCCGTTCCTGCATCAGCTCGAAGGCCGCGGCCAGCTCCCTGGCCTCGCGTGGGCCCTGACGGACCTCCAGGCGACTGCGCTCGCCCCGGCTGAGTCCCTCCGCGGCGCGGGTGAGTCGTTGGAGCGGCCGTACCAGTTGGCCGATCAACAGCCAGGCCAGCAGCAGCACTGGGAGGGCGCCCAGCAGCAGCGACCAGCCCAGGGCGGTCAGCCAGCCGTCGCTGCGTGCCGGATACTGCACGGCATTGAGCCAGCGACCGTCCGAAAGGCGCACGCTGCTGCGCAAGCGCAGGGGTGCCCAGCCGGCCGGGGTCAGCGGTGAGGCGCGGGCGGCGTCGCCGGCGAGGCCTTCCAGCTGCATCACCAGACCCTCTTCGGCCTGTCCAAGGCGCCGCGCCAGATCCCGGGTCAGGCGGCGTTCTTCCGCGAGCATGGGGAAGGGCGCCACCTCCGGCGTCGTGGCTATCCAGACCTGTGCCGGTGACTCGGCCAGCACCCGCAGCAGGGCTTGCGCCTGCGCCGTCGGCAGGCGCTCGACCGCGGTACGGGCCACCGCCAGGCGCTCCAAGGCCTGGCCATAGGACAACGGATGGACCAGCGCGCCGGTCTGGTGCAGGACCAGCGCCGCGGCCGCGTGCGCCAGCAGCAAGGCCGCGCAGAACAGCAGGCAGAGGCGGGGGGTGATGCCCTGCAGCCAGCTACGCCAAGGCGCGATCATGGGCCGTCCAGGGCCTCCACCGGGCAGTCCAGCAGATAGCCGCGGCCCCAGACGGTCCGCAGCGGCGATTCGCCTGTCGGATCGGCCAACCGCAGGCGCAGGCGACTGACCTGGCGATCCAGGCTGCGGTCTTCCAGCGCGCGATCGGGCGGCTGTACCTGGTGCAGCAATAGATCACGATGCAGCACGGTCTGGGGCTGACACAGGAAGGCCAGCAGCAGGCGCGCCTCCGCCTGACCCAGGCGGCGGGTGCTGCCGTCCGGGTAGTGCAGGCGCTGACTGACGGCGGCGTAGTGCCAGCCCGCGAAACGATAGATCGCCGCCGGTACAGGCTCGCTCGGAGACGTCGGAGCGGTCGCCTGGTAGCGACGATGCAGGGTGCGAATCCGGGCCACCAGTTCGCGCGGTTCGAAGGGCTTGGTCAGGTAGTCGTCGGCGCCCTGTTCCAGGCCAAGCACCCGGTCATCCACCTCGCCCCGGGCGGTGAGCAGGATGATCGGCGTCGTGTCGCGCTGGCGCAGTTCACGGCAGAGACTGAAGCCGTCGCCATCCGGCAGCATCACGTCGAGGACGATGACATCGAAGCGCTGCTGCGCGAGCAACGCCTTCATCCGCGTGGCATCGGCTGCGGTGGTGGCTTCGAGCCCCTGGCGACGTAGGTAGATCGCCAGGGGCTCACGCAGCTTGCGGTGGTCGTCGACGAGTAGGACGTGGATGGCGGTCACGGCAAAGGGAGATTGGTGGTAGCAACCTCTCTAGGATAACGCTTTGCCTGCTCCGTTGGTATTGCTTCTCATTTGCCGGGCGCGACAGCCAGGGCGCTGAGCTGGCGTCCTTCGGCATCGAAATTCTCCGCCGCCAGCCAGCGCTGGAAGCCGGCGTCGACCGTGGGCCATTCGTGATCCAGCAGGCTGAACCAGGCGGTGTCGCGATTGCGGCCCTTGACCACCCGGTGCTGGCGGAACAGCCCCTCAGGGCGCATGCCCAGGCGTTCGGCGGCGCGTTTCGAGCGGGTATTGGCGTTGTCGCACTTCCACTCCAGGCGCCGATAGCCGAGGGCGAAGGCCTCCTGCATCAGCAGATAGAAGGCCTCGGTAGCCAGGGGCGTGCGCTGCAGGCGCCCGCCGAAGGCGACATGGCCGATCTCGATGCTGCCGTGTTCGGGGACGATGCTCATCAGGCTGAGTTGCCCCAGGGCGCGGCCATGGCGGGGATCCACCACGACGTAGAACAAGGGATCACGACCCTGGGCCAGGCCGGCCAGCCAGGTGTCGAAGGCGGCCCGCTCGGTGAAGGGGCCATAGGGCAGATAGTCCCACAGGACCGGGTCCTGGTCGTGCAGGGCTTCCCAGAGATCGTCGCCATGACGCGGCGGGTCCAGGGGTTCCAGGCGTACATGGTGACCCTGCAGCAAGCGGGGCTTGGGCACATGGGCCGGGGTCCAGTCGAGCGGGGTCATGATCTGTCTCCTAGCAGGTGACGGTACTGGATGAAGCCGGAGCGGGTGGCGATGCGATCGTAGAGCTGGCGTCCCGCATAGTTGGTCTCCTGGGTCAGCCAGTGCACCCGGTCGCAGCCGTCCGCTTTGGCATGGGCATAGACGTGCTCGATCAGGGCACGGCCCAGGCCGCCGCCGCGGTGGTCCTGGGCGACATAGAGATCCTGCAGGTAGCAGTAATCGCTCTCGGTCCAGCAGGACGGGTGATAGATGAAGTGCACCAGGCCCAGGGGCCGCTCGCCGTCCCAGGCCAGGGCGCCATGCAGGGGCTGGGCGGGATCGAGCAGGCGCTGCCAGGTGCGGGCATAGGTAGCCTCCGGCAGCACGGTCTCGTAGAAGGCCAGGTAGGCCTGCCAGAGGTCGTGCCAGACGGCGTGATCGGCTTCGCTCAGGGGGCGGATGGTCATGGGTGGCTCCAGGGTCAGGCGGGAGAGGGGATCAGGGCGGCCAGGGTCTGGTCGCCGGGTACCGGGCTGGCGGCCAGACCCTGGCGGACGCCTTCGCGATCGGCGGCGTTGCGATTCTGGCTGAGCTTGGCGAGGCCCTGGAGGCTGTCGAGGGGCAGGCGCAGGCCGCGGATGGCGCACAGCATGCCCTGGACATAATCCGCGGGCGCATCCGCGACCTGCCAGGGCCGGGCACGCCCGGCTTCGTGCTGGTCGGTGAGGCGCTCCAGCAGCTGCAGCAGGCGCTCGGGGTCATCGAACACCTCGACGCTGCCGCGGGCATGCAAGGCCTGGTAGTTCCAGGTCGGCACCACCCGCCCATGTTCGGCCTTGCCGGGATAGAAGGCCGGGCTGACATAGGCCTGGGGACCCTGGAACACCGCCAGCGCGACAGGGGCCTCGACCAGTGCCTGCGCCTGGGGATTGCTGCGTGCCAGATGGCCATAGAGGGTGCCATAGGGACCCTCGTCGGGCGCCAGCCAGAGCGGCAGATGACTCACCAGCGGACCGGCCTCGGTCTGGCTGACCAGCAGCGCCAGGGCGTGATCGCGCAGGTGCTGGTGCAGCCTGGGCAGGTCGTCGAGACAGAAGGCGGGATTGGGATACATGGGCAGTAACTCCAGCGATGTCCGACCATGCTAAGATCGCCTTTGGCTCCCTGTAAGAGCCAATTTCCATGACTTTCAGGGTGCCAATCCATGCTGGGATTCGAGCCGTCGGGGCTGTTGCTGGAGCCGGGTCGGGGGCTGGCGCGCCAGCTCTACCAGGGCCTGCGCGAGCGCATCCTGGCCGGTGAGCTGGCCGCCGGGGTACGGCTGCCGGCCAGTCGCGAACTGGCGCGGCTGCTGGGGATCTCGCGCAATACCGTGACCGCCGCCTACGAGCAGCTGCTGGCCGAAGGTTTTCTCGACAGCCGCCCGGGCGACGGCACCTATGTCGCGCCCTTGACCCGGGCGCTGGCCGCTCCCGAAGCCACGACCAGGGCCGCCCCCTTGCCCCTGGCCAGCGTGCCGCCCGGCGCGCCGTGCGCCTTTCGGGTCGGCCTGCCGGCGGTGGATCTGTTTCCCTTCGCCACCTGGGCGCGGCTGCAGCAGCGTTTCTGGCGCCAGCCGGAGCCGGCGCTGCTGGGCTATCGCGAACCCGGCGGCGAACCGCGACTGCGCCGCCTGCTCTGCGCCTATCTGCGCCAGGCGCGGGGCCTGGTCTGCGCACCCGAGCAGATCCTCATCACCAGCGGCGCCCAGCAGGCCATCGAACTCTGCGCCCGGCTGCTGCTGGCGCCCGGCGCCCTGGCGGCCATGGAGGATCCCGGCTATCGCGCCGCGGGCCTGGCCTTGCAGAGTGGCGGGGCGCGGCTGCAGGGAATCCCGGTGGATGCGGCAGGGCTGGTGGTGGAGCAACTGGCTGGCCAGCGGGACTGCCGACTGGTCTATGTCACCCCTTCGCACCAGTATCCCACCGGCGCCGTGCTGTCCCTGCCGCGCCGCCTGGCGCTCTTGGACTGGGCACGGCAGACGGACGCCTGGATCGTCGAGGACGACTACGACGGCGAATACCGCTACCAGGGTGCGCCGCTGGCGCCCCTGGCCGCGCTGGATCGCCACGGTCGGGTGCTCTATGTCGGCACCTTTTCCAAGATCGCCTTTCCCGGCCTGCGCCTGGGCTATCTGGTGGCCCCGCCCGCGCTGGTGCCGGCGCTGCTGGAGCTGCAACGGGCCGGCATCCGCCATCTCGACAGCGCCACCCAGACGGTCATGGCCGATTTCATCGAGCAGGGTCATTTCCAGCGCCATATCCGGCGCATGCGTCGGGCCGCGCGCAGTCGCCGTGATGCCCTGCTGGCCGGCTGGCCAGAGGTCGCCGGCTGCGCCCCGCCGGGTGTGCCAGTGGCCGGCCTGCATCTGTGCCTGCCGGTCACCCAGCTGGCTCGCGAAGCCGAACTGGTAGCGCGGGCGGCCGCGGTCGATGTGGAACTCAACGCGCTGTCGCGCTACTGGCTGCCCGAGGGCCCGACCCCGCCCGACGTCCGCGCCGGATTGGTGCTGGGCTTCGCGGCGGTGCCGGAGGCGCGGATCAAGGAGGCGCTGGCCAGGCTGCGGGAGGCCTGGAGTGAGTAGTTATGAAGGCAATAACGTTAGTTATGATATTGCCTTGAGATTATTAGGCTGACGCTAGTTTGGCTGTCATTGCAATTGAACCTACTTGTGCTTCACTTGCCATCCCCGATATCGGGATATAATCCAGGCTTCTATCCTGCTAGATAGAGCACCCGCCGTTTTCATGGATGAAACATCATAGGTCGTTTCATCCTGGTTATCCGTTATCTCCAGTAACCAGGAGTTACTTACGTGAGTCAGGCTTCTTTGCTTCCTTCCCGGCCAGTTCGCCTTGCTGCGCTGGCCGTAGCCATTTCCCTGGGCGTTACCGGCTGCGCCACCGTCGATAATTTTTCCAGCGGCCAAAGTCGTACCGTCAACTGTCTGGCTGGCGGTTTCCTCGGCGCCGCTACAGGCGTAGCCGCGGCTGCGCTGGCCAAGGGCGATGGTGCGACGCTGATCGCCGGGGCCGTGGTCGGCGCCTCGGTTGGCTGTGGCGCCGCCCTGGCCTACAAGAATCGTCTCGAGCGACTCAAGCAGATCGCTGAGCAGGAGAAGATCCCGCTTCAGGTGGAAACGTTGCAGACTGCCGCCGCTACGCCTTCGGCTGCGCCCCAAGAAGCGGGGCTGGTGGCTCAGATCGCCGATGAAGGCATGTTCCCGACAGGGAGTGCCCAGCTCAACGACGAAGGTCGCCGCAAGCTCGCCAAGCTTGCCAGTGCCTATGTTGGCAAGGAAGCCACACCCATTCTTATCGTTGGCCATACCGACGCTACCGGCACACCGGCCATCAACCAGGCGCTGTCGGAACAGCGCGCACGGGCGGTAGCAAGCATTCTGGTCGAGCAGGGCATTTCGCGAGATCGCATGTACTTCCAGGGTGCCGGCGCCTCACGCCCCATCGCCGACAACAGCGATCCGCTCGAGCGTGGCAAGAACCGTCGCGTCGAGATCGTCGAGTTGAACGACAAGGCGATGCTGGTCAAGCGTATCAACGCGGAAAAGAACAACGCCAAGTATCTGGCCCATGGCACCGCCACGGAGTCCGTGGCCAAGCCCGAGAGTAAAAAACCGGCTGTTGCCACGGCTTCGTCGAAAACCGTCAAGACGGCTGATGCCGAGGCGCCTCGGCAGGCGAAGCCGAGCGTGGCGAAAATCGATTTCGGCGGTCAGCCGGTTGCCAGCGGTGACTGGAAGCTGGGTCAGGCCCTGCGTCCGAAAAGCGGTGGATTCACGCTGATCTCCACTGCCTACGCCCAGGTGCCCATGAGCAGCTGTCAGCAGGACGCCCCGCGCGTCAGCGGCGAGGTCAAAAGCTTCGCCACCGGCGCTGCGCTATCTGACCATGCCACGCGCGAATACCTGCCAGGCATGAACGGACGCGCCTGGGCCGGCTTGGTCAATGGCCATCTGGTGACCCTGTCGCCGGTTGCCGTGCTGCGTGATAACGCTGCGCTGGTGAAGGATCCGAAAGTCTTCGTCACCCAGAACTATGAAAAAAACAAAGGCGGACCCAGCGATGCCTATACGGCCGTCGCCAATACCTATGAAGGTGAAGACGCCATTCTCTATCGGGTCTTCTTGGAACAACCCGAGCAGGCACCGGTAAGTTGTATTGATGTAGTAATTAAAAAGACCGGCGACAAAAGTATCGACGGCGACCTGTTTTACGACAATGGCACCAAGCCTTACATAGCGACTTACGCGCCTGTGCGCGGCTGATTCCGGGGACGAAACATGGAACTTTTCGAGACGTTGACTACAGCGCTGGCGGCTTATCGCTACGTGATATGGCCGCTGATCAGTCTGTTGGTGCTGGTCGTGGTAATTATCCGCTGGTGGGAGGAGGTCAAGTACTTCTTCCTCAATCTGGGCGTCAGCTTTCCGGTCGTAGGCTTTATCGCCAAGGCGTCCAAGCGCGATCTCATGCAGGATCGCGAAGAAGGAGGGACGGCCTGGTACAAGGCTGAGCGCGAACTGTGCGCGAAATACCATCGCTATTACGAGCGCGTGAACAAGGACGCAGCCTTCTACGACAAATGCGCAAACTATCTGAACAAGGTGGAAGAGCGCGGCCGCAAACCCACGGGATTGCCACTGTGGATTGGCAGCATCTTTCTAGTGATCCTCGAGGCGTTCATCTTCGCCCTGGTACTGGCGCCTTTCATTGCCAACAACATTTCCGCCAACCAGGCGGAATTCTCGGCCATCGTCATCTCCCTGCTGATCGGTACGATTCTGGTTCCTGCTACCCACCTCATGGGCGCCGAGATTCACCGCAACGGCCTTATCAGCAAGGCTCGCGAATGGCATCGGCAGGCTCGGCGCAACAACAATGCCAAGGATCTTCAGGCCGATGCCAACGTCGATCTGGACCGTACCGGTCTCGATGATAAAGAGCCCAAGTACCTGCATATCATCAATCGGGTAAAGCACAACGCCACGGTCTCCCCGACCTGGTGGACCACCATCATTGCTACGGCGCTTATCCTGACGCTGGCCATTGGTGCCTACTTCATCCGAGCCTCCACCATCAACGAACTGGAGACCCAGCAGGTAAACGGTTCGCCCTATGCTTCGGGTAGCGGTTCGGCGCTCACGCCAGACGCCTCGCCTTTCCAACTGCCCAGCGAAGCCACTGCCGATGGGCAGGCGGCTGACCAGCGTGCGGCCAGTGAGGTCGCGGGCGATCGGATCTTCGCCTACAAACTCACCTTCTTCATCCTGTCGGTCATTTTCATCGGCGTGCAGATCATCGGCATCCTGATCGGCGTTTTCCGTTCGTTCGCAGGCACCCAGTCACGGGAAGCAGCGGGCTATATCTCCGGCTTCAGCAGTGCCAGTGAATTCGCGGCCTATCAGCAGAGTCAGCGTGATCGAGTCGCCCGAGATGCCGAGGCCAAGCTCAGCAGCCTGCAAGAGCGGATCGAGCATCGTCATTCTCTAGGCGGTAGTGCTGACCGTGGTCCGCGTCGGAGCTTTGCGCTCTATGCCAACGAGAAGGAGCGGCAGAACAGCGAAAATCAGCAGCAGAAAAAAGCGCGTGCGGCCGCCAACGAGTTGGAAGAAATGCGTAAGGCGCTCGATACCGCCAGGGAAAAGCAGGCCTTGCAACGTGAATTGGCTGCGCTCAACAACGCGGCGGCTATTACTGAAGTCTCAGCTCCTGAGCGCTCGTCGAGCGCGACCGTTGAAGCACCAGCACCAGCACCAGCACCAGCACCAGCACCAGCACCAGTATCTGTACCAGCACCGGTATCGGCACCGGAGCCCACGG
Source organism: Pseudomonas oryzihabitans NBRC 102199 (assembly GCF_000730625.1). Lineage (GTDB taxonomy): Bacteria > Pseudomonadota > Gammaproteobacteria > Pseudomonadales > Pseudomonadaceae > Chryseomonas > Chryseomonas oryzihabitans. The sequence goes on along the minus strand of NZ_BBIT01000005.1, from coordinate 265,900 downwards.
CTGCCTTGGACCAGAACGCCTTGATCGCCAATCTGGGCGATCTCACGGTCTATTCGCCCGAAGAACTGACCGCTATTGGCGAAGAGTTGGGTATCGACAACGCCGCGCTGCTGAGCAAGCAGAAAGTGCAGGTGGCGATAAAACGCGCCAAGAAAGAGGGTGCCTGAAATGCGTCTGACCGTAACCCTGGCAATCGCGGGTCTGCTATTGGCGCCTGCGGCAATGGCGGCTGAACGTAACGACCTGCCGAGCTGCTACAGCTATGCGCAATTGGCCAGCGAACAGCCAGCCGCGTCGGGGCGAGCGTTGACGGTGGTCATCGATGAAACGGTCAATATGCCCCAGGCGCTGAAAAGCAGTGCCTGGGAGCACACCCTGAGATACCTGCAGCCCGGCGACAGCATCAAGCTCTATCAATTTTCGGCGCTGTTGCAGAACAACTACATGAAGTTGCAGTTCGCCGGCGTCCTGGAAAAACCGTTGGTTGGCAAGGTGCGTAACCATATCGGCAATGCCAGTCTCAAGAAACTCGATACCTGTCTGCAACAGCAGGCCGCCTTTTTCCAGAAGACATTCGGCAAGCAATTCGTCGAGAGTTTCGGCAAGCCGAACGAGGAGATATCGCGCAGCGAAATCTTCGCCAGCCTCAAGAAAATTGGTGAAGACCTAGGCCAGGAGCCCAGCGCGGATCAGGTCATTCTGCTGGTATCCGACATGCTGGAAAACAGCGACTTCGGCAGCTTCTATCAAGCTAACCGCATTCGTGGAATCGACCCTGCAGCCGAGCTGGCCAAGGTAGAGAAGAAGGAACTGTTCGCCCAACTGCACGGCGCCCGGGTTTATGTGATGGGCGCGGGGCTGATCGGTGACGATGCCAAAGGCGCCTATCGTTCAGGCAAGGTACTGCAGAGTCTCGAACGTTTCTGGCAGGGCTATTTCGAACGTTCCAATGCCACGCTCGTCAGCTTTGGTACGCCAGAGCTGACCACCGATCTCAAGTAACTGCTGGATCCTGCTGCCTTAACTGCAATTTCAAAGGATCACTCCTCCTATAGCGGGTGTGATCCTTTGAAGAGCAGCCTTTTCGACGCTGGCTTCAGCAAATTCGGTCGGCATTCATCCCGGTTGGCGCCCGGTCGATCGGCTTGTACCAGGATCCTATCTCTCTGCCTGCGGCATAGCGGCTTTTGCCTGGGGACCATAGGTGGCTATGGCGTCCTCGATCTGTCTTCGATTGTCGAAGTCCAGACCGTTACGAAGTCTGCGGTATTCGCGCCGCCTGGCCCTCAGCTGATCGACACATACCTGATCCGGCTCTGGTTTTGCCTCTTCTGCATAGATCAGCCGAGAACAGTTGGCCATCAGTGATTCAAGTGCAAAGCGCGCCGTTTCAAAGCGGGCCAGCTTTTGAGTAGTGGTTTCTGTCTCAGTCATATGGCCTCCGGTTCTGCTCATAACAGCAAGGACCAGCCAGTAGTTGGTGGCAAGAAGACTCTATCAAACGCGCTGCCGACGTCGATCGGGCATCGTCCTTTGCCTCCGCCCGACCAAGCGACTCTAACGCCCCCGATACGCCTTCCCGTAGTGCCGCTCCAGGCGCGACTGCAGGAACTCCATGGCCAGGGACATCAGCCAGTAGAGCACCGCGGCGGTGGTCAGCATTTCAAGATAGCGATAGCTGGAGCGGCCATAGGACTGGGCGAGGAACATCACCTCCCAGACACCCATCACCGAGACCAGGGAGGAGTCCTTGAGCATGGAGATGAACTGGCTGGTGGTGGGCGGGATGATGCTGCGCATGGCCTGGGGCAGGGTGACGCGCCAGAAGATCACCCGTGGCGCCAGGCCCAGGGCCAGGGCCGCCTCGCGCTGACCGGCGGGGACGCCGAGCAGGCCAGCGCGAAAGATCTCGCTGAGGTAGGCGCCATAGTTCAGCGACAGGGCGAGGATGCCGGCGCTGATGGCGCCGGGCACCACGCCGATCTGCGGCAGGCCCAGGTAGATCAGCAGGATCTGGATCAGCAGCGGGGTGCCGCGAAAGAAGGAGGCGTAGAAGGTCGCCACGCCATAGGCCAGGGCGCTGGACGACAGCCGGCCCAGGGCCGCGGCGAAGCCCAGCAGCACCGACACCAGGATGGAGCTGAGGCTGAGGAACAGCGTCAGGGCCGCGCCCTGCAGGAAGCCGTTGGGGCCCAGGCGCCAACCCACCAGGTTGGGCAGGCGCGGCCAGACGCTGGCGAACTTGAGGTCGAAGCCGAGCACGAAGACCACGCCCCCGGCCAGCAGCGCCAGCCAGGTCAGCCAGACGCGGGTACGAAAGCTCAGCAGGGGGCGGCGCTGGGCCGGGGGTGGTAGGTCACTCATGGGGCTTGGGTGATGTCGGCGCCGATCCACTTCTCGGAGATCCGCTTCAGGGTGCCATCCTGGCGTAGCCCTTCGATGATCTCGCGCAGCGTGGCGGCGAATTCCGGATCACCCTTCTCGATGGCCACGGCGTTGGGCTCGGCATAGAGCGGCGCGCCGGCCAGTTTGAACTTGCTGTCCTGGGCCAGGCGCGGCTGGGCCGTCACCAGGTTGGTCAGCACCGCGTCCAGGCGCTTGCCGGCGCCCAGGCCGAGGTCCTGGAAGGCGACGTTGTCGTCGGGGAAGGGCACCACCTGGACATCGTCGAAGGGATAGCTCAGCGGCTTGTCTTCCTGGCCCTCGATGGTCAGGTCCTTGTTCAGGTAGCTCTCATAGGAAGAGGCGCTGGTGACGCCGACCTTCTTGCCAGAGAGGTCCTTGGCGCCGTGGATGCGGTCGTCACCGGCGTTGACCACGATCACCGCCGGCGAGGCGTAGTAGTTGACCGGGAAATCGAACACCTGGGCACGCGCCTGGCTGGGCGTCATGGAGCAGATGCAGACGTCGTAGCGACCGCTCCAGCGACCGGCGGCGATCACGTCCCAGGAAGGGGTTTCCAGGCGCAGCTTGACGCCGAGCTTGTCGGCCACGGCCTTGGCCACGTCCACGTCGAAGCCTTCCAGCTGGTTCTGGGCATTGAGCTGGGAGAAGGGCGGATAGCTCTCCATGAGCACATTGACCAGCTCGCCCTTGGCCTTGACGCGGTCCAGGGTGGCCCCGGCCGAGGCCGAGGTGGCGACCAGCGCCAGGGTCAGGCCGAGGGCCGATAGCAGAGCGGTTCTCATGGGGGCGTCCTTTGCAAAGGGTAAGAGGGCCTGGTATTAGAGAGATATGAGAACCGATATTGAACTCCGTTTTGGTTATAAGGAAAAGTGAAATAGCTATATGGCCAACATGAATCTTGTGCTTCTCGACGGTGGCATGGGCCGCGAGCTACAGCGCCGCGGCGCGCCCTTCCGTCAGCCGGAATGGTCGGCCCTGGCCCTGAGCGAGGCGCCGGAGCAGGTGGAGGCGGTGCACCGCGCCTATATCGAGGCCGGCGCCCAGGTGATCACCAGCAACAGCTATGCGGTGGTGCCCTTCCATATCGGCGAAGCGCGCTTCGCCGCCGAAGGCGAGGCCCTGGCCGCGCGGGCCGGCCAGCTGGCACGGCAGGCGGTGGTGGCCAGCGGTCAGCCGGTGCGGGTGGCGGGGTCGCTGCCGCCGCTGTTCGGCTCCTATCGCCCCGATCTGTTCGAGCCGGCGCGGGTGGACGAGGTGCTGCAGCCGCTGATCCGCGGCCTGGCGCCCCATGTAGATCTCTGGCTGGCGGAAACCCAGAGCTCCCTGGCCGAGGTGCGCGCCATCGCCGCCGGGCTGCCAGGGGACGGCAAGCCGCTGTGGCTGTCCTTCACCCTCAAGGACGAAGACGTCGACGAGACCCCGCGGCTGAGATCCGGCGAGCCGGTGGTCGCGGCCGCGCAGCTGGCGGTGGAGCTGGGCGCTGGTGCCCTGCTGTTCAATTGCAGCCAGCCCGAGGTGATGGCCGCGGCGCTGGATACCGCGCGGGCGACCTTTGCCGCGGCGGGTGTCGAGATTCCCTTTGGCGCCTATGCCAACGCCTTCCCGCCCCAGCCGGAAGAGGCCACCGCCAATGATGGCCTCGACCCCCTGCGTCCGGACCTGGATCCGCCCGGCTACCTGAGCTTCGCCCAGGACTGGCAGGCGCGTGGTGCGAGTCTGATCGGCGGCTGCTGCGGCATCGGTCCGGAGCATATCGCCGTACTCAACACGCGATTGCGCGGCTGACGCCCGCATTAGGTCGGCAAAAAAGCGGACAGCGCCCCGGGCGCTGTCCGCTTTTTTCTGGCCGCCAGACGCCGCTCAGACCTGCGCCTGGCCACCATCGGCGAACAGCTCGGCGCCGTTGACGAAGCTGGAATCGCTGGAGGCCAGGAACAGGGCGACCCTGGCGATCTCCTCCGGCTCACCGACGCGACCCAGGGGGATCTGGCTGGCCAGGTGGTCCAGCAGGCCCTGCCGCTGAGCGGCATCCGGACCGGCCAGCTCCACCAGGCCGGGGGTGCGGGTGGCGCCCGGACTCAGGGTGTTGATGCGGATGCCGCGGCCCTGCAGCTCCAGGATCCAGTTGCGGGCGAAGGCGCGCACGGCGGCCTTGGAGGCGCCATAGACGCTGAAGGCCGGGGTGCCGGTACTGGCGGCGTTGGAGCCGGCGAGGATCACCGAGGCATGGTCCGCCAGCAGCGGCAGAGCCTTCTGCACGGTGAACAGCACCCCCTTCACGTTGCGATCGAAGGTGTCGTCGTAGTGGGCCTCGGTCACCTCGGCGAGGGGCAGCATGCTGCCGCCCCCGGCGTTGACGTAGAGCACATCGAGTCGTCCGTGCTCGCGGCGGATGCGCTCATAGAGGGCATCGAGCTGGTCCAGGCGGGAGGAGTCCACGGCGATGCCGGTGGCATTGCCGACCTGGGCGACCGCGGCGTCCAGTTCCGCCTGCCGCCGACCGGTGAGGATGACGTGGGCGCCCTGCTGGGCGAAGAGTTTGGCAGCGGCCAGGCCGATGCCGCTGGTGGCGCCGGTGACGAGGGCGATCTTGTCTGCGAGCTTGAGGGTCATGGCGGGAACTCCGAGGGTTGTGATCAGGTGGAATCAGCCTATCGACCCTGGCGTTCCTGCAAAATAGAATGATTGGCAAGTTATCGTTGCAGAAATGAAATGAACAGATTGCCGGATTTCGAAGGGTTGGCGATGTTCGCCAAGGTCGCCGAAGAGGGCTCCTTCGCCGCCGCGGCGCGGGTACTGGGCGTGTCGGTGGCCACCGTCTCGCGGGCGGTGACGCGCCTGGAGGAACGCCTCGGCGGGCGGCTGTTCAATCGCACCTCGCGGCAGCTGGCGCTGACCGAATTCGGCCGCGAGCTGGCCGCTCAGGCCGGTGATCTCTATCGCCAGGCGGAGGCGACCGAAAGCGCTGCCCAGGCCCGCGCCGTGCAGCCCCGTGGCCAGGTGCGGCTGGCGGTGCCCATGGCCTTCGGCCTGCGCTGGGTGGCGCCGCTGCTACCCGAGCTGCTGCGCCGCTATCCCCAGCTGTCGGTGGATCTGCACCTGTCCGATGCCACCGTGGATCTGGTGGCGGAGGGTTTCGACGCCGCCCTGCGCATCGCCGCCTTGCCGGACTCCTCGCTGGTCGCCCGGCGGCTCTGCGCGGTGAGCCAGCTGCTGGTGGCGGCGCCGGCCTATGTCGAGCGCCACGGCTGGCCAAGCCATCCGCAGGAACTGACCGACCATGCCTGCCTGAGCTATGCCTATCGGGCGCGCAGCCAGGTGTGGCGCTTCAGCGGGGACGAGGGTCGCGAAGAAAGCGTGCTACCCCGTGGCCCCCTGCGCGTCACCAATTCCGAAGCCCTGCTGCCGGTGCTGCTGGAAGGCCTCGCCATCGCCGAGTTGCCGGACTTCATCGCCGCCGACTACCTGGCCGATGGCCGGTTGGTGCAGCTGCTGCCGGACTGGCAGCTGACCCGTGGCGGCCTCTACTTCGTGACCCCCTCGGCGCGCAGCCGACCCACCAAGATCCAGGTGCTGCTCGATTTCTTCGTCGAGCACCTGAGCATCCCGGGCTGGCAGCGGGCCGAACAGCCCCCGCCTGTGTCGGCTTCGTGACATCCGGCAACATCCACTCGCCACCACGCAAGGCTGGCGAAAGGTTGACCTCTTAGGATCCCCTCAAGACCCGCCCCCGTGAGCGGGCGACGTGCCTACAAAAATAACCAGGATTCTTGCCATGTCGTATCTGTCCTTCCAGGCGTCCCCGCGCGCCCCTCTCCCCTGGATTTTCGCCCTCCCCGCGCCCCTGCGCCGCGGCTGATCTTCCTTCTCTTCGCGAAAATTCAGAGGTATTCCCATGCTGACTTTCCTCGGCTTCGCCATGGTCATGACCTTCATGTACCTGATCATGACCAAGCGCCTGTCTCCGCTGATCGCCCTGACCATGGTGCCGATCGCCTTCGCCGTGCTGGCCTGGGCGCTGTCCAGCGAATTCGCCAGCCTCGGCCACGTCAAGCTCGACGCCCTCGGCCCGATGATGCTCGACGGCATCCGCAAACTGGCGCCCACCGGCGTGATGCTGTTGTTCGCGATCCTCTACTTCGCGGTGATGATCGACACCGGCCTGTTCGATCCGGCGGTGCGCTGGATCCTCAAGCTGGTCAAGGGCGATCCGCTCAAGGTGGCCATGGGTACCGTCTTCCTGACCCTGGTGGTCTCCCTGGACGGTGACGGCTCGACCACCTACATGATCTGCGTGGCGGCCATGTTCCCGCTGTACCGGCGCCTGGGCATGAATCCGCTGATCATGACCTGCCTGATGCTGCTCTCCAGTGGCGTGATGAACCTGACCCCCTGGGGCGGTCCGACCGCGCGCGCCGCCAGTGCCCTGCACGTGGATCCGGCCGACGTCTTCGTGCCCATGATCGCGCCCATGCTGCTGGCCATCGCCTGGCTGTTCTTCCTGGCCTACCTCTATGGCCGCAGCGAGCGCGCGCGCCTGGGCATCCTGCAGATCGGCGAGACCGAAGGCGCCGACGTCACCGTCTCCCAGTGCGCCGAGGCCCGCCGCCCGCACCTGCGCTGGTTCAACGGCCTGCTGACCCTGGCGCTGATGGCCGCGCTGATCATGGGCGTGCTGCCGATGCCGGTGCTGTTCATGATCGCCTTCGGCATCGCCATGACCGTCAACTACCGTTGCCTGAACATGCAGAAGCAGCGCATCGCCGCCCATGCCGAAAACGTCCTGGCGGTGGTCTCGCTGATCTTCGCCGCGGGCATCTTCACCGGCATCCTCTCGGGTACCGGCATGGTCGACGCCATGTCCAAGGGCCTGCTGGCGGTGATCCCGGACGCCCTGGGCCCGTACATGGCGGTGATCACCGCCCTGGTCAGCCTGCCGTTCACCTTCTTCATCTCCAACGACGCCTTCTACTTCGGCGTGCTGCCGGTGCTGGCCGAGGCCGCCGCGGCCTATGGCATCAGTCCGGTGGAGATCGCCCGGGCCTCCATCGTCGGTCAGCCCGTGCACCTGCTCAGCCCGCTGGTGCCCTCGACCTACCTGCTGGTGGGCCTGGCCAAGGTGGAATTCGGCGACCATCAGCGCTTCACCCTGAAGTGGGCCACCGTGACCTGCATGTTCCTGCTGGTCGGCGCTTTGTTACTGGGTGTGTTTCCGCTGTACAGCCGCTAGAGTTTTGCCAGAGCTACGACTAGCCTTGCCGGCTGTTCGAAAACGGCGCGTCGCCCGATGCGCCTTTTCCATTAGAGCGCGCGCCCGAGCGCGCCTTAGCTACGAGAGGATTTGCAATGGACTGGTTGACCAACCCGGAAATCTGGGTCGCCTTCTTTACCCTGACGGCCCTGGAGATCGTCCTCGGCATCGACAACATCATCATGATCTCCATCCTGGTCAGCCGCATGCCCAAGCACATGCAGGCGCGGACCCGGTTCTTCGGCCTGGCCCTGGCCATGGTCACCCGCATCCTGCTGCTGCTGTCCATCACCTGGGTGATGCGCCTCACCGCCGACCTGTTCTTCGTCTTCGGCCAAGGCATCTCCGGCCGTGACCTCATCCTCTTCTTCGGCGGCCTGTTCCTCCTGTGGAAGAGCAGCGCCGAGATCTACCACGGCCTGGAAGGCGAGGAAGAGCAGGACGAAGACGCGCCCACGAAGAAGGGCAGCGGCTTCATCGGCACCATCATCCAGATCGCCATCATCGACATCGTCTTCTCGCTGGACTCGGTGATCACCGCGGTCGGCATGGTCAGCCACGTGCCGGTCATGGTCGCGGCGATCATCGTCGCGGTGCTGGTGATGATGCTGGCGGCCGGCGCCATTAGCACTTTCATCGACAAGCACCCGAGTCTGAAGATGCTGGCGCTGTCCTTCCTGATCGTGGTCGGCACCGTGCTCATCGCCGAGGCCTTCGAGGTCCACGTGCCCAAGGGCTACGTCTACTTCGCCATGGCCTTCTCGCTGGCGGTGGAAGCCATCAACATCCGCCTGCGCGGCAAGGCCAAGGCCCGCGAAGCGGTCAAGCTGCGCAAAGAGCAGATCTGAGCCCAGCGGCGGAACCCACCCGGCTCTCCGCCGCCTAATCCAGCAAGTCCCCACGAGCCCGAAGGTGCCCTGCCTTCGGGCTCGTGCGTCTGTGCAGAACGGTCATTACGATTTTGTGACAAGCTCGCCAGGAGCTCTTGGACACGCGCCGGGAGGGCGCCACGATGCTGACACTGCTCAATCTGCTATCCGCTGTGGCCCTGCTGGTGTGGGGCACCCATATCGTGCGCACCGGCATCCTGCGGGTATACGGCGCCAGTCTGCGCCGGGTGCTCAGCCGCAGCATGCAGCGCATGCCGCTGGCCTTTCTTTCCGGTATCGCCGTCACCGCCCTGGTGCAGAGCAGCAACGCCACGGCGCTGCTGGTGACCTCCTTCGTCGCCCAGGGCCTGGTGCCGCTCACCCCGGCGCTGGCCATCATGCTCGGCGCCGACGTGGGCACCGCGCTGATGGCGCGGGTGCTGACCTTCGACCTGTCCTGGCTGTCGCCGCTGCTGATCTTTCTGGGCGTGGTGTTCTTTCTCGGTCGCAAGCAGACCCGCGCCGGCCAGCTCGGCCGGGTCGCCATCGGCCTGGGGCTGATCATCCTGGCGCTGCAGCTGATCGTCGAAGCCGCCTCGCCGATGACCCACGCGGCCGGGGTCAAGGTGCTGTTCTCCTCGCTGACCGGCGACCAGCTGCTTGATGCCCTGACCGGCGCGGTCTTCGCCATGGTCTCCTATTCCAGCCTGGCTGCGGTGCTGCTGACCGCCACCCTGGCCGGCTCCGGGGTCATCTCGCTCAAGGTGGCGCTGTGCCTGGTGGTGGGCGCCAACCTGGGCAGCGGCGTGCTGGCGCTGATGGGCGCGGCCAAGCAGGGCGTGGAGGCACGGCGGGTGGCGGTGGGCAGCCTGCTGTTCAAGCTCGCCGGCTGCATCCTGGTGCTGCCCTGGATCGGCCTCTTGGCCGACTGGCTGCAGGGCTACGACTTCAATGACGCCGAGGTGGTGATCGGCTTCCACGTCGCCTACAACCTGGTGCGCTGCCTGCTGTTCCTGCCGCTGACCGGGCCCCTGGCGCGCTTCTGCACCGCCATGCTGCCGGCCAAGGACAGCGCCGAGACCATCCTGCGGCCGCGCCACCTGGACACCGCCGCCCTCGACACCCCGGCCCTGGCGCTGACCAATGCCTCCCGCGAGCTCCTGCGCATGGGCGACGTCATCGAGCAGATGCTGCAGCACCTGCTGGTGCTGATCAACGCCGGCGACAAGCAGCTGGCCCGCGAGGTGCGCCGTCTCGACGACGACGTCGACGCCCTCTACACGGCGATCAAGTTGTACCTGGCGCGCATGCCGCGCGACGACCTGGACGAGCGCGACAGCCGGCGCTGGGCCGAGACCATCGAACTGGCGATCAACCTGGAGCAGGCCGGCGACCTGATCGAGCGCATGGCTAGCGACGTCGACAGCAAGAAGATCGCCGCCCGCCGTTCCTTCTCGGCTTCCGGGGTGGACGAACTTTCCGCCCTGCACCGGCTGCTGGTCGACAGCCTCAAGCTGTGCCTGTCGGTCTATCTCTCCGGCGACCTGGACGCGGCGCGCCGCCTGCGCCGGCTCAAGCAGCGCTTCCGCCTGCTGGAGCGGCGCTATGCCCATGCCCACGTCGAGCGGCTGCACCAGCAGGTGGTGGAGAGCTTCGAGACCAGCTCCCTGCACCTGGGCCTGCTCAGCGACATGCGCCGGGTCAATTCGCTGTTCTGCAGCATCGCCCATGGCGTGCTGGAGGCGGCCGACGCCGGCTACGCCACCGAGCACGAACTGCCGGTGGAAGGGCGGGAGGAGTCGGGTGGGGCCTGAGGTTGGGTTTAATGGATGAGGCTGCACCGTCATCCACGCGACTGATCTGATCTTGTCAGTACCAATGAAGTTGAGCGCCACTTCGGATGGCCCCCTCTCCCCTGGGGAGAGGGCTGGGGTGAGGGAGCCCCCTGCTGCGAACTCCCAGTGGAAAAGGCTGCGCCGTTTTCCACGCTACGGCTGCCGGTGGAAGGACGCGAGGAGTCGGGCGGGGTTCGAGGCCGCGGTTTGACGCGCGGGTTCGTGGATGAGGCTACGCCGTCATCCATCCTACGGGGCTTCAATGATTTATCGCGGCCATGGCGGTCCGCCGAGGCGGCCGCTCCTACAGATGGCTGTCTGCTCGCATTATCGCGGCCACGGGCCGCTCCTACAGAAGCATCACACCCTGTAGGAGCGGCCCATGGCCGCGATAACCCCTTCGCTCACTGCACCCGGCTATCGAGCTTCTGCAAGATCCGCCACGCCGTCTCGATCCGCGCCGGGATCGGATAATTGCGGTTGGCCAGGATCACCAGGCCGAGCTGGCGCTCCGGGACATACAGCGCATAGGCGCCGAAGCCGTTGGTGGAGCCGGTCTTGTTCAGCAGGCGGGCGCCGCTCGCCGGCAGGGGCGGGTGTTGCCAGTCCACCGGTTGCGGCTCCAGGGCCATCGCCGGGGTGTTGCCGGCCACCAGCTGGGTCTTGGCCAGCGGATAGGGGTAAGCCTCCCAGCCCAGGCCCTGGGTCAGGGGGCCACTGCGGTAGTAGCCCTGCTGGGTGGCGTCGAGCGCCTTGGCCAGGGGTGCCGGCAGCCGACCGGGATTGAGATTCGCCTCGACGAAGGCGAGCAGATCGCCGGCGGTGGTCTTGATGCCATAGGCCTCTTCGGCATAGACACCCGGATTGACCCGCAGCGGCTGATCGTTCTTGCCATGGCCCCAGGCATAGTGGGCCTGCTCGGCCGCCGGCACCTGCAGATAGGTGTGATCGAGTCCCAGGGGCTTCAGCACGTGGCGCTGCAGAGCCGTGGCGAAGGGCTCGTCGAGCCGCTGGGCCGCCAGGGCGCCGAACAGGCCGATGCTGGGATTGGCGTAGAGGCGGCGGCTGCCGGCGGGGAAGGGCGGCTGGAAGGCGCGGTAGAAGGCCGTCGCCTGATCGTCCGTGGTGACGCTATCGGGAAATTGCAGCGGCAGGCCGCCGGCGCTGTAGGTGGCCAGTTGCAGCAGGCTGGCCTGGCCGATGGCGCTGCCGGCCAGGGCCGGGCGGACCTGCGCGGCGGACTCGTCCAGCCGCAGGCGACCGATCGCCGCCGCGTAACCCCCCAGGGTGGCGGTGTAGGTCTTGCTCAGGGAGCCGATCTCGAACAGGGTGGCGGCGTCCACCGGCTGGCCGCTGCGGCGGTCGGCGGTGCCGAAGTAGTAGAGCCGGCGCATGCCCGGGGCGCTGACGCCTATCGCCAGGCCCGGGATGTCCTGCTCGGCCATCACCGCGCGAGCGGCGGCGCGGACCTCGTCGTCGAGGGGATTGGCCGCGTTGGCCAGGAGCGGCAGGGCCAGGCCCAAGCCGAGCAGCAGGGAAAGACGCGGGAAAGCCGACATGCGGGAGCCATTCCTGAAGAGGGGAGACCAGGAGTCTAGCCGAGCGGTGCGGCACCGGTATGAGACGCGGCCAGCGTTGGAAGATTTTACCGCCGCTGCTGTCCATGGCTGGCTGGAGCCCGGTCCTCGACTGGACTACAGTCGCCTCTCACCTTTTCCAGGAGTCATCCCATGTCCGCTGCCCCCCTCGTCGAACAGATCCAACTGGGTCAATTGCCCGTCTGGCGCATCCGCGTCGGCCAGGCCGAAGCCCTGGTGGCCTGCCAGGGCGCCCATGTGCTGCGCTACGGCTTCGACGGCGAACCGGACATCGTCTGGGGCAATCCGGAAGCCGTGTTCGAGCCCGGCACCCCGATCCGTGGCGGCATCCCGGTCTGCTGGCCCTGGTTCGGCGACCTGCTGAAGAATCCGCCCGCGGTCCAGGCCATGTGCACCACCACCGCGGACGCCCCGGCCCACGGCCTGGCGCGGCAGGTCGCCTGGCAGGCCGGCGGCGTCGAGGTGGACACCGACCGGGTGCGCCTGGACTTCCACCACCGCACCTCCGCCGAGACCACCCCGGGCTGGCCCCATGCCACCGAGCTGACCCTGAGCCTGAGCGTCGGTGAGCGCCTGGAGCTGACCCTGAGCGTGCGCAATCTGGAAGATCATCCGCTAGTGCTGAGCCAGGCGCTGCACACCTATTTCGCCGTGAGCGACGTGCGCGAGGTGGGTATCGAAGGCCTTGCCAATGCCGACTACTACGACTGCCTGGACGGCTGGACCCGCAAGCGGCAGAACGGCGAGCCCACCATCACCTCCGAGACCGACCGGGTCTATGTCGGCCTGCCGGCCCGCCTGGCGATCCGCGATCCCCAGTGGCAGCGCCGGCTGTTCGTAGAGACCCGCAACAGCCATTCGGCGGTGCTGTGGAATCCCTGGATCGACAAGGCCGCGCGCCTGAGCCAGTTCGCCGACGACGCCTGGACCGGCATGCTCTGCATCGAGACCGCCCGGGTGATGGACGACGTCCTCACCGTGGCACCGGGCGCCTCCGCCGAGATGGCGGTGAGCCTGTGGCGCGAGGCGCTGTAAGGGACTGAGCGGGCGCCTGGGTCGGCCCTCACCCCGACCCTCTCCCGCAGGGAGAGGGGGCGCTTAAGGGGGAATTTGGTGCGAAGGGCTTGGGGCTTGGAGCTGTTGGGCTTCAAGCGCACCCTCACCCTGGCCTTCTCCCAGAGGGAGAGGGGATGCTCCGATAGGCTTTGGCGTGCTGGGTATTGGCGCATGCGCAGGGCTCACGCCTGGCGTGGCAGGGTCACTGCCGTGCTGCGGCGTATATCCAAACGCCCCCCTCTCCCCCAGGGAGAGGGCCGGGGTGAGGGAGCAGCCACCCCTCAGGCGACGATCACAACTCCTCGCACAGATTCCGCCCGATCCACTCGGCCACCGCCGCGCGCTCCAGGCCGCAGCCGAGCAGGGCGTGCAGTTTGCCCAGGGCGGCTTCGCGGGTCATGCCGCGACCGGAGATGACCCCGGCGTCGGCCAGGCCGCTGCCGGCGGCGTAGGTGCCCAATTCCACGGTGCCACGGGCACCCTGGCTGAGGGCGACCACGGGGACCCCGGCGTCGCGTAGTTCAGCGAGGGCGGCGAGAAAGTCGGCGTCGTCCGCCGGCCCCGTGCCGCTGCCGTAGCACTCCAGCACCAGCCCCTGTACACCACTGCCCATCAGGCCGCGCAGGACCGCGCCATCGACCCCCGGAAACAGCGGCAGCACCGCCACCCGCACCGGCTGGCGCGGCTGGTTGAAGCGCAGCGCGGCAGGTGCGGCGACGAGGGCGTCACCGCTGCGCGGCCGGGCGCTTGCCACGAAGGCCTTCCAGCCGCTGCTGGCCTGCTTGGTGCAGCGCGCCGCGGGCAGGCGTTCGCCATGGAATTGCACCTGGACTCCTGGCGCCAGTCCGCTCGAGAAGGCCGCGAAGCTGTCGGCCAGGTTGCCGTCGGCATCGCTGTCCGGCACGCCGGCCGGCAGCATGGAACCGGTCAGCAGCACCGGAATAGTCAGGCCCAGCAGGCGGAAGGCCAGGGCGGCGGCGCTGTAGGCCAGGGTGTCGGTGCCGTGCAGCACCAGCACGCCGCGACAGGCCGGATCGGTGGCCACGGCCATGATCGCCTGGGCCATGCGTTCCCAGGCGGCGGGGGTCATGTTGGCGCTGTCGATCAGCGGCAGCAGTTCCTGCAGTCGCCAGGCCGGATTCCCCAGCTCCGGACGGCTGGCCAGCAGGGCCTGGATGCGCGCCTCGAAACCGGCGGCCGGAGCCAGGCCGGCAGCGGTCGCCTGCATGCCGATAGTGCCGCCGGTGTAGAGGATGTGCAGGTAGGGTGAGCTCATGAGGGACTTCCTGATAAGACTGCCCCCACACGGGGTGGGGGCAGGAAAGCGGTCGCGGTCCGGGTCAGCGCGACCCGGTGGCGGCGGTCAGTGCGCCTGGCGCGGCTGGGCGGCGCGTGCTTCGGCGACGGTCTCTTCCAGACGCTCCAGCGCCGGCCAGGCCTGGCGATCCAGGTCCAGGTCGCGGAACTGGTCGGCGTCGAACACCGGCTGGTCGACCCCGGCACGGCGCTGGGCGTCGTAGTCGTTGAGCACGCGCATGCCGACCTTGATCAGCATGGCCAGGGCGATCAGGTTGACGAAGGCCAGGCAGGTCATGGTGATGTCGGCGAAGGCGAACACCGTGGTCAGGTTCTGCATGGAGCCCCAGCAGATCAGCACCAGCACCAGGCCGCGATAGCCGAGCAGCACGGCCTTGCCGCGGCCGAGCAGGTAGCGCAGGCCGTTCTCGCCCAGGTAGATGTTGTAGAGGATGCAGGTGAAGACGAACAGCGACAGGGCGACGCTGATGAAGATGCGACCCCAGTCACCGACCACCGCGGCCAGGGAGTTCTGGGTCAGGACGATGCCATCGCCTTCGAAGCCCGGGGTGTAGAAGCCCGACAGCAGGATCAGCAGCGCGGTGCAGGTGCAGATGACGAAGGTGTCGAGGAAGACGCTGAAGGCCTGCACCACGCCCTGGGCGGCCGGGTGCTTGACCGCGGCCACGGCGGCGACGTTGGGCGCTGCGCCCAGGCCGGCTTCGTTGGCGAAGACGCCACGCTTGACGCCCATGGTGATGGCGGCGCCCAGCAGGCCGGCGAAGGCCGGTTCCAGGCCGAAGGCGCTCTTGACGATGGTCAGCAGGGTGCCGGGGACCAGGTCGATCTGGGTGACGATCACATAGAGGGTGACGGCGATGTAGGCCAGGGTCTTGACCGGCACCAGGATGTCGGAGACCGCGGCGATGCGCTTGATGCCGCCGATGAACACCAGGCCCAGCAGGATGGCCAGGGCGATCCCGGTGTACTGCACCGGCAGGCCGAAGGCGTTTTCCAGCGAATGGGTCACGGTAAAGGACTGCAGGCCGACGAAGGCGAAGCCGTAGGTCACCAGCAGCAGCGCCGAGAAGGCCAGCGCCATCCAGCGCTTGTTGAGGCCGTGCTGGATGTAGTACGCCGGACCGCCGACATAGAGGCCGTCGCCGTCGGCGCGCTTGTAGACCTGCGCGAGGGTGCACTCGAAGAAACTGCTGGCCATGCCGACCAGGGCGGTCACCCACATCCAGAACACCGCGCCGGGGCCGCCCAGGGTCACGGCCAGGCCCACGCCGGCGATGTTGCCGGCACCGACGCGACCGGCCAGGCTGAGCATCAGCGCCTGGAAGGAGCTCAGGCCATCACCGCTGTTGCGCAGGGAGTCCTTGAACACGGTGAACATGTGCGGGAAATGGCGCACCTGCACGAATCGCGAGCGCAGGGTGAAATAGCTGCCCAGGCCGACGATCAGCACGATGAGCACGTGGCCGGACAGGAAGTCGTTGAGCATTTCTAGGTAGTGCATGAAGAATCCTCGAGCATGCTAGTGATGCTCCAAGGCCGGCTCGCAAGCCTTGGGGCTATTATTGTGGAATATCCCGCCCGGGTCTGCTCCCGTCGTGGGGAGACGACGGCAACAGGCGCTGGGACGGGTCGGTCCGGGTGGAACGGGCAGTAGGTCGGACCGGGCGCCTAGATTCGGCTATCCCACCGGCGTGAACAATTCCGCGCCTCGCTTCAAAATGGCGCGACTTGATGCTAGTTTTCTGGCCGTCTGTCAAGCTCGGGCCGGACTCATGAGCGACTTTTCCGCCAATTTGCAGCTGCTCTGCCAGCGCCACCGCTCGATTGCCGCCGTCTGTCGCGCCGTCGGCATCAACCGCGCCCAGTTCAATCGCTACCTCAACGGGCAGAGCCGTCCGTCGCCCTACAACCTGCAGCGGCTGGCGGAATTCTTCGGCCTGCCGGTGGGCGATCTGCAGCTGCCACAGCGGCAGTTCGCGGCGCGCCTGGGCGCGCCGGTCGGCCAGGAAACGGGGTGGGCCGGGCAGGCCCTGGCCCTGTTCGGCGAGCGTCAGGAAGGCCTGGCGCGCTACCAGGGCTACTACCACGAATACTATCCGTCGCTGTCGACGCCGGGCGTGGTGCTCTGCGGACTGGTCTGGCTGTTCGCGGAAGCGGGCGTCTTCCGCTACGTGCGCTTCGAGCGCCTGCGTCGCCGCGGCGAGACCACCAGCCAGGCACGCTTTCGCTACCTGGGCCTGGCCATGAGCCTGGAAAGCCGGCTGTTCTTTACCGACTACGAATCCCTCACCGGCAACGAGCTGTCGCAGACGGTGCTGCTGCCCAGCGCGCGCAACCGCATCGATCGCCTCAACGGACTCAAGCTGGGCGTCAGCGCCTCCGACCGGCGCGAGCCGGCCTGCACCCGGGTGGTCTGGGAGTACCTGGGCACCCGGCCGCCACGGGGTCGGGCCTATGCCCGCATCGGCCTCTACGACTGGCAGGATCCCAGCCTGGACGACGATCTGCGCCAGCGCCTGGCCAGCATGGTCCTGATCGATCGGGTCTATCGCCTGGGCTAGAGGGATTCTTCCATCGCTGGGTGGCAGCGATCGCAGTCCTCGAGGATGGCGCGGTCGCGCCCGGCTTGCTTGGCCCAGTAGAGCTGGCGATCGGCGGCTTCGATAAAGCTCTCGGCAGAGTCGTGATCCGGCCGCGCACAGGCGCCGCCAATGCTCACGGTCACCCGCGGACCGGCCTGGGGCCCGAGGTGGGGGATCTCCAGGCGCCGTACCGCGTCGAGCAGGCGCTGCGCCAGCTTGGCGGCATCCTCTTCGCGCGACGGCGTGCAGAGGATGGCGAATTCCTCGCCGCCGTAGCGGGCCAGGCAATCGCCGGCGCGCAATTCGGCGGCCAGGGCGCTGGCGACCTGTTGCAGGCAGCGATCGCCCGCCGGATGCCCATAGCGGTCATTGAAGGCCTTGAAGTGATCGACGTCGATCATCAGCAGGAGTAGCGGCCGGGGCGGGGGATGGGCCAGGGCGGTGGCCAGGGCCTGCATCAGCGCCCGGCGATTGGCCACGCCGGTCAGGGGATCGGTGGCGGATTGCTGCGCCAGGAAGCGGTTGGAAGCGGTCAGCTCTTCGTTGCGCAAGCGGTCGCGCAGGATCAGCAGATAGCCCTGACGGCGGGCGCGCTCCATCCAGAAGTTGTTGAGCAGGGTAAAGCTCGCGGTGGCGAACGCCAGGGTCATGACCAGCGACGCCTCCAGGGCCGGCAGGGTATGCATCTGGGTGGCCAGACCGATGGCCAGCAGGGCGATCAGGGTGTGGACCGCGGCCTGGCGCAGGGGTGGCGCGATGCAGCTGTTGGTGAAGAGCGTCATCAGCGGCATGGTCGCCAGCCAGAGGGCGCGATGCGCGGCATCGGTGGCCTCGACGTCGAGCAGCGGCGGCGCATAGGCCAGCAGGCAGGGCAGGATACCCAGCCACTCGCGCGCGGGATGTTCGGCGGGTATCAACCCGAGCGCCAGCAAGACCAGCCCGCCGCCGATCACCACCAGCGCGCTGAGCAGGCTGATGAGCCAGAAGGCATCGGTCATCAGGATCCAGTCCCAGATCGAGAAGCTGGCGTAGGCGAGGATGGCCACGGTCAGGCTGATGCGCAGGTGCCGCCGGCGCGAACGGGCGATGTCGTGCTGGTAATGCCGTTCCAATACCGGTTCGAAGCGCAGGGCCCAGAAAGGCCGAGCCAGCGCTCGGGTGAGGGCGAGACTGAGGGACATGACGCCGTACCTGGCAGGTAAATCCAATGGGTCACTTCAGCACAATAAGTCCCTTAGCGCGATAGAGGGTTCCCGGACGCGGGGATGTAACTGCCGAATGGTAGCCATTGGCTACCATTCGGATGATCGTGGAGGATTCGACCTTCAATTACCGGCCTTGATGCGACTCCAGGCACGGGTGCGGACCCGCTCGATGGGCTGCGGCAGCGGCTGCACCACATAGAGCTTCTTGAGCATCTCCGGGGTGGGCACCAGGTCGTGGTTGTCGCGGATGGCGGCGGTCACCAGCGGCATGCCCGGCTTGTTGGCGTTGGGGTAGCCGAGGTAGTCGCTGATCCCGGCGATCACCTTGGGCTCGAGCAGGTAGTTGATGAAGGCATGGGCCTGGTCGACATTGGCAGCACTGGCCGGAATGGCCCAGGTGTCGAACCAGATGGGCGCGCCCTCGCGTGGCAGACGCCAGTCCACCACCACGCCGTTGCCGGCTTCCTTGGCGCGATTGCCGAACTGGTAGAAGCTGCCCGAATAGCCCACCGCCACGCAGATGTCGCCGTTGGCGATGTCGGTCATGTACTTGGTGGAATTGAAGTAGGCCATGTAGGGGCGGATCTTCAGCATCAGCGCCGTGGCCTTTTCGTAGTCCTTGGCGTTGGCGCTATTGGGATCCAGGCCCAGGTAGTGCAGCACCACCGGCAGGATGTCCGAGGGCGAGTCCAGCATGGCCACGCCGCAACTCTTGAGCTTGGCCATGTTCTCCGGCTTGAACACCAGGTCCCAGCTGTCCACCGGTGCGTCCGCCCCCAGCGCCGCCTTGACCTTGGCCGGGTTGAAGCCGATGAGGATGGTGCCGTACATGTAGGGCACGCCGTACTGGTTGCCCGGGTCGTTGACCTCCAGCAGCTTGAGCAGCTCGGGATCGAGATTCCGCCAGTTGGGCAGCTTGCTCTTGTCCAGCTTCTGGAATACGCCGGCCTTGATCTGGGTTTCCAGGAACTGGTTGGAGGGAATCACCAGGTCATAGCCGGAGCGGCCGGTGAGCAGCTTGGCCTCCA
Source organism: Pseudomonas oryzihabitans NBRC 102199 (assembly GCF_000730625.1). Taxonomy (GTDB): domain Bacteria; phylum Pseudomonadota; class Gammaproteobacteria; order Pseudomonadales; family Pseudomonadaceae; genus Chryseomonas; species Chryseomonas oryzihabitans. Next base: position 246,753 of record NZ_BBIT01000005.1, on the reverse strand, counting down.
GCGACTCGTTGCTGTCGAAGGTATCCCAGGTGACGCGGATGCCGGTCTGCTTGGCGAAATCCTTGGGCGTCTCGGGCAGGATGTAGTCGGCCCAGTTGTAGACCCGCAGTTCGCCGGGATCGGCGGCCTGGACGGCGGTGGCGAGCAGGGCGCCACCGAGCAGGGCGGTGAGCGGACGCAGGAGGCTGTGCATGGTCGGATTCCTCGCGATAGGGATCAGGCGCCGTCGAAGGCGGCCAGGACGTTCACCGTGTTGGTGCCGATCTCCGCCACGGCGTAACCGCCTTCCATGACGAACAGGGTCGGCAGGCCGAGCCGCGCCAGGCGTTCGCCCAGGCGCAGGTAGTCGTCGCTCTCCAGCTTGAACTGGGAAATGGGATCGGCCTTGAAGGTATCCACGCCCAGGGAGACCAGCAGCAGGTCCGGGGCATAGTCCTGCACGCGCGCCAGCGCTACCTCCAGGGCGGCGCTCCAGCTGTCCCAGGCGCTGCCGGCGGGCAGCGGCAGATTGAGGTTGAAGCCCTGGCCCGCCCCGCTGCCGGTCTCGTCGGCATAGCCGAGGAAGAAGGGGAATTCGAAACCCGGATCGCCGTGCAGCGAGAGGAACAGCACATCGTCGCGCGCATAGAAGATGTCCTGGGTGCCGTTGCCGTGGTGGTAGTCGACATCGAGGATGGCCACCCGCCGGGCGCCGCCGTCGAGGGCGGCCTGGGCGGCGATGGCGGCGTTGTTCAGATAGCAGTAGCCGCCCATGACATCGGCGGCGGCGTGGTGGCCCGGCGGGCGGCAGAGGGCGAAGGCGCTGCGTGCGCCCGCAGCGACCTCGGCTCCGGCACTCAAGGCCACCTGGGCGGCGCTGTAGGCGGCCTGCCAGGTGCCGGCGGTGATGGGCGCGCCGCCGTCGAAGCTGTAGTAACCCAGGCGCCCGTGCAGGCTGGTGGGCGGCAGTACCTGGCGCAGGGTGCGCGCCGGCCAGGTATAGGGCAGCAGGTCCACGGTCTCGCCGCGGGCCGCCCATTCGTCCCAGGCGCCGGCGAGAAAGTCGAGATAGGCCGTGCTGTGGATGCGTGCCAGTGGCGCCCGGCCGAAGTCCTTCGGCGGCACCACCTCGCCGAGCTGCCTACGGTGACACTCGGTGAGGATGAATTCGACGCGCTGGGGCTTTTCGAAACAGGGCTGCAACTGGCCATCGATCAATTCGCAGCGGCCGTGATGCAGGGCGTGATCGGGACTGTGGTGGATGCGCATGGCGACTCCGGGCGGCGGGCTCTCTCCAGATTCTTGCCAGCCCGGCGGCCCGCGACGAGAGGCGCTGCGGCCAAAAGGGGATAGATCCGGCCAGATTGCGCCCGGCGGCGGCCATCAGCCGCCCTTGGCTTCGTAGACCACGAAGCGCTTCAGGGTCGGCTCCAGCACCTCCCAGGTGCCCTGGAAGCCGCGCGGCACGACAAAGCTGCTGCCGGGCCCGAGACGGGTGGCGTGGCCCTGGTCATCGGTGACCAGACTCACCCCTTCGAGGATCTGGCAGTACTCCTCTTCGGTGTAATTCACCCGCCACTTGCCCACCTCGCTGTGCCAATGGCCGACGGCGAACACGCCGCTGCCATCCTCGTAGTCGAGCCAGAGGCTCTGTAGCGGATCGCCTGCCAGGCGCTTTTCCGCCGGCAGGCGGTATTGATCGGTGGGTTGGCCGCGGTCCGCGAGCAGGGTCAGCGAGGGCATGGGGAATCCTCCATGGGGACGGGAAGCGCTCAGCATACGCCGGCCGCTAGAGTCGATAACCCCGCGGCGACTGGCCGCTCCAGCGGCGGAAGGCATGGCGGAAGCTGGCCGTCTCGCTGAAACCCATCGCCTCGGCGATGCGATAGATGGGCAGCCGCTCCTGGGCCAGCAGGTCGCGCGCCCGCGCGAAACGCAACTCGTCCAGCAATTGCTGATAGCCGCTGCCGCCGGCCTGCAGGTGGCGACGCAGGCTGCGCGGCGCCATGCCGAGGTGGCCGGCCAGGGCCGCGAAGGAGGGCGGGGCCGCAAGGTCCGCACCCAGCAGGGTGCGGATGCGGGCGAGCAGGGCGCGCTGGCGATCCTGTTCGGGGGCGAGACGCCCGCACTGCTCCAGGGCGTCGCGATGGGTCACCGGATCGGCCAGTGGCAGCCCGCGATCAAGCCAGGCAGCGGGAAAGGCCAGGCCGTTGAAGGCGGCGGCGAAGGCCAGGGGCGTGGCGCCGAAGCAGTCGCCATAGCGCGCGCGATAGACCGGCTCGGCGTGCCGAAAGGCCACCTGCACCAGCGGCAGGGACGTACCCAGGAGGTCGCAGCAGATCGCCAGCAGCGACGCCAGACAGCACTCGGCGTTGCAGCGCTCCAGCTCCGGCGCGAAGGGATGGTCGTCGGCCCTGAGCCAGGCCAATTCGCCGTGGCGCTCCAGGCGCAGGGTGAAATAGGCGCCCAGCAGGCTTTGGTGGGCCAGGGCCGCCTGCAGCGCGGCGCCCAGGGTCGGGGCGCTGAGCAGGGCATAGCCGAGCAGGCCGTAGCCGGAGACGCGCAGCCGCCAGCCCAGGAGCAGCCCCAGTTCGGGCGGTGCCATCGGCAGGGCGTTGGCGATGACCCGCTGTTCCTGGGCCAGGGTGATGAGCCGATGGGGCTGTTCGAGATCGTCCAGCCGCAGGCCGCTGCCGGCCAGCAGGGGCGCCGCCCGGGCGGGCGTGTCGGCCGCCAGTTGCTGGAGGACCAGGGACACCAGGTTGAGATTGATCAGACCGGACTGACGCATGCGAAAACTCCCCGGGGCGGTGGCAGCCTTCCAAGCAAGAAGGATACCGCGCCCGCGGGGAGTTGCCGTCGGTTACCGCTCAGGTCTGGCGTGTGGGACTCAGACCTTGGCTTTCAGCGGTACGAGTCTCGGGGCGATCATGTTTTCCGGGCGCAGGATGTCGTCCAGGGTCGCCTCGTCCAGCAGATTCTCCTCGCGCACCAGCTCCAGCACGCCGCGACCGGTTTCCAGCGCCGTCTTGGCGATGCGGGTGGAAGTCTCGTAGCCCAGGTAGGGGTTGAGCGCGGTGACCAGGCCGATGGAATGCTCCACCTGGCGGCGGCAGTGCTCGACGTTGGCGGTGATGCCGGTGATGCAGTGCTCGCGCAGCATGTCCATGGCGCGCTGCAAGAGGCGGATGGAGTCGAAGATCTTGTAGGCGATCAGGGGCTCCATGACGTTGAGCTGCAGCTGGCCACCCTCGGCCGCCAGGGTCAGGGCCAGGTCGTTGCCGATGATCTCGAAGGCCACCTGGTTGACCGCCTCGGGGATCACCGGATTGACCTTGCCCGGCATGATGGAGCTGCCTGGCTGGCGCGGCGGCAGGTTGATCTCGTTGATGCCGGTGCGCGGGCCGCTGGAGAGCAGGCGCAGGTCGTTGCAGATCTTCGACAGCTTCACCGCGGTGCGCTTGAGCATGCCGGAGAACAGCACGAAGGCGCCCATGTCCGAGGTCGCCTCGATCAGGTCGGCGGCGGGCTTGAGCGGCTGGCCGCTGATCTCCGCCAGGCGCTGCACGGCCAGCAGCTGGTAGCCGGGATCGGCGTTGATGCCGGTGCCGATGGCGGTACCGCCCAGGTTGACCTCGGTGAGCAGTTCCGGCGCCAGGCTCTTCAGCCGCGCCAGGTCTTCGCCCAGGGTGGTGGCGAAGGCATGGAATTCCTGGCCGAGGGTCATGGGCACCGCGTCCTGCAGCTGGGTGCGACCCATCTTCAGCACCTCGGCGAATTCCACGCCCTTGGCGGCGAAGGCGGTGATCAAGCTGTCCAGGCTGGCGAGCAGGGCGTCATGGCCGAGCAGCAGACCCAGGCGGATGGCGGTGGGGTAGGCGTCGTTGGTCGACTGCGCCATGTTGACGTCGTTGTTCGGGTGCAGGTGGCGATACTCGCCCTTGGCGTGGCCGAGCAGCTCCAGGGCCACGTTGGCGATCACCTCGTTGGCGTTCATGTTGGTCGAGGTGCCGGCCCCCCCCTGAATCATGTCCACCACGAACTGGTCGTGGAATTCGCCGCGAATGATGCGCGAGCAGGCGTCATTGATCGCCTGGTGCTTTTCCGCGGGCAGATGGCCCAGTCGGTGGTTGGCGTCGGCCGCCGCCTGCTTGACCATGGCCAGGGCCACCACCAGCTTGGGGTAGTGACCGAGGGGTACGCCGGAGAGGCGGAAGTTCTGCACGGCGCGCAGGGTCTGGATGCCGTAGTAGGCATCGGCGGGGACTTCGAGGGTACCGAGGAGATCTTTCTCGAGGCGGACGGATGATGCAGAGTCGGACATGATAGCGTTGGGCTTCAATCGAGCGGCGGGCGCCGCGATGCCCTAGAATCTAGGCTTGCCAGCCGATCTCGGCCAATGCCGATCCGCCAAGCCTCATGCCGGATCGGCATAACTCGGGTTGTGACCTCACGAGATCAGATGACGTATGGGTGCCATGAACATCGAATTCAAATGGCTGGAAGACTTCGTGGCCCTGGCGGCCACCTACAGTTTTTCCCAGGCCGCCGAAAAGCGTTTCGTCACCCAGCCCGCCTTCAGCCGGCGCATCCGCGCCCTGGAGGAAAGCGTCGGCCTGACCCTGGTGGACAGATCCCACACCCCGGTCAGCCTCACCGAGGCCGGGCAATTGTTCCTGGTCACGGCGCGCAGCGTGGTGGAGCAGCTGGGCGAGACGGTGCGCCACCTGCACCACCTGGAAGGCGGGCAGGGCGAGGTGCTGCAATTCGCCGCCGCGCACTCCTTGGCATTGGGCTTCTTTCCGCAGTGGATCGCCGGCCTGCGCGGCCAGGGCCTGGCCCTGGCCAGCCGCCTGGTGGCCACCAACGTCGGTGATGCCATCCACGCCCTGCGCGACGGTGCCTGCGACCTGATGCTGGCCTTCCACGATCCCGATGCCGCCCTGCAGATGGATCCGGAGCTCTTTCCCTCGCTGCACCTGGCGCACACCGCCATGCTGCCGGTCTGCGCCACCGATAGCGAAGGACGACCCCTGTTCCAGCTCGACGGGCAAAGCAGTGTGCCGCTGCTGGCTTACAGCGCCGGCGCCTTCCTCGGTCGCTCGGTGAATCTCCTGCTGCGCCAGCGCAAGTTGCGCGCCGTGACCCTCTATGAAACCGCCATGGCCGACAGTCTCAAGACCATGGCGCTGCAGGGCCTGGGTGTGGCCTGGGTGCCGCAGCTGTCGGTGGCCGCGGAGCTGGCCCGCGGCGAACTGGCCATCTGCGGCGATGCCGCCTGGCAGGTCGGCCTGGAGATCCGCCTCTACCGCTGTGCCCTGTTGCGCAAGCGGCTGGTACAGCAGGTCTGGCGGCATCTCGAAAAGCAGGGGCCCTCAAGCTGAAAATCTAGCCCTGATTGTGCTGATATCGGCTTTTGTCTAGCCGACGTCCTGCAAGCCTTTTGTGCCGATCTGCGCGACACTGGCCTCTCTCTCACGGAGGTCAGCCATGCAGCGCATCCGCGTCATCGACTCCCACACCGGCGGTGAACCCACGCGCCTGGTGCTGGATGGTTTTCCCGAGCTCGGCCACGGCAGCATGGCCGAACGCCGCAGCCGTCTGGCCGGCGAGCACGACGCCTTCCGCCAGGCCTGCATGCGCGAACCGCGTGGCAACGAGGTGCTGGTCGGGGCGCTGCTCTGCGAGCCGGTATCGCCTGCGGCCAGCGCTGGCGTAGTGTTCTTCAACGAGGTCGGCTATCTGGGCATGTGTGGTCACGGCACCATCGGCCTGGTGGTCTCCCTGGCCCATCTCGGCCGGATCGGCCCCGGCGATCACCTGATCGAGACCCCGGTCGGCGACGTCACCGCCACCCTGCATGACGACGGTAGCGTCAGCGTGCGCAACGTTCCGGCCTATCGCTATCGCCACGCCGTCCGGGTGGAGATTCCCGGCCATGGCCCGGTCACCGGCGACATCGCCTGGGGTGGCAACTGGTTCTTTCTCTGTGCCGATCACGGCCAGCGCATCGCCGCCGACAATCTCGACGGCCTGCTTACCTTCAGCCTGGCCCTGCGTGGCGCCCTGGAGGCCGCCGGCATCACCGGCGAGCAGGGCGGGCACATTGATCACATCGAACTCTTCGCCGAGGATCCGGACGGCGCCGACAGTCGCAGCTATGTGCTCTGCCCGGGCCGTGCCTACGACCGTTCGCCCTGCGGCACCGGCACCAGCGCCAAGCTGGCCTGTCTCGCGGCCGATGGCGACCTGGCCCCTGGCGCCGTCTGGCAGCAGGCGAGCGTCATCGGCAGCCGTTTCGAAGCCCATTATCAGCCCGGCGACGAAGGCCGTATCCTGCCGGTGATCCGCGGCCGCGCCCATGTCATGGCCGAAGCCACCCTGCTGCTGGCCGCGGACGATCCCTTCGCCTGGGGTATTCCGGGGTGAAGCAGGTGGCGGACGTCCTCGTCGTCGGCGCCGGCATTGTCGGGGCCAGTTGCGCCGCGGCCCTGGCCGCGCGCGGCTGTCGCGTGCGGGTGCTGGACGCTGGCCTGCCTGGCGCCTCCGCCGCCGGCATGGGCCACCTGGTGGTGATGGACGACGACCCCGTCGAATTGACCCTGAGCGCACGCTCCCTGGCGCTCTGGCGCGAGCTGGTGCCCCAGTTGCCAGCCGCCGCCGACTACCGTAACTGCGGCACCCTCTGGCTGGCCCGCGATGCCGCCGAGCTGGATTTGATCGAGGCGAAGCGCCAGCGTCTGGACGCCCAGGGCGTCGCCAACCAGCCGCTGAACGCTGCGGCGACCGCCGCGGCGGAACCGGCCTTGACCGCCCTGGCTGGTAGCCTGGAGGTGCCCGGCGACGGCCTGCTCTATGCACCCGTGGTGGCCGCCTGGCTGCTACAACGCTCGCCGCTGATCGAATTCCAGCGTGCCCGGGTAAGCGCCGTCGAAGGCAGACGGGTGCGCCTGGATGACGGGCGGTGGCTGACCGCCGACGCCGTGGTGCTCGCCGCCGGCCTGCAGGCCGCCAGTCTCTGCCCGGACCTGCCGCTGGTGCCCAAGAAGGGCCATCTGCTGATCACCGACCGCTATCCCGAGCAGGTCCGCCACCAGCTGGTGGAGATCGGCTACGGCGCCAGCGCCCATGCCAGCAGTGGTGCCTCGGTGGCCTTCAACGTCCAGCCGCGCCCCACCGGCCAGTTGCTGATCGGCTCGTCGCGCCAGTTCGAGCGTCCGGACATGGCCGTGGAACCTGCGGTGGTCGGCCAGCTGCTGCGCCGCGCCCTGGATTTCCTGCCCGGTCTGACCCATACCTCGCTGATCCGCGGCTGGACCGGCCAGCGCGCCGCCAGTCCCGATGGCTTGCCGCTGATCGGCGCCCATCCCGATCAGCCCGGTCTGTGGCTGGCGGTCGGTCACGAGGGCCTGGGCGTCACCACCGCGCCGGCGACCGCCGAAGCCATCGTCAACGGACTGTTCGACGAGGGTTCCACGTTCCACGTGGAACCCTTCGCACCGGTTCGCTTCGCGACCACCCCGAGGAGCCTGGCATGCTGACCCTGTTCATCGATGGCGAGCGCCTGGAGATGCGTCCCGGCAGCCTGCTTACCGCGGCCCTGGCCAAGAGCGGCAATCCCGCCGCGCGCCGTTCGGTAGGCGGAGAAGCCCGGGCCCCTTTCTGCGGCATGGGCATCTGCCAGGAATGCCGGGTACAGGTCGACGGCGTGCGCCGCCTGGCCTGCCAGACGCCGTGCCAGGACGGCATGCAGGTGGAGCGCCTGTCATGAACGCCACGCGCTGCGATCTGCTCATCATCGGCGGCGGCCCGGCCGGTCTCGCCGCCGCCCGCGCCGCCAGTGGTCGGGGCCTGAACCTGGTGCTGCTGGACGACAATCCCTTGCCCGGTGGTCAGATCTGGCGCGCTCGTGCGGGCCAGGTCGCCGCCGAAGTCGGTCAATTGCCGGCAGACGTCACCCTGCTTACCCAGACCCGCGTCGCCGCGGTCCTTGGCTCACACCAGCTGCTGCTGGAAGACGCCCACGGCAGCCGTACCCTGGATTTCCACACCCTGATCCTCTGCACCGGTGCCCGCGAACTGCTGTTGCCGTTCCCTGGCTGGACCCTGCCCGGAGTGACCGGCGCGGGTGGTCTGCAGGCGCTGATCAAGGGTGGCGTGGAGGTGGCCGACGAGCGCCTGGTGGTCGCCGGTACCGGTCCGCTGCTGCTGGCCAGTGCCGCCACCGCGCGCCAGGCGGGTGCCCGGGTCACTCTGGTCGCCGAACAGGCCGAGCGCCGCGCGGTACTCGAGTTCGGTCTGCAGCTCTGGCGTTGGCGGAACAAGCTGCGCCAGGCGCTGACGCTGGCTACTCCTCGCTATAGCCCCGGCACCTGGGTCGAGGCGGCGCTCGGTACCGACCGTCTCGAAGCCGTGCGCCTGCGCCAGGGCGAGCGTCGCTGGGAGATCGCCTGCGACCGCCTGGCCTGCGGCTATGGCCTGGTGCCCAATGTCGAACTGGCCCTGAGCCTTGGCTGCGCGACCCTGGATGGCGCGGTGGCGGTAGATGGCCACCAGCGCACCAGCCAGCCGCACATCCTGGCCGCCGGCGAATGTACCGGTATTGGCGGCAACGAATTGGCCCAGGCCACCGGCCGTATCGCTGGTCTGGTCGCCAGCAGCCGGCTCGACGCCATTGCCAGTGTGCAGGCCGAAGCCCGGGCCTGGCGCCGCTTCGCCGCCCAACTGGCTCGCACCTTCGCCCTGAATCCGGCCATTGCCCGGCTGGCCCAGCCGGATACCCTGGTCTGCCGCTGCGAAGACGTCGCCCTCGGCGCCCTGGTCGGCCATGCCGACTGGACCCAGGCCAAGCTGCGCAGCCGCTGCGGCATGGGCGCCTGCCAGGGCCGCATCTGCGGCCAGGCCACCCGCGTCTTGCTGGGCTGGACGCCCCCGGCGCCGCGCTTTCCCCTGCAACCCACCCGTATCGACAGCCTGTTGGCCCTGACCGAGGACGAGAGATGAACGCCGTCGCCCACCTGGACGCTCTGAACCGCGCCCGGCCCGCCGACCTGCCCGCGCTGCTCGCCAGCCTGAGCCTGGTGGCGCCGCTGCTCGACGCCATCCCCGGCGTGGTGTTCTTCGTCAAGGATCTGGAGGCGCGCTATGTGCTGGTCAACCTGACCCTGGCCCAGCGCTGCGGCTTCGAGGACGTCAGCGAGTTGCTCGGCCGGACCGCCGAGGAAGTCTTTCCCGCACCCCTGGGCGGTGCCTATGCCGAACAGGATCGCCGCGTGCTGCGCGAAGGCCTGGCGCTGGACGATCAACTGGAATTACACCTCTATGCCGGTCGTACCCCGGGCTGGTGCCTGACCCGCAAGCTGCCGCTGCACGATGCCCAGGGGCGGCTGATGGGCATGGCCGGCATCTCCCACGATCTGCAGGCCCCGGCCGCCGATCATCCGGCCCACGCCAAGGTGGCCGAGGTGGATCGCTATCTTCGCGAGCACTATGCCCAGCCGCTCTCGGTGGGCGAACTGAGTCAGAGAGTCGGCCTGTCGGTCTCCCAGCTCGAGCGCCAGTGCAAGCGCATCCTGCGCCTCACGCCCCAGCAGTTGCTGCACAAGGCCCGGCTCGACGCCGCCTCGCGCCTGCTGGCCCGCGACCTGCCCGCCACCGAGGTGGCCCTGGCCTGTGGCTATACCGACCACAGCGCCTTCAGCCGTCAGTTCCGCCGTCTCACCGGCCTGTCGCCCCGGCAATACCGCGACTCTCTCAAGCCCCGTTCCCGTCTGGAGGAAACCCCCGCATGAGCACTCCCCGCGTCAACTGGAGCGGCGTCTTTCCCGCCGTCACCACCCAATTCAACGACGACTTCTCGGTCAACCTGGAGAAGACCCATGGCGTGATCAGCAACCTGGTGCGCGATGGCGTCTCCGGCCTAGTGATGTGCGGCACCGTGGGCGAGAACACCTCCCTGACCCTGGAAGAAAAGATCGCCCTGGTGGAGGTCGCCAAGGACGCCGCCGGTGGTCGCGTACCGGTGATCTGCGGCGTGGCCGAATTCACCAGCCTCAATGCCACCCGCACCGCCCAGGCGGTGGGTCGCGCCGGCGCCGACGGTATCATGCTCATGCCGGCCCTGGTCTACTCGGCCAAGCCCCACGAGACCGCCGCCCACTTCCGCAGCGTGGCCAGCGCCCTCGACCTGCCGCTGATGGTCTACAACAACCCGCCGATCTATAAGAACGATGTCACCCCGGACATCCTCATCTCCCTGGCCGACGTCGACAACATCGTCTGCTTCAAGGACTCCTCCGGCGACACCCGTCGCTTCATCGACGTGCGCAACGAGGTGGGCGACCGCTTCGTGCTCTTCGCCGGTCTGGACGACGTGGTGCTGGAAAGCATCGCCGTGGGCGCCGAAGGCTGGGTGTCGGGCATGTCCAACATCTTCCCTACCGAAGGCGAAACCATCTTCCGCCTGGCCAAGGCCGGTCGCTTCGCCGAGGCCATGCCGCTTTACGAATGGTTCATGCCGCTGCTGCACCTCGATGCCCGCCCGGACCTGGTGCAGTGCATCAAGCTCTGCGAAGAACTCGCCGGCCGCGGCAGCGCCCTGACCCGTCCGCCGCGCCTGGCCCTGCCCGACGCGGACCGCGCCTTCGTCGAACGCCTGATGGCCAAGGCCCTGGAAACCCGGCCGCAGTTGCCTGACGTGGGGATCTGAGGCAAGGCCTTATCGCGGCCATGGCGGTCCGCCGACGTGGCCGCTCTTACAGGTTCAGATACGACTGTAGGAGCGGCCCATGGCCGCGATAAAAACCACCCCTCACGCCGCGCCAATCCGCCCCCTCTCCCGCCTGCGGGAGAGGGCTGGGTGAGGGCGCTCTTCGGAGCGATCCCACCTCAAGCGTCCAGGTATCTAGCCCGCACCTCTCGCCCCACACCACCACCCATCCCATGAGCGCCACATCCTGTCTTCCAACCGACAGGCGATACCCGGCGCAGGGGCACGCTCCGCCCCGCTTTCGTCTATACTAGGCCGCTCATTTCCCAAGCCACGTCCACCGCGTGGCTTCTTCATTTCAGAGGCACGACGATGAGCGCACTCGTAGGCGTGATCATGGGCTCCAAGTCCGACTGGTCCACCCTGAGCCACACCGCCGACATGCTGGACAAGCTGGGCATTCCCCACGAAGTGAAGGTGGTCTCCGCCCACCGCACCCCCGATCTGCTGTTCCAGTACGCCGAAGAGGCCGCCGGGCGCGGTATCGAGGTGATCATCGCCGGTGCCGGTGGCGCTGCCCACCTGCCGGGGATGTGCGCTGCCAAGACCCACCTGCCGGTGCTCGGCGTGCCGGTGCAGTCGTCCATGCTCTCGGGCGTCGACTCCCTGCTGTCCATCGTGCAGATGCCGGCCGGTGTACCGGTCGCCACCCTGGCCATCGGCAAGGCCGGCGCCATCAACGCGGCCCTGCTGTCCGCCAGCATTCTCGGCGGCAAGTACCCCGAATACCACGAGCGGCTCAACGCCTTCCGCGAAGAGCAGACCCGCACCGTGCTGGACAACCCCGATCCGAGGGAGCAGGCATGAAGATCGGCGTCATCGGTGGCGGCCAGCTGGGCCGCATGCTCGCCCTGGCCGGCACGCCGCTGGGCATGAACTTCGCCTTTCTCGATCCGGCGCCTGACGCCTGCGCCGCCGCCCTGGGCGAACACCTGCGCGCCGACTACGGCGACCAAGATCACCTGCGCCAGCTGGCCGACGAGGTCGATCTGGTGACCTTCGAATTCGAGAGCGTCCCGGCCGAGACCGTGGCCTTTCTCTCGCAATTCGTGCCGGTCTATCCGTCCGCCGAAGCCCTGCGCATCGCCCGTGACCGCCTGTTCGAGAAGTCCATGTTCCGCGATCTGGGGATCCCCACCCCGGCCTTCGCCGACGTCCTCTCCCAGGCCGACCTGGACGCTGCCGTGGCCCGTATCGGCCTGCCGGCGGTGCTCAAGACCCGCACCCTGGGTTACGACGGCAAGGGCCAGAAGGTCCTGCGCCAGCCGGAAGACGTCACCGACGCCTTCGCCGAACTGGGCAGCGTGCCCCTGCTGCTGGAAGGCTTCGTGCCCTTCACCGGCGAGGTCTCCCTGGTCACGGTGCGCGGTCGTGATGGCGAGGTGGCCTGCTACCCGCTGGTGCACAACACCCACGAGAGCGGCATCCTGCGCCTGTCGGTGGCCAGTTCCGACCATCCGCTGCAGGCGCTGGCCGAAGACTATGCCCGCCGCGTGCTGGAACAGCTCGACTACGTCGGCGTGCTGGCCTTCGAATTCTTCGAGGTCGAGGGTGGGCTAAAAGCCAACGAGATCGCCCCGCGCGTGCACAACTCCGGGCACTGGACCATCGAAGGCGCCGAGTGCAGCCAGTTCGAGAACCACCTGCGCGCCGTGGCCGGCCTGCCGCTGGGCTCCACCGCCAAGGTCGGCGAGAGCGCCATGGTCAACTTCATCGGCTCGGTACCGCCGGTAGCCGCTGTCACCGCCCTGGAAGACTGCCACCTGCACCACTACGGCAAGGCCTTCAAGGCCGGGCGCAAGGTCGGTCACGCCACCCTGCGCAGCACCGACGCCGCGACCCTGCAGACCCGCATCGCCGCCCTGGAAGCCCTGATCCAGGATTGATGCCAGACGGCTTCCGCACACGGAAGCCGTTTTCCCCTGAACCTCGACGGATCACCGGTGGTCGGAGACTACAACGACGCCTGCTGACCGGCGTTGTCTTACCAGCACTCAAACAGGGGATTCTTCACATGGGCATCATCGCAACCATCATCATCGGTCTCATCGTCGGCCTGGTTGCCCGCTTCCTGAAGCCGGGCGACGACAGCATGGGCTGGATCATGACCATCATCCTGGGCATCGTCGGCTCCGTGGTCGCCACCTACCTGGGCCAGGCTCTGGGCATCTACCGTGCCGGTGAAGGCGCAGGTTTCATTGGTGCCGTGGTCGGCGCCATCATCGTGCTGTTCATCTACGGCATGGTGACCAAGCGTCGCTAAGACGCTGCTTCGCCTCGGCGAAGCCAAGTAGCACAGCATTTTCGCCCCTGGTGTCGCCCGTCGACCCAGGGGCTTTTTCATGGGCGAGGCTCTGCTTTGCGGCCTGGAGACTGGACCCCCGACCTGGCGCGCCTCACACTCGGACTTTTGCGTCCGACCTGCCGACCATGCCCAGACTGCTCATCGCCCTGCTGCTCGCTAGCCTGCCGCTGCTGACCCACGCCGCCAAGGGCGAACCCCCGGAAACCAACTGGCTCGATCTGCTCACCGCGGAGGATCGCCATGCCCTGGAAACCATGCCCGCAATCAGCCACAACAGCCCCGAGGCCCCCGGTGGTTTCGGCTCACCGGGCGGGCTCAAGCAGAAGGACAGTGGCCTGCCCGAGGTGATGCACTCCACCCGCACCGTGGCCGCCCTGGATGGCCAGAACGTTCGGCTGGGGGGATTCCCGGTGCCGCTGGAAACCGACGCCAAGGGCAATTTCCGCGAATTCTTCCTGGTGCCCTATCCGGGCGCCTGCATCCACGTCCCGCCGCCCCCGCCCAACCAGATCGTGCTGGTACGCTACCCCAAGGGCGTGCCGCTTCCCGACATCTACGAGCCCTACTGGGTCATCGGCACCCTGCACATCGAGGCGGTCGACAACGCCCTGGCCGAGGCGTCCTATACCCTGGACGCCAGCAAGGTCCGCAAGGTCGAAGAAAGTGATCTCTAACGATCGTAGGTTGGGTTGAGACAGCTCCACCGTCGCAGCCCAACAGCCAGAGGCAGCCCCGTAGCGTGGACAACGGCGCAGCCTTGTCCACCAACGATCACACGCAGACCCTAGGCCGGCTGCCGCTCGCCGTAGCGCTGCTCCAGATAGGCGATGATGTCGTCCGACTCGTACATCCACACGCTCTGGCTGCCTTCGTCGATCCGCAGGCAAGGCACCTTCACCCGGCCACCACCCTGTTCCAGCTCGGCGCGCAGTTGCGGGTCCTTCTTGATGTCCTTGAGGCGGATCGGCAGGTTCAGCCGATGCAGCGCCCGGCGCGTCTTCACGCAGAAGGGGCAGGCTTGGAACTGGTAGAGCGACAGATTCGCCAGCTCCGCCTCGATGGCAGCCTGAGCCTGCTCAGTGCGCTTGAGCTTGCGTGGCCGGGTCACCAGATCCAGGCCGACGATCACCTGGCCGAGGCCGTTGCGTAGCAGATTGATCAACGCGATTCACCTTGAGGGTCGTTCGAGCCGGGCAGTTTACCCTATCGCTCCCGGGCTGCCGCTCCGCCAGTCGTTACGGAACGTCACCCGCGGGGCAGGGCTCTACTAGAGGGATTAATTCCTTGATGGAGACCTGTTGCATGCCGCTGTCTTCCGCAGAGCGCGAAGCCTTTCGCCAGCTCGCTGCCGATCTTCCGGGTGTCGATCTTCCGGTCTATGAACAGTTCGCCAAAGACCCGCTGGACCCCATCATTGGTCTGGGCGATCCCGATGCGCCGCTAGGCTTCTTTGGTCGCGATCCAGGGCGGGACGAGGTGAAGTACGGCGAACCCTTCATCGGCAGCGGCGGCCAGATCGCCCGCAAGGTCCTCTATACCCACCTGTACGGCCAGCCCCCGGCCGATTTCGAAGCCACCCGCAGCCTGAGCCAGCAATTCTTCTGGGCCAACACCGTGCCCTACAAGCCGCTCGGCAACAAAGCCTGGTCGGAACGGGTGAAAAAGACCTTTCACCCCCTGATGCGCCGCCTGCTGATAGAGCACTGGCACGGCACCCAGCTCATCACCCTCGGCCGTGAAGCCTTCCTCTGGTTCGGCATCGGCCAAACCAAGGAAGAACGCGCCCGCCTGGAAGCTTTCTGGAAAAGCGAAGAGCGCTTCGAAAGTAGCATTGAGGTCACCCTGGAAACGGAAGAGGGCATCCGCAAGACGCTAACGCTTTACCCTCTGCCGCATCCTTCGCCGTTGAATCAGACTTGGTATACGAGGTTTCCGGGGTTGTTGGAGAGCAGGATTAAGAAACTCGTATAGTCTTATAAGACATTCCTAGCCAGATTGGATATTACAATGGAAGAGTTCTGGTCGTTCATATGCTCTATATTTGGGGCGGGACTAGGTACTTTCCTTGTAGGTTTCTTAGGAAAGACTTGGGTGGAGAATCGGGTAAAGGCAAGTATAGATCACGAGTATGCTA
The DNA here is from genome assembly GCF_000730625.1 of Pseudomonas oryzihabitans NBRC 102199. Classification (GTDB taxonomy): domain Bacteria; phylum Pseudomonadota; class Gammaproteobacteria; order Pseudomonadales; family Pseudomonadaceae; genus Chryseomonas; species Chryseomonas oryzihabitans. The sequence continues at coordinate 231,567 of NZ_BBIT01000005.1, read as the reverse complement.
AAAGTTTGGAACGAATCAAGGATGAGATAATTAGAGATCAAGCTAGATCATTCGAAGAGTTAAAAAGAGAGCTCCAGATAAGAGATAGAGCGGCAAAGATCGCAGATCTAATTTCTGAATGGTATTCCTGGCTGAAGAGCCAAAAGCAGCTTGACCTATTGACTTTCGAAGCTTTTTTGTGGCTTCCCGATGAAATTCTAGAAGATCTCTCTGCAGTGCTTTCACATTCTCCCGGTGCGCCTGATGTTAGGTAGGTATTGAGTAAGGTTAGAAATCATTTGATAGGTGAGACTAACTTAGATCCGACGAAATTTATTATTTTTACGGAAGAAGCTATCAAGCGTTCTCACGAACGTAATTCCTCTTGGAAATCTTATTCGAAAGGTGTTCCCACTGGAGTGCCATCGCAAGATAGCAGTACGTAGTTCCTAAATAGTCTTAGAAGCCTAAAGCCAACCATATTCCGCCATCGACAAGGGCTCCCCATCCCCCACGATGAAATGATCCAGCACCCGCACATCGATCAGCGCCAGGGCGTCCTTGAGTCGGGTGGTGAGCAGGCGGTCGGCCTGGCTGGGTTCGGCGATGCCGGAAGGGTGGTTGTGGGTGAGGATGACGGCAGCGGCGTTGTGGGCGAGGGCGCGCTTGAGCACCTGGCGGGGGTAGACGCTGGCGCCGTCGATGGTGCCGTGGAACAGGGCTTCGAAGGCCAGCACCCGGTGGCGGGTGTCGAGGAACAGGCAGCCGAAGATCTCGTGGGGTTCGTGGCGCAGGCGGGCCTTTAGATAGTCACGGACCTGCTGGGGGCTTTCGAGGGCCAAGTCGCGCTTGAGGCCTTCGGCCAGGTGGCGGCGGCCCATTTCCAGGACCGCCTGCAACTGGCTGAACTTGGCCGGGCCGTGGCCGAGGTGAGCGCTGAAGGCGGCGAGATCGGCCTCCAGCAGGGCCCTCAGGCTGCCAAATTCCCCGAGCAAGTGGCGGGCGAGGTCCACCGCGCTTTTGCCGGCTACGCCGGTGCGCAAGAAGATCGCCAGCAGTTCGGCGTCGGTGAGGGCCTGGGCGCCTTGTTCCAGCAGTTTCTCCCGCGGCCGTTCCTGGGCCGGCCAATCCTTGATGCTCATGGACGCTCCTTGTCTGGCGGGGCGCCTGCGTCCGGCAGGCGCTGTGCTATCTTAACCGGATCATTCGCGGGTGCGCGCAGGCCTCGATTGGCCGTGCGATGCCCGCTCTAGACGGTTTGAGAACGGAAAGGCTATATGCAGCGGCTCAATCGTAAACGCATCGTGCTGGGCGTCGGAGGTGGCATCGCCGCTTACAAGAGCGCCGAGCTGGTGCGCCGACTCAAGGATCAGGGCGCCGAAGTGCGGGTGGTGCTGACCCGCGGCGGTCGCGAATTCATCACGCCGCTGACCCTGCAGGCACTGTCGGGTCTGCCGGTGCATCTGGATCTGCTGGACCCGGCCGCCGAAGCGGCCATGGGGCATATCGAGCTGGCCCGCTGGGCCGATCTGGTGCTGGTCGCGCCGGCCACCGCCGATGTCATGGCGCGCCTGGCCCAGGGCGTGGCGGATGATCTGCTCACGACGATCGTGTTGGCCACCGATGCCCGGGTCGCCCTGGCACCGGCCATGAATCAGGCCATGTGGCGCGATCCGGCCACCCAGGCCAATGCCGAGCTCTTGCGCAGCCGTGGCATCAAGCTGTTCGGCCCGGCCAGCGGCAGTCAGGCCTGTGGCGACGTCGGCCCCGGCCGGATGCTGGAGGCCACCGACCTTGCCCAGCTCGCCGCCGACTGCTTCCAGCGCCTCGACCTGACCGGTCGCCATGTGGTCATCACCGCGGGGCCGACCCAGGAAAACATCGATCCGGTGCGCTACATCACCAACCACAGCTCCGGCCGCATGGGCTTCGCCCTGGCGGAAGCGGCGGCGGAGGCGGGCGCGCGCGTCAGCCTGGTGAGCGGCCCGGTGCATCTGCCGACCCCCGATCGCGTCGAGCGTATCGACGTGATCAGCGCTCGCGACATGCTGGCCGCCTGCGAGGCGCTGATGCCCTGCGACGTGCTCATCGCCTCGGCGGCGGTGGCGGACTATCGCCCCGAGGTCATCGCGCCGCACAAGCTGAAGAAGGATCCCACCCGCGGTGATGGTCTCCTGCTGGAGCTGGTGCGCAACCCGGACATCCTCGCCACCCTGGCAGGGCGCCCGGATCGCCCCTTCAGCGTCGGCTTCGCCGCGGAAACCCAGAATCTGCTGGAGTACGCCCAGCGCAAGCTGCGCGACAAGAATCTCGACCTCATCGTCGCCAACGACGTGGCCAATCCGGCCATCGGCTTCAACAGCGAAGACAACGCGGTCACCGTGATCGACCGTGGCCTGCACGAGATCCGCTTCGAGCAGACCAGCAAGGGCAAGATCGCCCGGCAGCTCATCGCCCTGATTTCCACCCACCTGAAAGACACCACCCAGAACCATGCATAGCCTTCAAGCCAAGATCCTCGACCCGCGCCTGGGGCGCGATTTCCCGCTGCCGTCCTACGCCACCCCCGGCTCGGCCGGCCTCGACCTGCGCGCCATGCTGCAGGAGGATCTGGTGCTGGAGCCGGGGCAGACCGCGCTGATTCCCACCGGGCTCGCCATCCATGTGGCCGATCCGTCGCTGGCGGCGCTGATCCTGCCGCGCTCGGGCCTGGGCCATAAGCACGGCATCGTGCTGGGCAATCTGGTCGGCCTGATCGATTCGGACTACCAGGGCGAGCTGATGGTCTCCTGCTGGAATCGCGGCCAGACCACCTTCACCGTGAGCGTGGGCGAACGTATCGCCCAGCTGATGCTCGTACCTGTGGTGCAGGCGCACTTCGATATCGTCGACAGCTTTACCGAGACCGAGCGGGGCGCTGGCGGCTTCGGCCACTCCGGTACCCGCTGACGCCAGACACGCAAGGCGCGCCGTGACATAAAGGAGAAGAACGGCATGGCAAGGGGCAAGAACGACAAGGATGTGCGCAAGGCGGCTCCCCGGGTCGCTGGCTTGCCCGGCATGGGCGCGGGACTGCTGCTGGCGCTCGCCGGCCTGCTGCTGGCCGCGCTGCTGCTGTGGTTCCTGGTGTTGCAGCCGCAGGGCGCGCGCAACCAGGAGCAGCAGGCGGACCAGGCGCTGCAGGCGCAGGCGACCTCTCTCAATCAGCTGCTGGTCGGCCTGACCCGCCGGCTGCAGGGTGTCGCCGGGGATGCCCTGGTGCTGCAGGCCCTGCAGGGCGACGATCCGGCGGCGCGCGCGGCGGCGGAAAGCCAGCTGCGCGAGCGCCTCGGCGTGGTCGACGTGCTGGTGGTGCCAGCCGGCATGCGCCAGATCGAAGACGATCGTCCCGGCCCCCTCAACTATGCCGCCCTCGATCTGCTCAAGCGCCTGGAAAGCGGCCAGCGGACCCCGCCGGAAGCCTATCGACTGGGTAATCGCTGGCTGGTCTACAGCGCCCAACCCATCCGCCGCGGCGATCAGCTGCTTGGCAGCGCCGTGCTGGTGGAAGAACTCCCGGCCGTCTTGCAGGGCTGGGCCACGCCACCGGCGAATGTCGGTCAGTGGCGCCTGCTGCAGCAATTTCCCGGTGGCAGCGTGCAGGTGCTGGCCAGTGGCGGCAGCCCGGGTGATCCGGCGCTGATGCGGCGGCTCGCCACCGGCAGCCCGCTCTGGACGCTGGAGCTGGCACCCGCCGCCGAGGCCGGCGCCGATACACCGCTGGGCATCCCCCTGGTGGCGCTGCTGCTGGCGCTGTTTGGCGTGCTGGCGGGCTTTTGGCTGTTTTCCCGGGAGCTGTCACGCCGGCTCCGTGACGACGTCCGCAGTCTGACGGCCTATGCCGAGGAACTAGAAGCCAATCAGATAGCCAAAAGCCCGACTTTGCGCCTGGCGGTAATGGAACCCGTGGCCAAGTCGACGGCCCGATTGGCCAGCCGATCGGCCGGGTCGTCGCCGGACCTGTACGCCACCGCTCCCAGCGATGCGGTGGCCAAGACCCTGGCGGAGTTTGCCGACAGAGGCCGTTCTCAGCAGAGCGAGCCGCTGTTCCAGACCACCGACATCCTCGATATCAGTATCCTCGACGAAGACCAGGATCTCCTGGGATTGGAGAAACCCCCGATGAGCACTACCCCGCAAGCCCCCCAACTCAACGCCAGCATCTTCCGCGCCTACGACATCCGTGGCGTGGTGGGTGACTCCCTGACCGCCGAAGCCGCCTACTGGATCGGGCGCGCCATCGGCTCGGAGAGCCTGGCACGTGGCGAGCCCAACGTGGCCGTCGGCCGTGACGGCCGCCTGTCCGGCCCCGAGCTGGTCGCCCAACTGATCAAGGGCGTGGCCGACAGCGGCGCCAATGTCAGCGATGTCGGCATGGTGCCGACCCCGGTGCTCTACTACGCCGCCAACGTGCTCGAAGGCAAATCCGGCGTCATGTTGACCGGCAGCCACAACCCGCCGGACTACAACGGCTTCAAGATCGTCATCGCCGGCGAGACCCTGGCCAACGAATCCATCCAGCGTCTGCGCGAGCGCATCGAGACCGGTGACGTGGCCAGCGGCCAGGGCCAGATCAAGCAGGTCGACGTGCTCAAGAGCTACGCCGACTACATCCGCAACGACGTGGTACTGGCCAAGAAGCTCAAGGTGGTGGTGGATGCCGGCAACGGTGTCGCCGCGGTCAATGCGCCCCAGCTGATCGAATCCCTGGGCTGCGAGGTCATCCCGCTGTTCTGCGAGGTGGATGGCAACTTCCCCAACCACCACCCGGATCCGGGCAAGCCCGAGAACCTGGAAGACCTGATCGCCAAGGTCAAGGAAACCGGTGCCGACCTGGGCCTGGCTTTTGATGGCGACGGCGACCGCGTCGGCGTGGTGACCAACGAAGGCAAGATCATCTATCCCGATCAGCTGCTGATGCTGTTCGCCAAGGACGTGGTCTCCCGCAACCCGGGCGCCGACATCATCTTCGACGTCAAATGCACCCGTCGCCTGAACAACCTCATCGCCGGCTACGGCGGTCGTCCCATCATGTGGAAGACCGGCCACTCGCTGATCAAGAAGAAGATGAAGGAAACCGGCGCGCTGCTGGCCGGCGAGATGAGCGGCCACGTGTTCTTCAAGGAGCGCTGGTTCGGTTTCGACGACGGCATCTACAGCGCCGTGCGTCTGCTGGAGATCCTCAGCCAGGAGAAGAACAGCGCCCAACAGGTGTTCGATACCTTCCCGGTAGACATCTCCACCCCGGAGATCAATATCCAGGTGACCGAAGAGAACAAGTTCGGCATCATCGAAACCCTGCAGCGCGACGCCCAGTGGGGCGATGCCCAGATCACCACCCTGGACGGCGTCCGCGTCGATTACCAGAACGGTTGGGGCCTGGTGCGTGCGTCCAACACCACGCCGGTGCTGGTGCTGCGCTTCGAGGCAGAAACCCTCGAAGAGCTGGAGCGCATCAAGACGGTGTTCCGCAAGCAGCTGCTGGCGGTACAGCCGGATCTGAATCTGCCGTTCTGACCTTGGGTCAGCGGTAGCACAGAGGGCGCCTAGGCGCCCTTTGTCTTTTCTATGTCGACCTTGAGAGGTGAGCCATGACTCTGAGCCGCGAGGATGCCTCGCACGTCGCCGAGGTGCTGTCCGAGGCGCTGCCCTATATCCGCCGGTTCGTCGGCAAGACGCTGGTGATCAAGTACGGCGGCAACGCCATGGAGAGCGACGAGCTCAAGGCCGGTTTCGCCCGTGACATCGTGCTGATGAAGGCGGTGGGCATCAACCCGGTGGTGGTGCATGGCGGCGGTCCGCAGATCGGCGACCTGCTCAAGCGCCTGTCCATCGAAAGCCACTTCATCGATGGCATGCGCGTCACCGACGCCCAGACCATGGATGTGGTGGAGATGGTGCTGGGCGGCCAGGTCAACAAGGACATCGTCAATCTGATCAACCGCCATGGCGGCAAGGCCATCGGCCTGACCGGCAAGGACGCGGGCCTGATCCGCGCCACCAAGCTCAAGGTCAGCCGGCAGACGCCGGAAATGACCAAGCCGGAGATCATCGACATCGGCCATGTGGGCGAGGTCACCGGGGTCAACACCGACCTGATCAACATGCTGGTGCGTGGCGACTTCATCCCGGTCATCGCGCCCATCGGTGTGGGTCCGGACGGCGAGTCCTACAACATCAACGCCGACCTGGTGGCGGGCAAGGTGGCCGAGGCACTCAAGGCCGAGAAGCTGATGCTGCTGACCAACATCGCCGGTCTGATGGACAAGCAGGGCCAGGTGCTCACCGGGCTGTCCACCGAGCAGGTCAATTCGCTGATCGCCGACGGCACCATCTACGGCGGCATGCTGCCGAAGATCCGCTGCGCGCTGGAAGCGGTGCAGGGCGGCGTGCAGAGCGCCCACATCATCGATGGCCGGGTGCCCAACGCGGTGCTGCTGGAAATCTTCACCGACGTCGGCGTCGGTACCCTGATCTCCAACCGCAAGCGCTGAGCGCTTTCGGTCGGACCAGAAACGGCGCCCCAGGGCGCCGTTTCTATTGCTGGCCCGGATTCAGGACTCCCAACTGGCCTTGGGCAGGGTCAGGCCATGCTGGCCGTTGTAGGCCGCCCGCTTGGGCGATTCCCAACCCTGCAGCAACGCCTCCTCGACCCGGTAGATCTCCACGCCCAACGGGCGGCAGACCTTGAGCGGGTCCTCTGCGTCAGGACCCCACATCGCCAGGGACAGATCGCCGCCCGGGCAGGTGGACAGGGCGCAGAGCACGTCGATCTCGGCGAAGAATTCCAGGTAGTCGCCGGGTTTGGCCGGGCAGGCCTTCATGAAATACAGGTCGTCATGGTTGAGCCCGGTGCACTGGAAGATGTTCAGCACATCGTGGACATCGAACTCGGTGAGACCGTGGGGCAGCACCGCGCGGGTCAGATTCGAGTGGCAGTGGTGGTGGAAGTCCTCGCCGGTGAGCATCTTGTTGACGTAGGGATCGCAGCGGGTGCCGAGCAGATCGTGCAGGCGGCCGCCGTGTTCGTCGATGCCGTAGCCGGCCAGGCTGTCGTCGGTGATGGTCAGCAGCGGACGCAGGAAGGGCAGGTTCGACCAGAGGCGGTCGTAGATGCTGACGTGGGCCCCCTGCAGTTGCCGGGTACGCGCGGCCCACATGCGTTCGCGTGGGTCCTCGGCGTTCCAGACGTTGAAGTCGCCCACCTGGGGACCGTGCGGGGTGGTGACGCGGAACAGATGGCCCGCCGGGACCTTCCAGGCGCGACCGGTACGGATCGGGATCTCGAATTGCTCGATCAGGGTACGCGCGTCCTTGTCCTCGCGCAGGCGATCGTAGAAGGCCTGGTCGACCTGCAGGGCGGAACCCTGGGTGGACTGGTAGGCGGCGGGGTAGTCCTTGTACATGGGAGGTCTCCTCGGTCAGAGCGGCCTGGCTGCGCTCAGCAGATCCAGCAGCCGGTTTTCGGAATCGTCGAGATAGCTGGCCATGGCCTCGGCCGCCGCCTGGCGCTGTCCGGCGGCGAGCAGGTCGTGGATCTGGCGGTCGCGGATGATCCAGGGCCGCTGGAAGTGCTCCTCGTCGGGCGCGAGGGAAAACAGCAGGCGTATCTGGGCGGCGACGGTGGCGAAGAATTCATCGAACAACGGACTGCCCAGCAGGCCGACGATGTGCTGATGGAAATGCAGGCCATGGGTGCCGAGGGCGCGCCAGTCTTCACGCGACTGCGCCAGTTCGGCGGCCTCCAGGGCGTCCAGCATCCGATCGGACTGGTATTCGCGCAGCGGGCGGCTGGTGAGGATGGCCTGCAGTTCCAGGGTGCGGCGCACGGTAAAGAGGTCGCGCACCTCGGCCAGGCCCAGGCGCCGCACCATCACCCCCTTGTGCCGCACATAGGTGGCCAGGCCCTCGCGATCCAGCTGGTGCAGGGCTTCGCGAATGGTGTTGCGCGAGGCGTTGTAGGCCTTGACCAGTTCAGCCTCGACCAGCGCCGTACCGGGTAGCAGGCGACCGCCGATGATGTCCTCGCGCATTTCCTGCAGCAGCTGAGCCCCCAAGGACAGCGCGCCTGCGTCTTTGCCGCTCATAGGTCTTCAAGCCCGATTGTTCAACAATACGTAGAAAATCGAACTGCACGGTACGTGCCAGAATATGGCGTGAAGAGGCGGCAACCTTGTCGTGCCGCCCAGCATGCCATCGGCGGAGGGGGCCGCCGGCAGTGAACGCAGAAAGGCTAGCGATCCGTGGCCTGAGCCGCTTCTAGGCGCTGCATGCGCGCACGATCGGCGTCGAAGGCTGCGCTGGTGCTGGTGCGCAATTCGGCGTAGCGCTGCAGATCGGCCTGCAGACGCACCTGATCGGCCGCCGCGGCGTCGAGGCGGGCCTGAAGGTCCGCCGGCAGCGCCTGGCCATTGCGCTGCTGCACCGCCGCCTGCTCCATCAACTGGCTCTGCAGCTGGCGTGCCGCCTCAAGGTTAGCCTTCTTGATCTGCATCAGGCCATCGAGCTCTGTCAGCTTGCGCGCCTTGGCGCGGTCGACGTCCTCGACATTGCTGTAGAGCTTGCGCAACTGGCCATCGACGACCGCCTGCTGGCGCTCGCGCGCCTGGCGGTCGAGTTCGGCGGCGGGCAGGGCTGGGGCGACCTTGCGGATCACCCGGCCCTGCTCGTTGAGCACGTCATAGCCCTTGCCAGCGTATTCCGGCGGCACGCCCTGGCGGTCGATGACCAGGGTGCCGTTGCGGTCCAGATAGCGGTACAGCTCGGCCGCCTGGCCGGCCAGGGGCAGGGCGATGAGCAACAGGCTGGCAGCGGCGCGACGTACGACCATGGCTGTCTCTCCTGGGGCTAGATGCCGTATTGAGCGCGATAGTCCTGGACGGCGGGGAGGTGACGCTTGAGCTCGGCGTCCTCGGCCAGGTATTCGAGCACCTGATCCAGCGCCACGATGCTGAGCACCGGAATGCCGTAGTCGCGCTCGACTTCCTGGATGGCCGACAATTCGCCGCGGCCACGCTCCTGGCGGTTCAGGGCGATGAGCACCCCGGCCGCACTGGCGCCCTGGCCTTCGATGATCTGCATGACCTCGCGGATGGCGGTGCCGGCGGTGATGACGTCATCGATGATCAGCGCCCGACCGGTCAGGGGCGCGCCCACCAGCAGGCCGCCTTCGCCGTGGTCCTTGGCTTCCTTGCGGTTGAAGCACCAGGGCACGTCGCGGCCGTGGTGATCGACCAGGGCCACCGCCGTGGCCGCGGCCAGGGGGATGCCCTTGTAGGCCGGGCCGAAGAGCACGTCGAAGGGCAGGTTGGTCTGCACCAGCGCATCGGCATAGCAACGGCCGAGCTGGGCCAGGGCCGCACCGCTGTGGAACAGGCCGGCGTTGAAGAAATAGGGGCTGATACGACCCGATTTCAGGGTGAATTCACCAAAGCGCAGAACTCCGCGCTCGATGGCGAAACGAATGAAATTACGCTGATACGCCTGCATATAAGTCCTTGCGCGGCTTGTATTTAGCTAAACCGGTTTAGCTCGGGTATCATACATCCACGATTTTTTGGGGGCCATTTATGCGGATCATCAGCTTGAACGTCAATGGTATTCAGGACGCTGTGGAGCGGGGCCTGTTGCCCTGGCTTAAGGCGCAGAATGCCGACGTGATCTGCTTGCAGGATACGCGCGCCTCTTCTTACGACATGGACGATCCGGCCTATGCGCTGGAGGGTTACATCCTCTATGCCTGCGACGCCGAAGTGCCGTCCCAGGGCGGGGTGGCACTCTATACGCGGGTCCAGCCGAAGGCGGTGATCAGCGGCCTGGGCTTCGAGTCCTGCGATCGCTTCGGTCGCTACCTGCAGGCGGACTTCGACAAGGTCAGCATCGCCAGCCTGCTGCTGCCCTCGGGTAAGCGCGGTGACGAAGACCTGAACATGAAATTCAAGTTCATGGACGACTTCACCCACTACCTGAACAAGCAGCGCCGCAAGCGTCGCGAGTACATCTATTGCGGCTCGCTGTACGTGGCTCACCAGAAGCAGGACGTGAAGAACTGGCGCGACTGCCAGCAGATCCCCGGTTTCCTGGCGCCCGAGCGGGCCTGGATGGACGAGGTGATCGGCAACATGGGCTATGTGGATGCCCTGCGCGAAGTGAGCCGCGAAGGCGACCAGTTCAGCTGGTGGCCGGACAGCGACCAGGCCGAGCACCTCAACCTGGGCTGGCGCTTCGACTACAACATCCTGACCCCGGGTCTGCGCCGCTTCGTCCGCTCGGCGCGCCTGCCACGGCAGCCGCGCTTCTCCGAGCACGCGCCGCTGATCGTCGACTACGACTGGACCCTGAGCATCTGATCCAGACGCTGCTCCAGAACGAAAAAACCAGCCCGAGGGCTGGTTTTTTGTTGGGCGACTATTTCACCAGGATCACCGGCAAGGGCACCTGATGGACCACGCGATGGGCCACCGAGCCGAGCAGCAGGCCGCTGAGCGAGCCCAGGCCGCGGGTGCCCATGACCACGGTGTCCACCTGCAGGCGCCGCGCCGTCTCGCCGATGGTCTCGGCGATGCCGCCGAAGCCCACGTGGGTCTGGGCCTCGATACCGGCTTCGAGCAGGGCCGGGCGCGCCCGGACGAGGATGTCTTCGGCCTTGTCCTGCAGGCTGCCGCGCCATTCGCGCAGGATGCGGTCGTCGAAGGGCGCGCCGTAGATCTCCGGCTCGTTCTGGACGTTGAGCAGGTGCAGCTCCAGCGACAGCCCGGCCTTCACCAGGTCGAGGATGTAGCGCAGGGCGTTGTCGGCGCTGGGGGAACCGTCGTAGGCGACCAGGACATTGTGCATGGGGCATCTCCACGAGAGGGGTATGCCTTCATGCTAGACCCTGGCTGTCAGGGACGCTTGATCCCAATCAAGGCCGCGGCCTCAATGCCCCACCCAGTTGCGCGCGCCCTTGGGAATCACCTCGGATTCGTCCAGCTTGCTGGCGAACATGCTCACGGCTTCCACGGCGTCGCTGGCCCCATCGCGGATCTGCACGATCACCGCACCGGCCTGGTCGGCCAGCTCGACGCCCTTGACCGCTCGACCCTGGGTGCTTTCCATGCTGGCGACCGCCTGCTGGGTCTCGCTCAGGATCCGCCCGATCATCTCGGCGATTTCCGCCGTGGCGCTGCTGGTACGTCCCGCCAGCTGGCGGACCTCGTCGGCGACCACGGCGAAGCCACGCCCCTGGTCACCGGCGCGCGCGGCCTCGATGGCGGCGTTGAGCGCCAGCAGGTTGGTCTGGTCGGCGATGCCGCGGATGGTGTTGACGATGGCGGTGATCTGCTCGGAGCGCTGTCCCAGCTGGCCGATCACCTCGGCGGAGGCGCTGACGTTGTGGGCGATCTCGCGCATCTCGCCGGCGGCCGCCTGGATGATCCGGGTGCCGTGCTCGGCGACCTTCTCGGTCTCGGCGGAGATGTGATAGGCCCGCGAGGCGCTGCGGCTGTCGCTTTCGTGCTTTTCCACCCGCTCGCTTATGTCGCTGGCGTACTTGACCACCTTGTATAGCCGACCGGTGGCGTCGTACACCGGGTTGTAGCTCGCCTCCAGCCAGACCACCCGGCCGTGCTTACCCAGCCGCTTGAACTGGCCGCGAAAGAACTCGCCGGCATTGAGGCGGCGCCAGAAGTCGGCGTATTCACTGCTATTGACCAGGGCCGGCTCGCAGAACAGGCGATGCTGCTGGCCCTGGATCTCCTTTAGGCTGTAGCCCAGGGTGGCCAGGAAATTGTCGTTGGCCGTGAGGATGCGCCCGTCCAGGTCGAATTCGATGCGCGCAAGGGCGCGGTCCAAGGCCTTGAGGTTGCTCTGGGCTTCGCTGTCGCGCTCGACCTGGGCGGTGACGTCGAGGGCGTACTTCACCACCTTGGCGATCCTGCCGCTGCTGTCGGGCACCGGGTTGTAGCTGGCTTCCAGCCAGAGGGTACGGCCCTGGGCGTCCAGGCGGTGGAAAGTGCCGGAAACGAAATCGCCGCGCTTGAGGCGGGCCCAGAAATCGCCATAGTCGCGACCCTGCACCACGTTGGCCGGACAGAGCCGGCGATGGTGCTGACCGACCAGGGTGTCGGCACGATAGCCGGTCAGGCGGAGAAAGTTGTCGTTGGCACGCAGGACGGTACCGTCGGGATCGAACTCGATCACCGCCATGGACCGCTCCAGCGCCTGGGTCAGGCCCTGGTTGGCGTGCAACTCGGCCTCCAGCCGAGCGATGGTCTTCTTGTGGTGCGCATTGAACATGGCAGAACTCGCTGGCCGGGGGAGAGGTAGTCAGCCTATCGGCGCGGATCGGGGCGACTTGATGGCACCCGGCGAACGGCAGAACTCGGCCGTTGAGTGGCTGTCGCAAACGCGCCGGCCCGGGGCGTAAACAGGCATCTTGGGGTCTGGGGCCGGGCCTACCATCGCGGCCAAGGGGGGTGGTTTTCACCGCCACAGACTTTAGGAGCGCCGCGATGTTCAGCAAGCAGGACCAAATCCAGGGCTACGATGATGCGTTGTTCGCCGCCATGGGCGAGGAAGCGCGGCGCCAGGAGCATCACCTGGAACTGATCGCGTCCGAAAACTACACCAGCCAGCGCGTCATGGAAGCCCAGGGCAGCGTGCTGACCAACAAGTACGCCGAAGGCTATCCGGGCAAGCGCTACTACGGTGGCTGCGAGCATGTCGACAAGGTCGAGCAGCTGGCCATCGAGCGCGCCAAGCAGTTGTTCGGCGCCGACTACGCCAACGTCCAGCCGCACTCCGGCTCCCAGGCCAACTCGGCCGTGTACCTGGCGCTTGTGCAGCCTGGCGACACCATCCTGGGCATGAGCCTGGCCCACGGCGGTCACCTGACCCACGGCGCCAAGGTCAGCTCCTCCGGCAAGCTCTACAACGCCGTCCAGTACGGCATCGACACCGACACCGGGCTGATCGACTACGACGAGATCCAGCGTCTGGCCGAAGAGCACAAGCCCAAGATGATCGTGGCGGGTTTCTCCGCCTACTCCAAGACCCTGGACTTCCAGCGCTTCCGCGACATCGCCGACAGCGTAGGTGCCCTGCTGTTCGTCGACATGGCCCATGTGGCCGGTCTGGTCGCCGCCGGGGTCTACCCGAACCCGGTGCCCTTCGCCGACGTGGTGACCACCACCACCCACAAGACCCTGCGCGGCCCCCGTGGCGGCCTGATCCTGTGCAAGGCCAACGCCGACATCGAGAAGAAGCTCAATGCCGCGGTATTCCCGGGTGCCCAGGGTGGTCCGCTGATGCACGTCATCGCCGGCAAGGCGGTGTGCTTCAAGGAAGCCCTCGAGCCGGGCTTCAAGACCTATCAGCAGCAGGTGATCAGGAACGCCCAGGCCATGGCCGGCGTGTTCAAGGCCCGCGGCTTCGACGTGGTCTCCGGTGGCACCGACAACCACCTGTTTCTGGTCAGCCTGATCAAGCAGGGCATCACCGGCAAGGACGCGGACGCCGCCCTGGGGCGCGCCTGCATCACCGTGAACAAGAACGCCGTGCCCAACGATCCCCAGTCGCCCTTCGTGACCTCGGGTCTGCGCATCGGCACTCCGGCCCTGACCACCCGTGGCCTGGGCGTCAGCGAAAGCGAACGCGTCGCCGGCTGGATCTGCGACATCCTCGACCACCTCGGCGATGCCGATGTGGAAGCCCAGGTGGCGCGCCAGGTGGCCGCGCTGTGCCGCGACTACCCGGTTTACCGCTAGTCGCCACGCGCCTGACGCAACCCTTATCCAACCCCTTTCCCCCTTTGCGGAAAGGGGCGTCGTCTGCAGGAGTCTCCAGATGCAACGCTATTCCGGCTTCGGCCTCTTCAAGCACTCCCTGAGCCATCACGAGAACTGGCAGCGGATGTGGCGCACCCCGACGCCCAAGCCGGTGTACGACGTGGTCATCGTCGGCGGTGGCGGTCACGGCCTGGCCACCGCCTACTATCTCGCCAAGCAATTCGGCGTGAAGAACGTCGCGGTGATCGAGAAAGGCTGGCTGGGCGGCGGCAACACCGCGCGCAACACCACCATCGTCCGCTCCAACTACCTGTGGGACGAATCGGCGCACCTCTATGAGCACGCCATGAAGCTGTGGGAAGGCCTGTCCCAGGACCTCAACTACAACGTCATGTTCTCCCAGCGCGGCGTCTACAACCTCTGTCACACCCTGCAGGACATGCGCGATTCCGAGCGCCGGGTCAGCGCCAACCGCTTGAACGGCGTGGATGGCGAACTGCTCGACACCCGCCAGGTGGCCGAAGAGATCCCCTACCTCGACTGCAGCAAGAACACCCGCTACCCGATCTTCGGTGCCACCGTGCAGCGCCGCGGCGGCGTGGCCCGTCACGATGCCGTGGCCTGGGGCTTCGCCCGCGCCGCCGACGCCCTGGGCGTGGACCTGATTCAGCAGACCGAGGTCACCGGCTTCCGCAAGCAGGACGGCAAGGTGATTGGCGTGGAAACCAACCGTGGCTTCATTGGCGCCCGCCGCGTCGGCGTGGTCACCGCCGGCAATTCCGGGCACATGGCCAAGCTGGCCGGCTTCCGCCTGCCGCTGGAATCCCACCCGCTGCAGGCGCTGGTGTCCGAGCCGATCAAGCCCATCATCGACAGCGTCATCATGTCCAACGCGGTGCACGGCTACATCAGCCAGTCCGACAAGGGCGACCTGGTGATCGGCGCCGGTATCGACAGCTGGGTCGGCTACGGCCAGCGCGGCTCCTACCCGGTGATCGAGCACACCCTGCAGGCCATCGTCGAGATGTTCCCGATCCTCTCGCGGGTGCGCATGAACCGCCAGTGGGGCGGCATCGTCGACACCTCGCCCGACGCCTGCCCGATCATTTCCAAGACCCCGGTGGAAAATCTGTTCTTCAACTGCGGCTGGGGTACCGGCGGCTTCAAGGCCACCCCCGGCTCGGGCAACGTTTTCGCGGCGTCCCTGGCCTCCGGCGAGATGCATCCGCTGGCCAAGCCCTTCTCCATCGACCGTTTCCACACCGGCGCGCTGATCGACGAACACGGCGCAGCGGCCGTCGCGCACTAAGGAGCCCGAGCATGTTGTACATCCATTGTCCCCACTGCGGGGAACTGCGCTCCGAAGAAGAATTCCACGCCGCCGGCGAGGCGCACATCCCGCGTCCGCTGGATCCCGAGGCCTGCAGCGACGCGGAGTGGGGCGATTACATGTTCTTCCGCGACAACCCGCGCGGCCTGCGTCACGAGCTGTGGGTCCACGCTTCGGGCTGCCGCCAGTACTTCAACGCGACCCGTAACACCGAGACCTACGAAATTCTCGAAACCTATCCGATCGGCGAGCAACCCCGCTTCACCGCCGAGCGAGGAGAGCGCACATGAGCCAGGTCCATCGACTCACCCAGGGCGGTCGCCTGGACCGCAGCCAGGCCATCACCTTCACCTTCAACGGTCAGACCTACCAGGGCTTCAAGGGTGACACCCTGGCCTCGGCCCTGCTGGCCAACGGCGTCGACGTGATCGGCCGCAGCTTCAAGTACTCCCGGCCGCGCGGCATCGTCGCCGCCGGTGCCGAAGAACCCAACGCCATCATGCAGATCGGCGCCACCGAGGCCACCCAGGTGCCCAACGTGCGGGCCACCCAGCAGGCGCTGTACCAGGGCCTGGTCTCCGCCAGCACCAACGGCTGGCCGAGCGTCAACAACGACCTCATGGGCATCCTCGGCAAGGTCGGCGGCAAGATGATGCCGCCCGGGTTCTACTACAAGACCTTCATGTATCCGCAGAACCTGTGGATGACCTACGAGAAGTACATCCGCAAGGCCGCCGGCCTCGGCCGGGCGCCGACCCAGGTCGATCCGGATACCTACGACAACTTCAACCAGCACTGCGACGTGCTGGTGGTGGGTGGTGGCGCCGCCGGTCTGGCCGCCGCCCTGGCCGCCGGTCGCAGCGGCGCCCGGGTGATCCTGGCCGACGAACAGGAAGAATTCGGTGGCAGCCTGCTGGACAGCCGCGAGCGGCTCGACGGCGCCCCGGCCGCCGACTGGGCCGCCAAGGCCGTGGCCGAGCTGCAGGGCCTGGACAACGTGGTGCTGCTGCCGCGCGCCACGGTCAACGGCTACCACGACCACAACTTCCTCACCATCCACGAGCGACTCACCGATCACCTGGGTGATCGCGCGCCCCATGGCCAGGTGCGTCAGCGCCTGCACCGCGTCCGCGCCACCCGCGTGGTGCTGGCCACCGGCGCCCACGAGCGGCCGCTGGTGTACGCCAACAACGACCTGCCGGGCAACATGGTGGCCGGCGCCGTGTCCACCTACATCCGTCGCTATGCGGTGGCCCCGGGTCAGCGCCTGGTGCTGTCCACCAACAACGATTACGCCTACCGCGTGGCCCTGGACTGGCTCGAAGCCGGTCGCCAGGTAGTGGCAGTCGCCGATGCGCGCCCCAATCCCCGCGGCGCCTGGGTCGAGGAAGTGCGCAAGCGTGGCGTGCGCGTCATGGGCGGTACCGCCGTCAGCGAAGCCCGCGGCAATACCCGGGTGACCGGCGCCAAGATCGCCACCATCGATCTGACCGCCTTCCGTACCCTGGGTGGCGGCGAGTGGCTCGATTGCGACCTCATCGCCACCTCCGGCGGCTACAGCCCGGTGGTCCACCTGGCCTCGCACCTGGGCGGTCGTCCGCTGTGGCGCGATGACATCCAGGCCTTCGTGCCCGGTCCGGCGCCGCAGAAGCGCCTCTGCGCCGGTGGCGTGAATGGCGTCTTCGCCCTGGGCGATGTCCTGGCCGACGGTTTCGAGGCCGGCGCCACCGCCGCGGCCGAAGCCGGTGCCAAGGTGGTCAGCGGCGAGCTGCCCCAGGCTGAATTCCGTCAGGAAGAGCCGAGTCTGGCGCTGTTCCAGGTGCCCCACGACAAGCCGTCGTCGCGTGCCCCCAAGCAATTCGTCGACCTGCAGAACGACGTGACCGCCGCCGGCATCGAGCTGGCCTGCCGCGAGGGCTTCGAGTCCATCGAGCACGTCAAGCGCTACACCGCCATGGGCTTTGGCACCGACCAGGGCAAGCTGGGCAACATCAATGGCCTGGCCATCGCCGCCCGGGTGCAGAGCAAGGCCATCCCGGAAGTCGGCACCACCATGTTCCGCCCGAACTACACACCGGTGACCTTTGGCGCCATCGCTGGTCGCCATTGCGGTGCCCTGTTCGAGCCCAAGCGCTACACCGCGCTGCACGCCTGGCACCTCAAGCAGGGCGCCCTGTTCGAGGACGTCGGCCAGTGGAAGCGTCCCTGGTACTTCCCCAAGGCGGGCGAGGACCTGCACGCCGCGGTCAATCGCGAGTGCCTGGCCGTGCGCCGCAGCGTCGGCCTGCTCGACGCCTCGACCCTGGGCAAGATCGACATCCAGGGCAAGGATGCGCGGGAGTTCCTCAACCGCGTCTACACCAACGCCTGGACCAAGCTGGACATCGGCAAGGCGCGCTACGGCCTGATGTGCAAGGAAGACGGTATGGTCTTCGACGATGGCGTCACCGCCTGTCTCGCCGACAACCACTTCCTGATGACCACCACCACCGGCGGCGCCGCGCGCGTCTTCGAATGGCTGGAGCTGTACCACCAGACCGAATGGCCGGAGCTGGAGGTGTACTTCACCTCGGTCACCGACCACTGGGCGACCCTGACCCTGTCCGGTCCCAACAGCCGCAAGTTGCTGGCCAAGCTGACCGACATCGATCTGGACAACGCCGCCTTCCCCTTCATGGCCTGGAAGGAAGGCCAGGTGGGCGGGGTACCGGCGCGGGTGTTCCGCATCTCCTTCACCGGCGAACTCTCCTACGAGATCAACGTACCGGCCAACTACGCCATGGGCGTGCTGGAGCAGGTGGTCGCGGCGGGCAAGGAATTCGACCTCACCCCCTATGGCACCGAGACCATGCACGTGCTGCGGGCGGAGAAGGGCTTCATCATCATCGGGCAGGACACCGATGGTTCGGTCACGCCCCAGGACCTGGGCATGGGCTGGGCGGTGAGCCTGAACAAGAGCTTCTCCTTCATCGGCAAGCGCGGCATGCATCGCCAGGATTGCGTCCGCGAGAATCGCAAGCAGCTGGTCGGCCTCAAGCCCCTGGATGCCCGCGACGTCCTGCCGGAAGGGGCGCAACTGGTGTTCGAGCGCAACCAGCCGATCCCCATGGACATGGTCGGTCACGTGACCTCCAGCTACCACAGCGCGACCCTGGGCTACGGCTTCGCCATGGCCATGGTCAAGGGTGGCCTGGGCCGCATGGGCCAGACCGTCTACGCCCCGCTGGCCGATGGCCGCTACATCGCTGCCGAGATCGTCTCGCCGGTGTTCTACGACCCCAAGGGTGAGCGGCAGAACGTCGCCTAACGAGGATAGCGCCCCATGAACAACATCAATGTCTACGACCAATACTCCGCCACGGCGCGCGCCGAATCCCCGCTGTTCCACGCCGAGCTGAACAAGCTCGCCGGCCGCGGCCCGGCCACCGCCGGGGTGACCCTGCGCGAGCGGGCCCTGCTGGGGCATCTGGTCCTCCGTGGCGACGCCCATGACGAAGGCTTCACTGGCGCGGTGCAGAGTGTGGTCGGCCTGGAAGTGCCCGGTCCGCTGGCAATCACCCAGAAGGGCGAGAGCTCGCTGCAGTGGCTCGGCCCGGACGAGTGGCTGCTGGTTGTGCCCGGTGGCAGCGAGTTCGCTACCGAGCAGGCCCTGCGCCAGGCCCTGGGCGAGCGCCATGTCGCCATCGTCAACGTCGGCGGTGGCCAGACCCTGGTCGAGCTCAAGGGCCCCAAGGTGCGTGAAGTGCTGATGAAGTCCACCTCCTACGACGTCCATCCGAGCAACTTCCCGGTGGGCAAGGCGGTGGGGACGGTGTTCGCCAAGTCCCAGCTGATGATCCGCCATACCGCGGAAGACACCTGGGAGCTGGTGGTGCGACGCAGCTTCGCCGACTACGTCTGGCTGTGGCTGCAGGACGCGAGCGCCGAGTACGGACTGCGCATCGAGGCCTGATCGGTCGCTGCGTCCAGTCGTTCTCTCGAACCCGACCTGCGTGAGGCGCAGGTCGGGTTTTGTGATTCTGGCTTAATCTCCATGCAAAGGAATTCATCATGAGCCGCACGCCCGATACCTGGATTCTCACCGCCCAGAGCCCGAGTCGCCTCGGCACCGTGGACGTGGTCACGCGCTATCTGTTCGAGCAGGGCTGCTATGTCACCCAGCACCACAGCTTCGACGACCGTGAAGCCCAGCGCTTCTTCATCCGGGTGGAATTCCAGGTACCCAGCGACTTCAACGAAGGCCTGTTCCGCGTCGGTCTGGACCTGCGCTTCACGCCCTTCGACATGACCTTCGAACTGACCCCACCCGGCTATCGTGCCAAGGTCGCCATCATGGTCTCCAAGGCCGACCACTGCCTCAACGACCTGCTCTATCGCCAGCGCATCGGCCAGTTGCCCATGGACGTGGTGGCGGTGATCTCCAACCACCCGGATCTGGAGCCCCTGGCGGCCTGGCACGGCATTCCCTATCACCATTTCCCTCTGGATCCCCAGGACAAGCCGGCCCAGGAGGCCAGGGTCTGGCAGGTGCTGCAGGAGACCGGTGCCGAGCTGGTGATCCTCGCGCGCTACATGCAGGTGCTGTCGCCCGAGCTGTGCCGTCGCCTCGACGGCTGGGCGATCAACATTCACCACTCGCTGCTGCCCGGCTTCAAGGGCGCGCGGCCCTATCACCAGGCCTATGCCAAGGGCGTCAAGCTGGTGGGCGCCACGGCGCACTACATCAACAACGACCTGGACGAAGGCCCCATCATCGCCCAGGGCGTCGAGTCGGTGGACCATGCCCACTACGCCGAGGACCTAGTGGCCCGCGGCCGCGACATCGAGTGCCTGACCCTGGCTCGGGCGGTGGGCTATCACCTGGAACGCCGCGTTTTCCTCAACGCCGGGCGGACGGTGGTGCTCTAGGGTTTTCCACTACTTCTCCAGGCAGGCTGCGAGAGCGCCGAGGCGCTCGCAGCCCGCCTGCCTTGTATTACCTCGATCATCTCCTGGTCGCTCGGCGGCACCGTCAGGCGTTGCCGGGGAAGGCGTCTGCGCGTCTGTTGGCCAGGGTCAAAGGCGTAGCTCAGGGGCACGGGAGGCGGGAGCCGGTCAGGCGAGCCTGCTGGCTCTGCCGGCGATGGAGCAGGAGAGGGGCGCACCCGCCTCTGCAGCGGAGAGGCGGGTGGCGGGGCGGGCGGTCAGCCCGCCTGGGACAGGGTGGAGCGGACCGCGGGCGGGGCGACGTCTTCGCCGGCCTTTTCCAGGTTCTTGCCCAGCAGGGCGTGGTAGAGCTCCTTGTCACCAAGGATGCCCACGGCGCGGCCATCGGTCTCCAGCACCAGCTTGTGCCCGGTGTGGTAGCGGATCTCCAGGGCGTCGCGCATACGGATATCGGCCGGTGCCAGGGTCGGCTGGCGTTGCAGGCTGTTGATCGGCATGCCCGGGGTCCAGCGTTGCAGGGCCAGGCTCTCGCCGCCGCGGCGCAGCGCCTTGACCGTCTGGTTGTCCAGCGCCAGCCAGATGTCGTGGCTGCGCTCCAGGCAGATCTCGTTGCCCTCGCGGCCGCACTTGTCCAGGCCGCGCATCAGGCTGTAGCCGCTGAGCACGTTGAGCGGATTGGTGTGGGCGACGAAGGTGCGCACGTATTCGTCCGCCGGATTGAGCACGATGTCCTCGGGACGACCGTGCTGGATGATGCGGCCGTCCTTCATGATGGCGATGTTGGTGCCGATCTTGAGGGCTTCGTCGAGGTCGTGGCTGACGAAGACGATGGTCTTGTTGACCTTGGCCTGCAGTTGCAGCAATTCGTCCTGCAGCTGCTGGCGGATCAGCGGATCGAGAGCGGAGAAGGGCTCGTCCATCAGCAGGATGTCGGCGTCCATGGCCAGGGCGCGGGCCAGGCCGACGCGCTGCTGCATGCCACCGGACAGGGAGTCGGGCTTCTTGTTGCGCCATTGGGTCAGGCCGACCAGCTCCAGCTTCTCCTCGACCAGCTTCTTGCGCTCGGCGGCCGAGCGGCCCTGCATCTCCAGACCGAAGCCGACGTTCTCGGCCACGGTCAGCCAGGGCATCAGGGCGAACTTCTGGAACACCATGGCGATGCGGGTGGTGCGCATGTCCTTGAGCACCGCGGGCGAGCAGTTGGCGATATCCACCTCGCTGCCCTTGTGCTCGATCAGCAGCTTGCCGCGACTCACGGTGTTGAGGCCGTTGATGCAGCGCAGCAGGCTGGACTTGCCCGAGCCGGACAGGCCCATCAGCACGCAGATCTCACCCTTCTGGACCTCCAGGCAGGCGTCTTCGACACCCAGCACCTGGCCGGTCTCCTGGAGGATCTCGCTGCGACCCTTGCCCTGGTCGAGCAGCTCCAAGGCGCGCTTGTTCTGCTTGCCGAAGATGACATCGACATGTTCGAAACGTATGGCGGTCATGATTTACTTAACCTCGCGAGGGGCGGGTTGCTTGCACACCCGGTCGAGCAGGATGGCGATCAGGACGATGGACAGGCCGGCTTCGAAGCCCAGGGCGATGTCCGCGGTGTTGAGGGCGTTCACCACCAGCTTGCCGAGGCCGTCGGCACCCACCAGGGCGGCGATCACCACCATGGACAGCGACAGCATGATGCACTGGGTGATGCCGGCGCCGATGCTGGGCATGGCGTGGGGCAGCTCGATGCGGGTCAGCAGCTGCCAGCGCGAACAACCGAAGGCCTTGCCAGCGTCCATCAGCTCGGCGGGAACGTCCTGGATGCCCAGGCAGGTCAGGCGGATCGGCGCGGCTACGGCGAACACCACCGTGGAAATCAGCCCGGGCACCACGCCCAGGCCGAACAGGGTCAGGGTCGGAATCAGATAGACGAAGGTGGGGACCGTCTGCATCAGGTCCAGGACCGGGCGCAGGCCGGTGTAGAACCAGGGCTTGTGCGCGGCGACGATGCCCAGCGGTACGCCGACGGCGATGCACACCAGGGTGGCGAAGACCACCTGGGCCAGGGTTTCCATGGTTTCCTGCCAGTACCCCAGGTTGAGGATCAGCAGCAGGGAGACGAGGGCGAAGATCACCAGGCCGATGCTGCGTTGCAGCAGATAGACCCCTACCGCGACCAGGGCAATGAAGGCCAGCGGGTTGAACCACATCAGGCCGGCGGTGAGGCCGTGGATGAGGCCGGACAGCACATCGGAGATCTTGTCGAAGACGCTGGCGCCATGCAGCGTCAGCCAGTCGATGAAGTCGGCGATCTGCTGACCGAGAGGGAGCTTGTGGTCGGTAAGTAACATAACGGTGCCCGTCAGGTAGGAGTGGACAGGTCGAAGCACGAGAACCGCGGATTCGTGCTTCGGCTGTGGCAGTACCCGCCCGAACTGGCGCGGGACAGTCGAATGTTATTGTTCTATCAAGGGGCCAGGGTGGCCTTGGCCGCTTCCAGCGCAGGCTTGCCATCGCGGGTGGTCACGCCGGCCAGCCATTGGTCGAGCACCTGCGGATGGGCCTTGAGCCAGGCCTTGGCGGCGGCGCTCGCGGCTTGTTTTTCGTTGAGGACCTTGTCCATCAGCTGGTTTTCCATGTCCAGGGTAAAGGACAGGTTGGTCAGCAGCTTGCCCACGTTGGGGCATTCCTGGACGTAGCCCTTGCGGACGTTGGTGTAGATGGTGGCGCCGCCGAAGTTGGGACCGAAGACGTCGTCGCCGCCTTCGAGATAGGCCATCTTGAAGCGGGTGTTCATCGGATGGGGTTCCCAGCCGAGGAAGACCACCCACTGCTGGCGGCGCTCGGCGCGCTGGATCTGCGACAGCATCCCCGCCTCGCTGGATTCCACCAGCTTGAACTTGCCCAGGTCGAAGGTGTTCTTGTCGATCATGCCCTGGATCAGGCGATTGCCGTCGTTGCCCGGCTCGATGCCGTAGATCTTGCCGTCAAACTTGTCGGCGTTCTTGGCGATGTCGGCGAAGCTCTTCACCCCGGCGTCGTAGACGTACTGGGGCACGGCCAGGGTGTACTTGGCGCCCTCCAGGTTGGCGCGTACGGTCTCGACACTGCCGTTGTCGGCATAGGGCTTGATGTCCGCCGCCATGCTCGGCATCCAGTTGCCGAGGAAGACGTCGATGTCCTTGTTCTGCAAGGACTTGTAGGTGACCGGTACGGAGATCATGTTGGTCGTGGTCTGGTAGCCGAGGGCGTGCAGCACCTCGCTGGTCACGGCCGTGGTCACGGTGATGTCGGTCCAGCCGACATCGGCAAAGCGCACCTTGGCACAGGAAGCCGGCTCGGCTGCCTGAACAGCGAGTGGCGCCAGCAGGGCAGCACTCAAGAGCCAACGGGAACAACCTTTCATGGACACATCTCCTTGCGTTTGGCGGGGTACCTTTCGGTGCGCCCCACGTGTATTTATCTGTAACCCATCCCCCCAGGCTCGCCTACCGCCTGCGTCGCTACCAGTGTACGCGGCGTCGTAACCAGAAGCGGAGATGTCGTATCCAGCGTGAGCCCCAGGGCACGTCCGCGCCCGGAGCGTTGCGGCAGAGCGAGAGAGGCGGGCAGCAGCGTCCATCGCCGTAGCGGAACGCTGGCCAGAGGCGTTGGCGTCGGCCGGAGCGGCCTTGGATCAGTTGGCCAGACTGGCCTTCACCGCCACGTTACCCGGCGCGCCGCTGCGGGTGGCGACGCCCTTGAGCCAGGCGTCGAGGCGTTCGGGATTGTGCTTGAGCCAGTTGCGCACGGCGCGGCGCGGATTGTCCTTTTCGTTGAGCACCCGATCCATCAGCTGGTTTTCCATGTCCAGGGAAAACACCAGGTTGCCCAGCAGCCGGGCCACGTTGGGGCACTGCTGGGCATAGCCCTTGCGCACCACCGTGTAGACCGTCGCCCCGCCCTGGTTCGGCCCGAAATACTCGTCGCCACCGTCGAGGTAGGCCAGCTTGTGCCGGACGTTCATCGGATGGGGTTCCCAGCCGAGAAAGACGATCCACTGGTGGTCCAGCAGTTCCTTCATCCGCACCTGGGTGAGCATGCCCTGCTCGCTGGATTCATCGAGCTTGAAGTCGCCCAGGCCGAAGGCGTTGCTGGCGATCATCTTCTTCACTAGGGCATTGCCGTCGTTGCCGGGCTCGATGCCGTAGAGGGTGTGATCGAAGCGCTCGGCGAAGCGGGCGATATCGGCGAAGTTCTTCACCCCGGCGTCATAGACGTACTGGGGGACCGCCAGGGTGTAGCGGGCCCCTTCCAGGTTGGCGTGCAGGCGTTCGACCGCACCCGCATCAACCCGCGGCTGACTGAGCTTGGCCTGCGCCGGCATCCAGTTGCCGAGAAAGACATCGGCTTCGCCCGCGGCCAGGGCGTCGTAGGTCTGCGGCAGGGACAGGCGCAGCACCTCGGTCTCGTAGCCGAGGGCGCTGAGCAGATAGCGGGCCGTGGCGTTGGTGATATTGAGATCCGACCAGCCGACATCGGCCAGGCGTACTTGCTGACAATTCTCGGCTTCGCCTGCCTGTACGGCAGCGCTCAGCAACAGACCGGACAACCACAGCGCTGGGGAGATTTTCATCCTGAACTCTAGGGGTCGCGAGGGGAAGGGCCGCTGGCCGCTGCACGTACCGGTCCGTCTGACCCGGGGCCTGGTGGCTTTTCGCCATAAGTGGCCAGAAGGGCGACGGACGGTCGTAGGGCCTGACCTACAACCGTGCCCGTTGAGTCGCCATGCCACATTTTGGCGCGCGTCGGTTACGTCCCGGTGTTACCGATGGCGTTTATCTGGCGAAGTGCCATCGGCAAAGGGTCGGTCTCGGATCAGAAAGGTCGCAAATAAAAACCCTAGCTAATCAACGTCATTGAGCGCTGCTGAATGGGTTGTTCGTGCCAGACAGCTTGCCTGGACAGGGGTTCACCCAGTTTCGGCATGGGAATTGCGACATGACTTATGCGTCCGCGACACATCTTTCGCCCAACGTTGTCCGCCGCACCTCATTAGAGCCCAGCCAAGGGCCCCAGCCTGCGTGAAGGAGATTCAAACCATGTCGCCCATTCCCACCTCGTCACAGGCCCGTGCGATCCAGTCCATCGGCTTTCTGCTGCTGGACAACTTCACACTCATTTCCCTGGCGTCGGTGGTGGAGCCGCTGCGCATGGCCAACCAGCTGTCGGGACGGGAACTCTATCGCTGGTGCACCCTGAGCCTGGACGGCCGACCGGTGCGGGCGAGCGATGGCCTGCAGATCACCCCGGACAGCGCCGTGAGCGCCGCCCCGGTGATGGACATGGTGATCGTCTGCGGCGGCGTGGGCATCCAGCGTAGCGTGTCGCGCGAACATTGCACCTGGCTGCAGAGCCAAGCGCGCCAGGGCCGCAAGCTGGGCGCGGTCTGTACCGGCAGCTGGGCCCTGGCCCGGGCCGGCCTGCTCGACGGCTACGACTGCAGCGTGCACTGGGAAACCCTGGCGGCCCTGCAGGAAGCCTATCCGCGCGTGGTGCTCAGCACCCGCCTGTTCACCATCGACCGCAATCGCTGCACCGCCTCGGGCGGCACCGCGCCGATGGACATGATGCTGCACCTGATCGGTCGCGAGCATGGCCGCGAGCTGTCGGCGGCGATCTCGGAAATGTTCATCTACGAGCGCATCCGCAACGAGCAGGATCACCAGCGCGTCCCTCTCAAGCACATGCTGGGCACCAACCAGCCCAAGCTGCAGGAAATCGTGGCGCTGATGGAAGCCAACCTCGAAGAACCCATCGACCTCGACGAACTGGCGGTCTACGTGGACGTGTCCCGACGCCAGCTGGAGCGGCTGTTCCAGAAGTACCTGCACTGCTCGCCGTCGCGCTACTACCTCAAGCTGCGGCTGATCCGCGCCCGGCAGCTGCTCAAGCAGACCACCCTGTCGATCATCGAGGTGGCCTCGGTGTGCGGCTTCGTCTCCACTCCGCACTTTTCCAAGTGCTACCGCGAATACTTCGGCATCCCGCCGCGTGACGAGCGCCAGGGTCCGACCATCCAGCAGCCCATTGCGCTAATGCCGCTGTCCCAGGAATTGTCGCTGATGCCGGCCTCGTCCGCGCTGGCGGCCCTGAGCCAGGCCCAGGGCGAATCCACCTTTGCCAGCGTGCGGCTGTAAGCCGCCTGCGGCCGCCTAGCGACCGCTGGGCAGGCTGAGCAGCAGCGCCGCCGTCTGCAGATCCGGCTGGCCGTCGAAGCGGCCCGGCCGGTACTTCATCTGGAAAGCGCCGATCACATCGCGGGTGGCCGCATCGAGCACGCCAGTGCGGGGCACCGTATAGCCGATCCGTGCCAGCTGATCCTGGAACCAGGCCGGGGGTGGCAGCACGCCCCCCAGGCTGGCCTGGCGCTGGGCGACCACCGCCGGATCCGGCCAGTTGATCAGGCCCGCGGCGGCCAGGCGCGCCCAGGGAAACAGCGGACCCGGATCCTGCTTGCGCCCCGGGGCGATGTCGCTGTGGCCAACGATGGCGCGGCGATCCAGGCCGTGGCGTTGTTCGATGTCCTTGAGCAGCGGGATCAGCGCCTTGATCTGGGCTTCGCTGAAGGGATACCACTGGCGTCCGGCCGGGGTGTCGCGAAAGCCCAGGTTGACCATCTCGATGCCGATGGAGGTGGAATTGAGCCAGGTGCGGCCTTCCCATTCGCTCACGCCGGCATGCCAGGCGCGGCGATTCTCGTCCACCAGGCGATAGATGGTGCCGTCGGTATCGATCAGGTAGTGGGCGCTGACGCCGGCCTGGGTCAGCAGCTTGAGCGACTGCTTGGAATCGGCCGCAGTGTAGTGCAGCACGATGTACTGCACCCGACTGTCCTGATCGCGGGCGGTGTAGTCGTCATTGATGCGCGGACCGCTGGAACAGCCGGCCAGGAGCAGGCCGCAGAGCAGCCAGGGGAGGAGCTTGAAGGGCTTTCGCACGATTACCTCGCGAACGTGGAAGGGGTCAGGCCACGTCCAGGCGATCGCGTCCGGCGCGCTTGGCGCGGTAGAGCGCCTGGTCGGCACGCTCGAATACGGTATCGGCATCCTCGCCCGGCGCAAAGGCCGCGAGACCAGCGGACAGGGTGATCACCACCCGTTCGCCCTTGAAATGGAAGGGGCAGGCGGCGACCGCGGCACGCAGCTGCTCGATCAGGGTGACCCCGCCGGCGACCGGCGTGGCACCCAGTAGCATGACGAATTCCTCGCCGCCGAAGCGGGCGATGAAGTCGGTCTTGCGCAGGCGACGCTGCAATTCGCTGGCGATGATCTTGAGCACCTTGTCACCGGCCAGGTGGCCGTAGCCATCGTTGATGCGCTTGAACAGATCGACGTCGAGCACCGCCAGCAGCAGGTCGCCGCCGTGGCGCTGCCAGCGGGCCACCTCCAGCTCCAGGCGCTCGCTCCAGGCGGCGCGATTGGGCAACCCGGTGAGGGGGTCGCAGAGGGCTTTCTGCCGCTGTTCTTCCAGATGGCCGCGATACTGCTGGGCCTCGCGCTCCATGCCGGCGACGCGCTCGGTGAGAGCGCTGAGTCTTTCGCTGGCTTCCTGCTCGCGGGTCTCGCGCTGGCTCTGCTGGTCGGCCAGGCTGGTCAGCAGGCCTTCCAGGCGGCTGTCGAGCGACAGCTTGAGGCTGTCCAGGTCGGTCGCCTCCTGCACCTCGTTCTGCAATTCATTGACCTGGCCACGCAGGGCGTCGCCAAAGGCGCGCTCCTGGGTCTGGCCGTCCTGGCGCCCGACATGGACGTCCTGCAAACCGGTCTGGAAGGCGGCGAGGCGCTCGTTGAGGCGGCGCAGGTAGAGCTGGAATTCGCTCTGCCCGGAATGGTTGAGCGCCAGCACCAGCACCGACAGATCGTCGAGCACCGGCACCAGTTCGTACCAGTTCAGACTGCCCTGGATGCGCTGGCGCAGGTGCTCGGCCTGGGGCTTGTGGCTGTCCGGCAGCGCCAGGTCGTCGAGCAGCCGCAGCAGGGTGGCTTCCAGGTGCGGGGCAATGGCGCTGTAGCCGGGTTCGGGCACCGGGGGCAGGGCATAGGCCGGATCGGCCTGGACTGCCAGGGGCTCTACAGGGGCTTCAGATGGCGCAGCGGCTATACCTTCGACCGGCAGCGGCGGCGGTTCGGGCGTTGCCAGCGCCTCCGTCGCTGGCGAGGCTACTGGCGCCGGCGAGGCGTCTGTAGCTAGCGGACTCGACGCGGTCGCCGGCGCCTCTTCCGCCGCCTCGCCTCGACCGCCCAGCAGGCGCTGCAGGAAACCGGCGCGGGCGGGCTGTTCGGGGTGCAGCTGACTCAGCGCCTGTTGCTGCAGACGGCTGAATTCACCGAGCAGCGCGGGCAATTCACCCGGTTGGTCGGCCGCGGCCTGGGCGCGCTTGGCGAAACCCTTGAGCGCCTTGCGCTGGTCGCGCGGCAACTCCAGGGTCTGCAAGAGCCGGCAGAGTTCGGCAAAGGCCTCGGCCACCTGGCGCGCACGCAATTCCCGGCGCTGCTCGGAGTCGAGCACAGTGCGCTCCAGGCGCGGAATCAGCTTGGCGAGGTCGGCGTCGCTGTCGTCACGGCGGAGGATGTCGCGCAGTTCGACCAGGCAGGCGTCCACCGCCGCGTCGTTGCCTTCGGCGGCCAGGCTGCTGCGCACGAGGCCACGACGCACCAGGTCCAGGCGGTTTTCCCACCGGCTTTCCAGGCGTTCGAGATTCTCGAGGCTCTCCAGGTATTTGCTTTTCCAGCGTTCGACGTCCGCGCGCTCCATCCGCCCGCTCCAAAGGCTTGAGGGTGGCCAGCAGGCAGGCACGACGGGGCGGCCAGCCGACTTGATAGTGGCTAGGGTATCGGCGGTTTCGGGGAAAGTTTGAGCAGGACGACCGGAGGCCGCTTGAGAGGGACGAGCTGAGGAGCCGCCG
Organism: Pseudomonas oryzihabitans NBRC 102199; assembly: GCF_000730625.1. GTDB lineage: Bacteria > Pseudomonadota > Gammaproteobacteria > Pseudomonadales > Pseudomonadaceae > Chryseomonas > Chryseomonas oryzihabitans. The sequence goes on along the minus strand of NZ_BBIT01000005.1, from coordinate 202,598 downwards.
CCGCGGGACGCGGCGGCGGGTAACGCTTACTTGGCGGCGCGTTCTTTCTGGATCAGGAAGTCGGCGACCTTCAGGGTCTCGTCCGGACCACCCGAGGAGCCCAGGTCGAAGCGGTACTTGCCGTTGACCACCATGGTCGGCACGCCGGTGATCTGGTAGGCCATGGCCAGTTTCTTGTCCTTTTCCACCTGACCCTTCACGGCGAAGGAGTTGTAGGTGCTGAGGAACTTGTCACGATCCACGCCTTGGGTGGCGAGGAAATCGGCCATCTCTTCGGGGGTGGCCAGCTTCTTGTGCTCCTTGTGGATGGCGGCGAAGACGGCGTCATGCACCTTGGCTTCCACGCCCATGGCTTCCAGGGTCACGAACAGCTGACCGTGGACGTTCCAGATGCCGCCGAACATGGCCGGCACGCGCTTGAAGGCGACGTCATCGGGCAGCTTCTTGGACCAGGCGTTGAGGGTGGGCTCGAAGGCATAGCAGTGCGGGCAGCCGTACCAGAACAGCTCAACTACTTCGATCTTGCCGGGTTCGGACACCGGAACCGGACTGCTCAGTTCGGTGTACTGCTTGCCGGCCTGGATGTCGTCGGCATGGGCGGCCGCGCCGAACAGACTGGCGGCGGCGAACACGGCGGAGAAAAGCAGGTTGCGCATGGGACTACTCCTGGAAGAAGGCACGCCCACCAACCGGGCATGACGGATTGCGGGCATTGTAGCCGGGTGCATCGCCGCGCCTAGTCGCCGGCGCGCCCGAGGCCGGCCATGTTCAGGCTTCGTTCAGGTTGCCGGGGGCACGGCTCTCGCCCGGCGCATCCGATATACTGCTGGCTTTGCCGCGCGCTCGCGAGTACCCCCATGTCCAGCTTCAAGAATCCCATCGTCGGTCTGTGCCAGCAGGCGTCTTTTCTCATCAGCGCCGCCAAGGTCGATCAGTGCCCGCTCGACAGCGGCCTGGAAGTGGCCTTCGCCGGTCGCTCCAACGCCGGCAAGTCCAGTGCGCTCAACACCCTGACCCACGCCAATCTGGCGCGTACCTCCAAGACGCCGGGGCGGACCCAGCTGCTCAACTTCTTCAGCCTCGACGACGAGCGGCGCCTGGTGGACCTGCCCGGCTATGGCTACGCCAAGGTGCCGATTCCGCTCAAGCAGCACTGGCAGGAGCACCTGGAGGCCTATCTGAGCAGCCGCAATTCGCTCAGCGGCGTGGTGCTGATGATGGACATCCGCCATCCGCTGACCGAATTCGACCGCCTGATGCTGGACTGGGCCCAGGCCAGCTCCATGCCGCTGCACATCCTGCTGACCAAGGCCGACAAGCTGGCCTTCGGCGCCCAGAAGAATGCCCTGCTCAAGGTGCAGCGCGACGTACGCCAGGGCTGGGGCGATACCGCCAGCATCCAGCTGTTCTCGGCGCCCAAGCGTCAGGGCGTGGAAGACGCGCAGCGTGTGCTGGCCCGCTGGCTGGGCCTCGACGAGCCCGTCGCCGAGGCATAAAAAAACTCCGGACTTCCATCGGGGGAGGGGAGAAGTCCGGAGTTCAAGACTGGACCGCCAAGCAGGGGTCCAGCATCTGCCAACACTAAACAGCAAAGGAGCAGAACGGCTATCCAAACCGTTCAGCAGTTCAGACGGGGCGCCAGGAAAAAGGTTCGCCCCGTCCGAGCAGAAAGCCGGCGCCCTGACTAGCGGCCGCTGGCGAGCCCCAGACCCTCGTCGGCGCCCAGGTGCACGTTCATGCACTGGACCGCAGCACCTGCCGCGCCCTTGCCCAGGTTGTCCAGGCGCGCCACCAGCGTCATCCGCTCGGCATTGCCATAGACGAAGAGATCGGCGCGGTTGGTGTCGTTGCTGGCCTGGACGTCGAAGAAGCCATTGTCCAGCTCCTCCTCGGCGGCCACCGGGGCCACCCGAATGAAGGCTTCGCCGTCATAGTGACGGGCCAGCGCCGCCTGCAGGTCGGCAGCGGTGGTGCCCGGGCGCAGCTGGCTGGCATGCAGCGGAATGGTCACCGCCAGGCCCTTGAGGAAGGGGCCGACGATGGGGCTGAACACCGGCGCGGCGGCCAGACCGCTCTGCACGCGCATTTCCGGCAGGTGCTTGTGGCCCTGGCCCATGGCATAGGGGCGCGGACTCAGCAGGCGCGCATCGCCGCCGGCTTCGTAGGCGGCGATCATCTGCTTGCCGCCACCGCTGTAGCCGGTCAGGGAAAAGGCCGACAGCGGGGTGTCCGGGGCCAGCAGACCGGCATCCACCAGCGGCCGGGCCAGCAGGATGAAGGCGGTGGCGTGGCAACCGGGGTTGGCGATGCGCTTGCTGGCGCGCAGCGCTTCGCGCTGACCGGCCGCCAGTTCCGGCAGGCCGTAGGTCCAGCTGCTGTCGGTGCGGAAGGCGGTGCTGGCGTCGATGATGCAGGTGTTGGGATTGGTCACCAGGCTGACCGCTTCGCGGGAGGCGGCATCGGGCAGGCAGAGGAAGGCCACGTCGGCGGCATTGAGGAAGCGCGCACGCTCGGCCGGATCCTTGCGCTTGCTCTCGTCGATGCGCAGCAGTTCGATGTCCGAACGGCCGGTCAGGTAGTCCAGCAGACGCAGGCCGGTGGTGCCTTCCTGGCCGTCGACGAAAACTTTGAAGCTCATGGCGGTGCCTCTCGCGGATGGGCGCTGAAAGCCTCGATTGTAGCGACTCGGACAGATCAGGCATACGCCGCAGGCAGGTGATACAGCCGTATCCCGTCCGACCGGCGCAGTGAGCCGTGCCAGAGTGGTTCGGACAGGAGTGACAGGTACAGATCCGAGATTTGGAATTTTGTACGGATACAGTATTCTTTAGCTGTAAGTGGTCTGGTTCCACGTCAGCGGCGAAGCTGAGTCTCCTCTGCCGCTTCGCTGGATATCGCCATGGATCGCCTTTCGCCCGACAGTGCCATTGCCCGCTCGGTCTCCCCTCGGCGCGGATGCCGCGCCCTGTTCGCGCTGCTCGTCCGCTGGCGCCTGCGTGCCCTGGGCCGGCGGCAATTGCAGCAGCTGGACGGCCGGGCGCTGGGCGATCTGGGTCTGAATCTGGCGGATCAGCGGCGGGAAGGCGACAAACCCTTCTGGCGGGAGTGAAAATCTGCGCCGGGATGCGACTTCCTCGGGCTGACGGTAGTCTCACTCAGGCCTATCCAGACGGGAGTCCCCCATGAAAACCCTGCACCTGGGCGCCGCCGCGGCGCTGTTCTGCCTGTCCACCGCCGCCTCGGCGTCGAGCTTCTATGTCACCACCGACATCATCGTCAACGCCATCGATGCGACCTCGGACACCACCTCGTCCATCACCGGCTCCTTCAAGAACGACAAGCTGGTCCAGGAAGCCCGTGACGATGCGGCCACCTACGTCGGCAGCGCCGGCGACATCCGCGGCGTACGCCTGGAAGCGGCGCTGGACCACCTGCGCAGTCAGGCGCCCGAACTGCGGCAGGCCAGCGATGACCAGCTGGCCCAGGCGATTCTCGCCATCTGACGCGCAACACCGCGATACCCCCCGTACCCCGTGGCTGCTAGCCCGGAGCGGGGGGCTGCGTTAGCCTTGGCGACCATCTGCCACCGGAGGGTCGTCATCCATGCATATCCGTCGTTCTGCCGCGCTGTTGCTCGGCCTCTGTCTCGCCACGCCGGTCCTGGCGTTCGACTCCACCACCGAGGGTCTGGTGAAGACCATCTACGGCACCAGCCAGCTCACCACTGGCCCCTTCCAGAACAAGCTGGTCCTGGCGGCGCGTGACGATGCCGCGGCCTTCGTCGCCACCGACGGCGCCCTGCGCGGTGCTCAGCTGGAGGAAACCCTCCGCGCCCTGCGCGCAGCCGATCCGGCACTGCACGCCTCCGACCGGGAACTCGCCCAGGCGATTCTGAGTCAGTAGTCCGTTTCAATTCCGTGACATCCCTGGAGTATCCATGCGCCGTTCCCTGCTTATCGCCGCTGCCCTGACCCTGGGCGTTTCGAGCCTGGCTCAGGCCCAGACCCTGGTGGCCACCAGTAACATCGTGGTGCGGGCGCTGCAGCGCAGCATCGACTTCACCTCCGATACCACCACCTCCATCCGCGACGCCAAGATGATCCAGGCCGCGCGCGGCGATGCCGCCAGCTTTGTCGCCACCGACGGCGACATCCGTGGCGTCCAGCTGGAAGAAGCCTTCCGCAGCCTGCGCGACCAGTTCCCGGCCGCGCGCCAGGCCAACGACCTGCAGCTGGCCCAGGCCATCCTGGCACTGTGAAGAACCGCGCCGGCCGGCTGCGGCAGTGGCTGGCCGGCCTCGCGGCCGGCCTGGCTCTCGGTGGGGCCCAGGCCGCCCTGCACCTCGAACTCGATACCCAGGGCCTGACGCCCGCGCAGATCCAGGCGACCCAGCAACTGCTGGATGAAGGCCAGGCCCTGCTGCCACCCAGATTCAAGGCGGCGCTGGACGAGCGCATCCCGGTGCGCTGGAGCAGCGAGCTGCTGGAAGAGGCCTATGGCGAAGCGGATCGGCGCAATCTGCTGCTCAATCGCCGCCTGCTGCCCAGCCTGGTCGACGGCAGCGACACCCGCATCCAGACCGGCCGGCCCCATGGCACCCAGCACCGCGAGCTGCTGGCCACGGTGCTGCACGAGCTGACCCACTTCTATGACCGCGAGCGCGTCTGGACGCCCGCGCAGCGCCAGCTGATCCTCTCCTGCGGCGGCCTGGGGCTGACCTCCGACCAGCTGCCGGTGAAATGCCAGGGCCAGGCCGGGCGCAGCTATACCCTGTCCGACGATCCACGGCTGCTGGACCTGGCAGGCTGGCAGGTGAAGACCCGCAAGCACGGCAATCGCGAGTCCAAGAATCTCTTCATCGCCCGCAGTCCCGATCTCTATGAAGTCACCAACCCGAAGGAATTCGTGGCGGTGAACATGGAGTACTTCCTGCTCGACCCCAGCTACGCCTGCCGGCGGCCGGCGCTGCAGCGCTACTTCGCCGAGCACTTCGGCTGGTCGCCCGAGCACGATGCCTGTCCGGGGCGCTATCCCTATCTCAACGCCGGCAACGACTTCGGCGAGGCGCCCCTGGGCTGGCTCGATCCGGAGCGGGTCTATGCGGTGGACTACCTGCTGGCCGAGGGCAACGAGAAGGTCATGAGCCGCTGGGGGCACAGCATGCTGCGCCTGGTGGTCTGCGCGCCCGGCCGGCCGCGTGGCCCGGATTGCCGACTGGATCTGCAATACCACCTGGTGCTGTCGTTCCGCGCCTTCGTCAACGACGTCCAGCTCTCCAGCTGGCGCGGCCTGACCGGCTCCTATCCGTCGCGGCTGTTCGTGCTGCCCCTGGCCCAGGTGGTGGACGAGTACACCAAGGTGGAGCTGCGCGGCCTGCAATCCGTGCCGCTCAAGCTGACCCGTCCGGAGATCGCCGACTTCCTCGAGCGAACCGCCCAGGTGCACTGGAGCTATGACGGCCAGTACTACTTCGTGACCAACAACTGCGCGGTGGAGACCTTCAAGCTGCTGCACGACGGGGTGCCGCGCCTGGCCGATGCCCAGCTCGATGTCATCACCCCCACTGGGTTGATGGATGCGCTGAGGTTCAAGGACCTGGTGGACACCTCGGTGCTAGACGATCCACGTGAGGCGCTGCGGCTGGGCTATCGCTTCGACAGCTTCCGCGAGCGCTTCCAGGCGATGTTCAAGGTGGCCCGAGAGCGCCTGAAGCTGCCCCAGGCGGATGTCGAGGCCTGGCTGGCACTGACTCCGCAGCAGCGTCGCGAGCAGTTCCAGCGCGCCGACCTGCGCGCCAGCGCCGCCTTGCTGCTCTTGGAGCAGGCGGCCTATCGCCGGGCGCTGCTGCAGGCGCAGACCGAGCTCAAGGATCGCTACCTGGGCCAGGACGCGGTGGACAAGGCGCGTTTCGGCAAGGCCGGTGGCGCCCTGGAGCAGATCCTCAAGGACAGCGGCTACCTGAGCCGTCCGGCCGAGCTGCTCGGCACCGACGGCTATGGCCTGCCGCAACCGGGCGAGTGGGAACAGTTGACCGCCGAGAGCCAGAAGCGCCAAGCGCACCTGCGCAGCCTCCGGGACACCCTCAACAACGAGGTCCGCCAACTGCTCTCGCCGGAGGCCCGCGATGGCCTGGACCTGACCGAAGCCAACCTGGACCTACTCGGCAAGCACCTGCGTGAGCTGAACAAGGCCAGTGGCGGGTTAGAGCTCAAGTAAGGCGGTTAAAGCGTTGGGCTTCGCGTTGCTCAATTCAACCTACGAGATTGGTGACGTAGGTTGAATTGAGGCGGCTCTATCGCCGAAGCCCAACAGCCCAAGCATCCGCTAGCGCTTCGGCGCCTTACCCTGGGGTTTGGCGGGTGCCGCGGGTTGCGGGCGCTCCAACAAGGCCAGCAGCTGTTCTGGCGGGACTTCCTGGCCGTTGAGCAGCAGCCGCCCAGCGCTGTAATTCAGGGTAGCCACCAGATCCTCGCCTTCAGCCTTGAGCAGGCCGCTGTTCAGGCCGATGCCGGCCAGCGCTTCGGCGGTGGCCTGAGCCTGCTGCTGCATGGCCGGCTGGGTGCGCTGGGCGCCCGCCTGGAACAGCACGCCATCCACCAGGCTGCCCCGCGCGACCGACAGGCGCGCATCGAGACCGGCCAGCATCTGGGCCGCGAGTTGCTCGGGCGGCAGATCGTAGGTCGCCGGCTTGGCCAGGGTCAGGTCCAGGCGCAGGTGGTTGCTGCCGCCTGGGGTGTCGAGACGCAGATCATCCACCACCAGCTGGGGACGCGCGGCGAGCACATCGCCGAGATGCTGCTGCAGGGTAGCCTGGGTGGTGGGGTCGAGACCTTGCTCGGTATCCAGCTGCAGGTGCTGCAGCAGGGCATTGAGCTGAGCCAGGGCCGGGCTGTCGAGATTGCTGTAGTGACTGCTCAGGGTCGCCTTGCCCAGGGTCTGGCCGGCGATATTAAGCTGACTGAGGCTCGCGTTGAGCGTACCTGCCAGTTGCTGGCCCTGTTGCCGGGTGTCGCCCTGAATCTGCAGATCCCGCAGCTCGACTGCGGGCTTACCGGGCATGGCCAACAGCAGGCGGCCGAGACGCAGCTGCCCTGGACCAAGCCAGAAGCCATCGGCATTGCGACGGTTGTCGCCGGTCAGGCCGAAGCCTTCGGTCTCCAGCTTGGCCCAGCCATCCGGCGTGCGCACATTAAGGCTGAATTGCCCGACGGTGCTGTCCAGGCGCAGCCGACTGGCTTCCATGTCGGTATTGAAGGTGGCAGTCAGGCCGGAGAAGGCCACCGCGCCCTGGGGCTGGTCCACGTGCAGGGCGGCCAGGGCGAGACCGCCATCCACCGCGCGGTCGTAGCCCAGGGTGGCGTCGAGCTGTACAGGTTCGGCGCCCTTGGCCAGGGTGAAGAGATCGGCCGTGACCGGCGTGCGCGCCAGGGTGAAGCGGTTGACCGCCATGACCGGCGCCAACTGCAGGGACTTAAGGCGGGTCAGGGGGAGGGGGCCATGCTGGATGTTGTCGAGCACCCGCAGCACCTCTACGGGCGGCCGATCCTCGGCCTGTACGCTCAGACTGAAGGTGGCGGTGCTGCTGAAGATACCCCGCTGCAACTCGACCAGCTGGAGCTGCAAGGGGTACTCGGGGAGTTGCGCCTGCAGAGCCAGCTGGGCCTGGCTCGCGGCCTGGCGCAATTCGCCTTCCAGCCGAGTGCCGGTGTACCAGGCGCCACCCACGGCTGTGCCGACGGCGACCAGGGCCACACCGGCGAGGGTGGTAAGTAGCGGTTTCTTCATGGTGACCAAATCCTTTTGTATGAGGCTCACGGCGGCGCGCGGCCGATAGGAGGCGGAGTGTACGAGAGCGCCGGGTGGATGCCGAGGGGGAGCAGCCGGTATCGGCTCGCCGGGCTGCAGACTGTGATGGCTTTCCGACCATGCCGGCGCCGAGTCGACGACCAGCTCCGCTGGGTGCTAGCGTGCCGCGATCCCCACTGCCGGAACCTCCGCCATGACCGCTCTCCTGTGCCTGCCTGCCATTTCCATCCTTGCGCTGCCGGGGGTGCCGGCATGAGCAGTCAGCGTCCGGTCGAGGGCCTGCAACTCCCCGCTGAACTCCTGGCCCGCGCCGAGGCGCTGCTGGCCCAGGGTGGACGTCGCCTGCTGGGTATCGCCGGTACTCCCGGCGCGGGCAAGTCGACCGTCGCTGAACTCTTGGCCGCAGCGCTCGGCGAGCGCGCCGTGGTGGTGCCCATGGACGGCTATCACCTGGCCAATCGCGAGCTGGCGCGTCTGGGCCGCGCCCAGCGCAAGGGCGCGCCGGACACCTTCGACGCCCGCGGCTATCGCGCCCTGCTGCAGCGGCTGAAGGCGCCGGTGGCCGGCGAGACCGTCTATGCGCCGCTGTTCAATCGCGAGATCGAAGAGCCCATCGCCAATGCCATTCCGGTCCACGCCGAGACCCAGCTGGTGATCAGCGAGGGCAACTACCTGCTCTTGACCCAGGCGCCCTGGAGCGATGTCGCCGAGGTGTTCGACGAGTGCTGGTATGTGCGTGTCGATCCTGAAGAGCGTCGCGAACGGCTGGTCGCCCGCCACATGCACTTTGGCCGCAGCCGTGCGGACGCCGAAGCCTGGGTGGAAAGCACCGATGAGCCTAATGCACGACTGATCGACGGCGACCGGGCGCGGGCGGATCTGGTGGTGGAATGGCGGGATGGGGCGGCTGCCGGGAAGGCCTGAGCCTGTGCCCGCTGCCATTCGGTCGGGCTCGCGCCGGTGATGCGGCGAAAGGCGCGGGCCAGGGCCGAGGGACTATCGTAGCCGACCTCGTCGGCGATCAGCGCCAGGGGGCGGCGCTGCTGCAAGCGCTGATGCGCACGCGGGCGAATCATCAGCATGAGGCTAGGCTCGACCAAGTCCCGCCGCTCGCCCCGTGCGGTTTCGAAGCTCAGGCGTCCGCCGCGCAGCAGATGGACCTGGCCCGCACCTACCGGCCTAGAGCTCTGGCCCTAGCAGAGGTCAGATCAATGACTCGAAGTTGGAGAGATGCTTAACGAGCTCGGGGAGCTGCTGCTTAAGCAACGTATCGAGTAGCTCGCAGGGCGTATGGGTAGGGTTCTTCAAAGAAGCACGCTGTCTTCGGGCCGCTTCAAGCACAGCTGCTTGATCCAAGTCCCAGATGTCGGACAGGAAGACGTCGGGATGCAACGCCTCGATCTCGAAGCACTTGAGGATTTCAGCAGGAAAATCCCTGAGGTTATAGGTGACGATGACCGAAGCACCGCATTTGATGGCAGCGGCTAATACATGCCGGTCGTCTTCGTCTGGTAGGTCGAGCCCTTTCACCAAAGGCTCATAGTCCTTCACAAGACAGTCAGGAACTGCCCGATTCATGAGTTCGACAGTGCGATCGAGCTGCGCGCTTGTCAGGTCGGGACGGTTCTTCAGCACGTTTCTCGTCCACTCATCATGGATCTGCTCGGACCAGCGCGCTCGATACGCTCCAGTGAGGGCCAGTTGCATCAGCAAATCGCGCAGAGGTGCGGGGTACAGAACACAGGCATCGTAGATGACAGTGAACGGTGAATGTCTCATCAATACCCCATGTTAAGCGCTTGGGCTTGCGCAGCCAGTTCTTCCATAGCGTCCTGACTCGCCCTATCACGGTCAGCTTTGTAGACCATGAGGTCGGTGAACCTAATACGTCGATGGCTACCGGTTTTGGTGTGCGGAATCTGGCCTTCGTCCAGCAGCTTAACGAGATGAGGGCGCGAGACATTGAGCATGTCGGCACATTCTTGGGTCGTCAGCTCTGCATGAATCGGCACTACCTTCACGGTGTTGCCTAAGGCCAATTCGCTGAGTATGTCCCCGAGCAACTTAAGCGCGAGCGTAGGTAGTTCAACAACCTGGCGTTGCTGGGCCTCATCAACCAGTTCAATACGCTGAGTATCTAGCTTCGTTGAAACGAAAGCAGCGATCTGACGGCTTGATTCAGTAGCCGTAGCGATTGCTTTTTCATCCGGGAGAATGGTTCGAGCAAGATCGGCGGTGGTCATGATGTATCTCCCAAAGGCAACGCACATTCCTGGCGTCTCATACGCCACTAGCGTTTATAGTCGAAATAAACGAAACGTGCAATATTCGAAATAAACGAAAGAACGTTGATGCCTACTTATCACTGCTGGAGTGACATGCACGTCGACCACTGATACCTGCCGACCGCGGGAGGCGGCCGGCAATCTTGGTCAGGCAACGGGGATGGGGTTGTCGGCCAGTGCCTGGTTGAACCGGTTGATCAGCGCATGCTCCTGCGGGCCGGCATTGGCCCGCAGCGGCACCACACGATCCACTAGCACCTCGGTCTCGGCAGTGACCAGCTTGTCCAAAGTCTAGGAGACGAAAGCGTCCAGTGGCATGGCGCGGCTGTCGCCAGCAGTTGCTGGTGGAGACTAAGCCCTGGCCATCGAGCCGTTGCTCACACTGCTGGATTTCGTCCGCTTGGCCGGCGCCCAGGCGCGCCGCACAGCGGGGATCTGTACCTGTGGCTTTGCGCTGGTCGCGGCCGGTCTACTCCACCGGCGCCGGGCTACCACCTATTGGTCCTTCGCACGGGCCATGCAGGATCGCTATCCACAGATCCGTGTCGAGGAGGACCGCATCTTCATCGTCGACGGCCCCGTGTGGACCACCGCCGGCCTGGACCTGGCGCTGGGCATGGTGGAAAAGGCTTGGATATGGAGGTAGCGCGCTCGGTGGCGCATCGGCTGGTCATGCAGCAATTCCGCTCTGGCGGCCAGACTTAGCATTCAGAACTGCTGACCCTGATGCCCAAATCGGATCGGATTCAGACCGCGCTCGCATACGCCCGGCAGCACCTGGGCCGCCCCCTGAGTGTTGAGAAGCTGGCCGAGGTGCCTCACCTGAGTCCGCGGCAATTTAGTCGGGTGTTTATCGCCGAGACGAGGTAGTCACCGGCAAAGGCCGTCGAGGGGCTGCGCCTGGAGACGGCACGTTTGATGATAGAGCAGCCCCGTCATTCCCTGGAAACGGTGGCGCGGGAGACCGGCTTTCGCAATCACCGCCATCTGCGCGGATTGTTCATGCGCGGCTTCGGCGTGCCGCCACAGATGATCCGACGCGACGCCCGTCGTCTGGCCTAGCCCAGGCCTTAAACGTTTCACGTGGAACCTGGCAGGTAGCGTTGAAATGGCCTATCCGCATGCGCTATTCAGGCTGCGACTTAGCTTAGAGCCCCTTACGCGCGCTTAACAGGAGGCTTGATCTGCCACAGCTTGAGCGGCCTGAAAGGCGAGATCTCCCAGGATGTCTGCGTGCGCTTCCTGGCCGCTCATCATGTACAGCATCTGTGTCCAGAGCACATCGTAGCTTGAGAGCCAGGTGAGCAGCTCCGGATCCAGCACGTGGACGTGGAGCAGTGCGGTGGCCGCGGCTTGTAAGCGATAGGGCCGCTCATCCGGATAGTGAACGCGATAGGGGCGCTGCAGCGGGCCCTGCCAAGGCCGCCATGGTGTTCCGTCATCGTGTTCTACGCGGAGATCAACGACCAGCTTACCCAGATCCTGCAGCAGCACGGCGTAGACCACCGCGGCCGTCCAGGCTTCGGCTTGCTCGGCCTGCTCCTCGGGTGGCGCGCCGGCAGGTAACAGGCAGGCCTGGCGCAGACGAAGTGCGCAGATGACGCGGTGAAGCGCCTGATCGAGCATGCCTCCGGCGTACCGGTAGTGCCCGTCCTGTGAAGCGGGAAATTCCTGAACCAAATGGGCGTACCGCTGCAGGGGAGCGAGGTACAGCTGTGCGAATTGCTCGCGCGAGACCGCGGTGCGCTGCCAGATTTGTTCGACCAGGACAGTGCGCGCAGGACGCGCCAACAAGACGTCTCCTGGCAGGGGGTGACGTAGGCGTTGAGCCGAATCTGTCGTAGGGCCTGGATCAGGCGGAGAGGCGTCGGTGCGACGATTGAGCCAATGTCTGAGCAGGCTGAGGTCTCTGGTGGCTAATCGCATCACCTGATGGAAAAAGCGTATGTGCTGGTTCACGGGTGGTACCTCGTGCGTCAGGAGTAAGCCTTTACTGCATCCCTTGTCGCAGCGCTTGGGTTCCCTTGCCGCCTGCGCCTCGTGCATCTTGGGTGGCCGTTGCCAGCGCCTGAAGGGCCGCACCGGCCCGTAAGCCTGCCCAGGTCAGAGCCGTTATCCAGAACGTTGGAAAGGCGATGAACATGGTGGCCATGACGAAATTCAGCAGGAGGTCACCGAAGGCGTTGTTCAGGCCGATCAGTGGATCGAAATTTCGATGGGGACGTCCGGCGCCAAAGCCCCAACCATAGAGAGCATCCAGGATGGTGCTGTCTAGCCAACGGGCCAGCTGAAACCAGAACTCCACGAAGAAGAGCGCAAACTGCACGGTGCTAAGCGTCAGCGTGGTCTTGAGGTCGTAGGTGCCTATGACCAGCAGCAAGGGAAGGCCAATCACCAGCGCCATCTTCAGCAGTGACAGCACCATCGGCAGTGCCTGACGCACGACGTCCATGGCTGGAAAGAACCCCAGGGATCCCAAGGCTAATCCCGTGTCGCCCGCCAGGCGTGCGGCCATGTTGGGCAGCGACATATCCACCTGACCACCATAGTCGCTATAGACCTGTCCCTGATTGAGCTTCTGCTGGCGCGGCGCGACGACAGTGCGTATGACCGCATCGTCTACGGTCTGCCGGGAGACAAAGCCTGCCCAGTGTGCCAAGCGGTTCAGCAGTCCAGCATCGACCTGGGTCAGCAATCGCTCGCGCAGCCCGCGCCCCGGATCGGACCACCATTGGCGACAGGTTGGGTAGCCCGCGCCATTCGCGCCCGGTGCCAGGCCCGCATCACGGGTGGGCTCGTAAGGCCAGGCCTGGCGAGGGGTGCGTGCGCGGTCAGTGTCGTAAAAGCCAGGTGAGTTGAGAAAATAGCGAGAGCCGATCCAGGTGACGTCATAACGCTGATCCGCAGCCAGGCCCGGGCGCTGCATGAACAGTCGGGCGCGCGAGGGGCCGTAGCACTCACGGGTAAAGTCGGCTACTTCCTGCGCGAGCAGTGGATCGGCAATGCGTGTGGCATCGAGCTCCATACGGATCTGTCGCAAGTCCGTACCGCAGGGAATGGCCGCGATGGCCGCGCCGGTGACGGCCTTGGACAGCCCATGCACGAAGAACCACCAGACCGGTATCAGGGCCTGCTGTCCATTGAGCTGGGTATAGCTCAGGGCCCAGCCCGTCTTGGAAGGGGCTGCCACATCGACCTGGCATTGGCGGGAGCGGGTCATATCAAACTGAAGGGTGTTTAGCGATACCGGGATCATGGGAATCGCTGCAAAGGCGATGATGCCGATCGCCAGGAGCATGCGGCTTTCGATGCGTCGGGTAGAGAGCAGGCTCTGCTGACTTTCATCCGCACTGATGGTGCGGGTGTGCAGCCATTCCTGGATCACGATCAGCAGAAAGGGCAGCGCAAAGAGACCGCTGGCCAGCAACAGATTCCAGATGCCGTTATGGATAAGCCAGCCGACCAGGGTGAGGTAGTACTCGAGGTAGTCCGTGGTGTAGAGCGTCATGGCAGGGTGTCCTCACTACACGGCGTGGGTCCAAAGGCGCCATTCCGCAGCCGCCAGCGTCGACAGGGCGAGGCCTTCCAGCAGGTACAGACGTACCAGCTCACGCGATGACCTTTCGCGGGCACGTACCCGTTGGTGCAGCCCATACCAGCCCCACGCCGTGAGGCCATACAGGCACAGCCGCCACAGCAACAGGAGCATCGCGTGCGCCTCCAGCCAAGCGGTCCAGGCCTGTAGTCGGTCTAGGGAGGGTTGGCCGAATTGTGGTGCCAGGAGGAACACCACCAAGAGCACCAGCGCGGCCAGTGAGCGACGCCGCAGGCATTGTTTGCGGACCGCACGCCAAATGAGTTGCCTCATGGCGCATCCTCCTGAGGAGCCTGAATCACATCCAGGCGGCGGGGCGTGGCATCACCCTGGAAGATGCCGCCTGAGCGAGCGGCGCGTTCGCGTTGGCGATCTACCACACGCGACGCCGCATTGGTCGTCAGCGTCCTGCGCAGCTCCAGCTCGGTCTTCAGGTTACCGACCTCCTGGGTCAGGGTTTCCTGCTCGGTACGAAGGGTGCGCGTGGCGATCTCATTTGCGGCGACGTTGGGCTCCTTGAGCCCGGTCAGCAGCAACCGCTGGAGCAACAGTGCTTGCTCCACAACGCGTGACAAGGCCACCTCGGAGGCAAGACGCTCGCTTAGTACATCTCGGTCCGGCTCATCGCGTAAGGCCTCGATGACACCTCGGGTGACGGGCAGTGCGCGGCTACCCGCAGCGGCAAGCTGCTCGGAGGTGGTGGGCGTGGTGCCTGCCACGAGGTCGCGCAGCGCGCGCAGGACCTTGTCGTACTCCTCCTGAATCAGCGGCGTCAGGCCTACGCCGGGTGTGGTTTGGGTCTTGGTGCACTGCGTACAGGTTCTGAGTTCGCGCTCTCCCAAGACTCGATTGGCCCAGGCTGTCGCGGCGTGGGGCGACGGCCAGACCTGACAGATCAACCGGTCGTGGCACTGCGCGGGGTCCAGGTCGGTGGTCTCCTGAGCATTTCGCCCGTTGAGCAGGTTGTAGCCTGCCCGGGTGACATCGCTAATCAGGCGGATCGGGGGCTGATCACGTCCTCCCGCTGGCGCGCCGGCCACCCAGGGCACGCCCTGCTGACCCCCGCGGGTTTCAGCCTGCTCGACCGCGGACACTCCGTCGCGACTGGCAAGGGTTTGCTTGAGCGCCATGCCTTCGGCCAGCTGATCCCATCCGGCGCTTCCGCCTGCAAGATCTGCCATGCGACCGGCCAGGGCGCGGCAACTGGCCTTGGAGCGATCGAAGTCCAGGCGCGCCTGCAGGATGCCGTTGGTGAGGAGGTTATACAGGGCAGGATCTGCCCGCTGGATGATGAGCGCGGGCAGTGAGGCCACCGCGCTGGTGGCGTTCTGGATGACGTTGTTCATCAGGCTATGAAAGCCGTTGGTGACGCCATTGAGCTGATTTTGCACCGTGGTCGACAGGCTCATGTCGCCACAGACCAGGTTGCTGTTCCAGCCAACGCCCACACCCAGGCTCTCCATGTTGCCCGCCGGGCTCATGGACACCGCCCGGCCGCCGCCGATGCTGTAGAACACCTCGTCACTGAAGATTGGTCCGCTGAGGTTGATGCCTGTGTTATCCAGGCGAAGTGATTGCGCGCTACTGGTGGTGAGCAGCAGCATGCCTGTGACGAGGTGCAGAGCCCGCCAAAGGCCCATTCGATGAGAAGGGGTCATGGAGATACCTACTGAGATCGCTACAGAAAGTCCTGGCTGCCCAGCAGCACCTGGCCCTGGCGCTCACAGCAGGCATAGGGGCGCCACAACGCCCAGGCGTAGTCGCCCTGCATGGCCTGTGGCCCTGCTTGGTCATGCGGGAACACCACGCAGGTGGACGAAAGCCGAGGCGCCAAGGGCTGCCACCTACCGGTTTGGGCATCGCCCTCTTTGAGCGGGCCGGCGGGCCAGTAACCCGGTTGCGGCTGCGCCCGCAGCGGCTGGTAGACGTGGGGCTGTCCCTCGCGTGTGACGATATCGCCTGCGCGCTGGGCGATGACGGCAGCGCCCTTGTAGTCATCGGCTTGATGCACAAAGCCGGTCCGGGGATAGACGGTGCCCCAGAGGTTGGCTTGCGCGCGGGTGCCAATCTCCCGTAGGCCGGGTGACACCGCTTCAGGATAGGCGCGCTCGGGTATGCCATATCGCCAGGCCAGGGTATCGAGCGTGCTGAGCAAATAGGGTTTGAACGGTGTCCCGGCGCCACCGCAGGTGTAGCCAAACTGGCCGGCAAACTGACCCAGGGCGGCAGCGCCGGGATGACCGATCACATCCGCATTCTTGAATAGGGCAAGGTTGTTTTCATGCACCTCGGCGCTGGTTCCTGCGCCGCCTGAGCGTGCCATGGCAGTCGCCGGACTCAGTGCACGCAGGGCCTGCCACGGGTTTTCACCGGTGTTCGAATAGCTGGCAACGACGGCGTCCGGAACGTAATGCCTGACCTTGAGCGAGGTGCGGACGCTACAGCCGCTTAAGGTGCAGTAAAGCCAGTAACAGATGCCGACAACGCGGTACTGCAGGCAGTCGGGTGAGGCCACCGAAGCCACGATCGCCGGGGTATCCAGCGCCAAAGCCGCGGTCGTGCTGGCAAGGGTGCCGGCCAGCAGCAAAGGGCGCAGGCGAGCAGAGCGCTTCATGGCCGGCGGCCCAGCTGGCGTTCGATACGTGCCACGGCCCGGGCCACGTTCGTATCGCCATAGACGACGTAGCGGTGATCAACCACTACGGCCGGCAGGTGAGTAAGGCCCAGATGCCAGGCCTGTAGGAGGTCTTGGTAGGCATTGGCCAGTTGCGGGGCGAGGGCCGGCGTCTGTTCCAGACGATGGCGAACCCTTTGTTCAGCAGTCGTAAGGTTGGGTGGTAGGTCTCGAGAAAGCGCTTCTTGCAGCCACGAGGCCTCGTCGAGCAGAACGACACGGGCACCTTGAGTCTGGGTAAGTGGATGGTGGCGGTCCGTATAGGCCACAACGTCCACAGCCTCTGCGCGAAGGCAGGCTAGCCCCAGGACCAAGGGTCCCAGACAGGTAGGGCGATACCGGGCATTACGATGGGTCATGGCGGCAGTCGTCTCCAGGCGCGGGGATATGCCTAGTTCAAAAGACGACGAAGCCGAGTACCAGAAAGAATAGGGAAGCGGGCCTTACCGGATTTTTTAGCGACGTTTTTGCTTGAGCGCGCATGCGGTCAGCACCGGAGAACATCCTTTGTGAGCTGCAGTGATCGACGCTCAACGAAAATTCAATTGGCAGCGGGTCTGGACCTCACTGCCCCATGCTGCGTTGTAAGGCTGAAATGAGCGCCAGGCCAGCGCGCAATCGCTCGTAGGTATAGTGCGTTATGCGCCAAACGGCGGTAGTGTATGCGTCAAATGACGCTGGAGGATTTTGTCATGACTACTGTCACCAGCCGGTCGACCAAAGACTACAACCTAGCCAAGCCGACATGGTTTCTCATCCATGTTGATGCTGGCCAGCTTAGTGATTACGACATCTACAAACGCACTACAGAGGGCTTTTACCGTCACGACGTAGATGCATTGATTTCGGCATATCAGCCTCTGGCGCACAAAAAGATCACCAGCCGCATCATTGGCAAATCGATCCGTACGCTGCAACGCCAGAACAGCGCAGGCCGCTCTGAAAGGCTGGATGCTCTTCAAAGCGCTATCGCGTTCCAGTACGCCAAGGTGCTAGAGGACGCGATCAATGTGTTCGGTGACCAGCAGCTTGCAGAGCAGTGGTTGAGTCGGCCCTGTAAGTATCTCGACGGAGACATTCCTTTAGATGTCATCCATAACCCGATGGGGTTTCAGGCGGTCGAGGACTATCTAGAGCGGATTAAGTACGGGGTCTATCAGTGAATGCTTTGCCTTGGTCGGGAGCGTGGCATGCCTGGCGCCTCGACCGTGCTGAGTTTGCGGACACATGGGACAAAGGAATCGGAGCTCATAAGGTGGGTGGCCGATGGAATCCGCCGGGGCGCCACGTTGTGTACGCGGCTGCGGATCCTGCTACCGCGATCTTGGAAGTCGCGGTCCACACCGGGTTTGACCTGCTGGACATCGTCCCGCATGTGCTGACTTGCTTCACTGTGCTTGATCCAGACCTGATCAAGGTCGTGCAACTCGAGGACGTTCCTAACCCCAATTGGTTAACAGGTGCCCGGCCTTCCTCGAATCAGTGTCAGTTCGGGGACAACCTGTTAGATAAGCATCCGTTTGTTCTCATCCCC
Organism: Pseudomonas oryzihabitans NBRC 102199; assembly: GCF_000730625.1. Lineage (GTDB taxonomy): Bacteria > Pseudomonadota > Gammaproteobacteria > Pseudomonadales > Pseudomonadaceae > Chryseomonas > Chryseomonas oryzihabitans. Next base: position 184,704 of record NZ_BBIT01000005.1, on the reverse strand, counting down.
TCCACGGTATCTCGACACTCGTGGAATCTGCTCATGAGCTGCGATTTGGCAGAAGGCTCATACCGGTTGGAAAGCCAGGAGCGGTTTGGCCTCGATACGAGATTGCTTAAAAAAGTGAGCGAAGAGTAGAAAGATCAAAAGCGTTGCTAACGCAAACCCATAACTCTGATTTGCGTTTCGCATGCTTTCGGGTGGATTTTCCAGCGTGAAACCAGCCTTACGGATGTGAAGCACCGCTCCTGCTGACGGTAAATTACCGCCTCGCTTGGATAAATCGATTTGGCCACGCTTGGGTGGAGCATGCAGATTGGGGTAGGCGTTTTCTAGAAAGCCTATGGCAGCGCGGCGACTGATCATCCCTGCGGATAATGAGCGACAGGTCTGCCTGAGCGCCCGCTCGTTCAGTTAGGCGGCGGCCTAGGAGGATCAAGGAGGGCCGTGGTAATGCCACGCTGCTGGTCAAGCGCCTCTGCCATCTTGAACGCTGCGTCCAACTCGCTGAGCCCGTCCTGTTGCACATAGCGGTAGCGCTCAGCTTTTTCTTCCGGGTCGGTCATGGCCAAGGCCAGAACCAGGCTAGGTGGTATCACGCGAAAGAGCGTTTCCATCGACTTGGACAGGATGACTCCTTCGCTAAACTTGCCGGCTTCCTTGCGTGCCGAGCGCATCAAGGCCTTCTGAGCAGGCGTTAGCTCGCGAAAGCGGGCGATCTTCTCGACCTCATCGGGCGGCATCGACAGGCAGATCCACCACTCGATCATGTTGAGCATGGGTTCAGCCGCCGCTGGCAAATCGTCCAGATTCTGAGTGGCCAGCCAGAACCAGGCGCCGAGCTTTCGCCACATCTTGGTGATCTTGACCACATAGGGTGCCAACAGTGGGTTCTTGGTGATGATGTGTCCTTCGTCGGTGACGTTGATCAAGGGACGCCCCAGGAACTGATCGCGCTCAGCCAGGTTGTTCACGGCGTTGATGAGGCTGACGTAGGCCACGGCAAGCTGCGCGCCATAGCCCTCCCGGGCAAAGGTCGCCAGATCCACCAGGGTGATGTCAGCCTCAGGCCACGGCGTGCCAGGGCGATCAAAGAGTTCGCCGTCGCTGCCCTGACAAAACAGGCTCATGGCTTCGGCCATGTCCAAGAGGCGGGCGCGTCGAGGTTCGGGAAGGGCGTCGTCGCGCGCCTGTTCGCGTAACGTGGCGCAAAGATCGCGGGTCAGCACGGGCTGTCCCTGCGCTACACAACGTTCGGCGGTCGCCAATAGGCACTGACGCAGCAGGCTCCGGTCTGCGCGGGTCATGCGTGCGTCCTCGCGTGGATCTCCGCCGGTGATCATCAGGCGCGCGATGATCTCCAGTTCGCCCAGGACATCACGCTGCTCATCCGACGCCTCTGACTGATTACCCTCTGTACTGTCGAGCGCTTTGGGGGAGGTCGGTGTGACCAGCCGCCAGGCATCGGCGAAGGGTGCCAGGCTGATGCCGCTGCCCGGTGTGAGGGTTACGCGGTGAACGGACAACCCCAGGCGGGCGGCGAAGTCGGCAAACAGTCCAAAGGAGTTACCGGCCTCGACGATGAATAATCGAGGTCGGTACAGCGCGGTCACCTGCTGCAGCAGGTAATTCAAGGTCGCGCTCTTGCCCGACCCGGTTGGACCGAACAGAAACAGGTGGGCGTTCATCTGGCGATCAAGGCGGCTCAGCGGGTCGAAGGTCACCAGACCTCCACCTCGATTGAAGAAGGTGATGCCGGGATGACCCGTTCCCGTACTACGGCCCCAGACAGGGGCCAGGTTCACGGCGTGCTGCACGAACATCAACTGGGTATACCAATGCCGGCGGTCGGCCGCAGGATCAAAGACTGCGGGTAGCCAACGAAGGTAGCTGTTAAGCGGCGCCACCTCCGCGTCTTCGCGTACCACCTGCAGGCCTGCCGTCAGCAGCACGTTGTTAAGCGTGTGGCAGCGTTGGCGCAGACTCTCCATCGCCGGTGCGCGCACATAGAACGCCAGCGCGCCTCGATACAGCTTGTGCTGTCCGCCAATCAGGGCGCGGGCCTGCTCGACGTCCTGGCGGGTGTGCAGGGAGGCCAAAGTGTCGCCCACGGCCTTGCGTGCCAGCGTATTGAGCTGCGCTTCCAATCCATCCTGTGGCGTTGCGACTACCGTCAGGCACATCACCGTGCCCGCTGGTAGCTGATCCATTACCGCATTAAGAGCCTCACCATGCCGCATCTCACCGCTCAGGTGGCCTGCTTCCGGAGGCTGACGCAGTCGATCAACCACCAGGACGCGATGAGGCTGATCGTCGAAGTACCACACCCCTGTTGTTCGGTCTGAGCGAGGTGGCGTGAAGAAAAGGCGCTGCGCAAAATCGGTCCCGCTGGCCAATTCCAGGGCGTCGGGTGGTGTCGTGTCCGGATAGCGGGTCAGGGTATAGAAGCGTGCCTTGTCGGCGTCGGTATGGCCCAGGTGAGTGGGATCGGGATTGAACCAGCGGAGCAGCCAATCATGGATGGCGGCAGCGTCCAGGCGTGTGCTGGACACACCCGCGCTGGCGAGCGCCGCTGTAAGGCGGTCGCAGGTTGCATTCAGATCCTGCTCAGGCGCTGACACAGGGCTGCGGCGCGTGGTGGCGGGAAGGCGCCGGTAGACGACCATCCGGGTACGGCGGTGCTGCCCACGCCAGGGCAACTGGGTCACGGTGGTGTCGTCGAACAGTCCGCCGGGCGTGCTGACGGCCTGCAGGTGGCGGGCGGTCAGGCCCAGGTAGTAGTCCGTGAAGACGCTGTGACGTGCGAGAGGGCGGACGTAGTCGGACAGTGTGTTTAGATAAGTCTCGAAGGTGGGCTCGTCCTGGGCATAGAACTGTACGACCCAGGGGCTCTCGTCGTGCTCATCGAGTGTTTCCTGCAGAGCGGTTTCTACGGCATCGCGCGCTTGCGCGAACCAGTCAGGCTCGCGTCCTTCTGTCGCCAGTGGTTGCAACTCGAAGAAGGCTGCCACCGAGCGGCCATCGTCCAAGAGCATGCACTGCGCATCAGGCAGGTATTCCACCCACGGCAGGAGATCGACGAACGAGGGCGCCTGGGCGTACAGCCTGTCCTGATCCGCTTGGGTGGCAGGCCGGCGTTTGGACGGGTCCAGGCAGGCGCCCGGGGCAGCCAGCCCGTGCTTGGCTAGCCGCATGACATGGGCCTGCCAGGCATCCGATGACTGAGGATCCGGTGTCGTCTGGCGCAGGCGTGGCCAGCGGAGCCAAGCGCGGCGCATCAGTAGTCCTCCACGCGCTCACCGGGCAGGGCGTAGGGTACGTGTCGATAGAGCGGAAATACTGTGCTGTAGCCTGGTACCGGAACTGACTCCTCGCCGGCCAAATGCGGGAAGACATACATCACCAGATCAGGGTTAGGCAGGCGGGGAAACTGCTGGTTGAGGGAATGAGCGCGCTGGCGCAGGTCCGCACGCGGGCCGCTGGAGGGGTGCTCATCTCCGACGGACAACGGACGACGCACCTGCTGCCGGGCCTCGTTCAGGCGAACCTCGGCGCCCTGGACACTGCTCGTGTAGGTACTCCAGAGGTCGAGCATGGTGTGATCACCGGGCGGAAGTAGCATGTCCTTGCTGGCGCAGCCCGTCAGCGCTAGGGCCAGCAGCGGAGTGGCAAGCGCGAAAGTCATGTCAGTCCAAGGGCGCTGCATGGAAGCCTCCTGTCAGGTGATGAACGCGTCGCCCCTGGGGGACGTAATCGAGCGTGACGGGCCGCTCCAGGTGAACCGCAACCTGGGCGCCGGGTTTCACGTACACCGCCGCGAAGGCTTGGCCATAGAACCGATTGACCCACTGCGACAGGTCCTGCATGCCACTGGCCAGGATCTGGTTGAGCGCCCCCTGTCCGGACGTGCTGGTGGTGCCGAACGTGCCGGCGCCGCTGAAGACGGCATGCGTGCCCTTGTCGGCTGACAGGAGCGATGCCGCGCCAGCACCTGCGGCGGTGATCAAGGCTTGCGAGCCCAGGTACTGGGCCGCATTGCTACGCCGTTCACCCGCTACGCAGGGAATGCCGTGGTCATCGCTGATCCAGCCCAGGGCGTTGTCCGCCGACTCACCGCGTCGGGCCTGGCCGCTGGGCGGGTCATCGTCAGGTAGGGTGCGGATCGTGCCGTCGGTAAAGACAAAGGTCAGGCTGCGGATCTGTCCGCGGACGCAGGACAGAGTCCAGTCACCGGAGGCCGTTCCGCTAACCACGGCGCCGGCCACATCGGGTAATTCGATGCCGTTGGCGGTCAGGTTGTCCGGGCCGATCAGCACCTTGAAGGGGTAGGGGTCATTCACCGTGCCGTCGACGGGGACCCGGCCGATCAGGGCCGTCATGGCGACCGAGCCCACCAGGGTGGCATTGGCCGGCAAGGTATAGACCGGTTTGGCCGGAGCATCAGGTGCGTGGCTCATTCGGTTGTCAGGGACTGGGGCGGGTGGCGACTCAGGGGCTAATCCCAGCTGCAGTGGGTGTGCCTGGCTCTTGCTGGACGCAGCGTCAGGCGGCACATCGCTCGGCTCAATCCAGCGCAGTGGTACTTCAGTCGACGCCTCTTGGGTGGGCTCAAGGCCGAGCCCTACCGGCAGCTCCGTGGCATCGTCCTGTGCGGGAGTGTGCAGGCGCTGCTTGACGTCGTTGAGCAATTGTTCGGTTTGCTGCCGTTCACGCGCCAGCTGCTCCTGAGCCTGCTGCCGCTGCGCCCGCTCAGCCTGCAGGGCGTGTTCGATTCGCTGATCAACCAGCGCGGTTGCATCCTCAAGACGGCCGGGCGCATGACGTGAGTGCTGCACATCGCGCGTTGCAGTCTCCAGCTCCTGACGCAGCTGCTTGACCTGAGCTACCAGGGTCGCGACGGTGTCCCGAGGGGAGTCGCCTTCAACCCCCAAAGCGGCGCGTTCCTCTTGGGTCAGCGCATGAGCGGTTTCGGGCTCAACATCAGACGTACTGGAGGACCCGGTGCATCGCGTAAGGCCAACGGCAGTCATCATTCCGGCCAGGGGAATGGCCGCCCATTTGAGTAGGCTACTGGTCTTCATCGACATTACCGTGGCGCAGCGCGGGTAAGACAGGAGGGCGAGGTGCGACGTCTGGGAAGGGCGTGACCCTGGGGAGCACGGCGCCCCGCAGTCCCTGGTGGCGAGTAACGAGATAAACCACTGTGGTATCGGTGGCCTGACCGGACGGGCCAAGGTCGGGGTGCTGGAAGGTGGCAGCCACAAAGTCGCCCTGTAGTGTCTCGGGCACCAACGCGATAGGACGTGCGCTTTGATTGCTCAGGCGAACTGCGGTGACTCGCAGGTGCTGCAGTTGCCAGGCGGCAAGGGCGTGTGCCCTAACCGGTAGCCCCGGCAACAGGCTGTCCAGCGGCAGCTCTTTCTCCACCGCGGCGGGGCGAATGCCCTCGAGTGGCTCAAGGGTGCGTAAGGGTGCATAGAGACGCTGGGCGGCATAGCGGGTCAGGGTCATCGCCAGGGCCGCGTCCGGAGCGCTCTGAGCAGTACCGGCTTCGGGCGTAGTCGACGCGGGCGACGACTCTTCGCCTGGCGCATCCAGAACGATTCGAATCGGCTCCGCTGGCGGTTGACCCGATTTGGCCGGCTCTGCGGCGATGTCGAGCAGGATGATCATGCCCGTCTGCACATCCTGTACCTGCAGCCGCGTGGGCGGAAGCATGGTGCTGGCGCGCAGGTACAGCGCGCCGCCGGTGCTTTGGATACGCAAGCGATCACTCAGAGCTGTAGGGACGCCAACGCGCACCTTGCGGTCAAGGAACACGACACGTTCCTGGCCTACCGTGAGCGGCACCGTGAGGGGCAGGCGCTGCCAGTGCAGGATCTGTGTGGCCTGACCGGATGCTGCCACACCGAGCCCAAGGAACAGCGCGGCGAGCAGGGATAGGGGCTGGCGAGTCATGTGGCGGCTCCTGGGGCTTGAGCAGGCGTCGGGTCCGGATGGCGGTCGATGCGTTGTGGCGGCTGGGCATAGCAGTCCAGCGCAAGGCCGAACGGGTTGTGCTCAGGGTCTTGATCCAGCCGTGCGACCTTGAGCTGGTAGCGCACCAGTGCCCGCTTGATCTGCTCGCTGCTGTAGTACTCATCCGCCGTCAGATCCAGCGTGACGATCCAGTCGCGAGCCGAGATCACCCTGACCCGACGCGCCGGGTCCTCGCCGTAGCCGCGTCCTGGGATCTCGTAGAGGCCCCGGACACGTAGCCGCAGCTCGCCGTTGGCGCGTCGACGCTGATAGTCCTGCTCGAGGAAGTCCTGGCAGGCGGGCGTGAGGTAGGCCGAGAGGGTTTTAAGGTTGCGCGGGTAATCCGCCTCGCCATCGCTGGGCCAGCGCTGCAGCTGCTGCCAGATGTAGAAGGCGAAGGCATAGACGTTTTCGGGAGGTACGTCCCACCAGCGTCGGGTGCTACCTGAACGCAGGTCGGGTGGGATATGGATGGTCAGATCGCGCGGCGCGCTCCACCAGCCAAGGCCCAGTAGCAGCGCCAGTAGGGCCAGGGCAGCGGCGGCCAGGCGAAGGGTGCGTATGTGCGCCTGCAGATGCACGATTTCGTGGCGAAAGCGACTCATGACCAGCGCTCCCCTTTACGCAGGACCGGCCGGGAACGTCGTGTGCTCCAGGTGCCTGAGCGCAGGATCAACGCCTGTCCGCCGACCCAGGTGGCCAGGAGGGGGAGGCGGGTTGCTACCTGCCATTGCAGGTGCCGATGCAGCCAGGTATCAGGTCGTCCGCGCTTGAGGGTCTGCAGCAATCCGCTGCTCAGGTAGAGCCCAACCGCGAGGGTGATGAGGATGCCCGTGGGCAGCACCGCCAGCTGCCCAACCACAACCGCAAGCGGCAGACTCAGCCCTAGCCCGATCAACGCAAACAGGGTGGAGGCAAACCAGAGCTCGTCCGCGGTCAGGCCTCGAACAACGGCCGGTTGGCGATTGAGTCGGTGGGGCAGGAACAGAACCTGGCCGTCTTCGGCGCGTACGGTCTCCATGGTGAGGGGCCGCTCCGCGCGTCAGAGCACACCGATGGCGGTGGTCAGCAGCCAGATCCCCACGACCAATAGCATGGCGCCTACGGCCACGGTAAGACCAAATTGCCCCCAGGTGGCGCGGCCAGTGTGGATCTCGGAGTAGCGGGTATAGGCGTGGTAGCACACGCCGATAAACATGGACGCCACAACCAGCAGGGCGACCAGCATGACGATGTCGTAGCCGTAGTTCTGCAGGGTCTGCAGGATGCCGGTGCCTTGCCCACGGGTGGGCGCTTCCATCTTGGGCAAGCCAGCGGCGTGGGCGCCTTCAATCAGCCCGATACCACTGACGGCCGTCAGGGATTGAGCAAGACGGCGAGGGCAGATGCGCAGCAGCGACGTAGACACGTTCAGGTCCTCCACAAGTCAGGAGAGCAGTAGAAAAATCAGGGCCAGGTACAGGAAGAAAAAACGCACCGCGACGCCCAGCAATTGGCGTTGGGTCATGCGGTGTTCGGCCCAGCTCACGAAGGCCGTACGCAGGGCCCAGACGCCCCAGAGCTGAAAGACGGCAAAGACCAGGCTCAGCACCACCGTGGAGACGGCAGCAGGGGTGAAGCCACCGCTGGCCTGAAAGGCTGCGCTCTGTGCGGCGGAGAGGGTCATGGCGAGGACGCCTCATGTGGATCGACCTCGCGGGCGTAGTCACCTGCCAGCGGCTGCAGATCCCTGGGCTGGGCCCGAGACGGCGTCAGGTAGTGTTCGATGCCCTGGCGGATGCGCCGCAGGTCTTGCTGCAGGCGGGCATAGTCGAAGTGGTAGCGGGTGCCTGCAGGGGCTGTGTGCGCAGCGGTCTGAACGGCCAGGTGTTCAGTGATCGTCAATTGCCGGATGACGGCAGCTAGCTGCTCACGTTCAGCGTCACCGTCGCCCTCCCATGCATGGGGGGCGCTTAGGGCAACCGAGAGCGGTGTGAGGAGGAGTGCCCACTGAAGTAGGGCGAGGCCTTCGCGTTGCCATCTTGCTCGCGTCCTGAGCGATTCGATGGCGCGAAGGTGCCGTTTACGGGAGCGTCACGCCGCAGAAAATCCGATTCAGCGCGTACCCGGTTTTTTGTAGACGGTGGCCTCACCGAGAAAGCGGAGCGCACGCCAGCCGGTTTGTTGGTTGCAACCGGTAACCGCGAACGTTAGATTTTGGCTGTCGTGGTCAATCCCGCGACCGGGCGTGAGAACCTGGAAGTTGTCCAAGGCGCGGTAGCGTCATAGTGCTTAGCCAGTATTTGCATGCTGCGCTAATGCTCCTCTATGGCGGGCCGTGTGAGGCAGGCTTTTGCCTGGCCGGTTCCCTTGGACGCCGGATTCTCACCCTTGCACGGTCCGCCTCCTATGCTCGTGAGAAGGCTGGTAGGCGGTTCCTTAACCTGTCCAAGGATTAAAAGGAAAATGCCTCGTCCTCCTTTCAAGCCCGGGCTCCGCCTGGCACATCCGACTACGTGTCTTACCTCTCGCATGGAGGTGCGCCATGACTAGTCGCACTAGCACCATAGTCCCTTTTCCAACGCCTCTGCTTCGGGCGCGCCAGCCAGACTTCGAGTCGGATACGCCGGATGCCGAAGCTGAGTTGCATGTTTCAGTGCTGAACGATCTGCTTGATCAGTTGGCGTCTGAGTCGGTAGAGAACGGAGAACTTCGTCAGCAACTGCTTGCGTCGATGATGCGCGAGTTGCTTAACGATGTTGTCGTGCTTTACCGCCAAGCCCTGACAGAAGCACGACGTTAACAACCCTCTTGAGCAATGACGCTGCACCTGTCAGATAAGGTAGAGCTGGCAGGTGCGCTACTGTCCTTGCCAAGAAGACAGGTTAATACGTGCTAGTGCTTTGGTAAAAAGCCGGCGGCCTGAAGTTGCTTCGCTCAGCGAAAGATCAACGACTGGTGAGCTGCGCCACCTGTGCGAGCACCGTCGCCGACCGCGATCGCCACGTTACCGGCAGCCACTGCCGCATCTCCGCAGGCAAACACGCCTGCCACACTGGTTTCCCGCATCTGATCTACTGTCAGGAAGTCGCCCAAGGGACCGCTTTCAACGGCAAGGCCCAACTGCTTGATCAGGGGGTTGTTCAGATGCGTGCGTGGTTGGACGAACAGTCCTGCAAGCGTAATCACACGACCACTGGCCAGTGTCACTTCCAACCGCTTCCCACCAATAGAAACAACCTGCTCTTGCTCGAGCGAAACGCCACGCTGTGCAAGCTTCTCGCTTTGCTCTGCATCGGGCTGGAAGGCGCCGTTGAGGAATAAGGTTGTTGCTCCCCAATCAGGCAGCATCAGGGCCTGATGGATAGCGAGTGGTGAGCTGGCCAGGACACCGATGTTTCCTTTGTCCAGCTCATACCCATGGCAGTAAGGGCAGTGGAAGACCTGTCGCCCCCAGCGCTCAGCCAAACCAGGAATATCTGGCAGCTCATCGGTGACGCCGGAAGCCAGAATCAGCCGACGGGCATTGAAGGTGAGGCCATCGCTTGTAGCGATAGAGATCACATCGGCCTGTTTCTCTGCTGCAACCGCAGACGCGTCATGCCAGGTGACGGATGGGTAGGCGAGTAGTTGCCGACGTGCTTGGTCAGCAATTGCATCTGGGCTGTTGCCGTCTTGCCCCAAGAACCCATGAGACGTGGCAGCGAATCGATTACGGCGTTGCGCAGCATCAATCACCAACACAGAACGGCGCGCCCTAGCCAGTTGCATGGCAGCGGACACACCGGCGTAGCTACCCCCCACAACGATCACATCGTAGATCATGGAATTTCCCTCTTGAATTTCAGGAAACAACATAAGTTACGTGATGAGCGAAAGTCTAGGTCTTGTAACTTTTCCTGTGTCGAGAGATGCTGGCCGGCTTGAATGAGGCTTTTGAGCTATGAGAAATGACACGCGCCTATCGCGGATGCTGCATACGCTGATTCACATGGCTCGCCATGAACAGCCTGCGACGTCTGACAGCTTGGCGCAGATGCTGAGTACTAATCCGGTGGTCGTGCGCAGGACGATGGCCCTGCTCAAGGAGCAGGGGTACGTTCGTTCTGAAAAGGGTCATCGGGGAGGGTGGATGCTGGCAAAGCCCCTTGCAGAGATCACACTGCTAGATATCCATCAGGCGCTCGGGTCGTCGTCGATTTTCGCCATAGGTTTGGCGACCGATCATCCTGAATGTCTGGTTGAGCGAGCCGTAAACAATGCGCTGACCGAGGCATTCGATGCCGCGCAGGCTTTGCTGCTGACGCGCCTGCGAAGTATCACGCTGCAGCAGCTAGCGGATGACTTCGAGCAGCATGCTGAGCTACTCGAGACGACCAGAGCGTAACGTCTTCATAAGATTCCGGCTGATCCCCAAAGCCCTGTCTGGAAGCAGCTTCTATCCTCAGGTGATGAAGTAAAAGGACCGCTCGTTGGGCGGCTTATCGTGCTTGGCTTGATGAGCGAACAGCTGGATAACTGCTAAGGGTTATATCTGGGCTCGCACGATCAAGAGACAGTGCAGCGTTCCACGTGAAACGTGTCTTAGCCTGGCTGGCGATAGATGTTCTAGACGTCTTGCCTGAATGGAATAGCCAAAGCTGTTCATCAGAGATGCTTCTTGAAAGTCCCAATGGCAATTGTGGCCATCAGGCCTGACAGGATCGCACTCACAATCGCAAAGCTGGCAATAGACAGGCTGATGGGCAGTACCAGGTACATGAACCCTGGCAGCAGTGTCAGTGGAACGAAGAGGGCCTTCGCGCGGTGATGGAGATAGCCCGATTCACGTTGCACGTTGAAGCGACGCACTTGCCGTCGGACCAAGCCGTCTACGGTACCGACGAGCACGCTCAGTATCAGCAGAGGCAGAGCCTGAAGCAGCAGTAGGCTTCGTATGCCAACGCTCAGCGCGCTGTGCCGGGCTACAGATAAAGCCTCTTTTAGCCCCGAACGTTCTTTTGCCCAAGGCAGGCTCGGCGTTCTGTGGCCAAGGAGGCTGGGTATGGCTTCGAGCCTGCCTTGTAACTCGATCCACGGGTTGGATAGCGCCATGAGCTGTACTGAGCGTTTGGTATTTAGCCACGTACGGGAAATCGACTGCCATCGATCCGGCCAAGGCGTGCGGGCGAGATCGCGTCGATCCTGCTCGTAAAGGATCTGCGCGTGCAGATCGCGGTTATCCGGCCAAACGAACAACATGCCGAAGCCTTCCAGCAAAAGCCGAAGGAGCAGCGCGGCGCACAGTAGGCCCAAGACCGTAAAGGGCAGTAGCAGAAGCTGGGTAAACCCTCCGTAACGACGCGGCCGGATGTCTACGGCATCATTCATGAGCAGATGCCTCAGTAGTCGAAGTCACCGGTGGCTCTGGGGCGGTCGGGAGTGGTGAGTCTGGTTCGCCAGATGGCTCAGCCGTCTTGGATCCGAACGGGCGCCGACGCATGGCAGCGGTCAGCGCGCGAAGATCAGCCGGTAAATCATCATCGGCGTCTGGTAGCGGCAAGGGCATGCGCACCTTCCAAAGCGCACCGCCCTCAAGCAGCGCAAAGCACTGCCCCTTGGGCAACGCGACGAGATGAGCAGGCTCGATGAGAGGCCGGCGGCTGCCCACGAGCTGATCTTGAGTGCTGGAGGTGAAGGCGCTGGCGGCCGCTGGATCAGAGGTATCGGTGACGCTACTGGATTGCGCGGGTGTATAGACGTCGACCTGGGGGAGCTGGCGGGTCAGCAGTTCGGCTGTGGCTGTTTCGCGTACCCTCAACATGAACAGGTTGTTGAAGTTGCCAATCACCTGACCAGCCTTGGCGCGATTACCTAGCCGTGCCTCGATATCCGACAGGGTCTGGGTATAGGCCGTCACCTGAACGCCAGCGCCGCCGCCCTTGTTGACCAGAGGGATAAACTCATCACCCATCAGTTCGTTGAACTCATCGGTGTGCAGATTGATGGTGGGCTTGGTACCTGGCTTGCCGCCGGGTAATCCGCTGTCGACGCCGAACTTGTAGAGGTGTCCCGCCACCGAAACCAGATCCGCAAACATGGAATTGCCTACGGCTGCGGCGACCTCGGCATCGGATAGGGCATCCAAGCCCACATAAACAATGGCGCGTTGGCGAACGACTTGCATCCAGTCGAAGATTGGCCGCGGATCCTGCAGATCCTCGTAGTCAGGCGAGAGCAACTGGACGATCTTGCCGGTGGTGAGCTTCTCCAGCAGGGGCAGGAGCGAAGCCACAATCTTGTCGAAAAAGCTGCGCTCGTAGCGCACGGCGCTGCGCAGGCCATCGAGCACCGGATCGAAGTGATGCGTATTGGAAAGATACTGCTCGAGGGCAACGACCCGGGTCTCCCGTCCAATCATGTGCCGCGGCAGATTACGGTTGTTCAGTCCCGCCTCAAGCTTGAGGATCGCCGCCCACGCCTCGGGTTCGCGTGTGGCGAAGTAGTGTTCGGCGTACTGAATAAACAGCGCATCAATGTTGATGACATAGCGCTGGATCAACCGATAGTCAGGACGCTGACCCAGCTCCACTAGAGCGCGCGCGATGATGTTGACGAAGCGCCAGGCAAACTCGCGAAAGGCGGCGCTATCGCCTTCACCGGAGAGTTGCCCGGCAAGACGAGTAGCCACCTCGGAGATACGACCAAAACGGCCGACGGCGTTGTACCGAGCCGAGCTGTCGGGCCAGCCCAGATGGAACACCAACAACTCCTGCTCACGGCCGACGCGTTTGGCTTCGGCGTACATCCGCTTGAGCAGATCTGCATCGCCTTTGGGATCGAACACGATCACCACTTCATGCTCGCCCTGCGCATTGCGACGGCGGATGTCCTGCGCGATGAAGAGCTCGGCCAGCCGCGTCTTGCCGACCCGCGTGGTACCCAGTACCAGCGTATGACCCACACGCTCGTTCAAGGGTAGGCAGACGTCTTGTTCGTCAGGCTCGACGCCATGCAGACGAGGCAAGCCGCCAATGGCGGCTTGAGTCAGGTGACCGCGCCGCGAAGGCTGTTTGAAGAGGTGTTGGATAAAGCGGTGATACCGGCTTGGCTCGACATAGCGGCGGCATTGCGGCAAATAGGTCTCGAGCAAGCGTTGGGTATGCCGCGCCTCCCAGCGAAATCCACGACCGATGAACAGCGTCTGCGTGCTGACCGGTATCGCAGCACTGGACAGGGTGTAGGCAGGCAGCCGCCGAAGATTGCGTCGGTAGCGCAGGATGCGATGAGCCTGATACAGCCGAGCAGCGGCGAGGCATAGGAATGCCGTTGTGGCGAACGAGGCCATTGGGGCCGAGAGCCCGAGCGTTTCGGGAATGAGTGCAACAATGCCAGCCGCTAGCATGCAGGCGCCAACGCTGTACAACTCCACGGCTGGACGAAGCCAGCGCTTATAGCCGGTCAGATGGGACATGGCCTGCGCTACCTGTCATCCGCCATTGGCAGGAGCAGCACAGGGTAGTGGTGCAGCCCCAGGCGTTGGGCGAGGTCATCCCCCGAGGTTGGAATGAGGGTGACGTCGGGGGCAAGGCGCCGAAGTTCTGCCAAGGCCGCGGCAGTGTCGATATTTACCACCAGGCCAATAGCCTGCTGGTCCTTCAGCTGCCGCCGCTGCTGGCTCAGCCAATGACGTGAGTACTCATCATCACCGATGAGAAACAGGGGGCTAAGCCCAGGTGCTTGGAGCGCTCGTGTCGAAGCTTCGCCTGGAGTCAGTCTTTGTGACCGCACCGGTAGCATCGCGGCCTCAGCCTCATAAGCATCGGCAGGAAATGGGGTCACAGTAGACGTACGTGGTGGAGCTGTCCGCTTGAACGGCTCGAAGTACGGCTGGGTGGAAACACCTCCCTCATGAACCACCACGATGAGTGGGTCCGCCATTGTCTGCAGGGATAGCCATCCCGTACCGAGTACGAACAGCGAGCGTCTTCTGAACCCAGGTCTCACTGCAGTCCTCCCACCTGCAGTTCCTTGGCTACCTGACCCTGTAGGCGATCCAGATGCGCCTGGACGAGGCGCTGATAGCGTGCGGCAAGGGCGCCGCCGGCCGGACGGTGATAGCGGCCGATGGCGGTTGGCCAGTCAGGAGTAACTGCGCGCTGCTCGACGAGGATTGCAGCGGCAATCGCAAGGTTTTGATAGGGGTCTAGCAAGTCACAAGGACGAGTGACGCGATGGCGGTGGTAACCCAGGTTGATCTGGCCGAGACCCACATCGATTTTGCGGTCCGGGGTAGTGTCCATAGCCTGAAGCAGGCTGGTGCACGCCGTATGGCGATTGGCAAAGCGCTTGGCCTCGCCAGCCACGTTCAGGGTCCAGGGCCACGGCACTGATCGTCCTTGCCAGCGTCGCCCGCTTTCCTGCAGTGCTATGGCGTACAGAACCAGAGAGGGAACGCCGGCTTGCTGGGCCGCAAGCTGATAGGCCGGAGGCGGCAGCTGAGCCTGCGCCCAGGTGGCGACGCTGACCAAAGCCGACAACAAAAACGCCAGGCCAGCGACTGCTCGACGGCGCCTTGTTGGCGTGGCTACTGTCGCTGCCATTGTCCATTCACCCGCTGTGCGACGACGGGCAATTCGCCGGCAAGACCTAGCGACTGAAAGCGGCCATTGTCATGGTTGAGGGTGATGGTCCGCTGCTGAACGCGCGTGGGATCCAAGCGGGCCTGACGCGCCCAACGCCGTAGTCGTGCGTCATCGCCTTTACTATCCACCAGGTACAGGTCGAAGGCCCGACCTTGTGCCTGCAACTGCCGGACACGTTCAAGGCAGGGCGGGCAGTCCGCTTTGACGAACACGGAAAGGCGCGCTTCCTCTGCCACCTTGGCATCCTCGAGCGTGACCCGCTGCAAGTCAGGTGCAAGGCGCTGCCAGGCAGCGTCGTAGGCGCGCTGATAGGTCAGCAGTTTCTCGACGCGTCGGGCCTCGGCTCTGACCTGCAACTCCGCAAAGCGCGCACGCTCTTCGTCACTTCGTGCCTCGATACCCAGGGCGGTCAACGGGTCCAGGTGCGGCGCGTAGATGCCTAGCGGCCCCTGCATCAGCTCGCGATAGCGGACCCAGTCACTGGCCTGCAGACCCCAGGCCTGGGCCTGTGCGTCCTCGCTCAGCGTGAGTCGGCTGTGTTGGGTATCGCTCCAACGCGTCTGGTCGTGGGCGGTGGGCGCAGGAGATGCCTGAACAGCCTGAATAGAGCCAAGGATCAGACTGAGCAACGCGGTAGCAGGTAACCGTTGTGTCATCGCGTGTCTCCTCCAGGCAGCGGCAGACGCCGCACCAGGCCATCCACTCGAAATGTCGCGGTGTCCTGGGTCAAGCCGGTGAGCTGCCATTGGCCCAAGGACTCGCCCACGCGGAGCAGCGTGACGGCGCTGAGCCCTTCCTGGTGAACTGGTAACAGGGCAAGAAAAGTGTGGCCGCCACGTTGCTCTGCACCGAGTAGCTGAAAGGGCAGTTTGGACGCCTTGGCCTTTGGTGCAGGTCGTGCCGGTGTTTGGCGCTTCTCGCGAGGCGCCGTTGCCTGGTGCATCAGGGCGTGCAACTGAGCCTCAAGTCGGTCAGTGCGTTGTTGCAAGGTCAGCACGTCCGCAGCCTGGGCATGCTTTTCTTGTTGCTGGACAACGGCAGCCAGGCTGGCTTTAAGGTCCTCGCGTACTGCGCTTAGCTCGGTCAGGCTGACCAGGCGCTCTGGCGTTGGCAGGGCATCCAGTCGGGCAGTGAGGGTGGCCATATCTGCCTGCAGCGCCTGAAGGCACGGCTGGTCATTGTGTTGCACTAGTTGCTGACGCAGGCGCGACTGGCCCATGTGGTCATGCACCATCAGGATGCTGAGCGCGAGTAACCAGGCGGCGCCGCCCAGGCGTTGTAGATGATCAGCACGCATGGCCAGAAAAGACGCTCGCACCCTCACGATGGCCGGCCCTCGATTGGGTAGGTCGGCGCAGGTGCAAAGCACACACGCCGAGCGAGCGAATCCACCTGTAGCGTCCAGGCAGGGCCTGCCAGGGTCTGCAGGGCGTCACGCAGCGGCAGCGGCCCCAACTGCAGGTGTGCGGCCGGCAAGGGCAGCGCATAGAGCTGAGCCGCCTCTTGCGTCTCGCACAGCGAAAAGCCGGAGCGGATCAGCACATAGCGCAGGGCATCGCCCACAGTACGGTCGGCGCCGGCGGGGATGGAAATGTCCACAACCTGGCGCATCAGGTTGCGTTGAGCGAGTTCAGGTCCTTGCTCGACCAGGGTGTAGCGTCCCTGGCGGACAACCAAAAGATCCTGTTCCGGTACGGGCGTTGGCGAACGCACAGGAGGGGTGTCGGACAGCGCGCTTGCTGGGCCGGATGGCAGTAGGGCGCAGCTTTGGAGCAGTAGGCATAGGGCCGCGGCGCAGGCAGGTATGAGGCAAGCGGTGGCGTAGGGTGCGCGCATGGAAGACTCCCGAGAAGGCGAGTCGCTACTTTCCAATGCAGGACCGTCTGGAGGCTGCGATTAAGGCGCACTGTGGCCGTACCAGTTTTTCGCTAGGTGTTAGGTAAGCGCGTCGGTTGCGAGCCATGTGATAGCTATCCCCTAGGGATAGCTATGAGCAGGTCGTACGGTAATTCTTGCGACGTTCCAGCGAGTACGTGTGGCTGCTGTATCGATCCACACAATTTGTCCGCATGCCCTCAGATCGACGGCATGAACGATCTGCGGCTCCATGGATTTCATGGGTAGCTCAAGCCAGAATGTTCGATCTGCGTGCAATGTCGAGAGGCATCTCTGCTTGCAGAAAAAGGTCTCTGCTGCGTTTCTAGGACCCACGGTAATGCTTCTAAGCTGGCCTAAGGGCTTTTAGCATCGAATTCAAGCGGTGTTTGAGAAGGGAGTGAAGAATGCGTGTACTGACCTTTAGCCAGGCTCGCGCCGACCTTGAGCAGACGATGGACGAGGTTTGCCGAAACCACGAGCCTGCTGTAATCACGCGTCAGCGTGGCGAACCTGTTGTGATGATTTCTTTGGATGATTACAACGGTATGCGCGAAACCATATACCTCCTGGGATCGTCGGCTAACGCCAAGCGCCTTCGCGCCTCCATTGATCAGCTTCGGGCCAGCAAAGCCATCTCATAGGAGTGACCATCAATGAGCCATATGGCGATGCGATGTCACAAAGAAGGCTCACAACAGTGTCTGAATCTCTTTACGTAGGATGGCCTGAAGGACGACGCCGAGGTGACCAGCGTTGTCTCAGATGAGCCTTACCCGCACTATCCCCTGGGGATAGATACTTCCGGCGCCTGCTCCGGACTGAGCAGCATTGTCTCAGGCTATCCCCGGGGGATAGCTTTCAGGAGTGAACGCGGCGGTGCTGAA
Organism: Pseudomonas oryzihabitans NBRC 102199; assembly: GCF_000730625.1. Taxonomy (GTDB): domain Bacteria; phylum Pseudomonadota; class Gammaproteobacteria; order Pseudomonadales; family Pseudomonadaceae; genus Chryseomonas; species Chryseomonas oryzihabitans. Next base: position 167,330 of record NZ_BBIT01000005.1, on the reverse strand, counting down.
CAATGTTGCGCCCCGGTAAACCTGCCCTATCTATCCCCTGGGGATAGCGTCCCGCGGAGGGAGACGCAGCGCTGATCGTAGTTGATCCAAGTGAGCCCGACCTACCTCAGGATTTCGCGACGTCTGGCACGCACGCGCCGGTGGCGATTTGGCAGGAATGATCGGTGTCGGCTCAGGCGGCAGTGGTGGTGGGGCAGGCGTAGATGCTGCCGCGCGATTGAATTCGCCACGCAGGGCTTTCTGGATGATGCCGAACAGATAGCCTGCGGGATTGCGAACCGCAGAGCGCTCGCAGCGGGCCGCCCATTCATCGAGAATCGCCTGTCGCTGTGCAGGCTCCACGGGCTTGAGGGCCGCTAGGGCGCCGGACTGTTGCTCGCGGTCAAGGGTGAGAAAGCGTGGGGGTAGTACGAGGTCGTTAGACTCAGTCATCTTCGTACGTACTAATTCTTTATCTACTTTAAGTACAGTACGGTCTGCCTTCGGATTCCGAAGGGTGTCGTTAGAATCGGGGATTGCACCTGTTTCGGAATCCGAAGGCGGTGCGGGCGTACTGTCTTCGGATTTCGGAATTTCAGGGTCCATTACCGCCAGCACGCCTTTGTCCGCCCAGCCCTGCTGAGCGAGACGTTGAGCAATGATCTGCAGGCGAGAGGGAAGGCTCCGCTGGTTGACCTGCGGATCTTCAGTCACCTCCTTTAGCACCTGTCGCGCGACCACCTGCACTGTCTTCGCCGCGTGGCTCAGTGCTTGGCTCACCAGCTTCAGATAGTCCGGATCCAGCTGGATTGCTTCGAACGGCGTGAGGGGCTCATCGTGCAGGACATAGAGGTTGCCCTGGATACGGCCGGTGTGAGGATCACGTTGTCGCCGGACAAGACTCAGCCACCGCGTCAGTCGGAGGAGGGCCAGGGCGCGGGCCACGGTTTCGTTGGACGCTTGTGTGGCGCAAGGCATGACTGCCAAGTACGGACGGAGCCGCTCGTAGGTCGGAAAGGCTGTCAGGCCGCTGCGATCCAGCAGCACGTGCAAAACCTGCCAGGCGTTGCGCTCTAGCGGCGTCAGGCGCCGATCAAGCAGGAGCGCGCGCGGTAGGCTGTCGTGGCGGTTACCGCTGTAGAGGAAACCATCCTGGGGCGTGCCGTCCGCCTTTGGGGATGGTTTGAGGGTGCGCAGGACGTCATTGAAGACAGCTGTCAGGGGTGCGGGAGTCGCGCGCCGCAACGCCTCGTGGGCCATGCCTACGCTCCCTATTGACCGGTCCAGCGACGAACCGACGACCATAGAACGGCCAGCGGTACTTCATGCGCCTCAGCGAGCTCCATGGCCAGCTCAAGCATGGCGGTCTCGTCGTCGGTTGATAGCCCTCGCTGCGCTACCTCGGTTTTCCATTGCCGCCAGAGTGCGGCGTCCTGCGCATCGTCCAGCGCGGGATAACGGCCTTTGCGCTTGGGTAAGCCCAGCACCTTGCGGCGTAAGGCAACCTCTTGGTGGGTGAGCCCGAAGCGGTGACTGACCATCTCGCTGCTACTGCCCAGGCGCAGCATGCGATCAATCTGCGCGATTTCCTGACTCACATCGGCAGATTGTCCAAGCAGACGTTTGATCACGTCGCGATTGATCGACACCGTGCACCATGAGACTGGCGCGTTTACCAGAAGGCTGACCAGGTCTGGCTGCTTCAGGGCGGCCAGCTCCTCCTCGTCAAATCCCATCGCTTGGCAGCGGCGCAGCTCGCCGTGATGTAAGTGGTGCAGGGCTTGGGTCAGGACGGCTTGGTTCAGAGGGTGGCTGGTCGGCATGACAGAGGTTCTCGGAACAGTGCACAGGATTAAGAGAAAGAACCGGCCTCTAGGCGGTTGAGGCGACGGGTGTGGCGGATGAGCCGGAATAGCAGTGAGAGCGAAGGTCCACTTAGTGGCGCGATCTCGCCCGCCTGACCCTGCAAGAGCGCGCCGAATCCATCGGCAAGGGCTGCGCGGTCGACCAGGGGTAGCCTCTGAGCGGTGCCGTTGAGCGCGTGCAGCAGGATCAACACGGTACGCGCAGCGGGCTGCAGGGCATGGGCACCGGTTGGCCACGTACAGGAGAAGCCCAGATGACTGGTCTGGACGCTCACGTAGGGCTCGATACCTGCGTCTCGAGCCAGCTGCTGCGCAAGATGTGCAATCTGCTCCCGCAGGTGCTCAGGTTGGATACGCACAGATTCATGGGGTGTCGCGTGGTCGCTGGATTTATCCTTGCCCAGAGAAGATTGAGCCATGTGGGACTTGTTTCCCGGCTGCGCAAAGGGCTCATCGGTATGGCGGGCAATCAACTGTTGAATGGCCATGAGCCGTGGAGTAGTACCCGAACCGGTCTCATTGGGTGTGTGCCCCGGTGCGTGCGAACCGAGCGGTGGCGTTTGCGAGAGCGCACGTTGGCGCGTTTCCTGATGATTGATGTCCAGTGCCAGCGCCTCGTAATGCATCCCGAGCGCTGCGGCCATTTGTGCGATCAGCTCGTCCTGTACGCGTCGTGGGCAAAAGTGCTCGCCGGCAGAATCAAATTGCGCCAATACGTGTTGGAACAATTCGGCAAAGGTGTGGCGCTCGCGGTGGTTTGCCAGACGCTGCCAGGTGCGTTCGCACGCCCGTCTTAGAATCGCAAGGCGTTCCACTTGATGCCGTCCAAGGCCGGCGTACAGCACGGTGGGTATGGCAGGGAGCAGATAGCGCAACGCTTCCTGCATGCGACTGATGTGGGATTGGCGAACGGGATAGCCATCCGCGTTGAGGCGCCGTGCCAGTTCGGATTGGGAGAGGGTGCGTCCGGCTTCTTGCTCGTAAAGCACTTGCGCCCGTTGGATGGCCTTGGCGCGTTCGATAAAGGTGAGGCCGCCGCGGAGTTCATTTTCGGCTAGGTGGCCCGTCAGTGCCTCTAGCTCGCCACGCTCGGTCCACGGACGATACCGGCAAGTCAGCCGGGAAAAGCGCTCTTCGCCAGTTTCGGCATAGAGCTCGCGCAGGATCGACAGGCGCGTATTACCCCCGCTGTAAATGATGTAGTGAGACTCGCCAGTACGCCGCGTGATGACAGGTACGCTGTCCAGACCACGCTCGCGGATCGAAGCCTTGATCTCGTCATAGGCAGGATTTCTTAGAGTACGGGGGTTGTGATCAAAGGGGCGCAGCTCGTCGAGGGTAACAATCCGTAGCGACTCGCAAGCCGTTCCTGCTTCGTACGTTTCGGGCTCCAGGCGCGAATCTTCTACCGGGCTATCTTGGTGAGCCTTGGCAGGAACGCCCTGTCGGGAGGCATGGGATTCGGCATCGCCGGAAACTGTTCGGGCCAGCGGGTCAAGCGAGTCAGGTTTGATCGGCTCGTCAGAGCCGGTGGCTTCATGAGGATACGTGTGCATGGCAGACGTAAGGTCAATTGAGTAGGGGTGAATAGGTCCGGTCTCCGTTGCTCCTGCAAACGGTGCCACCGTCGATGGAAACGCCCTCACAGCGCACGACCAATAGGAGATACCAGGATTAAAGCGCTTCTGACGCTCTCCCTAAACCGACTGCTCGATATGCAGTCGTGCCGCTGCCCGGGCGAAATGACGTTCTTTTGCCGCGGCAATGAAACAGCGTAAGTGGCGCAGTTCCACAGCCTTTCCTTCAGTCAGTGTTTAGAGTCGAGATAGGTGTGATTGGATGCCGTGCCTTTCTGGCGTAGTAGGAGCAGTTGAGCAAAGGCGCCAAGTGCGGCTACGCCGGCAGCGTAGAGCGCCAGATTACCGACCGATTGTTCGAGAAGTAGAACGAACCCGCCTGCAGCCGCACCAAGAGCGCTCCCCAAGTACAAGGCTGATTCATTCAAGGCCACGGCAAGGTTGCCATCACCATGGTGTTGGCGCGCCTGGATCAGCTCGTTGTTCTGCGGTACCTGCAGGGCCCAGCCGACCGCGCCCCAAGCGGCAATGGGCAGCATGACAAGCCACTGATTCCACTGTGCGGTTTGAGGAAGAAAAAGCAGAGACAGAGCCAGAACGACCATGATCCCTAGGGTCAGCACCGCACCACGAACGCGATCAACCAGGGGGCCAATTAAGAAACTTCCTAGTACACCGCCGATACCCCATACCCAGAGGTAGGGCGTGACAGATTGGATACCACCGTAGGCAGGGTCGGACAGCAGAGGGGCGATGAAGGTATACATGCCGAGGCTGGATACGGCCGCTAGCAACGACACGAGCAAAATGGTCAGGACTCGGCCATCGCTGAGCATGGCGAGTTTTTGGCCAAGGGAGCTGGCGGTCGCCTTGGGTAGCGCTGGCAGACGCAGGTAAAGGCCCGCCCAGCTCACAGCGCCCAGGAGCGTGATCAACCATAGAGCTGCTTGCCAGCCCCATTGGTCAGCCAATAGCAAACTCAGCGGTACACCAAGGACCACACCGCTGGCCATGCCGCCCAAAATTACGGCGATACCTTTGCCGCGGCGCTCCGGAGTAGAGAGCGATGCGGCGGCAGCAATGCCCATGGCGAGGTAGACACCGGCACCAATACCGGCGATTGCGCGGCAAACTACAAGCGTCATAAAGCTATCAGAAAGGGCGCTTCCTGCGTTCGCAAGTACGAAGACCAGTAGGGCGAGTAACAGTCCAGCACGTTGCCGGTTGGGCGGCACAAGGGCGACGAACACAGGCGAGCCGATGCCATAAGCAAGGGTAAAGGCGGTAACCAGTTGGGCCGCCATGGCTACTGACACTGAGAGGGAGCTTTGGATGAGCGGGATGAGCCCTGCTGTCACATAGGAGGCCATCCCAAGGGCGAAAGCGCCCAGGGCGATGAGATAGGTAGGTGAAGTACGATTTGAAGGCATGACAAAGTCCTCACGGAGGTGAGTCGGTAAATAGGAAGTGAAGGGGCGACGCGGCGGTCGCCCAAGTAGCTAGAAAAGCTCGACGCTGACGTCGTACTCGCGCAACCAAGTATCAAGCCCGACCGCGAGTTCCATACCCATGCGGTCATACATAGGCGAGTGGGCGCCAAGGGGCCTTTCTAACGCTGCCTCTACACGGGTGAAGTCGAGGAAGGGGCGGACGGGCGCATTCGAGTCATCCTGGATAGCGGCTAGGGCTCTGCGTAGCCCCTGCTCGTAAGCGGGATCTTGCGTCGAGGGGTAGGGGCTCTTCACGCGCTCGACGATAGACGCTGGCAGAAGGTCGCGTGTCGCCGCGCGCAGAATGCTCTTTTCTCTACCGTCGAAGGCCTTCATCTGCCAGGGGATGTTGAATGCATATTCGACCAAGCGGTGGTCACAGAACGGCACCCTTACTTCCAGTCCAACCGCCATACTCATCCGGTCCTTGCGATCTAGTAGCGTCTGTACAAAACGGGTCAGGTTGACGTAGCTCATCTCCCGCATCCGGCGATCACCGGCGGCCTCACCCGGCAAGCCGGGCGCTTCAGCAATAGCCTGCGAATAGCTGTCCTGCAGGAAGCTGTGCATATCCAGATGTTTTAATAGTCCTGGATCGAACAACGTCTTGCCGTCGAAATATTTTTCCGTCACGGAAGTCAACCAGGGAAAAGTGCGCGCTTGGATGGCAACTGGATCGTGGAACCAGCGGTAGCCGCCGAACACTTCGTCTGCGCTTTCTCCGGACAAGGCGACAGTAGAATGCCGTCGGACCTCTTCAAAGAGTCGGTAAAGCGACGGCCACATATCGCCCCAAAAGGCGGGGGGTAGGTCCAACGCTCGGATAACCTGAGCCCGCAGTTGCGGATCGGCAAGTTCCCGACTGTCGAGGACGACCTCGCCATGGTGGGACTGGATCTGCTGCACCAAGTCCGTCACGAAGGGTGCATCGGCCGTGCCTCGAACAGCATCGCTTGCGAAGCCCTGGCCATGATCAGCGAAATCCAACGAGAAAGAACGGATGTTCTCTTTTCCCGCTGCAAGTAGCTTGCGCGATGCCAGCGCTGTGATGATAGAAGAGTCGAGTCCGCCTGAAAGCAGACTACACAAGGGCACATCCGAAACGACCTGACGCTCAACTATGTCTTCGAGTAGATCACGCGTGTGGCCAATGGTCTGGTCCAACGAGTGCTCGTGCTCCCGTGCTTCAAGCTTCCAGTAACGCTGCCGTTGCAGACCACTGCGGGCAATCCTGATCCATTCGCCGGGTAGCACTTCGCGCATGCCAGCAAAGATGGCCTGCCCTGGGGTTTTCACCATCTCAAGGATTTCACGCAGACCGTCTGCTTGAATCTTGCGAGGTACCAGAGGGTTCGCCAGCAAGGCTTTGGGCTCGGAGCCAAAAATCACGCCATCGGCAGTTGGAAAGTAATAAAGCGGCTTGACCCCCATCCGGTCACGGACCAGTAGCAGTTCTTGCTTGCGTCTGTTCCAGATCGCGAAGGCGTACATGCCATTGAGTCGTTCGACGAAGTCATAGCCCCACTCCAGATAGGCGTGCAGGACTACCTCGGTGTCGCTGCGAGTTTCGAACTGATGTCCGAGTGCTTGCAGATCACGCCGGAGGTCCTGGAAGTTATAGACCTCGCCGCTGTAGGTGATGGCTACCGCTTCAGGGTCGTTGCCGAAGCCTGCCGTCATTGGCTGGCGACCGCCTTCGAGGTCAATGATGGAGAGGCGTCGATGTCCGAGTCCAATAGGTCCATCAATCCATAGGCCGCCCGCGTCAGGTCCTCGTCGCGTCATCGTTGCGGTCATGCGCTCCAAGATAGAACGCTGGAAGTTAAGATCTTGGCTGAAAGACAGCCAGCCAGTAATGCCACACATTGGCGGTCTCCTTTGAAATCAGCCCAAAGTTTCCAAGTCACTCGTTTCCGGCAGCAGGCTGCGGTTCCCGTAAGGGACATAGCAGGCCGGAGCAGGGCAGCGGGCTGAGGACTCAATCAGGTTAAGCTGGTGCTGTAGAGCGATAGCCGTTTGCAGGTCGGCAAAGGGCTGTGAGGGCATCTCGCGAAGGGATACCCATCGCACTACGTGGCGGCAGAGGCGACTCAGCTTATGTAGGGTTTCGAGTCCGGGTTGGGCAGGGCTAAAACACTGTTCATCGATCAGTTGCTCCCGCCCTTGATCATTGCGCGTCCAAATTCGCAGATAATCCTGATCCCAGGACGGCGTATCGAAGACCAGGCGCGCCTGAATGACTCGCTGTTCTTGATCGATGAAGCTGAAGTCCACCGTGCGCTGACGCATGATGTTCACGAAGCTGGCATAGCCTGCGAGTGTGGCCTGGCCCAACGTTCCGGTGAGAGAGACGGTATCCAGCACGGCATGTCCGGAAATCGAGAAGTCCGAACGTACTCCGAGCACATCGTGAATCTGCAAAGGATCAGCAGAGGAGCAGATCCACGACACCAGATCCAGCGCGTGGATGACCTCACTGGTGACACCGCAGGTAGGGCGGTAGTCATTGAGCCGGTCCTTACCCCAGTGAAAGCTGGCCCTCACCAGCGACCAACCCTGTGCGCTGATCTGCCGACGCAGAGATTGTGTGGCGGGTGAGTACCGTTCTACCAAGTCCAAGGCAAAACCACTTACCTGACTTAGCTGCTCGGCAACGAGTGTCAGGTCGTCAGCGGGAGTAACGAGTGGTTTCTCGCACAGCACGAAGCCACGATATCCGCTTAGCTCCGTCAAGATTCGTGCATGACTTTCATCGTTGACGCTGACTACGACGATGTCGGGCTCGAAGTGATGAAGCGCGGACGCCACCGTAGGAAAGAATGGCAGTTCTGGTGCCTTGGGTTTCCGATCAACATACGCCAAGCGCAAGGGCATGCCAGTACTGACGGACAGGTGTTCAAAGGCACGCCAAAAACGATGACCGGCATAGCCCAGACCGATGATCAGGACGTTCATGGCCGGCCCTCCGCACGTACCAATAGGGCTTCGCCAGTCGAGGCGAATCCGAGCCTCTGGTAGAGCGAGGTAGCAGCAGGCGTAGTTTGTAGAGCGACTGAGTTCACTTGGCGCGTCCTGAACCAGTCTAGAAGCCGCTGCATGAGTGCCTTTGCGATACCGCAGCGGCGTAGCTCAGGCGCTACGGCAACCGATTGAACCCAACCCGATCGGCCATTAAGACAGTCGGGAGCCGGGGCACGGTCATCAATGATGCCTGTGGCGCAGCCGAGTATGGCTTGGGTGTGCTTATGCTCAGCGCACAGGATGAGTACCCGATCTGACCCTTCAAGACAGGTGGCCAGCCAAAGCGGGTAGGCCCTGCGCCAACGCTCAGTGTCTGTGGGTGTACGGCTGGCGTAAGGCGCTCCGCCGGCATCGAGTAGATGGGCTCTGAGCTCGATGAGCGCAGGGATGTCGTCAGGCGTAGCACGACGGATGTCGTAGGAGATGCTCATCACGCAACCTCCGCACCAATCCGCTGGGAGGCAAAAGGAATGGCGAAGTGCTCGAAGGTTTCCCGTAGGGCAAAGGCCAGTTGCTCGATCTGCTCATCGCTATGGTTGGGCGTTGCGTTAACGCGGAAGCGTTCCGTGCCTACGGCGACCGAAGGAAAATTGATCGGCTGGAGATAGATGTGATGGGTTTGCAAGAGGCGTCCTGCAGCCGCTTTGCAACGCTCGGCATCGCCGATTAGTACCGGCAAGATGTGGGTGCGTGAGCAGGGCATGACGGGGATGTCCTGTTCCAGAAGCTTGCCGCGCAGTTTTGCGGTATGCGCGTGCAGCCGCTGCCGTTCTACGTCACTACGCTTGAGGTGTTCGATACTCTTAAGGCAGCCCGCCGTTACCGCGGGCGGCAGAGACGTGGTGAAGATGAAGCCCGTTGCAAAGGAACGTACAGCATCAATGATGACGGAGCTTGCGGTGATATAGCCACCGATGACACCAATGGCTTTAGCCATAGTGCCTTGGATAATGTCTACCTGCTCCGCGATGCCTAGTTCAGCCGCAACACCGGCACCCCTAGGCCCATACATCCCTACCGCATGTACTTCGTCGAGGTAGCTTAGAGCGTTGTATCGCTTGGCCAGCGCAACAATTTCTCTAACGGGTGCGACATCGCCGTCCATGGAGTAAATAGACTCGAAGACAATGATCTTGGGTCGGTCATGGGAGTAGGTTTGTAGCAGCTGCTCCAAGTGCTCGAGATCGTTGTGCCGGAAGATATGGCGCTCATTCGAAGTTGAGCGGATGCCGTTAATGATCGAGGCATGGTTACACTCATCACTGATCACCACGCAATCGGGTAGCTCCCGCAGTAGACACTGCAGGGTGGCATCGTTGGATCCGAAGCCGGTAGGAAACACCAGTGCCGCTTCCTTACCGTGCCAGTCGGCCAAGCTTTGTTCTAATTGTCCGTATAACGCATGAGAGCCTCCAATGTTGCGCGAGCCTCCCGAACCTGCACCGTAGGCATCCAAGGCCTCGTGCATGGCGCTTCGTACCTTGGAATGCTGGGACATGCCCAGGTAGTCATTGCTGCACCACATCACGACTGGTGATTGCGAGCCATCAGCAAGGCGAGCCAGAGGGTAGCGGCCACATAAGCGGTCCAAGGTTGTAAAGGTGCGGTATTGGTTGGCTTGTTTCAGGGCTTCCAACTTCTGATGCAAGAGCGTGTTGTACATCCGTTTGACTCCTAGACAGTAATAGCAGGCGCGTCTGTTCCTCCTCGCGCAACAGCCCTGACATAAGGCACTCGGCGCCAGGACGCGCTATTCTTCGCACCCTTTTAAGACTGTTACAATTTGGTTGCTTATACTGTTACTAGGAGTAATGGCATGCCGGCGGCACGGTCTTTCGAACGTTCTCGGATTGAGCTTGCAGAGTTTCTAAGAAGTCGCCGGGAGCGGCTGACGCCTGAAGAGGTCGGGTTGCCGTCCGGTGGGCGACGACGGACACCTGGGTTACGGCGTGAAGAGGTAGCGACGCTGGCACGAGTGGGTCTCAGTTGGTACACCTGGCTCGAACAGGGCCGAGAAATCAACGTGTCCTCGACTTTTCTGGACAATCTATCCCGTGCACTCAAGCTCGATGCCACGGAGCGTCGTCATCTCTATCTACTCGCCCAACAGCGGCCACCGTGTGAGCCCGGCAGGACATGGTGCGTGGTTCCGCCCCTGATTATTCGCTTGATGGAGGATCTGAATGCCCGGCCGTCCTACGTCCTAAACCTGCGCTGGGATGTGCTGGCCTGGAATGACGCAGCTGACCGACTGTTTGGCTTTTCGGAGCAAGCGCTTGAGCGGCGTAATTTGCTTTGGATGCTGTTTACGTCCAAGCGGCTACGCCAGCTTCTCGACCCATGGGAGGGCCAAGCAGTCCAGATCTTTTCGAGCTTCCGGCGCGATTTTGTTCAGGGAACCCAGGACGCAGACATCGTGGGACTGGTAAAGGACTTGGAGCGGGTAGCTCCAGAATTCTGTGACTGGTGGAATCGCCAGGACATCCATGGGCCCTGCCAAGGGACTCGATACTTCCGACTCGATGGAATAGGCGAGATGGTGTTTGAGCACACGACACTTACAGTAGATGTGGACCGACATCTACGGTTGGTTTACTACGCTCCACAGCTGGATGGAGCACAGAACGCGACGTTCGAGCGCTGGCTTAAGGAAGGGGAGAAAGAAGCTTAAGTCACGAAGCCAAACGACCTGGCTGCGGAGTATCCATGGCCAGGTCGCGTCTCGACTACAGATTTGCAGCCTACGCTGATGAAAAAGCGGTGGTAGCTGCTTTAGAGAAACCCTCGCCAAAGCCCATAGGTTTTTCTAGCCGTCACAATCTCATGGACAGCTGAGTGCCACACGAGTGACGCTCAGCTGTCTCCTCCCCTAGGGGTGACGAGCCTCTGATAGCGCCCTGCGATAGAGCGTCACCATTTCATCGAGTAGATCTCGAGCCATATAGGCCGAAATTCGCTGACGTAGGTCTGTTGGGCTATCCGCATTACCCTCATCGTTGGCTAGGCGATCCAACAGGTCGCTGAGCATTGAAGCCCGTATATCCGCATCTGCCTCTGGCGACTCCCAGGTGAACTCAGGCTGTCGTAACGAGGCTGGGCTGACGGGGAAGGGAAGTACCGCACCTTTCGTATCAGCCATTGTTCACCTCCATCATGGAAATACAACGCAACGAGGTAAGGCAGGGGAGGGGCGCGAGCTTAAAAGGAAGACGATGCATGTTCATGCTGCTCCTTGGTTCGGTTAAGGAGCCGCCACCACCGTTGCTACGCGGTATGGAGGCGGACCGTACGGGGGTAGCAAACCGGGAACCAAGGGAACCGGCCAGGCCGAAGCCTGCCCCGCACGGCCCGCCATAGAACGCGCACAACCAGATGCTAAGCATTGGCTGTGAGCTATGACGCTGCCGCGCCTTGGTTTGTCAGGTTGCTACACCCGTCCACGGGATTGACCGTGGCCCGTAAAATCTAACGTTTAGGCCGATCGACTGCAAATGGTTGGCACGGATCGCGCGCCCGTTTCTGCAGTACCTACTGTGGCTTGGCCCTCCCGCTTTGGTCGTCCAGCACACGGGGTCTTGGGTGTTGATAGAGCCTCACCTTCTACCTCGCTATTTACTGTCATCGCAGAAGGTGCCCCCGAGGCTTGCTAGTGGGTATCTATGGACTGCGCAGACTGTCCAACCAGCACGACGCCGGGAGAGCCAATCGAGACCGCATCGCCGGTCTGAGCGAAGGCCCCATCCTTGCCGACCGTAGCGCCGACATAGGCGGGTTGGGTCGTCGAGAGACCGTCCCACACCGCCGAGGTGGCAGCGCCAGCGCCGAAAGCCGCTCCCGCATGCTGACCGTCGCTGAAGGTTCTGCCGCCGCCGACGGAGGCCGTCGTGACCAGGGTTCCGTCACTGGCAAGCACCGCGGTCAGGTCATAGTTGAAGGCAGCCGCGACGTTCCCCAGCTTGTCGAACAGCACTACTGCATCCTCCTTGCCGAGGCCGGGCCCGTCGACGCTGATGACTGCCGTACTGTCGCTCAAGCCCCACGCCGTCTTGAACGCACTCAGGTTCGCCATGGCCACATCGGCCACGACCAGGGTCGCACCGGCGGCGAGAACCGTATTGCCGTTGAGCGTGATCGCCGACGAGAACTGACCGGCTTCGTCCGTCATGCGCCAGCCGCTGAGATCGATGCTGGTCGAACCGTAGTTGTACAACTCGAAGAAGTCCCCGCCCTTGGCGTTGGAATTGACCTCGGTGATCAACAGGTCGTAGTGAGGTCTGGCGGCAGTCGCAAAGCTGAGGTCCATGGCGGCCACGGCATTGCCCGCATGGTCGACGACCGCGCCTGGTTGTAGCTCCAGGTGGTAGTTGCTGCTCGCCTGCAACCTGCTCGTCGGCGTCAGGTTGAGGACATTGAAGTCGACCGAAACGCCCGGATCTCCGGCTTTGAAGACCTGGACCACGGTGCCGGCCTGGTCCACCAGCTGGAGGCTGCCGCTGCCCAGCGCGATGCCTTCATCGAACGTCAGGCTGATGCGGCTCCCGGTGGGGACATCCTGCGCATCGACCGCTGGACTGCTGGCCACCAGAAGGGGAGCGGCAAGGTCCACGGCGGCAGTACCCAGCGTGACCAGATTGCCCTGGAAGTGCTGCTGCGCCGGGTCGAGGTCCTTGGACACCTGCGTCTGCCCCTGCCACAGGGTATCGCCGTTGTCCTGCAGCAGCAGGATCTCGGTACCCGGTCTGACGCTGGCGGGGGAAGCGATGGACTCGAAACTGCCCCCGGTAGCGGCCAGCAGTGCATCCAGGTTGTTGTCGAGTTCGATGGGCGCGGTGGCCGGGTCACCACTCCAGGTGAACAGCCGGAAATCGTGGGTGACCGCGGCGGAGGCACTGCCGGCGGGACCGGCCAGAATCAGGTAGCCACTGCCATCCAGGGCCCGGTCGATGGAGCGGATACCCCGTCCGCCGAGATTGAGCTCCATGGCCTCGAAGGTGGGCGAGAGGCGGTTGTCGGCCAGCACGGCCTGATAGTTGGTCACGGCAATCAGCAGCGCCTTGTCGCGCGACCCGGTATCCAGCTGCGGCGCGCGAAAACCCAGCCACAGCTGGCTGTCGTCGGGGGAGGTGGTCAGGCCTTCGATGGAGAAGCCGTTGACGTGCTCGGGGGCGATGCCGGCATCGGAAGAGACTTTCAGGCCGTAGTAGCCGGCCGGCTTGCCACTGCTGCCACTGGCATCCCAGGCATCGAGCGCCGCGACCAGGCCTTTGTAGGTCTGGATGCCAGCGGTATCGAACACCGGCTTGCCCTGGGCGTCGGTGGTCAGCTTCACGGCCAGGATGGCTTCGCGTCCCGGCGCTTCCTTGCCGCTCTTGCTGTTGCTGTGCGAGCCGGTGAGATACAGGGTCCCCTCCGTGCCGAGGGTGCCGGTAAAGGTCATGGCTTCGAAATCCAGTTCGTCGCTCAGTCCCAGCACCCCACCGTAGTCGAATGCGTCGAGCGCCTGACCACCCTGCTGATCGTAGACCCTGAGCACATTGCCCTCGTCATCGCCCACGATCAGGTACTTACCCCAGCGGATGACTCCAGACGCGTCCGACGCACCGGCCTGGGTGCCTGCCTCCGGCGTGAAGGTGAAGACGGCTGGCTGTGGCTCGGTAGGCGCCGGGGAGGGCGCGGCATTGTCGATCAGGCGCTCGGTCGTGCGGGTGACCAGTTCGATCAGTGACTGCTGTCCCTGTTGCGCCAGGATCTCGTTCAGCTCGGTCAGGCTTGGCGACTGGCCACTGACCCCCTGATAGGCGAGGGTCAGTTGGGCCTTGGCCAGCGCATGGGGCTGACCTTCCGGCGAATCCGCAAGCGCTGCCAGCACCTCCGCCCGGCTGGTGCCGGCCGCCAGTTGCTGGGTCCAGAACTGCAGGCCGTCCGCATCGGCGGGCCGCCCCAGGGCATTCTCATAGGCAGCGGTCAGAAATGCCGTTGCCGAGCCTGCAGCCACCGTGGCGAACTCCGGCGATTGCAGAAACGCCTGCTGGATGGCTTCCAGGGGTGTGCCGTTCTGCAGCGCCTGGGTCCAGTACTGCAGCCCTTCGGTGTCCGGCAGCCGTCCAAAGCTGCTCAGGTAGAGCGCGACGACAGGCACCATGCCGGAAGCCGCTTCGGTGGAGAGCGAAAAACCCGTGGCTACCTGCGCGAGACTGGCCTTGCCTTGGTCGACCTGCGCCGTCCAGTAATCGAGTCCCGCCGCATCCGGAGTGCGGCCGAGAATGCTCTGATAGTAGGCGCTGATCGTTTCACGGGTCGTGGGCATGGCGCAGGTCCGTCTGATGACAAGGGAGACGGAGCCTAACGGGCAGGGTGTTGCAGAAAGATTGCAGTTTCGGAGCAGCTTTTGCGTGTCCTGGCCAGCGACAGCGCCCTTGCCCGGAGGGGCGAAGGGCACTGGCCGCTAGAACCTCTGGGCTAGGCCCACTCGTTCTGACCCACCAGCAGGATGAAGCCATTGGCGCCGGTGGTCAGCGCCTGGTTTTCCGTCGAATCGGAAAAGGACTGCAACACATTGGCGCGACTCAGCCCGGTGCCCAGGTCATGCAGCCAGTAGTCGATACCGGCGGTCTCGCCGGTACGGCCGAGCACGTTGGCATACAGCTGCGTGACATAGGAGCGATCGTCCGCCGCGGAGAACAGCCCCTTGAACTCGCTCGAGGCGGTAAAGGACTGAGCGATGGTCTGGCTGGTCGTGCCCTTGGCGTGGTCGTACATCCAATAGTCGAGACCCGAGTAGTCCGGCACCCGGTGGAAGGCTGCGTTGTAGAGGCGGGCGATCTGCGCCTGATCGGCGGTCAGGATATAGAGGTTGCGATCGCTGAAATTGAGCAGGTTGATGTCGTGCAAGTTGAGCGCGAGGTCGCCGCTGTTGCTGGTCAGGCTGACCACGTTGCCGGCGGCCTGCCACTTGTAGGCGCTCGCCGCGTTTTCCAGCCGCAGCACATCGCCACCGCCATAGCCATAGAGGCTGCCGCGATGATCGCCGTCCAGGGACAGACGATCCTGGAAGAAGAACTCGCCATCCTTGCTGCCGCTGTTGACGCCCAGACCCACCGGCCGCGAGCTGGCATTGAAGGCGGCGGCATCGTTGTCGATGCTGGCCTTCAGGTACCACTGCCAGTTGCCGGTGTCGCTCATGCTGGCGTAGGTCGACAGGGTGTCGTTGGTATTGCCCGAGGACAGTACGCCGCGCAGGTTGCCACTGCTGTCGAGCAGCGGCCCGCCCGAGGCGCCACTGCCCAGTCCGGTGGAAAATTGATAGGCGGCAACATCGCTGTACTGGGTGGCCGTGCCGGTGTCTTCCATGAGACCGGTGCCCCGACCTGGATAGCCGAGCACGGTACCGGCGAAGGAGGTGGCGCCGCCTAGTGTGGGCGTGAGGGTGCCGGTTACCGAGCTCAGGTTGACGTTGAAGCCCAGCAGCGTCAGGTCGTTCTGCGCCTCTGAAGGCGAGACCAGGCCATCGCCGTTGGCGTCCCAGTTGCCTACCCGGCTCGACCAGTTGGTCGCCAGGTAGGTACCCAGCGGGGCCGACCAGGCACCGGTGGCGTCATTGACGAAGGCCCCGGGCGCGACCATGACCTGGACGGCGGAACCGCCATGCTCGGCGTTGTAGACCATGTGATTGGCGGTGAGCACGTCGTTGTTGCCGACCACGCTGCCCGAGCCGCGGAAGGCGGAACCATCGGGAAAGATGGATTCGAGATAGACGATGCTGCTGTAGGGTGCGGAACGGCTGGTGATTTCGCGCATGTCAGGAGAACCTCCCTGTATCTGAGCGGAGACATTCTAACGCTCACAGCGCACCCTTTCCGGGCATTCGTCGGCCCAGACAGCCGCCTGGCATCGGTATTCCGGAAACCTTGCCCTGCCGAGCACAGCACGCTTCCAGCCATATATCTGTGGTAGCATCGCCGGTCTTTTTTGTGTGAGTCGCTCGCACCTCGTCTCATAACTTTCGGAACCGTATCGCGATGGCCCAAAAAACTGCTCTGATCACTGGTATCACTGGCCAGGATGGCGCCTACCTGGCGCAGTTTCTGCTCGGCAAGGGATACAAGGTACTAGGCCTCAACCCCCGGCGTAGCACCTCCGACGTCAACCTGGCACGTCTGGAGTGGTTGGGTATCGCCAAGGATGTCGAGATGATCGACGGCGACCTGCTCGACCTGTCGGGTCTGATCCGCCTGTTCCAGCAATACCAGCCCGACGAGGTGTTCAACCTGGGCGCCCAGTCCTTCGTCAAGACCTCCTGGAACCAGCCGCTGCTGACCGGTCAGGTCAGTGGCATCGGCGCCGTCAACGTGCTCGAAGCGGCCCGTCTGATCAAGCCTGACGCCCGTTGCTACCAGGCCTCCACCTCCGAGATGTACGGCCTGATCCAGGAGCCGGAGCAGCGCGAGACCACCCCGTTCTACCCGCGCTCGCCCTATGCGGCCGCCAAGCTCTACGCCCACTGGATGACCGTCAACTACCGCGAGAGCTTCAACCTGTTCTCCTGCAGCGGCATCCTGTTCAACCACGAATCCCCGCTGCGCGGCCTGGAATTCGTGACCCGCAAGGTCACCGACGCCGTTGCCCGCATCAAGCTTGGCCTGCAGGACGAACTGCGCCTGGGCAACATCGACGCCAAGCGTGACTGGGGTCATGCCCGTGACTACGTCCAGGCCATGTGGCTGATGCTGCAGCAGGACGTCGCCGACGACTACGTCATCGCCACCGGCCGTACCACCACCGTGCGCGACATGTGCCGCATCGCCTTCGACGTGGTCGGCATGGACATGGACAAGCACCTGGTCATCGACCCGGCCTTCTTCCGTCCCGCCGAGGTCGACGTGCTGCTGGGCGATCCGTCCAAGGCCCGCGCCAAGCTGGGCTGGCAAGCCACCACCACCCTCGAAGAGATGATCACCGAGATGGTGGAAGCCGACCTGGCGCGCCTGAAGCCCCTCGCCCGTGCGTGATTTCGCCGGTCAGCCGGTCCTGGTTACCGGCGCCAGCGGCTTCGTCGGCAGCCATCTGCTGCCGGCGCTGGCCGCCGCCTTTCCGGCCGCCGAGCTGCACGGCACCTGCCGTGACGGCTCGCTGCCAAGCCAGGCCCAGGTCGTCGGCCATGCCCTCGACCTGAGCGATACGGCTGCCACCCTGGCGCTGGTGCAGCAGCTGCGACCGGCCGCCATCGTCAACCTGGCGGCCTTCGCCAGCGTCTCCGGCAGCTTCGCCCAGCCCGAGCGCTGCTGGCAGATCAATCTGCACGGCACCCTCAATCTGCTGACCGCCGCCGCGGCTCTCGAACAGCCCCCGGTGTTCCTGCAGGTCGGTTCCGGCGACATGTATGGCGCCAGCTTCAAGCGCCATGCCGAGGTGGACGAGCAGGTACCCCTGCATCCGCTCAACCCCTATTCCGCGAGCAAGGCCGCTGCCGATCTCGCCGCTGCCCAGTTCGCCGCCACCTCCAAGGTGCGCGTGATCCGCGCGCGCCCCTTCAACCACAGTGGCGCGGGTCAGGGTAAGGGCTATGTGCTCACCGACTTCGCCAGCCAGATCGCGGCCATCGAGCGCGGCGAGCAGCCGCCCGTGCTGCGCGTCGGCGACCTCAGCGCCCAGCGTGATTTCCTTGCGGTCCAGGACGTGGTCGCCGCCTATGTGGCGTTGCTGGGGCACAGCTCGGACATCCCCAGCGGCACTGCGCTCAACATCGCCTCCGGTCGTCCGCTACGTGTCCAGGAGCTGCTCGACGCCCTGATCGATCAGGCCGCCTGCCCGATCCAGGTCGAGCAGGATCCCGCACGCCTGCGCCCGAGCGATATTGCCCGCGCCGTCGGCGATGCCGGCGAACTCCGCCGCCTCACCGGCTGGCAACCCCGCATCGAGCCTTCTGCACTCGTCGCCCAGGTCCTCGCGGACTGGCGCCAATCCGGTTCCTGATCTCTGCCCATGAACTACTCGCTGATCCTCAACTTCACCCGGCAGGATCTGATCGATCGCCATTCCGCGTCGGTGCTCGGCGCGGCCTGGACCTTCATCCTGCCGCTGGTCAACATCCTCATCTTCACCCTGGTGTTCTCCAACATCATGGGCATGCGGCTGGATGCCATGGGGATGCAGTCCCTCGGCCAGTACAGCTACAGCGTCTACCTGGTCACCGGGTTGCTCGCCTGGAACTGCTTCTCCAACACCCTGACCCGCATCACCCAGGTGTTCCACGAGAAGGCCCACCTGCTGGGCAAGGTCCGGCTGTCGCTCTGGTCGCTGCCGCTGTACATCCTGCTCAGCGAGACGGTGCTCTATGCCATCTCCATGGGCTTCTTTGTCGCCTTCCTGGCGATCATCGGCTTCCATTTCCCGTCCACCGTGCTCTGGTGGCCGGTGATCTTTCTCTGCCAGCAACTGCTGGCCTACGCCCTCGGGCTGATCTTCGCCATCCTCAGCGTCTTTCTGCGCGACATCGGCCAGATCGTCGGCGTGGTCATGCAGCTGTGGTTCTGGCTGACCCCGGTGGTCTATGTCATCACCATCATGCCCGAGCGCTGGCACCCCTGGTTCGCCGCCAACCCCTTCTATTACATCGTCGAGGCCTACCGCGCCGCCCTGATCCAGGCGAGCCGGCCGGATCTGCTGGCGATCGGCGGCCTGATCCTGGCGGGCGCCGTGCTGCTGGGCCTGGGCATCGTTCTGGGTCGCAAGCTCGAACGCGACATCCGCGACTTCATCTAGCAGGCCTTCGTCATGCTCCGCGTTTCCCATGTACGCAAGGAATTCAAGCTCTATAGCCGCCCGGCGCTGCGCCTGAAGGAAATCCTCTTCCGCCGCAGCTACCACACCCGCCATGTGGCGCTGGAAGACATCAGCTTCGAGGTCCGCAGCGGCGAGACCCTGGGCATCCTCGGTCGCAACGGTGCCGGCAAGTCCACCCTGCTCAAGATCCTCAACGGGGTGCTCTTGCCCGACGGCGGCGAGATCGACATCAAGGGTCGCGTCACCGGTCTGCTCGAACTGGGTACCGGCTTCGACGGCAACCTCACCGGGGTGCAGAACATCCTCGGCAATGGCCTGCTGCTGGGCATGAACCGCGAAGAGATCGAAGCCAAGCGCGACGCCATCATCGAGTTCTCCGAGCTGGGCCGTTTCATCGACGAGCCCATCCGCACCTATTCCTCCGGCATGGTCATGCGCCTGGCCTTTTCCATCGCCATCCATGCCGATCCGGACATCTTCCTGGTCGATGAAGCCCTGTCGGTGGGCGATGGCCACTTCCAGCAGAAGTGCATGAGGCGCATCAAGGCCTTCCGTGCCTCTGGTGGCTCCATCATCTTCATCTCCCACGACCTCAACGCCATGAAGATGCTCTGCGATCGCTGCATCGTGCTGAGCGAAGGCCGCGTGGTGGCCGACGACACGCCCGAGGCGGCGGTCAATCGCTACAACCAGCTGCTCGGCGCCGACCGCGAAGAGCTGGAAGTGGAAGCCGAGGAAAGCGGCTACGGCACCGGCGAGGCCCGCATCGAATCCGCCGTGCTGCGCGGCGTGAGTTCCGGCAGCGACACCCTGGCCTGCGGCGACGTGGCCCATCTGGATGTCCGCGTCAGCGCCCGCGAGCACCTGCCCGACGCCACCCTGGGCATGATGATCCGTGACCGCTTCGGTCAGGACATCTATGGCACCAATAGCTTCCTGCTCGGCGTGCCCCTGGTGCTCGCCGCCGGCGAGACGCGCGTGCTGCGCTACGAATTCCCCATGCGCCTCGCCCCGGGCAAGTACACCCTGACCCTGGCGCTGCACGAAGGCCCCGACCATACCCGCCACTGCTACCACTGGCGGGACAACTGCATCCGCTTCGAAGTGGCCGGCATCCTGGGCTCGGTCTTCGGTGGCCTCTGCGATCTCTCCGCCGGGTTACATGACGTGACCCCCGTTTCCCAGCCCGCCTAGGCCCTGCCATGTCCGCTTCCCGTCCCGAACTCGCCCCCTGGTACGCCCTGCTGAGCCTGGAGGGCGAGGCGCTGCTGCGCGCGGCCTACCCCTACCTGCTGGGACGCGAGATCGATCCCGAGGGGCTGGCGCATAATCTGCAGCGACTGCGCGCGGGTGAAGACAAGCTCGAACTTCTAGCCGGCCTGCGTGACTCCGCCGAGGGCCGTGCCCACCGCGCCCCGGTGGCAGGGCTGCGCGGCGCGCGCTTGCGCCGGCGCTGCCGTCAGTTGCCGCTGCTCGGCAGCCTGTTGCGCCGCTGCCCGAACGCCCAGCGCCAGCAGCGCGACGCTGCGCGCCATCTGGCCCTGCATGAACGCCTGGAAGCCCATATCCAGCGCCACGAGCAGCATTACCGGGTGCTCAGCGCCGAACAGCAGGTGCTCGGTGCCCGCCAGGCCACGCCCGATCCGGCCCTGGCCGAATTGCGCGAGCGCCTGCGCCTGGCCGAGAACCTGAACCAGGAACTCCGTGCCCGCCTGACCGCCCTGGAAAGCGCACCCCGCGCAGTAACGTCCGCGGCGTCTCAGGCGACCGTCAACCAGACGCCCGCGACGGAGGCCGCCGAAACCCCGGCCAGCAACCTGCCCAGCGGCACCGTGCCCGACAGCTTCTACCTGGCCTTCGAAGACCGCTTCCGCGGCAACGCCGACGTTATCAACGCCCGGCTTTCCTACTATTTACCGACCATCGCCGCCAACCCGGCCCTGGCCCGGGGGCTGCCGCTGGTGGACATCGGCTGCGGCCGCGGCGAGTGGCTGGCGCTGTTGCCGCCTGAGGTAGAGCGCCTCGGCATCGACCTCAACGCCACTAACGTCGAGCTGTGCCGCGCCCGCGGCCTGCCCGCCGAGCACACCGACGCCATCGCCTGGCTGGCCGCCCAGCCGGCCGGCAGCATCGGCGCCGTGTCGGCCTTCCACGTCATCGAGCACCTTGGCTTCGAGCGCCTCAACCAGCTGCTCGACGTCTGCCTCCACGCCCTGGCGCCGGGCGGGCTGATCCTCTTCGAAACGCCCAACCCGGAAAACATCGTCACCTCGGCCAACTACTTCTGGACCGACCCCACCCATATCCACCCGCTGCCGCCGGCCTTCACCGAATTCCTGGTGCAGTTCAAGGGCTACGCCCAGGTGGAGATCCACAAGGTCAACGCCGTGGAGCCTGAGCATCGCCTGCACGAAGACAGCGAAGTGGCCCGCCACTGCGATCGTTGGTTCTACGGCCCGCAGGACTACGCGGTGATCGCCCAGCGGCCTTGAGGCCGGGCCCTCCTTATATAGCGCCCAATAAAAAGCCCCTGCTCCATCACTGGAGCAGGGGCTTTTTATTACCCGGCTATCAGACGTTCGCGATACCCAGGCCGGCGATGCTGGTGCCCTCGGCGAAGGGCGTACCCGCCAGTTTGATCACCGTATCGTTCTCGACATAGGTGGTGCTGCTGCCGGTGGTTTCCACATAGGCATAGGTGTCGCCCCCAAAGAGGAAGACGCTCAGGCCGTTGTCGGTCGTTGCCCCATTGGCGGCGGTGTTCAAGGCATCCGCCAGATCGGTTGCGCTCGACAGGTCCTGCACGGTCGCCTTGTCGGAAGCCACGACCGTGGCGCCTCTCAGGGTGATGGTGTCTGCCGCGCCGGCATTGGCCCCGGTGGTCGCTCGGTAGTCGGTGATGGTATCCAGCGCGCCGAGGGTCGAGATGCCATTCGGGCCAAAGACGAAATTATCGATACCTGCGCCGCCGGTCAGAGTATCCGCACCCTTGCCACCGTTCAGGGTGTCATCCCCCGAACCCCCCTTGAGGACCAGGATGCCATCGGCTTCCGCGCTCCCATCGATCGTCACCGAGCTAGTGACGGCCGACGCATCGATGGTCAGCGTCTTGCCCGCGGCTACCGTCTGATCCACCAGCGTCAGGGTGTTATTGGCCACGTCCGCCAGGGTGAGGGTGGTGTGGTTGGCCAGCACCACGTCATCCAGGGCGCCAGCGGTGAGCGCATCGGTCAGGGTCACGCTGTTCAGGCTGGTAGCCGACAGCTCCGTTCCGGTGGTGATGGCGCCCAGTACGCCTTGCACAGCGGTCAGTTCACCGGTGATCGCCGTCAGGGCGTCGGCACTGATCTTGCCGGTCGTCGCGCCATCGAGGGTCACCAGATCGGCAGCATTGGCCGTGGTATCGGTCAGGTCGACGGCCACGCCATCGGCATGAATAAAGGAGGTAGCGTCTGCGCTCAGCAGTGCCTTGGCCTGGTCGAGGCTCGCTTCGGTGATGGCAGTGACCTTGGAGGCATCGAGCACACCCGCGGTAGCTGCATTCAGCTCGGTCAGGGCCGCAGCCGTTAGCGGGCCGTTGTCCGTAAGGGCGACGGTGCCGTCCCCCGGAAACTGGATAGCGGCGGCATCGGCACTGCCAATGTTCAGGACAGTACCGCTCGGTACGGTGATGCTGGCGACGGTGCCAGTGACCGTTACCGAGCCGGCATAGGGGCCATCGCTGGAGAAGACGAAGTTGCCATCCTGTTTGGCGACAGTCACCGCAGCGCCCTGATTGGTAAAGCTCACGACGCCGTCCTGGTCCAGGGTGGCGGCGAATACCGGAGTCGGCTCGGGTTCAGGCGTCGGCTCCGGTGTCGGAGTGGTATCGGTACCCGTGGCCTGGGCGACCGCAGCGGCTACTGCCGTATCGAGGTTGGCCAGGGAAGCATCACTCGCATCGATGCTATTGAGGAAGTCGCGGCCCACGGCCAGCGCATCCGCATCGCTATAACCGGTCGCGCCACTGGCCGCGACGCTGGCGGTGAAGGCATTGGCAGCGGTGAGCTTGTTGCCCGCCGCGGTGATATCGCTGTCCTGGGCGCCCAGCAGGATCGCCAAGGCAGCCTGGGCCGGGTCCACGGCGCCGCTTTCGATCTGCGTCTGCCAATAGGCCACGCCAGCATCGTCGGCGTCGCGCTTGAACAGATTGGTGTAGATGGCATTGATCGCCTGGTTGGTGCTCATTTCGCCATACAAGGCTGCGGACTCTTCCGAAGCGGCAAAGCCGGAAAGCACCAACGACAGATCACCGCCCTGGCTATCGACCTGATCGGCCCAGTAGGCCAGGCCCGCGGGGTCGGCCGGGCGACCCAGGTAGGCGAGATAGATCTGTTGTATCTGATTCGTGTAATCCGAAGCGGCCATAGCTTTCATCCCTTTAGAAAATTGAGCGAAGTGCCCAGGGACTGTGAAACCTATCACGGTTAAATAGCCATACCATTCATAATTGTTGCGCTAAATGAAAAAGGCTGAACGTGGCAAAGTGCCTTATAGAAGGAAAGCGCTCTAGCAGGGTATTAAAACGCTTCGCTCGTTTCGCCAACGGTAAAAATTGTCGGAGGGGCATCCAGGCTTTCGCTAGCTGCAGGCAGTGGCGCTAACGGACTACAGGAAGCCGCCTCAGCTCCCCGTAGGTTGGCGCTGAGCACAGCGAAGCCCAACGGGCCCAGGCCGCGGCGCTCCGACTTCCGCTATCGATGAATGACTGCCCTTGAGCAAGAAGTTAAGACAGCCCCATGCGAAGCGAGTCGGTAGGTACAAGTAGGAAGGTTTTTAGTAGCCAAACCGGGCCAAGAAGATGGCCTAGGCCGTCGCTGCCTCTATGTCGGCAGCCAAGTAGCAGCTGGAAAATGGGTCGCTAATAGCGGCATCTGGCCAGCTTTTAACGGTTTTTGCGCGCTTTTCGCTGGCTTATCGCATTCCCAGGTACGACCGTTCGTCCGCCCGTAAACGCGACCATTGGTTGGGAAAAGAGAGAGGCGTGGATCGCAGGCGGTCGTAAAAGTGGAGCGAATGGTCCAGGCGCGAAAGCCAGCAGAAAAATGGCCAGCGTCAGATTTATGGCTTTTTACAGCGGTTTGTGTCCGTTAAACGACGATTCCCGTGGCTATGTCGGCAGGTCAGGAACTTTAGCCTCTATATCAGCGCCGTTCGCGGGCTGTCGACCCAGCAGGTCTCGGTACTATGAATCCGTCTGAGTAAAGCGTGAAAGGCTCTGAAGAAATGCTTGTTCCTGTCACAAAGGTCTGTGTAGGATTGCCGCCGATACCGCTGCTTTGTACGACGAACGCACATCCTGGATGTGAACCTCTTTACAAAGCCGATATCGAAACGAAACCCATCATGGGGGCTTCGCCCCAGCAGTTGGGGTGAGGCGACAGGCCGGGGCCGACGGGCACCCATCCATTGACGGAAGGCCTGAAGTCGAATTCGACAAAATCTTAGGAGATGCAAGGAAATGGCTGTTACTTCTACTCAAGTACAATCTCTGTACCTGGCCTACTTCGGTCGTCCCGCCGAGCCGGCTGGTCTGACCTACTGGACCTCCCAGGCTAATGCTACCGTTGACCAGATCAGCGCCGCATTCGCTCAGCAGCCCGAGTACACCTCCGTATACGCCGGCCTGACCCGCTCGCAGACCATCAACCAGCTGTATCAGAACCTGTTCGGCCGTTCCGCTGCCAGCAACGAACTGTCCTACTGGCAGAACAGCGCCGACATTACTGTCGACCGTCTGGCCCTGGCCCTGACCAATGGCGCAACCGGTACTGACCGTCTGCTGCTTGACGGCAAGACTCAGTATGCTGCTTCCGTTTCCAGCAATCTGACCTCTACTGCTAGCGCTTCGGATGCCAAAGCCGCTCTGACCAACGCCACTATCATCACTGGCGTTACCGGTGGCACCGCTACTACTCAGACTTTGTCGGCTTACCTGGCTGCCAGCTCTACCAACACTGCTGCTAACTTCTATCAGCAAGCTGCTGTTCAAGTTGCCAATCAGAGCAAGACTTCTATTACTGGTGCCCTGGTAGGCGACGGTAACGGCGTAGCTATCTCCGGTGGCGTTAACTTCAAAGATGCTACCGCTGGTACCATCACTCTGAACAATGCCTCCAGCGCCAACGCCATCAACGTGGCTCTGGCAGCTACCAACAAGGCCACCGATCTGACCCTGAGTGGCACCAGCGGTGCTGCTACTGGCGGTACTGGTAATGCCACCAACTTCGTACTGACCGAAGGCGCTACCACCAAGATCGTCAACACTCTGCACCTGAACATCACCGACTCCGCCGTGGCCAACACCGCGACTGGCTTCGATGTGACCGGTCTGACTGCTCTGACTACCGTTGACGGTGCCAACTCCACTTCCGGCCTGACCATCAATACCACCACCCTGTCGTCGATCGCTAACGTGACCACTGGCTCGGGCGCTGACGTTCTGACCGTTGGTACTACTGCTGCGAACGCTGTAGCTCTGACCGTCAACTCGGGTGCCGGTAACGACAACGTTACTGCTACCGTCGGTACTGCTGCTCTGACCGTGAACGGTGGTGCCGGCAACGACACCCTGACCGCTAACGTCACCTCCACCAGCGCCGCTCTGCTGACCGTCAATGCTGGCGACGGCAATGACACTGTCAACGTCAACGCTGCCTTCAGCGCCGCTACCGCTGCTCATGGCCTGCAGATCGCTCTGGGCGCCGGCAGCGACACCCTGAATATCGCTGCCCTGACCAACGTTGGCACCGTAAGCCTGAGCACTGCTGCCGGCATCACTGCCGCCAACACCAGTCTGGCTGCCAACGCCGTCAAGGTCTCCGACTTCAGCGGTTCGGGCGACGTGCTGCACCTGGCTGCCAATAGCGTCTTCACTGCGCTGAACAACACCCAGGCTGCCAACGTGACTGCTTCCGCTACCCTGGCTGAAGCTGCTAGCGCCGCTATCGTGGCTGCTCACGGCAACCTGAACACCACTACTGCTACCTCCTTCGTCTACGGTGGCAACACCTACGTAGCGATCGACGCCGCTGCTGGTGGTACCCTGAACGCTGGCGACGGCCTGATCGAGCTGACCGGTTTCACCGGTGGCCTGACTGCTGGCACCAACCTGACCATCGGCTAACGCTGACTGGTTTGAAAAACGGAGAGCCTCGGCTCTCCGTTTTTTTTGCTTCAAAAAATGCTTTCTCTTCGCCGCAAGTTACCGCTTCTTATCGCTGCTAATACGCAAGAGGCGCGGTCTGTAGTTGTCCAGCTGCGGCATCCTGCCGATTGACAGCGCTTCGCTTTTCGTCGGCTGTCATTGCAATTTAATCTCTCAGCCCCCAATTCTTAATAAATTCGTTAAATGGATAGCAAACCTTGGCGCGAGCGCCATTCCCTGATTGAACGCCCGTTCGGTTTTCGGTTTCCTATCGCCGATAACGAGGCGCCCATGAGCCCTCGACCTTCCTTGCATCTCCTAGAGGCCAACCCGGACGCGGCGCGGCCTTTTCTTTTGCCTGCAGAAAAGTGAGCTGCGCTGCTGATTGGTCGCGTCGGTCCGCTCGGTCGTGACCGCCTTGTGCTAGCGGGCGTTGCGCCCTTGGGCAGTCATGAAGGTATTAGTCCCCGTACCGCCGAATCCGCGCGCCGCGGCGTTGCAGGTCGGAGGTGCAGGCGGCGTCCAGGGTGCCGCCGCAATTGGCCAGGTCGCGGCGCACATCCTTGATGACAGTAGCCAGGCGGTCCGGGCAATTCAGCTCGGTCAGGGGGATGACCTTGGTCAGGGAACTGCCGCCCTGGCTGTCCTTGACGGTAAGCAACAGGCTGCGATCGGCAGGGCGCTGGGTGCCCTGGCAGCTATGGGGTTCGAGAGCGGTGACCAGACGGTCGATGGCGTCTTGCATGCGAGATCCTCCTTGAATCGGCACGTACAGGGGGAGGAGGGTAGAGGCCTACCCTGGGCAAAGGTTCAGCCGCTCTGAGACGGTCCTTTGCTTTCACGCGCGTCTGCGCCTGTCCCCGGGGCGGCATCCATGCCGCGCTCGGAGGGCCGCACAAGGCGAGTCGGATCCGACTCGCCTTTTCCCATCACTTCATATTGCTGAAGGCCGCCGAGGTACGGGCGTCGAAGTTGCTTTTGTCGCTGTCGCCCAGGCCGCGCACCATGGCCAATACCAGGGTCTGCGGCTTGACGTTGCCATTGTTCAGCTCGCCCACCCAATAGTTGAGGCCGGCTGTCTCGGCACTGCGGCCGATGACGTTGGTGTAGACCTTGCTGACCAGCGCCGCATTGCTCAGGCCCTGGTACTGGCCGCGGTATTCGGGGCTTTCGGTAAAGCTGGCAGCGATCTGGCCGACGTTCATCTCGCCAGAGGCGACGCGGTTGGCCCAGTACTGCAGGCCGGCCAGATCCGAGGCGCGACCCATGTAGGCCAGGTACAGCTGCTGGATGCCGTTGAGGTCAGCCTGGGTCGCGCTCTTGGGCGCCTGGGCGCCTGGTCCGAAGCTGCTGCAGCTGCTGCCGTCCAGGTACTTGGCTAGGGTCGGCCACTGCGGGCGGGTCTGGCCGTTCACCGGCTCCACCGACATGTTGTAGTTGGCCCAGCCCGGACCGGCCGCCCAGTAAGTGGCCGGGATGCAGTTCTGCTTCAGGTAGGCGAGCATGTTGTCCATGATCACGTTCCAGCGCGCATCGCTGTCGGGTACGCCGAATTCGCCGATGAAGCCGCGCTTGCCGTTCTTTTTCAGCCACTCCACGAAGGGCCGGACCCGCTGTACGCCGTAGTCGTCCGGGTACGCGGCAGCGCTGGTGTTGGCATAGTTGCCGCCACCGCCGTCACCGTCGAAATAGGTGTGGGCTTCGAAGATCAGGTTGTTGGCCGGATCGCGCAGGGCGAGCAGCGAGTCGTTCCACTGCGGCCAGCGGGTGGCCTCGGCCCAGCCGTTGCCCTCGATGAAGATGGGTCGCACGTTGTCCACGCTGCGCACGCCGTTGATGCCGTACTGGGCGGCCACGGGCCACTGGGCGGTGGCGTCGTGGGGCTCGTTCATGATGTCGTAGCCATACAGCGACGCCTGGTTGCTCCAGCGCTGGGCGATGCGGGTCAGCACATCCTGGTAGTGGTTGTAGCCGACACTGCCGGTACCGATCACGGTGCCGCGGTATCTCATGTAGTTGTGCAGATCCAGGATGATCTTGATGCCGTGGTTCTGCGCATACAGGAAGGTGCGGTCGATCAGGCCGGCATAGGTCGGATCGAAGGCGCCACCCAGGCTGGGCTGCAGGCGTTCCCAGATGATGGGGAAGCGGACCAGCTTGACGCCGCGCGCACTCCACTGCTGGAAGTAGGCTTCCACCGGAAAGATGTAGTTGCGTTCGTTCAGGCCCGGCAGCACCTGGCTGGCGAAGCCGGCTCCGGAAAGGTTGAGGCCGACCAGCTCCACGGCACGCGCGGGGGCGGCAGCGGTTAGCAGGGCGCTCAGGGTCAGGATGCCGCCCAGGGCGGCCAGGGTTTTGCGAAGAGTCATGAGGGTACCGGCGATAGGTGCTGCCGCCGAGCTCCTGCCCGGCCTGCCAACTACAAAATTCTGGCGACTGTCCTCAGCCAAGATTTAGCGACTTCTTGACGCTTACCGGCCCAGTTTCAAATCCTGTGCCAGGGCTCAATCGATTCGTCTCTCCCAGCTGATTCGGCCAGGCCCCGGTTTTCTTGACCCCAATCGCCAGGGCGCCGACGAGGTGTCAGGGGTGGGAAAGGGCGGAGACGTTCATCCAGGGCGTCCGAGCGGGTATCCTTGCCGTCTTCTCGCGATGGCCTGGCCATCGTCTCCCTCCTGTCCGACCGAGCGCCCCGCGATGTCTACCCCTGGCCCCGACCTGGATCTTTCCCGTCTCGACGATCACCTCGCCAACCTGATCGCCGACATTCGCCAGCGCACCCAGGCGCTGCAGCCGGCCGCGGCGCCGGCCGAGCCCACCTGGGAGGCCCTGCAGGAGCTGGACGACGAGGCCCTGGTGCGCGCGGCCTATCACTACCTGACCGGGCACCCAATCGAGCCGGAGCGGCTGTCCTACTACCTGACCCGGCTGCGCGGCGGCGAAGACCGTTTCGATCTGCTGGCGGCCATCCACCTCAGCCCGGAAGGTCAGCGCCATGGCGCCGCCGCACCGGGCCTACGGCGTGCGCTGCTCAAGCGCAAGCTGCGCCGGGTGCCGGTCATCGGGCGGCTGCTGGGCCTCCTCCTGGAGGTCGCCGGCCTGCCGGGGCGGCAGCAGCGCGACAATGCGCGCTACTACCGCTGGCAGAACCAGCTGGCGTTGCAGGCGATCCTGCTGCAGCAGCAGAGCAATCTGCTGGAGTGGCATCAGCAGCGCTGGCAGGTGCTGCAGGACCAGGCGCCCGAACCGCGCCTGGGCGAGCTGGAGCGCGAACTGGCCCGGGTCGAGGCGCAGCTGGCCCAGGCCCAAGTCCAGCTGGATCGCGGTGAGCAGGAGCTGCGGATGCGCCTGAATCTGCTCGAAGCCGCACCGGCCCTGCCGCTGGCGCCGCAGAGCGCTGCGCTGGGCGTGCCACTGGCCCTGGAGCGCACGCTGCGTGCGCATTTCGCCCTGGACGAGCAGGCCCTGCGCGGTCTGCTCGGCTTCTATCTGCCGCTGGTCGAGGAGTGCCTGCCCCTGCGCCAGGGCCTGCCCCTGGTCCAGCTCGACTGTGGCGCCGGTCAGTGGCTGGCGAGCCTGCCGCAGGGTATCAACGGCCTCGGTGTGGAGGCCGATGCCGAGGTGGCTGCCCACGCCGCGGCCCAGGGTCTGCCGGTCGTGCAGGGCGAGGCCCTGCGCTGGCTGAGCGAACAGCCGGCGGCCAGCGTCGGGGCGCTGTGCGCCTTCGAGCTGGCGGATCGACTGGACATGGCACAGCTCTCCACCCTGCTCGACGAGGCGCTCCGGGTCCTGGTCCCGGGCGGCCTGCTGCTGTTGCAGGCGCTCGATCCCGCCCAGGCGTCCAGCGCTTGCGCCTTCTGGCTCGATCCCGCCCGGCAGCGGCCGTTGCCGGCGCCGCTGCTGGAGTTTCTCTGCCAGCACAAGGGCTTCGCCCAGGTGGCCATTCAGCGGCCGCTGGAAGCCGAGTTGTTGCTCGAGGGCCAGCAGGCAGAGCCCCTGACCTGGCAACACTATGCCGTGTCGGCCTTCAGAGCCGAAACGGCATGACCCAGACCCTCGCCACCTTCCACCAGTGGGTCCTGGGGCCCCTGACCGGACCCTATGGCTGGACCTATCTGCTCGGCCTGCGTGACGTCGCTCGCCGGGCCGGTCTGGCGGCGGACATCTATACCGATGAGCCGCCGGCGGATGGGCCTGCCGACGTGCGTCCGCTCGACGACTATGCCGGTGCCGGGGTGGACGAAGTGCTGCTGGTGCACGGCCAGCTGCAGTCCGCCCAGGCACGTCGCCTGGCGCGGTGCCAGGGGCGGATCCTGGTCCTGCCGGGTACCCGGGTGGAGGCCACCGGCCTCGCCGAGGTGATCGCCCGTCAGCCCGCCATTCGGGGCGTCTTGAGCGGTGAGCCAGGCGTGCTGGAAGCCCTCTATGCCCATGATGTCACCGTGCCGGTCCGCCGGGTCGAGCAGCTGCAGTGGCAGGTGCCGCCGGTTCCGGCGCCCGCAGACCTGGACCGGCCGCGTCCCTTCACCGTGCTCGTGCACGCGCTGGAGTTGCAGCACGCGGAAGCGGTCAGCGGACTGCGACAACTGGCGCAGTTGCCGGGTGCCCCCTGGCGGCTGTGCGTCTATGGCGACGAGCAGCCGGCGCCGCGCGCGGACTTTCTGGCCGGCATGGCCGCCATGGAGCGGGTGGAGCTGACCGTGCTGCGCGCCGAGGAGCCGCTGCCCGCGGTGGACTTGGCATTCAGCCTGGAGCCCATGCCCGATCCGGCCTGGCTGCTGCGCCTGCTGGCGCTGGGCATTCCGCTGGTGGGCAACGCCCAGAGCGGGGCAGAGCGCGAAATCCTCAGCGACGGCTATTGGCCGCTGGCGGCCACCGCGCCCGCGCACACGGCGGAAGTCCTGCAACGCCTGATGGACAATCCGGCGCTGCGCTACGGGGTGCAGCGCCGGGCCGAAGACCAGGCGCGTCGCTGGACGGCGGAAGGCTTCTACACCTGGCTGGCGGATGAGTTGCTGGCGGACGGGATCCGGCTGCCGCAGCCCCGGCAAGCGCGCGTCGAGGTGCGCCTGGAAGGGCCGTTCGACAGCAGCTACAGCCTGGCGGTGGTCAACCGCGAATTGGCCCGGGGCTTCGCGGCCATCGGCGCCCGCGTGGCGTTGCGGGCGACCGAGGGTCCCGGCCCCATTCCCGTGTCCACCGAGTTTCTCGCCGCCGACCCTGGCAGCGCGGCCGCCCACGCCCGCGCCGAGGAGCCAGCAGCCGCCGTGCTGCGCCTGCTCTATCCGCCACGGGTGAGCGACATGGCGGGCGAGGTCCGGGTGCTGTCCTGCTATGGCTGGGAGGAATCCCTGCTGCCGGTGGAGGCCGTGGCCGGCTTCAATCGCTATCTGCAGCTGGTCACCAGCATGTCGTCCTATGTGACCCGGGTGCTGGAGGACAATGGCGTCGACGTGCCCGTGGTGACCGTCGGCCTGGGCGCCGATCATATCCTGCGCACCCCGGCGGAGTCGGCGCTGCTCGGCCGCGCGCTGCCCGGCAGTGCCTCGACGCTGAAGCTGCTGCACATCTCGTCCTGCTTTCCACGCAAGGGCGTCGACATCCTGCTCGACGCCTATGCCCGCGCCTTCACGGCGGCGGATGACGTGGTGCTGGTCATCAAGACCTTTCCCAATCCCCATCACGACATCACCGCCGAACTGGCGGCCTGGCGCGCGCGGCATCCGGCGGCGCCAGCGGTCGAGCTGTTCAATCTCGACCTGCCCGAGGCGGCGATACGCGCGCTCTACGTCTGGGCCGATGTGCTAATGGCGCCCAGCCGCGGCGAGGGCTTCGGCCTGCCCCTGGCGGAGGCCATGCTGCACGAGTGCGCCGTGGTCACCACCGGCTATGGCGGCCAGACGGATTTCTGTACGCCCGAGACCAGCTGGCTCATCGATTACCGCTTCACCCGCGCCCAGACCCACATGCAGCTGAGCGGCTCGCTGTGGGCTGAGCCAGATACCGACCACCTGGCGCGGTTGTTGGTCGACTTCGCCGCCGCGCGCCGCGAAGGACGCTGGCAGGCCCTGGTGCGCTCGCGCCTGCTGCGGGCCGACCGCCTGATTCGCCGGGACTACACCTGGGAACAGGTCGCCCGCCGCACCCAAGCCGCCATCGCCCGGGTCCGCGCGCTGCCGCCCTGCAAGCCGCAGCCGCGGGTCGGCACCGTCACCACCTGGAACAGCGCCTGCGGTATCGCCGGCTACAGCCAGCAACTGATCGCCGGCCCCCTGGCGGCCACCCAGGTTTTCGCCAATCGCCATGTCGCCCTGATCAATCCGGAAGGGCAGGAGATCCAGCGGGTCTGGGATCAGGGTGGCCAGGATTCGCTCGACGATCTGCTGCAGGCCCTCGATCGGCAGCCGGTGGACATCCTGCTGATCCAGTTCAACTTCGGCTTCTTCGGCCTGGTGCCCTTCGCCCGCTTCCTGCACGAGGTGCATCGGCGCGGTATCCGTACCCTGGTCACCTTCCACTCCACCGCCGATCTCGACCGGCCGGGCGATCACCGCAGCCTGCGGCAACTGCGCCTGGCGCTGCGCCAGAGCAGTCGCCTGCTGGTGCACAGCAGCCACGACCTCAATCGCCTCAAGGACTTCGGCCTGGCCGACAACCTGATGCTGTTCCCCCACGGGGTGATGCCGCCGCCCAAGGCGCTGGCGCTGCCGGACGAGGCCCAGGCCCTGGCCGGTCGCCGCATCGTGGCCAGCTACGGCTTCCTGCTGCCGCCCAAGGGCATCCTGCAGTTAATCGAGGCCTTCGCCGAGATCGCCGCCGAGAATGACGACCTCTACCTGCTGCTGGTCAACGCCCAGTATCCAGTACCGGAAAGCGCGGCCCTGGCCGACGAGTGCCGCCAGCGGATCGTGGAGCTGGGCCTGGAAGGCCGTGCCCAGTTGATCGACCGCTTCCTGGACGACCGCGAATCCCTGGCCTGGCTGAGCCTGGCCGAGGTGGTTGTCTTTCCGTACCAGCACACCCAGGAGTCTTCCAGCGCCGCGGTGCGCTGGGGCCTGCTGGCCGGCAAGCCGGTGCTCTGCACGCCGCTGGACATCTTCGAAGACGTCGACGAGGCGGTCTACCGCCTGCCCGGCACCGATGCCCAGGCCATCGCCGCGGGGCTGCGCGAGCATCTGGCGGCAGGGCGACCGGCACGGCAAGGCGAGTGGCTGCGCAGCCATGCCTGGCCGGCCATTTCCACCCGCATCGACGGACTGTTTCGCGCCTTGGCCCAGGAGGCCAGCGTCAACCGTTCAGGCGTTCAGCCTTCGCAGGAGCTTTCATGACCGCTGTTGCCGGCCGTCTGGCCGTTCTCGATCGCCCCATGGGCCGGACCATCTACTATGGGCTGGCCCTGTTGCTGGGCGTGCTGTACATCGCGCGTATCTTTCCGTGGGACTTTCTGACCGGTCACTCGGGGTTCTTCTTCGACAACCGCACCGATCCGACGCAGCACATCACCGGCATGTGGGCCTTCGTCCAGGATCGCTGGCGCTTCCCGCTGCTCTATACCCGGCTGCTCAATGCCCCCGAAGGCCTGTCCGTGGCCTATACCGACAGCATTCCGCTGGCGGCCATCCTGTTCAAGGTGATCTATCCCTGGCTGCCGCCGGGCAGTCACTACTTCGGCGTCTGGACGCTGGGCTGCTACCTGCTCCAGGGACTTGCCGGCGCCTATGCCGCCGCATCCTTTCGCGGCCGTACCCCGGCAGCGCTCCTGGGCGGAACGCTGTTCGCGCTGATGATGCCGGCGCTGATGATCCGGATTCCCCACGCAGCGCTCAACGCGCAATTCCTCATGATCCTGATGCTGGCGCATTACGCCCGGCTATCGCGCGGACAACTGGTTCCGGGACAATTCTGGCGTTATGGCACGGCGCTGCTGGTGTTGTCGGCCACCATCCATCCCTATCTGATCGCCATGCTCTATCCGCTGTATGGCGCTGTCTCCCTGGCCATTGGCGTTCGTCGCTCCGCGTCCTGGCGTACGGTCGCCGTGGCTCTGGTCGCGCCGCTGCCCCTGCTGGCGCTGGTGCTGTACGTACTGGGCTATCTGAGTTTCAGCCAGGGCATGCCACCGGCTGAGGTGGGCTACATCGAATCCTCAATGAACCTGCTGTCGCCGTTCCTGGGAACCCATCTGGCGCCCAGCGTGTTCCTGCCCTCCGGCGGACTGGTCCTAGATGCGACCGGGCTGCAGATCGATGGCCACAATTACCTCGGTGTTGGCCTGCTAGCCATGCTGCTGAGCATCCTGGTGCTTGCGCCCCGCTGGCTGCTGTCGCAATGCCGTCAGCACTGGGTGCTGTTGCTGGTCTTCGTGGGCCTGACCCTCTATGCGCTCTCCAATCGCGTGTATCTGGGCGGGACGGCGCTCTTCGAGTACCCGTTGCTACCCGGCGTGGAACAGCTGGCGCGCATCTTCCGGGGCTCGGGACGGTTCTTCTGGCCGGTGGGCTATGGCCTGCTGATCCTGGCCCTCGGCTTCTACCTGACCCGGGCGTCCAGCGTCTGGCGTCTGGTCCTGCTGGCGCTGATTGTGGTGCAGTACGCCGATACCCGCCATCACCGCGGTTACCTGGTGGAGGCGGCCAGCCGCCAACCCCATTTCGACTATGACCGTGCGACCTGGGATGCGCGGGTCGCCTCGGCGAGCGAGGTCCACCTGCTACCCAACTACGGCTGTGGCGGCAAACCCTTCGATGCGCTGTTTCTCCAGTATTTTTCCGCACTCCATGCCGTGCCGCTCAACACCGGTTTCATCGCCCGGGTGGTCGGTGACTGCGCGACCAAGGCGGCGGTGCTGGATCGACCCCTGCAGCCCGGCCAGCTTTTCGTCTTTGGCCGTAGCGAGAATGCCTATTCGCGCGAACGGATCGAGCAGGCTATGGGCGGGCACTACGGGCAGTGGTGCCGCGAGGAAGACATCGGCACGGTGTGCCGGATCGAGGCGCCCTGACGGGGCCTGCATTCAACGCGATATTTCTTTTTCGGTCACCGATTGCTCCGCAGTACCGCGGGGCTTCTGTTCGCGCTTGATCACATAGCGCGGCCGGCGCTTGCTCTCGATGTAGATGCGGCCGATGTACTCGCCCAGCACACCAATGCCGATCAGCTGCACGCCGCCGATAAAGAGGATGGCGGTCATCAGCGAGGGGTAGCCGGGTACCGGGTTGCCATACAGCAGCTTCTCGAAAACCATCAGGGCGGCATAGGCCAGGGCGAACAAGGCCACGGCGCCGCCCAGATAGGTCCATAGGCGCAAGGGGAGGGTGCTGAAGGACGTGATGCCTTCCAGGGCCAGGTTCCACAACTTCCAGCCATTGAACTTGCTGGTGCCGGCGCTGCGTTCGGCACGCTGGTATTCGACGATGCGCGTCTCGAAACCCACCCAGGACAGGATGCCCTTCATGAAGAGATTGCGCTCGGGCATCTCCTTGATCGCTTCCACCACCTCGCGACTCATCAGGCGGAAATCACCGACATTCTCTTCGATAGGGGTATGGGTGATCCGGTTGTGCAGGCGATAGAAGCATTCGGCGGTAAAGCGCTTCAAGGTCGTGTCGCTGCTGCGGTCGACTCGCTTGGCCAGGACCACGTCGGCACCGTCGCGCCACTGCGCCAGCAGGCGCGGCACGACATCCAGGGGATCCTGCAGATCCACGTCGATGGGGACCACGGCATGCCCCCGCGCGTGTTCGATGCCGGCGAAGAGCGCCGCTTCCTTGCCGAAGTTACGGGAAAGATGCAGCACCACCACGCGCTCGTCACGAGCCTGCAGCAGGTCGAGCTGCTGCGCGGTGGCGTCACGGCTGCCATCGTTGATGAAGACCAGCTCCAGCGGCAGCTGGCTGAGCTCGGGGTGATTGCAAACCGCGTCGTAGAACAGGCCGATGGCCAGTTCTTCGTTGTAGACCGGAACAACCAGGGAAAGCTGCGGCGTCGTTTTCATCGGAAAGCCCAAAGCGAAGAAGCCAGATAGCTGAAGACGGGGACCAGCGCGGTGGCCACGACGATTGCCAGGAACGCGGCCAGCCCCAGGGCGAGCAGACCCGTCAGGAGCAGATTGTTGAGCGCGAACCCGGCGATCGCCACGACGAAGAAGCGCAGGATCGAGCCCTGGCGAGCAAAGGTCAGGTAGCGGTGACCGCAGTAGGACACACCGAAGGCCACTAGAAAGGCGATCAGATTGGCCACATAGGGCTGTGGCTCGAAGAGCGCCAGCAGTGTGCCTGCGACCAGGATATGGACCAGGGTGGCAAGACCACCCACAAGGATGAAACGGAGCGGTCTGAGCCGGTCGTCGTTGAGCATCTGCATCAGGGACATTGGGGTAGGTGACCTCCGGGGGACGCGGCAGGATGAATTGAACGGCAAAGTCTACCGAGGGTGTCCGTAGTCGTCTGCCGCACCCGGGCTGGTGGCATACGGGGCTATCTGCGCATAGACCGTCGCGAGTCGTCGGCCCAGCTGCTCCGCCTGGAAGTGCCGCTCGAAATGGGCGCGCGCGGCGGCGCCGAAACGCGCCCGCTCCTCGGGTGCCTGCCAGAGTCGCAGCAGGGCTTCCCGGATCGCGGCGGAGGTGGGTGCCACGTCGAGCCCTGTCTGCTCGTGCCGGTTGATCTCGCTCATGCCCGAGCCGATGGCGCAGCTGATCAGCGGCTTGCCGTACATGGCCGCCTCCAGCAGAGCCATGCCGAAGGCTTCCGAACGCAGGTGCGACGGAAAGACGAAGGTTTCGGCGAGGCTGTAGAGCGCCGCCACGTCTTCTTCCGGCAGGCGTCCGAGGAAGTGGCAGTTGCGCAGGCCGAGGCGGTGGGCCTGGGCTTCCAGCGCGGCCCGTTCCGGTCCGTCGCCGACGATGGCCAGCGGCAGGTCCAGGCCGGCCAGGGCGTCGAGCAGCAGGTGCAGGCCCTTGTAGTAGCGCAGCACGCCGACGAAGAGCAGAAAGCGCGGACCCAGCCGCTGGCGCCACTGCGCGAGGCAGGCTTCGGACGGCGCCGGATAGCTGGCTTCGTCGAGGCCGTAGGGAATGACCTCGGTGTGCGCCTCCAGACCGCGCAACTCCTGGCTGCTGCGTCTATAGGGCTCGGTGGCCACGATGATCCGGCTGGCGCGACTCAGGAAGTGGCGCTGCAGAGGGCGATAGAGTTGCAGCAGATGACGCTGCTTGACGATATCCGAGTGGTAGCTGACCACATAGGGCTTACCCGGCCGCACCGCCAGTTGCAGCACGTCCATGAACGGCCAGGGGAAGTGATAGTGGATGACGTCGCTGTCGCGCGCTGCTCGGGCGAAGGCGCCGAAGGCGGCCCGGGACAGGCCGGTGGAGGCGATGTTGGCGTCCTGGCGCACCCGCTGCACCGGAATGCCCTCGACCTCGATCCATTCCGGGGCGGGCTGCTCGCTCAGGGTCAGGATCCGGTTGCTCACCCCCAGCGTGCGCGTGGCGCCGCACATCTGACGTATCACCTGCTCGATGCCGCCATGGGTATCGGGGAGGTAGGTTTTGAATACATGGAGGACACGCATGCGGATCCTGCGCCACGGCAGCCTGAGGGGCGCGAAGTCTAACATGCGGTTTGGCCTGGCTCCCTGACGCCTGGCCGCCTTGGCTTCATGCTAGAGTGCCCCGCTTCACGCCAGCGCCATCCGGCCCTCGTCCAACTGCCGCTACTCTCGCCATGGTCTTCAGCTCTTTCGCCTTCCTGCTGGTCTTCCTGCCGCTCGCCTTCCTGGGCTTTCTAGGGGCGCGTCGGCTGGGGCGGCAGAGCTCAGTCTTCTTTCTCCTAGGAGCCTCCTGGCTCTTCTATGCCTTCTGGGACTGGCGCTACCTCTTTCTGCTGCTGGCCTCCATGCTGGTCAACTATGGACTGGGCGTGCAGGTATGGCGACACCGCAGCCGGCGCTGGCTGGTGGGGGCCCTGGTCTTCAATCTGGGACTATTGGCCTACTACAAGTACCTGGGCTTCTTTGCCGGCATGGCCGGGCTGAGCCTGCCCGGCCAATGGGTGCTACCGCTGGCCATCTCCTTCTATACCTTCCAGCAGATCGCCTGGCAGGTGGATCTCTACCGCGGCCGGCTGGCGGCGCCGGGGCGGCTGGCCGATTTCATGCTGTGCGTGAGTTTCTTTCCGCACCTGATCGCGGGCCCGATCTGTCGGCCGAGCAGTCTGCTGCCACAGATCGAGCACGGGTTCGCCACTCGCCCCTGGCATTGGCAACTGGGCGCAACGCTGTTCGTACTGGGGCTGGCCAAAAAGGTGCTGCTCGCCGACAGCCTGGCGCCCGGGGTAGATGGCCTGTTCGACCTGGCCCAGCCGGCGGCGCCCCAGGTTGTGTTGGCCGCCCTGAGCTATGGCCTGCAGCTGTATTTCGACTTCTCTGGCTATGCCGATATGGCGGTGGGTCTGGGGCTAATGTTCGGGATCCGCTTGCCCATCAACTTCCGTTCTCCCTACCGCAGCCGTTCAATCATCGATTTCTGGCGGCGCTGGCATATTTCGCTGTCACGGTTTTTGCGGGATTACCTCTATATTCCTCTGGGCGGTAGCCGCCATGGGCGGGGCCGGCAGTGGCTGAGCCTGCTGATCACCATGCTCCTGGGTGGGCTCTGGCACGGCGCTGGCTGGCAATTCATCCTGTGGGGCGCCGCCCACGGCACCCTGCTCTGTCTGAATCACGCCTGGCGCTGGCTTTCGCCCTGGCGCCTGCCGGGGCCCCTGGCCTGGGCCTTGACGCTGGTGGTGGTGATGCTCGCCTGGATCCCGTTCCGGGCTAGTGACTTGGCGCATGCCCTAACCCTGCTCACCGCCCTTGGGCAGTGGAGCTGGCCAAGTCTGCCTGGGCCGGGGGTGTTGCTGGTGGAAGCTTCCGCCCTGCATCTCGATCGTTCGCTCTGGCTGGCGGCACCCCTGCTGCTGGGGGTATGCGTGGTGGCGCCACGCGCGTTCACCATCGCCTTGCGGTTGTCGCCGGTCTGGCGGGGTCTGGTATGCGCCATCCTTGTGCTGCTGGTAGCCAAGGCGATGCTCGCCCGCCCGGACCGAGCCTTTCTCTACTTCAATTTCTAGCGGTCATCATGCGACGTACCAGACGCTTTTTCCTGGGGGTATTCATTGGCTGCCTGTGCTTTGGCATCGCCTGGGTCGCACTGGTCGCAGGCCAGCTTGGCCGGCCTTTCGTCAACAACCTCTGGGTCGAGGGCGCCTATGCCAAGAAGCTGGCTCGCGCGGCGAGTGTGCAGGCGCCCAAGCTGGTGGTGGTCGCGGGATCCGGCGCCATGTTCGGCATCGACTCACCCCAGCTCGAGCAGGCCTTCGGCCGACCTGTGGTGAACCTGGGAGTCAATGCCGGCATCCTGAGTCCCTATCTGCTGATCTATGCACGTCAGGCGGTAAAGCCCGGGGACTGGGTACTGCTGCCGCTCGAGTACCCGCTCTATCACGATCGCTTCGAAGTGAACCAGGTCTACCTGGAATACTGGCTGAGTCATCCAGTGAGCTATGGCCTGAATCCCTGGCGACTGGCCAAGCTGTTGGCGATGACCCCGCTGGAACGCGTGGTACAGGGCTATCGCGGCGTGCCGCCAGGCTTTCAGGTGGCGGGACTCTACGGTGCGCAGCATCTGGATGAGCGGGGTGACCAGACGCTGAGTCGGCATGCAGAGCGCAGTCCAGAGTTGTTCGCCGGCGCGCTTCACTCAGGGGTCCAGCATTACGGTGCTCAGGCCACAGCGCTGAGTGGTAGCTGGAAGCTCTGGCAGGCCTTTGCCCTGGAGGTGGAAAAGGCCGGCGGCTGCGCGGTGTTCGTACCTCCCGCCATGCTCGATCGGCCTGCTTACCATGACGATCCGGTCGAGCGGGCCTTTTATGAGGGCCTTCCTGCAGCGGCCCGTGCACATGGCTTGACGTATCTGGGGCGACCGCTGGAGTTCA
Source organism: Pseudomonas oryzihabitans NBRC 102199 (assembly GCF_000730625.1). GTDB lineage: Bacteria > Pseudomonadota > Gammaproteobacteria > Pseudomonadales > Pseudomonadaceae > Chryseomonas > Chryseomonas oryzihabitans. The sequence continues at coordinate 127,451 of NZ_BBIT01000005.1, read as the reverse complement.
TGTACCCGGCGGATGACTTCTTCGATACCAACTATCACCTGACGGCTGAGGCGCGCCAAAGACATACCGCACGGTTGATCGCCTTGTTACGGTCTTCGTCGGCGCATTGTGGTTTCGTCAGGGCCGCTGGAGGCTGACGGGACCCTTCCAGATCAGCAGGAATTTGCCATCGACCTTTTCCTGATGTTCCGGCACGCCAAGCTGGCGAATGGCATGGATGACCTGTTGCTCGGTATCGCAGATCAGAAAACTGCCACCGTTATGGTGCCATTCGGGCTTTGATAGCCAGTCGAAGGGTTTGGCCCCTTCGGCATCGATAACGATCGGTGATATTTCGGCATCTGAAACGACCGCGTTGACGCTGGCATTCCAGAAAGTCGCGTAACCGTCCTGCAGGTTGTGCTTGAGCAGTACCTGGGCGAGCGGAAAGCTGCGATTGGGCGTCGTGTAATCCCACTTCGGCACGGCCAGAAGGGTGGCTGCATAGGCAAGGGCAACACCACTGCCCAAGACGACCATCCTGCGTTCAACCAAGAGATGACGTCCCAAGGCGATAGCGCCGAGGATGAATACCGGGACCAGATAACGCGTAGTCATCAGGTTCACCGGCAGATTGCTCAGCACATAGGCGCCCAGCAGAATGGCCGCGCCTAGCAGGCAGCCGATGCTCAGCGTATCCAGTGCCCGTCGCTGCCTGGCGATCCAGTAGAGCGCACCGAAGAAACCAAAGGCCACCGCGGCGTGGAAGGCCTTGCTCAGGCCGCCGCGCGAAAAGATCCGCTGATCAAAGAACTCGGCGTCGAAGAACGCCAGCACGCCTTGCAGGGTCAGTTCGAGGTTTTGCCATAGGGCGGCGTAGCTTGCGAATCTCAACGGTGGCAAGCCAGGCGTGGTGAAGCCGCCCGCGGCCTTGACCGCTAGGGCCAGAAGCTTGGCCAGGAGTACCGCCTCGATGCAGCTGGCGATGACCCACCCCAGTTTCGGGTTGTGGCGCATCTTGATCAGGACGGCGGCGAGCAGCGGCAGCAGCAGAACGTAGCGAACGATGTCGTCGCTGAAGAGCACGAGGCCGAGCAACAGGGTCAGCAGGGCCAGACGCCAACGATCCTGGCGCTCTTCGTAGGTCTCCACCAGCCACCAAGCCAGCAAGGTCGCCAAATAGGCGCCCATGTGGATGCAGGGGACCAGCAGCAGATTGCTGGCGAAAAAGCCGGGTGCGGCCACGATCACCAGGGGCGGTAGCCCCGCGATACCGCGCTTGCGAACGATGAGGTGGGCCGCGACCACCACCACGGCGGCGAGCAGCATCCCGGGTACCACATAGGCCCAGCTCAGGTGCCAGCCAAACACCTTGATCAGCAGCGCGTACGGCAGGACTTCGGTGAAGTAGAAGGAGACCGTGGACAGATTCCAGCCGCTCAGCAGCACATTGCCGGCAGCGATGTCCTGGGCTTCGAGCAGCGCCGATGCGGCGTCGGAGTTGAGCGGTACCTGAGTGGCGAAGCAGGAATAGAGTACCGACAGTGCGATGAAACTCAGCAGGTACCAGGCGGTACTGGATTTCAATGAAACAGACATCAGCTCTTCTCGTATAGGTCTTGCCGGTTATGCCCAGGCGCTCACGGCGCGGCTGCGGTAAGGCTGGCGATGAGATCCTCGACCCGATTGGACCAGGTCATTTCTCGCGTACGGACGGTGCCGGCCGCGGTCAGTTGGTCGCGCAGGTCCGAGTCGTCGAGCAGACGCTTGAGGCCCGCTGCTATCGACGACTCATCCAGGGGGTCGACCAATACCGCAGCGCCCCCTGCGACTTCGGGCATCGAGCTTACAGTGGAGGTCAGGACTGGGCAGCCGGCGGCCATGGCTTCAGCGATGGGCATGCCATAGCCCTCATACAGCGAGGGGTATGCCAACAGCGTCGCGTTAGCATAGAGCGCGGGAATATGGCGCTGATCGACATAGCCGAGGAACCGCAACTCACCTGCTTCTTGCAGCCTGGCCATCAGCTCGGCCAGCTCCGAATTCTGCCAGCCGGGTGCGCCCGCCAGGACCAGTGGATAACGCTGCCGCAGGGCATGCGGCAGGCTTTCGAACGCCCGTAGCAGACGTGCGAGATTCTTGCGTGGCTCAAGGGTCGCCACCGAAAGAATGAACTGCTCCGGAAGGCCCAGGTGCTGGCGGCATTCCTGGCGCTGGGCAGCGGTGATGTTGAAGAAGTCGGCGGCGATACCGGGGCTGACCAGGTCCACGGGCTTTTTCAATTGCAGCGTGTCGACCAGATCGTTGCGGATGAACTCCGAGATCGTGATCAGGCGCGTGGAAGCCTCGATGGTGTGAGGGATCAGACGCCGCATTTCGTCGATGCGAGCTGGGGGATGCAATTCTGGATGACGAAGGTGCGAAAGGTCATAGAGCGTGGCAACGCTGGGGCCCTTGAAAGGCAGCAGAAAATAGCCGGGCTCCCAGTAGACGTAGCCATCCAGCTGTGCGCCCCATGGGCGAAAAGCCTTGTTCAACCGTGCCCGGTAGAGCCGGCGCAGCCAGGGACGATACCCGAGCCACCGCCGGAGCCGGCCATAGCGTAGCCGGGTAGGCGACGGCGCCTCGCCTTCGGCCAGGTGCTGGAGCTTTGCGCGCAAGGCGGCGCGGTCCATGAGGCCGTCGTCACCATAGGCCTTGATGTCTTCCACCGCGGGATGATCGACGAGCTGCTCCAGCAAATGCAGCGTATAGCGCCCAATACCGGTCATTGGCGGCTTGAGAACATTGATGGAAACGAAGACATTCATGTTGGCTCGACAGCTCTGGTTGAACGCAACCCTCACGCGAGGACGGGTGAAGGGCGTCGGGACGGCTCTGCCGTAGGATCGGTCCGGATGCCTTTCAGGCGTTCTAGACCAACCGGGCAGCCCTGGCGCAAAGCCAGGCATTATCCGGGCTGACCACGATTAGTCCACGTCTGGTAGCAGTTTTATGACCTGCTCTGGCGCTGGTGAGACGACCGGACTGGGCGCTGTGTGCCCTGGGCCTTATAATCGCCCGCCAATTTTGTCCCTACGGATCCAGACGCCGGCCCCTGCAGTTTTCCGGTTGGCGCTCCTTCATTTCGGCCTTCCATCGGCCCTTCTCTGGCAGGCCTGCCGGGCCTAGCGAGGATTTGCGAGTTGCCATGCGTCTACTGATCGAATGCACCTACGTCTACGAACACCCTTCTGACAACTCCGGTATCCAGCGGGTGGTGCGTAACGTCATCAAGCAGCTGCCGCACCTGGAGCCCTCGGTCGAGTGCATTCCGGTCATGATGAAGCACGATCAGCTCTACCGGGTGAACAGCCTGGAGCCGTTGGAGGTCGACGAGGGCCGGATCCGTCGCCGGCAGTGGATCGGCCGCCTGGATCGCCTGCAGGATCGCTTCTGGCGCTGGCACGACCGCGTCGAGCAGAAGCTGCCCTACGCCGACCGCTCCCTGCTGCTGCGCCGCCTGTGGTACTGGCCGTGCCGCGCGACCAGCCAGGTCATCCAGTGGCCGCTGAACATTCTGCGCGAGCAGGACTATAAGGCGGGTGAAGAGCCCGAGCGCGCCACCCCGCTGGACATCGAGCCCGGCGACCAGCTGGTGCTGTTGGACTCCTCCTGGCACGCCGATTTCTTCAAGCTCGCCGAATCGCTCAAGGCACGCGGCGTGGGCATCGTCTCGGTGATGTACGACCTGATCCCGCTCACCCATCCGCAGTTCTGCGACAACCACCTGGTCAAGGTCTTCGATGAGTGGTTCGACTGGATCGCCCGCACCGCGGACGGCTTCATGGCCATCTCCCAGACCATCAGCCAGGAAGTCGAGGCGGAATTGCGCCTGCGCCGCGGCGCCGCGGCCGAGCGCCAGTGGCATGGCTATTTCCAGCTGGGCTCTGAGCTCGACCTGAATGGCAGTGGCGCGGCCTGCGATCCGGAGCTCAAGCGTCTGTTCGACGGCAAGACCCCGGTGTACCTGATGGTCAGCACCATCGAGCCGCGTAAGAACCACGCCTATCTGCTCGACGCCTTCGACCTGCTCTGGGCCAGGGGCGCCGATGTGCGCCTGTGCATCATCGGCAAGGTGGGCTGGAAGACCGAGGCACTGATCGAGCGCATCAAGACCCATCCGGAATACCGGCGGCGGCTGTTCATGTTCAATGGCGCCAACGACACCAGCCTGGAATACGCCTATGCCCATGCCCGGGCCCTGGTGTTCCCCTCCTATGTGGAAGGCTTCGGTCTGCCGCTGGTGGAAGCCATGCAGCGCGGCCTGCCGGCCATGGCCAGCGACATCCCCGTGTTCCGCGAGGTGGGTGGGGATTTCATGGCCTATTTCGAACTGCAGGACCCGGCGTCCCTGGCCGCTCAGGTAGAGCGCTACGAAGCCGAAGGCAGCTTCCCGTCCGCACGTCCGCTGCAGGACTGGGCCTGGGTCGGTTGGCGCGAAGCCTCGCTGCAGCTGGTGGAGCGCACCCGCCAGGGCATCCTGCAGCAGCGCCATCTGCCGGCCAGCGATACCGTCGAGACCCCGGATATAAGGCAGGCTTAAGGCTCTGGACCCGGTCATCGGGTAGGATCGCGGGCTCCGCTGGTAGGGGGAACACCCCTCAAAAACCTGTGATAGAGTCCGCACCCTGCGGTTTTGTTCCTTCTTGTCCCCGCTGGTATCTGCATGCAATCCAAACCCAAGACAGATCTCGAGCAGGCGTTGATTGCCTGCAAGGGCAGCTTTCTAACGGTCGGCTTTTTCAGCCTCTTCATCAACCTGCTGCTGCTCGTCCCTTCCTTCTACATGCTGCAGGTCTACGACCGTGTCCTGAGCAGCAGCAGCATCACCACGCTGGTGATGCTCACCCTGATCATGCTGCTGCTGATGGCGACCTACGGCGCCCTGGAATGGATCCGTTCGCGCATCCTGGTGCGGGTTTCCACCCGCCTGGATCTGGTGCTCAACGAGCGCCTCTATGACGCCAGCTTCAAGCAGGCGCTCTACACCGGCGGCGCCCAGGCCTCGGCGCAACCGCTCAATGACCTGACGGGTCTGCGCCAATTCCTGACCGGGCAGGGGCTGTTCGCCTTCTTCGACGCCCCCTGGCTGCCGATCTACATCGCGGTCATGTACTTCTTCCACCCCCTGTTCGGTGCCCTCACCGTGCTCGGCGCCATCCTGCTGATCCTGCTGGCCTATGCCAACGAGAAGCTGACCGGCAAGCGACTGGCCGAGGCCAACCAGGAAAACGCCCGCGCGACCCAGTTCACCACCAAGAACCTGCGCAACGCCGAGGTGGTGGCCTCGATGGGCATGATGCCCAGCCTGTTCAAGCAGTGGCGCAAGCGCAACACCAACGTGCTGGCCCTGCAGGCGCGCGCCAGCGAGCACGGCGGCGCCCTGAGCAACCTGTCCAAGACCCTGCGCATGGTGCTGCAGTCGCTGATCCTGGGTCTGGGTGCCTGGCTGGTCATCGACCACCAGATCACCCCCGGCCTGATGACCGCCGGCTCCCTGCTGCTGGGTCGTGCCCTAGCGCCTATCGATCTGATGATCGGCAGCTGGAAGGGCTTCATTTCCGCCCGTGGCCAGTACGCCCGCCTCAACGAGATGATGCGCAACGTGCAGGCCGAACCGCCGCGCATGTCGCTGCCGGCGCCCAAGGGCAATATCTCGGTCGAGCAACTGATCCTGACCCCACCGGGTGCCTTCCAGCCCGTGCTCAAGGGCGTGTCCTTCAACGTCACCGCCGGTGCCTCGGTCGGCATTCTCGGCGCCAGCGCGGCCGGCAAGTCGACCCTGGCCCGCGCGCTGCTGGGCATCTGGCCGGCGCAAAGCGGCAAGGTACGCCTGGACGGCGCCGACATCGCCCAGTGGAAACGCGAAGAACTCGGTCCGTACATTGGCTACCTGCCGCAGGACATCGAACTGTTCGACGGCAGCATCAGCGACAACATCGCCCGCTTTGGCCAGGTGGATGCCAAGGCCGTGGTCGAGGCCGCTGAACTGGCCGGCGTGCACGAGATGATCCTGCGCCTGCCCCAGGGCTACGACACCATCATCGGCGCCAACAGCGGCGCCCTTTCCGGTGGTCAGCGCCAACGTATCGGTCTGGCTCGCGCCGTCTACGGCAATCCGCGACTGGTGGTGCTGGACGAACCCAACTCCAACCTCGACGAGGCAGGCGAGAAGGCGCTGGGTGCGGCGCTGCTGCGCCTCAAGCAGACCGGTGCGACGCTGTTCATCGTGACCCATCGCGTCAGCGTCCTGGCCTATGTCGACAACCTCATCGTGATGAACGATGGCCAGATCGTCATGTCCGGTCAGCGTGATCAGGTCCTGGCGCAACTGCAGGGCCGCCCCGCGGCAACGCCCGTGGCCGCCGCTGAAACCGAGTCCCTGCCCAAAACCGATGGCAGCGCCGAGCAATCGGGAGGTATGGCCTGATGAATACCCAGTATCTCGCTGAAGCCGAGGCCGAAGGCCTGAAGATTTCTGATAAGCCGGTCCGTCGACTGGGCTATATCATCCTGATCGTCGTCTTTGGTCTGGGCGGGCTCTGGGCCGGTCTGGCCCCGCTCGACAGTGCCGTGCTCGCCCAGGGCTATCTGACCATCAAGAGCTCGCGCAAGACCGTGCAGCACCTGGAAGGCGGCATCGTCAAGGAGCTGATGGTCCACGACGGTGATCACGTCAAGGCCGGCGATACCCTGATGCGCCTGGACGATACCCAGGCCCGCGCCCAGCTCGAGGCGGCGCGCAGCCAGCTGATCGCCTCCCAGGCGCTGGAAGCGCGGCTGATCGCCGAACGCGACGACCGCGACGACGTGACCTTCGGCGCCAGCGACTTCCCCGAGGACGACAAGCGCGTCCGCGAGGCCCGCAACAGCGAACGGCAGATCTTCCTGGCCCAGCGCGCTGCGCGCCTGGGTGAGATCGAGGTGCTCAAGAACAAGAGCGCCGAACTCGAACAGCAGATCCGCGGCTTTTCGGCGGTCATTCAGAGCAAGCAGGGCCTGTCGCAGTCCTATGGCAGCGAAATCAAGGACCTGAGCGAGCTGCTCAAGCAGGGCTACGTCAACAACGAGCGCCTGCGCGACCAGGAACGCAACCTCTCGCGCCTGCAGGCCGAGATCGCCGATCAGCAATCGGCCATCGCCCGCGCCAAGGTGCAGATGGGTGAAACCAAGCTGCAGATCCTGCAGACCACGCAGAAATTCAAGTCGGACGTGGCCAATAAGCTGGCCGAGACCCAGTCGCGCATCTATGAATTGCGCGAGCGGGTAGGGGCCTTGCAGGACACGGTGAATCGGACGGTGATCAAGGCCCCGGTCGACGGCATGGTCATGGGCCTGGCGGTGCATACCATCGGCGGCGTCGTGGCGCCCGGTACCCACCTGCTGGACATCGTGCCGCTCGGCGCCGACCTGCTGGTCGAGGTCGAGGTGCAGCCGAACGATATCGACCGTATCGAGCTGGGCAAGCTGGCCGAAGTGCGCTTCAGTGCCTTCAAGAACGCCACCACCCCCATCCTGGAAGGCGAGGTCGTCTACATTTCCGCCGACCGCTTCACCAACGAGCGGACCGGTGCGCCCTATTACCTGGCGCGCGTGACCCTGACCGACAAGGGCCGGGCCGACCTGGGCCGTCGCGAGCTGGTGCCGGGGATGCCGGCCGAGGTGCTGATCAACACCGGCGCCCGTACCCTGCTCAACTATCTGCTCAAACCGGCGCGCAATGCCATGGCGCGCTCGATGATCGAGGAGTAAGGCGATGTTCAAGCCCGCCCGACTGCTTCTCGCCCTGGGCCTGGCCCTGCCGCTGCTGGGTCAGGCGGCGCCCGTCGCCACCCATGAGCCGGCGGCCTACCTGGATCTCTGGCAGCTGTACCAGAAGACCATGGAATCCGATCCCCGCATCGGCGGTGCGGATGCCCAGGTCAAGGCCAGTCAGGGGCAGCAGGACGGTGCCTTCGGCCAGATGCTGCCGCAGCTGAGCGGCGGCGCCTCCACCAGCCGCATCAAGCGCACCGAAGGCCCGCAGACGCTGTTCTACGACGGCCAGACCTACAACCTGAGTCTGACCCAGGCGATCTACAACCCGGCCGCCTGGCGCGGCTTCAAGAAGTACAGCGAACTCACCAAGCAGTATCGCTCGCTGGCCGAAGATACCCGCATCCAGTCCGCTGCGGATGTGGTCCAGCGCTATTTCGCCGCTCTGGCGGCCGAGGATGAACTGGAGCTGGCCACCGCCGAGCGCAAGGCGACCCAGCGCAACCTCGACAGCGTCTCGGCGCTGTTCGACCGGCAGCTGGCGACCATCACCGACAAACTGCAGCTGTCCGCGCGTGTGGACAGCCTGAAGACCGCGGAAATCGAAGCCAAGAACCAGATCCAGGTGACGCGCGAAGCCCTGGCCGAGCTGGTCGGGCGGGACATCTACCAGCCCTTCAAGCGCATTGATGACCGCACCCTCTTCACCGCCTTGCCGGGTACGGAAACCGACTGGGTGCGGTCGGCCATCAATCACAACCCGGCGCTGCAGGCCAAGCAGGAAGCCTTGAATTCGGCGGAGTACGCCGTCAGCGAGGCCAAGGCCGGTCACCTGCCCACCCTGAGTCTGCAATTCGGCGCCCAACGCAGTGACTTCGCCTACGAGAACGTGATCGCCGCTGACGTCGTCGATACCTATTCGGCCAGCCTCAATCTGCAGATTCCGATCTACAGCGGTGGCTCGGTGAGCGCCCGGACGCGGAGTCTGTACGGCTCCCAGGAATCGGCCGAGGAAGACTACGAAGCGGTGCGCCGCCAGGTGGTCAAGGAAACCAAGACCGCCTACCTGAAGAGCTTTGCCAGCCTGAGCAAGATCGAGTCGTCGCGCAATGCGTTGAACTCGGCGGTCAAGGCGCGCGAGGCGAGCGAGAAGTCCTTCTCCTTTGGCGCGGCTACCGCGGTGGACGTGCTGAATGCGGTGCGCCAGGAGTACAGCGCCCGGCGCGACTACCTGCGCGCGCAATACGACTTCATCACCAACCAGCTGGTCCTGCTGCGCTGGAGCGGTGACTTCAAGGATGCCGACATCCAGCGCATCAATGCCTGGCTGACCGTGCCCAAGCCCGACGAGACGCGCAAGACAGGGCTCAAGCCGGAAGAGGCTGACAAAGGCTGAAAGTTTTCAGTGGACAGCAAAAAGCCCGCCATTAGGCGGGCTTTCAATATGGTGCCGGCACCAGGAGTCGAACCCGGGACCTACTGATTACAAGTCAGTTGCTCTACCAGCTGAGCTATACCGGCAAGGGGACGTCATTATAGCCATGGGAAAGCCCTTGTAAACCAAGGATGTGCGACGGTTAAGGCTGGCGTAAGCCAGCTGCGGCTAAAATGGCGCAAAGAGCTTGCGAGGAGCCGCTGATGAGAACCAAAACCCTGGCCTTCCTGGCCGCTGCCCTGACCGGTTGCACCAGCCAGGCGAATCTTGAACGCAATCCGCCCATGGAGCTGCGCACCGGCAAGAGTGCCGAGGACTATCGCACCTGCCTGGTGACCGGTCTGGAAAAGGACGGCCGCCATGTGCTGGTCCAGCCACAAGGCAGCAGTGGGCAGCGGGTGCTGGTGGACAGCAAGGTGCCGGGCGCCACGGCGGCCATCATCGACATCGGGTCGGCGTCGCGCGGCACCCGTATCCAGTTGCGTGAGCAGATGGCCAACAATCCACTGCGGCCGCGGACCATTCTGACGGCGGTGAAGGATTGTCTGTGAGGTGAGAGGCTGGGCGGCCCTCACCCCGGCCCTCTCCCAAGGGGAGAGGGGGAAGAGCGGGCTGTCTTGCCGAACCCCTTGCCAGACGATTCGAAGAGCCAGATACAAGAAGGGCGCCCGCGGGCGCCCTTCTTGCGTTCGGCTGCCTGGGATCAGGCGGCCGGCTGGTTGCGGCGCTGCGGGACCGGCTCGGCGGCGCGCTGGCCGTTGACGTCACGCAGCGGGGTACCCCGTACCGGGGCGCCGTTGGCGACGTAGTAGGCGGCATTGCTGCGCGGCAGCGGGGCGCGACCGCGGATTTTGTCGGCGATCTTCTCGGCGATCATGATGGTCGGGGCATTGAGGTTGCCCGTCGCGATGATCGGCATGATGGAGGCGTCCACCACGCGCAGGCCTTCCAGGCCGTGCACGCGACCGGCGCCATCGACCACCGCCATGTCGTCGGTACCCATCTTGTTGGAGCAGGACGGGTGATAGGCGGTCTCGGCGTGGGAGCGCACGAAGGCATCCAGCTGGGCGTCGGTCACGCAATCGCGGCCCGGGTTGATCTCTTCGCCACGATAGGGATCCAGCGCCGGCTGCTGCATGATTTCGCGGGTCAGGCGAATGCCGTCGCGGAATTCGCGCCAGTCCTGCTCGGTGCTCATGTAGTTGAACAGGATGCTCGGATGCTGGCGCGGATCGCGCGAGGTCAGTTCAATGCGACCGCGGCTGGGCGAACGCATGGAGCCGACGTGGGCCTGGAAGCCATGGGCCTCGATGGCGTTGGTGCCGTTGTAATTGATGGCGATCGGCAGGAAGTGGTACTGGATGTTGGGCCAGTCGAATTCTTCGCTGGAGCGGATGAAGCCGCCCGCCTCGAAGTGGTTGCTGGCGCCCAGGCCGGTGCCCTTGAGCATCCATTCCAGACCGATCTGCGGCTGGTTGTACCACTTCAGCGCCGGGTACAGCGAGACCGGCTGCTTGCACTCGTACTGCAGGTACATCTCAAGGTGGTCCTGCAGATTCTGGCCGACGCCCGGCAGGTCGTGGACCAGCGGGATGTCGAAGCGCCGCAGCAGCGGCGCGGGGCCGACGCCGGAGCGTTGCAGGATCTGCGGCGAGGCGATGGCGCCGGCGCAGAGCAGGACTTCGCGGCGGGCGCGCACGGTGATGGCTTCCAGGGAATCGCCCTTCATGTAGGCGACGCCGTTGGCGCGCTTGCCCTCGAAGAGGATGCGATCGGTGGTGGCGTGGGTGACGATGGTCAGATTCGGGCGCCCTTTGGCCTGATCCAGATAGCCACGCGCGGTGCTGGAGCGACGGCCGTTCGGGGTGACGAAGCGGTCCATGGGGCCGAAGCCTTCCTGCTGATAGCCGTTGAGGTCTTCGGTGCGCGGATAGCCCGCCTGGACACCGGCTTCGACCATGGCTTCGAACAGCGGATTGGTATTCGGCTTGGCGGTGGTCACCGAGACCGGACCCTCGCCGCCGTGCCAGTCGTTGGCACCGGCATCGCGCTTCTCGGCCTTGCGGAAGTAGGGCAGGCAGTCGAGGTAGGTCCAGTCGTCCAGGCCGTCGAGTTGCGCCCAGTTGTCATAGTCCAGGGCGTTGCCGCGGATGTAGCACATGCCGTTGATCAGCGAGGAGCCGCCCAGGCCCTTGCCGCGGCCGCATTCCATCCGGCGGTTGTCCATGTGCGGCTCGGGCTCGGTCTGGTAGGCCCAGTTGTACTGCTTGCCCTGCAGCGGATAGGCCAGGGCGGCCGGCATCTGGGTGCGGAAGTCCAGGCGGTAGTCGGGGCCGCCGGCTTCCAGCAGCAGGACGGTGACGTCCTTGTCTTCGGTCAGCCGGGTGGCCAGGACGTTGCCGGCCGAGCCGGCGCCTATGACGATGTAGTCGAATTCGTGTGCCATGAAAAAGTCTCCTCCTGACGGCGGGTGGGGTCGGGCCCCAGCCCCGGACCCTCTCCAGCGGAGAGGGGAGAACAGCGCTGCCTGAGCGGCTTAGAAGATCGAGGCGTAGTCGCCCAGCTCGACCTGCACCGACTTGATGCGGGTGTAGTGGCCGAGGGTGGTGAGGCCGTTTTCGCGACCGACGCCGGAATGCTTGTAGCCACCCACCGGCATCTCGGCGGGGGATTCGCCCCAGGTGTTGATCCAGCAGATGCCGGCTTCCAGGCGATGGATCATGCGATGGGCGCGGGCCAGGTCACGGGTGACCACGCCGGCGGCCAGGCCGTACTCGGTGTCGTTGGCGCGCCGCACCACCTCGTCCTCGTTGGCATAGGCCAGGATGCTCATGACCGGGCCGAAGATCTCTTCGCGGGCGATGGCCATGTCGTCACGGCAATCGGTGAAGACGGTGGGGGCGACGAAGTTGCCCTTGGCCAGTTCGCCCTGGGTGACGCGCTCGCCACCGGTGAGCAGGCGGGCGCCTTCGGCCTGGCCCTGGGCGATGTAGCCCAGCACCTTTTCCATGTGCGGGGTGCTGACCAGCGGACCGAAGTTGGTCTCGGCGGCCAGGGGATCGCCCAGCTTGATGCGCTTGACCCGCTCCACCACCTTGGCCTCGAAGTCGGCCTTGAGCGCCTGGGGCACGAAGACGCGGGTGCCATTGGTGCAGACCTGGCCGGAGCTGAAGAAGTTGGCCATGACGGCGATGTCGGCGGCGCGCTCCAGGTCGGCGTCGTCACAGACGATCAGCGGCGACTTGCCGCCCAGCTCCATGGTGACTTCCTTAAGGGTCGAGCCGGCGGCGCTGGCCATGACCTTCTTGCCGGTGGCGACGCCGCCGGTAAAGGAGATCTTCTCGATGCCGGGATGCTCGGTCAGGGCCACGCCGACTTCCGGGCCGACGCCATTGACCACGTTGAAGACGCCGTCGGGCAGACCGGCCTCGGTGTAGATCTCGGCCAGCTTCAGCGCGGTCAGCGGGGTGACTTCGCTGGGCTTGAAGATCATGGCGTTGCCGGCGGCCAGGGCCGGGGCGGATTTCCACAGGGCGATCTGGATTGGGTAGTTCCAGGCGCCGATGCCGGCGACCACGCCCAGCGGCTCGCGGCGGGTATAGACGAAGGAGGTCTCGCGCAGCGGGATCTGCTCGCCTTCCAGGGCCGGCACGAGGCCTGCGTAGTACTCGAGCACGTCGGCGCCGGTGACGATGTCGACGGCCTGGGTCTCGGACAGGGCCTTGCCGGTGTCGAGGGTTTCCAGCAGCGCCAGTTCGTCGTTGCGCTCACGGAGGATATCCACGGCCTTGCGCAGGATGCGCGAGCGCTGCATGGCGGTCATCGCGGCCCAGACCTTCTGGCCGGCAGCGGCGGCGGCTACCGCCTTGTCCACGTCGGCGCGGCTGGCGCTCTGCACCGTGGCGAGCACCTCGCCGGTGGCGGGATTCAGGGTTTCGAAGGTGGTACCACCGGTGGCGGCGACATAACGGCCACCGATGTACAGCTGCTGTTCGGCGAAACGGGCCATGGACGTTCTCCCAAGCTGGGCGGGCGCCGTGGCACCCGCAAGGAACACAGGGGGCGCGAAAGAAAGGTCTCTCTGCGCCAGCGATAGATCCAGTCTACTTAATTTTTATTGAACGTTCAATCAATGAAAAATTCACAGGCGTGCCGAAACGGGGCGATGGGCGGCCCAGAGCGGTTCTGGCGAAGCGGGGAGGGAGCGGGAGACGCAGGAGGAGAGCCCCGCGCCGAGTGGACGGGGCGGGGCCTGGGCGGCGATAGAGGGGGTCAGGCCTTGGCCAGTTGCAGGTCCAGGTAGTCGTAGGCGATCTGCAGGGCCTGCTGGGTGTTGAAGGTGTCGCCGGAAAGGGCGCCGCGCAGCCAGAGGCCGTCGATGATGGCGGCCAGGCCGCGGGCCGAGGCGCGCGCCTGCTCGTGGGGCAGGAGGCGGCGGAATTGCCAGCAGAGGTTGGAATAGAGGCGCAGGTCGTTGATGCGTTGCAGCCGGCGCAGATTGGGCTGGTGCATGCTGGTGGCCCAGAAGGCCAGCCAGGTCTTCATGGCCGGGCCGCTGACCTGGGTATCGTCGAAGTTGCCCTGGATGATGGCGCGCAGGTTGGCGGCGGGGTCGTCACCGGGCAGGGCGGCACGGCGTTCGCGCACGGCCTGGCGCAGGGCATTCATCAGATGCCGCATGGTGGCTTCGAGCAGGCCATTCTTGTCCTGGAAGTAGTGGCTGATGATGCCGTTGGAGACCCCGGCCTTGCGGGCGATAAAGGCGATACTGGCGTCGCCCATGCCGACTTCGTCGACGGCTTCGAGGGTCGCGGCAATGAGCTGCGAACGGCGGATGGGCTGCATCCCGACCTTGGGCACGAGGCATCTCCTGGACAGAGCGGAAGGAGCCTCGGAGGGTAACTATTTTTTATTGAACGTTCAATCAATAAAAACGCTCACGACCTCCTGGATTGTGCCCTCGCCAAGGCGGCAATACCAGTCCTGACGGGTGGTTACTTTTAATAACCGCCCGAAAGGCGTAGGCTGGAAGCCAGTTCTGCTTCGAGGATCGCCATGGACGCCGTGGTCAGTCGTATCTCCAGCCGTCGCCGCCTGCATGCCCACGCCTGTCCGATCAGGGACGTGCTGGACCGGATCGGCGATGCCTGGTCCCTGCTCACGCTCTTTACCCTGGAACCCGGTCCGCTGCGCTTCAACGAATTGCGCCGGCGGGTCGACGGCATTTCCCAGCGCATGCTCAGCGTGACCCTGCGCCAGCTGGAGCGCGACGGCCTGGTGTCCCGCACGGTGACGCCGAGCAAGCCGCCCCAGGTGGAATACGCCCTCACCGAACTGGGCCAGAGCCTGATGGTGCCGGTGGGCGCCCTGGCCGCCTGGGCCTCCGCGAAGCAGCCTCTCATTCAGCGCCACAGGGCGGCCTACGATCAGGTCGCCGAGGAGTTCTCTGATGACCCGTCTCGCTAAGACCGCCCTGTCGGTCCTCGACCTCGCTCCCATCCGTGACGATGGCGATGCCGCCCAGGCGTTGCACAACGCCTTGGATCTGGCGCGCCACGTCGAGCAACTCGGCTTTTCCCGCTACTGGGTCGCCGAGCACCACAACATGGACGGCATCGCCAGTTCGGCGACCGCCGTGCTGCTGGGCTATCTGGCCGCTGGCACCAGCACCCTGCGCCTGGGTTCGGGCGGTATCATGCTGCCCAACCATGCGCCGCTGGTGGTGGCCGAGCAGTTCGGCACCCTGGCTTCGCTGTATCCGGGCCGCATCGAGCTCGGCCTGGGTCGCGCACCGGGCTCGGATCAGCGCACCGCCTATGCCCTGCGCCGTGATCGCCTGGGCAGCTCCGACGACTTCCCGCGGGACGTGGAAGAGCTGCAGCACTACTTCGGGCCGCAACAGCCCGGGCAGGGCGTGATCGCCATGCCGGGTGCGGGTACCGAGGTGCCGATCTGGCTGCTGGGTTCGAGCCTGTTCAGCGCCCAGCTGGCGGCGGCCAAGGGCCTGCCCTATGCCTTCGCCTCGCACTTCGCGCCGCGCTACGTGCACGAGGCCATCCGCCTCTATCGCGAGAACTTCAAGCCGTCCAAGGTGCTCGATCGCCCCTATGTGATGCTCGGGGTACCGCTGGTGGCAGCCGACAGCGACGACGAAGCCAATTACCTGGCCACCACCGTCTACCAGCGCATCCTCGCCCTGTTCCGCGGCGACAGCCTGCGCCTGCAACCGCCGGTGCGCAACATGGAAGGGGTCTGGTTGCCCCACGAGAAGGAGTCGGTGTCGAGTTTCCTCGGCATGGCGGTGATCGGTGGCCCGGACAAGGTCCGCGAGCGCCTGGAGCTGCTGCTGGAAAAGACCGACGCCGACGAGCTGATCTTTACCTGCGACGTCTACGAGCAGGCGGATCGCCTGCGCGCCTTCTCGATCCTGGCGGATCTGAAGGGCGGTTGATGGGGATAGGTAGCGTTGGGACTCGTTGGGCTCGGCGTAACCCGGATTTATCGCGGCCATGGCGGTCCGCCGATGCGGCCGCTCCTACAAAAGCATGAAAAGCATCGCCCCTGTAGGAGCGGTCGCTACGGCGCACCGGCATGGCCGCGAATAAAAGCCGACCGTCTCGCGACGGTCGGCTTTTTTATGGGTGCTGCTGTTGGGCTTCGCTGCGCTCAACCCAACCTACGCCTGCGTAGCGTGGAAAACCGCGCCAGCGTTTTCCACTGGCGGCTACCGGTTCGTACTGTGGATAAGGCTGCGCCGTTATCCACGCTACGAGGTCCTGCGGTTTACAGGAAGGTGAACACCTGCTCGCGGGTCAGGCGGGACTTGGGCAGGGCGGCATTGAAGTCGCTTTCGCCGCGATAGCCCAGGCCGACCACTACCAGGGCGGTGTAGCCCTGTTCGCGCAGGCCCAGTTCCTGGTCCAGGCTGTTGGCGTCGAAGCCTTCCATGGGGGTGGCATCGATGCCCAGGGCGGCGGCGCCGAGCAGCAGGGTGCCCAAGGCCAGGTAGGTCTGCTTCTCCATCCAGTGCTGCACGTCCTTGCGCTCATGACGATGCAGGTCGACGAAGTGACGGCGGGTGCCGTCCTGGGTAGCGCGCGCCTCGGGCTTGGCGAAGCGGCCGTCCTGGGCTTCCTGCTCCAGCACCTGGGCCAGGTGGCCTTCGGTCATTTCCAGGCGGGTGCACAGCACAATGACGTGGGACGCCGGCAGCACCTTGGGTTCGTTGTAGGGACTCTGCATGCCCTGGGCGATGCGCGCCTTGGCCTCGGCGCTGGCGGCGACCACGAAGTGCCAGGGCTGGGAGTTGACCGAGGAGGGCGCCTGGCGCAGCAGCTCCAGCAATTCCTCGACCTGTTCGGCCGGGATGCTGCGGGAGCCGTCGAAGGCCTTGGTGGTGTAACGGGTGCGGGCGATCTGGGACAGCTGCATGGATAACTCCTGATCGGATCAGTGGGTAGGGGCCGGCTGGGCGTCGATCTTGACGCGGAACAGGCTGTAGGGCTTCTGGCGCAGGTCCTGGCCACCGTGGAACTGGGCCTGGCGATGGAGCTGGTTGGCGGTGAAATAGAGGTAGCCGTCCGGACCGATGCTGAAGGTGTCGGGCCAGAGCACACGGGGATCGTGGACCAGGGTCTTCCAGCTGCCGTCGGTCTGGCGCTGGCGCACGGCGTTGTGCTCGTAGTCGCCGGCATAGAGGCGACCCTGGGCATCGGCTTCGAGGCCGTCGGAGGCACCCTTCTCGCCGAGATCCTGCACCCCGGCGCGCACCTGGGCCTCGCTTGCCTGGGGATCACGCAGCAGGGCGGTGGGCACGGCATAGAGGTGGCGGCTGGACAGCGGGCTGAAGTAGAGGGTGCCGCCGTCCGGCGACAGGGCGATGCCGTCGCTGGCGATGGCCGGTCGGACCTTGCTGCCATCGGGGCGCTGCATCAGCAACGGTTCGCCTTCCACCACCGGGGCGAAGCTGGGGTCGACGTTGGCCTGGGGCGCGCCGGTCAGGCGACGCTGGGCCTGGCCGGTGGCGAGGTCGAGGACGATGAGTCCGCCCGGAGGGGCCGAATCGGTGACATAGGCCACCCCGGCGCGGCCGACGCGAAAGTCGAAACGCACGTCGTTGACGTAGCTCTTGGGTTCGAGCACCGCGGCCGGAAAGACCAGGGTCTTAACCACCTGGTTGGTCTTGAGGTCGATGGCCACCAGCTTGGCGCCGCCGGCCTTGGGCGCGGCGAAGCCGGGGGCGGCGGTATCCAGCACCCAGAGGTGGCCGCGCCCGTCGGCGACCACGCTCTGCACGCTGATGAAGCCCTTGGCCGGCTGGCCGGGGGTCTCGACGTTGAGCGCGGCGTCCGGGTAGGGCACGGCCTTGCCGTCCTTGAGTTCGGCGACGGTGAAGGGCACCGCGTCGCCCCAGCGCGGGTAGTTGACGAAGATCCGCCCGGTCTCGCTGACGGTGACGCCGGTGGGCATGGCGTCCTGGAAGGCGAACACCGGCTCCAGCTGGCCAAGGGTGTGCTCCTGGGGCAGCGGCGCGGCCTGGGCCGTCAGGCTACCCACGGCCAGGGCGACGGCGAGGGTCAGGGCACTCAAGCGAGGCATCAGAACCCCTCCAGCACGAGCTTGCCGCGCGCCTGATGGCTTTCCAGCTGGGCATGGGCGCGGCGCAGGTTGGCGGCATCGATCCGGCCCAGGTGCTCGCCGAGGGTGGTCTTGAGGGTGCCCTGGTCGATCAGTCCGGCGACGCGTTCGAGGATCTCGTGCTGCCGCACCTTGTCCGGGGTCTGGAACAGCGAGCGGGTAAACATCAGTTCCCAGTGCAGCGACAGCGACTTGGCCTTCATCGGCACCACGTCGAGTTGCGCCGGATCGTCGATCACGCCCAGGCGACCCTGGGGCCGCAGGACATCCACCAGCTGGGTGAAGTGCTCATCGGTGTGGGTGAGGCTGGCCACCAGGGTCACGCCATCCAGACCCAGGGCTTCGAGCTGGGGTCGCAGCGGCTGGTGATGGTCGATGACGTGGTGGGCACCCAGCTGGCGCACCCAGTCCTGGGTTTCCTGGCGCGAGGCGGTACCGATCACCGTCAGCTCGGTGAGCTGGCGGGCCAGCTGCACCAGCACGGAGCCGACGCCACCCGCCGCGCCCATCACCAGCAGCTGCTGGCCGGCGCCGCCGCCTTCGGTCGCGCCGAGACGGTCGAACAGCAATTCCCAGGCGGTGATGGCGGTCAGCGGCAGGGCCGCGGCCTGGGCATGATCCAGGCTCTTGGGCTTGTGCCCGGCCAGGTGTTCGTCGACCAGGTGCAGTTCGCTGTTGCAGCCGGGGCGGAACAGCTCGCCGGCGTAGTAGACCTCGTCACCCACGGCGAAGCGGCTGACGGCGCTGCCCACGGCGCGGACCACGCCGGAGACGTCCCAGCCCAGTACCTTGGACTCGCGCTGCACCAGGCCCTGGCGCACCTTGGTATCGACCGGATTGACCGACACGGCGCGGACTTCCACCAGGAGGTCATGGGCCTCGGGCGTGGGGTCGGGCAGCACCGCGTCCTGCAGGGCACGGGGATCGCTGGCGGGCAGGGTGGTGTCACCGTGGACGATGGCTTTCATGGGCGGGTTCCTTTGTACGATAAGAAGACGTGAGCCCATGGTCGTCTTCATGCTCGACCGGAAAAAGCGGCAGAATCGGATAGCACCTTCACTGCAGGAGTGAAAATGATCCGCTTCGACGACCTCGGCCTCTTCGTCCGCTCCTCCGCCCTCGGCAGCTTTTCCCGCGCCGCCCGCGAGGCAGACCTCCTGCCGGGGCAGGTGAGCGCCGCCATCGGCCGGCTGGAGCGCGAACTGGGCATTCGCCTGTTCGCCCGCTCGACCCGCAGCCTGCGCCTGACCGCCGAGGGCGAGGCCTATCTGCCCTATGCCCGCGAGGTGCTGGAGACCTTGCGCGAAGGGCGCGAGCGGTTGCAGGGGGAGAGTCCTGAGTTGCGCGGAGTGCTGCAGGTGGCGGCGCCTTCGGACCTGGGGCGCAATCTCCTGCTGCCCTGGCTGGCCGAGTTTCGTCAGCGCCATCCCGGCCTGACCCTCAGGCTCTACGTCTCGGACCAGCAGGCCGACGTCTATCGCGATCCGGTGGACATCGCCATCCGCTACGGCCGCAGCCAGGACGACAGCCTGGTGGCCCTGCCGCTGGCCCCGGACAATCGCCGGCTGCTGGCGGCGGCGCCGGCCTATCTGGCCCGCCAGGGCGCGCCGCGCAGCCTGGACGACCTGTCCAGGCACGCCTGCCTGCTCTACCAGCTGCATGGGCGCACCTATGACAAGTGGAGCTTTCCACAGGCCGACGGTGGCCTGCGCCAGGTAGCCGTCAGCGGACCCCTGCAAAGCGACGATGCCGAGGTGGTGCGGCGCTGGGCGGTGGCCGGGGAGGGTATCGTCTACAAGTCCTGGCTGGACATGCGCGACGACCTGCAGCGCGGTCGGCTGGTGCGCCTGCTGCCCGAGCAGCCCGGCGAGCCCTTGCCGCTGCAGCTGTTCTGCCCGCACCGGCGGCAATTCTCGCCGGCGGTGCGGCAGCTGCACGGCTGGCTGGCGGAACGCTTCGCGGCCCTGGGCGAGCAGCCCTGAAGCGCAGAGGGGGCGGCGCCGCGAACGGAGCCACCCCCTCGGGTACCGCGCCTGCCTTATTGCAGGTGCTGCTTGAGCAACTGGCCAGCCTGGGTCAGCGCAGCCTGGACCTCGGGTACCTTGGCCAGGGCGTTGAGCAGGCCATAGTCGTGGATCATGCCGTTGTAGCGCACCTGGACGACATCGACGCCGGCGGCGTTGAGCTTGCGGGCATAGGCCTCGCCCTCGTCTCGCAGCACGTCGTTCTCGGCGGTCTGCACCAGCGCCGGCGGTAGACCCTTGAGCTGGGCCTCGCTGGCCCGCAACGGCGAGGCGTAGATGTTGGCGCGCTCGGTGTCGCTGGTGGTGTAGTTGTCCCAGAACCACTTCATCATGTTGCGGGTCAGGAAGCGGCCCTCGGGATAGGTCTGGTAGGAGCCGTTGTCGAAGCTCGCATCGGTCACCGGCCAGAACAGCACCTGGTAGCGCAGCTTGGGCGTGCCCTTGTCCTTGGCCATCAGGCTAACCACCGCGGCCATGTTGCCGCCGACGCTGTTGCCGGCCACCGCCAGGCGACTGCCGTCGACATCAATGTCCTTGCCGTGCTCGGCCACCCACTGGGTCGCGGCATAGGCCTGGTTGATGGCCACCGGGAAGTGGGCTTCCGGACTCGGGGTGTAGTTGACGAACACCGCCGTGGCGCCGGAGGCCACCACCAGGTCACGCACCAGGCGCTGGTGGGTGGGGAAGTCGCCCAGCACCCAGCCGCCGCCGTGGAAGAACATGAAGGCCGGTGTCTGCCCCTTGGCGTTGGCCGGGCGGACGATGGTCAGCTGCAGCGGCTTGCCGTCGACCTGGATGGTCTTTTCACGGGTCTTGACCCCCGAGAGATCGACCTTGACGCCGGACTGGGCGCCGGCCAGCACCGCGCGGGCGTCCTTGGGGCTCAGGGTTTCCAGGGGTTTGCCACCGCTGCCGTTCAGGGCATCGACGAAGCCCTGGGTGGTGCGCTCCAGATGCGGATCGGGCTGGGGCGCGGCGAAGGCGCTGCCCAGGGCCAGGCTGAGCGCGGAAAGGCCAAGCAGGCGAGAGACGGTACGCATAACAGATGACTCCTCGAACGGGAAGGACCGGGCGCCTCGGCGGAGGCGCCTGGGTAATACCGCGACCTTTAGGCCAGGGTCAGGCGCACGTCCACGTTGCCGCGGGTGGCGTTGGAGTAGGGGCAGACCTGGTGGGCCTTCTCGACCAGGTCTTCGGCCACGGCACGCTCCAGGCCCGGCAGGCTGATGACCAGCTCGACGTCCAGGGCGAAGCCGGTGGGGATCGGGCCGATGCCGACCTGGGCGGTCACGCTGACGTCCGCCGGCACGGCGATCTTTTCCTTGGCGCCGACGAACTTGAGCGCGCCGATGAAGCAGGCCGAATAGCCGGCGGCGAAGAGTTGCTCGGGATTGGTGCCGGCACCGCCGGCGCCGCCCAGCTCCTTGGGCGTGGACAGCTGCACGTCCAAGACCTTGTCGCTGCTGATGGAACGGCCGTCACGGCCACCGGTGCTGGTTGCGGAAGCGGTATAGAGGATGTTCATGGCGTGCTCCTGTTTAGGTATCGCGATAACTGATCGTTCGGACGTTGACCGAAGGAATCGTCCGGGTACGGATTTAAGTTATCGCGATATTCGTTATCGCGCAAATATATTTTCAGGAGCAGCCGACCAGCGGCAGCGAAGGAGGCTAACGCTCCAGCTTGGCTCTCAGGGTCATCAGGTTTTCGCGCAGGGCATTCATCTGGGCATCGCCCAGCGCGCAATAGCTGCTGATGGTGCCGTTGATCTCCCGGGCCCGCTCGCGCAGGGCACGGCCAGACTCGGTGAGTTCGATGGACAGGTTGCGCTCGTCCTCGGCATTGCGCTGCCGGGTCACGTAGCCCTCGGCTTCCAGGCGCTTGAGCACCGGGGTCAGGGCGCCGGAGTCCTGGTGCAGCCGGCGCGCCAGCTCCTTGAGCGGCAGCCGATCGTTTTCCCACAGCACCAGCATCATCAGGTACTGCGGATAGGTCAGGCCCACCTCTTCGAGCAGCGGCTTGTACACCTTGGTCATGGCCAGCGAGGTGGAGTACAGCGCGAAGCACAGCTGCTGATCGAGAAGAAGGGGGTCTTTGTTGTTCATCGCGTTCCCGCCTGGGTAAATGAGAAATGATTCTACCCCGAGCATTTGGGTAGCATTAGTCCTTTCGCACTCAGACCCCAGGGTTTCCATGCGTATCCATGTGTCGTTCATCGATCGTGTCGGCATCACCCAGGAAGTCCTGGCGCTGCTCGGTGCCCGCAATCTCAACCTGGACGCCGTGGAGATGGTGCCGCCCAACGTCTACATCGATGCGCCGACCCTGAGCGCGACGGTGCTGGAGGAGTTGCGCGCCGCCCTGCTGACCGTGGTGGGGGTGGAGGCGGTGCGGGTGGTGGACATCCTGCCCGGCCAGCGCCGCTCCCTGCAGCTCGACGCCCTGCTCGCCGCCATGGCCGATCCGGTGCTGGCGGTGGACGGCGAGGGCCGCATCCTGCTGGCCAATCCGGCCTTTGCCGCCCTGGCCGGGGAAGGCGCCGGCAACACCCTGGCCGAACTCTTCAATGACGGCGAATTGTCCGCCGAACTGCTGGACCAGGGCTTTCGCCTGCCCCTGCGCGAGGTGGTGCTGCGCGGCCAGGCACTGCTGCTGGACGCCACCCCCATCGGCGAACCGGTGGGCGGCCTGGCCGGTGGCCTGCTGACCCTCTATGCCCCCAGCCGTATCGGTGGCCGCCTCTCGGCGCTGCGCCACGACACCCCCGAGGGCTTCGATTCGCTGCTCGGCGACTGCGCCGCCATCCGCACCCTCAAGGCCCGCGCCCAGCGCCTGGCCGCCCTGGAGGCGCCGCTGCTGATCCTCGGCGAGACCGGCACCGGCAAGGAACTGGTGGCGCGCGCCTGCCATGCGGCCAGTGCGCGGCGCGAGGCGCCCTTTCTGGCGCTGAACTGCGCGGCTCTGCCGGAAAGCCTCGCCGAGAGCGAATTGTTCGGCTATGCCCCGGGCGCCTTTACCGGCGCCCAGCGCGGCGGCAAGCCGGGCCTGCTGGAACTGGCCGACCAGGGCACGGTGTTTCTCGACGAAGTCGGCGAGATGTCGCCCTATCTGCAGGCCAAGCTGCTGAGATTTCTCTCCGATGGCACCTTCCGCCGCGTTGGCGGAGCCCAGGAAACCCAGGTCAATGTGCGCATCCTCGCCGCCACCCATCGCGACCTGCAGGCCATGGTCGCCGCCGGCACCTTTCGCGAAGACCTCTTCTATCGCCTCAATGTGCTCAGCCTACAGGTGCCGGCACTGCGCGAGCGGGGCCAGGACATCCTGCTGCTGGCACGGCACTTCCTGCAGCAGGCCTGCGCCCAGATCGGCCGACCGCCATGTCGCCTGGCGCCGGCCACCTATGGCGTGCTGCTGGGCAACGCCTGGCCGGGCAACGTGCGGCAATTGCAGAACATCCTCTTTCGCGCCGCCGCCATCAGCGAGAGCGGCCAGATCGACGTCGACGACCTCGACCTGGCCGGCACGGCGGTGGCGGGGCAGGTCGAGACCGAGGTCAGCACCCTGGAGGCCGCCGTCCAGGGCTACGAGGCGGCGCTGCTGGAACGACTCTATCCGCAGTACCCGTCCAGCCGCCAGCTGGCCGCGCGGTTGCAGACGTCCCACTCGGCCATTGCCATGCGCCTGCGGCGTTATGGTATCCCCCGGCGAGACTAGCCCCGCCGCTTCAAGTTTCGTCACGGCAGCCCGATAACGTCAGACGACATCACGCTCGGACGGGGGGAGGGCTTCGTGACGAGCAGCTTCTTGCATTGGCTGGTTCTCGGTCTGGTGCTGGTGTGCACGGGCGTCCGTGCCGGCGCACTGCAACTGGTGACCGAGGACTATCCGCCGTTCAGCGTGGTCCAGCCGGATGGCCGGGTGACCGGCTTTTCCGTCGAGTTGGTGCGGCTGCTGTTGGCCCGGGCCGAGCTTGCGGCCGAGCCGCAGGTCATGCCGTGGGCGCGGGCCTTCGCCCAGGCCCAGGGCCGGCCCGATGTCCTCGTCTTTTCCATGGCGCGTCTGCCCGAGCGCGAGGCGCTGTTCGAGTGGGTGGTGCCCCTGACCGAGACCACCCTCTGCCTGTTCGGCTGGCGGGACCGCGTGCGTCCCTTGGCCAGCCTGCAGGCGGCCCGCGGCCTGCAAATCGCTACGGTCAACGGCGATGCGGGAGAGCGCATCCTGCTGGAGCAGGGCTTCACCGTCGGACGGGAGCTGCAATCCGGCACGCATTACAGCCTCAACCTGGAGAAACTCAAAGCCGGTCGGGTCGACCTGTGGATCGCCAACCGCGCCGTGGCCGATCACCTCGCTCGCCAGGCCGGCTACGATCCTCAGGGCGATCTGCGGCAGGCCTACTGCGCCGCCCCCTATCCGCTGTATCTGGCGGCCAGCCTGGGCACCGCTCCCGAGGTGATGGCACGGCTGCGGGCGGCCTTCGTGACGTTGCAACAGGACGGTACGCTGGCCGAACTCCAGCGGCGCTGGCTATGAGGGGCGTGCTGAAACGCCGCTCGCTCGGTAACCGCCTGGCCTTGCTGACGGTGGCGTTCTGTCTGCTGTTTTCCGCGGCCACGGCAGGGCTGCGCACCTGGAATATCTGGGAACAGAATCGCCTGGGTATGGATACCGAGCTGCAATTGCTGGAGCAGGTGTACCAGTCGACCCTGACCAAGGCCATCTGGGAACTGGACAAGCCCGCGGTGCAGGCGCAACTGGACGGGGCGTCGCGCATCGCCTCGGTCGGCCGTATCGAGCTGCGGCTGACCGGCCACGGCCAGGAGTCCGACGTCCAATCCCGTCAGCAGGCCGACTGGGCGCCCTCGAGCCTGGCGCCGAGTCGAAGCTCCACGCTGGTCTACAGTCCCTATCCGGGCGGTCACGAGGTGCTCGGCGAACTCCTCATCCAAGGCAATGAAGCCCTGCTCTGGCGTGAATTGCGCGACAGCGTGGCGAGTACCCTGCTGACCCAACTGGCACTCGCCCTGCTGCTCGCCGGCCTGGTCAGCCTGGCCTTCAATCGGCTGGTGACCCTGCATGTCCGTCGGATCGCCCGCCACCTGTCCCGGCTGACGGCCGCCACCCTCGCCGAGCCCCTTCGACTGCGGCGGCCCACCCGCCAGGACGAGCTGGATCTGCTGGTGAGTGGCATCAATACCCTGCAGGGCAACCTGGCGGGCTACCTGGCCCAACAGCATCGCCACGAAGAAGAGCTCGCCGCGCATCGCGATCTCCTGGCGGAGCGAGTTCGCGAGCGCACGGCAGAGCTCGAGGCCTTGGCGACGGCGCAGCAAACCATCCTGAGGCTGTCCAACCAACTGATCCATGCGCCTTACGCGGACTTCGACCGGCATTGCCAACTCTGTCTACAGGAGGTCGCACAACGCTTGCGCGCGCGTCAGGCCTTCTGGTTCAAGCGTGACACCCGGGATGCGCCCTATCGCCTTTACCAGGGCTGGTTCCGCGACGCCGAGCCGTTGGCCGCTGGTCTGACACTGCCGCCGCCCTGCGCCCAGGTGCTGGAAGCCCTGCTGGAACCCGAGGTCCCCCGTACCTTCGCGACGCGCGAGGCGCTCGTGGCCGCCTTCGGTGACGCGGCGGAGCCGCTGTTGGCACTAGGTAACGAAGCCCTGGCGCTGGTCCATCTGCGGATCGCCGAGGACGAAGACGGTTTGCTGCTCTTCGGCTGCAATCTGGGTGGCGAGTGGCGCACCGATGAACGCGCCCTCATCAACATGACCACCCAACTGCTCTTGCATGCCTCCCATCACCAGTTGCAATTGCGCGACCTGCTGACGTCCCAGGAGGCGTTGCGCAGCGCCAACGCGCGGCTGGAGCAACTGTCGCGCAGCGATCCGCTCACCGGGCTGCCCAATAGGCGCTGTTTCGACGAGGCCGAGGAGGTGGAGTTTCGCCGCGCGCTACGCTCCGGGGAGCCCCTCGCGCTGCTGCTCTGCGATGTCGACTTTTTCAAGCGCTACAACGATACCTATGGGCATGCCCAGGGCGATGTCTGTCTGCAGCAGGTAGCGACCGCCATGCAGCAGGTCGTCACGCGCCCAGGCGACCTGGTGGCGCGGATCGGCGGCGAAGAGTTCGCGGTTCTGCTGCCCGCGACCGATCTGGCGGGCGCGGGGGCGATGGCCGAGCGCTTGCGCCGGGCCGTCGCCGCGCTGGAAATCACCCATGCCGGCTCGGAGGCTGCTGGCCACGTCACCCTGAGCATCGGCTATGCCACCCTGAGTACCGATATGCACGATTTCGCCAGCCTGCTGCGCCAGGCCGACCGGGCGCTCTACCGCGCGAAAAGCCTGGGGCGCCATCGCAGCTGTCATCTGCCTGAGGAGCCGCTGCCATGAAGCGTCATCTGTTGTTGGCCCTGCTGGCCTTGCTGGGGCCGGGCGTGGAGGCCGCCACGGTGCGCGCCGTGACGGAAGAGACGTCCTTGAGCTGGAGCGTGGACGGTCGGGTGGGTGGGCCGGCGACCTCGGTGGTGGAGCGTACCCTGGCCCTGGCGGGTATCACCGACTACCGCCTGGAACTCTATCCCTGGGCTCGCGCCTATGATCTGGCCCTGCACGAGCCAGGGGTGCTGATCTATCTGATCGCCCGCACGCCGGCTCGCGAGACCCAATTCCAGTGGGTCGGGGAGGTCATGCGCCTGCGGTACTACTTCTATCGGCTGGCGAATCGCGACGACGTGCGTATCGAGCGTCTCGACGACGCCCGCGCCTATCGGCTGGGCGTGATGCGCGACGATGTGCGCCACCAGTATTTGCAGTCGCTCGGCTTCCAGCAGCTGGTGGTGTCAGGCCAGCAAAAGAACAACTTCAGCCGCTTGCTCAATGGTCAGGTGGATGCCGTGCTGCTGCCGGAGCAGGATGCCATTCGCTTCTGCCAGGACGCGGCTAGCGCCTGTCCGGGATTGCGCCGCCTCGCCGCCCTGGAGGATCTCGATACCCCGCTGTACATGGCGTTCAGCCCGACCACGCCGGCGCCGCTGGTAGCCCGGCTGCGCACGGCGTTCGCGCAGCTCAAGGCCGGTGGCGAGGTCGCTCGGCTGCTGGAATAGTCGAGCGACCCCCGACCATCAACGCAGCACGTTGGTCTTGGCCAGGTCCAGCACCTCGCTGCCGCGCCCGCTCATCACCGCGCGCAGCATGTAGAGGCTGAAGCCCTTGGCCTGGGCGGCCTCGATCTTCGGTGGCAGCGACAGCTCCTGCTTGGCGATGCGTACGTCCACCAGCGCCGGGCCGGGGTGGGCGAACGCCTCTTCCAGAGTGGCGTCGAGCAGGCTGGCCGATTCCACCTTCCAGCCGCGCACGCCGCAGGCCTCGGCCACCTGGGCGAAGTCGACTGCGGCGAGATCCGTGGTCTCGTCGATCATGCCGGCGGCCTTCATCTCCATGGCGACGAAGCCCAGGGTGGCGTTGTCGTAGACGATGACCTTGACCGGCAGCTTCTCGCTGGCCAGGGTCGCCAGTTCGCCGAGCAGCATGGACAGTCCGCCGTCGCCGGCCAGCGCCACCACCTGGCGGTCGGGATAGGCCGCCTGCAGACCCATGGCCTGGGGCAGGGCATTGGCCATGGAGCCATGGGTGAAGGAGCCGGCCAGCTTGCGCTCGAAATTCATCGCCAGGTAGCGCGCCGCCCACACCGTGGGCGTGCCGACGTCGCAGGTGAAGAGGGCATCCGCTGCGGCCAGTTCGCTGACGCGGGTGGTGAGGTACTGCGGATGCAGCGGCTCGCCATCGGCGGTGGCGGTGGCCAGTTCGTCCAGCTCGGCGCGGGTCTTGCGGTAGTGCTGCTGGGCCTTTTCCAGGAAGCGGCTGTGGCTGTTGGGCTGGAGTCGCGGCAGCAGGGCGTCGAGGGTGGCGCGGACATCGCCCACCAGGCCCTTGAGCAGCGGGGTGCGTACGCCCAGGTGGGCGCCGCGCACGTCGATCTGCACCACGCGGCCGTGATCCGGGAAGAAGTTGCGATAGGGGAAGTTGCTGCCCAGCATCAGCAGCAGGTCGCACTCCTTGAGTGCGTGATAGCCGGACGAAAAGCCGATCAGGCCGGTCATGCCCACGCCATAGGGATTCGAATACTCGATATGGGCCTTGCCGCGCAGCGCATGGACCACCGGGGCCTGCAGGCGCTCGGCCAGGGCCACCACCTGGGCATGGGCACCGGCGCAACCGGCGCCGCAGAGCAGGGTGATGCGCTTTTCCCCGGCCAGCAATTCGGCCAGGGCATCCAGCTCGGCCTCCGGCGGCACCACCACCGGACGCACCGGCTCGCTCCACTGGGCTTCCTTGATCGGCGCCTCGGCCAGGGCCACGTCGCCGGGAATCACCACCACCGACACCGAACGATTGAGGATGGCCGAACGCATGGCGGTCTCGAGGATGCGCGGCAGTTGCTCGGGATGGGAGACCACCTCGCAGAAGTCGCTGCAGTCGCGGAACAGGCGTTCCGGATGGGTCTCCTGGAAATAGCCCAGGCCGATCTCGCTGGAGGGAATCTGGGCGGCGATGGCCAGCACCGGCGCACCGCTGCGCTGGGCGTCGAACAGGCCATTGATCAGGTGCAGGTTGCCCGGGCCACAGGAGCCGGCGCAGACCGCCAGACGCCCGCTGGTGTCGGCCGCGGCACTGGCGGCGAAGGCCGCAGCTTCTTCGTGCCGCACGCCACGCCAGCGGATGCGCTCACGCTTGCGCAGGCTTTCGGTGAGGCCGTTGAGCGAATCGCCCGGCAGGCCCCAGATGGTGTCGACACCAGCCGCTTCGAGGGTGGCGACGAGCAGATCGGCAACGGTTTTCACAGCCATGACAAAGACTCCAGACAAGGATGGAAGAGGGCAAAGCCGCTTGGCAGAGGTCTTGTTGTGCCTTCTTGGTCCGACGAAGCGGGGCGGAAGTTCGCGTCGGGTGCGCTTGTCCGAATCTTGCCCCGAGCCGATGACATTTCCGCCTCCGGCGTCTTTCCCAAGGCTTCACCAGGTGTCATCCGCGCGAAGAGTGCTATGCCAGCTGTGATGCCTGATGCCGAGAGGGTGCCGATTGACAGATCCAGCCTTGCCCCTAATATGGGATATACATCCGATATATCCCAGAGGTCGATCATGGATCAAGGCGCCGTATTCCAAAGCAATCGCAGTCAGGCGGTGAGACTGCCAAAGGCGGTTGCCCTGCCCGCAGACGTGAAGCGCGTCGATGTGGTCGTGGTCGGTCGCACGAGGATCATTACCCCGGCCGGGGAATCCTGGGATTCCTGGTTCGAGGGGGAGGGTGTCACGGCGGATTTCATGGCGGAACGGGACCAGCCCGCCGAGCAGGAGCGCGAGGGCTTCTGATGCTCAAGTTCATGCTCGACACCAACACCTGCATCTTCACCATCAAGAACCGACCGACGTCGGTTCGCGAGGCCTTCACCCGGCACCAGGGGCAGTTGTGCATCAGTACGATCACCCTGATGGAGCTGATCTACGGTGCGGAAAAGTCTTCCAGCCCGGAGCGCAACCTGGCGGTGATCGAGGGCTTCGCCGCGCGGCTGGAGGTGTTGACGTACGGTCCCGAAGCCGCAGCCCATACCGGGCAGTTGCGCGCCGAACTAGCCCGAGCGGGTCAGCAGATCGGTCCTTACGATCAGATGATCGCGGGGCATGCGCGCTCCCTGGGCCTGATCGTGGTCACCAACAACCGTCGCGAGTTCGACCGGGTGCCAGGCCTGCGCGTTGAAGACTGGGTCACTGCGGGAGGAAATTAGCGCGCAAGGCGCTCTATCCGCCTCTGACTGCGGCACAGTGATAAGGAACAGCAGGGCCCGGGCGTACAGCCCAGCTGTCGGACCCAGGAGCCTGGCTAATATCGTAACGATTTCGATACGACGTTTGTAAATCGATACGAGTGTGGCGGGTTGGGGCGCCGATCGTAACGATTTCGCTACGGCGCAATAGGGGTTCTTTAGCTAAACCCCTGAAAATACTGGCCTTTGTTCCTGGCATCACCCTTGCAATCCCAGACCCATCTATCCATCAGGACAAAGGTCCGCAGGAGTCTGGCAATGGGTCTGCGCTATACCGAAGAACACGAATGGCTGCGTCAGGAAGCCGATGGCAGCATTACCGTCGGCATCACCGACTATGCTCAGGACTCCCTGGGCGACCTGGTCTTCGTGCAACTGCCGGAGCTGCGCAGCTACGCCCAGGGCGATGAGGTGGCGGTGCTGGAGTCGGTCAAGGCCGCCAGCAACATCACCATGCCGCTGGACGGCGAGGTCCTGGCGGTCAACGAGGCGCTGAACGATGCGCCCGAGACCATTAACAGCGATCCGCTGAACGCCGGCTGGTTCTTTCGTTTCCAGCCCGCCAATGCCGAAGCCTTCGCCGCGCTGCTCGACGAAGCCGCCTATCAGCAACTGATCAAGGGGTAAGACCGCCATGTCGCTGCACGACACCCTCAGCACCGCCGACGAATTCGTCCCGCGCCACATCGGTCCGCGCGAGCTCGACGAGATCGCCATGCTGAATCTGCTCGGCTATGAATCCCTGGACGCCATGACCGCCCAGGTGATTCCCGAGAGCATCAAGGGCACCAGCGTGCTGGACCTGCCCGCCGGGCTGTCCGAAGCCGACGCCCTGGCCGAGCTGCGCGCCATCGCCGGCAAGAATCGCCTGCTCAAGAGCCTGATCGGCCAGGGCTACTACAACACCCATACCCCGGCGCCGATCCTGCGCAACCTGCTGGAAAATCCGGCCTGGTACACCGCCTACACCCCCTACCAGCCGGAGATCTCCCAGGGGCGTCTGGAAGCCCTGCTCAATTTCCAGACGCTGATCGGCGACCTCACCGGCATGCCGGTGGCCAACGCCTCGCTGCTGGACGAGGGCACCGCCGCCGCCGAGGCCATGACCTTCTGCAAGCGCCTGGCGAAAAACAAGGCCAGCGCCTTCTTTGCCTCCGTGCACTGCCATCCGCAGACCCTGGACGTCCTGCGCACCCGTGCCGAGCCCCTGGGCATCGAGGTGGTCGTGGGCGTGGAAACCGAGATCGAGGACCACGGCCGCTTCTTTGGTGCGCTGTTCCAGTACCCCATGACCACCGGCGAGATCCGTGACTACCGGGAGAGCATCCAGGCCTTCCAGGCCGCCGGTGCCCTGGTGGCCATGGCCGCCGACCTGCTGGCCCTGACCCTGCTCACCCCGCCCGGCGAACTGGGCGCGGACGTGGCCATCGGCACCGCCCAGCGTTTTGGCGTACCGCTCGGTTTCGGCGGCCCGCACGCGGCCTACTTCGCCACCCAGGACAAGTACAAGCGCGACATGCCCGGGCGCGTCGTCGGCGTGTCCATCGACCGCCACGGCAACCCGGCCTATCGCCTGGCGCTGCAGACCCGCGAGCAGCACATCCGCCGCGAGAAAGCCACCAGCAACATCTGCACCGCCCAGGTGCTTCTGGCCAACATCGCCAGCATGTACGCGGTCTACCACGGTCCCGAAGGCCTGACCCGCATCGCCACCCGGGTGCAGCGTCTGACCAGCCTGCTGGCCGCCGGCCTGCAGCGCCTGGGCCACGAGACCCAGCACACCGCCTTCGACACCCTGACCCTGGTGTTCGGGGCGCGCACCGCCGCCCTGCACGAGGCCGCCCGTGCCCGTGGCTACAACCTGCGCGAAGTCAGCGCCGAGGCCCTGGGCGTTTCTTTGGACGAGACCAGCACCCTGGCCGACGTCCAGGCGCTGCTGGAGATCCTGGCCGACGGCAAGCCCGCGCCTCGGGTCGCCGAGCTGGGCGATGCCCAGGGCGTGGAAGTGCCCGCGGCGCTGCAGCGCCAATCGGCCTTCCTGACCCATCCGGTGTTCGCCAGCCACAGGTCCGAGACCGAGCTGATGCGTTACCTGCGCAAGCTGGCGGACAAGGACCTGGCGCTGGATCGCACCATGATCCCGCTGGGTTCCTGCACCATGAAGCTCAACGCCGCCAGCGAGATGATCCCGGTCACCTGGGCGGAATTCGGCGGTATCCACCCCTTCGCCCCGGCCGACCAGGCCGAGGGCTATGCTCAGCTCACCACCGAGCTGGAGGCCATGCTCTGCGCCGCCACCGGCTATGACGCCGTCTCCCTGCAGCCCAATGCCGGCTCCCAGGGCGAGTACGCCGGCCTCCTGGCCATCCGTGCCTATCACGCGAGCCGCGGCCAGGGCGAGCGCGACGTCTGCCTGATCCCGGCCTCGGCCCACGGCACCAACCCGGCTACCGCCAGCATGGTCGACATGCGCGTGGTGGTGGTGGCCTGCGACAAGCGCGGCAACGTCGACCTCGACGACCTGCGCGCCAAGGCCGAGCAGCACAGCGAGCGCCTGGCCGCGCTGATGATCACCTACCCGTCCACCCACGGGGTGTTCGAAGAGGCCATCCGCGAGATCTGCCAGGTGGTCCATGACCACGGCGGCCAGGTCTATATCGACGGCGCCAACATGAACGCCATGGTCGGTCTCTGCGCCCCGGGTCAGTTCGGCGGTGACGTCTCCCACCTCAACCTGCACAAGACCTTCTGCATCCCCCATGGCGGCGGCGGTCCGGGCGTCGGCCCCATCGGCGTCAAGGCGCACCTGGCGCCCTTCCTGCCTGGCCATGCCCGGCTGGAGCGCAAGGAGGGCGCGGTCTGCGCGGCGCCCTATGGCAGCGCCAGCATCCTGCCGATCTCCTGGATGTACCTGAAGATGATGGGCAGCGCCGGTCTGACCCGCGCCTCCCAGGTTGCCATCCTCAGCGCCAACTACATCGCCCGCCGACTGGAAGAGCACTACCCGGTGCTCTACAGCGGCACCGGCGGCCTGGTGGCCCACGAGTGCATCCTCGACCTGCGCCCGCTCAAGGACAGTAGCGGCGTGACCGTGGACGACGTGGCCAAGCGCCTGATCGACTTCGGCTTCCATGCGCCGACCATGTCCTTCCCGGTGGCCGGCACCCTGATGATCGAGCCCACCGAGAGCGAGTCCAAGCAGGAACTGGACAGATTCTGCGACGCCATGATCGCCATCCGCGAAGAGATCCGCGCCCTGGAAGCCGGCACCCTGGATCCCCAGGACAACCCGCTGAAGAACGCGCCCCACACCGCGCGCGAATTGGCGGGCGAGTGGACCCACCCCTACAGTCGCGAGCAGGCGGTCTTCCCGCTGCCGAGTCTGGTGGACGGCAAGTACTGGCCGCCGGTGGCGCGCATCGACAACGTCTACGGCGATCGCAACCTGGTCTGCTCCTGCCCGCCGATCGAAGCCTACGGCGAGGCCTGACCCTCACCCCCGGCCCCTCTCCCAGGGGGAGAGGGGAGGAGAACGGTGGTCCCGCTGCAGTCCCGAGCGAGCCGCCCGCTCTTCCCCCTCTCCCTCAGGGAGAGGGCCGGGGTGAGGGATGACCCCATCACCCACGTCGCGACCCCATAGCCCAGCGCTGTCCCGTTCCCCTTGCCTGGGGCGCGACAGCCGCCACCCGACACGGAGCCCCACCATGTCCCTGCTCAAGACTTCGCTGCACGCCCTGCACCTGGAACTCGGCGCCCGCATGGTGCCCTTCGCCGGCTACGAGATGCCGGTGCAATACCCGCTCGGCGTGCTCAAGGAGCACCAGCACACCCGCGCCCAGGCCGGGTTGTTCGATGTGTCCCACATGGGTCAGGTCCTGCTCGAAGGCGAAGAAGCCGCCGAAGCCCTGGAGTCCCTTGTGCCGGTCGACATCATCGACCTGCCCAGCGGCATGCAGCGCTATGCCCTGCTGACCGACGACAACGGCGGCATCCTCGACGACCTGATGGTCGCCAACCTGGGTGACTGCCTCTATCTGGTGGTCAACGCCGCCTGCAAGGAAGCCGACCTCGCCCACCTGGAAAAGCACCTGGGCGATCGCTGTCAGGTGCTGCCGCAATTCGATCGCGCCCTGCTGGCCCTGCAAGGGCCCGCCGCTGCCGCGGTGCTGGCGCGCCTGGCGCCAGAGGTGGCCGAGATGACCTTCATGCAGGTCCGCCGCGTCAGGCTGCTGGATCAGCCCTGCATCGTCAGTCGCAGTGGCTATACCGGCGAAGACGGCTACGAGATCTCGGTGCCCAGCGCCGCCGCCGAGGCCCTGGCCCGCCGCCTGCTGGCCGAGCCGGAGGTCGAGGCCATCGGCCTGGGCGCGCGCGACTCCCTGCGCCTGGAAGCCGGCCTCTGCCTCTATGGCCATGACATGGATGCCGGTACCACGCCGGTGATGGCCAACCTGGGGTGGGCGCTGTCCAAGGTACGTCGTGAAGGCAACGGTCGCGCCGGCGGTTTCCCCGGTGCCGAGCGCATCTTCACCGAACAGCGTGAGGGCGTGAGCCGCAAGCGCGTCGGCCTGCTGGTGCAGGAGCGGGTGCCGGTGCGCGAGGGTGCCGAGCTGGTGGATGCCAATGGCGCCAGCATCGGCCGTGTCACCAGTGGCGGCTTCGGCCCGACCCTGGGGGCGCCGGTGGCCATGGGCTATGTCGACAGCGACTTCGCCGCCCTGGATACCCAGCTGTTCGCCGTGGTGCGCGGCAAGCAGGTGCCGGTCAAGGTCGCCAAGACCCCCTTCGTGCCGCAGCGGTATTACCGCGGATAAAGATCGGGCCGGCTGATCGTAGCTATGGCGGTCCGCCGCTGCGGCCGCTCCGGTGACGAGGATTGACCGTTTTATCGCGGCCATGGGCCGCTCCTACAGGGTCCCGTAGGAGCGGCCCATGGCCGCGATGCTTTTCCGTCACGCCAGCGGATAATCGCGAAACACCGACAGCGCCTCCGCTTCGGCGGTCAAGGCCTCCAGCGTCGGGTAGTTACGCCGCTCGATCAGCCCCGGGAGGGCGAAATGCAGGAAGGTCCAGGCCACCGCCGTGTCGATGGCGTCCTGGCCGATACTGTCTTCACCCAGCAACGGACGCGGGCCCAGCCAGGCCTTGTCGAGGGCGCCACAGGCCGCACGCAACTGCCCTTCCACGCGCTGCTGCCAGGGCGCATGACGCTTCTCTTCCGGCCGCAGATCACGCTCGTACACCAGCTGCACCGCCTTCTCGGACAGGGCCAGCGCCAGGCCGCTGCGACTGAGGGCGGTGGCCCGGGTCGCGTGGCCGCTCGGCCGCAACTGCCGACTGCCACAGGCGAGATGCTGGGCATAGTCCAGAATCAGCGACGAATCCATCAGCCGCTGACCGTCCAGGCAGATCAATGTGGGTGCCTTGAGCACCGGATTGAAGCTGCGAAAGCGCTCGACCTCACGAAACAGCGAGATCTGGCGCAGCTCGAAGGGCAGAACCAGCAGGCGAAGGGAGATCGCGACCCGCCGCACATAGGGGGAGTCGAGCATGCCGATGAGTTGCATGGGGGCGTCCTGTCAGAAAGAGTGAATCCTGTTTCACGTGGAACGTCATCCTGGCCGTGTGTTTCACGCCATGTGCCGCTCTGGACAAGACATTAAGGATTCGGCGAAGCTGCTTCCAGCGAGAAATTCTGACCGGACCATTAAGGAAAGCTTACATGTCCCGTGTGCCGCCGTTGAATGCCCTGCGCTGCTTCGAAGCGGTTGCCCGCCTGGGCAGCGTGACCCGCGCCGCCAATGAATTGCACCTCACCCATGCCGCGGTCAGTCAGCAGGTGAAGGGCCTGGAGCACCAGCTGGGCATGGTGCTGTTCGAGCGCCAGGGGCGCGGGATCGAGGTCACCGGCGACGGTCGCGTCTATGCCGAGCAGGTCCGCCAGCTGCTCGAGGATCTGGGCGAGGCGACCCGGCGACTGCAGGCCCGCCCGCGGCGCAACGAGCTGGTATTTGCCACCTTTCCCTCCTTCGCCACTCACTGGCTGCTGCCCCGGCTGCCGCGTTTTCGCGCCCTGTACCCGGACTATCGCATCCGTATCCAGACCAGCCTGGATTTCCAGGATCTGCGCCAGGGCATGGTGGATATCGGAGTGCGCATGGGCGAGGGCCAGTGGGATGGCCTGACGGCGCTTCGGCTGTTTCAGGACGATGTGCTGCTGGTGGCGGCACCTGGTTACAACGGTGGGCAACTGCCGTGCAGCCTGGACGAGGCTCTCGCGCAGCCGCTATTGCACACGGAGGAAACCTGGCTGCACTGGGGCGAAACGGCTGGTCTAGGCGAAGCAGCACCCAATCGCGGCATCAGCGTGAATGATTCCAACGTGGTACTGGAGGCGCTACGCCTTGGTCAGGCGCTAGCGCTGGAGCGGCGCAGCCTGGTGCAGGCCGCGCTGGACGAGGGGCGTCTGGTCCAGCTCAGTCCGGTAACGGCGCCCTATCCCTATGCCTACTGGCTGGTCTGGCCGGAACGCGCCGAATCGGCGGAAAAGCAGGAGCGCTTCAGTGCCTGGATCCAGGCCGAGGTCGCGACCTATCTGGCCGCGCTGGAGACGCCGACGCCCGCCTAGGGCGTCGGGCGGGAGGTCTTAGCGCAGCAGCAGCTTGCGACGGCCGTCCGGCCAGACTTCCCAGAGTTGATCGTTGATGCGCTGCACCTGGCTGGTGGTCCGGCGCATGGCCGAAATGCTGGCCCGCAGGGCCTGGCCGCTGGCGGTGTCGACGAGATTTCCGGCGCCGGTGCTCTCGGCCGTGGCGCGATCCATAGCTACAGTGTTCATTGACGCCTCCCAGAGCTCGGCTAAAGACGGCGAAAGTGCCGTAGCCCAAGGACTGCCCAGCCACGGCAAGATTCCGCGTCCGCGGCGGCCGCCGTTCAAGCTGTGATCCACGTCCTGAGCACGCTGTGGCCCACTGGGCGAATTTGCGCAAAGGCCGCTTTCTGTACGGATATACAGATTAGGCCTTGCGCCGCTCGCGCAGCCTTTGCATCCTGTGGCGATTCCCCTCGTGCGACGCCCGCCATGCAGCTGTATCTCTGCGAAAAACCCTCCCAGGCCAAGGATATCGCCCGCATCCTCGGCGCCACCCGCCGCGGCGAGGGCTGCCTGCAGGGGCAGGGCGTGACCGTGACCTGGTGCATCGGCCACCTGCTGGAAACGGCGCCACCGGACGCCTATGACGCCCGCTACAAGCGCTGGTCGCTGGACGACCTGCCCATCGTTCCCGAGCAGTGGAAGCTGCAGGTCAAGAAGACCACCGGCAGCCAGTTCAAGGCGGTCAAGCGCCTGCTGGGCGAGGCCAGCGAACTGGTGATCGCTACCGACGCCGATCGCGAAGGCGAGATGATCGCCCGCGAGCTGGTGGAGCATTGCCGCTATCGCGGGCCGATCCGCCGTTTGTGGCTGTCGGCGCTGGATGACGTCTCCATCCGCCGCGCCCTGGCCGCGCTCAAGCCCGGTGCCGAGACCTATGGGCTCTATCAGTCCGCCCTGGGACGCTCGCGCGCCGATTGGCTGATCGGCATGAACATGAGCCGGCTGTTCACCCTGCTGGGGCGTCGCTCCGGCTATCAGGGCGTGCTTTCGGTCGGACGGGTGCAGACGCCGACCCTGCGCCTGGTGGTGGACCGCGATCGTGCCATCGCCGCCTTCGTGCCGGTGCCCTTCTGGACCGTGGAGGCGACCCTGGACGCCTCCGGCAGTCGCTTCCAGGCCCAATGGCAACCGCCAGAGGACGTCTGCGACGACCAGGGCCGCTGTCTCAAGCCCGAGGTGGCCCAGGCGGCGGCGCGGGCCATCGAGGCGGCTGGGCAGGCGCGGCTGGTCAAGCTCAAGACCGAGCGCGTCCGCGAGGCGGCGCCCTTGCCCTTCGATCTGGGCACCTTGCAGGAGGTCTGCTCCAAGCGCCTCAACCTGGGCGCCCAGCAGACCCTGGACGTCGCCCAGGCGCTCTACGAGAAGTACAAGCTGATCACCTATCCGCGCAGCGATTGCGGCTACCTGCCGCTGTCCCAGCACGCCGAGGCGCCGGCGCTGCTGGCCGCCTTGCTGGGCGCCGACAGCAGTCTCGCCCCACTGCGCGACCATCTGGACGCCAGTCGCCGCTCGCGGGCCTGGAACGATGCGAAGGTCAGCGCCCACCACGGCATCATCCCGACGCAGGTGACCCGCGACCTGGGCCGCCTGAGTCCCCAGGAGCGCAACGTCTATGGCCTGATCCGCGCGCGTTACCTGGCGCAATTCCTGCCGCCGCACGAATTCGATCGCACCCAGGCCGACTTCGCGGCGGGCGGCGAACGCCTGCGGGCCACCGGCAAGCGGCTGGTGGAACCGGGCTGGCGGCGCGCCTTGCCCGAATCGCTCACGCCGCCCAAGGGTCGCGAGGCACCGCCGCCCCAGGCGCTGCCCGAGCTGCGCGAGGGTGAGTCCTATCCGGTGGTGGAAGTGCGCTGCAAGGATCAGCTGACCCAACCGCCCAAGCCCTTCACCGAGGGCGATCTGATCAAGGCGATGAAGAATGTCGCCAAGCTGGTGGAGGATCCCGCCCTCAAGCAGAAGCTCAAGGACACCACCGGCATCGGCACCGAGGCGACCCGCGCCAGCATCATCCAGGGCCTGCTGGACCGCGGCTACCTGGTCAAGCAGGGCAAGGCCCTGGCGGCGACCCCGGCGGCCTTCGGCCTGATCGACGCCGTGCCCCGGGCCATCGCCGATCCGGGCACCACGGCGCTCTGGGAGCAGGCGCTGGATCGGGTGCAGGAGGGCGAGCTGAGCCTGGCCGAATTCGTCACCAAGCAATCGGCCTGGATGGGCAAGCAGGTGGAGCGCTGTCTCGGCCTGACCCTGACCATCAGCGGGCCGCCGCCGGCGGGCAAGGGCGCGTCCTGGAAGAAGAAGCGACGTACGGGCGGGAGCAAGGCCAAGGCGACGGCGAAGACGGGTGGCGCACCGCCACGCGCGCGCAAGCCGAGGGTCAAGCCGGGCTGAGGGCTGCGTGAAGGCGCTCGAGCACGGCGTCGGGCCGGGTCAGGACGTCGTGGTTCCAGAAGCGCAGGATCTGGAAGCCCCGGGCCTGCAGCCAGGCGTCGCGCTCGCGGTCATTGGCGCTGCCCTGATGCTGGCCGCCATCCAGTTCGATCACCAGCCGCGCTTCCAGGCAGACGAAGTCCAGGATGTAGCGACCACAGGGATGCTGACGGCGGAATTTATGACCCTGTAGACGGTTGCCGCGCAGGTGATACCAGAGTGCGCGCTCGGCGTCGGTCTGACCCCGGCGCAGGGCGCGGGCATGGCTGATGAGGAGCATGGGAATCCTTTCCCTGGGTGTTCTGGTGTCGGGTTCGCCCTCACCCCAACCCTCTCCCGGAGGGAGAGGGGGTGGTACGGAGTGAGAGGTGATCTGAGGAGTATCGCCTGGGGAAATAGTGTTGGCGAGGCTCTAATGCGTGGTTCGCAAGGCTATGACGTGGGTGCCGATGCGGCCCTCACCCCAACCCTCTCCCGGAGGGAGAGGGGGTGGTACGGAGTGAGAGGTGATCCGGGGAGTATCGCCTGGGGAAATCGTGTTGGCGAGGCTCTAACGCGCGGTTCGCGCGGCTATGACAAGGGTGCCTGTGCGGCCCTCACCCCAACCCTCTCCCGGGGGGAGAGGGGGCCATACGGAGCGAAGCGGAGCTATGGAGTAGCTCTCGCTGAAAGACAGTCAAAACTGCTATCGCAGCAGCACTGAAAACAGCTTCAGTACCAACGTCTGGAGAAAGAGCCCGCCACCGCTCCAGGCCGCTCCCTCTCCCTGAGGGAGAGGGTTGGGGTGAGGGCCCGGGGCCAGCCTTACTTCCCCTCGAACGCCGCAGCAGCAGTGGCATAGGCCGCTTTGTGATATTCAAAGCTGGCTGACTGCGCCAACATGATTTCCCAGTCCTCGATAAAGGCGATCACCGAGCGCTAGGAGAGGCTGTCAGCCTTGATTTCGGCTCTGTCGATGAAGTTGGAGGGGGTGGAGGTGAAATGGCCTCAACTGGCCTAAGCGAATCGCTATCGCAGTAACAATGAAAACAGCTTCAGGACCCACGTCTGGAGGAAGAGCCCGCCACCGCTCCAGATCGCCCCCTCTCCCTGGGGGAGAGGGTTGGGGTGAGGGCGCAGGGCCCCCCCGCGAGGCTTACTTCTTCTCGAACGCCGCCGCGGCGGTGGCGTAGGCCGCTTCGTGATAGTCGAATTCGGCGGACTGCACCAGCAGGGTTTCCTCGTCCTCGGTGAAGGCGATCACCGGGCGATAGGAGAGGCCGTCGGCCTTGATTTCGGCTTCGTCGATGAGCTTGGAGAGATCGAAGGCGAAGTCGCCGCAGATGGCCTTGGCCTGGGCGTCGGTGATGCCGTGCTTCTTCAAAGCATCGCGCAGCAGGCTGCTCCACTGGTATTGAAACTGGAGACCCAGTTTGGCGTAGCTGGGACCGTAGTCGATTTCCATGAGTGTGTAACCGGGGCTTGGGAGGAGGGGGCGAACTCGCCACAGCGGTCAGCGAAATGACCGTTGTGGACGCTGCCGGTGACACTACGATGGCGTGCCCCAAAGCCCAGGCAAAGGGGGGCGGGCCGGACGGCCAAATCTAATGACCGAGAGGCCCGCCCCCAGGGACGAGCGGTTATTCGTGCACGATGCGCGAGTGATCGCGGGTGTCCTTCATGAAGACGTAGACCAGCAGCGAGCAGGCGATGCAGCCGGTCACGTACCAGTAGTAGCCGCTCTCCATGCCGATGCTCTTGAACCACAGGGCCAGGTATTCGGCGGTGCCGCCGAAGATGGACACGGTCAGGGCATAGGGCAGGCCGACGCCCAGGGCGCGGATCTCGGTGGGGAACAGCTCGGCCTTCACCACGGCGTTGATCGAGGTGTAGAAGCTGACGATCACCAGCGCCACCATGATCAGGCCGAAGGCGCCCCACCAGGTGGTGACGCTGCCCAGGGCGGTGAGGATCGGGTAGGTGAACAGGGTGCCGAGCACGCCGAAGGCGATCAGTACCGGACGCCGGCCGACGCGGTCGGAGAGGGCGCCGACGACGGGCTGCAGCAGCATGAACAGGAACAGCGTCGCCGCCGAGATGGAGGTGGCGTCGGTCTTGCTCATGCCCACCGAGTTGACCAGGTACTTCTGCATGTAGGTGGTGTAGGTGTAGAAGGCCAGGGTGCCGCCCATGGTCAGGCCGACCACGGTGAAGAATTCCTTGGGATGGCGCATCAGGGTGCGCATCAGGGATTCCTTGGGTTTTTCGGCCTTCTTGAAGGAGCTGGTCTCTTCCATGCCGCGGCGCAGGTAGAGCGCGGTCACGGCGCAGGCGGCGCCGATCAGGAAGGGGATGCGCCAGCCCCAGCTTTCCAGCTGTTCGACGGTCAGGGTCTGCTGCAGCACGATCAGCGTGGCCAGCGCCAGCAACTGCCCGGAGATCAGGGTGACGTACTGGAAGCTGGAGTAGAAGCCGCGGCTTTCCTTGGTCGCCATCTCGCTCAGGTAGGTGGCGGAGGTGCCGTATTCACCGCCCACCGAGAGGCCCTGCAGCAGCCGCGCCAGCACCAGCATGATGGGGGCGGCGACGCCGATGGTGGTGTAGCTGGGGGTGAGGGCGATGATCAGCGAGCCGGCGCACATCATGATCACCGAGACCATCAGCGCGGACTTGCGGCCGGCCTTGTCGGCATAGAGGCCCATCAGCCAGCCGCCGATGGGGCGCATGAGAAAGCCCACGGCAAAGATGGCGGCGACGTTGAGCAGCTGGGCGGTCTGGTCGCCCTTGGGAAAGAAGGCCTTGGCGAAATACAGCGAGAAGGCGGCGTAGACGTACCAGTCGTACCATTCGACCAGGTTGCCGACGGAACCGCTGAAGATGGACTTGATGCGCTGCGAGGTGGTCTTGGGCGCGGTCTGGCCGGCCGCGAGGGTAGCGGTGCTATCCACAGGGTGTTCCTCTTGTCGTTGTTATTAGGGCGCTCGGGGCGTCGACAAGGGCTATAGCAGGGCGCGTGCCAGGTCGCGAAGCCGCGTCCTGACTAGGTTTTGCAGATACGAATCGGCGAAAGATCGCCGAAAGGCGGTGAGCAATGAGCGGATTTCCGCCTATTGCCTCTCAATCCTCGTCGCGGAAGTCGGCCCGCACCAGGCCATGGCGCTGCATCTTCTCGTTGAGGGTGCGCCGTGGCAGTTGCAACTCGTCCATCACCGCCTTGATCTCGCCGCCGTGGCGGGCCAGGGCGGCGCGCAGGCACTGGGCCTCGAAGGCTTCCAGCTGATCGGCCAGGGAGTGGCCCGCGGCTGCGGTGGCGGGGGTACCCAGGCCGAGGGCCTCGCGCTCGGCGGCGTTGGCCAGCTCGCGCACGTTGCCGGGCCAGCCGTGACCCAGCAGCTGGGCCAGGCGCGCCGCGCCGGGCGGGGTGACCGGGCGGCCCAGGCGGGCGCCGGCCTCGGCGAGGAAGTGATCGAACAGCAGCGGGATGTCCTCGCGCCGCGCCCGCAGCGGCGGCAGGTGCAGCTCGGCGACATTGAGGCGATAGGCCAGGTCTTCGCGAAAGCGTCCGGCGCGGGCTTCTTCCAGGAGATCCGGCTTGGTGGCGGCGACGATGCGCAGGTCCAGGGCGATGCTCTGGTTGGAGCCGAGGCGCTCCAGACGCTGCTCCTGCAGCACCCGCAAGAGCTTGACCTGCTGCGCCAGGGGCATGCTCTCGATCTCGTCGAGAAACAGGGTGCCGCCGTTGGCGTATTCCAGCTTGCCGATGCGCTTGCCCTGGGCGCCGGTGAAGGCGCCGCTCTCGTGGCCGAACAATTCGCTCTCGAACAGCTGCTCGGGGATGGCCGCGCAGTTGAGGGCGACGAAGGCCTTGTCGGCGCGGGGACCGAAGTCGTGCAGGCAGCGGGCGACCAGTTCCTTGCCGCTGCCGGTCTCGCCGCGCAGGAGCACGTTGACCGGTGTCGGCGCCAGGTCGAGGATCTGCTGGCGCAGCCGGACGATGCCCGGCGAGACACCCAGCAACCGACGGGCGAGGGCGCTCTGGTCGTCGACCCGGCGATGCAGCTGGCGGTTCTCCAGCACCAGCCGGCGCTTTTCCAAGGCGCGGCCGAGATCGCCAAGCAAGGCCTCGGGGCTGAAGGGCTTTTCCAGGAAGTCGTAGGCGCCCTGGCGCATGGCGCTGACCGCCAGGGCGACATCGCCGTGGGCGGTGAGCAGGATCACCGGCAGGTCGGCATCCAGCGCCTGCAGCCGTTCCAGCAGGGCCAGGCCGTCCATGCCGGGCATGCGCACGTCGCTGACCACCACCCCGGCGAAATCCGGGGTCATTGCCGCCAGGCAGTCTTCGGCGCGGGCGAACAGCCGCACCTGATGCCCCGACAGCTCCAGCCACTGGCGCACCGCTTCGCGGATGCTGGCTTCGTCGTCGACCAGATAGACCTGAGCTTGCATGGGAGGCGTCCTCTCGCGGCCGGTGCGCCGCTACCTTGCCCGAAGGCCGGCGACGGGTCGAGTCCCTAGCCGGGTCCCGGCAGCACCGGCAGGCCGAGACGGGCGCAGGCGCCGCCCTCCGGGCGGTTGCCCAGTTCGATGCGTCCACCCAGGTGCTGGGCGACGGTCTGGACGATGGACAGTCCCAGGCCGGCGCCGTTGGCCGCGCCGCTGCTGTAGAAGCGCTCGAACAGCCGTGGCTGGATCTCCTCCGCGATGCCGGGGCCCTGGTCGAGGATCTGGATCTCCGCCCAGTCGGCGGTGACCTCCAGGCGGATGCGGATCTCGCCGCCGGGAGGCGACACGTTGACCGCATTGGTCAGCAGATTCTGCAGGGCGATGCCCAGCATGGCGCTGTCGCCATGGACCTGCACCTGGCTGGCTTCGGCGTCGAGGCTGAGGTCCAGGCCCTTGTCGAGAATCCAGGGGCCCAGTTCTTCCAGGGTGGCGCTGAGGGCGGTGCGCAAATCGAAGCGCTGCTCGGCGCTCCAGCTCGGCCGGGGTTCCAGACGGGCGAGGATCAGCAGCTGGTTGACCACCCGGGTCAGCCGATCGGTGCCGCTGACGACGAATTTCAGCGCCTCGTCGCGGGCCGCCGCGGTCTGCGCGGACAGGGCGTTCTGCGCATGCAGGCGCAGCACCGCCAGCGGCGTGCGCAACTCGTGGGCGGCATCGGCGATGAAGCGGCGTTCGCGCTGCAGCAGTTGCTCGATCTGCAGCAGCAGCCGATTGAGCGCCGCCTGCATGGGTTCCAGTTCGCGCGGCAGGGGATCGAGCTGCAGCGGTTGCAGGGATTCCGGGTCACGGTGGCGGATCAGCCCGGCCATGCGCCGCAGCGGTTTCAGGCCCCAGCCAATGGCCAGCCAGGCCAGCAGCGACAGCAGCACCAGGCCGATCAGATGCGGCGTGAGGGTGTGGCGCAGGATGCGGCGGACCAGATCGGCGCGCACCTCTTCGCGCTCGCCGACCCAGAGCATCAGGTCGTGCTCCGGGTCGGGCAGCAGGAAGCCATACCAGGCCTCGCCCTCCAGGGTCTGCTCGGTGAAGCCCGGGGTC
Source organism: Pseudomonas oryzihabitans NBRC 102199 (assembly GCF_000730625.1). Lineage (GTDB taxonomy): Bacteria > Pseudomonadota > Gammaproteobacteria > Pseudomonadales > Pseudomonadaceae > Chryseomonas > Chryseomonas oryzihabitans. The sequence goes on along the minus strand of NZ_BBIT01000005.1, from coordinate 83,146 downwards.
GTCGGCATGCTGAAGATGGGCGCGCTGGGCGAGCGCATCAGGGGGACGCCGCGGGCGTTCCAGGCCTGGAAGGCCATCTTGGCCTCGTATCTGTGGCCATAGGGGCTGTCGTTGGCCTCGGCCAGGGCCTGGGTGACGCTGGCATGCAGCGCCAGGCGGCCTTCGCCGCGGGGGGCGGCGCGCAGCATGCCCTGCAGGATGCGCGCGCTCTGCGCCAGCTGGGCATCGTAGATCTCGCCGATCTCGCGCTGGCTGTCGTGGACGTTGGTCAGGGCGATCAGCAGGGTGCCGATCAGCAGCAGCGAGAGCACCAGGCCGACGGTGCGGCGGCGGATGGAGGTCATGGACATTCGAGGCGGTAACCGATGCCCCTGACCGTGCGGATCAGGTCGGCGCGCAGCTTCTTGCGCAGGTTGTAGATGTGGACTTCCAGGGTGTTGCTTTCCACCCCCTCGTCCCAGCCGTAGAGCAGCCCCATGAGGCGGTCGCGACTGAAGATCTTGCCCGGATTGGCCAGCAGTTCGTGCAGCAGCTGGTATTCGCGCGGGGTGAGGTTGACCGGCTGGCCATCGAAGGTGACCCGGCGGGTGGCCGGATCCAGAGCGATGCCGCCGCCTTCGAGCTGGATCTGCGAGGGACCGTTGCGCCGCCGCAGCAGGGCGCGCAGGCGCGCCTTGAGTTCCTTGATGTCGAAGGGCTTGACCAGGTAGTCGTCGGCGCCGGCGTCGAGGCCGGCGACCCGGTCCTCGGTGTCGTCGCGGGCGGTAAGGATCAGCACCGGCGTGGTCAGGCCGTTGGCGCGACTCTGGCGCAGCACCTGGATGCCGTCCAGGCGCGGCAGGCCGAGATCCAGCACCACCAGGTCGAAGCCCTCTTCGCGCAGGGCGTGGACGGCGCTTTCGCCGTCCTTGAGCCAGTCCAGGGTATAGCCCTCTTCCCGCAGACTGGTACGGATGCCCTCGCCGAGGTCGGGATCGTCTTCGATCAGCAGCACGCGCATGGAGGCCTCGTCACTTCAGCTTCTGGTCGACGTCCTTGAGCAGCGCGGCGATCTCGCCCCGCCGTCCCTGGTCGGCCAGTTCGCGTCCGGGCCGCGGGGCGGCCTGCTGCGCCTTGAGCAGGGCGGCGCGGGCTTCGGCATAGCGCTGCTGGCGATACAGGTGGTCGCCCCAGAAGTATAGGGTATCGATGCCGCTGGGGTTGAGGGCGAGGGCCTGCTGCAGCAGACGATCGGCTTCGCTGGCGTCACCGAAGGCGATCGGCCAGCCGGGAACCCGGTCGTAGAGGGCGGCGAGACTGGTGTAGGCGGAGCCCTGCAGCGCCGTGGGGTCGAGCTTGAGCGCCTGTTCCAGGTCAGTGCGGGCTTCCTTGACCTTGCCCAGCGCCCCCAGCCCGCCCTGGGCGCCGGCCCAGCTGCTGAGCACGATGCCCTGCCAGATCAGCGCCGGCGCCGACTGGGGTGCAGCCTCGGTGAAGGCGCGCGCCTCGCCGGCCAGCTGTTCGAAGGCGGCGGGCTTTTCGGCGCTGGGCAGGCGGTACTGGATCTCGGCCCAGCGCTGCTGGATGTGGGCCAGGCGCTGGCTATCGTCAGCCAGGGCGAAGGGGCTGGCGAGCAGCGCGGCGAGCAGCAGGCCGAGGGCTTTGCGCGGGGACGTCATGGGTGTTTCTCCGGGGCGAAGGCGGGGTCGATGAAGCGGCGGATCACCGGCAGCTGGCGGCGCAGGGCGCGATCCACCAGGCCGGGCAGCAGGCCGTTGAGGCGGACGAAGAGCTTTTCCGGCCAGCCGAGATGGAGCTCCTGGCGATCCTCGACCAGGGCGCGGATCACCACGCCGGCGACCACGACGGGGTCGTCCACCTGGCTCTTGAGCGCCTGGTTCACGGCCATGGCCGCCGGGCTGTTCATCGCCGTGCGAGTGGCGCGGGGCGCCACGTAGAGCACCCGGATGCGGGTATCGGCCAGTTCCCGGCGCAGGGCCTGGGTGAAGCCGCGCAAGGCGAACTTGCTGGCGCAATAGGGCGCATAGCCGGGATAGCCGATGGAGCCCAGGGTGGAGCCGACATGGGCGATCACCGCGCGCGGCTGGCGGCGCAGCAGGGGCAGCAGCAGGCGGGTCAGCTGGATGGCCGCGCCGATGTTGATCGCCAGCAGGTTGTCGATGGCGTCGTCATCGAGGGCTTCGAGCAGGGCGAAGCTGTTGCTGCCGGCGGCATTGAGCAGCACGTTGACGCCCTGGCCGCGACTGGCTTCGGCCAGCACCGCCTGGCGATCGGCCCGACGGGTGAGATCGGCATCGAGCAGGCGCAGCCGACCGCCCAGGCGCTCGGCCAGCGGCTGCAGGGCGCGGGTGTCGCGGGCGACCGCCAGCACCTGGGCGCCGCCGGCGCAGAGTTGTTCCACCAGCGGCAGGCCGATGCCGCCGCTGGCGCCGGTCAGCAGGACGCGGCAGTCAGGCAGCTGCATGGCGCTGCTCCGGTTGCTGGCCGGCGCCGGGCAGGGCGCGGAACATGTCGGCATAGAGGCGATAGACCACCTTGGACACGTGGATCACCGCGGCCTGGTCGGCCGGATCGTCCAGGCGATCCATCAGCTGGCGGTAGGTCGCCATGTGTTCCTGGTCGAGGCTGCCGTGGGAGTCCAGGTAGCTGAAGGCCGTCGCCGGCAGGCCCAGCTGGCCGCGGATGGCGCCGGCGGCCTGGGTAGCCAGGGCGATGCTGGTGCCCTCGAGCACATTGACCATGCCGAACAGGCCGACCGGATTGTCGCGGGCGATGAAATCGTAGAGATAGGCCACCATCAGCTCGATGGGCAGTTCGGGGCGGCTGGCGCGTACCGCCTCGGCGTTGCCGCCGCAGGCGGCGATGTCACTGAGGATCCACTGGTCGTGGCCGTATTCTTCCTCGATGTATTCGCAGACCGCGCCGCGCAGCCATTCCAGCCGCGCCGGCAGGCGGGCGCCGCAGGCCATCATCAGCGGCGCGGTGTGGCGGACGTGGTGATAGGCCTGGCCGAGAAAGGCGACATAGCTCTCCAGGGCGACGTTGCCGCCCAGGGCGGCGCGGATGATGGGCACCTCGAACAGCGCCTGGCGTTCCACGGCGGTTTCGGCTTGCAGGGTGGCGAAGAAACTCATGCTGGTACCTCCAGAAGGTGCGAGAGCAGGGCCGCGTGATGCGCCTGGATGGCGTCGCGGCGAAGGCGTCCGGTCGCGGTGAGCAGGCCGTTGGCGGGGGTGAAGGGTTCGGCGAGGCGGCGCCAGGCGCCGATGCGGGCATAGTCGGGCAGGCGCTGGTTGAGGCGGGCGATCTGGTCGGCGAGCAGGCTGTCGGGCAGGTCCGGCTGCCGTGGCCAGAGCAGCGCCACCAGGTGCCGGGCACCTTCGCCCTGCACATAGGCCTGGGCGATGGGGCCGCCCTGGGTGAGTTCGGCCTCGATCCAGCCCGGATCGACATTGCGTCCCGAAGCCAGGCTGAACTGGTGTTTCTTGCGGCCACGCAGGTAGAGATAGCCGTCGGCGTCGAATTCGCCGAGATCACCGGTGGCCACCTCGTCGGTGGCGCTCGCGGGTTCGCCCAGATAGCCGGCGAAATCGACGCCGCCGACCAGGATCTCGCCATCGGCGGCCAGGCGCAGGCGCACATGGGGCAGGGGCTGGCCGACGCTGCCCGGGCGGTTGGCCTCAGGGCGATTGAGGGTCACCACCGAGGCGCACTCCGACAGGCCATAGCCCTGGAACAGCGGCAGGCCCAAGGCGCTGGCGCGGGTCAGCAGCGCCTCGCTCAGCGGCGCCCCGCCCACGGCGGCGAAGCGCAGCCCGTCCAGGCGCAGCAGCCCGCGTTCGCCCAGCTCCACGAGTCCCTGCAACAGCTGGGGCATGAGGATCAGACTGTGTGGCTGGCGCTCCTGCAGGCAGGCGGCCAGCTGGGCCCAGTCGATGCCGGCGGAGCCGCGGACACCCTGGTCCTCGGCCTTGAGCACCACCACCTCGGCACCGGCCAGCAGCGCGGCATAGACCCCGAGATTTTCCAGCAGGATGCCCAGCGACAGGAGCACCTGATGGCGTCGGGGCGCCCGGGCGCCGCTGGCGGCTTCCAGGCTGGTGGCCACCCGCAGCAGCTGTCCGGCCTTGAGGCAGACGCCCTTGGGGGTGCCGGTGGTGCCGGAGGTGTAGGTGAGCTTGGCGGTGCCCGCCGGCAACGGAGCGCGGGCCGAGGCCGGCCGCTGCCACCCGCTGGCGCCCGCGGTGAAGCCTGCCGCAGCCCATTCCTGGGTGCGCTCGGGGCGCCCCAGCAGGAGATCGGCGCCGCAGTCGCGCAGGACATGGGCGCGCTGCGCGGGACTGAAGAAGTCCGGCAGGATCACGCAGGGCAGCCCTGCGCGCAGGGCGGCCAGGTCCCAGGCCAGCAGTTCGGGACCGTTGGGCAGGTCCAGCGCCAGGCGCCGGATCTCGTGCTCGCGCAGCCAGGCGGCGCGGGCGGTAACCTCCTGCAGCAGCCGGGCATAGCTCCAGGTCTCGTGACTGCCGGTCAGCGCCGGCCGGTCGCCATGCCAGGCGTGGCGCTCCAGGGTGGTGAAGAAGTCGACGACAGGGCAGGTTTCAAGCGACATGGCAGTCCTCCTCGCCAAGGGTGGTGAGGCCCAGGCGGGCGAAGATGCCGGCCTGCAGCAACTGTTGATAGCCCTGGTGGATGTCACCGGCGCAGACCTGGGGAGCGTTGGCGTAGTAGGAGCCCCAGCTCTCGCGCTCGGCGCCCAGGCAGGCCGGATCGGCCGCGCCCAGCACCTGGGGCGCCAGGCCGAGGCGATGGAAGCTGTTGATCAGGCGGGTGGCGCCGGTAAAGGTCACCCAGCGCTGGCCGCTGCGGGCCAGCAGCCAGGTGGTGACGACGATCAGCAGGCGCGCCTGGCCCGGACCCAGCGCCGCCAGATTGCCGACCTCCACCACCTCCGCGCGATCGATCGGCCGGCCGAGCGCCGCCGCCACCTGGGTCTCCACCGGCTGGGGCAGATAGCGTTCGAGAAACAGCGACTGGTCCAGCGCGGAGCGGATCCCCACCGCCGCCTGCAGCACGCCTTCGGCATCGCGCAGGGCGAGCAGCAGCGGCAGGAAGTGGCTGATGCGGGCGCCGTGCTCCAGGGCGAAACGCGCGCCGATGAAGGCTTCGGTCGCCTGCCGGCCGGGTGCCTCGCGCGGCTCCAGGCGGGCCAGCAGCGAACCGCTGCGGTCGGCCAGGGTAAAGCTGTACGGGGACTGCCAAGTCACTTCGAGCATCGCGACCTCTCCGGGGGAATACGAGGCGCAGTCTTGGCGGTCAAGCTGAAGGCAATCTGAAGCGCCGCTTCATCGCAGCTTCAGGTTGCCGGGCTAGGGTCGCCTTCCATATCCCCTGGTGGAGCCCTGCCATGTCCGAAGAAGAGCCCCTTGCTGCCGCTCCCGAGGAAGCCGCCGACAGCCACTGGCCGCTGGTGCGGATCCTGGCGGGCATCCTCGCCAGCGCCCTGATCGGCGGCGTCGGCCTGCCTCTGCTGGATGCCACCCGCGGGCCCTGGGATGCGGCGACCCTGCTGGTGACCGGGCTGCTCGGCTGGGGCTTCGCCCTGCTGGTGACGCTCTGCGTGCGCTAGGCCGCTGACTCCGGCGCGGCCGGCAGCCGCAGGGCAAAGACTGCGCCCTCGGCGGCGTTGCGCGCGGCCAGGCTGCCGCCCTGGGCCTGGACGATGGCCGAGGACACCGCCAGGCCCAGTCCCAGGCCTTCGCCCACCGGCTTGGTGGTAAAGAAGGGATCGAACACCTGGTCCAGGTGCGCGGCGGCGATGCCGCCACCGTTGTCGGCCACCTCCAGCAACCAGGCATCCCCCTCCCGCGCTAGGCTGACCCGGACCTGCGGCCGGGGTCGCTCCGCCACGGCGTCGAGGGCGTTGCGCAGCAGATTGACCAGTACCTGCTCCAGGCGGATGGGATCGCCCAGCAGCCAGGCCGGGCGCGGCAACTCCAGGATCAGCTCCACGGCCAGCTCGGCACGGCGGGCCTCCAGCAACTCCAGCGCCTGATCCACCACCCGCGCCAGATCGACCCGCTCGCGCAGACCGGCGGGGGTCTTGCGCGCATAGGTCTTGAGGTGGGCAGTGAGGCCGCTCATGCGGGTCAGCAGGCCGTCGAGGCGCTCCAGGGCGGCGCGGGCCTCGTCCAGTCGCCCGTGATCCAGCAGCAGGCGCAGACTGGCCAGGTGCATGCGCTGGGCGGTGAGCGGCTGGTTGAGTTCGTGCACCAGGGCCGCCGACATCTGCCCCAGGGCGGCCAGCTTGGCGGCCTGCACCAGGCCGTCCTGGGCGGTGCGCAATTCGGCGGTGCGGGCCTCCACCAGCTGCTCCAGTTCCAGGCGGCTGCGCTGACGGAGGCGCTTCAGCCGGCGCCGTTGCGCCCAGAGGAGACCGGCGCAGACCAGCAGCAGCCAGACGCAGACGGCGGCCAGCGCCGCACCCGGGCCGCCGCCCTGCAGGTCCCGGGTGGGCCGCAGCAGGTGCAGGGTCCAGCCTTCGCTGGGCAGCGGCAGGCTGTCCCAGAGGTAGTCGGCGCTGCCTTCGGGGGCCTGGATGTGGGCCACCTGGCGCTGCTCGCCGAGCACCCGTTCCTGGCGATAGGGCAGGGGTTGCAAGGTGCGCCGGTCGTACTGGCGGGTGGTGGCCAGTTCCGCCCGATCGGCCGGGGTCAGCTCGCGCAGCAGGCGATAGCGCCAGGCCGGGCGATTGGCGGCAAAGACCACGCCGCGGGCATCGCTGACCAGCAGCACCTCGGGGTGCTCGCCCCAACGCGCCTCGATGGCGGGGAATTCCAGCTTGACCACCACCGCGCCGAGAAAGCGCCCCTGGGCGTCCAGCACGGCGTGGGAGAGGAAATAGCCGGGAATGCCGGTGGTAACGCCCACAGCATAAAAGCGGCCGCTGCCACCGGCGAGGGTCTCGCGGAAATAGGGACGAAAGCCATAGTTGTGACCCACATAGCTGGTAGGCAGCCGCCAGTTGCTGGCGCCGATGGCCAGTCCCGTGCGATCCAGCACCTCCAGGGTCGAGGACTGGGCCGCAGCATTGAGGCGTTCAAGCTTGAGATTGAGTCGCTCGGTGGCCGTGGCATCAGGCGGCGTGGTGAGGGCAGCGATCAGTTCGGGGTCCTGGGCCAGCACCGCCGGCAGGGCGCGAAAGCGGTCGATCAGGGTCTGCAGGCCGCTGGCGTGGAGGCGCAACTGCTCCTGGCCGAGCAGGCTGGCCTCGGCCAGGCTCGCCTGCTCGGCGCGGTGCCAGGCCTGGCTGCCCAGCAACAGACAGCCGATCAGGGCGAGCAGCAGGACCGGCAGCAGGCGCAGGGCTGGGGGCATGGCAGGAGACCGTGGCAGGGATGGCCGGACGATAGCACGGCGGGGAGCCGGCAGCTTCAGGCCGAGGCGGCGGTGCGCTGGGCGATCTGTTCGGGCTGGAAATCGCAGGTGAAGCAGCTGCCCTCGCCAGGCACGCTGTGGATGTCCAGGCCGCCGCGATGACGGATCAGCACGTGCTTGACGATGGCCAGGCCCAGGCCGGTGCCGCCGGTGCTGGAGGCGCGGCTGGCGTCGAGGCGATAGAAGCGTTCGGTCAGGCGCGGCAGGTGGCGGGCGTCGATACCGGGACCATTGTCCTGCACCGCGACATGGGCGCCTGCGGCGTCCTGCCAGGCGCGCACCCGCACCTCGCCGCCTTCGGGGCTGTACTTGACCGCGTTGAACACCAGGTTGGAAAAGCAGCTGCGCAACTCCGTCTCGCTGCCCAGCAGGGCCAGACCCGGCTCGCACTCCAGGCTCAGGCGATGGCCAACGGCGCCGGACAGGGCGCGACCGTCCTGCAGGATGGAGGCGAGCAGCGGCTCTAGGGCCACCGGGCGGTTGTCGGCGGGATAGTCGGTGGCTTCCAGGCGGGCCAGCAGCAGCAGGTCGTCGATGGTGTGCTGCATGCGTCCGGCCTGCTGCTGCATCTGCCCCAGCGCCCGGCGCCAGCGTGGAGTGGCGTGGTCGGCGTTGTCCAGCAGGGTCTCCAGGTAGCCGGTGATCACCGTCAGCGGGGTGCGCAATTCGTGGGAGACGTTAGCGACGAAATCCTTGCGCATCTGTTCCAGCTGATGGACGCGGGTCACGTCGCGCACCAGCAGCAGCCGATCGCCTTCGCCGAAGCGGGTGACCAGGATGTGCAGGTACTGGTCGTCGTTGAGTGGGGAGGCCAGTTCCAGCGGCTCGCCATAGTCGCCGCCGAGAAAATAGTCGGAAAAGCGCGGATGGCGCACCAGGTTGGTGATGGGCTGGCCGAGGTCCTGGGGCTGACGCAGGCCCAGCAGGGTTTCCGCGGCGCGGTTCCACCATTCCAGGTTGCCATGGCGATCCACCAGGATGATGGCGTCGCGCAGGGCCTCGGTGGAGGCCTGGGCGCGACCGATCACGGCGAGCAATTCCTCGCGCTGGCGCTGTTCGTGGCGCTGGCGCCGATAGAGCCGGTCGAACACTTCGCCCCACAGGCCCTCGGCTTCCGGCGGCGCGCCCGGGGCCTCGCTCAGCAGCCAGGCCTGCAGGCGCAACAGGTGCCTCAGGGTGACCGCCAGATAGACCGCCAGTCCCAGGGCCACCGCCAGGCCGACATGGCCGAAGGGCCAGCCGGCCAGGGCGCAGCCGGCGACCACGGTCGACAGCTGGGTGGCCAGACGGGAGCGCCAGTTGATGTTCACGGCGGCGGTGATCCCGCGTCAGAGTTTGGTGGAAAAGCGATACCCGGTGCCGCGCACCGTCTGTACCAGGTTCTCGTAGGTCTCGCCGAGGGCCTTGCGCAGGCGGCGGATGTGCACGTCCACGGTACGTTCCTCGACATAGACGTTGCCGCCCCAGACCTGATCCAGCAGCTGGCCGCGGGTATAGGCACGCTCCTGGTGGGTCATGAAGAACTGCAGCAGACGGTATTCGGTGGGACCCATCTCGGCGGGCGCGCCGTCGATGGTCACCCGGTGGCTGATCGGATCGAGGATCAGGCCGTTGACCTCCAGCGGACCGTCGTTCTCCAGGTGGCCGGTGCGGCGCAGCACGGCTTTCAGGCGCGCCACCAGCTCGCGGGGCGAGAAGGGCTTGGTGATGTAGTCGTCGGCGCCGGTCTCCAGGCCCTGGACCTTGTTGTCCTCGTCACCCTTGGCCGTGAGCATGATGATGGGGATGGCGTCGGTCAGCTCGTCGCGCTTGAGGCGGCGGGCCAGTTCCAGGCCGGAGGTGCCGGGCAGCATCCAGTCGAGCAGGATGAGATCGGGCTTGCGATCGACGATCAGGGCGTGGGCGTCCTTGCTGTTGTCCGCCTCCAGGCATTCATAGCCCGCCATTTCCAGGGCCACGGCGATCATCTCGCGAATGGGCGCCTCATCGTCGACGATCAGGATGGATTTACCCGTCATGGAGCGCTCTGCCTCTCGAGTCCTTGCAATGTGCCGTGCATTAGATAGCGCCAATATTGCAGCTATGTGACAAGGCTGTCATATCTAACTTCTATCCCAAAATATGGGATGACGTATCACATATTGAGATTTGCCGAAGAGGCTTCTAGAGTGAAGGCCATGAACGACAACAATTCCAAAAAGGGGGAAGCGCCCAGCGGGGCCCAGGCCCTGTTCCGCGGCCTGGCCGTGCTCGAAGCCGTGGCCGCCGGGGCTGACAGCCTGGCCCAGATCGGCGCCGCCATCGGCTGCACCCGCAGCACCACCCATCGGCTGGTTGCTGCCCTGACCCAGGCGGGTTATCTGCGCAGCGATGGCGGGCGGCTGATCCTCGGCAGCCATCTCATCGCCCTCGGCTACCAGGCCCGCGAGCAGCTGCCGCTGACCGGTGTGGCCCGGCCCCATCTGCAACGCCTGGCCCAGCACTGTGGCGACACCGTGCACCTCGGCGTGCGCGAGGGCGGCGATGTCCTCTATCTCGACAAGCTGCCCGGCAGCCGTGGCCTGGAGATGAGATCCCGGGTCGGGCTGCGCATGCCGCTGGCGCTGACCGGGGTCGGCAAGGCGCTGATGCTGGATCTCGCCGAGGGTGAGTGGGAAGCCCTCTATGGCGAAGGCGTGGCCCGGCGCACCGGCCAGCCCGGGCTGCGCGAGGATTTCCTGCCCTGGGCGGACTACCGTGCGCGACTGCGGCGCCACGCCGCCGAGGGCTATGCCCTGGATCTGGAAGAGAACGAACTGGGCATCCGTTGCGTGGCCGCGCCCATCCGCGGCGCCGACGGCGCCATCGTCGCGGCACTCAGCGTGGCCAGCGCCATCCCCTACATGCCCGAGGCGCGGCTGCACGAGTTGCAGCCCGAGGTCACTGCCTGCGCCCGGGCCATTTCCCGCGAACTCGGCTGGAGCCCCGCATGACCGCCACCCCGCACCTCATCGGCCTCGACTGGGGCACCTCGTCCCTGCGGGCCCAGCTGTTCGACGCCCAGGGCGCCGTGCTGGAAACCCGCAGCCGGCCCTGGGGCATCATGCATGTGCCCGACGGCGACTTCGCCGCGGCCTATCGCGCTCTGGTGGGCGACTGGCGCGAGGCCCAGCCGGACCTGCCCGCCATCGCCTGCGGCATGGTCGGCAGTCGCGGCGGCTGGCGTGAGGTGCCCTATGCCGACTGCCCGGCCGACGTCCACAGCCTGGCCGCCGGCCTGCTGCGCCTGGACACGGGCTGCGGCGACCTCCACCTGGTTCCCGGAGTGATGCAGCGCGGCGCCTTGCCCAACGTCCTGCGTGGCGAGGAGACCCAGGTGTTCGGTGCCCTCGAACTGGAGCCGGACCTGGCCGCCGAAGCCCTGCTGGTGCTGCCCGGCACCCACAGCAAGTGGGTGCGGGTGCGCGACGGTCGTCTCACCGACTTCGCCACCTACATGACCGGCGAGTTGTTCGCCGTGCTGCGCGAGCATTCCATCCTGGGTCGCCCAGCCGCCGAGGCCGGTCCCGAAGCCAGTGCCGAGGCCTTCCGCCTGGGTCTCACCACCGCCCGCGATGCCGGCGCCGAGGGCCTGTTCGGTCGCCTCTTCACCGCCCGCAGCCGGGTCCTGGCCGGCGAGCTGGGCGCGGCGCACAGCCTTGACTACCTCTCCGGCCTGCTGATCGGCGAAGAGTTGCGCAGCCAGGTCGCCGCCCTCAAGGGCGCCACCTGTCCACCCCTGGTGCTGATCGGCGACGCGGCGCTCTGCCAGCGCTATCGCGACGCCCTGGCGCTATTTGACATCCACCAGGTCCGCCTGCTGGAGCAGGCCACCCGGGCCGGGCTCTGGCGCCTGGCCCAGGCCGCCGGCCTGCTCCCCACCTCTGGAGGCTCCCATGCTTGATACCTACCTCAAGGACCTGCCGCTGATCGCCATCCTGCGCGGCGTCACCCCGAACGAGATCGTCGCGGTCGGCCGCGCCCTGTACGACGCCGGCTTTCGCGTCATCGAGATCCCGCTCAATTCGCCGCAGCCCTACGAGAGCATCCGCCGGCTCACCGCCGAGCTGGGCGAGAGCTGCCTGATCGGCGCCGGCACGGTGCTCACCGAAGCCCAGGTGGCCGAGGTGGACGCTGCCGGCGGCCGCCTGATCGTCTCGCCCAACGCCAACCTGGCGGTGATCCGCGCCAGCAAGGCCGCCGGCCTGGTCAGCGCCCCGGGCGTGGCCACGCCCTCGGAGGGCTTCGCCGCCCTCGACGCCGGCGCCGACAGCCTCAAGCTGTTTCCCGCCGAGCAACTCGGCCCGGCGGTGGTCAAGGCCTGGCGCGCGGTCTTTCCCAAGGAGCTGGCGCTGCTGCCGGTGGGCGGCATCACCCCGGACAACATGGGCCCCTACGTAGCCGCCGGTGCCAACGGCTTCGGCCTCGGCTCGGCGCTGTACAAGCCGGGCCTGAGCGCTGCGCAGGTGAGCGCCAATGCCCAGGCGTTTGCGGCTGGGTGGGCGGCGGTAAAGAACGCTTAAAGCTCGCGGTCATGGACCGCTCCTACAGATACCCGGTGCCTCCGTAGGAGCGGCCCATGGCCGCGATTTATCCAATCTCCTCGATCCAACAATTCAAATCGAGAATTCCTGACCATGAAGATCACCAAACTCACCACCTATGTCGTCCCGCCGCGCTGGTGCTTTCTCAAGATCGAGACCGACGAGGGCATCCACGGCTGGGGCGAACCCGTGCTGGAAGGCCGCGCCCACAGCGTGGCGGCGGCGGTCGAGGAACTGGCCGACTACCTGATCGGCAAGGACCCGCGCAACATCGAAGACCACTGGACGGTGCTCTACCGCGGCGGCTTCTATCGCGGTGGTGGCATCCACATGAGCGCCTTGGCCGGCATCGACCAGGCGCTGTGGGACATCAAGGGCAAGGCCCTGGGCGTACCGGTGCACGAACTGCTCGGCGGCCAGGTGCGCGACAGCATCCGCGTCTATTCCTGGATCGGCGGCGACCGCCCGGCGGAGACCGCGGCCCAGGCCCTGGAGCGCCAGGCCAAGGGCTTCACCGCGATCAAGATGAACGCCAGCGAAGAGATGCAGTTCGTCGACACCTACGACAAGGTCGACCAGGTGATCGCCAACGTCGCCGCCATCCGCGACGCCTGCGGGCCGCACTTCGGCATCGGCGTGGACTTCCATGGCCGGGTGCACAAGCCCATGGCCAAGGTGCTGGTGAAGGAGCTGGAGCAGTTCCGCCTGATGTTCATCGAGGAGCCGGTGCTCAGCGAGCACCACGAGGCGCTCAAGGAGATCGCCCTGATGAGCAACACGCCCATCGCCCTGGGCGAGCGGCTGTACTCGCGCTGGGACTTCAAGCGCATCCTCCAGGAAGGCTACGTCGACATCCTGCAGCCCGATCCCTCCCACGCCGGCGGCATCACCGAGACGCGCAAGATCGCCAACATGGCCGAGGCCTACGACGTTGCCATTGCCCTGCATTGCCCGCTCGGTCCCATCGCCCTGGCGGTCAACCTGCAGCTGGACGCCAACTGCTACAACGCCTTCATCCAGGAGCAGAGCCTGGGCATCCACTACAACCAGGGCAACGACCTGCTCGACTACATCAAGAATCCCGAGGTGTTCGACTACGCCGATGGCCACGTGAAGATTCCCCAGGGGCCGGGGCTGGGCGTCGAGGTCAACGAGGAATTCGTCAAGGAACAAGCCGCCATTGGCCATCGCTGGCGCAATCCGATCTGGCGGCACAAGGACGGCAGTTTCGCCGAGTGGTGAGAGACGCCCTCACCCCAACCCTCTCCCCAAGGGAGAGGGGGCAAGAGCAGGAGCGCGGAGTTTCGCTCTCGTTCGGACCGTCCCCTCTCCCTCTGGGAGAGGGCCAGGGTGAGGGAAAGCCGGACCACCGCCGCTGACCCCTCACCCTAACCCTCTCCCAAGGAGAGAGGGAGCAAGAACAGGAGCGCGGGGCTCAACGTCCGCACCGACCATCCCCTCTCCCTCTGGGAGAGGGCTAGGGTGAGGGCCGCCCCAGCAGCCTGACCCCAGACATCGACAACGCTCGCCACAACGTCAATTACAGGACCCGAGCCATGCCCACTCCCACCCACGCCTCCCCGGCGGCGGCCGCGGCCGCGCCGACCCTGGCCAAGCCCAGTCGGGCCCGCTTCTTCATCATGATGCTGCTGTTCGTCACCGTGGTGATCAACTACCTCGACCGCAGCAACCTCTCCATCGCCGCGCCGCACCTGGCCCAGGACCTGGGCATCGAGCCGGTGCACATGGGCCTGATCCTCTCGGCCTTCGGCTGGACCTACGCCGCCATGCAGATCCCCGGTGGCTGGCTGGTGGACAAGGTCGCCCCGCGCATCCTCTATCCGGTGGCCATCGCGCTCTGGTCGCTGGCCACCATCGGCCTGGGCTTCGTCGGCAGCTTCATCGGTCTGATCATCCTGCGCCTCGCCGTGGGTGCCTTGGAGGCCCCGGCCTATCCGATCAACAACCGGGTGGTCACCACCTGGTTTCCCGAGCGCGAGCGGGCCACCGCCATCGGCTTCTACACCTCCGGCCAGTTCGTCGGCCTGGCCTTTCTCACCCCGGTGCTGATCTACCTGCAGCAGACCTTCGGCTGGCACATGGTCTTTGTCGTCACCGGGGGCGTCGGCATCCTCTGGGCGGCCATCTGGTATCTGGTCTATCGCGAACCTAAGGACTTCCGCGGTGCCAATGCCGCCGAGGTCGCGCTGATCCAGGAGGGCGGTGGCCTGGTCGATCTGGAACAGAAGAACCGCAGCCGCGCCGCCTTCCAGTGGCGTGACCTCTGGAGCGTGCTCAACAAGCGCAAGCTCTGGGGCATCTACATCGGCCAGTTCTGCCTCAATTCCACGCTCTGGTTCTTCCTGACCTGGTTCCCCACCTACCTGGTGAAATACCGCGGCATGGACTTCATCAAGGCCGGCTTCCTCGCCTCGCTGCCGTTCCTGGCCGCCTTTCTCGGCGTGATCTGCTCGGGGCTGCTGTCGGACTGGCTGATCCGTCGCGGCGCCTCCGTGGGCCTGGCGCGCAAGCTGCCGATCATCGGCGGCCTCCTGATCTCCACCAGCATCGTCGGCGCCAACTTCGTCGACTCGCCCGCGCTGATCATCGCCTGCCTGGCACTGGCCTTCTTTGGCAACGGCCTGGCCTCCATCACCTGGTCGATGGTCTCGGCCATGGCGCCGGAGCGGCTGATCGGCCTTACCGGCGGGATGTTCAACTTCATCGGCAACCTCTCCGCCATCTGCGTGCCCATCGTCATCGGCTTCCTGGTCAAGGACGGCAGCTTCGCTCCGGCCATCGCCTTCATCGGCGTGACCGCGCTGATCGGCGCCCTCTGCTACGGCCTGGTGGTGGGCAAGGTGGAACGTCTGCCCGAATAAGGGCGACTAAAGGAGCGCCTTCCGCTCTGGTTGCGGAGGCGCTCTGCCACCGGCCGTGCCGGACCCATAACGACAACAAAGGAGTCTCCCCATGCCACTCGCCCGTCGCACCTTTCTTGGCGTGTCCCTGGCCGCCTCGGCCGGTCTGGTCGCCAGTCGCGCCCTGGCCGACGACAAGTTCGGTCTCACCCGCAACTGGGAGGGCAAGCCGCCCATCGTCATGCCCGATCCCGCCTGGGAGATCCACGATGCGGCCTTCAAGGGCCGCCTGGGCAATGCCTTCGTGGAACGGCTGTGGTCCGGCGGTCTCTGGACCGAAGGCCCGGTGTGGATGGCCGACTGGCGCTGCCTGCTGTTCAGCGACATCCCCAATGCCCGGGTGATGCGCTGGAGCGCCGACGACGGCCATGTCAGCGTCTATGACGACCAGTCCCACAACGCCAACGGCCACACCCGCGATCGCGAGGGTCGGCTGATCAGCTGCGAGCACGACAGCCGCCGCGTGACCCGCCGCGAGTTGAATGGCAGCGTCACGGTGCTGCTCGACCGCTTCGACGGCAAGCCGCTGAACGCCCCCAACGACGTGGTGGTCGGCGCTGACGGCGCCATCTGGTTCACCGATCCGGGCTACGGCATCCTCGGCGCCTACGAGGGCCACAAGGCCGAATTCGAGCTGCCCACCAACGTCTATCGCATCGATCCCCAGGGCAAGGCCACGGTGGCGGTGGGTGACTTCGGCCGCCCCAATGGCCTGGCTTTCGCGCCCGACGGCAAGCGCCTCTACATCAGCGACACCGCTGGCGGCGGCAATCCCGGCAAGCCCAATCACCTCAGGGCGTTCACCGTGAAGGACGACGGCACCCTCGGCGGTGGCGAGGTGCTGATCGACGCCAAGGAGCAGGGCGTGATCGACGGCTTCCGCGTCGACAGCGACGGCAACCTCTGGTGCAGCTGGGCCGGCTCGGCCGAGCAGAACAGCGTGCGGGTCTTCACGCCAGGCGGCCAGCCACTGGCCACCCTGCACCTGCCGGAAACCGTCTCCAACGTCGAATTCGGCGGCCTCAAGGGCAATCGCCTGTTCATCACCGGCGGTGGTTCGCTCTATGCCACCTATGTGAACGCCCAGCCCGCGCGGCTCTGGTAGGGGCTTCTCATCAGCCGAACCAAGGGTCGTTGGACAGGTCTGTAACAAACGGATACGGAACGACCCGCGACAACAAGATCGCCCACAAGGCGAGCGAGGAGCCTCAGTCATGAGCAACACCACTACCCACGCCGACGGTCACGTCACCGAAAAGGCGCAGCCCAAGGCGATCTTCGCCTGCCTGATGGCCGCCCTGGCCGGCCTCATGTTCGGCCTCGACATCGGCGTCATTTCCGGCGCCACCAAATTCATCCAGCAGGAATTCCAGATCTCCGATCAGGTGATCGAGTGGATCGTCTCCAGCATGATGGCCGGCGCCGCCCTGGGCGCGCTGGGCGCCGGTTCGCTGTCGGCCAAGCTGGGTCGCAAGAAGTCCCTGATGCTGGGCGCCATCCTGTTCGTCATCGGCTCGATCCTCTGTGGCCTGGCCACCTCGCCGACCATGCTGATCTTCGCCCGCTTCCTGCTCGGCCTGGCCATCGGCATCGCCTCCTTCACCGCGCCGCTGTACCTGGCCGAGGTCGCCCCGGAAAACATCCGCGGCTCTATGATCTCGCTGTACCAGCTGATGATCACCGCGGGCATCCTGATCGCCTTCCTGTCCAACACCGCCTTCAGCTACTACGAGGCCTGGCGCTGGATGCTCGGCATCATCGCCATCCCCGGGGTGCTGTTCCTGATCGGCGTCTTCGCCCTGCCGGACAGTCCGCGCTGGCTGATCATGGCCGGGCGCAAGCAGGAGGCCATCAAGGTCCTGCACAAGCTGCGCGGTGACGAAAAGGTCATCCAGCAGGAAGTCGCCGAGATCGAAGAGCAGCTCAAGGTGCCGCAGAAGGGCTGGTCGCTGTTCAAGGAGAACGCCAACTTCCGCCGCTCGGTGGGCCTGGGCGTGCTCTTGCAGGTGGTGCAGCAATTCACCGGCATGAACGTGGTGATGTACTACGCGCCGCGCATCTTCGAAGGCATGGGCTACGACACCGCTGCCCAGATGTGGTTTACCGCCGCGGTCGGTCTGACCAACGTGCTGGCCACCTTCATCGCCATCTTCCTGGTCGACAAGTGGGGCCGCAAACCCATCCTCTATACCGGCTTCGTGGTCATGGCCGTGGGCCTGGGCGTGGTCGGCACCATGCTCGGCATGGGCAACCTGAGCCACGGCCAGCAGACCTTTACCGTGGTCATGCTGCTGATCTTCATCGTCGGCTTCGCCATGTCGGCCGGTCCGCTGATCTGGACCCTGTGCTCGGAAGTCCAGCCGCTCAAGGGCCGCGACTTTGGCATCGGCTGCTCCACCTTCACCAACTGGATCGCCAACATGATCGTCGGCGCCACCTTCCTGACCATGCTGGGCACCTTGGGGCAGGGCACCACCTTCTGGATCTATGCCGGTCTGAACGTGGTGTTCATCTTCCTGGTGTTCCTGCTGGTACCGGAGACCAAGGGCGTCACCCTGGAGCGCATCGAACGCAACCTGATGCAGGGCAAGCGCCTGCGCGACCTCGGTCAGTAGGCTCGAGCGCACAGGAAAACGCCCGGCATAGCCGGGCGTTTTTCATTACCGATCCCAGTGCTTGTGTCGGTGCTTGGCGTGCTTCCAGCCCTTGCCGGGGTGGTCGCGATAGCCCCGATAGCCGCGATCGTCGCGTCCGCTGTCGCCCAGGTTGTTGCCCAGGGCACCGCCGGCACCGCCCCCCAGGGCCGCGCCGACCAGGCCACCGGTGCTGCCACCGACTCTATTGCCGATCACGTTGCCGCCCGCCGCGCCCAGACCGCCGCCGATGGCGGCCTCGGTTCTATTGCGCCGGTCAGCGCCCAGTACACCACCTGCTGCACCGCCGACGCCGGCACCGATGGCCGCACCGGTGCTGCCGCCGACCTGCTGGCCGACCAGAGTACCGAGTACGCCACCCACGGCGCCGCCGAGTCCGGCTTCGGTATTGCCCGCATACGCCGGGGCAACGCCCGCCAGGGCAAGCAACAAGAACAGGGCTGAAGGTTTCATGGAGTCCACTCCGTGGTAGAGACGAGCCGATCCTCGGCAAAAATCGCTGCCCTGGCAAGTACCGAACGGTCGTTTGAACGGTAAAGGTTGTCTTTACCCATTCCTTTGATTTCCTTGAACAAACCTATACGGGAATCGCCGGTCTCGGCCGTTTTCCGGGTCTGGAACGAGGCCTGCAGCCGGGCGAAGGCTGGTCTAGACTCAAGGCGATCGCGTCGCCAAGGGGACTCCATGATCCATGCTCGTCTGCTGTCCGGCTGTCTCCTGTTCCTTGTCAGTGCCAGCGCCTCGGCCTGGGAATACATCCTCATCGCCCCCGACAAGCCGGTGCAGAACTGGAGCATCAGCAGTGATCGCCTGGGCCTGCGCGATGGCCTGGCCTTTGCCGTCGGCGTGCACCGCCTGAGCGGAGGACGCCAGGAAGGCTCGGTGCTGATCGAGATCGACACCGGCCCCCTGCAGCTCACCGTGGTGGCGACCCGCGGCATGAACGTCCTGCGCGCCCAGGCCGGCACCCTGCGACTGGGCTGGGATTCGCCGGTGCGCGAGGTGGTCAATCCGGCCTTCGTCAACCTGGAGAGCCGCAATGGCCTGGGCTGGCTGGAAGGCTTCAACGAACTGGTGGCGCGCGCCGGCTTCGAGTGGGTCGGCCACCCCGGAATGGACCGGGGGCAATTGCTGACCCTGCACGGTCGGGCCAGCTACCTGCCGGCCAGCCAGGTGGTGCTGACCATCGACGAACAGCCGCCGCACCGCATCAGCCTCAAGGGCGTGCTGCACGAGGAGGCCTTCAAGCAGGCCAACTTTCGCATCGACACCGAACTGGTCACTCACGCCGGGGCCACCGGCTTCACCCTGCACGATCGCCTGACCAACCAGGGAGCGCACGCCGCCGAGTACCAGGTGCTCTATCACAGCAATTTCGGGCCGCCGCTGCTCGGTGAAGGCGCGCGGTTCGCCGCGCCGGTGCGGGAGGTGTCACCCTTCGATGCGCGGGCGCGCCAGGAGCTGGCGGATTGGCAGACCTATCGCGCGCCCACGCCGGGCTATGGCGAGACGGTCTACAACCTCTATCCCTGGGGCGACGATCAGGGGCGCAGCCTCGCGGTACTGCACGATCGCAGTGCCCACCAGGGCGTGGCGCTGGCCTTCAATGTGCGGGAATTGCCGGTCTTCACCCTGTGGAAGAACACCGATGCCAAGGCCCAGGGCTATGTCACCGGCCTGGAGCCGGGCACCAGCTTTTCCTACAACCGCAGCCAGCAGCGAGCCCTGGGGCTGGTGCCGCGCATGGAAGCCGGCGGCACGCGCGACTTCACCCTCGACTATCGGCTGCTGGCCACCGCCGCCGAGGTCCGGCAGGCGCTGGAGCAGGTCGAAGGCATCCGCCACGGAAGGCCGACCCAGGTGCGCGAGGCGCCGCTGGCCCGGGAGCCCTAGCGGCAAGGCCGGCGGGTGCTAGCGCCGCGCGGGCAGGGGGCGGGTGCGGCCGCTGCCATCGATGGCCACGAAGACGAACACCGCCTCGGTCACCTTGCTCCACTCGCTGGACAGCGGATCGTCGCTCCAGACCTCGATGAGGATCTGGATGGAGCTGCGGCCCACCTCCAGGGTGTTGGTATAGAAGGAGAGCTGTGCGCCCACGGGCACCGGTGTCATGAAGGCCATGCGGTCGATGGCCACGGTAGCCACACGCCCGGCGGCCAGGCGACTGGCCATGGCGCTGCCGGCCAGGTCCATCTGGGCCACCAGCCAGCCGCCGTAGATGTCGCCGAAGCCATTGGTCTCGCGGGGCAGCGCAGTGATCTGCATGGCCAGGTCGCCCTGGGGGATGGGATCTTCTTGTTCGAGCTCTTCGATCATGACAGGGCCCTCGGGAGCCCGGATAGGTAGGTAACGTTCAGCATCTGCACGCAAGAATGCTGCCAATCTCTCGGCGGAGATCGTTAGGGGGCTACAGTATAACGCCTGGGGCAGGGCGGCTCGACCGCTTTTGCACCAGGATGGAACAGCCATAGCTCGGCAGATGAGCCCTGAATGGGCACTGAATGAATAGCGGAAATTCCTTGCAGATTTGCTATCGTGGAGACCGTGCACGGCCAGGCAATCCAGAGGGCCCTGCACGTCCGATGATCAGGTAATGATCGGTAGACCTGCTGTTGCCGTGCTCCAAAAGAGCGCAGGCGGCGCGGTGCAGGTCCGGCGCCCATCCGGCGACCCGCCCGATCCCTGCCAGCCGCTCCAGGCGGACGGTCACTCGGGGCCGCGTCTTGTCCGCTACACCCGGAGGGATGCCAGAGGCCGAATTTCCTTTGCGCTCCTCTCTTGTCCGGGATCCTCGATGAAACTGCAATCCGCCTCTGCGCCGCTCACGTCGCGCCCTCTGGGCCGCAACGACTACAAGACCCTCTCGCTGTCCGCCCTGGGCGGTGCGCTGGAGTTCTACGACTTCGTCATCTTCGTCTTCTTCGCCGCGGTGGTGGGGAAGCTGTTCTTTCCCGCCGACATGCCCGACTGGCTGCGACAGATGCAGACCTTCGGCATCTTCGCCGCGGGCTATCTGGCACGTCCGCTAGGCGGCATCATCATGGCCCACTTCGGCGACCTGCTCGGGCGCAAGAAGATGTTCACCCTGAGCATCTTCATGATGGCCCTGCCGACCCTGGGCATGGGCCTGATGCCCACCTACGCCCAGATCGGCGTGGCCGCGCCGATCCTGCTGCTGGTGCTGCGTATCATCCAGGGCGCGGCCATCGGCGGCGAGGTGCCCGGCGCCTGGGTGTTCGTCTCCGAACACGTCCCCGGCAAGCACGTCGGCTATGCCTGCGGCACCCTGACCGCCGGTCTCACCTTCGGCATCCTGCTCGGCTCGCTGATGGCGACCCTGATCAACACCGTCTTCACCCCGGTGGAAGTGGCCGACTACGCCTGGCGCTTTCCCTTCCTGATCGGCGGCGTCTTCGGCCTGTTCTCGGTCTACCTGCGCCGCTGGCTGCACGAGACGCCGGTGTTCGCCGAACTGGCGATCCACAAGTCGCTGGCCGAGGAAGTGCCGCTCAAGGCCGTGCTGCGCGACCACCGCAGCAGCGTGATCCTGTCCATGCTGCTGACCTGGATGCTCACCGCCGGCATCGTGGTGGTCATCCTCATGACCCCGACCCTGCTGCAGACCCAGTACGGCTTCTCCGCCGCCCTGGCGCTCAAGGCCAACAGCCTGGCCATCGTCTTCCTGACCCTGGGCTGCATCGTCTCCGGCGCCCTGTCCGATCGCTTCGGCAGCGGCCCGGTGTTCATCGGCGGCGGTCTCATCCTGGCAGTGGCCAGCTGGGCGCTCTATGCCGGTCTCAAGGTCCATCCGGAATGGCTGTTCCCGCTCTATGCCCTGGCCGGCGCGGCGGTCGGCGTCATCGGCGGCGTGCCGCGGGTGATGGTGCTGGCCTTCCCGCCCAAGGTGCGCTTCTCGGGGCTGTCGTTCTCCTACAACGTGGCCTACGCCATCTTCGGCGGCCTGACCCCCATGGTCGTCACCCTGATGCTCAAGCAGCATCCGCTGGGCCCGGCCTGGTACGTCATGGGCCTGGCCCTGCTGGGCGTGGGCATCGGCTGCTACCTGCTCAGCCGCGAGCGCCGCGCCGCCGCCCTGGCACCCGCCTGATCCCGGCCGGTCATGCCGCCCGCCGTGGCGGCGTGACCGGGTTCGCGAGGCCGACCCGCAGGGGCGACCTCGGCATCGCCAAAAACGCCATCCCCACAGACGCCGCGCTTCGCGAGGACTAGGCTCGAACCGCTAGAGCCAGTCCAACAATAACAGCGAGGTGCAACATGTCCGGTAATCGTGGCGTCGTCTATCTGGGCGCGGGCAAGGTCGAGGTGCAGACCATTCCCTACCCGAAGATGGAAACCCCGCAGGGCAAGCGTATCGACCACGGCGTCATCCTGCGCGTGGTCTCCACCAACATCTGTGGTTCAGACCAGCACATGGTGCGCGGCCGGACCACTGCCCCCGAAGGCCTGGTGCTCGGCCACGAGATCACCGGCGAGGTCATCGAAGCGGGTCGTGACGTCGAGACCCTCAAGGTCGGCGATCTGGTCTCGGTGCCCTTCAACGTCGCCTGCGGTCGCTGCCGCACCTGCAAGGAGCAGGACACCGGCGTCTGCCTGACCGTCAATCCCTCGCGCGCCGGCGGTGCCTACGGCTACGTCGACATGGGCGGCTGGGTCGGTGGCCAGGCCGAATACGTGCTGGTCCCCTATGCCGACTTCAACCTGCTCAAGCTGCCGAATCGCGACGCGGCCATGGAAAAGATCCGTGACCTGACCTGCCTCTCCGACATCCTGCCCACCGGCTACCACGGCGCCGTCACCGCCGGCGTCGGCCCGGGCACCAGCGTCTATGTCGCCGGCGCCGGCCCGGTCGGTCTGGCCGCGGCCGCCTCGGCCCGCCTGCTGGGCGCCGCCGTGGTCATCGTCGGCGACGTCAACCCGGTACGCCTGGCCCACGCCAAGGCCCAGGGCTTCGAGATCGCCGACCTGTCCCAGGATACCCCGCTGCACGAGCAGATCGCTGCGCTGCTGGGCACGCCGGAAGTCGATTGCGCGGTCGATGCCGTCGGCTTCGAGGCCCGTGGCCATGGTCACGAAGGCGCCAAGAGCGAGGCCCCGGCCACGGTGCTGAACTCACTGATGGGCATCGTGCGGGTGGCCGGCAAGATCGGCATTCCCGGTCTCTATGTCACCGACGATCCGGGTGCGGTCGATGCCGCCGCCAAGCAGGGTGCTCTGAGCATCCGCTTCGGTCTGGGCTGGGCCAAGTCCCACAGCTTCCACACCGGCCAGACCCCAGTGATGAAGTACAACCGCCAGCTGATGCAGGCGATCATGTGGGATCGCATCAAGATCGCCGACATCGTCGGTGTGCAGGTGATCACCTTGGACGAGGCCCCCCGCGGCTACAGCGAATTCGATTCGGGCGTCCCGAAGAAATTCGTCATCGATCCGCACAAGCTGTTCAGCGCGGCCTAGCTATTGCACTAAGGATTTTGTCCGAGACTGCTGGCCATTTGGCATTTCTCGGGCAAGCCGTGCAGTCGTTTGTCGTACCAGAGGGTCTACCTCCGCAGCGTCCACCTCGGGCGCTGTTTTTTTTGGTGCCACAGACGAGGCCAACATGACCCCGAATGTCCTTTCGACCCTTCGCCGTATCCTTCCCTCCCTGCTCATGGCGGCCCTGTTGCTGCTGGGTAGCAACCCAGCCCGCGCCGAGGGCGGAGTGTCCTTTCGCTTCGCCGAAGAAGGACAGGGCTGGATGCTGCGCGGCCCGGTCGATGTGCTCAAGTGGCCCTTCGTCTACGACCGCAGTCGTGAGCGCGCGCGCAACACCCTGACGCGGCTGGACGGCGACACCCAGGTGCGGGTGATCGAGACCCGTTCCTTCCAGCGCTGGAAGCGCATCGAGGTGCAGCAGGAGGGTCGTACCCTGCTGGGTTGGGTCGAGAGCTACAGCGTCCCCGAAGCCGTGCGGCTCGACTGATCGGGAGCAAAAGGCCACTGCCGCCAGTCACACCTCTGACAGTCATCAATCTCAGAGGAGCGACGCATGTCCGCGATCACCCGTCTTCAGCTCAACGACGGTCACCACATTCCGCAATTCGGCCTGGGGGTCTGGCAGACCCCGGCCGAAGAGACCGCCCAGGTGGTCAAGACCGCCCTGGACCTCGGCTATCGACACATCGACACCGCCGCCATCTACGGCAACGAAGAGGGCGTCGGCCAGGCCATCGTCCAGGCCGGTCTGCCGCGTGACGAGCTGTTCGTCACCACCAAGCTGTGGAATGCCGACCAGGGCTACGACAGCGCCCTGCGCGCCTTCGACACCAGCCTGGCCAAGCTGGGTCTGGAGCATGTCGACCTCTACCTGATCCACTGGCCGCTGCCGGAAAAGGGCCTGTTCCTCGACAGCTGGAAGGCGCTGATCGAATTGCGCAACCAGGGTCGGGTGAAGTCCATCGGCGTGTCCAACTTCCGCCAGGCCGACATCGAGACCCTGCTGACCGAGACCGGCGTGGTGCCGGTGGTCAACCAGATCGAGTGTCATCCACTGCTGCAGCAGCAGGAGCTGCGCGACTTCAACACCTACAAGGGCATCGCTACCGAAGCCTGGAGCCCGCTGGCCCAGGGTGGCGAACTGCTGGGCAGCCCGGTGCTGCAGCAACTGGCGGCCAAGCACGGCAAGACGCCGGCCCAGGTGGTGCTGCGCTGGCACATCCAGCTCGGCAACATCATCTTCCCCAAATCCAAGACGCCCAAGCGCATCGAAGAGAACATGCAGATCTTCGACTTCGCCCTGGACGACGAGGACATGCGGCAGATCGCCGGGCTGAACCAGGACAAGCGTCTGGGTCCGGACCCCGCGACCTTCAACGGCTGACGTTCAGGGGGCGCCGCGATGAGCGGCGCCTCTGTATGCCTGGCGCGCAAGGCGCCAGTGCCTGTATGCTGCGCGGCCCTTTCGGGACACCTCATGCCGGATCGGCATAGGGCAGGCGACAGCGGCATTAGACATACCCCGTTACCCTCTGGCAAAAGTGTGACGCCTTGGTGCTCCCAGTCCTTTTCGAGCACCGTTTCCGCAGCCTGAACGCACCCTCTCGTTGGCGTTGCATGCGCTTCGCGCATCACGACCCGACACGGTGACGTTCGTCCCGAACTCCATCCAAATAGAACAAAGGTGTCGGTACATGACCAAGCCCAAGCTCAGCCTCGCGTGGCAGATCCTTATCGGCCTCGTGCTGGGGATCGCCGTCGGCGCACTGCTCAACCACTTCAGCGCCGAGAAAGCCTGGTGGATCTCGAACGTCCTCAAGCCGGCCGGCGACATCTTCATCCGGCTGATCAAGATGATCGTGGTGCCCATCGTCATCGCCACCCTGGTGGTCGGCATCGCCGGCGTCGGCGATTCCAAGAAGCTTGGTCGCATCGGTCTCAAGACCATCCTCTACTTCGAGATCGTCACCACCCTGGCCATCGTTGTCGGCCTGTTCTTCGCCGACAGCGTGCAGCCCGGTGCCGGCATCGACATGAGCACCCTGGGCACCACCGATATCTCCCAGTACCAGAAGACCACCGCGGAAGTGCAGCATGACCACGCCTTCATCGCGACCATCCTCAACCTGATCCCGTCCAACGTCTTCGCCGCCGTCGCCCGTGGCGAGATGCTGCCGATCATCTTCTTCGCGGTGATGTTCGGCCTGGGCCTGGGCGCCTTGCCGGAAGCCACCCGCGAGCCGGTGGTGCGGGTCTTCCAGGGCATCTCCGAGGCCATGTTCAAGGTCACCCACATGATCATGAACTACGCCCCCATCGGTGTCTTCGCGCTGATCGCGGTGACCGTGGCCAACTTCGGCTTCGCCTCCCTGCTGCCGCTGGCCAAGCTGGTGGTGCTGGTCTACGTCGCCATCGGCTTCTTCGCCCTCGGCGTGCTGGGCCTGGTGGCCAAGCTGTTCGGCTTCTCGATCTTCCGCATCATCCGCATCCTCAAGGACGAGCTGATCCTGGCCTATTCCACCGCCAGTTCGGAAACCGTGCTGCCGCGCATCATCGAGAAGATGGAGGCCTATGGCGCGCCCAAGTCCATCACCAGCTTCGTGGTGCCCACCGGCTATTCCTTCAACCTGGACGGCTCCACCCTCTACCAGAGCATCGCGGCGCTGTTCATCGCCCAGCTCTATGGCATCGACCTGTCGCTGAGCCAGCAGCTGCTGCTGGTGCTGACCCTGATGGTCACCTCCAAGGGCATCGCCGGCGTGCCGGGCGTGTCCTTCGTGGTGCTCCTGGCCACCCTGGGCAGCGTCGGCATTCCGCTGGAAGGCCTGGCCTTCATCGCCGGTGTGGATCGCATCATGGACATGGCGCGCACCGCCCTGAACGTGATCGGCAACGCCCTGGCCGCCCTTGTCATCGCCAAGTGGGAAGGTCTCTACGACGCCGAGAAGGGCGCCGCCTACTGGGCAGCCCTGCCGCACCTGAAGAGCACCGCCAAGGTCGAGGAGCGTCCTCAGGCCACCCGCGGTGAAGCCCTGCGCGACTGAGTGGCTGGCTAGCTGAGAACGGAGCCCGGCCCTGTGCCGGGCTCCGTCGTTTCAGCCGGCGAGAATGGCCGCGTAGCCCTCGCGATAGCTGGGGTAGCGGGGCGTCCAGCCCAGGGCCCGGGCGCGGGCGTTGCTGCATCTCTTGCTGCCGGCGCGACGCAACTGGGCCTCGTCGGACCAGAAGGTGATGCCCAGCCGTGCCCGCAGCCAGTCGACCACCTCGTCCAGCGGCGCCGGATCGTCGTCCACGCCCAGATAGAGATCATCCAGGGCGACCCCTTCGCGATCCCGCTGCAGCAGCAGCGCCAGCAGGTCGGCGGCGTCCTCGACATGGATGCGATTGCCATACAGCGGCGGTTCGCGGGTCACTCGGGAGCCCTCGCGCACCTGGCGCAGCAGCGCCTCGCGTCCCGGGCCATAGATGCCGGTCAGGCGGACCACGCTGGCAGGCAGGCCGCTGCCCAGCGCCAGGTCTTCCGCCTCGCGCAGGATGCGTCCGGAAAAGCGCTCGGGTTCGGCAGGGGTGGTTTCGTCGACCCAGGCGCCATCGCCCTGGGCATAGACGCCGCTGCTGGAGACGAACAGCAGACGCTGCGGACGCTGGTCGCAGGCGGCCAGCCAGCCGAGCAGGTGGCGCAGGCCCTCGACATAGGCGGCGCGATAGCCGGCTTCGTCATGGTGGGTCGCGGCGGTGGCATAGACCACCTGGTCGAGGGGTTCGCGCGGCCAGGCGGCCGGCGGCGTGGCCTCGGCGAGATCGCCTGCGACCGGCAGCAACTCAGCGGGGAGGGCGGCGACAGTGCGCCTGAGGCCGAAGACCCGGTGGCCCTGGGCGACCAGTTGCAGGCCGAGACGGCTGCCGACATCGCCGCAACCGGCGATCAGGATGGTGCTCATCGGTGTTTCCTTCTGCAAAGGCCGGGACAGACGGCCAGGGTAGCCTGCGCCTGGCCGTGGTCCAACCTGGGAGCGCAGGCTGCTGCCCGTCGCGCTTGGCCGTTGATAGAGACAGCCGCTAAGATTGGCCGGCACCCCATGGAATTTGACTATGACCCTGACTGAACTGCGCTATATCGTCACGCTCGCCCAGGAACAGCACTTTGGCCGAGCTGCCGAGCGTTGCCACGTCAGCCAGCCGACGCTGTCGGTGGGCGTCAAGAAGCTCGAGGACGAGCTGGGCATTCTGATCTTCGAGCGCAGCAAGAGTGCCGTGCGCCTGACCCCCACCGGCGAGGGCATCGTCGCCCAGGCGCAAAAGGTGCTGGAGCAGGCCCAGGGCATCCGCGAACTGGCCCAGGCCGGCAAGAACCAGCTCACCGCGCCGCTGAAGATCGGTGCCATCTATACCATAGGGCCCTATCTCTTTCCGCACCTCATCCCGCAGCTCAACCGGGTGGCGCCGGAGATGCCGCTGTACATCGAGGAAAACTTCACCCACCTGCTGCGCGACAAGCTGCGCACCGGTGAGCTGGATGCCGTCATCCTCGCCCTGCCGTTCAACGAGCCGGACGTCCTGACCCTGCCGCTGTACGACGAACCCTTCTATGTGATGATGCCGGCGCGGCACCCCTGGACCAAGCTCAAGGCCATTCCGCAGAACCAGCTCAGCGACAAGAGTCTGCTGCTGCTGGGCGAGGGCCACTGCTTCCGCGATCAGGTCCTGGAAGCCTGTCCGACCGTGCGCAAGCACGAGGAAAACAAGAATTCCACGGTGGAGTCCTCTTCGCTGGAAACCATCCGCCACATGGTGGCCTCCGGCCTGGGCGTCTCGGTGCTGCCGTTCTCGGCGGTGGAGAGTCACCACTATGCGCCGGGAATCATCGAGGTGCGCCCCTTCGAGCGGCCGGTGCCCTATCGCACCGTGGCCATCGCCTGGCGCGCCAGCTTTCCGCGGCCCAAGGCCATCGAGGTGCTGGCCGACTCGGTCCGTCTGTGCTCGGTGGCGCGGCCTGAAGCCAAGGGCGTCGTGCAGCCGGCATGAGTGAACTGGCCGCGACGCCGGTCACCGCCCTCAAGGGGGTCGGCGCCGCCCTGCAGGAGAAGCTCGCGCGGGTCGGCCTGGAAACCCTGCAGGACGTGCTCTTCCACCTGCCGCTGCGCTATCAGGATCGCACCCGCATCGTGCCCATCGGCGCCCTGCGGCCCGGTCAGGACGCCGTGGTGGAGGGCATGGTCGCCTCCGCCGAGGTGCTCATGGGCCGGCGGCGCAGCCTGCTGGTGCGCCTGCAGGACGGCAGCGGCACCCTGTCGCTGAGATTCTTCCACTTCAGCCAGGCGCAAAAGGATGGCCTCAAGCGCGGCACCCTGCTGCGCTGCTATGGCGAGGTGCGCCCCGGCGCCTCGGGCCTGGAGATCTACCATCCCGAATACCGCGCCCAGGACGAGAACGCCCCGGCGCCGGTCGAGCAGACGCTGACGCCCATCTACCCGACCACCGAAGGCCTCACCCAGCTGCGCCTGCGCCAGCTCAGCGCCCAGACGCTGGAGCGACTCGGGCCCGAATCCCTGCCCGACTGGCTGCCGCCGGAGATGGCCGCGCACTATCGCCTGGGTCCCCTGGCCGATGCCCTGCGCTACCTGCATCGACCGCCGCCGGACGCGGACCTGGAAGAGCTGGCCGAGGGCCGGCACTGGGCCCAGGAGCGGCTGGTCTTCGAAGAATTGCTCACCCACCAGTTGTCCCTGCAGCGGCTGCGCGAGACCCTGCGCGCCCAGCGTGCGGTGCCCCTGCCGGCCGCCCGCCGGCTGCCACATTTGTATCTGGACAACCTCGGCTTCACCCCCACCGGCGCCCAGCAGCGCGTCGGGCGCGAGATCGCCCATGACCTGGCCCAGCCCGAGCCCATGCTGCGGCTGGTGCAGGGCGACGTCGGCGCCGGCAAGACGGTGGTCGCGGCCCTGGCCGCCCTGCAGGCCATCGAGGCCGGCTACCAGGTGGCGCTGATGGCGCCCACCGAGATCCTCGCCGAGCAGCACTTCCTCAACTTCCAGCGCTGGTTCGCCGCCCTGGACATCGAGGTGGCCTGGCTGGCCGGCAAGCTCAAGGGCAAGGCCCGCGCCAGTTCCCTGGAGCGCATCGCCGCCGGGGCGCCCATGGTGGTGGGCACCCATGCGCTGTTCCAGGACGAGGTGCGTTTCGCCCGCCTGGCGCTGGTGGTGATCGACGAACAGCACCGCTTCGGCGTGCAGCAGCGCCTGGCGCTGCGTCAGAAGGGCGTCGACGGCCGCCTGGCGCCACACCAGCTGATCATGACCGCCACCCCCATCCCGCGCACCCTGGCCATGAGCGCCTATGCCGATCTGGACACCTCGGTGCTCGACGAACTGCCGCCGGGACGCACGCCGGTCAATACCGTGAGCGTCACCGACAGCCGTCGCGAGGAAGTCGTGGAGCGGGTGCGCGCCGCCTGCCACGAAGGGCGCCAGGCCTACTGGGTCTGCACCCTGATCGAGGAGTCCGAGGAACTCACCTGCCAGGCGGCCGAGACCACCTACGAGGAATTGCAGCTGGCCCTGGCCGAATTGCACGTCGGCTTGATCCATGGACGCATGAAGCCGGCGGAAAAGGCCGCGGTGATGGCCGAGTTCAAGGCCGGCAACCTGCAATTGCTGGTGGCCACCACGGTGATCGAGGTGGGGGTGGACGTGCCCAATGCCAGTCTGATGATCATCGAGAATCCCGAGCGCCTGGGTCTGGCCCAGTTGCACCAGCTGCGCGGCCGGGTCGGGCGGGGCAGCGCCGTCAGCCACTGCGTGCTGCTGTTCCATCCGCCGCTGTCGCAGATCGGTCGTGAGCGGCTGGCTATCATGCGCGAGACCAACGACGGCTTCATCATCGCCGAGAAGGACCTGGAGTTGCGCGGCCCGGGCGAGATGCTGGGGACCCGTCAGACCGGCCTGCTGCAGTTCAAGGTGGCCGATCTGATGCGCGACGCCCATTGGCTGCCGGCGGTGCGCGATGCCGCCCAGGAGTTGCTGGCCCGCTGGCCCAGTCATGCCGGTCCGCTGCTGGAGCGCTGGTTGCGCCATGGCCAGCAATACGGCCAGGTTTGACAAAGCTTATACAGACGACGCTACCTACGGAGCCGAATGGTTATACTCCAGGGCGTACGTGAGGAAGAAAATGCCATGACCGATGTAGCGCTCGCTTCGCCCCTCCCTGAGGTTCCCCCTTCGATCCAGCAGTTGCTCGCCCAGTTGAACCTGGCCTATCGGCCGATCCCGGCGACGACGCGCCTGCCGCAGGCGAATCGGGTACACACGGTGCTTCTGAGCGACAGCGTCGGCATGCTGCTGGTGCTCTTGCCCGAGGATCAGCTGCTGGACCTGCGCCGGCTGGTGGAATTCACCGGGCGGCAGCTGGCGGTGGTGGCGCCGGAGCGGCTGATGCGCACCCTGGAGCGCTACGAACTGGATGTCCTGCCGGGGCTGCCGTCGCTGACCAATTCCCCCTGCCTGTATGACGAGCGACTGCTGGAAGCGCCGCGCCTGCTGCTGGAATCCGGTGAACGCTCGCTGCTGCTGGAAGTGGAAACGTCTGACTATCGCCGCCTGCTGAATCAGGCCACCGCGGGCAGCTTCGGCATCCCGGCGGCCGGTATCCAGCCCAATCTGCGGCAACCGGAACGCGACGAGGCGGAGATCCTGCATGCCGCCACCGCCTTCACCGCGCGGCGCATCCGCCAACGCCTGGAGGAGACGCTGGAGATCCCGCCGCTGTCCAAGACGGCGGAAAAGGTCATCAAGCTGCGGGTCGATCCCGAGGCCACGGTGGACGATCTGGCCAACGTGGTGGAGACCGATCCGGCCCTGGCGGCCCAGGTGATCAGCTGGGCCGCCTCGCCCTACTACGCCGCGCCCGGCAAGATCCGCTCGGTGGAAGACGCCATCGTGCGGGTGCTGGGCTTCGACCTGGTGATCAACCTGGCCCTCGGCCTGGCCCTGGGCAAGACCCTGAGCCTGCCCAGCGACCAGGCCCAGCAGGAAACCCCCTACTGGAAGCAGGCCATCTACACCGCCGCCCTGATCGAGGGCCTGGCGCGCTCCATGCCGCGCGCGGAGCGGCCGGAGATGGGCCTGGCCTATCTCGGCGGCCTGCTGCACAACTTCGGCTATCTGGTGCTGGCCCACGTCTTTCCGCCGCACTTCTCGCTGATCTGCCGCCACCTGGAAGCCAACCGCCAGCTCGATCACCAGGTCATCGAGCACCACCTGCTGGGCATCACCCGCGAGCAGATCGGTGCGGCCCTGATGCGCTGCTGGGAAATGCCCGAAGAGGTGGTGACGGCGCTGCGCTTCCAGGGCGATCCGGGCTACCAGGGCGAGCAGGCGGTCTATCCCAACCTGATTTTCCTGGCCGTGCAGCTGCTGCGCGCCGAGGGCATCGGCAACGGCCCGGCCCAGCCGATTCCCGACGAGCTCTATGCGCGGCTGAGCATCGATCCGGCCAAGGCGCGGGAGTGCATGCAGAAGATCCTTGGCGCCGAAGCCGCCCTGCGCGAGCTGACCGGTCAGTTCAAGTAGCGGGCCGAGCGGCCTCCGGCGCCCCGGGCTCTGGAGCTGCCGGGCCGGACGCCAGACAACAAAAAACCCGCCGAGGCGGGTTTCTTGTTCAAGGGGGCGACCAATTACTTGATCTTGCCTTCCTTGTACATGACATGCTTGCGCACGACCGGATCGAATTTCTTGATTTCGATCTTTTCGGGCTTGGTGCGCTTGTTCTTGTCAGTGGTGTAGAAGTGGCCGGTGCCGGCACTGGAAATCAAACGGATCAATTCACGCATGACGAATCCCCTTAGAATTTTTCGCCGCGGCTACGCAGCTCGGACAGTACGGTTTCGATACCGCGCTTGTCGATGATACGCATGCCCTTGGCAGAAACGCGCAGACGCACGAAGCGCTTCTCGGATTCTACCCAGAAACGGTGGTGCTGCAGATTCGGCAGGAAACGACGACGGGTTTTGTTGTTAGCGTGGGAAACGTTGTTCCCAGTAATCGGACCCTTACCGGTTACTTGGCAAACTCTCGACATGGCTCAGCCCTCATAAACCTCATGCCAAACCCGGCATGGGTTGGCCGCTTGTAACTGTATTGATTCCTGTTTTGACGGGGAGAGCCGGCAAACGCCGGGGACCTGAAGCGGCCATACCCCGAAAAAAGAGCGCTGTTTTATACCAGAAGTACTCGGGCATAACAAGGTAGGGCGACGGATGAAATGCCCGTGCACCGGGCGCTGTGCGGGCCCGGCCGGAATGCCAACCGTTCGTCGGTCGGAAGCATTGTGACGGACGGACGGGTGGTCTAGTTTAGAGCGACTGCCAAACTCAATCCACGTCCGCCAGACGACCGCCCTGTCCGCCGTTGCCAGTCATCCGTGCGCCGTCTGCCCACTTCGGCTCTACAAGGAATCGTTCTATGCGTTTCGCCGCCTTGCCACTGCTCTTCGCGCCCCTGCTGGCGCAGGCCGCCACGCTCAGTGTCTGTACCGAAGCCAGTCCAGATGGATTCGACGTGGTGCAGTACAACTCCCTGACCACCACCAACGCCTCGGCCGACGTGCTGATGAATCGCCTGGTGGAATACGATGCCAGCGAAGCCAAGCTGGTGCCGAGCCTGGCGCAGAGCTGGACGATCTCCAACGACGGCCTGACCTACGACTTCGCCCTGCGTCCGGACGTGAAGTTTCACCAGACCGACTACTTCACCCCCAGCCGTACCCTGACGGCCGACGACGTGGTGTTCAGCTTCCAGCGCATGCTGGACAAGGACCATCCCTGGCACGGGGTGGCCAAGAGCGGCTATCCCCATGCCCAGTCGATGCAGTGGCCCAAGCTGATCAAGAGCGTGGAAAAGACCAGCGACCTCGGTGTGCGTATCGTGCTCAACAGCCCGGACGCCACCTTCCTGCCGACCCTGAGCATGGGCTTCGCCTCCATCTACTCGGCCGAGTACGCCGAGCAGCTGCTCAAGGCCGGCAAGACCGCCCAGCTCAATGACGAGCCCATAGGCACCGGTCCCTTCGTCTTCAAGCGCTACCAGAAGGACGCCGTGGTGCGTTACGCCGCCAACCCGGACTACTTTGGCGGCAAGCCCAAGCTGGACGGGCTGATCTACGCCATCACCCCGGATTCGGCGGTGCGCCTGCAGCGACTCAAGCGCGGCGAGTGCCAGATCGCCCTGTCGCCCAAGCCCCAGGATCTGCAGAGCGCCCATGAGGACAAGAGTCTGCAGGTGCTGCAGACGCCGGCCTTCATGACCGCCTTCGTCGGCATCAACACCAGCCATCCGCCGCTGGACAACATCAAGGTGCGCCAGGCCATCAACCTGGCGTTCGACAAGCAGAGCTATCTCAAGGCGGTGTTCCAGGACACCGCGGTGGCCGCCGACAACGTCTATCCGCCCACCACCTGGGGCTATGCCAAGGACGTGCCGGCCTATCCCTATGACCCGGCCAAGGCCAAGGCGCTACTGGCCCAGGCGGGCCTCAAGGACGGCTTCAAGACCACCATCTGGACGAGACCCAGCGGCAGCCTGCTCAATCCCAATCCGCAGCTGGGCGCGCAGATGCTGCAGGCCGACCTGAAGAAGATCGGCGTCGATGCGCAGATCCAGGTGATCGAGTGGGGTGAACTGATCCGCCGCGCCAAGACCGGCGAGCACGACCTGCTGTTCATGGGCTGGGCCGGCGACAACGGCGATCCGGACAACTACCTGACGCCGCAATTCTCCTGCGCCTCGGTGCAGTCGGGCCTGAACTTCGCCCGCTATTGCGACAAGACCCTGGATGGCGCCATCAGCAAGGGCAAGACCCTGTCCGACCAGATGGCGCGGGCCACGGTGTACCACCAGGCGCAGCGCATCATCCACGACCAGGCGCTGTGGCTGCCGCTGGCGCACCCGACGGTGACGGTGCTGGCCAAGAATGGTGTCGAGGGCTACCAGCCCAATCCCTTCGGCCGCCAGGACTTCAGCAAGGTCAGCGGCGGTCGCTAGTAGCGCGTGCGGCGCGGCCAGCCCTAACGCCAGGGTTGGCCGTCGGTGCGCTCCACCTGCTTGACCTTCTGCTGGATGGCGGCGCGCGCCAGCATATGGGCGCTGACCGGCGCGGTGATGAAGATGAACAGGGCGATCAGCAGCTCGTGCAGGCTGAGGCCCTCGCCCTGGACACTGAAGAACAGCATCGAGGCGATGATGGTGCTGCCCACGCCCAGGGTGGTGGCCTTGGTCGGCCCGTGCAGGCGCATGAAGAAGTCCGGCAGCCGGTACAGGCCGATGGCGCCGATGAGGGCGAAACTGCTGCCGATGAGCAGCAGGGCGCAGATCAGGAGTTCGAGCCAGAAGGGCATGGGATAGCGCTCCGTTAATCGATGATTTCGCCATGCAGCATGTGCTTGCCCAGCGCCACGGTGCCGACGAAGCCGGTCACGGCAATGAGCAGCGAGGCCTCGAAGAAGACGTCGGTGGCCAGCCAGATGCCGAACAGGATGATGATCGCCAGGACGTTGATATAGAGGGTGTCCAGGGCCAGCACCCGATCCGGGATGTCCGGTCCCTTCACCAGGCGATAGACGTTGAGCACGGCGGCCACGCCCATCATCCCCATGCACAGCAGGGTCACGTAGGTGAGCATTCGAAGATCTCCTTGAGTGGGGCCTCATAGCGCGTCTTGACCTGGCGGATCACCTCGTCCTTGTCGGCGACATCCAGACCGTGCAGCAGCAGGGTCTTGCGATCGCCGCTGAGGCCTGACGACACGGTGCCGGGGGTGAGGGACACCACGCAGGCGAGCAGGGTGAGCAGGAATTCGTCCTCGATGTCGATGGGGACCTCGATGAAGGCGGGCTTAAGCGCCTCGGTCCGCCCCAGCACCAGCCGTGCGACGTGCAGGTTGGCGACGATGATGTCGTACAGCACCACCAGCATGTAGCGCAGCAGGAGCAAGGGGCGGCGCAAGCGGGGGGCGTGCAGCAGGAAATCCTGGCAGAGCAGCGGGATGCCCCAGCCGAGCAGCAGGCCCAGCAGCAACTGGCCCAGGCTCAGGCTGTTGTTGAGCAGCAGCCAGGTCAGGGTCAGCAGGACGGTGAGCAGTGGGTGCGGTAGCCAGCGCTTCATGGGCCAACTCCCCGGACGATATCGAAGTAGGGTGCGACGTCCAGCAGTTGCCGAGCGGTCTCCAGGGCGTAGCCATGCAGCGGCGCCGCCAGCGCCATCAGCAGCGGGCTACCCAGCAGCAGGCCGAGGGTGGCGGTGAGCTGGATGGGATCGAGGCGGACGTCCAAGGCCGCGCCTCGGCCGCGCCAGAACAGCGTGGTCCCGGCGCGGGACAGGGCGATGATCATGCCCAGTCCGCCGAGCAGCACCACCGGCCAGATGATCAGCGCCGGCCAGGCGGTGCCGGTGGCCTGCAGCAGCATCACCTTGCCAAGAAAGCCGGGGAAGGGTGGCAGCCCGGCGACGGAGATCGCGCCCAGAAAGAACAGCCCGCCGAGCAGTCGGGGGTGCGCCAGCGGCGGACCGCTGCCGAGGGTATCGCCCTGGGCACCGCGCTGCTGGGCGATGAGATCCGCCAGCAGGAACAGGGCGCCGGCGATCCAGGTGCTGTGCACCAGATAGAAGAGGCTGGCGGCGAGTCCGGCGACACTGCCCAGGGCCACGCCGGTCAGCAGCATCCCCACCGAGATGACCACCAGATAGCCGAGCAGGGTCTTGAGGTGATGGGCCGCCAGGGCGCCGAACACCCCGGCGGCCAGGGTGACCGCCGCCAGCGGCCAGAGCCAGGGCAGCACGTAGTGGGCGAGGGGACCGGCGGCGGCGCCGAACACCAGCAGAAAGACCCGGACGATGGCGTAGAGCCCGACCTTGGTCATGATGGCGAACAGGGCGGCGACCGGCGCACTGGCCGCCGAATAGGCACTGGGCAGCCAGAAATACAGCGGCAGCAGGGCGCCCTTGAGGCCGAACACCACCAGCAGCAGGAAGCCGGCGGCGGCCAGCAGCGGTGCCTGCGCGGGATCGGCGTTGGCCACCCTCAGGCCCAGATCGGCCATGTTCAGGGTGCCGAGCAGGCCATAGAGCAGGCCGATGCCGATCAGGAACAGCGCCGAGCCCACGAGGTTGAGCACCACATAGTGCAGGCCGGCGCGCACTCGGGCCGGTCCCGCGCCGTGCACCAGCAGGGCATAGGAGGCGATCAGCAGGATCTCGAAGAAGACGAAGAGGTTGAACAGGTCGCCGGTGAGAAAGGCGCCGTTGATGCCCAGCAGCTGGAATTGGAACAGCGCGTGGAAATCCGGACCGCGGTTGTCGTCGCCGCGGCAGGCGTAGAGCGCCGCGCCGGCGGCCAGTACCGCCACGGTCGCCAGCATCAGCGCGGCCAGGCGATCCAGCAGCAGGACGATGCCGAAGGGCGCCGGCCAGTCGCCCAGGGCATAGACCTCCAGCTGGCCGCCGTTGGCCCGCTGCAGGAGCAGCAGCGCCAGCGGCAGCAGGGTCGCGGTGGCGAGCAGCGACAGCCCGCGCGCGGTACGGGCGGACAGCCGCGGCCGCATGAGCAGGAAGGCACCCATGAACAGCGGCACGAGGATCGGCAGGATGATCAGGTGCTTCATCGGCGCGGCTCCTCGCCATCCACGTGGTCGGTGCGCAACTCGCCCAGGGCGCGCAGCGACAGGGCGACCACGAAGGCGGTCATGGCGAAGCCGATGACGATGGCGGTGAGCACCAGCGCCTGGGGCACCGGGTCGGCCTGCTCGGCGGCCTGGCCGATCACCGCCGGCACGCCGGTGCGCAGGCGACCCATGGCGAACAGGAAGAGATTGACCGCATAGGAGAGCAGGGTGAGGCCGAGCACCACTGGATAGAGACGCGCCCGCAGCAGCAGGTAGACGCCGCTGGCGGTGAGCACCCCGAGGGCCGTGCAGAACAGGATTTCCATGCTAGAGCACCTCCTGGCTGGAGCCGTCCGTGTCCTTCTCGTCCCGGCTGACGTGGCCCAGGTTGGAGAGGATCAGGAGGGTGGCGCCGACGACGGCGAGGTAGACCCCGAGATCGAAGATCAGCGCGGTGGCCAGTTCGGTCTTGCCGATCAGGGGGATGGCGAAGTAGTCGAAGGCGGTGGTCAGGAAGGGCCGGCCGAACGCCAGCGAGCCCAGCCCGGTGAGCGCGGCGATCAGTACCCCGAGGCCGCAGAGCGCGTGGTAGCTGATCGGCAGGCGCCGCTGGGTCCAGGTCACGCCGTGGGCCACGTACTGCAGGATCAGGGCGATGGCGGTGATCAGACCGGCGATGAAGCCGCCACCGGGCAGGTTGTGGCCGCGCACGAAGATGAAGGCCGACACCAGCAGCGCCAGCGGCAAGAGCACCCGCGCCACGTTGTTGAGGATCATCGGGTGGCTGTCGCGGGACCAGGGCGTGCCCTTGGGATCGACCAGCGGATGCGGCAGGTGCAGGTGCTTGAGCAGGCCGTAGACGCCCGCCGCGGCGATGGCCAGCACGGTGATCTCGCCGAGGGTGTCGAAGCCGCGGAAGTCCACCAGGATGACGTTGACCACGTTGTAGCCGCCGCCCCCGGACACCGAATTGGCCAGGAAGAAGTCGCCGATGCCCTCATAGGGGCGGGTCAGCACGGCATAGGCCAGCAGCGCCACCAGCAGCCCCAGGCCGCCGGCCAGCAGCACATCGCGCAGGCCGCGCAGGCTGCTGGATTCGATGGGAGTGCGATCGGGCATGAAGAACAGCGCCAGCACCAGCAGGATGATGGTCACCACCTCCACCGACAGCTGGGTCAGCGCCAGGTCCGGCGCCGAATAGCGGGCGAACAGCAGGGACACGATCAGGCCCACGGTGCTCAGGGTCATCAGCGCCTTGAGGCGGTTGCGGTGGAAGAACACCGTCAGCACCGCGGTCAGCATGAGGATGCCCAGGCCCAGGGCGGTGAGCGGATCGAAGGGCGACAGGGCGACCGGGCCGTGGAGGCTGTCCAGGCCGGACAGCGCCGCCACCAGCAGCACCAGGGTGGCCGTCAGCATCAGGGCGATATAACCCTGCAGCGAGCCGCTCTCCAGGCGCCCGGTGAGGCGCTGGGCGAAGCCGATCAGCCGATTCAGGCCCTGTTCGAAGACCAGCCGCGCATCGACGTCGGGCAGGCCTTCCTGCCAGCGGAACAGCGGCTGACGGAAGGCATAGACCAGCACCCCGCCGACCATGGCCAGGATGCTCATCACCAGGGCGGTGTTGAAGCCGTGCCAGATGGCCAGGCTGTAGTCAGGTAGGCTGCCGCCGAGGGCGGCGCTGGCGCCGGCGGCCAGCAGCGGCGCCACGGTGTAGCCGGGCACCACGCCCACCAGCAGGCAGAGCAGCACCAGGATCTCCACCGGGATCTTCATGTAGCGCGGCGGTTCGTGGGGCGGATAGTGGGGCAGGTCGCGTGGCTCGCCGTTGAAGAAGACGTCATGGATGAAACGCAGTGAATAGGCCACCGAGAAGACCCCGTAGAGCACCGCCACCGCCGGTACGATCCAGCTGAAACTGCCGAACAGGCCGTGGTTGAGGGTCTCGTTGAAGAACATCTCCTTGCTCAGGAAGCCGTTGAGCAGGGGTACCCCGCCCATGGCCGCGGCGGCGACCATGGCCAGCACCGCGGTGTGCGGCATGTAGCGCCAGAGGCCGGCCAGGCGGCGCATGTCGCGGCTGCCGGTCTCGTGGTCGATGATGCCGGCGGCCATGAACAGCGAGGCCTTGAAGGTGGCGTGGTTGAGGATGTGAAACACCGCCGCCACGGTGGACAGCTGGGTATCGAGGCCGAACAGCAGGGTGATCAGCCCCAGGTGGCTGATGGTGGAGTAGGCCAGCAGGCCTTTGAGGTCGTGCTGGAACAGCGCCAGGATGGCGCCCACCACCAGGGTGGTGAGGCCGGTGAGGGTGACGATGTAGAACCACCACTCGGAATCGGCCAGCGCCGGATAGAGGCGCGCCAGCAGGAAGACCCCGGCCTTGACCATGGTCGCCGAGTGCAGATAGGCCGAGACCGGCGTCGGCGCGGCCATGGCCTGGGGCAGCCAGAAGTGGAAGGGGAATTGCGCGGACTTGGTGAAGACGCCCAGCAGCACCAGGATCAGCGCCAGTGGATAGAGCGCATGGCCGGTGATCAGCGGGCCGGCGGCGAGGACGTCGCTCAGCTCGAAGCTGCCGACGATATGGCCGAGCAACAGGATGCCGGCGAGCAGGGCCAGGCCGCCGCCGCCGGTGACGGTCAGCGCCATGCGTGCACCCTGGCGGGCTTCCCTGCTGTGGCTCCAGAAGCCGATCAGCAGGAAGGACGACAGGCTGGTCAGCTCCCAGAACACCATCAGCAGCAGCAGGTTTTCCGCCAGCACCACGCCCAACATGGCGCCCATGAACAGCAGCAGGTAGGCGAAGAAGCGCCCGACCGGCTCGTCCTTGCTCAGGTAGTAGGTGGCATAGAGGATCACCAGCAGGCCGATGACCAGGATCATCAGGGCGAACATCAGCCCCAGGCCGTCCAGGCGCAGGCTGAGATTCAGCCCCAGCGCCGGCAGCCAGTCGACCCGGTGCAACAGCACACTGCCGTCGAGAACC
This sequence comes from Pseudomonas oryzihabitans NBRC 102199, assembly GCF_000730625.1. Taxonomy (GTDB): domain Bacteria; phylum Pseudomonadota; class Gammaproteobacteria; order Pseudomonadales; family Pseudomonadaceae; genus Chryseomonas; species Chryseomonas oryzihabitans. The sequence continues at coordinate 43,439 of NZ_BBIT01000005.1, read as the reverse complement.
GCGGGCAGTTGCGTGGCCAGCAGGGCCAGGGCCAGGGCGGGGGCCACGGCGGTGCCCAGGGCGCAGGCGCGCCGGCCGAAGCGATCGGTCGCCAGCGACAGCAGTGTTCCCAGGAAGGGCAACGCGATGATCAGCGCCAATACCATGCCTACATCCTTTAGCTGAGCCGCCTCACGGCGGTTGGTAGATGGGGCTCCCTAGAGGCCTCGAGCGGCATTCGATCCCCGCGCCGAGACGCTTGCCGGGACGGCAAGGGGCGCGCGAAGCGATCTCTGAGTTTCGTACAAGAACCGGCGGTTTAATAACCTAAGGTGATAATAAAAGAGAGACCACAGATTCCTAGGCCTGTCTCCCTTACAAAATATTAGGAAACAGCCGCAAGGCGTCCAGCCTGGGGGGCAGGCACCGGCTGGCCGGGGCCCGGACCTCTTTGAGACCTCTGCAACGGGCTTTTGCTCGCGTCGCCGGGCAGGGGGTGCCCCGCTGCGGTGCCAGGGGCGTCGCAGCGGGGCGGGGGGAAGAAAAAAACCGACACGCCAAAGGAGCAGGGGAACACGCGTGCCGGGGGGTAAGCGCCGGCGTCAGAGCGCCGGCGCGGGGGAAGCGTTGCCCTGGGCGAGACGCGCGGGTTGCACGTCCCAGCCGCCACCCAGGGCCTTGTAGAGGGCGACGATGCCGCGATAGAGCTCGATCTCGCCCTGGGCCTGCTGGTCCTCGGCGGCCAGGCGTTCGCGCTGGGCGTCGAGCAGCACCAGGAAGTCGGTGCCCCCTTCGCGGTAGCGGATCTCGGCCTGGTCGGCGGCGGCGCGGCTGGCCACCGACTGGCGGATCAGCGCCTGCAGGCGCTCCTGGCGACGGCCGTAGTCGCTGAAGGCGTTGGCGCTCTCTTCCAGGGCGGTCAGCACCTGCTGCTCGTAGTTGGCCAGGGCTTCTTCGGAGCCGGCGCGGGCGCCGCGCAAGCGGGCGCGGACGCTGCCCAGGTCGAAGGCCGGCCAGGTGATGCTCGGGCCGAGTCCCCAGGCACGGGCGGCGCTGCTGCCGATCTGCGAACCGCGCCCGGCGGTGAAGCCGAGAAAGCCCGAGAGGCTGACCCGCGGGAAGAGATCGGCGGTGGCCACGCCCACGTCGGCGGTGGCGGCGGCCAGCCGGCGTTCGGCGGCGGCCACGTCCGGCCGGCGGCGCAGCAATTCGCCGGGATCGCCGATGGGCAGGCGCTTGGCGATGGCCGGCAGGGCCTTGGGTGAGAGATCCACGCTGAGGGCATCCGGGCGCTGGCCGAGCAGGGTGGCGATGCGATTGCGCGCGCGCGTGGCCTGGGCCTGGAATTCCGGCAGGCTGGCTTCGGTGGCCGCCAGCCGCGCTTCGCTGCGCTGCACGTCCAGGTCACTGCCCATGCCTTCGTCCCTCAGGGTCACGGTCAGGCGGCGCGCTTCGCGCTGGTTGCCGAGGTTGTCGCGGGCGATGCGTTCGCGCAGCTGGGCGCCGCGCAGATCGCCATAGGCATCCACCAGCTCGGCGATCAGGCTGACCTGCAGCGCGGCGAGATCCGACGCCGCGGCCTCGGCGCGGGCATCGCTGGCTTCCAGGGCATGGCGGACCCGACCGAACAGGTCCAGCTCCCAGGCCATGTCCAGACCCAGGTCGTAGCGGTCGCTGTTGACCCGTTCCTCGGTGAAACCGGGTTGCTGGGCCTTGCCGAGCTGGCTGCTGGCACGGCTGGTGATCGTCGGATAGAGGTCGTTGGCGTCGTCGTCGCGCAGGGCGCGGGCGGCGCGCAGCCGGGCGAAGGCGGCGCGCAATTCGCGGTTGCCGTCCAGGCTGCTGGCCACCAGGGCGTTGAGGGTCGGGTCCTCGAACTGGCGCCACCAGAGCGCCTCGAAGCGGCCCTGGTCGTAGGCGCTGGGCTGCTGGCTGGCCTTGAGCTGGACGGGTGCCTGCTCAGGCGCCTGGTAGTGCGGGCCGACGGCGCAGGCGGAGACCGCCAGCGCCAGCAGCAGGGGAGCGAAAGCCTTCATGCCTGGGCCTCCTGGGCAACGGCGGAGCGAGCCTGGCGACGCTCCACGAAGGCGCGTACCAGCACATAGAAGAGCGGCGTGAGCAGCAGACCGAAGAAGGTCACCCCGAGCATCCCGGAAAACACCGCGACGCCCATGGCGTGGCGCATCTCGGCGCCGGCGCCGGTGGAGGTCACCAGGGGTACCACACCCATGATGAAGGCGAAGCTGGTCATCAGGATGGGCCGCAGGCGCAGGCGGCAGGCCTCCAGCACCGCGGCGACGCGGTCCTTGCCGGTGGCCTGCTGGTCCTTGGCGAACTCGACGATGAGGATGGCGTTCTTGCACGCCAGGCCCACCAGCACGATCAGGCCGATCTGGGTGAAGATGTTGTTGTCGCTGCCGGCCAGGATCACCCCGGTGATGGCCGAGAGCAGGGTCATGGGCACGATCAGGATCACCGCCAGCGGCAGGCTCCAGCTCTCGTACTGGGCGGCCAGCACCAGGAAGGCCAGCAGCACGCAGAGCGGGAACACCAGCAGGGCGGTATTGCCGGAGAGGATCTGCTGGTAGGTCAGCTCGGTCCATTCGAAGGTCATGCCGTTGGGCAATTCCTGCTTGAGCAGCCCCTCGATGGCCGCCTGGGCCTGGCCGGAGCTGTAGCCCGGCGCCGGCGCGCCGTTGATCTCGGCGGTGAGGAAGCCGTTGTAGTGCATCACCCGGTCGGGACCGGCGGTGTCGCTGACCTTGACGAAGGTGGACAGGGGCACCATCTCGCCGCGGTCGTTGCGCACCTTGAGCTGGCCGATCTGCTCGGGTTCCAGGCGGAAGCGCTGGTCGGCCTGGACGTTGACCTGGAAGGTACGGCCGAAGCGGTTGAAGTCGTTGGCGTAGACCGAGCCCAGGTAGGCCTGCAGGGTGTCGAAGATGGCGTCGATGGGCACCCCGTGGGTCTTGGCCTTCTCGCGGTCGATGTGGGCATCGATCTGCGGCACGTTGACCTGGTAGCTGGTGAACAGCGACTCCGGCGCCAGTTCCGGCAGCTGCCGGGCTTTGGCCAGCACGCTCTGGGTCTGGGCGTAGAGTTCTTCGTAACCCAGGTTGCCGCGGTCCTCCACCTGCAGGCGGAAGCCGCCGATGCTGCCCAGTCCCTGCACCGGCGGCGGCGGGAAGATGGCGATGATGGATTCCTGGATGGCGGCGAATTCGCCGTTCAGCTGGGCGGCGATGGCACCGGCGGACAACGAGGGATCACGGCGCTCCTCGAAGGGCTTCAGGGTCACGAAGACGATGCCGCTGTTGGGGCTGTTGGTGAAGCCGTTGATGGACAGGCCGGGGAAGGCCACGGTGCTTTCCACGCCCGGATGCTTGAGGGCGATGGCCGACATGCGGCGGATGACCTCTTCGCTGCGATCCAGGGTGGCGGCATCGGGCAACTGGGCGAAGGCCACCAGGTACTGCTTGTCCTGGGGCGGCACGAAGCCGGTCGGCGTCTTCACCAGGCCCAGGCCGGTCAGGCCGAGCAGCACCACATAGAGCACCAGCACGATGGAGCCGCCGCGCAGTACCCGGCGCACGGCGCCGACGTAGCCGTGGCTGGCTTTCTCGAAGAAGCGGTTGAAGGGGGCGAACAGCCAGCCGCCGAACAGCCGGTCGAGCAGTCGCGAGAAACGGTCCTTGGGTGCGTCGTGACCCTTGAGCAGCACCGCGGCCAGGGCCGGCGACAGGGTCAGGGAATTGAAGGCCGAGATCACCGTGGAGATGGCGATGGTCAGGGCGAACTGGCGATAGAACTGCCCGGTGAGACCGGAGATGAAGGCGGTCGGCACGAACACCGCGCAGAGCACCAGGGCGGTGGCGATGATGGGCCCGGTCACCTCGCCCATGGCACGGCGGGTGGCGGCCACCGGATCGAGGCCGAGGCCGATGTTGCGCTCGACGTTTTCCACCACCACGATGGCGTCGTCCACCACGATGCCGATGGCCAGCACCAGGCCGAACAAGGACAGCGCATTGAGCGAGAAGCCGAAGGCGTGCATCACCGCGAAGGTGCCGATCAGCGACACCGGCACCGCCGCCAAGGGAATGATGGAGGCGCGCCAGGTCTGCAGGAACAGGATCACCACCAGCACCACCAGGATGATGGCTTCGAACAGGGTGTGCACCACGGCTTCGATGGAGCCGCGTACGAAGATGGTCGGGTCGTAGACGATCTCGTAGTCCATGCCCTGGGGGAAGCTCTGCTTGAGCTCGGCCATCTTGGCGCGCACCTGGTTGGACAGGTCGATGGCGTTGCTGCCGGGGCGCTGGAAGATCGGGATGGCCACCGCCGGCTGGTTGTTCAGCAGGGACCTCAAGGCGTACTGGTTGGACCCCAGTTCGATGCGGGCGATGTCGCGCAGCCGGGTGATCTGGCCGTCGCTGCCGGCGCGCACGATGATGTTGGCGAATTCTTCCTCGTCCACCAGGCGGCCCTGGGTGTTGATGGCCAGCTGGAAGCTGGTGCTGCCCGGGGCCGGCGGCGCGCCGAGGGCACCGGCGGCGACCTGGCGATTCTGCTCGCGGATGGCGGTGACCACGTCGCTGGCGGTCAGGCCGCGCGAGGCCACCTTGTCCGGATCGAGCCAGACGCGCAGGGAATAGTCGCCCATGCCGAACAGCTGGACGTCGCCCACGCCGTCCAGCCGCGCCAGCTCGTCCTTGACGTTGATCAGGGCGTAGTTGGACAGATAGAGCATGTCGTAGCGCTGATCCGGCGAGGTCAGGTGCACCACCATCGCCAGGTCCGGCGAAGCCTTGTCGGCGGTCACGCCGAGGCGCTGCACCTCTTCCGGCAGCTTGGGCAGGGTGCGGGTGACGCGATTCTGCACCTGCACCTGGGCGGTATCCAGATTGGTCCCCAGGGCGAAGGTGATGGTCAGGGTCAGCTTGCCGTCGGCGGTGGACTGGGACGACAGGTAGAGCATGTGCTCCACGCCGTTCATGGCCTGCTCCAGGGGCGCGGCGACGGTCTCGCCGATCACCTTGGGGTTGGCGCCGGGGAAGGTGGCGCGCACCACCACGGTGGGCGGGACGACCTCGGGGTATTCGCTGATCGGCAACTGGAACAGCGAGATGGCCCCGCCGATCAGGATGATCAGCGAGAGCACGGCGGCGAAGATCGGCCGGCGGATGAAGAACTGGGAGAAGTTCATCGGAAATGTCCTGGCAAGGAGGCGTACAGAACGCAGCCACACGGGGTCGCTCCCGCCTCCCGGTGGAGGCAGGAGCGACCTCTGAGGTCGCGTTGTCGATCGGATCTGGGAAGCGGGATACGGCGTCGGTTAGCGACTACCCACCTTGAGCGGCTGGGTGGGCGCCGGCAGGCTGGCGAGGACGGCGTCGCGCTGGCGCTTGAGGGCGGCCAGAGTGGTGGCATCGGCCATGGGCACCGACTGGGCGTCGACGGTCATGCCCGGACGCACCCGCTGCAGGCCATTGACCACGATGCGATCGCCGGCTTCCAGGCCCTTGCGCACGATGCGCAGGCCTTCCAGGCGCGGACCCAGGTCGACGTTGCGATAGGCCGTCTTGCTCTGGCCGTCCACCACCAGCACGAATTTCTTGCCCAGGTCGGTGCCCACGGCGGCGTCCTGGATCAGGGTGCCTTCGTAGGTGCCGCTGCCCACCAGCCGTAGCCGGGCATAGAGCCCCGGGGTGAAGCGGCCGTCGGCGTTGTCGAACACGGCGCGACCGTGGATGGTGCCGGTGCGCGGATCGAGCTGGTTGTCCATGAAGTCCATGTGGCCTTCGTGGGAGAAGTCGTCTTCGTTGGACAGCGCCAGGTAGACCGGGCTGGCCGCGCCGCGCTGACCCTGGCGGGCGAGGGCCTGCTGCTTGAGGAAGACGCGCTCGTCGGCGTCGAAATAGGCATAGACCTTGTCGGTGGAGACCAGGGTGGTGAGGCGGGTGTCTCCGGCGTTGACCAGGTTGCCGGCGGTGACCTCGGCACGGCCGACACGCCCGTCGATGGCGGCGCGGACCTCGGTGAAGCCCAGATTCAGGCGCGCGGCGTCCAGTTGCGCCTGGGCGGCAGCGACGCTGGCCTTGGCTTCCTGGGCGGCGCTGCGGCGGGCCTCGACGATTTCCGCGGAGATGGCGTTGCTGCTGCGCAGGCGTTCGCCACGGGCGGCTTCGTCGGCGGTGCGACTGGCGTTGGCGCGGGCCTGTTGCAGCTCGGCTTCGAGGCGCTTGACCTCGGCCTGGAAGGGGCGCGGATCGATCTGCAGCAGCAGGTCGCCGCGCTTGACCCGGGCACCCTCGTGGAAGAGCACGCGGTCGACATAGCCGGAGACGCGGGGACGCACCACCACGGACTCGGGCGCTTCCAGGCGGCCGGTCACCTCGTCCCATTCCACCACCGGCTGGCGCAGCACCTCGGCGGCGCTCACCTTGGGCGCAGGCGGTGCCGCGCTGGCCTGGGGATGGGAATCGCCGCAGGCGGCAAGGAACAGCGTGGAGGTCAGGGCCAGGGGGCCGAGGGTTTTCGCGAAGAGATCCATGTTCGAGTCCGCCCGAGGTGGAAAGAGGTCAGGGAGGCGAGTCTGCCGCCGGGCAGGGACGGCGACGAATTGAAGGGCTCGAACTTATTTATCGATGACGGTGATGGTTTTGCTGTAGGTATCGCTGGCGGTGATGGCGCTGAGCGTAGAGCGGCGATCTAGAGCCCTTCAGCTCGGCGTCCGCCCTGGGCTAGAGTGGCTGGCTGCAGACCCTGTCCTTGCCCAAGCGCGCCGCGGTGGTCGCCAGGCTCCGGTCGAGACCCCCGCTGCAGGAGGATGACGATGTCGCTATCCCGCCACACCTTGGTACTGATCACCGCGCTGCTGGCCAGCGCGGCAACGGTCGCCCAGCCGTTCTTGCCGACGCCTGTGCCCGCCCATTCCGAATACCTGCTCCTGGCCGGCAACGGAGGAGCCGGCGGTGCGGGTGGCGCAGGCGGTAGCGGCGCGCTACCGGGCAAGGGCGGCAGCGGGGGCCAGGGCGGTGCCGCCGGACCTGGCGGCGTTCCCGGCGCCAAGGGTGCGGACGGTACCGAGGGCGCCGTCATCCCTGAGCGTCGGACGCCTCGCGGCGATCAGGAGCCCGACACGGGCAAGCGTTAAAGACTGTCCGGATCGCCAATGAACATCTGGATGCGCGACCTCAGCCAGCGCTCGCCGGGGTCGTGATCCTGGGCGCCGCTCCAGGCCATGGGCAATTCATGGCTGCCGTCGCGCAGCTCTTCTGGCGGGTCTTCGTACCTCAGGCCACCGGTGCTGGCCAGCAGGCGCGCGGTGTAGTCCGGCACCATCACCAGCAGATCGGTTTCCGCCAGCAGCGACCCCAGGCCGTTGAACTGGGGTACCGCCAGCACCACCCGGCGCTGGCGGCCGAGCTTGTCGAGGAGTTCGTCGATATAGCCGGTGAGATCGCCGGCATAGGACACCAGGGCATGGGGCCGCGCGCAGTATTCGTCCAGGGTCAGGCGACCGGGTTTGCTGTCTGCGCGCAGCACCTTGAAGCCGAAGCGGCGCACCGGTCGGCGCTTGGCGTTGGCCGGCAGCTCCTCGGTATAGCCCACCGCCACGGTGATCTCGCCGGAGGCCAGCATGCCGGCGGCGGTCAGGTAGTTCATCCGGCGCACCACCAGGGTGGTGCCCGGCGCCTCGATGCGGATGCGCCTGAGCAGCGGTGGCAGCAGGGCGAATTCGACGTCGTCGGAGAGGCCGACGCGAAAGACCCGGTCGGCGCTGGCCGGCTCGAAACTCTGGGTCCGGCTCACCGCGCTGGAGATCTGGTCCAGTGCCGGCGACAGCAGGGCGGCGATCTCCTGGGCCCGCGGCGTGGGCTCCATGCTGCGCCCGGTGCGGACGAACAGCGGATCGTCGAACAGGGTGCGCAGCCGTGCCAGGGCCGCGCTGATCGCCGGCTGGCCGAGAAACAGCTTTTCCGCGGCACGGGTGACGCTGCGCTCGAGCATCAGGGTCTCGAACACGATGAGCAGGTTGAGGTCGACGCGACGCAGATCGGTACGGTTCATTCGGGCCCCGGCAGGGAGTGGATCGATACCCCCGATGTCCATTATCGATGGGGATGCATAGAATCCTAAGGGAAGGCTGGTTAGAGTCCTAGTCATAGCAGTCCGCCTCGGCACACGTCCCGGGGTTGGCATCAACGCGAGGTAATGCCATGTCCCGCCTGATCCAGTTCACCGAATTCGGCCCGCCGGAGGTGCTCGCCTGCATCGACCGGCCCACGCCCATGGCGGGGCCAGGCGAGGTGCTGGTGCGGGTCCAGGCCATTGGCGTGAGCTGGTACGACGTGCTCTGGCGGCAGAATCTGGCCCCCGAGCAGGCCGTGCCGCCGGCCGGTCTCGGCTGCGAGCTGGCCGGCGTGGTCACCGCCCTGGGCGAAGGCGTGGCCGACCTGGCGGTGGGCGATCGCGTGGCCAGCTTCCTGGGTCACGACATCAATCGCTATCCGGCCTATGGCGATGACCTGGTCTATCCGGCCACCTCGCTGGTGCGCTACCCGGACGTGCTCACCCCGGTGGAAGCCGCGGTGCACTACAACCCGCTGCTCACCGTCTATACCGCGCTGATGCACCAGGCTCGCCTGCAACCGGGCGAATGGGTGCTGATCACCGATGCCAGTCGCTGCTGCGGTCCAGCCTCCATCCAGCTGGCCAAGGCCCTGGGTGCTCGGGTCATCGCCAGCACCCATGACGCCGGCGACCGTGACTACCTGCGCGAACTGGGCGCGGAAAGGGTCATCGCCGCCGAGGAAGAGGATCTGGTCAGCCGCATCGCCAGCATCACCGACGGTGTCGGCGTGCACGTGGCCCTGGATGCTCTGGGCGGTCCGCAACTGGCGCTGCTCGGCGAGGCCATGGCGCCCCGCGGGCGGCTGTTGCTCTACGGCCTCAATGGCGGCAACCAGACCCCGCTGCCGGCCTGCGCGGCCTTCAAGAAGAAATTCAAGCTGTACATCCACTGCGTCCAGGACTTCACCGGCCAGCCGGAGATGGGTCTGGAGGCGGATTGCGCCGCGGTGCGCGAGGCCCTGCAGCACATCGACCAGCTGACCCGCGATCGCCTGCTCAAGGCGCAGATCAAGCAGGTCTTTCCCTTCGAGCAATTCGTCGAGGCCCACCGCTGCATGGAGCAGTGCCCCACCCGGGGTCGGGTCGTGCTCAGCGTCGACTGATCCGCCAGATAATGAAAAACCCACGCCAAGGCGTGGGTTTTTTATGGCGGGTCGTCCGAGCCGGGCGCCTAGGCGGTGGCTTTCTTCTGCAGCGGCGGCGTGGCCCGGTTGACCCGGGTCTTGGCGCCAAAGAAGGCCACGCTGAGGAAGTGCAGCGGACTGATCCGTTCCAGCACCAGCTTGAGCGCCACCGGCAGGAACAGGCCCATGACCATGCTGACGGTAAAGACCACCCAGACGTCGTGAACCTGCAGCTTGTTCAGCACGATGCGGGCACCGGCGGTGCCGAAGACGTGGAACAGGTAGATCTCGAAGGAGAAATAACCCAGCCAGGCCAGCGGCTTGAAGTAGAAGCGGCGGGCGATCAGCAGGCTGATGGCGGCCAGGCCCAGGGCGGTGCCGACCACGGCCATGTCGGTCTCGTCGAGATCCACCAGTTCGAACAGATACGCCTGGTCGATGATCACCAGGATCGCCAGGGCCACGGCCATGGTGGTGACGTTGCGCTGGGTGATGAGTTGCGCGCCGAAGCGGTAGAGACCTAAGCCCAGGAGGAAGAAGGGGAACAGCTGCACCGCCTTGTAGAGGCTGAACAGGTCCGGGAAGCTCTCCCAGGCGAAGGACGCCGCCAGGGCCACGGCGAACACCAGGCCGAAGTTGCGCAAGGTCAGCAGCAGGCCGGCCTTCTCCAGCAGGGCGATCACCACGAAGATGCAGAAGATCGACTGCAGGAACCAGAAGTGCGCATAGCTGAAGAAGTAAATGCTGAAGATGTCGGTCAGCTGCGGCTTGTAGTTGGTGTTGGGCACGGCCATCTGCAGGGCGAAGAACAGCGTCGACACCACCAGCAGGGGAATCCCGATGCGTTTGAACTTGCCCTGGTAGAAGCGCGACAGGTCGCTGCCGGTATTCACCGGGCGCAAGGCATAGACGTAGCCGGAGATGGCGGTGAACAGCGGCATCCGGACATAGACGAGAGAGTCGTAGAGATAGCGCAGCACGGAGTCGTCGGGCACCTTCATGCCCAGGGTCGACGAACTGCCGATGACATGGCCCGCTACCATCAGAAACAGCGCCAGTCCGCGAATCGTCTCGATGCGCAGATCCTTTTCAGGCGTGGTCTTGGTCATGCTGAGTCCTCTGTACTAGCTAAGCGAGACAGCGTTTCCACAGGAGTGGGAAAGGATGTCGGCGCATCAGATCATCTGAGCCCGGTGAGCTTAGGCTAGTTCGTTAGCTTCCTTGCGGTAGCGCCGGGAAAACTCGGGCTTTTCTTGCGCTGCATCACTTTTCTGTGAAGCGATTCCTAGAAGTGTGAACTTGCAACGGCTGCGAACGGCGTTGATTAAGGTGGCATTTTGCCAGGTTTAAGGGATTCTTAAGCCAATTCGCGGTAGGGCGGAGGCGGCCGGTCAGGCCGCCCTGGAGAGCACCTAGACGAACGCCTTGCCGTCCAGAATCGCCTTTCGCCAGCGGGTGATGCGCACCTCGCCCGGCAGTCCGGCACTGGTGAAGGGATCGCGGGCGATGAAGGCTTCGGCTTCGGCTCGGGTTTCCACATCGACGATGTAGACGCTGCCGGTGGCGGTCTCGCCGTCGTCGCTGAGCTTGGCGCCGCAGGCCAGCAGCGCGGCGGCGTTCTCGCGCAGGAAGTCCAGGTGGGCCGGGCGATGCTGCTGGCGCAGGGCCAGGCTGTCCGGCTTGTCGAAGGTCTCGATCAGAAAAGGCATGGCAGGCTCCGATAGGGTCGGCGACCCCGGTGGTCGCCGCTGGCGCAGGGTGGCGCGATCCTGGGGCCAGCGTCAATCGGACCTTGGCTGGCCCTCGCTGCCTGGCCGGGCATAGCCTTAGCAGAGAAATGTATTAAACATTCGGGTCTAGATAGGCCAGGCTGACCTTTCCAAATGGAATATAAGGAAGGTCGCCATGTTTCGCTCCTCTCTTCGACGCTGGCTGGCGCGGGGCGCCGTTCTGTTGCTGGCGCTCGGGATGCTCGCCCCGGTCCAGGCCGCCGACCAGGCGCTGCGCATCGGCTATCAGAAAGGCGGAGGTCTGCTGGCCGTGCTCAAGGCCCAGGGTACCCTGGAGCAGGCCCTGGGCGCCCAGGGCTACCAGGTGAGCTGGCGCGAATTCCAGGCCGGGCCGCAACTGCTGGAGGCGCTCAATGCCGGCAGCATCGACGTCGGCTATACCGGCTCGCCACCGCCGATCTTCGCCCAGGCGGCCGGGATCGACCTGGTCTACCTGGGCGCCGAACCGGCCAGCGAGGCGGTGGAGGCCATCCTGGTGCCAACCGCCTCGCCGATCCGCGACGTCGCCGGCCTCAGGGGCAGGAAGGTGGCGGTGCAGAAGGGATCGAGCGCCAACTTCCTGCTGGTCGCCGCCCTGGAAAAAGCCGGGCTGAGCTTCAAGGACATCCAGCCGGTGTATCTGCCGCCCGCGGATGCCCGCGCCGCCTTCGTCAATGGGTCGGTGGACGCCTGGGTGGTCTGGGACCCCTATCTTGCGGCCATCCAGCAGAGCCAGCCGGTGCGCGTGCTCGCCGACTACAAAGGACTGCTGCACGCCAACAGCTTCTATGAGGGCTCCCGCCGCTTCGCCGACGCCCATCCCGAGGCGATCCGCCTGCTGCTGGCGGAACTGGCCAAGGCTGGTGCCTGGGCCAATACCCACAAGCCGGAGGTGACACGCATCCTGGCCGAGCAGATCGGACTGCCGGAAGCGGTGATCGCCACCTGGCAGGCGCGTACCGGTTATGGTGCGACGGCGCTGACGCCGGCGATCATCGCCACCCAGCAGCAGACCGCCGACATCTTCAAGGGCCAGGGGCTGATCCCCCGGGCGGTGGACGTCAGCCAGGCGGTCTGGCAGGCGCCGCGCTAGAGCGCCTAGGCGCGGCGGGGCAGCAGATAGCCCAGCAGGAACATCCCGGCGGCGGCCACCACCACCGAGGGGCCGGCCGGGGTGTCCTGGTACCAGGACAGCGTCAGCCCCAGGCACACCGCGGCCATGCCCAGCAGGCTGGCGCCACAGGCCATCTGCTCGGGGCTGCGGGCGTGACGCTGGGCGGTGGCGGCGGGAATGATCAGCAGCGAGGTGATCAGCAGCACCCCGACGATCTTCATGGCCACGGCGATGACGATGGCCACCAGCAGCATCAGCGCCAGGCGGATCCAGGTCACCGGCAGGCCTTCGACCTGGGCCAGTTCCTCGTGCACGGTGATGGCCAGCAGCGGCCGCCACAGGCAGGCCAGGGCGACCAGCACCAGGGCGCTGCCGCCAAGGATCCAGCGCAGATCGCCGGGACCCACCGCCAGCAGATCGCCGAACAGGTAGCTCATCAGGTCGATGCGCACCTCGTGCATGAACGACAGCGCCACCAGCCCCAGTGACAGGGTGCTGTGGGCGAGGATGCCGAGCAGGGTGTCGGCGGCCAGCCCCCGACGACGCTGCAGCACCACCAGCACCACGGCGAGGGCCAGGCAGCCGACGGTGACGGTCAGGGTCGGGCTGACATCCAGCAAGAAGCCCACGGCGACTCCGAGCAGGGCGGCATGGGACAGGGTATCGCCGAAATAGGCCATGCGCCGCCAGACCACGAAGGAGCCGAGGGGACCGGCGACGAGGGCGAGGGCGAGACCGGCGAGCAGGGCATACAGCAGAAAATCAGCCATGCTTGCAGTGGGCTCCATGGACATGCGGGGTCTTGACCACGCCGCCATGCAGGTCGTGGGCGTGATCGTGGTGGTGGTGATAGACCGCCAGGTTGCGCGCGCTCTGGCCGAACAGCGCCTGATAGGCTGGATCGCCGCTGACCTGCTCGGGATGGCCCGAGCAGCAGATGTGCCGATTCAGGCAGATCACCTGGTCGGTGGCGCCCATCACCAGGTGCAGGTCGTGGGACACCATCAGCACGCCGCAGCCATGGCGCTCGCGCAACTGGCCGATCAGCCGGTACAGCTCGCTCTGGCCATTGATGTCGACGCCTTGCACGGGTTCGTCGAGCACCAGCAGCTCGGGCTGACGGAGCAGGGCGCGGGCCAGCAGCACCCGCTGCAACTCGCCGCCGGAAATACTCTGCAGAGGGCTGTCGATGACGCCTTCGGCGCCCACTTCGCCGAGGGCGGCCAGGGCACTGGCGCGATTCACGCCCGGCACCAGGCGCAGGAAGCGCAGCACCGACAGCGGCAGGGTGGCATCCACCTGCAGCTTCTGCGGCATGTAGCCGATGCGCAGCCGCGGGCGACGCCAGACGCTGCCGCGATCGGGCGTCAGCAGCCCGAGCACGCTGCGCACCAGGGTGGTCTTGCCGGCGCCATTGGGGCCGATGAGGGTGACGATGCGGCCGGGATCCAGGGTCAGGCTGACCTGCTCGAGCACCGGCTGGCCGGCAAAGGTCACGCCGACCTCCTGCAGCCGGATCAGCGCCTCGCTCATGCCTGCTTCCGGCAGGCGGCGCACTGACCGACCACTTCCACGGTCTGGCCTTCGACCTGGAAGCCCACGGCGCTGGCGCCGTCGAGGATCGCCTGGTGCACGGCCGGCTGTTCCAGCTCGATGCTCACCTGGCAGCTGCGGCAGATCAGGAACTGGCCCTGGTGGGCCTCGCCGGGATGGTTGCAACCGACGAAGGCGTTGAGGGAGGCGATGCGGTGCACCAGGCCGTTCTCGACCAGGAAATCCAGCGCCCGGTAGACGGTGGGCGGGGCAGCGCGGCGGCCGTCCTGCTCGCTGAGCACGGCCAGGATGTCGTAGGCGCCGAGCGGCTTGTGGCTTTGCCAGACCAGCTCCAGCACCCGCTTGCGCAGCTCGGTGAGGCGCACGCCGGCGCGGCTGCAGAGGGCGTCGGCCTCGGCCAGCGCGTGGGCGACGCAGCGCGAATGATCGTGGGGCCGAAAGGCCAGGGGGGCGTCGGTCATGAAACAGTACCTTGGGAGCCAGGACGTTATTATATTGCACCTCTCTTAAGAATCGGGATTTTCACGTGCCGCGCCTCCTACCCCTCGTCGCCTCCCTGCTGCTCGCCTGCACCCTGCTGCCCGCCCAGGCCGAGGTGAAGGTGCTCACCAGCATCAAACCCCTGCAACTGATCGCCGCCGCCATCCAGGACGGCGCCGGCCAGCCCGCCGTGCTGCTGCCGCCGGGTGCCTCGCCGCACCACTACGCCCTGCGGCCCTCGGACCTGCGCCAGGTGCGCGAGGCCCGGCTGGTCTACTGGATCGGCCCGGATCTGGAGGCCTTCCTGCCGGCGGTGCTCAAGGAGCGCCAGGGCCCCAGCCTGGCCGTCCAGGAGCTGCCTGGCTTGCACCTGCGCCGCTTCGGTGCCGAGCATGCGGACGCCCATGACGACGATCACGGCGACGAGCACGAGCACGAGCACGAGCACGAGCACGGCGAGGAGCAGGGCGGCGAGCCCGAATACGCCCACGACCACGATCATCGTCCGGGCAGCCTGGATGCCCACCTCTGGCTGAGCCCGGCCAACGCCCGGGTGATCGCCGCCCGCGTGGCCGCCGACCTGAGCCAGGCCGATCCGGCCAACGCCAGTCGCTATGCGAGCAACCTCAAGGCCTTCGAAAGCGGACTGGCCGCCAAGGACCAGGCCCTGCGCACCCAGCTGGCGCCGCTGGCCGGCAAGCCCTATTTCGTCTTCCACGAAGCCTTCGACTACTTCGAGGAAGCCTATGGCCTGAGCCATCGCGGCGTCTTCGCCCTGGGCGCCGACGTCCAGCCCGGCGCCCGCCACGTGGCCGCCATGCGCGACGAACTCAAGGCCGCCGGGCCGACCTGCGTCTTCACCGAGCCGCCGCTGCAGCCAAAGATCGCCACTACCCTGAGCAGCGGCCTGCCGGTGACCCTGGTGGAACTCGATCCCCTCGGCGCCCGCATCCCGGCCAACGCCGGCAGCTATGCCCAGCTGCTGCAGAACGTGGCCGACACCCTGGGCGGGTGCCTGGGCAAGCTGCCCTGAGGCCTCGTCCGGCGGCGGATCGGCCGAGGCCACCGTCCGTCGCTCTCGGGCCACTTCGCGGCCGTTCAGCTAGCGTTCAGGACGAGTTCAGGCAGCGTTCAGGGCCATTGGCCTAATCTGCAACTGTCAGATCAGCAACGCCGAGGTCGCCCGGATATGTTCACCCTAGCGCAGCTCCCGCTACGGCAGATCGTCCGGACACTTCGACCCGACCTGGCGATGTTCATCCTTGTAACTCCACTACAGGGTCACCAAGTCAGCTCTGGTCCCCTGTAGCCGTCTCGCGACGGAGCCGTCCCCCAACGGCAGTTTCCGATCCCCATGAAGTGCTCCTTACCTCTCCAACTGGAGAGGTTTTTTTTGCCCGGAACAAAGTCAGTGATCCCAGCCATTCCCTTCCCGCTCTCGCCGCCGGCCGGCTCCAGGCGCCATAATCGGCACCAGGGCGCCGCTGCGCGAAGCACGCGACAGGCGCAGTCGCGGCCAGAGAACGTCTCGTTAGCTGTTCAGGAGTCTGCATGAAGATCCTCGTCGTCGAAGACGAAAACCTGCTGCGCCACCACCTCAAGGTGCGTCTGGGTGAAGCCGGTCATGTCGTCAATGCCGTGGCCGATGCGGAAGAAGCGCTCTACAGCGCCCGCGAATTCCATCACGATCTCGCCATCATCGACCTGGGCCTGCCCGGCATGAGCGGTCTCGATCTGATCCGCCAGCTGCGCAACCAGGGCGCTACCCTGCCGATCCTCATCCTCACCGCCCGCGGCAGCTGGCAGGACAAGGTCGAGGGGCTCGGCGCCGGGGCGGACGACTATGTGGTCAAGCCTTTCCAGTTCGAAGAGCTGGAGGCGCGTCTCAACGTGCTGTTGCGCCGTTCGGCGGGTTTCGTCCAGCCGAGCATCCGCGCCGGTTCGCTCAAGCTCGACCTGGGCCGCCAGCAGGCCTTCAACGAAGAGCAGCCGCTGCAGCTGACCGCCTACGAATACCGCCTGCTGGAATACCTGATGCGCAACCACCAGCAGGTGATCACCAAGGAGCGGCTCATGGAGCAGCTCTACGACGATGACGGCGAGCACGACAGCAACGTCATCGAGGTGCTGGTGGGCCGCCTGCGGCGCAAGCTGGAGGCCAGCTGCCAGATGCAACCCATCGAAACGGTCCGGGGCCGCGGCTACCTGTTCACCGAGCGCTGCCAGTGATCCGTTCCTTTCGCGTGCGGCTGCTGCTCAGCGCGGCCCTGCTGGTCAGCGTCTGCCTGGCGCTGATCGTGCCGGCGATCCGCAACGCCTTCGACCGCACGGTGGAAAACTTCGTCGCCGCGCGGCTGGAGGCCAACGCCAACACCCTGATCGGTGCGGCGCGCGCCATCGACGGCCGGCTGGCGATGCCGGAGATGATCGCCGAAGAGGTTTTCGACCGACCCGGCTCGCCGATCCTCGGCTATGTCTACGACCAGAACGGCCGCCTGCTCTGGCGCTCGCGCTCGGCGATCAAGGAGCGGCCCAACTACAAGCCGACCTTCGACGGCGGCGGGGTCAAGCTGGTCAAGGCCACCGACGACCAGGGGCAGGGCTTCTTCGTCTTCGATCGCGAGGTGCTGCTGGGCAATCCGCCGGTGGCGGGCTTCAGCGTGGTCACCATGCAGCCGGCCGAGGAATACGAGCGGCTGCGCGCCACCTTCCTGCATCAGGTGATCCTCTGGCTGGTGGGGGTGCTGGGCGCCCTGCTGCTGCTGCTGGCGCTGGTCATGCAGTGGAGCCTGCGTCCGCTGCGCCGCCTCAGCCAGCAACTCGATGCGGTGGAGACCGATCAGCGCGAGCTGCTCGACGAAAACAACGTGCCCAGCGAGATCAGCCGGCTGATCCGCTCGCTCAACCGCCTGCTCGATCATGAACGGCTGCAGCGCGAGCGCTATCGCGATACCCTCGGCGATCTCGCCCACAGCCTCAAGACGCCGCTGGCGGTGCTGCAGGGAGTGACCGAGGAATTGCGCCGCCGGCCGCAGCTGGACCAGGAGGTCGGCACCCTGCAGACCCAGATCGAGCGCATGAACCAGCAGGTGATGTACCAGCTGCAGCGGGCCACGCGCCAGGGCGGCGCGGTGCTCAGCCGGCCGCTGGAACTGGCGCCGCTGCTGGAGTCGCTGTTCAGCACCCTGGACAAGGTCTATGCCGAGAAACGCGTCCAGGCGGACATGGACCTGCCGCCGAATCTGCGGGTGCAGGCCGAGGAAGCCGCCATGCTGGAGGTGTTCGGCAACCTGCTGGAAAACGCCTATCGGCTCTGCCTGACCCAGGTGCGGGTCAGTGCCCGCCGGCACACCGAGCACTGGATCCTCGACATCGAGGACGACGGCCCGGGGATTCCCGCCGAGCGCCGCGAGAGCGTGCTGCGCCGCGGCATGCGCATGGACAGCCGGCACCCCGGGCAGGGCATCGGCCTGGCCGTGGTGCAGGACATCCTCGAAGGCTATCGCAGCAGCCTGACCATCGACGAATCGAGTCTGGGCGGCGCCCGCTTCCGCTTCCGCCTGCCAGCGGCCATTTCCCCGGAGCGGCCTTCCTTGGTGCACAATGGCGCCAGGACGTGACCCATGGGTCATGGCTTGCGTCTGCTCCTGATAGTGAAATTCTGTCTGTAAGGACCCCGGCATGAGCCGCGACTGCCGTCATCTCGAATCCCTGTTGCACCACGATATTCCCATCACCAAGGCCCTGGGCCTGGAAGTCCGCGACTGGAGCGAGCAGCGCCTGCAGCTGCATGCCCCGCTGGACGCCAACATCAACCACGCCAGCACCATGTTCGGCGGCAGCCTCTATTGCGTGGCCGTGCTGGCCGGCTGGGGCTGGCTGTACCTGCGCCTGCGCGAAGCCGGCATCGAGGAAGGCCATATCCTCATCCAGGAAGGCCAGATCAGCTATCCGCGACCCATCACCACCGATGCCCTTGCCTATGGCGAGCCGCCCGAGGCGCGCGCCTGGGAACGCTTCGAGACCACCTTCCGCCGCCGCGGTCGTGCGCGTATCACCCTGCAGTCGCGCATCGTCAGCGAGAGTGGCGAGGACGGGGTGCGCTTTACCGGTCAGTACGTGCTGCACCGCTGAGAGCGGACGCGGCATAGAAAAAGGGCGACCCTGGGGTCGCCCTTTTTCGTTTCCGTCAGCCGCTCAACCGTGGGAATGCGGTTCGGTCTTGGCCTGCTGGGCGGTATTGGTGTCGGGCAGGTTGTCCGGCGGCACGGCCAGGGCGCGCAGGGCGCCGGACATGATCTCGCTGAAGGTCGGCGCCGAGACCAGGCCACCGAAGTAGCCTTCCTTGGTCGGGGTATCCAGCATCACCGCCAGCACCAGCTTGGGATCGGCCGCCGGCGCCATGCCGACGAACAGCGAGCGATAGGCGTGCTCGGTGTAGCTGCCGGAGCCGGCCTTGCGCGCGGTCCCCGACTTGCCAGCCACGTGATAGCCGGGCACCCGGGCGCGGATCACGCCGCCTTCGTCTTCCACCACGTGGTTGAGCATGGCGCGCAGGCGCCGGGCGATGGTTGGGTCCATGGCCTGGACGCTCTGCTGCTTCTGGTCCTTAAGCAGGGTCAGGGGGGTCAGCAGGCCGTCGTTGGCGATCACCGAATAGGCCTGGGCCAATTCGGCGACGTTGACCGCCAGGCTGTAGCCAAAGGACATACTGGCCGTGGCGATCTGCGACCACTTGGTGTGGCCGGGCAGGTAGCCGGCGTTCTCGCCGGGAAAGCCCAGCGCCATGGGATTGCCGAAACCGACCCGGCTGAGCTGTTCGTAGATGGGCAGCGGGCCGATCTGCAGGGCCACCTTGCTCATGCCGATGTTGGACGAGTTGAGCAGCACCCCGGTCATGGTCAGCACGCCGCGCTTGGCCACGTCGTGGATGGTGTGACCGTCGATGGTCATCCAGCCCGGCGCTACGTCCACGGTGCTGTTCTCGTTGAACTTGCCCGAGGCCAGGGCCACCGACATGCTGAACGGCTTGATCACCGAGCCGGGCTCGAAGGCGTCGGTCAGGGTGCGGTTGCGCATGTTGGGGATCTGCAGGGTGGCGCGGTTGTTGGGGTTGTAGGAGGGGAAGTTGGTCATCGCCAGGATCTGGCCGGTCTTGGGATTGACCAGCACGGCCGACCCGGACTGGGCGCCGAACTTCTCCACCGCCGTCTGCAGGGCGCGATAGGCGATGAACTGCAGGCGCAGGTCGATGGACAGGGCCACGTCCTTGCTCGGTTGCGGCTGGCGCACCACGCGGATGTTCTTGACCACCGAGCCGCGCGGATTGATCAGTACCTCGCGCACCCCGCCGCGACCGGCCAGCCAGTCTTCGAAGCCCAGTTCCAGGCCCTCCTGGCCATGGCCGTCGATGTTGACCATGCCGATCACCTGGGCCACCAGGTCGGAGCTGGGGTAGTAGCGCTTGTACTCCTTGATCTGGCGCACCCCGGGCACGCCGAGGGCCATGATGTTCTCGCCGTCGATGGGCGACAGGGCCCGCGCCAGGTAGAGGAAGTGCTTTTCCGGATGGCCGAGGATCAGGTTGCGCAGTTCGGCTTCCGGTTTGTGGATGGCCTGGGCCAGGCGCCCCAGCTGGTCGGCGCTGTCCTGCATCTCGGACGGATTGCACCAGATGGTCACCACCTCGGTGGAAACCGCCAGGGGCGCGCCGTTGCGGTCGGTGATCATGCCGCGGGTCACCGGAATGGCGATGTGGCGCACCGAGCGGCGATCGCCCTGGTCACCCAGGAAGGCGGCATCGAACAGCTTGAGGTAGGTGATGCGGCCGGCGACCACGCAGGTCAGCAGGACCAGCACGACGACCACGACATAGAAGCGATAGCGGGGTGCGGCCGTCATGGCGGCTCCTGCGCGAGAAGAGGGCTTGGGCATGGTCACAACTGGTTACAACCGTCAGGGACGCGCATGGTAACTGCTCCAGCCATCGGCCGGAAACCGCTGGGCGGTCGGGGGCGGTACACTGCGCACATGAGCGACATCCCCCTGCACGATCTTTCCACCCCAACCGTGACCTGCGAGAGCTGTCAGGCCTGGTGCTGCCGCCAGGAAGTCCTGCTGTTCGACGACGCCGGCGTGCCCGCCCGCTACATCGAGGAAGACTGGACCGGTACCCGCATGAAGCGCCTCGACGACGGCTGGTGCGCCGCCCTGGATCGCGAGCAGATGAATTGCAGCATCTACGAGGTGCGGCCCTGGGTCTGCCGGATCTTCGACATGGCCGGCCCGGAATGTCTGGAGGAGCGGGAGGATATGAAAAGGGCGATGGAGAGCGGTGATTTCTGAGCGACTCGCCTGAAAGGCTCGGCCGCCGGGAAGTCTTATCGCGGCCATGGGCCGCTCCTACAGGAGATGAGGCTTCTGTAGGAGCGGCCCATGGCCGCGATAGTCCAAGCCAGAGCGGTCGCTACGGCGCACCGGCATGGCCGCGATCAGGGATTCAACGCAGCTTCTGCGGCTTGTAGGCGCAATACCCCGGGCGCGGGCCGACCCTTGGGTGGTTGCGGCAGGTTTCCGGACGCTGGTCGTAAATGGTGCACAGCCGCGTCTTGGGATGCAGATAGACGCAGTCGTTGTTGGACAGCCGCACCAGGGTGAACAGCCCGGTCTTGGCATTGAGGCGCTCGACCACGCCGTCCTTCTTGAGTCGCTTGGCGATGTCCTTGAGCGGCTCGCCCTTCTCGAATTCGTCCACCACGCCCATGCGGATCAGATCGGACAGGCGGGCTTCCACCGGCAGGGTGCAGCAGCTGGACACGCAGTCCAGGCACATGGCCTTGTCGTAACGGATCCAGGTTTCGGTGCGATCGAGATCGGCCCCGAGAATGCGCAGTATCTGAGCCATGGCTTACTCGGCGAAGGTGACCTGACCGTCGGCCAGGGAGGCGACGCGGGCCAGGGATTCGACGCGATAGCCCTGGGCGTCGAGTTCGGCGCGACCGACCTGGAAGGACTTCTCGATGACGATGCCTAGCCCTGCGACCTGGGCCCCGGCCTGACCGATGATGGAGATCAGCGCCTTGGCCGCCTTACCGTTGGCGAGGAAGTCGTCGATGATCAGCACCCGATCGTCGGACGAAAGGTGCATGGTAGAAACGGCGATCGTACTTTCCGTCTGCTTGGTAAAGGAATAGACGCTGGCCACCAGCAGGTTGTCGGTCAGGGTCAGCGACTGGTGCTTGCGGGCGAAGATCACCGGCACGCCCAGCTCCAGTCCGGTCAGCACCGCCGGGGCGATCCCCGAGGCTTCGATGGTCACGATCTTGGTGATGCCGGCGTCGGCGAAGCGGCGGGCGAACTCCTGACCGATGTCGCGCATCAGCGCCGGATCGATCTGGTGGTTGAGGAAGGCATCGACCTTGAGCACCTGCTCGGAGAGTACTTGGCCTTCGCTGCGAATCTTGGCTTTGAGGCGTTCCACGCGGACGGTCCTTTAACGGCAACGCCCGGGCCTGAGTGCAGGACCGGGTCTGGGAATACGGGAGGGCGGCGATTGTGCCCTATCTTTCAAGAAAGTCGTTAGTTTGCCGACAAATCGTCCTATAGCTATCCGCAACGGATAGCCGACGCTTGCCGGTGGCTGGCACAGGAGTGGTCGAACATGAGTGTTTTGTTGTCACCGGGTATGCGCGTGCTGAGCCAGTTCGGCTTCGCCCGCAAGTTCGCCCTGCTGCTGGTGCTGTTCATCCTGCCGCTGGCGGTCAGTCTCTGGCTGCTGGGCGCCGATTTCCAGGCCAAGCTGGCCACTGTCAGTGGCGAGCGCAGTGGCGTGCGACTGCTGCAACGGCTCGACGCCGTGGAAGAAGAACTCACCCTCCGACGCAACCTGACCGCGCGCTGGAAGGCGATCGACACCAGTCGGCAGGAGACGCCGGCCGTGCAGGCCGCCATCGCCGCCCTGGAAAGTCGCAACGACAGTCGGCGCGAGCGGCTCGCCCAGCTCGGACAGCAACTGGAGAGCGAAGGGGCCAGCGCCGATGTGCAGGCGCGCTTCAAGACCCTGCAGCAGGCGCTCGCCGGGCTTGAGGTCAGCGATCTGCGCAGCCTGGGCTGGTGGCCGGATGGCTACGACAGATTCACCGCCGCCCTGGGGGCCGTGCAGGCGCTGCGCGAGGAGATCGCCCTGGAAAGCGGCCTCATCCTCGATCCCTGGATGGAAACCTACCTGCTGATGCAGATCGGCACCACCCAGTCGGTCGAGTTGTACGAGCGCCTCGGCCGCCTGGCCAGCGTTGGTCAGGCCAGTATGGTCTCCGGCCAGTTCAGCCTGCAGAGCCGCCTGCAGTTGCGCGACCTGCGCGCCCGCGTCGGCGATTCCAGCGAGAGCCTGGCCAAGGTCGCCGTGCTGCTCGGCAACAAGCTGCCCGCCGACATGGCCGGCTGGAAGGATGATTACCAGAAGCTCAGCAGCCAGCTGGACGCCAGTCTCAAGACCCTCGATCAGGGAGTGTTCGGCGGCGAGATCACGCTCAAGCCGGAGCAGTTCGAAACCACCCTGGACGGGGTCCTGCAGGGTCTGCAGACCTTCCGCCAGCAGACCCTGAAGAACCTGGACCAACGGCTGCAATACTATGGCGCCGATGCCGTGCGCAGCTTTGCCGCCATCGCCGCCGGCTTCGGTCTCCTGCTGGTGGTGACCTGCTACCTGCTGCTGTGCATGCAGGCCGCCATTCGTGGCAGCGCCCGGCGCATCACCACCCTGGCCGAAGGCCTGCGCGACGGCGACCTGACCCGTTCGGCCCAGGTGACTGGCCAGGACGAACTGGCCGAGATCGGCCGCGCCCTGGACCTGGCCGTGGTGCAGCTGCGCGGCAGTCTGCAGGCGGTCGAGCAGGAGAGTCGCCAGGTGGGCACGGCGTCCGGGGAGCTGGGTCAGCAGGCCGAGGCGGCGCTCGGCGCCGTCGAAGCCCAGCGCCAGCAGATCACCCAGATCGCCACCGCCGCCACCGAACTGGCCGCCACCGCCCAGGGCGTGGCCCAGAGTTGCGAAGAAGCCGCCGGGCGCGCCGAGCAGATGCGCGGCATCGCCGAGGCCAGCCAGAGTGACAGTCGCCAGACCACCGCCAGCATCCAGCGCCTCAACCAGCGCCTGGACGAGACAGCTGCGGCCATGGCCCAGGTCAATGCCCAGGCCGGGCAGATCCAGCAGGTGGTGGACGTCATCCGCGGCATCGCCGAACAGACCAACCTGCTGGCGCTCAACGCCGCCATCGAGGCGGCCCGGGCCGGTGACCAGGGAAGGGGCTTCGCGGTGGTCGCCGACGAGGTACGTTCGCTGTCGCAGCGCACCCAGGCCTCCACGGCGCAGATCGCCGGGACCGTTGGCAGCCTGAGCGGCACCGTGGCCCAGGCCGTGTCTCTGATGCAGGAGGCCTGCGGCCAGGCCGCCAGCGATGCCCAGTCGATCACCGGGCTGGGGCGGCGGCTGGAAGAGATCGCCGAGTCGGTGCAGGGCGTCTCCGACACCCTGGTGCAGATCGCCACCGCCGCCGAACAGCAGGCGGTCACCGCCGACCAGGTCAGTGGCAATATCCAGCAGATCGATGGGGCCGCGGCCGATCTGCTCGGCAATGCGCGCACGGTGCAGAGCACGGCGGTAGGTCTGGAGGCGGGCAGTCGCACCCTGACGGCCAACACCACCCGCTTCCGCCTGGGCTAGCACGCAAAAGGGGCGCCTTTCAGGGCGCCCCTTTTGCTCAAAGCTTTCTGATCAGGCCCGGGTATCGAGCAGCCGGCCCAGGGTTTCCTGCGAGGCCTGCATGACCTTGGTACCGGCCAGCGCCTGGTACTTGCCGACATCCAGATTGACCAGCTCGCTGGCCAGATCGGCCTGGCTGTTGGTGGTCGCGGCCAGGGCTTCCTGTACGTTGCGGGCCGTTTGGGAGGCGAGGGCGGCACCGGCCTTTTCGACCGTGCGGCTACCGTTCTGGTAGGCCTGCACCCCGGCATAGAGCGAATTGCTTGAAGTCACGTTCATGGACAGGGTCCTCGACGGTGATGTCAAAGGGCTATTGAAGCAGCTTTGACGCCAAAGAACCAGCAGTCCCTGTCACCGCCTGTGTCCGGCTATTGCTGGATCGTCGCCCGATTGCCCTGGCCGCTCTGGCGCAGGTCGAGGCTGTTGCCCGCACCGACCTGACTGATGGAGGCGTACTGGCTGGCGCCCTGCTGGCTAACGCTGACGCGCGCATCGCTGGCCAGTCCTGCCTGCAGCAGATGGCCATCACCCAGTTGCTCGACGCTCAGCTCGAGGTTGTCGCCCACCCAGACCGCACTGATCTCGTTGTCGTTGCCCTGGGTAGTCAGGGTCAGGCGCGAATCCTCACCGCCGATCAGGACGCCGGCGCTGTTGCGATAGCCCTGCTGTTGCAGCTCGAGGCGGTTGCCATTGCCGGTCAGATTCACCTGGACGGCATTGTCGTCGCCGAGTTGCCGCGCGCTGACGCGCTGGGGGCTGGCGTCGAGGCCGTTCTGCTGCACCGCCGCCTGGTTGCGGTTGCCGATCTGGA
The DNA here is from genome assembly GCF_000730625.1 of Pseudomonas oryzihabitans NBRC 102199. Classification (GTDB taxonomy): domain Bacteria; phylum Pseudomonadota; class Gammaproteobacteria; order Pseudomonadales; family Pseudomonadaceae; genus Chryseomonas; species Chryseomonas oryzihabitans. The sequence goes on along the minus strand of NZ_BBIT01000005.1, from coordinate 18,712 downwards.
TCAGCTGGACGTCCTGCTGCCGCGCGCCCTGGCGAGCGCCGGCCCGGTTGTCGTCGCCGCGCTGCTCGACCACCGCCCGGTTGGCGGCGCCACCCTGCAGCAGCTCGACCTCGTTGCGCGCGCCCAGGCTCAGCACGTCTTGGACGTGATCCTCGCCCACCTGCCTGAGTCGCGCCGCGCTGTCGCGACCGTCCTGGAACAGATTCAGCCCGTTGCGCGCGCCCTCCTGCTCGATGCGCAGCCGCTGGTCGTCACCGCCCTGGCGCACCAGGGCTTCGTCGAGCAGGCCGCGCTGGACGATCTCCACCGTATTGCGCTGGCCATGGCCCTGGTAGACATAGGCGTGGCTCTGGCTGGCTTCGCGCTGGTCGATGCTGACCTCGCGCGCACCACCGGCGGCCTGGGTGACATTGGTGAAGTTGCCCACGCCGCCCTGCTCGACGCGGGTACGGTCGCCCTGGGAGACGCTCTGGGTGAGATAGGCCTGGCTGGCACGACCGCTCTGGCTGACCTCCAGGGTGCCCTGGCGGGTATCCGGCGCCTGGCTCAGGAAGGCGCCGAGGCGCTCGCCGCGCTGCTCCACGCGGGTCTGGTTGTCCAGCGCCCAGGTGGTGCTGGTCAGGCCGAGCAGGCCCAGGCAGGTCAGGAACTTGAAGGTAGGCACTCGGGCGATCCGGCAGCGGCAGACAGGGCAGTCTGCCGCCGGCCTGGCCCACCGGCCATCGCCCGAAAGACTGATATCAGCCGGGCAGGCGCAGGTGCGCGGCGACCGCCGCCGGCGTGGCCGCGGCCAGGTACGGCACCGTGCCCAGGCAGGGCGCCGGCAGGCGTTCGTGCAGGGTGGCCAGGTTGTCGTCCAGGCGCAGGGTGGCCGGTGCCACCAGGTTGGCCACCCAGCCGGCCAGGGTCAGGCCGTCGGCGAGGATGGCCTCGGCGCTGAGCAGGGCGTGGTTGATGCAGCCCAGGCGCACGCCCACCACCAGGACGACCGGCAGACCCAGCTCGCGGGCCAGATCGGACAAGGACTCCCGGCCGGCCAGGGGCACGCGCCAGCCGCCGGCGCCTTCCACCAGGGTGAAGTCGGCCTGCAGCGCCAGGATCCGCCGCACCGGGGCGGCCAGGGCGGCGACGCTGAGGTCGATGCCGGCTTCGCGGGCTGCCAGATGCGGGGCGATGGCGGGTTCCAGGGCGATGGGATTGATGTCGGTGTAGTCGAGCGGCAGCGAGGTCTCGCCGAGCAGGGCCAGGGCGTCGCCGTTGCGCAGGCCCGCGGCGGTCCGTTCGCAGCCGGAGGCCACCGGCTTGACCCCGGCGGTGGCGAGACCCTGCAGCCGGGCCCGGTGCAGCAGGCCGGCGGCGATGGTGGTCTTGCCGATCTCGGTGTCGGTGCCGGTGACGAAGTAGGCGGACATGGGGGTCATTCCTTGCGCAGCAGGACGTGGATCACCTGGTAGGTGGCGGGCAGGCCGGTGGGCTCGCGCAGGCTCTCGTAGGCCTGGGTGAAGGCGGCCAGGCGCTGGCGACCGGTGAGGCCCTGGGGACGTCCCTGGTTGAGGTTGTGGGCGCCGATGGCCTTGAGGTGCTGGGTCAGGGCGCGCAGATCGGGGAAGTGCAGCCGCTCGGGCGCGACCTCCAGCGTCAGCCGCTGCAGGCCGCTGGCCTGGGCGGCGGCGACATAGGCCGTCTGGGGGCGGAAGCGATTGACGTGCACCTGGTCGTCCACCCGGGCCCAGCTCTGGCGCAGTTCGTCGAGGGTGCCGGCGACCAGGCTGCTGAAGGCCAGCACGCCACCCGGGCGCAGGATGCGCCGCGCCTCGGCGAGCACCCTGGGCAGATCCGGGCACCACTGCAGGGCCAGGCTGGAGACGATGAGATCGCAGCTCTCCGCGCGCAGCGGCAGGCGTTCGGCATCGGCGGTGAGGTAGTGCCGGGCACCGGCGCCCTGGGCGCGGGCGTGGCGGAGCATGCCGGGTGCCAGGTCCAGGGCCAGGCCTTCGGCCTGCGGATAACGGCGGGCCAGGGCGCGGCTGCAATAGCCGGTGCCACTGCCCAGGTCCAGCCAGCGTTGCGGGTCAAGCCAGACTTGCTTGTCTAGAGCGTGTAGCCGGGCGAGCAGGCCATCGGCGACCCGGCGTTGCAGCAGGGCGGCGCCGTCGTACTGCGCGGCGGCGCGGGAAAAGGACAGCGCCACCTGGCGCTTGTCGGGCAATACGTCAGCCATCGCGTCCTGCATAGATGAATTCACGGATACGGGTGGCCACCTCGTCCGGGCGTTCCAGGGGCAGGCCATGGCTGGCGTGCTCCAGGACCTCGACCTGGGCATTGGGCAGCTCGTCGCGCAGGGCCTGGGCCGCCGCGGCCGGCACCAGGGCGTCGTGGGCGCCGAACAGGTGCAGCTGGGGACCGCTGAAGGCCTGCAGGGCGGCGCGGGTGTCCAGGCGTGCCAGCAACTCCAGGCCGGCGATGACCACCTCGGGCTCGATCTCCGGCAGGGTCACCTGCAACTGGCGGGCGAGGGTGCGGCTGTCGCGGGCGCCCTGGGCCACCAGCAGGGTGAAGCGCCTGAGGGTCTGCTCGGCGTCCAGCGAGCAGGCCTCGAAGAAGTCGGTGAAGACGCTGCGCGCCATGGCGGTCTGCCAGCCGGCGCGGGCGACGAAGCAGGGATTGCTGGCCAGGGTGATGAGACCGTGCACGCCCTGGGGGCGGCGCAGGGTGAATTCGCTGGCGAGCATGCCGCCCAGCGACCAGCCGGCCAGCCAGCCGCCTTCGGCGATGCGGGCTTCCAGGTCGGTGAACCAGTCCTGGGTGTCGGCCAGGGCCGGCAGCGGCTCGATCAGCACGTCGAGAAAGGGTGCCTGCTCGACGAGTTCGTCACGCAGGGGCTCCAGCGGAGCACTGCCCAGGCCCCAGCCGGGCAGCAAGATCAGGGTATCGCGCATTGGTCGGTCACTTATCCGCGTCAGGCGGTAATTCGGCCATGGCCTGGGCCAGAGCGTCGAGCAAGAGGTCCACGTGCGCTTCGCGATGGGCCGCCGTCAGGGTCACCCGCAGGCGGGCACTGCCGGCCGGTACGGTGGGCGGTCGGATGGCGGTGACCAGGATCCCGCGTCGGCGCAGGGCGGCGGAGAGTGCGAGGGCGCGCGCGCTGTCGCCGACCAGGATCGGCTGGATCGGCGTGGCGCTGAGCATAAGGTCCAGGCCGAGGGCCGTCGCGCCCCTGCGGAATCTCTGGATCAAAGTGTGCAGAAGCTCACGGCGCCAGCCCTCCTCACGGACGAGCTGCAGGGCGGCGAGGGTGGCGCAGGCCACCGCCGGCGGCTGGCTGGTGGTGTAGATATAGGGGCGGGCGAACTGGATCAGCGTCTCGATCAGTTCCTCGCTGCCGGCGACAAAGGCCCCGGCGGTGCCGCAGGCCTTGCCCAGGGTGCCGACCAGCACCGGGACCTGGCCCTGGTCCAGGCCGAAGTGCTCGACGATGCCGCCGCCGCTGGCGCCCAGGGTGCCGATGCCGTGGGCATCGTCCACCAGGGTCCAGGCGCCATGGCGCTGGGCGACCTCGCAGAGCTCGGGCAGGGCGGCCAGATCGCCGTCCATGCTGAAGACGCCGTCGGTGACCACCAGGGTGTCGCCCTCGGCCTTGGCCAGGCGCGTGGCCAGGCTGGCCGGATCGTTGTGCAGATAGCGGCCGAAGCGCGCGCCGCTGAGCAGACCGGCGTCGAGCAGGGAGGCATGGTTGAGGCGGTCTTCCAGCACGGTGTCGCCACGCCCGACCAGGGCGGTGATGGCTGCCAGGTTGGCCATGTAGCCGGTGGAGAACAGCAGGGCGCGTGGCCGCCCGGTGAGGTCGGCCAGGGCTTCTTCGACCTGGTGATGCGGACCGCTGTGGCCGATCACCAGGTGCGAGGCGCCGCCGCCCACGCCCCAGCGCTCGGCGCCCGCGCGCAGGGCGGCGATCACCTGGGGATGATTGGCCAGGCCCAGGTAGTCGTTGCTGCAGAAGGCCAGCAGGGACTCGCCATCCACCACCACCTCGGGCCCCTGGGGCGCTTCCAGCAAAGGGCGGCGCCGATAGAGGTGCTCGGCGTGACGCTGGGCCAGGCGGGCGGCGAGGTCGAAGGCCATGGGGAGTCTCGGTAGCGTTGGAAGGCCCCTCACCCCAGCCCTCTCGCGAGGGGAGAGGGGGTGGTCTGGAGCGCGGGTTGGGCGGTGGTTTACCCTCACCCCGGCCCTCTCCCAGGGGGAGAGGGGAACGGCAGGGGTCAGGCGGTGGCGGCGTCGTAGAAGAGTTCGCCGTTGCGCTGCTCCACCAGGGCCTGCTCGATGGCGGCCTGGTGCACCTCGTCGGCGTGCTCTTCGCGGGCTTCGGGCTGGATGCCGAGGCGGGCGAACAGCTGCATGTCCTTGTCGGCCTGGGGATTGCCGGTGGTCAGCAGCTTCTCGCCGTAGAAGATGGAGTTGGCGCCGGCCAGGAAGGCCAGGGACTGCATCTGCTCGTTCATCTGCTCGCGACCGGCGGACAGGCGCACATGGGACTTGGGCATGAGGATGCGCGCCACCGCCAGGGTGCGGATGAAGTCGAAGGGATCGACGTCCTTTTCCTCGGCCAGCGGGGTGCCCTGGACCTTGACCAGCATGTTGATCGGCACCGACTCGGGGTGCTCGGGCAGGTTGGCCAGCTGGATCAGCAGGCCGGCACGGTCGTCCACCGACTCGCCCATGCCGAGGATGCCGCCGGAGCAGATCTTCATCCCGGCTTCACGAACGTAGGCCAGGGTCTGCAGGCGCTCGCCGTAGGTGCGGGTGGTGATGATGTTGCCGTAGAACTCCGGCGAGGTGTCCAGGTTGTGGTTGTAGTAGTCCAGGCCGGCGTCGGCCAGGGCGCGGGTCTGCTCCTGGTCCAGGCGGCCGAGGGTCATGCAGGTCTCCAGGCCCAGGGCCTTCACGCCCTGCACCATCTGCAGCACGTAGGGCATGTCCTTGGCGGAGGGATGCTTCCAGGCGGCGCCCATGCAGAAACGGGTGGAGCCGATGGCCTTGGCCTCGGCGGCCGCCTCCAGCACCTTCTGCACCTCCATCAGCTTTTCCTTTTCCAGGCCGGTGTTGTAGTGGCCGGACTGGGGGCAGTACTTGCAGTCTTCCGGGCAGGCGCCGGTCTTGATCGACAGCAGGGTGGAGACCTGCACGCGATTGGGATCGAAGTGCTGGCGATGCACGCCCTGGGCCTGGAACAGCAGGTCGTTGAAGGGCTGCTGGAACAGGGCGCGGACTTCGGCGAGAGTCCAGTCGTGACGCAGGGCGGTAGCGCTCATGTGAGATCCTCGATGCATAGGACGGCCGGGTGCCGGAGCGGGGCCGATGAATGCGGTCGACCTTAGCCGAAGTCCTGGTCGACTACTGCTCATAAAATGAGCAATTGCCGGATTTTTCGCAGGGAGATTGATGGAGTCGCAGGTTGGGCTGGAGCGCCAGCGAAGCCCAACGGGACTGGCACGGTGGTGGTTGCTGGGCTTCGACGGTGGAGCCGTCTCAACCCAACCTGCGAGCTAACCCCCTCTCCCCCCGGGAGAGGGTTGGGGTGAGGGCGAAGCCTAGAGCATCCGCTCCAACCCCACCGCCTTGACCACCCAGGCGTTGAAGCGGCGCCAGGCGCTGCCGGGTTCGTGGTGCAGCACCCGCGGCTGGCCGTCGCGTTCGCTGACCCACTCCAGCCGTACCTGCCCGCGATCCTCGACGCGCTTGACGGCGTAGGAGACGCTCGGGTCCATGCCCTGCAGCATCAGCTGGCGCAGGCGGCCGGTGAGGACCGGGCTGTCCACCAGGATGCCGACCTCGGTATTCCACAGCACCGAGCGCGGATCGAAGTTGAAGGAGCCGATAAAGGACCAGCGTCCGTCGATGGCCATGGCCTTGCTGTGCAGACTGGATTCGGATTCGCCAAAGCTGTAGGGCAGCGCGGATCGCTTCTGGTCCGGGCGGGCGCGCAACTCATAGAGCCTGACCCCCTGGGCCAGCAGCGCCGCGCGATAAGGCGCGTAGCCGGCGTGCACGGCGGGCACGTCGGTGGCTTCCAGGGCGTTGGTCAGCACCCGCACATCGACGCCGCGGGCGGCCAGGCCGCCCAGGTAGGCGACCCCCTGATTCATCGGCACGAAGTAGGAAGAGACCAGCAGCAGTTCGTGCTGGGCGCCGTCCAGGGTCGGTTGCAGCTGATGGGTGAGCAGCAGCTGCCAGTCCGGTTCGTCCTCGGCCAAGACCTTGCGCGGCGCATCCCAGAACGCCTGGGCGTGGGCCCAGGTCAGCTCCTGCAGCCAGCCGTCGAGCTGGGGCGCGGTGGCGTAGCGCCGCAGGCGGTTGTACAGCGCCAGGTCGCGGGTGCGTTCGCTGTCGAGGTAGTGATGCAGCCGCGCGCGCAGCCGCACCAGGGCGGTGGGTGAGGGGGCGAACCAGCGCAGTCGCCGGGCCGGCTGGCTCAGCGGACTGTTCCAGTACTGGTCGAAGCTGGTGCCCAGCTGGCGCGCCACCGGACCGGCGGCGAGCAGGTCGAGATCGGTGAAATTCATCTCCGGGCGGGCATCGAAGTATTCGTCGCCCAGGTTGCGTCCGCCGACGATGGCCACGCTGTCGTCGGCCAGCCACAGCTTGTTGTGCATGCGGCGGTGCTGGTGGTTGAGATCCACCAGCCGGCCCAGGGCCCGGGTCGGACCGGTGCTGCGACCCAGGTGCAGCGGATTGAAGACGCGGATCTGCACATTGGGATGGGCCGCCAGCACGGCGATCTGGTAGTCGTTGCCGTCGCTGCTGGTGTCGTCGATGAGGAAGCGGATGCGTACGCCGCGATCCGCCGCCTTGAGCAGTTCGTTGACCAGCAGTCGGGTGGTCAGGCCGTCGTGGACGATGTAGTACTGGATGTCCAGGCTGCGCTGGGCCTTGCGGATCAGCTCGGCGCGGGCGGTGAAGGCGTCGGTGCTGGTTTCCAGCAGGCGCAGTCCCGACAGACCCGGATGGGCGGCGCCGGCGGCGCGCACCTGGCTGTCCAGGGCGGTGCCGGCGACCGGCAGCACCTGGGAGGCGTGGCGCGGAATCGACGTGGCGCAGCCGGCTAGCAGCGCCAGCAGCAGGGGGACGAGCAGGCGGATCACAGGCTGTCCTTGAGGCGATACCAGAGCATGCCCAGGGCCAGCAGCGGCGACCTCAGGTGGCGACCGCCGGGAAAGCGCGCATGGGGCACCCGGGCGAAGAGGTCGAAACCGGCCGACTGGGCCAGGATGGCCTCGGCCAGCAGGTGACCGGCCAGGTGGGTGGCGTTGACCCCATGACCGGCATAGGCCTGGGCATGGAAGACGTTGGGGTGCTCGCGCAGCCGACCGATCTGCGGCAGGCGATTGGCGCCGATGCCGATCATGCCGCCCCAGGCGTAGTCCACCCGCACATCCACCAGTTCGGGGAAGACCTCCAGCATCTTCGGCCTCATGTAGCCGGCGATGTCCCGGGGATCGCGCCCGGAATAGTGGCAGGCGCCGCCGAACAGCAGGCGGCGGTCGGCGGAGAGGCGGAAGTAGTCCACCGCCACGTTCTGGTCGCAGACCGCGCGATTGCCCGGCAGCAGCCGCGCGGCGCGCTCGGCGGAGAGCGGCTCGGTGGCGATCACATAGCTGCCGGCCGGCAGGACCTGGGCGGCGAGGTCGGGTTGCAGGTCGTCGATATAGGCGTTGCAGCAGAGCACCAGGGTGTCGGCGCTGACCCGGCCGCGGGCAGTGTGGACGCGCACCCGGGGGCCGTATTCCAGGCGGGTGACCTGGCTGTCTTCGTGCAGCTGCACGCCCAGCGCCCGCGCCGCGGCGGCTTCGCCAAGGGCCAGGTTGAGCGGATGCAGGTGGCCGGAGCCCTCGTCGATCAGAGCACCCTGGTAGCGCTCGGAACCCACCACCTCCGCCAGGCGGGCCTTGGGCACCAGTCGCAGCGGATGGGGGTAACCCAGCGCCTGCAGCGCGGCATGCTCTTCCTGCAGGTGCCGCCAGTGGCGCGGCTTGTTGGCCAGGTCGGCGAAGCCCCAGGTGAGCGCGCAGTCGATGCCGTGGCGGGCGATGCGCTGGCGTACCCGATCCACCGCCTCGAAGCCCAGCCGCTTGAGTTCGCGTACCCCTTCGGCACCTATGACCGACTCGAATTGCTCGACGTCATGGCCGACGCCACGGATCAGCTGACCACCGTTGCGGCCGCTGGCGCCCCAGCCGATGCGGCGGGCTTCCAGCAGCACCACCCGGGCGCCCCGCTCGGCCAGCTCCAGGGCGGTATTGAGCCCGGAAAAGCCCCCGCCGACCACGCAGACATCCGCCTGGACCTCGCCCTCCAGGGGCGGAAAGTCCAGGTCCAGATTGGCGGTGGCGGCGTAATAGGAAGGCGCGTGGGGCTGCATAGGCGGCGTCTGATTTAGCAGGCGAAAGGGACGAGAGCCTGTTCAAAGTCTTGCGAGCTAGAGCCAGACAAGGAGAACAGACTTGAGGAAGCGGAGTTTACACAGAGTAAATGAGCATTCCGAAAGTCTGTTCGACGCGGTTTGGCCGACGCGCAGCTGACTTTGAATAGGTTCTAAGCCGTCGGGCGTTGGGCGACCAGGGTAAAGCTCATCGGCAACTGGGCGGTCTGGCCGATGTAGCCGTCATAGTCGGCCTCGCGATTGGAGTGCGGATGCTCTTCCAGCCGTTGCAAGCTCAGGCCGGCGTCCAGGCAGGCGGTGACGATGGCCCCCAGGGTATGGATATGCCAGTAGCTCGGCGCGCCCTGGCCGTGATCCAGGCCGTCGTAGGTGATGAGGTCCGCGCTGACCAGCGGCTCGCGGCGGAAGTAGCTGTAGCGCGGCACCAGCGGCTGGTCCGCATGGGGCTCGAAGACTTCCAGGAAGGGATGGGTCTCGTAGATCACCAGACGTCCGCCCGGTGCCAGCAGGCTCTGCACCGCGGCGAAGAAGGCCGGCAGGTCCGGCATCCAGTTCAGCACGCCGATGGTGATCAGCACCAAGTCGTGCTGGCCGAGCCCGGCGGGCAGGGCATAGATGTCGGCGGCCACCAGTCGCGGCGCCAGGCCCGCGGCTTTGGCCAGCTGCTCGCCCTGGGCGAGAAAGGCCGGCGACTGGTCGATGCCCAGGGCGGGCCGGGCGCCGAAGGCCGCCAGGGAAAGCAGTTCGCGGGCGTTGTTGCAGCCGACCTGGGCGCAACTCAGGCCGCGGATGTCCAGTGCGGTGAGGGTGGCGGTCAGGCAGGCATCGAGGACCGAGAAGCCGGGTTGGCGAGCCTGTTCCAGCAGGCGCTGCCAGTCCTCGCCCTGGGCATGCAGCGGCGCCGACACCTCCCAGGCTTGGCGATTGGCGGCGGTGATGAACTGACGCTGGTGGGGATCCATGGGCGGCCTCCTTGGCTGTCGATGCAAAACCCGCAGCCTAGACGGTGATCCCCGGGCTCGCCAGCCGTCAGTCCGGCACCGGCAGGCTCAGGGTCTCCTTGATCTCCTCCATCACGATGTAGCTCTTAGATTCGCGCACATGGGGCAGCTTGAGCAGGATGTCGCCCAGCAGCTTGCGGTAGGAGGCCATCTCGGAGATGCGCGCCTTGACCAGGTAGTCGAATTCGCCGGAGACCAGGTGGCATTCCAGCACCTGGGGCAGCTTGAGCACGGCGCGGCGGAATTCCTCGAAGGTGTCGCCGGACTTGTAGTCCAGGCTCAGCTCGACGAACACCAGCAGCCCGGCCTTGAGGTGCTGCGGATTGAGGCGGGCGTTGTAGCCCTGGATGATGCCTTCGCGCTCCAGCCGGCGGACGCGCTCGGTGCAGGGCGTGGTGGACAGCCCCACCCGTTCGCCCAGCTCGGTGAAGGAGATGCGGCCATCGTCCTGGAGGATGCGCAGGATGTTGCGGTCGATCTTGTCCAGCTCGCGTCTGGCCTGGTGATGGGTACGCATCGCGGGGGTCTCTGCCAAAGGGGTCTTTACCGGAAAATTACTCCGAATATAGGCAATTCTTCAGTGATTAGCACTGCGAGCGGCTTTCTATACTTGCCGTATCTGCCTTCATTCCGACGAAAGCCGGCGAAATCCTCTCACCGGCCAGGAGCTAGCGATGCGTGTACTGGTTTTGGGGAGCGGCGTCATCGGCACGACCAGCGCCTACTATCTGGCCCGTCAGGGTTTCGAGGTGGTCGTGGTCGATCGCCAGGCCGGTCCCGCCCTGGAGACCAGCCATGCCAACGCCGGTCAGGTCTCCCCTGGCTATGCCTCGCCCTGGGCCGCGCCCGGCGTGCCGCTCAAGGCGCTGAAGTGGCTGTTCCAGAAGCACGCGCCCCTGGCCATCCGCCTGACCGGCGACAGCAACCAGTACCTGTGGATGGCGCAGATGCTGCGCAACTGCACCGCGGCGCGCTATGCGGTCAACAAGGAGCGCATGGTGCGGCTGTCCGAATACAGCCGTGACTGCCTCGACGAGTTGCGCCAAGACACCGGCATCGCCTACGAAGGCCGCCAGCTGGGCACCACCCAGATCTTCCGCACTCAGCAGCAGGTGGAGGCCGCGGCCAAGGACATCACCGTCCTGGAGCGTTCCGGCGTGCCCTTCGAATTGCTCGACCGCGACGGCGTGGCCCGGGTCGAACCGGCGCTGGCGGCGGTCAAGCACAAGCTGGCCGGAGGCCTGCGCCTGCCCAACGACCAGACCGGCGACTGCTTCCTGTTCACCAATCGCCTGGCCGAGGAAGCCCGCCGCCTGGGCGTGGAATTCCGTTTCGGCGCCGAGATCCAGCAACTCAGCGCCAATGGCGATCGCATCGACGGCGTCAGGGTCGATGGCGAACTGCTCACCGCCGACCACTACGTCCTGGCCCTGGGCAGCTATTCGCCGCAATTGCTGGCACCCCTGGGCATCCGCGCGCCGGTCTATCCGCTCAAGGGCTATTCGCTGACGGTGCCCATCGTCTATGCCGCCATGGCACCGACCTCGACCATCCTTGACGAGACCTACAAGGTCGCCATCACCCGCTTCGACGATCGCATCCGCGTCGGCGGCATGGCTGAGATATGTGGCTTCGACCTGAACCTGGATCCGCGCCGCCGCGCGACCCTGGAAATGATCACCGGTGACCTCTATCCTCGCGGTGGCGACCTCGCCCGGGCCAGCTTCTGGACCGGTCTGCGACCCGCCACCCCGGACGGGACCCCCATCGTCGGCGCCACCCGCTATCGCAACCTGTTCCTCAATACCGGGCACGGGACGCTGGGCTGGACCATGGCCTGCGGCTCCGGTCGCCTGCTGGCCGATCTGATCGCCCGCAAGCAGCCGCAGATCAGCGCCGAGGGTCTCGACATCTCCCGTTATTCCGCCACCCAGGAGTCCCCGCGCAATGCCCGTACAGCGTCTGCACACTGATCGCCGCCTCAGCGAAATCAATATCCACAACGGCACCGTCTACCTGGCCGGCCAACTGGCCGACGACTTTTCCGGCGACATCTATCAGCAGACCCGCGAGACCCTGGCCAACGTCGACAAATTTCTTGCCGAGGCCGGCAGCGACAAGCAGCACATCCTGGTGGTGACCATCTTCCTGCGCGACATCGCCCTGCACTTCGAGGGCATGAATCGCGCCTGGGACGAGTGGGCCGCCCAGGGCGCCACCCCGGGTCGCACCACCGTCGAGGCCAAGCTGGCCAAGCCGGACATCCTGGTGGAAATGAACGTCATCGCCGCCGTCAAGGCGTAAGACCGCTATTCCCCCTCTCCCCCTGGGAGAGGGCCGGGGTGAGGGCGTTGTCCAGCCCTCCTGTCCCTCACTCTTCCCCTGCCGAGACCTCCCATGCGTCCCGCCCGCGCCGTCATCGACCTCGCCGCCCTGCGCCAGAACTATCGCCTGGCACTTGAACTCTCCGACGCCCGCGCCCTGGCGGTGATCAAGGCCGATGCCTATGGCCATGGCGCCGTGGCGGTGGCCAGTGCCCTGGCGGGCGAGGCCGACGGCTTCGCCGTGGCCTGCATCGAGGAGGCCCTGGAACTGCGCGCCGCCGGGATCCGCGCGCCCATCCTCTTGCTGGAAGGCTTCTTCGGCATCGACGAGCTGCCGCTGATCGCCGAGCACGAGTTCTGGACGGTGATCCACGCCGACTGGCAACTGGAGGCCCTGGAGCGGACTGCCCTATCGCGACCGCTGCAGGTCTGGCTGAAGCTGGATTCGGGCATGCACCGGGTCGGCTTCTTTCCCCAGGACTATGCCGCCGCCTACCGGCGACTGCTGGCCAGCGGCAAGGTCAGCGGCATCGTCAAGCTGACCCACTTCGCCCGCGCCGACGAACCGGACAGCCCGGCCACCGCGGCGCAGATCGCCATCTTCCGCGCGGCCACCGAGGGCCTGCCCGGTCCCACCAGCCTGCGCAATTCGCCGGCGACCCTAGGCTGGCCCCAGGCAGCCGGCGACTGGGTGCGCCCCGGGCTGATGCTCTATGGCGTCTCGCCCTTCGCCACGGCCCAGGCCGCCGCCGAACGCCTGCAACCGGTGATGACCCTGACCTCGCGGGTGATCGCCGTGCGCGAACTGCCGGCCGGCGAGCCGGTGGGCTATGGCGCCCGCTACGTCACCGCCGGGCCGACCCGGGTCGGGGTGGTCGCCCTGGGCTATGCCGACGGCTATCCGCGCCATGCGCCCAATGGCACCCCGGTGGCCATCGAAGGGCGTCCCGGCCAGCTGATCGGGCGGGTATCCATGGACATGCTCACCGTCGACCTCACCGATCATCCCCAGGCCGGGGTGGGCAGCGAGGTGGAATTCTGGGGCCGCCAGGTGTCGGTGGCGGACCTGGCCGAGCGCTGCGACACCATCCCCTACCAGTTGCTGTGCAACCTCAAGCGGGTGGCGCGCAGCTATCGCGACTAGGCCCTGGACGGGGCCTTTGCCCGCTGCCGCCGCCAGGCGAGTGCCGCCCGGGGGCCACACGTCCGCCGTAGTGTTGTAAATCTCGAACAGCGTTGCCATGATGCTGAACACCGTGCCACGGCACGCCCTCAGCGCGTGGCCTGGCCACGTCTCACCCGCCTGCTCGAGGAGTCTTTTCCACCTTGGACGTCGGTGCCCGCCTGCAAACCATCCGTACCCTCAAGGGCCTGTCCCAGCGCGAACTCGCCAAGCGTGCCGGGGTGACCAACAGCACCATCTCGATGATCGAGAAGAACAGCGTCAGCCCCTCCATCAGTTCGCTGAAAAAGGTGCTGGCCGGCATTCCCATGTCGCTGGTGGAATTCTTTTCCCTGGACCTGGAGCAGGACACGCCGACCCAGGTGGTCTATCGCGCCAATGAGCTCATCGACATCTCCAGCGGCGCCCACACCGTGCGCATGCGCCTGGTAGGCCGCGCCCATCCCAGTCGCGCCCTGGCCTTTCTCGACGAGACCTATCCGCCCGGCGCCGACACCGGCGAAGAGATGTACGCCCATGATGGCGAGGAGGCCGGCCTGGTGGTGGAAGGCCGCCTGGAGCTGACCGTGGGCGGCGAGGTGCACATCCTCGAACCCGGCGACAGCTACTACTTCGAAAGCAGCCGCCCGCACCGCTTCCGCAATCCCTTCGAAGCCCCCGCCCGGCTGATCAGCGCGACCACCCCGGCGAATTTCTAAGCGCTTGCGCTATGGCGGTCGCAGGGTGGAAAACGGCGCAGCCTTTTCCACGTGGAAGCCGGTGCCTGGGGGCGCCCTCACCCCAACCCTCTCCCGGAGGGAGAGGGGGCTGTCCGAGTGGGCGTTTGTCCCCAGCGCTCCTGGACAGATTGCGATCGGCCGCCGCGCTAGGAATTTCAGCAGCGAATCGCGGCCATGGGCCGCTCCTACAGGGGTGATGCTTTTGTAGGAGCGGTCGCTACGGCGCACCGGCATGGCCGCGATAAAGACAGTTGCTTCTACAAAGCAGTCCCCCACAACGCCTCCTCATCGATCCCCAGCGCCGCCAACTCCGCCCGGCGTAGTGGTTCGTCCTGGGCGAGAAAGAATTCGTCCAGTTGCGGTGGCGCCACGCCGCTGGCCAGGAGCAGGGCGTGGGCCTGGCCGCGGTGGTGCAGCTGGTGTACGAAGAGGTGCTGCAGGGTGCGCAGTCGCCTTTCCCGGACCGGGCCGCTGGCGCGGGGCAGGGTGATGAGCTGGCTCAGTTGCGGCGGAGCGAGGCCGCGGCACAGCGCGATCAGGCGCTGGTCGCTGGCGGTCTGGGCTGCATGCAGCGTCGCCAGGTCGGGCCAGTCCGTGTCCTGGTAGGGCCGGGGCTGGTCGTGCAGGGCATCGAGATAGAAGCGATCCACGTCGAGCAGATGGCCGAGCAGGGCCCAGAGCGAGCCGAAGAAGGCGGCGGGTTGGGGCGCCCGCAGGGTTTCCGGTGACAAACCGGCGCAGGCCGCCAGCAGGCGATGGTTCGACCAGCGATTGTTGCAGGCCTGGGCCAGCAGCAGGGGAGCGGTCATGGGCAGGTCCTCGACAAGGCGCGCGGACACCTACTGTAACGCGCCTGGTTGTGCGGGGGATCGCAGCCTGGAGGCGTCCATGATTGAGGGGCTGTCGGCACTTTGCCATGCTCCGCCGCTCTGCTGCCCACCTGCAAGGATGCACCTGATGCCTCGAATGTTGCCCTGGTTCGGCCTGGTCGCCGCCCTGTGCCTGGGTGGCCCGGTCCGCGCCGCCGAATCCGTCGCCCTGCCCGAGCTGCCCTACATCCCCCTGGGCGTGGTCGGTCACGACAACAACGCCGCCTATCCCGATGCGCAGATGGAAAGGCGCCTGCAACTACTCGACCGCTACAACCTGCGCAGCTACCGCTCCGGCGAATTCCTGTTGCTGGATCAGCCGCGCATGGATCGCCTGGTGGCCCTGGCCCGCCAGTACCGCATCACCCTGCGACCGGTGATCACCCAGCAGCTGACCCAGGCCCAGGCCTATGCCCTGGCCAAGCGCTATGCCAAGGACATCAAGATCTGGGAGATCGGCAACGAGCAGGATCACTCGCGGGTCGGCGCGGGTATCCGCATCAGTCGCCTGGTGGACATCTACCGTGGCATCCGCCGCGCCTCCGACGAATTGGACGCCGGCCTCAAGACCACCATCAACGTGATGTCCTGCAATTCCTACGACACCGGGCCCAAGGCGCGTTGCCCGGGCGATCGCCTGGGCTCCATGTGGTTTCTCGATCAGGCCAAGGCGGCCGGCTTCGATTTCGACTACATCAGCTTTCACTACTACCCGCACTACCAGGATCGCGGCCACTGGATGGATCTCTACCTGGGGCAGATGCGCGCCATGGCGGAAAAGTACCGGACGCAGATCTTTTACAACGAGGTCAATTGCGCGGAGATCTACAAGGGCACCACCGACGGTGGCCGGCCGGGGGATCGCAGCTGTTATGACAGCCTCGAATACATCCTCTCCGAGCTCAATGGGCGCTATCGCGACATCGTCCGCGAGATCAACGTCTACGAGCTGCTCGACGAGCCGACCCATCCAGTTGCCCATGAGCGTCACTTCGGGCTGATGTACGACCTGGACCGGCCCAAACCGGTCATGGAACTGGTCCGTCGCTATGCCGGCACGCCCTGAGCCGCCAGAAAGCGGACAAACCTGACTTTATCGCTGGGACAGGTCTTTCGGGTGACCAGACGGTCACCGACGAACGGTAGACAAAGTGCCATCATCGGCACCGTACGTCTGGCAAAACGCTGCGTTTACCCCTGCTTCGTGATGGCACGGGTTCTTATTGGTCTAGCGCTTGCACTAGGCTTTGCAGGTGTTGGGGAAACGATCTTCCCCGGCAGTTTTCCTGCTGTACCGAGGTGGGATGCACGGATCGAATCGCGCACCTCGGCCTATCTGGTTCCTTTGCATGACAATCCTTAGCTCCATCTCCCGCCGCCTGCCGCGTCAGGCGCTGCTCTTGCCTGCCCTGTTCGCCACCGCTTCGCTTGCCACCTCCGCCCAGGCCGTTGACCTGGTCGGTCTCAACTTCTCCGGCGCCACCTTCGCCGCCCAGATCCTGCCCGGTGTCAACGACCGCAACTTCATCTTCCCGGCCGAGAGCCATTTCCAGCAGTGGAGCTCCAAGGGCGTGAAGCTGGTGCGCTTTCCCATTCTCTGGGAGCGCCTGCAACCGTCCATGGGGGTCAATCTCGACCCCACCTATGCCGGCCTGATCGATCGCACCCTGGGCTACGCCCAGAAGTATGGCGTCAAGGTCATCCTCGATCTGCACAACTACGCCCGCTACCAGGGCAAGGTCATCGGCGCGGGCGAAGTCCCCTACGAGGCCTTCCAGAATCTCATGACCCGCGTCGCCCAGCGCTGGGGCACCCATGCGGCGCTCTATGGCTACGACATCATGAACGAGCCCCACGACGCCGTGAGCAACTGGCCGACCGCTGCCCAGTACGGCATCGACGGCGTGCGCGTGGTCGATTCGACCCACCCGATCTTCATCGAAGGCAACGGCTGGGCCGACACCACCCGCTGGCCGCAGTGGAACGATGCGCTGCTCAAGCTCAAGGATCCGGCCAACAACCTGATCTTCATGGCCCAGGCCTTCTTCGACACCAGCCTGAACGTGGCGACCCTCTCGCCGAGCTATGGCGTCGAGCGCCTCAAGCCCTTCGTCTCCTGGCTCAAGACCAACAACAAGCGCGGCTTCATCGGCGGCTTCGGCGTACCTGACACCGATGCGCGCTGGTTGCCCATCCTCGACGGCATGCTGGCCTATCTGAAGCAGAACTGCATTCCGGCAACCTACTGGGCCGCCGGCCCGGGCTGGGGCACCTACAACCAGGCGGTCGAGCCGATCAATGGCAAGGAGCGTCCGCAGTGGGCGGTGCTGGCCAAGTACCTGGACAAGGACAGCTGCGCCGGCATCGGCCCGCAGGTGACTCCGACCGCTACCACGCCGCCCAAGACCGAGACCGCCACGGGCGGCGCGACCGCGGGCACCACCGGCGGGACCGGGGCCTCGGGCACGACCGGAGCCACCACCGGCACCACCACCGGCGCCGCGCCGGCCACGGGTAGCGGCACCACCGGCACCACCACGGGCGGTGCCACGACAGGCGCTACCACCGGTGCGGCCACCGGTACCGCCGTCAACGCCGCGACCTCGTCCAAGCTGACCACCGTCGAGCAGCTCTACCTGGCCTACTACGGTAGAGCGGCCGATGCCGGTGGCCTCAACTACTGGGCCTCGCGCCTGGCCAGCGACATGAGCGTCGAGCAACTGGCAGCCACCTTTGCCGCCAATGGCGAGTCGACCGCCCTCTATGGCGCGCTGAGCGGCGCCGCTCTGGTCAACAAGGTCTACCAGAATCTCTATGGCCGCAGCGCCGACAGCAGCGGCAGTGCCTACTGGAGCAGTCGCCTCACCAATGGCGTCAGCTCGCATGCCACCCTGCCGCTGGACGTCATGCGTGCTGCGGCGGGCGACGACAAGACCGCTTTCGACAAGAAGGTGAGCGCGGCGCTTGCCCAGGGCACTGCCACCACGACCACGCCGACCCCCGCGGCCAGCGTGCAACCGGTGCAGAACGTGGTCCAGCCGGTTACCGGTGGGACTGTTGCCTCGGCTCCGCTGAGCGGCTACAAGAACATCCCGCTGGGGGTGGTCGGCCACGACAACAGCGCGGCCTATCCGCCGGCCGAAATGGAAGCCCGCTTGCAGGTCCTGGCTGCGCGCAACCTGCGCACCTATCGCTCCGGCGAGTACCTGGTGATGAACCTGCCCGAGCTGGACCGCCTGGTGGCCCTGGCCCGCAAGTACAACATCACCCTGCGACCGGTCATCACCCACAAGCTGACCCAGGCGCAGGCCTATGCCCTGGCCAAGCGCTACGCCAACGACATCAAGATCTGGGAAGTCGGCAACGAGCAGGACTATTCCAAGGCGGGAGCGCAGGATCGCATCAACACCCTGGTCGGCATCTACCGTGGCATCAAGCAGGCCTCGGACGAGCTGGGCGCCAACCTCAAGACCACCATCAACGTGATGGCGTGCAACTCGGATGACCGCACCGCCACCGCCCGTTGCCCGGGTGATCGCAACGGTGCCATGTGGTTCCTCGATCAGGCCAGGGCGTCGGGCTTCAACTTCGACTACATCAGCTTCCACTACTACCCGTACTTCGATGACAAGGGCTACTGGATGGACATGTACCTGGGGCAGATGCGCGCCATGGCCACCAAGTACAAGACCAAGGTGTTCTTCAACGAGATGAACTGCGGCAACGTCTACCAGGGCAACACCGACGGCGGCCGTGACGGCGACCGGGCCTGCTACGACAGCGTCAAGCAGATGCTCACGGTGCTCAACACCAGCTACAAGGACGTGGTGGCCGAGATCAACGTCTACGAACTGCTCGACGAGCCGAGCCTCTCGGTGATCCACGAGCGCCACTTCGGGATGATGTATGACCTCAAGCGTCCCAAGCCGATCTTCGACATGGTGACCAGCTTCGCCAAGTAAGACCCCGGCGCGGCCAGACCACCGCCCCCGCTACCTGACCGGTAGCGGGGGCGGTGTCTTTTTGGGGGTTAGAAATGGGGGGAGGGTGTCAGTCCGGCCTGGGGCGGGCCCTCACCCTGACCCTCTCCCAGGGGGAGAGGGGATAGCTCGGTAGGGCGAGTCACCGGAGTAACTTCGGACGCCCCCTCTCCCTCCGGGAGAGGGCTGGGGTGAGGGT
>NZ_BBIT01000006.1 GCF_000730625.1 Pseudomonas oryzihabitans NBRC 102199 | reverse complement strand
GCCTCATGCCGCAGTCCCCGGTGGAAAAGGCTGCGCCGTTTTCCACGCTACGACGCTGATCCTTGGTCGAAAATCCCCCTCTCCCTTTGGGAGAGGGTTGGGGTGAGGGCGCGCCCCATGCCGACGTCCCCGGTGGAAAAGGCTGCGCCGTTTTCCACGCTAAGGCGCTGATCGCGGCCATGGGCCGCTCCTACAGGGGAATCGGAACCTGTAGGAGCGGCCCATGGCCGCGATCGGCGTCCCCCGGCAACAGCGGATCGCCATAACCGCAACCAACATTACCCATGTCGCGTCCCGTCGCGTCGGGCTTCGCTGGCGCTCAACCCAACCTGTGAATCCTACCGCCCACTCTCGGCGAGATCCCGCAGCGCCGCGCCGTCCAGACGATAGCGCACCCATTCGCTCTGGGCCTGGGCGCCCAGGCTTTCGTAGAAGTCGATGGCCGGGGTGTTCCAGTCCAGCACGCTCCACTCCAGGCGGCCGCAGTCGTTGGCCACCGCTTCCCGGGCCAGTTCGCGCAGCAGGCCCTTGCCCAGGCCAGTGCCGCGGGCGCTGGGGCTCACATAGAGGTCTTCCAGGTAGATGCCGTTGCGGCCCAGCCAGGTGGAATAGCTGTAGAAATACACGGCATAGCCCACCACCACGCCGTCGTGCTCGGCGACCAGCGCCCGGGTCGGGGTGTCGGCGGCGAACAGCGTCGCCTCGATCTGGGCCGGACTGGCCAGCACCTCGTGGACGGCCTTTTCATAGTCGGCCAGTTCGACGATCAGTTCGTGAATGCGGGTGGCGTCTTCGCGGCGGGCGGGGCGGATCTGGGAGGTCATGGGGTCCTTGGCTAGGTCGCGGGGCGGCGGCGACCTCAGGAGGGCGCCACGGCCCGATTGGCGGACCCGGACAGCATGGCGGCGACCTGCGCAGCCAACTGGTCCAGGGTGAAGGGCTTGGTCATCAGCTCCATGTTACCACCCAGGAAGGAAGTCCTACTGAGGGCGCCCTCGGCGTAGCCGGTGAGGAACAGCACCGGCAGCCGCGGCCTGAGCTGCTGGATGACCTCCGCCAGCTGGCGACCATTGAGGCCCGGCAGGCCGACATCGGTCACCAGCAGGTCCAACTGCGGGATCTGATCCAGCAGACGCAGCGCGGCCTTGCCCTCCGCAGCGCTCCAGACCCGGTAGCCCAGGGCTTGCAGCGCCTCCTGATTGACCAGCCGTACCGCATCGTCGTCTTCCACCAGGAGGATGGTCTGGCCGGCACCCTGGACGAGCTCCGCCGGCTCGGCGCGCTGCGGCTCGCGGCGCTGTTCCGCCGTGGGCAGATAGACGCACACCCGGGTTCCGCTGGCGTCACTGGCGAGGGTCAGGCGGCCATTGCTCTGCCGGGCGAAGCCATAGACCATCGACAGCCCCAGACCGGTGCCCTGGCCCTGGGGCTTGGTGGTGAAGAAGGGCTCGAGCACCTTGTCCAGCAACCGCTCCGGAATGCCGGTTCCGCTGTCCCGCACCTCGATGCAGACATAGTCTCCTGGAGGCAGCGCCTCGTCTTCGGCCGCCGGCTCGGTGACCGTCACCGGATAGGTCGCCAGGGTGACGACGCCGCCATCCGGCATGGCATCGCGGGCATTGATCACCAGGTTGAGGAGGGCATTCTCCAGCTGGTTGGCGTCGGCCAGGATCCAGGGCGCCGTCGGGTCCAGTTCCAGCGTCACCGAGATCTGCTCGCTCACGGTGCCCTGCAGCAGATCCTGTAGCGCCAGGATCAGGTCGTTGGCCGACATCGGGCGCGATTCCAGCGATTGCCTGCGCGAGAAGGCCAGCAACCGCTGGGTGAGCGCCGCCGCCCGATGCGCCGAGTGCTGCGCCGCCTCCATGTAGCGCTCCAGGCCGGCAAGTTGCCCCTTGTTCTTGATCTTCATCAGGTCCAGGGCGCCCAGCACCCCGGTGAGCATGTTGTTGAAGTCATGGGCGATGCCGCCGGTGAGCTGGCCGACCGCTTCCATCTTCAGTGACTGACGCAGCTGCTCTTCGGCGCGACTGCGTTCGGCGGTTTCCCGCTGCAATTCGCTAAGGGTAAGCGCCAGGGTACGGGTGCGCTCCTCGACCTGGACTTCCAGTTCTTCGTTGAAGCGGCGCAAGGCCAGTTCCGCGCGTTTCTCCTCGCTGATATCGGCGATCACCGTAGTCGCACCGATGATCTGCTGGCCGGCGTCGTGAAGCGGCACCGCGCTCACCCGCAGCCAGGATTCCTCGCCGGTGGCACTGGTGTGATAGAAGTCCTGCCCCTTGACCCGCTCGCCACCCAGCGCCCGAGCGCCCGGGAAACGTTCGGGCGGCAGCAGCCGGCCATTGCTGTCGAGCGCGGTCCAGCGCGCCACTTCCTGCGGTTGCTGGGACGGAATGCGCTGACCCGGCACGTACTGCTCATAGAAGGGATTGCTGACCAGGGTGCGGCCCTGGGCATCCATGAAGCACACCCCCACCGGCAGGTTCTCCAGCAGCGTCTGCAGGCGTTCGCGCTCCTGGGCGAGTTCGGCGAGACGGTCGCGCATCTCGAACTGGCGCAGTCGCGACCGCCAGGCGGCGGCCACGCTGCTCAGCAGGGAGGCCCCACTCAGGGGCCGCTCCAGGATGACCAGATTGGTGGCGGCCGCGGGCAGCTGACGACGCAGGAGATCGTTGCCGCGGCCCGAGCGTTTGGAGTCGGAAGCCAGCAGCACCAGCGGGATGTCCGACCAGGTCGGCTGGCGCTCCAAGGCCTGCGCCAGAGCGTTCAGCTCCTGGCGCAGAGCCTCCTCGGTAAACACGATGATGCCCGTCTCGTCGCCCAGCGCGGCTGCAACCTCGTTGAGCGTGGACAGGTAGCGCGTGTGATAGCCCTGGGTGAAGAGTCGCTGCAGGCTGGCGGCATCGCCCCGGAGCGGGGCACAGATGATCAGCTCGCAGGAAGACGTCTTGGTCTCGGTCAATCGCGCTCTTCCATCAGGGGTTGCTTGGCACCGAAGTACTCCGGGGTGCCGGTCAGCACGCCGCGGAAGTCCACCAGGGGCTGACCCACCCGGATGCCCCGGGTATCGATGCGCAATTCCCGAATCGCGTCCTCGTGGCCGCCACCGCGGTGCTTGAGGATGGAAATGGCCTTGCGCAGTCGGCCCTGGGCCTCGAAGAAACGGATCAGCACCACGGTATCGGCGATGTAGGAGATGTCGAGGCTGGAGGTCATCGTCCCGACCAGACCATGCTGGGGATTGATGAGAAAGGTCACCACCCCGGACTGACTCAGGTAGGAAAGCAACTCGTGCATCTGCAGGATCAGGTGTTGCTCCTGGGGCATGGCGGCGAGGTAGCCGTTGAGGCTGTCCATGACCAGCAGTCGGCAGTCGTTCTCATCGACATCCCGCCGTACGCGCCAGGCGAATTCGCCGGGAGACAGTTCGGCCGGATCGATCTGGTGGACCACCAGCAGACCCTCGTCGATATATCGATGGAGCGGCATACCCATGCTTTCCGCGCGCTTGAGCAGGGTGCCGATACGCTCGTCGAATTCATAGACGGCGCACCTTTCGCCGCGCGCGCAGGCCGCGGTGACATATTGCAGGGCCAGGGTGGTCTTGCCGGTACCGGCCGGGCCGGTGATCAGGGTGCTGGTGCCGCGCAGGGGGCCACCATGCAGCAGCGCATCCATGTCCGCGATGTTGCTGGGCACGGGCTGGCCCACGAATTCCTGGTAGTGCCCCGCGGCGATCATGCGCGGATAGATCTCCAGGCCGCCGCGGCGCAGGACGAAGTCGTGATAGCCGGCGATGAAGTCCACGCCACGCAACTTCTGGATCTGCAGGCGCCGGCGGGCGGCGCCGAAGTCCAGGGTCAGGCGCTCCAGGGTCAGCACCCCGTGGCAGAGGCTGTGCAGATGATTGTCGCGCTCGCCCCCACTGGCGGTCAGATCGTCCACCAGCAACACGGTCAGGCCGCGTCCGGCGAAGAATTGCTTGAGCGCGAGCACCTGGCGGCGATAGCGCAAGGGATCCTGGGCCAGCAGGCGCATCTCCGACAGGCTGTCGAACACCAGGCGGCGCGGCTGGAGTTCGTCGACGCGGGCCTGGATCAGCTCGATGGTGTCACCCAGTTCGGACTCCCAGGGATGCAGGATGGTCTGCTCCTGGGCACCGCCGAGCACGGCATCGGCGGCGGACAGCTCGAACAGGTGCACGCCGTCCAGGCTCCAGCCGTGGGACTCGGCCACGCACCGCAGCTCTTCGCTGGTCTCCGACAGGGTGATATAGAGCACCGACTCGCCCTGGCGGACGCCTTCGAAGAGAAACTGCAAGCCCAGGGTCGTCTTGCCCGAACCTGGGGTGCCCTCCAGCAGGTAGAGCCGATCCTTGGGCAGACCGCCGCGCAGGACCTGATCCAGGCCGGCATTGCCTGTCGCGATAATGGACGCGCTAGAAGAATTCATGGATGGCCAAACCTCGCGGCGTCGGAAACGAAGAGCACGGAAAACATGCGGCGCAGACGGCTGCTGAAGCAGGGGCGCTGTGCGTTACGCTGAGGTGAAGGGAGCTATGGAGCTGCGTTGGAACCATGCAGCGGAAAAAACGGAGGGCGCGATCCGCGCCCCGTTAATCGTCAGTCTAATCGTGTCGCTGGTCCAAGGCCACTCCGACCCATCGACACGGCCCGGCCCCGGCGCGGGTAAGAGCGCTCGCACCCTCAGGCGATCCCGTTGGGTCCGTCCAGCACCCGGCGAATCTTGCGCGCCAAGTCGTTGGGGATGTAGGGCTTGGAGATCACATCGAATTCCGAACCGCCGATGTCGGTGCGCTCCAGCGAATTCTCGGCGTAGCCGGTGGTGAGCAGTATCTTCATCGCCGGGTGCAGGCGTTTCACCTCGCGCGCCAGCATCACCCCATTCATGCCGCCCGGCATGATCAGGTCGGTGAACACCAGGTCGAACGGCTGCTCGTCTTCGCGCAGCAGGCGCAGGGCTTCGCTGGCATTGAAGGCGATCTGCGCGGTGTAGCCGTAGTCTTCCAGCACCAGCTTGGCCAGTTCCGCAACGTCCGGACGGTCTTCCACCACCAGGATGCGCTCGGTACCGCTGCGGCGCTCCGAGCGCTGCTCGGCCTGTTGCTGGGTGACATGGCTGTCATCCACCGGAAAGTAAAGGCGCAGGGTGGTGCCGACGTCTTCTTCCGAATAGATGCGCACCGTGCCGCCGGATTGCTTGGCGAAGCCATAGACCATCGACAGGCCGAGCCCCGAGCCCTTGCCTTCTTCCTTGGTGGTGAAGAAGGGATCCATCACCCGATCGCGGATGCTGGCCGGCATGCCGTGGCCGTTGTCGGTGATCGCCAGGCTGACATAGCGCCCGGGCATGAGGCCGTCGTAGGACATGTTCGCCAGCTCGCGCACCTCGACGTTGCGCGTCTCGATGCCCACGCTGGGCTGCGGGCAATCCGCCAGGGCGTCGCGGGCGTTGATCAGGATATTGAGCAGCGCCACCTCGGCCTGGGTGGGATCGATGCGGCAATTCCACAGCTCGGGGTCCAACTGAGTGCGGATTTCCACGTCGCCCAGGGTCCGCTCCGCCAGTTCATGGGAGGTGCGGATCAGGTTGTTGAGGTTGAGTACCCGGCCTTCGAGCTTCTGCTTGCGGGAAAAGGCCAGCAGCTGCTGGGTGAGGGTACTGGCGCGCTCCGCCGCCGACTTGGCGTGGGTGGCGCTGCGCACGATGCGTTCCTGGTCGAAGCTGGGCTTTTCCGCAGTGCGCTGGATGATGTCGATATAGCCCATCATCACCTGCAGCAGATTGTTGAAGTCGTGGGCGATGCCGCCGGTGAGCTGGCCTAGCGCCTCCATCTTCTGCGCCTGGCGCAGGGCGTCCTCGGCGTCGCGCCGCCGGCTGACATCCAGCTGGGACGCGAAGTAGTAGGTCAGCTCGCCCGCGTCGTTGTACACCGGCGAGACGAACAGCGCATTCCAGAAGGTCGAGCCGTCCTTGCGGTAGTTGATGATCTCCACCGAGATCTCGCGCTCCTGCTCCACCGCCTCGCGAATCTGGCCGACCACCGAACGATCCGTCTCCGGTCCCTGCAGGAAGCGGCAGTTGCGCCCCAGCAACTCGTCCACCTGGTAGCCGGTCATGTCGGTGAAGGCGTTGTTGGCGAAGATGATCGGGTTGTCCGGCTGCTTGGGATCGGTCACCAGCATCGGCATCCGCGTGGTTTCCACCGCGGCAAAGAAGATGTTCTTGCCCTCGTGCGAAACATCGCTGGTAGCGGAATTGTCGACCCGCGCCTTGCGGGAGGGGGGCTGTCGGCTCACGGAGGCGGGGTCCTTGCGCAGGCGAAAAATGGGCGTCTTGGCCCTCAGACAGCCAAGCGGCGAAAAAACTTCATCCGCGCCCCTCACGAGGCCGTCTGGCATGGTTCTTTTAAGGGCTGAAAGCCAGGCGTGGCGCGGGTTTGAAGGCAATTGGCCAGCCTACCGCTCACCTGCCTCAGGTGACCGTTAGGTAGGTTCGGGGAGAACCTCTCCCGCCTTCGCTGTCTGAGCTGCCATGAAGCCGAGAAGCCTTGAAATACAAAGACAAATTCTGGTTCTGGAAGACGATCCGGGGCAGCGCGAGCTGCTGACCGAAATCCTCACCGAACAGGGGCTGAACGTCGTGGCAGTCGCCTCCAGCGATGAAGCGATGGCTCATATGGACACCCGCGGCAGCGATACCAAGATGGTCATCGCCGACGTCAACGTGCCGGGCATGCTGGACGGTCTGGCCTTCGCCCAGCTCGCGGCGGTGAGCTGGCCCACGGTGCCCTTCATCATCATTTCCGGCTACATCGACCAGGATCTCGCCGTCCTGCCGCGGCGCGCCGCCTTCCTGCCCAAACCCTGGAGCGTGGCCGACCTCAGCCAGTTGGTCGAGAGCCTGCTGCCGCGTCGCTAGTGTCCTGTTTCCTGGGATAGGACGGTTGGTGCGACCTACCTACCCAGCTCTTGTCATCGCTCCTTTCGTCCCCTGAATAGACACGCTCGTCGGCCTCGACCGGTCGGCACTGGCCAAATGATATGACGTCCGTCGGCATGCCGGTTTTGCAGGGAACCAAATGCGCTGAACGCTATCAATGTGCCATCTATTCCCGACTGGCAAGGAGCGCTTCATGGACGCAGTCATCACCCAGATTTCTCAGATCACCGATTGGGAATTTCTCATTGCGCTGGAGCGCAGCCTGGAAAGCCGCGGTCGCCTCGACCTGGCCGCGCGAGAAGCCCTCGAACGCCAGGGCAATCTGCTCTCGCGCCGTTACCTGATGCAGAAGGGCAAGCTCGGCAACGGCCCCTTCACCCCGGTGGAAAACGAGATCCTCGACGTCCTGGCCATGGCCACCGCCGCTCTGCGTCGCAGCCGCCGTCTGCCCCACAACATCGTCAAGACCCTGCGTGCAGGTGGTCTGATCGAAGCGGTCGAGCGCAACGTCTGCCACGCCGGCGCCCTGCAGTGCCGCACCGACTTCGAAGCCGACGGCATTCCCCGCGGCACCCTGGAGCGCATCGTCGATCGCAATCCCCAGGCCTTCGAACTGGAAGCCCGCCGCGCCGCCGCCCGCTACATCGCCGACCAGGAACCCGCCTTCCGCGCCGCCGGTTGAGCCTTGCCCTGGCCGCCTGCGGGCGGCCAGGGCAGTTCAAGAGCAAGCTGATCGCCGTTCTGACCCCGTGCTACCGTTTCGAGCCTCCCGCCGAAACGAGCCCTGCCATGCCCCTCGCCGACAACCTGCTGGCCTTCACCCTGGCCGCGTCCCTGCTCACCGTCACCCCGGGTCTCGATACCGCGCTGATCCTGCGCACCGCCGCAGTAGAGGGCCGCGCCCAGGCCTGGCGCGCGGCCCTGGGGATCAATGCCGGCTGCCTGCTCTGGGGCGCCGCCGTGGCCTTCGGCCTGGGCGCACTGCTGGCGGTCTCGGAACTGGCTTATACGCTGCTCAAATACTGCGGAGCCGCCTACCTTTGCTGGCTCGGCCTCAACCTGCTGCTGCGCCCCCGTAACGCCATCGCCGCCGCGGCAGGCGAGGGCGGCTCAGACTCCAACTGGTTCCTCAAGGGGATGCTGGGCAACGTGCTCAATCCCAAGGTCGGCATCTTCTACGTGTCCTTCCTGCCCCAGTTTATACCCCAGGGCCAACCCCTGATCGCCTGGACCTTCGGCCTGGTCGCCATCCATGTGGCGCTGGGCCTGCTCTGGTCCCTGACCTTGATCGGCGCCACCCGCACCCTGGGCGAGACCCTGCGCAAGGCCGCGGTGATCCGCTGGCTGGATCGGGTGACGGGCGTGGTCTTTCTGCTGTTCGCCGCCAAGCTGGCGTTGAGTCGGCGATAGAGAGGGGGGAGGGCGGCGCTCCTTGGGGCGCCAAGGCCAAACCCCAGAAACGACAAAGCCCGCGCCGGGCGGACCTTGGGGTGACCCTTGCGGAGCAGATTGGTCGAGCGACTACGTCAATATTTAGTGTCGAGACCTTCGTAATAGAGCGGTTTGGGAATTATGGCTGGCTATTGGCATACACGTAGGCATACACAGTGACTAATGGACTTCGCCTCTCCGCTGTGAGCTCAGAACGGATTGCCAAAAACCTTTTACCAGTACGGGCGACGTCAAATGCAAGGTTTGAGCTGGTTTCGCGAGTAATTTTTGAAAATGATCACTCTGGCGCCTATATTTTACCACTTGGAAGCTTTGGCTAGACTTTTTCGAGGATGCGCAGTAGTAGCACGTAGATACCGCAGTACGCGGGGTCCAGACTGGAAGGGAGTCCAATGTCAATTTTTGACGACTGTGTATGGGAAGACCTAATCTCCGTTGATATTGATTGGTTCGATAAGTATTTTTCTGCTCCCTGTCCTGTAGGCGAGCTCAAGGTTACGCTAAAAATATTACCTCTCAAATTTTCTGGGACAAAACAGGAAACACTCGCGCTTGTCGAAAAACTGGCAGACAACATAAAAAATTACATCTTCGATAAGAAGCAGCTCGAGCTTTACGAGCGAGAAAATGTAGACCCTTTTAGAAAAGCCCTCACCTTTTTCGGCGAAACCAATCCAGTAAATGACGGAAAGTATGGAGAGTTAATACTCTACATGCTTGTTGAAACTTTGCTAAAAGTTCCTATGGTTTCCCATAAGCTTCAATTGCTAACAAATGTCAACGACCAAGTTAAAGGTGGTGATGGAATATTTTTCGGATCCTATCGACAGCAGCTTTCAATATTGATTGGTGAGTCGAAGATATACCAGTCGTTGGCGTCTGCCACTGATAGCGCATTAGATTCATTGGATAGGTTTCATGGGGCTTACTCAGGCGCTACGCTCAGTCATGAGTTGTTTATAGCTCGATCTAATATATCTCAAAATTTCTCCGTTGATCAATTTTCAAGCTTGCTTGATCATCTAAATCCCAGCACGGATGAATACAGAAGCTGCATAATGGTTCATCCGGTTCTAATTGTGTTCGATGCGAAAAAGATTGGGGAGATTGAGGTTGCGGCTTTAAGTCGAGCGCATGCGGAGCAGCTGCTGGATGATTGGTTGAAAGAGTCCGGGGCTGAAGAGTTTCGCGCAATTGAGGAAAAGCTAGAGAAGTATCCAGAGCTCAAGAAAGTTTACTTGGAATTTTTATTTATACCTCTGGTGAATGTTGGAAATTTCAAGCGGTCGCTTTATAAGGCCATTCATGGTGTTGAGTATGTGGAGCGGTCGACTGAAAAAGTAGATAAGAAGCAAGGCAGAAAGGGTAAAGCCAAATGAATAAGGGCAATGGACTGTCTGAGCAAGCAGCAAAACATTTAGACTTTGTCCTCACCTACGACAAGCTCTTGAAGAAACTATTTCTGAGTAAGTGGGGAGTCGATCTGGCAGAGCCGTATGATGATACTGATATCAAACGTGCAACGTGGCTTGCGTCGGCTATTGCACTTGGGTCGTCCGAGCACCTTAAAAATCTAGCGAGTTCCTACGGTACGCTGCTTTACCAAAGCGATCCGTCAAATACGCTTTATAAGAAGGCATGCTACATTTTGCAGTCTAGAACTGGAAACCTTCTTGCCAGCCGGCATTTATATGGAATTTTTGAGAACGGGGTATATCAAGAGAGTTTTGGCTCCAGCTTAAATTTAGAGCTTTCAGCTAAGCGGGGATATCTGTCGCAAGATCTTGAAGGCTGCCCGAGTGCTGTATTTACTGATTATCAAAAACAACTTTGGGATAAACTCAGCTCGAGAAAAAATGTTGCTATATCGGCTCCCACATCGGCGGGAAAATCTTTCATTATTCAACGGTACATTGTAGCTCAAGCTATTGCTTCGCCTGCAACGATATTTTATGTGGTACCTACTAAAGCCTTGGTTAATCAGGTGGCAATGACTCTAAAGTCGGCGCTATTGAAAAGCTCAAAAGTATACACTACTTATCGAGCTTTGGAGGATTCAACAGTTTCAACGATTTTTGTTCTGACACCTGAAAGGTGTATGAAGGTCTTTCAAGATTTTAAGTTGGCAGATCCATCTATTGTTTTTTTTGATGAAATACAAAATCTGGAGGAGCAAGGGCGGGGCTTGATCCTGGAGGATGCTCTTTACAGGATGATTGGGATATGGCGTAGCACTCAGTTCTTGTTTGCTGGACCATATGTGGAGAATATTGCCAGCTCAATCAATAAGCTTGTTGATTTGGAGTTGGAGGATATGCTTACAGTGGCCACTCCGGTAGTCCAGATTAAAGCAGGACTAACGTTTAGGCCTCGCATGAAACAAGCTGATTATAAGCTGTTTAGTCCTACCGGAAATGTTATCGAAGGGCAGTTTTCAGTAAAAACTGCTCTTTATTCAAAGGTTAAAACTAACAAGGGCGAGGCTCTTGCTGGCTTTTTCAGAAGCCACGTGTGCGAAGGGAGTTGCATAGTATTTTCTCCTAGGAAGGGACAGGCTGAAAAGTGGGCTTTGAAGATTGCTCCTTATGTCGGAATGTCTAATCCGGATATTGTTGATGGGGCGTCTCAAGGAGTCAGGGATCTTATTGATTTTCTTGCGGATGAGATCTATCCGGAGTATGTCTTAATAAGAACCCTTCGTATGGGTGTTGCGTTTCATCATGGTGGCCTTCCAGACATAGTGCGGCTTGAGTTGGAAAGTCTTTATCTATTAGGTGATATAAAGCACCTTGTATGTACCACTACGCTTATCCAAGGGGTTAATCTTCCGGCAGATAAACTGATTATTATAAATCCCTCCGCTGGAACGCATCCGCTAAGCTCATTAGAGTTTCTAAATTTAATCGGGCGTGCTGGTCGCATTAGTAATAGTATGTACGGGGAGGTTTATTGTCTTGATATTGTTGGCGACGAATGGGCCGAAAAGAGGTTTACCGATAGTGCGCCTACCGAGATAAAGCCATCCAGTTTGGCTTTTATAGAAAATAATTCACATGATCTCTTGTATTTAATTGGCAAGGAAAAGTCAGAAATTCTCAGTGCAGATGAAAGCATTGAAAATTATCAATCAATTGCTTATTTGCGGCAATTATATATTGCAGATGAACCTCATTTCGATAGATTGATGAATCAGGCAAAAATATCAGATGATATTAAGCGTGGGTGTCGTAAAAAGTTAGAGGGGCTGGCCGGCGATATTAAAATTCCTATCAATCTTTTGAAGATGAATCCGCATATCGATCCTCTGCTTCAAGATAAATTTTATAGAGACGTTTTGGATGATGGCGTTTGGTCATGGATGCCAAATAAAACTCCATTCATAAGGGGGGGAGGACCTGATTCAGAATTTCACGAAAGGAGCCTTTATTATCAGTTTGATAATATAGTAAGACGGTTGAATGGGATTTTTGAAATTGAATCCGACTTAAATGTAGGACGCTTTGGTCGAAAAATATCTATTGGTTCTTTGGTGTTCGATGCATATAAGTGGATGTCTGGCGAAAGTCATCGTTATTTCATCGAGAAATTGCTTGATGACTCAACTTTTGAAGGATTCGTAGATACTGAAGATGTCGGCGATAGCTCTAAAATAGACACTGCTGCTAGATTTGTTACTGGATACATAAGTAGATCTATTGCATTTATACTGGTCAGATACCTTTCTATTTGGTCCGATGTCGTGTCTAGTTTCCTGTCTGAGGCCGATAGGGAGAGATACGCATATCAGTTGAGCCTGCCTGCTATGATTGAGTTAGGTAGTTACGACCCTAAGGTTTTGGAAATGATGTCGCTCGGAATAAATAGGAGTGTCGCATTAAAGATAAAGCGAATACTTCCGCCAGACGTTTCTGATATTGAGGGTTGGCTGAGGGGTTATGATGGACGAGGTCTTTCGCCACTTTATTTAAGATATCTAAAAAGAGGCGGATTTATATCGAAATAGGAGACGGCTATGTATCCTTTGCTTAAGTATAAAACGAAAATAGGCTGTTTCTATATATGTCGTTCGCACGATGGTAGGTTCCATCCTGTTTTTGATAACGAGTCACTAGGCAGCTACATAGATGTTAGACACGCTGTTTCAGATCTTGCTAACGATGCCACCTTTTCAGTACTCCATCCGGAGACTTTAGAGCTCGTCGATACCTCGGCTCTAGGGCTACCTGAGGATTATCGAGAGTGGATAAGATGCAAGCCGTAGGAGGCCGGTGGTGCAGGGATTCGCAGGTTTTTTCGAGCTCCTTACTATAACCCTCAGGCCACATGGATAGCGGTGTACGTGGTGATGCAGGGGTGCAGAAAAGTCGACACATTTAGCCCGCAGGTGTGGCGGGGGGACAACGGCGCGCGCTGGGGTAAGAGGCCCGCAGCGGCCGGAGACGGACGGTTGGGAACGAATCCATGAAAGTGCTATCAGATCGCCATCTTTAAGCCACTTGCAGGGATAGCAGCTATGGATCGTGTCGTCGCCCAGATCTCCCAGGTTCTCGATTGGGAATACCTCATCGCGCTGGAAAGCGGCCTGACCGCTCGCGGTCTCATCAACGGAAAGGTGCAGGCTGAGCTGGATCGCCATGCCCATACCCTTGCCCGGCGCTATCTGCTGAAGAAGGCCAAGCTGGGCAACGGCCCGTTCTCCGCCGCGGAAGAAGAAATTCTTGAGGTCCTAGCCGGCGCCGTGACCGCGCTGCGACGCTCACGGCAGTTGCCGCACAACATCATCAAGAGCCTGCGTGCGGGTGGCTTGATCGCTGCCGTACAGCGCAGCGTCTGCCACTCAGGTTTTCTGCAATGCCGCACCGACTTCGAGGCGGACGGCGTGGCGCGCGGCACCTTCGAGGCCATCGTAAATCGCCATCCCAGCGAGTTCGACGCTGATACGGTGGCGATGGCCGGCCTGCAATCAGCTCCGCCCATGCAGCAGCCTTTGCAGGCAGCTAGCTGACTCGTACGTGTGGAAAGCAAAAGGCCGCCCGTAGGCGGCCTGTCGCTGGCCAGGAAAAGCTAGGCGCTATGCCGCTGACCTTGCTGCTCGAGTAGTGCCTGCGCCTCGGCCCGCTGGCGGTTGAGCGCGATAGGATTGGTTGCGCGGCCTGTCAATTCGTAGGCGGTGATGTCCAGGGCCTGCAGGTCTTGCTCGAGTGGATCCACGTCGGCCGGCTCGGCGGTTGCTGCTGCCTCGTCGACCAGCGTTGCCAGGGCACGCTCCAGTCGTCCCCGTGCAGCCTGTTTCCGCTCAGTCTGGCCAGAGACGGTGTAGCTGTCGCCAATAACGTCCTCGCTGATCACTGCCTGTAGATGCTTGGCCTCCTGGCGCTTAACCAGCCTTAGCCAGGTGCGCCCCTCAACCGTGGCGAACAGTGCCGCCGATGCAACGGCCAGGCGGTGGTCGCCATAGATCCCCACGGCCTTCTCCTGGGCAATGTCATAGGCCCGACGCGCATAGGCCGTTTCCACCTGGGCCAGTCGGTAGCTCGGCTCCAGTTCTGCCGCCAGCTGCTCGTAGCTCTCGGCCAGCTCGCGCTTGTCCAGCTCGGCGCGCTTCACCTTCAAGATCTCCGGCTTCGGCTCGCCATCGGCGGCGCGGAAGGCCGCTCGCCATTCGGTACCGGCCGTCTCCGATTCGTGCCGGGCAGCGCTGGCTGCAGCACGGTGCTTTTCGACCCGCTTGCCAAGGGCGGTCAGCGTCTCGCGCTGGGCAAGATAGTCGGCTTTTCGCTGGTCATGGTTGGCCAGTGCGGCGGCGATGTCCTCGGGGAGGGCGGTGGTGTGGTTTTCGGTGCTCATAGGGTGTCTCTCGTTTGGGGTTGGGGTGCTCGGGACCGACCGTGCTCGCGCAGGGCCACCCGTCGCGGTTGGGTTTGGTGGATCAAGTGAAGCCAGGGGCGTCAAGCACTTCGTGCCAGAACACCCTTGTTCGTGTCTGAAAACGCAAATCGACCGGGAACGTGGGCACGCGGACAAAACCGCTCTGGAATGCGGGTTTTAGAGTGGGAATTTGATCCCACCCTTTTTCGAGCGGGAACAGAGGGAGGAGGGAGGCTATTACTTGAACAGAGTTGTGTTCCCACATTCCCACTCTCGTAATTCAGATGGGAACGCTGCAGCCCGCGTCGTTGCTGGCCTGTTCCCACGTTCCCACTGTTCCCGCCGAAAACAGTCAGCAAGGGGTTATTTACTGAGAGATTCATGCTTGACTCTCACCCTCGGTTTCCAAGCGCTCGGGGTCGATGACGTAGAACCGAGCATTGCCTCCGCCTGGCGTGCGATAGCGTTTCGTGCGCCGGGAGGTGCGGGCCTCTTCATCCACCTTGGCGAGCGCATTGGCTTCCACCAGGGCGCGCAGGATCCGCTCCTTGCCGTAGCCGGCCGCCGCTTCGAGCAGCGCGGGCGCGTTGAACAGGTACAGCCGGCGATCGTCGATCAGCTCGTAGAAGCCGGCCCGATCGCGCACGGTCGACGCGGCGTGCTCGGCGTGGATCCAGGAGAAGCGGCTGTCGCCGTGCAGGGCGATGAAATCGCCGATACCGCGCAGGATCTGGCGCTCCTCGGCGTTGCCATCACCCATCCTGGCGAGCCATTCACTGAACAGCTGGCGGCAGGCGTTGCCCGCTGCACCGATTGGCCAGCCCAGCAGGCTGCGTTCTGCCGCCAATTCGCCGGCCAGGGCCAGCACGGCGAACCGATCCGCCACCCGGCCGGCCTGGGAGCTTTCTGTGCGAAAGGTCGCGCGGACCTGGCGAAAGCGCTCGAGCAACTCTTCAGGCGTCTTGAGCAGGCTTTCCACGAATGCCGGCCCCAGGTGGCCGTAGTCCTGGCCCACGGCATCGGTCAGCAGCCGGTGAAATTCCTGGCCGGTGAGGCCGTGCACGTCGTCGAACGCGCGGAAGGGGCGGGTGCCGGCGTTCACGTCCACCATGCGCAACTCGGCGCCGGCGTGGGCGCCGTTGCCGGCAATGGCGGCGTGCTCGGATAGCGAGCGCTCGCCGCTGGACAGCGCCAGGACGCGCCAGGTCAGTTTGGCGCGGCCCTCGCGCTCACGGGTCATGGTGCTCTTGCCCATGCCGTTGGCGATGGCATAGGCCATCTCCTGGACGCGCTTGGGGTCGGCCCGCTTGATCTCGTCCAGGATCAGCACCGTGTCATTGCGTGAGGCCGCCTCAATCTCCACACCGCCCTTGGACACATCCCAGGACGCGGCGAAGGTGCCGGGGTTGCCCCAGACTGAGGCCGCGAGCAGCTGGGCCAGTGACTTGCCGCTCGAGGAATCGCCGACCAGGTGGATGCCGCCGCCGTTGATACCGAGCTTGGCCAGCAGCGGCCCGGCGAGGGCGCAGCACACGGCCAGGATCAGCACCGGGTTGCCCAGGCAGTACGGCGCGATCTGCGCTTGCCAGTTGGCCAGCGTGCCCTTGCTGGTGAAGAGGTTCACCGCCCGGCCGGAGTCCTGATAGCGCACGTTGTCGCCGCCGATCACTCGCGATGGTAGGACGAAGGCGCCGGATTCGTGCCAGCCTGGCTTAGTGGTGGTGGCGATCACCCGCGCCGGGGCGTGGTAGC
This sequence comes from Pseudomonas oryzihabitans NBRC 102199, assembly GCF_000730625.1. Lineage (GTDB taxonomy): Bacteria > Pseudomonadota > Gammaproteobacteria > Pseudomonadales > Pseudomonadaceae > Chryseomonas > Chryseomonas oryzihabitans. The sequence goes on along the minus strand of NZ_BBIT01000006.1, from coordinate 39,184 downwards.
TGGCCAGGTACGGCGCGACGTGGCGGCGCTGGTGGTACTCGATGGCCAGCCCCTGGCGCATGAGCGCCTTGAGCACCTCATCCGCTTTGCCGGCCAGAGCCTCCATGGGCATGACCCACTCAATGCGCTTGCCGCGATAGCGGAAGCTGAGCAGGCGGCCAATGCTGCCGTCCTCGGTGTTCACCGTCTCGGCGTCGACGTGCAGTGGCGAGCAAATCCAGTAGTCGAAGGGCACCGGCTTGTCTTCCGGGCCGGTGTGCTTCACCCCGTGGTACCAGGTGCCTTCGCGGAATTGCTTGCCCTCTTTGAAGACAAGGCGGTCGTAGACAGCAAAGCACGGCCGGTCGAGGGTGTCGCGGTCCGGCGCCTTGGGTTCGCCGACCAGGCTTAGGCCGCTTTTCGCTTCGGGTGCGCTCATGCCGGCACCTCCCAGCGTCCGCTTTGCCAGAGGTGCAGGTCGTTGAAGTCGGACAGTTCGGCCGGACCGTCATAGGGCCAATCGGGGAAGACCACCAGGGCTTCCGCCGCGGCTGCCGCCCGGTTCGCCGCGGCGCGGCCGGGATTGCCCAGGGTAAGGCGGTCGTCGTCGCCGGCGATCACCAGCTCGACGCGCCGGCCGAAGCGCTCGCGCATGGCCAGGGCCACCGGCTTGAGGTTGCCGGCGTTGAGCGCACAGACCACCGGCGCGCCGGTGTGATGGTGCAGGGTGGCGCCGGTGGCCCAGCCCTCGCAGATGTACAGCCGGGCGCCGTCCTGGACCTTGCCCAGCGGGCAATAGCAGCCCTGCACACGACCACCGGCCAGGAAGCGCTTATTGCCCTGGCCATCGATGATCTGCAGGTTGACCAGGCGCCCGCCCAGGACCAGGGGCACGGCGAGCCGGCCGTGCGAGATCTGGCGCAGTCCGAACGGTTCTACCTGTTTCGCCTGCAGGTAGGTGTGCAGCCGATCCACTGGCTTGCCGTGCTGCCAGAGCAAGGTCGCCTGGCGCGCCGCAGCGGCCTGCTTGTCCTGCAGCTGGGCCTCCGCGTCGCGCTGTTGCTGCTCGAGGCGCTGGCGGGTGGCCTGGGCGTCGGCCGAGGGTTGGCCATCTCCCCTGGCGAGCGCTTCGAAAAGCCCCAGACCGAGGCGTTGATCGATCTCCCGCGCCGCGGCGCCCTGGCGGCAGCCGCGCAGGTAGGCCAGCAGCGACACCAGGTCGCCGCCGTGAGCATCGCTGTCGGCGAAGTCGTTCCATTTTCCGCTATCCAGGGAGACACCGAAGGAACCGGCCTGGCGGTCGCCTCGAGCGGCGTTGGGCGCGACCCACTCGCGGCCTTGGCGACTGCCTTTCGGCAGCCACTCGGGGAGCAGGGTGGTGGCGTTGGCCAGCGCGTGGAGCGCGGCCTGGCGGATAAGGTGGGGAATGCGGCTCTCAGACATTTGCCACCCTCTCGCGTACAGCAGCGGTACGGGCGGCGCGGTACAGGTCCGAGGCGTCGGCCAGCAGCACCCGGACCGCCTCGGCGACGTTGAGCAAGTCCTGGCTGGCGGCGTCCTTCATGGTCATACAGGTGAGGCTATCGACCAGGCCGTAGGCGGCGCTCAGGCGCACGTCGGCGCACTCGGACAGCGCGGCAAAGGGTTGGCTGCTGTCGAGCAGCAGCACCGGGTTGTGGCTGGGGTTGGTCTTCAACGGAATCAGCTCACTCATGGCCGGCCTCCGTCTGCACCATGGCCAGAAGCAGGCGCAGCAGCGAGAGCGGCACCTGCCGGATCTGGAGCTGGCCGGCCTGCTCGGCGGCGTGGACCTCGGCGCGCAGCTGGTCAGCAACGCCGGGCTGATGATTGAGGGCGTCGACGGCATCGAGCATTGCCTCGAGGGCAGGGCGCGAAGGCGACTGGCCGGCCGGGTTGGCCAACTCGGTCAGCAGCTGGTGGAGAGCACCGATGGAATCAGCCATGGCGCACCTCCAGGACGGCGGTGGCCACCGGGGTGACGGCGGTAGGCGTGGCAGGAGAAATGGAGAGGGTGGTGTGGGTAGCAGCGGCAGCCGGCGCGAGAGCGGCCTCGAGGGCGCGAGCGCGCTGCATGTGGTGGTTGTAACGGGCGAGACGGGTGGAGAGGCTGGAGTTTGCGTGCAGGGCAGCTAAGGCCATGGCCTTGTGTGCGGCGACGCGGATACAACGGGGGGACGGATTGAGGGCGTGCGAACGCTTCATGGGTGGGGCTCCAATTTCAGATTCGGAGCTGCCACCAATCGTCGCCAAACGATTTAGGGTGGCAGCCGTGCGCAGGTTGGCGAACCGGGGAAATTGGAACCCGGCAGACCTTTCGGTCTCCCACGCACGGCCGCCATAACACGGCATTGCGGGCACAAAAAAAGCGCCAGCAATTGTACGAGGGCGCCTGTGCGCCAATTTCATATACGAGTCGCCAAACCCGGTCGCGGATTTTGCCGCGACAGCACGACTATAGGCCGTCTTCGGAAGGCTTGGCAAGGCTTGAGCGGGCTCTACCTGTAACAGGCCGTGCTGCACCGCAGCGCGTGCCAAGCGGGACGAACGGCTGAAAACGCGGACGGCTGTGGTAGCCTTGCGGGTGCGGATTGATTGGTTCTGAGCCCTGGCAGCGTTGGCGCGTTTGCCGGGGCTTTGTCTTTTCTGAGACATGCAAAACTCCTCTCCGCCGAGCAAGCCCGGCGGCGTATGCGTATGGATTCAGGAAGGGAAGCGGGAGCGAATCAGCAGTCGGTCAGGATGACCGGGGCGTCGGTGGCCTGGCTGAAGGTCAGGGCGCCGCCTGGCAGGCCACCGGCGGTGTGCTGGGCGCCGTTGGCAGTGCCAGACACGTCCAGCTCGATCTTGGCGCCCACGCGGCTCGGGCCGAGGCTACGAAACGTCAGTTCGCCGGGCTTGCGCGCCGCGTCCAGGAGGGCGCTTTCGATGCTGGCGATGTCTTCCACGGCGAAGGTGATGGACTGGTTGTCGATGGTCAGGGTGCAGCGATTCATGGTGGATCTCCGAGGGTAGGGGACTGCTAGGCCTAGGGCGCAGCGCTGATGAGCTTTCGCTCGGCGAGGCGGTCTGCGATCCACTGATCGATCTCCGCTTCCAGCCACGCAACGCTGCTCCGGCCGATGGGGACCGGCTCCGGGAAGGTGCCGGCACGAATGTCGGCATAGATCGCAGCCCGGCTCTTGCCGGTCTTGAGTTCCACCTCGCGGCGCCGCAGCAGGCGATTGCCCAGGTTGATGCGCTCGATGGGGCGGAATGCGCTCTGTGCCGGCTTGCTCATGCACGTTGCTCCCTGGCCGCGATGCGACCTTCAATCCAGGCCTGCACCTCCCCCAGGACGAAGCCGACAGGGGCGTTACGGGCGGTGCTGTCGCTGAGCTTGACCGGCTTGGGGAAGGTCGGATCGGTCTTCATCAGGCGATGCGCCGTCGTGCGGGAAAGGCAGGTCAAGGCGAGCAGCTCGGGCATACGCACGAACCGGAGCGATTCCTGGCTGAAGCTGACAGATTGTTTGCTGGAGTTCGCGCTCACGCTGCACCTCCCTCTAACTGGCCGGGGTGAGCCGCTTCGGCATCCTGCTCGAGGTCGTCCAGTGCTGCTCGGCGGAGGGCGCTCGGCGCGTAGGGCAGGGAGACATCAGGATTCGGCTGACTGGATGGGCTCAGGCGATGGGTGATCTCGTCGATACCGAGGAAGGTCGCGCCGCAGACCGGGTTCCGGCAAATGAGGAAGGTGCGCGACAGAAGCGGGTGCTTACTCGTCGAGCTGCGTTTCACCAAGGAGGCACCGCAGTCGGGGCACCGGCGCCGCGGCGTGTTTTTTCGGGTGGATTGGGGAGTGTTGGTCATGGTTGGCACGCCTTGGATTCTGGACGTGCCAAGCTTCCCTTGGACTGCTGAGGAACGATATGCGGCGGATTTGTAGCGAGCGCTGCCACAAGTTGTCAGAGGGTAGAGCATGGTTTGCTGGGGGCTGGAGAGGGTCATTCGGCACCTCCCTGGCGGCGAGACTCCAGCCAGCGGGCGACGTCCTGCTCGCGATAGCGCACCAGGCGCCCAACCTTGAGGAACGGCAGGTCATGGCGACCGGTACTGCGCCAGGTGGCCAGCGTGCGAAGGGAGACGCCAAGCGCCTGAGCTGCGCGACGGGGCGTCCAGAGGTCAGCGCAAGGCGCTGTAGGTGAGGGATGGTGCATCTTAGTCTCCGTAATGCGTTCTCGATGACGGAGCGAAGGGTGCTGGATTGCGATGTATGGTCGGCGCTTTTTCCGAATTCCGAATTCCGAATTCGGAAACTCAGGGTTGCAGGTGCTTGAGCGCTGCGCTCAGCGTTTTGCTGAAGCCGTCGTCTTTCAGGTCGTAGTTGTGATCAGCGGCCACGCGGGCAAGCTCTTTCGCTATGGTTGAGCAGTTGGGTCTGCCGCCACATGAGAGCCCTCTCTTGCGATTTCCCGCATTCTCGAGCTGATCGAGCTTATCTCCCAGTTCTGCAATCAAATGCGCAGCGAAGCCAATCGTTCTGAGCAGCGGCTCCGGCCTTTTGGGTGCGGCGCTTCTGTCTGGCCTCACGTTGCTCGCTTCTGGACCGCGAGAATCTGGATACGCCATCCACGGTACGGGGCTGTGGATGAAGGGGGTTCCCTCCGAGACGTCCTGGTCCGGTGCCTTAAGAAGGTTCAAGTTGCAAAGGCAAGGAGGGAGTTGCGGTTTATCGGGTAACGTTGCTGCCAACTGCTCTAGGTCACTGAGATGTATGAAGAAGTCATATAGCCCTTCCTTTAGGCTGACAGCTTTACCGTTATCATCAACTCTATAGCAGCCGCCCGCAACTATCGTCCCACTATCCAGCGGATTGATTTGAATTGTGATGCCAATAGGCTGTTTGTGTCCTGCTTTGCAGTTTTTGGCGAAAATCTGATAATGGGTAATCGGCACTGGCCCCTCAAAATGAACAAGGTACTCTGATTGTTCAAGCAGTACCGGTACCGGTGACTCAATGTAGCGCTCAAAGAAGGGAGGAAGCTTCTTCATCCTCTCTTCGTCAAAGACGATGCTGAATACGCCGAGGTCTGCGTCATCAGTAGGCCAATAGTGTGCGCGTACTATATTGTTGGTCGCAGCTCTATCAATAGCGTCCGCATCGAACTTTCTTCCGGTCTTATCAGAGAGGTAGGCGGCTGCCTCGGAGTAGTTGAGCCACTCTTTGAATTCATAAGACGACATTGAAATTATCCTTTGGCTTGAAAGTCGATTGTGACGACGTTGCCTTTTTCAAGTTTGTCCAAATGATCTGCATACCACTGCATCATTACTCGTCGCTGATCGAGATAGATGGCCTTGTTGTAAACGCCCGCTACGCCCTGCTCGGCATGAGCAAGTTGCGCTTCTACATGCTCACGAGGAAACCCATGCTCACGCAGGGTCGTCGAGGCGATGTGGCGGAAGCCGTGACCCGTCTGCCTGCCCTCGTAACCCATGCGTCTGAGCGCCATGTTGAAGGCCATGTTGCTTCGGGGCTTCTTGCGATCGTTGCGTCCTGGGAAGAGCAATGGATAGTACCCATTCAGCTCCTGGATGCCCTTGAGCAGCTCGAGCGCCTGGCGAGACAAAGGCACCAGGTGATCGCGGCGCTTCTTCATGCGACCGGCCGGAATGTTCCAGATGGCTGCCTCCAGGTCGAACTCCGCCCAAGGTGCCTCCCGCAGTTCGCTCGGCCGTACCCCCGTCAGCATCAGCAGCTTTAGGCCGAGGCGGATGTCATGTGCGTGGGGATAGGCGCTCATCGCGCGTAAGAGGTCCGGCAGCTCTTGTTGGGAGACGTGAGCGTAGTTCTCGGCCGGCTTGGTCTGGAGGAATCTGTGCAGCCCTTCGAGCGGGTTGTGCGTGGCCCGCCCGGTGACCCTGGCAAGGTCGTAGATCTCCTTGCAGAAGCGGCGCACGTTGCCCATCTGGTCGATGATGCCCTTGCGCTCCATACCCCTGAGAAACTCCATCCACTCGATGGGCATGATGTCGGTGAAGGGGCGCGGGCCGAAGGCCGGGAAAACATGCAGCTCGAGGGCGCCGATGATTCGTCGGGCGGTGCCATCCTCCCAGCGCGGTTTGCGTGCGTCGTACCACTCGCGAGCCAGCTTTTCGAAGGTGTTGGTCGCGGCCAGCGCCTCGGCGGCCTTGCGCTCACGTTTGGTCACCATAGGGCTTTTGCCGCTGGCGGCCTCGGCTTTCAACTCAGCGGCCTTGGCGCGGGCGGCGGCACCGGTTACGGCTGGGTAGGCGCCCAGGCCGAGCCAGGACCATTTGCCGTCTGGCTTCTTGTAGCGAAGCTCCCAGCTTTTCTGGCCGTTGGGTTTGACGCGGAAGTAGAGGCCGTTGCCATCCTGCTCGCGGTAGACAGCGGCTTCAGGCTCGAGGCTGGAGAGGGTGGTATCGGATAGGGGGCGACGCTTGATGTCCTGGCGCTTCATCCTTGTATGCCTTTGGTTCGAATTTTACCGCGGCATACACATCGGCATACACGGTGCGGTGGAATGACCAGAGACTACATGGAACCACCAGAAACAACAAAGCCCGCACTGGGCGGGCTTTTGAGGCTGTTTTTGGTACCACTCAGGGCAACCAGAAACAAGGTAATGGTCGGAGCGACTGGATTCGAACCAGCGACCTTCTCGTCCCGAACGAGACGCGCTACCAAACTGCGCTACGCTCCGTGATGGATGGCGCGAATTCTACCTAAAACTCATGCAAGCACAAGGGGTTAGGTAAAAAAAACGCGCCGGGCAGGAATCAGAGCTCCTTGATGGTGCGAACCTGGTCCTTGTTGATGCGGGTCGGCTTGCCGTCGAGCTGCTTGAAGGTATAGAAGCCCGAGTCGTCATCGTACTTCGGCGTGTCGGTGGCCTGGATCTCGCGGCCATCGTTGAGGGTGATGACGCTGGGCGTGGAGCAGCCGGCGAGCAGGGCGCTGGCAGCGACCAGCAGGGCGGCGGGGAGCAGGTGCTTGTTCATGTGACGGTCTCCTTTCTTGGCAACCAAGCGGGCTTAGGACCTCGGGTGCAGGGCCGAGTTCGTCCGGGAACCGGTGGGTCACGCCCTCTGGCCTAGTGGATCGCCGCGTTCAGACCGCGCTTTCCAGCGCCGCGGGGTCGTTGAAGTTGGCCAGGCGAATATCGTCTTCAGTGAAGTCCACGGCGGTCAGGCCAAGGGGCAGCAGGGCGCCACGCGGACTGCGCTCGCCATCCGCCCAGGCCTGGCGCAAGGCCGGCAGCAGGCGTCGGGGCAGGGCGCTGAACAGCGGTTGCCAATAGCCACCCTGGCGCGCCATCACCGGGCCTGCGCTCGCCTGAGCTGCCGCGAGCAGTTGCAGGGCGAGGGCGGCATCGATGCGCGGCGCATCGCAGGGCAGCAGCAGCACCCAGTCATGCCGCGCCACGGCGAGGCCGGCGAGGATGCCGGCCAGCGGGCCAGGAAAGTCCGGTTGGTCATCGGCCACCAGCTGATCGGCCCACTGGGCATAGCGCGGCGCATTGCGGTTGCAGGAGATCACCAGGTCATCGGTCAGTGGCCTTACCGCGGCCTGCACCTGGGCCACCAGGGGCTGGCCGCGCCATTCCACCAGTCCCTTGTCGCGTCCGCCCATGCGCTGGCCGCGACCGCCGGCGAGGATCAGGATGGAAGCGGGCAGAAGGGACATACAGCGGACCTCGGCTTTTGGACGTGGGGAGCGGGCTTTCATCCTAGCCCGGTTTCGCCGCTGGCGGTCGGCTGGAGCAAGGGTTTGTCCGGGCGAAACGGCTGGGCTAGACTCGGGCGCGTCCCGTGCAAAGGGGCGTGCTAGACACCTTTGATCCCTGCCGTGCGGTGGCGGGGAGTCCCTGCCCAGAAGGAGTTTGGAAACGATGAAGACGATGTTGCTCCCTGCGTTGGCCCTGGCCGCCTTGCCCGCCTTTGGCGCGGGCGGCGGTGAACCTCCCTCGGTCAAGGTCACCTTTGGCCAGCCGACCATCCGCCAGAAGCTGTTCTACGAAAAGCTCTACGAGAAGAAGCCCTATCCCGACGCCACCCTCTATTACTACAGCAACGGCGTCTACAAGATCATCTCGCCCGGCGAGGAGCACTACGGCGTCTACGTGGTGCACGGCAAGCTGACCGACGACCAGTACCAGGTGGATTTCATCTCCCTGCCGTCCGCGGACTGGGGTGGCAAAACGGCCCGGCATTTTCTCAAGTTCGATCGGAAGGCCGGCACCTTCACCCAGCAGGCAACCTGGGAGGAAGACCCGAACATCGCGCCCCAGTACGGCCGCTTCAGCCAGGATGCCAACGACATCGCCGATCCGCGTCCCATCAAATGGGAGACCCATGCCGAAGGCGAACAACGCCAGCGCTAGGCGTGGCCAGGCGCCCTCTCGGTTGAAGGGGCGCCGGCTTTTCCTCTAGGCTGTGACGATGCAGCCTTCTCGGACCTTCCCCGCGATCCTGGCCGACAGTCGGCGCGGCTATCTCCTGGCCGCTGCCAGTCCGGCGCTCCCCCTTTCGGGAAACCCGCGGCCCGTCCGGCGGTCTTCCGCTGCACCCTTTCTTTCGCACACTTCGGAAACCCAAGCAGATGAGCCACAAAGCCGAGGCGGTTTTCGTACCGCTGAACATCGCCGTCCTGACGGTCAGCGATACCCGCACCTTCGAGACCGACACCTCGGGTCAGCTGTTCGTCGACCGCCTGGAGGCCGCCGGCCATTTCCTCGCCGACCGCGTGCTGCTCAAGGATGACCTCTACCGGATCCGCGCCCAGGTCGCCCACTGGATCGCCGAAGACCAGGTGCAGGTGGTGCTGATCACCGGCGGCACCGGCTTCACCGGTCGCGACAGCACCCCGGAAGCCGTGGCCTGCCTGCTGGACAAGCAGGTGGATGGCTTCGGCGAACTGTTCCGCCAGATCTCCGTGGCCGACATCGGCACCTCCACCGTGCAGTCCCGCGCCCTGGCCGGCCTGGCCAACGGCACCCTGGTCTGCTGCCTGCCGGGGTCGACCAATGCCTGCCGCACCGCCTGGGACGGCATCCTCGCCGAGCAGCTGGACAACCGTCATCGCCCCTGCAACTTCGTGCCGCACCTCAAGCAGGCCGAACCCTGCGGGCCACGCGGATGAGCCTGCTGTCGCTGGAAGAGGCCCTGGCGCGACTGCTGGCCCTGGCGGCCGAAGACGGTCCCTTGCCCCTGGAGCAGGTCGCCCTGGAAAAGGCCGACGGGCGCATCCTGGCCGCGCCCCTGGTAGCCGACCTGGATCTGCCGCCCTGGGACAACAGCGCCATGGACGGCTACGCCCTGCGCCTGGACGACTGGCAGGGCGAACCGCTGCGGGTCTCCCAGCGCATCTTCGCCGGCCAGGCACCGGCGCCGCTGGAGCCGGGCACCTGCGCCCGCATCTTTACCGGTGCGCCGGTGCCGGCGGGTGCCGACTGCGTGGAAATGCAGGAAAACACCGAGGTGCTGGACGATGGCCGGGTGCGCTTCGTCGAGCAACTGCGGCTTGGCCGCAACATCCGGCGCCGCGGCAACGAGGTCAAGGTGGGGGACGAGGTCCTGTCGGCCGGCACCGCTCTGGGTCCTGCGGAGCTGGGCGTCGCCGCCTCCCTCGGCCGGGCCCAGCTGAATGTCTTTCGGCGCCTCAGGGTCGCGGTGCTGTCGACCGGCGATGAACTGGTGGCGCCCGGCCAGCCGCTCGGACCGGGGCAGATCTACAACAGCAATCGTGCTCTGCTGATCAGTTGGTTGCGGCGGCTGGGTTGCGAGGTGTCGGACCAGGGCATCCTGCCCGACGATCTCGCCGAAACGCGCCGGCGGCTGGGCGCGCTGCAGGCCGATCTGATCCTTTCCACCGGCGGTGTCTCGGTGGGCGAAGCCGACTACCTGGGGCAGGCCCTGCGCGAGGAGGGCGAGCTGACCCTTTGGAAGCTGGCGCTCAAGCCGGGCAAGCCGCTGACCTGTGGGCGCTTCCGCGGGATCCCGCTGATCGGCCTGCCGGGCAATCCCGCCTCGACCCTGGTGACCTTCGGTCTGCTGGCGCGGCCCTATCTGCTGCGGCGGGCCGGCAAGATCGACGTGGCCCCCCTGAGCGTCGAGGTGCCGGCCGGTTTCGACTGGCCGCGTGCCGGTGCGCGCCGCGAATACCAGCGGGCGCGCCTGGAGAATGGCCGGGCGGTACCCCATCGCAACCAGGGCTCCAATGTGCTGCAGACGGCGGCCTGGGCCCATGGCCTGGTGGAGATCCGCGAGGACCGCACTTTCGCCGTGGGCGATCCGGTGCGCTTCATCCCGCTGGCCGAATTGCTCAAGGCCTAGCCAACCGGCGGTCAGGACTGAACGTGGCCGTTGGGCCACAGTCCTAGTCTCCAGATTCGCTCGCCGGGCGCTGCCCGGTACCTGACGCGGCATCTCGCCGCGCAGCGCCAACCTTGGACGACAGACATGACGACGACAGGCACCCTGGCTGACGCAGCCCTGGTCATTCTCAATGGCAAGGAAACCGGTAACGAGGACGTTCGAGAGGCCATTCTCGAACGGCGTGCCGCCGGTCATCGCATCGACGTGCGGGTGACCTGGGAAGAAGACGATGCCGCGCGCTTCGTCGAGCAGGCGACCCGCGAAGGCTACGGCACCCTGGTCGCGGCCGGCGGCGACGGCACCCTGCGGGCGGTGGCCGAGGCCATGGCGCAGAACCACAGCCAGGCCCGTCTCGGCCTGCTGCCCCTGGGGACCGCCAACGACTTTGCCCGCGCGGCCGGTGTGCCGGTTGAGCCTGCCGCAGCGCTGGCGCTACTGGATGGCCCGACCAGCGCCATCGACCTGGTCGAGGCGGAGGGTCAGCTGTTTCTCAACATGGCCACCGGCGGCTTCGGCTCCCAGGTCACCGCCAACACCCCGGGTGAACTCAAGCGCCTACTGGGCGGCGCGGCATACTTCCTCACCGGCCTGACCCGCTTCGCCGAGGTGCATTCGGCCCATGGCCGCTTCCGCGGTCCCGGTTTCGAATGGGAAGGCGAATTCCTCGCCCTGGGCATCGGCAACGGTCGCCAGGCTGGCGGCGGTCATGTGCTCTGTCCCACCGCCGTGGTCAACGATGGCCTGCTCGACGTGGGTATCCTGCCGGCGTCCCAGGACGTGCTCGGCACCCTGGGCGAATTCCTCAGCAAGGGCTTCAGCACCGAGGAGATGTTCATCCGCGCGCGACTGCCCTGGGTGGAGCTGGAAGCCGCCGAAGGCCTGGACATGAACCTCGATGGCGAACCGGTCAAGCGAGACCGGGTGAGATTCGAGGTGCGTCCGGGTATCCTGCAGGTCTGTCTACCGGTGGATTCGCCCCTGCTGGGCGAGACCGCCGGCACCCTGGCCGAGCCGGCGGCGACATCCTGAGCAGGCGCCTGCGGAGGTAACGTTGGAGCTACTGATCAATGCGGGAATCGTGCTGGCCACCGTGGCCGGCATGGAAGCCTTCGCCTGGTGGTCGCACAAGTACATCATGCATGGCTGGGGGTGGGGCTGGCATGAATCCCACCACCGCCCGCGTACCGGCTGGTTCGAGAAGAACGATCTCTATGCGGTGGTCTTCGCTGGCCTCGCGATCCTGCTGATCGCTCTGGGCAACGCCGGCTACTGGCGCCTGCAATGGATCGGCGCCGGCATGACCCTCTATGGCCTGCTGTACTTCATCGCCCACGACGGCCTGGTGCATCAGCGCTGGCCGTTTCGCTACATCCCGCGCAGCGGCTATCTGAAGCGGCTCTATCAGGCGCATCGCATGCATCATGCGGTGGACGGCAAGGACGGCTGCGTGTCCTTCGGTTTCCTGCTGGCGCCCACCACCCAGCAACTCAAGCAGCAGCTGCGCGAAATACACGGCGGCGCCCTGGATTCTTCGCGCGAGCGCAAGGCGCGGGATCAGGTGCAGGAAGGTGCGGATTAGGCGGGAGAGGGGAGCGCCTCCGAGGAGGCGCTAAGCGGGGTCAGGCGACGGCAGGGGTGTCGTCGTAGGCGGCGAACAGGGAGTGGGCGTACTGACTGCGTTCGCTTTCGTTGCGCAGCAGATCGATGAATTCCTTGGCGGGCGGATTCAGGGTACCCGCTTCGGCGGCGGTCACCACCTGGGCCTGTTCACCGGCTGCCAGTTCGGCGAAACCGGCACCCAGACGCTCGGTGCAATAGCTGTCCACCACGGCCAGACCGTCACGCAGCAGATCGCGCAGGTTGGCGCCCTGCTGGACCTGCGCCTGCTCGTCGAAGGGGTCGACGATGTTGGAGCGATCGCCGTGAGCGTAGGGGGTCAGCATGTGGCGATCGATGAACTCGGGCAGCCGGGCATCGGCCTGCTCGCTGTCGGCCTGCAGGTGAGCGCAAAGGGCGACCAGGGTGCGCCACTGGGTGGCGTTGAAGAATTCGGGCTTGTAACCGGACTGCGCGTTAGCGGAAAGGCCAAGGGCAAGTAGTGACGAGGAGGCAGCGAAGCGATCGTGTGAAACAGCCGTTTCCGTCTTGTGCATGTGCAAATCCCATACTCGTAGGCTGACTACCGGATGCAGCGCTCTGGCTCAGGCATCCATCCATCCGCGGCCCACCAGGGGTCGCTTTAATCCGACCCGTTTATCGCATAAAAGTTTGCCAGTGGGCAGCCCCAAGATGCGCACAAATGTGACCGAAGCGCGATCGCGGGCGTCAGCGCCGCGGCCGGGTCCAGAGCTCGCTCGCGCGTGGCTCGTCGCGCTGGTGGCGGGACAGCATGGCGCGGGCGGCGCCGCGGCAGACCAGGCGCAGCTTGTCGGCGGTGCTGGTGCTGACCCGCTGATCCCAGGCATGGGCGCCCAAGTGCAGCACCTGCACGCCGATCTCGCGATAGACGCCGCGGGCGGTGGCGATGGCCCAGGCCGAACGCAGGGGCAGGGCGGCCAGGCCCTGGCGTGCCGAGTCGTAGTAGGGCTCGGCCAGGCGCACCAGACGCTCGGCCAGCTGGGCGACGGCTTCGCGATGGCGCGGCGCGGCCAGTTCGTCCGCCGGCACCCCGAGTTCGTCGAGCCATAGCCGCGGCAGATAGACGCGGCCGATGCGGGCGTCCTCGACGATGTCGCGGGCGATGTTGGTGAGCTGGAAGGCCATGCCCAGGTCGCAGGCACGATCCAGGGTTTCCTCGTCTTCGGCGCCCATGATGCGCGCCATCATCACCCCGACCACCCCGGCGACGTGATAGCAGTACTCCAGGGTGTCTTCCAGCTCCACATAGACGCGCTCCTCGACGTCCATGCGAAAGCCGGCCAGGTGATCCAGCGGCAGCGCAAGGGGAATGCCGTGGCGCTTGACCACCCGCTGGAAGGCGGCGAAGGCCGGATCCTGCAGCGGCTCGTCGCCGTAGGCGGCGCGGGTCAGGCGTTCCAGCTCGGCCAGGCGTTGCTGTCCGGCGCGGCGATCGCCCTCGACCTGGCCATGGCCCAGTTCCTGGCCATCGATGACGTCGTCGCAGTGGCGACACCAGGCATAGAGCAGCACGGCGCTCTCGCGGGTTTCGGGGGCGAACAGCTTGGCGGCCGCGGCAAAGCTCTTGGATCCGACGGCGATGCTCTGTTCGGCGTGGTCGACGACGTCAGGGGTGGCTGGCATGGCTAACCGTGCTCCTCGAGGATGACGCTGGCGGTGGCCTTGGCCGAGCCGACCACGCCCGGAACGCCGGCCCCGGGATGGGTGCCCGCGCCGACCAGGTAGAGGTTGGGAATGACACTATCGCGATTGTGCGGCCGGAACCAGGCGCTCTGGGTGAGGATGGGCTCCAGGGAGAAGGCCGAGCCGACATGGGCATTGAGCTCCTGGCGGAAATCGGCCGGGGTGAAGATGCGCGAGGTGACCAGGTTGGCCCTCAGGCCGGGCATGTAGCGCTCTTCCAGGTAGGCGAAGATCTTGTCTCTCAGGAGCGGGCCTTCCACGCTCCAGTCGACGTCGGCATTGCCCAGGTGCGGTACCGGCGCCAGCACGTAGTGGGAACTGTGGCCGGGCGGTGCCAGCGACGGATCGGTGACGCAGGGCGAGTGCAGGTAGAGCGAGAAGTCGTCCGGCACGCCCGGGCCCTTGAACAGTTCGTCGATCAGGCCGCGATAGCGCTGGCCGAAGCAGACCATGTGGTGTTCGAGACCCACCGGTGGCTGGCTCAGGCCGAAATGGATGACGAACAGCGACATGCTGTGTCTCTTGCGCTTGAGGCGATTGCCCTCGACCACGCCATGGGTGTGGTGGCCAAGCAGCTTGCGATAGGTGTGCACCACGTCGGCGTTGGAGGCCACCAGATCGGCCGCGAGCTGGCTGCCGTCGGCCAGGCAGACACCGGTGGCGCGATTGCCTTCGGTGAGGATGCGTTCCACCGGCGCGTTCAGCCGCACCTCGCCGCCGAGGTCGGTAAAGAGCTTCAGCAGGCCGAGCACCAGCTGGTGGGTACCGCCCTTGGCGAACCAGACGCCCCACTTGCGTTCCAGCGCATGGATCAGCGCATAGATCGAGGAGGTGGCGAAGGGGTTGCCGCCCACCAGCAGGGTATGGAAGGACAGCGTCTGGCGTAGCTTCTCGCTCTTCACGAAGCGCGACACCTGGGTGTAGACGCTGCGCCAGGCGCTGAGCTGGGCCAGCTTGGGACCGGCGGCGAGCATGTCGCCGACCTTGAGGAAGGGCTTGGCGCCGAGGCGGATGTAGCCTTCTTCGAACACCGCCTGGGAATAGGCCAGGAAGCGCTGGTAGCCGGCCACGTCGTCCGGCTCCAGGGCGCGGATCTGCTCGTCCAGCCGGGCCTGGTCGTTGACGTAGTCGAAGCGGGTGCCGTCTTCCCAGCACAGCTGGTAGAAGGGGCTGACCGGCAGCAGCTCCACATAGTCGCGCATCTGTCGACCGCTGAGGGTGAACAGCTCTTCCAGGGCCGAGGGATCGGTGATGACGGTCGGACCGGCGTCGAAGGTGAAGCCCGCGTCCTCGTAGACGTAGGCACGACCGCCGGGCTTGTCGCGGCCCTCGATGAGGGTGGTGGCGATGCCGGCCGACTGCAGACGGATCGCCAGGGCGATACCGCCAAAGCCGGCGCCGATGACGATGGCCCGCTTGGGCGCGTTACCTTGGGTCATGGTGCTTCCTTGAACTGAGGAGGACGAGCCAGCGCGGCATCCAGGGCCGGTTTCAGCGGCACCGGCGGTTTGCCGGACAGGATGCGCAGCCGATCGAAGGCGGTGAGGCGGCCGGCGTAGAAGCGCTGGATCAGCGGTTCTCCGAGGCCGTAGAACCTTTGCATGACGCGCACCCGGTGCTCGGGGCGGCCGGCGAGAAAGAGCATGCGATTGAGCAGGCGGAAGAAGCCCTGGCCCTGCCAGCGGCCCTGGGCGTACTGCCGCAGGCCGTCGCGCAGCACGGCGCTGGAGGTGAAGGGCTGGGCGGCCAGGTGCTCCGCCAGGCGTACCGCTTCGGGCAGCGAATAGCCGGTGGTGGGATGGAACAGCCCGGCGGCCAGGCCGATGGGGGCGCCGGCGGTGACGTTGTCCCAGTAGCGGTCCAGATCGCCGCCCAGGGTGATGGGCAGCACGCCCTGTTCCTCGCGCAGCACCTCGGCCATCTCCCAGCCCTGCTGCCCGGCATAGTCGGCCAGGTGCTGGCGCAGGCGCTCGACCGGCAGGCTCTCGCCATCGGCGTAGTAGGTGTCTTCGATCAGCAGCCGGTCGGGGGCCAGTGGCAGGCTGTAGACGAAGCGATAGCCGTCCAGCTGATCGACGGTGGCATCCATCACGATGGGTTCGGCCAGGCCATGGGGCCGCGTGAGGCGTACCTCCTGGCCGAGAAATTTCTGATAGCCGAGCCAGAGCGCCGGATCGGGTCGCGGTCCGCGGGCGTCGATCACCGCGCCGGCGGCCAGGGTGTAGCCATCGGCGAAGACCACGCCATCGTCTTGCAGGCGCAGCACCTCGCGTCCCAGCAGCAGGCGCTCGGCGGGCAGGCGCGCGCTCAATACCTCATGGAAGCGTTCGGCGCTGATGCTGGCGTAGCCGCTACCGAGTTGCCGCTGGCGCTGGGGGAAGCGCACCTCGTAGCCCGGCCAGCGATGGGCGACCAGCGGATCGATCCAGGCATGCTGCGGCGCGGTGAGGTCCGGCTCGTGGAAGGACCAGGTGTGGTTGCCGCCCAGGCGCGGACCGGCTTCCACCAGGCGCCAGTCCAGCTCCGGGCGGGTTTCGGCCAGGCGCAGGGCGAGCAGGCCGCCGGCCAGGCCGCCGCCGACGATCAGCAGGTCAGGACGCACGTTCGAGTCCTCGCCGGGCCAGGCCATCCACCAGGCGAGCGGCCGTGGCGACGCCGCCTGCCGCTCTGGCGATGGGCACGAAGCGTTCAGCCGCCTGGCGATAGCTGGGGTCGGCCAGCACGGCGCCCAGGGCCTGGGTCAGGCGGGCCTTGCTGGCCAACCGCGGTGCCATGCAGATGCCGGCGCCGACCCGCTCCAGGCGCCGGGCGATGCCCGGCTGGTCGAACACCATGGGCAGGGCGAGCATGGGCTTGCCGGCCGCCAGGGCGTCCAGCACGGTATTGAAGCCGCCGTGGGTGATGACCGCATCGGCGCGGGCAATGGCCGCTTCCTGGGGCGCGAAGTCGGTGACCCAGGTGGCGCCGTCGTCGAACAGACGGCGTTCGCCGCTGGCATCCAGGCGCCCGCAGTGGGCGATCAGCACCTGGATGCCCAGCTGGCGACAGGCCTGGGCGATGCGACGAAACAGCGGCAGCCGGCCACCCTGCAGGGTGCCGAAGGAGGCGAAGACGAAGGGCCGGCGCGGATCGATCTCCAGCGCCAGCGGTTGCTCGCGCACCGCCGGCGAACGCAGCGGCCCGACTTCGTGGAAATGGGGCGGCGGGGCACGACGCGGAAAGTCGAAGCCCGGCAGGCACTGGCTCAGCTGCAGATAGGGCGAAAAGCAGTCGTCGAGGGTTCGGCGGTCGCCAAGGCCGAAGGCCTGGGCCTGGCGCTGGATGACCTTGCCCTGGCCGCGCATCATCAGGTCGAACACCTGGGTGGCGCCCTGGACGATCTGCCGCTCCCGCTCGCTGGCGGGGTAGGCGAAGGGCAGGGTGGGCAGGGGCAGATGGGGCTCGCGATTCATCGGCACGGCGCAGGCCAGGGACGCATAGGGCAGGCCCAGGTGGTCGCCGAGCAGGCCCCCGGCCGGCTCCATCTGGTCGGCGATCAGGCAGTCGACCTTGAGGTCACGCAGCGCGGCCGGGCCTTCGCGGCAGAACAGCTCGGTATTGCGCGCCATGTCGGCGATCACGCCGAATACCGACCAGGGCTTGCTGCTGGCGGTACGGGCCAGCAGCGGCGCCAGGCTGCCGCGCGGATGACTGGTCGCGCCTATCGCCTCGAACTCGATGCCCGCCGGCAGCGCCCGGTCGCCCACCTCTACCTGGTGCAGCAGGGTGACCCGGTGGCCGAGCGCGACCAGCGCCTCGCCCAGCACCAGATGGGTGGACAGGTGGCTCGGCAGCGGCGGCGAGATCAGGGCGACATGCATGGCGGCGTCCGGTCGGGTGTCGGCCACTATGGGCACCGCAGCGATGCGGCGTCCAGCAGCTCGGCCTGGCGCAAGCCGGCCAGATCGGCCGAGCCAGTGCAGAAGCAGGCGATGCGCAACTGTTCGATCACCACTTGGAAATGCGCGATCACCGCCTCGGTAGATTCGGTGGCGCCGGGCAGGGCGGCGGCGGCCTGGCCGGCCAGATCCGCGCCGAGACGGATCGCCTTGGCCACGTCGATGCCATCGCGGATGCCACCGGAGGCGATCACCGTTGCCTGCGGGCAGGCGGTGCGCACCTGGCGCAGGCTCTCGGCGGTGGGGATACCCCAGTCGGTGAAGGCCCGGGCAATGGCCCGCTGCTGCTCGTCACGGGCCCGTTCGGCTTCCACCGCTGCCCAGCTGGTGCCTCCGGCGCCGGCGACATCCAGCACCGCCACACCAGCCTCCAACAATTGCGTGGCGACCCGGCCCGACAGGCCGGCACCGACTTCCTTGACGACGACCGGCACGGCCAGTTGTGTAACCAGATTTTCCAAGGCGAGGAGAATGCCGTGCCAGCGGCGATCGCCACCGGCTTGCACGGCTTCCTGCAGGGGGTTGAGATGCACGATCAGGGCGTCCGCCTCGATCATCTCCACCGCGCGGCGGGCTTCATCGAGGCCATAGCCCGCCACCAGCTGCGCCGCGCCGAAGTTGGCCAGCAGCGGCACGTCCGGCGCCAGACGGCGCAATTCGCCGGTGAGGCCCTGGTCGCCACCCTGCTGCAGGGCGATGCGTTGGGACCCGACTGCCAGGGCGATGCCCAGGGTCTGGGCCGCTTCGGCGAGATGGCGATTGATCAGCGCGGCCCGCTCTGGGCCGCCGGTCATGGAGCTGATCAGCAGCGGCGCGGCCAGGGGACGCTCGAACAGGCGGGTGCCGAGGTCGATCTCGTCGAGGTTCAGCTCGGGCAGGGCGCAATGCGTGAAGCGGTAGGCGTCGAAGCCCGTAGTAACGGCGCTGCGGGCCTTGTGGGGATCCAGCACGATGTCCAGATGATCGTTCTTGCGGCTTGCCAGTTCCCAATCCACCATGTCTTCTAGAGTCCGCCCTGAATGACCTTTCGTCGGTCGTTGTGGTCTGGTAGGGGACGACGGGTTCGCTTTGCGAAGACCTAATCCACCAAGGTGCGACCGTTCGTCGGTTCCACATATGGAGTATCTCGACTCATGGCGACCGTATTAGTGCCGAACGCGACAGACAATTTTGCCGCTGCGCTGCAATGGCAGCGTACCCGTATCGACGAGCGTCTGGCAGAGCTGTTACCGGCCGGCAGCGATCCGGTCGCCGAAGCGATTCGCAGTGGTGTGCTGGCACCCGGCAAGCGGCTGCGTCCGCTGCTGATGGTGCTGGCCGCCGAGGACCTGGGTCAGGGAGACGAGGCCGTCCTCGATCTTGGCTGCGCCGTGGAGATGGTGCACGCCGCCTCGCTGTTCCTCGACGACATGCCCTGCATGGACGACGCCCGCCTGCGCCGCGGGCGGCCGACCCTGCACGTCGAGTTCGGCGAGGACGTCGCCATGCTGGCTGCGGTGGCCCTGCTCAGCCACGCCCTGCGCCTGGTCGCGGGCCTCGCCGGGGTACCAGCGGAAACCCGCACCCAGATGGTCTGCCAACTGGCCGATGCGGTCGGCACCGCCGGGCTGGTCTGCGGCCAGTACCATGACCTGCACGGCGGCCGCCAGGCACGGCCGGCCGATGCCATCGCCCTGACCAACCAGCTCAAGACCGGCGCGCTGTTCTCCGCGGCCATGGCCATGGCCGGTGCCACCCTGGTCACCACCGCCGTGCAGCGCGAGGCCTTCCACGTCTTCGCCTGCCAGCTCGGCCTGGCCTTCCAGTTGCTCGATGATCTGGACGACGGCAAGGGCCTGGGCAAGGACGCCGGCAAGGATGGCGACAAGTCCACCCTGGTCAGCCTGCTCGGCCGCGACCATGCGCAACGCCAGTTGCACGGTCACCTCAAGCAGGCCCACGAGGCTCTGGCCCAGGCTGGTTGCGCCGACGGCGCCCTGGCCGGCCTGCTGGATATCGTCTTTCGTCCGCGTTAGGGCGAATTACTGGGGATCCGGCCCTCTAATCTCTCGATAGCCTTGTTTCCCCCTGAGGAGTCCTGAGATGTCGAAGTGGAAAATTGCTTACAGCAACGTTGACGGCAACACCTCGGTGGTCACCACCGACGCTGACCAGAAACCGGACATGGAGCGGATCGCCCAGATCGTCCGCGACGATGCCCTGGAAGAATACGACGACAGCGAAGTCCCCCGGGATTACGACGAACCCACGGTGGCCCTGCTGGAACGCCACGGCATCACCATCACCGGGATCACCGAAGAAGGCTGATCGCCAGGGTATCTGGCTCTAGCGCAAGGGCCAGATACCGCCATCCCCCACCACGAAGATCCGCCGCGCCGGATCGGGTGCCAGCAGGTGCCCGCCGGTGAAGTCGCCAAAGGCCGGCAGGATCAGTACCTCGTCATTTTCCAGGCAGAAGCAGGGCAGGCGCAGCGCCTGGCGCCCACGCCCCTGCAGGCGAAACGCCGGATGAATGTGGCCGGCCAGCACCGGCAGGCGCGGGTGTGGATCGGGTTCGTGCTGCAGCGACAGGCCGTCCAGGTCCAGCGGTTCGCCCACCACGTCGATGCCCAGGGCGGCCGGTGGGTCCCCGGCGCGCCGGTCATGGTTGCCACGAATCAGCAGCAGCCGCAGATGGGCCTGGTGTTCCCGCCAGCGCTCGAGGGTGTCCAGGGTCAGGGGGGCGCGGGATTCCGGAGCGTGCAGGAAGTCGCCGAGAAAGATGATCTCGCGACAGTCGTAGCGTGTCAGCAGGCTGTCGAGCCGGGCGATGTTGCCGGCCGTGGTGCCATGGGGCACCGGCTGGCCCAGAGCCCGGAAGGCGGCCGCCTTACCGAAATGGATATCGGCCACCAGCAGCGCCTGGCGCGCCGGCCAATAGATGGCCTTTTCCGCGAGCAGCCAGAGCTCGACACCGGCGAGGATGAGAGGGTGATAGGCAGGCATGGGGTCTCCAGGAAGCGCTTCCTGCTCTGATGGCGGCCAGGTGCCAGGGTTCAGACCTGTTGCAGGGTAGGCCTGCTCGGCTAGCGCCCGCTCCCTGGGTGAGGAGGTTGGGGTGAGGGCGACCCTGACCCGAATTCTTCAGTGGAAAAGGCCAGACCGTTTTCCACGCTACGGGATTCGCATCCGCGTAGGTCGGGTTGAGCGCAGCGAAGCCCAACAGCCCAATCCGGCATCGCCCCTGTCGGGCTTCGACGATGGAGCCGTCTCAACCCAGCCTATCGCGACACCGGGCCGCGAGCCGAAATACAACCTATGACCACCATTGAACCAGGCCAGGTGCGCCGTCGCCTGCAGCCCGGTAAACTGGCGGTTCACTAGAGTCCGGAGCGACCCATGTCGACATCCTTCGCCCAGATGCTGGAAAACATCACCCCCGATATCTACGAAGGCCTCAAGCTGGCCGTGGAGATCGGCAAGTGGCCGGACGGCCGCAAGCTCAGTCGCGACCAGGTCGAGCTCTGTCTGCAGGCGGTGATCGCCTACGAGGCCAAGCACCTGCCCGAAGACCAGCGGACCGGCTACATGGGTCCCCAGGAGTGCGCCTCCAAGTCGGTGCCCATCGAGAACATCCTGTTCAAGTCCGACGCCATCCACTGATTGTCAGCGCCTTACCCCGACGAGGTGCCCTTCGGCGACGAAGAGGCACCTCGCGTCTTTTAGAAATCGAGAAATTCCTACCGTGATGACCGAACTGGGCCGTGGCGCCCTGCGCAAGATGGCCGTGACCCTGGCCGACCCCGTCAACTACGCCTTTCGCCTCGACGAGCGCGAGGTACCGGTCAATCCGCTGATCGGCCGTCGCCTGCGCCTGGAATACCTGGGCGCCATCCACTGCACCCACTGCGGCCGCAAGACCCGCAAAAGCTTTAGCCAGGGCTACTGCTATCCCTGCTTCACCGCCCTGGCCCAGTGCGACAGCTGCATCGTCAGCCCCGAAAAGTGCCACTACGAGCATGGCACCTGTCGCCAGCCGGAGTGGGGCGAAGCCCATTGCATGGTGCCCCACGTCGTCTACCTGGCCAACTCCTCGGGGCTCAAGGTGGGCATCACCCGCGCCACCCAGCTGCCCACCCGCTGGATCGACCAGGGCGCCTACCAGGCGCTGCCGATCCTGAGGGTCGCCACGCGCCAGCAGTCCGGCCTGGTGGAAGACCTGCTGCGCAGCCAGGTGGGCGATCGCACCAATTGGCGCGCCATGCTCAAGGGCGTGGCCGCACCGGAAGACCTGGTGGCGGTGCGCGAGCGGATCTTCGACGCCTGCGCCCAGGGTCTGGACGATCTCCAGGGCCGCTTCGGTCTGCAGGCGATCCAGCCGGTGGTCGACATGGCGCCCATCGAGATCCATTATCCGGTGACGGTCTATCCCACCAAGGTGGTCAGCCACGACCTGGAAAAGACCCCCGTGGTGGAAGGCACGCTGCTGGGCATCAAGGGTCAATACCTGATGTTCGATACCGGCGTGATCAATATTCGCAAGTACACGGCCTATCAGCTGGCCGTGTCCGCCTCCGCAGCAGAGATGTAAGGACGTAAGCCATGCGCACCGACCAGCCCCAGACCATCTATCTCAAGGACTACCAGGCGCCCGAGTACCTCATCGAGGAGACCCGCCTCAGATTCGAGCTGCACGACGACCAGACCCTGGTACATGCCGAATTGCGGCTGCAGCGCAATCCGGCCCGTGGCGCGGGCCTGCCGCCGCTGGTGCTGCATGGCGAGGAACTGGAGCTGCTGGCCGTGGCGCTGGACGACCAGGCCCTGGCCGCCGACGACTATCAGGTCGAGGCGGGCAGCCTGACCCTGCAGCCCCAGGGCGAAGCCTTCGTGCTCAAGACCTCGGTGCGCATCCATCCGGAAAGCAACACCGCCCTGGAAGGCCTGTACGTCTCCGGCACCATGTTCTGCACCCAGTGCGAGGCCGAAGGCTTCCGCAAGATCACCTACTACCTGGATCGGCCGGACGTGATGAGCGTCTTCACCACCACGGTGGAAGCCGACAAGGCCAAGTACCCGATCCTGCTCTCCAACGGCAACCCGGTGGCCAGCGGCGAAGCCGAGGGCGGCCGTCACTGGGCCACCTGGGAAGATCCCTTCCCCAAGCCGGCCTACCTGTTCGCCCTGGTCGCCGGTGACCTCTGGTGCGTCGAAGACAGCTACCGCACCGGCAGTGGCCGCGACGTGGCCCTGCGCATCTACGTCGAACCGGAGAACATCGGCAAGCTGCAGCACGCCATGGACAGCCTGAAGAAGTCCATGCGCTGGGACGAGGAGGTCTATGGCCGCGAATACGATCTGGACATCTTCATGATCGTCGCGGTGAACGACTTCAACATGGGAGCCATGGAGAACAAGGGCCTCAACATCTTCAACTCCAGCGCCGTGCTGGCCAGCCCGCGCACCGCCACCGACGCCGCCCATCAGCGCGTCGAGGCCATCGTCGCTCACGAATACTTCCACAACTGGTCGGGCAATCGCGTGACCTGCCGCGACTGGTTCCAGCTGTCGCTCAAGGAAGGCTTCACCGTGTTCCGCGATGCCGGCTTCAGCTCCGACATGAATTCGCCCACGGTCAAGCGCATCGAGGACGTGGCCTTCCTGCGCACCAACCAGTTCGCCGAGGACGCCGGTCCCATGGCCCACCCGGTGCGCCCGGACCACTTCATCGAGATTTCCAACTTCTACACCCTGACGGTGTACGAGAAGGGCGCCGAGGTGGTGCGGATGCTGCACACCCTGCTGGGCGCCGAGGGCTTCCGCAAGGGCACCGATCTCTACTTCGAGCGCCACGACGGTCAGGCGGTGACCTGCGACGACTTCATCAAGGCCCTGGAAGACGCCAATGGCGCCGACTTCAGCCAGTTCAAGCGCTGGTACAGCCAGTCCGGCACCCCGCGCCTGGCGGTCAGCGACGGCTATGACGCCGCGGCCCAGACCTATCGGCTGACCTTCAGCCAGAGCTGCCCGCCCACCCCGGGCCAGCCGACCAAGGAGCCCTTCGTGATCCCGGTCCAGCTCGGTCTGCTGGATGGCCAGGGGCGCGACCTGCCGCTGCGCCTGGAAGGCGAGGGCTCTGCCCAGGGCACCGACCGGGTGCTGTCGGTCACCCAGGCCGAGCAGACCTTTACCTTCGTCGACGTGCCCGAGCGCCCGCTGCCGTCGCTGCTGCGTGGCTTCTCCGCGCCGGTCAAGCTCAGCTTCCCCTACAGCCGTGAACAGCTGACCTTCCTCATGCAGCACGACAGCGACGGCTTCAACCGCTGGGACGCCGGCCAGCAGCTGGCCGTGCAGGTGCTGCAGGGCATGATCGCCGGCGAGCCGCTGGACACCCGGCTGGTGGAAGCCCTGCGCACCGTGGCGGCGGACGAGTCCCTCGATCCGGCCATGGTCGCCGAGATGCTCTCGCTGCCGTCCGAAGCCTATCTGGTGGAACTGTCCGAGCAGGCCGATCCCGGGGCCATCCACGGCGCCCGCCGTCAGGCGCGTCGGGCCATCGCCGAAGCCCTGCGCGACGTGCTCTGGCAGCGCTATCGCAGCGCCCGCGAGGCCTCGCGTACCACGCCCTACCAGGCCAGCGCCGACCATATCGCCCGCCGCAGTCTGCAGAACGCCGTACTCGGCTATCTGATGCTGCTGGAAGAGCCGGAGGCGCGCGACGCCGCCCTGGAGCAGTTCGACAACGCCGACAACATGACCGAGCGCCTGGCTGCCCTGAGTGCCCTGGTCAATTCCGGTTTCGAGCAGGAAAAGGCCGACGTCCTGGCGCGCTTCTTCGAAGAGTTCAAGAGCGATCCGCTGGTCATGGACACCTGGCTCAGCGTCCAGGCGTCCAGCCCCCTGCCGGGTGGTCTGGCGCGCGTCCAGGCGCTGATGGAAAATCCGGTCTTCACCCTGAAGAACCCCAACAAGGTGCGTGCGCTGATCGGAGCCTTCGCCAACAGCAACCTGGTCAATTTCCACGCCGAGGATGGCAGCGGCTATCGCTTCCTGGCCGACCAGATCATCATCCTCAACCGCCTCAATCCGCAGATCGCCTCGCGGCTGCTGACGCCCCTGACCCGCTGGAAGAAGTACGGCCCGGCGCGTCAGGCGCTGATGCGCGCCGAGCTGGAGCGCATCCTGGCCAGCGGCGAGTTGTCCAGCGACGTCTACGAGGTGGTGAGCAAGAGCCTGGCGTAGGAGATCCGACTGGGCTGCTTGTTGGGCTTCGACGACAGAGCCGTCTCAATCCAACCTACCTCCTCCCGTAGGTTGGGTTGAGCGCAGCGAAGCCCAACATCCGCCCACCGTTGCAAAGCCTGACGTCCAGCGTCGGGCTTTTTTTCGCCCGGATTTTCCCGCGCGGCCCTAGCCTGTAGCGCCTCTGCTGCCCAGTGGAAAAACCGCGCACACCCCCGTGCCTGACAATTCGTCTCCGCCCTGGCGCCGCTTGGCTGATAGAAATGCTTTAGGCTGCCAGCTGTATTCAAATCGGCTGCAGAACGAGGCGCCGCCGCCGACAGGGTAGGCGAGAGGTCTCGACAGGCCTTGGATCCAGTCACCGGAAAAGCACGGAGCGGCAGATGAGTCATGCACAGCTGATGGATTGGGGATTCGTCCTGATAACCCTGTGCAATATCCTGCTGATCGCCCTGGTGGTGTTTCTGCTGTGGCAGCGGTACGTCGCCAGCGACGCGGCTTCCAAGGCCGAGGGCGCTAACGAGGAGCAGGCGCCGGTTGCCCCTGAGGTGGTCGACAGCGCGCCTGCCAACGCTCCGCCGCCGCCACTTCCCGCCAGTCCCGCCCCGGCGGCGAACCGTAACGTCGATCTCTTCGACGAGGGCCCGGAAGAGGTGTACGACGCCAACTATCCCGAGTGGAAGAAAAGCGACGACCCCTATGTCGAGGAATTGCTGTCGCACCGCGAAGCCCTGGAGCTCAAGGTCGACAACATGGTCATGCGGCTCACTCGGGCGCACAAGGTGGTGACCGGCCTGCGCGCGCAGAATCGCGAATTGCGCGCCTCCGAAGCCCAGGCCCAGCGACTGCAGGAGGAACTGACCCGGACCCAGACCAGCCTCGCCCAGATGCGTCAGGAGCGCGATGCCCTGCTGCTGCAGCTCCAGCCCGGCCGCAAGGCGGACGCAGCGCCACGCCAGCCCACCGACCCGGGCACGCCATCCCCGTCTTGAACCGCGGTATGCCCCCCGGATTCACCAGCCATCCCCTCAACCGCCGCATCCGTCGCGCTGTGCAGCGGGCGCAGCGGCGCGCGCCCTAGACTGGAAATTCTCAGCACCTTCAAGGACGATTCGATGAAACTGCTGCTCCTGCTGGCTGCCTTGGTCGCTCTCGGCCTGTTCGCGATCAGCCTCTACAACGCTCTGGTCACGGCGCGTAACGCCTACCGCAACGCCTTCGCCCAGATCGATGTCCAGCTCACCCGCCGGCACGATCTCATCCCCAATCTGGTGGAAGCGGTGAAGGGCTATCTGCAGCACGAGCGCGAAACGCTGCAGGCGGTGATGACGGCGCGCCAGCAGGCGCAGTCCGGCCTGCACCAGGCCAAGACCCGGCCGGAGGATCCCGTCGCCCTGCACGCCCTGGAGCAGGGCGAGCAGGGACTCGGCATCGCCCTTGGGCGGCTGTTCGCCGTGAGCGAGGCCTATCCGGAGCTCAAGGCCAACGACACGGTCCTGCAGCTGATGGAAGAGCTGAGCTCCACGGAAAATCGCCTGGCCTATGCCCGTCAGGCCCATAACGATGCGGTGATGGACTACAACAATCGCTGCGAGACCTTCCCCGGATCGCTGCTCGCCCGTCGCTTCGGCTTTCGCCTGGCGCAGCCGCTGACCTTGCCGGACGGGGCCGCCCGCCAGACCCCGCGCATCAGCCTGAGCTGAGCGCGTGCGCTTTCTCGACGACCAGGCCGCGGCGCGCCGGCGCACCCGGCTGTGTCTTGCCTTGCTGGCCCTGGTGGTGCTGCTCATGGCGCTGGCCAGCGCCGGTCTGGCCCTGGTGTTCCTGCCGCGGGAGGTGATCGACTACCTCGGTGGGCGTGGGGCGACGCTGGTCAAGACCGGCCTGGCATTCACCGGCATCATCGCCGGCGCTTCCTTCTGGAAGGTGCGGCAACTGGCGCGCCAGGGCGGCGAGGCCGTGGTCAGGCGGCTGGGCGCCGTGCCATTGGACGATGAGACCGACCCCCGTACCCGTCAGCTGCACAACGTGGTGGCGGAGATGGCCCTGGCCGCCGGCGTACCGGTGCCGCGGCTGTACCTGCTGCCGGACGAGCCGGCCATCAATGCCTTCATCAGCGGCTACGGACCGGCAGATGCCAGCCTGTGCCTGACCCGCGGCGCGCTCCAGCTCTTGAACAGGGACGAATTGCAGGGTGTCGTCGCCCATGAATTCAGTCATCTGCTCAACGGCGACATGCGCCTGAATCTGCGCCTGCTGGGCTGGCTGCATGGCATCAGCCTGATCGCCGACCTCGGACAGGAGCTCTTCTCGGATCGCACCTCGACCATCACCCGGGTCGATGGCAACCACCTGCTGGGCTGGTTGCTGGGCACCGTGCTGCTGGCGGTCGGCGGCTGCGGACTGTTCTTCGCCAACCTGATCCAGGCCGCGGCGGCGCGCTCACGCGAGCGTCTGGCGGATGCCTCCGCCGTGCAGTTCACCCGCCAGCCCCAGGGTCTGGCCAATGCCCTGAAGAAGATCGCCGCCCATCCGCTGCAGGGGCGGCTCTATCACCGTCGGGCGCGCAGCGTCGCGCACATGGTGCTGGGCGACTCGGGCGCCTCCTGGTTCGCCACCCATCCCCCGGTGCTGGAGCGCATCCAGCACCTGGAACCGGACTTCGACGAATGGCAGTTGGAGCGCCTCCGGGCGGAAGCCTTGCTGCCCATGGGCGTCGCCTATGTGGCAGGGGGTACGCCGCCCGCTTCGCCGCCGCCGACCGCCGTAGCGCTGCCGGTTGCACCGGCACTGGCCGATACGCCCCTGCGCACCCTTCCACCGGCCCTGCTCGAAGTGCTGCGCCAGCCGCAGCAGGCGGCGGAGCTGTTGCTGGCACTGGCCGGCACGCCGCCGGCAGCGGGCGGCGGGGAGGGCGCGCGCTGGGTGAACAGTCTGCATGCCTCTCTGCGGCTGCCGGTGGCGCAACTGACCTTTCCGGCCATCCGCCAACTGCCGCGGCCGGTCCTGCGCCAGCTGCTGATCGATCTCAAGGCAGGCTTCGCCGCTGCGCCGGACCTGGAGTTGTCCCGCTACTGCCTGGCGCAGATCATCCAGCGTCAGCTGATCGCCAGCTTGGCGCCGGGTCGCCAACGGCTGTCGGGGCGGGGCAAGCTGGCGCAGGCCCGGACCGCGGTCCTTACCTTCTATGCGGTGGCCGCCGAACAGAGCCACGATGACGTCCAGGCCGCTCGTCGGGCCTTCCTGCTCGCCGTCGCCCGTACCTTTCCCGGTTTGCACTGTAGCTACGCGCCGCCGCGTCCCTGGCGTCCGGCGCTGGACGGCGCCCTGGCGCAGCTCGCCCAGCTGAGCGTGGCGGCGCGCACCCTGGTACTGGAGGGCCTGCTCTGTCTCATCGAGGCGGACGAAAGGGTGCAAACCGCAGAGCTGGAGCTGCTGAGGCTCTATTGTGCGGTCCTCGAATTGCCGTATCCCGCCCTGGACGAATACCTTTCACTCGCCGATGACAAGCTCTCGCAAAAAGGTTGCCGTTCGGCTGATACTGGCCAGGTGATATCTGCACTGTGATCCACACTGGCGCCCGCGGCGACAGCTCGCCGAGGGATAACGTGGCGTTCATAATTCAGGATGATGCATGAAGTTCCTCGTGGTAGACGACAGTCGAGCGGTCCAGACCATCATCAAGCGGATTCTGGCGAATACCGGTTACAGGGATATCGAATTGCGCGTGGCGTCCACCGGTGAGGAAGCCGTGGCGCTGCTGGAGAGTTGGACGCCCAACCTGGTGCTCACCGACTGGCACATGCCCGGCATGACCGGTCTGGAACTGCTCCAGGCGATCCGTCAGCGGGTGGGCGCCGACATCCACGTGGGTTTTGTCACCACCGAGTCGTCGGCGCGCAACATCGAGGCGGCCTACCGCAATGGCGCAGCCTTCGTGGTGACCAAGCCCTTCGCCCAGGAAACCCTGCAGCAGGCGGTGCTCACCGTGCTGCAGGATGGCGCCAGCGCCGAACAGGCCATTGAATCCTCCGGTCGCGAGAGCCTGCCGATCCCGACTCGTTTCAACCCTGACCCACAGCGCATCCGCCAGTTGCTCGGCCTCTCGTCCATCGTCTGCCAGATAGAGCCCATGGCGCCGATTCCGGTTGATCGGCTGGCCTTGCCCTATGTGATCGGCATCTATGGCCATCCGCAGAGCAAGGCACTGGAAGCCGTCTGCCTGCTGGACCTCAACGCGGCCTGCATTCTCGGTGGCTCCCTGGCCGGACTCGCGCCGGCAGCCATCCACAGCGCCATTGCCAGCGCGACCCTGAGCCGGGAAATCTACGAGAACGCCACCGCCTTCCTCGCCGACCTCAGCGGCATGATCTCCGCCGGCAAGGGTGGTGCGCCGCTGGTACTCAGCACCAGTCACTTGGTGCAGAAGCCCTTCGAGAAGCTCTACAGCCTCTGGCGGCAGAACAATGGTCGCGCCGATTTCAGCCTGTCCTTTCCCGGGCTGGGTGACGGCTTCATCGCCTTCCTGTTGAGCTAGGGGATGGCCGACTCGCGCTTCGTCGAATGGGGTTTCCTGCTGGTCACCCTGTCCAATGTCCTGCTCATCGCCCTGGTCCTGACCCTGCTCTGGCAGCGCCTCTTTCCACGCCCCGAGGCCGCGGTCGAGGACCCCGAGGTCCCTGCGGCGTCTGCGCCCGGCGCGCCGCTGCCGCTCACCAGTCAGGCCGAGACCGCGGCCAGCCTGATCGACGCGGCGCGGCAGGCGGATGTCGAGCCCCTGGGGCAGGCCATCAGCGACAGCCTGGATCTGGTAGGCCGCCTCGACGGGGTGGGCGGTGACGACTATCCGGACTGGAAGAAGACCAACCAGCCCTATATCGACGACCTGCTGTCCCATCGCGAGAGTCTGGAATTCAAGCTGGACGATCTCAAGTCCAAGCTGGACCGGGCGCACAAGCTGATCACCAACCTGCACGTGCAGAATCGCGAGATGCGCGGCGCGGAAGCCAAGCTGCAGCGCCTCAGTCTCGATCACGATCGGGTGCAGGGCACCCTGCTGGAAGTGCGCCGCGAGCGCGATCAGCTCAAGGTGAAGGTACAGCGACTCGGCGAAGAGCTGCTGCGGCTGCGGCAACAGCCCGCGGCGCCGGCTGCGGCGGGCGTGGCCGAGGTGGATGGGCGCCTGCAGGAGGAGCTGGAGACCCTGCGCGAGAGTCTCGAAGAGGAGCGGGCGAAGCTGTCGCGCACCCTGGTGGAAAAGGAGTTCATCGAGCAGGTGTTCATCGATACCGACGCCGTCACCGACAGCTATCAAGCCCTGCAACAGGAGCATGCCGCGCTGCAGGAGCAGCTGCAGGCGCTGCAGGCCCGGCTGGACGCCGCTCAGTCGCGGTAAAGGGCATCACGGATGGCGTCGGGGAAGGGGCCGCTCATGCCGGCGATCGCCGTGTTGGTGAGGATCACCACGCTCAGCTCGCGCGCCGGGTCGATGAACCAGGCATTGCCGTAGACGCCACCCCATTGCAGGGTGCCAGGCGTCTGCGGGGTCTTCGCCATCCGGGCATCGCGCAGCACCGCCGCGCCCAGGCTAAAGCCCCAGCCCGGGGCGTCGTCGCGCTGCAGCTCAGGGATCTGGTCTTCCATGAACAGGCGCTGGCTGGCCGGTTGGAGCAGCCGCCCCTGGCGGAGCGCCTCGAGAAAAGCAAGATAGTCGCCCGCGCTGCCCTGCATGCCACCGCCGCCCGAGGCGAAGGCCTGCGCCGAAAGGGCGCGTGCCGGCGAATAGAGAATGCCGCCCTTGGGCATGGGTAGCAGATAGGGCTCGCTCATGGGTTCGGGGCGCGGATAGCCGTCGCGATAGGCTGTGGCCAGGCGCCCGGCGTCGCTGACGTGGAAGCTCAGGTCGTGCAGACCCAGCGGTGCGGCCACCTCCCGCTGGACGACCGCCGGCAGGGGCTGCCCGGTGGCGGCCGCCAGCACGCCGCCCATCACGTCCAGCCCAAGGGAGTAGCGCCACTGGGTGCCCGGCTGGAAGTCCAGCGGCACCCCCGCCAGGCGTCGGAGGTTTTCTTCCAGGGTGAGGGAGGCATCATCCAGGCCGTCGGATACCCCGGCACGGTGATAGGGACCGTGCTGGTCTTCGCCGAAACCATAGTGCAGGCCGGCGGTGTGGCTGAGCAGCTGCGCCAGGGTCGGCGTGGCCGGAGTGCCATCGGCCAGAGCCGGGGTGAAGTAGGGCAGGTAGCGACTGACCGGCGCCTGCAGATCCAGGCGGCCCTGGTCCGCCAGCCGCAAGGCGGTCACGGCCACCAGCGGCTTGGTCAGGGAGGCGAAGCGAAACAGCTGGTCTTCCTGCATCGGCCGCCGGGCTTCGCGATCGGCGAAACCGGCGGCGCGCCGATACACCACGCGGCCCTGGTGAGCGACCATGACCACGGTGCCGACGATGCGCTGCTGGGCGATGGCCTGTTCCAAAATCGGATCGAGGCGGGCGGCGAGGGCCGCGTCCTCGGCCTGGGCAAGGGGGGTACTCAGGCCGAGGCCGAGTGCGCTGGCGAGCAGTAGGGAAGACATCTGGTTTAAGCTCCTGGCGAATCGCCGGCGGCTGGACCGGCCAAAGGAGGAATCCTCGCATGATTCGTGACATTTTGAAGATGGGCGATCCCCGCCTGCTGCGGGTGGCACCGCCGGTGGCGGCCGAGCGCTTCGGTTCGGCCGAGCTGCAGGGGCTGATCCAGGACATGTTCGACACCATGGCCGCCGCCGGTGGCGTGGGCCTCGCGGCGCCGCAGATCGGCGAAGATCTGCAACTGATGGTCTTCGGCTTCGAGCGCAATGTCCGCTATCCCGAGGCGGCGCCGGTGCCCCTGCAGGTGCTGATCAATCCGCGGATCGAGGTGCTGGACGCCAGCGAGGAGCTGGGCTGGGAAGGCTGCCTGTCGATCCCGGGGTTGCGCGGCGAGGTGCCACGGCCGCGGCGGATCCGCTATCGGGGCGTGGATGGCGACGGTCGTCCGGTGGACCAGGAGGCCGAAGGCTTCCATGCACGGGTGGTGCTGCACGAATACGATCACCTGATCGGGCGACTCTATCCCTCGCGCATCCAAGATTTCGCCCGCTTCGGCTTCACCGAGGTACTGTTTCCCGAGTTGACCGCGGCCGCGCAGCGCTAGGCGCCGGCGGCCTCCAGCTGCGCCCTGACGGCCGCCGCCAACTGGGCGAAGGGCACCGCGCCATCCAGGGCGCGAGCCTCTTCGACGGGCGCCCCGGCGGAGCGCAGCAGCAGCGTCGGTACCGCGGTGATGCCCAGGGCTTCGGCGCGATCCTCGGCGTGCAGCACGACATCGGTATGGTCGCCCCGGGCCAGGCTGGCTCTTAGCGCCTCGCTGTCCAGACCGCTGTGACGCGCCAGGTCGAGCAGCACGTCCAGCTCGCCGATATCCCGACCCTCTTCGAAAAAGGCCTGGAAGACCGCCAGGTGGAAGGCGTCGAAGCGATCCTGCTCGCGGGCGAATTCCGCCGCCTCCAGCGCCAGGCGACTGCGGGGTTGCACGGGCGGCAGCCGCAGCACCATGCCGTATTCCGCGGCCATGGGATAGACGGCGCGATCCCAGGTCCGGCGCAGGTAGTCACCGGCAGGGTCGAGGGTGGGCGTGGGCTCGGGACGCAATTCGAAGGCATGCCACTCGATGGCCAGCTGGTCGCCGAATTCTTCCTGCAGACGCGCCAGCTGGGGCAGCTCCAGGTAGCAGAAGGGACAGACGTAATCGCTCCAGACATCCAGACGAACGCGCGGGGTGGCGGTCATGGCAGTGCTCCGGAAGGGCATGGTGTCTGTCGGACCGCACCCGAAAGCGGATGTTCGGTGAACGTGCCGATATCCACGGCCGATAGGGCCTCCAAGTACGGGTTGCGAGCCGGAGGTTGGCAGCCAGCAACCGACGTCCTCTTCATATCCGGAAACGGAATGGCCACCGGCCAATTGCGTGAAATGGGTGGCGATCCGCGCTCTAGACGCTTGCCTTGAACCTGTCCCCGACCCCAGGTTCCTATGGCTGCATCCTTTCTTTCACGCGCTAAGGACTATCACCTTGGGTTTTTTCGAACGCAAACTGACATTCCTTCGGCAAACCTTCAGCTACGTCGGCTGGTCGGTTTTCTGGCTGCTGCTGTGGGACATCGCCGTCACCGTCGACTACATGATCTTCGTCGACCAACGGGCGCAGCTGCCCAACATCCCCCTGACCCTGATCGGCTCGGCGCTGATCGTGCTGACCAGCTTTCGCAACACCAGTGCCTATCAGCGCTGGTGGGAAGCGCGCACCCTCTGGGGTGGCATGGTCAACAGCTCGCGCAGCTTCGCCCGGCAGGCGCTGACGCTCATCGACGATGGCGACGAGCATTTCAACGCCATCAAGACGGTACTCATCGAGCGCCATCTCGCCTACGTCCGCTGCCTGGCCTGCCAGCTCAGCGGCGACCCGCTGCCCAAGGAAGTCCGCACCTACCTGGGCAAGGAGGAGTGGGCGATGCGCAAGGAGACCAACAACTTCGCCAACGCCATCCTCAGCGGCTCTTCCAGCCTGATCGCCCTGGAGTACCGCGCCGGTCGCCTGGACAGCATCCGCCTGGAGCGCCTGGAAGCCACCTTCGTCGACATGTCCAACTGGCAGGGCGGCATGGAGCGCATCGCCAACACGCCCTTGCCCTATCCCTATGTCAACTTCCCGCGGTTGTTCGTCTTCCTGTTCTGCGTGCTGATGCCCATCGGCCTGGTGGAAAGCCTGGAGTGGTACACGCCGCTGGCCTCCACCGTGGTGGGCTTCATGTTCCTGGCGCTGGAAAAGGTCGGGACCGATCTGCAGAGTCCCTTCCAGCGCAGTCGGCACCAGATCACCATGGGCACCATCTGCAATACCATCGAAGGCAACCTGCGCACCATGCTGCGCGATGCCCGCGGGGGTTACGCCTCGGTCAGCGACATCGTGCGGGATTCGCGGTTGAGCTCGCCGGAGAAGGATTCCGTCTGAGCGGCGCCCGGTGGCTGGCCATCGCCAGCCCCGGGCATGGGCCTTACTTGAAGTCCCACTGCATCTGCGCCGGGATGCTGATGTCGCGCGAGGAATGCACGCAGACATCCAGGTAGTCGGTGAAGCGCGGCGGGGCGGCGATGCCTTCGTCCAGCAGACGCTGATTGTCGAACAGGTAGTTCAGATCTGCGAAGCCGCCGTACAGCTTGAGCGCCCGCAGCACCAGCCGCGGATTCGCCGGGCCGATGCGTTCGTTGAAGTCGGCCGCCAGTTCCTTGAGATCGGCGCTGTCCACCTGGCGATAGCGCTCGCCCACCGGGGCATCGCCCATGGCGCCGGCATAGGCCTCGTCGATTTCACCAAAGGTGCAGGCGCCGGCATTGCCCGCCGAGATGTGATACAGGCTGTAGTTCAGCTTCGGCTTGAGGGCCAGTTCCACCAGGGCTTCGGCGCAGTAGTCCACCGGAATGACATCGATCTGCTCGTCGAGGCCACAGGTGAAGCGCTCCAGGGCGAAACCCATGCGGAACACCCAGAAGATGCTGCCTGACGCCTTGCAGCCGGAACGACGGTGACCCACCACGATGGAAGGGCGTGCCACCACCAGCGGCAGCAGCGGCAACTCGTTGCGCAGCTTGAGTTCGATGGCCGCCTTGGAGGCGGTGTAGTCCACCAGTTGCTGCTCCGGCTCGGGGAAGTCCCAGGTCTCGGCGACCGGTGACTGGCGCTGCGGACCGCAGGCCATGGCGGTGCTGACGTGCAGGAAGCGCTTCAGCCGCCACGACTGGGCGCAGGCCTCGGCCAGGGCGAAGGTGCCTTCGACGTTGACTGGCCAGATCTTCGGATTGCGCGAGAAGGAGGCGACCGCCGCGCAGTTGATGACCTCGTCCAGCGTCTGCAGGAGCGGCTTGGCGGCGTCGATCCAGTGGGTGTCCAGCAGGTCGCCACAGAGGATCTGTTCGGGCCTGAGCAGGGCGGCCAGGCGCTCGTCGACGTCATGCACGCGCAGATTCTGCAGCAGGCGCTCCAGGCCTTCTGCGGGAGTCGCGGCCCGGACCAGGAATCTCAGCCCTTCGACATGGCCCAGCTCCAGCAGGCGCAGGGTGACGGCGCCGCCGAGAAAGCCGGTGGCGCCGGTGACGAGGATACGGCGCGGCGCGGCGGTGAATTGGATGGAAGAGACGGGAAGCGACATGGCGGAGGCCCTGGTTGGCGGAACGTGGGCGTACCTTAAGGGTCGACGCTGAAGGATTTATTAAGGCCGGGGAACCCCTCCAGGCTGGCGTCTTTCTAGATGCCCAGCGTAACGACCGATAACCGCCTGGAGACCCCCATGGAACTTCCCGTTCACGATCTGACGACCCTCTTCGAACAACTGGGCCTGGACTCCGATCCGGCTGCCATCGACGACTTCATCGCCAGTCATTCGCCACTGCCCGATGAGGTCAAGGTGTCCGAGGCCGACTTCTGGTCGCCGGCGCAAAAGGCCTTTCTCAAGGACGAAATCATGGGCGATGCCGACTGGGCGCCGATCGTCGACGAGCTGAACGTCCGTCTGCATAGTCATGACTAATGCTGTAGGGCTGGAGGTCTCCAGCCCTGCCACACCTCTCGTGTCCGGAGATTTGCCATGAACGCCGTCCATGCCCAGCAGCAGCCCAACGATCCGCCCGTCGCCAATGACGAGGACGAGGTCAGCGAAGAGCAACTCGACGATTCCGTCGAGGAAACCTTTCCCGCGAGCGATCCCATCTCGCCCTGATGGATTCTTGGCGCCGTTTCGACGGCGCTGTTCCTACCCCTGATCCGGCTTTCCTGCACTTTCGTCGTGCCGTTTTCCTCCGCTGACCAGCCTTTCCCGCCGCGGCTGCTAAGGTAATCGCGTCGCGCACGCATCGCGACGGGGTCGCGCAGGCGATCCGATGGATCGTTCAACGCAGGGAATCCCATGATCAAGACCTTTTTCGCCACCCTGGCCGGCTCGCTTATCGCTTTGGCCATGCCCTTCGCCGTGGCCGAACCCATTGTCATCAAGTTCGCCCATGTGGTGACGGACGACACGCCCAAGGGGCGCGGTGCCCTGCAGTTGCAGAAGCTGGTGCAGGAACGCCTGGCGGGCAAGGTCAAGATCGAGGTGTATCCCAACTCCAGCCTGGTGGGCGATGCCGACGAACTGGAGGCGCTGCGCAGCAACAGGGTCCAGCTGCTGGCACCCTCGGTCTCCAAGCTCAATGCCCTGGCCAAGCCGCTCAAGGTCTACGATCTGCCCTTCCTGTTCGACAATATCGAGGCGGTCAAGCGCTTTCAGCGCCGCGACAAGAGTCGCGAACTGCTGGGCAGTCTCGTCACCCATGGCATCACCGGGCTGGCCTATTGGAACAACGGTGGCCGGCAACTCTCGGCCACCCGGGAAATCCACGTTCCGGCCGACCTCAAGGGCCTGACCTTCCGCGTCGAGTCCTCCGATGTGCTGGCGGCCTACTATCAGCAGCTCGGCGCCCAGGCGGTCAAGCTGCCCTTCGCCCAGGTCTACGACGCCCTGCGTACCGGCAAGGTCCAGGGCGCGGAAAATCCCTGGTCGAACCTGCTGGGGCAGAAGATCAATACCGTGCAGCCCTACATCGTCGAGGACAACCACAGCTTCCTAACCTACATGCTCATCACCAACACCACCTTCTGGAACGGGCTGCCCTTCGAAATCCGCAGCGAGCTGGAGGCCATCCTCGACGAGGTGTCCCAGTCGGTGAATCGCGATGCCGAAGCCATCAACGCCAAGGCACGCGAGCGGGTGGTGGCGGCCAATACCAGCAAGATCCTGGTGCCGACGGCTGCCGAGCGCGAGGCCTGGCGCGCGGCGGTGGCGCCCCTGATCAAGGGGTACGAAAGCGAAGTGGGCAGCGATGTCCTGCGCGCCGCCGAGGCGGCCAATCGGCGCTGAGATTGCACGGGCGTCCACCCTGGATTTGCGGCAAACTGGCACGGCGTCATCCCGACAACAAGAGGAATAGCCGTGCAGCACGCGGTCATCAGCGGTAGTGGGCTCTATACGCCGCCCGAAAGCATTTCCAACGACGAGCTGGTTGCGTCCTTCAACCAGTGGGCAGGCCAGTGGAATGCCGAGCATGCCGACGCCATCGCCCAGGGCAGCCTGGCGCCCCAGCCTGAATCCAGCGCCGCCTTCATCGAGAAGGCCTCCGGCATCCGCAGCCGCCATGTGGTCGACAAGGCCGGCATCCTCGATCCGGCGCGCATGGTGCCGCGCATCCCCGAGCGTTCCAACGACGAGCCCTCGATCCTCTGCGAGATGGGCGTTGCCGCGGCACGCGAAGCCCTGGAACGGGCCGGGCGGACGGCCGCCGACATCGACGGCGTCATCGTCGCCTGTTCCAACCTGCAGCGGCCCTATCCGGCGGTGGCCATCGAGGTCCAGGCCGCGCTGGGTATCCAGGGCTACGGCTTCGACATGAACGTCGCCTGCTCCTCGGCGACCTTCGGCCTGCAGACCGCGGCCAACGCCGTGCAACTGGGGCAGGCGCGGGCGGTACTGGTGATCGATCCGGAGATCTGCACCGGCCACCTGAATTTCCGCGACCGCGACAGCCATTTCATCTTTGGCGATGCGGCCACCGCCCTGGTGGTGGAGCGTGCCGACCAGGCGACCTCGGCGCACCGCTTCGAGATCCTCGGTACCCGGTTGTTCACCCAGTTCTCCAACAACATCCGCAACAACTTCGGCTTCCTCAACCGCGCGGCGGAGGAGGGCATGACCCACCCGGACAAGCTGTTCGTCCAGGAAGGGCGCAAGGTGTTCAAGGAGGTCTGCCCCCTGGTGGCCGAGCTGATCGGCAATCACCTGGCCGAACTGGACATCCCCGTCGAGCGGGTCTCGCGCTTCTGGCTGCACCAGGCCAACCTGGCGATGAATCAGCTCATCGTCAAACGCCTGCTGGGGCGCGAACCCGAGCCCAACGAGGCGCCGGTCATTCTCGATACCTACGGCAACACCAGCTCGGCCGGTTCGGTCATCGCGCTGCATCTGCACCACGAGGATCTGGCCAGCGGCAGCTTGGGCGTGCTCAGCTCCTTTGGCGCGGGCTATTCCATCGGCAGCGTAGTGTTGCGCAAGGTCTGATCGACGGCAGGAGTCTTCCCGGGATGACCGTTGTCGGACCTGGGAAGACCTCTTGAGATAGGAAGACCCCGTGCCGCCAGGAAGCCTGCTCCAGGTGCAGCTGCATCAGCTGCGCCCCACCCAGCCCGCGATCGGCCACGACCAGGTGCTGTACAAGCTCGGCAAGTACGCCTGCGACCGGCGCAAGCTGTTCGACGACTACTGCGAAGCCAACGGGCAGCACCTGAGTGGTGGCTTCCAGCCGAGCACCAGTCTGCGCTCGGCCGGCGACGCCCTCGGGGTACGGCCGCCGGGTAGCTGTCCGGATGAAATGAAGACCGTCGTCATAGGTCCGGGGCGGCAGCTCTATCTCACCGACGGCCACCACACCTTTTCCGCCTTCTGGGAGCACCCCGGTGGCGGCCCCGAGACCCCGGTATGGGTCAGGGTCACCGACGATTTCAGCGACGCCGCGAGCATGGCCGACTTCTGGATCCGCCTGCTCGACGAGCGCAAGGCCTGGCTCAAGGATCCCCAGGGCCGGCCCATCCTGCCCGAGCAGCTGCCGCCGACCCTGGGCCTCTCCGCCATGGCCGACGACCCCTACCGCGCGCTGGTCTATTTCACCCGCCAGATCGGCTACGACAAGCCGCGGACCCCGGATGGCCGGGTATTGCCGTCGGAATTCCTCGAGTTCTACTGGGCCGAGTGGCTGCGCATGCTGCTGCCGCTGCGGGACTACGATCTCGACGATCGCAAGAGCTACGCCAAGGCGGTGGAGCAGGCCGCCAGGCTGATGGTGGCCAACCCGGGCATGCTGATCGGCAGCTCGGGCCGTACGGCGCTGGAGATGGGGGCCTATCGCGCCCTGGACAAGAAGGTCCTGCGCAAGCTCTCTTCCAGCGATGGCAAGTTCACCTACCTGCTGGCCGCCCGCGCCCAGCGTGCGGCCCTGTCCCGGGCGATCTAGTCGGTTTCCGGCTTAAGTGTCTGTTACTAGCAGGTTTTTTTCTTATTGGTGTTGACAGGGGAGGCCGGGCCTCTTAACATGCGCCCCGTCCTGACCGACGGGGCTATAGCTCAGCTGGGAGAGCGCTTGCATGGCATGCAAGAGGTCGACGGTTCGATCCCGTCTAGCTCCACCAAATTTCGGTTTCGCCTTCGGGGGGAATCGGTAGAAGGTTTCGT
>NZ_BBIT01000007.1 GCF_000730625.1 Pseudomonas oryzihabitans NBRC 102199 | reverse complement strand
CCGATGCACAGGGTCGCCAGGCCCCGCCGACCCTCGCGCCGACGCAATTCGTGCAGCAGGGTCACCAGCACCCGGCAACCCGAGGCGCCGATGGGATGGCCCAGGGCGATGGCGCCGCCGTTGACGTTGACCTTGTCATCATCCCAACCCAGCTCCTGACCCACGGCCAGGGCCTGGGCGGCGAAGGCTTCGTTGGCCTCGATCAGGTCCAGATCGCTCAGCTGCCAGCCGGCCTTTTCCAGGGTCTTGCGGGTGGCCGAGACCGGGCCGATGCCCATGATCGCCGGGTCCACCCCGGCGCTGGCATAGGCGGCGATATGGGCCAGCGGCATCAGGCCAAGGGCGGCGGCCCTGGTCGCGCTCATCACCAGCACCGCGGCAGCGCCGTCGTTGAGGCTGGAGGCGTTGCCGGCGGTGACGCTGCCGTCCTTGGCGAAAGCCGGGCGCAACCGGGCCAGGCCCTCGGCGGTGGTATCGGCGCGGATGCCTTCGTCGGTGTCGAACGCCAGCGGCTCGCCCTTGCGCTGGGGGATGGCCACCGGGGTGATCTCCTCGCGGAAACGCCCGGATTCCACCGCCGCCGCGGCGCGCTGCTGGGAGCGGGCGGCGAAGGCATCCTGGGCCTCGCGGCTGATCTGGTACTGCTGCACCAGATTCTCCGCGGTTTGGCCCATGTGGTAGTCGTTGAAGGCATCCCACAGCCCGTCGCTGATCATGGAATCGACCAGCTCGGCATGCCCCAGGCGCAGGCCGCTGCGCACCTTGGGCAGCACATAGGGCGCAAGGCTCATGTTTTCCATGCCACCGGCGATGACGATCTCGGCGTCGCCGCAACGGATCGCCTGGACGGCCAGTTGCACCGCCTTGAGGCCGGAGCCGCAGACCTTGTTCAGGGTCAGGGCTGGCACCTCGTGGGGTAGGCCGGCCTTGAACGCCGCCTGGCGGGCGGGATTCTGGCCGGCGCCGGCGGTGAGCACCTGGCCGAGAATGACTTCATCCACCTCGGCCGGTGCCACGCCGGTTTGCGCCAGCAGGGCGCGGATGACCGTGGCGCCGAGCTCCACCGCGGGTACGTTGGCCAGGGAGCCCTGGAAACTGCCGACCGCGGTGCGGGTGGCGGCGACGATGACGACGTCTTGCATGTTCAGGGTCTCCTCTAGGCCTGGATGGGGGCACCGGTGGCGGCGCGCAGTTCATCGAGGCTGACGCCTTCGGCCAGTTCCACCAGCTTCAGACCGCCTTCGGTCACCTCCAGCACCGCCAGGTCGGTGATGATCAGGTCGACCACGCCGACTCCGGTCAGCGGCAGGTCGCAGGCCGGCAGGATCTTGTGGGCGCCCTTGGCGGTGTGCTCCATCAGCACCACCACGCGCTGTACGCCGGCTACCAGGTCCATGGCGCCGCCCATGCCCTTGACCATCTTGCCGGGGATCATCCAGTTGGCCAGGTCGCCTTGTTCCGATACCTGCATGGCGCCGAGGATGGCGAGGTTCACGTGGCCGCCGCGGATCATGCCGAAGCTCGCGGCGCTGTCGAAATAGCTGCTGCCGGGCAGGGCGGTGACGGTCTGCTTGCCGGCGTTGATCAGGTCTGGATCGACCGTCTCGGCGGTGGGGAAGGGACCGATGCCGAGCAGGCCGTTTTCCGACTGCAGCCAGACGTCCATGCCGGCGGGAATGTAGTTGGCGACGAGGGTCGGCAAGCCGATGCCGAGGTTGACGTAGAAGCCGTCCTGCAGCTCCCGGGCGGCGCGTTGCGCCATCTGTTCGCGGGTC
The DNA here is from genome assembly GCF_000730625.1 of Pseudomonas oryzihabitans NBRC 102199. Lineage (GTDB taxonomy): Bacteria > Pseudomonadota > Gammaproteobacteria > Pseudomonadales > Pseudomonadaceae > Chryseomonas > Chryseomonas oryzihabitans. Next base: position 8,430 of record NZ_BBIT01000007.1, on the reverse strand, counting down.
CAGGCCATCTTACTTCTCCTCGCTCAGGGTACGTTTCTCGATACGTTTCTCGGGGCTGGCATTGACCACCAGGCGCTGCACGAAGATGCCGGGCAGGTGGATCTGATCGGGATCCAGCTCGCCGACCTCCACCAGCTCTTCCACCTCGGCCACGCAAACGCGACCGGCCATGGCGCACAGCGGATTGAAGTTGCGCGCGGTCTTGTTGAAGACCAGGTTGCCGGCCTTGTCGGCGCGCTGCGCCTTGACCAGGGCCACGTCGGCGGTCAGCGCCAGCTCCATGACATGGGGCTGGCCATTGAAGTCGCGGACCTCCTTGCCCTCGGCCACCAGGGTGCCGTAGCCGGTGCGGGTATAGAACGCCGGGATGCCCGCGCCACCGGCGCGCAGCTTCTCGGCCAGGGTGCCCTGGGGGGTGAATTCCAGCTCCAGTTCGCCGGCCAGGTACTGGCGCTCGAATTCCTTGTTCTCGCCCACGTAGGAGGAAATCATCTTGCGGATCTGCCGGGTCTCCAGCAGCTGGCCGAGGCCGAAGCCGTCCACCCCGGCGTTGTTGCTGATGGCGGTCAGTTCACGGGCGCCGGTGTCTCTCAGGGCGGCGATCAGCGCCTCGGGGATGCCGCAGAGACCGAAGCCGCCCACGGCCAGGGTGATGCCGTCGCTGACCAGCCCATCGAGGGCAGCCGCGGCGTTGGGATAGAGCTTGTTCATGATGGAGATCCTCTTGTCGTTATTGGGCGGTCCAGCCGCCGTCCATGGTCCAGGCGGCGCCCCGTACCTGAGCAGCGGCCTGGCTGCACAGGAACAGCGCCAGTTCGCCCAACTGGTCGGTGGTGACGAATTCCTGCGACGGCTGCTTGTCGCTGAGCAGGTCGCGCCGCGCCTGGTCCGGATCACTGCCACGGCTGTCCAGTTGTTGCTGGATCAGCGGGGTGAGCACGAAACCCGGGCAGAGGGCGTTACAGGTGATGCCGGTACGCGCGGTCTCCAGGGCGGTGACCTTGGTCAGGCCCACCACGCCATGCTTGGCGGCCACATAGGCGGCCTTGCCGGTGGAGGCCACCAGGCCATGCACCGAAGAGATGTTGATGATGCGCCCCCAGTCGCGCGCGCGCATGCCCGGCAGCGCCAGGCGGGTGGTGTGGAACACCGCCGAGAGATTGAGCGCGATCACCGCGTCCCAGCGCTCCACCGGAAAGTCTTCCACCGGCGCCACGTGCTGGATGCCGGCGTTGTTGACCAGGATGTCCACGCCGCCGAAGTCGCGCTGGGCGTAGGCGAAGAGCTCTTCGATCTCCTCCGGCCTGGACAGGTCGGCGCCGTGGAAGCCGCTGCGGCCGGGCAGGCTGGCCTGGGCCGCAGCGGGATCGCCGAAGCCGTTGAGGATGAGGGTGGCGCCAGCGGCGGCCAGGCGCTGGGCGATGCCCAGGCCGATGCCGCTGGTGGAGCCGGTGACCAGGGCGGTCTTGCCGGTGAGGTCCATGGCTGTCTCCTTAGACGAGGCCGGTCAGGTAGTAGAGGGCGATGACGAAGAACACCGCCACGGTCTTGATCAGGGTGATCTTGAACACGCCGCCATAGGCTTCGCGGTGGGTCAGGCCGGTCACCGCCAGCAGGGTGATGACCGCGCCGTTGTGCGGCAGGGTGTCCATGCCGCCGCTGGCCATGGCCGCCACCCGGTGCAGCACCTCCAGGGGGATGCCGGCCGCGTTGGCGGCGGCGATGAAGGTGTCGCTCATGGCGGCCAGGGCGATGCTCATGCCACCGGACGCCGAGCCGGTGATGCCGGCCAGCAGGGTCACGCTGACGGCTTCGTTGATCAGCGGATCGGGGATGGCCTTGAGGCCCTGGGCGAACAGCACGAAGCCGGGCAGGGCGGCGATCACCGCGCCGAAGCCGTATTCCGAGGCCGTGTTCATCCCGGCCAGCAGGGCACCGGAGACGGCGGTCTTGCTGCCTTCCGCCAGGCGTCCGCGGATGGCGCCGAAGCCGGTCGCCAGCACCAGCAGGATGCCCGCCAGCAGCGCGCCTTCCACCGCCCAGATGCCGGTCAGCTTGGCGACTTCCTGGGTCACCGGTTTGGCCATGCCGGGCAGGGCCAGGTTATGGGTGGCGCCGTACCAGTCGGGAATCCAGCGGGTCAGCAGCAGGTTGAGCACGCCCACCAGCACCAGCGGCGCCAGGGCCAGCCAGGGATTGGGCAGCGGCAGGTCGGCGGCGGTCTCGGGTTCGTTGCGCAGCGGTACGCTGGCATAGCCTTCGCCACTGTTGCGCGCCTTGCGGCGAGCGCTGCCGAGGTAGGCCAGGCCCACGGTGATGACGAACAGCGATCCGGCCAGGCCCAGCCAGGGCGCGGCCCAGGCGGTGGTCTGGAAGAAGCTGGTGGGGATGATGTTCTGGATCTGCGGCGTGCCGGGCAGGGCGTCCATGGTGAAGGAGAAGGCGCCCAGGGCGATGGTCGCCGGGATCAGCCGCTTGGGAATGTCGCTCTGGCGAAACATCTCCGCGGCGAAGGGATAGACGGCGAAGACCACCACGAACAGCGAGACGCCGCCATAGGTGAGCAGGGCGCAGACCGCGACGATCACCGGGATGGCCCGCTCGCGACCGAGCAGGCGAATGGCCGCGGCGACGATGGCGCGGGAAAAGCCCGACAGCTCGATCAGCTTGCCGAACAGGGCGCCCAGCATGAACACCGGGAAATAGAGTTTGAGAAAGCCCACCATCTTGTCCATGAACACCCCGGTGAAGGCGGGCGCCACGGCGGACGGGTCGGTGAGCAGCACGGCGCCGAGGGCGGCGAGAGGGGCGAAGAGGATGACACTGAAACCCCGGTAGGCGGCGAACATCAGCAGCGCCAGGGCGGCGAGTGCGATCAGGACACTCATGGCTTCTCCTAGAGCTTCGCCTGGGGCGAAGCGGTTCTTGTTGTTATAGGGCGATGCAGAGATCGCCCGAATGCAGGAGCCAGAACCGTGCCAGATTCATAGGTTATTGTTTTGTATGGATTTTTATTTTGAGCGCTGCCAATTACCGCCATTTTGTCTCAAAATCTGGACCCCGTAGGTTGGGCTGAGCGCAGCGAAGCCCAACAACAGCTCGACGCCGGCCATGTTGGGCTTCGACGATAAAGCCTTCTCCACCCAGCCTGCGCATGACTCTGTAGGAGCGGCCCATGGCCGCGATTACCAATCCATCGCGGCCATGGGCCGCTCCTACAGGACATTTCTCAATTTATGGATATGTCTCATATTCGAGACATAAGCCCCAGCGCCATCAGCTTCTTGTATAGCGTAGAACGCCCCAACCCCAGGCGCCGGGCGGCTTCGTCCACCTTGCCGCCGCAGGCGGCCAGGGTCGCCTGGAACAATTCCCGGTCGAAGCGCTGGCGCGCTTCGGCGTAGGTTTCGCCGGTAGCGCTCGTCACAGGCTTGGCTGGCAGTTCGGCGGAAACGCCCAGGGCCTCCGCCAGCGCCGCGGCGTCCAGCTGGCTGTCGTCGCCCAGCAATACGGCGCGCTCCAGCACGTTGCGCAACTCGCGCACATTGCCGGGCCAGGGCTGGCGCTGCAGCAGGGCCAGGCCGTCGGCGGTGAGGTCGGGCGTCGACTGTCCGCCCACCTGCGGCAGCCCGTCGAGGATGGCCTCGGCCAGCAGCGCCAGGTCGTCCAGGCGTTCACGCAGCGGCGGGATGCGGATCGGCAGCACGTTGAGGCGGTAATAGAGATCGGCGCGAAAGCGTCCCTCGGCCACGGCGGTTTCCAGATCGCGGGAGGTGGCGGCGATCATGCGCACGTCGCAGGCCAGCACCTCGTTGGAGCCCAGGGGTTCGTATTCCTTTTCCTGCAGCACCCGCAGCAGCTTGGCCTGCAGGGCCAGGGGCATGTCGCCGATCTCGTCGAGAAACAGGGTGCCGCCCTGGGCGATCTGCAGCTTGCCCGGGCGGGCGCGCCGTTCGGCACCGGTGAAGGCGCCAGGCGCGGTGCCGAAGAATTCCGCTTCCAGCAGGCTTTCCGGGATGGCCGCGGCATTGATGCTGACGAAGGGCCGCCCGGCCCGTGGCGAGGCGCCGTGGATGGCGTGAGCCAGCAACTCCTTGCCGGTGCCGGTCTCGCCCAGCAGCAGCACCGCAGCCTCGCTGGCGGCGGCGCGCCGGGCGCGGCGCTTGACCTCCAGGCTGACCGGGCCGCTGCCGACGAAGTGGCCGAAACCGTACTTGGCGGTGCGCGCATGCTGCAGCGAGCGCCGGGTAGTGGCCAGTTCTTCCTGGATGCGCAGGTAGCGGGTCACCAGCGGCGCCAATTGCTGCAACTGGTCGAACAGGGCGAAACCGATGGCACCGATCAGCTCGCCCTCGTCGGTATGGATCGGCAGGCGCATCACCACCAGCGGTCCGTTGCGGGTCTCCAGCATGTCCAGCAGGATCGGCTGGCCATTGCGCGCCACCTCGCGCAGCAGGCTGTGGGGAATGATCTGTTCCACCGGCTGACCGATGGCGGCGGCGGCATCCGGCAGGCCGAAGTGCTGGGCGTATCTCTGGTTGATCCAGACGATGCGCGCCTCGCGGTCGACGATCACCGTGCCGTTGCTGGTCTGCTCGATGATCTCGAACAGCGAGCGGATCGCCCGCTGGCGGATGTCGGCATAGTCTTCCAGCCCGGGCAGACCCGGCGGGGTGCGGCTCATGGCTTCAGCGCATGGCGCAGCTGGTGCAGGCGCCGCTGGACGATGCGCTCACGCCGCGCGGCGTCCCATTCATGGAAGCCGTGGCCGCTGCGCAGGCCGGTACGGCCGGCGGCCACCTGGTCTTCCAGCAGCTGCAGCGGCGCCTCGTCCCGCGCCAGGGTCGGCCAGAGATGCCGGGCGATGTCGCGAAAGGTATCCAGGCCACCCATGTCCGCCGCTTCCAGCGGCCCGGCCATGGCATAGCGCCGACCCAGGGAGGCGCGCATCACCCGGTCCACCGTCTCGGCGTCCGCCGCGCCGCTCTGCACGATGTGCAGGGCCTCGCGCAGCAGGGCGAATTGCAGGCGATTGCCGACGAAGCCGGGAATGGCGCGCTGCAGGACCACGGCTTCCAGCTCCGCGGCTTCCAGCAGTAGGCGCACGGATTCCAGATGGGCGGGCAGGGTGGCCGTGCCGGGCACCAGCTCCACCAGGGGAATGAAGTGCGGTGGATTCCAGAAGTGGGCGATCAGCAGGCGCTCGGGATGGCGCAGGTGCGCGGCCAGTTCGTCCGGTGGCAGGCCGCTGGTGTTGCTGGCGATCAGGGCGTCCGGGCGCAGCACGGCTTCGAGCTGGGCATAGAGGCGGTGCTTGAGCTCCAGGCGCTCGGGCACGGCTTCGAACAGCAGGTCGCAGTCGGCGAGATCGGCCAGCTCGGTCGTGGTGCTGAGGCGGGCGATGACCGCCTCGGTGTCCACCGCGATGTCGGCTTCTTCCAGCTCGGCGAGCAGGGTGCGCGCGGTGGCGGCCACCTCGGCGAGGCGGGCGGGGTCGACGTCCTGCAGCTGCACGGCATGGCCGTGGCGCGCCAGGTGTACGGCGATGCCGATGCCCATGAGACCGGAACCCAGGACGGCGAGGCGTGGCGTGGTCATGATCTTTTCCTTGTGAGACGGCCGCGGCAACCGTCTCACACTTGACCGCCCCCGGCCAAGGCACGGGACAGCGCCCTGCACCAAAGACGGGCTCCAGGGATCGGCCGGCAAGGGCGCCCTGGCCTCTGCCATGCCGCTTGGCAGGGCCTGGCACGGCCACTGCTAAGCGTCAGGTACGCCCATCCCGAGGAATGCCTTATGAGCAACGCCGGCAACGACTATCCCCTGAGCGAAGTCCCGCCCCACGCCCGCAAGGGGCTGGCCTCCCTGGCCATGGTGCTGCTGGGCTTCACCTTCTTCACCGCCACCATGTTCGCCGGCGGCAAGCTGGGGGTGGCCTTTGGTTTCACCGACCTGCTGTGGGTGATCGCCCTCGGCAATCTGCTGCTAGGTCTCTATGCCGCCGCCCTCGGCCATATCGCCTGTCGCAGTGGCCTCAACTCGGTGCTGATGGGGCGCTTCGCCTTTGGCGAACGCGGCAGCAAGCTGTGCGACCTGATCCTCGGCTTCACCCAGATCGGCTGGTACGCCTGGGGGACGGCCACCGCTGCCGTGGTGCTGGGCAGGTACTTCGGCCTGGAGCAGGGCGCGGTGCTGGCGCTGATGGCGGTGTTCGGCCTGGGCTTCTGCGCTACCGCCTACATCGGCTACCGCGGCCTGGAGATCCTCTCCTGGATCGCCGTGCCGGCCATGGCGCTGCTGCTGATCCTGTCCATGAGCGTGACCACCGCCAAGGCCGGCGGCCTGGCCGGCCTGCTGGCGATCCAGCCCAGCGCCAGCCTGGACCTGTCCACCGCCATCACCCTGGTGTTCGGCACCTTCGTCAGCGGCGCCACCCAGGCCACCAACTGGACCCGCTTCGCCCGTTCCACCCGGGTGGCGGTGCTGGCCAGCCTGATCGGCTTCTTCATCGGCAACGGCCTGATGGTGCTGATCGGCGCCTATGGCGCCATCGTCTACCAGCAGCCGGACGTGGTGGAGGTGCTGATGCTGCAGGGCTTCGCCACCGCCGCCCTGGCCATGTTGCTGCTCAACATCTGGAGCACCCAGGACAACACCATCTACAACTTCGCCGTGGCCGGCTGCAACCTGGTGCGTACCAGCCGCCGCAAGACGGTGACCCTGGCCGGCGCCCTGATCGGTACCGCCCTGGCCGTGCTGGGCATGTACGACCTGCTGGTGCCCTATCTGGTACTGCTCGGCACGGTGATCCCACCCATCGGCGGGGTGATCGTCGCCGACTTCTGGCTGCGCCATCGCGGGCGCTATCCGCTGCTCGCCGAGGCCCGCCTGCCGCACTACAACTGGCCGGGGCTGGCGGCCTACGGCCTGGGCACCATCGCCGCCTTCGGTTCGCCCTGGGTGGCGCCCCTGGTGGGCATCGGGGTGGCGGCGCTCGGCTATGGCGTGTTCAATGGCCTGAGTCGCGGCCGTCGTGCCGCCGCCCCCGCTTCGCTCTAGGAGATCGACCATGCGCATCCTCAACGCCCGCCTGCGTGACCGCGAAGGCCTGTATGACATCCGCCTCGAAGGCGGACGCATCGCCGCCATCGCCGAGCAGCTCATGCCGCCTGCGGTAGGGCCGGACGACATCGACGCCGCCGGCAACCTGGTGGTGCCGCCCTTCGTCGAGCCGCACATCCACCTCGACGCCACCCTGACCGCTGGCGAGCCGCGCTGGAACATGAGCGGCACCCTGTTCGAGGGCATCGAGTGCTGGGGCGAGCGCAAGGCCACCATCACCCAGGAAGACACCAAGACCCGCGCCACACGCACCATCCGCGCCCTGGCCGCCCATGGCATCCAGCACGTGCGCACCCACGTCGACGTCACCGATCCGTCGCTGGCCGCACTCAAGGCCATGCTGGAGGTACGCGAGGAGACCGGCCACCTGATCGACCTGCAGATCGTCGCCTTTCCCCAGGAGGGCATCGAGTCCTTCAAGAACGGGCGCGAGCTGATGGAGGAATCCATTCGCCTGGGCGCGGATGTGGTCGGCGGCATCCCGCACTTCGAATACACCCGCGACCAGGGCGTGAGCTCGGTGAAATTCCTCATGGACCTGGCCGAGCGCACCGGCTGCCTGGTGGACGTCCATTGCGACGAGACCGACGATCCCCATTCGCGCTTTCTCGAGGTGCTGGCCGAAGAGGCACGCAGCCGCGGCATGGGTTCGCGGGTCACCGCCAGCCACACCACCGCCATGGGCTCCTACGACAACGCCTACTGCGCCAAGCTGTTCCGCCTGCTGACCCACGCCGGCATCAACTTCATCTCCTGCCCGACCGAGAGCATCCACCTGCAGGGCCGCTTCGACACCTTTCCCAAGCGTCGCGGCGTGACCCGGGTCAACGAGTTGCTGGAGGCCGGCCTCAACGTCTGCTTCGCCCAGGATTCAATCGTCGATCCCTGGTATCCGCTGGGCAACGGCAACATCCTGCGGGTGCTGGAAGCGGGGCTGCACATCTGCCACATGCTCGGCTATCGCAACCTGCAATCGGCGCTGGACCTGGTCACGGTCAACAGCGCCAAGGCCCTGTGCCTGGGCGATCGCTACGGCCTGGAGGAGGGGCGACCGGCCAACCTGCTGGTGCTCTCCGCCGACAGCGACTACGAGATGGTCCGCAGTCAGGGCCTGCCGCTGTACTCCATCCGTAACGGCAAGGTGCTGATGCAGCGCCGACCGGCACAGGTGGAACTGGCGGATCGGTAACGGGTGGCGGTCAGCCGATGCGGACAGGCTTGTGCCGGTCGCCTGCGATTTTCAGGGCTAGCAAAGATCTGATTATCACTCGGACAACCACCTCTCCCTCTGGGAGAGGGCTGGGGTGA
>NZ_BBIT01000008.1 GCF_000730625.1 Pseudomonas oryzihabitans NBRC 102199 | reverse complement strand
CCCATGGCCGCGATCAGGGATAGGGCAGGAGCGTTCAGCCCCGCACCGCATCCAGCACCGCTTCCAGCGGATGGCGCAGGCGGCGGTCATCGATGCGCTTGACCTGGCTGCGGCAGGAATAGCCGGTGGCCAGGGCTTCGCCCTGGTCCGCCGGGACGGCTACGGCGCGGGCCCAGGACTGGTCGTAGATCACCTTGGAGGTCGCCAGGTTGCGTGCCTCGTGGCCGTAGGTGCCGGACATGCCGCAGCAGCCGGTGCTTTCCGGCTTGAGGCCCAGACCTAGGCGTTCGAACACCTGCTGCCACTGGCTGACGCTGGCCGGGGCGTTGGTCTTCTCGGTGCAATGGCCGAGCAGGCGATAGACCTTGTCGCCGACCACCTTCTGCTCTTTCGGCAGCACATGCAGCAGCCATTCCTGGGGCAGCAGGACCTCGGGCATCTGGGCAATGCCGGGGACCTTGGGGTATTCCTGGCGATAGACCAGGGTCATGGCCGGATCGAGGCCGACCAACTTGACGCCGAAGCCGGCCAGGCTGGCGAGCTGGGCGGCGTTGCGCCGTGCGGTGCGCTCGAAGGCGCCGAGAAAACCCTGTACCTGCAGCGGCTTGCCGTTGGCGCGATAGGGCGCGAGGAACACCCGCTGGCCCAGCCGGGCCGCCAGTTCGAGGAAGGCGGCGGTGAGCGGCGTCTCGAAGTAGCGGGTGAAGGCATCCTGTACCACCACTACGGTCCTGGCGCGCTCGTCCTCGCTCAGCGCCAGCAACCGCTCCGGCGTGGCGATCTGGACCTGCCACTGATGCATGACCGGCACCAGGTCGAAGCGGCTGAGCAGGGGGCTGTCGACCATGCCGATGCGCTCGGCGAACAGCCGCTGGATCGGCGTCGCACCCATCACCGCGTTGTAGAGGCCCGGGGCGCGGGCGAACAGCGGCAGGCTGAATTCCAGGGAGCCGATCAGGTAGTCGCGGACGGGGCGCAGATAGCGACGGTGATAGAGTTCGAGAAAGCGCGAGCGGAATTCCGGCACATTGACCTTGATCGGGCACTGGCCCGCGCAGGACTTGCACGCCAGGCAGCCGGCCATGGCGTCATAGACCTCGTGGGAGAAATCCGCCTCGGCCTGGCGGCCATTGCGCCAGCGCTGCGGCAGGGCCTTGAGCCAGTTCAGCGCACCGCGCGGCGCCGGGGCCAGGACATCGATGCCGGCCTGGCCCTGCAGGCGCAGCCATTCGCGGATCAGGGCGGCGCGGCCCTTGGGCGAATGGATGCGCTGGCGGGTGGCCTTCCAGGACGGGCACATGGCGTCGTCGGGATCGTAGTTGTAGCAGGCGCCGTTGCCGTTGCAGTGCATGGCGGTGCCGTAGCTCTGCCAGACGCGCTCGTCGAGGGTGCGGTCCAGTTCGCCGCGGAGGGTCACGCCATCGACCTTGAGCAACTCGGCGCCGCTGGCGAGCGGGGTGGCGATCTTGCCCGGATTGAGCTGGTTGTGCGGATCGAAGGCGCCCTTGAGCGCCTGCAGGGCCGGGTAGAGGTCACCGAAGAAGGCCGGCGCGTATTCCGAGCGCACGCCCTTGCCGTGTTCGCCCCAGAGCAGGCCGCCGTATTTCTGCGTCAGGGCGGCCACCTGGTCGGAGATCGGCCGGACCAGCGCCGCCTGGCGCGGGTCCTTGAGATCCAGCGCCGGACGCACGTGCAGCACCCCGGCGTCGACGTGGCCGAACATGCCGTATTGCAGGTTGTGGCCGTCGAGCAGGGCGCGGAATTCGGCGATGAAGTCGGCCAGCCGCTCGGGCGGTACCGCGGTGTCTTCGACGAAGGGCTGCGGGCGGATCTCGCCCTGGACGTTGCCGAGCAGGCCCACCGCGCGCTTGCGCATGGTGTAGACCCGGGTCACGGCATTGCGGCCGACGGCCAGGGTGTGGCCGAGGCGCTCGACGGTAGGGTCCTGGCGCAGGTGCTCGAGGAAGCCCTGGACGCGGGCATCCACTTCCTCGGGATCGTCGCCGCTGAATTCCACCAGGTTGATGCCCAGGGTGGGACGCGCGACGTCCTCGGGGAAATACTCCGCCACGCTGTGCCAGACGATGTCCTGCATGGCCAGCAGGAGCACCTTGGAATCCACCGTCTCGATGGATAGCGGCTTGAGTTCGATCAGGGCGCGGGCGTCGCGCAGGGCATCCATGAAGCTGGCGTAGCGAACGTTGACCAGCACCGAATACTTGGGAATCGGCAAGACGTTGAGTTTGGCCTCGGCGATAAAGGCCAGGGAGCCCTCGGCGCCGCAGAGCACGCTGTTGAGGTTGAAGCGGCCATCCGCCTCGATCAGGTGCGCCAGGTCGTAGCCGGTCAGGCAGCGATTGAGCTTGGGAAAGCGCGCCTCGATCAGGTCGGCCTGCTGCTCGGCAATGTCCCGCGCGCAGCGATAGACGGCGCCGGTGCGGTCGTCGCGAGCGCAGAGGGCGTCCAGCTCGGCGTTGTCCACCGGGCGACTCTGCAGGCGCTCGCCGCCGATCAGGTAGGCATCCAGCTCCAGCACGTGGTTGCGGGTCTTGCCGTAGGTCACGCTGCCCTGGCCGCTGGCATCGGTGTTGATCATGCCGCCGATGGTGGCGCGGTTGGAGGTGGACAGCTCCGGGGCGAAGAACAGGCCGTGGGGCCGGAGCGCGGCGTTGAGCTGGTCCTTGACCACGCCTGCTTGCACCCGCACCCAGCCCTCCGCGGCGTTGATCTCGAAAATCTGGTTCAGGTGGCGGGAGAGGTCGACCACGATGCCATCGGTGAGGGACTGGCCGTTGGTACCGGTGCCGCCGCCACGCGGGGTCAGGACCACGCCCTGGAAGCGCGACTCGCCCATCAGCCGGGCCAGGCGCTGGACGTCGGCGCTGTCCTTGGGAAAGACCGCCGCCTGGGGCAGGCGCTGGTAGATGGAGTTGTCGGTGGCCATGACCGTGCGGCTGGCATGATCCAGCGCGATCTCGCCCTGGAAGCCGCTGGCGGCCAGGGTGGTCAGGAAGTCGGTGTAGGCGGCGGCGAGGGGCGCCGGGGCCGGCAGGCGGGCGATCATGTTCATCAGGCGGGCTCTCTGGCGGCGGACGGCCGTCTCCTTCAGCGAGCGAAGGAATGGCGTCGACCTTTTCTGGCTATAGTAGGCATTCTCACCACAGCGCGGCGGCGCCACAACCGAAGATTCCGCCGCCTATGCCGGAAGATCCTGAATGAATCACCGTCGCCTGACGCCCTCCATGTCGCTGCTGCTGGCCTTCGAGGCGGCGGCGCGCCATGAGAGCTATACCCGGGCGGCCGAGGAGCTGTCGCTGACCCAGAGCGCCGTCGGTCGCCAGGTGCAGGCCCTGGAACAGTTGCTGGGATTGACGCTGTTTCGCCGCGAGGGGCGGCAGATCGTCCTTACCGATGTCGGTCGCGCCTACAGTCGCGAGCTGGGCCTGGCCCTGGGGCAGATTCGCAGCGCCACCCTGCAGGCCATGGCCTTCGCCTCCGGCCAGGGCACCCTGCGCCTGGCGGTGCTGCCGACCTTTGGTTCCAAGTGGCTGCTGCCGCGCCTGGGCGACTTCTATGCCGCCCACCCCGGCATGCTGGTGCACCTGCATTCGCGCATCCAGGCGGTGGATTTCGCCGCCAGCGAGATCGACGCCGCCATCAGCGTCGGCAGCGGCGACTGGCCGGGGCTCCGTGCCCATCCGCTGCAAGCCGAGCACCTGGTGGTGATCGCCAGCCCGGCGACCCTGGCGGAATTGCCGGACGCCACGCCTGCCACCCTGGCCGACCAGCTGCTGCTGGGCGTGGCCAACAATCCCCAGGCCTGGGGCGAATGGTTCCGGCATCACGAGCTGCCGCATCGGGCGATGCGGCCGGGGCCGAGTTTCGAACTGACCTCGCACTTGATCCAGGCGGTACGCGCCGGCATTGGCATCGGCCTGGTGCCGCGGGTACTGGTGGAAGACGAACTGGCCCAGGGCGAGTTGCTGGCCTGTGGGCCGGCGCTGGTCAGTCGCCGCAGCTATTACCTGGTCTATCCGCCGCGCAACGAGGGGCTGCCGTCGCTGCAGGCCTTTCGGCAGTGGCTGCTGGCCGAGATCAATGAAGGAGAAGGACAGCCATGAGCAAGCCGGGACAGCGGGTACTGGCCGCTCTGCGGCAGATGATCCTGTCCGGCGAACTGGGCGCGGGTGAGCGCCTGGCGGAGATTCCCACCGCCGAACGCTTCGCCGTGTCGCGCATGCCGGTGCGCCTGGCCCTGCGCACCCTGGCCGAGGAAGGCCTGCTGGAGCGCAGCGGTGCCCGCGGCTATCAGGTGCGGGCGCTGACCGGTGCCGATCTGGAGGGTGCCGTGGAGGTGCGCGGGGTGCTGGAGGGCCTGGCCGCGCGCCAGGCCGCCGAGCGTGGCCTGGACGCGCCGACGCGCGCCCGGCTGGAAGACTGCCTGCGCCGGGGCGATCTGCTGTTCGCCAAGGGGCATGTGCTGCTGGAGGATCTGGAGGAGTACCACGATCTCAACCGGGCCTTCCACCAGGCCATCGTCGCGGCGAGCGGCAATCCGGCCATCGGCCTGGCCCTGGGCCGCCACGAGCATCTGCCCTTCGCCTCGGTGAGCGCCCTGGCGGTGGATGCCGACAATCTCGAGCGCGAATACCGCCGCTTCAACTTCGCCCATCTGCAGCACCATGCGGTCTTCGATGCCCTGGTGCGCGGCCAGGGCGCCCGTGCCGAGGGCATCATGCGCGAGCACGCCCAGGCGACCCTGGGCTATGCACGCTGGTTTGGTGGGGAAGAGGGGGAGGCGGGGGCGGTGCGGGTGTTGGTGTAGGCCGGTTCCCTCACCCCGGCCCTCTCCCAGGGGGAGAGGGGGAGGCTAGGAGGGCTCGGGTCGTCAGAGATCCAGCACCAGCCGCTCGCCCTTGGCGCGGGAGCAGCAGGGGGTGAAGCGGTCGTTGGCGGCGTGCTCGGCCGCGGAGAGAAAGAGGTCGCGGTGCTCGGGTTCGCCGTCAAGCACCGGGGTCAGGCAGGTGCCGCAGAGGCCCTGACCACAGGACACCGGCAGGACGACCCCCATATCGGCCAGGACCTCGACCACGCTGCGCTCGGCCGGTACCTGCACACGGCGCCCGCTGCGCGCCAGCTCCACCTCGAAGGGCCGCTGCTCGCCCTGGGCGGCGGGATCGGCGGCGAAGAATTCGCGATGGATCTGCCCGGGTTGCCAGCCCTGGGCCTGGGCGGCGTCCACCACCGCGGCCATGAAGCCGGCCGGACCGCAGACATAGAGATGGTCGTCCGGCGCCGCCGGGCCGAGCAGGTGCTGGAAGTTGGGTCTCAGCGCCGGATCGTGCTGGTCGAAATGCACCCTGACCTGCTCGGCATAGGGCCGCGCCTTGAGCCAGGGGATGAAGGCCGCGTGTTCGCGGTCGCGCACCAGGTAGCGCAGGGTGAAACGCGCGCCCTGCCGATAGAGCTGTTCGGCCATGGCCAGGAGGGGGGTGATGCCGATGCCGCCGGCCAGCAGCTGGGTGCGGCGCGCGCTCGGCACCAGGGCGAACAGATTGCGTGGCTCGCTGACCTGCAGCCGATCGCCCACTTGCAGGCGATGCATGGCCTGGGAGCCGCCGCGGGAGTCGGGGACGAGCAGCACGGCGATGCGATAGCGGGTCGGGGCGGGTTCGGGCGTGGCGCACAGCGAATAGTGGCGCAGCAGGCCGTCGCCCAGGGCGATCTCCAGATGGGCGCCGGCGGCGAAGCCGGGCAGGGGGCCGCCGTCGGCGCGGGCCAGGTCGAAGGCCAGGATGGTGGGCGCCTCGCGCTGCACGGCGGTGACGATCAGGTCGAGCATGGGAGGTCTCCTAGGCGATCTGCCGGACCGGGATGCCGGTGGCGGCCTGTTCGGCGGCCAGCAGGCGGTCGATGATCTGCCGCGACTGCACGCCGCCGGCATCGATGTTGAGCTTGAGCAGGCCGCGCTCGGGATAGCGCAGGAGGTTCTGCTGCTGGCGTTCGAGCATCTCCAGGTCTTCGCCGAAGATCTTGCCCTGGCCCTCGCGGATGCTGGCGGTGAGCTCGGCATCGTCCGGCTTGAAGTTGCGCGCCATGCCCCAGAAGTACCAGATGGAGGTCTCGGTCTCGGGGGTGATGAAGTCCACCACCACGCTGGCGGCCTTGACCGCCGCCGGGGCGTCGTAGCCGCCATGGCCGGCATGGGCCACGCCTACCTCGATCATGACGTGGCTGGGCGGGGTGAAGCGGCAGATCTGCCAGCGATCCACCGGGACGTCATCGGCCAGGCCGTTGCCGCGCAGGGCCATGCGCCAGAAGGGCGGGGCGGCGATGTTTTCCATGTGCCGGCTGGTGATGACCTCGTCGCCTTCGACGCGGGTGGCCGGCGGCGCCTCGTCGATCTCCTTCTGGCCGATGCTGGAGGCGTGGACATAGGTCTCGTGGGTGAGATCCATGAGATTGTCGATCATCAGCCGGTAGTCGCACTGGATGTGATAGAGGCCGCCACCATAGGCCCAGTCCGGGCTCTCGGCCCATTCCAGGCGGGGGATCAGCGCGGGATCGGCCTTGGCCTGGTCGCCCGGCCAGACCCAGACGAAGCCGTGCCGCTCGACGGCGGCATAGGGACGTACCGCGGGAAAGACGCCGACCCGCTGCCCCGGCATGCCCAGGGTCTTGCCGCCGCAGCCCATCTCCAGGCCGTGATAGCCGCAGACCAGGGTGCCGTCGCGGACGAAGCCCAGGGACAGCGGCGCGCCGCGGTGCGGACAGAAGTCTTCCAGGGCCACCACCTGGCCGTTGGCATCGCGATAGAAGACCAGGGGTTCGCCGCAGATCTGGCGGCCTAGGGGTTTGTCCTGCACTTCGTCGGGGGTGCAGGCGACGTACCAGGCGTTCTTCGGGTACATGAATGGGACCTCTTGTTGTTGTCTATTGGATCCAATAATCGATTGAGGTCTTTAGGGGTGTCAATGCGGCTGCCAGGTCGTCGAGCGCGATTGCTGCTCGATAATCGCCCGCTAATTGGTCAAAGATAAGGGTTCTTGTAGGACGGAATAGCCTTGATCGGCCAGCGCTTTCCGGGCAGGACAGAGGTGGCGCCTGGATTCGATTGGGCAGCGGTATCTTGTGGATTGGATCCATATTTGCCAGCGTTAGCGGGCTGAGATTCCAACAACAAGAACCCAAGGATGCTCGCCATGTCAGTACGCCTCGCTCTCTTTCCGTCCAATCCCGGGCGCGTCCCGCGCGGTCGCCGTCACCTGTTCGTTGCGCGAGGTGGGCTATGACCGATCTGCGCGAGATCGTCGACCGGGGGCCTATGCGCGGCTTCCAGTACCTGGCCGTGCTGGTGTGCATCCTGCTCAACATGATCGATGGCTTCGATGTGCTGGTGATGGCCTTTACCGCGGCCTCGGTTTCCCGCGAGTGGGGACTCTCCGGCGCTCAGGTCGGGCTGCTGCTCAGCGCCGGCCTGGTCGGCATGGCGGCCGGTTCGCTGCTGCTGGCGCCGCTGGCCGATCGCTGGGGGCGCCGCCGGCTGATCCTGGTCTGCCTGCTGCTCTCGGGGATCGGCATGCTGCTCTCGGCGCTGGCGGGGTCGCCGCTGCAACTGGCACTGCTGCGCGGCCTTACCGGCTTGGGCGTGGGGGGAGTGCTGGCCAGCAGCAACGTGATCGCCAGCGAATATTCGGCGCGCCGCTGGCGGGGCCTGGCGGTCAGCTTGCAGGGCATGGGCTATGCGCTGGGAGCGACCCTGGGTGGCTTGCTGGCGGTCTGGCTGCTGTCGCACTGGGGCTGGCGCGCGGTCTTCTGCGCGGGTGGCCTCATCACCCTGGGCGCCCTGCCACTGGTGCTCCTTGGTCTGCCGGAATCGCTGGATTTTCTGCTCACGCGGCGGCCGGTCAGCGCCCTGGTGCAGGTCAATCGCCTGGCCCGGCGACTTGGCCAGCCTGAGCTCGCCGCGCTGCCACCGCAGGTGCAAGGCCCCGGCGCCGCCGGCACCGTTGGCCGGCTGCTGGCTCCGGCCTTGCGGCGGACCACCCTGCTGGTGTGGACGCTGTTCTTTCTGGCCATGTTCGGCTTCTACTTCATCATGAGCTGGACGCCCAAGCTGCTGACCACCCTGGGGCTTTCCGAGCAGCAGGGGGTGGCCGGTGGCGTGCTGCTGAGCGTGGGCGGCATCTTTGGCGCCGCCCTGGTGGGTCTGCTGTTCGCTCGCCTGCCGCTGTCCCGGGCGCTGGGCGGCTTCATGCTGACCACCGCGCTGCTGCTGGTGGCCTTCGCCCATATGGGCAGTTCCTACCTGGGCGCCCTGGCCATGGGCCTGCTGATCGGGCTCTTCGCCAATGGCTGCGTCGCCGGACTCTATGCGCTGCCGGCGCTGGCCTATGCCGCCGAAGTGCGCGCCACCGGGGTGGGCTGGGGCATCGGGATTGGTCGCCTGGGCGCCATTCTCTCGCCGGTAGTAGCAGGACTGCTGCTCGATAACGGGTGGCCGCCGCTGCGGCTGTACCTGGTCTTTGCTGGCGTCTTCGTCGCGGCGGGGCTGCTGCTCCTGCTGACCCGCCCCGAAGGACGGCCGGCGTCAGCGGGTTTTAGCGTGTCCGCGGGCAAGGCGCTGGGCTAGCCGCTTTTGCCAGGGTCATCGTTTTGCCAAAAATAGTTAATTGACTTAACTAATTCCCTGGCGTAGCTTCAGTGCCATACCCACCCAACAACAAGAGGCACACGCCATGGGCAGTTACGACGGACGCTGGCAGACGGTCAAAGTGGACATCGAGGACGGTATCGCCTGGGTGACGCTCAATCGTCCGGAAAAACGCAATGCCATGAGCCCCACCCTCAACCGCGAGATGGTCGAGGTGCTGGAAACCCTGGAGCAGGACGCCACTGCCGGCGTGCTGGTGCTGACCGGTGCCGGCGAGGCCTGGACCGCGGGCATGGACCTCAAGGAATACTTCCGCGAGACCGATGCCGGCCCGGAGATCCTGCAGGAAAAGATTCGCCGCGAAGCCTCCCAGTGGCAGTGGAAGCTGTTGCGCATGTACGCCAAGCCGACCATCGCCATGGTCAACGGCTGGTGCTTTGGCGGCGGCTTCAGTCCGCTGGTGGCCTGCGACCTGGCCATCACCGCCAACGAGGCCACCTTCGGCCTGTCCGAGATCAACTGGGGCATCCCGCCGGGCAACCTGGTGAGCAAGGCCCTGGCCGACACCGTGGGCCATCGCACCGCCCTCTACTATGTGATGACCGGCAAGACCTTCAGCGGTCCCGAGGCCGCGGCCATGGGCCTGGTCAACCAGAGCGTGCCGCGCGACCAGTTGCGCGAGGTGACCACCGCCCTGGCCCGCGAGCTGCTGGACAAGAATCCGGTGGTGCTGCGCGCCGCCAAGGTCGGCTTCAAGCGCTGCCGCGAGCTGACCTGGGAGCAGAACGAGGACTACCTCTATGCCAAGCTCGACCAGTCGCGCCTGCAGGATCCGGAAGGCGGTCGCGAGCAGGGCATGAAGCAGTTCCTCGACGACAAGAGCATCAAGCCCGGTCTGCAGACCTACAAGCGCTAGATCGCCACCGCCCCACATACAACAACAAGAGGTAGCGCCATGGTCGAGGTATCCCTGCTCATCGGCGGCGCCAGCCGCCCGGCCGGCGACGGTCGCAGCTATCAGCGTTGCCATCCGGTGACTGGCGCGGTGGTCTCCACGGTGGCCGCCGCCACCCTGGACGATGCCGACGCCGCGGTGGCCGCGGCCCAGGCCGCCTTTCCCGCCTGGGCGGCGTTGCCGCCAGGCGAGCGCCGCCGCCGTTTGCTGGCGGCAGCCGATGGCCTGGCGGCGCGCAGTGGCGAATTCGTCGCCCTGGCCGGGGAGACCGGAGCCATGGCCAACTGGTACGGCTTCAACGTCCACCTGGCCGCCAACATGCTGCGCGAGGCGGCGGCCATGACCACCCAGATCCAGGGCGAAGTCATCCCTTCCGACGTTCCCGGCAGCTTCGCCATGGCCTTGCGCCAGCCCTGTGGCGTGGTGCTGGGTATCGCGCCCTGGAATGCTCCGGTGATCCTGGGGACCCGCGCCCTGGCCATGCCGCTGGCCTGCGGCAATACCGTGGTGCTCAAAGCGTCGGAGCAGAGTCCGGGCGTGCACCGGCTGATCGGCCAGGTGCTGCAGGACGCCGGGCTGGGCGACGGCGTGGTCAACGTCGTCACCAACGCCCCGGAGGATGCCCCGGCCATCGTCGAACGGCTGATCGCCAACCCGGCGGTGCGGCGGGTCAACTTCACCGGCTCCACCCGGGTCGGTCGCATCGTTGGCGAGCTGTCGGCGCGCCATCTGAAGCCCGCCGTGCTGGAACTGGGCGGCAAGGCGCCGCTGCTGGTGCTGGAAGACGCCGACCTGGATGCCGCGGTCGCCGCGGCAGCCTTTGGCGCCTACTTCAACCAGGGGCAGATCTGCATGTCCACCGAGCGCCTGCTGGTCGACAGCCGTATCGCCGACGCCTTCGTCGAGCGCCTGGTGGCCAAGGTGCGCACCCTCAAGGCGGGTGATCCCAGTGCAGCCGACTCGGTGCTGGGCTCGCTGATCGACGCCAGCGCCGGCACCCGCATCAAGGCCATGATCGACGACGCCGTGGGCAAGGGCGCCCGGCTGGTCTGTGGTGGCCAGCTCGACGGCAGCATCCTCCAGCCGACCCTGCTGGATGGCGTCACCGCCGAGATGCAGCTCTATGCCGAGGAATCCTTCGGACCGGTCGCGGTGGTGATCCGTGCCGAGGGCGACGAAGCCCTGCTGCGCCTGGCCAACGACTCCGAATTCGGTCTCTCGTCCGCCATCTTCAGCCGCGACACCGCTCGCGCCCTGGCGCTGGCCCAGCGGGTGGAGAGCGGCATCTGCCATATCAATGGCCCCACGGTGCACGACGAGGCGCAGATGCCCTTCGGCGGCGTCAAGTCCAGTGGCTACGGCAGCTTCGGTTCGCGCGCCTCCATCGACCACTTCACCCAGTTGCGCTGGGTGACGCTGCAGACGGGGCCACGTCACTACCCGATCTAGCGTCCGCAGTCCCTAGCTCCTGTTGCAACAACAATAAGAGGCGCCTCCGGGCGCCAGCCCAGAGGAGAATTCAAGGTGAGTCACGTCACGCAAACCCGCGCGCCCGCCGATCAGCCGCTGCGCTATCGCCCGGTGACCCTGGGCCACCCCGGGGTCACGGTGGAAGAGCGCGGGGGGCTGCTCTACATGGCCTCCCAGGAAGCCCTGACCCCACCGCCGCCGCGGCTGCTGGATCGCCTGCTGCACTGGGCCGAAGTGGCACCGGACCGCACCTTCTTCGCCGCGCGGGACGCCGGCGGCGCCTGGCGCGAATTTTCCTATGGCGAGATGCTGCAGCGAGTGCGCCAGCTGGCCGCCGCGCTGCTGGAGTTCGGCCTCTGCGCCGAGCGTCCGCTGGCGATTCTCTCCGGCAACGACCCCGAGCACCTGCAACTGGCCATGGCGGCGCTCTATGCCGGCATTCCCTTCTGCCCGGTGTCACCCGGCTATGCGCTGCTGTCCCAGGACCACGCCAAGCTGCGCCATGTCTGCGGTCTGCTGCAGCCGGGGCTGGTGTTCGTCAGCGACGGCCCGGCCTTCCAGAAGGCGCTGGATGCCGTACTGCCCGCCGACGTACCGGTGATCGCGACCCGCGGCCAGGTGCAGGGTCGCAGCACCCTGGCCTTCGCGGCGCTGCTCGCCCGCGGCGAACTGGCCGCCGCCGAGCGCGCCTTCGCCGCCACCGGGCCGGACAGCATCGCCAAGTTTCTCTTCACCTCAGGTTCCACCAAGCTGCCCAAGGCGGTGACCACCACCCAGCGCATGCTCTGCGCCAACCAGCAGATGCTGTTGCAGACCTTTCCGGTGTTCGGCGAAGAGCCGCCGGTGCTGGTGGACTGGCTGCCCTGGAACCACACCTTCGGCGGCAGCCACAACCTGGGGATCGTGCTCTACAACGGTGGCACCTTCTACCTGGACGAGGGCAAGCCGACGCCCCAGGGCTTTGGCGAAACCCTGCGCAACCTGCAGGAGGTATCGCCCACCGCCTACCTCACGGTGCCGCGCGGCTGGGAGGAGCTGGCCAATGCGCTGGAGCGCGACGCCAAGTTGCGCGAGCGCTTCTTCGCCCGCATGCGACTGTTCTTCTTTGCCGCGGCGGGGCTGTCGCAAAGCGTCTGGGATCGCCTGGATCGCATCGCCGAGGCCCACTGCGGCGAACGCATCCGCATGATGGCCGGCCTGGGCATGACCGAGGCCTCGCCCAGTTGCACCTTCACCACCGGCCCGCTGTCGGTGGCCGGCTATGTCGGGGTGCCGGCGCCGGGCTGCGAACTCAAGCTGGTACCGGTGGACGGCAAGCTGGAAGGGCGCTTCCGCGGTCCGCACATCATGCCCGGCTACTGGCGCGATGCCGCCCAGACCACCGCCTGCTTCGACGAGGAAGGCTTCTACTGCTCGGGCGATGCGCTCAAGCTGGTCGATCCGGCCAATCCGCAACTGGGCCTGATGTTCGACGGCCGCATCGCCGAGGACTTCAAGCTGTCGTCCGGGGTGTTCGTCAGCGTCGGTCCCCTGCGCAATCGCGCGGTGCTGGAGGGGACGCCGCTGGTGCAGGACGTGGTGGTGGCGGCGCCGGATCGCGAGTGCCTGGGGCTGCTGGTCTTTCCGCGCCTGGCGGACTGCCGGCAACTGGCCGGGCTGGACGATGGGGTCGATGCCGCCACGGTACTGGCCAGCGCCCCGGTGCAGGACTGGTTCGCCGCCTGGCTGGGGCGCCTCAATCGCGAGGCCTCGGGCAACGCCAGCCGCCTGGAATGGATCGCCCTGCAGGAAGAGCCACCATCCGCCGACCGCGGCGAGATCACCGACAAGGGCTCGCTCAACCAGCGCAGCGTCCTGGCCCATCGCGCCGAGCGGCTGGACGCTTGCTACCGGGGAACGGCGCCGCTGTTGATCAGGGCGTAATTCGGCGGCTGGGGTTGCCCTCACCCCAGCCCTCTCCCAGAGGGAGAGGGGGCGTTCAGTGCCACTGCGCGATTTTCGTAGGTTGCGGTTGAGCGTAGCGAAGCCCCACAAGGGGGTGAGTGGCTGACGACATCCCTCATCCTAGCCCTCTCCCAGAGGGAGAGGGGGCGTTCAGTGCCACTGCGCGATTTTCGTAGGTTGCGGTTGAGCGTAGCGAAGCCCCACAAGGGGGTGAGTGGCTGACGACATCCCTCACCCCAGCCCTCTCCCAGAGGGAGAAGGAGCGTTCAGTGCCACTGCGCGACGTTCGTAGGTTGCGGTTGAGCGTAGCGAAGCCCTACAAGGGGGGCTGACGACATCCCTCATCCCAGCCTCTTCCGTGGGAGAGGGGCGTTACGCGAGGGCGGCGGAGACTGGCGCCAGGGGCCGCCGGCCCTTATGGCCGATCACTCATCCTTGCGTGGCTTGCGCTTCGCCTGATCCGTGCCGTACAGGGGCTTGCCGCCCAGGCTGCGGGTGAGTTCATCCGCGGCTTCGCGCAGGACCTCGTACAGGGTCTGGGCGCGTTCCAGGCTGAGGCGATTGGCCGGTCCCGAAATCACCAGAGCACCCAGCAGCTCTTCCTGGGCGTCATAGATGGGCAGGGCGACGGAAGAGGCGTGCGGATCGGTGGCGCCGCAGGAGTAGAAGGGGATGATCCCCGCCTTGGCCACCGCGTAGGGCGTCTGCAGGGCCTGGGCACCGGCCGCCTGGTCCATGGGACGCATGTCGCCGGGTTGGAGGTGCAGACGCAGGCGATGCGGGGAATTCACCCGGTACTGACAGAGTCGGTAGGCGCCGTGTCGTACATAGAAGGAGGCGGTTTCGCCACTCTCTTCGGTGAGCTGATGCAGCCGCGGCATGATGTGGCGGCCGACATCGTGAGAATCCTGATAGACGGCATTGAGGCGCACGACCTCGCTGGCCAGGATGTAGTTGCCATCGGCGAGCCGGGTCACCAGGCCGTATTTTTCCAGGGACACCACCAGGCGCATGATGGTGCTCTTGATCAGACCGGTGCGATTGGCCAGTTCGGCGAGACTCAGGGCGGCATCGCCGATGCGAAAGGCAGTGAGAACGGTCAAGACGCGATCAGCAGAGGCAACGCCGGAAACGCCTGGGCGAGGACGGTTGGTGTTCAAGCGAGTGTTCCTAAAGGGCAGCTATCGCCCCATTATCCGCGAGCGCCCGGTGTGCGCCTAGTGAGTCACTCACACCGGTCAGCTGTCCAGGCGTTGCTATCCGCCTTTATTGATAGCTAGACATTTCAATGGCAATGGCCCACCCGCCCCGAGATGAGCGTCCACCAATGCCCCGATCATGCCGTCAGGGCATTGCTTTGCTTGCGCCGCCGCTCAGATCGCCGCGCTGCGTTCCTTGATCTCCTAACGCAGGAGCCGGTCGTTCTCGAAGTAGTCCACCGGGCAGTCCAGGCTCTCTCCCCCCGGGAATGCCGAAGAGGTATTCCACCCTCGTTTCCAGGCAACGAATGACCAGGCCGGCGGCCCTCATCATGGGTCCTGTATTCCTTTTTGAAGTGGGAAGGGCGTTCCGGGCTGGCGAGTGAAGCTGTGGGAATTCATGAGCGATCCTTTAAAAAAGAAATGTCATTTCAAAGTGTATTTTTTGACGGTTTCAGGAGCTTGGCTCACGCTCACCGTTAAGCCATAAAAGGCTTGATAGGACTTTTTTGGTTACGAATTTTCGGCGGCGTAGCCAATGCCCTGTCTCGTTTACGAAATGGCATTCCATTATCTTGCTTCTACGGGCGCCGGCCGAGAGATCTTCCTTGCGGCCGGAAACGCTATCCCGTGATCAGCCAACGCCGGCAGCGTCGCCCTGGACGCCGCTGCCGCGCGTGACGCCTGGCCACGTCCATTCCAACAAAAACAATCGAGAGCTATCCATGACCAAGACCGCGAGTGCTGTGCTTGCCTCTTTCCTGGCGCTGTCCCTCAGCTCCTTCAGTGCGCAGGCCGCCTGGCCGGAAGACCGGCCGATCGAATTCCTGGTCGCCTATGCCCCCGGTGGCAGCACCGATGTCATGGCGCGCGCGATGCAGCCCTATCTGGAGAAGCGCCTGGGCGCAAAGATCGTCATCGTCAACCGCCCCGGCGCGGCGGGCGAGATCGCCTACACCATGCTGAGCAAGGCGAAACCCGATGGCTACACCTTCGCCTTCATCAATACCCCCGGCTTCCTGAGTACCCGCGTGCAGCGCAAGGTCGGCTACGACCCGGCGAAGATTCGCCCGGTGGCGCGCATCGTCGACGATCCCACGGTGCTGGCGGTGCCCAAGGATTCCTCCTACCAGACCCTGGCCGACTTCACCGCGGCCGCCAAGGCAGCGCCCGGCAAGTTCTCGGTCGGCACCTCCGGCGTCGGGACGGATGACCACCTGATGATGGTGGAGCTGCAGCAGCTGACCGACATCAAGCTCACCCACGTGCCTTTCAGTGGCGCTTCCGAATCCCGCACCGCCCTGATGGGCGGCCATATCAGCGCGGCCGGGCAGAACATCAGCGAGATGAACGCGGACGACGACTTCCGCGTGCTGGCCCAATTCTCTGCCGAGCGCATGCCGCAGCAGCCCAATCTACCCACTGCCAGGGAGCAGGGCGTCGACCTGGTCATGACCTCCGAACGGGGCATCGCCGCCCCGTCCGGGGTGCCCGAGGCCATCGAGCAGCGGATGGCGCAGGCCGTGAAAGAGGTCATCGAGGATCCGGCCTTCGTCAAGCAGGCCGGGGACCTCTCGCTGCCGCTGGCCTATCTGTCCGGCGAGGACTGGGCAGCCCAGATGCCGGCGCAGCTCGCGGGTTACCAGAAGCTGTGGAGCGTCTCGCCATGGGTGCAGTGACACGCGCGGCGCGCGGTAGCCGCCCCGACTTGCTCGCCAGTGCCATCTTCATCGGCCTGGGGGCGCTGGTGCTCTGGTCGTCGAAGGATCTGCCGTTCGGCAGCGCGGCCATGATGGGGCCGGGCTATCTACCGGTATTGGTCGGCTCGCTGGTGATCATCCTCGGCGTCGTCATCGGTCTGCTGGGTCTGTGGCAGCACGCGGAATCCATCGGCGCCGTACAGCTCAGGCCTTTATTGATCCTGTTGGCTTCCGTCGGCGGCTTCGCCCTGGCGGCCGAGTATGCCGGCTTCATCGTCGCGGCGGCCGGGCTGGTGATCTTCGGCAGCATGGCCGACCGCGAGTGGCGGCTGCGCGAGGTGCTGATCTCCAGCGTGGTGCTGACCCTGTTCGGCGTGCTGGTCTTCATCTATGGACTGGATGTCCAAATGCGTGTGGGGCCTTTCTGATGGAGATCTTCGACGCGCTCTACCTGGGCTTCTCCGAAGCCATGAGCCCGACCAACCTGGCGTTCTGCCTGATCGGCGCCCTGCTCGGAACCCTGATCGGCGTGCTGCCCGGCATCGGGCCCACGGCGACGGTGGCGATCCTGCTGCCGATCACCTATTTCCTGCCACCGCTGGCCGCCCTGATCATGCTCGCCGGCATCTTCTACGGTGCGCAATACGGCGGCTCGACCACGGCGATCCTGGTCAATCTGCCGGGCGAGGCCTCGGCGGTGGTCACGGCGCTGGACGGCCATGCCATGGCCAAGCGCGGACGGGCGGGAGCAGCGCTTGCCATCGCCGCCCTGGCGTCCTTCTTCGCCGGGACCGTCGCCACCGTGGCCCTGGCGGTGGCCGGCCCGGTGCTGTCGCGCTTCGCCCTGTCCTTCGGGCCGGCGGAATACGTGGCGCTCACCGTCTTCGGTCTGCTGGCGGCGACCATCCTGGCCAGCGGATCGGTGATCAAGGCGGTCGGCATGGTCTGCCTGGGACTGCTGCTCGGCATGGTGGGCATGGATGTCAGCAGCGGCACCACGCGCCTGACCTTCGGTTCCACCGACCTCTACGACGGCATCGACTTCGTGGTGATCGCCGTGGGCCTGTTCGGCATCGCCGAGATCGCCGTCAACCTCGAATCCCGCGAGGCCCGCGGCACCCTGGCCGGCAAGATCACCCGGCTGTGGCCCACCCGCGAGGACTTCCGCAGGGCCTGGCCGGCTACCCTGAGGGGCACGGCGTTGGGGACCTTCCTCGGCGTCCTGCCGGGCGGCGGTGCGACCCTGAGCGCCTTCAGCGCCTATTCGCTGGAAAAGAAGGTCTCCAAGACACCGGAGCAATTCGGCACCGGGATGGTGGAGGGCGTCGCCGCGCCGGAGTCGGCCAACAACGCCGGCGCCCAGTCGTCCTTCATCCCGCTGCTGACCCTTGGCATTCCGTCCAACTCGATCATGGCCATGATGCTCGGCGCCATGATGATCCATGGCATCACCCCGGGGCCCTCGGTGATCACCAACCAGCCGGCGCTGTTCTGGGGTCTGATCGCCAGCATGTGGATCGGCAACCTGATGCTGCTGGTCATCAACCTGCCGCTCATCGGCGTCTGGGTGCGGCTGCTGCAGGTGCCGTATCGGCTGCTGTTCCCGGCCATCCTGCTGTTCTGCTGCGTCGGGGTCTACAGCGTCAACAACCGCGGCTTCGATGTCGCCCTGGTGATCATCTTCGGGCTGCTGGGCTATCTGTTCCGCAAGGCCAAGTGCGAGCCGGGTCCGCTGCTGCTGGGTTTCGTCCTCGGCCCCTTGCTGGAGACCAACCTGAGACGCGCCCTGCTGATTTCCCAGGGGGATCCGTCCGTGCTCGTCCAGCGGCCGATCAGCGCCACCCTGTTCGCCGCCTCGGCCATCCTGCTGGTGATGATGGTGTTGCCGGCGTTTCGCCGGAAGCGGGAGGAGGCCTTCCAGGAGGAGGAGGCCTGAGCGGGGAGGGGGCGACGGGCTGAGCTCGCCGCCCCCTCGGCGTGCTAGCGGCAGGCGACGTCGAAGGCCTGGGCGATGGTGTCGAGCAAGGCGCTTTCGGAGTCCTGCTTGCGACGCGCCATGGCGAGTTGGCGAGTGGGCGCGGCGGTGCCGAGGGAGACCTCCCTTATCTCATAGGGCCCCAGGTGTTCCGGGCGCAGTCGCGGCAGCACCGAGACGCCCAGACCCAGGCCGACCATGGCGACGATGGCGTCGGCGCTGGGGACATCGAGCAGGGCCTCGCACTGGGGCACCAGGCCATCGACGAAGCGCGCCGCCAGGCGACCGACCACCAGCTTGCGATCCAGCCTGATCCAGGGATAGCGCCGCAGATACGCCTCTGGCTCCAGGGGCGCGAGCTGCGCTGGCACCACCAGTACCAGCGGCTCGCGGAGCAGGTCATGCCAATGCAGCCGGGCCGAGCCGCCGCCTGGTGGTCTGATCAGGATGGCGGCATCCAGGCGATCCGCTTTCAGGGCGGCGATCAATTCGGGCGTATTGTGCCGCTCCAGTTGCAGGGTGATGCCGGGAGCGCGTTGCTGCAGTTCGGCGACCGCCTTGGGGAGCAGGGTGGTCAGGACCGAACCCGTCACCCCGAGACGGACGCGACCGGTCAGCGGCTGGGCGCGCTGATTGCGCAACTTCTCGAGATCGGCCAACGGCCGGGCCATGGTGTCGATCAATTGCCGGGCGAACCCCGTGGCTTGCACCGCCCGACCCGAGCGATCGAACAGTGACTGGCCGAAGTAGGCCTCGAGCTGCTTGATCTGCAGGCTGACAGCGCTGGGGGTCAGGCTCACCGCCTCCGCGGCGGCGGCGAAGGAGCCGCGCTCCACTGCCGCCTGCAAGGTCAGGAAGGCTTCGATCTTCATGAGTTTTTCTCGTCTTTGGATCGACGAAGAATAACTTTTCTTGGCGGGTCGGGCGCCTAAGATGGCCAAAACGACCAGGCCAGCGGCATGAACCAGACGAGCAGACTGCAAGACTATCCCTTGGCGTCCCACACCCTGCCCAAGGGCAGCGGCGGCTACCGGATACCCCGACGCCTGCAGGCGATTCTGTCCCTCGATGACTTCGAGGTGGCCGCTCGCCGCCACCTGCCCACGCCGCTGTTCGCCTACGTCAGCGGTGGCGCGGAAGAGGAAAAGTCGCTGCACGGGAACCGCTCGGGATTCGATCGCTATGCCTGGGTCCCGCGCGTCTTCACCGATACCTCGGCGCGCAGCCTCGAAACGACGCTCCTGGGGCAGCGCTACAGCGCGCCCTTCGGCATCGCGCCCATGGGCATCAGTGCCCTCACCGCCTTCGAGGGTGACCTCATCCAGACCCGGGCGGCCAGGGAGGCCAATATCCCGGCGATCATGAGCGGCTCCTCCCTGCTGCCGATGGAGGCGGTGGTGCAGGAAAATCCGGACGCCTGGTTCCAGGCCTATATGCCGGGCGAAGACGCCAAGATCCTCGCTCTCCTCGAGCGGGTGCAGCGCGCCGGTTTCAAGACGCTGATGGTCACCGCCGACGTACCGGTGTCGGCCAATCGGGAGAATCTGATTCGCGCACGCTTTTCCACGCCGTTGAAGCCGGATCTGCACCTGGCCTGGGAGGGCATCACCCACCCGCGCTGGCTGCTGGGTACCGCCTTGCGCACCCTGCTCCGGCGGGGCATGCCGCACTTCGAGAATTCCGGCGTCGGCCGTGGCGCGCCCATCGTGTCGGCCAATGTGATGCGCGATTTCGGCGCCCGCGATCATTTGAGCTGGCGGCATCTGGCGCTGATCCGCCGCCACTGGCCGGGCACCCTGGTGGTCAAGGGCATCCTCGATCCGGCGGATGCCGTGCGCGCCCGGGAGGTCGGCGTGGAGGGCATCATCGTTTCCAACCACGGCGGACGCCAGCTGGATGGCAGTGTCGCGCCCCTCGCCATCCTGCCGCAGGTGGTCAAGGCGGTCGGTTCGGATTATCCGGTGATGATCGACAGCGGCTTCCGCCGCGGCGGTGACATCCTCATGGCGCTCGCGCTGGGGGCGACCTTCGTCTTCGTCGGTCGACCGATGAACTATGCCGGTGCCGTGGGCGGCCAGCCGGGCATCAAGCATGCGATCGGCATCCTGGCCACCGAACTGTCGCGCAACATGGCGCTGCTGGGGATCCAGAGTCCCGGCGAGGTCCGTCGCGACAGCCTCAGGATCGTGCGGTAACCACGGCCGATCTGCTATTTGATGATAGGCGGTAGGTATCCTTGGCCGTGCCGCTGAACAGCGCTGCTCGGTCATCCTTGTCCCAGCCCTGGGTCAGGCGCTTGAAGGCGTTCCAGAGCACCCCGTAGGAAAACATGCCCTTGTCCACGGGGAAGTTGCTTTCGAACAGGCAGCGCTCGGCGCCAAAGGCTTCCACGCAGGTCAGCACATAGGGCCGCCACAGGTCCGCCAGCTCCGCTGAGCTGGGCGGCGTGGCTCTCTCGTCGAAGGCGAAGCCGCCGACCTTCATGCCCAGGCCACCCAGCTTCAGGCGCAGGTTGCTGCACCTGGCCAGTTCCCGGATGGCCAGGGACCAGGTCTGGAACACCTCCTGGCGTTGGTGCGTATAGGGTCCGGCGCCGAGCGGGCCGCCGAAATGATCGAGGACGATCAACTGGTCGGGGAATCTGCGGGCGAGGGCCAGGACCTCGTCGAGCTGGGTGTGGTACGCCCAGATGTCGAGCGAGAGGTCATGCCGGGCAAGACAGGCCACGCCTTCGTGGAAGCGCTCATCCATGAGGATGCCCGCCGGCGGTGGCCGTGGATTGGACACCAGCCGTGGATCGCCATGCCAGGCAGTGGCGTTGCGGATGCCGCGCAGGCGTCCGCCGCTGCGTGCCTGCATTTCTTCCAGAACCGGGACGATCCCCTCGCCCTGGCGGAGGTCGGCGCCGGCGACGATGGCGGCGCAGAGCCGGCTCTCGCCATAGAGACCGCTGGCGCTCTGGGCCGCTATTCCGGCCGCGAATTCCACTTCCCCCACGGCGTCGAAGGGCGCGGCCCGGTCCGCGCTGTACATCGACCGGCACTGCACATAGACCGAGGCCAGGATGCGATGGCCGCTACCGGTGTCCGCCAGGTACTCGGGCAGCAGGTAGCGCTGGCCGGGTCGGTCCCAGAGGTGGTGATGGGCGTCGATGATGGGCAGCTCGGGCTCCAGGATAGGTTCCTGGACCTGGGCCAGCCAGGCCTCGCGGACCGGGGCGTGGGGGGAAGCCGGAGCCTCAGCCATGGCGACGGCTCCGGAGAAGGCTTTTGGATAGTGAGGGGCGAGTCAATTCTGCATGCCCCAGCGGCGCACCGTGAGCACCTCGATGCTGCGGAACACCAGGCCTTCCACCACCAGGCCGATGATGATGACCATCAGCAGGCCGGCGAAGACATTGGAGGTCTCCAGGGCGTTGCGGTGCTGGAAGACGTACCAGCCCAGGCCACCCGAGTTGCCGGAGACACCGAACACCAGCTCGGCGGCGATCAGGGTACGCCAGGCGAAGGCCCAGCCGATCTTCAGGCCGGCGAGGATCGAAGGCACCGCCGCCGGGATCAGCACCTTGGCCACCAGGCGGATGCCGCGCAGCCCATAGTTGCGCCCGGCCATGCGCTGGGTCTGGCTGACCGAGAGGAAGCCCGAATAGGTGTTGAGCGCCACCGCCCAGAGCACCGAATGGACGATGACCAGCATCAGACTCTGCACGCCGAGACCGAACCAGAGCATGGCCAGCGGCAGGATGGCGATGGCCGGCAGCGGGTTGAACATGGCGGTGAGGGTGGCGAGGATATCGGTGCCCACCCGGGTGGACACGGCCAGGGTGGTGAGCAGCATCGCCAGGGCGATGGCCAGGCCATAGCTCACCATCAACACCTTGAGCGAGCTGAGCACGGCGAGGGGCAGGGCGCCATTGACCAGATCGGTCCACAGCGCGACGACGGTGTCGCTGAAGGTCGGGAACATCAGCGGGTTGTCCAGGTAGCGGGCATAGACCTCCCAGATCAGCGCCAGGGCGATCAGCACCAGGGTGCGGCGCACGCCGGCCTGGGCGAACAGGCGCTCCGCCAGACCCAGCCGCCGGGCGATGTCGCCGACCTGGCCGGGGGCGACCGGGGTGTATTCGAGGTCCGGGCGCGGTTGCAGGATGACGGCGGGCTTAGTCATGGGCGGTCTCGCTGGCGTTGGGGCCGAACAGCATCTGGCTGATGCGATTGTGGAAGGCGGTGAAGCCGGCGGCGCCCTGCTGACGGAAGCCGTACTGGCTGGCATCGAGCTCGGCACGGACCTGGCCGGGATGAGGGCTGAGCACCAGGATGCGCGAGCCGAGCAGGATGGCCTCCTCGATGGAGTGGGTGACGAACATCAGGGTGAAGGGCGACTGCTCCCAGAGCCCGAGCAGTTCCTCTTGCATGCGCCGCCGGGTGAGGGCGTCGAGGGCGGCGAAGGGTTCGTCCATTAGCAGGATGGCCGGCTCCATGGCCAGGGCGCGAGCGATGGCCACGCGCTGCTTCATGCCACCGGAGAGCTGGTGCGGATAGGCATCGACGAATTTCTCCAGGCCCACCTTGACCGCGGCAGCCCGGGCGCGGTCGCGCAATTCGCCGGCGGGGAAGCGCCGGGTTTCCTGGAGCGGGAAGAGGATATTGCCGAGTACGGTCTTCCAGGGCATCAGCTGGTCGAATTCCTGGAACACCATCATGCGATCCGGACCGGGTTCGCGGACGTCCTGGCCCTGGAGGCGGATGTGGCCCGCCGCCGGTTCGAGAAAGCCGGCGACGCTCTTGAGCAGGCTGGATTTGCCGCAGCCCGAGGGGCCGAGCAGGATGAAGCGGTCGTATTCGCGGACCGCGAAGGACACCTGGTGCGTCGCGGTGATCAGCTGTTCGCGGGTCTTGTATTGCAGGGTCACGTTGTCGACCTGCAGCAGGCAGGCAGGGCTATCCGGTACGGCGGTGGGTGCGGAGGTCGGTACGGCGTTCATGTCAGTTGCCCTCGCCGGTGGCCACGGGATCGAAGAAGACCTGCTGCCAGCGTTGCGGTGCCTCCTTGAGAGCACCGCTGCCGACCATGAAGGTGGCCAGAGTCATGACGCCGATAGGCTGCACCGACCATTCGCCACTGACGCCACGCAGCATCTCTTCCACCTGATCGAGACTCAGGCTGGAGGGCTCCGACTGCAGGAAGAGTTCGGCAGCCTTGCGCGGCTCGGCCTTGATGAAGTCCTGGGCCTGGCCGATGGCGGCGACTACGGCGGCGCTGAGTTTAGGGTTGCGCTTGACGAACTTGCCGGTGGTGGTCAGCACCCCGCTGGTCATGCGCAGGTCGAGTTCCCTGGAAAAGTCGAAGAGCTTGGTGACCTTGGCGTCCTTGGCCAGCAGATAGCTGTAGGGGTTGGGGCCGATGTAGCCGGTGATACCGGCCTTGTTGAGCAGGCTGGCGGTGGCGTCGGGATGGGGCAGGGCCACCATCAGGTTGTCCAGCCGGTGTGCCTGGCCCGGGCCGAAGGTGCGCTCGGCGGCCATCTGCAGCAGCAGAGCCTGCTGGCCGGTGGGAGAGCTCACGGCGATCTTCTGGTCGGCCTTGAAGTCCTTGAGTGATTTGATCGAAGGGTCGTTGACGAACAGGGCGTTGTCGCCGGCGACAAGGGCGCAGAGCGCGCGGATATCGAGTGACTTCTGTGTCTTTTGCCAGGCCACCAGGGTACCGGGCAGGCCGTAGCCGCCGATGTCGATGTTGCCGCTGATCAGGGCGTCGTTGATGGCCGGCGAACCGCTGATGCGCTTGATCTCGAACTGGGTGTCGGGCTGTCCGGCGGCCTTGGCCTGCTCGCGAAAGAAGCCCAGCTTGTCCGCCAGGGTCACGGGCAGATAGGCGTAGCCGTACTGGATGGCCAGGGTGACCTGGCTCTGTTCGGTCTGGGCCTGAGCGGGGAGGACGGTAGCCAAGGTGAGGCTGGCGGCCAGACCCAGGACGCGGGCGAGCTGACGCAGGGCGGGACGGGATGAGCGGCCGGACGGGTGCAGCATGGCGTTCTCCTTGTTATTTTTGAAATGCCATTTCTTTTAAGGAGTATTTAGAAAAGCCTTGCCTGTCAAGCAGCCTTGAGGATGCAGCCTTCGTTAGCTGAAAACTTTTGCTTGCAATTGGCCTTGAGTGTTTTATTTTTGCAACGGCATTTCGTTAAAAATAAAATTGCATAGCCTTTTTTGCCGAGGGGCTTCAGCCTCTCTCAGGTGCCTGGTCATGAGCTTTTTCGCTGCGCCGCCGACTATCCAAACCTCTGTCTTCACCCGCCTGCCCGATCGCTATCGCCAGCCGAAGCGCACGGCCTGGGCGGATGCCAACCGCCAGGGCAGGGCGATCGATTCCTTCCTCGAAGGGCCTTCCTTCGATCGACAGGGCAATCTCTATGTCACCGACATCCCCAATGGACGCATCTTCCGCATCGATCCCCAAGGGGAGTGGGAACTGGTCTGCGAGTACGACGGCTGGCCCAATGGCCTGAAGATCCATCGTGACGGGCGCATCTTCATCGCCGACTACAAGCGCGGCATCCTGCTGCTCGATCCGCTGCGCGGCGAGGTGGAGACGCTACTGGGCAGCGCCGGCTCGGAAGGCTTCAAGGGGGTCAACGACCTGGTGTTCTCGCCGGCCGGGGATCTCTACTTCACCGACCAGGGCCAGACCGGCCTGCAGGATGCCAGCGGCCGGATCTATCGCCTGAGCGCCGACGGCCAGCTCAGCTGTCTGTTGAACACGGTGCCCAGCCCCAATGGCATCGTCTTCGATCCGCGGCTCAACCACCTGCTGATCGCGGTGACCCGGGCGCAGCAGATCTGGCGTATTCCCCTGGGCAACGGCTCGCTGATCGGCAAGGTCGGGGTCTTCGCCCAGCTCCACGGTGGCCTCGGTGGTCCGGACGGCCTGGCGCTGGATGAGGAGAGCAACCTCTATATCGCCCATACCGGTTTCGGCTCGGTCTGGCAGCTGTCGCAGGTGGCCGAGCCCCTGGCGCGGTTGAAATCCTGCGCGGGCATCAGCAACACCAACCTGGCCTTCGGCGGCCCCGAGGGGAGCAGTCTGTTCATCACCGAATCCGAGACCGGCAGCATCCTGCGGGTGGAGACCAGCGTACGGGGACTACCCCTGTTCTCTCATCTGTAAACAGCGCTCCGGCGCCCTTGTCAGCTCCACAATAATTACAACAGAGGTTATCCATGAGTCAGACCCCGCTGGGCGGCCAGCCGCCCTTGACCGATGCCGAAGGCGAACAGGTATTGCATCGCGCCCTGTGGCGCATCCTGCCGTTCATCTTCGCCTGCTATGTGATCAGCTACCTGGATCGCACCAACGTCGGCTTCGCGGCCATCAGCATGAACAAGGACCTGGGCCTGACGGCAACCATGTTCGGCTGGGCAGCGGGTCTGTTCTTCTTCGGTTATTTCATCTTCGAGATTCCCAGCAACCTGCTCATGCAGCGCTTTGGCGCGCGGATCTGGATTGCCCGGATCATGATCAGCTGGGGCCTGATCTCCATGGCCACGGCCTTCGCCACCGGCCCGGTCAGCTTCAGCATCCTGCGCTTCCTGCTCGGGGTGGCCGAGGCCGGCTTCACCCCGGGGGTCTATCTCTACTTCACCTACTGGTTCCCGGGGAAGTGGCGCGCCAAGGCGACCGCCGCCTTCCTGTTGGGCATCCCCACCGCCAACATCATCGGCTCGCCGCTGTCGGGCTTCCTGCTGGACATCCATGACTTCATGGGGTTGAAGAACTGGCAATTCCTGCTGGTGGTGGAAGCCTTGCCAGCGGTGCTGCTGGGTATCCTCTGTCTTTTCGTGCTGGTGGATTCGCCGGCCAAGGCGCGCTGGCTGTCGACTCGCGAGCGCACCTGGCTGACCGAACGACTGGCCCGCGAGCAGCGCGAGATAGGCGCGGCCCATGGCTCCACCCTGCGCGCTGCCCTCACCAATCCCAAGGTCTTCGTGCTGGCCGCCATCAACTTTTGCGGCATCGTCGGCTCCGTGGGGATCGGGATCTGGATGCCGCAGATCATCAAGAGCCTGGGCATGCAGAACACCACCGTGGGACTGGTGGCGACCATCCCCTATATCCTCGGCGCCGTCGCCATGACCCTCTGGGCGCGGCAGGCCAACCTGAGTGCGCACCGACTGCCCTATGTGGCCGGCGCGCTGGGGCTGGCCGCCTGCGGTCTGGTGGGCGCTGCGCTCTCGGCCGATCCGCTGTTGCGCATGAGTTGTCTGAGCGTGACGGTGGCCAGCATCCTGTCCTTCCAGGCGACCTTCTGGGCCATTCCCTCCAGCTTCCTGACCGGTCGGGCGGCAGCGGGCGGATTGGCGCTGATCGTCTCCATCGGCAACCTCGGCGGCTTCGTCGGGCCCTTCGCCATCGGCCTGGTCAAGGATGCGACCCAGAGTTACTCCGGTCCCTTCTACGTGGTGGCCTCGGTAATGGCGCTGGGTGTCGTCATGATGCTCTGGCTGGGCGACCCGAGTCGCCGGGCGCCGGTGAAGCCAGTTGGTGGGACCGGGTTGGAGCCTGCGGGTCGCACCTGATTCAGGGGCGAGCCAGGAAGGGGGCGGCGATGAGCCGCCTTCTGCTTTTGCGGCTGGCTGCTCTTGGGCGAGAGGCCAGCGCTCCGGATAGGACCGGGCAGGAGATGCTGGCGGGATGCCGGCAGCTGGCGTCCTCGAACGTTGACGCCTCTCGATGGCGCGTCTCTTCGCAGCAAGGGGGCTGGCCGCCTTGCCCTATGCTCCTGACACGTCGCGAGGCTGGTTGGCTTGAGTCGTCGAGGTGCGACCCTACTGTCCCGGTTACTGCGCGACCTGTCGTGCCCGTCCAGAAGGGACAGGTTGAGTTCGACGAGCGCCAATGGACCCGATGCACAATAAAAAAGGCAGCACCAGGCTGCCTTTCTTCATTCGGGATACGGACTAGGGGAGGGCGCAACCCTTCTTCTTGAGCGATTCCAGCACCCAGCTACGGTCATTGGTGCCTTCGGCGATCTGCCGCATCTGCTTTTCTTCCGCCGCGTGCTTGGCGGTGGCGCGGTCATAGACCTCGGCGACCTGGTCGTAGGGCACGCAGAGCAGGCCGTCGTCGTCGCCGATGATCAGATCGCCCGGCTCGATGACCATGCCGTCGATGGCGATGGGGATGTTGATCTCGCCCGGGCCATCCTTGTAGGGGCCGCGGTGGGAGATGCCGGCGGCGAACAGGGGGAAGTCACCCGCGCCGATGTTGGCGGCATCGCGGATGGCGCCATTGATGACGATGCCGGCCACGCCGCGCTTGACCGCATAGGCCACCATCATCTCGCCGATCAGGGCATTGGTCAGGTCGCCACCGGCATCCACCACGATGACGTCGCCCGGCTCGGCGATGTCCAGGGCGTAGTGCAGCATGAGGTTGTCACCCGGGCGCGCCTTCACGGTCAGTGCCGGGCCGGCCAGCACGCCCTGGCGGTGCATGGGACGCAGGCGCGAGCCGCCGGCGGTCATGCGGTTCATCGAGTCGCTGACATTGGCGACCGGAACCTCACGATAACGCG
Source organism: Pseudomonas oryzihabitans NBRC 102199 (assembly GCF_000730625.1). Classification (GTDB taxonomy): domain Bacteria; phylum Pseudomonadota; class Gammaproteobacteria; order Pseudomonadales; family Pseudomonadaceae; genus Chryseomonas; species Chryseomonas oryzihabitans. The sequence continues at coordinate 30,797 of NZ_BBIT01000008.1, read as the reverse complement.
CGACCCATTCGGCTGCGACCTTGCGTTGGGCATTGAGAACTCTGAATCCGATGGTCATGGGCATTTCTCTTGTGGGCTTTGTTGGATGCCGCTGGAGCGGGTGTCGAATTTCAGAATGGCATTTCTTTTTTAAACATTCAACGGTCGGATGGGTGGCGTTAAATTCCAGGTTACGTTCAGTATTGCAACGCTATTCCATTATGCTAAGGTCAAGGCCTGCTCATCTGGCTGTCCGCTCGACGGACGACGTCATAACAACAAGGGATAACCCACATGACCCGCACCCTGCTTCTCACCGGCCCCGAACTCGCGCCCGACGCCATGGCCCTGGCTGCCGCCCACGGCATCCGCGTGGTACCCACCCAGCCCTACATGCCCCATGACGAGCTGGTCGCGCTGATCCGCCAGGAGCAGCCCGACGCCATCATCGTCCGCCAGGGCAAGCTGACCCGCGAGATGATCGAGGCCTCGGCCAAGCTCGAGATCATCGCCAAGCACGGCGTCGGCTACGACACCATCGATCTGCAGGCGGCGGCCGACCGAAACATTCCGGTCACCATCGCCCTGGGCGCCAATGCCCAGTCGGTGGCCGAGCACGCCTTCGCCCTGATGTTCAGCGTGGCCCGGCAGACCCCCTGGCTGAACGCGCGGATGCATGCTGGGCACTGGGACAAGGCCCAGGCCAATGGCACCGAGTTGTTTGGCAAGACCCTCGGCCTGGTGGGCCTGGGTTCCATCGGCAGCGTGCTGATGGACCTGGTGGCGCCGCTGCGGATGCAGGTGCGGGTCTACGATCCCTACCTTCAGAGCCTGCCGGTGCGTGACCACGTGCGCCGGGAGGAGAGCTTCGATAACCTGTTGGCCGAGTGCGACATCATCAGCCTGCATTGCCCGCTCACCGAGGCCAATCGCCACCTGTTCGGCGCCGCCCAGTTCGCCCGGATGCGTCCCGGCAGCCTGCTGATCAATACCGCCCGCGGCGAGTTGATCGACACCCAGGCGCTGGTCGCGGCGTTGCGCGACGGCCAGATCGGCGGTGCCGGCCTGGATACCTTCCACCCCGAGCCGCCGCCGGCCGACAGCGCCCTCTGGGGCCTGACCAACCTGGTCGCTACGCCGCACGTGGGCGCCAACACCACCGAGGCCCGCGACCGGGTCGGGCTGGTGGCGGTGCAGCAGGTACTCGATCGCTGGAACGGCAAGGCGGTGGAAACCCGTGCCGTGGTCAATCGTCACCTGATCGCGGCCTGATCCTCGCGTCAGGGCGGGCGGTCTCCTTCCCGGAGCCGCTCGCTACGTCTATCTCCACAACAATAAGACGGAGAGCCTGCATGACCTCTTCCACGTCCGAAATCAGTGAACTGGAACGCGCGACGATGCGCCGCGTCGCCTGGCGCCTCCTGCCGTTCCTGATCGTCTGCTACCTCATCGCCATCATCGACCGTGGCAACATCGGCATGGCCTCGCTGCAGATGAACCAGGATCTCGGCCTGACGCCGGCGATCTTCGGTTTCGCCAGCAGCCTGTTCTTCTTTTCCTATTTCCTGGTGGAGGTGCCGAGCAACCTGGCGCTGCAGCGCTTCGGTGCGCGCATCTGGATCGCCCGGATCATGATCACCTGGGGCCTGATCTCGGCCGGTACCGCCTTCGTCCAGGGCGCCAACTCGCTCTATGTGATGCGCTTTCTGCTGGGCGCCGCGGAAGCCGGCTTCTTCCCTGGCGTGCTGCTGTACCTCACCTACTGGCTGCCCTCCAACTATAGAGCGCGCATGGTCGCCATCTTCATGGTGGCGATCCCGGGCGCCAATTTCCTGGGTTCACCGCTCTCCGGCCTGCTGCTGAGCCTGGACGGCTGGATGGGCATGCGTGGCTGGCACTGGCTGTTCATCCTGGAAGGCATTCCGGCGGTGCTGCTGGGTATCGCCTGCCTGTTCGTGCTGACCGACCGTCCGGAGCAGGCCAAATGGCTGAGCGACGAGCAGCGCAACTGGCTGACGCTCAAGCTGGCCGAGGAGCGCAATCGCAAGACCAGCATCGGCCATATCTCGCTGTGGCAGCTGCTCAAGCACAAGGATATCTGGGTAATGGCGCTGATCTATTCCGGCGCCTCGGCGGCCGGTAGCACCATGAGCGTCTGGGCACCGCAATTGCTCAAGTCCTTTGGCCTGTCCAACCTGGAGGTCGGCCTCACCAATGCCATTCCCTATGGCCTGGCCTCGGTGGCGATGGTCCTCTGGGGGCGCAGTTCGGATCGCACCGGCGAGCGTCGCTGGCACACCTCGCTCACCATGCTGTTGATCGCCGTGGGCCTGCTGACGGGCATGTTCACCTCGTCCCTGGCCGCCACGGTGATCCTGCTGAGTCTGGTGCTGATCGGGGCCTATTCGATGAAGGGGCCGTTCTGGGCACTGGCCTCGGGCTGGCTGTCGTCCTCCACCGCAGCGGCGGGTCTGGCCGCCATCGGCGCCCTGGCCAACCTCATCGGCGGCGGGGTGATGGTCAACGTCTATGGCGCCATCCATGGCGCCACCCACAGCCATGCCCTGGCGGTACTGCCGCTGGCCACCCTGTGCGCCATCAGTGGCCTGCTGGTGCTGGTCATGGGCCGCAAGGCCGCGCGCGCCAAGGCAGATGCCCAGGCCGTAGCGACCAACGCCGGTTAAAGCTGATCGCTGCCGGCCCGTCCGGGCCGGCAGCCTTTCAAGGAATCCATCATGACCTTCAATCGTCGGCGCTTCCTGAAAGCGAGCGCCCAGGCCAGTGCCGCCCTGTGCCTTTTCGATGCCCTCGGCGTCCAGGCCGCCACTCCGTTCTCCAGTATCCAAACGGCACCGAGACTCAAGGCGCCGGCCGGCAGTGTCGACTGTCACATGCACCTCTATGACGACCGCTACCCGGCGGCGCCGGGCGCCAAGCTGCTCCCGCCCAATGCCTCCCTGGACGACTATCACCAGCTGCAGGCGCTGCTGGGATTGCAGCGGATGGTCATCGTCACCCCGTCCACCTACGGCACCGACAATCGCTGCATGCTCGACGGCCTGGCGCGCAGCCAGGGCCAGGCCCGCGGTGTAGCTGTCCTCGACCAGAGCATCACCGATGCCGAGTTGCAGGCGCTGCACAAGGCCGGGGTGCGCGGGATCCGTTTCAACCTCAGCTATGGGGGCGCCGACCTGGCCGATCTGGAGCCCCTGGCGGCGCGGGTCGCCGAACTGGGCTGGAATGTCCAGGTGGTCGCCACGGGCAATCAGCTGACAGAGCTGGAGAGTCGGCTGCAACGGCTGCCGGCGCGGTTGGTGATCGACCACATGGGCCATGTGCCTCAACCGGAGGGGATGAATTCGGCGACCTTCGCCGTGGTGACTCGCCTGCTGGACGGCGAGCGTACCTGGGTGAAGCTGTCGGGCCCCTATATCAGGTCGCGCAGCGGTGCGCCGGACTACGCCGATGTGGGCGCGGTGGCCCGGGAGCTGGTGCGTCGCCATCCGGAGCGGCTGCTGTGGGGTAGCGACTGGCCGCATCCCACGGTCGCGACCGGCAACAAGCCGGACGACGGGCGCATCTTCGAGCTGCTGGCCGACTGGGCGCCGGATGAGCAGATACGCAACGCCATCCTGCGCGATAACCCGGTCAGTCTGTACGGTTTCTGACGCTCATCGTGATGTTGCCGGAGCTGATGTAACTGAACATCTGCTCGGATAGCCCCCTCTCCCCTCGGGAGAGGGTTGGGGCGAGGGCGCCCCCTTGCCACCAAGTCTCCAGTGGAAAAGGCTGCGCCGTTTTCCACGCTACGTGATGTATCCCCGTAGCGACAATACAGTTGCTCCTATAGGGATAGTGCTCTTGTAGGAGCGGCAACGATAGGGGGCGCATACCTGAGTGATGGCGGGAGGCAGAGGACACCCGGATAGGCGTGGCGTACTACCCCAACTCCCCATTGAGCTTGCGCAGCAGCCGCAACAGCTCGGCCCGCTCGGCGTCGTCCAGCGGGGCGCTGGCGGCGCGGTCGCTGGCGGCGGCGCGTTCCTTGAGTTCGCCGACCAGGGCGCGGCCCTGCTCGGTGAGGTGCAGGGCATAGGCGCGGCGATCCTGGGTGCCGCGCACCCGCTCGGCCAGACCCTGGCGTTCCAGCTTGTTCAGCAGTAGGACCAGTTGCGGCGGCTCGATGGCCAGGCGCCGGGCCAGGTCGGCCTGCATCAGGCCGGGCTCCTGCTCGAGGATCACCAAGGCGGTGAACTGGGCGGGGCGCAGGTCATAGGCGGCCAGGCTGTCCACCAGGTGCTGGAACATCTTCATCTGGGCGCGGCGCAGGGCATAGCCTACGGCGGTGTCCAGCCAGGGGGTGGCGGCAGGGTCCAGGGGCGTGGCGTCGTCGGGGGAACTCATCGGCGGGAAGGGCTTCCGTCGGAGATGGCGAGGGGAGGGTATCAAGGGGTCATTCTAGTCCAGATCCTGGCGGGCGCGGCGATGGCGATAGGCGAACTGGGCGCGGCTCAGGCCGAGCAGGCGCGCCGCGGCGGCCATGTTGCCCTGGCTGCGCGCCAGGGCTTCGTCGAGCAGCTCGGCTTCCAGCTGCGCCAGCGGCAGCGGGCGTTCGCCGTCCACGCCCAGGCGCTCCAGCCAGCCGGTGGCAGGCGGCGCCTCGTCGACGAGCTCGGCCGGCAGCGGCTCGCCGCGAAACAGGTGGGGCAGGTCGATGAGTTCGCCCGGATCGCTGGCGATCACCCCGCGCTCCACCAGATTCTGCAATTCCCGCACGTTGCCGGGAAAGTCGTAGCGCAGCAGGGCCTTGAGGGCGCGCATGGTCAGGCCTACCGGCGGCCGCTCGTAGGCGGCGCAGAAGCGCCGCAGGAACAGGTCCACCAGCAGGGGCACGTCGTCGCGCCGGTCACGCAGGGGCGGGATGCCGATGGGATAGACGTTGAGGCGATAGAAGAGGTCTTCGCGGAAGTCGCCGCGACGTACCGCCTCGCGCAGATCCAGGTTGGTGGCGGCGATCACCCGGACGTCCACCCTGAGCGTGCGGCTGCCGCCGACCCGCTCGATCTCGCGCTCCTGAAGCGCGCGCAGCAGCTTGCCCTGACCGGGCAGGCTCAGGCAGGCGATCTCGTCGAGGAACAGGGTGCCGCCCTGGGCCCGTTCGAAACGTCCGGCGCGGGACTGGTTGGCGCCGGTGAAGGCGCCGCGCTCCACGCCGAACAATTCGGCTTCGATGAGATTCTCGGGAATGGCCGCGCAGTTGAGGGCGACGAAGGGGCCGTCGGCGCGGCGGCTGAGGCGGTGCAGGTGGCTGGCGAACAGTTCCTTGCCCACCCCGGATTCGCCGGTGAGCAGCACCGTGGCCGGCGTCGGGGCGACCCGCTGCAGTGCTTGGAAGGCGCTGTTGAAGGCCGCTGAAGCCCCTACCAGCGGCTGCTGGCCGTCGGCGGCGTGGGGCAGGGGCGCGGGCAGGCGTTCCGCCGGCGTCAGCGCCGGAGCGCCGTCGCCGGCCGCATTGAGATAGCGCAGGTCTTCCGCCACGTCGGGCCAGCGTTCGGCGTTGCGACCCTCGACCCGGCAGACGGCATGACCCATGGCGCGGCATTCCACCTCGCGAAAGATCACCAGGCGACCGAACAGGCTGCTGACGTAGCCGATGGCATAGCCGATCTCCATCCAGCAGGCCGGATCGCTGCCCTGACCGTGGGCGATCTGGTGCTCGTCGCATTCGGCCGAGTGATGCCAGAGGAATTCACCGCCATAGCGCCCCTGGTCGACATCGAATTCAAAATGCAGCGGCTCGACCCGCACCAGGCCTTCCAGGCCATGCAGCCGGGTACCGGCGGCAAAGATCGCCGCGGCGTCGGCCTGGGGCCAGCGCTTGCGCACCAGCTCGGCGTCGCGCACCCCGGAAAGATAGCCGACCCGGGTCAGCAGGCCGCGGGCGCGTTCCTGCCCCAGGGCGCCGATCAGCTCGCGCCGCAGGGCACCAAAGGCGGAGGCGTGTACCAGCAGCATGCGCTGGTCGTTGAGCCAGATGCGGCCATCACCGGGGGAGAAAAACAGGCACTCGGCCAGTTCCGCCTGGGTCGGGCTGGCGCTGCCATCCCAGGCGGCACTGTCGCCACGCTGGAAGCCGGTAGCGGCCTGCTGCAGATCGCTGAGGGACAGACGTTCGGAACGGGCCATGGCACGACCTCTCGGGTGAATTGCGCAAATGCGCAATCGAGGAAAAGGTTATACCTCATAACTTTATCTTTTGAGCAAGGCATTTGCCGGTCGAGCCTGCTACCTGCGTCCGCTCAAGCCAGCAAGTCCTTGATTGAAAGACTCTTTTTCCTGCCAGCCCAGCCTGGGCACAGCCCTTGCTCCCTTGCCTGTGCCCACCGCGGCCCGATAACAACAAGGAGAAGGCTATGAGCAGATCATCCACGCCGTTCCTGGACGGCGCCCCCTGGCGCGAGCGGATCTTCGATGGCGACTGGATCGCCGCCCAGGGCGGCACCCTGGAGGTCATCGAACCTGCCACCGGCCAGCCCCTGCACCGCACCGGTCTGGCCAGCGTCGCCGACATCGACCAGGCCTGCGCCAAGGCGGCCCGGGCGCAACCGGCCTGGGCGGCCTGGACCGCCCGGCAAAAGGCCGGGCTGTTCCTGGCCGCCGCCGCGCACCTGGAGATGAATCGCGCCGAACTGGCCCCCCTGATCGCCCGGGAGACCGGTGGCATCCTGCCCAAGGCCGAGCTGGAATTGCGCGAAGCCGGGGTCATCCTGCAGCAGGTCGCCGGTCAGTTGCTGCAGGCCCATGGCGTGGTCCTGCCCAGCGAGCGCGGGGCCCTGTCCTATGCCCGGCGCCTGCCCCATGGCGTGGTGGGGGTGATCTCGCCGTTCAATTTCCCGCTGATCCTTTCCCTGCGCGCCGTGGCCCCGGCGCTGGCCTGCGGCAATGCCGTGGTGCTCAAGCCGGATCACCAGACGCCGGTGAGTGGCGGCATCCTCATCGCCCGGCTGTTCGAGGCCATCGGCCTGCCCCGGGGCGTGCTGCAGGTGCTGCCCGGGCGTGCCGAGGCCGGCGCGGCGCTCTGCGCCCATCCCCAGGTGCGGATGATCGCCTTCACTGGCTCGACCCAGGCCGGACGCCAGGTGGCGGAAAGCGCCGGGCGCCACTTGAAGAAGGTGGCCCTGGAACTGGGTGGCAAGAATCCGCTGATCGTGCTCGACGACGCCGATCTCGACCGCGCCGTCGGCTGCGCCGCCTGGGGCAGCTTTTTGCACCAGGGGCAGATCTGCATGGCCACCGGGTTGATCCTGGTGCACCAGCGCCTCGCCGCCGCCTTCACCGAACGCCTGGCCGCCCGCGCCGCCGCCCTGCGCCTCGGTGATCCGCTGGAACCCACAACCCAGCTGGGTCCGCTGATCAATGCCCGGCAACTGCAACGGGTACAGGGCATCGTCGCCGACAGCCTCGCCGCCGGTGCCCGGCTGGAGCAGGGCGGCCGGCACGAAGGGCTGTTCTATGCCCCGACCGTACTGAGCGGCGTCCGTCCCGGCATGCGCGCCTTCGACGAAGAGATCTTCGGACCGGTGGCCAGCGTGGTGACCTTCGCCAGCGAGGCCGAGGCCGTCGACCTGGCCAATCGCACCCCCTACGGCCTGGCGGCCGGCGTGCTCTCCGGCTCCCTGGCCCGCGCCCGGGCGCTGGGCGAACGGCTGGAGTGCGGAATGCTGCACCTCAACGACCAGACGGTGAACGACGAGGTGGTCAATCCCTTCGGCGGCCGTGGCCAGTCCGGCAACGGCGGCAGCGTCGGTGGCCTGTGCAACTGGGACGACTACAGCCAGTGGCAGTGGGTGACCGAGCATAACGAGCCGCCACGCTATCCCTTCTAGCCCCTGTTCCATCCCCCAATAACAACAAGAGGAAAATCCCATGACCCTGAATGGCAAGACCCTGGTCGTCACCGGCGTGGCCTCCGGCATCGGCGCCGAGCTGGCGCGGCTGGCGCGCTTCCAGGGCGCCACCGTGATCGGCGTCGACCGCAACCAGCCCCAGTTCAGCCTGGACGACTTCCACCAGGCCGACCTGGGCGACCCCGACAGCATCGCCGCCCTGGTCAGTCGCCTGCCGGCGCGCCTGCACGGCCTGTGCAACATCGCCGGGGTACCGGGCACGGCGCCCCGGGAGACGGTGGCGCGCGTCAACTACCTCGGCCTGCGCTTGCTCAGCCAGCAACTGGTCGCGCGGCTGGGGCCGGGCGGCGCCATCGTCAATGTCGCCTCCATCCTCGGCGCCGAATGGCCAGAGCGCCTGGAACAGCACCGCGAGCTGGCGCAGATCGCCGACTTCGCCCCGGCCCAGGCCTGGCTGGAGCGTCATCCGGTGGACCAGGCCACCTGCTACCAGTACTTCAAGGAAGCGCTCATCGTCTGGAGCTTCGTGCAGTCCCAGACCTGGCTGCGCGAATTCGGCGTGCGCCTGAATTGCGTGGCGCCCGGGCCGGTATTCACCCCCATCCTCGGCGACTTCGTCAGCATGCTCGGCGAAGAGCGCGTCGCCCGCGACAGCCAGCGCATGCTGCGCCCGGCGCTGGCCGACGAGGTGGCCGCGGTGATCGCCTTTCTCTGCAGCGATGCCTCGCGCTGGATCAACGGCGCCAACCTGCCGGTGGATGGCGGTCTCGCCGCCAGTTACGTCTGACCCGGATCGCCGCGCCGGCCGGTGCGGCGATCGCGTTTTCCCACAACAAGAACAACTCTAGGACGACGTCATGCGCACACGTTTCGGATTCGGTCTGCTGGCCGCGGCCAGTCTCGCCTCCACAGTGGCCCAGGCCTATGACCTGCCCGGTCTCAATCTCGGCTCCACCAGCTTCTACGACGGCGCCCCGGCGCCGGACGGTCCTGGCTGGTACTGGGAGGAGTACCTGATCTACGGCAAGACCAGCCGCTTCAACGACCAGGACGGCCGCAAGCTGCCCCTGCCCAAGCAGGAGCTGACCACCTTCGCCCCGGTCAGCCAGATCATCTATGTCGGCCAGTCCCTGGCCAACGGCGCCATGCCCGGATTCACCGCCATCCTGCCCTGGCTGGCTCACGCCAATGTCGATGACGGCCTCGGCGGCCAGGCGCTGAGCGCCCGCGAAGGGGTAGGGGACCTGACCCTGGGCGCCTTCCTGCAACTGCCCACCACCACCCGCCCCGACGGCGGACCGCGCTGGGCGCAACGCCTCGAGGCCGAGATCGTCGCCCCCACCGGGCGCTACGACCGCGACCGGGCGATCAATCCGGGCAGCAATTTCTGGTCCTTCAATCCCTACTACGCCACCACCTACTGGCTGACGTCCCAGTGGTCGGTGACCGGACGCTTCTGGTACCTGTGGAACGGCAAGAACGACCAGCCGCTGCGCAGCTTCGGCGCGGTCTCCGACACCCAGGCCGGCCAGGCGCTGCACGCCAACTTCGCCACCCAGTACGCGCTGAACGATCGCCTCAGCGTCGGTCTGAGCGGCTACTGGCTGCGGCAGATCACCGACACCCAGGTCGATGGCCATGACGTGAGCGGGCGGCGGGAAAAGGTCTGGGCCTGGGGTCCGGGCTTCACCTACGCCTTTTCCCGGGAGAATCTGATCACCGTCAACAGCTACTTCGAGCAGGACGCCGAGAACCGCACCGAGGGGCGCAAGTTCGTCGTCAACTTCCTGCACAAGCTCTAGTGCTAGCGATCGATGGGAATGCCCCGGTTCGGCGGCGGCGGAGGCGCCGGCGGCTGGGGCTGCTGCGCCTGGGGATGGGGCACCATGTGCCAGGTCTCGTTGCGCGGCCGGCGGTCGATGTAGACCGGCACCGGCTGATAGATGATGCCGGAGCCGCGCACCTCGCTTTCCTGGCGAAAGCTGGAAGAGGACGAAGAGCCACCGACCACGGTGACGTCGTCGACCGGACGTTGGCGGCTGGAAGCGGGGGCGGGTACCACGGTGACCTCCCGCGGCGCGGCGGCCGGCGGCGGCGTGGCAGGCCGGGGCGGCGGCGTGAAACCGTTGCTCTCGGGCAGGCTCTGCAGCGGAATGGTGGTGATCTGACTATTCGTCGGGCAGGCGCCCTGGGTATAGGTCGTCCGGCCCTGGTCGTCCACGCACTTGTAGACATCCTGAGCGGCCACGACGCCACTGGCGAGCAGCAGGCCATAGAGCAGCGAACGCATGATGAGGCCCTCCGGGCACTCGAATTGTCACCTGCAGGATACAAGATGCCCGCTACGGCTCCCAGTGCTGCTGTCCGGCTCGACACCAGGCATTCAGCTTATCGTCAGACTGTAAAGACTAGGCCCGGCCCGAGGTGAGGCGTATAACATCCGGAAACATTCTTTTCAGGGCAGCGACGCGTGAAGTGGTTCGTGATTGGCGGTTTTTTTCTCTGTGTTTTGTATGTGCACTTTCGCGGCCGGGTGCGCCATCGCTTGCTGCGTCAGCTCAGTGACCATTCGACCTTTCTGGCGCCGCTGAACACCTTCATGTTCCTGACCTCGCGGGTGCCCAACGCGCCCTATCACCCGGTGGAGCGCTTTCCCGAACTCCAGGTGCTGCAGGACAACTGGCAGCTGATCCGCGACGAGGCCCTCGACCTGCTGCGCGCCGGCCAGATCAAGAAATCCGCCGAGCACAACGATGCCGGCTTCAACTCCTTCTTCAAGAGCGGCTGGAAGCGCTTCTATCTGAAGTGGTACGGCGACAGCCATCCTTCCGCCATGCAGCTGTGCCCCAGGACCACCGAATTGCTGCGCGGCATCGGCACGGTCAAGGCGGCCATGTTCGCCGAGTTGCCGCCCGGATCGCGGCTGGTGCGCCATCGCGATCCCTATGGCGGCTCCCTGCGCTATCACCTGGGCCTGGCCACGCCCAATGATCCACGCTGCTTCATCGAGGTGGACGGCCAGCGCTATCACTGGCGCGATGGCCAGGCGGTGGTATTCGACGAAACCTTCATCCACTACGCCGAGAACACCACCGACCAGGATCGCATCATCCTGTTCTGCGACGTGGAAAGGCCGCTGCGCTATCGCTGGGCAAGCGCCTTCAACCGCTGGGTCAGTGGCACCCTGCTGGCCTCGGCGGCCTCGCCCAATGACGCCAGCGACAAGACCGGCGGCCTCAATCGCGCCTTCCGGCACCTCTATCGCATCCGCCAGCGCGGCAAGGCGCTGAAGAAGCGCAACCGCTTCCGCTACTACCTCGAACAGTGGCTGTTGCTGGCCGCGCTGGTCGGCGTGGTGATCTGGATCTGAGCGATCCCTGCAACCGCAAAGACAGCGGTTCGACTTGACCCCGATGCGAATCGCCTCTAATACTGTATGCATATACAGATAGAGGCGATGGCCATGGACAATATCCCTGCAGGTCTGGCGGCATGAGCGGCGGCGCCAGCCTGGCCCGGCTGTTCGAGGAGCGGCGCCTGTGGAAGGGGCAGACCAGTCCCGACGCCCGGCGCAGCGACCAGCCCACCGGGGTCGCCGCCCTGGATGCCCATTTGCCCGGTGCCGGCTGGCCGGAAGCGGCCCTGACCGAATTGCTGCTCGCCGGTCCCGGCCATGGCGAGTTGCGGCTGCTCTGGCCGACCCTGGCGCGCCTGAGCCAGGCCGCCGAGCGCATCGCCCTGATCGGGCCGCCGCTGTTGCCCTATCCCCTGGCCTGGCAGGCGGCCGGCGTGGCGCTGGATGCCCTGGTGGTGATCCACGCCCAGGGCGCCGAGGTGCTCTGGGCCGCCGAGCAGTGCCTGCGCTCCGGTTGCTTCGGCGCGGTGCTCTGCTGGCCCGAGCGGGCCGACGATCGCCAGCTGCGCCGGCTGCAGGTCGCCGCCGAGAGCGGCCGCACCCTGGCCTTCGCCCTGCGCCCGGCCGCCGCCCTGGACAATCCTTCGCCGGCGGCCTTGCGCCTGGAACTCAGGGCGCCGCTGGAACGGCTGCACATCCGCAAATGCCGCGGCGGTCAGCCCGGCGTGCTCGATCTGGCCGGCGGCGCTTGAGCTTGCCATGCGCTGGGCCTGCATCCTCTTTCCGCAGCTGGCGCTGGATGCCGTGCTGCGCCGTCATCCCCAGCCGGAGCGGCCGCTGGTGCTGCTTTCCGGTCCGCCACAGCGCCGCCTGCTGCAGGCGGTCAATCCGGCCGCGCGAGCCCTGGGGCTGCGCCCCGGCCTGACCCTGGCCGCCGCCCAGGCGCTGACCCGCGACTTCGAGCAGCAGGAATACGACCCGGCGCTCATCGAGACGGCCGAGGCGCTGCTGGCGGCCTGGGGCTACGGCTTCAGCTCCCAGGTCAGTCGCCACTATCCGCGGGCGCTGCTGCTGGAGATCCAGTCCAGCCTGCCGCTGCTGGGGCCCTGGCCACGGCTGGAGCGGCGCCTGCGCCAGGAGCTCCAGGGCCTGGGCTTTCGCCACCGGCTGGCGCTGGCGCCCAATCCGGTGGCGGCGCGCATGCTGACCAATGTCGCCGATGGCCTCATCGCCGCGCCGGACGATCTGCCGCGCCTGCTCGATCGGCTGCCCGTGGAGCGCGCCGGTTTCGCCCCCCAGCAGGCCCAGGCGCTGGTGCGCATGGGCATCCGCCGCCTGGAGCAACTCAAGGCCCTGCCCAGGCCCGCCCTGGCCCGGCGCTTCGCCCCCGAGCTGCTGCAGCAGCTGGATCTGCTGGGCGGCAGTCGCAGCCTGGCGCTGGAGTTCTATCGGCCGCCCGATCGTTTCGTGGCGCGGGTGGAGCTCAATTTCGAGGTGGAATCCCACCAGGCGCTGCTGTTCCCCCTGCGTCGCCTCACCGCCGATCTGGCGGTCTGGCTGGCCAGTCGCGACCGGGGCGTGCAGCGCTTCCTGCTCTGGCTGGAGCATCGCCAGGGGCCGGCCACCACCCTCACCATCGGCCTGCTGGCCCCCGAACGCGATGCCGCCCTGCTGTTCGAATTCGCCCGCGGTCGCCTCGAACAGCTGCAGGTGGTGGCCCCGGTGCTGGCGCTGCGCCTGGAAAGCGAGGAGTTGCCGCTCTTCGTGCCGGAACGCCATGGCCTGTTCGACGAGCGTCCCGCCCAGGCCGTGGGCTGGGAAGTGCTACGCGAACGCCTGCGTGCCCGGCTGGGCGAGGAAGCGGTGCTGGGGCTCGGCATCCAGGCGGATCATCGTCCCGAGCGCGCCCTGGTCTGGCGCCACGAGCGGCGTCTGGAGACCGCCTTGCCCGGCCTGCGTCCGGGTTGGCTGCTGAGCGAACCGCGCCCCCTCGACGGCCAGCCACGCCGGGTCCTCGCCGGTCCCGAGCGCATCGAAAGCGGCTGGTGGGACGGGGGCGATCAGCGGCGCGACTACTACCGCATCGAGGTGGCCGACGGACGCCAGGCCTGGGCCTTTCGCCGCTATGGCGAGGAGGCGCCCTGGTGGATCCAGGGCTGGTTCGCATGAGCGGCTATGCCGAGTTGCACTGCCTGTCGAATTTCAGCTTCCAGCGCGGTGCCTCCAGTGCCCTGGAATTGTTCGAGCGGGCCAAGGCGCTGGGCTACACAGCGCTGGCCATCACCGACGAATGCACCCTGAGTGGCAGCGTCCGCGCCTGGCAGGCGGCGCGGCAGGTCGGGCTGCCCCTGATCATCGGCAGCGAGCTGACCCTCGACGACGGTCTGCGCCTGGTGCTGCTGGTGGAGGATCTGCCGGGTTACGAGTGCCTCTGCGCGCTGATCACCCGGGCCCGCCGCCGTGCGCCCAAGGGCCGCTACCAGCTGGGTCGCGCGGATCTGCAGCCGCCCATGCCCGGCCTGCTGGCGATCTGGCTGCCGGGCGGCGAACCCGCGAGCGAGGAGGGCGCCTGGCTCAGGAGCGTCTTCGCCGAACGCCTCTGGCTCGGCGTCGAATTGCTGCGCGGCGCCGACGATGCCGCTCGACTCCTGCAGCTGCAGGCGCTGGGCACGCAGCTGGGCGTGCCGGCAGTAGCCTGCGGCGACGTGCACATGCACACCCGCGGACGCCGTGCCCTGCAGGATGTGCTCACCGGCATCCGCCATCACCTGCCGGTGGCCGAGGCCGGCTATCACCTGCATCCCAACGGCGAGCGCCATCTGCGGCCGCTGCCGGTGCTGGAGGGCCTCTATCCCGCGGCGCTGCGCGCCGAGACCCTGGCGATCGCCGCCCGCTGCCGCTTCGACCTGGGCGAGTTGCGCTATCGCTATCCCCAGGAGGTGATACCCGCTGGCGAGACGGCCGGCTCCTGGCTGGCCGAGCTGACCCGCCGCGGCCTGGCCTGGCGCTGGCCGGAGGGGGCACCGGCAAGGGTCACCGACCAGGTGGCCCGGGAGCTGGCGCTGATCGCCGAGAAGGGCTACGAGAACTACTTTCTCACCGTGCACGACATCGTCGACTATGCCCGCCGCCAGCACATCCTCTGCCAGGGCCGTGGCTCGGCGGCCAACTCGGTGGTCTGCTACGTGCTGGGCATCACCGAGCTGAATCCGCTCACCGGCAATCTGCTGTTCGAGCGCTTCATCTCCCGCGAGCGCGACGAACCGCCCGACATCGACGTCGACTTCGAGCACGAGCGCCGCGAAGAGGTCATCCAGTACGTCTTTCGCCGCTATGGGCGCGAGCGCGCTGCGCTCACCGCGGTGGTCAGCACCTACCATGCCGCCGGCGCCCTGCGCGATGTCGGCAAGGCGCTGGGCCTGCCGGGCGACCAGCTCGACGCCCTGTCCGGGTGCGCCGGGCGCTGGACCGACGAGATCCCCGGCCCCGCGCGCCTGCGCGAAGCGGGTTTCGATCCCGACAGCCCCCTGCTGCAGCGGGTGCTCATCCTCGCCGGCCAGTTGATCGGCTTCCCCCGGCACCTTTCCCAGCACCCTGGTGGCTTCGTCATTTCCGAAGCGCCCCTGGCCACGCTGGTGCCGGTGGAAAACGCCGCCATGCCCGAACGCACCCTGATCCAGTGGGACAAGGACGACCTCGATGCCGTGGGCCTGCTCAAGGTCGACATCCTCGCCCTGGGCATGCTCAGCGCCCTGCGCCGCTGCTTCGACCTGGTCGCCAACTGGCGCGGCCAGCGCTGGACCCTGGCCAGCCTGCCCCAGGAAGATGCGCCCACCTACGCCATGATCTCCCGCGCCGACACGGTGGGGGTGTTCCAGATCGAATCCCGCGCCCAGATGGCCATGCTGCCGCGACTGCGGCCACAAACCCTCTACGACCTGGTGATCGAGGTGGCCATCGTTCGCCCCGGGCCGATCCAGGGCGACATGGTGCATCCCTATCTGCGCCGCCGGAATGGCGAGGAAGAGGCCGACTATCCCCATGACGAATTGCGGCCGGCGCTGGAACGCACCCTGGGAGTCCCGCTGTTCCAGGAACAGGTGATGCAGATCGCCATGGTCGCCGCCGAGTATTCGCCGGGCGAGGCCGATCAGCTGCGCCGCTCCATGGCGGCCTGGAAGCGTCATGGCGGCCTCGAACCCCACCGTCAACGCCTGCACAACCGCATGGTCGAACGCGGCTATCGCCCGGAATTCGCCGCGCGCCTCTTCGAGCAGATCAAGGGCTTCGGCAGCTACGGCTTTCCCGAATCCCATGCCGCCAGCTTCGCCCTGCTGACCTATGCCAGCTCCTGGCTCAAGTGCCACGAGCCGGCCGCCTTCGCCTGTGCCCTGGTCAACAGCTGGCCGATGGGTTTCTACAGTCCCGACCAGGTCCTCCAGGACGCCCGGCGCCACGGCATCGAGGTGCGCGCGGTGACCGTGCAGGTCAGCGACTGGGACTGCCGGCTGGAGGCGGGGATCGGCCATCAGCCGGCGATCCGCCTGGGCCTGCGCCTGGTGCAGGGGCTGGCGGAGGCGGTGGGTCGGCGCCTGGTGGCGGCACGGGGTACGCAGCCCTTTCGCGATGTCGAGGACCTCTGTCGCCGGGCCGAGCTGGATGCCCGGGCGCGCGGACAGCTGGCCGAGGCCGGTGCCCTGGCGGAGCTGGCCGGTGATCGCCACCAGGCGCGCTGGGCCATGGCCGGGGTGGAGCGCCAGCTGCCGCTGTTCGCATCGGCGGACAGCGCCCTGGAGGAACGACCAGCCCTGCCCGCGCCCAGTGTCGCGGAAAACGTCCATGCCGACTACCGCATGCTGGGCACCACCCTGGGGCCGCATCCGCTGAGTCTGCTGCGCGGCGAACTCCAGGCGCGGCGCTGTCGGGATTTCCGGCAGCTGGACGAGATCAAGCCCGGTGCCCTGGTGCGGGTAGCCGGACTGGTGCGCGGCCGACAGCGCCCGGGCACGGCCAGCGGGGTGATCTTCGTGACCCTGGAAGACGAGCACGGCATGCTCAATGTGGTGGTCTGGCGCGCGGTGGGCGAACAGCAGCGTCGATCCCTGCTGCAGGCACGGCTGCTACAGGTCGAGGGGCATCTGGAACGGGAGGCGGGGGTGCAGCACCTGATCGCCGGTCGCCTGACCGATCTGAGTCCGCTGCTCGACGAGCTCATGGTGTCGAGTCGGGATTTTCACTAGGACGGAGAGGGGAGAGGGGGAAAAGCGGAGGAGGGAGAGAGCGGGTGGAGCGGGGGACTGTCTTCCGAAGCGCTCTGGAGCGCCCGGAAGACAAGAATCGACCAACGCAGTCTTAGCTGACGGCGTCTTTCAGGCCTTTGCCGGGCTTGAAGCCGGGCAGCTTGGCAGCGGCGATCTTGATGGTGGCACCGGTCTGCGGGTTGCGGCCTTCGCGAGCAGCGCGCTCTTTTACTGCGAAAGTTCCGAAACCGACCAGGCTGACGCTGTCGCCTTGCTTCAGGGCGTCGGTCACCGCAGTGGTGAAGGCGTCCAGGGCTTTGGCAGCGGTGGCCTTGGGCAGGTCGGCAGACGCGGCAATGGCGTCGATCAGCTCAGCTTTATTCATGTAAAAACTCCATGTGTGAGTATTGGCCAGGCAGTATAGCGGCAGCTTTGCCTTGCGTAGAGCCTTTGTGAGCCTCTACGTGGCCGGTTGAAGCAGCCTTGTTGTTCGGCGCTACAGGATACGCATAGCGGGCGAAAGAGCGATAGGGTATTCGATCAAGCAGGGCCGTGAAAACCTGATCCGCACTGCATTTTCCACGCTTTACAGCCCAGCCGTCGCCTTTTTGGGCAGCGGCGATGGCCGTTTGGTTTCCTCTAGGCGCTGAACGAAAAGTCGCCGAGCGATGGTGAGGCGAGGCGAAAAACCTTGAGAAAGCGGAGTTTACGAGTGGTAAATGAGCATTCCGAAAGGTTTTTCAACGAAGCATCACCGAGCGCAGGCAGTTTTCGTACAGTGCCTAAGCTACGCGATCGGGCGATAGATGCGGCTGCAACGGCGGCGTCAGGGGCGGCAACCCATAGGCGGCGCGGGCCGCATCGCAATGGGGATTGGCTTCGCCGTTCTCCCAGGCGGCGGTGAACTCGCGGCAGGTGCTGGAACGGTTCTCGTAGACGGTGCAGCGCGTGCCGCAGCCGACCTCGCCGAGCAGGGCGGTGCAGCGTACCGGCTTCTGCTCGGTACCTTGCATGGCCACCAGATGCGGGCTGATCGCGACGGTCAGGTGATCGGGCACCAGGCCACCGGCCGACTGGCATTCGCCCCAATAGAAAGACACGCGGAAATGGGCGCAGCAGGCGCCACAGCTGAGGCAGGGATTCTCGGTCGACATGGACGACAGCCATCGCAGAAACCGGCAGCGCCGGCGGGACAGACGGGGATTCTAGGCAAGCCCCGCGAGGCTGCGAAGCCCCTCCCAACGACCGTTCGGCGGCGACCTACGGCAGTGCTTTTCGCGGCCCGGGCGTGACCAGATGTCGCTGCAGCCAGGCGATGAACAGCCGTACCTTGGCCGGCACCAGGCGCCGATGGGGATAGAGGGCATGGATGGCGATGGCCTGGGTGTACCAGGGCGCGAACAGTCGCTCCAGGCGACCTGCCGCAAGGTCATCACCCACCAGGAAATCCGGCTGGCGAATGATGCCATGGCCGTCCAACGCCGCCTGGTGCAGGACGCTGCCGTTGTTGGCGCGCAGCGGCCCGCTGACCTTGATCTGCAGGCGCTCGTCGTCGCGCCGGAATTCCCAGAGATCGCCGTCGCTGGCATAGCTGTAGAGCAGGCAGCGGTGCTCGCGCAACTCGGCAGGATGCTCGGGGCGACCGTGGCGCTGCAGATAGGCGGGCGCGGCGCAGATGAATAGCTCGACCGCTCCCAGGGGCTGCGCCACCAGGCTGGAATCGCTGAGGTCGCCGATGCGCACGGCCAGATCGAAGCCTTCCTCGACCAGGCGCACCTGGCGATCGCTCAGCTCCAGGTCGATGGCGACTTCGGGATATTCGTGCAGGAAGCTGCTCACCAAGGGCGCCAGGTGACGCACGCCAAAGGTCAGGGGCGCACTGACCCTGAGACGCCCGCGGGGCCGTTCGTGGCCTTCCTGCAGGCGCTGTTCGAGGGCCTCCAGATCACCCAGCAGGGGCACCAGTCCTTCATGGAGGGTGCGCCCGGCTTCGGTCAGGCTCAGGGTACGGGTGGTGCGCTGCAGCAGCCGGGTACCGTAATGCCGTTCAAGGGCGGCCAGGTGCTTGGTCAGCACCGAGCGGGACAGCTCCAGCCGCTCCGCCGCCGCGGTCAGGCTGCCCAGTTCGACGATCTTGACGAAGGCCTGCAGAGCTTTCAGGGTATCCAAGGATTGTTTCCATAACGTGCACAGTTCATTCCCAGCGTGCACCTTTATTCGCGTCTTGGAAACAGGACAATGGGGTCATCTTTCCTCAGTTCGAGAATCAGCATGACCGACCGTACCTCTTCCTATGCTCCCCTGTTGCTGCGCCTGGCCCTGGGCGCCATGTTTTTGGCCCATGGCCTGACCAAGCTGCTGGTGTTCACCCTGCCGGGCACGGCGGGTATCTTCGCCTCGGTGGGCTTTCCCGGCTGGCTGGCCTATCCGGTCACCTTCTTCGAGCTGGGCGCCGGCGTGCTGCTGATCCTGGGCGCCTGGGTGCGTCCGGTCGCGGCAGTCGCCGCCGTCCAACTGTTCGCGGCGGCGACGGTCCATTTCGGCAACGGCTGGTCCTTTTCCAATCCCCACGGCGGCTGGGAATATCCGGTCTTTCTCGCCGTGACCGCTGCCGCCCTGGCGCTGCTGGGCGCGGGCCAGCTCTCCTGGGATGCACGCAAGCGCTCCTGAATCCTGCTCGAGAGGTCGCTACCATGTCGCTTCCCACCCTGTTCGTTTCCCACGGCTCGCCCATGGAGGCGCTCGACGCCGGTGCGGCGGGAGCGGCCTGGCGCGCCCTGGGGCGGTCGCTGCCGACCCCGGCCGCCATCGTCGTGGTCTCGGCGCACTTCGACACCCGGATACCGGTATTCGGCAACGCCACGTGGCCAGCTACCGTCCATGACTTCTATGGCTTTCCCGAGGCCCTCTATCAGCTGGATTATCCCGCACCTGGCGCTCCGACCCTGGCCGAGCAGCTGGCCCAGGGCCTGCGCGAGCAGGGCTGGGAGGCCGAGACGGGCGAGCAGGGACTGGATCATGGCGCCTGGGTGCCCTTGCGCTATCTCTATCCCGACGCGCAAATTCCCGTGGTGCCGCTGTCGATGAGCGCCGCCCGTGGACCGGACTACCATTTTGCCCTGGGCCGGGCACTGGCCAGGGTGCTACCGGCGGATACCCTGCTGATCGGTTCGGGCAGCCTGACCCACAACCTCGGTGACTTTCGCCGTGGCGGCGCCGAGTCTCCCGGCTATGTGCGGGACTTCCAGCTCTGGATCCAGAGCCGCCTGCGCGAGCGGGATCTGGACGCCTTGCTCGACTACCGGCGTCAGGCGCCGCAGGCCCGTCAGGCCCATCCTACCGACGAGCACCTGTTGCCGCTGTTCGTCGCCCTGGGCGCGGCCGATCCCGAGGGCACCTTCAGCGTCCATCACGATGGCATCGCCCATCGCATCCTGGCCATGGACCTCTACGGCTTCTCCCGCCACTAGCCCCCTGACGACAAAAAGCCCGGATCAATTGACGGATCCGGGCTTTTTGCTATGTCAAAACGACGTTCGATCAGCCAAACAACTCGGGTCCATACCCCCACATCAGCACCGTGGTGGCCATCAGCACCTCCAGCACCAGCACCCCGATGGCCAGGGTTGAGCCGGACATGATGAAGCCTTCCCGCTGATCGATATTGAGGAAGGAGGGGATGCCGGTATAGAGCAGGTAGGCCGAATAGGCCAGGCCGACGATCCCGGCGATGGCGCACAGCCACACCAGCGGATAGAAGCCCACCAGGCCGCTCAGCAGCATGGGCGTAGCCACGTAGCCGGCGAACAGGATGCAGCGATTGGCGCTGGGCCGATCCGGATAGCGCCGCGCCAGCCAGTGGATCACGTGCCCCATGGCCACCACCGCCGCCATGATCAGCGCATAGCTGATGACCGCCAGAACCACCGCCGTAGGCAGGTCCAGCACATGGGCCTCACCGCCACCGAAGCGCCAGCCGAAAGTCGTGGTACCCACGAGGGAAGCGACGACGGGAATGGCCGCCAGGAAGGCGACATGATGGGCAAAGAAGTGCCCGACCGTTTCCCCTTCGCGACGAATCTGCTGCCACTCGCGATCGGGATGGGCCAGCAGGCCCCAGACATGATTGATCATGATCCTGCTCCTCACCCGCTGTGGTCGCCGCAAGCGGGCCTCTGTGGATGGCGAACGCTGGGTACAACGCGACTGGCGACTACCTTAGGAGTATAGAAGAGCTCTGGAATGCGTCATGCGAGCCGACGAAGGGCAGCCTGCCTGGAAACGAAGCGACCAATGGTCAAGGGGCACCACCCTGGTGCGTTTCTGGGCCCCTGGCAAGCGGGCAACGCCCGGGCGGCAATACTTGACCACTTGGTCAGGAAATTGCTTGCCCAAGGCATCTGTTACCGGTCAACGAGGTCCGTCATGCCATCTCTCGACATCATCATCGCCGGCGCCGGCATGGGCGGTCTCACCGCCGCCCTGGCGCTGCAACAGGCCGGCCACCGGGTCCGCCTGTTCGAGCGCGCGCAGGATCTGGCCCCCATCGGCGCGGCCATCTCCATCTGGCCCAACGGCGTCAAGGTGCTGGAGCAGCTGGGGCTCGGGTCCGCCATCGCCGCGGTCAGCGGCGACATGCAGACCATGAGCTATCGCGACCATGAGGGACAGTTGCTTACCCGGTTCAGCCTGCTGCCGCTCTACGAGGCCGTGGGCCGACCGGCGCGCCCCATCGCCCGCGCCCACCTGCAGCGCCTCCTGCTCGAAGCGGTGGGCGCCGAGCGGGTGACCCTGGGCGTCGGCTGCGAGGGCTTCGAGCAGGATACGGCCGGGGTGACCGTGCTGCTCGGCGATGGTCGGCGCGAACGGGCCGACCTGCTGATCGCCGCCGATGGTACCCACTCGCGCCTGCGGGAGCGGGTGGTTGGCCAGGCCATCACCCGCGAGTATTGCGGCTACGTGAACTGGAACGGGCGGGTGCAGATCGCACCGGATCTGGCCGAGGCCCAGGACTGGGCGCAATTCGTCGGGGCGCATCAGCGGGTCTCGCTGATGCCCATGGGCGGCGATGAATTCTATTTCTTCTTCGACGTACCCCTGCCCAAGGGCACGCACAACGACCGCAGCCGTTACCGCGCGGAATTGGCCGAGCACTTCGCCGGCTGGGCGCCGCCGGTGCAGCGCCTGATCGAGCGGCTGGACCCCCAGGGCGTGGCCCGGGTGGAGATCCACGATACCCGGCCGTTGCCGACCCTGGTGCAGGGGCGGGTGGCGCTTTTGGGCGATTCCGCCCATGCCATGGCCCCGGACCTGGGGCAGGGCGGTTGCCAGGCCATGGAGGATGCCTGGGTGCTGGCGCGCTGTCTGGACGCCGAACAGGATCCCCTGGCCGCGCTCCAGGCCTATCAGGCCGCGCGGCTGGAGCGGGTGGCCGGCATCGTCGAGCGGGCACGCAAGCGTTGCGAGATCACCCACGGGCATGAGCCCCAGGCCACCCAGGCCTGGTACGCCGAGCTGGCCCGGGAAACCGGCGAGACGGTGATCGCCGGCCTGCGCAAGACCGCCGAGGGCGGTCCGCTGTGAAATAGCTCTGGGCCGCGGGGACGAATGGCAGTGCCGGGGGTCGAAAGGCCCACGTCCTCGTCGGAGAGTTAGCCCATGCGCCTGCGTCTCGCCCTGACCCTTGCCAGCCTTACCATCACCCCGCTGGCCTTTGCCGCCGACGGCGGCTGTCCCTATCCGCAGACGGTGAAGTTCGCCGGCCCCAACTGGGAGAGCGGCATGTTCACCACCGAGGTGCTGCGCCTGCTGGTGGAAAAGGGTTATGGCTGCCAGACCGACAGCGTGCCGGGCAACACCGTGACCTTGGAAAACGCCCTGGCGCAAAACGACATCCAGGTCACTGGCGAGCAGTGGGCCGGGCGCAGTCCGGCCTGGCGCGCGGCGGAAAAGGCCGGCAAGGTCTTTGCCGTCGGCGAGACGGTCAAGGGCGCCACCGAAGGCTGGTGGGTACCGGAATACCTGGTCAAGGGCGACCCCGCGCGTGGCATCCAGGCCAAGGCGCCGGACCTCAAGAGCGTCGCCGATCTGCCGCGCTACAAGGAGCTGTTCCGTGATCCGGAAGAGCCTGGCAAGGGCCGCTTCCTCAACTGTCCGACCGGCTGGACCTGCGAGATCGTCAACAGCCAGAAGCTCAAGGCCTACAAGCTGACCGACAGCTACACCAACTTCCGCACCGGTACCGGTCCCGCGCTGGACGCGGCCATCGCCACCGCCATGCGCCGTGGCGAGCCGGTGCTCTTCTACTATTGGTCGCCGACCCCGCTGATGGGCCGCTACAAGCTGGTCCAGCTGGAAGAGCCACCCTTCAGTGAGAAGGCCTGGGAGACCCTGTCGGATCCGAAGAATCCTGATCCGCTGCCGTCGCGCTCGCTGCCGGCCAAGATCACCATCGGCGTCTCCCGCGACCTGCACGACAAGGCACCGGCCCTGGTGGCGCTGTTCGAGAAGGTCGAATTCCCCCTCGACCAGTTCAACGGCATCCTCGCCGGCATGGCCGAGAAACGCGAAGACGCCCAGGTGGTGGCCAAGCGTTTCCTCAAGGAGCATCCGGAGGTCTGGACGACCTGGCTGCCGGCGGAAAACGCCGAACGGGTAAAGGCGGCGCTCTGAGTGCGGTGATAGGGGATAATGGCGGTTTTCCGTGCTGGAGCCGCCCATGACCGTCGCCGCCCTTACCATGTACGTCGAGCCTGCCGAGGTGCGCGACGCCTATCGCCAGCTGGCCGAAGCCGTGGCGCTGCGCCTGGGCGAGACGCTCGACCCCGCGCCCGAGGACCTGCCGGCGCTCTGGACGCATCCCGAGCTGCTGCTGGCGCAGACCTGCGGCTATCCCTGGGCCACCCGCCTGCGCGGCCAGGTGCGCCTGGTGGCGGCGCCGCGTTATCGCTTCGCGGGCTGCCAGGCGGCCGAGCACTGCGCCTTCATCCTGGTGCCCGAGACGCTGGAGGCGACCAGCCTGGCCGATCTGCGCGGCAAGCGCGTGGCGCTCAACGGCCTGGATTCCAACACCGGCATGAATCTGCTGCGCCACGCCATGGCGCCCCTGGCGGAGCGGGCCCGCTTCTTTGGCGAGATGATCGTCAGCGAGAGCCATGCCAACAGCCTGGCGCTGTTGCAGCAGGGTCATGCCGATGTGGCCTCGGTGGATGCCGTGACCTACGGCTATCTGCAGCGCGCCCAACCCGAGCGGGTCGCCGGCCTGCGCCTGTTGCAACGCACCCGCCCCAGTCCGACGCTGCCCTTCATCACCGCCGCCAGTCGTTCGGATGCGGACGTGGAAGCCCTGCGCGCCGCCTTGAACGACAGCCTGGCCGCCGATCCTGCCTTGGCCGACATCCTGGCCATCGAGGGTGTCACAGCGGTGGATGAGACGACCTATCTACCGCTGCTGGACTGGCGGCGAGAAGCGGTGGAGCAGGGTTATCCGGTGATTGCCTAGGTTGGTTGGGACGGCCCTGTCGTCGCAACCAACCTGAAGGATTCGGCCCTGGCATTGTTGCCGTTGCGCTCTGATCAATCGCGGCCATGGCGGTCCGCCGATGCGGCCGCTCCTACGGGAGCATCAGCCCTCTGTAGGAGCGGCCCATGGCCGCGATGAGTAGCCGCTAACGGGTACGCGCGTAGGTTGTTTGCGACGGCTCCATCATCGAAACCCAACACGGGGGAGCTGCCTGGCCACTGTTGGGCTCCGCTGCGCTCAACCCAACCTACGGTGTCCCTGCCTGCAACCGCTTGAACTCCACCAGATCATGGCTGCAGAACAGCGTCAGCCCCAGGTCCTGGCGCAGGGAGAGTTCGCGCAGGCGGGCCTGGTTGTCCAGGCGGCTGGCGCGGTCGGCTTCCATCAGTCGCTGGTAGAACCTCAGCCCCGGCGTGCAGTGGCGTTCGGGCTGACGCATCTCGTCGCGGTAGAAATAGGCGTCGCCGGCGTGCAGCAACCAGCCCCCGTCGTGCTGGACGGCGATGCCGGCATGGCCCGGGGTGTGGCCGGGCAGGGGGATCATCAGAATTTCCGGCGGCAGGCCGGGCAGGTCGCGCACGCTGGCGAAGCCGTGCCAGGCCTCGCCCCGGGGCTCGTGGAAATGCCAATGGCGGATGCCTTGCCACTGCGCCGGACTGTAGCGGCGCCGACCGATGAAGCCGTGGCGCTGGCGCTGCGCATCCCACTCCCGCTGCAGCACATGGACCTGGGCCTGGGGAAAGTCGTCCAGGCCGCCGGCGTGGTCGAAATCCAGATGGGTCAGCACGATATGGCGGACATCGCCCGGACGAAAACCCAGGCGGCGGAGCTGCGCCAGGGCGCTGAGTTCGGGATCGTACTGGATACGATTCATCAGCCGGAAGAAGGGACTCAGGCGCCGGCCGCGCTCCCGCAGATCGGCTTCGCCAAAGCCGGTATCCACCAGCACCAGGCCGTCCCGGTCGGTTTCCACCAGCAGGCAGTGACAGGCGAGGTGGGCGGCGAGTCCGCGGCTGAAGCCGTCGTACAGCGCCCCGCCCAGGGGGCACATGCAGCCGCAGTTGAGGTGATGGATACGCATGCTCGGCTCCGCGAAGGTGACCTCCGGTAGAAGAGGCGCGCGTGGGCAAAGTTCGAGCGCAGCGGCCATTCGCGCGGGTGTCGCAGCCAGTGAAGAGAGATCGACCGACCCGGGTGGCGACGATCGATCGACCGGAGCAGGCTCCCGGATTCAGCAGCGCCGAGGCGGGTAACGGCAGTGCCAGGGCCTCTGGCTGAACCCTGAGCCATTGGCGCTGACCAAGATAGGATCGCCAGCGGACCGGCTCTGCCGCCCTGGCCCTCCCAGTGCAGACGGAGCCACCCATGCCCACAGCCTTTCCTCGCCGTTCCCTCCTGGCCGCCGGCCTTTCCCTTGGCCTGCTCGCCGCCGGTACCGCCCAAGCCGACAGCTGGTGCGCCAGCAAGCCGGTCAAGTTCGCCGGGGTGAACTGGGAGAGCGGCATGCTGCTCACCGAACTGATGGGCTTCGTCCTGCAGCACGGCTACGACTGCAAGGTGGATAGCATCCCGGGCAACTCCATCACCCTGGAGCAGGCCCTGGGCAACAACGACATCCAGGTGTTCGCCGAGGAGTGGATCGGCCGCAGCGAGGCCTGGAACAAGGCCGCCGCGGCCGGCAAGGTGGTCGGCGTGGGCGCGCCCATCGAAGGCGCCACCGAAGGCTGGTACGTGCCGCGCTATCTGGTGGAAGGCGAGGGCGCCAAGGCGCCCAAGCTGAAGAGCATCGCCGACCTGGGCCAGTACGCCGAACTGTTCCGCGATCCGGAAGAGCCGGGCAAGGGCCGCTTCTACAACTGCCCGGCCGGCTGGACCTGCGAGCTGGAAAACACCCAGATGCTGCAGAGCTACGGCCTGAGCGACAAGTACACCAACTTCCGCCCCGGCACCGGTCCGGCGCTGGATGCGGCCATCGTCTCGGCCACCAAGCGCAAGCAGCCGATCCTCACCTATTACTGGTCGCCGACGCCCTTGCTGGGTCGGGTCGACATGGTCCAGCTCAAGCCCCGTGACGGCGAAGCCAAGCGCATCCAGGTGCAGGCCGGTCTCTCCAAGCCCTTCCACGATGGCGCCCCCGAACTGGTGGCCGTGCTGAGTCGGGTCAATGTGCCCATCGAGCTGCTCAACCGCACCCTGGCCGAGCAGGCCGAAACCAAGCAGGACGCCCCCGCCGCCGCCAAGGCGCTGCTCAAGGCCCATCCGGAACTCTGGCAGGCCTGGGTGACCGACGCCGCGGCGCGCAGCAAGATCCAGGCGGCGCTCTAGGATGTTTCCCGAAGGCCTGACCTTTTCCTTCGCCGACGCCGTCAATCGTGGCGTCGACTGGCTGGTGACGCGCTACGGCGACGTCTTCCGAACCATCTCCGACACCCTGCTGCAGGCCATCGTCTGGCTCGAGGGCCTGCTGCGCGGTACCCCCTGGTGGGCGCTGTTGCTGATCGTCGCGGTCCTGGCCGCCCACGCCACCCGCCGGGTGGTGCCGACGCTACTGATCACCGGCCTGTTGTTCCTGGTCGGCGCCCTGGGGCTGTGGGACAAGCTGATGCAGACCCTGGCCCTGGTGCTGGTGGCCACCGCCATCGCGGTCATCATCGGTGTGCCCCTGGGAATCCTCTGCGCCCGTAGCGCCCGCCTGCGCCTAGTGCTGATGCCGCTCTTGGACATCATGCAGACCATGCCCAGCTTCGTGTACCTGATCCCGGTGCTGATGCTGTTCGGCCTGGGCAAGGTGCCGGCGATCTTCGCCACGGTGATCTACGCCGCGCCACCGCTGATCCGCCTCACCGATCTGGGCATCCGCCAGGTCGATCGCGAGGTCATGGAAGCGGTCAACGCCTTTGGCGCCAGTCGCTGGCAGCAGCTGTTCGGCGTGCAGCTGCCGCTGGCGCTGCCGAGCATCATGGCCGGCATCAACCAGACCACCATGATGGCGCTGTCCATGGTGGTGATCGCCTCCATGATCGGCGCCCGCGGCCTCGGTGAGGAGGTGCTGGTGGGCATCCAGACCCTGGACGTGGGCAAGGGCCTGCAGGCGGGCCTGGCCATCGTCATCCTCGCCGTGGTCATCGACCGCATCACCCAGGCCTATGGTCGCCAGCGCCATGAGGTGGAACGATGAAGATCGTCGTCGAGCGGGTTTCCAAGGTTTTTGGCAAGCGCGAGCAGGCGGCCCTGGCGCTGCTGCGCGAAGGGCACGACAAGGCCGAGATCCTCGCCCGCACCGGTTGCGTGGTGGGGGTGGACGATCTCTCCCTGGAGATCGCCGAGGGCGAGATCTTCGTCATCATGGGCCTTTCCGGTTCCGGCAAATCGACGCTGGTGCGCCACCTCAACCGGCTGATCGATCCCAGCAGCGGGCGCATCCTCATCGATGGCCAGGACATCCTCCAGCTGCCGCTGCCGGCGCTGCGCGAATTGCGCCGCCAGCGCATCAGCATGGTGTTCCAGAGCTTCGGCCTGCTGCCCCATCGGCGAGTGCTGGACAACGTCGCCTACGGCCTCAAGGTGCGCGGCGAGCCCAAGGCGGTCTGCCGCGAACGGGCGCTGCACTGGCTGGAGGTGGTGGGTCTGGCCGGCTACGAGCGCAAATGGCCGCACCAGCTCTCCGGCGGCATGCGCCAGCGCGTCGGCCTTGCCCGCGCCCTGGCGGCCGATACCGAGATCATCCTGATGGACGAGGCCTTTTCCGCCCTCGATCCACTGATCCGCGCCGAGATGCAGGAGCAACTGCTGGAGCTGCAACAGCGCCTGCACAAGACCATCGTCTTCATCACCCATGACCTGGACGAGGCCCTGCGCCTGGGCAATCGCATCGCCATCCTGCGTGACGGTCGGCTGGTGCAGGTGGGCACCCCGGCGGACATCCTCGGCCAGCCGGCCGACGACTATGTGGCGCGCTTCGTTCAGCGGCGTACCGCTGCGACAGTTTGAAACAATTGCGGCAGAGGCCTTCACGAGCATTTCACAGATGCGAGGCTCTGATGGTGAGACCTGCGGCCTGACCCTGTCAGGCCTTTCTCTTCCCACTGGAACCGCGCCGCAATGGACTATCTGCTACAACTCGCCGCCGACCCGACCGTCTGGGCTGCTCTCGCCACCTTGATCGTGATGGAAGTGGTGCTGGGCATCGACAACCTCATCTTCATCTCCATCCTGACCAACAAGCTGCCCGCGCACCAACAGCAGAAGGGCCGCCGCATCGGCATCAGCCTGGCGCTGATCCTGCGCCTGGGTCTGCTCGGTACCGTGGCCTGGATCGTCCAGCTCACCGAGCCCATCATCGAAGTGTTCGGCAAGAGCTTTTCCTGGAAGGACCTGATCCTCATCGCCGGTGGCCTGTTCCTGCTGTGGAAGGCGACCAAGGAGATCCACCACAACGTCGATCCCGAGCCCGACAGCGCCCTGAGCAAGGGCGGCGAGACGGCGACCCTGGCCTTCGGTTCGGCCATCGTGCAGATCCTCCTGCTGGACCTGGTGTTCTCGGTGGACAGCATCATCACCGCCGTCGGCATGACCGAGCACCTGCCGGTGATGGTGATCGCGGTGGTGGTGGCGGTGACCGTCATGTTGCTGGCGGCCGACCCCCTGGCCAGGTTCATCAACGACAACCCCACCGTCGTGATGCTGGCGCTGGGCTTCCTGATCATGATCGGCATGACCCTGATCGCCGAAGGTTTCGGCGCCCATGTGCCCAAGGGCTATATCTACGCGGCCATGGCCTTCTCGGCGCTGATCGAGGGCCTGAACATGCTGTCGCGGCGGGCCAAGCGTCGCCAGCAGGCTGCCGGCAAGTGAGGGCAGGGCGTGCTGGAAAAGGCCTTGTTACATTCCGGCACGCCTATTGCTAACAATAACTGGCAAGTCTAGGCACTATCGGTCAAGACCTTTGTCATAGCAGCGTCACACGTGAGGTTTACAACTGAAGTCATGAACATACAAGCCCAAGCCCAGAACGCCATGCATGCCCTCAGCGCCGCTTTCGCGCCGATGAGCTGCGTCATCGACGCGCCCAGCAAGCGTGGTTTTTCCTTCATCGTCGTCAACGAGCATGGCGTGGCCAAGCACACCCGCCGGATCTACCGCGACGAATACAGCAACCCGAGCCGCCTGCAGGCCATCATCGACAGCACCCGCCTGGCCATCGCCGGCTGAGATTCAGCCGGCTCCCGCTCCACCCCTCCCGCTTTACCGTCTGCGCCCCACCCGAGCTACGGGTGTACCGGCGGCAGATAGGCCAACGTTCCCCCCAACAGCCATAGCAGCACCAGCACCAGGGGTGCATGGACCAGCAGCTGCACGAAGGAAAAGCCGACCAGGTCGCGCGCCTTCAGCCCCAGCACGCCCAGCAGCGGCAGCATGTAGAAGGGATTGATCAGATTCGGCAATGCCTCGGCGGCGTTGTAGATCTGCACGGCCCAGCCCAGGTGATACTGCAGATCGTTGGCCACCTGCATGACGTAGGGCGCCTCGATGATCCACTTGCCCCCGCCTGAGGGGATGAAGAACCCCAGCAGGGCCGAGTAGACGCCCATCAGCAGGGCGAAGGTGTCGTGGGTGGCGATCTGGGTGAAAAATGCCGCGATATGGTGCGCCAGAGTCTGGCCATCGGCGCCATTGACCTTGGTCAGGATGGCAGCGATGGAGCCGTACAGCGGAAACTGGATCAGCACTCCGGTAGTGGCCGGCACGGCGCGGGCCACGGCGTCGAGGAAATGTCGCGGCCGCCAGTGCAGCAGGGCGCCCAGGGAGATGAACAGCAGGTTGTAGGTGTTCAGCCCGGAAATGGCCTCGATGGCCGGCTTGCTGGCGAATTCCTGCACCAGCCAGCCCGCGGCCAGGAGCACCAGCAGGATGATCAGGATGGGGCTGTATTCCAGCCATTCGCCTGGACGGGTCGGCTTAGCGGCCGGCTTGGGCGCCGGGGTGACGTCAACGCCACAGGCACGGGCATCGCGCGCGCTGTCCGGCCCTGGCGCGGTGACATAGGCGATCACCGCCGAGACCACCAGCAGCACCAGCAGCAGGGCGCCCGATTGCCAGAGGAACAGCGTCTGGCTGAAGGGAATCACCCCGGTGATGGCGAGGATCGAGGGCGGCAGGCTGGCCGGATTGGCCTGCAGCTGCGCCGCCGACGACGACAGCCCCAGCGCCCAGACCGCGCCCAGGCCCAGGTAGGCCGCGGCGCCGGCGGCGCGATAGTCCATCTTGAGTTCTTCGCGGCGGGCCAGGGCGCGCACCAGCAGGCCGCCGAACACCAGGCTCAGGCCCCAGTTGAGCAGGGAGGCGAGCATGGCCACCAGGGCCACCCAGCACACCGCGCCACGTCCGGTACGGGGCACCCGCGCCAGGCGCTCGATCAGGCGCCCGGCCGGACCGGAACTGGCCACCACATAGCCGCCGATGACCACGAAGGCCATCTGCATGGTGAAGGGAATCAGGCTCCAGAAACCGTCGCCAAAGGCCTTGGCGGTCTTGGCCGCCGGCGCGCCCATGCCGAGGGCAGCCAGGGCCACCACGGCCACGGCGAGCACGGCGAACACCCAGGAATCGGGAAACCAGCGCTCGGCCCAGTTGGAACAGGCCAGGGCGAACCGCGCGCTGCGCGAATCGCGGGAAGGGGTTGAACTCATGGTGGATCCTTTTGTTGTTGTTCTTTAGGGGATAAACAAACGTAGGGTGGAAAACGGCGCAGCCTTTTCCACGCGTTGGGGTCATATCGCGGCCATGGCGGTCCG
>NZ_BBIT01000009.1 GCF_000730625.1 Pseudomonas oryzihabitans NBRC 102199 | reverse complement strand
AACCCTCTCCCGAGCGGAGAGGGAGCCATCCGCGCAGGCGGTCATCTCCATCATCGAGCCTGTAGGAGCGGCCCATGGCCGCGATCACCGTCCAGCCGTTGCTTAGGCCTCCGGCGTCTCCTCGCAAAACCTCAGCCTGTTACCGAAGGGATCGGCGATCTCCATCACCAGGCCCCAGGGCAATTCCTCGATACCCGGGCGGGCGAAGCCGTAGTCCCTGGCCAGCAATTCGGCCTGGAAGGCGCGGATGCCGGTCAGGCGGACGAAGACCGTCGAGCCGGGGCAGGCATCGCCGTGGTGGCCGGAGAGATGCAGGCGCAGGCCGGCGCGTTCGACTTCCGCGTACAGCGGCAGCCCCGGTTCGAAGCGGTGTTCCCAGACCAGGCGGAAACCCAGGAAGTGGCAGTAGAATTCACGCGCCTTTTCGTCATCGAAGATGCGCAGGATGGGGCTGGGTGGCCCGAAGGCGATGGCGGCAGCGGCCATGAGGGTCTCCAGGGAAGCGGCAAGGGAAGGTCGATGATGCGCTTTCCGGGAGGCCCGGCAACCGGAACTGTGATCCGGAAAGCTTTGGTAACCCCTCTGGCAGGCCAGAGCGTGCGCTAGGCTGCAGTTCACCGGTGCGATGGCGAACCTATCCGGGTATCGTGCATTCTTTTTCCTTTCTGGCGGTTCGGCTGGGCCGAATCTTTCATCCTTAGTGACCAAGGTTGATCCATGCAGCGTAGACACCTGCTCAAAGCGTCCCTGGCCCTGGCGGCCTACACCGGCATTCCCTCCACCGGGCTGTTCGCCCTCCAGGCCTTTGCCAATCCGGCCAACGGCGATGGCCAGGCCTTCGATTTCGACTGGCTCAAGCAGCACGCCAAGGAGCTGGCCGGCCAGGCCTACCAGCCCACCGCCCAGAAACTGCCCGACACCCTGGCGAACATGACGCCGCAGCAGTTCAACGCCATCGGCTACGATGCCAAGCATTCGCTCTGGCACGACCTCAAGGGCCAGCTGGACGTGCAGTTCTTCCACGTCGGCATGGGCTTCAAGACCCCGGTGCGGATGTTTTCGGTGGACCCCAAGACCAACGAGGCCAAGGAAGTCCACTTCCGCCCCGAGCTGTTCAACTACAACGACAGCGGCGTCGACAAGAGCCAGCTCAAGGGCGACCTGGGCTTCGCCGGCTTCAAGCTGTTCAAGGCGCCTCACCTGGCCCAGTACGACATCGTCTCCTTCCTTGGCGCCAGCTACTTCCGCGCCGTGGACAAGACCCGCCAGTACGGCCTCTCGGCCCGCGGTCTGGCCATCGACACCTATGCCGATCGGCCCGAGGAATTCCCCGATTTCACCAAGTTCTGGTTCGTCACCCCGAACAAGAACAGCACCCGCTTCGTGGTCTATGCGCTGCTGGATTCGCCCAGCGCCACCGGCGCCTATCGCTTCGACATCGACTGCCTGAACGACCGCGTGGTGATGGACGTGGACGCCAACGTCAACGCCCGCCGCGACATCAAGCAACTGGGCATCGCGCCCATGACCAGCATGTTCGGCTGCGGCACCCACGAGCGGCAGACCTGCAACACCTACCACCCGCAGATCCACGACTCCGATCGCCTGGCCATGTGGAAGGGCAACGGCGAGTGGATCTGCCGTCCGCTGAACAATCCGCCCAAGCTGCAGTTCAACGCCTTCAAGGACGACAGTCCCAAGGGCTTCGGCCTGGTGCAGACCGATCACGAATTCGAAAGCTACCAGGACGTCATGGTCCGCTACGACCGCCGGCCGAGTCTGTGGGTCGAGCCCACCTCCGCCTGGGGCGAGGGTGCCATCCAGTTGCTGGAGATCCCCACCACCGGCGAGACCCTGGACAACATCGTGGCCTTCTGGGCGCCGGCCGAGACCATCACCGCCGGCAAGTCGCTGCACTATGGCTACAAGCTGCACTGGAGTGCGCTGCCGCCGGTGAGCACGCCGCTGGCGCGGGTCTATGCCACCCGTTCCGGCATCGGCGGCTTCCCCGAGGGCTGGGCGCCCGGTGAGCACTGGCCCAAGGTCTGGGCGCGGCGCTTCGCCATCGATTTCAACGGCGGCGGCCTGTCGTTCCTACCCGAGGGTACCGGCATCGAGCCGGTGGTCACCGTCACCGACGGCAAGGTGCAGGATTTCCACGTGCTCAAGATCGACGAGATCGGCGGCTACCGGGTGATCTTCGACTGGTACCCCACCAGCGACAAGGCCGATCCGGTGCAGATGCGTGCCTTCATCCGCACCCAGGATCGCGCCCTGAGTGAAACTTGGCTGTACCAGTACTTCCCGCCAGCCGCCGATAAGCGCCGCTATCCGGACTGGAAACAGTCCTAAGCGGTCAGCAAAAAGCCGCTGTGCCTCCCCGGCGCAGCGGCTTTTTTGTGCCCGGAAGAAGGGCGTGGGGCTGACTGATCGCGGTGGTCAGTCGGCCAGCACCACCTGGTTGCGCCCCGCGCGCTTGGCCCGGTAGAGCGCCGCGTCGGCCAGGCCGTAGGCGAGCTCGAAGTCGGTGCCCGGCAGGTTGAGGCTGAGGCCGAAGCTGGCCGTCACCGGCGCCGGTCCGGTCGCCTCCCGGGCGATGCGCAGACGCAGGCGTTCGGTCATGGCCAGGGCCTCGTCCCGCGCCAGGGTCGGCAGCAGCACGGTGAATTCCTCGCCACCCACCCGACCGACGATGGCCGGCGCCTGGACCAGCTCCTGCAGGCAGCGGGCGATGGCCTGGATCACCCGATCGCCGGCGGGATGGCCGAACTCGTCGTTGATGCGTTTGAAGTGGTCGATGTCCAGCACGATCATGGCCCCACCCCGTTGCCGCAGGGCCTGGCCGGCCTGGTCGATCACCGCGCCGCGATTGAGCATCCCGGTGAGGGCGTCGTGGGTGGCGCGGTACTCCAGCTGCTGGCTGAGGGTCTGCAATTGCTGGTTGAGGGCATTCATCTCGCGTTCGGCGCGATCGCTGCGGGCGATCAGCCGGCGGGTCTCGCGCATCAGGCGTTCGAAGTGCAGCGTCAGGTCGCCCAGGGCGGCTCGGTAGCGCTCGGCATCGGCGTCGTCGGCCCCATAGAGGGCGCGCGCCGCCTGCAGCACCCCGGCTTCCTGCTCGAACAGGTCGGGGCCCGCCTCGGCCGGGCTGCAGCGCCTGACGCTGGCGGTCATGCCGGCAGCTCGGGATGTTCGATGAACGTCAGCGCCTGGAAGTCCAGTCGCAGTTCTTCGCCAAATTCCTGGATGGTCTCGTCCTCGGCATCGTAGTACCAGTGCAGCTCCACCCGGTTGCCGGCCTGGGCCGCCTGGTCCAGGGCGTCGAACAGGGTGAACAGCATCTTGGTGCTGGAGCTGTTGAAGTAGGCCAGGGCCACGTGCACCCGGATGCGGGCGTCCCGGCGCTGGTCGAGGTAGGCCCGCAGCGACTCGATCACCGGCAGATAGAAGGCCGCGGCGTTTTCCGGAAAGGATTCGCCCTTGAGCCAGAGTTCGTCCTCGGCGAAACGGAAATCCACCTCCGGAGAGGTGGCGGTGGGAGCGATGAACATGGTGTCCATACGAGGTAGGGGTCCCTGTCAGATGATGGCTTTCAGGCAGAACAGGGTGGTGCCCGGCGTCTGCGTCGAGGGATGGAAGGCAAATTCCAGGGGTGCACTCGCATCGCGCGCCATGGTCAGGAAGCCGAGGCCGGCGCCCTTGCTGTCGGCCGGGGTCTCGGCGCGCAGGGATTCGCGATAGGCCTGCTTGATCTGTTCCAGCGACATGCTGCACAGCGGCTCGAGCCGCTCGCGCAGGGCGTCGACCTTGTCGCTGGCGATGGGGTTGGCGCAGAGCATCTGGTAGTTGCCGTCCTGGCGGGTGATACAGACCGAGCCCTGGCCCAGCTTGGTGTCCGCCAGGGCATCCGGCGGCAGCGCATCGGCGGAATAATGCAGCACGTTCTGTGACAATTCGATGAAGGAGGAAAACAGCTTGCGCCGGGTGGCGCCGCTGATGCCTTCGAATTCCAGTTGCAGCTTCACCACCTCGGCCATGGCGGCGACGATGCCATGGGAGAAATAACCGCGGTGATAGAAGATCACGTGCTGCTGCTGGGCGATGTCGAGAAAGGCGCCGTTCGCGGGAAAGGAGGCGGTCATGTCGGTCAGGCCACGCGGATGCAGAGGAAGGTGAGGTCGTCGCGACGCAGTTCGTCGCCTTGCCAGTGGGCGAGGTCCGCGCTGAGTTGTTCACAGAAGGCCGCGGTGGGCAGCGCACGCGATTCGCTCAGCCGGGTCAGGGCGCGGCGCTTGCCAAAGGAGGTGCGCCGCGGGCCGCCGATCTGGTCGATCAGGCCATCGGTGGTGGCGAATAGCAGGCTGCCCGGCGGCAACGGCAGGGTGGTGGTCGGCCAGCACTGGTCGAGCGGACTGTCGGCGTAGCCGATCCCCAGGCGCAGCGGCGCCAGGGTCAGGACGTCCGCGGCGTCGGGCGCCAGCAGGTGGAGCGGCATGCGGGCGCCGGCGTAGGTCAGGCTGTGGCTGCCTCTGTCCACCCAGAAGCAGGCCAGGTCCAGGCCGTCGTTGGATTCGGAGATGCCGCCGGACTGCCCCAGCATGGCCTTGACGCTGGCGTTGATCGCCGAGAGCAACGCCGAGGGATCGCGCGGTCCCAGCTGTTGCAGGGCCTGGGTCAGGGACGCCGAGGCGATCAGGGTCATGAAGGCACCGGGTACGCCGTGGCCGGTGCAGTCGGCGATGGCACCGAACCAGCCGTCTGCGTGCTGGGCGAAGTGGTAGAAGTCGCCACCGACCACGTCGCGCGGCTGCCAGACCAGGGTGGCGTCCTGTTCCATCACCGCCAGGGCCTCGCGCGAGCTGCGCAGCATGGCGCGCTGGATAACGCTGGCGTATTCGATGCTGTGCATGATCTGGCGATTCTTCTCGGCCTGCAGGTCTGAGACGATGCGCATCAGCTGCACGCCCAGGCCGAGCCCGGCGAAGCGCCCTTCGCGGGTGACGATGAAGCCATCGGCCAGGGCCTTTTCGCCCACCTCGACGGTGCGCCGGGTCAGCTCCTCGATGGACAGACCGGCATCCACCACCAGCGGCTCCTTGTCCATGAAAGCGATGCAGCTCTTGCGATCGTAGACTTCACGGTGATACGGCTTGCTCATCTGCGAGAGAAAGATGTCGCGGTTGATCAGGCCGATCGGGCGGTCGTGCTCGACTACCGCGAGACTGGTGATCTCGCGGCGTTCGTTGAACAGGTCCATGACCATGGCGTTGGTGTGCTCGGCCTCGACGGCGGGCCACTGGGTGCAGAGGTCGAGGGCGCAGCGTTGGCTGGGGCGGGAGGCGGCACGCGCGGAGGGCAGGGGAGCGGACGACATCGATACGAATCCGTTCTCGGGAGGTCGATGCAGCCTAGGGGCTCCGTGTTGAGCTTTGATGACAGGAGCTGGCCAGGCGCCAGCATAGTGCCGGGCCTGGCCAGGTGGGCGTCAGCCGGTCAGGACCCCCAGGGCGGCGCGGGTGAACGGCGGGGGCGGCACGGCGTTGAGCACCGCACCCTGGAGCACCAGACCGCTGTGGGCGAACTGGCGCTGGGTGGCCTCGATTTCCTTGGCGGTGTTGCATCCATGGCGCGACACCAGCAGACAGGTGCCGGCCTGGGCGGCCAGCAGCACGGCATCGGTCACCGCCAGCACCGGCGGGGTGTCGAGGATGATCAGTTCGTAGTCCTGCTGCAGGCCGCGCAGCAACTCGGTACAGCGCGCGCTCATCAGCAATTCGGCCGGATTGGGCGGGCGGACGCCGCCCACCAGGCAATCCAGGCCGGGGATCGCCGAGGGCTGGATCGCCTGCTCGGGCGTCGCCAGCCCCGCCAGCACCTCGGCCAGACCCGGGCGGCGGGCCAGTTGCAGGCGCCGGTGCAGGCGTCCGCGCCGCAGGTCGGCATCCACCAGCAGCACCCGCGTCCCGCCTTCGGCCAGCACCCGCGCCAGTTGCATGGCCACCGAGGACTTGCCGGCGCCGGGGCTGGCGCTGGTGATCAGCAGCAGGTCATTGCGCGCCTCGGTGCGGGCGAAGGCCAGGCTGGTGCGCAGGATCCGCAGGGCCTCTTGGTAGCCGCTGTCGAGTGAGGTCTGCAGCGGGCCGCCGAGTTGGCGGCTCGGCGCCAGTGGCAATTGCGCCAGCACCGGCAGGCCCAGATTTTCCAGGCCCTCGGCGTCTTCGATGCCGCGCTCCAGGCTGGCGCGCAGATAGACCCAGGCCATCCCGGCCAGGCAGCCGAAGAGCAGGGCGCTGAGGATCAGCAGGGGCTTCTTGGGATAGACCGGGGCGATCTGGGTATAGGCGCTGTCGATGATGCGCACATCGCTCACCGTGCCGGCGCGCACCACCGACAATTCCTGGATGCGCTTGCTCATCAGCGCATAGAGCTTGTCCGCCGCCTCGACGTCGCGCTGCAGGCGCAGGACCTCCTGCTGGGTCTGGGGCAGCTTGGCCAGGCGCTGCTGCACGGCCTGGCGCTCGCCGTTGAGCACCTGGCGGCGCGCCAGCAGGGTCTGGTACAGCGGGTGGGTGGTGGTGAAGCGCAGGGCCAGTCCGAGACGCTCCATCTCCAGGGCCGACAGCTGGCCATCGAGGTCCACCGCCTGGCGCAGCAGGCTGCGTCCCTCTTCGCCGATGGCGATGGAGCCCTGGCGGCGCTGATAGCGGTCCAGCGCCTGGCGGCCGTCGGCCAGGCGCTGATTCACCCGCGGCAACTCCTGGCGCAGGAAGGCCAGTTGCTGGGTGGATTCGTCGGCGTTGCGGGTCACGTCCTGGCGCACATAGGCCTCCGTGATGTCGCGCAGGATGCGTTGCGCCCGCTGCGGATCGGTGTCCTGCAGCTGGATCGAGAGGATGCCCGAGCGCTTGCCGCGCTCGCTGACCATCAGCCGCTCCTGCAGCGCCTGGATGGCCACACCGCGGCGTTGCTTGACGAGGATGAATTCGGTGCCCGGATAGGCGTGCAGCTGGGCGATGTCCAGCTGCAGCTCGCCGGCGCTGGCCGGCTGGCCCAGCCGACCTTCCAGCAGGCGCTTGCCCTGGGCATCGCTCAGCAGGAAGCGATCCGGGGCCTCGGCGGTGAGGGTCAGCGGCTGGCCATAGAGGGCGTCGGGCACGCTCAGCCTGGCGATGGTCAGCTGTTCGCCGCCCCAGGCGAAGCGCGCGAGGCCGAACAGCGGCGGGGCCACCCCGGTGCCCGCGCGTTCGTGGCGGCGCGCCAGCCAGTCGCCCAGCAGCGGCAGGCGCCGTGGGGTGACGCTCAGGTCCAGGCCCTCGGCGTCCACCACCTCGCCGACCACCCGCCGCGAGGTGAGCAGCTGCATCTCGGTGATGGCTTCCGGCGGCGGCAGCGGTCGGCCGTTGTCGGCTTCGTCCAGCCGCACGATGCCGCGCTGGTATTCGATCTGCACCGTCGCCACCGCCTGATAGCGCGGCGCGGCCAGTTGCGCATAGGCCACGCCCAGCAGGGTGCAGAGGACGATGCAGACGAGCAGGCTGCGGCGATGGCGCCAGAGCGCGGCGCAGTAACGGGCGAAACCTATGTCCGCGGCCTGGGTGGCGGCGGGGAGCGTCTGATGCGACTTGTCCATGCAGGAGCGGGCCTTTGGGGCAGGTACGAGAAAGGACAGCCGTCGCAGCCGCACGCTGGCGAGAGGGCAGCGCGCGGCGAACCGGGGGTCGAAATCGTCACACCAGGCAGGGCACAGCTGGGAACGCCAGGCGCTGGATCGGGGATCCGCGCCTTGTCGGCTGGAGTGCTGCGTCGACTCTAAGCGAAAGCAAAAGCCAAAAATGTGACACTCCGTGCAGAACGCGACGGATGCCCGCTTGGCAGCGTCAAGGTGCTAAGGCAGTCTTCTTCGCGACCTGTCGTGTCTCCGGACGACAAGCCCTGGCTCGCGCCGGGTTTTCCGGAGCCGCTGGTGCCCTGCCGAAGCTGGCGGATGCACCCGGGTATCAGATGCAAACGCCGCTGCCTCCCGGCAACGGCGTGTTCCTGACGGCTTCTTGAATGTAGTCAGCGGTTGAAGCCCGGTTACCCACCCACGCGCCTCTTGGCCTGCGTGGGCGGTCTTGCACCGGTTGTACCAGGCCTGCGGAAGATGGCGCCTGGTTCTTCACTGCCCTGGACGGCGTTCTCGACTGCATGGCTGTCAGGAGACAGGACAATGAGTGTGGTATCTGACGTTACCCATCCCGGGGTCCGGGTGGGACGGTGGCCGTTCTGGCTGGGCGGTCTGGTGGTCGGTCTGCTGTTGCTGCTGGCGCTGCTCTGGCGCCTGCCGGATTTTCGCGACGGCACCGGGGCGCAGAATCTCGAAGCCAGCTATCACGTCCTGCTCAGTCTCAATGCCCTGGACGAATCCGGCGTGACCCGCCACTGGTGGCTGCCCACGGTGACCCTGGGCGGCAGTCACGACAAGCAGGTGTCCTGGGGCGCGACTATCCCCACCCACAGTGGCGACTACGTCTACACCAGCTTCAGCAGCTACGGCTTCCTCGCGCCCTATCTCGGCCTCAAGGCCGCGGGGCTGACGCCTTCGCTGCACAGCCTCGCGCTGTTCAACGCCGCCCTCGGCGCCCTCACGGCGCTGCTGCTGTTCCGCCTGCTCTACCTGGTGCTGCGCAGTCACGGCGCCAGCCGCGGCCTGGCCGCCACGAGCGCGGTGCTGGGCTGCCTGATCGCGGTGTTCAGCCGCGAGGCGCTGCTGTCCCAGGGCCTGCTCTACTGGGTGCAGAGTTTCTACCAGGTGCTGCTGCTGGCCAGTCTGCTGACGCTCTTCCACTACCTGCGGGCGCCCACCGGCCAGCGCCAGCGGCTGGGTTGGCTGCTGGCCGGCTTGGTCTGCTTCGGCGCTCTAACCGAATGGACCGGCTACGTCTTCGGCGGCGGGCTGGTCGCGCTGTTCTGGCTGCAGCGCCGGCAATTGCCGGAAGGCCAGCGGATGGCCTGGCGCCTGGCCTTCGCCACGGCGCTGGCCGGATTGCTGGTGCTGCTGCACTACAGCCTGGCGGCGGGCCTGTTGCCGACGCTCAAGGCCTTTGCCCGGCGCTTTCTCGCCCGCAGTCCGAACAATGCCCACCTGACCGACTTCTTCGCCGGCTACGGGCTGTCCTTCGGCCTGTTCCTGGCCGCGGTGGCCATCGCCCTGGGGGTACTGGTCTGGAAGCGCAAGAGCCTGAACTGGCCTCGCAGCACCGCGCTGCTGCTGGTCGCCGCCAGCGTGCCGCTGCTGGAAAATCTGCTGCTGCTGCAGCATGCCACCCAGTTTTCCTTCGATCGCCTCAAGTTCATCTTTCCCGCCGCGCTGCTGCTCGGCCTGGCCTTTCTGGCCCTGAAGACCCCGGGGCGCGCCGTGCTCGCCGTGGTGCTGGTGGCCGCGGCCCTGCAGAACGGCCAGACCTATCGCCAGGACCTCGCCGGCTATGCCGGCTGGGGCGCCATCGACCGGCAGAACCAGGCCCTGGTCGGGCTGGTGAAAGGCCAGGTCGCACTGGACTGCACCCTCATCTCCACCGACATGACGGTGCGCGGCTACGCCAACCTGCTGTTCCACCGCAGCATCCACGAATTGCAGCGCCAGCCGCTGGACTACCACGGCGAGCCGGGGGCCTGTGGCGGACTCTATCTGGAAGGCCGGGATTTCCGCGTCGACCTGCCCGAATACACCCGCGCCCGCCTGAGTCTGGCGGACGGTCGCCAACTGACCTACGCCAAGGTCGAGGGTGACTGGCGCCTGCAATGAACGCCCCATCCATGAACGTGCTGCGAGGAAACCGGGTATGCCGGGTACGCTGATCAATCGACTGAGTTTTCTGGCCCTGGGTGGCCTGATGGTCCTGCAGTTCGGCGTCTTCGAACAGAGCCCGACCAATCCGGTGGGCATCCGCTACGTGGGCGAGCTGTACCTGGCGATCTGCCTGGGTTTCTTCGCGCTCTTCACCCTGAGCACCTGGCATCGGCCGCAGCGCGACTATCGGCTGCTGATGGGCTTCTGCCTGTTTTCCACGGCGGTGTTCGTCGGCCTGCCGGCGGTGTTCGCCCAGCTGTTCTGGGGCCAGCCGCTGGTCTACGGCCTCATCGAGGAGCGGCGGGTGCTCTACTGCTTCAGCGCCTTCCTGGTGCTCTACCTGGCCAAGCGGCTGAATGCCGTGCAGTTCGAGAATCTGATCATCCTGGTCGGGCTGCTCTCGGCGCTGCTGTGCTGGCTGTCCTATTTCAAGATGCTGCCGGACCTGCGCGAGGAGGTGAAGGACCTCAGCCGTCCCGGACGGGCCTCCACGGGGGCGGGCGCCATCTTCTTCGGCTACTTCATCTGCATCTACTTCGCCGGTCGCGGGCGTTCCTTCATCGACGGCCAGTTGCGGCCCAAGCTGAGGCACGGCCTGCTGGCGCTGTTCTTTCTGGCGACCATCGTGGTGGTGTTGCAGACCCGCCAGCTGATCGTGGTCTGCCTGGTGTTCACCATCCTCGCCCTGCGCGCGCGCCTGGTCGGCCCGGCGCTGTTCGGCGCCATCATCATCGCACCGCTGATCCTCTATCCGCACCTCCTGGAAACCCTCGGCTTCAACCTGGATTTCTATGCGCGCTCGGTGCAGGAAGGCCCCACCGACAACGTCCGGGAAAACACCATTTCCCAGATCATCAACCACCTGCAGCTGTACAACGGCCTGCCCAGCGGCAGCCTCAGCCTGATGTGGAACGACGGCTTCAAGCCGATCTTCGGCGACTACTTCTTCCTTTCCGACGTCGGCATCTTCGGCACCGTGTTCCGCTTCGGTTTCCTGTCGATCCTGGTGATTCCCATCGGCCTGGCGGTCCACTACCTGGTGGCGCGCAAGCTGAGCCGCGACCTGGAATTCACCCTGGCGGTATTCCTCGCCTTCATGACCATCTGGCCGCTGCAGGGACTGTTCGAATACCAGGGCACCGCGGCCCTGCTCTTCGTCATGCAGGCGCTGAAGACCTACCACGCCGCGCCCCAGTACGGGGTGATCAGCCTGCCGGAGCGACCGGGAGCGCTGCCGCCCGGTCGCCAGGTCCTGCCGGTCTAGCAGCCGGTCAGGCGTTCGACGCGGCGTTCGCCGGGAAAGAAGAAGGGGCGCAGGCGCACGCCCAGGCTGTTGCCGAAGAAGGCGGCCACCAGCCACAGCCAGCCGTGCAGGCTGCCCGAGGCGATGCCGCTGAAGTAGGCGCCGATGTTGCAGCCATAGGCCAGCCGCGCGCCGTAGCCCAGCAGCAGGCCGCCAAGCACCGCCGCCACCAGCGACCGCGCGGGAATGCGCAGGCTGGGGGCGAAGCGCCCGGCAAGGCCCGCGGCGGCCAGGGCGCCCAGCATGATGCCGAGATTCATCACGCTGGTGACGTCGAACCAGAAGGGCTCGGCCAGCGCCCGGGCATTGGCCGGTTGCTGCCAGAAGGCCCAGCCGGAGACGTCCAGCCCGAGCAGACCGGCACCCTTGGCGCCCCAGAGGGCGAAGGCCGAGGTGACGCCCCAGGGGCGACCGGCCAGGGCCAGGGTGACGAAGTTCAGTATGGCCAGGGCGATGGCGCCCCAGACCAGCGGCCAGCTGCCGCGCAGCAGGCGCGCCGCGCCCTGGTGTTCACCGGGCACCGTGACTTCCAGCGAGCCGTGGCGACGGCGCTCCAGTACCACCGAGACCCCGGCGATCAGGGCGAAGGCCGCCAGGCTGACCAGGATACCGGGCAGCACGCCCAGGCTGGTCACCAGGGAGGTGGGCGGCAGACTGGGCAGGGCGAACCACCAGCCCAGGTGCTGGGTGGCGATCAGCGAACCGATGACGAAGAACAGCAGGGTCACCAGCATCCGCGCATTGCCGCCGCCGGCGGTGAATAGGGTGCCGGAGGCGCAGCCACCGCCCAGTTGCATGCCGATGCCGAACAGGAAGGCGCCGACCACCACCGAGGTGGACAGCGGCGAGACGTTGCCGCGCACCGCCTCGCCGAACAGGCTGCCGGCGCCCAGGGCGGGAAAGAACAGCAGCACCGCCAGGGCCAGCATCACCATCT
The DNA here is from genome assembly GCF_000730625.1 of Pseudomonas oryzihabitans NBRC 102199. Lineage (GTDB taxonomy): Bacteria > Pseudomonadota > Gammaproteobacteria > Pseudomonadales > Pseudomonadaceae > Chryseomonas > Chryseomonas oryzihabitans. The sequence goes on along the minus strand of NZ_BBIT01000009.1, from coordinate 497,810 downwards.
GGGCGCGCAGGCCGGCGCCGCGGCGGTCGAGGATGAACACCCGCCAGGCCGAGGTGAAGCCGAAGGCGGCGTGGTAGAGGGTCAGGCCCAGGGCGCTGCCGAGCAGCAGCAGGAGCGCCTGACGGCCGCCCACGGCCTGGCCGAGAAAGAGCATGCCCAGGGCGAGCAGGCAGGTCGCCCACAGGGCCGCCCAGGGCAGGCGAGGAGAGGAAAGCGTAGAGGTCTGCTGCATCATGGTTCCGGTAGCTTCGAACTAAAGTCCGACCATTTTAGTAGGACTTGCCTGGGAATCCCAGCCACCCGGCAGCTCTGGTTCAATGAAAGGGTTACATCGATATAGCCAGAAGTTATCTAGCATTCAGGGCAGCCGTTTGGCCGAGGGCGTGGTCAAAGCGGCCAAAGGAATTCCCTGGAGTCGCCGTGTCCGCTGCTGCCGTGCCGTCTGTTCCCGCCTTGCCCACCCTGTCGCGACTGCGCGGCTGGACCGCCCTGGCCGCTGCCCTGGTGCTGGCCGGTTGCAGCCTGACGCCCAGCTCCCAGGGGCCGACCCGTTCGCCGGCCGAGGTGCGCGCCGAGCTCTTGCGGCTGCTGCCGACCAGCGTGGCGGATCGGCAGGGCTGGGCCAGCGATATCCAGACCGCCTTCAGCGCCCAGGGCCTCGAGCCCTCGACGGACAACCTCTGCGCCGTGCTGGCGGTGGCGGAGCAGGAATCCACCTACCAGGTCGATCCGCCGGTGCCGGGGCTGGGGCGGATCGCCCGGGAAGAGATCGACAGACGTGCGGCGCGGGCCTATGTGCCTCAACTGCTGGTGCGCACCGCGCTCAACCTCAGGTCGCCCACCGGCAAGACCTACGCCCAGCGCCTGGACAGTGCCCGAACCGAGCGCGAGCTGAGTCTGATCTTCGAGGACTTCATCGCCATGGTGCCCCTGGGAGGCCAGCTGTTCGGGCGCTTCAATCCGGTGCGCACCGGCGGCCCCATGCAGGTCAGCATCGACTTCGCCGAGGCTCATGCCCGCGGCTATCCCTATGAGCGCGAGGGTTCCATCCGCCACGAGGTGTTCAGCCGACGGGGCGGTCTCTATTTCGGCACCGCGCACCTGCTGGGCTATCCGGCGGACTATGCCACGCCGCTGTATCGCTTCGCCGATTTCAACGCCGGCTGGTACGCCAGTCGCAATGCCGCCTTCCAGAGCGCGGTAAGCCGGGCCACGGGGATGAAGCTGGCGCTGGACGGCGATCTGGTGGTGCCCGGTTCGCGGACCCAGGGCGAGACCGAGCGGGCGGTCAATCGCCTGGCGCCGGCCCTGGGCATGAGCGACATCGCCATCCGCCACGACCTGGAGGCGGGGGAGTCCGAGGACTTCGCCAAGACCGATCTCTATGCCAAGGTCTATGCCCTGGCCGAGCGCAAGGCCGGTCGCAGCCTGCCGCGCGCCATCCTGCCGGGCATCACCCTGGAAAGTCCCAAGATCACCCGCACCCTCACCACCGCCTGGTTCGCCCAGCGGGTTGAGGAACGCTGGCAGCGCTGCCGGGGCCGCGCCGCGCGCTGAGGGGAGCAGGGGGCCGAACGGCGTTTTCCAGGTGACGAGGGTCGGGCCCGGGGATGGCAATTGGCCAGACTATTCGCCTAACATGGGGCGATGAAGCGGCCTCGCGCCGTACGGTTCTGGTGTAGTCCCTAGAGGTCCAGATGACCGATACCCCCGGCTCCCGGTTGACGCTGATCGTCGACCAGCCCACTCCCACGGCCCGCCATCGGCTGCCACCCCGCGAACAGGCCAAGGCCCTGCGACTGCTGCGCACTCTGGGCCTCGAAGCCGATACCCCGCCGGAACTGGTGCTGGCCTGGCTGGAACGCCGCGATGGCGGTTGTTCGCTGCCGGAAGCGGCGCGCCAGATCGGGCTGGGCAACTGGCTGGGGATCACCACCAGCCTGGCCGACCTCACCCAGAATCTGGCGCGCTTCGAAGCGGCCTATGCCCTGGACAGCGTGCTCGACTCCCTGACCGTCCTGGCCGAGCAGTCGCCGCCCGAGTCCCGCTAGCCGCTAGAGGCCGGCACCGCGGATGTTGACGTAGAGGCTGTACAGCGAGTGGGAACCGGCCATGAACAGGCGGTTGCCTTCCGGGCCGCCAAAGCAGAGGTTGGGGCAGCGTTCCGGCAGGTGGATGTGCCCCAGCGCCTTGCCGCTGGGATCGAAGACCCGCACGCCATCGAGCGCCTCGGGCTTGGCCGCCGGCGCGCCACTGCTGCCCCAGCCGCACCAGAGATTGCCCGCCACGTCGCACTTGATGCCGTCCAGGGCGCCGTATTCCAGCGCCTCGATGTGCTTGTGGCGCTCGCCCAGGCTGCCGTCGTCCCTTACCGTATAGGCCCACACCAGGCGATTGGGCTTGGCGCGGCCCTCGACCACGTAGAGCAGCTTTTCGTCCGGCGAGAAGGCCAGGCCGTTGGGGCCGTTGAGATCACCGATCACCCGGGTCACCGCCAGGCTCTCGCCGTCGATGCGATAGACCCCATCGGGTTGCTCGGTCTTGACCCTATGACCCTCGTAGTCGCTGTTGGCCTGGAACGGCGGGTCGCTGAACCAGATGGAGCCGTCACGCTTGACCACCACGTCATTGGGCGAATTGAACGGCTTGCCGTCGAAGCTATCGGCCAGCACCGTGATACGCCCATCGTGCTCGGTGCGGGTGACCCGCCGCCCGAGGCCGTGAGTGGTGGAGCCTTCACAGGCGATCAGCCGACCCTGGCGATCACGGGTCAGGCCGTTGGCGAAATTCGACTGGGCGCGGTAGGTGTCCAGCCGGCCGCTGACCTCATCCCAGCGCACGATGCGGTTGTTGGGGATGTCGCTCATCAGCAGGTAGTTGCCATCGCCGATCCACACCGGGCCTTCGGCCCAGCGCAGGCCGGTGGCCAGGCGTTCGACACTGGCGTTGAACAGCCGCAACTCGAGGAAGCGGTCGTCGAGGATCTCGATCAGCGGATCGGGATAGCGTTGGCTCAGGGGTTCCCCGGCGCGGGCGAGACCGGGCAGGGCGAGGGCGGCGCCGCAGACCAGGCCGCTCTGGAGCAACTGGCGACGTGACAATGGCCGGGCGAGGCCCGGGAGGGAGTCATGCATGGTGCAGGTCCTTGATTGTTATTGTTCAGACGAGGCAATGCGGATCAACCTGCATCGGCAGGTTAATCGTATGACATCATATGTCTTGTGATGGATGGCGCCAACCGGGGCACGGGCCTAGTCGGCCTCGAGCACCAGGCAGGTCCGACCGCGGCCCTGGCGTTTGGCCTGATAGAGGCGCCGGTCGGCTTCGTGGAGAAAGCCTTCGAGGTCGTCGGCGAGGCCGCTGAAGACGCCGGCGCTGAACGACAGCGGCGGGGCGCCGGGGGCATAGCTCTGGGCGTGGCAGTAGCGGCGCAGCAGGTCCAGCGCTTGCAGCAGCTGCTCCGGTGGCATCCGGCTGACCAGGGCGAATTCCTCGCCGCCCAGGCGACCGGTGAGATCCTGAGGCAGGGTCCGGGCCAAGGCCTGGGCGAAGACCACCAGGGCACTGTCGCCGCTGGCATGGCCGTGTTCGTCGTTGATACGCTTGAAGTGATCCAGGTCGAGCATGGCCACGCTCAGCGAATGGCCCTCGCGTTCGGCCTGGCGGAACAGCTCCTGGGCCTGATCCTGGAAGGCGCGCCTGTTGCGCAGCCCGGTGAGGGAATCGTACTGGGCGGCGTGGGTGAGGGCGCGCATGAGATCCCGCCGTTCCAGGGTCGAGACCACGCGACAGTTGAGCTCCTCGGGGCAGAAGGGCTTGCGCAAGAAGTCGTCGGCCCCCTGCTTGATGAACTTGGCGCTGAGCGAACCCTTTTCGTCGGCCGACAGGCCGATGATGCTGAGGTCGTGGCGGCGCAGCTTCTGCCGCAACATCTGCACCAGTTCGAAGCCGCTGAGGCCGGGCATGCTGTGGTCCACCACCAGCAGGTCGATGTCCGGCTGCTCTTGCAGCAGGCGCAGGGCCTCGTTGCCGTCGCAGGCGTCCAGCAGCTGGTAGCGGTGGGGCGTCAGCACATGGCGGATGTAGTTGCGGGTGGCGTCGGAGTCCTCGGCGATGAGGATCTTGACCGCGGTATTGCTGTCCAGCCGCCGCAGCAGCCGGAAGGCGAATTCGTAGGAGTACTGGCTTTCCTTGAGCACATAGTCGACCACGCCCTTGGTGAGCAGGTCGTCGCGCCGGCGCTCGTCGTAGGAACCGCTGAGGACGATGCAGGGCAGACGATAGCGCAGCACCAGATCGACGCTTTCGCCATTGGGCGCATCGGGCAGGTTGAGGTCCACCAGGGCGGCGAAGAACAGATTGGCCGAGGTTTCCAGCATCAGCTCGGCTTCGGCCAGGGTGGCGCAGAATACCGGCTCGAAGTCACGCTGCTGACGAAAGAGGTGCGCCAGAATCTTGAGGACCATGGGGCTGTCTTCGATGACCAGGATGGAGCGCACCGGTAACTCCTGCAGGGCAAAGATCGGCCGAGAATAGTTCTGGCGTCAGAGGAAGGGATCATTCGCCTCTGCGTATCGGCCAAAGGATCGACGACTTGAATGGCCGCCGATCCTTCCCGGTTCAGCGGTCCGCCTGGCCTTCCAGCTGGCGCTGCCGGGGCAGGCGCAGGGCGTCGTCGCGCGGCAGCGGGCGACTCAGCAGGTTGCCCTGCACCTTGTCCACCTGCAGCGCCTTGAGCGCTTCCAGCTCGGCGAGGGTTTCCACCCCCTCGGCGATCACCTCCTTGTGGGTCTCGCGGGCGAAGGCGATGATCGCCGAGGCCAGCGCCCGGCGTTCGGCGTCGCGATCGATGTCGCGCACCAGGCTCATGTCCAGCTTGATCATGTCCGGCCGCAGTCGAAGGATGTGCCTCAGACTCGAATAGCCGGCGCCGGCATCGTCGATGGCCAGGCGCACGCCCTGGGCCCGCAGCGGTTGCAGCTGGGCATGCAGGGCGTCGTAGTCGTCGACCTCGGCATGTTCGGTGATTTCCAGCACCAGGCGTCCGGGAGGATTGCCGGCCAGCAGCGCTGGCAGGCGCCCGCCCAGGATGGTCTGCGGCGAACAGTTCATGGTCAGGTAGCTGTCGTCGGGCAGACTCTGCAGCCCCTGCAGGGCGAAGCGCATGGCGCATTCTTCGAGCTCGTCCCCCAGACCGATGGCGCTGGCTTCGGAAAACCACAGGTCCGGGCTGCGCTGCGGCGGGCAGTGGAAGCGCGACAGCGACTCCCAGCCAGCGATGCGCAGATCCGCCAGGTGATAGATCGGCTGGTAGACGATGCTCGGCTGGTGGGCGGCCACCGCGCCCTGGATGCGCTCGCGCATCTCCACCTGGCCGCGGCGACTGGAGACGTCCAGGCTGAGGCGATCGGCCACCAGTTCGGCAAAGGTCCGCACCAACTCCAGGTCACGGGGACTCAGGGTCGGATCGGGCTGGTACTTGAAGCAGCAGAAGGTGCCATAGAGTTCGCCATCGCTGAGCCGCACCGGCACGCTGACGTGAGCGCCGATGGGCACGCTGCGGGTTTCCGGGATCAGCCGGGTAGCGCCGACGGCGCGGGTGTCGGGGATGAGTTCGGGCAGGTGGCCGGTCACCACCTGCTGACAATAGCCCTGGCTGAGCGGCAGGGCATCGCCGGCCTTGAGCGGCGCATCGGGCGCCGCATCGACGTTGCGAAAGACTCGATCCTGCTGGCGAAATTCGGCAAGAAAGGCCACGTCCATGTCCAGGTGGATGCGCAGCGCGTGCAGCACCTTGTCGATGCAGCCCTGGCTGCTCAGGTTGCCGGTATCCAGGCCAACCACCTCCAACAACTCGGTACCTGATTCCCTCATGTCCTCACTCCCGGGAAACTACGACCTGAACCAGTGTAGAGCCTGGAATGAATTTGTCAGTCAAATGACCTCATCCATTCGGCTTAACCCCGTTCGGCGTACCAGGCCTCGAAAGCGGGCAGGGCCATGGGCCGGGCCAGCAGATAGCCCTGGACCTCGTCGCAGCCGGCTTCCTGCAGGAAGGCCAGCACCTCGGGCGTCTCTATGCCCTCGGCGACGCTGCGATAGCCGAGCTTGCCGATCAACGCCAGCAGCGCCCTGACCACCTCCTGCTTGCGTGGATCCTCGGGCAGGTCATGGATCAGCGAGCGGTCGAGCTTGACGCTGGTGACCGGCAATTCGTAGAGATAGGCGAAGTTGCTGTAGCCGCTGCCGAAATCGTCGATGGCGATCTCCAGGCCCAGCTCGCGCAGGGCATGCAGCTGGGCGATGGCCTCGGGATTGCGTTTCAGCCATTCGCCTTCGGTGATCTCCACTTCCAGCCGCCGCGGATCGACACCCTGGCGCTGGCAGGTCTCGCGCAGCAGGTCGACCAGATCGCCTTCGTCGAAATCCCGTGGCGACAGGTTGAGCGACAGTCGCCCCTGGTAGCGAGTGTCCCAGTGCGCCAGCTGGCCGATGGCGGTACGGATCACCCAGCGGGTGACGCTGTGGATCAGCGCGGTCTTCTCGATCGCCGGAATGAAGTCGCCGGGCGCGATGGGACCGAGTTGCGGATGGGTCCAGCGCAACAGGGCTTCGGCGCTGCACAGTCGACGTCCGGGCAGAGCCAGGCGTGGCTGGAAGGCCAGGCTGAAGTCGCCGCGCTCCAGGGCTTCGGGAATCTGCCGGACCAGCTGGAAGATCCGCTGGAAGGCCTCGTCCCGGGGGCGTTCGTAGACGACCCAGTGACGACTGCTCAGCGCCGCCTGATCGACCGCCACCATGGCCTTGCGCAGCAGGTCGCGGACTTCGCCCGCGTCGAGCAGGAAGGGCACCACACCGGCCTTGACCGGCGGATCGATGGGAATGCGGTCGGCCTGGACCGGCATCCGCAACTGGGCGATGAGCGCGTCGAGCAGCGGCGGATAATCGCAGTCCTCCGGCAGCAGGAAGGCGAATCTCTTGGTGTCCACGTGATAGACCTTGGCCCGCTCGCTCAGGGCGTCGCACAGGCGCAAGGCCAGGCTGCGCAGAAAGGTCTCGAAGGGCCACATGCCCTGGGCCAGAATCAGTTGCTCCTTCCAGTGGGTCTCCAGGGGATCCACCAGCACCAGCAGGCGCCCCTCGTCGGGCTGGAGTTCGGCCAGTTGGGCGACATCGGCGTGGAACTGCTGGCGATTGGGCAGGCCGCTGACCGGATCACGGCGGCGCAGGTGCTGGCGCAGGCCTATGAGGCTCATCACCTGGGCGGCGAAATCGTCCAGGCGCTTGCGTTCCGCGGCCGTCAGTTCGCGCGGCTGGCTGTCGAGGATGCACAGACTGCCGATGGCATAGCCGCCCTCGGTGACCAGGGTCGAGCCGGCATAGAAACGCACATGGGGGGCGCGTACCACCAGGGGGTTATGGCTGAAGCGGGTATCGCAGCAGGCATCGTTGATCTCCATCCGGCCATCCTCGGCCTGGATGGTGTGGGCGCAGAAGGCGTCCTCGATGGGCATCTGCGCCAGGTCGAAGCCGACGCGGGCCTTGAACCACTGGCGATCGCGATCCACCAGGCTGATCAGCGCGGTCGGCACATTGAAGCTGCTGGCGACCAGTTCGCAGAGGCGATCAAATTCCTCCGCCGGCGCCGAATCCAGCAACTCCAGGGCGTGCAGGGCGTTGAGGCGGTCATCTTCGTACTTCAGTGAATCGGCCATCAGGCTATCTCGGGAATATCGATGAGCCTTGCTCGAGCAACAAGCCCATCCTGGAAGAACTGCCGCGACCCGAGCCAGGCGAGTGCAGCAAACGAGAGGCAGGTCTGCGGAAGTATCGGCGAGAAATCATAAGACTTTAGCCGTTTCGTCTCGCCTGCCAGTCTGGAACCTTAGCGCGGCTGCACGTCAATCGCGAGCCCTGGTCGAAGGGATATCCCCTGCCGAGTAGCGACCATGACCCTGACCTGCCTGTTCGACATCAACGAGACCGTGCTGGACCTGTCCGCGCTGGATAGCCTGTTCACCGACCTGTTCGGTGACCCCCAGAGCCGCACGCTCTGGTTCGCCCAGACCTTGCAGAACGCCATGAGCGCCGAGCTCTGTGGCCGGCACGCCCCCTTCGAGACCCAGGGTCAGGCGGCGCTGGAGATGATCGGCGCACGGTTCGGGCGAACGCTCACCGCCGCCGACAAGCAGCGCGTCGCGGACGCCCTCAAGCGGCTGCCCGCCCATGCCGATGTCCGCGCGGGCCTCGATTTCGCCCGGGCACAGGGCGTGAGCTGCATCGCCTTTTCCAACAATGCACGCGCCGCGACCCGGGCGCAGCTGGAATACGCCGGCCTGAGCGACGCCTTCGCCGATATCCTCTCGGCCGAGGACGCCGGCGCCAGCAAGCCGGTTACGGCCACCTATCGCCAGGCCGCCAGCAGCCTGGGTCAACCCGCCGAAGACCTGTGGCTGATCGCCGTCCATGCCTGGGACATCGCCGGCGCCCAGGCCGCCGGGTTCAAGGGTGCCCTGCTGCAGCGGCGTCCCGACCAGGTGGCCAATCCCCTGGCGCCGCCCCAGGTGACCGCCGGCACGCTGCAAGAGGCAGTGGCGCGCATTCTGGCCCACGAGGGCCGCGGCTAGTTGCCCCGGCGTGCTAACGTCCGCGCTATCACCGGCGGGTGCCGGTTTTTCCAGACAGTGAGAGTCGCTTTCCCATGACGGATACCCTTGCCCGGCTGCGTGCCGGCGAACTGGCCGGGGCCACGCGCCTGACCCTGCGCGCCGACCTGACCGAATTTCCCGAAGAGATCTTTAGCCTGGCCGACAGCCTGGAAATCCTCGACCTGTCGGGCAATCGGCTGACCCGCTTGCCGGCCGACCTGGGTCGGCTGCACCAGCTGCGCATTCTCTTCTGCTCGGGCAATCCCTTCACCGAGCTGCCCGAGGTGCTGGGCACGCTGCCCAGGCTGGAGATGATCGGCTTCAAGGCCTGCCAGCTGGAGCGGGTAGGCGCCGCGGCCCTGCCGCCACGCCTGCGCTGGCTGATCCTTACCGACAACCGCATCGCCGAGGTGCCCGCCGCCCTGGGCGAGCGACCCGCCCTGCAAAAGCTGATGCTGGCCGGTAACCGCTTGCAGCATCTGCCGGCGTCCATGGCCGACCTGCACCAGCTGGAACTGCTGCGGCTGTCGGCGAATCGCTTCGCCGCGCTGCCGCCGGCCATCCTGGAGTTGCCACGGCTGACCTGGCTAGCCTATGGCGACAATCCCCTGGGCGCCGAGCGCGAGCGCGCGGTGCGAGCTCAGGCCGCCCGCCAGCAGCGCATCGCCTGGGGTGATCTGCAGCTTGGCGAGCAGCTGGGGGAGGGCGCCTCCGGCATCATCCATCAGGCGCGCTGGCAATCGCCCACCGGGTCGCGCGAGGTTGCCGTCAAGCTGTTCAAGGGCAGCATGACCAGCGATGGCACCCCGGAAAGCGAAAGCGCCGCCAGCCTCAGCGCCGGCACCCATCCCTGGCTGATCGGTGCTCTCGGTGACCTGGCCGAGCATCCCGAGCAGCGCAGCGGCCTGGTGCTGGAGCTGGTGGAGCCGGCCTTCGGCAACCTGGCCGGTCCGCCCAGCTTCACCACCTGCAGCCGCGACGTCTATCCCGAGGACACCCGCTTCACCGCCAGCGCCGTGCGCAGCATGGCTGGCGGCATGGCCAGTGCCCTGGCGCACCTGCACCGGCACGGCCTGGTCCACGGTGATTTCTATGCCCACAACATCCTCTGGGATGGCGGCGCCCGCTGCCTGCTGGGGGATTTCGGCGGTGCCTCGCTGCTGCCCGAGGACGAGGTTCAGGCGGCGCGCCTGCAACGCTTCGAGAGTCGCGCCTTCGGCATCCTGCTGGAGGAGTGGCTGTCGCGGTGCAGCGAGCCGGTCGATCCGGCACTGGCGGCCCTGGCCGCGGAGTGCCAGCAGCCCGCGCTCGATGCCCGTCCGCTGCTGGCCGAGGTGGCGCAGCGACTGCAGGGCTAGTCCCGGGGCTCGTCCAGGGCCCAGTCCACGGCGGCCAGGGCGTGCAGTCGCGTGGTGTCGAACAGCGGCACCGCACTGTCGCTCTGGTCCACCAGCAGCATGATCTCGGTGCAGCCGAGCACGATGCCCTCGGCGCCTCGGGCGACCAGTTCGGCGATGATGGCGCGATAGGCGGCCCGCGATTCGGCGCGCACCTCGCCGCGCACCAGCTCTTCATAGATGATGCGGTGCACGGTCTGGCGCGCGGTCGCCTCAGGCACCAGCACCTCCAGGCCGAAGCGCGCCGTCAGCCGCTCGCGATAGAAGGCCTGCTCCATGGTGAAGGCGGTGCCCAGCAGGCCGACGGTCCGCAGGCCCTTCGCCTGGATCGCCGCCCCGGTGGGATCGGCGATGTGCAACAACTGCAGGGCCGTGGCTGCCTCGATCTCGTCCGCCAGGCAATGCATGGTGTTGGTACAGAGCACCAATGCCTCGGCACCGCCTGCCGCCAGTTGTCGCGCATGCGCCTGCAGACGTAGACCCAGCGTCGCCCAGTCGCCGGCATGCTGCAGGGCAGCGATCTCGGCGAAGTCCACCGACAGCAGCAGGCAGGCCGCCGAATGACTGCCACCCAGTCGCCGCCGGACCTCTTCGTTGAGGATGCGATAGTAGTGAGCCGAACTCTCCCAGCTCATGCCGCCCAGCAGGCCCAGGGTGCGCATGGTCGTTCCCATGGTGATTGGCGAATGGGCATCTTGGCGCCTGTTCCCGCTGTGCGCGAGGATCAGTGAGGCAGAGATCGGGCGGTACAGTGAGCAGCCTGGTCGGCCGCAAGAACGTCGAGGGGAATCGGCGGATGCTGCCCTAGGCCTCTAGCGGCAGGTCTGGAGAGCGCGACTCCTGATTTATCCAGCTTGGAGATAGACGCCCAGTGTCAGGGCAAGGCGGAGCACGATCAGGACGGCGAATGCGTTTTCAGCCAGTCCTTGAGCGCGGCATCCATGCGGGTTTGCCAGCCTGAACCCGTCGCGCGGAAGGCGTCGACAACGTCCGGGGAAAGCCGAATGGTGATGCGCTCCTTGGTGACGCTCGCTTGGGGTCGGCCGCGACGCAGCTTGGCTTGCAAGGTCACCGGCAACGCACCGATACGCACCGATTGCTCGACCTTCTCGTCGGTCCACTCAGGGTTTTCCGCGTCGATCAATTCAGGGTTGAGTGGCTTGCTCATAGCGTTTTACCTCGCGATTGTTTGCCTTGCGGAAGCTGATGACCCGAATGCCGGTAGCGGTTTCGGTGAACACCACGGCATGCACTCGGCCCGCAACCATGCCCAGGGCCGAATACCGTACTTCCGGATAGATCCTGCGGTCGTCGACCCAGACCAGCGCCGTTTCGAAATCGAAGTTGGCAACCCCTTCGAAGCTCAATCCGCGAGCAGCGATGTTGAGGGCGTTCTTGGCCGGGTCGAAGGTGATGTCCATGGATTTATCGTATGTACATTAATTGGGGGCGGCAAGACTTTCTCGTCCATACGAGCCTGCGGAAGATGAGGCAGCCTGCGGATGACGTCAACGAGCGTTGGGGAGCGGCCTCGACACACATCGAGCAAGCCTGACGGTCTTCCCTCCAGTGCCTCGATACGAGCTTTTGTGTCGCTAGCTAGCGCCGGTGGCAGCGCCCTGGCATGCAAGCTACGCTTCGAGAGGCCACTCCCGGCCCTGGAGGTGATCGTCATGCTCAAAGCACTGTTCGCCGCGCTAGCCCTGACCCTTTTCGCATCCGCCAGCGTCCAGGCGGCGCCTTGCCGGGATGCCCACGGCAAGTTCGTCAAATGCGACACGACCAAGACCAAGGCGGTGCAATGCAAGGATGCCAAGGGCAAGTTCGCCAAGTGCGGCACGCCCGGGGCCACGCCGGTCAACTAGAGGCTGTCGGGCGGACGTCAGGCAGGGGCCTGACACCTCGCCTGGCGTAAGCGCAGCTAGTCCTTTTTTTCCGCCGATCCCGGCTCCGACCAGGCGCGGTGCCGTTCGGCCTTCTGAGCCTCGCTTTCCACCCGATTGAGCACCTCGCCCTCGTGCTGGACCTCGGGACCGCCGCCATAGACATGGTCGAGGCCCTGCATCAGGGCGGCATAACCCTGGGCGGCCACCTGCACCGGATCGTGCTTGGGCCCGGCGCCGACGCTGGTGTCGTCTTCGCCGGCGCGGTGGAAGAAATTGGTGTCGGTCTGGCCGGGCATGAGCACCGTCAGGGTCACGCCGCTGTCCTTCAGCTCGTTGCGCAGGGCGAAGGCGAAGGAGTTGATGAAGGCCTTGGATGCGCCATAGACGGCCTCGAAGGGAATCGGCGCGGTGGCCGAGATGGAGGAGGTGAAGAGCACCCGGCCGCGGCCGGCGGCGACCATCTCCGGCAACACCAGCTTGGCCAGGTGCACGGTGGCCATCACATTGAGCTGGATCAATGCCATCTCGTCTTCCAGGCGCGTCTGGCCGACGAAGGCGCCGCCCAGGCCGACGCCGGCGTTGAGCACCACGACGTCCAGCGGGCGGCCCTGGCGACGCAGGAAGCGAAAGGTCTCTTCCACACCCACGGCGGTGCGCAGGTCGGCCGCATGGCTCCAGACCTTGACCCCCAGGGCACGCAATTCGCGCTCGGCGGCGTCCAGCCCGTCGCCGCGGGAGACCAGCAGCAGATCATGGCCGTGGCGGGCCAGCTGCTTGGCCAGTTCGAAGCCGATGCCGCTGGAGGCACCGGTGACGGCGGCCAGCGGCCGGGAAACGTTGCTCATGCTGAAATCCTCTGCAGACCTGGTGTAGCTGGGATCGTCGCGGACGGCTGGCGCTCCCCGCGGCCGACGGTTGGCCCCTGAGGGCATGGCATAATCGCCAGGCCGTGTAGAGGAGACAAGAGATGCAACCCGCGGATCTGGAAGCCCTGGTGACCTGGACCATGCCCTATGGCAAGTACGCCGGCCGCCTGCTGGCCGACCTGCCGGGCCACTACCTCAACTGGTTCGCCCGCAGCGGCTTTCCGCCTGGCGAGCTGGGCCGCTTGCTGGCGCTGATGCAGGAGATCGACCACAACGGCCTCAAGCCGCTGCTCGATCCGCTGCGCCGCCGTTAGTCCGCCAGGCGACGCATGTCGATATGGGCAATGCCGTCTTCGTCATAGACCGCTGAGCAGGGCGTGAAGCCATAGCGGCCATAGTAGGCCTGCAAATGGGCCTGGGCGGAGAGGAACAGCGGGCGCCCGGGCCAGCGCTCGGCGCAGACGCGCAGGGCTTCCGCCAGCAGCAGATGCCCCAGGCCGCTGCCGCGGCCCTCGGGGGCGACGATCACCCGGCCGATCACCACTTCCTCGCGTACCGCGCCGAGCAGGCGCAGGTAGGCGTGCAACTGGTCGTCGCGCCAGCCGAACAGGTGCCAGACGTCTTCCGCCAGGTCCAGGCCATCGGCGTCGGGATAGATGCACTGCTGCTCCACCACGAAGACCCGGGCGCGCAGCACCAGGGCGGCATAAAGCTCGGCGGTGGTCAGCGCCGGTGCGGCGCGGCAGCTCCACTGGAGGGTCATGGTCAGTCCTTGCGCCGGCCGGACAGCATGCGGAAGCGATTGCGGTTGAGCAGCACGTAGCCGGTCAGCTGCAAGCCTGCCGCGAACAGCAGGCTGCGCATGGCGCCGGGTTCGGAGGGACGCGGACCCTGGTAGAGGCCATAGAGGGCGAAGGCCACGCCCAGCAGGCCGAGGATGAAGAAGACCAGGCCGATCTTGGTCAGGCGGGGGAGGGTGCGCAGATTCATGGCTATGTCGTCACAGGCAAAGGCCGCCACGCTAACCGCCCGGACCGGGCTTGTCGAGCCGATAGGCAGCCGCAGCGGACTGGTCTAACGTGGCCTGATGGCCCCTGGCAAGCGGGAGAGAGCCCATGTTCAGCCATGTACAGGTAGGCGCGCGTGATCTGGAGCGCCTGATCGATTTTTACGACGGCGTGTTGCACGAGCTCGGTCTGGTGCGGATGCCGGCCGAAGACGATGGTGGCCCGCCCGGGTGTGGCTGGCAGCGGCCAGGGCGAGCGTGGCCGCAATTCTATGTACAGCTGCCCTTCAATGGCCTGCCGGCCTCCTGGGGCAATGGCGTCCAGGTGAGCTTCGCCGCGCCTTCGCCGGCGGCCGTCGAGGCGGCCTGGCACCGCGCCCTGCAACTGGGCGGCAATGACGAGGGCGCTCCCGGCATCCGGCCGGACTATGGCGCGGACTTCTACGCCGCCTACTGCCGGGATCCGGAAGGCAACAAGCTGTGCTTCGTGCATGCCGAGGGACTCGCCGCCGCCTGCGACTAGCGTGTGGCCCGGCAATCCGGCGGCCGGCGATCCGGCGGCCCGGCGCTCCGGTATTCCGGCGCTCAGACGTTGGCCGCCAGGGCGACCGCATCGGTACGGGCGGCCATGATGAAGTCGTTGCGGTGTAGGCCGCCGATGTTGTGGGTCCACCAGCTCACCGTCACCGCGCCCCATTCGGTGAGCAGGGCCGGGTGGTGATCCTCGTCCTGCGCCTCGCGGCCGACGCGGTTGGTGAAGTCCAGCGCTTCCAGAAAGTTGCCGAAGGCATAGCGGCGTTCCAGCCGTGGAATTCCTTCGCGCTCGGCCAGCGTCCACCCCGGGACGGCCTTGAGCAATTCGTTGCTGGCGGCCTCGCTCAGGGCAGGCTCGCTGGAGCGGCAGGGGACGCAATGGGAGTGGGCGAGATCGGCCATGGGGCGCTCCTTGGGGAAAGAAAGTCACGAAAGGGCAGGGTAACAGACCCGCCGGTCAGCTCCCGGCGTCCCGTCCGACCATGGTCGAATGGTCCGAAACCAGTGCGCGCCGTACAACGGAACACAACAAGAACAACAGTTTCCCGCCGAGGAGATCGTCCCATGAGTGCCGCTTTCTACCCGGTCCGCGCGGAAGTCGCTTCCCAGACCCTGACCGATGAAGTCACCTATCGCCGGCTGTACCAGCAGTCCATCCTCAACCCCGATGGCTTCTGGCGCGAGCAGGCCCAGCGCCTGGACTGGATCAAGCCCTTCAGCCGGGTCAAGCAGACCTCCTTCGACGATCATCGCGTCGACATCCAGTGGTTCGCCGATGGCACCCTGAACGCCTCCTACAACTGCCTGGATCGCCACCTGGAAACCCGCGGCGACCAGACCGCCATCATCTGGGAAGGCGACGATCCGGCCGACAGCCGCCACATCACCTACCGCGAGCTGCATCGCGAGGTCTGCCAGCTGGCCAACGCCCTGCGCGGCCAGGACATCCACCGCGGCGACGTGGTGACCATCTACATGCCGATGATCCCCGAGGCCGTGGTGGCCATGCTGGCCTGCGCCCGCATCGGCGCGGTGCACTCGGTGGTGTTCGGCGGCTTCTCTCCCGAATCCCTGGCCGGCCGCATCAGCGACTGCCAGTCCAAGCTGGTGATCACCGCCGACGAAGGCGTGCGCGGCGGCCGCAAGATCCCGCTCAAGGCCAACGTCGACGAGGCCCTGACCAATCCGGCCACCTATTCGGTGCGCAAGGTGATCGTCTGCAAGCGCACCGGCGCCGACATCGCCTGGCATCGTCACCGCGACGTCTGGTACGAGGACATCACCTCGGTGGCCCCGGAACACTGCGAGCCCAAGGAGATGTCCGCCGAGGCGCCGCTGTTCATCCTCTATACCTCCGGTTCCACCGGCAAGCCTAAGGGCATCCTGCACACCACCGGCGGCTACCTGACCTATGCCGCCCTGACCCACGAGCGGGTCTTCGACTATCGTCCCGGCGAGGTCTACTGGTGCACCGCCGACGTCGGCTGGATCACCGGTCACAGCTACATCGTCTATGGCCCCCTGGCCAATGGCGCCACCACCCTGCTGTTCGAGGGCGTGCCCAACTACCCGGACGTCACCCGCATGGGCCAGGTGGTGGACAAGCACCAGGTCAACGTCCTCTACACCGCGCCCACCGCCATCCGCGCCATGATGGCCCAGGGCGACGCGGCCATGCGCGGCGTCGATGGCAGCAGCCTGCGCCTGCTCGGTTCGGTGGGCGAGCCGATCAACCCCGAGGCCTGGCACTGGTACTACAAGACCGTGGGCCAGGAGCGCTGCCCCATCGTCGACACCTGGTGGCAGACCGAGACCGGCGGCATCCTCATCAGCCCGCTGCCCGGCGCCATCGGCCAGAAACCCGGTTCGGCGACCCGTCCGTTCTTTGGCATCCAGCCGGCGCTGGTGGACAACGAAGGCAACCTGCTCGACGGCGCCGTGGAAGGCAACCTGGAGATCCTCGATTCCTGGCCGGGCCAGTCGCGCTCCATCTATGGCGACCACGACCGCTTCGTCGACACCTATTTCAAGACCTTCAAGGGCATGTACTTCACCGGTGACGGCGCCCGCCGCGACGAAGACGGCTACTACTGGATCACCGGGCGCGTCGACGACGTGCTCAACGTCTCCGGCCACCGCATGGGCACCGCCGAGATCGAGAGCGCCCTGGTGGCCCATCCCAAGGTGGCCGAGGCCGCGGTGGTGGGCATGCCCCACGACCTCAAGGGCCAGGGCATCTATGTCTACGTGACCCTCAATCAGGGCGAGGAGGGCAACGAAGCTCTCCGCCAGGAGCTCAAGCAGTGGGTGCGCAAGGAGATCGGCCCGATCGCCACGCCCGATGTCATCCAGTGGGCGCCGGGGCTGCCCAAGACCCGCTCCGGCAAGATCATGCGGCGTATCCTGCGCAAGATCGCCGTGGGTGAATACGACGCCCTTGGCGACATCTCCACCCTGGCCGATCCGGGCGTGGTGCAGCATCTGGTCGGCACCCACCAGCAGATGAGCCAGGCCGTCGCCTGATTCGACGGCTTCGCCAACCGCCCGCTATCGTCCCGGTAGCGGGCGGTTTGTTTTTGGCGGTCCTGTAAGGAGTTGTCGCCAGGGTAAAAGCCCTGGCCGTTGCGCTGGCGCTAGAATCGCGCCAACCGGCGGACCGGAGGGCACACCGGTCCGCTACCCCGGGCAAAGGCCGGGACAGGGGCAGCGCTCCGGCGTACCATGCGTGCCACCCCACAAGGGTTTCATGGCGCGCGGGCCCCGGATCGGTCGCCCCCGCCGCTCTCGACAGGAAGCCAGACGTTAGATGACCATCCGCATCGCCTTTCTGCTGTGGCCCGACGTTCGTCCGCTGACCGTGGGCCTGGTCGAGGAAGCGCTGGAACTCGCCGCTCGCCATTCGAGCGATACACCCTACGAGGTGCGCTTTCTGCAGGCCGGCAGCGAGTTGCAGCCGCGCCTGCCGGGTGGCCACTGGGAAGGGCAGCTGGAACGCCTGGATCGCCTCTTCGTGCTGGCCGACGAACCCTCGCCCGCGCTGCCGCCGCCCCTGGCCGCGGCCCTGCGCCAGACCGCCCGGGCCGGGGTGGTGATGGGAGGCTTTTCCGCCGGGGTGCACATCCTCGCCCAGCTCGGTCTGCTCGACGGGCATCGCGCCGCCGTGCACTGGCGCTGGCTGGAGGAATTCAGCGAGCAGTTTCCCAAGGTCATCGCCACCCACCACCTCTACGAGTGGGACCGCGATCGCCTGACCGCCTGCGGCGGCCTGGCCATCCTCGATCTGCTGCTGGCCATGATCGGCCGTGACCGCGACGCCGAACAGGCGGGCACCATCGCCGAGGAGCTGATCGTCGAGCGGCTGCGCGAAGGCAGCGAGCGGCAGCGCATTCCGCTGAAGAATCGCCTGGGGTCGAGTCATCCCAAGCTGACCCAGGCGGTGATGCTGATGGAGGCCAATATCGAAGAGCCCCTCACCACCGACGAGATCGCCCAGCACGTCTGCGTCTCCCGCCGGCAACTGGAGCGGATCTTCAAGCAGTACCTGGCGCGGGTGCCCAGCCAGTACTACCTGGAGCTACGGCTGAATCGGGCACGCAAGATGCTCACCCAGACCAGCAAATCGATCATCCAGATCGGCCTGTCCTGCGGCTTCTCGTCGGGGCCGCACTTCTCCAGCGCCTATCGCAACTTCTTTGGCGTCACTCCTCGCGACGACCGCAACCAGCGACGCGGTGCGGCGGGCGAGGGCAGCATGGTGGCCGAGCGCTAGGCGCCCGGCGCACCCCTTCAGCTCAACGGCTCCGCCACCCCTTCGTCCAGCCAGGCGCCCAGCCGATCGGCCGGTAGCGGCGCGCCGCAGTGGAAGCCCTGGATCTCGTCCGCCGGCAGGTGCTGCAGCTGGCGCAGGTGCTCGGCGTCTTCCACGCCCTTGAGGGTCACCCTCAGCCCCAGCGAGCGGCCGAGATCGATCATGGCCCGCACCAGGGCGCTGTCTTCCGGCGCTTGCCGGTGCCGCGCGATCAGGCTGCGGTCGAGGCGGATGCCGTCCAGCGGATAGCGGCGCAGGTAGGCCAGGGAGCACAGGCCGGAACCGAAGTCGTCCAGGCACAGGCGCACGCCCAGGCCCTTGAGCGCGCCCAGGGTGTTGGCCACATCGGCCGCGGGATCCAGCAGGGTTCGCTCGGTGAGTTCCAGCTCCAGGCGCGAGGCCGCCAGGCCGCTCTGGTAGAGCGCCTCGGCCACGGTCTGCACCGGATCTTCGTTGGCGTGGAATTGCTGCGGCGACAGATTGACCGACACCGAGAGGCGTTCCGGCCAGCCCTGGGCGTCGTGGCAGGCGGTCTCCAGCACCCAGCGCCCCAGGCGCTGCCCGAGGCCGGCGTCTTCGGCCAGGGCCAGGAAATCCAGCGGCTCCAGCAGGCCCTGGGTCGGGTGCTCCCAGCGCACCAGCGCCTCGAAGCCGCACAGGCTGCCATCGGCCAGGCAACGGCGTGGCTGGTAGTAGAGACTGAGCCGATCATCGCGCAGGGCCTGGCGCAGATCCTGTTCCAGCTGCCGGCGCAGGAGCACCTGCTCGTTCATGGCCGGTTCGTGGAAGCGCCAGGTGCCGCGGCCAGCGGCCTTGGCCTGGTACAGGGCGATGTCGGCCAGGCGCAGCAATTCCGCCGGGATGCCGGTATCCCGCGGCGCCAGGGCCACGCCCAGGCTGCTGCCGATGAAGACCCGCTGCTCGCCGAGGCGGAAGGGTTGGCGCAACTGCTCCACCAGGCGCCGACAGAGGTCGGCGATGGCAGCGGGGTCGCGATCGCCGCTGAGCACCACGCAGAATTCGTCGCCGCCCAGGCGCGCCACCAGGTCGGTGGCGGTCACGTTCTGCCGCAGGCGCTGCGCCGCTTCCTGCAGGACCTGATCGCCGGCGGCATGGCCGAGGGCGTCGTTGACCGTCTTGAATCTATCCAGGTCCAGGCTGATCAGCGCCAGGGGGCGGGGCTCCGGGCCTTCCAGATGGGTGGCGAGAAACTGGTGCAGGCGATGGCGATTGGGCAGGCCGGTCAGGGGATCGTGCCAGGACAGGTGCTGGACCTGGGCCAGGGCCTCGATCTCGTCGGTGAGATCGGTGACGGTGCCGCGATAGCCGCCTTCGGGAATGGCCCGGGCGGCCACCCGGCAGGTGCGTTCGCGCCCGTTGCCGTCCAGGTAGTGGCAGACCAGCGGCTGTCGTGGCTTGCGGTCGTGGGCCTGGCCGGCGAGCCAGTGCGCCAGGGTGTCGGCATGGGGGGTGAGCAATTCGGCGAGCGGCCGGCCGAGCCAGCGCTCGGTGGCTTCCCCGGTGACCTCGGCGAAGCGATCCGAGACATAGACCAGGCGCAGCGTGGCGTCGACCTCCCACAGCCAGTCCGAAGTGGCCTCGGCGATGTCGCGGAAGCGCCGCTCGCCGATGGCCAGTTCGCTGCGGCTGGCCAGCAGGTCATCGTACTGGGCATCCAGCTGGCGCATCGAGATCAGCGCCTGGCGAAACAGCCAGATCAGCCCCAGCAGCAGGATCAGCACCCCACCGCCGAACAGCGGCAGGGTCTGTTGCATCAGCCATAGCCCCGGACGCGGTGGGCGCCAGATCAGCTGATAGCTGGAACCCGGCAGTTGCCAGCTGGCGCGGCTGCCGGCGCCGTTGGCGCTGATGCTCAGCGGCGGCAGGTTGTTGGCTTCGCTCAGGGCCGCCAGCCGCGCCGGACTGAGCACATTGACGAAGACCAGTACCGAGGCCGGCGCGTCCTGGGGGCGAACGCCGGCCTGGTCGCCCGGGGTGATGGCGGCGGCGGCCACCAGCGCCGGCATCCCGGCCACGGTCAGCACGCCGGACACGCTGCCGGCGCGGGCGTCGGCGCTGCGCGCCGCGGCCAGCAGGCCGGCGATGTCGCCCTGCAGCCAAGGGGCAGCGGGATCGGCGAGCTGGCCGTCGAGCAGGCGATAGCGGGGCCGATCCTGACCGTCGAACACCAGCACTCCCTCGTAGCCATAGACCTGGAACAGGGACTCGCCCAGATTGCCCTGTTCGAAGGCCCAGTCGCTGTCCAGTGTCTGGTGCAGGCGGCGATAGGCTTCGTCCCATTTGCTGTAGTCGATCAGGTTGCGGGCGACCTCTTCGTCGAGGCGCGTGAAGGTGCGGCCAACGGCGCGCTCGGTATGCTGGGCGACGGTGGCATCCTGGCGCACGGCATTGTCGACCAGCAGATAGCAACCCAGGCCGATGAGACCCAGGAGCAGCACGCAGAGCGCGGGGAACAGCCGCAGGAGAACGGTATGGCCCCGTCGGCGCGGAGGCGCGCTACGAGACGCTGGGAATGTTGGCATGCCTGGACCCTGGCTGGATGAGCGTTCCTGTGCCTTCGCCTGGTGGAACCCGGAAGTGACCAAGCGAAGCGGATGAAACCTTGCCGTCGCTAGACTAGCCCCTTGGGGCGCGCGACGCTAAACGTAAAGCGGGAGATGCCAAGGGGATCGCGCTAAGCATCGCGCGAACGCCCGAGTTAGGTGGGATTGCCGGCTCCGCCATAGAAGGCGCAGCCCTGCCAGGTCTGGCCATTGATGCGCAGTTCGGCCTGGAGCGACTGCACGGTGCCGGTGCGACCGTCCACGCAGCGCCGCGGATTGATCCACAGCTCGACCTTCTCGCCATTGGCTTCGCTGGACAGGGCACGCATGCCGCCCGGCAATTCTTCCTGCACGAAGGGCAGGGCGCGGCGCTGCTGGCCGGCGGTGCTGACCAGCATGCCCTGGTTGCTGACCTGGACGCTCCAGTCCGGTCCATGGCCACCGGCGTTCATGGCGGTGCGCTTGAAGTTGGGATCGCTGCAACCCGGTCCGCTGTATTGCACGCGGTAGACATCGGTGACGGCGAACACGCCCTGGGCACCATCGCGGCCGCCGGACTTGAGCTTGCCGCGCAGGTCGGCGAACAGCGAAGCGGCGCCGCTGTCGGCGGCCAGTTCGTGGGCATCGCGCAGGATGGCGGTGTTGTTGGCGTCGGTGACGTCGAAGAAACGCTGTTCCTGGCAGGGGCGGAACAGCAGCTGGTCACCGCTCCAGCGCAGATCGCCCTGCAGGCGCTCGCCGCCCGGTGCACGCGGGGTGTCGTCGCTCTGGAACAGGCTGCAGCCGCCGAGGAGGCCGAGCAGGGCTAGGGGAAAGATGGCACGCGGCGCTGGCATCGCAGGACTCCGACTGAGGTGGGCACACGTTACTCAGACAGCGCCGCGAGCTCAAGGACTTACCAGACGCGATACGTCTTGCCGGTTTCTCGTCCTTCCACACTGCGTTCGTAGGCCAGCGCGGCCTCGGCGCCGCTGACCGCCTTGAAACCGCGGAAGAAATCACCGTAGTGGCCCAGGGACTCCTGCAGCACCGTCGGGCTGACCGCGTTGAGGCGCTGACCGTGGGGCAACTCGATGGCCGCACCGCGCACGAAGCCTTCCAGCGCCGCGTTGACCATGGCCGCCGAGCTGCCCTGGGCGATGGGCTGTTCGCTGAGGATGCCGGTGGTCAGGGTAAAGGAGGCGCCCTCGGCGGCCTGCTGCTGGCCGAGCAGCACCAGATTGACCTGGCCCATGAGCTTGTCCTGCAGGCCTTTCTGGTACGCCTCGGGCGTCATCTCGGTGAAGGGGGCGAAGGTCACCGAACCCACCGCGCTGACCAGGGCGTCGAAACGACCCACCTGGGCGAAGAGGGCACGGATGGACTCGGGTTGGGTGATGTCGACCTGCAGGTCGCCGGATCGGCGGCCGACGCGGATCAGGTCATGGCGGCTGCCCAGGCGTTGGGCGATGGCGCTGCCCAGGGTCCCGCTGGCACCGACGAGGATGATTTTCATGGGGTGGCTCCGTGAAGGGAAAGGAGTCCTCAGCCTAGAATGGCCCATTGCCCGGATAAATCGCCTGAATGGCAATCCAGTGTTTCCAGGGGGAAACGATGCAGGACGACTTCGCCGATCTCGCTGCCTTCGCCATCCTCTGTGACAGCGGCAGCTTCACCCGCGCGGCCGAGCGCCTGGGCTGCAGCAAGGGCCAGCTGTCCAAGCGCATCCGGGCGCTGGAGACACGGCTGGAGACCCAGCTGCTGCACCGCACCACCCGACGCCTCGATCCCACCCCCGCCGGTCGTGCCCTGCTGCCGGAGGCCCAGGCCCTGGTGCGCCAGCGCGAGCGGGCCCTGCAGAGCGTGGCCCGGCTGCAGGAGCAAGCCGTCGGCCCGGTGCGCCTGACCGTGCCGGTGTCCCTGGGCTACACCTTTTTCGAGGTGCTGCTGGCCTGTCGCGCCGCCCATCCCGCCATCCAGCTGGACCTGGTGCTGGACAACGGCTACCGCGACCTGGTGGCCGAGGGCTTCGACCTGGCGATCCGCGCCCGGCTGGAGCCGGACGAACGCCTGGTCGCCCGCCCGCTGTTCGCCATGCAGGAGGTGACCTGCGCGGCACCCGCCTATCTGGCCGGGGTCGAGGTTCCCCGGGTGCCCGAGGACCTGCTCGGCCATCGCTGCCTGGTGAACAGTCACTATGCCGAGGGCGACGTCTGGCTCTATCACCGCGAGCATCAGCTCAGCCGTGTCCAGGTGGAGCCCAGTCTTTCCTGCAACCACTACAGCCTGCTCAAGCAGGCCGCCCTGGCCGGGCAGGGCATCGCCCGGCTGCCGTCATTCATGGTGCACGAAGAGTTGGCCAGCGGCGCCCTGGTCTGGCTGCTCCGGGAATGGCGCACCCCCAGCCAGCCGCTGTTTCTGGTGCATCCCTACCAGGGCGGGTTGCCGAAGCGCACCAGAGTGGTGGCGGAAGCCCTGAGCGACTGGTTCGAGCGCAGTCGGCAGCGGTTGGAGGCGTTGGGGTAGCGAGGTTGATGGAGCTCAACGCCTGCGCGGAAAGCCCCCTCTCCCTGCGGGAGGGGGCTGGGGTGAGGGCGCGCTTCGCTGTGAAGCCCCAGTGGAAAAGGCTGCGCCGTTTTCCACGCTACGGTGCTATTGGGCTTCGACGATGGACCCGTCTCAACCCAACCTACGCATTGAAAGCCCCCTCTCCCTGCGGGAGAGGGTTGGGGTGAGGGCGCGCTTCGCTGCGAAACCCTCAGTGGAAAAGGCTGCGCCGTTTTCCACGCTACGGTGCTGTTGGGCTTCGCTGCGCCGAGGTTGAAGCGTGTCGGGCAGCGACGGCATGCTCAACCGCCCAGATAGGCCTTGCGCACGTCCGGGTTGGCCAGCAATTCGGCGCCGCTGTCCTGCATGACGATGCGGCCGTTCTCCAGCACATAGCCGCGGTCGGCCAGCTTGAGCGCCTGGTTGGCGTTCTGCTCGACCAGGAACACCGTCACCCCATCCTGGCGCAGTTGCTCGATGATCTCGAAGATCTGCTGGATGATGATGGGCGCCAGGCCCAGGGAGGGCTCGTCGAGCAGCAGCAGGCGCGGCTCGCTCATCATCGCCCGGCCGATGGCGAGCATCTGCTGCTCGCCGCCGGACATGGTGCCGGCGCGCTGGGCATAGCGCTCCTTGAGGCGCGGGAAGAGGCCGAGGACCTTCTCCAGCTGGCGGTCATAGGCGTGCTTGTCGGTAAAGAAGCCGCCCATGGCCAGGTTCTCTTCCACGGTCAGGCGGGCGAACACCCGGCGGCCTTCCGGCACCACGGCGATGCCCTTGCGCATGATCTGCGCGGTTTCCTGGCCGACCAGTTCCTCGCCTTCGTAGCGGATGCTGCCGCCATGGGCGCGCGGGGTACCGCAGAGGGTCATCAGCAGGGTGGACTTGCCGGCGCCGTTGGCGCCGATCAGGGTGACGATCTCGCCCCGGTTCACCTGCACGCTGACGCCATGCAGCGCCTGGATCTTGCCGTAGAAGGTGGAGACGTTGTCGAACTGCAGCATGGAGGTCTCCATCAGGATTCGCCCAGGTAGGCCTTGATCACGTCGGGGTTGTTGCGGATCTGCTCCGGCGTCCCGTCGGCCAGGGGGGTACCCTGGTTGATCACCACGATGTGGTCGGAAATGCTCATTACCAGGTGCATGTCGTGCTCGATCAAGAGCACGGTGACGCCGTGCTCGGCGCGCAGCAGGGTGATGAGCGCCTTGAGGTCCTCGGTCTCGCGCGGGTTGAGGCCGGCGGCCGGCTCGTCGAGCATGAGGATCTGCGGGCGGGTCATCATGCAGCGGGCGATTTCCAGGCGGCGCTGCTGACCGTAGGCGAGGTTGCCGGCGTTACGGTTGGCGAACTCGGTGAGGTTGACCTGCTCCAGCCAGAAGCGCGCGTAGTCCATGGCCTCGGCTTCGCTCTTGCGAAAGGCCGGGGTCTTGAATAGCCCGGCCAGGAAGCCGGTGTTGAGGTGGCGATGCTGGGCCACCAGCAGGTTTTCCACCGCGGTCATTTCCTTGAACAGGCGGACGTTCTGGAAGGTGCGCACCACGCCCTTGCGGGCGATCTTGTGCCCGGGCAGACCCTGGATGGCCTCGCCGCGCAGGAGGATCTCGCCGCCGCTGGGCCGGTAGAAGCCGGTCAGGCAGTTGAACACCGTGGTCTTGCCGGCGCCGTTGGGACCGATCAGCGAGACCACCTGGCCCTGTTCCACGCGGATGTTGACGCCGTTGACGGCCAGCAGGCCGCCGAACCTCATGGACAGGCCGGAGACATCGAGAAGGGCTTGGCTCATTTGCGCAACTCCAGGTGCGGGCGTTGCATCGGGAGCAGGCCTTGCGGACGCCAGATCATCATCACGACCATCAGCAGGCCGAACATCAACATGCGGTATTCGCTGAATTCGCGCATCAGCTCCGGCAAGAGGATCATCACGATGGCCGCGAGGATCACGCCAAGCTGGGACCCCATGCCGCCCAGCACCACGATGGCCAGGATGATGGCCGATTCGATGAAGGTGAAGGATTCCGGCGACACCAGGCCCTGGCGGGCGGCGAAGAAGCTGCCGGCGAACCCGGCGAAGCAGGCGCCCAGGGTAAAGGCCGAGAGCTTGATCAGCGTGGGATTCAGACCCAGGGCGCGGCAGGCGATCTCGTCTTCGCGCAGGGCTTCCCAGGCGCGACCGATGGGCATGCGCAGGAGGCGATTGATCACGAACAGGGTCAGCAGCACCAGCAGCAGGGCGATCAGGTAGAGGAAGATCACCTTGTATTCGGAGTTGTAGGGGATGCCGAAGTACTCGTGGAAGGGCGTCATGCCCTCGGGTGCCCGGCGTTCGAAGGTCAGGCCGAACAGGGTTGGCTTGTCGATGCCGCTGATGCCGTTGGGACCGCCGGTCCATTCGGTGAGGTTGCGCAAGAGGATGCGGATGATCTCGCCGAAGCCCAGGGTGACGATGGCCAGGTAGTCGCCGCGCAGGCGCAGCACCGGGAAGCCGAGCAGGAAGCCGAACAGCGCCGCCATCAGTCCCGCCAGTGGCAGGCAGACCCAGAAGCCCAGGCCATAGTAGTGGGAGAGCATGGCGTAGGTGTAGGCGCCGACGGCATAGAAGCCGACGTAGCCCAGGTCGAGCAGACCGGCCAGGCCCACCACGATGTTCAGGCCGAGGCCGAGCATCACGTAGATGAGGATCAGGGTGGCGATGTCCACCGCGCCGCGCGAGCCATAGAAGGGCCACACCAGGGCGACCAGCACCAGGCCCAGGATCACCCAGCGCTGGGTCTTGGGTTCGGTCAGCTTGGTGCCCAGGCCGGTGGCCGGCAACGGCAGGCCGCCGCTGCGGCGCCAGCCGGCGGTGACCTGGTCACGCACCAGTTGCCAGACGAACATCAGCACCGCGGCCAGGGCCACGATCCAGAGGGTGCGCGGCGTGGCGCCGTGCACTTCGAGGTTGACGCCCACCGTCTCCAGCTTGAGGCCGAGGATGGGATAGGCGACGGCCAGCACCAGCAGGGCGCTGAAGAAGGCGGTTCGCAGACGGGCACTCATACCTTTTCCACCTCCGGGCGACCGAGGATGCCGGTGGGGCGGAACAGCAGCACCAGCACCAGCAGGCTGAAGGCCACCACGTCCTTGTACTGGTCACCGAAGACGTCGGCGCCAAAGGCCTCGGCCACGCCCAGCACCAGGCCGCCGAGCATGGCGCCGGGGATGCTGCCGATGCCGCCGAGCACGGCGGCGGTAAAGGCCTTGATGCCGGCCAGGAAGCCCAGGCTCGGGTTGATCACGCCGTACTGGATGCCCAGCAGCACCGCGGCCACGGCGGCCAGGGTGGCGCCGATGACAAAGGTCAGGGCGATGATGCCGTTGGTGTTGATGCCCAGCAGGTTGGCCATCTTGATGTCCTCGGCGCAGGCGCGGCAGGCGCGGCCCAGGCGGGAGCGGGAGATGAACCAGGTCAGGCCGAACATGGTGAGCAGGGTGACGATGAAGATCAGCACCTGCACATAGGAGATCACCACGCCGTTCATGGCGTCGGTGCCGATGATGAAGTTGCCCGGCAGCAGGTTGGGGATCGACTTGTCCTTGGAGTCCTGGGCCAGCAGCACCCAGTTCTGCAGGAAGATCGACATGCCGATCGCCGAGATCAGCGGGATCAGCCGGTTACCGCCGCGCAGGGGGCGATAGGCGATGCGTTCGATGCTGTAGCCGTAGGCACTGGCGATGATGATGCTGGCGCCGAAGGCGGCGAGCATGACGATGGGCAGGCTGTGGATGCCCAGCATGGCGAGGCCGGCGATGGCGATGAAGGCCACGTAGGAGCCGATCATGTACACCTCGCCATGGGCGAAGTTGATCATGCCGATGATGCCGTAGACCATGGTGTAGCCGATGGCGATCAGGGCATAGGTGCTGCCGACCGTGAGGCCGTTCACCAGCTGTTGCAGGTAGTGGTAGAACTCGGGCATGGGTGTCTCCAGGGGACCCAAAGTGCACTTCTGGTGCAGGTCCCAGGCCTCGGATGGAGGCGGATAAACGAAGCCCACCGCCGTTGGCGGTGGGCTCCGGTGTTACAGGCAGGGCTTACTTGGCTTCAGTCTTGGTGCCGTCGGCATGCCATTCGTAGACCACGAACTCGAAGTTCTTCAGGTCGCCTTTTTCGTCGAACGCCAGCTCGCCGGTGGGGGTGTTGAAGGTATTGCTGCGCAGCGCCTTGGCCACGTCCTCGGGCTTCTCGTCGCCCGCCTTGGCAATGCCTTCGGCGATGACCTGCACGGCGGCGTAGGAGGGGAACACGAAGGGACCGCTCGGATCCTGCTTCTTGTCCTTGAACGCCTGCACCAGGGCCTGGTTCTTGGGATCCTGGTCGAAGGAGCGCGGCAGGGTGACCAGCAGGCCTTCGGAGGCCTTGCCGGCGATGGCGGAGATGGAGCTGTTGCCCACGCCTTCCGGACCCATGAACTTGGCGGTCAGGCCCTTCTCGGCCGCCTGACGCAGGATCAGGCCCAGCTCGGGGTGGTAGCCGCCGTAGTAGACGAAGTCGACGTTGGCCTGCTTGAGCTTGGCGATCAGCGAGGAGAAGTCCTTGTCGCCGGAGTTGATGCCCTCGAACACGGCGACCTTGACGCCGGCCTTGTCCAGGGTCTGCTTGACCGCGGTGGCGATGCCTTCGCCGTACTGCTGCTTGTCGTGGATGACCGCGACGATCTTCGGCTTGACGTGCTCGACGATGAACTTGCCGGCGGTCGGGCCCTGCATGTTGTCCAGGCCGATGGTGCGGAAGATCAGCTTGTAGCCACGGTTGGTGATGTCGGGGCTGGTGGCCGCAGGGGTCACCATCAGGATGCCTTCGTCCTCATAGATGTCGGAGGCAGGCTGGGTGGAGCTGGAGCAGAGGTGGCCGACGACGAACTTGACGCCATCGTTGACGATCTTGTTGGCAACCGCCACGGCCTGCTTGGGATCGCAGGCGTCGTCGTAGATCACGCCTTCGAGCTGCTTGCCCTTGACGCCGCCGGCCTTGTTGATCTGCTCGATGGCCATCTGGGCACCAATGAACTCCATGTCACCGTACTGGGCGACCGGACCGGTCTTGGGGCCGGCCAGGCCGATCTTCAGGGTGTCGGCTGCCAGGGTGTGGCTGGCCATGCCGGCCAGGGCCAGGGCCGCGACCAAGCGGGAGAAACGCAGAGTTGCCTTTTTCATGAGTGCTCCACTCGGAATGCTTTTATTAATGAGGCAGTTGGAAGCGAAAATGTGCCGATTTTGTTCTTTATGACGCGCCGCGCAGTTTAATCACCGTCTGTTCGTCTTGGAAAGCTGGCGACGACAACTTGTCGGACTTGTCGACCGTGCGTCCGGGCGCTCGGCAAGCGGGGAGGGCGACGGTAGAATCCGCCCTTTTCGCGAGGCCCGCACCATGACCGATCACGCAACGCGCTACGCCACCCTGCTCGGGCAGACCGCCGCCATCGGCTGGGAAGAATTGCAACCGCATTTTGCGCGGGGCGTGCTGCTGGAAGTGGCCCCCGAGCTGGACCTGATCGAGGCGGCCATCGCCGTGACCCAGGACGATGCCGCCCGGGTGGGTCTGTGGCTGCAGCAGGGTCAGCTGGCCAAGGTCGACGAAGAGCGCGCGCGGCGCCGGCTGGAGGCGCCCGAGGTGGCGCTGTGGGCGGTGGTGGTGGCGCCCTGGGTGCTGATGCAGGAGCGTCCGGCCGAGCGCTGAAACGCAAAGGCCCGCGCAAGGCGGGCCGTTGTTGCCGGGGGTGGTTCAGCGTTCGCTGTCGAGATCGCGCAGCTGATGTTCGCCGTAGCGATCGCCGGCCACCGCGCCTGGCGGCAGCAGGCGTTCCAGTTCGGCGCGATCCGCATCGCTCAGCGTCACCTCCAGCGCACCTAGGGATTCGTCGAGCTGAGCGCGGCGGCGGGCTCCGATTAAAGGCACGATGTCCTCGCCCTGGGCGGCGACCCAGGCTACCGCCAGCCGGGCCGGGGTGGTGCCGCGGCGTTCGGCGAATTGCTTCAGGCCTTCCACCAGCGCCAGGTTGCGCTCCACGTTGCCCGGCTGGAAGCGCGGACTGAGGGCGCGGAAGTCGCCGCTGCCCGAGGGTTGGCGCCAGTGACCGCTGAGCAGACCGCGGGAGAGCACGCCATAGGCGGTGATGCCGATGCCCAGGTCGCGGCAGGTCGGCAGGATCTCGGCCTCGATGCCGCGCGAGACCAGCGAATACTCGATCTGCAGGTCGCAGACCGGGTGCACCGCGGCCGCCCGCCGCAGGGTCTGGGCGCCCACTTCCGAAAGGCCGATGTGGCGGATGTAGCCGGCCTGCACCAGCTCGGCGAGGGCGCCCATGGTGTCCTCGATGGGCACCTGGCGATCCAGCCGCGCCGGGCGATAGATGTCGATGTGGTCCACGCCCAGGCGCTTGAGGCTGTAGGCGACGAAATTCTTGATCGCCACCGGCCGGGCGTCGTAGCCCAGCCACTCGCCACCCGGACCACGCAGGGCGCCGAACTTGACGCTGATCAGGGCACTATCGCGGCGGCCGCGCAAGGCCTCGCCCAGGAGCAGTTCGTTGTGGCCCATTCCATAGAAGTCACCGGTGTCGAACAGGGTGACGCCGCGTTCGAGGGCGGCCTGGACCGTGGCGATTGCCTCGCCACGGTCGGCGGCGCCATAGAGATCGGACATGCCCATGCAGCCCAGACCGAGCGTGGATACCAGGGGGCCCTGCTGGCCCAAGCGACGCTGTTGCATGAGGGATTCCTCGTCAGATGGATGAGGCTTCACTCTAGTCGCCAGGGTGCCGTGCGATAATCCGGTCCTGACACAACGACCTGTTCGCCTAGCCGTACAATGGAGGCGCCTTGAATCTGGATGACCTGGCGGCCTTCGCCGCCGTGGCCGAGGCCCGCAGCTTTCGCGGCGCCGCCTATGTGCGTGGCGTGGCCGCCTCTTCGCTGAGCGATGCGGTGCGGCGGCTGGAGCGGGAACTGGATGTGCGGCTGCTGCACCGCACCACCCGCAGCGTGACCCCCACCGCGGCCGGCCAGCGCCTGCTGGAACGCCTGACCCCGGCCCTGCGCGAGGTGCGCGGCGCGCTGGACGCCATCAATGCCGAGGGCGAAAGTCCGGTGGGCAGCCTGAGACTCAATGTGCCCACCATCGTCGCCCGGGTGCTGCTGCCGCCGCTGATCGGCCCCTTCCTGGCCCGGTATCCGGGCATTCGCCTGGAGGTGGTGGCCGAGGACCGGCTGATCGACGTGCTCGCCGCTGGTTTCGATGCCGGGGTGCGCTACGACGAGCACCTGGAAGCCGACATGATCAGCGTGCGGCTGGGCCCGGTCACCCAGAGATTCGCCGTGGCCGGAACCCCGGCCTACCTGGAGCAGCATGGCGTACCGGCGCATCCCGCCGACCTGGTCCGGCATTCCTGCATCGGGCATCGCTTCGCCAGCGGCCTGGTGGCGCAATGGAGTTTCGAGCGCGGCAGCGAGGTCATCAACATCGCGCCGGGCAGTCGCCTGCTGGCTTCGGCACTCGACCTGGAACTGCAGGCCGCCCTCGACGGCGTCGGCCTCATCTATTCCTTCGCCGACTACCTGGCTGCGCCCCTGTCCGACGGCCGCCTGGTGGAAGTGCTGGCGGACTGGTCCCCGTCCTTTCCCGGTCCGCGGCTCTACTACGCGGATCGCCGCCAACTGCCAGCCCCGCTGCGCGCCTTCGTGGCCTTCCTGCGCGAGCATCACGGCTAGGCGGGCGCGCGGGGCGCCGCTACCCTGAGCGCCAGTCCGCCGCCTGGAGCCCCTATGACGCCCCTGTTCTCCCGCCTGGTACCGTCCCCATGATCATCGGCACCGCCGGCCACATCGACCATGGCAAGACCGCGCTGATCCAGGCCCTCACCGGAGTCGCCGGTGACCGCCGCCGTGAAGAGCAGGCGCGTGGCATCACCATCGACCTGGGCTATGTCTATGCCGATCTGGGCGACGGCGGCCTCACCGGCTTCATCGACGTGCCCGGCCACGAGCGCTTCGTACACAACATGCTGGCCGGTGCCAGCGGCCTGGATCTGGCCCTGCTGGTGGTGGCGGCCGACGACGGCGTCATGCCGCAGACCCGCGAGCACCTGGCGATCCTCGAATTGCTCGGCATTCCCCGGCTGCTGGTGGCCCTGACCAAGGCCGATCGGGTGGACGCCGAGCGGCTGGCGCAGGTGGGTCAGGAGGTCAGTGCGCTGCTGGCTGCCGGGCCCTTCGCCGGGGCGCCGCTGTATCCGGTGGCCAGCCCCAGCGGCGCCGGTATCCCCGCGTTGCGCGCCGCCTTGCTCGCGGCCCTGGACCAGGTGCGCCAGCGCAACGTCCGCGGTGGCTTTCGCCTGGCGGTGGACCGGGTGTTCAGCGTCGCCGGGGCCGGGGTGGTGGTCACCGGCACCGCCTTCGCCGGCCAGGTGGCCGTTGGCGACGAGCTCATCCTCACCCCGCGCGGCCAGCGCCTGCGGGTGCGGGGGCTGCATGCGCAGAATCGCGCGGCAGAAACCGCCCAGGCCGGTCAGCGCGTATCGCTCAATCTGGCGGGCGAGCGCCTGAGCACCGACAGCCTCGCCCGCGGCGACTGGCTGGTGGCCGAGGCGCTGCACGCGCCCACCACCCGCATCGACGTCGAGCTGCGCCTGCTGCCCGGCGAGGCGCGCAACCTGGCGCACTGGACGCCGGTGCACGTGCACCTCGGCGCCCAGGATCTCACCGGGCGCGTCGCCCTGCTGGAAGGGGACAGCCTCGCCCCGGGTGCTACGGCCCTGGCGCAGCTGGTGCTCAATGCGCCTTTGCACGGGGTGCACGGTGATCGCCTGGTGCTGCGCGACCAGTCCGCCCAGCGCACCCTGGGCGGTGCGCGGCTGCTCGATCCCTTCGCCCCGGCCCGCCATCGCCGCACCCCGCAGCGCCTGGCGCAACTCCAGGCGCTGCGTCAGGGCGGCCTGGAGGAAGCCCTGCCCGAACTCCTGGCCCAGGCCGCGGGCGGTCTCGATCCGCGACTGCTGGCCCGGCAATTCAACCGCCCCGAAGGCGACTGGCAGTTGCCCGCCGACACCCTGAGGGTGGACACGCGGGTCGGTCCGCGGCTGTTCGCGGCGGCTCTGTGGCAGGCGGCACTCGAGCGCCTGGGCGTGGCGCTGGCCACCTTTCACCAGGAGCAACCCGACGAACTGGGACCGGATCGCGATCGCCTGCGCCGCATCGCCGCGCCGGAACTGGAGCGGCCCGTCTATCTGGCGCTGCTGGAGACGGCCCTGGCCGAGGGACACTTGCAGAGCAGCGGTCCCTGGCTGCACCTACCCGATCACCGGGTACGCCTCACCGAAGCGGAGGAGGGGCTCAAGGCCCGGCTCTGGCCGCTGCTGGAGGCCCAGCGCTTCGATCCGCCCTGGACCCGCGATCTCGCCAAGAGCCTGGGTCAGCCCGAGGCCGAGGTACGCCTGTTGCTGCGCAAACTGGCCCGGCTGGGGGAACTGACCCAGGTGGTCAAGGATCTCTTCTATCCCCAGGCGAGTCTGGAAGCCGCGGCCGGCGAGGCATTGCGCCTGGAGCGCGAAGCAGGGATCATTCGCGCCGCGGCCTTTCGCGATGCCCTCGGCATCGGTCGCAAGCGCAGCATCCAGATCCTCGAATGCCTGGATCGCATCGGTTTCACCCGTCGCTTCGGCGACGAGCGCCGGGTCCGCCCGGACAGCGCCTGGGCCCGCGCCGCCGAGGGCTAGCGCAACAGAGGAAGGCAATCACGCCCGGTGGCGTGGCCGGGCTTCAAACCCGGTTGGGGACGGCAGCCGTTCCCGGGTGGGTTCGACTCCCACTGCCTTCCGCCATTTCCTGAGTTCAGTGCCCGTTCACCGGGTGATGGAGCACCGCGCCCTCCCGCTGCAACTCCTGCAGGAACCAGTCGGCCGCCCAGAGCTGTTCGGGCATATAGAGACCTGCCGGCAGCGGTCTACCGCCCACCAGGCCCAGCGCCCGCTCCAGCGACAGCACCAGCCCGAGAGCGGTCAGCGAGGCCTGCCCCTGGCTGAATTCCAGCACGGACCGTGCGGTGGTGGTCTGGCCGTCCCTCTCACCGGTCACCCTGACCGCGATCTCGGCCGCCGTTTCCGCGCCCCGCCGCCGGCTGGAGGACTCGCCCATGGCGATGTCGAAGCGGAGCTCCGGCGCGGCGGTGGTGGCCCAGAGACTGAGCAGATCGATGGAGCCAAAGGCCGTGGCGGCCAGCGTGCGACCGTCCAGCGCCGTGACGCTGCCCTGCAGGTCGGCACCGCTCAGCCAGTGGCGGCGCCCATGCCGAAACGCCAGGGCCGCGGGCGCCGCGCTGTGCACCCGCGCCATATCCTCCCATGCCAGGGGACCGGCCGGATCTTCTTCGTCCAGCAAGACCTCCACCCCGATGGCCGCGACCCGGGTGAAGCGGCGGGCGAGATCGAGCGCCAGCGCCAGGGCGGCGCCCGAAGCCCAGTGACTGGACAGCACCAGAGCATGGGCGCCGGGGTGGTGCATGAACTGGGCGACTTCCGGCCCCAGTTCGGTGACGCCGGTGTTGGCATTGAGATAGGGGATGCCCAGGCGCTGGGCGAGGCTCAGGCCGTGCAGGGCCTGATCCGGTGCCAGCATGATGATGGCTGCCGGGGTGAGGGCGGGATCCAGTCCCAGCCCTGGCTGGTCGAGATCCAGGCCCACTGCCCGGGCCTGGCCGGCGGCCTGGGCGACGTCCTCGGCCGTGGCGAGGTTGCGGCCCCCCACCAGCAGCGGCCAGTCAGGCTGGCGCTGGCGGAACCAGTGGACGGCCTGGCGGCCTACTGTGCCCGAACCGCCGGCAAAGAGTATGGGTTGCAGTGGCATGATGCTGTCCTCGTGGCTGCAGTGCTGAGATCGCGGAGACCGCACCGCCAGCTGGCCAGCAGCTGCTCCCCGCGTTAACCTACCAAGAGTAGGTTCTAAATCAGGATTAACCTACCTTTAGTAGGTTTGCAAGAAGACGTGACCAATGGCAGAGCGATCCACCCCTGAAAAACCGATCTCCGATGGTGCCGGGCGGCGTCTTTCTAAGGCGGCGCGGCGTCAGCAATTGCTGGAAACAGCGCGGCTCATCGTCCGGGAAGAGGGCGCGGATCGCCTGACCCTGGGCTATCTGGCCGTACAGGCAGGCGTCTCCAAGCCGGTCGTCTACGAGCATTTCGGTACCCGCTCGGGACTGCTCATCGAACTCTATCGCTGGCTCGATCTGGCGCAGATGGATGCCTTTCGCCAGGCCATGACGGCCCGGCAGCAGAGCGCCGAAGAGGCCACCGCGGCGCTGGCCGAGGGCTACATCCGTTGCGTGACCGACATGCAGGGCGAGGTCGGCGTGCTGGCGGCGGCCCTGGCAGGGAGCGAGGAAAAGACCGCGGTGTATCAGGAGTTGCTGGAGCACGGCACCCGGATGGTGGCGGCGGTGCTCACGCCGCACAGCACGAGGTCCGCCGCGGAGTTGCAGGTGTCCTGCATCGGCCTGGTCGGCGCCGGCGAGGCCCTGGCCGCGGCCGTGGTGCGCGGGGCGCTGGGCGAGCGCGAGGCCATCGAGGCCTTTACCCGCCTGGTGCGCGCGGTGCTGTAGCGACTGACGCTAGTAGACGTCCTTCAGATAGCGCTTCTGCTCGCTCATGCCGCGCACATAGTCGGCGGCGGCCTCGTCGCTGAGGTGGCCATGGGTCGCCACCACCTGGCGCAGGGCCTGGTCCACGTCCCTGGCCATGCGGCTGGCATCGCCGCAGACATAGACGCGGGCGCCGTCCTGCAACCAGCGCCAGACCTCGGCGCCGCGTTCGCGCAGCCGATCCTGCACATAGATCTTCTCGGCCTGGTCGCGAGAAAAGGCCAGACTCAGTTCGCTCAGCAGGCCATCGCGCTGGAAGGCTTCCAGTTCGTCGCGGTAGTAGAAGTCATGGGCGGCGTGCTGTTCGCCAAAGAACAGCCAGTTGCGGCCCTGGTCGCCCCGGGCGCGGCGCTCATGGAGAAAGCCGCGGAAGGGCGCGATGCCGGTGCCGGGGCCGATCATGATCAGCGGGACGTCGCCCTGGTCCGGCAGGCGGAAGTGACGTGAAGGCTGGACATGCACCTCGGTGGTGGCGTCCTGCAGACGGTCGGCGAGAAAGGTGGAGGCCACGCCCTTGCGCTGACCGTAGCGCACCGCCGAGACCGTGAGGTGCACCTGGCCGGCATGGGCCAGGGGGCTGGAGGCGATGGAGTAGAGGCGCGGTTGCAGGCGCTTGAGGCTGCCGAGCAATTCGCCGGCATCGTGGCGGGCGGGATAGCGCGCCAGCACATCGGCCAGTTGCCGGCCCCAGAGCCAGGTCTTGAGTTCATCCCGGTTGCCCAGCAGGGCGTGGCACTCGGCAGCGCCACTGCGCTCGGCGATCAGCGCCAGGGTCTCGGGGTTGGGACGGGCGATCTCATAGTGTTCGCTCAGCGCCTGGCGCAGCGACAGCTCGCCGACCTTGGCCACCGCGACTGCTTGTTCGCCGTCCAGGCCGGCGAGGGCGAGGACCTCCTCGACCAGTTCCGGGCAGTTGCGCGCCTTCACGCTCAAGGCGTCGCCGGCCTGGTAGGTCAGGGGCTGCGCGGATTCGAAACCGAACAGCCGCACCTCCTTGTTCGATCCGGCACCGTTGAGTCTTTGGTTGATGACCAGCCGCGCGGGCACCGCCGTCGGGCGACCGCTCGTGGTCGGAGGGGCGACGGGCACCTGGGCGGCCTGGGGCGCCAGCTGCCCTTGCAGGGCGGTCAGCCAGGCGTCGGCGGCGTCGAGGCCATCGGCGTCGCAGTCAAGGCGCGGGCAGAGGCGGCGGGCGCCGAGTTCGGCCAGGCGGGCGTCGAGGCGCTGGCCGTGGCCACAGAACTGCTCGTAGGTGGAATCGCCCAGGGCCAGCACGGCGTAGTCCAGCTCGGCGAGGGAGGCATCGAGGCGACCGAGGCCCTGCCAGAAGGCCTGGCCATTGTCCGGGGCCTCGCCGTCGCCAAAGGTGCTGCTCACCAGCAGGACGCGGCGGGCACCGCTCAGGCGTTCCACGGCATAGGCGGCCATGTCGTGCAATTCGACGGTGAGACCGGCCTGGCACAGGCGGGCGACGCAGCGCTCGGCCAGGGCTTCGGCGTTGCCGGTCTGGGAGGCCCAGAGCACCACCAGATCGGCC
Source organism: Pseudomonas oryzihabitans NBRC 102199 (assembly GCF_000730625.1). Taxonomy (GTDB): domain Bacteria; phylum Pseudomonadota; class Gammaproteobacteria; order Pseudomonadales; family Pseudomonadaceae; genus Chryseomonas; species Chryseomonas oryzihabitans. Next base: position 461,370 of record NZ_BBIT01000009.1, on the reverse strand, counting down.
GGCGCGGTAGCGGTCTGGGGCAGGCCGGCACTCTGGCTTTGCGGCAGGCGGCTGAATAGCCCGGCGAGCAGGCCATCGAGCCAGAGGCGGGTGTCGGCGGCCAGCGGCGCCTGGGCCGGCAGGCAGGGCACGCCCTGGGCGCCTCCGTCGCGCAGGCCGTCCATGAAGCCGGCCAGGTAGGTGCGTTCGGCCGCGCTGAGCTGGGGCCGTACCGCGGTGGCGACCCCGGTGAGATCGGCCAGCCGCGCCAGGGCGGGTTGCTGGACGCTCTCGGTGATCGGCTCGTCGGCCGGCAGCTGGCGGTGGGGGATGGTGGCGACCCGGGTCAGGCGCACCGCGCAGACCTTGAGTTCCGGTTGCAGCGAGAACGGATCGACGGCGTCGCTGGTGACGGCATTGATCGCCAGGTCGCTGCCCTGGACGTCGGCCCAGTGGAAGGGGGCGAAGCAGTTGCCGGGCTGGACCCGGTCGCTGATCGTCACCGGCAGCACCGCGCGACCGCGCCGCGAGGTGATTTCCAGGCGATCGCCCGCGCTGAGCCCCAGCGCCTGGGCGTCCTGGGGATGTACCTCGACGAAGGGCGCCGGATTGAGGCGATTCAGCGCGGCGATCTTGCCGGTCTTGGTCAGGGTGTGCCACTGGTGCTGCAAACGCCCGGTGTTGAGCACGAAGGGGTAATCGGCATCGGGCAGTTCCGCCGGGTCCAGGTGCGGGCGAGCGAAGAATTGCGCCTTGCCGCTGGGGGTGGCGAAGTTGAGCGCGGTGGGTTCGCCGGTCTCGTCCAGGCGCAGGGTCTGGCTGCGGCCGTCGTTGCGATAGCGGATCGGCTGGCGCGGATCGCTCTCTGCGCTGGGGCAGGGCCATTGCAGCGGCGTCTCGCGCAGCCGTGCATGGCTGGCGCCGCGGATGTCGTAGCCGGTCTGGGGGTTGTGGAATTGCCTGATCTCGTCGAACACCTCGGCGGCCGAGGCGTAGGTGAAGTGTTCGCCATAGCCCAGGGCGCAGGCCACGTCGGCGATGATTTGCCAGTCGGCGCGGGCCGCGCCGGGCGGGTTGACGGCCTGGGGGGCCAGGGTCAGGTTGCGCTCGGAATTGATCATCACTCCGTCGGCCTCGGCCCAGAGCGCGCCGGGCAGGAGGATGTCGGCGTATCTGTTGGTCTCGGTGTCGAGAAAGGCGTCCTGGGTGATCACCAGTTCGGCGGCCTGCAGCCCGCGGATGACCGTGTCGCGATTGGCCACGCTGGCCACCGGATTGGTGCAGATGATCCAGCAGGCCTTCACGGTGCCGGCGGCCAGGTCCTCGAACAGGGCGACGGTGCCCTGGCCCAGGCGGGTGTGCAGGGTGCCTTCCGGAATCTTCCAGGCACGCTCGACGAAGGCGCGGTCGGCGGCGGACAGCAGGCTGCGCTGGCCGGGCAGGCCGGGCCCCATGTAGCCCATCTCGCGTCCGCCCATGGCATTGGGCTGGCCGGTCAGGGAGAAGGGGCCGCTGCCGGGGCGGCAGATCTTGCCGGTGGCCAGGTGCAAATTGCACAGGGCGTTGGTGCTCCAGGTGCCATGGGTGCTCTGGTTCAGGCCCATGGTCCAGAGACTGGTCCATTCACCGGCCTCGCCGATCCAGCGCGCCGCGGTGCGGATGTCCGCCTCGGCCAGCCCGGTCCCGGCGGCCACGCGCGCCGGGCTGTAGTCGGCGAGAAAGGCCGGCATGGCCGCCCAGCCCTCGGTATGGGCGGCGATGAAGGCGTCGTCCAGATAGCCCTCGGCGTGCAGCAGATGCAAGAGGCAATTGAGCAGCAGCAGATCGGTGCCCGGACGCAGTTGCAGGAAGAGATCGGCCTTCTCGGCGGTGGCGGTGCGCCGGGGATCGACGACGATCAGCCGGGCGCCGCGCTTGATCCGGTCCAGCAGCCGCAGGAAGAGGATGGGATGGCAGTCGGCCATGTTGGCGCCGCTGACCAGGAAGAGGTCGGCGCGGTCGAGGTCGTCATAGGAACCGGGTGGACCGTCGGCGCCGAGGGACAGCTTGTAGCCGGTGCCGGCACTGGCCATGCACAGGCGGGAATTGGATTCGAGCTGGTTGGTGCCGATGAAGCCCCGCGCCAGCTTGCTCGCCAGGTACTGGGCCTCCAGCGACATCTGCCCGGACACATAGAAGGCGATGGCGTCGGGTCCGTCGCGGTCGAGGATGGCGCGCAGGCGCTCGGCGGTGACGGCGACGGCCTGCTCCAGCCCGGTCTGCACCGGTTCGTGGGAGCGGTCGTGGCGGACATAGGCCTGCTCCATGCGCCCGCTGTCCACCAGCGCCTGGTGGCTGGTGCTGCCCTTGGTGCAGAGGCGGCCGCGGTTGGCGGGGTGGTCGCGATCGCCGCTGACCTTGGTAACCCGACCGTCTTCCACCTGCATGACGATCCCGCAGCCGACGCCGCAGTAGGGGCAGACGCTCTTGAAGTGGGTAGTGGTCATGGCAAGGATCCTTCGAAAACCAGAAAGCGAAAAGGCGCCGGTCGCGCTCCCCGGAGGGAGGCGAACACGGCGCCTTTGTCGTGAAGGGGGCGATCGACGTTGACCGCTCCATGCCAGGGATTTAGCAAGGCTCGCGCCAGCTTGGTCCGGTGCGCGCGGGGAGCGCATGACTGTTGGCCTGGCGGGGTGCCGGTGGCGCCTGGCGGGGTCGCTGCCCTGGCGGTCGAGATGCGCCGGGACAGGGCAGGCCGATCCTGCCTTGCACCGTTGTGGTTCCAGTCGGCAGCCGTCCGGACCGGCGCCGGCAAGCCGCTTGGCGGGCTGCAGCCCGCGCCAGTGGCCGATCTGCGGGCGAGCCGACGAAACTGGCACAACCGATGCAAAAGCTCTGGCAGACCCGCCCATTCGGGTCGCCCGGTCGATCAACGGCGATCGACAGCCACTGCAGGCGACGGGCACGGAGCAGAGCCAAGGGCTCCTCCCTACTAGAACAGGCAAAGGCGCCTGAGACCGCAAGGTTTCAGGCGCCTTTTTATTTGCCGCGAATCAACCTGATTGGCCTCGGCCGGGGGATAGCCTCCATGAACAGCATCGTGACCCGCAAAGAACGCCTGATCGTCGTCGGCAACGGCATGGTCGGCCATCACCTCGTCGAGCAGCTGCTGGCGGCCGGCGCCCTGGACCACTACGAGATCCACGTCTTCGGCGAAGAGCGCCAGCGCGCCTATGACCGGGTCCATCTCTCCGAGTACTTCGCCGGTCGCGATGCCGAATCCCTGGCCATGAGCGAAGCCGGTCTCTATGCCGTGCCCGGCCTGGTGCTGCACCTGGGCTGCGCGGTGACCGCCATCGACCGCGAACAGCGCGAGGTGCTGACACCCGAGGGCGCCTTTGGCTACGACCGCCTGGTGCTGGCCACCGGTTCCTATCCCTTCGTGCCGCCCATCGAGGGTGCCGAAGGGGATTCGCGCCTGGTCTATCGCACCCTGGACGACCTGGACACCATCCGCCTGGCCGCCGCCCGGGCGCGCCGCGGCGTGGTGGTGGGCGGTGGCCTGCTCGGCCTGGAGGCGGCCAATGCGCTGAAATCCCTCGGCCTGGAAGCCCACGTGGTGGAATTCGCCCCGCGGCTGATGCCGGTACAGCTGGACGACCTCGGCGGCGCCGCCTTGCGCCAGCGCATCGAGGACCTGGGCGTGGGCGTGCACCTGTCCAAGGCCACCCAGAACATCACCGCCGGCAGCGAGTATCGCTACCGCATGAACTTCGCCGGCGAGGATTTCCTCGAGACCGACCTGATCCTGTTTTCCGCCGGCATCCGCCCTCAGGACGCCCTGGCCCGCGGCTGCGGCTTGGAACTCGGCGCCCGCGGCGGGGTGGCCGTGGACAACGGCTGCCTGACCAGCGACCCCTTCATCCATGCCATCGGCGAGTGCGCCGCCTGGAACGGCAGCATCTTCGGCCTGGTCGCCCCGGGCTACCAGATGGCGCGCCTGGTGGCCGCCACCCTCTGCCACGGTCAGGCCACGCCCTTCACCGGCGCCGACATGTCCACCAAGCTCAAGCTGCTGGGCGTGGACGTGGGCTCCATCGGTGATGCCCACGGCGCCACGCCCGGCGCGCGCAGCTATCGCTACATCGACGAAGCCAGCGCCAGCTACCGCCGCCTGGTGGTGTCCGCCGATGGCAAGCACGTCCTCGGCGCCGTGCTGGTGGGCGACAACAGCTACTACGACACCCTGCTGCAATACGCCCAGAATGGCATCCCGCTGCCCCAGGATCCGGCCAGCCTGATCATGCCGGTGGGCGAGGGCGCCCCGACCCTGGGCGCCGATGCCTTGCCGGCCACCGCCACCCTCTGCTCCTGCCACAACGTCACCAAGGCCGCGGTCTGCGCCGCCATCGACGCCGGTTGCACGGACCTGGCCGGCATCAAGAGCTGCACCAAGGCCGGCACCGGTTGCGGCGGCTGCGCGGCGCTGGTCAAGCAGGTCTTCGAGCACGAGCTGATCGCCCGGGGCGTCGAGGTCGACAAGAGTCTCTGCGAACACTTCGCCCATACCCGCCAGGAGCTCTATCACCTGGTGCGGGTGGAGGGTATCGAGAGCTTCGAAGAGCTCCTGGCGCGGCATGGGCGCGGGCACCATGGCTGCGACATCTGCAAGCCGGCGGTAGGCTCCATCCTGGCGTCCTGCTGGAATGGCTCCATCACCGATCCGCACCTGGTGCCGCTGCAGGACACCAACGATACCTTCATGGCCAACATGCAGAAGAACGGCACCTACTCGGTGGTGCCGCGCATCCCGGGTGGCGAGATCAGTCCGGAAGGCCTGATCGCCATCGGCCAGGTGGCGAAGAAATACGACCTCTACACCAAGATCACCGGCGGCCAGCGCATCGACCTCTTCGGCGCCCAGCTACACGAGCTGCCGGACATCTGGGGGGAGCTGATCGCCGCCGGCTTCGAGACCGGCCATGCCTACGGCAAGTCGACCCGCACGGTGAAGAGCTGCGTCGGCAGTACCTGGTGCCGCTACGGGGTGCAGGACAGCGTCAAGATGGCGCTGGACATCGAGCATCGCTACAAGGGCCTGCGCGCCCCGCACAAGCTCAAGTTCGCGGTCAGCGGCTGCACCCGCGAGTGCGCCGAGGCCCAGAGCAAGGACATCGGCGTGATCGCCACCGAGAACGGCTGGAATCTCTATGTCTGCGGCAACGGCGGCATGCGCCCGCGCCACGCCGAGCTGTTCGCCACCGACCTCGACGACGAGACGCTGATCCGCTACATCGACCGGCTGCTGATGTTCTACATCCGCACCGCCGACCGCCTGCAGCGCACCTCGGTGTGGCGCGAGTCCCTGGAAGGCGGGCTGGACTACCTCAAGCAGGTGATCATCGACGACAGCCTGGGCCTGGGCGCCGAGCTGGAAGCCCAGATGCAGCTGGTGGTGGATCGCTACGAATGCGAATGGGCCAACGCCCTGAACGACCCGGACAAGCTCAAGCGCTTCCGTACCTTCGTCAACCAGCGCGGCAGCGACCCGGACATCCATTTCGTCAAGGAGCGTGGCCAGCGTCGGCCGGCGCGCCACGGCGAACTGCACCTGATCAACCTGACCGAGGAGGCCTGACCATGACCCAGACCACTACCGCGCGTGCCCTGGAACCCCGCTGGCAACCCCTGTGCAGCCTGGCCGACCTGGTGCCCCAGTCCGGCGTGGTGGCCCTGCACGAGGGCGAGCAGGTGGCGCTGTTCTACCTGCCCAACACCGAGCAGAAGGTCTTCGCCGTGGGCAACCGCGACCCCAAGTCCGGCGCCAACGTCATCGGCCGCGGCATCGTCGGCCAGCTGGGCCCGGATCTGGTGATCGCCTCGCCGCTGTACAAGCAGCACTTCCGCTTGGCGGACGGTGGCTGCCTGGAGTACCCCGAGCAGGCCCTGCCCACCTGGGCGGTGCGGCTGAACGGCGAGCAGGTGGAGATCGCCTGACGTGGCTCGACCCTCACCCCAACCCTCTCCCGGCGGGAGAGGGGCGGTCCGGAGTGGGGCAGGGATTAGTGCGTAGCCTGGACAAAGGCGCAGCCTTGTCCGGAAATGGTCAAGGCGATGCCAGGTGACCCTCACTCCAACCCTCTCCCGGCGGGAGAGGGGGCGGTCCGGAGTGGGGCGGGGCTTCACGCGTAGCCTGGACAACGGCGCGGCCTTGTCCGGAAAAGGCCAAGGCGATGCCAGGTGACCCTCACCCCAACCCTCTCCCGGCGGGAGAGGGGGCGGTCTGGCGTGGGGCGGGGCTTGGCGCGTAGCCTGGACAACGGCGCAGCCTTGTCCGGGATCTCCACCCTTCGCCCTAGCCCACTGTTGCACCCACCGCAGTGCAGCTTTGCGCAATCGGGAGCTGCGCGGGGCGGCGAAATGACTTCCAAGGGTCGATACTCAAGGAGCGGGGATGCTGTCTGCCGATCCTGGCAATCGCCTCGCGGGAGGTCACCATGCGCCTGACAAGAACAATTCGCTCCGCGCTGTTCATCGCCCTGCTTCTGGCCCTGGCCGCCATCGCCCTGCTGGAGGGCTGGCGCGCGCAACCGGTGGGCGAACCCACGCTGCGCGCCGATCCGGTCTGTACCCATGGCTATGCGCCCTATGGCTGCTATCCGGTACCGGCCCGCGGGGGCGATCTGGGGTGGCTGGAGCGCCTCTAGGTCGTCATCCCGGCCGCTGTTCGGTAGCCAGCAGCAACGCCAGGTCGTTGCCCGCCAGGACCGGGCCGAACAGCGGGCCCTGGACCTCGTCGCAGAGGTGCGCCCGCAGCCAGTCCAGCTGGACCGGCGTCTCCACGCCCGTCGCCGCCAGCCGCAGGCCCAGGGTCCGTCCGAGGCCGATCAGGGCCTGGGCGATGGCGGCATCGGCAGGCTGAGTTTCCAGGCGAGCGACGAGACGGCTATCCAGGCTGATGCCATCCAGCACGGACTGGCGCAGCGCCTCGAGGCCGCCTGAGCCGCTGCCGAAGTCGGCCAGGCTCAGGCGCACGCCCAGGGGCTTGAGCGCCTGCAGCTGAGTGAGAGACACGTCTTCCACCTGTAACAAGGCCTCGGGCACTTGCAGCTCCAGGCGTCCAGCTGCCAGACCACTCGTCTGTAGGGCGCTGGCGACCGCCTCCACTAGGGCCTCGGCATCGGCGCACTGGCGCGCCGATAGGCTGATGACCAGCCGCAGCGGCACGGGCCAGGCCGCGGCGGCGCGACAGGCGTCGTCCAGCAGCCACAGGCCCAGGGCAACGCTGAGTCCGGTTTCCTCGGCCAGCGGCAGGAAGGCGGCGGGCGGCAGCAGACCGCGCAGCGGATGGGCCCAGTGCAGCTGGACCTCGACGCCACTCAGGTCACCCGTGGCGATGCTTCGGCGCGGCAGGTAGCCCAGGCGCAACTGGTCGAGCGCCAGCGCCTGGCGCAATTCCTGTTCCAGATCCCGCCGCTGGCTGAGCTGGGCGTCCATCGCCGGCGCATGAAAGCACCAGCCGTTGCGACCCGCGGCCTTGGCCTGGTAGAGCGCGATATCCGCCAGGCGCAGCAGGTCCTCGACCTGGGTGGCCTGGTCCGGGGCCTGGGCGATGCCAATGCTGGTGCCGACGCTGACCGACTGCTCCTCCAGCAGAATCGGCCGACCGATGGCGTTTACCAGGCGGGCACAGATCTGGTCGACCGTCGCCACGTCCAGGTGACCGAGCAACACCACGATGAATTCGTCGCCACCCAGGCGCGCCACCAGGCCGCCGGGCCTCAGACTGGCCTGCAGGCGCCGGGCGATTTCCTGCAGCACCCGATCGCCGGCGGCATGGCCGAGGCTGTCGTTGACCGGCTTGAAGCGATCCAGGTCCAGGCTGAGCAGCGTCAGCGGCGTTCTGGATTGCGCCAGTTTGCGCGCCAGGTAGTGCTGCAATTGCAGCCGATTGGCCAGGCCGGTCAGGCTGTCGTGTTGCGACAGGTGTTCGATTTCCGCCTGGGCATTGACCGCGGCGGTGATGTCGCTGGCGGTACCGCGAAAGCCGGCGCCCTCGGGCAGCGGCCGGGCGGTGATCTCGCAGACCCGGGCGTGACCCTGGCGGTCGCGGTAGTGGCAGCGCAGCACCTGACGCTCGTCGCGCTGGTGAACGTTGTTCTGGAGCCAGTTGGCCAGGCGGGTGGTCTCGCTGCTGAACAGCTCCGTGAGCGGCCGGCCGAGCCAGCTGCCGGGCGCATGGCCGGTGATGCGGGCGAAGCGTTCGGAGAGATAGGTGATACGGCCTGCGGCGTCGCTTTCCCAGAGCCAGTCGGAGGCGGCCTCGGCGAGTTCGCGAAAGCGGCTTTCGCTGCGGCTCAGTTCGGCCTGGCTGGCGACCAGGGCATCGAATTGCCGGTCGAGCTGGCGGGCCGAATTCAGCGCATGACGGATCAGCAGGGCCAGCACCAGCCCGAGCAGCAGCACCCCGGCCAGAAAGATCGGCAGGGTGCGGCGCAGGAGCTGGGCACCGGGTTGCGGCGGTTGCCAGTTGAGCAGCAGCGGCGAATCCAGAAACTGCAGGTATTGGTGATCGGCGAGGGGCGCCCGCGACGCCTCGAGTCGCGGCAGGCCATAGGTGTCGCTGAGATGGGCCAGGGTGTCCGGATCGAGCACGTTGACGAACAGCATCACCGAGGGCGCGCCGGGGCCAGGGGCCACGCTGTAGCTCGCGCCCGGCGTGATGGTGGCCGCGGCGACCAGCGCCGGGACGCCGCCCACGCTCAGCACTCGGACCAGGCTTTCGGTCTCGCCGGGGCGCTGTCGGGTCTCTGCCAGCAGACCGGCCAGATCGCCTTCGAGCCATTGCGCCGCCGCGCGCTCGGTCGGCCGGCCATCGATCACCGCGTAGACGGTCCGGTCCTGCGGATCCAGTACGAAGACCCCGTTGTAGCCGTAGAGCTCATAGGGGATGTCGCCGACGTTGCGCTCGTCGTTGGCCCAGAACAGATCGACCGTCAGGTGCAGGTGCTTGTAGGCCTCGCCCCACTTGGCGTAGTTGATGATGTTGTGGCCGATTTCGTTTTCCACCTGCACCAGGGTGCGCTCGATATAGGTGCGGGCGCGTTGCTGGACGTCGGCGTCCTGGCTGGTGGCGGTCCTGATCAGCAGGTAGCAGCCGAGGCCGAGCAGGATCGGCAGGGCGCAGATGACCGGAAAGAGGCGCAGCAGCAGATTGTGGCTGCGGCGGGTGGCGATGGGCGTGGACGTCATGATCAACCTGGGCGGCGCTGGAGACAGTCAGGTTCCCCGCAAGCGGGCTACAGACGACGCGCGGGGTACCTGGCCAGAGGCCATTATCCGTTACCGCCCAGCGGCCGTCTGCTCAGCGTCGGACCGGGGGCAGCCAAGAGCCGCCCGGACGGTCGACCGCTCAAGGCCGCGGCGGATAGCTGACGAGCAGGTCGCCGATCAGCCGGCTGAAGGCGGCGCTGCGCTGGGCCGGGGTGGCGTTCTGGTCGTCCAGCAGGCGCTCTTCGCTGGCGCGCCAGACCAGCTTGCCGTCACGGCCATCGAGCATGTCGAGTTGCACCGTCATCACCGGGTAGGTGACGGTCTGGGTGCGCACATAGCTCGGCCCCCAGGGACCGGGACCCCAGGCGGAGCCCCAGGGGCCACCCCAGCCCGGGCCCCAGTAGGGATCTGCATAGCTGAAGCTCTGCTGGCGCTGATCGAGGATCACATAGAGCTTGATCTTCAGATCCGGGCGCGCGCCGGCCGGTGCGGGACGCAGCCCGCGCTGGTCGAGCCCGCTGCTGACCGAATCGCGCAGGCGCTGTTCGGTGAGATCGCTGCGCACGCGCGGATCGTTGGGGCGGTACTCGATGGCGGGATCCGCCCAGCCCCAGCTGCGATAGGCGGCGAAGTCGCGGCTGGCGTCATAGTCCAGGTTGCGTGGGCCGCGCTCGGCGCAGGCCGCCAGCAAGAGGACCGCAAGCAGCAGGAGGCAACGTTTCATGGGCGATCCTCTGGGTCAGGGGACTAGTCTGCTTGGACTGGCTTAAGGGCGACTTATCGCGTCAGCTGGGCGGATAGTTGGCCAGCAGGCGGCGGGTGGTATCCCTCAGGGTACGCGCGCGTTCGCCGCTGTTGCCGCCGCTGGCCTGTTCGGCGGCCGAATGCCAGAGCACGCGGCCGGTGGCGGGATCGAGCAATTCCACCTCCAGCACGTCGACCAGAAAGGTCCGGGTGCGGGTCCGCGCCTGGCCGACGCTGGCGCCATAGCCCGGGCCGAAGCCATAGGGCCCGTAGCCGCCGTAGCCATAGCCGGTGTCGTAGTAGTCGGTGTACTGCTCGCTGCGCTGCTGCTGAGTAAGGCGGGCCCGCACCTGCAGATCGGCGCGGGCACCGCCAAGGGCCGGTCGCAGCCCACGCTGGTCTAGACCGTCGGCCACCGCCTGCTGCACGGTCTGGCCATCCAGGCCGCCGCTGACCACGGCGGCGCCGGGGGCCCAGCTCCAGGTGCGATAGCGACTCCAGTCACGCGGTGCCGGCGGATAGGCCGCTGGATCCTGCTGCGGCAGCACTGGCACCGAGGCTTCGGGCAGGCTGCTGGCAACATAGGGATTGGGCGTCTGGCAACCGGCCAGGGCGAGCAGCGCGAGCGACAGGCAGAACAGGGGGCGACGCATGACCGGTTCCTCGAAGGAATGCTGGCCAGAGCATACCGCGCCCGGGGTCATCCTGCCTTAGCTTGGCAGAGCCAATGCAGATAGCGGCCGAGACCGGCGAAGGCCGGATGCCGTCGATGGGCCAGTTCCATGGCCACCAGCTCCTCGCCCGCGGCGCGCGCCTGGAATTCCGGCGGCATGTAGTCATGGAAGACCCGTACGCCACTGCGCGCCCGGATCCGCCAGTCCGGTGCCAGCCAGGCCTCGACCTCGCGCGGGTCCAGCGGTTGTTGCGGGGTGAGGCCGCGTTGGCCCGCGCCGGCGTATTCACCCTGCCTGAGTTTGCGAAAGTGCCCCTTGAGCAGGTTGCGATAGATCAGGGCATCGCGGTTGTAGAAGGCCAGCGACAGCCAGCCGTCCGGCGCCAGGCAGCGTTGCAGGGTCGGCAGGATCGCCGTGGGCGTCTCCAGCCATTCCAGCACCGCGTGGCAGAGCACCAGATCGAAGGGTTCGGCGAAGAAGGGCAGCTCCTGCCAGGGCCGCGCCAGCCAGGCGGCGTCGAGGCCGGCGGCGGCGAAGGCCTCCTGGGCCCCCGCCAGCATGGGCGCCGAGGGTTCGGCCAGGGTCACCGCATGGCCCTGTTGCGCCAGCCAGAGACTCATGTGGCCGAGCCCGGCGCCGATGTCCAGCACCCGCAGCGGGCGTTGCGGCAGCACCTCGGTCAGATCCGCCTGCAATACGGCCAGGCGGATGGCGCCCTTGGTGCCGCCATAGATGTTGGCGGCGAAACGGGTGGCGCGGTCGTCGAAGAAGGTATCGCTCACGGCAGGAAGCGCCTCTCGTTATCGGCCAGCTTGGCCAGCACCGCCTGTTCCACGTCCAGCTCCAGTTCGCTGCCCAGTTGCAGCAGATAGAGCAGCACATCGGCGATTTCCTGGCCGGCGTGTTCGCGCTCGGCGGCGCTCAGGGCGCGGGCTTCGACATCGCTCTTCCACTGGAAGATCTCCACCAGTTCGGCCATCTCGACGCTGGCGGCCATCGCCAGATTCTTGGGGTTGTGATAGCGCCGCCAGGCGTTGGCATCGCGGATCGCGTGCAGGCGGGTGAGCAGGGCGGGGAGGTCCATGGGCGTCCGGGGGTCGAAAAAACGCCATTCTCCCATGGCTGAACGCGCAGGCGGCAGTGGCTCGTCCGCCGACCCGCGAGACAGCCTCGCGCCGCTGCTCTACCCTGGGCGCAACACCGATTCGCTGGCTGCGGGAGCCCTGATGAAAGCTTGTCTGTCCGGACTGGGGTTGGCCCTGCTGCTGACCACCGGCGTCGCCCATGCCGAAAAGCTGCTGCTGGAAGGCACCCTGGGCCAGGCCCGGGTGGTGGTGGAGCTCGATCCCACCGCCAATGACGAAGCCTATGGGCGCTATTTCTACGACCGCTATCGCCGCGACCTGCGCCTGAGCGGTCCGGCCCAGCCGGGCGACCGGCTGGAGCTGGAGGAGGGCGCGCCCTGGCAGGAGGGCGCCAAGGCCAGCTGGTCGCTGACGCGCGGCACCGACGGTCGCTGGACCGGCAGCTGGAGCGGGGCCGGCAAGACCCTGCCCCTCGCCCTGGCCCCGCTGCACCTGGCGCAGCCCGCCGCGGACGATCGCTATCGGCAGCAACTGCGCCGGGACGACCCCTACGAATATCGCCGTCTGCAGGGACTCCAGCTGGAACCGGGCGAGCGCCAGACCTTCATGGGGCGTGAGCTGCGCGGATGGCGCGAGCCGGTCTCGGGCATGCAGCTGTTTACCGTGGAGGGCGCCAGCGAGGCGGCCAATGCCGTGCTGCGCGACCGCCTCTGGGCGGAGGTGGACGCTCATCTGAGCTGCATCGGTCCTGACGGCGAGCACAGCCTGCAGGTGACCCCGCAGTTGCTCACCGAGCGGGTGCTCAGCGTCAATCTGTTCAGCCAGTACAGCTGCAGCGGCGCGGCCCACCCGGATTTCGGCAGCGCGCCCCTGACCCTGGATCTCCAGACCGGCCAGGAGCTGGCGCTGGAAGACGTTCTTTGGCTGGGTCACGGCCAGCCGATCCGCCCGCAGCCGGAGGATCGTTATTCCCAGGCCCTGGCGGACTATCGGGAACAGACCCTGGCGCCCTGGGTGATCGGGCTGTTCACCCGCCTGTATCCAGAGCTGATGCAGGCGCCGGCCGATGGCGACGGCTGCGATTATCGCAGCGCCGACGTCTGGCAATTCGCGCCCTGGTACCTGACGCCCAAGGGTCTCTACCTCGGTCCGACCTTCTTCCGCGCCGCCCGCAACTGCGACGAACCCGGCGGCACCCTGGTGCCCTACGCCGAGGTCCGCAAGCATCCGGGGCCGTTGGTGGGGCTGCTGCCACGCTAAACGCAGGTTGGGTTTAGCCCAGCGAAGCCCGACAGCAAGGAAAAGGTCTGGGATGTTGGGCTTCGACGATGAAGCCGTCTCAGCCCAACCTACGGCAGCGGGTCGCACGCTCGTGGGTTGGCGCTGAGCCTGTTGAAGTCCAGGATCGCCACCTGGCTCGGCAGTCCGATGGCCGGATGGCCGCGCTATGGCCCGAGGCCGCCGGGAGGTGGGTGCCGATCGCCGGCCTTTGCTACTTGCGTAGCAGCTTTTGCAGCCGGGCGTGCTGCCAGAGGGCGATTCGGTCGCGCAGGAAGAAGGTCTGGATGCCGCGGCCCAGCAGCAGAACTCCCCAGATGGCGGCGACCCACCAGGACCAGTGGCTGTCGGGCGAGGTCTCCCGATTGAGCACATAGAGAAAGATGCAGATGACCAGGCCTCGCAGCACCTGCCAATAGAAGCCGATCTCGGCGGCCACCTGTTCACGAGCATTGGCGATCCGCTCGTCTGCGGCGGATCCTGCTTCCTGGGAGGTTTGCTCGGTCAGATCGCTCACCCTGATCTCCAGGACGGCGGCCAGGGCGCTCAGCGTCTCCAGACTGGCCTGCTCGCCATTTTCGAGGCGTTGCACCGTACGGGTGCTGATGCCCGCGAGTTCGGCCAGCTGCTCTTGCGACCAGGCTCGCGCCAGGCGGTGTTCCTTGATCCTGTTGGGCAGTTGCATCTCGGTTTCTCCAGCGATGAGGGACGAGGGAAAGCCTAGCCGCAGACCCCTCTGTCCGACACGACGGCAACCCGACAGCAGCCTGACAGGGAGGCGACAGGGACCTGACGGCCTCGCCGGCAGGGGGATTCGGAAGCCCGTCTCCTCAGAGGATCCGTCCACTCTACACCGGCTATACCTGGTGGAAACCGTCCAGGGTTTCCACAACAGGTTCGGCTGCGCGTGGGTAAGGCTGCGCCGTTACCCACCCTGCAGTCAGCTGTCAGTCCGTAGCGTGGAAAACCGCGAAGCGTTTTCCACTGGGCATTGAGTATCGGCAGCGGACAGGGCTTCGCCGCCTTCCACTCTAGTCGTCGGCGATCAGCCGTTTGCCCAGGGTGACGACCTCGGCCTCCACATAACCCAAGGCCGCATAGAAGCCGAGGATCGCCGCATTGTCCCGGCGCACCATCAGCTGCAGCTTGGGGCAGCCGCGCTCGGTGAGCAGCTGTTCGGCGCTCGCCACCAGTCGCCGGGCATGGCCGCGGCGCTGGTGGGCGGGGGCCACCGCCAGGTAGTAGAGCCAGCCGCGATGGCCATCGGTGCCGACCATGGCGCTGGCCATGAGCACGCCGTCCGCTTCGCCCACCAAAAACAACTCGGGCTGCTCGGCGAGCTTGCGCTGGATGTCACGGTAGGGATCGTTCCAGGGACGGGTCAGACCGCAAGCCTGCCAGAGGCTGATCACGGCCTCGGTGTCGGCGGGCTGGAAGGGGCGGATATGCATGGGAAGTCCGGCAGCGGGATGAAGCCCAAAGATTACAGGTGCGTTCGAGGATGCTGCTGGCTTTAACGGCTCTATCGCGGCCATGGGCCGCTCCTACGGGTTCTGATCACCATGTAGGAGCGGCCCATGGCCGCGATAAGAGAGTTGCTGCTACGTACCAGCGTCAGTGAGTAGGTTGGATTGAGCGCCAGCGAAGCCCAACGGCGCCGTTGGCCTACAGAAAGTTCTCCGCATAGTGGCAGGCCACCTGGCGGGCTTCCACGTTGCGCAGCGCCGGGACCTCGGTCTTGCACTTTTCCGTCGCATAGGGGCAGCGGCGGTGGAAGACGCAACCAGGTGGCGGATCCAGCGGATTAGGCAGTTCGCCCTGGATGCGGATGCGCGGCTTGCTCGGATCCGGGTGCAGACTCGGGGTGGCCGACAGCAGCATCTGGGTATAGGGATGCAGGGGCCGCTCGAACAGCAGGTCGCGACTGGTCTTTTCGACGATGCAGCCCAGGTACATCACCATCACCTCGTCGGCGATGTGGCGCACCACCGAGAGGTTGTGGGAGATGAACACATAGGCCGTGCGGTACTGCTGTTGCAGATCCATGAACAGGTTGAGCACCTGCGCCTGGATGGACACGTCCAGCGCCGAGGTCGGCTCGTCCGCCACCAGCACCTTGGGCTGCAGCATCATGGCGCGGGCCACGGCGATGCGCTGGCGCTGGCCGCCGGAGAACATGTGCGGATAGCGCTGGTAGTGCTCGGGCCGCAAGCCCACCTGCTGCATCATCGCCTGCACCTTCTCGCGCCTTTCGGTGCGCGACAGGCTGGTGTTGATCTGCAGCGGCTCGGCCAGCTGGTCGCCGATCTTGCGCCGCGGATTGAGCGAGGCGTAGGGATTCTGGAACACCATCTGCACCTCGCGGCGCAGCTCCTTGCGGCGGGCGGCGTCGGCCTGGGCCACGTCTTGGCCGCCGATGACCAGGCTGCCGGCGGTGGGCTGCTCGATCAGGGTCAGGGCACGGGCCAGGGTGGACTTGCCACAGCCCGACTCGCCCACCACGGCCAGGGTGCGCCCGGCCTGGAGGTCGAAGGAGACGCCGTTGAGCGCCTTGACCGTGGCGCTGTCCTTGAACAGCCCGCGGGAGATTTGATAGTGCTGGGTCAGGCCCTTGGCTTCGAGCACGAGGTGCTCGGGCGCCTGCTCCGGGGTGGTGGAGCGGGCGAGGACGGTGGCTTCAGACGGCGCCATGGCGATCCTCCGGCAACTGGCTGGGACGTTGATGTTCGGGCAGCACCTCGGGGGCTTCGCCCGGGGCGACGTTGCGCGGGAAGAAGCAGCGCACCGCGCCGCGGTCATAGGGCTCCAGCGCCGGACGCTCCTGGCAGCGTGGCTGCACATAGGGGCAGCGCGGACTGAGCAGGCAGCCGGCCGGCCGGTCATAGCGACCGGGGACGATACCGGGCAGGGTGTGCAGGCGGTCCGTCTGGCTGTGCTCGGGAATGGCCGCCAGCAGGGCTTCGGTATAGGGGTGGGCGGGGGCGTCGAACAGCGTCGGCACCACGCCTTTCTCCACCGCCTGGCCGGCGTACATCACCACCACGCGCTGGGCGGTCTCGGCCACCACGGCGAGGTCGTGGGTGATGAGGATCAGGCCCATGCCCTCGTCGCGCTGCAGATTGACCAAGAGCTCCATGATCTGCGCCTGGATGGTCACGTCCAGGGCGGTGGTGGGTTCGTCGGCGATCAGCAGACGCGGCTCGGCGGCGATGGCCATGGCGATGGCGACGCGCTGGCTCATGCCCCCGGACAGCTGGTGCGGATAGGCGCCGAGACGGCTGGCCGCGGCCGGGATCTCGACCTTTTCCAGCAATTCCAGGGCGCGCTGGCGAGCGGCGCGACCCTTGAGGCCCAGATGCTGGCGGATCACCTCTTCCAGCTGGAAGCCCACGGTGTAGCTGGGGTTGAGCGCCGTCATCGGGTCCTGGAAGACCATCGACAGCTCCTTGCCGATCAGGTGGCGCCGGCGGCGACCCTTGAGGCTGAGCAGGTCCTGGCCGTCGAAGGCCAGGCGGTCGGCGGTGATGCGGCCGGGGTGATCGATCAGGCCCATCACGGCCATCATGGTCACCGACTTGCCGGAGCCGGATTCGCCGACGATGGCGACGATTTCGCCCTGATCCACCGTGAGATCGAGGCCTTCCACCACCGGCGGGGCGTCGGCGCCGCCGAAGCGCACCGAGAGGTTCTGGATTTCGAGGAGGCTCATGACTGCACCTTCAGACGCGGATCGAGGGCATCGCGCAGGCCGTCGCCCATCAGGTTGATGGCCAGCACGGTGAAGAGGATGGCGAGACCCGGCAGGGTCACCACCCACCAGGCGCGCTCGATGTAGTCACGGGCCGAGGCCAGCATGGTGCCCCACTCGGGAGTGGGCGGCTGCACGCCGAGGCCGAGGAAGCCCAGGGCGGCGGCATCGAGGATCGCCGAGGAAAAGCTCAGGGTGGCCTGGACGATCAGCGGCGCCATGCAGTTGGGCAGCACGCTGACGAACATCAGCCGCAGGGTGCCGGCGCCGGCCAGCCGCGAGGCGGTGACGTAGTCGCGGTGCAGTTCGCCCATCACCGCGGCGCGGGTCAGGCGCACATAGGACGGCAGCGAGACGATGGCGATGGCCACCACGGTGTTGATCAGGCCTGGGCCGAGGATGGCGACGATGGCCACGGCCAGCAGCAGCGAGGGCAGCGCCAGCATGATGTCCATCAGGCGCATGATCACCGGACCGGCGCGATTGGGCGAGAAGCCGGCGACCAGGCCGAGCAGGATGCCGGGGATCAGCGAGAAGACCACCGAGGCCAGGCCGATCAGCAGCGACAGCCGGGCGCCGTGGATCAGTCGGCTGAGCAGGTC
Source organism: Pseudomonas oryzihabitans NBRC 102199 (assembly GCF_000730625.1). Taxonomy (GTDB): domain Bacteria; phylum Pseudomonadota; class Gammaproteobacteria; order Pseudomonadales; family Pseudomonadaceae; genus Chryseomonas; species Chryseomonas oryzihabitans. The sequence goes on along the minus strand of NZ_BBIT01000009.1, from coordinate 444,008 downwards.
ACGCCCCAGCTCGTCGGTGCCCAGCGGGAACTGGCTGTTGCCGCCATCCAGCCATAGTGGCGGGGTGAGCATGAAGTCGCGGAATTGCTCGCTGGGCGCATGGGGGGCGACCCAGGGCGCGAAGAGCGCGCAGAACACCACGATGACCATGAAGATCAGCCCGCCAAGGGCGCCCTTGTTGCGGGCGAAGGCGTGCCAGAACTCCTTGAAGGGGGAGGGGTAGAGGGCGCTCGGGTCTTGAGCGGCCGGGGTGTTTACCGTTGTCATAGGCTCTGTCCGTTTGGGCGCATCAACGCTGGTGGCGGATGCGCGGATTGACCAGGCCGTAGAGGATGTCCACGACGAAATTGACCAGGATGACCAGGGTGGCGATCAGCAGGATGCCGTTCTGCACCACCGGGTAGTCCCGGGCGCCGATGGCCTCGATCAGCCACTTGCCGATGCCGGGCCAGGAAAAGATGGTTTCGGTGAGCACCGCGCCGGAGAGCAGGCTACCGACCTGCAGGCCGAGCACGGTCAGCACCGGGATCAGGGCGTTGCGCAGGGCGTGGACGAAGACCACCCGCTTGGGCGACAGGCCCTTGGCGCGAGCGGTGCGCACATAGTCCTCGCGCAGCACTTCGAGCATGGCCGAGCGGGTCATGCGCGCGATCACCGCCAGGGGAATGGTGCCCACCACGATGGCCGGCAGGATCAGGTGCTTGAGGGCATCGACGAAGGCGCCGGGCTCGTCGGAGAGCAGGGTGTCGATGAGCATGAAGCCGGTGCGCGGCGGGATGTCGTAGAGCAGGTCCAGACGACCGGAGACCGGGGTCCAGCCGAGCTGCACCGAGAACAGCATGATCAGCAGCAGGCCCCACCAGAAGATCGGCATGGAGTAGCCGGTCAGGGCCACGCCCATCACCCCGTGGTCCACCGTGGAGCCGCGCCTGAGGGCGGCGATGATGCCGGCCAGCACGCCGAACACCGTGGCGAACAGCATGGCCGCCACCGAGAGTTCCAGGGTGGCCGGGAACAGGGTCAGGAATTCGTCCCAGACCCCGACGCGGCTGCGCAGGGATTCGCCGAGGTTGCCCTGGGCGAGATTGCCGATGTAGTCGAAATACTGCTGGTACAGGGGCTTGTCGAGGCCCAGGCGGTGCATGGCTTCGGCGTGCATCTGCGGATCGACGCGGCGTTCGCCCATCATGACTTCCACCGGATCGCCGGGGATGAGGCGGATCAGGGCGAAGGTCAGCAGGGTGACGCCAAAGAACGTCGGTATCAGCAGCCCGAAGCGACGGGCGATGAAGGCGAGCATCGGAGGGGGTATCTCCTCTTGAGGCTGATCAAGACGGCGCGAGTACGTGCCCGGCCGCGTTTTTAAGTGAAAGCCCGCTCAAAAGCCCGCAGGCTTTTGATCTGACTCTCAGACCTTGTGGGTCCGGATTCATCCCTGCGCGGACCGTCCTGGTCCGCGACGAACGCGGCCTGCCAGCGGCAGCCTCGTTCGGTCCTACGAATAGGTTCGAAGAGCGCTCTGGGCCAGCGCTCCAAACCCGGCAGACTACCACGTTGCCACGGCCGTCGATATCCTCGACATGGCCAGGGCTTCGCCGGTGTTCGCGACGCGATCCCGGCGAGATGCCGGGCGCTGCACGAAATCCGCCGGGTTTCGTCATCACAGCAGGTTGAACGGCAGGGTGGAGACCAGGCGCAGCTCCTTGACGTTGCCGTCGACCTGGTTCTGGCTGGCGCGGTGATCGGTCAGCAGCAGGCGGAAGCGACTGTCCTTGAGCGTGCCCTGCTGCACCTTGTAGGTGGTGACCAGGCCGATCTCGTGGTGCTTCTCGCCATCCTGCTGCAGGACCTCGGCATAGTTGGCGTACTTGCCGGCGCCGGCGTCGTAGTGGGTGCCGTCGATGTCCCAACCCTTGGCGTACCAGACGCCGGTGCTCAGGCCGGGCACGCCGAAGTAGCTCCAATCGGTTTCGTAGCGGATCTGCAGCGACTTCTCGTTGGGGCCGTTGTAGTCCGAGACCAGGGAGTTGGCCAGGTAGATGGCCGCGGTCTCGTGGGCGTAGTCGAAGTACTCGTTGCCGTCGATCTGCTGGTAGGCCAGGGTCAGGCTGTGGGCCTGGTGGCTGCCGGTGAACGCCAGGCTCCAGGCGGTGTTGTCGATGTCGCCGGCCTTGGCGCTGCCGGCGTCGACGGTGCGATAGGCGTTGGCCACCGCCTTCCAGGCAAAGGTGTCGAGCGAGCCGCCGGCCTGGGTCACGCTCAGGAAGTACTGGTTCCAGACGTCTTCGAAGTTGGCGCCGTAGACGCTGACTTCCCAGCCCTGGGGCAGCTTGTAGTTGCCACCGAGAAAGCTCAGGCGGTCGGCGGTGACCTCGCGGGTGCCGTACTCGGTGGTCCACTTCTCGTCGCCGGCACCGGTCCGCGGGCTGACGCGGGTGAAGCTGCCACCCTGCAGCGAGAGGTTGTCCCATTCGTCGCTGGTCAGGGCGAAGCCGTCGAAACCGGAGGGGAAGGGCCGGTTGTCGTTGTAGCTGATCACCGGGGTGTCGAGCATGAAACGACCGATCTTGAGCTCGGTGTTGGAGACGCGGAAGCGCGCGTCGGCGATGCCCAGCTTGGACCACTCGGCATGGCCCTCGCCCTCGGCGTTGGCCAGGGTGCGGTTGCCGCCGCCACCGATCTGACCCTTGCCCCGCTCCAGGTTGGTGGCCTGATAGCCCGCCACGTCGATGCCAAAACCCACCGGGCCCTGGGTGTAGCCGGAGCTGTACTTGAGCGCCGTGGCCTGGACCCAGGTATTGCGCGAGTGGGTGCGCACCCGGGTACCGTTCTTGGTGTAGCTGAAGATCGGATCGGAGCTGGTCTCGCGGGCGAAGAAGTTGCGCGTGGCCAGGGTCAGGCTGTCGTCGGCGAAGAAGCCCTTGGCGCCTTCCTGGCCCTTCACCGGCTTCTGCACGTTGGGCAGGGTCTGGACCTCGTTGGCGTAGCTGGGATCTTCCGGCGCCGGGGACTGGGCGTGGGCGGTCAGGGCCAAGGTGAGTAGCGAGAGGGCGAGGCCTCCACGGTGGACGTTGGTCATCGGTTGTGCTCCAAAGCGGTCGTTTTTCTGTTTTTTTGGGCGTTTCCGGCACGACCGAACCCGTCGCGCCGAAACACGGCGCGAGGCGGGAAAGGTCGAGGGGCGGGCCGCCCGGGCCCGGTCGCTTACGGCATCAGGTGCCGATCAGTCGAGGGTCACCGTGGAGAAGTCGTAGACCCCCAGCGGACTCTGCACATAGCCCTGCACCTTGGGTTGCAGGACGTCGGTGAACAGCGGATGCGCCAGCGGAATCCAGGGCATCTGCTGGTGGAAGATCTGCTGGGCCTGTTCGTAGAGGGCGGTACGCTGGGCCGGGTCGTTGATGCGCTTGGCCTTTTCGATGGCGTCGTTGAAGGCCTTGTCGCACCAGAAGGCGCGGTTCTCGCCGCCCTGCACCGCGGCGCAGCTCAGGTTGTTGGTGAGGAAGTTGTCCGGGTCCCCGTTGTCGCCGGTCCAGCTCATCATCATCAGGTCGTGCTCGCCGGCCTTGGTGCGCTTGACGAATTCGCCCCACTCGAACTGGGTGATCTCGGCCTTGATGCCGATCTTGGCGAGGTCGCCCTGGATCAGCTGGGCCACCAGCGCCGGACTGCCGCCCGGGCCGGTGCCGGTGCTGATGTAGTACTTGAGGGTGAAGCCATCGGGATAGCCGGCTTCCTTGAGCAGCGCCTTGGCCTTCTCCACGTCATGGGGCCAGGGCTTGATGTCCTTGGCGTAGCCCAGCAGCGAAGAGGGATAGGGATTGATCGCCGCCTTGGCGCCGCCTTCGCCGAACACCGTCTTCAGGTAGTTCTGCTGATCGAAGGCCATGGCGATGGCCTGGCGCACCCGCACGTCGCTCAGCGCCTTGTGCTTGGTGTTCAGCGCCAGGTAGGAGGTGGTCTGGCTTTCCACCTGGGCCAGCTTGAGGCTCTTGTCCTGCTTGAGCATCGGCACGTCCTGCGGCTTGACCGTCAGGCCGATCTGGCACTCGTTGTTGCGCACCCGCTGGATGCGCACATTGGGATCCAGGGTCACCGCCAGCACCAGGCCGTCCATCTGCGGCTTCTTGCCGAAGTAGTCCGGATTGACCTTGTAGCGGGTGTTGGAATCCTTGGCATAGCGCTGGAAGACGAAGGGACCGGTGCCGATGGGCTTCTGGTTGATGTCGTCGGTCTTCTTGCTGGCCAGCAGGCTGTCGGCGTATTCCTTGGACAGGATCGAGCCGAAGGCCATGGCCAGGTCGGCGAGGAAGGGCGCCTCGGGCTGGTTGAGGGTGAAGCGCACGTGGCTGTCGTCCACCTTGTCGATGGACTTGATCAGGGTGCCCATCTCCATGGCGGCGGCATAGGGATAGCCGCTCGGGGAGAGGTTGTACCAGGGATTGTTCTTGTCGAGCATGCGCTCGAAGCTGAACACCACGTCGTCGGCGTTGAAATCGCGCGTGGGCTTGAAGTAGTCGGTGGTGTGGAATTTTACCCCCTGGCGCAGGGTGAAGGTGTACTGCAGGCCATCCGGGGAGACCTCCCAGCTTTCCGCCAGGCCCGGCTCCAGCTCGGCGGTGCCCTGCTTGAATTCCACCAGGCGGTTGTACAGCGGGGTGGCCGAGGCGTTGAAGGTATAGCCGGAAGTGTAGCGACCCGGATCGAAGCCTTCCGGATTGGCCTCGGTGCAGACCACCAGGGGGCGTGCCAGGGCGGCATTGGCCGTCAGGCAGAGGAGGGCGGCGAGAGACAGCGAGAATAGCGGTTTGGACACGGAAGGCTCCTCGTGAAGGCCCGCGAGGCGGGCCGGACAGGGTCAGCGGTCGAGGCTTACGCCATAGAAACCGGTGACGCCGAAGGGGTTGATCTTGAAGCCCTGCACTTCTTTGCGCATGGGCTGGGACACCACCGAGTGGGCCATGGGGCTCACCGGCAGCTGCTGGCGAATGATCTGTTGCGCCTGCTCGTAGAGACGGGTGCGTTCGGCGCGATCGTTGCTGGTCTTGGCCTTCTGGATGAGGGCGTCGTAGCTCTTGTCGCACCAGCGCGCATAGTTGCTGCCGCCGATGGCGCTGCAGCCATAGAGCACGCCCAGCCAGTTGTCGGGATCGCCGTTGTCGCCGGTCCAGCCATAGGTCAGCACATCGTGTTCGCCAGCCTTGGCTCTCTTGATGTACTCACCCCATTCGTAGCTGACGATCTTGGCCTTGATGCCGACCTTGGCCCAATCCTGCTGGATCATCTGCGCCGACTGGCGGGCGTTGGGGTTGGAGGCGCGCTGCACCGTCATGGCCCAGAGCGCGATCTCGGTGCCGTCCTTGATCCCCGCCTGCTTGAGCAGGGCCTTGGCCTTTTCCGGGTCGTAGGGCGCGCCCTTGATGTTCTTGTCGTAGGACCATTGGTTCGGCGGGATCACGTTCTGCGCGACCTGGCCGGCGCCCTGGAACACGGTGTCGACGATGGCCTGCTTGTTGATGGCCATGTCCAGGGCACGCCGCACCTCGGGCTTGTCCAGCGGTGGATGCTGGACGTTGTAGGCGAGGAAGCCGACGTTGAAGCCCGGCTGCTGCAGCACCTTGAGCTGCGGATCCTGCTTCATCTCCACCAGGTCCGCCGGACGCGCATAGCCGCTCACCTGGCATTCGTTGGCCTTGAGCTTCTGCAGGCGGGTGGCGGCATCGGGGGTGATGGCGAAGATCAGGTTGTCGAGCTTGACGTCCTCGGGCTTCCAGTAGTCCGGGTTGGCCTTGTAGCGGATCACCGCATCCTTCTGGTAGCGGCTGAAGACGAAGGGACCGGTGCCGATCGGCTTCTGGTTGATCTCGGCCGCCTTGCCGGCCTTGAGCAGCTTGTCGGCGTATTCGGCCGACTGGATCGACGGGAAGGGCATCGCCAGATTCTGCAGGAAGGCGGCGTCCACTTCGTTGAGGGTCATGCGCACCGTGTAGTCGTCGACCTTTTCCACCTTGGCGATGTTCTGGTCGAGGCCCATGTCGGTGAAGTAGGGGAATTCGGTGGGGTAGGCCTTCCGGAACGGATTGTTCTTGTCCAGCATGCGCTGGAAGGTGAACAGGACGTCATCGGCATTGAATTCGCGGGTCGGCTTGAAGTAGTCCGTGGTGTGGAATTTCACGCCCTTGCGCAGGTGGAAGGTGTAGACCTTGCCGTCTTCGCTGATGTCCCAGCTTTCTGCCAGTCCCGGCTTGACCTGGGTACCGCCGCGCTCGAACTGGGTCAGCTTGTTGAAGATGGTTTCCGCCGACGCATCGAAGTCGGTGCCGGTGGTGTATTGCGCCGGATCGAAGCCGGCCGGGCTGCCTTCGGAGCAGAACACCAGGTTGGTCGCCTGGGCCAGGGGTGCGCCGGCCAGCAGACCGGAAGCGAAGAGGGCAGCGAGTACGTTCTTGTGCATGGAGACCTCATGTCGGGGACGGCGCAACACGATGTGGCGTTGCGAAACAGAATGCCGATGTCTTGTGGACAGATGAGCCCACATGCACAGCCTGTGCCCATGTCCATAGCTCAGGCGAGCTATTGACCCCAGGCGACCCAAACACAAAACAGATGTCGCAAAGATGTAAGACAAGGTGTCGCGGCAGGAACCCGGTGCGCACCAAAAGTGCGCACCGGAACAGCGTTGTTACTTTTCTGCACTAGATCAGGGCATCTGTACTTCGATGGTACCGCCCGCGGTCACTTCGACGGTGGTGGTGCCGGGGGCGACATCCGGGGTCACGGCATCGCTGGCGGCCTTCATCGCCGACATGCGCAGCATCGGCAGCGGCTGGGGTACGCCGCTGGTACCCAGGTCCAGGCTGACGATGCGATAGCCCGAGCCACCCAGGGCTTCGGTGGCCAGCTGGGCGCGCGCCTTGAAGGCGGCCACGGCGTTCTTGAACAGGGCATCCTCCTGCTGCTTGCGGGTGCCATCGGCGATGGTGAATTGCAGGTTGCCCATCTTCAGGCTGCCCAGCAGTTCGCCGGTCAGCTTGGACAGGGCGGCGAAGTCGGCGCTTTCCAGGCGCAGTTCACCGCGCTCGCGCCAGGCGTTGATGGCGCGGCCCTGGTCTTCATAGACCGGATAGGTGTTGCGATTGCCCAGGGAAACGTCCACCCCCTTGACCTTGCGCGCCTGCTCCAGGGCGGCGTTTAGGGTCTTGGTGGTGTCGCTGGCCAGGGCCGCCGGATCCTGGCCCTGGCTTTCGGTGTAGAGCATGACCTGCATGCGGTCGCGCGGGACCTCGCGGCTGACCTCGGCCCTCAGGCTGATCTGGTTGTAGCGCGGCTCATCGGCCTGGACGCCGGTGGCGAGCAGGGTGCTGAACAGCGCGGCGCCCAGCACGAGCGGGCGTAGGGGAAAGGTCATGGTGTTCTCCTGATTGGCAGTCCGAAAGCGGTGTGACCGCGGACCTGGCGGATGGTGCGTCGCTTTGCCGCGTCGGCGGCTGCGGGCGGATACCCATCGCTATAATGCCAAGTCTGCTCTGACCGGCAGCCCCGCGGGGCTGTCGTCTCGATCGTTTCTTGCGCCTGGAACCTCGCATGTTCTCCTTGCCTGTTCAATGGTTGTCCGCCAATCGCCAGAATCTCGGGCGCCTGGTCATCATCCGCGTGCTGGTGCTGGCCGCGCAGGCCGGCTCGGTGGGCATCGCCCGGCTGTCGGGCATCGTCCAGCTGCCCTGGACGGCCCTGGCCATCACCCTGGGCGTCTCGGCCGTACTCTGCCTGTTCGCCGCCCTGCGGCTGACCCGCCCCTGGCCGGTCACCGAGCAGGAATACGCCGCCCATCTGGGCTGCGACCTGGCCATCCACAGTGCCCTGCTGTATTTCGCCGGCGGTCCGACCAACCCCTTCGCCTCCTATTACCTGGTGCCCCTGACCATCGCCGCGGCCACGCTGCCCTGGCTCTATACCCTGGTCCTGGCGGCCCTGACCCTGGCGGTCTTCTCGCTGATGCTGCTGTCCTACGAGCCGCTGCACCTGCTGGTGGCCAACGACGGCGCGGTGCTCAGCTACGGCATGTGGCTGAGCTTCGCCCTGTCCGCCGCGGTCATCACCCTGTTCGTCGCGCGCATGGCCACCGCCCTGCGCGAGCAGGAGAGCCTGCAGGCCCAGCGCCGCGAACAGGCCATGCGCGATCAGCAGCTGCTGGCCGTGGCCACCCAGGCCGCCGGCGCGGCCCACGAGCTGAGCACGCCGCTGTCCACCATGAGCGTGTTGCTCAAGGAGCTGCAGCAGGAGTACGCCGGTCAGCCGACCCTGAGCGAGGACCTGGCGCTGTTGCAGGCCCAGGTCGGCCAGTGCAAGCAGACCCTGCAGCAACTGGTGCGCGCGGCCGAGGCGGACCGCCGCCAGACGGTGCAGGAGCAGACCGCCGTGGAGTGGCTGGAGGCGACCATGGATCGCTGGCACCTGATGCGACCGGAAGCCACCTACAGCTTCGAGGTGGTCAGTCTGGGCACGCCACCGCGCCTGACGCCGCCGGTCGAACTTACCCAGGCACTGCTGAATCTACTCAACAATGCCGCCGATGCCTGCCCGGAAAACCTGGCCATCCGTCTGCACTGGGATGCGCGCGAGCTGTGCCTGTCGATCCGCGATCACGGTGCCGGCGTACCCCTGGCCATCGCCGAACAGCTCGGCAAGCCCTTCTTCACCACCAAGGGCAAGGGCTTCGGACTGGGCCTGTTTCTCAGCCAGGCCAGCGTCACCCGCGCCGGCGGCACGGTGAAGCTCTACAATCACGAAGAAGGCGGCACCCTGACCGAATTGCGCCTGCCGCGGCACTACGCCCTGGCGTGAATGCCTGGAGAATTCTATGACTGACGACCTCAACAGCGGTTTCGACGACCAGCCCCACATCCTGCTGGTCGACGACGATCCCACCTTTACCCGGGTGATGGCCCGCGCCATGGACCGCCGCGGCCTGCGCGTGTCCATCGCCGACAGCGCCGAGGAAGGCCTGCAACTGGCCAAGGAAGACCTGCCGGACTACGCCGTGCTCGACCTCAAGATGGAAGGGGACTCGGGGCTGGTACTGCTGCCCCAGCTGCTGGAGCTGCACCCGGAGATGCGCGTGGTGATCCTCACCGGCTATTCCAGCATCGCCACCGCCGTGGAGGCCATCAAGCGCGGCGCCACCAACTACCTGTGCAAGCCGGCGGATGCCGACGACGTCCTGGCCGGTCTGCTCGCCCAGCACGCCGATCTCGACACCCTGGTGCCGGACAATCCCATGTCGGTGGATCGCCTGCAGTGGGAGCACATCCAGCGGGTACTGTCCGAACACGAAGGCAACATCTCGGCGACCGCGCGGGCGCTGGGCATGCACCGCCGTACCCTGCAGCGCAAGCTGCAGAAGCGTCCGGTGCGTCGCTGAAGCTGGCATCGCCCACGATCTCCGTGGGCGACAAACTGTTACATTGTTTCAGTCAGAATTCGTTCAGGCTTTCCGGCATAGGCTGTGCAGGCGTCTCGTTGAGCAGTCCTTGAGAGTCCGAGCATGTCCGAATCCGCCGTACCCGTGCCCTCCGTCTACGGGGCTTCCCGTGGGCATTTCCTGGCCCGCGTCTGGGCTTTGATCACCCCCTACTGGCGCAGTGAAGAGAAAGGCAAGGCCTGGCTCCTGCTGTCCGTGGTCATCGCCCTGTCGCTGGCCGGGGTCGGCCTGTCGGTGGCCCTGAACACCTGGTATCGCTACTTCTACGACGCCCTGCAGAATCGCGATCTGGCCGCCTTCATCCGGCTGATGCTGTATTTCTGCGGGCTGGCCGCCACCGCCATCCTGCTGGCCGTGTACCGGCTTTACCTCACTCAGGCGCTGACCATCAACTGGCGGCGCTGGCTGACCGAAAAGCACTTCGGCCTCTGGCTGTCCGACCGCAACTACTACCAGCTGGAACGCGAAGGCGGCGCCGACAACCCCGACCAGCGCCTCACCGAAGACATCCGCGACTTCGCCGAAACCACCCTGAGCCTCGGGCTGGGCTTCATCCGCACCGTGGTCAGCCTGGTGTCCTTCAGCGTCATCCTGTTCGGCATCTCCGGCGACATCACCCTGTTCGGCATCACCATCCCGGCCTACATGTTCTGGGCGGCCCTGATCTACGCCACCGTCGGCACCTGGCTGACCCATCTGATCGGCCGTCGGCTGATCGGTCTCTACAACCAGCAGCAACGCTATGAAGCCGACCTGCGCTTCGGCCTTATCCGCGTCCGCGAGAAGGCCGAGAGCGTGGCGCTGTTCCGCGGTGAGGCCAACGAGCACCGCCGTCTGCTGGATCGCTTCGGCTACGTCTGGGGCAACTACCACCTGGTGATGAACTACACCAAGCGGCTGACCTTCTTTACCGCTGGCTACAGCCAGATCGCCATCATCGCCGGCTTCGTCCTGGCGGCGCCGCGCTATTTCTCCGGCAAGATCCAGCTGGGCGATCTGATGCAGATCAACTCGGCCTTCGGCAATGTCCAGGAAAGTCTCAGCTGGTTCGTCGACGCCTACGTCAGCCTGGCCGGCTGGCGCGCCGTTTCCGATCGTCTGCTGACCTTTCGCGAGACCATGGCCGAATTCAGCCAGGAGACCGACATCCTGGTGCCCCATGCCAGTAGCAGCGACCTGGTCCTGGAAGGTCTTTCCCTGGGTGCCGCCGGCCGGTTGCTGCTGCATCCCACCGATCTGCGTATCGCCCGTGGCGAACACCTGCTGATCGAAGGCGCCTCGGGCAGTGGCAAGAGCACCCTGCTGCGGGCCCTGGCCGGACTCTGGCGGCAAGGGCAGGGCGGGATCGGCGTCCCGCCGGGGCGTCAGCTGTTCCTGCCGCAACAACCCTATCTGCCCATCGGCACCCTGCGCGAAGCCCTGGCCTATCCGCAGCCGGCGGATGCCTATTCCAACGAGCGGCTGGCCGAGGTGCTGCAGCAGTGCCGTCTCGATCACCTGCGCGAGCACCTGGATGAAGCCCGCCACTGGGAACGCACCCTGTCGCCCGGCGAGCAGCAGCGGGTAGCCCTGGCGCGGGCGCTGCTCTACGCCCCCGACTGGCTGTTTCTCGACGAAGCCAGCTCGGCGCTCAGCGAAGCGGACGAGCGTGCGCTCTATGAGCGTCTGCTGGCGGAAAATCCGGGTCTCACCCTGGTCAGTGTCGGCCATCGTCCGAGCCTGCGCGCCTACCATCGCCGCCACCTGCTGCTGGAGGGCCAAGAACTGCGTCCTAGAGCGGTTGGCGAGGGTCGCTGAGATGGACTAAGCGGTCTAAATCGGGCGTTTTCGGGAAGGGGAGTGCTATGATTCCAGAGTCCCTTCAATCGGTACGAGAATCCATGTCAGCAGCTACCGTATCCCGCCCCCGAAAAAGACCCCGCAGCCTGGCAGAAGAGGTCGTCGGAGTGCTTATTCAGCAGATCGGCGACGGCCAATTCCAGCCTGGCGACAAGCTCCCCACCGAGTCGGCCATCATGCAGGCCCAGGGCGTGAGTCGCACCGTGGTGCGCGAGGCCATTTCCCGGCTGCAGGCCGGGGGTTACGTGGAAACGCGCCACGGCATCGGCACCTTCGTGCTGGAGCGGCGCCCCGAGTCGCCATTGCCGATCGATCCGGCCACCATCACCACCCTCAAGGACGTCCTGGCGATGCTCGAATTGCGCATCAGCCTGGAAGTCGAGGCCGCCGGCCTGGCCGCCCAGCGCCGCTCGGCCGAGCAACTGCAGGCCATGTGGGCGCTGCTGGAAGCCATGCGCACCGGCGTCGAGCAGCCCGATCGCGCGGTGAGCGCGGATCTGGAATTGCACCTGCTGATCGCCAGTTCCACCGGCAATCGCTATTTCAGCGACATCATGAGCTACCTGGGCACGGTGCTGATTCCGCGCACCCGGCTCAATTCCGCCTATCTCGCCCACGACGACCAGCAGCTCTATCAGAAGCGGCTGGATGCCGAGCACGAAGCCATTGTCCAGGCCATCGAAGACGGCAACCTCGAGGCGGCTCGTTCGGCCATGCGCCTGCACCTGAGCAACAGTCGCGAGCGGCTCAGACGCGCCCATGAAGAGATGGAACGCCAGGCGGAAGAGGTCTGAAGCAGGGCTTTGACGTCGCGATAGGCATTTTTCTGGTTGGGGCTTGCCCCTTCCACAAAGGAGGTTGTACGATGACTTACAACGGGTAGCGGACCTGCCGCACCCCAGTCCAACCTATGCCGAGGCACTCAAGATGACTCCACAAGAACTCAAACACGTCCTCTCTTCCGGTCTGCTGTCCTTTCCGCTGACCGACTTCGATGCCAACGGCGACTTCCGCCCCGACACCTATGCCAAGCGCCTGGAGTGGCTGGCCCCCTACGGTGCGACCGCACTGTTCGCCGCTGGTGGCACCGGTGAATTCTTCTCGCTGGAAGCCAGCGAATACAGCGGCATCATCAAGACCGCGGTGGACACCTGCCAGGGCAGTGTGCCGATCCTCGCCGGTGTCGGTGGCTCCACCCGCCAGGCCATCGCCTATGCCCAGGAGGCCGAACGGCTGGGCGCCAAGGGTCTGCTGCTGCTGCCGCACTACCTGACCGAAGCCAGCCAGGACGGCGTGGCCGCCCATGTCGAAGCCGTCTGCAAGTCGGTCAAGATCGGCGTGGTGGTCTACAACCGCAACGTCTGCCGCCTGCAGCCCCATCACCTGGAGCAACTGGCCGAGCGCTGCCCGAACCTGATCGGCTACAAGGACGGCCTGGGTGACATCGAACTTATGGTCGCCATTCGCCGCCGCCTGGGCGATCGCTTCAGCTATCTGGGTGGCCTGCCCACCGCGGAAGTCTATGCCGCCGCCTACAAGGCGCTGGGCGTGCCGGTCTATTCCTCGGCCGTGTTCAACTTCATCCCCAAGACCGCCGTGCAGTTCTACGAAGCCATCGCCCGTGACGATCACCAGGCGGTCGGCAAGCTGATCGACGACTTCTTCCTGCCGTACCTGGAAATCCGCAACCGTTGCGCCGGCTACGCCGTCAGCATCGTCAAGGCGGGCGCCCGCATCGCCGGCTACGACGCCGGCCCCGTGCGCACCCCGCTGACGGATCTCAAGCAGGACGAGTACGAAAAGCTCGCCGCCCTGATGGACAAGCTCGGTCCCCAGTAAGATCCGCTTTTCGAGAGGGGCTCCGGCGCCTCTCCCCCCGTTGCACAACCCGCGGCCAGTCGCTTGGTCGCGGGCTTTTTTTGGCTGGTTTTCCTGGCGGTTGGCAGGACGCCAGCGTCAGAGGGCTACCCTGGGCGGCTGACTTAAGGCGTTGCTAAGGCGCGGATGCCAGGTTGGGGGGATACCAGCCCAGTCGTGCCACCGCTAGCCAGGGGATTCCCGCCATGAGCACTGCCTTGCTGTATCTCGCCCTGGCCGCAGCACCCGGGCATTCGACCTGCCTGGCCGCGACGCCACCCTCGGCCGCGGCGCTGGCACTGGCGGTCAGCCGGCCTCCGGCGCCGGAGCCCCAGGCGCTGCCGGTGATCCATACCGCGGGGACCCTGCCGCACACCGGCATCCACGATCAATCCGCCGCGGCGGTGCGCGACTTCGGCTACATGCTCGATCTGGCGCTGGCCTGGCGGGACAGTCGCGATGCCGCGGCCCTGGCACGTCTGGCCCACTATCTCGATGCCTGGCTGCCAGGGTATCGGCCCAGCTTCCAGCCCATCGACGAAACCAACCTGGGCGGTCTCATCCTCGCCTATCGGCTGACCGCGGCGGACCTGCCCCTGGCCACGGCCCAGCGCACCCGCGCGTTCATCGAGACCCTGGCCGAGGGCTATCTGCAGCAGATGGAAGCGCATCGTGGGGATGCCCGTGGCGTCTGGAGCAACAACTGGCAGAGTCACAGGATCAAGCTGGCGACCCTGGCGGCGGGTGCCCTGGATGACCCGGCGCTGTTCGCCCGGGCGCGGGCGGCCTTCGTGGCGCAGCTGTCGGTCAATCTCAAGCCCGATGGCGAGGTGCTGGACTTCGGCGAGCGCGATGCCTTGCACTATGTCGTCTACGACCTCGAACCCCTGGTGCTGGCGGCGGCGGTGGCCCAGGGGCGCGGCGAGGACTGGTTGCACTTGCCGGGTCGAGACGGTCAGACCCTGGCCAGGGCGCTCGACTGGCTGCTGCCCTATGCGCAAGGCCAGCGCAGTCATGAGGAATTCCGCAAGACGACAGTACATTTCGATGTGCAACGCGCCGAGGCCGGTCTGCCCGGCTATGCGGGGCGCTGGGATCCGCAGAACGCCAGAAACCTGTACTGGTCGGCCAGTCTGCTCGATCCGCGCTATGCCTCCATCGCCCGACAGCTCGCCGCGGCGCCGCCACGGCTGCTGTGGGCCTTTGCCCCGGCCTGTCAGGGCTAGCGCCCCTATCAGTCGAGGCTGCGGATGCTGACCCGGGAGGTCCCGTCGGCCACCATGTCGAGACGATCGGCCGCACTGCGCGACAGGTCGATCAGCCGGCGGCGGACCGTCGGCCCTCGATCGTTGATGCGCACCACCACGCTGCGACCATTGGCCAGGTTGGTGACCTGGACCCGGGTGCCGAAGGGCAGGGTGCGATGGGCCGCGGTCAGGGCCCCGGGATCGTATTTCTCGCCGCTGGCGGTGCGGCGCCCGGCGTGCCACTTGGAGTAGAAGGACGCCATGCCGGTGTCCTGATAGTCATGGGCAGCACTGGAGGACAGCGTGGGCGGGAAGCTTTCCTGACTGGCGCAACCGGCGAACAGCAGGACCAGCGACAGCAGTCCGGCACGGTGGATCCGATGCATCTCGATGCCTCCTGGCAAAACGACCGGCAGCAGCTTAAGGGGTCGGAGCGGGACTGTCAGCCCCGCTCCGTTACCCCGTGCGACCGCCGTCAGCCTTCCAGTTTCTGCTTGAGCAGCTGGTTGACCTGGCCGGGGTTGGCCTTGCCCTTGGAGGCCTTCATGGCCTGGCCGACGAAGAAGCCGAACATCTTGCCGCGCTTGGCTTCGTCGCTGGCGCGGTATTGCTCGACCTGGGCGGCGTTGGCCGCCAGGACCTCGTCCAGCATGGCCTCGATGGCGCCGCTGTCGGTAACCTGCTTGAGGCCCTTGGCTTCGATGATGGCGTCGGCGCTCGCGCCTTCGCCGGCGGCCAGCGCCTCGAACACCATCTTGGCGATCTTGCCGGAGATGGTGTCGTCCTTGATGCGCAGAATCAGGCCGCCCAGCTGGGCCGCGCTCACCGGCGCCTGGGCGATGTCCAGGTCCTGCTTGTTGAGCAGGCTCGACAATTCGCCCATCACCCAGTTGGCGGCCAGCTTGGCGTCGCCGCTCACCCGCTGGACTTCCTCGAAGTAGTCGGCCAGTTCGCGGCTGGCGGACAGCACGCTGGCGTCATAGACCGACAGCCCGTACTCGCTCTGGAAGCGATCGCGCTTCTCGGTCGGCAGCTCGGGCAGCTGGCTGCGCACCTCGGCCAGGAAGGCCGGCTCGATCACCACCGGCAAGAGGTCGGGGCAGGGGAAGTAACGGTAGTCGTTGGCTTCTTCCTTGCTCCGCATGGAGCGGGTCTCGTCCTTGTTGGGATCGTACAGGCGGGTTTCCTGCACCACGGTGCCGCCGTCCTCGATCAATTCGATCTGGCGCTGGACCTCGTGGTTGATGGCCTTCTCGATGAAGCGGAAGGAGTTGACGTTCTTGATCTCGGCGCGGGTGCCGAAGGCTTCCTGGCCCTTGGGGCGTACCGAGACGTTGCAGTCGCAACGCAGCGAACCCTCGGCCATGTTGCCGTCGCAGATGCCCAGGTAGCGCACCAGGGCATGGATGGCCTTCACATAGGCCACGGCTTCCTTGGCGCTGCGGATGTCCGGCTCGGAGACGATCTCCAGCAGCGGCGTGCCGGCGCGGTTCAGGTCGATGCCGCTCATGCCGTGGAAGTCTTCGTGCAGGCTCTTGCCGGCGTCTTCTTCCAGGTGCGCGCGGGTGATGCCGATGCGCTTGACGGTGCCGTCTTCGAGGGTGATGTCCAGGTGGCCCTTGCCGACGATGGGATGATCCATCTGGCTGGTCTGGTAGCCCTTGGGCAGGTCTGGGTAGAAGTAGTTCTTGCGCGCGAAGACGTTGCGTTCGGCGATCTCGGCGTCGATGGCCAGGCCGAACTTGCAGGCCATGCGCACCGCCTCGGCGTTGAGCACCGGCAGGGTGCCGGGCATGCCCAGGTCGACCAGGCTGGCGTGGGCATTGGGCTCGGCGCCGAAACTGGTGGCGCTGCCGGAGAAAATCTTCGATTGGGTGCTGAGCTGAGCGTGGATCTCAAGCCCGATCACGGTTTCCCATTGCATGTCTCTATCCTTCCTCAGAAGCCGCTCGGCGCCTGGCGATGCCAGTCGCTGACCTGCTGGTACTGGTGGGCGACGTTGAGTAGCCGGCCTTCCTGGAAATAGTTGCCGAGCAGCTGCACGCCCACCGGCAGGCCGTCGACGAAGCTGGCTGGCATCGACAGGCCGGGGATGCCGGCGAGGTTGGCGGCGATGGTGTAGAGGTCTTCGAGATAGGCGGAGACCGGATCGTTGCTCTTCTCGCCGAGTTTCCAGGCCAGGTTCGGCGTGGTCGGGCCGAGAATGACGTCGACCTCGGCGAAGGCCGCGACGAAGTCGTTCTTGATCAGCCGGCGGATGCGCTGGGCCTTGAGGTAGTAGGCGTCGTAGTAGCCAGCCGACAGGGCATAGGTGCCGACCATGATGCGGCGCTTCACTTCCGCACCGAAGCCTTCGCCACGGGATCTCTTGTAGAGATCTTCCAGGTTGACCGGATTCTCGCAGCGATAGCCGAAGCGCACGCCGTCGAAGCGCGACAGGTTGGAGCTGGCCTCGGCCGGGGCGATGACGTAATAGGCCGGAATCGCGTGCTGCAGGGTGGGCAGCGAGATGTCCTTGACGGTGGCGCCGAGCTTCTTCAGCTCCTCGACCACGGCCAGTACCTTGTCACCGATGCGGGTGTCCAGGCCGGCACCGAAGTATTCCCGCGGCAGGCCGATGCGCAGGCCGCTCAGCGGCTGCTGCAGGGCAGCCTGGTAGTCGTCCACCGGCTGGTCGACGCTGGTGGAGTCCTTGGGGTCGAAACCGGCCATGGCCTGCAGCAGCAGGGCGCAGTCTTCGGCGGTGCGCGCCAGGGGACCGCCCTGGTCGAGGCTGGAAGCGTAGGCGATCATGCCCCAGCGCGAGACGCGGCCGTAGGTGGGCTTGACGCCGGTGAGGTTGGTCAGGGCCGCCGGCTGGCGAATCGAGCCGCCGGTGTCGGTGCCGGTGGCGGCCGGCAGCAGGCGCGCGGCCACGGCCGCGGCGGAACCACCGGAGGAGCCGCCCGGGACCCGGGTGAGGTCCCAGGGATTCTTCACCGGGCCGTAGTGGCTGGACTCGTTGGCCGAACCCATGGCGAATTCGTCCATGTTCAGCTTGCCCAGGGAGACGGTACCGGCTGCTGCCAGCCGCTCCACCACGGTGGCGTCATAGGGCGCCTTGAAGCCGGTGAGGATTTTCGAACCGCAGCTGGTGAGCACCCCCTGGGTGCAGAACAGATCCTTGTGGGCGAGGGGCGCACCGAGCAGGGCGCCATTCTCGCCAGCGGCGCGTCGGGCGTCGGCGGCCCGCGCCTGGGCCAGGGCCGCGTCGGCGGTCACGGTGATGAAGCTGTTGAGCTGGGGGTCGAGCTGCTCGATCCGCTGCAGCAGGCCGCGGGTCAATTCCTCGGCGGAAAAATCCTTGGCGGCCAGGGCGGCGGCGATTTCGGTCAGGGTCAGCTGATGCATGTCGTGTCTCACTCGATCACCTTGGGGACCAGATACAGGCCGGCTTCCACGGCCGGGGCGATGGCCTGGTAGGCCTCGCGCCGGTCGCCTTCGGTGGCCTGGTCGGGGCGCAGACGCTGGGTGGCTTCCAGCGGGTGGGCGAGGGGATCGATACCCGTGGTGTCCACGGCCTGCATCTGGTCGACGAGGCCGAGGATGTCGTTGAGGGTGGCGGTGGTAGCGGCGAGATCCGCTTCATCGAGACCCAGACGGGCCAGGTGAGCGATCTTTTCGACGTCGGTGCGTTCGAGCGCCATCGGCTTCTCCAAGCAGGAAGGCGGCGTGACCCGGTCGGTGGCCGCGTATGCTGGAGACGGGCTGGGCGGGTCGGGCGCCGCGTTGAACAGGGGCTTAACGGCCCGGAAAAGCTCTCAATCTAGCATATCGGCGCCTTGCCCTAAATCCCTGCGATTGATAGAGTCTGCCGCACTTTTTTACCCGCACGTTTGTCCTGTCGCGTGCCTGCTTGTCACCGCCTAGGGTCACCTCATGTTCAAGAAATTGCGTGGCATGTTCTCCAGCGATCTGTCGATCGACCTGGGAACCGCCAACACCCTTATTTATGTCCGCGAGCGTGGCATCGTGCTCAACGAGCCGTCGGTCGTCGCCATCCGTACCCACGGCAACCAGAAGAGCGTCGTCGCCGTCGGTACCGACGCCAAGCGCATGCTCGGCCGGACGCCGGGCAACATCTCCGCCATTCGCCCGATGAAGGACGGCGTCATCGCCGACTTCAGCGTCTGCGAAAAGATGTTGCAATACTTCATCAACAAGGTGCACGAGAACAGCTTCCTGCAGCCCAGTCCGCGGGTGCTGATCTGCGTGCCCTGCAAGTCGACCCAGGTCGAGCGTCGCGCCATTCGCGAATCCGCGCTGGGCGCGGGTGCCCGTGAAGTGTTCCTGATCGAGGAGCCCATGGCCGCGGCCATCGGCGCCGGTCTGCCGGTCGAGGAAGCCCATGGCTCCATGGTCGTCGACATCGGTGGCGGCACCACCGAGATCGCCCTGATCTCGCTGAATGGCGTGGTCTATGCCGAATCCGTCCGCGTCGGCGGCGATCGCTTCGACGAAGCCATCGTCACCTATGTGCGCCGCAACTACGGCAGCCTGATCGGCGAATCCACCGCCGAGCGCATCAAGCAGGAAATCGGCACCGCCTACCCGGGCGGCGAGGTCCGCGAGATCGACGTCCGTGGCCGCAACCTGGCCGAAGGCGTACCGCGCAGCTTCACCCTCAATTCCAACGAGGTGCTCGAAGCCATGCAGGAATCCCTGGCGACCATCGTCCAGGCGGTCAAGAGCTGCCTGGAGCAGTCGCCGCCGGAGCTGGCTTCCGACATCGCCGAGCGCGGCCTGGTGCTGACCGGTGGTGGCGCCCTGCTGCGCGATCTGGACAAGCTGCTGTCGCTGGAAACCGGGCTGCCGGTGATCGTCGCCGAAGACCCGCTGACCTGCGTGGCCCGTGGCGGCGGCAAGGCGCTGGACATGATGGATCGCCACGCCATGGACCTGCTGTCCACCGAATAAGGCAGTTCCAGGCTACAGGCCCCGCTCCGGCTGCCCCTGGCGGCCGGAGCGCCGGGCGCGTTCTGCGAGGAACTCACCATCAAGCCGATTTTCAGCAAAAGCCCGGCGCTGGGCATTCGTCTGCTGATCCTGGCCGCCCTTTCGGTGGGTGTCATGGTCACCGACGCGCGCTTCGACTACCTGAAACCGGTACGCAGCGAACTGGCGCTGGTTCTCTCGCCCCTCTATGAGGTGGCGGGCTTTCCCCTGCGCGCCTGGGAAGGCGTCAGCGATCAGTTTTCCAGCCGCACCGAGCTGATGGCGGAAAACGAGCGACTCAAGGCCGAGCAGCTGCTGCTGCAGCGCCGTCTGCAGAAACTCGCCGCCCTCACCGAACAGAACGTGCGCCTGCGCGAGCTGCTCAATTCCGCCGCCCTGGTGGACGACAAGGTGCTGGTCGGCGAGCTGATCGGCGTCGACCCCAATCCCTATACCCATCGCATCATCATCGACAAGGGCGCGAAGGACGGCGTCTTCGTCGGCCAGCCGGTGCTCGACGCCAGCGGCCTCATGGGGCAGGTGGTGGAGGTGATGCCCTATTCGGCGCGCGTACTGCTGCTCACCGACGTGACCCACAGCATTCCGGTGCAGGTCAATCGCAACGGCCTGCGCGCCATCGCCGTGGGCACCGGCAATCCCGAGCGCCTAGAATTGCGCTATGTGGCCGACACTGCCGACATCAAGGAAGGCGACCTGCTGGTGAGTTCCGGCCTGGGGCAGCGCTTCCCGGCCGGCTACCCGGTGGCGACCGTGTCCAAGGTGATCCACGACTCGGGGCAACCCTTCGCCGTGGTGCGCGCCATTCCCACCGCCAAGCTCAATCGCAGTCGCTACATGCTGTTGGTGTTCAGCGACACCCGCACGCCCGAACAGCGCGCCAATGACGCCGCCGAGGCCCAGGAAGCCGCCGATCGCCACGCGGCCCAGCGCCCTGCTGCCCCGGCGAATCCGCCGCCGGCCGGCGCCTCGGCCGCTCAACCGGCGGCCGCCAACGCCACCCCGGCGCCTGCGGCCAGCAGCGGCAGTCGCAGCGCGACCCCGACCAAGCCACCGGCGGGGCAGGGCGGTGGTTCGGCTCATCCCGCCACGCCGACCAAGCCGCCCGCCAACGGCAGTGCGGCGCATCCGGCGACGCCGGCCAGGCCGGCGGCCCAGGGCGCGACTGCCACGCCCGCTCAGCCGGCACCAGGCGCTAGCCAGTCGCAGCGCCGGCTCCAGCAACCCGCGCCGGAATTGCCCGACGAGGGTGATCGTTGATGGCGCTGCGCATCGGCCACAACGGGTGGGTGATCTGGCTCACCCTGTTGGTCGGGTTGCTGCTGTCCGTGGTGCCCATGCCCGAGTTCATGGAGATCGGCCGGCCGCTGTGGCTGGCCATGCTGCTGACCTTCTGGACCCTGACCCTGCCGCACCGCGTCGGCCTGCTCACCGCCTGGGTGATGGGCATCGCCGAAGACGTGCTCTACGGCAGTCTGCTCGGCCAGACCGCCCTGGTGCTGAGCCTGGTGGTCTTTCTCGTGCGTTCCCTGGCGCAGCGGCTGCGGGCCTTTCCGATCTGGCAGCAGAGCTTCGTGCTGCTGGTGGTCTATGGCATCGCCCAGCTGCTGGCGCTGTGGCTCAACGCCCTGGCCGGCAGCCGGCCGCCGACCCTGGTGTTTCTCACGCCCTCGCTGGTCAGTGCGCTGCTCTGGCCGTGGATCTATCTGCTGCTCCGCGGGCTGCGCCTCAGATTCGGCGTCAACTAAGCTGGTTTCACCTGCGACAGGCTGGCATTCTCCCGTCATCCCCTGTCGTCTGGTTGTTGTCGATGCCCCAGCTCTACCTTGCCTCCGCTTCGCCCCGCCGCGCCGAACTGCTCGAACAGATCGGCGTGGGCTTCCACAAGGTCGCCGCAACCGTGGACGAAACCCCGCACCCGGGGGAAGCCGCAGACGCCTATGTCGAGCGCCTGGCGCGGGCCAAGGCGGCCATGGGCTGGCAGGTGCTGGCCGGTGCCTCCAGTGGCTGCGTGCTGGGCGCCGACACCTGCGTGGTGCTCGATGACCGGCTGCTCGGCAAGCCCCGGGATCGCGCCGACGCCCTGGCCATGCTCGCGGCGCTCAGCGGGCGCCGGCATCGGGTGGTGACCGGCGTCGCCGTTGCCGATGGCGAGCGCTGCCTGAGTCGCGTGGTGTCCGCCGAGGTGGAATTCCGCCCCCTGGCGCCCGGTGAGGCCGAGCGCTACTGGGACACCGGCGAGCCGGCCGACAAGGCCGGCAGCTACGCCATCCAGGGCGCCGGCGCAGTCTTCGTGCGCAGCCTGCACGGCAGCTACAGCGCCGTCGTAGGGCTGCCGCTGTGCGAGACCGCGGAACTGCTGAGCGCTTTCGCCATCCCTTGTTGGCGGTCTGTCGGACGGCCGACCGCCCAGTCCTGAGGCGCCCGGCGCCTCGGCCTCCCTTCCGCCCTTTCACGTCGTCCAAGAGTCCTCCATGAGCGAAGAGATCCTCATCAACATCACTCCCATGGAGTCCCGTGTCGCCGTCGTGGAAAACGGTGTGCTGCAGGAGGTGCACGTCGAGCGCACCCTCAGGCGCGGCATCGTCGGCAACATCTATCGCGGGCGGGTGGTGCGGGTGCTGCCGGGCATGCAGGCGGCCTTCGTCGACATCGGCCTGGCCCGCGCGGCCTTCATCCATGCCGCCGAGATCTCTCAGCGCGAAGGCGCGGCGGTGGAAAGCATCAACGCCCTGGTGCGCGAAGGCCAGACGCTGGTGGTCCAGGTCACCAAGGACCCCATAGGCACCAAGGGCGCCCGCCTCACCACCCATCTGTCGATCCCCTCGCGCTACCTGGTCTATATGCCGCGCACCTCCCACGTCGGCATCTCGCTGAAGATCGAGGACGAAGCCGAGCGCGAGCGGCTCAAGGCGATCATGGCGCGCTGCGTGGAGAGCGAGGGCATCGAGCACGAGGGCGGCTTCATCCTGCGCACCGCTGCCGAGGCGGCGCGCGAAGAAGACATCCTCGCCGACATCCGCTACCTGCGGCGCCTCTGGCAGCAGATCTCCGGCAATCTCCAAGGGCCGACGCCGGTGCCCATCTACGAAGACCTGACCCTGGCCCTGCGCGCCCTGCGCGATCTGGTCGGGCCGCGCACGGAAAAGATCCGCGTCGACAGTCGCGAGAATTTCCAGCGCATCGGCCAGTTCGTCGAAGAGCTGATGCCCGAGGTGGCGGCGCGGCTGGAGCACTATCCAGGGGAGCGGCCGATCTTCGACCTCTATGGCGTGGAAGACGAGATCCAGAAGGCCCTGGAGCGCAAGGTGCTGCTCAAGTCCGGGGGCTATCTGGTGATCGATCCCACTGAGGCGATGACCACCATCGACGTCAACACCGGCGCCTTCGTCGGCCATCGCAATCTGGAAGAGACCATCTTCAAGACCAATCTGGAGGCGGCCACCGCCATCGCCCGCCAGCTGCGGCTGCGCAATCTCGGCGGCATCATCATCATCGACTTCATCGACATGGAAGACGAAGAGCACCAGCGCCAGGTGATCCGCACCCTGGAAAAGCAGCTCGAACGCGACCATGCCAAGACCAACATCATCGGCATCACCGAACTGGGCCTGCTGCAGATGACCCGCAAGCGCACCCGCGAGAGCCTGTCCCAGGTCCTCTGCGAGCCCTGCGCCAACTGCCAGGGCCGCGGCATCCTGCGCACCGCGGAAACCATCTGCTACGAGATCTTCCGCGAGATCCTGCGCGAGGCGCGGGCCTACCAGGCCAATTCCTATCTGGTGCTGGCCAACCAGAAAGTGGTGGATCGACTGCTGGACGAGGAGTCGGGCAACGTCGCCGACCTCGAAGCCTTCATCGGCCGCACCGTCAAATTCCAGGTGGAGACCATGTATTCCCAGGAGCAGTACGATGTCGTGCTGCTCTAGGTCCGCGTCTTGATGGCCTTGCTCAAACGCGGCGCGCTGGGTCTGGCGCTGCTGGCGCTCGTTCTGGTGACGCTCTACCTGGGCCTGGGTCGGCTGCTCATGCCCTGGGTCGGCGAATACCGCAACGAGGTCGAGGCGCGCGCCGCGGCGGCGCTCGGCGAACCGGTGCGCCTGGGCCGGCTCGAAGGGCGCTGGGCCCGCTGGAATCCGGTGCTGATCCTGCGCGACCTGTCCCTGGGTCGCGGCGAAGGCACGGTGCAGCTGGATCATCTCCAGGTGGTGCCGGATGTCTTCGGCAGCCTCTGGCACCGCCAGCTGCGACTCAAGTCCGTGCAGGTCGATGGCGTCCATCTGGTGTTGCAGGAAGACCCTCAGGGGCACTGGCAACTGCGCGGCCTGCCGCCCCGGCCACCGGAGGCCAAGCCCTTCGATCCGGGTCCGCTGCTCGATGGCCTGGCGCGTCTGGGCCATGCCAGTCTGCTGGACAGCCAGCTCAGCCTGATTCCCCAGCAGGGTTCGCCGGTGACCCTGAGGTACGCCGAGGCCAGCCTGTCCCGGCAGCTCGGTGGCGCCCTGGAACTGGCGACCCGATTCCGGCTGCCCGATGGCGGCACGGTCGCGGCGCACTTCACCGCCACGCCCCGTCCCGAGGACTGGCGCGCCAGCACCCTCGAAGGCTATCTCAGCCTGCCCGCCAGCGACTGGTCCCGCTGGGTGCCGGCGGCTCTGACCCGGCAGTGGCAACTGCGGCGTGCCCAGGCGGAAGGCGAGCTGTGGTTCGCCTGGGGCGAAGGGCGGCTGCAGCGTTCCCACCTGCGGCTGAAGGCGGATGACCTGACGCTCGCCTATGCCGATCATCCTCAGGTGCGCCTGCAGGCCCTGACCCTGGACGCCGACCAGCAGGCCGGCGACGCCAGCCAGTACCAGGGGTCCCTGGCGCTCAAGGCCCAGCTCGATGGCAAGCCGCTGGAGGCCCGCTATGGCCTGGGCTATGACAGCGCCGCCCAGCACCTGCAGGTGCGCGGCGACCAGCTGGATCTCAGGCAGGCTGCCCGGCTGGCGCGGGATCTGGCGCCCCTGCCGGCGCCGGTCGCCCAGGCGCTCCAGGCCCTGGCGCCCCATGGCCAGTTGCGCAATCTCAACGCCGACTTCTATCCGCAGAAGCCGTTGCGCGAGCGCCTTTCCTATGCGGCCAACCTGGAGCGGGTGGGCTTCACCGCCTACCACGGCGCGCCGGCCGCCGAGGGCGTTACCGGCAGCCTGAGCGGCAGCCTGGGCGGCGGCGAGCTGCGCCTGGACACTACCGATTTCATGCTGCACCTGAGCGATCTCTTTCCCGAACCCTGGCGCTATCGCACCGCCAGGGCACGGCTGACCTGGAGTCTCGACGACCAGCGCTTCACCCTGGGCAGTGCCCTGATGCAGGTCACCGGGCCGGAAGGCGCCGCCAGTGGCGACATGCATATCCAGCTTGGCCTGCATCCGGAGGTGGACAGCTACATGGACCTGCGCGTCGGCCTCAAGGATGGCGACGCCAGCTACACCCGCAAGTACCTGCCGACCAAGCTGCCGGCCACGGATTTCAGTCCGGAGCTGGCCCAGTGGCTGACCACCGCCATCGTCGGCGGTCGCATCGACGAGGGGATCTACCAGTACCAGGGCTCGCTGC
This sequence comes from Pseudomonas oryzihabitans NBRC 102199, assembly GCF_000730625.1. Classification (GTDB taxonomy): domain Bacteria; phylum Pseudomonadota; class Gammaproteobacteria; order Pseudomonadales; family Pseudomonadaceae; genus Chryseomonas; species Chryseomonas oryzihabitans. The sequence continues at coordinate 418,994 of NZ_BBIT01000009.1, read as the reverse complement.
GCCACGGCTCGCCGGCGCATTCGCGCACCATGAGTCTGTTCTTCCGGGTGCACGACGCCCAACTGGCCTATCAGCCCGGCTGGCCCGCCCTGCGCGAGGCCCGCGGCGATGTCTTCATCGAAAGCGACGGGGTCAAGGTGCAGGTCCCCGAGGGACGCATCCTCGACACCCGGGTCCGGGACGTCGAGGCGCGCATCCCGCTGCTGCACGATGGCAGCGCGCCGCACCTGCGGCTCGGCGCGCGACTCGACAGCAGCGTGCGCGATGGCTTGAAGATCCTCCAGGACACGCCGTTGCCGACCGCCAAGGTGTTCGCCGGCTGGAAGGGCGAGGGTGCGCTCGCCAACAGCAGCCTGAATCTGGACATTCCCCTGGCCAAGGGGCAGCCACCGGTGGTGGTGGTCGAGCTGACACCGGACAAGGCGCGTCTGGAATTGGCCGATCCCCAGCTGACCCTCACCGACCTGCGCGGCAGCTTTCGCTACGACACCCGCAGCGGCCTCAGCGCCCCCGACATCCAGGCGCGGGTCTTCGACCAGCCGATCCGCGGTCAGGCCCTGGCCGAAGGCAAGCCCGACGATCCCCGCACCCGGCTGGTGGTGGATGGCCGCGTCGACGTCGACCAGCTGGCACGCTGGCTGGGCAGCGAAGGCCGACCCATCCCGGCGCGCGGCCTGCTCGGCTATCGCCTCGGTCTGATCCTGGCCGAGCACAGTGAGCTGGCGGTCACCTCGGATCTGCGCGGAGTGATCGTCGACCTGCCGGCCCCCTTCGGCAAGAAGGCCGACGAGCCACGCGAAGGCTTCTTCAGCCTGGCGCTCAACGACGGCGAGCGGCGGGTGGAGGCGACCTACAAGGGCCTCGCGGATGCCGTGCTGATGCTCGACCCCAAGGCCATCGCCAAGGGCCGCGGCGAGATCGTGCTGGGCGGCGGCACCGCCAATCTGCCCACGGCCGCCGGCTACGACCTGCGCGGCCAACTGGCGGAATTCGACCTGGCGGCCTGGCAGGACGTCTATCAGCGCTATGGCAAGGCCAGTGGCGGTGGCAGTGCTGGCGCAGGGCAGGGCGGTGGCAACACCCTGGACATCTCCAGCCTCGGGCGGGGCGATCTCGGCTTCGGGCGCTTCCTGGCGTTCGGTCAGCAGATCGACAACCTGCGCCTCACCTATGAACCCCAGGGCAATGCCTGGCAACTCGGCCTGGCCAGTCAGACCATCGCCGGCCAGGTACGCATTCCGCGCCAGACCGGCCAGCCGATCGACATCAACCTGCAGCACCTGCGCATTCCCCAGACGCCGGCGGATCCCTCGGTGGAAAGCGCTGCGCCGCGTCCCGATCCCCTGGCCGACGTCGATCCGCGCGCCCTGCCGGCGCTGAATCTGGCCATCGACCGTCTGGAGCTGGGCGGCCGGCTGGTCGGCGCCCAGCGCCTGCAGCTCAGGCCCTCGCCGTCAGGCGCCAATTTCAACGCCCTGGATCTCGACCTGCGCGGCCTCAAGGTGCAGGGCGCCCTGCGCTGGGAAGGGGCGCCGGGGGCGACCCACAGCTACTACCAGGGGCGTCTCGCGGGCGGCAACATCGCCGATATCCTGCTGGGCTGGAATTTCGCCTCCAGCGTCACCAGTCGCGATTTCCGCCTGGATGCCCGGGTCGACTGGCCCGGCTCGCCGGCCTATGTCGCCCTGGCCCGCCTCAATGGCAGCCTCGATGCCCGCTTCAACGACGGCCAGCTGCGCCAGGTGGAGGGCACGGCCTCGGCGCTGCGCATCTTCGGCCTGCTCAACTTCGAATCCATCCGCCGCCGCCTGCGACTGGATTTCTCCGATCTGTTCGGCAAGGGCCTGAGCTACGACAGCATCACCGGCGTGCTCGATGCCCAGCAGGGCGCCTTCCGCACCCGCAAGCCCATCAGCCTCAGCGGGCCGGGTGCCGAGATGAGTCTGCAGGGCCTGCTGGACATGGCCAGCAACCGGGTCGATGCCAACCTCAAGGTCGGACTGCCGGTCAGCAACTCCCTGCCGCTGGCCGCGCTGATCGCCGGGGCCCCGGCCATCGGGGGCGCGCTGTTTATCGTCGATCGGCTGATCGGTGATCGCATCACCCGCATGGCCAGCATCAACTATCACATCGAAGGCCCCTGGCAGAATCCGACCATGACCACGGGCAAGCGCGATTGAGCATTGCCCTGCGACCGCCCCGCTGCTTAGGATGGACGCTCCCTTCTGGAGTGCCTGCATGTCCATAGCCATCCTGCAGATGGTCAGCGGCCCCGTGGTGACGGCCAATCTGCGCGCCGCCGAGCGCCTGCTCGAACGCGCTGCCGGGGCGGGCGCGCGCCTGGCGGTGCTGCCGGAAAACTTCGTCGCCATCGGCCATCCGGCGCCCGCCGAGCTGGCGCGGGCCGAGGCGCTCGGTCAGGGCGAGATCCTGCCCTGGCTGTCCAGCCGGGCGCGCGAGCTGGGGCTCTGGCTGCTCGCCGGGACCCTGCCGCTGCTGCCCGACGGCGCCACCGAGGGCAAGCCCTGCGCCTGTTCGCTGCTGTATGACGACCAGGGCCGCCGCGTCGCCCGCTACGACAAGCTGCACCTCTTCGATGCCGACGTCAGCGACAGCCAGGGCAGCTATCGCGAATCCGACCACTATGCCGCCGGCGAGACCCTCACGGTGGTGGACACCCCGGTCGGCCGCCTGGGCCTGAGCGTCTGCTACGACCTGCGCTTTCCCGAACTCTACGGCGCCCTGCGCGCTGCCGGGGCGGAGCTGATCAGCGCGCCCTCGGCCTTTACCGTGCCCACCGGCCAGGCCCACTGGGAGCTGCTGCTGCGCGCCCGGGCGGTGGAGACCCAGAGTTATCTGCTGGGCGCCGCCCAGGGCGGGGTCCATGCCAATGGCCGCAGCACCTGGGGGCACGCCATGGCGGTGGATCCCTGGGGCGAGGTGCTCGCCGTCCAGGCCAGCGGCGAGGCGGTGCTGCTCATCGAGCGCGATGCCGAGCGCCAGGCGGCGTTGCGTCAGCGGATGCCGGTGACCCGGCACCGCCGCTTCCTGCCGGCGCGCCTGGCCGAACGGCAATGACCGCCATTGGTCTTTTGCATCAGGGCACCGAGACTTCCGCGAGTAGGCTAGAGGCCAGGTCGCGACCCTTTCATCGTTCCGACGTCCATTGTGGCGTCGTCTGGAGTTTCCATGAGTGATTACCTGAATAGCGTCGGCTCGGCCCTGCTGGGTCCCGGCGGACTTGCGGTGGACGATCTGCAACCCGTGCTGCAGCGGCTGGCCGGTCCCGGCATCGACGCCGCCGACCTGTATTTCCAGAGCATCGTCTCCGAGTCCTGGCTGCTGGAAGACGGCATCGTCAAGGAAGGCGGCTTCCACCTCGACCAGGGCGTTGGCGTGCGCGCACTGTCCGGCGAGAAGACCGGCTTCGCCTACAGCAACGCCATCACCGGCGAGGCCCTGGATCTGGCCGCCCAGGCCGCGCGGTCCATTTCCCGCAGCGGCGCCGAGGGTCAGGTCCAGGCGTTTCGCGCGGTGGAGCCGGCGCAGCGTCTCTATGGCCAGGACAATCCGCTGGACGTGCTGGATCGCGCCACTAAGGTCGCCTTCCTGAAGCAGCTGGACGAGGCGACCCGTGCCCTGGATCCGCGTATCCAGCAGGTCACCATCAGCCTGGCCGGGGTCTGGGAGCGCACCCTGGTGGCCGCGGTCGACGGCACCCTGGCAGCTGATGTGCGCCCACTGGTGCGCCTGGGCGTCAGCGTCATCGTCGAGCAGAACGGCCGCCGCGAGCGCGGCAACAGCGGCGGCGGCGGTCGCTGCGACTACCGTTATTTCCAGCGTGATGACCGTGCCCTGGGCTACGCCCGCGAGGCGGTGCGCCAGGCGCTGGTCAACCTCGAAGCCACCGCGGCCCCGGCGGGCACCCTGCCGGTGGTGCTGGGCGCCGGCTGGTCCGGCGTGCTGCTGCACGAGGCGGTCGGCCATGGCCTGGAAGGCGATTTCAACCGCAAGGGCAGCTCCAACTACAGCGGCCAGCTCGGTCGCCAGGTGGCGTCCTCGCTGTGCACCATCGTCGACGACGGCACCCTGCCGGATCGCCGCGGCTCGCTATCCATCGACGACGAGGGCACGCCCAGCGGCTACAACGTGCTGATTGAGAACGGCATCCTCAAGGGCTACATGCAGGACAAGCTCAATGCCCGGCTGATGGGCGTGGCGCCCACCGGCAATGGCCGCCGTGAATCCTATGCCCATCTGCCGATGCCGCGCATGACCAACACCTACATGCTGGCCGGCCAGAGCGATCCGGCCGAGATCATCGCCTCGGTGGAGAAGGGCATCTATTGCGCCAGCCTGGGCGGCGGTCAGGTGGACATCACCAGCGGGAAGTTCGTCTTCACCACCAACGAGGCCTACCTCATCGAGAACGGCAAGCTCGGTCGCCCGGTGAAGGGCGCCACCCTGATCGGCAACGGCCCCGAGGTCATGAACCGGGTGTCCATGGTCGGCAACGACCTGGCGCTGGATGCGGGGGTAGGGACCTGTGGCAAGGACGGCCAGTCACTGCCGGTGGGTGTGGGGCAGCCGACGCTGAAGATCGATGCCATCACCGTGGGCGGCACTGGCGCCTGATGCGGGCACCGGCCGTGGCCATCGCGGACGGAAACCTAGCGCAGACCGCGCTGGGTTTCGTCGAGGGTGCGGATGTACTTGAAGACCTTGCGCGCCGCCGCCGGCGGCTTGTTGTGCGCCGCTTCGTGCTGGGCATGCCGCACCAGGCCGCGCAGGTGCTGGCGGTCGGTCTCCGGGTAAAGCGCCACGAAGGCCTCCAACGCCTGGTCGCCTTCGGCGATCAGCCGGTCGCGCCAGCGCTCCAGGGCGTGGAAGCGCTCGTTGTACTGCCGTGTCGAGGTGTCCATCTGGTCGACCAGCACCAGGATGGCTTCCAGGTCCTGGTCGCGCATCAGCTTGCCCAGGTACTGGACATGCCTTTTGCGCGCGATGTGCGTCTTGTGCTTGGGCGCCTCGGCCAGGGCCTTGCGCAGTGGATCGGTCAGCGGCAGGCGGTCCAGCTGCTCGGCCGGCAGCCCGGCCAGGCGTTCGCCCAGATCCTGCAGCGCATGCAGCTCGCGCTTGACCTGTGTCTTGCTCTTTTCGCCCAGCGGCGCGTCGTCGTCGTAAGAATCAACCATGAACTATGGGGTCCAGCTAAGAATGGGCGCCATCATAACGAGTTGCCGCACGGTTGTCCGGCCTGGCCGGCGCCGTCCGTAAGGAGAACGTCATGAATCGCAACGCCGCCGTGGGTCCCGCTGCGCTCCCCGAATTGCGCGAACAGGTCGAGGCCATCCTGGCCGAGGCCCGGCGCCAGGGCGCCAGTGCCGGTGAAGTGGCCGTCTCGGTCGACCAGGGTCTGTCCACCTCGGTCCGCAAGGGCGAGGTGGAAACCGTCGAATTCAATCGCGACCAGGGCTTCGGCATCACCCTCTATGCCGGTCAGCGCAAGGGCTCGGCCAGCACCTCCGCCACCGGTCCCGAGGCGATCCGCGAAACCGTGGCCGCGGCCCTGGCCATCGCCAAGCACACCTCCGAGGATCCCTGCGCGGGTCTGGCCGACGCCGAACTGATGGCGCACGGCGAACTGCCCGATCTCGACCTCTATCATCCCTGGGACATCACCCCCGAGCAGGCCATCGAGCAGGCACTGGCCTGCGAAGCCGCGGCCTACGCCGCCGACAGCCGCATCGGCAATGCCGACGGCACTACCCTCAACACCCACCAGAGCTGCCGGGTGTACGGCAACAGCCACGGCTTCGTCGGCGGCTATGCCAGCACCCGGCACAGCCTGAGCTGCGTGATGATCGCCGGCAGCGGCGAGGCCATGCAGCGCGACTACTACTACGACGTCAATCGGATCGGCCACGAGCTGATGAGCCCCGAGGAGATCGGTCGCCGCGCCGCCGAGCGCGCCGTGAGTCGCCTGGGGGCCAGGCCGGTGCCCACCGCCAAGGTCCCGGTGCTGTTTTCGCCGGAAATGGCCGCCGGCCTGTTCGGTACCTTTCTCGCCGCCATTTCCGGCGGCAACCTCTATCGCAAGTCGTCCTTCCTCGAAGGCGCCCTGGGCCAGCAGGTGTTTCCCGACTGGCTGACCCTGGACGAGCGGCCGCACCTGCCACGCGCCTTGGGCAGCGCCGCCTTCGACGGCGAAGGCCTGGCCACCTACGCCAAGCCCTTCGTCGAGAACGGCCAACTGGTGTCCTATGTGCTCGGCAGCTATTCCGCGCGCAAGCTGGGCCTGCAAAGCACCGCCAATGCCGGCGGCGTGCACAACCTGCACGTCAGCCATGGCACGGCCGACCAGGCCGAGCTGATCCGGCAGATGGGCACGGGCTTTTTGGTCACGGAAATGATGGGGCAGGGCACCAACCTGGTCACCGGTGACTATTCCCGGGGCGCCGGCGGCTTCTGGATCGAGAATGGCGAGATCCAGTTTCCGGTCCAGGAGGTCACCATCGCCGGGCGGCTGGGCGACATGTTCCGCCAGATCCTGGCGGTGGGCAGCGACGTGGAACGCCGCGGCAGTCTGCGCACCGGTTCGGTCCTGATCGATGGCATGACCCTGGCGGGCAGCTAGAAGGGCGGTGGAAGCCGTTGCGATGAGGAAAATCCTGTCGAACGGGAGACAGCCCACCCCGTTACTCGTTAGTATCCTAGCAATGCACTAGGACATAGCCGTGCGGTCGAATCCGCTGACCGGACGGCCAAGGCTTCAGACGGTGCGCCGTGGCGCACCAGCCGTACACCCCATCGCCCAAGGGCGGTGGGTCCATACCAAAGCCACCATGGAGACAATCCGCATGCCGCATACTCTGCCTCAGCTGCCCTACGCCTACGACGCGCTGGAACCGCACGTCGATGCCCAGACCATGGAAATCCACCATACCAAGCACCACCAGACCTACATCAACAACCTGAACGCGGCGCTGGAAGGCACCGAGTTCGCCAACCTGTCCGCCGAAGACGTGGTTCGCCAGCTGGACAAGCTGCCCCAAGACAAGCGCGGCGCCGTGCAGAACAACGGTGGCGGCCATGCCAACCACAGCCTGTTCTGGACCGTGATGGCCCCCAATGCCGGCGGCAAGCCCGAAGGCGCCCTGGCCGAAGCCATCGAGTCCCAGCTGGGCGGCTTCGACGCCTTCAAGGAAGCCTTCACCAAGGCTGCCCTGACCCGCTTCGGCAGCGGCTGGGCCTGGCTGAGCGTCACCCCCGAGAAGAAGCTGGTGGTCGAGAGCACCGGCAACCAGGACAGCCCGCTGATGACCGGCAACACCCCGATCCTCGGCCTGGACGTCTGGGAGCACGCCTACTACCTGCGCTACCAGAACCGTCGTCCCGAGTACATCGGTGCCTTCTTCAACGTCATCAACTGGCCGGAAGTGTCCCGTCGCTACGAAGCGGCGCTGAACGCCTGAGTCGACGCCCAATGAAAAAGCCGCCCTCGGGCGGCTTTTTTTATCGGAGCTGCGACTGGCGCAGGGGGCCTGTCACTCGCCCTCGTCGAAGTAGTTGTTGATCAGCTCGACCAGGGCGCGCATGGCCTCGTCGCTCTGCTCACCCTCGGTTTCCAGCTGCAGGACCGTGCCCTTGCCGGCGGCCAGCATCATGACCGCCATGATGCTCTTGCCATCGACCGGCGATTCGCCACTGCGGCCGACGCGGACGCTGGCGGGATAGCGGCCGGCCACGCCGACGAATTTGGCCGCCGCACGGGCGTGCAGGCCCAGCTTGTTGATGATGGTGATCTGTTGGGCAGGCATTGAGTCTGTCCTTGTCGAAACAAAACGGGCGTCAGAGATCGCGGTGACGGATCTGGACGTTCTTGAGCAGGTTCTTGAGTTCGCGACCCAGGCGATCGGCCAGATAGACCGAGCGGTGATGACCACCGGTACAACCAATGGCCACGGTCACATAGGACCTGTTGTTGGCGGCAAAACGCGGCAACCACTTCACCAGGTAATCGCGGATGTCATTGTACAGGGTCTCTACCTCGGGCTGTTGCTCGAGATAGTCCCGCACCGGGGCATCCAGTCCGGAAAAGTCGCGCAGGTCCGGTTTCCAGTAGGGATTGGGCAGAAAGCGCACGTCGAACACCATGTCCGCGTCCACCGGCAGGCCCCGCTTGAAGCCGAAGGACTCCACCAGATAGGCGGTGCCGGGTTCGGGGGCGTTCAGCAGGCGCAACTTGAGGATGTCGCGCAGCTGATAGAGATTCAGGTGGGTGGTGTCGATCTTCAGGTCGGAGAGGTCGGCGATGGGCGACAGCAGCACCTGCTCGTCGTGAATGGCCTCGGCCAGGGATCTTTCCTGGTTGGACAGCGGATGCCGGCGACGCGTCTCGGAAAAGCGCTTGAGCAGCGTCTGGTCATCGGCGTCCAGGTAGAGGATGTCGCAGCGGATGTTGCGGCTGCGCACCTGTTCGAGCAATTCGGGAAAGCGTTGCAACTGGCTGGGCAGATTGCGTGCATCGATGGACAGGGCGACCTTGGGCTGGGGCCGCTCCATGTCGGTCAGGGCATGCTGGGCCAGATCGGGCAGCAGACTGGCCGGCAGGTTGTCGATGCAATAGAAGCCATTGTCCTCAAGCACGTTGAGCGCCGTACTCTTGCCCGACCCGGAACGTCCGCTCACGATGATGAGGTGCATGTCAGTGTCCGCTCTGGGCCTCGACGACGATCTGATAGAGCGCCTGGCTATCCTTGGCCTTGCGCAGCCGCTCGCGGATGTCGGCGCGATCCAGGATGCCGGCGATCTGGCGCAGCAGGGTGAGGTGCTGTTCGGTGGCGGCTTCCGGGACCAGCAGGACGAACACCAGGTCTACCGGCGCGCCGTCGAGGGAATCGAAGTCCACTGGTTGCTGCAGGTGGAAGAGCACACACAGCGGTTGCTGCAGACCCGCCAGGCGGCAGTGGGGAATGGCGATGCCATTGCCGAAACCAGTGGAGCCCAAACGCTCGCGCGCCATCAGGCATTCGTGGATGTGCGCGGCGTCGTGGCCGGGCAGTTCCTGCGCGGCCAGCTCGGCGATGCGTTCCAGTACAGCGGCTTTGCTGCCGCCCGGCGCACCCGTCTGGGTGCGGCCGGGGGTCAGGATGTTTTCGAGTCTGATCATAAAGCGGCGATCGAAACCTCAGCGGACGCCGACGCCCTGCTGGCGTTCGATCGATTTTTCCTTGTGTTTAATCAGTTGGCGGTCGAGCTTGTCGGCCAGGAGATCAATGGCGGCATACATGTCGTCGTGCTCGGCATTGGCGACCACTGCGGCGCCGGCGACGTGCAGGGTGGCTTCGGCTTTCTGCTTGAGCTTGTCCACTTCCAGGATCACCTGGACGTTGGTAATACGGTCGAAGTGCCGTTCGAGGCGGGCGAGTTTCTCGCCGATGTAGTCACGCAGGGCTTCTGTCACTTCAAGCTGATGGCCACTGATGTTGACTTGCATACCGCTTCTCCTTATTGCCGGGCTACGATCGGCGAAGCTGCTCGCCGACATGACAAGGGTCGATCGAGGCACGGTCACATCAGGACGCGTCAGATGAGACGCTTGCGTTCGCTGGACGGAGCGATACCCAGGGATTCCCGATACTTAGCCACCGTGCGACGAGCGACTTGTATACCTTGCGATTCCAGTAAACCAGCGATCTTGCTGTCACTCAACGGCTTTTTCGCGTTTTCCGCCGCCACCAATTTCTTGATGATCGCGCGGATCGCGGTGGAGGAACATTCGCCCCCCTCGGCGGTGCTGACGTGGCTGGAGAAGAAGTACTTGAGTTCGTAGATGCCACGCGGGGTGTGCATGAACTTCTGGGTGGTCACCCGGGAGATGGTCGACTCGTGCATGCCCACCGCCTCGGCGATGTCGTGCAGGACCAGCGGCTTCATGGCCTCTTCACCGTATTCGAGAAAGCCCCGCTGGTGCTCGACGATCTGGGTCGCCACCTTCATCAGGGTCTCGTTGCGGCTTTGCAAGCTCTTGATGAACCAGCGCGCTTCCTGCAGCTGGTTGCGCATGTAGGTGTTGTCGGCGCTGCTGTCGGCGCGCTTGACGAAGCCGGCGTACTGGGGATTGACCCGCAGGCGCGGCACGGCTTCCTGGTTGAGCTCCACCAGCCAGCGCTCGTTGTGCTTGCGCACGATGACGTCCGGTACCACGTATTCGGCCTCGCCGGACTCGATCTGCGAGCCGGGGCGCGGGTGCAGGGTCTGGATCAGTTCGATGACGGGCTTGAGTTCGTCTTCCTTGATCTTCATGCGGCGCATCAGCTGCGCATAGTCGCGACTGCCGAGCAGATCCAGGTAGTCGCCCACCAGGCGCTTGGCCTCGCCGAGCAGGGGGAGGTTAGCCGGCAGCTGGGCCAGCTGGATCAGCAGGCACTCGCGCAGATTGCGCGCGGCGACGCCGGCCGGCTCGAATTGCTGGACGCGTCGGAGCACCACCTCGACTTCGTCGAGATCGACTTCCAGCTCGGGATCGAGAGAGGCATGGATGTCTTCCAGGCTTTCCTGCAGATAGCCATCGGTGTCGATGCCGTCGATGATCGCCAGGGCGATCAGGCGGTCGAGATCCGACATGGGCGCCAGGTTGAGCTGCCAGAGCAGGTGGGTCTGCAGGCTTTCGCCGGCCGAGGTGCGGGTGGTGAAGTCCCACTCGTCGTCGTCGTTGCTGGGCAGGCTGCTGGCGCTGGTCTGGTAGATGTCTTCCCAGGCGGTATCCACCGGCAGCTCACTGTCGCTGGGGATGCGTTCGCTCCACTCGGACTCGTCGGCCATCTCGTTGGTGGCGACCGAGGTTTCCTTGAAGTTGATTTCGGTACCGCCGGGATTCGCCAGCTCGTCGCCTTCGCCCGAGGCGTCGCTCTGGTCGAAGTCTTCACCTTCTTCCTGGCGTTCCAGCATCGGATTGGATTCCAGGGCTTCCTGGATCTCCTGCTGCAGGTCGAGCGTCGAGAGCTGGAGCAGACGTATGGCTTGTTGCAGCTGCGGCGTCATCGTCAGCTGCTGGCCCATCTTGAGGACTAGCGATGGTTTCATGGCTGCGGAAATACACCTTGTCTACCGACGCGAACAGCGCCACCGAACCTCGCGAACCCTGCGAGCGTTAGCAAATTATATGCCTTGTTTCCCCGGGTTTGCCTAGAGGCGGAATTCGTGGCCCAGATAGACTTCCTTCACCAGCTCGTTGGCGAGGACTTCCTCGGCGGTACCCTCGGCGATGAGCTGGCCATCGTTGACGATATAGGCCGTCTCGCAGATGGTCAGGGTTTCCCGGACATTGTGGTCGGTGATGAGGACACCGATGCCCTTGGCCTTGAGGTGACGAATGATCTGCTTGATGTCGCCCACCGAGATGGGGTCCACGCCGGCGAAGGGTTCGTCCAGCAGGATGAACTTGGGCGCGGTGGCCAGGGCGCGGGCGATCTCGACACGGCGCCGCTCGCCACCCGACAGGCTCATGCCGCGGTTGTCGCGGATGTGGGTGATGTGGAATTCCTGCAGCAGGCTCTCCAGTTCGCGTAGGCGGCCGGCCTTGTCTAGGTCCTTGCGGGTTTCCAGGATGCCGAGGATGTTGTCGGCCACGGTCAGCTTGCGAAAGATCGAGGCTTCCTGGGGCAGGTAGCCGATCCCGGCACGGGCACGGCCATGCATGGGCAGGGCGGTGACGTCCTGGTCGTCGATCAGCACGCGACCCTGATCGGCCTTGACCAGGCCGACGATCATGTAGAAGCAGGTGGTCTTGCCGGCGCCGTTCGGACCGAGCAGGCCGACGATCTGCCCGCTGTCGATGCTGACGCTGACGTCGCGAACGACCTGACGACCCTTGTAGCTCTTGGCCAGATGCTGGGCTTTGAGCGTAACCGTCATTGTCCCTGCCCCGACTGCTGCTGATCCTTGGGCTGGATGACCATGTCGATCCGCGGCCGCGGCGTGGTGACCTTGCTGCCGTTGGCACGCCCGGCGTTGACGATCTGGCGCTGGGTGTCGTAGACGATCTTCTCGCCTTCGAAGGTGTTGCCCTGTTGGACCACCTTGGCCTGATCGATCAGGATGATGCGATTTTCCTGGGCGAAATACTGGATCGTCAGACCATAGGCCTTGACGATGTCCTTGTCCGCCGAGGGCTTCTGCTCGTAGTAGGCCGGTTTGCCCACTGCGGTGGCGACCTTGATGTTGCCCTGGTTGTCCTGGGTCAGGGTCACCGTGTTGCCGGTGATCTTCATGCTGCCCTGGGTGATGACCACGTCTCCGCGGTACACGGCCACGCCCTGCTTGTCATCGAGCTCGGCGCTATCGGCCTGCACGCGGATCGGCTGGGTGCGATCGGTCGGCAGGGCCCAAGCCGCGGCACTGCCAAAGGTGGCGCCGAGGGTGAACAGGAAGGGGAGGGTTTTAACGAACCTCATGCTGGCCTCTTACGTTGGACAGCAGGAGCATTCTGCCGTCTTCTAGATACGCTTTCATGCCATTGGCCGTGGTCACCCCATTGGCGGCCTCGATTCTAACGGCTTGCTCGGTTTGCGCATATTGTTTGTCAGGAAAGACGGTCATGCGGGTGGTGGTCAACACCACCGGGCGGCCTTTCTCATCGGTACGCTCGACGCGCACGTCATCGATCAGCTCCGCCTGACTGCCACCGGGGGCGACCTCGGCGCGGGCACTGCGAATGTGCCAGGGATAGTCGGTACCGCGAAAGGCCAGCATGTCGGGGCGGGTCACCAGGGTGACGTCGGTCGCCTTGACGTGTTCGCTGCGCTCGGCCTTGAGTTCGTACTGGATCTTGCCGTCCAGGCGATACTGAATCGTCCGGGTATTGAGGGCATAGCCGTCGATGGCGCTGTCTTGCGGGGTCGACGAGGCCGGGGCATCGACGAAGCGCTGCGGCAGGATGTTCCAGTAGCCGATCGCGATGAGCGCGGCGGCGATCAGGACCAACAGCACGGGGCGGCGCAAGCTGCGAAACATGAGGGTACCTGTGGTGGGCCGCACCAGGGGGCGGCGGGTTGAACACGAGATGTCGGCGCATTTAGTCGAGCAGTATAACCCGGCCTACAGCACCCCGGCGCGTAGCAGGTCACCCATGTTGAGGGCGCCGATCGGGCGGCGCTCGTCATCGATCACCACCAGGGCGTTGATCTTGTGCTCCTCCATGATCTTCAGCGCCTCGGCGGCGAGCATCTGCGCCCTGGCGGTTCGACCGCCGCGGGTCATCACGGTTGCGATCGCCGTGGTGCGCACGTCGATGCCACGATCCAGGGCGCGACGCAGGTCGCCGTCGGTGAAGATGCCGGCGAGACGGCCATCGGCGGCCAGCACGCTGGTCATGCCCAGGCCCTTGCGCGACATCTCCAGCAGGGCGTCGGAGACCAGGGTGTCCTCGCCGACCTGCGGCAGGTCGGCGCCGGCATGCATGACGTTCTCCACCTTGAGCAGCAGGCGCCGGCCGAGGGCGCCACCCGGGTGGGAAAAGGCGAAATCCTCGGCGGTGAAGCCGCGCGCCTCGAGCAGCGCGATGGCCAGGGCATCGCCCAGTACCAGGGCGACGGTGGTGGAGGAGGTGGGTGCCAGATTGAGCGGGCAGGCCTCGGTGGCGACGCTGGTGTCCAGATTGACGTCCGCGGCCTTGGCCAGGGGCGAGGCGGGATTGCCGGCAAAGCTGATCAGCGGGACGCCCAGGCGCTTGATCAGCGGCAGCAGGGTCAGGATCTCGCTGGAGGTGCCCGATTGGGAGATGGCGATGATGACGTCATCGCGGGTGATCATGCCCATGTCGCCATGGCTGGCTTCCGCCGGGTGCACGAAGAAGGCCGGGCTGCCGGTGCTGGCCAGGGTCGCGGCGATCTTGTTGCCGACATGCCCGGATTTGCCCATGCCCAGGACCACGATGCGCCCGCGGCAGGCCAGCAGCCGGCGACAGGCAGCGGCGAAGCTGTCGTCGATGCGTTCGCCCAGGGCGGCCACTGCCGCTCGCTCTACATCTATGGTGCGCTTGGCGGAGGCGATGAAATCTATTGAGTCGGACATGGGTCAGAAGGCAGGTGACGGGACAATCGGAAATTATATGCGCAAAGCCGCGACACTCAGCAACGCCGCCCGTGGCTCAGGAGTCTCATCGGCAACGAATGCTATAGTGCCGCCCTTTTGCCGGGGCCGCCGAACGCGAGTGTCGCGTGCCCTGAAGCGGCGGAGCGGCGTCTCCCTGCACAGAGTTGAACCTTAGGAGTCCTGATGACCGTCGATAGCCCGTACGCCGTGGAGCTGAAGGGCGTTTCCTTCAAGCGCGGCACGCGTCTGATCTACGACCGGGTCGATATCCGCATCCCGCGGGGCAAGGTCACCGGGATCATGGGACCGTCCGGCAGTGGCAAGACCACCCTGTTGCGCCTCATCGCCGCCCAGTTGCGACCGAGCAGTGGCGAGATCTGGGTCAATGGCGCCAACCTGCCGCAGCTGTCCCGCGGCGAGCTGTTCGAGATGCGCCGGCAGATGGGCGTGCTGTTCCAGAGCGGCGCGCTGTTCACCGATCTCGATGTCTTCGAGAACGTGGCCTTTCCCTTGCGTGTGCACACCAAGCTGCCCGAGGAGATGATCCGTGACATCGTCCTGCTCAAGCTGCAGGCAGTGGGACTGCGCGGCGCCATCGAACTGATGCCGGATGAACTGTCGGGTGGGATGAAGCGCCGGGTCGCCCTGGCGCGGGCCATCGCCCTGGATCCGCAGATCCTCATGTACGACGAGCCCTTCGTCGGCCAGGACCCCATCGCCATGGGCGTGCTGGTGCGCCTCATCCGTCTGCTCAACCAGGCGCTGGGACTGACCAGCATCGTGGTTTCCCACGACCTGGCCGAGACCGCCAGCATCGCCGACTACCTCTATGTGGTGGGCGATACCAAGGTGCTGGGGCAGGGCACGCCGAAGGAATTGCGCGAATCGCCGGATCCGCGGGTTCGCCAGTTCATGCAGGGCATCCCCGATGGCCCGGTACCCTTCCACTTCGCCGCGCCGGATCTGCGCGATGCCTTGCTGGGGAAACACTGATGCGTAAGGTCTCCGCCGTGGAGCGGATTCGTCGACTGGGCCGCGCCGGGCTGGATGTCGTGGCGGCCATCGGCCGCTCGGTCATCGTCCTGCTGCTGGCGGTGTTCGGTCGCGGTGGCGTAGGCAGCGGTCTGCAGCTGCTGGGCAAGCAACTCTATTCGGTAGGGGTGATGTCGCTGCCGATCATCGTGGTGTCGGGCTTCTTCATCGGCATGGTGATCGCCCTGCAGGGCTACAACATCCTGGTCAAGTACGGCTCCGAGCAGGCGGTGGGGCAGATGGTCGCCCTCACCTTGCTGCGTGAACTCGGCCCGGTGGTGACGGCCCTGCTGTTCGCCGGCCGGGCAGGCTCCGCCCTGACCGCCGAGATCGGCAACATGAAGTCCACCGAGCAGCTGTCCAGTCTGGAAATGATCGGCGTGGACCCGCTCAAGTACATCGTCGCGCCGCGTTTCTGGGCCGGCTTCATTTCCATGCCGCTGCTGGCCGCCATGTTCAACGTGGTGGGCATCTGGGGCGCGGCCATGGTCGCCATCGACTGGCTCGGCGTCTATGACGGTTCCTTCTGGGCCACCATGCAGAACAGCGTGATGCTCAGCGACGTGCTCAACGGCGTGATCAAGAGCCTGGTGTTCGCCTTCGTGGTGACCTGGGTCGCCGTCTTCCAGGGGTATGACTGCGAGCCCACCTCCGAAGGCATCGGCCGCGCCACTACCCGTACCGTCGTCTATGCGTCGCTTGCCGTGCTCGGCCTCGACTTCATTCTTACCGCCCTGATGTTTGGAGATCTCTGATGCAAACCCGCACCCAGGAAATCGGTGTCGGACTCTTCCTGCTGGCCGGCGTGCTCGCACTGCTGCTGCTGGCGCTGCGGGTAAGCGGTCTGACGATGAGCGACCATCACGATACCTACAAGGTCTACGCCTATTTCGACAACATCGCCGGTCTCACCGTGAGATCGCGAGTGACCATGTCGGGCGTGACCATCGGCAAGGTCACCGCCATCGATCTCGACCGCAACAGCTACCGTGGTCGGGTCACCATGCAGATCGACAAGCAGGTGGACAACCTGCCGACCGACTCCATCGCCTCGATCCTGACCGCCGGCTTGCTCGGCGAGAAGTACATCGGCATCAGCGTGGGCGGTGACGAGCAGGTGCTCAAGGAAGGCTCGACCATTCGAGATACACAATCCTCGCTGGTTCTCGAAGACCTGATCGGCAAATTCCTGCTCAATTCGGTCAATAAAGACTCTTCCGCCAATAAATGATGAGAGGCTTTTCCATGCTCAAGCTACTTCGTCACGGAGTGATCGCGATCCTGGCCCTGCTGCCCCTGGTGTCCCAGGCGGCGCCCTCGGCCCACGACGTGATCCAGCAGACCACCACCACCCTGCTCAGCGACCTTGAGGCCAACCGCGACAAGTATCGCAGCAGCCCGGAAGCCTTCTACGAGTCGCTCAACAACATCCTCGGCCCGGTGGTGGATGCCGAAGGCATCTCGCGCAGCATCATGACCGTGCGCTACAGCCGCAGCGCCTCGCCCGAGCAGATGGCGCGCTTCCAGGAAAACTTCAAGCGCAGCCTGATGCAGTTCTATGGCAATGCGCTGCTGGAGTACAACAACCAGGGCATCCGGGTGCTGCCCGAAGGGCCGTCCGACGGTCCCGACCGCACCAGTGTGGGCATGGAGGTCAAGGGCAACAACGGCGCCGTGTACCCGGTGCAGTACAGCATGGTCAAGCAGGGCAATGAGTGGAAGGTGCGTAACGTCATCATCAATGGCCTGAACCTCGGCAAGCTGTTCCGTGACCAGTTCGCCCAGGCGATGCAGGAAAACGGCAACGACCTGGACAAGACCATCAACAACTGGGCGGGCACCGTGGCCAAGGCCAAGGATTCTCCCGAGGCCCAGAAGGCCAAGGTCGGTTCGTGAGTCGCGCCGCCATCATCGGCGAAGGCGCCCGACTTCAACTGTCGGGCGTGCTCGATCACGCCAATGTGCCCACCCTGCGCGAGCAGGGCAGGGCGCTGATCGGCCAGGGCAGTGGTCCGCTGGTGCTCGATTGCGCCGGTGTCGAACGCTCCAACAGCGCCGGCCTCGCGCTGTTGCTGGCCTGGCTGCGCGATGCCCAGGCCGCGGGGCGACCGCTGACCATCGCCAGCCTGCCTTCCGAGTTGCGGCAGATCGCCGACGTCTCGGATGCCCTTGCCCTGCTGCCCCTGGCGGAAGACGCGCACGGGTAACGGTCATCGCAGTCGCCGTACAGCCGGTTTTTTTGTATGATCGCCGGCTGTACTAGATTGCCGAGGTGCCGCCATGCAGGCCCAAGAAGTCAAAAGCCTCCTGGAGGCAAAACTGGCCGATACCCAGGTCGAAGTGGAAGGCGAGGGCTGCAACTTCCAGCTCTACCTGATCAGCGACGAGCTCCAGGCACTCAGCCCGGTCAAGCGTCAGCAGCAGGTCTACTCCCATCTCCAGCCGCAGATCGCCGATGGCAGCATTCACGCTGTCACCATGAAATTCTTCACCCGTGCTGCCTGGGCCGAACGCGCCTGATTCGCAGCGCCGAGAACTCGCTATGGACAAACTGATCATTACCGGCGGCAACAGCCTGAACGGTGAAATTCGCATTTCCGGGGCCAAGAACTCCGCCCTGCCGATCCTGGCCGCGACCCTGCTCGCCGACACCCCGGTGACCATCGCCAACCTGCCGCACCTGCACGACATCACTACCATGATCGAGCTGTTCGGCCGCATGGGCGTCCAGCCGGTGATCGGTGAAAAGCTCAATGTCGAGGTCGATGCCTCCAGCATCAAGACTCTGGTCGCGCCCTATGAGCTGGTCAAGACCATGCGCGCCTCGATCCTGGTGCTGGGCCCGATGGTCGCCCGCTTCGGCGAAGCGGAAGTCGCCCTGCCCGGCGGTTGCGCCATCGGTTCGCGGCCGGTCGATCTGCACCTGCGCGGCCTGGAAGCCATGGGCGCCAAAATCACCGTCGAAGGCGGCTACATCAAAGCCAAGGCGCCGGCCGGCGGCCTGCGCGGCGCCCACTACTATTTCGATACCGTCAGCGTGACCGGTACCGAGAACGTGCTGATGGCCGCCACCCTGGCCAAGGGTCGCAGCGTCATCCAGAACGCCGCCCGCGAGCCCGAGGTCGTCGACCTGGCCAACTGCCTGATCGCCATGGGTGCCAACATCCAGGGCGCCGGTACCGACACCATCACCGTGGAAGGCGTCGAGCGCCTGGGTGGCGCCACCTATTCGGTGCTGCCGGACCGCATCGAGACCGGCAGCTACCTGGTCGCTGCCGCCGCCACCCGCGGCCGCGTCAAGCTCAAGGACACCGATCCGACCATCCTCGAGGCCGTGCTGGCCAAGCTGGAAGAGGCCGGTGCCCACATCGCCACCGGTAGCAACTGGATCGAGCTGGACATGAAGGGCAATCGCCCCCGCGCGGTCAACATCCGCACGGCGCCCTACCCGGCGTTCCCCACCGACATGCAGGCCCAGTTCATCTCCATGAACGCCGTCGCCGAAGGCACCGGTACCGTGGTCGAGACCATCTTCGAGAACCGCTTCATGCACGTTCACGAGATGGTGCGCATGGGCGCCAACATCGCCATCGAAGGCAATGCCGCCATCGTCACCGGCGTGCCCAGCCTCAAGGCCGCCCCGGTCATGGCGACCGACCTGCGCGCCTCGGCGAGCCTGGTCATCGCCGCCCTGGTGGCCGAAGGCGATACCCTGATCGATCGCATCTACCACATCGACCGCGGCTACGAATGCATCGAGGAGAAATTCCAGCTGCTCGGCGCCAAGATCCGTCGCACGCCCAAGTAAGGACCTCCGATGCTGACCATCGCCCTGTCCAAGGGCCGTATCCTCGACGACACCCTGCCGCTGCTGGCGGCGGCGGGGATCGCCCCGACCGAGAATCCGGACAAGAGCCGCAAGCTCATCATCCCGACTACCCAGGACGATGTACGGCTGCTCATCGTCCGCGCTACCGATGTGCCCACCTATGTGGAACATGGCGCCGCGGACCTGGGCGTGGCCGGCAAGGACGTGCTGATGGAATACGGCGGCGACGGTCTCTATGAGCCGCTGGACCTGCGCATCGCCCGCTGCAAGCTGATGACCGCGGGCGCCGTGGGCGCTCCGGCGCCGCGTGGCCGGCTGCGGGTGGCGACCAAGTTCGTCAATGTCGCCAAGCGCTACTATGCCGAGCAGGGTCGGCAGGTCGACATCATCAAGCTGTACGGCTCCATGGAGCTGGCACCGCTCGTAGGCCTGGCCGACAAGATCATCGACGTGGTCGACACCGGCAATACCCTCAAGGCCAACGGACTCGAACCCCAGGAGCTGATCGCCCATATCAGCTCGCGCTTGATCGTCAACAAGGCCTCGATGAAGATGCAGCATGGCCGCATTCAGGCCCTCATCGAGACCCTGAGACACGCCGTCGAGGCGCGCGGCGCCTGAGAACCTGTTCAAAGCCTGCTACGCGTCGGCCAAACTGCGTTAAAAATGGCTTCGGAATGCTCATTTACCACTCGTAAACTCCGCTTCCTCAGCTATTTTTGCGGGGCCGCCTAGGCCTTGTTTGTCTCTAGCTCGCGAGACTTTGAACAGGCTCTACGTCCTGGTCGGCATGCCGAATGCCGGCTCAGACTGCTTGCATCCCTCCAGCTTCGCCTATCCGTGCCATAGCCAAATTGTCGGGCGCCCACACGGAACCGGCTGTTACTCTCGGGCGCCCCTTTCGCTCTCCTGAAGAGGATCCGCCATGACCGCTCCGCTCGCCATCCGCCGACTCGCCGCCGCCGCTCCGGATTTCGCCGAGCATCTGGATCATCTGCTGAGCTGGGAAGGGGTGTCGGATGCCGACATCAACCAGCGGGTCCTGGCGATCATCGCCGACGTGCGCCACCAGGGCGACGCCGCGCTGCTGGAATACACCCGGCGCTTCGATGCCGTCGAAGCGACCGCCATGAGCGATCTCATCCTGCCGCGGGCGCGTCTGGAAGAAGCCCTGACCCGCATCACGCCGGAGCAGCGCACCGCGCTGGAAGCCGCTGCCGAGCGCGTCCGTCGTTATCACGAAAAGCAGCGCCAGGATTCCTGGCAGTACCAGGAGGCCGACGGCACCGTGCTCGGCCAGCAGGTCACCCCGCTGGATCGTGCCGGGCTCTATGTGCCGGGGGGCAAGGCCTCCTATCCCTCCTCGGTGCTGATGAACGCCATCCCCGCCAAGGTCGCCGGCGTAAAAGAAGTGGTCATGGTGGTGCCCACGCCCCGCGGCGAGGTCAACGAACTGGTGCTGGCCGCCGCAGCCTTGGCCGGTGTCGATCGCGTCTTCACCATCGGCGGCGCCCAGGCCGTTGCCGCCCTGGCCTATGGCACCGAAAGCGTACCGCCGGTGGACAAGATCGTCGGCCCCGGCAACATCTATGTCGCCACCGCCAAGCGCCACGTATTCGGCAAGGTCGGCATCGACATGATCGCCGGCCCGTCGGAGATCCTGGTGGTCTGCGACGGCCAGACCGATCCCGACTGGATCGCCATGGACCTGTTCTCCCAGGCCGAGCACGACGAAGACGCCCAGGCCATCCTGGTCAGTCCCGACGCCGCCTTCCTCGACGCCGTGGCGGAAAGCATCGCCCGTCTGCTGCCGGAGATGGAGCGCGCCGAGATCATCCGCGCCTCCCTGGAAGGCCGCGGCGCCCTGATCCAGGTCACCGACATGGCCCAGGCCATCGAGGTGGCCAACCGCATCGCCCCCGAACACCTGGAATTGTCGGTCGCCGAACCCGAGCAGTGGCTGCCCAGCATCCGCCACGCCGGCGCCATCTTCATGGGTCGCTACACCGCCGAGGCCCTGGGCGACTACTGCGCCGGTCCCAACCATGTGCTGCCGACCTCGGGCACCGCGCGCTTCTCCTCGCCGCTGGGCGTGTACGACTTCCAGAAGCGTTCCTCGATCATCCACTGCTCGGCTACGGGCGCTTCCGCGCTGGGCCGGGTCGCCTCGGTGCTGGCGCGTGGCGAGTCCCTGACCGCCCACGCCCGCAGCGCCGAATACCGTATTCAGGAGGAGCAGGCATGAGCGAGCTCTGGAGTCCCTTCGTCAAGAACCTGGTGCCCTATGTGCCGGGTGAGCAGCCCAAGCTGACCAACCTGGTCAAGCTCAATACCAACGAGAATCCCTACGGTCCGTCACCGCGGGCGCTGGAAGCCATTCGCGCCGCGGCCACCGACGACCTGCGCCTCTATCCCGACCCCAACGGTCAGGCGCTGAAGGACGCCGTCGCCCGCTACTACGGCCTCCAGAGCGACCAGGTGTTTGTCGGCAACGGCTCGGACGAGGTGCTGGCGCACATCTTCCTGGGCCTGTTCGGCCATGGCCGCCCGATCCTGTTTCCGGACATCAGCTACAGCTTCTATCCGGTCTATTGCGGCCTCTACGACATCGCCTTCGAGACGCCGGAGCTGGACGAGGATTTCCAGATCGTCCCCGAGGACTATCTGCGCCCCAATGGCGGGATCATCTTCCCCAACCCCAATGCGCCGACCGGCAGCGCCCTGGCGCTGGACGCCATCGAGCGTATCGTCGCCGGCAATCCGACCTCGGTGGTGGTGGTGGACGAGGCCTATGTCGACTTCGGGGCGGAGTCGGCGGTCGCCCTGATCGAGCGCCATCCCAACCTGGTGGTGACCCAGACGCTGTCCAAGTCCCGTTCGCTGGCCGGTCTGCGGGTAGGGCTGGCCCTGGGACAGGCGCCGCTGATGGAAGCCCTGGAGCGGATCAAGAACAGCTTCAACTCCTATCCACTGGATCGCCTGGCCCTGGCCGGCGCGACCGCGGCCTTCGAGGATCGCGCCTATTTCGACGAGACCTGTTGGCAGGTGATCGAGAGTCGCGAAGCGCTGGTGGGCCAGTTGCTGGAGCGCGGCTTCGAGGTCCTGCCCTCCGCCGCCAACTTCATCTTCGCCCGTCATGTGCAGAAGGGCGGCGCGGCGCTGGCCGCGGGCTTGCGCGAGCACGGCGTCATCGTGCGCCACTTCAGCCGCCCCGAGCGCATCGCCGACTTCCTGCGCATCACGATCGGCACGCCGACGCAGAATCAGGCGCTGATCACGGCCCTCGACACCCTCTGAGCCTAGCGCGCCTTCTCCATCAGGGGGCGCATCCCGACGGTCACCTTGACCTGCACGGTCTTGTCCTGGCGCAGCACCTCGATGGGGATGCTGTCGCCAGGCTGCTTGCGGGCGATCTGGTTCATCGCCAGCCGGCCGTCCCTGATCGGTTGGCCAGCCAGCTTGACCAGCACGTCGCCCGCGCGCAGACCGCCCTTGTGCGCGGGTCCATCGGGATCGATGTCGGTCACCACGATGCCCTGGTCGACCTTGAGGCCATAGGTCTTGACCAGCTCCGGGGTGATCACCTCCACCGCCACGCCCAGCCAACCACGGATGACCTGGCCGTGCTGGATGATCGAGCGCATGACCTCCATGGCCAGCTTGATCGGGATGGCGAAGCCGATGCCCTGGGAGCCGCCGGAGAGGATGGCGGTGTTGATGCCGATCAGATTGCCGCTGGCATCCACCAGCGCCCCGCCGGAATTGCCCAGGTTGATCGCCGCATCGGTCTGGATGAAGTCCTCGTAGGTATTGAGACCCAGCTGGTTGCGACCGGTGGCACTGATGATGCCCATGGTCACCGTCTGGCCGACGCCAAAGGGGTTGCCGATGGCCAGCACCACGTCGCCGATGCGGATGGCGGTCGAATCGCCCACCGAGATGGCCGGCAGGTTGGGCAGGTCGATCTTGAGCACGGCCAGGTCCGTGGCCGGATCGTTGCCGATGAGCTTGGCCAGGGTCTGGCGCCCGTCGGCGAGGGCCACCACGATGGATTCGGCGTCCAGGGTCACGTGGTTGTTGGTCAGCAGATAGCCGTCATGGCTCATCAGCACGGCGGAACCCAGGCTGAGTTCTTCCACCGGCTTGGTCGCGCCCTTGCGGTCGCTGGCCGTATCCCCGGCCTTGCCCGGCTTGGCGGCCTTGGTCGAGCGCAACGACACCACCGCGGGCGCGGCGCGACTGGCCGCGTCGGCATAGGAAACCGGTCCCTCCTGGCGCGAATTGGCGGGCGCTTGGGCGGCCTCGAACAGCGGCGGCTGGGCGGGCAGGCCGAGCCACTGGGGATAGCGCTGCATGATCAGGGCTGCAACGAGCAGACCGCACAGCACGGGCCAGCCGAGATAACGCAAAGCCTTGTACATCGATCACATCCTTGAATTTGTCCACCCGGGGTGCGCCGGATAAGCTGGCGGCCATTATAAGGAGCGGCGCCAGCCGAAGACACGCTGGCGCCGCCAACGAGGAGGTAAGCCGCACGTGACCCTGTCCCTTGAGCAACTGGTAGAGACCGCCGACCGCTACCTGGAATCGGCCCGGATCCAGGATTACTGCCCCAACGGCCTGCAGGTCCAGGGCCGTGAGCAGGTGCGCCTGCTGGTCAGTGGCGTCACGGCTTCCCAGCAGCTGCTGGACGCCGCCGTCGCCGCCGGTGCCGATGCCATCCTGGTGCACCATGGCTATTTCTGGAAGAACGAAGATGCCCGCCTCATCGGCATGAAGCACCGGCGGATCAAGACGCTGCTGAGCCATGACATCAGCCTGCTGGCCTACCACCTGCCCCTGGATGTCCATCCCGAGGTGGGCAACAACGTCCAGCTGGGACGCCGCCTGGGGCTGCAGGATATCCGGCCGCTGCCAGGCGATGCCAAGGGGCTGATCTGGCAGGGGGAGTTGCCGCAGGCGCAATCCGCCGCGGACTTCGGTCGGCAGGTGGCGGACGTGCTGCAGCGCGAGCCGCTGGTGGTCGACGGCGGGCGCTCGATCCGACGCCTGGCCTGGTGCACCGGTGGCGCCCAGGGCTATATCGACCAGGCCATCGCCGGCGGAGTGGATGCCTACCTGACCGGAGAGGTGTCCGAGCAGACGGTGCACAGCGCTCGCGAGAACGGCGTGAGTTTCTTCGCCGCCGGCCACCATGCCACCGAGCGCTACGGGGTGCAGGCGCTGGGCGACCATCTGGCCGCGCAGTTGGGGATCCAGCACCTCTTCATCGACTGCGACAATCCCGCCTGAGCGTCATAAGCATAGAACTTCTGGTTCTAAATAGCCTGGCGGGCCATAACCGTTGCCTATGGTAAGGTTGAGGTTCGTCCACGGCCCGCTCTGTCCGGTGTGTCCAGTCGACTGGATGCCGCAACGGACATCTCCTAGGCCACCTTTCTGCAATCGTGAGTAGCCATGCTCGACAAACAGACGCACCTCAAACAGCTTGAGGCGGAAAGCATCCACATCATCCGTGAAGTGGCCGCCGAGTTCGACAATCCGGTCATGCTGTATTCCATCGGCAAGGATTCGGCCGTGATGCTGCACCTGGCCCGCAAGGCCTTCTTTCCCGGCAAGCTGCCGTTCCCGGTACTCCACGTGGACACCGGCTGGAAATTCCAGGCCATGTACGAATTCCGCGATCGCATGGTCGCCGACATGGGCCTCGATCTGCTGGTGCACAAGAATCCGGAAGGGGTCGCCCAGGGCATCAACCCCTTCACCCATGGCAGTGCCAAGCACACCGACATCATGAAGACCCAGGGCCTCAAGCAGGCGCTGGACAAGTACGGCTTCGACGCCGCCTTCGGCGGTGCCCGCCGCGACGAGGAGAAGTCCCGCGCCAAGGAGCGCGTCTACTCCTTCCGGGACAGCAAGCACCGCTGGGATCCCAAGAACCAGCGTCCCGAGTTGTGGAACATCTACAACGGCAAGACCAACAAGGGCGAGTCGATCCGCGTCTTCCCGCTGTCGAACTGGACCGAGCTGGACATCTGGCAGTACATCTACCTCGAAGGCATCCCGATCGTGCCGCTGTACTTCGCCGCCGAGCGCGAGGTGATCGAGAAGAACGGCACCCTGCTCATGATCGACGACGACCGTATCCTCGAGCACCTCTCGCCCGAGGAGAAGGCCCGCATCCACAAGCGCCAGGTGCGCTTCCGTACCCTTGGCTGCTACCCCCTGACCGGCGCGGTGGAGTCCCAGGCGACCACGCTGACGGACATCATCCAG
Source organism: Pseudomonas oryzihabitans NBRC 102199 (assembly GCF_000730625.1). Taxonomy (GTDB): domain Bacteria; phylum Pseudomonadota; class Gammaproteobacteria; order Pseudomonadales; family Pseudomonadaceae; genus Chryseomonas; species Chryseomonas oryzihabitans. The sequence continues at coordinate 393,760 of NZ_BBIT01000009.1, read as the reverse complement.
GAGATGCTGCTCACCCGCACCTCCGAACGCCAGGGCCGGGTCATCGACCACGATGGCGCCGGATCCATGGAAGAGAAGAAACGTCAGGGGTATTTCTAAGATGTCGCACCAATCCGATCTGATCGGCCAGGACATCCTGGCCTACCTCGCACAGCACGAACGCAAGGAACTGCTGCGCTTCCTCACCTGCGGCAACGTCGACGACGGCAAGAGCACCCTGATCGGGCGCCTGCTGCACGATTCCAAGATGATCTACGAGGATCACCTGGAAGCCATCACCCGCGATTCCAAGAAGGTCGGCACCACCGGCGAAGAAGTCGATCTCGCGCTGCTGGTGGACGGCCTGCAGGCCGAGCGCGAGCAGGGCATCACCATCGACGTGGCCTACCGCTACTTCTCCACCGCCAAGCGCAAGTTCATCATCGCCGATACCCCCGGCCATGAGCAGTACACCCGCAACATGGCCACCGGGGCCTCCACCTGCGACCTGGCGATCATCCTGGTCGATGCCCGTCACGGCATCCAGACCCAGACCCGCCGGCACAGCTACATCGCTTCGCTGCTGGGCATCAAGCACATCGTGGTCGCCATCAACAAGATGGATCTGCTGGGCTTCGACGAGGCGGTGTTCGAGCGCATCAAGGACGATTACCTGGCCTTCGCCCAGCGTATCGACCTCAACGCCAAGGATATCCACTTCGTCCCCATGTCGGCGCTCAAGGGCGACAACGTGGTGAATCGCAGCGAGCAGACGCCCTGGTACAGCGGCAAGCCGCTGATGGAAATCCTCGAGACCGTGGAGATCGCCGCGGATCGCAATCTCGACGATCTGCGCTTCCCGGTGCAGTACGTCAACCGGCCCAACCTCAACTTCCGCGGCTTCGCCGGAACCCTGGCTTCGGGCGTGGTCACCAAGGGCGATGCCGTGGTGGTCCTGCCGTCGGGCAAGGGCAGCCGCATCAAGTCCATCGTCACCTACGAAGGCGAGCTGGAGCAGGCCGGACCTGGCCAGGCGGTGACCCTGACCATGGAAGACGAGATCGACATCTCCCGGGGCGACGTCCTGGTGCATGCCGACAACCGTCCCCAGGTCACCGACAGCTTCGAGGCCATGCTGGTGTGGATGGCCGAAGAACCCATGCGGCCCGGCAAGAAGTACGACATCAAGCGCGCCACCAGCTACGTGCCCGGCTCGCTGCCGAGCATCGTGCACACGGTTGACGTCAATACCCTGGAACGTGGCGCCGCCAGCGAGCTTAAGCTCAACGAGATCGCCCGGGTCAAGGTGGCTCTCGATGCGTCCATCGCCCTGGATGGCTATGGCGTCAACCGCACCACCGGCGCCTTCATCGTCATCGATCGCCTGACCAATGGCACCGTCGGTGCCGGCATGATCATCGCCGACCCGGTGGGCAGGGGCGGTCATGGCCAGGGCGCGCACCAGCTGCACGTCGGCACCAGCGAGCGGGCCGCGCGCTTCGGTCAGCAGCCCAGCACCGTGCTCTTCACCGGCCTTTCCGGCGCCGGCAAGACCACCCTGGCCTATGCCCTGGAGCGTCGTCTGTTCGATGCCGGTCGTGCGGTTTTCGTGCTGGACGGTCAGAATCTGCGCCACGACCTGAACAAGGGTCTGCCACAGGATCGCGCCGGGCGTCGCGAGAACTGGTTGCGTGCCGCCCAGGTAGCCCGCCAGTTCAACGAAGCGGGTCTGATCGCCCTGGCGGCCTTTGTCGCGCCGGATGCCGAGGGCCGTGCCCAGGCCCAGGCGCTGATCGGTGCCGAGCGTCTGCTGACCGTGCACGTCAAGGCGTCGCCCAAGGCCTGCGCCGAGCGTGATCCCCAGGGTCTCTATGCCGCCGGTGGCGACAACATCCCGGGTATCTCCTTCGCCTACGATGCACCGGAAGATGCCGATCTGGTGATCGACACCGAGCAGCTGTCGGTGGAGGAGGGGGTCCAGCAGATCCTCGACGTCCTGCGTCGGCGTCAGGTGGTCTAGGGCGTCCAGCCATGAAAAAACCCGCCGAGAGGCGGGTTTTTTCATGGGCCTTACCAGCGCGGTGGTGGGCCGTAGTAGTAGGCGCCGGGCGGCGGGCCGTAGTACACCGGGCGGGGTTCCACCACGCGATATTCGTAGACCGGTGCCGGCTCGTAGTAGACCACGCGCGGCGGCGGAGGCGGCGGGGGGCCTTCAACGTAGACCGGCTCGCGGGCGTAGGAATGGGAGACGATGGCTCCGCCGACCACGGCACCCACTACGGCACCGAGAAAGGCCGGACCGGGACCACGACCGTGGGCGGACGCCTGACCGGCGATGGCGAGGCAACCGGCAAGCACCACGACTTGAGTGATGCGACGTAGCATGATCTTTCTCCTGCGACCCGGGGAAATGAAACCGGGTATGTCTATCAGACCGCAACGGTGGCCAGTCGCCTAGATCGCCTCGGGTAAAGTTTGGGTAAAACCAAATCCGGGGACATCAGTCCCAACAACTCGAGGTCGACGTGTCCCCACTCCCGCGGGATGCATCTCCTGTATCTGGCACCGCGACCGGTGCCCTGACCACGAGACCACCGTGCAGATTCTCTATACCGCTCTGATCCTCTTGCTGATGGTGGGTGCCACCCGACTCAGCGCCCATCTGATTCCCATCCCGCTGCCGCTGATCCAGGTGGTGGTCGGCGCCTTGCTCGCCTGGCCCACCCTGGGGCTGCACGTGGCCCTGGACCCGGAACTCTTCCTGCTGCTGTTCATCCCGGCGCTGCTGTTCTCCGATGGCTGGCGCATGCCCAAGCGCGAATTCTGGCGGCTGCGCCGACCGATCTTCGTCCTGGCCTTCGGCCTGGTGTTCCTCACGGTGCTGGGTGCCGGCTGGTTCCTGCACTGGATGCTGCACCTGCCCTGGGCGGTGGCCTTCGCCCTGGCGGCGGTGCTGTCGCCCACCGATGCCGTGGCGGTGTCCAGCATCGTCCGTGGCCGGCTGCCCAGCGCCCTGCTGCATGTGATCCAGGGCGAGGCCCTGCTCAACGACGCCTCGGGTCTGGTGACCTTCAAGTTCGCCGTGGCGGCGGCCCTGACCGGCGCCTTTTCGCTGAGCCAGGCCAGTCTGGAATTCGTCATCGTCGCGGTGGGCGGCGTGCTGGTCGGTGGCGTGCTGAGCTGGCTGGTCGGGCGGGCGCGCGCCTGGATGGTGGTGAAGCGCGGCTGGAGCGATGCCGCGCCCCATGTGGTCTTCATGCTGTTGCTGCCCTTCGCCGCCTATGTGCTGGCGGAGCGACTGGGCGTTTCCGGCATCCTGTCCGCCGTGGCCGCCGGGATGATGCAGAGCCGGGTCGACATGCTGCCCCGGCAGACCGCCACCCGTTTGCTCAACCACAGCGTCTGGGGACTGGTGGAATTCGCCTTCAACGGCCTGGTGTTCCTGATCCTGGGGCTGCAACTGCCGGACATCCTGGCGGCGGCCCTGCCGGCTTCCCAGGCGCTTTGGCCGGCCGCGGGCTGGCTGACGCTCTATGTGCTGGGTGCCTATCTGGTAATCATGGCCATCCGCTTCGGGGTCATCCTCGGCTATTGGCACCTGACCCAGCCTGGCAGCGGACCCATGACCATCGCGGGCGATCCGCGCCTGATCGCCGCCATCGCCTCCCTCAGCGGGGTGCGCGGCGCCGTGACCCTGGCCGGTGTGCTGTCGCTGCCGCTGCTGCTCTCGGATGGCACGCCCTTTCCCCTGCGTGACGTCCTGGTGTTCATCGCCGCCGGGGTGATTCTGCTGTCCCTGGTGGTGGCGAGCATCGGTATTCCGCTGCTGCTGGCGCGGCTGCCGGAGCAATCCAACGACCTGCTGGAGCGGGAACGCTGCGAGGTGCGGATCAACGCCGCCCGCGCCGCCATCACGGCACTGGAAGACGTGGAGTCCAGCGATGCCGACGAGCCGGCGCGGGCGGCGCTGCAGGCGGAGATCAAGGCAGGCATCATCGCCGAATTCCGTGACGAGCTGAGTTCCGCCGATGACAGCGAGGATGCCCGTTCGCTGGCGCGTCTGCGGGACACCCTGGATGGCGAGCTGCGCCTGCTCGCCATCCGTGCCCAGCGCCGTGAACTCTATCGGCTGCGTATCGCCGGCGTGATCGATGACCTGGTGGTCACCGAATTCCTCCGGGAGCTGGACATCCAGGAGACCGCGCTGATGCGCGATCAGGGCAACCGCTAGCCCTGGCAGAAGCGGCGGATGCGCTCCGCCGCTTCCACGCATTCGGCCAGAGGGGCGACCAGGGCCATGCGGATCCGTCCGGCACCCGGATTGACGCCCGCGACTTCCCGCGACAGGTAGGAACCCGGCACCACGGTCACATGTTCGCGGGCGAACAGATCGCGAGCGAAGGCTTCGTCATCGCCCGGCGTCCTGGCCCAGAGATAGAAACCACCGTCCGGCAGTGACACCTCCAGGCTGCCCTGCAGGATGTCCAGCACGGCGGCGAACTTCTGCCGATAGAGTTCGCGGTTCTCGCGGACATGGGCTTCATCGCGCCAGGCCACGGCGCTTGCCTTCTGCACCTGCACCGGCATGGCGCAACCGTGGTAGGTGCGATAGAGCAGGAAGCGCTTGAGGATGGCGGCATCGCCGGCGACGAAGCCGGATCTCATGCCCGGCAGGTTGGAGCGCTTGGACAGGCTGTGGAACACCACGCAACGGGCGAAGTCGCTGCGCCCCAGTTCGGCGCAGGCGGTCAGCAGCCCGGGCGGCGGACTGGCTTCGTCGAAATAGAGTTCGCTGTAGCACTCGTCGGCGGCGATCACGAAGTCGTGGCGATCGGCCAGGGCGATGAGCCTTTTCAGCGTGGCCACCGGCAGCAGGGCGCCGGTGGGATTGCCGGGCGAACAGAGGAACAGCAGCTGGCAGCGCTGCCAGACCTCGTCCGGCACGCTGTCGAAATCGGGATTGAAACCCTTGTCCGCCAGGCACGGCAGGTAGTGCGGCTCGGCGCCGGCCAGCAGGGCCGCGCCTTCGTAGATCTGGTAGAAGGGGTTGGGGCTCAGCACCAGGCCGGCCTGGCTGCGATCCACCACCGCCTGGGTAAAGGAAAACAGCGCCTCCCGGGTGCCGGTCACCGGCAGCACATGACGCGCCGGATCCAGCCAGCCGGCCGGTACGCCAAAGCGCTGGCCAGCCCAGCTGGCGATGGCCTCGCGCAGCTCGGCGATGCCAAGGGTGGTCGGATAGACCGCCAGCTGATCCAAATTCGCCGTCAGCGCCTCGGCGACGAAGGCGGGGGACGGATGCTTGGGCTCGCCGATCGACAGCGGAATCGGCTTGAGCGCCGCCGGCGGGGTCACGCCGGCGAGGAGGGCGCGCAGCTTCTCGAACGGGTAGGGCTGCAGCAGGTCGAGGGTGGGGTTCATCGTCGGGTGGTCCTTCGTTCGAGGCTAGATGCTGATGCGGCTGAGTGGCGTCTGGCTGTCCGGCTCGCCCAGCTGCTTGATCAGGGCTTGCTGCAGGGCGCTGCACAGACCGGGATCCGCTAACGGACGGCCATCGGCGTCGGTGACGTAGAAGACGTCTTCCACGCGCTCGCCGAGGGTAGCGATCTTGGCGTTGAGCACGGACAGGTCGAAGTCGAGGAAGATGCGGCCCACCCGTGCCAGCAGACCGGGGCGGTCCGGCGCCGTCAGCTCGATCAGGCTCGCCGAGCGCATGGTGTCGGTATAGATGTTCACCTGGGGCGAGAAGGCGAAATGCTTGAGCTGGCGGGTCACGCGCCGGTTGATGATGCTCGGGTATTCCTCGGGATGCTTGAGCGCCTCGATCAGGCCGCCGCGGATCTGGGCGATGCGCGCGGGATTGTTGCCAATCGAGCCACCATCGGTATCCAGCACGATGTAGGTGTCCAGGGTGAACTGGCTGGTGGAGGTGATGATGCGCGCGTCCTGAATGTTCAGGTTGAGCTGGTCCATCACCGCCACGGTCACCGCGAAGAAGTCGTGCTGGTCCGCGGCATAGATGAAGATCTGGGTGCCGCCTTCGGAGTCACGCTGGGTGGTCTCGCGGATCAGCACCAGGGGCTCGGCGGTATCGCCGTGGCCGAGGATGGCCTCGGTGTGCCAGGCGACATCCAGCGCGGTATGCCGCAGGAAGTAGGTGTCACCCAGCTGCGACCACAGCTGCTCGGCGTCATCGGCATCGATGCCGCGACGCATCAGGGTGTCGAGGGCCGATTGCTGGGTGCTGCGGATCTGCTCTTCGCGATTGACCGGATTCTCCAGGCCACGACGCAGGGCACGCTTGGTCTCGGTGTACAGCTGCCGCAGCAGGGTGGCGCGCCAGGAATTCCACAGCGACGGATTGGTCGCGGTGATGTCGGCCACGGTGAGGACGTACAGGTAGTCGAGATGGGTGTGGTCGCCCACCGTCAGGGCGAAGTCGTGGATCACCTGGGGATCGGAGAGGTCCTTGCGCTGGGCGGTGGTGGACATCACCAGATGGTTGCGCACCAGCCAGCTGACCAGGCGGGTGTCCCACTCCGGCAACTGGTGACGGCGACCGAAGGCTTCCACGTCTTCCGCCCCCAGTTCCGAGTGATCGCCGCCACGGCCCTTGGCGATGTCGTGGTAGAGACCGGCGATGTAGATCAGCTCCGGCTTGGGCAGCTTGTGGATCACCCGCGTCGCCAGCGGATACTTTTCCGCCAGGACGTCGTAGCTCATCTTGCGCAGGTGCTTGATGAGATTGAGGGTGTGGGCGTCCACCGTATAGATGTGGAAGAGGTCATGCTGCATCTGGCCGACGATCTGGCCGAATTCGGGCAGGTAGAGCCCCAGCAATCCGTAGCGATTCATCCGCCGCAGATTGCGATGGATGCCGGATTCGCTCTTGAGCAGTTCGATGAACAGGCTGGTGTTGCGAATGTCCTGGCGGAAGGCGTCGTCGATCAGGTGGCGGCTGTCGCGCAACAGGCGGATGGTGCCGGCGCTGGGCCCCTTGATCGCCGGATTCTGCGCCAGCAGGACGAACAGCTCCATCAGGGCGAAGGGGGTGCGCAGGAACACCTGCGGATGCACCACCTCCAGATAGCCGTTGCGGATCTGGAATCTGTTGTTGAGCGGCGTCACCGCGGCGGGCAGCTGCTCGTCGCGCAGATTCACTTCCTCGAAGTGCTGCATCACCACGTCGCTGAGCTGGGAGACGTCCATCACCACCCGGTAGTACTTCTGCATGAAGCGCTCGACCGCCAGCTTGGCGTCGTTGTCCTCGTAGCCGAGCAGGTTGGCGATGCGCCGCTGATGGTCGAACAGCAGGCGATCCTCCGGGCGACCGGCCAACATGTGCAGGGCGTAGCGGACCTTCCACAGGTATTCCTGGGCCGAGATCAGCAGGCTGCACTCGCTCTCGGTGAGAAAGCCCTGGCCCACCAGGGCCTGCAGATTGAGGGTGCCGAATTGCCGCCGGGCGATCCACAGCAGCGTCTGGATGTCGCGCAGGCCGCCCGGGGAACCCTTGACGTTGGGTTCCAGGTTGTACTCGGTGTCGTTGTACTTGGCGTGTCGGGCACTCTGCTCGGCACGCTTGGCCAGGTAGAAGGCCCGTCCCGGCCAGAGGTGCTCGACACTGGTGGCCGCCAGCATCGCCTGGCGCAGGTGCTCGGGGCCGGCGAGGGTACGGCTTTCCATCAGGTTGGTGATCACCGTCAGATCGGCCAGCGCCTCGGTAGTGCACTCGCGCAGGGATCTGACGCTCTGCCCCACGGCCAGGCCCACGTCCCACAGCAGGGTCAGGAAGCCTTCGATGGAATCGCGGAAGCGCTCCTGCTCTTCTTCGGCGAGCAGGATGAGCAGGTCGATGTCCGAGTGCGGATGCAGTTCGCCACGGCCATAGCCGCCCACCGCGAGCAGGGCGATGCCATCGTCCGGCCAACTGAAGCGACTCCAGGCCGCGATCAGCATCTGGTCGATGAACCAGGCGCGATCCTCGACCAGCCGGCGCACGCTGCGCCCGGCCAGGAAGCGGGCATCGAGGGTGGCGTTCGCGGCCCGGATGAATTTCTTGAAGGCCGCGATGGGGCTGGCTTTCAGCGAAAGCTCAGCCTGGAACTGGCCGGCGTCGAACAACTCCGAATCGACCTGGGGCATGGGCGCTCACTCACGCAGAAACGCGGGGAAAGGTTTCGTCCTTTCTGAGGGTCAGGATCTCGTAACCCTGTTCGGTGACCAGCACCGTGTGCTCCCACTGCGCGGACAGCTTGCGGTCCTTGGTGATGGCGGTCCAGCCATCGCCCAGCAGGCGGGTCTCGTAGCGGCCCTGGTTGATCATCGGCTCGATGGTGAAGATCATCCCGGCCTGCAGCTCGAGGCCCGTGCCGGCGCGACCGTAGTGCACCACCTGCGGCTCTTCGTGGAAGCCCTTGCCGATGCCGTGGCCGCAGTATTCGCGAACCACCGAGAAGCCGTTCTTCTCGGCGTGCTTCTGGATGACCTCGCCGATATCGCCCAGGCGCGCCCCGGGGCGGACCAGGTCGATGCCCTTGTAGAGGCATTCCTGGGTGATCTGGCAGAGGCGCTCGGCCCACTCGGGCACGTCGCCCACCAGGTACATCTTGCTGGTGTCGCCGTGGTAGCCGTCTTTGATCACGGTGATGTCCACGTTCATGATGTCGCCACTCTTGAGCGGCTTGTCATTGGGAATGCCGTGGCAGACCACATGGTTGAGCGAGGTGCAGATGGATTTGGGATAGCCCTTGTAGTTCAGCGGGGCGGGGATGGCCTGCTGCACGTTGACGATATAGTCGTGGGCCAGTCGATCCAGTTCTTCGGTGGTGATGCCGGGACGCACGTGCTCGTCCAGCATTTCGAGCACCTCGGCGGCCAGTTGGCCGGCGATGCGCATCTTGGCGATGTCTTCAGGGGTCTTGAGGATGACGGTCATCGGAAATCTCTAGGTATCACGCCGGGTGTCAGCTTTCGATCCGCTATTCTATCAGAGCCGGCGCCCGCACTGTGGCCGCCAGCGCGGCCCCGGATCTCCGGTATCCGGCAATCGCCGCTGGTGGTATCCGGCAAGGCGTGATATAAAGTCGCGCGCTTTTTCGGGGCTCCGCCCTTTAGCGCTCCTAACCCCACACACGCATCGACACGATGACCTGGGTGCTTCCCGATGGGAAGTTGGTCATTGGGATGCGTGGAGGCCCAACCCGACTACGAGGAACATCTAAATGTCTCAAGTCTCCATGCGTGACATGCTGAAAGCCGGCGTGCATTTCGGCCACCAAACCCGTTACTGGAACCCGAAGATGGGCAAGTACATCTTCGGCGCGCGCAACAAGATCCACATCATCAACCTCGAAAAGACCCTGCCGATGTTCAACGAGGCCCTGACCTTCGTTGAGCGCCTGGCTTCCGGCAAGAACAAGATCCTGTTCGTCGGCACCAAGCGTTCCGCCGGCAAGATCGTTCGCGAAGAAGCCGCTCGTTGCGGTCAGCCCTTCGTCGACCATCGCTGGTTGGGCGGCATGCTCACCAACTACAAGACCATCCGTGCCTCGATCAAGCGTCTGCGCGATCTGGAAGTCCAGTCCCAGGACGGTACTTTCGACAAGCTGACCAAGAAAGAAGCCCTGATGCGCACCCGCGACCTCGAGAAGCTCGAGCGCAGCCTGGGTGGTATCAAGGACATGGGCGGTCTGCCGGATGCCCTGTTCGTCGTCGACGTCGACCACGAGCGCATCGCCATCACCGAAGCCAACAAGCTGGGTATCCCGGTCATCGGCGTAGTCGATACCAACAGCAGCCCGGAAGGCGTTGACTACGTCATCCCCGGCAACGACGACGCCTTCCGCGCCGTTCAGCTGTACCTGAGCAGCGTTGCTGATGCCGTGATCCGTGGCGGCAACAACGGCGGTGCCAACGAGCAATTCGTCGAAGAAACCGCTGCCGAAGCCGTCGAGGGCTGAGCAGGTCGACCCTAGGGTCGAGCGGTTCGACGTGCGAGAAGGGGGCCTAGCCCCCTTTTTGCCTACTGGCGTTTCATTGGCTCCGTCTCCGTGCGGAGTGACCTCGAAACCGATTCAAGAGGATTTCAAACATGGCAGAAATCACTGCAGCCCTGGTCAAAGAACTGCGCGAGCGCACCGGCCAAGGCATGATGGATTGCAAGAAGGCCCTGGCCGCTGCCGGTGGCGACATCGAGAAAGCCATCGACGACATGCGTGCCGCTGGCGCCATCAAGGCCGCCAAGAAAGCCGGTAACGTGGCTGCCGAAGGCTCCATCGCGGTCAAGGTCGCTGACGACCACAAGGCTGCCGTCATCATCGAAGTCAATTCCCAGACCGATTTCCTGGCTCTGCAGGACGACTTCAAGGGCTTCGTCGCCGCCAGCCTGGACAAGGCCTTCGCCGAGAAGATGAGCGATGCCGCTCCGCTGATCGCCGCTCAGGAAGCCGCCCGTGAGGCCCTGGTCGCCAAGTGCGGCGAAAACGTCAACATCCGTCGTCTGACCCGTGTCGAAGGCGATGTCGTTGGCGCCTACCTCCACGGTCACCGCATCGGTGTGGTCGTTACCCTGCAGGGTGGCACCGCCGAGCTGGCCAAGGAAATCGCCATGCACGTCGCGGCGAGCAATCCCCAGTTCCTGAATCCCTCCCAGGTTTCCGAAGAAGCTGTCGCCAAGGAAAAGGAAATCTTCCTGGCGCTGAACGCCGACAAGATCGCCGGCAAGCCGGAAAACATCGTGGAGAACATGGTCAAGGGTCGTATCAACAAGTTCCTGGCCGAAGCCAGCCTGGTTGAGCAGCCCTTCATCAAGGATCCGGAAGTCAAGGTCGGTGAACTGGCCAAGAAAGCCGGCGCCGAAATCGTCTCCTTCGTGCGTTACGAAGTGGGCGAAGGCATCGAGAAGGCCGAAGTCGACTTCGCTGCCGAAGTGGCTGCCCAGCTGGCTGCCAGCAAGCAGTAAGCCCGGCATCTGCCGTTGACCAGGAGGCCGCCCGCTTCGAGCGCGCGGCCTCTTTGTCAAATTGGAAGGCAGGTCTGATTTCTGCTCTTCCAAGGAGTTTTTTGCCGATTGGAGTGAACGCAACTGCGGTTGCGCTTTCCTATCGCTGGATCAAAATCCCCCGCACATGTTCATCGCCACAGGAGAGAGTGAATGGCACAGCAGATGAGTGGTCGCCAACCCCGTTACAAGCGTATTCTGCTGAAGCTCAGTGGCGAAGCCCTGATGGGAAGTGAAGACTTCGGGATCGACCCGAAGGTGCTGGATCGCATGTCGCTGGAGATCGGCCAGCTGGTGGGTATCGGTGTCCAGGTCGGTCTGGTGATCGGCGGTGGCAACCTGTTCCGCGGCGCGGCCTTGTCCGCTGCCGGTATGGATCGGGTGACCGGTGACCACATGGGCATGCTGGCCACGGTGATGAACGCCCTGGCCATGCGCGACGCCCTGGAGCGTTCCAACATTCCCGCCACGGTGATGTCCGCCATCTCCATGGTCGGCGTGACCGATCAGTACGATCGGCGCAAGGCCCTGCGTCAGCTGAAGGATGGCGAAGTCGTCATCTTCTCCGCCGGTACCGGCAACCCCTTCTTCACCACCGATTCTGCCGCCTGCCTGCGCGCCATCGAGGTCGAGGCCGACCTGGTGCTCAAGGCCACCAAGGTGGATGGTGTATACACGGCCGATCCCTTCAAGGATCCCAATGCCGAAAAATTCGAGCGCCTGACCTACGACGAAGTGCTCGACCGCAAGCTGGGTGTCATGGATCTCACGGCCATCTGTCTCTGCCGTGACCACAGCATGCCCCTGCGGGTTTTCAACATGAACAAGCCCGGCGCCCTGCTCAATATCGTGGTGGGCGGTGGTGAGGGCACCCTGATCGAGGAGGGAGCAGCATGATCAACGAGATCAAGAAGGATGCGCAGACGCGCATGACCAAGACCCTGGAAGCCCTGGGCCACGCCTTTGCCAAGATCCGTACCGGACGCGCTCATCCAAGCATCCTGGATAGCGTCATGGTGTCCTACTACGGCAGCGACACCCCGCTGCGTCAGGTGGCCAACGTCACCGTCGAGGATTCGCGGACCCTGGCCCTGAGCGTGTTCGACAAGAGCATGATCCAGGCGGTCGAGAAGGCCATCATGACCTCCGACTTGGGCCTCAATCCGGCCACCGCCGGGACCACCATTCGCGTGCCGATGCCGGCGCTGACCGAAGAGACCCGCAAGGGCTTCACCAAGCAGGCGCGTGCCGAGGCCGAGCAGGCGCGGGTTTCCGTGCGCAACATCCGTCGCGATGCCCTGGCTCAGCTCAAGGATCTGCTCAAGGAAAAGGAAATCAGTGAAGACGAGGATCGTCGCGCTCAGGATGAAGTCCAGAAGCTGACTGATAAATTCGTCGCCGAGGTGGACAAGGCTCTGGAGGCCAAGGAAGCCGACTTGATGGCTGTTTGACAACGGTTGGGACGTAACATGGGCATGAGCAAGCCAGGCAAGGTGGTGCCGCGTCACGTGGCGATCATCATGGATGGGAACAATCGCTGGGCGCGCCGTCGGTTGCTGCCGGGCGTCGCCGGTCACAAGGCCGGAGTGGACGCCGTGCGCGCGGTCATCGAGGTGTGCGGCGATGCGGGCGTCGAGGTACTGACGCTGTTCGCCTTTTCCAGCGAGAACTGGCGGCGTCCGGCCGACGAGGTCGGCGCCCTGATGGAGCTCTTCCTGTCCGCCCTGCGGCGGGAGGCGAAGAAGCTGCACCAGAATGGCATCCGGCTGCGCATCATCGGCGATCGCTCGCTGTTCCATCCGGAACTGCAGGCGGCCATGGCGGAAGTCGAGGCCCTCACTGCCCATCACACCCGGTTTGTGCTGCAGATCGCCGCCAACTACGGGGGGCAGTGGGATATCACCCAGGCCGCCCAGCAGCTGGCGGCGCGGGTCCAGCAGGGTTCGCTGCAGCCGGGTGAGATCACGCCGGAGCTGCTGCAAGGCTGTCTGGCGACCGCCGACCTGCCGCTGCCCGACCTGTGCATCCGCACCGGTGGCGAGCGTCGGGTCAGCAACTTCCTGCTCTGGCAGATCGCCTATGCCGAGCTGTATTTTTCCGACCTGTTCTGGCCGGACTTCAAGCACGAGGCCATGCACGCCGCCCTGGCGGACTTTGCCACCCGCCAGCGGCGGTTTGGCCGGACCTGCGAACAGGTGGAAGCGGAGCTACGCGCCTAATGCTGAAGCAGCGAGTTATCACGGCGATGGTGCTCCTGCCCATCGCCCTGGCCGGATTTTTCTGGCTGGAAGGGGCGGCTTTCGCCCTGTTCATCGGTGCGGTCGTGGTCCTGGGCGCCTGGGAATGGGCGCGGCTGGCGGGTCTGGAAGCCCAGCCGCTGCGTTGCGCCTATGCCGCCGTGGTCGCGCTGGCGCTGCTGCTCTGCTGGTGGCTCCCCGCCGGTGCCCATGGCCTGCTGTTCATCAGCCTGGCCTGGTGGCTCTATGCGACGGTGCTGGTGCTCACCTATCCCGATAGCGCTCGCGCCTGGCAGGCCTCCTGGCGGCGCCTGCTGATCGGTCTGGTGGTGCTGGTCCCGGCCTGGCAGGGGCTGATGCTGCTCAAGGCGGCACCGGGTGGCAATCTGCTGATTCTCGAAGTGATGATGCTGGTGTGGCTGGCCGACATCTTCGCCTATTTTTCCGGGCGGGCCTTTGGCAAGCGCAAGCTGGCGCCGGCCGTGAGTCCGGGCAAGAGCTGGGAAGGTCTCTATGGCGGCCTGGCCGCCGCGCTGGTGGCTACTCTGGTGCTTGGTCTGGTCCGTGGCTGGGGCCTGGGCGACCTCCTGCAGGCACTCATCGGCGCCGCCTGCGTGGTGCTGATCTCGGTAGTGGGTGATCTCACCGAAAGCATGTTCAAGCGTCAGGCCGGGCTCAAGGACAGCAGCCAGTTGCTGCCGGGGCACGGTGGCGTGCTGGATCGCATCGACAGCCTCACGGCCGCCGTACCGCTGTTCGCCCTGCTGCTCTGGTGGGCCGGCTGGGGTGTCCAGTGAGTCTCCAGCAGCTTTGTGTCCTGGGTGCGACGGGCTCCATCGGCGCCAGCACCCTGGATGTCGTGGCCCGGTATCCCGATCGCTATCGCATCTTCGCCCTCAGCGGGCATCGTCGACTGAGCGAGCTGGCAGACCTCTGCCGGCGTTTCCAGCCGGTCTATGCAGCCGTGCCGGATCAGGCGTCCGCCGATCAGTTGGCCGCTTTGCTGCAAGGGGCTGAAGCCCGCCCCGAGATCCTGGTGGGGGAGGGTGGCCTGGAGGCCATCGCGGCCCATCCCCGGGTGGATACCGTCATGGCGGCCATCGTCGGCGCGGCGGGTCTGAAGCCCACCCTGGCGGCGGTCAAGGCCGGCAAGCGCGTACTGCTGGCCAACAAGGAAGCCCTGGTCATGAGCGGCGCGCTCTTCATCGAGGCCGTGCAGGCCAGTGGCGCGACCCTGCTGCCCATCGACAGTGAGCACAATGCCATCTTCCAGTGCCTGGCCGATCCGGCGACACCCGGCCTGGCCCGCAAGGGCGTAAGACGCATCCTGCTCACCGCCTCGGGCGGCCCGTTCCGCGAGACACCGGCCGAACAACTGGCCGGGGTGACGCCGGATCAGGCCTGTGCCCATCCCAAATGGTCCATGGGGCGCAAGATTTCGGTGGACTCCGCGACCCTGATGAACAAGGGGCTGGAGCTGATCGAGGCCTGCTGGCTGTTCGAGGCGACGCCGGAGCAGGTCGAGGTGGTCATCCATCCCCAGAGCGTGATTCATTCGCTGGTGGACTACGTGGATGGCTCGGTGCTGGCCCAGCTGGGCAATCCCGATATGCGCACCCCTATCGCCCACGCCCTGGCCTGGCCCGAGCGCATCGACTCCGGCGTCGCGGCGCTGGACCTGTTCGAGATCGGCCGGCTCGACTTCGAGCGGCCCGACGAAGAACGCTTTCCCTGCCTGCGGCTGGCGCGGGAAGCGGCTCAGGCGGGTGGTTGCATGCCGGCCACGCTGAATGCGGCCAACGAGGTCGCCGTCGAGGCCTTTCTCGAGGGGCGACTGGGCTTTACCGAGATCCCGCAGCTGATCGAAGCGGTGCTCAAGGCTGTCGAGCCCTGTCCGGCCAGCGATCTCGACACGGTCTTCGCGGCCGATAGCACCGCTCGGCAGCTGGCTCGGGAGTGGCTGTCGAGACGCTGATCCCGCGCCTCGACACCTGGCCTACGAGTCCGCAGAATCTGCACACTGAGGTAGCGGAGGCAGCCAATGTCCATCCTTTATACGATTCTGGGAACCCTGATCGCCCTGGGCGTCCTGGTTACCATCCACGAGTATGGCCATTTCTGGACGGCGCGCCGTTGCGGCGTCAAGGTCCTGCGCTTCTCCGTGGGCTTCGGCAAGCCGCTGCTGCGCTGGCACGATCGCCAGGGCACCGAGTTCGTGGTGGCGGCGATCCCGCTGGGCGGCTACGTGAAGATGCTGGACGAGCGCGAAGCGCCGGTGGCGCCTGAAGAACAGCATGCCGCCTTCAATCGCAAGACGGTACGCCAGCGCATCGCCATCGTCGCCGCCGGTCCGATCGCCAACTTCCTGCTCGCCATCCTGTTCTTCTGGGTGCTGGCCATGCTCGGCTCCCAGCAGCCGCGTCCGGTGGTGGGATCGGTCACGCCTGATACCCTGGCTGCCACCGCGGGTATCCCGGCGGGCGCCGAACTGACCGCGGTCGATGACGCGGCGGTAGACAGCTGGTCGGCGGTCAATCTGCGCCTGGTCGATCGCCTGGGTGAAAGCGGTCCGCTACGCCTGAGCTACCGGGTCCCGGGCACCACTGCCGAGCAGAACGCGGTCATCCAGCTCGACGACTGGCTGCGCGGCGCGGAAGATCCGGACCCGATCCAGGCGCTTGGTCTCAAGCCCTGGCGGCCGCAGATTCCGGCCATCTTCGCCGAGCTGGATCCGGCCGGTCCGGCGAAAGCCGCCGGCCTCCAGGCGGGTGATCGCCTCATCGCCCTGAACGATACGCCCATCGGTGACTGGCAGCAGGCCGTGGACTGGGTGCGGGCGCACCCGGATCAGCAGGTCAAGGTGAGCTATGAGCGGGAGGGTCAGCGACGCGAGCTGTCCCTGCGCCTGGGCGCGCGGCGCGTCGATAGCGCCGAGACCGGTTACCTCGGTGCGGGTGTGGCGCCGGTCAAGTGGCCAGCGGAAATGGTTCGCGAAATCAGCTACGGACCCGTGGCGGCCGTGGGCGAAGGTATCAGCCGAACCTGGCAGATGAGCGTGCTGACACTGGTTTCCCTGAAGAAGATGCTCTTGGGAGAGCTGTCGGTAAAAAACTTGAGCGGGCCGATAACCATTGCTAAAGTGGCGGGCGCTTCAGCTCAGTCAGGCCTGGGGGATTTCCTCAATTTTCTGGCGTACCTGAGCATAAGCCTGGGGGTTCTGAATCTGTTGCCTATCCCTGTGCTCGACGGCGGTCATCTGGTCTTCTACTTCGTCGAGTGGATTCGCGGGCGGCCCTTGTCCGAGCGTGTACAGACATGGGGCATGCAGATCGGTATTAGCCTCGTCGTGGGTGTGATGCTGCTGGCCTTGGTCAATGACCTCGGTCGCCTCTGACACTCTGCTGATTGCCGAATCTGCCGCCCAGTGCGGCAGATTCTTTATTTGCCAGTTGGAATAAAAGGGACTCATGAAACGCCTGCTGCTACCTGCGGTAATAGCCGCGCTGATGATCGGCGAGGTACACGCCGAGTCCTTCACCATCTCCGATATCCGCGTCAACGGACTGCAACGAGTATCGTCCGGCAGCGTCTTCGGTGCCCTGCCGCTCAATGTCGGCGAATCCGTCGACGACAACAAGTTGGCCGAAGCCTCCCGCTCGCTCTTCCGTACCGGATTCTTCCAGGACATCCAGCTGGGTCGTGACGGCAACGTCCTGGTCGTGAACCTGGTCGAGCGTCCCTCCATTTCCAGCATCACCCTGGAAGGCAACAAGGCGATCTCCAGCGACGACCTGATGAAGGGTCTCAAGCAGGCCGGTCTCGCCGAAGGCGAGATCTTCCAGCGCGCGACGCTGGAAGGCGTGCGCAACGAACTGCTGCGCCAGTACGTCGCCCAGGGTCGCTACTCCGCCAGCATCGACGCCGAGGTGGTGCCGCAGCCCCGTAACCGGGTGCAGCTGAAGATCACCATCAACGAAGGCGAGGTGGCGACCATCTCCCACGTCAACGTGGTGGGCAACACGGTCTTCGCCGAGGATGACCTGACCTCCCTGTTCGAGCTCAAGCCGAGCAACTGGCTGTCGTTCTTCCGCAACGATGACAAGTACTCCCGGGAAAAGTTGGCGGGTGACCTCGAGCGCCTGCGTTCCTATTACCTGGACCGCGGCTACATCAACATGGACATCACCTCGACCCAGGTGTCCATCACGCCCGACAAGAAGCACGTCTACATCACGGTCAATGTCAACGAAGGGCAGAAGTACACCGTTCGTGAAGTCAAACTGTCCGGCGACCTCAAGGTGCCGGAGGAAGAGCTGCGCAAACTGATGCTGGTCCAGCCGGGCCAGGTCTTCTCGCGCAAGGTCATGACCAGCACCTCGGACCTGATCACCCGCCGGCTGGGTAACGAAGGCTATACCTTCGCCAACGTCAACGGCCTGCCCGAGCCCCATGACGACGACCACAGCGTGTCCCTCACCTATGTGGTCGATCCGGGCAAGCGTGCCTACGTCAATCGCATCAACTTCCGCGGCAACACCAAGACCGAGGACGAGGTGCTGCGTCGCGAGATGCGCCAGATGGAAGGCGGTTGGGCTTCCACCTACCTCATCGACCAGTCCAAGACCCGCCTCGAGCGCCTGGGCTACTTCAAGGAAGTCAAGGTCGAGACGCCCCAGGTACCTGGCACTGACGACATGGTCGACGTCAACTACAACGTCGAAGAGCAGCCGTCGGGCTCCATCACCGCCAGCATCGGCTTCGCCCAGAGCGCCGGTCTGATCCTGGGTGGTTCCATCAGCCAGAACAACTTCCTGGGTACCGGCAATCAGGTCAGCATCGGTCTGACCCGTTCCCAGTACCAGAGCCGCTACAACTTCAGCTTCACCGATCCCTACTTCACGCCGGATGGCGTGAGCCTGGGCTACAACATCTTCTATCGCAGCACCGACTACAGCAAACTGTACGACAGTGACGTCTCCTACTACTCGATCAACAGCCTGGGTACCGGTGTCACTCTGGGCTATCCGATCAGCGAGACCTCGCGCCTGACCTATGGTCTGAGCGTGCAGAACGACGAGATCAATCCCGGTACCTACAGTGCCGACGAGATCTATGATTTCGTCGAGCGCGAAGGGGACAATTTCACCAACTTCAAGGCCAGCATCGGCTGGTCGAGCTCGACGCTGAACCGTGGCGTCCTGCCCACCCGTGGGGCCTCCCAGAGCCTGACCGGCCAGATCACCATCCCGGGCAGCGACCTGAGCTTCTACAAGCTTGACTATCGCGGCCAGCTGTTCACCCCGCTGACCGACAATACGGCGCTGCGCTTCCATACCGAGCTGGGTTACGGCGACGGCTATGGCAGCACCGATGGCCTGCCGTTCTACGAGAACTACTACGCCGGCGGCTTCAACTCGGTACGGGGTTTCGAAGACAGCAGCCTGGGGCCGCGTACAACGCCTCCGCAATATAAAGATCCTGAAAGACCTGAATTGGGTACCAAGTATGGCGCCCAAGGTCAGGGCTATCGTGATCGGGAGAACGACGAGGCCTTCGGTGGCAACGTCCTGATCACCGGCGGTATGGAATACCTGTTCCCTCTGCCTTTCGTGAAGGACCAGAAGTCCCTGCGGACCGTGCTTTTCTGGGACGTGGGTAACGTGTTCAGCACCAAGTGCTACCTGAACTCGACCAAAAACTGCGGCGACGTCAGCTTCTCGAATATGGCCAGCTCCGTCGGCGTCGGTGTGACTTGGGTTACCGCCCTCGGTCCGTTGAGCTTCAGCCTGGGCGTGCCGGTCAAGAAGCCGAGCAACTCCGATCCGCAGGTCTTCCAGTTCTCGCTGGGTCAGACGTTCTGACCCAGGCTACACCTTTGCGCTTTACGCAGGAGTCAACTGTGCACAAGTACACCCGCTACGCTCTGTTCGCTGCCGTTCTCGTCGCCGCTCCGGTGTTCGCCGATACCAAGATAGCTGTCCTGAACTACCAGATGGCCCTGCTGGAATCCGATGCCGCCAAGAAGTACGCGGTGGATTCCGAGAAGAAGTTCGGTCCCCAGCTGAACAAGCTCAAGGGTCTGGAAAGCTCCGCCAAGGACATCCAGGACAAGCTCAACAAGGGCGGTGACAAGATGGCCCAGGCCGAGCGCACCCGCCTGGAGAACGACTTCCGCCAGAAGGCCCGTGACTTCCAGTTCCAGTCCAAGGAACTCAACGATGCCAAGGCGGCCTCGGATCGCGACATGCTCAAGCTGCTCAAGCCGCGCCTGGACAAGGCCGTGGAAGAGGTGCTGAAGAAGGGCGATTACGATCTGGTGCTGGAGCGTGGCGCCGTGGTGGACGTGAAGCCGCAGTACGACATCACGCGCCAGGTCATCGAGCGCATGAACGCGGGTCGTTGATGAGCCATAGCACCTTTACGCTGGGCGAACTGGCGCAGTGGCTGGAAAGCCGCCAGTTGACCGTGGAGTTACGCGGTTCGTCCGAGCGCCTGGTGACCGGTCTGGCTACCCTGCCCGAGGCCGGTCCTGAGCAGTTGAGTTTTCTCGCCAATCCGCAGTACCGCCGCTACCTGGCCGACACCCAGGCCGGGGCCGTGCTGCTGACGGAAAAGGACGCCGACGGCTACGCCGGTGACGCCCTGATCCTGGCGAATCCCTATCTGGCCTATGCGCGCCTTTCCCATCTGTTCGATCGCAAGCCGCGCAGCGCAGCCGGTATCCATCCCACCGCGCTGGTCGCGGCGGATGCCCAGGTCGATCCGACGGCGGCCATCGGTCCCTACGTGGTGATCGAGGCCCAGGCGCGCATCGGCGCCGGTGTCAGTCTGGGCGCCCACTGCGTGGTGGGTGCGCGCAGCGTCATCGGTGCCGACAGCTGGCTGGCACCGCGGGTCACGCTCTATCATGACGTGACCATCGGCGAGCGTGCCGTGGTGCAATCGGGTGCCGTGATCGGCGCCGAGGGCTTCGGCTTCGCCAACGAACGTGGCCAGTGGCAGAAGATCGCCCAGCTGGGTGGCGTACTGATCGGCGACGACGTCGAGATCGGTGCCAACACCACCATCGACCGGGGCGCCCTGGCCAACACGGTCATCAGCAATGGCGTCAAACTCGACAACCAGATCATGATCGCGCACAACGTCCAGGTCGGTGAGCACACCGCCATGGCCGCCTGCGTCGGCATCTCTGGCAGCACCAAGATCGGCAAACACTGCACCATCGCCGGCGGCGTGGGCATGGTCGGTCATATCGAGGTGTGCGACCACGTGTTCGTCACCGGTATGACCATGGTGACCCGCTCGATTACCGAGCCCGGCGCCTATTCCTCCGGTACGGCCATGCAGCCGGCCGGCGAATGGAAGAAGAGCGCCGCGCGGATTCGTCACCTCGACGACATGGCCCGCCGTCTGCAACATCTGGAAAAAATCGTTGCTACCGTGACCTCGCGGGATGACGCTGCTTCTGATGCTTGATTCTGCATCGGATGTTTCCCCTTTCTGAACAGGCCTTCCCCGACCATGATGGACATCAACGAGATCCGTGAATATCTCCCGCATCGCTATCCCTTTCTATTGGTGGATCGCGTGCTGGAGCTGGATATCGAAGCCAAGCGCATTCGTGCCTACAAGAACGTCAGCATCAACGAGCCCTTCTTCACCGGCCACTTCCCCCAGCATCCGATCATGCCGGGCGTGCTGATCGTCGAAGCCATGGCCCAGGCTGCCGGCGTGCTCGGTTTCAAGATGATGAATTCCTCGCCGGCCGATGGCACCCTGTACTACTTCGTCGGATCGGATAAGCTGCGGTTTCGCCAGCCGGTAACGCCGGGCGATCAGCTGATGCTCGACGCTCGCTTCATCAGCACCAAGCGCGGCATCTGGAAATTCGAATGCCACGCCAGTGTGGACGACAAGCCGGTCTGCTCGGCTGAAATCATCTGTGCGGAACGCAAGCTATGACGTTGATTGACCCCAGGGCTATCGTCGACCCCAAGGCACGGCTCGCCGCCGATGTCCAGGTCGGCCCCTGGTCGATCATCGGACCGGATGTCGAGATTGGCGAGGGGACCGTCATCGGGCCTCACGTCATCCTCAAGGGTCCGACCGTGATCGGGCGTCACAACCGTATCTTCCAGTTCTCGTCGATCGGCGAGGATACGCCCGACCTCAAGTATCAGGGCGAACCGACCCGGCTGCGGATCGGCGATCACAACACCATCCGCGAAGGGGTCACCATCCATCGCGGTACCGTGCAGGATCGGGAAGAGACGACCCTTGGCGATCACAACCTGCTGATGGCCTATGTGCACATCGGCCATGACAGCGTGATCGGCAATCACTGCATCCTGGTCAACAACACGGCCCTCGCCGGGCACGTGCACGTCGATGACTGGGCGATCCTGTCCGGCTATACCCTGGTGCATCAGTTCTGCCGCATCGGCGCCCACAGCTTTTCCGGCATGGGCACGGCCATCGGCAAGGACGTACCGGCCTATGTCACGGTGTTCGGCAATCCGGCCGAAGCCCGCAGCATGAACTTCGAAGGCATGCGCCGCCGGGGTTTCTCGGCCGAAGCCATCAAGGAATTGCGCCGCGCCTACAAGGTGGTCTACCGCCAGGGCCTCACCGTCGATGACGCCCTGCGCGAGCTGGAGCCGGTGGCTCAGCAGTTTCCCGAAGTGGCGGTGTTCCGCGATTCCATCCTGAGTGCGACGCGTGGCATCACCCGCTGAGTTCGCCCAGCGCCCGCTACGCGTGGCGCTGGTGGCAGGGGAGGCGTCGGGTGATCTGCTCGGCGCCGGTCTGATGCAGGCGCTGCGTGCGCAGCATCCGAATATCTCCTTCATGGGCGTGGGCGGTCCGCGGATGGAAGCCGAAGGGCTGGTGTCCGAATTTCCCATGGAACGTCTGGCGGTCATGGGGCTGGTCGAGGTACTCGGTCGCCTGCGGGAACTCCTGGGTCGGCGCAAGGCGCTGATCAGTCAGTTGCTCGACGCCCGTCCCGATGTCTTCATCGGCATCGACGCCCCGGATTTCGTCCTCGAGATCGAAGCCCAGCTGCATCGCGCGGGCATTCCGGCCGTGCACTATGTCAGTCCCTCGGTCTGGGCCTGGCGACAGAAGCGGGTGCTGAAGATCCGCGACGGCTGCGACCTGATGCTGACCCTGTTTCCTTTCGAAGCGCGTTTCTACGAAGAACAGCAGGTGCCGGTGCGCTTCGTCGGCCATCCACTGGCCGATACCATCCCTCTGGACAGCGACCGCCTGGCCGCCCGGCAGGCCCTGGGCTTGCCGGAAGAGGGGCAGGTCGTCGCCCTGTTGCCGGGCAGTCGCGGCGGTGAAGTAGGGCGCCTGGGTGCCCTGTTCCTCGACGCTGCCGCCCAGTTGCTGGCCGTACGTCCTGGTGTGCGCTTCGTTCTGCCCTGTGCCAATGCGGCGCGGCGGGCGCAGGTGGAGCAGTTGCTGGAAGGTCGGCCGCCGCTGCCGCTGCTGCTGACCGATGGGCGATCCCATGAGGTGCTGGCCGCCTGTGATGGCGTGCTGATCGCCTCGGGCACCGCGACCCTGGAGACGCTGCTGTTCAAGAGACCCATGGTGGTGGCCTATCGGGTGGCGCCCCTGACCTATCTGATCCTCAAGCAGCTGGTGAAGAGTCCCTACATCTCGCTGCCCAACCTCCTGGCCGGGCGCAAGCTGGTGCCCGAGCTGATCCAGCACGAGGCGACGCCGGAGCGGCTGGTGGCCGAACTCCTGCCGCTGCTGGAGCAGCCGCAGCGGCAGACCGACAGCTTCGCCGCCATTCATCACAGCCTGAGGCGCGATGCCTCGGTCCAGGCGGCCGCTGCCGTGCTGGATCTTCTGCGGCAGCGTGGCTGATGCAGCTGGGCCTGGATTTCAACCTGGTCGAGGCGCTGGTCGCCGGCGTCGACGAAGTCGGTCGAGGTCCGCTGTGCGGCGCCGTGGTCACCGCCGCAGTGATTCTCGATCCGGGCAAGCCCATCCTCGGCCTGAACGATTCGAAGAAGCTGTCGCTGGCGCGCCGCGAAGCCCTGTTCGACGAGATCCAGGAAAAGGCCCTGGCCTGGTGCGTGGCCCGCGCCGAGGTCGCCGAGATCGACCGGCTGAACATTCTGCACGCCACCATGCTGGCCATGCAGCGCGCGGTGGAAGGCCTCCAGGTGCAGCCGCGGCTGGCCCTGATCGATGGCAATCGCTGTCCCAAGCTGGCGGTGCCCAGTGCGCCGGTGGTGAAGGGCGACAGCCAGGTCCCGGCGATCGCCGCGGCGTCCATCCTGGCCAAGGTGACCCGCGATCGCGAGATGCAGGTGCTGGATGCCCTCTATCCGGGCTATGGCCTGGCCGGGCACAAGGGCTATCCCACCGCCAAACATCTCGACGCGCTCCGGCGCCTGGGGCCCACGCCCATTCACCGGCGCTCCTTCGCGCCGGTGCGCGATGCCTGGCACGCCCTCGAGACCCAGGCCTCCACCCAGATCATCGCCACCTACTGACGGCCGTCGCGGCGTTCTGACCCCGGGTCGACAATCCAGTACAATCTCGCGCCTCATGCATCAAGGGGTCTCTGCCATGTCCGCATCCTTCGTCCACCTGCGTCTCCACACGGAATACTCCCTGGTCGACGGGATCGTGCGGGTGAAGGGGCTGGTCAAGGCTGCCGAAGCCGCCGGGATGCCGGCCGTGGCGGTGACAGACCAGGGCAACCTCTGTTCGCTGGTCAAGTTCTACAAGGCGGCCATGGGCGCCGGGATCAAGCCCATCGCCGGCGCCGACATCTGGCTGGCCGGCCGCGAAGGCGACGCGCCCCTGAGCCGCATGACCCTGCTGGTCATGAACGCCAAGGGCTATCGCAACCTCACCGAGTTGCTGTCCCGTGGATTCCAGGAAGGCCAGCAGGACGGTCAGATCGTCATCCAGCGCGACTGGGTAAAGGACGCCAGCGAAGGCCTGATCGCCCTGTCCGGTTCCAAGGAGGGCGAGATCGGCCTGGCGCTGCTCGAAGGTGACCTGGCGCTGGCCGATCAGCTGTTCAAGGAATGGCAGCAGGTCTTTCAGGATCGCTTCTATCTGGAGGTGCAGCGCACCGAGCGAGTCGGTGACGAAGAGCACCTGCATGCCGCCGTGGCCCTGGCCGATCGCTGCGGGGGCGCCCTGGTGGCGACCAACGATGTGCGCTTTCTCAAGGCCGAGGACTTCGAGGCCCACGAGACCCGCGTCTGCATCGGCGAGGGCCGGCCGCTGGACGATCCCCGGCGCGAGCGCAAGTACAGCGACCAGCAGTACCTGAAGTCGGCGGCCGAGATGGCCGAGCTGTTCAGCGACCTGCCCGAGGCGCTGGAAAACACCGTCGAGATTGCCAAGCGCTGCAACATCGAGATCCAGCTGGGCAAGTACTTCCTGCCCAACTTCCCGATCCCCAACGGGATGACCATCAACGACTACTTGCGCCACGTCTCCTTCGAGGGCCTGGAAGAGCGCCTGGCCGTGCTCTGGCCGCGCGAGACCACGCCCAACTACGAAGAGAAACGCCAGGAGTACGTCGACCGGCTCAACTTCGAGCTCGACATCATCATCCAGATGGGCTTCCCCGGTTACTTCCTCATCGTGATGGACTTCATCAAGTGGGCGAAGAACAACGGCGTGCCGGTCGGCCCCGGCCGGGGCTCGGGTGCCGGCTCCCTGGTCGCCTACGTACTCAAGATCACCGACCTCGATCCGCTGGCCTATGACCTGCTGTTCGAGCGCTTCCTCAACCCCGAACGGATCTCCATGCCCGACTTCGACGTCGACTTCTGCATGGACGGTCGCGACCGGGTGATCGAATACGTGGCCGACCTGTACGGCCGCGAGGCGGTGAGCCAGATCATCACCTTCGGCACCATGGCCGCCAAGGCGGTGGTGCGCGACGTGGCGCGGGTGCAGGGCAAGTCCTATGGCCTGGCCGATCGCCTGTCGAAGATGATCCCCTTCGAAGTGGGCATGACCCTGCAGAAAGCCTTCGAGCAGGAGGAGCCGCTGCGCGATTTCCTGGCGACCGACGAGGACGCCAAGGAAATCTGGGACATGGCCTTGAAGCTCGAGGGCATCACCCGGGGTACCGGCAAGCACGCCGGTGGTGTGGTGATCGCGCCGACCAAGTTGACCGATTTCTCGCCCATCGCCTGCGATGAGGACGGCAATGGCCTGGTGACCCAGTTCGACAAGGACGACGTCGAGCAGGCCGGTCTGGTCAAGTTCGACTTCCTCGGTCTGCGCACCCTGACCATCATCAAGTGGGCGCTGGAGACCATCAACCGCACGGAAGTGGAAGAGGGGCGCGAGCCGCTCAACATCGACTTCATCCCGCTGGACGACAAGCCGACCTATGCCCTGCTGCAGAAGGCCGAGACCACCGCCGTCTTCCAGCTGGAATCCCGCGGCATGAAGGAGCTGATCAAGAAGCTCAAGCCGGACTGCCTGGAAGACCTCATTGCTCTGGTGGCGCTGTTCCGCCCCGGTCCGCTGCAGTCGGGCATGGTGGACGACTTCATCAACCGCAAGCACGGCCGCGCCGAGCTGGCCTATCCGCATCCGGACTACCAGTATGAAGGCCTGCAGCCGGTGCTGGCGCCCACCTACGGCATCATCCTCTACCAGGAACAGGTGATGCAGATCGCCCAGGTCATGGGCGGCTACACCCTGGGCCAGGCGGACATGCTGCGCCGCGCCATGGGCAAGAAGAAGCCCGAAGAGATGGCCAAGCAGCGCGGCGGCTTCATCGAAGGCTGCGCCAACAACGGCATCGATGCGGACCTAGCCGGCAACATCTTCGACCTGGTGGAAAAATTCGCCGGCTACGGCTTCAACAAGTCGCACTCGGCAGCCTATGGCCTGGTGTCCTACCAGACCGCCTGGCTGAAGACCCACTATCCGGCGCCCTTCATGGCCGCGGTGCTGTCGGCGGACATGCACAACACCGACAAGGTGGTGATCCTCATCGAGGAATGCCGCCACATGAAGCTGCGCATCGACACGCCGGACGTGAACATCTCCGAGTTCAAGTTCACCGTGAACGACGGCGGGCGCATCGTCTACGGCCTGGGCGCCATCAAGGGCGTGGGCGAGGGGCCGGTGGAGGCCATCGTCGAGGCGCGTGCCGAGGGACCGTTCAAGGATCTCTTCGACTTCTGCGCGCGGGTGGACCTCAAGCGCATCAACAAGCGCACCCTGGAAGCCCTGATCCGCTCCGGTGCCCTGGATCGCCTGGGTCCGCACTACCATGACGAGCTCAAGGCCTATCAGGCGACCATCGACCAGAATCGCGCCGTGCTGCTGGCCGCCATGGAGGAGGCCATCGCCTCGGCCGAACAGACCGCCCGCAGCCACAACAGTGGCCATGTCGATCTCTTCGGTGGCGTCTTCGCCGAACCCGAGGCCGACGTCTATGCCAATCACCGTCGCGCCCGCGAGCTCAATCTCAAGGAGCGCCTGCGCGGGGAAAAGGAAACCCTGGGGCTGTACCTGACCGGTCACCCCATCGAGGAATACGAAGGCGAGGTGCGCCGGCTGGCGCGCCAGCGCATCGTCGACCTCAAGCCGTCGCGCGAGACCCAGACCGTGGCCGGGCTGATCGTCAACCTGCGGGTGATGAAGAACAAGCGCGGCGACAAGATGGGCTTCGTTACCCTGGACGACAGGTCCGGGCGCATCGAGGCCTCGCTGTTCGCCGAAGCCTTCAACGCCGCCCAGGCGCTGCTGCAGACCGACGCCCTGGTGATCGTCGAGGGCGAGGTCAGCCAGGACGACTTCTCCGGCGGCTTGCGCCTGCGTGCCAAGCGCGTGCTGGGGCTGGAAGAGGCCCGGACCGCCCTGGCGGAAAGCCTCAGGATCGCCGTGCGCAGCGAGGCGCTGGCCGGCGACCGGCTGCGCTGGCTGGGCGAGTTGTGCGGTCGTCATCGCGGCGCCTGTCCGGTCACCATCGACTACCAGGGCCCCACCGCGCGGGCGCTGCTGCAGTTCGGCGAGAACTACCGGATCGACCCGGCCGACGGCCTGATTCAAACCCTGCGTGACCAGTTCGGCAGGGAGAACGTCTTTCTGAACTATCGTTAAGTCCGAGCGCCTCGTGCGCTTCGTCCCAACCCTCGCCAGCGGCGGGTGCCGGTGACGTGGCAGGAGTCTCGACCTGTCCCGTCCGATCCCTTAAGGTAGGCGCCCCGGCCCTTGGCTCTAGATTGCACTAACGGATGCCCATGAACCCGAACTATCTCGATTTCGAACAGCCCATCGCCGATCTCCAGGCCAAGATCGAAGAACTTCGACTGGTCGGTAACGACAATGCGCTGAACATCAGTGACGAGATCGCCCGGTTGCAGGAGAAGAGCCAGGCGCTCACCAAGAGCATCTTCAGCGACCTGTCCAGCTGGCAGGTGGCTCGTCTGGCGCGTCATCCGCTGCGTCCCTACACCCTCGACTACATCAACTACCTGTTCAGCGATTTCGAAGAGCTGCACGGCGACCGCCACTTCGCCGACGATCCGGCCATCGTCGGTGGCATCGCCCGCCTGGAAGGCCGTCCGGTGATGATCATCGGCCACCAGAAAGGCCGTGAAGTCCGCGAGAAGGTCCGCCGCAACTTCGGCATGCCGCGTCCGGAAGGCTATCGCAAGGCCTGCCGCCTGATGGAAATGGCCGAGCGTTTCAAGATGCCGATCCTGACCTTCATCGATACCCCCGGCGCCTACCCGGGCATCGACGCCGAAGAGCGTGGCCAGAGCGAGGCCATCGCCTGGAACCTGCGCGTCATGGCGCGCCTGAAGACCCCCATCATCGCCACCGTGATCGGGGAGGGTGGTTCCGGTGGCGCCCTTGCCATCGGCGTCTGCGACCAGCTCAACATGCTGCAGCACTCCACCTACTCGGTGATCTCGCCGGAAGGTTGCGCCTCCATTCTCTGGAAGACCGCCGAGAAGGCGCCCGATGCCGCCGAGGCCATGGGCATCACCGCCGAGCGACTGAAGAGCCTGAACATCGTCGACCAGGTGATCGACGAGCCCCTGGGTGGTGCGCACCGCGATCCCCAGGCCATGGCCAACAGCCTGCGCACCGCGCTGCTGGAACAGCTGGACGAACTCAAGGGCTACGACATGCCGGCGCTGCTGGAACGTCGCTACGAGCGCCTGATGAGCTACGGCATCGCCTGATCCCGCCCCTATGAGTCTGCTGGATCGGCTGCGCGCCCGCCTGGAGCGGCAGCCGCCCACCCGTCACTGGCGGGTGGGCTTTTCCGGCGGACTCGATTCCACCGTTCTCCTGCACCTCTTCGCGCGACTGCGCGAGCGCGGCCTGTTCGCCGATCTGCAGGCGGTGCATGTGCACCATGGTCTGCAAGCCGCGGCGGATGCCTGGGTCTCGCACTGCACCCGGGTCTGCCAAGCGCTGGCCATTCCTCTCGATATCCTGCACGTCCACATCGATGGCGCCGCCAGTCTCGAACGGGCTGCCCGCGAGGCGCGCTATGCCGCCTTCGCCCGGGTGCTGCCCAGGGAGGGCTGCCTGGTGCTGGGCCAGCATCGCGACGATCAGCTGGAGACCCTGCTGCAGCGGCTGGTGCGCGGCGCGGGGGTCAAGGGCCTGGCCGGCATGCCCGAGACCCGTTCCTTGGCCGCCGGTCGGCTCTGGCGACCGCTGCTGGACGAGCCGCGGCGCGCGCTGCTGGCCTATGCCGAAGCCGAGGGGCTGGACTGGATCGAGGATCCCAGCAATGCCGATACCCGGCTGGATCGCAATTACGTGAGGCACCAGGTGCTGCCGCGGCTACGCGACCGCTGGCCGGGCGTCGATCAGGTCATGGCGCGCAGTGCCCGGCATCTGGCCGAAGCCGACGAATTGCTCGGCGAACTGGCCAGCCTGGATCTGCAGCAGGCCCGGCGGGCCGAACAGCCTTTCCCCTGGATCCCCTTGCGCAGTCTGGCCCTGGCGCCCTTGCAGTCCCTGAGCGAGGCACGCCAGCGCAATGCCCTGCGGGTCTGGCTGGACAGCTTCACCCGCCAGCCCGACAGCGCCCACTGGGCCGGTTGGCAGGCATTGCGCGAGGCGGGCGAGGCCGGCGATCCCGTCTGGCGTCTCGAAGGTGGCAGTCTGCGCCGGGGGGCAGGGCGGATCTGGTGGGTGCCTGCGGCCTGGCAGGTCACGCCGTCACCCCAGGTCATTAACGGGCAGGAAACCACCCTGGAACTCCAGGGGAATGGTCGCCTGCGATTCAGCGTACCGGTCGTCGTATCCGGCTGGCGAATCGGCTATCGCCAGGGCGGCGAGCGGCTGGTCGTACCGGGTCGCGGCAGTCGCGATCTCAAGCGTCTGCTCAACGAACAGGGGGTGCCGCCGTTCCTGCGCGGCCGATTGCCGCTGCTCTGGCGCGGCGACGAACTGCTGGCGGTGGCCAACCTGCCCGGTCTGGATGGCCTGCCGGGGGGAGGGCGGCTTGAGTGGCAGCCCGCAGACGGCATGGGCGGGTTTGAGCTGGGATGACCTTTAGGCTAGACTACGCTCCCGTCTTATATCGCATTTTCCGCTCGCCCCGAGTGGACGGTGTGCATTGGTCCGGCGCCAGGCCGACCGCTCTCGCTTTCATCGGCGGCTCTCCGCCTCAACGCAGATTCTAGGAATTTTCATGACGCGCTTTATTTTCGTCACGGGCGGTGTTGTTTCTTCTTTGGGGAAAGGCATCGCCTCGGCCTCCCTGGGCGCCATTCTGGAAGCGAGAGGGCTGAAGGTCACCATGCTCAAGCTGGATCCCTACATCAACGTGGATCCCGGCACCATGAGCCCCTTCCAGCACGGCGAGGTGTTCGTCACCCATGACGGCGCCGAGACCGATCTGGATCTGGGTCACTACGAGCGATTCATCCGCACCACCGTGACCCAGAACAACAACTTCACCACCGGTCGCATCTACATGGACGTCCTGCGCAAGGAGCGTCGTGGCGACTACCTGGGCGCCACCGTGCAGGTGATCCCGCACATCACCGACGAGATCAAGCGGCGCATCATCAAGGGCGCCGGCGATGCCGACGTAGCCCTGGTGGAGATCGGCGGCACCGTCGGTGACATCGAGTCGCAGCCCTTCCTCGAAGCCATCCGCCAGCTGCGGGTGGAGATCGGCGCGCGCCGTGCCATGCTGATGCACCTGACCCTGGTCCCCTACATCGCCACCGCCGGCGAGACCAAGACCAAGCCGACCCAGCATTCGGTCAAGGAACTGCGCTCCATCGGCCTGCAGCCCGATGTGCTGATCTGCCGTTCCGACCACACCGTCGACAGCTCTTCCCGCCGCAAGATCGCGCTCTTCACCAACGTCGAAGAGCGCGCGGTCATCTCCCTGGAAGACGTCGACACCATCTACCGCATTCCCTCCGTGCTGCACGCCCAGGGCCTGGACGAATTCGTCGTCGAGCGCTTCGGCCTGGAATGCAAGCCGGCCGATCTGTCCGAGTGGGATCGCGTGGTGGACGCCAAGCTTAACCCCGAGCAGGAAGTCACCATCGCCATGGTCGGCAAGTACATGGAGCTGCTCGACGCCTACAAGTCGCTGATCGAGGCCATGACCCACGCCGGCATCCAGAGCCGCACCAAGGTCAACCTGCGCTATATCGACTCCGAGCACATCGAGCAGCAGGGCACCCATCTGCTCAAGGGCGTGGACGCCATCCTGGTGCCCGGCGGCTTCGGCCTGCGCGGCGTGGAAGGCAAGATCGCCACTGTGCAGTACGCCCGCGAGAACAAGATCCCCTACCTGGGCATCTGCCTGGGCATGCAGGTGGCGGTTATCGAATTCGCTCGTAACGTGCTGGGCTGGAAAGACGCCAACTCCACCGAATTCGACAAGGCCAGTGGCCACCCGGTGGTCGGCCTGATCACCGAATGGCAGGATTCCACCGGCGCCACCGAGATCCGTACCGAAGGCTCCGACCTGGGCGGCACCATGCGCCTTGGCGCCCAGGAGTGCCAGTTGATCGGCGGTACCCAGGTGCACGACTGCTACGGCCAGGACGTCATCGTCGAGCGCCACCGTCACCGCTACGAGGTCAACAACAACCTCCTGCCGCAGATTGAGGCCGCCGGCCTGAAAATCTCCGGTCGCTCGGGCGACGGCGCCCTGGTCGAGGTGGTGGAAGCCCCGGATCATCCCTGGTTCGTCGCCTGTCAGTTCCACCCGGAGTTCACCTCCACCCCGCGTGACGGCCATCCGCTGTTCAGCGGCTTCGTCAACGCCGCACTGCGTTACGCCAAGAAGGATTGATCATGACCGTTCAGAAGATCGTCCGCGTCGGCAACATCGAGATCGCCAACGACAAGCCCTTCGTGCTGTTCGGCGGCATGAACGTGCTGGAATCCCGCGACCTGGCCATGCAGGTGTGCGAGCAATACGTCAAGGTGACCGAGAAGCTGGGCATCCCCTACGTCTTCAAGGCCAGCTTCGACAAGGCCAACCGCTCCTCCGTGACCAGCTATCGCGGTCCGGGCATGGAAGCCGGTCTGCGCATCTTCGAAGAGCTCAAGGCCACCTTCGGCATGCCGGTGATCACCGACGTCCACGAGCCCTACCAGGCCGCCCCGGTGGCGGCGGTGTGCGACATCATCCAGCTGCCGGCCTTCCTCTCGCGGCAGACCGATCTGGTGGTGGCCATGGCCAAGACCGACGCCGTGATCAACATCAAGAAGGCCCAGTTCCTCGCGCCCCAGGAGATGAAGCACATCCTCGCCAAGTGCGAAGAAGCCGGCAACGACCAGCTGATCCTCTGCGAGCGGGGCTCCTCCTTCGGCTACAACAACCTGGTGGTCGACATGCTCGGCTTCGGCATCATGAAGAGCTTCGGCTACCCGGTTTTCTTCGACGTCACCCATGCCCTGCAGATGCCGGGCGGGCGTGCCGACTCCGCCGGCGGCCGCCGCGCCCAGGTCACCGACCTGGCCAAGGCCGGCATGAGCCAGGGCCTGGCCGGTCTGTTCCTCGAAGCCCATCCGGATCCCGAACATGCCAAGTGCGACGGCCCCTGCGCCCTGCGCCTGGACAAGCTGGAGCCCTTCCTGGCCCAGCTCAAGGCGCTGGACGAGCTGGTGAAGTCGTTCACGCCGATCGAAACTGCCTAAGCGGCGGCTGAACCAAAAGGCCCAGGCGCAGCCGAAGGCTGATCCGTCAATGACCGGTAACATGGAGATCGATACAAAAATGGCTAACATCGTCGACATCAAGGGACGTGAGGTCCTGGATTCCCGCGGCAACCCCACCGTTGAAGCGGACGTGATCCTGGACAATGGTATCGTCGGTCGCGCCACCGCGCCGTCCGGCGCGTCCACCGGTTCGCGCGAGGCACTGGAGCTGCGCGACGGCGACAAGAGCCGTTACCTGGGCAAGGGCGTCCTGAAGGCCGTGGGCAACATCAACGGCCCGATCCGTGACCTGCTGCTGGGCAAGGATCCGAGCGACCAGAAGGCCCTGGACCGCGCCATGATCGAGCTGGACGGTACCGACAACAAGGCCAAGCTGGGCGCCAACGCCATCCTGGCCGTGTCCCTGGCGGCCGCCAAGGCCGCTGCCGAAGACCAGGACCTGCCGCTCTACGCCCACATCGCCAACCTGAACGGCACCCCCGGTCAGTACTCCATGCCGGTGCCGATGATGAACATCATCAACGGCGGCGAGCATGCCGACAACAACGTCGACATCCAGGAATTCATGGTCCAGCCGGTTGGCGCCAAGAGCTTTGCCGATGCCCTGCGCGTGGGTGCCGAGATCTTCCATCACCTCAAAGCCGTGCTCAAGGCTCGTGGCCTGAGCACCTCCGTGGGTGACGAAGGCGGCTTCGCGCCCAACCTGGCCTCCAACGCCGACGCCCTGGCCGCCATCGCCGAAGCGGTTAAGAATGCCGGTTACGAGCTGGGCACCGACGTGACCCTGGCCCTGGACTGCGCCTCCAGCGAGTTCTACAAGGACGGCCAGTACGACCTGTCCGGCGAGGGCAAGGCCTTCGACGCCAACGGTTTCGCCGACTACCTGGCCGGGCTGACCGAGCAGTTCCCGATCATCTCCATCGAAGACGGCATGGACGAGTCCGACTGGGCTGGCTGGAAGGCCCTGACCGACAAGATCGGCAGCAAGGTGCAGCTGGTGGGCGACGACCTGTTCGTCACCAACACCAAGATCCTCAAGGAAGGCATCGAGAAGGGCATCGGTAACTCGATCCTGATCAAGTTCAACCAGATCGGCTCCTTGACCGAGACCCTGGAAGCCATCCAGATGGCCAAGGCCGCCGGCTACACCGCGGTGATCTCCCACCGCAGCGGCGAGACCGAAGACTCCACCATCGCCGACCTGGCCGTGGGCACCGCCGCCGGTCAGATCAAGACCGGTTCGCTGTGCCGTTCCGATCGCGTCTCCAAGTACAACCAGCTGCTGCGCATCGAAGAGCAGCTGGGTGCCAAGGCACCTTACCGCGGTCGTGCCGAGTTCCGCAGCTAAGGGTTGCGCGACCGGGGAGGCGATGACAGAGGTCGTCGCCTTCCGCCACGTCCGACGGACCACAGGATAGATGCCCAGTTTACAAGCGTAGAGCCGGGCTTCTATCCTGTTTTCGTCTCTGCCGCCGCCTTTGCGGCATCCGCCGTCCGCGAATCCGTTATCTCCCATGCGAAGTCCCTACTGGCTGTTCCCCTTCCTGCTCCTGCTGCTCGGCGGTCTTCAGTATCGCCTGTGGGTCGGTGATGGCAGCTTCGCCCAGGTGCGCGAACTCAAGCAGCAGATCGCCGACCAGAATGGTGAGAACAAGCGCCTGCTGGAGCGCAACGAGATCCTCGAAGCCGAGGTCGTCGAGCTCAAGAAAGGCATGGAGACCGTCGAGGAGCGTGCCCGCCACGAACTCGGCATGGTTAAACAAGGCGAAACCCTCTTCCTGCAATCCAAATAATGTCCCTTCTGCCTTCCTTCTGGGCGGTCATTCCCGCCGCGGGCGTGGGTGCGCGGATGCGTGCCGACCGACCCAAGCAATACCTCGACCTGTGCGGCCGCAGCCTGCTGGAGCGCACCCTCGACTGTTTTCTCGACCATCCGCGCCTGCGCGGCCTGGCGGTGAGCCTGGCGGCGGAAGATCCCTGGTGGCCGACGCTGGCCTGTGCCCGCGACGCCCGCATCCTGCGCGCCCCGGGTGGGCGTGAGCGCGCCGACTCGGTGCTGGGTGGCCTGCTGCTGCTGAGCGAGCAGGGCGCCAACGATGGCGACTGGGTGCTGGTGCACGATGCTGCCCGGCCCAATCTCTGCCGCGCCGATCTGGATCGGCTACTGGCCGAACTGGCCCAGGACCCGGTGGGTGGTCTCCTGGGCGTGCCGGCGCGGGATACCCTCAAGCGCGTTGGCCGCGATGGCCGGGTGAGCGAAACCGTGGATCGCAGCCAGGTCTGGCTGGCCTATACGCCGCAGATGTTCCGCCTCGGTGCGCTGCGAGACGCCCTGAGCGCCGGTCTGGCCGCGGGCGCCGCCATCACCGACGAGGCCTCGGCCATGGAGTGGGCGGGGCATGCGCCGCGCCTGGTCGAAGGCCGGGCGGACAACATCAAGGTCACCACCCCCGAAGACCTGCAGCGACTGCAAAGTGTCTTCGCCGAGGCCTAGCCCTCAGGCCCGCAGCGGAACCTCGATGAGAAAGCGGAACAGCGCGCCATGCTGTTCCACCGCCTGGCAATCGTAGCCCTGGCGCCGGGTATCTTCCGGAATGCCGTGGATCGACTGGGCGCAATCGGTGATCACCTCCAGGAGATCGCCGGGCTGCAGGGTCTGCAAGGTCTCCAGGGTGGCGATGGCGTTGTAGGGGCAGTGTTCGCCCCGTAGATCAAGCGACAGCGTCGGCGTCTTGGCGAGCGTCATGGACAGGCTTCCCGGGGCGAGTGAAACGGCGGGCGTTGAGTTGGACCAGCAGCAGGCAGAGGGCCAGGCCGGCAAAGGTCAGCAGCAGGCCGCTGCCGGGGCCTGCCTGCTGCAGCAGATTGATCCTGGGATAGGGCAGGGCGAGGATGCTGCCCAGGCGGTCTCAGTAGACCGCCACCAGGGTCCCGCCGATGACGTTACCCAGGCCCACCACCCAGAAATGCAGCTGGCCTTCCACCGCGCGGTACATCCAGCCGGTCTCGCAGCCACCGGCGAGGACGATGCCGACACCAAACACCAGGCCGCCGATCACGGCGTTGGGGCCCATCCAGAAGATCTTGGGCGCCATGCCCAGCTGGATGGCGCCAAAGGTGCCGAGGCAGGCCACCGCCATGCCCAGCAGGATGCCGGTCGCCGCCTGGGTACGGCCAGTGGTCCAGAGGTCGCGGGCGGCGCTGGTGAAGCAGATCTGCGCCCGCTCAATCAGGCCACCGAAGACCAGGCCGAAGAGGGTGGCCAGACCCAAGACCAGGGAGACCTCGAAACGCCAGGCGGCGAAGAGCAGCGCCACTACCAGCACGGCGAGACCCAGCTGCGCCTGGCGACGCGCGCACCGGGCCAGTTGCCCGGCATCGGGCAGGGTGGCGGCGCGGGCGGTGACCTTCAGCGGAATGCGCAGCCAGGGCAGCAGGGTCAGCTTCACGCCAAGCCAGGCGCCGGCCACCGCGGCCAGCAT
This sequence comes from Pseudomonas oryzihabitans NBRC 102199, assembly GCF_000730625.1. GTDB lineage: Bacteria > Pseudomonadota > Gammaproteobacteria > Pseudomonadales > Pseudomonadaceae > Chryseomonas > Chryseomonas oryzihabitans. Next base: position 357,887 of record NZ_BBIT01000009.1, on the reverse strand, counting down.
GAAGGCCCAGGCATGCAGCGAGAACATGGGGATGCCGGTAAAGAAGGCCGCCAGGTTGCAACCCATGGCCAGGCGGGCACCGAAGCCGGCGATAATGCCGCCGACCAGGCCCTGGAGCAGCCGGCGGCGACTGGTGGGCCAGCGCAGGCCGACGTTGCCGGCCCAGAGGGCGCAGGCCAGGGCGCCCAGCAGCATGCCGATGATCATGATGCCATCGATGCGATCCAGGGGCGTGCCCTGCAGGCCGATCAGCCGGAAATAGCTCCAGTCCCTTACCGGGACGCCGAACCAGGCCAGCACGTGGCCGCCCCAGCGGGTGAATTCGCCAGTCACGGCCCAGAAGGTTCCGGTCAGGGCGAAGTAGTAGGCCGAGGCGACGCCGAGGGCGATCAGCGTGGGCAGGGGCGCCCAGAAGCGCAGCAGATAGCGCTCGCGAAAGGCGGCTAGGGCAGACATGGTGACAACCTTGGCAGGGGCGGATTGGCGCTGAAGTCTAGTTCAAGCGCCAATCCGGTCCAGCGCAGCGGCTAGTAGCGATAGATGGCCGCCACGCCGGTGCCGCCAGGCATCCGCTCGCGCGGCAGGACCAGCACCTCGCCACCTTGCTGCAGGGCCTGGAAGCTGAGTTCGTCCAGCAGGTCGTCGGCATTGGCGCCCTCCGGCTTGGTGGGGACCAGCAGGCGCCGTTCCAGGTCCAGATAGCCCGGGATATGGCGATCGGCTTCCACCAGCAGGGTGTCGACCCGGGCGTCCAGCAGGGCGCCGCCGATGTCTTCCAGGCGATCCGAGGCCAGCCCCTGCCCATGACGCTGGGCGTAGGTATCCAGCAGGTCGTCGAGTCGCTGTTCCATGCGGGGCGCCATCACCGCCCAGGCCCTGGCACGCAGGGCGTCGTTGTCCAGGGGACCGGGATCACCGGCGATGCCTTCGGGCAAGAGATGGGGGTTCTGGCTCAGGCGGCGAAAGGCGGCCTGGTGCTCCGGCAGCGCGGCCAGCACCAGGGGTAGGCGAGCGGTGTTGCTGTGCACCCGGGTCAGGGCGCGGTCCAGGGCCAGGAAGTAGCGCTCGCGGTCGGCGTCCTGCTCATCATGCTTGCTGATGCCGCCGGCGTTGTGCTGCATGGAGTCGCCACGCTCGCCGGCCCGGCTGAAGCCCTGGGGCAGGCCGCGCTGGTTGCCTTCGGTCAGCTCGGTGCCAAGGGCGTCTTCCAGGGTGCGCGGCACCCCTTCGCCCAGCTCCACCTCCACCAGGTTGTCGCGGTTGCCTTCGAACAGGTGCGCCTGATTGCGGGTCAGGCACAGCACCTGATAGCGATCCCGCGCCTGGGCCAGGCGCAGCAGCGGCTGCAACTGGAAGTGGTGATTGACCCGGGCGGTCTCTTCCAGGGGATCCAGTACCTTGAGCACCCGGAGCTGATCGCGGTCGCGCAGGATGGCCAGGCCGCCGCGCGGGTAGTGCCAGAAATCGGCGTTGTCCACCAGGGTCTGCAGCGGCGCCAGCAGCGTGGCGTGATCGGCTTCGGGAAAGCGCTCGACGAGATCCGCTTCCAGCTGCCGCAACAGATTCTTGAAGCGGATGACATTCTGCTCACGCTGCGGAAAGGCGCGCTCGGTGGGCATGTAGAGAGACAGGCATGGTGGGGTCGCCTCCTTCATCCAGGTGGCGAGTGCGTGATGATCGAGGGTGTCGTTCATGGGACCTCCGGCTGCAGGAGTCGCCGTGACGCCACCGGCAGGGCGGGGTCAGGACGACCGACACCCTTTCGAAGGCCGCTCGAAAGACCCGGTTCCTCCGCTGCGCTCAGCTTCCGGATGGGTGGCGAGCGCCTGGGCGCGGGGTGCTCAGGCCCTGTTTGAGGTGTTCCACCAGCAGGCGGATCTTCGGCGAGAGAAAGCGCCGCTGCGGGTAGAGGGCCCAGACCGCGCTGTTGGGCGGCTGGCGATTGTCCAGCAAGGCGCGCAGCTCGCCACGGGCCAGGTGCGGCAGCACGTAGTAGTCCGGCAGCTGGCACAGGCCGAAGCCGCGCAGGGCGGCGTCCAGCACCGCCTGACCGCTGTTGCAGCGCCAGGAACCCTGGACCCGGTGCAGCACCTCGCGATCGTTTTCGCGAAAGCTCCAGATATCGCTGGTGCCCACCAGGCAGCGATGGCGCCCGAGTTCCGACAGGGTATGGGGTGCGCCGAAGCGCTCCAGGTAGCTGGGCGCGGCACACAGATAGAGCTCCCGCGGCGCCAGGCGGGTCGCTACCAGGCGGGAATCGGCCAGGCGCCCCAGGCGGATGGCCAGGTCGTAGCCTTCGTGCAGGAGATCGACGGTGCGATTGGTCAGGTCCAGTTCCAGGCTGACCTCGGGATAACGGGCGAGGAAGTCGTTGACCAGGGGCACGACGAAGCGCTCGCCATAGGTCACGGCGCAGGTCATGCGGATCAGCCCCTTGGGCTGGCTGGAGAGATCGCTGACCTCGCGCAGGGCTTCGTCGCGTGCCTCCTGCAGCCGGCGGCAGTGCTGCAGAAAGGTGTGGCCGGCTTCGGTGAGGGCGACGCTGCGGGTGCTGCGATAGAGCAGGCGCGCCTGCAGCCGTTCTTCCAGTCGGGCCACCTGCCGGCTCACGTGAGAGGTCGAGGTGCCGAGCCGATCGGCGGCCTGGCCGAAGTGCAGGGTGCTCGCCACGGCGACAAATTCGTCGATGCCCTCCCAGCCCATGATTGTTTCCCTGTGGCAAAAATGAATTCCAGTATGCCCGATTGTTCCAGGAATTCTGGCGTCTAAACTGGTCCTCTCGTTTTTTCGCCCCTCTGGAGTCGACCATGATCAAGTCCCGCGCCGCCGTAGCCTTCGCGCCCAACGAGCCCCTCAAGATCGTCGAAGTGGACGTCGAGCCGCCCAAGGCCGGTGAGGTGCTCATCCGCATCGTCGCCACCGGTGTCTGCCACACCGATGCCTACACCCTCTCGGGTCAGGATTCCGAAGGGGTCTTTCCCTGCATCCTCGGTCACGAGGGCGGTGGCATCGTCGAGGCGGTGGGCGAGGGCGTGACCTCGGTCGCCGTGGGCGATCACGTCATCCCGCTGTACACCGCCGAATGCGGTCAGTGCAAATTCTGCAAATCCGGCAAGACCAACCTGTGCAGCTCGGTACGCGCCACCCAGGGCAAGGGCCTGATGCCCGACGGCACCACCCGTTTCTCCTACAACGGCGAGCCGATCTACCACTACATGGGTTGCTCCACCTTTTCCGAGTACACGGTGCTGCCGGAGGTCTCGGTGGCGAAGATCCCCCAGGAAGCGCCCCTGGAAAAGGTCTGCCTGCTGGGTTGTGGCGTGACCACCGGCATCGGCGCCGTGCTCAACACCGCCAAGGTGGAAGAGGGCGCCACCGTCGCCGTCTTCGGCCTGGGCGGCATCGGCCTGGCCGCCATCATCGGCGCCAAGATGGCCAAGGCCAGCCGCATCATCGCCATCGACATCAATCCGTCCAAGTTCGACATCGCCCGTGAACTGGGTGCCACCGACTTCATCAATCCCAAGGATCACCAGAAGCCGATCCAGGAGGTCATCGTCGAGCTGACCGATGGCGGCGTCGACTACAGCTTCGAGTGCGTCGGCAACGTCAACCTGATGCGTGCAGCGCTGGAGTGCTGCCACAAGGGTTGGGGTGAGTCGGTGATCATCGGCGTGGCCGGGGCCGGCCAGGAAATCAGTACCCGGCCGTTCCAGCTGGTGACCGGGCGTGTCTGGCGCGGCAGCGCCTTCGGCGGCGTCAAGGGCCGCAGCGAACTGCCCGGCTATGTGCGCAAGGCGCAGAGCGGCGAGATCCCGCTGGACACCTTCATCACCCACACCATGGGCCTGGAGCAGATCAACGAGGCCTTCGAGCTGATGCACGAAGGCAAGAGCATCCGCACCGTCGTCCACTACTGATCGCCAGTCGGGCGCCCAGGGGCGCCCCCTGTCCGGGAGATGACCATGAGTCTCGAACTGCTCTCCAGCAACAAGAGTTTCGGCGGCTGGCACAAGCGCTATCGCCATCGCGCCCGCAGTCTCGACTGCGACATGACCTTCGCCGTCTACCTGCCGCCCCAGGCGGAGGCGCGCAGCGACCTGCCGGTGCTCTACTGGCTGTCGGGGCTGACCTGCACCGACGAGAACTTCATGCAGAAGGCCGGTGCCCAGCGCCTGGCCGCCGAGCTGGGCCTGGTGCTGGTGGCGCCGGACACCAGTCCGCGCGGCGAAGGCGTACCGGACGATCCCGAGAAGGCCTGGGATTTCGGCCTGGGGGCGGGGTTCTACGTCAATGCCACCCAGCAGCCCTGGGCCCGGCACTACCGCATGCACGACTATGTGGTGGAAGAATTGCCGGCGCTGATCGAGGCCAACTTCCCGGTCTCGGATCGTCGCGGCGTCAGCGGTCATTCCATGGGCGGCCATGGCGCCCTGATCTGCGCCTTGCGGCATCCCGGTCGTTATCGCTCGGTGTCGGCCTTCTCGCCCATCGTCAATCCGCTGGATTGTCCCTGGGGGCACAAGGCGTTCTCCAACTACCTGGGCGAGGACCGCAGCACCTGGGCCGAGTGGGACGCCTGTGCACTGCTGGCCAAGGCCGAGGAGCGCCTGCCGCTGCTGATCGACCAGGGCGAGCAGGACAGCTTCCTCGCCGAACAGCTCAAGCCCCAGGCGCTGCAGCGCGCGGCGGAAGCCGTGGGCCATCCGCTGGAACTGCGTCTGCAACCGGGGTATGACCACAGCTATTTCTTCGTCGCCAGCTTCATCGACGACCATCTGCGGCATCACGCAGCGGCGCTCACGACCCCCTGAGGGCGACGGGAGCTGTCCCCAGCCGGTAGAATCGACGCCCTGTCAGTCTCAAGGGCGTCTCTCTTCATGCGCATAGGTCACGGTTTCGACGTTCACGCCTTCGGCGAGGGCGACTTCATCACCCTCGGCGGCATTCGTATTCCCCATCACCGTGGCCTGGTCGCCCACTCCGACGGCGACGTGCTGCTGCATGCCCTGGCCGATGCCCTGCTGGGCGCGGCCGCCCTGGGCGACATCGGCAAGCATTTCCCCGATACCGATCCGCGCTTCAAGGGCGCCGACAGTCGGGTGCTGCTGCGTCATGTGGTCGGCCTGGTCCGCGAGCAGGGCTGGCAGGTCGGTAACGTCGACGGCACCATCGCCGCCCAGGCGCCCAAGATGGCGCCGCACATCGAAGCCATGCGCCAGGCCATCGCCGAGGATCTGCAGGTCGAGCTGGGTCAGGTCAACGTCAAGGCCACCACCACCGAACGCCTGGGTTTCGTCGGGCGCGAAGAGGGCATCGCCGTACACGCCGTGGCCCTCCTGCTGCCGCTATGACCGAAGACCAGCTGCTCGGGCCGCGCGCCCATGGCGAGCCCTGCGGCCAGGCGATCCTCAAGGCCAGCGCCGAGGACTTCCAGGTGGACGAGGTGCTGGACATCCCGCTCAGCGGTGATGGCGAGCACCTCTGGCTGTGGGTCGAGAAGCGCGGCCTCAACACCGAGGAAGCCGTGCGCCGCCTGGCGCGCGCCGCCGGGGTGCCGCAGCGGGCGATCAGCTATGCCGGTCTCAAGGATCGCCAGGCCCTGACCCGCCAGTGGTTCAGCCTGCACCTTCCCGGCAAGGCCGATCCGGATCTCGCGGCCGCCTGCGACGAGACGCTGGTGATCCTCCAGCAGGGTCGCCACCGCCGCAAGCTGCAGCGCGGCGCCCATGCCGCCAACGGCTTCCGCCTGCGGCTGACCGGGCTCCAGGCCGATCCGGTGGCGCTGGAGGCGCGGCTGCAGGCCATCGCCGCCGGCGGCGTGCCCAACTATTTCGGTCCGCAGCGCTTCGGCTATCAGGGCGGCAACCTGGCGGACGCTCAGCAGTGCGCCCGCGAGCAGCGCCTGCCCGAGCAACGCAATCGGCGCTCGCGCACCCTGTCCGCCGCGCGCAGCTGGCTGTTCAATCAGGTGCTGGCCGGGCGCATCGCCGACGGCTCCTGGAAGCGGGCGCAGGAGGGCGATCTGCTGGCCTTCACCGACAGCCGCAGCCACTTTCCGGCCACCGCCGCCGATCTGACCGATCCGCGCCTGGCGGCGCTCGATCTGCACCCCACCGGCCCCCTGTGGGGCGCCGGCGAGTCGCCGGTGCAGGGGCCGGCCGCAGACCTGGAGCGGCAGGTCGCAGAGGCCGCCGGAGAGCTGCCCGCCTGGCTGGCCGGTGCCGGCCTCTCGCATGAACGGCGCATCCTGCGCCTCCCCATCGGCGGCCTGACGTGGCATTATCCCGCTCCTGACATTCTGCAACTCGAATTCGTCCTGCCGGCCGGCTGTTTCGCCACCGCAGTGGTTCGCGAGCTGGTAACGCTTGGCGAGGCAGGGCAGACGGAACATCCATGCGACTTCTGATCGCCAACGACGATGGGGTGCTGGCCCCCGGTATCGCCGCGCTGCATGCCGCGCTCTCCGCCCGTGCGGACTACGAGTGCCAGGTAGTCGCGCCGCTCTATGACATGAGCGGTGTGAGCAGTGCCCTGACGCTGGACCGCCCCCTGCATCCGCAGCGCCTGCCCAATGGCTACCTGGGCGTCAACGGCACGCCCACCGATTGCGTTCACCTCGGCCTCAATGGCCTGCTGGAAGAGACGCCGGACATGGTGGTAGCCGGCATCAACCTGGGTGCCAACCTGGGCGACGACGTCCTCTATTCCGGCACCGTGGCCGCGGCCATGGAAGGACGGTTCCTCGATCGGCCGGCGCTGGCCTTCTCGCTGGTGTCGCGCAGTGCCGACAACATGGCGGTGGCGGCCGAGATCGCCGCCCGCATCGTGGCCCTGCACGAACGCTTCGATCTGCCGCCGCGCACCGTGCTCAACGTCAACATCCCGGATCTGCCGCTCGAGCAGATCAAGGGCCTGCAGCTGACCCGCCTGGGGCACCGGGCCCAGGCCAAGCCGCCGGTGCGCGAGATCAATCCGCGCGGCAAGGCCGGTTACTGGATCTCGGTTTCCGGCGATGCGGTGGATGGCGGACCGGGTACCGACTTCCACGCCGTGCTGGAAGGCTATGTCTCGGTGACGCCGCTGCAGTTCGATCGCACCTTCCGCGAGGGCTTCGCCGGCCTGTCGGCGCTGACGGAGCTGCTGGCATGACTCAGGGGCAAGAGCATATGCAAAGACACGGCATCGGCATGACCTCCCAGCGCACCCGGGAGCGGCTCATCCAGCGCCTCTACGAAGAGGGGCTGTCCAACGCCCAGGTGCTGGAGGTGATCCGCCGTACGCCGCGCCACCTGTTCGTCGACGAGGCCCTGGCCCATCGCGCCTACGAAGACACGGCGTTGCCCATCGGCCACAACCAGACCATCTCCCAGCCGTTCATGGTGGCGCGCATGACCGAGCTGCTGCTCGCCGGCGGGCCGCTGGACAAGGTCATGGAGATCGGCACCGGCTCCGGCTACCAGACCGCCATCCTGGCGCAGACCGTGGAGCGGGTGTTTTCCGTGGAGCGTATCCAGTCGCTGCAGGATCGGGCCAAGGAGCGTCTGCTCGAACTCAACCTGCGCAACGTGGTGTTCCGCTGGGGCGATGGCTGGGAAGGCTGGCCGGCACTGGCACCCTACAACGGCATCATCGTCACCGCCGCCGCGCGGGAAGTGCCGCAGGCGCTGCTCGACCAGCTGGCCCCTGGCGGTCGCCTGGTGATCCCGGTAGGCGTCGACGAGGAGCAGAAGCTCCTGCTGATCGTGCGCGAGGCCGAAGGCTTCGTCCGCCACGAACTCAACGCCGTCCGTTTCGTGCCCCTGCTCAACGGACCTCTGGCCCAGTGAGAGACAGGGAACGTTACCCCGGTACCGCGCTCCAAGGCTGCCTGACGGCAGCGGCCGCTTGAGGCCGGCAGGATGGCCGGACGGTAGATGATCAGACTCTGCGGGAGGAACGGGTGAAGGCCCGAGCGCAAGGATTTCCAGGACGAGGGCGTTCAGGCTGGCTGGCGACGTTGCTCGTGGCCCTGCTGCTGACGGGTTGTTCGAGCAACGGCTCGCGAGCGCCGGTGGTCGACCGCGGCGATGGCCGCAGCAGCGTGCCCCAGGTCACCTCCGGGCAGTATCGCGTCAAGCGCGGAGACACCCTGTTTTCCATCGCCTCGCGCAACGGCTGGGAATGGCGCGCCCTGGCGGCCCAGAACGGCCTCGCTGCGCCCTATGTCATCCATGTCGGCCAGGTGATCCGCTTCGGCAATGGCGGCAGCGCCACGGGTTCCAGTCGTATCATCCGCCGGCCGGCCACGGGCTCGGCCACCCCTGTCGCTTCCGCGCCGGCACCCGGCAATCCGGTGGCGACCCCGGTACCCATTCCGCCGCCCGTGACCTCCAACCCCACCGCCGCCACCCCGGTGGTGACTCCGAATCTGCCCGCGGCACCGCCGCCGACGCCGGTGACACCGGCCCAGACGCCGACCCGTGACGTCCCCCAATCCGCCGCCGGTTGGGCCTGGCCGACGAAAGGTACGTTGATCAGTCGCTTCTCGGCCAGCAGCAGCCTAAACAAGGGAATAGACATCGCCGGCCAGGAAGGTCAGCCCGTGATGGCCGCCGCCGATGGCACCGTGGTCTATGCGGGAAATGGTCTACGGGGTTATGGTGAACTGGTTATCGTCAAACACAGCGAAACCTACGTCAGTGCCTACGGTCACAATCGTAGGTTGCTGGTTCGGGAAGGTGAGCGTGTCAAGATAGGGCAGACGATTGCCGAGATGGGTTCGACCGGGACCGACCGCGTCAAGCTCCATTTCGAGATTCGCCGTCAGGGCAAGCCGGTGGATCCCTTGCAGTTTTTGCCCAATCGCTGATTCGCTAGGCGCCGACTCGATCCCGCAGCTCTTTGGGGGCGAGTCATGGCGCATCGGCAACGTATCGATACGCCCTGGCTCGAAGCACAGACGAGTAAGGGTTACTCAAGATGATCCAGAACAAACAAGAAACCGAGTACGATCTCGGCGACGATGTCCTGCTTCTCGATTCCAATCCCTTCGGTGAGGAATCCGCCGATACCGCCATGACCAAGGCCCTGTCCGGGCGCGGCAACCAGGTCCTGCGCGGTGCCAAGCTGGCCGACTATGGCCGTGCACTCGACGCCACTCAGCTCTATCTCAATGAAATCGGCTTCTCGCCACTGCTGTCACCGGCAGAAGAGGTGCATTTCGCCCGTCTCGCGCAGCGCGGCGATCCCGCCGGTCGCAAGCGCATGATCGAAAGCAACCTGCGTCTGGTGGTCAAGATCGCCCGGCGCTACATCAACCGTGGCCTGTCGCTGCTCGATCTGATCGAAGAGGGCAACCTGGGCCTGATCCGCGCGGTGGAGAAATTCGATCCCGAGCGGGGCTTCAGATTCTCCACCTATGCCACCTGGTGGATCCGGCAGACCATCGAGCGGGCGATCATGAATCAGACCCGCACCATTCGCCTGCCAATCCATGTGGTCAAGGAGCTCAATCTGCACCTGCGCGCCGCGCGGGAGCTGACCCAGAAGCTCGATCACGAGCCTTCTCCCGAGGAAATTGCCGCTCTGCTGGAAAAGCCGGTGGCAGACGTGAAGCGGGTGATGGGCCTCAACGAGCGGATCAGCTCGGTGGACATGGTCCTCGGCCCCGACTCCGACAAGACCCTGCTCGATACCCTGACCGATGACCGTCCCACCGATCCCTGCGAACTGCTGCAGGATTCGGATCTCAACCAGAGCATCGACCAGTGGCTGCTGGAGTTGCCGGAAAAGCAGCGCGAAGTGGTGATCCGGCGCTTCGGGCTGCGCGGTCATGAAGCCTGCACCCTGGAAGAGGTAGGGCAGGAGATAGGCCTTACCCGTGAGCGGGTCCGGCAGATCCAGGTCGAGGCGCTCAAGCGGTTGCGGGAAATCTTCGAACGTAACGGCCTGTCCAGTGATTCGCTGTTCTGATCGCGCCTAGCTGAATGTCAGCCAAACGGAGCCCGGATTTTTCCGGGCTTTTTTCTGCGTGTTCTTGTAAGCCAGGGCTTACAGCCTGCGTAAGCCTGTATCGCTTGGAGCTGCCAGAAAGCATCGCTTGATCAGCGCGAGAAGACGCCAAGTGCCTGCTACATAACGTTTTTCTGTTTCCGGTCGAAGCGCAAGGCGAGATCGAAAGGCGCACTATGGCAGATTGCCAGCCTGCGGGAGAAGCGTACTATCGGCGCTGTGTCTGGGACGACACGGATCGGCAGGATGCGGATCAGGAACACCTCAGGACGAAGTTCACCAGGATGGTGGCAGGATTACAGGGACAGGGACGAAGGGGGCGGAGCGATCCGCCCCCTTTTTTATTGCCTGGAAATTCCAGGCAAGGCCTAGCGTTCGAGCTGGGGGAGCTTGTTGGGCTTGCCATCCCACTCGGCGGCGTCAGGCAGGGCGTCCTTCTTCTCGGTGATGTTCGGCCAGATGTTGGCCAGTTCACTGTTGAGTTCGATGAAGGCTTCCTGGCCAGCCGGCACCTCGTCTTCCGAGAAGATCGCCTGGGCTGGGCATTCGGGTTCGCACAGGGCGCAGTCGATGCACTCGTCCGGGTGGATCACCAGGAAGTTGGGGCCTTCGTAGAAGCAGTCCACCGGGCAGACTTCCACGCAGTCGGTATATTTGCATTTGATGCAGTTGTCAGTGACGACGAAGGTCATCTGCTCGTTCTCCTCAGGCTAAGGCGGCGGATTCTAGCAGCATTGCCGGAACCCTCGTATCCGTTAACTCAGATACGCTTTTTCCATTCGTAGATAAGCTCCAGGGCCCGTCTGGGTGTGATGTCGTCCGGCTGCAGGCGTTCCAGTTCCTCGATGAGAGGATGGACGGCGCTGGCGAACAGATCGGCCTGTAGCGGACGATCCTTGGCTGGCGCGCTCACCGGCAGCGGCGTACCCACCTCACCGTTGAAACTGGCCGCTTCCAGGCGGGCGAGATGCTCGCGCGCGCGCAGGATGACGTCTTCCGGCACTCCGGCCAGCTGCGCCACGGCCAGGCCGTAGCTCTGGCTGGCCGGGCCGGGCAGCACATGGTGCAGGAAGACGATGCGGTCATTGTGCTCGGTGGCGTTGAGGTGGACGTTGGCCACGCTCGGCTGGCCGTCCGGCAGCACGGTCAGCTCGAAGTAGTGGGTGGCGAACAGCGTCCAGGCGCGCAATCGCGCCAGTTGCTCGGCGGCGGCCCAGGCCAGCGACAGGCCGTCGAAGGTGCTGGTGCCGCGACCGACCTCGTCCATCAGCACCAGGCTGTGTTCGCTGGCGTTGTGCAGGATGTTGGCGGTCTCGCTCATCTCCACCATGAAGGTGGAACGGCCGCCGGCCAGGTCGTCGCTGGAACCGATGCGGGTGAAGATGCGATCCACCAGCGACAGCTCGCAACTGGCCGCCGGGACGAAGCTGCCGACATGGGCCAGGAGCACGATCAGCGCGGTCTGGCGCATGTAGGTGGACTTGCCGCCCATGTTCGGACCGGTGATCACCAGCATGCGGGTGTCGTTGTCGAGGGTGACGTCGTTGGCGACGAAGGGCGTTTCCAGCACCTGTTCCACCACCGGGTGGCGCCCCTGGCCGATCTTCAGGCAGGGCTCCTCGACGAAGCGCGGCTTGTTCAGGTCCAGGTTGAGGGCGCGCTCGGCGAAGTTGGCCAGGACGTCCAGTTCGGCCAGGGCGGCGGCGCTGTCCTGCAACGGCGCCAGGTGGCCGATGAGCTCGTCGAGCAGGGCTTCGTAGAGCGCCTTCTCGCGGGCCAGGGCGCGGCTTTGCGCCGACAGCGCCTTGTCTTCGAAGGCCTTCAGCTCCGGGGTGATGAAGCGCTCGGCGCCCTTGAGGGTCTGGCGGCGGATGTAGTCGGCCGGGGCCGATTCGGCCTGGCGGCTGGGGATCTCGATGAAGTAGCCGTGGACGCGGTTGTAGCCGACCTTGAGGCCCTGCAGGCCGGTGCGGGCCTTTTCCCGGGCCTCCAGGTCCATGAGGAACTGGCCGGCGTTCTCGCTCAGGGTCTGCAACTCGTCCAGCTCGCTGTCGTAGCCGCGCTTGATGACGCCGCCATCGCGGATCACCGCGGGCGGGTTGTCGATGATGGCGCGGGCCAGGGTGGCGGCCAGCTCCGGATAGGTCTGGATGCTCCGGGCCAGGTCGAGCAGGTGCGGGGCGATCATCTGCGTCAGCCCGTCCTGCAGCGCCGGCAGCGCGGCCAGGGCATCGCGCAGGCGGGCGAGATCGCGCGGGCGGGCGTTGCGCAGGCCGATGCGGGCGAGGATGCGTTCCAGGTCGCCGATGTCCTTGAGCTGCGGTTGCAGCGACTCGAAGCGATAGCCTTCCAGCAGGCAGGTGATGGCGTCCTGGCGGGCTTCGATGATGGCGCGATTGCGCAACGGGCGATTCAGCCAGCGGGTCAGCAGGCGACTGCCCATGGCGGTCTGGCAGCGGTCCACCACCGACTGCAGGGTGTTGTCGCGACCGCCGGCCAGGTTGACGTCCAGTTCCAGGTTGCGGCGGCTGGCGCCGTCGAGGATGACGGTGTCGTCCAGGCGCTCGTGGCGGAGGCTGCGCAGGTGCGGCAGGGCGGTGCGCTGGGTTTCCTTGGCATAGGCCAGCAGGCAGCCGGCGGCGCCGAGGGCCAGGCCCAGCTTGTCGCAACCGAAGCCCTTGAGGTCACCGGTGCCGAATTGCTGGCAGAGGCTCTTGAGCGCCGAATCGCAGTCGAAATCCCAGGGCGCCCGGCGACGTACGCCGCGGCGCTTCTCGGCGGGCAGGCCGGCGGGCCAGTCGTCGGGGATCAGCAGCTCGGCGGGATTGAGACGGTCCAGCTCCGCCAGCAGGGTTTCCCAGCCGGCCAGTTCCTGCACGGTGAAGCGACCGCTGGCGATGTCCAGTACGGCCAGGCCGAACAGGCGTTCGTCGCCCAGCACGGCGGTCAGCAGGTTGTCGCGGCGCTCGTCGAGCAGCGCCTCGTCGCTGACCGTACCCGGGGTGATGATGCGCACCACCTGGCGTTCCACCGGGCCCTTGCTGGTGGCCGGGTCGCCGATCTGCTCGCAGATCACCACGGATTCGCCGAGCTTGACCAGCTTGGCCAGGTAGCCTTCGGCGGAATGGAAGGGGATGCCGGCCATGGGAATGGACTTGCCGGCCGAGGCGCCACGGGCGGTCAGGGTGATGTCGAGCAACTTGGCGGCACGCCGGGCGTCGTCATAGAACAGCTCGTAGAAATCGCCCATGCGATAGAACAGCAGCTGTTCGGGATGCTGATGCTTGATCTTGAGGTACTGCTGCATCATGGGCGTGTGCGCGGAGAGATCGCTCATGCGGGTGTTTCGATCCGGTTGCCTGTGGATAGCCGCGTATTGTCCATCAACTGGCGGCATTTGTCGGCCCCGCTCGGCTCAGGGCAGCGGCATCAGGCCTGCGGTCGTTGTTCGCGGGCGGCCAGCAGCAGATCGATCTGGGTCATGAGCCTTTCCAGGGTGAAGGGCTTGGCCAGCACCTCGACGCCGGGGACCGGCAGGGGCTGACCGGGCAGGTCCGCCTCGGCGTAGCCGGTGATCAGCAGGGTCATCAGGCCGGGGCGGCGTTCACGGGCCAGGGCGGCGAGCTGGCAGCCACTCAGCCCGCCCGGCAGGCCGACATCGGCGATCAGCAAATCCAGCGGCGTGTCCGATTCCAGCACCTGCAGGGCGGTGGCGGCATCGGTCGCCTCCAGGGTGCGGATGCGGTGTTCGCGCAGGGCCTCGTCCACCAGCGTCCGCACCAGGGGTTCGTCGTCCACCACCAGCACCGTCATGCCGGCGGGATAGCGCAACGGCGAGGGGCGCAGCGTCTCGACCGACGGCGGCGGGGCGTCCACCAGGCGCGGCAGATAGAGGGTGACGGTGGTGCCCCGCTCGGGTGCCGAGACGATATGGGCGACGCCGCCGGACTGTTTGGCGAAGCCATAGATCATCGACAGACCGAGGCCGGTGCCCATGCCCACCGGCTTGGTGGTGAAGAAGGGATCGAAGGCGCGTGCCAGGACCTCGGGTGGCATGCCGGTACCGGTGTCGAGCACCGCCAGGGTCACATAGTCGCCAGGCGGCAATTCCAGGGCGGCAGCCTGGGCGTCGTTGAGCCGGCGATTGGCGGTGACGATGCGCAGCGTCCCACCCTCGGGCATGGCATCCCGAGCGTTGATGCACAGGTTGAGCAGGGCGTTCTCCAGCTGGTGGGGATCGCACAGGGTGGGATTCAACGCCTCGGACAGTTCGATGTGGATCTCGACCTGGGGACCGACCGAGCGGCGGATCAGTTCTTCCATGCCCAGCACCAGGGCGTTGGTCTGGGTGGCGGTGGGGTCCAGCGCCTGGCGGCGGGAAAAGGCGAGCAGGCGATGAGTCAGGGCCGCGGCGCGTTCGGCGGCGCCCTTGGCGCCCGTGGCATAGCGTTCGAGATCGGTGTAGCGGCCCTGGGCGAGTCTCAGGCTGAGCATGTCGAGACTGCCGATCACGCCGGTCAGCAGGTTGTTGAAGTCATGGGCGATGCCGCCGGTCAGCTGGCCCACGGCCTCCATCTTCTGACTCTGGCGCAACTGTTCCTCGGTCTGGCGCAGGGCTTCCTGCTGCTCGCGGATGGCCGTCACCTCGCGTACCGCGGAATAGATGAGGCCATCCTGCAAGACCGAATTCCACGACAGCCAGCGATAGCCGCCTTCGCGATGCCGATAGCGATTCTCGAAGCCGAACACGGGTTCGCCAAGCGTCAGGCGTTCCAGCGCCGCCTCGGTGCGGGCGCGATCCTCGACGTGGACGAAGGCCATGAAGGGTTCGTGGCGCAGTTGCTCTGCGCTCCAGCCCAGGGTGCTGGTCCAGGCCGGATTGAGGTCCAGCAGCTGGCCTTCGAGGGTGGCCGTGCAGAGCAGGTCGGGGCTGGCCTGCCAGATCAGGTCCCGCTGCCGGGTGCGCAGGGCCACTTCTTCGCCGAGATTGCCGGCGAAGCGATGGAGGGACTCCAGGCTGCGGCGCTGGGCCGCGCAGACCATGGCCATGATGACGTTGACCAGCACGAACAGCGCATGGGACACCCAGCGTTCGGAGAACAACGCGAAATAGGCCGGGGCCTTGACGAAGAGGGTCTCGGCCAGCAGTACCGACAGCAGGGTGGCGAAGATCCCGGGACCGAGGCCGAACCAGAAGGCCCCGGCCATGATGAAGGGAATGAACAGCAGATAGGGCAGGCTGTCGATCCCCAGGCTCAGGCGAATGCCGGCCGCGACGGCGATGAGCAGGGCCGCGCCCAGATAGCGCAAGGGGGCAGGGGCGTCCCGCGGGGCCAGCTTGAGCAACCGGCCGAGCAGGATGTAAGGGGCGATGGGCACTGGCGCTAGACCTCGGGACGCGGGTCCGTCACGGTAGCGAAAGGCTGCACGAGCGGCAGGCCGATCAGGTGCCCTCGTGCCGCTCGAATTCCTCGACGGCACGTGCCACCTCGGCATTGTCCGCCGCCGTGCTGCGGGCTTGACGCTCGAAGGCGGTGGCCAGTTCGTTGACCAGCTGCAGCAGGCGCGGGATGTCGCCGCTGCGCTCGGCATCGGCGGCCTGCTCGCGCACGCGGTTGACGAAGGCTTGGGGGTCGTCGAAGGCGGTCATGGGGCATTCTCCGTGGGGATGATACTTGTCTGACCACAAATGACGGCCAAGGCTCACTCGCGCCGCTGCCAGACCTCGGGATTCACCAGATTCGCCGGTCGTTGACCGCCCAGGGCGGCCAGCAGATTGTCCACCGCGCAGCGGGCCATGGCTTCACGCGTCTCCCGGGTCGCCGAGCCCAGGTGCGGCGTAGGCACCACGTTGGGCAGTTGCAGCAGGGGCGAGTCCGCTGCCACGGGTTCCTGATCGAAGACATCCAGGCCGGCGCCGCGCAGGCGGCCTTCCTGCAAGGCCGTGATCAACGCGGCCTCGTCGATCACCGGTCCGCGCGAGACGTTGATCAGGATGGCGTGGGCCGGTAGCCGCGCGAGCTCGGCGGCGCCCAGCAGGTGATGGGTCTCCTCGCTCAGGGGCACGGTGACGCAGAGGAAGTCGCAGCTCGCTAGCAACTCGGGCAGCGGCAGGAAGCGCGCGCCGAAGCGCTCGTCCACCTCGGGCTTGGCGGCGTGGGCGGTGTAGTTGACCTGCATGCCGAAACCCAGGTGGGCGCGGCGGGCGATGGCCTGGCCGATGCGGCCCATGCCCACCAGCCCCAGGGTCTTGCCATGGACGTCGCAACCGAAGTGCGCCTCGCCCAGACTGGCTTGCCACTGGCCGGCGCGCACCCAGTCGGCCAGCTCGACGATGCGCCGCGCGGTGGCGAGCAGCAGGGCGAAGGCGGCGTCGGCCACGCTTTCGGTCAGGACATCCGGGGTGTTGCAGAGCAGGATGCCGCGCCGCTGCAGATAGGGCAGGTCATAGCTGTCGAAGCCGACCGAGACGCTGGCGATGGCTTCCAGCCGGGGCGCCAGGTCCAGCAACTCGGGCGTCAGCTTGAAGCTGGAGCCGAGCAGGCCCTGAGCCTCGGGCAGACGCTCGCGCAGCCGGGCTTCGCCGCCCGGCGCCTTGACGTCGACGTATTCCAGGTCGAAGGCTTCTTCCAGGCGCGCGGTGAGCGCCGGGGACAGGGCCTTGTAGTGGATCACCTTCTTTTTCATGGACAGCGTTTCCTCTAGTGACTGGCGGCGGGCTTGAGCGCCGCGGCGCGGGCGACCGGCTCCTGGCGCAGCAGCAGGGTCAGGACCACGGCCACCAGTAGGGCGCCGCCCATGAAGCCGAAGGACGCCCCGGGACCGCCGGTCACGCCATTGAGATAGCCCACCAGGTAGGAGCCGGCAAAGGAGCCCAGGGCACCCATGCTGTTGATCAGCGCCATGGCGCCACCAGCGACGTTGCCGGGCAGGATTTCCGGGACGATGGCGAAGAAGGGGCCATAGGGGGCGTACATGCAGGCACCGGCCACCACCAGCAGGGCATAGGACCACCAGAAGTGCTGGGTGCCGAGGGCGAAGGAGCCGAGGAAGGCCAGGGCGGCGATCAGTAGCGGCGGCCAGACGAACAGCTTGCGATTCTGCAGGCGATCCGACGCCCAGGACACGCCGACCATGGCCAGCACGGCGGCGAGGTAGGGCAGCGAAGACAGCCAGCCGGCCTGGACGATGTCCAGTTGGGCACCCTTGCGCAGGATCGAGGGCAGCCAGATGACGAAGCCATAGACGCCGATGCTCCAGCAGAAATACTGCAGGGACAGCAGGATGACCTTGGGCGAGCGGAAGGCTTCGGCGTAGTTCTTGACCGGCTTCATGCCCTGCTGCTCGGCCTTCAGGGCTTCTTCCAGGCGGGCCTTCTCGGCCTGATCGAGCCACTTGGCGTCCTTGGGGCGCTCGTCGGCGATCCGCCACCAGATAAAGGCCCAGATCACCGCCGGCAGGCCTTCGATGATGAACATCCAGCGCCAGTCCAGGGCATGGATCAGATAACCCGAGACCACCGACATCCAGAGGATGGTCACCGGATTGCCGAGGATCAGGAAGGTGTTGGCCCGGGAGCGCTCGCGCTTGGTGAACCAGTGGCAGAGATAGACCAGCATCGCCGGCATCACCGCGGCTTCCACCACACCGAGCAGGAAGCGGATGGCGATCAGCAGGGTGACGTTGGGCACCATGCCGGTCAGGGTCGCCAGGCCGCCCCAGCCGATCAGGCTCCAGAAGATCAGCCGCTTGACGCTGCGCTTCTCGGCGTAGATGGCGCCGGGCACCTGGAAGAAGAAATAGCCGAGAAAGAACAGGGCGCCGAGCAGCGACGACATCGCCGGGGTGATGCCCAGGTCGTCGGCCATGCCCGAGGCGGCGGCGAAGCCGTAGTTGGCCCGATCGAGATAGGCCAGGCTGTAGGTGATGAAGACCACCGGCATCAGATACCACCAGCGGCGTGGAGCGAGAGAAGAGGCGTTCATGGGGTCACCTGCTTGATTGTTCTTGTAGGGGTGTAGATCAGGGTAGTTCGTGACGGTAGGGCAGTCCTTCCATGTCGCCGACCACCTGCACGGCGCGGGCGCCGATCCAGTTGCCACGGGCGACGGCGGTAGCGACGTCGAGACCGTCGAGCAGGGCGCTGACGAAGCCGGTGGCGAAGCCATCGCCGGCGCCGACGGTGTCGACCACTTCGGCCACGGGCACACCGGGGACCTCGCCCTCGGCGTCGGGCGTGCGCCAGTAGCCGCCCTCGGGGCCGAGCTTGATGGCCACGGCCTTGGCGCCACGGTCGAGGTAGAAGGCGGCGATGTCCGCCGGGGTGTCGTAGCCGGTCAGCAGGCGGCCCTCGGCCAGGCCGGGCAGCACCCAGTCGGCCAGGGCGGCGAGGTCGTTGAGTTCACGGCGCATCTGGTCTTCGCTGTCCCACAGCGACGGCCGCAGATTGGGATCGAAGGAGATGCTGCGGCCGGCGTCGCGCATGGCCTGCAGCAGGTGCCGGCTGAAGGCGCGGGCGCTGGGCGACAGCGCTGGCGGGATACCGGTGGCATGCAGGTGACGCGCCTGGAGCAGGCTGGGGTCGAAGTCTTCCTTGATGTTGAGGTGGCTGGCCGCCGAGCCGCGGCGGAAGTACTCGACCACCGGATCGCTGCCATCGGTGGCGCGAGACTTGAGCTGAAAGCCGGTGGGGTGCCGGGGATCGATCCTGAGGCGGCGGCAGTCCAGCCCCTCGGCTGCGAGGCTGGCGCGCACGAAGCGGCCAAAGGAGTCATCGCCGACCCGCGACAGCCAGGTGACCTTGAAGCCCAGGCGGCTCAGGCCGATGGCCACGTTGTTGTCGGCGCCGGCGATGCGCTTGCCGAACTGGCCGACCGTGGCCAGCTCGCCCGGCGTCTCGGCGACGAACATGGTCATGGTTTCGCCAAAGGCGAGGATGTCGATGTCAGCCATGCCGGCGCGCCTCCTGAACCTGGGCATCCAGGGTGCGCAACGCCGCCACCTGGCGACGGGTCTCGGCCAGCAGATCCGCACCCATCAGGGGAAATTCGATGGCCCGCCGCAGGCCGCTGGGGAAGTGCGTGATCAGCCCCTGCCAGGCCAGCAGGTCCGCGGCTTCCGGCGGCACCGCATGTAGGCCACCGGCACGCCGGCGCACCGCCTTGCAATGCAGGTAACGGACGTCCGGGCCGAGCAGGCGGGCGGCCTGCAGCGGGTCTTCGTCCTGCCAGCGCCAGTTGCCGACATCGAAGGTCAGTCCCACCGGCAGCTGCGCTGCCCGCGCCGCCTGGATGAAGGCGCGCAGCGGTTCGATCCGGCCACCCTGGGCGGTCTGGTCGTTTTCCACCAGCAGTTGAGGGCCGGCGTCGGTCAGCAGGGGGGCGAGCGCCGCCAGCTCGGCTGCGGCGCGATAGTGCCCGAGGGACACCTTGAGCGTATCGGCGCCCAGCAGGCGGGCCTCGGCGAGGGCGGCGGGGAGGCGTGGCGAGAGCGCGGCGTCGGTCTCGGGCCAGAGCTCCAGGGGGACGGAATAGACGCAGCCCAGGCCGGCGGCCCGGATGGCGGCGCCCAGGGCCGCGAAGTCGGGGGGCTCGGTAAAGAGTTCGGCGCGGATCTCCACATGGGAGGCTCCCGCGGCGGCGATCAGATCGAGCCAGGCGGCCTGACCCTGGGCTCGGACCCCGTCGGCGCCAAAGGCCGAGGTGGTGATGGCGATCTCCGGTGGCATTGTTGTTCTCCTGAAACCGGTTTCAAAGAAAGACGGGCAAAAAGACGAAAGGTGCCCCTAGGTTCTGGCGCGAGTCGACTGGCGGATACGCAACTCCGCGCCGAAGGTCTGCTGCACCGGAGCGCTGCGATCGCCGTCGATACGCCGCTGCAGGCGCTCGAAGGCGGCCACGCCCAGGGCATGGGTCGGTTGGGCCAGGGCGCTGATACCGCCGCCCACCAGGGGAAACCAATCCAGATCATCCAGGGCCAACAGACCGAAGCGCTCGAACAGGGGCTCGCCCAGGGCCTGCAGCGCCAGGGTGGTGGCCAGGGTCGCCACGCCGTTGGCGGTGAGCAGCGCCTTGGGACCGGGACCGGGAGCGGCGAGGAAGGTGGCGAGGGCGGTCTGCAGCGCCAGGGCATCGTCAGCCTGGGCGCAATGGGTACCACGGCAGCCGGGGTGTTCGGCCAGTGCCGTGTCGAAGGCCGTCAGGCGCTGGCGACGGGAGCTGGTGCCGTCCAGGGGTTCGCTGACCAGCAGCAGGTCGCGATAGCCCTGGCGTTGCAGGTGGGCGACCCCGGTGGCGATGGCCTGGTGGTTATCGAGGCCGACCAGATCGGCCTCGACGCCGGGCAGTTCGCGGTCCAGCAGCACCAGCGGCAGACGGCTGCCCAGCTGGCGCAGGTCGGCGGCGTGCTGGCCGAAGGTGTTCACGATCAGGCCTTCGATGCTGTAGGACTGCAGCGCGGCCAGTTGCTGGCGCTCCTGGCGGGCGTCCTGATCCGTATTGCAGATCAGCAGCGAATAGCCCTGCTGGCGGCAGGCGGTTTCGACGCCATGCATGACCGCGGTGGAGTAGGGGTTGAGCAGGTCGGCCACCAGCATGCCGATCAGGCGACTGCGACCGCGCTTGAGGCCGCGGGCCATCTGGTTGGGCTGGAAATCGAGGGCGACCACGGCCTGCTCGATGCGCGCGGCGAGGGAGTCGGACAGCAGGCGGCGATCACCGCTGATGTAGCGGGACACGCTGGCCTTGGACACGCCGGCGGCGACGGCCACTTCGGCGATGGTCGCACGGGTGGCGCGCGGACCGGGGAGGTAGACATCGTTCATGGCGTACCGCTGTTAGATTTTTGTAGGTGCCTGAAACCGGTTTCAGTAAATCTTTTCTCACGCGCGGCGGCAAGCCGGTCTAAGGTGCAGGCCGACCAGTGGTCGCCGCAGCCACTCGCTTGCCGCGGTCACCTTCTAAGTCTCTTTGCACAGGAAGCTCTCGATGGACCTCCTCGACAGCCTGGCCCAACGCCTCGGTGAAGCCCTGCAGGCGGCCGGCGCCCAGGTCACCACCGCCGAATCCTGCACCGGTGGCGGTATCGCCGAAGCCATTACCCGCATCGCCGGCAGCTCCGCCTGGTTCGAGGCCGGCTTCGTCACCTATTCCAACCGCCAGAAGACCCTGCAGCTGGACGTGCCCGAGGCCCTGTTCGAGCAGGTCGGAGCGGTCAGCGAAGAGGTGGTGACGGCCATGGCGCTGGGTGCGCAACAGCGCGCCGGGGCGCGCTTCGCCGTGGCGGTGAGCGGGATCGCCGGGCCGGGTGGCGCGGTGCCGGGCAAGCCGGTCGGCACCGTCTGGCTGGCCTGGCGCGACGGCGAGAAATTGCGCACTGAACGGCAGGTCTTTGCCGGCGATCGCGCCGCCGTCCGCCAGCAGACCCAGGTCCGCGCGCTGGAGGTTTTATTGGCGTTTCTGACCGAGGAAAAAGGCCCTCAGGTGTAGCAACCAGGGGGCGACTATGGTTTAATACTGTTCACTTATACAGGTATCCACGGCCGTCTGGCCCTTCTTTCTCCGAGAGGAATCTAATGGACGACAACAAAAAGCGTGCCCTGGCCGCGGCCTTGGGACAGATTGAAAAGCAATTCGGCAAGGGCACCGTGATGCGCATGGGCGATCACGATCGCCAGGCCATTCCGGCGATTTCCACCGGCTCCCTGGGTCTCGACATCGCCCTCGGCATCGGCGGTCTGCCCAAGGGCCGTATCGTCGAAATCTACGGTCCCGAGTCCTCGGGCAAGACCACCCTGACCCTGTCGGTCATCGCCCAGGCCCAGAAGCAGGGCGCCACCTGCGCCTTCGTCGACGCCGAGCACGCGCTGGACCCGGACTATGCCGGCAAGCTGGGCGTCAACGTCGACGACCTGCTGGTGTCCCAGCCGGATACCGGCGAACAGGCCCTGGAAATCACCGACATGCTGGTGCGCTCCAACGCGGTCGACGTCATCATCGTCGACTCCGTGGCCGCCCTGGTGCCCAAGGCCGAGATCGAAGGCGAGATGGGTGACATGCACGTGGGTCTGCAGGCGCGTCTGATGTCCCAGGCGCTGCGCAAGATCACCGGCAACATCAAGAACGCCAACTGTCTGGTCATCTTCATCAACCAGATCCGCATGAAGATCGGTGTGATGTTCGGCAACCCCGAGACCACCACCGGCGGTAACGCCCTGAAGTTCTACTCCTCGGTCCGTCTCGACATCCGCCGCATCGGCGCGGTGAAGGAAGGCGACGAGGTGATCGGTAGCGAAACCCGCGTCAAGGTGGTCAAGAACAAGGTGGCACCGCCGTTCCGCCAGGCCGAGTTCCAGATCCTCTACGGCAAGGGTATCTACCTGAACGGCGAGATCATCGATCTGGGCGTGCAACTGGGTCTGATCGAGAAGTCGGGCGCCTGGTACAGCTACCAGGGCAGCAAGATCGGCCAGGGCAAGGGCAACGCCGCCAAGTTCCTGGAAGACAACCCCGAGATCAAGGGCGCCGTGGACAAGGCGATCCGCGAGAAGCTGCTGAGCCAGCCGACCAATCAGAAGGCCGAAGTGGCCGCTGAAGAAGACGCTGACGTCGATTTCTGATCGCCGGCCAGTGCTCTAGACGACCCCCGCCCCGTGCGGGGGTTTTCGCATAAGGAGGATCACCCTTGGGCAATCCACTGGATACCACCGCTGCCATCCGTTTCGCCGCCATGGACCTCCTGGCGCGTCGCGAGCATGGCCGTGAAGAGCTGTCGCGCAAACTGCGGCGGCGCGGGGCCGAGGAAAGCCTGCTCGGTCCGGTGCTGGATCGCCTGGCCGAGGATGGCCTGCTCGACGAAAGTCGCTATCTGGAGAGCTATATCGCCAGCCGTGCCCGTTCCGGTTACGGCCCCATGCGGATCCGCGAAGAACTGGGCCAGCGTGGCCTGAAAAGAGAGCAGGTGGAAACGGCCCTGCGCGAAGCGGATGTGGACTGGCAGGCGCAGCTGGAAGAGGTGTGGCGCCGGAAGTTCGGTACACCGCCGGCCGACGCCAAGGAGCGCGCCAAGCAAGGCCGCTTCCTGGCCTACCGAGGTTATGCCATGGACGGGATCAACCGGGTGCTGAGCCGGCGGTAGTGCCTTGGGTGCCGGGCTTCGCTGCGCTTGACCCAGACCGCAGGTCCATCCCGCCCGCGGTGAGGCCTGATTGTGGAAGACAAACGCACGCACGGCTAACCCCCTCTCCCTGAGGGAGAGGGTTGGGGTGAGGGCGCGCGTCGCGGTGATGCCGAAGGGAAAGGGAGTCGCCATTTCCCGTGCGTTTGCCTGGAACGACTCGAGCTCAGCGCCGTCGCGGCCATGGGCCGCTCCTACCCTCAACTCAGCGTCCGTAGGAGCGGCCCATGGCCGCGATGTCAGCAATCAACCTCGGTCGCGCAGGTTTGCCCTGAGCAGAGTGCAGACCAACATCGATTCTGGTGTTGGAGAGCGTTGGGCTTCGCTGCGCTCAACCCAACCTAGGTGGCTGCCCAATGCTCCGGTCGATTGAGTTCGTCCACCAGTTCGCGCAGACGGCCATAGTGACGGCCGTGGAAGTCGAAGGTGAGGCGCGTCAGGTGGGCGAACTCGGCTTCGTCGGCCTCGCCTTCGCCCGGGGCCAACTGGGTGAAGCCCGGGGTGCGGCAGAGGTCGGCGAAATCCGCGGCCAGCTGCTCCAGGCAGGCAGGGGTCACGGCGTGCTTGAGACGGATGTGCAGCAGGCCGTCACGCCGGCGGGTGGAGTGGTAGTTGCCGTAGAATTGCTCGATCTCGGCCGCCGCGGCTTCTGGCGAACGCACCAGGCGCACCAGCTTGAGATCGGCGGGGAGGATGTAGCCTTCTTCCAGCAGGTTGCGCTGCAGATAGGCCAGGGTGTCGTCCCAGAAATGGCCGTCGGGGGTGTCCAGCAGGACCAGCGGCACCAGGGGGCTCTTGCCGGTCTGGATCAGGGTGAGCACCTCGAAGGTCTCGTCCAGGGTGCCGAAGCCGCCGGGGCAGAGCACCAGGGCGTCCGCCTCCTTCAAAAAGAACAGCTTGCGCACATAGAAGAAGTGAAAGGACAGCAGGTGATCCGTGCCTTCGATGGTCGGATTGGCGCGCTGTTCGAAGGGCAGGGTGATGTTGAAGCCGAGACTGGCTTCGGACCCCGCGCCCTCGTGGGCGGCGCCCATGATGCCGGCGCCACCGCCGGTGATGACCATCATGTCGCGGCGGGCCAGGGCGCTGCCCAGCTCGCGGGCGAGGGTATAGAGGCCGTGATCGATGCGGGTCCGCGCCGAGCCGAACACCGTGACCTTGCGCCGCCGGCGAAAGCGCTCCAGGGTGCGGAAGGCCTGCTCCAGCTCCTTGAGCGTCTGCAGCATGATCTTGGCGTCCCAGCGCGCCGGATTGGTCTGCGCCATGCGCACCACCGTCACCAGCATCTCGCGGTAGAGGCCCAGATTGGGGCTGCCGCCCGGCAGGGCGTGCGCCAGCAGTTCGTCGATGCGCTGACCGAGGTCCGCGGCGCTGGGCTCCACATGGCGGGCCAGGTAGCTGTCGTCGCTGTCCTCGGTCATGGCCGCAGTCTCCGCTTACTTGCCCAGGCCGCAGTCGGCGGCCTGGAAGCGCTCGACCATGACCGGCTTGTTGGTCTGGTATTCGGTGAAGTCATAGACCAGGGTGGCGCCGCGGGCCAGCAACTGGCGATAGCCGTTGTTCTGGCAGACGCTCTCGGCGAGCTGCACCCGCACCGTGGCCGGATTCTCGCGCATGCGGGCGGCATGGGCCGGGCGGACGCTGAGGTTGTTGATCAGCTGCTTGCCCTGCACGGTGTAGCCGCGGTCGAGGATGTCCTCGTTGATGGCGCGGGGCGTGCCCTGGCTGCTTTCGGTGGCCACCTTGCGCAGCATCTGGTTGAGCTCGTGGTCCTTGAGCGACTCGGCCGCCTGGACGGTGAAGGGCAGGGCGAGGGTCAGGGCGAGCAAAGCAAAACGAGGCATCGTGTTCTCCAGCGTAGAGGAGCCCGTTTCGACCGTGGTCGCGGGCGGGGGTTCGCAAGGCGTCTGCGCAGGGTAACCTGCCTGGCCGCCGCGGGCATCCCGATCGCTCTGGTAAACTGCGCTTTTGCCCGCGAGCCCGGCATGACCCCGATCAGCGACACCCCTCTGCATGCCGTGGCCCGTTTGCGCCAGGAGCGCCTGGCGCGCAGCATCAAACCCTTCATCGCTCGTGGCTCGCGCATGGCGCGCTGCCCGAATTGCCGCCTGGCGCCCAGCCACTGCCTCTGCGACCTGCGTCCCCTGCGCCAGACCCAGGCCGGCATGTGCCTGCTGATGCACGACGTCGAGCCGCTCAAGCCGAGCAACACCGGCTGGCTGATCGCCGACGTGGTGGCCGACACCCACGCCTTCGGCTGGAGTCGCACGGCGGTGGATCCGGCGCTGCCGGATTTGCTCGCGCAGCCCGAGTGGCAACCGCTGCTGGTGTTTCCCGGCGAATACGCCGCGCCCGAGCGGGTGGTCGAGAGCCTGCCGCTGGCCCCCGGTCAGCGCCCGCTGTTCGTGCTGCTGGATGCCACCTGGACCGAGGCGCGCAAGATGTTTCGCAAGAGTCCCTATCTGGACCACCTGCCGGTGCTGAGCTTTCAGCCCAATGCGCTGTCGCGCTACCGGTTGCGGCGCTCCACTCGCGGCGAGCACCTGTGCACCGCCGAGGTCGCCGCCCTGTGCCTGGAACTGGCCGGTGAGGCACCGGCCGGACGCCTGCTGGAGGCCTATCTGGATGTCTTCAGCGAGCGCTACCTGGATGCCAAGCATCACCTGCCGCTGGCGGCGGACAGCCCGGCCAGCCGGCAACTGAAGACCCTGCGCGCTAGTTGACCGGCTTGACCTCGACCGGCGCCTGGCGCGGCCAGAGCTGGGCGGCGAGCATGCCGGCGAACATCAGGACGCAACCCAGGTAGCCACGACCGCTGAGGGCTTCGCCTAGCAGCCAGGCACCAAAGAAGGCGGCGAACACCGCCTCCAGGGAAAAGATCACCGCCGCATGGGAGGCGATGGCGCCGCGCTGGGCAAACACCTGCAGGGTGTAGCCGATGCCGGCGGCGATCACCCCGCCATAAAGCAGCTCGGGCAGGGCCAGCACGATTCGCGTCGACTGGATCGGCTCGAACGCCAGCGCCAGCGCGAGGCTGAGCACGGCGCAGACGCCGAATTGCAGGATCGACAGCACCGTGGCGTCGTGGCGACTGGAATAGTGACTCACCAGCAGCACATGAACGCCCCAGGCCAGGGCGCCGGCCAGTTGCAGCAGATCGCCCGAGGCCACCTGGAAGTTGTCACCGATGCTCAGCAGGCCCATGCCCACCACCGCCAGGCTGGCGCCGATCCAGGTGCCCAGATGGCTGCGCTGGCCGAGCAGCAGCCCCAGCAGCGGCACCACGATGACATAGAGACCGGTGATGAAGCCGGAGTTGGTCACGCTGGTGAACAGCAGCCCCACCTGCTGCAGATTGATGCCCAGGGTCAGCACCAGGCCCATCAGCAGGCCGCCCTTGAGGGTGTCGCGGGTCAGGCGCTGCTGGCGGCCGCGGCGGCGCAGGAACAGCAGCAGCGGAACCAGGGTGAGGGCGCCCAGGGCGAATCTCAGGCCGGTGTAGAGAAAGGGACCGATGTGCTCCATGCCGCCGGTCTGGGCGACGAAGGCGCTGCCCCAGATGAGGGCGGTGAGCAACATGAGCAGATCGGCACGCAGGGCGGCGCTGGGCATGGGGCATCTCTTGGGCAAAACGGCAACTGTGCCGCAAACCGCAGGGCCTTGCCTACCGTCCGCGGTCCGCCCGGCCTTGCTCCCGTCCGCGCCGTTCGGCATGCTTGCGTGCAGCCCGTGCGCCAGCTTCCTGGTCGATGGGGGCGCTCACGACAACAAGGAAAGCTACACCATGGCGGCTGCCTACCAGATCCTGATCGCCGACGATCATCCGCTGTTTCGCAGCGCGCTGCAGCAGGCCCTGACCCTGGGGCTGGGTGCCCAGGCGCGGCTCACCGAGGTGGCCGACATTGCCGAACTCCAGACCTGCCTGGCCGAGCGCACCGACTGGGATCTGGTCCTGCTCGATCTCAACATGCCCGGCGCCTATGGCTTTTCCGGACTGGTCCTCTTGCGCGGCCAGTATCCTCAGGTGCCGGTGGTGATGATCTCGGCCCAGGAAGAACCGGCGGTGGTGCAGCGCGCCCGGGAATTCGGCGCCAGTGGCTTCATTCCCAAGTCCAGCGATCTGAGCACCCTGCAACAGGCGGTCAGTCAGGTGCTGGATGGCGATACCTGGTGGCCACCGCAGGTGGAAGGCGCCGCCGCCCTGAGCGAGGAGGCCAAGGCCGCCAGTGCCGGCCTCGCCAGTCTCACGCCGCAGCAATTCCGGGTGCTCACCATGCTCTGCGAGGGGCTGCTCAACAAGCAGATCGCCTTCGAGCTGAATGTCTCCGAAGCCACGGTCAAGGCCCATGCCACGGCCATCTTTCGTAAACTCGGCGTCCGCACCCGCACCCAGGCGGCCCTGCTGCTGCAGCAGCTGGAGAGCACGTCCGGCTGATGTCCGCTGGCAGCGGCGCCCGGCGTGGGCGTGACTGCCCGCTTTCCACTTTTCCGCACCTGCCGTCCACGCGCGGCGGCGGTTCGCCCCTGCTGGATGGAGCTTTTTCGTGATCTCTCCCTACAAAGGCAAGACCGGTCTGCGCCGGGTCATCAACGCCACCGGCTATTCCCTGGCCGGCCTGCGCACGGCCTTTCGCCAGGAAGCGGCTTTTCGTTCGCTGGTGCTGCTCAACGTGGTGCTGGTGCCCCTGGCCTTCTGGCTGGACGTGAGTCGCGGCGAGCGGGCGCTGCTGGTGGCGGTCTGCCTGCTGTCGCTGGTGGTCGAATTGTTCAACGCCGCCATCGAAGCGGTGGTGGATCGCATTTCCCTGGACTGGCACGAACTGTCGAAGAATGCCAAGGATCTTGGCAGTGCTGCGCAGTTCGTGGCCATGATCATCATCGCCGTGGTCTGGGGCATCGTCCTGCTCGGCTGAGCAGGACGAGGATCACAGGGTCGCGCCCAGGGTGGCGCCGGCTGCCGTGTCGTCCGCGGCGAGGCCCCTTTCCAGCAGGCTGGGCTGGGCCGAATGGATGACCTTGTGGATGAAGTGCAGCTTGGCGATCACCGGGGCGGGCAGGGCGAAGGGATAGAAGTCCGGCTGGCCCATGCTGCGGGACAATTCGTTGAGCATGGCCGCCAGTTCGATCCAGGCATTGGCGAAGCCGAGGAATTCGTCGTCGCTGCGGTCTTCCGCCTCGTACAGCGCCTCGCGGGTAAAGGGCTGGAAGTCCAGCTGCAGGCTGCCGGCGTTCATGCCCAGGCTGGCGGCGGTGGCCAGGGTATCCATCATGTGCAGGTAGTGCGCCCAGGTCTCCGCCCAGTCCTCCCAGGGATGCATGGTTGCGTAGGCGCTGACGTACTGGCTTTCCCAGCCGGCCGGTGCGCCCTGTTCATAGTGGCGCTGCAGGGCTTCGCCATAGTCGGCGCGCTCGTCGCCGAAGAGGGCGCGGAAGGGCTCTTCCCAGTCGGTCCCGGCGACCAGACGATCGAAGTAGTAATGCCCGACCTCGTGGCGGAAATGCCCGAGCAGGGTGCGATAGGGCTCGTGCATGTCGGCACGGACCTTTTCCCGGTGGGCGTCGTCCGCTTCGAGGATGTTCAGGGTGATGAGGCCATTGGCATGCCCGGTGGTGGGGGTGCCGGTGGCGTCGGGGGCGAGGAAGTCGAAGGCGAGTCCGTGCTCGGCATCCACGGTCTGGGGGATCACCTGCAGCCCCAGCCCCAGCCCCAGCAACTGGGCGACCAGTTGCCGCTTGGCCAGCTCCAGCTTGCGCCAGCGCTCGCCGTTGCCCTCGAAGGACAGATCCGGAATGGTGTGGTTGAGCTGGCAGGCCACGCAGAATTCATTGCCGGAATCGGCCGGCACCAGCCAGTTGCAGGCAGCGGGCGTGTCCAGGTTGGCGCAGCGGCGATAGAGGCCGCTGCCGGCCTCGGGCAACTGCCAGAGACCGCCTTCGCCCGGCAGCAGCGCCGTCGGCGTGCCCTGGTCCGGGGCGTAGCCCAGGGCGTTGCCACAGGCCAGGCATTCGCTGTTGGGAAAGAAGATGGCCTGGCCGCAGGTGCAGTTGGCGACCTTGCGCTGGACGGGCAGGGCGCGCAGGGCGTTGCGTTGCTGACGATTGGAACTGTAGCTTCCGAGAAAATTGCGCATGGGGGCTGATACCTGGCGAGAGCGGCCGCGTCGGACGCCGGCGGAGCGCCGGCGTCTTGCTAGCGAATTAGTAGAGCGGCCAGACCCTGGAGTTCCGGGTTGTTCGTCGCCTGGGACGACCGGCGAAGGCTCTGGGATCGGTCCCGGCAACCGCTGACGCTCCGCTGGCCGCGGTGGCCCGCGTTTGCGGTGGCGCATCCCGAGCCACACCACTACCCTAGTGACCATCGAAACGGGCGCGGGCGTTGCGGCGCCCCCGCCGCTGCGCGCCGTCCGAATCCGCTTCCGTACCCTGTCAGCCGTCCCTTGACCATGCCCCCGAACGCTTCCCGCAATGCCAGCGACATGACCGGCAGCTACCACGAACTCTGGAGTCCGCGGGGCGGCATGCGGCCGCCCTGGCGGCGCTTCTACGGGCACCTGGCCGGGCTGCGACCCGCCCAGCTCGATCAGCGCCAGGCCCTGATCGCCCGGCAGATCCAGGAAAACGGCGTGACCTACAACGTCTACGCCGATCCCAAGGGCAGCGATCGGCCCTGGGCCCTGGACCTCTTGCCCCAGCTGATCTCGGCGGAGGAGTGGGCGCCCCTGGCCGCCGGCGTGGCGCAGCGGGCGCGCCTGCTGAATCGGGTGCTGGGCGATCTCTATGGCGAGCAGCGCCTGCTGCACGAGCGGCTGCTGCCGCCGGAGCTGGTGTTCGGGCACAACAACTTTCTCTGGGCTTGCCAGGGGCTGCGTCCGCCGGGCGATACCTGGCTGCACGTCTACGCGGTGGATCTGGCGCGGGCGCCCGATGGCCGCTGGTGGGTGCTGGCCGATCGCACCCAGGCGCCGTCCGGCGCCGGCTATGCCCTGGAGAACCGCCACATCGTCGCGCGGGCCTTTCCCGAGTTGCACCGCGATCTGCAGGTCCAGCCGCTCAACGGCTACTTCCAGGCGCTGCAACGCACCCTGAGCACGGGCCTGGACACCGGCGAGGAGGCGCCGCTGGCGGTGCTGCTGACGCCGGGGCGCTACAACGAGACCTACTTCGAGCACCTCTACCAGGCGCGGCAACTGGGCTTTCCGCTGGTGGAAGGCCAGGACCTCACGGTGCGCGACGCCTGCCTCTATCTCAAGACCCTGAGCGGGCTGAGGCGCGTCCATGCGGTGTTCCGCCGGCTGGACGACGACTTCTGCGATCCGCTGGAATTGCGCACCGATTCGGCGCTGGGCGTACCCGGCCTTCTGGAAGCGGTGCGCCAGGGCAATGTCATCATGGCCAATGCCCTGGGCAGCGGCTTGCTGGAGTCGCCCGGCCTGCTGGGCTTTCTGCCCGGTGTCTGCCAGGCCCTGCTGGGCGAGACCCTGGCACTGCCTTCCGTCGCCACCTGGTGGTGCGGGGAGACGCCGGTGCGCGAAGCGGCCCTGGCGCGGCTGGCGGAGCTGGTGATCAAGCCGGCCTATCCGGCCCAGGGCTTCGAGCCGGTGTTCGGCAAGGCCCTGGATGCCGCGGGGCTGGCCGAACTGCGCGCGCGCATCCTGGCCACGCCCCACGCCTATGTGGCCCAGGAACGCATCCAGCTGTCCCAGGCGCCAGTCTGGCAGGGCAGCAGTCTGCAGTCGCGGGCCATCGGCATGCGCGTCTATGCGGTGGCCAGCGAAGACGGCTACTGGGTGATGCCCGGTGGGCTGACCCGGGTCGCTCATGAAGGCGCCGCGGTGGTGTCCATGCAGCGCGGCGGGTCGAGCAAGGACACCTGGGTGCTGGGCGGCAGTCGCGGCGCCGCTGAGGTGCCCGGGGCGCGGGTGCTGGGGGTGCGCGACCTGGTGCGCAAGGACCCCTTCCTGCCCTCGCGCACCGCCGAGAATCTGTTCTGGTACGGTCGCTACAGCGAGCGCTGCGAGGATGCCGCGCGCCTGCTGCGGATCGTCCTGAGTCGCTACCTGGACGCCGACGACGGCGGGCCGGCGGTGCAGTCGGCCATCGATCTGGCCACGGCCCTGGAATTGCTGCCCGCGGGCGGCCGGCTGGCGGAGCAGCTGCATGCCGCCCTGGGGCCGGGCGACTTTCCCAGCGGCCTGGGCGCCAATCTGCAACGGCTGCACTGGGCTGCGGCCCAGGTCCGCGGCCGGCTGTCGCCGGAGAACTGGCGCGCCATCCGCGAGGTGGAGCGCGAGGCCCATGGCCTGGGCCAGGTCGGCAGCGAGCCGGGCGAAGCGCTGCAGAGTCTCAACCGCCTGGTGATGGCGCTGGCGGCGGTGGCCGGCTTCACCTTCGACGACATGACCCACGACGAGAGCTGGCGCTTTCTGATGATCGGCCGGCGCATCGAACGGGTGCAATTCCTCGCCGGCAGCCTGGCGCACTTCCTCGAAGGCGGCGCCACCTGGGACGCGGCGGGCCTGGAATGGCTACTGGAGCTGGGCAACAGCATCATCACCTATCGCTCGCGCTATCAGGCGGCGCCCCAGCTGATCCCGGTGCTGGACCTGCTGATGCTGCACGAGCACAACCCCTATTCGATCCGTTTCCAGCTGCATGCGCTGATCAACGCCGTGGAGCACCTGGAACGCTATTACGGCCTGCCCCGCGATCCGGCATTGCACGATACCTACGACCGCCTGCGCCGCTTCGACCTCGGCACCCTGGAGAACACCCTGTTCGGCGACGCCGGCCGGGTCGAGGTGCAGCAGGGCCTGGCGCGCCTGCTGCGACAGATCGCCGAGGCCAGCAGCCAGCTGTCCGAACGGGTCATCTATCGCTGCTTCGCCCATGTCGATGCCGTCAGCCAGCGCACGGTGTCCATGTGATGAATCAGGTTCGCTATCGCATCCAGCACGACACCCACTATCGCTACGAGGCGCCGGTGTCGCTGTCGCAGCAGCTGCTGCACCTGTTGCCGCGCGACTGCGCCTGGCAGCGCTGCCTGTCCCGGCAACTGGTGATCCTGCCGCAGCCGACCCAGCGCCAGGACGCCTGGGACGCCTTCGGCAATCCGCTGACCCGGCTGTCCTTCGAGCGGCCCCACGACGAACTCTATGTCGGCACCGAGCTGGAGGTGGAAGTGGACTCCCGCGCCGGTCTCGGGCTGGCGGATTCGCCCCCCTGGGAACAGGTGCGCGATGGCCTGCGCTATCCCGCGGACCGGGTGCCGCTGGACGTCCATCACTTCCGCTTCGAATCCCCGGCGGTGCCCCTGGACGGCATCTTCGCCCGTTTTGCCGAGGACTGCTTCCCACCGGGCCGCCCCCTGCTGCTGGGCTGCCGGGCGCTGATGGAAAAAGTCCACCGCGAATTCCGCTTCGACGCCACCGCCACCCAGGTGGCGACGCCGCTGCGCGAGGTGCTGGAGCATCGCCATGGCGTCTGCCAGGACTTCGCCCACCTGATGCTGGCCTGCCTGCGCGCCCTGGGGCTGGTGGCGCGCTATGTCAGTGGCTATCTGCTGACCCGGCCGCCGCCGGGCAAGCCGCGGCTGATCGGTGCCGACGCCTCCCACGCCTGGGTCAGCGTGCATTGCCCGCTGCTGGGCTGGGTCGACTTCGATCCCACCAACGATGTGCTGCCGGACCTGGAGCACATCACCCTGGCCTGGGGGCGCGACTTCACCGACGTCTCGCCGCTGCGCGGGGTGATCCTCGGCGGCGGCGACCACGATCCGGTGGTCGAGGTGACGGTGACGCCGCTGTAGCGTGCTTGGCTTGGCAAGCATTCCAGCTATGAAACACCTGCCTCCAGCGCTGTAGCGTGGAAAACGGCGCAGCCTTTTCCACCGGGACTGCGTGGCGAGTGTCGCCCTCACCCCAGCCCTCTCCCGCGGGGAGAGGGGGAGTCCGAGCAGGCGTTCAGCGCTATCTCCGAAACGCCTACCTGCAGCGCCGTAGGATGGAAAACGGCGCAGCCTTTTCCACCGGGACTGCGTGGCGAGGGTTGCCTCACCCCAGCCCTCTCCCGCGGGGAGAGGGGGTGTTCGAGCAGGCGTTCAGCTCTGTCTCCGAAACGCCTACCTGCAGTGCTGTAGCGTGGAAAACGGCGCAGCCTTTTCCACTGGGACTGCGTGGCGAAGTTCGCCCTCACCCCAACCCTCTCTCGCGGGGAGAGGGGGTGTTCGAGCAGGCAGCTCTATCAGTCCGGGCAAGATCGCCATCAGCTGTCGCACCTGCTTGTAGAAGTAGAGGCGACGCTGACCGTGGTTATTTTCAAGATAGAGCCCTAGTTAGGCCGGCCTTCGCTGGGTCGTGGCAACAGGCGACCCACTCTTGCGTCTCCGCTATTTCTTATTGTCTATACAAAATGAGTATCGCCTTTCTCTGGTGCTGAGCTTCCGTAGCATCGCTATCAGCATTCTGCGTGCGCCACAGGTAGGGAGCAACTCCATGTGCTTGACGAGGGATCGACTCTGGATTAAATGTATATACATTAACCGGAGAGGTCACCATGTCCGTCGCTACCCAAGCGCTGCTCTGGCGCCATGTCACCCTGTTCGATGGCCTCCAGACCTGGCCCACGCCCATGGCCGTGCGGGTGGAGGCTGGCCGCATTGTCGGACTCTGGCCGGAAGCCGACTTCCAGGCCGCGCAGGGCGAGGGGGCCGAACTGGCCGGGAAAGGCGGGGTGCTGACGCCCGGGCTGGTGGATTGCCATACCCATCTGGTCCATGCCGGCCAGCGTGCCGGGGAATTCGAGCAGCGGCTGGAAGGGACGAGCTATGCCGAGATCGCCCGGGCCGGTGGTGGCATCCTCGGCACGGTGCGTGCGACGCGGGCGGCCAGCGAGGCAGAACTCTTCGCCGTTGCCCGACCGCGCTTGCGGACGCTGATCGACGGGGGCGTCACCACCGTGGAGATCAAGTCCGGCTATGGCCTGACGGTGGCCGACGAACTCAAGCTATTGCGGGTCGCTCGGCGTCTGGGCGAGGCGCTGCCGGTACGGGTGATCACCACGCTGCTGGGTGCCCATGCCGTACCCCCGGAATTCCAGGGCGATGCCGAGGGCTACGTCGATCTGGTCTGTCGGGAGATGATTCCGGCCGCGGTGGCCGAGGGTCTGGCCGATGCGGTGGACGTCTTCTGCGAGGGCATCGCCTTTTCGACGGCCCAGTGCGAGCGGGTATTTCTGGCGGCGCGCGAGCACGGTCTGCCGATCAAGGCCCATGCCGAGCAGCTGTCCAACCTGGGTGGCAGCGCTCTGGCCGCGCGGCTGGGCGCCTTGTCGGCGGATCACGTGGAGTATCTCGACGAAGCCGGGGTACGTGCCCTGGCCGCCGCCGGTACCGTCGCCGTGCTCCTGCCCGGCGCCTTCCTGATGCTGGGCGAAACCCAGCATCCGCCGGTGGAATTGCTCCGTCGGTACGGGGTGCCCATGGCCCTGGCCAGTGACGCCAACCCCGGCACCTCGCCGCTCTATCTGCCGACCCTGATCGCGCACCTGGGCTGCACCCTGTTTCGCCTGACCCCCCGCGAAGCCCTGGCCGGCATGACCGCCCATGCAGCCCAGGCCCTGGGGCGTCCGGAACTGGGCCGCATCCAGGTGGGTGGCCCGGCGGATCTCTGCCTGTGGGACGTCGGTCAGCCGGCCGAGCTGGCCTATGAGGTGCGTCCGGGGCGCCTGCGGCAGCGCGTCTTCGCCGGGGAGGTGCAGCATGTTCGCTGATCGCCAGACCCTGGAATGCTGGACCGGTCGTACCGATCCGGAAGCCGACGCCTTGCGCTGGCACCAGTGCATCCAGCCGCTGGCCGTGGACAGCGCGCCGGGTATGGCGCTGCTGGGTTTCGCCTGCGACGAGGGAGTGCGGCGCAACCAGGGTCGCGTGGGCGCTGCCGAGGGTCCCGTCGCCCTGCGGCGGGCCCTGGCCAATGTCGCCTGGCAGCGGCAGGGCCCGGCCTATGACGCCGGTGATGTCCGCTGCGCCGACGGTGATCTGGAAGGCGCTCAGACGCGCCTGGCCGGGGCCGTGCGCGGTCTGCTGGACGGCGGTCATCTGGCGCTGGTGCTGGGCGGCGGTCACGAGGTGGCCTGGGCCAGCTGGTCGGGCCTGGCGCTGCACCTAGCCAAGACGCTGCCCAAGCCGCGCATCGGCATCGTCAATTTCGATGCCCACCTGGACCTGCGCGATCCGACGCGGGGACCCACCTCAGGTACGCCCTTCGCCCAGATCGCCGCTCATTGTGCCCGCCACGACTGGCCCTTTCGCTATGCCTGCCTGGGCCTGAGCCTGGCCGCCAATACCCGCACCCTGCTCAGGCGTGCCGCCGAGCTGGATGTGTTGATCCGCGAAGACCACGAGATTCGCGAGGGCAGCCTGGAGCGCATCGGCGCCGAGCTGGACGCCTTCGCCGCCGGCTGCGATGCCCTCTATCTCACCTTCGACCTGGATGTGCTGCCCGCGGGCGAGGCGCCCGGGGTCAGCGCGCCTGCCGCCCATGGCGTCAGCCTCGCCCTGTTGGAACCGCTGATCCGTCGGCTCAAGGCCAGCGGCAAGTTGCGCCTGGCCGACGTGGCCGAACTCAATCCCGCGCTCGACCAGGACGGCCGCACGGCCCGGGTCGCGGCGCGGCTGATCCATACCCTGGCACTGGACCTCTAGGGCCTGCCGCGAACAACAAGAGAGGAAGACCCCATGACCCGCTTTCGTGAAGGTGAGATTCGCGCCCCCCGCGGCACCCAGCTCAATGCCAGGAGCTGGCTGACCGAGGCGCCGCTGCGCATGCTGATGAACAATCTCGATCCCGAGGTCGCGGAAAATCCCGAGGAGCTGGTGGTCTACGGCGGCATCGGCCGCGCGGCGCGCAACTGGGAGTGCTACGACAGGATCGTCGAGAGCCTCAAGGCGCTGGGTGACGACGAAACCCTGCTGGTGCAATCGGGCAAGCCGGTCGGGGTGTTCAAGACCCACGCCGATGCCCCGCGGGTGCTGATCGCCAACTCCAACCTGGTACCGCACTGGGCCAGCTGGGAGCACTTCAACGAACTGGATGCCAAGGGCCTGGCCATGTACGGTCAGATGACCGCCGGCAGCTGGATCTACATCGGCAGCCAGGGCATCGTGCAGGGCACCTACGAGACCTTTGTCGAGGCCGGGCGCCAGCACTACCAGGGTGACCTGCGCGACCGCTGGGTGCTGACCGCCGGTCTCGGTGGCATGGGCGGCGCCCAGCCCTTGGCCGCGACCCTGGCCGGCGCCTGTTCGCTGAACATCGAGTGCCAGCAGAGCCGTATCGATTTCCGCCTCAAGACCCGCTATGTGGACGAACAGGCCAGCGACCTGGACGACGCCCTGGCACGCATCGCCCGGCACACCGCCGCCGGCGCCGCGGTTTCCGTCGCCCTGCTGGGCAACGCCGCCGAGATCCTGCCGGAACTGGTCCGCCGCGGCGTGCGCCCGGATATGGTCACCGACCAGACCAGCGCCCACGATCCGCTCAATGGCTACCTGCCGGCCGGTTGGAGCTGGGAGCAGTATCGTGATCGCGCCCAGACCGATCCGGCTGCCGTGGTCGCCGCGGCCAAGCAGTCGATGGCCGTGCACGTCCAGGCCATGCTCGACTTCCAGAAGATGGGCGTCCCCACCTTCGACTACGGTAACAACATCCGCCAGATGGCCCAGGAAGCCGGCGTCGCCGATGCCTTCGCCTTCCCGGGCTTCGTGCCGGCCTATATCCGTCCGCTGTTCTGCCGCGGCATCGGTCCGTTCCGCTGGGCCGCATTGTCGGGCGATGCCGGGGACATCCATCGCACCGAC
Organism: Pseudomonas oryzihabitans NBRC 102199; assembly: GCF_000730625.1. Classification (GTDB taxonomy): domain Bacteria; phylum Pseudomonadota; class Gammaproteobacteria; order Pseudomonadales; family Pseudomonadaceae; genus Chryseomonas; species Chryseomonas oryzihabitans. The sequence continues at coordinate 320,866 of NZ_BBIT01000009.1, read as the reverse complement.
GCCAAGGTCAAGGAACTGATCCCCGATGACGCCCACCTGCACCGCTGGCTGGACATGGCCCGCGAGCGCATCGCCTTCCAGGGCTTGCCGGCGCGCATCTGCTGGGTCGGCCTGGGCCTGCGCGCCAAGCTGGGCCTGGCCTTCAACGAGATGGTGCGCAGCGGCGAACTCAAGGCGCCCATCGTCATCGGGCGTGACCACCTGGACAGCGGCTCGGTATCCAGCCCCAACCGCGAGACCGAGGCCATGCGGGACGGCTCCGATGCCGTCTCCGATTGGCCGCTGCTGAACGCCCTGCTCAACACCGCCAGCGGCGCCACCTGGGTCTCGCTGCACCACGGCGGCGGGGTAGGGATGGGCTTCTCCCAGCATTCCGGGATGGTCATCGTCTGCGACGGCACCGACGCCGCCGCCGCCCGTATCGCCCGGGTGCTGCACAACGATCCGGCCACCGGGGTGATGCGCCACGCCGACGCCGGCTATGACATCGCCATCGACTGCGCCCGCGAGCAGGGCCTGAATCTGCCCATGATCGGCAAAGGAGTCTGATCGATGAACACCCTTATCCTGAAACCCGGCACCCTCGATCTGGCCCAGCTGCGCCAGGCCTATCTGCAGCCGCTGCGCATGGAGCTGGATCCCGCCGCTTATGCCGCCATCGACGCCAGCGTGGCCTGCGTGGAAAGCATCCTGGCCGAAGGCCGGACCGCCTATGGCATCAACACCGGCTTCGGCCTGCTGGCCTCGACGCGGATTGCGCCGACGGATCTGGAAAAGCTGCAGCGCTCCCTGGTGCTGTCCCACGCCGCCGGCGTGGGCGAGGCGCTGGATGATGACCTGGTGCGGCTGATCATGCTGCTCAAGGTCAACAGTCTGGCTCGCGGTTTCTCCGCCATTCGCCGCCAGGTCATCGAGGCGCTGATCGCCCTGATCAATGCCGAGGTCTATCCGCACATTCCGCTCAAGGGCTCGGTGGGGGCCTCGGGTGACCTGGCGCCGCTGGCGCACATGTCGCTGGTGCTGATCGGCGAGAGCAAGGCGCGCTACCAGGGCCAGTGGCTGCCGGCGCGTGAGGCGCTGGCGGTCGCGGGTCTCGAACCCATGACCCTGGCCGCCAAGGAGGGCCTGGCACTGCTCAATGGCACCCAGGTGTCCACTGCCTATGCCTTGCGCGGGCTGTTCGAAGGTGAAGACCTGTTCGCTGCGGCCACGGTCTGCGGCGGCCTGAGCGTCGAGGCCATGCTCGGTTCCCGGGCGCCCTTCGATGCGCGCATCCATGCCGCGCGGGGCCAGCGTGGCCAGATCGACGTGGCCGCGGCCTATCGCGAGCTGCTCACCGCCAGCAGCGAGGTGTCCCGCTCCCATGCCAATTGCGACAAGGTCCAGGATCCCTATTCGCTGCGCTGCCAGCCCCAGGTGATGGGCGCCTGCCTGACCCAGTTGCGCCAGGCCGCCGAGGTGCTGGAGGTGGAAGCCAACGCCGTGTCCGACAACCCGCTGGTGTTCGCGGAAGAGGGCGACGTCATCTCCGGCGGCAACTTCCACGCCGAGCCGGTGGCCATGGCCGCCGACAACCTGGCCCTGGCCCTGGCCGAGATCGGCGCCCTGTCGGAGCGGCGCATCTCGCTGATGATGGATCGGCACATGTCCCAGCTGCCGCCCTTCCTGGTGGAGAACGGCGGGGTCAATTCCGGCTTCATGATCGCCCAGGTCACCGCCGCGGCCCTGGCCAGCGACAACAAGGCCCTGGCCCATCCGGCCAGCGTCGACAGCCTGCCCACCTCGGCCAACCAGGAAGACCATGTGTCCATGGCGCCCAATGCCGGCAAGCGACTGTGGGCCATGGCCGAGAACGTGCGCGGCATCCTCGCCATCGAGTGGCTGGGTGCCTGCCAGGGCCTGGACTTCCGGCATGGCCTGAAGAGTTCGGAACGCCTGGAAAGGGCGCGCAGCCTCTTGCGCGAGAGGGTGCCCTACTACCAGGAAGACCGCTTCTTCGCCCCGGACATCGAGGCGGCCAGCGCGCTACTGGCCAGCGGTTGCCTGAACGGGCTGGTCACGCCGCGGCTGCTGCCCAGTCTCTGAGGCGGACGCGGTCCGGCAGCCAGAACGCCGGACCGCGCGTTATCATCGGCTTTCCATTTTCCGGCCTGGAGTTCGCGTGAGCAGCACGACACCCCCGCGCTACAAGGTGATCGAGGACTTCCTGCTCGAACGCATCCAGGGTGGTGCCTACCCGGTGCATCACCAGATCCCCACCGAGGAGCAGCTGGCGCGGGATTTCGCGGTCAGCCGCATGACCGCCAACAAGGCCATCACCCGCCTGGTGCAGCAGGGCTACCTGACGCGCCAGGCAGGACTCGGGACCTTCGTCATCGAGCGCAAGGCCGAGTCCTCGCTGCACGAGGTGATGAACATCGCCGCCGAGGTGCGCGCCCGAGGGCATGTCTATTCCAACGAGGTGCTGCGCAGCGAGGCCATCGCCGCCGACGACGAGGTGGCCCTGCGTCTGGGCCTGCGGATCGGCAGCCAGGTGTTTCACAGCATCCTGGTGCACCGCGAGAACGGCCTGCCCATCCAGCTGGAGGATCGCTACGTCAATCCGCGCTGGGTGCCGCACTACCTGGAAAGCGACTTCAGCCGCCAGACGCCCAACGAGGTGCTGGTGGCCAGCTGTCCGATCAGCGATGTGGAACATATCGTCGAGGCGGTGCTGGCCACCGCCCAGACCGCACGCTGGCTGGACGTCGCCGAGGGCGCGGCCTGCCTGTCGATGATCCGCCGGACTTGGTCGGACGAGCACCTGGTCAGCTATGTGCGGTTGCTGCATCCGGGCGACAGGTACAAGCTGAGCTCGACGACCCGGCATCGCTGAGGGATCTGGCGCGGGGAGGGGTGTTGGGCTTCGCGGTGCTCAACCCAACCTACGCGACTGTTCGCCCGCGCCGCTCTGCCCCCTCTCCCTTGGGGAGAGGGGTGGGGTGAGGGTGGCCCCTGCAGTCAGCGATCAGAGTTTGCTCACCAGGGCCACGGCGTCCTGTTTGGCCTGGTCGCGCGACGCCTGGTCGACTTCCGGCCCGAATAGGGTCTTTTCGACCACCACGGTGTGCATCCGGTCGATGCCGACCATCTCGCACCAGGTGCGCAGATAGGACTCCTGGTGCTCTTGGCGATCCAGGGCCGCACCACGGGCCGCGATCACCAGCGCCTGGCGACCGCCGAGCAGGCCGTTGAGGCCGCGGTCGTCAAAGGTGAACAGCAGATCCTTCTGGCTGACCACGTCGAACAGCTGCTTGAGCTTGTAGGGGATGCCGAAATTCCAGCAGGGCACGCCGAACACCAGTACATCGGCGGCCTTGAAGCGCTGTGCCAGTGCCTTGGCCACCTTCCAGGCATGCTCCTGCTCGCCGCTGAGGGGCTCGCCCTGGATGCCGGCGTACTTGGCGTCGAGGATGGGACCGTCGAATTCCGGCAGGTCGCACTGCCAGACGTCGAGGGTATCGACCTCGGCATCGGGGTGTTTGCCCTGCCAGGCCTGGATGAAGGCAGTGGCGACTTCCAGCGAGGCGGAGCGATCCTGGCGGGGCGAACCTATCACGTGCAACAGATGGGGCATGGCAGATCCTCGAAGGATGGGGATTGCGATAACTATAAGCGTCTCGCTGGGGTGCGCCAGCGTCGGATAGGGTGTGCCGATGGATGGTCTGGGAGGCGGTTCCTGGCGTGACGACTGGTGTTGGGCGGGCCCTCACCCCAGCCCTCTCCCGGAGGGAGAGGGCTGGTTGGTGCGAGCGGGAGGCGGCGTGCGGGTAGGGTGGACAACGGCGCAGCCTTGTCCACGCGTTCGGGGTGGGCACAGGTGGAAAACGCTGCGCGGTTTTCCACGCTACGGCTGCGATTTGGGGCGGGCCCTCACCCCAGCCCTCTCCCGGAGGGAGAGGGGGGTGGTTCGGTGTGGGCGGGTGGCTACGTGCGGGTAGGGCGGACAACGGCGCAGCCTTGTCCACGCGTCCAGGGTGGGCACAGGTGGAAAACGCTGCGCGGTTTTCCACGCTATGACTGCGACTTGGGCAGGCCCTCACCCCGGCCCTCTCCCGGCGGGAGATGGGACGGTTTGGTGTGGGCGGGTGGCTACGTGCGGGTAGGGTGGACAAGGGCGCAGCCTTGTCCACGCGTTCGAGGTAGGCACAGGTGGAAAACGCTGCGCGGTTTTCCACGCTCCGACTAGGTCAGGGCGAAGGCCAACAACCACCCATCCCCACCTCAGGCCGAACCGGCCTCCGTGCGTAGCGCCGGGCCGCGCAGGCCCAGCAGGGCGTCCACCACCAGGAACAGCAGCAGGCTGCCGCCCAGCACCGGCAGGCACAGGCCGAGCAGCAGGGCCGTCGCCGGGACCAGCAGACGCGGCAGGGGCGGCAGCTGGCGCCAGAGGGTGATCAGGCCGGGTTGTGCCGGATCGCGGCTGGGCCGACGGCGCCACCAGAGCAGATAGCCCCAGACGGTCATCACCAGCAGGCCCAGGGCGACGACCGCCAGCACCAGCTGGTTGGCCAGGCCGAACAGCACGCCCATGTGGGCATCGATGCCCCAGCGGGTCAGCTTGGCCGGCAGCGAGTACTGGGCGAAACGCACCTGATCGACCACCTTGAAGCTGGTCGGGTCGACGGCGACGGCGTCCACCTGGGTCGGCCAGCGGCGGTCGATCTCGCTCACCGTCCAGGCCTTGTCGGCGCTGCGCCCCGGACGGATCTCCAGCTTGCCGGCGTCGATGCCGGCGGCGCGGGCGCTGGCCAGCACCCCGTCGAAGGTGGCCGGATCCAGAGCCGGTGCCTTGGCCATGTGCATGGCGCCATGGTGATCGGCGTGCTCGTCATGGACCATGGCCGGCGCGGGTGCGGTGCCCAGGGCGGTCTTCACGCCCGGCGTGGACCAGCCGTAGTGGGCGCGCAGCACGCCGATGTTGTCGCCGGCGAAGCGCGACCAGGTCAGGCCGGTGGCGGAGAGGAACAGCAGGCCACCCAGCAGCCAGACCCCGGTGCTGGCGTGCAGGCCGCGGGCCGGGCGGCGCTGGCGGCGGCGCACCAGCCACAGGGTCAGGCCGCCGAGGGCCGCGACCCACAGCCAGGAGGCGGCCAGTTCGCTGTAGAGGCGGCCGGGTTCGCCGAGCAGCAGGCTGCGGTGGAACTGGTCGATGGTGGTGCGCAGCGGCAGGATGCCGCTGGTGCCATAGACCGCCAGATCGCCGCGGATGGCGCCGGTGACCGGATCGATGAACAGCGCCCGGTGGGTGTACTCGCCCAGTGTCGGATCGTTGAACATCACCCGGGTGGTGTCGCCCTCGGCCGGCGCGGGGCGCACCGCGCCTAGGGTCAGGGTAGGGCCTACCGCGGCCTGGGCGATATGGATCTGTTCGGCCAGCGGCAAGGGCTTGCCGCGACTGGGGGTGTGCAGAGCCTCGGCATAGAGGTGGGCCTCGAGTTGCGGCGTGAGAGCATAAATCAGGCCGCTGGCGGCGGCCACCAGCAGGAAGGGACCGACGAACAGGCCGATGAGGAAATGCAGCCGCGCCAACAGCTGCAGCAGCGGCCCCGGCGTCTTGGCGGCCGGAGCGGAGAGGTGCGAAGTCATAGCGTTCACCACGGAGCGACGCGCGGCCAGCAAGGGGCCACGCGCAGGATTACGAGAAAGGAGGACAGCCGTCTTTCGTCGCCGGGGTGTCAGGGCGCCTGGGGATGCAGCGTGGAGCGCCGTGCGCGCGGTGGCGGCGGCAGGGCGCTCTGATAGCGAGGACGATGAGGATCGCCGGGACGCAGCAGCCACTGCAGCACGACGGCGGCCAGCGTGGCGAGGAACAGGGTGGCGGCGAAGACGCAGTCACCCGTGGGGGAAAGGGTGGTCACGCTGCCGCCCGGCAGGCCCGCATGCATGCCGGCCATGTCGTCCTGGGCGGTCTGGGCGTGCAGGCCGTGGTGATGCTCGTGCCCCTGGGCCAGCGGAGGCGAGACCGGCAAGGTAAGTCGCGCCAGCATCTGGCCATGGCCCAGGGCGCAGACGAGTCCGTTCAGCAGGATGCAGGCGAGCAGCATCCAGGCGAGCGAAGCGCGCGGGGAACGGACGGTTATCATGGCGGGGAACTGTATCATCGTCGCGGGCCACGCACAGCCCGGCCGGCGCGAACCTGCGCCGAAATGTCGCGCCCCTGCCGCTGCTGGAGAGACGAACAGAACCATGAGCGAAGCGCCACCCATCACCCTCGAACGGCTCACCGTGGCGGATGACGAGACGCTGGGTTTTCTGCTGGCGAGCTATCGCGAGCTGTTCGGTAGCCGGGTCGAGGCGAATGCCGTACCCCAGGATCTACAGCGCTTCGCCGACCACTATGGTGCGGATCGTGGCTGCCTGCTGCTCGCCCGGGGCGCCGCCGGAGAGGCGATCGGCAGCGTCGCCTATCGACCCTACGACCGACGTTTTCCCCAGCTGGCCTATCCCGGTGAAAGGGTGGTCGAAGTGGTACGGCTGTTCGTGGTGCCCCGGCAGCGGCGCCAGGGCCTGGCGCGACGGCTGTTCGGGGCGCTGCTGGCCCAGGCGCGGCGCGACGCGGTCGAGCGCCTCTACCTGCACACCCATCCCTTTCTGCCCGGGGCCGAAGCCTTCTGGCTCGACCAGGGCTTTCAGGTCGTCGCGCGGGAGACGGCCTTGCCCTGGCAGACCCTTCACCTGGATCGACGCCTGGACAGCCCTCAGGCGTCCGCCGGCCCCCGACAGAGCAGATAGGTGTCCATGATCCAGCCGTGCTCTTCACGCGCGGCGCTGCGCACCCGGTGGATCTCCTCGGCCACCTCCTGCAGCGGACCGGCGATAAGGATCTCGTCCGCCGTGCCCACGTAGGCACCCCAGTAGATATACAGGCCGGGTTCGTCCAGGCGGCGATAGGCTTCGTGGGAATCGAGCATCACCACCAGGCTGTCCAGGTGCGCGGGGAAGCGCTCCAGGCGCCGACCGGGGGTGATCTCCAGGGCCTGGCCGATGCGATTGAGCGGCACCCGGTGGCGCGCGGCCAGGGCCTGGACGCTGGAGATGCCGGGGATCACCTCGTATTCGAAGTCCAGCCGACCTTCGCGCCGGATCGCCGCCAGGATGCGCAGGGTGCTGTCGTACAGCGCCGGATCGCCCCAGACCAGGAAGGCGCCGCATTCGTCGTCCGCCAGTTCCTGCTCGATCATCTCCACCATCAGCGCTTGCTTGGCGGCGTTGAGGTCGTCCACCGCCTGGCGGTAGTCGCCTTCGCGGCGACGCTCGGGGATGGGCGCGGTGACGAAGCGATAGTCCGCCTGGCGGATGTGGCGGGCGCAGATGGTTTCGCGCAGGTGGATCAGGCTGTCCTTTTCCGTGCCCTTGTCGAACAGGAAGAAGGTACTGGCGCGATTGAGGGCGGCGATGGCCTGGAGGGTGAGGTAGTCGGGGTCGCCGGCGCCGATGCCGATGACCAGCAGGGTTTTCATGGGGTGGCCTCGAGGAAAGGAGCGGCGCCCAGTGTAACGGGGGATGTCACTTCCGTAGAGCCTCAGGCAATCGTCATGCTAGTTTCGACCGGTTTGCCTGCCGCCAGGCAGGGATGGACGGGATCGAGGGGGACAGGGGCGTGACGATGACGGCGAGCTGGCGACGGATACCCCGAGGGGTCTGGATTCTGGGTGGAGTGAGCCTGTTCATGGACATCTCTTCGGAGATGATCCACAGCCTGCTGCCGCTGTTCCTGGCCACCGGCTTGGGCCTGAGTGTGCTCTATATCGGCATTCTCGAAGGGGTGGCCGAGGCGACCGCGCTCAACACCAAGATCTTTTCCGGCGTACTCAGCGACTACCTGGGCAAGCGCAAGGGCCTGGCGGTGCTGGGCTATGGCCTGGGCGCCCTGAGCAAGCCACTGTTCGCCCTGGCCAGCGGGGCCGGCCTGGTATTCGGCGCGCGCTTCATGGATCGCATCGGCAAGGGCATCCGCGGCGCGCCGCGCGACGCCCTGGTGGCCGACGTGACGCCGCCGGAGATCCGTGGCGCCGCCTATGGCCTGCGCCAGTCGCTGGACACCTTCGGCGCCTTTCTCGGCCCGCTGCTGGCGGTGGGGCTGATGCTGCTCTGGGCCAACGATTTCCGCGCGGTGTTCTGGGTGGCGGTGATCCCGGCCTTCATCGCCGTGGCCCTGCTGGTTTTCGGCCTGGACGAACCCAAGGCGGCCATCGTCCAGGCGCGCACCAATCCGCTGACCCGCAGCCAGCTGCGCAAGCTGTCGGCGGCCTTCTGGCAGGTGGCGCTGCTCGGCGGCGTCTTCACCCTGGCGCGTTTCAGCGAAGCCTTCCTGGTGCTCAAGGCCGAGCAGGTGGGCGTACCCCTGGCGCTGGTGCCGCTGGTGATGGTGGGCATGCACCTGGTGTTCTCGCTGTCGGCCTATCCGCTTGGGGCGCTATCCGACCGGGTCAGCCACCGCGCGCTGCTGGCCTGGGGGCTGATGCTGCTGATCCTGGCGGACCTGGCCTTGGCCTTCAGCAGCGGCTGGACCGGTCTGGCGCTGGGCGTCGTGCTCTGGGGCCTGCACATGGGCATGACCCAGGGGCTGCTCGCCGCCATGGTCGCCCGCACCGCCCCGGCCGAATTGCGCGGCACCGCCTTCGGCCTGTTCAACCTGGTCAGCGGCATCGCCCTGTTGCTGGCCAGCAGCATCGCCGGCGCGCTCTGGCACTTCCTCGGCTCCGCCGCCACCTTCCAGTTCGGTGCCCTGGCGGCGGTGGCTTCCCTGCTGGTGCTGGCGGCCTGCCGCCGCAGCCTGGCACCGCTGGCCAGCTAGTCGAACAGGGGGCGCAGATAGGGCGCCGTGGGGCTGGCGGGATCGTCCGCCACCGCGCGGGGCGTGCCGCAGGCGACGATGCGGCCGCCGGCCGTGCCGGCGCCGGGGCCGATGTCGATCAGCCAGTCGCTGCCGGCCACCACCTGCAGATTGTGCTCCACCAGCACCACTGTATTGCCTTCGTCGACCAGGCCGTGCAGCTGGCGCATCAGGCGCTCCACGTCGGCCGGGTGCAGGCCGGTGGTGGGTTCGTCCAGCACATAGAGGGTGGTGCCACGGCTGGTGCGCTGCAACTCGGTGGCCAGCTTGATGCGCTGGGCCTCGCCGCCGGAAAGTTCGGTGGCCGGCTGGCCCAGGCGCAGGTAGCCCAGGCCGATATCGGCCAGCACCCGCAGCGCCCGCACCACCGTGGCTTCCTCGGCGAAGAAGGCCAGGGCCTCGTCCACCGTCAGACCGAGCACCTCGGCGATGGTCTTGCCCTGCCAGCGCACCTCCAGTGTTTCGGGGTTGTAGCGCGCGCCCTGGCAGGTGGGGCAGGCGGCATAGACGCTGGGCATGAACAGCAGCTCGACGCTGACGAAGCCTTCGCCTTCGCAGGTCGGGCAGCGGCCCTTGGCGACGTTGAAGGAGAAGCGTCCGGCGTCGAAGCCTCTTTCCCGGGCCTCGGGGGTGGCGGCGAACAGCTTGCGCACCCCGTCGAACAGGCCGGTGTAGGTGGCCAGGTTGGAGCGCGGGGTGCGGCCGATGGGCTTCTGATCCACCGGCACCAGCCGGCGGATGCCGCCGAGGCCGTCGACCACCTGGCCGGTGGTGGCGGGCAGGGCATCGGCGTCCAGCTCCGTTGCCTCGTCACTGTCCTCGGCGGCGCGCTGGCCCAGCTCGGCGCCCACCAGTTCCAGCAGCGCCTGGCTGACCAGGCTGGATTTGCCCGAACCGGAGACACCGGTCACCGCGGTCAGGCAGCCCAGCGGAAAGGCGGCGTCCAGCCCCTGCAGGTTGTTGCGGGTGACCCCGGCCAGCCGCAGCCAGCCCTGGGGCTCGCGCGGAGGCCGGGTCTCGCGTTGCGGCGCGGCGAACAGATAGCGCGCCGTCACCGATTCCTCGATGTCGGCCAGGCCGGCGGGCGGACCGCTGTAGAGCACCCGGCCACCGCCTTCGCCGGCCGCGGGACCGACATCCACCAGCCAGTCGGCGCGCTTCATGGTGGCCAGGTCGTGCTCCACCACGAACAGCGAATTGCCCTGGGCCTTGAGGCCGTCGAGGGCTTCCAGGAGGGATTCGCCATCGGCCGGATGCAGACCGGCAGAGGGTTCGTCCAGCACATAGACCACGCCGAACAGCTGGGACACCAGCTGGGTCGCCAGGCGCAGCCGCTGCAACTCGCCGGAAGAGAGGGTGGTGGTGCTGCGCTCCAGTGCCAGGTAGCCGAGGCCGAGGCGGGTCAGGGTCTGCAGCCGTTCCAGCAATTCGCTGGCCATGCGCTGGGCGGCGAGGCGTTTTTCCGGGGACAGATCGGGGGTGCGGCGCACGTCCGGCGCGCCGGCGTGGTCGCTGCCACCGGCGGCCTTGCGCCGGGCGCGATCCTGCTTGCCGGTCTGGGCGTCCAGCACGCGGGCGTCCTTGGCCTCGTCGAAATCGCCGGCCGCGACCCGGCGCAGCAGCACGGTGAGTTCGTCCAGCGGCAGCCGCGACAGCTCGCCGATGTCCAGGCCGGCAAAGGTCACCGAGAGCGCCGCCCGGGTCAGCCGCTTGCCATGGCACAGCGGGCAGGTCTGGCCGATCATGAAGCGCGCCGCGCGCTGCTTCATCTTGGCACTCTGGGAATTGGCGAAGGTGTGCAGCACATGGCGCCGTGCACCGGTATAGGTGCCCTGGTAGCTGGGCTCGGCCTTGCGCTTGAGCGCGGCGCGGGTCTGCTCGGGGGTGAGGCCGGCATAGACCGGGACGGTGGGCTGCTCCTCGGTGAAGAGGATCCAGTCACGCTGATGTTGCGGCAGGTCGCGCCAGGGGATGTCGACGTCATAGCCCAGGGTGACCAGGATGTCTCGCAGATTCTGCCCGCCCCAGGCGGTGGGCCAGGCGGCGATGGCGCGCTGGCGGATGGTCAGCGCGGGGTCCGGCACCATGGAGGCCTCGGTCACCTCGTAGACCCGGCCCAGGCCGTGACACTCGGGGCAGGCGCCCTGGGGCGTGTTGGGCGAGAAGTCCTCGGCATAGAGCATCGGCTGGTCGGCGGGATAGCGCCCGGCGCGGGAGTAGAGCATCCGCACCAGACTGGACAGCCCGGTCACGCTGCCCATGGACGAGCGACTGCTGGGCTGGCCGCGCTGCTGCTGCAGGGCCACCGCCGGCGGCAGACCCTCAATGGCTTCCACCTGGGGTACCCCGACCTGGTCGATCAGTCGCCGCGCATAGGGCGCCACGGATTCGAAGTAGCGGCGCTGGGCCTCGGCGTAGAGGGTGCCGAAGGCCAGCGACGACTTGCCCGAGCCGGACACCCCGGTAAAGACCACCAAGGCATCGCGAGGGATGTCCACGTCGACGTTCTTCAGATTGTGCTCGCGGGCACCGCGGACGGAGACGAAACCGGGACGGGGGGAGGAGGGCATGGCGTGCGGAACCTTGGCTGAGAGCGTGCAGACTCGGACCGCGTCAGGGGGCAAAGGATCGCAGGGCAATGGCGGGCGACGGGACAGAGGTCTCGGCGCCCACCTGCCCAGGCTCAGAAGTTGTAGCTGACCGACAGCGTCGCGTTGCGCGGCGCACCGTAGTTGCCACTGGTGGCGTTGTTGTACAGCGACAGCAGGTATTTGCGGTCGGTGAGGTTGTTGACGTTGAGCTGGGTGCTCCAGTGCTCGTCGAAATCGTAGCTGCCCAACACATCCACCAGGGCATAGGCGTTCTGGTGGATGCGGCTGTTGTTGTCGTTCTCGATACCGCTCTGCCATCTCAGCCGCGCGCCGACCTTGGCCTGGGGCAGGCCTGGCAGGCGATAGGTCGCCAGGCCGCGCAGGGTGTGGCTGGGCACGAATTTGCGTGCCCGCTCGCCGTCCGCGTCGTCGATGCGAACATAGGTGTAGCCGGCCAGCAGGTCCAGCCCGGGCAGTGCCTCCCCGGAGACCTGCAGTTCCAGGCCATGGCTGCGGTAGTCGGTGGTGTCGTAGAGATAGCGCGAACCGGCGAGTACCGAGGTGGCGGCCACGTTGCGCTGCGCGGTCTTGAACACCGCGGCGGTCAGGCTCAGGCGATCGTCGAACAGGCCGCCCTTGACCCCGGCTTCCAGGCTCTTGCCCTCCAGCGGATCGAGCAGCCGGCCATCCAGGCCGAAACTGTGTTGCGGGCTGAAGATCCTGGTCCAGCTGGCATAGAGGCTCCATTGCGGGCTCAGGTCGTAGACCAGGCCGGTGTAGGGGGTGACCTCGCCATGGGCACGGGTGTAGTAGGCGTCGCCGTAGCTCAGGCCGCTGGCATCGGCGCTGAGCATCCGCGCGCCGACGATCCAGTGCAGGTCGTCGATCAGATTGAAGCGGGCGCCGGCGAACAGGCTTTTCTGGCGGTCGGTGAAGTCCTGGGTATGACCAATGTCGTCGGTGTATTGCAGCGACGGCTCGGGAACGCCGGCCAGGGAGCCGGAGAGGGTGGTGGGGTAGTAGCCGTCCTCGGCGAGGATCTTTTCCCGCAACTTCTGGTGGGTCCGGCCGTAGCTGGCGCCCAGGGTGAGTTCGTGGTCGCGGCCGAACAGTTCGAAGGGACCGGACAGCCGGGCCTCGCCGATCAGCTGGTGGGCCTTGCTGGCGGAGTGGTCGCCGAAGGCGGTGGCGTCGTCGCCGTTGACGCCGAAGATGTAGTACATGTCGGCGTTCTGCCGCTCGGTCACGCCGGTCGCCGTGAGGGTACCCTGCCAGCCGTTGCCGAAGTCGTGGGTGAATTCGCCGAAGACCCGCTGGGTGTCCAGATTCCAGTAGGTCCAGTTCTGACCGATGCTGGAACTGCGGCGGCCGTAGTGCAGCGGATCGCCGTTCGCGTCGGCCAGCGGCAGGTTGCCCCAGGAGCTGCCGTTGGCGTCGCTGTTGTGCTGGGAGAAACCCAGGGTCAGGGTGTCGGCGTCGCTGAGGTCGAAGGCCACCAGACCGGCCGCTATGTTCTTTTCATGGCCATAGCGATCCAGCCAGGAATTGCCCTTGTCGTGCGCGTAGATGAAGCGTCCGCGAACGTTGCCGGTCTCGGTCAGGGGGCCGGAGACATCGGCATCCACCCGGCGATTGTCCCAAGAACCGACGCTGGCGCCGAGCTTGGCCTGGAACTCGGCGGTGGGCCGCTTGCGGACGAAGTTGACCGCGGCCGAAGGGTTGCCGGTGCCACTCATCAGGCCATTGGCCCCGTGCAGGACGTCCACTTGTTCGTATTCGGCCAGATCCTGATCGCCCACCAGGGTGGTGCTGACGAAGGGCATGCCCATGCCGTCGTACTGGAAGCTGTCGATGTCGAAGCCGCGCGAAGTGAACTGGGTACGATCGGTCTCGGTCTGCTCGACGGTCACCGACGGGGCAGCGCGCAGGGCTTCCTTGATGCTCTGCAGGCGGAAGTCCTCGACCTGATCGCGGGTCAGGATGGTGATCGCCTGGGGCGTCTGACGTTCGCTCAGCCCCAGGCGCGTGGTGCTGGTGCTCACAGGACGCCGGTAGCCGACATCGGCGCCGCCGCCTGCGGCACTGGCCTGGATGGTGGTCTCTGGCATGGCCAGGGCGGCCTCGGCGCTGCCACCTTCCAGGGCGTAGATACCGGCACCGCGCTCGCTCCAGCGATAGCCGCTGCCACGCAGCAGGTGCTCGAAGCCCTGGTCGAGGGTATAGCGGCCCTGCAGTCCCGGACTGCTGCGACCGGCCAGCGGCGCCGGATCGAACACCAGCTGGACGCCGGCCGTGGCGGCGAAGCGCGCCAGCACGGCGTTCATCGGACCCGCGGGAATCCGGTAGTCACGCCCCTCCGCGGCGGCCAGGGTCGGCAGGGGTAGCAGGGCCAGTCCGGTACCGGCCAGGGGGACGCCCTGCAGGGCGACGGCCAGGATCAGCTGGGTGAAGCTTCGGGTGCCGGATTGCTGCCGGTGGATCTTTGCCATGTCGTGTTGCCGTCCTCTAAAGCGCACCAGGCGCGGGCTGCCACCGCTCCCCATGAGGGTGTCTGCAGCTATCCCGGACGAGGGCGGCAAAGTGCTCAGGGGGCGCGGACTTTTTTTTGCGGCGTCGTTGACGTTCAGGGCGCGCCCACCGCCACCCAGTAGCGGGTGCGGCGGGTGACGCGGATCGGCAGGGTGCGTTGCAACGCCAGCAGGGCCTGGTCGGTATCGTCCAGTGACAGGGCACCGGACACCCGCAGCCCGGCGACGGCCGGGTCGCAGCGCAGCAGGCCAGGGCGATAACGACCCAGTTCGGCCAGCACCTCGGCCAGCGGGCGGTCGTGGGCGACCAGCATGCCGCGTGTCCAGAGGCTGGCATCCTCGTCCACCGGGGCGCGGCGCCGCACGCCGCGGGCATCGAACCAGGCCTGTTGCCCGGCAGCCAGCCGCACGGCAGCGCCCCGTTGCGGACGCAACTCCACGCCGTGGGCGAAGACCGCGACCTGGCACAACCCCTCTTCCAACCGCACGCTGAAGCGGGTGCCCAGGGCCTCGATCTCGCCCTGCGCCAGGTCGATCACGAAGGGCCGGCGCGGCATGACCGGATCGGCATGGGTGGTCACCAGCACCTCGCCGCGGCGCAGGTGCAGGCGGCGGATGCCTTCGTCGAAGCGTACGTCCAGGGCGGAGTCGCTGTTCAGCACCAATTGGCTGCCGTCGGCAAGCAGCAGGGAGCGACGCTCGCCGATGGCGGTCTTCAGCTCGGCGCCCAGCGCATCCGGCGGCAGGGTGCGCAGGGCCAGCCAGCCGCTGGGAGCCCCTACCAGCAGGGCGGTGAGCAGGCGCAGGGTGCGCCGCCGGCTGAGGGCGCGGTCACCTGCGCGGCGTAGCGCCTGCTGACCGATATCCAGCGGAACGCTGGCGAAGGTACCCATGACCCGCTCGGCCCGTGCCCAGGCCGCGCGATGGGCCTCGCTCTGCGCCCGCCAGCGCTCGAAGGCCTGGCGCTGCGCCTCGTCGGTGTCGTCGAAGTTCAGCGCCAGTAGCCACTCGGCCGCTTCTTCGAGCAGCTGCGGCGCGGGAGGATTCATGCTTCGCCGGCCACCAGGCAGGCCACCAGGGCGCGCTGGATGTAGCGGCGTACGGTGATCACCGCCAGACCCAGCCGCACGGCGATCTCGGCCAGGGTCAACCGCTGGAATTGCGCCAGTAGAAAGGCCTCCCGTACCGGGCCGGGCAGGCCGTCGAGCATGGCATCGATGCGCAGCAGGGCGTCGACGATCAGCCAGTGCGTCTCTGGCGAAGGCACCTGGGCCTCAGGCAGATGGGCGATGGCTTCGCGATAGGCGCGCTCCACCTCCTGGCGTCGCCAGAGGTCGATCACCAGCCCCTTGGCCACCTGCACCAGATAGCGCCGCGAGTCTTCACGCAGCGGCAGCCGTCCGGAGCTGAGGATGCGCAGATAGGTGTCCTGGGCGATGTCCGCCGCATCTGGCGCGTTGCCCAGCCGCCCGCGCAGCCAGCCGCTGAGCCAGCCGTGATGATCGCGATAGAGCCGATCCAGGGCGACGGTGGGCGAGCCGGAAGACAGGGCAGGGCGCATGGACGATCCTTGGCGCGAGCGCCAGTCTTAAATGATAAAGCGTCTCATTTTAGTTAAAGGCTGAAGGTCGCACAATGCGTGATCGAGCTGATCGACGAAGCGGGCAGGTGGGCGAGGGTCAGGTAGGCGCTGCCTGCCGCTCCGGGTTGGACCGGGCAGGTGGCAGGGAAGGGGCGAGCGAAAAACGCGGCCCGAGGCGATTAGCTCCAGACCGGTTTCAGGGCGGCCTCAGTCCTGCGCATGCTCCAGCGCATAGGCGCGGCAGTGGGCGAGGTAACCCATTTCGTGGGCGCCTACCAGTTGCACCACGCTGCTCCACAGCCAGGAGGGGGCATCCAGGGTGCGGGTGCGATTGCGTTGCAGGTCGCTCATCCACTCGACGCGGGTGGCCAGGTCCATCTGCCGGGCGTGGGCGCGGCCGACCACGCGGGCCAGGTAGGCGGCGGCGCTCATGGCTTCGCGGGCGCTGAGTTCGTCCAGCTCCAGCTTGAGATCCTGGGGCAGCAATTCGCGGATGAAGAAGGAGTGATCCAGCATGCGCACCGCCAGCATGCGATTGCCCAGGGCCGGGGAGAGCTGGCGGGCGCCTTCCACCACGCGCTTGCCGTTGTCGCGGGGCATGGTGGCATGGGCCACGCGCGGGGCGGCGGCGGCCACCGCCTGCTTGACGTCGATCAGGCAGTAGTCCTGGTCGTCGCCGTCGTCCACGCCCAGCAGCACGGCGTAGCGGCGCAGCCCCAGGGAGCTGCAGCCCTTGACCCAGTAGGCGCTGTCCAGCAGTTCGACGCGGCTGTCGTGGCTGCGGCCCTTGAGCGAGGTCACCAGGGCATGGATCCCGGGCGTCTCGCACAACTCGCCGATGGCCTTGCGCTCGTCCTTGCTCAGCTGCCAGAAGTGCTTGCCCAGCGGCAGCTTGGGGCGGGTGTTTTCCATGCGCTCCTTGGCCAGGTGCTTCCAGGTACGCTGCACCGCGCTGCGCATCCCGGCCTTGACCTGAGCGGGGCGCGGGACCTCGCGTTCGAGATCGTCTTCGAAGGCCACCTCGTAGCCGCGCATCATCTCTTCGAGCATCCGCGCCGTGGTCACCCCCGGCAGGTCGGAGCCGCGCGCCGCCGTGGCCAGCGACAGCGCCAGGCGCACCAGGTCATGGGCCGGATTGCCGACCACGGTCTGATCCAGGTCGCGGATGTTGACGTCGGTGGAGCCGTGCAGATCGCCGGTGGGGCCCAGGTTGCCGGCATGGCAGTCGCCACAGATCCATACCGCCGGCCCATTGGGCAGGTTGCGGCCGGGCTGGCTGTGCAGCCACTCGTAGAACTGCACCGTGCTGCCGCGGACGTAGGCGTGGGCGGAGCGGGCCATTTTCAGATTGCGCAGCTGGTTGAGGCGGGGCAGACGATCGACGGGACGCGGGGTTTTCATGCAGGGCGCAGGCCTTGAGGGAGACGCCTTTGTGACCGTTGCGCTAAGAGAATGTTGCGAGGTGTTTCGGCGAGGTGATCCCGGCCAGGTACCGGGATCGATGGAAATGCAGTGCGGGGAGGCCTGGCGCTAGCAGCGGAACTGCCCGATCTGGCGATTCAGGTCGTTGGCCAGGGCGTCGAGGGACACTGCGGTCTGCACCGTCTCGCCGATGGCTTCGCTGTTCTGCTGGGCCATCTGCGCCAGGCGCTCCACGGTACGGGCGACGTCGTGGCTGGCGGCGGTCTGCTCGCGCAGTGCCAGGGAGATCTGGTTGACCACCCGCACCACCTTGTCCGAAGAGGTGTTGATACTGACCACCGCCTCACCCGCCTGGTTGGCCAGGTCGACCCCACCGTTGACCTGGCGCACGCCCACTTCCATGTCGCTCATGGCGGCCTGGGTCGCCGCCTGGATCTTCTCGATCATGGCGGCGATCTCCTGGGTGGAATTGGTGGTGCGTTGCGCCAGCTGGCGCACCTCGTCGGCTACCACGGCGAAGCCGCGTCCCTGTTCGCCGGCCCGCGCCGCCTCGATGGCGGCATTCAACGCCAGCAGGTTGGTCTGGTCGGCGATGCCCTTGATCACGCTGACGATGGAGGAGACCCGCTCGGAATGCTCGCCCAGTTCGCCGATGCGGGCGGCCGAGGACTGCACCGTGCCGGCGATGGATCTCATGCTGTCCACCGAGGCTTGGATGGTCTGGCCACCGTCCTGGGCCAGTCGGCCCGACTGGCTGGAGAGGTCGTGGGCTTCCCCGGCGTTGTCGGAAACGTGGTTGATGCTCACGGTCAGCTCTTCCACGGTAGCCGCCATGCTGGAGGCGGCGCTGGACTGTTCCTGGGCAGCGGCGGACAGCTGCTGGGAATTGGCCGAGATGCTGTGGGAGGCGGCCACCAACTGGTCGGTGCCCTGCTTGATCCCCTGGATCATGCCGCGCAGCTTGTCCTGCATCTGGCCGAAGGCGGTCAGCAGCTGGCCCAGTTCGTCGCGTCCGCCAGTGGGAATCGGCGAATCCAGCTGGCCGGCGGCGATGGTGCGGGCGATGGCGACGGTCTGGTTGAGCCGCCCGACGATGGTACGGGTCAGCGACCAGGCGATGCCCAGCGCCAGCAGGGCGGCGAGGATGCCACCACTGATGAGGATCGCCATGGCCTGCTGCTTGGCGTCGGCCATCGACTGGGTCCGGCCGTCCAGCAAGGCGTTCTCACGGGTTTTGATCTGCGCCAGCAACTCGCGCATGCCATCCATCCTGCCCTTGTCCTGGGCGGTGGCGATGCGGGCGGTCAGGGCATCCAGCGGCTGGGTACCGGCATTGACCTGCCGGCGCAACGCCAGGATCTGCTGGACGGACTCGCTATTCCACTGCTGCTTGGCCTGGCCCAGCTGGGCCAGATCGGCCTGCTGGGCGGGGTTGTCGCGGGTGAGCTGAGTCAGCTCCTGCAACTGCTCGGCGAAGCGCTGCTCGCCCCTGTTCAGGGGTTCGAGAAACTCTTCCTTGCCGGTCAGGGCGAAACCGCGCATGCCGGTTTCCATGTTGACCAGCGCCAGCAGGGCCGCGTCCGAATCCTGCAGGACATGGTAGGAATGAATGTTCTGCTGAACCGCCAGATTGACCTGGTTGAAGCCCTGCCGGGCCGCCAGGATCAGCGCCAGGATGATGACCAGAATGGCACCGAAGCCGAGTCTGAGTTTGTTCGCGATGGTCAGCTGTTGCAGCATGGGAAGGCCTCACGCGCCAGGTTGTCGACTCACGCCCAGAGGGCAACGTTTTGGGAGTACAGCGAACGAGCGGAGGGAAACGCGACTGATCCGTGTCTTGCGTGGACGGCAGGGAAGCGTGGCTCCTGGTAGTGCAGGTATCGCGGGTGACTCCGCTCGCGCCGCTACTTGCGGAGTGGGTGCCGAAAAAGGCTTTGTTTCCAATCAAGAGTGGCAGGCTAGAGCCTCCGAGCCTGGTCTTTGAGCGGTCGCACCTGAAAAAGTTTTATGTGACGCAATAAACATTTTTGCGCTTCGGGGCAGCCCCTGATGACGGGACGGGCGAAGGGCCGAGACGAACAGCGAGCGGTCAGGGCGCCAGCTGAGCCAGCCGCCGGGCCAGGGCGACGGCTTCCGCCGCGCTGACGACATTGGTGAAGCCCAGCAGCAGGCCCTGGGCACTGGGCGTCTCCAGATACCAGCGAGACAGGGCCTGGACCGCCAGGCCGTCGGCCTGGGCGGCCTCCGCCCAGCGGCGATCGTCGCCCTGGGTTAGGCGTGCCAGCAGGTGCAGGCCGCCGGCCTGCAGGTCGATCCGCATCGCGTCGCCCAGCGCGCTCGTCAGCGCCTCGGCCAGCCACAGGCGGCGCTGTCGGTAGAGGGTGCGCATGCGATTGAGATGGCGGGCGAAATGCCCTTCTTCGAGAAAGCTCGCCACCGTGCCCTGCAGCAGCAGGGGCGCGTGGTTGTGCAAGCGGTCGGCGCTGCGACCGAAGGCGGCGACCTGGGCGGGCGGCACCACGAGGTAGGCGAGGCGCAGGCCGGGAAACAGCACCTTGCTGAAGGTACCGGTGTAGAGCACCCGTCCTCCGTCATCCAGACTCTTGAGCGCGGGCAGCGGCTTGCCCTGATAGCGGTATTCGCTGTCGTAGTCGTCCTCGATGATCCAGGCGTTCTGCCGCCCCGCCCAGTCCAGCAGTGCCAGCCGCCGGGGCAGGGCGAGAGACACGCCCAGCGGGCTCTGGTGACTGGGGGTGACCAGGGCGCAACGGGCGGTCGGCGCCCGGTCGAGGCCGGCGGCGACATCCAGTCCCGCCGCGTCCACCGGAACCGGCACCAGTTCCACGCCGGCGTCCTGCAATGCCCGGCGGGCGATGAAATAGCCGGGCTCCTCTAACCAGCAGGCAGCACCCGGCGCCAGCAGCGTCTGCACGATCAGATCCAGGCAGGCGCGATAGCCCGCGCAGACGAACACCTGCTCCGGACGACAGGCGATCCCGCGGGACAGGCCGAGGTAGGTGGCGAGGGCGGCGCGCAAGCCGGCGTGACCCCGGGCATCGGGATAGACCAGACCCTCCAGTCCCTGGCTGCGCAGTTGCCGCGCGGCCAGGCGCGTCCAGAGCTTGCGCGGGAAGGCGTCCAGCGCCGGCAGACCCAGCTGCAGCGGCAACGGCGCGCCGCCGGCATGGGTTGCCGAGGCCGTCGGCGAGGAGGGTACGGCCGCTGGTGGAGCGGTCGGGCGACTCCACTGCGGCGAGACGATGGTCCCGGCCGGACCGCGCGGCAGTAGAAAGCCTTCGGCGATCAGCTGCTGGTAGGCCATTTCCACCGTGCCCCGGGCCACGTTCAACTCCGCCGCCAGGGCGCGCACCGCCGGGACCCGGTCACCGGGCCGCAGCTGGCCCTCGTCCAGCGCCTGGCGAAAGCGCTGGTAGAGCTGGCGATAGAGCGGCAGGGCAAGGCGGCTGTCGAGGGCGCCGTTCAGGGTCATGGCCTGGTCGTTTGTAGCTTTCTTGGCTCTATAGCCTAGGCCATTGGCGGCCTAGAGTGGCGGCATCTTTCCTGGAGACCCTCACCATGGCCCTGACCTTCCAGCCACTGCCGCCCGATCATCCCCTGTGCCAGGCCAGTCTGCCGCTGATGCAGGTTCTGCGCCCCCATCTCGCCGACGCCGAGCGCTACCAGGCGCAACTTCAGCGCCAGGCGGCCCAGGGTTATCGGCTGCTGGCCGCCCTGGCGGAGGGCGAGGTGGTCGGCCTGGCCGGTTACCGCGAGCTGGAAAATCTGCTCTACGGTCGTTTCCTCTATGTGGACGATCTGGTGGTGGCGCCGGCTCGCCAGCGCGATGGCCTGGGGGCCCGCCTGCTGGCAGCGGTCCGTAGCGAGGCCCTGGAGCGCGGCTGCTCCCATCTGATCCTGGATACCGGGCTGCATATGCCCCTGGCCCAACGCTTCTATTTCCGTCAGGGCCTGCTCGCCCGTGGCCTGCATTTCGCCGAGCGTCTGAGCGGAGAGGTGCCGGCATGAAGACCGTCCTCTACCTCAACGCCAGCCCGCGCCCGGCCGCCTCCCAAGGACATCGGCTGGCCGGCGAACTCCTGGCTGCCCTGCGCCAGGGCTATCCCCGCCTGCAGGTACTGGAGCGGGATCTGGCTACCGCGCCGCTGCCACCGCTGAGCGCCGACTATGCCGAGGCCCTGACCCGGCGAACGCCACCGGAGGCGCCGGTATTCGCCCTGTCCGAAACCCTCATCGGCGAGCTGGAGGCCAGTGACCTGCTGCTGATCAATACGCCGTTGCACAACTTCACCCTGCCGGCGGCGCTCAAGCTGTGGCTGGACTTCGTACTGCGCATCGGCCGCACCTTCGAGTCCACCGCCGAGGGCAAGCGCGGCCTGCTGGCCGACCGGCCGGTCTATCTGCTGGTCAGTTCGGGCGGTCATCACCGCGGGCCACGCGCACGGCAGCCGGATTTCCTGACCTCCTACGTGCGCCATGCCCTGGGCACGCTCGGGCTGTTCGACCTGCACTTCAGCTATCTGGAGGGCCTGGTCGGCGACCCGGCTGAGGTGGCCGACACCCTGGCGAGCGCCCGTGAACAACTCTCGCGCGAGGTGCCCTTCCGCCATCTCGCCCACCCTGTGACCACGACCCTGGAGTAAGCCATGAGCCAACTACGACTGCCGTTTTCCACCCTCTCGCCCGCCGCCTATCAAGGGCTGATCGCCACGGGCCAGGCCCTGGCGCAGAGCGCCCTCGGCCTGGAACTGGTGGAGCTGATCTACCTGCGCATCTCCCAGATCAACGGCTGCGCCTTCTGCCTGGGCAAGCACGCCGAAACCCTGCGCGAGCAGGGCGTCAGCCAGGCCAAGCTGGATCGCCTGGCCGGCTGGCGCATCAGCGAGCTGTTCGATGCCCGCGAGCGCGCCGCCCTGGAGTGGGCCGAGACCCTGACCGCCGTCGCCGAGAAGGGCGCGCCCGATGCGGCCTACGAACCGCTCAAGGCGCAGTTCAGCGACGCGGAAATCGCCGACCTGACCTTTGCCGTGGCGCTGATGAACGCCTTCAACCGGCTCGCGGTGGGCATGAAGCTCTAGCCGGTGACGCGGCCAAGGGCAGCGGCCGAGGGCGAGGGCGAAAGGATCAGCTGAAACCCGGACCAACCGCGCCGAAGTACCCGATGAGTGGCGGGCACAGGTGCCAGGTGAGTTCCATCCGGAGAACGCCAGGCGCTGGCGCGCTCGACCTTCCTGCCAGGCCAGTGTCGGCGGGCTGCCGGTGGCCTGCCGAGCCCCGCCATGGGGAGCGGATTTCACGCCCGCGAAGTCTGTCTTCGCGGCGCCGATTCGCGGTGGCTGCGCTTTTGACAGCTCTAGAATGCTGTGCTTAGGTTCTTTGGGTCCCGCAGACATAGGTCTTCATATGACAAGACTATAGTCAGCGGGGCGCCCTCGCTGTCAGGAGTTTCCTGCAGGGCAAGGTGGCGTAGCAGGTGGAGCCGTGGCTCGCCGGGCCGTTCGAAGGCCAGCCCGGCCCCCCTTCACTTCGTTCCGCTCTCGAATCCCTGGTCGAAGGCGGCTCCCATGGAATACCTGCGGCAGATCTTGAATCAGGCACCGGAACTGGCCCTGTTCCTGTCCCTGGCCATCGGTTACTGGGTCGGCAGCATCCAGTTCGGCAAGTTCCAGCTGGGTGGGGTCGCCGGCTCGCTGCTGGTGGCGGTGGTCATCAGCCAGATCGGCATCAGCATCGACAACGGCATCAAGTCGGTGCTCTTCGCGCTGTTCATCTACGCCGTAGGCTTCGAGAGCGGACCGCAGTTCTTTCGCTCCCTGGGTCGGCAATCGTTGCGCGAGATCGTCCTGGCCGTGGTGATGGCGCTCAGCGGCCTGCTGACCGTCATCGCCTGCGCCCGCCTGTTCGGCCTCGACAAGGGCATCGCCGCGGGGATCGCCGCCGGCTCCATGACCCAGTCCGCCATCATCGGCACCGCCAGCGCCGCCATCGCCAAGCTCGACTTGCCGCTGGAGCAGATCCAGGCACTGCAGGGCAACGTCGCCGTGGGCTATGCGGTGACCTACATCTTCGGCTCCTTTGGCGCCATCATCCTCTGCGTCAATGTGCTGCCCTGGTTCATGCGGCGCAGCATCCGCGACGATGCGACCCAGGCCGAGGCCGAGTTGCTGGCCGGGGCCAAGGTCTATGGCCCGGGGGAATTGCCCGCCATCCCGCCGCTGGTGGGACGGCTCTATCGCATCGACCAGGCAGCCGGCCAGACCGTGGCACAACTGGAGGTCAGCGACCAGGGCGATCCCCAGGCGGCCCTCACCATCGAGCGCATCAAGCGCGGCGGCGCCCTGGTCGGGGTGACCCCGACGACGGTGCTGGAAGCCGGCGACGTGGTACTGGTGGTGGGGCGGCGCGCCGGGGTGGTGGCCATCGCCGGGCGCCTGGGCGCCGAGTTGCAGTCCTCGCCCGACATGGACGTGGTGGTGGTGCAGCGCGACGTCAGCCTCGACAACCCGACCTTCGTCGGTCGCCGCGTGGCCGAGATCCGCCAGGCCGCCAGCCAGGCCCTGCGCCACGGCGTCTACGTGGTTGGCGTGAAACGCGCCGGGCGGCCCCTGGCGCTGGAGCCCGATACCGTCATCGAGGCAGGCGACCTGGTCACCCTCTATGGCACCCCGGACGACATCCAGAGAGTCGCCCAGCAGGTCGGCTCCATCATCGTCCCCAGCGACAAGACCGACTTCGTCTTCCATGGCTTCGGTCTGGCCGTCGGGCTGCTCATCGGCCTGGTCGTGATCCGCCTGGGCGCCATCCCCCTGACCCTGGGCAGCGGCGGCGGGGCGCTGATCGCCGGCCTGGTCTTTGGCTGGTATCGCAGTCGCCACCTGACCCGCGGCAACCTGCCGTTGCCGGCCTCGACCCTGTTGCGCGACCTTGGCCTGGCCGGCTTCGTGGCGGTGGTGGGGCTGCAGTCCGGACGCCAGGCGGTGGAGACCATCGCCACCCAGGGCCTCTCCATCTTCCTCATCGGGGTGGTGGTCTGCGTGGTGCCCATCGTCATCACCATCCTGGTCGGTCGCTATGTGCTGCGCTACCGCAACCTGGCGCTGTTCGCCGGGGCCGTAGCCGGAGCGCGCAGTGCCAACCCCGCCTTCGGCGAGGTGCTGGACAAGGCCGGCAACTCGATCCCCACGGTGCCCTTCGCGGTCACCTACGCCCTGGCCAACGTGTTTCTCACCCTGCTCGGGCCACTGGTCGTGGCCTTCGCCTAACCGAAGGAAACAAGTCATGAGCGAAGTTCAAGACGATTACGCCCAGTACGCCAAACTGAGTCCGTTCGAACTCAAGGACGAACTGATCAAGCTCGCCTCGGGCAGCGAGAACCGCCTGATGCTCAACGCCGGTCGCGGCAATCCCAACTTCCTGGCCACCCTGCCGCGGCGGGCCTTCTTTCGCCTCGGCCTGTTCGCCACCAGCGAGGCGGAACTGTCCTATTCCTACATGCCTCACGGGGTCGGCGGCCTGCCGCAGATCGATGGCATCGAGGCGCGCTTCGAGCGCTATACCGCCGAACACCGCGACCAGCCCGGCGTGCTGTTCCTGGCCAAGAGCCTGAGCTATGTGCGCGACCAGCTGGGCCTGTCGGCCTCGGCCTTTCTCCACGAGATGGTGGAGGGCATCCTCGGCGCCAACTATCCGGTGCCGCCGCGCATGCTCAAGATCTCCGAGCAGGTGGTCAGCCACTACATCGTCAAGGAGATGATCGGCGGCTACATGCCCGCCGGCTCGGTCGATCTCTTCGCCGTGGAGGGCGGCACGGCCGCCATGACCTACATCTTCCATTCGCTGCAGCAGAACGGCCTGGTCAAGCGGGGCGACAAGGTGGCCATCGGCATGCCGGCCTTCACCCCCTACATCGAGATCCCGGAGCTGGAAGAATTCGGGCTGGAGCAGGTGCACATCCACGCCGATCCCCAGGCGAACTGGCAGTATCCGGACAGCGAGCTCGACAAGCTGCGCGATCCGACGATCAAGATCTTCTTCTGCATCAACCCCAGCAATCCGGCCTCGGTGAAGATGGATGACCGCAGCCTGGCCACCGTCGCCCGCCTCGTCGCCGAGGCGCGTCCAGACCTCTTCATCCTCACCGACGATGTCTACGGCACCTTCGCCGACGACTTCCGTTCGCTGTTCGCCACCTGCCCGCGCAACACCCTGCTGGTGTATTCCTTCTCCAAGTACTTCGGTGCCACCGGCTGGCGTCTGGGGGTGATAGGCGCGCACAAGGACAGCATCTTCGACCAGGCCCTGGCCGAACTGCCCGAGGCGACCAAGGCCTCCCTGGATCGCCGCTACGGCAGCCTGCTGCCGGACGTGCGCGGCCTCAAATTCCTCGATCGGCTCGTCGCCGACAGCCGCACCGTGGCGCTCAACCACACGGCCGGGCTCTCCACGCCGCAGCAGGTGCAGATGGTGCTGTTCGCGCTGTTCGCCCTGATGGACGAAAGCGACGGCTACAAGACCGAGCTGAAAAAGCTGGTGCGGCGCCGCGAAGCCGCCCTCTATCGCGAACTGGGCGTCGCCCCGGAGAACGATCCCAACGCCGTCGACTATTACACCCTGCTGGATCTGGAAGACCTGGCGCGCAAGCTCCATGGCGACGCCTTCGCCACCTGGGTGAAAGCCAAATTCAGCAGTGGCGACCTGCTGTTCCGCATCGCCAGGGAGACCGGCATCGTGCTCCTGCCCGGCAAGGGCTTCGGCACCCAGCAACCGGCTGCCCGGGTGTCCCTCGCCAACCTCAACGAATACGAGTACGCCAACATCGGCCGCTCGTTGCGGGCCATGGCGGAGCAGTATTTCGCCGAATTCGAGGGGGAGGAGGGAGGCGCCCAGCCGAAGCCCTGAGTGGACTCGTGCCTGATCACCCGCGGGGCCAGGCGCGGGCTATACTGAGCCTCCCGACACGACCCCTCAGGACGCAGCATGGCCACCGATACCTCGAAGCTGGATCGAATCCTCGCCGAGACCCAGCGCGAGCGCGAACGCGGCTACCGCGACAAGGCGCTGAAGATGTATCCCCACGTCTGCGGTCGCTGTGCCCGCGAATTCTCCGGCAAGCGCCTGAGCGAGCTGACCGTGCACCACCGTGACCACAACCACGACAACAATCCCCAGGATGGCTCCAACTGGGAATTGCTGTGCCTGTACTGCCACGACAACGAGCACAGTCGCTACACCGATCAGCAGTACTTCAGCGACAGCTCCCTGAGCTCGCCCAAGGTGGCCCAGGCCACCCACAATCCCTTCGCCGGACTGGCCGGGCTGCTGAAAAAGGACTGAGGCCAGCGCGAACCTGCGCACCCCGATGGGTTAAGCCGACCTTAAGCCGCGCTATCTACCTTTTCAGGCCTGATGCCGAGAAGGGAGCGAGCAGGGATGAGACGTTCGACGCGTGCGCCACGGCTGTCCAGGGTCGTCCTGGCGCTGCTGGTCGCGAGCTGGCTGACGGAGGCTGCGGCCGACATGACCGTCATCCGCGGGGAGGGCGGTGCGGCCACTGCCGACACCGCCTCGGTGTACTTCAACAGCGGCATCAGCGATCGAGCGGTCAGCTCCCTGCTGGCCGCCCTCAGCGACATCGCTTTCAAATACCCCGCCGTCAAGAACGTCAATCTCTATCTCAACAGCCATGGTGGCGACCTGGAGGCGGGCTATGTGGCCTACGAATTCATCCGTCACTATCCGCTGCATCTAAACACCATCAATGCCGCCGCGACGGACTCTTCCGCCACGCTGATCTACTGCGCGACCGAGGATCGCTATGCCGCGCCGTTGTCCACCTTTCTCCTGCATCCGGCCGCGACGTCCATCGCCGTGAATGGGTACATGAAGCCTGACCAGGCCAAGCAGGCGTTCGAAGATGTCGAGCGTGAGAACCTCAAATTCCGCGAGATCTACAAGGGCTGCCTCAAGCTGGCCCCGGAGGAGCTCACCACCCTGCTGTCCTCCGAGAGCAACAGACGGCGCCTGGGCTACGATGCCGCCAAGGACATCGGCCTGATCAACCGAACCCCTGAGCAGTTGCCACGCGGCCTGGACCGGGCTACCTACTTCGTCACCGACGGCGGGGGGCACTGACCGCAGCGCTGCCGACGCAGGCCTGTTCAGTGAGCGGGCACCGTCCCGTCGCGGGTCTGCAATGCCTCTTCGAGAAAGTCGATGAAGGCGCGCACCTTGCCGGTCAGCGCCGAACGTTCGGCGACGCAGGCATAGATATCCATGGCTTCCGACTGGGCCGACGTGGCGCCCTGGCTAGCCGCGCCGAACAGCGGTACCAGCTGCCCGCGCTCGATCAGCGGCAGGGCGACGAAGTCCGCCAGGCGCGCGATGCCGCCGCCGTTCACCGCGATCTGCGCCAGCATGTCGATGTCGTCGCAGACGAAACCGGGACGCGTGGCTGCCTCGAAGACCTTGCCTTCGCGTTCGAATCGCCAGGGTAGATAGCGCCCATCGGTGCGATAGCGAAACAGCAGGCAGGCGTGCTGCTGCAGGTCTTCCGGAGTGCGCGGTGTGCCCGCGTGTGCCAGATAGGCGGGCGCCGCGCAGAACAGAAAGGCCCGGGACGTGATGCGTCGGGCGACCAGGCTGTCGCTGAGCTGCGCCTTGATCCTCAGGCTGACGTCTATCTGTTCCAGGCGATGATCCAGGCGCCGGTCGGAGCCGATCAGTTCGATGTCGATGCCCGGATAGCGGCGCTTGAACGCCGGCAGCAGCGGCGCCAGCAGATGCCGGCCGAAGGCGGCGGTGGTCGCCACTCGCAGCGCTCCCTGGGGTTCGCTGGCCAGGGTCGCCGACTGGGCGGCACTCTCGACCTCCTGCGGGATATGTCGGACCTGGTCGAAATAGCGGGCCCCGCTTTCCGTCATGGCCAGGCGGCGCGTGGTCCGCGACAGCAGGCGCACACCCAGATGCGCCTCCAGCCGGGCCAGGCTCTGGCTTACCGCGGCCGCACTCAGGCCCAGGCCACGGGCAGCCCCGGCGATGCTGCCGGCTTCCACGACCTTGATGTAGGTACTGATCAAACCCAGGATGTCCACGAGATCCCTGTCGCTGTATTCGTTGATTTCTGTTGAAGGTGAACCAACGACGAGGCGGCTACCGGCCGGTTCCGCTGCTTGTTAGCTTGGCCTCGCCCATCCACCAGAGACTAGCCGATGAATTCCCAGACTCCAGCGCTTCCCGCCAGACGACGCCTGCCCAAGGGCGTGACGCCCTATGTGTTCGCCCTCTATATGTCGACCATCATGGCCTTGCTGATGTGCCTGGTGATCACCCTGGCCGAGTTCGGGTTCGATGCCCATTACTTCAGGAATGTGATGAACGCCTACCAGGTGGCGATGCCTGCGGCGTTCGTCTGCGTGCTGCTGGTCAGACCGCTGGTGGCGCGGCTGGTCGCCCTGACCGTACAGGCCTGAGGCGTCCGCCGTGCCGCTTGCCGCCGGTTACCCGCGTTCGTGCCGGGCCAGCCAGGCCAGGACCGCGAGCCAGCAGACGCCCGTGGCGTAGTTGAGGCGCTGGTAGAGGCCGAAGCCCTGGCCGTCGGTGACCGCTCCCGCCATCAGGGCCGCGGTGACCAGCGCCAGCGCGGTACAGAGGATCGACAAGCAGGCAAAGCCCGGCGAGGCCAGCAGGCGCCTGCCAAGCCAGCCCCAGAGTGCGCTGGCCAGGGTCAGCGACAGGAACATCACCAGGCCCGCCAGGTTGTGCAGCGTTTGCGAGCGCGAGGGCTGCACCGGGGCGCAGCCCTGATCGCAGGGAAAGACGCCGGTGGCGAAGCTCGCCAGGCCATGCAGCAGGATCAGGGCCGCACTCAGGCGGGCCAGGCGCGAACCGCGAAAGCGCCGGGCCAGGCCCAGGGCCACCAGCACGAAGAGCACGCCGAGCGGCAGGTTGTTGATCCAGGCGGAAAAGCCCTGGGTAGGCGCATCGATGGCGCCCAACCGACTCAGGGCGTGGTCGACATGGCTATAGCCGGGATAGGCCAGGGCGGTCAGTCCTACACCGATCGTCAGCCAGACAGGAATCACCAGACCCATGCCCAGCAGAACCCGGTCGACCCTGTTCAAGGTGGACGTCCTCGTCATCATGGCTCGCGCTTCCTTGGTCTTCAGGTCCGCTCATGCTAGGAGGCGCGGGCCGGCGAGCGTTACGGATTTTTTTGCAAGGCAGCTTGCCCAGGCGTCATCCTGTGCCGCCCCGCCAAGGATGACCGCCGATGACTAGACGCCTGCCCAGCACCACGGCGCTGGTGGCCCTGGAAGCGGCTGCCCGCCATCTCAGCTTTGCCAGGGCCGCGCAGGAGCTGGCGCTGAGTGAGGGCGCCATCAGTCGGCAGATCGCCAAGCTGGAGGTTGCGGTGGGTGTCCGGCTGTTCAATCGGATCGGCAATCGCGTCGAGCTCTCCGCCGCCGGTGCCGGCTATGCCGCCCATATACGCACGGCGCTCGCCGACATCGAGCGCCATACCCAGCAGCTGATCGCCCAGGCCCGCGGCGCCACGACGCTGGAGATCGGCGTCATCCCGACCCTGGCCGGTCGCTGGCTGATCCCCCTCCTGGCGCGTTTCCACGAGCGCCATCCGGAGATCCAGGTCAACCTGCGCGAGCGGACGCAGCCCTTCGCCCTGGAGGACAGCGGCCTGCATGCCGCGATCAACTACGAGCATCCGGCCTGGCAGAGCCTGAGGGTGCAACGGCTGTTCGAGGCGCAACTGGTCGCGGTCTGTCATCCGCGGCTGGCCGATCATCCGCCGGCCAGTCTGCCCTTGTTGCACAAGCGGGAGAGTCCGCACAGCTGGCGTCGTTATGCCGCGCTCACCGGACTGCCCTTGGGTGCCCAGGTGACCGGCCCTACCTATGATCGCTATTCGCTGCTGATCGAGGCCGCCAAGGCCGGTTTCGGCATGGCTCTGGTGCCCCAGCGCTACATCAAGGAAGACCTGGCCACCGGCCGCCTCCAGGCGCCCTGGCCAGTCATGCCCGAACTGCGCGAGCGCTATGTGCTGGTGACCCGTCCCGCGGAGGCCGTCGATCCGACGCTGGCGCTTTTCGAGCGGTGGTTGCTGGAAGAGGCCAGCCTGGAGTAGGGGAGTTGCTACCCGAGGGTGGATAAGGCTGCGCCGTTTTCCACCCTGCGCTGGGGCATAGCGGGTGCGCTCCCTCTCCCTGGGGGCGCGGTAAGGGATCTGCAGGCTGGTTTGCAGCGAAGCCGCTATCGCAGCGGGCTCTTTCGCGTGGAAAAGGCTGCGCCGTTTTCCACCCTACGTCGGGCCATATCGAGTACGCCCCCTCTCCCCATGGGAGAGGGGCGGGGTGAGGGACCTGCAGGCTGGTTTGCAGCGAAGCCGCTATCGCAGCGGGCTCTTTCGCGTGGAAAAGACTGCGCCGTTTTCCACCCTAACGCTGGGCCGCACCGGGTGCGCCTCCTCTCCTCATGGGAGAGGGTCGCGGTGAGGGATCTGCAGGTTGGTTTACAGCGAAGCCGCTATCGCAGCGGGTTCGTCCGCGTGGAAAAGGCTGCGCCGTTTTCCACCCTACGTCGGGCCATATCGGGTGCGCCTCCTCTCCCCATGGGAGAGGGGAGGGGTGAGCGATCTGCAGGTTGGTTTGCAGCGAAGCCGCTATCGCAGCGGGTTCGTCCGCGTGGAAAAGGCTACGCCGTTTTCCACCCTGCGCGGGCCACACCGGGTGCGCCCCCTCTCCCTGGGGGAGAGGGTCGGGGTGAGGGAAGCCCCCGGCGCCAGACCTACACCTTGAAGCGCGCCGTCATCTCCTGCAGGCGTACGCCGATGCGGGCCAGCTCCATGCTCGAGGACGCCGTCTCTTCGCTGGCGGCCGCGGTCTGGTCGGAGATGTCGCGGACGTTGGTGACATTGCGGCTGATCTCCTCGCCGGCCGAACTCTGCTGCTCGGCGGCGCAGGCGATCTGTTCGTTCATCGATTCGATGTCCTTGACCGACTGGGTGATGCGCTTGAGCATCTCGCCCGCCTCGCGCGACAGGCCGACGCTGCTGTCGGTCAGCTGCACGTTGTGGTCGAGCACCGTCGCCATGCGGTCGGTGCTCTGGTGCAGGCCGGTGATGAGCTGGGCGATCTCGTCCGTCGAGGAGCGGGTGCGCTGGGCCAGGCCGCGGACCTCGTCGGCGACCACGGCGAAGCCGCGGCCCGCCTCGCCGGCCCGAGCGGCTTCGATGGCGGCATTGAGCGCCAGCAGATTGGTCTGTTCGGAAACCGCCTTGATCACGTCGAGCACGCCGCCGATGCTGTCGGCATGGCCGCGCAGGGTGGCCATGGCGGCCTTTGTCGATTCCATTTCCCGGGCCAGCACCTCGATCTGGTCGACCGCCTTGCTCACCGACTGCTCCCCTTGCTGGGCCTGCCGACTCGCTTCCAGTGCGGACTTGGCGGCATTCCCGGCGTTGCGCGCCACCTCGTGGGTGGTGGCGGTCATTTCCTGCATGGCGGTGGCGATCTGGTCGGTCTCGACCTTTTGCGATTGCACGCCAGCACTGGTCTGCTCGGTGACCGCCGACAGCTGCTCGGCGGCACTGGCCACCTGAACCACCCCGTCGCGCACCTCGCCGATCAGGCGCCGCAGGTTGCCGGTCATGCCTTGCATGCTGGTCTGCAGGGCGCCCAGTTCATCCTTGCGCGTGACCTGCTGCTGATGGGTGAAGTCACCGTTGGCAACCTGCTTGGCCAGGGTCACGGTGTCCTGCAAGGGCTTGACGATGGAGCGGGTGATCAGCCAGGCACAGGTCAGGCCCAGGGCGATGGCGACGGCCAGCCAGATCAACAGCAGCTGACGGGCACCGGCCACGTCGGCCGCGCGGAATTCCTGCTGGATGGCGGTGAGCTTGTCGGCGATGCCGAGCAGGGTGGTGATGGTGGTGGTGATACCGCCCTGCGCCTGATCCACCTGCGCCTGCGCGGCCACCAGCTGGTCGAGACGCTGCCCGTAGGCGGTGATTTCACCGACCAGCTTTTGCACGGTCTCGGTCGGCAACGCCGTGGTGCCGAGCGCCTTGGCCTGGGTGAGGGTGGCATTGACGGAGGTGCGTGCCGTCTGCTCAGTGTCCTTCCCGGGTAAGCTGGCGTAGCCGCGGAAATCGACCCTCATCCGCTGTACACCGATGAACAGCGCCGCCAGCTGCTGGCGATCGGCCTGGCGGCCGGTCTCGCCATTCGCCTCTTCGGCCAGTGCCAGCAGCTGGGCATTGGCCGCCTCTGCCGCATTGCTGGCGATCTTGCGGATGGATTCCCGCTCGCGGGTGGCGGTGATCGTCTGGTTGTAGAAGTCGCGATAGCGTTTGAGCGCGGCCCCGGCCTCGTCGAGCAGGGCCTTGTTCGCCGGGGAGTTGAAGTGCGGGACGATGGCCTGCAACTGGCCTTCTGTCTTGTCCAGGGCGGCGAGCCACTTGGCCGCCTGGGCGTCATCGGCCCTGGTGAAATACACCAGTCGCTCGATGCGCATGTCGCGGGCCAGGGTGCTGTAGCCGGCGATATCGTTCATGCGCTCGCTGCGATCGCGCAGGGTATCGGTGGCCGACCAGCCGGTGTAGGCCACCAGCAGGATCATGCCGATGAGCAGGGCGAAGCCAAGGCCCAGCTTGGCCCTGACGCTTATATTGCTTAATGGATTCCAGCCAACTTGCTGCATGTGGACTACCTGGATAGCGGAGCGTTGGATGATGCGGGCCTGGGGGCCTCACGCCTCGTGCTTCGCGGTTACGGCGGCCTCTGTCGATTCGTCAGCCAGCCGGCAGGACCGGACGGCGCGAAGGGGGCGCTTGGCAGCTTGTGCGGGTAACCACGGATTGACCCCAAGGACTCTTTGCGGGTACCGAGCCATCTGCCGTCGGGTCCCGATCCGCGACCTCGGCGAGGGCAGGGCGCTCGTCAGGACGGCTCAAGGACGGCGAGAACTCATTCACCGCGGTGCTTAAGGGTTGCTTAATAGAACGCGAATCGCCGCGATATTCGAGTCCGGACGATAGGCTGTGTGATTACCCGGATAGTCGGCAGGGTCTTGTGTGGTCCCACATCGTATCTGTTTGTTTTTGCAGGCTTTTCCTGTCTATTAGTTTGACGATATGGCGCCAGCTTGGATGGCGGAGAGGACTGGCTGGCTGCTTCGGGCGCCATGAAAAACGCCCCGACCTGGAGGCCGGGGCGTCGTAGGGATCGCCGGGGCTAAGCGGTCAGACCGCCGCGCTGCGCTCCTTGATGTCCTGGTGCAGGATGCGGTCGTTCTCGGAGTAGTCCACCGGGCAGTCGATGACGTGGACGCCGGGGGTGTCCAGGCAGTGCTGCACCAGCGGCGCGAAGGCCGCCGCGCTTTCCACGCGATGGCCGTGGGCGCCGTAGCTTTCGGCGTAGCGGACGAAGTCCGGGTTGCCGTAGTCCAGGCCGAAGTCCTCGAAGCCCATCTGCGCCTGCTTCCAGCGGATCATGCCGTAGCCGTCGTCGCGCAGGATGATGACCACCAGGTTCATCTTCAGGCGCACCGCCGTTTCCAGCTCCTGGCTGTTCATCATGAAGCCGCCGTCACCGCACACCGCCACGATGGGGGTGTTGGGGTGCACCAGGCGCGCGGCCATGGCCGACGGCAGACCGGCGCCCATGGTGGCCAGGGCGTTGTCCAGCAGCACCGTGTTGGGCATGTAGGCCTTATAGTTGCGGGCGAACCAGATCTTGTAGATGCCGTTGTCCAGGGCGACGATGCCGTCGGACGGCAGCACGTGGCGCAGATCGGCCACCAGGCGCTGGGGATAGACTGGGAAGCGGTCGTCGGTGGCGCCTTCGGCGACGTGGGCCTCGTTGGCTTCGCGGATGGTCAGGAGGCGGTCGAAGTCCCAGGTGGGCTGGACCTCGATGCGCTCCTTGATCTCCCAGATGGCGTTGGCGATGTCGCCGACCACCTCGACCTGGGGGAAGTACACCGGATCGACTTCGGCGGAGCGGAAGTTGATGTGGATGACCTCGGTACCGCCGCGGGTCATGAAGAACGGCGGCTTCTCGATCACATCGTGGCCGATGTTGACGATGAGGTCGGCGGACTCCAGCGCACGGTGCACGAAGTCACCGGCGGAGAGGGCGGCGTTGCCCAGGAAGCGCGGATGGCGCTCGTCGACCACGCCCTTGCCGAGCTGGGTGGTGACGAAGGGGATGCCGGTCTTCTCGATCAGCTGGCGCAGGACGCGCGCGGTCATCTTGCGGTTGGTGCCGGCGCCCAGCACCAGCACCGGGCTGCGGGCGTTTTCCAGCTTGGAGACGGCGGCGGCGATGGCCTTGGCTTCGGCGACTGGACGACGGCTCAGGCTCGGCGGGACCGGCAGGCTCTCGGTGTGCTCGTCGGCGATGTCTTCCGGCAGTTCCAGGTGCACGGAGCCGGGCTTTTCTTCCTCGGCGAGGCGGAAGGCCTCGCGGATGCGCGACGGGATGTTGTCGGCGGAGGCGAACTGGTGGGTGTACTTGGTGAGCGGCGCCATCATGCGGCACACGTCGAGAATCTGGAAACGCCCCTGCTTGGATTTCTTGATCGGCTTCTGGCCGGTCAGCATCAGCATCGGCATGCCGCCCAGGTAGGCGTAGGCGCCGGCGGTGACCAGGTTGGTGGCACCTGGACCGAGGGTGGAAAGGCAGACACCGGTCTTGCCGGTGAAGCGGCCGTAGGTGGCGGCCATGAAGCCGGCGGACTGCTCGTGGCGAGTCAGGATCAGCTTGATCTGCGAGGAGCGACGCAGGGATTCCAGCAGGTCCAGGTTCTCTTCGCCGGGAATGCCGAAGATGTATTCCACACCCTCGTTCTCCAAGCAGCGAACGACCAGATCGGAGGCCTTCATCATGAGTGTTGTATTCCTTGTAGGGTGGATGGCGAGCGCCTGAGGCGCCTCCTCTATGAGGCGCGGCGATCACTGTACTCAGGAACGGCGAAACATTTCAAAACAAGGAACCACCCAGTTTTACTTCTGTGACGAATGGCCGCAGCGGAAACGATTCAGGCGATGCAGCGCTGTAGCGACGCCCGGGCGCGGCGCAGTTGCAGACCGGCGAACAGCAGGCCCAGCGCGGCGATCACCAGGGCCGGTTGCAGGTCGCCGGCGAAATGGCTGCTCGCCGCGCCGAGCAGCGGACCGAGCAACTGGCCGCTGGCGAAGCTGGCGGTGAGCACCCCGGCGTTGCGTTGCGGCGTGGCCGGTGCCAGCTCGCGACCGTATTGCATCACCAACTGCATGCAGGCGAGGAAGGGACCGCCGCAGAGCAGCACGCCGAGGAACAGCGCCAGGCTGCCCGGCAGGAGGCAGAGCAGTACGCCCGCGGCCTGTAGCCAAAGGGTCGCGATCAGCCAGCGCCGGGTGTCGGTGCCCGGGCGTCTCAGGCTGACCAGCACCACGCCCAGGGCCGCGGCCAGGCCGTAGCCGGGCCAGAAGAGGTCGGCCTGCCACTGGCCGTGGAAGCGGCTGGCGGCCATCTGCGAAAGAAAGGTCGCCGGCAGGATGTAGCCGACGCCCACCAGGCCATAGGCCAGGATCAGGCGGTTGAAGGCCGGGGAACGCTTGGCCGGCGCTGCGGCGGTGGGTAGCAGGGTGGCCGGACCGCGCCGTGGCAGCAGGGGCAGCAGCGCCAGGGTCGCCACGCTGGCGAGCAGGCCGTAGCTCAGCCACAGCTGATTGGAGCCACCGCCCAGGCGATTGCTGACGAGGGCCATCAACCCGCTGATGAGGATGCCCACCCCGGGACCGGTAAAGACCAGGGCGCCCAGGCGCGGCCGGCCGGCTTCGGCGGCCAGGGGCTGGCTGAGACCGGTCACCATCACCAGCACCCAGGCGCTGGCCAGGCCGGTGCCGAAGCGCAGCAGCGCCTGGGCGGCCAGGCCATCGGCCAGCAGCGACGCCAGGGTCAGGCCGGCGCAGAGCCAGAGGCCGCCGACCAGCCGCGCATGGGTCCGGCGGGCGAAGAGCGCATCCAGGGCGCCCAGCAGATAGCCCAGGTAGTTGGCCGCGGCCAGCAGGCTGGCGCCGGTGAGGTCGATCTGGCCTTCGGCGATCAGGTGCGGCAGGGCGGGGGTGAGGGCGAAGCGGCCGATGCCCATGGCGGTGGCCAGGGCGAGCAGGCAGGCCAGCAGGCGGGTGGTGGCGGTCATCGCAAGACTCCAGTAGCGAGCGGATGGGTACAGCCTAGGCCTTGAAGTTAATCAATAAAAACGAATAATAAAGAAATAGATGTTCAGCTAAAGAGAAAGGTGGTGATCCTTGGAATTCGCAGAGCTACGCATCTTCCAGGCGGTGGCCGAGGAGGGATCCCTGGTGAAGGCCGCCGAGCGGCTCAACCGGGTGCCGTCCAATCTCTCCACGCGCCTGCGCCAGCTGGAAGACAAACTGGGGGTGGAGCTGTTCCTGCGCGAACGCCAGCGGCTGCACCTGACCGCCGCCGGCCACCGGCTGCTGGACTACGCCCATCGCCTGTTCGCCCTGGCCGACGAGGCGCGCAGCGCGGTGCAGGGCGGCGAGCCGGCCGGTACCTTCGTGCTGGGCTCCATGTTCAGCACCGCGGCCATCCACCTGCCGGGGCTGCTGGCGCGCTATCACCAGCGCTATCCCAAGGTGAATCTGCAGGTGCACAGCGGCCCCAGTGGCGAACTGGTCGAGGGCCTGCTGGCCGGTCGCCTGGACGCCGCCCTAGTGGACGGCCCGGCGCCCGACGCGGCGCTGGAAGGCCAGCCCTGGTTCGAGGAGCGCCTGGTGCTGATCACCGGACTGGAACTCGGTCCGGTGCGTTCGCCCGCCGACGTGGCGGGGCGCCCGGTGTTCGGTTTTCGCGCCGGCTGCTCCTATCGTCGCTACCTGGACACCTGGTACGCCGCCGCCGGGGTGCCCAGCGGACCGGTGATGGAGATCGAGTCCTACCACAGCATGCTGGCCTGCGTGATCACCGGCGGAGTGGCGCTGATGCCGGAATCCATGCTCGACAGCCTGCCCGGTCGCGAGCGGGTGCAGCGTCACGAAATCCAGGCACGCTTCGCCCGGGCCACCACCTGGCTGATGTGGCGCAAGGGCCGCGAGGGGGCCAATCTGCGCAGCTGGCTGGAGTTGCGCGAGAGCCTGCAGACCGACCGTGAAGCTGTTGCTTTGGTGTGATGATTGCCCGATCCTAGGCGGCGGTTTCCTACCGTCTACCGAGGACGATCATGATAAGAATAGCCATCGTCGGTTTGGGCAAGATCGCCCGTGACCAGCACCTGCCGGCGCTCGCCGCCAATCCCGACTACGAGCTGGTCGCCGTGGCCAGCCGCAATGCCCAGCTCGACGGCGTCGCCCACTATCCCAGCCTGAGCGCCCTGCTCGAAGACGGTCCGGCGATCGACGCCGTGTCGCTTTGCGCGCCCGCGGCGGTGCGCTACGAACAGGCCCGCGAGGCCCTGGCGGCGGGCAAGCACGTGATGCTGGAGAAACCGCCGGGGGCGACCCTGAGCGAGGTGGACGCCCTGGCGCGCCAGGCCGAGGCGGCCGGTCTTTCGCTGTTCGCCACCTGGCATTCCCGCCATGCTCAGGGCGTGCAGCCGGCGCGCGCGTGGCTGGAAGGCAAGCGCATCCAGGCGGTCCGGATCGAGTGGAAGGAAGACGTGCGCGTCTGGCATCCGGGTCAGGCCTGGATCTGGGAACCGGGCGGCATGGGCGTCTTCGATCCGGGCATCAATGCCCTGTCCATTGTCACCGCCATCCTGCCGCGGCCGTTCTTTCTCAAGGAGGCGACGCTGCAGGTGCCCGGCAACTGCCAGACCCCGGTGGCGGCGCAACTGGCCTTCGTCGACAGCGCCGGGGTGCCCATCGCCGCCGACTTCGACTTCCTGCAGACCGGGCCCCAGACCTGGGACATCCACGTCGACACCGATGCGGGTCGCCTGACCCTGAGCAAGGGCGGCAGCGAGCTGTACCTGGACGGCCAACTGAGCCACCAGGGCCCGGACCAGGAATACGCCGGTCTCTATGCGCGCTTCGCCGAGCTGGTGGCGCAGAACCGCTCCGACGTGGACGTGGCGCCGCTACGGCATGTGGCCGACGCCTTCCTCTATGGCCGACGCGAGACGGTGGCGGAGTTTCACGAGTAGGGCCTCCCTCACCCCAGCCCTCTCCCGGAGGGAGAGGGGGCGCCACCTCGGGCTCGTGTAGGTTGGGTTGAGCGCAGCGAAGCCCAACAGGGATGGCTTGGCTTGTTGGGCTTCGACGGTGGAGCTGTCTCAACCCACCTACGGTACGGCTTCCCTCACCCCAGCCGTCTCCCGGAGGGAGAGGGGGCGCCACCTCGGGCTCTTGTAGGCTGGGTTGAGCGCAGCGAAGCCCAACAAGGGTGGCTTGGCTTGTTGGGTTTCGACGGTGGAGCTGTCTCAACCCAATCTACGGCTCGGTGGCTTCCCTCACCCCAGTCCTCTCCCGCAGGGCAAGGGGGCGCCACCTCGGGCTCGTGTAGGTTGGGTTGAGCGCAGCGAAGCCCAACAAGGGTGGCTTGGCTTGTTGGCTTCCCTCACCCCAACCCTCTTCCCAAGGGAGAAAGGCGCTCAGCCCCGGCGTAGGGTGGAAAACGGCGTAGCCTTTTCCGCGCGGGCTGGCTCGATGCTCAACGCCGCTCCAGCAACACCCCACTCTCCATGTGGTGCGTCCAGGGAAACTGGTCGAACAGGGCGCAGCGGGTGATGCGGTGGGTGTCCTGCAGCTGGGCGATGTTCTCGGCCAGGGTCTCCGGGTTGCAGGAGATGTAGAGGATGCGCTCGAAGCGGCGGGTCAGTTCGCAGGTGTCCGGATCCATGCCGGCGCGCGGCGGATCGACGAACACGGTGCCGAAGTCGTAGCTCTTGAGATCCACGCCGGCCAGGCGCCGGAAGGGACGGACCTCGTTGAGCGCCTGGGTCAGTTCCTCGGCGGAGAGCCGCACCAGGCTGACGTTGTCCACGCCATTGCTGGCCAGGTTGTGCAGGGCGGCGTTGACCGAGGTCTTGCTCACCTCGGTGGCCAGCACCTTGCGGACCCGGCTGGCCAGCGGCAGGGTGAAGTTGCCGTTGCCGCAATAGAGCTCCAGCAGATCGTCCTCGCGCTCGCCCAGGGCGGTATGGGCCCAGGTCAGCATCTTCTGGTTGACGGTGCCATTGGGCTGGGTGAAGCCGCCCTCGGGTTGCAGATAGCTATAGGTCTTCCCGGCCACCTCCAGTTCTTCGAGCACATGGTCACGCCCGATCACCAGGCGCTGACCGCGGGAGCGACCGATCAGACTGACACCGAGGTCGGCGGCCAGGCGCTCGGCGGCGGCCTGCCAGGCGGCGTCCAGCGGGCGGTGGTAGGCCAGGGTGATCAGCGCATCGCCGCTCAGGGTGGTGAGGAATTCCACCTGGAACAGCTTGAACGACAGCGCCACGTCCGCCTGCCAGCCGGCCTTGAGCCGGGGCATCAGGTCGTTGATGCGCTGGCTGGCGATGGGGAAGTCCTCGATGAGGATCGGCGTGTGCTTGTCGCCCGGGGCGAACATCGCGTAGTGGCGCTCTTCGTTCTCCCGCCACAGGCGGAATTCGGCGCGCAGCCGGTAGTGCTGCAGCGGCGAGGCGAAGACCTCCGGCTCGGGCGCCTGGAAGGGCGCCAGCAGGTCGCGCAGGCGACCGGCCTTGGCATCGAGTTGGGTCTGGTAGTCGGCGGGGGCGAAGGAAGGCTGGGACATGGTAGATCCGGAGAGACGATAAGGCGGGGAAACCCTCGGGACCAGGGCCCCGAGGGTGAAGGGTCAGGCGTTGAACCAGCCCAGCTTGATGACGAACAGGATCGACAGCACGATCAGCGCCGAATTCAGCTCGCGGGTACGGCCGGACAGCAGCTTGATGACCGTCCAGGTGATGAAGCCGAAGGCGATGCCGTTGGCGATGGAATAGGTCAGCGGCATGGCCAGGGCGGTGACCAGCACCGGGGCGGCGGTGGTCAGGTCGTCCCACTCGATCTCGGCCAGGCCCGAGGTCATCAGCACGGCGATGAAGAACAGCGCCGGGGCGGTGGCGAAGGCCGGCACGCTGCCGGCCAGGGGAGCGAAGAACAGCGCCAGCAGGAACAGTACCGCGACCACCACGGCGGTGAGGCCGGTCCGGCCGCCGGCGGAAACGCCCGCGGCCGATTCGATGTAGCTGGTGGTGGTGGAGGTGCCCAGCAGCGAGCCGAACATGGCGGCGGAGCTGTCGGCGATCAGGGCGCGGCCCATCTTCGGCAGATGGCCGTCCTTGCCCATCAGGCCGGCGCGCTTGGCCACGCCGATCAGGGTGCCGGAGTTGTCGAACAGGTCGACGAACAGGAAGGCGAAGATGACGCTGATCAGGCCGACGTCCAGGGCCCCCCGGATGTCCAGCTGCAGGAAGGTCGGTGCCAGCGACGGCGGCATGGAGACCAGGCCGCCGAAGGCGCTGACGCCCAGGGCGATGGCGATCACGGTGACCACCAGGATGCCGATCAGCACCGCGCCGGTGACCTTGCGCGCCTCGAGCACGACGATCAGGAAGAAGCCGAGGATGGCCAGCAGCGGACCGGGTTTGGACAGGTCGCCCAGGCCCACCAGGGTCGCCGGATTACCCACCACGATGCCGGCGGTCTGCAGGGCGATCAGCGCCAGGAACAGGCCGATGCCGGCGGCGATACCCGAGCGCAGCGGGAGCGGGATGCTGTTGATGATCCATTCGCGGATGCGAAAGATCGACAGCAGGAAGAACATCAGCGCCGAGAGGAACACCGCGCCCAGGGCCACCTGCCAGGTATGGCCCAGGTGCAGGACCACGGTGTAGGTGAAGAAGGCGTTGAGGCCCATGCCGGGGGCGAGGGCGATGGGGTAGTTGGCGATGAGTCCCATGAGCGCCGAGCCGATGGCGGCGGCCAGGCAGGTGGCGACGAAGATCGCGCCCTTGTCCATGCCGGTCGCGCCGAGGATGCTCGGGTTGACGAACAGGATGTAGGCCATGGCCAGGAAGGTGGTCACCCCAGCCAGCAGTTCGGTGCGGACAGAGGTGTTGTGGGCCTTGAGTTGGAAGAGTCTTTCCAGCATGGGATGCCTCGTGCGCGCCGGTCTGATCGGAAAAAACGGCGCGCATCATAACAGGTCGGTTAACACGGGTAAGGCACTAAGACTTACCCCCAAATCGGCATCGGGTCGAGCACTGTCCGGTCGGTCAGCTTTTCGCGGTGTGGCCGCTGACCGAATCGCCTGCGTTGCGGGCCAGGCGGAAGGCATCCAGGGTGCTCAGGATGCCGAGCACGGCCACTATGCAAAAGGCTAGCCGGAAGTCCGACAACTGCGGATCGAGGTGGCCGTGCCACTCCATCGAGGCGCGCAGCAGCAGGGCGGCGATGGCCACGCCCAAGCCCATGGCCAGCTGAAAATTGGTGCTGAACAGGGTGGACGCATGGCTCAGCTGGGGTTTCGGGATGTCGGCGAAGGCCAGGGCATTGCTGGCGGTGAATTGCAGCGAGCGGGACACGCCGCTGGCGAACAGCAGCAGCACGATCAGCGGCAGCGGCCAGTCCGGGGTGAGCAGGCCACATGCCAGCAGGCTGAGCGCGCTGAGCACGCCGTTCATGGTCAGGATGGTGCGCAGGCCGAAGCGGCGCATGGCGGCGGTGGTGAAGGGCTTTGCCGCCAGGTTGCCGGCAAACAGCGCCAGGAGCAGCAGGCCGGCCTGGAAGGCGTCGAGGCCAAAGGCCAGCTGGAACATCAGGGGGAGCAGAAAGGGTGCGGTGGCGATGGTAACGCGGAACAGGCCGCCACCGAGGATGGCGGCGCGGTAGGTGGGAATCCGCAGTGTGCCAAAATCGATCAGCGGACGTTCGATCTTCGTCATGTGACGCACCGCCTTGGTGCCGAGGATCAGCCCTATCCCCATCCAGGCCAGGTTGCTGCCCAGGCTGCCATGGTTCTGGCCGAGCCGTTCGACGCCCCACATGAAGGCGACGCAGGCCCCGCCCAGCAGCAGGAAGCCGCGCCAGTCCAGCGGATGGCATTGGGTCGGCAGGTCGGCGGGCACCAGGCGCCAGGCCAGCAGCAGGGCGATCGACCCCAGCGGCAGATTGAGATAGAAGATCCAGCGCCAGTCGGCATAGGTGGTGATCAGGCCGCCCAGGGGCGGGCCCAGCACGGGAGCCACCAGGCCCGGCCAGGTGATGAGGGCGATGGCGCGCACCAGTTCGTGCTTTTCGGTGACCTGCAGCACCACCAGCCGCCCGACCGGGACCATCAGCGCGCCGCCGAGCCCCTGGAGGATGCGCGCGGCGATGAATTGCTCGAGGGAGAGGGCCATCCCGCACAGCAGCGAGGCCAGGGTGAAGACGCCAATAGCCAGGGTAAAGACCGGTCGTGGACCGAAGCGCTCGGCGATCCAGCCGCTGACCGGGATGCCTACGGCAATGGCCAGCAGATAGGCGCTGATGCCCAGGTTTAGGTCCACCGGATCACGGCCGAAAGACGCCGCCATCTGCGGCAGGGCCGTGGCGATCACGGTGGCGTCGAGGTTTTCCATGAAAAAGGTAAAGCTCACCAGGCCGGCGAGAATCTTCCAGCGTTCCATGGGGCAGCGCCTCAGGCCAAGGGGTGGGCTACTCTGCCTGAGGTGCTGCAAGGCGCGCCAGCCCTGGCTTGCCGATAAAAAGTCAAAGGATTTGCCACCGTCTCTCGAACAGGCTGCTAAAGTCCAGAGGAGACAGGTTCGCTAATCGTCATCGCCATGAGGAAGCCGTTGCATGAAGGACGTGATCGATAGCCACATCATGGCCATGGCGGAAGCCCGGCGGCTGCTCGAACGGGGTAGCCAGGCCAAGCGCCAGCATCAGCGCTATTTCCTCAACTTCCTGACCCTGCGTCAGGAGGCCTCACTCCTCAGCCAGCAGTCCTATCGTCTGAGCTGCTCGCTGGACGCCTTTTCCACCCAGCGCTCACGCCAGTTGCCCCCGGTGCTGACCCTGGTAAAGGCAGACCGGGACGAATGCCAGTAAGGCCAAAGGCGTAGCCGTAGGTATTCGTGGAGCTTTTCCGCTGACCCCGGGGTCAAAACCTCGAATGCAGAGGAGAAACACCCCCATGATCAAGCAATCGCTGCTCTCTCTGGCCCTGGGTACCGTCGTCCTGACCGGCGCCCTGCAGGCCCAGGCCGCGCCCGAGGCCATGACCCCGGTCAAGCCCGCTGCCGACAAGGCGGCTTCGGAGCCCACCAGCTCGCAGTACCAGAACAAGGTCAACAAGAAGGATGCCAATCAGAGCGATGATGCCGTCACTCATGACCCTGATCATCCTACCTTTGAACTCGAAGAGGGTGGCCGGGCGCCGCGCAAGTACATCCGCGACGAGTACGTGATCAAGGACTTCAAGAAGCACGGCCTGGAGCAGCCGGGCGAAGACAGCCAATGGGTCAAGATCGGCTCCGACTATGTACTGATCAAGCGCAGCAATGCGGTGATCGACAAGATCGTCAAAGCCAAGCAGTGATCTACCATAGCCGGGGCCGATTCTCGACCCCGGTGGTATTCGGGGTGTCCAGGCGGCATGCTGAGGCATCATTTTCGGAGTTTTTTGCATGACCAGTGAAATTCGCGTCGTCGCCATCCTGCAGGCCAAGCCCGGCCAGGCCGCAGCCGTCGAGAACGCCCTACGCGCCATCGTCGCCCCTTCCCGCGCCGAGGCTGCCTGCCATTTCTACACTCCGCACCGTGATCCGAGCCACGAGGGTCGCTATGTCTTCATCGAGCGCTGGGCCAGCCGCGAGGCCCTGGCCGAGCACGAGGAGACCGCGCACTTCAAGCAGCTGCTGAGCGATCTCGATGGCCTGCTCACCGAGGCGCCCCAGGTGATGATCCTGGAAGAGTTGCCGCTGGCCTGAGTCGGGCGACATAGCGCTGTCATTTGCCTGAGTCACCCTGGCCTCTTTTCGTGGAGGCCTGGATGAATCCCTCTCGACGTCAAGCGCTGGGTCTGCTCGGTCTGGGTCTGAGCGCGCCCTGGTTCGCCGGGTGCAGCGCGCGTGAACCGCAACCGGATCCCTTCACCCTGGGCGTCGCCAGTGGCGATCCCGCTGCCGATGGCTTCGTCATCTGGACCCGCTTGGCGCCGGATCCCCTGGCCGAGGATGGCCTGGGCGGTCTGCGTACCCCGGTCGAGGTGCGGTGGGAGGTCGCCCCGGATCCGGGGCTGCGCCAGGTGGTGCAGAGCGGTACGGTCCAGGCGCAGTCCCTGGCGGCCTTCAGCGTGTCCATCACCCTGGCGGGTCTGCTGCCGGGGCGACCCTATTGGTACCGCTTCACCGCCCTGGGGCATCAGAGTCGCATCGGTCGCGCCCTCACGCTACCGCCGCCGGCCAGCGCGCCGCAGCGACTCAAACTGGTGGCCGCCTCCTGCTCCCACTATGAGAAGGGCTTCTTCAGTGCCTATCGGCACATGGCCGAGGAGCAGCCGGACCTGGCGCTGTTCCTTGGCGACTACATCTATGAATCCAATGTGCCGCTGCTGCTGCCAGCGGTCCGCCGCCACGGCCTGCCGGAGGCCCGCGACCTGGCCAGCTATCGGCGGCGCCATGCCCTGTACCGCACCGATCCCGATCTGCAGTACCTGCATGCCAATGTCACCAGCCTGCTGACCTGGGACGACCACGAGGTGCAGAACGACTATTCCGGTCCCTGGTCGGCGGATCCCCGGGTCAGTCTGGCCGCCTTCGCCGCGCGACGGCGGGCGGCCTACCAGGCCTTTCGCGAACACGCCCCGCTGCGCGCCTGGCGCACCCAGGGCAGCGCGCTGCGCCTCTA
This sequence comes from Pseudomonas oryzihabitans NBRC 102199, assembly GCF_000730625.1. Lineage (GTDB taxonomy): Bacteria > Pseudomonadota > Gammaproteobacteria > Pseudomonadales > Pseudomonadaceae > Chryseomonas > Chryseomonas oryzihabitans. The sequence continues at coordinate 275,991 of NZ_BBIT01000009.1, read as the reverse complement.
TGACCGGTGGCGCTTTGGCGACCTGGCGGAGATCCATCTGCTCGATGGCCGGCAATACCGCAGCGAACCGGCCTGCGCGACGGCCAGGACCCGCGGTGGCCATCTGGTCGCGCCGGATTGCCCGGGCCTGCGTGATACCACGCGCAGCATGTTGGGGCGGGCGCAGGAGGATTGGCTACTGGACGGCTTTCGCCATAACGGTACGCAGTGGAACCTCATTGCCCAGGACCTGCTGCTGGCACCCCTGCGGCAGCGCCTGCCGGATGGCGATCCGGCGCGCTGGACCGATGGCTGGGACGGCTATCCGGCCACCCGCGAGCGCCTGCTGGCGGCCATGGCCGCGAGTCGCCTCGCCAATCCGGTGACCCTGGGCGGGGACATCCATTCCTTCTGGGTGACGGATCTGCACCGTGATCCGGAGGACGAGCGGAGCCCGGTGGTGGCGAGCGAGTTCGTCGGCACCTCCATCACCTCGGACGGACCGGATTACCGACGCTTCCAGGCGCTGTTGCCGGAGAATCCCCAGGTGCGTTTCTTCGACAGCCGGGAGCGTGGCTATCTGGCCCTGGAGCTGACGCGGGAGCGGCTGCAGGTGGATCTGCGCACCATCAGTGACCGAACGCGCCCGGATGCCAGGCGCGGCACCCGGGCGAGCTTCGTGGTGGAGGCGGGACGGCCAGGGGCCGTCCCGGTCTAGCGGCTCAGACGAACAGCGACAGCAGCATGATGAAGGCCAGGGCCACCACCGAGAGGATGGTTTCCATCATCGACCAGGTCTTGAAGGTCTCGGCCACGGTCATGTTGAAGTACTGCTTCACCAGCCAGAAGCCGGCGTCGTTGACGTGGGAGAGGATCACCGAACCGGCGCCGGCGGCCAGCACCAGCAACTCCTTGTTCACGCCGGGGATCAGCGCCACCACGGGGGCGACGATGCCGGCGCCGGTGATGGTCGCCACGGTGGCGGAACCGGTGGCCACGCGGATCACCGCCGCCACCAGCCAGGTCAGCAGGATCGGCGAGATCTGCGTCTGCACCGCCAGGTTGCCGATCACCTCACCCACGCCGCTGGCCACCAGCATCTGCTTGAAGCCACCGCCGGCGCCGACGATCAGCACGATGGCCGCCACCGGCGCCAGGCTCTGGTCGAGCAGCTTGACGATCTTCTCGCGAGAGAAGCCGCAGGCGGTGCCGAAGCTGTAGAAGCTCAGCAGCAGGGCGGCGAGCAGGGCGGTGATGGGGTGGCCGATGAAGTCCATCCAGATGCGGAAATGGTTGTCGGCGGCAAAGAAGATGTCGGCGAAGGCCTTGAGCAACATCAGGATCACCGGCAGCAGCACGGTGAAGACGGTGATGCCGAAGCCCGGCAGGTTGCGGTTGTCGGTTTCCTGGGCGATCTGGGCGACCAGCTCGGGATTGGCCGAGCCGGGGATGCGCTTGGAGATCCAGGCGCCAAAGATGGGACCGGCGATCATGGCGGTGGGCAGGCCGACGATCAGGCCGTAGAAGATGGTCTTGCCGATGTCGGCACCGAACACCCCGACCGCCAGCAGCGGACCCGGGTGCGGCGGCACCAGGCCGTGCACGGCGGACAGGCCGGCCAGCAGCGGGATGCCCAGCTTGACCAGCGACAAGCCGGTACGGCGGGCGACGATGAACACCAGGGGCGCCAGCAGCACGAAGCCGATCTCGAAGAACAGCGGGATGCCCACCAGGAAGGCGGCGAACATCATCGCCCAGTGCACGCGCTTGATGCCGAAGGCGCGGATCAGCGTCTGGGCGATCTGGTCGGCGCCGCCGGAATCGGCCATCAGCTTGCCGAGCATGGTGCCGAGGCCCAGCAGGATGCCGACGAAGCCGAGCACGCCGCCGAAGCCGTCCTGGAAAGATTTCATGACCTTTTCCACCGGCATGCCGGAGGTCAGGCCGAGAAAGCCCGAGGCGATGGTCAGGGCGATGAAGGGATGGACCTTGAACTTGGTGATCAGGAGCACCAGGCCGACGATGGTGACCGCGGCGTCGAGCAGAAGGAAGCTGTTGTGGTCCATGCCGAACATGGCGCCTCTCCTATTGTTGTTGTGGGCGTTGCGGGTGGTTGGATTGGGTAGCGCTGTCTCGTCAGGCCGGCTGGGCCAGGCGAATCGAGGTGTTCCACCAGGCCGACACCTGGGTGCCGATGGCGGGCAGGCTGTCGCGTGCGTCTACTACCAGCGTAGCCGGTTCACCGTGGGGTGCTTCGAGGGCGGCGAACTGGCTGTCGATCAGGCTGGCGGGCATGAAGTGCCCCGGGCGATTGGCCACGCGCTGGGCGGCGGTCTCGCGGGTCAGTTCGAGAAAGACGAAGCCGAGACCGGGCACGGCCTGGCGCAGCTGGTCGCGATAGCGGCGCTTGAGTGCGGAACAGGTGAGTACCGGGCGTTCGCCCGCGGCCACGGCAGCGGCCAGTTCTTCACCGAGGCGGGTCAGCCAGCCGGCGCGATCCCCGTCGTCGAGGGGGATGCCGGCGCTCATCTTGGCGATGTTGGCGGCGGGGTGGAAGGCGTCGCCTTCGATCAGGCGGCCACCGTCCTGCTCGGCGATGGCCGCGCCGACGCTGCTCTTGCCGCAGCCTGCGACGCCCATGACCACCAGCGCGGGAATGGGAGTGTTCATCGTCACCTCCGGTCTGGAGACAGCGCTACCCCGAAAAGCGAAAAAGGCAGCGGCTTCCAGTTCTTGTCGATCTTGTTAGGCCGAATGCCGACGCGCTGCGGAAGGCCACGTCAGGCTTGTAGTGTCTGCTGAGACAGCGCTACCTTAGGCGCGTTCTCCGTCTCTGACAAGCCTGAAACCATAACAATGAATCGAACGGGTTCTCGTAGTTCCGGTCGGCCCACCCTCACCGAGGTGGCGCTGCAGGCCGGTGTTTCCCCCATCACGGCCTCGCGTGCCCTGCGAGGTGTCGCCAGCGTGGCACCGGAGCTGGTCACCCGCGTGCAGGAGGCCGCCGCGCGCCTTGGCTATGTCACCAATCCGGCCGCTCGTGCCCTGGCCTCGGCCCAGGGGCATTCGGTGGTGGTGCTGGTGCCCTCGCTGTCCAACCACCTGTTCATCGAGCCCCTCGAGGCCATCCACGAGGTCCTGCGTCCCCGTGGCCTGGAGGTGCTGATCGGCAACTACCACTACGATCCCGAGGAAGAGGAAAAGCTGATCCGCAACTACCTGGCCTATCAGCCCCGGGGACTGCTGCTGACCGGCTTCGACCGCACCGACGCCGCGCGCCAGCTGCTGGCGGCCAGCGGGGTGCCGCGGGTGCACATGATGGAGCTGGACCCGGCGGGGGCGGTGCCCAGCGTCGGCTTTTCCCAGCGCGCCGCCGGGGCCGCCGCGGCGCGGCATCTGCTGGCGGCCGGACGCAAGCGCCTGGGCTATGTGGCCGCCCAGCTCGACCCGCGGGCACTGGCCCGAGGGGAGGGCTTTCGCGAGGTGCTGCGCGAGGCGGGCTGCTATGACCCGAGTCTGGATGTACTGGATCCGCAGCCGTCGTCCGTGGGCCTGGGCGCCCGACAGTTTCGCGAACTGCTGGCCCGCCGCCCGGATGTCGACGGCCTGTTCTTCTGCAACGACGACCTGGCCCAGGGCGCGCTGTTCGAGGCGCAGCGGCTGGGCATCGCCATCCCCGAACGGATCTCGGTGCTGGGCTTCAACGACCTGCCCGGCTCGGCGCACACGGTCCCCCGGCTGACCTCCATCCAGACCCCCCGCGCCGCGGTAGGGCGCCAGGCCGCGACCCTCCTGCTGGGGCTGCTGGACGGCCGCAGCCAACCGACCTGCGTAGACCTGGGATTCGAGTTGGTGAGTCGGGAGAGTGTGTAGGGCTTTGGCTTGGGTCGATCGTGACCACGGCGGTCCGTCGATGCAGCCAGAACGGTATGACTTTGCTTATCGCGGCCATGGGCCGCTCCTACCGGGCTTGACGCTTCTGTAGGAGCGGCCTATGGCCGCGATAAGGTTTTGCTCCGACAACGAATAATCCATCTTCTGGCATCCATCAGCTCCGCGGACCGTCATAACCGCGATCGCGGTGCAGCAGGTCTTACCGCAACGCCTTGGCCAATATCCGCGACTGCCCCCGGAAATCCTGGCGGGCATAGAAGGCCTGGGCGTCCTCGTTGAATTCCATGACCTCCAGGCGCAATTCGTCGACGTCGTTGTCCCGCGCCCAGGCTTCCACGGCGTCCAGCAGCCGGGCACCCACGCCCAGCCGTCGGTGGGTGGCCGACACTACCAGGGTGCCGATCCGGCAGAGGATCAGCGGCTGCAGAAAGGAAGTCGAGCGGGTGTCGGACAGGCGCGCGGTAACGAAGCCGACCAGTTCGTCACCGGCCTCGGCGACAAACAGCACCCCGTCTTCCGGCTCCAGCTGGGCGGCCCAGTAGTCCTGGTCGCGCCAGCCGCCGGAGGGTTCGGCGAAGGTCGCCGGGGCCTGCCGGTGATGCTGCTCGGCGAGTTGCTCGGCCAGCCGGCAGACGGCGGCGAGATCGGTGACGAAGGCGGGACGGATGCGCAAGAGCGGTGCTCGCAAGAGGAGTCGGCCGTTCACCTTACGCCGCACGGAGCGGGTCAGGAAGCCTCGGCATCCAGCTGCCGGTACCAGTCGGCATAGGGGGTATTCCTGGCCATCCGCCGGTTGTAGTCGGGCGCGCCATCGGTCCACCAGACCGGTCCGCGCTCGCCCAGGGCGTGCTTGGCGGCGTCCACCGCGGCGCGTGCGCTGCGCAGGGCGGCTTCGTCACCCTGACGCTTGGCCACGCCCACCTGGCGGCGGGCATCCATCAGTTCATGGGTCAGCAGGTCGCGGCGGTCGGCGGGCAGGCTGGGGTCGGTGCAGCGCCAGAGTCGGCCCCTGACCACGAAGTAGCGTCCGTCCGGGGTGGTGGGATAGCGCATGGCAAGGGCCCCTTGGTCAGTCGTCGATGTCGAGCAGGCCGCGGCAATCCGGATAGTTCGAGCAGGCCCAGAAGTCCCGGCCCTGGTGGCGACCGCTGCGCGCGCGGCGGCGGACCATGGGCGCCTGGCATTCCGGGCATTCCGGCGCAAGGGGCTGGCTGGGCGCTGCGGTTCGCTGGCGCGGACGGCGCCCGCCGAACACGGCGTCGCGTACGGCATTGGCGGAATAGCGCGCCGCCGCCGGGATCTCCACCAGGCGCAACTGGGCGGCCTCGCACACCGCGCGGACGAAGCGGTCGCGCTGCTGGCGATGGCGCTGCAGGTGCGACCTGTCGTTGAGTTCGACCACGGCGTGTACGGCGAGGTCGTCGCGGCGGCAGATGGCGAAGTCGAAGTGCTTGCAGTTGATGCGATTCTGCGCGATCAGATAGCGGCGGCGATCGCGCAGCGGCAGGGTCTGGACCACATCGGCGATGCGCACCTTGCCGAACACCCGGTAGTCGTCACCCACGGCTTCGTCGAGCACCGCGAGAAAGGCCTGTTCGGCGGGGGTGAAGAGGGCTTCGACCTGGCGATAGGGAAAGGCGGCCTGGCGACGGCGCTGCCACCACCACAAAGCCCCCAGAAACAGCAGTCCGGCCGGGACCAGCAGGGGCAGGTAACGCTCGTACATCTCGAACTCCAACAGCGGGGCGCCATGATAGTGAGTTCCGGCGCCGGACAGCAGCGGTGGCGACGAAGCGTCAGTCGCGCCGCGGGAGTTGCCGTTGCAGATCGTCCAGCCGCAGCAGGGTCACCGACTTCAGACAACTCAGATACTGCAGCTGCTGCATGGCGCCCTGAAATCCGCGCGTCGCGTCAGCGCAGCGGGGGGCGCGGTCGCTTTGCCAGAGCTGCTGCAGGCGTTTGAAGGCGGGTCGTTGCGCAGCGGAGAGCGCGGCCAGGCGGCGGCCGTAGACGTCGGCCAGCCGGGCTTCGGCCAGGGCCAGATCCCCGGAGGCGCAGGCTGCCAGCTGCGCCTCGCTGCCCTGGCGATCGCAGTCGGCCGGGGGCTGCTCGGCGGCCAGGGCGGCGGTCGAGAGCAGCAGGGCGAGCAGGGCGGACAGGCGACAGGTGTTCATGCAGGCTGACTATTGCAGGGGCGGACCGCCTAGACTGCCGTAAAAGCGCGGCTCTCACCAGGCGCCGCCGGTCTCCTGCGGCTCGCCCTGGGTCTCGCGGAATTGGCGGATCTGCACCAGCAGCCAGTCGATCCAGCGCTGTACCGGCGCGTCCACCGGGCCCTTGGGCAAGACCAGGAAGTAGGCCTGGGTCGACAGCTGGTTGAACCGGTCCGGCAGCGGGCGGACCAGGGCGCCGCTCGCCAGCAGGCGCTGGGCCAGCACGCAGCCGCCGAGGGCCACGCCCTTGCCGGCCGCGGCCTGTTGCAGGGCCATGCCACTCAGCGAATAGCGCGGACCGCGCAGACTCTCGCCCAGGGGTACCTGCTGGCTGGCGAACCAGTCCTGCCAGGCGTTGAAACGGCTGCTGGGCCGGCCCGAACGCCAGTCGCCGGGCCATTCGGCATGCAGCAGCGGATAGGCCAGCAAGGCGGCGGGTTCTGTCAGTGGCGCCGGGATCAGCGTCGGGCTGCACACCGGGAAGATCCACTCACGCAGCAGCAGGCGCGTCTCGCCGTCCTGCCAGTCGCCCCGGCCATAGCGGATCGCCGCCTGGGCACCGCCCTCGGTACCCAGCGGCACGATGGCGGAGGAGGCATCGAGAAAGACCTCGATATCCGGATGCTGGCGCTGGAAGTCTTCCAGGCGCGGCAGCAGCCATTCCTGGCCAAAGGTGGGCGGCGCACTGACGGTCAGGACGCTGCTCTTGACCCGCGCCCGGGCGACGGCGCGGGTCAGGCCGTCGAGGTGCGGCGTGATCTCCGCCGCCAGGGCGCGCCCCTGGACGGTTAGGCGCACGCCCTGGGCCAGGCGCTCGAACAGCGGCTGCCCCAGCTCTTCCTCGAGCAGGCGGATCTGCCGGCTGATGGCGCCCGCGGTGACGTGCAGCTCGTCCGCGGCCTTGGCGAAGTGCTGGTGTCGCGCGGCAGCGGCAAAGGCGCGCAGAGCATTGAGGGGGAGGGCGGTCGTCACACGGAGCCTTAGTTTTCCTGAGCCTGACGCCCATTAAACATCGTTTGTCCGACCTGTTCAGCCACCTTCACCATGCAGGCTCACTTTTTCCTGGAGCGACGCTCATGCGCAAGGAGCTGGATCTCCCCGCCGTGCTGGTCATGCTGGTGCTCTGCCTGGTCTGGGGCCTGCAGCAGACGGCGATCAAGGCCATCGCCGAGCAGGTGGATCCGCTGCTGCAGATCGGCTGGCGCTCGCTGCTGGCGGCCGGGCTGCTCTATGGCCTGGCGCGCTGGCGCGGCATCCGCTGCCTGGGTCGCGACCAGACGCTGCTTCCCGGGCTGCTCGCCGGGTCGCTGTTCGCCCTGGAATTCCTCTGCATGGCGGTCGGCCTGAAATACACCAGCGCCGCGCACATGGTGGTGTTCATCTACACGGCGCCGCTGTTCGCCGCCTGCGGCCTGCACTGGCTGGTGCCCGGGGAGCGGCTGTCGGGGCGGCAGTGGCTGGGCATGCTGCTGGCGGCCACTGGGGTGGTCTGCGCCTTCCTGATCGGCAAGCCGAGCGGCGGCACCAGTTGGCAGGGCGATTTGATCGGCCTGGCCGGCGGCGCAGCCTGGGGCGCCACCACGGTGCTGATCCGCCGCAGTGCCCTGGCCGAGGCGCCGCCGCTGCGCACCCTGTTCTATCAACTCGGGGTGACCGGCGTGGTGCTGCTGGCGCTGGCCCTGCCGCTCGGCAAGCGCCTGGATCTGGCCGGGCTGGATTCCCTGGCCTGGTCGAGTCTGGCCTTCCAGGTGTTCATCGTCGCTGGTATCAGTCTGCTGGGCTGGTTCGTGCTGCTCAGTCGCTATCGCGCGGCGCCCCTGGGCGTGCTGACCCTGCTGACGCCGCTGTTCGGTGTGCTGATGGGCGTCTGGCTGCTGGGCGAGACCCCGGGTCCGGGATTTCTCGCCGGCGCGGCCCTGGTGCTCAGCGGGCTGTTGATCGTCAGCTATCCTTCCCGCTCGCGAGTCGCGTCCCGCTGACTCGCCTGGCCCTGAGCATCCGATGTCGTCCACCTCGCTGAATCCCTGGTTGCTGCGCCTCATTCCCCTGGTGTTCCTGGCCCTGTGGTCCGCCGGCTTCGCCGTGTCCAAGGTGGGTCTGGCCTATGCGCCGCCCTTCACCCTGCTGGCGATGCGCTATGCGCTGGCCTTCAGCGTGCTGCTGGTGGCTTTCCTGATCCTGCGTCCGCCGCTGCCACGCACCCGGCGGGAATGGGCGAATCTCGCCGTGGTGGGCTTTCTGATCCAGGGCGTCTATTTCGGCATGAGCTATGGCGCCCTGGTGCTGGGCGCCTCGGCCAACGTGGTGGCCATGGTGGCCTCGCTGCAGCCGATCCTGGTGGCCCTGGGCGCGCCCCTGCTGGTCGGTGAGCGGGTGACGCCGCTGCAATGGCTGGGGCTGGCCCTGGGGCTGCTCGGCGCCATCGGGGTGATCCTGGCCCGGGCCAGCGTCGCCGTGGAGTCCGTCCCGGGCATCTTCCTGGCGGTCGGCGCGCTGCTGGGCATGACCAGCGCCGTGCTCTACGAAAAGCGCCTGGGCGTGGCCCAGCATCCGGTCACCAACAACCTGGTGCAGTACAGCGTCGGCCTGGTCTGCTGCGCGCCGGTGGCGCTGCTGTTCGAGCACAATCCGGTGCACTGGGCGCCGGCCTTCATCGGCGCCCTGGCCTACCTGGTGCTGGCCAACTCGCTCCTGGCCATCAGCCTGCTGGTGTGGATGATCCGCGCCGGCGAGGCGGCGCGGGTCAGTGCGCTGTTCTTTTGCGTGCCGCCGGGCGCCGCCCTGAGCGCCTGGCTACTGCTGGGCGAGACCCTGCCGCCGCTGGCCTGGGTGGCCATGGTGATCGCCATCGGTGGGGTGCTGCTGGCGACACGGGCCGGGGGCAAGGCGGCGCGCTGAACCGCGCCGCCCGCCGTCAGGCCGTCTTCAGCCCGGCCAGCACCTTGTCCACCGTCAGCGGATAGTCGCGGATGCGCACCCCGCAGGCGTTGTAGACGGCGTTGGTGAGCGCGGCCCCGGCGCCGCAGATCCCCAGTTCGCCGACGCCCTTGATCTTCAGCGGATTGGCCTTGTCGTCCACTTCCGGCAGGAAATGGGCTTCGATGGCGGGAATGTCCAGGTGGCAGGGGTAGTGGTAGTCGGCCAGGTCATGGTTGACGAAATGCCCGTGGCGAACGTCGATCACCCCGTCTTCGTGCAAGGCGCTGCCCACCCCCCAGATCATCCCGCCAAGCATCTGCGAATGGGCGGTCTTCTCGTTGAGGATGCGGCCTGCGGCGAACACCCCGAGCATGCGCCGCAGGCGGATCTCGCCGGTGAGGGCGTGCACCCCCACCTCGGCGAAGAAGGCGCCGTAGCCCTGCTGGGAGTAGTCCTTGAGGGTCTGGCCCGGCTTGATCTCGCCGATGGCCTGGAGATCGTGCTGGCGCGCTAGTTCGGCGAGGTCGCGACTGCCGTTGTCGGCGATCAGCCGACCACCGACGAAGCGGGCACTGGCCGGATCCAGGCCCGCCGCCTCTGCCGCCTTCAGCCGTAGATTCTCGCAGGCGACATAGACCGAGGAACCGGAACTGGCGGCGCCAAAGGAGCCACCCGACCCGGCTCCGGCCGGGTCGTCGCTGTCGCCCAGCAGCACCTTGACCCGCTCCACCGGCAAGCCGAGCGACTCGCCGGCGATCTGCGCCAGGATGGTGTAGGTCCCGGTGCCGATGTCGGTCATGGATGTCTTGACCGTGGCCGTGCCATCGGCTTCCAGGCGCACCCCAGCCTGGGACGGCCTGAGCATGTTGGCGCGGCTGGCTGCCGCCATGCCCATGCCGATCAGCCAGTCGCCGTCGCGCACCTGGCCGGGCGTGGCCTTGCGCTGGCTCCAGCCGAAGCGGCGGGCGCCGTCCTGCATGCACTCCACCAACTTGCGGGAAGAGAAGGGGATGTGCTTTTCCGGATCCTGGCTGGGCTCGTTGCGGATGCGCAGCTCGATGGGATCGAGACCGAGCATGACCGCCAGCTCGTCCATGGCGCTTTCGCTGGCGAGCATGCCCACGGCTTCGCCGGGCGCCCGGCAGGAGCCGGACTCGGGCAGGTCCAGCTCGACCATGCGGTGCGCCACCAGGCGGTCGTCGCCGGCATAGAGGGTGCGCGAGGACAGGCCGGTGGGTTCGTAGTAGGTGAGGCCGCGGGCGGAATGGGACCAGCCTTCATGGGCCATCGCCTGGATACGGCCCTCGCGGTCGGCGCCCAGGCGGATGCGCTGGATGGTGGCCGAGCGATGGTCGGTGATCTGGAACATCTGCTGGCGGGTAAGGGTGACCTTGACCGGCCGGCCGATGGCGCGAGCGGCCATGGCGCCGATCAGGGCGTCGGCATAGATCGGCAACTTGCCACCGAAGCCACCACCGATATAGCGCGCCACGATGCGCACGTTTTCCTTGGGCAGCTGCAGGGTATTGGCCACGCAACTCTGCGCCTGCTCGACGAACTGGGTGGAGCAATAGATGGTCACCCGGTCGCCGTCCCACTGGGCGAGGCTGGCGTGGGGCTCCATCTGCGCATGGATGTGGTAGGGCGTGGTATAGCGCTCGTCGAGCTTGATCGGCGCCCGGGCAAAGGCGGCGTCGACATCGCCCGAGGCGGTATCGGTGGGCTGATCGGCATCCGGCGGCTTGACCGCCTGGCCGAGGTTGGCGGCGAGATCGAAGACGCCCGGTTCGGCCGCGTAGTCGATCTCCACCAGAGCCGCCGCCAGGCGCGCCTCCTCGAAGGTCTCGGCCACCACGAAGGCCACCGGCTCGCCGAAATAGCGCACCTGGTCGCTGTCGAGGTAGGGCTTGGGCCGGGTGAAGCGACCGCTGTTGTCCGGCTCGCGGGCGGCCTGGCGCGGCGCGTTGCGATAGGTCAGCACGCCGAGCACGCCCGGCGCGCCCTCCGCGGCCGAGGTGTCCAGCCGGCTGATGCGGCCCTTGGCGATGGTGGCGCCGACGATGAAGCCGTAGGCGACGCGATCGTTGCGGAATTCGAAGCTGTAGGGCGCCTGGCCGGTGACTTTGAGCAGGCCGTCGACGCGGTCGATGGGCTTGCCGATCAGGCCGCCGCGATTCTCGTCGATCAGGTTGCGGCCGGCGGGTTCGTTCATTTCCATGCTGCTGTCCTCAGGCCTGTTGGCGAGCGTCGGCCACGCCGGCGCGCAGGATGCGGCGGGTCAGCTCGAGCTTGAAGTCGTTGTGGCCATAGCCACGGGCACCGGCGAGCAGGGCATCGCCCACGGCCGCCAGATCGCTGTACACGGCCTGGCCGGCAAAGGCCTGGTCGGCCGCCGCCACCCGCCAGGGCTTGTGCGCCAGGCCGCCGAAGGCCGCGCGACCGCTGCGGATGCGCGTGCCGTCCAGCTCGACGATGGCGGCCATGGACACCAGGGCGAAGGCATAGGAGGCACGGTCGCGCACCTTGCGATAGACCTGGATGCCGGGCGGTGGCGGCGGCAGGGTCACCGCGGTGATGAGTTCGCCGGGTTGCAGCACCGTCTCGATCTGCGGGGTATCCCCGGGCAGGCGATGGAAATCGGCGAGGGGGATGCGCCGGGTGCGGCCATTGGCTTCGCGGGTCTCCACCGTGGCGTCCAGCACCCGCATGGCCACCGCCATGTCGGAGGGATGCACGGCGATGCACTGGTCGCTGGCGCCGATGACGGCGTTCATCCGATTGAAGCCGCCCAGTGCCGCGCAACCACTGCCGGGCTGGCGTTTGTTGCAGGGCATGGCGGTGTTGTAGAAGTAGGAGCAGCGGGTGCGCTGCAGGAGATTGCCGCCGGTGGTGGCCTTGTTGCGCAACTGCGCCGAGGCACCGGCCAGCAGCGCGCGGGAGAGCACCGGGTAGCGCTCGCGCACCCGGGCGTCGGCGGCCAGGGTGGAGTTGCGCACCAGGGTACCGATGCGCAGGCCGCCGTCCGCGGTGGCGCTGATCTGGTCCAGCTGCAGGCGATTGATGTCCAGCACCTGGCTGGGGGTCTCGATCTCCAGCTTCATCAGGTCCAGTAGATTGGTACCGCCGGCGATGAAGCGACTGCCGGCCCGCGCACCCTGGCGGCTGGCATCGGCTTCGGTCTGCACGCGCTGATAGTCGAAGACTCTCATGCCTGGCCCCCCGCCATCTGGATGGCCGCGACGATGTTGGGATAGGCACTGCAGCGGCAGAGATTGCCGCTCATGCGCTCGCGGATCTCTTCCTCGCTCAGCCGCATCGGCCCGTCGAGGCGCTTCGAGACGTGACTGGGCATGCCGGCCTTGACCTCGTCCAGCAGGGCCACCGCCGAGCAGATCTGCCCCGGGGTGCAATAGCCGCACTGGAAACCGTCCTTGGCCAGGAAGGCCGCCTGCATGGGATGCAGGCGCTCGGCGTTGCCCAGGCCCTCGATGGTGGTAATGGTGTCGCCTTCGTGCATGGCCGCCAGGCTCAGGCAGCTGTTGATGCGCTGGCCGTTCACCAGCACCGTGCAGGCGCCGCACTGGCCATGGTCGCAGCCTTTCTTGGTGCCGGTGAGGTGCAGGTTCTCGCGCAGCGCATCGAGCAGGGTGGTGCGGCTGTCGACCCGGAGCCGGCGCGCCTCGCCATTGATCTGCAGGGTCAGCGGCAGCAGTTGCGGCAGGCGGGCGGCGATGGCCTGGGGCGTCAGGGGCGCGCCACCGCTGGCCTGGGCGAAGCCATAGCCGGGTATGGCGCTGGTCGCTACCAGCACCGCGGAGGTGCCGAGGAACTGACGCCGGGACAGGCGCCAGCGTGCATCGGAGTCGGAAGCCATGGTCGGATTCTCATCGTTGGGGGCACATCACGGGAGTTCTGATGACTGCCCCAGAACCTATGGGGTTCAGGCCACTGGGCCGCTGGCGTAGCGAAGCGCCATACCAGATGTGTCCTGACCAGGGCGAAACCCTCTGACACGGGCTTTCCAACGCTTCGCTGAACAACCTTCAACGTGACGTTGAATACCGCTGGGCAGGGGTGCTGAACCGCTTCCGGTCGGGCGCAGTCCCTTACCTGAGGTGGCCTTTCGCTGTCACCGCCTGATTCCGACCACGGGGGCAATCTGCACCCCGCGGCTTTAACCGTGAGGTCCGCCATGAACGCCACCCCCGCGCGCCAGCTCCAGCCCCTGGCCGAACCCGAGTCCCATACCATCGCCCTGACCCTCAACGGCAAGCAGTTGCAGCTGGCCGTGGAGCCCTGGACCACGCTGCTCGATCTCTTGCGCGACCACCTCGATCTGACCGGTACCAAGAAGGGCTGCGATCACGGGCAGTGCGGCGCCTGCACCGTGCTGGTCAACGGCACCCGCATCAACAGCTGCCTGGCCCTGGCGGTCATGCAGGACGGCGCCGAGGTCACCACCGTCGAGGGCCTGGCCCAGGGCGACCAGCTGCACCCCATGCAGGCCGCCTTCGTCGCCGAAGACGCCTTCCAGTGCGGCTATTGCACCCCGGGGCAGATCTGCTCGGCGATCGGCATGCTCAAGGAGGGCCATGCCCACAGCGAGGCCGAGGTGGCCGAGCAGATGAGCGGCAACCTCTGCCGCTGCGGCGCCTATCGCAACATCCGCGCCGCCATCGAGCGGGCGCGTCCGGATTGCCAGCAAGGGGAGGGCCGCGAATGAACCGCTTCGGTTATGCCAAGCCCAACGCCGTGCCCGACGCCATCCGCCAGCATGGCCCCCAGACCCATTTCATCGCCGGTGGCACCAACCTGCTGGATCTGATGAAGGAAAACGTCGAGCGCCCCGAGCAGCTGATCGACGTCAACGGCCTACCCCTGCGCGAGGTCGAGACCACCGCCGAAGGCGGTCTGCGCATCGGTGCTCTGGTCAAGAACGCCGAGGTCGCCTATCACCCCGAGGTACAGCGGCGCTATCCGCTGCTGGCCAAGGCCATCCTCGCCGGCGCCTCGCCGCAACTGCGCAACATGGCCTCCACCGGCGGCAACCTGCTGCAGCGTACCCGCTGCTACTACTTCTACGACGTGGGCACCCCCTGCAACAAGCGCGAGCCCGGCTCCGGCTGCGGCGCGCGCGAAGGGCAGAATCGCATCCACGCCATCCTCGGTCACAGCGAGCAGTGCATCGCCACCCATCCCTCGGACATGTGCGTGGCCCTGGCCGCGCTGGGAGCCCGGGTCGAGGTGAGCGGTCCGAGTGGCGAGCGCGTCATCGACTTCGCCGACTTCCATCGACTGCCTGGCGACACCCCCGAGCGCGATACCAACCTCGCCGCCGATGAACTCATCACCGCCGTGACCCTGCCGGCCGACAGCCTGGCGGCCAACAGCGCCTACCTGAAGATCCGCGACCGCGCCTCCTATGCCTTCGCCCTGGTCTCGGTGGCAGCCGCGCTGGAAATGGACGGCGAGCGCATCAAGCAGGTCCGCGTCGCCCTGGGCGGCGTGGCCCACAAACCCTGGCGCCTGCCAGAAGCCGAGCAGGCCGTCGTCGGCCAGGTGGCGGACAAGGCCACCTTCGGCCAGTTGGCCGATCGCCTGCTGCAAGGCGCCCAGGGCTTCGCCCACAACAGCTTCAAGATCGAACTGGCCCGGCGCGCCATCGTGCGTGCCCTTACCGAAGCCGCCGGAGGTACCCTGCAATGACCGTCGTCCATCTGCAAAAAGCCGTTCCCCGCGTCGACGGTCCGCTCAAGGTCACCGGTCAGGCGCTCTATGCCGGCGAATTCAGCGTTCCTGATCTGGCCTTCGGCTTCGTGGTCAACGCCACCATCACCAAGGGCCGCCTGCTTGGCCTGGACGTCAGCGAAGCCCTGGCCCAGCCGGGTGTGCTCGAGGTGCTCAGCCATCTCAACCGACCGAAGATGGCCAGCTACGACGAGAGCTACACCGACATGGACGCGGCCGACGGCAAGCCCTTCCGGCCGCTGTACAACGATCGCATCCTCTACAGCGGCCAGCCCATCGCCCTGGTGGTGGCCGAGACCTTCGAGGCCGCGCGCAATGCCGCCTCGCTGATCCGTGCCCAGTACAGCGAGGAAGACCACGCCACCGACCTGGCCCAGGCCCGCGACCAGGCCCACGAAGCGCCCATGGAATTGCCGGACAACCGCGGCGACGCCCCGGCGGCCTGGGCCGCGGCGCCCGTGCGGATCGAGGCCGAATACCATTCCGCGGCGGAATTCCACAATCCCATGGAGATGCATGCCTCCACCGTCATCTACCACAAGGACGGCAAGCTGACGGTGCATGACAAGACCCAGGGCGTGCAGAACAGCGCCCAGTTCGTCAGCAACATCTTCGGCCTGGGCGAGGGCGACGTGAAGGTCATCTCGCCCTTCGTTGGTGGGGCCTTCGGCTCCGGTCTGCGTCCCCAGTACCAGCTGGTGCTGGCGACCATGGCCGCGCTGCAGCTCAAGCGCTCGGTGCGGGTGACCCTGACGCGCCAGCAGATGTTCACCTTCGGCTATCGCCCCGAGACCTACCAGCAGCTCAAGCTGGCCTGCGACAGCGACGGCAAGCTGCAGGCCATCGATCACAGCGCCCTGGGCATCACCTCGCGCTTCGAGGACTTCACCGAAATGGTGCTGGTCTGGTCGGCGTCGCTCTATGCCTGCCCCAACGTCAAGCTGGCCTATCAACTGGCCGCGCTGGACGTCTACACACCGTTGGACATGCGCGCCCCGGGCGCGGTGCTGGGTGTCTATGCGCTGGAAAGCGCCATGGACGAACTGGCCTATGCTGCCGACATCGATCCGCTGGAATTGCGCATCCGCAATTTCACCGACACCGATCCGGCCAAGGGCAAGCCCTATTCCAGCAAGGAACTGCTGGCGTGCTATCGCCAGGCCGCCGAGCGGTTTGGCTGGGAGCGACGCAGCATGGCGCCACGCTCCATGCGCGACGGCAACCAGCTGGTGGGCTGGGGCATGGCCACCGGGGTCTGGGAAGCCATGCAGCAACCCGCCACCGCCAAGGCGGTGATGAACATCGACGGCAGCCTGGTGGTGGCCAGTGCCACCTCCGACATCGGCACCGGCACCTACACGGTGATGACCCAGATCGCCGCCGAGAACCTCGGCCTGCCGCTGGACAAGGTCACCTTCAAGTTGGGCGATTCCACCCTGCCCAAGGCACCCCTGGAGGGCGGTTCCTTCACCGTGTCCTCGGTGGGTACCGCCGTCAAGCTGGCCTGCGACCAGCTGCGCCAGCAACTGCTGGATGCGGCCAAGGAAATGGATGACTCGCCGCTGGCCAAGGCGGAGCTGGAGCAGGTGGTGTTCGCCGATGGCGGCATCAGCCTCAAGACCGATCCGGCCCGGCGCGTCGACTTCACCGCCATCCTCAAGGCCTCGGGGTCGCCATCGATGGAAACCCTGGCCAGCGCCGAACCGGCGGAAGGCCGTGACGACTATGCCACCGGTACCCACTCGGCGGTGTTCGTCGAGGTCAAGGTCGACGAAGACTTCGGCAGCGTCCAGGTCAGTCGCGTGGTCACCGCCGTGGCCGCAGGCCGCATCCTCAACCTCAAGACCGGCGAGAACCAGGTGGCCGGCGGCATCGTCTGGGGCATCGGCATGGGCCTGCAGGAAGAGGGGATGATGGACACTTCCGAGGGGCGCTGGATGAACCACAGCCTGGCGGAGTACCACTTTCCGGTGCAGGCCGACATCCAGCAGCTGGAGGTGATCTTCGTCGAGGAGAAGGACGAGATCGTCAATCCGCTGGGCGCCAAGGGTATCGGCGAGATCGGCATCGTCGGCGTGGCGGCCGCCATTGCCAACGCCATCTTCCACGCCACCGGCAAGCGCGTACGCGACCTGCCCATCACCCTGGACAAGGTATTCGCCGACGAGCTGGTGCACTGACCGGAGCTTGTTGGGCTCCGACAAAGGAGCTCCCCGCGCTGAACCACCCCCTCTCCCTCTGGGAGAGGGTTGGGGTGAGGGGAACCAAACGCACCGCTGGACCAGGTGACGCTGGACTTCACTCCGCTCGACCCAACCTACCGCACCCCCTTGTCCCACCCTGAAACGAAAAAGGCCCGCCTCCAAGAGGCGGGCCTTTTTCAGGCAGTCGGTAAAAAGATCCTTCGACTCACTCGGCGTGCGACGCGCCTTCGTGTTCGATCTGCTCCTTGTATTCCAGGGCAGCGGCTTCGCTCTGGTAGACGCCGACCAGTTCCCCTTCCTGCTTCACGTCCCACAGATGCATGCCCAGGCCACGGGCTTCGCGGGACATATGGTCTTCGTCACGTTCGGTTACGGTAATGGTCATGCTGAATCTCCTTGGTCGAGCCCGCGCTACGGCAGGGCTTGAAAACCCATACTAGAGCGTTTCGCTTCCGGACCAAGGCGTATCTCGGCAACAAGTCGTTACAACTTCTGCGACAATCTGTCGCGCTTGCGGTTGTCGTCTCGCGGCGTTGGTATCGCGGCCATGGGCCGCTCCTACAAAATCCTGCCAGCGTGTAGGAGCGGCCCATGGCCGCGATAGGAGAAGAGGCACACTGCCTGAAGAAGGCTGCTGGATACCCAATCGCCTGTCACCAGGGGCAGCCATCACACCTGCGTGGGCGCATAAAAGAAAACGCCCTCCGAAGAGGACGTTTTTTTGCCTGCAGACCAGATCAGTTGGCGCCCTTCACCGTGCGCCCGTTGACCGTGCCTTCCTTGAGGCTGGTCTGGTATTCCTTGCCGTCGCTCTCCTGCTGGTAGAGACGTACCAGCAGATAGTCCCAGTCCTTGGCGAACCACAGCTCGGTCTTGCGGCTGCTCTTGGTGGGGTCGCGCACGCGCTCGACCTTGATGGTGTCGAGCAGGCCCAGCGGGGTGCGGATGCGCTCCGGGCCGATGACGCGGAAGTCATAGGTGTCGATGCTGTCGCCGTCGACGATCTGGTAGCTCATGCTCTTCTTGCCGTCGGCCACGTCCTGCTGCAGCTTGAGCTGGTAGGTGGACTTGTCCAGCAGACCGCGATCCAGGGTCAGGCTGACCGGATCATCCTTGTCCTTGCCGGTGACCTTCTTGCCGGCCCAGTCGAAGGTCAGCTCGCTCTCGCGGCTCTTGCCGAGGCCGCTGCGCTTGTACTGGTAGGTATCCGGCAGAAAGGCTTCGCCTTCGCGGCGGAAGGTGCTGGATTCGTTGAGACCGGCGACCAGCATGGAGGCTTCGAACTTCAGCTCCCAGCGGCCATCGGCTTCCTTCTCGAGCGAGCGCTCGGCCGAGCCGCTGACCGGCATCTGCTTCCAGTCGGCGGTGTAGCTGGCCGTGAACGGCTGCAGGTCGAAGGCGAAGGCCGAGGCGCTGCAGAGGGTGGCCAATAGGAACAACAGACGTCGCATCAGTTTCTCCTTGGATCAGGAAGGGGAGGCCGCGGCCGTCAGCGACGGCAACTCGGCCCCGGTAGGCGGCAGCGCCTCGCCGTCGAGCTCGGCACCCAGGGTACCCAGCCGCAGACGGCCTTCGGCGAACAACCGCACGGCCACAGGATAAAGGAGGTGCTCGGCGGCGTGTACCCGTGTCGCCAGGCTCTCCGCCGTATCTTCTGAACGTACCGGCACCCGCGACTGCAGCACGACCGGACCGCCATCCAGCTCTTCGGTGACGAAGTGCACGCTGCACCCGTGCCAGGCATCGCCGGCATCGAGGGCGCGCTGGTGGGTGTGCAAGCCCTTGTACAGCGGCAGCAGCGAGGGATGGATGTTGAGCAGGCGACCCTGGTAGCGCCGCACGAAGCCCGGCGTGAGGATGCGCATGAAACCGGCCAGCACCACCAGATCGGCGCCTTGGGCGTCGATGGCGGCCGCCAGGGCCGCATCGAAGCCTTCGCGATCGGCATGCTCGCGGTGATCGATCACCTGGGTGGCGATCCCGGCCTGCCGGGCCCGCTCCAGGCCATAGGCATCGGCGCGGTTGGCGATCACCGCCGCGATCCGCACGGGCGGCGTCGCGGCGTCGATCAGGGCTTGCAGGTTGCTGCCGTGGCCGGAGATGAGCACCACCACGGCGCAGTCGGCAGGACTCATCCGTGTTGTTTCAGATTGTTCAGCACGACCTGGTCGGCGCCGGCGGCGGCCTGTTCGATGCGGCCGATGACCCAGGGCTGCTCACCCTCGGCACGCAGCACCTGCAGGGCGGCTTCGACCTGCTCCTGGGCCACGCAGATGACCATGCCCACGCCGCAGTTCAGCACGCGGTGCATCTCGGTCTCGTCGACGTTGCCCTGCTGCTGCAGCCAGTCGAACACCGCCGGACGCTGCCAGCTGGCCACGTCGAGCACCGCCTGGGCGCCTTCGGGCAGCACGCGCGGGATGTTGTCCAGCAGACCGCCGCCGGTGATGTGGGCCATGGCCTTGACCGCGCCGGTGTCCTTGATCAGCTTGAGCAGCGGCTTGACGTAGATGCGGGTGGGCGCCATCAGCAGCTCGGTCAGCGGCTGGCCGTCGAGCTGGATGTTCTCGATGTCGGCACCGGCCACCTCGATGATCTTGCGGATCAGCGAATAGCCGTTGGAGTGCGGACCGGAGGAGGGCAGGGCGATCAGGGCGTCGCCGGTAGCCACCTTGGAACCGTCGATGATCTCGGACTTCTCCACCACGCCGACGCAGAAGCCGGCCAGGTCGTAGTCTTCGCCTTCGTACATGCCGGGCATCTCGGCGGTCTCGCCGCCCACCAGGGAGCAGCCGGCCTGTTCGCAGCCGGTGCCGATGCCGGTCACCACCTGGGCGGCGACGTCGACGTTGAGCTTGCCGGTGGCGTAGTAGTCGAGGAAGAA
Organism: Pseudomonas oryzihabitans NBRC 102199; assembly: GCF_000730625.1. Taxonomy (GTDB): domain Bacteria; phylum Pseudomonadota; class Gammaproteobacteria; order Pseudomonadales; family Pseudomonadaceae; genus Chryseomonas; species Chryseomonas oryzihabitans. The sequence goes on along the minus strand of NZ_BBIT01000009.1, from coordinate 256,150 downwards.
CAGCGGCTCGGCGCCGCAGACCACCAGGTCGTTGACGCACATGGCGACCAGGTCGATGCCGATGCTGTCGTGCTTGGCCAGGTTCATGGCCAGGCGCAGCTTGGTGCCGACACCGTCGGTGCCGGAGACCAGTACCGGCTGGCGATAGCCTGCCGGGATCTCGCACAGGGCACCGAAGCCCCCCAGGCCGCCCATGACCTCCGGGCGGGCGGTGCGCTTGGCGACGCCCTTGATGCGTTCTACCAGAGCCTCACCGGCGTCGATGTCTACACCGGCGTCCTTGTAGCTCAGCTGGGGTTGTTTGCTCATGAATCCTGGCCTTTGGCTAATGGCGAAACGAGCCGGCTGGCGCCAGCCGGCAATGAGGCGGGCGATTTTACCAGAAGCCGTGCCAAAGCACGCGGCCCGCCGCGGCCTCCGGTCCGGGCGGCGATGGCACCCGGCCAGCCTGCCGTGGTCTGAGCCAGATCGCCTGCCCGTTCGCCGGGCTGGCAGTCTCCACCGCTACCTTCTGCGCGGCCCGCGACCCAGTGCCCTTGCTCGCGGGTCAGGCGGCTTTTAAGGTATGCCCCTTGCCCCTTCTATGGAATCGCCATGCGCCGTCTCGTCCTTCCGTTGCTCGCTTCGCTGCTGGTCCTGAGTCCGCTCGCCCGCGCCGAGGTGGTGGACAACCTCTACCAGGTCCGCGAGCCGGTGACCTCGCAACAGCCGGACGAGCGCAATGCCGCCCTCAAGCGCGCCCTGCAGGTCCTGGCCGGGCGCCTGACCGGCAACCCCCAGGCCGGCCAGACCCCGGCGCTGGCCAGCGCCCTGGCGGCGCCCGAATCCCTGATCAGCCAGTACGGCTACGACGCCGGTCCGCCAGAGGTGCTGGTGGTCAACTTCGATCCGGCCGCCACCGAGCGGGCCCTGGGTCAGGCGGGTCTCTCGGTATGGGGCGCCAATCGTCCGGTGGTGATGATCTGGTGGCTCAACGACGCCGACAGCGGGGCGACCCTGGTCGGTGACGGCCAGCCCGCCAGCACCGGGGTCCAGCGCGGCGCCCAGCGCGCCGGTCTGCCGATCCGTCTGCCGCTGGCCGACCTCAACGAACAACTCGCCGGCACCGCCGCCAACATCGACGCCAGCGATCCGACCGCCCTGCGCCAGGCCTCCGAGCGCTACGGCGCCAATGCCCTGCTGGCCGTCCACGCCAAACCCCAGGGCAATGGCTGGCAGGCCCAGTGGCGCCTGTGGAACAACGGTGCCGCCGAACAGGGCAGCAGCCAGGCCGCCGATCAGGATGCTCTGGCCGCTGCGGTGCTGCAGGATGTCGCCGCGCGCCTGTCGAAGAAATTCGTCTCCCGCCCGGGCACGACCCAGCCGCTGACCCTGGTGGCCGACAATTCCAACTTCGAACGCTATGCCCAGCTGCAGAAGGTACTGGAGCCCCTGTCGAGCCGGCTGGTCAAGGTCGACGGCACCCAGCTGACCTACGACCTCACCGCCAATCCGGACCAGTTGCAGGCGCAACTCGGTCTTGCCGGTCTGCAGCCCGCTACGGCGCCGGCCGCTCCGGCACCGGCGACCCCGGCTGCACCCGTCGATGCCACGGCTGCTCCGACCCCGCCCGCGGCCCCGCCGGCGCCAGCCGCGCAACCGGCGCGAACCACCCTGTATTTCCGCTGGCCATGAGGGCTGACACCTAAGACTGAAGCGGCTGCTGCGAGGGGCCCGGGATTTGGTTAGACTTGGCGCCCTCGCGAAACTGCCAAGAGCCGTTCGAGCCGGCATGATGCCTTTACAGCTGCCCCTGGGCATTCGTCTGCGTGACGACGCCACCTTCGTCAACTACTACCCTGGCGCCAATGCCGCGGCGCTCGGCTATGTCGAGCGTCTCTGCGATGCCGACGCCGGCTGGACGGAAAGCCTGATCTATCTCTGGGGCGGCGCGGGTGCCGGTCGCAGCCACCTGATGCAGGCCGCCTGTCACCGCCTGGAAGAACTGGGCGAGCGCGCCATCTACCTGCCCATGGGCGAACTGGCCGACTACGGCGTCGAGCTGTTCGACAACCTCGAACAGTGCGAGCTGGTCTGCCTCGACGATCTCGACGCCCTGGCCGGGCAGCGGCGCTGGGAAGAGGCGCTCTTCCATCTGTTCAATCGCCTGCGCGATGCCGGCAAGCGACTGCTGATCTCCAGTACCGCCTCGCCGCGGCAATTGCCGGTGCAGCTGGCCGATCTCAAGTCGCGCCTGACCCTGGCGCTGGTCTTCCAGTTGCGCCCGCTGTCCGACGAAGACAAGCTGCGCGCCCTGCAACTGCGGGCCTCCCGCCGCGGCCTGCACCTGACCGACGAGGTCGGTCGCTTCATCCTCTCGCGCAACACCCGCAGCATGGACGCCCTGTTCGACATGCTCGAACGCCTGGATCAGGCGTCGCTGCAGGCGCGACGCAAGCTCACCATTCCCTTCGTCAAGGAAATCATGGGCTGGTAGCCGCGCCGGCTACCGCTATTGCTGCAGGCGACCCGCCAGGGTCGCCAGGCGCTTGCCCAGGGCCCGGCACAGCGTCGTCTCCTGCTCGTCCAGCGCGCGCTTGCCATCCGCTCCGGCGAAATGACTCGGCCCATAGGGCGTACCGCCCCCCTTGGTTTCCAGCAGGGCGCTCTCGCTGTAGGGCAGGCCGGTGATGAGCATGCCGTGGTGCAGCAGCGGCAGGGCCATGGACAGCAGGGTGCTCTCCTGGCCGCCATGCAGACTGGCGGTGGAGGTGAAGACGCCAGCGGGCTTGTCCACCAGGGCGCCGGTCAGCCAGAGGCTGTTGGTGCCGTCGAGAAAGTACTTCATGGCGGCGGCCATGTTGCCGTAGCGCGTCGGACTGCCCAGAGCGAGGGCCGCGCAATCGCGCAGGTCGTCGAGGGTGGCGTAGACCGCGCCCTGCTCGGGCACCGCCGGAGCGACGGCGGCGCACTCGGCGGAGACTGCCGGCACGGTGCGCAGGCGCGCGGCCATGCCGCCCATCTCCACCCCGCGGGCGACCTGGCGGGCCATCTCGGCGGTAGCGCCATGGCGGCTGTAGTAGAGCACCAGGACATAGGCTTCGGGGGTCATTGCAGGATCTCCAGGACACGCTCGGGGGGACGACCGACGACGGCGCGTTCGCCGTGCACGGCGATGGGTCTTTCGATCAGCTTGGGATGGGCGGCCATGGCCGCGATCAGGGCTGCGTCGTCCAGCGCCGGATCGGCGAGGTTCAATTCGCGATAGGCGTCCTCGCCGGTGCGCAGCAACTGGCGCGCCTCCAGGCCCAGCTTGGCGAGCAGCGCGCGCAGGGTGGCGGCATCCGGCGGCGTTTCCAGGTAGGGCACCACGGACACGGCTAGCTCGCGGCTTTGCAGCAGCGCAAGGGCTGCCCGCGATTTCGAGCAGCGCGGATTGTGATAGAGGACGATTTCACTCATGGGCTGATCCATAGAAGGTAAGATGCCCATTGTAGCGGGTTGGCGAGGACTGCCGCGCCAGCCCTTGACCGTGCCTTTCGAGGAACCGCCAATGCCGGCCCGCTTGCGTGAACTGCTGTCCTTCGTTCGCTACCTCGCCGACCGCTTCATCGAAGACCGCGCCCCCAACAATGCCGCGGCTCTCACCTATACCACCCTGTTCGCGGTGGTCCCGGTGATGACCGTCACCTTCGCCATGCTCTCGGCGATACCCGCCTTCCAGGGCACGGAAGTGCAGATCCAGGCCTTCATCTTCCGCAATTTCGTGCCCTCCACCGGGGCGACCCTGGAAGAGTACCTGCGCAACTTCATCGAGCAGGCGCGGCACCTGACCTGGCTGGGCGTGGCCCTCCTGGCGGTGACGTCCTTCTTCATGCTGGTGACGGTGGAAAAGACCTTCAACGACATCTGGCGGGTACGCATTCCGCGGCGCGGGGTCTCCAGCTTCCTGCTCTACTGGGCGGTGCTCAGCCTGGGGCCCCTGCTGCTGGGCGCCGGCTTCGCCATGAGCACCTACCTGGCCTCGGTGGCCCTGGTGTTCGGCTCCTACGGCATGTCCGGCGCCCAGGCGCTGCTCAAGGTCACGCCGCTGCTGTTCAGCATCGCCGCCTTCACCCTGATGTACGCCGCCGTGCCCAACACCCGGGTCCCGCTGCGCCATGCGCTGATCGGCGGAGCCCTGACCGGGGTGCTGTTCGAGGCGGCCAAGAGTCTGTTCGGCCTCTATGTCTTCTATTTCCCCGGCTACCAGCTGATCTATGGCGCCTTTGCCACGGTGCCGCTGTTCCTGGTGTGGATCTACGTCTGCTGGCTGATCGTGCTGCTCGGCGCGGAGGTGGTCTGCAGCCTGTCCACCACCCATCACTGGCGCCGCGCGCCGCTGCCGGCCTTCTTCATCCTGCTCGCCGTGCTACGGGCCTTTCTGGAAAGGCAGCAGAGCGGTTCCAGTCTGCATCTGGGGCGGCTGCACCAGGCGGGCTGGAAGCTGCCGGAGCATGAATGGCATGCGGTGCTGGCGTTCCTGCAGCAGGAACGCCTGGTGTGCCAGAACGACAGCGGCCACTGGGTGCTCTGCCGCGACCTACATGGCTATGCGCTGCTGGATCTGCTGGATCGCGCACCCTGGGCACCGCCGGCGCCGGATTGCTGGCCGCCTGCCGAACGCTTTCCCGGTGACTGGTATCCACAGCTGCAGGAGGCCTTCGCGCGGCTGCAGGCACAGCGTCATGAACTGCTCGCCGGAAGCGTGGCCCAGTGGCTCAAGGTCGCGCCGGTGCTGGAAGAACGAGGAGCCCCGCGATGATCGCAAAATCGGCACGTCATGGCCTGATCAGTGGCCGCGTCCAGGGCGTCTACTATCGCGAGAGCACGCGGCAGGAGGCGCAGCGACTGGGCGTCACCGGCTGGGTGCGGAATCTAGCGGATGGCCGGGTGGAATGCCACCTGGAAGGTCCGATCGAAGCCCTTGCCCAGCTGGAACTCTGGCTCTGGCAGGGACCGGCAGCGGCCGAGGTGACCGGGGTGGAGCTGGAGGAGGTGGCCTGTACAGGCCTGACCGACTTCCAGGTCAGGCGCACGGACGCCTGACCTGGAGCGGTAGCCCTCAGCGGGCCTTGAGGAAGCCTACGATCTCGGCCAGGGCGACGTTCTGGCTGTCGCTGTCGGTACGGCCCTTGTATTCGACCAGGCCTTCGTTGAGACCGCGCTCACCCACCACCAGGCGATGGGGGATGCCGATCAGCTCCATGTCGGCGAACTTCACGCCAGGGCTGGTCTTCTTGTCGCGGTCGTCCAGCAGCACATCGAAGCCGGCGGCCTTCAGCTCGCCGTAGAGGCGATCGGTCGCTTCCTTCACCGCGGCGTTCTCGTACTTCATCGGCACCAGGGCGATCTGGAAGGGCGCCAGGGCAGCCGGCCAGCGGATACCGCGCTCGTCATGGTTCTGCTCGATGGCGGCGGCGACCACACGGGACACCCCGATGCCGTAGCAGCCCATGGTCAGGGTGGTGGGCTTGCCTTCCTCGCCCAGTACCGACAGCTTCATCGCCTCGCTGTACTTGGTGCCCAGCTGGAAGATATGGCCCACTTCGATGCCGCGCTTGATCACCAGGGTGCCCTGGCCATCGGGGCTCGGATCGCCGGCCACCACGTTGCGCAGATCGGCGACCTGGGGCAGCGGCAGATCACGCTCCCAGTTCACGCCGAAGTAGTGCTTGTCTTCCTGGTTGGCGCCGATGCCGAAATCACTCATCAGGGCGACCGAGCGATCGACGATGCAGGGGATCGACAGATTCATCGGGCCCAGGGAGCCGGGGCTGGCGCCGATGGCCGCGCGGATCTCCGGCTCGGTGGCGAACACCAGGGGGCTGGCGACTTCCGGCAGGTTGGCCGCCTTGATCTCGTTGAGTTCGTGATCGCCACGCACCACCAGCGCGACCAGGGTGCCTTCCTCGGCGCCACGCACGACCAGGGTCTTCACGGTCTTTTCGATGGCCAGGCCGAATTTCTCCACCAGATCGGCGATGGTCTTGGTGTCGGGGGTATCGACCAGACGCAATTCCTCGGTGGCGGCGCCGCGCGTGGCTTCCCGCGGCAGGGCCTCGGCCTTCTCGATGTTGGCCGCGTAGTCGGAGCTGTCGCTGAAGGCGATGTCGTCTTCACCGGAGCCGGCCAGCACATGGAATTCGTGGGAACCGCTGCCGCCGATGGAGCCGTTGTCGGCCTGCACCGGACGGAAATTCAGACCCAGGCGACTGAAGACGTTGCAGTACGCCTGGTACATGGCGTCGTAGGTTTCCTGCAGCGACGCCTGGTTCAGGTGGAAGGAATAGGCATCCTTCATCACGAACTCGCGACCGCGCATCAGACCGAAACGCGGGCGGATCTCGTCGCGGAACTTGGTCTGGATCTGGTACAGGTTGATCGGCAGCTGCTTGTAGCTGTTCAACTCGTTGCGCATCAGGTCGGTGATGACTTCCTCATGGGTCGGGCCCACGCAGAAATCGCGCTGATGACGGTCCTTCAGGCGCAGCAGCTCGGGGCCGTACTGCTCCCAGCGACCGGATTCCTGCCACAGCTCGGCGGGCTGGATCGCCGGCATCAGCACCTCCAGGGCGCCGGTGGCGTTCATTTCCTCACGCACCACGGCTTCCACCTTGCGCAGCACGCGCAGGCCCAGCGGCAGCCAGGTATAGAGACCCGAGGCCAGCTTGCGGATCATGCCGGCACGCAGCAACAGCTGGTGGCTGATCACCACGGCATCGGAAGGGGTTTCTTTGAGGGTGGACAGCAGGAACTGGCTGGTACGCATGGCTAGGCGGTCTGTCGGCATCGAGACGGGACCGGCATTGTACGGCGGGGTGGGGCAGGGCGTACAGGGACGCGGGTGGCGCCGACCGGAGGCCGGAAAAGAACAGCCCGGCGTATGCCGGGCTGCTGGATCGTGCGAGTGACGCTGGCCTCTATTAGAGGATGTTCAGCGGGTACTCGGTGATCAGACGGAACTCGTTGACGGTGCCGCCGGTGCTGGCGTCGCCACGGTGCCAGGCTTGACGGACGCGGAAGGACAGGTCCTTGGCCGGGCCGCTCTGCAGGACGTACTTGGCTTCGACGTTGGTCTCGCGCTCTTTGTCGCCATCCTGATACAGGCCGGCGTAGGCGGTGCTGCCCTTGGGCGCGTCGATGTCGTGACCGTAGATGTAGCGGGCCATGAAGCTCAGGCCGGGTACGCCCAGGGTCGCCATGTTCAGGTCGTAGCGCGCCTGCCAGGACTTCTCGCCGGAGGCGTTGAAGTCGGAGTACTGGATGGAGTTGGCCAGGAAGATACTGTCGCCACCGTTGCCGGTGCCAGCACCCTTGCCACCCACGCCGACGTAGTCGAACGGCGAGTCGCTGCTCACGCCCTGGTAGGCCAGGGTGAAGGTGTGGGCATCGATGCTGTAGGCGGCGGCCAGCGAGTAGGCGTTGTTGGTGAAGTCGCCCAGCTTGGCGCTGCCAGCGTCCTTGGTGTAGTAGTAGTTGAAGTCGAAGGTCAGCGCCTGGTTGGCTGCCAGCGGCTGCACGAAGTTGACGTTGGCGTAGTACTGGTTCCACAGATCTTCCAGACGGCCGTAATACAGCGACGCGTTCAGTTGATCGTTGATCTTGTACTTGCCACCCAGGTAATCGGCGGAACTGGTGGTAAACGCAGGAGCGTAAGCCGCGCCCATGTTGCCGTCGTGGTAGGTGTTGGTGCGGTCACGGGCAGCGGTGATGTGACCCGCTTCCAGGAACAGGTTCGCGATTTCTTCGCTGGTCAGCATGAAGCCGGTAGCGGTCTGCGGGAACAGACGGCTGCCACCCACGGCGAAGACCGGGGAGGTGGGCTGCACGTTGCCGTACTTCAGGACGGTGTTGGAGACGCGCAGTTTGACGGCGGCGCCAGCGGTGGAGTACTCGTCCTTGTTGCGACCGTCGCTGTCGATCTGCAGGTTGCCGGAGCCGACGTGGCCGCGGCCGCCGTCCAGTTTCAGACCCAGGTAGCCGAAGGCGTCCACACCGACACCCACGGTGCCCTGGGTGAAGCCCGATGCGTAGTTCATCAGGAAGCCATGGCTCCAATCTTTACGATCGTTGGCGCCGTTCTTGAGATCCCGGTTGAAGTAGTAGTTACGGTTCAGCAGGGTCAGCTTGCTGTCCTCGACAAAGCCCTTGGATTCGGACTGCTGGTCGGCGAAAGCCAGTTGAGTGGTCCCTGCGGCTACGGCCAGGGCGAGAATGCTCCACTTCATCGCTTGCATCAGAAATGCTCCTTTGGGTTGAAAGTCAGCCATCGTGTCAGCCGTGGCTGTTTGTTCTAATGGCGGCACATATAGCACCTCTCTCGGAGGGGCGATAGGCTTCATCAAAATTTTGCGTGTGATGAGCGGATTAACCGTGACTCTTAAGAAAGCTCTTTAAGAGTTCCCGTCCGATCGTCGTACCCGGATCGTGATAGCAAAAAGCGTGCACAAACGCTCAATCCCTGAGCCCGCCTGTCTATCGCTGCTCCGCTTCCCGAGCAATGGGCAGTTTCGGAATGGTTGGTTGCACCTTTGTGACACCAAAGGTTTCACTTGCACAAAGCTGTGCACACTTTTAGTGCCGACAGGTGTTGGCAGGAGATGAGATGTTCCAAATAGACCCACGGCTGGCCGGAGATACCCTGGAAGTGGCGTCCTTGACGCTGTGTCAGGTATTGCTGCTGAACGACAGGCGCTATGACTGGCTGGTGCTGGTACCCCGGCGCGAAAGTGTTACCGAGATCCTCGACCTGTCACCCCAGGATCAGGCACAACTGTGGCGAGAGGTGACACTTGTTGCCCAGGTGTTGCGCCACGCGCAGCCGGATCTAAAATTGAACATCGGTGCTCTGGGCAACGTCGTCAGGCAATTGCACCTGCACGTCCTGTTGCGGCAGGAGGGCGATCCGGCCTGGCCCGGCCCGGTATGGGGGCACTCGCCACGCGAGCCCCATACCGCGGAAGCCGGCCATGCCGCAGCGGAACGCTGGCGGGTGCTGCTCGCGGAGGAGACACAGGCATGACCCTTGAAGACCGTATCGCCGACCTGGAAATGCGCCAGGCCTTCCAGGACGACACCATTCAGACCCTCAACGACATCATCGTCGAGCAGCAGCGGGCGCTGGATCGCTACGCGGCCCAGATTCGCGTCCTGGCCGAGCGCCAGGCCGAGCTGCAGAGTTCGGGTGGCGGTGGTCTGCCGGACGAGGCGCCGCCACCGCACTATTGAGATCCGTTCCGCAGCTGAATCTTGTTGTCGCCCTGACGTACGTGCATAGCTGTCTTTGTTGGCTACTCTAGCCGCACTGCATCTTTGCACTTTTTTGGTGCAGTCCGGCCTCGTCCCCTGTGGAACTCGCTCCGGGAGAGGCCTGTCCTCTGCGGAGCGAAGCCCACAGCACCTTCAGGACGGAGTACGGTTATGGCGTTTTTCACCGCTGCCAGCCAAGCGGATTTCCAACAACAACTCAAGAATGCCCTCGCGGCCCATGTCGAAGGGAATACCCTCGAACAGCTGGAGCGCTTCACCGCCCAGTTCTTCGGCATCGTCCCGCTGGAAGAACTCACTCAGCGTCGGCTCTCCGATCTGGTCGGCTGCGTGCTGTCGGCCTGGCGTCTGCTGGATGTCTTCGATCCCTCCGAGCCGCGGGTTCAGGTCTTTAATCCGGATTACGAACGACACGGCTGGCAATCGAGCCACACCGTGGTCGAGGTGCTGCACGCCGATTCGCCGTTCTTGGTCGACTCGGTGCGCATGGAGCTCAATCGCCAGGGCTACAGTGTCCATACCCTGCAGAACAGCGTCCTCAGCGTGCGCCGGGATGCCCAGGGTCGTCTACTCGAGTTGCTGCCCAAGGGCCAGCAGGGCGAAGGGGTGACCCGCGAAGCCCTGATGTTCCTCGAGATCGACCGCTGTGCCGCAACCAGCGAGTTGCGCACCCTGGAGGCGGCGCTGCAGGAGATCCTCGGTGAGGTGCGCCTGACCGTCGGCGACTATGCCGCCATGAAGGCCAAGGTCGCCGACCTGCTGAACTGGCTGGATCGGCGTCCGGCCGGTGTGGAGGAGGGCGAACTGGCCGAGGTCAAGGCCTTCCTCGACTGGCTGCGCGACGACAGATTCACCTTCCTCGGCTACGAGGAATTCACCGTCGAAGGCGACGGCGAGACCGCGGTGCAACGCTATGTGCCCGACTCCCTGCTCGGCCTGTCGCGGCGCCTGCGCGGTCGCCCCGAGACCGCCGAGATCACCCTGTCCGGTGAGCCGCTGCGCTATCTGCGCGAACCGGTGCTGCTGTCCTTCGCCAAGGCGGCCGACCCGAGCCGGGTGCATCGCCCGGCCTATCCTGATTTCGTTTCCCTGCGCGAAGTGGACGCCACTGGCCGGGTGGTGCGCGAGCACCGCTTCATGGGTCTCTACACCTCCAGCGTCTACAACGACAGCGTGCGCGAGATTCCCTATATCCGCCGCAAGGTCGACGAGGTGCGTCGCCGCGCCGATTTCGACAGCAGCGCCCACCTGGGCAAGGAACTGGCCCAGGTCCTCGAAGGGTTGCCGCGGGACGATCTGTTCCAGACTCCGGTGGACGACCTGTTCAGCACCGCCATGGCCATCGTGCAGATCCAGGAGCGCAGCAAGGTGCGCGTCTTCCTGCGCCGCGATCCCTATGGCCAGTTCTTCTATTGCCTGGCCTATGTGCCGCGCGACATCTATTCCACCGAAGTGCGCCAGCGCATGCAGCAGATCCTCATGGATCGCCTGCATGGCACCGACTGCGAATTCTGGACCTTCTTCTCCGAGTCCGTGCTGGCGCGGGTGCAGTTCATCCTGCGCGTCGATCCCCTACAGCCGCAGGATGTCGATCCGGCGCGCCTGGAACAGGAAATGGTGCAGGCCTGCCGCAGCTGGAAGGACGACTTCGCCAGCCTGATGGTGGACAGCTTCGGCGAAGCCCAGGGCACCTCCATCCTCGCCGACTATCCGCTGGGCTTCCCGGCCGGCTATCGCGAGCGCTTCGCGCCGCACCTGGCCGTGGTAGACATGCGCCACCTGTTGGCGCTCAGCGACGAGCGCCGTCTGGCCATGGGCTTCTATCAGCCGCTGACCCAGACCGGCGACAACATCCTGCACTGCAAGCTCTATCACGCCGATACGCCCCTGGCGCTGTCGGACGTCCTGCCGATCCTGGAAAACCTCGGGCTGCGCGTGCTCGGCGAATTTCCCTACGAGCTGCGCCATCGCAATGGCCGCCGCTACTGGATCCATGACTTCGCCTTCACCACCGTGGCCGGCCTGGAGCTGGATCTGCAGCAACTCAACGACACCTTCCAGGACGCCTTCGTCCAGGTGGTGGATGGGCAGGCGGAAAACGACAGCTTCAACCGCCTGGTGCTGACCGCCGGGCTGCCCTGGCGGGACGTCGCGGTGCTGCGCGCCTATGCGCGCTACCTCAAGCAGATCCGCATCGGCTTCGACATCGGCTACATCGCCGCCACCCTCAACGCCCACGTCGACATCGCCCGGGAACTGGTGCGGCTGTTCCGCATGAAGTTCTACCTGGCGCGGCGTATGACCAGCGAAGACCTGGACGACAAGCAGCAGCGCCTGGAGCAGGCCATCCTCAGTGCCCTCGACGATGTCGCGGTGCTCAACGAGGACCGCATCCTGCGGCGCTACCTGGACCTGATCAAGGCGACCCTGAGAACCAACGTCTTCCAGACCGACGCCGCTGGCAAGCCCAAGGCCTATTTCAGCTTCAAGCTCGATCCCAAGGCCATTCCCGAGCTGCCGCGCCCGGTGCCGCGCTACGAGATCTTCGTCTACAGCCCGCGCGTGGAAGGGGTGCACCTGAGATTCGGCAACGTCGCCCGCGGCGGCCTGCGCTGGTCGGATCGCGAGGAAGACTACCGCACCGAGGTGCTGGGCCTGGTCAAGGCGCAGCAGGTCAAGAACTCGGTGATCGTCCCCGTGGGCGCCAAGGGTGGCTTCGTGCCACGGCGTCTGCCCACCGGCGGCTCCCGCGACGACATCCAGGCCGAGGCCATCGCCTGCTACCGCATCTTCATCAGCGGTCTGCTGGACATCACCGACAACCTGAAAGACGGTGAAGTGGTCCCGCCGGCTGCCGTGGTGCGCTACGACGGCGACGACCCCTATCTGGTGGTGGCCGCCGACAAGGGCACCGCGACCTTCTCCGACATCGCCAACGGCATCGCCCAGGACTATGGCTTCTGGCTCGACGACGCCTTCGCCTCCGGTGGTTCGGCGGGTTACGACCACAAGAAGATGGGCATCACCTCGCGGGGCGCCTGGGTCAGCGTGCAGCGCCACTTCCGTGAGCGCGGCATCGACGTCCAGACCGATCCGGTCACCGTGGTGGGCATCGGCGACATGGCCGGCGACGTCTTCGGCAACGGCCTACTGCGTTCGCGCAGCCTGGAGCTGGTGGCGGCCTTCAACCACCTGCACATCTTCATCGATCCCAATCCGGACGCCGAGCGCAGCTATGTCGAGCGCGAACGGCTGTTCAACCTGCCGCGGTCGAGCTGGACCGACTATGACGCCAGCCTGATCTCCCAGGGTGGTGGCATCTTCCCGCGCAGTGCCAAGCGCATCGCCATCAGTCCCGAGATGAAGGCGCGCTTCGATCTCCAGGCCGATCACCTGACGCCCAACGAGCTGATCAACGCCCTGCTCAAGGCGCCGGTGGATCTGATCTGGAACGGCGGTATCGGCACCTACGTCAAGGCCAGCTTCGAAAGCCATGCGGACATCGGCGACAAGGCCAACGACGCCCTGCGCGTGGACGGCTGCGACCTGCGCGCCAAGGTCATCGGCGAGGGTGGCAACCTGGGCATGAGTCAGCTGGCGCGGGTGGAATTCGGCCTGCACGGCGGCGCCTGCAACACCGACTTCATCGACAACGCCGGCGGCGTGGACTGCTCCGACCACGAGGTCAACATCAAGATCCTCTTGGGTGACGTGGTCTCCGCCGGCGACATGACCGTCAAGCAGCGCAACACGCTGATGGGCGAGATGACCGACGAGGTCGGCGAACTGGTGGTCGCCAACAACTACATGCAGACCGGTGCCCTGTCGCTGGCGGAATACCGGGCGCGGACGCACCTGGCCGAATACCAGCGGCTGATCGTCGACCTCGAAGGGCGTGGCAAGCTGGATCGCACCCTCGAATTCCTGCCCAGCGACGAGGTGCTCGCCGAGCGCGCCGCCAAGGAACAGGGACTGACCCGGGCCGAGCTGTCAGTGCTGATCTCCTACAGCAAGATCGACCTCAAGGAGCAACTGCTGGCCTCTTCGGTGCCGGACGACGAATACCTCGCCCGGGACATGCAGGGCGCCTTCCCGCAGCGCCTGACCGAGCAGTTCCCCGAAGCCATGGCGCGCCATCGCCTGAAGCGCGAGATCGTCGCCAACCAGATCGCCAACGACCTGATCAACCACATGGGCATCACCTTCGTGCAGCGCCTGTGCGAATCCACCGGCATGAGCGCGGCCGATGTCGCCCGCGCCTATGTGGTGATGCGCGACGTCCTGCATCTGCCGCACTGGTGGCGTCAGGTGGAAGCCCTGGATCATCAGGTGCCGGCGGAGTTGCAGCTGCGCCTGATGAGCGAACTAATGCGACTGGGCCGGCGGGCGACCCGCTGGTTCCTGCGCAGCCATCGCAGCGGCCTGGACGCCGGCGCCGTGGCGGCCTTCTTCGGGCCGCGCATCGCCGCCCTGGGGGTGCGTCTGGACGAACTGCTGCAGGGCGAGCCGCGCCAGGACTGGGAAGAGCGCTTCCGCGCCTATACCGAGGCGGGCGTACCCGAGCTGCTGGCGCGGGTCGTCGCCGGGACCAACCACATCTATACCCTGCTGCCGGTCATCCAGGCGGCGGAGGTCACCGCCCAGGATCCGCTGGAAGTGGCGGCTACCTGGTTCGCCGCGGGTGATGTGCTGGACCTGGCCTGGTACCAGCAACAGCTCAACCAGCTGCCGGTGGCCAATGCCTGGCAGGCCCTGGCGCGCGAGGCCTTCCGCGACGAGGTGGATGTGCAGCAGCGCACCATCACCATCGCCATGCTCAACCTGAGCGAGGCGCCGAGCGATCCGGAAGCGCGGCTCTCGCTGTGGCTGGAGCGCCATCGGGCAGCCGTGGAGCGCTGGCGGGGTCTGCTGGTGGATCTGCGCAATGCCAGCGGTCAGGACTATGCGATGTACAGCGTCGCCAGTCGTGAACTGGCGGATCTGGCCAGCAGCAGCGCCTGAGGCAGGCGCTGCCCACGAATGGCGTTCGTGGGCAGCGTCGTCTCTCAGGGCATGAAAAAAAGCGGCGTACCCTCGGGTACGCCGCTTTTTTTCATCGTTCGGATTCGATCAGGGCTGGGGCTGCGTCGAGGATGCCTTGAGGGCGCTCAGCCCCTGCAGCAGGGCCTGGTGAAAGCGCTCCGGTGCCTGCATCTGGGGCGCGTGGCCCAGGTCCTCGAATTCCACCAGGGTCGCCCGGGGGATGCGCCGCGCTGCCGCCTTGCCCAGTTCGGGATAATGACCCAGCTGCGCCTTGATGGCGGCCGGCGCGGCGTCCTTGCCGATGGCGGTGGTATCTCGCTGGCCGATCATGAGCAGGGTGGGCATGCGCAGTCGGGCGAATTCGTAGACCACCGGTTGGCTGTAGATCATGTCGTAGATCAGGGCCGAGTTCCAGGCGACCCTTTCCTTGCCGGGGCCGTTGTTGAGACCGGCGAGCATCGTCACCCAGCGTTCGTAGGCCGGGGACCACTGGCCGGCGTAGTAGGTGCTGCGCTCGTAGTCGCGGATGCCGTCGGCGGAGGTCTTCAGCTCCCGGGCGTACCACTGGTCGACGCTGCGATAGGGTACGCCCAGGGCCTTCCAGTCCTCGAGGCCAATGGGGTTGACCAGCACCAGCTGTTCGGTGGCGTCGGGATAGAGCAGGGCGTAGCGGGTCGCGAGCATGCCGCCGGTCGAATGGCCGATCAGGGTCGCCCGGGCGATGCCCAGGTGGTCGAGCAGCGCCCGGGTATTGGCGGCCAGCTGCTGGAAGCTGTACTGATAGTGGGCTGGCTTGCTGGATTTGCAGAAACCGATCTGGTCCGGGGCCACGATCCGATAGCCGGCAGCGCTCAGCACCTGGATGCTCTGCGCCCAGGTGCCGGCGCAGAAGTTCTTGCCGTGCAACAGCACCAGGGTCCGGCCGTTCGGTTTTCCGCTCGGCGCGACGTCGAGATAGGCCATTTCCAACGGTTGGCGCTGGGAGTCGAAGCTGAAGGTCTTGACCGGATAGTCGTAGTCGAAGCCTTCGAGACGTTCGCCGTAGAGGGGCTCGGCCTGACTGAGCGGACTCAGCAGCAGGGCGGCCAGGGGGAGGGCGCGGCGCAAGGACATGGGCAGGATCCTGGGGCTAAACCAGCTCCGACCGAAGGCCGGCGGAGAAGATTCCAACCCGCGGCGAGACAGTGTCGCCGCGCATGTCGCTCTCCAGGCTGCGCGCCGTTTCGCTTCGCCTCCTGCCCAGGGTCTGATAGTCTGAATGACCTTTGTTTCCGTTTCGGCGCACCGCTTTCCCTGCGCTTCTTTCCGATCACATGAGGTTCCCGGTTTGGCGCTCGAGTCACCCTCCAAGACGCAGCCCGACGCTCTGGCCGATTGCGCCAACGAGCCGATCCATATTCCCGGCAGTATCCAGGAACATGGCTTCCTGTTCGCCGTGGAAGAGCCGGCTCTGCGCATCGTCCAGGCCAGTGCCAACGTCCGCGAGTACCTCGGGGTCGCCGTGGAGGAGGTGCTGGGTCGCACCCTCGGCGAATTGCTGCCGGAACGGGATCTGCCGGCCATGCTCGGTGCCCTGACCCAGGAAGAGCAGAACCCCATCTATCAGGGCGATGTGACCCTGGGACCGCGGCAGCAGACCTTCGCGCTGTTCATGCACCGTTTCGGCGGGGTGCTGATCGTCGAATTCGAGGCGCCGGTGGACAGCCGTCTCGGTCTCAATACCCTCTACCCCATGGTGCGGGTGTTCATCGAACAGCTGCATCAGGCCGAAACCGTCGACGCCATCGCCAAGCTCGCGGTGCGCGAAGCCAAGCGTATTTCCGGTTTCGACCACACCATGATCTATCGATTCGACGAGGACGGTCATGGGCAGGTGCTGGCCGAGGAGTGCGATCCCGGGGTACCCAGCTATCTGGGCCTGAGATTTCCCGCTTCGGACATTCCCGCCCAGGCGCGTCGCCTGTACCTGGCCAACCGCATCCGGGTGATCGGCAACGCCTACTACCAGCCCTCGCCGTTGCAGCCGCAGACCAATCCGCTGACCGGGCAGCCGCTGGATCTCAGCTTCGCGCAGCTGCGCAGCGTGTCGCCGGTGCACCTGCAGTACATGAGGAACATGGGCACCCTGGCGTCCATGTCCATCTCCATCGTGGTCGGTGATCGCCTCTGGGGCCTGGTGCTCTGCCATGACCGTCAACCCCAGCGGGTGTCCTTCCAGACGCGTACCGCCTGCGAGCTGTTCGGCCGGGTGCTGTCGCTGCAGATCGATGCCGCCGAGACCCATGCGGAATCCGATCGCCGGCTGGCGCTGCGCCAATCCATGGTGCAGATGCTCTCGACCATGGCCGACCGCGACAGCGTCTGCCAGGGACTATTGGAGCTGCCGCAGGTCTTCCTGGATTTCGCCCGGGCGCAGGGCGCCGCCATCATCTCCTCCGACGGGACCGAGCTGATCGGCCAGGTACCGCCGCGCGAGGTGGTGGACAGCCTGGTCGAGTGGCTGTCGGTCAACGTCAAGGACCACTTCGTCACCGACAACCTGGCCAAGGACATCGCCGAGCTCCCCCAACTGGCCCAGCATGCGGCCGGGGTGCTCGCCGTCCCCATTTCCGAATTGCATTCACACTACCTGATCTGGTTCCGCAGCGAGCTGGTGCAGGTGGTCAACTGGGCCGGCCGGCCGACCAAGCAGGAAGGCAGCGACGGGCGCCTGTCGCCGCGGCAGAGTTTCGTGCTCTGGCAGGAGACGGTGCGCGGGCTGTCGCTACCCTGGTCGCCGCTGGAGCTGGAAAGCGCCATCGAATTGCGCAACGCGGTGCGCGGGATCGTCCTGCGCAAGGCCGAGGAGATGGCCGAGCTGGCCGAGGAGCTGCAGCGCAGCAACAAGGAACTGGCGGCCTTTTCCTACAGCGTGTCCCACGACCTGCGGGCGCCGCTGCGCCACATCGCCGGCTATGCCGAGCTGCTTGGCGACATCGAGGGTGGCAAGCTGTCGGACCGGGGGCGGCGCTTCCTGGAGAACATCGGTTCGTCGGCACGCTTCGCCGGCAGCCTGGTGGACAACCTGCTGAGCTTCTCGCAGATGGGGCGGGCCGCGATCCGCTATTCCGACGTCAATCTCACCGCCCTGGTGGAAGCCATCCGCGAAGAGATGGCGCCGGACTATGCCGAGCGGCAGGTGGAGTGGCACATCGGCCCCCTGCCTGTCGTCATCGCCGATGCCGCCTTCGTCCATCTCGCCTTGCGCAATCTGCTGGCCAATGCCATCAAATACAGTCGCTACGAAGAGCCGGCGGTGATCGAGATCGGCACCTTGCCGAGCGATTCCGAGGACATCATCTTTGTCCGGGACAACGGCGTCGGTTTCAACATGGATTATGTGGGCAAGCTGTTCGGCGTCTTCCAGCGCCTGCACCATGCCGATGAGTTCGAAGGGGTCGGCATCGGTCTGGCCAGTGTCAGACGCATCATCGAGCGCCATGACGGTCGCGTCTGGGCCGAGGGTGCCATAGGCGAGGGCGCGACCTTCTATTTCGCCCTTCCCAAACAACGACCGTCGCCGGTACACAAAAGGTAGTTCTATTCATGCTCAAACCCATTGTGCTGGTCGAAGACAATCCGCACGATCTGGAGCTCACCCTGGTGGCTCTGGAGCGCAGCCAGTTGGCCAACGATGTCGTGGTCCTGCGTGACGGCGCCGAGGCGGTCGATTACCTGTTGCGCCGCGAGCCCTATGCCGATCGCGAGCCGGGCAATCCCGCCGTGATGCTGCTGGATCTCAAGCTGCCCAAGGTCGATGGCCTCGAGGTGCTGGACCTGGTGCGTGGTACCCCGGAGCTGTGCAGTATCCCCGTGGTCATGCTGACGTCGTCGCGGGAGGAGCCCGATCTGGAAAAGGCCTACGAACTGGGCGTGAACGCCTACGTGGTCAAGCCGGTCGAATTCCGTGATTTCGTTGCCGCGATCAGTGACCTCGGCGTGTTCTGGGCCGTACTCAACGAGCCGCCGCCAGGATCGCGCCGTGTCGCCAGGCGCATTGGCCGTTAGCGAGTGAAAATAAGTGCATCCGTATCCAGTCATCCGCGACCGGCAGATATGCGCGACCCGGCTCCCCTGAGCGAACAGATCCAAGGCCGACGTCCGTTTATGCCCCTCTCGAAACAGATCAAGATCCTCCTGGTAGAGGACAGCAAGCTCGACGCCGAGCTGATCCTGATCGAGCTGGAAAGGCACGGCTTCGAGCTGCAATCCAAGATCGTCTACGAGCGTACCGGTCTCACCCTGGCCCTGAGCCAGCAGACCTACGACATCATCCTTTCCGACATCATCCTGCCGGGCTTCTCCGGTGCCGAGGCCCTGCGCGTGGCGCGGGCGCTGGCGCCGGAAACGCCTTTCATCTTCGTCTCGGGCATCTTCGGTGAAGTGCACGCCGTGGAGATGATGCGCCTGGGCGCCAACGACTATGTGCTCAAGCAGAGCATGGAGCTCCTGGCCAAGGCGGTCGAGCGGGCATTGCTGGTGGTGCACGAGCGCCGCGAGCGGCGCCGCGCCGAAGAAGCCCTGCACAGCCTGGAGGTCAGGTCGCGCCTGGCCATGGACGCCTCCCGGCTGGGCATGTGGGAGTATTTGCCGGCCAGTCGTACCCTGGTCTGGGATGAGCGCTGCAAGGCCATGTTCGGGCTGCCGGCCGATGCGGTGGTCGATCTCGAGGTCTTCGAACGGCTGTGCGGCAGCGATGGCCTCGAGCGCTTTCTGCATACGGTCCGCCAGGCGAGCGCCGATGAGCGCGACGACGACTATCGCAGCGAATACCGCATTCGCCTGGACAACGGCGCCCAGCGCTGGGTCGAGACCCGCGGCCAGCCCTTCTTCGACGCCGGCGTCTGCACCCGCTTTCTGGGCGTGATGCTCGACATCACCCAGCAGCGCGATGCCGCGGAAAAGCTCGAGCGGCTCAACGTCAGTCTCGGCGAGCGCGTCGAAGAACGTACCCGGGAGCGCGATCGGACCTGGGACCTCACCCGCGATCTGCTGCTGGTGTGCAAGCCCGATGGCACCCTGGTGGCGCTCAACCCGGCCTGGGAAGAAAACCTGGGCTGGTCGCGGGTGGAGTTGCTGGACTCCTCGCTGCTGGCGCTGGTGCATCCCGACGAGCGCTTCATCACCGACAACGAACTCAAGCAGCTGGCCACCGGCGCGACCAGCCAGCGCTTCGTCAACCGCATCCGCCATCGTGACGGCAGCTATCGCTGGATTTCCTGGACGGCGGTACCGGATGCCGGCATGACCTATTGCTCCGGGCGCGACATCTCCTCGGAAGTCCTGGCGATGGAAGAGCTGGCTGCAGCGAACCGCCAGCTGCGCGAGCAGATCGACGAGCGCGAGCGGGTCGAGGCGACCCTGCAGCAGATGCAGCGGCTGGAAGCCGTGGGTCAGCTCACGGCGGGCGTGGCCCATGACTTCAACAACCTGCTCACCGTGGTGCTCAGCAGCGCCAGCTTCCTCGAGCGCGACCTGACGCGCCTGGCGGCCAGCGACAAGACCCAGGGACGGGTGCAGAACATCCGCGAAGCGGGCGAGCGGGGCGCCAAGCTCACCGCCCAGCTGCTGGCCTTTTCCCGTCGCCAGCGGCTGGCGCCCAAGCCGGTCAAGCTCAATGAAACCGTCGAGGGCATGCTCGAGCTGCTGCGCAGTACCATGGGCGGCAGTGTCTGGATCGAGACCCACCTGCGCGCCGATTGCTGGCACGCCCTGGTCGACCCGACCCAGATCGAACTCATCATCCTCAACCTGGCGATCAATGCCCGGGATGCCATGGCGGTCGGCGGCACCCTGCGCCTGAGCACCTCCAACCAGACCATCAGCGAGCCGCCGCAGCGTCCCGAGGAACCCGAACCGGGCGAATACGTGCTGCTGGCGGTGCAGGATTCCGGTACCGGGATGAGCGAAGAGGTGCTGGCCAAGGCCTTCGAACCCTTCTTCACCACCAAGGAGGTGGGCAAGGGCTCCGGTCTGGGCCTGGCCCAGGTGTTCGGCTTCGCCAAGCAGTCCGGTGGCGGGGTCCGCATCGAGACGCAGATGGGCAGTGGCACCACGGTGCTGGTCTATCTGCCGCGTACCGAGGCGGAGGATGCCCAGGATCCGATCGGGCTACCGGCCCTGGGGCGCGACGAGCAGGCCGCCGAGCGCCGCATCCTGCTGGTCGACGACGACCACGCGGTACGCAACGTGACCGCCGCGCTGCTGGCCGATCTCGGCTATCAGGTGGTGGAGGCCAGCAATGGCTTCGCCGCCCTGAGTGCGCTGGAGCGCGATCCCCAGATCGATCTGCTGCTGGCCGATTTCGCCATGCCCGGCATGAACGGTGCCGAACTGGCCCGCCAGGTGCGCAAGCGGCTGCCGCAGTTGCCGGTGGTCTTCATCACCGGCTATGCCGAACTGGGCGAACTCGATCCCGAACAATCCTTCATCGTTCCCAAGCCCTTTCGCGAGGCCGACCTGGCAGCCCGGCTGCAGGCCGCCCTGCGCGGCGAGAAGCCCCAGCCTTCGCCGCTCTGAAGGCCGGCGCCAACTTGAGGTATTTGCGTGTCCTCCATCCGTGAAATGTTGCGCGCCGAGGGCGGTGCCCTGCACGAGCAGGTCGATGCGACCTTTGGCCGCTATGCGCTGCAGACCCGGCTGCATTACACCGCCTTTCTGCAGGCCCATGCCCAGGCCCTGATCGGTCTGGAAGACCTGCTGGAGCGCTCCGGCATCCAGCGCCTGCTGCCCGACTGGGCGGAGCGTCGCCGCACCGGGGTGCTGGCAGAGGATCTGCAGCGCCTGGCCGCCGAGCAGCCCGAACCCGTCATCCTCGAGCGCCTGCTCGACGAAGGCGAGTGCTGGGGGGTGGCCTATGTCCTCGAAGGGTCTCGGCTGGGGTCGCGAATGCTGGATCGCCATGCCGGCGAGAGTCCCGACGAGGCGGTGCGCGACGCCCGGGCCTATCTGGGCCACGTGCCGCCCAAGGGCGCCTGGCCAGGCTTTCTGCAGCGTCTGGACGAGGCGGGCAGCGATGCGCGCCTGCATCCGGCGATGCTGGCCGGCCAGCGGCTAGCCTTCGAGGTCTTTCTGGCGGCGGGGCAGCGACATGCGCCGGCGGTAGCCGCCCCCTGAGCGGTCTCTAGAGCGCCTGCAGGTAGCCGATCACCTCGGCAGCGCCCAGGCGTTCGAGAATCTCGCTGAGGACCCGGGTACTCGCCAGCTCGCTGGGCAGCAGCAACCACTCCAGATCCTGGCCCGGGGCGGGCAGTGGCAGGCGCGCATAGTCGAGCTTCAGGCCCAGCAGCACCTGGATGAAGTCGGGGTGGTTCCAGACCGCATTGGGCAGGGCATAGACTGCGAAAGCCTCCTGCAGGCGGTCGATGGCCGCCGGATCCAGGCGCAGGCACTGGATCTGCGCCGGCACCTCCACGGCGATCCCGCGGATGCGGGCGTAGGCGATGATGCTGGCGAAGGCGAGGGTGGTGGCCGTATCGTTTTCCAGGAACAGTCGGGTACCTCGCCAGCTGGCCTGGCGCAGACGCAGGGGCTGTTCCGCAGACAGGTTCGGCAAGGTGCGATAGAGCGCCGCCTGGAAATCCCGATAGCCGATGATCCGCACCTGCTCGCGCGCTGCGGGCAGGGCGGCCAGTTCCTCCAGCTGTACCGCCGTATCGAGCGTGCTGTCGCCGAGGCGCTGGCAGAGGCCATCGATGGCACGCAGGTCGAGGGCGGCGGCTTGCAGCGTATCGGCGACCACCAACTGACTGAGCAGGGCATGGGCGTGGCCCTTGATCTCCTGGGTCGGTCCGGACAGGGCGGCGCGGGGCAAGCCGAGCAACAGGTGCAGCGGATGGCCTTCATCCCACCAAAGGCTGTCGGTAGGCGCGGGCAAGGGGACGAAGGCGTCGGCCAGGCGTTCCAGGCAACGCTGGATCCGGCGGCTGGCCAGGGAGGGATGCAGATGCAAGGCCAGCGAAGACCAGGGGCTGCCCAGGAGGTTGGCACTGTTGCTCATGAGGTCTCCGGGGCGGATAGGAACTGCACGACCGAGTCTAGCGTGGGAAAGACCGCGCTATCGTCAAATGATTCCCGAAAGGTAGGATCTTTTGTGCGAGTGACCGTTCGCCTCCGGAGCGAGCGACGTATGGCCGGTGGCAAGCCTGTATAATGCGCGCTTTCCGAATCGCCTGTGAGTCCGCCATGTACGACGCGCTCCGTCCTCTGCTCTTCAAAATGTCTCCCGAAGGATCGCACGATCTGGCGCTGGACCTGATCGGTGCCGCGGGTCGTCTGGGCCTGACCGGGCTCGGCCGGCGGCCGGGTCGGCTACCGGTCCAGGTCATGGGCCTGGAGTTTCCCAATCCGGTGGGCCTGGCCGCCGGACTCGACAAGAACGGCGCCGCCATCGACGGCTTTGCCGGCCTGGGTTTCGGCTTCATCGAGATCGGTACCGTGACGCCGCGGCCGCAGCCGGGCAATCCCAAGCCGCGGCTGTTCCGCCTGGAGCAGGCCGACGCCATCATCAACCGCATGGGTTTCAACAATGCGGGCGTGGATGCGCTGATCGAACGGGTCAAGGCCGCCCGCTTCCGGGGCGTACTGGGGATCAACATCGGCAAGAATGCCACTACTCCGGTGGAGCGGGCGGTGGACGACTACCTGATTGGGCTGGACCGGGTCTATGCCCATGCCAGCTACATCACGGTGAACGTCAGCTCGCCCAATACGCCCGGCCTGCGCAGCCTGCAATTCGGCGACGCGCTCAAGAGCCTGCTGGAAGCCCTGCGCCAGCGCCAGGAAGACCTGGCGGTCCAGCATGGCCGCCGCGTGCCCATCGCCATCAAGATCGCCCCGGACCTGACCGATGAAGAGATCGTGCTGACCGCCCAGGCGATCCGCGATGCCGGGATGGACGCCATCATCGCCACCAACACCACCCTGGGTCGCGAAGGGGTGGAGAATCTGCCCTATGCCGCCGAGGCCGGCGGTCTGTCGGGCGCCCCGGTACGCGAGAAGAGCACCCATGTGGTGCGGGTGCTGGCCGGCGAGCTGGGTGGTCGGCTGCCGATCATCGCGGCGGGCGGGATCCTGTCGGGCGAGGATGCGGCGGAGAAGATCGCGGCGGGTGCCAGTCTGGTGCAGCTCTACAGCGGCTTCATCTATCGCGGACCGGCCTTGATCCGCGAAGCCGTGGATGCCATCGCGGCAGCGCGCCCCTGAGGGGGAGGGGGCTCGCTGGGAGCCCCCGTGGGACCGGGTCCCTGATCCTGGGAGAGGATCTGACTGGAAAACAACCAGAACGCTATGGGAAGCCCTGGGCTTCCGCTAGTGAAATCGAATTAGCCTACGGCTTGAAGTTGATTCATGCGTTGAAGACCGGCGGTGCCTACGTAGCCGTCCCATTGGTCGCTACGGCCCTCACGCCAGCCATTGAGCCAGGCCTGCCGGACGGCGTCCTGGGTGAAGGGGCAGAGGTCCCGCGATTTGCCCACGATGCCGTGCTGATAACCACGCTGGAAAGCTCGTTCCATTGGATCACGCTTGAGTCTTCTCATAGGGTAGTGCCCTCGTAGGTTGACTTGCAGATTGTCCATGGCCCGTTGCAGGCCTGGATGCCAGAGCCGGCGTCCTGACATCCGCCCCGCACCTTCGCGCTGCGGGTGGTCAATTACTAACCAATGGCGCTCTGGCTGGGAACGACCTTTTAGCTATAAGCCGTAATCAAATCGAAATGAAATGGCGATAAACCGCCGCTGGAATGCCGTCACTGCGGCTTGTTGAGACGCAGTCAAACTTTCACGCAAGGGGCTGTCCTCATCGGTCAATCCGACCAAAGGCAGAAAGTTCCTTGCGCTAACCTATGGATTCAACGATGTCCGCGATGCAACAACTCATCCTCACCTGTCCCAAGGGACTCGAGACCCTGCTGCTGGAAGAGGCCCAGGGCCTCGGCTTGCAGGAGGCCCGCAGCCAGACCGCGGCGGTGCGCGGCGAGGCCAGTCTCGCGGATGCCTACCGCCTATGCCTCTGGTCGCGCCTGGCCAACCGGGTGCTGCTGGTGCTGGCGCGCTTCCCGGTGGAAGACCCCCAGGGGCTGTACCTGGGCGTGCACGGGGTGGAATGGGAAGAACACCTGGCGCCCACCGGCACCCTGGCGGTGGGCTTCAGCGGCCAGGGCGCGGGCATCGACAACACCCATTTCGGTGCCCTCAAGGTCAAGGACGCCATCGTCGACCGCCTGCGCGAGCGCACCGGGCAGCGGCCCACGGTGGACAAGGTTGCTCCGGATCTGCGCGTCCACCTGCACCTGGAGCGCGGCCAGGCCATCCTCTCGCTGGATCTCTCCGGTCAGAGCCTGCACCAGCGCGGTTATCGCCTGCAGCAGGGCGCGGCGCCGCTCAAGGAAAACCTGGCGGCCGCGGTGCTGATCCGTGCGGGCTGGCCGGCCCTGGCCGCGGCCGGTGGCGCCCTGGCCGACCCCATGTGCGGGGTGGGCACCTTCCTGGTCGAGGCCGGCTTGATGGCGGCGGACATCGCCCCCAACCTGCGCCGCGAGCGCTGGGGCTTTTCCGGCTGGCTGGGCCATGTGCCCGCCCTCTGGCAGCAACTGCACCAGGAGGCTGAAGCGCGAGCCACTGCGGGCCTGGCCAGGACGCCGGCCTGGATTCGCGGCTACGAAGCCGATCCGCGGCTGATCCAGCCGGCGCGCAACAACATCGAGCGGGCCGGGCTGTCCGAGTGGATCAGGGTCTACCAGGGCGAGGTCGCCAGCTTCGAGCCGCGTCCGGACAAGGGCCAGACCGGCCTGGTGATCTGCAACCCGCCCTATGGCGAGCGCCTGGGTGACGAAGCCAGCCTGCTGTACCTCTACCAGAATCTTGGCGAGCGCCTGCGCCAGGCCTGCCTGGGCTGGCGTGCAGGGGTCTTTACCGGCGCGCCCGAGCTGGGCAAGCGCATGGGCATCCGCAGTCACAAGCAATACGCCTTCTGGAATGGCGCCTTGCCCTGCAAGCTGCTGATGTTCGAGGTGGAGACCCGCCAGTTCGTCACCGGCAGTCGCAGTGGCGAACGCCCGGCCAATGCCCAGGCGGCGGAGCCGGCCAAGCTCAGCGAAGGCGGGCAGATGTTCGCCAATCGGCTGCAGAAGAATCTCAAGCAGCTCGGCAAGTGGGCCCGCAGCCAGGGCGTGCAGTGCTATCGCCTGTATGACGCCGACATGCCCGAGTACGCGGTGGCGGTGGATCTCTACGGCGATCGCGTGCACGTGCAGGAATACGCACCGCCGCGCTCCATCGACCCGGACAAGGCCCAGGCGCGCCTGCTCGACGCCCTGGCCGCCATTCCCCAGGCGTTGAACATCGATCCGTCACTGGTGGTGGTCAAGCGCCGTGAGCGGCAGAGCGGCACCAAGCAGTACGAACGCCAGGCCGCCCAGGGTGAATTCCTGCAGGTGGAAGAAGCGGGCGCCAAGCTGCTGGTCAACCTCACCGACTACCTGGATACCGGGCTGTTCCTCGATCACCGTCCGCTGCGTCTGCGGCTGCGCCAGGAAGCCCAGGGCAAGCGTTTCCTCAATCTGTTCTGCTACACCGGCGCCGCCACGGTGCAGGCGGCAGTGGGCGGTGCACGCAGCACCACCAGCGTCGACCTCTCGCGCACCTACCTGGACTGGGCCCGGCGCAACCTGGCGCTCAACGGCTTTTCCGAGCGGCACCGCCTGGAACAGGGCGATGTCCTGCACTGGCTGGAAAACGATCGCGGCGAATACGATCTGATCTTCGTCGACCCGCCGACCTTCTCCAACTCCAAGCGCCTGGAAGGGGTGTTCGACGTCCAGCGCGATCACGTCGCCCTGCTCGACTCGGCCATGGCCCACCTGAGTCGCAACGGCGTGCTGTATTTCTCCAACAACTTCCGCAAGTTCGAACTGGATGCGAGTCTCGCCGAGCGCTATCGCGTCGAAGAGATCAGCGCCAGCACCCTGGATCCGGATTTCGCGCGCAATCCCAAGATCCATCGCGCCTGGCGGTTCAGCCTGCAATGAGGTCAGCCGCCTGAACTGCCGCTGAACGGGTCGGGCATCGAGCTGTTCAGCCTGTGAACCGGCGCAATCCAGCCTTTTCCCACGAACGCCCCAGCAGCCCGTGCCGTCCACAATGACGGCGCAGCGCTGGGTCGTGCCTGGCGGGATGAGGAGGGAAAGGTTCTACGATGCTGGTTTCACTGCAGGCTCTCAGGGCCCTGGCCGCCTGGCTGGTGGTCTTTCATCACTTCATGCAGGTGTTCTTCGATTTCCACGCCGACAGCCTCGGTGGCCATCTGCTCTCCACCCGGGGACAGGTCGGGGTCGACATCTTCTTCGTGCTCAGCGGCTTCGTGATCCACCTGTCCACCGCGGGCCGACCGCTCAGGCGCAGTACCTTCCTCTGGCATCGCATCGCCCGCATCGTCCCGGCCTATTGGCTGTACACCGCGGTGACGGCGCTGATCCTCTATCTCGCCAGCGACGTGATGCCCATCTATGGCGTCGCCGCGCGCGAACTGCTGCTTTCGCTGTTCTTCATTCCCAGCGAGAATCCGGCGGGCTTCGGCCACTATCCGATCCTGCCGGTGGGCTGGACGCTCAACTTCGAGATGCTGTTCTACCTGCTGTTCGCCCTGTCCTTTGGTGTGGCCGAGCGCTGGCGCATCGGGATGGTCAGCCTGCTGGTAATCCTGGTCAGCCTGGTGCTGGCCCGCGAGTCCTTTGTCAGCAGCTTCTATCGCAATCCGATCATCTTCGAATTCCTGCTAGGCGTGAGCCTGGCGGCGCTCTATCGCCGTGGCGCCCTGCGCGGACCCAAACCCCTGGCTCTGGTGGCGGCCCTGGCGGCACTGACCTGCCTGGTGGCTTTTCCCGCCGATCATCCCTGGCGCCTGCTGACCTGGGGCGTGCCCAGTGCGGTACTGGTCGGCGCCTGCGTGATCCTCGAACCCTGGTTCGCCGGCTCGCGGCTGTGCAAGGCGCTGGGGGACTGGTCCTATTCGGTCTATCTGGTGCACGTGATCGTGCTCTGGCTGGGCGACTACTGGCTGCACCAGCAGTGGGGATTCAGTCCCTACCAGACCCTGATGGTCTGCCTGCCGGTGATCCTGCTGCTGGCCTGGGCCAGCTACGAGTGGATCGAGCGCCGCCTGTCGCGCACCCTGCGCCAGCTGGGCGAGCGCCTGGCCGGACGGCGCCCGCAGTGGGTGGCCGGTCAGTAGGCCGCGCGTTCCGCCGCGCTGAGTTCGGGCATCAGCGCCCGACCTTCCGCCGAGGAACGCTGCGCCGCTTCCAGCAGGGCCATGAGGGCGCAAGCCTGGGCCGGGCTGACGGGATTGCCGGCGCGACCGGCGAGGGCTTCGACCAAGGCGAGGTAGTAGCGACGGTGATCGCCCGCCGGCGTCGGCAGGGCCTGGCGCTCGCCGCTGGCCTCGATCAGCCAGCCAGGATCCGGATCC
This sequence comes from Pseudomonas oryzihabitans NBRC 102199, assembly GCF_000730625.1. Lineage (GTDB taxonomy): Bacteria > Pseudomonadota > Gammaproteobacteria > Pseudomonadales > Pseudomonadaceae > Chryseomonas > Chryseomonas oryzihabitans. The sequence continues at coordinate 228,334 of NZ_BBIT01000009.1, read as the reverse complement.
TGGCCCCAGTCGGGACCACCGGGGCGTACGCCGGCCTTGAGCGCGTCCTCCTGACGATCCGCGCCTTGCTTGATCCAGCTGGCCGCGGTGCCCTGCGCTAGAAAGCGCGGCACGCCACCGGCGGCCAGCATCCCGGCTCTCAGGGTCACCTGGCGAGCGCCGTAGTCCAGCTGCACCTGGAACCAGTCGTCGGTGAGGGCGCCGGGTCGTTGCCGCACCAGCTGCGCCTGCAGGCGCTCGGGCAGGCCGAACAGGCAGAGCGCCTGATCCAGCAGATGGGGACCGAGATCGAACCAGAGGCCACTGCCGGGCAGCGCGGCTTCGCGCCAGCGCGTCCGCACCTCGGGACGAAAGCGCTCGATACGGGATTCCAGGCTGGTCAACTCACCCAGGGCGCCGCTGGCCAGGACTGCCTGCAAGCCGAGGAAATCGCTGTCCCAGCGACGATTCTGGAACACCGACAGCAACCGGCCGGCCTGTTCGGCTTCCTCGACCAGTTGCCGAGCTTCGGCCAGGGTCACGGTAAAGGGCTTGTCGACCACCACGTGCTTGCCGGCGGCCAGGGCGGCGCTGGCGAGAGGCGCATGGGTCTGGTTGGGTGAGGCGATCACCACCAGGTCGATGGCCGGATCCCTCACGGCCGCCAGGTAATCCGCGGTGACGCGCACCCCGGGCAGATCGGCCTGCACACGTGCGGCATCCCGTGAGGCCACCAGCTCCAGGGAGAGCCCAGGGATGGAGCTCAGCAGGGGGCCATGAAAAGTCTGACCGACGAAGCCGTAACCGATCAGGGCGACGCGAAAGGGGGAGGGCATGGGGCTTCCTTGTGCCGGGGTGGAAAACAGCGAGGCCGCTCAGGGAGCGGCCTCGGTTGAACGCTAGCGTCTAACGGCGCATCACTTCAACTGGTGATCGTGAGCCAGTTGCTCCCGTTCGAGAAATTCGTCCTGCCGCAGCGAGTCCTGGAATTCTTCGGAATCTTCCAGGGCCAGGGGGTCATTGAGTTCACCGCCCGACAGCCGCTTCTTTTCCAGCTTGCCGGAGAGGTTGCTGATGGCCCGGTGCAGCTTGTCGGCTGCGCCATCCACCGCCTGTTCCAGGGATTCGGCCTTGTGCGTCACCGAAAGCGGCTGATGGCCCTTGATGCGGGCCTCCATCTGGCACCGCTTGTCCTGGGCGCCCGATTTGCCGGCGTTCTCGTCGTTGAGGTGCACCTCGACGCGGGTCAGGAGTTCGTCGAAGCGATCCAGGCGGTCTTCCACCACGGACGCCACCCAATTCTGCAAACCGGCGCTGCCTTCGATGTTGTGGTCACTGTTGACTTGGACTTGCATGCGGCTTCCTCTTTTTGACGGGCCTGACCATTGGATGAGGCCGGTCAGGCCGAGGTTCAAGGCTGTTCGTCCGGTGTGCGTGTCACCCGATGTTTCCTTCTGGCAGTGTCTAGGGGCGTCGTAAGGTTCGGAACACGACGTTCAGGTCGCGGTCGCTGGCGTTTTGCCCTTGTCCACTGATAATGCGCGACCTTTCATCGTCCGTCGCAGTGGGGATCGTCAATGCCAGATGTGCTCACCCGTGGCCGCAATTTTGCCCGGCGGCTCTGGCTACCCCGTGCGATTGGTCTGTTGCTCAGCCTGAGTTGCATCGTCTCGGTGCAGCTCACCCAGCCGGTGTCCATCGGACTGTGGATCCTGCTGCTGGCCAATGCGCTGCTCTGGTCGCCGCTGGCCTATTGGCGCGCCGTCCGTGCGCGCGATCCCTATCGCACCGAACTGGGCAATCTGCTACTGGACTGCGGCTCGGCCGGCTTCTGGGCGGCGAGCATGGGCTTCAACCTCCTGCCCAGCGCGACGCTGCTCGCCATGACCGGTCTCAACATGCTCGGCGCCGGTGGCCTGGCGTTCTGGCGCCGAGGGCTGGTCGCGCAATTGGCGGGCATCCTGGTCGGCCTCGTGGTGCTGCGCCATCCGGTCGCCATCGAGACCTCCACCGCACAGATCTATGCCTGCCTGCCGATGATCATCGCCTATCCCTGGGCCCTGGGCCTGGTGAGCTTTCGCCTGGCGCAGCAGTTGTCGCGGCGCCAGCAGGAGCTGGAGCTGATCAGCAAGCAGGACGGCATGACCGGGCTGCACAACAGAACCCACTGGGATCAGCTGCTGCACCGGGAATTCGCCCGCTGCAAACGCAGCGGCGCCGCGGCCAGCCTGGTGATGATCGACCTGGACAACTTCAAGCTCATCAACGACCGCTTCGGGCATCAGGCCGGCGACGAGATGCTGCGCCAGTTTTCCGGTCTGCTGGCGCGCACCATCCGCACCAGCGATCTCGCCGGTCGTTTTGGCGGTGACGAATTCGGTATCCTCTTGCCCGACACCTCGCCCGAGCGGGCCCTGGATCTGATCCGGCGGCTGCAGGAGCGTCTGCATGAAATGCAGGCAGGCGGCCCCGGCGACCGTCAGAACGTGCGCGTCGGCCTGAGCTGCGGCATCGCTGGCTTCGACCGCGCCTACGATGACGTCGCCCACTGGTTGCAGGCGGCCGACTTCGCTCTCTACCGCGCCAAGGCGCAGGGCCGCGGGCGGGCGGAGGTGGCCGATCCCCAAGGAGTGCTGGCATGACCCCGGCGATAGAACTGCTCAAGAAGAGCCAGGTGCCCCACGAGGTGCTGAGCTACCACCATGACCCCAAGGCCGCCTCCTACGGCCTGGAAGCCGCCGAGAAACTCGGTCTGGCAGCGGAGACGGTGTTCAAGACCCTGCTGGCGGCAAGCGAGAAACAGGAATTGCTGGTGGCCATCGTGCCCGTCGCCGGCACCCTGGATCTCAAGGCCCTGGCCCAGGCGGCCGGGGTGAAGAAACTGGAGATGGCCAAACCCGACCAGGCCCAGCGCAGCACCGGCTACCTGGTGGGCGGCATCAGCCCCCTGGGGCAGAAGAAGCGGCTGCGCACCTTCATCGACGACTCCGCGGCGGCGTTGCCGAGCATCCATGTCAGTGCCGGGCGCCGGGGGCTGGAAGTCGCCCTGGCACCGGCGGACCTCGCCCGCTTGCTGGACGCGCCCTTCGTGCCTATCGGCAAGGGCTGAGCGCCTGCCTATCGGGTAGGGTGGAAAGCCGCGTAGCGTTTTCCACGCGCCATCAGGCTAGTGGTGGACAAGGCTGCGCCGGCGTCCACCCTACGACGGGTTGGTTGCCAAATTTCAGCAGGTTGGAAAACCGCCTGGCGTTTTCCACCCCCTCTATCCGCTAGGCGATCCCGTAGCTCTCGCGCAGTTGCTGCCGATAGCGCTGGTAGGCCGCCTCGTACTCGGCGACCCGCGCCGGGTCCGGTTCGGCGCGGCTGGCCGGGTCCAGGTGCACGCAGCGCTCGGTGAGGCTGTCGAGCGACTCCGGGCGGCCCTGCTCGCGACTCCAGCACCAGGCGGCCTGCAAGGCGCCCCCCAGGGCCGCGGCTTCGCCGTGCACCGGGCAGACCACCGGGGTGTTCATCAGATCGGCGATCAGCTGCCGCCACACCGGGCTCCTGGCGCCGCCGCCGATGAGTCTGAGGGTGTCGCCGGGCATGCCCAGGTCGCGCAGCAGATCGAAGCCATATCTCAGGGCGAAGCTCACCCCCTCGACCACCGCCCGGCACAGATTGGCGCGGGTCAGGTTGGTGGCGGTAAGGCCATGCAGGCTGGCGGTGGCGGTCGGCAGCGCCGGTACCCGTTCGCCATTGAGGAAGGGCAGCATCAGTACCCCTTCCGCGCCGATGGGCGACTCCGCCACCAGACGGGTGAATTCCGCCAGGTCCAGGCCGAGCAACTCGCGGATCTGGCCGCTGGCATTGGTCAGGTTCATGGTACAGATCAGCGGCAGCCAGCCGCCGTTGGACGAGCAGAAGCCCGCCACGGCGGGATGGTCGCTGATGCGAGGTTCGTCGGAATACCCATAGAGGGTGCCCGAGGTGCCCAGGCTCAGGGTGATCTGGCCGGCGCGGCTGTTGCCGGTGCCCAGGGCGCCCATCATGTTGTCGCCGCCGCCGCTGGAGACCAGCGCCTGGGGATTGATGCCCAGTTGGCTGGCGACCTCCGGCCGCAGCCGTCCGACCGGCTGGTCGGCTTCGATCAGCACCGGCAGGGCGCGCTCCAGGCGCCCACTGGGGTCGATGTGGCGCAGCAACTCCAGATCGTACTGGCGCGTCCGCACATTGAAATAGCCGGTGCCCGAGGCGTCGCCGTATTCGGCCACGGCGCGTCCGGTCAGCCAGAAGTTCAGGTAATCGTGGGGCAGCAGCACCTGGGCGATCTGGTCGAACACCTCCGGGTGCTGTTCCTTGGTCCAGAGCAGCTTGGAGACGGTGTAGCCCGGCGCGATGGCCAGGCCCAGGCGCTCGATGGAGCCTTCCACGCCACCCAGGTGTTCCAGCAGGCGCTGGTTTTCCGGGGTGGATTCGGTGTCGCACCAGAGCTTGGCCGGCCGCAGGACCTTGCCGCTGTCGTCGAGCAATACCAGACCATGTTGCTGGCCGGAGACGCCGACGCCGAGGATGTCCTGGCCATCGCTGCCGGCCTGCGCCAGGGCGGCGCGGGTGGCCGCCACCAGGGCCCGGATCCAGTCTGCCGGATTCTGCTCGCGGCGGCCATTGGCGCCCTCGGTCAGGGGGTGAGGCGCACTGCCTTCACCCAGTACCACCCCGCGCTCGACATCCAGGATCACCGCCTTGGTGCCCTGGGTGCCGCAGTCTATCCCGAGAAACTTCATGCTTGGCCGCTCCTTGTTGTTGTTTGGGCTCGTATTGATCATCGACGCTGCCCAGGCAGCTTTTTGCCAAGGCTAGTCGCCGAGCAGGGTCTGCAAGGTGGCGCTGACCCCATGGGTACGCAAGTTGTACAGCTGCCGCTCGAAGGCGGCAACGAAGGCCGCGGATTTCGGGATGTGCTTACCGAAGATTTCCTCGGCGCCCAGCAGGCGCTCGGTGAGATTCTTCTGATCCTGCACCAGCTCTTCGCAGTAGTTGGCGCGCGGATCGGGAATGCGATAGGTCGCCCCGATCTCGTCCACGCCCCGCAGATAGACCGCCCAGGCGGCCACCACCAGGGCGGCGCGATCCAGGTCCTTGCCGTCCTCGATCAGCCGGTTGATGGTCGGCACGGTGAATTTGGGAAACTTCGACGAACCGTCCGAGCAGACCCGCTCCAGCTGGTCGGCGATGGCGCGATTGGAGAAGCGCTCGATCAGGGTGTCCTTGTACTGGTCGAGATCGATGCCGGGCACCGGGGCCAGCTGCGGCGTCACGTCCTTGTCCATGTAGGTGCGGATGTAGCGCACGAACAGCGGGTCGGCCATGGTCTCGTGGACGAAGCGGTAGCCCTTGAGGAAGCCCAGGTAGGTCAGCGCCAGGTGGCTGCCGTTGAGCAGCTTGATCTTCATTTCCTCGTAGGGGGTGACGTCATCGGTGAACTGGACGCCGACGTCTTCCCAGGCCGGACGGCCGGCGACGAACTTGTCTTCCAGCACCCACTGCAGGAAGGGCTCGCAGACCACCGGCCAGGCGTCCTCGACGCCGTGTTCGGCCAGCAGCGCCTCGCGATGGGCGGTGCTGGTCATGGGGGTGATGCGATCGACCATGGCGTTGGGAAAGCTGACGTGCTCGGCGATCCAGCCGTGCAGCTCTTCGTCCACCAGGGCGGCGTAGGCCAGCAGGGCCTTGCGGGTGACCTGCCCGTTGTGCGGGAGGTTGTCGCAGGACATCACGGTGAAGGGCCCGGTGCCCTCGGCGCGGCGCTTGGCCAGGGCCGCTAGCAGGAAGCCGAAGACGCTGCGCGGATCGCCCGGATGCTGCAGGTCGTGCTGGATCAGCGGCAGCTTGAAGTTGAATTCGCCGGTGCTGTCGTCCATGCAGTAGCCGCCCTCGGTGATGGTGAGGGAGACGATGCGGGTGCTGGGATGGGCCAGCTTGTCGATCAGCGTCTGGGTGCCGTCCTCGGCCAGCAGCATGCCGCTGATGGCGCCGACGACGCGCACCTCGGTGTCCGGCTCGTCGGCCAGCACCACCTGGGTATAGAGATAGTCCTGGCCGGCCAGGGCATCACGCATGGCGCGGTCTTCGGCGCGCAGGCCGACGCCGCAGATGCTCCAGTCCAGGTCGCGCCCCTGGTTCAGCAGGGCCTCGGTGTAGATGGCCTGGTGCGCGCGGTGGAAGCCGCCGACGCCGATGTGGACGATGCCCTGGCGCAGCTGGCAGGCGGCGTAGCCGGGCTTGGCGATGTAGTCGGGTAGTTGTTCGAGGTGCTGGCGATTGAGTTTCACGATGGCGATCCTGCAAGGCGGTGCCCCGGGCGCGCGCAGGGCGCCGGGGCTGGAAGGGGGAGGGTCAGGCGGCTTTGCGCAGCAGCGGCGCCACGGCGCGGCCCTGCTCGTCGAACAGGTGGCAGAAGTCGACGTCCAGGGCCAGGCGCTGGCGTTCGCCGTAGGCAACGGCACAATCACCCGGCACGCGCACGGTCAGCGGCTCCTCGGCCTCGGTGACCATGTGGCAATAGGTGTCACTGCCCAGGCGCTCGGCCACATCGCTGATCACCGGCAACTGGCCGTCGGCGGCCAGGCGCAGGTGTTCCGGACGAATGCCCAGGGTCACCGGGCTGCCGACCGCCAGGTCGTCGCCGCGGCGCGGCAGGTGCAGGCGCGGACCGGCCGCCAGCTCCACCTCGACGCCCTGGGCGTCGGTGGCCGCCACCTTGCCCTTGAGGAAGGCCATCTTCGGCGTACCCAGGAAGCCGGCGACGAAGAGGTTGGCCGGATGGTGATAGAGCTCCAGGGGCGAGCCGACCTGCTCGACGCGACCGCCATTGAGCACCACCACCTTGGTCGCCAGGGTCATGGCTTCCACTTGGTCGTGGGTCACGTAGATCATGGTGGCCTGCAACTCCTGGTGCAGGCGCGCCAGTTCCAGGCGCATCTGCACGCGCAGGGCGGCGTCCAGGTTGGACAGGGGTTCGTCGAACAGGAAGATCTTCGGCTGGCGGACGATGGCGCGGCCGATGGCCACCCGCTGGCGCTGACCACCGGAGAGCTGGCGCGGCTTGCGCTCCAGCAGCGGCGTCAGCTCGAGGATGCGGGCGGCATCGGTGACCTTGCGCTCCACTTCCTGCTTGTCGATCTTGGCCAGGTCCAGGGCGAAGGAGAGATTCTTGCGCACGCTCATGTGCGGATAGAGGGCATAGGTCTGGAACACCATGGCCAGGTCGCGCTTGGCCGGCGACACCTCGGTGATGTCGCGACCGTCCAGTTCCAGGGTGCCGCTGGTGACCTCTTCCAGGCCGGCGATGAGCCGTAGCAGGGTGGATTTGCCGCACCCGGACGGGCCGACGAAGACCACGAATTCGCGGTCGTTGATGTCGAGGTCGACGCCCTTGATGATTTCCAGCGAGTCGAAGCCCTTGCGCAGGCTGCGGATTTTCAGATTGGCCATGACAGGAGTCCTCTTGTTCTTATTTCACCGCGCCGAACGACAGGCCGCGGACGAGTTGTTTCTGGCTGATCCAGCCAAAGATCAGGATGGGTGCGCAGGCCAGCGTCGAGACGGCCGACAGCTTGGCCCAGAACAGTCCCTGGGGACTGGAGTAGGAGGCGATCAGCGCGGTCAGCGGGGCGGCGTTGGACGAGGTCAGGTTCAGCGACCAGAAGGCCTCGTTCCAGCAGAGGATCAGCGACAGCAGCATGGTCGAGGCGATGCCGCCCTTGCTGATCGGCAAGAGCACCCGGACGATTTCCTGGTAGGTGGTGGCGCCATCCAGGCGCGCCGCCTCGAGGATGTCCTTGGGGATGTCCTTGAAGTAGGTGTAGACCATCCAGACCACGATCGGCAGGTTGATCAGGGTGTAGACGGCGATCAGCAGCAGTCGGCTGTCGAGCAGTTCGAACTGCTTGGCCAGCAGGTAGATGGGCACCAGCACCCCGACCGCCGGCAGCATCTTGGTGGACAGCATCCACAGCAGCAGACGCTGGGTGTTGCGGGTCTCGTGGAAGGCCATCGAGTAGGCCGCCGGCAGCGCCAGCAACAGACTGAGCAGGGTGGCGCCAAAGGAGATCACCACCGAATTCAGCGCGAAGTGGAAGTAGTCGCTGCGCGCCTGGATGGTCAGGTAGTTCTCCAGCGTGGGCATGAAGAAGAATTGCGGCGGCGTGGCGAAGGCGTCGATCTCGGTCTTGAAGCTGGTCAGCACCATCCAGAAGATCGGGAAGAACAGCACCAGGGCCACCAGCCAGGCGAGCAGGCCCAGCAGCAGGCTCTGCAGGCGCCGGGATTGCTTGAGCGTCAGCATGTCAGGGTCCTCACTGTTGGGTCAGGTTCTTGCCAAGCATCCGCACCAGGATGATGGCGGCGATGTTGGCGATGAGCACGGCGATCAGGCCGCCGGCGGAGGCCAGGCCGACGTCGAACTGCAGCAGGGCCTGGTTGTAGATCAGGTAGGCGAGGTTGGTGGAGGCGAAGCCCGGACCGCCACTGGTGGTGGTGTAGATCTCGGCGAACACCGACAGCAGGAAGATCGTCTCGATCATCACCACCACGGCGATGGGCCGTGCCAGGTGCGGCAGGGTCAGGTGCCAGAAGATGGCGACCGGACCGGCGCCGTCCAGGCGGGCCGCTTCCTTCTGCTCCTGATCCAGCGACTGCATGGCGGTCATCAGGATGAGGATGGCGAAGGGCAGCCACTGCCAGGACACGATCAGGATGATCGATAGCAGCGGGTGGGTGGCCAGCCAGTCCACCGGGGTGGCGCCGAACAGTTTCCAGATCGCGGCGAGGATGCCGGAGACCGGATGGAAGATCAGGTTCTTCCAGATCAGGGCGCTGACCGTGGGCATGATGAAGAAGGGCGAGATCAGCAGGACGCGGACGATGCCGCGACCGAAGAATTCGCTGGCCTCCAGCAGCGCCGAGATAAGCACGCCGAAGACCACGCTGATCAGCAGCACGCTGCCCACCAGCAGCAGGGTGTTGGTCATGCCGGGCCAGAAGCCGGCATCGGTGACGAAGTATTCGAAGTTTTCCAGGCCGACGAAGGCGTGCTCGCCGGGGTAGAGCAGGTTGTAGCGGATCAGCGAGAACCAGATGGTCATGCCCAGGGGCACCAGCATCCACACCAGCAGCAGGGCCACCGAAGGACTGATCAGGAACCAGCCGGGACCGGCTCGACGGCGTTGACGACGGGCGGGAGCGGCAGGGGATTCGACGACGGGCGTCTTGAGGGTGGAGGTCTGCATGGCGATGCTCCGCAAGGCAGTGGGCCGTGACGAGGCACTGGCGTCTCGCGACGCCAGCGACGGATCAGGCAGGGAAAGCCGCTAGGCCGGGGGCCGCGTGGTGCGGACCCCGGGCTCCAGCGCTACTTGGGATAGCCGGCGCGCTTCATTTCCCGGGCGGTGGACTGCTGCGCCGCCTGCAGGGCCTGCTCGACCGACATCTGCCCGGTGAGGGCCGCGGCGAACAGCTTGCCCACCGAGGTGCCGATGGCCTGGAACTCGGGAATGGTCACGTACTGGATACCCACGTAGGGCACCGGCTTGGCCGAGGGATGGGCCGGGTCGGCGTGCTGCAGCATGTCCAGCGAGACCTTGGCGAAGGGCGCCGCGTCCATGTAGGCCTGGCTGTAGGTGGACTTGCGGGTGCCCGGCGGCACGTTGGCGATACCGTCGGTGTCCGCGACCAGCTTGGCGTAGTCCTTGGAGGTGGCCCAGGTCACGAAGGTCTTGGCGGCGTCCTTGTGCTTGGAGGAGGTGGGGATACCCAGCGACCAGGCATACAGCCAGGACGAGCCCTTGTCGGTGACCTCGCGCGGCGAGCCGGCGAAGCCGACGCTGTCGGCGACCTTGCTCTGGCTCTTGTCCATGGTGAAGGAGCCGGCGACGCTGGCATCGACCCAGATGGCGCACTTGCCGCTGTTGAACAGCGCCAGGTTTTCGTTGAAGCCGTTGCTGGAGGCGCCGGGCGGGCCGTACTTCTTCATGTTGGTGACGTAGTAGTTGGCCGCCGCGGTCCATTCCGGACCGGTGAATTCCGGTTGCCACTTCTCGTCGAACCAGCGCGCGCCGAAGGCGTTGGCCATGGTGGTGACCAGGGCCATGTTCTCGCCCCAGCCGGCCTTGCCTCTCAGGCACAGACCGTACTGGTCCTTGTCCGGCTGGTGCAGCTTGCCGGCGAATTCGGCGATCTGGGTCCAGGTGGGCTGGGCGGGCATGGTCAGGCCGGCCTGCTGGAACAGATCCTTGCGGTAGTAGGTGATGGAGCTTTCGGCATAGAAGGGCAGCGCATAGAGGGTGCCCTTGACCGACAGGCCTTCGCGAACCGACGGGAAGAGGTCGTCCAGGTCGTAGTTGGCGGGCAGGTCCTTCATGGGCTCCAGCCAGTTCTGGGCGCCCCAGAGGCCGGTCTCGTACATGCCGATGGTGAGGACGTCGAACTGGCCACCCTGGGTGGCGATGTCGGTCGTCAGCCGCTGACGCAGCACGTTTTCTTCGAGCACCACCCAGTTGAGCTTGATGTCGGGATGCTGGTCTTCGAAGGTTTTGGACAGCCGCTGCATGCGGATCATGTCGCTGTTGTTGACGGTGGCGATGGTGACCGTTTCGGCGGCCTGGAGGGCCAGCGAGAAGGTCAGGCCTGCAGAGAGGGTAACAGCGGACAATAAAAGCGCTTTTGGTGTTGTTTTCATCTTGCACTCCGCGTCCTGTGCAACTGCAGCAGACGCTTTTCTTGTTGTTGTAACCCACCACGCGGCCGGCTGTGACGGCCTTTGCAGCGGAAGCCACGGACCGATTACAGCCCGTTGCCGCCCGGGAAACAAATGCTGGAAGACACCAAAATCGGTATTTTTTTGCACATCCCTGCAGGGCTGCGCGGGACCGCCGCCATGGCCAGCGGCTCTGCCTAGAGGCTTTCCGCCTTGACCTTGGTGATACCGTCTTCGCGATAAAGCTGCAAGGTTCCGGGGGTGGATTCGATCACCCGCTCGTTTTCGATGAGAAAGGAATAGACCGGCGTCGCGCTGCCCGGCGCGCGCAGGTTGCGGTATTCGTAGACCATCAGGCGATCGAGCTGCGCGACCCGCTGGGGTGCGCCGAAACTCTGCCGGAGCTGTTCCTGGGTACGGCCGCCGAATTGCGACGGATCGGCCGGGGGCGGGGTGGGAGCCGAGCTGCAGGCCGATAGGGCGGCGAACAGGAGAAAGGACAGGCGTTTCATGACGGCTCCGCGTGCAGGTTGAAAGGGCAGAGGAGTTGAGCTGCCCGTAGAACCAGACGGACCTGCAAAAACGCGATTCATTCCCCGCGCGGTATCAAAAAGCATAAGAAAGGGAAGCCATCCGTCGACATCAATCCAACGGACTAGAATACCCAGCGTTGCTCTTGAGCAAAGGTCTGATGGTCGTTCAGCCAGCGGGCGCTATTGACTGGCTGCCGACTGTCACGCAGCTGGGCGTCAACTTTGGTAGGGATGGCATCGGTACTCAAGAGGGGGACCTGAAGGGTGAGGTCCGCCAGCTTGAGCGGGGGTATCGCGGGGAGGGAGGCTGCTTCGCCATTGAGGGCGGCAAAGGTCACGACGACACTGGCCAGAATACGAATTCCCATTCCTTGGGTCTCCTGGTAGATCCGAAGCGCGAATTTACCATTCCACTGCCTAATTGGTTCCCGGTTAGTCCGACATTAAAGCGCAGTTGTGATCCTGTTCGTCATTCTGTTTTCGAGCGGATCACACGACTGACAAGGCGATGGCGCGTCACTTAGGCGACGGGTACCGCGTCGCGGTGCTTGGCCGCCAGATAGGCGAACAGCGGCGGGCAATCCGACACCAGGCTGACCAGGGTCTGGCCGGCGGCGGGCTCTTGCCGCAACAGCACCTTTTCACCCCGTGCATTAAGATAGAGGGTGTATTCGGGGGTGCTGGACTGGGCCATGAATCCCTCGCCCATCAGCGCACTGCCCAGGGCCATTCGCTGCGGCAGGTTGCAACTGCCCTGCCACTGGAAGGCGCGGATTCCGAGGTTTTCCAGGGTTTCGGCGACGGCGCAGTCGATGCTCAACGGCGGATGATCGAACAGCGGAAATTCGCGTGACAGCAACTCGAGGTGGCGTTCCAGACATTCGAAATGCTGTCTGGGAATCAGTCGCCGCAACTGCTGCAGCTGACCATTGCCGTGGAATAGCGAAGTTTGTGCGGTCATGGCGTCCTCCCGGTACAACGAGCTCTCACTAGTTCTGACGGTCGCGCGCGGATTTGGTGCGGTCCGCCGCTGCATTTCGCCGTCCTGACTGCCAATACCCGACAGCCTGCGCTCCCCAGATGACACGGCCATTACCAGGGGCCTCTAGTCGGACCTTTGCCGACATCGGCAAAAAGTGGCCAGGGTGCGCCCGCAGCCTGACAGCTGTCCGCCGCAACCCTGGTATGCGCCAGGCGCGCGACTATTCTTTTCCGCAGGCGGAACTGGCACCCTGGCGCCTTTTCCCCGTTCCAGGAGTGTCCATGACCGCCATCGCCCCCGCCATCGCTGAACGCTACCGCGCTGTCCAGGACATCGCCCGGGAGGCGGCGCAGCTCGGCCTCGACTTCTATCGTCGGCGCGCGGCGCTGCAGGTGGACCACAAGGGCAGCGACCTGCAGGACGTGGTGAGCATCGCCGACAAGACGCTGGAGGACCTCATCCGCCAACGCCTGAGCGAACGCTTTCCGGAAGATGGCCTGCTGGGCGAGGAGGGCGGTGCCACCGACCTCTCCGCGCCCTACCTCTGGGTCATAGATCCCATCGACGGCACCGCGCCCTTTCTCAATGGCCTGCACAACTGGTGCGTGTCCATCGGCCTGATGCACGAGGGCGAGCCCTTGCTCGGCGCCATCATGGATCCGAATCACGACGAACTCTTCCATGGCCTGCGCGGGCACGGCGCCTTCGTCAACGACCAGCCGCTGCGCGTCCATGCGGCCACCGAGATCCGCCAGGGCCTGACCGGACTGGGCACCACCCACAGACGCGGCAAGGAACACTTTCTGCCGTTCGTGACCGGCCTGCTGGCCGAAGGCGGGCAATTTTTCCGCAATGGCTCGGGCGCGCTGATGACCGCCTACGTCGCCGCCGGCCGGCTGATCGGCTACTACGAGACCCTGATCCATGGCTGGGACTGCCTGGCGGGCCTGGTCCTGATCCGGGAGGCGGGCGGTCGTCACAACGCCTTCCTGCGCAACGACGGCCTGGTCAATGGCAATCCGCTGCTGGTGGCGGCGCCCGGGGTCTACGACCAGCTCGCCGCCCTGGTCGGACCGTCGCTGGACGGTTGAACGGGAAGAGTCAGGCGCTCGCGGATTTCAACACCCGGAGGAAGACCTATGACAAACCGAGCCAAGGCAGTGCTGGTGGCGGCTAGCCTGCTGCTGCCCGGCGTGGCAGTTGCAGCCGACGGGGGTTGCGCGGCGAAACGCCTGACGCTGGAACGGCAGATCGCCCAGGCTCAGGCGCAAGGCGATGCCGGACGGCTGGCGGGATTGCGGCGAGCATTCGACGCGGTGCAGGCGCACTGCACCGATGCCGGCCTGCGTCAGCAGCGGCTGGAGGTCATCCAGGCCCGCAGTCGCGAGGTGGCCGAACGCGAACGGGATCTGCGCGACGCCCAGGCCAAGGGCGACGCCGATAAGATCCGGGTGCGGAGCAGAAAGCTGGCCGAGGCCCGCCGTGAGCTGGAAGAGGCCCGCGCCAAGGCGAGCCGTTGATCGAACTCAGCGCCTTTCCTTGCGATAGATACTCGGCTTCCAGTAGTCCTTGAGCAGCAGATGCAGCGGCCCGCGCCAGCCACGCTTGCGCAACTGCCAGGCGATCAGCACGTTCATGATGCCGTGCCCCAGCAGCAGCACCGAACCATGGCGTTCGGCCAGTTCGATGAGGCGATCGGCCGCCTGGCCGGCACGCACCGAGGAGCTGCCGATGGATTCGGTGTGGGCGGCGAAACCCAGGAACCAGGCGGATCTGAACAACAGGCGCCAGGCCTTGACCGGCAGCCGCGGCGCATCCAGTTCCAGATAGGGCAGATGGGCTTCGGCATAGCGGTCATCGACCGGGCTGCCGGAGCGTCCCAGCAGGTACTCGAGCGAGCGCACGCAGCGGCCCAGGGGGCTGCTCACCACATAGCCCGCTTCCTGGGCCAGTCGCCGCGTCTCCGCGGGCTCCAGGCCTGCGGGCACCGGAGCTTTCTGGTAGCGCGCGACCCAGTCCTTCATCTCCCGCGGGGTGCAGCGAGCCTTGCTGGAAAGGTCGGGTTTGCCGTGACGCACCAGAATGATCTGCATGAAAAGGTTACCTGGGAAAGATGCTCACTAGACCACTGCCCGTGCCGTTCGTCTCGCCGGGTCGTGATGGCATGGGTAGTGGCCAGGTGCCATTCGTACTACTTTGCGTGCCGCTTGGCTTGTTTATCTGGTAGAAGGTGATTGGGTTCACGAGTCTGGAGCCCTGACCGCTGCGCAGCAGGCCCCTTCAAGATGCCATCCGAGGTCCTGCCGGCAATCCGTCGCCCCAGCGACGGCCACGCCTTTCCATCCAGGGACCAGGAAAGCATGAAGACAACACTGTTCGCATTGGCGCTGCTCGGGCTGCAGCTGCTGGGATCTCCGCAGGTCACGGCCGCGGAAGAGGAGCACGTGGCCCTGATCAAGAGCGTCTCGGGCAGCGTCAAGGTGCTGCGCCAGACCGCCAGCCTGGACGCCCAGGCCGGTACCACCCTGCAGGTGGCCGATCGCCTGCAGGCCGGCCCGGACGCCACCGCGGCCATCGTCTTTCTCGACGGTACCCTGCTCACCCTGGGCAACGGCGCTGACGTGCAATTGCGTGACTATCTCTTCGAACCCAAGAGCAGTCGATACGGTTTCTCGCTGTACCTGACCAAGGGCTCCGCCATCTATTCGTCCGGCAAGATCGGCAAGGTCGCACCCGACACGGTCAAGATCGAGACGCCGACCGCCACCATAGGCGTGCGCGGCACCCGCTTCCTGGTCCAGGCCCAATGACTGCCCTGATCGCTGTCGCGTCCCCTGGTCGTCTGCTGCTGAGCGTGCTGCTGTCCACGCTGCTGCTGGGCGGCTGTGCCAGCCCTCCACCACCGCAGACGCGGGTGATCCTGATGCCCGACGCCGATGGGCATGTCGGCGCCGTCTCGGTGACCAGCCCGGCGGGCCGCCAGGCCATCGACCAGGGGTTCGCCGAGGTCACGGTGGCCGGCCCGGGGCAGGCACCGACCGCGGCCCAGGCGGTGGCCCAACCCCTCTTCGAGCAGCAGCATCGACAGGTGCTGGCGGCGCAGCCGTCGCCGCCCAAGACCTTCATCCTCAATTTCCTCTCCGACAGCATGGAGCTCACGCCGCAGTCCAAGGCGCTGCTGCCCGAGGTGCTAGAAACGGCACGGCAGCGCATCCCCACCGAGATTTCGGTATTCGGCCATGCGGACGGCTCGGGTGCGCCTTCCTACAACCTCGACCTCTCGGGGCAGCGTGCCCGCAAGGTGGCTGGTCTGCTGCAGCGACTCGATCCCAAGTTGCGCATCAACATCGAATTCTTCGGCGATACCGTGCCCCTGGTACCGACCCGTCCCGGTAAATCCGAGCCGCGCAATCGGCGTGTCGAAGTCCTGATTCTCTAGGGTCGCGGGCATGAACTCCGTTGCGACCCTGCTGCGCCGGCGCGCGCCCTGGATGTTCCTGGTCAGCCTTGGCCTGTCGCTGGCCTTCGGCCTCGCCGCGCTGTTGCAATGGACGCCACTGCAGTACCTCGATCGCCTGGCCTACGACCAGCTCAGCCGGCTGGCGGCCAGCAACGAGGACGCCCGCGACGTCCAGGTGGTCAGCATCGACGAGGCCAGCCTGGCGGCGCTGGGGCAGTGGCCCTGGCCGCGCTATCGGGTTGCCCAGCTGCTTTCCCGGATCGCCGAGGCCGAGCCGGCGGCGATCGCCGTGGACGTCCTGTTCAGTGAGCCGGACCGTACCTCGCTCAAGGCCCTGCAACGGAGTTTCCAGGACGACTTCGGCATGCACCTGAGCTTTTCCGGTGTGCCGCCGGAGTTGCAGGACAACGACGGCTATCTCGGTTACGTCATGGGGCAGACGGGCGCCGTCGGCGCCCATTTCTTTTTCCTCGATCTGCAGCAACCCGTCGCTGCCGCGCTGCGGCCAGGGGTGGGCTTCAGCGGCGCCCTTGACGCCCTCAGGCTGCCCAAGGCCAGCGGCGCGCTGGACAGTGTGGCCCCCATCGCCAGCCAGACGCGCTTCAGCGGCTTCATCAACAGCCAGCGCGACAGCGACGGCATCCTGCGGCGCGTGCCGCTGCTGCTCAGCTATCAGGGCATCATCCATCCGAGTCTGGCACTGGCCGCCACCCTGCGCGCCCTGGGGCTGAACGAGGGCGTGGTGGAGACCAGCCTGGCGGGTCCGATACTGCGGCTTGGCGAGCACCGCCTGCCGCTTGATCGCGAAGGCCAGGCGCTGCTGCGGCTGCACAGCGCCGCCGAACACTATCCGGAGGTCTCGGCCCTGGCGGTGCTCAGCGGCGCGGTGGCACCGGCCACGCTCAAGGGCAAGGTGGTCTTCGTCGGCGTCTCGGCCGCAGGCTTCAACGACCTGCACGCCACGGCGCTGGGACAGACCTTTTCCGGCGTCAGGCTGCAGGCGGCCCTGACCCAGGACCTGCTGGACGATGCCCTGGTACGGGTCCCGCAATTCTCCGGTGTGCTGCAAATGGCGTTGTGCCTGCTGGGCGGCCTGCTGCTGTCAGCCGGCTTCTTCTTCAACCGCAGCCAGCGGCGCTTCGTCCTCCTGGCGGCGGCGTCGATCGTCCTGCCGCAGCTGCTGGGCGCCTGGCTGTTCGTTCGCCATGACATCTTCCTGCCGCTGGCCGCACCCCTGGTGCTGGTAGGGCTGCTCACGGCCCTGGCGCTGGTCACGCGGATCGTGCTGGCGCGCCAGCACGAAGAGCGCTGGCGCCGGCAACTGGAACGCTCGCGCCAGGTCACCATCGAGTCCATGGCGGCGGTGGCCGAAACCCGGGATCCCGAGACCGGCGCCCATATCAAGCGCACCCAGCACTATGTTCGCGCCATCGCCGAGGAGCTGCGCCGTGCCGGCCAGGCGCCGGAATTGCTCACGCCGGACTACATCAAGCTGCTGTTCCTGTCCGCGCCCCTGCACGACATCGGCAAGGTCGGGGTGCCGGATGCCATCCTGCTCAAGCCCGGGCGGCTGACGCCGGAGGAGATGCAGGTGATGCAGCGGCATGCCGAATTCGGTCGGCAGATCATCCTCAGCACCGCCAGCCACCTGGAGGATGACAACTTCCTCGCCCTGGCCGCCGAGATCGCCAGCACCCACCACGAGAAGTGGGATGGCAGCGGCTATCCCAACGGACTGTCCGGTACCGATATCCCGCTGGCGGGGCGGATCATGGCGGTGGCCGATATCTACGACGCCCTGATCAGCCGGCGCTGCTACAAGGAGCCGTTCAGCCACGAAGACTCGCTGCAGATGATGCGCGAGATGCGCGGCAGCACCTTCGATCCCCTGGTGCTCGATGCCTTCCTGGCCATCGAACCGCAGATCTGCGCCATCGCCCAGCGCTTTCACGATGAAGGGGTGGGAGGGACCCGGCGTCTGGTTTGAATCCGTCCCCCTTCCTGCCGCCTCGCTCCTCGATTCCTGGTGCCTTCTCCCTCTCGCCGGCATCCAGCTCGTCATCCGGCTGGTTTGCCTACCGCTGCACAAGGCGGGGAGGGCAGCCGCTCATTTCTTGAAACATTCCCTCGAAAATTGCCGAATCAGAGCGATGGAAGGCTGATGTCTGGAAATCCCCGTCCTTGACAGCTTCGGGCAGTACAGTCATCGACTTGCGGTCGCTTATGATATTAATTTGCATTTACAGATGCATCCAGGTTGCATAGCCTGCGTTCCGCCGCGCAAGACGGCATCGGATACCGGTCCCTGGAAAATCTCCAGCGAGTCCTTACGTGGGGTACGGACGGGTCGGTGTTTCCCTAGAGGACGACCAACGACATGCAGCTCTTCTCCCTTCGCCTCATCGCGCTTTCCGTTTCCCTGGGCGTGGCGACCCTCGCCCAGGCCGCTCCCGTGGCGCTGTCGCAACCGGCGCAGCCGCTGGCCGATGCCTTGCAGAGCTTCGCGCGCGCCAGCGGCCTGCAGGTGAACTACGATCCCGCCGCCCTGGTGGGCAAGCGGGCGCCGGCACTGGCGGGGCGGATGGAGCCGGATGTCGCCCTGCAACGTCTGCTGGCGGGCAGCGGCCTGGCGGCCTCGGTCAGCGGCTCGGTCGCGACCGTTGCCCCGGTGGCTACCCAGGCGGCGGCCGGCAGCGTGGCCCTGGATGCCACCACCATCAGCGCGGACGATGGCTCCCTGACGGGCCGGACGACCACCGAAGGGACCCGCTCCTACACCACCGGCGCCATGAGCACCTCCACCGGCTTGCCGCTGTCCATCCGCGAAACGCCCCAGTCGGTGAGCGTCATCACCCGGCAGCGCATGGAAGACCAGGGCATGACAGATCTCAACGATGTGGTCCGCTACGCCCCGGGCGTGACGCTACGCAAATTCGGGGGTGATCGTCAGGAATTCCTCTCCCGCGGCTTCCGCATCGACAACGTCATGTACGACGGCCTACCCACCACGGCCGGGACCTTCACCCTCGACAGTCTGTCCTCGGCCGACCTGTCCATCTACGACCGGGTGGAAGTGGTGCGTGGCGCCACCGGCCTGATGACCGGCGCCGGCGATCCTTCGGCCACCCTCAATCTGGTTCGCAAGCGCCCGACCGCCTTCCCTCAGGTCAGCGTCACCACCAGCGCCGGCAGCTGGGACCGCTACCGTACCGAGGTCGACGCCTCCAACAAGCTCAACGAAGCCGGCACCCTGCGCGGTCGCGCCGTGGCCGCCTACGAAGACGGCAACAGCTTCCAGGACGTGCGCGAGCGCAAGCGCCAGACCTTCTATGGCGTCCTCGAAGCGGATCTCAGCGACGCCACCACCTGGACCATCGGCGCGTCCAAGCAGCGTGAAGACAAGACCTCCGATTGGGGCAGCCTGCCCAGCGGTCCCAACGGCGAAAACCTGCACCTGTCGCGTTCCACCTTCCTGAGCGGCGACTGGGCCTACTGGGATCAGGACAACTACACCCTGTTCTCCGACATCACCCACACCTTCGACAACGGCTGGAAGGCCAAGCTGGCGGCGCAGCAGGTCTGGGCCAATTCCGATACCTACTCCAACTACCTGACGTCGACGGCCGCGGACTTCAGCTACAGTTCGGTCAGTGACTTTGGTACCGCTTCCGGCGCCTATCGCACCGATTCCGATCAGCTCAACATCGATGCCTCGGTCAGTGGTCCCTTCCAGTTGATGGGTCGCGAGCACGAACTGATGGCCGGGATCAGTCGGCGGCAGGATAAGTTCTATCAGCGTGGCGGCTATTCCGGTGCCACTCCGGTGGACATCTACAACTTCCGTCCCAGCAGCATCCCCAAACCGGCCAAGGACACGCTGACGCCCTATGCCAGCAAGAACACCACGACCGAAGAGGCGATCTACGCGGCGGCGCGCTTCAACCCCATAGATCCGCTGCACGTCATCGTCGGGGGACGAGTCAGCTGGTATGACTTCGACAACCTTTACAGCGACAACGACTACAAGGCCACCCGCGAAGTCACGCCCTATGCCGGCATCATCTACGACCTGAACGACACCTATTCGGTCTATGCCAGCTATACCGAGATCTTCAAGCCGCAAAGCGAGCAGAACTCCGGAGGTTCGGTCCTGGAGCCCATGACTGGCAAAAGCTACGAGATCGGTCTCAAGGGCGCCTATTTCGATGGCGCGCTTAACGCGTCCGTGGCGCTGTTCGACACCATTCAGGAGAATCGTGCCTACCTGCCAGCCAACCAGGCCACCTTCTGCCCTGGCTATCCCGCCCAGAGCTGCTACAGCGCGGCGGGCGAGGTCCGCAGTCGCGGTATCGACGCGGAAATCTCCGGCCAACTGACGCCAAACTGGCAGGCGTCTGCGGCCTATACCCTGGTGCTTAGCCAATACACCAAGGATGTCACCTACGAGGATCGCCGCTTCGCGCCCGAGCAGCCCAAGCACCTGTTCAAGGCCGCCACCAGTTATCAACTCACGGGTAGCCTGAGCAACTGGCGTATCGGTGGCGATCTGCAGGCCCAAAGCGAGACCTTCCAGCGCGTCGGTACCGGCGAAGCCAAGCAGGATAGCTATGCCCTGGTGGGGCTGATGGCCGGCTACCGCTTCAACGAGCATTGGGATGGCCGGGTCAACTTCAACAACATCTTCGATGAGAAATACTGGCAGGGCATCCCGACAGGTACCGGGAGTGGCACCTACGGCGATCCCCGCAATGTCATGCTCAGCCTGAAGTGGACGCTGTGACCGGCGCGTGACGCCTGCGCTTCGCCCTTGTCCGGACCCCCGGACCTGGGCGAAGCTGCGGACTTCCGCCAAGGAGTGCCGCCCATGTCCAGTTCCACCGTCCACCTGGAACGCTATGCCGACCGCCATGCCGAGGGCCTCGCTGCCCTCTATGGCGATCCGGCCGTGGCGCGGCAGGTGCTGCAGCTACCCTATCAGAGCGCCGAACAATGGCGGCAGCGTCTGAGCGGCGAACGCGAAGGGCGGATAGGACTGGTCGCCCTGCAGCAGGGGCGGGTGGTGGGCAGCGCCAGTCTCGAACAGCAGCAACGCATTCGCCGCCAGCACTGTGGCGCCCTTGGCATGGGCGTGGCCCGGGATTTCCAGGGGCAGGGCATAGGCACCCAGCTGCTGACGGCCCTGCTCGACCTCGCCGACAACTGGATGAATCTGCATCGGGTCGAGTTGACCGTCTTCAGCGACAACGAGCCAGCCATGGCGCTCTATCGCAAGCTGGGTTTCGAAGAGGAAGGGCTGCTGCGTCGCTATGCCCTGCGCGATGGGGTGTTCGTCAACGCCTACAGCATGGCGCGCTTCAAACCCTGATCGCGGTGTATGAGAGAAACTTGAGTTCATCACAAGAAACCTGAGTTTGTTTCATGGTTCATGCGCGACGACAATCTCCATCCTGTCAGGTGGAGGTGTGCAATGGTCAAGATTCATTCCCAGGGTTCCGCGCGGCGCGCGCAACAGGGTGACGCGTCCCTGGCGACGCTGGCGTCTCTCGACGATTGCGACCGGACCGCCCTGATCGCCCAGGGGCGCCAGCAGCGTCAGCAGGCTTGGCGCGCCCAGCAGGCCGCGGGTTGTGAGTGGCTCGCGGTAGGCGACTTCGGCTGGGGCGATCGGGTTCTGGCGCATTCGTATCTGGTCGGCGCCGCCGCTCGCACTGAGGCGGCAGACGATCATCTATTCGCCGGTCCCTGTCAGGTCCCGGTATTCACCTCGGACCAGTCCTTTGCCATCGGCTGGGAGCAGTTGTTCGACGAGGTCGCCGAGGCCCAGGCGCTCGGTCTGGTGGCCAAGCCGGTGATCCTCGGACCCCTGAGCTATCTATGGCTCGGTCGCTCGCTCGATCCGGCCTTCGACCGCCTCGAATTGCTGGAAGCGCTGCTACCGGTCTATGGCGAGATATTCGCGCGGTTGGCCGCCCAGGGCGTGGAATGGGTCCAGCTCGATGAGCCTTTGCTGACGCTGGAACTGCCGCTGGCCTGGCGCACCGCCTTCGAGAGGGCCTACAACCTGCTGCAACGCGAACCGCTGAAGAAGCTGCTGGGTGTGCGTCAGGGCGAGTTGCTCGACAACCTGGGGCTGGCTGCCGGTCTGCCGGTAGAGGGGCTGCATGTCGACTGGCCGCGGTCGGTCCAGGCCCAGCAGGGGCTGCTCGATCGGCTGCCGGCCTACAAGACGCTGTCGCTGGGTCTGGTGGAAGACACCAAAGCCGGGCCGATCGGTCAGCAGCGGCGGCTGCAATTCGCCCGTCAGGTCGGCGAGCGCCTGCAGGAACGCCTCTGGCTGTCGCCCGCGGCCTTTTCCGGAGCTGTCGACACGGCCCAGGCCGCGGCACTGACGGCCGAATTCAACACCCTGGTGCGAACCGCACACCAGGCCGGGATGGACACGTCGCTAGCGCCCAGGGAACAGCCCTGGGCGGCGATCGAAGCGGCCCTGGCCAAGCTGGGCGCCGCCCAGTCCGGTCTGGTGTCGTCCTGAATCAGCGGTGGGCGGTCAGCAACAGACCGCCTGCGCCGGCAAAGAAGGCCCCGGTGGCCTGATTGAGGCGGCGCACCCCACGGGGTCCGCGGATGAAGCGGCGGATCTGGCGGCCGAATAGGCCATAGATCACGGCCGCGACCAGCTCCGCGAACAGATGGGTGCCGCCCAGGTAGACGAATTGTTGGGTCGTCGGCTGAGTGGGATCGATGAACTGCGGAAAGACCGCGGCGAACAGCAGGATCGCCTTGGGATTGCTGATGCCGATGAGGAATTCCTGCAGCATCAGCCGGTGCAGCGCCCGCGGTTGCGCCGCGCCGCTCTCGGCCAGGTCCAGGCCGTCGAAGGCCCGGCTGCGCCAGCTCTTCACGCCCAGGTAGAGCAGGTAGAGCGCGCCGATCCACTTGATGATGGTGAAGGCCGTCTCCGAAGCCAGCAGCATGGCGCCCAGGCCCACCGCCGAAATCACCAGGAAGATCACGAAGGCCACGTCGCGCCCCAGGGCCGCCAGTCCCGCCGTCACCGCGCCATGGCGGATGCCGTTGCCGAGCGAGCAGAAGTTGTTGGGGCCGGGGGTCAGGGCGATGAGCAGGGCGACCGGAAAGAACAGCAGGGCATCGACGAGGTTCATGGCGGTCGCCTGGTGCGCCGCACGGGCGCCGAAGAGGAGGGGTGGTCGACTATTTAAACCGTCTTTCCACGCCTTTCTCCACCAGAATCTTCGCCGAGATTTCCTCCACGGAAAAATGCGTGGTGTTGATGAAGGAGATGTTCTCGCGACGGAACAGACTCTCCACCTCGCGCAGTTCGAATTCGCACTGGGCGAAGCTCGCATAGCGACTGTTGGGCCGACGCTCGTGACGGATCGCCGCCAGCCGCTCGGCATCGATGGTCAGGCCGAACAGTTTGTCCTTGTAGGTCTTCAGCGAGGCGGGCAGCTGCAGGCGCTCCATGTCCTCTTCGGTCAGCGGATAGTTCGCCGCGCGGATGCCGTATTGCAGCGCCATATAGAGGCAGGTCGGCGTCTTGCCGCAGCGCGAGACCCCGACCAGGATCAGATCGGCCTGCGCATAGTGGGTCGTGCGGGCGCCGTCGTCGTTTTCGAGTGCGAAATTGACGGCCTCGATCCGCTCCATGTAGTGACTATTGTGCATGATCGAATGTGACTTCCCTACCGAATACGAAGATTCGGCGGAAAGTTCCCTTTCGAGCGGGGATAAAAACGTGGAGAAGATGTCGATCATGAACCCGTTCGACTGGTCCAGAATGGCCCGGATGTCACGGTTGACGATGGTATCGAAGATGATGGGTCGCGCACCGTCCTGGACGGCGGCGGCATTGATCTGCTGTACCATCGCCCTGGCCTTGTCCAGCGTATCCACGTAGGGGCGGGTGACCTTTCTGAAGGTGATGTCCCCGAACTGGGCCAGGAGGCTCTGACCGAGGGTTTCGGCCGTGATGCCGGTACCGTCGGAAATGAAAAAGGCGGTTCGTTGCATGGAGGGACGTCCTGGTGGCGTACGGGGCAGGGATCGCTGCACTGTAACCCACCGCCGTCCACTGTCCATGGGGCGAGCGCCGAGGCGTACTGCTTTCCCACAAAGACACAAGATGGAGAGAAGACCTTGGACGAGTATGTAATTTCACTGGAACAGCTTGGCGTGCACGACGTCGAGCGCGTGGGCGGCAAGAACGCATCCCTCGGCGAGATGATCGCCAACCTGGCCGGCGCGGGCGTCTCCGTACCCGGCGGGTTCGCCACCACGGCCCAGGCCTATCGCGACTTCCTCGAGCAGAGCGGCCTGAACGATCGCATTCACGCGGCCCTCGACGCGCTGGATGTCGACGACGTCGTCGCCCTGGCCAAGACCGGCGCCCAGATCCGCCAGTGGGTCATGGACGCGCCTTTCCCCGAGCGCCTGGACGCCGAGATCCGCCGGGCCTTCGCCGAGATCTCGGCGGGCAACCCCAATCTCGCCGTGGCCGTGCGCTCCTCGGCGACCGCCGAAGACCTGCCGGATGCCTCCTTTGCCGGCCAGCAGGAAACCTTCCTCAACATCCGCGGCGTCGACAACGTCATTCGCGCTGCCAAGGAAGTCTTCGCCTCCCTCTTCAATGACCGCGCCATCGCCTACCGCGTCCACCAGGGCTTCGATCACAAGCTGGTCGCCCTGTCCGCCGGCGTGCAGCGCATGGTGCGTTCCGAGACCGGCGCCGCCGGCGTGCTCTTTACCCTGGACACCGAATCCGGCTTCCGCGACGCGGTCTTCGTCACCGCCGCCTACGGTCTCGGCGAGACCGTGGTGCAGGGCGCGGTCAACCCGGACGAATTCTATGTTCACAAGCCCACCCTGGAAGCCGGTCGCCCGGCCATCCTCAGGCGCAATCTGGGCAGCAAGGCCATCAAGATGGTCTATGGCGAAGAAGCCAAGGCCGGTCGCTCCGTGCGCACCGTCGATGTCGAGCCGGCGGATCGCGCGCGTTTCTCCATCACCGACGCCGAGGTCACCGAACTGGCCAAGCAGGCGCTGATCATCGAGCGCCACTATGGTCGCCCGATGGACATCGAGTGGGCCAAGGACGGTGACGACGGCAAGCTCTACATCGTCCAGGCCCGTCCCGAGACCGTGAAGAGCCGCGCCAGCGCCACCGTCATGGAGCGCTACCTGCTCAAGGACAAGGGCCAGGTGCTGGTGGAAGGCCGCGCCATCGGCCAGCGCATCGGCGCCGGCAAGGTCAAGATCATCCGCGACGTCAGCGAGATGGATCGCGTCCAGCCCGGTGACGTCCTGGTCTCCGACATGACCGATCCCGACTGGGAGCCGGTGATGAAGCGCGCCAGCGCCATCGTCACCAACCGCGGCGGTCGTACCTGCCACGCCGCCATCATCGCCCGCGAGCTGGGCATTCCGGCGGTGGTCGGCTGCGGCAACGCCACCAGCCTGCTCAAGGATGGCCAGACCGTCACCGTCTCCTGCGCCGAGGGCGACACCGGCCTGATCTACGAAGGCGAGCTGGACTTCGACATCCGCCAGAGCTCGGTGGATGCCATGCCCGAGCTGCCGTTCAAGATCATGATGAACGTCGGCAACCCCGATCGTGCCTTCGACTTCGCCCAGCTGCCCAACGCCGGCGTGGGTCTGGCGCGCCTGGAATTCATCATCAACCGCATGATCGGCGTGCACCCCAAGGCGCTGCTCAACTACGACAGCCTGCCCTTCGAGGTTAAGGAGAGCGTCGACAAGCGCATCGCCGGCTACTCGGATCCGGTCGGCTTCTATGTCGAGAAGCTGGTGGAGGGGGTCTCCACCCTGGCCGCCGCCTTCTGGCCGAAAAAGGTCATCGTGCGCCTGTCGGACTTCAAGTCCAACGAATACGCCAACCTCATCGGCGGCAAGCTCTACGAACCCGAGGAAGAGAACCCCATGCTGGGCTTCCGCGGCGCTTCCCGCTACATCAGCGAGAACTTCCGCGACTGCTTCGAGCTGGAATGCCGCGCCATGAAAAAGGTGCGCGAGGAGATGGGCCTGACCAACGTCGAGCTCATGGTGCCCTTCGTGCGCACCCTGGACGAGGCGGCGCGGGTGGTCGAGCTGCTTGGCGAGAACGGTCTCAAGCGCGGCGAGAACGACCTGCGCGTGATCATGATGTGCGAACTGCCCTCCAACGCCCTGCTGGCGGACGAATTCCTCGAGCACTTCGACGGCTTCTCCATCGGCTCCAACGACCTGACCCAGCTCACCCTGGGCCTGGATCGCGACTCCGGCATCATCGCCCACCTGTTCGACGAGCGTAATCCGGCGGTCAAGAAGCTGCTTGCCAATGCCATCGCCGCCTGCAACCGGGCCGGCAAGTACATCGGCATCTGCGGCCAGGGTCCTTCGGATCATCCGGATCTGGCCAAGTGGCTGATGGAACAGGGCATCGAGAGCGTCTCGCTCAACCCCGACTCCGTGCTCGACACCTGGTTCTTCCTGGCCGAAGGCAACGCCTGAGGCCAGGGATCGCCCCGCCGGCCAGCGGCGGGGTGATCCTTTCCAGGATTAATCCCTCTCATTCCCCACGAAGGTAGCGCCTGCGCCCTGTCTCGGGCCACCTTCGCCGGATCGCCTGGCCACCGTGGTCGCGATCCCTGCAAGAGACCCCAGATGCAGCAGTACGACAGCGATGTGGAACAAGGCCTCATCTATGGCTATCTCCTCGATGGTCGCGGTGGCGGACGACGCCTGAGTCGTCGCGAGCTGGCGGAGGTGGAGCCGAGCCCGAGCGAGGTGCTCTGGCTGCACTGGGACCGTAGCGTCCCCGAAGCTCAGGCCTGGCTCCGCCAATCCAGCGGCCTGAGCGAATTCGCCTGTGACCTGCTGCTGGAAGAGGCGACCCGCCCGCGCCTGGTCAATCAGCCCGACGACAGCCTGCTGCTGTTCCTGCGCGGGGTGAATCTGAATCCCGGCGCCGTGCCCGAGGACATGGTGTCGCTGCGGGTCTTCGTCGACAAACGCCGGGTGATCTCCCTGCGCATGCGACCCATGAAGGCCGCTGCCGAGGTCCAGGAAGACCTGGAGGCGGGCATCGGTGCCCAGAGTGCCGAAGACCTGGTGCTCTACCTCGCCAGCTACATGACCAGTCGGGTCGACGACCTGGTACGTGGTCTCTCCGATCAGCTCGACGGCCTCGAGGAACAGGTCGACCAGGACGAGGGCGGCCTGCCCGATCACGCCCAGGTGCTGACCCTCCGGCGCCGCGCGACCGGGCTGCGCCGGTACCTGGCTCCGCAGCGTGACATCTATGGCGATCTCGCCCGCGGCAAGCCCGCCTGGTTCGTCGAGGCGGCCAGCCAGGGCTACTGGAGCGAATTGCACAACAGCCTGGTGCGCAACCTGGAAGAACTCGAGGTGATGCGCGAGCGGGTCGCGCTGCTGCAGGACGCCGAGCAGCGGGCGACCACCGACAAGACCAATCGCACCCTCTATCTGTTGGCCATCATCACCGGCTTCTTCCTGCCCATCAGCTTCATCACCGGTCTGCTCGGGATGAACATGGGCGGCATGCCGGGTTCGTCATCCGCCTTCGGCTTCGTGGCCGCCTGCCTGGTGATCGGCGCGGTGGCGGTCTTCCAGGTCTGGCTGTTCCGTCGACTGCGCTGGCTGTGACCCGTCCCCACCTCGCTGCGTCAAGAGGAAACGACCAGCGAGGTGCTTATGCACGATCCCTTCGAAGCGTCCCTCAAGGCGCTCCTCAATACCCCGGCCAATGCTCAGGACGAGGAGGGCGACGACCAGGCCCGCTTGCATCGCGTGCTCAAGACCGCCAACCGTCAGGTTGGCGCAGGTGCACTGTTCGATCTGATCGGGCGGCACTGGGCCTCGGCGCTGCTGCTGGCACTGGGCAACGGTGCCCCTCACCTGAAGCCGCGCACGCGCCGTACCGCGCGTCGCGAATCTCTCCCGGAGATCCTGAAGTAGATGGAATTCGATATCTGGACCCAGAGTCTGCTGTCCGCCATGACCACCCTGTGGAGCAAGGTGGCCGGCTTCATTCCCAACGTCTTCGGCGCCCTTGTGGTGATCCTCGCCGGCTTCGCCGTCGCCAAGATTCTCGACACCGTGCTGTCGAAGGTACTCGCCAAGCTCGGCCTGGATCGCGTCCTCGCCGGAGCCGGGGTGACCAAGCAACTGGCCAAGATCGGCATCCGCATGCCGGTCACCACCCTGATCGGCCGGATCGTCTACTGGTTCGTCCTGCTGGTGTTCCTGGTCTCGGCCGCCGAGTCCCTGGGTCTGCAGCGCGTGTCCTCGACCCTGGACGTCATGGCGCTCTATGTGCCCAAGATCTTTGGCGCCGCCCTGGTGCTCATCGTTGGCGTGCTGCTGGCGCAACTGGTCAGCGGTCTGGTGCATGGCGCCGCCGAAGGCGTCGGCCTGGATTACGCGGCCGGCCTGGGGCGCCTGGCCCAGGGACTGGTCATCATCATTTCGATCTCGGTCGCGGTCGGTCAGCTGGAGATCAAGACCGAACTGCTGAACCTGGTCATCGCGATCGTGCTCACCGCCTTCGCCCTGGCGGCGGCCCTGGCCCTGGGGCTCGGCAGCCGTGGGCTGGTGTCGCAGATCCTGGCCGGCATCTATGTGCGCGAACTCTATGAAGTCGGCCAGTGGGTGACCCTGGCGGACGTCGAAGGCGAGATCGAGGAGATCGGCACCGCCAAGACTCTCATCATGACCGAAGAGGGCGATATCGTTTCGGTTCCGAACCGTCTATTGCTGGAGGCCCAGGTGCGCAGCCGCTGACAGGCGACGCGGAGATGGCTATCATGCCCGCCACTTTTTGGTAGCCAACTCCGTCTTGAACAAGCCCGCCCCTCATGCCTACGACCCGACCACGCTCAGTGACGAAGAGCTGGTCCAGCGCGCGCATGGTGAACTCTTCCACGTGACGCGAGCCTACGAAGAACTGATGCGCCGTTACCAGCGCACCCTGTTCAACGTCTGTGCCCGCTACCTGGGGAACGACCGGGACGCAGACGATGTCTGCCAGGAGATCATGCTGAAGGTGCTTTACGGTTTGAAGAATTTCGAGGGGAAATCGAAATTCAAGACCTGGCTGTACAGCATCACCTACAACGAGTGCATCACTCAGTACCGCAAGGAACGCCGCAAGCGGCGGCTGGTGGAGGCATTAAGTCTGGATCCGATGGAGGAAGCCTCCGAGGAAAGGGCGCCGAAGCTGGAAGAAAAGGGAGGGATGGATCGCTGGCTGGTCCATGTGGGTCAGGTCGATCGGGAGATCCTGGTGCTGCGCTTCGTCGCAGAGCTGGAGTTCCAGGAGATCGCCGACATCATGCACATGGGCCTCAGCGCCACCAAGATGCGGTACAAGCGGGCACTCGACAAACTGCGTGACAAGTTCGCAGCTGAAGTTGAGGGCTGACCGGATGTGTCAGCCGTAAGTTTTTGAACTTCACGAAAACTTGTTGTCGAAGCCTCCGGAGATTGCCGGAATTAGTACCACTAAAATGGGGATACAAAGGATGAAACTGAAGAGCACCTTGGGCGTCGTGATCGGCTCCCTGCTGGCAAGCGCCTCGCTGAGCGCCCTGGCACAAGGTCAAGGCGCCGTCGAGACCGAGCTGTTCGGCAGCCGTCTGTTCACCGACAGCCAGCGCAACATGACCAACGCTGACCTGTACGGCGGTTCCGTTGGCTACTTCCTGACCGACGACGTTGAGCTGGCGTTGTCCTACGGCGAGTACCACAACGCCCGTGGCGACCACGACCTGGGCCACAAGAACATCAAGGGCAGCCTGGCTGCTCTGGACGCCTACTACCACTTCGGTCAGCCCGGCGTCGGCCTGCGTCCGTACGTATCCGGTGGCTTCGCTCACCAGTCCATCAGCAACCGCGACATCAACGAAGGTGGTCGTGATCACTCCACCTACGCCAACCTGGGTGCCGGCCTGAAGTACTACTTCACCGAGAACCTGTATGCCCGTACCGGCGTACAAGCCAACTACAACATCGACTACGGCGACACCGAGTGGAGCGCTGCTGTAGGTGTTGGTCTGAACTTCGGTGGTTCCACCAAGAAAGAAGTCGCTCCGGCTCCGGCTCCGGCCCCCGTTGCTGACGTCTGCACCGATTCCGACAACGACGGCGTTTGCGACAACGTCGACAAGTGCCCGAACACCCCGGCTAACGTCACCGTTGACGCTACCGGCTGCCCGGCTGCCGCCGAAACCGTTCGCGTCGAGCTGGACGTGAAGTTCGATTTCGACAAGGCCGTGGTCAAGCCCAACAGCTACGCCGACATCAAGAACCTGGCTGACTTCATGCAGCAGTACCCGCAGACCTCGACCACCGTTGAAGGCCACACCGACTCCGTCGGCACCGACGCCTACAACCAGAAGCTGTCCGAGCGTCGTGCCAATGCCGTGCGTAACGTCCTGGTCAACCAGTACGGCGTGCAGGGCAGCCGCGTGAACGCTGTTGGTTACGGTGAATCCCGCCCGGTTGCTGACAACGCCACCGAAGCCGGTCGCGCCGTCAACCGTCGCGTAGAAGCCGAAGTCGAAGCTCAGGCCAAGTAATCCGCCTGATCCAGACTCCAAAAAAGCCCGCCTAGTGCGGGCTTTTTCATGCCTGGTGTTTCTTGTGTCCGGCCCTGGTTCAGGTTCTGCGGACACAAAAAACCCCGCCGAGGCGGGGTTCTTCCTGACGGATCGATCAGCCGCGATCGTCCGGGATGTCGCGCTGGGCGACGCCGGTGTACAGCTGACGCGGCCGGCCGATCTTGTAGGGACCGGACAGCATTTCCTGCCAGTGCGAGATCCAGCCGACGGTCCGCGCCATGGCGAAGATCACGGTGAACATGCTGGTCGGAATGCCGATCGCCTTGAGGATGATGCCGGAATAGAAGTCCACGTTCGGATAGAGGTTGCGCTCGACGAAGTAGGGGTCCTTGCGGGCCAGTTCTTCCAGGCGCATGGCCAGTTCCAGTTGCGGATCGTTGATGCCCAGCTCGGCCAGGACTTCGTCGCAGGTCTGCTTCATCACCGTGGCGCGCGGATCGAAGTTCTTGTAGACGCGATGGCCGAAGCCCATCAGCTTGAACGGATCGTTCTTGTCCTTGGCCTTGGCCACGAACTTGTCGATGTTCGCGACATCGCCGATCTCGTCCAGCATCTTCAGTACGGCTTCGTTGGCACCCCCGTGCGCCGGACCCCAGAGGGCGGCGATGCCGGCGGCGATACAGGCGAAGGGGTTGGCACCGGAAGAGCCGGCAAGGCGGACGGTGGAGGTGGAGGCGTTCTGCTCATGGTCGGCATGCAGGATGAAGATGCGATCCATGGCGCGGGCCAGCACCGGGCTGATGGGTTTCTCCTCGCACGGGGTGTTGAACATCATGTGCAGGAAGTTTTCCGAGTATCCCAGGTTATTGCGGGGATACATCATCGGCTGACCCATGGAGTACTTGTGCACCATGGCTGCCAGGGTCGGCATCTTGGCGATCAGGCGCATCGCCGAAATCTCGCGGTGCTGCGGATCGGTGATGTCCAGGGAGTCGTGGTAGAAGGCCGACAGGGCGCCGACTACGCCGCACATGATGGCCATGGGGTGCGCATCGCGACGGAAGCCGTTGAAGAAGTTCTTCAATTGCTCGTGAACCATGGTGTGGTTCTTGATGGTGTCCACGAACTGCGCCTTCTCTTGCGCGTTCGGCAATTCACCCTTGAGCAGCAGGTAACAGGTCTCGAGGTAGTCGGATTTCTCCGCCAATTGCTCGATCGGGTAGCCGCGGTGCAGCAGGATGCCCTTGTCACCATCGATATAGGTGATCTTGGACTCGCACGAGGCGGTGGACATGAAGCCCGGGTCGAAGGTGAACACACCAGTGGAGGTGAGGTTGCGAACATCGATCACGTCCGGGCCAAGGGTGCCGGACATAACGGGCAGGTCAACCGGATCCGCTCCCGAGATGATCAACTGCGCTTTCTTGTCAGCCATTAGGCCTCCTTATTTTGCTTTGAAATCATCAATAAACCCTCCACTCAGGGCCTCGCCCACTATAGAGGGATAAATTTGAAAGTCAATTTACGAAAATATCACCCTAAAGGCTCTTTCTGGGCGGATTGTGCGGCGAAAAGACATTAACACGCAGGCTTCTGAATATCAGCTGGCGACGTCGGAATCGGGCATCCGCGTTTGTCATGAGTAGGCTAACTGTCTATAATTCTCGCCCGACCGTACCGGGTCGGCGAGCTGATGCCGAGCGGTCGAGACGCCTCCGACAGGAAGCGTGTAGCAGATGTGGAATCTCCTATAACTAGCCCGACCGCAATTGGGCCCTCAGTGTGAAAGAAGCCGTGAATAGCAAACGACCTGTAAACCTAGATCTCAGGACCATCAAACTACCTATCACAGCTTATACCTCGATTCTTCACCGTATCTCCGGCGTCATCCTGTTCCTCGGCATCGCAGTCATGCTCTATGGCCTGCACCTGTCGCTGGGTAGCCCGGAAGGCTTCGGCCAAGTGAAAGCTTTTCTGGCCTATCCGCTGGTCAAGCTCGTGATCTGGGGTCTGCTGTCTGCATTGCTCTACCACCTGGTCGCCGGCATTCGGCACCTGATCATGGATGGTGGCGCCGGCGAAACCCTGCAGGGCGGCAAGCTGGGTGCGCAGCTCGTGCTGGTCATTTCCGCAGTTCTGATCATTCTGGCAGGGGTTTGGGTATGGTAACCAACGTCACCAATCTTTCGCGTTCCGGTCTCTATGACTGGATGGCTCAACGGGTTTCGGCAGTCGTCCTCGCGGTCTACTTCCTCTTTATCATCGGCTACCTGATCCTTCACCCAGGGCTCACCTTCGAGCAATGGCACGGCCTGTTCTCCCACACCCTGATGCGCATCTTCAGCCTGCTGGCGCTGGTGTCCATCTGCGTTCATGCCTGGGTTGGTATGTGGACCATCTCCACCGACTACCTGACCACCATGGCGATCGGCAAGGGTGCTACCGCCGTGCGTTTCCTCTTCCAGGCGGTATGCGGGTTCGCGATGTTCGCGTTCTTCGTCTGGGG
Organism: Pseudomonas oryzihabitans NBRC 102199; assembly: GCF_000730625.1. Lineage (GTDB taxonomy): Bacteria > Pseudomonadota > Gammaproteobacteria > Pseudomonadales > Pseudomonadaceae > Chryseomonas > Chryseomonas oryzihabitans. The sequence goes on along the minus strand of NZ_BBIT01000009.1, from coordinate 195,539 downwards.
CGTGCAGATCTTCTGGGGTGTTTGATCTATGTCCACAATTCGTCATATTTCGTTTGATGCCATCATCGTAGGTGGCGGCGGCGCCGGTATGCGCGCTGCGCTGCAACTGGCCCAGTCCGGTCACAAGACCGCGGTGATCACCAAGGTCTTCCCGACCCGTTCCCACACCGTGTCCGCCCAGGGCGGCATCACCTGCGCCATCGCCTCGGCCGACCCGAACGACGACTGGCGCTGGCACATGTACGACACCGTCAAGGGGTCGGACTACATCGGTGACCAGGACGCCATCGAATACATGTGCTCCGTAGGCCCGGAAGCGGTCTTCGAACTCGAGCACATGGGTCTGCCGTTCTCCCGCACCGAGCAGGGCCGCATCTATCAGCGTCCCTTCGGCGGTCAGTCCAAGGACTATGGCAAGGGCGGCCAGGCCGCGCGTACCTGCGCCGCGGCCGACCGTACCGGTCACGCCCTGCTGCACACCCTCTATCAGGGCAACCTGAAGAACAACACGGTATTCCTCAACGAGTGGTACGCCGTGGATCTGGTGAAGAACCAGGACGGCGTCGTGGTAGGCGTCATCGCCATCTGCATCGAGACCGGCGAGACCGTCTACGTCAAGTCCAAGGCCACCGTGCTGGCCACCGGCGGTGCAGGTCGTATCTATGCCTCTACCACCAACGCCCTGATCAATACCGGTGACGGTGTCGGCATGGCGCTGCGCGCCGGCGTGCCGGTGCAGGACATCGAGATGTGGCAGTTCCACCCAACCGGCATCGCCGGCGCCGGGGTACTGGTCACCGAGGGTTGCCGCGGTGAGGGTGGCTACCTGATCAACAAGCACGGCGAACGCTTCATGGAGCGCTATGCGCCCAACGCCAAGGACCTGGCCGGCCGCGACGTGGTCGCCCGTTCCATGGTCAAGGAAGTGCTGGCCGGCAACGGTTGCGGTCCGGACGGCGACCACGTGCTGCTGAAGCTGGACCACCTGGGTGAAGACGTGCTGCACAGCCGTCTGCCCGGCATCTGCGAACTGTCCAAGACCTTCGCCCACGTCGATCCGGTCGTCGCACCGGTGCCCGTGATCCCCACCTGCCACTATATGATGGGCGGCATCGCCACCAACATTCATGGCCAGGCCATTACTCAGGACGCCAACGGCAACGACAAGATCATCGAAGGCCTGTTCGCCGTGGGCGAAGTGGCCTGCGTGTCCGTGCACGGTGCCAACCGTCTGGGTGGCAACTCGCTGCTGGACCTAGTGGTCTTCGGTCGTGCAGCCGGTCTGCACCTGGAGAAGGCGCTCAAGGAAGGCATCGAGCACCGCGGTGCTTCGGAAAGCGACCTGGAAGCCTCGCTGCAGCGCCTGTCCGGCGTCAACGAGCGCACTACCGGTGACGACGTCGCCAGCCTGCGCAAGCAACTGCAGACCTGCATGCAGAACTACTTCGGGGTGTTCCGCACCGGCGAGTACATGCAGAAGGGCATCGCCGAGCTCGCCGACCTGCGCGAGCGCATCGCCAAGGTCAAGATCAACGACAAGAGCCAGGGCTTCAACACCGCCCGTATCGAAGCGCTCGAGTTGCAGAACCTGCTGGAAGTGGCCGAAGCGACCGCCATCGCCGCCGAAAACCGCAAGGAGTCTCGTGGTGCTCACGCCCGTGAAGACTTCGAAGAGCGTGACGACGAGAACTGGCTGTGCCACACCCTCTATTTCCCCGGTGAAAAGCGGGTCAGTAAGCGTGGAGTCAACTTCGCGCCCAAGACCGTACCGATGTTCGAACCCAAGGTTCGGACTTACTAAAGGTGACCACCATGTTGAAAGTCAGCGTTTATCGTTACAACCCGGATCAGGACGGCCTGCCGTCCATGCAGGAGTTCCAGGTCGATACCGGTGGGAAGGACCTCATGGTGCTGGACGTCCTGGCTCTGATCAAAGAGCAGGATGAAGGCTTCTCCTACCGTCGTTCCTGCCGCGAAGGCGTGTGCGGTTCCGACGGCATGAACATCAACGGCAAGAACGGCCTGGCGTGCATCACGCCGCTGTCGGCCGTGGTCAAGAACGACAAGCTGGTCGTGCGTCCGCTGCCCGGCCTGCCGGTCATCCGTGACCTGGTCGTCGACATGAGCATCTTCTACAAGCAGTACGAGAAGGTGAAGCCGTTCCTGCAGAACGAGACCCCGGCCCCGGCCATCGAGCGCCTGCAGAGCCCGGAAGACCGCGAGAAGATCGACGGTCTGTACGAGTGCATCCTCTGCGCCTGCTGCTCGACGTCCTGCCCGTCCTTCTGGTGGAACCCCGACAAGTTCCTCGGCCCCGCTGCGCTGCTGCAGGCCTATCGCTTCCTGGCCGACAGCCGTGACACCAAGACCCAGGAGCGCCTCGCCGCCATGGACGATCCTTTCAGCGTGTTCCGCTGCCGGTCGATCATGAACTGCGTGGCGGTCTGTCCCAAGGGGCTGAACCCGACCAAGGCCATCGGCCATGTGCGGGCGATGCTGCTGCAGAGCGGTACCTGATCCACGTCCCGCCCGGCCTGTTGTGCCGGGCGGGTTCGTTAGCGACCTTGATAGCTTGATTCAACCAATGTCCATTCAGGGATACCCGGAACACGATCCGGGCATTGGCGCAGCCGTAGTGAGGCCAGGTCTCGCGTCGAGACGGGTCATCGGCTGATGCTATCTCTGCCGAAGGGGTGAACTAGATGCACGAAAGTCAGATGCAGCAACTGTGGGACAGCGCTCACCTGTCCGGCAGTAATGCTGCCTATGTGGAAGAGCTCTATGAGCTGTTTCTGCACGATGCCAACGCTGTGCCGGAAGAGTGGCGCACCTACTTCCAGAAACTGCCTGCGGTCACTGGCAATTCGCCGGACGTCGCGCATTCCGCGATCCGCGACCATTTCGTGCTGTTGGGCAAGAACCAGCGGCGAGCTCAACCGGTCTCGGCCGGTACCGTCAGTTCCGAACACGAGAAGAAGCAGGTTGAAGTCCTGCGTCTGATCCAGGCGTTCCGTCTGCAGGGCCATCAGGCTGCCCAGCTCGACCCCCTGGGTCTGTGGAAGCGTCAGCCGCCTGCCGATCTGCTGCTCAACCACTATGGGTTGACCGACGCCGATCTGGATACCACCTTCCGTACCGGTGAATTGTTCATCGGCAAAGAGGAGGCAACTCTCCGCGAAATCAGGGATGCGCTGCAAGAGACATATTGCCGCACGGTTGGTGCGGAGTTCATGCACATCGTCGATTCCGAGGAGCGCCGCTGGTTCCTGCAGCGCCTGGAAAGCGTCCGTGGCCGCCCGCAATATTCGCCGGAAGTTCGCACCCATCTGCTGGAGCGCCTGACCGCCGCCGAGGGCCTGGAAAAGTACCTGGGCACCAAGTACCCGGGCACCAAGCGTTTTGGTCTGGAAGGGGGCGAGAGCCTGATTCCGCTGATCGACGAGATCATCCAGCGTTCCGGTTCCTATGGCGTCAAGGAGCTGGTGATCGGCATGGCCCACCGTGGCCGCCTGAACGTGCTGGTCAACACCCTGGGCAAGAACCCGCGCGATCTGTTCGACGAGTTCGAAGGCAAGAAGCTCGTCGAGCTGGGCTCCGGTGACGTCAAGTACCACCAGGGCTTTTCCTCCAACGTCATGACCCAGGGCGGCGAAGTCCACCTGGCGCTGGCGTTCAACCCCTCGCACCTGGAGATCGTCTCTCCGGTGGTGGAAGGTTCGGTGCGTGCCCGCCAGGATCGCCGCGGCGATCGCACCGGCGACAAGGTCGTACCCGTGGCCATCCACGGCGACGCCGCCTTCGCCGGCCAGGGCGTGGTCATGGAAACCTTCCAGATGTCGCAGACCCGGGCCTACAAGACCGGCGGTACCTTGCACATCGTCATCAACAACCAGGTGGGCTTCACCACCAACCGCCAGGAAGATGCGCGTTCCACCGAGTACGCCACCGACGTCGCCAAGATGATCCAGGCGCCGATCTTCCACGTGAACGGCGACGATCCCGAGGCGGTGCTGTTCGTCACCCAGCTGGCGGTCGACTACCGCATGCAGTTCAAGCGTGACATCGTCATCGACCTGGTCTGCTACCGCCGTCGCGGCCACAACGAGGCCGACGAGCCGAGTGGCACCCAGCCGCTGATGTACCAGCAGATCGCCAAGCAGCGCACCACCCGCGATCTCTATGCGGATGCCCTGACCCAGGCCGGCGTCGTTACCGCCGAGCAGGTCCAGGCGCAGTTCGAAGCCTATCGCGGCGCCCTCGACGAGGGTCGCCACGTGGTGGCCAGCCTGGTCAAGGAACCCAATCGCGACCTGTTCGTCGACTGGAAGCCCTACCTGGGCCATGCCTGGACCGCGCGTCACGACACCGGCTTCGATCTCAAGACCTTGCAGGACCTGGCCAACAAGCTGCTGCAGATTCCGGAAGGGGTCGTGGTCCAGCGTCAGGTTGGCAAGATCCTCGAGGATCGGCAGAAGATGACCGCCGGCGGCCTGCCGCTGAACTGGGGCTTCGCCGAGACCATGGCCTACGCCACCCTGCTGCACGAAGGCCATCCGATCCGCATCACCGGTCAGGACGTCGGTCGTGGCACCTTCTCGCACCGTCACGCGGTGCTGCACAACCAGAAGGACGCCGTTCCCTACGTGCCCCTGCAGCACCTGGCCGAGGATCAGCCGTCGTTCGAGATCTACGATTCCTTCCTTTCCGAGGAAGCGGTACTGGGCTTCGAATACGGCTATGCCACCACCACGCCCAATGCGCTGGTGGTCTGGGAAGCCCAGTTCGGTGACTTCGCCAACGGTGCCCAGGTCGTCATCGACCAGTTCATCACCAGCGGTGAGATCAAGTGGGGTCGTCTCTGCGGCCTGACCATGCTGCTGCCCCATGGCTACGAAGGCCAGGGTCCGGAGCACTCCTCGGCCCGTCTGGAGCGTTACCTGCAGCTGTGCGCCGAGCAGAACATCCAGGTCTGCGTCCCCACCACGCCGGCACAGATCTACCACCTGCTGCGTCGCCAGGTGATCCGCCCGCTGCGCAAGCCGCTGGTGGTGCTCACGCCCAAGTCGCTGCTGCGCCACAAGCTGGCCATTTCGACTCTGGAAGACCTGGCCCATGGCTCCTTCCAGACCGTGATCAACGAACTGGATCAGCTCGATGCCCAGCAGGTGAAGCGCCTGGTGCTGTGTAGCGGCAAGGTCTACTACGACCTGCTGGAAAAGCGCCGCAGCGAGAATCGCCAGGACATCGCCATCGTGCGTCTGGAGCAGCTCTATCCGTTCCCGGAGGACGACCTGGCCGAGGTACTGGCCGGCTATCCGAACCTGGAGCGCGTGGTCTGGTGCCAGGAAGAGCCGATGAACCAGGGCGCCTGGTACTGCAGCCAGCATCACATGCGCCGCGCCGTGTCCGGTTACAAGCAGGGCCTGGGTCTGGAATACGCCGGTCGCGATGCGTCCGCCGCGCCGGCCTGCGGCTATGCCTCCATGCACGCCGAGCAGCAGGAAAAACTGCTGCAAGATGCTTTCTCCGTTTGATTCGCCACGCGACTACTAGAGATCACTAAGGAAATTCATAGAATGGCTATCGAGATCAAAGCCCCTACCTTCCCGGAATCGGTCGCTGACGGCACCGTCGCCACCTGGCACAAGAAGCCCGGCGAAGCGGTCAAGCGTGACGAACTGCTGGTCGACATCGAGACCGACAAGGTCGTGCTGGAAGTCGTGGCACCTGCCGATGGCGTGCTGGCCGAAATCCTAAAGAACGAAGGCGATACCGTGCTGAGCGAAGAAGTCATCGCTCGCGTGGAAGAGGGCGCCGCTGCCGCCGCTGCTCCGGCTGCCCAGCCGGCCGCTGCCAGCGCTCCGGCCGCCGCCCCGGCTGCCGGTGGTGAAGAGGATCCGATCCTGGCCCCCGCCGCGCGCAAGATCGCCGAAGAGAACGGGATCGACCCGGCTACCCTGGTCGGCACCGGCAAGGGCGGTCGCATCACCAAGGAAGACGCCGTCGCTGCCGTCGAGGCCAAGAAGTCCGGCGCCGCCGCTCCGGCTGCCAAGCCCGCTGCCGCTGCCGCTCCGGTGGTGACCGCCGCTGGCGACCGCACCGAGAAGCGTGTGCCCATGACCCGCCTGCGGGCCAAGGTCGCCGAGCGCCTGGTCGAAGCCCAGTCCAGCATGGCCATGCTGACGACCTTCAACGAGGTCAACATGAAGCCGATCATGGACCTGCGCTCCAAGTACAAGGACATGTTCGAGAAGAAGCACAACGGCGTGCGCCTGGGCTTCATGTCCTTCTTCGTCAAGGCCGCCACCGAGGCGCTCAAGCGTCAGCCGGGTGTCAACGCCTCCATCGACGGCAACGACATCGTCTACCACGGTTATCAGGACATCGGCGTGGCCGTATCCAGCGACCGTGGCCTGGTGGTTCCGGTGCTGCGCAACGCCGAGTTCATGAGCCTGGCGGAAGTGGAAGGCACCATCGCCGACTTCGGCAAGAAGGCCAAGGCCGGCAAGCTGACCATGGAAGACATGCAGGGCGGCACCTTCACCATCTCCAACGGTGGTGTCTTCGGTTCGCTGCTGTCCACCCCCATCGTCAACCCGCCGCAGACCGCGATCCTGGGCATGCACAAGATCCAGGAACGCCCCATGGCGGTGAACGGCCAGGTAGTGATCCTGCCGATGATGTATCTTGCGCTGTCCTACGACCATCGCCTGATCGATGGCAAGGAAGCCGTGACCTTCCTGGTCACCATGAAGGACCTGCTGGAAGACCCGGCTCGTCTGCTGCTGGACATCTGATCCGGCTCTCGCGGTGCGGGGCAGGGGCCGCGCACCGCTTCAAGTTTTCCTGCCTGAAGCTGCTCCAAGGGGATTAGTGTATGAGCGACAAATTCGACGTAGTGGTGATCGGCGCCGGCCCTGGTGGCTACGTGGCCGCCATCCGCGCCGCGCAGCTCGGTCTGAAGACGGCCTGTGTCGAGCGCTACAAGGGCAAGGAAGGCAAGGTCGCCCTGGGCGGCACCTGCCTGAACGTGGGTTGCATTCCCTCCAAGGCGCTGCTGGACAGCTCCTACAAGTACCATGAGGCCCACGAGGGCTTTAAGGTCCACGGCATCGACGCGCCGAACGTCACCATCGACGTGCCCACCATGATCGGCCGCAAGGACCAGATCGTGAAGAACCTCACCGGCGGCGTGGCCACCCTGTTCAAGGCGAACGGCGTGACCCTGCTGGAAGGCAACGGCAAGCTGCTGTCCGGCAAGAAGGTCGAAGTCACCGGTCTGGACGGCAACGTCCAGGTGGTCGAGGCCGAGAACGTCATCCTGGCGTCCGGCTCGCGTCCCATCGACATCCCGCCGGCTCCGGTGGACCAGAAGGTCATCGTCGATTCCACCGGCGCCCTGGAATTCCAGAGCGTGCCCAAGCGTCTGGGCGTGATCGGTGCCGGCGTCATTGGTCTGGAGCTGGGTTCGGTCTGGGCCCGCCTGGGCGCCGAAGTCACCGTGCTGGAAGCCCTGGACAAGTTCCTGGTCGCCGCCGATGAGCAGGTGTCCAAGGAAGCCTACAAGATCCTCTCCAAGCAGGGTCTGAACATCCGCATGGGTGCGCGCGTGACCGGTTCCCAGGTCAACGGCGAAGAAGTCACCGTGCACTACACCGAAGCCGGTGAAGAAAAGCAGATCACCTTCGATCGTCTGATCGTCGCCGTGGGCCGTCGTCCGGTCACCACCGACCTGCTGGCCTCCGACAGCGGCGTGGAAAGCGACGAGCGTGGCTACATCTACGTCGACGACCATTGCGCCACCAGCGTGCCGGGCGTGTTCGCCATCGGTGACTGCGTTCGCGGTCTGATGCTGGCCCACAAGGCCTCGGAAGAGGGCGTGATGGTCGCCGAGCGCATCGCCGGTCACAAGGCCCAGATGAACTACGATCTGGTCCCCTCGGTGATCTACACCCACCCGGAAATCGCGTGGGTCGGCAAGACCGAGCAGGCCCTGAAGGCCGAAGGCGTCGAAGTCAACGTCGGCACCTTCCCCTTCGCGGTCAGCGGTCGTGCCCTGGCGGCCAACGACACCGCCGGCTTCGTCAAGGTCGTGGCCGATGCCAAGACCGATCGCGTCCTGGGCGTCCATGTGGTCGGCCCGAGCGCGGCGGAGCTGGTGCAGCAAGGCGCCATCGCCATGGAATTCGGCACCAGCGCCGAAGACCTGGGCATGATGGTGTTCTCGCACCCGACGCTGTCCGAGGCGCTGCACGAAGCGGCCCTGGCGGTGAACGGTCATGCGATCCACGCAGTGAATCGCAAGAAGCGGTAAGAGATTTACGGAACCACGGGGTCGCCGACCGCCGTGGGGCCCTGAGGGCTCCACCGCAGGAAGGCGCCTCGGACCCTTGCGAGGGCAGGGGTCACAGGTGGCGCGGTGCCCGCGACCGTCCGGAGGACGGCACGGATAACGCACAGCGTCTAATGCGCAATACCCAACGAAGACGGTAGACAAGCATGAATCTCCACGAGTATCAGGGTAAGCAGCTGTTCGCTGAATACGGCCTGCCCGTTTCCAAAGGCTACGCTGTCGACACCCCCCAGGAGGCCTACGAGGCTTGCGGCCGTATCGGCGGCGACGAGTGGGTCGTCAAGGCCCAGGTACATGCCGGTGGCCGTGGCAAGGCCGGTGGCGTGAAGCTGGTCAAGAGCAAGGAAGAAGCCAAGGAATTCGCCGCCAAGTGGCTGGGCCAGCGTCTGGTGACCTACCAGACCGACGCCAACGGTCAGCCGGTCAGCAAGATCCTGGTCGAATCCTGCACCGACATCGACAAGGAGCTCTATCTGGGCGCCGTGGTCGATCGTTCCAGCCGCCGCATCGTGTTCATGGCGTCCACCGAAGGTGGCGTGGACATCGAGAAGGTCGCTCACGACACTCCGGAAAAGATTCTCAAGGCCACCATCGATCCGCTGGTGGGCGCTCAGCCCTACCAGGGTCGCGACCTGGCCTTCCAGCTGGGCCTGAAAGGTGACCAGATCAAGCAGTTCACCCAGATCTTCGTCGGTCTGGCCAAGCTGTTCCAGGACTACGACCTGGCCCTGCTGGAAGTGAACCCGCTGGTGATCAAGAAGGACGGCAACCTGCACTGCCTGGATGCCAAGATCAACATCGACAGCAACGCCATCTACCGTCAGCCCAAGCTGCGCGCCTTCCACGACCCGTCGCAGGACGACGCCCGTGAAGCCCATGCGCAGAAGTGGGAACTGAACTACGTGGCCCTGGAAGGCAGCATCGGCTGCATGGTCAACGGTGCCGGTCTGGCCATGGGTACCATGGACATCGTCAACCTGCACGGCGGCAAGCCGGCCAACTTCCTGGACGTTGGCGGCGGCGCGACCAAAGAGCGCGTGACCGAAGCGTTCAAGATCATCCTGTCCGACAGCAACGTGAAGGCCGTTCTGGTGAACATCTTCGGCGGCATCGTGCGCTGCGACATGATCGCCGAAGGCATCATCGGTGCCGTGAAGGAAGTCGGCGTGAAGGTGCCGGTCGTGGTTCGCCTGGAAGGCAACAACGCCGAACTCGGTGCCAAGGTCCTGGCCGAAAGCGGCCTGAACATCATCGCGGCAACCAGCCTGACCGACGCTGCCCAGCAGGTCGTCAAGGCCGCGGAGGGTAAGTAATGAGCGTCCTGATCAACAAAGACACCAAGGTCATCTGCCAGGGCTTCACCGGTAGCCAGGGTACCTTCCACTCCGAACAGGCCATCGCCTACGGCACCCAGATGGTCGGCGGCGTGACCCCCGGCAAGGGCGGCTCCACCCACCTCGGCCTGCCGGTGTTCAACACCGTCAAGGAAGCCGTGGAAGCCACCGGCGCCGATGCTTCGGTGATCTACGTTCCGGCTCCCTTCTGCAAGGACTCCATCCTGGAAGCGGCCTTCGGCGGCATCAAGCTGATCGTCTGCATCACCGAGGGTATCCCCACCCTCGACATGCTGGATGCCAAGGTGAAGTGCGACGAGCTGGGCGTACGCCTGATCGGCCCGAACTGCCCCGGCGTCATCACCCCCGGCGAGTGCAAGATCGGCATCATGCCCGGTCACATCCACCTGCCGGGCAAGGTCGGTATCGTGTCGCGTTCCGGCACCCTGACCTATGAAGCCGTGAAGCAGACCACCGACGCCGGCTTCGGCCAGTCCACCTGCGTGGGCATCGGCGGCGACCCCATCCCGGGCTCGAACTTCATCGATATCCTGAAGCTGTTCCAGGAAGATCCGCAGACCGAAGCCATCGTGATGATCGGCGAGATCGGCGGTAGCGCTGAAGAAGAGGCCGCGGCCTTCATCAAGGCCAACGTGACCAAGCCGGTGGTGTCCTACATCGCCGGTGTCACCGCACCGCCCGGCAAGCGCATGGGCCACGCCGGCGCCATCATCTCCGGCGGCAAGGGCACTGCGGACGAGAAGTTCGCCGCCCTGCAGGACGCCGGTGTGAAGACCGTGCGTTCCCTGGCCGACATCGGCAAGGCCCTGGCCGAGCTGACCGGTTGGGAAGTCAAGAAGGCCTGAGCCTGACCGACTGCAGAAAAGGCCGCCTTCGGGCGGCCTTTTTCATGGGCGCTGCCATGACGCCTCATCAGCTGCCGGCTGCCTTTTCGCCGGTAATTCGTTAGGATGGCAACCTTCCGCTCCAACGGCCACACCGTGGCCCCACCAAGACCTGCTCCCATGAGGGCGGGCTGCCTCGTTTTCCTCATTGCTGGTACTGCCTTCCATGAAAGCTTTGCAAAGCCGGGATGTCCTGGCCCTTGGATTCATGACGTTCGCGTTGTTCGTCGGCGCGGGCAACATCATCTTTCCCCCGATCGTCGGTCTGCAGGCGGGCGAGCACGTCTGGAGCGCCGCCCTGGGCTTTCTGCTGACCGCGGTCGGCCTGCCGGTGCTGACGCTGATCGCCCTGGCGCGAGTGGGTGGTGGCATGGACGCCCTGAGCAAGCCGCTCGGCCAGACCGCCGCCCGCACCCTGGCCATCGTCTGCTACCTGTCGGTGGGTCCGCTGTTCGCCACGCCGCGCACCGCCACGGTGTCCTTCGAGGTCGGCGTTGCGCCGCTGCTGGGCAATGGTCCGATCCCGCTGTTCCTCTACAGCCTGGCCTACTTCCTGGTGGTGCTGGTGGTCTCGCTCTATCCGGGACGCCTGCTGGACACCGTGGGGCGCTTTCTCGGTCCGCTGAAGATCCTGGCGCTGGCGGTACTGGGCGGTGCGGCGCTGTTCTGGCCGGCGGGCGGACCTGTCACGGCGGCGCCGGACTACGCCTCGCGGGCGCTGTCCCAGGGCTTCGTCAACGGCTACCTGACCATGGATACCCTGGGCGCCCTGGTGTTCGGCATCGTCATCGTCAACGCCATTCGTGCCCGGGGCGTGACCGCGCCGCAGCTGCTGACGCGCTACACCATCATCGCCGGTCTGATCGCCGGCGTCGGGCTGGTGCTGGTCTACCTGAGTCTGTTCCAGCTCGGCGCCGGCAGCGGGGTGCTGGTGCCCCATGCCAGCAATGGCGCCGAGGTGCTGCATGCCTATGTGCAGCATACCTTCGGCAGCGTCGGCAGCGACTTCCTGGCGGTGCTGATCACCCTAGCCTGTCTGGTCACGGCGGTGGGCCTTACCTGCGCCTGCGCGGAGTTCTTCAGCGAATTCCTGCCGTTCAGCTATCGCAGTCTGGTGGTCCTGCTGGCGGCCTTCTCGCTGCTGGTATCCAACCTGGGGCTGACGCAGCTGATCCAGATCTCGGTGCCGATCCTCACCGCCATCTATCCGCCCTGCATCGCCCTGGTGGTGCTGAGCTTCTTTACTGCCCGCTGGGCGGCGCCCGGGCGCATCCTCGGCCCGGTGCTGCTGGTGGCCCTGGCCTTCGGTATCCTCGATGGCCTGCAGGCCGCGCACCTGACGGTGCCCTATCTGAGTGGTGCCGTGCAGTGGCTGCCGCTGGCCGACTCGGGCCTGGGCTGGCTGTTGCCGGCCGTGGTGGTGGGTCTTGCCGCCCTTGTCCTGGAAAGTCTGAGACGTGGCGGGCGCGCGCCCGAGAGTGAAGCCGAGCCGGATCCTTCGCGCTCCTGAATCGGTCGCCCACAAAAAAGCCCGCAGCAGCGGGCTTTTTTCATATCCGATCGGCTTACGGCTTGGGCTGGGTAGCCGGCGCGGTGCCGTTGGTAGTCCCGGTAGCCGGGCTCACCGAGGTGGCTTCGCCTTTGGATTGCTCCTTGGCAGCTTCGTTGGCAGCTTCGTTGCGCTGCTCGGCAGCCTTGTTGCTCTGCTCAGCGGCTTTGTTCAGGTTTTCCTGGGCTTTCTGTTCGGTCTTGGCAGCATCCTGAGCCTTGTTTTCGGAAGGCTTGTCACAGGCGGCGAGGCCGAAGGCGGCAGTGAAGAGCAGGGCGATGGCGAAGGGCTTTTTCATGTGTTTTCTCCTTATGAACTACACGACAGCCGTTCGAGCGCACCGTTAAAAGTTAAGTTCCGCGTCTAGCTCCAGCATCGCGCAAATTCCTACCTGCATCGCGAACCGAGCGCGCCAAGGTTGAAATGTCACCGCGCGCCCCCATCTCCGCGACATCGCCAGGCATCTGGTGCGTACCTATCGATAGCGGAGTTCGTAGCATGAGTGTGGAGACTCAAAAGGAAACCCTAGGCTTCCAGACCGAAGTGAAGCAGCTGCTTCACCTGATGATTCACTCGCTGTATTCCAACAAGGAAATCTTCCTGCGCGAATTGATTTCCAACGCCTCCGACGCGGCCGACAAGCTCAGATTCGAGGCCCTGTCCAAGCCCGAACTGCTCGAAGGCGGGGATACGCTGAAGATTCGCCTGAGCTTCGACAAGGAGGCCGGCACGGTCACCCTCGAAGACAACGGCATCGGCATGAGCCGCGAAGAGGTGATCGCTCACCTCGGCACCATCGCCAAGTCCGGCACCGCTGATTTCCTGAAGAATCTCAGCGGTGACCAGAAGAAGGATTCCAACCTCATCGGTCAATTCGGCGTGGGCTTCTATTCGGCCTTCATCGTCGCCGACCAGGTGGATGTCTACACCCGTCGCGCCGGCCAGCCGGCCGCCGAGGGCGTGCACTGGTCGTCCAAGGGGGAAGGGGAGTTCGAGGTCGCGACCATCGACAAGCCCGAGCGCGGTACCCGTATCGTGCTGCACCTCAAGCCCGAGGAAATCGAATTCGCCGATGGCTGGCGCCTGCGCAACGTGGTCAAGAAGTATTCCGACCACATCGGCCTGCCCATCGAGCTGCCCAAGGAGCAGCAGGGTGGCGAGGACGAGCAGCCGGCCGCAGCCGAGTGGGAAACCGTCAACCGCGCCAGCGCGCTCTGGACCCGTCCGCGTACCGAACTCAAGGATGAGGACTACCAGGAGTTCTACAAGCACGTCGGCCATGATTTCGAGAATCCCCTGACCTGGAGCCACAACAAGGTCGAGGGCAAGCTCGAATACACCTCGCTGCTGTACGTGCCGGCCCGCGCACCCTTCGATCTGTACCAGCGCGAAGCGCCCAAGGGCCTCAAGCTCTATGTGCAGCGCGTCTTCATCATGGACCAGGCCGACCAGTTCCTGCCGCTGTACCTAAGATTCATCAAGGGTGTGGTGGATTCCAACGACCTGTCGCTCAACGTCTCCCGCGAGATCCTACAGAAGGATCCGGTGATCGACTCCATGAAGTCGGCGCTGACCAAGCGCGTGCTGGACATGCTGGAGAAGCTGGCCAAGAGCGAGCCGGAGAAGTACCAGTCGTTCTGGGGCCACTTCGGCCAGGTGCTCAAAGAGGGTCCGGCGGAAGACTTCGCCAACCGCGAGAAGATCGCCGGCCTGCTGCGCTTCGCCTCGACCCACAACGGCGACGATGCCCAGAACGTGTCCCTGGCCGACTACATCGGCCGGATGAAGGAAGGTCAGGACAAGATCTACTACCTGACCGGCGAGAGCCACGCGCAGATCAAGAACAGCCCGCACTTGGAAGTCTTCCGCAAGAAGGGTGTCGAGGTGCTACTGCTGACCGATCGCATCGACGAGTGGCTGATGAGCTATCTCACCGAATTCGACGGCAAGCATTTCGTCGACGTCGCCCGTGGCGATCTGGATCTCGGCAAGCTGGACAGCGAAGAAGACAAGCAGGCCCAGGAAGAGGTCGCCAAGACCAAGGAAGGCCTGGTCGAGCGCCTCAAGCAGGCCCTGGAGGCCCAGGTAAGCGAAGTCCGCGTCTCCCATCGTCTGACCGATTCGCCGGCGATCCTGGCCATCGGCGAGCAGGACCTCGGCTTGCAGATGCGCCGGATCCTGGAAGCCAGCGGCCAGAAGGCCCCGGATTCCAAACCGATCTTCGAGATCAATCCGCAGCACCCGCTGATCGAGAAACTCGATGGCGAGCCCGACGAGGACCGCTTCGCCGACCTGTCGCACATCCTGTTCGATCAGGCAGCGCTGGCCGCGGGCGACAGCCTCAAGGATCCCGCCGCCTATGTCCGCCGGTTAAACAAACTGCTGGTGGAATTGTCCGCTTAACAACGAAGAAGCCCGCCTCGGCGGGCTTCTTTCTATCCACCTTCTGGAGGACCCCATGGTCGAAGTCACTGTAAAACCCGTCGCCTACGAAATCGATGGCCAGCCGTTCGAGAGCCAGCTGGTGTATGCCACCAGCGGCAATCCCACCCGCCCGGGCGTGCTCCTGGCGCCCAACTGGATGGGGGTGTCCCATGGCGCCGTCGAGCAGGCCAAGGGCCTGGCCGAGGCCGACGGCCTGGCCTACCTGGTGGTGGATTTCTATGGTCGCAACGTGCGTCCGCAAAACGCCGACGAAGCCCTGGCGGCCATGACGCCGATCCGCGGCGATCGCGCGCTGCTGCGCCAGCGCATGCAGGCGGCCTATGCGGCCCTGGTCGCCCAGGCCGAGACGGCGGCGGTGGATGTCCATCAGATCGCCGCCATCGGCTTCTGCTTTGGTGGCTGCGCGGCGCTTGAACTGGCGCGTGACGGCGCGGCGCTGAGCGCCGTGGTGACCTTCCACGCCAATCTGGATACGCCCAACCCGGCCGATGCCGCCCGGATCACCGGCCCGGTGCTGGTGCTGCACGGCGCCTCCGATCCGCTGGTGCCGGACGAGCAACTCACTGGTTTCCGCCAGGAGATGGATGCCGCCCAGGTGGACTGGCAACTGCTGAGCTATGGTGGCGCGGTGCATTCCTTCACCGATCCCGAAGCCAACAATCCGGGCAAGCAGCAGTACCACCCGGTGGTGGCCAAGCGCGCCTTCCTGGCGATGCACAACCTGTTCGACGAAGTCTTCGCCCAGGGCTGAAGGCTTTCGCGGCCTGCCTGCCGGAACCCGGATTGGGGCCGGCAGGATCAGCCGCGGATGACTTCCTGGGTGAAGTCCAGCGGACCGCGGCAGCGCCGGCACAGATAGCGCCGTCCCTTGCGCACCAGCGCGTGACGCTGGGC
This sequence comes from Pseudomonas oryzihabitans NBRC 102199, assembly GCF_000730625.1. GTDB lineage: Bacteria > Pseudomonadota > Gammaproteobacteria > Pseudomonadales > Pseudomonadaceae > Chryseomonas > Chryseomonas oryzihabitans. Next base: position 180,059 of record NZ_BBIT01000009.1, on the reverse strand, counting down.
GGTGAATTCGAAGCGGCCGTCGGGGCAGTTGCAGCGATACAGGTACAGGGTGCGCGCCCGTTGCGGCAATTCGTAGGTATGGCAGCGATCCGGCGGCAGGCCATAGACCCCGCGCATGATCAGCTGCCACTCCTCGCCATGCGGGCGGATGCCGCCACCGAACAGCTGATGCGCCACCAGATGCGCCACCTCGTGGGCGACGGTCTGCTCGAGGAAGTGGGCGCGATTTTCCTGATAGAGCTGCCGGTTGAATCTCAGCCGATTCTCGGTGAGATGGGCGACGCCGGCGCGCTGGCCACGCAGGGCCAGGCTGACCTCGGGGCGAGGGAAGCGGCGTTTGAAGAAGGCCTCGGCCTGCCGATAGCAGTCTTCGACCCGGGCTGTGAGTTGTTCAGGCATGGGCAACCTCTGGCGAGGCGGGTGATTATGCCGAAGCCTGTGCCTGCGCCCTAGCGTCCGCGGTCGGCTGGTGGCCGTAGTGCCGCCTCAGCGTATCCATGGCGGCATTGATGGCCTGCAGTCGGCCGGTGCTGCCACCGTGATCGGGGTGATGACGGCTGGCGAGCTGGCGATAGCGGCGGCGGATCTGGCCATAGTCCGCCGAGCGATCGAGTCCCAGCAGGCGCAAGGCCTCCAGCAGTTCGGACTCACCGTTGACCAGGGCCCAGAAGTGATTGAGCAGGTTGGCCACGTCTTCCGGGGTGGTGGTCTCCAGCTGGGTGACATCGAGGTAGTAGGCGCGTAGCGGATCGGCCACCACCAGCCCGGCACGGGCGCGCAGATAGGGGCGCAATTCGATGCGCAGAGCGCTGATGACCAGTTCGGCGCGCTGCTCGGCGCGGAGTTGATCGCGCAGTCGATAGAGGGCGTTGAAGACGCGGAAGTGCAGGCGGAAGAGTTCGTAGTTGTCGGTCACCGGGCGCGGCGGGATCAGCGGTGATCCCGCCCGGCGCAAGGCCTGCAGCAACTCGTACTCCGACAGGCTGGACTGGGCCTTGAGCAGTTCCTGGTGGAGCGCCGTCATGAGCGCCTGGGCTTCGCTCATGGCTGCCGGTCGCCATGGACTGACGTTCGGGGTAGGGCGGCGGACGCTTTGCGCGTAAAATGCCGGCCTTTCGTTTTTTCCTTTCGCGGATTCATCCATGGGCACCCTTTCGGTCAACCAGAACAAGCTGCAGAAACGCCTGCGCCGTCTTACCGGCGAAGCCATCGCCGACTACAACATGATCGAGGACGGCGACAAGGTCATGGTCTGCCTGTCCGGTGGCAAGGACAGCTACACCCTGCTCGACATGCTGCTCTATTTGCAGAAGGTCGCACCGATTCGCTTCGAGATCGTGGCGGTCAACCTCGACCAGAAGCAGCCGGGCTTTCCTGAACACGTTTTACCTCAGTACCTGAAGGAACTGGGGGTCGAGTACCACATTCTGGAACGTGATACCTATTCCGTGGTGAAGGAAAAGATTCCCGAGGGCAAGACCACCTGTTCGCTGTGCTCGCGCCTGCGGCGGGGCATCCTCTATACCTTCGCCGACGAGATCGGCGCGACGAAGATGGCGCTCGGCCATCATCGCGACGACATGGTAGAAACCTTCTTCCTCAATTTGTTCCATGGCGGCACGCTCAAGGCCATGCCACCCAAGCTGCGCGCCGACGACGGGCGCAACGTGGTGATCCGTCCGCTGGCCTATTGCAACGAGAAGGACATCGAGGCCTACGCCGTCCTGCGCGAATTTCCCATCATTCCCTGCAACCTCTGCGGCTCCCAGGAGAACCTGCAGCGCAAGGTGGTCAAGGAGATGCTGCTGGAGTGGGAGCGCAAGACGCCGGGGCGTACCGAGATCATGTTCCGCGCCCTGCAGAACGTGGTGCCCTCGCAACTGGCCGATCGCGAGCTGTTCGACTTCGCCAGTCTCAGGATCGATGACAGCGCCACGCCGCGCTTCGTCCAGGTGATGAATCTCTGATGCGGGACTATGCCTGGCTGCTCGAATACGCTCTCAATCGCTGCGGCTCACGAGCGGCCCTGGAGGCACGGCTGCCGCAACCGGTCGACGCTGCCACCCTGGCGTCCGTGGGCGATGACCGCTATCTGTCGCTGCTGACCCGGCGCATCTTTCGCGCCGGACTCAAGCACAGCCTGGTGGACGCCAAGTGGCCGGCCTTCGAGGAGGTCTTCTTCGGCTTCGATCCGGAGAAGGTGGTGCTCATGGGCGGCGAGCGTCTGGAGCGGCTGATGCAGGACGCCCGTCTGATCCGCCACCTGGGCAAGTTGCGCAGCGTGCCGATCAACGCCCAGATGGTGCTGGACTTCCAGCGCAGTCACGGCAGCTTCGGCCAGTTGCTGGCCGAATGGCCGACGCAGGACATCGTTGGCCTCTGGGAGCTGCTGACCAAGCGTGGCAATCAGCTGGGTGGCCTGTCAGCGCAGCGCTTCCTGCGCATGGCTGGCAAGGACACCTTTCTGGCGACTGACGACGTGGTGACGGCACTCAAGGCGCAGAACATCCTCGACAAGGCGCCCACCGCCAAGCGCGATCGGCAGAAGATGCAGGAGGCCTTCAACCTCTGGCAGGAACAGAGCGGCCGCCCGCTCTGCCAGCTGTCGGTGATGCTGGCCCTGACGGTGAATCATTGACCGACGCCCTGGTGCGTGCCCAAGGCCTGCTGCAGCGGGCCGGTCGGGTGCTGTTCATCACCGGGGCGGGGCTGTCCGCCGATTCGGGACTGCCGACCTATCGCGGCCTGGGCGGGCTGTACAACGGCCTCACCGAAGAGGGCATCCCCATCGAGGCGGCGCTCTCGGGCAGCATGCTCCGGCAGCGTCCGGAGCTCTGCTGGCGCTACCTGGCGCAACTCGGCCGGGCCTGCGCTGCGGCCAGGCCCAATGCGGCGCACCAGGCGATCACCGACTTCGGTGTCAGTCACCCCGGCAGCTGGGTGCTGACGCAGAACATCGACGGCTTTCATCGGCAGGCAGGCTTTCCGCCAGAGCGGCTGATCGAGATCCATGGACAACTGGAGCCGCTCGCCTGCATGAGTTGCGCGCAGACGGTCGCGGATGCGCAAGATCGCCTGGCCGGTCCGCTGCCGCCGCGCTGTCCCGCATGCGGCGGCATCCTGCGGCCACCGGTGGTGCTGTTCGAGGAAGCCCTGCCGGCCACTGAGCTGCAACGTCTGCAGGAGGCGATGGAGGAGGGCTTCGACCTGGTGATCGCCGTCGGCACCACGGCCGCCTTCGGCTATATCCAGGCGCCGATTGACCAGACCCTGACGCAGGGTGGTGACCTCATCGAAATCAATCCGGACCGCTCGTCGCTGAGCGGCTTGGCGACCGTTCAGATCAAAAAAAGGGCCGTAGACGTCCTTCCTCGGCTTTTGAGTCACATCGAAGGCTAAAAAAACTTGCCATCTGTGATCCAGGTCGGCAAGGTGTCGAAACTTTGAGAAAACGACACGGTCGTGCCCATGCCAAGGAAACGCTTCGCACCCCTCGTGCCCCTGTCTTTTGTCTGTCTGCTCGCCGCCTGTGCGAGTGCGCCGCAAAGTCCTGACATCGCCGTTGCCCCTGATCAGTCCTCTACCTCCCGGACCTTCCAGACCGCCTCGCTGCATGGTCTGGGTGGTGCTGGCAACGGTTCCGCCGCGGTGGAGACCGAGAGCGCTCAGCAACGTCCGGTCTTCCCCCATACCCAGTCGCCGCATCAACTGGATTGGGATCGCGAGGTCGGTCCGCGTCAGGCGCTGCCGAATCTGGCGGACCAGATCCTCAATCGTGCCACCCAGCTGGTGGGCACGCCCTATCGCCGCGGCGGCAGCACCCTGGCCGGCTTCGATTGCAGCGGTTTCGTCAATTACGTCTTTCGCGAGCGGGCCGGCATGACCCTGCCGCGCTCCACCCGCGAGATCATCGATCTCGAAGTACCGGTAGTCAGCAAGAACGATCTGGAACCTGGCGATCTGTTGCTGTTCAATAGCAACGGCCGTGGCCGGGTCAGTCACACCGGTATCTACATGGGCGAGGGCAAGTTCATCCATTCCTCCAGTCGCCGCAGCGGCGGGGTGCGGGTGGACAGCCTGGACGACCAGTACTGGAAGGTGAGTTTCCTGGAAGGCAAGCGCGTATTGCGCTGAGGCGTATCGCCGCGATCTCCGCCGGTGCGCTTCGAGGACCCGTCGAGGCTGCGTGGCAGGCCGACGGTGATCGATGGATAACTAAGGATGTCTCCAATGCCGCATGCGGCTCGCCTCGGATTGTATTGCGCCTTCGTGCTGCTGGCCGCCTGTGCCGGCAGGCCGCCCCAGGCACCCGCACCGGTCGCCCCGGTCGTCTCCCGCCCCCTGCTGGAAAGCCAGGCCCAGGCCGCCAACGATGTGCTCTTTCGGGCAATTGGCCTGGTCGGCACTCCCTATCGCTACGGCGGCAATACCCCGGCGGGTGGCTTCGATTGCAGCGGCCTGATCGGCTACGTCTATCGCGATGCGGCCGGGGTGACCCTGCCGCGTTCGACCCGCGAGATGATCACCCTTGGCTCGCCCAATGTGGCGCGCAATGCCCTGCAGCCCGGTGATCTGATCTTCTTCGCCACCGCCGGTGGCCGTCAGGTCAGCCATGCCGGCATCTACGTCGGGGAAGGGCGCTTCGTCCATGCGCCGCGCACTGGTGGGACGGTGCGCCTGGACAGCCTGGCCAAGCCCTATTGGCAGAACAGCTATCTGCAGGCCAAGCGCGTGCTGGTCACGCCGAGTCTCGCCGGCGGCTATTGAACCCCGTTCCGCCCGGGCCGCTCGAATAGGCATCCAGCCCGTGCGGAGCCCATCATGCCCCAGGCGATACGTCTGCCGCCCCAGCCGGCTCGTTGCGAGCTGTGTGGTAGGGCGGCGCCGCTCACCCGCCATCACCTGATCCCTCGCTCGCTGCACGACAAGGCCTACGTGCGCAAGAGGTTCGACCGCGTCAGCCGGATCACCGCCACCCTCTGGGTCTGCCGACCCTGCCACAACCATATCCACCAGACCTTCGACGAAAAGACCCTGGCGCTGGAATACAACAGCCGCGAGTTGCTGCTCAGCGATGCGCGCATTCGCCAGTTCGTCGACTGGCTGGCGGCCAAGCCCGATGGCTTCGTGCCCAAGCGTTGAGTAATACCACCCCTTTAGTGCTTATACTTGGAAAGTCTTCCTTCCTGTCCTGAGTACGGGTAATCAAAACTGGTGGTTATTGGCGACTCAGTAGCTCGCGCCAGGGCGCAGCCGGAGTGGAGCGGGAATGTAAAGGCCGCCGTTGACGTGCGGGTCGAAACTGTCGCCTGCATCTCACCTCCAGGGGCGAACGCCACGGGCGCTTGCCGCTGCGATTAGGATGACGGCAACGCCACGGCGGAATCCGCCCGTCCGGTTCGACCTCAAGAGGAGAGCTGATGAGATCCCTGGCCCTGCCCCTGTTGGCGGGGATGCTGCTCCTGTCCAAGGCCGCGCCGGTACGCGCCGACGAGGCGACCCTGGCGCGGGGCGAATACCTGACCCGGCTGGGCAACTGCCAGGGCTGTCATACCCGTCCCGACGGTGCACCCTTCGCCGGTGGTGTCGCCTTCGATACGCCTTTTGGCCGTCTTTACTCAAGCAATATCACGCCGGATCGCGAGCACGGCCTGGGCGACTGGACGGCGGACGAGTTTCGCCGCGCCTTGCACGACGGGCTGGGGCGCGATGGTGAGCAGCTCTATCCGGCCTTTCCCTATACGGCCTTTACCCGCCTGAGCGACGAGGACATCGCCGCGATCTTCGCCTATCTGCAGATCCAGCGACCGGTGCCCTATGCGCCGCCCGCCAACGGCCTGCGCTTTCCCTTCGATCAGCGCGCGCTGATCCGCGGTTGGAAATGGCTCAACTTCACGCCGGGTCCGTTACCGGTTACTGCCGATGCGCAGGTGGCGCGGGGCGCCTACCTGGCCGAGGCGGTGGGGCATTGCCAGGAATGCCACACGCCGCGGACCTGGAGCCAGGGTCTCGACAGCGGCCGGGCCTATGCCGGGGCGACCCAGCAGGGTTGGACCGCCTGGAATCTCACCGCGGACCCGCGCGGCCTCGGCGGCTGGAGCGATGCCAAGCTCGCCAGCTATCTGCGCGAAGGCCATCAGCGCGGCGAGGCTGTGGCGGCGGGCCCCATGGCCGAGGTGGTGAGCGGCGGTACCCGCCATCTGAACGATGCGGATCTCGGTGCCCTGATCGCCTATCTGCGGACCCTACCAGCGCAGCCCGGAGCGGTTCCGGCGCGTGCCGAGGTGCAGCCACCCGGTGAAACCGGGCCGCTCACTGCCGCCGAGGCGGAAAGTGCGGCCTTGCTGCAATCCGCCTGCGCCAGCTGTCATGCGCCGGACGACCAGGGGCCGGCCGGTCCCTATCCGCGCTCCTTCAGCAACTATTCGGCGGTGCGCGATCCGGCAGGGACCAACCTGGTGCGCGTGCTGCTCGACGGGCTCGACCGCCAGGGACGCACCGAGCACGCCTTCATGCCAGCCTATCGGGAGTTGCTCAGTGATCAGCAACTGGCCGATCTGGCCACCTACATCGGCCGCCGCTTTGGTGGTCACGCCGCTCATATTCGTCCCGAGGACGTGGCGGCGGCGCGCGAACGGGAGCACTAGCGGTGGCGGTCCTCGAACTCAAGGTCAATGGCGAGTCGCGACAGCTCGACGTCGATCCACGCATGCCTCTGCTGGACGCCCTGCGCGACGAGCTGGGCCTCAAGGGGCCGAAATTCGGCTGCGGCCTGGGCGAATGTGGTGCCTGTACGGTGCTGGCGGATGGCAAGCCGGTGCGTGCCTGTCTGCTGCCGGCGGCGTCCTTTGCCGGTCGCGAGCTGCTGACCCTGGAAGGCCTGGGCACGCCAGCGGCGCCGCATGCGCTGCAACGGGCCTTCATCGAAGAGCAGGCGGCGCAGTGCGGCTATTGCATCCCTGGCATGGTGATGACCGCCCAGGCGCTGCTCGCCCGGGTGCCCGATCCCAGCGATGCGCAGATCCGCCAGGCGCTGGCGGCCAATTTCTGTGGCTGCGGGACCCACTATCGCATCCTGCGCGCGGTCAAGCGGGCGGCGGTGCTCTTGCGCGACGGGCAGGCCCCGGCATGACGCTGTCCCGCCGCACCTTTCTCGGCGGCAGCGCGGTGCTGCTGCTGGGCTTCAGCCTGCAGCGACCGGTCGCCGCCCAGGTATTGCCCGCACCTGCTGACACTGCGAGTCTGGCCAAGACCCTCGATCAACGGCAACTGGACGCCTGGCTGGCGGTGGATGCCCAGGGCCAGGTCATTGTCTACAGCGGCAAGGTGGAACTGGGTACCGGGGTCAGCACGGCGCTGCGGCAGATCGTGGCCGAGGAGCTCTGCGTGGCCTTTGCCGCCACCCGATTGATCCAGGGCGATACCCGGCTGACGCCCGACCAGGGCATCACCGCCGGCAGCAAGAGCCTGCAGGTGGGCGGCGCCCAATTGCGCAAGGCCGCCGCCAGCGCGCGGCAATTCCTGTTTCTGGAAGGATCGCGGCGCCTGGGGCTGGATCTGGCGGTGGTGGACACGGTGGATGGCCGGGTGGTCTATCGTGGCGATCCCACCGGGCGTTTCGTCAGCTATGGCGAGCTGGTCGGCGGACGGCCGCTGGGGCGGCTGGTCAACCAGGCGGTGCGTACCCGCGCCGTCAAGGACTATCGCCTGGTCGGGACCTCGGTGCCGCGGGAAGACATCCCGGCCAAGCTGTTCGGCAGCTTCGCTTACGTCCACGACCTGCGCCTGCCCGGCATGCTGCACGGTTGCGTGGTGCGGCCGCCCTGCATCGGTTCGGCGCGGTTGGCGGGGGTGAGCGTGCGTGGTATCGATGCCAGCGCGCTGCCGGCCGGTGCTCAGCTGGTGTACGAGGGCGCCTTCGTCGCGGTGGTGGCCGAGCAGGCCTGGCTGGCGCGCCAGGGCGCGGCGGCGCTGCGGGTGGACTGGAGCCTGGTGCCGGACCTGCCCCTGCCAGGCGAACTCTATGCCCGGCTGGAAGCCAAGGCCGGACCGGCCGACCTCCAGCAGGAGGCCGGCGATGTCGCGGGGGAGTTGGCCAACGCCGCCCAGCGGCTGGACGCCGAGTATCGCTGGCCCTATCAGAATCACGACTCCATCGGTCCGTCCTGCGCGGTGGCAGAGGTGCGTGCCGACGGCGCCACCGTCTGGAGCGGTACCCAGGGCGTCTATCAGCTCCGGGCGGCGCTGGCGGATCTGCTGGCGCTGCCGGAAGACAGCATCCATGTCATCTACCAGCAGGCGTCGGGTTGCTATGGCCATAACGGCGCCGATGACGCGGCGGCCGATGCGGCGCTGCTCTCCAAGCTGTGCGGCCGTCCGGTCCGGGTGCAATGGAGTCGCGCCGACGAACACGGCTGGAATCCCAAGGGACCGGCCATGCTGATGCGCCTGGCCGGCGGCCTGAGCGCGGCCGGCGATCTGCTGGCCTGGCGCTTCGCCAACTGGACGCCCACCCACCTGACCCGCCCCAACGGCCAGATCGGCAAGGCGGCGCTGCTCGCCGGACAACTGGCCTACAACCTGCCGCTCAAGGGTGGGCGGGGCGGTGGCAATCGCAATGCGCCGCTGGACTACGACCTGCTCAATGTCCAGGTGGCGACCCACTGGCTGGAAGCCGGGGATTCGCCGCTGCGACCCTCTGCCCTGCGCGCCCTGGGGGCGGTCGGCAATACCTTCGCCAACGAATCCTTCATGGACGAGCTGGCCCTGGCGGCCGGGGTTGATCCGCAGGAATTCCGCCTGCGCTATCTGCAGGACCCCCGCGCCCGGGCGGTGCTGCAGGCCGCCACGGCCAAGGCCGGTTGGCGACCGTCGGCCCGGCAGGAAAAGACCTGGGACGGCGCCCTGGCGAAAGGTCAGGGCCTGGCCTTCCTGCGCTATGAAAATGAGAACGCCTATGTGGCCGCGGTGGTCGAGGTGGCGGTGAGCGAGGCGGCGGGGATCCGCGTCACCCGGGTGGTGGTGGCCCATGACTGCGGGCTGATCGTCAATCCGGATGGCCTGCGCAACCAGCTGGAAGGCTGCGTGGTACAGGGCATCGCCCGGACCCTCAAGCAGGCGGTGCGCTTCGATCAGCAGGGGGTAACCAGTCTGGAGTGGGGCGCCTATCCGCCGCTGACCTTCAACGAATTGCCCGAGCTGGAACTGGAGCTGATCGATCGGCCGGAAGAGCCGGCGGTGGGGGCCGGGGAGGCCACCACCGCCGCCATCCCAGCGGCCATCGCCAATGCCGTGGCGGCGGCGACCGGTCTGCGCCTGCGCGAGGTACCGCTGAATCGCCAGCGTCTGCGCGAGGCGCTGGCCGCCCGCCGCTAGGCGCGTTTCAGCCGCTGCTTGAAGAACAGCGCGGCGCCGGCGCCCAGCACGGCGACCACCGCCGCGCCGATCCACAGCGACTCGTTGCCGGCGAAGCTGAAGTGGTTGGCGCCCTTGGCCGCCAGATAACCCGGGCCCATCATCAGTGGCGCCCAGACGATGGCCGAGAGCACGTTGGCCGACTGGAAGCGCAGCTGGTTCATCGCCATCATCCCGGCCACCAGGGGCACGGTGTTGCGGATCATGGTCAGGAAGCGCCCGCCGAAGACCGCGAAGAAGCCATAGCGGCGGAAGAACAGCCGGGTCCGGGCCACCTGCTTGCGATAGCGGCGAAAGGGCGGGCGGTGGACGATGCTGGGACCGAGCCAGCGGCCGATGATATAGGAGCAGATGTCGCCGAGGATGGCGCCGACGATGGCGGCCAGCACCAGCGGCACCGGCGAGAGCACCCCGGAGCCGGCCAGGCCGCCGACCACCAGCAGCAGCGCCGTGGCCGGAATGAAGACGCCCAGCAGCACCAGGGACTCGCCAAAGGCGAGTAGGCCGACGAGCAGCGGTGCCCAGGCCTGGTGGGTTTCGATAAAGCCAAGCAGCGATTGCGTCAGGGATTCCATGGGAGGCCACTCTTGCCGAAAGTCCTAAGACTACGCGGCGCCCGTGGCCTGCCAGCCGTTTCAACAGCTTGAATCAATTTCCATTGCTGGAAGTGCGCGCGAGCGCGCATAGGCGTCCCGGTCGGACGCCTCAGCCTTCCGCGAGGGCGTCCTGCGCAGCCTGCCAGCGCAGTGCGTGACGCTCGCCGACGACGAAACGATCGCCCTGGAAGTCCCAGCGCTCCACGTCCACGGTCTTCTCCGTTCCTTCGCCGACCAGCAGGCGATTGAAGGAGTTGGGCGAGGTGCCGCGCACGCGCGACGAGAGGGCGGTGCCGGCCTGCACGATCCAGACCTCGCGGGGGAGGGTGGGGTACTGGCGACTCAGCGGCAGCACATAGGGCAGGTGGATATGGCCGCCCATCACCAGATCCAGGCCGGCATCGGCCCAGGTGGCCAGGGCGTGATCGGCATTGTGCTGCAGATTGCTCAGGTCGCTGAGTTCGAGGGCGCCGAAGGGCTGGTGGGCGATGACGATGCGCAACTTGCCCGGGCCTGCGCGGCGCAGGCGTTCGGCGACGCGCTCGATCTGCACGGTGCTCACCGCGCCATCCTTGTGGCGTTGCGGGGCGGTGGTGTTGAGTCCGACCAGCAGGAGCTCGTCGTTCTCGAAACTGGGCTCAAGGTCCTGGCCGAAATGGCGGCGATAGTTGCCATAGGGCGTCAGGAAACGAGCGAATACATTGTACAGCGGCAGGTCGTGATTGCCCGGGATCACCAGGGTGCGGGGAATGCCGTAGCTTTCCAGGCGTTCGACGAAGGTCTTGGCGGCGGCGAATTGCTCGCGGCGGGCACGCTGGGTGATGTCCCCGGAAAGGATGAGGACATCGGCGCCGTGTTCGCGGACATGGGCTTCCAGGGCCGCGACCACGGCGGGTTGCTCGGTGCCGAAGTGGGTATCGGAGATTTGCAGGAGGGTCGTCATGAGGACCTGGTTTCCAACGGATTCCCCTTTACGACCGCAACGGACGCCAAGCTATCCGGCGAAGGCTAGTTAGACTTCGCCGTCGTGGTGCCAGGCGTCATGCAGATCGGAGGCGTTGGCTTCGCCGACTTCGGCGCGGGCCTTGAGCCAGTCCAGCAGCGCGGTACGGTCTTCCGCGGTGGGCGAGGTGTAGCGCTTGTTGGCCATGATGGTGCCTTCGACCCAGGCGTTGTCGAAGCCGCCGATGTAGTCCAGCTTGCGCTCTTCGACGTAGTCGATGAAGTCGCCCAGGAAGGTGTCCAGATCGTCTTCGCTGAGTTCGTTCTTGAAGCTCACCTTGATTTCAAAGGCCAGTTCCTGGAATTCGCCCAGGTACTGCTTCTTGCGCAGGCGACGCTTCATGCGGCTCAAACGGGGATCTTGGTTGGTATCGGTCATGGCGAAGGCCTGGATATCGATGAAAGGGCGGGCATTATCCCTGGCGTCGCCGGGTAATGCCAATGCCGAACGCCCGAGCGGCGGCTTCCTGTGCGGGATTCGGCTGCGACCAGAGCGCGCAGCACGGCAGCCGGCGCTCAGCGGATGCGGTTATCGGCAGCCGCCTCAGGCGGCCATGGCCGCGCAGGCGTCGGCGCAGGCTGCGCAGGCCCGGGCGCAGGCCTGGCAGTGTTCGGCCTTGTGCTTGCCGCATTCGGCGGCGCAGGCGCGGCAGGTGGCCAGGCACAGGGCGCAGGCTTCGGCGATGCGGTCGCTGCCGCGCTGCATGAAGGTGGCGGCCAGGCGGCAGGCGTCGGCGCAATCGCGATCCAGACGGACGCAGTCACGCATCATGTCCAGATTGGCTTCGCCCAGGCAGGCGCTGGCGCAGGTTTCGCAGGCGGCGGCGCAATCGAGGCAGGCCTTGATGCAGGCGGCGAGGGTGGCATCGTTCATCCGGTAGCTCCTGGCGGTGGGTGTCTAGGGTGGACCCGTCCGCGCGACGCCGAGTTCGGGCGGCGCCATCGATTGACGCTCTCCCGGCTAGTCCGTACCCTGCGCCCTTGCACGTGGTGCCCCGCCTGGAGCGGGGTGAAACAGGGAAGCCGGTCGAGCCGGCGCTGCCCCCGCAACGGTAGTTGAGCAGTAGCTGCGCGATGCCCACTGGCCCTGGCCGGGAAGGGGCGCAGCGGATGCCCTCAGGGCATCGGCTCACCAGCCCGGAGACCGGCCACGCTTGCGTTCATCTCGGCGATGCGGAGGGCGTCGCGCGGCGTCGCCACCTGCCTTGCGCGGGCGGCGTCTCTGCCCGTTTCTCCGCCGCGCCCGCACCCGGAGAACCATCCATGACCGACACCCCCGATTCGACCAGCCCCGAGCGCGACGAGCGCCACCGCGCGCGCATGGTGCGCAAGAAGGCGGTGATCGACGCCCGCATCGCCGAAGCCCAGGACGAACGCGGCCTGCTGCTGGTGCATACCGGCATCGGCAAGGGCAAGAGCAGCTCCGCCTTCGGCATGGCGGCGCGCGCCCTCGGCCACGGCATGAAGGTGGGGGTGGTGCAGTTCATCAAGGGCCGCCGCGACACCGGCGAGCAACTCTTCTTCAAGCGCTTTCCGGACGAGGTGCGCTACCACGTCATGGGCGAGGGCTTCACCTGGGACACCCAGGACCGGGCCCGCGACCTGCAGTCGGCGGCCGCGGCCTGGGCGGTGGCGGTGGAGCTCCTGCGCGATCCGGCCATCGGCCTGGTGCTGCTGGACGAACTCAACATCGCCTTCAAGCATGGCTATCTGGAGGTCGACCAGGTGCTGGCCGACCTGGCCGGGCGTCCGGCCCATCAGCACGTGGTGGTGACCGGCCGCGGTGCGCCACAGGCGCTGGTCGAGGCCGCCGACACCGTGACCGACATGAGTCTGGTCAAGCACGCCTTCCAGGCCGGCGTCCGCGCCCAGCAGGGCATCGAATGGTAGGCGAGACGCGGCATTGCCCGGCGCTGCTGATCGCCGCCCCGGCCTCGGGTCAGGGCAAGACCAGCGTCACCGCCGCCCTGGCCCGGTTGCATGCCCGACAGGGGCGGCGGGTACGGGTGTTCAAGTGCGGCCCGGACTTTCTCGATCCGATGATCCTGGCCCGCGCCAGCGGCGCGCCGGTCTATCAGCTCGATCTGTGGATGATCGGCGAGGCCGAGAGCCGGCGCCTGCTGTGGGAAGCGGCGGGGGAGGCGGATCTCATCCTCATCGAAGGCGTCATGGGGCTATTCGACGGCCAGCCCTCGGCCGCCGACCTGGCCGAGCGCTTTGGCGTACCGGTGCTGGGCGTGATCGACGCCGCCGGACTGGCGCAGACCTTTGGCGCCCTGGCCTATGGCCTCGCCCATTACCGGCCGAGCCTGCCCTTCGCCGGGGTGCTGGCCAACCGCAGCGGCAGTCCGCGGCAGACCCAGCTGATCCGCGGCAGCCTGCCGGCGGGCATGACCTTCTTTGGCAGTCTGCCGCGCGATGCCGGCATCGAATTGCCGAGTCGTCACCTGGGGCTGATCCAGGCCGACGAGGTCACCGACCTGGATCGCCGTCTGGACATGGCGGCCGATGCCCTGGGCGCCAGTTCCGACATCGAATTGCCGCCGCCCGTGGCCTTCGCCGCGCCGGAGCCGACCGCGGTCGAGCCACTGCTAGCCGGAGTGCGGATCGGTGTGGCCCGGGATGCGGCGCTAGCCTTCATCTACCAGGCCAACCTGGATCTCTTGCGCGCCCTGGGCGCCGAGCTGCAGTTCTTTTCCGTGCTGGCCGACACGACGCTGCCGGCGGTGGACAGCCTTTATCTGCCGGGCGGCTATCCCGAGCTGCACCTGCAGACGCTGTCCAACAACCTGGGCATGCGCGCGGCCATCCGCGCCCACCACGCAGCGGGCAAGCCGATCCTCGCCGAGTGCGGCGGCATGCTCTATCTGCTCGACGAACTGACCGACAAGGCCGGCGAATCCGCCAGCCTGCTCGGACTGCTGCCGGGCAGCGCGCGGATGCAGGCGCGACTCACGGCCCTGGCCCTGCAGTCGGTGGACTTCGCGCAGGGCACCCTGCGCGGCCATACCTATCACCACTCCGCCCTGGAGTCACCCGAGACGCCCTGGGCGCGCGGGCTGTGCCCCAACGGCAAGGCGGTGGCCGAGGCGGTCTACCGAGACGGTCGCCTCACCGCCAGCTATATTCACTTCTACATGCCGTCGGCACCCGCCGCGGCCGCCGCGATGCTCAAGCCGTGACCACGACCCCCTATACCCCCGCCGACCAAGCCGCCGTCTACCGAGCCATCGCCGAGCGCCGCGACATGCGCCATTTCTGCGGTGGCGAGGTGCCTCCCGAACAACTGGCCCGTCTGCTGGGCGCTGCGCACCAGGCGCCCAGCGTCGGACTGATGCAGCCCTGGCGCTTCCTGCGCATCAGCGATCCAGCCCTGCGCCAGCGGCTGCACGAACTGGTGGAAGAAGAGCGCTGCGCCACCGCCGAGGCCCTTGGCGAGCGCAGCGACGACTTCATGAAGCTCAAGGTGCAGGGCATCCTCGACTGCGCCGAGGTGCTGGTGGCGGCGCTCATGGACGGCCGCGAAGCCCACGTCTTCGGCCGCCGTACCCTGCCGGAGATGGACCTGGCCTCGCTGTCCTGCGCCATCCAGAATCTCTGGCTGGCCGCCCGCTGCGAAGGCCTGGGCATGGGCTGGGTGTCGCTGTTCGAACCGGAAGCCGTGCGCAGCCTGCTGGAGATGCCGGAAGGCGCCCAGCCGGCGGCCATCCTCTGCCTGGGGCCGGTGGAAGCCTTCTACCCGCGGCCCATGCTGGAAGAGGAGGGCTGGCGCCAGGGGCGGCCGCTGGAGGAATTGGTCTTCGAGAACCGCTGGGGCCAGAAGCCATGATGCTGGCCTTCGCGGTCGTCGGCGGCATGCTGCTCGACCTGCTGCTCGGCGAACCCCGCCGCGCCCATCCCCTGGTCCTGTTCGGGCGCCTGGCCGATAGCCTGGAGGCCCGCTTCAATCCCGGCGGGCGCGGCTGGCGCAGCCATGGCGTGATGGCCTGGAGCCTGGCCGTGTTGCCTTGGGTGCTGCTCACCGCCTTGCTCTGCCAGATCGGCTGGCTGGCCTGGATCATCCAGCCCCTGGCGCTGTATCTGGCCGTGGGACTGCGCAGCCTGGGCGAGCACGCCGAGCCGGTGGCGCGCGCTCTGCAACGCAACAACCTGCCCGAGGCGCGGCGTCGGGTCGGCTATCTGGTCAGTCGCGAAACCAGCGAGCTGGACGAGACCGCCGTGGCCCGCGCCGCCACCGAATCGGTGCTGGAGAACGGCAGCGATGCGGTCTTCGCCGCGCTGTTCTGGTTCGCCCTGCTCGGCGCACCCGGCGTGGTGCTCTATCGCCTGGCCAATACCCTGGACGCCATGTGGGGCTATCGCACGCCGCGCCTGGAGCGTTTCGGCTGGGCCGCGGCGCGCCTGGACGATGTCCTCAACTATATCCCCGCGCGCCTGGTGGCCCTGACCTATGCCGGCCTCGGCCGTTTCTGGAGCGCCATCGAAAGCTGGCGGACCCAGGCGCCGCTGTGGGAAAGCCCCAACGCCGGCCCAGTGATGGCGGCCGGTGCCGGTGCCCTGGGCGTGAGCCTGGGCGGTCCGGCCCGCTACCACGGCGAGTGGCACGAGCGCCCGGTGCTGGGCCGTGGCCCGGCGCCGACCTTCCTGGCCATCACCCGCGCCCTGAAATTGGTCCGCCGTGGCGCCTGGTTGTGGACCGCACTCATCGCCCTGGGAGGACTGCTGCTTGCTTGAGCACGGCGGTCGCCTGAGGCGCGCGGCGCGCACCTACGACATTCCCCTGGGCGACTGGCTGGACCTATCCACCGGCCTGGCCCCCTGGCCCTGGCCGCTGCCGGAGATTCCCGCCAGCGCCTGGGCACGGCTGCCCGAGCCCGACGACGGCCTGGTGGAAGCCGCCTGCGCCTGCTACCGGGCCAGCGCGGCACTGCCGTTGGCCGGCTCCCAGGCCGCCATCCAGGCGCTGCCGACCCTGCGTCCAGCCGCGCGGGTCGCGGTGCTGGCGCCCTGTTATGCCGAGCATGCCCTGGCCTGGCGTCGCGCCGGGCACGAGGTGCTGGAGTGGGACGAGACAGGCATCGCGACTCATCTCGACCAGCTGGACGTGGTGGTGGTGGTCAATCCCAACAACCCCACCGGCGAGCGCCTGTCGCCCGCCCGGCTGCTGGACTGGCACGCCCGGCTCGAACGCCGGGGTGGCTGGCTGGTGGTGGACGAGGCCTTCATGGATCCCACCCCGGGGGCAAGCCTTGCACCCTTCAGCGATCTGCCCGGCCTGATCGTGCTGCGCTCCTTTGGCAAGTTCTTCGGACTGGCCGGGATGCGGCTGGGCTTCGTGCTGGCGGCGCCGAGCCTGCTGGCGCAGTTGGACGAGCAGTTGGGGCCCTGGACGGTGAACGGCCCCAGTCGTTATCTCGCCCGGCAACTGCTGGCCGATCAGTCGGGCCAGCAGCGTCAGCGCGAGGCGCTGCTCGAGGCCGGCGAACGTCTGGCCGCCATGCTCGCCCGCCATGATCTTATGCCCATAGGTGGTTGCGCCCTGTTTCAATTGCTGCAGCGCCCGGATGTCGCGGATCTGCACGAACACCTGGCCCGCCAGGCCATCCTGACCCGTCTGTTTCCCGCGCTTGGCGCTCTGAGATTCGGTCTGCCCGGCGACGAGGCCGGCTGGCAGCGCCTGGACCAGGGCCTCGCCAGCTACCGGAGTCCCCTATGAGTACGCTGATGGTGCAGGGCACCACCTCCGACGCCGGCAAGAGCACCCTGGTGGCCGCCCTGTGCCGCTGGCTCTATCGCCAGGGCGTGGCCGTGGTGCCCTTCAAGCCGCAGAACATGGCGCTCAACAGCGCCGTGACCGCCGATGGCGGCGAGATCGGCCGCGCCCAGGCGGTTCAGGCCCAGGCCTGTGGCCTGGCGCCCCATACCGACATGAATCCCGTGCTGCTCAAGCCCAATACCGATGTCGGCGCCCAGGTGATCATCCATGGTCGCGCCGTCACCAGCATGGATGCCAAGGCCTATCACGCCTACAAACCGGTGGCGCGGGAAGCGGTGCTGGCCTCCCATGCGCGATTGGCCGAGCGCTATCAGGTGGTGCTGGTGGAAGGCGCCGGTTCGCCGGCCGAGATCAACCTGCGCCAGGGCGACATCGCCAACATGGGCTTCGCCGAGGCGGTGGACTGCCCGGTGCTGCTGGTGGCGGACATCGACCGCGGCGGCGTCTTCGCCCATCTGGTCGGCACCCTGGACCTGCTCGAACCCAGCGAACAGGCGCGCGTCGCCGGCTTCATCATCAACCGCTTCCGTGGCGACCTGGCCCTGCTGCAACCCGGGCTGGACTGGCTCGAAGCCCGTACCGGCAAGCCGGTGCTCGGCGTGCTGCCCTATCTGCACGACCTGCACCTGGAAGCCGAGGATCGCCTGGCCACCGGCCAGGTCGCCAAGCAGGGACCGCGCCTGCGGGTGGCGGTGCCGGTGATGCCGCGGCTGAGCAACCACACCGATTTCGATCCCCTGCGCCTGCATCCCCAGGTGGAATTGCTGTTTGTCCGCCAGGGCGAGGAATTGCCCGCCGCCGACCTGATCATCCTCGGCGGCTCCAAGAGCGTGCGCGGCGACCTGGCCTTCCTGCGCGCCCAGGGCTGGGATACGGCCATCGCCCGTCACCTGAGATACGGGGGACGGGTGCTGGGCATCTGCGGCGGCTTCCAAATGCTTGGCGAGCGGATCGCCGATCCCCTCGGGCTGGAAGGCGCGCCGGGTGACAGCGCCGGTCTGAACCTGTTGGCCATGACCACCGAACTGGCGGCGGAAAAGCAGCTGCGCAACGTGCAGGGCTGGCTGAACGACGGCAATGCCGAGGTGGCCGGCTACGAGATCCATGCCGGCGTCAGCCAGGGCCCGGCCCTGGAGCGCCCGGTACTGCGCTTCGCCGATGGCCGCGTCGACGGCAGCCTCAGCGACGACGGCCAGGTGCTGGGCACCTACCTGCACGGCCTGTTCGAGTCGCCAGCCGCCAGCGTCGCCTTGCTGCGCTGGGCCGGCCTGGCCGAGCCGCGGCAGCTGGACTACCACGCCCTGCGCGAACGGGATCTGGAGCGCCTGGCCGATCTGGTCGAACACCACCTGGACACCGGGCGCCTGCGCGCCCTCTGCGAGCTCTAGATGCGTGAATTCATCCTCGGTGGCGCGCGCTCCGGCAAGAGCGCCCTGGCCGAGCGCCTGGCCGCCGAGTCCGGCCTTGCCGTCACCTATATCGCCACTGCCGGTGGCAGCGATGCCGAGCTGGCGCGGCGCATCGAGCGCCATGCCGCCCGCCGGCCGGCGCACTGGGCGCTGGTGGAAGAACCCCTGGCGCTGGCCGAACGCCTGGCGGCCCTGGCGGCGCCGGAGCGCTGCCTGCTGGTGGACTGCCTGACCCTCTGGCTGACCAATCTGCTCCTGCTCGACGATCCCCAGCGCCTCGATCGTGCCTGCGCGGAGCTGCTCGAGCTCGTGCCGCAGTTGCCCGGTCACTTCATCTTCGTCAGCAACGAGACCGGCCTGGGCGTCGTCCCGCTGGGCGAGCTGACCCGCCGTTATGTCGATGCCGCTGGCGAATTGCACCAGGCCTTGGCCGCGCGCTGCGAGCGCGTGGTGCTGACCGTCGCCGGTCTCCCCCTGACCCTCAAAGGAACCCCGCTATGAGCATGCCCTGGTGGCAAGGACCCTGCCGCCAACCCGATACCGCTGCGGCCGAAGCCGCACGCCAGCGGCAGACGGTATTGACCAAGCCGAGCGGTTCGCTCGGTGATCTGGAAGTGCTGGCCATCCAGTTGGCGGCCCTGCAGGGCACGCCGCGGCCGCTGCTGCAGCGCACCGCCATCGCGGTCTTCGCCGGTGATCACGGGGTGGTGGAAGAGGGCGTCTCGGCCTATCCGCAGTCGGTGACCGCCGAGATGGTGCGCAACTTCGTCTGCGGCGGGGCAGCCATCAGCGTGCTCGCCCGGCAACTGGATGCTGCTCTGGAAGTCATCAACCTGGGCACCGTCACGCCCCTGGAAGCCCTGCCCGGCGTCATCGACCTGCCCCTGGGGCGCGGTACCGCCAACTTCACCCTGACCCCGGCCATGACCCATGACCAGTGCCAGGCGGCGCTGCTGGCCGGTCGCGACGCCGTCCTGCGCGCCTGTGCCGGCGGCGCCGACCTGTTCATCGGTGGCGAGATGGGCATCGGCAACACCACCGCCGCCAGCGCCATTGCCAGCGTGCTGCTGGATACCTCGCCGCTGGCCCTGGCCGGCCCCGGGACCGGGCTGGACGCCGATGGCGTGGCGCGCAAGGTGGCGGTCATCCAGCGCGCCCTGTTGCGCCATGGCGACGCCCTGGAGGATCCCTACGAACTGCTGCGCCGCCTGGGCGGCTTCGAGCTGGCCGCCCTGACCGGTGCCTATATGGCCTGCGCCCAGCAGGGCCTGCCGACCCTGGTCGACGGCTTCATCTGCTCGGTGGCAGCCCTCTGCGCCCAGCACCTGCAACCCGATACCCGCGACTGGCTGCTGTTCGCCCACTGTGGCGCCGAGCCCGGCCACGCCGCGGTGCTGCTGGCGCTGGGCGGCGAACCCCTGCTGGATCTCGGCCTGCGCCTGGGCGAAGGCAGCGGCGCGGCCCTGGCCGTGCCGCTGCTGCAGCTGTCCTGCCGCCTGCACAGCGAGATGGCGACCTTCGCCGAAGCCAGCGTCTCCAGTCGCGCCCATGACTGACTGCTGGCTGCTGCGCCATGGCGTCACCGAAGGCCCCGAAGGCTTTCGCGGACGCCTCGATCCGCCGCTGGCGGAACACGGCTGGGCGCAGTTGCGCGCCGCCGTCGCCCCGCAGCCGCCTTTCGAGCTGATCCTGACGTCGCCGCAGCAGCGTTGCGCGCGCTTCGCCGAGTGGCTGGCGGCGGAGCAGGGCGCCGAGCTGGCGGTGGAAGCCGATCTGCGCGAACTGGATTTCGGCGCCTGGGAAGGCCGTACCGCCGCCGAACTCATGCAGGACCAGGCAGAGGCCCTGGGCCGCTTCTGGGCCGATCCCTATGCCTACACCCCGCCCGGGGGCGAACCCGTGGCGGCCTTCGCCACGCGGGTCCTGGGCGCGGTGGCCCGCTGGCGGCCACGGCTGCAGGGCCGGCGCAGTCTGATCGTCACCCACGGCGGCGTCATCCGCCTGCTGCTGGCCCGCCAGCGGGGGCTGCCACCCAAGGACCTGCTGCAGGTCGAGGCGCCCTACGCGACCCTGCGGCCGCTGACGCTGGAGGAGGGCTGATGCCGCTGCCGCTGCTGATCGCCGTGCAGTTTCTGACCCGTCTGCCGGTGCGCCTGCCCGGCATGCCGCCCGCTGCGGCCGTCGGCCGCTCGGTGCTCTGGTATCCGGCGGTCGGCCTGCTGCTGGGGGCGCTGCTCAGTCTGATCGCCTGGCTGGGGGCGTCGGGCGGTGTCTTGCTGCAGGCGGCCCTGGTGCTGGCCGGCTGGGTGATCCTCACCGGCGGCCTGCATCTGGACGGCCTGGCCGACACGGCGGATGCCTGGATCGGCGGCTACGGTGACCGCGAGCGGACCCTGGCCATCATGAAGGATCCGGCCTGCGGCCCCATGGGCGTGCTGGCGCTGCTGCTGACCCTGCTGCTCAAGTGGAGCGCCCTGGTGGTGCTTCTGCCCCACGCGCCAGCCGCGCTGTGGCTGGCGCCACTGGCCGGTCGCCTGGCATTGCCCTGGCTGTTGCTGACCACCGCCTATGTGCGCCCTGGCGGTCTGGGCGAGCTGCTCAGTCGTCACCTGCCGCGGAAGGTCCTGGTCCGGGTGCTGTTGCTGGGGGCTCTGGGCATGGTCCTGCTACCCCAGGGCCTGACCGCGCTGCTGGTGACCGCCGGGATCGCGCTGCTGGTGCGTCGCGCCCTGCGCCAGCGGCTTGGCGGTACCACGGGCGATACCGCGGGCGCCCTGCTGGAGATCGTCGAAGCCGGGGTGCTGGTCGCGCTGGCCCTAACGCTGGGCTGAAAAATCGGCCCAAGCGTGAGATACCCGGGATTTTGCGATCTCCGTCCTTGAACGACCCGGGTTAACGGGTTAATAAGGCGCCTGGTTGCGCGCCCAGCGAAGCCACCTCGGCACGTGCGGATCCAGAGGGAGTCGTCGTCAGCTGGACAAGGAGCCCCAATGACCGATGCGCCTCACAGCGCCGCCTCGCCCCGGGAAGTCGCCCCCGCGTCGCGGCTCCGCCTCAAGCCTCGCAGCCTGTTCGCCAAGTTCTTTCTGGCGTTCATCCTGGTGGACGCCCTGGGTACCCTGCTGTTCACCCTGCACAGCTATCGCCAGGCGCGCGACGCCAGCAGCCAGAGCATCGACTATCGCCTGATGAGCGCGGCCCTGGCGCTGCCGGAGATCCTCGGCGAAGACTATCTCGCCCAGTTGCAGGACCCGGCCAAGGCGGACCCGGAGCGCTACCAGCGAACCCTGATCACCCTGGATCGCTATGCCCGCAAGGCCGGACTGGCCTCGCTCTATGCCTTCGTCAAGGAAGGGTCAGACTTTCGCTTCATCATGGATTCGGCCAACGAGGAGGAAATCCGCGTCGGCTACTTCGGCGACTATCGCCAGCTCTACGATCAGGCCCCCCCGGAACTCGGTGCGGTGTTTGCCGATCATCAACCGCGTTTCGCGGAGTATCAGGATAACTTTGGCAGTTTCCGTTCCCTGTTCCTGGCCATTCCAGGACAGGACGGGCAAGCAGTCGTCATAGGGGCGGACATGTTCATGGAAGGAATAGCAGCGGCGGAGCAGTCGGCTCTGCTGGATTCGCTGCTCATAGGGGCGATCATCTTCGCGATGGGCGCCCTGGTCAGCCGAATTCTGGCTGGCGCGCTCAATCGCTATCTGGCCCGTCTCGGGCAGGCCACCGAACGTATCGCCGACGGTGACTATCAACTGGGGCTCAAGGAAGGTCGCGATCCGGTCGGCCGGCTGGGCCGCGCCATGAACCAGATGGGCGCCGCCTTGGCCGCGCGCGAGCGGCGCATCAGCCAGCTGGCCTTTCGCGACATGCTCACCCGCCTGCCCAATCAGGTGCGGCTGGTGCTGGAAATCCGCCAGCGCATCGAGCGCGCCGCAGCCGGACGCTTCGCCGTGCTGCTGCTGGACGTGGCCAACTTCCGCAACATCAACGAATTGCTCGGCCAGGAAGGCGGCGACAAGATCCTGCGCCACCTGGCCCGCCGGTTGAGGGTCGCGGCGCCGGAAGAGAATGGCGTGGCGCGGATCGGCGCCGACACCTTCGTCCTCTTGCTGCCCTGGTTCGACGACGCCTCGGCGGAGGCGGCGCTGCTGTCGCTGCGCAACCTGGTGGAGAAGCCCTTCGTCAGCGGCAACCAGCGGGTGTCCCTGCGCATCACCTTTGGCATCGCCTGCTACCCTGAGCATGGCGGCAGCGCCGAAGCCCTGCTGGCCAACGCCGAGACCGCGCTGCAGGACGCGCGCCGGCGTCAGCTGCCCTTCGCCTTCCATGACCCGGACCAGGAACGTCAGCGGCAGCTCGGCATCGCCATGCTCGACGCCCTGGACCTGGCCGTGGACCACGATCAGCTGCGGCTCTATCTGCAACCCAAGATCGCGCTGCCCGACGGCCGCGTCGAGGGCGCCGAGGTGCTGATCCGCTGGCAGCATCCGGAACTGGGCCTGCTCAAGCCGGACGCCTTCGTCGGCATCGCCGAACAGAGTCGCAAGATCTGCGACATCACCCTCTGGGTGCTGGAGCGCTGCATGCGCCTGCAACGGGAGCGGCAGCTGGGCGCCCTCAAGCTCAACGTCAATCTGTCGCTGCTGGACCTGGAGCACCCGGCCTTCATCGCCCGCATCGGCCGGCTGCTGGACGAGACCGGCGCCATGGCCGCCGGCTTCTGCCTGGAAATCACCGAATCCCGCGCCATGAGCAATCCGGTGCAGGTGCTCGACTGCCTGCGCCAGCTCAAGGCCATGGGTTTCGAATTGTCGCTGGACGACTTCGGCGCCGGGCACTCCTCGCTGGCCTGCCTGAGCAGCTTTCCCATCGACGAGCTGAAGATCGACCGCCAGTTCATCGAGCACTGCCAGCTGCCCGGGGATCAGGAGGTGATCAGGCTGCTGGTCCAGCTGGGCCAGTTGCGCGGGTTGCGGGTGGTGGCCGAAGGCGTGGAAACCCGCCAGGCCCTGGAGGTGCTCACCGATCTGGGCTGCGACCAGATCCAGGGCCAACTGGTGGCCGGTGCCCTGTCGCTGGACGACTTCCAGCGCTGGTACGCCGAGCAGGAACAGGGCCTCTGGGCGCTCAGGGCTTAGCCTGATACCAGTTTCAGCCGTCGCTGCAGGTAGCCGTAGCTCGATCGATAGCCTGAAAAGCACGAAGCCGCCTGGCGGCGGCTTCGGTAGCGGACCCTGATGCTTAGAAGCGATAGGTCAGCTGGGCACCCAGACCGTGGGCGCTGTTGTCGTACTTGGCGCTGTAGCCGGCCTTGGTGGAGGTGGCGGGGCGATTGATCGACACGTCGTCTTCCCAGAGGTAGGCATAGGCGACGTCGATGGTCATGTCCTTGGTCGGCGACCAGCCGGCGCCCACCGAGAAGGTCTTGCGATCGCCCACCGGGATGCGCACGTTGCGGTTGCCGTTGTCGGCCGGCGAGGGGTCGATGGCCATGCCCGCGCGCAGCACCCACTGGGGATTCAGCTGATAGGCCGCGCCAACGGCGTAGGACCAGGTGTCCTTCCAGTTGAGCTCTTCCGTCACGGTCGCCAGGGGCGAACCCAGCACCGGCAGGGTGGGGGTGCCCTCGTTCTCCACGTCGATCGACTTGAGGCGACTCCAGCGGGTCCAGGTGGCACCGGCGTACATCGTCCAGTCGTTGTTCAGTCGGTAGGTGAAGGAGGCGTCGCTGCTTTCCGGCAGGGTGATGTTGAGGCTGGCGTCATACTTGCCGTTGAGTCGGCTGACCAGGGCGTTGGTGATCGGGCTGGCCTGGCTGTTGGCGCCGGTGACCTCGGTGTTGCCCTTGAGCTTGTAGGTGACCTTGGAGTGGTAGGTCAGGCCGAAGGTCAGGTCATCGGTCAGGTCCGCGAGCAGGCCGACGTTGAAGCCGTAGGCGGTGTCGTCGCCGTCGATCTTGACCTGGCCATCCTGGGTGCTGCCGAAGTTGACGTTGCTGTTGAGCTTGCCTTCGATGCGGTTGATGGTCGGACCGAAGCCGATGGAGACCTTGTCGGTGATCTTGTAGCTGACGGTGGGCTGGATGGTGATGACTTCCACCTTGCTCGCCTGACCCTGGTAGCGACCCTGGAAGGCGTGCTCGTAGTTGCTGATCAGCGCATAGGGGACATACACACCCAGGCCGAAGTGCAGGCGGTCATCCACCGGGGTCACGAAGTAGCCGAAGGGCACCACCGAGTTGGGCACCATGTCGCCGTCGTTGCTGCCCTGAACGGCCTGGCCGTTGGCATAGCGGCCGCTGGCATCCTTGATGTCGATCTTGGCATGGATGTAGGCACCGCCCAGGGACACCTCGCGACCCAGGCGCGACATGCCGGCCGGGTTGCCATAGATGGTGGAGGCGTCCTGCGCGGAGGAAGAGCGTCCGGCGAAGGAAGTACCCATCCCGCTGACACTTTGTTCGTTGATAGCCAGACCGTTCGCCAGGGCATAGCCGGAAGCGCTCGAAACGGCCAATGCAAGTAGGGTCAGTTTTATTGTTTTCATGCTCTTGCAGCTCCATTGAAAGGCGAGAAGCGCTTACCTCCGCGGATTCCCAAGTCCGAGTGAGTACCTGCGCACACTCAGCTTTTAGCAGGCCCTGCTTGCGAATACAAAAAAAACTATTCGGTCACGTTTGGTTCGGGGCGGTCAGCCGGCGTTCATCCGACGAACCCGCCTGGAAAGGCGCTGAATGCCATGCGTTCCGGTACCGGAAAGGCGGGTCGAGCGGCACCGAAGATCGTGCCAGGGTGGCTTATACTGTCGGCTCATCTGTTCGGAGTGCGCCCTTGACTTCTGCCCCTCACTGGATCCGCGACGACGCGGCGCTGGCCGCCCTCTGCGCGCGCTGCCAGACCTTGCCCTTCATCGCCCTCGACACCGAATTCATGCGGGTCGACACCTTCTATCCCAAGGCCGGCCTGATCCAGATCGGCGACGGCGAACAGGCCTACCTGGTCGATCCCCTGTGCATCGGCGACTGGACACCCTTCGCCGCGCTGCTGGAAGACCCGGCCGTGGTCAAGGTGCTGCACGCCTGCAGCGAAGACCTGGAAGTGTTGCTGCGCCTGACCGGCAGCCTGCCCCAACCGCTGTACGACACCCAACTGGCGGCGGCCTATCTGGGCCTGGCGCATTCCATGGGGTATTCGCGGCTGGTCGCCGAAGTGCTCAAGATCGACATACCGAAGGACGAGACCCGCTCCGACTGGCTGCAACGCCCCCTGACGCCCCTGCAGGAGCGTTATGCGGCGGCCGACGTGACCTATCTGGTCGACGTCTACCTCTATCTCGATGCGCGGCTGGATGACCAGCGGCGGGCCTGGTTGCTGGAGGATGGCGCCGAGCTGGTGGCCAATCTGCGCCGCGTCAGCGATCCCTGGGAAGCCTATCGCGATGTCAAGCTGGCCTGGCGCCTGTCGCGTCAGCAACTGGCGGTGCTGCGGGTGCTCTGCCACTGGCGCGAGGTCCAGGCCCGCGAGCGCGACCAGCCGCGCAACCATGTCCTGCGTGAACGCTCGCTGTGGCCGCTGGCGCGTTTCCAGCCCACCGACAAGCAGGCCCTGGCGCGCATCGACGACATGCACCCGCGCACCGTGCGCCAGGATGGCGATACCCTGCTGGCGCTGATCGCCGAAGGCGCGGCCACCCCGGCAGAGCAATGGCCGGCGCTGCAGTCCGAGCCCTTGCCCCATGAGGCGTCGCCCCTGCTCAAGGCCTTGCGCGCCATCGGCGAACGGGACGCCGAGGCACTGGGCATGGCGCCGGAACTGATGCTGCGCAAGAAGGTGCTCGAAGCCCTGCTGCGCACCGGCTGGCCCGATGGCGACTATCAGTTGCCCGACAACCTGCGGGGCTGGCGTCGCGAGCGCTTCGGCCAGGCCCTTCTCGATCACCTGCAGGCGCAGCGCACCCCGCCAGCGCCCCTGGAAGACACCCCATGAAATTGCTGTGCTCCATCTACCGAAGCCCGCGCAAGCCGGAAATGTACCTCTACGTCGACAAGCTCAAGGGCCTGACACCTGTCCCCGAGGGCCTGCTCACGGCCTTCGGCCCTCCGGCTCTGGCCTTCGAATTCGTGCTGACCCCCGAGCGCAAGCTGGCGCGAGAAGACGTCGCCAAGGTCCTCGAGAACATCGCCAAGCAGGGCTACCACCTGCAGATGCCGCCGCCGGAGCTGGAGCGCGACGACTATATCGAGCACCTGCCCGAAGAACTGCTGCGTCTCAACGATCCGCTATGACCGCCGTCCTGCTGCTGGAAGACGCGCCGGCCGGCTATGTCGATGCCTGGCGCCAGCTGGCGCCGGAGCTGGACCTGCAGGTGCCGGCGGACCCGGCTGCGGCCGTGCGTCTGGCGCAGCAACCGTGCTACTGGCTCGGCCAACCCGATCGCGCTGCGGCCCTGCTGCGCCAGGGCGTAAAGCCGCTCTGGCTGCAATCCACCTGGGCCGGCTATGCGCCGCTGCTGGCCGCGGAGCTGCCATGCGACTATCGCTTCAGTCGGGCGGTGGGTCTGTTCGGCCAGAGCATCGGCGAATACGTCCTGACCTATCTGCTGCAGCATGAGCGCCAGGTGGCGGCGCGTCAGCTCAGTCAGCGGGAAGGGCGTTGGGATACCCGGGCGCCAGGCACCCTCGCCGGGCGGCGCCTGTTGCTGGTCGGGACAGGGGACATAGGCCAGGACATCGCCCGCCTGTTCGCGCCGTTCGGCATGAGCCTCACCGGCGTCGCCCGCAGTGCGCGAACCTTGCCTGGCTTTGACCGGGTGGTGCCGCTCTCAGAGCTGCACCAGGCGGCGCGGGAGGCGGACTTCGTTGTCAATCTGCTGCCGGACAGCGCCAGCACCCGCGATCTCTACGACGCGGCCTTCTTCGCCGCCGTGCCTGCCGGCGTCTTGTTCATCAATGCCGGACGCGGCACCAGCGTGGTGGACACCGATCTGATCGCCGCACTGGAAAGCGGCCACCTGGCCGGGGCGGTACTGGACGTGTTCCGTCAGGAGCCGCTGCCGATCGAGCATCCCTTCTGGCAGACGCCCAATCTGCACCTCACCGCCCATGTCGCCGGACCCACGCCACCGGCGGCGGCCGTCCGGTTGTTCCTCGACAATCTCCAGCGCCTGCAACAGGGGCAGCCCCTGCGCGGCGCCGTCGAGCTCGCCGCTCAGCCGAAGGTATAGGGGCCGGCCACCGCCAGCTCCTCGACGGTCAGGCGTGGGCTGGGCAGCTCGCGCCCCTGCAGGGACTCCGGCAGGCTGGCCTTGTCGCCCAGCTTGCCAATGGCCACCGCCAGCTCGACCTTGAACGCCGCCGGCACCTTGAGTTCGCGCTGGATGCCTTCGCGGTCGATCCCGGCCATGCCGTGGGCGTGCCAGCCGGCATTGGTCGCCTGCAGCGCGAGGTAGGCCCAGGCCGCACCTGCATCGAAACTGTGGCTGGGGAAGGGGACCTCCTCACCGCTGCTGGCGCGCAGCAGGGTGGTCTTCGACAGGATGATCACCAGGGCCGAAGCGTGTTGCGCCCAGCCACGATTGAATTCGGCCAGCAGACTCAGGAACAGCTCCCAGTGGGCATCGCCGCGCCGTGCATAGAGAAAGCGCCAGGGCTGGGCATTGAAGGCCGAGGGCGCCCAGCGTGCGGCCTCGATGAAGCCGAGCAGCGTCTCTTCCTCGATGGCGACCGGTTCGAAGGCGCGCGGCGACCAGCGCTGCACGAATTGCGCGTCGACGGGGTATTGCGGAGTACGGCTGGTGCTGGTCATGGCTTCACCACGGAGGAAAGGGAATCTGGCACGGTAATCCGGCCGGGCGGAGTCGACAAGGGCGCGAACGGTGCTTGGCGCTCGCGGCGTGCGGCACTAGACTGCGCGCCCCCTCTCTTTGCCACGATCCCCGCCATGGCCGCCATCACCCAGCCGTTCTGGAAGCGCAAGACCCTCGACCAGCTCGATGCCCAGGAGTGGGAGTCGCTGTGCGACGGCTGTGGCCTGTGCTGCCTGCAGAAACTCGAAGACGAGGACGACGGCGCCGTCTATTACACGCGCATCGCCTGCAAGCTGCTGGATCTCAAGACCTGCCAGTGCAGCCGCTACGCCGAGCGCACCCGCTTCGTCCCCGACTGCATCCAGCTCACCCCAGCCCAGGCCGACCAGTTCGCCTGGCTGCCGCCCACCTGTGGCTATCGCCTGGTGGCCGAAGGCAAGGACCTGCCGGAATGGCACCCGCTGATCTGCGACGACCCCGAGGCGGTGCACAAGGCCGGCATCTCCCAGTCCGGCCGCATGCTCAGCGAGACCCAGGTCGCCGAAGACGACTGGGAAGACTATCTGATCTTTCGTGCGGGCTGATCCCGGCCTCAGACCACTGCGGGGCTGTTCCGTAGCGGCGTCGTAAGACCCGCCACCCGATGGCAGCGGACCTCCGCCAATCTGCCTGGCAACAGCGCCTGAGGGTGCTCGCAACCGGTACCCGCCTGGGGACAGCGATCCCGAAAGAAGCAGCCGCTCGGCAGCACCCGGTTGCCCGGCAACTCGGTACGCTGCGCGGCGGCATCGCCGGTGAGCGGCTGATCCAGGCGCGGCACCGCCTCCAGCAAGAGCCGGGTATAGGGATGACTCGGGTGTTCCAGCACCTCAGCCGCCGCCCCCAGTTCGACGATCTGCCCCAGGTACATCACCGCTACCCGGTCGGCCAGGTGGCGCACCACCGAGACGTTGTGGGAGATCAGCACGAAGGTCAGGCCGCGCTCGCGCTGCAGCTGGGCCAGCAGGTTGAGGATTTGTGCCTGCACCGAGATATCCAGCGCCGAGGTGGGTTCGTCGAGGATGATGATGTCCGGATCCGACGACAGCGCCCGGGCGATGGCGATGCGCTGGCGCTGACCGCCGGAGAACTGATGCGGGTAGCGATCCAGGTATTCGGGACGGATACCGACCTGCAGCGCCAGGCGCTCGGCCAGGGCGCGCAATTCGGCAGAGGAGCTGCGACCCCGCACCACCAGCGGTTCGGTGATCAGCTTCCACACTGGCAGGCGCGGGTCCAGCGAGGACTGCGGGTCCTGGAAGACGATCTGGATGTTGCGTTCGCCACGGGCGGCGCCGGCGAGGGTGCCGCTCACCGGCGCCACCAGCCCCATCAGGACCTGGGCCAGGGTGCTCTTGCCGCAGCCGGATTCACCGAGCACGCCCAGCGTTTCGCCGGGAAAGAGCCGCAGGTCGATGCCGTTGAGGGCATGGGCCTGGCCCTTGGTGCGCCCGAGCCAGTCGCGGCCCACCGGATAGCGAACCTCGATGCCCTTGAGCTCCAGCAAGGGTACGGCGGGCGGAGAAAGGGTGTTCATGCCGGGGCGTCCTCCGCCTGCAGCCAGCAGGCGCTCAGGTGATCGGGGGTGTCCGTCGGCAGCAGCGCGGGGCGTGTCTCGCAGCGCTCATGGCGCCGGCTGCAACGCTCCTTGAAGCTGCAGCCACCAGGCAGCTGGGCCAGGTTGGGCACCTGTCCGGGGATGCTGGCCAGATCGCTGCCCGGCACCGCCTTTTCCGGCAGGCAGGCCAGTAGGCCTTGGGTATAGGGATGCCGGGGGGCCTGCATGACCGCCGCGGTGGCTCCCTGTTCGACGATGCCGCCGGCGTACATCACATAGACGCGGTCGCAGAATTGCGAGACCAGCGCCATGTCATGGGTGATCAGCAGGATGGCGGTGCCCCGCGCCCGCGCCTTCTCGCGCAGCAGGAGCAGCACCTGGCGCTGCACCGTGACGTCCAGCGCAGTGGTCGGCTCATCGGCGATCAGCAGCTGCGGATCGCAGGAGAAGGCCAGGGCGATCATGATGCGCTGGCGCATGCCGCCGGACAGTTCGAAGGGATAGCGTTCGAGGATCTGCTCGGGATCGGCGATGTGCATGTCCTTGAGCAACTCGATCGCCCTGGCGCGGGCCTGGGCGGCATCCAGCGCGGTATGGCGGCGGATCACGTCCAGCAGCTGGCGACCGATGCGCCGTGTCGGATTGAGCGCGGTCATCGGCTCCTGGAAGATCATCGCCGCCTCGCGGCCGCGCACTTCCATCAGCTGGCGCTCGCTCAAGGCGAGCATGTCGTGACCCACCAGGTTGACGCTGCCGCCGGTGACCCGGTAGCTGCCGGGGGGCAACAGGCCGAGGGTGAGCATGGCGGTGACCGACTTGCCCGAGCCGGACTCGCCCACCACGCCGACGATCTCGCCGGGGGCCACGTTCAGGCTGACGCCGTTGAGCGCCTTGGCGCTGCTGCGAAAGCCGGGAAATTCCAGATTCAACTGGTCGATGTGCAGAACGGGCTGGCCCATGTCATTTGCCCTTTTGGCGAGGATCGAGCAGATCGCGGATGCCATCGCCCAGCAGGTTGAAACCGATGGCGGTAACCAGGATCGCCAGGCCCGGGAAGGTCGAGTACCACCACTGGTCGAGGATGAAATTGCGGCCGCTGGCGACCATCACGCCCCATTCCGCGGTGGGCGGCTGGGCACCCAGCCCGATGAAGCCCAGCGCCGAGGCCATGAGGATGGCGTTGCCGATATCCAGGCTGAATTGCACCAGCAGCGGCGGCAAGGCGTTGCGCGCCACGTGCCAGTGCACCAGGTGCCACTTGCCGGCGCCGAAGGTGCGTGCGGCCTGGACATAGGCCAGCTGGCGGATGCTCAGGGTCTGGCCGCGCGCCAGGCGCACATAGAAGGGGATGCGCACCAGGGTGATGGCCAGCATGGCGTTGAACAGGCTCGGCCCGAGGGCTGCGGCCAGGGCCATGATCAGCACCAGCGAAGGCACCGAGAGGATGATGTCCATCAGGCGCATCATCAGGCGGTCGAAGGCGCCGCCGACGATGCCCGACAGGCAGCCGAGCAGCCCGCCGATGGCGCAGGCGGCAAAGGCCACGAACAGGCCGACGCCCACCGACTGGCGGCTGCCGTAGAT
Organism: Pseudomonas oryzihabitans NBRC 102199; assembly: GCF_000730625.1. Classification (GTDB taxonomy): domain Bacteria; phylum Pseudomonadota; class Gammaproteobacteria; order Pseudomonadales; family Pseudomonadaceae; genus Chryseomonas; species Chryseomonas oryzihabitans. The sequence continues at coordinate 148,871 of NZ_BBIT01000009.1, read as the reverse complement.
CACCCGGCTGAGCAGGTCGCGACCCACCTCGTCGGTGCCGAACCAGTGCAGGGCGCTGGGTGCCTGCAGGCGGGCGGTGAGTTTCAGGGCGTTGGGCTGATAGGGCGCGAGCCAGGGCGCGGCGACCATGCACAGTAGCACCAGCAGGGTGATCACCAGCCCCGTGAGCATCAGCGGATTGCGGCGGATGCGCCAGGCCAGCCAGGCGGTCTGCTCGCGCCAGCCGGGGCGCGAGGCGGTCAGGGTCGTCATGCTAGTTCACCTTGCCGATGCGGGGATCGACCAGCCGGTAGAGCAGGTCGATGAAGCGGTTGAGCAGGACGTAGATGAAGGACACTACGATGGCGAAGCCCATGACCGCCGGGAAATCCAGCGCCTGGATCGACTTGACCACGTAGGCACCCATGCCCGGCCAGGCGAATACGGTCTCGGTGAGCACCGCGCCATAGAGCAGGTCGCCCAGGGCCAGGCCGATCACCGTGATGGAGGGAATCAGCGCATTGGGCAGCGCGTGGCGCAGCACCACGGTGGTCTGCGACAGGCCATAGGCGCGGGCGGTGCGGATATAGTCCTCGCCCAGCTGTTCGAGCATGGTGCCGCGGATCTGTCGGGTGATGACGCCCAGGTTGACGAAGGCCAGGGTCACCGCCGGCAGCAGCAGGTGCCTGGCCGCGCTGACGAAGCCGGTGAGATCGCCCGCCAGCAGGGTGTCGATCAGATAGAAGCCGGTGACCGTGGGCGGTGGCGTCAGCCCCTGGTCCAGGCGTCCGCCGCCGGGCAGCCAGCCGAGGTGGCCGTAGAACAGCACGATCAGCCCCAGGCCCAGCCAGAAGGCCGGGGTGGAGATGCCGGCCACCGCCAGGGTACGGCTGATGTGATCGATCCAGCGGTTGTTGTAGACCGCCGAGAGTACGCCCAGCGGAACGCCGATCAGGATCGACAGCAGCAGCGCCGCCAGGGCCAGCTCCAGGGTGGCCGGAAAGAACAGCTGCAGGTCTTCCAGCACCGGGCGATGGGTGCGGATCGACTGGCCCAGATCGCCCTGCAGCAGGTCTCCCATGTAGCGGAAGTATTGCTGGTAGAGCGGCAGGTCCAGGCCCAGCTGCTGACGGATACCGGCGACGATTGCGTCACTGGCACGCTCGCCGGCGATCAGTCGCGCCGGATCGCCCGGGATCAGGTGGGAGATGACGAAGGTGATCAGGGATACCCCGATCACCACAATGAGGATATCGGTCAGCTGCTTGCGCAGCAGATGGAAGAAGGTCATGGCATACCTCGCGAGGCGGGTGCCGGCGCGCGCCGGCACCCGCCGCCCTTACTTGGACATCGCAGCGAAATCGAAGACCTGCTCGAGCATGGGGTTGAACACGTACCCCTTGACCGCGGCGCGCATCGGCACCGTGTAGGCCTTCTGGTAGAGGTAGGCGTAGGCGGCGTCGCCCACCACGATCTTCTGGGCCTCCTGGTACAGCGCCTTGCGCTGGACCACGTCGCTGACGCTGGCGGCGTCGCGCAGCAGCTGGTCCACCTTGGGATTGCTGTAGAAGGCGCGGTTGCCCGCCAGTCCCGCATTGGTGCTGTCGAACCAGAAGTTCATGAACATGTAGGGATCGGCGAAGTCCGGACTCCAGTTGCCGATGGCGACGTCGAAATCGCCCTTGCCCAGGCGTTCGCGGAAGGTGGCGTTGGCCAGCTTCTCCATCTTCAGGTTGACGCCGAGGGTGCTCAGGCCGGCCTGCAGGGTCAGGCCGATTGGCTCCCAGGCCGGGTCCTTGTCCGAGTAGAGGAATTGCAGCTCCCGCACCTTGGGTGCCTTGCCCAGGGCGGCCTGGGCGGCTTCCAGGTCCTGCTTGGGCATTGGCAGGCTCGGGTCATGCCCCCACATGCCGTCCGGGATCGGGCCGTTCATGAGCTTGGCCTTGCCCATGGCGATGCCTTCGACGATGCCCTGGTAGTCGAGGGAATCGACCACCGCCTTGCGCGCATTCACATCGTTCATGGGCGCGCGCCTGTTGTTGAGGTAGAGGTAGGTCACCCGCAGCGAGGGGTAGGCGGTGGTGACGAAACCGGACTTTTGCGCCAGGGCCTTGACCTGGTCTTCGGGCAGGTCCTCGATGATGTCCAGATCGCCCTGTTCCAGTTGCAGGCGGCGTACCGAAGGCTCGGCGATGATGCGGATCACCACCTGCTTGAGCGTGGGTGCCTTGCCGGCGTAATGCGGGTTGGGCTCCAGGGTCAGCGACTGGCCCTTCTGCCAGGCGGCTAGGCGATAGGCGCCGGAGCCGGCGGTATGGCCGGCCAGCCAGGCGTCCACGTCCTTGCCGTGGGTGCTGGCCACCTTGGGGTTGATCACGCTGGCGCCGTCGTGGGCCAGGGCGAAGAGGAAGGGCGCGAAGGGCTTCTGCAGGGTGAATCTGATCGTCTGCGGATCCACCACGGTCACCGTCATGTCCGCCGGGAAGATGCTGGACGGGCCCTGCTTGAGCTTCATCAGGCGCTCGACCGAGAACTTGACCGCCTCGGCGGTGACCTCGCTGCCATCGTCGAATTTGTTGCCGGGCTTGAGGGTAAAGGTCCACACCAGGTTGTCGGGGGAGACGGTCCAGCCGCTGGCCAGGTCGCCCTCGACGTTGGTGCTGCCCTTGCCGTCTTCCACCTTGTAGCGCATCAGGCGCTGGTAGGCCGGGTAGGTCACGGTCCAGTCGTTGTTGTCGAAGGTCACACCCGGGTCGACGGTCTGCAGATCCGCAGGCTTGCCGATGACCAGGGTGTCGGTCGCGGTGGCGGCACTGGCCGGTTGCCAGGCGCCGAGGCCCAGCAGGGAAACCAGGGCGAGCACGCGGGACGCCGATGAAACGCAGGTGCGCGAAGACGAGAACATGCCGGTACCTCGGATTGTTTGGGTTTATGGTTGTTTCGGCAGTGGGCAAGGTGGTCGAGCGAAGGGCTCGCGGCGCCGGATTCGAATGACCCGGTCACCGGCAGGATCAGTTCAGCAGGGCGGCGAGCTCCTCCGGGCTGAGATGGTGATAGTCGATCAGCGCATAGCGCCGGGCATCGGGCAATTCGAAGTGCCACCACTCGCTGGGGATGAAGGTGAAGCCGGCGCTCTGCATGATGCCGAGCAGCAGCAGGCGGTTGCGCTGGGCCGCGGCGGGCAGCGCCGGATTGAACAGGTGCGACAGCTCACGCATGTCGTCGAAGCCGGTCCCCATGTCCAGCGGCTCGCCGGCCTCGTCGAGCAGGGTCACGTCCACGGCCACGCCGCGGCTGTGGTGCGAACCCTGCGCCGGATCGCTCACGTACTGGGCGTCGGGCAGCACCCGCCACAGCAGTTGCTGGGCATAGGGCGGGCGGTAGGCATCCAGTACCTGCAGGCGCAGACCGGCCTGTTGCGCCAGCGCGCTGGCGCGGTGCAGGCGGGCGGCGGCATCCCGGTGCAGCAGGCAGTGGGCGTCCTGGTAGAGCACCTTGCCGGCCAGGTTGTCGGCGGTCGCATAGACCAGGTGGATGTCCACGCCGTAGCGGTGGGCGTCGATCTCGACGAGTTCTGGATGGTTCACGGTACGGGGAGCTTCCTTGGAATAAAGAGGGGTGTCGGGGCTCATTCGAATTGCCCGAAGCGCTGCTGCAGGGCGCGGTTGCTGGCCACCCGTTGTTCCAGGGCATCGCCGGAGCGATCCGCCACAGCTGACACCAGCAGGTTGAGCAGGCAGGCGAGAGGCGCTGGTGACTCCCAGAACTGGTCGACCTCCGGGCGCAGCTGCAGCAGGTCGGCGGGATAGTCCCGCGCCCAGGGACAGTGGTAGTCGGTGATCAGCGCCATGGGCAGCCTGGCATCGCGTGCGGCTTCGCACAGCTTGCGAGCAACACTCGAATAGGCGCGAAAGTCGGCTACCACCAGGTAGGGCTGGGCGAAGCCACTGTTGAAGATGTCGGCGTAGGTGCCCGACAGGCCATCGACGTAGAAGGCCTTGGGCCGGATGTATTCAAGCAGGCTGTGAAAACTGCCGAGCACCCCGCGGGTGGTCTGGATACCGGCGATGAACACCGCGTCCGCGCCGGTCAGCTGCCGGACCACCTGTTCGAATACCGGGCCGCGGGCCAGCTGGTAGACGTCCTCGATGGCGGCGAGCTCGGCGGCCAGGGAGCGGTCCAGCGCATCGCTGCGTCCGCTCTGCTGGCGAAAGGCACTGAAGCGGTCGGTGATGCGCCAGGCTTCCAGGCCTTCGTCTCTCAGGCTCTGCTTGACCTCGTCGAGGTTGCGATAGCCCAGCGAGCGCAGCAGCCGACCCACGGAGATGCCGGTGGTGTTGGTGCGCTGGGCGATGCTGTCGGCGGTCTCGAAGGGCAACTTCTCCGGATTGGCCAACAGATAGCCGGCGACGCGTTTGCCGGTGGGGGTGAGGTCGGCGAAGGCGCCTTCGAGGGCTTGGAAGAAGAGTGGCTTGGTCAAACCGGCTGGCCTGCGATGTTATCGAGCTGTCATTAATCGCTCCGTTGTTCGAAAGCTAACATCGGCCTTCCAGGCGTCGCAAGCGGCGGCACGCCGGTTGTCACCGAAGTGTCGCAAAGCGGGATTTGGGGTCGTTGGGAGATAAGCCAGGATGGAATCAATGGCCAGGAAGGAGGGTGGCGGCGTCCCCGAGGGAGACGCCGCGGCACAGCCGGAGGTCAGCCCAGCGGCGACTCCATGTGCGAGGTGCGCTCGACGGCGCCATAGCGATCGCCGACCGCATGGGCGCGCTCCAGCAGCACCTTCAGCTCGGCCAGGTCCTGGGCGATGCGGGTGCCAGGGTCGCGGCGCAGCAGTCGGGCGAACAGATGGCCGAGGCGACCGGCCGGCGGCTCATAGGCCATGACCGCCGTCACCTCGGTGCCGCCGGGCACGTCGGCGAAGCTGACCCAGCCCAGGTTGTTCAGGCCGGCGTACCCGCACGAGCGCCAGCCGATCAACTGGCCGGGGATGTCGTCGGTGACTTCGGCGTCCCATTCGAAACGCCCCATGGGCGCCTTGACCACCCAGTGGGAATAGCGGTCGTTGAGCACGTCCACGCGTTCGATATGGCGCATGAAGATCGGCAGGTTGGAGAAGTCGCGCCAGAAGCGATAGAGCTCATCGCGGGGGCGGGCGATGACGACCCGGCGGGTCTGGGAGGCCGCCGAATGCCAGGCCAGCGAGCGACGGACGTCGCGCTCGAAACGCACCTTGGTCAGGGTGCGCTTGATCGAGCAGTGACCACGCAGGCCACGTTTCAGCAGCCAGGCACCGGTGGCGCCGGTCAGCAGGCCGAGCAGACCGCCTCGCGCCAAGCCGCGGCTGATCAGCAGACCACCGCCAGCCACGGAGGCCAGGCGTTCGACGCCCTTGATGGCAGCGGCGTCGCGAGGCGGGGGAGCGAGAGGGGGAGTGGGGGCATCTAGGTGCATGGCAGATTCTCCTTTAGCTGTGGAAAAGACCTGCCCAGAGCCCCCGCCGTTCCCTAGCCGGTCAGGCCCAGTACCCGGAAGACGAAGGCGTATTCCAGGGCCACGTCGCGCAAGGCCTGATAACGCCCGCTCATGCCGCCGTGGCCGGCGCCGAATTCGGTCTTGAGCAGGAGCAGGGGCGCCTGATCGGTCCGCCGCTCGCGCAACCGCGCCACCCACTTGGCGGCTTCCCAGTACTGCACCCGAGTGTCGTGATAGCCCGCCACCGCGAGGATGGCCGGATAGGCCTGGGCCTTCACGTTTTCATAGGGCGCGTAGCCGGCGATGCGCGCGCGCACCTCAGGCTCGTTCGGATCGCCCCATTCGTCGTACTCGGTCACGGTCAGCGGCAGATCCGGCTTGAGCATGGTGTTGAGCACATCGACGAAAGGAACCTCGGCGATGGCGGCGGCATAGAGCTCGGGCCGCTGGTTGACGACCGCGCCGATCAGCAGACCCCCGGCGCTGCCGCCGCTGATGACCACCTGTTGCGGCGTCGTCAGGCCCTGTTCCAAGAGATGCTCGGTGCAGGCGATGAAGTCGTCGAAGGTGTTCTGCTTGTGTTCCAGCTTGCCGCTGCGATACCAGGCTTCACCCAGTTCGCCGCCGCCGCGGACATGGGCGATGGCGAAGCGCACGCCGCGATCCAGCAGGCTCAGGCGGGCGTGGGAGAACCAGGGATCGAGGCTGTGGCCATAGGCGCCGTAACCATAGAGGTACAGCGGCGCGCTCTGCGGCAGGTCGCGACGACCGACCAGGCTGATGGGGATGTGGGTGCCATCGGCGGCGGTGGCCCACAGGCGGCGGCTCTCGTAGGCGTCGGCGTCGAACGGGCCTTCCACCGGGACCTGCTTGAGCACCCGCTGGGTGCCGCTGGCCAGCTCCAGTTCGCGGATCTCGGCGGGGCGATTGAGCGCCTCGTAGCGCAGGCGCATGACCGGACTGGCGAATTCCAGCACGTCCATGGCATCCAGGCTGTAGACCTCGTCCGGCAGGTCGACGCGATAGGGTGCCTGGCCATAGGGGCGGACCTCCAGAATCGGCAGTCCGGCGGTACGCAGGCTGAGCACCAGGGCGTGGGCGCCAAGGCTGGCATCCTCCAGCATCACCTCGGGGTCGTGGGGCACCAGCAGTTGCCAGTGCGCGCGGGTGGGACTGCTCTCGGCGGCCTGGTAGAGGGCGAAGTTGATGCCGTCCTGGTTGCTGCGGATGTACCAGCCATCGACGCCATGATCGGGAAAGTACTCGTGACCTTCCTCGCGTGGCGCCAGGCAGACGAAGGCCTCGTCCGGCCGGTCCGCGTCCAGCACCCAGGCTTCGCTGGTGGTCTTGCTGTGGGACAGCAACAGCAGCTTGCGCTCTGAGCTCGAACGATAGCAGCCGAGAAAGAAGCGCCCATCGGTCTCGTGAAAAACCAGTTGCGGCTCGGCATCGCCCAGGTGATAGCGATAGAGCTTGTGCGGACGATGGGATTCGTCGCGCTCGCCAAAGAACAGGGTGCGGCTGTCGTTGGCCCAGGTCAGGCTGCCGTCGCATTCCTCGAAGGGCAGTTCGGTTACCAGGCCGGTGGCCAGCTCCTTTACATAGAGCCGGTAGGTTTCATCGCCCACCTGATCGAGGCTGTAGGCAAGGCGGGTCTGGTCCGGGCTGATGGTGAAGCGACCGATGGAGAGAAAGCCGCCGTCGGCGATGGCGTTGCCGTCGAACAGCAGCTCTTCGGTCGCCGGATCGGGCGTCAGATCGCCGTTGGACGGGCGGCGGCAGCGATAGTTGCGGCCGTATTCGTCACCGGCCTGGGTGCGCTGATAGTAGAGATAGTCGCCGCGGGGAACGGGCAGGGACAGGTCCGTCTCGCGAATGCGCGCGCGGATCTCCTCGAACAGCTGCTCGCGCAGGGCGGCCTCGGGGGCCAGTTGGGCTTCCAGGTAGGCGTTCTCGGCCTCCAGGTGCGCCAGCACCTCGGGGGCGTCACGGTTTTCCAGCCAGACGTAGGGATCGTCGCCAGGGGCGCGGCGGGCAATGGGGGCTTGGGTCATGCGGGCTCCTTGGGCGCCGCGCAAAGACACGCGGGCGGGGCAAAACCGCTATCATAGGCTTCTCCTTTCCGCTATCGCCATGGATCGCAATGACCGAGCAAGAGTACCTGATCGCCTGGGCCGTCTACGCCATCGCCGCGCTGCTGCTGTTGGTGGTGTCTTTCAAGGCCACCGGCTGGCTCTGGCGCTGGCTGCGCGAACCCATCCGGCTGGTGGTGGCCGTGCTGCTGGTGACGCCGGCCCTGGTGGATGCCGAGCATGGCCTCTATGCCCCGGCCATCGCCGTGACGGTGCTGGACCTGGTGTTCAAGGTGGGTAACAGTGCCTGGTCGGCGGTGGCCAACCTGGCGGCGGCCGGCACCATCGGCGTGGTGCTCTACCTGATCTTCGTCCTCTGTCGCTGGCTGTACCGCCGCTCCCATCCGCGTCCCGCGCCGGTCGTCGCCGAAGGGCCGACGGATGATCCGCAACCGGAATCGCCGGTGGCCCCAAGGACCCCGGCAGCCCCGGTCGAACGCCGCGAACCCCGGGGTCGCGGCGAGCGCGTCGAACCCCGTCTGTAATCCAGGCTTGCGCCCAGGACGTGACCCCTTCAGCATGATTGCGAAGGGCAGCGGCTGCAGCCGCCGTTGAACCAGGCAGCCACCCCGGAGGGACGGACATGTGCGAATTGCTGGGCATGAGTGCCAACGTGCCCACGGATCTGGTCTTTAGTCTCCAGGGCCTCATGCAGCGGGGCGGTCGTACCGGTCCGCATCGGGACGGTTGGGGCGTGGCCTTCTACGAGGGCCGGGGCCTGCACCTGTTCAAGGATGCCCTGCCAGGCGCCGATTCCGAGGTGGCCAAGCTGGTCCAGGGTTACCCGATCAAGAGCCATACGGTGATCGGCCATATCCGCCACGCCAACGTCGGGTCGGTCAATCTGGCCAATACCCACCCCTTCGTGCGGGAACTGGGCGGGCGCTATTGGAGCTTTGCCCATAACGGCCAACTGCAGGATTTCCATCCCGAGCCGCGTTTCTACCGGCCGGTGGGCGATACCGACAGCGAGACGGCCTTTTGCAGCCTGCTGGACCAGGTCCGCGAGCGCTTTCCCGAACCCGTCCCGGTGGAGATGCTGTTGCCGCAGCTGGTGAATGCCTGCGACGGCTTTCGCAAGAAGGGCGTCTTCAACTGCCTGCTCAGCGACGGCGACTGGCTGTTCAGCTTCTGCACCAACAAGCTGGCCCATATCACCCGCCGCGCCCCCTTCGGTCCGGCCCAGTTGCGCGATGCGGAAGTCCACATCGACTTCAAGGCCGAGACCACGCCCAACGACGTCGTCACCATCATCGCCACCGAGCCGCTGACCTCCGACGAGGTCTGGACCCTGCATCAGCCCGGGGAATGGCATCTCTGGTGGGACGGCGAGATCGTCTCCCAGGGCCGCGTCTAGACAGGAAGCCACTTCACGATGCTGCGCAGTTATATTCGTCTGCTGTTGTTCACCCTGGCCTTGCTGGTAGGGGTGCAGATCCCCGGCTTCATGCTCGACTACGAGCAGCGCGTGGATGCCCATCGCCTCGAATCCGATCAGGCCCTGAGCGGTTTCAGGCGGACCGCGCAGCAGTACTTCGAAGGCAATCTCGACGGCTTGCTGGCGCATTACCGGGCCAGCGAGGATCCGGTCTTTCGCAGCGACGCCGACAGCCTCGGCGTACTGCTGCGCCGTAATGCGCTGTTCAACGAAGAGTGGCAGGCGTTGCAGGGTCCCTGGTACCAGCGGGCCTGGCACATCCTGGTACGGCCCAACAGCGAACTGCGCGACGAGACCCTGCAGCAGTATCGCTATCAGGTAGTGCTTACCCCCGAAGCCATCGGCTGGGGGATAGGGCTGGGCTTGGCCCTGGCGATAACGGTGGAAACCCTCGCGCTCTGGCTTTCAATCCTGCTCTATCCGCGGCGTCCAGCCCGGCGGGTTTCCTAGCCTTCAAAAAAATTTCACGTTTTCAGGCGTTTAGCTGAAAAAAGGGCTTGACGCTAAAGTCCCGCGCTGTAGAATGCGCACCCACAGCAGGCACGTAGCTCAGTTGGTTAGAGCACCACCTTGACATGGTGGGGGTCGTTGGTTCGAATCCAATCGTGCCTACCAAACAAAACCCGCACTGCTGGCGGGTAAGAAAAAAGGCGATCCGAAAGGGTCGCCTTTTTTCGTTTGGGGTTTTATTGGGGGGTGGCAGCGGTGAGGGCTTCAGATGGGTCCCGCCGACATACTGCTCGGCCCTGGCCTTTGCCTCGGCGAAGGCGAGGCGCTAGGCGTCTCGCTGTCGGGCGGTCATCGGCCAGGTGAGCGCAACGAACGCCATTCCGCCACCCACCAGCAGCAGCGCTGCACTCAGGCTCCAGTGCTGCGCGACGAAGCCGATCGCGGCCGGACCGATGAGAATGCCGGCATACCCGATGGTGGTGATCGCTGCAATGGCGTGGCTTGCAGGCATCCGGGTCTGCCGTCCGGCGGCACTGAAGAGCACGGGGACGATGTTGGAAGCCCCGAGGCCAACCAGCAGAAAGCCTGCGAAGGCAAAGGGCTGGGTGGGTGCCAGGACCGCCATCAGGAAGCCTGCCGCGGCGAGCAGACCGCCGCCTACGACCACTTTCAGGCCGCCCAGCGTCTTCACGATCCAGTCGCCGGTCAGGCGGCCAATGGTCATCGCCAAGGCAAATACCGTGTAACCGAAGCCGGCCTGCGCCGGGTCGACGCCATGCGCATCGATCAAAAACAGGGCGCTCCAGTCCAGGATCGCGCCTTCGCCGAGAAAGATCAGAAAACAGAGCAAGCCGATGAAGGCGACGATCCCGCGCGGCAGTGTGAACAACGGGGTATGTCCGGCGTCATGATTGCCGTAGGGCAGCAGACCCTTGATCGAGACCGCGAGTAGCACGATCAGCAGCGCGCTGAACACCAGGGTCGCCACCAGCGGTTGGATTCCAGCCCCCAGCAGAACGCTCATGCCACCGGCGCCGACGATCCCGCCGACACTGAACAGGCCGTGGAAGCCGGACATCATGTTGCGACCACTGTCCTTCTCGACGATCACGGCCTGAATGTTGATCGCGACATCCAGCGCGCCAACGCTTGCCCCGAACAGGGCCAGGGCGATGGCCATGCCGAAGATCGAATCGGCGACGGCAAGCAGCGGCAGCACCAGGGCGAGTGCTACCGAGCTGGTCGCGATCACCGCGCGGCACCCGAAGCGGCTGGCGAGGATGCCGACGATGGGCATCGCGACAATGGATCCCAGGCCCAGGCAAAGTAGGAGAAGGCCAAGCGTCGAATCATCGGCGCCGATCCTCGCCTTGGCGACGGGCACTAGGGGTGCCCAGGCGGCCATGGCAGAACCCGCAATGAGGAAGCCAGCGCGGGTCGCCCATTGCTCGATCGCTCCCGAAGGCTGTTGTGCGGCGAGTTCCACGTGTTGCATTGGAGAGGCTCCGGAAAAAAGTGACAGTAGGGGTGATCACACCTCATACCAGTGTTAGCTGATCATGCATGATTAAGCAAGAATACGCACAATCGTGCATATCACGGCTGTATCTGCGGCGCGCGAAGGCCGTGCCTGATCCGGGTGGGTTAGAGACTGGCTGGCATCGAGGTATCTCGGCAGGACCGGGTAGCTCTGCCTGCGGGGAGGGGGTGGAAGCCTGTGCGAATCCGTGGGCGGGCGGAGTCTCAGCATGGCGACAGGCTCAGGTGCAGTCGCACGCCGACGGCCTCTCCTGCAGCGCCAGTCTATGTCCGGCACCTTGAAGTTCATGCGTCAGCGGCTGTGGACAGGTCTCGCCGAGGCTCGTGCGGGAGGGGTAGGGTTTGGGTCAGTTGGACCTGGTAACAATATCCGCCTCGGTGGCGGGTAATGGAAAAGGGGCGATCCGAGAGATCGCCCCTTTCGTGTCTGGCTGCTCCGCACGCTGGGGTCGAGGCGGACTTGCTAGGTGTCGGGTCGTTTAACAGGGCGACCCTGCGATCGCCCTGTTGCCCCTGCCAAGCCATCAGCTGCTCGGGGTAACGGTCTCGGTGAAGGAGCCTGCCGGCTGCAGCCCATGCTTGTTCGCCGTGAAGTCCAGGGCCGTCGAGGCGTAGCGCACGCCATCCTGAACCTGCTTGAGCGTCAGGTTGGCCTCATAGAACTTGTCGCTGGCCAATTGCTTGGCCGCCTGGTCGACGTCCGTCATGGTCTGCTTGAGCGGTGCCAGGGCGATGGCCGTGTCGATATCAACGTCCGCCAGGCGCAAGGTTTCTGCAGCACCCTTGGCGTCGCCATGCTTGAGTTTGTTATTGGCATCGGCCACGGCCTTAACTTTCTGTGGGCTGGCCATGTAACTGTCCTGTACTACGGTATCGCCCCAGATGGGTAGCCAGGACGTTACGGTAGTGCTGGTATCGGCCTTGCCCTGATTATCCTTGACCTGCAATTCGCTCGCGGCTTTTTTCAGCGCGGTATTGTCCGATTGCGCAAGTTTGAGTGCCTGCTGGGCGTCCTTGACATGGGAAACCGCCTGCTTCGTTTGCCCCTGGAAGAGTTCCAGGCGTGCGGCGGAGATGTCGGTAAAGGCCCGTTGCCCCTGGGTGGACAGGGCCTGGAAGCTGCCCAGTTCGTTTGCCGAGGGGGCTTGGTTCGCGGCGATGGCCGCAGACGAGCAGGCGGCTACGATGGCGACGACCAGCATGCTCTTTGCCAGTTTATTCTTGACGTTCATTTGCTGCCTCCAGCGGATATGCAATTGAAGTAAGGCTATCGCTCAGGTACCAGAACCAGGTTCTGTAGTGCCTGGAATCGATACTCCGCCGTATCGCTTAACACTGGATTAATAGGTGCGGGGCTTTTCTTGAATAGCCGCTTAACAAGTTGGCACAGCTAACTACGCGTGATCTTTCCGCGCCTTGATTGAAGGGCGGAATTGATCAGGGCGGGCGTGAGTCTGGTTTGCGCGTTAGAACTTTCCGGAAGTGCGAATAAAGGTTCTGCCGATTGCTCGGGCGGGTGTGACCGCGTGCCTCGGTCGTGATGCCCGGGGTTTTCACGTAGACTGGCAGACGATTTTTTTGGGGCTTCGTTGCTTGGCCAAGGCGCGAGCAGGGCCCGTTACCGCGAGGAGAGAGTGATGACGCAGGGTGGTGAAGGGCGGCAGATCGGCAAGGGCGGCTGCCTGGGATTGATCCTGCTATCGATCCTGTTCGCGGTCGTGGTCTTCGGCTCCATCATCTATGTCTATCGCCATAATGCGACACCGGCCAACCGGGCTAACGAGCAGCAGACCATCGACCAGTGCCTGGCGCGGGCCAATGCCCCGGAAACCTCGCCGGCCGATCGCCAGGCACTCATGGAGAACTGCCAGGAAATGCAGAAGCAGTTCCTCAAGAAGTACCCCGACGCGGCCCGTTGAGCTGGCGACTGTTCCTCGCGAGGTTGCGCCAGGTCTCAGTTTCTGAAAGGATTTCCGTCCCAAACTTTCCAGTGATCCTTTCGCGTCGCCCGGAATGCCTTGCGGCCCTGCCACTGTGCGGCGGGATTTCCAGCGGTGCGGCTGCTTACTGGCCAATCCCACCATGTGGCCCTTGGTATGGGTCACCACTGAGTTGAGGAGGCGCCATGCCTGTCATTACTCTCCCCGACGGTAGCCAACGTCCATTCGACAAGCCCGTCACCGTAGCCGAAGTCGCCCAGTCCATTGGTGCCGGTCTCGCCAAGGCCACCATCGCCGGTCGCGTCGATGGCCAGCTGCGCGATGCCAGCGATCTCATCGAGCAGGATGCCAACCTGCAGATCATCACCGCCAAGGACGAGGACGGCCTGGAGATCATCCGCCACTCCTGCGCCCACCTGGTGGGTCATGCGGTCAAGCAGCTGTTCCCGACCGCCAAGATGGTCATTGGCCCGGTGATCGACGAAGGCTTCTACTACGACATCTCCTTCGAGCGTCCCTTTACCCTGGATGACCTCTCGGCCATCGAGACGCGTATGCGCGAGCTGATCGATAAGGACTACGACGTTATCAAGAAGATGACGCCGCGCGCCGAAGTCATCGAGGTGTTCAAGGCCCGGGGTGAGGAGTACAAGCTGCGCCTGATCGACGACATGCCCGAGGAGCAGGCCATGGGCCTGTACTACCACGAGGAGTACGTCGACATGTGCCGGGGCCCGCACGTGCCCAACACCCGCTTCCTCAAGGCGTTCAAGCTGACCAAGCTGTCCGGCGCCTACTGGCGTGGCGACGCCAAGAACGAACAGCTGCAGCGCATCTATGGCACCGCCTGGGCGGACAAGAAGCAGCTGGCGGCCTACATCCAGCGCATCGAGGAAGCCGAGAAGCGCGACCACCGCCGCATCGGCAAGCAGCTGGATCTCTTCCACCTGCAGGAAGAAGCGCCCGGCATGGTGTTCTGGCACGCCAACGGCTGGACCGTCTACCAGGTACTCGAGCAGTACATGCGCAAGGTCCAGCGCGAGCACGGCTACCAGGAGATCAAGACGCCCCAGGTGGTCGATCGCATCCTCTGGGAGCGCTCGGGTCACTGGTCCAACTACGCCGAGAACATGTTCACCACGGCCTCGGAAAACCGCGACTTCGCGGTCAAGCCCATGAACTGCCCCTGCCACGTGCAGGTGTTCAACCAGGGTCTGAAGTCCTACCGCGACCTGCCGCTGCGCCTGGCCGAATTCGGTGCCTGCCACCGTAACGAGCCGTCCGGCGCCCTGCACGGCATCATGCGCGTGCGTGGCTTCACCCAGGACGATGCCCACATCTTCTGCACCGAAGAACAGGTTGAGAAGGAAGCGGCCGATTTCATCAAGCTGACCTTGCAGGTCTATGCCGACTTCGGTTTCACCGACGTGATCATGAAGCTCTCCACGCGCCCGGCCAAGCGTGTCGGCTCCGAAGAGCTGTGGGATCGCGCCGAGAAGGCTCTGGCGGATGCGCTGGATGCCTCGGGCCTGGAGTGGGAGTACCAGCCGGGCGAGGGCGCCTTCTACGGGCCGAAGATCGAGTTCACCCTCAAGGACTGCCTGGGTCGTAACTGGCAGTGCGGTACCCTGCAGTACGATCCGAACCTGCCGGAGCGCCTCGACGCCAGCTACATCTCCGAGGACAACAGCCGTCAGCGTCCGGTAATGCTGCACCGCGCCATCCTCGGGTCCTTCGAGCGCTTCATCGGCATGCTCATCGAGCACTATGCCGGTCTGTTCCCGGCCTGGCTCGCCCCGACCCAGGCGGTGGTGCTCAATATCACCGACAAGCAGGCCGATTTTGCCCAGCAGGTCGTCGGTGAATTGAACGCTGAGGGCTTCCGGGCCAAAGCCGACTTGAGAAACGAGAAGATCGGCTTTAAAATCCGCGAGCATACTTTGCTCAAGGTTCCCTATCTCCTGGTTATTGGAGACCGGGAGGTTGAGACACGATCCGTTGCCGTGCGTACCCGTGAAGGCGTAGACCTGGGCTCCATGCCCGTCGAGCGTTTCCGCGAGCTGCTCACGCAAGCGGTTTCCCGGCGTGGCCGGCAAGATTCGGAGTAATCACTATCAAGCAGCGTGACATGAGACAAGACAAGCGAGCCGCCCCCCGGGCACCGATCAACGAAAATATCACCGCCCGGGAAGTTCGCCTTATTGGCGCCGATGGTCAGCAAGTAGGCATCGTCTCCATCCAGGAGGCCCTGCAGGCTGCTGAAGACGCCAAGCTGGATCTGGTGGAAATCACCGCCGACGCCGTACCCCCGGTCTGCCGGATCATGGACTACGGCAAGCACGTCTTCGAGAAGAAGAAGCAAGTCGCGGCGGCGAAGAAGAACCAGAAGCAGGCTCAGGTCAAAGAAATCAAGTTTCGTCCAGGGACGGAAGAAGGGGATTACCAGGTAAAACTACGCAACCTGGTACGTTTCCTAACCGAGGGGGACAAGGCCAAGGTCTCGTTGAGATTCCGTGGTCGGGAGATGGCCCACCAGGAGCTGGGCATGGAGCTGTTGAAGCGGGTCGAAGCTGACCTCGCCGAACATGGCGCCGTTGAGCAGCATCCTAAGATGGAAGGACGCCAACTCATCATGGTCATCGCCCCCAAGAAGAAAAAGTAACTACCAGGGCACTGGCAGGCCTTGCTGTTATGCGTAATCACTCAATGCGGAGTATCCGAACATGCCAAAGATGAAAACCAAAAGCGGCGCTGCAAAGCGCTTCGTGAAAACTGCTGGTGGCATCAAGCACAAGCACGCTTTCAAGAGCCACATTCTGACCAAGATGACCACCAAGCGTAAGCGTCAGCTGCGCGGTACGTCGCTGATGCATGCATCCGACGTCCAAAAGGTCGAGCGCATGCTGCGCCTTCGTTAATCCTGGTCAAGAATCTAGAGGAAGTTACTCATGGCTCGTGTTAAGCGTGGCGTCATCGCTCGTCGCCGTCACAAGAAAATCCTGAAGCTCGCCAAAGGCTACTACGGTGCCCGTTCGCGCGTCTTCCGCGTCGCTAAGCAAGCGGTAATCAAGGCAGGCCAATACGCCTACCGTGACCGCCGTCAGAAGAAGCGTCAGTTCCGCGCTCTGTGGATCGCTCGTATCAACGCTGGTGCTCGTATCAACGGTCTGTCCTACAGCCGTCTGATCGCCGGCTTGAAGAAAGCGGCCATCGAGATCGACCGCAAGGTACTGGCCGATCTGGCCGTGAACGAAAAAGCGGCGTTTGCTGCGATTGTCGAGAAAGCTAAAGCTTCGCTGGCTTAAGCCCCCCGGCAATCTCGCGCCTCTGGCGCGAAGCAACGTTATCAATAGGGGAAGAGCCTCATAGCTCTTCCCCTATTTTGTATCTGGAGTCCCTAGATGGAAAACCTGGATGCGCTGGTCTCCCAAGCCCTGGAGGCCGTGCGGCACACCGAAGACACCAATGCCCTGGAACAGCTCCGGGTCAATTACCTGGGCAAGAAGGGTGAGCTGACCCAGATCATGAAGACCCTGGGCCACCTCACCGCTGAGGAGCGTCCCCAGGCTGGCGCGCTGATCAACGCCGCCAAGGAACGTGTCCAGGACGCAATCAACAGCCGCAAGGCGACGCTGGAGCAGGCCGCATTGGCCGCTCGCCTCGCCGCAGAACGCATCGACGTGACCCTGCCCGGGCGAGGTCAGGCCTCCGGTGGCCTGCACCCGGTCACCCGCACCCTGGAGCGTATCGAGCGTCTGTTCGCCAACATCGGCTATGGCGTCGCCACCGGTCCCGAGATCGAAGACGACTACCATAACTTCGAAGCGCTCAACATCCCCGGCCACCACCCGGCGCGGGCGATGCACGACACCTTCTACTTCAATGCGAACATGCTGCTGCGCACCCACACTTCGCCGGTGCAGATCCGTACCATGGAGAGCCAGCAGCCGCCGATCCGCATCATCTGCCCGGGTCGTGTCTATCGCTGCGACAGCGATCAGACCCACTCGCCGATGTTCCATCAGGTCGAAGGCCTGGTGATCGACGAGGAAGTCAGCTTCGCCGATCTCAAGAGCACCCTGGTGACCTTCCTGCGCGAATTCTTCGAGGAAGAGCTGGAAGTCCGCTTCCGTCCCTCCTACTTCCCCTTCACCGAGCCGTCGGCCGAGGTGGATATTCGCCGCCCGAGTCGCGATGGCGAACCGGCCTCGCGCTGGCTCGAGGTGCTGGGCTGCGGCATGGTCCACCCCAACGTCCTGCGCATGGCCGGCATCGATCCGGAGAAGTACCAGGGCTTCGCCTTTGGCATGGGCGCCGAGCGCCTGGCCATGCTGCGCTACGGGGTCAACGACCTGCGCCTCTTCTTCGACAACGATCTGCGCTTCCTGGCGCAATTCCGCTAGCTGCCAGACGGGAGTCCTATGAAATTCAGTGAACAATGGCTGCGTAGCTGGGTGAACCCTGCGGCTACGCACGAGGATCTGGTTGCCCGGCTGTCCATGGCCGGCCTGGAAGTGGACGGCGTCGAAGCGGCGGCCGGTAGCTTCCAGGGCGTCATCGTCGGCGAAGTGGTTTCCGTCGAGCGTCATCCCGATGCCGACAAGCTCAATGTCTGCCAGGTCAGCAACGGCCAGGAATCCTTCCAGGTGGTCTGCGGCGCGCCCAATGTGCGCGCGGGCCTTAAGGTGCCTTTCGCCACCGTCGGCGCCACGCTGCCCGGCGACTTCACCATCAAGAAGGCCAAGCTGCGCGGCGTGGAATCCCACGGCATGCTCTGCTCGGCCAGCGAACTGCAGATCAGCGACGACAACAGCGGCCTGCTGGAGCTGCCGGCCGGCGCGCCGGTGGGCGAGAGCATCCGCAGCTACCTGCAGCTGGACGACGCCATCATCGACGTCGACCTGACCCCGAACCGCGGCGACTGTCTATCCATCGCCGGTCTGGCGCGGGAAGTGGGTGCCCTGTACAACGCCGCGGTCGAGCCGCTGCAGGTCGAGGCCGTAGCGGCTACGCACCAGGAAACCCGTCCGGTCGAGGTGCTGGCTCCCCAGGCCTGCCCGCGCTACCTGGGTCGCGTAGTGAAGAACGTCGACCTGTCCCGCCCGACCCCGGACTGGATGGTCGAGCGTCTGCGCCGCAGTGGCGTGCGCAGCATCGACGCCGCCGTCGACGTCACCAACTACGTGATGCTCGAACTGGGTCAGCCCATGCATGCCTTCGATCTGGACCAGATCAAGGGCGGCATCCGCGTGCGCCTGGCCGATGCCGGCGAACGCCTGGTGCTGCTGGATGGCCAGGACATCGAACTGCGCAACGACACCCTGGTGATCGCCGACCACGAACGTGCCCTGGCCATCGCCGGCGTCATGGGTGGCGAGCACAGCGGCGTTGCTGCCGGTACCCGTGACCTGTTCCTGGAAAGCGCCTTCTTCGACACCATCGCCGTGGCCGGCAAGGCCCGTTCCTACGGCCTGCACACCGATTCATCCCACCGCTTCGAGCGGGGCGTGGACTTCGAGCTGGCGCGCAAGGCCATGGAGCGCGCGACCCGCCTGCTGCTGGACATCGTCGGCGGTGAGCCGGGTCCGGTGATCGAGGCGGTGAGTGCCGAGCACCTGCCGCAGGTCGAGCCGATTCTGCTGCGCGCGGAGCGCATCGAGCGCGTCCTGGGTCTGACCCTGGACGATGCCCAGGTCGAGCGGCTGCTCAGCGGCCTGGGTCTGGCCGTGGCGCGCCTGGAAGCCGGTCGCTGGCAGGTGGGCGTGCCCAGCCACCGTTTCGACATCAGCATCGAAGTGGATCTGATCGAAGAGCTGGCGCGCCTCTATGGCTACAACCAGCTGCCGATCCGCTTCCCCCAGGCGCGCCTGGCCCCGCAGCCCCTACCCGAGAGCAAGGGCGAGCTGAGCCAGCTGCGTCGCCTGCTGGTGGCCCGTGGTTACCAGGAAGCCATCACCTACAGCTTCATCGACGAAAAGACCTTCCGTCTGTTCGCCCCTGAGGCGCAGCCGGTGATGCTGGCCAATCCCATCTCCACCGACATGGCCGCCATGCGCTCGTCGCTGTGGCCCGGTCTGGTCAAGGCCGTGCAATACAACCTCAACCGTCAGCAGGACCGCGTCCGGCTGTTCGAGTCGGGGCTGAGATTCGTCGGTCAGCTGGAAGGCCTGGTACAGGAAAACGTACTGGCTGGTGCTGTGTGCGGTTCGCGTCTGCCGGAGAGCTGGTCGTCCGGTCGTGAGGCGGTGGACTTCTTCGACGTCAAGGCCGATGTCGAGGCGCTGCTGGCCCAGTCGGGTGCGGGTTCTGACTTCCGCTTCGTCGCAGGCGAGCATCCGGCCTTGCACCCGGGGCAGACCGCGCTGATCGAAAGGGCAGGGCAGCCAGTCGGCTACCTGGGCGCCCTGCATCCGGAAGTGGCGCGCGAACTGGACGTGGATCGTCCGGTGTTCCTCTTCGAGTTGGCGCTCGATGCCCTGACCACCGGCAGTCTGCCGCGCTTTGGCGAGCTGTCGCGCTTCCCGGAAGTGCGGCGTGACCTGGCGCTGGTGGTGGACGAAACCGTAGCCGCAGGCGACCTCCTGGCCGACATCCGCGAAAACGCCGGAGAAGGCCTCAAGGAGCTGCGTCTGTTCGACGTCTACCAAGGCAAAGGCATTGATCCACATAGAAAAAGCGTCGCCATCGGCTTGACCTTGCAACATCCATCGCGCACATTAACCGATGAAGAAGTCAACGAAACGACGCAGAAAATCCTCGTTTCTCTGGAAAGAAGGTTCAACGCCACCTTAAGGAAATAGCGCATGGGGGCCCTGACGAAAGCTGAGATGGCCGAACGTCTGTTTGAAGAGCTCGGTCTGAACAAACGTGAAGCCAAGGAATTGGTCGAACTGTTCTTCGAAGAAATTCGTCATGCGCTCGAAAGCAACGAGCAGGTCAAGTTGTCCGGTTTCGGCAACTTCGACCTGCGCGACAAGCGCCAGCGCCCCGGACGCAATCCCAAGACAGGGGAGGAGATACCCATCACGGCGCGCCGTGTGGTGACCTTCCGCCCCGGGCAGAAACTGAAAGCCAGGGTCGAGGCCTATGCTGGAACCAAGTCATAACGACGAGCTGCCGGTCATACCGGGCAAACGCTACTTCACCATCGGTGAGGTGAGCGACCTTTGCCTGGTCAAACCGCACGTGCTGCGCTACTGGGAGCAGGAATTTCCCCAGCTGAACCCGGTGAAGCGCCGCGGTAACCGGCGCTACTACCAGCGCCACGACGTGCTGATGATCCGCCAGATCCGCTCGCTGCTGTACAACGAAGGCTTCACCATCGGCGGGGCACGCCAGCGCCTCACCCAGGGCGACGAGACCCGCGATGAGGGTTCGCAGTACCACCAGCTCATCCGCCAGATGATCAGCGAACTCGAAGAAGTCCTCGTCGTACTGAAGAAGTGAAAAAAAGCTTCCACTAATCAAAGCGTTGCAGTAAGATGCACGCCGTTCCCTAGAGGAACACAGTCGGGGCGTAGCGCAGCCTGGTAGCGCACTTGCATGGGGTGCAAGGGGTCGAGTGTTCGAATCACTCCGTCCCGACCAAAAACCAAAAAAATCCAAACACTTCCGGGTGTTTGGATTTTTTTATGCCTGCCGTTTTTAGTTGCTAATTCGAAAGTGGCGGTTCTGGTTGCCAATTGAGATCAGCTTAAGCTGGGTGCCTAATTTCGCTCTTCAGCTTGATAATTGGTCTCAAGTCGGTAGCGAGTTGTATTGCTGATCATCACTAGGCGGCGCAAGCCCAATCCGAAGCCTGGGTTAACCGATGTGCCGGTTTTGGCTCGGTACAGATATTCCTCATTTTTATTATCTTCGCCTGTCTCCCGCTGCGGCAGGAGTGCAGACCGCTAGTTGTGATCTCTCAGTAGGTTGTTCATCCGGGGGCGTTCCCGGAATTCTGGAAGCGCGACCAACACAGCCTTCCAGGAGCCCCGGATGAACCTGCATAAACATGCCCGTCTTACCCCTCGAGGTCGAGCCCTTCTTGTATAACGCATGCTCACTGGGCTACGCACTGAAGATGCAGCACAAACGGCGGGAGTCAGTGTCCGTACGGCCTACAAGTGGCTCAAGCGCTTTCGTGAGGAAGGCGAGTCCGGTTTGATGGATCGTTCATCACGTCCACATTCCTGCCCGCATGAGACCTCGAGCGACCTGATCGCACACTTGATCCAGCTACGCCGATCTCGACATACCTATCGACAGATCGCCCAAGTACTCGGTGTGGCCGTTAGTACCGTTGCGCGTCGTCTCAAACAGGCAGGCTTTCATCGTTTGGCCGAGCTGGAGCCAGCCCCGGTGGTGGTGCGCTACGAATATCCCAAGGCCGGCGACCTGCTACACCTGGATATCAAAAAGCTTGGCCGATTCTGGAGGCCAGGCCCCCGCGTGACGGGGCATCGTTAGCAGGGCTGCGATGGCGCCGGCTGGGAGTTCATACTTGTGGCCATTGATGATGTGTCCCGGCTGGCCTTCACCAGCCTGCACCCGGACGAGCGCGGCAGTAGCGCCTGTCGAGCCTTGTTGCAGACGGTGCGTTACTATCGCGGCCTGGGTATCCGCTTTGAGCGAGTCATGGCAGACAAGGGTGCCTGCTACCGCTCTCATTCGTTTCGGCGCTGGTGTGCTCGGCTCGGGCTGGAGCACATCCGTACCAAACCCTATACGCCGCGTACAAACGGCAAGGCCGAGCGCTTCATCCAGACGAGCCTGCGTGAGTGGGCCAATGCTCGCAGCTACGACAGCTCCGAGCAGCGAGCCCGGCACTTACCCGCGTGGCTGCATCACTACAATTGGCACAGACCGCATTCCAGCCTCAACTACAAACCGCCCATCCGTCCAGCTCCATTGCCACTGAACAACGTACTGGGTTTACACAGCTAGTCAATACCAGGTTCTGTCTGGCGGCGCTGCCCGGGATGCGTGCAGCTAACACTAAGCAACCCAATCAATTTTGGCTTTCACTGCCAGGTAGATCCGTCTTAATCCCACTCAATCGGCTAATATCTGCAGATCCAATTCGAAATGGATCTGGAAATGACCGATCGGTGGTTGAGCGTAGAAGAAATCGGCGAGCACTTGGGCGTGAGTAAGGACACTGTCTATGCATGGATCGCAAAGCGGCACATGCCCGCGCACAAGGTGGGACGGCTCTGGAAGTTCCAGAAGGCTGAGGTCGACGCGTGGGTTAAAGCTGGCGGTGCCAGTGATGATGTCGCCTCGGAGTCGGCGCGTGGCTGATCCCTACCGCTTGTCATTCACCACAGGTGGGCTCTTCATTCAGGAGTCACCGCCTGTGGCTGAGCTTTTCCTCATGAAGCGTGACTGGCAAGAGGCTCGTGATCAGGTTCGTGAGATGAACCTGCTGCAGGTACGCACTGCAGCAGCTGCCACGCGTATTAGTAAAGAGATTGTCGCCCGATTGGAGCACCTGGATGTAGGTGAGCTTGAGGCTCTGGTTGAGGGGGGCAGGAAAGATCAGGGATACCTTCTCTGGGCTGCCTGTTCCCGGCGCTACACCTTTATCCGCGAGTTCGCGATGGAGGTGCTTCGTGAGCATCTACTGATGAGGCGGCGCGTCCTATCCCCGATCGACTTCGACGCATTCTGGAGCAGGAAAGCTCTGTGGCACGTTGAGCTAGATCAGATCGCTGAGTCGACGCAAAAAAAGCTCAAACAAAATCTATTTCGAATGATGCGAGAGGCGGATCTGATTGGTGATTCGCTACAAATTCAGCCGACCCTATTGTCGCCGGCGTTGGCCCAGCTGTTGGCCAAAAGGGGTAAGGAAGAGTTGCTTATCTACCCCGTAACTTATCAGGAGATTACGCGTTGGCTTCAATGAACCGGAGAACCAGCGAGCAGCCAATGGCCGTTCGCTTCGATCATTTGCTAGGCGTAATCAGTGGTCAGCGTTTCCTTCAAATGAGGGGATTGAACAACGATCTGCCCTTTTACATCTGCGAGTTCAAGGCTGCTGAAGCGGTGGAGATGGAGCGTGTACGCCGGCAGCTGGTAACGCGGCTGGCGAACATGAGCATTCCCTGTCTTCAGGGAACAGGCATCCAGGTTCTGGAAATTAACCTGTATGACTTGTCCATTGAGCTGCTCAAGGCCCGAGAGGGCAGTAGTGAGCAGGGCTGCCTCTGGGATGACCTACTCGCCATTGAGCCTGAGGTAGAGAAAGAGCAGCTGTTGGAGACTCTGCAGAACGTCTTGGGCATCGAGGAGTATCTCATCCCCGCTATCGGTGAGCGACTAGCGGCTGCTGAGTACGACGTTTTATTCCTCTCCGGCATCGGTGAGGTGTTTCCCTACATCCGTTCACACAATGTGCTGAACAACCTGCAAAGCACTTCCAAGTTCAAGCCTACGGTTATGTTCTTCCCTGGCGAGTACCGGTACTCGCTGGAGCAGGGGGCTTCTCTGGAGCTGTTTGGCTTGCTGCATGACGACAAGTACTACCGTGCATTCAACATTTTTGAGACTCAGGCCTGAGGAAGCAGTAGATGGAACTCAACGGCATTTTCCTGAACCCTGTCAGCCGTCCTATCGAAGGGGTGATCAAGGCTGATGATGAAGCCAGCCTGTACAACGAGCTGAGCGAATATGTGCTGACTGACGAGGTCGCCAAGCGCCTGGAGCACTTCCTTGATGCTTACACCAACTATCACGGCGCCAATGGAGTGTGGGTGTCTGGCTTCTTCGGGTCGGGTAAATCCCACTTGCTGAAGATGCTAGCGCTTCTGTTGGAAAACCGCCGCGTCGATGGCTCCTCTGCTCTGGATATCTTCCTGCCCAAGATCCACAAGGACGATGCACTGCTGCGCAGCAAGCTCAAGCAGGCTGTCGCCATCCCCTCGAAGAGCATCCTGTTCAACATCGACCAGAAGGCCGACATCATCAGCAAGACGCAGATCGATGCCTTGCTGTCGGTCTTCGTCAAGGTCTTCAACGAGATGTGCGGCTACTTCGGCAAGCAGGGCTACATTGCCCAGTTCGAACGTGATCTCGACAGTCGTGAGCAGTTCGACGCCTTTAAACACGCCTATCAGATCATCGCCAAAAAGCCCTGGGAGCGTGGTCGCGAGCAGGCCCTGCTGGAGTCCGGCAACATTGCCAAGGCCTATGCGCAGATCACCGGTGAAGATCCGACTCTGGCCAAGGGAATCCTCGACAAGTACCGCACCCAGTACAGCGTCTCCATCGAGGACTTCGGTAATCAGGTCAAAGCCTGGCTAGACAAGCAGCCGGCCAATTTTCGCTTGAATTTCTTCGTCGATGAGGTAGGCCAATACATCGCCGAAAACACCAAGCTGATGACCAATCTGCAGACTGTCGCCGAAAGTCTGGCGACTAAGTGCCAGGGGAGGGCTTGGATCATCGTCACCGCCCAGGAGGATATGAACTCCGTGCTCGGTGACATGAGCAAGCAGCAGAGTAACGACTTCACCAAGATCCAGGCTCGCTTTGCTAACCGCCTCAAGCTCACCAGCGCTGACGTGGCTGAGGTGATCCAGAAGCGTCTGCTGACCAAGAACGATAGCGGTGCAGATCTGCTGAAAACTGTTTACGACCAGCAGTTCAACAACTTCAAGACCCTGTTCGAGTTCGCCGATGGCGGCCAGCATTACCAGAACTTCCGAGATCTAGAGCATTTCACGTACTGCTATCCGTTTGTGCCGTATCAGTTCCCGCTGTTCCAGTCGGCCATCCGCGGCATTTCTTTGCACAACGGCTTTGAAGGTAAGGCCAACTCGGTGGGTGAGCGCTCCATGCTCGGTGTCTTCCGCGAGGTGGCCATCGCCATTGATAATGAGCCGGTTGGGCAGCTGGCCACCTTTGACCGAATGTTTGAAGGCATTCGTGGCGCGTTAAAAAGCGCGATCCAGAGCGCGATCAACACTGCCGAGCATCACCTGGGCGATGAGTACGCCGTTCGCGTCCTGAAGGCTCTGTTTCTGGTCAAGTACGTCAAGGAGTTCAAGGCCACCCTGCGCAACCTCAGTGTGTTGATGCTGGAGCGTTTCGGCGAGGACGTGCCCGCCCAGCGCAAGAAGCTGGAGGCTGCACTCAACCTGCTTGAGCAGCAGACCTACATCCAGCGCAATGGCGATCTCTACGAGTACCTCACTGACGAAGAGAAGGACATCGAGGAGGAGATCAAAAACACCGAGGTGGAGTCTGCGGACATCCTCAAGGAGCTGGAGGTTTTGCTGTTTGATGGGGCAATCAAGCAGCGCAAGATCCGCTACGAGAACGGCCAGGACTACTCCTATACCCGTAAGATGGATGATCGGGTGCTCAGCCGGGAGCATGAGCTCGCCGTCCACGTCGTAACACCGCTCAGCGACAACTTCGACAATCTCACTGTGCAGCGAATGCAAAGCATGGGGCGTGATGAGCTGCGTGTCGTGCTACCTGCCGATGCGCGTTTCATGCAAGACCTGACTATGTACAAGCGCACTGAGACGTACATTCGTCAAAACAGCAGCACTCAACAGGAGGCGGTGAAGCGAATCCTCGACTCCAAGAGTTTCCAGAATACCGAGCGACTTGCGGATATCCAGGAGCGTGCCAAGCACCTGTTGGCAGGTGCCCAGCTGATCATCAATGCTGCCGATATCGAAGCCCCCAGTACTGATGGTCAGACACGAATTCTGAAAGGTTTCTACCAGCTCATCGAAACCACCTATCCGAACCTGCGCATGCTGCGGGATGTGCCGTTCAGCGAGGCTGATATTGGCAAGTACTTACGCCAGGGGCAGGACGGACTGCTTGGCAATGATGCTACCAGCCTGAGTGAGCCTGAGCAGGAGCTATTGGCTTTTGTCCAGACCAATGCTCGCAGTGGTGTTCGCACAACGGTCAAAAGCTTGCTCGAACGCTTCGAACGCAAGAGCTACGGCTGGTACTACGCCGCAATTCTCTGCAACCTCGCCCTGCTTTGCGCGCGAGGCAAGGTAGAGGTGCGTCAGGACAGCAATCCCCTGGAAGGGGATCTACTGGAGCGCAGTCTGCGCAATACCAACGCCCACGCCACCCTAGTGCTGGAGCCGCAGATCGAGTTCAGTGCTTCCCAGGTACGTGCGCTGAAGGATTTCTTCGCGGACTTCTTTGACCAGCCGGCCAGCAGCAATGAAGCCCGCGCTCTGGCGCGTGAAACCATAGACGCTATCAAGGAGTTGGAGATCGATCTGGCTGAGTTGCACGGTCAGAAGGTGCAGTATCCCTTCCTCAGTGCATTGGACGGTGTGCTGGCGACTCTCAAGGAAATAGCTGCCAAGAATCCAGCTTGGTTCCTGACGGATCTTTCCCGCGCAGAAGATGCGCTGCTAGAGGCGAAAGAGCAGGTCATCGACCCTGTGCAGCGCTTTATGAAAAGCCCGCAGAAAGAGATCTACGATCAGGCTCGTCTGCTGGTGCAAGAGCAGCAAGAGAATTTTGCGTATGTCGGCTCGGCGGAAGTTGACGCCATTCGAGCCGTGCTCGCGGATGCAAAGCCTTGGCAAGGTAATCGTCTTCAACAAGCTCGGCAGCAGTTGGATGCGCTTCAGCTTGCCATTGCCAACCAGCTAGCCAGCGAGCAAAAAGCCAGTGAGCAGTTGCTCGACGATCTGGAGCAGCGCCTGCAGGGCGCTGAGGGTTACGGGGCTCTCGACGCGGCGCAGAAACAGCAGCTCTCAGCCCCCTTTGCGCAGGCTAAGCAGCAGCTGAAAGGGCAGAAGCTCATTGCTGTTATTCGTGACCAGCGTAATCGATTCGAGGACGAACAATACCCTCAGTTGTTGCTCAAGCTGGATCAGTTTGCGCGTCCAAAACCGGCTCCTGCTGAGCACCCCTCGCAACATCCGCAGCCCGAGAACTCTGAAACGCTTGGTGCGGATATGCCTGAACAGCCGATGCTGAAAGTGGCGGAGCCGCGAATTGTGCAGTCCCGTCACATCAAAGTTGGCTACCCAAAGCCCTGGTTGACCAGTGAAGCTGAGCTTGACGAATACCTGCATAAGCAACGTGAAGCATGGCTGAAGGAAATCCAGGCCGGCAACCGAGTGCAGATCTGACACGGAATAAATACAACTGGCCCGTCAGGTGCGAGGCCAAGTCTAGGGCCGTTCGGTTGAATGGCTGAGTGGGGGATAGATGGATACCAGCAAACTCAAGAAATTTGCCCAATTCGCGCGTCGCATCTTGCTCGATCAGGTGAGTGGCAAGTTGGACGTGGTACTGGCACCGCAAAGTGCTGCACGCCGCGAGCGAGCCCAGGTAGTGGCTGAGTTGGAAAAGCTGATCAGCAACTCCGGTCGCGAGCATGTGGAAGAGCGTGTTGCCTACACCTGGTTTAACCGCTTCTGTGCCCTGCGCTTCATGGACGTAAACCGCTACACCCGCATTGGTGTGGTGTCTCCAGCTGAGTGGCAGTTTCAACCTGAGATCCTTGCTGAAGCCAAGATGGGGCATATTGACGAGGATATGGTGCCGAGTCAGATTCGTCAGAAGATCCTGGATCTGCTAGCGGGCCGCGCACCAAGCAACGACTCGCAAGGCGAAGCCTACCGCCTGTTGGTAGTTGCTGCGTGCAACGCTTGGCACCAGTCGATGCCCTTCCTGTTCGAGCGCATTGATGACTATACCGAGCTGCTGATGCCCGACGATTTGCTTTCGGGTAATTCCATCCTTGCTTACACGCGCGAGGCCATGACGCCCGACGCTTGCGAGGATGTCGAGGTGATCGGCTGGCTGTACCAGTTCTACATCTCCGAGAAGAAGGACGCGGTGTTCGAGGGGTTGAAGAAGAATCAGAAGATCACTCCAGAGAACATCCCTGCGGCTACTCAGCTGTTCACCCCGCACTGGATTGTGCGCTATCTGGTGGACAACTCGCTGGGCCGACTCTGGCTGCTCAACCGTCCCAACTCACGACTGGCAGAGCAAATGGAGTACTACATCCCGCCAGAGAGGCCAGAGACTGATTTCCTAAAGATCGCCGGCCCAGAGGACATAAAAGTCTGCGATCCGGCGTGCGGCTCCGGTCACATGCTCACCTACGCCTTCGACCTGTTGTATGCGATGTACGAAGAGGAGGGCTATGACCCGGCTGAGATCCCGGAAAAGATCCTCACCCACAACCTTTTCGGCATCGAGCTGGACGAGCGTGCAGGAGAACTGGCTGCCTTTGCGCTCACCATGAAAGCCCGAGCTCGCCAGCGGCGCTTCTTCAATAAAGGCGTCGAGCCGAACATCACCGTGCTGGAGAAAGTGATCTTCAGCAGTGAAGAACTGGACGAGTACATGGGCTTTGTCGGCCGTGACTTGTTCACCTACGGCCTTCGCGAAACGCTGCAGCAATTCAGCGAAGTCGACAACTTCGGCTCGCTGATCGTGCCGAAAGTTGCCAACGTGACCGATGTGATGGCCACGCTGGAAAGTAAGGACATGAGCAGCAACCTGTTCCTGGCCGAGACGCACAAGAAAGTTCTGACTGTTCTGCGCATGGCTGACGCGTTGAGCCCGTGCTACGCAGTGGTCGTGGCCAACCCACCTTACATGGGCGGTAAGGGCATGAATCCTCGCTTGAGCACTTGGGCTAAAGATAATTTCCCCAGCAGCAAATCCGACCTATTTGCGATGTTCATTGAGCGGGGCTTCGATCTAACTCCGAAATTCGGCTATAGCGCTATGGTCACCATGCAAAGCTGGATGTTCTTGTCGTCTTACGAGGCGCTTCGCGAGCGCATTCTGAGCGAGACATCCATCGAATGCATGGTACACATGGCGAACATGGTGATGGGCATCGCATTTGGTACGTCTGCCACTGTCCTGAAGAAGGGGGGATCCCCCGAAACTCGGGGGGGCTACTGCTATGTCGAATATGAGGACATTGGGGAAGACAATAAGCCGATTGAATTTCCACCGCGAAATGAGCGAAATCTCAAGGCGGCACAGAGGCAGGGGGCTGCATGATTACCAACCTGCAGCTCAAGAACTTCACTGCCTTCACCGATCTGGCGATCGACTTCTCGCCTGGCATCAACATCGTCATTGGTGAGAACGGTACCGGAAAAACCCAGTTGCTCAAGGCTGTGCTGGCGCTGAGCGGGCCGGAAGCCCAAGGAGAGCAGGCCGGTGAGCTGCTGGCCCGCAAGCTGTGCAGACTCTACCACCCACTCAGCGGGCAGGTGGGTGAGCTGCGCCGTGTTGGCGCCCGAGGGAAGTCTGTACTCAGGAGCACCTTCGCATCAGGGCAAGCGATCACCGCCAAGTTCTATGGTAACGACTCCGCAACCAAGGTCACTGCCAGCAGCGGTATTGCGCCAGCACCTGCCATCTTCATTCCGACCAAGGAGGTGTTGTCGCTGGTGCGTGGCCTGACGGCCGAGCAGCCCGATCTGCCCACCATCGAGCGCATCTTCGACGACGGCTACCTGGACCTCGCCCGCCAGTTGGTGAGGGAGGGCGCCAACGATCTGAACGCCAAGGTTCAGCTAGATCCGAAGTTCGCCAGCATCGTGCCCCGCCTGGCCAACCTGATCGGTGGTCAATACCTACTGGAGAACGGCCGTTTCGTTTTCGAGCCGGGCCGTTATGAGGAGAAGGACGCCGCCACGCGCAGCAAGGCCCAGCACGCGCAGATGTACCAGGACAGCAGCGAGTGGAAGTTCGTGCCCGGCAACAAACAGCGCCTGTCCAGCGGCATGACGGCAGAAGGTTTTCGCAAGATCGGCGTGCTGCAGCGTCTGCTCAGCAACGGCAGCCTCAGCCCCGGCGCCTCCGGTCCACTGCTGTGGGACGAGCCCGAATCCAATCTCAACCCCAAGCTGATGAAGGATCTGGTGCTGGCGCTGCTGGAGCTGGCCCGCAACGGCCAGCAAGTCATTCTCGCCACGCACGACTATGTACTGCTGAAGTGGTTTGACCTGCTGATGGATAGGGGCAAGGGGGATCACGTGGTCTTCCATCGCCTGTATCGCGAAGCTGGCAGTGACGACATTCAGCGGGAAAGCCAGGCGGACTACAGCATTGTCGGTCGTAGTGCTATCAGCAACACCTTCGCTGAGCTCTACGACGAAGACGTCAAGCGCGCATTGGGGGACGATTGATGCCGGCATATCGTGCTGAAGAAACCGCTGAGCTGCTGTTCAACTTTCCCGATGGAGTGGGCTGGAGCGAACTGGACAAGCAAGGAGTAAAGCTGCCCGTACGAATGAAGTTCGTCGATCTGGTGATCGAGCGCGATCAGGACATCCTGCTGGTCGAGATTAAAGACCCATCGCACTCACGAAGCCAGGACAGGGAACGAAATGCATACCTCAAACGCTTGGCTGACAATTCAGTCCTGACACAGGAGCTAACACCCAAAGCGCGTGACTCCTACCTCTACCTTCACTTGATGGAGCGAGACAATAAGCCGTTCAAGTACGTGGTGTTGCTCGGCCTAGATGCATTTGACCCAGATCGCCAGAAGGCGCTGATGTTCGGTTTTAAGGACCGTCTGCTGGCAGATATCCGGGAGGAATCCTTCGAGGCCTGGAAACGCAAGCACATTGCAGACTGTGTGGTGCTCTCGGTTGACTCATGGAATCAGCATTTTCCTGAGTGGCCATTGCGTCGTGAGGCACCCGTAGCTCGTCTTGTTCCGGAGGGGGCTCTTCAGTGACCACTCTCCAAGATCTCGGCTTGGCCTATCGCAAAGCCAAGGTGGACCTGTACTACTCGTCTCATGCATCGTTGGATGCGATTGCGGACTACGAGGACGCACTCCATGCCAACCTGACTGCTTTGCTCGCTAAGCTGCTTAGCGATGATGAGTCCTGGGTCACGCAACCCGAGTTTATCGGCGGCTGGACTCTGGCCACCAAGTCGGTGGACATGTCTTGCTGGGATGAGTATCGCAAGCAGAATGGCAATGGCTTGATCTTTTCATCTCCGGCCGAGGAGTGGGCTCACGCCTGTGGCCTTCTGGCTGAAGGTGAACATCCCCAAAAGCCCAAAGCTGAATTTCGAGTGATGGCCCAGTGCAGCCTGGACTTTCATGTGCTGTCCACCCTCTGGATGCTGGAGGTTGGCCATCTGTTCGATGCCCAGTTGACCGACTGTGCCTATGGCAACCGATTGCGTCGCACGCAAGATGGGAAAGGCATCAATGCGCTCTCGCTGGGCTCTTTTCAACCGTACCTGAAGCCTTTCCGCGACTGGCGTGACCAGGGTATCGAGGCCATGCGTACTGCGTTGGACGCAGACACGAAGATCGTGGCGCTCACGGCGGATGTCAGCTCTTTCTATCACGAGCTGAATCCTGGCTTCATGCTCAATCCAGCCTTCGTTACGGATGTGTTAGGGCTGGAGTTGTCTCCCGCGCAGTCTAAGCTGCACCGCCTATTTATTCAGGCGCTGCAAGCTTGGGCAGCTGCCACGCCGTTGAAGAAGGGCCTGCCCGTAGGTCTGCCAGCTTCAGCCGTTGTGGCGAACATTGCGCTGATTGAGCTGGACCGCGTCGTCGAGCAGCAGATTGCGCCGCTGTACTACGGCCGTTATGTAGATGACATCCTCCTGGTCATGGAGAACGGTGCCAGCTTCCGCTCCACGGCTGAGCTGTGGGAGTGGTTGTTCGCCCGCTCCAGCGGCATGCTGGCGTGGGTGCCAGGCGAGGAGTACAAGCAGATCGGTTTTCAGCCCGTCTATTTGAGCGACAGCCAGATCCGCTTTGCTAACGCCAAGAACAAGGTGTTCATGTTGGCAGGTGAGCCGGGAAAAACCCTGGTGGATGCCATTGCTCACCAGATTCACGAGCGGGCTAGCGAATGGCGCGCTATGCCTCGTTTGCCGCGCGCTGCCAGCCATGTGGGCACCGATCTTTTGGCTGCCACGCAAAGCGACGGTGAGGCCGCCGACAACTTGCGCAAGGCGGATGCCCTGACCATGCGCCGCGCTGGCTTTGCCATCAAGCTGCGCGACTTTGAAGCCTACGAACGTGACCTGCAGCCAGACGCTTGGCGCGAACACCGCCAGGCCTTCTTCCGCGCCTTTGTTCAGCATGTGCTGGTGCTGCCGCAGTTTTTTGATCTGTCGGTCTACCTACCACGGGTTATTCGCCTGGCTACGGCATGCGAAGACTTTGCAGCCTTGCGCCAGATTTTGCGTGGGCTGGAGCAACTGTGTACGCAAGTGTCACAAGGTTGCGAGCTCAGCATTAAGGCGTGCCCCGCAGAAGACAAACCAAGCCACAGCGAAATGCTCGATCGCTGGCAAAAGCAACTCTTCACCACGGTACGCGAGAGCATCAGCGCAGCCTTTCCGCCCCGGCTATCGAAAGACGGTAAGGCGGCCTGGCTGGCGCACATGGAGGGCTATGTACCAGCGAATATCGACGCCTTCCTGAATTGGTATTTTTTCCCCATCAAGGGCTTCCAAACCCAGCAAGCACGGCTGTTCTCATTCGATCTGGCGCATATGCCTTTCCGCTTCCTCGGTCTGCCCAAGGAAATGGTGGCCCAGCGTGGTATCCCTGCGAAGAAGGCCGCAGCATCCTGCACCCATGCGACCGATTTGCTCCCAGGCGCTGTGCTGGAAGGCAGCCAAGTGCTTGCCAAGTGGATCCGCTTCAAAGGTTTGCCGCATGGACTGCTGTTTGCCACCCGGCCTTACAACTTGCCGGAGCTGTTTATCCTGAACAAGGCGGCCTACGATGCTGCGGCGCACGGGGCCATGCAAGCTGTCGTCCTCGCTGTACGCGGCTTCGAGCTTGGTCATGCCGCGCCCGCTTTCGATAAGCACGGTGTGCTACAGATCCCGGATGGCCAGCCGCAGAGCAAGTACGCCATCGCCGTCTCCAGTTGGAAAACGCAGATGGTGAGCTGGACGGCTTCGGTCATGCGCATGCCTGATCCTGATGCTGAGCGTTACGCGCGCTTGTGTCGCTTGCTGGATGGTGTAATTGCTCAGCCAAGGGAAAGCCGTTATTTGGTTCTGCCCGAGCTGGCCTTGCCCGCGCACTGGTTCATCCGTATCGCCCGAAAGCTTCAAGGGCGCGGCATTTCGTTGATCACTGGCATTGAATACCTGCACGTCAGTAAAGGGCGCGTGCGCAACCAGGTTTGGGCTGCGCTGTCGCACGATGGCCTGGGCTTCCCTTCGTTGATGATCTATCGGCAGGACAAGCAGCGCCCAGCCCTGCATGAGGAGCTGGAGTTGCAGCGTCTGGCTGGGCTGGAGTTGAAACCCGACAAGGCTTGGAAAATACCGCCCATTCTGCAGCACGGTGATTTGCGTTTTGCTCTGCTGATCTGCAGCGAGTTGACCAACATCAGTTACCGCGCTGTCCTGCGCGGCAAGGTGGACGCGTTGTTCGTACCTGAGTGGAATCAGGATACCGAAACCTTCAATGCCCTGGTGGAGTCCGCCGCGCTTGATATGCACGCCTACATCATTCAGTGCAATGACCGCCAATACGGAGATAGCCGCATCCGCGCACCAGCAAAAGACAGTTGGGAACGTGATGTGCTTCGAGTTAAGGGCGGTGTGACCGACTATTGCGTGATTGGCGAGATTGACGTGCAGGTACTGCGCCATTTCCAAAGCAGCTATCGCTCTCCGGCCAAACCGTTCAAACCGGTGCCGGATGGATTTGAAATTGATTTTGGCCGCAAGGTATTGCCGGCGGGAGATAAAGAATGAGTGAGAACCAGAACAGCAGCCGAGATCTGGGCATGGAAAAGTTTTTTTTCCGAGCTTCGGCGGTGGACTTTAAGAAAATTCCCAGCGGACCAATTGCTTATTGGGTAACTAACTCGGTGCTTGAGCATTTCTCTAACAGCAGGAAGCTTGAGGATATTTCCAAGCCAAAGCAAGGAGCAACCACATCAAATAATGGAAGATTTCTGCGACTTTGGCACGAAATCTCCAAAGCTGATTTTTGTACGGAAGCGGGCTCTTTGCAATCGGCTTCTGACAGTAGAAAGAAGTGGTTCCCATATAACAAGGGTGGTGATTTCCGTAGGTGGTATGGAAACCAGGATTTTGTAATTAACTATGCAGATGACGGGAGGGAGATTAAGGAGTTTCATGAGGAGCTCAATAAAACCAGTCCCGGAGGGCGCCTAAAAAATCAAGACTGTTATTTCAAGCCCTGCGTGAGCTGGTCAAAAATCTCGAGCGGAACATTCGCGGTTCGTTACTTTCCTCAAGGTTTTATTTTTGATGTTGCAGGTTCGGCAGTGTTTTTTGATTCGAACAAAGCAAACCTATACTTCAATGGCTTGCTAAATACGGTTTTTGTAAGGTATGTGCTCGGAGCCCTTTCTCCAACACTAAACTTTGAAGCAGAGCATTTGTGCAAAATTCCTATTATTCATGAAGAAAATATTGAAGCGCAAGTTACCGGATTAGTTGAGGAGTTGGTTAGGAACTCTAAAAATGACTGGGACTCCTTCGAAACCTCTTGGAACTTCACTGGCTTTAAGCTGTTGCACCCCGAAAACCGCCAGCCAACTCTCAACGCAAGCTATAAGAAGCTCCGCGGCCACTGGCGCGAGATGACGCTCGAACTGAAGCGCCTGGAAGAAGAAAACAACCGTATTTTCATCGACGCCTATGGCCTGCAGGGTGAGCTGACGCCCGAGGTGCCGCTGAACGAAATCACGCTCACCCGCAACCCTCACTACCGCTACGGTGGCGACAAGAGTGAAGAAGAGCTGGAAGCCGTACTTTTGGCCGACACCATGCGTGAGCTGGTGTCCTACGCCGTGGGATGCATGTTCGGCCGCTACAGCCTCGACAAGCCGGGGCTGATCCTGGCTAACCAGGGCGAGACGCTGGCGGACTATCTTCGCCAGGTGCCACAGCCCAGCTTCCCAGCCGATGACGATAACGTGATCCCGCTGCTCGACGGCGACTGGTTCCCGGACGACATCACTCTGCGTTTCCGTCAGTTCCTGCGCGTGGCCTTTGGCGATGCGCATTACGAGGACAACCTGGCCTTTATCGAGCAAGCGCTCAACGTAAAGGGCAAGCGCAACTACAGCCTACGCGACTACTTCATGGGCGAGTTCTATACCGACCATGTGAAACGCTACAAGAAGCGTCCAATCTATTGGCTGTTCAGCAGTCCGAAAGGCACCTTTAGCGCGCTGGTTTATCTGCATCGTTACCGTGCGGACACCGTTAGCGTAGTACTTGGCTACCTGCGCGATTTCCGCAAGAAGCTCGCTTCGCGTCTGGATTATCTGCAGCAGGTAGCTATCAACCCCTCTTCTAGCCAAAGCGAAAAGACCAAGGCCAGCAAGGAAGCCGATGCCATCAAAAAACAGCTTATTGAGCTGGATGATTACGAGCGCGATACGCTTTATCCGCTGGCGACAGAGCAGGTCGAGTTGGATCTGGACGATGGTGTTAAGGTCAACTACCTCAAGCTAGGGACTGCTCTGAAGAAGATTCCGGGATTGGAAGCCAAAGAAGACTGATCTATGCCAGGTAGCTTCGAAAAGGCGATCACGATTCGCCAGGCTATACGCAACATTGATGACCGGACGTTTTTGTTGCCTGCAATCCAGCGCAATTTTGTCTGGTCGACGCAGCAGATTTGTACGCTCTTTGACTCACTGATGCGTGAGTACCCCATCAACACATTCATGATGTGGGATGTGACGAGCCCCGAGATCAAGAATAAATACCGCTTTTACAGCTTTCTGACTGACTACTGCCAGCGCTTCAAGGAGTCTAACGACTATGTCCCGACCCAGGGGGACTTCAAAGACTTCAAGGCGGTTATAGATGGGCAGCAGCGCCTGACCTCAATCTACATCGGCCTAAAAGGAACCTATGCCTACAAGCAACCTAGGGTCTGGTGGCCAAACGCGCGCAACGATCAGGTCCTCCCACCGCGCCGGCTTTATCTCAATCTGAGCAAGGGCGTTGAAGGAGATGACAACGAGTCGATGGCTCAGTACGACTTCCGGTTCCTGACCGAGAAGCAGGTACCAGCGTATAAGAGCGACAGCGCCTCGTTTTGGTTCGAGGTGGGCAAGGTCTTGGAGCTGCCAGATGTTCGCTCTGATGATGAGATCCTGATGGAGGTTGTGTTGCCCTATTTGACGGAGCAGGGGCTGGCCAGCAACAGGTTTGCACTCAAGACGTTGAATCGTCTGTACCACCTCGTTCGGAGAGAGGAGGTCATCCACTACTACAACGAGGAAAGTCAGGATATCGATCATGTCCTTGACGTGTTCATTCGTACCAACAGCGGCGGTACGCCGTTGGCGTTCTCCGACCTGCTAATGTCCATCGCCATTGCCAACTGGCAGGGTGATGCGCGTAAGGATATTGATGAGCTAATCGCCGAGGTAAGGCAGAGTTCAGAGATGCAGTTTTCGATTGGTCGAGACTGGGTTCTCAAGACTTGCTTGATGCTTATCGGTGCCGATGTGCGGTTTAAGGTCAAGAACTTCGATGCTGATCAGGTCAGTGTCATCCAGACGCAATGGCCGCAGATCCGATCCTGTATTGTTGCAACCTTCAAGCTGTTACGTCTTTTCGGGCTAAATGACCATTCGCTGAGAGCCAAGAATGCCGTCATCCCCTTGGCTTTTTACCTGTACAGGCAGTTCTTCCAAGACAAGCCGCTTTATCTGAGTATCAACAACATCAACCTTTTGCGCGATGAGCGCCTATCGCTGTCTCGCTGGTTGCACATGGTGTTGCTGCGGGGGGTGTTTGGCGGTCAAGCTGACGGTGTGCTGACGAGAATGCAGCGGCTGCTTAACAAGCACATCAGCAAGAAGGTATTCCCTCTGGACGAGATCATTGAAGCCTTCACTGCAACCAACAAGGATCTGCGCTTTGACGAGGCGTACCTCAGAGGGTTGCTCGATATCCAGTATGGGGACCCGCGGTGTCGTTCGGTCTTGAGTTTGTTGTTCCCCGAAATCAACGAAAACCTGCAGTTGGACATTGATCACTTGCATCCGCAAATCGCCTTCACTAAGACAGAGCTCTCCAAGCAAGGCTTCCTCAAAAATGACTCTGAGTTGATGGCGTTCTACCAGAGCCCACTCAATTGGAACTCGATTGCCAACCTGCACCTGCTGAATGCCTCGCAGAACCGCTCGAAAAAGGATATGCCGCTGATCGAGTGGCTGGCCGAAAAAGGGTGCGGCATCAAACGAGCCGATTTGCTGCTAGACGAGAATGACAGCCTTCAGTTTGAGGACTTCCAGGCGTTCTGCAATGCACGGCGTGAAGCCCTTCTAGAGCGCCTGCGTAGCAATGTGGTGGTCAGTGGACCACAGCCGGCATCGGAAGAGATATTGGATGAAGAGGAAGAAACCGAGGCTGTGGCATGAGCAACTCGAAGATTACCCAGGCTCTGACAAACCTGTTTGAGAAACAGCGCATTGTCTTCTGGTACGACAACCGTCTGGAGTTCCGTGCAGATTTCGAATCGCTAGAGCTGCCGGGTGTCGAGAAAATCGAGCTGGCCAACAACGAGTTCGGCGTTAAGTACCGCATCCTGCGCGAGCACCCCGAGCAGAAGTTTCTGCTATATCGGGAAGGTGCCGAGCCGGCCTATCTGGATAACTGGTTACTTGATGTGCAGCTGGCCAGCGGCAACACCTTCCGTACGGATCAGCTTGCCCTTTGGCTGGCCGAGCTGGAGTTAGGGCCAGACTGCTATCCGGTTCTTGAGGAGCATGCAGCATTCTTCGCTGCGGCCAAGCGGCGCGAGCAGTTGCGTAAACTGCTGCAGCAGGGCGACTCGCACAGCATGCTGCGTTTCAAAATGCTCGCGGTGTGTACAGGCTCTGAGCCACGATTGGATGTAATCCTTGAAGAGCTGCTGGCTGAGCTCGCCAATGCTGAAGTCACCCGCATCAAGCTCATTGAAACAAGTGGTCTGGATGGCTTCCTCTGGGAGCAGATGAAGCGCGCCTACGGTTATGTGTCGCAGCAGCCTGGACTGCACGACTTTGTGATCGAGCTTTTCAAGGCATGCTTCATGATGGGCACAGATCCTGAGTACAAGGCACGTTTGTCCGCGGAGTCCTTAGTCTTTCTCCGGCGCTGGAAGGACAGCCGTTCGCATGAGAGCAGCTTCGAGCTGCTCTCTGCGCAGTGTGCAGAGGTGCTACAGATTGGTGACAAGCTGCATAAGCTCGATTATCGAGCCCTCCTGGATCTTGATTACTTTGAGCTGATCGACCGCAAGATCCTTAGTGAGCTGGTTCGCGCGACGGTAGTCCGGACGGCGACTGCTGCCGATGTTGAGCAGTCTGTTCGTCAGCGACGCCAGAGCCATTGGTTCAGCCATTTCGAGGATGTCTATCTGGCGCTGGATCATGCTGCGCAGTTCTTGCAGACGTTGGATGCAGCCAAGCTGGAAATGGCCTCCTTGGCCGATGGTGTGGAGAAGTACGCGAAGAGCTGGTATCGGCTAGATCAGCTGTATCGCAAATTCGTCCATCACGCGCGCAAGTCTGGCCAGGCCTCCTTGCTGGAGGAGCTCAGCGCTCAGATCGAAAACCAGTACACCAACAACTATCTGGCTCGTCTCAATGATCGTTGGCAGCAGTTTATAGACTCTGCTCCGAGCTGGACGGCTGCTCCGATCATGCTGCAGCGGAATTTCTTCAGCCGCTGTGTAAAGCCCTTCCTGGAGCGCAAGACTAAGGTCTGCGTGCTGATCTCGGATGCCTTCCGTTATGAGGTAGGTGAAGAGCTGCAGAGCCTGATTCGCCGTGAAGACCGCTTTGAGGCCGAGCTGGAGCCGGCGCTTTCCATGTTGCCGAGCTACACGCAGCTGGGTATGGCCGCACTGCTACCTAACCAGGCACTGCAGCTGGCTGAAAACGACAGCGGCGATGCGATAGTGGATGGTCAGAGCGCTCAGGGCTCGACTAATCGCGGCAAGATCCTTGCTGCTGCGGTGCCGAGTTCTGCTGTTGTTTTGGCTAAGGACCTGCTGGCTATGAACCAGGCGGATTCGCGGGCGCTGCTGCGGGATCACGATGTGGTTTACGTTTACCACAACTTGATCGATAAGACTGGCGATACGCGAGATACCGAGGAGCGGGTATTTGCTGCGGCAGAAGAGACATTGTCCGAGCTTGTCCGCCTGGTGAAGAAGCTAACCAACGCCAATGCCAGCAACCTGCTGGTCACTGCAGATCATGGCTTCATCTACCAGCACCGACCGCTGGAGGAGAGCGATTTTCTCAGCAACGTACCGGAAGGTGATGACGTGCTCTATCGCGACCGGCGTTTCGTCCTGGGGCGCGGTCTGCGTAGTCAAGCAGGTTTCCGGACATTCACCCTTGAACAGCTGGGACTTGAAGGATCGCTGGATGTACAGATCCCTAAGTCGATCAACCGCTTGCGTCTCAAAGGCTCAGGCAGCCGGTTCGTACATGGCGGAGCCACGTTGCAAGAAGTGGTGATCCCGGTTGTGCGTATCAACAAAAAGCGCCAAAGCGATGTGGGCAGTGTCGACGTCGAGTTCATCGGTGGCGGCGGCAGGAGCATCACGACTGGCCAATTGGCTGTTGTGCTGTATCAGTCCGAGGCGGTCACCGAGAAGAAACAGGCTCGCCGGTTGCGTGCAGGGCTGTACACCTTGGACGGTGAGTTGATCTCCGACTCGCATGAGCTGAC
The DNA here is from genome assembly GCF_000730625.1 of Pseudomonas oryzihabitans NBRC 102199. Classification (GTDB taxonomy): domain Bacteria; phylum Pseudomonadota; class Gammaproteobacteria; order Pseudomonadales; family Pseudomonadaceae; genus Chryseomonas; species Chryseomonas oryzihabitans. Next base: position 109,233 of record NZ_BBIT01000009.1, on the reverse strand, counting down.
GTTCGATTTCGCGTCCGATAACCCGCGCGAGCGCGAGCTGTCGGTGCGCTTCATCCTGAGCCGGAAAGCCGATGAAGCAAACAACCAGCAAGTTGAGCTACGACTCGAAGAGCAGGTTGAAGGCACCTCGCATTTCACCCAGTACAAGGCCACTCGGTATACGATTCGTCGTTCGTTCACCAGTGAATTCGATTTTTAAGCGGGAGCCCTCATGAGTCAGCTCGATGACAAGATCAACCAGCATTTCGCGGGCTTAGTCGTTCGCAAGGATCTGGTCAAAGCTGTTAAGGGCAACGCCATCGTGCCGTCCTACGTGCTGGAGTACCTGCTGGGCCAGTACTGCGCAACGAATGATGAGTCGACGATTCAAACCGGCATCGAGACGGTTAAAGAAATCCTGCGCAAGCACTATGTGCATCGCAACGAAGCGGGACTAGTGCGGTCGACGATTAAGGAGAAGGGGCGCCACAAGGTCATTGACCGTATAAGTGTTTCTCTCAACGACAAGGACGATGTGTACGAGGCTGAATTCGCCAACCTCGGGATAAAGAAGGTGCTGATCGACTCCAGCACAGTGAAGGCACATCAGAAGCTGTTGGTCGGGGGCGTTTGGTGCATCGCTGATCTGGAGTATGACTACACCGAGGACAAGTCCGCCTCTCCTTGGGTGCTGGCCTCGCTCAAGCCTATCCAGATCTCTCGTTTTGATTTCGACGGCTATTTGGAGTCTCGCAAGCAGTTCACTACGGACGAGTGGATTGATCTGCTTATCCAGAGCATCGGCTTCAATCCGCAGATGTTCGGTAAGCGCAACAAGCTCTTGCAGCTGATCCGTCTGATTCCTTTCTGCGAACGGAACTACAACCTAATCGAGCTAGGGCCGAAAGGCACTGGCAAGTCGCACGTCTACTCCGAGTTTTCGCCCCACGGCATACTAATTTCCGGCGGTGAGGTGACGGTGCCCAAACTGTTCGTCCACAACGGTACGGGCAAGCTCGGCTTGGTTGGCTACTGGGACGTGGTGGCCTTCGACGAGTTCGCCGGCAAGCAGAAGCGGGTGGACAAGGCGCTGGTCGACATCATGAAGAACTACATGGCCAACAAGTCGTTCTCGCGGGGTGTAGAAACCCTTGGGGCCGAGGCCAGCATGGTTTTCGTGGGCAACACCGACCACACTGTGCCATACATGCTCAAGCACAGTGACCTGTTTGATCCGTTGCCGGAGAAATTTCACGACTCGGCCTTCCTCGATCGCCTGCACAGCTACATTCCGGGCTGGGAGGTAGACGTGATCCGTGGGGAGATGTTCTCCAGCGGCTATGGTTTCGTCGTCGATTACCTGGCTGAGATCCTCCGTTCACTGCGCAGCCATGACTTCTCGGATCGCTACAAAGGTCTGTTCACGTTGTCGGATGAAATCTCCACTCGTGATCGTGACGGTATCAACAAGACTTTCTCCGGACTGATGAAGATCCTCTTCCCTCATGGTGAGGCGACTGAGTCAGAGGTCGAAGATGTGCTGCGCTGTGCCATCGAAGGGCGTAAGCGGGTCAAAGACCAGCTGCTGCGCATCGATACCACCTACCCTACTGTTCGTTTTGCCTATCAAGGAAAAGATGGCGTCGAGAAATTGGTCAGCACCCTGGAGGAAGGGGAGTATCCGAACCAGTACCACCGGCGAGTGGCGAGTGAAGTGTCGGAGCTGGATCTGTTCGAGACGGCTAATGTCGCTCCTCGCGAGCCGGTTAGCGATGCGGCCAGTCCTCAGCCCATTCAACAGCCTGCTGGCTCGGTGAGCAAAGAGCCAGAGCTGAAACCTCAGCACCTGGTTATTCAGGAGAACCAGCGCGGGGTCACCTTCGATAGGCTGTTTGGGCCCTATCTGAAAGGGGCTAAGCGGATCATCGTTATCGATCCGTACCTGCGAATGTTCCATCAACTGCGCAACCTCATGGAGTTGATGGAAACAATCAGCAAACAGTTGGCTTCCGGTGAGGAAGTGGCTGTTCATGTCGTTACCGTGGAGGATGAGTTAAACGGTGATCGCCAGACTGAAAGCCTGCAGAAAATTACCGATGCCTGCGCTGGGGTAGGTATTCAGTTCAGCTGGGCGTATGACAGGACAGGGACGAAGCATGATCGTGACATCACTACTGACACTGGCTGGAAAATTATTCTTGGGCGTGGTTTGGACATCTTCCAGCGCTTCGAATTGAACGACGCGTTTAGCTTTTCGAACCGGTTGCAGCAACACCGTCAGTGTAAGGAGTTCAGTGCGACGTTCGTTAAAATCGAGCATGCCAGCTAGTGAAGGCTCTAGATCCTGGTAACCGGGCAGAGCAAAAAAGAAAATAGGCAGAGGCAGGGTTACTGGTCTGCAGCCGACACATCGGCGCTAAGGGATAACGACCGGCCAACGCCTCAGTTGCATGACGTTAGACAAGCATGGTGTCATTGCGCCATTGTAAGTTTGCTAAGTAGCAGGTGTGATTTTTGACGATTTACAGCCGCTTCTCCTGTCTGACACAAGATAGTCTGCAGGTGCATGTCCCTGTGCGTTGCTATGAGCTCACGCTCAAGCACCGTCTGCTTGAGCAGCTAGGAGGTTTTTCGCATTTGCTGATGGATGCGCTGACCTTGATGCCTGAACAGGGTGTTGAGTGGGCTGCTGAGATCACAGGATTAAATGGCCAGCAGCTGCAGCCGATTCTCCAGAGGTTACATGGGCTAGGTCTGATAGATGATCAGTGCAGGCTGACTGTTCGCGCTAAGCATCTCGTTAAATGTATGAATTCGCTGCATGGCCAGGTGCGCGTTCTATGGCTGGATGGCCAATACAAGAAGCATAATTTTTGCGGCACTGCAGCTCTAGAGCCGGTTGAAATCAGTGAAGAAACCGAATTTGTCATTCGCCCTTGGCAGCGCGATGGTCAGCTACGGCGCTGGCCTAGCTCCAATTGGAGTGAGGACTGTGAGAGGCAAAAAAATCGAATCTGGCGCCATCCCGATCAGTATCTGGCGCTTGCTTTTGAGAGCTTTAATGACTGTTTTTATGAGGCGGGTTTCCCCAGCCAGGAGTGGGAGCTGAGCTTACGTGTGGTTGATAAAATGCCTCAAGCTGTTGCTGTTAATTTGACCGAGGAAGACTTGTTGACCGGGTCAGGTTGCGAGTTTCGATTAGCCAGCCCAGTTCTATGTCTGTCGACTTACTACAGCTTGCCGCGGGGCGCTCCTGAGCACCTATCCCAGGTTCTCCCGGCAGATCACTGCCGGTTTGCCACTTTCACAAGCCATGACGAGGAGGGCGATACCTTTGTCCCGGAGCCAACCCAGGGGGCTGCTTGGGTATGGCCGTCTCTGCATCCTGATATACGAGAAAAGGTTATCGAACTCTTGTTTGAGGATGTTATGAGCATCAGTGACGATGCTATGTCTGCCTTTAATCGTGAACACCGCATTGATGAGCGTTGGCAAAACTTAGGTTTTGATTGGGGCTGCATTCAGCGTCGGATGAGGCTCGAAGGTATTCACCTGATACGAGGTGGTGAGTGAAGACTATTGACCTGTTTGCCAGCTTGGGTGAGCAGATGCTGCGGGATCCTCAGGCTCGACAGTATGGCGGTGTTCTGCTGACCCGAGGTGTTGGGGGGGTAGCAAAGCTCAATCCGACAGCGGTTTGGGTCGATGCAGCCATTGCGGTAATGGAGGCGGGCACTAGCTACCTAAATTACTGCGCAGCCCAGGAAGTGACGGCGCAGCTGCAAGCGCTTAACAAGCAATTGGAAAAAAGTTTGGAGCACGAGCTGAAAATCGGCCGAATACAGCTGGATGCGCTGCGCCGCGAGCGTAGCGGGCGTCGGGCCAAGATCGATCAATTGTTCAAGGAGCAAGGGAGAGCTGTGCGGTTGACGAGAGCCAAAGCTGGTCAGCAGCTTAGCTCTCTGAAAACTATCCACTATTTGTTGCAGCAACAGCGCTTGGTACAAGGGAGTTTTCGGGAGCTGATTGGGCTGCAGGTCTGCCTCGACAGCTGTGTCGATGCCACCCTGGCGCTGCTGCTTACCCCCACAGGAGAGACGCAATGAAGGCGCCCACCAAAACGACATCCAAGAAGACGGCACCTAAGAAAGATACTGGCAAAAACAAAAGCGATGGGGTCAGCGTCAACCAGGCTCTGCAGCTGGCAGGAAGCTCGGTTGAGGGTCTAAAGGCATACCTGGGATACAAGAAAGAGACGGAGATAACCAAGCGTGCTGTGATCGATGGGCAGCGTGCTATTCACTTGGGCGAGCAGGAACTGGCCAAGGCACATCTGGTCGATGACCAAAATAAAAGAGCTCATGAGGCATGTCTTGTCGAGTTGGACAATGCAGATAAAGGCAGTCAGCGGCAGCATGAGCAAGCCATGACGAAGTTGCAAACAGACGCTGATCGGGAGAACCGCATCCTTAAGCAGTTAGAGGCACAGCAGATCACAGCTGAGGAAGCGGCTATTTTGCTGTACGGCTCTCAGGAATAAGTATGAGCAAGGGTTACGTCATTGCTGCTGGCCTTGTAGTTCTGTTGGCGGCTAAAACGATCGGCTGGCTTTTCAACAGCATGACTGAGGAGGAGCGTGAGAAGCAGGAGCGAGAGCGCGAAAGAGCTGAGAAAATCCGCAAGCGCGCCGGGATGGCAACGGCAGCGCAAGCCAGCAAGCAAGCCAAAATTGAGCGAGAGACTGCTGATGAATATGCCGAGGGACTACTTCGGCTGATTCGTGAGTACCGTGAGGAGGTCGCAGGGATTTCGGCTGAGCTGAAAAAGCTCGAACAGATGATCAACGCGGAGGTGGCCGACAAGACGTCCAGTCCTTATCGAAAATCTGCTTTGCGCCGTGAGTATGCACGGCTCGAAGATGCCAAGGTGCGCATACAGGAGTATCAGCGGTACTTACTGTTTGCTGAAGAGCAGATCCAAAGCCTGCTGCGCCAGGGGCAGTTCGCGCAATTATTGGCACTTGATCCGGTCGAGCCGTTGTTGCCGTTAGAGTGGCTATACCCGGGCAAGCTAGTGTTGGTAGCCATGAGCGAGATTGAGATGCCCTTGCCGCGCTTTGGCCATCAAATCTCCTTTGGCAAGAAGGACGATTTTGCTCAGAAAGCCCTAGCGCTGGAGTACAACGATGAGATCCCCGTGCTGATCAAGTCGGCACACAAATATATGGCTGGGCATTTCTACGGCTGTGTGGCTCGAGGCGCTCTGTACTATCACCACATCATCCCAGGCAATCCTGTCCAGTTTGTGGTCGACCACAAGGTAAAGCAGGTCATCATTGGAAGCCTTTTTGGCGGCATGATTCGTGCCGTGCTTCCCGTCAACCAATGCCTGCATCCGGCAGTACGCTTGCTCTCCGGGCAGAAGGTTCAGGTATATCCGACCCATTACGATTTATGCCTGAGCCACAACCCATTTACGCAGCCACGCACCGGCATTGAGGTCAGCGAGTTCAATTATCAAGCTCGAAGCGTGCAGTCATACCAGCAGCTGTATGTCGAGGTTGATGAGCAGTACCTCAATGATGTTACTGACCAGCGCTTTTTTGAAGCCGAGGAACCCTGGACTTTGCTGGGCTATGCCGCTGCCACAGGCGTTATTTCCCTGGCTAAAGCCTCGGTGCGGGTTGAGTGTATTCCGGGCCGTGATAACCCAGCGTTAGAGGTGCAGCAGGTAGTGCAGTGTGGCCTGCCGCAGCTGGGGATTGATACGCCTTTTCGCTTTACGCTTATCGGCCAGCAACTGGCTCGGCAGGCTTCAGTGGGTTGGGTCTCTGGGGTCGAGGAGTTCTTGCGATTCTGTGCTCAGTCAGCGCTGGACATGCAGGACTCTCCCGCGCGTCTGGCTCAAAGCCGCTTCTATCAGCGTTGGGAACAGGTCATTGCTTACCAGCGCAGATGCGAGGAGGTCTTCACGCTGGACTATCCGCTGGCTATTGCTGAGCGCGAGGAGGGCGTTCTGCGTCTAATGCGAGACAGGATGCCGATGGAGGCGCGTGAATCCTTCGAGCAAGTGTCTGAGCAGCTCCGTGAAGTTCTTTCCGAGAGCACTACGCTTAACCCGGATCACTGTGTGCGCCTGCATCAATGGGACGCTGAGCGTGGTGAGTTCATTCCAGCTTTGCGCAATGAGCGGAAAAGCCGACCTGTCTATACGCGTACGAAGGACTGCATCAGCATCGAAGGAAGTTTCTTGCTGCCTCAAGAGACAGCACCAATGCTGCGGCTGGTCATCACGATTCCCAATGCGGCACTCAAGCGTCAGGGGCAAGCGCTAGATGATTTCTTCAATGATCAGCTGGTCAACCCAGCTCTAAAAAACATCCTACTGGCACCTGAGCATTACCTGCCCCAACAGCAGCAGCTTGATGCGCCCATTGAGTGGATGGGAAGCCTCGATGAGAGTCAAAAGCGTGTGGTCGAATTGGCGCTGAAGGAGCGCAATATCGCTCTGATCCAAGGGCCACCGGGAGCAGGTAAGACCACGGCGATTGTCGAGATGCTCTACCAGCTGTTTCACCGCAATCCCTCGATTCGGATCCTAGTGGTATCGCAGCAGAATTCTGCAGTGGATAACGCGTTGGGTAAGTTTTTGGATCAGCATGCGGATGCCTTGGAGCAGCCTATTCGTACGATTCGTATTGGCAACCCGGAAAAGATGAGCACTGCGATCAAGCCTTTGGGCTTTGATAGCCAATACACTGACTATCTGGCTGAGCTTGAGAAAAGAGCTGTAGATGGCGCAGTTAGCCTCCCTCGTGAGCAGGCTACGCTATGCCATAAGTGGCTTTGCATGGTTAGGCAGGCTGCGCAAGCTCGTACGGCCAACGATGAGTTTTTCATTACTTTGCTCGCTGATCGGAATCTTGTGGGGGCTACCTGTGTGGGCCTGGCTACCAACAAAGGGGGGGTTGATCAGCTGCAGTTCGATCTTGCGATCATCGACGAAGCTGGGCGGGCAACGGTGCCTGAAATCCTGATTCCCATCCTGCGTTCACGCAAAGTGATCTTAGTGGGTGACCATTACCAGCTACCTCCCAGTATCGCGCCGCTATTGCGAGAGGATGATGCTGCTCAGGAGCTCGGTTTTTTGCGAGAGAGCTTCCTAGATACCAGCTTCTTCGAGGTCATGTTTGAGCGCTTGCCGGCAGAGTGCCGCGAAACACTTAACCTGCAATACCGCATGGCGCCGGCGATTGGTGACCTAGTCGCCGAGCTTTTCTACACCCGTCATGACGAGCGAGTTCTGCACAATGGCCGCGATCATCAAACATTCGAAAAACGATATGTGCTAGAGAAAAGTATCTACTGGGTGGACGTCAACGGACGGCAGCAACAATCACGCCGCTCGAAAAGCAAGGAGAACTCTCAGGAAGTAAAGGAGATCGTCAGATTTTTGGGCGAGCTTGCCGATTCAACACAGGCAAAGCATACAGTGGCTGTTATTACCCCATATGGCGGGCAGAAGGAGCGCATCCGCGAGCGCCTGCGTGCAATGGGATGGAGCGAAGGGCGTCTGGGGACCTTAGAGGTTGCGGTCGATACGGTCGATGCGTTTCAGGGAAGCGAGGCCGATATTGTTTGTTATTCAACCGTTCGCACTGAGGGCAGCCTCAATTTCCTGCTTGATCGCAAGCGACTCAACGTTGCTTGCTCCCGAGCTCGACTGCATTTAGTGTTTTTTGGGCACCGAGACTTTCTGAGTCGCTGGAAGTCGAGAGATGCACCTGAAGAAAATCTGTTTCCCCAAATAATGAAGTATTCCTGCAACCTTCCGATCAAGCTGAGGGCTGCTGCCCTAGCGGAACCTGCGGCAATCAAAGTAGAAACACCATATGGGTGAGCCGTGGTTGAGGGGACTTGTCTAAATACAGTTGGGGTGGTGGTCAAGTATCCGTCTCCACTAAGGTGTGGTGCGCTCGATTGGCCATGATGGCTCCAATGCGTTCGCCGAGGAGTCTCCAAGCTTCGGTTTTCTCTTTCGCATAGTCGTGGTGCAGGTAGTGTCTACGTACCTTGGAACCACCTAAGAGATGGTTTTGATAGCGATCAATGATCTCTAGGGTGACTCCCAGCTCCTGCATCATGGTTGCGCCCGTACGGCGCAGGTCATGCGGAGTCCACTCGCCCTTGGTGCCCTTACTCAGCACCAGTGAGTCGTCATGATGGCGGCCCGCTAAGGGCTTGCTGCGGTTTTTGAAGCGACACTGTCGGTCTCCGACGAGCTTGCTGACTGTCTTGGTGTCAACGTGATTTTTGCCATTCTTACTGGGGAAGCAGAACGGCGTGTCGCTTGTTTCTGTGTGCAGTCGTTTGAACTGCTCAAGAGCAAAGGCTGACAGAAAGACGTGGTGGTCCTGGCGCTTACCCTTATGGCCCTTGGTCGCTTCGGCTGGGATGAACCAGGTGCCTTTGTCCAGATCCACATGCCGCCATTCAGATTTGAGTAGCTCACCGATGCGGCAAAGTGTGCTCAGGCAGATCAACACTGCACACTGAACACGCACGTTGACCGGGCGAATACCCGAATATTTTTGGCCGGCGGGCAGGGCCTCATAAGGCGGCGCAAGATTTCAGCTTTGAGTTCCGCGTTGATAGCTATGAGTTCTCCTCTTGTGTGTGCAGAGGTTATGACAATCGTTCCGATGACCAGTGCCTGTTCAGGAGACGCCGGACATCGTCTGGAGCGTCTTTGCTACGCAAGTTAGACCGTTGCCGTTGGCTGTTGAGAACCCCGCTATCTGGATTCGGCGCTAGGGTAATAGAGGCTGTGATTCCCCTGGTCTGAACGTGGCGTCCGAGGGTGCAACAGGTTCTTCGCAGAGAGTTAGCCGAATGAGTGGCCTGTCGCGTCCTGCTTCCTTTCGGAAAACCGATATAAATTTCGTTATAGCAACCCTCAAGCGGAAAGAGGGCCATGGCAATCAGCTCTCACTGCAGAAAGTGCCGTGCATAATGCTTCCGTAGCGCCTGAATAAAGTCCGTCGCCAACGGCGTCTGGCTAGATCCTGCTGGCACAACAACATAAACCGGAAACAACAGCTCAGGCTCGAATCGGTGGATAGTGATGCCCTTGTGCAGAAAATCCTGGGCAACGTTCGGGCTCATGAGCGCGGCGCCCATGCCGGCGGCGACCATCTCGCAGGTGATCGAGCTGTATTGGCCTTCCACGGCGAGTTTGCGCTCGACGCCGGCCTGCTCGAAGACTCTGTCCATCTGCTCGCGGGTGCCGTCGCCATGGCAGAGGGAGACGAAGTTCTCGCCGTGGAGATCCTGCGCCCTGATAACCTCTCGTGACGCTAGGCGATGGCCTGGCGGTAGGACGCAGACGGCGCGGAGCCTGGTGATGAGCAGCGTTTCCAGAGGACCGGCGTCGCTGGGCTGGACCACTACGCCCAGATCGCAGAATTGAGACTGCACCCACTGCACCACGGTGGGCGAGGCGTTCATGTGCAGGGAGACGGTCAGCTCGGGACGGGTCGCGACGAAGTCCTTGATGACGTGGGGAATGAGCGTGAGTCCGGTAGAGGGTACCGCGGCGATACGCAGGCGGCCGGTACCGAGGTTACGGATGTTCTTGGCTGACTGACGTAGGCTATCGAGCCCTACATATGCCCGTTCCACTTCCTGGAAGAAGGCGCTGCCTTCCTTCGTGGGTATCAGCCGTACGCCCGCGCGCTCGAACAGTTTGAGTCCGGTGCTCAGCTCCAGCTGGGCGATCAGTCTGCTGACGTTGGGCTGCGAGGTATGCAGGGCTTCGGCGGCCGCGGTCATGGAGCCTAGACGCATCACGCTGCGGAAGGCTTCGATCTGCCTGAGATTCAACAGAGCTCTCCATATCAAATATGAATACTTAACCCGTACCTTCGTATTTGACCCTATGGGTTTAGGCTGACAATACTCGGTCACAAGCCAAATGGCCCCATAAAAAGAAAGCGTTTCCGATGGCGGTTACCGCGATGTCCTCGGAGGCGGATGCCTGGATCTTCCGGTCGTGTCCTCACGACGTTCTCGATCTGCCGCAACGCAAAAAAGGGAGCATTGCCCGTGACCAGTCCGTATTTCGTCCGTACCTCATCCATATCCTGGCGTCAGGGTCTGTCCGCGCTGTTGTTGGCCGCAGCGACCGCTGGCATGACGCTTCCCGCTCACGCTGAAGTGACGCTGTACGTCGCGGGGGTCGGCGGCTCCACCGAGCAGATGTACAAGACCCGCGTCATTCCCGCCTTCGAGAAAGCGCATGGGGTCAAGGTTGTGTATGTATCGGGCAACTCGACTGAGACGCTGGCCAAGCTGCAGGCACAGAAGGGGCGGCAGCAGATCAATGTCGCCATGATGGACGACGGCCCCATGTACCAGGCACTTCAGCTGGGGTTCTGCGAAAAGCTCACGGATGCGGCTGTCTACCAGGACCTGTATCCCCTGGCGCGTCTGAGTCCCGAGGCCACGGCAGTGGGTATGGTTGCCACGGGGATCGGCTACAACGAAGAAGCCTTCAAGAAGCGCGGTTGGGCGGCGCCGACGTCCTGGACCGATCTTGAAGATCCGAAATATCGGCAACTGCTGGGCATGCCGCCGATCACCAATACCTACGGACTGCATTCGCTGATCGAGATGGCGCGGCTCAATGGCGGCGGCGAAAAAGACATCGATCCGGGCTTCGCGGTGTTCGAGAAAAAGATTGCGCCCAATGTACTGGCCTGGGTCAGTGCACCGGGCGAGATGGACGGGATGATGCAGAACGGTGACGTGGTCATGGCGGTGTACGGCAGTGGCCGGGCGGTGGCGTTGCAGAACACCGGCTTTCCACTCAAGTTCATCTATCCGAAGGAGGGCGCCGTAGCCCTCCAGGTCGCCGCCTGTTCCGTCACACCCAACGCGCAGTCCGAGCTCTCCCAGCAATTCATTCAGTACGTGCTGTCGCCGGAAATCCAGAAGATCCAGTCCGAAAGTAACGGCTTTGCGCCGGTGAATCGCACCGTGGAGCTGCCGCCAGAACTGGCTGCCCGTATGCCTTACGGACAGGAAAAGGTCGACAGCCTGCTCAAGGTCGATTGGGACACCATCAACCAGAAGCGTTCCGAGTGGACGACGCGCTGGAACAGGACCATCGAGCGATAGAGGGCGTACAGGCCAGACGGCGATGAAATGACACCGGGATTGCGGCTGGAGAGGAGGGCGCCTTCGGGCTACTTATCTACCCGCCACAGCGCCAAGCCCTGAATCCATTTCACCATCGTCCGGTTCCGACTCGCTCAATGATCGAGTGGCTGGTTTTTCCCTAGGAACCGGTCGCTCCCACCTCCCTTGGACGAACAGTGATCACGCCCTCGTGATCGCCGGAGGCATGCCCATGGCTTTCCTGATCCTCGACGGCCTCGTCAAAACCTATGGTGACTTCACCGCCATCGCCGGGCTCGACCTGGCAGTGGAGAAAGGCGAATTTCTCTCCCTGCTCGGCCCTTCGGGGTGCGGCAAGACCACGACCCTGCAGAGCGTTGCCGGCTTCGTACAGCCCACCGCCGGGCGCATCGTGCTGGACGGGCGAGACATCACCCATGTCCGGCCGGAGAAGCGCGGGCTGGGGATGGTGTTCCAGAGCTATGCGCTGTTCCCCCACATGACCGTGGCCGAGAACGTCAGCTTCGGCCTGGAGATGCGCGGCGTGGCGCGTGGCGATAGGGCAGAGCGGGTGAAATCGGCACTCGACATGGTGCGGCTGCAGGGCCTGGGCGAGCGTTATCCCAAGGCCCTGTCGGGCGGGCAGCGTCAGCGGGTGGCCATCGCCCGGGCACTGGCGATCCGCCCGGACCTGTTGCTGCTGGACGAGCCGATGTCGAACCTCGACGCCAAGTTGCGCGAAGACATGCACATCGAGTTGCGCGCCATCCAGCGCGATCTGGGTATCACCACCATCCTGGTCACTCATGATCAGGTTGAAGCTATGACCATGAGCGACCGCATCGCGGTGATGCACGGTGGGCGCATCGTGCAGATCGGTTCGCCGTTCGAGACCTACGAGCGGCCCCAGTCGCCCTTCGCCTCGAGCTTCCTGGGCAAGACCAATGCCTTCCCCGGTGCCGTCCAGACCCGCAAGCCGCGCTGCTACGAGGTCAAGGTCGACGGTCTGATGCTGCATATCCCTCATGAGGGGCATCAGTTCGACGGCGACGTCAACGTCTACCTGCGTCCGGAAAAGATTCGCCTGGCCGATCCTGCCGAAGCGCGCTTGCGCGGCACGGTGCGCATGCGGATGTTCCTCGGCAACCTCTGGCTGATCGGTGTCGAGAGCCCCCTGGGGCCGGTCAACCTGACGCAACCGAACCTCGGCGCGCCGCCGCCGCTGGAAGGAGAGGAGGTGGGCTTGACCTGGCTGGACGATGACCTGCGCCTGCTCGGCCGGGAGGTGTCCCATGGCCACCTATGATGCCGAGCGCGTCGGCAGCGCGCCCTGGCTGCTGACCGGTCCTGCGCTTCTCGTGTTCCTGACCTTGCTGGCGGCGCCGCTGGTGCTCACGGCCATGCTGTCGTTGAACCTGTTCAGCGACACCAAGGGCGTCATTCCCGTGTACTCGCTCGCCAACTACCTAGAGGTATTTGGAGACGACTATTTCCACGAGATCTTTCTGCGTACCGGAGGAATGGCGCTCGCGGTGACCATCTGTTCGGTCCTGATCGGCGTGCCGGAGACGCTCATCATCGCCCGCATGCGGGCACCTTGGCGGGCGCTGTTCCTGCTGGTGGTACTCGGCCCGCTGCTCATCTCGGTGGTGGTGCGCACCCTGGGGTGGGCCATCCTGCTGGGCAACAACGGGCTGATCAACCAGGCGCTGCAGGCGCTGGGCATCATCGATTTTCCGATCCGCATGATGTTTACCCAGTTCGGCGTGGTGCTGGCGCTGACGCATGTGCTGGTGCCCTTCATGGTGATCGCCGTCTGGGCCAGCCTGCAAAAGCTCGATCTGCAGGTGGAGCAGGCCGGCTTGTCGCTGGGCGCTTCGCGGATGACGACGTTCAGGCGGGTGGTGCTGCCGCAGATCGTGCCGGGAATCCTCTCGGGCTCGATCATCGTCTTCGCCCTGGCGGCCTCGGCCTTCGCCACTCCCGCGATCATCGGCGGCCGTCGCCTCAAGGTGGTCGCCACGGCCGCCTACGACGAATTCCTCGGTTCGCTGAACTGGCCGCTGGGCGCCGCCATCGCGGTGCTGCTGCTGATCGCCAACCTGGTGATCGTGGTGGGCTGCAGCCGGCTGGCCGAGCGCCGTTTCAAACACGTCTTCGAGTGATCGCCATGTACCGGAACGGTTTCTTCTCCCTTGCCTTTCATACGCTCTTCATCGCCTTCATCGTCGCGCCGCTGGTGGTGGTGATGGCGGTGTCCTTTACCGGCGAAGGCTTCATCTCGCTGCCCTCTGGTGGCCTGTCGCTGCGCTGGTTCCAGGCACTGTGGGCCAATCAGGAAATGGTCGATGCCTTCTGGCTGTCGCTCAAGCTGGGCCTGGTGTCGGCGACGGTCGCCACGTTGCTGGCGGTCCCCGCGGCGCTGGCCATCAGTCGCTACGACTTTCCCGGCCGCGGGGCGATCACGGGCTTCCTGATGTCGCCGCTGATGATTCCCTCGGTGGTGCTGGGGATCGCCTTCCTGCGCTTCTTTTCCCTCGCCCAGGTGGGCGGCTCGCTGTGGGCCCTGAGCATCACCCACGTCATCGTCGTGCTGCCCTATGCCTTGCGGCTGACCCTGGCGTCCACCATCGGCCTCGAGCGCGATGCGGAGCACGCGGCGCTGTCCCTGGGCGCCAATCGGCTGCAGACCTTCTGGCGGGTGATCCTGCCGCGGATCCGCACCGGCGTGGTGGGTGGCTGGCTGCTCGCCTTCATCCAGAGTTTCGACGAACTGACCATGACGGTCTTCGTCGCCACGCCAGGCACCACGACCCTGCCGGTCGCCATGTACAACCAGATCGCCCAGACCATCGATCCCCTGATCACGGCGGCCTCTACGGTGCTGATCCTGGGGACCCTGGCGGTGATGCTGCTGCTGGATCGGCTCGTTGGCCTGGATCGCGTGCTGATCGGAGAGAAGCAATGAACGACAGCAACATACCCACCTCGGCAGAGGTCATCGTGGTTGGCGGTGGATTGGTCGGCATGGCGGTCGCCTATGGCCTGGCAAAGGCCGGTACCAAGACGCTGGTGCTCGACCAGGGCGATGACGCCTTCCGCGCCTCGCGGGGCAACTTCGGCCTGGTCTGGGTGCAGGGCAAGGGCTTCGACCGCCTGGAATATTCGCGCTGGACGCGGTCCTCCGCGCTGGCCTGGGCCGGGCTGGCCGAGGGCCTGCTGGCGGAGACGGACGTCGATGTTCGACTGAGGCAGCCCGGCGGCTTTCACATGTGCTTTTCCGATCAGGAGCTGGCGGAGCGGCAGGTGCGCCTGGCAGGTATGCAGGCGGGTCTGGGTGATTACCCCTTCGAAATGCTGGATCGGGCGGATCTGCGGGCACGCCTGCCCGGCATTGGTCCGAAGGTCGTCGGGGCGAGCTACACGCCCATGGATGGCCACGTGAATCCGCTCAAGCTGCTGCGCGCTCTGCACGCCGGGGCGCGGCACCACGGGGCGACGATACTGGGGCGGATGTCGGTCGAGCGGATCGATTCCGCGCCGGGCGAATTCGCCGTGGTCACGCCGGGGCAGCGCTTCACCGCGCCGCGCCTGGTGCTGGCGGCAGGCCTGGGCAATCGAGCGCTGGGGGAGCAGGTCGGGCTGCATGCGCCGGTCGCGCCGAATCGGGGGCAGGTATTGGTCAGTGAGCGGGTTCGCCCCTTCCTCGACTACCCGACGATCAATGTGCGCCAGACCGACGAGGGCAGCGTGCAGCTCGGCGATTCCATGGAGGAGGTCGGCTTCAACGACCTGACCACTACCGACGTGCTCGCCCGGATCGCCCAGCGCGGCGTCAACACCTTTCCGCTGCTGGCTGATGTACGCCTGGTGCGCGCCTGGGGCGCCTTGCGCGTCATGAGCCCGGACGGCTATCCGATCTATCAGGAGTCCGCTTCGCATCCCGGTGCCTTCGTCGTCACTTGCCACAGCGGCGTGACCCTGGCCGCGGCGCACGCGACCCGGATCGCGCCCTGGGTCCGCGGCGGTGTTCAGCCGGAAGAGCTGGCGGTGTTCGCTGGCGAACGTTTTCTTACGGGGGAGGTGTTTTCCCATGCCCACTGATTCCTTGTTTCGCCGCATCGATGCCGAAGGCGGCCGCCTCATCACCCTGACCTTCGATGACCAGGCCTTCCAGGTACCGAGCGGTCTCACGGTTGCCGCCGCCTTGCTGCTGGCCGGCGTACGGCAGTTCCGCACCTCGCCGGTGGGCGGTGAAGCCCGTGCACCCTATTGCATGATGGGCGTGTGCTTCGAATGCCTGGTTGAGATCGATGGGGTGCCGAGTCGCCAGAGCTGCCTGATCGAGGCGGCCGACGGCATGCGTATCCGTTCGCAGCAGGGCGCCCGGGAGCTGCCCTTCACCGCTGCCGAACCCGTGGTGATGGAGGTGCAGCCATGAATCTCGAACCTGTGGACGTCGTCGTCATCGGCGCGGGCCCGGCCGGCATGGCCGGGGCCCGCACCCTGGCAGACCTGGGACTCTCCGTCGTGCTGCTGGACGAGCAGTCGGCGGTGGGCGGGCAGATATATCGCGGTATCAACAGCGCCTCACCCGCGCGTCGCACGCTGCTCGGGCCGGATTACGCCGCCGGCGCCCACTTGGCGAATGCGGTGAAGAGCACGACCGTGCGCCATGAGACGGGTGCCTCCGTCTGGCAGATCACCCGCGAGCGTCAGGTGCACTATCTCAAGAACGGACAGGTACGCTCCTTCGCCGCCAGGGCCGTGCTGCTGGCGACCGGTGCGATGGAGCGACCCTTTCCCATTCCCGGCTGGACCTTGCCTGGGGTGATGACCGCCGGGGCCGCGCAGATCCTGCTCAAGACCGCCGGCATCGGTCCGCAGGGACCGGTGGTGCTGGCCGGGTGCGGACCGCTGCTCTACCTGCTCGGCTGGCAATACCTGCGGGCGGGCATCCCCATCGCGGCCCTGGTGGACACCAGTCGCCGTGAGGACTACTGGCGCGCCCGTGTACACCTGCTGGGGGCGCTGCGGGCCTGGCCCTATCTGCGCAAGGGTGTCTCACTCCTGCGCGCCCTGCGCAAAGGAGAGGTCCCGCACTACACTGGTGCCGAGCAACTCCAGGTCGAAGGGGAAGGGCAGGCGCAGGCGCTCAGCTTCGTCGTCGACGGGAAGGCACAACGGGTGTCGGCCAGCACCGTGCTGCTGCATCAGGGCGTGGTGCCGAACATCCAGTTCACCCAGGCGCTCAGGGCTCAGCATCGCTGGGATGATGCGCAACTGTGCTTCGTACCGGAAACCGATCGATGGGGCGCGCTCGATGTGCCCTTCATCTCGGTGGCGGGTGATGGCGCAGGGATTGGCGGTGCCCAGGCGGCCGCGTTGCAAGGGCAACTCTCCGCGCTCGGGCTGGCGCGTACCCTCGGCCAGCTCACCCCGGCCCAGCGCGATGCCCAGGCTGCGCCTTTGCGCGCCGAGCTGGAGCGCAACCTGCGTATCCGCCCCTTCCTCGATGCCCTGTATCGCCCGCGCGAGGAGAACCGGATTCCCGCCCGGGACGACGTCACCATCTGCCGCTGCGAAGAAGTGACGGCAGGCGATGTCCGCCGCTTCGTCGAGCTCGGCTGCAGCGGACCCAATCAGGCGAAATCCTTCGGTCGCTGCGGCATGGGTCCCTGCCAAGGCCGCATGTGCGGATTGACCGTTACCGAGATCATCGCCAAGTCCCGCGGACTCACGCCCGACGAGGTGGGCTACTACCGCATTCGGCCACCGATCAAGCCCATTACCCTGGGAGAGCTCGCCAGTGGCTGACAGGACGGCGGACGTGATCGTCATCGGCGCCGGTCTGCATGGCTTGAGCACGGCGTGGCATCTCGCGCAGCGCGGCGTGCGGGTAATCGTGCTCGAAGCCGATTACGCCGGACGGCATGCCTCTGGTGTGAACGCCGGCGGGGTGCGAACGCTCGGCCGGCATCTCGCGGAAATTCCCCTGGCGTTGGCGTCCCGAGAACTCTGGCACAACCTGCCGGCGCTGCTGGGGACGGACGCGAGTTTCGTCGCCAGCGGCCAGCTCAAGCTGGCCGAAACCGACGCAGAGCTGCAGGAATGCCGGGACCGAGTCGCCCACCTCCAGGCGCACGGTTTCACCCATGAGGTGCTCATCGATCGGGAGGAGGTCTTCGAGCTCCTACCGACGGTGGCGCCCCATGTGGTGGGGGGCATCTGGGTGGCGGACGATGGCTACGCGACGCCTTACCGTGTGGTGACGGCGGTTCGGCAGGCGGCGGAGCGCTTGGGTGTGGTGCTGCATGAGCAGACGCCTGCGCTGTCCGTCACCCAGCGCGGCACGCGCTGGCAGGTCGAAACGCGCAAGGGAAAGTTCGAGGCGGACCATCTGGTGGTGACAGCAGGTGCCTGGGCGGGTCGCCTGGCTGCCGAGGTGGGCGAGCCGGTACCCACTTATCCGCAAGGCCTGATGCTGATGGTGACCCATCGAGTGGCGCCCTTCTGCAGGCAGGTGCTCGGCGCCACCGGTCGCGCCCTGTCCTTCAAGCAGTTCGACAACGGCACAGTGGTCATTGGCGGCAAGTTGATCGGTGCCCTGGACTTCGAGGCCCGCCATGGCGAAGTCGATATCGCTCGTCTGGTGACCAGTGCCCAGACCGTGACGGATCTCTTTCCGCACCTCAGGCACCTCGGCATCAACCGCGCCTGGTCCGGTATTGAAGCCTTCACCGAAGACGATCTACCCGTCATCTCAAGCAGCAGTCGCGCCAGTGGCCTGACCTACTCGTTCGGTTACTGCGGCAGCGGTTTCCAGATGAGCCTTGGCACCGGCCAGCGGGTCGCGCAGCTGGTGCTGGGCGAGTCTTCATCCATCGATCTTGCGGCCTTTGCCATCGATCGCTTCCACAGAGATTCCTCAACCCCCAGGCCAGTAAAGGAGCCTATATGCAACCCATTACCCGTATCGAAACCAACCAGCGCATGAGCCGGGTCGTCCAGTACAAGGGCGGCATCACCTTCGTCGGCGGCCAGACGGCCAATGATCGCACCCAGGACATCAAGGGGCAGACGGCGCAGGTCCTGCAGAAGATCGACGACTACCTGGCCAAGGTCGGCCTGGACAAGACGCGCATCCTCAGCGCCCAGGTGTGGCTGTCGGACATCCAGGCCAACTTCGCCGGCATGAACGAGGTGTGGGACGCCTGGGCCCCGGAAGGGCAGGCACCCGCGCGGGCCACCGTCGAGTCCAAATTGGCCGCACCCGAATTGCTGGTCGAGATTGCCATCGTAGCGGCGGCGGAGTAAGGGCGGCCGCATCAGCTCCCTGCAGCTGAGACGCTGCGCCTATATCAAAAAACGCCAGTAGAGCACTGTCTTCGAGGTCGAGCTGGCTTAACTGCAGATCTACGGAGACTGTTGAGACAGAAGCTCGATGTAAGGTGTTTGTAGCGAAAAAAGCGGAGCCTCAAAAGGCTGGAATGGTTGCTAGACCATCCCAGCCACCGCTTCTAATCGACGGTAGTCGCTTGAGCGTTGGCGCACCGGGAACTAGAGATTGCCCGGCGATAGAGCGTGACCATCTCGTCCAGCAACTCCTGAGCAATGTTGCAGGCAACCTTTAGCCGTAGTTCGTCAGAATGACCGGAGTTGCGCTCTGCCAGCTGAACGAGCAGGTCACCTAGCATTGACGCACGAAGATCCGCATCGGCTTCGATAGACCGAGTGGAAAGATCGACTTGGTCAAGCGCAATAGGCCTGCTGGGGAAGGGGAGGACAGAGGGCTTCTTCTTAGCCATGGCGCACCTCCACTTCGGAGGTATATGGCGAGTCGGTACAGCCGAGGCGGAGCTCGGGCTTAAAAGGAGATACAGGCATTTTAACTGCTCCTCAGACGATTAAGGAGCCGCCACCCGCCGTTGTCACTCGGTGATGGGAGGCGGACCGTGCGGGGGTGACAAACCGGCGTCCGAGGGAACCGGCCAGGCAAAAGCCTGCCCCACACGGCCCGCCATAGAAAACCACAGATGTGGTCTAGCTACAGCGCTACCGCGCCTCGAACGAATCGGGTTGTCACACCCGGTCGCGGGATTGACCACGACGATGCAAATTTACCGCTTCGGAGCGCGTCCTAGCAACCGAGGGCAGCGCTCGCCACCAAAGCACAGCTGACAGCGCTCCGCCGCCAAGACGTGGTTGGCGCGTTGCGCTTGCCCCAGGCACCGGTGAACCTGATCGAGTTTTCTGTCAGTAGATCAACGAGATTGCGGCAGTACATCAGCACCGTCGAGCGAAACTGAGACTGCTGCCCGAATCTGTCCTGCTTATCACCAAGCGGGTCCATAGAGGCCGCCTGCTCGACGGCAAGCAGAGCCAGCTCGACTAGGTGCTTCCACGTCGTCGCGCAGCAGCTCCAGATGCTTCTCGTCCGTCTGCTCAGCCATGTGGGTCTGCTCGGCTACTGGCAATGTTCGTCCGATGTTCAGGCGAGACTAGCGGCTTCCAACAGAGCGTCGCTCGTTTCGCTATCGCTATTGCTCAGTAATCCAGTGATCGTTGACAGGCTTGGCCAACTTGCTCGCTGTGTCTAACCCGCATGTCTAGCTCAAGGACGGCGCTCTGGTGAGCACTATGAACAACGGGTTTTGCTGTGCCCATACCCCCGGCTTTGATCACCTAGAAAGGTAGATGTCGGCGGGTAACATGGATGCACTGAGCTCACATGTTAATAAATTGAGATTGGACTATGGGATCGGGTAGCAGCCCTATACGATGTTCGTCTAGCCACATCTATCTCAGCCAACATTGAAAACGGATGGGCCGTCCTTCGTTAGGAGATTGATTTGCGTACTGCTTCGGTAGACCCGCGCGGTGACGATGTGCGCTTCTCCCTAATACTAGACGCCAGCGAGCGGCTGGTCCGAGCCCGATCATTGGACGAGATCGTCGCCGTACTCCGAGATACTGCGCGTGCCACGGTCGGTGCGGAGGGCATCGCGGTTGTCATTGGACATGAGGGGTTCTGTTCTTATGTAGCAGAAGATGGTGTCTCGCCACTCTGGCAAGGCCAGACCTTCCCTGCTGACCAGTGCATTTCGGGTTGGGTGATGCGTTGCGGTGAGACCGTCGCGATCAGCGATGTCCGGCGCGATTCGCGCATCCCTCAAGAGGCCTACACGCCGACGTTTGTCCGTAGCCTTGTCATGGCGCCCATCGGTAGACCCGAGGTGGTCGCCGCGCTCGGAGCTTACTGGTCAGAGGTCCGCACTCACGATTCAGATACGATCAAACGGCTCGAGAGCTTGGCGCATCTGGCGACGATCGCCATTGAGAATGTGCGCCTTGCTCAAGCCCGCAACTTTGCTGCCGAGCGTGGTGCTGCTCAAAACCGTATCTTGGAATTCGCTGTTGGCGTAACTCCCCTCAAGGTCGCGCTGGATGCAATCATCCTAGAAGTGGAGGCGTTATCACCGTCAGGCTTTCTAGGCAGTATTCTGCTGCTTAACGAAGCGGGAGATCATCTGCAATATTGCGCGGGCCCGAGCCTGCCACGGGAATATACTGACGCTGTCGAAGGCATCACCATTGTTTCGAACAGAGGCTCTGGCAACGCTAAACCAGCACGGGATGAGCAAGGCTTCGTACCCGACGTAGTAGCTGACGCACTTTGGAGCGAAATCCAGGAGCCGACCTTCGCTCATGGTTTATATGCCTGTTGGTCAACCTCTATCCGATCAGCACAAGGTACGGTGATCGGTGCTTTCGTGATGTACCACCGTGAGCGGCATATTCCAGCTCTGGTGGACATCGAGATCGTAGACTTCGTGGTCCAGACAGTTGGGCTCATTGTGCAGCGTGCATGGACAGAGGCCACGATTCGGATAAGCGAGGCTCGCTACCGTCAGATTGTCGAGGGGGCAGAGGATTTTGCGATCATTACCTTCGATGCCCAGGGAAAGATAACCAGCTGGAACACCGGTGCGCAGAGTGTAATTGGCTATCGTGCTGAAGACGTGGTGGGCCGTGACGGTGATTTCTTTTATACAGACGTAGATCGAACCGCTCGTGTGTTCCATTGCGAACTTGAGCTCGCCCGCGATCAAGGAAGAGCCGCCAATGAGCGCTGGCACATTCGCGAGAATGGTACGCGCTTCTGGGGTTCGGGGCTGATGATGCCTCTCGCTTTAGATCACGGTGGTTTCGTTAAGATCTTTTGTGACCGTACGGCTGAGCATCAAGCAGCCACTGCACTAGAGGAGAGTACGGCGCGCCTCCACTTTTTTAATAAGCTCGACGGCAGACTATTCAATGTCCGCCACGCCGAAGACGCAATGCGTGTAGCCACCGAACTGCTCGGACAACAGCTCAACGTATCCCGATGCGCCTATGCAGACGTAGATATTGATCAAGATCGGTTCTGGATTCGTGGTGACTACCATGTGCCCAACGTCCAGAGTTCAGGCGGTATATATAGTCTTGATCATTTTGGCTCACGAACTGCATCTGACATGCGCGCTGGTCGCACGTTAATCATACGTGATGTCGGTGCAGAGCTCAGGGGCGACGATGGCCTTGAAACCTTTAGAACGATCGGCGTCGAAGCGATCATTTGCTGTCCGCTTGTGAAGGATGGCCGGCTGACGGCAATGATGGCCGTTCACCAGAGTCAACCCCGGGACTGGTCTCCGTCCGAAATCTCTTTACTCAAAGACGTGGTCGACCGCTGCTGGACACATATCGAGCGAGTGAGCGTAGAGATGCGCCTGCGCGATAGCGAGGAGCGCCTGCGCCTTGCCGTTGATAACGCCGATATTGGTTTTTGGGACGTCGATATTGCTCAGGACGCTCTGATCTGGCCGCCACGGACCAAAGCGTTTTTCGGCATTTCGGCTGACGTGCCCGTCACCATACAAGATTTCTATGATGGTTTGCATCCCGAGGATCGAGAAGCAACAATCGCAGCTTTTGCGGCGGCTATTGATTCTGAACACCGCGCACTCTACGACGTCGACTATCGCACCATTGGCAAGGAGGACGGCATTGTTCGATGGCTGGCGGCCAGGGGGCGAGGTGTATTCAATACGGCCGGCCAATGCGTCCGTGTCACTGGCACCGTGGTTGAAATCACGGCGCGCAAGATTGCAGAGGAAGAGCTACGCAAGCTCAATGCCACGCTCGAAGGGCGAATAGCACAGGCCATCGCTGAGCGGGAAGAAGTCCAAGCGGCGCTGCGCCAGAGTCAAAAGATGGAGGCTATGGGCCAGCTTACTGGGGGTGTGGCTCACGACTTTAACAACCTGCTTACCCCTATTGTCGCCACGCTTGATCTGCTTCAGCGGAAAGGCGTGGGTGGTGATCGAGAGCAGCGGCTGATCGCCGGTGCCATACAGTCGGCCGACCGTGCGAAAACAGTCGTGCAACGACTGCTAGCGTTCGCTCGTCGCCAGCCCCTCCAATTGGTTCCAGTCGACGTAGCGAAGCTAGTGAACGATATGAGCGATCTTGTCGCTAGCACGATTGGGCCGCAAATCAGGATTGTCGTCGATGCCCCGATAAATCTCCCTACAGCGACGGCGGATCCGAACCAGCTCGAAATGGCACTCCTGAACCTTTGCGTGAATGCACATGATGCGATGCCCGACGGTGGCACAATACGGATTTCGGCAAGAGAGGAGTCGGTCCACGGCATTCACCATTCGGAACTTCCATCGGGCAACTATTTGTGTTTGTCAGTCGCAGACACCGGCATCGGGATGGACGCAGCCACGGTGGCGCGCGCGGTGGAGCCGTTCTTTTCAACAAAAGGCATCGGCAAGGGGACTGGCCTTGGGCTCTCAATGGCACATGGACTCGCATCCCAATTGAACGGCGTCCTTATGATTCAAAGTACACCGGGGGTCGGAACGAACGTAGAGCTTTGGCTGCCGCGCAGTACGGCAGTACTTCGTGCATCGAACTTTTTTTGTACCGAAGCCAAAGAGCTACAAGTGACACCCATGACGGTGCTGCTCGTCGACGATGAAGAACTTGTGCGCACTAGCACTTCTGACATGCTAACCGACCTAGGCTATCGCGTGATCGAAGCCGCCTCAGGAGATGAAGCTTTGAAGTTGTTGGATGCCGGGCAACAGTTCGGTCTACTTGTCACGGATCATCTTATGCCTGGTATCAGCGGGACCGATTTAGCTAAGCTGGTCCGCCTGTCGCGGCCGGAGATTAGCATTCTCCTGATCTCCGGCTATGCGGACCATGAAGGACTTGCCCCTGACATCCGACGGCTTACCAAACCTTTCCGAAAGCATGAGCTAGCAGCAATTATTTCTCGCTTCCGCACCGATCCTTAAAAATCGATCGCAGCTAAAGCGCTGAGTGAGCACAAGCTTGAGGTTAACGCACCAACATCTTTTTGCGGGGTAGATCGATAACTCGCCGTGCGAAAGCAGTCGATCTAATCGATATGGCCGAAAAGATTATTAATTTACCGGCACGCTTTGCTTCGTACATCCAGCTGTACGCGTCACGTAGCAGTTTTGTGGCGTTTATTACTGGGCGTGGTTTAGATCTGCAATCCCCGTATTAGCGCTTGCGTTTGCCGTTCCGCGTAGTGCTAGAGGCATAGGCCGCGTGTCCACAAACCTGTGGAGGTTCTTGAAACAGGCTACTAGGCTTGGACGTCTTACAGATGGAAACGCGACGCCTTTGAGGGCTAGGACGGTCCTGACCGTCCCAGCCACTGCCGCTTCTAGACGATTGTTGTTTGAGTGTTTCCGCGGCGAGAGCTAGATAGCGCCCGACGGTAGAGCGTGACCATCTCGTCCAGCAACTCCTGAGCGATATCACAGGCAACCTTTAGCCGCAGCTCTTCAGGATGACCGGAACCTCGCTCTGCCAGCTGAGCCAATAGATCACCTAGCATTGAGGCACGAAGATCCGCATCGGCTTCGATAGACCGAGTGGAAAGATCCATTTGGTTAAGCGCGATTGGCTTGCTGGGGAAGGGGACGACAGAGGGCTTCTTCTTAGCCATGGCACACCTCCGTTGTAGAGGTATATGGCGAGCCGATAGCGCCGAGGCGGAGCTCGGGCTTAAAAGGAGATACAGGCATTTTAACTGCTCCTCAGACGATTAAGGAGCCGCCACCCGCCGTTGCTACACGGTAAGGGAGGCGGACCGTGCAGGGGTAGCAAACCGGCGTCCGAGGGAACCGGCCAGGCAAAAGCCTGCCCTACACGGCCCGCCATAGAATCATGAAGCCAATACGCGCACGTACGACTCCCTGACTATGGCGCTACCGCGCCTCGAACGCTTTAGGTTGCTACACCTAGTCATGGGATTGACCATGACCAGCCAAATCTACCTCGCTCAAATCGTGACCGCAACCGGTCACAAGCGTCCCTGGCTCTACCCAGCAATGATCGCGGCTCGTTAATTACGAGCGACATGCAGCAGGGTGAAGACCGTTTGGTGGTCAGGCCATCCAGACGGGTTCCCATCCCTGCCTTGCCAGACAGTCCTAGACTTTCTCCGCCGTGAAGCTAGGGGGCTCTCCCACCTCTGACTCATCTATGTTGGTCTACAGCAGACCATTTGGTATGCAACAGAAATACGGTAACGGGCCAAATCGGATTTATCCGGGACAGACCAGTTGGTGCCGAAGAGACTCACCTGGCAGCCGAAAGGCCTTGGTCGGGGAGAGGAAATGGCAAGCTATTCCGCACACGAGCGCTACGCATCGAATGACTGGTTCACGACGCCAATCGCACTGCTGGTAGATCCGCGACTGACCCCGCTGGAGCGCAACGGCTGGCAGGTCTTGCGCATGCTGAGCAGCCCGGATGGGGTCAGTTCGCTTACGAGTCTGAGCCAGCTTCGACGCTATCTCACCACCACGCCATTAGGGCAACGGGCTGGCTATGAGACGGCGCGCCGTGTTCTGAAAGTGCTGCGCCTGACGGGATGGATCACGCTGGTCGGTGTGCAGCGTGACCCCATGACAGGCAAGGTGATGAGCGAGCGCTACAGGGTGCATGAGCGTGCCTTAGCGTTTGAGCAGGCATGCACTGCCGACCAGACGCTTGCCCGTCTATTACAAGCGTGCCTGCACGAGACTGGGCATCCGATCCAGCGGATCGCGCAGCATCTAAGTCAGGCGTTCACGCAGGGTGAGCGCAGTGAAGAGGCAGTGCCTAATCGAGCTTCTATCCCAAGCGAGTTTGGGAGCTCTATCTCCGGGGCGGTACCTGTGGAGTCCGGCTTAGGCCAAACCGGTCTGCCACAGACCAACAAAGTCCACGACGAACCAATTGGCCAATACAGTACGTACAGTAGTAAGACGTATAAAGTACGTACGTATCCTTCAGAGCTGGAAAACCCGAAGGTCAGCGCTCCGCTTCCATCCTGTCTCGCGGAAATTGATGAGGAGCAGTTGCAGGAGCTGCTGACGTCACTTGATGAGTTGTCCCTGGAGCAGCGTCAGCAGGTGTTGGCAGAGCTTGAGGCCAGACACCGTAGCGGCGGTGTGCGCAACGTGGTGGCCTATACCTTTGGCTTGATCAGACGCGTGCAGTCGGGAGGTTTCCGGCCCTATGCACTGCGGGATAGGCCGGCAGTGCAGACCGTGGCGAACAGAGTCCCCGGCATGGACCATCGTCCACGCCCGGCACATCGAGTAGCCCCCGCAAAGCGCTCAACGCCCGAGGTTGCTGAAAACCATATTGCGACGCTTCGCAAGATGCTCAACATGCCTGTCAGGGTGTCGCGCGTGATAGACGACATCAAAGCGCGGTCCGAGCAGCGCGGCGAAGAAAGCTAGCCGCGGTTGATTAAGATTTATCGAGCCACTCTGCGGGCCTGGACTGCTCATAGGCCCAGTGCTGAGGCGTTCGTAATGCTTTTGCTCCGGCGATGGATGATGACCATCTCATCCAACAGATCTTGCGCGGTCATCTTGATAATCGTGGCGCGAAGCGAATCTGTTTCCAGGGTGCACGCGTCAAGCTGATCAAGTAGGTCCTTCAGTACGGAAAAGCGCAGCTCGATGTCATCTGAAAGGTCCGGCAGGTCGCTTGCGAAGTGGCTGGCGTCGATACCTTTCTGAGGGAGCGAATAGATACGGGTGTTCTTTGTGTGCTTCATGATGCGTATACCTTTATTTCCTAACGTCCGTCTGGGGGTCGATTAATCGATCCTGTCCGGGCAGGTCGCTCAGCACTTCAGCCTTCACTCGATGGCTTGAAGGTATTCCAGCCTTCGCAGCAGCCTTAAAAGTGCTATTGCCCAAGGTGCCGGGCCAGTCATATCTCTGTTGACCAGGAGGATTCCTGCCCTCTCACTAGCAGCCCATGAGCAGCTAGGCGAGCTTTAGCAAGACAACCTATAGAGTTGATATTCAACCTTTAATGCCCTTCATGTCAACAGGGTGTCGCTCGACCATTGAGGTTGAAGGGAGGGCGTCATGGCTGAGTACGATACGGCGGCATTGGCAGGTCTGGTGGGGCGAGCCATTGCTCGGCAGCGCATTCGCTGCGGGTTCACCCAAGAGCAGATCGCCGAACGATTGGGGATAGGCAACGAGGCGGTATCGCGCATTGAGCGCGGTCTGGTCATGCCTAACATCGAGCGCTTATTGTCCCTGGCGGAGGTATTCGGCTGTGAAGCAGCGGACCTGCTGACCGAGGCAAGTGCTCGGCCTCAGGATCAGGCCCGACATCTCGAAACACGTCTGGCTACCCTCAACGCCGAGGATCGCCAGCTGGTCATGGAGTTGCTTGAAAGTCTGATTCAGCGACTGGGACGCGGTTGAGCGAGCGACTAGGGTGCTTGATTCCCGGACCTTTAGGCTCTCAGGCAGATGCCTGGGAAGGAGCAGTGCGGGCTCCTCCACGGGACCTGGCGTCTGTGCGCTGAAGGAGTAGCGGGCACAAAAAAGCCCTCGCGAGAGGGCTCCTTCACCGGCGACAGAGTTACACGAGCAGGTGGGCGAGATAGGCTACGCCAGCAGTAAAGGCCGCGCCGCTGAGTACGGGCACCGCGATCCACAGAGGATTGGCCTGACGCTTACGGTACCTGGCAGACTTCTCAAGGACCGCGTCAACCTCAGCGCGTGTGGCTTCGACCCTACGGCGTCTCGACTCATTTATGGCTTGTGCGTTCATGCGCTACTCCTTTGGAGGGCGGCGCCTCCGGGGCCTTATTCAAGGCCGATATAAGCGTGATCATAATACCGGTGATTACTGCTGCAAGCGTGGCCCATTTTCGAAATGAGTCGACGCGTAGCTCTGTGAGTTCGATGTTGAGCTTGTCGATCTCCAGCAGAGTCTTCTCCAGTGTCAGCTCAGCCTGGTACCGAGCAATTTGCTCCACTTCGGCCGCGATATCAGCAGGCGACAGCTCGAGCCGCGGATCTCTAGGGTCTTCATCGAAATCGCCCGCAGATAGCCCTAATGGCGGCTCCTGTCTATTGGACATACAGTACTCATCTCGTTGATTGGTGGAAAAACACGCGGGGCTATGCCACCTCTTACGATGGCCGGCAGCGCCCGGCCCACGGTGAGCATGCGCGGCGCGCCACCTACTCGCGCCGCGTTTCCACATCCGCCGGCCCTCAGACACGGTCGTCGGTCAAGGAACGTAGGTCCTGGCGGCTGTGGCTGACTTAGGTCCCGACCGAACGACTCCGGGTCGGTGTCAACCTGCGCAAACCTAATCGTCTTCCCAGCGCTTCTCGCTACGACCGCTCTTAACCGATGCTGGTGCCGCGAGGCCGTCAAGACAATGATGCCCAACGAATCCGGAGCTATCGTCACCATGGCCTCATACGCGTCCGGCTGTGCGTTTCCCACCCTCGGCGCCTAAGGGGCGTACTAGCCCAACTGACCGGCACGCTCGCGCTCGAAGCCATCGCGCACGGCATCTGCGTCAACGCGGTCGGAGTCGGCGACGTCGTCACCAACATCCTTAATGACGTGGTCGGCGACGGCCCGGGTTGTCTTGCCCAGCACGGCGACGCCGCGCCCAGTGGCCGTGTTGCGAAGCCGGAGGAAACTGCCGAGATTGTCGCCTTGCTCACCTCGGACCGCGCAAGCTTCATGGTCGACTCGATGGTCATGGCCGATGGCGGCATTACTGTCACCGCCGGTTGATCAACCCATCACGCATACAGGGGGTCCCTCATGAGCATGCTGACCCAGGTTGCTTTCTTCATTGCACTCCGCGGTACAAATCTGTGGCGTCATCCGCGCTGAGCTTGCAGGAACACCGCGAACAGCTCCGACTGGGATTTGATACCCAGCTTGCTGTAGACGTGCTTGCGGTGCACCTTCACGGTCTCAGCCGAAATGGTTAATTTGCGCGCCACCTCTTTGCTGGAGTACCCGCTGAGGACCAGGCGCGCCACTTCCAGCTCGCGACCGGTCAGTGCCGTTTCCACCTGGCGTGCCATCCGTTCAAGGCGCTCCTGCCAAGGCGGGGCGGCGGTCGGCTCGCTGGGCTCCGGCTCGTAGCGCAGGCGCTGGCGCACCAGTGCCGTAACCCAGGGCGCTACCAGGGAGAGCAGGGCTATCTGGTCAGGTTGGAAGCGTTGCCGTGAACCCAATGACAGACACAGCGTTCTAGCACCGGGGAGGGCGACATTGAACTGCACCTCGTCAGCGACCACGTTGAGGCTGAAGTAGCGCTGGTAGTAGTCCGTTTGCTCGAAACAGTCAGGCGCGATTTCGCTCAAGCGCACGAGACCTTCCCGCTGGCTCTCGCGACTGGCGATGTAGAAGGGGTCGAGCAGGTACAGGCCGTGCAGGTAGTCCTGAAAGAGCCGGTCCGGTGCACCGTCGTCGCCGGGACTTTCAGCCAACACCTGCGGGCGTCCCTCGCTAAAGATCAGGGCCACCCAGCTGTCGTGATGTACGTACTGCTCCAGCGCGCGGGTCATAGCACGCCAAAAATGCGGGCGTTCGAGCGCTTCGATGAGTTCGGCCACGGTCTGATGGAAGGCGATGTCGTGCAAGGTCATGGTCATCTGTCTACCCCTATGGGGTTACCCCGCGTGCGTAATTCCGCCTGTGTGGCTCCGCCTCCATACTCGACTTCGGACGGAGGGGCGTTCGCATTCTGTGTTTGCCCCCCACGTGATGCAACACTAGGAACGGAGCCCCGTCATGCAAGTTGAACTCGCTCAGCTCACCGGTCGTGATGGTAATACGGCCCATAATCTCGCCCAGGCCCTGCAGGCTATCGCGGCGTGCAGGGCGGGCACTCGCCTGCTGGTGTTCCCGGAGACCTACCTGACGGGCTTTCCGACGCCAGAAAACGTTGCGGCCCTGGCTGAGCCTTTGGATGGCCCGAGCCTGACCGCCATCGGCAAGGCAGCGGCTGCGCGTGGGCTGGCTGTTGCCATCGGTTTTGCAGAAGACGACGGTGGCACGTTCTATAACACCACTGTGTTGATGGACGGGCAGGACATTGTGCTGACCTACCGCAAGACGCACCTGTGGGCGTCGGATCGCGGCGTGTTCGCGCCGGGCGATCGCTACGCCACGGCGCTGCTGGACGGCGTACGGGTCGGCTTGCTGGTGTGCTTCGACATCGAATTCCCTGAGAGCGCACGGGCCCTGGGTGAGCTTGGCGCAGAGCTGCTGATCGTCACCAACGGCAACATGGACCCCTACGGGCCGACGCACCGAACCGCGATTATGGCGCGGGCGATGGAAAACCAGGCCTATGCGGTCATGACCAACCGGGTCGGCGCAGGCGATGACGGTCTGGTATTCGCCGGTGGCAGTGCAGTGGTCGACCCCAACGGCAGCCTGCTGCTGGAAGCCGGTCGAGAGCCCTGCGCGCAGTCCATCTCCCTGGACTTTCATCGCTTGGCCGAAGCCCGCCGTGACTATCGCTACCTGGAAGAGCGCCGCATGACGCTGCCAGGTACGCGTATCGACCATGCCAATGGCGTGCGTGAGCTACTGATCCCCTGACATTTTCCTTCTGAAGGGCGCCATAGACGCGCCCGTTGCGGCCTTGCCGCGCACTTTTGCCGACCTCGGTCCTGCCATAAAAACTTATAAAGTGGGAGTAACCAGTAATGGCTCGTCTGCAACGATCCCTCTCTCTGGGAGCGGTGGTGCTGTTCGGCATCGCCTACATGACGCCGATCATCGTACTCGGCACGTTCGGCATCCTTGCCGAGATTACCCACGGTGCCGTATCAGCGGCTTACCTGGCCGCTGCGGTGGCGATGTGCTTCACCGCGCTGAGCTATGCGCGCATGGCCAAGCTGTTTCCGGTAGCCGGATCGGCTTATAGCTATGTGCGCCACAGCATCAGCGATCACCTCGGGTTCATCGCCGGCTGGGCGGTGTTGCTCGACTACCTCTTCCTGCCGATGGCGATCTGGCTGATTGGCGCGGCTTACCTTCATTCGGCGTTCCCGCAGCTACCCCAGGCAGTTTGGGTGCTGACGTTCATCCTGGTCACCAGCGTGATCAACATCTTTGGCCTGCACCTGGCCAAGAGCATCAACAGCGTACTGATGTTGGTGCAGTTTTTGGTACTGCTGGCTTTCGTGGCGCTGTGCGTGCATTACGTGCTGGGCGACGCCAGCAAGCCGCTGTTGTCGTTGCAACCGTTCTTGGGCGAGGGCGTGAACCTGTCCCTGGTGATGGCCGGCGCGGCGGTAGCCTGTTACTCCTTCCTGGGCTTTGATGCGGTCAGCACCCTGACCGAGGAAACCCGCGACCCCCAGCGCACCATTCCTCGGGCGATCCTGCTGATCACCCTGATCGGTGGACTGATTTTCGTGGTCACGGCCTATTTCGTTCAGCTGGCCCATCCGTCCACCCTATTTGAAAGCAGCGATGCGGCCGCTTACGAGATCGCGCGCAATATCGGGGGTGACCTGTTTGTGTCGGTCTTCCTGATCGGGTTGATCGTGGGCCAGTTCACCTCGGGCTTGTCGGCGCAGGCCAGCGCCTCGCGACTGATGTTCGCCATGGGCCGCGATGGCGTGCTGCCCCGGGCGCTACTGGGCACCCTGAGCCCGCGCTTCGGTACGCCGGTAGGCGCTATCCTGGTCTGCGCGGTAGTGGCGCTGCTGGCCCTGAGGCTTGATGTCACCACCTCGACCTCATTCATCAACTTCGGCGCCTTTCTAGCGTTCAGCCTGGTGAACCTCTCGGTGATCGTTCACTTCGCACGCCAGCCGCAGAAGCGTGGCCCCCTACAACTGGTGCTCTACCTACTGTGTCCACTCATCGGTATGTTGGCGACGCTCTGGCTGATGATCAGTCTTGACCGCTTGGCGATCATGCTTGGCTGCAGCTGGCTGCTGCTCGGTGGACTCTATCTGGCTTGGCTGACGGGAGGTTTTCGTAGTCGCCCGCCCGCACTTAGTTTCGAAGCTGAGCAAGGGTAAGTAACGCGCTTTTCGCTGTGCAGGGCAGGTACCCAGCCAAGCCGGCGAAGGCGTGTGAGTACATCTGCTTCGCCGGTGGCCACATACCGAACCAATGCCGTATCGGCTGCAGGTGGCCCCTATGTACTTAGCCCAAGCGCTGGCCAGCATTTGGCGTTTGGCGTTTGGCGTCAGGCGCCGGAGACGCGGTTTAGGGGTGGCACCCAGAGCACGCCTGGTCTGAAACTGGCGTGTGGATCGCAGCCGCCTACCGCGTTCAACGACTGATCCTGTCGCCAAGGCCCAGCGTAGATAGCGCGTTAGCGCTCAGGACACCACTTCGACGCGAACCAGGCCCTGCTGCCTAAACGGGGTCAGGACCTCGGTCGCCGTGGCATCGGTGATCAGCGTCCAGTCCGTCTTCAGCGGCGTCCAGTGTTGCTGGCGATCACGACCCAGCTTGGTCGAGTCGGCAAGCACGAAGACCTCGGCGGCCTGCTGGATCATCAGCTCCTTAAGGTACGCCTGCTCGGTACTGGCCTCGCAAAGGCCACGGCCGGCTACCACGCCATCGGCGCTGAGAAAGACCTTGTCGGCCGACAGCCGCTCCAGCATGGTGAAGGCCGCCGGGCCGAAAGTGGACATGCTGCCGGGGCGCAGGTCGCCACCGAGCAACGTCACATGGCCTTCAGGTAAATCGCGCAGCAGCGGCACCGCCAGCAGGTTGTTGGTGATGACGTGCAGACCACGTCTTTCGTTGAGCAGCTTGGCCAGGGCGGCGGTGGTGGTGCCGCCGTCCAGCACCAGGGTGTCGTGGTCGTTGATATGGGCGAGGGCGGCGCGGGCAAGCAGGGCCTTTTCCGGACCGGACTGGTTGCTGCGTTGCTCCAGGGACGGTTCAGGCTCACGAGTGCCGATGTGAGTCGCGCCGCCATAGGTCCGCAGGATCTGGCCTTCTTCCGCGAGGGCGGTCAGGTCGCGGCGGACCGTGGCTTCCGACACTCCCAGATGCCGGCAGAGGGTTTCGACGTTGGTGTGACCGGCCAGAACCAGTTCGAGGATGGCCTGGCGACGTTTGGCGACCTTCATGGGGAATCCATCGGGAGAGACCGCGCTACTCTAGCGCAGTCACGCTTCCCCCACATCACAGCGACGCGCCACCGCAGACCGTCAGCGTCTGGCCGGTGAGGGCGCTGGCATCCGGACCGAGCAGGAAGGCGGTCAGGCCCGCGACCTCTTCAGGCTGCACGTAGCGGCCCAGTGGGGGCAGCCGCGGCGGCGTGCCTACGCGACCCGGGTCGCGCAACATGGGCGTCTCGGTCGCCCCGGGCGCTACCAGGTTCACGGTGATGCCACGCGAGGCCAACTCCAGCGCCCAGGAGCGCACCAGACCCACCAGGGCCGCCTTGGTGGCGGCGTACTGGCTGCGTCCAGCTACGCCTTGCATAGTGCGGCTGCCGATCAGCACGATACGACCGCCTGCGGCGAGGCGCTCGATCAGGCGGTCCACCAGCCGGCTGGCCACGGCGACGTGCAGGTGCCACATGGCGGCGCCATCGGCTGGATCCAGGGCGCCCAGCGGTGCTGTACGCATAAAGCCCGCCGCATGGACGATGGCGTCCAGCGGGCCAATATCAGCCAGCACGGCATCCAGTGCCTGGTCATCGGCCAGGTCGACGCCGATCCAGGTCAGCGCCGGATGGGGCTGTTCCGGCGGGCGCCGGCTGAGGCCGGTCACCTGCCAGCCTTCGGCGAGCAGCCGCTGGGTGATCGCCGCGCCGATGCCAGAGCTGACGCCGGTCACCAGGGCATGAGGCTGAGTCATCATCGCTGTCTCCTCTAACGCAGCGCGGCCAGGGGCAGGCAAACGTGCTTGATGCGCTGGCGGAAGTAGGTGAAGGCCAGGTGCACATCCCCGTCGGCTGCCTGCACCAGGCTGGGATAGGAATACTCGCGATTGAGCTTTTCGGTGGAGTTGTTGGTCAGGCAATAGCCATCGCCAGCCTCGATATCCAGGCGCCGCCAGCTCTGACCCTCGTCCGTGGACACGGCCAGACTCATCGGGCCGCGCGGAACGCCCCAGACAGCGGCGCGCTCGCCGTCCTTCGCCACCGGATCGACCCGACTGTCGCCGTCGTCGATCTCGTCATAGAGCGAGGCGCGGCGTTCGCTGTAGTCGGCGGCGCTGGTGGGGTTGTAGGCCACGACCAATTCGCCGCTGGTGAGACGAACGAACTGGATGGACGAGTTGTTGTTGGGCAGGGCCGTCGGGGTGGGGACGCTCCAGCTGCGACCGCCGTCCTGGGAGCGGCTGGCGTGGATGAAGTCCGCCCAGCGACTGCGGAACAGCGCCAGCAAGGTGCCATCTCCCAGCGGCTGGATATTCATGTGTACGTAACCGGTGCTCTCGGGCACGGCATGCTCGGTCCAGCTGCGTCCCTGGTCGCTGGAAATCAACACGGCGCTGGTGTCATGGCTGCCTACCCACTTTTCGCCAGGGCGGGCGATGCAGTGGAAGATCGGCAGCAGCCAGTCGCCGTTGACCAGCACCACCGGCGGTTGGCGAACGAAGGTTCCGGGGGTGTCGATCAGGGTCTCGATGGCGCCCCAGCTGTGGCCGCCATCGGTGGATAGGCGACGACGAACGATGGCGGTGTCCTGGTTGCCGGCCACCTGAGCCGTCCACAGCAGCCACAACGGGCCATTCGGCGCCTGGAACAGGATGGGGTTCTGCTCGGAGCGAGTGGGGTCGTCCGACAGTTGCACGGGCTCGCTCCAGATACCGGTCTTCGGATCGCGGCGGCTGAGCAGCACCGAGATGTCGGCCTTGCCTTCCTGGGTGCCGGCGAACCAGGTGCACAGCAGGGCGCCGTCAGGCTGAGCCAGCAGGTTGGCGGCGTGGTTCTGCGGATAGGGCGTCGGCAGGAAGCTGTCCTGACGGCCGGCGATGGCGATTTCAGTGATGGACATGGGGGACCTCGGCAGGGGCGGCTTTGGCGGCGGGCTGGGGAAAGAGACGTTCGATGACCACGACGATGGCAGGCGTCGCCAGGGCAACGTACATGTTGTCGATGCCATAGGGATTGCCCAGCAGATACCAGACGCTGGTGGTGGTGGTCGAGGCCAGCAGGCCCAGGGTCGCACCGCGGTTGGTGGCGAACAGCGGCAGGTAGATCGCGATCATGGCGATCACCGCGATGGACAGGCGCAGCGCCCGGGTAAAGAACGACAGGTTGAGGATCTCGGGCACGAAAAACACGAAGAACAGCGGCACGAAGCCGATGATAAGGGAGATCACCCGGGTGGCCTTGAATTCACGCTCGGGCGTCGGCTTGCGCAGCGGCACATAGAAGTCCCGGACCACCAGCGAGGCGATGGCCAGGGCCACGGTGCTGACGCTGACGAAGATGGAGGCGACCAGGGAAATGGTCACCACGCCGGCCAGTACCGGGTGCATCGACTGCAGGAAGACCGGCAGGGCGTAGAGGCTGCTCATCTCCGGATGCAGGTACTTGGACGCGACCCCGATGAAGCCCAGCGCCAGGGAGATGGGGATGCACAGCAGCGAGGCATGGAAGGTGGAGCGTTGTGCGGCGCGGGCATCCTTGGTCGAGGAAATCGCCTGGATGATGAACTGGGTGGAGAAGATCGCTCCGACGGTACCGATGATCCAGGCGACGATCTTGCTGCCGCCGATGGTGCCGTCCCAGGTGAAGTAGTGCTCCGGCATGTTCTGCATGACCGGGGTGAAGCCGCCGGTCATGTGCAGGGCCACGCCCAGGACGATCAGCACGCCCACGTACTTGACCGAGGTGTGCAGGATGCTGACGTAGGCCACGCTCTTCAGCCCGCCGAAGACGTAGTACAGGGTACTGACAATGGCCGTGATGAAGGCGGCGGTGGGCAGGTTGATCTTGAGTACCGTGGCGATGGCCGCGGCGCCGCTGACGTAGTTGCCCACGTTCACCAGCAGGAGGGCGTAGATCATGATGATCGACACCATCAGCTTGGTGGACAGGCCGTACTTCTGCGCGATGAAACCGGAGATGGTGAATTCGCCGGAGGCATAGAGCTTTCGCGCCATCAGCAGGCCGAACAGCGGAAAGCCGATGGCCGCGGCGATCACCGACCAGGAGGCGGCGAAACCACTCTCGAAGGCGGCCTGGGCGGTGCCCACAGTGGACTTGGCGCCGATGAATTCCGACATCATCAGGATGCCCACCACGAAGGCCGGCATGCTGCGCGCGGCCACCATGAATTCGCCGCTGGTACGACTGCGCAGGCGGATGCTGAGCCAGGTGGTGAAGAGGATGTAGACCACCACCATCCCGATGATGATGGCGGTGCTTTGCACGTCGAACGTCTGCATGGAAATCGCTCCGTGTTGTTGTTGTACGAGCTTTTTCACAGGGCGCCGGCAGGCCGCCGACGCCCTGGGCGAGGAACATCAGTGGCTGGGTTGGCCGGCGCCCAGCAGGTCCGCTTCCGGGTCATCCTCGGTGACGATGGGTTCCACCCGGCCGAGCAGGAACAGGTAGTTGAGGATGGCCGCCACGATCAGCCCGGCCGAGAACAGCAGGGCGATGTTGAAGGAGCCGGTGGTGGCGACGATGAAGCCGGTGACGATGGGGCCGACCACGCCGCCCATGTTGGACACCGAGTTCTGCAGGCCGGCCAGCATCGAGGTCATGCCGCGCGGGGCGATATCCCCGGGCATGGCCCAGACCTGGGTGGCGGCCACGGTGGTGCCGGACTTGGCGATGCACAGCAGCACGATGGCGATCCAGGCCGATTCGGCGAAGGCGGCCAGGCCGATGCAGGAGGCCATCAGCAGGCCGACGATCAGGAAGGTCTTGCGGATGGTGGTCAGCGAATAGCGGCCACTGCGATAGATGCGATCCGATAGCCAGCCGGCGAAGACTTCCACCACCATGGCGATCAGCAGCGGTAGCGCCGCCATGAAGCCCATGGAGATGAGGTCCATGCCCTTTTCCTTGACCAGGTAGGTAGGCAGCCAGGTGATGAAGAAGTAGGAGTTGTAGTTGATGAAGAAGAAGCCCAGGCACATGGCCCAGACGTTGCGGTAGCGCAGCAGCTCGTACCAGCGCATGGCCGGCTTCTCGCCATTGCCTTCGCGGCGTCGCTGGCCTTCGCGGATGTAGCGCAGCTCGGCCTGGTTGATGCGCGGATGGTCTTCCGGGTCGTTGCGGTAGAAGGCGAACCAGGCCAGGGCCCAGAGGATGCCGAGGGCGCCGCTGATGACGAAGGTCAGCTTCCAGCCGAACAGCGCGATCAGGCCAACGATCAGCGGCATGGCCACCGCGCCGCCGAACTTGGAACCGCTGTCGAAGATGCCCGAGACGGTGGCGCGTTCCTTGTCGGGAAACCAGCGCGAGGTGATGCCGGCGTTGCTCGGATAGGCCGCCGCCTCGCCGATGCCCAGGCCGATGCGCAAGGCGAACAGCGACTTGAAGCCCGTGGCGAGGCCGGTCAGGGCGGTGGCCAGCGACCACCAGAGCACGGCGCCGCCCAGGGTGGCCTTCTGGCCGAAGCGGTCGGCCAGCCAGCCTGCGGGCAACTGCAGCAGGGCGTACGACCAGAAGAAGGCCGACATGATCAGCCCCATCTCGGTCGCATTGAGGGCGAATTCCTTGCTGATGAAGGGCGCGGCGGCGGACAGCACCACCCGGTCGATGTAGTTGATGGCGATCGCCGTCCACATCAGTCCGGCGATGATCCAGCGAATCCTGGTGGCCTTGTTGTTGTTATCCATGATCAGGTTCCGAAAGGGGTAGGGGGTCAGGGGGCGACGACGACGGACTCCAGGGGGCCGGTGCCGGTGAGGGCGGCGACCACGTTGCGGGCGCAGGTGAGGCTGAGGATGTCCAGTGCGCCGGGGGTGTAGCCGGCGATATGCGGCGACACCACCACGGTGGGTAGCCCGTACAGCGGGTGCTGGTAGGCCGGCTCGTCCTCGAACACATCCAGGGCCGCACCGCCCAGGTGGCCGCTGTGCAGCGCCTGGTAGAGCGCCTCTTCATCGACGATGCCGCCGCGGGCGGCGTTGATCAGGTGGGCACCCGGCTTCATCAGGCCCAGTCGCCGTACATCCAGCAGGTGGCGCGTGGCGTCGGACAGGCCGATGTGCAGGGTGACGAAATCGGCTTCGGCGAGCAGTTCGTCGAGGGCGCGAAATTCGATGCGTTCGCGGTCGGCGAAGGCCTGATCGGGATAGGGGTCATGGGCGATGACGCGCATGGCGAAGCCACTGGCGCGCCGCGCGACTTCCTTGCCGATGCTGCCCAGGCCGACGATGCCCAGGGTCTTGCCATGGACGTCGGCGCCAAACAGCCGTGGCCAGTCGCCGGCGCGGGTTTCGCGGTCGGCGCGGGCCACCTGGCGGGCCGAGGCCAGCAGCAGGGCGAAGGTGTAGTCGGCCACCGCGTGGCGGTTGGAGTTGGGCACGTTGCAGACGGTCACGCCATGGGCGCGAGCCGCGTCCAGGTCGATGTTGTCGACCCCGACGCCGTGCTTGCACACCAGGCGCAGCTGCGGCAGGGCCGCGAAGGTGGCGGCGTCGAAGACGTTGAAGGCGGTGATGGCCGCCTGGCAGTCGGCGGCCGCGGCGATGAAACCCTCGGCATCGATGTCGGCGGGCAGGGTCACCAGGTCAATGCCGTGGCGGGCCAGCAGCTCGAGCGGTTCCCGGGAGTACTTGGCGAAGGACGGCGAGGTGCAGACGACTTTCATGGTCAGCCTCCTCAGGCGGCCTGGCTGGCGCGATGCCGGCTGGCAAGTTCGGTGGCCTGGCGCAGCGCCTCGATGAGGCTGCGCTCGTCAGCGATGCCCTTGCCGGCGATGTCGAAGGCGGTGCCGTGGTCCACAGAGGTGCGGATCACCGGCAGGCCGACGGTGACATTGACGCCCGCTTCCAGGCCCATGACCTTGACCGGGCCGTGGCCCTGGTCGTGATACATGGCCACCACGCAGTCGAAATCGCCGCGCCCGGCGCGGAAGAAAAGTGTGTCCGCAGGCAACGGGCCTTCCACGCGCCAGCCACGGGCGTGCAGCTCGTCGATGGCCGGCTGGATCTTGGTTTCTTCCTCGCCGTAGCCGAACAGGCCGTTCTCGCCGGCATGCGGGTTGATGCCGCAGACGGCGATCAGCGGATCCTGGATGCCGGCCCGCTGCAGGGTGGCGTGGGCGCGTTCGATGGTGCGCTTGACCAGGCCCGGCTCGATGCGCGCGATGGCATCGATGATGCCGATATGGGTGGTGACGTGGATGACCTTGAGGATCGGCGTCATCAGCATCATCGACACCTCCTCGGTGCCGGTGAGGTGCGCCAGCAGCTCGGTGTGGCCCGGGAAGATATGGCCGCCCGCGTGCAGGGCTTCCTTGTTCAGCGGGGCGGTGCAGATGGCGTCGAGTTCGCCTGCAGAGGTGAGCTGCACGGTGCGTTCGATGTAGCGATAGGCGGCGTCGCCGGCCAGCGCGGACAGCTTGCCGTAGGGCAGGTCGGCGGGAATCAGCCCGAGGTCGATGCAATCCACCACGCCGGGTTGGAAGCGTGCCTGATCGGGCCGCTCGATGGCGTTGATCTGCAGGCGACCGCCGACGATGCGATTGGCATCCTCCAGGCGACCGGCGTCGCCGATGACCAGCGGGCGGCAGCTGTCGTAGACCGAGGCGTGGGCCAGGGACTTCATGATGATCTCGGGACCGACGCCGGTGGCGTCACCCATGGTGATGCCGATGACGGGACGTTCAGACATGGTGGGCTTCCTTCTGCAGGGAGGCCGGGGCGGCCTGTGCGGGTAGGCTGGCGCGCAGGTGGCGCCAGGCGTCGAGGAGGGTGTCGGGTTGGCCGAAGCCGCCGGCCTTGGTCACGACCCGCAGGGCGCGACCATGCCAGCAGGTACTGGCCAGGGCCACGCCCGGCGCGAGGGCGCCGTGCAGGTCCAGCGCGGTGATGCCGGCCTGGGCGAGCAGGGCGCGAGCGGTTTCGCCGCCGGTGGCCATGAGGGCGGCGGACTCCTGCAGGGCGGGCTGCAGCAGTTCGGCCAGGGCCTGGCTCAGGGCCACGGCCTGGCGCGGGTCTCGGGCCTGCTGGTCAAGACTCACCAGGACGTCTTCGCCGCGGGCGAGTTGCCGAGCGAGGGCCGTGGCCAGCGCGGTACGCTCGGCGGCGCGCTGCGGCTCCAGCAGCCAGGCAGGGGCCAGCCGCTGCCAGTGTTGGCCGCTTCCCGCCACCAGACGTTCGGCCTGGGCCTGGGAGTGCCGGGACATGCTGCCCACCACCGTAAGGATCGGGCCGTCGCTTGGAGGGCGGAGTGCGGTATGGCCGGTCAGGCCCAGGGCAGCGGGCAGCGCTTCGGCGAGACCTGCCGAACCGACCCAGAACAGTTGCTGCGCCAGGGGCGCGGAAGCCCGGCCCAGCGCCTCGAGGTCCGTTTGACGCTCGGCGTCGCAGACCAGCGCGGGCAGACCACTGTCCAGCGCGCGGCGCAGGGCGGCGGCCAGGGCCACCGGCTGACGCAGGGTGGCGATATCGAGCCGCGCACAGCTGATGCCGTGATCGGTCAGTTGAGCGACCAGGTCGGCGCTACCGGTCAGGCCCTCGTTGCGCCAGACATCGGTCTGGTCGACCGGTACGCCGTCCAGGTACTGGAGGCCACCCTGGGTCGTGCGGCCCAGTGCCGGGTAGGCGGGCGCGACCAGGGCCAGGCCACGCGGGGTAAGGGCCGCTACCTCGGCGGCGACATTGCCACGCAGGGTGGAGTCGATCTTCTTGTAGAGCGCGGCGCCCGCCAACGCCGGGTGCCCGAGCAGTGCGGCATGGCGCGCGGCCGCCGCACGCGCATCCAGTCGACGGCTGTCCAGATCCAGTGCCGTCACCGGCGCCTGGGCATCCAGGGCCTCGGCGTCGAGCAGCACCCGGGTCGCCTGGGCCTTGGCGAAGCCCAGAGCGCAGTCGGCGGCGCCGCTGAGATCGTCGGCCAGGATCAGCAGGCGGGTCATGGCAGCAGGCGCCGGTACAGCGCCTGGATGTCGTCCAGGCTCAGCGGCTTGGGATTGTTGACCATTAGCCGGGTGACCTTGGATGCCGCCACGGCCATCTCTGGCAGGTGTTCCTCGCGGACACCAAAGGCGGCCAGGTCCTGCGGAATCTCCAGGGTGGCGGTCCAGGC
Source organism: Pseudomonas oryzihabitans NBRC 102199 (assembly GCF_000730625.1). Classification (GTDB taxonomy): domain Bacteria; phylum Pseudomonadota; class Gammaproteobacteria; order Pseudomonadales; family Pseudomonadaceae; genus Chryseomonas; species Chryseomonas oryzihabitans. The sequence continues at coordinate 68,493 of NZ_BBIT01000009.1, read as the reverse complement.
GGCGATCTGCTCGATCAGTTTGTGCGCGGCGGCTTCGTCGCTGTCCTCCTCGCGGGCCAGGCCGCAGACCAGGGCGGCGCGCTTCAGGCGTGGCGCGCAACTGTCCAGGTTGAAGGCCATGACATGGGGCAGCAGCATGGCGTTGGCCACGCCGTGGGTGACATGGAACTTGCCGCCCAGGGGATAGGCCAGGGCATGCACGGCGGCCGTGCCGGCGGCGGTCAGGGCCACGCCGCCATAGGTGGAGCCGAGCAGCATATCGCTGCGGGCCGGTACCGAATCCGGCTGCTGATAGGCCTCGACGATGCTGCCGGCGATCAGGCGCATGGACTCCAAGGCGAAGGTATCGCTGACCGGGTTGGCCTTGTTGGAGATGAAGGACTCCAGGGAATGGGTGAAGGCGTCCATCCCGGTAGCCGCGGTGATGGCCTTAGGCAGGCTCAGGGTCAGCAGCGGATCGAGCAGGACCAGGGCGGGCAGCAGGTGGCGGCTGACCACGCCCACCTTCAGCTCTTCGTCGGGCAGGGTGACGATGGCATTGGGGGTCACTTCCGAGCCGGTGCCGGCAGTGGTCGGCACCAGCACGGTGGGCAGCCCGGCGCGGGCCACCTGGTCGATACCCAGCATGGATCTGAGCGACTGCTCGTTGGTGAGCATGACCGCAAACAACTTGGCGGCGTCCAGCACCGAGCCGCCGCCGATGGCGAGCAGGGCGTCGGGTTGGCGCGGCGCGACCTGCTCGCGAAAGACCTGCTCGATGTTCTCCAGGGTGGGCTCGATCTCGACGTTGTCGATCACGGCCACCTCGATGTCGCGGGCGGCTAGTTGCGCCTTGACGCGCTCGGTCACGCCCAGGCCGTGCATGGCGTTCTGGGTGACCAGCACTACGCGGCGCAGCGGGACGTCGAGGAGGGCGAGCTTGTCGCCGAGCTGATCCAGGGCGCCAGCGCCGTGAACCAGGTGTTTGACGGTCTGGAAATGATAGAGGGACATGGGCGCTCCGGATCAGTCGCGGTAGATGGCCAGCAGGCCTTCGAGCTTGTGTACGGTGGCTTCGTCCAGCGCTGCCACCGGGGCGCGGCAGGGACCGACCGGGACGTTGAGCAGGTCGGCGGCCTTTTTAAGCACCGACGGCATGGTGCCCAGGGCGAAGGCATCGCGCAGCGGCCGCAGCTTTTCCTGGGCGGCGCGGGCGGTGGCGTGGTCGTCGGCCTGGAAGGCGTTCCAGATGGTCATGACCACCTGGGGCACGGCATTGGCGGTGGCGGCCACGGCGCCATCGCCGCCGGCCAGCAGGTTCCAGTAGATGAGGGAGTCGGTACCGGCGAAGACGGCGAAGTCGTCGCTGCGGTACTTCATCATCTGCACCAGGGCGTCGAAGTTGCCGGCGCTGTCCTTGATGCCCTTGATCTGCGGGTGCTGGCTCAGAGTGGCGACAGCGCCGATGCCGATCGACATGCCGGTCTTGGCCGGAATGTTGTAGAGCATGAGCGGCAGCGGGGAGGCGTCGCCAATGGCTTCGTAATGCGTGATCAGCTCTTTCTGGCTGACGGCATTGAAGTAGGGCGTGATCACCGACAGGGCATCAACACCGCGATCCGCCATCTTTTTGTTCAGTTCAATCACTTCATGCGTGGCGAAGGCACCGGTACCGGCCACGACCGGGACCCGGCCATCCGCGGCGTCTACGGTAAGCTCGGCGATACGCAGCTTCTCGGCTTCGGAGAGCGCGAAGAATTCGCCATTGGTGCCCAGTACGAACAGGCCATGGACGCCAGCGCCGATCAGGTTTTCGATCAAACCGTGCAAAGCGTTTTCATCGACACGTTGCTGGGCGTCAAAAGGGGTAACGAGGGCGGGAACGATGCCGCGGAATTTCATGGTCATGCCTACCTTGTGATTGTTCTGATCACAATAAAGCATGTTTTGATCTAATCGATCAATAGTGGTCTGACGATTTTGCGCGTTCGATGAGCGGGTGCGTTTTCGGAAAGCAATAGGCCATTTGCGAGGCAACGGTCGAATCGGGTTGCTCGGCAATATAGACGGATAAACGTAACGGCGGCGCGGCGCCTTCACGTGTCTGAAGGGACGAATGTTCAAGCCATGGGTAAAGAGTGATGCCTGTCGAATCCGGCCAGCTATCCCGCTGATCCTTCTGACAAAATTGTCATCCCGCAGTACCCGTTCCTGACCGAACGATCAGGATAATTTGGCGAGGTCATTTCCCGGACCTCGAATCATGTCGCGCTTTCTTTCTTCCCTAACCGTCACGCTGCTGGGCGCTGCCTTGCTCGGTCAGGCGCAGGCGGCGCTGCCGCAGCACCCCGATCTCGACCTTGCTGCCGCGCAGCGTCTGGCGCAGGCCGCGCCCTGCAGCGCCGCGCTGGCGGTGCTCGACCGCAGCGGTCAACTGATCCTCCTGCAACGCGATACCCGCATCGGACCGCACAACGCCGAGGCGGCGCGGCGCAAGGCCTTTACCGCCCTGTCCACCCGCACCCCGTCGCAGGCGCTGGCCGAGCGCGCTCGGCAGAACCCGGATGCGGCCAATCTCGTCACCCTGCCCGAATTGCTGCTGCTGGGCGGTGGCATCCCCCTCTACGAAGGCGACCAGCTGGTCGGCGCCCTGGGCATCGCCGGTGCCGGCGGTGGCGGGGCGGATGAGCGCTGTGCGCTGGCGGCCGCTGAACACCTCAACCTCACCTCCCATCCTTGAAGGAGATTTTCATGAAGACGTTCGTGCTGTTGTCTGGCCTGGCCCTGTCCGGCTTCGCGGTCGCCGCACCCAATCCCCTGAGTGTCCATGTGCTCAACCTGGAAGACGGCAAGCCATCGGCCGGCGTACATGTGACCCTGGAACGTCAGGTGGGGCAGGGCTGGCAGCCGCTGGCGGAAGAGGTCACCAACGAGCAGGGCCGGGTGCCGGCGCTGTTTCCCAAGGAAAAGACCTTCGAGAAGGGGGAATACCGCGTGGTCTTCAAGACCGGCGACTATTATCGCCAGCAGGGCCGCAGCGCCTTCTTCCCCGAGATCCCGGTGGTGTTCGACGTCACCCAGCCGGAGCAGCACTACCATATCCCGCTGTTGCTCAGCCCCTATGGCTTCAGCACCTACCGCGGTTCCTAGTTCGCCGGCGAGGCGTCAGTCCTCGCGCCTGTCCACCGCGCTCGTGCAGGCACAGTGCGGTTGGCGGCAAATTCCAGCCCTGTGACCCTGCCATGCTTGGTGAGGGCCATTCGCGAGCGGTCGAGGCCCTGCGCGAATGGCGCCTCTCCGCGCGGTATTCCTGAGCATAGGAGCGGCATCTCCGCTAAGGGGCAATAGGTAGTCCGCGATGCCGGTGGGGGCAGGGCGGATCTTCGGATCGTTCCAGGCCCTGGGCCGCCTTGGCTCCTACTGGCTCACAAACAAGTCATCTAATTGCTATGGGCACCACATTTGGTACAGGCACCTTAAGTGAGTCCTAAGCGGCAAAACGTAGCGTTGGTAGCGTCATTCATGAGGGTGCCCGGTTACTTTTTTATCGGCGCCGTCGAATATGTATGACTAATAACCTTCGTCATTGCCGATAGGGAGCTGATGGCATGCCAATCGAGCAGCTTTCAAACCGCCTGTCCAAAGTCCTCAATGCCGCGCGTCCAGGTGGCTCGCTGCTGTGAGCCAGGACTTCGCGCCCCTGCGCAACAGTCACCGGGGTCCGGTGCTCCTGCTGGCCTCCGGACCTTCGGCTGCCGAACTCAACCTGGACGCCTGGCAGGACGTGCCGATCATCACCATGAACGGTGCCATCGCCAAGCTGAGCGGGAGCGGCATCCGTCCGCTCTTTTACGTCTGCAGCGACCTGAGCTTTGCCGAGCAGCAACCTGAGCTCTATGAATGCGGGCTCGAGCAGGCGCAGCGGCTGGCATTGTGGCCGACGGCGATCGAAAGCCTGGCGGAAAGCCGGCAGGCCAAGGCTCACGCTTTGAAACGAGCGCCCAGTACCCGGCTGGAACACTACCTCGGGCTGGAGCGCGACCAGGCCGAACGCACGCTCACCCTGCTCAGTCGCCGAGCGCGCGACATCGGCTTCAGCCGGGACATGGACTACGGCATCTTCGATGTCCGGACCGTTGCCTTCATCGCCCTGCAACTGGCCTATCACCTGGGCTTTACCAGGATCTATCTGGCCGGTGTCGACCTCAATGCCCGGGCCCCACGCTTCTACGAAGGCGGCGCGGACGCGAGATCGCCCTGTGGTCTGGACGAGCATCTGCACAACCGTATCCTGCCGGGGCTCAAGGTCATGCAGGACGTCATGACCGCCGCGGGCCGCCAGGTCTTCAATCTGTCGCGCTGCAGCTGCATTCCTGCGCAACTCATCCCACGCGCCGACCTGGCCGCCGTCGAGGCGGGCTGGCTGGGCCAGCGGACCCGTCAGGCCGGTTGAGTGCGCGCTCGATGTTTCGGTAGCGCATCGAGAGGTCTGGATGGCAGGGACCGCCGGACCTTTGCCTGCTGGGCTCGATCACTGCCAGCCCAGGGTAAGACCCCAGACCACGACGTAGCGCGTGGCCTTGGCCAGGCTCACCACCACTAGAAAGCGCCACAGGGGTTCGCGCATCACCCCGGCCACCAGGGTCAGGGGATCGCCGATCACAGGGGTCCAACTGAGCAGCAGCGACCACCAGCCCCAACGCTGGTAGGCCGCCTGGATGCGCGCCAGGCGCTCCGGCGACAGCGGAAACCAGCGGCGTTGGCGAAAGCGTTCGAGATGGGTGCCCAGCCACCAGTTCAGTGTCGAGCCGGCGACATTGCCCAGCGTCGCGGCCAGCAGCAGGAGGGGCGTGGCATAGCGCTCGGTGAGCAGCAGCCCGGCGAGGGCCGCTTCCGATTGCAGGGGCAACAGGGTGGCCCCGCCAAAGGCGAGGGCGGCCAGGCCCAGGTAGACGCTCAGGGCTTCCAGGATGGAGCTCCAGCAGGGCAGGCCATGACGAGGCTTTCTCGGGTCGAGGGGAAGCCGCCGAGCATAGCGCGAGGGACCGGACTATGCCTCCTCGCGATCCTGAGCCCCGGCGCTCACTCCAGCCGCGCGAGCCAGTCCGCGACCGAATCCCCGCTGCTGATGTCGGGCTGCACCAGGCCATCGATCATGAAGGTCGGCGAGACGTGGATGCCGTTCTGCCGGGCGTACTTGCAGTGCCACTTGATGGCGTGCTGCAGGTCCGGATTGGCGAAGGCATCGGCCAGGGCCAGGCCGCTGTAGCCTTCCAGGCGCGCAATGATGTCGTTGGGCGTGGCGTCGCGATTGGGTCCGGTGGCGTGATCCTTGAACTCGAATTCCTCGCGATGGGCAGCGACTGCTGCCAGCACCGCCTTGGCGCTCTCCTTGCCGCCATCGAGGGTGGCGGCGGCCAGCACGCAGCGCACCACCACACCGGAGAACAGGTGCCAGGGCTGGGATTGCAGGCGGATCTTCAGGGTGATGCGATCCGGACCGGCCTGGGCCAGCAGGTCGTCGAGCTTGTTAAAGGCCTTGACCGAAAAGGGGCAGGTGGGCTCGAGAAAGACTTCGAAGGTGCGGGGGCCATGGCCCCAGGTGAGGGTGTCGGCGTACAAGGTAGAACTCCGATGGCGAGACGTTGGGGTTGAGACCGCACGTCGTCCCGGGCGTTTTCCCGCACCCGGGACGAAGCGGGATGCCTCAGGGAATCAGTCGCCGCCGACGCATGTCCTCCAGGTGCGCGAGCAGGACTTCGTCCGATCTCAGGACCATCTGCCCGAAGCCGGCCTGCCGCGCCTTGGTCACATCGAAGATGGCGTCCTTCTCGACATGGAAGATGAAGTCGCCGAAGGCCCCGGGCGCGATCCGCTCGGGATCGGCCTCGGCCAGTCCTTCCCCTTGCGCCAGCGCCTGCCAGACCGGCTTCAGCGCGGTCAGGCGCTGGGCCAGGGAGATGGGTTGCGGCTCGCCGACGTCCAGCCCGAACCAGTCGGCCAGCTGCGGCCAGACGTGACTCCAGCGAAAGATATCGCCGTTGGTGAGGTTGAAGGCGCCATCGCGCTCCTCTTCGGCGGCCCAGACCGCGGCTTCGCCCAGCAGCGGCGCGGCGGTGACGTTGACCAAGGCGCCGCGATAGGCCTGCTCGGTTCCGGGGAATTGCATGGCGGTACCGGTCGCCTTGCACAGCGCGCCATAGAGACCGATCAGGTTGCCGAGGTTCATGGCCGAGCCCAGCGAGTGGCCGATAACGATGTCGGGGCGCAGGGCGGTCCACCGGATGCCGTCGGCCTCCAGGCTGCGCACGAAGTCTTCATGACGGAAATAGAGGTTGGGCGGGAAGTGGCGGCTGTCATCCTCGCGGGCTGGGGTCTTGTACACCCCCAGGTGGGCGCCGTAGATCTTGCCGCCCTGGACGAAGGTGATGCGGGCCAGAGGCGCGCCAGCGCTACGCACTGCGGCGACCAGGTTCTCCAGCATGGCGGCGTTTTCGTCCGCCTCGACGCCCGGGTCAGGGTTGGGCTTGAGGGCGCTGTAGAAGAGATGGGTCACACCGGCGAGATCGGCCTTGGCCGCGGCCAGGCTGGCCGGGTCCAGCAGGTCGGCGGTCAGGTGCGGAAAGCGACTGGGTGCCTGTCGCGAGCGGCCGACGGTGGTGATGGACCAGCCGGCCTTGGCAAAGGCTTCCAGCACGGCCTGGCCGATGATGCCGCTGGCGCCGGCGATGAGGAGCTGTCGTTCGGTCATGGGGGGTTCCCGATAGCGTGGGTGGGCTGATGAAGGGGAGACCCAGGCAGAGGGCGATTTGTCCCCGTGTCGGGCTGGACGGTAGACGGACGAACGCCGGTGTCCTGCTCGTGCAAGTAGGGCTACTGTGAGAGCACTGCCTGCTGCCGCGGAGGACCTTGCCTTGACCCACCCGTCCCGTACGCCTGCCGTCTTTCAATCCCTGCTCGGCGAACTCGTCACCGCCCTGGATCTGTCTGCCGCCCAGGCGGCAAACCTGCAGGTCCGGGGCAACGACAGCCTGGCCTCCTGCTTTCCGGTCAGCGACCTCGCCACGGCGGCGATCGGGGTCGCCGGCCTGGCCGCCGGCGACCTGCTGGCCGAAGGGGCACCCGGATTGCCGGTGCAGGTGGACCGGCACCTGGCCGCGGCCTGGTTCAAGACATCCCTGCGTCCCCTGGGCTGGGAATTGCCCGCCGTCTGGGATGCGATCACCGGCGACTACCGTACCCGCGACGGCTGGCTACGGTTGCACGCCAATGCGCCCCATCATCGGGAGCGCGCCCTGGCCGTGCTGGGCTGTGGCAATAGCCATGACGCCGTGGCGCAGGCCATGGCGGGCGGGTCGGGCGAAGACCTGGAGACGGCCATCGTCGCGGCGGGCGGCTGCGCGGCGAAGCTGCGCACCCAGGCGGAGTGGCAGGCGCATCCCCAGGGGCAGGCCGTTGGCGCCGAACCGCTGATCGCTCAGGAATGGACAGTCGCGGATATCGCCAGCAATTGGCGGCCCGATCCACAGCGTCCGTTGCAGGGCATCCGCGTCCTCGACCTGACCCGCATCCTCGCCGGGCCGATCGCCACCCGCCTGCTGGCCGGGCTGGGCGCCGAGGTGCTGCGGATCGATCCGCCCGACTGGGACGAACCGGCCCAGGCACCCGAGGTGACCCTGGGCAAGCGCTGCGCGCGACTGGACCTCAGGCGCCCCGCCGATCGCCAGCGATTCGAGGCGCTGCTGACCTCGGCAGACATCCTGGTCCACGGCTATCGCGCCGATGCGCTGGAGCGACTGGGCTACGGCGTCGCTGCACGTCGCGCGCTGAATTCCGGGCTGATCGATATTTCGCTCTGCGCCTATGGCTGGAGCGGTCCCTGGGCGCTCCGTCGGGGCTACGACAGCCTGGTGCAGATGTCCTGCGGTATCGCCGCGGCCGGGCGCGACTGGCAGGGCGGTGAGCAGCCGGTGCCCTTGCCGGTGCAGGCGCTCGACCACGCTACCGGCTACCTCATGGCGGCCGCCGCCCTTCGCGGGCTGGCGCTGCGTCAGCGGGAGCGGCGAGCTATGACGGCGCGACTGTCCCTTGCCCGTACCGCTGTGCTACTGAGTGAGCGACCGGGCGCGAGTGGTGGTCCGGCGTATGGAGGGCCGGAGGAGGGCGACTATAGCGAGACGCAAGAGCCGACCGCCTGGGGGCCGGCGCTGCGCTTGCGGGCGCCGCTGAGGATCGGCGAGGTCGAGTTGCAGTGGCAACGCCCCGCGACACGACTCGGCTCCGCGACCGCGGACTGGAGTCGCTAGCGGCGGCGGAGACATGCCGCCGCCGTCCGCTCTGCCGAATCAGGTGAAATCGCTGGCCGAATGCCGCTCCGCCAGTTGCTCACCCGGCTCACCCCAGGTGCGATTGACCCGCCGACCGCGCTGCACCGCCGGCCGGGCGGCGATGGCCTGGGCCCAGCGCTGCACGTGGCTGTAGTCCTGTACCGAGAGGAATTCCGCGGCGTTGTACAGCTGGCCCAGTACCAGATTGCCGTACCAGCTCCAGATGGCGATGTCGGCGATGCCGTACTCCTCGCCGGCCACATAGGTGCGCTCGGCCAGCAGGCGATCGAGCACATCGAGTTGGCGCTTGGCTTCCATGGCGTAGCGGTTGATGGGGTATTCGAGCTTTTCCGGCGCATAGGCGTAGAAATGGCCGAAGCCGCCGCCCAGGAAGGGCGCCGAGCCCATCTGCCAGAACAGCCAGTTCAGGGTTTCGGTGCGACCGGCGTGATCCTTCGGGATGAAGGCGCCAAAGCTGTCGGCGAGATAGAGCAGGATGGCACCGGACTCGAAGACGCGCAGCGGCTCGGCGCCGCGGCGATCCACCAGGGCCGGAATCTTGGAATTCGGATTGATCTCAACGAAGCCGCTGGAGAATTGGTCGCCCTCGCTGATGCGGATCAGCCAGGCGTCGTATTCGGCGTCGGCATGACCAGCCGCCAGCAATTCCTCCAGCAGGATGGTCACCTTCATGCCGTTGGGCGTGCCCAGGGAATACAGCTGGAAGGGATGCTCGCCGACCGGCAGTTCCTTGTCGTGGGTCGGGCCGGCGATGGGGCGGTTGATGCTGGCGAAGTTGCCGCCGGAGGTGGTGGGGGTCCAGACGCGTGGGGGGGTATAGGATTCGGTCATGGTGGCACTGGCCTCAGTCGGCAAGGGTTGGTAGTTCGATCATAACCGAACTTTGCGTCCGGTCTGTTCAATGGCTCGCAAGCTGGCGATAAACCCTGTCTCGCATTCACACGACAGCAGGGCTCAAGGGCGGCTGCTGATCACAGACCCGCTCGACGCCGCAGGACCGAGACGCGACAGGCCGTTCAGGCGTTCTGCTCGGTCAGCCGCTGTACCGTCAGGGTGCGGTACTGACGTGGGGTCATGCCCTTGAGTTGGTGGAAGCGTCGATTGAAGTTGGAGATGTTGTTGAAGCCGGCCTCGAAGCAGATGTCGGTGACCGGCATGCTGCTGTGGGAGAGCATCTCGCAGGCCTTGCTGATGCGCAGGCTGTTGACGAATTCGACGAAGGTGCGACCGGTGGCCTGGCGGAAGAAGCGCGAGAAATAGGTGGGCGTCATGCCCAGGTGTTCGGCCACTTCCTCCTGGGTGAAGTCACGCTGGTAGTGATCGAAGATGAAATTCAGCGCCCGGTTGGTGCGATCCACCGCCTGTTCGCTGGCCGTGGCCGGCTCGACGCTGCCGGACAGCAGCTGGTAGCGCTCCGAGGTGGCCAGTGCCTCCATCAGTACCAGGAAATGACCGAGACGGGTGGCGCCGCCGCTCTCGGAGATCTGTTGCAGCAAGGCCTCGGCGCGAGCGATCAGCTGCGGATCCTGGAATTCGATGCCGTAGCGGGCGCGTTCCAGCAGCGGCGCCAGGCCGCTGAGTTCGGGAAACACCGCGGTGGCGTTGTCCACCGTCTCGTTGGTGAAGTTGACCAGCATGTCGCGCTTGGCCACCACCTCGCCCTCGGCGACGCGGCTGATCCAGTTGTGCGGCAGGTGCGGCCCGGTAAGGAACAGGCTGCCCGGATAGAAGTTGCCGATGTAGTCGCCGATGAAGGCGGTCCCCGAACTGGCCACGATCAGGTGCAGCTCGTATTCCTTGTGGAAATGCCAGCGCACCAGCGGGCAGGGAAAACCATGCTCCCGGTAGATCACCGAGTGACCGCTCAGGTCCTCCATCAATTCGTAGGAGGGATTGCGCTTGCGCAAGGACTGACTCATGGACCGCCCCGTCGTTCTTGTTGGCCTTGATCCTGGCCCTGTTCGACGCCCAGTACAACCCCGGGTTCAGCCGGTGCGCAGGATCACTGCCGCGCGCAGCTTGCCGCGGCCGAAGCGACTCATCTTGTCGAACTCGGCGTGGGACACGGGGATGTGCTGGCAATCCAGTTCGCGGCGATGCTGGCTGTGATCGACATCGGGATCGTGCAGGTAGACGAAGTCCTCGTCGCAGTCGGTGACCAGCACCCAGTGCGGCCCCTTGGCCTTGGTCAGGCGGAAGGAGCTGATCAGCACCAGCGGAAAGGCGCCCTGGTTGACCCAGTGGGCAATGTCCAGGCGCGTCCGGTAGAGGCGCTCGATGGGCGATTGCTTGACCTCGGCGCTGAAGTCCTCGTGCACCAGACGCATCACCTCCTTCTTTTCCTCGCTGCGTACGCCGTCGAGAAACAGGGGCCCCCGGGTATTGACCTGCAACGTGACCTTGAAGCCCCTGCGCAGCGCGGCCAGGGCCAGGCCGTGGGGGCCGCAGCCGCCATGGCCCGCGGTCATGTAGATGGTGGTGGCCTCGCGCCACAGCCGCAGTTCCTCGCGCCGTTCCAGCGGACGACCGGGCTGCAGGGCGCCCATGGCCATCAGCAGGCTGGCCGGACCGCAGGTGAAATCGGTGGTCTGGCGATAGAAGGGCACCGGGCGGGCCTGGCCTTCGCGCGGCTGGCGGATGCGCTTCTCGAAGCGCAGCGCCTGGCTATGGTCTTCATAGTAGTCCTCCACCGTGGCGAAGGGCAGATAGCCGTTGCGCTCGTAAAGGGCGATGGCGGCGGCGTTGTCCGGCCGGACCTCCAGGCGCAGGTAGGCGCAATCGCGCTCCACCGCCTCGGCTTCGGCAGCCTCCAGCAGGCGCTGGCCCAGGCGATGGCCGCGGGCCTCGGGATCGACGGCGATGGAATAGAGCCGCGCCAGCGAGGTGTTCTGGTGGAACAGCACCAGGGCGTAGCCGGCCACCTGGCGGTCATTTTCCGCCAGGATCAGGACCGCGTTCGCACGGGTGAGCATGTAGTGGAAATTGCGCCGGGAAAGGCGGTCATAGCTGAAGCAGCGGGCTTCCAGATCGACCAGCGCCGCCAGATCGTCCAGCCCGGCGGGCCTGAGCATGAAACTCATCGCGAAGGATTCTCCTGGAGCAGAGCGGGCAGCCTGGCATGGTTAAGCAACGGTTAATAGCACCCGCGTTACAACAGTTGGAGTGGTCCGGCGGCATCCGGGTTTCCGCCGGGACCACGCCCCGCAACCAGGAGGTCCAGTGAGCAAGCTGTATATCGTCGTGGAACGCAAGGAAGACTGGTCGTCCTACTATCCCAGCGAAGACGTCATCACCGCCCAGGAATACCTGGAGCAATCCAACGAACAGGACAATGGCAAGCGCGTGCAGGTGATCAACCTGTGCCGTAGTCAGAAGTACCTCGGCCACGGCTACTACTGCTCGCTGCTCGCCGAAGCCCGTGGGCACAAGGTCATCCCCTCAGTGCGCACCATCAGCGAACTGGCGCGCAAGTCGCTCTACGGCCTGGCCCTGGAGGACCTGGACAAGCTGCTGACCAAGGCGCTGGCCGGCCATCCCTATGGCAGCGCCGATGGCTTCACCCTCACGCTCTACTTCGGCAACACCGACATCGCGCCCCTGCAGGACCTGGCGCGTCAGGTGTTCGAAGCCTTTCCCTGTCCGCTGCTGCTGGTGGAATTCCGCCGCGACCGCGCCGGCTGGCACATCGGCGGCCTCAAGCTGGGCAGCATCCACAAGCTGCACGAGCAGCAGGAAGACCTCTTCGCCAACGCCCTCGACGGCTTCAGTCGCCGCGTCTGGCTCAAGCCGGGACGCCGCGAGAAGTACCGCTTCGACCTGGCCATCCTGCACGACCCCAAGGAAGCCTTTCCGCCCTCCGATGCCAAGGCACTGAAGAACTTTGTGCGCGTCGGCAAGCACCTGGGGCTGGACGTGGAGCTGATCGAAAAGAAGGATTACGCGCGGCTGGGCGAATTCGATGCCCTGTTCATCCGCGAGACCACCGCCATCGACCACCACACCTATCGCTTCGCCAAGAAGGCCGAAAGCGAGGGGCTAGTGGTGATGGACGACCCGCGCTCCATCCTGAGATGCACCAACAAGGTCTATCTCGCCGACCTGCTGCGCGCCCACAAGCTGGACATGCCGGCGACCGAGATCCTCTACAAGGACAATCCCGGCCAACTCGAAGGCCTCGGCGAACGCCTGGGCTTTCCGCTGGTGCTGAAGATTCCCGATGGCTCCTTTTCCCGTGGCGTCATCAAGGTCGAGGACGCCGCGCAGCTGCGCAAGGCCAGCGCCGAGTTGTTCGAGCGTTCGGTACTGCTGCTGGCCCAGGAATTCTTCTATACGGAATACGACTGGCGCATCGGCGTGCTCAACCAGGAGCCGATCTTTGCCTGCCAGTACTTCATGTCCAAGGGGCACTGGCAGATCTATGACCACAGCGCCAGCGCCACCGAGGTCAGTGGCGATTTCCGCACCCTGGCGGTGCAGGACGCGCCCCATGCGGTGGTCGAGCTGGCGGTACGCACCGCCAACCTGATCGGCGATGGTCTCTATGGCGTGGATCTGAAGCAGGCGGGCGACAAGCTGGCGGTGATCGAGGTCAACGACAACCCCAACATCGATTGCGGGGTGGAGGACCTGGTGCTCAAGGACGATCTCTACGCCCTGGTGCTGGAGGAATTCATCCGGCGGCTGGAGTCGCAGCGCGGCGGACAGCCCTGGTAACGCGCCAGGGTCGCGGAGCGGGTGAGGGCAGGGCCTCACCCGTCGCTCAAAGCGCGATCAGGCGCCGTGGCACTTCTTGAATTTCTTCTCGCTGCCGCACGGGCAGGGATCGTTGCGACCCACTTCCTTCAGCGGATTGCGCACCGGCTCCTGGGCCGGGCCATGGTTGCAGTGCGGGCCGTGCACATGGTGGGCATGGCCGTGATCGTGGTCATGGTCGTGATTGCAATCGGGACCGTGGACGTGTTGGTTCATCTCATAACTCCGGGATGTAGGCGCCAGGCACGAACTGCCCCTGGCGAGAAAAATGGACGCTGCGCCCGAACAGCCAGCCGGTCTTCACCCGACCGCGCAGCCGATAGTTGATCGGCTGATTGGGGTCTTCCAGCATGCGACCGACGTCCTTCACGTAGCGCCACAGATTGGTCTGCACCGGCACCGAGAAGCTGCGCTGACCATTGGCCGGCACCGACGAATGCAGGTTGGCGGTCCCCTGGGACAGCAGCAGATCGTTCAGGTAGACGGTATAGGCCAGGCTGCGCACGGGCAGGGCACTGTCGTTGGGATTCTGGACGCGGAAGTGCAGCACGAAGTCCTGGCTCCACAGCCGGGCGCGGATCAGCTCCACGCCGGTCAGTTCGACCTGGGGCTCCTCATAGTTGCGCCCGATGTAGGTACAACCGCCAAGGCTGCTCAGCAAAACGCCGAGCAGGGTGATGAACAAGGCCTGGCGAAGCATGCGGCACTCCCGTTTTCTGCGCAGTTTAACAAGCACCGATTGCTGCACAAGTCGGGGCCGCTTCGGCACAGGCTAACAAAAAAACGCCTGGGCCAGGCGACCATGCGGACTGGACCCCTCCGGCGTGACGTTGCATCCTGCAGCTCTTGCCGTGACCGAGGAGGTCGTCATGTCCGCCGTGCTCTATGAAATCGCCTTCCAGGGCGAGCTGGTCGCTGGCGCCGATGCGCAGCAGACCCGACAGAATCTGATGCGTCTGTTTCAGGCGGATGAACAGCGCATCGCCGTGCTCTTTTCCGGTCGCCGCATGATCATCAAGAATCGCCTCGACGCCGCCACCGCCGAGCGCTATCGCGCCACCCTGGCCCAGGCCGGGGCGCGGGTCGAGGTGGCGCCCATGGCCAAGACGGTCGAGCCGGCTGCCGCACCCGTCGAGCCGCGGGAACCTACCCCGACCACCACGGCGACCGCCTCGCCACCGTCCGCGGAGCGCGGATCCCTGTCGGTCGCGCCGCGCGATGCCGTGATGGCGGCCTTCGTCGACGTCCAGGCACCGGATTTCGGCCTGGCACCGGTGGGCGCCGATCTCCAGGACGAGGCCGCACCGGTGGCGCCGCCGCGGGTCGATCTGTCGCACCTGAGTCTGGCGCCGGTGGGCAGCGACCTGGGCCCGGCCTCCGAGCCGCTACCCGTGGCGGTCCCGGATACCGATCACCTGACGCTGGTCAGGGAGTGAGCACGGCCGGCGTTACAGGAAGCCGGCGCAGCACTTCTTGAACTTGGCGCCGCTGCCGCACAGGCAGGCGTCGTTGCGACCCGGCAGCGGGCGTACGGTCGGATCGAGAAAGTACCAGCGCCCCTCGCGCTGGACGAAGCCCGAGCGCTCTTCATGGCGATGGGCGCCGCGGCCGTCCTCCCAGCGCGCCACGAAGCTGACCCGCGCATGGTCAGGATCGCCCGGCTCGGGGCGATGCTCCAGCACCTGCAACCCCTGCCAGCGACTGCCCAGACCCCAGGCCGTCAGGGCTTCCCTGTCCAGCTGCCCCTGCTGCGCAGGCACCGTGGTGGCCACCAGATAGTCGATCAAGCCCAGCACATAGGCGCTGTAGCGCGAGCGCATCAGGCGTTCGGCATCGGGCGCCGGCGTGCCGGCATGAAAGACGCTGCAACAGTCGCCGAGCGGACGTTCCGAGCCACAGGGGCAGGGGGCCATGGGTTGCATCTCACCACCAGTACTTGCCGAAATTCTGCGGGTTGGCCCAGAACTTGGCATTGAGCCAGTCCGGGACCTGTTTGTAGTCGTGCAGATCATAGCTGAACAGGGTGACCACCTGGCCATCGCGGGCGAAGCGCTCGCTGGCCTGCAGGGCCAGGGCGTAGAAATCCGTCAGCTGCCATTCGCTGGCGGCCAGGTCCACCAGCACCGCCAGGCGCGAGGTGTTGAAATTGCGCAAGCCGCCGAGCAACTCGCGCCCCTGGCGCAGCGGCAGATGTTCCAGGCAGTCGGCGACGATCACCAGATCGTAGCGTTCGGCTAGTAGGCTGGGATCATCCAGAGGCACCGTCGCTTGCACCAGCTGGCAGTTCGGATGGGCCTCGGCATAGGCCGCGAGCGCCGGCAGCGGTTCGCGCGCCACACAGAGCAGGCGCCTGGGCTGATGATGCTCGAGCAGGCTTGCCAGAGCCTGTTGCGGGGTACGGGACGAGAATATGTTTGCCATTAAGGGAACCCTAATCAAATCGCGATTGACTAAACAACCAGCGTTGTCAAGATGTGTACGCCACCATTAGTCTGACAGCGCCATAAAACGAAAGACGAGCACAACTCGCGGTACCTGGTCTATAGGAGACCCCTTCATGAGCAAGAGCATCGCAAGGACAGCTTTACCCCTCATCCTGGCAAGCACCGTGCTGGCTGGTTGTGCGGGCGGCGTACAGAAATCCGATTGGCCGGTCTGCGCTGCGGTCGGCGCGCTGGTCGGCGGTGCGGCCGGCGCTACCCAGAGCGGTAACGTCGCCGGCATGGCGGCCCTGGGCATAGGTACCACCGCCGGCGCCTATTGCTGGGTGCATGGCAAGGGCAACGAACAGGTCGCCCGCATGGAGCCCGCTCCGGCCCCGGCTCCGGCGCCCGCACCGGCTCCCGCACCGGCTCCGCTGCCGAAGCAGGAAGTGATCACCGCCCGTGATCTGCACTTCGCCTTCGACTCCGCTGCCATTGATGCTCAAGACCGGGCTCAGCTGGACGGTATCGCCGGTCGTCTGCGTGGCGAAGCCGCCAGCACCCGTCTTTCGATCACCGGCCACACCGACAGCAAGGGTACCGACGCCTACAACCAGCGTCTGTCCGAGCGTCGCGCCAAGTCGGTCAGCAACTACCTGATCCAGGCCGGTGTGCCGGCAGCCAGCATCGTCTCCGTGAAAGGCATGGGCGAGCGTCAGCCGATCGCCACCAACGAGACCGCTGAAGGCCGCGCCACCAACCGCCGCGTCGAAATCCAGATCGACCGCGAGTGATGCATCGGCGGCGGACCCCGGTCCGCCGCCTTTACTTTTTCCGGCTCCAGGCGTTATGGTCCGATCCATCTCGTCCTCCTGCTGGAATCCATGAAAACCCTGTCCCTTACCGGCAAAGTTCTTCTCCTGCTGTTCTGGCTCGCCGCAGCCGCCGCCATCGCTCTGCCTCTCGCTCGTCCTTTCCCCCAATTGCTCGGCCTGGTAGCCCTGGCCCTGCTGCTCCTGCACCTGGGTGAAGTCTTCGCCAGTCGTCGTGCCCTGCGCCTGCGTCGCCATCCCTGGCTCGACCGCCTGAGCCTGCTGATCTTTGGCGCCTTTCATCGGCTGCCGCCGCAGCTGCCGGTGGCCTGAGCGGCCTGCGGCCTCAACGTCGGGCGCATCCTGACGACAGGCGCGTTATCATAGCGCCCAAGATCCATTACTGTAGATGCATACAGCGCTCGTCCGCCGGACGTGGCGCTGCTTCGCCATCGCCCGGAACCAGGCATGCTCAGCACCGAACTCAAGACCCAGATCCAGGGCGCCTATACGCGTTTCCTCGAAGCCAAGTCGCTCAAGCCACGCTATGGCCAGCGGCTGATGATCGCGGAGACCGCCAAGGGCCTGGGTGCCATCGCCCAGGACGAGGAGGGGCATCGCGAAGGCGAGCCCGCCGTGGTGGCGGTGGAGGCGGGCACCGGGACCGGCAAGACCGTGGCCTATGCCCTGGCGGCCATTCCCGCGGCCAAGGCGGCCGGCAAGCGCCTGGTGATCGCCACGGCGACGGTGGCGCTGCAGGAGCAGATCGTGCACAAGGATCTGCCGGACATCCTGCGCAACAGCGGCCTGTCCTTTAGCTTTGCCTTGGCCAAGGGGCGGGGGCGCTATCTGTGCCTGTCCAAGCTGGACATGCTGCTTCAGGAGGGCCAGGCGCAGAACGCCACGGCCCAGCTGTTCGCCGAGGATGGCTTCAAGATCGATGTGGACGAGGCGTCCAACGAACTGTTCGGCAAGATGATCGAGCGCCTGGCCGGCAATCGCTGGGACGGCGATCGCGACAGCTGGCCGGAAGCCATCGAGGACGTCCAGTGGTCGCGCATCACCACCGACCACAGCCAGTGCACCAATCGCCATTGCCCGAATTTCCAGCAGTGCGCCTTCTACCGGGCCCGCGAAGGCATGACCAAGGTCGATGTCATCGTCACCAACCATGACCTGGTGCTGGCCGACCTGGCCCTGGGCGGCGGCGCCATCCTGCCCGATCCCCGCGACACCCTCTATGTGTTCGACGAAGGCCACCACCTGCCGGACAAGGCCATCGGCCACTTCGCCCATTTCACCCGGCTGAGATCCACCGCCGAGTGGCTGGAGCAGATCGCCAAGAACCTCACCAAGCTTCTTGCCCAGCACCCTCTGCCGGGCGATCTCGGCCGGCTGGTGGAGCAGGTGCCGGAACTGGCGCGGGAGATCCGCACCCAGCAGCAATTCATGTTCACCGCCTGCGAGGCGCTGGCGGATTTCCGCGCGGGTGAGGACATGGAAGGCCGCGAGCGGCCGCGGCACAGATTCGTCGGCGGGGTGATCCCCGAAGACCTGCGGGAAATGGGTATCGAGCTCAAGAAAGGCTTCGCCAAGCTCACCGACCTCTTCACCCGCCTGACCGAGATGCTCAAGCAGGCCATGGACGGCGAATCCAGCATCGGCCTGGCCAGCTACCAGGCCGAGGAGTGGTATCCGCTGTTCGGCAGTCTGCTGGCGCGTTCCCAGGGCAACTGGGAACTGTGGACGGCCTTTACCTGCGAGGATCCGGAAGACAGCCCGCCCATGGCGCGCTGGATGACCCTCGCCGAAACGGGTTCGCTGTACGACATCGAGGTCAACGCCAGCCCCATCCTCGCCGCGGAGATGCTGCGCCGCCACCTGTGGAACGTCGCCTATGGCGCCCTGGTGACCTCGGCGACCCTGACCGCCCTGGGCACCTTCGACCGCTTTCGCATGAGATCCGGACTGCCGCGCTCGGCAGCCACCGCGGTGGTGCCCAGTCCGTTCCGCCATGCCGAGGCCGGGGTGCTGCGGGTGCCGGATCTCAAGGCCGATCCGCGCAACGCCGCCGAGCACACCGCGGCCATCGTTCGCGAATTGCCGGCCATGCTCGACGGCGCGCGTGGCGCCCTGGTGCTGTTTTCTTCGCGGCGGCAGATGCAGGACGTCTTCGATGGCCTGGAGCGCGACTGGCGCAAGCGGGTGCTGATCCAGGGCAACCTGTCCAAGCAGGAGACCCTGAACAAGCACAGGAAGCGCGTCGACGACGGCGAGGCCAGCGTACTGTTCGGCCTGGCCAGCTTTGCCGAGGGGGTCGACCTGCCCGGCGCCTATTGCGAGCACGTGGTCATCGCCAAGATTCCCTTCGCCGTGCCCGACGATCCGGTGGAAGCCGCCCTCGCCGAGTGGATCGAGGCGCGCGGTGGCAATCCCTTCATGGAGATCGCCGTGCCCGACGCCTCGCTGCGACTGATCCAGGCCTGCGGCCGGCTGCTGCGCACCGAGCAGGACAGCGGCACCATCTCGCTGTTGGATCGCCGCCTGGTGACCCAGCGCTACGGCAAGGCCATCCTCAATGCGCTGCCGCCGTTCCGGCGGGAGATCCAGTAATTCGTGGCCATGGCGGTCCGCCGGTGCGGCCGCTCCTACAGGTAACCCTAACCGTAGGAGCGGCCCATGGCCGCGATCCTATCCAAACTCCCTGTCAGCGCTATCGGTAAACACCTAATACCCCCAGGAGCCCCCATGACCGTCCACGGCTACCATGACCTGAGATTCGAATCCGTCCGCGAAGCCTTCGCCGAATTGCTCGCAGCCGGTCAGACCCGCGGCGCGGCGCTGTGCGTCCAGGTCGGCGGTGAAACGGTGCTGGATCTCTGGGGCGGCATGGCCGACAAGGACGGTCAGACGCCCTGGCACACCGATACCCTGCTCAATCTGTTCTCCTGCACCAAGGCCTTCACCACGGTGGCGGCGCTGCAACTGGTGGAGGAGGGCAAGCTGGCCCTCGATGCCCCGGTCGCCGAACGCTGGCCGGAGTTCGCCGCCGCCGGCAAGGCCGACATCACCCTGCGGCAGTTGCTCAGCCACAGATCCGGCGTTTCCGCCTTGCGCGAACGCCTGGCGGGGGATGCCCTGTACGACTGGGACACCATGACCGCCGCGGTCGCCGCCGAGGCTCCCTGGTGGACGCCTGGCACCGCCCATGGCTATGCGCCCATCACCTTTGGCTGGCTGCTCGGCGAGCTGATCCGGCGCGCTGATGGCCGTAGCCCGGGCGAGGCCATCGTCGGCCGTACCGCCGGGCGCCTGGACCTGGATTTCCATATCGGCCTGCCGGCCAGCGAAGACGAACGCGTCGCCCATATCGTGCGTGGAAAAGGCGTGCTGGGCGACGCCGCGGCGCAGCTCCTGCTCAAGACGACCATGAGCGATCCGGCGGCGCTGCCGACCCTGGCCTTTGGCAATCCGTCCGGGGTGCTCACCAGCACCAACAAGGCGGAGTGGCGCCGCTTCCAGCAGCCGGCCGCCAACGGCCATGGCCATGCGCGTAGCCTGGCGGGCTTCTATGCCGGTCTGCTGGCCGGCGATCTGCTGGAATGGGAGACGCTTAGCGAGGCTCTGGTCGAGCACAGCCAGGGCGAGGACCGCACCCTACTCACGCCGACCCGCTTCGGCCTTGGCTTCATGCTCGACCAGCCCGACCAGGCCAATGCCACCTACGGCTTAGGCCCCCAGGCCTTTGGCCATCCGGGGGCGGGCGGTTCGACCGGCTTCGCCGATCCGGAGCGCGAGGTGGCCTTTGGCTTCGTCACCAACACCCTCGGCCCCTATGTGCTGATGGATCCGCGCGCCCAGGCCCTGGCGCGCGCGGTGGGGGAGTGCCTGTAAGGGCCTCGCGACGGGCGGCTAGCGGGCGATGGCCGCCTCGATGTCCTTGAATTCGATCACCCGGACATAGGGCGCGATCTCGCCGCTGATAGAGAAGTGCGCGCCGATCACCGTGACTTCGACCCCTTCGTTTTCCACCAGGTACTGCACCACCTCGTGGAAATCGCCATCACCCGCGACCAGGTACAGCTTCTTCCAGCCGCGCTTGGCATGGGAGCGCATCAGGTTGAAGGCCAGGCCGACATCGACGCCCTTCTGGCTCTTGGTGGTGTACTGCTCGCCGGTCGCCGGGTGCAGTATCGGCCCGCCACCCACGGAGGCAGGCCACTCGTGAGCCTTGCTCTGCAGCCAGTAGAGCTTGACCCTTAGACCGGCGCCCTTGGGTGGGGCCGAGCTGAGAAACTTGTTGAAGTTGGTCTGGGCGACGGTGGGCGGATCGCTGTCGCAGTTGAAGTAGTAGGCGTCGCCTATGGGTTCGCCCGCATCCTGCTCGATGAAAAGCCGCAGTTTGAGATAGTCGAATTTGGCGCCATATACCGAACCATTCCAGGCGCTCAGGGCGTAGGCGCCGTCGACAAACCAGGCGACGCCCGTTCGAGTTGTAGTAGCCATCGTATTGCTGGGACCAGGTTTTCTACCGTTGATGGGCGCACACCCGCACGCGGGATACGCGGTGCCTATTGTGGGCTTAATTCCCGGTTTGCGCCTCAGCTAACGCGAAGGAATTCCAGGGGGTGCATGCTAGAGCGCCCGAGAGGGTGAAGGCGTCGCTCCAGGCGACGGGCGAGGCGACCACCAGTTCGGTACGAGCGTCGTGCCAGGCCGCTGGCAGCAGCTTCAGCGCAGAGGCCGGCTGGCACTGGCGTAGTCAGATCGCCGTGCTGTCGCGCCCGTCGCCGGCGTGGGCGGCATCGACGATCAGCGTCGGCTGCGGCAGCCGGATTCGCGGTGCTACGTGGTAAGCACCGTCATCGTTATGTCGCAGGTAGAGCCGCTGGCAGCCCAGGCACCGCCACAGTGTGCTCTGGTTGCAGGGATAGAAGCGCGGCGCGATCGGGGCGGCGCTCGCCCAGTAGTGAGTGCCAGCAGGGTGATACTCCTCAAGGGTCGACTCCTCGGGCGCATGGCGCGCCAGGGTGCCGATTCGGGCGAAATCCGCTTCCCGATAGCCCACTGGCCAGGCTGTCCATCCCGACAGATCCCGCTGCTGGCAATGGCAGGCCTGGGTGATGGCTGCAGCGGTGGCGGCCAGTTCCTTCAGGGTCGCGACATCGATGAAGTCTTCCATGCCCAAGCCTCCTGCTGGTCGGGCGACCTTGCGCCCACGGATCTCGATTGTCGCCTGACCTGTATGGATCTGGTCGAGGCGTGGCTCAAGACACGCCACTGGTCGGCGGATACGCAAATTTCGTGACTCCACCGCTTTGCCCGGCGTAGGTTTGCGGCCACAATCTCGAAACTACTTTAAGTTCACTCGTGCCGCCGGCTCTGGCCGGGGCATTGATTCACTCTGTCCTCCGGCTCGCCGATGGGAAACTTTGCATGAAGCTGATCAAATCCACCACCCTCATTCTCTGCATGGGCGTATCCGCCTGCAGCTCCTTCCAGGGAAATGGCGACCAGGCCGCCGCCCCCGCCAAGCCGGGCAATGCCCAGGCCAGCACCGCCACCAGTGGCAGCCACTGGTGGTGGCCGTTCGGCGGCAGCGACAAGGCGGCCGAGCCGGTCAAGCCGGTGGCCAAGGCCGCCGAGCCCAAGGCTGAAACCAAGGTCGCGGCGAAGGCGCCGGCGGCCAAGCCGGAGCAGGCCGCTGCGGCCGGCGAGAAGGGCAGTCACTGGTGGTGGCCCTTCGGCAGCGAAGACGTGAAGCCCGTCGCCAAGGCGGAAGTCCTCAAGCCGGTACCGGTCAAGGTCAGCAAGGCCTGGCTGGACGAGCACGAGCAGAAGCTGCGCGTCGCCGTGGCCGGCAGCAACGTCAAGGTCGAGCGTCGCGACGATGCCCTGGTGCTGGTGACCCCGGTGGACGGCTCCTTCAACCCGGATCGCGCCGAGATGCTGCTGCCGGTGATGCTCGGCCCGCTGTCGCGTTCGGCCAAGTCGGTGAGCGTGGATGAAGACAGCGCCGTGATCGTGCTCGGCTTCAGCGACAGCACCGGTGCCGCCGCGCTCAACGACAAGATCAGCCTGCAGCGCGCCCAGGCCGTGGCGGCGATCTTCCGTCTCAGTGGCTACAGCGGCAATCGCCTGATCGTGCGGGGTCTGGCGGCCGCCCATCCGCGTGCCGACAACACCACCGCCGCCGGCCGCGCCGCCAACCGCCGCGTCGAGGTGCTGATCCAGCCGCGCGCCACCGTGCTGGCCAGCCTGCAATCCCTGGCCGCGCGCTAGCCGCAAAGCTTGTCCTGAAGCAGGCGAGCGGGGCGGGACTTGGTTAAGCTAGGTCGACAACGACCTAGCAGGAGACCTCCATGTCACCGTCCCTCGCCGATATGCGTCGCGACTACACCCGCGACGGCCTGACCGAAGCCCAGGCACCCGCGGATCCCTATGCCCTGTTCGGGCAGTGGTTCGAAGAGGCGGTGCGCACCGAGCAGCCTCCCGTCGAAGCCAACGCCTGCTGGCTGGCCACCGTCGATGACGAGGGTCAGCCGCATTGCCGCGTGCTGCTGCTCAAGGGCGTCGATGCCCAGGGCTTCGTCTTCTACACCAACTACGACAGCGCCAAGGGCCAGCAGCTGGCCAGGCAACCCCGTGCGGCCATGACCTTCTTCTGGCCGGCGCTGGAGCGCCAGGTGCGTATCGAGGGGTTGGTGGAGCAGGTCTCTACCGAGGAATCCGACGCCTACTACCGGGTCCGCCCGCTGGGCAGTCGCCTGGGTGCCTGGGCCTCGCCGCAAAGCCAGGTCATCGCCGATCGTCACGAGCTGGAGCAGCGCCTGGCCGCCGTGCAGCAGCGCTTCGCCGACGGTGAGCCGAGCCGCCCGCCGTTCTGGGGTGGTTATCGTCTGATGCCCCAACGCATCGAATTCTGGCAGGGCCGCTCCAGCCGCCTCCATGACCGGCTGGACTACCGGCGCGTGGAAGGCGAGTGGCAGCGCCAGCGCCTGGCACCTTAAGGCGTTCGCAAGGTACCGGCGTTACAGTCGCCGGAAACCTCCCCGGACGCCCTGGGTCAAGGATAATAGCGATCTGCGCCAGTACCGCTGCCCGGTACGGCCAGTGTCTTTCAACTGCCCTTGGAGTTGCCCCATGAACAGAGTCCTTCAGCTCGCCGCCTCCCTGACCGCCGTCGCCCTGCTGGCCGGCTGCGCCTCCGATCAGTCCGGCGACGTCTATTCGCGCGATGAGGCGCGGCAGGTGCAGACGGTCCGTACCGGTACCATCACCGCCCTGCGCCCGGTCACCATCGAGGGCACCAAGTCGCCGGTGGGCGCCGGGGCCGGTGCCGTGGTCGGTGGCATTGGCGGCAGCGCCATCGGCGGCGGTCGTGGCAGCTTCGTCACCGCCATCATCGGTGCAGTGGCCGGTGGCCTGCTGGGTGCCGCCACCGAAGAAGGCTTCACCAAGGCCAACGGGGTCGAGATCACCGTGAAGGAAGACGACGGCGGCTCCCGCGCCTATGTGCAGGCGGTCAACAAGGGCGAGATCTTCCGCGTGGGCGAGCGGGTGCGCATCCTGACCGTCAACGGCACCAGCCGCGTCGCGCCCAACTGATCTGCCGGACGTACCCGAAGGTACGTCCATGCCCTTCCAGAACGGGCGTCCGAATCGCTAGACTGCGAATCGGATGCCCGTTTGCGTTTTCGCCCGTAAATAGTTGTCGCCTGGGCGCAATGCCGCGCCTGGAGGCCGTCCTACAATCCCCCTCAGTCACCGCCGTGATCGGCAGGAGAACCCCGATGTCCGCTTCTCAACCCAACGTGCAACGCGCCGCCTTCGATGAGGTGATGGTCCCGACCTACGCCCCCGCCGCGTTCATTCCGGTGCGAGGAGAGGGCTCCCGCGTCTGGGACCAGGCCGATCGCGAATACGTCGATTTTGCCGGCGGTATCGCCGTCAGCGCCCTGGGCCATGGCCATCCCGCGCTGATCAACGCCCTGACCGATCAGGCCGGCAAGCTCTGGCACGTCTCCAACATCTACACCAATGAGCCTGCCCTGCGCCTGGCGCGCAAGCTGGTGGACCACACCTTCGCCGACCGGGTGTTCTTCGCCAACTCCGGCGCCGAAGCCAACGAGGCGGCCTGCAAGCTGGCCCGTCGCTATGGCCATGACGTCAGCGGCGGCAGCCGTTACGAGATCGTCGCCGCCACCAACAGCTTCCACGGCCGGACCCTGTTCACGGTCAGCGTCGGCGGTCAGCCCAAGTATTCCGATGGCTTCGGTCCCAAGATCGAAGGCATCCGCCACGTGCCCTACAACGACCTGGCCGCTCTCGAAGCCGTGGTCTCGGACAAGACCTGCGCGGTCATCCTCGAACCCATCCAGGGCGAGGGCGGCGTGCTGCCGGCCGACCAGGCCTACCTGGAGGGCGCGCGTCGCCTGTGCGACGCCCATGGCGCCCTGCTGATCTTCGACGAGGTGCAGAGCGGGGTCGGTCGCAGCGGTCATCTCTACGCCTACCAGCACTATGGCGTGGTACCGGACATCCTCACCACCGCCAAGAGCATCGGCGGCGGCTTTCCGCTGGCGGCCATGCTGACCACCGAGAAGGTCGCCCAGCACTTCAGCGCCGGCGTGCACGGCAGCACCTATGGCGGCAACCCGCTGGGCTGCGCCGTGGGCGCCGCGCTGCTGGACATCGTCGCCACCCCGGAAACCCTGGCCGGTGTCGCTGCCCGTCATCAGCGCTTCGTCGCCGGTCTGGAGCAGCTCAATGCCCGCTATGGCCTGTTCCAGCAGATCCGCGGGCTGGGCCTGCTGATCGGCGCCGTGCTCAACGACAGCTGGAAGGGGCGCGCCAAGGACATCGTCACCGCCGCCAACGAAGAGGGTCTGATGATCCTGCAGGCCGGTCCCGACGTGCTGCGCATGGCGCCGAGCCTGATCATCTCCGAGACCGATATCGACGAAGGCCTGGCCCGCCTGGATCGCGCCCTGGCGCGTCTCACCCAAGGCTAATCTCCGGACGCGGGACGCGTACCGCTGGCATCCAGGGATGGATCCGTACACAAGGAGTTCTCATGCTGGTAATGCGCCCTGCGCGCGCGGCGGATCTGCCCCTGGTCCAGCGGCTCGCCGCGGATAGCCCGGTTGGCGTCACCTCGCTGCCCGACAACCCCGAGCGGTTGCGCGACAAGATCCGCACCTCGGAGTCGTCGCTGGCGGCCGAGGTGGGCTTTCATGGCGAGGAGAGCTATTTCTTCGTGCTCGAAGACACCACCAGCGGCGAGCTGCTGGGCTGTTCGGCCATCGTCGCCTCGGCCGGTTTCTCCGAGCCCTTCTACAGCTTTCGCAACGAGACCTTCATCCACGCCTCGCGCGAGCTGAAGATCCACAACAAGGTGCATGTGCTGTCGCTCTGTCACGACCTGACCGGCAACAGCGTGCTCAGCAGCTTCTATGTCCAGCGCCCGCTGCTCGACACCCCTCACGCTGAACTCAACTCCCGTGCCCGCCTGCTGTTCATGGCCGCCCACCCGGCGCGCTTCGCCGAAACGGTGGTGGTGGAAATCGTCGGGCTGGCGGACGATGACGGCGAATCGCCGTTCTGGAACGGGGTAGGGCGCAACTTCTTCGATATGGACTACGCCGCCGCCGAGCGCCTGTCCGGGCAGAAGAGCCGCACCTTTCTCGCCGAACTGATGCCCACCTATCCGCTCTATGTACCCCTGCTGCCCGACAGCGCCCAGGAGGCCATGGGTCAGGTGCATCCCCGCGCCCAGATCACCTTCGACATCCTCAGCCGCGAGGGCTTCGAGACCGACAACTACATCGACATCTTCGATGGCGGTCCGACCCTGCACGCCCGCACCACGGCCATCCGCTCCATCGCCGAGAGCCGCCTGGCGCCGGTGAGCGAAGGGGCCCCGGCCGGCGAGGAGGCGCCCTGGTTCCTGATCGCCAACGACGGCCTGGAAAACTTCCGGGCACTGGCCACGCCGCTGCGCTGGGCGCCTGGCGATCCCGTCGTCCTTTCCCCCGAGCAGATCGCCACCCTGGAGATCGCCGAAGGCGACCGGGTTCGTCTGGTAGCGCTGTAGCCGACCCTAGCGTCTTTGGAGGTCCGATGATCGTCCGTCCCGTCACCCGTGCCGATGTGCCCGCGCTGCTGCAACTGGCGCAGGCGGCCGGCGCCGGTCTCACCACCCTGCCGGCCAGCGAAGAACGCCTGGCGCAGCGGGTGGAAAATGCCGAGCGCAGCTTTCTGCGCCAGGCCGAATCCGCCGATGCGGACTATCTCTTCGCCCTGGAAGAAGACGGCGAGGTCATCGGCATCGCCGGGATCGCCGCCGCCCTGGGTCTGCGCGAGCCCTGGTACAACTACCGGGTCGGGCTGACGGTGAGCGCCTCGCGCGAACTGGACATCCACCGGCAGATCCCCACGCTGTTCCTGGCCAACGACATGACCGGCAGCTCCGAGCTCTGCTCGCTGTTCCTGCGCGCGGATCGCCGCGGCGGCGCGGCCGGGCGCCTGCTGTCCAAGTCGCGCTTCCTGTTCATCGCCGAATTCCGCGAGCTGTTCGCCGAACGCATCATCGCCGAGTTGCGCGGCATGTCCGACGACCAAGGGCAGTCGCCGTTCTGGGAGGGCCTGGGCCGCCACTTCTTCAAGATGGAATTCTCCCAGGCGGATTATCTCACCGGCATCGGCAATCGCGGCTTCATCGCCGAGCTGATGCCGCGCTTCCCGCTCTATACCTGCTTCCTGTCAGCGGAAGCGCGCCAGGTGATCGGCAAGGTACACCCCGATACCGAGGCCGCCCGCCGCCTGCTGGAGGCCGAGGGCTTCAACTACCAGGGCTACGTCGACATCTTCGATGCCGGTCCGACCCTGGAAGCCGAGACCGCCAAGGTGCGCGCGATCCGCGACAGCCAGCGCCTGGTACTGGCAGTAGGCACCCCTGGCGATGACGCCGAGGTCTATCTGATCCACAACCGCAAGTGCCAGGACTGCCGCATCACCAGCGCCCGCGCGCGCCTGGCTTCGGGCACCCTGGTGGTCGATCTGGCCACCGCCCGCGAATTGCGGTTGATGGCCGGCGCCCAGGTGCGCGCCGTGCGCCTGATGCCCTGAGGAGACCCGATGGATAGCCTGTACATAGCGGGACAGTGGCGCCCCGGCAGGGGCGAGGTGTTCAGTTCGCTCGATCCCTACGACGGCGCCGAGCTCTGGCAGGGCGCCGCCGCGGATGCAGCGGACGTCGACCAGGCGATCGCCGCAGCGCGCCAGGCCTTTCCCGCCTGGGAAAGGCGCGGCCAGGCCGCGCGCCTGGAGACCCTGCAGGCCTTCGCCCAGGCGCTGCAGCAACGCCGCTCCGCGCTGACCCGGGCCCTCGCCGAGGAAACCGGCAAGCCGCTGTGGGAAGCCGATACCGAACTCGGCAGCATGATCGCCAAGGTGGCCATCTCCGCCCAGGCCGAGGCGGCCCGTAGTGGCGAGCGCTCGGCCAGCGTGGCGGATGCCCGTAGCGTCACCCGTCATCGGCCGCATGGTGTCCTGGCGGTCTTCGGTCCCTACAACTTTCCCGGCCATTTGCCCAACGGCCATATCGTGCCTGCGCTACTGGCCGGCAACACGGTGGTGTTCAAGCCCAGCGAGCTGACGCCGCGTTTTGCCGCTCTGACCCTGGAGTGCTGGATCGCCGCCGGACTGCCGGCCGGGGTACTCAATCTGGTGCAGGGCGGTCGGACCACCGGTGAGGCCCTGGCCGCGCATCCGGGCCTGGACGGCATCCTCTTCACCGGCTCCAGCGCCACCGGAGCGGCGCTGCATCGGCTCAATGCGGAGCGTCCGCAGCGACTGTTGGCCCTGGAGATGGGCGGCAACAATCCGCTGGTGGTGGCGCCGGTGGCCGATCTGGACGCCGCCGTGGTGACCATCGTCCAGTCGGCCTTTCTCTCCGCGGGGCAGCGCTGCACCTGCGCCCGCCGCCTGCTCGTGCCCCAGGGTGCCTGGGGCGATGCCCTGCTGGCGCGCCTGGTGGCCGTCAGCGCCGGTCTCGGCATCGGTCGCTTCGACGCCGATCCGCCGCCCTTCATGGGCACCGTCATCTCCCTCGCCACTGCCCAGGCCCTGCTGCGGACCCAGGCCCAGCGTCTGGCGCAGGGGGGGCGGGCACTGTTGGAGCTGCGCCAGCCGGACGCCCGGCGGGCGCTGCTCACGCCGGGGATCATCGAGGTGTCGGACATCGCCGACCTGCCCGACGAAGAGGTCTTCGGGCCGTTGTTGCAGGTCCAGCGCTATGCGGACTTCGACCAGGCCCTGGCCCTTGCCAACGCCACTCGCTTCGGGCTGGCGGCCGGGCTGCTGGCCGACGACCCGGCCCTCTACGAACGCTTCTGGCAGGGCGTGCGCGCCGGCATCGTCAACTGGAATCGGCCCCTGACCGGGGCGGCCAGCGCGGCGCCCTTCGGCGGCGTCGGTGCCTCGGGCAATCACCGCCCCAGCGCCTACTACGCCGCGGACTACTGCGCCTTCCCGGTCGCCTCGCTGGAAAGCGACGCCCTGACCCTGCCTAGCCAATTGCCTCCAGGATTACCGCTATGAGTCAACTCGCCCCTGCTGCTCGAGAGGTCAATTTCGACGGCCTGGTCGGTCCGACCCACAACTATGCCGGCCTGTCCTATGGCAACGTGGCCTCCCAGGCCAGCAAGCAGCAGTGCTCGAATCCGCGCGAGGCCGCGCGCCAGGGCCTGGCCAAGATGCAGGCGCTGATGGAACTGGGCTTCGAGCAGGGCGTGCTGGCCCCCCATGAAAGACCCGACATCGCCTCGCTGCGGCGCCTGGGATTCGCTGGCAGCGATGCCCAGGTGCTGGAAAGCGCCGCACGCGAAGCCTTGCCGCTGCTCCTGTCGGCCAGTTCCGCCTCGGCCATGTGGACGGCCAACGCCGCCACCGTCAGCCCCAGCGCCGACACCCGCGACGGCCGGGTGCATTTCACCCCAGCCAACCTGGCCTGCAAGTTCCACCGTAGCCTCGAACCCAGCACCACGGCGCGCATCCTCCAGGCGATGTTTCGCGATTCCGCGCATTTCCAGCACCATGCGCCGCTGCCCTCGGTGGCCCAGTTCGGCGACGAGGGCGCGGCCAACCACACCCGCTTCAGTCGCGACCATGGCGCTCCGGGCGTGGAATTCTTCGTCTTCGGCCGCAGCGCCTTCGATCCGCGCTATCCCGAGCCCCATCGCTATCCGGCGCGCCAGACCCTGGAAGCCTCCCAGGCCATCGCCCGGCTGCATGGCCTGAGCGAGGAGGGCGTGGTCTTCGCCCAGCAGAATCCGGCGGTGGTGGACCAGGGCGTCTTCCACAACGACGTCATCTCGGTGGGCAACGCCCAGGTGCTGTTCCACCATGAAGATGCCTTCCTCGACAGCGACCGGGTGCTGGACGAATTGCAAACCAAGCTCGCCCGACGCGGCGCCACGTTGCAGCGCCTCTGCGTGCGTCGCAGCGAGATCAGTGTCGGCGACGCCGTGCGCTCCTATCTGTTCAACAGCCAGCTGCTGGATCGGCCGGGGCAGGGCGCGCTGCTGGTGGTGCCCGACGAGTGCCGGCAGAATCCGGCGGTCTGGGACTATCTGCAGGCCCAGGTCAGCGGCGCGGGCCCGCTGGGCGAGGTCAAGGTCTTCGATCTCAAGCAGAGCATGCAGAACGGCGGCGGCCCCGCCTGCCTGCGCCTGCGGGTGGCGCTCGCCCCTGAGGAGCTGGCCGCGGTGAATCCGGGGGTGCGCTTCACCCCGGCGCTGCATGCCCAGTTGCTCGACTGGGTGGATCGGCACTACCGCGACCGCCTGGCACCGACTGACCTCGCCGATCCCCAGTTGCTGGGCGAGGTCCGCACCGCCCTCGACGAGCTTACCCAGTTGCTGGGCCTCGGCTCGGTCTATCCCTTTCAATTGCCCTGACGTCCGGAGCCCCCATGAGCAACCGTCTCGATCTCATCCTCGAACCCACCGCCGACGAGCAGCAGACGCTGCAGGTCCAGCGCCTGGCCATCCGCCTGGCCGGTCGCGACCTCTGGCTGGAAGCCGATGGCGCCGGTGGCCTCAATATCTTCGCCGACTCCCAGGATGACGAAGAGCAGACCCCGGTCCTGGTGCTGCGCCCCCAGGCCCTCAATGCCCTGGGCCTGTCCATCGCCCTGGAGACCTTCGCCGACGACGGCGATGAGAATCATGTGCATGACGCCGATTGCGGTTGCGGCCACGATCATTGAGTATCTAGCCTCGACACGTCGCTCAGCGGAGTAGAGCATGGCTGCATCTGAACGTTATCGGTTGGCGCTTGGCCGCCTGCTGGACCTGACCCTGGCCGGCCGCGAGCCGACCGAGAAGATTCAACTGACTGCCGACGGCACCCGTCTCCACTGGCTGACCGAAGGCGTGCTGGAAGTCACCCCGCCGGTGGCGCGCGACAACCGCATGGACCTGCTGCTCTCGGCGGGCATCCATGGCAACGAGACGGCGCCCATGGAGCTGCTCGACGAGTTGCTCGGCGGCATCGCCAGCGGTGCCCTGCGTCCCGCCTGCCGCCTGTTGTTCATGTTCGGCAATCCCGACGCCATGCGCCGCGGCACCCGCTATGTCGAGCAGGACCTGAATCGCCTGTTCAACGGCCGCCATGCCCAGGCCGAAGGCTCCGAGGCGCAACGCGCCAACGACCTGGAACGCCTGTCCGCGCAATTCTTCAGCAAGCCGGATCGAGCGCGCCTGCACTATGACCTGCACACCGCGCTGCGGGCCTCGGCGCTGCCGCGTTTCGCCCTCTATCCCTGGAGCGCCGGGCGCGAGCATTCGGAAGCCGAGTTGCAGCGTCTCGAAGCCGCCGGTATCGAAGCCGTGCTGCTCTACGACAAGCCGGGCATCACCTTCAGCGCCTATACCTATGCCGAGTGCCAGGCCGAAGCCCTGACCCTGGAGCTGGGCCAGGCGCGGCCCTTTGGCGAGAACAGCGAACTCGACCTGAGTCGCCTGCGGCTGCTGCTCGAGGCGCTGATCGAAGGCCGCGAAGCCGAGCTGCCGCCGCCGGATTCCTCTTTGCTGAGATTCCGCGTGGCGCGCCAGGTGTACAAATCCAGTCCGCGCTTCCAGTTGCACCTGGCCGACGACGTGGCCAACTTCTCGCCGCTGCGCCAGGGTTCGCTGCTGGCCGAAGACGGCAGCGAGCGCTGGATCGTCGACGAAGCCGAGGCGCGCATCATCTTTCCCAATCCCAAGGTCGCCGTCGGCCTGCGGGCCGGACTCATCGTGGTCCCGGCTTAAGGAGCGACCTCATGATCGATCTGCGCAGCGATACCGTCACCCAGCCCACCTCGGCCATGCGTCAGGCCATGCTGGCCGCCGAGCTGGGCGATGACGTCTATGGCGAAGACCCCACCGTCACCCGCCTGGAACAGCGTCTGGCGGGCGATCTGGGCCTGGAAGCCGGACTCTTCGTGCCCAGCGGCACCATGAGCAATCTGCTCGGACTGCTGGCGCACTGCGAGCGGGGCGACGAATACCTGGTCGGCCAGCAGGCCCACACCTACAAGTACGAAGGGGGCGGCGCCGCGGTGCTGGGCTCCATCCAGCCGCAACCCATAGAGATGGCCGCCGATGGCAGCCTCGACCTCGATCTGGTGCGCAGCTACATCAAGGCCGATGACTTCCACTTCGCTCGCACCCGGCTGCTGGCCCTGGAAAACACCATGCACGGCAAGGTGCTGCCGCTGACCTATCTGGCCGCGGCACGCGCCTTCACCCGGGAGCACGGCCTGGCCCTGCATCTGGACGGCGCGCGGCTGTACAACGCCGCGGTCAAGCTCGGGGTACCGGCGCGCGAGATCAGCCAGCATTTCGATTCGGTATCGGTCTGCCTGTCCAAGGGCCTCGGCGCGCCGGTGGGGTCGGTGCTCTGCGGCGATGCCGCCCTGATCGCCAAGGCGCGCCGCTGGCGCAAGGTGGTCGGCGGCGGCATGCGCCAGGCCGGCATGCTGGCAGCGGCCGGTCTGCATGCCCTCGACCACCAGGTCGAGCGCCTGGCCGAGGACCATGCCCACGCGGCGCAGCTCGGCACCGCCCTGGCCGAACTCGGCTATCAGGTGGAGCCGGTGCAGACCAACATGGTCTACCTCGCCCTGGGCGACGGGGCGCCCGCCCTGCCGGCCTTCCTGGCCGAACGCGGCATCCGCATCAGTCCTGCGCCGCGCCTGCGACTGGTCACCCATCTGGACGTCAGCGCCGCCGATATCGAGGCGGTCATCGCCGCTTTCGCCACCTACCGCCGCCGCTAAGTCTTCCGACGACGTTTTTCCTGCGCAACCGGGGCGACACCGGGGCGCAGGCGTCGATATACTCCCAGACATGCGTGTCCGTTTTCCGCACGTGCCGCGTCTGCGGCGCCCGCTCCGTTCGTCTCGTCTGCGATCCAGTCGGATGCCCGTCACGCGCGTCGAAAAGCCCATTGTCTGGAATGAATATGAAAAGCGCCGAAATCCGTGAAGCCTTCCTCCGCTTCTTCGAAGAGAAGGGGCACACCCGGGTCGCCTCCAGTTCGCTGATCCCCGCGAACGATCCGACCCTGCTGTTCACCAACGCCGGGATGAACCAGTTCAAGGACTGCTTCCTCGGCATGGAAAAGCGCAGCTACACCCGCGCCGCCACCAGCCAGAAGTGCGTGCGCGCGGGCGGCAAGCACAACGACCTGGAGAACGTCGGCTACACGGCGCGTCACCACACCTTCTTCGAGATGCTGGGCAACTTCAGCTTCGGCGACTACTTCAAGCGCGACGCCATCACCTTCGCCTGGGAGTTCCTGACTTCGCCGCAGTGGCTGGGTCTGCCCCGGGAAAAGCTCTGGGTCACCGTCTATGCCACCGATGACGAGGCCTACGACATCTGGACCAAGGAAGTCGGGGTGCCCGAGGCGCAGATGGTGCGCATCGGCGACAACAAGGGCGCGCCCTATGCCTCGGACAACTTCTGGACCATGGGTGATACCGGTCCCTGCGGTCCCTGCACCGAGATCTTCTTCGACCACGGTCCCGAGATCTGGGGCGGCCCGCCCGGTTCGCCGGAAGAAGACGGCGATCGCTACATCGAGATCTGGAACAACGTCTTCATGCAGTTCAACCGCACCGCCGATGGCGTCCTGCATCCGCTGCCGGCGCCCAGCGTCGACACCGGCATGGGCCTGGAGCGGGTGAGCGCCGTGCTGCAGCACGTGCACTCGAACTACGAGATCGATCTGTTCCAGCAGCTGCTGGCGGCCTCGGCCGAGGCCATCGGTTGCGCCAACGACGACGCCCCCTCGCTCAAGGTGGTGGCCGACCACATCCGTTCCTGCAGCTTCCTGATCGCCGATGGCGTGCTGCCGTCCAACGAAGGCCGTGGCTACGTGCTGCGTCGCATCATTCGTCGCGCCTGCCGCCACGGCAACAAGCTGGGCGCCAAGGGCACCTTCTTCCACAAGATCGTCGCCGCCCTGGTGGCCGAGATGGGCCAGGCCTATCCCGAGCTGGTCCAGCAGCAGGCGCACATCGAGCGCGTGCTGCGCACCGAGGAAGAGCAGTTCGCCAAGACCCTGGAGCAGGGCCTGAAGATCCTCGAACAGGATCTGGCGCAGCTGCAGGGCGACACCATTCCCGGTGACGTGGTGTTCAAGCTCTATGACACCTACGGCTTCCCGGTCGACCTGACCAACGACATCGCCCGCGAGCGCAACCTCAACCTCGACGAGGCTGGTTTCGAGCGCGAGATGGAGGCCCAGCGCGAGCGCGCCCGCTCCGCCAGCGCCTTCGGCGTGGACTACAACAGCCTGGTCAAGGTCGAGGGCGAGACCCGCTTCCTCGGCTACGACACCACCAGCGCCTCGGGCACCATCGTCGCCCTGTACCGCGCCGGCCAGCCGGTGGACAGCCTCGCCGAAGGCGAGGAGGGCGTGGTCATCCTCGACCAGACGCCGTTCTATGGTGAATCCGGTGGCCAGGTCGGCGACACCGGTACCCTGGAAAGCGCCGGCGTTGGCTTCGCCGTGCGCGACACCACCAAGACCCAGGGGGCCTTCCTGCACCATGGCGTGGTGACCAAGGGCAGCCTCAACGTCGGCACCGCGCTGATGGCCCAGGTTGATGCCGGGCGCCGCCAGGGCATCGCCCTGAACCACTCCGGTACCCATTTGCTGCACGCCGCCCTGCGCCAGGTGCTGGGCGACCATGTCCACCAGAAGGGCTCCCTGGTCAACGACCAGCGCCTGAGATTCGACTTCAGCCACTTCGAGGCCATCAAGCCCGAGGAGCTCAAGCGCATCGAGACCATCGTCAACGAAGAGATCCGCAAGAACAGCGCGGTGACCACCGAGGTCATGGCCATCGACGAGGCCAAGGCCCGCGGCGCCATGGCGCTGTTCGGCGAGAAGTACGGTGACGTGGTGCGCGTGGTCGGCATGGGCGGTGAATTCTCCGTCGAGCTGTGCGGCGGCACCCACGTCGCCCAGACCGGCGACATCGGCCTGCTCAAGCTGGTCAGCGAAGGCGGCGTGGCCTCCGGCGTGCGCCGTGTGGAAGCCATCACCGGCACCGCGGCCCTGGCCTACCTCAACAGCGCCGAAGAGCAGCTGCGCGAAGCCGCCAGCCTGCTCAAGGGCAGTCGCGACAACGTGCTGGACAAGCTGGCCGCGCTCGTCGAGCGCAATCGCCAGCTGGAAAAGGAAATCGAGCAGCTCAAGGCCAAGGCCGCCAGTGCCTCGGCCGGTGACCTGGTGGACCAGGCGCAGGACGTCAAGGGCGCCAAGGTGCTCACCGCGCGCCTCGATGGCCTCGACGGCAAGGCATTGCTGGCGCTGGTCGACCAGCTCAAGAACAAGCTCGGCAGCGGCATGATCCTGCTCGGT
The DNA here is from genome assembly GCF_000730625.1 of Pseudomonas oryzihabitans NBRC 102199. GTDB lineage: Bacteria > Pseudomonadota > Gammaproteobacteria > Pseudomonadales > Pseudomonadaceae > Chryseomonas > Chryseomonas oryzihabitans. Next base: position 33,255 of record NZ_BBIT01000009.1, on the reverse strand, counting down.
GGCGAAGCCGACGGCAAGGTGGTGCTGGTGGCCGGCGTCACCGCCGACCTGACCGCCAGGCTCAAGGCCGGCGAGCTGATGAAGCGCGCCGCGGCCGTGGTCGGTGGCAAGGGCGGCGGTCGTCCGGACATGGCCCAGGGCGGCGGCACCGATGCCAGCCAGCTCGAGGCGGCCCTGGCCTGCGCCGCGCAGTACGCCGAGGAAAGCCTCTAAGAGCGCTGCGGGTCGCCGGGGAGGGCGGCCCGCTTCCTCCCTCAACAACTTGAATCAGATTTTTCTGCGGACGGGCAGCAAGCAATGGCATTGATCGTACAGAAATTCGGCGGTACCTCGGTGGGTACGGTGGAGCGTATCGAGCAGGTCGCCGAGAAGGTGAAACGCTTCCATGAGGCGGGCGACCAGATCGTGGTGGTGGTATCGGCCATGAGTGGCGAGACCAATCGCCTGATCGGCCTCGCCAAGCAGATCATGGAGCAACCCGATCCGCGCGAGCTGGATGTCATGGTCTCCACCGGCGAGCAGGTCACCATCGGCCTGCTGGCCATGGCGCTGCTCAAGTGTGGCGTCCAGGCGGTGTCCTATACCGGCAACCAGGTGCGCATCCTCACCGACAGCGCCCACACCAAGGCGCGCATCCAGCAGATCGACGACGCCCGCATCCGTGCCGAGCTCAAGGCCGGCAAGGTGGTGGTCGTGGCCGGCTTCCAGGGCGTTGACGAGCAGGGCAACATCACCACCCTGGGCCGTGGTGGCTCCGACACCACCGGCGTGGCCCTGGCGGCCGCGCTGAAGGCCGACGAGTGCCAGATCTATACCGACGTCGACGGCGTCTACACCACCGATCCGCGCGTGGTGCCCCAGGCCCAGCGCCTGGACAAGATCACCTTCGAGGAAATGCTGGAAATGGCCAGCCTCGGCTCCAAGGTGCTGCAGATCCGTTCGGTGGAGTTCGCCGGCAAGTACAACGTGCCGCTGCGCGTGCTGCACAGCTTTCAGGAGGGTCCGGGCACCCTCATTACCCTTGATGAAGAGGAATCCATGGAACAGCCGATCATCTCCGGCATCGCCTTCAACCGTGACGAAGCCAAGCTGACCATTCGCGGTGTGCCGGATACCCCCGGCGTGGCCTTCAAGATCCTCGGCCCGATCAGCGCGGCCAACATCGAAGTCGACATGATCGTGCAGAACGTCGCGCACGATAACACCACCGACTTCACCTTCACCGTGCACCGCAACGACTACCAGAGCGCCCTGGAGATCCTCAAGCGCACCGGCGTCGAGATCGGCGCTCGGGAGTCCGTCGGCGACACCAAGATCGCCAAGGTCTCCATCGTCGGCGTCGGCATGAGATCCCATGCCGGCGTGGCCAGCCAGATGTTCGAAGCCCTGGCCAAGGAGAGCATCAACATCCAGATGATCTCCACTTCCGAAATCAAGGTGTCGGTGGTCATCGAGGAGAAATACCTCGAACTCGCCGTCCGCGCCCTGCACACCGCCTTCGAACTCGACGCCCCCGCACGCGGCGCCGAGTGACCCGCCAGATGAGGTTCCTGCCACAGGGACCTCATCCGACGCGGGTTCTGCGGAACTTTACTTGCATGGACAGAGGTCAATAGCGACTAGAGGGTCCATTCAGGGATCGTTTCGGTTCATACGTGCAGACTGAGTTAAAGCTTAAGGAGAATGGAATGCTTATTTTGACTCGTCGGGTTGGTGAGACCCTGATGGTGGGTGATGAAGTCACCGTGACGGTACTGGGAGTCAAGGGCAACCAGGTCCGCATCGGCGTCAATGCGCCCAAGGAAGTCGCGGTTCATCGCGAGGAAATCTACCAGCGCATCCAGAAGGAAAAGGACCAAGAACCAAACCACTGATTTTTTTTGAATTTTTCTCTTTGCAAACGGGCAAACCTTCGATATAGTTTCGCCCCGTTGCGGTGAGGTGGCCGAGTGGCCGAAGGCGCTCCCCTGCTAAGGGAGTACACCTCAAAAGGGTGTCGAGGGTTCGAATCCCTCCCTCACCGCCATTTGCTTCAAACTGGCTCCGCTGTACTGACCGATTGGTAAGTACCTGATAAACAAGCAAATTTGCTTGACACGTCAGAAACGGAAGCTAGAATACGCAGCTTCAACGCACTCGTAGCTCAGCTGGATAGAGTACTCGGCTACGAACCGAGCGGTCGGAGGTTCGAATCCTCCCGAGTGCGCCAAATCGACGAAGCCTCTGGCTTCAGCAGTACCAGCGGTGTTCTGGCTAAACGCACCGAAACGCACTCGTAGCTCAGCTGGATAGAGTACTCGGCTACGAACCGAGCGGTCGGAGGTTCGAATCCTCCCGAGTGCGCCAAACATGAAGAAGGGCCTGCAGCGATGCAGGCCCTTTTTTATTGTCTGCGGATTCGTGCCAGTATCCGCGACCGTTGGCCTGGCCAGGATTCCGTCCGGTCAGGCCGTGCGTCTTTCGACCTTGCCCGCGAGAGGGTCTCTTCATGCAGTGGGACAGACCGACTCCCCACCTCCTGCCGCTGCGCATCGGTGCCGAGCACATCGACGGCCTGGGCCATGCCAACAACGCCGTGTACGTCAGCTGGCTCGAACAGTGCGCCTGGCAGCATTCGGCGGCCCTGGGCCTGGACCTCGCCACCTTCCAGCGGCTGGACCGCGCCATGGCCGTGGTGCGCCACGAGATCGACTATCTCAGCAGTGGTTACCAGGACGATGAGCTGGTGCTCGGTACCTGGCTGGTCGACTGGGATCGTCGTCTGCGCATGACCCGGCAATTCCAGCTGCAGCGTCCCGCCGATGGCGTGACCCTGCTGCGCGCCCGGACGACCTTCGTCTGCATCGAGCTGTCTTCCGGCAAGCCCAGGCGCATGCCACCCGAATTCCTGGCCGGTTATGGCCAGGCACTTCCTGGCGAGGACGTCTGAGCATGGAGATCGCCCTGGCGCCCATGGAGGGCCTCGTCGACGACATCCTGCGGGAATTGCTGACCGAGGTCGGTGGACTCGACTGGTGCGTGAGCGAATTCATCCGTGTCTGCGATCGCCTGCTGCCGGCGGCGGCCTTCGCCAAGCTGGCGCCTGAGCTGGAGCAGGGCGCGCGCACGCCATCGGGCACCCCCATGCGGGTGCAGCTGCTGGGTTCGGATCCGGCCTGCCTGGCCGACAACGCGGCCTTCGCCTGCACCCTGGGCGCCCCGGTGATCGATCTCAACTTCGGCTGCCCGGCCAAGACCGTCAACAAGTCCCGCGGCGGGGCGGTGCTGCTCAAGGAGCCGGAGCTGCTCAACCGGATCGTCGAGAGCGTGCGCCAGGCCGTGCCGGCGCACATTCCGGTCACCGCCAAGATGCGCCTGGGCTACGACAGTCCGAACGCCGCCCTGGCCTGCGCCGAGGCCCTGGCCGAGGGTGGCGCGGCGCAACTGGTGGTCCATGCGCGGACCAAGGTCGAGGGCTACAAGCCGCCAGCGCACTGGGAATGGGTGGCGCGGGTGGCCGACCGGGTATCCGTGCCGGTACTGGCCAACGGCGAGATCTGGACCCTGGACGACTACTGGCGTTGCCGCAGCGTCAGCGGCCAGGCCTCGGTGATGCTGGGGCGCGGCCTGGTCTCGCGACCGGACCTGGCGCTGCAGATCGCCGCGGCGGTGCGCGGAGAGGAGACCGCGCCGCAGAGCTGGGCCGAGATCCTGCCGCGGGTGCAACGCTTCTGGGTCATGGCGCAACGCAAGCTGGCGCCGCGCTACGCCCCCGGTCGCCTCAAGCAGTGGCTGGGCATGCTGACCCGCAGCTATCCCGAGGCCGCGGCCCTGTTCGCCGAGGTGCGGCGCGAATCCGATTGCGCCCTGATCGACCGCCTGCTCGGCATGGCCGGGCACAATCCAGCCGAACTTGATCTCGATCAAGAACGCCGGCCGCAACTCGTCTAGTCTCTGGGGAGTGGTGACGACGGAGCGTCGTCGCTCGAGCACGCAAGGCACTTCAGGCGACCCCGGGTCGCCTTTTTTTCGTCTGGGCGACCGCCTGGAACTTCGCCTGGGCCACGCGGCCTATGCTGGACCCCCTGCACACCAAGAGCCGACGTGCGCCTACCCTGGACGGTCTTTCTCGCACCCACGCCTGCGGCACTCCTCTTTGCCGGTAAGACCCTGTTCGCCGCCGGACTGGCGCTCTGGCTGGCCTTTCGTTTCAGCCTCGAACAACCGGTCTGGGCCTGCATGACGGTGATGATCGTCTCCCAGCCGCTGTCCGGCATGGTGCTGGCCAAGGGCCTGTTCCGCCTGCTCGGCACCATTGCCGGCACCTGCATGGCGGTGGTGCTGATGGGCTTCTTCGCCCAGACGCCCTGGCTGTTCCTCCTGGCCCTGGCCGGCTGGATGGCCCTCTGCACGGCAGCCTCGACCCTGCTGCGCAACCATGTCGCCTATGGCTTCGTGCTGGCCGGCTATACCGTCGCCATCATCGGCCTGCCCGCCATTGCCCATCCGCTGACCGTGTTCGACCAGGCGGTGGCCCGCTGCACCGAGATCTGCCTGGGTATCGTCGTGGCCTCGGCGGTCAGCGCGCTGTTCTGGCCGCAGCGCGTGGAGCAGAACCTGGCCGCCCAGGCGCGGCGCACCTGGGAGCAGGGCGTGGCTGCGGCGCGGGCGGAGCTGGCCGAGGCCCAGGATGCCACCCAGGGTCTGCTGGCCATGCTTGGCCAGGTGGTGGCGGTGGATGCCCAGCGCGACCACGCCTGGTTCGAAGGCCAGCGCGGCCGGCAACGCGCCAGGGCATTGCGCCTGCTCTCGCGGGATCTGCTCAGCCTGCTGCGCACCGCCCGTGGTGCCATGCGCCAGTGGCGTGGCCTGGACGAGCCGAGAAGGGCCGCTCTGCAGCCCTGGCGCGACGAACTGCTCACGACCCTGGCCGACCCCCAGGCGCCTGCCCTGGAGGCCCTCCTGCAGCGTCTGAGAGAGGCTGCGGGCACCGCCCCGGAGCTGGACAACGATCAGCGCTACCTGCTGGCCCGTTTCGCCATCCTGCTGGACAAGATCCTGCTGGCCGGTCGCGCCCTGGACAGCGTCCACACGGCCCAGCTCAGCGCCGTGGCGCCCTCGGCACTGGCGCGTCATCGCGATGTGCAGACGGCGCTGCTCTACGGCCTGCGCAGCGCCTGTGCGCTGCTGGTCGTCGGCGTCTTCTGGCTGGCCAGCGCCTGGCCCTCGGCGCCGGGTGCCATGCTCATGGCCGGGGTCATCTGCAGCCTGTTCGCCAATCGCGACAACGCCGCCACCATCGGCCTCGGCTTCCTGCGGGGCATCCTCTATGCCGCGCCGGTCGCGATTCTCGTCAGCCAGGTGCTGCTGCCGCAGATCAGCGGCTATCCGCTGCTGTGCCTGGTGCTGGGGGTGCCGCTGTTCTTTGCCGCCCTGGGAATGGCCGGACCGCCGGGCGTGGTGGGGACGGCGACGGCCTTCGCCATCCATTTGCTGGTGCTGGTCTCGCCTAGCAACCACGGCCAGGTGGAGATGGGCGCCTTGCTCAACCAGTTGCAGAGTCTATTGATCGGCGTCGGTTCGGCCGTGCTGATGTTCCGGCTGATCAGCCTGCGTACGCCACGGCGCACCAGCCGCCGGATCCTCGAGGCCACCACCTACGACTTGCAGCGCCTGACCACGGTCCCCCTGGCCAATGCCGAGACCTGGTTCGGCGGGCGCATGGCGGATCGCCTGCTGCTGCTGGCGCGACATATCGAGCAGCTGTCGGCCAGCGAGCGGGGGCGCTGGGAGCAGGGGCTGCTGGCGCTGGACCTGGGTAACGAGCTGCTGCATCTGCGCGCCTGCCTGGCAGGTGCCCAGGGCGAGGTGGCCCGGGCGCGGGACGCCTTTCTCGGCCGCTTCGCCGACCAGCTGGAGGTGGGCTTCGGTAACCTGCGGCCGGGCGCGCTGGACGCGGCGGCAGAGCGTCTGCGGCAGGCGCTGCACCAGGCGCCGGACGATGAGCCGCATCGATTGGCGCGCGGCGCCATCGGCCAGCTCCAGCAGACCTGGCGCAGCTGTTGTCTAGAGGCGGTAGCCGAGGAGGGCGCGGATGAATCTGCATGAATGGGCTATCGGCGGGGTCTACCTGGGGCCGCTGTTCGTCTATGGCGTCCTGGCGCTGCTGCTGACGGCGCTGTCGCTGTGGCTGCTGCAGCGCAGTGGCCTGGGCCGCCATCTCTGGCACAGCGCCCTGTTCGGTTGCGCGCTGTTCGTGCTGTGGCTGGCCGGCCTCGTGGCCGTGCTGGCCACCTGAGCCCCATAACAAGAGGATCGACAAGGCGATGCACAAGACCCTGCGTGTGGCGATAACCCTGATCGTGGTACTACTCGCCATCCTGGCCGGCACCTGGCTGTGGCACTTCTATCTCTATACGCCCTGGACGCGCGATGCGCGGGTGCGCGCCGATGTGGTGGTGGTCGCGCCCGACGTATCGGGCTGGGTGACGCGCCTGGCGGTGGTGGACAACCAGCTGGTGAAGCCCGGCGATCTGCTCCTGCAGATCGATCAGCAGCGCTACCAGGCCAACCTCGCCCATGCCAAGGCGGTGGCCGAGACGCGCCAGCAGCAGCTGCGCCTGCGTGAGAGCGAGGCCGCCCGGCGCCAACGGCTGGGCACCAGCGCCATCAGCGCCGAGGATCGCGAGACCGCCCAGGTCAACGTGGCGGTCGCCCGCAGCCAGTACCAGGAAGCCCTGAGCGATGTGAACCTGGCCCAGATCAACCTGGATCGCAGCCGGGTGCTGGCGCCGCGGGAAGGGCGGATCACCAACCTCAGATTCGCCGAGGGCAACTATGTGCAGACTGGCCAGGCGGTGATGGCCCTGGTGGATACCCGCTCCTTCTACGTCATGGCCTATTTCGAAGAGACCAAGATTCCCCACATCCACCCCGGCGATGCGGTACGGGTGCGCCTGATGAACCAGGCGGCGCCCCTGCAGGGGCGGGTGGCGAGCATCAGCAGCGGCATCACCGATCGCAACGCGGCCAGCGATACCCAGCTGCTGGCCAACGTCGAGCCGACGTTCAACTGGGTGCGCCTGGCGCAGCGCATCCCGGTACGCATCGAACTGCTGGACGTCCCCGCGGATATCCACCTCAGCGCGGGGATGACGGCAAGCGTTTCGGTGCTCGATGGCGAGGGTCACCACCCGCTGCAGGGCTGGCGTCGGCTCTGGGATTACTGAGGTCTGGAGGGGTACGACTAAAGTCGTCTGGAAGCCTTACCGGGCGGGCCTCGAGTAGAGCTCGACGCTCCCGTCATGCTGTAAGGAACAACAATAATGAATGACAGCACCTACCGGCGGATTGAAGCCAGTCCGCGTTTCCAAGAACTGGTGACCAAGCGCGGGCGCTTCGCCTGGACGCTTTCCGCCATCATGCTCGGACTCTATTCCGCCTTCATCCTCCTGATCGCCTTCGCCCCCAAGGTTCTCGCGACCCGTATCCATGCGGAAACCGCCATGACCTGGGGCATCCCCCTGGGCGTCGGTCTGATCCTTTCGGCCTTCATCCTGACCGGCATCTATGTGCGCCGGGCCAATGGCGAGTTCGATCGGCTCAACGCGGAAATTCTCCGGGAGGTGCAGCCATGAGACGTCTTTCCCTCGCGGCCGGGCTACTGGCACTCTCGCCTTCGCTGTGGGCGGCCGATGCCATCAGCGGCGCGGTCCAGCGCCAGCCGCTGAACATCTCCGCCATCCTGATGTTCGTCGCCTTCGTCGGCGCCACCCTGGGCATCACCTACTGGGCTTCCAAGCGTAACCGCTCCGCCGCCGACTACTACGCCGCCGGTGGCCGCATCACCGGGTTCCAGAACGGCCTGGCCATCGCCGGCGACTACATGTCGGCCGCTTCCTTCCTGGGGATTTCCGCCCTGGTGTTCACCTCGGGCTACGACGGCCTGATCTACTCCATCGGCTTCCTGGTGGGCTGGCCGATCATCCTGTTCCTGATCGCCGAGCGCCTGCGCAACCTTGGCAAGTACACCTTCGCCGACGTGGCCTCCTACCGCCTCAAGCAGAAGGACATCCGGACCCTGTCCGCCTGCGGTTCGCTGGTGGTGGTCGCCCTCTATCTGATCGCCCAGATGGTCGGTGCCGGCAAGCTGATCCAGCTGCTGTTCGGCCTGGATTACACCCTGGCCGTGGTGCTGGTGGGTATCCTCATGGTGCTCTATGTCCTCTTCGGCGGCATGCTGGCCACCACCTGGGTACAGATCATCAAGGCGGTGCTGCTGCTGTCCGGTGCCAGCTTCATGGCCTTCATGGTGATGAAGCACGTCGGCTTCGACTTCAACCGCCTGTTCGCCGAAGCCATCGCCGTGCATCCCAAGGGTGAAGCCATCATGAGCCCCGGTGGCTTGGTGAAGGATCCGATCTCGGCCTTCTCCCTGGGTCTGGCGCTGATGTTCGGCACCGCCGGCCTGCCGCACATCCTGATGCGCTTCTTCACCGTCAGTGACGCCAAGGAAGCGCGCAAGAGCGTGTTCTACGCCACCGGCTTCATCGGCTACTTCTACATCCTGACCTTCATCATCGGCTTTGGCGCCATCCTGCTGGTCAGCACCAATCCGGCCTTCAAGGACGCCGCCGGCGCCCTGCTGGGCGGCAACAACATGGCGGCGGTGCACCTGGCCAACGCCGTGGGCGGCAGCATCTTCCTCGGCTTCATCTCGGCGGTGGCCTTCGCCACCATCCTGGCGGTGGTCGCCGGTCTGACCCTGGCCGGTGCCTCGGCGGTCTCCCACGACCTCTACGCCAGCGTGATCAAGAAGGGCAAAGCCAACGAGAAGGACGAAATCCGCGTTTCCAAGATGACCACCGTGGCGCTGGGCGTGGTCGCCATCGCCTTGGGCATCCTCTTCGAGAAGCAGAACATCGCCTTCATGGTGGGCCTGGCCTTCTCCATCGCGGCCAGCTGCAACTTCCCTATCCTGCTGCTCTCGATGTACTGGAAGCGTCTGACCACCCGGGGCGCCATGATCGGTGGCTGGCTCGGCCTGATCACCGCGGTGGCCCTGATGGTGCTCGGCCCGACCATCTGGGTGACCATCCTCGGTCATGCCAAGCCGATCTACCCCTATGAATACCCGGCGCTGTTCTCCATCGCCGTGGCCTTCATCGGCATCTGGTTCTTCTCCATCACCGACAAGTCGGCGGCTGCCGAAGAGGAGCGAGCACGCTTCTATCCGCAGTTCGTGAGATCCCAGACCGGCCTGGGTGCCAGTGGCGCTGTGGCCCACTGACAGCCAGCTGCGACAAGGCCAAGCCCGGATCCCTGATCCGGGCTTTTTTGTGCGCTGTCACCTGGGAGGCGGCGAGGGCGGGCAGGGTTAGCTGATGACGTCGGGATTTTCCGTCGCTGGCGCAGGTCCATGGAATAAGCCCGTCGCTTCGTATCATCCTGTTACGGCGGCGGTCGACCCTTGGCCTTCATGGAGAATGGCAGATGACTCTCTCGACCATCCTGGTTCTGGTGCTGCTGGTCCTGCTCATCGGCGGACTTCCGGTGTTTCCGCATTCGCGCAGCTGGGGCTATGGCCCGTCCGGCATCGTGGGCGCCATTCTGGTCGTCCTGCTGGTACTGCTGCTGCTGGGCATGATCTAGGCCCTGACGGTCGCCTGAAAATGCCCCACAAAGGTGCGTTGGACAAAGTTCTTGCCCAATGCGGTGCAGCGCGGTAACGTCGGCTTTCCGGCCTGCCTTGCCGAGTGCTGTAAACAAAACCGGCGTCTGCGTGAGCAGACGCCGGTTTTGTTTTGCGCGTCAGTTGGCGACCGCGCCTTCCTGGCGGCTGCGCAGATAGAGGTCCAGCACCACCTCGTCGAGGATCGACGAAGCGCCCCAGGGGCGGCTGCTGTTGAGGATGGCGACCACCACCCAGTTGCGCGCATTGGCATCCCGGACGAAGCCCGCCAGGGCCCGTACGTTGTTCAGGGTGCCGGTCTTCATATGCGCCTGACCGGTGAGCGGCGAATTCTTCATGCGCTTGCGCAGGGTGCCGTCCATGCCCGCCAACGGCAGCGAAGAGATGAACTCCGGGCCGTAGGGACTCTGCCAGGCGGCGCGCAGGATCTCGGCCATCTCCCGGGCACTGACCCGTTCGGTGCGCGACAGCCCCGAGCCGTTCTCCATGATCAGGTGACTGGCATTGATGCCCTTGCGCGCCAGCCACGAGCGGATGACCCGCAGCGCCGCCTTGCTGTCGTCCGCATCCGCCGAGGTGCGGAATTGCGCCCCGATGGAGAGAAACAGCTGCTGGGCCATGGTGTTGTTGCTGTACTTGTTGATGTCGCGAATGATCTCGACCACATCGGGCGAGAAGGCCCGCGCCAGCACCTCGGCATTGCGCGGCACGCTGCCCTCGCGGGTACGGCCCTTGATGCTGCCGCCCAGTTCCTGCCAGATGGCCCGCACCGCGCCGGCGGTATAGGCCGGGTGGTCGAGCAGCGACAGATAGCTCTGGGCGTTGCAGCCGTCCGGCAACTGGCCACTGACCACCAGGCTGGTACTGCCATCGGCCTGGGGCACCGGATTGAAGCGCACCTCCGGCCAGGCCGGGCAACCGCTCTTGCCGGTCGCGCGCATCTGGTTGTCGATGTTGACGTTGGTCAGCGGCGGATCCATGGAGACGCTGACCCGGCCATCGGCCGAGCGCACCACCATGCGCACCGACTTGAGATTGACCAGCAGCGAATCCGGACCGACCAGGAAGGTCTTGTTCTCGTCTTCGCCGTCGTCGTTGAAGGCCGGCAGATTGGGCTTCACGAAACGACCGCGATCCAGCACCAGGTCACCGGTGACTTCCAGGACGCCGTTGGCGCGCAGGTCACGCATGAGCAGCCACAGCCGCTCCATGTTCAGCTTGGGATCGCCACCGCCCTTGAGATAGAGGTTGCCGTTGAGGATGCCGTCCTTGAGGGTGCCGTCGGTATAGAACTCGGTCTTCCACTGGTAGGTGGGACCCAGCAGTTCCAGGGCGGCAAAGGTGGTGATCAGCTTCATGGTCGACGCCGGATTCACCGAGACGTCGGCGTTGTAGTAGTCGTTCTCGCCCGGGCCATCAAGGGGCAGCATCACCAGCGACAGGTCGCTGCCGGGAATCTTGTTGGTCTGCATCGCCTTTTCGATTCGCGGCGGCAGGTAGGAGGTATCGGCACTGACGGGCAGGGAAAAGCCCAGGGCGCAGCAGCTCAGCAGCAGGCCCAGAGATCGGAAGGTCTTTCGCATCGGGACACACACCTTGGCAGGGTACCGGCCTAGTTGAAGAGAAAAGGGGCCGATAGACGTCGGAGTGTGGGCATTATGCAGTAAGGAGGGAGGGGCGAGCCAACCCCGCGGGGCAGGGCGCAGATAAAGAAACGACCGCCGTGGCGGTCGTTTCCGGAAAGGTCGGGATCAGTTGTAGCCCGTGGCGTCCTTGGTGCGGTCCGGACTGTTGGGCGAAGGGGGATTGCGCCCGTCGTCGGTCTTGGCGTGTTCGGTGCGCAGGGGCTTTTCGTCCTTGGGCAGTTCGCGTTCGTCGGCTTTGCGCTTTTCTTCGGCCATGGGATCCTCGTCTACGTGATTGCCGGTCAAGGTGTGACCGGTGCAGGCGTTTCGCCGTTCCCCTGGGGCGAGGAGCGGTCGGCGAAGGCGCCGGCGCTCTGCAGCTGGCGCAGGGCGTCGTTGACCTGGCGGGCGAAGGTTTCCTCGATGGCGGTCCCGGCCTGATGGCTGGCGGCCAGGGGCAGGAACCAGACCCCCATCCAGGTGCGTACCGAACTGGCATTGCGCACCCGGGTGGACGGAGCGCTACCCGGTGCGATCCATTCGGCGGTCAGCACATAGTCGTCCTTGGCGGTACCCGGGACGAGAAAGAAGGTGGCGCCGGTGATCAAGCCACTGGCGATGGCGGCGGCGTAGGAGGTGCTGTTGTAGAGCTTGAGGCGCAGCAGGGCGTCGTCGGGCCTGCCGGGCTCCGGCACCAGGGTGATGCGGTCGAACAGATTGGAGCGTTCCAGGACCTCGCGCAGCCGGGGCTTCAGGCCTTCGCGGGCGACGGCGATCGACGTCGCGTCCTTGGCGTCCTCGACAGTGCCGCGATAGAAGTTGAATTCCACCAGCACCTTGGGCCGCTGCGGTTGCTCGCTCAGGGGCGCGCGGAACGGCTGGGAAGAGAGTTCATCGCCGGGAAAGGCGGCGCAACCGGCGAGCAGGAGCAGGCAGAGCAGGGCAGCGAAGGTTTTCACGAGACGCACCTCATCCCTAAGTGGCGATAGCAGAGGCTGGCGGGGCCAACGTCCGCGCAAAAAAAAGCCCAACCGGGGGTTGGGCTTTTTCGAGAAGGCGGGTGATTAGATCACCTGCACCTCATCGGCCTGCAGGCCTTTCTGGCCTTGCACGACCAGGAAGGAAACAGCCTGGCCTTCTTGCAGGCTCTTGAAGCCGTTGCCCTGAATGGAACGGTAGTGAACGAACACGTCCGGGCCGCTCTGGGGGGTGATGAAGCCGAAGCCTTTCTCGTCGTTGAACCACTTGACGGTGCCAGTTTGGCGAGTAGACATGGATTTCTCCTTGAATAAGATGACGTTGTTGTCCGCGAAGGACGACAGTTTTGAAACGAGGAGAAACCCATGCCGCGAAAGCTGGCCCTGATGTACTCCAGGTTCTCGACAGGTCAGCCGCTCCGTGGAGACAGCCTCACCTGACAGCGAAGGATGGTCTCAGACTGGCTTGCGCAAAACAAGACCTTTGAGCAGCTCGATGTTGACTTTACCGACCATGGTCGAAGTGCGGGCTGAAGCGGGCGAACGGCGGTTGAAGGGGAGAGGCGTGGCGCGCTCTGGCACCGGGACCGGTCGATCGTGGCAAAGGCACCGTGCTGAATCGTTTCCCGGGCACGAAAGGGGCGCCGCGCGAAGCGCTGGGCAGCACCCGGCAGGCGCACGTTCATGGGCGCGTTCAGTCTCTTCGGCCAGTGGTATCGAAACGGTGATGGCCTGCGCAATAAGGATAATGGCCTGGTGCTATTATCTTGTTCGAATCATTACCCCGGACCGCAACGGTCCAAGGACTTACCGTGAAAAATGGGCTTGAAAGCGCAGGACGCGCCTTGGGCCACGGACTCGCCGGATACCGGGTCGAGCTCCGTCGCCTGAACCTCAATGAAATACTCGTAGCCGTCTACCACGCCCACCAGTCGATCAAGCTGACCCAGCGTATCGTGACCAACGAACAGGCGACCAATCCGTTCTTGCTGAATGCGGTGGTGGCCGCCATGCGGGTCGAGGCTGACACCGTGGGTCTGTTCATCGAGATTCCCCTCGCAGACGACTGCCTTACCGCCTGAGTCGGACGCTTGCCAGAGGCGAGCCAAAGCGATCTCCAGGCATCGCCTTCAAGACGCCCGCCGCCTCCACCTGCCGTGAGGCGTTCCTCCTCAAACAGCCTGGTCAGGTCTCCCGCACGGCAGCGTGCCGAGCGGTGGGGGCAAGGCCGATCGGGTCGAGATTCGTACCCACCCGGCTGCCAGCCACGCCTCGCGACCGTTCAGCGACGAAGGGTCGCGACCAAGCGGTGACTCTGCTGATCGCGGTAAAATGCACCGCTTTCTACAGGAGTCTCCACTCATGGCCTTGCTGGGTCGCTTCAACAGCTTGCAGATTTTGCGCAACACCCCCATCGGTCTGTTCCTGGATGCCGGCAATGACGGCGAGGTGCTGCTGCCGCGCCGCTATGCGCCTCGCGACGAACCCTGCGCCGAGGGCGACTGGCTCAACGTCTTCCTCTACCTGGACAGCGAAGACCGCCTGATCGCCACCACCGAAAAGCCGAAGGTGCAGGTCGGCGGCTTCGCCAGTCTGCGCGTGGTGGAGGTCGGCCGGGTGGGGATCTTCCTTGACTGGGGCCTGCCCAAGGACCTGCTGCTGCCGCATTCGGAGGAGAAGCGTCCGCTGCAGGTGGGCGATTATTGCGTGGTGCATGTGCACCTGGATGCCCGGACCCGGCGGATCGTTGCCACCGCGCGCCTGGATCGCTACCTGGATCGTGAACCGCCACGCTACAAGGTGGGTCAGCCGGTACCCCTGCTGGTGGTCGAGCGGACCGACCTGGGCTACAAGGTGATCGTCGACAACAAGCACTGGGGCCTGGTGCATCGCAACGAGGCCTTCAAGCCACTGCGCCTGGGGCAGCGGGAGCGGGGCTTCATTCGCGAGGTGCGGGCGGACGGCAAGATCAGCCTGACCCTGCAGCCTCAGGGAGCTGCCGCCGGAAGCGATCTCGCCGAGCAGATCATCGGCCTGGCCAAGGCACGCGGTGGGGTCCTGGAGCTCAGCGACAGCAGTCCGCCGGCGCTGATCCATCAGCTGTTTGGCGTCAGCAAGGGCAACTTCAAGAAGGCCATCGGCCATCTCTATCGCCAGGGGCGGATCGTTATCGAGGACGACCGGATTTCTGTACGCGAGGACGCCGCGGGCTAGCGCCGCGGCGGGGTGTCAGATCGCTGTCGTGGCTGGGCTGCACCAGGGACTCGGGGTCGAAGGCGCGCGCCCGCTCGTCCGGCCCGGCTTCGCGCTCCAGATCGCCGACCAGGCGGGTGATGCGGTCGGCCAGCTTTTCCGAACTCAGACTCTCGCGCAACCGCTCGACCATGAGCGGCAGGGCGAAGGGTGAGGGATGGTCCAGCACCACTAGGCGCAGCGGCAGGGCGCCGGTGCGGATCAGCGTCTGCTGCAGGCGATCGGCATCGAGCTCCTGACGCAGGACCTCGGTCTGGGCCTGGCCGAGCAGCAGGTTGTCCGGATCGTATTGGCGAAACACCTGGTAGAAGAGGCTGCTGCTGGCCTGCAGCTGGCGATTGCTCTTGTGCGCCCCCGGATAGCCGGAAAAGATCAGCCCGGAGATGCGCGCGATCTCGCGAAAGCGGCGCTGGGCGAGTTCGGCGGCATTGAGGCTGGCCAGGGTGTCGCTGACCAGGTTGTCGGTGGTGAAGAGACTGGCATCGAGCAGCGCCTGCCAGTCCAGGCTGACCGGCGAGACCAGCTCCAGGCCGTAGTCGTTGACGGCGATGGAAAAGGTGCAGGGCCGCCGCTGCGCCAGCCGCCAGGCCAGCAGGCTGGCCAGCCCCAGATGGGCGTGACGGCCGGCGAAGGGGTAGAGGAACAGGTGCGAGCCTTCCCGGGATTCCAGCGTCTCGGCGAGCAGGTAGTGGGCGCTCGGTAGCGCCGACCACTGGCGCTGCACGTCCAGCAGCGGTTGCAGCAGGCGCATCTCCGGGCTTTCGTAGCGCTGCGCCTCGGCATCTTCCAGCAGCGCCAGGACGTGCTTGGCCAGGGTGTCCGAAAGCGGCATGCGACTGCCGCTCCAGCGCGGTATGGCGGCCTTGCGCCCCGTGGCGCGGCGCACGTACACCGTCATGTTTTCCACCCGCACCAGCTCCAGGGTGCGCCCGGCGAAGAGAAAGTGATCGCCGGGCCGCAGGCGGGCGATGAAGCCTTCTTCGATGTTGCCCAGCCGATTGCCACCGCCGCCCTTGGACCAGAACTGCACATTGAGGCTGGTCTCGCTGACGATGGTGCCGATGCCCAGTCGATGCCGCTTGGCCAACTGCTTGTCGGGGACGCGCCAGATGCCCTCGGCGTCGGGCTCGGCGCGGCGATAGTCCGGGTAGGCCGACAGCGAGGCGCCGCCGTTGCGCACGAAGGCCAGGGCCCAGATCCACTCGCCCTCGCTGAGGTCGCGATAGGCCCAGGCGCTGCGGATCTCCGGCAGCAGGTCATCCGGCTCGAAGCCGCCGCCCAGGGCAACGGTCACCAGGTGCTGCACCAGGACATCCAGGGGCTTGACCGGGGCGGTGCGCGCTTCGATCTCGCCCGCGGTGATGGCGCGGCGGGTGGCCGCCGCATCCAGTAGGTCGAGGCTGTAGGTGGGTACCAGGGTGGCACGCGAGGCACGGCCCGGGGCATGGCCGCTGCGGCCGGCGCGCTGCAGCAGGCGGGCGATGCTCTTGGGCGAGCCGATCTGCAGCACCCGCTCCACCGGCAGGAAGTCCACCCCGAGGTCGAGGCTGGAGGTGCAGATCACCGCCTTGAGCTGACCATTCTTGAGACCGCCTTCCACCCACTCACGGGCCTGTTTCTCGATGGAGCCGTGATGCAGGGCGATCAGGCCGGCCCAGTCCGGGCGCGCCTGCAGCAGGGCCTGGTACCAGAGTTCGGTCTGGGCGCGGGTGTTGGTGAAGACCAGGGTGGTGGGGCTATCCTCCAGTTCGCGGATCACCTGCTGCAGCAGGCGCATGCCCAGGTGCCCGGCCCAGGCGAAGCGCTCGACGCCGCCTTCGGGCAGCAGCGTATCCACCTGCAGGCGCTTGTCCTGGCGCCCCTGGACGAGATGGCCCGGGGCGCCGGCCAGCAGCACATCCAGCGCATGGGCCTGGTTGCCGAGGGTGGCCGACAGGCCCCAGGTCTGCAATCCGGAATTCCAGCGGCGCAGGCGGGCCAGGGCCAGTTGCGTCTGGGTGCCACGCTTGTTGCCCAGCAATTCGTGCCACTCATCGATGACCACCAGCCGAACCTGGCCCAGGGCCTCCTGTGCGTCTTCGCGGGACAGCAGCAGCGACAGGCTTTCGGGGGTGGTGACCAGCGCCGTCGGCAGGCGCCGATTCTGTCGCGCACGCTCGCTGCTGCCGGTGTCGCCGGTGCGCAGGCCCAGGGTCCACTCCAGTTCTTCGTCGAGTACCGGGCGCTCCAGGGCGCGCAGGGTGTCCGCCGCCAGAGCGCGCATGGGCGTCAGCCAGAGCACGGTGAGCGGCGGTGGTGCCTGCTTGCGCTTGCTGGGCAGGCCCTTGGCGGTGATCGGCTTGGGGGCGACGAAGGCATCCAGGGCGGCCAGCCAGACGGCGTAGGTCTTGCCCGAACCCGTGGTGGCGTGCAGCAGGCCGGATTCGCCTGCGGCGATGGCCTTGGCCACCTCGCGCTGAAAGGGAAAGGCCTTCCAGCCCTGGGCGGCCAGCCAGCGACTGCCTGGGCCCTTGCGCGTGCGGGGTGCGGTGGCCATCGTGGCGCTCCTTAGACCGGGTTCGAACGCCCGGTCATCTCGGCCGCCATGGCGGTGGCGTAGCTGTCGGTCATGCCGGCGATGAAATCGATCACCCGCATGAAGGCCTGGTGCAGCGTCCAGGACGGATCGGGCGCGCTGTTGCCCAGCAGGTCGAGGATGCGGCGGCTCTTGAACGAAGGCTCGCGTCCGCGGTGCTGTTCCAGGGCGGCGCCGCAAAAGGCATTGAGCAGGATTTCCAGGGTGGTGTAGGCGCCGATCTCGTGCAGGGTCTTGCGCTTGTCGTGGAAGATCTTTTCCCGGGCCAGGGCCTTGGCGCGCTGCACGCAGAGCTTGGCCGGACCGGCCATGTGCTCGACCAGGTCATCGCCCAGGGTGCCGGCGAGCAGGGCGTCCTGCTGGTCGACGAAGGCGCGGGCGGTGGCGTTGGTCAGGTGCTCGATGGCCTTGCCGCGCAGGATGGCCAGCTTGCGCCGCCGCGAATCCTTGGGGCCGAGCTGGCGATAGGTTTCCGGCAGGTCGTCGCCGACCAGGCCCAGCAGCAGGGCCTCGACCTCGGCATAGTCCAGCAACTCCATCTCCAGGCCGTCTTCCAGATCGATCAGGCCGTAGCAGATGTCGTCGGCGGCTTCCATGAGGTAGACCAGCGGATGCCGGGCCCAGCGCTCCGGGCCCAGCAGCGGCAGCTCGAGTTTCTCGGCGATCTGTTCTAGCAGCGGCAGCTCGCTCTGGTAGCAGCCGAACTTGTGCTTCTTGTAGCCGGGCGCCGCGGCATAGCGCGAGGTCCAGGGATACTTGAGATAGGTGCCGAGGGTGGCGTAGGTCAGGCGGGTGCCGCCATCGAACTGGTGGTACTCGAGCTGGGTCAGCACCCGGAAGCCCTGGGCATTGCCTTCGAAATGCAGGAAGTCCTGGCGCTCCGCCTCGCTCATGTCGTCCAGCCAGCCGCGGGCGGCGGCCTGGGTGAACCAGTAGCGGATGGCGTCTTCGCCGGAGTGGCCGAACGGTGGATTGCCGATGTCGTGGGCCAGGCAGGCGGATTGCACCACCATGCCGAGATCGCTCGGATCGCACCACTCGGGCAGGGCGCCCCTCAGACTCTCGCCCACGCGCATGCCCAGGGAGCGACCGACGCAGCTGACCTCCAGGCTGTGGGTCAGGCGGGTGTGGATGTGGTCGTTGCTGGTGACGGGGTGCACCTGGGTCTTGCGCCCCAGCCGGCGGAAGGCGCCGGAGAAGATGATGCGATCGTGGTCCTTGTGAAAGGGGCTGCGCCCCAGTTCATCCGGGCTGTGCAGGGGTTTGCCCAGCCGTTCGCGGATAAGAAGTGTCTGCCAGTCCAAGGCCGTCCTCGAGCTATCACCGATAAGGGGAGCGCCGGCGGTAGCCGTTCGGCGCTTCTGCGTTCTGACCTCGGCAACATACGATCATCACCGCTCAGTTGGCAAAGCCCGGCAATTGGCTGGCGTCCAGGTCGATCAGCAGCAGGCGCTGACCGCTCTCCAGGAATTGGCTGGCGGTCAGGCAGTACTGGTTGGTGGTGGCATCGCGATAGACCGTCGAAAGCGCCAGGCGCCGCTCGTTCCAGCCTTCGGCCAGCAGGGCATAGAAGTAGGGTCGCCAGGACCAGTTGTGGTTGAGGTAGCGGCGATTCTCGCGCCAGAACATGCCGTTCCATTCCAGGTTGGGGGTGATCTGGGTGCCGGTGCGGTCGCACTGGTAGATGCGCAGCAGCCCGGGAAACGCCTGGGGATCGGGCAGGGCGCTCAGGGGGCCGCCGTGTTCCGCCCAGGGCCTGAGCTGGGTGACGAAGTCGGCCAGTTGCTGGCGCAGCTCCAGCAGCCGGGTCTGCTGGGCCAGCTTGCCATCGACGAAGCGGCTGCGCAGGGCGGCGAAGCGCTGCTGATGGCTGTCGCTGGCGCCCAGCTCGGCGGTGGCCTGAGCGAAGAGGAAGCCCTGCACATAGCGCGCACCGCACTCCAGGGCGAAGTCGAGTTCGGTCTCGGTCTCCACGCCCTCGGCGATCAGCCAGCACCCGGTCTTCTCGGCCATCTGCGCCAGGGCCTTGACCGCATCGGCACGGGTGCCACCCCGGGCCGCGGCCTGGAACAGGCGCATGTCCAGCTTGAGGATGTCCGGCTGCAGATCCAGCACCCGATCCAGTTGCGAATAGCCGGAACCGAAATCGTCGATGGCGATGCGGATGCCGAGTTCGCGATAGCGGGCGACGGCCTGGGTCAGGCTGGGCAGATCGCCAGCGGCCTCGGTGATCTCGTAGACGATTCGGCTCGGGGCGATGCCGGAGCGTTCCAGCTGCGCCAGGCTGGGCAATTCGGCGCCCCTTTCCAGCTGGCTGATCCAGCGCGGCGAGAGATTGAGGCTGAGAAACCAGTCATCCGGTGCGCTGGCGAAGCGCCGCAGCGCATCGTCCCGCAGCGTGCGGTCGAGGTGGAGCAGGTCCAGGGTTGGGGTGCCGGGATCGGCGAACAGGGGGCCGACGGAGGTGTGGCTGCCGTCATCCTGGCGCAGGCGCCCCAGGGCTTCGACGCCGGCGATGCGCCCGGTCGCGGTGTCGATGAAGGGTTGGAAGAAGGCGGTGGGGTGGCCGAAAAACACAGGGCATCCTTATCTTTTGAGTAGCGTTCGGCTTGACCATGCGATAAGGGTGCCAGATGACAGAATGGCTCCCGAGGGAGCCATTCTCTACCTAGCGCGGCGGTGGCAGCGGATGTTCCGCCTGCCGTTGTTCACGATGGTGAGCCTGCAATCGGTTGACGATCGGGTAGAGGGCCAGACCGATGCGGGCCAGACGGCCCACCGCGCCCAGGCGTTTGCCGAACAACGACAGGAATACCGTGGCGCCGAGCATCAGCGGCTTCTTCGCCGAGCTGGCGACCTTGTCCCGATTCGGCCGCACCAGATCGCCGATGAGGCTGATGGGGTTGTGCAGGGGCTGGGCGTTGTAGATCAGCTGCTGGCGATACATTTCCATGCGCAGCCGGACCAGTTCCTTGCGCTTGGCCTGGCTGGTGGCAGAGGTAAGCGGCTGGTTCATGGCAGTAGGCGCTCCCGGTTGCGGTTGAGTTCTTCCAGGGTGGCATGGAAGGGCGCGGCGCCCTTGACCAGGCTCAGGGCCCGCAGGATGCAGATCGCCAGCGCCACGGCATAGAAGGCGCACAGGCCCAGAGTCGCGGCCATGCGATAGGTATCCCAGAAGGCGATGATGACCGCCGCCGAGACTCCGACCAGCACCAGCAAGCCGAAGATCAGGCTCAGGCCGGTAAAGAGGAACAGCTGGAAGGTCCGGACCTTCTCTTCCTGAACCTCGATGCCCAGCAGTTCCAGATGGCTCTGCAGTAGCCCTACCACCGCGCCGGCGAGACGCTTGACCGATGGCTTGGGCGCCTCGTCAGGCAGCTCCCGTGGAGGAGAGGAGGTGTCCATGGCAGTCCCCCAGGTTTAGCGGCGCGAGGCCAGCAGACCGATCAGAAAGCCGACGCCGGCAGCGATGCCCAGGGCCTTGAAGGGATTGTCGACCACGTACTCCTCGGTGGTCTCCTTGGCCGCGACGCCCTGGCGATAGAGATCGTCCTGCTTGGTCTTGAGGACGTCGCGGGAGCGTTCGAGGCTGGAACTCAACTTGGCGCGCAGCTCGTCCGCCTGCTCACCGGCCATGCTCGCGGTGTGCTTGAGCAGCTGCTCGGCGTCTGCCAGCAGGGTGTGAAATTCGTCGGTCAGTGCCTGCTCGGCCTCGCCCAGATGACGACGGACCCGGTCAGCGTTCTGCTTGTGTGCCTGCTCATCGATGTCAGCGGCAAGCTCGTCTTTGATCACGGGAGGGGTTTTGTCGGTCATGGCGCGCTCCTGGTAGGCGATGGGTATCCGTTTCAGCCCTTTCGAGTGAGCGCCTGGAGCAAAGGTTCCACCGGCCAGAGCCATCCCGGCACGAGCCAGGCGCCTCTATAAGGTGGCCAGGCATGGCACCCGAAACGCAGCCCAAGGCGGACGAATGGTCATACCTTTTCGATTCAGCCTCGCCAAAAGTTCCGTACCTAATACGGATTAGAAGAGCTGGCTCACAAAATCAGGCGCTAGCGCCATTGCTCGTCTTATTCAAGTAAGACGCAAGAACTTTGCTGTTTCTATCACTGTCAGTTGCGTCGTATTTGATCGTCCATGCACTTCTAGACAAATAAGAGGGGGAAGAATGGAAAACGCCATAGATAGACTGACTGCCGCTTTCAGTACTTATAAATGCTCGGTTACGGCGCCTCGCCCTGACGGCAGTATTGTGCTGACGGTGCAGGATCAGCAGTGTGACGATGCGCGAGTGAACCGGGTGGTCAGCGCCCGGCAACTGGGCGAGAGCCAGCTGTTGAAAACGGTGATCGACGAGGTTCGCAAGGACGTGTCGCTGCGGGCCGGTGCGCTGGCGCCGCAATCCATGGCGGTGCTGCGGGCCACGGGCGCCAACATGCTGAGATATTCCGAGTAACACCACGGCTTCAAAGCTTCAGCGCGAGACTTGCAGTACGGATGCCCTCGGCATTCGTTGGTCTCGGACGTTGAAGATTAAAAGATGGCAATCAAGTAGTTAGCGTTAATCCCGCAACGCCTTCGTCAGCTCTTGCACTTCAGCAGACGGCATCCCGCGCAGGGAAGTTGAGTCGCAGGCAGCTGGTACATGGGGCAGGCGACGTCCACCAATCCCCAGGACGGAAAGCCCTGTCCGGCCTGCACGGCAGCCAGCCGCGCATTGGCGATCACACCATTGAGCAGCTCTTCTTCCCGATACAGCGCCTGGCGCAAGGTCGGCGAGCGATAGAGGATGCGTCCGCACCTGTCCAGCAGGGTAAAGGAAAACCGTCCGGTACGATCCGGCAGGGTCGGCCAGACCTTGAGCGGTGCCAGCTGTTCGTCGAGACGGGCGCAGGTCAGCTGATACAGCGAGGTGGGCGCCGGCTGCCGCTCGGGCGCCGCCGTTTCCAGACTGTCGAGCAGCGGAGCGGCGTTCGCCGCCTGCAAGAGACGAGGGGTGGAGCCTTCCATGGTATGCATAGCGCGGATCCCTGCTCAGTTCGCGACGGTCAGACGGGGCGCACCGCCAGTGCCACCGGCCAGCAGGGCCGTGACGCCATGGCCCTCGTCGATGGCGATACCCAGCCGGATGCTGTCGATCAGGCGCGCGAGGCGGGTGTGGTCATGCAATTGCTGCTTGCTGATCAACCGCTTGACCTTGACGCCGCTATCGTCGGACAGCGTCAGGCTGACGCTGCCGTCGAGGCGTTCGATGCGGAAATTGACCCGAAAGTCTTGCTCGAAAGCCGCGGCGATGAGTTGGAAAGGGTTGTCCATGACGTACCTGACTGGCGTGAGCGGGGTCAGTGCCATTGACTTCCAGGGGCAGGGGTAGTTCTGGAGGAAATCCCAGAAGTATGACCGACGGCCCGTTTCAGCCGCTCACCTGAAGTTCGCGCTCGCTCCAGCACTGGGCGAAAGCCGCTTGCCAGTGGGGTAGCGGCTGCCCCAGCACCGCTGCCAGCTTTTCGGTGGACAGCCGCGAATTGATGGGGCGATGCGCCGGGGTGGGGTAGGAACTGCTGGGGATCGGATTGAGACGAGCCTTCAGCTGACCGGTCTCGCGCAGGCGCTGGGCGATCTGCTCGGCGAAGCCGTACCAGGAGGTGGTGCCGTTGGCCGTCAGGTGATAGGTGCCCCAGAGGCCATCGTCCTGGTTGCTGTGGGCCAGCAGGCGCTCGGTGGCGTCGGCGATGGTCCGGGTCCAGGTGGGCGCACCGATCTGGTCATCGACGATGTTCAGTTCGTCGCGCTCGCTGAGCAGCCGCACCATGGTGCGCAGGAAGTTGTTGCCCTGCCAGGAATAGACCCAGCTGGTGCGCAGGATCAGGTGGCGTTCGGCGTGTTCGCGCACGGCGTTCTCGCCAGCCAGTTTGGTCCGGCCATAGACATTGAGCGGACAGGTCGGATCCTCTTCCCGGTAACGGCCTTCCCTGGTGCCATCGAAGACGTAGTCGGTGGAGTAGTGGACCATGGGGATGCCCAGCTGCTGCGCCGCCCGGGCGAAGACCTGGGGCACCCGCTCGTTGATCAGGGTCGCGGTCTCGGCGTCGCTCTCCGCGGCGTCCACGGCGGTATAGGCGGCGGCATTGATGATGACATCGGGCTTTGCGGCCAGGACGCGGTCATGGAGCGCGTCCAGCTGGGTGAAATCCACCTGGGCCCGGCCGATGACGGTTACCTGGGCCTTGGTGGCCAGCAGTTTTTGCAGCGCCTGAGAGAGTTGGCCGTGTTGACCGGCGATGAAGACGTTCATGTGACTGAGCTGATTCCAGAAGGGCTGGCGCGTCCATGCCTGATTGACAGGGTGGGCGTCGCCACGACAGCCCTGAGCAAAAGCAGGCAGTCTACCCGATGACCGGCAGAGGACAAGGCTAGCCTTTAGCCTGCCCTCTGTCCTGGCTGTCGGCTCTAGCCTGCGGGCTGCCTCCAGCTACCGCCCTCGGCAAGATGGCGCAAAAATTTGTTTCACGAATACTTGACAATTGTGCGACGGCTGACAGGTCTCCGTTGGTCATTTTCATCCGGAGTTGTGCACAAGTTGTGCTAGCGCTTGTCAAGCCCTCTTTCGCCCGGAGTTTTGTCTGCCGGAAATCCTGCTTTTAAATTAAGTTGTTGATTATGTTGAACTTATTAAAGTGATTAAAAAATGATCAACTTGTTTGAGGGGCCCGCAGAGCAAGGCTCCGGGTTCTTTTCCACCATGTTTTCAACAAAGTTATCAACAGAAGCTGTGGATTGTTCCGTCTCGCTGGGCCTCGGCAACCTCAATCGACGCTGAACGAAAGACCGGTCGGCAGCGTGCTCAGCCGCCTCGGTTTCGCTCAACCGGACAAGGCCAGTTGACGGCTCAGCAGGGCGCGCAGTGAAGCCGGCTTCACCGGCTTAGGCAGGAAGTCCAGGCGCGCCTGGCGCACCTTGTCCAGGCATTCCGGGCGGCCATCGGCACTGATGACGATGCCGGGGATGTCCTGGCCCAGGGTCTGGCGAATCCATTCGGCGACATCCGGGCCGGTGTCGGCATCGCTCAGGTGGTAGTCGACGATGAGCAGCCGCGGCACCACGCCCTGGGCGAGCAGGGCCGCGCACTCCTCGCGGCTGCGTGCGGTCCAGACCTGGCAGCCCCAGCGGCCCAGCAGGCTGCGCAGGCCGAGCAGGATGCTATCTTCGTTGTCGATGCACAGCACCGGATCGCCGGCCAGGGGCTGGGCCGCCTCGCTGGCGGCTGCGGCCTGGATGGCCAGGGCGGGGGCCAGGGGCACCTTGACGCTGAAGACGCTGCCATGACCCGGCCAGGAGCGTACCGAGAGTTCATGGCCGAGCACCCGGCAGAGACGGTCGGCGATCGCCAGGCCCAGCCCAAGGCCCTTTTCCGCGCGGGTCTGGTGGCTGTCCAGCCGCTTGAATTCCTCGAAGATCAGCTCGAGCTTGTCCGCCGGAATGCCTGGGCCGCTGTCCCAGACTTCCAGGCTCACGTGCTGGCCCTGACGGCGCACGCCGAGCAATACCCGGCCGTGGGCGTATCTCAGGGCGTTGGTGAGGAAATTCTGCAGCACCCGGCGCAGCAGCTTGCTGTCGCTGTTGACCACCAGGCGGCTGCTGCGGATGCGCAGGCTGGTGCCCTGGTTCTGCGCCAGGGCCTTGAATTCGACGCCCAGGGCTTCGAACAGGGTGGCCAGGGAGAAGGGCGCCGGCGCCGCCAGGATGCGCCCGTTCTCCAGCCGCGAGATATCCAGCAGATCGGCGATCAGGTCTTCGCTGGATCTGAGAGCGCTGTCCATGTTGCGCACCAGCTCCTGGGCTTCCTGGGCCAGGCCGTCCTGGTGGGCGAGGGCGGCGGTGAACAGCCGCGCGGCGCTCAGAGGTTGCATCAGGTCATGGCTGACCGCGGTGAGAAAACGACTCTTGGACTGGTTGGCCGCTTCGGCGTGAGCCTTGGCTTCCTCCAGGGCCTGGTTGAGCTGGGACAGTTCGCGGGTGCGTTCCTCGACACGCTGCTCCAGGCCCTCGTTGGCTTCGCGCAGGGCGCGTTCGGCCTCGCGGAAGGCGGTGATGTCGGTAAAGCTCATCACGAAGCCGCGGCCGGGCATGGGGCTGCCGATCAGCTCGATCACCCGGCCATTGGGAAAGGTCCGCTCCGAGGTGTGGGGAATGCCCTGGCGCATCCGCTCCACCCGGCGCGCCACGTGCTCGTCGGGATCGCCCGGGCCACAGAGGCCGCGCAGGGCGTTGTAGCGGATGATCTCGGCGATGGGGCGACCGACCTGGATCATGCCGTCGGGATAGTCGAACAGCTCCAGGTAGCGCTGATTCCAGGCCACCAGGCGCAGCGACTGGTCGACCACGCTGAGGCCCTGGGAGATGTTCTCGATGGCGCCCTGCAAGAGCGCCCGGTTGAATTCCAGCACCTCCGAGGCTTCGTCCGCGATGCGCACCACGTCGTCGACCTGCATGTCGCGGCCTTCGATGGCGGCCTTGACCACCGCGCGGGCGGAAGAGGCACCGATCACCCCGGCCAGCAGCCGCTCGGTCTGGGCGATCCATTCGCTGTTGGCGTTCATCCCGGGGTGATAGGTCAGGCCGCTCTGCTCGGCGAAGCGGCTGAAGCTCAGGCGGGCGCGCTCGTCGCCGACGAACCGGGCGGCCAGCAGCCGCAGGTCCTCCAGCTTGACCGCCAGCAGGGCGCGATTGCGCGGTCGGGGCAGGGCGTACTGGGCGATGAAACGCCCGGCCTGCCAGTATTCCGAGACCCGGGTGCGCGAGAGCAGCGACACCAGGGCGAACAGCAGGAAGTTGCCGGCCAGGGAGACCAGGGCGCCGACGGTGGTCGGTTGCAGCGTCCGCTCCCCCGCGGGCTGCTCGAACCAGGCGAGGCCGGGAAAGGCTTCCAGCGACCATTGCAGACTGGTGGCCACCACCGGCAGCACCATCAGATAGCCCCAGAGCAGGGCTCCGGCGGTGAGACCGGCAAAGACGCCGCGGCGATTGGCGGCCTTCCAGAACAGCGCCCCGACCATGGCCGGTCCGAGCTGGGCGATGGCGGCGAAGGCGATCTGGCCGATGGTGGCCAGGCTGGCATTGGAGCCCAGCAGGCGATAGCTGCAATAGGCCAGGACCAGGATGACCACGATGCTGGCGCGGCGCACCGTGAGCATCCAGTGGCTGAACACCGCATGGGGACTCTCGACCTGACCGCGGCGCTTGAGCAGCCAGGGCAGGACGATGTCGTTGGAGATCATGGTGGAGAGGGCGACGCAGGCGACGATCACCATGCCGGTGGCCGCCGAGGCGCCGCCCAGAAAGGCCAGCAGGGCCAGCCAGGGACGCTCCTGGGCCAGCGGCAGGCTGATGACGAAGGAGTCGGGCAGCACACCGCCGGGTAGGTGCAACTGGCCGGCCAGGGCGATGGGGATGACGAACAGCGCGGCCAGCGCCAGATAGAGCGGAAACACCCAGCGCGCCAGGTTGACGTCCCGGGTGTCGGTGTTTTCCACCACGGTGACGTGGAACTGGCGCGGCAGGCACATCACGGCGATGAAGGCTACGCCGGTCTGGATCAGCAGCCCCGGCCAGTCCAGGGTTTCGCGCCAATATTCCTGCAGTTGCGGCGCCTGCTGCGAGCGGGTGAGCAGATCGGTGAAGCCGTCGTGCAGGCCATAGGTGACCCAGAGGCCGACGGCGATGAAGGCGGCGAGCTTGACCAGGGATTCGAAGGCGATCGCCAGCATCATGCCGCGGTGGTGCTCGGTGACGTCCAGGTTGCGGGTGCCGAACAGGATGGCGAAGACCGCCAGCACCAGGGAGACGAACAGCGCGGTGTCCTGGGCGCGGGTGCTCAGGGACTCGGCATTGATGCCGGTCAGCAGGTTGACGCCGATGACGATGCCCTTGAGCTGCAGCGCCAGGTAGGGCAGGACGCCGACCAGGCAGATCAGCGCGACGACGATGGCCAGCGTCTGCGACTTGCCATAGCGGGAGGCGATGAAGTCGGCGATGGAGGTGATGTTTTCCTTCTTGCTGATCAGCACCATCTTCTTCACCAGTTGCGGCGCCAGCAGCAGGAAGAGGATGGGCCCCAGGTAGATGGGCAGGAAGGACCAGAGCTGGTCGGCGGCCTGGCCGACCGCGCCGAAGAAGGTCCAGCTGGTGCAGTAGACGGCCAGCGACAGGCTGTAGACCCAGGCCCGCAGGCGCGGCCTGAGCGGGGGCCGGCGATCGCCGTAGAAGGCGATGGCGAAGAGCAGGGCCAGATAGCCGAGGGTAACGGTGATGATCAGTCCGCTAGGCAGGGACATGGCGACTCCAGACATTCCAGGCGCCCATCGCGCCCGGACAAAGTGTCGCACCTTGGGGTGCCAGACGTCAGTTCTGGTGCGTTGGGGGATGCCAGTGGGTTGAGCCGGGCGGCCGGCCCTGTTAGGTTGGCGGGCTGATTCAAGAGCGAGAGACCGTCATGTTCCAAGCGCAGCCCATTTCCCTGCAACGTGGTGCGCTGCGCCTGGACCCCCTGGCGGAAGGCGACGTGCTGGAGCTGGTCAGCCTGGCCGAGCGCAATCGCGAAGCGCTGCACTACCTGAGCGGGCCCCTGCGTCCGGACTGGTATCGCCAGGCCCTGGCCGAGCAGCGCGAAGGACGCGCCTTGCCCTTTGCCGTGCGCATCGCCGACCGGCTGGTGGGCACCACCCGTTTCGCCGACTTCCTGCCGGCGCTGCCCGCCGCCGAGATCGGCTGGACCTGGCTCGACAGCGAACAGCATGGCAGCGGACTCAACGGCAACATCAAGTACCTGATGCTGCGCCATGCCTTCGAGCACTGGCAGCTGGTGCGGGTGCAGCTCAAGACCGCCGCGACCAATCTCCGGTCCCAGGCCGCCATCGAGAAGCTGGGGGCGGTCCGCGAAGGCCTGCTGCGCCATCATCGGCGCCTGGCCGACGGACGTCTGGACGACACCGTGATGTACAGCATCACCGATCGCGAATGGCCCGAGGTCAAGGCGCGCCTGGAGGCGTCCTTCAACTAGCGGTGGCTCCTCGACTACCGTTCGTCGGCAGCCGCTGGCAGCGGTAGGGCGGCACCCCCTCTGCGTCGCTTATCTGGCGCCGGTAGTCCAGCGTAGCTGTCTTCCCGGGCCAACAGTTTTCCGCAAAACGGCCGACATGCCTGCTCAATGGCAAGAATTCGCCCGTCTCCTTTTGCGGATCGCTGTATGTCTTCACTGTCGCCTTCCTCTGCGCTGCGCACGCTGCGGGTCGTCTGGCCCTTCGTCATCATCCTGTCCTGCCAGGCGCTGGTCGCCATCGTCAGCCTGCAACTGCTGTCGACGGTGCGCGCCTATGTGTCCGCGGAAAGCCTGTGGAGCAAGAGCCTTGGCAACGCCATGCTGGCGCTCGGCGCCTACCTGGACGAAGGGCGGCCCGAGTTCTATCACGCTTACCTCGCGTCCATCAGCGTCAACGACCTCGACCGGGCGGCGCGGCAGGAACTCGATAGCGGCGGCGACCGGGCCGAAGCGGCGCGGCTGCTGCGCCTAGCCGGCAACAGCCCGGACGACATCGATGGCCTCATCGCGCTCTTCCAGATGGCTCGCCATGTGGAACCCTTCGAAGGGGTGATCGCCCGTTGGCAGATCACCGATCCCTACATGGACGAATTCCAGGCCCTGGCGCGCACCGGCTTCGAGTTGATCAAGCTGCGGGGACCGGGACCGGCGCTGATTCCGCTGAAACGCCAGCTGCTGGACCTGCACGACCGGATGATGCCGGAAACGGTGGCCTTCTCGGAGCGCCTGGGGGTGGCGTCGCGGCAGCTGGTGGCGGCCCTGTTCATCGCCAACGTCCTGGTCGGCGCCTTGCTGGTGCTCCTGGCCATCTGGCGCATGCACAGCCTGGTGCAGCAGCGCTGGCGCTCCGAGCAGGCGCTGCAGGCCGAAAAGGAACATATCCAGGTCATCCTGGCGTCCCTGGGCGATGCCGTGCTGGCGCTGAATGCCCAGGGTCGGCTGCTCTATCACAACCCGGCCGCGGAGCGCCTGCTGGCGTGGCCGGGGCTGGCGGCGGGTACGCCCGTCACCCACCTGTTCGACATCCAGACCGAGGACCAGCCGGCGTCGACCCAGCCGCTGGCCGAACGCCTGCGCAGCCAGGACTGGCTGGCGGGCAATGAGCCTCTGGCGCATCAGCTGGTGCGCATCGACGGCGCTCGGGTGCCGGTGGCCCTGACGGTGACCCCCCTGCCGCGGGGCGAGTCCGGCACCGGGGTGGTGCTGGTGATGCACGACCAGACCCGCGAACGCGCCTTTCTGCATGATCTGGCCTGGCAGGCCAGTCACGATGCCCTGACCGGGCTGCTCAATCGCCGCGAATTCGAGACCCGGCTGGAGCGCCTGCTGGCCCGCGAGGACCTGGCCTGCGCCTCGCTGCTGTTCATCGATCTGGATCAGTTCAAGATTGTCAACGACACCTCCGGGCATTTCCATGGCGATCGCCTGCTGCGCCAGCTGTGCGAATTGCTCGCTCAGCAACTGGGCGAAGAGGATTGCCTGGCACGGCTGGGCGGCGACGAATTCGGCGTGCTGCTGGAAAATCGTACGCCCGCGCAGGTCGAGGCGGTCGCCGAGCGCCTGCGCTGCTGCGTGGGTAGCCTGCAATTCGAAGCGGCCGGACAGGGCTTTCGCGTCGGTCTGAGCATCGGTGTGGTGCATCTGGGAGGTCAGGCCCTGGCGCCCGAGGAGGCGCTGCGCCTGGCCGATCTGGCCTGCTATGCGGCCAAGGACAAGGGGCGCAATCGCATCCAGGTCTTTGCCCCGGGCGATGTGGAGCTGGATCAGCGCCATGGCGAGATGGCCTGGGTGCAGCGCCTGCACCGGGCGCTGGCCGAGGACAGGTTTCGGCTATATGTCCAGCCGATCCTGGGGCTGGGCCAGGAGACCGTCGCGGATCGCCACGTGGAGGTGCTGATGCGACTGGAAGAGGGCGAGCGGCTGATCGCGCCGGGCGCCTTCATCCCGGCCGCGGAGCGCTATGGCCTGATGCCGGACCTGGATCGCTGGGTGATCGCCGCGGCCCTGGCGCGCTTCGCCGAGCTGCCCGACGGGTTGCTCGACACCCTGGCCATCAACCTGTCCGGGCACTCGCTGGGCGAGGCGGGTCTGGCCGATTTCGTCAGGCAGCAGCTGCAGCGCTGGCAGATCGCGCCGGCGCGCATCTGCTTCGAGATCACCGAGACCAGCGCGGTGGCCAATCTGGATGCGGCGCGGTTGTTTATGGACGAGTTGCGCGGCCTGGGGGTGAGATTCTCGCTGGACGACTTCGGCGCCGGGATGTCGTCCTTCACCTACCTCAAGCACCTGCCGGTGGACTACCTGAAGATCGACGGCAGCTTTGTCCGTCACCTCTTGGAGGACGCCGTGGACAGCGCCATGGTCGAGGCGATCAATCAGCTGGGCCATCTCACCGGCAAGAAGACCATCGCCGAGTTCGCCGAGAACCCGGCGGTGGTGGCGGCGCTGACTGCCCTGGGGGTCGACTATGCCCAGGGCTACGGCATCGCCCGGCCGCAGCCCTTCACCGAGGACACCTGCCAGGCGCTGCTCCGGCAGGTGTGGCACGAGACTTCAGGGACGCGCGTCGTCGTCCTTGAAGCGGCGGAAGAGGGTGGCCAGTAGCGCCCCGGAGATGTTGTGCCAGACGCTGAACAGGGCGCTGGGGACCGCGGCCAGCGGCGAGAAATGCGCCGTGGCCAGGGCGGCGCCGAGCCCGGAATTCTGCATGCCGACTTCCAATGCCAGGGATTTGCGCTGGGCCACTGGCAACTTGCAGAACTTGCCGGTGAGATAGCCGAGCAGGAAGCCGAAGCCGTTGTGCAGGATCACCACCGCCATGATCAGCAGCCCGGATTCCGCGATGCGCGCCTGGCTGGCGGCCACCACCGCGGCAACGATCACCACGATGCTCACCACCGAGGCCAGCGGCAGCACCTCGACCAGGGCGCCGACGCGCTGGCCGAGCAGACGCTGGGCGACTAGACCCAGGGCGATGGGCAGCAGCACCACCTGCAGGATCGACCAGAACAGCCCGCCAAAGGAGATCGGCAGCCAGGTGGAGGCCAGCAGCCAGATCAGCGCCGGGGTCAGCAGGGGCGCGAGCAGGGTGGTCACCGCGGCGATGGCCACCGACAGCGCCAGGTCGCCCTTGGCCAGCCAGGTCATGACATTGGACGCCGTGCCGCTGGGGCAGCAGCCGACCAGGATGACGCCGACGGCGATCTCCGGCGGCAGGTGGAACAGCTGACAGAGCGCCCAGGCCACGCCCGGCATGATGACGAAGTGGGCTACCACGCCCAGCAGCACCCGCCAGGGGTGACGGCCGACGGCGGCGAAATCCTCAACCTTGAGCGTCAGGCCCATGCCGAACATGATCACCCCCAGCAGCGGCACGATGGCCACGCTTAGCGGGTTGAATACTGCGGGGGCGAAGAACGCCAGCAGGGCGGCGAGCAGCACCCAGAAGGCGAAGGTATTGCCGACGAAGCGGCTGAAGGCGGCCAGGGCACGCATGGCAAACTCCTTTTTCAATAGGCAGAAAAAAGGCCGGTCTGCGCCGGCCTTGAGGTGAGCTTAGAGCCCCTGGGGCAATTCTTCACCACCCAGGGCTTCGATCAGCTGTGGCAGGAATTCAGCCAGGGTCATCATCATCAGCACGAAGCTGGCGTCCTGCTGGCCGAGGGCGTCTTCGCCGCCGTCCTGTTCGGCCTGGTCCTGCAGGAGGTCCTCGAACTTCAGGCGCTTGATGGTGACCTTGTCGTCCAGCAGCAGGGCCAGCTTGTCCTGCCAGGCCAGGGCCAGCTTGGTGACCAGCTTGCCGGCGCCCAGGTGATTCTGGATCTCTTCGCTGGTCAGGTCCTGACCCTTGCAGCGCACCACGCCGCCGTCTTCGCCGGCATCGCGCAGTTCGCACTCGTCGAGGATGTAGAGGCCATGGGTGGCGTCACCGGCCTTGACCCAGTCGGTGAAGGTGGCCATGGGGGCCTGCTTGACGCCCAGCGGGCGGACCGGCAGCGAGCCCAGGGCATCGCGCAGGGTGGAGAGCAGGTCCTCGGCGCGCTTGGCGCTGGAGGCGTCGACCAGGATCCAGCCCTGCTTGGGATCGATGGCGGCATAGGTGGTCTGGCGCCGGATGAAGGCGCGCGGCAGGAAGGCCTGGACGATCTCGTCCTTGATCTGCTCCTTCTCCTTCTTGTAGACCTTGCGCATCTGCTGGTTTTCGATCTCGTCGACCTTTTCCTGCACGGCTTCCTTGACCACGCTGCTGGGCAGGATGCGTTCTTCCTTGCGCGCGGCGATCAGGAAGAAGCCCTGGCTTTCGTGCACCAACGGCAGGTCCGGACCCTTGCCGAAGGGGGCGACGAATCCATAGGTGGACAATTCCTGGCTGGCGCAGGGACGAGCCGGCTTGGCGGCGAGGGCGGCTTCGAGGGCTTCGGTCTCGAAGGCGACTTCCTGGGTGAGACGGTAGACGAGCAGATTACGGAACCACATGGTGTCACTCCCAAAAACGAAGCGCGCATTATCCGCGTCGCCCGCCCCGGAGGCCAACCCCGGATCGCGATGGTCGTCGGGAATGCGCGCTTTCTTAGGTGCGCGCAAGGGCAGCGCTAAGCCTTTGGAAGTGCTGGGAAAATTTTTTTGAAAAAGGGGTTGCCAGGTCGTAAACCCCTCCGTAGAATGCGCCCCACTTCGAGAGCAAACGGGTGATTAGCTCAGCTGGGAGAGCATCTGCCTTACAAGCAGAGGGTCGGCGGTTCGATCCCGTCATCACCCACCACTCGAGGTAATGCGCAGCGGTAGTTCAGTCGGTTAGAATACCGGCCTGTCACGCCGGGGGTCGCGGGTTCGAGTCCCGTCCGCTGCGCCATTCAAAGGTTGTCTGGTCCTGAACGCCAGTAACCATCGAGAAGCGGCCCTAGTGGCCGCTTTTTCGTTTGGGCGCGATTTTTCTGGTCGGGCTTTCTCGGGTTTTTCCTTCTCTATGTAGCTTGCTTGGGTCGAGGGTTCTTGCCCTTCGGCCTGTTCGCATGCCTGTGGAAAACGCTGCGCGGTTTTCCACGCTACTGATTAAT
>NZ_BBIT01000010.1 GCF_000730625.1 Pseudomonas oryzihabitans NBRC 102199 | reverse complement strand
AGGTGCCGGGGTGCCAGTGGAAAACGCTACGCGGTTTTCCACGCTACGAGGTTTCGAGCGAGTCTGCCCTCACCCCAGCCCTCTCCCCGAGGGAGAGGGGGGTGGTACCGGCGCATCGGCTTAGACAACGGCACGCCTCAGCTAGGTAGGGTGGACAACGGCGCAGCCTTGTACACGCGGGAAGGGTGTCGGGATGCCAGTGGAAAACGCTGCGCGGTTTTCCACGCTACGAGGTTTCGAGCGAGTCAGCCCTCTCCCCGAGGGAGAGGGGGTGGTACCGGCGCATCGGCTGAACGACGGCACGCCTCAGCTAGGTAGGGTGGACAACGGCGCAGCCTTGTCCACGCGGGAGGTGCCGGGGTGCTAGTGGAAAACGCTGAGCGGTTTTCCACGCTACGAGGTTTCGAGCGAGTCAGCCCTCACCCCAGCCCTCTCTCCGAGGGAGAGGGGGCGGTAATGGCGCATCGGACGGACGACGGTACGTCTCTCTTTACATATCCTGCGGCGTTTCCCGGGCGGGGCGGTCGTCGGCGATGGCGGGGACGTGGAGGCCGGTCTTGGCCAGTTGCTGGCCTTCCATCTGCGGCTGGGTGGTCCAGGTGAGGATGTCGTAGTAACGGCGCACGTTCTGCACGAATTCCACCGTTTCGCCGCCGCGGGCGTAGCCGTAGCGGGTCTTGCTGTACCACTGCTTCTGCGCCAGGCGCGGCAGCATCTTCTTCACGTCCAGCCAGCGATCCGGATCCAGGCCCTGGGATTCGGCCAGGCGGCGGGCGTCGAGGATGTGGGCGATGCCGATGTTGTAGGTGGCCAGGGCGAACCAGGTGCGATCCGGTTCGTTGATGCTGTCGGGCAGCTCGTCGCGGATCTGGTCGAAATACTTGGCACCGCCGGTGATGCTCTGCTCGGGATCCAGGCGATTGGACACGCCCATGGCCTGGGCGGTGTTGTTGGTCAGCATCATCAGGCCGCGCACCCCGGTCTTGGAGGTGGCGTCCGGCGTCCATAGCGATTCCTGGTAGCCCATGGCAGCGAGCAGGCGCCAGTCCAGCTGATGCTTCTGCGCCACCTTGCGAAAGTGCTTCTCGTACTTGGGCAGGCGTTCCTGCAGGTGCTGGGCGAAGGTGTAGGCGCCCACGTAGCCGAGCACGTCGACGTGGCCGTAGTAGCGCTCCTTGAGCTGCTGCAGGGTGCCGTCGCGGCGGACCGTGTCGAGGTAGGCGTTGACCGCGTCGAGCAGGCTATTGTCCTCGCCGGGTTGCAGCGCCCAGGCCTGGCCCTGGTTGTCGCCGAGGTCGAAGGCCACCCGCACGTTGGGGAAATAGACCTGGTTCATGGCCAGTTCGTTGGAGTCCACCAGGGTCAGGTCGATCTGGCCTTCGTCGACCATGCGCAAGAGGTCGCTGACCTCCACCTGATCGGACTCGTCGAAGGTGAGCTCCGGCACCTGGGCCTGCAGCGCCCTGAGTTGCTGGGCCTGGCTGCTGCCCTTGAGCACCAGGATGCGCTTGCCGACCATGTCCTTGGGGGTGCTGGGACGGACGGTGCCGTTGCGGTAGATGACCTGGGGCACCACGTCCAGATAGCTGCGGGAGAATTTCAGATTCTGGCGATTGACCGAGGGCGTGAGGCCGGCGGCGGCGATCACCGGGCCGTCCGGCGCGGTCAGGCGATTGAAGAGGTCGTCGAGGTTGTCGGCGGTGCTGATTTCCAGGCGCACCTTGAGCGATTCGGCGAAGCCCTTGACCAGTTCGTATTCGAAGCCGGTCTCGCCGTTACGGTCCTGGAAATAGGTCGCCGGACTGTTGCGCGTCACCACGCGCAGGACGCCGGCCTGCTGCACCTGCTCCAGCGTGGTCGGCTTGGGCGGCGCAGGCACGTCCGCTTCCCCGCAGCTCATGAGCAAGGCGAGAAAGGGCAGGGTAAGCCAGGCGAATCGCTTGAAGGCTTTATTCAAATGGGCTAGCTCGGCCATACGGCATCAAAACGGCACTGGCGCCTTGCTGACGCGCCTCATCGGTCGGCCCCTCCGGGCACTCGTTATAGTCGGGACGCTCCGCGCCACCGGTCCGGCCAAAGGCTCTATCCTGAGCCCAATGTGGAGCCGCGTCCATGGGGCGCGGCAGGCCGTATCGGCGGGCAGTATACGCGAGAAGTGGCAAAGCGCCCATTTTATACATACAAGGGTGGTGGTAAGGCTGGATGAACCCTCGTCGCCGGAAGGTGTCCCCGGCGCGCCTTTAGGCTAGAATGCACGGCCCCAAAGTGACTTGGCCCCGAGGCTGTCCCCGATGCTGATCCTGCGCGGCGCTCCCGCTCTTTCTTCGTTCCGTCACGGCAAACTTCTCGACCAGCTGACTCGCCTGGTTCCCGGTGTCTCCGGGCTCTATGCCGAGTTCGTTCATTTCGCCGAAGTCGCCGGCACCCTGAGCGCGGAGGAAGAGGGCATCCTCGGCCGACTGCTGCAATACGGCCCCAGCGTCCCCCAGCAGGAACCCAGCGGCGCGCTGTTCCTCACCGTGCCCCGTCTGGGCACCATCTCGCCCTGGTCGAGCAAGGCCACCGACATCGCCCACAACTGTGGCCTGGCGCAGATCGAGCGCCTGGAGCGCGGCGTGGCCTACTATGTCGCCGGCGAGCTGGACGCCGCCGCCCATGCGCAACTGGCCGCGGCCCTGCATGACCGCATGACCCAACGCGTGCTGCCGACCCTGGACGCCGCCGCCGACATCTTCAGCCATGCCACGCCCAAGCCGCTCACCGCGGTGGACGTGCTCGGCGGCGGTCGCGCGGCCCTGGAGCAGGCCAACCTGGAGCTGGGCCTGGCCCTGGCCGAAGACGAGATCGACTACCTGGTCAAGAGCTTCACCGCCCTGGGGCGCAATCCCCACGACGTCGAACTCATGATGTTCGCCCAGGCCAACTCCGAGCACTGCCGGCACAAGATCTTCAACGCCAGCTGGGACATCGACGGCGAGAGCCAGGAGAAGTCCCTGTTCGGCATGATCAAGAATACCTACGAGATGAACCGCACCGGCGTGCTGTCCGCCTACAAGGACAACGCCGCGGTCATGGAAGGCTTCACCGCCGGGCGCTTCTACCCCGACGCCGAGTCCCGCGAGTACGGCGCGCACAGCCAACCCGTGCACATCCTGATGAAGGTGGAGACCCACAACCACCCGACCGCCATCGCTCCCTTTCCCGGCGCCTCGACCGGCTCCGGCGGCGAGATTCGCGACGAAGGCGCCACCGGTCGCGGCTCCAAGCCCAAGGCGGGCCTGACCGGCTTCACCGTCTCCAACCTGAACATCCCCGGTTTCGAGCAGCCCTGGGAGCAGCCCTACGGCAAGCCCGAGCGCATCGTCACCCCGCTGGACATCATGATCGAAGGCCCGCTGGGCGGCGCCGCCTTCAACAACGAATTCGGGCGTCCGGCCCTGGCCGGCTACTTCCGTACCTTCGAACAGCAGGTCGAGACCCCCCGCGGTCCCGAGGTGCGTGGCTATCACAAGCCGATCATGCTCGCCGGCGGCCTGGGCAACATCCGCGCCGACCACGTGCAGAAGGGCGACATCTCGGTGGGCGGCAAGCTCATCGTGCTGGGCGGCCCGGCCATGCTGATCGGCCTGGGCGGTGGCGCGGCCTCGTCCATGTCCACCGGCGCCAGCTCCGCCGACCTGGATTTCGCCTCGGTGCAGCGCGAGAACCCGGAAATGGAGCGCCGCTGCCAGGAGGTCATCGACCGCTGCTGGCAGCTGGGTGAAAACAACCCCATCACCTTCATCCACGACGTGGGTGCGGGCGGTCTGTCCAACGCCTTCCCCGAACTGGTCAACGATGCCGGTCGCGGCGGTCGTTTCGAGCTACGCAACGTGCCCAACGACGAGCCGGGCATGAGCCCGCTGGAGATCTGGTGCAACGAGTCCCAGGAGCGCTATGTGCTATCCGTGGACGCCGAGAACTTCGAGACCTTCAAGGCCATCTGCGAACGCGAGCGCTGCCCCTTCGCCGTGGTCGGCGAGGCCACCGAGGAGCGCCAGCTGACCGTGGCCGACAGCCACTTCGGCAACAACGCCGTGGACATGCCGCTGGACGTCCTGCTCGGCAAGCCGCCGCGCATGCACCGCAGCGCGACCCGGGAAGCCGAATTGGGCGACGCCTTCGACGGCGCCGGCCTGGACCTGACCGAGTCGGTGGAGCGCGTCCTGCGTCACCCGGCCGTGGCCAGCAAGAGCTTCCTGATCACCATCGGCGACCGCACCATCACCGGTCTGGTCGCCCGCGACCAGATGGTCGGCCCCTGGCAGGTGCCGGTGGCCGACTGCGCCGTGACCGCCACCAGTTTCGACGTCCACACCGGCGAAGCCATGGCCATGGGCGAGCGCACCCCGCTGGCGTTGCTCGACGCGCCCGCTTCCGGCCGCATGGCCATCGGCGAGACCATCACCAACCTGGCCGCCGCGCGGATCGATAAGCTCGGCGACATCAAGCTCTCCGCCAACTGGATGGCCGCTGCCGGCCACCCGGGCGAAGACGCGCGCCTCTATGAAACCGTCAAGGCGGTGGGCATGGAGCTGTGCCCGCAGCTGGGCATCACCATCCCGGTCGGCAAGGACTCCATGTCCATGAAGACCCGCTGGCAGGACGGCGGCGAAGACAAGAGCGTCACCGCGCCGCTGTCGCTGGTGATCACCGGCTTCGCCCCGGTGCAGGACATCCGCCGCACCCTGACCCCGCAGCTGCGCCTGGACAAGGGCCAGACCGACCTGATCCTGATCGACCTGGGTCGCGGCCAAAATCGCCTGGGCGGCTCCATCCTCGCCCAGACCCACGGCAAGCTCGGCCAGCAGGCTCCCGACGTCGACGAAGCCGAAGACCTCAAGGCCTTCTTCGCCGTGATCCAGGGCCTCAACCAGGACGGCCTGCTGCTGGCCTACCACGACCGTTCCGACGGCGGCCTCATCACCACCCTGGTGGAAATGGCCTTCGCCGGTCACTGCGGCCTGGCCCTGCGCCTGGATGCCCTGGCCGCCGACCGTGACGAGCTGACCCGTGCGCTGTTCGCCGAAGAACTGGGCGCCGTCATCCAGGTGCCCCAGGACTTCACCCATGAAGTGCTGGCCCAGTTCAGCGCGGCCGGTCTGGAAGACTGCGTGGCGGTGATCGGCAACCCGGTCAACGGCTACGAGATCAACATCCACTACCACGACGAGCACCTCTACCGGGCCGAACGGCGCATGCTGCAGCGCGTCTGGAGTGAGACCAGCTTCCAGATCCAGCGCCTGCGCGACAACGCCGAGTGCGCCCAGCAGGAATTCGATGCCCTGCTGGAAGAGGATCATCCGGGGCTGTCGGCCAAGCTGGCCTACGACCCCAACGAAGACATCTGCGCCCCCTACATCAAGAAGGGCGTGCGGCCGCAGGTCGCCATCCTGCGCGAGCAGGGCGTCAACGGTCAGGTGGAGATGGGTGCGGCCTTCGATCGCGCCGGTTTCGCCGCCATCGACGTGCACATGAGCGACATCCTCTCCGGGCGCATCGACCTGGCGGACTTCAAGGGTGTGGTGGCCTGTGGCGGCTTCTCCTATGGCGACGTCCTCGGCGCCGGTGGTGGCTGGGCCAAGTCCATCCTGTTCAACGCCCGTGCTCGTGACGGCTTCCAGCAGTTCTTCGAGCGTACCGACACCTTCACCCTGGGCGTGTGCAACGGTTGCCAGATGGTCGCCAACCTGCGCGAGCTGGTGCCCGGCAGCGAATTTTGGCCGCGCTTCGTGCGCAACCGCTCCGAGCAGTTCGAGGCGCGGGTGGCCATGGTCCAGGTGCAGGATTCGCCGTCGCTGTTCCTCGCCGGCATGGCCGGGTCGCGGCTGCCCATCGCCATTGCCCACGGCGAAGGCTTCGCCGAGTACCCGAATCAGCAGGCGCTGGTCGCCGCCGACGTCTCCGGTACCGTGGCGCTGCGCTATGTCGATGGTCACAGCAAGGTCACCGAGACCTATCCGGCCAACCCCAACGGCTCGCCGCTGGGCATTACCGGTCTGTCCAGCCAGGACGGTCGCGTGCTCTTGATGATGCCGCACCCCGAGCGCTGCTTCCGCGCCGTGCAGAACTCCTGGATCCCGGCCGACTGGCAGGGCGAGGACGGTGGCTGGATGCGCCTGTTCCGCAATGCGCGGGTCTGGGTGGACTAGGTCCGGCGGCTTGCCGCTCTGACGAAGCCCGCGCCCTGGCGCGGGTTTCGTCTTTCTGGGAAAGGCTTAAGCTGAAGGGGTCGTCCCCTGTCCCCGGAGTCATCGATGTTCAAGCTGTGTTTCTACGTCCCCGACTCGCACCTTGAGGCCGTCAAGCAGGCGATCTTCGCCGTGGGCGGCGGTCGCATCGGTCTCTATGACAGCTGCTGCTGGCAGGTCCGGGGCCTCGGCCAATTCCGTCCGCTAGCGGGCAGCCAGCCGCATCTGGGCGAGCAGGGCAGTCTCGAACAGCTGGAGGAATGGCGGGTGGAGCTGGTGCTGGCCGACGAGCAGCTCGCCCGCCAGGCCGTGGCGGCGCTCAAGGCGGCGCACCCCTATGAGACGCCGGCCTATGACGTGGTGCAGGTGCTGGATGTCTAGGGTTCAGGGATAGCCCAGGACCGTCTTGATCCGCGCCAGCTCACGCTCGATCCAGCGCGGATCCACCGCGCCCCAGTCGCGAATCTCATAGCCGCCGGCATTGTTGCGGGCGCCTTCGCCCTGCACGAACTGGCAGTCGATATCCAGATCGGCCAGCGCCACCAGGGTGTCCTGGGCGGTGCGCCGCGGCATGCCGGTGGCGGCCATCAGGGCCGGCACGCTGGTGGCGGTACCGCTGGCCACCAGCCAGGCTACATAGAGACGGCGATAGAAGCTGGTCTTGGTCTTGCTCACGTCCATGAGAATCGTCCTGGCAATAAAAAGCCCACCGCGAGGGTGGGCTTCAGGGGCATCAGAGGGTGGCGATGCGCTGCCGCTGGTCCACCAGCTTGGCCAAGGCCTGTTCGGCCTCGGCCAGTTTGGCGCGTTCCTTTTCCAGGACCTCGGCGGGCGCCTTGGCGACGAAGCCTTCGTTGCCCAGCTTGCCGCCGACGCGCTTGACCTCGCCTTCCAGGCGGCCGATCTCCTTGTCCAGGCGCGTCAGTTCCGCGTCCTTGTCGATCAGGCCGGCCATGGGCACCAGCACTTCCATCTCGCCGACCAGGGTGGTGGCGGACATCGGCGCTTCTTCACCGGCGGCCAGCACGCGGACCGATTCCAGCTTGGCCAGCTTGTTCAGCAGCGGCTCGAAATCGGCCAGGCGGCGCTGGTCCTCGGCACTGGCGTTGGCGACGATGATGTCGATGCGCTTGGCCATGGAGATCTTCATCTCGCCGCGGATCTGCCGCACGCCCAGCATCAGCGCCTTGACCCACTCGATGTCGCCTTCGGCGGCGGCATCGATGCGCGCCTCGTTGGCCACCGGCCAGGGTTGCAGCATCAGGGTCTCGCCCTGGACGCCGGCCGGCGCCTTGAGGCGCTGCCAGATTTCTTCGGTGATGAAGGGCATGAAGGGGTGCGCCAGGCGCAGCACCACTTCCAGCACCCGCGCCAGGGTGCGGCGGGTGCCGCGCTGGCGTTCGAGGGAGGCGTTCTCGTCCCACAGCACCGGCTTGACCAGCTCTAGGTACCAGGCGCAGTACTCGTCCCAGACGAATTCGTAGAGCGCCTGGGTGGCCAGGTCGAAGCGGAAGGCGTCGAGCTGACGGGTCACCTCGGCCTCGGTGCGCTGCAGCTGGGAGATGATCCAGCGGTCCACCGAGGACAGCTCGACGGGTTCGTCGTTGACGCCGGTGTCCTGGCCCTCGACGTTCTCCATGACGAAGTTCGCCGCGTTCCACAGCTTGTTGCAGAAGTTGCGATAGCCCTCGACGCGACCCATGTCGAACTTGATGTCGCGGCCGGTGGTGGCCAGGGAGCAGAAGGTGAATCTCAGGGCGTCGGTGCCGTAGCTGGCGATGCCGTCCGGGAATTCGGCGCGGGTCTGCTTGGCGATCTTTTCGGCCAGCTTGGGCTGCATCAGGCCGCTGGTGCGCTTCTGCAGCAGGGTGTCCAGGTCGATGCCGTCGACGATGTCCAGCGGATCGAGCACGTTGCCCTTGGACTTGGACATCTTCTGGCCCTGGCCGTCGCGCACCAGGCCGTGGACGTAGACGGTCTTGAACGGGATCTGCCCGGTCAGGTGGGTGGATAGCATGATCATCCGGGCGACCCAGAAGAAGATGATGTCGAAGCCGGTGACCAGCACGTCGGTGGGGTGGAAGGTCTTGAGCGCCTCGGTCTGCTCGGGCCAGCCGAGGGTGGAGAAGGTCCACAGGCCGGAGCTGAACCAGGTGTCCAGCACGTCGTCGTCCTGGCGCAGGGCGATGTCACCCAGGTCGTGCTTGGCGCGCACCTCGGCCTCGTCGCGACCGACATAGACGTTGCCGGCCTGGTCGTACCAGGCGGGAATGCGGTGGCCCCACCAGAGCTGGCGGCTGATGCACCAGTCCTGGATGTCGCGCATCCAGCTGAAGTACATGTTCTCGTACTGCTTGGGCACGAATTGCACCTCGCCGCTCTCGACCACGGCGATGGCCTTGTCGGCCAGGGGCTTGGTGGAGACGTACCACTGGTCGGTCAGCCAGGGCTCGATCACGGTGCCGGAGCGGTCGCCCTTGGGTACCTTGAGCGCGTGGTCCTCGATCTTTTCCAGGCGGCCGGCGGCGTCCAGGTCGGCGACGATGCGCTTGCGCGCCTCGAAGCGGTCCAAACCGGCGTAGGCGGCGGGGAGGGTGGCGTCGAACATGCCGTTGACGCTGCCGTCCAGATTGAACACCTGGGCGCCGGGCAGCACCGCGGCGTCGGCGTCGAAGACATTGATCAGCGGCAGGTTGTGTCGCTTGCCGACTTCATAGTCGTTGAAGTCATGGGCCGGGGTGATCTTGACGCAGCCGGTGCCGAACTCCGGGTCGCAGTAGTCGTCGCCGACGATGGGAATGCGCCGGCCCACCAGGGGCAGCTCGACGTACTGGCCAATCAGGTCCTTGTAGCGCGGGTCTTCCGGGTGCACGGCCACGGCGGCGTCACCCAGCAGGGTCTCGGGACGGGTGGTGGCGACCACCAGATGGTCCATGCCCTCGGCGGTACGGGCGCCATCGGCCAGCGGATAGCGCAGGTGCCAGAGGTGACCCTTCTCGTCATGGCTTTCCACTTCCAGGTCGGAAATGGCGGTGTGCAGCTTGGTGTCCCAGTTGACCAGGCGTTTGCCGCGATAGATCAGGCCGTCCTCGTGCAGGCGTACGAAGGCTTCCTTGACCGCCTCGGAGAGGCCGTCGTCCATGGTGAAGCGCTCGCGCGACCAGTCCACCGAGGAACCCAGGCGGCGGATCTGCCGGCTGATGTTGCCGCCGGATTCGTTCTTCCATTCCCAGACCTTCTCGAGGAATTTCTCCCGGCCCAGGTCATGGCGCGACAGGCCCTCGGCGCCGATGCGGCGCTCCACCAGCATCTGGGTGGCGATGCCGGCGTGGTCGGTGCCCGGCTGCCAGAGGGTGTTGCGACCCTGCATGCGGCGGAAGCGGATCAGGGCGTCCATGATGGCGTTGTTGAAGCCATGGCCCATGTGCAGGCTGCCGGTCACGTTCGGCGGCGGGATCATGATGGTGTAGGGCTCGCCCGACCCCTGGGGCGCGAAATAGCCCTGGCGTTCCCAGGTCTGGTACCAGGAGGTTTCGATGGCGTGCGGCTGGTAGGTCTTGTCCATGGAGGGGGCTTTTGTCGCTGGAAGAGGAAAGCCTCCGAGTATAGCGACTCCGGCCCGCCGACGGCAGGGCGCCTTGGCGCCCCGGGCTCAGGGACGCTGCAGCAATTCTTCCAGGCGCTGCTGCAGGCGGCGCTGCAGTTCGGCTTCCAGGCGCGGCAACTGCTCGTCGAGCAG
Source organism: Pseudomonas oryzihabitans NBRC 102199 (assembly GCF_000730625.1). GTDB lineage: Bacteria > Pseudomonadota > Gammaproteobacteria > Pseudomonadales > Pseudomonadaceae > Chryseomonas > Chryseomonas oryzihabitans. Next base: position 125,376 of record NZ_BBIT01000010.1, on the reverse strand, counting down.
TTCCTGGAGGATGGCCGGCGCCTCCTGGCGCAGACGCACCTGGGCCAGGTCTTCGTGGGGCGCGCTGGGCGTCGCGTCCTCGATGACGTCCGGCACGATCTGGTCGAGCAGCGGTGGGATGGCCTTGAGCCGCTCGGCGCTGGGGGCGATGACGTCGGAGAGGATGGGGATGCCATCGACGCTGCTCGGATGGACCGCGCTGCGGCTCTTGTCGAGCACCTGGCGGATGGCTTCGAGGTCTTGCAGGACGTGCGCGGGAGGCTTGGTGCTGGTCATGAAATCAGACACGTGACAGCTGATGGTCCTGTAGAGCATAGCCAAGCTTGCGGTAGAAGCGAAAACCTTCGCGCATCGCCTGGCGCACTTCGGGGGCTTCGACGACCACTTCGGCGATCCGGGCGAAACCCGCATGGCAGGGCGGCGGGGCCAGGCTGAGGTTGATCAGCAGCTCGCCTTGCTGCTCGGCGGGCGTGGTCAGGCCCAGCACCACGGGGCTGTCGCTGGCATTCTCCGCCAGATCGTGGGGAACGAAGCTGTCGGGACGGAACGCCCACAGCTGCTCGTCCAGGCGCTGGCGCTGCTCGGCGTCGGCGCAGTGCACATAGACCAGCATGCCCTGCTTCCAGGCCTTGTCCACCAGCCGACAGGCGAAGGCCAGCCGCGCCGCGGGATCGGTGGAAGGCAGAACATAGAAGTCGACACGGGTCATGGCGGATCACGAAGAAGGGGAGGGAAGCGACAAGGCCGCGACGCAGGGGCGTCGCGGCCTCTATAGGCGTTAGCACGTGTTCAAAGTCTCGCGAGCTAGAGCCAAACAAGGCGAAAAGACCTGAGGAAGCGGAGTTTACAAAACGTAAATGAGCATTCCGAAGGTCTTTTCAACGCCGTTTGGCCGACGCGCAGCAGACTTTGAACAGGTGCTTAGGCCTCGGCGGTGCGGTCGAGCAGGTACTGCACCAGCAGCGGGACCGGGCGACCGGTGGCGGCCTTGTCCTTGCCACCGCTGATCCAGGCGGTGCCGGCCACGTCCAGGTGGACCCAGGGATAGGCCTTGGCATAGCGCGCCAGGAAGCAGCCGGCGGTGATGGTGCCGGCCTTGGGGCCGCCGATGTTGGCCATGTCGGCGAAGGGGCTGTCCAGCTGCTCCTGGTACTCGTCGTGCAACGGCAGTTGCCAGACGCGGTCGTCGGCGCGATCGCCGGCCTGCTTGACCTGGTCGATCAGGGCGTCATTGTTGCCCATCAGGCCCGAGACCAGCGAACCCAGGGCGGTGATGCAGGCCCCGGTGAGGGTGGCGATGTCGATCACCGCCTTGGGCTGGAAGCGCTCGGCGTAGGTGAGGGTGTCGCACAGCACCAGGCGGCCTTCGGCGTCGGTGTTGAGGATCTCGATGGTCTGGCCGCTCATGCTGGTGACGATGTCACCCGGACGGGTGGCGGTGCCGCTGGGCATGTTCTCGGCCAGGGCCAGGAGGCCGACCACGTTGATCGCCGGCTTGAGTTCCATGAGGGCGCGGAAGGTGCCCAGGACGCTCGCGGCGCCGCACATGTCGTACTTCATCTCGTCCATGCCGGCGCTGGGCTTGATGCTGATGCCGCCGGTGTCGAAGGTGATGCCCTTGCCGACCAGGGTGTAGGGCTGGGCACTCTTGGCGCCGCCCTTGTACTGCAGCACCACCAGGCGCGGCGGCTGGGCGCTGCCCTGGGCCACGGCGAGGAAGGAGCCCATGCCCAGTTCGCGCATCTTCTTCTCGTCGAGCACCTCGACGGAGAGCTCGGCGTCCTTGAACTGCTTGCCCAGGGCCTTGGCCTGATCGGCCACATAGACCGGGTTGCAGACGTTCGGCGGCAGGTTGCCGAAGTCCTTGGCGTAGGCGGTGCCGTGGGTGATCGCCAGGGCATGGGCCAGGGCGCGCTCGGCTTCCGGCTGGGAGGCCTTGGTGGTGACCAGGGTCAGCTTCTTCAGCGGCCGCGGCTCGGCCTTCTTGCTCTTGAAGCGATCGAAGACGTAGTCGCCATCGGCCAGGGTCTCGGCCAGCAGGCGCAGGCGGGCATAGCCGTCGCGATTCTTGACCGGCACATCGCCGAGGACGATGGCGGCGTCGCTGCCGCCCAGGCTCTTGAGCACGCCCAGGGCGCCGCTGGCCAGCTTGCGGTACTGGCGGTCGGAAAGCCCTTCACTGGCGCCGCTACCCACCAGCAGCACGCGCTCGGCCTTGATGCCGGGCAGATTGGTCAGCAGCAGGGTCTGGCCGGCCTTGCCGGCGATGTCGCCGCGCTTGACCGCCGCGCTCAGGGCGCCGGAGGTGGCGGCGTCCACGGCGCTGGCCGCTGCGTCGAGCGCACCGCCTTCACCGACGGCCACGACCAGCGTGGCGGTTTTCAGGGTTTCCGGACGAGCGTTTTTGACGACGAATTCCATTAGGAGAAGCTCCCCAAGACAAACACATGAGTTCGCAGGATATAATGCGGGGCTTTCGCCAGGGCCTTTCCCGGCGATCGGCCTTCAACGGGTGGGCCTTGCAACGCAAGCCATGCAGCCGAGCTAGTGTGAGCGTTCGCGCCAGAGCCTGACAACCCTGGAGAATCCTGTTTGATCGTCTTCCGCTATCTGTCTCGAGAAGTTCTCACCACCCTCGGTGCGGTCAGTGCCGTGCTGCTGGTGATCATCATGAGCGGCCGCTTCATCAAGTACCTGGCCCAGGCGGCCCAGGGCCTGCTGGATCCGGGCGTGCTGCTGCTCATCATGGCCTATCGCATCCCCGGCTTCCTGCAGCTGATCCTGCCGCTGGGCCTGTTTCTCGGCTTCCTGCTGGCCTATGGTCGGCTGTACTTGGACAGCGAGATGACCGTGCTCACCGCCACTGGCATGAGTCCGCGCCGCCTGCTGGCCTACAGCATGGCCCCGGCCGCGGTGGTCGCCCTGATCGTCGCCTGGCTGAGTCTGTCGCTGGCGCCCTTGGGCGTGCAGAAGGTCACCACCATCCTCAACCAGCAGGATGCCATGACCGAGTTCGACACCCTCGAACCGGGTCGCTTCCAGTCCCTGAGAGACAACTCGCGGGTCACCTACACCGAGCGCCTGTCGGCGGATCGCAGCCAGCTGGGCGGGGTCTTCATCTCCGAGCGCAACACCTCCACCGCCGGCGGCAAGGACCGTGGCGTGGGCGTGCTGGTGGCCGACACCGGCCGGCAGGAAATCCACCCGGACGGCAGTCGCTACCTGATCCTGCAGAACGGCTTCCGCTACGACGGCGTGCCGGGCCAGGCCGACTACCGCGCGGTGCAGTACGACACCTACGGTGTGCTCCTGCCCAAGCCCGCGGTCAGCGAGGACATCAGCGAGCGTGATGCCGTGACCACCGGCGAGCTGATGCGCAGCAACGACCTGCAGTACCGCGGCGAGCTGCAGTGGCGGCTGTCGCTGCCGATCCTGGTCTTCATCGTCACCCTCATCGCCGTGCCCCTGGCCAAGGTCAATCCGCGCCAGGGCCGCTTCCTCAAGCTGCTGCCAGCGATCCTGCTGTACATGGCCTATCTGTCGCTGCTGATCGCCGCCCGTGGCGCCCTGGACAAGGGCCGCCTGCCGCCGGCCATCGGGCTGTGGGGCGTGCACCTGCTGTTCCTGGTACTTGGCCTGCTGCTGGCCTTCTGGGAACCGCTCAAGGCGCGTCTGCGCGGTCACAAGCCGGAGGTGGCGGCATGAACAAGCTCGACTGGTACATAGGTCGCACCGTCTTCGTCAGCATCCTCGCGGTACTGGGGGTGATCGTAGGTCTGGCCCTGCTGTTCGCCTTCATCGACCAGCTCGGCGACTTCGACGACAACTACGGCGTGGCCGAGGCGCTCAAGTTCGTCCTGCTCACCACGCCGCGCCGGGCCTACGAGATGCTGCCAATGGCCGCACTCATCGGCTGCCTGATCGGCCTGGGAACCCTGGCCAGCAGCAGCGAGCTGATCGTGATGCGTGCCGCCGGCGTCTCCCTGGGGCGCATCGTCTGGGCGGTGATGAAGCCGATGTTCGTGCTGCTCATCGCCGGCATCCTGATCGGCGAGTACCTGGCGCCCTGGTCGGAAAACCTGGCGCAGAGCGGGCGGGCCCTGGCCCAGAGCGCCGGCAAGGCACAGAGTTCGCGCCACGGTCTCTGGCATCGTCAGGGACACGAATACACTCACGTCAACGCGGTGCAGCCCAATGGCCTGCTCCTGGGCGTGACGCGCTACGAATTCGACGACAATCGCCACCTGCTGCAATCCAGCTTCGCCCAGCGCGGCATCTATCGCGGCGATCACTGGGAGCTGGAAAACGTCAGCATCACCGACTTCGGCAATCGCCAGACCAGCGTGCGCCAGGAGCCCAAGGTCACCTGGAACGTCGAGCTGACCCCGCAGGTGCTCGACACCGTGATCATGGAGCCGGACGCGCTGTCGATCTCCGGGCTGTGGTGGTACATCCACTACCTGGCCGATCAGGGGCTGAGCAACAAAAGCTACTGGCTGGCGTTCTGGTCGAAGATCTTCCAGCCGCTGGTGACCGCCGCCCTGGTGCTGATGGCGATCTCCTTCATCTTCGGCCCGCTGCGCTCGGTGACCCTGGGACAGCGGATCTTCACCGGGGTGATCATCGGCTTCGCCCTGCGGATCTTCCAGGATCTGCTGGGGCCGTCCAGCCTGGTGTTCGGCTTCTCGCCGCTGCTGGCCGTGCTGGCACCGGCGCTGCTCTGCGCCGTGGCCGGGGTGCTGTTGCTGCGCCGGGCCGGCTAGGGCCCGGCGGCGCTGTCCGCTAGGCGGCGCCTTTGCTCACGACCGGTTGCGGCTGCAGCCAGCCGGCGTGGGCTTCGCAGAAGCTCAGGATTCGCTGCACGCGGCGGATCTGATCCCGATGGCGGCATTCGCCCACCACGGTACGCACCAGCAGATCGACGTTCTGCATGTGGATCAGGCGCAGATCCGCGCTCATGTCGGGGCAGGCTTCCATCTCGTCCATGCGCGTCTCGCAACGCGAGAGCAGGCGCTCGATGAAGGCGGTGGAGAAGCGAGCGGGGGTCTGGGCCGTTTCCAGGTCCTTGACCGCCACCTGGGAGAGAGGGGAGAGCGTTTCCATGCGCAAGATCTCGCGTCCGTATCGATGTCTTACTATTGCATGCTTTGCCCTCGGGTTTCAGCTGCCGGTTGTCAGCTGGCTATTCGGTCGTTTGCCGGGCTCGGCGCGGATGTCCGGGCGTTTTGACGCCACCTCGAGCAGCGCTGACCGCGCCTCAAGATAAGACTGCTTCTGCTGCAGATCGGCCGGATGATCGATGGTGAGTCCGGCCAGATAGCGCTGCCAGGCGGCCAGGTAGGCCTTCTGCGCATTGCGCAGCAGGCGATCTTGGCCGGTGGGTAACTGGCCCGTAGCCTGCTTTTCTTCGGCAGCGGCCTGGGTCTGGCAGCTGTTCAGCCGCTGGCGAAAGTCCGCCAAGCGCCCCAGCTCGCCCGCCAGGCGGGCGTTGTTGCCGTGCAGCACCAGCAATTCGCAGCCATAGAGCGCACTGTGCAACCGGGCCTGCAGGGTCCAGCTGGGCGAGCGATCCAGGTCGATCGCTGCACCGGCTGGCTGGGCCGGTTGCTGTACGGCGCAGCCTTGCAGTCCAAGCAACAGGACGATCAGCAGTGGTGCGGTTCGCCTCATACCTAGCCCTCGCTAAACAGATCGAGAATGCGAGCCTACTGGTAGCGTTCCCATTCGTGATACTTGTCCATCAGGTAATTCCCGACCGGCTGCCGCTTCTGGCAGTCCTCACCGCTCAGCGGACTCGGCTCGCAGATCGGGCCGGCATCACTGTAGTGACTGCAGCCGGACAGTAGCAGTGCGAGGCCAAGCAATATCCATTTCAACTTCAACAGGCATCCTTCCTCATGATGAAAGCGGGAGTGGGGTGATCAAGAGCGTGCCTGATCAACGGGGCGGCGCATTCGTAAAGGTACAGAAGGCGCAGCGAGTGGAGACCCTCCAAGGCTGCGTATCTCGCAAATTCGGCCAATCTGTATGAATTGACCGTCTTGCTGCCCGGGTACCATACCCCTCCTGTCCTGATAGAGGCCGTCATGCAACTGAGCGACATTCCATTCGGAATCACTGATTGGTCGACAATCGAACCTGTAGTCCATGCGGGAACGACCGGCTCGGCTGTTTGGCGTACCTGCCAGTTTGGGGCAATACGAGTCCGCATGGTCGAGTACAGTGAGAGTTACCTTGCCGATCACTGGTGCAGCAAGGGGCACATCCTGCTGTGCCTGGACGGTCGATTGGATACCGAGCTGGTCGATGGTCGCGTCTTCACCTTGACCGCTGGCATGAGCTACCAAGTGGCCGACAATGCCGAGGCCCACAGATCCTCTACCGCGATTGGCGCCAGATTATTCATCGTGGACTGAGGCTCGTCTCGAGGCCGCAACCCGGGCGCCCCAGGCACAAAAAAACCGCCTCAAGGGGCGGTTTCTTCGGCCTCCAGCCAACACGGAGAAGGCCTGGAAGGTACAGCTTGGTGCCCCGGGGGAGACTCGAACTCCCACTCCTTTCGGAAACGGATTTTGAATCCGCCGCGTCTACCGGTTCCGCCACCGGGGCAATGGCGGCGGAGTATAGGGACGCGGGCAGGCCCGGTCAATCCAAAGTGCGTTGGTGAAAAAGGCCGCTTCCGGTAAGCTGTGCGGCCTTTCGAGATCTACCTGCCATGCACGTCGCCGACTTCCATTTCGACCTCCCCGAATCCCTCATCGCCCGTCATCCGCTGGCCGAGCGCCGCGGCAGTCGATTGCTGGTGCTCGACGGCCCCAGCGGTGAGCTCAGTCATTGCCATTTCGCCGATCTGCTGGGCTATCTGCGGCCCGGCGACCTGATGGTGTTCAACGACACCCGGGTGATCCCGGCGCGGCTGTTCGGCCAGAAGGCCAGTGGCGGCAAGCTGGAGATCCTGGTGGAGCGGGTGCTGGACGAGGAGCGGGTGCTGGCCCATGTGCGGTCCAGCAAGTCGCCCAAACCGGGCGGCCGCATCCTCATCGACGGCGGCGCCGAGGCCGAGATGGTGGCGCGCCACGAGGCGCTGTTCGAGCTGAAATTCGCCGAGCCGGTGCTGCCGCTGCTGGAGCGGGTCGGCCACATGCCGCTGCCGCCCTATATCGACCGGCCCGACGAAGCCGAGGATCGCGAGCGCTACCAGACCGTCTATGCGCGCAATGCCGGCGCCGTGGCCGCGCCCACCGCCGGACTGCACTTCGACGAGCCGCTGCTGGAGGCCATCCGCGCCAAGGGCGTGGCGACCGCCTTCGTCACCCTGCACGTCGGTGCCGGCACCTTCCAGCCGGTGCGGGTGGAAAGGATCGAAGACCACCACATGCACCGCGAGTGGCTGCAGGTCGACCAGGCCGTGGTGGATGCCGTGGCCGCCTGCCGCGCCCGGGGTGGCCGGGTGATCGCCGTCGGCACCACCAGCGTGCGTTCGCTGGAAAGCGCCGCCCGTGACGGCGAGCTCAAGGCCTTCGCCGGCGAGACGGACATCTTTCTCTATCCCGGTCGGCCCTTCCACGTGGTCGATGCGCTGGTGACCAACTTCCACCTGCCCGAGTCGACCCTGCTGATGCTGGTGTCGGCCTTTGCCGGTTACCGCGAGACCATGGCCGCCTATGCCACGGCCGTGGCCGAGGGCTATCGCTTCTTCAGTTATGGCGACGCCATGTTCATCACCCGCAATCCCGGGGCCCAGGGCCCGGAGAGCTGATATGAGTTTCATGAATTTCGAATTGCTGGCCACCGAGGGCAAGGCCCGTCGCGGTCGCCTGACCTTTCCCCGCGGCGTGGTCGAGACCCCGGCCTTCATGCCGGTCGGTACCTACGGCACGGTCAAGGGCATGCTGCCCGACAGCGTCGCCGACATCGGTGCCCAGATCATCCTCGGCAACACCTTCCATCTCTGGCTGCGCCCGGGGACCGAGGTGATCCAGCGCCACGGCGACCTGCACGACTTCATGCAGTGGCAGGGACCGATCCTCACCGATTCCGGCGGCTTCCAGGTGTTCAGCCTGGGCGCGCTGCGCAAGATCAAGGAGGAGGGCGTCTACTTCGCCTCGCCGGTGGACGGTGCCAAGGTCTTCATGGGGCCCGAGGAATCCATGGCGGTGCAACGCGCCCTGGGCTCGGACATCGTGATGATCTTCGACGAGTGCACCCCTTATCCGGCGGACTTCGACACCGCGCGCCGCTCCATGGAGCTGTCGCTGCGCTGGGCCAAGCGCTCCCGCGAAGCCCATGGCGACAACCCCTCGGCGCTGTTCGGCATCGTCCAGGGCGGCATGCACGAAGAGCTGCGCCTGAGGTCCCTGGAGGGCCTGGAAGGCATCGGCTTCGACGGCTACGCCATCGGCGGCCTGTCGGTGGGCGAGCCCAAGGAAGAGATGATCCGGGTACTGGACTTCCTGCCGCCGCACCTGCCGGCCGACAAGCCGCGCTACCTGATGGGCGTGGGCAAGCCGGAAGACCTGGTGGAAGGCGTGCGCCGTGGCGTCGACATGTTCGACTGCGTGATGCCCACCCGCAATGCCCGCAACGGCCACCTGTTCATCGACACCGGTGTCCTCAAGCTGCGCAATGCCGTGCACCGTCACGACGAGACGCCACTGGATCCTACCTGCGACTGTTACACCTGCAAACATTTCTCCCGGGCCTATCTGCACCATCTGGATAAATGCGGGGAAATGCTGGGGAGTATGCTGAATACGATCCACAACCTGCGGTATTACCAGCGCGTGATGGCCGGTTTGCGCCAGGCTATCCAAGAGGGTAAATTGGCCGACTTTGTGGACGCCTTCTATGCTCGGCGCGGCCTGCCTACGCCGCCGCTCGACAGCTGAAAGCCCCTGTCCGATCGCCCTGGCGAAACGGCGCTCGCGCGTCCTTCGTCGGGGGCGTGAGCAGGGTCTCGAGGCGGTCGGAACGGCGGCGAGCGACCCCCGGCATCTCTTCTTTTTCCGTCATCCAACTCTGCAAGGAGTAGTGCAATGAGTTTTCTGATTTCCACGGCCCAGGCCCAGGAAGCTGCCGCGCCGGCCGCCAACGCTGCACCGGGAGGTGAATACATTCAGTTCATCTTCCTGATCGGCTTCGTGGTGATCTTCTATTTCCTGATCTGGCGTCCCCAGGCCAAGCGCACCAAGGATCACAAGAACCTGATCGGCGGCCTGCAGAAGGGTGACGAAGTGGTGACCACCGGTGGCATCGCCGGTCGCATCAACAAGGTCACCGACGAGTTCGTGGTGCTGGAAGTGTCCGACAACGTCGAGCTCAAGTTCCAGAAGGGCGCCATTGCCGCGACCCTGCCGAAGGGCACCCTGAAGGCCCTCTGAGTCTTCCTCAATCTAGCTAATATCGGGGCGCGCAAGGCGCCCCGCCTTTATCTCGGGCGGTGTCATGCTCAACAAATATCCCCTCTGGAAGTACCTGCTGATCCTGGCCGTACTGGTCGTGGGCGTCATCTATTCGGTTCCTAATCTGTACCCCGACGATCCGGCCCTGCAGATCAGCGCTTCCAGCACCGAACGCACGGTGACCCCTGCCGATGTGCAGCGGGTGAACGCGGCTCTGGCGCAGGCGCAACTCGCCGTGAAATCCAGCGACGTCAACGAGAGCGGCAGCCGGGTGCTGATCCGCCTGATGCGCGCCGACGATCAGCTGCCGGCCCAGGAAGTGGTCCGCCGCACCCTTGGCGACGACTTCGTGGTCGCCCTGAACCTGGCGCCCACCACCCCGCAGTGGCTGCGCAAGCTCGGTGCCAGCCCCATGAAGCTGGGCCTGGACCTGTCCGGTGGTGTGCACTTCCTGCTGGCTGTGGACATGGACAAGGCCGTGGACGCGCGCCTGAAGGTCTATGACAACGAGGTCAAGACTCTGCTGCGTCGCGAGAAGGTGCGCTATCGCAGCATGCCCGACCAGAACGGCGCCCTGCAGCTGGGCTTCACCGATGCCGCCGATCTGCAGCAGGCGCAGAGCCTGATCCGCAAGAACTACACCGATTTCGAGCTGACCACCGACACCCGTGGTGACCTGCAGGTGCTGCGTCTGCAGCTGACCGAGGCCAAGCTGCGCGAGATCCGCAACTATGCCGTCACCCAGAACCTGACCACGGTGCGCAACCGGGTCAACGAACTGGGCGTGGCCGAGCCGCTGGTGCAGCGCCAGGGCGCCGACCGCATCGTGGTCGAGCTGCCGGGCGTGCAGGACACCGCCGAAGCCAAACGCATCCTCGGCAAGACCGCCAACCTGGAATTCCGCCTGGCCGCCACCGCGGACACCCCGCGCGCCTCCACCGAGAGCTTCGAATTCCGCGAGCCTGGTCGTCCGGCGGTACCGCTGGAGCGTAACGTCATCATCACCGGTGACCAGGTCACCGACGCCTCGGCCAGCTTCGACGAGAACGGCCGGCCCCAGGTCAACATCCGCCTGGATGGCCATGGCGGCGATCTGATCAACCGCGCCACCCGCAGCAACGTCGGCCGCAGCATGGCCGTGGTGTTCATCGAGCAGCGCCCGGTCACCCGCTACACCACCCAGACCGTGGACGGCGTACAGAAGGAAGTGGCGGTGCCCGGCTTCGAGGAGGAGCGGCGCATCATCAGCCTGGCGACCATTCAGTCGGCCCTGGGCAACAGCTTCCGCATCACCGGCCTGAACGGCTCGGGCGAGGCCTCGGAACTGGCGCTGCTGCTGCGTGCCGGTGGCCTGGCCGCACCCATGTACTTCGCCGAGGAGCGTACCCTCGGCCCGAGCCTGGGTGCCGACAACATCGAGAAGGGTATCGATGCCTCGCTGTGGGGCATGGTCTTCGTCTCGCTGTTCCTGATCGCCATCTACCGCTTCTTCGGCCTGCTGGCTACCATCGCCCTGGGCTTCAACATGGTGCTGCTGATGGCCTTGATGTCCATCCTGCATGCCACCCTGACCCTGCCGGGCATCGCCGGTATCGTCCTGACCATGGGTCAGGCGGTGGACGCCAACGTGCTGATCTTCTCGCGGATCCGCGAAGAGATCGCCAACGGCATGCCGATCCAGCGCGCCATCCATGAGGGCTTCAGTCGCGCCTTCACGGCGATCCTGGACTCCAACCTGACGACCCTGCTGGTGGGCGCCATCCTGTTCGCCATGGGCACCGGGCCGGTCAAGGGCTTCGCCGTGACCATGTCGCTGGGTATCTTCACCTCCCTGTTCACCGCCATCTTCGTGACCCGTGCCATGGTCAACCTGATTTATGGCGGCCGGAACGTCAAGAAGCTGTGGATTTGAGGACGCGGCGATGAAAAAGACCATCAACTTCATGGGCGTACGCAATATCGCGTTCGCCATCACCGCGCTCCTGACCGTTCTGGCGCTGTTCAGCTGGTTCTACAAGGGGCTGAACTTCGGCCTGGATTTCACCGGCGGTACCCTGATCGAGCTGCGCTACGAGCAGCCCGCCGACCTCGGCAAGATCCGTCAGGAGTTGCAGGGCGCCGGCTTCGAGGAGGCGGTGGTGCAGAGCTTCGGCGCCACCACCGATGTCCTGGTCCGGATGCCGGGTGACAACCCGCAGCTGGGCCAGCAGGTGACCAGCGCGTTGCAGAAGGCGAGCACCGAGCGCTTCTCCCTGACCCGTACCGAGTTCGTCGGTCCGCAGGTGGGCGAGGAACTGCGTGACCAGGGCGGCCTGGGCATGCTGCTGGCCCTGGGTAGCGTGCTGGTCTACGTGGCCTTCCGCTTCCAGTGGAAGTTCGCCGTGGGCGCGATCATTTCGCTGGTGCACGACGTGGTGGTGACCCTGGGCCTGCTGTCGTTCTTCCAGATCACCTTCGACCTGACGGTGCTGGCGGCGGTCCTGGCCATCATCGGCTACTCGCTCAACGACACCATCGTGGTGTTCGACCGGGTGCGGGAGAACTTCCGGGTACTGCGCAAGGCCAGTCTGATCGAGAACATCAACGTCTCGACCACCCAGACCCTGCTGCGCACCCTGGCCACCTCGATCTCGACCCTGCTGGCCGTGGCGGCGCTGCTGTTCTTTGGCGGCGACAACCTGTTCGGCTTCTCCCTGGCGCTGTTCATCGGCGTGCTGGCCGGTACCTACTCGTCGATCTATATCGCCAACGTGGTGCTGATCTGGCTGGACCTGAAGAGCGAGGACCTGATTCCCCCGCAAGCCAAGGAACTCGACGACCGTCCCTGATGTCCCAGGCATGGCAAAGGGCCAGGTGCCCGCTATGACAGAGTAGTCAGGAGGTTGTAGTGAACAAGTCGATGCTCGTAGGTACGGTTCTGGGAGCCATCGTCGCCACCGCTGGTGGCGCCGTGGCGTACAGTTTCGTCGACCGCGGGCCTCAGTACGCCGAGGTCGTCGCCGTCCAGCCGGTCAAGGAAACGGTCAAGACCCCGCGCGAGGTCTGCAAGGAGGTCGCGGTGACGCATCGGCGGCCTGTTCAGGACCAACACCAGATCGCCGGGACCGCCGTAGGCGCGGTCGTCGGCGGTCTGCTGGGCAACCAGGTCGGCAACGGCAGCGGCAAGACCCTGGCGACCATCGCCGGTGCCGTGGGCGGTGGTTACGCCGGCAACAAGGGTCAGGAATACATGCAGAACCGCGACACCTACACCACCACCCAGACCCGCTGCAGCACGGTCAACGACAGCAGCGACAAGGTGGTCGGCTATGACGTCAAATACCTGCTGGATGGCAAGATCGGCCAGGTCCGCATGGACCACGAGCCGGGCAAGCAACTGGAAGTGAAGAACGGCCAGGTACTGGCCAGCCAGTGATTCGCGTGACCGGCTGAAGCCCCAGGGCTGCAGCCAACAAAAAACCCGCTGCCAGGTGACTGGCAGCGGGTTTTTTTATTGGCTCTTGCGCGGTGATCCGAAAGCTCTGCCGCGCCGGCCAGGGCGCGCAGGGCGCCCTGGCCGGTGTCGTCATTTAGACGGCGGGGCGGGGGGTTTCTGCTTTGGGCCGAAGCCACCGCCGGGCGGAGATCCACGCCGGCGCCTCGAACAGACCGTTGATGCCGCGGGCTTCCAGCAGCTTGGCGATGGCCACCGGCACCAGGATGCCGAAGGCGCAACCGGCGACGATGTGCAGCAGGCCGTCGTTGATGTGCAGGCCCTTGCTCAGGACGATGCGGGCGCCACTGCCGCTGAGCACGTGCATCACGTAGATGGGCATCGACAGCGCGCCCAGGGTCAGCACCCATTGCAGCGGCCGCTGCGCCAGCACCATGCAGAGGCTGCTGACGAAGACGATGCCGTTCAGCGCCAGCACCAGGGTGGCCAGGCCACGATCGGTGTAGACCAGGCCCAGCAGGCCGTGGAACCAGTATTCGAGCACCACGAACAGCAGACCCGAACCCAGCATCACGCGACCGGCCTGTTCCTCGATGGCCTGCTTGAAGTTGTTGAACCAGACGCCGAAGGCGAAGAACACGAAGTTCTGCGCGGTAAAGGTGAAGAAGAAGTCTTCCGGGCCGGCGTTCTGGAACAGATAGACCAGGGCGCCAAAGGCGAACACGGCGAAGAAGGCCAGCGGCTTGGCCCAGCGATAGGCGAGCATGGCCAGGCAGAACACCAGGAACAGCGCATAGAGGAACCAGAACTGCTGGCGTGGCTCCCAGACCGTCAGGACTTCGCTGAAGCTGACGCCGCCATTGGTGTAGCGCGACATCAGCGCCTCCACCGAGCCCTGCAGCAGCGACCAGACCAGGAAGGGATAGACGATGGTGTCGATCTTGTTCACCAGCAGGCCGCCGGTGCCGCGCTTGATGAAGGAGCTGTAGAAGAACAGGCCGGACAGGAAGAAGAACAGCGGCATGTGGAAGCTGTAGATGACGCTGTCCACCAGGCCGTGGAATTCGGCGTCCTGCAGGATGCCGGCGTTGAGCAGGCCGCGGACGACATGGCCGTAGACGACCAGCACGATGCCTATGGCCTTGGCATAGTCGACCCAGAGATTGCGAGTGTTCATTGAATGATCCTTTTCAAAAGAGAACCTGTGCAGCTGAAGCCAAAGCACTGGGGCAAACGAAAGCGGGAACGCTGCGGCGCCAGGGCGCGCGTTGCGACAGGTTCGGTCATGGTAGGACTCCCGAAGGAACGACGTCCGTAAGTAGCCGGTTACAGGAAGGGGCTCCTTGCCCGCGTTCTGACCGTGGCTATCTGCCATTGTTCATGGCTTGTTTCCGGCCATACGTGAACGGGGCAACACTTTGATGGCCAAAGGCCCAATTGTCCGACGAGCTGTAACCGGATGTTTAGAGAGAGTCTTTGACGAACTGCAGCTGCTTCTCCTTGAGCAGGGGCTCGTAGCGCGGCGAGGTATAGATCAGCAGGACCTGCTTCTTGCGTGCCGCCTGGGCGCTGAACTTGTAGACGACGGTGTCGTGGTCGAAGGCCAGATAGGCCTGGGCGTCGTCGTCCTGGGTCAGGCGCTCGAAGGCGGCGGCCGACGACTGGGAAGAGGGCTTGCCGTATTTCTGGGTGAGGCCTTCGGCGATCAGGAAGGACTGCGCCAGGGGCGTGACGATGGACAGGCGCAGGAAGCGGCCATCGATGAAGAAGGCGCCGGCCTCGACCTTTTCACCGGCGAAGGTCAGGTCGGTGCATTCGAAATACTCGACGCCAACGACGTCGATCTTGCGCGGCTGGAAGGTGCAGAGCTTTCTCGCCAGAAAGGCTTTCTGCTCGGTGCCGAAGGCGATCCCGGCGTAGCCGTCGACGGCCTGAGCCAGCGCCGGGACAAGCGCCAGTAGCGCCAACAGGGGCGCGCGCAGAGGCGACAGGTAGGACCTGGCGGTCATGGTGATCCGGATTCCCTTCACGAAGGCCCTTGGGCCCACTCAACCCGACGGATGCTAAGAGCTCCGCCGGGGCTTTGCCACCGCTGTCGACGGCTTTTGTCGAGAGGTTCAGGGTTGGCGTCAGGCGATGCCGGGCGGAATCTGGTCCTTGCCGTAATCCTTGAGCTTTTCCAGATTTTCCGGCTTCTGGTGCTCGGGGACGTCGTCGCCGTCGGCGGGGGTGTCCAGGGGTTCCTGATCGCGGGTGTCTTCGCTCATGGCAGCGCTCTCGGCAGGGGATGTCCGACTTTGAGGGGGGCGCCGACCCGGCGGTTCCGCAGCGTCAGGCGCTGCCGTCGTCGCTGAGCCAGCCTTCGCGGTGGGCCAGGCGCCAGGCGAGCAGGGCGGAGATCAGGCCGCGCAGCGCCATGAAGGCAAGAAAGGCCAGCCACAGGCCGTGGTTACCGAGGCCGCGCAGCAGCCAGCCGAGCGGCAGCGCCAGCAACAGGGCCAGCAGCATCGAGTTGCGCATCTCCCGGGCGCGGGTGGCGCCGATGAAGAGGCCGTCCAGCAGGTAGCTGACCATGGCGATCAGCGGCAGCACGGCCAGATAGGGCAGGTAGGCGTGAGCCGCCTCGCGTACCGCGACGATGTCGCTCTGCAGGGCGATGAACAGATCGCCGCCGAGGGCGAAGGCCAGGGCGAAGCCGAGGCTGGCCAGCAGTGACCAGCCACCGGCGATCACCAGCACCCGGCGCAGGGTGGCGCCCTCGTGGGCGCCCAGGGCATGGCCGGCCAGGGCCTCCACCGCATGGGCGAGGCCGTCGAGGGCGAAGGCGGTGACCAGCAGGCCATTGAGCAGCAGGGCGTTGACCGCCACCGTGGTCTCGCCCAGCTGGGCGCCCTGGGCGGCGAACAGCAGGAACACCGCCTGCAGCGCCAGGGAGCGGATGAAGATGTCGCGATTGACCGCCAGCAGCGGCCGCCAGCTGGCGAGGCGGCGCAGCGCCGGGCGATCGATCCGGCCGGGCCACAGCCGCAGGCGGCGCAGCACCAGCCAGAGGCCGAGCAGCATGCCGCTCCATTCCGCCAGCACCGAGGCCAGGGCGATGCCTTGCACCCCGGCGCCGAGACCCAGCACGAAGCCGGTTACCAGCAGCAGGTTCAGGGCATTGGTGGTGAGCAGCAGCACCAGCGGCGTGCGCGCATCCTGGGTGCCGAGCAGCCAGCCGATTACCGCGTAGCTGAGCAGCGCCGCGGGCAGGCCGAGCAGGCGCAGGTGCAGGAAGCGCGCGGCCAGGTCGGCGAAGGCGGGATCCAGGCCGAGCCAGGCAAGCAGCGGTTCCAGCGCCAGGCTGGCGGCCAGCAGCAGGAGCAGCGACAGACCCAGCCCGAGCAGGCCGGCCTGCAGGAGGATCTGGCGCAGAGCGGCGCCGTCGCGGCGGCCGCTGGCCTGGGCGGCGAAGCCGGTGGTGCCCATGCGCAGGAAGCCGAGGATGCCCAGCAGGGCGGTGTAGAAGGCGCCGCCCATGGCCACCGCGGCGAGCTGACGGGCTTCGGGCAGATGACCGGCGATGGCGCTGTCGACCAGGGTCACCAGCGGCACGCTGAGATTGGACAGGATCATCGGCGCGGCCAGGGCCCAGACGCGGCGGTGCAGCAGGGGGTGACGCCAGTCGGCAAGCAGGGTGGACATGGGCTAATCGCAGCGGCGGCGGAGGGGGCATTGTAGGCCAGCCGGCCCGGGTGGTCCTCCGCCGCAGCGCCTGCGGGGATCAGTCCAGTTGGCCGCCGCCTTCGCGCAGGTCCGCCCGGGTGGTCGCCGCGCAGGTGAGCGCCAGGCGCAGACCGGCGATCAGGGTCTCCAGGGCCATGGACGGCGCGCCGGGCTGAGCGGCGGCCTGGGCCGGCAGATAGGGGATATGGATGAAGCCGCCGCGTACCCCGCTGCCCTGCAGGCGATGCTGCAGGCCGTAGAAGACGTGGTTGCAGACGAAGGTACCGGCGGTCTGGGACACCGCCGCGGGAATGCCGGCGTCGCGCAGGACCCGGGTCATGGCCTTGATCGGCAGGGTGCTGAAATAGGCCGCCGGGCCATCGGCCACCACCGGCTCGTCGATGGGCTGGCGTCCGGCGTTGTCGGGGATGCGGGCGTCGTCGACGTTGATGGCGATGCGCTCCAGCGACAGCTCGGCCCGCCCGCCGGCCTGGCCGACCGCCACCACCAGGGTCGGGCGATGGCGCTCGAGCAGCTCATCCAGCACCCGGAGCGCGGTGCCGAATTCGGTCGGCAGCTGCGCCGCGACCACCGGCAGATCGCCGAGGCACTCGCCATCCAGCCGGCGCACGGCTTCCCAGGAGGGGTTGAGGGTCTCGCCGCCAAAGGGCGCGAAGCCGGTGAGCAACAGGGTCATGGGATACCTCACATCAGCAGATAGAGCAGCACCACGTTGCAGGCCAGCACCGCCAGGGCGGTGGGGACCTGGGCCTTGATCACGGCATTCTTGTCGTCCAGCTCCAGCAGGGCCGCCGGCACGATGTTGAAGTTGGCCGCCATGGGCGTCATCAGGGTGCCGCAGTAGCCGGAGAACATGCCGATGGCGGCCATCACCGCCGGATCGGCGTGGTAGACGCCCACCAGCACCGGCACGCCGATGCCGCCGGTCATCACCGGGAAGGCGGCGAAGCCGTTGCCCATGATGACGGTGAAGGCGGCCATGCCCACCACATAGACCACCACCGCCACCAGGCGCAGGTCGAGGGCCACGTAGGCGGTGGCCAGGTGCGCCACCGCCTTGCCGACGCCGGCGTCGGTAAAGACCAGGCCGAGCATGGCCAGGGCCTGGGGCAGCACCAGCGACCAGCCCAGGGCATCGGTCAGGCGCCGCGATTCGCGCATCGCCTGGATCGGGGTGTCGCGGGTCAGCCAGCAGGCCAGCGCCAGGGCCACCAGGGCGCCCAGGCCGAGGGAGACGAAGGTGACGTTCTTCGGGTCGAGCAGCGGCAGGCCGGCGATCTGCACATCCTTAAGCAGGACGCTGCCGATCACCGTCACCACGGGAATGGCCAGTGCCGGAATGAACAGGCGATTGCCCAGGCGGCCGGCGCTGGCACGGGTCTCGCGTTCAGGACGACTGGCGTGATGACCGCTGCCCACCGCACCGCAGCCGGCGAGCACCGCCATCAGCAGCACCCCGGCGCCCACCCAGGCGGGTGGCAGGCGATCGCCGATCAGGAAGACCAGGCTGAACAGGCCCCAGAACAGGCCGCTGGTCCAGCGCTTGGGGTGCTGACGATCGGCCAGAGTCATGACCGCGGTCAGCGCCAGGATGGCGCCGGCCAGCCAGAACAGGTACTGGATCGACAGGATCATGGCCGCACCTCCCGGTTCGCGGTCAGCTCGCGATAGAGCTGGCGATCGAAGCGGTGCAGGCGCAGGGCGTGGATGAAGAAGGCGCAGAGCGCCGTGGGAATGCCCCAGAGGGCGATGTGCAGGGGTTCGACATCGAGTCCGGCGCCGAGCAGGAAGGTGTGCATCAGGGCGATGGCGCCAAAGGCGACGAAGATGTCCTCGCCAAAGAACAGGCCGACATTGTCGGTGGCAGCGCAAAAGGCCAGCAGCCGCTGGCGCAGGGCCTCGGGCAGGCGGCCATGGAGTTTTTCGGCGGTGCCTTCGGCCATGGGCGCCAGTAGCGGACGGACCATCTGCGGATGGCCGCCGAGGCTGGTCAGCCCCAGGGCGGCGGTGGTCTCGCGGACGAAGAGGTAGAAGATCAGCAGGCGGCCGACGGTGGCGTTGCGAAAGCGGGCGATCCAGTTCTGCGCATGCAGGCGCAGGCCGTGGCGTTCGAGCAGGCCGATCACCGCCAGCGGCAGCAGGATGATCAGCGGCAGGGCGCGCGCCTTGATGAAGCCGGTGCCGATGGCGGCGAGCAGCGCCTCGGGGCTGAACTGGGCGGCGATCCCGGTGGCCACGGCGGCCAGGGCGACGACCAGCAGCGGATTGAACCTCAGCACGAAGCCGACCACGATGACCAGCACGCCCAGCAGCGGCCAGAGGTTGACGGTGGTTTGCATAGGTGGATGTCTCCAGCGGGTCCACCGCGCTCCGGGCAGACGGTGCGGCGGACGGTAGGAAGCCGCGGGCGGCTTCGGCTGATCCAGGCAGTGCCCGCGGCACCGCTCGTTATTGTTGTCAGACGTCACTTGGCATAACGCCGGCTGGCATCTTTCGCCGCCGGCGGAGCTGGCGTCCAGCAAATAAAACTGTTCGCCGCCGATAGGGAAAAGCGGGGCAGACAAGCTCGCCGGTGGGGGTAAAGTGGCGGGGTAGCCTTGTCGAGGTCCCCATGAATCTGCGCTTTCTCGATACCTTCGTCTGGGTCGCCCGCCTGGGCAGTTTCCGCCTGACGGCGGAAAAGCTGTCCACCACCCAGGCGGCCATTTCCAGTCGCATCGCCGTGCTGGAGAGCGAACTGGGCGTGCAACTGTTCCTGCGCGACTCCCGCGGCGTGAGCCTGACCGCCGAGGGCCATCGGGTACTGGGCTACGCCGAACGGATGCTGGCCACCCAGCGCGAGCTGCACGAGGCCCTGGGCCATGGCCAGACCCTGGAGGGCCGCCTGCGCATCGGGGTGATGGATACGGTGATCCACAGCTGGCTGGACCAACTGATCGCCGCGGTCACCCAGACCTATCCGGCCATCGAGCTGGAATTGACCGCGGACACGGCGCTGAATCTGGCCGAGCAGCTGGCGCGGGGGCAGCTCGACCTGATCTTCCAGACCGATCTCCTGCGCGCCGAGGGCATCCGCAATCTGCACCTGGCCAGCTATCCGGTGCGCTGGCTGGTGGCCAGCGACAGCCACCTGGCGCGGCCCTACGCAAATCTGGCCGAACTGGCGGGCGAACGGCTGATCACCTTTTCCCGCCATTCCCGCCCGCACCAGGACATCCTCGGCCTGCTCCAGCGCGAGGGCATCGCCGAACCGCGGGTCTGTTGCATCAACTCGGTGGCGGCCATCATCAAGCTGATGGGCGAGGGCTTCGGTATCGGCGCCCTGCCGCCGGCCCTGGTGATCGAGGAATTGGCCCGCGGCAGTCTCATGCCCCTGCCGCTGGCCGGCCCGCCGCCCTTCGATGTCCAGGCCAGCTGGCATGGCGGCGCCGGCCTGGCGCTGAGCGAGGCGGTGGTGGCCCTGAGCCAGACGGTGGTGGCCGACTGGTGCACGCGGCTGGGGCCGGAGCGCGCCTTGCCGGTGCTGGTCTAGCCAAGGTGTTTCAACAGCTTCTTATCGCCAGCGCCCGGAATCTTTTGTTGGACAGCGGCGCTCCGGCTTTCCGACACTCGAGCTACCTTCTCAGAGGATCCTGTCATGCCCGCTCGCCTGCTGCTCAATTGCGATTCCGGTGAAAGCTACGGTGCCTGGTCCATGGGTGACGACGCCCATGCCATTCCCCTGGTCGATCAGGCCAACCTGGCCTGCGGCTTCCATGCCGCCGATCCCCTGACCATGCAGCAAGCCGTGACCCTGGCGGTGGCCAACGGCGTGCAGATCGGCGCCCATCCGGCCTATCCCGATCTGGTGGGCTTCGGTCGGCGACCCATGGCCTGCACCCCGCCTGAGGTGGAAGCCATGATCCTCTACCAGATCGGCGCCCTAGACGCCTTCTGCCGCGCCGCAGGCGTGCGCGTCGAGTACGTGAAGCCCCATGGCGCCCTCTACAACGCCCTGGTCAAGGACGATGCCCTGCTGAGCGCCGCGCTCTCCGCCTGCGCCCGCTATCGCCAGGGACTGCCGCTGATGGTGCTGGCCAAGGCCGACAATGATCGCGAGCGCCGGCTGGCCGAAGCCGCCGGGGTGCCGCTGCTGCTGGAAGCCTTCGCCGATCGCGCCTATCTGGCCGACGGCTCCCTGGCTCCGCGTGGCCAGGTCGGGGCCGTCCATCACGACCCCGAACGCATCCTCGCCCAGGCCGTCGCCATCGCCCGCGGCGAAGACTTTCCCGGTTTCGATGGCCAGCCCATGCGGCTGCAGGCCGACAGCCTCTGCGTGCATGGTGATAACGCCGAATCCCTGGCGGTACTACGGCGGCTGCGCGCCGCCCTGGACGCCCTATGATCGTCTGCAAGCCTTTTGGCGTTGCGGCGCTGCTGCTCGAACTGGCCGAGCATCCCGATGCCGCGCTGCCGCCGCGCATCGCCCGCCTGGGCGAGCGGATTCGCCAGCGCTTCGGCCCGGCGGTGACCGATCTGGTGGCGGGCTGGACCAGCCTGCTGGTGCACTACGATCCCCTGCAACTGACCCTGGCCGAGCTACAGGCCGGCCTCGACCCCCTGCTGGCCGACTGGCCGGGCGCCGCGCCGGCGGGCGAGGGTGGGCGCCTGCACCAGGTGCCGACGCTCTATGCCGGCCCCGATCTGGCCGAGGTGGCCGAGCGCTGTAGCCTGAGCGAGGGCGAGGTCATCACTCTGCACAGCGGTCGTGACTATCAGGTGGGCGCCATCGGCTTCATGCCGGGCTTCGCCTTTCTTGGCGAACTGGACGAACGCCTGGCGCTGCCCCGGCGCAGCACGCCGCGGACCCACGTACCCGCCGGCAGCCTGGCCATCGCCGAGCGCCAGACCGCCGTCTATCCCCAGGCCTCGCCAGGCGGCTGGAATCTCATCGGTCGCTGCCTGTGGACGGTCTTCGATGCCCGGGCCGAGCCGCCGTGCCTGCTGGCACCCGGTGATCGGGTGCGTTTCGTACCCGTCGACGAAGCGGCCTTTCGCGCCCAGGGAGGTCAGCCATGAGCGGACTGCAGGTCATCAAACCCGGTCCCCTTACCCTGCTGCAGGATCTGGGGCGCCAGGGCTGGCAACACCTGGGGGTAGCGCCCTCGGGGCCCATGGACGGCCATGCCGCGCGCTGGGCCAATCGCCTGGTGGGCAATCCGGTCGCGGCGCCGCTGCTGGAGATCGCCCTGGGCGGCGCCGAATTCGAGATCGAGACCGATACCTGGCTGGCGCTGACCGGTGCGCCGCTGGACGCCCGCCTGGATGGCGAGCCCCTGCCGGCCTGGTCGTGTTTTCCGGTAAGGGCTGGCGCGCGCTTGCGCCTGGGCTTCGCCCAGTCCGGACAGCGCGCCTACCTGGCCGCCGCCGGTGGCGGCTTCCAGGCGCCGGCGACCCTGGGGAGCGTGGCCAGCAACCGACGCGAAGGCCTGGGCGGGCTGGAAGGCCAGGGCGCGCCGCTGGCGGCCGGACAGCGGCTGGGCTGCGCGGCGGTGAGCGCGCTGCATGCCCACGGCTGCGGTCCGGCCGCGCGCTTCGTGCCGGACTATCGTGAGGTGCCGACCCTGCGGGTGATCCTCGGTGGCGACGCCGAGGCCTTCGGACCGGCGCAGCAGCAGGCGCTCTGCACCCAGCCCTGGCGCATCAGCCCGCAGTCCGATCGCATGGGCATCCGCCTGGCCGGCGAGGTGCCCCTGGCGCCCCCGCGTCGCCAGTGGTCGCTGGGCGTGGTGACCGGTGCCATCCAGGTGCCGCCCGATGGCCAGCCCATCGTGCTCATGGCCGATCGCCAGACCATGGGCGGCTATCCGCTGCTGGGCTTCATCCACCCGCTGGACCTGGCGCGCCTGGCCCAGTGCCCGGCCCATCACGAGGTGCGCTTCGCCCCGGTGGAGCTGGCCGAGGCCCAGGCCGAGTGGCGGCGGTTCCTGGCCTTCTTCGGCGGCTGACGATGCAACCGGTCACGGCTGAGGAATCTTGTCCGCTTCGATGAGTCGCACGCTCAGGGGCGACGCCGACTTCCCTTTCTCGGCGTCTGGCTTGAAACTTGCCTCACACGTCCCCCTGAGACGACCGACAAGAAGGAGCTGGAACCGGCGATGAAAACTCCCAAACGCATCGAGCCGCTGATCGAGGACGGCTTGGTCGATGAGGTGATACGGCCCCTGATGAGTGGCAAGGAAGCGGCGGTCTACGTGGTGCGCTGCGGCAGCCAGGTACGTTGCGCCAAGGTCTACAAGGAGGCCGACAAGCGCAGCTTCCGCCAGGCCGCCGAGTATCAGGAGGGGCGCAAGGTGCGTGGCAGTCGGGAAAACCGCGCCATGGCCAAGGGCTCCAAGTTCGGTCGCCGCGAGCGCGAGGACAACTGGCAGAACGCCGAGGTGACGGCGCTCTATCGCCTGGCCGATGCCGGGGTGCGGGTGCCCAAGCCCCATGACTTCCTCGATGGCGTGCTGCTGATGGATCTGGTCACCGACGGCAATGGCGAGGCCGCGCCGCGGCTCAACGACGTGACCCTCACCGCCGAGGAAGCGCTGCGCTACCACGAGCTGATGATCGGCCAGATCGTGCGCATGCTCTGCGCTGGCCTGGTCCACGGCGACCTCTCCGAATTCAACGTGCTGCTGGCCGAGGACGGCCCGGTGATCATAGACCTGCCCCAGGCGGTGGACGCCGCCGGCAACAACCACGCCTTCCGCCTGCTGGCGCGGGACGTGGAGAACATGGCGCTGTATTTCGGTCGCTTCGCCCCGGAATTGCGCAAGACCCGCTATGCGCCGGAGATGTGGGCGCTGTTCGAGAAGGGCGAGCTGTTCGCCAATACCCGCCTGACCGGCGAATTCGTCGAACGCGAAGGCCAGGCCGACGTCCATGCGGTGATGCGCGAGATCGAGGCCGCCCGGCGCGACGAGGAGCGTCGCCAGGCCGCACGGCGCGAGCAGGACGAGCCCAGCGTGCGCGAAGAACCGCCGCCGCCCTGGCTAAGCTGATCGTTAAGTAGAACGATTAGCGCTGCGATGAGACGAACGGCCCCAGTGGTCGGGCGATGAACGGCGTCCTCCGGGCGCCAGCGCGCTAAACTGGGCACTGAACAGCACAGGACTCTTTTCATGCAAGGCCATCCGGACGTCATCAACTACCTCAACCAGCTGCTGCGCGGCGAGCTGGCGGCGCGCGACCAGTACTTCATCCACTCGCGGATGTACGAGGACTGGGGCCTGATGCGCCTGTACGAGCGGATCGGCCACGAGATGGAAGAGGAAACCCAGCACGCCGATGCCCTGCTGCGCCGCATCCTCTTCCTCGAGGGCACGCCGGACATGCGTCCCAACGCCATCACCGTCGGCCAGACCGTACCGGAGATGCTGCGCGCGGACCTGGCGCTGGAGTACGAGGTACGCGAAGCCCTGGCCCAGGGCGTGGCCCTGTGCAATCAGCACAAGGACTTCGTGACCCGCGAGATCCTGGTGGTGCAGCTGGAAGACACCGAGGAAGACCACGCCTACTGGCTGGAGCAGCAGCTGGGCCTGATCGACAAGATCGGTCTGCAGAACTACCTGCAATCGCAGATGAAGGGCGGCACCACGCCCCATGGCGCCGGCCTCTGAGGTCGACCGAGCGGCGCCGCCGGGCGCCGCCGGGCGCCGCTCAGGACGTGCGGGCGTCGTCCTCCGGTGCCCGTGGCAGATAGAGCGAGATGCAGGTGCCCACGCCCGGCGTAGTGTCGACCTGGATCTGGCCACCCGACTGGTGCACGAAGCCGTGCACCATCGACAGGCCCAGTCCGGTGCCCTGACCCGGCGGCTTGGTGGTAAAGAAGGGATCGAAGATCCGCTCCAGGATCTCCGGCGCGATGCCGGTCCCGGTGTCGCTCACCTTGACTCTCACGTAATCGCCTGCTGGCAGGTCCTCCGGTCGCTCCGGCGCATCCTCCGGCAGATTGGCCGTGGACAGCCGCAGCTGGCCGCCCTGGGGCATGGCGTCCCGGGCGTTGATCGCCAGGTTGAGCAGGGCGCTTTCCAGTTGCACGGCATCGATCACCGTCGACCAGAGCGGCTCAGTCGGCTCGGCCTGCACCTCGATCGCCGGGCCGACGCTGCGGCGGATCAGCTCTTCCATGGCCAGCATCAGCTCGTTGACGTCGGTGGGTTTGGGTTCCAGGGTCTGCCGCCGGGAAAAGGCCAGCAGCCGCTGGGTCAGGGAGGCCGCGCGCGCAGCATAGGCCTGGGCGCCACCGAGCAGCCGGTCGAGCTGGTCGGTCCGGTGCTGCTGCAGGCGGCGCTCGATCAGCTCCAGGCTGCCGATGATGCCGGCCAGCAGGTTGTTGAAGTCGTGGGCGATGCCGCCGGTCAACTGGCCGATGGCTTCCATCTTCTGCGCCTGGTGCAGCGCCTGCTGCGCCTGGGTCAGCTCGGCGGTGCGCTCGATGACCCGCTGTTCGAGGGTCTCATTGGCGGTCCGCACCGCCTGGAACAGCTGGGCCTGCTCGATGGCGATGGCCGCGCGAGCGGCCAGGGCAACCATCAGACGTTCGTGGCGGGCGTTGAAGCGCCCCGGTTCGGGATGGCCGAAGCCCAGCCCGCCCAGCACCGTGCCGCTGCGGGCCACCACCGCGACGGCCAGATAGCTGCGCACCGGCAGCCGGCCCGCGTGGCAGCCTTGCGGCGCCAGGGCGTGGTCGAACTGGAGATCGTTCGCCAAGTCATCGCTGCGGACCACGCCCGCGCTGCCCAGGGTGGTGACGAACAGGGCAGTGGCGGCGGATTCTCCGATCTGCTCGAAAAGGTCCCGCTCGACGCCGGACAGGGTGAAGCGCTGCAGGCGTCCGCCACCTTCTTCATGGCGTTGATGAAAGTAGGCGCCGAATTCCGCGCCCGTCAACTCCACCCCGGCATCGGTCACGGTCTGCACCAGGTGCGCGAGATCCAGCTGGCTGGCCAACTCCGTGTCGATGCGCTTGAGGGCTTCGAGGGTGCGGGTTTCCTCGCGCAACTCGGCCTCGGCCTGCTTGCGGTCGCTGATGTCGACCAGGAATTCGAAGGCGCTGCCATCGGGCAGGCGCTTGGCGGCCACCAGCGCCCAGCCAGTCGAGCCGTCGCGGCGCCGATAGCTGCGCTCCTCGGGCGGCACCTGAGCGTCGGCATGGGGCAGTAGCGGTGCGGGCCAGGCGATGCGTCCGGCGGCCAGGTCCTCGCGGTCATGGCCGCTCATGCGCAGGAAGGCGTCATTGGCATCGATCAGCCGCCCCTCGGCATCGAAGCAGAGGGCGCCCACCGTCTCGATTTCCAGGGCGGTGCGGAAGCGTCGTTCGCTGGCCTCCAGCGCGGCGCGCGCCAGATGGGCTTCGGTGACGTCCTGCCCCTGGCAGAAGATGCCGATCACCTGGCCGGTTTCGTCGGTCAGGGGTTCGTAGATGAAATCCAGGTACAGGGTGCGGACCGGTTCGCCCGCGGTTTCCAGGCGCAGGGGCTGGTGCTCGGCGACGAAGCGGCGACCGCTGCGATAGACCTGTTCGAGCCACTCGAAGTAGCCCTGATTGTGCAATTCGGGAAAGACCTCGCGCACCGTCAGGCCTTCGCGGGGCCGGCCATCGAACAGGCGGCTGTAGGCGACGTTGACGAAGTCGAAGACGTGATCCGGGCCGCGCACGATGGCGACGAAGCCGGGCGCCTGCTCGAACATCCGCCGCTGGCGGGCGGCATCCGCGGCCCGACGGCGCTCGTCGAGGATGCGCTGGGTGGTCTCGTGGCCCTGGTTGAAGATCCCGGCGATCTCGCCGCCTTCGCCACGGATCGGGGTGAAGCTGTAGTTCCAGTAGGTCTCGGTGACCACCCCCTGGCGCAGCATCGGCAGCAGCTGGTCGAATACCGAAAAGCCCTGGCCGCTGCTCAGGACCTGCCCGAACTGCGGCCCCACCACCGGCCAGATGTCCTGCCAGACCTCCTGCGCCGGGCGACCCAGGGCCCAGGGATGCCGCTCGGCGGGAATTGGCGCCCAGGCATCGTTATAGAGCAGCAGCAGGTCGGGGCCCCAGTAGATGGCGGTGGGAAAGCTGGAATTCAGGCAGATGCTCAGTGCGGACCTGAGAGATTGCGGCCACTGAGAAGGCGGGCCCAGAGGGGATTCCGACCAGTCATGACTGCGCAGCCGGGCGCCCATCTCGCCACCGCCGGCGAGAAAGTCCAGTTCGTTCCAGTCGGCAAGCTGCGCTGCCATCTATCGTGTCTCCCCACCCACCGCCGTAGTTCCAGCCGTTCAGACCACGATCGAACCGGAACTGCAGGACCAGGCGCGGATTTTTTCGGCCGCGGCCTTACAGCCGGGGCGCATAGCGCTCGATGGCTTCGGGCAGGGCCCAGCCGGCGGCGAAGGCCAGCACCAGTACGACCAGGGGCAGCAGCACCCACCAGGTCCGCGGCGGGATCGGCTCCAGGCGATTGCCGCCGGTCTTCTGCAACAGCGCCAGGCTCAGGCCGCAGAAACCGCCGGCGAGCAGGGCGCCGGCCAGGATGTCGGTGGGCCAGTGCACGCCCAGGTAGACGCGGCTGAGGGCGATGAGCACCGCCGGCAGGGCAGCGATCACCAGCCAGGCGAGGCGCCCGCGCGGACCATAGCGGCGGCCGACGAGGATGCCCAGGGTCAGGAAGAAGGCGAAGGAGGCCGAGCTGTGGCCGCTGGGCAGGCTGTAGGTGGTCAGGGGTTCGGCGAGCACATCGGGGCGCGCGCGGGCCAGCAGATTCTTCAACTGGCCGTTGGCCAGAGCGGTCCCCAGGGTGGTGCCCAGGGCGAACAGCAGCGGGCGCCACTGGCGGAAGGCGGCCAGCACCAGGATCAGCACTGCGGCCAGGATCAGCTGGGTACGGAAATCGCCCATGCGGGTGATGACCACGGCAACCAGGTTGAGCCAGCCCTCGCGATGCTCCTGCACCAGCGCCATCAGGCCTTCGTCGAAGGCGCGCAGGTGGTGCCAGCCGAACAGCAGGGCCAGCAGCCCGGCCAGGCAGAGGGCGCCGCTGATCAGGGTGGTGCCGGCGCGCTCGCGCCAGGCACCATGGGCGATGACCGCCACCAGCGCCGCGATGCCGCCGAGGATGATGCCGGCCTGCTGCCAGAAGCCTTCCGGCAAGGGTAGGCGGAAGGCCGCGCCAGTCACCCAGCCCGGGCCGAGGTAGGCGATGGACCAGCCGGCGGCGGCCACCAGGCTGACGCTGACGAATTTGACCAGGGGCATGTCCAGCATGCCGGCGATCAGCGGCAGCAGCGGGCGCAGCGGACCGATGAAGCGACCCACCAGCAGACTGGCCACGCCGTATCTGTGGATGAAGCCCTCGGCCGAGCCGATCCATTCCGGATGGGTACGCAGGCCGGGCAGGCGCCGGATGCCCTCGTGGAAGCGGCGGCCGATGAAGTAGGACACCGCATCGCCAAGGATGCCGCCCAGAAAGCCCAGCAGCAGGGTATCGAAGAGATTGAGCGCGCCATTGCCGGCGGCGACGGCCACGGCGAACAGGATCACCGTGCCCGGTACCACCAGCCCGGCCAGGGCCAGGCACTCGAGAAAGGAGATGATGAAGATGGCCACGCCCAGCCACTGGTGGTGCTGGTTGATCCACTGGGTCAGGCCGTCTAGCAGTTCCGTCATCGAAAGGCTTCCTGGGGGCTGGGGGTTGCGTCCTCAGACCCATGGGGAAAGCCTTGGTTGCCTCAAGGACGCGGATCGAGACGCAACGCCTCGGGGCCGGGGGATTGTAAATCGCGCTCGGGAATTTCCCAGACCAATAACTGTGGCGGGGTTTGTCGGAAGGCGGGACTGGCGAAATAGTCCCGTGCCGCACCGGCGAAATGCCCGCCGTCCTTGACGAAACGCCCGACGCTGGCGCCCAGGGCCTGTTCCAGGAAGGGCAGGAAATTGGAATTGCGCGAGAAGGAGGTGCCGATGAGCGCCACATTGGGCAGGTCCCCATCGCCGAACAGGTCATCGCTGGCGCCGGCCGCGGCGCGGCTGTCGACCTGGGTCAGGCGCAGCACCTCGGGGGTCGGCTGCAAGCGCGGCGGCAGCCAGTCCAGGCCGGCCAGGCGCACCAGGTCACCGGGTCGCGGTGCCGGCGCCAGCAGCGTGCGAGTGAAGGCCCGTGCCGGGCTGGCCTGGAAGGGGAGCGCCTGGATGCGCAGCGCCAGGGCGCGGGCCGCGGCCTCGGCACCGGCCTCGTTCCAGTGGGTATCGGTGCGCAGGAAGGCGGCGCTGCCCAGGGGCGTGAGCGCCGTGGTCAGGTCGAGCACCGGTACCCGCGCGGCACTCAGCATCCGCGTCCAGTCGGCGACCCGATTGGCGAAGGCGGCCGGGCGTCGCAGTCCGCACAGCTGGTCGGCGGCGATGCGACTCTTGTCCGGCACCACGGCGACCAGCAACTGGATGTGCCGGGCGGCCAGCTGCTGGCGCAGTTCGATCACCGTCTGGGCGCGGGCCCGGGCATTGGCGGCGGCCTGGCGCGAGACCTCGAGTTCTTCGGCGAGAAACAGCCAGCCGGGGCAGCCCTGGCGCACCCGGGGTCCGCTGTCGCCCAGCAGCAGCCAGCTGGCGCCGCGTTCCAGGCGGGCGGCCGCTTCCGGCAACGGCGCCTTGGCCAGTTCCTTGGCGATGTGGTGGGTGATCTCGCCTTCGAGCAGGGCATGGCGATCCACCCTTTCCGGCCAGAGCGAAAGGCGATCGGTGAGCAGCGCCCAGGCGCAGGACAGCAGGCCGATCGCCAGGAACAGGGCGAAGACCACTCCGGCGAGCGGGGCCAGCCGCACGCTGCTGGCGCTGGGCGGTTGCGGTGCGGGTGAGGGCGGCAGGGCGGGAGCGCTCATGACGGCGGCCTCAGAACTGGAAGTAGAGGAAGGGCACGGCTTCGCGACTGGCGATCAGCGCGAAGCAGAGCAGGAAGCCGGCCACCGGCCAGGCGGCGCCGAGGACGCGCAGCAGGGCGCTGTCGGGCAGGCGCGCCTCGATGCGCGCCTGCCACAACGGGGCCAGGATGCAGGCCACGCCCAGGGCGGCGGCCAGGCCGTGCACGGGCCTCAGGGTCACGGCCAGGGCATCGCCGAGGGCGAAGCCGTGCAGACCGAACTGGCCGGCGTACAGCGACAGCGCCGTGGCGAAGTCCGGCGCGCGGAACAGCGTCCAGGCCAGGGCCACGAACAGCAGCGTCAGGCCATGGGCCAGGGGCCGCGGCAGCGGCCGGCCGCCGAGTTCGTCCCAGAGCCGGTCCAGGCACAGCGCCAGGCCGTGCAGCATGCCCCAGAGCAGGTAGTTCCAGCTGTCGCCACCGTGCCAGAGACCGGCGATGGCCATGGTCAGGAAGAGGTTGCGATAGGTGCGCCAGCGACCGCCGCGATTGCCGCCCAGGGAGATGTAGAGGTAGTCGCGCAGCCAGCTGGACAGCGACAGGTGCCAGCGCCGCCAGAAATCCTGGATGCTGCGGGCGAGATAGGGCCGGTTGAAGTTTTCCGGAAAGTGGAAGCCCAGCATCAGGCCCAGGCCGATGGCCATGGCGCTGTAGCCGGCGAAGTCGAAGAACAGTTGCAGCGAATAGGCCAGGCAACCGATCCAGGCGTCGACGAAGGAGGGCTGGTCGAGGTGGAAGGCCACGTCCACCAGCGGCGACAGGGTGTCGGCCACCAGCACCTTCATGCACAGGCCGATCATGAAGCGGCGCGCGCCGAGGGCGAAGTTCTCGCGATTGAACCAGCGCTGGTTGAGTTCGCGGCGCACCCAGTCGTAGCGGATGATCGGGCCGGCGATGGAATGGCCGAACATGGAGATGTAGGTGGCGTAGTTGACGAAGCTGCGCTCCACCGGCACCACGTGGCGATGGACGTCCACCAGGTAGGAGATGGCCTGCAGCACGATGAAGGATAGCCCGGCCGGCAAGGCCACCTTCTGCCAGTCCAGCGGCAGGGCGCCGGCGGTCACCAGCACCTGGCTCCAGGTGGCAGCGACGATGTTGGCGTACTTGTACCAGCAGAGCACCGCCAGGTTGATCACGATCAGCCCGGCGAGCAGTTGCAGCCGGGTCCTCGAGCCTTCGCGCGCGCGATCCACCAGCAACCCGCCGACCCAGGCCAGCAAGGCCAGGGCCATGTGCAACAGCAGGAACAGCGGACTCAGCCAGCCATAGAACAGCCAGCTGCCCACCAGCAGCACCCCGTTGCGCCCGCCGGGCCGCGCCAGGGCGTAGACCAGCAGGAACAGCGGCAGGAAGAGGGTGAGGAATTCCAGCGAGGCGAAGACCATCGAGCGGCTGTCCTTAGTGGGCGATAGCGTCCTGGGTGGCGAGCAGCCGCGGACCGCTGGCGCCAGGCAGTAGCAGCACGCTGTAGCGCTCGCCGGCCTTGAGTTCGCCCAGGTCCAGCGCTGCGCCCATGGCCTGGCCGGCGCAGGTCAGCTGCACCTTGAGCGCCACGGCGTTGAGACTGCGGCGCTGCAGGGTGCCGTCGGCCACGTCCTTGAAGATCTCGGCATTGCGCCCGGCCGCCTGCAGGCCCGGGGTCGCGCACTGCGGATCCAGGCTGTAGAAGGCCAGCGAGGCCTTGAGCGCATTGAAGTCGTCGGGTTGCTCGCGTACCAGGCGCTGGACCAGCGGGGTGCCGGGCAGGACGACCAGGGTGGCGAATTCACCGGCGGCCACGGTCAGTTCCAGCGGAGCCTTGGCCGCGCCCTGGACCAGTTCGCCCTTGATCGCCTTGGTCGCCGGCACGGTCAGGTAGTCGGAGACCGGCTTGGCGGCCTCCAGCTGCAGCCGCGCGGCGGAGCCGGAGGCCTGCAGCGCCAGGGGCTGGCTGCCGGCGTTGACGAAGCGGAGGAAGGCCGAGTCTTCGCTGGGGCCGGTGGGGTAGAGGGACACCTCGGCCTGGGCGACCCCGCCCACCAGCAGACCGAGCAGCAGCAGGGCCTTCACTGGGCGGCTCCCTTGAGCTTGTCGGCAGGCAGCTTGTTCAGGGCGTCGACGATGGCCGAACTCCAGGACTTGTAGCCCGGACCGGTCAGGTGCTGGCCGTCGATGGTGGCCCACTGGCCGGGCTTGGCGAAGCTCAGGGAGTCGATGTAGCTGCAGGGCGCGACGTTGCTGGCGAGGAAGCCGGACATCAGCTTGACCCGCTCGAAGGTCTTGCCGTACTTGCCGCCCTCGGTGCCCCAGGTCGGACCGACCCAGGCGCAGTGGGTCTTGGTGGCGGCGATGGCCTTGGTCAGGCTGGTGGTCTGTTGCCAGACCCAGGTCTTGGGAAAGCTGGGATTGGTGTAGCTGGCCATGGTGTCGCCCATGACGATCAGCACCAGATCGGGCTTGTCGGCGGCGATGAGCTCGTTGATCGGCTGGGTCGCCGCCTTGCCGCCGAGCACCACGGCCTTGTCGCCGTTGCGCCGCTCGGCGCCACCGCAGGTGCCGGGGGTGACCTTTAGCCAGTCGCCGGCGTTGGTCCCGCAGATACCCAGGGTGTGCACCTTGGCGCCCTGCTGCACCAGGCTGTCCTGCAGGGTGCCGATCAGGTAGTCGGGGGTGGCCAGATGGCTGTCGCCGATCATGAGAATGGTGAGGCCGGTGAGGAGGCTGGCTGCCATGGGAGCTCCGTGAATCAGTTGTCGTAGGGGGAACGATAGGGACTGACCGGCAGGGCGAGTGCACGGTCCTGGGGTTCCAGCGCATAGCGCAGATAGACGCCGCCATTGAGCTGTTGGAAATCGCGACCGTTGTCGACGCCGAGGTTGCCGCCGACGAACAGCTGGCGACCGAGCTGGTATTCGGTGGCGCCGTAGAGGCTGTAGCCGAGACTGGTCTTGCTTTGCCCGCCATAAACCGCCGGGGCGCCGAGCGCCTGGCTCGCCGCGGCCTGCAGGCGGGCGTCGGTCGGGTAGAAGTCGGCGCCGTCCTGCTCGATGCGTTGCAGGCCCACTGCGCCGCGCAACTGCCAGGTCCAGCGATCGGTGCGCTGCGACCAGGTCAGGGGCACGCCCAGGGCATAGAAGCGCTGCGGACTGAAGTAGCCGCCATGGCCGTAGGTGAAGAAGGCCTGGTTGTTGTCGTAGGCGATGCCGGTGAGGGACAGGCCCAGGGTCAGGCGACTGTCTTCGCTGTTGATCAGATAGCGGTACAGCCCGGTGCCCAGCTCGGTGCGGCTGTTGTCGGCGACATGGTTGCCCAGCAGCCGATACCAGGAGGCATAGGCATAGGCACCGAACTGGCTGTCGTCGTAGCCGAGCTGGCCGCGCACGCCATTGGCGGTGACGCCCCCCCACTGCTGGCCGGTGCGGGCGTCTTCGCTGCCGGCAAAGGAGGTCAGGCTGTCGATCACCGCCCGGCGCGAGGCCGAGAGGCTGTAGCGGCTGTGGTCGGTCAGCGGTCGCTCCAGGCTCACCCCGCCCACCGGGGTGGCATAGAGAAAGCCCTGGGGCGTGGTGCCGGCGTCGGCCTTGAGGCCGAGCTGGGGATCGCTGTAGGCCACCGCCAGGCCCACGCCGCTGTCGCTCTGGCTGCCCGGCGCGGCGTCCGGCGCGGCCTGGGTAGCGGCCGGGCCGCCACCGAAGCGACTGCGGGCGTCGCTGCCGACACTGCCGGCAGTCAGGCTGACCGGGGTCACCCGCACGGCCAAGCGCACATCGCCCAGCGGGAAGTCGATCTCCAGCGGCGCTTCCACGTCGGTGAGCTTGCCGAGGCCGCGTTCGTTGTCGTTGCTGCGCACCGTCAGGCCCTGGGTGATCCGCGCGCTGCGGGTCTGCAGCAGGTCGTCGAGGGCGCGCTCGGCGGCGCTGTCCTGCGGAGCGACTGGCGCATCCGCCAGCGGGGCGGCCTTGGCCGCCGCCAGCAACTGGTCGGCGGTCGGCGGAATGGCCTGGCTGGCCAGGGTGGCGCTGCCGCGGCGCGGGCCGAAGGGATTGGCCGGGGCGCTGGCCAGGGGCCGCGCGGTCTCGGCGTCGCGGCGCTCCACCGCCACCACCTGGCGCAGCAGCTCAGTGGCCCGACCGTCGCGACCCAGGGCGCGATAGAGGCGCGCGGCCTCGGTCAACACCCCGACGTCGTCGGCGCCTAGGGTGACGGCGCGTTCGAGGGCGCGCTCGGCATAGGCGTTGTCCCGGGCACGCACGGCGGCATCGGCCGCACCCAGTTGCAGCCGGGGGTTGTCGGGGGCGCGGCGCAGCAGGGGTTCATAGAGGCGCAGCGCCTTGTCGGCCTCGCCATTGGCCAGGTACAGCCGCGCCAGGGCGGCGTTGGCCAGGTCATCGTCCGGACGCTGGGCCAGGGCCGGTGACAGGGTGTCGTAGGCGGTGACCAGATCGCCGCGCTCGCGCAGCTGGTCGGCCTGACGCACCCGGTAGCGATAGAGCAGGTCGTCATAACCCTGGCGCTGCGCGGCGGTCAGGCGCTGTCCCTGCAGATCGTGCAGCAGGGCATTGACCTCGTCGTCGGCGCCACTGCGCAGCAGCACCTCGCCGTATTGCAGGCGCAGGGCGGGATCGGGCGTGCGTTCGCGGGCCAGGACATCGCGCAGCAGGCGCAGCCCGCGTTCCGGGTCACCGGCCTCGGCATAGGCCGCCGCCAGGCCACCCAGGGCGGCGGGGCGCTCGCCGGCTTGTGGCT
Organism: Pseudomonas oryzihabitans NBRC 102199; assembly: GCF_000730625.1. Lineage (GTDB taxonomy): Bacteria > Pseudomonadota > Gammaproteobacteria > Pseudomonadales > Pseudomonadaceae > Chryseomonas > Chryseomonas oryzihabitans. Next base: position 91,162 of record NZ_BBIT01000010.1, on the reverse strand, counting down.
CCAGGGCCGCCAGCTGGCGCCGCGCGGCCTGCTGCTGGCCGCGGCGGGCCAGGTCACGGGCGGCGCTTACCCGGGCATCGAAGTCGAGATCGGCGGCCAGCCCTGTCATGGCCGGCGTGCGCTGGGCCGGCGGGATGCGCCCTAGCAGCGCGCGCGCCGCGGCGGGATCACGCTGCTCCAGGGCGAACAGGGCGCGGACATAGAGCGCTTCCGGGCGCTGGGGGTCCTTGGCCAGACCGCTGTCCAGGGTCTGGCGGGCGGCCGCCTCCTGACCCTGGCGCAGCTGCAGGCGGGCCAGGGCCAGCAGTGTCCAGACATCGTCCGGATCGGCGCGTCGGGCGTCTTCCAGGGCGCGACGGGCCCCCTGGAGATCGCCACGGCCCTCGGCCAGCTTGGCTTCCTGCAGGGCCTGGGTGGCCTTGAGCCGATCCAGGTTGCCGAGCCTGGCGCGTTCGGCCGGGGTCAGGGTGTCGAGCAGGCGCAGGGCCTCGGCCGGACGCTCGCTCTCGGCGAGCAGATCGATCAGGCCCCGACGGGCTTCGAGATTGCGCGGATCCTGCTGCAGGATCCGTCGATAAGCGGCCTCGGCGGCGTCCAGCTGACCGGTCTGGGCCTGCAGTCCGGCCAGGGCCAGCGGTGCTTCCGGGCGCTTGGCGTCCAGCCGCAACGCCTGTTCCACGCGGGCACGGGCGGTGCTGAAGTCGTTGGCCTGTTGGGCCTTGCGGGCCTGGGCGAGCAGCGCCCAGTAGCGTACCTCGGCCAGCGGCGCCTGCCAGCGCGCCCCGCCCGGCTGACGGGTGGCGCGGTTCAGCAGCGCTTCGGCTTCGTCGAAACGTTCCTGGCGCTGACGGACGATGCCCAGGCCGCCCAGGGCGTTGGCATCCTCCGGCGCCATCTTGAGGCGCGCCTGGAAGGCGCTTTCGGCAGCGCCCAGCTCATTGCGGCGCAAGGCTTCGATACCGCGGGCCAGTTGCGGATCCAGACCGCCGCTGCGACTCAGGGCGCGGCCCTTTTCCAGCTGGGCGCGCAACTCGGCGTCATCCGGGTGCTGGCGCAGATAGGCCTCGAACAGCGGTGCCTCGGCCGGACCGGGCGGACCGCTCCAGACCAGGGCCTGGCGCCAGTATTCGGCGGCTTCGCCACCGATGTCCTTGCGCGTGCTCAGCTCCGCCAGGGCCTGGATGCCGCGGCTGCGACTGGCCGGAAAGCGCGCCAGGTGCTTGGCCTGGATCAGCATCAGCGCCGGATCGCTGGGCTGCAGCTTGCGCAGACGCTCGATGCCCGGACCGGCTTCCTGCCAGCCATTGGGGGTGTAGGCGAGGATGTCGTAGTACTCCCGCGCCAGATCACCCTGGGGCAGGCGGCCACCAAACAGCTGACGATAGAGCGCCAGTGCCTGCACCGGCTTTTCTTCGCTGACCAGCTGGCGGGCATCCACCAGGCGCTGCGGATTGTCGCCACTGGCCAGGGCGATGTCCTGCTCCAGCTGCAGGGCCTGCTGGGGCACGGGCTTGAGCGCCTGCAGGCGGCGCAGATAGGCCTGGGCGGCCGGCAGCCGGTTGGCCTGCACCTCGATCAGTCCCAGGCCGTACAGCGCCTCGGGCTGCTGCGCATCCAGTTCGAGCAACTTGTTCCAGGTCTCCTGGGCGCGGGGCGCATTCTTGCGCGCCTGCCAGAAGTGACCCTGCTCGAGGAGCAGCGCTTCGGGGGTACCGGCCGCCTGGGCCAGCGGCGGCAGCAGCAGACCGGTCAGCAGGGTAGCCAGCAGCGGTGCACGGGTCATGGTCTAGCGCTCCAGCCGCTGACGGGCGCGGGCGCGCAGCGCCGCATGGAGCAGGCCGGCCAGCAGGGCCACGCCCAGGGCGCTCAGGCCCAGCATCAGCAGCGGATGGCGAGCCAGTTGCCAGCGAACATAGAGCAGCGGCCCGAGGCTGCCGACGTGATAGGTCTCGTCGGCCACCAGGCTTTCCACCTGCTGGCCACGCACCGTCGCCAGGCTGCCCTGCAATGCCTGGGCATAGTCTTCCCGGGTGGTCAGGGCGCGGCTGATGTCGGCCAGGCCCTCCGGGCGGGCGGCGACCAGGGCCACCACGCTGCGACCGCTCCTGAGCGGCGATTCGAAGCCGGTGACGAAGGCCGTACCGGCACCGCCACTGGCACTCAGGGCCGCGCGACTGCGCTCCAGGCTGGCCGCGTTGTCGCTGCCGAACCACTGGCGCACCTTGAACGCCAGGTCGGATACCTCGAAGCGCTGGCCGTTGCCGGTGAAGCCGGCGGGCAACTGGGCGGCCCAGCGTTGCAACAGCGGCTGGTCGGCGCCGCTGGCGATCAGCAGTAGATCCTTGTCGGCCAGGCCGTCGACCTCGCCGGCACGGGCCACGGTGACCGCGGTGGCGGGATAGCCGGTGGAGCTGCCGAAGCGGCCGAGCACGTTGAGGTAGGTGTCGATCTCCGCCGCGCTGGGCGCATCGGGCAGGATCACCGCGGTTTCGCTCAGGTCCGCCAGGCGAGTGAAGGGAAAGCCGCTGTCCTTGAACACGCCCAGGTTGGGCAGGGCGATGAAGTGCCGATAGCCGGAGAGATTCAGGGTCGAATCCGGTTCCAGGGTGCCGCGCATGTTGTCGATGATGACGTCGCGGCATTCGCCCTGCTTGAGGTAGTCGTACATGAAGCGGAATTGCAGGCGGGCCTGCAGCGCCTCGCCCTCCAGCGGCAGCCGCACCTCGGCTTCGCGCGGCAGTTCCTCGTCCTTGATCAGCCCCAGCAGGCCCTGGTCCAGGTGTTCCTGGGACGGCAGGGCGATGGACTGCACGAAGCGGTCGTTGAAACTCACCAGCAGCGAGGAATTGGTCGCCACCGGCTGTGGGGTGTAGCGGTACCTGAGGTGCAGCGGCAGCCCCTGGTTGCGCCAGAGGAACAGATCCGGCGGCAGCCGTAGCGGCACGCTCATGGTACCCGAGTCATAGCCGGAGACCGCCAGTTGCTTGGGCGTGGCCAGTTCGCCCAGGCGTACCGGTCGGTCGCTGGGCAGCCAGTTGGGCGCATCGTAGGGCTTGCGCGGTTGCAGCGCCTGCAGGGTGTCGAAGGTCATGCTCTGGCCGGAGAGGGTCTGGTGACCCAGGGCCACGGCGCTCGCGGCGCGCTTGAGTTCGTTGGCATCGCGGCCGGAGATCACCAGCAGCTGACCCTGGGGATCGAAGGGGTTGGCCAGGATGTCGACCCGCGCCGTCGCCGGTGCCGGCAGACTCAGGCCAAGGGTCTTGGCGCGCTCTTCGCTGGTGACCAGCACCACCGCATTGCCCTTGGCCGGCAGGGCGTTCTGGCTGCTGGGAAAGCGGGCGCCGCGATAGCTGGCCAGGGCGCTGAACCAGGACGACAGGGTGCCGGCGGCCTCCAGGGTGCCGTTGTCGGCCGCACCGGCGATGACGAAGGGCAGCTCCAGCTGCCGGGCATCGCGGCGATCGAAGAACGGCTGCGGCAGGCGCGCCAGGTCCGGGGCCAGGTCCAGGCGACTGACCTGGACGTCCAGGCGGCTGCCATTGCTCACCTTGGCCCAGAGGCTGGAGTGCAGCGGGTCTTCGCACTGCATGGTGTAGTGGCCGATCAGCTGGATGCTCAGCCGGTTGAATTCGGTGATCAGCCGCGGCGGGATGTCCACCACCCGGGTCTGGGGCGTGCCGGCGCCTTCCTTGGGCAGCGGAATGCTGGCGGCGACCTCGTCGTTGACCAGCACATTGAGCTGGGACAACTCCGGCAGCAGCGCCGGGGAATAGGTGTAGTTCAGCGTCACCTTGGCGGCGCTGACGATCTCGTCGGCGCGAATGTCGAAGCCGACTCCGTCCCGGCTGTCGATGCCGCGCAGATTGAAGGGATAGACCGCGCCGAGCTGCTTGAAGCTGTTGTCGTAGCCGCTGCCGGCCACCGCCACCGGCGGCGCATTCTGGGCCAGGGCGAAGGCGGGCGCGGCACCCAGGGTGGCGAGCAGCAGGGGGGCGAGACGTAGCGACACGGTCATGGGCGGTCCAGGGAGGCGGAGGAGGAGGGCGCCGTGCGCCGGGAAGGTCGGCTCAGGCGCCAGACGTTGCGATTGAGATCGGCGATGCCGCGCAGGCCGATCTGACTGACCTCGCGCAGCGAGCCCAGCAGGGAATCCGGACGGTGATTGCCCCAGGCCTCGGCCCAGAGATCGGCGCGGGAAAAGGTCATGCGCACCAGCTCGCGCTGTTCGGTCACGCTGAGTTCGGCGAAGCGGGTGCCCACGGCGCCGGCGCGGCTGAAGGCCACGGTGGCCGGGAAGCGACGGCTGCGACCGTTGCGGCTGAGTTCGACCTCTACCGCGCTGCCCTCGGGCAGATGCAGGCCCGCGGGCAACTTCAGGCCGATGCCGCTCTGGGAAAAGTCCAGGGTGCTGCATTCCAGGCGGCTGCCATCGGCGAGCACGAGTCCGGCCGGCAGCGTGGCGGCCACCCGGGGTTCGGCGCGCACCTGGCGCGTCTCGCTGGCCACGGCCACCGCGGCACTGGCGATCACCAGGTTGTAGAGGGTCCAGACCAGGTTGATGGCGACCGTGGTCACCGCCTCGGGATCGCCTAGGAACAGCCGACCGATACCCACGCCCAGGCCGAGCAGATTGAGCGCCAGCAGCACGATGTAGGGACGCGCCAGCTCCCAGTCGAAGTAGTCGCTGGCGATGATGCCGCCCTTGTCGGTGACGTTGAACTTGCCCAGCCGCGGGTTGATCAGCGCCAGCAGCGTGGGCCTGAGGATGTACCAGGCCAGTACCGTCTCGTAGACCTCGTTCCAGAAGGAGTGGCGGAATTCGCCCTGGATGCGCGAGTTGGTGAGGTTCGAGTGCAGCACATGGGGCAGCACATAGCAGGTGATCAGCAGTGCCGAGGCATGGAAGATCTGCGCGCTGAACAGCAGATAGGCCAGCGGCGCGGTGAGGAACACCAGCCGCGGCAGGCCATAGAAGAAGTGCAGCATGGCGTTGAGGTAGCAGAGCCGCTGACCGAGGGCGAGGCCCTTGCCCAGCAGCGGATTGTCCATGCGGAAGATCTGCGCCATGCCTCGGGCCCAGCGGATGCGCTGGGCGATATGACGCGACAGGCTCTCGGTGGCCAGGCCGGCGGCCTGGGGAATGCCCAGGTAGGCGGTGTTGTAGCCGAGCCGGTTGAGCTTGAGCGCGGTGTGGGCGTCCTCGGTCACCGTCTCGGTGGCCACGCCGCCGACCTCTTCCAGCATGGTGCGCCGGATCACCGCGCAGGAGCCGCAGAAGAAGGTGGCGTTCCACAGGTCGTTGCCATCCTGCACCAGGCCGTAGAACAGCTCGCCCTCGTTGGGCACGGTGCGAAAGGTCTTGAGGTTCTTCTCGAAGGGATCCGGGGAAAAGAAGAAGTGAGGGGTCTGCAGCATGGCCAGCTGCGGGTCCTTGAGGAACCAGCCCAGGCAGACCTGCAGGAAGGAGCGGGTCGGCACGTGGTCGGCATCGAAGATGGCGATGTACTCGCCGTCGGTCACCTTGAGCGCCGCATTGAGATTGCCGGCCTTGGCGTGCTCGTTGTTCTCGCGCACCAGGTAGGAGACGCCGGCGGTCGCGCAGAAGTGGCGGAAGTCCTCGCGACGACCGTCATCGAGTACGTGCACCCGCAGCTTGTCGCGTGGCCAGTCGATGGCCTGGGCCGCCAGGATCGACAGCTTCACGATGCTCAGGGCTTCGTTGTAGGTGGGGATGAAGACGTCCACGGTGGGCCAGGCGGCCGGGTCGGCGGGCAGCGGGACCGGCGTGCGGCGTAGCGGCCAGATGGTCTGCAGGTAGCCGAACACCAGCACCGCCAGGGCATAGAGTTCGGCGGCCACCAGCCCGTAGCCGAGCACCATTTCCAGCGGCGTCTCGAAGCCCAGGGTGCTGGTCAGGCGCCAGTAGAGATAGCGCAGCGACGCCAGCAGCGACAGCAGGACCAGTGCGATCACCGGCAGCCGTCCGGGCAGCCGACGCAGCATCAGGGCCGCGCCGAAGCAGCCGACGGCGAACGCCGCCTGTTCTTCCAGCGCCAGGGGCACGCTCACCAGCAGGGCGCCCAGCAACGCGGCGGCCGTCCAGGCGAACAGCTGCAGCCACAGCGGCGCCGCGGGCGGCACCGGCTGGGCGTCGGCAGCGCGCGCCGCGCGGCGCTGGCGAACCTGTTCCAGGCGGTCGAGAAAGCTCATGGCTAGGCGCGCGCGGCGTGCTGCACGGGCGAGCGAAGATCGCCGAGCAAGGCCTCGCCCAGCTCGGCCAGGCCACGCGCCCAGGCGTCCTGGACGCTGGCCAGACCCTGGCCCAGGGCCAGGGCCTGCTCCAGATCGGGGCTTTCCGGCAGTACGCCCAGCAGGCGTTCGCCCCAGGATTGCGCCACGATGGCGGCGATGTCTTGACTCAGGGGGCGGGCGGGATCGACCCGGTTGAGCAGGTGCAGCGGAGTGACCTGGCCGCTGCAGCGCTGCCACTGGCGTTCGAGGCGCGGCAGACTGGCATAACCGGTCGCATCCGCGGTCGTCACCCCCAGGATCCGGGTGGCCAGGGCCAGGGCCTGACGACTCAGGGGCGTCGAGCCCGTGGGGCAGTCGAGGATCACCAGGGTATCGGCCGGGACGTCCAGCGCCTGCAGGCGGCGGGTCAGCCACTGGGTGTCGGTGGCCAGGGCCTGCTCCAGAGCCTGCAGATCCAGCTCGTCGGGGGCGCCAAAGGGCACCAGGCGCAGGCGCTCGTCCACCGCCAGGCAGACGGAAAGCGGCGCCCTGACCGAGCCGGTGGTGGACGACGCTTCCTGCAGCAGCAGCGAAGACAGCACGTTCTGACTGTCCAGCTCCACCAGCAGCACCGGCTGGCCGCTGCGGCTCAACGCCTGGGCCAGGCCCGCGGCGATGACTGTCTTGCCGGTGCCGCCCCGGGCCGACATCAGTGCCAGCACCGGACCGGTCAACCGCGGCAGCGTGCGACTCAGCGCCTGGTCCAGGGCGGCGACCGCCTGGTTGGCCTGGCGGCTGCTGTGCAGCTGCGCCAGCTGCCGCGACAGCGGGGGCAGGGCGTCCGGTTCAGCCTGAGCGGCCGCCTCGGCCACCGTGACGACCGCTTCGACCTGGGCGCTCGGCGCAGGCTGCGGCTGAGCTGCGGCTGGCAAGAGGGCTTCGTGGGGCACCGGCTCGGGGGCTTCGAACTCATGGTAGCGCTGGGGGTCACCGCCGAAGGAGCGGAACAGATTGGCAATATCCAGCGAACGGACCATGGCGACTTCCGAAAAGGTGAAGGGTCTGCGTGAATGCTTGACGTCAAAATTATGGCTAAAAGCCATCAGGTGTCATTTTTTGTGGATACTGTCACGCGGAGTTCGTGACGCACCAATTGAAAATGCGTATGCGGGCATCGAAGCGGAGCGAACGGATCGTCTCGCTTTTCAGCGCCGGCTCGCTTCAATGTTTAGATCACCTCGGGCACCCGTCAACGTCACGCCTGGCGCCGTGCGGACGAAAGGCATGACGCGGGGACGGGGCGGTCGCGGTGGCGACGAACGCGGGGACGAGCGGTCGTTTCGGCGGCGCTGGGCAGGGTGCGGCGGCTAGAAAAAAGGCCCGCGGGTGCGGGCCTTTTGCTTATTCCTCGTTGCGCGAGCGGTAGGGCTGCGGCCGCGAGAGTTGCGGTCGGCCTTCCTGCTCTTCGAAGAAGTAGCGCAGATAGAGGTTGCCGTTGACGTCGCGCTCATCCTGGGCGTTGTCCAGGCCCAGGCGACCGCCCAGGGCGAATTGCCCGCTGAGGCGGTATTCGCCATTGGCGGAGAGGCTGTAGGCCACGCCGGTCTTGCTCTTGCTGCCGTACTGGCCTTGGCCCGCGGCTTCCGCGGCCGCCTGCAGGGCGGCGTCGTCCGGATAGCGATCCGCGGCGTCCTGGCGAATGGTCTGCACGCCCAGCATGCCCTGCACCTGGTAGGCCCAGAGATCGCCGCGCTGCGCCCACACCAGGGGTACGCCGATGGCGAAGTAGCGCTGCGGGCTGAAGTAGCCACCATGGCCGTAGGTCAGGTGGTTCTGGTTGTTGTCGTAGCCGATCGCGGTGGCCGAGAGGCCCACGGTGAACAGGCTGTCCGGGCCATTGCGCAGGTAGTAGTAGACGCCGGTGCCGATCTCGAACCGGTCGTTGTCCTTGACGTCGTGGCCGGTCAGGCGATGGGCCGCGCCATAGATGTAGGAGCCGTAGCGACCGTCGTCGTATCTCAGTCGCGCCAGGCCGCCGTTGGCGGTGACGCCGCCCCACTCCTGGCCGGTGCGTGGATCGCGGATGCCGCCGTAGGACGCCAGGGAATCGGTCACCGAACGGCGCGATACGCTCAGGGCATAGAGCAGGTTCTCGCTGAGGCTGCTCAGCGGGCGCTCCAGGGTCGCGCCGCCAACCACGGTGCTGTATCTCAGGCCCACCGGCGAGACGCCGATGTCGCCCTTGAGCCCGCGGCCCGCGTCTTCCACGGCGATGGACGCCGCTACGCCGTTTTCCTTCTGGCTGCCGTCGCTGCTGCTGTCGTTGATGCGCGTCGGGGTGACGCGCACAGCCAGGCGCTGGTCGCCGGCGGGGAAGGAGATCTCCAGCGGCGCGCTGACGGTGGTCTGGCGCGAACTGCCACTGGGGTCGTAGCTGCGTACGCTGAGGCCCTGGGTGATGCGGATGCTGCGCTCGCGCTGCAGCTGGCCGAGGATCTGCTCGGTGGCCAGGCTGCTCGACAGGCTGCTGGTGGGCACCACGGACAGGTCGCTGAAGGGGTTGTTGGCAGCCTTCTGCGCCTGCAGCGGATCGCTCCAGGCGTAGTCGGCGCTGCCGGCGTTGCCACCCGCGGCGGCCGGAACGGCGGCCAGGGCGTCATCGCTGCGGGTCTGGCCGGGCAGGGCGGCGAAGGGGTTGTCGCTGGCGCCGGCGGCGCGGGCCGCGGATTCGCGATCCTTGCGCTCCACCTGGACCACCTGCTCCAGCAGGCCGGTGGCGGTACCGGCCATGCCGATGTCGCGGTAGAGCAGGGCGGCGCGGCGCAGCACCAGGGGATCGCTCTGGCCCAGCTTGACCGCCTGGTCCAGGTACTGGCGGGCGGTGACGCTGTCCTGGGACTTGGCGGCGATCTCGGCGGCGCCCAAATAGAGCTCGGCGTCCTTCGGCTGGTCGCTGAGCACGTCGCGATAGAGCTGGCGCGCCTTCTGGGTGTCGCCGCTGGCCAGGTACATGCGCGCCAGGGCGGCCTGGGCGGCCTTGTCGTCGGGACGGGCCTTGAGCGCCGGGGCCAGGGTGTCGTAGGCGGCGGCGAGCTTGCCCTGGTCGGTGAGGCGATCGGCCTGACGGATGCGATAGCGGGCGAGGAGGTCGTCGTACTGCTGCTTCTCGCCGCTGTCGAGCACCACGCCCTGCAGGTCGCGCAGGACGTTGCCCACGGTCTGGTCCTGGTTCAGCTGCAGCTGGATGCTGGCGTAGTGCAGCTGCATGGCGGGCGCCGGGCGGGTATCGCCGGTGATCATCGGCTTGAGCAGGGCCAGGCCGTGCTCGGGATCGCCGGCGGTGGCGAAGGCCTCGGCCAGGTCGCCGATCAGATCCGGATTGCGACCGGCGCGGGCTTCCAGGCGCTGCATCAGGCTGCGCGCTTCTTCGCGGCGCCCCTGCTTGGCCAGGGCCACGGTCTCGGCCAATTGTTCGTTGAAGGTGATGCGCGCGGCCAGGGCGTTCATATCCGGCGAACGCTGGGCCTGGGGAATGCGCATCAGGGTCTGCATGGCGCGCGGGTATTCGCCCAGCTCGTTGGACAGCAGGGCGCTGGCATAGAGCACCTCGGGGCGCTGGGCGCCATCCTTGACCAGGCTGTCCACCAGGTCGCGGGCGGCGCGCGGCCGGCCCTGGCGGACCTCCAGGCGAGCCTGGGCCAGGCGCAGCCAGGGATCCTCCGGGGACTCCTGGCGCGCCTGTTCCAGCAGGCGCGAGGCACCCTGCAGATCGCCCCGCGCCTCGGCGGCTTCGGCTTCCTGCATGGCCTGGCCGGCGCGCAGGCGATCCAGGCCCTTGACCTGATTCTTGGCGCTCGGCTGCAGATTCTTGGTGAGTTGCAGGGCTTCTTCGGTGCGGCCCAGCTCGTTGAGCGCGGCGATGCGTCCGTAGTAGGCGTCGACGTTGGCCGGCTCGCGCATCAGCACCTGGCGGTAGGTGGCCTCGGCCAGTTCCCATTGGCGCTTCTGGCTCTGGATACCGGCCAGGAACAGCTGCGCCTCGACCGCTTCGGGCTTCAGGCGGATGGCTTCCACGCTGAGATCCCGCGCCTGGTCCAGCTCGCGCTTGTTCTCGGCGGCATGGGCGCGTTCCAGCAGGTGGTGGTAGCGCGCCTCGTCCAGCGCCGGCTGCCAGGTCTTGCCGCCTTTCTGCACGGCCTGGGTCAGCAACTGCTCGGCATCGGTCCAGCGCTGCTGCGCGAGGCGGGCACTGCCCAGCTTGCCCAGGGCGTCCGGATCCTGGGGCGTCTTCTTCAGCTGGGCTTCCAGGGCCTGGACGGCGGCCGCGCTCGGCGCGGCGTCGGCAGAGGCGGCCCAGGTCGCGTCGGCATGAATCAGCAGGGCGAGCAGACCAAGGGACAAGGTGAGGTGCTTGGGCATGGTTCTTTCCGTGAAGACTGGTAGGCGTCGCTGCAGCACCTGGCGCAGAGCTGGGGACGATTTCGGCTATAAGTGAATAGCTGAACGCAAGCTGAACGGCAAATACAGCCGCGGATGATTCCCGACAGGCCGTGGCGAGTCAACCAAATCGAGCAGGCGAATGCCATCGCCAGGCCCCTCGGCGCTGGCCGCGCAGGGCCCGGCGACGCTATACTCTGCGGCTTTCCCACCGTCTTTCGCAGGCCGCCGACCATGACCGAGTCCGTCTCCGCCTACATGACCCGTCTTGGCCAGGCTGCCCGTGCCGCGTCGCGGGTCGCCGCCCGGGCGAGCACCGCCCAAAAGAACCGCGCCTTGCTCGCGGCCGCCACCGCCCTGGACGCTCGCCGTGCCGAGCTCACCGCGGCCAATGAGCAGGACCTGGCCGCTGCGCGCGCCAACGGTCTGGACCCTGCCATGCTGGATCGCCTGGCGCTGACGCCCCAGCGCATCGACGACATGATCGAGGGTCTGCGCCAGGTGGCGACGCTGCCCGATCCCATCGGCGAAATCCGCGACATGAGATACGTGCCCTCGGGCATCCAGCTGGGCAAGATGCGCGTGCCGCTGGGCGTCATCGGCATCATTTACGAGTCGCGTCCCAATGTGACCATCGATGCGGCCAGTCTTTGCCTCAAGTCCGGCAATGCCACCATCCTGCGCGGCGGCTCCGAAGCCATCCATTCCAACCAGGCCATCGCCGCCTGCATCCAGGCCGGTCTGGCCGAAGCCGAGCTGCCGGCTGAGCTGGTCCAGGTGGTGGAGACCACCGACCGCGCAGCCGTGGGCGCGCTGATCACCATGCCCGAATACGTCGACGTCATCGTGCCGCGGGGTGGCAAGAGCCTGATCGAGCGCATCAGTCGCGATGCCCGGGTACCGGTGATCAAGCACCTGGACGGTATCTGCCACGTCTACATCGACCGCGCTGCCGACGTCGACAAGGCCATTCGCATCGCCGACAACGCCAAGACCCAGCGCTATGCGCCCTGCAACACCATGGAGACGCTGCTGGTCCATGCGGCCATCGCGGAGCGGGTGTTGCCGCCCCTGGCCGCCATCTATCGCGACAAGCAGGTGGAGCTGCGCGGCTGCGAGCGGACCCGAGCGCTGCTCGGCACCGACGTCCTGCTGGCCAGCGAAGAAGACTGGCGCACCGAATACAACGCGCCGATCCTGTCCATTCGGGTGGTGGATGGCCTCGATGCGGCCATCGAGCACATCAATGCCTATGGCTCGCAGCATACCGATGCCATCGTCACCGAGAATTTCAGCGACGCCCGGCGTTTCCTGACCGAGGTCGATTCGGCGTCGGTGATGGTCAATGCCTCCACGCGCTTCGCCGACGGCTTCGAATACGGCCTGGGCGCCGAGATCGGCATCTCCACTGACAAGCTGCACGCCCGCGGGCCGGTGGGCCTGGAAGGACTGACCAGCGAGAAATACGTGGTCTTCGGCGACGGTCACGTCCGCAGCTGATGAGCAGCCTGCCCACCCGCATCGGCTTGTTCGGCGGTACCTTCGATCCCGTGCACATCGGTCACCTGCGCGCGGCGCTCGAGGTGGCCGAGGCCCTGGCGCTGGACGAACTGCGGCTGATCCCCAGCGCCCGGCCGCCCCATCGCGAGGCGCCCAGCGTCTCCGCCGAGGATCGCCTGGCGATGGTGCGCCTTGCGGTGGCCGACGTCGCGACCCTGGTGGTCGATGACCGGGAACTGCGCCGGACGCGCCACTCCTATACCATAGAGACCCTGGAAAGCCTGCGCGCCGAACTCGGCGGTGAGGTGCAGCTGTTGCTCATGCTGGGCTGGGACGCCTTCTGCGGCCTGCCGAGTTGGCACCGCTGGCGCGAGTTGCTGGAGCTGTGCCACATCCTGGTCCTGCAACGACCCGACGCCGACAGCGAGCCCTGCCAGGAATTGCGCGATTTCCTGGCGGCGCGCAGTCAGCCCGATCCCCAGGCCCTCAAGGGGCCGGGCGGGCAGATCACCTTTATCTGGCAGAACCCGCTCGCGGTGTCCGCCACCCAGATCCGCGGCCTCTTGGCCACCGGGAAGTCCATCCGCTTCCTGGTGCCCGATGCCGTGCTTGACTACATCCGGACGCACGGCCTCTATCCGGCGTCCTCCGAACCGAGGTAAGAGCTACACCATGCAAAGCGAACAACTCGTCCAGGTGGCCATCGCCGCCCTGGAAGACATGAAGGCCCAGGACATCATCTCCCTGGACGTGCGGGAAAAGACCAGCGTGACCGACATCATGGTCATCGCCAGCGGCACCTCCAGCCGCCACGTCAAGTCGCTGGCCGACAACGTGCTGGAAAAGGTCAAGCATCAGGGCGTGCGCCCGCTGGGCAGCGAAGGCCTGGAAGGCGGCGAATGGGCGCTGCTGGACCTGGGCGACGTGGTCGTCCACGTGATGCTGCCGACCACCCGCGAGTTCTATGACCTCGAGCGCCTCTGGCGCGGTGCCGAGCAGAGCCGCGCCGCCCACGGCGAATAAGCCCGGTGCGCCTGCGTCTCATCGCCGTCGGCTCGCGCATGCCGCGCTGGGTCGAAGAGGGCTGGCACGAGTACGTCAAGCGTCTGCCGCCGGAACTGCCGCTGGAACTCGTCGAGATCCCGCTGCAGACCCGGGGCAAGAACGCCGATGTCGCCCGGCTGATCCGCCAGGAGGGTGAGGCCATGCTGGCCAAGGTGCAGCCGGGCGAGCGCGTGGTGACCCTGGAGGTCACCGGCAAGCCCTGGAGCACCGAGCAACTGGCTGAAACACTCCAGCAGTGGCGCCTGGAAGCCCGGACCGTCAACCTCATGGTCGGCGGTCCCGAGGGTCTCGCTCCCGAGGTGCAGGCGCGCAGCGAACAGCGCTGGTCGCTCTCGCCGCTGACCCTGCCGCATCCGCTGGTGCGCATCCTCGTCGGTGAGCAGCTCTATCGCGCCTGGACCGTACTGGCCGGCCATCCGTATCACAAGTAGTCCGTACCTGCGATGTCGCAACCCATACGCCTCAAGGACCACGAGAAAGACGCCCAGCTCGTCCGCGCCCGCGTGACCGTCGGGGCGGTGCTCTTTCTCGTGCTCGCCTGCGTACTGGTGGCGCGCATGTACTACCTGCAGGTCATCCAACACGACTACCACTCGACCCTGTCGGAAAACAACCGGGTCCATGTCCAGCCGATCCCGCCCACCCGCGGCCTGATCTACGACCGCAACGGCATCATCGTCGCCGACAACCGCCCCAGCTTCAGCCTGACCATCACCCGGGAGCGGGCCGACAACTGGCGGCAGACCCTAGATACCCTGGTGCAGGTGCTGGGGCTGACCGAGGAAGACCGCGAACTCTTCGAGAAGCGCATGAAGCAGGGGCGACGGCCGTTCGAGCCGGTGCCGGTGCTGTTCGAGCTGACCGAGGAGCAGATCGCCAAGATCGCCGTCAACCAGTTCCGCCTGCCCGGGGTCGAGGTGACGGCGCAGCTGGTGCGCCACTATCCCATGGGTGAGCACTTCGCCCATTCGGTGGGCTATGTCGGGCGGATCAACGAACAGGAGCTCAAGCGCCTGGATCCGGTCAACTACAGCGGCACCCACCACATCGGCAAGACCGGCGTGGAGCGCTTCTACGAGCCCGAACTGCACGGCGAGGTGGGCTACGAAGAGGTCGAGACCAACGCCCGGGGCCGGGTCCTGCGGGTGCTCAATCGCACCGACCCCAAGCCGGGCAAGGACATCGTCCTGACCATCGACTCGCGGCTGCAGGCCGCCGCCGAAGCCGCCCTGGGCGGACGTCGCGGGGCCATCGTCGCCATCCAGCCCAAGACCGGCGAGGTGCTGGCCATGGTCAGCCAGCCGAGCTACGACCCCAATCCCTTCGTGACCGGGATCAGCTTCAAGGAATATTCCGAGCTGCGCGATTCCATCGATCGCCCGCTCTACAACCGGGTGCTGCGCGGCCTCTATCCGCCCGGTTCGACCATCAAGCCGGCGGTGGCCATCGCCGGTCTCGACACCGGCGCCACCACGCCCCAGGCCAGGGTCTTCGATCCGGGCTACTACGAACTGCCCAACTACGATCACAAGTACCGCAACTGGAACCACGGCGGCGACGGCTACGTGGACATGGATACGGCGCTGATGAGGTCCAACGACACCTACTTCTATGACCTCGCCCACAAGATCGGCATCGATCGCCTCTCCGAGTACATGGGCAAGTTCGGCCTCGGCCAGAAGGTTGCCCTGGACATGTTCGAGGAAGCGCCGGGGCTGATGCCGTCGCGCCAGTGGAAGCGCGCCACCCGCCGCCAGGCCTGGTTCCCCGGCGAGACGCTGATCCTCGGGATCGGCCAGGGCTACATGCAGGTGACTCCGCTGCAACTGGCTCAGGTCACCTCGCTGATCGCCAGCCATGGCCAGTGGATCCGGCCGCACCTGGCCAAGACCCTCGACGGCCAGCCGCCGGCGGATCCCAATCCCATGCCCGACATCGACCTCAAGGATCCGAGCTACTGGGACAGGGCCATCCACGGCATGGAAATGGTGGTGCAGAATCCGCGCGGCACCGCCCACAAGCTCAACGTCGGTGCCCAATACCGCATCGCCGGCAAGAGCGGTACCGCCCAGGTGGTCGCCATTCGCCAGAACGAGAAGTACAACTCGGCCGCGCTCAAGGAGCGCCACCGCGACCACGCCCTGTTCGTCGCCTTCGCCCCAGTGGACAATCCGCAGATCGCCGTGGCGGTGATGGTCGAGAACGGTGAGTCGGGTGGCGCCGTGGCCGGACCGGTCGCGCGTCAGGTGCTCGACGCCTGGCTGCTCGATGACCAGGGCCATCTCAAGGCCGAGTACGCCAAGCCGACTACCGCCGCCGCGACCAAGGTGCAGCCATGAGTCTTGCTCCCAACTTCGATCGCACCATCCCCGAAGGGGACGTGATGAAGCGGCGCGCCACCCTGCTGCAGCGCCTGCACATCGACGGCCCCTTGCTGATCCTGCTGCTGATGCTGGGGGCGACCGGCCTGTTCGTCCTCTATTCCGCGGGTGGCCGCAATCTCGACCTGCTGTTCAAGCAGGCCAGCTCCTTCGGCCTCGGCCTGGTGGCCATGGCCGTCGTCGCCCAGCTCGAACCGCGCTTCATGGCGCGCTGGGTGCCCCTGGGCTACGTGATCGGCGTGGCCCTGCTGGTGGTGGTGGACGTCATGGGCCACAACGCCATGGGCGCCACCCGCTGGATCAACATTCCCGGGGTCATCCGCTTCCAGCCGTCGGAATTCATGAAGCTCCTGATGCCCATGATGATGGCCTGGTACCTGTCCAAGCGCAGCCTGCCGCCCAACTTCAAGCACAGCGTCATCAGCCTGTCGCTGGTGGTGGTGCCCTTCGTGCTGATCCTCGACCAGCCCGATCTCGGCACCGCCATGCTGGTACTGGCCTCGGGCGGCTTCGTGCTGTTCGTCGGCGGCCTGCAGTGGCGCTGGCTGATCGGCGCGGTGAGCGCCGCGGTGCCCCTGGCGGTGGCCATGTGGTTCTTTGTCCTGCACGACTACCAGAAGCGCCGGATCCTGACCTTCCTCGACCCGGAGATGGACCCCCTGGGCGCCGGCTGGAACATCATCCAGTCCAAGGCCGCCATCGGCTCGGGCGGGGTGTTCGGCAAGGGCTGGCTGCTGGGTACCCAGTCTCATCTGGATTTTTTGCCGGAAAGTCACACGGACTTTATCATTGCCGTCCTCGGCGAAGAGTTCGGCATGGTCGGCGTCTGCCTGCTGCTGGTGCTCTATCTGCTGCTCATCGGTCGCGGCCTGACCATCACGGTGCAGGCCCAGACGTTGTTCGGCAAGTTGCTCGCCGGCGGCGTGACCATGACCTTCTTCGTCTATGTCTTCGTCAACATCGGCATGGTCAGCGGCCTGCTCCCCGTGGTGGGCGTACCGCTGCCATTCATCAGCTATGGCGGCACCTCGGTGGTCACCTTGTTCACCGGGTTCGGAGTTTTGATGTCGATCCACACGCACCGCAAGTGGATCGCCCAGGTTTAACACGCAACAAAGAAGGGTTAGATGCCGACAATGGGATGGATGCGTCGCTGCCTGCTGAGCCTGGGGCTCGCGGGTGCGATGGGCGTGACGACCGGCGTCGTCGCGGGTGACTACGACGCGGCACCGCTGACGCGCGACTTCATCGCCGAGATGAGTCAGAGCTATGGCTTCGCCCCGGAACAGCTGCAGGCGCTGTTCGGCGAGGTCGAGCGCAAGCAGGCCATCCTCGACGCCATCTCGCGACCGGCCGAGCGGGTCAAGCCCTGGAGCGAATACCGCCCCATCTTCATCACCGATCGGCGCATCGCCCAGGGCGTCGACTTCTGGAAGGCCCACGAAGAGGCGCTGGCCCGCGCCGAGCGTGAATACGACGTGCCGGCCCAGTTCATCGTCGCCATCATCGGCGTGGAAACCTTCTACGGCCGCAACACCGGCAACTACCGGGTGCTGGATGCGCTATCGACCCTGGCCTTCGACTATCCGCCGCGCGCGCCCTTCTTCCGTAGCCAGCTGCGCGAATTCCTGCTGCTGGCCCGCGAGCAGCAGGTCGATCCGCTCAGCCTGACCGGTTCCTATGCCGGCGCCATGGGCCTGCCGCAATTCATGCCGGGCAGCTTCCGCGCCTATGCGGTGGACTTCGACGGCGACGGCCACATCAACATCTGGTCCGATCCCACCGACGCCATCGGCAGCGTGGCCAACTACTTCAAGCGCCACGGCTGGTCCGGGCGCGGTCCCACCGCCATTCGCGCCCAGGTCAGCGGCGAGCGGGTGGAGGAGGGCGTGGTGGCCGGCATCGAGCCGGTCAAGAGCGTCGCCGAGTTGCGCGCCCTGGGCTGGAACGCCCAAGACCCTGCCCTGCGTGACGATTTGCGTGTAACCTCGTTCCGCCTCGACGGAGACAAGGGACCGGAGTACTGGATGGGCCTGCCCAATTTCTACGCCATTACCCGATACAACCGCAGCGTCATGTACGCCATGGCTGTGACCGATCTGGCCAATGCCATCGCCGAGCGCCATGCCGCCGAGGGTGCCAAGCCGTGATGCGCCTGACTGCCCTGGCGCGCCTGGCCGGTTGCCTGGGCCTCGGCCTGCTGCTGGTGAGCTGTTCCAGCCAGGCGCCCAAGCCGACCAGCAAGGGCGTGGCCGGACCGGGTGGCTACCTGCGTCCGCACCGTGACGGCGCGCCCTGGTGGGACGTGGACGTCAGCCGCATTCCCGACGCCGTGCCCATGCCCTACAACGGGCCGCTGAAGAACAATCCCTACACCGTGCTGGGCAAGACCTATTTCCCGCTGACCGATTCGCGCAACTACCGCGTGACCGGCACCGCGTCCTGGTACGGCACCAAGTTCCACGGTCAGGCCACCGCCAACGGCGAGACCTACGACCTCTATGGCATGACCGCGGCGCACAAGACCCTGCCGCTGCCCAGCTACGTGCGGGTCACCAACCTGGACAACGGCCGCAGTGTGATCCTGCGCGTCAACGACCGCGGCCCCTTCTATTCCGACCGGGTCATCGACCTGTCCTTTGCCGCGGCCAAGAAGCTCGGCTACGCCGAGATCGGCACCGCCCGGGTCAGCGTCGAAGGCATAGATCCGCAGCAGTACTGGGCCCAGCGCGGCCAGGCGGTGCCCATGGTACTGGCCCAGCCGCGCCAGGCGCCGGTGGCCCAGAAGACCACCGAGACCCAGACCTTCGGCGCCATCGAGACCTATACGCCACCGGTCAACCAGCACGCCGAGCCGGTGACGCCCGCGGCCGTCGACGCAAAAAAAAACGTTTCTGTCCCAGCCGCTGGGCTCTATCTGCAGGTGGCGGCCTTCGCCAATCCGGACGCTGCGGAATTGCTCAAGGACAAGCTCAGCGACCTGACCGGTGCCCCGGTGTTCATCAGTTCGACGGTGCGCAACCAGCAGACCTTGCATCGGGTCCGCCTCGGACCGGTCCAGCCGGCTGAGGTTTCCCAGCTCCAGAACAGTGTACGCGTGGCCCGCCTGGGTCAGGCGTCTCTCGTGCAACCGGATTGAAGCAGGGATGCTTCATGACGCCCAGTCGCCGGCCCCAGCCGTCGTGATCCGCCTCGCGCGGATCGCCGTGGACCGTGCGGTCTGGGTCCGCTGCTCCTGCCATACCCCAACCTTTCAGAGATTCGGATGACAATCGCAAAACTCGCTCGACGCCTGCTCCTCCTAGTAACGATCGCCTGTGTCCCGGCCGTCTGGGCGGCCGAGACAATGGTTCCGGCGGCGCCCCAGCTGGCCGCCAAGGCCTGGATTCTCATGGATGCCAACAGCGGCGCCGTGCTCACCGAATCCAACTCCGACCAGCGCCTGCCGCCGGCCAGCCTGACCAAGCTGATGACCGCCTACATCGCCACCCTGGAAATCAACCGGGGTCGCATCAAGGAATCGGACATGGTCACCGTTAGCGAGCACGCCTGGCGTACCGGCGGTTCGCGGATGTTCATCAAGGTCGGCACCCAGGTGTCGGTCGGTGACCTGCTGCACGGCATCATCATCCAGTCCGGCAACGACGCCAGCGTCGCCCTGGCCGAGCACATCGCCGGCAGCGAAGACGCCTTCGCCGACATGATGAACACCACCGCGCAGAAGCTGGGCATGCAGAACACCCACTTCATGGACGCCACCGGCCTGCCGGATCCGAATCACTATTCCTCGGCCCACGACATGGCGATCCTGGCGCGCGCCATCATCAACGCCGATGCCCAGCACTACGCCATCTACTCCCAGAAGGAATTCTTCTGGAACAACATCAAGCAGCCCAACCGCAACCTCTTGCTGTGGCGCGACAAGACCGTCGACGGCCTGAAGACCGGCCACACCGACGAAGCCGGCTACTGCCTGGTGGCCTCGGCCGTGCGCGACGGCATGCGTCTGGTCGCCGTGGTCTTCGGCACCAACAGCGAACAGGCCCGCGCCGCCGAGACCCAGAAGCTGCTGACCTACGGTTTCCGCTTCTTCGAGACCCAGTCCTTCTACAAGAAGGGCACCGAGCTGGCCAAGGCGCCGGTATGGAAGGGTGACAGCCGCGAAGTCCAGGCCGGTCTGGCCAACGACCTGACCATGACCCTGCCGCGCGGTCAGGCCAAGAAGCTGCACGCCGAGATGGTGCTCAACCCGCAGCTGATCGCGCCCATCGCCCAGGGCCAGGTGATCGGCAAGGTCGAGGTGAAGCTGGATGACAAGGTGGTGCACACCGCCGACCTGGTCGCGCTGCAGCCGGTCGAGGAGGGTGGCCTCTTCCGTCGCCTGTGGGATAGCATTCGCCTGTTCTTCTACGGATTGTTCAACTGATCCGTCACCCTGGAAAGGCCCGCATCTGCGGGCCTTTCACCCCCTGCCGACAGAGCTCGGCCTGGAAGTCCGCATGACCGAAGACGTTAAACCCCCCAAGATCGAATTTCCCTGCCCGCGCTATCCGATCAAGGTGATCGGCGACGCCGGTGCCGATTTCGCCGAGCTGGTGCTCGACACCGTCCAGCGCCATGCCCCGGATCTGGATCGCGGCACCCTGGTGACCCGCGACAGTCGCAACGGCCGCTTCCTCTCCGTGCAGGTGCTCATCACCGCCACCGGCGTGGACCAGCTGCAGGCCATCCACCAGGACCTGCGCGCCACCGGCCGCGTGCACATGGTGATCTGATGACCACTCCCGCCCCGGCCAGCCTGGGCGTGCGCCGCTGGGGCCTGAGGCCCTACGAGGCGACCCTGGAGGCCATGCGCCGCTTCACCGATGAACGCGGCCCGGCCACTCCCGACGAACTCTGGCTGCTGCAGCACCCTGCGGTCTTCACCCAGGGCCAGGCCGGCAAGCCCGAGCACCTGCTCGCCGTGGGCGACATTCCGGTGGTGCAGGTCGATCGCGGCGGCCAGGTCACGTACCATGGTCCCGGTCAGCTCATCGCCTATGTGCTGCTGGATGTTCGCCGCAAGGGCCTGGGCGTGCGAGAATTGGTCAGCGCCATGGAAGACAGCCTGATCGCGCTGCTCGCCGACTGGGGCGTGCAGGCCGCGGCCCGAGCCGATGCGCCGGGTGTCTACGTGGACGGAGCCAAGATCGCCTCCCTCGGTCTGCGCATCCGCAATGGCCGGTCCTTCCACGGCCTGGCGCTCAATGTTGACATGGATCTGGCACCCTTCCGCCGGATCAACCCCTGCGGTTATGCCGGCCTGGCCATGACCCAGCTCCGCGATCTGGTGACCGGGCCACTAGCTTTCGACGAGGTCCGCGAGTCTCTGGTGCGTCACCTGAGTCTGCGCCTGGGCTACCCCGAACCGATCACCCTGGAATCGGATTGACATGACCACTACAGTACAAGACAGCGTCCAGACCCTTACCCCGCCCGCCCGCCCCAACAAGGTGGAAGCCGGCGTCAAGTTGCGCGGCGCCGAAAAGGTCGCGCGCATCCCGGTAAAGATCATTCCCACCGAAGAGCTGCCGCGCAAGCCGGACTGGATCCGCGTGCGCATCCCGGTCACCCCCGAGGTCGAGCGCATCAAGCAGCTGCTGCGCAAGCACAAGCTGCACAGTGTCTGCGAAGAGGCGTCCTGCCCCAACCTGGGCGAGTGCTTCTCCGGTGGCACCGCCACCTTCATGATCATGGGTGACATCTGCACCCGTCGCTGCCCCTTCTGCGACGTCGGCCACGGTCGGCCGAAGCCGCTGGACGTGGACGAGCCGAAGAACCTGGCGGTGGCCATCGCCGACCTGGGTCTGAAGTACGTGGTGATCACCTCGGTGGACCGCGACGACCTGCGTGACGGCGGTGCCCAGCACTTCGTCGACTGCCTGCGCGAGATCCGCAAGCTGACCCCCGGCATCCAGCTGGAGACCCTGGTGCCGGACTATCGCGGTCGCATGGATGTCGCCCTGGCCATCACCGAGCAAGAGCCGCCGGATGTCTTCAACCACAACCTGGAGACCGTCCCGCGCCTGTACAAGGCCGCGCGCCCGGGTTCGGACTTCGAGTGGTCGCTGGACCTGCTGCAGAACTTCAAGAAGCGCGTGCCCCACGTGCCGACCAAGTCCGGTCTGATGCTGGGCCTGGGCGAGACCGACGAGGAAGTCATCGAGGTCATGCAGCGCATGCGCGAGCACGAGATCGACATGCTGACCCTCGGCCAGTACCTGCAGCCCTCGCGCAACCACCTGCCGGTGCAACGCTTCGTCCACCCGGATACCTTCGCCTGGTACGCCGAGGAAGGCGCGAAGATGGGCTTCAAGAACGTCGCCTCCGGTCCCCTGGTACGTTCGTCCTACCACGCCGACCAGCAGGCGCACGGCACCAAGATCAACTGATCCTGGCGTCGTCATGAAAAAGGGCAGCCCCGTGGCTGCCCTTTTTCATGTTGGAGGCGGAATCTCTAGCCCCACTCCGATCCGCGTCTAGCCCCCTCTCCCTTCGGGAGAGGGTTGGGGTGAGGGGAGAGTCCCGTTACCCGCGCAGCACGCCATCCACCAGCGCCTTGGCTTCTTCCTGGATACGCCCCAGATGGGCTTCGCCCTCGAAGCTCTCGGCGTAGATCTTGTAGACGTCTTCGGTACCGGAGGGGCGAGCGGCGAACCAGCCGTTCTCGGTGACCACCTTGAGGCCACCGATGGCGGCGCCGTTGCCGGGGGCCTCGGTGAGGATGGCGGTGATCGGCTGGCCGGCCAGCTCCTTGGCGGTGACCTGGGCGGCGGAGAGCTTGCTCAGCCGAGCCTTCTGCTCGCGGTCGGCGGCGGCGTCGATGCGCTGGTAGACCGGAGCGCCGAAGCGCTCGGTCAGGGCCTGGTAGCGCTCACCCGGGTCCTTGCCGGTCACGGCGGTGATTTCCGCGGCCAGCAGGCCGAGGATGATGCCGTCCTTGTCGGTGGACCAGGCGCCACCGGCCTTGCGCAGGAAGGAGGCCCCGGCGGATTCCTCGCCACCGAAGCCCAGGCTGCCATCCAGCAGGCCGTCGACGAACCACTTGAAGCCTACCGGCACTTCCACCACCTGGCGGCCGATGCCCTGGGCCACGCGGTCGATCATCGAGGAGGACACCAGGGTCTTGCCGATGCCGGCCTGCTGGCTCCACTGCGGGCGGTGGGTGAAGAGGTATTCGATGGCCACCGCCAGGTAGTGGTTGGGATTGAGCAGGCCCACCGAGCGGGCGACGATGCCGTGGCGGTCATGGTCGGTATCGCAGGCGAAGGACACGTCGAATCTGTCCTTGTTCTCGATCAGGCCGGCCATGGCGTGGGGCGAGCTGCAGTCCATGCGGATCTTGCCGTCCCAGTCCAGGCGCATGAAGCGGAAGGTCTGGTCGACGCGGGTCGACAGCACCTCCAGCGGCAGGCCATAGCGCTCGGCGATGCGCGGCCAGTAATGTACCCCGGCACCGCCCAGGGGATCGACGCCAAAGGTCAGGCCGGAGCCGCGGATGGCGTCCAGGTCGATGACCTGGCCCAGGCCGCCGACATAGCTGTCGAGGAAATCGAATTCATGGGTGGTGGCGGCCTTGAGCGCCTGGCGGTAATCCATCCGCTTGACGCCTTCCAGGCCGGCCACCAGCAGGGCATTGGCGCGATCCTGGATACTCTTGGTGACGTTGGTGTCGGCCGGGCCGCCATTGGTGGGGTTGTACTTGAAGCCGCCATCGGCCGGCGGATTGTGCGACGGGGTGATGACGATGCCGTCGGCCAGGCCCGAGCTGCGGCCGGCGTTGTATTCGAGGATGGCGTTGGACAGTGCCGGGGTAGGGGTATAGCCCGGTTCGCCGTGGGTCTCGGCGCAGCCGGCGTCGATACGGACCTCCACGCCGTTGGCGGCGAGCACTTCCAGGGCGGAGATGAAGGCCGGTTCGGACAGCGCGTGGGTGTCCATGCCCATGAACAGCGGGCCGTCGACGCCCTGGGCATTGCGGTATTCGCAGATGGCCTGGGTGATGGCGAGGATGTGCCACTCGTTGAAGCTGCCCTTGAGCGAGGAGCCGCGGTGCCCGGAGGTGCCGAAGGCGACCTGCTGACCCGGATCGCTGGGGTCGGGGCGATCGCTGTAGTAGCGTGCCACCAGGCGCGGCAGGTGGGTCAGGGTGTTCTCGTCGGGAAGGCGTCCTGCATTGGGAGCGAGCGTCATGAAAGCGTCCTGTATACGTCGGAAAGAGGCAGCGGTCAGGCACAAGGCCGGTTCTGAATGGGCAGCGCGGCGCGGCGACCATTAGATTACGCCCATAGACCGTGCTGCCCGTCGAAGGTGCAGCCTACACCGGCTGAACCTGACAGCGCTGTGACGGGTTCAGCCAAGATAGCCCAGGCGCAGCAGATAATGCAGGACGGCGTAGGCGCCCAACAGCAGCAATCCTCCAAAGAACAGGCGGCGGAACAGGCGTTCATCGAGACGCTGGCGCAGGCGCTGGCCCAGCGCCATGCCCAGGAGGGCCGGTAGCAGCAGCAGACTGGAAGCCCTCAGGCGCTCGACCGCCAGGGCGTCCTGCCACCAGAGGCCCATCAGCAGGGCCAGGGTGGCGACGGTGAAGGTCAGGCCCAGGGCCTCGATCAGCTGTTCCCTGTCCAGCGCCAGACTCTGCAGATAGGGCACCGCCGGCAGCACGAAGACCCCGGTCATGCCGGTGATCAGACCCGTGACGAAACCCACCAGCGGAGCGACCTTGCCCTCATGACGACCAGGCGCGGGCAGGCGCCAGCCCGTCCAGCCGACCAGGCCATAGGCGACCAGCACCGCGCCCAGCGCAGCGGCGAGTCCGGCGCCATCGCCTCCGGTCAGCAACGGTATGCTGAGCAGGGTGCCGGGCACCAGGGCCAGTTGCAGCGGCAACAGGCGCGTGAACGTCGGCCAGGGCGAGGGGCCGGCGCAGCATTGCCAGACGTTGGTGAGCAGCGAGGGAATCAGCAGCAGGGCGGCGGCTTCGGCCGGCGTCATCAGCAGCGCCAGCAGGCTCATGGCCACGGTGGGCAGGCCCAGGCCCAGCACGCCCTTGGTCAGCCCCGCGAGCACGAAGATCAGGATACAGAGCAGCAGGGTCATGGTCGTCTCCGCGGGTGGAGGGGTTACCATGGCGTCCAGGACCGCAGGTGAGAAGCCGGGATTGGCGAAGGCTGCCTACGGTCGGCACAGAGGCTCTGCGGCGATGCGCTATGACCTGCTCGACCTGCGTCTGTTTCTCCATGTCGTGGCGGCGCGCAGCATCACCCTGGGCGCCGAACGGAGCCACCTGGCGCTGCCTTCCGCCAGTGCCCGCATCAAGGCCCTGGAAGACAGCCTGGGTACGCCGCTGCTGATCCGCCATGCGCGTGGGGTACGCCCCACCCCGGCCGGTCTGACCCTGGAGCGCCATGCCCGGGCGATCCTGCAGCGACTGGAGGACATGGACCAGGACCTCGCTGGCGCCGAGGCGGACAGCCGCACGCGGGTACGGCTGCTGGCCAATGGCGCCGCGGTGATGGAGCACCTTGATGCGCCCCTGGCCGATTTCCTCCAGGCGCAGCCCCGGGTGGACGTGGACGTCGAGGAGCTGCCCAGCCCGCGTATCGTGCTGGCGCTGCGTGAGGGGCGTGCCGACCTGGGGATCTTCGTCGCGGCGCCGGGGCTGGAAGGGCTACAGGTCCGGCCATTCCGGACGGATCCCCTGGTGCTGGTCACGGCGCCGGGTCGCCTGAGGCTCGAGGACGGCGAGGCGGTCGACTTCGCCGATCTGCTCGAGCAGCCCTTTGTCGGTCTGTCCCGCGGCAATGCTTTGCAACTGCATGTGGAAGCCCAGGCCGCGCAATGGGGGCGGGAGCTGGCGATCCGTATCCGGGTGCCGAGTGCGATCCAGGCCTGTGCCCTGGTCGCCCGTGGCCTGGGTGTGGCCATCCTGCCGGCCGCGAGTCTGCTCCGCGCAGGACCGGGCCTGGCGCTGGCCCGTCATCCGCTGAAGGACGCCTGGGCGCGTCGTGACCTGGTGGTGGGTTGCCGGGACTTCGCGGAGCTGGCGCCGGCGGCGACAGCTCTGCTGGAGGCGCTGGTGGGGGAGGTGGCGCGCCAGGGCTGACGGCGGACGCCCCTTTCCACGTGTGGATAAGGGGCGTCGTCAGGCCCTAGCCGCGCAGCTTGTCCAGCAGCTGATGGTTGGGATAGCCGTCGGCAGGCCAGCCCTGGGACTGCTGGTAGGCGCGGATGGCCTTGCGGGTGTTGGCGCCGATGATGCCGTCGGCGCTGCCCGGGTCGAGCCCCAGGGCGGCCAGGCGCTGTTGCAGCTCCACACGCTCGCTGCGGCTCAGCGGCAGGTCGTCGGTGGGCCAGCTGCCGGCGATCTGGCCGGCGTCGCGATAGCGCTCCGAGAGCAGCGCCACGCCCAGGGCATAGGAGCTGGAGTTGTTGTACTTGAGGATGGTGCGGAAGTTGTTAAACACCAGGAAGGCCGGGCCGCGATGGCCGGCGGGCAGCAGCAGCGAGGCGCTGTCGCTCGGCTGGGCGGCCGGTTGCGGCAGGCCGAGGCCCTGGATGCCCAGGGCGTTCCACTCGGCCAGGCTCTTGCGCACGCCCATGTCGGCCAGGCTGTAGTCGAAATTGGCCGGTACCCGGACCTCGTAGCCCCAGGGCTTGCCGTCCTGCCAGCCGGAGGCCTTGAGGTAGTTGGCGGTGGAGGCCAGGGCATCGGCGGTGGAGCCCCAGATGTCGCGGCGACCGTCGCCGTCGAAGTCCACCGCGTACTGGTCGTAGGTGGTGGGGATGAACTGGGTCTGGCCCATGGCGCCGGCCCAGGAGCCGATCATGCGGTCGGCGGTGACGTCGCCGTGCTGCAGGATGCCGAGGGCGGCGATGAGCTGGTCTTGGGCGAAGTCCGGGCGGCGACCTTCGTAGGCGAGGGTGGCCAGGGAACGGATGACGCCCTTGTTGCCCATGTTGTTGCCGTAGTTGCTTTCCATGCCCCAGAAAGCCACCAGGCGCGCGGGCTCGATGCCATAGCGGGCTTCCAGGGAGGCCAGCAGCCCGGCCTGCTGGATCAGCAGGCTCTTGCCGTTGCGCACCCGCAGCGGCGACACGGCGGATTCCAGGTATTCCCAGACCGGCTTGGTGAATTCCGGCTGGCTGCGGTCGGCGGCGATCACCGCCGGATCGGGTTGCACGCCGGCGAAGGCCTGGTCGAAGGTGGCGGCCGAGATGCCCCGGCCCAGGGCCAGGGTACGAAAGCGACTGCGCCATTGCTCGAAGCTTTCGTCCGGCTGTGGCATGGCCTCGGCCGCCGAGGCGGGGGCATTGGCCGCGGGCGCGGGTTTGGACGAGGAGGGTGAAGAGGGCGCCGCGGAGGGCGTCGTCTGAGTCTGGGCGCAGGCGGCCAGGGCGGCGGTCAGCAGGGTGACCAGGGTTCCGGCGAGGAGGCCGCCGGTCTTGAATCCGCGGGTTTTCCCGAATTGCATCTGTCTCCACCGGACGTCTAGGCAGGAAGACTCACCTTAGCACGGCCCGGGTGCTGGCGTCTGGACGCGGCTTTCAGGCGGCCAGAAAGACCGAAGCCTTCTCGTCTTGCAACGAGAAGGCTTCGCGGCGGTAGCTGCCTTTGCCCTTGGCAGGCTTTTCCTGGCGGGCGCGATATCGGGGATCGCTGACGAGGACCTTGGCCTTGTTGGGGCCGCGGCTGTATTTCTTGGCCATGGTGCGTGCTCCGAGGGTTGGGGACTCCCCCTTGATGGGGGCGCGCCAGTCTATTGCAAGGGCCGTGGATTGCAAGGCGCGGCCAGCGTCAGGACCTGGGCAGGGCCAGCCGCTTGCCGGCGAGCGTCAGCGCCAGGCTGGCCAGGGTCAGCCAGACCTCGCCGGGTGCCTGGCCCTTGATCTGTTCGTCGGCGACCTGGGCTTCGCGCAGCAGGGCTTCCAGGCGGCGCGCACCCTGGCGCTGCAGGGCCCGACTGACCAGCGGCCGCCGCTTGTCCCACACCGGCGGTTTGACCTGGGTGAAGGCGCGCTCCAGCGGCGTGCCGCTTTCCTGCAGATGGGCGAGGTTGGCCAGCAGGCGCAGCTCCCGGGCCAGGGCCCAGAGCACTACGGCGGCTTCCACGCCTTCGCCGCGCAGGCCTTCGAGGATGCGCAGGGCATGTTCCGCATCGCCTGCCAGGGCGGCGTCCAGCAGGCCGAAGACGTCGTAGCGGGCACTGTCGGCCACCGAGGCGCGCACGGTCTCGGCATCCACCTGGGAGCCTTCGATGAGCAGGCGGAGCTTTTCGATCTCCTGGGCCGCGGCCAGCAGATTGCCTTCCACCCGCTCGGCGATCAGTTCGACCGCCTCGGGGGTGGCCGCCAGCCCCAGGCGCGACAGGCGCTGGTTGATCCACTGCGGCAGCTGCGCCAGTTCCACGGGCCAGATCTGCACGAATTGCGTCTGCGGGTGCTCCAGCAGGGCCTTGGCCCACTTGGTCTTCTGGGCGGCGGCATCCAGGCGCGGCAGGCTGATCAGCAGCAGGGTGTCTTCGGCGGGGCGGGCCAGGTAGTCGAGCAGGGCGGCGGAGCCCTTGTCGCCCGGCTTGCCGGTGGGCAGGCGCAATTCGAGGATGCGCTTCTGGGCGAACAGCGAGAGGCTGGCGCCGGCCTCATAGAGACGACCCCAGTCGAAACCGGCATCGACGTCGAAGACCTCGCGCTCGTCGAAGCCCTGGGCGCGGGCCGCGCCGCGAATGGCGTCGCTGGCTTCCTGGCAGAGCAGCGGCTCGTCGCCGCTGACGGCATAGACGGCGGCCAGCGAGCCCTGGAGCTGCTTGCCGAGCTGGTTGGCGTTGAGTTTCATGCTGAACCGGAAGGGCAAACCGGAGCCTTGCGGCTCCGGATGCGGCGCTTAGCGCGCGGGGGTGGGGATGTCGATCGGCGACTGCTGCGGCGGGGCGGACTCGCGGGCGCGGCGGTCGGCTTCGGCCTTGGCGGCGGCACGGGCATCGGCGTCGCGCTGCAGCTTCTCCAGGCGCTCCGGCGTCACGGCCTGCAGGCGGGCGGCCAGCTGTTGCACCAGCTCGCGACGCATTTCGCGGCGCAACTGGTCCTTCTGCTGTTCGGAACCAACGATGTTGTTCTGGTCGGTCACGTAGTAGCGCTGGGTTTCCAGGTAGTCGCTGACCAGCACCGCCTGGTTCTTGCCAATGATGCTGTAGGGCTGACGGGTGGTCAGCTCGACCTCGGCACTGCGGGCGCCGCTGGTGTAGCTGGCGGTGCGCTCGCTCTGGGCTTCGCCGCCCAGATCCAGAGTGTAGGGCGCGCCCGAGGTGACCCGCACATGGGCGTCGTCCAGCATGTCGCGGACGTCCTTGACGGTCTGACCATAGGCGTCGCGCGCCGTCAGGTTCAGCTCGGTGAGGCTCAGGCGGGTTTCGCCGGTGCCACGCAGCTGGAAGCCGCAGGCGGTCAGCAGGGTCGCCAGGCCGACTACCGCAAGGCCGGGGAGAATCCGTTTCTTCATCTGTTGTCTGCTCCGTTCGCGTGTCTTAGTTGGCGACGATGTTGACCAGTTTACCCGGGACCACGACGACCTTGCGGATGGTCAGACCCTCGGTGAAGCGTGCCACGTTCTCGTTGGCGCGGGCGGCGGCCTCGATGGCCTCGCGGCTGGCATCGGCCGGTACTTCGATCTGGCCGCGCAGCTTGCCGTTCACCTGGATGACGATCTGCAGGCTGTCCTGCACCAGGGCGCTCTCGTCCACCTGCGGCCAGCGGGCGTCGATGACCGCGTCGCTGTGGCCCAGTTGCTGCCAGAGACCGTGGGCGATGTGCGGGGTGATGGGCGCCAGCAGCAGGGTGACGGCCTCCAGGCCTTCCTGCAGCAGACGGCGATCGGTGTCGCTGTCCTGGGCGGCCTTTTCCAGCACATTCATCAGGGTCATGACCGCGGCGATGGCGGTGTTGAACTTGTGATGCTGACCGATATCCTGGCTGGCCTGGCGGATGGCCAGGTGGATGGCACGGCGGACGTCCTTCTGGGCGGGCGACAGCTCGCCGAGGGCGCCGGCAGTCGGCAGGCCCTGGCTCACGTGGGCCTGGGCCAGACGCCAGACGCGGCGCAGGAAGCGGCTCGCACCCTCGACGCCGGAATCGGACCACTCCAGGCTCATGTCCGGCGGCGAGGCGAACATCATGAACAGGCGGCAGGTGTCGGCGCCGTACTGGTCGATCATCGCCTGGGGATCGACGCCGTTGTTCTTCGACTTGGACATCTTCTCGACGCCACCGATTTCCACCGGCTGGCCGTCGCTCTTCAGGCGCGCCCCGATCACCTTGGCCTTGGCGTCGCGTTCCACCTCGACATCGGCCGGGTTGAACCAGTCCTTGCTGCCGTTGGGATTGGTGCGGTAGTAGGTCTCGGCCACCACCATGCCCTGGGTCAGCAGATTCTCGAAGGGCTCGTCGGAATCGATCAGGCCCTGGTCGCGCATCAGCTTGTGGAAGAAGCGCGAGTAGAGCAGGTGCAGGATGGCGTGCTCGATGCCGCCGATGTACTGGTCGACGGGCAACCAGTAGTTGGCTTCTTCCTTGTCCAGCATGCCGCCGGTGAAATTCGGCGAGGCATAGCGGGCGAAGTACCAGGAGCTCTCGACGAAGGTGTCCATGGTGTCGGTTTCGCGACGGGCCGGCTGGCCGTTGCGCGGATCGACGGTCTCGTAGAATTCCGGCATGCGCGCCAGCGGCGAGCCGGCGCCGTCCGGCACCACGTCCTCGGGCAGCACCACCGGCAGCAGATCGGCCGGCACGGGGATGTCGACGCCGTCTTCACCGTGGATGATGGGGATCGGGCAGCCCCAGTAGCGCTGGCGGCTGATGCCCCAGTCGCGCAGGCGGAACTGGGTGCGCGGCTGGCCCAGGCCCTTGGCCTGCAGATCGGCGCCGATGGCGTCGAAGGCGGCGTCGTAGGCGAGGTTGTCGTAGGCACCGGAATTGATCAGGAAGCCTTCCTTGCTGCCGTACCAGTCCTTCCACTGCACCGGGTCGAACTGGTAGCGCTCGTATTCCTCGGGGCTGTAGTCGTCCGGATTGGCCAGCACCTGGGTGGCCTCGGCGGTATCCACCACCTGGACGATGGGCAACTGGTACTTATTGGCGAATTCGAAGTCACGCTCGTCGTGACCGGGCACGGCCATGACCGCGCCGTCGCCGTAGTGCATCAGCACATAGTTGGCGACCCATACCGGCAGGCGGGCGTCGGTCAGCGGATGACGGACGAACAGGCCGGTGTCCAGGCCCTTCTTCTCCTGGGTGGCGATGTCGGCTTCGGCGACGCCGCCGCGCTTGCACTCGTCGATGAAGGCCTGCAGCTCGGCATTGCCCTGGGCGGCCTGGGTGGCCAGCGGGTGTTCCGCGGCCACGGCGACATAGGTGGCGCCGAGCAGGGTGTCGGGGCGGGTGGTGAAGACCTTCAGGGTACCTTCGGCGCCGATGCTGTCCTGGTCATAGGGGAATTGCACCTCCATGCCGCGGGACTTGCCGATCCAGTTGCGCTGCATGGTCTTGACCTGCTCTGGCCAGCCGGGCAGGCCGTCGAGGGAGGTCAGCAGCTCTTCCGCATAGTCGGTGATGCGGAAGTAGTACATGGGGATCTCGCGCTTCTCGATCAGCGCACCGCTGCGCCAGCCGCGGCCGTCGATGACCTGCTCGTTGGCCAGGACGGTCTGGTCCACCGGGTCCCAGTTCACCGTGCCGTTCTTGCGGTAGATGATGCCCTTCTCGAACAACTGGGTGAACAGCCACTGCTCCCAGCGATAGTAGTCGGGCTTGCAGGTGGTGACCTCGCGGGACCAGTCGATCGCCAGACCCAGGCTCTGCAGCTGGGACTTCATGTAGGCGATGTTCTCGTAGGTCCACTTGGCGGGGGCCACGCCGTTCTTCATGGCGGCGTTTTCCGCGGGCATGCCGAAGGCGTCCCAGCCCATGGGCTGCAGGACGTTCTTGCCCAGCATCCGCTGGTAGCGGGCGATGACGTCGCCGATGGTGTAGTTGCGCACGTGCCCCATGTGCAGCTTGCCGCTGGGGTAGGGGAACATCGACAGGCAGTAGAACTTCTCCTGGCCCGGGCGCATGGTGGCCTTGAAGGACAGATTCTGGTCCCAGAAGGACTGGGCGGCGGCTTCTATTTCGCGGGGCTGATAGTGTTCGTGCATGGGCGTGTCGAGGGCTGCAGAGGCGTTTGATCGAGCCGCCAAGCATACATGACCCCCCGAGCGCGGGGAAATGTCCCGGTCCGCCGCTTGTTTCGCACTCCGGGGGAGGCAGGGTTGGAAGGGCCGTACTAGGCTGTTCAAACGTCCGTTCAATTATTCGGGAGGATGATCGCCATCATGGGAAAGTTTCGACGCGAGTCCGAAAAGCTGCCCGTCGACGTGCGCCTGCAACGGCGCCTGGCGCTGGCGCTGGATGAGGCGGCTACCCAGGAGCGCCTCTATGACAAAGCCGATGAGGAAATCGAGGTGCAGGGCCTGAGTCCGGCCGAATACGCCCTGGTCAAGCGCTGGCTGGCGCGCCATCAGGCGGCCGACGCCGCCATGGCCTGCTGCCTGGGCTGTGGCCGGGTCCAGCCGGCGGGTGCCTTCTGCCCGCGGTGTCAGGGTCGACGACTGCTGGTCGAGAGTCCTTCTGCCCCGGTCGGCGCTCCCCTACACTAGGCGCCGCCGCGACCCGGAGGTCGCCCCCGACCGGAGGGACCATGGGTCTGCGCTATTTCTTCAAGCAACTGCTGCTGCCACCGGGCGGCCTGCTGCTGCTCCTGTTGCTGGGCTGGTGGTTGCGTCGTCGCTATCCGCGCCTGGGGCTGGTCTGCTTCCTGGGCGGTCTGCTGGGCCTCTGGGCCAGTACCCTGCCGGTCGTGGTGGAGACCGGCGGGCGCCTGCTGGAGCGCGATGCCGCCCTGCCCGAGGCGCGCTGGGCGACGCTTGCGCAGCAGGCCGATGCCATCGTGGTGCTGGGCGCCGGTCGCGAAGTGGACGATCCGGGCTGGGCGGGCGATGCCGCCAGCCACCTGGCGGTGGAGCGGCTGCGCTATGCGGCGCGGCTGGCCAAGGCCAGCGGCCTGCCGGTGCTGATCACCGGGGGCTCGCCCCATGACCGTCCACTGAGCGAGGCGGCGCTGATGACCGAGGTGATGGAACGCGACCTGGGGGTGCCGGTGCGCTGGCAGGAAGGGGGCAGTCGCACCACCTGGGAAAACGCCACCCTGAGTGCGCCGCTGCTGCGCGAGGCCGGGGTCAAGCGGGTGGTGCTGGTGACCCAGGCCTATCACATGGCTCGTTCGCGCTGGTGTTTCGAACGGCAGGGCTTCGCCGTGGTGGCCGCGCCCATGGGCTTCATCGGCGTCGCCAATGCCCGGCCCTTCGGTGGCTGGCTACCGGAAGCCAAGGCGGTCGAGCAGACCGCCCAGTTGCTCAACGAGGCTGCCGGACTACTTCTCTATCCGCTCGCCTATCGCTGACGCGCGCCTAGCTCTGGGTGACCACCAGCGGCGTCTCTTCCGGGCGATCCTGCCGACGCATTAGCAGACCCCAGAGCAGCACTAGGGCGGAAAAGATCCCCAGCGGCCAGAGGCGGTAGTGCAGATAGGGCGTCAGGCCGTCCATGGGCACCACGGTGCCCTGCAGCACGCCGACCTCGAAGGCCGGGATCTGCCGGCTGATGCGACCGAAGGGATCGACCAGGGCGGTAATGCCGTCGTTGGTGACCCGTACCAGCCAGCGCCCGCTTTCCAGGGCGCGCATCTGCGCCATCTGCAGGTGCTGTTGCGGTCCGATGGACTTGCCGAACCAGGTGTCGTTGCTGATGGTGAGCAGCAGCTGACTCCGGGCCGCCATGCTGGCGACGAATTCCGGATAGACCACCTCGTAGCAGATGTAGGGCGCCACGCGATAGCCCTTCACCAGCAGCGGTTCCTGCTGCTCGGGACCACGGACGAAGTCGGACATGGGCAGGTCGAAGAAGCCGATCAGGCCGCGCAAGTAGTCCTGCAGCGGCACGTATTCGCCAAAGGGCACCAGCTTCTGCTTGTAGTAGGTGCCCGAGCCGTTGCCGACCGCGGTGATGCTGTTGAAATAGCGCGAATCGCCGTCGGCGTCGCGTTCCCGCGCCGGCAGGCCGGTCACCAGGGCGCCGCCATGGGCCGCCACCTGGGCGCCTTCGGCGGCGAGGAAGTCACTGACGTATTCGCGCAGCACGGGAATGGCGTTTTCCGGCCAGACCACGAGGTCGGCATCGGTCTGCTCGGCGGTGCGGTCGCGATAGAGCGCCAGGGTGGCGCGGGCGTGGTCGGGATTCCACTTGAGTTCCTGGGCGATGTTGCCCTGGACCCCGGCGACCTTGAGCGGCGCGCCGGCGGGTTGCGTCCAGACCTGGCCCTTGAAGACGTCGCCGGCCACCCACGGCAGGGCCACCAGCACCAGGCCCGCGACCAGGGCGAGCGGCCGCATGATCAGGCGCGGGGCGTTGACCAGCAGCGCTGCGGTAAAGGCCAGCGCGGCGGAGATCAGCCAGACGCCACCCAGCGGCGCCAGGCCCTGCAGGGGGCCGTTGAGCTGGCTGTAGCCGAGCAGCAGCCAGGGAAAGCCGGTCAGCGCCCAGCTGCGGAACAGTTCCAGGGCGAACCAGAGGCCGGCAAAGGTGAGGGCGTCGCCCAGGGGCGCCTGGTTGCGTCTCAGGCACAGCGCCCAGAGCGCGGCCGGCAGGGCGAAGAACAGGGCGATACCGGCGCAGAAGCCTACGGTGAGAAAGAGCGCCAGGGGTACCGGCGCGGCGCCATAGGTGTGGATGCTGACGTAGATCCAGCTGGTGCCGGCGAGAAAGGCGCCGAAGCCGTAGCACCAGCCGCGCAGCAGGGCGCGCCAGACACCAAGACCCTTGAGGCCCAGGTAGAAGAGGGCGGCGGACAGCAGCGCCAGCGGCCAGATGTTGAAGGGGGCCAGCGCCAGGGGCGTGAGGGCACCAGCGAAGAGCGCCAGAAGGTTGCCCTTCCAGCCGGGTTGAGAGATCCAGCGCATCGAAAATCCTTGGTCCGATCGAGGCTGCGCAAGCTTACTCGCCGCCGCGGGGGAGTGCCAAAGGCGTGTGCGGGGAGCGAGGCAGATCGCAGTCCGGGTGAAGAAAGGAGTGTTCAGGCGAAGGGCAATCGCGGCCATGGGCCGCTCCTACAGGATGTCAAGCTCTTGTAGGAGCGGCCCATGGCCGCGATTAAACAATCCCTGAAGGGGGAGAGGGGGTAAGGGCGCTACCGATTGACCGGGGTCACGCGCAGCAGGTGGATGCGGCGGCCGTCGGCGTTGAGCACGCGGAAGCGGAAGTCGTCGATCACCGTTTCCTCGTTGCGCTTGGGCAGGTGACCCAGGCGATTCATCACCAGGCCACCGGCGGTGTCGGCCTCGGCATCGGCGAAACGGGTTTCCAGGGTTTCGTTGAGGGTCTCGATGGGGGTGAGCGCCTTGACCACGAAGTCGCCATTGGGCAGCGACTTGATGAAGCTCTCTTCCTCCACGTCGTGCTCGTCCTCGATCTCGCCGACGATCTGCTCGAGCACGTCCTCGATGGTGACCAGGCCGGCGACGCCGCCGTATTCGTCCACCACGATGGCCATGTGGCTGTGGGTCGAACGGAATTCCCGCAGCAGCACGTTGAGCCGCTTGGACTCGGGCACGAAGGTGGCCGGGCGCAGCACCGCCTTGAGGTCGAAGGTGCGCTCGTGGTCGAGCAGCAGCGGCAGCAGGTCCTTGGCCAGCAGCAGGCCGAGGACGTCGTCGGGGCCGTCGCCGATCACCGGATAGCGGGAGTGGGCGGCCTCGATCACCGCCGGCAGGAATTCCGCCGGGGTCTGGTGGGCGCGGATGCTGATGATCTGCGAGCGCGGCACCATGATGTCGCGTACCTGCAGGTCGGCCACCGAGATGGCGCCCTCGACGATGGACAGGGCTTCGCTGTCGAGCACCTTGTTCTCATGCGCCTCGCGCAGCAGTTCCAGCAGTTCCTGGCGACTCTTGGGTTCATGGGCAAAGGCCTGGACGATGCGTTCCAGCCAGGAACGATGCCCAGTGCCTGATCGATCTTCGTTCATGTGTGTGTCATTCACCGTAGGGATCGGGGTAGCCCAGTTCAGCGAGCAATTGGCGTTCCAGTTCTTCCATCTCCTCGGCTTCGTCATCCTCCAGATGATCGTAGCCGAGCAGGTGCAGGCAGCCATGGATGACCAGATGCGCCCAGTGCGCCTTGGCGGGCTTGCCTTGCTCGGCGGCCTCGCGCGCCACCACGGGGGCGCAGATCACCAGATCGCCGAGCAGGGGGATATCGAGGAATTCGTCCGGCACGTCGGCCGGAAAGGACAGCACGTTGGTGGCGTAGTCCTTGTGCCGCCAGGTGCGGTTGAGCTCGCGGCCTTCGTCTTCGTCCACCAGGCGGATGGTGAGTTCCGAATCGCCCTGGCGGGCGCGCAGGGCCAGTTCACACCAGCGACGTAAGTCCGGCTCCTCGGGGAGGTCGGCCGCCTCGCTGGCGACCTGGGCGTCCAGCTCAATCGCCATGGCGATCCTCTCCGTGAGCGCGCGGCTTGTCCTGCAGCGCCTCGAAGCGGTCGTAGGCCTCGACGATGCGCTGCACCAGCGGGTGGCGCACCACGTCCTTGGACTCGAAGTGGGTGAAGCCGATGCCGGGCACGTCGCGCAGGACCTCGATGACGTGCTTGAGACCCGACTTGGTGCCGCGCGGCAGGTCGACCTGGGTGACGTCACCGGTGATCACCGCGGTGGAGCCGAAACCGATCCGGGTCAGGAACATCTTCATCTGCTCGAGGGTGGTGTTCTGACTTTCGTCGAGAATGATGAAGCTATTGTTGAGGGTGCGGCCACGCATGTAGGCCAGCGGCGCGACCTCGATGACCTGGCGCTCGATGAGCTTGGCCACCTGCTCGAAGCCGAGCATCTCGTAGAGGGCGTCGTACAGCGGGCGCAGGTAGGGGTCGATCTTCTGCGCCAGGTCGCCGGGCAGGAAGCCGAGCTTCTCGCCGGCTTCCACCGCCGGGCGCACCAGCAAGATGCGGCGGATCTGCTCGCGCTCCAGGGCGTCCACGGCGCAGGCCACGGCCAGATAGGTCTTGCCGGTACCGGCCGGGCCTATGCCGAAGTTGATGTCGTGATCGAGGATCGACTTGACGTAGCGCTGCTGGTTGGCGCCGCGCGGGCGGATCATGCCCTTCTTGGTGCGCAGGGCCACGCTGGTGTCGCCGCCGCCGCGGTGCTCTTGCTGCAGGGCTTCCAGACCGGATTCCTGCAGGTAGAGGTGCACCAGTTCCGGGGCCACCGCGGTGCCGCTGGCGGTCTCGCGGTAGAGGCGCTGCAGGAGGTTCTGGGCCGCGCGGGTGCGCTCGGGATCGCCGACCAGTTCGAACTGGTTGCCGCGATTGCGGATCTCGATGCCAAGACGGCCTTCGATCTGGCGCAGATTTTCATCGAGCTGGCCGCACAGGTTGGCGAAACGGTCGGCATCGAAGGGTTCGAGGGTGAAATGCTGGAGCGTCTGGGGGGTATTCAAGGTGTGCTGGGAAACCCTTTGGATTGGCTTTACGAAAACTTGACGTAGCTTGAGAGTAACCTGCGTCGCGCCCTTGGCAAAGGGCGCGTGCGACCATCCATCAGGCCAGCGCGACGGCGACGGGCGGGCGCGCACCGCTGGCGACGGGGGCCAGCAGGGTGCCGCGCAGGGAGTGCGGCAGGGCCTCGTCGATGTGCACCTGGACGAACTGGCCGATCAGGCTGGCATCGCTGCAGCGGAAGTTGACGATGCGATTGTTCTCGGTGCGGCCCTGCAGCATGCCGGGATCGCGCTTGGAGAAGTCGCTCACCAGGATGGTCTGGACGCTGCCAGCCATGCGCCGGCTGATCTCGAAGCCCTGCTGGTGGATGCGCGTCTGCAGGATCTGCAGGCGCTGCTTCTTGAGTTCGTCGGGGGTGTCGTCGACCAGGTCCGCCGCCGGGGTGCCGGGGCGGGCGCTGTAGATGAAGGAGAAGGAGAAGTCGAAACCGACGTCCTCGATCAGTTTCATGGTCTGCTCGAAGTCCTTCTCGGTCTCGCCGGGGAAGCCGACGATGAAGTCCGAGCTGATGCAGATGTCGGGCACCGCCGCCTTGAGCTTGCGGATGCGCGACTTGTACTCCAGCGCCGTGTGGTTGCGCTTCATGGCCGCCAGGATGCGATCCGAACCGGCCTGCACCGGCAGGTGGACGAATTTCACCAGTTCCGGGATCTCGGCGTGGGCCTGGATCAGGGCGTCGGAGAATTCCAGCGGGTGCGAGGTGGTGTAGCGGATGCGGTCGATGCCGTCCACCGCCGCCACCACATAGAGCAGCTCGGCGAAGTCGGCGATGCGGCCGTCGCCGGTGGCGCCGCGATAGCCGTTGACGTTCTGGCCCAGCAGGGTCACCTCGCGCACGCCGTGTTCGGCGAGGTGGATGATCTCGGCAAGGACGTCATCCAGCGGCCGGCTGACCTCTTCACCGCGGGTATAGGGCACCACGCAGAAGGTGCAGTACTTGCTGCAGCCTTCCATGATGGAGACGAAGGCGCTGGGGCCGTCGATGCGCGGCTCGGGCAGGCGGTCGAACTTCTCGATCTCGGGGAAGGAGATGTCCACCTGGGGCGCCCGGGTGGTGCGCGCGGCGTCGATCATTTCCGGCAGGCGATGCAGGGTCTGCGGCCCGAAGACCACGTCGACATAGGGCGCGCGATCACGGATGGCGGCGCCTTCCTGGCTGGCCACGCAACCGCCGACGCCGATCACCAGGTCGGGATTCTCCAGCTTGAGTTCGCGCCAGCGACCGAGCTGGGAAAACACCTTTTCCTGCGCCTTCTCGCGGATCGAGCAGGTGTTGAGCAGGATGACGTCGGCCTCGGCCGGATTCTGGGTGACTTCCAGCGTCTCCCGTTCGCCGAGCAGGTCGACCATGCGCGACGAATCGTATTCGTTCATCTGGCAGCCATGGGTTTCGATATAGAGCTTCTTGGACATGCGCGGCAGGGAGTCGGTGGCGAGTGGACCGCGCATTATAATGATGGCCTTCCGGACGGGGAAGAGCCGCCC
Source organism: Pseudomonas oryzihabitans NBRC 102199 (assembly GCF_000730625.1). GTDB lineage: Bacteria > Pseudomonadota > Gammaproteobacteria > Pseudomonadales > Pseudomonadaceae > Chryseomonas > Chryseomonas oryzihabitans. Next base: position 52,381 of record NZ_BBIT01000010.1, on the reverse strand, counting down.
GGAAGGCGGTCGGTCTAGGCCTGGGCAGCGCCCTCCGGCAACCGGGCGATGACCTTGATCTCGAAGCGAAAGCCGGCCAGCCAGGTGGCGCCGACCGCAGTCACCGTGGGGTAGGGCGCCGTGCCCCAGTGCTCCAACAGCACCGGCCAGATGCGTTCGAAGCTGGCTTCGGCATCGACCATGAACAGGGTGACGTCCACCACGTCGGCGAAGGAAGCGCCGGCCGCGTTGAGGACGGCGTCGAGATTGGCGAAGGCCAGGCGGACCTGATCTTCCAGCTCCGGCTCGGGCAAGCCATCGGCGCGGCTGCCGACCTGCCCGGACACGAAGAGAAAGCCGTTGGAACGGATGGCCGGCGAATAGCGGTGCTGTTCGTAGAGGGCGTGGCGCTGGGCGGGAAAGACGACGTCGCGGGTCATGGTGGGGCTCCGGTAGGGATGGATGGGGCCACCTTAGGCGTCGCCCGCCAGGGGATAAACCCGGCCCGGCGGTCAGCATTGTTTGTACAATCCAAACAATCTCCTGGTGAGGAATCGGCATGGATCTGTTCGCCGCGATGCAGACCTTCGTGCGGGTGGTGGAAGCGGGCAGCTTCACCCGCGCGGCCGAGACCCTCGGCAGCAGCCGCACCCGCGTCACCCAGCAGGTGCAGCAGCTGGAAGCGCACCTGCAGGTGCGCCTGCTCAATCGCACCACCCGGCAGGTGCAGGTCACCGCCGACGGCGCCGCCTACTACGACCGCTGCCTGGGCGTGCTGGCGGCGGTGGACGATGCCGAGACGGGGCTGTCGGTGGCCACCCGCACGCCCCGTGGCCGCCTGCGGGTAGACGTGCCCAGTCCGTTGGCGCGGCTGATCCTGATCCCGGCCCTGCCGGACTTCTTCCAGCGCTATCCGGACATCCAGCTCGAACTGGGCGTCAGCGATCGCCAGGTGGATCTGATCGGCGACAACGTCGATTGCGTGATCCGCGGCGGGCGCATCCGCGAGCAGTATCTGGTGGCCCGACCGCTCGGGGCGCTGCAACTGGGGTGCTATGCCGCGCCGGCCTATCTCGCCGCCCAGGGTGTGCCGCTTCATCCCGCCGAACTGGCCGAGGCACCGCACCGGGTGGTGCGATTCCTCTGGGGGGCGGGCAAGGGCTTTCCCTATGCCCTGCGGCGCGGGGGCGAGCGCCTGGAATTGCAGAGCCAGCACCGTCTGGAGGTGGACGACGGCAATGCCTGCCTAGCCGCGGGGCAGGCCGGGCTCGGTGTGGTCTGCCTGCCGCACTATCTGGCGGCGGAGTCTGTCGCCCGCGGCGAACTGGTCAGGCTGTTCGCGGACTGGCGGGTTGCCCCCATGCCGCTGTATCTGGCCTTCGCGCCCAACCGTCACGTCAGCGCCAAGTTGCGGGTCTTCATCGACTGGGTGACGGCCCTGGTGGCCGAGCGGGCCTGGCTGGAAACCCCGGGCGAGCCCTGACGGCAGCCGGGGACGACATGCTATGCTCGCCGCCCCCTTTTTCCTCGGCGAACCCCGCGTCCACCATGAGCTCATCCCCCAGCAAGCCGGCCATCTACAAGGTCATCTTCGTCAACCAGGGTCAGGTCTTCGAGATCTACGCCAAGCAGATCTTCCAGAGCGATCTCTGGGGCTTCCTGGAGATCGAGGAGCTGGTGTTCGGCGAACGCACCCAGGTGGTGGTGGATCCGAGCGAGGAAAAGCTCAAGGCGCAATTCGAAGGCGTGGTGCGCAGCTTCGTGCCCATGCACTCGATCATCCGCATCGACGAGGTGGAGCGCCTGGGCCAGCCCAAGATCAGCGAAGCCAAGGGCGGCACCAATGTCATGCCGTTCCCCATGCCCATGCCCGACAAGCCCTGACCGGGCTCGCGGTCAGTTCTGCGGCGGCTGGAAGGGATTGAGGTTGCCCGCGGTCTGCATGTCCTGCAGATAGTCGCGGAAGATCTGGCCCAGCACCTGGGTGGCCATCTCCAGCTCGTCCCGGCGCATCTGGGCGCTGACCAGGTCGGCGGTGTCCATGGCTTCGTCGTTGCCATTGATGGCGGCCATCTTCAGCACGATGTAGGCCTGGATATTGTTGGGCGGTACGCCCTCGCCGCGAAAGAACATGTTGCCGAGGCGATTCTGCGCATCGGCATTGCCCTTGAGCGAGGCCTGCTCGAACCACTGACGCGCCTGGTTCAGGTCCTTGGGCGTCTGCTTGCCTTCGTAGTAGAAGTCACCGAGTTCGTACTGCGCCTGGGAATCGCCGTCATGGGCGATCTGCTGGCAACGGGCGATCGCCTGCGCCAGGGCTTCGTTGGCCAGATTCAGGTTGCAACGGCTGGTGCTGGGGACGAGCAGCGAATTGCCTCCGGCCAGGGCGACCAGGGGCATCAGGATTAGGGCTGCGCACAGGGTACGACCAGCGCGGTGCATGAAGCGCCTCCACAAGCGAGGCAGGTTCGGAGAACCCGGTCGGCGAAACGCGCCGACGTCTCATTATGGGTCAAGCCGACGCACGCTTTCAAAACCTTTACGCGCAACGGCGGAACTTTTTTACCTGTGACGCCGGCCACTCAACTAGGTGTGAGGCCGGCAGGGCAGAGAGGTTCCGCAAGCGAGACGAATGACACCTAGTCCTTGAAGGTGGCGAAGGCGCGCTCGGCGGCGTCCAGGGTGATGCGCAATTCCTCGTCGCCATGGGCGATGGAGGTGAAGCCGGCCTCGAAGGCGCTGGGTGCCAGGTAGACGCCACCGTCCAGCATCAGGTGGAAGAAGCGCTTGAATCTCTCGCTGTCGCTGGCCATGACATCGCTGAAGGTGACGATGTCTTCGGCGCCGCTGAAGTAGAGACCGAACATGCCGCCCGCCTGAGTGGTGACGAAGGGCACGCCGGCGGCATCGGCGCGATCCTGCAGGCCCTGCAGCATGCGCGTGGTGTAGTCGGTCAGCTCGGCATGGAAGCCGGGGCGGCGGATCAGCTGCAGGGTGGTGAGGCCGGCGGCCATGGCCAGTGGATTGCCCGACAGGGTACCGGCCTGGTAGACCGGGCCGAGCGGGGCGATCTTTTCCATGATCTCGCGCTTGCCACCAAAGCAGCCCACCGGCATGCCGCCGCCGACGATCTTGCCGAAGGTGGTGAGGTCGGGGCGGATGCCGTAGTGCGCCTGGGCGCCGCCCAGGGCGACGCGGAAGCCGGTCATGACCTCATCGAAGATCAGCACCACGCCGTACTGGTCGCAGAGGCTACGCAATCCTTCCAGGAAGCCCGGCGCCGGCGGCACGCAATTCATGTTGCCGGCCACCGGCTCGACGATGATGCAGGCGATCTGGTCGCCGACCTTGGCCAGGGTTTCTTCCACCTCGCCCAGGTCGTTGTAGGCCAGGGTCAGGGTGTGCTGGGCAAAGGCCGCCGGCACGCCGGGGGAGCTGGGTACGCCCAGGGTCAGGGCGCCGGAGCCGGCCTTGACCAGCAGGCTGTCGGAGTGGCCGTGGTAGCAGCCCTCGAACTTGATGATGGTGTCGCGCCCGGTGTAGCCACGCGCCAGGCGGATGGCGCTCATGGTGGCTTCGGTGCCGGAGCTGACCATGCGCACCATTTCCATGGACGGCACGAGCTCGCAGATGAGGTCGGCCATGGTGGTTTCCAGGGCGGTCGGGGCGCCATAGGAGAGGCCGTGTTCCAGCTGGCGGCGCACGGCGTCGAGCACGTCCGGATGGCTGTGGCCGAGAATCATCGGACCCCAGGAACCGACGTAGTCGACATAGCGCTTGTCATCCTCGTCGACGATGTAGGCGCCCTGGGCGTGCTTGAAGAACAGCGGCGTGCCGCCGACGCTCTTGAAGGCGCGGACCGGCGAGTTGACGCCGCCGGGGATGTGGCGCTGGGCCTGGTCGAAGAGTTGCGCGGAGCGGGACATAGGGGTCTCCTTGAATGAGATCAGGCCGCGAACAGCTGGGCGAAGGCGCGCGCACGGCGCTCCACCTCGCCCGCGCTGGCGGCGGAAAACAGGCTGTGGACGACGGCGAGCAGATCGACGCCGTGATCGAGCAGAAGCGGGGCGTTGTCCAGGGTGACACCGCCGATGGCGCAGACCGGCAAGGCGAAGCGGCTGCGAGCCTGGTCGAGCAATTCCAGGGGCGCCGGCGGGGCATCTGGCTTGGTACTGGAGGCGAAGAAGCGGCCAAAGGCCAGGTAGCTGACGCCGGCCTGGGCCGCGGCCTCGGCCAGTTCCAGGCTGGCGTGGCAGGTACCGCCAAGAATAGCGTTCGCCCCCAGGTCGGCACGGGCCGCGGCCAGGGAACCGTCTTCCTGGCCCAGGTGCAGGCCCACGCCCAGCCGGCGGGCCAGGGCGAGGTCGTCATTGATGATTAGCTGGGCACCGTGCTGGCGGCAGAGCTCGGCCAGGGCGGCGGCTTCGTCCTGGCGGCGACTGGCATCCCCTGACTTGTCGCGGTACTGCACCAGCCGGGCGCCGCCTTGCAGGGCGGCCTCCACATAGGGCAGCAAGCGACCCTCGGCGAGCAGGGCGCTGTCGGTGATGGCATAGAGGCCGCGCAAGGGGCTCATGAGCAGAAGTCCAGTGGCAGGCGGCGCGGCACGTACTGGCCGCGACCGGGGCGCTCGGCGTCTCTCAGGGTGCGCCAGGTGTAGTCCAGGGCGCTGCGCACCGCGCTGGGCAAGGCTTCGCCCAGAGCCAGGCGCCCGGCCAGGGTACTGGCCAGGGTGCAGCCGGAGCCGTGGTAGCTGCCGGGCAGGCGCTGGCAGACGTGGGTCTCGCAGCCACCGGCACGGTCATAAAGGCGGTTGTGCACCTCGTGTTCCTCGCCATGGCCGCCGGTGATCAGCAGGTGGGCGCAGAAGGGCAGCAGGCGCTCGGCGCACTGCTCCGGGGTGCCTTCGGGCAACTCGGCGAGGATGCGTGCCTCGGGCAGGTTGGGGGTGGCGATGGTGGCGCGCGGCAGCAGCCGTTCGCGGATGGCATAGCCGACCTCGTCCTTGCCCAGGGCGCCGCCGCCACCGGCGCGCAGCACCGGATCGCAGACCAGGGGTACGCCGGGCAGGGCTTCCATGATCTCCAGCACCGTCTCGACCATCTCCACCGAACCGAGCATGCCCAGCTTGACCGCCGCCACCGGCAGGTCGGCGATGATCGCCCGGGCCTGGGCCAGCACCCACTCGCGATCCAGCACCCGGAAGTCGCGCACGTCGACGGTGTCCTGCACGGTCAGGGCAGTGACCGCCGGGGCGGCATGGCAACCCTGGGCGAGCAGGGCTTCGATGTCGGCCTGCAGGCCGGCGCCGCCACTCGGATCGTGGCCGGACAGGCAGAGGACGACGGGACGTTGGGGTTCGAGGGTCATGGACGTCAGCCTAGCAAAGGAAAAAGGGGCGCAGCGGCCGGGCGCCGCAGGGAGTGGCACCCTACAACGACCTCGCGCCCCGCGCCACCCGTTGACATGGGACCCGCATCGGGACGAAGGAACTCCGCTGCCGGTTGGGTAGCCGATATACTGCACCTTTGCTCGGGTAAGGCGGTTCTATGGCGTTGTGGCGGTTGTTGCGTGATTTCTTCCTGCGCCAACGGCGTGCCTACGGGACTGCCATCCTCTGCCTGCTGGGCGTCGGCCTGCTCAACCTGACCCTGCCCTGGTGGATCGGCAAGGCCATCGACGCCTTGCGCGCCGGCGAGCTGGATCAGACCGGGCTGCTCTGGCGCGTCGCCCTGATCGTGGCGGTCGGCTGTGGCCTCTATGTGCTCCGCTATCAGTGGCGGGTGCGGCTGTTCGGCACCTCCTACCAGGTCGGGGTGGAATTGCGCGACGCCTTCTTCGCCAAGCTGGCGCGGCTGGATCCCGGATTCTTCCAGTCCAGTCGCACCGGTGATCTGCTGGCCCGCGCCACCCAGGACATCGACGCCGTGGAGACTGCCGCCGGCGAAGGGGTGCTGGCCAGTTTCGACGGCATGCTGACCCTGCTGCTGGTGCTGCTGGCCATGTTCATCGGCATCGACGCGCCCCTGGCCGCCCTGGCGCTGTTGCCCTTTCCCTTCATGGCCTGGGGCTTCTATCGCGTGGCGCGGCGGGTGCAGCAGCGCTTCGGCCTGGCGCTGGCCGGCTTTTCCGCCCTCAACGACCGTACCCAGGAAGCCTTGAGCGGTCTGCGCATGCTGCGCCAGCACGCCCTGATCGAAGCCGAGCTGGACGACTTCGACGCCCGCGCCCGCAGCGTGGCCAAGGCCGACTACCAGGTGCAGCGCACCGAGGCGCGCTACGAGCCGATCATCTTTGTCGCCCTGAGCCTCGCCACCCTGCTGACCCTGGTCATGGGCAGCTGGCGCTATCTCGACGGCCATATCACCCTCGGCCAGCTGACCAGCTTCAGCCTCTATCTGGTGCAGCTGATCTGGCCGATGTTCGCCATTGGCTGGTGCTTCAACCTCTTGCAGCGTGGTGAGGCTGGAGCGCGTAGGCTGGAAGAGGTGTTCGCCGTCACCGAGCGCATCCGCGACGAGGGCACCCAGACGCCACCGGACCAGGCCGATCTGTCGGTCTACATCCCGGCCTTCACCTATCCCCAGGCGCGCCAGCCGGCCTTGCAGGACGTGGTCATCGACCTGCCCGCTGGCGATACCCTGGGCATCGTCGGCGCCACCGGCAGCGGCAAGAGCACCCTGCTGCGCCTGCTCTTGCGCCAATTCCCGCTGGAGCAGGGCTGCATCCGCCTGGGCGGGGTGCCGCTGGAGGAGTATCGCCTGGGCGATCTGCGCGCCCAGTTCGCCTATGTGCCCCAGGATCCCTTCCTGTTCGCCCGCACCCTGGGCGAGAACGTCGCCCTCAGTCGTCCCGACGCCACCGCCGGGGAGATCCGCGAAGCCCTGGACGCCGCCGCCTTCGGCACCGACCTGGCGGCCTTGCCGCAAGGCCTGGACACCCCGGTGGGCGAGCGCGGCCTGACCCTTTCCGGTGGCCAGCGCCAGCGGGTGGCCCTGGCCCGGGCGCTGCTCTCGCCGGCGCCCATCCTGCTGCTGGACGACACCCTCTCGGCGGTGGATACCGCCACCGAAGCCCGCCTGCTGAAGACGCTGGCCGGGCTGCAGGGGCGTACCACCCTGATCGTCAGCCACCGGCTCTCCGCCGTGCAGCAGGCCGACGAGATCATAGTGCTCGACCAGGGCAGCCTGGTGGAGCGGGGCCGGCACGCCGAGCTGCTCGCCGCGGGCGGGCTCTATGCCCGACTCTGGACGCTGCAGCAGGCGGAGGAGGCCAGCCAATGACCAAGACGCGCGTGCTCTCGCTGCTGCTCAAGCCGGTACTGGCCAATCCGCGCAAGCTGGCCGGCACCCTGGCGATCCTGGTCATGGCGACCCTGTTCGATGTCCTGGGACCCTGGCTGACCAAGCACTACCTGGACAACTACCTGGTGCCCCACGACCTGCGGCTCTGGCCGCTGGTGGGCCTGGTGGCGGCCTATGTGGTCTCCCAGGGCCTGGCCGCCTACGGTCGCTACCTGCAATCGCTCAGATTCGCCGAGATCGCCATGGACGTGGTGCTCCTGCAGCGGCGTCGGCTGTTCCGCCACGTGTTGAGCCTGCCGCAGAGCTTCCACGACCGCACCGCCACCGGCGAACTGGTGGCGCGGGTCACCAACGACACCGACGCCCTGCGCGAACTCTATGTGGCCTTTCTCGGCAACATGGTCGGCAACATCGTGCTGCTGATCGGCATCCTGGTAGCCATGGCCCTGCTCGACGTACGGCTGATGGCCATCGCCGTGCTGCTGATCCCGGCGGCCATGCTGATCGTCTGGGCCTATCAGCGATACAGCGGGGCGGCGGCCATGGAGGTCAGGATGCTGCGCGCCGAGCAGAGCGCCCGCCTGGGCGAGGCCATCGGCGGTATGGGCCTGTTGCAGGCCTTCAACCAGACCGAGCGCTTCCGCCAGGATTTCCAGCGGCTCAATCAGGCGCAGTACGGCGCCCGCATGCGCACCATCCGCGTCTCCGGGCTCCTGCTGCGTTCGGCCCTGGACCTGGTCAGCGTGGCGGTGCTGGCGGTGCTGCTGCTGGTCTACGGGCTGGGCCATCTGCAGGGCGGCGCCGAGATTGGCGTGCTCTATGCCTTCGTCACCTACCTGGGGCGGGTGACCGAGCCGCTGATGGACATCACCCAGAGATTCAACCTGTTCCAGCAGGCCACGGTGGCCGGTACCCGCCTGCTGCACCTGCTGGAAGAGAAGCCGGCGCTGAGCGGCGAAGACGACCGGCCCATCGCGACCGCGCACTTCCACCTCGACGCCGTGCGCTTCCGCCATGCCGGCGCCGGGCACGACACCCTGCACGGCATCGACCTGGACATCCCTCCGGGCACCTTTCTCGGTATCGTCGGGCCCACCGGCAGCGGCAAGTCGACCCTGCTCGACCTGCTCGCCGGGCTGCAGCCGGTCACCGGCGGCCACCTCTGCCTGGACGGCCGCGAGCTGGGCAGCCTGACCCCGGAGGTGCTGGGCGCGGCCCTGGCCAGCGTGCCCCAGGAACCCTTCATCCGCTCCAGCAGCCTGAGGGACAACCTGCTGCTCGGCAGCCAGGTGCCGGACGCGCGACTGCGCGAAGCCCTGGCCGCCGCCCACCTGGACGACCTGGTGGCGCGTCTGCCGGAGGGCCTGGATACCCTGCTGGGCGAGCGTGGCTTCACCCTGTCCACCGGCGAGCGGCAGCTGCTGGCGCTGGCGCGGGCGCTCTTGCGCGAACCCAAGGTGCTCTTGCTCGACGAGGCCACCGCCAGCATCGACAGCGCCACCGAGGCACGGCTGCAGGGGGCGCTGGACGAGTTGCGCGGCCAGGTCACCCTGATCGTGGTGGCGCACCGGCTCTCCACCATCCGCCATGCCGATCGCATCCTGGTGCTGCGCGATGGGCGCAAGGTGGAGGAGGGCAGTCACGAGGCCTTGCTGCAGCGTCCCGACGGCCACTATCGGCGCCTGTGGGAGCAGCACGCCCAGGGGGAAAAGACGCTTTAGCGGGGGAAGCCGTTGTCATGCAGGGGTGTTAGGGTGTCAGCTATAGCAGTGCCCCAACAAGGAAACTTGCATGACCTCCGTACCCGAGGATTTCACCGTCGTTGCCACCGCCAGCGAGGCGGTGGACCGTCTCGCGGCGCTGCATCAGGAGGCCACCCAGGCCCTGGATGCCGCCCTCAAGCGCTATCTCAAGGATCGCGTCGAGCCCAGCGCGGCCGAACGCGAGTTGTTCCGCTATCCCGAGATCCGCATCCGCTATCGCGCCCCCGGCGTGCCGCCGGCCACCACCCGCGCCTACGCCAAGATCCAGCTGCCCGGCACCTATGTGGCCACCGTGACCCATCCGGCGGCCTTTCGCGGCTATCTGCTGGAACAGCTCGAACCGCTGATGCGCGACTATGACGTCCAGGTCGAGATCGGTCGCAGTCGCCAGGACATCCCCTATCCCTATGTGGTGGAGCAGGGCGACGAACTGGCCGGCAGTGGCGTGACCGCCGCCGAGCTGGCGCGGGTCTTTCCCAGCACCGATCTCTCCGCCGCCCACGACGACATCGCCGACGGCCACTACGACTGGGAGCGCATCGATCCGCTGCCATTGGCGCTGTTCGACGCCGCCCGCACCGACTTCTCGCTGCGTCGCATCGTCCACTACACCGGCAGCGACTGGCGCCACGTGCAGCCCTGGATCCTGCTGACCAACTACCATCGCTACGTCGACCAGTTCATCCAGCACGGCCTCGAACAGCTGCGTAGCGATCCGCGCTTCGAGCGCCTGGTGCTGCCGGGCAACGTCATCATCGAACGCGACATGGACCCCACCGAGGCCCAGGCGGTCATCGCCGCTATCGCCTGGCATCGCTTCCAGATGCCGGCCTACCACCTGATCGCCAGCGACGGCCATGGCGTCACCCTGGTCAACATCGGCGTCGGCCCGTCCAACGCCAAGAACATCACCGACCACCTGGCGGTGCTGCGTCCGCACTGCTGGCTGATGATCGGCCACTGTGGCGGCCTGCGGCAGTCGCAGACCATCGGCGACTATGTGCTGGCCCACGCCTACATGAGACGCGACGGCATCCTCGACCGCGTGGTGCCGCCGCACATCCCCATCCCGGCGCTGGCCGAGGTGCAGGTGGCGCTGCAGGAAGCCGCCGCCAGCGTCACCGGCGAACGCGGCGAGGCGCTCAAGCGCCGCCTGCGCACCGGCACCGTGCTGACCTACGACGACCGCAACTGGGAGCTGCGCTGGGCCCAGGAACGCCCGCTGATCAACCTGGCGCGCGCCGTGGCGGTGGACATGGAGAGCGGCACCATCGCCGCCCAGGGCTATCGCTTGCGGGTGCCCTACGGCACCCTGCTGTGCGTCTCCGACAAGCCCCTGCACAGCGAGATCAAGCTGCCGGGCTCGGCCAACGCCTTCTATGCCCGCGCGGTGAGCCAGCACCTGGCGATCGGCATCGCTGCCTTGGACCAGCTGCGCACTCAGCTCGACTCCCTGCACTCGCGTAAGCTGCGCAGCTTCGACGAGCCGCCGTTCCGGTAAGGGTTGGGGTTGGGCCTGTTGGGCTTCGCTGCGCTCAACCCAACCTACAAAGGCGATAAGACCCAGCTCGATTGGTCCAGAGTCGCGCGGATGGCCCCCTCTCCCTCTGGGAGAGGGCTGGGGTGAGGGCACGCCTCGGCACCGAAAGTCTCGGTGGAAAAGGCTGCGCCGTTTTCCACGCTACGGTGGCAAGGGACTGATCGCGATCATGGCGGTCCGCCGATGCGGCCGATGCTACGGTTGCTTTCGTGCCTGTAGGAGCGGCCCATGGCCGCGATTGCCCAGCGCCACCGTCAAAGCCCGACGATGGCGCTATCCGGCCTCCTGATTACCCGCGCGGAAACCTCCTGTCATCGCCCCTCCGGAACATCTCGGCGATCGCTCCGGTCGGTTGCAGGAGAGGGGGGAGTCCGTGCGCGTCACCGTTCGGTAAAGATCATGGATTTAACATTGATCTCTGAGGCGTCTGGCCCTAAAGTTCGCGCCCGAACGTCCATGCTGGAAACGATCCATCCGGCTCAAGTACCGACGACGAGACAGCGAGGTCAACGCCAGTACGCGTTGACCTTTTTGCTTTCGGCGATGTGCCTTGGGAAGTAGGCGAACCAAAGTGGGGAAACGGATTAGGCGTTCAGAACACCCCCTCCTTCAATTTGTTCTGCCCATCGGGAGTCCGACGCATGTCCATCAAGGTCGAAGATTACTATTCTCGCGAAACCTTCCAGAAGATGAAGGCCTTCGCCGACCAGCATGAAACCCCCTTCGTCGTCATCGACACCGCCACCATCGGCCGGGCCTATGACGATCTCGTTGGCAACTTCCCGTTCGCCAAGATCTACTACGCGGTCAAGGCCAACCCGGCCATCGAGATCACCGAGTTGCTGCGCGACAAGGGCTCGAACTTCGACATCGCCTCCATCTACGAGCTGGACAAGGTGTTGTCCACCGGTGTCGAGCCGGAGCGTATCAGCTACGGCAACACCATCAAGAAGTCCAAGGACATCCGCTACTTCTACGAGAAGGGCGTGCGCATGTTCGCCACCGACTCCGAGGCCGACCTGCGCAATATCGCCAAGGCCGCCCCGGGCTCGCGCATCTATGTGCGGATCCTTACCGAAGGCTCCAACTCCGCCGACTGGCCGCTGTCGCGCAAGTTCGGCTGCCAGCCCGACATGGCTCTGGACCTGCTGATCCTGGCCCGCCAGCTGGGCCTGGAGCCCTACGGCATCTCCTTCCACGTCGGCAGCCAGCAGCGCGACATCGACGTCTGGGACGCCGCCATCGCCAAGGTCAAGGTGATCTTCGAGCGCCTCAAGGAAGAAGACGGCATCACCCTGAAGATGATCAACATGGGCGGTGGCTTCCCGGCCAACTACATCCAGCGCACCAACAGCCTGGAGACCTATGCCGAGGAGATCATCCGTTTCCTCAAGGAAGACTTCGGCGATGAACTGCCGGAAATCATCCTGGAGCCGGGTCGTTCGCTGATCTCCAACGCCGGCATCCTGGTCAGCGAAGTGGTGCTGGTGGCGCGCAAGTCGCGTACCGCCGTGGAGCGCTGGGTCTACACCGACGTGGGCAAGTTCTCCGGCCTGATCGAAACCATGGACGAATCCATCAAGTTCCCGATCTGGACCGAGAAGAAGGGCGAGATGGAAGAAGTCGTCATCGCCGGGCCGACCTGCGACAGCGCTGACATCATGTACGAGCACTACAAGTACGGTCTGCCGCTGAACCTGGCCAGCGGTGACCGCCTGTACTGGCTGTCCACCGGTGCCTACACCACCAGCTACAGCGCGGTGGAATTCAACGGCTTCCCGCCGCTGAAGGCCTTCTACCTCTAAGGTCTTCCCGCGGTAGTCGAGCCCGCGTCCCATCAGGGACGCGGGCTTTTTCATGCCTGTGGAAAAGCCCTGTGTCAGGCGGTTTTCCGGATTGTTAAGAATAATTTACATTCGCTATGGATTTGATAATCGTTTGCAAATAGAATCGCGCCGCATTCACATAAGGAGGCGGCCCACCATCATGTCCAAGGAAATGTCCTCGCTGTCCCAGCGCCGTTTGCTGGTTTCTACCTTCAGTGTCGCCGTCGCTTCGCTTTCCCTCGGGGCTCAGGCCCAGGATGCCAAGGAGCCGGTGACCCGATTGGAAAGTCTGACCATCGAAGGTCAGGCGCAGCAGGAAGGCTTCAAGGCCGAGCAGTCCGCCTCGCGCAAGTACACCGCGCCCCTGCTGGATACCCCCCAGACCGTCACCGTGGTGCCGGCGCAGGTCATCCAGGACCAGCAGGCCCTGAGTCTGAGATCGGTGCTGTCCAACGTATCCGGCATCACCTTCAACGCCGGCGAGGGCGGTGGTGGCTCCGGCGACAGCATCAATATCCGCGGCTTCAGCGCCAACTCGAACATCCAGATCGATGGCCTGCGCGACAGCACCCAGACCAACCGTACCGACACCTTCAACCTGGAGTCGGTCGAGGTCATCAAGGGCCCCAACTCGGTGTTCGGTGGCGCCGGCACCACCGGTGGCTCCATCAACCTGATCAGCAAGAAGCCCCAGGAGCGCCAGTTCACCCGCATCGGCGCGGGCCTTGGCACCGACAGCTATCGCCGCCTGACCCTGGACACCAACCAGCCGTTGCAGGGCGTGGGTACCGACAGCGCCTTCCGCCTGAATCTGATGGCGCACGAGAACGACGTGCCCGGCCGCGACCAGATCGATCGCGAGCGCTGGGGCATCGCGCCGTCGCTGGCCCTGGGCCTGTCGGACGACACCCGCCTGACCCTGAGCTACTTCCATCAGACCGACAACAACCAGCCCGACTACGGGGTGCCGGCGCTCAACGGCAAGCGCCTGGGCGGGGTGGATCGCGATGCCTATTTCGGCTTCAAGAACATCGACAAGGAAGACATCAACAACAATGTCTTCACCGTGGAGCTGGAGCACCGCTTCAACGACAACCTGAGTCTGCAGAACCTGACCCGCTACAGCCGCATCGAGCGCGACGTGGTGATCTCGGCGTCCCACGTCAACCTGGGTGGCGTGGCCGCGGGTCGCTATCGCCCGGCCGGTCCCCAGGGCTATGGCCGCGACGTGACCTCGGAGATGTGGATCAACCAGACCAACCTGACCGGCAATGTCGATACCTTCGGCCTGGGTCATTCCTTCGTGCTGGGCGCCGAGTTCTCCCGCGAGGACTACGACCGCGACACCTACAGCTATGGCCTGACCTTCCCGGCCGCCGGCTATTCCCTGGCCGCGCCGCCGGAGCGCTACGACGGCGCGACCGACAAGCAGACCTCGGCCATCGCCAACAACGTGCTGACCGACAAGGCGCTCTATGCCTTCGACACCATTGCCCTCAACGACTACTGGGATCTGAACCTGGGCCTGCGCTACGACTGGTTCGACGGCGACAGCGACACCACCCCGGTCGCCAACGGCGTGCGCGGCGCCAAGACCAAGCTCAGTTCCGATGACGCCAAGTTGAGCGGGCGCGCCGGCCTGGTGTTCAAGCCGGCTCCGAACGGCCGGGTCTACGTGGCCTATGGCACCTCCTTCAACCCCTCGGCGGAAAGCCTGACCTCCACCGGCGCCGGGCTGAGCGCGGCCAACCAGGATCTGGGGCCGGAAAAGAACAAGACCTGGGAGCTGGGCACCAAGTGGGAATTCCTCGACAAGCGCCTGGAGCTGGACGGCGCGCTGTTCCGCGTCGAGAAGAGCAATGCGCGGGAAACCCTGGCCGACGGCAGCACCGCCCTGGCCGGCAAGCAGCGCGTGCAGGGCATCGAGCTGGGCGCCACCGGACGGATCACCCCGCAGTGGAACGTCTACGCCAACTTCACCTTCCTCGACAGCGAGACGCTCAAGGCCGCCGATACCCTGGACGGCCGCAATCGTGAAGGCCAGGCGCTGGCCAATACCCCGCCGCGTTCGCTCAATCTCTGGACCACCTACGAACTGCCGGCCGGCTGGCGGGTGGGCTATGGTGCCCGCTACGTCAGCGAACGCAACGTCACCTCCAGCAACGACGGCGCCAAGCTCGACGACTATTGGCTGCACAACGCCATGGTCGGCTATCGCGTCAATCGCAACGTCGACCTGCAACTCAACGTCAACAACGTCTTCGACAAGGACTATGTGGAGCGGGTGCGTTCGCAACTGGGGGTGAGCACCCGGTCGTCGGCCATCGAATACGGCGATGCCCGTTCCGCCATCCTGACCGCGACCTACAGCTTCTGAGGTCGCCTGCAGCAACCGAAGCCCTGCCTGCGCAGGGCTTTCGGCGTTAGAGGGGAATCACCATGATGATCAGCGTTCCGGGCGTGCTGACGCCTGAGCAGGTAAGGGAATGCCGGGAGCGGCTGGAGGCGGCCGCCTGGGCCGATGGCCGGCACACGGCCGGTTTCCAGTCGGCCATGGCCAAGGACAATCTGCAGCTGCCGGCGGACGAGCCGGCGGCGCGCGCGGTGGGCGAGCTGATCCAGCAGGCGCTGGCACGGCATCCGCTGTTCGTCGCCGCGGCGCTGCCGGCACGGGTGTTTCCGCCGCTGTTCAATCGCTACCAGGGCGGCCAGTCCTTTGGCCTGCACGTGGACAATGCCCTGCGGCCGCTACCGGATGGCAGCGGCTACCTGCGCACCGATCTGTCGGCCACGCTGTTCTTTTGCGAGCCGGACGAATACGACGGCGGCGAGCTGGTGGTGGAAGACACCTATGGCGCCCACAGCGTCAAGCTGGCGGCGGGCGATCTGATCCTCTATCCGGCCAGCAGCCTGCACCGGGTGCTGCCGGTCACCCGCGGTACCCGGCTGTGTTCCTTCTTCTGGATCCAGAGCCTGGTGCGCGACGCCGGCCAGCGCGGCCAGCTGTTCGAACTCGACCAGGGTATCCAGCGGGCGGCGGCCGAGCTGGGGCAGGGCCACGAGGCCTGCCTGCAGCTGACCGGCGTCTATCACAACCTCCTGCGGCTGTGGGCCCAGCCCTGATCCGCGGGGGTCTGTTCCAGCTGCACAGCCTGCTCGGGCTGGTGGCGGGGCTGGTGCTGGTGGTGCTGGGGGTGACAGGGGCGCTCTACAGCTTTCAGCTGGAGTTGCTGGAGCTGCTCAATCCGCCGCCGACCGCCGCGACGCCGGACCGGCGCCCGCTGACACTGCCGGAAGTGCGGCAGCGTCTGCTCGCTCCGGGTCAGGAATTAGGCTTCGTCTCCAGCATGGCGGGGGAGGGCTACGGCCTGCTCGGCCTGGCGCCGGCGAGCGGCCAGGGCCGTGGCGAGGTGCTGCTGTTCGATCGCTACACCGGCGAGGTGCTGAAGGCGCCGCGCGGCCAGGGATTCTTTCGCCTGGTCCTGGACCTGCACCGCTCCCTGGCCCTGGGGCCGGTAGGCAAGGCCCTGACCGGGGCCGCCACCCTGATCCTGCTGGTGCTCTGCCTGTCCGGCCTCTACCTGCGCTGGCCGCGCCAGGCAGGGCGCTGGCGCACCTGGCTGACCCTCGACTGGGCGCGTCGGGGGCGGAGTTTCCACTGGGACCTGCACGCCGTGGCGGGCACCTGGTGCCTGCTGCTCTATCTGCTGGCGGCCATGACCGGTCTGTACTGGTCCTATGACTGGTATCGCCAGGCCAGCGAGCGATTGCTGGGGGCGGCGCCGGAACCCCGGATCAGTGGCGTGGTGGCGCGCCAGGACGTGGATTTGGATGCGCTCTGGCAGAGCTTTCGGCAGGAAACCGGCGGACAGGTCGAGGGCTATGGCCTGCTGCTGCCCAATCCGGCGCGCAAGGTCAGTCAGCCGACCCTCTGGTACCTGCCCGACGAGGCCGAGCATGTCCGTGCCCTCAATCGGATCGTCTTCGATGGTGCGGGACGGGTGCTCGATCACCGCCGCTATAGCGAACAGCCGCTCGGCGCTCGGCTGCTGCTCAGTGTCTATGCGCTGCATTCGGGCGAGTATTTCGGTCTGGCCGGACGGGTGGCCCTGGCGCTCGCCAGCCTGGCCATGCCGCTGTTCGTGGTGACCGGCCTCTGGCTCTATCTGGACCGCCGCCGCAAGCGTCGCCAGGCGCACCAGGCCCGGCGCGGCCTGCTGCCGGCCACGCCGGGCGCCGCCGACTGGCTGATCGGCTATGCCAGCCAGAGCGGCCAGGGCGAGGCACTGGCCTGGCAGGCTGCCGGCCAGTTGCAGGCGGCGGGCCTCAGCGCCGAGGTGATCGCGCTCGGACGACTCTCGGTCGAGCGCCTGCAGCAGGCCACCCAGGCGCTGTTCGTCGTCGCCACCCAAGGCGATGGCGAGGCACCGGACGGCGCCCGTGGCTTCGAACGACGGATGCTGACCCAGAACGCGCTGCCGAATCTGAACTTCGGGGTGCTGGCCCTGGGCGACCGCCGCTATCCGGCCTATTGCGCCTTCGCCCGGCGGCTGGATGCCTGGCTCGCCGGGCAGGGCGCGCGGCCGCTGTTCGCCCCGGTGGAGGTGGACAATGGCGACGCTCGGGCGCTCGCGCTCTGGCAGGGTCGACTCGAGGCCTTGGGCGCCGTGGCCATCGAGCCAACGGTCGAACGGCCACTGCGGGCCTGGCCGCTGCTAGCGGTGCAGCCGCTCAATGCCGGCAGCCCCGGTGGAGCCGTCTTCGAGCTGCAGCTGTTGCCGCCGCCCGAGAGCATTTGGGCACCCGGCGATATCCTCGAAATTGCGCCGCGCCAGGGCGCCGAGCGCGTGGCGGCCTGGTTGTCGCCCCTGGGGCTGGCCGCGGACAGCGTGGTGGTGGGCGACGGCGTCAGCCAGACCCTCGCCGCGGCCCTGGACACCCGCCTGTTGCCGAAAGACCAGGCCGCGCTGGCGGGCCTGGGCGCCCAGGCGCTGCTCGACGCTCTGGTGCCACTCGCCGTGCGCCAGTACTCCATCGCCTCGCTGCCCGACGAAGGTGCGCTGCGATTGCTGGTGCGCCAGCAGCGCAAGGCGGACGGTCGCCTGGGCATCGCCTCCGGCTGGCTGACCTCAGGGCTGAGGCCGGGCGATGCGGTGCAGGCGCGGCTCCGCGCCCATCCGGGCTTCAGACCGCCGCTGGACCCGCGCCCGCTGATCCTGATCGCTGCCGGTACTGGTCTGGCCGGGGTGCGCCCGCTGTTGGCTGCCCGTATCGCCGCCGGGTACCGGCGCAACTGGCTGCTGTTCGGCGAACGCACGGCGGCCCACGACGATTTCTATGGGGCGGAGCTGGATGCCTGGCAGGCGCGGGGTGAACTGGAACGGCTGGACCGGGTGTTCTCGCGGGACGGCGACGGCTATGTGCAGGACCGCCTGCGAGCGCAACGGCAGTTACTGCTGGACTGGCTGGCGGCGGATGCCGTGATCATGGTCTGCGGCAGCCTGCCGGGCCTGGGGCGCAGTGTCCAGGCGACCCTGGCGGCGCTGCTCGGCGAGGCCGAGGTCCAGCGGCTGATCGACGAAGAACGCTACCGTCGCGATCTCTACAAGACCTAGGCCCGGGCGATGCACCAGACGCCGGCACCGATCAGCGCCACGCCGGCCAGCTTGCCGAGGGTGACCGGGTCCTGGCGAAAGCCGGCCCAGCCGAAGTGATCCAGGCTCAGCGACATGGCCAGCTGTCCGGCGATCACCAGCGCCATGAACAGGGTGGCGCCGATGCGCGGACCGGCGAAGGCGGCCATGGCGATAAAGAACATGCCCAGCAGGCCGCCGCACCAGTGCCACCAGTGCAGGTCGCGCAGGACACCCAGGGTAGGGACACCACGCTGCCAGAGGGTCAGGCCCAGCAGGGCGACGAGACCGACCATGAAGGAAATGGACGCCGCGGCGAAGACGCTGCCGAGGTGCCGGGCGAGTTGACCGTTGATGCCGGCCTGCAGCGGCAGGCAGGCACCGGCGATGAAGGGCAGGACGAGCAGCCACCAGACGGGCATCGACAGGACTCCAGGAAAAAGGGGGCGCAGTATGCCCCAGTGGGTGGGCGAAGCGGTCGAACCGGCGACCTCCGGTCGGGCTCCAAGCTCTATCGAATTCCGGAGCGACCGCCATGACGCCACGGGTGGAAAAGCCTCTGCCGATCCGCGAGGAGCCGGGCCTGCAACGCTGGATCTGGCGCTGCGAGCGGCTGGGCTGGGTGCTGCTGGGCCTGTTCGTCGCCCTGGCCCTGGCCGGCCTGTTCGCCAGCGGCGGGCCCTGGGCCACGGCGACCCGGGTCAGCGCGGACGGCCAGCTCCGGGTCGAGTACGAGCGCTTCCAGCGCCGGGGTGCGCCGGCGACCCTGACTCTGGAACTGGCACCCGGCCTCGACCGCATCGGCCTGGATGAACGCCTGGTGGCCGACTGGACGGTGGAAGCCCTCTATCCCCAGCCGCTGCGCATGACCAGCAGCGACGGGGTGCTCTGGCTCGATCTGGCGCCGGGAACGGGGTCGAGTCGACTGCACCTCGCCTTGCGCCCGGACCGCCTGGGCACCGTCGACTGGCGCATTCTGCGACCCGGCCAGCCACCGCTGGCACTCTCCGCCTTCATCTATCCCTAGGGAATTGCCATGGAATCCGTCCTGCGCGCCGCCGCCCTCTACGCCTTTCTGCTGGTGCTGTTTCGCATCACCGGACGGCGGGCGCTGTCGGAGATCACCACCTTCGATTTCGTCCTGCTGCTGGTGATCGGCGAGGCGACCCAGCAGGCGCTGCTGGGGGATGATTTTTCGGTGATCAATGCCTTCGTGGTGATCGCCACCCTGGTGCTGATCGACATCCTGCTGTCGCTGTTCAAGGAACGTTCGCCCCGGGTCGGGCGCTTTCTCGACGGGGTGCCGCTGATCGTGGTGGAGTACGGCAAGCCGCTGACGGAGCGACTGCGCAAGGCCCGCCTCACCGAGGAAGACATCCTCGAGGCGGCGCGGCAGAGTCAGGGGCTGGAACGGCTGGAGCAGATCCGCTTCGCGGTGCTGGAAAAGAACGGCCAGATCTCGGTGATACCCGAGCTGGGAGAAAAGTGAACGGACGTGAAAGCAGGAAGGGCAGGATGAGCCTGCCCTTCGTCATGGCCTGGATCAGGCCGGATTACTGCTGGCCGCCACCGCCGCTGTTCTGACCGCCCTTGCGGCCGGCCTCGGACGCCTTCTCGCGGTCATTGGCGAAGTTGCCGCCACTGTTCTCACCGCCCTTGCGCCCGGCTTCGGCGGCGCGCTCGGGGTCATTGGCGAAGTTGCCGCCGCTGTTCTCGCCGCCCTTGCGGCCGGCTTCGGCGGCGCGCTCCGGATCGTTGGCGAAGTTGCCCCCGCTGTTCTGCCCACCTTTGCTGCCGGCTTCGGCGGCCTTTTCGCGATCGTTGGCGAAGTTGCCGGGATTGGAGTTGTTGGTGCTCATCGTGAATTCCTCTTGATCGTGGGACGAAGGAGCCGGGTCCACCCGGACGTGGCTCCGCTACAAGGAGGGAAGCGCCTAGCGGCTACCACCCTTGCGTCCGGCTTCGGAGGCTTTCTCGCGATCGTTGGCAAAGTTGCCCCCGCTGTTCTGGCCGCCCTTGCGCCCGGCCTCGGCAGCCTTCTCGCGATCATTGGCGAAGTTGCCGGGATTGGAGTTCGAATTCTTGGTGGTCATGGTCGCTCTACCTCTTTTGGGAATGTAGTGCAGAACACATTGCCTGCCCTGGTATTGAGGAGCGGACGCGGCGAGGTTTCCCGGCCAGGGGATGGGTGGTCGCAGGCCATGGGCCACTACCAGGTCTGTATCTAAATTCGGCCGAGGCGCTGTCCAACCTCGCCGCTGGGTTGGACGGAGCAGAGACGCTGTGCGAAGTGAAAAAGCCTGGACGCAGCGGCGCCGCTGCGTCCAATACCTGTGGCTCTTACCTTGTACGACGGGTGGTGGCGGATCTAGAAACCGTCGATGGGAATCTTCAGGTAACGGCGGCCATTGGCCTCGGCGGGCGGCAGGGTGCCGGCGCGGATGTTTACCTGAATCGCCGGCAGGATCAGCGTTGGCATGGACAGGGTGGCATCACGGCGGGTGCGCAGGGCGACGAAGGCATCCTCGTCCACGCCATCGCGGACATGCACGTTGAGGGCGCGCTCTTCACCCACGGTGGTCTCGTGGCGCGCTTCGCGGCCGGCGGGCGGATAGTCGTGGCACAGATAGAGGCGCGTGGCCTCGGGCAGGGTCAGCAGCCGGCGGATCGAACGATAGAGGTCGCGAGCGCTGCCGCCGGGGAAGTCGCAGCGCGCCGAGCCGACATCGGGCATGAACAGGGTGTCGCCGACGAAGACATGCTCCTCTTCCACCTGGTAGGCCATGTCGGCCGGAGTGTGGCCCGGCACGTGCAGGGCGCGGGCGGTCAGGGCGCCGATATGGAAGACCTCGTCGGGCTGGAACAGGTGATCGAACTGGGAGCCGTCGAGGCGGAATTCCGGCTCCAGGTTGAAGACGTCCTTGAAGGCGCCTTGGACCCTGCGGATGCCCTCGCCGATGGCGATGCGCCCGCCCAACTGCCGCCGCAGATAGGGCGCGGCGGAGAGGTGGTCGGCGTGGGCATGGGTCTCCAGCAGCCACTCCACGGTCAGCCCCTGATCGCGCACGAAGCGGGCGACGCGATCCGCCGAAAGGGTGGCGGTGCGGCCCGAATGCGGATCGTAGTCCAGCACCGAGTCGACGATGGCGCAGCGACTGCCGGGGGCTTCGTAGATCACATAGGTGAAGGTGGACGTGGTGGCGTCGAAGAAGGGTTCGATGCGCGGAGTCATGACCGGGCCTCGTCAAGCTGTGGGATGTCCCACCTTACCACGGGGCTCCGCCGCTCCGCGGCGTGCCTCGTCGCCGCAGCGCCCGATTGCCGTGCTAGGCCTAGTACCGCGCCTGCTGCATCTCCTTCAAGCGACTCAGGGTGCGGCGGAAGGGGAATTCCAGAAAGCCGCGGGTGTACAGCTGATCCAGGGGCACGGCGGCCTCCAGGTAGAGCGGGCGGCGGCGGTCGTAGGCTTCGTCGACCAGGGCGATGAAGCGGCGCACGGCGTCGTCCTGGGGCGCCAGGCGGGGCAGTTCGCGGTCGCCGGCCAGGACCCGCGTCGCGCCGTCTTCGGTGCCGCGGGCGATCCGGCCCGCACGGGGATCGCCGGACAGGCAGGGCATGCCGCTCAGCAACAGGGCGGGGAAACGGGTGCAGAGATCCATGTAGTCGGTGGTGGCCCAGGCGCCCTGGCAGAGCACGGCGAAATCCAGCCAGATCGCGCTGGACGCCCGCTGCACCACGGGCAGCGGGCGCTCGCCGAGGATCAGGGGCGCGGTCGTCACGGCTTCTCCCGCGGTGAGGCGGGCAAAGGTCGTGGCGAGGGCGGTGGGATCGTCCACCCAGAAGCGCGGTTCGGCTTGGCCTTGGTGCAGGCGGTGGTCCTGGCCGCCGTCCACCTCCAGCACGTCCAGGTGTGCCTGCAGAGCGGCGATGGCGGGCAGCAGGCGCTCGCGATTGAAGCCGCCGGCATAGAGCTGCCCGGGCGGCTGGTTGGAGGTGACCACCAGCACCAGACCCTGGTCCAGCAGGGCGCGCAGCAGGCCGCCCACCAGGATGGCGTCGCCGATGTCGCTGACGAAGAGTTCGTCGAAGCACAGCACCCGCACCTCGGCGGCCAGCTCCCGGGCCAGCACCTGCAGGGGATCGCGAGTGCCGGCGAGCTGGAACTGACGCTGGTGCACCCAGCGCATGAAGTGGTGGAAGTGCTGGCGGCGGGCGGGCACCGGCAAGCTGGCGTGGAACAGATCCAGCAGCCAGGTCTTGCCACGGCCGACCGGCCCCCAGAGATAGAGACCGCGCGTCGGCCGGCCCGCCAGCAGCGCCGCATGGCAGGCTTCCAGCCGCAGGACAGCGACCTCCTGGGCGGCATCGGGCAGGCGTTCGCCCTGGGCCAGGGCGTGGTGGTAGGCGGCGAGGGGGGAGGGTGCGGTGGTCATGGTCGCCACTCTAGCCTCCGTGTTGACGCCAGACCATGCCCCGGCGGAATGACGTGAGTCCTTTATAGCGTTTGAAGGCAAGCGGCCGCGGTTCGATAGTGCGAGACGATCCCTGCCGGACGCTTCCGGCACCTCTTTTCGTCCTGCCTGGAGCCCTGTCATGGCCGCCGATTCGACCCTGCACCTCGCCCACTGCCTCGCCTCCGTGGGCGTCTCCGAGATCCTCAAGATCACCGAGCGCGCCAATGCCCTGCGCCGCCAGGGCGCCGATCTGCTGGTGCTGGGTGCGGGCGAGCCGGACTTCGATACCCCGGAGCACATCAAGGAAGCGGCGATCCAGGCCATTCGCGCCGGCCAGACCAAGTACACGGTGCTCGACGGCAGCCCGGCGCTCAAGGAGGCCATCCGCCGCAAGTTCGCTCGGGAGAACGACCTGGTGTTCGCCCAGGACGAGGTGACCGCCTCGGCCGGGGCCAAGCAGGTGATCTTCAACGCCATGATGGCGACCCTGGACCCGGGCGACGAGGTGATCATCCCCGCGCCCTTCTGGGTGACCTATGCCGACATCGTCACCATCCTCGGCGGCACGCCAGTGGTGCTGCCGTGCCGTGAGGAGGATGGCTTCCGCCTGACCGCCGAGGCCCTGGATGCGGCCATCACCCCGAGCACCCGCTGGGTGATGCTCAACTCGCCCTCCAACCCCTCCGGGGCGGCCTATGGCGAGGAACACTATCGCCCGCTGCTGGAGGTGCTGCTGCGCCATCCGCAGGTCTGGCTGATGGTCGACGACATGTACGAGCACATCCTCTACGACGGCTTTCGCTTCGTCACTCCGGCGGCCCTGGAGCCACGGCTGCGCGAGCGGACCCTGACCATCAACGGCGTCTCCAAGGCCTATGCCATGACCGGCTGGCGCCTGGGCTATGCCGGCGGACCCAAGGCGCTGATCCAGGCCATGGCCAGTGTGCAGAGCCAGGTGACCTCCTGCCCCTGCTCGGTCAGCCAGGCCGCGGCCATCGCCGCCCTGGATGGGCCGCAGGACATCGTGCGCGAGCGCTGCGAGCTGTTTCGCCAGCGGCGGGATCTGGTGGTGGACGCGCTGAACGCGGTGCCGGGCCTGTCGGCGCGGCGGCCCGAGGGGGCCTTCTATGTCTATGCCAGTTGCGCGGGGGTTTTGGGTCGGCGAACGCCGGGCGGGGAGCTGATCGACAGCGATACGGCCTTTGCCCGCTACCTCATGGACGAGGGCGGGGTGGCGGTGGTGCCAGGCTCGGCCTTTGGCCTGGCGCCTTACTTCCGGGTTTCCTACGCCACCTCGCGCGAGGTGCTGGAGGAAGCCTGCCGCCGGATCGCCGAAGCGACCCGGCGGCTGCTGGCCTGATCAGCCGGCCGGCGGTGCCGGGGGCGCCGGCGGTTGAGCGCCCGGGGCGACCGGCTGGACGCCGGGGGGCGGGGGCGGCGGCAGACGACCGGGACCGCGGGGTGCCGGCGGGGTATCCAGGGTCTGCAGCGAGTTGGCATCGGCGCCGAGGGCGCTGACCCGGAAGGCACGGCCCTGGGCATTGACCACCAGCTCGCCGCGGACGGCTACGGTCTGGCCGGGTTTGAGCAGCGCTTGCAGGCGCAGGGCTTCATGGGGCGGCAGGCGCAGGGCGGTACCGTCCTGCAGCAGGGCGCCGTTCACGTCGCCACGGGGACCGTGCAGCAGCTGGACGATCTGGCCCTGGAGGCTGTCGCCATCGCGCTCGGTGCCCGGTGCCGGGGGTGCCGGCGGACGGCGACCGCCCACGCGATCGGGGCCTTCGTCGGTGACCGTCTTGCCGGTCTGGACGTTGGTCAGGGACACCGCCTGGACCAGCGGCAGGCTGGCGGCGCGCAGACCGGCGACGTTGATGCTGTCACCCGGCTTGAAGGTGGCGGCCAGTTGCTCGGACAGGTGCGGCGGGGTGTTGACCTCGGTGCCGTCGGCCAGGATCAGGCCGTCGATATCGCCGCGGGGATTGAGCAGGAACTGCTTGAGCTGGCCCTGCTGGGTAGGGATCTGGGCGCTGGCCGCGGTGGTGGAGGCGGCGCTGCCAGCGGGTGCGGTTTGTGCCAGGACGAGGCCGCTGACGGACAGCAGGGCGAAGGTCCCGATCACGAGGGTTTGGGTCTTGGTAGGCATGGATGACTCCTGCGGTGGTTGACGATCAGGATATTGCAGGGCCTGTGCCAGCTTTTATTTTCTATATAAATCAATACCTTGCGATTTATTGAGACCGTCCGAGCCCGGCATTGCGTCCGGCTGGCGGACAGGCCTGTCGGCAAAGCGGACAGCCTAAGAGCCTGTCCAAAGTCTGCTGCGCGTCGGCCAAACGGCGTTGAAAATGGCTTCGGAATGCTCATTTACCACTCGTAAACTCCGCTTCCTCAGTCATTTTCGCCTTGTTTGTCTCTAGCTCGCGAGACTTTGAATAGGCTCTAAGCGGGACTGTCGTCTGCGCCGACACCCAGGCCCAGCCGACTCAGCTTGGTGTAGAGCAGCTGGCGATGGATGCCCAGGCGGCGGGCCGCTTCGGCGCGATTGCCGCCGCTGCGCTGCAGGGCGCGCTCGATCAGCAGGCGTTCCAGGCGCGCGGTGGCTTCGGCCAGGGTCTCCTCCGGCCAGCTGGCGTCGATGGCGACCGCATCCGGGGGCTCGCCCTGCAGAAAGGCCAGGTCGGCGGCGACGATGCGTTCGCCCTGGGCCAGGGTCGCGGCGCGCTGGATGGCGTTGCGCAATTCGCGCACGTTGCCCGGCCAGGGGTGGCGCAAGAGCAGGGCGGCGGCATCGTCCGCCAGGACGCGGCCGCTGGGGGCGAGGAAGTGTTCGGCCAGCGGCAGGATGTCGGCCCGCCGCTCGCGCAGCGCCGGCAGGTGGATGGGTACCACGTGCAGGCGATAGAAGAGGTCCTCGCGGAAGTCGCCGCTGGCGACCCGCTGGGCCAGGTCGCGGTGGGTGGCGGCCACCAGGCGCACGTCCAGGCGCACCGGCGCGCCACCCACCGGCGTCACCTCGCGTTCCTGCAGGGCGCGCAGGATCTTGGCCTGCATCGGCAGCGGCATGTCGCCGATCTCGTCGAGAAAGAGGGTGCCGCCCTGGGCTTCGCGAAAGGCACCGAGGCGATTGGCGGTGGCCCCGCTGAAGGCGCCGCGCACATGGCCGAAGAGTTCGCTTTCCAGCAGATCCGGCGGGATGGCCGCGCAATTGACCGCCACGAAGGGCGCCCCGCGTCTCTTGCCATGCTCGTGGATGGCCCGGGCCACCAGTTCCTTGCCGGTGCCGGTCTCGCCGGTCACCAGCACCGTGGCCTCGCTGTCCACCAGGCGGCCGATGGTCTTCTGCACCTGGCGCAGGGCGTCGCTGCCGCCCACCAGGGTATGGCCCTCGACCGCGGCCGGTGGCGCACTGGCCGGACGGCGCTGGGCGGTCATGCCGGCCAGTACCCGGATCAGCTCGTCACGGCCGATGGGCTTGGTGAGGTGGTCGAAGGCGCCCAGGCGCATGGCCTCGATGGTGTTGCCGGCGCTGGCGAAGGCGGTCAGCACCGTGACCGCCGGTGGTTCGGGGAGGGCGCGGATGCGCGCCAGCACCTCCAGGCCATCCAGCCCGGGCATGCGCAGGTCGAGCAGCACGGCGTCCACCGCCTCCTGCGTCAGGAGCTGCAAGCCCGCTTCGCCCCCGTCGGCCTGCAGCACCCGGTAGCCCTGGTCCGCGGCGGTTTCCGCCAGGGCGTCGCGCAGACCGGCGTCGTCATCGATGATCAGCAGGGTTGGCATGGCAGGAGGATCTCGAAGCGCGTGGGAAGGGAGGGATCGATCAGTCGCGCCTCGCCGCCGTGGGCGCGGGCGGTCTCGCGGACCAGGGCCAGGCCCAGGCCGGTGCCCTCCGGGCGACCGGTGACGAAGGGCTCGAAGAGCTGGGCGCGCAACTCGGCGGGTGGCCCCTGGCCTTCGTCTTCCACCGCCAGCACCAGCCAGTCGCCGCGCCGGCTGGCGTCGAGACGGATTTCGCTGTCTGCCGGGGCGGCCTGGAGGGCGTTGAGCAGCAGGTTGTCCAGGGCGCGGGCCAGGGCGTCGCGATCGAACCAGCCCTCTTCGACGGCCACCCGGGCGGTCAGGCGGATGCCGCGCTGGGCGGCCTGGTCTTCGTGACCGGCCAGCACCTCGCGGCAAAAGGCCGGCAGCGCGATGACAGTGGGTTGCAGGTGCAGCGGCTGGGTGAGGTCGAGCAGGCGGCGCAGCAGGCGGTCCAGCCGGGTGACCTGGGTGAGGATGGCGTCCAGCGCCTTCTGCTGCCGGCCGCTGTCGCCGGCCAGGGCGTTCTCGGCCTTGAGGCGCATGGCGGCCAGAGGGTTGCGGATCTCGTGGGCGACCCCGGCGGCCACCCGACCGAGGGCGGCCAGCCGTTCACTGGCGTGGACCTGGGTGGTCAATCGCTGGGCCTCGTCCCGGGCCTGGGTCAGGCGCTGCCCGGCCTGGTTGAGCGCCGCCAGCACCCGGTCCAGCTCGCGCTCGCCAGTCAGGGCGAGGGTGGGCAGGTCATGGCTGGCATTGGCGCCCAGATCGCGCTCGACCCGCGCGACATGGCGCGACCACTGC
The DNA here is from genome assembly GCF_000730625.1 of Pseudomonas oryzihabitans NBRC 102199. Lineage (GTDB taxonomy): Bacteria > Pseudomonadota > Gammaproteobacteria > Pseudomonadales > Pseudomonadaceae > Chryseomonas > Chryseomonas oryzihabitans. The sequence goes on along the minus strand of NZ_BBIT01000010.1, from coordinate 25,283 downwards.
CAGGTGAGTCGGCCGAGCAGCAGGGTGGCGGCGAGCATGGCCAGCAGCAGCAGGCCCAGGCCCAGTTTCAGCTGGCGCTGCCCGCTGCCCTCGGCGAAGGTCAGGCGGGTCAGGGTCCAGGCGGCGAGATCGGCAATGGGCCCGGACAGCGGGCAGGCGGCCACCAGCACCGTGGCGCCGTCCGCGCTGAAGCTGTCGCTCAGGCTGCGTGCCTCGGCCAGGGTCGCGGCGGAGAGATCGGCCAGGTGCTGGCGTTCGGCGGCGGTCAGGGGGAAGGGACTGGCATCGGCCAGCAGTCCCGCCTGTTCCTGCCAGAGGCCGCCGGCCATGCCGCGATAGCGCAGCAGGGCGACACTGGCCACGCCCCCGAGACTGCGCTGCAGCGACGGGTCGGCGAGGCCCGCGGTAGGGCCGGACCAGCCATTGCTGTAGAAGCGATAGCTGCTGGCGATGGCCTGGCAGGCCTGCTCGGCTTCCACCGTGGCCTGGCCGAGCTGGGCGCTTTCCGACTGGCGCAAGAGCAGGATCATCAGCCAGCCGACCCCGACGGCCATGCCGCCGAGCATCAGCAGCAGGGCAATCAGACGACTGCGCAGCGATCCGAACATGGGCTTTCTCTTCCAGGCCTTGGCCTGGATAGAGTGCCACACCCGTGTGGAGTTCGCGGCGCAGAGCGGGTGTCAGCCGCGCCGGCCGAATTCGGCTTCCTGCGCGGTCCAGCCGGCGACCCTGTCGCTAAGCGACAGCCCCAGGCCCGGGCGGGTCGGCACCAGCATCCGCCCGTCACGGGTTTCCAGGCGTTCGTTGAACAGCGGCTCCAGCCATTCGAAGTGTTCCACCCAGGGCTCGGTGGGGTAGGTGGCGGCCAGGTGCACATGCAATTCCATGGCGAAGTGCGGCGCCAGCATCACGCCGGCCTGCTCGGCCAGCGCAGCCACCTTGAGGAAGGGCGTGATACCGCCCACCCTTGGCGCGTCGGGCATCAGGAAGTCGGCACCGCGCAGACGAATGAATTCCTGGTGTTCGGCAATGCTGGTGAGCATCTCGCCGGTGGCGATGGGGGTATCGAAGGCCGCGGCCAGGGCGGCGTGGCCCTCGGCGTCGTAGCAGTCCAGCGGTTCCTCGATCCAGATCAGGTTGAATTCCTCGAAGCGCCGGCACATCCGCTGGGCGGTGGGTCGGTCCCATTGCTGGTTGGCGTCGACCATCAGCGGGAAGCTTTCGCCCAGGTGGCGGCGCACGCGGGCGACGCGCTCAAGGTCCAGGGCGCAGTCGGGCTGGCCGACCTTGAGCTTGATGCCGCCGATGCCTTTTTCCCGGGAAAGATCGGTGTTCACCAGCAACTGCTCCAGTGGCGTGTGCAGGAAGCCGCCGGAGGTGTTGTAGCAACGTACCGAGTCGCGCTGGGCGCCCAGCAGGCGCGCCAGGGAAAGGTTGGCGCGACGGGCCTTGAGGTCCCAGAGGGCCACGTCGAAGGCGCCGATGGCCTGGGTGGCGATGCCGCTGCGACCCACCGAGGCGCCGGCCCAGCAGAGCTTGGTCCAGAGTTTCTGGATGTCGCTGGGATTCTCGTCGAGCAGCACCGGGGCGATTTCCCGGGCGTGGGCGAACTGGCCCGGGCCACCGGCGCGCTTGGAATAGCTGAAGCCCAGGCCACGCTGGCCGTCGCGGGTCTCGATCTCGACGAAGAGGATGGCGATCTCGGTCATCGGCTTCTGCCGGCCGGTGAGCACCTTGGCGTCGCTGATGGGGGTGGCCAGCGGCAGGAACACGGAAGCCAGACGGACCCAGGCGATGCGGTCCTGGTCGGCGCTGTAGGAGGTGTCGGTCATGGGGAAAGTCTCCGGGGTGAGGGATCAGGGGCGGGTGGCAGGCAGGGCGGTGTCTGTGGTGGCGGATGGCTCGTCGTTGAGCTCGCCCAGGTCCAGGCGCTTGAGCGGGCCGACGATGACCAGGTAGGAGAAGGCGCCGAGCAGGCCCATGGCGGCGACGTAGGTGAGGGCCACGTCGAAGGAGCCGAGCTGGTTGATCATCAGGCCGATGGCCAGCGGGGTGACGATGCTGGCGATGTTGCCGCAGAAGTTGAAGATGGCCCCGCTCACGCCCATGGCGCGCTTAGGCGAGACGTCGCCGACGATGCACCAGCCGAGGTTGCCCACGCCCTTGGCGAAGAAGGCGATGGACATCACCAGGGTGACCAGGGCGATGGACTGGGTGTAGTTGGCCACCACGATGCTGCTGGAGAGCAGCAGGCCGACGATGATCGGCGTCTTGCGCGCGGCGGTGAGGCTGTAGCCGCGGCGCAGCATGCCGTCCGACCAGAGTCCGCCGAGAACGCCGCCCAGGCAGCCGGCCACCGGCGGGATGGCGGCGATCAGGCCGACCTTGAGCATTGTCAGGCCCTTGGCCTCGACCAGGTAGGTGGGAAACCAGGTGAGGAAGAACCAGGTGATGGTGGTCAGGCAGAACTGCCCCAGGTAGATGCCCAGCATCATGCGATTGCCGCTGATGGCCTTGAAGGTGCGCCAGCTGAAGGGCGCCCGGGTGTCGCCCAGGTCGGGCAGACCGCCGCCGGCCTCGATGTGGTCCAGCTCGCTCTGGCTGACCCTTTTGTCGTGCCGGGGCTCCTGCACGGTGGCGAACCACAGCAGGCCGATGAGGATGCCGGCGCCGCCCGTCCAGAAGAATACGTGCTCCCAGCCGAACTGGTTGAGCAGGATCACCATCAGCGGCGTGAACACCGCCAGGGCGAAATACTGCGCCGACTGGAAGATGGCGGTGGCCAGGCCGCGCTCCTGGCGCGAGAACCACATCACCGTGAGGCGATTGTTGGCCGGAAAGGCCGGCGACTCCGCCACCCCCATCAGAAAGCGCAGCACGAACAGAGCCAGTAGTGCCGAGGAGAAGAATTCGACGTAGCCCTGCAGGAAGGTCAGCGCCGACCAGAGAATCAGGCTGGCGCCCAGCACCAGGCGCGAGCCGAAGCGATCGAGCACGATGCCGCCGGGAATCTGCATGGCGGTATAGGCCCAGCCAAAGGCCGAGAAGGCAAGACCCATGGCCACGGCGTCGAAGCCGAGGTCGTGACGCATGGCCGGTGCGGCGATGGAGAGGGTGGCGCGGTCGACGTAGTTGAATACCGTGACCAGGAAAATCATCGCCAGGACCAGATAGCGGACGTGGGTCCGCCGCGACGGAGCGGTGGGGTTGCGCATTGTTATTGTCCTTTTCAGCGGGCAAAGCCGGCGGCGAGGCCAGCACCTGCAGGAGGACGCTAAGCTGATTACGCAATCATTCAAGCGTCAGCGCGTGCTCTCGCGCATGACCAGTTCGAAGCCGGTATCCCGTCGCAGCCGTGTCTCCGCGCCTGCCAGCCGGGCGAGCAGGGCCTCCGCGGCCTGGGTGCCCATCTCGGCGCCGCGCACGTCCACGGTGCTCAGCGCCGGGATCAGATGGGCGGCGCTGGCCAGGTTGCCGAAGCCCATCACGGCCAGCTCCTCCGGGACCCGCAGGCCGCGCGCATGGGCTTCGGCCAACGCCCCGTGGGCGAGGGTATCGGAGCTGCAGACCACCACCTCGGGGCAGGCGCCAACGTCGAGCAGGCGGGCCAGGCCCTGGCGACCCAGTGCCGGGGTGGCCGGCGGTGGCAGGCTGACATCGGCTGGCGCGGCCAGGCCCTGGATGGCCAGTTCGTCGCGTAAGGCATCGCGGCGCAGCCGTCCGCGGGGATCGTCCAGGGTCAGGCTGGCGAAGTGGCGATAGCCGCGCGCCAACAGCGCCCGGGCGACGGCCTGGCCTACCGCGACATGGGAAAAGCCCACCAGCATGTCGAGCGGCCGCTCGCCCTGGTCCCAGCACTCCACCAGCGGAATGCCGGCCTGGGACAGGCGTAGTCGGCTGGCGGCCGTGTGCAGGGTGCCGGTCAGCACCATGGCATCGGGGCGGCGGCGCAACAGGGCATCAAGCAGCTGCTCCTCGCGTTCGGTGGAATAGTCGGTCAGGCCCAGCAGGGTCTGGTGGCCGGCCTCGGTCAGGGTCTGCATGAGCGCCTGCACGGTGTCGGCGAAGATGGAATTGACGATGGTGGGCACCAGGATGGCGATCAGCCGACTCTCCTGGGGCGCGCTGCCTGTGGTGAGCATGGCCGGCTGGTAGCCGCTCTCGCGCACCGCGCGAAAGACTTTCTCACGCAATGCCGGGCGGACGATCTCCGGCTGGTTGAGGGTGCGCGAGACCGTGATCGGCGAGACCCCAGCCAGGCGCGCCACGTCCTTGAGGGTCGGCGGCTTGCCATCGGGGCGGCCAGGCCAGGGCGAGGTGTTGCGATCACCGGACAAGAGCGACTCCGCGACAGGAGAGGAAAGCCTGATTCTGCCGAGTCATACGATGACTCTCAAGGCAGACCAGCCACATACGTACAAGCCAGACCCCGGGCGCGCTGGCTAGCCTGGGCTTCCTTCTCGAAGCCTGGCAGGTGCCCCTTGGAAATCGTCCTCTATGCCTTCAGCGTCATCTACAGCCCTGGCCCGGTAAACGCCCTGGGCCTCAATGCCGGTTTGCGCGGCCAGGCCCGCCGGTCGCTAGGGTTCTATGCCGGGGTGGGCTGCGCCATGCTGGTGCTCTTTCTGGCGCTGGGCTATGCCGGGGCGGTCGTGGTCTCGGGGGCGCTGCTGCCGTGGCTGGCGCTCCTCGGCGGTGGCTATTGCCTGTACCTCGGTTATCGCATCGCCCGGGCCGCGCCGCCGACGGCGGAGGGGGAGGGCGCCGCCACGCGGCTGACCTTTGCCAGCGGCCTGCTGATCCAGGGCCTCAATCCCAAGGCGTGGCTGGCGGTGCTGCCCATCGCCACGGTGATGTTTCCGGCGGCCCAGGTGACCGGGGGCAAGATCGCCTTCTGGTCGCTGCCGCTGGCGCTGTCGGCCTGCGGCGCCCCGGCGAGCTACGCTTTGCTCGGGGCGCTGCTCGGGCGCTACCTGGTGCGGGGACGCGGCTTTCGCGCGGTGAATCGGCTGCTGGGCCTGAGTCTGGTCGGCTGTGCCCTGCTGTTGTTCCACGACGCCTGGCGCGGTCTGCTAGGCTGAGCGCCGGAGGAGTCGCCATGAGCAGCCAGATCGAATTGCCCGGTGCCACGGATTGGGTGAGGCACGCCCCGGCCCATGCCGAGCTGGAGTCCATCGAGGCCTTCTTCAGTGGCCATGCGTTCGACCCCCATCGCCATGCCACCTATGCCATCGGCCGTACCCTGGCCGGTGTGCAGAGCTTTTCCTATCGCGGCGCCCGGACCAACAGCCTGCCCGGCGAGACCATGATCCTGCATCCGGACGAGGTCCATGACGGGCGTGCCGGCGCTGCCGATGGCTTTCGCTATCGCATGCTCTACCTGCCGCCGACCCTGGTGCAGGACATCCTGGGTGGACGGCCCTTGCCCTTCCACCGCGAGAGCGTCTCCCGGGACCCGCGCCTGGCCCGAGCCACCGAGGCGGTGTTCGCCGCCCTCGACGCGCAATCCGATGTCCTGGCTCGCGACGACGCCCTCTATGGCCTGGTCGCGACCCTGGCCGAGGTCTGCCAGGCCTGGCCCAGTCGCGGACGGGTGGACTTCGCCGCCGCGCTGCGTGCGCGGGAATACCTGGAGGATCATCTGGACCAGGCGGTCACCCTCGACGACCTGGCCCGCTGCGCCGGTCGGGATCGCTGGAGTCTGACCCGGGATTTCCGTGCCTACTTCGGCACCAGTCCCCATCGCTACCTGACCTTGCGCCGTCTCGACCAGGTACGGCTGCAGGTGCGCCTCGGTCGGGGGCTGGCCGAGGCGGCCGTTGCCGCCGGCTTCTATGACCAGAGTCATATGACGAAACATTTCCGCCAGGCCTTCGGCGTGGCGCCGGCGCGCTGGTTTCGGGGGCTGGCGGGAGCACCCGGCGCCACTGTGCTGGCTGGCGTATCCGACCCTTAGCGCCCCAGCGATTGGTGCGGTAGCACACAGCGGCATGCGCCCTTCCCGCAGCGTCGCCAGCGAAACGATCACGGGCGAGGGCAGTCAACCTGTGCGCACTTCATGAACAGGAGCCCTTTTATGACCGGCCAGGGAGAATCCGCCGCTCGTCCCACCTTCAGTCCTCCGGTCTTCTGGACCTCGACCTTGCTGCTACTCGTGCTGGTGCTCTATGCCAGCCTGTTCCAGGCCAACGCCCAGTGGCTGTTCGCCGCCATCCAGGGCTGGATCATCACCAACCTCAGCTGGTTCTACATCCTCGCCGTGGCCATCATCCTCGGCACCGTGGTGTTTCTCGGCATGAGTCGCTATGGCGACATCAAGCTCGGCCCGGACCATAGTGAGCCGGACTACGCCAACACCACCTGGTTCGCCATGCTGTTTTCCGCCGGCATGGGCATCGGTCTTATGTTCTTTGGCGTCGCCGAGCCGGTGATGCACTTTCTCAACCCGCCCTATGCCGATGGCCAGACGGTGGACGCCGCGCGCCAGGCCATGCGCATCACCTTCTTCCACTGGGGCCTGCACGCCTGGTCGATCTATGCCATCGTCGCCCTGATCCTGGCCTACTTCAGCTATCGCCACGGCCTGCCGCTGACCCTGAGATCGGCGCTCTATCCGCTGATCGGCGAGCGCATCCATGGGCCCATCGGCCATGCCGTGGACATCTTCGCCATCATCGGCACGGTGCTGGGCGTCGCCACCTCCCTGGGCTTCGGCGTCTCGCAGATCAACACCGGGCTCAACGTGCTGTTCGGCGTGCCGGTGTCCACCCCGGTGCAGATCGGCCTGATCGTCGTCACCACGGCGCTGGCCACCCTCTCGGTGGTCTCGGGGCTGGACAAGGGCGTCCGGCGGCTGTCGGAGCTCAATCTGGGCCTGGCGGTGCTGCTGATGCTGACCGTGGTCATCCTCGGCCCCACGGTGCTGATCCTGCAGACCTTCGTCGAGAACACCGGGGGCTATCTCAGCGAGATCGTCAGCCGCACCCTCAACCTCAACGCCTATCGACCCACCGACTGGATCGGCGGCTGGACGCTGTTCTACTGGGGCTGGTGGCTGGCCTGGTCGCCCTTCGTCGGGCTGTTCATCGCGCGCATCTCGCGCGGGCGGACCATCCGCGAATTCGTCTCCGGCGTGCTGCTGGTGCCGGCCGGCTTCACCCTGCTGTGGATGACGGTGTTCGGCAACACGGCGATCCACATGATCCTCACCGAGGGCATCACCGATCTGGCCGCCGCGGTATCCCAGGACAGCTCCCTGGCGCTGTTCGCCTTCCTCGAGCACTTCCCCTTCGCCAGCGTGATCTCGCTGATCGCCATCGTCATGGTGGTGGTGTTCTTTGTCACCTCCGCCGATTCCGGCGCCATGGTGGTGGACATGCTGGCCTCCGGCGGCCAGGACCAGACGCCGGTCTGGCAGCGGGTGTTCTGGGGCGCCAGCATGGGGCTGGTGGCCATCGCGCTGCTGCTGGCCGATGGTCTCAAGGCCCTGCAGACCGCCACCATCGCCAGTGCCCTGCCGTTCACCCTCGCCCTGCTGTTCAGCATGCATGGCCTGCTCAAGGCCCTGAAGCTGGACGCCACCAAGCGCGGCCTGCGCCATCAGTCGCTGAGTCTCACCCCGCCCACCAGCCGTACGCCGGGCGGCTGGCAGCGCCGCCTGCGCGGTCTGGCGATGTTTCCGCGGCGCAGCCACGTGGTGCGCTTCATCGGCGAGGTGGCCAAGCCGGCTTGCCTGGCGGTGGCCGAGGAGTGGCGCAAGCAGGGCTATGTCTGTGGCGTGGAAGACCGCGAGGATGGCGGGGTGCGGCTGTATGTCGGTCCGGCCGAGCAGCCCGAGTTCGTCTACCAGGTCAGACCCCACGCCTACGCCATGCCCAGTTTCGTCATGGGCAGCGAGCCGGGGGAGGAGCGCAAGTACTTCCGCGCCCAGGTCTATCTGCGCGAGGGTGGCCAGGACCATGACGTCATGGGCTGGTCCCGCGAGGACGTCATCGGCGACATCCTCGACCAGTACGAGCGCCATATGCATTTTCTGCATCTGGTGGGCTGAGAACCTATCCACGATCTGCTGCGCGTCGGCCAAACTGCGTTAAAAACGCCTTCGGAATGCTCATTTACCACTTGTAAACTCCGCTTCCTCAGGCGTTTTTGCCTTGTTTGTCTCTAGCTCGCGAGATCGTGAACAGGTTCTGAAACGAAAAAGCCGGGCGCAGTGCCCGGCTTTTTCCTGTCGCGACGCTCGGGTCACCTCACCCGGAAGCGCCGGACCACCGCGATCAGCTGCTCGTTGGACGACTGCACCGCCGCGGTACTCTCGGCGGTGCGCTGACCGCTGGTGACCAGGTCGTCGACGATATGGCGCACGGCAACCATGTTCTGGTTGATCTCGCCGGCCACCACGCTCTGCTCTTCGGCCGCTGCGGCGATCTGAGTTGAGAGATCGCTGATGCGCACCACCGAACCGCTCATCTCGTCCAGGCCTTCGGTGACCTCGCGGGTGCGCTCGGCAGTGCTCTGGCAACTGGCCTTGGTCATTTCCATGGCCGCGACCGCGGAACTCACCCCCTGCTGCAACCGGTTGAGCATCTCGTTGATCTCGGCGGTGCTCTGCTGGGTACGGCCGGCCAGGGCGCGGACCTCGTCGGCCACCACCGCGAAGCCGCGACCCTGTTCGCCGGCCCGGGCCGCCTCAATGGCCGCGTTGAGCGCCAGCAGGTTGGTCTGACCGGCAATCCCGCCGATCACCCCGAGCACGTCGTTGATGCGCTGGGCATCGCTCTGCATGGCCTGCACCTTGAGGGTGGCGTCTTCCACCTGATCCACCAGGGCCAGCACGCTGGCCGAGGCCTGCTGGACCACCGCGCGGGAACGCTCGGCCTGGCCGTTGGCGGCCTGGGTGAGGGTGGCGGTATCGCTGGCACTGCGCGCCACGGAGTCGGAGGTGGCGCTCATCTCGGTGATGGCGGTCACCGCCTGGTCGGTCTCGCTGGCATGGCGGGCCAGGATGGCACCGTTCTGCTGGGCCTGGCCGTGCAGTTGCTTGAGACCGGTGTCGATGCGGTCGGTGGCGTCGCCCACCTCGCCGATCAGCCGCTGCAGATAGCCGATGAAGCCGTTGACCGCGCCGGCCACCGCGTCCACCTCGTCCTGGCCGTGCACCGGGATGCGCCGGGTCAGGTCGGCGTCGCCGGCGGACAGGGATTCGATGTTGCGTTGCAGCAGGCCCAGGCGACCCATCAGCTTGCCGAGCGCCAGCACCATGATGCCTACCAGCAGCAGGACCAGCGGCAGCTGGATCGCCGCCAGGGTCTTGAGGATACCGGTGTTGGTCGCCGCGATGAGCGAGGTGGGCAGCGCCGTGGCCAGCAGCCAGGGGGTGCCGGCCAGCGGGCGCAGGAAGAAGGTGTGGGGCGTGCCGTGCTCGTCGACATAGGTGTCGCGCACCACGGCCTCGCCCTTGAGCTTGCCGAGGTTCTGCTGGATGGCGGCGACGAAGGGCGAACGGGTGGCATAGGCCGAGACGTTGTTCAGGATCTGCGAATCGCCGAGTTCGCTGAGGTTGCTGAGGATCTTGCCGTCGGCCTCGACGATCATCATGTCGGTGTCGTCGAGTTCCTTGCGCAGGCTGTCCACCAGGGGGTTGAAGAAGCCCAGGGTGAGGTCGATGGTCGAGACGCCAAAGGCCTTGCCGTCGCGCTGGATGGCCATGGCGCAGTTGGTGCGCGGCTCGGCGCTGGCGGCGTCCTTGTAGGCGGCGGCCCAGACGCACTGGCCGGCGGGAGCCTTGAGGCCAGCCTGGAACCAGGGTTGCTCCCAGTAGTTGAGCGACTCGGGGGAGTTCCAGTGCGTGTTGACGATCAGCTTTCCGCCGGCATCGCGGTGATAGAAGGTGCTGAACTTGTCGCGACCCTGCTCGCGCTGGTTGGGCAGCGGCCAGATGCCGCCGCCGAACACCTTGGCATCGCCGTACTGGTCCACCAGGCCGGGCAGCACCCGGTCGATGGCGGCGCTGTCCAGCAGCGGCACGGTCTGGGTGATGGAGCGCTGCTGCGCCTGGATCTGGTTGAGTTCGCGATAGATGCGGGTGCCCACCTCGTTGACGCGGGTGAGCACGGCGGATTCACCGGCGGCGACCAGGTCCGGCGTCACCCACAGGCGAATGCCGATGACGGTGGCCGCGAGGGTCGCGCCGATGAAGCCGAGGAAGATCAGGGTGTAGCGGGTCCGAATGGTGTTCAAGGCCATGGTGTCGCTCCTGCGGTTACAGCGTCGTTCACGCTGCGAAAGGCATCCTTGGCGGTGTTCTGAACGAGGATGTCAGAGCCTTATCGGCGTCTGACGTGTGACCTTTAGTCGCAGGAGGCGCGGGATATCGGGACGCGAATCCAGTCGCGCCGTGACCTGGCAGCCGCTTTCCGGTCAGAGGATTGCGCCGTGCGGCGATCAGGGTCGCACGGTGCGGATTTCGCCCTGCCAGGCACCGGCGACCTGCCGGACGATCACCAGGCAGGGACCGTCGCCTGGCGCCGCGACCAGGCACCCGCCATCGGCCTGCCAGAAGGCGCTGCGGCCCACGCAGGCATAGCCGCCGGTGGGCGCGCCGTGATTGGCCAGGAGCACCAGCATGCCCAGGCGTCGGGCATGGCCGGCCAGGCGCGCGCTGTCGGCGGGATAGCCGGTCGGACCTATCACCGCCGAGGCCAGGTAGAGATCGGCGCCGCGGGCATGGGCGCCATCGGCATGGGCCTCGTGATTGCTGTCGGCGCAGATGGCCAGGGCGGCCTTCAGCCCGCGCACCTCCAGCAAGTCCCCGCCATCGCCGGGCACGAAGGGCGGCGCCTCGCCCGGATGCAGGTACTCCTTGGTATGGACATGGCAGCGGCCATCGGCGCCCAGGATCAGCGCGCCGATCTGCAATCCCGCCACGCCCCGCACGGGCGCTCCGACCACGGCCGTCAGCCCGGCCGCGCGGCAGGCGTCTCGCAGCGGCAGCAGGCGCGCATCGCTGCTTTCCAGCGTCAGCCCTGCCGCCAGGGTCGGCTCATAGCCGGTCAGGGACAGTTCCGGAAACAGCAGGAGCTCCACCCCGACGTCGGCAGCCGCGGTGATGAAGTCGAGATGGGTGCGCAGATTGGCGGCGAGGTCGCCGGCGAGCGAAACGGATTGGGCGGCGGCCAGGGTAGGGGTGGGCATCGAGACTCCAGGGAAAGCGGCGGCGCCCGGGAGAGCGGGCCCGGCCATCGCTGTGGGGAGGGCGTCCGGCAGGGGAGGCAGGGCTATGCCGGCTTTAGCTGAACAGGCTGGGTTGCCTCCTGGTTATACCGCTATCGCTACCTCTCAGTATTTGGCCGGGAGGCGCCTCGCTATAGTCGGGCCGTCTATCAATTTCAAGAATAACAGGACGGGTCATGGCGATAATCAACTATGTAACGGAGATCCGCTTCGGCGCCGGCTGTGCGGCCGAACTGGCCGACGTCAACGCCCGGCTGGGCTTCCAGCGGCCACTGATTGTCACCGATCGGGGCGTGGTGGCCGCCGGTCTCATCGAGCAGCTGGTGGAGCAGAATCCCCTGGCCGCCTACCAGGTGTTCGACGCCACCCCGGCCAATCCCACTGAGGCCGCCACCCGCGAGGGCGTCGCCTGTTTCCGGGGTGCGGACTGCGACGGCATCATCGCCGTCGGTGGGGGTTCGCCCATCGACCTGGCCAAGGCCATCGCCGTGTCCGCGCGCCATCCCGGACCGCTGAAACAGTTCGCCGTCATCGAGGGCGGCCTGACGCGGATCACCGCGGCGACGGTACCCATCGTGGCCATTCCGACCACGGCCGGCACCGGCAGCGAGGTGGGACGCGGCGCCATCATCATTCTCGACGATGGCCGCAAGGTCGGCATCCTCTCGCCCCATGTCATCCCGCGGGTGGCCATCTGCGATCCGCTGCTGACGCTCAGCCTGCCGCCGCACCTGACCGCCGCCACGGGCATGGACGCAGTGGCCCACTGCATCGAGACCTTTCTCGCGCCCGGCTTCAATCCGCCGGCCGAGGGCATCGCCCTGGACGGCCTGCGCCGGGCCTGGCGCCATCTGGAACTGGCGTTCAACGAGCCCACCAACCTGGAAGCCCGTACCCAGATGCTCAGCGCCTCGCTGCAGGGGGCGCTGGCCTTCCAGAAGGGGCTGGGCTGCGTGCACAGCCTGAGTCACTCACTGGGCGGCATCGATCCGCGGCTGCACCATGGCACCCTCAACGCGGTCCTGCTGCCGGCCGTGGTGGCCTTCAACCGGAGCGCCGAATCGGTGGTCCGCGACGAGAAACTCGAACGCCTCGCCCAGGCCATGGAACTGCCGCCGCGGCTGTCGGTGGAGCAGGCGCTGGCGCACAAGGCCGAAGCCCTGCGGCTGCCGACGGGGCTGGCGCAGATGGGGGTCGACAAGGGACTCATCCCGCGCATCGTCACCGGCGCCCTGGCCGATCACAGCCACCAGACCAATCCCCGGGAAGCCTCGGCGGAGGACTATGCCGACCTGATCCAGGCCTCGTTCTAAGGCCCCGACTTCCCTAGCGGCAAGCCCTTCCGCTGCAGTGCCATCCGCCGTCCTGCCCTGCGCCTCGACTCGTTCCGGGCGGGTAGTGGGCTGCGGATGACCGACAGCCGTTCTGCAAGACCCTCGCGACAATCACAACAATTAAAGGACGCGAAACATCATGGCCCATCCCAGTACCGCCGCATCCCCGGTGCAATTCGATCCGCTCTATCGCAAGGTCGCCTGGCGCGTGTTGCCGCTGCTGCTGCTCGGTTACATCATCGCCTATCTCGATAGGGTCAACGTCGGCTTCGCCAAGCTTGCCATGCTCAGCGACCTCGGCATGTCCGATGCGGCTTACGGCCTGGGCGCTGGTATCTTCTTTATCGGTTACTTCCTCTTCGAGGTCCCCAGCAACCTGATGCTGCATCGCGTCGGCGCCAAGCTGTGGATCGCCCGCATCATGATCACCTGGGGCCTGGTCTCGTCGCTGATGGCCTTCACCGGGCCCATTGCCCAGTTGCTGGGCATCAGCCACGAACTGACCTTCTATGGCCTGAGATTCCTGCTCGGCGTCTGCGAGGCGGGCTTCTTTCCCGGGGTCATCCTCTACCTGACCTACTGGTTTCCCGCGGCGCTGCACAGCCGCATGATGGCCATCGTCATCCTCGGCAATCCGGTGTCCTTCATCTTTGGTGGTCCGCTCAGCGGCGCCATCATGTACTACATGGGCAGCAACGGCCTACTGGCGGGCTGGCAGTGGATGTTCGTCATCGAGGCGGTGCCGGCCGTGGTGGTCGGGGTGGTGGTGCTCTGGCTGCTGGACAACGGCATCCAGGACGCCCGGTGGCTGAACCAGCAGGAAAAGGCCGAACTCACCCGGCGTCTGGCCCTGGAGGCCGCGGAAAAGCCGCGCATCGCCCTCAAGCGGCTGTATGCCCTGCCCATCATCTGGCTGCTCACGGTCATCTACGTCCTGCTGATGCTTGGCAACTACGGCATCAATTTCTGGGTGCCGACCATCATCAAGAACGCCGGGGTGGCCTCGGTCCTGGACATCGGGCTCATCACCGCCATCCCCTATGTGTTCGGCGCGGCGACCATGGTCTGGGTCACCCGCCAGGCCCAGCGCACGGGTAACCAGCGCGCCTATGGCGCCCTGATGTCGGTGCTGGCCGGGATCGGCCTGATCCTCTGCGCGGCCTTTCCCCAGCACCTGCTGCTGATGATCCTCGGTGTCGCCTTCGCCGTGGGTGGCAGCCTGAGCGCCATCGCCCTGTTCTGGGGGCTGCCCGGGGCCTTTCTGCAGGGCGCCGCCGCCGCGGCCGGCATCGCCATCATCAACTCCTTCGGCAATCTCGGCGGCTTCGCCGGGCCCTATCTGCTGGGGTTGCTGACCACGCTGTTCGGCTCGGCGCAGGTCGGGCTGATGCTGCTCGGGGGTTGCCTGCTGGGGTGCGCGGCGCTGATGCTGTGGGTGACCCGCCGGCCCGCGCCGTCGACTACCGGGCTGCTGGCCGAGTAGCCACGCCGCGCCAGCCGCGCCTTTCGAGCGGAAGCGACTATCCTTCGCTGCCGCTTTCCTTGTCAGTGAAGAGGACGTCATGGATCTGGTCAGCGAGTTGCACACCATCGTCGGGCGGCGCCATGTCCTGCAGGGCGACGCGGCGACCCGGCGCTTCCGCCTGGGCATCCGCTATGGCGGCGGGGCGGTGCTCGCCGTGGTGCGGCCCGGCACCCTGCTGGAGATGTGGCGCGTGCTGCAGCGCTGCCACAGCGCCGGCACCATCATCATCTGCCAGGCGGCCAACACCGGCCTGACCGGCGGCTCCACCCCGGTGGCCGAGGGCTACGACCGGCCGGTGGTGCTGATCAACACCCTACGCCTGACCCGCCTGGCCCTGCTGCGCCAGGGCGAACAGGTGCTGTCCCAGCCGGGTGTGACCCTGAGCCAGCTGGAGACGACACTGAAACCCCTGGGGCGCGAGCCGCATTCGGTGATCGGCTCGACCTGCATCGGCGCCTCCGTCACCGGTGGCGTTTGCAACAACTCTGGCGGCTCGCTGATCCGCCGCGGACCGGCCTTCACCCAGCTGTCGCTGTTCGCCCGCATCGATGAAGCCGGGCAGCTGCAACTGGTCAATCACCTGGGCCTGGCCTTGGGCGACACCCCCGAGGAGATCCTTAGCCGACTCGACGAGGGTCGCTTCGACGACAGCGTCGTGCAGGATCCGGCCGGGGCCATGGCCTCAGATCGCGAATACGCCCGCCATGTCCGCGACGTGGCCTCAGCCACCCCGGCGCGCTACAACGCCGATCCGCGGCGGCTGTACGAAGCCTCGGGTTCGGCGGGCAAGATCGCCGTGTTCGCCCTGCGCCTGGATACCTTCGTCGCCGATCGCAACACCCGGGTGTTCTACATCGGCTCCAATCGGGCCGCCGATCTGGAAGCCATCCGCCGGCACATCCTGGTCAACTTCGCCCAGCTGCCCATCGCCGGCGAATACATGCACCGCACGGCCTACGAACTCAGTCGTACCTACGGCAAGGACCTGTTCCTGTTTATTCAGCGCTGTGGTGCGCAACGGGTGCCCCAAGCCTTTGCCTGGAAGACTCGCTTCGATGCCCTGAGCGAACGCCTGGGCCTGGGTGCCCAGCTTGGCGATCGCCTGCTGCAACGTCTGGCGGCGCCCTTGCCGGAGCACCTGCCGGCGCGCCTCAACGCCTTTGCCGCGCGCTTCGAGCACCATCTGCTGCTGAAGATGGGCGAAGACGGCATTGACGAGGCCCGCGCCTATCTGCAGTCCTGGCTGCCCAGCGCCGACGCGGACTTCATCGAGTGCGACCTGGAGGAGGGCAACGCCGCCTTCCTCAATCGCTTCGCGGTCGGCAATGCCATGAATCGCTACCGGGCGGTGCACCGGGACACCGTGGAAGACATCCTCGCCCTGGACATCGCCCTGCCGCGCAACACCCAGGACTGGTTCGAGACCCTGCCGCCGGAGCTGGCGGAGCAGATCGAGGTGACCATGTATTGCGGGCACTTCTTCTGCCACGTGCTGCACCAGGAATACCTGGTGAAGAAGGGCCGGGACTGCGCGGCGCTCAAGCGTCGCCTGCTGGCCCTGCTGGAGGCTCGCGGCGCCCGTTATCCCGCCGAGCACAATGTCGGTCACCTCTACGCCGCGGCGCCGGAACTGGAGCGGCACTATCGCCAGCTCGATCCGACCAACGCCTTCAATCCGGGCATCGGGCAGCTGACGCGGCGCCATCGCTGGCAGGAGGACTGCTGCGCCGCGCATGCCGGCGATGCCATCGCCGCGGTGGCGAAGGCGGCCCGGGCGGAGACCGCGGAGACGAGTCGCACGTCCTGAGCGGTCGTGCGGGGCGGCTCAGTCTTTCTGCTGGATGGCGTAGAGCGATTCCACCAGCAGCGCGAACGCCGGATTCTGCTGGGCGCTGCGCCGCGAGACCAGCTCATAGGGCTCGCTGTGCGACCTCAGCTCCAGCGGCAGGCGGCTGACCAGGCCATGCTGGCAGACATAGTCCGCCACCTCGACCGACACCAGGGCCACCAGCCGGGGATTGCGGCTCAACAGCGAAAGGGTGGTCAGCGCCGAGGTGGTCTCGATCAGGTGCAGCGGAAAGGGCAGCTGCGCCTCGAAGAATTCGTGTTCCAGGGTGCGTCTCATGGGCATGTTGGCTCGATAGACCACCCAGCGACTGTCCGAGAGATCCCGCAACTCGACCCGCTCGCGCTGGGCGGCCGGATGGGCGGCGTGGGCGATGACCGCGAGGGACTCGTCCTTGATGACCAGGGCGTCGTAGCTTTCCGGCCGCTCGCTGACCGACAGGCGACAGATGGCCGCGTCCAGCCGCCCCTGGTCGATCAGGCCGAGCAGGGTCGTGCTGGTGTCTTCCACCACCTCGATGGACAGCCGCGGCTGCAAGTCCAGCAGCCGCGAGATGGCATGGGTGAGCAGGGGCACGGCGCCCATGATGGTGCCGATGGCCAGCTTGCCGCCGGAGCCGCTGGCGATGGCGTGGAGTTCGAGGCGCAGATTGTCCAGGTCGGCCTGGATCAGCCGGGCGAAGCGAATGGCGCAGGTACCCGCCGGGGTCGGCAGCAGGCCGCGATTGGTGCGCAGGAACAATTCCACTCCGAGGGCGGACTCCAGCTCTTTGAGCGCCTTGCTGGCGCCCGGCTGGGTGAGCCCCAGGCCTTCCGCGGCATTGAGCAGCGAACCCTTTTCCGCCAGAGCGATGAGCAGGCGCAGCTGCTTGGCGTGCAGGCGCGACATGATGGCGTTGAGGCTGGCGAGCTGCTTCATTGACCGACCGTTATACCGCGCTTGCTTATGGTTGATCCCGAGGGCTCTAGCCTAGAGCAAGTCGTTGCTTGCGTATAACGGACTGTAATAGGAGCGGGGCTTGATCGGCCGCGAGCCTGCCGCTACGAGGCGTGGTTCGATTCGTTGGGCTTCGGCGATAGAGCCGCCTCAACCCAACCTACGGGAACTCTAGGTTGGGTTGAGCGCCAGCGAAGCCCAACGGGTCGGACTCAGGGCGCGGAGCCTGTCCCTCACCCCAACCCTCTCCCGGAGGGAGAGGGGGCGGCTGGGGCATGAAGGGATGCGGCGGCATCAAAATGCAGGATTTTTACCCCCTCTCCCCTTGGGAGAGGGTTGGGGTGAGGGCCCGCAGGAAGGCAAGGCGGCATCGAGCTGCGCGCTTTTACCCCCTCTCCCTCTGGGAGAGGGCTGGGGTGAGGGCTGAGCCCCCTCAGAGCAGCGTGAAACGCCCCTCGCGCACCCGCTCCGAATCCAGGCCGACCATCACCCTGAACTCGCCCGGCTCCGAGACCAGCTTGAGGTCGTTGTTGTAGAAGCGCAGGTCCGCCTCGGTGATGGGGAAGTCCAGCTCGCGACTCTCGCCCGGTTGCAGCATCACCTTCTGGAAGCCCTTGAGCTCCTTGACCGGTCGCGCCAGGGAGGCGGTCACGTCGTGCAGATAGAGCTGCACCACGGTAGCGCCGGCGCGGCTGCCGGTGTTCTTGACCGTGACCCTGGCGGTCAGGGTATCGCCCTTCTTCAGGGTGGCGCTGGACAGCTGCGGCGCCGAGACCTCGAAGGAGGTGTAGCTCAGGCCGTAGCCGAAGGGGTAGAGCGGACCGTTGACGATGTCGAAGTAGCGCGAGGTGTACTTGTTCGGCTTGGCCGCATCGAAGGGGCGACCGCTGCTCAGGTGGTTGTAGTACAGCGGCACCTGGCCCACTTCACGGGGAAAGGTCATGGTCAGCTTGCCGGAGGGGTTGTGGTCGCCGAACAGCACATCGGCCACGGCGTTGCCGCCTTCGGTGCCGGGGAACCAGGCTTCCAGCAGGGCGTTGGCCTGTTCCTGCTCCCATTCCAGCGCCAGCGGGCGGCCGTTCATCAGCACCAGCACCAGCGGTTTGCCGGTGGCCTTGAGCGCCTTGATCAGCTCGCGCTGGGTGTCGGGCACGCTGATGCGGGCGCGGCTGGAGGCCTCGTGGGCCATGCCCTGGGATTCGCCGACCACGGCCACCACCACCTCGGCCTGGCGCGCGGTGGCCACGGCTTCGGCGATCAGTTCGCTGGCGCTGCGCGGATCCACGGCGACCGCCGGTTCGTAGGAGTTCAGGTAGGCCAGCACATCGCGGTCGTCCAGCAGGTTGGCGCCCTTGGCATAGAGCACCTTGCCCTGACCGGCCACGGCGTTTTCCAGGCCGCGGCGGATGGAGACGGCCTGGGCGGCCACGCCGGCGGCGGACCAGTTGCCCATGACGTCGCGCGGACTGTCGGCCAGCGGGCCGACCACCGCCAGGGTGGCGCCCTTGCGCAGTGGCAGCACGGCCTTTTCGTTCTTCAGCAGCACCAGGCTCTCGCGGGCCACCTGACGCGCCTCGGCGCGGTGCAGCCGCGATTCGGCGTTGGTGTCGGCCGGATCCTGGCCCTGCAGCCGGCGATAGGGATCGTCGAACAGGCCCATGCGGTACTTGGTCAAGAGCATGTCGCGCACGGCCTGGTCGATCTCGGCCTGGGTCACCTTGCCGGCGGCCAGCAGGGCGGGCAGCTGCTTGCCGTAGACGTCGTCGTGCATGTTCAGCTCGACGCCGGCCTTGAGCGCCTGTTCGGCGGCGTCGCGGGTGTCCTTGGCCACCCCGTGCAGCACCAGCTCGTTGATGGCGCCGTGGTCGCTGATCAGCAGGCCCTGGTAGTTCCAGTCCTTGCGCAAGAGGTCCTGCAGCAGCCAGCGATTGGCCGTGGCCGGGACGCCGTTGATGCTGTTGAGCGCCACCATCACTGCTCCGGCACCGGCCTCGGCGGCGGCGCGATAGGGCGGCAGGTAGTCCTGCATGAGTCGCTGCGGACTCATGTCGACGTTGCTGTAGTCACGGCCGGCTTCCACGGCGCCATAGCCACCGAAGTGCTTGATGCTGGCCATGAGACTGTCGGGGGCGCGAAGGTCCTTGCCCTGGTAGGCGTGCACCAGGGTGGCGCCGATGCGCGAGGTCAGCCAGGTGTCTTCGCCAAAGGTTTCCGAGGCACGGCCCCAGCGCGGCTCGCGGGTGACGTCGACGGTGGGGGAAAAGGTCAGGTTGAGGCCATCGGCCGCCGCTTCCAGGGCGGAGATGCGCCCGCTGGTGGCGATGGCGTCGAGATTCCAGGTGCTGGCCAGGCCCAGGTTGATGGGGAAGATGGTGCGCATGCCGTGGATGACGTCATAGGCATAGAACAGCGGGATCTTCAGCCGGCTGTGGGCGATCTGGTCCTGCATCTGGCGGATATCGGGGCGGGTCACGGTGTTGAACATGGCGCCCACCTTGCCGGCGCGGATGTCCGCCATGATGGCTTCCTTGGGATAGTCCGGCCCGACGCTCACCAGATTGAGCTGGCCGATCTTTTCCTCCAGGGTCATCTTCGCCAGCAGGGCGTCGACGTAGGCGCGTGCCGGATCCCTGTCCTGCGCCGGGGCGAGGGTGGCGCTGACCGCCAGTCCCAGGCCGAGCATGAGTGCGGTGAGGCGTGGTGCGTTCAACATCGTCCCCCAATTCCCTGTGCGTACTTTCTCGTTGTTCTTGGGCACCCTTGTGCCGAGGGGATTGTACAACCGCGACGCCGGGAAGCGGAGCCGTTGACGGCCGGCGGGCGAGCCGGTCGTCAGGGGCCTGGGAGAGGGGGCGAAGATCTAGAAACGCGGCTTGCGGGTTTCCCAGTCCGGCTGGTACTTGCGCATCTGGCGCACGTCGTCGCGGCTGCGGATGTCGATGGCGAGGAACTGCTCGTGCAGCTTGGCGAGCTGATCCTGGTCCAGCTCCACGCCCAGGCCGGGCGCATCGGTGATCGCCACGCAGCCATTGCGGATCGGCAGCTTGCCGCCCCGGATGACCTCTTCGTCCTCTTCCTGCCAGGGATAGTGGGTGTCGCAGGCATAGGCCAGGTTGGGCACCGCGGCGGCCACGTGGGTCATGGCCATGAGGCTGATGCCCAGGTGCGAGTTGGAGTGCATGGAGACGCCCAGGCCAAAGGTGTCGCACAGCCGCGCGAGGATCTGGGTGTCCCGGAGGCCGCCCCAGTAGTGGTGGTCGGCGAGCACGATCTGCACGCTGTTCTGGGCCACGCTGCGGCGGAATTCGTCGAAATCGGTGACCACCATGTTGGTGGCCAGGGGTATGCCGGTGCGCCGATGCAATTCGGCCATGCCGTCCAGGCCCGGAGTTGGATCCTCGTAGTACTGCAGGTCGTCCTTCAGCACCTCGGCGATGCGCAGCGACGTTTCCAGCGACCAGTTGCCGTTGGGGTCGATACGCAGCGGCGCTTCCGGGAAGGCCAGGCGCAGGGCCTTGATGCAAGCCGCCTCGTGATCCGGACCGAGCAGGGTGCCCGCCTTGAGCTTGATGCTCTGGAAGCCGTTCTCCTCGATCATCCGCGCCGCCTGGGCCACCACCTGCTCGGGGCTGATGGCCTCGCCCCAGCGATCGGGCGGGTAGGGCGCATCGATATGCTCGGCGTACTTGAGGAACAGATAGGCGCTGAAGGGCACCTCGCGGCGCACCGCACCGCCCAGCAATTCGACCAGGGGAATGCCCAGGGAGCGCGCCTGCAGATCGAGGAAGGCCACCTCGAAGGCGGAATAGGCGTTGGCCACCTGCTTGCTCGGATGGGAGCCGGGCGCCAGTTCGGCACCGGCCACCACGCCGCCGGCGAGGCCTGCGACGGTCTCCACCACCCGGGCGCGCAGGCCGTTGAGGTCCCAGGCGGAGAGGCCGACCAGGCTGCTTTCCATGGCCTTCAACACCGCCAGCACCGGGGCGTCGCCATAGCTCTCGCCGAGGCCGATGTGGCCGTTGTCGCCTTCCACCTCGATGATGGATCTCAGCGCATAGGGTTCGTGGATGCCGCTGGCGTTGAGCAGCGGGGCATCGCGAAAGGCGATGGGGGTGACGGTGATCCGTTTGATCTTCACGCTCAGACTCCTGGACTTGTAGTTGTGGTGGTCTTTGTCAGTCATCGTATGACTACCGGTCGGGATCTTCAACCGAAAGAAGTGCCATGACCCCGGCGGGATGACCGCATATCGCATCGGGGTTGCCCGCTCTGGTCGGGGCTGGATAAATAGCCAGCCGCCACCCTATTCGCACCTTTCGCATGAAAGCTCCGCTCGAAGATCCCCTCTACTATCTGCACAACTTCCAGCGGGTACTGGACTGGGTCGCCCTGCGCTATCCCGATCTGCTCGACGACCGCGAGCAGGCCTTCATCACCGCCTTCGCCGAGCTGCCGCAGCCCTCGCGGGCTCTGCTGGTGCGCCTGGTTATGCGCAAGGGCGAGGTGTTCCGTGCCAGCAAGCTGGTGTATGGCGAGATCGGCTGCCCCCGCGCCGCGGCGAGTCCGCTGGTGGAGCTCGGCTGGCTGCTGGCCGATCCGGAATTGCACCTGATCGAACTCTTCGCCCTGCTGCGCAAGGAAGAGCTGCTCGGCTGCTTTGGCAATCGCCTACCCAAGGCCGGGCGCAAGGAAGACTGGCTGGCGCGGCTGGAGGCCGAGCAGGCCACACCCCTGGCCTTCAGCGGCTGGACCGGCAGCGTGCCCGAGCTGGTGGCGGAGGGCGTCTGGCGGCTGACGCTGATGGACCTCTGCGATCGCCTGCGTCTGCTGTTCTTTGGCAACCTGCACCAGGACTGGACCGACTTCGTGCTGGCCGATATGGGTATCTTCCAGTACGAGACGGTGGCCTTCAGCGCCGAATCCCGCGCCTTCGGCCAGCGCCACGAGGTGGACGCCTACCTCCACATCCAGCGCTGCCGCCAGGCGCTGCGCGATGGGCTGCCGGCCGCCGAGCTGCTGCCGTTGCTGCCCGCCGAACGCTTCGCCAACACCTGGCTGGAATTGCGCCGCGGCAAGCTGCTCCACGAACTGGCGCAGCACCACGAACGCCTTGGCGAACTGGCCCAGGCGCAGGCGCTCTACGCCGCCTCGGCGCACCCCGAATCGCGTATCCGCGCCCTGCGCATGCTCGAACGGCTGGAGGACTGGCCCGCCGCCCAGGCGCTGGCGGAAGCCATCGTCGCCGCCCCGGCCCATGACGCCGAACGCCAGCAGGTGGCGCGCATCCTGCCGCGGCTGGTGCGCAAGCAGGGCGGCCCGCCCAACAAGCGCCGTCCGGCCAGCCCGGTGGAGCGCCTCGACTTCGAACTGGTCAACGACGGCCTGCGCCGGGTCGAGTGGCTGGTGCGCGAGCACCTGGGTTGCGACGAGGCGCCGGTGCACTACGTGGAAAACACCCTGCTCACCAGCCTGTTCGGGCTGCTGTGCTGGGACGCCATCTTCCTCGCCATCCCCGGCGCCTTCTTCCACCCCTATCAGCGCGAACCGGCCGACCTGCGTCTGCCGGGCTTTCGCGAGCGGCGGGCCGAGGCCTTCGCCGCCTGCCTGGCGCGCCTGGACGACGGCTCCTATCCCGCGGTGATCCGCGAGCGCTTCGCCAGCAAGCGCGGCCTGGCATCGCCCTTCGTCGCCTGGGGCATCCTCGGCAGCGAACTGCTGGACCAGGCCCTTGCCTGCCTGCCGGCGCGGCACCTGCGGCTGTGCTTCGAACGGCTGCTGGAGGATCCGGAAAACAACCGCACCGGCTTGCCCGACCTGATCCAGTTCTGGCCGGCGGAAGGCCGCTACCGGATGATCGAGGTCAAGGGCCCGGGCGACCGTCTGCAGGACAACCAGCGCCGCTGGCTGGACTTCTTCGCTGCCCATGACATCCCGGTCAGCGTCTGCCACGTGCAGTGGCAGGTGGCCGCGACCTCCGCATGAGCTATCGCATCGCCGTTCGCGCCCTCTGCGAATTCACCGCCAAGGCCGGCGATCTGGATCTCAGATTCACCCCGTCGCCCACCGCCCTGGAAGGCATCGAGGGCCACCAGCGGGTGGCCGCCCGGCGCGGCCCCGGCTATGAGCGCGAGGTCAGTCTGCAGGGCGACTTCGAAGACCTGCAGGTGCGCGGCCGTGCCGATGGCTTCGACGCCGCTGCCCAGCGTCTGGAAGAGATCAAGACCCACAGGGGCAGTCTGGAGCGCCAGCCGGGCAACCACCGCCACCTGCACTGGGCCCAGGCCAAGGTCTATGGCCATCTGCTCTGCCAGAGCCGCGAGCTGCCTGAGCTGACCCTGGCGCTGGTCTATTTCGACATCGGCACGGGTGCCGAGACCGTCTTCACCGAGCAGTGGACGGCGGCGGACCTGGCCGCGCATTTCGAACTCCAGTGTTCGCGCTTTCTCGCCTGGGCGCGCCAGGAGCTGGCCCATCGCGCCACGCGGGATGCGGCGCTGGCGACCCTGGCCTTTCCCCATCCCGACTTTCGCCACGGCCAGCGGCCCCTGGCGGAAGCCGTCTACAAGGCCGCCAGCGTCGGCTGCTGCCTGCTGGCCCAGGCGCCTACCGGCATCGGCAAGACGGTGGGCACCCTGTTCCCGCTGCTCAAGGCCATGCCGCGGCAGAACCTGGACCGACTGTTCTTCCTCGCCGCCAAGACCCCTGGCCGCGCCCTGGCCCTGCATGGCCTGGAGTCCCTGGCCGCGCCGGTGCGGGTGCTGGAACTGGTGGCGCGGGACAAGGCCTGCGAGCACCCGGAACTGGCCTGCCACGGCGAGTCCTGCCCGCTTGCCCGCGGCTTCTATGACCGCCTGCCGGCCGCTCGCGCCGCCGCCCTGGCCGAACCCACGCAGTTGACCCGGGCGCGGGTGCGGGAGACGGCCCTGGCCCATGAGGTCTGCCCCTATTACCTGGCCCAGGAACTGGCGCGCTGGAGCGACGTGGTGGTGGGCGACTACAACTACTACTTCGACGGCAGCGCCATGCTCCACGCCCTGGCCCAGACCCAGGAGTGGCGGGTCGGGGTGCTGGTGGACGAAGCCCACAACCTGCTCGACCGGGCGCGCGGCATGTACAGCGCCAGCCTCGACCAGCGTCGCCTGGCCGCCGGCAAGGCCGTGGCGCCGCCGGCCATCGCCAAAGGCCTGCAGGCGCTCAATCGCGAGTGGAATCGCCTGCACAAGGAGCAGCAGGTCGACTACCAGGTGCAGCCGGACTTGCCCGCCGCCTTCCTGACCGCCCTGCAACGGGTGGTGGGTCTGCTCACCGAGCACTTCGGCGAATCCGGGCAGCCGCCGGCGCCGGAGTTGCAGACGCTG
The DNA here is from genome assembly GCF_000730625.1 of Pseudomonas oryzihabitans NBRC 102199. Lineage (GTDB taxonomy): Bacteria > Pseudomonadota > Gammaproteobacteria > Pseudomonadales > Pseudomonadaceae > Chryseomonas > Chryseomonas oryzihabitans. The sequence goes on along the minus strand of NZ_BBIT01000010.1, from coordinate 1,052 downwards.
TTCTTCGACCTGTTGCAGTTCATGCGCCTGGGCGAGACCTTCGGCGATCACTCGCTGTTCGATGTCACCCTGCTCAAGGGTCGCGGCAAGGCGCAGTCGCAACTCAACCTGCGCAACCTGGTGCCGGCGCCCTTCGTCGGTCCGCGGCTGGCGGCGGCGCATAGCTGCACCCTGTTCTCCGCCACCCTGATTCCCCAGCATTTCCACCGCGACCTGCTCGGGGTCCCGGCCGGCAGCGCCTGGGTCGACGTCGCCTCGCCCTTCGCCGCCGAGCAGCTGGAGGTGCGCCTGGTGCGGCTGTCCACCCGCTACGCCGACCGCGCCGCCTCCCGCGCGCCCATCGCCGCCCTGATCGCCAGTCGCTATCGCCAGCGCCCAGGCAACTACCTGGCCTTCTTCAGCAGCTTCGACTACCTCGACCAGGTGGCCGAGGCGCTGGCCGAGCTGGCGCCCGACGTGCCCCAGTGGCGCCAGTCCCGCGGCATGGACGAAGCCGCCCGCCAGGCGTTTCTCGAGCGTTTCCAGGCCGACGGCCGCGGCATCGGCTTCGCCGTGCTCGGCGGCAGCTTTGGCGAGGGCATCGACCTGCCCGGCGACCGCCTGATCGGCGCCTTCGTCGCCACCCTGGGCCTGCCCCAGCTCAATCCGGTCAACGAACAGCTGCGCCAGCGCCTGCAGCGGCGCTTCGGCGACGGCTATCGCTATGCCTACCTCTATCCTGGGTTGCAAAAGGTCATCCAGGCCGCCGGCCGGGTGATCCGCACCGTGCAGGACCGCGGCTGCCTCTATCTCATCGACGACAGATTCACCCAGCCCGAGGTCAGGGCGCTGCTGCCGAGCTGGTGGCAGGTGGAGGAGGGCGCGGTGCCCACGGGCGAACCTGCGCCGGCTTGAAGACTATCGCGGCCATGGGCCGCTCGCCGATGCAACTGATCCTATGGCACTCCGGTGTTTTGTTGATCGCGGCCATGGGCCGCTCCTACGATTACATCGAGCCTGTAGGAGCCACTGTCTTAGCCGTTATAGGGGTGCACCTGGTGTAGAGCCGTAGC
>NZ_BBIT01000011.1 GCF_000730625.1 Pseudomonas oryzihabitans NBRC 102199 | reverse complement strand
TTGGTTGCGACCGTGTCGCTAACCGAGGCGCGCATTCTACGCTGTCCTCACATCCTGTCAAGCGTTGATTTGAACTTTTTCGTTTCAACTCAACCACTTGCGCTTTCCTGACCGGTCTAGCCAATCTCGGCAGCGGGAGGCGAATCCTACAGCATCCCAAGACGCTGTCAACCCCCTCCGCCTCATTTCGTTGTCACCCGAAGGTGAGAGCCAAATGGCGAAGAATCCGTGGACCCCTCGCCCGGCTCAGACCTAAGTGCTTGATTTTCAAGCCACCTCAGCGTCTGCGCCGGAAGTGGGGCGCATTATAGGGGAGTTTCAGAGCAGGTCAACAGGTTATTTCAAGAATCTTTCGGCAGGGATGAAAAAGGCCACCAAAAGGCGAGCTGTCACCTGTGCGAGGTAAGATGCCGGCAGACCATGTTTCGAGGACTGCATGACTTCCATCCTGGCTCGCTATCGACAACAGCTGAGAAACACCCTGGGCGACTGGTTTCCCCGTACCACGCTCTTCCTTAAAGGAGAGCAGGCGCCAAGCGGCCAGAAAAAGGTGCAGCCGACCAAGGCCCGCAAACGGCAGGCCGAGCCCAAAGTCTCGGTCAAGGCGGCGAACAGCGAGCAATCCTTTATACAGGCTACCCCGGCCATCCCCTCCCCCGCCGGCATCTATGGCCCCGCACTCACCATCAAGCGCTCCCAGGAGCAGCGGATGAAGGTACGGGTCGAGCAGGCCGTGGCTCAGGGCATCATCCAGCCACCGTCACCTGAGCAGTGGAAGATGATCCTCGCGCGGGCTCCGGCTACCCGTATCTTCGCGGGGGCCGGTTCGGGCAAGACCACGACGCTGGTGCTGCGAGTGGTGTTCATGCTGTGTCATCTCGACATCTCGCGCGAGCAGCTGACTGTCATCTCCTTTACCAAGGCGTCCTGCGAAGAGTTGCGCGCCCAGCTCAAGCGCGTCCTGGCCTTCTGGGAGGCCCCGCTGGATGACGAGGCGGCACGCGAGCTGGTAAGAACCTTTCACTCGGCCCTGGCACAGTTGGCGCGCACCGAACTGAGGGCGACGCAATGGTTCGAGCAGTTGTCCAGCCAATCGAAAGGTGACGACGAACCGGACAACGGCATGCTGGCTGGCGCCAGCCTGAACGAGGCTCAACGGCAGCTCCTGATACAGGCCTACGAGCATTGCTACCGCGAGGACGCCGGCTTTCGGCGTCGGGTCCATCTGTTGCTGGAACTGGCGCCGCCCAATGAGGAGGAGCCACCCGGCGCGCCACCCTTGCAGCCCTTCGTCCTCAATGGCGAACGTCAACCCCAACCGCTGCCCGACCTCTTCTATGGCCAGGCCTCATTCGCCGAGACCCTGGGGTTGCGGGTCGGCTCTATAAAGAGCAGTCAGCTGGAGTGCTCGACGCGGGACCGGATCTTCCTGGAGGCCATGCAGCAGTTCTGGCGACACTTCGGCAAGCTGCTGAAGGAACAGCGGCTGATCACCTTCAATACCGCCTTTGCCGTGCTGACGGATCGCCTGGAAAAGAAACCCAGTCGCGCCCTGATTGCCCGTCTGCAGCCCTTCACCCATTTGCTGATCGATGAATTCCAGGACATCTCGCCGCAGATCGCCCTCTGGCTGCAGCAGGTACAGCGCAGGCTTGCGGAGGAGAAAGCTGCGCCTACGCTGATGGCCATCGGTGACGACTGGCAATCCATCTATGGCTGGCGGGGCAGCTCGCCGGAGCTGTTCATTCACTTCGATCGCTGGTTTCCAGGCCAGACGCCCAGCCAGACACTGATGTTGGGAACCAACTACCGTTCTTCACCAGACATCGTGGCTGATGGTGAACGCATCCTGACCCAGGTGCGCCACAAGCAGCCCAAAAAAACCCAAGCCTCCCGCGCGGCGGATGACCAGGGTCATGGGGTCAAGGTCGTGCCGCAATTCGATATCGCCCGCCAGTTGGCTGCGTTGCTGTACGAGATCGAGGCGCAACGGACGTATGCCGCGGAACGAGAGCGGCCGGAGCGGTGCGCGGTCATGGTGATGAGTCGCCTGAACGCGCCCTTGAAAGCCATCAACGAGCAGTTGGGACGTCAGCCAGGCGTACGCACCTGCACCATTCACCGAGCCAAGGGCCTGCAGGCCGAGGTGGCGATCGTGCTGGACGATGGCCAGCCCCAGCAGCCCCATCCGCTGCGCAACGCCCTCTATGCGACCAGCGGACATTTCCAGCAAAGCTATGACGACGCCATGGCGGACGAGGCGTTGCGCCTGAGCTATGTGGCGGTGACCCGTGGGGTCAGCCGGGTGCTGTGGTACACCCGGCAGCCACGAGGTGCGGCGGCGATATTGGCGGGTTGAGTCAGGTTACGTAGCGGGCGCTGTGATCTCGCACTGCGGTTGAGCACCGGCGAAAATCGAGCGCCCGTCCGAAACAACATGTAGGCCTTCTCCACCTAGCCGCGCAGGCCTGCAGCAATAGTCTCGCTCAGCACCTGCAAACGCCGCGACTGCACGGAGCCCTCATCATGATGAGCCTGCAAAAGCAGAAAGCGTGCCGAGGGTAACGCTGGCAAAGCGTCTTCGGCGAGTAGGCGCAGCCCCTGGCCGGTAACGGCGGAAGCATTCAGGCATGCGATGCCAAGCCCTGCCGTCAGTGCAGCCTGCAAACCGGCCACACCAGACGCGATATGGCTGATCACGTAAGGAATACCTGCGGCCTGCAGACGGCTGCAGGTCAATCGATGCAGGGAGCAGCCTTCCGGCAACAAGGCCAGAGGCACCGGTCGTCCCGGCTGTAGCGGATTCGTATTCGAGGCGCCTACCCAAATTAGCGGTTCCTGGTGTAGCGGATTGATCGTCACCCCGGGTGCAGCTTTGCGGGCGACATCCAGCTTCATGACGATGGCCAGGTCCAGCTCGCCTTCGCGCTGAGCAACCTCAAGCTCGTCGCTCCTGCCGATACGGGTACGCAGACGCAGTCCAGGCAGCTGTTGATGCAGGCGTGCCAGCAGGCTCGCCAGATCGACCGGACGAAAATAGTCGGTCACTCCCAGGCAGGCTTCACCTTCAAGAGGGATCCCGTGGAGATCACGCCAAGCCGCATCGGCCATGGCCAATAGCGGCCTGGCATGGGCCAGCAAACGCTCGCCTGCAGCGGTAGGTCTCACGCCGGCCTTGCTGCGAATCAATAGAGTCTGGCCGGCGCGCTCTTCCAGCTTACGTAGTTGTTCGCTGAGAGCTGATTGCGAGAGACAGCGCAGTGGTACCGCCGCCGAAAGGCTACCTGCATCGACAGCCGTAACGAGCGTACGCAATAGATCCAGATCGAAGCCTGACATGAGCATCCATTCCAAAAACCGACGGATGACATTTTATCTTCCGGCTTTTCCGCTGCAACCAGTCTCTTCAGACTGGGGCCACCAACCAACGAGGAAGCAGCCATGCCCCACATCGTGCTCCATCTATCAGGCGAGCGAGACGTAGCGCTCGGTCAACGTGCCGCAGCCGTCATCAATGACTTGGTCGCAGAGCATCTGGGCAAGCGCCCGGAGCTGATGGCGACTACTGTTCACTATATAGCTGCTGCGGACTGGTTCCTGGGCGGGGAATCGCTGGCGACGCTCGGCGGCAGTGCCTTTCATCTCGACATCAGCATCACCGACGAGACGAACACAAAAGGCGAAAAGGCGCGTTTCCTTCATGAAGTCCAGGCGGCCATGGCGAAACTCCGGCCCGATGTGCACGAGCTCTGCTATGTGCATCTGATCGACGCGCGGGCGGCTGCCTATGGTTTTGGCGGCCGGAGTCAGGAATGGCGACACCAGCAAGCCGGAGTCTGATTCCGCAGCTGGCCGCCACTCTTCCCAGAGGCGGCAATCGATACCGCTACTACTCGATCACATCGAAGTCCTTGAGGTGTTCTTCGGACAGCTCAAGGCCCAGACCGGGCTTGTCATCGTCGAGTTGCAGGTAGCCGCCGACGGGCTGGGGTTCGCCCTTGAAGACGTAGTAGAAGAGTTCGTTGCCTACCTCCACGTCGAATACCGGGAAGAACTCGGCCATGGGCGACGCGGTGCTGGCCATGGTCAGGTGGTAGTTGTGCATCTGGCCGGCGTGGGGGATGACCGGCACCGACCAGGCTTCGGCCAGGGCGTTGATCTTGCGCGCGGCGGTGATGCCGCCGACGCGGTTGGTGTCGTACTGGATGACGTCCACGGCGCGGCGTTCGAGCAGGTCCTTGAAGCCGTAGGAGGTGAATTCGTGCTCGCCGCCGGAGATGGGCATGATGCCCATCTTCTTGAGTTCGACGTAGCCTTCGATGTCATCGGCGATGACCGGCTCTTCCAGCCAGCGCGGTTCGAATTCGGCCAGCTTGGGCAGCATGCGGCGGGCGTATTCCAGGGTCCAGCCCATGTAGCACTCCAGCATGATGTCGACGTCGGGGCCGGCCAGCTCGCGCAAGGCGCGCACCTGCTCGATGTTACGGCGCATGCCGGCGGGGCCGTCCTTCGGCCCGTAGCCAAATCTCATCTTGAGGGCATCGAAGCCCTGGTTGAGATAGCCCTGGGCCTCTTCCAGAAACAGATCCAGATTGTCATTGGCGTAGAGCTTGGAGGCGTAGCAGGGGATCTTTTCCTTGGTCCGGCCACCCAGCAACTTGAACACCGGCTTGTCTACCGCCTTGCCCATCAGGTCCCAGAGCGCCAGGTCCACGGCGGAGATGGCGGCCATGCCGATGCCCTTGCGGCCCCAGGCGTGGGTGCGGCGATACATCTTCTGCCAGAGGTATTCGTTGTCGAAGGGATCCTGGCCCAGGACGATGGGGGTCAGGTAGAGGTCGATGATTTCCTTGGCCACCCGCGGCGCCAGGGCGCAGTTGCCAAGGCCGACCAGGCCGCTGTCGGTTTCGATCTCCACCACCAGCCAGCCGTGGAAGCGGAAGGAGCCCATGGCGTCGCCGCGCTCATAGAGGATGTCGGTGGCGTTGGTGCAGAAGTGCGCCTGGGGCGGGACGACCTTGCCCTTCCATTCGAAGACGCGGGTGCGAACGCTGGTAATTTTCATGGTGAGGTTCCTTTTTCGAGCATGAGTAAGGCCGTCCGGCCCCAGGGACCGGTTCGGCGGATTCGGGAGGCGCCTGGACGCCGCGGCAGCTATCAGTGGCGGGAAGCGCCCAGGCGGCAGGCGATCTCGAAGGCCTGACGGGTCGCACCGACATTGGCGCGGCCCTGACCGGCGATGTCGAAGGCGGTGCCGTGGGCGGGCGTGGCGATGGGAATGGGCAAGCCGCCCTGCACCGTGACCCCACGGGAGAAGCCCATCAGCTTGATCGCGATCTGGCCCTGGTCGTGGTACATGGTCACCACGGCGTCGAAGGCGCGGGCGTCCCCCTGGACCTTGAGAAAGATGGTGTCCGCGGGATAGGGGCCGTCGGCGGCGATGCCCAGCGCCCTGGCGCGCTCGACGGCCGGGCCGATGAGGTCGATCTCCTCGCGGCCGAAGCTGCCGTTGTCGCCATTGTGCGGATTAAGGCCGCAGACACCGATGCGCGGTCGCGCCAGGCCGCTGCGCTTGAGTTCGTTGTCGATCAGCTGGATGGCTTCGATCACCCGCTCCTGGCTGAGCAAGCCAGGGACATCCTTCAGGGCGACGTGGGAGGTCACCCGCGAGGTCCAGAGATCGTCCAGCACGTTGAATTCGCAAAATGGCCCCTGGTAGCCGAGGTGCTCGGCGAACCAGTGCAATTCGTCGTTGTGGCCCATGCCTGCCAGGTGCAGGGAGGTCTTGTTCAGCGGACCGAAGAGGATGGCGTCGGTGTGGCCCGCCCAGGTCAGGTCGAGGGCGACGGCCAGGGTGTCCAGGCTGTAGCGGCCGCCGACGACACTGGCTTCGCTGCGGGGAAAGGCGCCTTCCGCAGCGCCCCGGTAGGGATACAGCAGGGGTACGTCGTCCTGGAAATCGAGGGCATCCAGGCTATCGATGGGGCGGTAGGGATACTCGCAACCGGCGATGCGCATGCCGGTACGGGCCTCCTCCTCGTCGGCGATCAGCACCAGGCGGGCGCGGCTGCGCACCTCGGGATCGCCCAGCAGGCGGGCGATCAGCTCGGGGCCGATGCCGGCCGGATCACCCAGCACCAGGGCCAGGCGGGGAAGCGTGGAATTGCTCATGCGGAAGTCCTCAGGTAGGTGTCCAGGCGAAAGACGTCGGCCACCGGGCGATACAGACGCTGGGCGGTGTCGTGGAAGAGTTGGCGCTGGGCCGTGATGGGCAGGTCGGCCACCAGACGCTTGAAGCCGCCGATGATGGTGTCGTAGCTGCCGCACAGACGATCGACGGGAAAATTGCTGGCGAACATGGCGCGTTCCGCGCCGAAGACGGCGATGGCCTCGTGCACGATCCAGGCGTTGTCTTCGGCGCGCCACGGCTGGCCGGCGAGGCCCAGGCCGGAGATCTTCAGCGCCACGTTGGGCCATTCGGCGAGGCGGGCCAGGGCCGCGCGCCAGGCGGCCAGACCTTCGGCGCTGCGGTCGGACGGCAGCCCCGTGTGGTTGAGGATCAGCTGGGTGGCCGGGAAGTCCCGCGCCAGGCGACAGGCTTCGTCGAGATTCCACCAGGGCGTCTGCAGGTCGAAGTGCAGGCCGTGGCGCTGCAGTTCGGCGTAGCCCTGGCGCCAGCGCTCGTCGCTCATCAGGGTGCGCTGGCTGCCCACCTCTTCCGGGCGCGCCGGGCCACCGGGCTTGTGTCTGACGCTGCGCACCCGTTCGAAGGAGGCCTGGGCGGCGAGCAGCTCGGCGGCGTCTGCCGCATCCAGCCAGGCCTGGGCGACCACCGCATGGGGCGCGCCATGGCGGCGTGCCAGGTCATGGACGTAGCGGGTCTCGCCCAGGGGATCACGCGGATCCCACTCGGTCTCGACATAGACCGTCTGGACCACCTGGTGACCGGCCGCGTCGGCCAGGTAGTGCTCGGGCAGATAGTCACCCTTGATGGCGTTGTAGTCGCCATAGCGGAAGGGGATGGTTTCCGTGCCGGACAGCCAGGGGTGGAAGTTGCGCCGGGGCTCCCAGAAGTGATGATGGGCATCGACGATGGGGCCGTCATAGAGCTCAGCCATGCTGCACCTCCCGCTGGTCCAGGACGATCAACAGGGTGCCGAGGATGAACAGGCCCGAGCAGAGGGCGAAGAAGCCCAGCACCGCGGGATAGCCACCCAGGTGCTGCAGCAGCAGGCCGACCAGGATGGGTACGGCGATGCCGCCGAGGCTGCCGGCCAGGTTCATTACCCCGCCGATCAGGCCGACCCGTGCCGGCACCGCCAGCAGCGCCGGGAAGCTCCAGTAGAGGCTGCCCCACATGAGGAAGAAGGCGGTGAGCGACAGCAGCGCCACGGCGGCATAGGGATCGGTCAGCCGCGGCAGCAGCAGGAAGGCCGCCAGGGCCACCAGGCCGGAGCAGGACAGCAGTCCCTTGGCGGCGAGGCCACGACGCACGCCCTTGCGCACCAGCAGGTCGCAGAGGAAGCCACCGACCAGGGAGCCGGCCGCCCCGCAGAGGAAGATGACGAAGGTAGCGGCGCCGATGCCCTTGATGTCGAAGCCGCGGGCCTGGGCCAGGTAGCTGGGCCCCCAGGTCAGCAGGCCGAAGAAGACCATGGCCCAGCTGGCGCGACCGATGAGGATGCCGGCCAGGGAGCGACGGGCGATGCCCAGGCCCCGGGCGCCGGCCTTGGCCGCCTGGGCCACCGAGGTGGTGCGACCTTCGTTGATGCGCGCCAGCTCGGCGGCATTGACCCCGGGGTGGGCGGCTGGGTCGTCCCGGAGATAGCGCCAGGCGAGCCAGGCCATGGCCAGGGTGGCGATACCGGCGATGAAGAAGGCGGTGCGCCAGGAACCGAAGACGGCGATCAGGTAGGCGATGAGCAGACCGCCCAGGGCCACGCCCAGCGGTCCGCCGCAATCCATCAGCACCGCGCCACGGCCGCGCTCGCTGGAAGCCAGCCAGAGGGAATTGAGCTTGCCACCGGCCGGGAACAGCGGCGCCTCGGCGGCGCCCAGGGCGACCCGGGCGAAGATCAGCGACAGCCCGCCGGTGGCGAAGGCGGCGAGGGTCTGGAAGACGCCCCAGAGCCCGGTGGACCAGCCGATGACGCGGCGCGGGCCGTAGCGGTCGATCAGCCAGCCGCCGGGAATCTGCAGGAGCGCATAGGCCCAGAAGAAGCTGCTGAGAATCAGCCCCTGGGTGGCCGGCGTCAGCTGGAATTCGCGGGCGATGGTGGGCATGGCTATGGACAGCGACACGCGGTCCACCAGGTTGATGACCGTAAGGCCGAAGATGATGGCGAAGATGCGCCAGCGGACGCGGGAAGCCTGGAGCGCCGTGGGCACGGCGGCTTCGCCGAGGCGTGAGGAACGGGACGTCGAGAGCATGGCATGGACCCCTGGGATTCTTGTTATGGGTGTTCAGCTGCCGGCTGGCGAGGTCGACTATCAGCCGGGGGGCGATAACCGTCTAATCAAATCTGCGCATAGGTGTATAGCCGCAGGATATAGGTCGTTTTTCGCTCGTCGCTACGGCCCTTTTGCCGTGCGGAGTCAGATGAAGAGCAGCGCCAGGCATAACCCCAGGCTATAGGTGCATGCCTTCTTTTGACTGGTCAGGATCGCCGGGTGCTGCGCACACTCGGCCCACCCAAAACAACGACAAGAAAGAGGTAGTCCCATGCGCAGCACTTCCCTGCTCGCCGCCCTCCCCCTGTGCCTGGCCGCTGTGGTGGCTCCCGTCGCCGAGGCTGCCTGGCAACCCGAGGGCAAGGTGGAGATCGTGGTCGCCGGTGGTCCCGGTGGCGGCACCGACCAGCTCGGCCGACTGATCCAGTCGATCATCACGCAGCACAGGCTGCTCGACGCCAGCACCGTGGTGATGAACAAGGGTGGCGGCAACGGCGCCGAGGCCTTCCTGGAGATGAAGATGGCCAAGGGCGAGGCGGACAAGCTGGTCATCGCCACCAACAACGTCTATCTGCTGCCGCTGACCGCCAAGCTCGGCTACCAGCTCGCCGACCTCACCCCGGTGGCGGCCATCGCCGAGGATGACTTCATCCTCTGGAGCTACGCCGACGCGCCCTGGAAGGACGCCCGGGGCTATCTCGACGCCATCAAGCAGGATCCGGCCGGCAAGCGCATGGGTGGCAGCCAGTCCAAGGACGTCGACCAGACCCTGACCCTGCTGCTCAATCGCACCGAGGGCACCAAGCTCACCTACATTCCCTTCAAGAGTGGCAGCGAGGCGGCGACCCAGCTGGCCGGCAAGCACATCACTTCCAACGTCAACAACCCCAGCGAGAGCCTGAGCCAGTGGCGCGGCGGCCAGGTGGTGCCGCTGTGCGTGTTCAGCCAGGCGCGCATGACCTATACCGCCAAGGTCACCGAGACCCAGGCCTGGTCCGACGTGCCCACCTGCAAGGAGCAGGGGCTGGGCATCGACCAGTACCGTTTCCCGCGCACCGTGCTCTTGCCGGGCGGGGTCAGCGAGGAACAACGGGCCTTCTATGTGGAACTGCTGCGCAAGGTCAGCCAGACGCCGGAGTTCAAGGCCTACATCGAGCGCAATGCGCTGGTGCCGACCTTCCTCGAAGGCCAGGCGCTGCAGGACTACATCGCCCAGGACACCGCACGGGTCACCCCGGTGTTCGAGGACGCGGGCTGGCTCAAGCGCTGATCGGCGCACCGACACAGGAGAGACGGCCATGGCCGGAGATTCTCTGATCACCACCCGCTGGGTGGAACTGGGGTTGGCGGCCTTTACCGCTGGCCTTGGCGGCATCGTGATGGTGGGCAGCCTGGAACAGGGTATCGGCTGGGGCGATGCCGGCCCCGAGCCGGGCTACTTCCCCTTCTACATCGGCCTGCTGCTGGCCCTGGCCAGTCTGGCCACGGCGCTGCAGACCCTGTGGCGCTGGCAGGCGCTGCGCACCAGCTTCGTCGAACGCGCCGCCTTCGGCCAGGTGCTGCGGGTGTTCCTGCCGATGCTGGCCTTCGTCGTCGCCCTGCCCCTGCTGGGCCTCTATCTGACGGCCTTCCTGTTCATCGCCTGGTTCATGGCACGGGATCGCCAGCGGCAAAGGCGCTACGGCGCCTGGCAGATCCTCGCCACCGCCGGCGGCGTGAGCCTGGCCAGCTATCTGATCTTCGCCCTCTGGTTCAAGGTACCGCTGGATGCCGGGCCCCTGGCCGACCTCGCCCGCCTGCTGAGGAGCCTGTCATGAGCGAATTCGACTCCCTGATGCACGGGATGGGGCTGATCCTGTCTTTCCATCACCTCGCCCTGATGGTGATCGGCGTGCTGCTCGGCATCCTGGTCGGGGTGCTGCCCGGCCTGGGCGCGCCCAATGGCGTCGCCCTGCTGCTGCCGCTGACCTTCACCATGAGTCCGACCTCGGCCATCATCCTGCTCTCCTGCATGTACTGGGGCGCGCTGTTCGGCGGCTCCATCACCTCGATCCTGTTCAACATCCCCGGCGAACCCTCGTCGGTGGCCACCACTTTCGACGGCTACCCCCTGGCGCGCCAGGGTCGTGCCGGCGAGGCCCTGACCGCGGCCTTCACCTCGGCGCTGCTGGGCGCCCTGGTCGGGGTGCTGCTGCTGACCTTCCTCTCCAGCCGCATCGCCGCCTTCGCCATGGAATTCAGCTCGCCGGAGTTCTTCGCCGTCTACCTGCTGGCCTTCTGTACCTTCATCGGCATGAGCAAGAATCCACCGCTGAAAACGGTGGCCGCCATGATGATCGGCTTCGCCATGGCGGCGGTGGGCATGGATACGGTGTCGGGCAATCTGCGCTTGACCTTCGACCAGCCGGCACTGCTGTCGGGCATCAGCTTCGAGGTGGCGGTGATCGGCCTGTTCGGCATCGGCGAGATCCTCTGCACCGTGGAGGAAGGCCTGGTCTTTCGTGGCGAGCAGGCGCGCATCACCCTGCGCACCGTGCTCGGCACCTGGAAACAGTTGCCGCGCTACTGGCTGACCTGGCTGCGCAGCGCCCTGGTCGGTTGCTGGATGGGCGTGACACCCGGTGGCCCTACCGCCGCTTCCTTCATGAGCTACAGCCTGGCGCGGCGCTTTTCGAAGAACCGCGAGGGCTTCGGCAAGGGCGAACTGGAAGGGGTGATCGCGCCGGAGACCGCCGACCACAGCGCCGGCACCAGTGCCCTGCTGCCGATGCTGACCCTGGGTATTCCCGGCTCCGCCACCGCCGCGGTGATGCTCGGCGGCCTGATGATCTGGGGCCTGCATCCGGGGCCGACCCTGTTCGCCGAACAGCACGACTTCGTCTGGAGTCTGATCGCCAGCATGTACCTGGGCAACGTGGTCAGCCTGATCGTGGTGCTGGCGACGGTGCCGCTGTTCGCCGCCATCCTGCGCATCCCGTTCTGCATCATCGCGCCGATCATCTTTACCGTCTGCGTGATTGGCGCCTACTCGGTGCACAACAGCCTGTTCGACGTCTGGCTGATGCTCGGCTTCGGCATCCTCGGCTATGCCTTCAAGAAGCTCGGCTATCCCATCGCCCCCTTGGTGCTGGCGGCGGTGCTGGGCGACAAGGCCGAAGACGCCTTCCGCCAATCGATGCTGTTCTCCGATGGCCAGCTGGGCATCTTCTGGTCCAACCCGCTGGTGGGCAGTCTGACCACCGCGGCGTTGCTGATGCTCTGCTGGCCGTTGCTCGCGCGGGGCCTGCAGGCGCTGCGCCTGGGCCAGCCGCGGGCCAAGGTACGGCCGTCGTGAACGCCCCGGCCTGGCGCGGACGCACCCCACCGACGCCAGGCCCGGGCTCATGCGCTACCCTAGCCGGCTCCCCTGCCCCAAGGTTCGCCAGCATGACGCGCATTCCCGATGCCCATACCATCCACAGCCGTCTGCGCCTGCGCCAGTTGCGGCTGGTGCTGGCACTGGCGGAATTCGGCTCGCTGCGCCGCGCCGCCGACGACATCGGCATGACCCAGCCGGCCGCCACCAAGATGCTGCACGAGATCGAGAGCCTGCTGGGCGTGGGGCTGTTCGAGCGGCTGCCGCGCGGCATGCGCGCCACGGCCTTTGGCGACACGGTGATCTACTACGCGCGGATGGTGTTCGCCGAACTCTCGGGCATGCGCGAGGAGCTGGTCGCGCTGGAATCGGGCAATCTGGGCCGGGTGGCGGTGGGCGCGATCCCGGCGCTGGCCTCGGGGCTGCTGACCCGCACCATCGCCACCCTCAAGCAGAGCCATCCGCGGCTGTCCATGTCCATCCAGGTGGATACCAGCGACGTTCTGGTCCAGGCGCTGCTGCAGGACCAGCTCGACGTGGTCCTGGGCCGCATTCCTACCGGGGCCCGCGCCGAGGAATTGCTGTTCGACAGCCTCGGCGAAGAGGTGCTCTGCGTGATCGCCGGCGCCCAGAATCCCCTTGCCCAGGCCACCCACCTCACCTGGGGCGAATTGCAGGAGCACACCTGGGTGCTGCAACAGCACCCCAGCCCGATGAGGGCCATCATCAACCAGGCCTTCCACGATGCCCGGGTCGACATCCCCGGCAGCATCGTCGAAACCACCTCCATCATGACCCTGCTGGCGCTGCTGCAGCAGACCGACATGCTCGGCGTGACGCCGCTGTCGGTGGTCAACGACTATCCCGGCCGGCACCTGCTGGCGGTGCTGCCCATCGCCTTCGAACCACGACTGCCGCCCTATGGACTGATCCGTCGCCGCCACCGGGTGCAGTCCTCGGCCATGCAGACCTTCATGGCGGCAGTGCGCAGCGAGCATGGGCGACTGCGCCACGACGACGCCTGAGCGGATGGCGACCGGCCTGGCCGCTGATCGCCCGAAACCCTTTGTTAGACGCCTTGCTTGGCCCGCCCCTTGCAAATTCCCCTGCAAGGCCGACCGCGATCGGCCAAGAACGAGTTCCGCTGCCCACCGACTATCCGCTGACTGCAGCCGCTATCCGCTGGCTGCAACCGGCAGGAAACAAAAGGGTGCGCGGGGCCACGCCTGTGTGCAAGGAGGTAACAATGACCCAAGACGTCACGCCCTCCGAAAGCGGAGAGCGCTTTCGCCAGACCCGGCTGTTCTGTTCGAGCAGCCTGCAATTTCTCGTGGCCGACCGGGATGCGGCCTGCCAGGGTGTCAGCAAGGTGTTCAAGCCCCATGAGCTGAAACCGGTGCAGCGCGGCGAGGTGGTCAGCGCCAGCCTGCACCACATCAGCCGCGGGCGACTGTCGCTCAATCGCCTGGAATACGGCACCGACGTCGATATCGATCCCCAGTGCCTGCAGGACTTCTATCTGGTCCAGATCCCGCTGACAGGAGGCGCCGACATCCATTGCGGCGCGGTGGATTTCCAGTCTTCGCCGCAGGTGGCAGCATTGCTGTCGCCGGAGTTGCCCGTGCGCATGAGATGGTATGGCGGCGCCGCGCAGCTGGTACTGCGCCTGGAGCGCGCCGACCTGGAGCATCACTGCGCCCAGCACCTGCCCCAGCAGGGTCGCCTGCCGCAATTCGATCCGCGGCTGGACCTGGGCCAGGCCGGTGGCGCCTACTTCCTGCAACTGCTCGGCCTGCTCATGGACGGCCTGGCCGATCCGGCGCATCCGATCCACCAGCCGCTGGTGCTCAAGCAATTCGAATCCTCGCTGCTCAATGCCCTGCTCTATGGCCAGCCGCATTCCCTGCACGGCCAGCTGGAAGGCACCCGCGAGCGCAATGTCTCGCCCTACTTCATCAAGCGCATCGAGGCCTATATCGCCGAACACCTGCACGAGCCGCTCAGCGTGGAAACCCTGGCCGAACATGGCGGCGTCAGCGTGCGCACCCTGTTCGCCGGCTTCCGCACCTATCGCGGCACCACCCCCATGCACTATCTGCGCGACCTGCGCCTGGAGCGGGTCAACGAAGAACTGCGCAGCGGCCGGGTGGAATCGGTGACGGACACCGCCTACAAATGGGGCTTCGCCCACCTCGGCAGGTTCGCTCAGGAATACAAGCGCCGCTACGGCGAGTCTCCTTCGGAAACCCGCCGCTTTCGCGGGGCGCTCTCCAGCTAGTTGAGACGCCGTCCCGCCAGGGTCTGCGACGGCGTCTCGCCGAACGCCTGGCGGTAGTCGCTGGCGAAGCGCCCCAGGTGCTCGAAGCCCCAATCCAGGGCGATGCGCGAGACGCTCGCGCCGTCACGACGCGCCAGCAGCAGGCGCCGCACCTCTTCCAGCCGTAGCCGCTTGAGATAGGCCATGGGCGGCTGGCCGTGATAGCGGCGGAAGCTGGCATAGAGCTTGGACCGGGATACGCCGGCCACGCGCTCCAGACTCTCCAGCGAGGGATTCTCCCGCGCATGGGCTTCGAGATAACGCCGCGCCCGCAGGAGAAACTCGGGATAGCCCGTCCCTACGCCTTCCTCCAGAGCCGCGGAGTAGTTGTGCGGCTGGGCCAGCAGCAGGCCCTTGAGCAGCATCACTTCCAGGTCGTTGGCCAGTGCCGGCTGGCCGTAGAGCGCCTGGACAGCGCTCCAGCCGTCCAGCAATTGGCGCACCCCCTGCCACCACGCCGCGACCGCCGGGCGCGCCAGTTCCATCTCGCCGGCAAAGCTCAGGGGCGCCGCCAAAGGCCGGCCCAGCAGGCCCTCCGCCACCTCCTGTAGGGCTTCGCGGCGGATCACCACCTGCAGCTTGAGGCAGTCGGCGGCCATGTCCAGCCGCTGCCATTCGTGGGGCGCGACGACCATTCCGCACTGGCTGTCGGAACGTATGCGCGCGCCGCGTCTGGCCAGCGACTGGCGCCCCTGCAGCGGCAGGCTGAGGCTGTAGGCATCCAGGGCGTCGATGCCGATCTGCACCGCGGCGCCATAGCCGATCCGCCCCAGCACCGTGGCTCGGCCCGGCAGTCGCAGTCCTTGGTGATGGAAACTCAATTCGGCGCCGCTGCGGGTTTCCAGGCGATGCGGACCGGCCACCGCGCTCATCCAGCGACACGCCTCGGCGACCTGGCCACTGTGCGTCTGCACCTCGAAATTCGTCTGCTGCATGCTGGGCTCCTCCGCTGGCTGGTTCCATGCTGCACGCCGCGTGCCGCCGCCACTATCCGCAGAGTGCAGGCCAGTCCGGCGAGCGAAAAAATCCGGCTAGCGATCAGTGAAAAAGCGGATAGAGGGGTTGGGGTGGCGGGGCTTCAATCGAGGTGAGTCTCACCCTAGAGGACACCCCTGATGAGCACCCGCAGCATTGCCCAATGGCAGGATTACATCCAAGGTTGCCTGGACTTCCGTCCGGCCGACGGCGTCTATCGCATCGCCCGCGATCTCTTCACCGAACCCGAGCTGTTCGAGCTGGAAATGGAGCTGATCTTCGAGAAGGTCTGGATCTACGCCTGCCACGAAAGCGAGATCGCCAAGCCCCACGACTTCGTCACGATGCGCGCCGGCCGCCAGCCGCTGATCATCACCCGTGACGGCAACGGCGAGCTGCACGCGCTGATCAACGCCTGCCAGCACCGTGGCGCCACCCTCACCCGCGTGGCGCGCGGCAACCAGTCCACCTTCACCTGCCCCTTCCACGCCTGGTGCTACAAGAGCGACGGCCGCCTGGTGAAGGTCAAGGCGCCGGGCGAGTACCCCGATGGCTTCGACAAGGCCACCCGCGGCCTGAAGAAGGCGCGCATCCAGAGCTACAAGGGCTTCGTCTTCGTCAGCCTGGACACCCAGGGCAGTGATTCCCTGGAAGACTACCTGGGCGACGCCAAGGTCTTCTTCGACATGATGGTGGCCCAGTCCCCCACCGGTGAGCTGGAGATCCTGCCGGGCAAGTCCACCTACACCTACGACGGCAACTGGAAGCTGCAGAACGAGAACGGCCTCGACGGTTATCACGTCAGCACCGTGCACTACAACTACGTCTCCACCGTGCAGCACCGCCAGCAGGTCAACGCCGAGAAAGGCGGTGCCAGCAGCACCCTGGACTACAGCAAGCTCGGCGCCGGCGATGCCGAGACCGACGATGGCTGGTTCTCCTTCAGGAATGGCCACAGCCTGCTGTTCAGCGACATGCCCAACCCCACGGTGCGCCCCGGCTACGCCAGCGTGATGCCGCGCCTGGTCGAGGAATACGGCCAGGCCCGCGCCGAGTGGATGATGCATCGCCTGCGCAACCTCAACATCTACCCCAGCCTGTTCTTCATGGACCAGATCAGCTCCCAGCTGCGCATCGTGCGGCCGGTGGCCTGGAACAAGACCGAGATCATCAGCCAGTGCATCGGCGTCAAGGGCGAGGCGCCCGCCGACCGCACCAACCGCATCCGCCAGTTCGAGGACTTCTTCAACGTCTCCGGCATGGGTACGCCCGACGATCTGGTGGAATTCCGCGAGGCCCAGCGCGGCTTTCAGGCCCGCCTGGAGCGCTGGAACGACATCTCCCGCGGCCATCATCGCTGGACCGCCGGCCCCACCGTGAACAGCGAGGCCCTGGGCATCCAGCCGGTACTCACCGGTACCGAATTCACCCATGAAGGCCTCTATGTGAACCAGCACGGCGCCTGGCAGCGCTTCCTGCTCGACGGCCTGGCCAACAAAGCCCTGCAACCGACGGAGGTGTCGGCATGAACCCTGATCTGCAATACGCCGTGGAGCAATTCCTCTATCGCCAGGCCGCGCTCTGCGATGCCCAGGACTGGGACGCCTATCTGGCGCTGTTCGAGGCCGACAGCGTCTTCCACCTGCCGCAATGGATCAGCGAGCACGAGTACGTGACCGATCCCACCCAGGGTCTCTCCTATATCTACTACGCCGACCGCTCCGGCCTGGAGGACCGGGTGTTCCGCCTGCGCACCGGCAAGTCGGCCGCCTCCACGCCACTGCCGCGCACCCTGCACCAGATCAGCAACGTACGCGTCGCCCGGGCTGACGACGGTCTGCTGGAGGTGCGCGCCGGCTGGCTGACGCTCTATGCCCGCCACGGGGTGTCCGAGCAGTTCTACGGCCAGGTGACCTATCACCTGCGCGAGGTGGACGGCGACTTTCGTATCGCCCGCAAGCAGGTGCTGCTGCTCAACGACGTCATCAACTCCGTACTCGACTTCTACCATCTCTGAGGCCACCGCCATGAGCCACAACGTCGCTCTGAGCTTCGCCGACGGCAAGACGCTGTTCATCGCGGTGAAGCCCAACGAACTGCTGCTGGACGCGGCCCTGCGCCAGGGCATCAGCCTGCCGCTGGACTGCCGCGAAGGCGTCTGCGGCACCTGCCAGGGGCGCTGCGAAGCCGGCGCCTACAGCCAGGATTACGTCGACGAGGAAGCCCTTTCCGAGCGTGACCTGGCGCAGCGCAAGATGCTCGCCTGCCAGACCCGGGTGACCTCCGACGCCGCCTTCTATTTCGACCACGACTCCAGCCTCTGCCACGCCGCCGAGCCCGAGCGCATCAGTGGCCAGGTGATCTCGGTGGAGCTGGTCTCGGCCACCACCGCCATCCTGCACCTGGACGCCAGTTCTGCCCCCCGGCAGCTGCAATTCCTCCCAGGCCAGTACGCGCGGCTGCGTATCCCCGGCACCGATGACTGGCGCGCCTACTCCTTCGCCAACCGGCCCAATGCGCAGAACCAGCTGCAATTCCTCATCCGTCTGCTGCCGGATGGGGTGATGAGCAACTTCCTGCGCGAACGCTGCCAGCCGGGCCTCAACCTGGAACTGGAGGCACCCCTGGGCAGCTTCTATCTCCGCCAGGTGGAGCGGCCGCTGGTGCTGGTGGCGGGCGGCACGGGCCTGTCGGCCTTCCTCGGCATGCTCGACGAGATGGCCGAGAAAGGCGGCTGCGGCCAGCCGGTGCGGCTGTTCTATGGCGTCACCCAGGAGCAGGATCTCTGCGAGGGCGCCCGGCTGGAGGCCTACCGCGCGCGCATCGCCGACTTCGACTACCAGCCCGTGGTCAGCCAGCCGGGTCCGGCGTGGCAGGGCCTCAGCGGCTATATCCCCGAGCACTTCGACCGGCGCTTCCTCACCGACCAGGCCTGCGACCTCTATCTCTGCGGCCCGCCGCCCATGGTCGAGGCGGTCAAGACCTGGCTCGACCAGCAGGGGTTGGGCGAGGAGACGCGGCTGTATAGCGAGAAATTCCTGCAGAGTGCGTCTACGCGTTAACGCTGCGCTGCCTCTTTCAATAAGCCCGACAGCTCGCCTGCCGGGCTTATTGCTTTTTAAGGTTGGGCTGAGACAGCCTTGCCGTCGAAACCCAACAGGCACGAATCTTCCTGCAGCCTCTATCTGGTTCCACCGCTTGGCCCGGAGCGCCCGGCGAACCCTTTCTGTTGAGCTTCGTTGCGCTCACCCGACTGGCCGCGACCCATGGCAGTTCTGAGAAAGCTGTTACCAAGGTGAGGGCTTCAGATTGATCAGGATCTTGCTAAAACCTTGAAAGACGAACACCTGCTCCGATAGCCCCCTCTCCCCTCGGGAGAGGGTTGGGGTGAGGGCACGCATCGCGACGGATTCCAGTGGAAAAGGCTGCGCCGTTTTCCACGCTACGGTTATCGACGTCTACAGAAGTGAGTGATGCCGTAGGAGCGGTCGCAACGGCGGACCGCCATGGCCTCAATGAGCCGGAGGTTGGAATGAGACGGCGCAACCGTCCAAGACCAATAGGACCATAACCTCCGGCGCCACCCCGCATCGTCTGCCGCTATATCTGAACCACCTGGACACGCCCTTGGTTGAGCTTACCGCCCAAACGCCGTGCAAAAAAAAGCCTGCCATCCCCGGCAGGCTTGAAAGTGGACGAAGGGAGCTGAACTCCGTCCGGTCAGAAGTGGTGGATGTAGCGCACCTGCACCCGGCTGCCTTCGGGACGGTTCTCCGCGTCCTGCTCGAAGTAGGCGTTGGCCACCAGGTGGTCGTTCTTGGAAAAGCTGTACATGCCGCCCGGGCCGATGGCCCAGACCTGTTCGCGCCGACCGGAGACGTCGTGGCCGTCGACCTGGGTGTCGGTGATCTGCTTGAGCCAGTAGCCGTTGATGCCCAGGCGCAGTTGCGGGGTGACGGCGTATTCGGTGGCGAAGTTGGCGTGCAGCGCCTGGCCGGCCTGGATGTCGGAGACATCGCCGAAGGCATAGCTCGGCTTGTCGTTCTTGAAGTTGTAGAGGTAGTGGGCGCGCACCGAGACGGTCCAGTTCGGGGTGAACCAGTAGGTGGCGGCCCAATAGGGGTCGAACGACCAGGCATGGTTGCCGGGATTGATGTCCTTGTCGCGGTCGTACTCGCCGGTGGGCACGTTGATCTGGAACTCGACACGCTGGACGAACCGCGGGCCATTGGCGCCCATCACCGGATCGAACTGGATGAAGGGTCCTATCAGCAGATCGCCCACGCCACCCTGGTCCTTGAGCGCCGCGTTGTTCAGGCCGTCGTCGACCTTCATCCGCGTCACCACCGGCAGCAACATGTTCAGACCCAGGTTGCCGTTGCCCAGGCGCAGGTCCGATACGTAGCTGAGCTGGGTCACCGATACCTGGTAGTCCAGCTTGGTCTTCGGCAGCCCCAGCTTGTCACCGTTTTGATCGGTCAGCCGATGGCTGCTGTAGTTCTGGAAATACTGCTGCAGGTACCAGCCGTTGCCCGCAGGCAGACCGCCGTCGAGAAAGCTGGTGAGGCCGAGGTTGACCACCGGCAGGTCATAGGCCTGGGCGGTTCCGGCAACCAGGGCACCGGCGAGGGAAAGATAGCGAATCCGGGTCATGCAAGGCTCCTTGAATACGGCTGTTCGTGCTCGCGAAAGGCAGATTCGAAAGGGCAGCGCCCGCCGATCGAGTGGAATCGACGGGCGCTGCCGAGGCTCAGGCGCTCAGCGCCGGATGCGCGCTGGCGACCCGGTACTGGCCGGCGTGGAAGACCAGCGGTTCTCCGCCGCTGTGTCGGTAGTGCTCGATCTCGCCAAGGAAGATCAGGTGGTCGCCACCCTCGTACTGGACGTGGTTGCGGCAGATCAGGGTGGCCACCGCCTCCTCCAGCAACGGCACGCCAGCGGTGCCCTCGACGTGGGCGATACCGGCGAACTTGTCCTCCGCCGGCCGCGCGAAGTGGCCGGAAAGCTGGTGCTGGTCGCTGCCCAGCACATGGATGGCGAAGTGGCTGGCGGCGAGGAAGTCCGGCAGGCTCGGCGCCTGGCGGGCCAGGCTCCAGAGCACCAGCGGCGGCTCCAGGGACACCGAGGAGAAGGAATTGGCGGTCATCCCTACCTTGCGCCCGTCACGGCCGCGGGTGGTGATCACCGTGACGCCGGTGGCGAATTGCCCCAGCAGGTTGCGCAGCGCCCGCGGGTTGGCCGGGTCGGCGGCGATGAGATCCAGCGCGTCTATCGTCATGGTGGGCTCCTCAGGCAGCCTGGTTCAGGTGTTCACGCAGGAAGCCCTGGCAGGCCTCCGCTTCGAACCACCAGGGGGCGAAACGGCGGGGATCGTCGAAGGCGTTGACGATGCGCGAGGCGATGGCGTGGGACTGGCTGGCGGCGCCGAGCAGATCGAGGATGTGCGGTGGTGGCGGGGTCAGCAGGCTGTTGGTCCACTTCACCACCTCGCCGGCATAGTCCCAGTAGCGCTCGAAGGTCCGGTGCATCCAATCCGGGGTGAAGGCGGCATCGCCCTGGGCGAGGATGGCCTCCAGATAGACCTTGCTGCACTTGGCGGCATTGTTGGAGCCCTGGCCGGTGATGGGATCGTTGACCACCAGGGCGTCGGCCATGCCGAACACCGGCCGGCCCGAGGGCAGGCGCAGCACCGGCTTGCGCACCATGGGGGTGAAGCGCCCGGCCAGCACGCCACCGGCGTCGGTCAGCTCCAGATTCTGGCAGCGCTCGGCCTCCCAGGGCGCGAAGCGGCGGACGATCTCCAGGCTGCGCTCCAGGTGCTGTTCCGGCGAGGTGACGTCCTGCCAGCAGTCCATGGGGCCGCCGGGGATACCTTCGAAGACCATGATCTCGCAGGGTCCGCTCAGGGTCAGCGCGGGGAAGACGAAGTACTCGCCCACGCCGGGGACGAGGTTGAAGGCCACCCGCGAATAGGGCGACATGGGCGTCATGCCCTTCACGTAGGTCAGCGCCAGGGCGCGTTGCGGCTGCTGGAAGACGGTGCGCTCGGTATCCCGGGCGAACAGGTTGACCACCTCGCCCTTGCCGGCGGCCAGCAGGGTCAGGTCGTGGCTGGCACTCAGGGTTTCCAGCTCGGCCAAGCCGACGTCCTGGATGATCAGCTCGCCACCGCGGCGCTCGAATTCGTCCATCCAGGCCGGCATCTTCAGGCGCTGGTCCACCGCCTGGGCATAGCGCTCCAGGCGGGCGCTCCACTGGAAGGCGGGACGGTCTGGGTGCACGGGATCGGGGACGGCCAGGCCGATGCCTTCCACCGCGGGGCATTGATCTTCCCAGAAATTCAACCCCAGGTCGCGCTCGGTCTGCAATGAGGTGTTGAACATGCACTGGCTGGACATGACCTTGCCAGCGCGCACCTGCTCGCCGGTGCGGTTGGTGGTGAGGGTGACATGGTAGCCCTGGGCGAGCAGGCCCAGGCCCAGTTGCAGGCCGGCCTGGCCGGCCCCGACGATGGCGATACGACGCATGGAGGTTCTCCGGGGAGTCGAGTTGCGGGTGGGGGTGAAGCCGTTGAACAGGCGCCAGAAGGGGTTCTGCATGGCATCACTCCCGTTCGGCGAGGCGTGGAATGGCCGGCTGGTTGCGCTCCGGTCCCATGACCGAATAACCACCGTCCACGGCGTAGTCGGCGCCGGTGACGAAACTCGCCGCCGGCGACAAGAGGAAGGCGACCACCTGGGCCACTTCCGCCGGCTCGCCGAGGCGGCCGAGCAGATGGAAGTCGGCGGCGACGCGGTCGGCGTGAGCGCGATCCCCGCCGCTGACCTCGGCGATCACCCGCGACCAGGTCCAGCCCGGCGACACCGAGTTGACGCGGATGCCGTCCGCCGCCAGGTCCAGCGCCATGCTGCGAGTCAGTTGCTTGAGCGCCGCCTTGGACACCGGGTAGAGCCAGCGACCGGTCTGGGCGCAGTCGGCGGAGATGGAGGTGAAGTTGACCACGGCCCCGCGCCGCGCCTTGAGGTCGGGGTGCAGCGCCTTGGCCAGCATCACCGCCGACACCAGGTTCACGTCCAGCGCCTTGAGCCAGTCGCCGCGCGACGACTCCAGGCCATCGTCGAGATAGGTACAGGCCAGGTTGACCAGGCCGGCCACTGCGCCGAAGCGTTCGCGGATGGCGGCTACCGCGAGCGCCAAGGCTGCGTCATCGGTCAGGTCCACGGTCTGGAAGAAGGCCGCATCGCCGAGCACCTCGGCACCGGCCGCGCCATTCGGGTCGATGTCCAGCAGGGCTACCCGGGCGCCTGCCGCGACCAGCGTCTCGGCCACCGCCTGGCCGATCAGGGTGGCGCTGCCGCTGATGACCACCGTCTTGCCGTCGAGGGAATGCAGACTCATGGCCTCACTCCTCGATGGACTTGCCGGCGCTGGAAGCCCAGCTCGGCATCAGGGTGTTGGATGGCAGCGTCTCGTCGAGCAGCTTGTGCGCGGTCTCGGCGCCCGCCACCGGTAACCCCTGGGGGTCGAGCAGGCCGATCTGCACCAGCACGCTGGCCTGATCCCAGTAGATGTGCTCGTGGTAGAGCTTGGGTCCGCGAAACTTCACCACCCCCAGCATGGGGATCTCGACATGGCGGCCGGTCGGCGCGACGCCCGGCAGCATCCAGTCGATGGCCTCGTCGTGGGTGAAGCTCATGACGAATTCGTCGACGATCTGCGAGGCACCCACGGTGCGCGAGATCGGCGTGAGCTTCATGTCCTTGGGATTGCCATGCACGAAGTGATAGCGATAGAAGCGCGCTAGCTCGCGATAGCCGACCCCGCCGGTCATGGTCGGGATATGGTTGACGTAGGGCTCGGGCACCATGGTAGCCATGGTCGCCGGCACGTCGCGGGTATCGAATTCGTGGCGGATATGTTCTTCCCACAGCGCCGAGAGGTTGTAGTCCGGGCCGATGGTGCGGCGTAGCGCGGCGATGGTGCGCTCGTGGGCCAGCAGCGCGGCGGGCTTGTCGTAGTGATGGCCGCCCGGCCGGGCGAAGGCATGGTCGACGCCCGGATAGACATAGCCTTCCGTGGCCGGCACCGTGGCCAGGGCGGCGAGGATGGCCTCCCGCGCCGGTTCCGGACAGAACTGGTCGGCTTCGGCGAAGTGCAGGACCAGCCGGCCGCGCAGTCCTTCCAATTCCCCCAGGGCCTTCTCGATACCGACGCCGTAGTAGCCGACGGCGCAGGCCACCTGGGGCAGTCGACAGGCTGCCAGGTAGGCCAGCTTGCCGCCCAGGCAGTAACCCACCACACCAAGGCCGGCGTCGCTTACCTCGGGACGACTGCGCAGATGGTCGAGGGCGGCGCCGATGTCCACCACGCCCAGTCCCTCGTCGAAGGCCTGGTAGTGACCGAAGGCCTTTTCGAAATCCTCGGGGGTGTAGCCCAGTTCGATGCGCGGCGCCTGGCGCCAGTAGAGGTCCGGCACCAGCACGCTGTAGCCCTCCTCGGCCAGTTGGTCGGCCACGGCGCGCATGGCGGCGTTGACGCCGAAGATCTCCTGGCACAGGACGATGCCCGGACCGCGACCGTCGATGGAGGGCACGAAGTAGGCGTCGAAGGCGCCGGACGGCGCAGGTACGTGGATATAGGATCCGGTCATCGCAAGAGACTCCAGGTTGCTCAGGTCTGGAATCATCTTCGGCGCGGTGCGCGCTGCGGGGCTGTCCGCAGACTGCCGCGACCATCCCCTTGGCGCAGCTAATTACGCGGCGGCCGCCACCCGGGCGTCGGGCAAATCCCGCCCAGGCCACGGCTGGTCGGGGCTTCAGGCCTGTTGCGCAGCGGTCTCCTGCACCAGCGCCAGACAATGCGCCAGCAGCGGCGAGCGATCGCCGGCCCGGTAGCTGATGACGATGGGCGAGACCGCCTGAGTATCGCTCAGGGAGACGTAGTCGATGTCGTCGCGGTGCAGCCGGCGCACCGAGGCCGGCACCAGGGTGATCCCCAGTCCGGCCGCCACCAGGCCGATGGCCGTCTGCAATTCGTTGGCCCACTGCGCCACGCGGATGTTCACTCCTTCGCGAGCGAACAGCGCCAGCACGTGGTCGGCATAACTGGGTCGTGGCGCGGAGGGATAGAGCACGAAGGGCTCTTGCGCCAGGCGTGCCAGACTCACCGGCGCGCCCAGCAACGGATGCCCGGCCGGCAGCACCGCCACCAGCGGGTCCTCGTGCAACACCTCCTGTACCACCGCGGCATCCTCGATGCGGATGCGACCGAAACCGATGTCGATGCGTCCGCTCTTGAGCGCCTCCACCTGCTGCAGGGTGATCAGCTCGGACAGCCCCAGCTCCAGCCCGGCATCGGTGCGCAGTCGGCGGATCAGTTCCGGCAGGGCGCCATAGAGGGTGGACGGCGCGAAGCCGATGCCCAGCCAGCGCTTGCGCCCCTCGGCCACCCGCCGGGTGCCGTCGCGCACCTCGTCCAGCTGCGCCAGCAGCCGACTGCCGTGTTCCTGGAAATAGCGCCCGGCCTCGGTGAGGCGCAAGGGCCGGCCGCGCTCCAGCAGGCTCACCCCCAGCTCTTCTTCCAGTTGCTGGATCTGCCGGCTGAGCGGCGGCTGGGCCATGTGCAGGCGTTCGGCCGCGCGGGTGAAGTTGAGGGTCTCCGCCAGGACCAGGAAGTACCTCAGATGCCGCAGCTCCATCATACCTCCAGGGTATCGTAGAACACGCAACGGATATTGGACTGCCGGGGAGGCAACTCGCAAGCTGAAAGCCGTCCCTACAAGAACGCGCGGCAACGACCGCCCCTGATGGATTTGGCCCATGATCAGCATCGAACGCCTGGACACCTGCCTCGTCGACCTGCCCACCATCCGCCCGCACAAGCTGGCCATGCATACCCTGCAGCGGCAGACCCTGGTGCTGTTGCGCCTGACCTGCAGCGACGGCAGCCAGGGCCTCGGCGAAGCCACCACCATCGGCGGCTTGGCCTACGCCGGGGAGAGCCCGGAAAGCATCAAGACCAACCTCGATACCTATCTGGCGCCCCTGGTGATCGGCCAGGACGCCGACAACCTCAATGCCGTGATGCAGCGGGTCGAGCGCAGCGTGCGCGCCAATACCTTCGCCAAGTCGGCCCTGGAGACCGCTCTGCTCGACGCCCAGGGCCAGCGTCGCGGCCTGGGCATCGCCGAACTGCTCGGCGGCCGGGTGCAACAGGGGCTGGAGGTGGCCTGGACCCTGGCTAGCGGCGACACCGGCAAGGACGTCGCCGAGGCCGAACGCATGCTCGACCTGCGCCGCCATCGCCATTTCAAACTCAAGATCGGCGCGGCCGAACCGGCCCGGGACATCGCCCACGTGACAGCCATCAAGCGCGCCCTGGGCGATCGCGCCAGCGTGCGGGTCGACGTCAACCAGGCCTGGAGCGAAGGTGTGGCCTTGCGCGCCTGCCAGGCCCTGGCCGACGCAGGGGTGGAGTTGATCGAACAGCCGGTGCCGCGCCATGACGTCCAGGCCCTGGCCCGGGTCAGCGCCCGGAGTCCGGCGCCGGTGATGGCCGACGAAGCCATCGAGAGCCTCCCCGACGCCTTCGCCCTGGCCCGTGCCGGCGCCGCCCCGGTGTTCGCCCTCAAGATCGCCAAGACCGGCGGTCCTCGGGCGGTGCTCAAGGTCGCCCACCTGGCGCAGGCGGCCGGAATCGGCCTCTATGGCGGCACCATGCTCGAAGGCAGCATCGGCACCCTGGCCTCGGCCCATGCCTTCGCTACCCTGGAGCGGCTGGACTGGCACAGCGAACTGTTCGGTCCACTGCTGCTCACCGAGGACATCCTCGTCGAGCCGCCGACCTATCGCGACTTCCAGCTGCTGCTACCCCAGGGTCCCGGCCTCGGCGTCAGCCTCGACGAAGACCGCCTCGCCCATTTCCGTCGCGATCGCAGCAGCCTCGCCGTCGCCACTGCCTGATCACGCCCCGTGGAGGATTCACCATGCTGTTCATGGTCCGCATGACCGTCAAACTGCCCCACGACCTGCCTGCCGCCGACGCCACGCGACTCAAGCAGGCGGAAAAGGAACTGGCCCAGGAGCTCCAGCGCCAGGGCACCTGGCGCCACCTCTGGCGGATCGCCGGGCTCTACGCCAACGTCAGCATCTTCGACGTGGCCGATACCCAGGCGCTGCACGATACCCTGCTGCAACTGCCGCTCTACCCCTATATGGAGATCGAGGTCACCGCCCTGTGCCGACACCCCTCCTCCATCCACGCCGACGACCGTTGATTGGCCGCCCATAACAACAACACCGAGGATCGCTCCATGACCCTAGCCCTTTCCCAGACCGCCGATGTGCAGAAGTTCTTTGAAGTCGCCAGCGGCTTCGAGCAGGACGCCGGCAATCCGCGCCTCAAGACCATCGTGCACCGTATCCTCACCGACAGCATCCGCATGATCGAGGACCTGGAGGTGACGCCCGAGGAATTCTGGCAGGCGGTGAGCTACTTCAACGACCTGGGCGCGCGCCAGGAAGCCGGACTGCTGGTCGCCGGCCTCGGCCTGGAGCACTATCTGGATCTGCTGCTGGATGCCCAGGACGAACAGGCCGGCCGCACCGGTGGCACCCCGCGCACCATCGAAGGCCCGCTCTATGTGGCCGGTGCCCCTCTGTGCGAAGGCGAAGCCCGGCTCGATGATGGCCAGGACGCCGGCGTGCCGCTGTTCATGACCGGCCAGGTGCGCGACACCGAGGGTCGCCCGCTGGCCGGCGCCCTGGTGGACGTCTGGCACGCCAACACCGGCGGCACCTATTCCTACTTCGATCCGGCGCAGTCCGAATTCAACCTGCGCCGACGCATCCGCACCGACGCCGAGGGCCGCTACGCCTTCCGCAGCATCGTGCCCTCCGGCTACGGTTGCCCGCCGGACGGCCCCACCCAGCGCCTGCTCGACGGCCTCGGCCGCCATGGCCAGCGCCCGGCCCACATCCACTTTTTCATCTCCGCTCCCGGCCATCGCCACCTGACCACCCAGATCAACCTGGCCGGCGACAAGTACCTGCACGATGACTTCGCCTACGCCACCCGCGACGAACTCATCGCCGACATCCGCTTCCACGAGGATGCCGACGCCGCCCGTGCCCGTGGCCTCGACGGCAGCCAGTTCGCCGAAATCGACTTCGACTTCGAATTGCAGCCCGCCGAAGAACCCACCGCCGAGCAGCGCAGTGCCCGCCCGCGCGCCCTCGAAGAAGCCTGAAGGCACCCTGTCCTCATCGGTCCGCCGGTGAGGACAGGTCCATCGATTGCCCCACCTGTCCTGCTTGGGCATAGTGAACCGGCCTGCCAGACGCCGGAGTCACCCACCATGCCCGTCCTGTCGCCCCTCGTCCGCCCCTCTGCCTGCCGGGGTCGCCCATGACCCAGCGCACCATGCTGCTCACCGGTGCCAGTCGCGGGATCGGTCACGCCACCGTCAAGCTGTTCCGCAGCCTGGGCTGGCGTCTGCTCACCGTCTCCCGCCAGCCGTTCTCCGAAGAATGCGCCTGGCCGGAAGCCCGCGACGCGCACATCCAGGCCGATCTCGCCGACCTCACCCAGATCGATCGCCTGGTCGCCACGGTCCGCGAGCGCCTGCCCAGCGGCAAGCTGGATGCCCTGGTCAACAATGCCGGCATCTCGCCCAAGGGGCCGGATGGCGGTCGCCTCGGGGTAGCCGCGTCGGATGCCGAGACCTGGACCCACGTCCTCAACGTCAATCTGGTTTCCACCGCCCTGCTGGCCCGCGCCCTGCTGCCGGAGCTTGAAGCCGCTCGAGGCAGCATCGTAAACGTCACCTCCATCGCCGGTTCGCGGGTGCATCCCTTCGCCGGAGTGGCCTATGCCGCCTCCAAGGCAGGCCTGGCCGCGCTGACCCGGGAACTGGCCCATGAATTCGGTCCCCGTGGCATCCGCGCCAACGCCATAGCACCGGGCGAGATCGCCACTTCCATCCTCTCGCCCGGTACCGATGGCCTGGTGGAAGCCGAGGTCCCGCTCAAGCGCCTGGGTACCCCCGACGAAGTGGCCGAGACCATCTACTTCCTCTGCAGCGAACGCTCCTGCTACATCAACGGTGCCGAGATCCATATCAACGGCGGTCAGCACGTCTAGTTGGCGCCTGTGACCGAGGGCAGTCCGCCTGGATCAATGGCGGGCGGCTCGAGTCACCCACCCGGTTAGCTGAAGAAGACGCCGTGCAGGGAACAGGTCCGTTCTTAACCTGCACTAAATGTTATGTTATAACGTGTTATAAAGTTCTGGAGCATCCTCTACAGGGACGCGCCCGCTCTACGACCTACCCTAGCCGTGATGACCATGACGACCCCAGCCAGCTTCCCCAGCCAGAAACTCCCTGTCACCGTGCTCTCCGGCTTTCTCGGCGCCGGCAAGACCACCCTGCTCAACCATATTCTCAACAACCGCGAAGGCCGGCGGGTGGCGGTCATCGTCAACGACATGTCCGAGGTCAACATCGACGCCGCCCTGGTCCGCGACGGCGGCGCCGAGCTGTCGCGCACCGAGGAAAAGCTGGTGGAGATGAGCAACGGCTGCATCTGCTGCACCCTGCGCGAAGACCTGCTGCTGGAAGTCGAACGCCTCGCCCGCGATGGCCGCTTCGATCAGCTGGTCATCGAATGCACCGGGATCTCCGAGCCGCTCCCCGTGGCCGAAACCTTCACCTTCGCCGGCGAAGACGGGCGCTGCCTGGGCGACGTCGCCCAGCTCGACACCCTGGTCACCGTGGTGGATGCCTTCAACTTCCTGCGCGACTACGCCTCCACCGATCTGCTGGAATCCCGTGGCGAATCCCTCGGCGAGGAAGACGAGCGCACCGTGGTCGACCTGCTGATCGAGCAGATCGAATTCTGTGACGTCCTGGTGGTGAACAAGCTGGACCTCATCGGGCCGGCGGAACGTGATCGGCTGCTGGCCATCCTGCGCAGCCTCAATCCCCGCGCACGACTGGAACTGGCGAGCTTTGGCGCCGTACCGCTGGAGCGGGTGCTGCAGACCGGACTCTTCGACTTCGACAAAGCCGCCCAGGCGCCGGGCTGGCTGCAGGAGCTGCGCGGCGAACATACCCCCGAGACCGAGGAATACGGCATCTCGAGTTTTGTCTATCAGGCCCGCCGCCCCTTCCATCCCGAGCGCTTCTTCGCCCTGGTCGAGGGGGAATGGCCTGGCGTGATCCGCTCCAAGGGCTACTTCTGGCTGGCTAGCCATCCCGCCCATGCCGGCACCTGGTCCCAGGCCGGCGCCGTGGCCCGCCATGGCGTGGCCGGGCGCTGGTGGGCCGCGGTACCGCCCGAGCAGTGGCCGGAGGATGAAGAAACCGTCGCCCTCATCAAGGAAAAATGGCACGAGGGCGTCGGCGATGCTCGCCAGGAACTGGTACTCATCGGCATGGACATGGACGAAGCCGCCCTGCGCGCCCGCCTGGATGCCTGCCTGCTGACCGACAGCGAACTCGCCGCCGGCCCCGCGGCCTGGATGTGCTTGCACAACCCCTTCAGCGACTGGCCCCAGGCCACCGATCCGCACTGAAGCGAGCCCTGCCCATGAACGCCATCCTCCCCGATGTCTCCCTCAGCGAGACCGCCACCCTGCCCGCCGCCCTCGACTGGGTCGGCATGCAGGGTATCGACCTGCCGATCCGCCTCGGCCACGCCGATCTCGGCGGCCTGTTGCCCGCCAGGGCCGACGTCCAGGTCGACCTGCCCGCGGCCACCGCCAAGGGCATCCATATGTCCCGCCTCTATCAACTGCTGGATCGCCTGGGCGGCGAAGCTCTCCTGACGCCAGAGCGTCTGCGTCTGCTGCTGAGCGGCATGGTCGCCAGCCACCGCAGCTGCGATTCCCGCGCCGCCCGCCTGCGGCTGGACTTCGCCCTGCTGATCCGCCGCCCCGCCCTGGTGACCGCCGAGCTGAGTGGCTGGAAACGCTATCCCGTACGCCTGGAAGCCAGCTGGGTAGCCGGCGCTTTCAAGCTCAGCGCGCGCGTCGAGATCCTTTACGCCTCCACCTGTCCCTGCTCCGCCGCCCTGTCCCGGCAACTGATCGAACGGGCCTTTCTGGCCGAACACGGGACCACCACGCAGCTCGATCCCGCCACCGTCGCCCACTGGCTGAGCCGTCACGCCTCCCTGGCCACCCCGCACAGCCAGCGCAGCCTGGCCCGGGTACGGATCAGCCTGCCGGCCGGGGCAGTCGACTTCGGCTTGCTGCCCCTGATCGACCAGTGCGAACAGGCCCTGGGCACGCCGGTGCAGACCGCCGTCAAGCGCGCCGACGAACAGGCCTTCGCCGCGCTAAATGGCAGCAACCTGATGTTCGTCGAGGACGCCGCCCGCCGCCTGCTGGTCGCCCTGCGTGACAGCTACCGGGACGTGAGCCTCCAGGTGCGCCATTTGGAGAGTCTGCATCCGCACGATGCGTCCGCCTGGGCCTCCAGCTCGCCCGCTTGAACAGGGCGTCTCTGCAGCTTTCCTTTCAAAACGGCCGCTTTACCGCTTTACTGCAAACGAAGCGGTCGCTCTGGACGGCCACTCCCTCTCTCTCGATTCAGGAGCGCTTCTCGATGAAATCCCGCCTTACCGCAGCAGCCATGACCGTTTTGCTGAGTGTCCTCGCCACAGGTGTCGCGCTGGCCGAAAGCCCGGTGGAAAAGAGCATCCGCCAGGACGGCCGGGATGTGAGCAAGGACGCCCGCCACGACCGCAAGGAAGTCGACAAGGGCGCGGCCCATGCCGCCGACGAAGCCGACCGCACCGATACCCATCTGGACAAGGAACGCCACCGCGAAGACAAGAAGGTGGACAAGGAATACAAGAAGACGCTGTAGCCCGCCCGGGTCGGGGCAGAGCCCGGGGACTGTCTTATCATTGAGCGCTGTGCCTTCCCTTGAGGCTGCGTGAGTCCCCGCCACTGAAAGGCAGGTAATCCCCTGGCCTGCCTACCCCACTGATAAGCGTGCCAGGCGCATCCACCCGGCTGCGGAGCCCGGCAATCGACTCGTGGCCATCCAGATATCTAGTGACCTGCATCACATTATTTTGGCATGACGGAGCTGATGGCTTAGACTGCGCGCCTCTCGAAAAAGGAGTTTCGCATGAAGCCGTCCCATCTCTTGTTCATCACCTTCGCTGCGCTGCAACTGGCCGGTTGCGCCATCGGCCAGAAGATCGACTACCGCCAGACCGCCCCGCAACTCACCGTCAAGGCCGACAAGCCGGTCGCCGTCGCGGTACTCGATGAGCGCCCCTATGTGGTCGCCCAGAACAAGGACGCCACCTACGTCGGCAACATCCGCGGTCTCTACTACAACCCCTGGAGCGTCCGCACCTACAGCGGTAGCCCCCTCTCCGCCGACCTGCAGGACGCCGTGCAAAAGGCCCTGGCCCGCGCCGCCATCACCGCCATGCCCAGCCAGGCCAGCGACCGCGCGCCCCAGGGCCAGAAGCTGCTGGTGCTGAAACTGCGGGAGTGGAAATCCGACGCCTACATGCGCGTCCGCTTCGACTATGACGTCATCACCCAGGTCCTCGACGACCAGGGCAAGCTGCTCGCCAGCGACGAGATCAAAGGCAGCGGCCCGACCAACAACGTCATCCTTTCGGGCACCCAGGTCCTGACCAACGCCATCGACGCACCGGCCATCGCTGCCGCCCTGGCCAAGGGCAACACGCCCTGACTGGGACGCTGCTCCTCGGTCTGGAAAAAGCCCGCTTCGCGCGGGCTTTTTCATGTCCAGATACTGGAACTGGATCCGCAGCGGAGCATATCGCACCGCCATCGATACGAACGCCGGGGCGCACGAGGGGTTTCAGCCGAGTTGCAGTCATCGGCGGCGGTGGCATGTGGGAGCAGGAAGACCGGAGTACAAAGTCGTCAGACAGGATACCGGTTTCGCGCTGAATAGCGACGCCTTACCGCGGTGACGGGAGCCAGGGTTGATCGTGAAAACCTAATGCCTCCGCACTTCTGCCGCCTGCGGTTGTCAGACCACCTCATTCGACGTGGACCCGGGCTAGGCAAGCAACATGAATGCGCCTGTGAAAGAACAGAAGGTAATCAATGCGATTGCCATAGGAACTTGCGTAGCAGCAATGGTCTTGCTGTTGAGCTTCGCTGAAGCCACAATCGCGGCCAATAGCTGGGTGCCGCAGCCCAGTACCGAAACTGAAAAGGATATTTCAGTTGCGCTATCAATTGACAAGGACAGTGACGCTCTTCGAGTCGAGGCCCCACGGCCGGCTAAATAGCGTCCCGCTCAAATCTGCACTCATTCGTCCACGATCGCTGGCCAGCGATCAGGGCCTACTGGCGCTCACCCTGGGTGCCATGTGTATCGGGTTGGCAACCATCTTTGTGGTGGCCATGGTGGCCTGCTGACGATGGCGCGTGACCAGGGTCGTCAGCTTGCGGATGACCGATAGTTTGACGATGCTTGGCACGTCCTGACTCAGGCCGTTCTGCCTGCTCATCTCAAAAGGCAGTTCCCCACGATCGCACTCAGCTCAGCCCTGGCTCTCGTTCGGGGGCCAGGGTTGCCGCGATGCTCACCCTCATCAAGTCCAGGGCTATAGAAGGTCAGGCATCGGCGCTGTTCCGAAAGAACTTCGGAACTGCTCTTTTTTCTCGCCCGAGCGCTCTTGAAATTCGACCCTGCAGACAGCAAAAAGCCCCGTAAGAACGGGGCTTCGCAGATGGCGGAAGCGCAGAGATTCGAACTCTGGGACCCTTGCGAGTCGGCGGTTTTCAAGTTTCCCGGAGCGCAGCCTTACAGAGCCTTACCCTCCCTCCGTAAGCAATACAAAGCCATACGTCTCAAGGCTTTAGATCGCTTGGCAACCTTATGTAGCCTGTCCTACCTTTACGCAGCCCGTTTACGAAGCGCTTATGAAAAGCAATCGGCGGGCATCGCGTTATAGGAGCGGCCGGCGGCTGCGCCAACAGCCCCGACCGCGTGGTCACCCTCCTCTGTACAGGAAGCGACATGCCGAAGATTACCAAAAGCTTTGTCGACAAGCTGGTAGCACCTACCGAAAAGGAAGAGCTGCTCTGGGATAGCGAACTCAAGGGCTTCGGCCTTCGCATTACGCCCAGTCGTAAGATCACCTACGTCGTCCAAGGCCGGGCTGCCGGCAAATCCATGCGAATCAGCATCGGCCCTCACGGCGTATTCACCGCAGAGCAAGCACGTGACGTTGCTCGGGAGCACTTACGGACGATGCGGATGGGCACAGACCCGAGAGCAGTCGCCAAGGAGGAAGCAGCCACCAAGGTGACTCTTCGCGACGTTGCGGACGGCTACCTGCGGGACCGCCCGCTGAAGGAAAGCAGCAAGAGCGAGATCGAGCGTCACGTAACCACAACATTCGAGGCTTGGCTTAAGCGCCCTGTTGCGAGCATCAGTCGGGATGAGGTCACTAAGAGATTCAACGAAATCAAAACCAAAGGACTGCGCGGTACCGGCCCAGCACCAGCCCAGGCCAACCAAGGCTTCTCCGTCCTTCGAGCGCTGTTCAACTACGCGATGCGGGAGTACCGCAAGCAGGATGGCGGCAAGATCATTGAAGAGAATCCGGTGGACGTGCTGCACAAGAAATGGGCCTCGCTAAAACCAAGGACGAGCCGTGTACCGGATAGCAAGATCGGTGCGGTCTGGAGCTTTCTCACTGACTCGCGTGTGGTGGCGTACAACCGTGACACCCTGGCCGCTATTGATCTGGTGCGCTTTCTGCTGCTGACCGGCGCACGTATCGGCGAGGCCTCCGCCCTGACCTGGGATCGGGTAAATCTCGATGAAGGCTGGTGGCACATTCCAGACCCTAAGAACTCGAACCCGGTGTGGCTGCCGCTTTCGTCCCAGGCTGCTGAGCTGCTGGAGACCCGGCAGCGAGTACCAGGCAGCCCGTTTGTGTTCACGTCGTGGGGCAAGGTCGGGCACCTGAAAGACCCTCGCGATACCATGCGGCGAGTGTCAGAGGTTGCCGGGGTCAAGCTATCGCCGCACGACCTACGGCGTACCTTCACAACGATAGGAGTGGCGCACGCAGGCATTGATCTGCACAAGATAGAGCTCCTGACAAACCACGTTCCAAAGGGAGTGACAGCTAGGCACTATCTTGAGACCTCTAGGCTTGAGTATCTGCGGCCAGAGGTGCAGCGGATCGCCGACTGGATGGAGCAGAGAGCCGATATTGCTAGGGCGGTGGCGACCGGTGCCAACGTCACCGAACTTAAAGTTGGATAATTTGCGTGAGTAGGCACTTGACAGCTTGCTAAGTCGCCATAAGTCACAGTAAGGTGTAACCCACATACCAACTCAGCTTTACTAGCAACGGCATGGCCCTGCTAGTTCAACGAAAAGTCTGCATGGCAGACGGCGGAGACTAAAGCGCTGACAGGCGCTTCGACCAACCGCCGTACTGCCATTTTTTGTGCGCGTATGGCGGTGAAATGAGACCGCTATCATGGACTACATCAATAACGCCCAAGCCGCAGACATTATTGGCATCAAGCCCACCACTCTAGAGATATGGCGCATCCACGGTAAAGGCCCAGCCTTCCGTAAATTTGGCCGCTCTATCCGATACGTAAAGTCCGAAGTCGTAGCCTGGCTTGATAGCCAGACCTTCAACAGTACCAGCCAATATTCCAAGACCGCCTAACCACACATTAGATGGTCACTTCCGCACGCCCTGAATATTTCCAACGCTTACGTCATTCCGGCAGCGATAGCCGTAAGCAGATAGTTAGCGATCAAGAAAAAGCCGGCGTTGCCGCGCCGGCTTCAAGGATGATACACCCAAATGAACAAGCCTAATGTACCCGAAAATATTAGAGCATACGTTGATAATTTTGGAGTGAGCTGTGCTTCCATACAAAGCGGGCCAGTTGCCACCCAGTACCAATGCATTGATCAGGTGCCGATCGCCCAGCACAGCGAGCCGCAGCGAGCTGTAGCCACCGACACGCTAACCGCCTTAAAGGGCTCCAAGCGCTGGCTCCTATGGCGACTCATCTCCGGTCGAAAAGTGCCCTTCTATACAAATGGCGAGAGGCGTCGTGGAGCGCTCGACTCCCCTGACGACGTGGCGAACCTTGCGACCTATGAAAACGCAGAACATACACTCGCAATGAGTAATGGCGGATATGAGGGCCTTGCCATCGCATTGGGTAGGGACGGTGACGGATATTGGCAAGGGATTGACCTAGATGACGTCCCTTCTAATGGGCTTTCTGACCTGGCTAATCACTGTCCAGGGTATGTTGAGAAAAGCCCAAGCGGACGCGGATGCCATGCTCTCGGGTATGGCCGGCACTTCAAGACGCTGGGTTCTAACGCCTCTGGCATCGAGGCCTACTGCGAAGGGCGGTTCTTCACATTCACGGAAGAGACCGTGCGAGGTTCCTCGCGTGTATGCCTTGGTGAATATGTCGAGCAGGTGCTTAGGCCGAGGCACTCGCGTCTCAACGCTGGCGTATCAAGGGAAGAGCAGGCTAAAGGCACGATCTCTCTGTCAGGGGAAACTGTGACCGAGTTGCGTTCCGCCCTCAATCACCTGCCAGCGGACGATTATCACCTATGGGTAAAGGTAGGGCAGGCACTGAGTGAGCTTGGTCAGACCGGACGCGGGCTCTGGATTGATTGGTCGCAGACGTCTCTCAAGTTCAACGCGGCCGAAGCCTCCAGCAAGTGGGGCACCTTCACAGGCGATAGGACTGGCTATCAAGCCGTCTTCAAGGAGGCTCAGGACCAGGGATGGATCAATCCGAAAAGCAACGCCGCCCAGCCCAAGCGGCCTATCGCGAATGCATCAATCATTTTGGAGACTGCCATGATCGGAGATACCACCGCCCAAGTAAAGTATCTGAGCGACCCATGGCTGCCGGAGCGGCAGGTAGTGGGTTTCTATGGTCGAGGTGGTACTGCCAAGTCATCGTTCCTGGCGACTCAGGCAGCACAGCTTTCAAACCGTTACTCATCTCTTTGGATCAGCACCGAAGAACCTACCGATCAGATCAAGGCACGCCATATAAAGAGCGGTGGCGTGGCTGGAACGCTTCACGTCTTTAAGGCCATCGCGGCACACCAAGATGAAGACGGTCGCCCGGTAGCTGCCAACTTCAATACCTACGAGCACCTGGACGCCGCTATCGAAGAGGCAAAAACCCGGTCCCAGCAAAAACCGCTCCGCCTGGTTGTGCTTGATACTGCTGTCGCCCTGACCACCTGGGGAAAGGGCGAAAGTGCGAACGATGACGGTGGGGTCAAGCGACTCACCGCATATCTGCTTTCGCTATGCGACAGGCACGGGGTGACCATCGCCATCGTTGGACACGTCAACAAAGGAAAGCACGATAACCTTGCGGACACGGTGGCCGGGTCATCGTCTTGGACGTCTTCTCTCCGCCAGGCATTCATGTGCGCGTACGATCAAGGGGACGAATACAGCTACGCGATCTGTACGGTGAAGAACTCTCTGACTGAACCTTTCGCGGCGCTCTACCAAACTCACCCCGTCCACACCCTTCAGATACGGAGCGATGGCAGCTCCAGCGTTCTCTGCGCAGTGAAGCTTAGCCCTATCTCCTGGGGTTATGCCAAGGTCAAGGCGCTATGGGATGACGCTACCAAGAGGCCAGAGGATGCCTCTCAGGGCGCTGAATCATCATCGAAGAAGCAGGCGGCCGTCCATGGCATCGTGCAGGCGATGGATGGCCTTCTTCGCGAGCAGGCTGGAGCTAGTGTCACCCGTGAGCAGGTTGAAGAGCGGATCGGATCAGCCCAGAACCGCCGGCACTGGCAGGTAGTGGATGAGATGCTGGACAGGATGGGCGTTGAGCAGGTTAATGGTGAGAGGGGTAGGAAAATGTACAGAAGTAAGCCCCCTGTACTTTAAGCGAAATCGGCAAGGCATGTCAGTTGTGCAAGCGATCGGGCCATACCTTATGGCTGCACACCTGCACTTCTGCACACCTAGCCTTGCAGTATAGGTAACCGGCCATTACATCTATTAGATTTAATTAATAAAATCTATCAAAATCTTATATATACGCTCAGTTGTGTAGAAGTGCAGTTGTGCACCGCTTTACCCCCCCCCGATCAGTGCACAACTGAGCTGCACACCTGGCCCCCCCCCTTGCCGGCCAATCGGCCGTCGCCAATATGCAAAAACTAGAACGACAAACACTGTATTTGCTGTTCTTTGTATTATTTTTACAGTATTCGCTTGTAGACCTTTTAAAAAACAGGGCACTATGTAACCAGTAAATAAGCAACCCCGTTGGCGCAACCGGAAAATCGCCTGACTTCCAATCAGACGAATCGGTGATTCCAATGGACATCAATACCAAAGTTTCCCCCAGCCTTCACCCCGCAGTAATCGAAAGCATCGAAGGCTATAACGACGAGACGGCCAGTCACGTTGCCGATGCCGTACGTGCCTTCACCTCCGCCTATACGCAACTCGGCAAGATCCACGAGTTCAGCGAAGCAATTGAGCCCGACACTTCACTGACCGACGACGCCAAACTTCTGAATGTTGCTGACTACGCTGGCAGTCGTATGGAGGCGGCTTTGAGGGCAATGCAAAACGCGACGGACAGCCTCGGCAAGCGCATCGCCCACGCAGAAGCTGAGCTGAATGCACCGCTGAAAGCCACCAAAGCAACCACCGGCATGACCTCGGAAATCCGCGCCCATGTCAAAGCATTGCCGGCGGATGAGCGCCGGGCCTGGTTCGCTGAGGCCTTGGAAAGCGGCGATACGGCCAGCCTCGAAGCTGTCCTCGCTGGCCCTGGCTACCTGTCCGGGCTGAAACAGGTAGAGGTCGATCACTACACCCGCCTTTACCAACAGCAGCAGAACCCGCAGATGTTCCGGCGCCTCCAGGTGATGAAGCAGGCCAGTGCCCTTCTTGAAGAGCGTGGCGGCCTCGTGTTCACCGGTGCTGAGAAAGCGCTGGGTCGTGGTGGTTTTCGCAAGGCGCAGCAGGTGCGTGAGCGCGTCACTGCAAGTCAGAAGAAGGTGGCGGCCTTGAAGACCGAGCAAGAGCAAGGCTTCCTCACCGCTCGCCGGTTCGGGGTGATCTGACCATGAGCCAGCCCACTGCATTTGATACGCAACAAAAAACTACGCTTGCGGGAGCGAACCATGACTGTGATCAGCGCGATGCTTCTACTGTAGCTATTGGTGATCTGTCACAGCCGGCTACAGGCCCGGCGCCGGTAAGAAGGAAAGGTGGGTTTCAGCCTGGCCAGATCGCAAACCCCAAGGGTCGGCCGAAGGGCAGCAAGAACAAGCGGACCCTTCTCGCGGAGCAGTTGGAGACCAAGGGCAAGGAACTGGCAGCAGCCATCGTCCAGAAAGCCCTTGATGGCGACACCATGGCCATGGGCCTGGTGCTGGCCCGCGTGCAGCCCCCGCTGCGTGCCACCTACGAGCCTGTGACGTTCGATCTGGATCGCAGCCTGACGTTGACCGAGCAGGCCGGGCAGATCATCGAGGCCATCAGCAAAGGGCAGCTCAGCGTGGATCAGGGAAAGATGCTGCTCGATGCCCTGGGCACCTATGCCAGCCTCAAGCAGGTAGATGAACTGGCCGTAGAAATCTTGGCGATCAAACAGCGGCTGGAGGTGGCGGTATGAATCCTGTCCTGTGGGTTGATGCACCCTATTCGATACGCAACGAGGGTGACAAAAGTTCGTCCAGCTTTACGCACGCGGAAATCTTCCATTACGAAAGGTTAGACCTGCCGCCATTCAGCGAGGTTCTCATTAGAACGCCTGAGCAAACTAACAAAGAGTTCTATGCAAGCGTGAGTGCGAGGATTGTTGAAGCTGCAAGTGCAGGAGGGGTGTCTTCTTATGAGCACAAACTTTCGGGGAACGGCCTATATCATGGGTGCGTGACGTTCTACTTCAGCAATTCCTCGTTGACCACGGGGCAAGTGGCTGCGGTAAAAGAGCACGCTCTCTATAGCAGCCGCCGGCACTTCCTGATTTGGATGGCTAGGAGGTCACTGCAGAAAGACGTTCGCGACCTGGCCAGAGGAACGCTACTTGAGAGGTTCTGCAACTCTGGTGGCCGTGCGGAGCAACTGCTAAGCCTCTTGGACTATGCCCTGATTGAAGGTCTTATAGATCAAGACTGGTACGGATGGTTTATCAAAGAACTTGAGCACTACAGGAAGCAAAGCTGCCCCATTGCTTGGCGCGACAGAGATGGCAATACAGTCGCCGATGCATTGATGCCCGAAGTGTTCAAGCACCTAGAGAAAGCGACATGCGAGCACTGACAGCGCAACTCAAAGAGCTTCGCGCTCTTGGCAAGCGGTTGGATGAACAGGAGAAGGTGGACATTGGGTGGTCAGGTACGGCCACGCAGTTCGATCTGGTTATGCCGCCCATCCTGCCGGCTGACGCATGGGAAAGCATCGCAGTGCAGCAGCAACAGGCGCTCCTGGACCCTGATGCGCCACCCTGCACCTATCAATGCAGCTTCTTCCGCAGTCAGCGGGCCTTTCTGCGCGACGTGCCGGCCAAGGACAGGCACCACACGTCAATCCCCCTTGTGGTCAAGGACGCCCAAGATTTGAAGTGGCTATACATCGTTCCTCTAGTTCCACTTGACGACGCCCTAGAGAACGAGCGTCTGAAAGCCACCGATCCTGATTACGTCGAGCCTGAGCACATGTCGCGCGAGTTCTCGCTGGCCATGGCTGACATGGATTCATGGCCCGTTGAGCGCCTAGCGCCCTACCTGGCTAACTGGGAACGAGACTTCGCCGGTATTCAGCCTGCGGCACCCATTGACCACAGCCTGCCAGTGGCAAACCGTTTGCCGGCTTCTGCTGACGATCAGGTATTCAACGGCGCTAGCCGGTTCGCTGAGTCGCAAGGTCAGCCGATTACCTGGACTGGGCTACCCCTGTGTCAGAAGTTGAAGATACCGGAGTACCTCATGCACCTTGGAATTGACCCCGAACGCTTCGACGCCCTCAAACCCACCCTGCCCGGCGAGATCATTGGGTTCATTGAGCCTGGCGATACTGGGGGCATTTTGGAGCTTGAGGGAATGCAGCTATGGGCCGAGGTAATGCCTATGCTGCCGACCAAGCAGCATTGCGCCACTCCCCCTACCGTTACCGTTGAGCCCGGCCGAATCCGCGTTTCGGCGGCGACTGGCTGGCTTGTAGCTCATGGGGATTTAGGTACGCTACCGAAAAAATCCTCTTGTGGACCTTGATTGTTAGAAAGGCGACCCGACAATAGCGAAAAGTAATTTTCCTTAGAGGATAGAGCGAATTCTAACTTACCCTTCTTGACGAGAGAAACAAACAACGCGGCAGAATGAGCCTGACAATTAATCGACTTATCAGGATTGAATTCGATATCAGTAAAAGCATTATAGGCTAACAGCTCATCTATTACACTTCCAGGCTGCTTACTCAACGCATTGATATACAGCCAGTCATAAAATGAAGTCAAAGGCTCTAGTGGCCAGCGATCTTTAAAAAACTCGAAACAAATCAGCCGACCCGAAGAAACAAGCCTAGGATCCCTCTTCGCATCTCTAGATGTGCACCAAAATAGATCTTTATAGGGTCCACCACGTTCAAAAACCTTGCTTCCCTGGAAGGCGGACTCAACGCTCATAGTTAGGTTGTGCTTCTGAGTGGTGAAACTCAGATTGAAAGCACTAAGATTTACCCCGAGAGCACTGGTAGATTTACTTGAGATCTCTAGAAGACGAATGTCATGTTTCGTCTTCCTAGTAGCTTGATGCAAGGAGTCTACCGAGCGCTGCTTTTGAGAGACCGACATACCCGCAAACCATTTGAATTCAATAAAATCAACGTCAACAAAACGCTGATCATTGAAAACGGGTAGAAACACTGGTCTCTCAGCCAAAATTAATACTTCCTTACGTAACCCCTAGAGGCGAAAAATTTCTTCTTCACACCATCAACGCGAACTTTTTTACCGGCAAAAAGATGCTCGTACTTCTTCATCACAGGGAAAGATTCAAAGGCCGCCCCTAAAATCAATTCCGGACCAATGGTTTCGAAAAACATTACTTCTGCCTGCACGTCGGTTGGATCATATGGCAGAAGACACTGATCGTCACGCGAATCTAACCAATCCACACTCTCATACATTTTCTCGAATGCCGACAGACTTTTTAAGTCATCAATGTCAAGACGACTCATCAAAGCGTCTGCCGCATTGTGCCTAAAGAACGCGCAATCCTTCGACCAAAGTATAGAGTTCTTCAAAACTATCACTGCCCAATCGGTGCCGGGACAGCTTTCGCGATACTTATAGAACATTTTACAATTGGGGAAAGCGATAGATGTGGAAATCCCGCCACCGCGCCCATCCAGCTTCAGCTCGTCATTACAGTCCGGTACAATACCTAGCCTCTTCAATTCTGACGAAGGGCACAAACCATGTCTCATTATACGATCGAGATTCTGAGCACGCGTAAAATGCACCAAGAAAGGGACCTGAAGCGTCTCCGCATAATTTTGAACGTCCTTTTTCAACATCACCAGCTCCCTAAGCTGACATAGACTTAGGAGAGAATCGTCTGACGCTTGCTGTCCACTCAACAAAAACGTGACAAAAGTCACATTTTGGGACATGAACGGTTTAGATGTGGCTCAGCTCCAAATTGCCTTCTTGGCAGCTTCGCTTAGGACGTCGATTACGATTTCACGAACGCCA
Source organism: Pseudomonas oryzihabitans NBRC 102199 (assembly GCF_000730625.1). GTDB lineage: Bacteria > Pseudomonadota > Gammaproteobacteria > Pseudomonadales > Pseudomonadaceae > Chryseomonas > Chryseomonas oryzihabitans. The sequence goes on along the minus strand of NZ_BBIT01000011.1, from coordinate 59,500 downwards.
GTGGCTACCCCAACCCCAGCTTTGCTCATAGCCTTTTTAAAACGCAGTGAAGCTGCTTGTAGCTTAGGGGTATCCTTAGTCAGCTCCACCAAGTCTGTGCGCATTTGCAGGAGCTCAGTGTGGGAAAGCACCGTGTCAAGCTCTAGAAGCTCCATTGCGCCATCAATTTTACGTTGAGTCCAAGGGAATGCGGCACCGCAATTGTAGCAATACGCCGGAGGCTCATAAGCTAGGCCACCGATCACCCCATCTACTTGATAGTGTCCTCGGATAGAGGCAGCACAGCAGTCACAAGAGGTTAACGTTGCCTCTCCACACCTGGAGCAGAAGGGCTCGCGTTGCTCAGGGCGAGCATCTGCACGGCTAGTGGTGACATGCCCATTAGGACAGACTTCTGCTACGCGGTATACACCCATACCGGCGACTCCGACTGCTGCTTACGATTCGCTTACGAAGCCTAGCCAACTGAGGCTGCAGGATAGGAACAGTCAGCTTTAAGTGCTTGAAAATATTGGCGGAAGCGCAGAGATTCGAACTCTGGGACCCTTGCGAGTCGGCGGTTTTCAAGACCGCTGCCTTAAACCACTCGGCCACACTTCCGTAAGAGGGGCGCATAGTACCTGATGGCAACACACTGTCAAACAGTCGCAAGCGATCCTTAAGCAACATTTGCTATCTTCGGGGTCGTACGGTACATCACACCGTTAATTTAGCTTTGGAGTACACCATGAACGAGCGTCAATACGCCTACAACCCTGCTATCGCGCAACCGCGGGACGTCAGCCGTGTATTGCGCAACACCTATGCCCTGCTGGCCATGACTCTGGCGTTCAGCGGCCTGGTCGCCTTCGTCTCGCAGCAGATGCGGCTGCCCTACCCCAACATCTTCGTGGTCCTGATCGGCTTCTATGGCCTGTTCTTCCTGACCGTGAAGACCCGCGACAGCGGCTGGGGTCTGGTCAGCACCTTCGCCCTCACCGGCTTCATGGGCTATACCCTGGGCCCGATCCTGAACATGTACCTGGGCCTGCCCAACGGTGGCAGCGTGATCGCTTCCGCCGCCGGCATGACCGCCCTGGCCTTCTTCGGCCTGTCGGCCTACGCCCTGATCAGCCGCAAGGACATGAGCTTCCTTAGTGGCTTCCTGATGGCGGGCTTCTGGATCCTGCTGGGCGCCGTAGTGCTGTCCTTCTTCGTCCAGATCAGCGGTCTGCAACTGGCCATCAGCGCGGGCTTCGTGCTGTTCGCCGCCGCGGCCATCCTGTTCCAGACCAGCGCCATCGTGCACGGTGGTGAAGACAACTACATCATGGCTACCATCACCCTGTACGTCTCGATCTACAATATGTTCATCAGCTTGCTGCAGATCTTCGGATTCGCCAGCAACAACGATTGATCACCAGCGGTAGCCCGAGAGGCCCGCTTCGGCGGGCCTTTTTGCATCCATGAAATTTGCCATCGTTATCCTTTCCCCACCCCAGGCGCCTTCGGCGCGTCGGGCCCTGCATTTCTGCGAGGCACTGCTGGCCGGGGGTCACGAGCTGTCGCGTCTCTTTCTCTACCGCGACGGCGTCCATAACGCCTCTCACGCCCTGGTCAGTGGCCAGGACGAATCCGATCTGCCCGCGCGCTGGCGCGAGCTGATCGAACGTCATCAGATCGACGCCGTGGTCTGCATCGCCGCCGCCCTCAAGCGTGGACTGCTGGACGAGAACGAAGCGCGGCGCTACGAACGTGAGGGCGCGGTGAACGTGCGGGCGCCCTGGCAGCTGTCCGGTCTGGGCCAGTTGCACGAGGCGGTGCAGGACGCCGATCGCCTGCTCTGCTTTGGAGGTGACTAGCATGGCCAGGAGTACTCTCGTCATCTCCCGCCAGCCGGCCCTGAGCGGCCCCGGTCCGCGCGAAGCGCTGGATATCGTGCTGGCCGGTGGCGCCTTCGAATTGCCCCTGGCGCTGCTGTTCGCAGGCCCCGGGGTGACCCAGTTGCTGTCGGCCGACAGCGCTGCCCTTGAGCAGAAGGACCTGAGCGCCAACCTCTCCGCGCTGCCGCTGTTCGGCGTCGAGGCCATCTACGCCGAAGCGGCCGCCCTGCGCCGCCTGGGCATTACGCCGGAGCAGCTGCCCGCCTGGGTAACGCCGCTGGAGCCCGAGGCCCTGATGGCGCTGATCCACGATCATGACCAGGTGATTTCCATTTGACTACCCTGCACCTGTTTTCCCGCTCGCCGCTGCTGGACGCCGGCGCCCTGGATGGCCTGAGCTGGGTCCGCGGCGAGGACGCCGTTCTGCTCACCGGCGCTGCCGTCGAGGCCCTGCGCCCTGGCAGCACGGCGGCCGACTTGTTGACGCAACTGCCAGCCGAGGCGGCCCTCTATGCCCTGGCGGAAGACGTCCAGGCGCGTTGCCTGCAACCCGAGCGGGCCGTGACCCTGATCGACTACCCCACCTTCGTCGACCTGAGCGTGAGCTACGCCAAGGTCATCAGCTGGACCTAGCCATGCCTCTCGACCTCGACCCCGAAGGCTATCTGCGCGACCTCTCCCAGTGGAGTCCCGAAGTAGCCCAGCAACTGGCACTCAAGGAAGGCATCGAGCTGACCGAACGCCACTGGCAGGTGCTGCAGGCGCTGCGTGACTTCTACGCACAATTCCAGCTTTCACCAGCCAATCGGCCGCTGATCAAGTACATTGCCCAGACGCTGGGCCCGGATCTGGGCACCAGTCTGCAGCTCAACCTGCTGTTCAAGGGCGCGCCGGCCAAGCTCGGCGCCAAACTGGCCGGCCTGCCGAAACCGGATAATTGCCTATGACCCTCACCACGCCCGAAGAACACCCCTTCGCCGTCTATGTCCGGGCCCTGGGCAAGGGCAAGCGCGGCGCCCGCAGTCTGACCGAGGCCGAGGCGGAAATGGCCATGGGCCTGATCCTCGACGGCCAGGTGACCGAAGCCCAGCTCGGCGCCTTTCTCATGCTGCTCAGACACAAGGAAGAGAGCGCCGAGGAACTGGCTGGCTTTACCCGCGCCGTCCGGGCGCGGCTGCAGCCGCCAGGTTTCGCCGTCGATCTCGACTGGCCGTCCTACGCGGGCAAGAAGCGTCACCTGCCCTGGTACCTGCTGGCGGTGAAATGCCTGGCCGGCAGTGGCGTGCGGGTGGTCATGCATGGCGGTGGTACCCACACCGCGGGCCGGCTCTATACCGAACAGTGCCTGGCCGACCTGGGGATGCCGACCGCCACTGACTGGCAGGACGTCGACGCCCTGCTCGATCGCGGTCAGCCGGCCTTCCTGCCGCTGGCCGCCTGGATGCCAGCCCTGCAGCGGATGATCGATCTCAAGGCCGAGCTCGGCCTGCGCTCGCCGATCCACTCCCTGGTCCGGCTGCTCAACCCCAGCCAGGCGCGCTGCATCCTGCAGAGCATCTTCCATCCGGGTTACCAGGAGGTGCACCGCGAAGCCAGTCGTCTGCTGGGTGATGACAGCATCGTCATCAAGGGCGAAGGCGGTGAAGTCGAGCGCAATCCCGATGTCATCGCCCACCTCTACGGCACCCGTGGCGGCGAAGCCTGGGACGAAAGCTGGCCGGCGCTGACCGAGCGTCGCCAGGTCAAGCCGGAGCGCCTCGATCCGGCCCTGCTCGCCGCCACCTGGCGCGGGGAAGCGGAAGACCCCTATGGGCGCCTGGCGGTCATCGCCACCCTGGCCGTAGCCCTGCGCGCGCTGGGCCAGGACCAGGCCAGCGCCCAGCGCGAAGCCGAGCGACGCTGGGAAGCGCGCGACCGGACGCTCTGACGTCGCCTCAGGAACCCGGAGCGGCTCCCCGGGTTCCTAACCGCAACGCAGCGGAGGATGACGATATGGGCTTGTTGGTCGATGGGCAGTGGCAGGACCGCTGGTACGACAATGGCAAGGATGGCCATTTCAAACGGGAAGAGGCCCAGCGTCGGGACTGGATCGCCCGCCCCGAGCAAGCCATTCCGCAAGGCGCCTCGCGCTATGCCCCGGAAGCCGGGCGCTACCACCTCTATGTGTCCCTGGCCTGCCCCTGGGCCCACCGCACCCTGATCTATCGCCAGCTCAAGGGCCTCAGGGACCTGATCGGCGTCTCGGTGGTCAGCTGGCTGATGCGCGAGGAAGGCTGGACCTTCGACCTGGCCAAGGGCTCCAGTGGTGACGACCTCTATCACCTTGAGCGTCTCTACCAGCTCTATCAGCGCGACCAGGCCGACTACACCGGCCGAGTTACCGTGCCGGTGCTCTGGGATCGCCAGGAGGAGCGCATCGTCAGCAACGAATCCGCCGAGATCATCCGCATGTTTAACGGCGCCTTCGACGAGCTGACCGGCAATCGCCTGGACCTCTACCCGGAGGCCCTGCGCGGGCGCATCGACGCCCTCAACGAGCGCATCTATCCGACGGTCAACAACGGCGTCTACCGGGCTGGCTTCGCTACCACCCAGGAGGCCTACGAAGAGGCCTTCGACGAGGTCTTCGCCACCCTCGACGAACTGGAAAAGCTGCTGCAGACCCAGCGCTATCTCACCGGCGAATGGCTGACGGAAGCCGATTGGCGCCTGTTCACCACCCTGATTCGCTTCGACGCCGTTTACCACGGCCACTTCAAATGCAATCTGCGGCGCATCCGGGACTATCCGGCGCTACAGGGCTGGCTGAGGGAGCTGTATCAGTGGCCGGAAATCGCCGAGACCGTGGACTTCGAGCACATCAAGCACCACTACTATGGCAGCCATGCGCAGATCAATCCGACCGGTATCGTGCCCAAGGGGCCGGCCCTGGAGCTGGATCTGCCCCATGGCCGCGAGGCCCTGAGCAGTGCCGGCATCCAGGGCGCGGTCTAGGTGTCAGACCGTCGTCTGGGCGCCTTCGAACCAGGCCAGCTTCTCGCGTAGTGCCACCACTTCGCCGACGATCACCAGCGTCGGCGCGTGGACCTCATGCTCGGCAACCAGCTGCGGCAGATCCTGCAGGGTACCGGTGAATACCCGCTGATTGAGCGTGGTGCCCTGTTGCACCAACGCCGCCGGCGTTGCCGGATCCTTGCCATGGGCGATGAGTTGCTCGCAGATGGTGGGCAGTCCCACCAGGCCCATGTAGAACACCAGGGTCTGCCCCGGCGCCACCAGATCGGTCCAAGGCAGATCGGCCGAGCCGTCCTTGAGATGACCGGTGACGAAGCGCACCGACTGGGCGTGGTCCCTGTGGGTCAGGGGAATGCCGGCATAGGCCGCACAGCCACTGGCCGCAGTGATGCCCGGCACCACCTGGAAGGGAATGCCCTCGGCCGCCAGCTCCTCGATCTCCTCGCCGCCGCGACCGAAGATGAAGGGATCGCCTCCCTTCAATCGCAGGACCCGCTTGCCCTCCCGGGCCAGCTTGACCAGCAGGCGATTGAGATCATCCTGAGGCACCGCATGCTCGGCGCGACGCTTGCCGACATAGATGCGATCGGCATCGCGCCGGCACATGTCGAGGATGGTCGGGGCCACCAGGCGGTCGTAGAGCACTACGTCGGCCTGCTGCATCAGCCGCAGGGCGCGGAAGGTCAGCAGATCCGGATCGCCGGGACCGGCGCCGACCAGATAGACCTCGCCGCGGAAGGTGGCGGTCTCGCTGGTCAGCTTGGCTTCCAGCAGCTGTTCGGCCGCCTGGGGCTGCCCGGAAAAGACCTTTTCCGCGACCTCGCCCTGGAACACCTCTTCCCAGAAGATCCGCCGCGCCTGCAGATCGGCGAAGCGCGTCTTCGCCCGGGCGCGAAAGCGCTGGGCCAGTTGCGCCAGCTGCCCGTAGGTCGCCGGGATCCAGCTCTCCAGCTTGGCCCGCACCAGGCGCGCCAGCACCGGGGCGTCACCGCCGCTGGAAATGGCGATCACCAGGGGCGAACGATCGACGATGGCCGGGAAGATCACGGTGCACAGCTTCGGCGCATCCACCGCGTTGACCGGCAGGCCCAGGGCCTGGGCATCGTGAGACACCCTCTCGTTGACCTCGTCATCGTCGGTGGCCGCGATCACCAGGCAATGTCCGGCGAGATGATCCGCCGCATAGCGCTCGACCCGGCAACTGCCGCCCCGCGCCTCGACGAAGGCGCGCACCTCAGGCTCGATCTCCGGCGCCACCAGGGTGATGAGGGCGCCGGCTTCGGCCAGCAGCACGCTCTTGCGCAGGGCAATATCGCCCCCGCCGATCACCAGTACCGGACGGCCGTCGAGCTTGTGGAAGAGCGGCAGGTAGTCCATCAGCCGATGACCTCGAGGCCACCCATGTAGGGCTTGAGGACGTCGGGAACGCGGATGCTGCCATCGGCCTGCTGATAGTTCTCCAGCACGGCGACCAGGGTACGACCCACGGCCAGGCCGGAGCCGTTGAGGGTATGCACCAGCTCGGGCTTGCCCTCGGCGTTGCGATAGCGGGCCTGCATGCGGCGCGCCTGGAAATCACCGCAATTGGAGCAGGACGAGATCTCGCGATACTTGCCCTGGCTCGGCACCCAGACTTCCAGGTCGTAGGTCTTGGTGGCACCGAAGCCCATGTCGCCGGTGCACAGCGACAGCACCCGGTAGGGCAGTTCCAGGCGCTGCAGTACGGTCTCGGCGTGGCCGGTCAGCTCTTCCAGGGCCTGGAAGGAGGTGCTCGGCTCGACGATATGGACCATCTCCACCTTGTCGAACTGGTGCTGACGGATCATGCCGCGGGTGTCGCGCCCCGAGGCCCCGGCTTCGCTGCGGAAGCAGGGGGTATGGGCGGTGAACTTGAGCGGCAGACGCTTGGCGTCGAGGATCTGGCCGGCGACCAGGTTGGTCAGGGTGACCTCGGCGGTGGGGATCAGGTAAAGATCGCTCTCGCCTTCGCGGCCGATCTTGAACAGGTCTTCCTCGAACTTGGGCAGCTGACCGGTGCCCTGCAGGGTTTCGGCCTGCACCAGGTAGGGCGTATAGGTCTCTTCGTAGCCGTGCTCGCCGGTGTGCAGGTTGAGCATGAACTGCGCCAAGGCGCGGTGCAGACGGGCGATGGGGCCACGCATCACGGCGAAGCGGGCGCCGGAGAAACGCGCAGCGGTCTCGAGGTCCAGCCAGCCGTGGGTCTCGCCCAGGGCGACGTGATCCTTGATCTCGAAGTCGAACTCACGCGGCGTGCCCCAGCGACGGACCTCGACGTTGTCGTCTTCGTCCTTGCCGACCGGCACCGAGGCGTCGGGCAGGTTGGGCAGGCCCAGCAGCAGGGCATCCAGCTCGCCCTGGACCAGATCCAGCTCGCGCTTCGCTTCTTCCAGTTCGCTGCCCATGCGATCGACCTCGGCCAGCAACGGCGCGATGTCTTCACCGCGCGCCTTGGCCTGGCCGATCCCCTTGGAGCGGGCATTGCGCTCGGCCTGCAGGGTCTCGGTGCGGGTCTGCACGGCCTTGCGACGAGTTTCCAGCGACTCCACCAGGCTGACGTCCAGGACGTAGCCACGGGTCGCCAGACGCGCGGCCACCTCCTCGGTTTGGGTGCGAACCAGTTTCGAATCAAGCATGTCCGTTTCTCTTGCTTAGGAATGGGGGCAACGGCGCGGGCGGGGGGTCAGGAACGCCGCCGGCGCTGGCGCGGGCTGGACCGGTCGAGGTCCGCCAGGTGCTGCAGTTTATCGCGGATCTTCAGCTCCAGCCCACGGGGAACCGGCTCATAGTAGCGGCGCGGCTCGAGCTCTTCGGGAAAGTAGTCCTCGCCCGCGGCATAGGCCTCAGGCTCATCGTGGGCATAGCGGTATTCGTCGCCGTAGCCAAGATTCTTCATCAGCTTGGTCGGCGCGTTGCGCAGGTGCAGTGGCACCTCGCGCGAGCCGTTCTGGCGCACATCGGCCAGGGCGGCCTTGTAACCCAGGTAAACGGCATTGCTCTTGGGCGCGCAGGCCAGATAGACGATCGCCTGGGCGATGGCCAGCTCGCCTTCCGGACTGCCCAGGCGCTCCTGGACGTCCCAGGCGTCCAGGCACAGGCTCAGGGCGCGCGGATCGGCGTTGCCGATATCTTCGCTCGCCATGCGCACCACGCGCCGGGCGATGTACAGCGCATCGCAGCCACCGTCGATCATCCGTGCGAACCAGTAGAGGGCACCATCGGGATTCGAGCCCCGCACCGATTTGTGCAGCGCGGAGATCTGGTCGTAGAAGGCCTCGCCCCCCTTGTCGAAGCGCCGGCGTTGATCGCCCAGCAGACTCTGGAACAGCTCGGCATCCAGGACACCACCGTCCTCGGCCAGGTCCGCGGCGTTCTCCAGCAGGTTGAGCAGTCGGCGACCGTCGCCATCGGCGGCGGCCAGCAGCAGCGCCAGGGCGTCGTCGGGCAGACTCAGCCGGCGTTCGCCCAGGCCCTTGGCGCTGGTCAGGGCGCGGCGTGCCAGGCCGGCGAGGGCCTCGTCGTCCAGGCTCTTGAGCACATAGACCCGCGCCCGCGAGAGCAGCGCGTTGTTGAGCTCGAAGGAGGGATTCTCGGTGGTCGCCCCGATGAAGATCAGGGTGCCATCCTCGACATAGGGCAGAAAGGCATCCTGCTGCGATTTGTTGAAGCGGTGCACCTCGTCGACGAAGAGAATGGTGCGGCGACGATACTGGGCAGCCTGCTGCTTGGCCACCTCCACCGCGTGGCGGATCTCCTTGACCCCGGAGAGCACCGCCGACAGCGTTTCGAAATGGGCATCGGAGACCTGCGCCAGCAGCCGCGCCAGTGTGGTCTTGCCCACCCCGGGCGGACCCCAGAAGATCATCGAATGCAGCGCACCCTGCTCCAGCGCCTCGCGCAGGGGCTTGCCCCGCGCCAGCAGGTGCTGCTGACCCGCGTATTCATCGAGGGTCTCGGGACGCATGCGGGCAGCCAAGGGCTGCCCGACGGGTGCGGTGCTGAAGAGATCCATGGGGTGCGATCACTCCTGGATGACGTCGGCTCCCTTGGGCACCTGGAAGGTGAACTGGGACGCGGCCACCGGCTCGTTGAGCTTGACGTTGAAGAAGAGGATGTTGGTTCGCTGACCGGCACCGTCGATCAACTGCATGTCGTTGATCACGCCGTTGCGGAAGGACAGCCGCAGGCTGTCGAACAGGGTGTCCTTGGTCTTGGGCTTGAGCACGAAGTCGACGACGTTGCCGGCGTCCTTGCTGGTGACGTCGAAGCTGCTTTCGATCTTGGAGATGTCGCCCGACAGGAGCAGCGCCGGCGTCTGGGTCAGGCGCAGGTCCAGCTTGCGGATGGTGACCTGCTCCAGGTCCGGGTCGTACAGCCAGACCTGCTTGCCATCGGACACCAGCAGTTGCTCCTGGGGGGCATCGGAATGCCAGCGGAACAGCCCGGGACGCTTGAGGCTCATGTTGCCGGCGGTTTCCTGCAGGCGGGTACCCGAGCCATCCAGGGTCAGTTGCGAGAAGCGCGCGGTCAGGGTCTGGGCCTTGTCCAGCAATTGCGACAGGCGACCCACCGACGCCTGGTCGGCATGGGCGGAAAAGCTTACGGCGGCCAGGGCGGCCAGGGCGAAGCAACGCAGCTTGTGCATCGAGGTCCTCATGGATGTCAGTCTCTCACCGGAGCAGGCGCTGTGACCTCACGCGAGCCGTTGGTGTTCATGGGCGATACGACACCGGCCATTTCCATGGTTTCGATCATGCGTGCCGCCCGGTTGTAACCGATCTTGAGCTTGCGCTGGACCGCGGAGATGGAAGCCCGGCGACTCTCGGTAACGAAGCGCACCGCTTCGTCGTAGAGCGGATCGTCCTCGTCGCTCTCGCCGCCTTCGCCACCAGCCCCCTCGAAGCCTGCCCCGCCGCCCTCGTCCGGGCCGCTGAGGATGTCTTCGATGTAGTCGGGGGCGCCGCGCTCCTTCCAGGCCTCGACCACGCGATGGACCTCGTCGTCGGACACGAAGGCGCCGTGGACGCGAATCGGCAGGCCGGTACCCGGCGGCAGATAGAGCATGTCACCGTGACCGAGCAGCTGTTCGGCGCCGCCCTGGTCGAGAATGGTCCGGGAGTCGATCTTGCTCGACACCTGGAAGGCCATCCGCGTCGGGATGTTGGCCTTGATCAGACCGGTGATGACGTCCACCGAGGGACGCTGGGTGGCCAGGATCAGGTGGATGCCAGCCGCTCGCGCCTTCTGCGCGATCCGCGCGATCAGCTCTTCGACCTTCTTGCCGACGATCATCATCATGTCGGCGAATTCGTCCACCACCACCACGATGGTCGGCAGGGTCTTCAGTAGCGGCGCCTCGTCGTCCATGCTCTCGCGACGATAGAGCGGATCGGTCAGCGGCGTGCCCGCTTCCTCGGCGTCCTTCACCTTGCGGTTGAAGCCGGCCAGGTTACGCACGCCCATGGCCGCCATCAGCTTGTAGCGCCGCTCCATCTCCGCCACGCTCCAGCGCAGGGCGTTGGCGGCTTCCTTCATGTCGGTGACCACCGGACAGAGCAGGTGCGGAATGCCCTCGTAGATCGAGAGCTCCAGCATCTTGGGATCAATCATGATCAGCCGCGCGTCTTCCGGGCTGGACTTGAACAGGATCGACAGCAGCATGGCGTTCACGCCCACCGACTTACCGGAGCCGGTGGTACCGGCGACCAGCAGGTGCGGCATCTTGGCCAGGTCGGTGATCACCGGCTTGCCGCCGATGTCGTGACCCAGGGCCAGGGTGACGGGCGACTTGGCAGCCGCGTACTCGGGCGATTCGAGCACCTCGGAGAAGCGCACCATCTGGCGATCCTCGTTGGGAATCTCGATACCCACGGTGGTCTTGCCGGGAATGACTTCCACCACCCGGACGCTGAACACGGCGAGGGAGCGCGCCAGGTCCTTGGCCAGGTTGGAGATGCGACTGACCTTGACCCCGGCCGCCGGCTGAATCTCGAAGCGGGTGATCACCGGGCCGGGATGGACGCTCTCCACCAGCACCTCGACGCCGAACTCCTTGAGCTTGACCTCCAGCAGGCGCGACATGTTTTCGAGGAATTCCGGCGAGTAGCTCTGCTGTTTCTTTTCGGCGCGATCCAGGATCGATAGCGGCGGCAGGGTGCCCTCCAGGTCCGCATCGACACGGGTGACGGCGGCTGCCGGCGCATAAGGCGCAGGGGCTGGCGCCGGCGCAGCCTTGCGCGGCGGCGGGCTGGGCATGGCCACGCTGGCAGCCGCCGCGACGGGTGCGGCTGCAACTGGTGCGGACTCCGCCGGCTCGGCGACGAAGCGACTGGGCGCCGGCATCTCGATGCGCGGCGCGGCGCGCTCGACCCGTGGCGGGGGCGCGATGTCGAGCAGGTCGTCGAGGTCTTCGTCGGCGACCGGAACCGGCACGTCACGCGCCTTGCTCTTGCGGGCCACCGGCGGTGACACCGGCTCGTCGAAGGGGTCCAGCTCCGGAGCCTGACGGCGACCGCCGGCCAGGCGGCTGAAGCCACCCTGCACCAGATCCAGCAGATCGAGCACGACCTTGCCGGTGAAATCCATCACCTTGAACCAGGACAGGTCGGTGAAGACGGTGAGCCCCAGCAGGAACAGCGCGAGGAACAGCAGCGTGCTGCCCTGGACATTGAGGGCGGCGACCGACAGCTGCCCGAGGCTCTCGCCCAGCGCGCCGCCGGCGGACGCCGGCAGCGCCGAAGCCGCATGGAAATGGATATAGGCCAGTACCGAACCCGAGATCACCAGCAGCACCAGGCCGGTCAGCCGCCAGGAAAACAGCCAGCCGCTCCATTCCCAGGGCAGATGCCGCTTGCGGAAGATCTGCCAGGTCTTGACGGCGAGCAGTACGGGAAACACAAAGGCGAAATAGCCGAGGGCCATGAACAGCACGTCGGCCAGCCAGGCGCCGGCGCGGCCCGCAGTGTTATGGACCTGATCGATGCGACTGGTGTGGGTCCAGCCCGGATCTGAGGGGTCGTAGCTCAGCAGAGCCATGAGCAGATACAGGCACAAGGCGGCCAGTGCGATGAGCACCACCTCCTTGAGACGATAATGCAGATGCTCACGCCATTGGTTGACGTGGCTGACAGAACTGGATTGCTTCAAGCGCGCTTTTCCCGCACACGGAACGTGTGACCGTGAATCAAAAACAGTGCGCCATTCTAGATCGCCCGGGCCCTGCTTCTACAGTCCCACGGCGAAACATGGCACGATAGCGGCCGGCCGTACCGGAACCGCCTTCAGGCACAACATTGGAGCATTCTTTCGTTGTCCTGACAAAGAGTTATGACGATTTCTTGAGCTTGTTACGCACAAGCGGCACAGCTTCGGCTCCACCCATCAGAAGGCGCCCTCCCCTACCATGGTGAAATGGCTGACCCGCGAAAGCCCTGACTTTCCGCCACTGCAGCAGGCGCTACGCGAACCCAACGGCCTGCTGGCCATCGGCGGCGACCTGAGTGCGGCGCGCCTGATCAGCGCCTATCGACATGGCTGCTTTCCCTGGTACCAGGCCGGCCAGCCCCTGCTCTGGTGGTCGCCGGATCCGCGGACGGTGCTTTTTCCGCCGGATCTGCACGTCTCTCGCAGCCTGGCCAAGACTCTGCGCAAGACGCCGCTGCGGGTCACCTACGACCAGGCGTTCGAGCGGGTGATCCTAGCCTGCGCCGGTCCGCGCCGCGATGCGGACGGCACCTGGATCACCGCGGAGATGCGTCAGGCATACCAGCAACTGCACACCCAGGGCTGGGCCCACTCCGTGGAGGTCTGGGACGACAACCAGCTCGTCGGCGGCCTCTATGGCATCGCCATGGGCAAGCTGTTCTTCGGCGAATCCATGTTCAGCCACGTCGACAACGCCTCCAAGATCGGCTTCGTGACCCTGGTCCGGGACCTGGCGGCCTGGGGCTTCGTGATGATCGACTGCCAGATGCAAACCGCACATCTGCAGAGTCTCGGCGCGAGCTGTCTCTCTCGGGAACGCTTTGCCGAATACCTGGCCAAATACCTGGATCAGGCCAGCATGGCCGCCTGGCCTACCTCCTGCGGGTGACTTACACTCAGGCTAGGCTTATGTAGAGGTTCGACATGACCGAGCTGGCGAGACTCAAGTTCTACGCAACCCAGCCTCACGCTTGCAGTTACCTGCCCAACGAGCAGGCGACCACGCTGTTTCTCGACCCCTCGCAGCCCATGAACGGCCAGATCTACGCGGAGTTGTCCGAACTGGGCTTCCGCCGCAGTGGCGACCACCTCTATCGCCCTCACTGCCAGCTGTGCAAGGCCTGTGTCCCCGCCCGCATTCCCGTCGCCCGCTTTCGCCCCAGCCGCAAGCAGAATCGCGTCCTCAAGCGCAACCTCGACATCAAGGTCAGCCGCTGCGACCCGGGCTTCACCGAAGAACGCTATCAGCTGTACGCCCGCTACATCAGCGAGCGGCACGCCGACGGCGACATGTTCCCGCCGAGTCGCGGCCAGTTCTCCACCTTCCTGGTCAGCAACCTGCCCTACGCCTTCTTCTATGAGATGCGGGTGGAAGATCGTCTGATCGGAATCGCCGTCACCGATGTCCTGCCCAACGGCATGTCGGCCGTCTATACCTTCTACGATCCCAGCGAGGAGAAGCGCAGCCTCGGCGTCTTCGGCATCCTCTGGCAGATCGCGGAATCCCGGCGCCTCGGCCTGGATGCGGTTTATCTCGGTTACTGGATCAAAGGGTGTCGCAAGATGTCCTATAAGACCGAGTATCGCCCCATCGAGCTCTTCGTCAATCAGCGCTGGGTCGCCCTGGCCTGACGAAATAGCGCTTTTTCTGAATTTCTGTCAGAATATGGGCCTTTTTCGCCCGGACTGCTCTGGGCCTATCTTGTCACCGAGGGCTTTTCTATATATGTCGAAAGAAGACAGCTTCGAAATGGAAGGTACTGTCGTCGACACCCTGCCCAACACCATGTTTCGCGTGGAGTTGGAAAATGGGCACGTCGTCACCGCGCACATCTCCGGAAAGATGCGTAAGAACTACATCCGCATCCTGACGGGGGACAAGGTTCGCGTGGAGCTGACGCCTTACGATCTGAGCAAGGGCCGGATCACCTACCGCGCGCGTTAAGCGAATCCTTTCATGAAAAAGCCCGGCGATGCCGGGCTTTTTCATGAGCGATTGTAAACCGCGACCTGCCCTCAGGCAGGCTCGGCCGTGGTCTCGAACTCGAACTCCAGCTCGTCGTTCACCGCATCGATGTGCACGATACCGCCATGATCGGCCAGATCGCCAAACAGGATCTGCTCGGCCAGCGGCCGCTTGATCTTGTCCTGGATGAGGCGCGCCATGGGACGAGCACCCATCTGCACGTCATAGCCACGCTCTGCCAGCCAGCCACGGGCCGCATCGCTGACCTCAAGCTGCACACGCTTGTCCTCGAGTTGCGCCTGCAGTTCGGTGAGGAACTTGTCGACGATGCTCTTGATGACTTCGGTGCTCAGGCGGCCGAACTGGATGATGGTGTCCAGACGGTTGCGGAACTCTGGCGTGAAGCTCTTCTTGATGACTTCCATGGCATCCGTGGTGTGATCCTGCAGCGTGAAGCCGATGGAGGCACGGGATGCGGTTTCGGCACCGGCGTTGGTGGTCAGGATCAGGATCACGTTACGGAAGTCGGCCTTGCGACCGTTGTTGTCCGTCAGGGTGCCATGGTCCATGACCTGCAGGAGCAGGTTGAACACCTCGGGGTGGGCCTTCTCGATCTCGTCGAGCAGGAGCACGCAGTGCGGCGTCTTGGTGATGGCCTCGGTCAGCAGACCACCCTGGTCGAAACCGACGTAGCCGGGAGGCGCACCGATCAGCCGGGACACGGTATGCCGCTCCATGTACTCGGACATGTCGAAGCGCACCAGCTCCACACCCATGGCCTTGGCCAGCTGCCGCGCCACCTCGGTCTTGCCCACGCCGGTGGGACCGGCGAAGAGGAAGGAACCGACCGGCTTGTCCGGCGACTTCAGACCGGCACGGGACAGCTTGATGGCGGTGGACAGGGATTCGATCGCCAGGTCCTGACCGAACACGGTCAACTTGAGGTCACGCTCCAGGTTGCGGAGCAGCTCCTTGTCGGAACTGTTGACGGTCTTGGGGGGAATCCGCGCGATCTTGGCGACGATGTCCTCGACCTGCTGCACGTCGATGCGCTCGGCGCGACGATCCTCGGGCTGCAGGCGCTGATAGGCGCCGGCTTCGTCGATGACGTCGATGGCCTTGTCAGGCATGTGGCGGTCGTTGATGTAGCGGGCGGCCAGCTCGGCTGCCGCACGCAGCGCCTCATCGGTGTACTCGATGTGGTGATGCTGCTCGAAGCGCCCCTTGAGGCCACGCAGGATGCCGTAGGTATCGTCCACCGAGGGCTCGACCACGTCGACCTTCTGGAAGCGCCGAGCCAGTGCCCGGTCCTTTTCGAAGATGCCGCGGAATTCCTGGAAGGTGGTGGAGCCGATGCAGCGGATCTCACCGGAGGACAGCAGCGGCTTGAGCAGGTTGGAGGCATCCATCACTCCGCCCGAGGCCGCGCCGGCACCGATGATGGTGTGGATCTCGTCGATGAAGAGCACGGCATGGGGCCGCTTCTTCAGCTCGGCCAGCAGGGCCTTGAATCTCTTCTCGAAGTCGCCACGGTACTTGGTGCCGGCCAGCAGGGCACCGAGGTCCAGGGAGTAGACCACGCTGTCCGCCAGCAGGTCGGGGACCTGACCGTCGACGATGCGCTTGGCCAGGCCTTCGGCGATGGCGGTCTTGCCGACCCCGGCCTCACCCACCAGCAGCGGATTGTTCTTGCGACGCCGGGCGAGGATCTGGGCAACGCGCTCGACTTCGTGCTCGCGGCCGACCAGCGGGTCGATGCGGCCCTGCCGCGCCTGCTCGTTGAGGTTGCTGGCGTAGGCTTCGAGCGGATTGTTGGAGGAACTGGGTTCGGCACCCTCCTCCTCGGCGGCGTCCTGATCCTGCTCGGCTTCAGGGGCGGCGCCGGGCACCTTGGAGATGCCGTGGGCGATGAAGTTGACCACGTCGATCCGCGCCACGCTCTGCTGCTTGAGCAGGAACACCGCCTGGCTTTCCTGTTCGCTGAAGATGGCGACCAGGACGTTGGCCCCGGTCACTTCGCGCTTGCCCGAGCTCTGCACGTGGAAGACCGCACGCTGCAGGACCCGCTGGAAGCCCAGCGTCGGTTGCGTTTCGCGCTCGTCATCCTGCTGTGGAATCAGGGGCGTGGTGGAATCTATGAATTCCAACAGATCGCGACGCAGGCGATCGATGTTGGCGCCGCAGGCTCTCAACACGGTGGCGGCCGCTTCGTTGTCCAGCAGCGCCAGCAGGAGGTGCTCAACGGTCATGAATTCATGACGCTTCGTCCTCGCCTCCTTGAAGGCGAGATTCAGGGTGACTTCGAGCTCACGATTCAACATAGCTTCACCTCATAGCCCAAGCAGCACAGTAGCCCAAGCAGCACAGATCTAACTTTCGATTTCGATTTCACACAGCAGCGGGTGGTTGCACTCCCTCGCATATTGATTGACTTGCATGGCCTTGGTTTCAGCGACATCGCGAGTAAATGTTCCGCAGACCGCCTTTCCCTGAGTATGCACAGTGAGCATCACCTGGGTAGCCGCTTCGCGGTTCATGCTGAAGTAGCGTTCCAGCACCTCGACGACGAACTCCATCGGGGTGTAGTCATCGTTATACATCAGAACGCGATATCTGGCTGGCCGTTTTAGTGCAGGTTTGGCTTCCTGCACCGCCAGGCCACCGTTGTCGCCGTCCTGATGTTCGTTGTCGTCCGCCGCCAGTCGGATGGGGTCGATTACACGCATTCTGATCGATTCCGAATTACGGGATGAATAGCAGGAAAAAAAGAGCTTGATCCACGTCTCAGCCGCCTAGTGCCTTGCCTTGACTAAGACTGAAAGGGTGTTACAAACATCCTGTACCCGACGAGGTACCAAGGGTTCCGTTGTAGTGGCGTCTGTGTGGATTCACTGGAACTGTAGTCGAATGATACTCCAGGCTTGGAGTCCTTTGCAGAGGGAGCCGGTATGCTCAGTGGCAAGGTCAAATGGTTCAACAACGCCAAAGGATATGGCTTCATCGTTGCAGATAACAGTGATGAAGACCTATTCGCTCATTACTCGGCCATTCAGATGGACGGTTACCGCACACTCAAGGCGGGCCAGGCGGTCAACTTCAACATCGTTCAGGGTCCCAAGGGCCTGCACGCCGTCGAGATTCGCGCGGCCGAAGTGAGCGCACCCGCCGCAGCGCCAGTCACCAATACCCTCGATGTACGGGATACGGTCAGCTCGGAAGCCTGATCTCACGCCCCTTCGGGGGCGCCATCCCCGCCTTCGCGCCGCTGTCCCTCGCCGTGCCCCAGATCGCGCTCCGGAAACACCAGGTCCCTGACCCGGTTCTTCAGCGTTCTGGCATCGGGAAAGCCGCCATCCCGCTTGCGCTCCCAGAGCACCTCCCCGCCACAGGCGATCTCGAACACACCACCGGTCCCCGGTAGCAGCGTCACCCCACCCAGATCGGTACCAAAGGTGCTGAGCAGCTCCTGAGCCAGCCACCCCGAGCGCAGCAGCCATTGGCACTGGGTGCAGTAATGGATGGTGATGACAGGTTTGGCGTTCGCCACGGTACACCTCGCAAGGCCTGGGCTCCCTATAATACGCAGCCCTCGATCCCGTCCGCCATGTGGTCCGTCCTATGCGCCTGTTGCTGCCCGTAGTCTGCCTTCTGCTGTCCGCCCTGGCCTGGGGTGCGCCACCGCCCAAGGTGGGACTGGTGCTGTCCGGCGGCGCGGCCCGGGGGCTGGCGCATATCGGCGTGCTCAAGGCGCTGGAGGAACAGGGCATCCAGGTCGACGCCATCGCCGGCACCAGCATGGGCGCGGTGATCGGTGGTCTCTATGCCGCCGGCTACAGCGCCGAGGAACTGGAACGCATCGCGCTGGACATGGATTGGGGCCAGGTGCTTTCCGACCAGCCGCCACGCAAGGACGTGCCCTTCAGGCGCAAGCAGGATGACCGCGATTTCCTGGTCAAGCAGAAGCTGAGCTTTCGCGACGATGGCACCCTGGGCCTGCCGATCGGGGTGATCCAGGGCCAGAACCTGGGGATGATGCTGGAAAAGCTGTTCGTGCATACCAGCGACACCCGGGATTTCAACCAGTTGGCCATCCCCTTCCGCGCCGTGGCCACGGACATCACCACCGGCGAGAAGGTGGTGTTCGACCACGGCCACCTGCCCCGGGCCATCCGCGCCAGCATGTCGATTCCGGCGGTGTTCGCCCCGGTGGAGATCGACGGTCGGCTGCTGGTGGACGGCGGCATGGTCGACAACATCCCCATCGACGTGGCGCGGGACATGGGCGCGCAGCGGGTGGTGGTGGTCGACATCGGCACCGCGCTGCTCAAGCGCAAGGACCTGACCACGGTGCTGGACGTGCTCAATCAGTCCACCACCCTGATGACCCGCAACAACTCCCAGGCGCAACTGGCGACCCTGGGCAAGCAGGACCTGCTGATCCAGCCGCCGCTGGCCAGCTATACCAGCGCCGACTTCAGCGAGGTCAAGGCGCTGATCGATGCGGGCTACCGGGCGACGATGGCCATGGCCGGCGAGCTCGCGGTGCTGCGCAAGGACGCGAAGAACGAACGCACCACCGCGGTGGCGGCCGCGCGTGCACCTAGCAGCCGCACCCCGGTCATCGACGCCATCCGCATCGAAAACGATTCCAAGGTCGAGGACGAGGTCATCCGCCACTACATCCGCCAGCGCCTGGGCGAACCGCTCAATGTCGAGCGCCTGCAGGATGACATGAGCACCCTCTATGGCCTGGACTACTTCGACCAGGTGGAATACCGCATCCGCCGGGATGGCCCCGGTGACAACGTGCTGGTGATCTACGCCCGCGGCAAGCGCAGCGGCACGGACTTCCTGCGGCTGGGCCTGAATCTGTCGGATGACCTGCGAGGCGACAGCGCCTTCAACTTCGGTGCCAGCTATCGCATCAATGGCCTCAATCGCCTGGGTGGCGAATGGCTGACGCGGGTGCAGATCGGCGATCACCAGGAGCTCTACAGCGAGTTCTACCAGCCGCTGGACGTCGGCTCACGCTATTTCATCGCCCCCTATATCGGCGGCGAGGCGCGCAACATCGAACAGCTGGAACGCAACGACCCCATCGCCGAATACCGCCGCGAACGCTATGGCTTCGGCCTGAACGTGGGTAGGCAGATCGGCAACAAGGCCGAGATACGCCTGGGCATCGGCCACGACTGGGGCAGCACCAAGGTGCACGTCGGCCCGCGAGAGACACCCGAGGAGTCCTTTACCGAAGGCTTCTACGTATTGCGCTATTCGCTGGACGATCTGGACGACGTGAACTTCCCGCGCGAGGGCCAGGACCTGGCCTTGACGCTCAAGCAATTCGATCCGAGCCTGGGCTCGGATTCGCGATATCGTCAGCTGGATCTGCACCTGAACAAGGCGCTCAGCTACGGCTACAACACCTTCGTGCTGGGTGGCGGTCTGGGCCGCACCCTATCGACCGACAGCGACACCAATGTGGTGACCAGCAGCTTCCTGCTGGGCGGAGCCTGGCAGCTCTCGGGCTATCGGCAGGACGCCCTGTCCGGGCAGAACTACGGTCTGGCGCGGCTGATCTATTACCACCAGCTCACGCAACGCTCGCTGTTCCCACTGGACACCCCGGTGTACCTGGGTGGCAGCCTGGAGCAGGGGCGGATCTGGAACCGCGACGACGACTACGACAGCGGCAACATCAGCGCAGCCAGCCTGTTCCTCGGCCTGGATACGCCACTGGGGCCGCTCAAGTTCACCTATGGCCTGAGCGACCAGGGCGAGCACGCCTTCTACATCAACCTGGGCAACAGCTTCTGATCAGGCGATGCGGGACAGCAGGATCTCGGCCCGCTCGCGCTGACTGTCGCTGCCCTCGCTGACGATCTCCTGCAGCAACGAGGTCGCGTGCTGGACGTCGCCCTGGTCGAGACAGGCCTCGGCCTCGGCGAACCGCCGGGCGATGGTGTCGGCCATGAAGTGCTCGTCGAGACTCAGGTCCAGCTCCATGACCGCCGGCAACTCGCCCAGGCCTTCGGGGAAGTCGTCCTCGAGGCTGACCTCCAGGGCATCGACCTGCTTCCACCCGGAATCGGCATCCAGCTCCTCGGTCAGGGCAATGGCCTCATCGAGACTGAGGTCGGCCAGATCCAGGTCATAGTGCTCTTCGGTCACCGGGGCAGGCGCCGCCGGCTCGGCGAATTGCAATTCCGCCGACCACTCGCTCGCTGGCGCGTCGAACGCCGGCAGGTCGAGGTCCAGATCATCTTCCAGCAGGGGGTCCACCGGTTCGGCGGACATCCCGGGAAACTGGGCATGCAGCACTGCCAGGCTCGCCGCCACGCCGCCCAGCGCGAGAAAGCGCTGTTCGTGCTGCCGGAACGCCTGGGCCTCGCCCAGGGTGGCCAGTACCCGGAGCAGCAGCAGCCGCAGATCCTGCCGCCGATCGTCTTCGGCGAGACCGCTTTCCAGCACTTCTCGCGCCTGGCCGTAACGGCCATAGGCGATGTAGATCTCCGCACGACCGGCATGATCGTCGACCGGCGCCGGGCTGGCGACGGTCGCCGGCCTGGCCTTGGCAGGCACCGGCTGGGTAGCGGCCAGAACGGGCTCGGGCAGGGGCTCCGCCCTGTCGAGCTGCTCGACCTCGTCCTCCACGTCGACAGCAGCCTCTTCGGCCTGGCGCCGACGCCACCAGAGCACCCCGGCCAGGGCCAGAATGGCCGCGGCGCCAGCCAGCAACAGCGAGCGCAGGGACAGCAGGCCTTCGTCGGCGCTGTCGGACGTGGAACCCACAACGGGTGCCGCCTGCGGCGCTGGCGTTGCAGGTGCCGCGGGGGTGCCTACCGGCGTCGGCGCGGCCAGGGCCACCGAACGCGCCTGCTTCAACTGCTGCTGCAGACCGTCACGGTCCTGCTGAAGCTGTTCGATCATCGCCTCTTTCTGCGCCAGCAGCGCGTCGTAGCGCTCCTGCAGCTGGGTGAGCTGACCCTCCAGATCGCCGACCTGCCGACCCAGGTCCTGGGTCACCAGCAGCGGCTTGGTGTCCTCGGCAGGGCTTGCGGCGGGCTGCGGCGCCGTTACGGGTGGCGCCGCCCCTTCGCTTGCCGGGGCTGGGGCCGCGACGGGCGCTGGTGCGGCTGCCGAGGCCGCGGGTGCAGGTGCCAGCACCGGCGCGGCGGCGACCGGTGCCGCGGGCACCGGGGTGGGCGCCGGCGATGGGGCGGTCTTGGCCACCACGGGTTGCCGCGGCGCAGGCTCGCTGACCCCCACCGGTAGCCGCAGGCGCTGCCCCGCCTTGAGTCGCCCGGGATCGTTGTTGGCGAAGGACGCCGGATTGAGCGCGAACAGATCGGCCATGAGCTGCTCCGCCGACCGGTTCGCCATGGGCCCCAGGCGCTTGGAAATGCTCCAGAGGGTGTCCTTGGGACGCGTCTGGTAGACGCCTTCCCCGGCAGCCAGATCCGGCGAAGGTGCCAGCCCCTGGCGCGGCGCCGAAACGGCTTGTCGAGCCATCGAGCCCGTGGCGGGGGCCGCAGCGGCGGCGCGCGCGGGTGCAGCCTGGACCCGCGCCGGCGCCGTACTGGCGACGCTGGTAGGGGCGCCACCGCTGCGCGGGGGATCCACCAGCAGGGTGAATTCGCGCAGCTGCTTGCCGCCTGGCTGTTCCAGCTGAACGATGAAGCCGAGATAGGGCTCGACCAGCGAGCGGCGCGAGGTGACCTCGATGTAGCTGCCGGCCGCCGTGCGCAGGTGCGGGGTGAATACCAGGTCATCGAGGAACTGGGTGCGGTCCACGCCAGCCTGGGCGAACGCCTCGTTCGCCGCCAGGTGGATGCGGAAGTCCCCGGCATCGGCATCGCCGATATTGACCAGCTCGATCCGCGCGCGCAGGGGCTCGTTCAGAGCGGACTGCAGGGTGATGCCCCCCAGGCCGAGCGCGAGCGCCGCTTGAGGAAGAGTGGTCAGCGCGGCGGCCGACAGGATGACAAAGGCAAGGGGACGGCGTTTCGCGACCATGGATACCGCTGCGTCAGGTATTCGAGTAAACCGGTGTTTTAGCGCGGTGGCTCACAAAAATCGCCTCCGCTACGCTGGAACGTAGCATCGATACCGACAGACGGCAAACCGATGGCCGCACGCGCCGAAAAGCCCACCGCGAAGGCGACTGGGCGCGATAGGCGACCCAGACGCCTCGGCCGAAGCGGGTGTTGACGGCGGGGGGCGCTACCCGCGCGGGGCAAGCCGCCAGACGGCAGTCAACCGCGCTCGAGATTGGCCAGGACGCGCTGGTGTACCTGTTGGCAGATGGCGATCTCTTCGTCGTCCAGGCCGCTGAGCAGCTCCTTGCGCAGGGCTTCGGCGATGGTCTCGATCTTCTCGATCAGCGGACCGGCCTCCTGGGTCAGCATGATGCGCTTGGCACGCCGGTCCTCGGTAACCGCCAGGCGCTTGACCAGCCCCTGCTTTTCCAGACCGTCCAGCAGCCGTGCCAGGGTCGGCCCCTCGATGCTGATGCTCTGGGCGAGCTCACGCTGGGTGGGCTGGACGCCCTTCATCCGCGCCAGGTTCAGCAATACCTGCCAACGCGCCTGAGACAGCCCCAGATGACTCAGGCGCCGGTCGAGCTCGGCGCGCCAGGCACGGGACACGTGGAAGATCTGGCGGCCAAACAGGTGTGGATCGGTAGGGGTCATTCAGGCTAAACCTTGTACTTGGATTTTCTCATTATTCTGTTTACCGGCATGGCGGGGCAACCGCCGCGCCTCGCTAGTCCGCCAATTCCGCCTGCAGGGCTGCCCGCACGCAGTACAGCGCACCCGCCGCCACCCGCCCTTCGAAGCGCGCGGCGACCTGGGCTACCGGCGGCAATTCGCCCTCATCTTCGAGGAAGGCATCCTGGATTTCCGCCAGCAGATCCTCTGGCAGGTCCAGGGCCTGCTCCAGGGCGATCTGCTGCCCGGCGATGGCCTCGGCCAATAGTGCATAGACATTCTTTTCCGAGCAATTGAGCTGGCGCGCCGCCTGCTCGGGCGTCATCCCGGCGCGTACCAGGGTCAGCACCTCGTGGCGCACGTCGGCGACCGGCGCGGGCGCGGCGTCGCCGTCATTGAGCGCGTCGAGAAAGGCCTGGCCATAGCGCTCCAGCTTGCGCGCGCCCACGCCGCTGACCCGGCTCATCTCGTCCAGCGAGCGCGGCTGGCTGCGCAGCATCTCCAGCAGGGTGGCGTCGGGGAAGATCACATAGGGCGGCACCGAGTGCTCCTCGGCCAGCTTGCGTCTCAGGGTGCGCAAGACCTCCCAGAGTTCGCGTTCGTCGGCGCGCACCAACTGGCTGGCGGCACTGGCCGAACCACTGCCACTGCTGCCCCGCCCGCGCTGGGGCTTGGGATCACGGCGCAATTCGATGCGCACTTCGCCGCGCAGCAGGGGGCGGCAGCTTTCGGTCAGGCGCAGGCCGCCGAACCCGTCGACATCCACCTCGGCCAGGCCACGGGCGACCAGCTGGCGGAACAGGGTGCGCCATTCGTCTTCGCCGCGGGCCTTGCCCAGGCCGAACACGGCCAGGCGCTGATGGCCGAGGCTCACGATCTTTTCGGTTTCCCGACCGAGCAGGATGTCGACCAGGTGCCCTACCCCATAGCGCTGACCGCTGCGGTAGATGGCCGACAGCGCCTGGCGCGCCGGTTCGGTGGCGTCCCAGGTCTCCACGGTGTCGATGCAGTTGTCGCAATGGCCGCAGGGCTGGGGCAGGTGCTCGTCGAAATAGGCCAACAGCACCTGGCGCCGGCAGCGGGTTTCTTCGCACAATGCCAGCATGGCTTCGAGCTTGTGCCGCTCGATGCGTTTGTGGCGCTCGTCGCCTTCGGAGTTCTGCATCATTTGCCGCAGCAGCAGCACGTCCTGCAGGCCGTAGGCCATCCAGGCGTCGGCCGGCAGGCCGTCACGGCCGGCACGCCCGGTTTCCTGGTAGTAGGCTTCCAGGCTCTTGGGCAGATCGAGGTGGGCAACGAAGCGCACGTTGGGCTTGTCGATGCCCATGCCGAAGGCGATGGTGGCGACCATGATCAGCCCTTCCTCGTTGAGGAAACGCTTCTGGTTGGCGGCGCGCACGTCATTGGGCAGGCCGGCGTGATAGGGCAAGGCCGGAAAACCCTGGTTGCTGAGCTGCTCGGCCACCTCCTCCACCTTCTTGCGCGACATGCAGTAGACGATGCCGGCATCGCCGCGACGCTCGGCCAGAAAGGCCAGCAGCTGCTTGCGTGGCGACTCCTTGGGCACGATGCGATAGAAGATGTTGGGTCGGTCGAAGCTGGAGAGAAAGCGCTCGGCCTGCTCCAGGTGCAGGCGGCTGGCCATCTCTTCGCGGGTACGGGAATCCGCGGTGGCGGTGAGCGCCAGGCGCGGCACGCCGGGAAAGTGTTCGGCCAGCTGACCGAGCTGCATGTATTCCGGGCGGAAGTCATGGCCCCACTGGGACACGCAGTGGGCTTCGTCGATGGCGAACAGGGCGATCGGCAGGCGCTTGAGGAAATCCAGCATGCGCGGCTGGACCAGGCGCTCGGGTGCGAGATAAAGCAGCTTGATCTCGCCGCGCTCCAGCTGCGCAGCGACGGCTCTTTGCTGTTCGCCGGTCATGGTGGAGTTGAGCGCGGTCGCCGACACGCCCAGTTCCAGCAGGGTGGCGACCTGGTCGTCCATCAGCGCGATCAGCGGCGAGACCACCACGGCCACGCCGGGCCGCAGCAGGGCCGGCACCTGGTAGCACAGGGACTTGCCGCCGCCCGTGGGCATCAGCACCAGCGCATCGCCACCGCTGGCCACGCGCTCGATGATCCGGGCCTGGTTGCCACGGAACGCGTCGTAGCCAAAGACGTCTTTAAGGATGCGCAGCGCAGGTTCTGACATGAAGCCTCCTCGAATGGAACGGCCATTATACGGATGCCGAGGTCGCTGCGGCGGTGCTTTTCCGTCGGCCGGCGCCGGGCCGTCAGGTTCGACGTGACCGGGGCGCTCGTCTACAATTCCGGCCGTTCTGCCCTTTCGAATCCTTTCCGAGGTAAGTAGCCGATGTCCTTCGCCGAACAATTGACCCGTCTGCGCGATTTTCTCGATGCAGACGATCTGCACGAAGAAGCGCTCGACTACGTAGCCGCCCATGGCTACCTGACCGCCCTGTCCATCTGCCCGGAAGAGGTTCCCGAACGCGAGTGGATCGACGCCCTCTTCGCCGAGCCGCCGCAGTATCGCGACGCCGCCCAGCAGGAGGAGATCGAGCGCTCCCTGGTGCAGCTCAAGGCGCATATCCTACGCGTGCTGGGCAGTGACGAAGAGCTGGACCTGCCCTGCGACCTGGATCTCGGCCCCGAGCCGGACGACTCCGAACTGCGCGGCTGGTGCATCGGCTTCATGGAAGGCGTGTTCCTGCGCGAAGCCGTGTGGTTCGAAGACGCCGAAGACGAGGTCAGCGAGCTGCTGCTGCCGATCATGGTGGGTTCGGGTCTGTTCGACGAACAGCCGGAGTTCTCCGAAATCGCCCAGGACCGTCGCCTGGTCGCCGACATGATGGTGCAGATCCCGGAATTGCTGACCCAGCTGTTCCTGCTCTGCCATTCCCCCGAAGAAAAGCCGGCGCTGCTCAAGCCGCGTCACTGAGCGATGGACGAGGCCACCCCCAGACCCCGCCAGCGCAAGGGCTGGGTCCGCTACCTGCTGCTGGGCCTCGGCTGGCTCAGCGTGGCCCTGGGCATCATCGGCGCCTTTCTGCCCTTGCTGCCCACCACGCCCTTCCTGCTCCTGGCCGCGGCCTGCTTCATGCGCAGTTCGGAGCGCTTCTATCTGTGGCTGATCAACCACAAATGGCTGGGGCCATGGGTCAAGCCCTATCTGGAAGGCGAAGGCATCCCGCTCAAGGGCAAGGTCTACGCCATCGTCGCCATGTGGATCAGCGTGGGCTTTTCCTGCTGGCTGGTGCCCTACGTCTGGGCACGGGTAGCGGCCTTCACCAGCTGCGCGGCGGTGACGGTCTACCTGCTCCGGCAGAAGACCCGGCGCTAGCCGCGCGACCGGCGTGAAAAAAGGGCGATCAGTGATGATCGCCCTTTTTTCATGGGAAACGCAGCGGCGCTCAGGCGGCTCTGGCCATGGGGGTCGGCGGTGCCTGATCGGGGACGGTGGGCTCGCCCGGCTCGCTGGGCTGGATGGGCGCCGGATCGGGCTGATCGGGTTCACCGCCAGCGCGGGGCATGGCAAGGCTGGCGAATTCGTCGTGCTGGCGGATCGGGAAGCGGGACATGGGGTGACTCCTCTGCTGACTCTCTCTAGGTAGAGTGGTCCGGCACCCGGGTAATTCCCTCAGTCGCGCGGCTCTGCGCCGCCATGATTGCGTGCAAAGGTTTCCGGCCCCATGGCGGCGATCTGGCCGTCGATCAGCGCCTCGAAGGGTGCCAGCAAGGCATCGAAGCGGCGCGGCGCCTCCAGCGCATTCAACGCCGCGACCACGGCCTCCACCGTCGACAGCGCATCCGGCGCCGGGGCCTTGCGCACCCGATAGCGCGAGGGTGCGCCAGGCGGCAGGGTAAGCCTGGGCAGGGCCGCCAGCAGCGGATTGGCGTGCAGCAGCAAGCGCGCCTTGCGCCAGGTGCCGTCGGGAATCACCAGCAGCCGTGGCGCTTTGGTCACGGCAGCAGGCGGCAACAGATCGACCGTGACCGCCTCGGGTCCGGGAAACAGCAGCCAGGCGTCATGGTCAGCGAGCCAGAGCGGCAGGTCGGGAAAGGACTCGCCAATCTCCAGCTGCGCATTGTCGAGCCCCAGGGCGGCCAGGCGCGCCGTGTTGAGCGGATGGCGCCGCTCGCTGGGATGCTGCAGCAGCAGCACCCGGGTGCGACTGGCCAGGGCAGGAATCAGCGCGCACAGGCAGAGCGACAGGGGACGCTGGCAGCGGGCGCAGGCGGGACGGGACATCAGGGCTTCCGGAGCGAATCGGGGCGGCGATCATACCGGATCGCCGCCGCCCTGCTCCGCCCTAGCGATTGAAGCGCGCGGTGAGATCGTGCAGGTAGTCGGCCATGCCTTCCAGTTCGCGACTCAGTTCCGAGCCACGACGGGCCTGGGCCGAGCTGTGGTCGGAGAGATCGGCGATGCGGCTGATCTGGCGGTTGATGTCCTCGGACACGTGACTCTGCTCTTCCACCGCGGTGGCCATTTGCTGGCTCATGGCGGTGATGAGGCTGACCGAGGCACTGATGCCTTCCAGGGATTCGCGTACCGCTGCCGAGTGACGTTCGCTCTGGCGCGAGGTCTCTTCGCCACGACTGGCGGTGGCCACGGCGCGGTCGGCATTGGCCTGCAGATTGGCGATGATCTGGTGGATCTGTTCGGTGGATTCGCGGGTGCGCGAGGCCAGCGAGCGGACCTCGTCGGCCACCACGGCGAAACCACGACCGGCTTCGCCGGCGCGGGCGGCCTCGATGGCGGCGTTGAGCGCCAGCAGGTTGGTCTGTTCGGCGATGGCGGTGATGACGTCGGCAACGCTGCCGATGCTCTGGGTCGAGTTCGCCAGCTCGCCAACGGCCTGACCGATGTCGCTGACCGCCGCGCCGAGTTCGCGCATGGACGTCAGGCTCTCTTCGGCCTTGTCCCGCCCGGAATGCACCAGGCTCTCGGCATTGGCGGCGGCCTGGGCGGTCTCCTGGACGTTCTGCGAGACCTCGTGGATGGTGGAAGTCATCTGGGTGATGGCAGCGGCGGACTGGTCGGTCTCATGGCGCTGCTGATCCAGCAATTCGGCCTCGGACTGGGCCAGTTGGGAGGATTCGCGGGCCTTCAGGCGCACGCTGTCGCCGACATCGGCCAGGCGGGTCAGGGCCGTCTGCAGTCGCGCGGCTTCGCTGTGCAGCGCCAGGTCCAGGCGGGCCGGGGCGCCGCACTGGTCGCTGTAGGTCGGGGCGACCACGGCACTGGAAAACATCTTTGGATGATCGGCGAGGATGCGCTCGATGCTGGCGCGTTGGCGATACAGCTGATGGCCACTGATACCCAGCAGCGCCGCGACGATGAGGACCGCCTGAGACGTGTCATCAAGCAGGAAGTGGCCGCCGAGGATGACGCCAGTGGCTGCCACCGTCGACCAGCAGGCGGCGATGGCGCTGCCCAGGCGGCGAGTCATGGGCACGGGGGCCTTGCCGGCATTGATGCGGGCATAGAGTTCGCCGGCGCGACGGACTTCGCTGGCGCTGGGCAGCGAACGCACGGATTCGTAACCGATCACCCGGCCCTGCTCGAGGATCGGGGTGACATAGGCGCTCACCCAGTAGAAATCACCGTTCTTGCAGCGATTCTTGACGATGCCCATCCACGGCTTGCCCTCCTTGAGGGTCGCCCACATGTGGCCGAACACCGGCGGCGGCATGTCGGGATGACGCACCAGATTGTGCGGACTGCCGATCAGCTCCTCCCGGGTATAGCCACTGATGGCGATGAAGGCCTCGTTGCAGTAGGTGATGTTCCCCTGCAGGTCAGTGGTGGAGATGAGTCGTTCCTCTTCCTTGAAGGTACGGCCTTGCTGGGTGACCGGCAAATTCGTGCGCATGCGGGTGCCTTATCTAGCGGGTTATCTACTCCGTGCGACATCAACCAGTTCAATGGTGGCCAACTGCCGTCACAGGCGCCGACGGTAACCATTTGGTTATCGTCATACTAGCTATCGGCATGTTGCATCTGGGCTTTAAGGATGCGCTGAAAACTCTGGATAAGCGGCTCCTTTCCGCGCCCTCGACGGCTGATGAGGGAGAACGGCGCCTGATAGCCGAAGGTGGCCGGTTGCAGGGCCTTGAGCCGTCCCTGGTCGACCCAGGCGTGGACATAGTGCTCCGGGAGATAGCCGATATAGGCACCCGAGAGAATGAGGATCAACTGCGCTTCCATGCTTTCCACGGTGGCGGCGCTTTCCTTGAAGCCATGGCGAGCCAACTCCGCCTGACTCCAATAGCCGCGTCGCACCATCCGCTGGCGGGTGATCATCTCGGCCGGGATGCGCCGCTCCTGGAACAGTGGATGCCGATCGCTGCAATACAGCCAGTGCTGCTCGCGATACAGCGGCTGGTAGACCACCCCGTTCATACGGGCGGAAAAGGCGCCCACGGCGAGATCCAGCCGTCCTTCCAGGACGCCGAGCTGCAATTCATAGGGGCTGGTCACGGCCAGGTGCAGATGCACGCCGGGATAGTCATGGGTATAGCGGCCGATCGCCTGAGCCAGCGGCAATGCCGGTTCGCTGGACAGCGAATCCAGCACGCCGAGGTTGAGGGTGCCGCTCAGTTCGCCCCTGAGGGTGGTGGCATAGCGTTCGAAGCCCTCGATCTCGCCCAGGATGCGCAGGGTTTCCTGATGGAAGAGTTCACCCTTGCTGGTCAGGGCGAAACCGCCCCGGCCGCGATGACAGAGGGTGACGCCGAGCTGACCCTCCAGCTGGCTCATGTAGGTGCTGATGGCCGAGGTGGACAGGTTCAATTCCTGCTGCGCCGCGGCGAACCCCTGGTGGCGGACCACGCAGGCGAACAGCTTGAGCAGGCGGATGTCGTGGAGGGCATTGGCCATGGCGGACTCCGGTGGACGCAGCCCGGCAGTCTAGCCATTAGTTCAGAAATCTCTGAAGTGATTTTTTGCCCGGGCCGATTCTTCAGCCGCCATCGGCTTTGCACAATCGGGACATCACTACGACGAGGATGACCCGTGGAAAAGATCCTGCACCAGCCGCTGGGCGGCAACGAGATGCCCCGTTTCGGCGGCATCGCCAGCATGCTGCGACTGCCCCACCTTGCCTCCCCTCAAGGCCTCGATGCCGCCTTCATCGGCATCCCGCTGGACATCGGCACCTCGCTGCGCTCCGGCACCCGCTTCGGTCCGCGCCAGCTGCGCAGCGAATCGGTGATGATCCGGCCCTACAACATGGCCACCGGCGCGGCGCCCTTCGATTCCCTGAGTGTCGCCGACCTGGGCGATGTGGCCATCAATACCTTCAATCTGCTCGATACGGTGCGCCTGATCGAGGCGCATTACGACCAGGTGCTGGAGCACGATGTCATCCCCCTCACCCTGGGCGGCGATCACACCCTGACCCTGCCGATCCTGCGCGCCATGAAGAAGAAGTACGGCAAGATCGGTCTGGTGCACGTGGATGCCCACGCCGACGTCAACGAGCACATGTTCGGCGAGAAGATCGCCCATGGCACCACCTTCCGCCGCGCGGTGGAGGAAGGCCTGCTCGACTGCGACCGGGTGGTGCAGATCGGCCTGCGCGCCCAGGGCTACGCCGCCGACGATTTCGACTGGTGCCGCGAGCAGGGCTTTCGGGTGGTGCAGGCCGAGGAATGCTGGCACAGATCGCTGACGCCGCTGATGGCCGAGGTGCGCGAGCGAGTCGGGGGCGGACCGGTGTATCTGTCCTATGACATCGACAGCATCGACCCGGCCTGGGCGCCAGGGACCGGCACGCCGGAGATCGGCGGCCTGACCACCATCCAGGCGCTGGAGATCATCCGCGGCTGCCGTGGCCTCGAGCTGGTGGGCTGCGACCTGGTCGAGGTCTCGCCGCCCTATGACACCACCGGCAATACCGCGCTGCTCGGCGCCAACCTGCTCTACGAGATGCTCTGCGTGCTGCCGGGGGTGGCCTACCGCTGACGCTCCAAGGTGCGGCGACCCGCCATGACGGTCGCCCACCCGCTGTCTTTTCGCTGCCGAACACCGGCGGACCGCCTGGTCCGCCGACAACAAGAACGCGGGTCCGGCCTGCGTATAACCGTGTCGAGGCGTCATCCATGGACCATCATGACGGCATCACCCGTATCGAAACCTTTGGCGTCGAGCAGATTCCCGACCACGAACGCCATGCCACCCCCTTCGACCTGTTCCGCCTGATCTTTGGCGGGGCCAACACCTTCGCCACCGCCGTGCTCGGCAGCTTTCCGATCCTGTTCGGCCTGTCCTTCCAGGCCGGGGTGCTGGCCATTGCGAGCGGGGTCCTGTGTGGCGCCCTGATCCTCGCGCCCATGGGGCTGTTCGGCGCGCTCAACGGCACCAACAACGCCGTCTCCTCCGGTGCCCATTTCGGCGTCCACGGCCGTATCGTCGGCTCCTTTCTCTCGCTGCTGACCGCCATCGCCTTCTTTTCGCTGTCGGTCTGGAGTTCCGGCGATGCCCTGGTGGGCGGTGCCCAGCGCCTGGTCGGACTGCCGGAGAACGCGCTCAGCCTGGGGCTGGCCTACGGGCTGTTCGCCGTGCTGGTGCTGACGGTGTGCCTCTATGGCTTTCGCTTCATGCTGTGGGTCAACAAGATCGCCGTGGTCAGTGCCAGCCTGCTGTTCCTGCTCGGCATCCCGGCCTTCGCCGGCAGTTTCGACGCCGGTTACGCCGGCACCCTGCAAGCGGGTCAGCCGGGCTTCTGGGCAGCCTTTGTCGGCGCGGCCCTGGTGGCCATG
This sequence comes from Pseudomonas oryzihabitans NBRC 102199, assembly GCF_000730625.1. Taxonomy (GTDB): domain Bacteria; phylum Pseudomonadota; class Gammaproteobacteria; order Pseudomonadales; family Pseudomonadaceae; genus Chryseomonas; species Chryseomonas oryzihabitans. The sequence continues at coordinate 27,956 of NZ_BBIT01000011.1, read as the reverse complement.
AGCAATCCGGTGTCCTTTGGCGCCTTTCTCGGCGACTGGTCGCGCTACATTCCGCGGCAGACGCCCCGCCTGCGCATCCTGCTGGCGGTGATCGCGGCCCAGACCGCCACCCTGATCCCCTTCCTATTCGGCCTGGCCACCGCCTCGCTGGTGGCGACCAGGGCACCCGACTACATCGCGCAAAACAACTATGTGGGCGGTCTGCTGGCCATCGCGCCCACCTGGTACTTCCTGCCGGTATGCCTGCTGGCGATCATCGGTGGCCTGTCCACCGGCACCACCGCGCTCTATGGCACCGGCCTGGATCTCTCCAGCGTGCTACCCCGGCTGCTGACCCGGGTACGGGCGACCCTGCTGATCGGGCTGGCGGCCATCGCCTTCATCTTCATCGGGCGCTTCAGCTTCAACCTGGTGCAGAGCGTCTCCACCTTTGCCGTGCTGATCGTGACCTGCACCAGCCCCTGGATGGTGATCATGATCCTCGGGCTGGTGGTCCGCCGCGGCTTCTATTGCCCGGACGATCTGCAGGTGTTCACCCGCGGCGAGCAGGGTGGCCGCTACTGGTTCCACCATGGCTGGAACTGGCGCGGCATGGGCGCCTGGATTCCCAGCGCCCTGCTCGGCCTCGCCTTCGTCAATCTGCCCGGTCAGTTCGTCGGGCCCCTGGGTGAACTGGCGGGCGGCATCGACCTGAGCCTGCCGCTGGCCCTGGGCAGCGCCGCCCTGCTCTATCTGCTGCTGCTCCTGCTGTTCCCGGAACCGGCGGCCGTCTATGGCCCGACCGGCCCCCGACGCTCCAGACGCAGTCGTGCCCGCACCGCGCTCCCGGGCATCCGCGCCGCCTGATACCTGAACCCTGTCACGGGGTCGGTGCGCCCGGCCCTGTCTAGTCCTGCAAGAGATTCCGTCATGCTCCTGGATATTTCCGTCGTTCTGGCCTACGCCCTGGCCATGCTCCTGCTTGGCTGGTACGGCATGCGCCGCGCCCGCAATCAGGAAGAATTCCTCGTCGCCGGTCGCAACCTCGGCCCGGCCTGCTACCTGGGCACCATGGCCGCCACGGTGCTGGGTGGCGCCGCCACCGTGGGCACGGTGCGCCTGGGCTACGTCCACGGGCTGTCCGGCTTCTGGCTGTGCGCCATGCTGGGTGGTGGCATCCTGGTGCTCAATCTGTTTCTCGCCAAACCCCTGCTGAAGTTGCGCATCTACACCGTGACCCAGGTGCTGGAACGGCGCTATACGCCCCTGGCCCGGCAGGCCAGCGCCGCCATCATGTTCGTCTATGCGCTGATGCTGAGCGTGGTCTCGGTGCTGGCCATGGGCACGGTGATCCAGGTGCTGTTCGAGCTGCCCTTCTGGAGCGCCATCCTGCTCGGTGGCAGCGTGGTGGTGATCTATTCCAGCATCGGCGGCATGTGGTCCCTGACGCTGACCGACATCGTCCAGTTCGTCATCAAGACCGCGGGCCTGATGTTCGTGCTGCTGCCGATCTGCCTGACCCAGGTCGGTGGCTGGGATGCCCTGGTGGCCAAGCTGCCGGCCAGCGCCTTCGCCCTGACCACCCTCGGCTACGACACCATCTTCACCTACTTCCTGATCTACTTCTTCGGCATCCTCATCGGCCAGGACATCTGGCAGCGGGTCCTCACCGCGCGCAGCGAAGGCGTGGCGCGCGTGGCGGGCAGCCTGGCCGGCGTCTATTGCGTGATCTACGGCCTGGTGGGCGCACTGATCGGCATGTGCGCCCGGGTGCTGCTGCCGGATCTCGCCGACGCCAACAACGCCTTCGCCGCCATCGTCCGCAGCGCCCTGCCGGACGGCATCCGCGGCCTGGTGATCGCCGCTGCCCTGGCCGCCATGATGTCCACCGCCAGTGCCGGCCTGCTGGCGGCCTCCACCACCCTGACCGAGGACCTGTTGCCGCGACTGCGCGGCGGCCGGGCCTCGACCCTGGGCATGGCCCGGTTGTTCACCCTGCTCACCGGTCTCGCCGTGCTCGCCATCGCGCTGCTGGTCAATGACGTCATCGGCGCCCTGACCCTGGCGTACAACCTGCTGGTAGGTGGCATCCTGGTGCCGCTGCTGGGGGCCATCCTCTGGCCGCGCGCCACCACGGCGGGTGCCCTGGCCAGCATGCTGCTGGGTTCCGGCGCGGCCATCGTCTTCATGCTCAAGGACGGCCTGGAGGCCAATACGCCGATCTATTTCAGCCTCGGCCTGAGCCTGGTCAGCTTCGTGGTGGTGAGTCTGCTCACGGCGCGCTCCCAGGTGGCGGCGCGGGCCGCCTAGCTGACCGAACTGCGCGTCCGCTGCACCGCCTGAACCTCGCTCAGGATCAGGCCGCTGGCCGGGCGCATCGGCATCCGGGCCAGGTCGATGCGCAGGTCCTGGGTCGGTACCTGGTAGGTCATGTCCTGCAGCAGCAGGCGCAGGGCGGAGGTCATGAGTTCCAGGGCGATGCCCTCACCCGGACAGCGGTGCTGGTGGGCCACCTCACCGCCGCCCTGGGGTACGAAGGCGGCCTCCGGAGGCTGTTCTGCGAGAAAACGCGTGGGATCGAACACCTCGGGACGTGACCAGCTGCGCGGATCGCGGTTGGTGCCATAGAGATCGAGCAAGACCCGCGTGCCGCGGGGAAAGGCGACGCCGTGCCACTCGAAGCTCTCCCGTACCCGCGCTACGGTGAAGGGAAAGAAGGCGTAGAAGCGTCGTACCTCCTGGGCAAAGGGTACCCGGGCGGCGGGATCGGCCCGCAGCCGTTCGCGCCAGGCCGGCTGCTTGTACAGCGCCAGGGCGGCGAAGGTGGAAAAGCGTGCCACGGCCACCGTCGGCCGCAAGACATTGAGCAGTTCCACCGCGGCCACCTGCGGCGACAACGGCTGGCCATCCGCTTCCCGGTGCTGAGCGATCAGCGCCAGGGCGCTGCCGGCAGGCGCCGGCCGCTGGCGGGCCTGCTCGACCTGGCGACCGAGCCAGAGCTCCAGCCGCTGTCGAGCGCGACGGGCGCCCAGGTTGCCCAGACCCACGCGGCCACCGCCCTCGATCAGGGCGACCAACTCGGCACAGCGCTGCCCTTCCTCCTCCCTGTCCAGAGCGACACCCGCCCAGTCGCAGACCGCGCGGGTATAGAGGCGATGCAATTCGTCCAGCAGGACGATCTCGCCGCGGCTCTGCCAGCTGGCCAGTCTGGCGTGCCACTCCTGTTCCGCCCGGGTCACCAAGACTTCCACCCGCGTCGATCGGGTGATGTCGACGAAGAGTGCCTTGCGCTGGCGATGGGCCGCTCCGTCCAGGCCCTGGACGCCGCCTTCGCCGAAGAGCGTCTTGCGCAGCTGACGAGGCGCAGCATCCACCCGGCTGAAGCGCTCTTCGCGATAGAACAGTTCGACCGCCGCCGGGCCGCGCAGGCAGAGGGTGGGCTGCAGCAGCAGGCGCGTGGCGAAGACATCGCTTTCCAGACGTTCACAGCGATTGCTGATGAAGGCATAGCCCTCGCGTAGCAGTGCCAGGCTCGAATCGAAGGCCGGGAGCTTGGGCAGGATGGACATCGGAGAGGCTCCAGGGTAGCGGAAAGACCTGCTCGTGGGACCGCCGGCAAGCGGCGCCGGTGCCGCCGTTGCGCTTGCGGTTTTTGCCAGCGAAGCCGCGCCGACACGGGATCGCTGCGCTGGAACGGCAGCGCTCGAATGCCGGTCCATGCTGCTGGGATCGCCGTCGCGATGCTCCGCTTTCCGCACAAGGCGCTCGTGTTTGAACACCACCCGCTGCTCTCGTCTGCAACTCGCCCTGCTGCTGATGCTGGCGCTACTGACCCTGACGCTCGGCTGGGCACCCAGCGACCGTCTCACCTGGATGATCGAGCAGCTGCTGGTGATCGCTACGCTGGCGGGCGTCGCCCTCGTGCAGCGGCGCTTCCAGCTGTCGGCCAGCGCCAGTCTGCAACTCTGCGGCTTTCTGGTGCTGCACCAGATTGGCGCTCATTACACCTATTCCCAGGTGCCCTACGAGGAGGCCTGGCAGGCGCTGACCGGCTTTCGCCTGGACGAGGCGCTGGGCCTGCAGCGCAATCACTACGACCGGCTGGTGCATTTCGCTTACGGCCTGCTGCTGGCGCGCCCCGTTCGCGAGGTGGTCCAGGGCCTGAGCGGCCTGCGTGGCTGGCGGAGCGCCTATGTGGCCCTGGAATTCGTGCTGGCCTCCTCGGCCGGCTACGAACTGATGGAGTGGCTGGGCGCCGACCTGCTCGCGGAAGACGCCGGGGAGGCCTTCGTCGGCGCCCAGGGCGATCCCTGGGATGCGCAAAAGGACATGGCCCTGGCCTTTCTCGGCGCCCTGCTCTCCCTGGGTTGCCGCCATGGCTGGCTCGGACGCCGCAGGACTAGTCAGGGCCCTGGCTCGGCCTAGCGGGCCATTACGGGTTCCAGCGCCTCCAGCCAGCAGACCACCGCGACGGCGCCGCCATCGGGAATGCCGCGGGCGCGCTCGCCCAGGTAGCTGGCACGGCCCTGGGCCGGCAGCATCTCGGCGGTGGCCTCGGCGCCCTCACGGGCAGCGGCGAGGGCAGCGGCAAAGGCCTGCGTCGGGCTGGCGCCCGCCTGGGCGCCGGCCAGCAGGGCATCCGCGGCCGGGCGCAAGGCATCGAGCATGGTGCGCTGGCCCGGCTGGGCGCCACCCAGTTCGGCCAGGGCCTGGACGCCCCCGTCGAACGCCTCGGCCCACTGCGCAAGGGTCGGACGCTCCACCCCATCCAGCACCTGGGCGGCGCGAACCAGGGCGCAGGCATAGAAGGGGCCGGAGCTGCCGCCAATGGCCCGGCGCAGCGCCTGACCGGTGGCGGCCAGGGCGCTGGCCGGGGTATACCAGGCACTGGCCGGCAAGGCGCGCATGGCTTCGGCGCCCCGGGCCAGGCTGGTGCCCAGGTCGCCATCGCCGGCGCGACTGTCCAGATCGGTGAGGCGGGCTTCGTTGGCCAGCAGGCTGGCGATGACGGCATCTGCCGCCGCCTGCAGCCGCGCGGCCAGGGGACCGGGGGTGCGAGGGATCGTTTCGGCTGCCGCCGCCGGTGCGGGCAACAGCGTGGGCGCCGCCGGGACCCGGCCGTCACCCGGCCAGGCTCGCGCCTGGGTCGGCGCATCGAGCAGCGCCAGGCACGCCTCATCCACTGGCAGCAGCGACAGCGAACAGCCGGGCATGTCCAGGGCGCTGAGGAAGGTGCCGGTCCAGGCGCGTTCCACTACCAGGCCCCGCTCGCGCAACTGGCTCAGTGCAGCCCGCGCCACCAGGGCGAGTTCCAGCGGCGGCGTCGCGCCCAGGCCATTGACCAGCAGCGCCAGGCGCGTGCCCTTTGGATAGCCGCCGTCTTCGATGAGGGTATCCAGCAGCCGCGCCACGGTGGCGTCGGCGCCCAGCCGGGGGCCGCGCTCGACGCCCTGCTCGCCATGGATGCCGAGGCCCCATTCCACCTCGTCGTCCGCCAGCTGGAAACCCGGATGCCCCACCGCCGGCACCGTACAGGCGCCCAGGGCCACGCCCATGCTGCGCAACTCGGCGCTCGCGGCGCGGGCCAGGGCGGCCACCTTGGCCAGGGGACGTCCGGCGGCGGCTGCCGCGCCCGCCAGCTTGTGGATCAGCACGGTGCCCGCGATGCCCCGGCGCCTTTCCGGCGCCACCGTGTGGCGCAGGGCCGCGTCGTCCGCCACCAATACCGTCTCGACCGGAATGCCTTCGCTGCGCGCCAGTTCGGCGGCCAGGCCGAAGTTGAGACGGTCGCCGGTGTAGTTCTTGACCACCAACAGGGCGCCGGCAGGACCGCCCGCGGCCCGGATCGCGGCCAGCACGGCATCCACGCTCGGTGAGGTGAAGACGTCTCCCGCCACCGCCGCGGTCAGCATGCCCTCGCCGACATAGCCGGCATGGGCCGGTTCGTGGCCGCTGCCGCCGCCGGAAATCACCGCCACCGGGCGCTCGCCCGCTGCGGCCAGGGGCTGGCGCAGGATGACCTGTTCCTCGGCCAGCAGGGCCAGGCCGGGATCCAGGCTGACGAGACCTTCGAGCAGTTCGCGAACCACCGTGGTGGGGCTATTGATCAGCTTCTTCATCGGGGACTCCTGAGGGCGAGAGGTCGCCGCAGTATGGCACGGGGTCCCGCGCCTGCCTGGCAGCGACCTGAACGGCCGACTGACAGGCGCGCAACGGCCTTCCGCCGGACCGGGACGGCAGGCTATCGTTGGCCCGGGAAGCTTTTCACGACCGGGATGTCTCACGCTGTTAGCCAGCCGCGCTCCTGCGCGCCCCCGTCGAGGTCCGTCATGCCGATCAAGATCGTTCCACGCTCTGCCTGTCGTGGGTCGGAGATCACCCCCGAAGCCGTCTACCTGTCTCGGCGCCAACTGCTCGGTGCCAGCGGTGCCCTGCTCGCCGGCGCCGCCCTGCCCGGCTGGGCGCTGGCCGCCGCCTCCAGCTACGGCGACGTCGAAGCCGCCAAGGGCCCGGACTGGTTCGAGCGTAAGCTGCCGGATACCCGCTGGCAGGCGGCCACGGTCAAGGGCGAGGACATCACCCCCTTCAAGGACGCCACCCACTACAACAACTTCTATGAATTCGGCCCGGACAAGAGCGATCCCGCGGCCCATGCCGCCCAGTTGCCCACTCAGCCCTGGAGCGTGGTGGTCGATGGCGAGGTGGGCAAGCCCGGCACCTACGGCCTGGAAGACCTCTTCGCCCCGGATACCCTGGAAGAGCGCATCTACCGCATGAGGTGCGTCGAGGCCTGGTCCATGGTCATCCCCTGGCTGGGCTTTCCGCTGGCCAGCCTGCTCAAGCGCGTCGAGCCCACCGGCAAGGCGCGCTACGTGAGGTTCGAGACGCTCAAGGATCCGCAGCACATGCCCGGCATGAATTCCAGCTTCGCCCTGCTGGACTGGCCCTATGTGGAAGGCCTGCGCCTGGATGAGGCCATGCATCCGCTGACGCTGATGACGGTGGGCATGTACGGGCGGGTGCTGCCCAACCAGAATGGCGCGCCGCTGCGCCTGATCGTGCCCTGGAAGTATGGCTTCAAGGGCATCAAGTCCATCGTCCGCATCAGCCTGGTGGAAGAGCAGCCGCGCACCACCTGGCAGGGCATGGCGCCCAACGAGTACGGCTTCTATGCCAACGTCAATCCGGAAGTGGATCACCCGCGCTGGAGCCAGGCCCGCGAACGGCGCCTGCCCAGCGGCCTGTTCAGCCCCAACGTGCGACCGACGCTTATGTTCAACGGCTATGGCGAGGAAGTGGCTTCGCTCTACAGCGGCATGGATCTGCGGAGAAACTATTAATGGGTGTACTGCTCTGGCGGTTGGCGGTGTTCGTCGCCGCGCTCTGCCCGCCGCTGTGGTGGCTGTACCAGGCCTGGATCTTCGCCCTCGGCCCGGACCCGGGCAAGGCACTGGTGGACAAGCTGGGCACCGGCGCCCTGGTGCTGCTGTTGCTGACCCTGAGTCTGACCCCGCTGTCGCGCCTCACCCGCTGGAAGCTCTGGCCGGTGATCCGCCGCCAGCTCGGGTTGTGGACCTTCACCTATGCCCTGCTGCACTTCCTCGGCTACCTGGCCTTCGTGCTGGGCTTCGACCTGTCGCAGCTGGGCGTGGAATTGCAGCGCCGGCCCTACATCATCGTCGGGGCCGCGGCCCTGCTGATCCTGCTGGCCCTGGCCGTCACCTCCAATCGCCCGGCCATGCGCCGCCTGGGCAAGCGCTGGAAGGAGCTGCATCGGCTGGCGTACCTGGTGCTAGGCCTGGGGCTGCTGCACTACCTCTGGATCGTGCGTTCGGACCTGGAAGAGTGGGCGATCTACGCTGCCATCGGCGCCGCGCTGCTGGCCTTCCGGCTGGTGGATGGCTGGCGTCGCAAGAGACGCAGCCGGGCAGCCACTGCCCCTGCTCGCTGATTACCAGCGTCGAGGCAGAGGGGTTCGCCCTTCATGCATCAAAACCAAAGGGGTGGTATTAAAGACGCCTACTCAGGAATGCGGGTGGACCGCCACGGTTTGGCGCGGGGGAGGTATTGAACAGGCCTGGCGCCAACGGGCCAGGCCTTTGCCCGAAGGCGGTTGATCAGCGCTGCGCGGCCTGGCGCAGGCCCTTCAGGGTGTTGAGCGGGGCATCAACCACGAAGCTGTTGGCCAGCCAGGACGGCACGCTGCCACCCGGCTCGCTCTGGGCCTCGTAGGTCACTTCCGAGCCGCCGTTCTTCGGTACCACGCGCCACTGACCCTGGAAGCTGGCGACCCGCACATAGCCGTCGGCGGCAGGCCGATAGTCCGGCTGGCCTTCGAGGGTGCGGGTAAAGCCGCCATCGGGGGTCTTCTGCTCGGTGATGTGCAGCACCACGTCACGGGCGGTCACCGGCCAGGGCATGTCGATGCGCATGTAGGTCCAGGCCTGGTTGTCCTGGCGCTTGAGCACCTGCAGCGACTGGCAGCGGAAGATCCACTTGCAGGAACCCACGGGGTCGTCCTGCAGCTTGGCGATGGTGGCCGGATCGGCCTTGATCTGGACCACGCCGCGGTAGGCCTTGTACTTGGAGCCGGCGACCGCGCGGGTGTAGACCTGGATGCCGTCTTCCTGCTTGGCGAGTTGCCAGTCCTCGGCCTGGGCCAGGCCGGTGGCTGCGAGCAGGGTCAGGGCGAGGATGGAGCGAAGCGGCTTGTGCATGGGACGTCCCTTGTTGTTGTGGTTGTCGGAGAGCGCAATTCAAAACCGGATCAGGCGGCGGTTTCACCTTCGAGGCGCAGCAGGATGGCCATGGCTTCGGCGCTGCTGGTGCCGCAGAACGCCAGCTCGGCCTGGAAGCCGCCGCACACCGCCGGGCGCAGCGGCGAGCCGAACAGGTCGCAGCGGTTGGTGCTGTCCAGGTGGGCGCAGCGCACGCCGGAGGGCTTGCCCTGGGGCATGCGTGGCAGCGGTGAGGAGATCGACGGCGCGATGCAACAGGCGCCACAACCCGGACGGCACTCCATGGGTGAAACTCGCAGAGAAAGAGGCTTCAAGCTTAAGAGCAAGGCCGGGGCCTCACAAGCGAATCGTGACCAGATGTCGCTATCGAGTCATGAATGTAACATTCATTCGCACCTCGCCACGCAACCCCGCGGCCTTTCCACCGTCTTATCTGCGACGATCGAGGCGGCTCCCCGAGGGCGTGACGATGAAGCATTGGCTGGTGCTGGACCTGGAAGCGACCACCGACGAAGGCGGCTGGCCCCTGGAGTTGATGGAGATCATCGAGATCGGCGCGGTGATGGTGGACGCCGAGGGCCAGGAGCTCGGTCGCTACCAGAGTTTCGTCCAGCCCCGGCGGCTGCCGCTGCTGACGCCCTTCTGCCGCAACCTCACCCATATCAGCCAGGCCGACGTCGATGGCGCCGAGCCGCTTGAAGGCACCTGGCCGGCGTTCGAGGCCTGGCTGGGCGCCTACGAGACCACCCTCGCCGGCTGGTGCAGCTGGGGCGATTTCGACCGTCGCCTGCTTGAACGCGCCTGGCGCGAGCACGACCTGCATACCCACCTGGCCCGGGTGCCACATCGCAATCTCAAGCAGGCCTTCGCCAAGGCCCGCGGCCTGGCGCGTCCGCTGGGACTCACCGCCGCCCTGGAATCGGCGGGACTGGCCTTTACCGGGGTGCTGCACCGGGCCGAGACCGACGCCCGCAACACCGCCAAGCTGTTGCCCGCCAGCCTGCCAGCCTTCGCGCGCTAGCCTCGTCTGGAGCGGTGACAGTGGGCCTCGGCCTTGGGCATACTCGCCGACGGTCCCAACCGCTTTCGCACAAGGAAATCCGATGTTCAAGGTCAACGAATACTTCGACGGCACCGTCAAATCCATCGCCTTCAGCCTCAAGTCCAAGCCCGCCACCCTGGGCGTCATGGCCCGCGGTGAATACGAATTCGGCACCAGCCAGCTGGAAGTCATGCACGTGGTGGCCGGCGCCCTGACCGTCAAGCTGCCGGGCAGCGAGACCTGGGAAACCTTCGCCGCGGGCAGCCAGTTCACCGTGCCGGCCAATGCCAAGTTCCAGCTCAAGGTCGCGGAAGACACCGCCTACCTCTGCGCATACCACTAAGTCCGGGGGAGCCATGCGGCTCCCGCGCCTTGCGCTCCCGTCATTAGGCCGTCCCGGCCGGCTGGCGGGAGGCCGCTACCCCACCTGAACGCTTGCGCCTCGCCTCGGTCCTAAGCGACACCGCCGCTTTCGGAGCCGTCGCCATGTCGCCAGCTGCAGCCCAGGGCCCTCGCCAGCCGAGCCACGCCCGCCCCTTCGAGCACCAGCCCCGGAATCTCCCGACGCATGGGATAGCCCTTGCGCAGGGCGTCGAACGCCTGGGCGCGCGCCACGGCCGGCAAGCCGAGGGTCGCGCGTAGCGCCGCATCGTCGTCACGCGGATCATAGACCGCGCGGCAGACCCGCCTGAAGACAGTCGCCTCGGGCGTATCCCCGCTGAACACCAGGCGCTCCAGCTGCTGCGGCGGCAACAGATCGCCCAGATTCAGCCGCGGTGTCTCCCCGCTCCAGGCGCAGAAGGCTTCGTAGATCTGCGCAGTGCCGCGCCACTTGCCTTCCAGGCTGTGCCCGGCGATATGGGGCGTGACCAGATGGCACAGGCGGGCCAGTTCAGGATCGATGCCCGGCTCGCCTTCCCAGACATCCAGCGCCACCCTGAGCTCGGCGCCGCTGGCCAGATGCGTCCGCAGCGCGGCGTTATCGACCACCTCGCCCCGGCAGGCGTTGAGCAGCCAGGTCCCCGGGCGCAGGCTGGCCAGGCGAGTGGCATCGAACAGGTGCAAGGTGCGCTGCTCGCCGTCCCGGATCAGCGGGGTATGCAGACAGAGCACGTCGCAGCGCTCGAGCAATTCGTCGAGGCTGTGGAAGTCACCCCCCTCCGCGGCCTGGCGGGGCGGATCGCAGACCAGCACCGTCCAGCCCAGTCCGCGCAGCACCTCGGCCAGGCGGCCACCGACCTGCCCGGCGCCGACGATGCCATAGGTGCGCTGGGCCAGCTCGGCGCCGGCACCATCGGCCAGTGCCAGCAGGGCGCCGAGCACCCAGTCCACCACGCCGCGGGCGTTGCAGCCGGGCGCATTGCTCCAGCGGATGCCGGCCTGGTCGAGATAGCCCAGGTCCAGGTGATCGGTGCCTATGGTGCAGGTGCCGACGAAGCCGACCCTGGACCCGGCCAGCAGCGCGGCGTCGACACGGGTGATGGAGCGCACCAGCAGCGCATCGGCGCGACTCACGGCGGCGCGATCAAAGGCGCGGCCGGGAAGGCGCTCGAGGGTGGCGTGGGGCCCGAAGAAGGCGTCCAGCAGCGGAATGTTTTCGTCGGCGAGAATGTGCATGCCTGGGCACTCGCAAGGGCGGGGACCGGCACTTTAGCAGGCCATCGGCGGCAGGCAATGGTCGCCGCGAGGGTTGCCACCCGGGCCATGAGGACTAGACTATCGGCCCCGAAGCTGACCGAACGATCAAGTGACCTCCTCCCTGCCCCGCATCAGACGTGAATTCGGCGCCCTGCTCTCCCTGGCCGCGCCCATCGTCATCGCCCAGCTCTCCCATTCGGCCATGGGCTTCGTCGACGCCGTCATGGCCGGCCGGGTCGGCCCGCTCGACCTCGCCGCCGTCGCCCTGGGCAACTCCGTGTGGATTCCGGTGTTCCTGCTGATGACCGGCATCCTGCTGGCGACCACCCCCAAGGTAGCCGAGCGCCACGGCGGCGGCCGCAGCCAGGAGATCGGTCCGCTGGTGCGCCAGGCGCTATGGCTGGCCCTGGGTTGTGGCCTCATCGCCAGCCTGCTGCTGCTCAACGCCCGCCCGCTGCTGGTGGCCATGCATGTCGACGCCCAGCTGATCGGGCCGACCCTGCTCTATCTCAAGGGCATCGCCATGGGCCTGCCCGCCACCGCCTTCTACTATGTACTGCGCTGCTTCAGCGACGGCCTCGGGCGTACCCGCCCGGCGATGCTGGTAGGGCTCGCCGGCCTGGCGCTGAACGTGCCGCTGAACTGGATCTTCATTTACGGCCACCTGGGCATGCCGGCGCTGGGCGGCGCCGGCTGCGGCTTCGCCTCGGGTACGGTGATGTGGGCGATACTGCTGGCCATGCTGGCAATCATCCGCACCGAGCGCTATCGCGCCTGCGCCCTTTTCGCCCGCTTCGAGCGGCCCCATGGGCCGACGCTGCGCGCCCTGCTGGCCATCGGCGTGCCCATCGGCATCGCGATTTTCGCCGAATCCAGCATCTTTTCCGTGGTGGCCCTGCTGATCGGCGAGCTGGGACCGACCGTGGTCGCCGGGCACCAGGTGGCGCTCAACTTCTCCGGGCTGGTGTTCATGGTGCCCCTGGCGCTGGGCATGGCGGTGACGGTGCGGGTCGGCCAGGCGCTGGGGCGCGGCGAACCACGCGAGGCGCGCTTTTCCGCCGGGGTCGGCATGGCCGCCGGGCTGCTCTGCGCCTGCGTTTCCTGCACCCTGATGCTGACCGCGCGCACGGCGATCGCCGGGCTCTATTCCCAGGACCTGGCGGTGATCCAGCTGGCGGCCTCGCTGCTGGTATTCGCCGGCATCTTCCAGTTCTCCGATGCCATCCAGGTCACCGCCGCCGGCGCCCTGCGCGGTTACCAGGACACCCGCGCGACCATGATCATCACCCTGCTGGCCTACTGGGGCGTGGGCCTGCCGGTGGGCTGGGCACTGGGCCTGAGCGACTGGTTCGGTGCCCCACGGGGTCCGGCCGGCCTCTGGCAGGGGCTGGTGCTGGGCCTGACCTGCGCGGCCATCCTGCTCTCGGTGCGGCTGGCCCGCAGCGCCCGTCGACGCATCCACAGCGCCTAGCGCGCTGCCCTTGGTACACTGGCGCCCTCGCCCCGGCCGGCGGTCCTGCCGACCGGGACGGGCGTTTCCCTCTTTCGCGAGCGTGCGGCTTCGATGATCTTTCGCCTGCTACAACTCCTCTGCCTCTGCTTTCTGCTCATCGGCCCGGCTCAGGCCGCCCTGCCCGGACTGCCGGGCGCCCAGAAGGACCAGGTCGATCCGCAATTCGGCCAGTCCCTGGACCAGGTCATCAAGACCCTGGAGAGCGACCAGCAGCGCAATCGCCTGCTGGCGGATCTCAAGAAGCTGCAGGCGGCGCAGAACAAGGCCGAGCCCAGCGCCTCCCAGGGCGTGATCGGGCTGATCACCGACACCCTGACGGTGGTCGAGCAGCAGCTGCAACGCGACAACCTGCGCGAACGCTGGCAATACCAGCTGGACCAGGCCGGCGCCGAGCTGGCCGCCCTGGCGCCGGCGCCCGAACAGCGCCTCAACCTGCTCTCCGGCTTTGTCGTCACCCTGGCCTTCTGGGCCGGTTGCGCCCTGGGCCTGAAGACCATCAGCCATCGCCTGCGGGTGAGATTCGGACTGTCCGAGGAGTTGCCGCTCAGGCCGCGCACCCTGGACCTGGTCCGTTTCGCCCTGCGCAAGCTGGCGCCCTGGCTGCTGGCCTTCATCCTGACCCTGGTGGTGTCGCTGTGGCTGCCGGATTCGCTGGGCAAGACGGTGGCCGTCGCCCTGGCCTATGCCGCCGTCACCGGCCCGCTGTTCGCCGCTACCGTGGTGGTGATCTGCTCGCTGCCCAGCGGCGCCCATCGCAGTCGCGCCCTGCTGATCCTGCGCCGCCGCGCCTTCCGCCCGCTGTGGATCATCGGCAGCCTGGCCGCGCTGGGCGGCGCCGCCAGCGATCCGCACCTGGCCGAGACCCTGGGGCCACACCTGGCCGCGGTCATCGCCATCGGCGCCAACATCTGCGCGGCGTTGCTCACCGCCCAGTTCGCCCTGAGATTCCGCCGCCCCATCGCCCACTTGATCCGCAACCAGCCGCTGGCCAAGCGCCAGGCGCTGCACGGTCTGCAGGGCGTGCGCCACCTGATCGCCCGGCTCTGGCACCTGCCGCTGCTGATCCTGGTGGCGGTCTCGGTGGTCGCCACCTTCGTCTCCGCCGGCGATACCAGCGACGCCCTGCGCCGGGCGCTGCTGTTCGCCGTGACCATGGGCGCCGCCCTGGGACTCAACGCCCTGGTGCGAGCGCGATTGCTGCGCCGGCGGCCGCACGGCCGTATCCAAGAGGCCTATGCCGAACGGCTGCGCGCCTTCTTCGTGCTGGTGCTGGGCATCGCCATCTGGCTGGTGGGGATCGAGCTGGCCCTGCGCGCCTGGAATCTCTCGCTGCTCAGATTCAGCCAGGGTGACGGCCATGCGGTCGCCAGCAAGTTCTTCGGCCTGGGTGGCACCCTGCTGCTGGCGTGGCTGGTGTGGATCCTGGCCGACACCGCCATCCACCGCGGCCTCAACCTGCACCGCGTCAGCCCGAACAACGCCCGCGCCCAGACCATGTTGCCGCTGATCCGCAACGTACTGTTCCTGACCATCTTCGTCATCGCCCTGATCGTCGCCCTGGCCAACATGGGCGTGAACGTCACCCCGCTGCTGGCCGGTGCCGGCGTCATCGGCCTGGCGGTGGGCTTCGGCGCCCAGAGCCTGGTGGCCGACCTCATCACCGGGCTGTTCATCATCATCGAGGACTCCCTGGCCATCGGCGACTACGTCGACGTCGGCAACCACCTGGGCACCGTCGAGGGTCTGACCATCCGCACCGTGCGGCTGAGGGACATCGACGGCATCGTCCACACCATCCCGTTCAGCGAGATCAAGAGCATCCAGAACTACTCGCGGCAATTCGGCTACGCCATCTTCCGTCTGCCGATTCCCCAGGCGCTGTCGGTGGACAAGGCCATCGAAATGGTCCAGGAGGTCGGCCGCTCGCTGCGCCAGGATCCGCTGATGGGCCGGGACATCTGGTCGCCGCTGGAGCTACAGGGGGTGGAAAGCTTCGATTCCGGCATGGCGATCCTCAGATTCCGCTTCAAGACCGCGCCGATCAAGCAGTGGGAGGTCTCCCGGGCGTTCAACCTCAGGCTCAAACGCTACCTGGACGATGCCGGCATCGAGCTGGCCTCGCCGCGCATGAACGTGCGTTACGAGGTGGGCGGCTCGCCACTGGATCAGGCGACGCGGGGCGGCCAGGCGCCCAGCGAGGGCTGACCCGGCCGCGCTGGCACGACCGCCGGCCCTCGCGATCGGCGGGAATAGCTTCTAGGGTGGGGATGACCTGTCCCGACGAGGCTTTTCCATGCCCTTGCGTACCCTGCTCTGCTATGGCGACTCCAACACCCACGGCACCCGCCCCCTGACCCAGCCCGGCGTACTCGAACGCTTTGGCTGGGACGAACGCTGGCCCGGCGTCCTGGCCCGCGGGCTGGGCGCCGACTGGCGGGTGATCGAGGAAGGCCTGCCCGCTCGTACCACGGTGCACGACGATCCCATCGACGGCCATCACAAGAATGGCCTCAGCTATCTCAGGCCCTGCCTGGAAAGTCAGCTACCGGTGGATGTCCTGCTGCTGATGCTGGGCACCAACGACCTCAAGGCGCGGCTGTCGGTGACACCGGCGGACATCGCCAGCGCCCTGCAGGTGCTGCTGGAAGAGATCAGGCGCTGCAACGCCGGACCGGACGGTGCCACGCCCAGGCTCATCGTCATGGCGCCGGTGCCCATCGAGGAAGTGGGCTTTCTCGGCGAGATCTTCGTTGGTGGTGCGGCCAAGTCCCGCGAGTTGGCCGCACGGTATCGCCAGGTGGCCGAGGCCCAGGGCGCGGCCTTCGTCGACGCGGGCGAGATCATCCAGGTGAGTCCGGTGGACGGCGTGCATTTCGAGGCGGACCAGCATCGGCGGCTGGGGGAGCATCTGGTGGGGGTGGTCAGGGGCCTAGGTGTCGTCTGAACGTAGGCGCCCACAGTGGAAAACGCTGCGCGGTTTTCCACGCTACGACTCGCTTGGCACCGGCCTGTTGGGCTTCGACGAGGAAGCCGTCTCAACCCAACCTACGCCTCACTCCCTGTGTAGGAGCGGCCCATGGCCGCGATAGGAGGTTAGGCCCTGGCTCGAAGTGACGAGATGAGCCCGCTTTATCGCGACCCTGGCGGTCCGCCGATGCGGCCGCTCCTACAGGTGCTCGACAGGCTGCGGAGCGGTGCCTGACCTCACTCCACCTTCTTGCGAATCCAGTACAGATAACGCCCTTTTCCACCAGCTTATGGCCAAGGAAGCGACGTAGATTGGGTTGAGCGCGGCGAAGCCCAACGCCACGGGTTCAACATTGAAGTCAGCGATCCAGACCATAGCGCTGCCGCAGCGCACGGTACTGATTGCTGTAGTCCTGGTAACTCAGGTTTTTTGCCTGAAGCGCAGCCAATTCGTCTTCAAAGGTCAGCCCGGCAGGTGTAGAAGACGAGACAGCAGGCGTGATCGGCCTGGTGACAGGTGCGGGACGCATCTGACCCAGGAGCTCATCTACCACCGGATTGATCTTTGTCGCGGTCCCCTGCCACTTCATAAGGGAGAAACCGCCCTTACCCCGCAGGTGATAGTCAGCCTGACCCACCAGGCGCCCACTGGCGTCGCGTAGGGTCAGTTCGGCAGCTGACAAGTAAGGCACGCCGTCCCAGGTTTGCCGCGCGGTGTACTCAAGAACGTATGGGCACTCGCGTGGCACCTGTGTATAGCTTTCGGTAGGCACACCGTGCCGAGCAAAACCGGCCCGGACCACGGGGAGAAAGTCTTTAACCCAAACAGCAGGATTCTCTTGGATACACACCACATCCGGGCGTACGGCGACGGGCTGGACCTGTACCGACGTGCACCCCGCGAGAATGAGCGAGACAACACCGAGCATCCTGGCTTTCATATGAGGCTTCCCTGCTTGCTAGATCACTGATTGTGAACCAATTCACAATAGCAAAGCGAGCCTTCGCGCGCGCCTCACTCCACCTTCTTACGAATCCAGTACAGATAACGCCCTTCCCCTTCGCTCTTTTCCACCAGTTCATGGCCGAGGAAGACGCAGAACTTGGGGATGTCGCGCTGGGTGGAGGGGTCGGTGGCGATGACCTTGAGCAGGGCGCCGGGGGCGATGTCGCGCACCTTGTTGTGCAGCATCATCACCGGCTCCGGGCAGTTCAGCCCGCTGGCGTCGAGGGTGGCATCGGCTTCGAGGGTCATGGGGTCTCCAGGGATAGAACGGTTACAGCGATCTGCATTCAGAGCCTGACGGCGGCCTAGGGTTTCCGATCCAGCCGACGCAGATGACAGGTCACTTCCTCGCGGTCGTGGTAGAGCTGCTTGCAGCCGATGGTGACGCGCTGGCCGCGGGCTTCGAAGTGGTCGTGCAGGCGTTCGAGGATACCGGCCACTTCGCGATAGCGCTGCTTCATCGGCAGCTTGAGATTGACCACCGCCTCGCGGCAATGACCCTCGCCGATCCAGCGTTCGATCAGGGCCGCAGTGCGGGCGGGCTTCTCGACGATATCGCAGACCATCCAGTCGACCGGGTGCTTGGGCACGAAGGCGTAGCCGTCGACCTGCAGGTGCTCGACGAGGCCGCTGTCCATCAGCGCCTCGTTCATGGGGCCGTTGTCCACCGCCGTCACCAGCATCTCGCGGGCCACCAGCTGCCAGGTCCAGCCGCCCGGGGCGGCGCCCAGATCCACGGCGCGCATCTCGGACGACAGCCGCGTCTCCCAGTCGGCACGAGGGATGAAGTGGTGCCAGGCCTCTTCCAGCTTGAGGGTCGAGCGACTGGGGGCCTCGCGCGGGAATCTCAGCCGCGGGATGCCCATGGGCCAGAGCGCGGCGTTGTCCGGCTCGACCAGGCCGACGAAGACCTCGCGGCCGCTGAGAAAGGTCAGCTGCAGACGCGGCGCCCGGGCATCGTCCACCAGGCGGCCGGCCTTGCGCAGCGCCAGGGTCAGGGGGCGTTCGAACTTCTTGCAGAAGGTGGAGAGCGCCTTGCCGTCGTTGGTGTCGGGCATCTCTAGGGCCAGGCTGCCGCAGACGGGATAGTCCGCCAGCAACTCGAGCAGCGGACCGATGCGATCCTGCTCGGGCAGGCTGAGAAAGGCGCCGCGTGACCACTGGCGGGGAAAGATCAGCTCGGCGAAGCTGAGCTGCTGCATCAACCGCGCCGCGTCCGCCGCGTCGCCGCAGACGAATTCGGCATAGGCCGCACCCGGCTTGCCCTTGGCGTAGCCGGCCACGCTGAGCAGCGCCGCCCGTTCGCCGAGCTCGGCGCAGACCTCGCCTTCGAATCCGGTACGGCACAGCAGCAACAGGGTATTCACGACAGGGCTTCCTCAAGGGGTCACGCAGGGCGCGCACTATACCCCAGCGCGCCCACTGGGGAACGCCGGCGGCGCCTATCGGTCCAGTACTACACCTAGAAAAATCAGTCCGCCCAGCGCTGGTTCGGCTCTCTTTCACCTTTCGAGGCCCGAACGGCCAGCGGGCAACCGTCGAAACGTCGATTAGGAGACCCCTGATGCCAGCCCTGGACAGCCTCAACAGCCTCAAGACCCTGCAGGTCGGCGAGCGCACCTATCACTACTACAGCCTGCCCGATGCGGCCAAGACCCTGGGCAATCTCGACAAGTTGCCCAAGTCGCTCAAGGTGCTGCTGGAGAACCTGCTGCGCTGGGAAGACAACCAGACCGTCACCGGCGAAGACCTCCAGGCCCTGGCCGACTGGACCAAGACCCGCTCCGCCGACCGCGAGATCCAGTACCGCCCCGCCCGTGTGCTGATGCAGGACTTCACCGGCGTACCGGCGGTGGTCGACCTGGCCGCCATGCGCGAAGCCGTGGCCAAGGCCGGCGGCGATCCGCAGCGGATCAATCCGCTCTCCCCTGTCGACCTGGTGATCGACCACTCGGTGATGGTGGACCGCTACGCCAGCGAGAACGCCTATCACGAGAACGTCGAGATCGAGATGGAGCGCAATGGCGAGCGCTACGCCTTCCTGCGCTGGGGCCAGAACGCCTTCGACAACTTCCGCGTGGTGCCACCGGGCACCGGCATCTGCCACCAGGTCAACCTGGAATACCTGGGCCGCAGCGTCTGGACCAAGGACGAAGACGGCCGCACCTATGCCTTCCCCGACACCCTGGTGGGTACCGACTCCCACACCACCATGATCAATGGCCTGGGCGTGCTGGGCTGGGGCGTGGGCGGCATCGAGGCCGAGGCGGCCATGCTCGGCCAGCCGGTGTCCATGCTGATCCCCGAGGTGGTGGGCTTCAAGCTGACCGGCAAGCTGCGCGAGGGCATCACCGCCACCGACCTGGTGCTGACGGTGACCCAGATGCTGCGCAAGAAGGGCGTAGTGGGCAAGTTCGTCGAATTCTTCGGCGACGGCCTGGCCACCCTGCCCCTAGCCGACCGCGCCACCATCGGCAACATGGCCCCGGAATACGGCGCCACCTGCGGCTTCTTCCCAGTCGACCAGATCACCCTGGACTACCTGCGCCTGTCCGGTCGCCCCGAGGAAACCGTGCAGCTGGTGGAGGCCTACACCCAGGCCCAGGGCCTGTGGCGCAATCCAGGCGACGAGCCGGTGTTCACCGATGTGCTGGAACTGGACATGGGCGAGGTCCAGTCCAGCCTGGCCGGTCCCAAGCGGCCCCAGGACCGCGTGCTGCTCGGCGAGGTGGCCAAGACCTTTGGCGACTTCACCGCGCTGGCGCCGAAAAAGGCCGAGGCTGCCAAGGTCGGCAGCAGCGTCGAGGTCCAGGTGAACGGCGAGACCTTCCAGCTGGAAGACGGCGCCGTGGTCATCGCCGCCATCACCTCCTGCACCAACACTTCCAACCCCAGTGTCATGATGGCTGCCGGTCTGCTGGCGAAGAAGGCCGCGGAGAAGGGCCTGATGCGCAAGCCCTGGGTCAAGTCGTCCCTTGCCCCCGGCTCCAAGGTGGTGACCGACTACTACAACGCCGCCGGCCTCACGCCCTATCTCAACGACCTCGGCTTCGACCTGGTCGGCTACGGCTGCACCACCTGCATCGGCAACTCCGGTCCGCTGCTCGATCCGATCGAGAAAGCCATCCAGGACGCCGACCTCACCGTGGCCTCGGTGCTGTCCGGCAACCGCAACTTCGAAGGGCGGGTGCATCCGCTGGTCCGGACCAACTGGCTGGCGTCGCCGCCGCTGGTGGTGGCCTATGCCCTGGCCGGCAGCGTGAAGGTGGATCTGACCCAGGATCCGCTGGGCACCGGCAACGATGGCCAGCCGGTCTATCTGAAGGACGTCTGGCCCAGCCAGCAGGAAGTGGCCGACGCCGTGCAGAAGCTCGACACCGCCATGTTCCACAAGCAATACGGCGCTGTGTTCGACGGCGATGAAAAGTGGCAGGCCATCCAGGTGCCGGACGCCGAGACCTACGTCTGGGACGCCGATTCAACCTACATCCAGAATCCGCCGTTCTTCGAGGGCATCGCCGGCGATCCGCCGCGCATCGCCGACATCCACGACGCCCGCATCCTGGCGCTGCTGGGCGATTCGGTCACCACCGACCACATCTCCCCGGCCGGCAACATCAAGAAGGACAGCCCCGCCGGCCGCTATCTGGCCGAGCATGGCGTGGACTACGCCGACTTCAACTCCTATGGCTCCCGCCGCGGCAATCACGAAGTCATGATGAGAGGCACCTTCGCCAATATCCGCATCAAGAACGAGATGCTCGGCGGCGAGGAAGGCGGCAATACCTTCCATGTCCCCTCCGGTGAAAAGCTGTCGATCTACGACGCGGCCATGAAGTACGAGCTGGAAAACACCCCGCTGGTGATCATCGCCGGCAAGGAATACGGCACCGGTTCCTCCCGTGACTGGGCGGCAAAGGGCACCAACCTGCTGGGCGTGAAAGCCGTGGTCGCCGAGAGCTTCGAGCGTATCCACAGATCCAACCTGGTGGGGATGGGCGTGCTGCCGCTGCAGTTCAAGGACGGCGTGGATCGCAAGTCCCTGGGGCTGACCGGCAAGGAGAAGATCGCCGTGCTGGGCATCGACGGCGTCGAGTTGCGTCCGCGCATGCCGCTGACCCTGGAGGTCACCCGCGAGGACGGCAGCCGCGAAAGCGTGGAAGTGCTCTGCCGCATCGACACGCTCAACGAGGTGAGCTACTTCAAGGCCGGCGGCATCCTGCACTTCGTGCTGCGGGAGTTCCTGGCCAAGCCGGCGGCTTGAGCCGGCGACAACGGACGCCCGGCAGCCTGGCTGCCGGGCGTTCTGCTTTCAGGAGACAGCCAACAGCTGGCGTGCATCCCGCCCGAAGCCTTCAACCACTTCCTGCAACGCCCCGAGAAAACGCGGATGGATCAGCCACAGCTGGATCTCCGGCTTGAAGTCCTTCAGCGGGATGGCCGCCAGGCGTTCGCGATGGGCGCTGCGGGCCAGCAGCGGGGCTGGAACGAGGCCGAGCCCTTGGCCGTCCGCCACCAGACCGAGCTGGAGTTCGGTGCCATAGGTCTCCAGGTTGATGCGCAGCGCCTGGCCCTGCTCGGCCAGGGTGCGTTGCAGACTGGCTCGGAAACCGCAGCCGTCGGGATTGAGCACCCAGCCCTGCCCCTGGATATCGGCAAGCCGCTGCGCCCTGGCCGGCGCCTGGTCGCGCGCACCGACCACCTGCAAGGGCATGGCGCCCAGGGGCCGGGCCTCGACGCCATCGGGAAATACCTTGTTGGCCGGAAACAGCACCAGGGCGCCGTCCAGCTCACCCTGCTCGATACGGTTGACCAGCACGCTGCCCCAACCCGTCGCCACCTGGGTGCGCAGCTCCGGGTAGCGGGTGCGGATGTCTTTCACGGCCTCCAGCAACAGCGCATCGCCCAGGGTCTGGGGTACGCCCAGGCGCAGCAGCCCGGAGGGCGGCGCATCGCCCGCCACCCGCTCGCGCAGGGCGTCCATCTCGCGCAGGATGGCACGGCAATGCCCATAGACCTCCTGCCCCAGGCGGGTCGGCTTGAGCGGCTTGGTGTGGCGGTCGAGCAAGTCGACGCCGAGGTCCTGTTCGAGACTCTGCAGGCGGCGGGTGATGGCCGGCTGGGTGAGCCCCAGGGACAGGGCAGCGGCATTGAGGGAGCCGCTGCGGATCACCGCGACAAAGGCTTCGATATCGTCGGTCTTCATGAGGAGGCGTCTGACTTCCCGCTGCTGGACATGCGCCTCAAGCATAACGCAAGGCCGCCTCCGTGGGTGTCGTACTCAGCGTTGCGCGGTCTGCGCCGGGGGTTCCAGGGCTGCCTGGAAGCCGTCGTAAAACAGGCGACTGGCCTCATAGCCCTTGACCAGCCCTTCGCCGGCAAAGAAGTCGACGGTGCGCTGGGCCTGGGCGATGGCCGCAGGAGTCACCGGTCCGATAGCGGTGCGCGCCCGGGCGAACCAGGCCTGGGCGATGGCGGCGTCGGCACGGGTACGCTCGGCCCAGGCGCTGGCGTAGCGCGCCGTGTGTTCGGGATCGGCATTGGCCCAGGTCCGGGCCTGCTGCAGCCGCCGGAGAAAATCGGCGATGGCCTGGTGCCGGGCGACATCGTTCAGCGCACCCTGACTGGCCACTACGAAACTCTGCGCGGGGATCAGGCCCTCGGCGGTGGTGAGCACCCGGGCGCCGTGGCGCTGGGCCTGGGTGACATAGGGTTCCCAGGTGGCGATGGCGTCCACCGAGCCGCCTTCCAGGGCATGGGAGGCGTCCAGGGCGTTGAGATAGCGGAAGTTCACCTGCTCGCGCGGCACCCCGGCGCGGTTCAGCGCGGCCAACGCCAGCTGCTGGCTCCAAGAGCCCTTCCAGATGGCCACCGTCTTGCCCTGCAGATCCGCCAGGCTATGGATGCTGGAGTCGCCGCGCACCAGCACTGCCACCCCCTCCAGGCTCTGGCGGCTGATGCCCACTACCCTGATCGGTGCGCCCAGGGCACCGAGGAACAGCGGCGGCGCATCGCCCAGCAGGCCCAGGTCGAGGCTGCCGACATTGAGCGCCTCGGCCACCGGCGAGCCGGCGGTGAATTGCTTCCATTCCAGTTGATACGGCAGGTTGCTCAGGACGCCGGCGGCTTCCATCACGGTGCGGGTGTTGTAGCTCTGGTCGCCCACCACCAGGGTGGTGGCCAGGGCCTGGGTAGCGGCCAGCAGGCCGAGGGTGAGGCCGAAGAGGGTCTTGCGCAGCATGGAAATTCCTCAGGTGTAGGCGCGGATGTCGGGATATTGGCCGTTGACCGCATAGCGCCCGACCTCCAGCACCTTGTAGGCCAGGGGGTCGTGCAGGCTGTGGGTGCGCACGTCGCGCCAGAAGCGATCCAGGCCCAGGCGGTTGTGCGTGGCGCGGGCGCCAAGGGCATCGAATACCCGGGTGGTGACATCGAGGGCGGTACGGGCGGCCAGTACCTTGGCGCTGGCCACGGCGATGGCCGTCTCGCCGCGCAGCTCGGCGGTGAAGGCGTCATCGGCGGCCAGCAAGGCGTCCACCTGCCGCGCGGCCACATCGGCCAGGGCCACGGCGCCCTGCTGGGCGATCCAGAGTTCGCCCACCTGGCTCACCACCAGTTGGTCCTCGCTGGCGCTGGCGGCGAGGGAATGCACCCAGGGCCGCGCCTCGGTGTGCAGATAGCGCCGCGCCTCGCGCAGGGCGCCCTGGGCGGCGCCCAGGTAGTACTGGGTGAAGGCCGACTGGTTGACCGGGGTGCGGATCACCGCGGCGAAGTCGCCCGCGTCTTCCAGGTCGCAGACCTGGACCTCCTCGGCACTGGCCCAGACGTCATCGAGGGTGAAGCTGCCGCTGTCGCTGCGGGCCACGCCGAAGTGGTCCCAGTCGTCGGCATAGGCCAGTCCCGGCCGGTCCGCCGGCAGGGTGACCATCAGGCGCGCCCCGCTCTCTCGATCGCGGGCGCTGATGGTGAGCCGATCGGCGAAGGCGGCGCCGCTGCAGAAGCCCTTGCGCCCGGTCAGACGATAGCCGCCATCAGCACTCGGCGTGGCGAGGATGTCGTCATCCCGTGGATTGACCACCCCGGCCAGCCACAGTCGGCCTTCGGCGATTTCCGCCAGCAGACGGTCACGCCGCGGCTGGGGCTCGCGGCGCAGGTTCACGGTATTGAGCAGGTGATAGCCAAAGAGCAGGCCCACCGAGCCGTCGCCGGCGGCGATCTCGCGCAGCACGCGCATGGCCAGCGACCAGAGCTGGCCGGCACCTCCGAGCCGCACAGGTATGACCAGGTTGGTCAGGCCGCTGTCCTTGAGTCGTTGCAGCTGGGCATCGGGACGAATGCGGTCGCGCTCGTCGGCCACCACCCGGGCGGCGAACTCCGCGCCGATCTCGCGGGCCAGCGTCAGCCAGCCCTCGGCATCCTTGGATGTGCTCATCTAGTCCTCCAGTGGGCCGAGGCCCAGGTGATCTCTCAGGGTCGAGCCCTGGTACTGGCGCCGGAACAGCCCGCGACGCTGCAGGTGCGGCACCACGCTTTCGCTGAATTCGACGAAGGAACCCGGCAGGTAGCCGGGGGAAATCACGAAGCCGTCGCAGCCACCGGCTTCGAACAGCTCGGCCAGCTGGTCGGCGATCTGGGCACCGGTACCCACCAGTTGCGGTACGCGGACGCTGGCGGCGTAGCTGCGACCCAATTCGGCCAGGGTGGTGCGCGACCCCAGCGCCAGCAGCTTCTCGGCAGCGGGCGGCGGCAGGTCGGCGACCTCGACCACCTCGCCCAGGGCGGTATCCAGGGTGAAGCGCGACAGGTCGATGTTGAGCTGGGAGCAGAGGGTGATCAGCCCCACTTCCGGTTGCGCCAGGGCGTTGTGTCTTTCCTGCTTGGCACGGGCCTCGGCTTCGCTGCCGCCGATGAAGGGCATCACCGAGGTGAGGATCTTGCAGCCATCCGGCGAGCGCCCCTGCTCCAGCACCTGGCGGCGGACGTCGTCGCGAAAGGCACGCATGGCGGCGAGATTGGGCTGGATGGTGAAGATGGCCTCGGCCCAGCGCGCGCCGAAGCGTCGGCCGCGGCCGCTGGAACCGGCCTGGATCAGCACCGGGCGCCCCTGGGGACTGCGCGGGATATTGAGCGGCCCTTCCACGCGGAACCAGTCGCCCTGGTGATCGAGGGCGCGCACCTGCGCGGGGTCGGCCAGCACGCCGGCGGCCCGATCCAGGCGCAGCGCCTCGGGTCCCCAACTGCGCCACAGCTTGACGGCCACCTCGACGAATTCGTCGGCGCGGTCGTAGCGCAGATCGTGCTCCAGGTGACGCTCCTTGCCGAACAGCCGGCCCTCGCTGTCGTTCATCGAGGTGACGATGTTCCAGGCCGCGCGCCCGCGGGACAGGTGATCCAGAGTGGCGAAGGCCCGCGCCACATGAGCCGGCTCGTAGTAGGTGGTGGAGCGGGTGCAGCCCAGGCCAAGACGACGGGTATGGGCCACCAGGTAGGAGAGCAGCGGCAAGGGGTCGAGCCGGGTGGCGTCCTGGGCGCCCAGGCGCAGCGCGGTCTCCCGCGAGCCGCCGAGCTGGTCGCCCACCGCCAGGCGGTCGGCGAAGAACAGGAAGTCGAACAGCCCTTCCTCCAGCGCCTTGGCCGCACGCACGTAGTAGTCCGGGTCGAGGAAGTCGCCCTGGGTCTCGGGATGGCGCCAGACGGCATGGCTATGGACGACCGGGCCGGCCAGCAGAAAGCCGGCGAGGTGCAGTTGACGGCTCATCGGCTGGCCTCCCGGGGCGTCTGCAGATAGCGGTTGAAGCTTTGGTCATAGAGCGGCTTGACGTCGTAGGGCTGTTGCAACACTCCGGCCTTGACCAGGAAATCGGCGGTCTGCTGGCCGTCGGCGAGGGTCTGGGCGCTGATTGGCTCGACCCAGGTGGCGTCGCGGCGGAACCAGCTCTCGGCGATGGCGGGATCGGAGTTGTTGCGCCTGGCCCAGGCCTGGGCATAGACGTCGACGTGGTCCCGCGCCCAACTGCGCGCCCGCTGCAAACGGGCGACGAAATCGCCGATGGCGGCGCGGTTCTCGTCCAGGTGGCCGGTGTTAGCCACCACATAGACTGGAGCCGGCATCAGGTCCTTGGCGGTGACCAGCACCCGTCCGCCCTGGCGTTCCACCATGCTGACATAGGGCTCCCAGGTCGCGGTGGCATCCAGGGTGCCCTGGCTTACGGCGGCGACCGCCTCGGTGGGCATCAGGTAGCTGTAGTGCGGCGCATCGCTGGGCAGGCCGGCCTGTTCCAGCGCCGAATAGACCAGTTGCTGGCTCCAGGAGCCCTTCCAGATGGCCACCCGCTTGCCGGCGAGATCGGCCACCGTCTTGATCGGCGAATCCTTGCCGACCACGATGGCGGTGCCGTCCGGGCGGTTGCGGGTCACCGCCACCACCTTGACAGGTCCGCCGCGGGCCGCCAGGGCGATCACCGGGGTGTCGCCGACGATGCCCAGGTCGATGGAGCCGACGTTGAGCGCCTCGACTACCGGTCCACCGGCGTTGAATCTCTTCCACTCGATCTGGTACGGCAGATCCTTGAGTTCGCCGGCCTGCTCCAGCAGGGTGCTGCTGTAGTAGAACTGGTCACCGATGGTGAGGGTGACCGCCTGGGCCAGGCCGGCGGAGGTGCCGGCCAGCAGGCTGGCGGCGAATAGCAATCCCTTGATCACGAAGGCGTCTCCTCGAGGGTATCGGGAGCGCTCCGTGGGTACGGTCGCGCGGTGGGTTGGTCAGAAAGTGTCAGCCGGTGCGACGAGCGCCGGCCAGGCGCGCGGCGACCTTCTCCCGGGTCAGGGGAATCAGCTCGCGACCGTATTCGACGGCGTCGTTGAGCGGATCGAAGCCGCGGATCAGGAAGCTGTCGACGCCCAGGTCGTAGTAGTCCAGCAGGGCATCGGCCACCTGCTCGGCGGTGCCCACCAGGGCGGTGGAGTTGTGCCCACCCCCGACCAGGGCGGCGATGCCGGTCCAGAGCCGGCGATCCACGCGGTCGCCCAGGGCCACGGTATCGCGCAGGCGCTGGGCCCCGACCGCTTCCGGCTTGGCCGGATGCACGGCGCCTTCTGCGGCCAGGCGCGCCTTGGCCTGTTGGCGGATGGCCTCGGCCTTGGCCCAGGCGGCCTCCTCGGTGTCGCCGAGGATCACCCGGAAGGAGACATTGAACCTGGGGGTACGGCCGTGGCGCGCCGCCTCGGCGCGGACCGCGGCGATGGTCTCGCGGGTCTGGGCCAGGGATTCGCCCCAGAGCGCGAAGACATCGGCGTGCTTGCCGGCGACCCGCAGGGCGGCGGGCGAGGAGCCGCCGAAATAGACCGGCAGGCTCGGCTGCTGCAGCGGCTTGATGGCGGAGAAGCCGTTCGCCACCCGGTAGTGCTCGCCCTGGTGGTCGAAGGGCTGGGTGCTGGTCCACTCCTGGCGCACCACGTCGAGGAATTCCTCGGTGCGGGCATAGCGCTGGTCGTGGTCGAGCCAGTCGCCGTCCTTGCGCTGCTCTAGGTCGCTGCCACCGCTGATGATATGCACCGCCAGGCGGCCGTCGAGCAGATGGTCGAGGGTCGCCAGCTTGCGCGCTGCCAGCGTCGGGGCGACGAAGCCGGGCCGGTGGGCCAGCAGGAACTTGAGCTTCTGCGTCGCCTGCCCCGCCAGGGCGGTGACGAGGAAGCCGTCGGGTTGATCGGACCAGTAGCCGACCAGGATACGGTCGAAACCAGCCTGCTCGTGGGCCTGGGCGAAGCGGGTGACGTAGCCCTTGTCGAAGATGGGACCGGAGGGGGCGATGATCTCCGAGGTGAGGCGATGGCCGATCATGCCGAGGAATTGAACGCTCATGGTGGTGAATCCCGTGCCGAGGTAAGGGGATGCCTTCTTGGAAGGCGTTGGCTGGGGTCCACCTTAGGCAGGCAAGGCATAAGAAGGAAATTCCTTATGCGCATATCCTAATTCGAGTTTTATTTACTACACGCATTTAAGGTGGATAGTGCAGAGCTTCCTTATGTGGGCGCGACCGCACCGTAGCGTGGAAAACGGCGCAGCCTTTTCCG
>NZ_BBIT01000012.1 GCF_000730625.1 Pseudomonas oryzihabitans NBRC 102199 | reverse complement strand
GCGCTTGACGATGACCTACTCTCACATGGGGAAGCCCCACACTACCATCGGCGATGCATCGTTTCACTTCTGAGTTCGGGAAGGGATCAGGTGGTTCCAATGCTCTATGTTCGTCAAGCAATTCGGTTGGCTGGCCAGGCGATACAGCTGCCTGGCTGGCCCAATTGGGTCTGTGATCGAAGTAGACATGTCGTCTTTAGGGTCTTGCGAACCCACGCGCCCGTTTTCGGCGTCGTCTTCCTCACGCTCTGACACGCGGTCAGATTGTTTGGGTGTTATATGGTCAAGCCTCACGGGCAATTAGTATCGGTTAGCTCAACGCCTCACAGCGCTTACACACCCGACCTATCAACGTCGTAGTCTTCGACGGCCCTTCAGGAAGCTCAAGGCTCCAGTGAGATCTCATCTTGAGGCAAGTTTCCCGCTTAGATGCTTTCAGCGGTTATCTCTTCCGAACATAGCTACCCGGCAATGCCACTGGCGTGACAACCGGAACACCAGAGGTTCGTCCACTCCGGTCCTCTCGTACTAGGAGCAGCCCCTCTCAAATCTCAAACGTCCACGGCAGATAGGGACCGAACTGTCTCACGACGTTCTAAACCCAGCTCGCGTACCACTTTAAATGGCGAACAGCCATACCCTTGGGACCGGCTTCAGCCCCAGGATGTGATGAGCCGACATCGAGGTGCCAAACACCGCCGTCGATATGAACTCTTGGGCGGTATCAGCCTGTTATCCCCGGAGTACCTTTTATCCGTTGAGCGATGGCCCTTCCATACAGAACCACCGGATCACTAAGACCTACTTTCGTACCTGCTCGACGTGTCTGTCTCGCAGTCAAGCGCGCTTTTGCCTTTATACTCTGCGACCGATTTCCGACCGGTCTGAGCGCACCTTCGTACTCCTCCGTTACTCTTTAGGAGGAGACCGCCCCAGTCAAACTGCCCACCATACACTGTCCTCGATCCGGATAACGGACCAGAGTTAGAACCTCAAGGTTGCCAGGGTGGTATTTCAAGGATGGCTCCACGCAGACTGGCGTCCACGCTTCAAAGCCTCCCACCTATCCTACACAAGCAAGCTCAAAGTCCAGTGCAAAGCTACAGTAAAGGTTCACGGGGTCTTTCCGTCTAGCCGCGGATACACTGCATCTTCACAGCGATTTCAATTTCACTGAGTCTCGGGTGGAGACAGCGCCGCCATCGTTACGCCATTCGTGCAGGTCGGAACTTACCCGACAAGGAATTTCGCTACCTTAGGACCGTTATAGTTACGGCCGCCGTTTACCGGGGCTTCGATCAAGAGCTTCGCTTGCGCTAACCCCATCAATTAACCTTCCGGCACCGGGCAGGCGTCACACCCTATACGTCCACTTTCGTGTTTGCAGAGTGCTGTGTTTTTAATAAACAGTCGCAGCGGCCTGGTATCTTCGACCGGCATGAGCTTACGGGGTAAACCCTTCACCCTCACCGGCGCACCTTCTCCCGAAGTTACGGTGCCATTTTGCCTAGTTCCTTCACCCGAGTTCTCTCAAGCGCCTTGGTATTCTCTACCCGACCACCTGTGTCGGTTTGGGGTACGGTTCCTAGTTACCTGAAGCTTAGAGGCTTTTCCTGGAAGCATGGCATCAACCACTTCTCCTTCTAAAAGAAGGATCGTCATCAGCTCTCGGCCTAGACCGTCCGGATTTACCTAAACGATCAGCCTACCACCTTAAACTTGGACAACCAACGCCAAGCTGGCCTAGCCTTCTCCGTCCCCCCATCGCAGTAACTAGAAGTACGGGAATATTAACCCGTTTCCCATCGACTACGCCTTTCAGCCTCGCCTTAGGGACCGACTCACCCTGCGTCGATTAACGTTGCGCAGGAACCCTTGGTCTTTCGGCGTGCGAGTTTTTCACTCGCATTGTCGTTACTCATGTCAGCATTCGCACTTCTGATACCTCCAGCAAGCTTCTCAACTCACCTTCACAGGCTTACAGAACGCTCCTCTACCGCATCACCAAAGGTGATACCCGTAGCTTCGGTGCCTGGTTTGAGCCCCGTTACATCTTCCGCGCAGGCCGACTCGACTAGTGAGCTATTACGCTTTCTTTAAAGGGTGGCTGCTTCTAAGCCAACCTCCTAGCTGTCTAAGCCTTCCCACATCGTTTACCACTTAACCAGGACTTTGGGACCTTAGCTGACGGTCTGGGTTGTTTCCCTTTTCACGACGGACGTTAGCACCCGCCGTGTGTCTCCCATGCTCGGCACTTCTGGGTATTCGGAGTTTGCATCGGTTTGGTAAGTCGGGATGACCCCCTAGCCGAAACAGTGCTCTACCCCCCAGAGTGATACATGAGGCGCTACCTAAATAGCTTTCGAGGAGAACCAGCTATCTCCGAGCTTGATTAGCCTTTCACTCCGATCCACAAGTCATCCCCTGCCTTTTCAACGGAAGTGGGTTCGGTCCTCCAGTCAGTGTTACCTAACCTTCAACCTGCTCATGGATAGATCGCCCGGTTTCGGGTCTATTCCCAGCGACTAGACGCCCTATTAAGACTCGCTTTCGCTACGCCTCCCCTATTCGGTTAAGCTCGCCACTGAAAATAAGTCGCTGACCCATTATACAAAAGGTACGCAGTCACCTAACAAAGTAGGCTCCCACTGCTTGTACGCATACGGTTTCAGGTTCTATTTCACTCCCCTCTCCGGGGTTCTTTTCGCCTTTCCCTCACGGTACTGGTTCACTATCGGTCAGTCAGGAGTATTTAGCCTTGGAGGATGGTCCCCCCATATTCAGACAGGGTTTCTCGTGCCCCGTCCTACTCGATTTCATTGATAAGAGCGTTTCGCGTACAGGGCTATCACCCACTATGGCCGCACTTTCCAGAGCGTTCCGCTACTCTCAAATCAACTTAAGGGCTGGTCCCCGTTCGCTCGCCACTACTAAGGGAATCTCGGTTGATTTCTTTTCCTCAGGGTACTTAGATGTTTCAGTTCCCCTGGTTCGCCTCTTAACCCTATGGATTCAGGTTAAGATACCTAGCTTATGCTAGGTGGGTTCCCCCATTCAGAGATCTCCGGGTCACAGGTCATTTGCCACCTCACCGAAGCTTATCGCAGGCTATCACGTCTTTCATCGCCTCTGACTGCCAAGGCATCCACCGTATGCGCTTCTTCACTTGACCATATAACCCCAAGCAATCTCGCTGGCGTCACAAGGACGCTACCGATCTGCAGGCGTTAGATGAGTGAAGACGACATTTCGCCGAAAACTTGCGCTTGAGTTCGCAAGATTTTACCTTGACGACATCGACTGCCAGTGAAAACAGTCAATGTGTCTACTTCTATCACTTTCCCAATTTTTTAAAGAACAGTTCTGATCAAAGACCAGAAGTCAGGATTCGCCAAGCGAACACTCACTTCTGAGCTTTTCAAGCAATCGTGTTATCGACCAGGTGGAGATGGTGGAGCCAAGGAGGATCGAACTCCTGACCTCCTGCGTGCAAGGCAGGCGCTCTCCCAGCTGAGCTATGGCCCCATCGATTGGTGGGTCTGGGCAGATTCGAACTGCCGACCTCACCCTTATCAGGGGTGCGCTCTAACCAACTGAGCTACAGACCCAATCGTCTTACCTTGAGTCTATCTAACTCAATTGCTCTTCTATCAGTGAATCAAGCAATTCGTGTGGGAGCTTGCCAGCAAGCTGACATCTTCGATTAAGGAGGTGATCCAGCCGCAGGTTCCCCTACGGCTACCTTGTTACGACTTCACCCCAGTCATGAATCACTCCGTGGTAACCGTCCTCCCGAAGGTTAGACTAGCTACTTCTGGAGCAACCCACTCCCATGGTGTGACGGGCGGTGTGTACAAGGCCCGGGAACGTATTCACCGTGACGTTCTGATTCACGATTACTAGCGATTCCGACTTCACGCAGTCGAGTTGCAGACTGCGATCCGGACTACGATCGGTTTTATGGGATTAGCTCCACCTCGCGGCTTGGCAACCCTTTGTACCGACCATTGTAGCACGTGTGTAGCCCTGGCCGTAAGGGCCATGATGACTTGACGTCATCCCCACCTTCCTCCGGTTTGTCACCGGCAGTCTCCTTAGAGTGCCCACCATAACGTGCTGGTAACTAAGGACAAGGGTTGCGCTCGTTACGGGACTTAACCCAACATCTCACGACACGAGCTGACGACAGCCATGCAGCACCTGTGTCTGAGTTCCCGAAGGCACCAATCCATCTCTGGAAAGTTCTCAGCATGTCAAGGCCAGGTAAGGTTCTTCGCGTTGCTTCGAATTAAACCACATGCTCCACCGCTTGTGCGGGCCCCCGTCAATTCATTTGAGTTTTAACCTTGCGGCCGTACTCCCCAGGCGGTCAACTTAATGCGTTAGCTGCGCCACTAAGATCTCAAGGATCCCAACGGCTAGTTGACATCGTTTACGGCGTGGACTACCAGGGTATCTAATCCTGTTTGCTCCCCACGCTTTCGCACCTCAGTGTCAGTGTCAGTCCAGGTAGTCGCCTTCGCCACTGGTGTTCCTTCCAATATCTACGCATTTCACCGCTACACTGGAAATTCCACTACCCTCTACCGCACTCTAGCCAGACAGTTTTGGATGCAGTTCCCAGGTTGAGCCCGGGGATTTCACATCCAACTTATCAAGCCACCTACGCGCGCTTTACGCCCAGTAATTCCGATTAACGCTTGCACCCTTCGTATTACCGCGGCTGCTGGCACGAAGTTAGCCGGTGCTTATTCTGTTGGTAACGTCAAAACTCACAGGTATTCGCTATGAGCCCTTCCTCCCAACTTAAAGTGCTTTACGACCCGAAGGCCTTCTTCACACACGCGGCATGGCTGGATCAGGCTTTCGCCCATTGTCCAATATTCCCCACTGCTGCCTCCCGTAGGAGTCTGGACCGTGTCTCAGTTCCAGTGTGACTGATCATCCTCTCAGACCAGTTACGGATCGTCGCCTTGGTAGGCCTTTACCCTACCAACTAGCTAATCCGACCTAGGCTCATCTAATAGCGTGAGGTCCGAAGATCCCCCACTTTCTCCCGTAGGACGTATGCGGTATTAGCGTTCCTTTCGAAACGTTGTCCCCCACTACTAGGCAGATTCCTAGGCATTACTCACCCGTCCGCCGCTGAATCGAGGAGCAAGCTCCTCTCATCCGCTCGACTTGCATGTGTTAGGCCTGCCGCCAGCGTTCAATCTGAGCCATGATCAAACTCTTCAGTTAAGTAGACTGATCGGGTTTTGAGAAAACCCTAAACTTGGCTCAGCAATCGCAAAAAACTCATGAATTCACGAGTTACTTGTGTTGCTGATAATCTTGCGACATCAGACTTATCTCACAAGCACCCACACGAATTGCTTGATTCAACTTGTTAAAGAGCAG
>NZ_BBIT01000013.1 GCF_000730625.1 Pseudomonas oryzihabitans NBRC 102199 | reverse complement strand
TTTTACGACTGAGTTACAGCGGATCAATTCGGCCATGTCCCTGACCGCCTGCTTGAAGCCGACGAAGACCGCCTGGGCGACGATGGCATGGCCGATGTTCAGCTCGTTGATACCCGGCAGCGCCGCGATGGGCTGGACATTATGGTAGTGCAGGCCATGACCGGCATTGACCACCAGCCCGAGGCCGGTGGCAAATTCCACCGCCCTGGCCAGGCGCTGCAGCTCATGGGCCTGCTCTTCCTGGGTCTCGGCTTCGGCATAGCGACCGGTGTGCAACTCGATCACCGGAGCACCGCTGTCCTTGGCCGCCTGGATCTGCTGCAGATCGGGATCTATAAAGAGGGACACCTCGGAAGCGGGCAGTGCGGCGATGGCGTCACGGATGCGCTGCACCTGACCCAGCACATCCAGGCCACCTTCGGTGGTCAGCTCTTCCCGGCGCTCGGGCACCAGGCAGACGTGCTCGGGCCGGATCTCCTGGGCAAAGGCCAGCATCTCGGGGGTCAAGGCGACCTCGAGATTCATGCGGGTCTGCAGGAGGTCGCGCAGCAGGCGGACATCCCGCTCCTGAATATGGCGACGGTCCTCGCGCAGGTGCAGGGTGATGCCATCCGCCCCTGCCTCCTCGGCATCCAGCGCCGCCTTGACCGGATCGGGATAGCGGGTACCCCGGGCCTGGCGCAGGGTGGCGACATGATCGATGTTGACGCCCAACAGAACACGACTGAACTCTTTCATGGCTTATTCACTTGGCTTGGCGAACAATTCGCGACTCATCAGGGGTTTGCTGCCCAGGTGCGGCGCCAGGGCCTGACGCATCAGGCGCTTGGCAGCGCGGACTACGGTGGGATCGTCCCACTCGCCACGCTCCAGTGCCAGGATTTCCGCGCCGGCCAGACAGCCCGGGCGAACTTCGTCGACGGCTTCGAAGCCCTGATCCGGAATGAAGCGATAGAGGCGCTGGGCGTCGATGGCCTGGCCATCCAGCGCCAGCGACAGCGAGAAGCCGTAGCCCAGCAGGTCGAGCAGGCGCCATTCGAAGGTACGCAGCAGGGGCTCGACCGGTCGCCCCTGGGCGAGGGCCGCCAGGGTCAGACCATAGAGTTCGAAGAGCGCGGGATAGGGATCTTCGGCGGGCAGTAGCCGGACCAGCAGCTCATTCAGATAGAAACCGCTGAACAGCGCCTGCCCCTGGAGCAGATAGGGTGGCGCCAGGGCCGCCACCTTTTGCAGATTCTTCAGCTCCCCTCGCCCACTGAGCTGAGCCTCGAGGGGAATGAAGGGCCTGGCCAGACTTCCGGAGCGGGAGCGGGCCGCGCGCAACACCGTACGGACCCGGCCGAAGGCGCCGAACACATCCACCAGCGCACTGCTTTCCCGATAGGGACGCGCATGCAGGACGAACAGCGGCTCGGACGCCTGCATCGCTAGAGGTCGGAATAACCCAGAGAGCGCAGGGCGCGCTCGTCATCGGACCAGCCGCCTTTGACCTTGACCCAGAGATTGAGCATGACCTTGGCGTCGAACAGGGTTTCCATGTCCTGGCGGGCTTCCTGGCCGATGCGCTTGATGCGCTCGCCGGCCTGGCCGATGAGGATCTTCTTCTGGCCATCGCGCTCGACCAGGATCAGGCCGTGGATGTGCAGTACCCCGTTGTCGTACTTGAATTCCTCGATCTCGACGGCGACCTGGTAGGGCAATTCCGCCCCCAGCTGACGCATGATCTTTTCGCGGATCAGCTCAGCCGCGAGGAAACGACTGGATCGGTCGGTGATCTGGTCTTCGGGGAAGAAGTGCTCACCCTCCGGCAGGCGCTCGGCGACCAGCTCTTCGAGGGCATCGAGATTGTGGCCGTGCTGGGCGGAGATCGGAATGAGCGTGGCTTCCGGCAATTGCTCCTGCAACCACTGCAGGTGCGGCAGCATGTCGGCCTTGTCTTCCAGACGATCCATCTTGTTGACGGCGAGCAGCACCGGGCACTTCACGAAGCGGACCCGCTCCAGCACCATCTGGTCTTCGTCGGTCCAGCGGGTACGATCGACCACGAACACCACGACGTCCACATCGCGCAGGGCGGTGACGGCCGTCTTGTTCATGAAGCGGTTGAGCGCCTTCTGGTTTTCCTTGTGCAGACCGGGGGTATCCACATAGATGGTCTGCACCTCACCCTCGGTCTTGATGCCGAGCATGTTGTGCCGGGTGGTCTGCGGCTTGCGCGAGGTGATGGCCAGCTTCTGCCCGAGGATATGGTTGAGCAGCGTGGACTTGCCGACGTTGGGACGGCCGACGATGGCGACGTAGCCGCACCGCGATGCCTTCAGCTCATCATTCATGACCATTCTCCACGCCCAGGGCGATCAAGGCCGCCGAGGCGGCTATCTGTTCGGCGATACGGCGACTGGCGCCCTGCCCCGTCGTCTTTTCGTTGAGCATGGCGATCTCGCATTCGACAAAGAAGACCCGGCAATGGGGCTCTCCTTCGATGGCGACCACCTCGTAGCGCGGCAGGTCGCACGCCCGCGCCTGGAGAAACTCCTGCAGGCGGGTCTTGGGATCCTTGTTGGTATCCACTGGCGTCAGTTCGCGCAGTTGCGGGCCGAGCCAGGCCATGACCCGATCCTTGGCCGCATCCATGCCGGCATCCAGATAGATGCCGCCGATCAGGGCTTCCATGGCATCGGCAAGAATGGATTCGCGACGGAAGCCGCCGCTCTTCAGCTCACCGGACCCCAGGCGCAGGTAGTCACCCAGCTCGAAGCTGCGCGCCAGCAAGGCCAGGGTCTCGCCTTTCACCAGCTTGGCGCGCAGACGGGACAGCTGGCCTTCGCGGGCCTGGGGGAAATGATCGTAGAGGGCTTCGCCGATGATGAAGTTGAGGATGGCGTCGCCGAGGAATTCGAGGCGTTCGT
The DNA here is from genome assembly GCF_000730625.1 of Pseudomonas oryzihabitans NBRC 102199. GTDB lineage: Bacteria > Pseudomonadota > Gammaproteobacteria > Pseudomonadales > Pseudomonadaceae > Chryseomonas > Chryseomonas oryzihabitans. The sequence continues at coordinate 430,454 of NZ_BBIT01000013.1, read as the reverse complement.
TGTTGCGACCGGCAAAGCTGCGGTGCGTGAGGGCGAGCAGCATCAGGTCCGGGTCCTTGAAGGTATAACCCAGCCGACGCTCGAGGCGATCTAGAGATAATGTCACGGGAGATTTATACGGAAATCACGATTGAAACGAACGACCAGATCGATGTTGCGGATCAGGTGTTCACGTTTTTCATAGTCGAGGTGGATCTGCAGGTGGTTGCCGTCGGCTTCGACGCGCATGGCCTTTTGCAGATCGAGATCACGGATGTCGTTCACCTGCATACCCTTCCCCACGTAGCTGTAGACGTCGGACACGCTGCGAATCTGGTTATCGGGGTTGTCGCCGATGGATTCGATGACCTTGGTCAGAGCATTGTAGTCCAGGTAATGCGGCACGAGCTTCATGGCCGTACTGGCCAGGAAGGCGATGACGCAGAGTGCGAGCAGACCACCGAGAAACGACAGCCCCTGCTGACGCGACGGACGACCGGACACTCTGCGTTCATTCATCTGATGATACCTACGCGAGACAGGGTGGGCATGCTCTGCAGCTTGGGCTCCGGCCAGCTCAGCCAGACGGCGAAGGCCTTGCCGACGATGTTGCGGTCGGGAACCATGCCGAGCAGGTCACGGGGAATGTTGGGATCGTCCCAGTAGCGACTGTCGTTGGAGTTGTCGCGGTTGTCACCCATCATGAAGTAGTGACCGGCCGGCACCTTCCATTCGTGGTCGGGCTCCATGCGGTAGCGGGTCATCTCTTCGCGGATCAGGTGCTCGGCCTTGCCGAGCTGCTCCTTGAACAGCTTGACGCTGCCCAGCGAACCCGGCTCGTCACCCACCAGTTCCTCGCTGACGCGCTGGCCGTTGATGTACAGCTGCTTGTCGCTGGTATAGCGGATGGTATCGCCCGGCACCCCGATGACGCGCTTGATGTAGTTGACGCTGGGATCGCTGGGATAGCGGAACACCATGACGTCGCCACGCTGCGGATCACCGATCGGGATGACCTTGAGGTCGATCACCGGCAGGCGGATGCCGTAGGCGAATTTGTTCACCAGGATGAAGTCGCCCACTTCCAGGGTCGGCTTCATGGAGCCCGAAGGAATCTGGAACGGCTCCACCAGGAAGGATCTCAGGATCAGCACGATGGCCAGGACGGGAAAGAACGACTTCCCGTACTCGACCAGGGCCGGTTCCTTGTTCAACTGCTCCAGTACCGCGGGATCAGGCTCGCTGACCTGCTGCCCGTAGGTCTGGATCGCCTTGCGACGACGCGGTGCGAGCACCAGCAGATCGATGAGTGCCAGGGCGCCGCAGACGGCGACCGCGAGAACCAGCAACAGAGGGAAGTTCCAGGACATGGGCTTCAGCTATCCACCTTGAGCACGGCCAGGAAGGCCTCTTGAGGAATCTCTACGCTACCAACCTGCTTCATGCGCTTCTTGCCCGCCTTCTGCTTTTCCAGCAGCTTGCGCTTACGGGACACGTCACCGCCGTAGCACTTGGCCAGAACGTTCTTGCGCAGCGCCTTGACCGTGGTCCGGGCCACGATCTGACCGCCAATGGCCGCCTGGATCGCCACGTCGAACATCTGCCGCGGGATCAGCTCCTTCATCTTCTCGGTCAGGGCGCGACCCTTGTAGTGCGCCTTGTCGCGATGGACGATCAGCGCCAGGGCATCGACCTTCTCGCCGTTGATGAGGACGTCGAGCTTGACCAGGCTGGCGGCTTCGAAGCGATCGAAGCTGTAGTCCAGCGACGCATAGCCACGGCTCACCGACTTGAGGCGGTCGAAGAAGTCCAGGACCACCTCGTTCATCGGCAGGTCGTAGCTGACCTGCACCTGACTGCTGAGGAACTGCATGTCGCGCTGGACGCCACGCTTCTCGATGCACAGGGTGATGACGTTGCCCAGGTGCTCCTGGGGTACCAGGATGTTGGCGCGCACGATGGGCTCGCGCATCTCGGCGACGGAGGCCAGGTCTGGCAGCTTGGACGGGTTGTCGACATAGATGATGCTGCCATCCTTGAGCACCACCTCGAAGACCACGGTCGGCGCGGTGGTGATGAGGTCGAGATCGTATTCGCGCTCCAGGCGCTCCTGGATGATCTCCATGTGCAGCATGCCGAGGAAGCCGATGCGGAAGCCGAAGCCGAGGGCCTCGGAGCTTTCCGGCTCGTATTGCAGGGCCGCATCGTTGAGGGTCAGCTTCTGCAGGGCTTCGCGGAAGTCCTCGAAGTCGTCGGAACTGACCGGGAAGAGACCGGCGTAGACCTGCGGCTTGACCCGCTGGAAGCCCGGCAGCATGGCCACGTCCGGGGTGGCGCTGAGGGTCAGGGTGTCGCCGACCGGGGCGCCGAGGATTTCCTTGATGCCGGCGATGATGAAGCCCACTTCGCCCGCCTTGAGATCGACCGTCTCGGTGTGCTTGGGCGAGAAGACGCCGACGCTGTCGACCTGGTGCACCTTGCCGGTGGACTTGACCAGGATCTTGTCGCCCTTCTTGACCCGCCCGTGCTTGACGCGCACCAGCGAGACGACGCCCAGGTAGTTGTCGAACCAGGAGTCGATGATCAGCGCCTGCAGAGGCGCGTCGATCTCGCCCTCGGGCGGTGGAATGACCTTGACCAGTTGCTCGAGGACATCGGGTACGCCCATGCCGCTCTTGGCACTGCAGGGCACGGCGTCGGTGGCGTCGATGCCAATGATGTGCTCGATCTCGGCCTTGACCTTGTCCGGCTCGGCCTGGGGCAGGTCCATCTTGTTCAGCACCGGCATGACCTCGAGGCCCTGCTCGATGGCGGTGTAGCAGTTGGCGACCGACTGGGCTTCCACGCCCTGCCCCGCATCCACCACCAGCAGCGCGCCTTCGCAGGCGGCCAGCGAACGGCTGACTTCATAGGTGAAGTCGACGTGGCCGGGGGTGTCGATGAAGTTGAGCTGGTAGGTCTTGCCGTCCTGGGCCTTGTAGTACAGCGTGACGCTGTGGGCCTTGATGGTGATGCCGCGCTCGCGCTCGAGATCCATGGAATCCAGGACCTGGGCCTCCATTTCTCGGTCGCTCAAACCACCACAGATCTGGATGAACCGATCCGCAAGCGTCGACTTGCCGTGATCGATGTGGGCGATGATGGAGAAATTGCGGATATGGCTCAGATCACTCACGAATCAGCACTCGAATAGCCAGCAGCGGAACATCCGCCGGGAAAATAGCGGGGGAGTTTACCTGAATGCGGCAAACAAGGGGACTCGCGCCGTTCGAGCGGACAAAAAGAAGGGGCAGTCGCCTGCCCCTCGCCTTGTCCCCTGCCGTTACTTGCCCGGCAGTTTGAAGGTGATGAAGCTGGCGCGACCCTCACGCACCACGCGCATCGAAATGGAGCGCCCTGCCGGCAGTGCCGAGGTGATCTTCTCGAAGGCCGCGGCGGACTCGATGGGCTGATTGTTGAGGTGGGTGATGACGTCGCCCGGACGCAGGCCGATGGCCGCGGCAGGACCGTCGCCACTGAGCTTGTTGATGACCACGCCGCCCTGGATGTCCAGGGTCTTCTTCTGCTCGGCGGTCAGGTTGGCCACGGCGATGCCCAGGCGATTGCTGGCCCGATCGGACCCGCGCTCGCCGCCGGAAGCGGCCTGGTCGTCCTTGGGCATGTCGCCCACGGTAACGCTCAGGTTTTGCCGCTTGCCTTCACGGATGATCTCCATGTCGGCCTTGGCACCCGGCTTGAGATTGCCGATCAGGTGCGGCAGGTCGGCGGATTCCTCGATCTTCTGGCCATTGACCGAGAGGATGACGTCGCCGACCTTGATGCCGCTCTTGGCTGCGGGACCGTCGTCCAGGGTCTGGGCGACCAGGGCACCGGCCGGACGATCCAGGCCGAAGGATTCGGCGAGATCCTTGTCCACTTCCTGGATGACCACGCCCAGCCAGCCGCGGCTCACCTTGCCATCGGTCTTCAGCTGATTGGCCACGTTCATGGCGACGTCGATCGGAATGGCGAAGGATAGCCCCATGAAGCCACCGGAGCGGGTGAATATCTGCGAGTTGATCCCGACCACCTCACCCTTGAGGTTGAACAGCGGACCGCCGGAGTTGCCCGGGTTGATGGCCACGTCGGTCTGGATGAAGGGCACATAGCTTTCGTTGGGCAGGCTGCGACCCTTGGCGCTGACGATACCGGCGGTGACCGAGTGATCGAAGCCGAAGGGCGAACCGATGGCCAGGACCCATTCACCGACCTTGAGCTGATCGGAATTGCCCAGCTTGAGGGTGGGCAGGTCCTTGGCGTCGATTTTCAGCAGGGCGACGTCGGTACGGGGATCCGCGCCGATCAGCTTGGCGGTGTGATCACTGCGGTCGGACAGCCGTACCAGGATCTCGTCGGCATCGGCGACCACATGGTTGTTGGTCAGAATGTAGCCATCGGGCGAGATGATGAAGCCCGAGCCCAGGGACTGGGCCTGCTCCTGCTTGCCACGGGGACCGCGCGGCATCTGCGGGATGCTGCGCTCGAAGAATTCACGGATGCCCGGCGGCAGGCCTTCCAGATCGGGCATGGTCATGGCGCCGGCGCCACGACCTTCAGGAATTTTCTGGCGGGTGCTGATGTTGACGACCGCTGGAGATGCCGCCTCGACCAGGCCGGTGAAATCCGGCAGATCGGCCCGAGCCATGGCCGTCAGTCCCATCAGCCAGAGCCCCATCAGGGCGGCCGTGTAATGCTTTAGATTGCGCATGCGCGTGCAGCTCCACTCTATCCAATGACTTGAACACATCGCTGGCGACCTGCCTGCTCCGCAACGGCGGCACAGTCAGAGACGACTGGCAGCAGAAATAGCACGGCCTTGCTGAACGATAGCTTTCGAAGCATTTTGCGCTCCATCCGGACATCCGGCAGGCAAAAAAAAACGGCGCCCGGAACAGAGTCCGGACACCGTTTCGAGGTGAAGCCAGCGAATCAACGCTGGGCAGGGGCTTCCTGCTTTTCACCTGCCATCGGCTTATCAGCCTTGGCTTCGGCATTCGCCTTGGTGCTTTCTTCGCTGAAGCTGGCCAGCACGGCCGGGCTACGCGCGGGTTGCGGCACAGTCAGCTGGCTCGGCGCCTGCTGGGCCAGACCCTGGGTGGAGACGTCGGACTGGTTGTACATCCGCACGCCTGCCAGTACGGCGAAGGTCACGGACGCGGCGACCGCGACACGACCCAGGCTCGACCAGCCACTCTTGCGCGCCTGGGCAACGACGGGCGCTGCCGGGGCTGCGATGGCCTCATCACGCTCCAGCGTGGTGGTGACGCCTTTGGCGATATCCAGATTTGGAAACATGGGCTCACCGCGAATCACGGCGCTGACCATGGCGTAGCGCGACCAGGTGGCGCGCAGTTCCGGGTCCTTGCTGACCTCGGCGATGACACGCCGGGTTTCGAATTCGTCCGCTTCGTTATCCATAACAGCGGACAGGGATTCCAGCAGGGCTTCACGACTCATACGTATTACCTCTCTAAAAGCTGTCGCCGCTGTCTATGCATCACGCAGCAGGGGCTGCAATGCTTTGTCTATCGCTTCCCGAGCTCGGAAAATCCGAGACCGGACCGTTCCCACCGGACATTGCATGACGTTCGCAATGTCCTCGTAGCTGAGGCCTTCGAACTCACGAAGGGTCAGCGCGGTGCGCAGATCTTCCGGGAGCTGCTGGATGGTCCGATGCACGGTGGCCTCGATCTCATCCCGCAAAAGGGACCGCTCTGGGGACTCGATATCCTTTAGAGCATGGTCCCCTTCATAAAATTCCGCATCTTCGGCACTGACGTCGCTGTCCGGTGGACGACGACCCCGGGCAACCAGATGGTTCTTTGCCGTGTTGATGGCAATGCGATAGAGCCAGGTGTAGAAAGCACTATCGCCACGGAAGTTCCCGAGCGCGCGATAGGCTTTGATGAAAGCCTCCTGAGCGACGTCCTGGGCTTCCTGGGTATCGTGGACGAAACGCACGATCAGACCGAGAATCTTGTGCTGATACTTGAGCACCAGCAGATCGAAGGCACGCTTGTCGCCGCGCTGTACGCGCTCGACCAGTTGTTGATCCTGCTCCTGGGTGGGCAGGGCTTGCTTGCTGTCCTTGGCTTGCAGCTCGGTATCGTCCTTGCTTTCACTATCGACGCGCGCTGCTAGACTGGGCTGTTGCACGAAAGTTCTCCCCTCCACAGCAGTTGATGAGCGAGCACTAAGATGGCTGCTGATCGCTCCTGGGTGTCACTGAATTAGCTTTGGCAGATGGCCCATTCTCGTCTTGGCGTTCCGGCCGCACGGATGAGCAATTATCTGTACATAGACCCCGCCTGACGCCCGCGAGTTCCCTGCCGATCCATCCGATGGCTATGCCGTCAGCCGCCTTGTTCCTATACTCGCCGTCCCGGTGAGAAGGAAACGTCATGGCGCGTCATCTGGAATTCGATGTCCTGGTAATCGGCAGTGGCGCCGCGGGCCTGACGCTCGCGCTCAATCTACCGGCGACGCTGTCCATCGCGGTCTTGAGCAAGGGCGAATTGGCGCATGGTTCGACCTACTGGGCGCAGGGTGGCGTCGCCGCGGTACTGGACGAAGGCGACACCGTCGAGGCGCACGTGCAGGATACCCTAGTCGCGGGCGCCGGGCTGTGTGACGAAGGCGCCGTGCGCTTCACCGTCGAGCACAGCCGCGAGGCCATGCAGTGGCTGATCGACCAGGGCGTGCCCTTCACCCGCGAGCAGGACGCCGGCAAGGGCGGCCTGGGCTTTCACCTGACCCGCGAAGGCGGCCACAGCCACCGGCGCATTATTCACGCGGCCGATGCCACCGGCATGGCCATCTTCGACACCCTGCTGCGCACCGCCGAAGGCCGGCCCAACATCCAGTTGCTCAGTCAGCGGGTGGCGGTGGATCTGATCACCACGGAAAAGCTCGGCCGGCCGGGCGCGCGTTGCCTGGGCGCCTATGTGCTCGACCGGACCAGCGGCCAGGTCGATACCCTGCACGCGCGCTTCACGGTGCTGGCCACCGGCGGCGCCAGCAAGGCCTACCTCTATAGCACCAATCAGGACAGCGCCAGCGGCGACGGCATCGCCATGGCCTGGCGCGCCGGCTGTTCGGTGGCCAACCTGGAATTCAACCAGTTCCACCCCACCTGCCTCTATCACCCCCATGCGCGCAGCTTTCTGATCACCGAAGCCCTGCGTGGCGAAGGCGCCGTCCTGCGTCTGCCGGATGGCGAACGCTTCATGCCGCGCTTCGACCCCCGCGCCGATCTCGCCCCACGCGACGTGGTGGCGCGCGCCATCGACCACGAGATGAAGCGCCTGGGCATCGATTGCGTCTTTCTCGACATCAGCCACAAGCCGGCGGACTTCGTGCAGGAGCACTTTCCCACGGTCTATCGCCGTTGCTTGGAACTGGGCATCGACATCACCCGGGATCCGATCCCGGTGGTGCCGGCCGCGCACTACACCTGCGGCGGGGTGCGCGTCGACCAGCACGGGCGCGCGGACCTCGGCGGCCTCTATGCCATTGGCGAAACCAGCTGCACCGGTCTGCACGGTGCCAATCGCATGGCCAGCAATTCGCTGCTGGAGTGCTTCGTCTATGCCCGCTCGGCGGCGCTGGACATCCAGGCGCAAGCGGCCGAGATCGCCATGCCGCACGACCTGCCCGACTGGGACGCCAGCCAGGTGACGGACTCGGACGAGGACGTGGTGATCGCCCACAACTGGGACGAGTTGCGGCGCTTCATGTGGGACTATGTCGGCATCGTGCGCACCACCAAGCGGCTGGTGCGCGCCCGCCATCGCATTCGCCTGCTGATGGACGAGATCGACGAGTTCTACAGCAACTACAGGGTCAGTCGCGACCTGATCGAACTGCGCAACCTGGCGCAGGTGGCGGAGCTGATCATCGAAAGCGCTCTCGCCCGCCAGGAGAGTCGCGGTCTGCACTTCACCCTGGACTATCCGCAACTGGCCAGCAGCGCCCGGGACACTATTCTGGCGCCGCGAACCGGCGCGGAGCGAAGCGAAGTCTGACTCTCAGGCGGCGGTGGGCGTCCGCGGCGAGGCTGTCGCGGGCGATGCAGAGACTGCGGGTACGTCTCGCCGCTGGCAGTCGATAGCGCAGGACCACCAGCCGCGGCAGGGCCAGGCTGTCCGGGCGCAGCTGGATGGCCTGCCAGCCGGTCGCCGGCGACCACAGCTGCCAGCCTTCTGCGCCATGGCGCAAACCGCGCGGCACCTCTGGACAGCGCTGCTGGAGCTGGCGCTGGCGCACCCGGTGCCAGGACCAGAGCACCAGCAGCGTCAGGAGTGGCTTGAGCGTCCAGGGAATGGCCGCCAGCCAGGGACAGATCCCCGCGGCGAACGCGGCCAGGGCATGCAGTCGCAGGAGGCCGGCGGAGGCGCTCCAGCGACATTCGAAGGGCTCAAGCCGGCTGGACACGGTCCAGGATCATGCGCACGATGATCTGCAGATCGGCGTCTTCCGGTTCACCGCGCTGCATGAACCAGTGGAACATGTCCTGATCCTCGCACTCGAGCAGCTTGCGGTAGCGGGCCTGGTCTTCCGCGCCCAGGGAGGCATAGACCTCCTTGACGAAGGGCACCAGCAATACATCCAGTTCCAGCATGCCGCGGCGGCTGTGCCAGTACAATCTGTTGAGTTCGGTAGCTTCGGTACTCATGGGGACTCCTGCGACAATCGGCGCAGTATAAGCCCGAAGCGCCCCGCCGCGCAGTGCGCCTGACATTCCCCCCGGGCGAGCCTATGATGATCGGCTTCACTCGACAGGGAGCTGCAGCCGCAATGGCCGACTCGCCGTATTTCTGCCGCTTGACCCACGAAGGCGTCCTGGCCATCCGCGGGGTCGATGCGACCAAGTTTCTCCAGGGGCAGGTCACCTGCAACCTCAATTATCTCGCTGACGACCAGGCCGGCCTGGGGGGGCGCTGCACGCCCAAGGGACGGCTGGTCTCTAGCTTCCGCATCGTCAAGCAGGCCGACGGCTATCTGCTGGCGATGGCCACGGAGCTGGTCGAGCCGCTGCTGACCGATCTGAAGAAATATGCGGTCTTCTCCAAGTCGGTGCTGACCTACGAAAGCGCGCAATGGCAACGGCTGGGACTTTCGGCCGCCGGCTTCGCCAGCGCCTATCCCGACGTGGCGCTGGGCGAGCAGGCCAATGCCGTGGCGCCGCTCGAGGGCGGCTTCGCCCTGCGGTTGGAGGATAGCCGGGTAGAGACCTGGCGCGCGGCCGACGCAGCGGCGCCGACGCTGCCGGAGGTGGCACTCGACGAATGGCTGCTGGCCCAGGTACGGGCTGGCGTGGGCCAGGTGTTCGGCGCGACCCGCGAGCTGTTCGTCCCGCAGATGATCAATCTGCAGGCGCTGGATGGCGTGAGCTTTCGCAAGGGTTGCTACACCGGCCAGGAGATCGTCGCGCGCATGCAGTACCTGGGCAAGCTCAAGCGGCGCCTCTATCGCCTCGCCAGCAGCGAGCAGCCCCCTGCCGTGGGTACCGAGCTGTTCTCGCCGGTGCATGGCAGCAGCGTGGGCGAGGTGGTGCTGGCCGCGGCCAGCCCAGCGGGTTGCGAATTCCTGGCGGTGCTGCAGGGCGATGCCGCCGAGGACGGACGTGTCTCGGTGGGCAGCTCGGACGGGCCAAACTGCCGTTTACTCGATTTGCCCTACTCACTCGATAGCGATCGTGAAATAAAGCGCTGAAGGTTGGGATCGCCTTTATCCGCTCCTCACACAGGTACGTCATGACTCCTCTTGCCGAAAAAGTTGTCCAGGATCTTCTCCACGCGATAGACACCGATCGCGTGGTGCTGCCCACCCTTCCCGAGGTGGCACTGAAGGTCAGAGAAGCGGCCGAAGACCCCAACGTGGGCGTCGCCGAGCTGAGCCGGGTGATCGCCATGGACGCCGCCCTGACGGCGCGCCTGATCAAGGTGGTCAACAGCCCGCTCCTGCGCACCAGCAAGGAGATCACCGACCTGCAGATGGCGGTCGGGCGCCTGGGTATCAACTACACGGCGAATCTGGCCACGGGCCTGGCCATGCAGCAGATGTTCCAGGCCACCAGCGACGCCGTGGATCGCAAGATGCGCGAGGTCTGGAGCCAGGGCACCGAGATCGCCGCCATCAGCCATGCGCTGTGCAAGAAGTACACGCGATTGATGGCCGACCGCGCCCTGCTCGCTGGCCTGGTGCACCAGATCGGCGTGCTGCCGATCCTCACCTATGCCGAAGAACAGGAAGACCTGCTGGCCAACGCCATCACCCTCGACCAGGTGACGGCGCGCATTCATCCGCAGATCGGCGAACGCATTCTCAAGGTCTGGGATTTCCCGGCCGACATCGCCTGCGTACCGCGGGAATATCTGGCGCTGGAGCGGCAGCCCGCGGCGGCCGACTATGCCGATATCGTGCAGGTCGCGACCCAGCTGCACGCGCAGCGCCAGGGTCAGCAGGAGATCGCGGTCCAGACGCTGCCCGCCGGTATCCGCCTGGGGCTGAACAACCAGCCGGATCCGGCCCAGGATCAGTCCTTCTGGGACGCGGTGGAACAGTCGCGCACCCTGCTCGGTTGAGCCTAGGCTTCCTCGGCGGGAAATTCGACCCGTACCCTTAGCCCGCCGAGCGCGCCGTCCAGCAACTGGATGCGCGCCCGGTGGGCAGCGCAGATCTCACCGACGATGGCCAGTCCCAGACCGGCGCCCCCGGATTGCGGATCCAGGCGTTGAAAGCGCTCGAAGACCTTGGCCCGCGCATTGGCCGGAATGCCGGGGCCGTCATCCTCGACTTCCAGCACCGCCGGGGCCAGCACCCGCACCACGATGTTGCCACCTGACTGGCTATGGGCCAGGGCGTTTTCCACCAGATTGCAGAGCAGCTCGTTGAGCAGTGTCGGCTCGCCGATCACCGGCGCCTTGGCGAAGGGCTCGAAGGCCAGGGCGACGCCCTTGGCATGGGCCAGGGGGGCCAGCGCCATGGCCAGTTCCCTGGCCAGGTCGCTGAGCTCCAGGCGTTCGGCGCCGCCTTCGGCGATGGCCTGGGCGCCGCTCTCGATCCGCGCCAGTGACAGCAGCTGGTTGGCCAGGCGCGCCAGGCGATCGGTGCTGGCGCGGGTCTCTTCCAGGGTGGCGTACCAGGCCTGGGGCTCGCGCTCGCGCAGGCCCAGTTCGACCCGCGCCTTGATCGCCGCCAGCGGGGTGCGCAATTCGTGGGCGGCATTGGCGATGAAGTCCGCCTGACGCTCGAAGAGCCGCCGCAGGCGCAGGGTGAAGCCCTCCAGGGCATGCACCAGCGGCAGCAACTCCTGGGGCGCCCGCACCTCGGGCAGCGGCCGCAGGTCGTCCACGCCCCGCTCTTCCACCGCCTGGCGCAGGCGCTCCAGCGGGCGCAGGGCGGCCCCCACTGCCATCCACACCAGCAGGATGGCACCCAGCCCCATCAGTCCGAGGCGGATCAGGGTGTCGGTGAGCAGGCTGCGGGCCACCTCCTCGCGGGCTTCGGCGGTCTCGGCGACGCGGATCTCGGCCATGCCGGTGAGATCCGGCTGGCTGACCGGCTGGGCCAGGCTGACCACCCGTACGTCCTTACCGCGATAGGTGCTGTTGTAGAAGCGCGCCAGGGCCGGATAGTCGCGGGTCAGCGGAGCGTCCGCTGGCGGTGGTGGAATCTCTTCGTAGCCGGAGATCAGCCGGCCGCGGGTATCTAGCACCTGGTAGAAGATGCGCCCGACGTTGTCGTAGGCGAAATTGTCCAGGGCGATGTAGGGAACGTCGGCGCGCAGGGTGCCATTGGTGGCCGACAGGCCGGCGGCGATGGTGCGGGCCGAGGCCAGCAGCGTCCGGTCATAGGCCACGTCGGCCAGCCGCCGGCCATTGAGATAGGCGGCCAGGCTGCTGACCGCCAGGATCACCGCCAAGAGCACGACCAGTCGCAGCAGCAGTCGCCCACGCAGACTGCCAGCCGCCTTCGCCACTTCAGCCATGCTGCTCTTCCAGCAGATAGCCCAGGCCGCGGAAGGTGACGATGCGCACGGCGCCGGCTTCCAGCTTCTTGCGCAGGCGGTGGACGTAGATCTCGATGGCCTCGGGACTGGCTTCCTCGTCCAGGCCGAAGACCTGGGCGGCCAGTTGCTCCTTGCTCATGACCCGTCCGGGGCGGGCGATGAGCGCGGCCAGCACGGCGTGCTCGCGCGAGGTGAGCGACAGCGCCTCCTCGCCCAGGGTGAAGCGCGAGGTGTTGAGGTCATAGATCAGCGGGCCGCAGCGCTGCTGGCGATCGCCGCCCAGCACGCTGCGGCGCAGCAGGGCCTTGACCCGGGCTTCCAGTTCGGTGAGTTCGAAGGGCTTGGCCAGGTAGTCGTCGGCGCCTAGGTTGAGCCCCTGTACCCGATCCTTGACCTCGCCGCGGGCGGTGAGCATCAGCACCGGCAGGCGATCGCCGCGCTCGCGCAGGCGCGCCAGCACCTCGAAGCCATCCATGCGCGGCAGGCCGACGTCGAGAATGGCCAGGGCATAGCTTTCGCTCTGCAGGGCCAGGTCGGCGGCCACGCCATCGTTGAGCAGATCGACGTTGAGTCCGGCATTCTTGAGCGCCTGGGCGACGCTTTCGGCCAGTGGCGGATGATCTTCGACCAATAGGATGCGCACGCTGACAGCTCCCGCTCAAAAAATCCGAGTTTACCGGATACCGGCCGGCTGGCCTGCAGCCGGAACCCCACTATCGCCGCCTTTCACATCTGAAAGGCTGTTGAAAGCTTGGCGGTCTAGAGTGAAAGGTAGCGGTCCCAGAACCGCATGATGCTTGCCCAAGCGCCACCCCTGGTTGGCCAACAACAATAACAAGCGGAACGACATCCATGCTCGCCCTCGCGCAGCTCCACGTGCTCCCGTATCTCTTCTCCGAACGATCGCCGCCCTGGCGAGCCTGAGCCGTGTCCGCCTGTCAGCTTCTGAAATAACAACAAAAGGAAGACGTCGATGAGCACCACCTTGCGCACCCTCACCCTGACCCTGGCCGCCTCCGTGCTGCTGTCCGCCCAGGCCATGGCCGAACCCAAGCGTCCCGAATGCATCGCCCCGGCCTCCCCGGGTGGCGGCTTCGACCTGACCTGCAAGCTGGCCCAGAGCGGCCTGGTGGAAGCCAAGCTGCTGGACAAGCCCATGCGCGTGACCTACATGCCCGGCGGCGTGGGCGCGGTGGCCTACAACACCGTGGTGGCCCAGCGGCCGGCGGACGGCGATACCATCGTCGCCTTCTCCAGCGGTTCGCTGCTGAACCTGGCGCAAGGCAAGTTCGGTCGCTTCGACGAGAAGGCCGTGCGCTGGCTGGCGGCAGTGGGCGCCAGCTATGGCGCCATCGCGGTCAAGGCCGATTCGCCCTACAAGACCCTGGGTGACCTGGTCGAGGCGCTGAAGAAGGACCCGAGCAAGGTGGTGATCGGCTCCGGCGGTACCGTGGGCAGCCAGGACTGGATGCAGACCGCGCTGATCGCCAAGGCTGCCGGCATCAATCCCAAGGATCTGCGCTACGTGGCTCTGGAAGGCGGCGGCGAGATCGCCACCGCGCTGCTGGGTGGGCATATCCAGGTCGGCAGCACCGACATCTCCGACTCCATGCCCCATGTCGAGGCCGGCAACATGCGCCTGCTGGCGGTCTTCGCCGAGCAGCGCTTCGACGAACCGGCGATGAAGGACATCCCCACCGCGCGCGAGCAGGGCTACGACATCGTCTGGCCGGTGGTCCGCGGCTTCTATGTGGGCCCGAAGGTCACCGACGAGCAGTACAACTGGTGGAAGACCAGCTTCGACAAGCTGCTGGCCTCCGACGACTTCGCCAAGCTGCGTGATCAGCGCGAACTCTTCCCCTTCGCCATGACCGGCTCCGAGCTGGACGCCTATGTGCAGAAGGAAGTCGCGCGCTACCGCGGCATGGCCAAGGAATTCGGCCTGATCCAGTAACGAGCCCCCGCCCCTGGCGCCCTTCCGGGCGCCTTTGAGGATGTCGACATGATCTTCCAACGCGCCTTCATGGCGGTCTGGCTGGTGGCCGGACTCGTCATGCTGTTCATCGCCCGGGATTACCAGGCGCCCTTTTCCTACGAGCCGGTCGGTCCGCGGGCCTATCCGATGCTGATGTTTGGGCTGATGAGCCTGGGCCTGGCCTATCTGATCATCCGCCCCACGCCGATCGGCGATGGCGAAGACCAGAAACCGCTGGACGCCTCCTCGCTGCGCAAGGTAGTGGCCTGCTGCGCCATCCTGCTGGGCTATGCCCTGACCTTCCAGCCGCTGGGCTTCCCCTTGAGCGCCTTCATCACCGCCACCCTCTGCGGTCTGCTCTACGGCGGTCGCCTGATGCCCTGCGCCCTGGTCAGCCTGCTGCTCGCCATCGGCCTCTATGTGCTGTTCGACCGGGTGATGGAAGTCCCCCTTCCCCTTGGCGTGCTGGAATTCCTGGAGGGCTGACATGGATACCTTGAATTTTCTGATGCAGGGCTTCGGCGTCGCCATGACGCCGACCAACCTGATCGTGGCCCTCATCGGCACCCTGATCGGCACCGTGGTCGGCCTGCTGCCGGGTCTCGGGCCGATCAACGGCATCGCCCTGCTGATCCCGGTGGCCTTCGCCCTGGGTCTGCCGCCGGAGACTTCGCTGATCCTGCTGGCAGCGGTCTATCTGGGCTGCGAATACGGCGGGCGGATCTCCTCGATCCTGCTGAACATCCCCGGCGAAGCCGCGACCATGATGACCTGCCTGGACGGCTATCCGCTGGCCCGCCAGGGCATGGCCGGCGTGGCCCTGTCGCTGTCGGCCTGGAGCTCCTTCATCGGCGCCTTCATCGCCACCTGCGGCATGGTGCTGTTCTCGCCCCTGCTGGCGAAATGGGCGATCGCCTTTGGTCCGGCGGAATACTTCGCGCTGATGGCCCTGGCCATCCTCAGCCTCTCCGGCATGGCCGCCGAGAAGCCGGTCAAGACCCTGGTCGCCGCCCTCTTCGGCCTGGCCATCGCCTCCGTGGGCATCGAT
Source organism: Pseudomonas oryzihabitans NBRC 102199 (assembly GCF_000730625.1). GTDB lineage: Bacteria > Pseudomonadota > Gammaproteobacteria > Pseudomonadales > Pseudomonadaceae > Chryseomonas > Chryseomonas oryzihabitans. The sequence goes on along the minus strand of NZ_BBIT01000013.1, from coordinate 415,400 downwards.
GCCAACAGCGGCGTCTACCGCTTCACCTTCGACAACGTGCACCTGGCCGACGGCATCGACTTCGTGATCCTGGTGCTGGGTCTGTTCTCGGTGAGCGAACTGCTCCTGCTGCTGGAGCAGACCCATCATGGCCAGGTCGCGGTCAAGGCCACCGGGCGCATGCTGTTCAACGTGCGCGAAGCGCGCAGCGTGTTCATGGTCAACCTGCGCAGCTCGGTGAGCGGCTTCATCATCGGCGTGCTGCCGGGTGCCGGCGCGACCCTGGCCAGTGCCCTGGCCTACACCACCGAGAAGCGCATGGCCGGTGCCGATGGCAAGTTCGGCAAGGGTGACCTGCGCGGCCTGGCAGCGCCGGAAACCGCCATCGGCGCGGCGGTGTGCGGCAACATGATTCCCATGCTGACCCTGGGTATCCCCGGCTCGGGCACTACCGCGGTGATGATCGGCGCCCTGACCCTCTACAACATCACCCCCGGCCCGCTGCTGTTCCAGAACGAGCCGAATCTGGTGTGGGGTCTGATCGCCTCGCTGTTCATCGCCAACGTGATGCTGCTGATCCTCAACGTGCCCATGGTGAAGATGTTCACCAAGATCCTCGAGGTGCCGAACTGGTCGCTGGCCCCGGCCATCGCCATCATCACCGGCATCGGCGTCTATGCGGTGCACGCCACCACCTTCGACCTGGTGCTGATGGTCTGCGTGGGCATCTTCGGCTACATCATGCGCAAGCTGGACTTCCCGCTGTCACCGCTGCTGCTGGGCTTCATCCTCGGCGAGCTGATGGAAACCAGCCTGAGACGCGCACTGTCGATCTCCAACGGCGACATGGGCATCCTCTGGCAGAGCGGCATCAGCCAGGCCATCTGGATCGTCTGCATCCTGATGGTGGCCCTGCCCTTCTACCGTGCCTGGCGCAAGCGTCGCGCGCCCAAGCCCGCGACCGTCTGAGGTCGGCGACACCCGCGCCCGCGGCCGGAGTCCTTCCGCCCGCGGGCTTTTTCATTCAAGAAGTTTTGAAGCTCTTCTTCGGATAGATATCGTAGCGGCTGGACTTGCCCTCCAGCACATAGCCCGGCTTCACCCCCTCGATGGCCGGCGCCTTTCGCGGGCGCTTGACCACCACCCGGTGACTGGCGCGGGCCAGGGCCGCGGCCAGCAGCGCCGGGGCGTCCAGGTCGTCGCCCACCAGCGGCCGGAACAGGCGCATCTCCTTCTTCACCAGGGCGCTCTTGTCGCGATGGGGAAACATGGGATCCAGGTAGATCACCTCGGGCGCCTCGCCCTCCCCGCGCTGCAGGTAGGCGGTGGAGTCGGCCTGCACCAGGGTCATCAGGGCGACTATGCCAGCCGCCTCGTGATCCCGCGCGGCGCGGGCAAGGCCGTCTTCGAGCAGGGCAGCGATCAGCGGCTGGCGCTCGACCAGCGTCACCGCACAGCCCAGGGTGGCCAGCACGAAGGCGTCACGCCCCAGACCCGCGGTGGCATCGAGGATGCGCGGACGCACGCCCGGGCCGATCCCGACCGCCTTGGCGATCATCTGGCCGGCGCCGCCGCCGAACTTGCGCCGGTGCGCCGCCGCGCCCTCGACGAAATCCACCCGCACCGGACCCGGCGCCTCCGGGCCGCGCTGCACCAGTTGCAGGCCCTGGGCACCCACCTGCACGGCGAATTCCTCGGTGGTGGCGCTGCCCAGGGGCAGGCCCAGGCGCGCGGCCCAGGCCGCGGCGGCCTCGGTGAAGGCGGGTTCCAGGGCTTCGACGATAAGCGCGGGGTGGGCGGTGGACATGGGCGACTCGCAGGCGAAAAGACCCGTCATTCTACCGGCAGACGCGAAAGCCACCCATGTCGACATGGAAATGATCGCGGTGCGCCGCGTTGTAGTCCGGTCCCAGGGTGGTATTGAAGGACCGGCAGGCCCCGTCGCGCACCAGCCGCAGGAAGCGCTGGGCCTGGGGATCGCCGGTCCAGTCCCGCGCCACGCTGATGCGCCGCCCATCGGCCAGGCGCAACCCGGCGATGTCCAGGGCATTGGCGGTGGCGTGCTGACTGCGCCGGCCACTGGCGCGGCCATAGATATTGCGGCAGGCGAAGCTGCCATAGTGCTCCACCTCGGCCACCCGCTGGCCATAGACGGCTTCGGCCGCCGGCTGCAGCGCCTGTCGCTCGAACAGCGCGAAGCTCACCGCCAGGGGACAGCTGGCGACAAAGCTGCCGCTGAGTCTCACCCCTTCACCGCGCTGGATGCGCACGGCCCGCTCCAGCGGACAGTCGGCCGACCCCGCATTGCCACGCAATTCCCGATAGTTGAGCGCCGAGGTGGCCAGGGACGCCGCGCAATAGTCGGCATCGGCCTGCAAACGCCAGAGCTTGAGGCGAGTGACGGCATTGGTGGGGGCCTGGATATCCAGCGGCGCCCAGGGATTGTAGGCCGGCGGGATACGCAGCCAGCCCTGGTCGAAGGCGGTATGCAGACCGCCATAGAGCAGGATGACGAGACCGAGCAGGTGTCTGGCTTTCATGCGGCGCGCCGAAGGAGATTCGCGAGGCGGTAGACCTCATCTGACCGGAGCGAGCCACGGGAATGCCGGCGAAAACGTCGCCAAACGTATCGCGACAACCGGCGTGGGCTAGAGCAGACCGAGTTGTTCGGTGTCGGCGGTGCTCAGCTCGGGCAATGCCGGCAGACCGGGCAGGCGTTCGCGCAGCTGGGCGTGGAATCTCAGGGCCAGCTCGGGCGCCTGGCGGTTGTCTGGGGTGTGCAAGAAGACATAGGGCACCTTGCCCGCTTCGATCCAGTCGGCCACCCGCGTGACCCACTTGGCCAGATAGTAGTCGTTGGCGGCCAACTCCAGGCGGCCGATGAAGCGCACCTGGGGGTGCTCGCTGAACGCCAGGGCGCGAGCCGGAACCCGCGGTTTCTTGGCCTGGGCCAGGCGCACGGCCGGCTCGCTTGGATCGGCGCTGAACAGCGCGGCCGAATCCAGGCCGACGCGCTCCACGCCCAGGTCCATGAGCAGCCGGTTCAGGGCCCGCTCGGACTCGCCCTTGTCGAAAAAGGCCAGGTGCCGGACCTCCACCGCCAGGGCGCAACGCGGCGCCATGGCCGAGAGAAAGACCTGCAGTTCCTTGAGCCGATCGGGCCCGAAGCCCGCTGGCAGCTGCAGCCACAGGGGGCTGGCCCGTTCACCCAGGGGTGCCAGCAATTCGAGAAAGGTACGGGCGCTGGCGAGTTGCACCCGCAGATCCTCGGCATGGCTGATGTCGCGGGGAAACTTGGCGCAGAAGCGAAAGCCGGCCGGCATCAATTCGGCCCAGCGGCGAATGGTGTCCGCCGCGGGCCAGGCATAGAAGGTGGTGTTGCCTTCCACGGCGTTGAACACCTGGGCGTAACGCGGCAGGAAATCACCCGGGCGCAAGCCGTGGTAGAGGCTCTCGCGCCAGGCGTTGTCGTTCCAGGAGGGGCAGCCGAGAAAGTACGGCAGCATCAGGCGTAGAGGTCGAGGCCCACGACGCTGGAGGAGCCGTCCGGCTCGGCGCCGAAGGCGGCGGTGCTGCCGTAGCTGGCCAGGGCCTGCTGGGCACGGGCGGTGAGCTGACTGGCGAAGCGCCCTTCGCGCTCGCTGAGCACCAGGCCGTTACCGTTGCCATTGCCGGCATCGGTCGCCGCAGCCGCTTCCACACGGCGGAGGGGTGCGACGTCGGGCCGGGGATTGCCTGCGGCCTCCCGGGCGATGGCATTCTGGCGGGCGTCCTCATCCTTCGCCACCTCGCGTACGGGCGTGACCGCGCGCGAGGAACGATTCAGGGGATAAGCAGAGGAGGCATAGCCGCTGTCAATGCGCATGGCAGGTCCCGAACGGATGGCACTACTCTAAGTAGGGTCGAAAGCTATGACAATCAAGGGCCGGACGCCCGTCGCGACCGGCGGACGAGCGGCATCTACAGCTTGGACGTCAGACTATTACGCGTGGTTTCCTGCCGTCAGACCGACTGCTTGGGAGTGGCGACCCGATCACGCAGATAGACGGGTTGCGCCGCTTCGGACTCGGCCGACACGGCTTCCCCGCGCTGCCAGGCGGTGACCGCCAGAACCGCCAGGTCCCGGGCATGGGGCAACAGAGTGGCATCCTGCTCGATCAGCGGCACGGCCATGCGGCCGACATAGCCCCAGCCGGTGCCGGCACCGAACCAGTCGCCGGTGGCGGCGGCCGGCAGGGCAATGGCCTCGGGCGCCAGCACGGCTTCCGCCCCCGCGAGCACCATGGCCGCGCCGTCGAGGCGATAGCAGCCCCAGTAGACCTCGTCCATGCGCGCGTCGATGGCCGCAGCCACCTGGGTCACGCCGCGCTCGCGCCAGGCGCGCTGGGCGATGATCGCCAGATTCGACACCGGCAGTACCGGTCGGTCCAGGCCGAAGGCCAGGCCCTGCACCACGCCGATAGCGATGCGCACGCCGGTGAAGGCGCCCGGACCACGCCCGAAGGCGATGGCGTCCACCTGCGCCAGACTCAGACCGGTCTCGGCCAGCAGCTCCTGCACCATGGGCAGGACCCGCTGGGCATGCAGGCGCGGCGCGATCTCGTAGCGATGGATGATCTCGTCGCCCAGGTGCAAGGCGACCGAGCAGGCTTCGGTGGCGGTGTCGAGGGCGAGCAGGATGGACATGGGGCAGATCCGCAACTGGGAAAAGGGCTGCGCATTCTAGAGGAAGACGGGTCGCGAGGGGACCCGCCCATCGGTCGTGACGCCAGGACGGCGCCTTGACCGGACCGCCTGCAGGCACAGGCGGCCGTGACCGGCGCTTAGTTCAGCGCCTGCAGCACCTTGGCGGTGATGGCATCCACCGAACCCACGCCCTCGATGCGGCTGCACTTCGGCGTGCCCTGGGCGGCGCCCAGCTTCTGGTAGAAGTCCACCAGCGGCTTGGTCTGGGAATGATAGAGGTCCAGACGCTTGCGAATGGTAGCTTCGCGGTCGTCTTCGCGCTGTACCAGCGGCTCGCCGGTCAGGTCGTCGGTGTCGGCGACCTTCGGCGGATTGTGTTCGATGTGATAGACGCGACCCGAACCCGGGTGCACGCGGCGACCGGACAGGCGCTGGACGATTTCTTCGTCATCCACGGCGATTTCCAGCACGTGGTCGATCTTAACGCCGGCGGCTTCGAGGGCCTCGGCCTGGGGAATGGTGCGCGGGAAGCCGTCGAACAGGAAACCCTTGGCGCAATCGGCGTCGAGGATACGCTCGCTGATCAGGGCGATGATGATCTCGTCGGAGACCAGGCCACCGTTGTCCATGATGTCCTTGACCTGCAGGCCCAGGGGCGTGCCGGCCTTGACCGCGGCCCGCAGCATGTCGCCGGTGGAAACCTGCGGAATGCCGAATTTCTCAGTGATGAACCGGGCCTGAGTACCTTTGCCGGCACCGGGCGCTCCCAGCAGGATTACGCGCATCTGTAGCTCCTTAGAATGGTCTCGGACTGGCAGCCCGCGCAGGGCGCTGTCGCGATGATTGTTGTCGACGACACGAGACGGCCAAAGGGACCAACCATACACAGCGCCCCCTGGCCGCACAAGTTACCAAGCGTCGCAGGTGCCGGGCCCGTCCAGACGACCCCGGGCGCCGGCAAAAGCGACAGTCTGTTCAACCGGTATTGCGCAGTCCTGCGGCGATCCCGGCCACGCTTACCAGCAGGGCCTGATCGAGCGCCGCCGGCTGGCTTTCGCCGGCCGCCCGCGCCCGGGCCAGCAGCTCGATCTGCAGGAGGTGCAGCGGATCGAGATAGGTGTTGCGCACGGCGATGAACACCAGGGTTTCCGGATGGTGTTCGAGCAACTCGCCCTGCCCGGTCAGGCGCAACACCGCCACGCCCGCCTGGCGCAGCCGCTCGCGCAGCTGGCTGCCGAGCACCTGCAGGTCGGCTTCCACCAGGCGCTGGTCGTAGAGCCGCGCCAGTTCGGCCTCCGCCTTGGCCAGCACCATCTCCAGCATGTCGATGCGGGTCTGGAAGAACGGCCAGCGCTCGCGCATCTCGCGCAGCAGCGGCGACTCGCCCCGGCGCTCGGCTTCTTCCAGAGCCCTTTCCCAGCCGAGCCAGGCCGGCAGCATCAGCCGCGTCTGGGTCCAGGCGAAGATCCAGGGGATGGCCCTGAGGCTTTCCACGCCGCCTTCGCGGCGCTTGGCCGGGCGACTGCCCAGGGGCAGCCGGCCCAGCTCCTGCTCGGGGGTGGCCTGGCGGAAATAGCTGACGAAGTGCGGGTCTTCGCGCACCACGCCGCGATAGGCCTGCAAGCTGTCCCGGGCCAGGCGATCCATCTGCTCGCGCCAGGCCGGCTCCGGCGCGGGCGGCGGCAACAGGGTGGCTTCCAGCACGGCGCCCAGGTAGAGCGCCAGATTCTGCTCGGCGATGGCCGGCTGGCCGAACTTGAAGCGGATCATCTCGCCCTGTTCGGTGGTGCGGAAGCGCCCGGCCACCGAGCCCGGGGGTTGCGAGAGGATGGCCGCGTGGGCCGGGCCACCGCCCCGCCCCACGGTGCCACCGCGGCCATGGAACAGCAGCAGCTCCACGCCCCGACTGGCGCAGATGTCCACCAGGGCTTCCTGGGCACGGTACTGGGCCCAGGCCGCCGCCAGGGTGCCGGCGTCCTTGGCCGAATCGGAATAGCCGATCATGACCTCCTGGGGACCGGCCAGGCGCGCGCGGTAGTCGGGCAGATCGAGCAGGCTGGCGATGGCGCTGCCGGCATGATCCAGGTCGTCGAGGGTCTCGAACAGCGGCACCACCCGCATCGGCTGGCGTACCCCGCACTCGCGCAGCAGCAGCTGCACGGCGAGGACATCTGACGCCGCGCCGGCCATGGAGATGACATAGGAGCCCAGGGCATCGGGCGGCGAGGCGGCAATCACGCGGCAGGTGGCGAGCACCTCCTGGGTATCGGCCTCCAGCTGGGCGTCCAGCGGCAGCAGGGGACGCCGGCTGCCGAGCTCGCCACGCAGGAATTCCAGGCGCTGCGCCTCGCTCCAGGCGGCGTAGTCGCCCAGGTCGAGATAGCGGCAGATATCGGCCAGGGCCGCGGCATGGCGCGCGGCGTCCTGGCGGATGTCCAGGCGCACCAGATAGAGACCGAAGGTACGGGCCCGGCGCAGGGTATCGAGCAGGGAGCCATCGGCGATGACCCCCAGGCCGCAGTGCTGCAGGGAGTCGTAGCACAGCTGCAGCGGGGCGATCAGCTCGGCGTTGTCGCTGAGGATATGACGGGCGCCGGCATGGGGATCGGTGATGGCATGGGCCGCCCAGCTGCGGGTGATCTGCAACCGCTCGCGCAGCACCTTGAGCACCTTGCGATAGGGTTCCGGGTGATCGCCGGCCTGTTCGCGCAGGGCCGGACTCGCCGCCTGCATGGACAGCTCCGCGGCCAGCCGGTCGACATCGCGCAGGTAGAGATCGGCGGCCATCCAGCGCGCCAGCAGCAGCACCTCGCGGGTGATGGCGGCGGTGACGTTGGGATTGCCATCGCGATCGCCGCCCATCCAAGAGGAAAAGCGTACCGGCGCCGCGGTCAGCGGCAGGCGCTGGCCGGTGCGTTCCTGCAGGCAGTCGTCCAACTTGCGCAGCAGGCTGGGGATCGCCTGCCACAGCGAATTCTCGATCACCGCGAAGCCCCACTTGGCTTCGTCCACCGGCGTCGGCCGCTGGCGGCGGATCTCCTCGGTGTGCCAGGCCTCGGCGATCAGCCGACGCAGCCGTGCCTCGATGGCGGCCACCTCGGCGGAGGTCAGGTCGCGATGATCGAGGGCCGCCAGTTGCGCGCTGATCTCGTCGTATTTCTGGATCAGGGTGCGCCGGGAGACCTCGGTGGGGTGAGCGGTCAGCACCAGATCGATGTCCAGCGCCGCGACCCGCTCGGCCAGCTGCTGGCCGGAGTGACCGGCCACGGTCAGGCGTTCCAGCAACTCCGGCAACACCTGCTGTTCGAAGGGCGGTGGCTCGTCTTCGGTACGCCGTCTGACCCGGTGATATTCCTCGGCGATGTTGGCGAGGTTGAGAAAGTGACTGAAGGCCCGCGCCACCGGCAGCAGTTCGTCTTCGGCCAGGGTATCCAGGGTGTCGCCCAGTTGGCGGGCACCCTCCGCGGAGCCGCCACGGGCGGCCTTGGCGCCCTTGCGGATCCGCTCGATCTTGTCGAGAAAGGCCGCGCCATGCTGGTCGGCAATGGTCTGCCCCAGGAGCTCACCCAGCAACCGCACCTGCTCGCGCAGGCGAACATCGATTTCCACCATCTCGTGCTCCTCGAAAGTACCGGTTCGGACCTCACGGCAACCGCTGCGGTCTAGCGCAGAGGACAGCACCCTGCTGTCACGGTTGCAAGCCCCGGCTGTTGCAGGGTGCCCAGCCGAGCTCGACCTGAATATCCGACCTTTGCCTAAGCCACGGGAGATGCCCATGAAGATTCGCGAACTCGCTCACCAATGGGAGCAGCAGGCCACCACCTCCAGCACCACCCGCCGCTACCACCTCGACCTGGAGCTGGAGACCGCGGCCCGTCTCGAGGCCCTCTGCGAACTCTATCCCCAGCGCACGCCCGAGGCCCTGCTCGGTGAATTGCTGGCAGCCGCCTTCGAAGAGCTGGAGGCCAGCTTTCCCTATGTGCAGGGCGAGGACGTGGTGGCCACCGACGAGCTTGGCGATCCCCTCTACGCCGATGCCGGCACCACCCCGCGCTTTCTCGAATTGGCGCGAAAGCACCTGCATCGCCTGCAGTCCGAAACGCCCGACTAGCCGCCGACCTGCACCTTTACCTACAGCGCTACCGCTCTGCCAAGGGCCTCCGCGCCCTGGCGAAATTCGATAGCCAGTGAACATTTTTGTCGGATGAGCGGTCACACAGTCAGACCGCAGCGCTGGACGAGGGCTGGTTGTCAGCACCCGCCTCGGGCCTCTCAGGGCCGCGCCGGGCTTGTTTCCACATGCGGCTTTACATGACCAGGCGCCCGCCCTGCCCGTGCCGGCGGCGCGCTTTTCGGATCAACAACGGAGCTTGAATCCATGAAGAGTGCCACTGCCCAAAAGTCCCTTTCCAAAGCCTGCACCCTGAAACTGGCAGCCCTTGCCCTGGGCAGCTCGCTGTTGCTGGCCGGTTGCGCCGGCAATCCGCCGACCGCGCAGATGGCCGTGACCCAGTCCGCCGTCAACGAGGCCGTGAGCTCCGGTGGCAACCAGTTCGCGCCCATCGAGACCAAGTCGGCCCAGGACAAGTGGACCCAGGCCCAGACCGCTCTCTCCAACGAGAAGTACGACGAAGCCAAGCAACTGGCCGAGCAGGCCGAGTGGGATGCCCGCCTGGCCACCCGCAAGACCCAGGCCGCCAAGGCCGATGCCGCGCTCAAGGATGCCCAGAACAGCATCCAGCAGATCCGTGAGGAAGGTCAGATCAACCTGCAGCTCCAGCAGAACCTGCAGAAGAAGGTCCAGCAGTAAGCGACCGCCCCTTTCCTCCCTTCACGAATTAAAAGGACGACCATCATGCGTAAACACATTCTGATCCCTGCCGTGTCGCTGCTCAGCCTGGCCCTGGCCGCGTGCTCCACGCCGCCCAACCCCAACCTGGAAAAGGCCAAGTCCGACTACTCCGCCCTGGAATCCCAGCCGCAGGCCGCCCAGCTGGCCGCCCTGGAGACCAAGGACGCCGGTACCTGGCTGCAGAAGACCGAGAAGGCCTACAAGGACGGTGAAAACGAGAAGACCGTCGACCAGCTGGCCTACCTGACCAACCAGCGCATCCAGACGGCCATGCAGACCATCAAGCTGCGCATGACCGAAGCCCAGATGCAGGGCGTCGATGCCGAGCGCACCCAGGCTCGCCTGGACGCCCGTACCGCCCAGCTCAAGCAACTGCAGGATGCCCTGCAGGCCAAGCAGACCGAGCGCGGCACCGTGGTGACCTTCGGCAACGTGCTGTTCGACTTCAACAAGGCCGAACTCAAGCCCCAGGGCTATGCCAACGCCCAGAAGCTGGCCGATTACCTGAAGCAGAATCCCGAGCGCAAGGTGATCGTCGAGGGCTACACCGACAGCGTCGGCAGCGACTCCTACAACCAGCAGCTGTCCGAGCGTCGCGCCCAGGCCATCCAGACCGCCCTGGTCAGCGCTGGCGTCGAGCCGAGCCGCATCCAGGCCCGTGGCTATGGCAAGAACTTCCCGGTGGCCAGCAACAGCAACGCCTCCGACCGCGCCCTGAACCGTCGCGTGGAAGTGACCATCTCCAACGACGCCAACCCCGTCGCCCCGCGCATGTAACGACTGCGTGAAGCTAGAAGACCCCGCCCAGGCGGGGTCTTTTTTTACCTGCGGATCGGCTAGCGGCGCCTGCCACCCAGCAGGGAGCCGAGCAGTCCCCGTACCAGCTGCCGCCCGAGCTGATTGGCCGCCTGGCGCGCCGCGCTCCTGAGCGCATTGCCCGCGAGTTCGCCCACCAGATCGCCGAGGGCACCACCCTGCCCGCTCTGGGTCTTTTCCGCTACCGGCGCCTGCGCCGGGACCCGCTCGGCCTGACGATCCCGCAGGATCTCGTAGGCCGATTCGCGATCCACGGCCCGGTCATAGCGACCCGCCTGGGGCGACTGACGGATCAGCGTCTGGCGCTCGGCTTCGCTCAGCGGGCCGACCCGGGATTGCGGCGGGGCGATGGCCACGCGCTGGACCATCGCCGGCGTGCCCTTGTCTTCCAGGCTGCCCACCAGGGCCTCGCCAATGCCCAGCTCGGTCAGCACCTCCAGGCTGTCGAAGGCCGGATTGGGGCGGAAGCCGTCGGCCACCGCGCGCAGCGCCTTCTGCTCCCGGGCGGTAAAGGCGCGCAGGCCGTGCTGGATGCGCAAGCCGAGCTGGGCCAGGATGGTATCCGGCAGATCGGCGGGGGACTGGGTGACGAAATAGACGCCGACGCCCTTGGAACGGATCAGCCGCACCACCTGCTCCAGGCGATCGCGCAGGGCCTTGGGGGTGTCGCCAAACAGCAGGTGGGCCTCGTCGAAGAACAGCGCCAGTACCGGCTTATCGGCATCGCCGCGCTCGGGCAACTGCTCGAACAGCTCGGCCAGCAGCCAGATCAGAAAGGTGGCGTAGACCTTGGGCGCTTCGTGCACCAGGCGGCTGGCGTCGAGCAGGTGGATGCGTCCACGGCCGTCGGGCTCGGGGCGCAGCACGTCTTCCAGTTGCAGGGCCGGCTCGCCGAGGAAGGCCTCGGCGCCCTGCTGCTCCAGGGTCGCCAGCCTGCGCAGCAGCGCCTGGGCCGAGGCGCCAGTGAACAGGGCACGGTCCTCGCCCAGGGCGTCGGGCTGTTCGCGCAGGTGATTGAGGACCGCCTTGAGGTCCTTGAGGTCGAGCAGCAGCAGGCCTTCGCGATCGGCCACCTTGAAGGCGGCGTGCAAGGCGGCCTGCTGGCTGTCGGTCAGCTCCAGCAGATTGCCCAGCAGCAGCGGGCCCATCTCGCTCAGGGTGGTGCGCAGCGGATGACCGCTCCGGCCGTCGACGTCCCAGAGGGTGACCGGATAGGCCTGGGACTGGTGCGGCAGGCCCTGGGCGGCGATGCGCTCGGCCAGCTTGCCCTGGGGCGCGCCGGCCGCGCCGAGGCCGCAGAGATCGCCCTTGATGTCGGCGGCGAAGACCGCGACGCCGGCATCGCTGAAGGCTTCGGCGAGGCGCTGCAGGGTCACGGTCTTGCCGGTGCCCGTGGCGCCGGCGATCAGGCCGTGGCGGTTGGCCAGCTTGAGTGGATGGCCGAGCGGTTGACCAGCGCTCTGGTCATTGGAAACGGCAGTACCCAGGATCAGCAGGGGCGTCGAGGACATGGCGCAGCTCCGTAGCGGTTCTGCGCCAGCTTAACCCGAGCGTCCGGGCTCAGGTACGGTTGCGAATGCGCTCGACGATGGCGGTGGTGGAGCTGTTCTCCACCAGACCGAGGATGCGCACCTCGCCGCCGTACCCCTGCACGATCTGGGCGCCGACCACCTCGTCCACGCTCTTGTAGTCGCCGCCCTTGACCAGTACATCCGGGCGCACCTGTTCCAGCAGGCGCTCCGGGGTGTTCTCGCTGAAGGGGATGACCCAGTCCACCGCGCCGAGGCCGGCCAGCACCGCCATGCGCCGGTCGACGCTGTTGATCGGTCGACCGGGGCCTTTCAGCCGGGTCACCGAGGCATCGTCGTTGACCGCCACGATCAGCCGATCGCCCTGGGCGCGTGCCTGTTCCAGATAGGTCACGTGACCGGCGTGGAGGATGTCGAAGCAGCCGTTGGTGAAGACGATCTTCTCGCCATGGGCGCGAGCGTCCTCGATGGCCAGCTGCAATTGTTCGAGGGACAGAACGCCGCGCTCGGAGCCTTCCGAACGCTGCACCGCGCGACGCAGTTCGGGGGCGCTGATGGCGGCGGTGCCCAGCTTGCCGACCACGATACCGGCAGCCAGATTGGCCAGCCCCACGGCCTGCGGCAGGTCTTCACCGGCGGCCAGGGCGGCGGCCAGGGTGGAGATCACGGTGTCGCCGGCGCCGGTGACGTCGAACACCTCGCGGGCCCGGGCCGGCAGGTGCAGGGCCGGCTGGGCGGGACGCAGCAGGGTCATGCCGTGCTCGCCACGGGTCACCAGCAGGGCGCCCAGCTCCAGGCGCGCCATCAGCTCGTTGCCCTTGGCGACCAGTTCGGCATCGTCGGCGCAGACACCGACGATGGCTTCGAATTCGGACAGATTCGGCGTGATCAGGCTGGCGCCACGATAGATGGAGAAATCCTTGCCCTTGGGATCGGCCAGCACCGGGATGTTGCGGGCCTTGGCCAGCTGGATCAGCGCCTGGTGGTTCTTCAGCGCGCCCTTGCCGTAGTCGGACAGCACCAGCACCTTGACCCCGGCCAGCATGGCGGCGGTGTCCGAGGCCAGCGCCTGGGGATCGGTGTCGAAGGGCTCTTCGAAGTCGACGCGGATCAGCTGCTGGTGGCGACTCATGATGCGCAGCTTGACGATGGTCGGCTGCTGGGCAATGCGCTGGAAGCGCACCTGCACGTGGGCGGCTCTCAGGCTGTCGGTGAGGGCATCGGCAGCTTCGTCCTGACCGGTGACGCCGACCAGGTAGGCCGGCGCGCCCAGGGCGGCGATGTTGAGGGCGACGTTGGCCGCGCCACCGGGACGATCCTCGTGCTGGTCGACGCGGACCACGGGCACCGGCGCCTCGGGGGAGATCCGCGAGGTGGTGCCGTGCCAGTAGCGGTCGAGCATCACGTCGCCAACCACCAGGACCGGCGCGAGATCGAAGCGAGGCATGGTCAGCTTCATAGGGACAGGCTCCAAAGCGCGAAAATGGCGGCGATCATAGCATAGGGGCCAAGGCGCCCCGGAAGCGCCTGCCGGCGGGAGAGGCCGGGGTCAGAGCTCGTCGCGGCGGCTTATCCAGAACAGCTCGTGACGCCGCACGGCCTTGCGGAAGAATTCGTCTTCCCCGGTGCGCGGCCAGCGGCGACCGGCCAGCAGCCACTGGATGGCCCGGCGCAGGCGCTTCTTGGCCGGCAGCGGCACCAGCAGGTCGTGCTGCATCCCCAGGGCCATGGCCTTGTCCAGCCGCCGCTCGGGAGTCAGTAGCGGACTCCAGGGCACCAGGGGGGCCGGCGTCTCGATGGCGGGTGGCAGGGCGATGCCGCCCTCGGCCGGCCCCATGGGCCAGCGGTCGTTGTCGTGCAGGTGATTGGCGTAGAGCAATTCGAGCTCGGGCTGCCACTGGCTGAGGGTCAGGGCCTCGCGCAGGGCCTGGGTGCTGGCCACGTGATCGGCATGGGGATCGATCTGCGGATGCGGCAGCACCACCACCTCGGGGCGGAAGTGCTCCAGCAGGGCCACCAGATCGGCCACCAGGTTGCGCCAGGTGGGGGCGCCGTCGACATCGCCGGGCAGTTGCAGGGGGTTGTGGCGACGGGCACTGCGCACATCGCTCTCGCCGGATTCGCGGGAGCCAAAGGCGTCTTCCGGCGCCTGGCGCATGGCCGGCAGCTGCAGGCAGTAGTAGCCCAGCTGCACGCAACGCTCTGTTGGTACCCCACCCCACAGCGGGGTGACCAGGCTGTCCCAGGTGCGCAGGCGCCCCTTGAGCCGGGCCGCCGCCTGGCGATCGAGACCCAGCCGCTGGTAGTGCCCGGCCTCGATCTCGCCCTGGGTCAGGGTGACGATACTGGCTTCCCGCGCCTGGCTGTAGAGACCGAAGGCGGCCAGCTCGGCGTCGTCGGCGTGGGGCGCGATGACCATCACTCTCTTGCTGCGGAGGTCCGGCTGGGCGAAGACGTGCAGGCGCAACTCGCCCTGCAGCCGGCAGAAGCGCGTCCAGAGGTGCAATTCGCCGCGCCGCAGGGCCTCGGCATAGCCGCTGAGATTGACATAGCGCCGCCCGGCCACGCCGCGCTCGAAGTCCTGGCGATCCGCGTCGTCACCTGCGCGCAGACGTACTTGGGGATCCAGTAATCGGCCCAGCCAACTGGCCTTGAGGCGGCATTCCAAGAACAGCGTCAGCTCGCCCGGCGGCAATTCCACCGCGGCCAAGCGACCGTGCCGCAGATGCAGGCCCAGCACCAGGGTGTCGGCAGGGAACTGATAGCTGTAATTGTCGCGCGGCGAATAGAAGAGGTGATCGGCGAACCAGGCCTCGTGGCCGAGCCACACCAGCAGCGCCAGCAGCGGCGCGCTCCACCAGGGCCCCAGCGCCAGGCAGCCGAGCAGCACGACGGCGATGACCGCCAGGACCAGCCGCTTGTGGCGGCGGTGACGTTTGAGCAGGGCTTGTTTGCGGGCGGTCATCTCAGCTCTCGAAGACGGTGACGCGGTGGCACCAGCGGTCCTTGTAGTCGCGATCGGCGCGGCCGAAGGAATAACGCAACGTCTTGCCCAGGGCGCGGGCGTCCTGCCAGGCGGCCTGGGTGTTCAGATAGGTGAGGACGCTGCCCGGACTCAGGTCGCTGGCCGCGGGATCGACGCCGCCGTTGACGTACTCGACGCTGATCCAGTCGGGCGCATCCACCCGATAGAGCACCTGGATCGCCACCGGGCGCTCGCCGAGCATGAGCAGCGAACCGGTCATGAATTCCCGCAGCAGGGCGAACACCTCGCCCAGCCGGGCCTTGCCCGGTACCTCGAAGCCCCAGCGCGCCTCGAACAGCTCGGCATAGATCCGTGCCTGCTCGGCGCTGTCCAGCTCGGCCATGGGGACCGCGCGGCCACCGGCGTCTTCGAACAGGCGCTGCTCGCGGCGCTGGTTGTAGCGGAATTTCTTCGACCAGGCTTCCGGCTCGCGGAGCATGGCCAGTTCTTCGCTCTGCCGGCGCAGACCGGCGAAACGCTCGTCGCACAGCGGCGACAGATAGCGGGCGCGCTGGCGCAGGGGCGCCAGCGCGCCAGGGGCGGCCGGCAGGATGATCTCGGCGTTGCCCAGGTCGAACAGGGCACGCTGGCGGCGTTTCTTCAGCACCGCGCGCGACAGCGCCAGCTCGCGCCCCCAGCAGGGTACCGCCGCCTGCAGGCCGTCCGCGGCGGGCCAGCCCAGGTAGCGCACCGGGATGCCGGCCAGCTCGGCCAGGCGGGCGATGACCTCGGGGTGGGTGGCGACGCTGCCGCCATAACGCTGCCAGGCAGCGGCATAGTCGGCGGCGGAAATCGTGGTCCAGCCGCGTTCGCGCCAGAAGCGGAATCTGTTCAGCATTCGATCGTCGGCGCCGGCGGCGCGACCTCCTCGAACTGCTTGGCATGCAGCCGCGCATAGTAGCCGTTCAGCGCCAGGAGCTCGCCATGGCTGCCACGCTCGACGATGCGGCCATTATCCATCACCAGGATCAGGTCGGCCTTCTCGATGGTGGAGAGGCGGTGGGCGATCACCAGGGTGGTACGGCCCTGCATGACGCGATCCAGTGCGGCCTGGATGTGACGCTCGGACTCGGTGTCCAGCGCCGAGGTGGCTTCGTCGAGGATCAGCAGCGGCGCGTTCTTCAGCAGGGCCCGGGCGATGGCCAGGCGCTGGCGCTGGCCGCCGGAGAGCAGCACGCCGTTCTCGCCGACCTGGGTGTCGTATTTCTGCGGCAGACGCTCGATGAATTCGTCGGCATAGGCCGCCTCGGCCGCCGCCCTGACCTGCTCCATGGGCGCCCCGGCCAGATCGCCATAGGCGATGTTGTTGGTGACGCTGTCGTTGAACAGGGTGACGTGCTGGGTGACCAGGGCGATGTGCCGGCGCAGGTTGGTCAGGCGATAGTCCTGGATCTCCAGGCCATCGAGGAGGATCTCGCCCTCTTCGTGCTGGTAGAAGCGCGGGATGAGATTGGCCAGGGTCGACTTGCCGCTGCCCGAGCGACCCACCAGGGCCACCATCTGGCCGGGCTCGGCGACGAAGTCGATGCCTTCCAGCACCGCCTTCTCGGTACCCGGATAGCGGAAGGTCAGGTTGCGCACCTCCAGGCGACCCTGGACGCGCTCGCGCTCTTCGCGGCCTTCGTCGCGCTCGGCGGGTTCGTCGAGTTGCTCGAAGATGCTTTCCGCGCCGGCCACGCCGCGCTGGATGGTGGAGCTGACCTCGGAGAGCTGGCGGATCGGCTTGGGCAAGAGGCCGGCCATGGTGATGTAGGCTACCAGGTCACCGGCGGAGGCTTCGCCGCGCAGCCAGAGCACCAGGAACATCAGCACCGCCATGGCCGAGTAGATGACCAGCTGTAGCATGGGCGTATAGACCGCGCCGGTCTTGGTCATGGTCAGCTGCTTGTCGGTGTTGGCCGTGCTGGAATCGAGGAAGCGCTGCTGCTCGTAGCGCTCGCCACCAAAGCTGCGCACCACCCGATAGCCCTGGATGGCTTCGGAGGTGATGTGGGTGACGTCGCCCATGGCCGACTGGATCTTGCTGCTCTGCTTGCGGAACTTGCGACTGGCGCTGGTCACCATCAGGGCGATCAGCGGCAGGATGGCCACCATCACCAGGGTCAGTTTCCAGTTCATCCACAGCAGGGAAGCGAACAGGAAGACCACGGTCATGCCTTCGCGGATCACCACCTTGATCGCCTCGGTAGCGGCGCCGGTCACCATGGTGACGTTGAAGGTGATGCGCGAGATCAGATGACCCGAGTTGTTGGCGTCGAAGTAGCGATTGGGCAGCCGCAGCATGTGGTTGAACAGCGCCACCCGCAGGTCGTGCACCAGGCCGAGGGAGACCCGCGCCAGGAAGTAGTTGCCGAGAAAGGAACCGACGCCCTGCCAGGCGGCGATCAGGATGATCATCAGCGGCACCGCCTGCACCAGGTGCAGGCCACCGACGATGGGCCAGCCCGGAAACATGGAGGCATTGGGGTTGTTCAGGCCATCGACGAAGTACTTGAGGATGCCCGCCAGCATCGGCTGGGTGGAGGCGAAAATCAGGAAGCCGACGATACTCAGGGCGAACATGCCGATGTAGGGCCGCACGTAGCCGAGCAGGCGGAAATAGATCTTCAGACTGGAGGTCTGCGCAGGGGAGTCTTGGCTCATGGTCTCGTCGTGACGCAAAAGCGCCATGTTAACACGCACCCGCCGCCGACCCAGCGGCGGGATTTTCCGCTAGGCTTGCCCTCCCCTGCTCCGGAACGTCCGTCATGCCCCCACTCATCGCCACCTTCGCCGAACTCAAGGACCTCTGGCGCGTGGAGGTGCTGGATGCGCCGGGCAAGCCCTTGCGCCTCAAGCGCCTGTTCCGGCGCGTAGCGGCCGGAGAGAGTCCGAGCTTTCTGTTCTGGTATCGCCTGGCGCAATTTCTCTACTGCCGCCCGCGCGGCCTGCTCAACTATCGCAAGCTGGCCGAACGCATCAATCGCCGGCTGATCCGCCGGCACAATATCGAGATCCTGCTGGGCGCGCGCATCGGTCCCGGGTTGCGCCTGCCCCATCGCATGGGCATCTGCGTGTCGAATCTGGCGGTGATCGGGCGCAACGTGATGATCCGCCAGCACACCACCATCGGCATCAAGAGCGATGATCCGGCGCGACTGGTCGGCATCTTCATCGGCGACAACGTCAGCCTCGGCGCCCACGTCTGCATCGTCGGCGACCACCTGACCATCGGCGACAACGTGGTGGTCGGCGCCGGCGCCCTGGTGATGCGCGACATCCCCGCCGACAGCCTCTACTACAGCCGCCACGAGGCGGTGATCCGCCCGCTGCCGGGCACTACGCCCGGGGATGCCGCCCGCTGAGGACAGTCCGCAGCATCTGCGGCAGGACGCCATACAGATACAGTCGGTTGCCCAGCAGCTGCCGCCCCAGATAGCGCAGCACCTTGCCGCGCGAGGCGCCCTTGTAGTGCAGGCGCAGCAGCAGGGCGACATAGAATTTCTCGATGTCGCGAAAGCGCCGCTGGGCCGGGGTCTCGGCTTCCAGCTCGGACAGCGAATGGTCGAGGATGCCCGCGCAAAGCAGTTCGACCGGCTCTTCCCGCGCCAGCGCCTGCACCCGCAGGAAAAAGGAGACATCGACGCCATAGAGGGCGAAGCGCTCGTCGAAGACATCGCCGTGGCGGGCCGCGATACGCGCAGCCAGGCCCTGCGTCAGGCACAGCCCCGAACTGATGGTCACGGTAGCCTGGGGATCCAGGGGGCCCTCCACGGTCACCACCGCCTTGTACTGATGGGGATAGCGGATGGCGCCCGCCCCCAGCACCAGGGGCACCAGCAACTCGGCCTGCTGCCCGAGCGCCTGCAGAAAGCGTGCGTCCACCACGGTGTCCTGGTCGAAGATCACCAGGCGCTCGGCGCCCAGTCGCAAGGCCTGGTTGTAGACCCGGCTCAGCGGCGGATTGCCGAGGTCCTCGCTGATGAGCACCTCCGTCCAGCCCGGCGCGGCGAGCAGCGCCTGGCGATCCGCCTGAGCCAGGGGCTGGGGCCCGTTGTTCCAGACCAGCAGGACGCTGTCGGCCGGCAGGCTGGCGGAGGGCTGGGCCAGCAGGCTGTCGAGGGTGGCCGACTCCCCGGGGCGCAAGCCATAGAGGACGACGAGAAAGAGCGTTCGCATGGGCTTTCCTGAGGATGGCGGCCTAGCCGCGCACCCGCTTGCGCAGGTAGTCGAGGGCCGCGCTGGCTTCGTCGGCCAGGTGCGGACGCGGCAGGTCGTTGGGCCAGATGCCTTCGGCGAAGGCCTGGCGATCGCCGCCGCCGAGGCGCTCGCTCAGCGCCCGCTCCCACCAGACGTGGCGGCAGGCGCGGGCATAGCTGTCCTGGGGCGCCAAGCAGCCATAGAGCAGCTTGCGCCCCAGACTCGCGCGCTGCTTGTCCAGTCCGGCCAGTTGCCACTTCACCCGCAGGCGGGTCCAGACATCGGGCAGCGGCTTGGTCAGGGGCACCTCCTGCCAGTGCCGCTGCAGCTCCGGGGAATAGTCTTCGCCATAGCGCTCGAAGAAGTGCGCCAGCATGAAGTGCAGAAAGCGCTTTTCCGCATAGTAGTGACGCACGGGACCGCGCGCCGCGCTGATGGCCAGATCCGCCAGGCTGAACGACAGGGCGATCTGCTCCAGGGTATGGACCTCCTCGTCGTGGCCATGCCAGTCGTCGATCAGGGCGATGGCCCGCTCGACCCGCGGCAGATGGCTGCGTGCCAGACCGCAGACGCCGCTGTTATAGAGCCGGGTCTCTTCCGCCGGCTCCTGGCCACGCGCGGCCAGGGCGGCGGCGAAACGGGCGAATTCCGGACGGGTACGGGCCTTGCGCCACGGCCACTCCTCGATGTCCATCAGCCCGCGCTGCTCATCGATGCCGTCGAACAGCGCGGCCAGCGGCGTCTGGACCACGGTGTCGCTGTCGAGGAACAGGGTCTTGTCGGCGGCGGGCAGCGCCCAGGCGATGGCGCAGGCCTTGCTGCGGTGCAGATAGCCGTGCTGCCCCTGCCAGGCCTTGAGCGTCGCCCCCTCGATGGCCAGCACTTCCACCGGCCAGCCGCGATAGTCCTGCGGCCGATCGGTCAGGATACGGAGGGCGATGTCCTGGCCCTGGCGCCAGTGCAGGGCGCTGAGCAGGCTGAATTTCAGCTCCTGCCGATAGGCCTGAGCACCGCCGTAGACGAAATACAGGAGTTGGCGTGTTGGGCGCATGTAAAGCTGCCGGCAAAAATCTGATTCTAGCAACAAGCGGCCGGATAGGTCGTAAGGGTCACTTCACAGCCTGCCACCTTCGGGTAACATGCACGCCCTGACGTTGACGGGTCCTGCATGAAGCCTCTCGAACATTCGCGCTATCTCGAACTGCGCGACGCCGCCCAGGTAGTGGAAGCCGACCACCATGGCGACAAGGTCCTGCGCCTCACCGATGGCAGCTATCTCAAGCTGTTTCGCCGCAAGCGGCTGTTGACCTCGGCGGCGCTGTTTCCCTACGCCCAGCGTTTTGCCGACAACGCCCGCCAACTGGCCGAGCGCGGCATCCCCTGCCCGCAGGTTCTGGAGGTCTATCGCGCCGCCTCGCTGCAGCGCGACCTGGTGCACTACAGTCCGCTGCCGGGCGCCACCCTGCGTCAACTGCGTACCTCGAGCGAGGCCGCGACCCTGCGGCCGGCGCTGGGTCGCTTCATCGCCGAATTGCACGACAGTGGTGTCTATTTCCGTTCGCTGCACCTGGGCAACGTGGTGCTGACGCCGGAAGGCGAACTGGGGCTGATCGATATCGCCGACCTGCGCTGCCATGCGCGGCGTCTGCCGCTGCGCCTGCGGGTGCGCAACTTCCACCACCTGCTGCGCTATACCGAGGATCGCGACTGGCTGTTCGAACCCGGTCGCGAACCCTTCCTCAGGGCCTATGCCGAAGCCTGCCGCCAGCCCCTGGACTGGCGCGAGCTCGACCGGCAACTCCAGGACTAGTGCGGTGTTTCAGAAATTACCTGCACAATTTCGGCGGCGCTTTTTTGGCCTTGGCGGCGTTGCCGCTCCTCGCCATAGCTCTGCTATGACTCGTCGCGGCGCCTAGCCCATACCAAAAAAATCACTCGCCGATTCTTGCGCGAACTTCTGAAACACCACACTAGACCGGCACCGCCTGTCCCAGCGCCAGCTTGCGCCGGCGCTGCACCTCGGCGCCGGCGATCATCGCCGCGGGCAACAGCACCAGCGGCCACAACTCGTCCGGATTGCCGATCAGCTTGGCGCCATCGAAATTGAGCATCAGCAGGGCCACGGCCAGATAGAGTCCCCAGGGATCGCGCTGGCGCAGGGCCGCTCCCAGGCTGGCCAGCATCAGCACGCCAAAGATCAGCAGCGACACCAGGCCGGTGTAGATGCCGAAGGACACGAAGATGTTGTGCGGGTGCTGGATGGCCTCGGTGCCGTGCAGCAGGTCGTGACTCTGATAGCCCAGACCGCAGCCCAGCCACCAGCCGCAGGACTCCCAGTCCTTGATCATGAAGTGGAACAGCTCGATGCGCCCGGAATCCGCCCGGCCCCAGAAGGCGACGAACCAGGCTTCGGTATGCACCACCTGGATCACCCCGGCGATCAGGGCACTGACCAGGACCACCAGCGCCAGGGTGCGCAGCGGAAAGCGCGGAAAGGCGAAGAGCACGCCGAGGGCGGCGAGGAAGCCGATGCCGACCAGGCCGGTGCGGGTCTGCAGGGCGAAGGAGATACCGACGATGGTGACCACCACCGCCGCCAGCAACTCGATCCAGCGCCGCTCGCGAATCCAGGTGGGCGCCGCCAGGCCGCCCAGGCAGACCATCCAGATGCTCACATAGATGGGATTGGAGATGCGTCCCGGCAGGTGGATGACCCGCTGGCCGACGGCATAGTGGCCGGTGAGCCAGAACACCAGGCTGGAGCCCACGGCATAGGCGCAGACCACCCAGAAGGCCAGGCGCACGAAGCCGGGGCGACGAAAGAAGTCGCCGTCCACCAGGCAGGCCACGGTCAGCACGAACAGCAGCACATAGAGGATGTGCTTGAAGAACTGCCCCTCCTCGGCCCGCACCCCCGGCACGATGAACCAGGCGAGAAACACCAGCCAGAGCAGCAGCAGCGGCGAGCGCCAGTCGATCAGCCGCGGGCGCAGCACGAAGAGGATCAGTGCCGGCAGGGCGATCGCCGCATAGTAGTAGCTGTTGATCCACTTCGCCGTGGGGATGCACAGGTAGGCGGCCATGAACACCAGCACCGCCAGGGTGAAATAGCGACTCTGCTGCAGGCGATCAAGCAAGGGTGTCACCACAACAGGGCTCCCAGGAGTGCACCGACCAGGAAGGCCAGTGCCAGTTTGATGCGTTCCATCCGCCGGCGCTTCCGCTTGTCGTTGCGGTCCTTGTCGCTGACCACGTGCTGGCCGAAGCCGGTGTGCAGCACGGCATCGTTTTCCAGGATCAGCGCGTGGCGCTGGGCGTCGGCATAGCGCCGGGACAGCTCCTTCTCGCCGCTCAGGTCGCCATAGGGCGCGTGCAGCAGGTAGTCGGCGCGCCGGCGCAGACCGGGATTGAAGGAAAAGCCCTGCCATTCGGGCTTGTGCGAGCCGACCTCATGAAAGGCGATGCCGGCATGCACCTGGCGCGGCTTGAGATAGACGTAGGGGCTGTGGATCGCCAGGTCATGGGCATGGCTGCGCAGCCAGACCTGCAGCGCCTGGGGATCGGCCTCCAGCAGCGCCTGGGAATCCTCGATGAAGCCCGGGCGATAGAAGGCCCAGTCGTCTTCGCAGTGAAAGATCCAGCTTGTCTCGACCCGGGCATAGGCGGCGTCGACGCTGCGCATCTGGCCGAGCTTGGGGTTGTTGACGATGAACTCGGTGTGCTCGCGCCAGTGCGCCGGGATGCAGTCGCGTACCGCTTCGTCGCCGGAGTCCTCGGTGATGAAGACCCGGCGGATGGGCGCGGTGTTGAATTCGTCGAAGGTCGCCAGCGTCTGCCGCAGCAGGTCGAAGCGCCCGCAGCTGGTGACGACCATAGAGATGTCGCTGTCGGCGGAAAACTGCACGTTCTACCCTTTCTGCCAGTTGAGTCGAAAGCCGGACCTTGCGCGGCGCATCAGCGTCCCAGCCAGCTCAGCAGGCGGCGGAGGAACCCCGGTGCGACGGCCGGTCGCAGCGCTGGGGTTATAGCCGAAACGATGCGCTCACCCAAGTGGCCGAAGGCGAAAGAGTGACGCGCCAGGGCCTCTCCCGCCCTGGCGATGGCCGCGGCGTGCGCCGGATCGCTTCGCAGCCGGGCGAGTTTCTCGCGCAATTCCTCCAGCGAGCGATAGAGCACCACGTTGACGCTATCCTCGAAGCCCAGCGCCCGGTTCTCTTCTTCGCCCTGGTCATAGGTGAAGAGCACGCAGCCGCAGGCCATGGCCTCGAAGTTCTTGATCATGTATTCGCCCATGCCGACATCGGCGCCGACAAAGAAGCGGATGCGGTTGAGCGTCTGCAGGTATTCGTCGCCCGAGCGGGTCTTGGTGATCAGCAGCGGCTCGACCCTGGCCAGATCTTCCAGCAGCTGCTTGCGGCCGCTGTAGGCCACGCTGCCCAGGCTGCCGACGAAGCCCAGCTCGATGTCGCGCTCGACACCCAGGTCGCGCAGGCGACTGTCGTCGTAGCCCTTGGGCACGAAGTGGGCGTCGATCCCCTCCTCCTGCAGCCGCCGCGCCACCCCGGCGCCGGAGACCAGCACCCGGACGTGGGGCATGGCCCGGTAGTAGCGGCTGAATTTGCCGGTGTACTTGCAGGGGATGAAATTCTGGTAGGCGTCGTGTTCCAGCTCCACCAGATTGGGCAGGCTGCGGATGAAGGGGATCTGCTTGAGCTGCTTCTTGAACCTCAGAAACAGCAGGATGCGGTCGTATTGCTCGGGCTGGGGCACGGCGCGGCGGAAATAGCCGCGCAGATCGGCCTGTTCCTCGTCGCTCAGCCAGCGCAGGTCGCAGTCGCAATGGGCGGCGATGCTGGCATAGAAGTGGTCCAGCAGGATGCGTTGCTCCTTCTGGACCAGGAACAGGACTTTCACGGCGCCGGGGCCTTGAAGGCGGCGACCATCGGCAGCCGCCAGAAGTCGCGGCGCACGGCCTCGTCGGAGAAGCGTTCGGCCAGGCGCTCGCGCATGTGCTGCACGCAGGCGCGTCTCTGGCTCGGCGCCAGGCGGCCCAGATGCTGCAGACCCTGGCCCAGGGCCTCGGCGTCGCCCAGGGGAAAGAGAAAGCCCACGCCTTCGACGATCTCCCGGGCGCCGCCGCAGGAGGTGGCGATCAGGGGCACGCCGGCGGCCATGGCTTCCAGCAGGACCATGCCGAAGGGCTCGTGGTCGGAACTCAGGGCGAAGACGTCGAAGGCCTTGAAATAGCGCCGGGCGCCTTCCACCTGGCCAAGGAACAGCACCCGGTCGGCGATGGCCAGTTCGCGGGCCAGATCCTTGAGGTCTTCTTCCAGGCGACCCTTGCCGAGAATCGCCAGCAGGGCGTTGGCCGGCAGATTCGGCAGGGCGGCGGCGAAGCCGCGCAGCAGCGTGGCCTGATCCTTGTCCGGATGCAGGCGACCGACGTTGCCGACGATCCAGGCGTCATGGGGCAGCTTGAGCTCGGCGCGGGCCTGGTCGGCCGGCAGGAGTTCGCGCTCCACCGCCTCGACGTCCAGGCGGTTGTAGAGGGTCTCGATGCGCTCGGCGGGCCAGTCCTTGAGGCGCAGGCGCAATTCGTCGCGCACCGCGTCGGAGACGCCCAGCAGGGTCAGCCGCTTGCTCATCAGCTTGGCGAACAGCCGCCGGCCGAGCCGGTCGTAGTCGCGAAAGGCATGGTGCACGCCGATCACCGGCAGATTGGTGGCGAGGCAGGCGATCCAGATCGGCTTGAAGCGATGGGCGATGACGAAGCGGATGCCCCGCGAACGGACGATCTCACGCAGCGCCTGGATGGCGCCGAGCTTGAGTCCGCGCACGTCCCGGGAAGAGTACTCCAGGAACAGCACCTCGTCGCTGCCGCAGCCGGCCGCCACCTCGGCGTCGGCGGTGCCGGTGAGAAAGACCGTGGTGACGCGATAGCCGCTGCCCGCGAAGAGGCTGGCGGTCTGGCGGGCGCAGTCGAGGAAGGGACCGTCGTAGCCGTGACAGAACTGCAGCACCCGCGGTTCGGCGGAACGCGTCATACGCCAGCCCCCTCCTTGACCACCAGGATGTCTTCCATGATCAGATACTGCAGATCCGAGCCGAAAAACATGTTCAGGGCGTCGGTGGGCGAGCAGACCATGGGTTCACCGCGGCGGTTGAGCGAGGTGTTGAGGGACACGCCGTTGCCGGTGAGCTTTTCCAGCTCGACCATGAGGTCGTACCAGCGCGGATTGTGCCGGCGCTCCAGCACCTGGGCGCGGGAGGTGCCGTCTTCGTGGACCACCTCGGGTACCCGGCTCTTCCACTCTTCGTTGACCTCGAAGGTAAAGGTCATGAAGGGCGAGGGATGGTCGACCTTGAGCATATGCGGTGCCACGGTGTCGAGCATGGACGGGCAGAATGGCCGCCAGCGCTCGCGGAACTTGATCTGGGCATTGATGCGATCGGCCACGCCCGGCACGCTGGGGCAGCCGATGATGGAGCGACCGCCCAGGGCGCGCGGACCGAATTCCAGGCGCCCCTGGAACCAGGCCACCGGATTGCCGGCCACCATGATCTCGGCGATGCGCCGGGGCATGTCGTCGATCCGCTCCCACTTGGGTGCGTTGGGATGGCGGGCGCAGGCGGCGATGACGTCTTCGTTGCTGTAGCCGGGGCCGAGATAGACGTGCTCCATCTTCTCCACCGGCACGCCGCGGGCATGGGAGACGTAGGCGGCGGCGCCGACGGCGGTGCCGGCATCGCCCGAAGCCGGCTGGACGAACAGTTCCTTGACCTCGGGACGGGCGATGATCTTCTGGTTGAGCTTGACGTTGAGCGCGCAGCCGCCGGCAAAGGCAATCTTGCCGGTCTGGCGGATGATGTCGCCCAGGTAGTAGTCCATCATCTCCAGCGCCAGCTTCTCGAACAGCGCCTGCATGCTGGCGGCATAGTGGATGTAGGGATCGTCGGCGATATCGCCTTCGCGCTTGGGCCCAAGCCACTCGATCAGCTTGGGCGAGAAGTAGTAGCCCTTGCCCTTTTCCTTGTAGCGGCGGAAACCGATGACGTTGGCGTAGTCGGTGTTGATGATCAGCTCGCCGTTCTCGAATTTCGCCAGGCGCGAGAAATCGTACTTGCTGGCATCGCCATAGGGCGCCATGCCCATGACCTTGAATTCGCCGTCGAGCATCTCGAAGCCGAGGAATTCGGTGAGGGCGCCATAGAGGCCACCCAGGGAGTCCGGGTCGTAGAACTCCTTGATCTTGTGGATCTTGCCGTTCTCGCCGTAGCCGAAGAAGGTGGTGGCGTACTCGCCCTTGCCGTCGATGCCGAGGATCGCGGTCTTTTCCCTGAAACCCGAGCAGTGATAGGCACTGGAGGCGTGGGCCAGGTGGTGCTCGACGGCTTCCAGCTTGACTTTCTTGAGGTCGAAGCCGAGCTGCACCAGGCACCACTCGATGCGCTTCTGGTAGCGGTGATAGCGGCGATTGCCGAACAGGATGGCGTCCAGGGCGCGATCCGGGGCGTAGGCATAGCGTTTGGCGTAGTGCCAGCGGGCTTCGCCGAAGAGGCTGATGGGCGCATAGGGAATGGCCACCACGTCGACGTCGGCGGGGGTGATCCCGGCCTGTTCCAGGCAGAACTTGGCCGACTCGTAGGGCATGCGATTCTTGGCATGCTTGTCGCGTACGAAGCGTTCTTCTTCCACCGCGGCGATCAGCTTGCCGTCGATATAGAGCGCGGCGGAGGGATCGTGGCTGAGGGCGCCGGACAGGCCAAGGACGGTCAGGGACACAGGTAAAGCCTCTGTACAGGGCGAAGCCAGGGGAGTTCGCCGGGGTTTCGCGAGGCCGCTGCAGGCCCGCCTCGCCTCAAAAACGGCGAATTATAGCCGTTCAGGCAGGCCACGGGTAATGGCCGCACGCCGGAGCGGGGCTTAGCGCACGGCGATTCAGCCCCGGTACAGATGGCGGCGCTTCGCTCAAGCCGGCGGCAGGCGCTCGTCGAGCAACCGGTGCAGGGCGCTGTCGGCCGGCCAGTTGCGCAGCAAGCGGGCACGGTCGCGGGCATAGGCACTGGCATAGGCGCTGTCGCTGCCGTGGGCCTGCAGGGCGTCGAGGTCGATCACCAGCCAGCGGCCGTCGTGCCAGATCAGGTTGGTGCCCTTGAAGTCGCCATGGCCGAGGCGCTCGCGACGCAGGGCCTCGACCAGCGCCAGCAGGGCGTCCAGCTCGGCCGCCGGCGGTGCGGAATCCACATAGGGGGCGAAACGCTCCAGCAGATTGGGTCCGTCGACGAAGGGCGTGACCAGATAGGCGCGACCGCGCAGGCCGAGGAAGCGCCGCTCGCGCACGGCCAGGGGCTCGGGGGTGGGAATGCCGAGGAACAGCAGGCGATGGCCTTCGCGCCAGCTGTGCCAGGCCCGGCTCGGTCGCCAGAAGCGCGTCAGCCAGTGGCCGAAGCCCTTGATGTTGTATCTCTTGAGCACCAGGTCCTGGCCCTGCCACTGCAGCCGGGCCACGGTGGCGGCGCCGCCGTCCTTGAAGGTCGGCAGGCCGGCCAGGGCGGCATCGGGATCGGCCAGCAGGCCTTCCAGGCGACTCAGCCAGGTACGGCGCACGGCGATCAGGCCGAAGGCACTGCGGGTGACGGCGAACAGGGTGCACTCCCGACCGCTCTTCTTCAGGTAGTCGGCCAGGCGCCAGCGGCGGATCTCGGCGGTGCGCGCCAGCAGGGCGTCGAGGCGCAGGGCGTGCTCGGCATTGACCAGCAGGTAGTGAATCAGCAGTTCTTCCAGCTGGGCATCCAGGGCGGCCGGCAACTGGGCGAAGAACACCGCCAGATTCTCCTGCACCCGCGCCTGGGACAGCGGTTGGCCGACGCTCTCGGCCTGGATGTCCGCCGCATCTATGACCAGAGCGGCGCCGTCCTTGACCAGCAGGTTGTCCAGGTGCAGATCGGCTTGCCAGAGGCCCTGGGCATGCAGCCGCGCCAGGGTGGCGAGGGCGGCGCCAAGCAAGTCGTTCTGCGCCAGCGACAGGGGTGGCTCGGCGGCCACCTGCTGCCAGAGCTGCTCGACGCTGGGCGCCGCCTCGATGAAGTCGAACAGCAGCCAGGCGCCCTGCCCGCCTGCCTCGCCGCTGTCCAGCAGCGCGGGAGTCGGCGCCGCGGCGGCCGCCAGCAGGCGACAGCCCTCGCGCTCGCGGGCGAATTGCCGGCTCGCGCGCTCGCCGACCAGCAGCTTGGCCAGCACCCGCCGGCCCTGCCAGCGGGCTTCGCCGACATAGCGCTGACCGGGCAGCACCCTGAGCAGCGACAGCACTTCCAGCTCGCCACCGGGCAGTTCGATACGCAGCGGCAGGGCTGGCGCGCGGCCGGCCCTGGCCAATTGCTCCAGGGTCATGCCTTGCGCTCCTTGTGGCGGCGACGCCCGGCCAGACGCTGGCTCCAGTCCCGCACGGCGGCGCTGTCCAGCGGCTGGTCCAGATAGCTCGCCAGCAGGCGGGCGATGTCCGATTCACTCCATTGCGGCGCGCGGCGCAGCAGGGGTTCGAGATCGCGCAGGCGATCGCGCCGGCCGAACAGCAGCGGCCGGGTCTTTTCCAGATCGATCAGCCGCGCGACCAGGCCTTCGCCCTGGCGCTGCAGGAACAGATGCTTGGGATAGAAGCAGCCGTGCACCTGGCCGGCGCCGTGCAGCTGCCGGGCCAGTTCACCGACGGCGACCAGCACCGCCTGGCGCTCGTCCGGCGCCAGGTGCGGCCAGACCCGCAGCCAGCTGTCCAGATCGCGCCAGTCATCCAGCGCCCGGGTCAGCAGGATGGCTCGCCAGCCCTGGTCGTCGCGGCGCTCGCCGTAATAGGCCAGCTCCAGCGCCGGGATGCCGAGCTCGGCGTAGCGGCGGATGTTGCGACTCTCGCGGGCGAAGGTCGGCTCGCCCAACGGGCGGGCCAGGGTCCGGGTCAGGTAGTCGCGCTGGCGCTTGAGGTAGTAGCCATGACCAGCGATGTCCAGGCGAAACACCTGGCTGAAGCCGCCACGCCCCTGGTTGGGTTCATCCACCGCGGTCAGCTCCAGCGCCCACAGCGCCGCGAAGCTGTCCAGGCCCTGGCCGGCCAGCACGGCCCGATCCTCGGCCGCCCATACCTCGTTCATTCCCGCCCCTTGAAATAGTCCAGCACCTCGCGGATGCGCCCCTTGTCGTTGTCGCTGAGGCGCGCGCGACCGCGGTATTGCAGATAGAACCTGAGGCGCTGGGTGCGCGACAGCTGGTACTTGGCCACCTTGTCCAGGCAGGCCAGGTCCTTGACGATGCGCCAGCGCAGCCAGTGGCCGACCCAGAAGGCGCCGGCCGGGCAATCGATGAAATAGAGCACGCCCTGGCCATCCACCAGCAGGTTGCGCCACTTGAGATCGTTATGGACGAAATGGTGGTCGTGCAGGGTGCGGGTGGCCGCGGCCAGCTGGCGGCTGACGTTGTCGACCCAGACCCGGTCGCGCAGGCGTGGATCCTCGCGCCGGGCCAGTTCGGCGAGATCCAGGGTGTCGGGAATCTCCCGGGTGATCATGGCGCCGCGGATGAACCCCCGGGGCGAACGCTCCATCCCCCAGGCCACCACCGGCGCGGTGGCGATGCCCCACTTGGCGAAGCGCTTGAGATTCTGCCACTCGGCCTTGACCCGCGGCCGCCCGACATAGCGCCGCAGTCCCTTGCCGGCGCCGTGGTAGCGCTTGACGTAGTAGCGGATGCCGTCGCGCTCGATGCGCACCACTTCCGACAGCGGATCGCTGGTCAGGCGTTCGCCGGTCAGGGCGAACACCGCGTCCAGGGTCGCGAATTCGGGCAGGTGGGCGACGCTGGAATCGATACGCCAGTCAGCCATCAGAGCCGGTCCCCGTAGCGTTCCTTGCGCTCCAGCAAGGCGGCGGCCTTGCGTTCCAGCCGCGCCAGCAAAGGCGCCTCGTCGCGCAGGATCTCGCGCAGCGGGCGCTGGAAGTAGCCGCGCAGGAAGCGCAGGAAGTCGCGCCGCGTCAGGCCGATGCCCAGGGCGGAGAAATACAGTCCGGCCAGGTCCTTGTCGCGCCAGCGCCGGGGCACCTGGGCGCGGCACTGGGCGCGGTGCAGGTCGATCAGCCAGAGTCGCAGAGTGGCCACGGTGACCGGCTGGGCGGTGTCGAGCAGGAAATGGCAGATGTAGCAGTCGCGATGATTGACGCCGGCCCGGTGCATGGTGCCGGTCATGCGCGCCACCTCGGCGATCAGCGCCCGCTTGAGCGCCGGCTCGGGGGGCTGGCGGACCCAGTCGAGACTGAAGTCTTCGAGACTGACAGTGGGCGCCAGCTCCTCGGTGATGATGAAGGAGTGCTGGGTCGCCGGATTGACGCCGCGCTCGCCAAAGGCCACGGCGGTCATGGTCGGCACGCCGACCTGGTGCAGCCGCTCGATGGCCTGCCATTCCTGGCGCGCGCCCAGCACCGGCTGCTTGGCCTGCAGCAGATTCTTGGCGATCTCGCCCCAGCCGATGCCGCGGTGGATCTTGACGAAGTAGCCGCGCCCGGCCACCTCGGTGCGCAGGGTGCGGCGGCCGTCCAGTTCGCGATAGACCTGGCCCTGCAGGGCCTCCACGGCGACGAAGGGATCCTGGCCGGCCCAGAAGCTGGCGAAGGGCTCACGCAATTCCAGGGTCATGCCACCCCCAGGATGACATCGGCGGCGCGCTCGGGCAGTGAATAGAGGTCGGCGCTGTCGGCGAAGGCCAGGCCGTTGCGACCCTGCACCGCGCGGCGCTCGGGATCGGCCAGCAATTCGGCCAGCATCCGGTCCAGGATCTCCTGGGCGAAGGGCGACGGCACCACCTCGCCGGCGCGGGCCTCGTCGATGTAGTGGGCATAGCCGCAGACGTCGGTGACCAGCACCGGCAGCCCGGCGACCAGCGCCTCCAGGAGCACGGTACCGGTGTTCTCGTTATAGGCCGGATGGATCAGCAGATCGGCGCCGAGCAGGAAGCGCGGGATGTCGCTACGCCCCTTGAGGATCTGGACGCGATCGCTCACGCCCAGGGCCTTGGCCTGCAGCAGGAAGGGCTTGGGATCGTCCTGGCCGATGGCGAACAGCCGGGTGCGCTTGCGCAACTCCCTGGGCAGGGAGGCCAGGGCGCGCAGACTGCGATCCAGACCTTTGGTCTTGAAGCCGGAACCGATCTGCACCAGCAGCAGCTCGCCCTCCTCCAGCCCGAATTCGCGGCGGAAGTCGGCGCGGATCTCGGCGGCATTGGCCGGCGCGCGACGGTCGGCGGCGATGCCCGGCGGCAAGAGATGGAAGCGCGGCGCCGGCGTGCCGTAGTGCTTGACGAACAGCGGCTGCTGCACCTCGGAGATCATCAGGATCTCGGTGGAGGACTCGGACGCGAACACCGCCCGCTCGTATTCGGCGAAGTGGCGATAGCGACCCCACTGGCGATAGAGCGGGTTGCGCAGGGTCTGGGCCTTGTCCTCGAAACAGGGATCGGCGGCGTAATAGACGTCCAGCCCCGGCATCTTGTTGAAGCCGATCACCCGGTCGACCGGATCGCGGGCGAGGTCGGCCTGCAGCCAGGCGTGGAATTTCTCGTTGCGTCGGTGATTGAACAGGGCGCTGACCCGGGCCACCCGCACATCGAAGCCCTCCGGTACCGGGCCTTCCCAGATCAGGGTGTAGACGCGAATGGCATGGCCGCGGCGCTGGCACTCCTGGGCGATGCGCAGGAAGTCCCGCTGCAGGCCGCCAAAGGGAAAGTACTTGTAGAGCACGAAAGCCAGGGTCATGCGGGGAGGTCTTCCAACAGCAGGGTTTCCAGTTCCAGTTCGACCCGCTCCGGGGTCAGGGCGGCCAGACTCGCGGCCGGCTGATCGCGCGGCTCGTCGGTGCCATCCAGGCCCACGGCGCTCAGGTGCACCTGGGAGCGGCCATAGGCGCCGACCTTCTTCGGACTGGTCGGGCCATAGAGCGAAACGGTGGGCACGTCCAGAGCGGCCGCCAGGTGGCCGAGACCGGTATCCACCGCCACGCAGGCTCGGGCGCCGGCCAGCACCTTGGCTACCCCGGCGAGATTCAGGCGCGGCAGCACCTGGACGCCATCCAGGCCGTCGGCGATGCGTTCGGCCCGGGCGTGCTCCGCCTCGTTGCCCCACAGCAGCCGCACCGGCCAGTCCAGCCGGCTCATGCGTTCGGCCAGTTCGCGCCAGTGGGCCTCGGGCCAGTGCTTGCTGACCCAGGTGGTGCCATGCAGGAACACCACATAGGGCGTCTCGTTGGGCCCGGCCAGGCGTTGCCGATCCAGGCCGTAGTCACCCACGCCGGCCGGCAGCGGATAGTCCAGCGCCTGGGCGAACAGCTGGCGGATCCGCTCCAGGGCATGCTGCCCCCTGGCCACGTGATAGCGTTCGTCATAGAAGCGGCTGGCCAGGGGCTCGCGCGCGGAATTTCGGTCGAGACCGGCCACCGGCGCCTCGGCATAGCGGGTCAGCCAGGCGCTCTTGAGCAGACCCTGGGCATCGATCACCCGGTCATAGCGCTGCTCGCGCACCCGGCTCTTGAATTCGCCCCATTCGCCACTGGCCCAGGCGGAAAAGGGCTGCTTGCGCCAGCGCCGCAGGGCCACCGGGATCACCTGGCTCACCGCCGGGTGCCAGGCGGGAATCTCGGCGAAGCCTTCTTCCACCACCCAGTCAAAGCAGATGCCGGGGATGGCCCGGGCCGCATCGGTCAGCGCCGGCAGGGTATGGATGACATCGCCGAGCGACGAGGTCTTGACCAGCAGCACGCGCATCTAGCCCACCTCGACCGGATCGGCGACCAGACGGCCGAGGGCGTCCTGCACCAGGCTCGGCTGCAAGAGGCGCAGGCAGTCGTAGTGACCGAAGCGACAGGTGCGGTCGAAGCAGGGACTGCACTCCAGCCCCAGGCGCACCACCTCGACCTGACTGGCCAGCGGCGGCGTGAAGCCCGGCGAGGTGGAGCCATAGACCGCCACCAGCGGGCGATCCAGGGCCGCGGCCACGTGCATCAGCCCGGAATCGTTGCTGACCACGGCGCTCGCACAGGAGAGCAGGTCGATGGCCTCGGCCAGGGAGGTGCGCCCGGCGAGGTTGCAGACATCTTCTTCGAAGCCGGGAGTGACCCATTCGCGGATCTCTTCACCGCCCGGGGCATCCTTCTGCGAGCCGAACAGCCAGACCTGCCAGCCCTGGCGCAGCCGGGCATCGGCCACGGCGGCATAGTGCTCGGCCGGCCAGCGCTTGGCCTCGCCGAACTCGGCGCCCGGACAGAGCGCCAGCACCGGCCGGTCCAGACTCAGGCCGAAGCGTTCCAGGGCGGCGTCGCGGCTGGCCGGGTCGATGGCCAGGCGCGGTTCGGGATAGGGTTTGGGCAACTCGGCACCGGGCGCATGGGCCAGCGCCATGAAGCGCTCGATCATCAGCGGATAGCGGGCCTTGTCCAGGGTGCGGATGTCGTTGAGCAGGCCGAATCTCATCTCGCCGCGCCAACCGGTGCGCTTCGGGATGCCGGCGAAATAGGGTACCAGCGCCGACTTCAGCGAGTTGGGCAGGAGGATCGCCTGGTCATAGCGACCGCGCAGCTGCTGGCCGATGCGCCGGCGGGTGGCCAACTCGAAGGCGCCATGGCCGAGGGGAAAGCTCAGGGCTTCGCGCACCTCGGGCATGCGCTCGAGCAGCGGGCGACTCCACTCGGGGGCGAGTACGTCGATCTGACAGTCGGGGTGCTGGCGCTTGAGGCAGACGAAGAGGGTCTGCGCCATCACCATGTCGCCGACCCAACTGGGTCCGATGATCAGAATATTCATGCTGGAAGGCGATCGGCACCTAGCGGGTGGCCGACTCCCACTCCCTCAGGCCCGGCCTGATCGAAAGCTCGCGCACGGACATCGACATCTTGCCTCTCCTTACTGATGACGGCCTAAAAGGTGGCCGGATTGCCGGACGGCGTGTCCAGCCCCAGGCCGTGCCAGATACGGCGTACTTCGTCGCGCTCGGCGAGAAAGCCGTCGGCCGGCACCTTGCCCGGCTGCTTCTGCAGCACCAGGCGGTGCAGCGCGGCGCGGTAGGCCTTGTAGGCTTCGCGCAGGGCAATGGCGTCCGTGGCCGGTACCAGACCAGCCGCTTCGAGGGATTCCAGGATGCGGATGTTGTCGGGAAAACGCAGCAATTCGGGATGCTGCCACGACCAGGCCAGAACGGCATATTGGACCATAAATTCGATATCGACGATACCGCCGGCATCCTGCTTGAGGTCGAACAGCTGCTCCGGCCGGCGTGCGTTCGGCCCCAGTCCGCCGGCGGTCAGCGCGGTGCCGAGGTTGTCGAGCATCTTGTCGCGCATGCCGGCCACGTCGGCCTGCAGGGTCGCAAGCTCCCGTTGCCGACCGAGGATGCGCGCCCGCACCGCGTCGAAGCGCTCGCCAAGCCGCGGGCAACCCGCCACCACCCGCGCCCGCACCAGGGCCTGGTGTTCCCAGGTCCAGGCCTCGCTCTGCTGGTAGCGCTCGAAGGCCTCCAGCGAACTCACCAGCAGCCCCGCCGCGCCGGACGGCCGCAGGCGCATGTCGACCTCGTAGAGGGTGCCCACCGGGGTGGTGGTGGTGAGCAGGTGGATGATCCGCTGACCGAGGCGATTGAAGAACTGGGCGCCAT
Organism: Pseudomonas oryzihabitans NBRC 102199; assembly: GCF_000730625.1. Classification (GTDB taxonomy): domain Bacteria; phylum Pseudomonadota; class Gammaproteobacteria; order Pseudomonadales; family Pseudomonadaceae; genus Chryseomonas; species Chryseomonas oryzihabitans. The sequence goes on along the minus strand of NZ_BBIT01000013.1, from coordinate 380,656 downwards.
CCATGGGCTTGGCGCCATCGGTCTCGGCCAGGGGATCGGCGTCGTGGATGAACACCAGGTCGAGATCCGAACCGTGGCCGAGTTCGATGCCCCCCACCTTGCCATAGCCGACGATGACGAAATCCGGCTGACAGGGCGAGCCATCGCGCCGCTGCGGCGTGCCATGACGCTGCACCAGCTGACGCCAGGCCAGGCCGAACACCTCTTCGAGGATCACCTCGGCCAGCCAGGTGAGATAGTCGCTGACCTTCATCAGCGGCAGGCTGCCGGCGATCTCCGCCGCCGCCACCCGCAGGCTGTGGGCGCGCTTGAAGTGGCGCAGCACGTCCATCTGCTGCTCCAGGTCCTCTTCGGGCAAGCGCATCAGGCGCTCGCGCAACTCGGCGGCCAGTTCCGGCTTCTGCGGCGGATGATAGAGCCGCCCTTCGTTGAGCAATTCGTCGAGCAGCGCCGGATAGCGGGCGATCTGCTCGGCCACCCAGGCACTGGCGCCGCAGAGTTCCAGCAGCCGCGCCAGGGCCGGCGGATTCTCGCTAAGCAGGACCAGGTAGGCCGAGCGGCGCGCCACCGCCTCCACCAGCGGCAGCACCCGCTCCAACGCCCGATCGGGTTGCTCGTCGGCGCTGACCGCATCCAGCAGCCGCGGCATGAAGGCATCCAGGCGTTCGCGACCGGCGCGCTGCATGGCGCGCACCTGACCACTGGCGCGCAGGCTGGCCAGCAATTCCAGCGCCTGCTCCGGCGCCTGGAAGCCCGCCTCGCGCAGTCGCGCCAGGGACTCCTCGGGATCGAGCAGGTCGTCCCACAGCGGCAGCCAGCTGTCTTCCAGTTCGGCGCTCTGGGTCTCCTCCTCGGGATCGGCGATGGTCTGCTGGAAGTGCCAGTCGATGCGGCTGCGCCAGGCGTCGAGCGCGGCGCTGAATTCATCCCAGTCGGCATGGCCCATGAGAAAGGCCACCCGCGCCCGGCCCTGGGGATCCACCGGCAGGGTCTGGGTCTGCTGGTCGGCGATGGCCTGCAGCCCGTGCTCCACATAGCGCAGGAAGCAATAGCCCTCGCGCAACTCGGCTTCGGCCGCGGCCGGCAGATAGTCGCGCTCGCGCAGACTGGTCAGCACCCTGAGCAGCGGTCGCTGCTGCAGCGCCGGATCGCGTCCGCCGTGGATCAGCTGATAGGCCTGGGCGATGAATTCCACTTCGCGGATGCCACCCGCGCCCAGCTTGACGTTGTCGGTCATGCCGCGCCGGCGCACCTCCTGGCGGATCAGCTGCTTCATGCTGCGCAGGGCTTCGATGGCGGAGAAATCCAGATAGCGCCGATAGACGAAGGGCCGCAGCAGGGTCAGCAGTTCGGCGCCGCTGGCCTGGTCGCCACCGACCACCCGCGCCTTGATCATGGCGTAGCGTTCCCAGTCGCGCCCCTGGTCCTGGTAATAGAGCTCCATGGCGGCAAAGCTCAGCACCAGGGCACCGGCGCTGCCATAGGGCCGCAGGCGCATGTCGACGCGAAAGACGAAGCCGTCCACGGTGACGGCGTCCAGCGCCTTGATCAGGCGCTGCCCGAGGCGGGTGAAGAATTCCTGGTTGTCCTGTTCACGTCGCGCGCCGCGGGTCTCCCCGGCTTCGCCATAGGCGAAGATCAGGTCGATATCGGACGACAGGTTCAACTCGCCCGCGCCCAGCTTGCCCATGCCCAGCACCACCAGCTGCTGCGGCTGGCCGCTGTGGCGTCCGGTCGGCACGCCGAACTGGCTGCACTGCTGGGCGTACAGCCAGGCGCAGGCCTGGTCGATGCAGGCATCGGCCAGGTCGCTGAGGTCGCGACAGGTCTCCACCAGATCGGCGCGGCGGGTCAGGTCGCGCCAGACGATGCGCACCTGCTGCAGCATGCGGAAGCGCCGCAGCCGCCGTCCCAGTTCGGCTTCGTCCGGGCAGTCGGCCAGGGCGTCGCGCAGGCGCTGCGCCATGGCCCCCGGCGCCAGCGACAGCGCAAGGTCGCCGCTGTCGACCAGCGCCAGGCAAGGCTCGGGCAACCGGCAGAACTGCTCGACGACGAAGTCGCTGAGGGCAGCCACCCGTCGCCAGTCGGCGCATTGCGCCGCGGACCAGTTCGCCTGGCGGGCCGCTGCCTCCGGCAGCGTGGCCAGGGCGTCGGCCAGACGCCGGTCGGCGAGCTCGGCACATGCGACGAGAGTCGGAGGCAGATCGGGACGAAGGAGGGGTATCATGGGCAGTCCTGCGCAGGGACGGTCGAATCCCGCCACCCTGCCGCGAACCCCCTGCCAGGGACATTCCGACGGACCACCTGGTCCGAGCGGGAACCGTTTTCACGTCCGCGGTTCGGAGTTCGCGAGCCCTCGAGCAGCGCGTTCGACAAACGTCGAATTGTTTTTTATCGCATTACAGCTCGGAGCTGAAACGGATTTGAATTTGTAGTAAAACTACACGCCGATCGGAACCGTCCGGTCATAAATCCAAGAATTTTCGCTGCCCCCAAGAGGCCGGCGGCGACCCTGAGGCGACCGATTTTGGAAGCCTTTCCGCCCTGGAGCAAGCCATGCAAGATCTCGATCCCGTCGAAACCCAGGAATGGCTGGACGCCCTGGAGTCCGTCCTCGACCACGAAGGCGAGGAGCGCGTTCATTATCTGATGACCCGCATGGGCGAACTGGCTACCCGCAGTGGTACCCAGCTGCCCTACTCCATCAATACCCCCTATCGCAACACCATTCCAGTGACCAAGGAAGCCCATATGCCGGGCGACCTGTTCATGGAGCGACGCATCCGCTCGCTGGTTCGCTGGAACGCCCTGGCGATGGTCATGCGCGCCAACCTCAAGGATCCGGATCTGGGTGGCCACATCTCCACCTTCGCCTCCAGCGCCACCCTCTATGACATCGGCTTCAACTATTTCTGGAAGGCGCCCAACGAAGAGCACGGCGGCGACCTGATCTACTATCAGGGCCATGCCTCCCCCGGCGTCTATGCCCGTGCCTTCCTGGAAGGCCGCCTCTCCGAAGACCAGATGAACAACTTCCGCCAGGAAGTGGACGGCAAGGGGCTGTCGAGCTACCCGCACCCGCACCTGATGCCCGACTTCTGGCAGTTCCCGACCGTGTCCATGGGTCTGGGTCCGATCACCGCCATCTACCAGGCCCGCTTCATGAAGTACCTGGAGAACCGCGGCTACATCCCCGCCGGCAAGCAGAAGGTCTGGTGCTTCATCGGCGACGGCGAGTGCGACGAGCCGGAAACCCTGGGCGCCATCTCCCTGGCCGGCCGCGAGAACCTCGACAACCTGATCTTCGTCATCAACTGCAACCTGCAGCGCCTCGACGGCCCGGTCCGCGGCAACGGCAAGATCGTCCAGGAACTGGAAGGCATCTTCCGCGGCGCCGACTGGAACGTCACCAAGGTCCTCTGGGGCCGCATGTGGGATCCGCTGTTCGCCCGCGACACCGAAGGCCGCATGCAGCAGCGCATGGACGCCGTGGTCGATGGTGAATACCAGAACTACAAGGCGAAAGACGGTGCCTATGTGCGCAAGCACTTCTTCGGCGCCAACCCCGAGCTGCTGAAGATGGTCGAGGACCTGTCCGACGACGAGATCTGGAAGCTCAACCGTGGCGGTCACGACCCCTACAAGGTCTATGCGGCCTACCACCAGGCGGTCAACCACAAGGGCCAGCCCACCGTCATCCTGGCCAAGACCATCAAGGGCTACGGCACCGGTGCGGGCGAAGCCAAGAACACCGCGCACAACACCAAGAAGGTCGATGTGGAGTCGCTGAAGAAATTCCGCGATCGCTTCGACATCCCGCTGAACGACTCCCAGCTCAGCGAGCTGCCCTTCTATCGTCCGGCCGACGACAGCGCCGAGATGAAGTACCTGATGAGTCGTCGCGAATCCCTGGGCGGTCACCTGCCTCAGCGTCGCGCCCGCAGCATCAGCATCCCCACGCCGCCCCTGGACACCCTGAAGGCGGTACTGGACGGCTCCGGCGATCGCGAGATCTCCACCACCATGGCCTTCGGCCGCATCCTGTCGCAACTGGTCAAGGACAAGGATCTGGGCAAGCGCATCGTGCCCATCCTCGCCGACGAGGCCCGTACCTTCGGCATGGAAGGCATGTTCCGCCAGCTGGGCATCTACTCGCCCCACGGCCAGCTCTATGAGCCGGTCGACCGCGACCAGGTGATGTACTACCGCGAGGAGAAGGACGGCCAGATCCTCCAGGAAGGCCTCAACGAGGCCGGCGCCATGTCCTCCTTCATCGCTGCCGGTACCGCCTACAGCAACTACAACCAGCCCATGCTGCCGGTCTACATCTTCTATTCGATGTTCGGCTTCCAGCGCATCGGCGACCTGGCCTGGGCGGCGGGCGATGCCCAGACCCGCGGCTTCCTGCTGGGCGGCACCTCCGGCCGCACCACCCTGAACGGTGAAGGCCTGCAGCACGAGGACGGTCACAGCCACATCCTGGCCGGCACCATCCCCAACTGCCGCAGCTACGATCCCACCTATGCCTACGAGCTGGCGGTGATCATGCGCGAAGGCATCCTTCAGATGATGGAACTGCAGCAGAGCGTCTTCTACTACATCACCGTGATGAACGAGAACTACCAGCAGCCGGCCATGCCCGCAGGTGTCGAGGACGGCATCATCAAGGGCATGTACCTGCTGGAAGAAGAGAAGGGCGACTTCAAGCACCGCGTCCAGCTCTTGGGCTCGGGCACCATCCTCAACGAGGTCCGCGCTGCCGCGAGCCTGCTGCGCGAGATGGGCGTCGGCGCCGACATCTGGAGCGTCACCAGCTTCAACGAACTGCGCCGTGAAGGCCTGGCCGTGGATCGCTGGAACCGCCTGCACCCGCTGGAAGAGCGCCGCCTGACCTATGTCGAGCAGTGCCTGGGCGAGCGCCAGGGTCCGGTCATCGCCTCCACCGACTACATGAAGCTGTTCGCCGACCAGATTCGCCAGTGGGTCCCCACCGAATTCCAGGTGCTGGGTACCGACGGCTTCGGTCGCAGCGACAGCCGCAAGAAGCTGCGTGATCACTTCGAGGTCGACCGCCGTTGGGTCGCCGTCGCCGCTCTGCAGGCGCTGGCCAACCAAGGCAAGCTGGAACGCAAGGTCGTGGCCGATGCCATCACCAAGTTCGGCATCGACACCGAGAAGCGCAATCCCCTGGATTGCTGATGCGGCACACGGATAAGAGGAAACAACTGTGAGCGAGACCATCCGCGTACCCGACATCGGCAGTGGCGACGGCGAAGTCATCGAGCTGCTGGTAAAGGTCGGCGATACCGTCGAGGCCGAACAGAGCCTGGTGGTGCTGGAGTCCGACAAGGCCAGCATGGAGATCCCGGCCCCCAAGGCCGGCAAGATCGCCGCCCTGCACATCAAGGTCGGCGACACCCTCAAGACCGGTGATCTGCTGATCGACCTGGAAGGCGAGGACGCCGCCACCGGCAGCGAACCCGCCGCCGAACCCAAGGCCGAGTCCAAGCAGACCCAGGTCGAGGAAAGCGAAACCCCGACGCCGGCCGGCGACGAAGACGCTTCGGCGTCCGCCGGCGAAGGCGAAGCCCAGGAGATCCATGTCCCCGACATCGGCTCCAGCGGCAAGGCCAGCATCATCGAGGTGGCGGTCAAGCCCGGCGACACCATCGCCGCCGAGCAGACGCTGATCACCCTGGAGTCCGACAAGGCCAGCATGGAAATTCCCTCCCCCGCCGCCGGCGTGGTGGAGAGCGTTTCCGTCAAGGTCGGCGACGAAGTGGGCACCGGCGATCTGATCCTGGTGCTCAAGGGCGCCGCCAATGCCAAGCCGAGCAAGAGCGTCGAATCCAAGGCCGGCGACAAGCCCGCCAAGGAAGCCGCCGAGCCCGAGCTGCACGAGGAAGCCGCCGCCGAGCCGGCCGGTGAATCGGTCGAGGAGATCAAGGTCCCCGACATCGGCTCCACCGGCAGTGCCAACGTCATCGAGGTGCTGGTCAAGGCCGGTGACCAGGTCAAGGCCGAGCAGTCGCTGATCGTGCTGGAGTCCGACAAGGCCAGCATGGAAATCCCGGCGCCCAAGGCGGGCGTGGTGGAAAGCGTTGCCATCAAGGTCAACGACCAGGCCAAGACCGGCGATCTGATCCTGACCCTGAAGGTGGCCGGTGCCGCGCCCAAGCAGGCGGCCAAGCCGGCTGCCGGCAACACCGCCAGCGCGCCGGCTGCCGAGAAGAAGGCCGAGGCGCCGGCCAAGGCCGCCGCTCCCGCCAGCGCCCCTGCCGCCGGCAAGGGCAAGAAGGTCCATGCCGGCCCGGCCGTGCGCATGGTCGCCCGCGAGTTCGGTGTCGATCTGGGCGAGGTCACCCCGACCGGTCCCAAGGGTCGCATCCTCAAGGAAGACGTCCAGGCCTACGTCAAGGATCAGCTGCAGAAGAGCAAGGCGGCTCCGGCCGCGGCTGCCGGCGCCACCGGTGGTGCCGGCATCCCGCCGATCCCCACCGTGGACTTCAGCAAGTTCGGCGAGATCGAAGAGGTGCCGATGACGCGCCTCATGCAGGTCGGTGCCAACAACCTGCATCGCAGCTGGCTGAACGTGCCCCACGTGACCCAGTTCGACCAGTCCGACGTGACCGATCTGGAGGCCTTCCGGGTCGGCCAGAAGGCCGTGGCGGAAAAGGCCGGCGTCAAGCTGACCATCCTGCCGTTCCTGCTCAAGGCCTGCGCCCATGTGCTTAAGGAACTGCCGGACTTCAATGCCTCCCTGGCCCCCAGCGGCAAGGCGGTGATCCGCAAGAAGTACGTGCACATCGGCTTCGCCGTGGACACCCCGGACGGCCTGCTAGTCCCGGTCATCCGCAACGTCGACCAGAAGAGCCTGCTGCAACTCGCCGCCGAAGCCGCCCAGCTGGCGGAAAAGGCGCGGACCAAGAAGCTCAGCGGCGACGACATGCAGGGCGCCTGCTTCACCATCTCCAGCCTGGGTCACATCGGCGGTACCGGCTTCACGCCGATCGTCAATGCCCCGGAAGTGGCGATCCTCGGCGTGTCCAAGGCCAGCATGCAGCCGGTCTGGGACGGCAAGGCCTTCCAGCCGCGCCTGATGCTGCCGCTGTCGCTGTCCTACGATCACCGCGTGATCAACGGGGCGGCCGCCGCGCGCTTCACCAAGCGTCTGGGCGATCTGCTGGCGGAAATCCGCGGTCTGCTGCTGTAAACCGCCACAGGACGGTAACGGAAGGCCGTTACCGTCCCCTGGTGTAGTTCAGAAACCCCGCTCACGCGGGGTTTTTGCTGTCAGATCAACCGAAAGATCCAGGAAAAAGGTAGGATGAGCGCCCTGAGCGCCGCCCCTTGCATGCGCCGGGCCCTATCGGGCAACCTGACAGCCATCCCAGCGTGCTGGCGAGGCGGAAAGGAAAAAGGATTAATGATTTGTCTGTCCTTTCCGATAAACCTAGGACATCTTTCCGTCTTCACAAGGACGCGGACCCTCGCATGAGTATTCACTCCGATGCTGCCGATGCCGCGGTAGCCGATCAGGCGGGCGCGCTCAGCGCTCCTGCCCGATTGGGCTTGCTGCGTTTCGAGCGTCTGAATGAAGCCTCCTGGGCGATGCTCTATCTCGATTCCCGCTGCGAAGCCAGCCTCGGCCTGCCCGCCCAGGCGCTGTGCTCGCTCATCGATGCCCCCTATGCCAGCCTGATGGAGCCCAGCGTCCGTCATCGCCTCCACGAAGACATCCAGTTGCAACTGGCCGAACACGGCAGCTATCAGGTGCGCTACCTGTTCCACTCCCCCACGGCGCCCTGCCAGGTCGTCGAGGTCGGCGAGAGTCTGCAGCGCCATGGTCGCCCGCTGCTGCGCGGCTATCTGCTGCGGGTGATGAACGACGACGCCCTGGCCGGCGAATGGGAAGCCCACAACGTGGCCCTGCGCTCGACCCTGGCCCTCCTGCAGGACAGCCAGGATCACAGCCAGCAACGCCTGGCGATGGCCCAGGCGCGGCAGAGCCTGTTGCTCGAATTGTCCCGCCTGGCCCTGCGCCAGGCGCCGGTGGACGACGACCTGGTGCAGCTGCTGCGCGCCCAGGGCCCGGCCGCCTTTGCCGTGGACGAACTCAGCCTGTGGCGCTACGAGGGCAATGGCCTCGTCACCCTGTGCAAGGAAGAACGCCTGCCGACCCTGTGCAGCGACCACCGGCGCCGGTTGCGCGAGCAGGGCGTGATCGAAGACGCCAGCCAGGTGCTGCACCCGTCCCACAGCGGAGGCGGAACGGCGCTGGACGTGGCACTGCTGCACGACGGTCAACTGACCGGTCTGCTCTGCCTGCGACGGGACCGAGCGGCCACCTGGGAAGCCGAGGACGTCGCCTTCGCTCGCAGCCTGGCGGAATGCCTGGCCGCCCTGCTCCAGCAACCGCAGCGCCCGTCCAAGCTCGCCCACCCCCTGACCCGGGTGATGGAAGCCAGCAACGATGCCTTCCTGCTGCTGGATGCCAGCGGTTGCCTGGAGCACGCCACCGACAGCTTCGCGCGGATCACCGGCTATCCCATCGGCAAGCTCCAGGGGCTGCACGTCGAATCCCTGCCCGCCCTGGAAAACTGGGGCGAGCTGCTCTACGAAGCCTGGCAACGCCTGGCGCACCAGGACAGCTGGCAGGGCGAACTGCGCTGCTATCGCCGGGACGGCGAGAGCTACTGGGGCCAGCTGTCGCTGTCCAAGATCAAGCAGCCCAATGGCGACCTGCAGGGCTATCTGGGCATCTTCCAGGACACCAGCAAGACCCGCTTCGCCCAGCAGCACAACGACGAATTGGTGTTTCGCGACAGCCTCACCGGGCTGGCCAATCGCAGCCACTTCATCGCCCGCCTGGAAGCCCGCCTGGAGCAGTCCAATCCCAACCGCGAACACTCGCTGCTGCTGGTGGACGTCGACAACTTCAAGAGGGTCAACGACAGCCTGGGGCATCGTATCGGCGACCAGCTGCTGGTGGGTCTGGCCCGGCGCCTGCGCAGCGCCCTGGGCACGGGCGCGCTGATCGCCCGCATCGCCAGCAACGAATTCGCCGTGCTGCTCGAAGGCATGGACGCGGTCGCCGCCGACAGCCTGGCCCGCGACACCCTGGTGGCCCTGGATCCGCCGCTCTATGTGGAAGGCCACCCGACCCTGATCAGCTGCTCGATCGGCCTGACCACCGCGCGACCGCACGAGACCGATCCGCAGACCCTGATCAAGCACGCCGGCCTCGCCCTGCACCGGGCCAAGGCCACTGGCGGCCATCAGGTCCAGGTGTTCACCGAGGCGCTGATCGCCGAGGCCAGCAACAAGCTGTTCGTGCAGAACAACCTGCGCCGGGCCTTGGAGCAGAACGAACTGCTGGTGCACTACCAGCCCAAGGTCTGCCTGAAACGCGCCAAGTTGCTGGGACTGGAGGCCCTGATCCGCTGGCAGCACCCGGAAAAGGGCATGATCCGCCCGGATCAGTTCATCAGCATCGCCGAGGAAACCGGGCTCATCGTGCCCATCGGCAAATGGATCATCCGCGAGGTCTGCCGCCAGCTGCACCGCCTCGACGCCGCCGGCTTCGACGATCTGCAGATCGCCATCAACCTGTCGCCCAAGCAGTTCACCGATCCCGACCTGGTGCAGTCCTTCGTCACCATCCTCGACGAGGAGGGCATCGCGCCCAAGCGGCTGGAGCTGGAACTGACCGAAAGCCTCCTGCTGGATGCCACCGACGCCACCCGCAACACCCTCGAAGCCCTCAAGCACCTGGGCATGAGCCTGGCGATGGACGACTTCGGCACCGGTTATTCGTCGCTCAGCTACTTGAAAAAATTCCCCATCGACGTCATCAAGATCGACAGGAGTTTCATCAAGGACATCCCGGACAACCAGGACGACATGGAAATCACCTCCGCGGTGATCGCCATGGCCCACAACCTGCGGCTGCAGGTGGTTGCCGAGGGCATCGAGACGACCGAACAGCTGGCTTTCCTGCGCCACCATCGCTGCGATATCGGCCAGGGCTATCTGTTCGACAAGCCCATCCCGGCCGACCAGCTCGACGCCGCCCTGGCGCGTTACCTGCCGACGCGCTGACCCGCCGCGCGGACTGACCCCGCTGCCGCGATTTTGCGTACACTGAGCCTTTCGCCTGGCCCTTTCCCACGAGGTATCCCATGGTCCTGCGTTCCGAAATCCTGACCAAGAAGACCCATCTGCCCGCCGCCGAGCAGGCACTGCCCGGCCGCGAGACGGCCATGGCCGTACCCGCGGCCCACTATGTCAACGGCAATCCGTTGCAAGGCCCCTTCCCCGCCGGCCTGCAGAGTCTGGTGGTGGGCATGGGCTGCTTCTGGGGCGTCGAGCGGCGCTTTTGGCAACAACCCGGCGTCTGGACCACCGCGGCCGGCTATGCCGGCGGCCATACCCCCAACCCCACCTACGAAGAGGTCTGCTCCGGCCTGACCGGTCATACCGAGGTGGTGCTGGTGGTGTTCGATCCGGCCCAGACCTCGCTGGAGGCGTTGCTGAAGATCTTCTGGGAAGCCCACGATCCGACCCAGGGCATGCGCCAGGGCAACGACGTTGGAACCCAGTATCGCTCGGCCCTGTATTACGCCGACGACAGCCAGCGGGAAGCCTTCGAAGCCAGCCAGGCCGCCTTCCAGGCGCAGTTGGCCGAGGCCGGCTATGGCGAGATCACCACCGAGATCGCCCCGCTGCCGCCCTTCTACTACGCCGAGGCCTATCACCAGCAATACCTGGCGAAGAATCCCAACGGCTACTGCGGCCTGGCCGGTACCGGTGTCTGCCTGCCGCCCAGCCTCGCGGTCTGATCCCGAGCCGCTGCGGCGGCTTTCTCTGTTGGGCTGCGGCGGTAGCGCCGCCTCAACCCAACCTGCGCCAGGCTCTTCCCCGGTAGGTTGGGTTGAGCCCAGCGAAGCCCAACGGTCCCGGCCTCGCTATTCTGCGATCAGCCAGTCCAGTCGCCAGCTGCCTTCACCCTGGGCCAGGTGCTCGGCCAGCCAGGGCAACAACTCGCGCAATTCTTCTTCCAGCCCCCACGGCGGATTGACGATGGCCAGTCCCGAGCCGTTGAGCCGGGTGGGATCGTCCGCCGCGCGGATCAGCAACTCGACGTTGAGCAACTTGGGCGCGCCGCTGGCCTGCAGCCCGGCATGGAAGCGCCTGAGCTGGCGGCGATCCTTGATCGGATACCAGAGCGCGATCACCGTCTGGCGCATGCGGCCGACGGCCTCCGCGACCGCCTTGGCGCAGCGCTCCAGCTCGTCGGTTTTCTCGAACGGCGGATCGATCAGCAGCAGGGCCCGGCGCTCCGGCACCGGCAGCAGCGCCCTGGGCAGCAGCCAGCCATCCTTCTGGTGCACCGCCACCCGGCGATCTCCAGCCATGTTTTCCTTGAGCAGACGACCGTCCTCGGGGTGGAGCTCATTGAGCAGCAGTCGATCCTGAGGGCGCAGCGCCTGGCGCATCAATTCGGGCGAACCCGGGTAGTAGCGCAGCGCGCCATCGGGATTGAGCGCCGCCACCGCTTCGCGATAGCCGACAAAGGCCGCCGGCGCGGATTCCAGGGCCCACAGACGTCCGATGCCTTCGCGCCATTCGTCGGTACGGCTGGCCTGGTCGCCGGCCAGGTCATAGCGACCCACGCCGGAATGGCTGTCCAGATAGACGAAGGGCGTCTCCTTGCGCGCCAGCAGCGCGGCCAGGCGCAACAGGGTGGCGTGCTTGAAGACATCGGCGTGGTTGCCGGCGTGGAAGGCGTGTCGGTAATTCATGGGATACTCCAGCGTCAGCCCTACAGTGTACCGCCTTCCTCGGGCACCCGCGGCGTCGCGCTTTGACACCCCGGCCACCCAGCGGGTTAAATCCCCTGGTTCTTCAATTCTTTACCCCAGGAGTCACGCTTGGACGCTGTCACCATCAACAGCTTGTTCTTGATCGGTGCGGTGCTGATCGGCCTGTCGATTCTGGTCAGCTCGATTTCCTCGCGGGTCGGCATCCCGATCCTGGTGATCTTCCTGGTGGTCGGCATGTTCGCCGGCGTCGACGGCCCCGGTCACATCGCCTTTGACAACTATCCGATGGCCTACCTGGTGGGCAACCTGGCGCTGGCGGTGATCCTGCTCGACGGCGGCATGCGCACCCGGGTGTCGAGTTTCCGCGTGGCGCTCTGGCCGGCGCTGTCGCTGGCCACCGTGGGGGTGATGATCACCACCGGCCTGACCGGGGTCGCCGCCGCCTGGCTGTTCGATCTCAGCCTGCTGCAGGGCCTGCTGATCGGCGCCATCGTCGGCTCCACCGATGCCGCGGCGGTGTTTTCCCTGCTCGGTGGCCGCGGCCTCAACGAACGGGTCACCGCGACCCTGGAAATCGAATCCGGCAGCAACGACCCCATGGCGGTGTTTCTCACCGTCACCCTGATCGAGATGCTCGCCAGCGGCCAGAGCGGCTTCAGCTGGAGTCTGCTGGGCCATTTCGTCAGCGAATTCGCCATCGGCGGGGTGATCGGCCTCGGCGGGGGCTGGCTGCTGCTGCAACTGATCAACCGCATCCACCTCGCCGACGGCCTCTATCCGCTGCTGGCCATCAGCGGTGGCCTGCTGATCTTCGCCCTGACCAACGCCGCCCATGGCAGCGGCATTCTCGCCGTCTACCTGGCCGGTCTGCTGATGGGCAATCTGCCGATCCGCAGCCGCCACGGCATGCTGCACATGCTCGATGGCATGGCCTGGCTGGCGCAGATCGGCATGTTCCTGGTGCTGGGCCTGCTGGTGGAGCCGCACAACCTGCTGCCCATCGCCCTGCCCGCCCTGGGCCTGGCCCTGTGGATGATCCTGGTCGCCCGCCCGCTGTCGGTGGCCATCGGCCTGCTGCCCTTCCGCGCCTTCCATGACCGGGAAAAGGCCTTTATCGCCTGGGTCGGGCTGCGCGGCGCAGTCCCTATCATCCTGGCGGTGTTCCCGATGATGGCCGGGCTGCCCCAGGCCCAGCTGTTCTTCAACGTGGCCTTCTTCATCGTGCTGGTGTCGCTGCTGGTGCAGGGCTCCAGTCTGCCGCTGGCGGCCAAGCTGCTCAAGGTGACGGTGCCGCCGGAACCGGCGCCCTTCTCCCGCGCCGGGTTGCAGGTTCACCCGACCAGCGAATGGGAGCTGTTCATCTATCGTCTGGGCGCCGAGAAGTGGTGCATCGGCGCCGCCCTGCGCGAGCTGAAGATGCCCGAGGGCACCCGTATCGCCGCGCTGTTCCGCGGCGAGACCCTGCTCCACCCCTCCGGCAGTACCACCCTGGAAGCCGGCGACATCCTCTGCGTGGTCGGCCACGAACACGACCTGCCGGCCCTGGGGCGGCTGTTCAGCCAGGCGCCGCAGCAGACCCAGAGATTCTTTGGCGACTTCGTCCTCGAAGCCGACGCCGAACTCAGCGCCGTGGCTGCGCTCTACGGCCTGCAACTGGGCGAGGTGGACGGCAACCAGCGCCTCGGCAGCTTCATCACCCACGAGATCGGCGGCGAACCCATCGTTGGCGACCTGGTGGAATGGAACGGCCTGGTGTGGATCGTCGCGGCCATCGAGAACAAGCGCGTGCGCAAGGTGGGTGTGAAGTTTCCCGAAGGGCGCAACAGCGGGCCCGCGCTCTTTCTTTAACGATGGATGAACCGGGTTCGCGGCTTGAGGGGTGCTGCCTTGCACCCCAGGCAGCCTGGCTTTAACCTCGCGCCTTTCCACTGCCCGACGCCTGCCGCATGCACCGCCTGTCCGCTCTGCTTCGCGCCGCCGCCCTCTGCGGCTGCCTGTTCACCCTTCCCGCCGTCGCTCAGGATTCCGGGCCGCCGGATGCCCAGCAGGTGCAGCAGAATCTGAACGGCCTGGCCGATCGCAAGCTGCCCGCCCCCGAGCAGAGCGCCGCCCAGGACAGCCTGCAGCAGACCCTCAAGCTGCTCGACCAGCGCGACCAGTACGTCAAGCAGCTGGCCGATCTGCGCCAGCAACTGGCCCAGGCGCCGCAGCAGACCAAGGACGCCCAGCGGCAACTGGCGCGGCTGCGCGCCGAACCGATCAAGCCGGCCGAACAGCGCTATGCCGGCGCCACACCCCAGGCCCTGGAGCAGCGCCTGAGCGAGACCAGCCTGGCGCTCAACAGCGTGCAGGACGACCTCAATGCGGCCAACAGTCTGGTGATCAACGCCCAGACCCGTCCCGAGCGCGCCCAGGTGGACATCGCCAATCTGCAGACGCGCCTGCAGCAGATCGCCGATCTGCTCAAGGCCGGACGCGAGAACGCCAAGCCCCTCACCGCCGAGCGGCGCGGGCAGTTGCTGGCGGAACAGGCGGCCGCCAATGCGCAGATCCAGCTGCTGCGCCAGGAACTGGCCGGCAACAGCGTGCTGCAGGATCTGGGCGCCATCCGCCGCGAACTCTTCACCGAGCAGGTCAAGCGCTACGAGCAGGAAACCCTGGACCTGCAGACGCTGATCAGCGGCAAGCGCCGCCAGCAATCGGAAAAGACCCTGGCCGAAGCCTCGCGCGAATCGGAAAAGACCGCCGGGGACGATGTGCTGTCCCAGGAGACCGGGCTCAATCTGCAACTGTCCGACTACCTGCTGCGCGCCACCGATCGCCTCAACGACCTCAATCGCCGCAATCTCGAGTCGCGCCAGCAGCTGGATCAGCTCAAGCAGACCACCGAGAACATGGAACAGCAGATCGGCGTGCTCAAGGGCAGCGTGCTGCTGTCCAAGCTGCTCTATCAGCAGCGGGCGGCGCTGCCCTCGGTCAAGGTCAACAAGGACCTCACCGACGACATCGCCGATCTGCGCCTCTATCAGTTCGAACTCAATCAGCAGCGCGCCCAGATCGCCAATCCGGAAGGCTATGTCGACAATCTGCTGGCCCAGCAGCCGCCGGAAAAGGCCACCCCGCAGCTGCGTCAGCAACTGCTCGACCTGCTCAAGACCCGCAGCGAATTGCAGGAGCGTCTCAACACCGAGCTCAATGCCCTGCTCAGCGAATCCATCGATCTGCAGCTCAACCAGAACCAGCTGCGCAGCACCATCACCAGCCTGCGCGGCACCCTCGACGAGCAGATGTTCTGGATTCCCAGCAACAAGCCGCTGGACTGGAACTGGGTCAAGACCGCGCCCCGCAAGCTGCTGCAGCAACTGCGCGACGTGCCCTGGGGCTCAAGCCTGCACGAACTCTATGTCGGTCTGGCCGAGCGGCCGCTGCTGCTGCTGCCGCTGGTACTGGCTTTCGCCACCCTGATCTGGCAACGCCCGCGCATCCATGGGCGGGTCAACAAGCTCAACCAGGACATCGGCCACTATCAGCGGGACAGCCAGCTGCACACGCCCCAGGCCATCCTGCTTACCATCCTGCTGGGCCTGCCGGCGAGTCTGGTGCTCTGGCTGGGCGGCGTGGCCCTGGAGGGTGACGAACGCGGGGTCAACGCCGCCATCGGCGCGGCGCTGCTGGAGATCGCCGCCGGCTGGCTGGTGTTCTACACGGTGTATCGCCTGCTGGCCTCCGGCGGCGTGGCCGAGACCCACTTCCGCTGGGCGCGGCCCCAGGCGCAGTCGCTGCGCCGGCTGGTCAGACGGGTGGGTCTGCTGGCCCTGGCGCTGATGGCGGTGGTGGCCATCGCCGAGCGCCAGCTCGCCGGCCTCGCCGACGACGTCCTCGGCATCCTCATCGTGCTGGTCGCCTATGCCAGCCTGGCCTGGATGCTCGGTCGCTCCCTGCTCAATGCCACCGCCCGCGAGCGCCTGCCGTTCTTCCGCCTGCTGCTCGGCCTGATGATCACCGCCATTCCGGCCGTGCTGTTCTTCGCCGTGCTCTTTGGCTACTACTACACCGCGCTCAAGCTCACCGATCGGCTGGTGGACACCCTCTATGTGCTGATGGCCTGGATCATCCTCGAAGCCACCCTGGCCCGCGGCCTGAGCGTGGCCGCGCGACGCCTGGCCTACCAGCGCGCCATCCAGAAGCGCCAGGCGCAGCAGGAAGACGCCGAGGGCGTCGAGGTGGTGCAGGAGCCGACCCTGGACATGGAACAGGTCAACCAGCAGTCCTCGCGCCTGCTGCGCCTGACCCTGCTGCTGGCCTTCCTCGGCGTGCTCTACCTGGTCTGGGCCGATGTGGTGGCGGTGTTCTCCTACCTGGACAACGTCACCCTCTACCAGTACACCAGCGGTACCGGCGCCGCCGCCACCCAGGTACCCCTGACGCTGCGGGTGTTCATCATCGCCCTGGTGATCGCCGGTCTCACCGTCGCCCTGGCGCGCAACCTGCCGGGCCTGCTGGAGGTGCTGGTGCTGTCGCGGCTGAATCTGGCCCAGGGCAGCGCCTACGCCACCACCACCCTGCTCTCCTACGTCATCGTCGGCTTCGGCACCGTGACCACCCTGGCGACCCTGGGGGTGAGCTGGGACAAGCTGCAGTGGCTTGCCACCGCCCTCTCGGTCGGTCTGGGTTTCGGCTTGCAGGAGATCTTCGGTAACTTCATCTCCGGCCTGATCATCCTCTTCGAGCGCCCGGTGCGCGTCGGTGATCTCATCACCATCGGCAACGTGACCGGTACGGTGAACAAGATCCGCATCCGCGCCACCCATATCACCGACGCCGACCGCAAGTCGGTGGTGGTGCCGAACAAGACCTTTGTCACCAGCCAGCTGATCAACTGGACGCTGACCGACACCGTCACCCGTATCGTGCTGACCTTCGGCGTCAATCGCGGCAGTGACCTGGCCCAGGCGCAACAGCTGATCATGCAGGCGGTCAAGGAGAATGCGCGGGTGCTCCACGACCCCGAACCCTCGCTGTTCGTCACCCACTACGGCGCCACCACCCTGGATCACGAACTGCGCATCTATGTCCGGGAACTGGGCGATCGCAGCGCCGCCACCGATGAGCTGATCCGCCGGGTCGACCAGCTGCTGCGCGACGCCGGCATCAACCTGCTGTCCACGCCGCAGATGGAGATCACCCTGAAGAATCGACACGGAGCGGAGAAACAACT
This sequence comes from Pseudomonas oryzihabitans NBRC 102199, assembly GCF_000730625.1. GTDB lineage: Bacteria > Pseudomonadota > Gammaproteobacteria > Pseudomonadales > Pseudomonadaceae > Chryseomonas > Chryseomonas oryzihabitans. Next base: position 363,613 of record NZ_BBIT01000013.1, on the reverse strand, counting down.
GGGCAAAAAGCCTCTCCTAACTGAAGGGGATGCCCAGCAGGAGGCCGAGGATCCCAAGCCATCCAAGGCCTGACGGCCACTAGGAGCCTGTCCATAATCTGCTGCGCGTCGGCCAAACGGCGTTGAAAATGGCTTCGGAATGCTCATTTACCCTGCGTAAACTCCGCTTCCTCAGCCCTTTTCGCCTTGTTTGGCTCTAGCTCGCGAGATTATGGAAAGGCTCTACAGCCCCTGGGATACCCATGAAACAGCTGCTCGACCTGACCTTCGACAACAGATTCGCCCGCCTGGGCGATGACTTCTCCACCCGTATCGACCCCCGGCCGCTGGACGATCCGCGGCTGGTGGTCGCTTCGCCCTCCGCCCTGGCCCTGCTGGACCTGGATCCGGCGGTGGCCGAGACGCCCGAGTTCACCCAGGTGTTCGCCGGGGCCCAGCTCTGGGACAGCGCCGAGCCCCGGGCCATGGTCTATTCCGGCCATCAGTTCGGTTCCTACAACCCCCGCCTCGGCGATGGCCGCGGCCTGCTGCTGGGCGAGGTGGTCAACGACCGCGGCGAGCACTGGGATCTGCACCTCAAGGGCGCCGGCCTCACGCCCTTCTCGCGCATGGGCGACGGCCGCGCCGTGCTGCGCTCCTCGATCCGCGAATTCCTCGCCTCCGAGGCCCTGCACGCCCTGGGCATCCCGACCACCCGCGCCCTGTGCGTGATCGGCTCCAGCACCCAGGTGGTGCGCGAGCGGCTGGAAACCGGCGCCACCCTGTTGCGCATGGCCCCCAGCCATGTGCGCTTCGGCCACTTCGAATACTTCTACTACACCCGCCAGCACTCCCTGCTGGAGCAACTGGGCGAACACGTCCTGGCCGCGCACTTCCCCGACCTGCTGGGCACCCCGGAACCCTGGGCGGCGCTGTTTCGCGAGGTGGTCGAACGCAACGCCCGGCTGATCGCCTACTGGCAGGCCTATGGCTTCTGCCATGGGGTGATGAACACCGACAACTTCTCGATCCTGGGTCTCACCTTCGACTTCGGCCCCTTCGCCTTTCTCGACGACTTCGACGCCCAGTTCATCTGCAACCACTCCGATCACACGGGGCGCTACTCCTATAGCAACCAGGTGCCCATCGCCCATTGGAACCTGGCGGCCCTGGCCCAGGCATTGACACCCAAGGTGGCGGTCGAGACGCTGCAGGAGAGCATCGCGCTCTTCCTGCCGCTGTATCAGGCGCATTACCTCGACCTGATGCGCCGACGCCTGGGTCTGCAGGAAGCGCGGGAAGAAGACCAGGAGCTGGTCGAACGCCTGCTGGCCCTGATGCAGCAGGGCGGTGTGGACTATCACCTGTTCTTCCGCCAGCTGGGCGAAGAGGAACCCGCCGCGGCGCTGGCCCGGGTGCGCGAGGACTTCATCGACCTGCGCGGCTTCGACGACTGGAGCCAGGCCTATCGCGCCCGCCTGGACGCCGAAGGCGGCGCGGCGGCCGCGCGCACCACCCGCATGAACGCGGCCAATCCGCTGTATGTGCTGCGCAACTACCTGGCCCAGCAGGCGATCGAGCAGGCCGAAGCGGGCGACTACAGCGAGGTGCGCCTGCTGCACGAGGTGCTGTCACGCCCCTTCGAAGCCCAGCCGGGACGCGAACGCTTCGCCCAGCGGCCGCCGGACTGGGGCAAGCACCTGGAGATCAGCTGCTCGTCCTGAGAGCCTGTTTATAACCTGCTGCGCGTCGGCCAAACTGCGTTGAAAAGGCTCTGGAAGGCCAGCCCCGTCGGAATGCTCATTTACCACTCGTAAACTCGCGCGCGAGCCCGGTCCGCTTCCTCAAGCCTTTTTGCGGGGCCGCCCAGGCCTTGTTTGTCTCTAGCTCGCGAGATTATAAAAAGGCTCTGAGAGCTAACCGTATCTAGGCGCCGTTGACCTGGAAGACGTGCCGCAGATAGTGCAGGAAGTCCGGCTCGCCGCCCTGGGCCTTGCCCGGGGCGTCGGAGATCTTCGCCACCGGCTGGCCGTTGCAGCGACTCATCTTGAGCACCATGTTCATCGGCTGTACTCCCGGGATGTCGCAGGTGAAATGGGTGCCGATGCCAAAGCTCACGTTGATCCGCTCGCGCAGGGCCCGGAACAGGGCGAGGGCCTTTTCCAGATTGAGCGAATCGGAAAACACCAGGGTCTTGGTCAGGGGGTCGATGCCCAGCTGCTGATAGTGGGCGATGGCCTTTTCCGCCCACTGCAGGGGATCGCCGCTGTCATGGCGCAGGCCGTCGAACAGCTTGGCGAAGTAGAGATCGAAATCGCGCAGGAAGGCCTCCATGGTGATGGTGTCGGTCAGGGCGATGCCGAGTTGTCCGCGATACTCCCGTACCCAGCAGTCGAGGGCGGCGATCTGGCTGTCGATCAGCCGCGGACCCAGTTGCTGGTGCGCCATCAGCCACTCGTGGGCCATGGTACCCAGGGGCGCGACGCCCAATTTCCAGGCCAGGTGGACGTTACTGGTGCCGACGAAGCGACCGGGGAAGTCGTCCCTGAGGCTGCGCACCACCATCTCCTGCACGCCATAGGAGAAGCGCCGCCGGGTGCCGAAGTCGGCCATCTTGAATTCGGCCAGCTCGTCGGCGCCCGCCTCCCGGGCCAGCCAGTCGAACTTGCGATAGAGCTGATCCCGGGCCACCTGCAGCGGCAGGTCGGCATGGCGCTGGCGATTGCGCACCTCGCTGATCAGCGCCAGGATCGGCACCTCGAACAGGATCAGGTGCAGCCAGGGGCCTTTCAGGGTCAGGGTGAAGCGCCCCTCCTCCTCACCGAGGAACACATAGGAGGGATTGAAACGGAACAGTCGCAGGAAGCGGATAAAGTCGGGGGTGATGAAGGGGATGCGCTCGAGAAAGGCCAGCTGGCTGTCGCTGATGGCGACATCGGCCAGGGCATCGATCTCGGCCTGAATGGCCGCGTGGTAGGGACGCAGGTCTTCGTCGTTGCGGCAGCGAAAGGCCCACTCGACTTCCGCATTGGGATAGTTGTGCAGGACGGCCTGCATCATGGTGAGCTTGTAGAAGTCGGTGTCCAGCAGGCTCTGCACGGCCTGCTCGGAAAAACTATCGGCCATCATTGGCGGGGGCTCGGCAGCTAGAAGTCAGACGACAGGATGCCCAACTTGCCGAGGAAGCGAAAGGCGCTTGACCGCCCGGGGGCCTAGCGGTTGTGGGTCTGGGTCATGCCGAAGAGAAACAGCAGCAGGTCCTGGCTACCGGTGCTGGAGGTGGTCAGGCTGCGGGCGACCGGTGTCTGGCAGTAGTCCAGACCCTCGCTGCCCACCACTGCAGCTGCCGGCCGTAGCCAGCTCGCATAGGCCAGGGTGGTGACCCCGCAGAAAGCCGCGATCAGTAAACCTCGAGTAATTTGTGAAGTCATGGCTCCAACCCTCTGATCTTCCGTCCCAACGCCTGTTGGTAAACGTAGAGGAGAGTTCGCCATTGCGCAGCATTCCACGACGAATGGCGGCGCAATTGCAGCATATCCCGACGAGCGGCCGTGTCTATGCCGAGGCGCTGGCGACATTTCTCCAGATCGAGCAGGGCCACCGAGAACTCCTTGCCCTGGGGACCGGCTCGTTCGGCGACGAAGATGTGCTTGGGATAGAGGCAACCGTGCTGCCAGCGATGCCGGTGCATGCGCGCCAGCACCTCACCGAGGGTGGCCAGGAACCGCTCGTGCTCGGCCTCGCTGAGCGCCTTGCCACCGCCTTCGGCATACCAGTGATCGAGGTCCTGGTAGCCTTCCAGGGCCGCGCTCACCAGCAGGGCGCGCCAGCCACCCTGGGCATGCTGGGCAGCGCAGAACAGCAATTCGGGAACCTGGATGCCCAGATCGCGAAAGGCGATCAGCGCATCGCGCTCGCGCAGGGCGGTGGGACGCCCCAGGGGGTGACGCAGGCTGCGATAGAGGTGGCCGACCTGGCGCTTGACGTAGGCCAGGGTACCGTCAGGGAGTTGCAGGCGCTGGACACCGCTTTCGCCACCACGGCGGACGTTGGGCGCTTCCACCCAGTCGCCCGCGGTATTCCACCAGCGATCGAAACGCTCTTCGCCTTGCGTCACGGCTCCCATCGGCTGCCTCTCTTATTCTGAAATAGCTTCAATTGGCCTTGCGCAGGACGTAGACCCGCCACATGGCATAGCCCGGCAGGAAGTCCAGGGCCCGGTCGACGACGAAGCCGGCCTGGGCGACTTCCGCCTCGAACTGGCTGCGCTCGACGATGAATCTGTTCTGATAACCGCCGCGGTCGCGGCCCTGAGCCTTGCGACGACGTTCCAGTGCCTGACGCCGCCAGGCCTTGAAGTTGCCGTCCACCCACAGCGACAGGATGACGCTGTCGCGGGTCACCCGGTGGAACTCCTGCAGCAGGGCCAGACGGTCCGCCGATTCGCCCACGTGGTGAAACAAACGCATACAGAAGATGCAATCTACAGAATTGTCGGACAGGTCGATAGCGAAAGCCGACGTCTGTAGCGTCTTCACCCGGGCCACGACGTCCGCGGGCTGCTGTTCACGGGCGGTGGCCAGCATGTTTTCCGAGTAGTCGGCACCGATGATCAGGCGATTGCGCTTCTCCGCCAGCAGCGGCCAGAAACGGCCGGCGCCACTGGGCAGATCCAGCACCAGATTGGGCTGGCCGGCGATGCTCAGGGCCTGCCGGGCGAGCTGCTGGTCGCGCCAGTTGGACAGGCGCCGGGCCAGGCCGTCCTGATGCTTCAGAAAATACTGGCGGGCGTGGTCGGCGTCGTACTTTTGCGAAAAGGGCAGGTCGATGGGCGCTTTCACGGAGGCGGCTCCTGAGGGAGTGGAGAAGTGCCGCCACCCTACCCAGGCCGCTGTCAAACCGCGGTCAAGGCGTTGTGAAAATTCTGTAACCTCAGTCCGCTAGGCTGTCGCTGCCCAGCGCTATCTCGAAGCGACAGCCACCCGCCGCGCTGTCACCCAGGGTCACGGTCCAGCCTTGCAGCTGGCAGATCCTGCGGACCAGCGACAGCCCCAGCCCGAGGCCTTCGCCACGCCCCTCGGCGCCCCGCACGAAGGGCTGGAACATCGCCTCGCGCTGCTCCTCGGGAATGCCCACGCCGCTGTCTTCCACCACGAAGCCGTCCGCTCCGACCTGCAGGCCGATATAGCCCCGCTCGGTATAGTGCAGCGCATTGCGTAGGAGATTGCTCATCACCGAGCGCAGGAAGGGCTCGTGCCAAAGCGCCTGGTCGGCCTCCGGCGCCACGCTCAGCCGCCACTGCAGGCCCTTGGCTTCCACCGCCGCCTGCCATTCCTGCGTCTGGCGCCGCGCCACCTGGGCCAGGGTGGCACGCGGCGCCTGGGTGTCGTTGTCGCCCTGATTGCGCGCCAGGGCGAGAAAGGTCTGCACCAGCTCCTGCATCTCCCGCGCCGCGCGGGTCATGCGCTCCAGCGGCCCCTTCGCCCGGGCTGGCAGGTCCGGCGTGGCCTCGAGCAGCTCGCAGGAGGAATTGATCACCATCAGCGGGGTGCGCAACTCGTGGCTGACGTCGCTGGTGAACAGGCGCTCCCGGGCCAGGGCGGCGCGCAGGCGATTCAGGGCGTCGTCGAAGGCGCCGGCCAACTCGCCGACCTCGTCCTTGGCATAGTCCGGCGCCAGGGGCGGCGTCACATCGAGCAGTTGATCACGCCGACGCACCTGACGCGCCAGCCGCACCACCGGGGCGATCACCCGCCGCGACAGCGCCCAGCCCAGCAGCCAGGCCAGGGCCACGCTGATCAGGAAGCCGACCAGCACCACCTTGTAGAGCAGCCGTTCGCGCGCCTCGAAGTCGCTCTGATTCTGCAGCAGGACGAAGTGATTGCCCTCCAGCTCGGCCACATAGGCATAGAAGTACTGCTGGTCCTCCTCCACCTCGCTGAAGCCGGCCGGCAACTCGCGCAGGTGGGCAGGCAACTGCGCCACCTCGGCGAGGGGCACGAAATACAGGCGCATGTCGGGATCCAGCACCGGCTGGCCACCGCGTTTCATGTCGCGCTGCACCATGCGCTCCAGTTCGTTGCGCAGGTCGGTGGAAATCAGCCGCTCTTCCACGGTGTGCACCACCGCGACGATGCCCAGGGAAAACACCCCGCCGACCAGGAAGGTCATCAGCACGAAGGCGATGACGATCCGCCGTGACAGGCTCAGGTGGTATTCCATGGCTACTCCTGCTCGACCAGTTTGTAGCCCACCCCGTGAATGGTGCGCAGCAGCGGCTGCTCGAAGGGCTTGTCGATCACCTGGCGCAACTGGTGGACGTGGCTGCGCAGGCTGTCGCTGTCGGGGTAGTCCTCGCCCCATACCGCCTCTTCCAGCACCTCGCGCCGCACCACGTGGGGCGACTTCTGCATCAGCAGGGCGAGGATCTTGAGGCCGATGGGATTGAGCTTGAGCGGCTTGCCGGCGCGACTGACCTCCAGGGTGTCCAGGTCATAGCTGAGATCGGCGACCTGCAGCTGGCGACGTCCGCCGCCCTTGGCCCGGCGCATCACCGCCTCGACGCGAGCGGCCAGTTCGGACAGGGCGAAGGGCTTGACCAGATAGTCGTCGGCGCCGGAGCGAAAGCCTTCCAGGCGATCATCGAGCTGATCGCGAGCGGTGAGCATGATCACCGGGGTATCGCGGCGGGCATCCTGGCGCAACCGCTGGCAGAGGGTGTAGCCATCGATGCCGGGCAGCATGATGTCGAGGATCAGCAGGTCATAGTGTTCGGTCGCGGCCAGGTGCAGCCCGGACAAGCCATCCTGGGCGCAATCCACGCTGTAGCCCTTGAGGCTGAGGTAATCCAGCAGGTTGCTGAGGATGTCCTTGTTGTCTTCTACCACCAGGATACGCATGTCGCTGACCTCATTGCCCGAGTCCGCTGCGGGCCTCGTTGTCGTCTGTTCGGCACAGAGCCTAACCGGCCCCGGCGACCGCGACCAGCGCGGCGGCGGCGCGCAGGGTGGGAGCATCGAGGATCACCGGCCATAAAAAACCCCGGTGTCCGCGAGGAGCACCGGGGTTCGGCTCGGCCCTAGGGCCGGAGCGGTTCTTACATCATGCCGCCCATGCCACCCATGCCGCCCATGTCGGGCATGGCCGGGGCTGCGTCGTCTTTCGGCAGCTCAGCCACGATGGCTTCGGTGGTGATCAGCAGACCGGCGATGGAGGAAGCGGCCTGCAGCGCGCTGCGGGTCACCTTGGCCGGGTCGATGATGCCGAATTCCAGCATGTCGCCGTATTCGCCGGTAGCGGCGTTGTAGCCATAGTTGCCGCTGCCCTGCTTGACCTTGTCCAGCACGACGGAGGCTTCGTCACCGGCGTTGGTCACGATCTGGCGCAGGGGCGCTTCGACGGCGCGACGCAGGATGTTGATACCGGCGTTCTGCTCTTCGTTGATGCCTTTCAGGTCTTTCAGAGCTTCCAGGGCACGCACCAGGGCGACACCGCCGCCAGGCACCACGCCTTCTTCCACCGCAGCACGGGTCGCGTGCAGGGCGTCTTCAACGCGGGCCTTCTTCTCTTTCATCTCGACTTCGGTGGCAGCGCCAACCTTGATCACGGCAACACCGCCAGCCAGCTTGGCCAGACGCTCTTGCAGCTTCTCCTTGTCGTAGTCGGAAGAGGTTTCTTCAACCTGGGCACGGATCTGCTTGATACGGGCCTGGATGTCGGCTTCGACGCCAGCGCCGTCGATGACGGTGGTGTTTTCCTTGTTCAGGACCACACGCTTGGCTTGACCCAGGTGCTCCAGGGTGGTGCTTTCCAGGCTCAGGCCGACTTCTTCGGAGATGACGGTACCGCCGGTCAGGATGGCGATGTCCTGCAGCATGGCCTTGCGACGATCACCGAAGCCGGGCGCCTTGACGGCAGCGACCTTGACGATACCGCGCATGTTGTTGACCACCAGGGTGGCCAGGGCTTCGCCTTCGACGTCTTCGGCGACGATCAGCAGCGGGCGACCGGCCTTGGCGACGGATTCCAGCACCGGCAGCAGTTCGCGGATGTTGGAGATCTTCTTGTCGACCAGCAGCAGCAGCGGGCTGTCCAGCTCGGCCGACATGGTGTCGGGCTTGTTGATGAAGTAGGGCGACAGGTAGCCACGGTCGAACTGCATGCCTTCGACGACGGACAGTTCGTTTTCCAGGCCCGAGCCTTCTTCGACGGTGATGACGCCTTCTTTACCGACCTTCTCCATGGCTTCGGCGATGATGTTGCCGATGCTGTCGTCGGAGTTGGCGGAGATGGTGCCTACCTGGGCGATGGCCTTGCTGTCGGCGCAGGGCTTGGACAGGTTCTTCAGCTCGGCGACGACGGCCGCGGTGGCCTTGTCGATGCCGCGCTTGAGATCCATCGGGTTCAGGCCGGCGGCCACGGACTTCAGGCCTTCGGTGACGATGGCCTGAGCCAGCACGGTGGCGGTGGTGGTGCCGTCACCGGCAGCGTCGTTGGCCTTGGAGGCCACGTCTTTCACCAGCTGGGCGCCGATGTTCTCGATCTTGTCCTTGAGCTCGATTTCCTTGGCGACGGAAACGCCGTCCTTGGTGATCAGGGGAGCACCGAAGCTACGCTCCAGCACCACGTTGCGGCCTTTCGGGCCGAGGGTGGCCTTGACGGCGTCGGCCAGGGTGTTGACACCGGTCAGCAGCTTCTTGCGCGCGGAGTCACCGAATTTGACGTCTTTTGCAGCCATGTTCTGTTTCCTCTAAGAAATTCGAAAAGTGAGCGGGGATCAGCCTTCGATGACGGCCAGGATTTCGGACTCAGCCATCACCAGCAGTTCTTCGCCATCGACCTTGATGGCGTTGCTGCCGGAATAGGGACCGAAAACCACCTTGTCACCCACTTTCACCGCCGGAGCACGGACATCACCGTTGTCCAGCACGCGTCCAGTGCCTACGGCAACCACTTCACCGCGGTTCGGCTTTTCGGCAGCCGAGCCCGGCAGCACGATGCCGCCAGCGGATTTGGTCTCTTCTTCGCTGCGACGAATCACAACGCGATCATGCAGAGGACGAAGCGCCATTGTCGTATCTCCCAAAGTTCTAAGTGTTTCCAGCGCCGATGACTGCATCGGCAGTTTGTTTTTACCGGCTGCGCCGGGTGCGCCCCGTGCATGACAGGACGCGAAACCTGCTCGCCTTGCGGCGACAACCTTGCGGTGTCCGCTACATGAGGTTGTCGCCAGGCATTTCAAGGGCGGGGGGCAAAATTTTTAGTGCTTTTGCTCGTCGCGGTGCACCACTTCACCTTCGATGACCTCGGGGCGATGGGGCGCGGCCTGACCGGAGCCCGGCTGATGGCCCTGGTAGCCTTGGGCACCGGGGTTGCGCCGGGTCACCCGGCCGATCACCGCGCCCAGCAGGGCCCTGCGGGTCACCGGCAGGAGGCAGACGAGCGCCAGGACATCGCTGATGAAGCCCGGGAAGATCAGCAGGGCGCCGGCGATCGCCAGGGTCAGACCCTGGATGACCTCCTGCTCCGGCATCTGCCCCTGGGCCAGGCGCATGCGGATGCGCCAGAGGGTGGTGAAGCCGGCGACGCGCAGCAGGGCGACGCCGACCAGAAAGCTCAGCAACAGCAGGGCGAAGGTGGCGAGCACGCCGATTTCGCTGCCGATCTTGATGAGTACGGCCAGTTCCACAAAGGGGAACAGCAAGAAGAGTAAGGCGGTCACGCGCATCTCGGGTCCTTCACGGTGGAAGCCGGTTGAAAGTCAGGAGATGGAGGCGGCCGAGCCGATTTCAAGGTGGCCGCCCGACGCCGCCCGGAAACGCAAAGGCCGCGAAAATCGCGGCCTTGACGGATTGGCGCCTGCCTAGGGAAACATGACGTTACCAGGACACCCCGACACCGGCGGTGTACTCGGTCTGGTTGACGTTGCCCTCGGCACCGCTGGTCAGTTCCTTGGACGCCTTGAGGTTCAGCGACGCCCAGTTGGTCACCTTGTATCTCAGGCCGACATCGCCGTCGAAGGTGAAGTTGGCGGTGTTGTCCAGCGGCCGGCCCAGTTCACCATTGGTGAAGAACTGGATGGTCTGGCCGTAAAGGTAGCGGTTGTAGTCCCACTTCACGCTCGCCGAGAGGAACTGGTCGGAGCCGCCGTCCGAGTACTCGTAACGGTTGTGGTTGAGCAGGCCGGTGAGCGAGAAGGCACCCAGCTCGTTGTCCCAGAACTGGTAACCGGGACCGGTACCCAGGGTGCGCTGCTTGGCCAGATCCTGGATCCAGTCGCGCTTGTATTCGGCGCGGCCCTGCCAGAAGAATTTCTCGTCGAAGAAACGATCCAGGGCGTACTGCAGACCGTACTTGCTGGTCGAGACCACGTCGTCGGTCTTGTAGCGGTCATAGCTGCCGTTGGCGTTGTGCCGCCACATGCCGTGCCGGGCCTGGGTCTTGAAGTCGATGTCGTACTTTTCGCTGTCCTGGGACGAGCTGATGTAGTCCAGACCGGCGTCGATGTTGCCCTTCCAGGCGAAGTCGCGCAGGAAGGGACGCGGCGGCACGATCTGGGTGATGCTGGCCAGGGGCACGGTCTGCTGGCCATCGGCGGTGCTGACCACCACCTGGCCATCGTCGGCCGGCTTGAGGCTTTCCACCGGGAAATCGGGTTCGTACTTGCCGCGCTGGACGATGACGGGCTTGTCACGCTGCAGGGTCTTGATCTTGTCCCAGGACAGGGGAATGTTGCCGCCGTATTCGGTCTGCAGGAGCAGCTTCTTGCTGTCGAGCAGCTTGATGGTTCCGGTCAGGCGGTCGCCGTTCTTCAGCCAGACGGTATCGGCATGGGCGAAGGAGGCGAGTGACAACAGCGCGAGCGAGGAGAGCAATCGAAAACGCATGGGCACCAGGACACCTTTGGGTGGACTTGGGTGGAAAGGTAACGAAACGAGAGGGGCGCGATTATCCGGGTGCCGGAGACCCGCGCAACCGTTCCTGGGTAAAAGTTAGGCAAGTTTCCGGAAATACTGCCCAAAGGTCGGACGTCTTGGGAGAATGTGGCAGCTCGACACGTTTCAGCACCACCGTAACCAAACTTTTCGGCACACTGGCACTCTTCTCCCCCGGAGCAGCAGAGCGTCATGAGCGCATCCCCTCCCCTCGAACCCCGGCGTCAGGCCGTCTTCCTGGCGCTGGCCGCCATTCCCGCGGGACGGGTGGTCAGCTATGGCCAGTTGGCGGAGCTCGCCGGCCTCGGTCGCGGCGCGCGCTGGGTGGGCTGGGTGCTGGGACGCCTGCCCGAGGGCAGTGCCCTGCCCTGGCACCGGGTGATCGCCGCGGACGGCCGCCCGAGCCTGACCCGCGACAGCCCCTCCGGCCGGGAGCAACGCGAGCGTTTGCGGGCCGAGGGCGTGCTGCTGCACGAGGACCGGGTGGACATGCGTCGGTACCGGTGGAATCCAGCTGAGAGTGTCGAGTAGAGTGCGCGTTTTTTCCGAGCCCAAGGGCATGTTTGCACGTTTCTGGCGTGAAGCCGTCACCACTTACAAATCCAGGGCCTGCCTGGCCCTGCTGCTGCTGGGCTTCGCCGCGGGCCTGCCGGCCATGCTGGTGTTTTCCACCCTGTCGGTCTGGCTGCGCGAAGCGGGCGTGAGTCGCGAGACCATCGGCTACGCCAGCTGGATCGGCCTGGCCTATGCCTTCAAGTGGGTCTGGTCGCCCATGCTCGACCTCTGGAAGCTGCCGCTGATCGGCAAGCTCGGCCGTCGCCGCTCCTGGCTGGTGCTGTCGCAGATCCTGGTGGGTCTGGGGCTGATCGGCATGGCGCTGTGCAATCCGCAGCAGCACCTGGAGCAGTTGATCGCCCTGGCGGTGCTGGTGGCCTTCGCCTCGGCCACCCAGGACATCGCCGTAGACGCCTATCGCCTGGAGATCGCCGACGACGACCGCCAGGCGGCCCTCGCCGCCTGCTACATGACCGGCTATCGCATCGCCGCCCTGCTGGCCAGCGCCGGGGCGCTGTTTCTCGCCGAGGAGCTGGGCTCGTCCCGCCTGGGCTACAGCCAGAACGCCTGGGCCACCACCTATATGCTGTTCGCTCTGCTGGTCCTGCCCGGCCTGGTCACCAGCCTGTTGATCCGCGAGCCCGAGCCGGTGGCGCCCATGGCCATGGCGGAATCGCGCTTCGGCTTCAATCACCAGCTGGTGGCGGTCGCCCTGCTGCTGGTGATGCTGGTCTCCATCCCCGCCGCCATCAATGCCGCCATCGCCCAGGCCTGGCCGCGCGCCCTGCTCTACAGCCTGTTCATCGTCGGCTGCCTGTCGCCCTGGGGGCGCTATTGCTCCAAGCCGCTGAGCGATCTCATGCGGCGCATGCGCGAACCGCTGCGACTGCGCGATGCGGCCAATGCCGAAGAGCTGCCGCGCTTCGACTTCGTCCACCAGATGGTCTCGGTGATCCTGCTGATCGTGCTCATCGTCGCCGTCACCGGTGGCCTGTCGGCGCTGGCCGGCGGCTACTGGCCGCGCGGCCTGATGTACGGCCTGATCGCCTGGCTCTGCCTCACCGCGCCGGGGCGCCGGCTGATGGCACCGGTGCTGACGCCCATCACCGAATTCATCCAGCGCTACCAGTGGCAGGCGCTGCTGCTGCTCGGCCTGATCTCCACCTATCGGCTGTCGGACACGGTCATGGGCGTGATGGCCAGCGTCTTCTATATCGACGTGGGCTACAGCAAGGAAACCATCGCCGGGGTCAGCAAGATCTTCGGGGTGTTCATGACCCTGTTCGGCGCGGGCCTGGGCGGCGTGCTGATCACCCGGGTGGGGATCCTGCCGATCCTCTTTCTCGGCGGCGCCGCCTCGGCGCTGACCAATCTGCTGTTCGTGGTGATCGCCTCCACCGGCGCCAACGTGCCGCTGCTGATCGCCACCATCTGCGCCGACAACGTCAGTGGCGGCATGGCCACCTCGGCCTTTGTCGCCTACCTGTCGAGTTTGACCAACCTCAGATTCTCGGCCACCCAGTACGCCATGCTCAGCTCGCTGATGCTGCTGTTGCCGCGGCTCTTGGGCGGCTACTCGGGAGCCATGGTCGAGCACGTCGGCTACAGCTCGTTCTTCTCGCTGACCGCCCTGATGGGGGTGCCGACGCTGCTGCTGATCGCGGTGCTCTGGCTGCGCCAGCGGCGGACCGCGATACCCAGCGGTCCTTCCGGCAGCGGCCACTGAGACCGGGGCGGCCCGCGGCCGCCACGACCTGCCCTAGGCTTCGCCGCGCGCGGCCGCGGCGGCGCGCTCGTCGCCCTTGTCGTCGATCACCTTGACCACCCGGCTGGGCAGCGCGATGTCGATGCCTTCGGCCCGCAGGCGATCGCGGATCTGCTCGTTGAAGGTGAACTGGGTGCCCCAGAAATCGCTGTTGGCGGTCCAGCAGCGCAGCGACACGGTGATGAAGGTGTCGCCCAGGCCGGCCACCACGATGGCGGGTGGCGGCGTCTCCAGCACCCGCGGATCCTTGGCCATGTCGGCCAGCACCTGCTTGGCCTTCTGCAGATCGGCGTCGTAGCCGACCTTGACGTCGAAGACGATCTGCCGCGTCGCCTGGCGCGACTGGTTGGTGATGATGCCGTTGGACAGGTTGCCGTTGGGCACGGTGACGGTGCGGTTGTCGCCGGTGCGCAGCACGGTATGGAAGATCTGGATCGAATCCACGGTGCCCTGCACGCCCTGGGCCTCGATGTAGTCACCGATCTTGAACGGCCGGAACAGCAGGATCAGCACCCCGCCGGCGAAGTTGGCCAGGCTGCCCTGCAGCGACAGGCCGATGGCCAGGCTGGCGGCGCCGAGGGCGGCGACGAAGGAGGTGGTGGCGATGCCGATCATGGAGGCGACGCTGATCACTAGCATCACCTTGAGACCGATGTTGACCAGGGTCACCACGAAGGTTTCCAGGGCCCGGTCCATGTGCCGCGCGGTGAACAGCGCGGCCAGTCGCCCGGTCAGGCGATTGATGATCCACCAGCCGATCCACAGGGTGATCAGGGCCAGTACCACCTTGCCGCAATATTGCAGGATCACCGGTAGCCAGGCCATGAAGGCCGTCAGCAGGTGATCGGTCTGGGCACTCAAATCCATCGTCTACCTCTCCACGCACAAGAAAAAAGTCGGGCGCGGCCTGAATGGCGGCGCCCTATGTGCGACGGACGGTAGCCCGAGAGGTTCCGAAACGCGGCTCAGTCGCGGAAGTTGTCGAACTGCAGCGGCATGCCCAGGGACTGGCCGCGCAGCAGGGCGATGACCTCCTGCAATTCGTCGCGTTTCTTGCCGGTGACGCGCACCTGCTCGCCCTGGATGGCGGCCTGGACCTTGATCTTGCTGTCCTTGATCAGGGCGACGATTTTCTTCGCCAGCTCCTTGTCGATGCCCTCGCGCAGGGTGGTCTCCTGCTTCACGGTCTTGCCGGAGGCATAGGCGTCCTTGACCTCCAGGCACTGGACGTCGATCTTGCGCTTGGCCAGGTTGACCTTGAGGATCTCCAGCATCTGCTCGAGCTGGAAATCGGCGTCGGCGGTCAGGGTGACGGTAAGGTCCTTGGCCTCGAAGCTGCCCTTGCCGCGCAGGTCGTACCGGCGCTCGAGCTCCTTCATGGCGTTGTCCACGGCGTTGGTGACTTCGTGCTTGTCCAGCTCCGATACGACGTCGAAGGAAGGCATGGATTTTCTCCTCGGTTGGGGTGGGGCAGCCTTGACGCTGCAGCCTGACCGACCATTATAACGACTGGCCCTCTTCCTCAGGAATCCGACCATGCGCAAGGAATCGACACTGGAGTCACAGCTGTGAGCTGGCACGTGTTGGGCGCCGGCAGTCTCGGCGGACTCTGGGCCGCGCGGCTGTTTCGCGGTGGCGAGCCGGTCCGGCTGATCCTGCGCGATCGCACGCGCCTGGCGCAGTATCGCGCCCGCGGCGGCCTGCAACTCAGCGAAGGCGACACCACCAGCCTCTATCCGCTGCCGGCCGAGACGCCCGAGGCCGGCAATCCGATCCGCCGGCTGATCCTCGCCTGCAAGAGCTACGACGCCGAAGAAGCCATCGCCAGCGTCGCCGCGCGCCTGGAACCGGAAGCCGAGATCCTGCTGCTGCAGAACGGCCTGGGCAGCCAGGACGCCGTGGCCGCCCGGGTACCGCGGGCGCGCTGCCTGAGAGCCAGCACCACCGAAGGAGCCTATCGCGAAACCGACTTCCACGTGGTCGCGGCCGGTGCCGGGCAGATCTGGATCGGCGACCAGCTCGGCAGCCATACCCCGCCGCCCTGGCTGGATACCCTCGCCGAGCTGGGTTTCCCGGTGCGCTGGACCGACGACATCGACGCCCGCCTGTGGCGCAAGCTGGCGATCAACTGCGCCATCAATCCGCTGACCGTGCTCTATCGCTGCCGCAACGGCGAACTGCGCCAGCATCTGCCGGAGGTCACGGAGCTCTGCGACGAACTCGCGGCGCTGCTGGAAGCCATGGGACTCGCCCCGGCGGCCCAGGGGCTGCAGCAGGAGGTCGAGGCGGTGATCGCCGCCACGGCCAACAACCGCTCCTCGATGCTGCAGGACGTGGAGCGCGGCCAGCGCACCGAGGTGAGCTACCTGCTCGGCCACGCCCTGCCGATCGCCGGACGGCTGCGCCTGCCGGTGCCGCACCTGACCGAGCTACAGCAGCGACTGCGAGCCCGGCTCGCGGAGCGCGGATTGCCCGAGGACTAGCTGCGGGCTACCCTGCCCGCTTCCCTGTTGCCACGGCTGCGCCATGATCCTCGCCAAACGCCTGAAGAATCTCCCGGTCGGCCGCAAGTTGCTGGCTGCCCTGCTGGTGATGATGATCGCGGTGCTGGTGGTGGCCAACGTGACCTTTATCAGCGCCGCCTACTGGATCTCCCAGGAGAGCGTGGCGCCCCAGGCGCTGCAGACCCTGGGCCGGCTGTTCGCCAGCCCGGTGCTCAGCCGCGAGGTGCTGGCCTCGCCGGCGGCGGCCGAGGTGCAGCTGCGCCAGCTCGACGGCTATGCGCCGCTGCGCCTGGCCGCGGTCTACGACAGCCAGGGCCAGCGCCTGGCCGAGTTGCACAACGGCGATCGCCTGCAGGTGCCGGCGCGCTTCGAAGAGCTGCAGACCTGGCGCCTGCGCGAATTCCGCACCAATCTGCTGGTGGAGCTGCCGCGTCCCGAGGGCGCTCCCGGGCATCTGCTGCTGGTGGCCAGCAGCGAACTGCCGGGGGCCTTCTACCGCGGCACCCTGACCGCCAGCCTGGCGATCCTGACCTTCAGTATCCTGCTCTGGCTGGTGGTGGCGCGGCAGATCAAGAGACTCATCACCCTGCCGATCCGCGAACTGGAAGAACTCTCGCGCCAGGTGACCCGCGAGGAGAACTATTCGCTGCGCGCCAGCAAGGGCAGCGAAGACGAACTGGGCCGCCTGGCGGAATCCTTCAACACCATGCTCGGCCGCATCCAGGGCCGCGAGCAGCAACTCAAGCGCGCCCGCGACGACGCCCAGTACGCGGTGCTGCAGGCCCAGAGCCTGGCCGAGGAGACCCGCCGCTCCAACCGTAAGCTGGAGTTGGAGGTGCAGGTCCGCGGCAAGATCGAGAAGAAGCTCACCGGCTTCCAGAACTACCTCAACAGCATCATCGACTCCATGCCCTCGGCGCTGATCGCCGTGGACGAGCAGTTCTACGTCACCCAGTGGAACCAGGAGGCCACCCACCTCTCCGGCACCCAGCTGGACGAGGCCCTGAACCAGCCGGTGTTCCTGGCCTTTCCCTCGCTCAAGCCGTTCCTGCCGCAACTGAGTCGCACCGCCGAATTGCTGCGGGTGGAAAAGGTGGAACGGGTGACCTGGGCGCTGACCGATACCCCGCGGCACTACACCTTGACCTTCTACCCGCTGATGGGCGGCGCCGGGCGTGGCGTGGTGATCCGCATCGACGACATCACCCAGCGCCTGAACATGGAAGAGATGATGGTGCAGTCGGAAAAGATGCTCTCGGTGGGCGGCCTCGCCGCCGGCATGGCCCACGAGATCAACAATCCGCTGGGCGCCATCCTGCACAACGTGCAGAACATCCGCCGGCGGCTGTCGCCGGAGTTGCCGAAGAACGTCGAGCAGGCCGCCGAATCCGGTGTCGAGCTCAATGCGGTGAACTGCTACCTGGAGAGCCGGCAGATCCCGCGGCTGCTCGACGGCATCCACCAGGCCGGCAGCCGCGCGGCCAAGATCGTCAGCCACATGCTGGCCTTCAGTCGCCGCAGCAATCGCAAGATGGAAGCCAGCGAATTGCCGCCGCTGATCGACCAGGCCATCGAGATCGCCGGCAACGACTTCGACCTGGCCGAGGGCTTCGACTTCCGCACCCTGTCGATCATCCGCGAATTCGATCCGGCGCTGGGACCGGTGCCGGTGATCGGCAACGAACTGGAGCAGGTGCTGCTCAACCTGCTGAAGAACGCCGCCCAGGCCATCCACCTGCGCGACGACGAGGAAGAAGGCGAATACGGCCGCATCACCTTGCGCACCAAGCTGCGCGGCGGCTGGGCCGAGATCCAGGTGGAAGACAACGGCATCGGCATCCCCGAGGACATCTGCAAGCGCATCTTCGAGCCCTTCTTCACCACCAAGGAGGTGGGCCAGGGCACCGGTCTGGGCCTGTCGGTGTCGTATTTCATCATCACCAACAACCACAAGGGGCAGATGGAGGTGCACTCCACGCCTGGCGTAGGGACCTGCTTCACCCTGCGCCTGCCCCTCGTCCAGGCCGACTTCGACGCGGCCTAGGACCTCATCAGGAGCTGCGCCATGGGTTTTCGCCTCACCGAGATCTACACCCGCCAGGGCGACGCCGGCGACACCGGCCTGGCCGACGGCAGCCGGGTACCCAAGGACCATCCGCGCATCGAGGCCATTGGCGCGGTGGATGAGCTCAACAGTGCCCTGGGTCTGCTGCTCGCCGAGCTGGCCGAGGACGCCCGCCTGGCCGAGGTGAGCGAGCTTCTGGCGCCCTGTCAGCACCGCCTGTTCGACCTCGGTGGCGAACTGGCCATGCCCAGCTATCGCGCCCTGCAACCGGTGGAGATCGAACGCCTGGAGGGCGCCATCGATCGGTGGAACGCCGAGCTGGGGCCGTTGGAGAATTTCATCCTGCCCGGCGGCTCGCGCGCCGTGGCCCAGGCCCATGTCTGCCGCACCCTGGCGCGCAGCGCCGAGCGGCGCTGCCGCAGCCTGCACGCGGTGGAGCCGCTGGAGGGCCAGGGCCTGCCCTATCTCAATCGCCTGTCCGACCTGCTGTTCGTCGCCGCCCGCATCGTCGCCCGGCGCCAGGGGGTGAGCGAGGTGCTCTGGCAGGCCGCGCGGCCATGAGCGCGCCGGCCGCACCCGCCGCGCCACCGCCGCGCCGCCACGAGGGCCTGCTGGCGCTCTGGGACGGCCTGATCCTGATCCTGGTCTGCGTGAACCTGGCGCTGATCCTGTTCGACAGCCTCTATGCCCTGGGACCGCTCAACCAGGCCCTGGTCGCAGTGCTGCCCGGCTTCCACGCCTTCTATGGCGAACGCATCCACGCCCACTTCACCCGCATCGACCTGGTGTTCGTCGCCTTCTTCATCGCCGACGTGCTGCTCGGCTGGTTGGTGGCGGTGATCGAACGCCGCCACGCGCGCTGGTACCACTACCCCTTCATCCACTGGTACGACGTGCTCGGCTGCATCCCCCTGGGCGGTTTCCGCCTGCTGCGGGCGCTGCGCATCGTCTCGCTGCTGCTGCGCCTGCAACGCCTGGGGCTGATCGACATGCGCCGCTGGCGGCCCTATCGGCTGTTCAACCATTACTACCAGCTGCTCATGGAAGACCTGTCGGATCGGGTGATGATCAAGATCTGCGGCGAATTGCAGGACGAACTCAACACCCGCGACGACTTCTCCCAGAGCGTGATCGACCGCGTCATCCGCCCGCGCAAGCAGCGGCTGATCGACGGCATGGCGCTGCGCATCCAGGCGATGGTGGAACAGGGCTACAGCCAGAATCGCGCCACCCTGGAACGCCTGGTTGGCGACGTGGTGCAGCGCGCCCTGGACGAGAATCCCGATCTGGCCCGGCTCAAGCGCCTACCCATGGGCGAGCGACTGGCCGACACCCTGGACGGGGTGCTCACCGACATCGTCAACGGCCTGGTCAGGGAAGCGGCGGCCAGCCTGCGCACCCGCGACTTCCGCGCCCTGGCCAGTCGCCTGGCCGATCACGGCTTCGATCAGAGTCTGCCCAGCGGCGCCCAGGACAATGCCCTGGACGAGGTGCTGGTGGAGATCCTCGAGGTGTTCAAGCAGAAGGTCCTGCAGCGCCGGCTCGATCAACTCGATGGCGAGCTCTGGCCGCAGGAATGGCAGCGCAGCGAGATCGATCCGATCAACGCGCCCCGGCGCTGATCTGCTGCTGCAGATTCTGCACCTGGGTCTGCAGGGTGGTGATGTTGCGGGTGGTCTGCAGGCGGAAGGCGTCGAATTCCTTGCTGTCCGGGCCCACCGGGCGGGCGTCCAGCTCGCTGCGTAGCACCAGCAGGTCCTGCTGCATCTCGCCCAGGGCCTGATTCTGGGCACTGGGCTTCTTCAGCGCGGCGATGTCGGCCTGCAGCGCCTTGTTCTGCGCGGTGAGGCTGGCGACCTGCTCGGTCAGGCTGGCGGTCTGCGCCAGGCCGTTCTTCAGCGCGGTCTGCTCGTCGGCCAGGGCCTTGAGGCGGGTATCCACCTCGCCACTGCCGGTCTGCACCGTCTGGACCGCGGTGGAGAGATTCTGCAGACGGTTGTCCTGGGCCTGCTGGTTGTCCGTCACCCCCTGCTGCTGGCGGGTG
The DNA here is from genome assembly GCF_000730625.1 of Pseudomonas oryzihabitans NBRC 102199. GTDB lineage: Bacteria > Pseudomonadota > Gammaproteobacteria > Pseudomonadales > Pseudomonadaceae > Chryseomonas > Chryseomonas oryzihabitans. The sequence goes on along the minus strand of NZ_BBIT01000013.1, from coordinate 343,767 downwards.
AGTTCAGCGACCTTGGTCTGCAAGGTCTTGACCTGCAGCAGCAGCGCCTCGCGACTGGTGGTACCGGAGGATTCGCTTTCCACCAGCTTGCCGGAGATGTCCCTCAGGCGACCCTGGGCGTCTTCGCTGATGCGCGCGAAGTTTTCCTGGGTGGCCACCACCTGCTCCTGCATCAGCACCAGTTGCTGATGACTCCACCAGGCGACCCCGGCCAGGGCCAGAGTCAGGGCCGCGACCAGCACCCACAGCGGCGCGGTGGACGGGCCACGGCGTACCGCGCGCGTGTGACCGGCCGTGGGCTCGCGATAGACCTCCTCGGCTTCGACCGACCGGCGACCCGCGGGACGGCGATCGTCACGCTCCGGCGTCAGACTCGGGACGTTATCCATTTCATCGAGAAGATCGTTGCGCATGGCAGACCTGTGAGCAAAGGCAGGAAGACGAAATCGCGGCCAGTATAACGGCCGTCGGCGCCGACGCGAGGCCGTGCGCGGACGGATTAGCCCCGGGAGCGTGCGCGGAAACGCAGTCTGCGCCGATAGCAAAGCGCCAGCATGCCATATCCCGAGTGCCTTTGGTGCGGCGCTAGACCGGGCCGCTGCGGGCCTGGGGCGCCCGCGGGCGATATTCTTCCAGGGCGTTCCAGGAGCTGGCCTCGGGCAGGTAGCCGAAGGCCTCCTGGGCGGCGCGGATATCCAGGGTGAAGGGGCTGTCGAGCAGGTCGGGCCAGCGCGACTCGTGACCCGGGGTACGCAGGCGGGCATAGAGACGCCGGGGATCGAAGGCCTTGCGCTCGACCACCGGCGGCAACTCGAAGCGCCGCAGCAGGAAGTTGATCGCATCCCAGCACACCAGCGGCTGGCCATCGCTGAGGTTGAAGACCTTGCCCTGGGTGGCGGCCGGTTGCCTGAGCAACAAGGTCACCAGGGCCTTGCGCAGATTGCCGGCGCTGGTGAAGTCCCAGCGATTGAGGCCGTTGCCGCTGCGGCCCAACTGCCTGGCCTTGGCCCTTTCCAGCAACCAGCGCGCCCAGTCGCGATCGGCCAGGCCGAGCACCTGGGCCGGCCGCAACACCGTGACCTGGGGGCCGAATTCGCCGGCGGCCAGGGCCAGGCGCTCCAGTTGCAGACGGCGCTGGGCCTCGCGGCTGGCGGGCTTGGCCGGCACCTGGTCTTCCTTGAGCGCTTCGCCGCCCCGCTCGTAGACGCGGGCGGACGAGACATAGACGAATTGCGCGACCTGCTGCTGCAGGGCGGCTTCGATCAGCACCTGGCCGTGGTCGAGATCGGCCGCGCTCGGCACGCCGGCCACATCGGTACAGTGGGCGATGGCATCGATGTCGTCGCACAGCGCCACCACCTGCGCGGGCTGGTCGAGCAAGGCCGGGTGATAGTCGGCGCCGCGCTCGACCAGGGCGTCCAGGGTCGCGCCGGGGCGGCCGTGCACCCGCACCAGTTGGCCGCGCTCGAGCATGTCGCAGGCCAGGCCCGCACCGAGCGGCTCGCTGGCGCCCGTGATCAAGATACGCATGTCGCTGGGATTCCCGAAGCTGTCCGCGGTCGCCCGGGGCGACCCATCCGCCAGTGTAACCAAAGCCTTCGATAGACGCCGCTAGTCACGCACCAGCCACTGGCCGGCGACCTGTTCGAGATGCCGGGTGAGGGCCTGCAAGGCGGCGCCGCCATTGCGCCAGTGATGCCAGAACAGCGGCACGTCCACCCAGTGACCGGGCGCCAGATCCACCAGCGCGCCCCGCGTCCGGGCAGCCGCGCTCTGGATATCCGGCAGGAGACCCCAGCCGATGCCACTCAGGGTCATCTGCAGAAAGCCTTCGGCGGAAGGACAGAGGTGGTAGTCGAAGGTCTGGGTGACGCCGAGCTGCTCCAGATAGCGATGCTGCAGGCGATCATCCGGGCCAAAGACGATGGCCGGCGCCCGTGCCAGGGCCTGGGGATCCGGCAATGCGGCCAGTTGCCGAGCGCGGAATTCCGGACTGGCCAGGGCCCGGTAGCGCATGGCCCCCAGGGCGCTGACCCGTGCGCCGGCCAGCGGCTGGCCGTTGGCGCAGAGGCAGGCCGCCACCTCGCCGGCGCGCATCCGTCGGAGCACCACGTCCTGGTCTTCCACCACCAGATCCAGCAACACCCGCTGTGCCCGGACCCAGGGGCCGACCGCCAGCGGCCACCAGTTGGCCAGGCTGTCGGCGTTAAGGGCGATGCGCAGGCGCTGCGGCACCTCTTCGGCCAGACCCGGCACCTCGCTGCCCAGATCGGCTTCCAGTAGCCGCACCTGCTGGATATGGCGCAACAGCCGCAGACCCGGCGCCGTCGGCTGCGGGGGTGTCTCCCGCACCAGCACCGCCTGGCCGACCCGGGCTTCGAGCAGCTTGATGCGCTGGGACACCGCCGATTGCGACAGCCCCAGGCGCCGCGCCGCCCGTTCGAAACCGCCCTCTTCCACCACCACCGCCAGGGCTTCCAGCAACTTGTAGTCGATCATCGATTCAGCTAATGCTGCATAAGGAATATTGGTTTTTCTTATACACCCGGACGCGGCAAGGTGGCAGCCAATCCAGCACGACAGGGCATCACTTCCGCAATGAACAGCTACGTCACCGGCCTCCTGACCATGGCCAGTCTCATCATGGCGCTGGGCGCGCAGAACACCTATCTGCTGGCCCAGGGGCTGCGCCGCGAGCACCATCTGGCCATCGCCGCCTTCTGCCTCACCTGCGACGTGATCCTGGTGGCCGCTGGGGTGCTGGGCCTGGCCGCGCTGATCCAGCACAGTCCGTTGCTGGTGGACATCCTGCGCTGGGGCGGCGCGGCCTTTCTGCTCTGGTATGGCGCCCAGGCATTGCGTCGGGCCTGGCGGCCGGCAGCCATGGGCACCATGGCCGCGGCGGAGCCACGCAGCAGGCGGCAGGCGCTGCTCGCCGCCGCGGCGGTCTCGCTGCTCAATCCCCATGTCTATCTGGACACGGTGCTGCTGGTGGGCTCCCTGGGCAGCCAGCAGGCCGCGCCCCTGGCCTATGTGTTCGGCGCGGCCACGGCCTCCATGCTGTGGTTCTTCGGCCTCGCCCTAGGCGCCGCCTGGGCCGCGCCCTACCTGGCCCGCCCAGGGGTGTGGCGGTTGATCGATCTGCTGGTGGCCGGGGTGATGTTCGCCGTCGCCGCCCAGTTGCTGGTCTCGACCTGAGGCTGGCCTTCCCCGGGCGAGCGCCCTAAGCTGCGGCTCTGCGTTTCCTGTCGAGAGTCCTCATGCCCTTCGCCCGCTCGCTCCGCAGTCAGAGCCTGCTCCTGTTCGGCGGCAGTCTGCTGCTGATGCTGCTGATCGCCCTGGCCGGCTTCGGCCTGCTCTCCCGCGAGTTGCATCGCTACCAGCACCTGATCGAAGGCCCGCTGGAGCGCCTGGTGGAGATTGACGACACCCACCTGATCTTCAAGATCCAGGTCCAGGAGTGGAAGAATTTTCTTCTGCGCGGCGGCGATGCCACGACGGCCGAGCGCTACTGGCAGGCCTTCCTGACCCGCGAGGCGGAGGTCGACCGGCGTCTGCAGCAACTGACCGGCAGCGTCGATCCCGATCTGCAACCGCGGCTCCAGGCGCTGCGGGCCCAGCACCAACGCCTGGGCGAGCGCTATCGCGCCGGCCAGGCCGCCTATCTCGCCCATGATCGCGATCCGCGTCGCGGCGATGCCGAGGTCCGTGGTATCGACCGCGAGACCGCCGAGGGCTTCGCCGCCCTGGTCGACGACCTGCACGGACGCACCGCCGCGCAGATCGCCGCCATCCGCGCCGAGGCGCAGCGCGACATCCTGCTCGCCGGCCTCGCCCTGCTGCTCTGTGGCGGCGGCCTGCTGTTCCTCGGGATACGGCTGGTGGAGCGGCGGCTGGTGGATCCGCTGGTGGCCTGCGCCCGGCAACTGGGGCTGCTGGCGCGCGGGCGTTTCGGCGAGCGCCTGCCCGGCGGCCGCGATGACGAAATGGGGCGCCTGGTCCTCAGCACCAATCTCCTGCGCGACGCCGCCGTGCAGCACACCCACGACCTGCGCCACCAGGCCGGCGAGGTGGGCGCCCTGAGCGCGCTGCTGGCCAATCAGCTGGTGACCGAGCCGGGACAGCCGCCGCGAGAGGTCGATCCGCAGGTGCTCAAGGACGTCAGCCGCCGCCTCGCCGACATCGCCGGCGATCTAGAGGAGGCCGCCAGCCAGCGGCAGGACTGAGCTCCGCCCCTAGAGCTGCGCCGGCACCTCGCGCCACGCGCCCGGCGCCAGATCGTCCAGGGTCCAGGGGCCGATGCGGACGCGCACCAGGCGCAGGGTCGGCAGGCCCACCGCGGCGGTCATGCGCCGCACCTGGCGATTGCGTCCTTCGCGAATGGTCAGCTCGATCCAGGCGGTCGGCACGCTCTTGCGAAAGCGCACCGGCGGATCGCGCTCCCACAGCGCCGGCGGCTCCGCCAGCAGGCGCGCCTCGGCCGGCAGCGTGGGGCCGTCATTGAGGTCGACGCCCTGGCGCAGGCGCTGCAGCTGCTCTTCTCCAGGTGTGCCCTCCACCTGGGCCCAGTAGGTCTTGGGCAGCTTGTGCCGGGGATCGGCGATACGCGCCTGCAACTGGCCATCGTTGGTCAGCAGGAGCAGGCCTTCGCTGTCGCGATCCAGGCGGCCAGCGGGATAGACGCCCGGCACCTCGACATAGGCCTTGAGGGTCGCGCGGCCGTCGGCGTCGGCGAACTGGGTGAGCACGTCGAAGGGCTTGTTGAGCAGCAGCAACCGCGGCGTGACCGGCGGTGCCTTGGCCTGGCGACGCGGACGCTGGCCGGGGGTGGAACGGGTATTTCGCGACATGGGGATCGACGGCGGCTAGCCAAAGGGTAATCTGGACCGCCCAGTCTATTCGTCCGAGGTCCCATGCGCATCTTTCGTCCGCTGTGGCTGATCCACCTGCTGACCCTGGCCGGTTGCGCCTCCTCCGCCTACGAGGGTCCGCGCTCCGATCACTTCGACGGCGAGCGCTTTCACAACCTGGCGCCGCGCGAAGACAAGAGCCTCTGGACCCTGCTGAAATGGCAGTTCACCCGCACCCGTCCCGAGTGGACCTGGCAGGACGGGCCGGCCGTACCGACGCGGCCAGTGGCCCGGGTCGAGGGTGGCGAATTGCGGGTGACCTTCGTCAACCATGCCACCCTGCTGATCCAGCATCAGGGTCTCAACATCCTCGCCGATCCGGTGTGGTCGGAGCGGGTCAGTCCCTTCAGCTTCATTGGTCCGCGACGCTATCACGCCCCCGGCGTGGCCCTGGATGACCTGCCGCCGCTGGACCTGATCTTCGTCAGCCACAGTCACTACGACCACATGGATCTGGCGACGCTGCGGCGCCTGGCCGAGCGCGCGCCCCTGACGCCGGTGGTGACGCCCCTCGGCAATGCCGAGCTGATCCGCCGCGAGACCGGTTTCGTCACCGTCAGCGAACTGGACTGGTGGCAGAGCCTGCCGCTCAAGGACGGCCTGCGCCTGCACCTGGTGCCGGGCCAGCACTGGTCGGCGCGCAGTCGCTTCGACACCAACCGCCGGTTGTGGGGCGGCTTCGTACTGGAAGCGCCGACCGGACCGGTCTATTTCGCCGGTGATACCGGCTGGGGCCCGCACTTCGCGCAGATCCGCGAACGCCTGGGGACACCGCGTTTCGCCGCCCTGCCCATCGGCGCCTACGAACCGCGCTGGTTCATGCGGGACAGCCATCTGAATCCCGACGATGCGGTACGTGCTCATCAGGCGCTGGGCGCCGTCAGCAGTCTGGGCATCCACTTCGGCACCTTTTCCCTGAGCGACGAAGAACAGTTCGCCCCGCCCCGCGACCTGGCCCACGCCCGCGCCCTGCATGGCCTGGCGGACGAGGCGTTCCGGACACTGGCGCCGGGCGAGGTCTGGTCGGTGCCCTGAGGTCAGCCGCCGACCTTTGCTGCTTCGATCAAAGGCGGCAAGGAGGAGGCGCTGAGCCAATCCATCAGGGTGGCTCTCATACCGACTCCCCAATGCTGGTCATAAAGCATCCAGGCCCCGGTAATCACGATGGCCCAGAGAATGCTGAACAGCGAGCCGACCAGAAAGTATTCGGCAAAGTCCCGCTGATCCAGCTCCTTGAAGCGAGCGACGGTCTTGAGCGCTATCACCGCCGCGAGGATTTCCCAGCTGTTGCTTAACAGTCCCGCAGCCAACACCAGACGTTCGAGCCAGCCGATGAGGCGTCCCGCGGAAAAGGCGCCATCGCTGGACGCGCCTGGCATTCTTGGCCGTGTCATGCGGATGAGCATCCTGCGACACAAGACATTGCCAAGCTCGGTCAACAGGGCCAAGGCGAAGAGCGTATAGGCCAGTGCATGCAATCCTTGCAGCAACCCGTTCATTGCTCAGCCTCCCTGCGATCCAGATCCGCCAGCACTTCCAGCACGGCATTCCACTGTTGGCTATAGGCCTCGAAGTGACCGGAGGTGCGTACCTTGTAGATGCTATGGACCGATACCTGACGCTGCTCTGCCAGCTCCGCGGGTAACTGTCCGTTCAACAGTGCCGCGATGTCGCTCAATTGACGTTGCGTCCAACCCTTCTCGACAACCGTCAAGCCAACCCCTAGTGCATCGAGAGTGGTCTCCAACAGCGGCTCCTGAGGCAGCGAGAAACCATAGCGGCAGAGCGCGCGCTTTTCGTTTAGCTTGTGCCGACTGCGGCTAAGACCCGGCCCCATCATGTTCCAGGCCTGCTGCGGATTCACAGCCGTTTCTATCCGGGCCAGCCCCAGCACGAAACGGCAATCGATACCACGCTGCAGGAGATCCAGCCTGATGTCACGCAACAGCCGAGCGCCGGCATTCAGGGACGTCACCAAGCCCTGAAATTCGTCTCCAAGGGTGATGGTCAACGGTGATGCCAGGACGTCGGCATAACGCCTGTTGCACTGCACGACCGCTTCATTGAAAGCCTTGTGTAACTGCGCGATATCGGCAGCGTGCTCGCTATGCACCAAGTCGCCCATTACCACCGCGAGTGTCCTGGCAGTTATTTCCTGTTTTGGGGTCATTCTTCGCGATGTAACCATAAAAGGGTCAATCGCTTCTTTTTACCCAAAAACGGTGCGACTCGCCTAGCGCTAAATGTCATCAGTAATCAGCAGGGCAAGAGACAAAAGCAGCCAGGACGCTTGAGGATGCCCTCAACACCTCGCTGCTCCCGCCCATTAATTCAGGTTATTCCACCAGCCCCTTGTCCCAGAGTCGTACCAGCTCGCTGGGCGCGCGGTCCTCGGGAATCAGCAGGGTCAGTTCGTCCTGCTGCTCGGCGGGCTGGGGACGGAAGCGCAATTCCACCTTGAAGTAGCGCTGATCGCCCCGCCCGACCTGGGTCGGTTCGCCGGATTCCGGCAGGCAGCGTTCCAGCACCGAGCAGATGCGCCCGCGCTGGGCGCTGTCGTACTGGCCGAATTCGATCTCCCGCGGCTTGCTCAGCGCGTGCAGGGGCGCGAAGCCGCCCTGTCGCGAGAGTCGCACCACGGTGTCCTTGCCCAGCGGGGGAAGTTCGCGCATTGCCCTGCTCCTCTAGATGAGAGTGACGCCCACGCCAGCCCAGGCCTCTTCGACCGCACGCACCTCCGCCGACTCGGCGCCGAAACGGCGACCGGCATTGGAGACGGTCAGACGGGCGAAGGCGGCGAAATCCGCATCGTTGGCCAGGCGACTGTCGCACAGAGTGTCGTACCAGATCGGCCCGGCCTTTTCCCAGGCGTAGCCACCTAGGGCCATCGCCGCCAGATAGAAGGCCCGGTTGGGAATTCCCGAGTTGAGGTGGACACCGCCGTTGTCTTCGCGGGTCTCGATGTAGTCGCGCATATGCCCGGGCTGGGGGTCCTTGCCCAGGGTCGGATCGTCGTAGGCGGTACCCGGCTCGGCCATGGACCTCAGGCCCTTGCCGTTGATCTTCTTGGTCAGCAGCCCGGCGCCGATGATCCAGTCCGCCTCGGCGGCGGTCTGCTTGAGTTCGTACTGCTTGACCAGGATGCCGAAGACATCGGAGACCGACTCGTTGAGCGCGCCGGACTGGTTGAAGTAGACCAGTCCGGCCTCGCTCTCGGTGACGCCATGCACCAGTTCGTGGGCGATGACGTCCAGGGCGATGGTGAAGCGGTTGAAGATCTCGCCGTCGCCATCGCCGAACACCATCTGCTCGCCGTTCCAGAACGCGTTCTGGTAGTCCTGGCCATAGTGGACAGTGCCGGCCAGTGGCAGGCCCTGGCCATCGATGGAATTGCGCCCGAACACCTCGTTGAAGAATTTGAAGGTGGCGCCCAGGTAGTCGTAGGCCTCGTCCACCGTCACATCGCTCAGTGCCGGCTGCCCTTCCTGGCGCACCAGACGCCCGGGCAGCTGCATGGCGTTGCCGGCATCGAAGATGCTGCGCTGCGGACTGGCGTCATCGGTACGCGGCAGCGGCCCGACCGGTGCCTGGCGCACGCCGGGGCGACCGGGGTTGTGCAGCAGACTCTGGACATGACTCAGGGTGGTCAGGGCGCAGGAACGCTGGTGTTCGTCGCCATGATCGATGATGCGACCAAGAATGTAGGGGGGAATCACCCCCTGGTAGGTGCCCGGGTTACGAGACATGCGCGCCCTCCTCCTCTGGGGGACAGAGTCCCCGATCACCGCAGCGTGCGGTCCGTGTTTCTTGGACCACGAAACGACCAGACGGCTCCCGCCTCTTCACCCGGAGGCAGGCTTCTGGTACAAAGGCACCCCACGCGGGCGTCGTATAATGGCATTACCTGAGCTTCCCAAGCTCATGACGAGGGTTCGATTCCCTTCGCCCGCTCCAGATTCCAGACGGCCTCCAATCAGTCCTTGCGGACACGCTGATTGGGGGCCGTTGCGTTTCCGGGCCCTGCCAAAGGGGTTTCGCGCGCGAAACCTACTCCGCCACCAGCCCCTTCACCCGCTGCGCCAGGGCCTCCACCGCGAAGGGCTTGGTCAGGATCGCCATGCCCGGTTCCAGGTGGCCGTCGCTGAGCAGCGAGGTTTCGGCGAAGCCGGTGATGAACAGCACCTTGAGCGCCGGGCGGCGGACGCGGGCGGCGTCGGCCAGCTGGCGGCCGTTCATGCCGCCGGGCAGGCCGACGTCGGTGACCAGCAGGTCGATGCGGGCATCGGAGTGCAGCACCTCGAGGCCGCCGGCGCCATCGGCGGCCTCGATGATGACGTAGCCCAGTTCGCGCAGCAGATCGGTCACCAGCATGCGCACCGTGGGTTCGTCGTCGACCACCAGCACCGTGGCATTGGCGCCTTCCAGCAGAGCGGGCTGGTCCTCCACCCGAGGCAGCCCGCACGGCCGCTCCACCGGTCGCAGGGGCAGGTACAGGCAGACGGTGGTGCCTTCGCCGGGCGTCGAGCGCAGCCGCAGCTGGCCGCCCGACTGGCGGGCGAAGCCATAGATCATCGACAGCCCCAGGCCTGTGCCCTGCCCCATGGGCTTGGTGGTGAAGAAGGGCTCGAAGGCCTTGGCGGCGACTTCCGGCGTCATGCCGCTGCCGCTGTCGGTCACGCTCAGATGCAGATAGCGTCCAGGTGCAAGCTCGAAGTCGCGGATATCCGCTTCGCCCAGGGTGCGATGACTGGCGGCGATGAGGATGCGTCCGCCCTTGGGCATGGCGTCACGGGCATTGATGCACAGGTTGAGCAGGGCGTTCTCCAGCTGGGACTGGTCCACCAGCAGGGGCTGGTCGTCCGGCAGGCTGCTGAATTGCACCTGGATGGCCGGCCCCACGGTGCGCTGCACCAGGTCGAGCAGGCCGCCCACCAGCTGGTTGACCTCGGTGGCTTCCGGGGCCAGGGTCTGGCGGCGGGCGAAGGCCAGCAGCCGATGGGTCAGGGCCGCGGCGCGCTTGGCGCTGCTCTGGGCAGCCGTCAGGTATTTTTCCAGCTCGGTGAAGCGCCCCTGGCCAATTCTCAGGCTCATGAGGTCGAGGCTGCCCGAGATCCCGGCGAGCAGGTTGTTGAAATCGTGGGCCAGGCCGCCGGTGAGCTGGCCGACCGCTTCCATCTTCTGCGACTGGCGCAGGGCCTCTTCCGAGCGCCGCAATTCTTCGGTGCGTTCTTCGACCCGCTGCTCGAGGGTGGCGGTCAGGTCCCGCAGGTCCGCCAGGGCGCGGTCGCGCTCGTCGGCCAGGGCCCGGCGGGCGTCCACGTCCAGCAGCACGCCGGGAAAGCGCAGCGGGGTGCCATCCGGCGCCAGTTCGACGTGGCCGTTGGCCTCCAGCCAGTAGTAGCGGCCGTCACTGCGGCGGACCCGGTACTGGTGGGCATAGCGGCCACCACGGCCGATGACGTCGGCGATGGCCGCGGCCAGGCCGGGCTGGTCGTCCGGATGGACGGTGGCCACCACTTGCGCCAGGCTCAGGCCATCGCGCCCCAGGGCCGGGTCGAGGCCGAAGTTGATGGCGAAGGCCTCGTCGACGGTGAACCTGTCGGTGGGCAGATCCCAGTACCAGGTGCCGATGATGGCGCCGGCGGCGAGGGCCAGCTGCACGCGCTCGGCGGCGGCCAGCACGCTGCTCTCCGCGGCGCGGGCGCTATCGAGCTCGTCGATGCGTGCGGAAAGCTCCTGTTCGAGGGTCAGGTTGTGCCGCCGCAGGGCGGCCTCGGCCACATCGCGCTGACGGTGGGCCTGAACACTGGCGGTGGTCTCGGTGGTGATGTTGAGCATGCCGACGATGCGCTCGCCATCGCGCAGCGGGCTATAGGAAAAGCTCCAGTAGGTGTCCTCGGGATAGCCGTTGCGGGTCATCACGAAGTGCTTGTCGACGAAGTGCAGCGCCTCGCCGGCCAGCGTCCGCGCGATCAGCGGCGCGATCTCGTCCCACAATTCCGCCCAGACCTCATCGATCGGCTGCCCCAGGGCGGCCGGATGGCGGGCGCCGAGAAAGGGGGCGTAGGCCTGGTTGTAGATCAGCGTCTGCTCGGCGCCCCAGGTGGCGCACATGGCGAAGGGAGACGCCATCAGCAGGTCGTAGGTGGTCCGAAGGGCCACGGGCCAGCTGGCGCGCGTGCCCAGTGGCGTGGTTTCCCAGGCGAAACCTTCGAGATAGGACAAGGGACGACTCACTGGCAGAGGCGCGGAGGGATCTCGTGGCCGTCCGGGCCTGCCGCGAGGCGCCCGGATGCCCATGATAGGCAGGTACGCAAGGCCCCTGCCAGTACCGCGATCCATCGCTGGCACCGCCCTGCCCACCCGAGGCGGGACCGGGCCTGCGGCATGCTGTCCCGGTGAAACGACTGGCACCGGCGCCGTGCATCTCTTACCGTGTGGCCCCCGCTGTCGCTGTCAGGTATCCGCTCGTCATGTCCGCGTCTCCCACCCCGCCCGAGGGGCTGCAACGCAGCCTGTCCAATCGCCATCTGCAACTGATCGCCATCGGCGGCGCCATAGGCACCGGCCTGTTCATGGGCTCGGGCAAGACCATCGCCCTGGCCGGCCCCTCGATCCTGCTGGTCTACCTGATCATCGGCAGCGCCCTGTTCTTCGTCATGCGCGCCCTGGGCGAATTGCTGCTGTCGGATCTGGAGTACAAGTCCTTCATCGACTTCTGCACCGATCTGCTCGGGCCCTGGGCCGGCTTCTTCTGTGGCTGGACCTACTGGTTCTGCTGGATCGTCACCGCCATCGCCGATGTCATCGCCATCGCCGCCTATGCCCAGTTCTGGTTTCCCAGCCTCGCGCCCTGGATCCCGGCGCTGCTCTGCGTGCTGCTCCTGCTGGGTCTGAATCTGGTCACGGTGCGACTGTTCGGCGAACTGGAATTCTGGTTCGCGCTGATCAAGATCGTCGCCATCTGCGCCCTGATCGTCACCGGATTCGGCCTGGTGCTCTGGGGCTTCCAGTCGCCCTCGGGCAACGTCGCCAGCCTCGCCAACCTGTGGAACGACGGCGGCGTCTTTCCCATGGGGCTGGGCGGCTTCTTCGCCGGTTTCCAGATCGCCGTCTTCGCCTTCGTCGGTATCGAGCTGGTGGGCACCACCGCCGCCGAGACCGCCGATCCGCGGCGCAACCTGCCGCGGGCGATCAACTCCATTCCGGTGCGCATCCTGGTGTTCTATGTGCTGGCGCTGGTGGTGATCATGGCGGTGACGCCCTGGCGCCAGGTGGTGCCGGACAAGAGTCCCTTCGTCGAACTCTTCGTGCTGGCCGGCGTGCCCATGGCCGCCAGCCTGATCAATTTCGTGGTGCTGACCTCCGCCACCTCCTCGGCCAACAGCGGCATCTTCTCCACCAGCCGGATGCTCTATGGCCTGGCCCGGGAAGGCCATGCGCCACGCGGCCTCACCCGCCTCTCGTGGGCGGCGGTGCCGGCGCGCGGCCTGGTGCTGTCCTGCCTGTGCCTGCTGCTGGGTACGGTGCTGATCTACCTGATCCCCAACCTGGTCACCGCCTTCACCCTGGTCACCACCCTGGCCGCAGTGCTGTTCATGTTCGTCTGGTCGCTGATCCTGCTGGCCTGGCTGGCCTACCGCCGCAACCGTCCGGAGCGCCATGCCGCCTCGGCCTTCCGCCTGCCCGGCGGGCGCTGGGTGTGCTACGGGGTGCTGGCCTTCTTCGCCGCGGTGCTGGTGCTGTTGACTCTGCAGGACGACACCCGCCAGGCGCTGCTGGCCAGTCCGCTGTGGTTCCTGCTGCTGGGGGTGGGCTACTGGTGGCGCGGGCGGCGGGTGGTACGCGCCGGCTAGCCGGACGCTGGCCGCTCAGCCCAGCGTCCAGAGTTCATCGAGCCGGGTGGTGTAGCGCGGGCTGAGCAGGTCGCGGCGCATCTGCCAGGCGGGATCGCGCGGGATCCGCGCCGGTCTCAGGGTCTCGCGACCGAACCGGCCGTTGATGGCGTCCAGGGTCGCCATCAGCCGGGCCGCGGCCGGATCCGGGGCGGCGGCGAAGAGATCCGCCGCCACCTCGCTACGGCCGCAGAGATCGAGCAGCAGCACCTCGGCCTTGGCGTAGCCGAAGCCGTCGCGAAAGATCTCGCGCAGGCCCGCCTGGGCCTGGTCGTTGAGCACCCGGGTGTCGTCGCTGGGCACCGGCAGGTTGAGCAGGGCGGCATTGGCGTAGCGGCCTTCGTCGGCGCCGTGCATGCCGGTCTGGATACTGACCCTCAGGGTGCGACAGAGCGAGCCCTGGGCGCGCAGCTTTTCCGCAGCCCGCGCGGTGTAGCTGGCCACCGCCTCGGCCAGGGCGCCGAACTGATACTGGCGGCGACCGAACATGCGACTGCAGCAGATGGTCTGCCGGGGCGCTTCCAGTTCCTCCAGGCTCAGGCAGGCCAGACCGCGCAATTCCCGCGCGGTCTTTTCCAGCACCACGCTGTAGCGCTGGCGCAGCGACCAGGCGTCCTGCCCGGCCAAGTCCCAGGCCGTGCTGACCCCCTCCCCGCGCAGCCGCGCGGCCAGGCGCCGGCCGACGCCCCAGACGTCTTCGATGGGCGAATGCCTAAGCACCCAGTCATGCACCGCCGGATCGCGCAGATCCAGCACCCCGCCGGTGCGCTCCGGCCAGCGCTTGGCGGCTGCATTGGCCAGCTTGGCCAGGGTCTTGGTGCCGGCGATGCCGACGCTGACCGGGATGCCCGTCCACTTCTGCACCCGGGCCTGCAGGCGATGGCCGAGGGCGTCCAGGGGTTCGGGCAGGCCGGCCAGATCGGCGAACACCTCGTCGATGCTGTAGCGCTCCAGGCGCGGCACCAGGGTCGCCAGGGTGCGCATCACCCGGTCGCTGAGATCGCCATAGAGGGCATAGTTGGAACTGAAGGCCGTCACTTCGCCGCGCCGGGCCAGTTCGCGCACCTGGAACCAGGGCGCCGCCATGGCGATGCCCAGGCGCTTGGCCTCGGGCGACCGGGCGATCACGCAGCCGTCGTTGTTGGACAGCACCACCACCGGGCGCCCGGCGAGATCGGGGCGGAAGACCCGCTCGCAACTGCAATAGAAGGCGTTGCAGTCGATCAGCGCCAGCACCGATTCAGCCATGGCCGAAACGCCTCAGGCTGTGGGTGGCCACGCCCCAGACCTCGAAGTCGTCGCGCTCGCCGATGACCAGGGGGGCATAGGCGGGATTTTCCGCCAGCAGGACGAAATTGGCGCCGCGCCGACCGAGGCGCTTGAGGGTGGGTTCGCGATCGCGCACCGCCACCACGATGTCGCCAACCCGTGCCGGCCGGGCGCGATCGACGATCACCAGGTCGCCGGCAAAGATGCCGGCGCCGGTCATGCTGTCGCCACTGACCTGGATGACATAGGTGTGGGGCGCGCGCAGGTCGACCAGCTCGTCCAGCGAGACCTGGCGCTCCAGATGATCCTGGGCCGGCGACGGGAAGCCGCACGGCAGGCGAAAATCATAGAGCGGCAGCCGGGTGTCGGACGATTCCAGGCAACCCAGGACGGTAACGGACATGACAAGGCGCTCCTGCGGATAACTGTCTATTTATACAGTTATCCGCAGCTGCCGTGTTGTAAAGTCCGACCTAATCTGCGCCGATGAGCGGCGCCATCAGGCGCTGAGGCGGAAGCGCGAGACTATGCCGCGCAGGTCCTGGGAGAGGCCGGCGAGGCGTTCGGCGGTACCGGCATCGGACTCGATACCGGTCAGGACCTGCAGGGTGCTGGCGCGGATGCCGGTGGTGTTGCGGTTGATGTCTTCGGAGACCGCCGCCTGCTGTTCCGCGGCACTGGCGATCTGCACGTTGACGTCGACGATGCGCTCCACCGCGGCGCCGATGCTGGTCAGGCTGACGCTGGCCTGCTCGGCCGCCGCGACGCCGGTCAGGGCATGGCCGCGGCTGGCCTGCATCTGCCCGACGGCCTCGCCGGTGGCGGCCTGCAACTGCTCGATGATGCGGCGGATTTCCTCGGTGGAGGTCTGGGTGCGCGAGGCCAGGGTGCGGACCTCATCGGCCACCACGGCGAAGCCGCGGCCCTGCTCGCCGGCCCGAGCGGCCTCGATGGCGGCGTTGAGCGCCAGCAGGTTGGTCTGCTCGGCGATGGTGCGGATCACCGCGATGACCCCGCCGATGGCCTGGCTGTGGGTTTCCAGGGCCGCGACCTTGGTGGCGCTGAGGTCCACCTCGGCGGCCAGGGCCTCGATGGCCTGTTGCGTCTGCTGCATCACCCGGGTGCCTTCCCGGGTGGCCTGATCGGCCTGCTGGGCCGCGGCCACGGCGCCTTCGGTGTTGTTGGCGACGTCCGCCACGCTGGCGGTCATCTCGGTGATGGCGGTGGCCACCTGATCGGTCTCGCCCTGTTGCGTCTGCATGGTCGAACGGGCCTGGCCGATGGAGCCGGCCAGGGACCCCGAGGCCTCGGCCACGGCGCTGGAGGCCTGATCCACCTCGCGCAGCGAGCGACCGAAGGCCTCCAGCATCGCGTTCAGGCTACGGCCGATGTCGGCGATCTCGTCACGCCCGTACAGGGCGGCGCGGCGACTCAGATCGCCCTGGGCGGCGGCGGCGGTCACCCCGACCAGTTCGGCGATCCCCAGGCGCAGGGCCTGGTAGATGCCGGCGAAGGTATAGGCCAGCAGCAGCAGGGCGCCCAGGATCATGCCCACGACCAGATTACGCAGCGTGGTCGCATGCGCCAGACGCTCGGCCAGCAGCTGGGAGAGCTGACCCTGCGCTTCCTCCTGCACCTTGTAGTAGCGGGCGACCACGGCATTGCCCTGGGCACCCAGGGCGCGACCGGAAACCGTACCCTCATTGGTCATGGCCGCCTGCATGCCCTGACGGAAGTTGGCATAGTCGTCCGCCGCCTGGGCCAGGGAGCCCTTGAGGCGCTGGGCCAGCTCCGGCGCCTGCCGCGCCAGGAGTCTGAGGCCCTGCTCCAGTTCGTCGGCGCTCTGCCGTTCCTGGTTCACCACGCTGCGCGCCAGATTCAGACTGGCCGGATCGAAGCGGTTGGTGGCACTCAGGCCGAAGGCCAGGCCGCGCAGCTGGCCGATGAGGTTGATTTCCCGCGGCAGGCGCACGGAGGTGATGTCGATGAGAAAGAGGCTGGTGTAATCCGAATCCAGCGCCAGGCCGGAGGTGGCCGACACGTAATAGAAGAGATTGAGGGTCTGGGTCAGCTGCTCGTTCCAGGCCTCGAATCCCTCCAGCGGGGTGCCGGTGGCTCCCTGCATCAGGCGCTCGGCGCCTCGCCGCAGCTGGCTCAGGCGATCGCCGGTTTCCAGCTGGGTGCCGAGTTCGCGATCCAGCCGGCCGAGGTCGTCATAGGCCTTGAGCAGGTTGTCACGGTTGTTCTGCCAATCCTGCTGGGCCGAGGCATCGCCATCCTGGAGTCGCTTGGTCAGGGCGCGCTGCAACATGCTCAGGCGGGCGACCGGCGTCAGTTGCGTCAGATAGCGCTGACCGTCGATTTCCTGGGCCAGACCGACCCGCTGTTCCTGGATATCCTGATAGAGATAGACGCTGAGAAACACCAGGGGCACCAGGATGATGGCCGCCAGGCAGGCGAATTTGGCGGGGAATCTCAGGCGATTCATTAGGCTTACGACAGGGGTCAACAGATTCATGGCGGGCTCACGGGCGGCAGAGAGGGTCACTTGGGCTGTACCGCCCAATTTGTGACGTAATAGACAGAGTTTTCTGTAACAGTTCTATCGCTATCGGCCTGCCGTCTCGCTTATATGGCCCTTTGCCACTCGACGGTCGAAAGGCGTCTCCCAACGGTCGCAGGATGGCTCTAGCATGCATGATGTAGTGATTCTCAATGCCCTTGTGCTGGATGGTCGCGACCGTCCGGGCCGGGTTCTCGACGTGGCGATTGCCGGCGAGCGTATCCAGGCACTCGGTCAGTTGGCCGGGCAACCGGCACGGGAGGTCCGCGATGGCCGCGGCCTGGCGCTGGCGCCCGGCTTCATCGATGTCCATACCCATGACGACACCATGGTCATCCGCCGCCCCGAGCAGTTGCCCAAGCTCAGTCAGGGGGTCACCACCGTGGTGGTCGGCAACTGCGGCATCAGCGCCGCCCCGGTGCGGTTGCGTGGCGAGCCGCCGGATCCCTTGAATCTGCTCGGCCCGGCCGCGGCCTTCAGCTATCCCACCTTTGCTGCCTATCGCGCGGCGGTGGAGCAGGCCCGCCCCGGCGTCAACGTCGCCGCCCTGGTCGGGCACACGGCGCTGCGCAGCAATCACCTGGACGATCTCCAGCGTGCCGCCACCCCTGCCGAGATCGCTGCCATGCGCGCCGAACTGCGCGACAGCCTGGCCGCTGGCGCTCTGGGGCTCTCCACCGGCCTGGCCTACGCCTCCGCCATGGCGGCGCCAACCGCGGAGGTGGCGGAGCTGGCCGCCGAGCTGGACGCCGTGGGCGGACTCTATGCCACCCATTTGCGCAGCGAATTCGCCGCGGTGCACGAGGCCCTGGACGAAGCCCTGGACATCGGTCGCCAGGCCCGGGCGCCGGTGGTGGTGTCCCACTTCAAGTGCGCCGGGGTGGACAACTGGGGCCGCGCGCCGGAGTTGCTCGGCGCCCTGGCGCGGGCCGCCCACGGACAGCCGGTCGGCTGCGACTGCTATCCCTATGCCGCCAGCTCCTCCACCCTGGACCTCAGGCAGGTCACCGACCGCCACCGCATCACCATCACCTGGTCCACCCCGCATCCCGAGTGCGGCGGCCGCGACCTGGCCGCCATCGCCGCCGACTGGGGCCTGGACCTGCAGGCCACCGCCCGTCGCCTGCAACCGGCCGGTGCCGTCTACTACGGCATGAGCGAAGCCGACGTGCGCCTCATCCTCGCCCATCCGCTGAGCATGATCGGCTCCGATGGCCTGCCCGAGGACCCCTTCCCCCATCCGCGACTCTGGGGCGCCTTCCCGCGGGTGCTCGGTCACTTCAGCCGCGACCTCGGCCTCTTTCCCTTGCACACCGCAGTGCACAAGATGACCGGCCTCTCCGCTGCCCGCTTCGGCTTGGCGGGTCGCGGCCTGATCGAGCCGGGCGCCCAGGCGGACCTGGTGCTGTTCGATCCCGCCCGCATCCGCGACGTGGCCGACTTCAGCGAGCCGCAACGGCCTGCCGAAGGCATCGAAGCGGTCTGGGTGAATGGGCAACTGGCCTATGCACCGGGGCAAGCCATTGGCGAGCGTCATGGTCGCTTCCTGCCGCGCGCCGGGGATCTGCGGTCGACCTTCCCACGTTCCGCCTGAGCGCTACCAGGTAACGCCTCCAGCTGGTGCATCCCCGTTACCTTCCGCCACCTCCCGGTGCCCCTTGGCGCACCGGGAACCCCTTCGGCTGCCTGTCCCCCGTGCCAAGCCCTTGATTTGCAACGTCATGCGAATAGCTGGCACAGTCGCTGCAATCTATTCCGTTGTTACGAACATACTTCCGCTATAACGGAAAAGGAGACATGCGATGACAGGCAAGACGAAGGGGTGGAAAACGCTGGCGCTGCTGGTCGGCCTGGTCGCCATGACCGGCGCCCAGGCGGCCAAGCTGGATGACGTGCTCAAGCGCGGCCATCTGGTCGTGGGCACCGGCAGCACCAATGCGCCGTGGCACTTCCAGGGCGCCGACGGCAAGTTGCAAGGCTTCGATATCGATATCTCCAAGGTCATCGCCAAGGGCCTGTTCAACGATCCGGAAAAGGTCGAATTCGTCGTCCAGGGCTCGGATGCGCGCATCCCCAACCTGCTCACCGACAAGGTCGACATCAGCTGCCAGTTCATCACCGTGACCGCCAGCCGCGCCCAGCAGGTGGCCTTCACCCTGCCCTACTACCGCGAAGGCGTGGCCCTGCT
The DNA here is from genome assembly GCF_000730625.1 of Pseudomonas oryzihabitans NBRC 102199. GTDB lineage: Bacteria > Pseudomonadota > Gammaproteobacteria > Pseudomonadales > Pseudomonadaceae > Chryseomonas > Chryseomonas oryzihabitans. The sequence goes on along the minus strand of NZ_BBIT01000013.1, from coordinate 324,942 downwards.
CCTGCCGGCCAACAGCCGCTACCAGCAGATCGACGACCTCAAGGCGGCCAAGGGCGACCTGACCGTGGCCGTGCTGCAGAACGTCTATGCCGAGGAACTGGTGCACCAGGCGCTGCCCGGCGCCAAGGTCGACCAGTACGACAGCGTCGACCTGCTCTACCAGGCCCTGGGCACCGGCCGCGCCGACGCCGTGGCCACCGACCAGTCCTCGGTCAAGTACCTGATGACCCAGAATCCCGGCCGCTACCGCTCGCCCGACTACGCCTGGAGTCCCCAGACCTACGCCTGCGCGGTCAAGCGCGGCGACCAGGACTGGCTGAACTTCGTCAACACCGCCCTGCACGAGGCCATGACCGGTGTGGAATTCCCCACCTATCAGGCGTCCTTCAAGAAGTGGTTCGGCGTCGAGCTGCCCTCCCCGGCGATCGGCTTCCCCGTCGAGTTCAAGTGATCCTGGCCCCGGCGCGGCTCGTCCGCGCCCTCTAGGTAGACGTCGAGCATGAACTACACCCTCAACTTCGCCCCCGTGTGGCAGAACCTGGACCATTTGCTGGCCGGGCTCGCCCTCGGCTTGCAGCTGGCGCTGGTGGGCATCGCCATCGGCTGCCTGATCGGCCTGGCCACCGCCTTCGCCCTGCTCTCGCCAGTGCGGGCGCTGCGCTGGCTGGCGGGGGGCTATGTCACCCTGGTGCGCAACACCCCGATCCTGGTGCTGATCCTGCTGCTGTACTTCGCCCTGCCCAGCGTCGGCATCCGCCTGGACAAGCTCAGCTCCTTTCTCATCACCCTGGCGCTCTATGCCGGGGCCTACCTGGCCGAAGTGTTTCGCGGCGGGCTCATGGCCATTCCCAAGGGCCAGCGCGAGGCGGGCCTGGCCATCGGCCTGCGCGAGTGGCAGATCAAGGCCTACGTCATCATTCCGGTGATGCTGCGCAACGTGCTGCCGTCGCTTTCCAACAGCTTCATCTCGCTGTTCAAGGACACCTCCCTGGCGGCGGCCATTGCCGTGCCGGAGCTGACCTACCAGGCGCGCAAGATCAACCTGGAAAGCTACCGGGTCATCGAGACCTGGCTGGTGACCAGCGCCCTCTACATCCTCACCTGCTACGTCATCGCCCTGCTGCTGCGCCAGCTGGAGCGACGCCTGAGCCTGACCCGCTAGGAGCCCGATCGTGTACGAAGCCCCCTCCTGGTTCCTGGAATTGTGGAACGCGCGCCAGACCCTGGCCGCCGGGTTCGCCACCACCCTGGCCTGCTCGGTACTGGCGGTGCTCGGCGGCACCCTGCTCGGCACCCTCGGCGGCCTGGCGCTGACCTATGGCCGCTGGCCGCTGCGCCTGCCCTTTCGCCTCTATGCCGACCTGATCCGCGGCACCCCGGTGTTCGTGCTGGTGCTGGCCTGCTACTACATGGCGCCGGCGCTGGGTCTGCGGCCCACGCCCTTCCAGGCCGGCACCGCGGCGCTGCTGCTGTTCTGCGGCTCCCACGTGACGGAGATCGTCCGCGGCGCCCTGCAGGCCATCCCCCGCGGCCAGCACGAGGCGGCCAAGGCCATCGGCCTGACCTTCGCCCAGAGTCTCAAGGAGGTGCTGCTGCCCCAGGCGCTGCGCCAGATCCTGCCCACCTGGGTCAATGCCTCCACCGAGATCGTCAAGGCCTCCACCCTGCTCTCGGTGATCGGCGTGGCCGAGTTGCTGCTGAGCAGCCAGCAGGTCATCGCCCGCACCTTCATGACCCTGCAGTTCTATCTGTTCGCCGGGCTGCTGTTCTTTCTCATCAACTTCGCCATCGAGCGGCTCGGCCGCTATCTGGAAAAACGGGTGACCCTGCCATGACCGACGCCAACGCCCCGCTGTTGAGCATCAACGGCCTGCACAAGAGTTTCGGCGCCACCGAGGTGCTCAAGGGCATCGACCTGTCCCTGGACCGCGGTGACGTGGTCACCCTGATCGGCTCCAGCGGCTCGGGCAAGACCACCCTGCTGCGCTGCGTCAACCTGCTGGAAGACTTCCAGGGCGGCAGCATCCAGCTGGCCGGCGAGGCCATCGGCTACCGCGAGGAAGGCGGTCGCCGCCAGCGCCTGCCGGAGCGCGAGATCGCCCGCCAGCGCTCGCTCACCGGCATGGCCTTCCAGCAGTTCAATCTGTTTCCCCACCTCACCGCCCTGGAAAACGTCACCCTCGGCCTGCGCAAGGTCAAGAAGATGGGCAAGGACGAAGCCATCGCCCTGGGTGAACAGTGGCTGCGCCGGGTCGGCCTGATCGAAAGACGCGACCATCATCCCGGCCAACTCTCCGGCGGTCAGCAGCAGCGGGTGGCCATCGCCCGCGCCATCGCCATGAATCCCAGCCTGATGCTGTTCGACGAACCCACCTCGGCGCTGGACCCGGAGCTGGTCGGCGAGGTGCTGGCGGTGATCAAGGACCTGGCCCAGGACGGCATGACCATGCTGCTGGTGACCCACGAGATGAGATTCGCCTACGAGGTGTCCGATCGCATCGTCTTCATGAGCCAGGGCCGCATCGAGGAGCAGGGCCCGCCCCGCGAACTCTTCGAGCGCCCCCGTTCCACCCGTCTCGCCGAATTTCTCGGCCGGACCTCCTTCTGATTCCTTCCCCCGCTACAGGAGCATCCTTATGAGCATCACCCGATACGGCGCCGGCGAACGCGGCGCAGGCGGCCAACCCCTGCCCTTCGCCCGTGCGGTGGAAGCCGATGGCTGGCTGCACGTCTCCGGCCAGGTGGCCATGGAGAATGGCGAGATCATCGACGGCGGCATCGTCGCCCAGACCCACAAGACCATGCAGAATCTGATCGCCATCCTGCACGAAGCCGGCTACGGTCTGGAGCACGTGGTGCGTGCCGGCGTCTGGCTGGACGATCCGCGCGATTTCTGGAGCTTCAACAAGGTGTTCGCCGAGTACTTCGCCGGCCACGCCCCGGCGCGCGCCTGCGTGCAGTCCTCCATGATGGTGGACTGCAAGGTCGAGATCGACTGCATCGCCTACAAACCCAAGGCCTGAGACAAACCACCCAGATGACCGAACCTACCCGCCAACGAGCCCGCGGCCTGGACCGCGCCTTCGACATCCTCGATCACCTCAAGCGGGTAGGTCGGCCGCTGCGCCCCAACGAGATCGCCGCGGGCCTGGGCATTCCCAAGTCCACCGTCTACGACCTGGTCGGCCTGCTGCTGGAGCGACACATGCTCGATGCCGTGGGCCGCGACGGCCAGGTCTACCTGGGCCGCGAGCTGTACTTTCTCGGCCAGGCGCACCTGCGCCACTTCGATCTGGCCCGCGAGGCCGGGCTGCTGCTGGACGACATCGTCGCCCAGACCCGCGAGACCGCCCAGCTGTGCCAGCTCAACGGCCGCAAGTACACCGTCTCGCTGATGAAGGAAGGCGCCCGCGCCTTTCGCATCTCGTCCAATGTCGGCGAGGACGCGCCCATTCCCTGGACCGCGTCCGGGCGACTGCTGCTCGGTCATCTGAGCGATGCCGAGATCCTCGCCCTGATCGATCCGGACGACTTCATCCTGCCCGACGGCAGCCGTCTGGCCCCGACGACCTTTATCGCCGAGATCCGCAGCGCCTGCGCCGAAGGCTTCTTTTCCTTCGACAGCATCGCCGACACCTACACCCACTGCTTCGCCGCCCCGGTGCAGGACGCCAGCGGCCTGAGCATCGCCACCCTGTGCATCGTAGCGCCCCGCGCCGACGCCCAGGCCCACCATGCCGAGTACCGCCAGGTGCTGGTCGACAGCGCCCGCCGCCTGTCCCAGCGCCTGGGCGGCCAGGAGAATCCATGACCATCCTCATCGCCCCCGAGAAAGGCGCCGCCAGTCCTGGCGCCAACCTGCTCAGCGACATCGCCCTGCCCGCCCTGGTCATCCACCAGGACGCACTCGATCACAACATCGGCTGGATGCAGGCCTTCGCCAGCGACCGCGGCGCCGAACTCGCGCCCCATGGCAAGACCAGCATGGCGCCGGCGCTGTTCCAGCGGCAGCTGGCCGCGGGTGCCTGGGGCATGACCCTGGCCACCGCGGTGCAGACCCGCGCCGCCCAGGCCCACGGCGTGCGCCGGGTGCTGATGGCCAACCAGCTGGTGGGCGCACCGAACATGGCGCTGATCGCCGAGTTGCTCGCCGCCGATCCGGACTTCGACTTCCATTGCCTGGTGGATCATCCCGACCAGGTGACCGCCCTGGGCGCCTTCTTTGGCGCACGGGGGCTGGCGCTGCAGGTGATGATCGAGTACGGCGTACCGGGCGGCCGTTGTGGTTGCCGCAGCGAAGCCGAGGTACGAGAACTGGCCCGGACCATCGCCGGGCAACCGGCGCTACGCCTGACCGGCATCGAAGGTTACGAGGGGGTGATCCACGGCGCCGAGGCGGCCACCGACATCCGCGCCTTCGCCGATTCCCTGGTGCGCTTGGCGGAGGAACTGCGCGGCCAGGGCGCCTTCGCCCTCGACCGACCCATCGTCACCGCCTCGGGTTCGGCCTGGTATGACCTGATCGCCGCCGCCTTCGACCAGCTGGAAGTGCGCGAGCGCTTTCTCGCCGTCATGCGGCCCGGCAGCTATGTGGTCCATGACCACGGGATCTATCGCGATGCCCAGCGTGGCGTCCTGGCCCGCACCGGTCTGAACGAGGGCCTGCAACCGGCGCTGGAGGTCTGGGCTCACGTGCAATCCCTGCCCGAACCCGGTTTCGCCATCCTGGCCCTGGGCAAGCGCGACATCGCCCACGATGCCGGCCTGCCGCTGCCGCTGCGCCGCTACCGGCCCGGCCAGACTGCTGCCGAGGCGGTCGACGTCAGCGGCTGCACGGTCACGGCCATCATGGACCAGCACGCCTTCATGGTCGTCGCCCCGGGGACCGCGCTGGCCATCGGCGACCTCATCGCCCTGGGCACCTCCCACCCTTGCCTGACCTTCGACAAGTGGCGCCAGGGCTGCATCGTCGACGAAGGACTGCAGGTGGTGGAGACCTTCGCCACCTGCTTTTAGGCTTGTTTGAAAGGTCGTCGAACGAAGGTCAGGCAAGGCAAAAATCTGTGAGGAAGCGGGTCGGACTCGCGCTCGAGTTTACGAATGGTAAATGAGCATTCCGACTGGGCTGGCATTCCAGCAGATTTTTAACGCAGCATGACCGAGTGCAGGCACCTTTCAGACAAAGCCTAGGGGCGCAGCTCGCCCTCTTCCTCCCCATCCCAGTAACGGATGCGCTCGGCATGCACCTTGATGAGGATCATGCCGGGCGTGTCGGTGCCCTGGGGAAACCAGCGGTCCAGACTCTTGGTCCAGTGCGCCTCGAATTGCGCCTTGTCGCGGATAAGCTCGGCGTGCCCTTCGATGCCGATGAAGATGCCGGGCTTGCCGAGCAGGCTCTTGCCTTCGCTGAAGCTCAGTCCCACCGCCGGATCCTGCTCGATGTCCCGGATCTTGGCCGAGTCCTCGTAGGCATAGAACCAGGAGTCCCCGTCGTATTCGACGTCGCCGTTGTTGCTCATCGGCCGGCTGGTCAGGCGCCCGGTGCCGGTGGTCAGCATGCAGAAATCCAGATCGCGCATCGCTTTGGAAAGGTCGTGCAGGGTCTTGTCGGCCATGGGGGGCGCTCCGGTTGGGCGGGCAGGCAGTGCCCGTCTGCATTCAGACCGGGGGCGGCGGCCGCTTGGTTCCGGCGCAGCGGCGTCGCCCGGGCTTTTCGGACGGACAGCCCTAGTGGGAAGCGACATAGACCGCCGTCGCCGGCGGTGCCGGCAGCGCATAGGTGGCCTTCATCCAGTCGATCTCCGCCAGCGGGGTCCGGCCGAACAGCCGCTTGAATTCGCGGCTGAACTGGGAGGCGCTCTCGTAGCCTACGGCAAAGGCCGCGTTCGCCGCCGGGAGGGCGTCGCGCAGCATCAACAGCCGCGCCTGGTGCAGACGGGTCGACTTCAGATACTGCATGGGCGTGGTGCCGGTAATGTCGCGGAAGTGCCGGTGGAAGCTGGGCTGACTCATGCGCGCTTCCTGCGCCAGCGCGGCGACGTTCAGCCGCTCGGCATAGCGGGCGTGCAGGGTGCGCAACGACCGGGCGATACGGCCGAAACGCCCCTGGCGATCCAGGGCCGCGCGCAACGAGCCGCCCTGGGCGCCGGTGAGGATCCGATAGTAGAGTTCGCGCAGCAGCGCCGGCCCCAGCAGCCGGGCGTCGGTCGGCACGCTCAGGACCTCCAGAAAGCGCAGCGTCGAGGCGCGCAGCGGCTCGTCGATCGGCGAGGCATAGAGCCCGCGGGGCGCCTCCAGCGCCGGCCCCAGTTCGCTGTCTAGCTGCAGCACCAGGTCGCCGAGCAGCCGAAAATCCAGCCGTAGATAGATGGCCAGCAGCGGTGCCTCCGGACTGGCATCGGTCTCCATGGTGAAGGGCACGGGCACGGAGACCACCAGGTAGTGCTGGGCATCGTACTGATAGACGCGGTCACCAAAGTAGCCGCGCTTGCCGCCCTGGCAGACGATGACGACCCCGGGATCATAGAGCACGGGTACGCCGGTCAGCGGGCGATCCGAGCGCAGGAAGCGCACATCCTCCAGAGGGCTGAGGTTGTAGCCTTCCTGGGGCGCCAGCCTGCCCAGCAGCGCCACCAGCCGGCTGGCAAGGGGATCGCTCGGATTCATGGGGCCTCCGCTTCAGCCATCGGTGGAAAGGGTCAGGGCTTCCCAGCGGTCGATTTCCCGGCTGGCCGTGGCCAGGCGTTCGCGAACCAGGTGCAAGGCATCGCTTCCCAGCAGCAAGTGCGTTGGCGGCGCCGGCAGGGCGATGAGCTGCAGCAGCGCCTGGGCCGCCTTGCGTGGATCGCCCAGCTGCTTGCCGCTCTTGGCCTCCCGCGCCGCCCGGATCGGCGTGAACTGCTCGTCGTAGTCGGCGATGCCGCGTGCGCTGCGACGCATCGAGCGACCCGCCCAGTCGGTGCGAAAGGAGCCGGGTGCCACGGCGGTGACCCAGACGCCGAAGGGTGCCAACTCCTGGCCCAGGGCCGCCGAGATACCTTCGAGGGCGAACTTGCTGCCGCAATAGTAGGAGATACCCGGCAGGGTGATGGTGCCACCCATCGAGGTGATGTTGATGATATGACCGCGGCGCCGCTCGCGAAAGGACGGCAGGAAGGCCTTGGTCATGGCGACCGCCGCGAAGACGTTGACCTCGAATTGCTGGCGCAGCTCTTCCAGCGGCGATTCTTCGAGAATGCCCTCATGGCCGTAGCCGGCGTTGTTCACCAGGACATCCACCGGACCGTGGGCTGCCTGAACCTCGGCCACCACTGTCGCCAGGCGCGCATGGTCCGTGACATCCAGCAGCACGCCATGGGCCCGGTCCGACAAGGCCGCGAAGGCCTCCAGATCGGCTTCCCGGCGTAGCGTGCCGATGACGCGGTGGCCGGCCGCCAGGGCTTCCCGCGCCAGGACATTGCCCAGGCCGCTGCTCACGCCGGTGATGAAAAGGGTCTTGTGCTCGTTCATGGTCCACTCCCATCGTTGGAAGCGGCCATGCTAGCGCCGGTGTCTGGCGCCCCCACTGCCGGATCGTCTGGGTGTCTTGCCTAATCCTCTCGGCATCGACGCTCCGTGCTCAGGTCCCCCGCGGCTTGGCCCGCGCCGTGGGTTCGGCGATCAGGGGATCGTCCGGCCAGTAGTGCTTGGGATAGCGGCCCTTGAGATCCTTCTTCACCTCGCCGTAGGTATTGGCCCAGAAGCTGGCCAGGTCCTGGGTGACCTGCACCGGGCGACGCGCCGGCGAGAGCAGGTGCAGCTTGACCGCCAGGCGGCCAGCGGCGATGCGCGGGGTATCGGCCAGGCCGAACAGCTCCTGCAGCCGCACTGCGAGCACCGGCGGCTGCTCGCTGTAGTCCAGGCGGATCGTGGAACCCGAGGGCACGGCCAGACTTCGCGGGGCCAACTCGTCGAGCTGACGGGGCAGCGGCCAGGGCAGCAGGCCCTGGAGCATGGCGGCCAGGTCCAGGGTGGCGAAGTGGGCCAGGCGGCTGACGCGATCCAGATAGGGCAGCAGCCAGACTTCCAGGCTGGCCAGCAGGGCGGCGTCGCTCACGTCCGGCCAGTCGCTCGTCGGCTGCTGCTGCAGATCCAGTTGGCGCAGCAGCGCCACCCGCGCCTGCCACTGGCGCAGCTCCGGCGTCCAGGGCAGCAACTCCAGCCCCTTGCGCCGCACCAGTCCGAGCAGGGCCCGGCTGCGGGCGGCGGTGTCCAGATTCTTCAAGGGTTCGCGACTCAGCACCAGCTGGCCGATCCGCCGCTGGCGTTCGGCGCGCAGCACCCCTTCACGCTCGTCCCACTCCAGTTCGTCGTGGCCTGCCACCTGCTCGGCCATCGGCCCCTCGAACAGCGCCGGATCCAGTTCGGCAGCCAGATAGATGCGCTCCTCGCGCTGGCCCTGGCGACTGCCCAGATCGGCCACCACCAGCCAGGGCGATTTCATCAGCCCATCCGGTTCGCCAAAGCTGGCGGCCCGGCCGTTGGCCAGGCGATAGTCCTGGCCGCCGGCCTTGCGCTGCTGGGCGATGCGATCCGGATAGGCGCAGGCCAGCAGCGCCCCGGTCCAGCGCGGGTGCCCGGGATCGGCCACCGGCTGCCCGGCCGGGCCACGCAACAGGCCGCGATACTGGCGGACCAGCTGCCGAATCCGCGCCACGCCGCCGCGCGGACCTCGGCCTTCACCGCCCAGGAGCAGCAGGCGGGTGTGCAGATCGGCGCCCTGCCCCGGGGCCAGGTCGCGCTCGCCCAAGAGCGCGGCGATCTCGCAGGCGCGTTCGGCCAGGCCCCAGGCCTGCCCCCGCAACAGCAGGTGCGCCAGCCGCGGATGAGCCGGCAGGCCGCTCATGGCCTGGCCGTGAGGGGTGAGTACGCCCTGGTCGTCCAGGGCGCCCAGGCGCACCAGCAGATCGCGGGCCTGCGCCAGGGCGGCGGCGGGTGGCGGATCGAGCCAGGCCAGCTCCTCGGCGTTCATGCCCCAGCGCGCCAGTTGCAGCGCCAGGCCGGCCAGATCGGCCTGGAGGATCTCGGCGCTGTCATAGGCCGGCAACTGCTGATGCCCCTCCTCCGACCAGAGTCGATAGCAGACGCCCGGCTCCAGGCGGCCGGCGCGGCCCTGGCGCTGGGTCGCCGAGGCGCGGGAAATGCGCCGGGTGGTCAGGCGGGTCATGCCACTGCCGGGATCGAAGGCCGGCACTCGCGCCAGGCCCGCGTCCACCACCACCCGTACCCCTTCGATGGTCAGACTGGTCTCGGCGATGTTGGTGGCCAGCACCACCTTGCGGCTACCTGGCGGCGCCGGCTCGATGGCCGCACGCTGGGCGGCCAGTTCCAGCTCGCCATGCAGCGGACAGAGCAATACCCCGGCGGGCAGCTGCTCCGCCAGGCGCTCGGCGGTGCGGCGAATCTCCGCCTGGCCGGGCAGGAACACCAGCAGGCTGCCGGCTTCCTCGTCCAGCGCCTGGAGCACCGTGGCGGCCACCCGCGCTTCCAGGCGCTCGTCCTGGCCGAGCGGCCGGCTCCAGCGGGTCGTCACCGGAAACATCCGTCCTTCGCTGCGCACCACCGGCGCGCCGCCGAGCAGCGCGGCGAGGCGTTCGCCTTCCAGGGTGGCCGACATCACCAGCAGCTTGAGCGGGGTATCGCGCAGCAATTCGCGACCGCTCAGGGTCAGCGCCAGGGCCAGGTCGGCGTCCAGGCTGCGTTCGTGGAATTCGTCGAAGATCACCAGGCCGACGCCGTCCAGCGCCGGATCGTCCTGCAGGCGCCGGGTGAGGATGCCCTCGGTCACCACCTCGATACGGGTGCGCGGCCCGACCCGGCTCTCCAGGCGGATGCGATAGCCCACGGTCTCGCCGACGCCTTCGCCCAGCTCCGCGGCCAGGCGCTCGGCGGCAGCGCGCGCCGCCAGCCGGCGCGGCTCCAGCAGCAGGATGCGCTGGCCGGCCAGCCAGGGCTCCTGCAACAGCGCCAGGGGTACCCGGGTGGTCTTGCCGGCCCCGGGCGGCGCTTCCAGCACGCAGTCGTCGCGGTGGGCAAGGGCCTGGCGCAGCTCGGGCAGGACAACATCGATGGGCAAGGGCGTCATTGGGCACGGCCGGTGGTCTCAACGGGGCGGGCAGTATAAAGCGTCTCGCCCGCCGTGATTCCGGCCGCTATAGTGGCGGCCTCATCCAACCGGAGGTTGTCTATGTCGATGCGTACCCGCGCGGTGTGTGGCGTCCTCGCCGCCGCCCTGTTCACCCAGCTGACCGCTTGCGGCTCGCTGTTCTATCCCGAGCGTCGCGGCCAGATCACCGGCAGTGGCCGGATCGATCCGGGCATCGTCGCCCTCGATGCCATCGGCCTGCTGTTCTACATCATTCCCGGCCTGATCGCCTTTGGCGTGGACTTCGCCACCGGCGCCATCTACCTGCCCGACAACAAGCGCGCCGAGGTCGATCCCGGCGAACTGAACAAGGCGGTCAATCCGGACGGCAGCGTCGATCGCGCGCGCCTCAAGGCCATCATCCAGCAGGCCACCGGCCACAGCCTGCCGCTGGACGATCCGCGCCTGCTGCAGCGCAGCGGCAGCAACGAGCAGCTCGCCAGCCTGGGGCTCGCCCCGCGCGCCTGATGAGCGACCCGCACCGCACCGAGCGGCTGCTGCGTCGCGCCACCGCCGCCTCGGTGGCGGTGGCGACGACGCTGATCCTGGCCAAGGCCGTGGCCTGGTGGTTCAGCGGCTCGGTCAGTCTGCTCGCCGGCCTGACCGATTCGCTGCTCGACGGCCTGGCCTCGGTGTTCAACCTGCTGGCGGTGCACTACGCCCTCAAGCCGGCGGACGACGACCACCGCTATGGCCATGGCAAGGCCGAATCCCTCGCCGGCATCGCCCAGGCGGTCTTCATCGGCGTCAGCGCCGTGCTCATCGCCTGGCAGGCGATCGGACGCCTGCAGCAACCCGAGCCCCTGGGCGCCCATGCCCTGGGCATCGCCGTCACCCTGTTTTCCCTGGCCCTGACCGCCGTGCTGGTGGCCTACCAGCAGCACGTCATCCGTCTCACCGACTCCACGGTGGTCCGCGCCGATGCCCTGCACTACCGCTCCGATCTGCTGCTCAACGTCGGCATCCTGGTCGCCCTGGCGCTGACCGGCTTCGGCTGGTACTGGCTGGATCCGCTGTTCGGCCTGGCCATCGCCCTCTACATCCTCTGGAGCGCCTACGGCATCGCCCGCGACTCCTTTGGCGTGCTGATGGACCAGGAACTGCCCGCCGACATCAGCGAGCACATGCTGCAGCTGGCCTGCCAGGTGCCGGGCGTGGAGGGTGCCCATGACCTGCGCACCCGCCTCTCCGGCAATCACTGGTTCGTGCAACTGCACCTGGAGCTGCCGGGCGAGATGAGCCTGTCCCGTGCCCATGTACTGTGCGACGAGGTGGAAGCCGCCATCCGCGCCGAATATCCCCAGGCCGAAGTCTTGGTCCACGCCGATCCGCTGGACGCACCCGACGTTCCGCACCGACATCCGCTGCCGCCCGCCACCTGAGCGGAACCCGGCGCCGCTGCGCTCTCTCGAATCTGCTGAGCCTGATTCAAGAGAGCGCCCAGACGGCGCCGGAGTCCACCATGAAAGCCATGCACCCCGTCGCGCGCCTCGCCGACCTGCGCGAAGACCGTGGCACCGCGGTCAAGATCGAAGACACCGAAATCCTGCTGCTGCGCGTCGGCGACGAGGCCCGCGCCTTCCAGGCCAAATGCCCCCACGCCGGCGCGCCGCTGGCCGACGGCGCGGTCTGCCAGGGGCGCCTGGTCTGTCCCTGGCACAAGGCGAGCTTTGCGGTCGAGGATGGCAGCCTGTGCGAGCCGCCGGCGCTGGACGCCCTGCAGCGCTATCCGGTGGAGGTGCGCGATGGCGAGGTGCTGGTCGGCCGCGATCCTCTGCCCGCCCAGGCGAAGGAATCCCGGCCCGACGACCGCCTGTTCGTCATCGTCGGCGACGGCGCCGCGGGTACCGCCGCGGCCGCCGCCCTGCGCGAATTCGGCTATGGCGGACGCCTGTTGCTCATCGGTCGCGAACCGGGCGAGCCCTACGACCGGACGGCCCTGTCCAAATTCGTCCTCCAGGGCGACAAGGCCCCCGACGAAGCCCCGCCGCTGCGCGAGCCCGAGTTCTTCCGCCAGCAGCGCATCGAACGGTTGCATGCCGAGGTGACCCGCCTGGATCCCCAGACCCGTCAGCTGGAACTCGCCAACGGCCAGACCCTGAGCTACGACGGCTGCGTGCTCGCCACCGGTGGCGAACCCAAGCCGCTAGACGTTCCCGGCGCCCAACTCGAGGGCATCCACCTGCTGCGGACCCGCGCCGACGCGGCCGCGATCCTCGCCGAGCTGCCCGGCGAGGGCCGCGCGGTGATCGTCGGTGCCAGCTTCATCGGCCTGGAAGCCGCGTCCGCCCTGCGCAAGCAAGGCCTGGCAGTGGACGTGGTCTCCCCCGCCTCCCTGCCCTTCGTCAAGCAGATGGGCGAGACCCTCGGCCAGCACTTCAAGACCCTGCACGAGGCCAATGGCGTGACCTTCCACGCCCCCAGCGAGGTAGTGGGCTTCACCGGCGACGCTCACGTCCGCCAGGTCAGCCTCAAGGACGGCAGCCAATTGCCCGCCGACCTGGTGCTGGTGGGTACCGGCATCACGCCGGCCACCACTTTCCTCACCGATCTGCCCCTGGCGGATGACGGCAGCGTTCCGGTGGACGCCGAGCTCCGGGCCGCCGAGGGCCTCTACGCTGTCGGCGATCTGGCCACCTTTCCCTTCGCCGGTCAGCCGACCCGCATCGAGCACTGGCGCCTGGCCCAGCAACACGGCCGCCTGGCGGCGCGCAATCTGCTGGGCCAAGCCGAACGCTACGCGGACGTGCCCTTCTTCTGGACCCTGCATCACGGCAAGCGTTACGAATACCTGGGCCATCCCCGCCACTGGGACGACATGCATCTGGACGGCTGCCTCGGCGACCAGACCTTTGTCGCCCTGCTGCTGGCCGAGGATCGGGTGGTAGGCGTGGTGGCCTGCCAACGGGAACGCGCCACCGCCATCCTGGCCCAGCGTATGCGTCAGCCGCTGGGACGCGCCGAGGCCCTGGACATCGTCCAGGCCAATTGAGGAGTCGCCATGGCCAATCCCTATCGCGTCGGCCTGATCGCCGATACCCATGGCCTGCTCCGGCCCGAGGCGCTGGAGGCCCTCGCCGGCAGCGACTTCATCCTGCACGCCGGTGACATCGGCAAACCCGAGATCCTCGATGCCCTGCGCGAGCTGGCACCGCTGGCGGTGGTCCGGGGCAACAATGACGACGTGCCCTGGGCCGACGACATCCCCGAGCGCGTCACCCTGACCCTGGACGGCATCGACATCCATATGCTGCACATCCTGCCCGAGCTCGACCTGGCCGCCGCCGGTGCCCAGGTAAGGGTGGTGGTCAGCGGGCACTCGCACAAGCCGCTGATCGAAGAGCGCGATGGCGTACTCTACATAAACCCCGGCAGCGCTGGCCCACGGCGCTTTCGGCTGCCGATCAGCGTTGGCCGCCTGACCCTGGACGCCGGCCAGATCCAGGCCGAGATCCTGGAACTCACCCCCTGAAGGAATCCCGATGAGCATCGATTACCACTTCTACGAACCCAGCCAGGGCCACGGCCTGCCCCACGATCCCTTCAACGCCATCATCGCGCCGCGTCCCATCGGCTGGATCTCCTCCCAGAGCGAAACCGGCGTCCTGAACCTCGCGCCCTACAGCTTCTTCAATGCCTTCAACTACAAGCCGCCGCTGATCGGCTTTTCCAGCCAGGGCTACAAGGACAGCGTGGCCAACATCGAGCGTACCGGCGAATTCGTCTGGAACCTGGCCACCCGCGAACTGGCCGAGGAAATGAACACCAGCAGCGCCATGGTCGGACCCGAGGTGGACGAATTCGCCCTGGCTGGCCTGGAGCCTGCCGCTTCGACGGTGGTCAAGGTGCCGCGTGTCGCCCGTGCCCAGGTGGCCTTCGAGTGCCGGCTGAGCCAGATCGTCCGCCTCAAGACCGCCGCCGGGGACGAACTGGATCAGTGGCTGGTGCTGGGCGAGGTGGTGGCCGCCCACATCGACAAGCGCCTGCTCAAGGACGGCATCTACCAGACCGCGGCCGCTCGCCCCATCGTCCGCGGCGGTGGCCCGGCCGACTATTTCGAGATCACCGAGGCCGCACTGTTCCGCATGCGCCGCCCGGACTGAGCGGTAGGCCCTGCAATGCAAAACGGCGCCTTCGGGCGCCGTTGTCGTTGTCGCGACCCCTAGCCCGCTGCACTGACGCGGAAATTCAGGCGCGGGAAATGCACCTGGATCGCCCCCAGATGCTCGTCGTGACGGCGGATCACCAGAGCCTCGCTATCGGCATGCACCAATTCACCCACCACCGGATCCACCCCATAGTCGGTTGCCGCCACACTCACCCGGTCACCCCAGGCGAAGCCTTCCACGGCGAGGGCCTGGTCGCGCGGCAAGGCCAGGGGCTCCGCCGCCCTGGCGATCTCCAGCGCCTCGGCGGCGCCGAGTTCCTCATGGGTACCATGACCGAACCCCAGCACCCGGGCGAACCAGGCGGCGATCTCGGGGCGCTCGTCGACCAGGGGCGCCAGTTGCGGCGTGCTCTTGAGAAACCAGAAGTTGTGCGCCAGGGCGATGTCGGCCACCGAGGGCGCGCCGAACAGGAATTCGCCGGTGCTGCGCTGGAGCTGGGTCTCCAGGCGGGTCAGCAGGGTCGGCAACTGTTGCCGGGCCTGCTCGGGACTCAGCCGGCTCAGGCTGCCACCGCTGAACAGCGCCTTGCGGTCGTCCAGGAACGCCTGGGCCTGCTCCGGCGGCAGGCTGGCCAGGCGTGGGCCCATGATCTCCGGCTGGAACATCAGCGCCACGGCATGCTGGAACAGCACCGAGTCCGCCCAAGCGGCAAAGGCGGCCACCACCGCTTCCTGGCCTTCCGGAAACAGCGCCGGCACGGCCTTTTCCGCCTCCAGGCGACGGGCGATCAGGGCCGTGTCGCAATAGACATCTGCCCCCACCTGCAATACCGGCGTCTTGCGATAGCCACCCGTGAGCGCCACCAGCTCGGGCTTGGGCAGCATCCGCGGAATGATCACCGAACGCCAGGCCAGCCCCTTGAAGCCCAGCAGCAGGCGCGCCTTCTCGGCGAAGGGCGATTGCCAGTAGTGATGCAGAATCAGCTCGGACATGACAGCTCTCCTGAAAGGGCCGCGGACGCCAGGCCGGCGCGGGCCAGCACCAGGGATTCCTTGGCTTTTTTGGTCAGCTTCTTGATCTGGATTTCGCGACGCAGGGCGGTCGACTTGTCGCCACAGGCTTCCACATAGACCAGCGCCTGGGCCGGACTAGAGGCGAAGAAGCGGGCACCGCGGCCACTGCGGTGCTGGGCGAAACGGCGCTCGGGATCATCGCTGATGCCGCAATAGAGCGCCTGATTCTCGGCACGCACCAGGTAGACATACCAGGTGCGCGCGGGTGGCAGGGGGATGTCGCTCACCCTCAGGCGAACCACTCCCGGGCGGTGCGCCAGACGCACACGCCGACGAAGTAGATGCCGCTGGCGAACCAGAGGACCATCAGCCACAGCGGCTTGTCGGGATGCACGAATACCATCATGGCGCTGCTGAGCAGCCAGATGGAGGTCACGGTGATGTTCACCGCCATCAGCTGGCGCACGCGGAAGGGATGCAGGAACTTGACCCGGGTCAGGGTCAGGGCGGCCAGCACCAGCACCACCGCCATGCTGAACCAGGGCGCCAGGTCTAGTACGTAGAAATACAGCGCTACCACGTTCCAGGCCGCGGGAAAGCCAACGAAATAGTTGTCGGCGCTCTTCATGTTCACATTGCAGAAACAGAACAGCGACGACAATAGGATGATGCCCACCGCCACCAGTTCGAAATGCGGCGGCAAGGGCACGAAGCGATAGATGAAGATGGCCGGAATGAACACATAGGTCAGGTAGTCGACCACCAGGTCCAGCGCCGAGCCGTCGAAATGGGGCAGTACCCGCTTGACTTCGAACTTGCGCGCCAGGGTGCCGTCCAGACCATCGACGAGCAGGGCGATGCCCAGCCACATCAGACAACCCTTGGGTTGACCGTCGACCAGAGCGAGCAGCGCCAGAAGCGCGAGGATCACACCACTGGAGGTCACCGCATGGGCGCCCCAGGCCTTGGCTTTTGTCAGCATGAGCGGATGGGAAATGGAGTTCACGGGCGTCTCTCTATGATGACGGCTTCGACTGCCCAGCGCACCGCCCGTTCTGGCGATACGCTACGAAATCGACAATGAAGCCGGTGAACGGCAAGGCGGACCTTGACCGCCGACCCCGGAAACCGGGCGCCAAACGTCGAGGATACCGCGCCTTGCGGCCCTTTGCCCGCCTTCCCGCCGAACGCCCGTGACTGGGTTCGCAGGACGACCGGGGCGGACAGGTCTCCGCCCCGGCCGCGCTTAGTGCAGGATCTGCCCGAGGAACAGGCGGGTACGCTCGTTCTGCGGGTTGTCGAAGAACTGGTCCGGGGCGGCCTGTTCGACGATTTCGCCCTTGTCCATGAAGATCACCCGGTTGGCCACGGTGCGGGCGAAGCCCATCTCGTGGGTCACGCAGAGCATGGTCATGCCGTCCTGGGCCAGACCGATCATGGTGTCCAGCACCTCCTTCACCATCTCAGGGTCGAGCGCCGAGGTCGGCTCATCGAACAGCATGATGCGCGGCTGCATGCACAGCGCCCGGGCGATGGCCACGCGCTGCTGCTGGCCGCCGGACAGCTGGCCCGGAAACTTGTTGGCCTGCTCGGGAATGCGCACCCGCTGCAGGTAGTGCATGGCGATTTCTTCGGCCTGCTTCTTCGGCATCTTGCGCACCCACATGGGGGCCAGGGTGCAGTTCTGCAGCACGGTCAGGTGCGGGAAGAGGTTGAAGTGCTGGAACACCATGCCCACTTCGCTGCGAATGGTCTCGATCTGCTTGAGATCGTTGGTCAGCTCGGTGCCATCGACGATGATCTGGCCCTTCTGGTGTTCTTCCAGCCGGTTGATGCAACGGATGGTGGTGGACTTGCCCGAGCCGGACGGCCCGCACAGCACGATGCGCTCGCCCTGGGTCACGGTCAGGTTGATGTCCTTGAGCACGTGGAACTGGCCGTACCACTTGTTCACGTCCTTGAGCTGGATCATGACCTTGCTGCTGTCGACCTGCTGCTTGTTGCTTACGTTCATCTGATGACTCCTAACGCTTGTGGCCGGTGTTCAGCTTGCGCTCCAGGCGAGCGGAGTAGCTGGACATGGCGAAACAGAAAACCCAGTAGATCAGCGCGGCGAACACATAGCCCTCGGTGGACATGCCCAGCCAGGCCGGATCCGAGGTGGCGCGCTTGATGCTGTTGAGCAGGTCGAACAGGCCGATGATGATCACCAGGCTCGAATCCTTGAACAGCGCGATGAAGGTGTTGACGATGCCCGGGATCACCAGCTTGAGCGCCTGCGGCAGGATCACCAGGCCCATGGTGCGCCAGTAGCCCAGGCCCATGGCGGCAGCGGCCTCGTACTGGCCCTTGGGAATGGCCTGCATGCCACCGCGGACCACTTCGGCGATGTAGGCCGCCTCGAAGATGATCACCATGACGATGGCGCGCAGCAGCTTGTCGAGGTTCATGCCCTCGGGCAGGAACAGCGGCAGCATCACCGACGACAGGAAGAGCACCGTGATCAGCGGGATGCCCCGCCAGAACTCGATCATGGTCACCGAGATGACCTTGATCGCCGGCAGCTTCGAGCGGCGGCCGAGGGCCAGCAGGATGCCCAGCGGCAGCGCGCCGACGATGCCCACCGCCGCGATGACGATGGTCAGCATCAGGCCGCCCCACTCGCTGGTGGGGACCACTCGCAGGCCCAGACCACCGTACAGCAGCCAGAAGGCCACCAGCGGGTAGATCACCAGCAGGGACAGGCCGTAGCGAGCCTTGTGCTTGAAGCTGTCGAGGAACAGCGGAATGGCGCCGACCACGGCCAGCACCACGGTCAGGTCGAACCGCCAGCGCTGGTCTTCCGGGTAGAAGCCGTACATGAACTGGCCGATGCGTTCCTTGATGAACACCCAGCAGGCACCGCCCGGCGCGCAATCGGACCGGGTCGTGCCACTCCAGGTGGCATTGAGGAAGGCCCAGTTCACCACCGGCGGCACGATCAGCCAGACCAGGTAGAGGCCGAGCAGGGTCAGCAGGGTATTGCCGACGCTGGAAAACAAATTGCCACGAATCCAGGCCAGGGCACCGACGCTGGAGGGTGGCGGCGGCAGGTCCGGTTTGAAGGTATGGGTCTGGTTACTCATACGCGCTCCTTAACGCTCGATCAGCGCGATGCGCTTGTTGTACCAGTTCATCAGGATGCTGATGCTGATGCTGATGGCCAGGTACACGCTCATGGTGATGGCCATGGTCTCGATGGCCTGGCCGGTCTGGTTCAGCGTGGTGCCGGCGAACAGCGCCACCATCTCCGGATAGCCCACCGCGGCGCCCAGGGAGGAGTTCTTCATCAGGTTCAGGTACTGGTTGGTCAGCGGGGGAATGATCACCCGCAGCGCCTGGGGAATGATCACCAGCCGCAGGGTCAACCCGGGACGCAGGCCCAGGGAGCTGGCTGCCTCGGTTTGACCATGGCTGACCGCCTGGATACCGCCCCGTACCGTCTCGCCGATGAAGGCCGCGGTATAGACCGATAGGGCCAGCGCCAGGGAGACCAGTTCCGGAATGATCACCCAGCCACCGCGCAGGTTGAAGCCTTGCAGCTCCGGCAGCTCCCAGTGGAACGGCTTGCCGAACACCAGGGTCGCCAGCAGCGGAATGCCGATCAGCAGCGCCAGGATCGTCCACAGCACCGGGAAACGTTCACCGGTGGCGTGCCGACGCTTGCGGGCCCAACGGAACACCACGACGCTCGCCACGACGGCGATCAGAAAGGCGATCAGGCCCGGAATGAAGCCCGCATCGGCGCTCGGGGCCGGCATGTACAGGCCGCGGTTGTTGACGAAGAAGGCGTCACCCAGGCTCAGACTCTGGCGCGGGCCAGGCAGCGGCGCGAGGACGGCGAAGTAGACGAAGAAGATCAGCAGCAACGGCGGAATGTTGCGGAAGATCTCGATATAGACCGTGGCGACCTTGCGCAGCAGCCAGTTGTTGGACAACCGCGCCACGCCCACGGTGAAGCCGATGATTGTCGCCAGCACGATGCCGATCACCGAGACCAGCAGGGTGTTGAGCAGACCGACCAGGAATACCCGGCCGTAGGTGTCACCCTCGGTATAGGGAACCAGGTGCTGGGGAATGCCGAAGCCGGCGGAGTTGTTGAGGAAGCCGAAGCCCGAGGTGATCCCCCGGTGAGACAGGTTGGTCTGGGTGTTGTTGAACAGGAACCAGCCGAAGGCCACGACGGCGACTACGGCGACGACCTGGAACAGCCACGAACGCACCTGAGGGTCGGTCAGTAGCGACCCACGGACTGGTGGCGAGGTTTTGCTAACGTTTTGCATCTACTGGAAGCCTCATTAAATCCTCGCCCCGCAGCGCGAACAGCGCTGCAGGGCGAGAATCTGCACATCCGGAAGGTGTCGGCGACTAGGGCGCCGAGATCAACGGACCGGCGGGGAGTACTGCAGGCCGCCTGCGTTCCACAGGGCGTTGAGACCACGCTTGATCTTCAGATCGGAACCCATGCCGACGTTACGTTCGAAGACTTCGCCGTAGTTGCCGACCTGCTTGACGATGTTCAGCGCCCAGTCCTTCGGCAGCTTCAGGTCCTTGCCGAATTCGCCATCGGTACCCAGCAGACGACGCACGTCAGGATTCTTGGAATCCTTGGCCTGGGCTTCCACGTTGGCGGAGGTCAGGCCCATTTCCTCGGCGCTGACCATGGCGAACTGAGCCCACTTGACGATGGTGAACCAGTCTTCGTCGCCACGACGGACGGCGGGAGCCAGGGGTTCCTTGGAGATGACCTCGGGCAATACGACGTAGTCGTCGGGCTTGGCCAGCTTGATGCGCTGGGCGTACAGCTGCGACTGGTCGGAGGTCAGCACGTCGCAACGACCGGCTTCCATGGATTTGGCGCTTTCGTCGGAGGTGCTGTAGGTGATGGGGGTGAACTTCATGCCGCTCGAGCGGAAGTAGTCAGCCAGGTTCAGCTCGGTGGTGGTACCGGCCTGGATGCACACGGTGGCACCGTCCAGTTCCTTGGCGCTCTTCACACCCAGCTTCTTGTTCACCAGGAAGCCCTGGCCATCGTAGTAGGTCACGGCGGTAAACATCAGGCCCATGCCGCCATCGCGGGAGCTGGTCCAGGTAGTGTTGCGCGACAGGACGTCGATCTCGCCGGACTGCAGCGCGGTGAAGCGCTCCTTGGCGGTGAGGGGGGTGAAACGCACCTTGGAAGCATCGCCGAACACGGCGGCGGCGACGGCGCGGCAGACGTCCACGTCGATACCCTTGTATTCACCCTTGGAGTCGGTGAAGGAGAAACCCGGCAGGCCATCGCTGACGCCGCATTGCACGAAACCCTTGTTCTTCACCGCATCCAGAGTAGCGCCCGCATGAGCCATGCCGGACAGGCCCAGAGCAGCGGCGGTGGTCAGAATTGCCAGGGTAGACTTCACCATCTTCATCGATAAGCTCCACTTTGTTTATGAATTACGTTTCCAGTCGCACGGCAGCACGATGTCTCTCGCCTGATTGCCGTGTAACTCGCCCACCCGATCCCTGGGCGTCCTCTATCAAGGGATGGAGGAGACGCGCTGGAAGGCGTGACGAAGCAGTGAGTCAGTGTTACCTGTTAGTGCACTACCTGGCCGCAGCCTAGAAGAGGCAATTTGCGGACCAGTGAATGCGACAGCTGCTCACTTCGCTCAAACCCGGCAATCGCGTGACTTCGAGCAAAAATCCGAACAACAGAATTACGAAAATGCGACACGCATTTTGTGCACCATCTGTTACCACACCCATTTTTAGTGGCACCAAACTGGAGCAAAGCCTTGGAAAATTCGCCTCTTGTGCTGGAATCGCCCAGCGGAACCGCCGATAGCTGCGTCATTTGGTTGCATGGCCTGGGTGCAACCCAGCATGACTTCGAACCCGTTGCCGAATTGTTGCAGCGCAGCCTGACGTCGACCCGATTCGTCCTGCCCCAGGCGCCCACCCAGGCGGTCACCATCAATGGCGGCTGGGCCATGCCGTCCTGGTACGACATCCTGGCCATGAATCCGGCCCGGGCCATCGACCGCGCCCAGCTGGACGCCTCGGCCGCCACGGTCCGGGCACTGATCGAGACCCAGCAGGCCCAGGGCATTGCGGCCGAACGCATCGTGCTGGCCGGCTTTTCCCAGGGCGGCGCCGTGGTCCTGCACACCGCCTACAACACCGCCTGCCCGACACTGGGCGGCGTCATGGCGCTGTCGACCTATGCGCCCAGCTTCGAGGACGCCCAGGTCAATCGGGGCGGGGCCACCCCGGTGCTGTGCCTGCACGGCGAGCAGGACGACGTGGTACCCCTGGCCCTGGGGCGGGCCGCCTACGAGGCGCTGGTGGCCGCGGGCGTGGAAGCGCTCTGGCACAGCTACCCCATGCGCCACGAGGTCATCCCCGCGGAGATCCAGGACATCCAGGGCTGGCTGCTGGCACGTCTCGGCGGAAAATAAAGGGCGAATTGCCGGACCGCTTCGTTTTTGGAAACCGGTCGACAATTTGCAGAATCTGGACGCGAAGGGAGGCCTGGAAAGGGCAAAGCGAACGAACTTTGAGGTACCCATCCGGTCCAGTGTGGGTGCCTGAAGGTCGTGATGTGCATGGAGCAGCTATGGCCCGAGTTTTCCTTTCAGTCCCCGGGGTGATCCTTTGATGGCTGCCCCCTTGTCGGTCTGGTTGGCCGAAGTCCCGGTCGATTCCCTGAAGGACCTGCGCCTGTTCAAGGGCGTGGAGACCCATCTGCTGGAAGCCCTGATCGCCCGCTCGGCCACGCGCAGCCTGGTCGCTGGCGAGTGCCTGCTCTCGCCCGCCATGCTCAACCAGTACATGTATCTGATCCTAGAGGGTCGCCTGCGGGTCCACCTGGGCTCGCCGGACAATCCGCCCATCTATCTGCTGGGTCCGGGCGAATGCTCGGGCGAGATCAGCTTCATGGACAGCGAGCGACCCAGCGCCCACGTCATCGCCGAGGCCGACACCCAGGTGCTCTGCCTGCACCGCGATCTGGTGCTGGAACTGATCGAGCGCTCCTCCAAAGCCATGCACAACCTGCTCGGCATCCTCTGCGAGCGGATGCGCCGTGGCAACCAGCTCATCGTCGATACCGAACGCAATGCCAACGTCGACACCCTGACCGGCCTCTTCAATCGTCGGCGACTCGAACAGCTGTTCGAGCGCGAGAGCACCCGTTGCGCCTTCAATCGGCAGCCCTTGAGCCTGCTGATGCTGGATGTGGATCACTTCAAGCGCTACAACGACACCCATGGGCACCTGGCGGGCGACTACGCCCTGTGCCTGGTGGCCAACACCCTGCGCGACCAGCTGAGACCCAAGGACAGCATGGCGCGCTATGGCGGCGAGGAGTTCGTCATCCTGCTGCCGGAGATCGACCGCGACGAAGCCATCGCCATCGCCGAGCGCCTGCGCCAGAGCCTGGCGGA
Organism: Pseudomonas oryzihabitans NBRC 102199; assembly: GCF_000730625.1. Classification (GTDB taxonomy): domain Bacteria; phylum Pseudomonadota; class Gammaproteobacteria; order Pseudomonadales; family Pseudomonadaceae; genus Chryseomonas; species Chryseomonas oryzihabitans. The sequence goes on along the minus strand of NZ_BBIT01000013.1, from coordinate 302,171 downwards.
GATCAAGGACTTCTATTCGCCCTGCGGCAAGCTGCCGGGGGTGACCGTGTCCATCGGCCTGGCCCAGATGCGCAAGGCCGACTCCCTGGATGAACTGGTAGGGCGTGCGGACAAGTCGCTCTACCAGGCCAAGGATGCCGGGCGCAATCGGATCAGCGGCTGAGCGGATTGCGCTTGCGTTCGGCAGGTAGTTGTTGCCGGGCACGTAGGTTGCTTTACACTGCGGTCTCATTCCGCTTTCGATGATCGAGACCCTCCGTGCTCAAGGCACTCAAAAAATTTCTGGGCAAGGATCAGGAGGTCGCTCAGCCGACTCCCTCCCCTGCGCCCCAAGCTACCCCCAGCGTCGCTCCTGCCGCCCCCTCCTCTGCTGCACCCATCGCGCCCGAGCCCCAGGCCGAGCGGGCGCCGCGCAAACCGCGCAACTCAGGCGAACCGCGCAGCCAGGAGCCGCGCGCCCAGGCTGAAAAACAGGAACCCCGCGCGCAGGCGGAAAGAGCCGCCAAGCCGCGTCGCGAACGCAGCCCGCGCAAGCCCAAGCCGGTCGATACCTGGAAACTGGAAGACTTCGTGGTCGAGCCGCAGGAAGGCAAGACCCGTTTCCACGATTTCAAGCTGGATCCGCGGTTGATGCACGGCATCCATGACCTCGGCTTTCCCTATTGCACGCCGATTCAGGCGCAGGTGCTGGGCTTCACCCTCAAGGGCAAAGACGCCATCGGTCGCGCCCAGACCGGTACCGGCAAGACCGCCGCCTTCCTGATCTCGACGATCACCCAGTTGCTGACCACCCCGCCGCCCAAGGAAAGGTACATGGGCGAACCGCGGGCACTGATCATCGCGCCGACCCGTGAACTGGTGGTGCAGATCGCCAACGATGCCCTGGACCTGGCCAAGTACACCGGTCTCAACGTCATGAGTTTTGTCGGCGGCATGGACTTCGACAAGCAGCTCAAGCAGCTCGAAGCGCGCTATTGCGACATCCTGGTTGCCACCCCGGGCCGCCTGCTGGACTTTAATCAGCGCGGCGAGGTGCACCTGGACATGGTCGAGGTGATGGTGCTGGACGAGGCCGATCGCATGCTGGACATGGGCTTTATTCCCCAGGTTCGCCAGATCATCCGCCAGACCCCGCCCAAGAGCGAACGCCAGACCCTGCTGTTCTCCGCCACCTTCACCGACGACGTGATGAACCTGGCGCGGCAGTGGACCACCGATCCGGCCATCGTCGAGATCGAGCCGGAAAACGTGGCCAGCGATACCGTCGAGCAGCACGTCTATGCGGTCTCTTCCAGCGACAAATACAAGCTGCTCTACAACCTGGTGGCCCAGAACAACTGGGAGCGGGTGATGGTGTTCGCCAACCGGCGTGACGAGGTGCGCCGCATCGAAGAACGCCTGACCAAGGACGGCATTAGCGCCGCCCAGATGTCCGGCGACGTGCCCCAGCACAAGCGCATCAAGACCCTGGAAGGCTTCCGCGCCGGCAAGATCCGCGTGCTGGTGGCCACCGACGTGGCCGGTCGCGGCATTCACGTCGACGGCATCAGCCACGTGATCAACTTCACCCTGCCGGAAGATCCGGACGACTACGTGCACCGCATCGGCCGTACCGGTCGGGCTGGCGCCAGCGGCACCTCGATCAGCTTCGCCGGCGAGGACGACGCCTTCGCCCTGCCGCCCATCGAGACCTTGCTGGGTCGCAAGATCTCCTGCGAAATGCCCCCGGCCGAATTGCTCAAGTCGGTCCCGCGGCAGCGCTGAGGCAGACCTATTCAGGCGGCTACTGCTATAGCCGCCTGAATTATCGTGGCCATGCCGGTCCACAAACAAAACCTCTCCTACACCCGCTCAATGCATCTGTAGCAGGCAACTACAACATAGCGATTCAACAGGCCTTCGATCGCCCGGCTACGCGCGTTATCCAAGCCTTAAAAGGTTGCCACCACCTGCGCGGTGGTCCCCCAAGGCAGCATAGCGAAGGATCTTTGGTCGAATACCAAACCGGCACCTTATCGCCCACCTGATAGGTACAAGCCAAACGTTGAGCCTCACCGCTGAACGCACCCGTTGCTGTCTCATAATAGGTCTTATGAAACCGTTGTCCCTGAGCGGTGTAGCTGAAGGTAATCAGGGGGCGAGAACCAGGTTCAGCACTTCGTCCCTCCAAATACGTTATGCGGCCCTCCGTCAGCTCACCTGTCTTCAAGCTAAGATGCCGGTGAACAACGTTGTAAAGCGTCGCGACGAATACCAGCGACACGATGACCAGTTCCAGCATGGATATCCCTCTCCGATCAGTTGGCAGTCTCGCAAACGAATAAAGGCATAGCCCTATTCACCAACGGCCCAATCTCCTGATGGCAACCGCCGTGCAATTTTCTACCCTACCCCATCAGGCCTTCGCCCAACGCCCCGCGGCATCCTGGTCGCTGGCGCGGCCTTCCACCCAGCGCGGGCCTTCGGCCGTATCTTCCTTCTTCCAGAAGGGTGCGCGGGTCTTGAGATAGTCCATCACGAAATTGCAGGCGTCGAAGGCGGCCTGGCGATGGGCGCTGGCGGTGCCGACGAAGACGATGGGCTCGCCCGGTTCCAGGCGACCGACGCGATGCAGGATATCGACCCCGAGCAGCGGCCAGCGCTGCTTCGCCTCTTCGACGATGCGCGCCAGGGCCTTTTCGGTCATGCCGGGAAAGTGTTCGAGGAACAGCCCGCCGACGTCGCGCCCGTCGTTGAAATCCCGCACGTACCCCACGAAACCCACCACGGCACCGATACCCGTGTTGGCGGCATGCAGGGCATTGAGTTCCTGGCCGGGATCGAAGGCCGCGGCCTGCACACGAATGGCCATGGCTAACCTCCAGTCACGGTGGGAAAGAAGGCGACCTCGTCGCCATCGCGCAGCGGCTCGGCCAGACCACAGAGTTCTTCGTTGCGCGCGCACATCAGCCCCCGCTCACCCAGGGTCTCGGCCCAGCCGCCGCCGCGCTGGACCAGGTGCTCGCGCAGGTCACCAACGGTGGCCAGCTCAGGCTCCCAGGCCAGCGTCTCTTCGGCACGCCCCAGCACCTCGCGATAGCGGGCGAAGAATTGCACGCGGATCATGCCGGTTGCTCCTCGGCGCGGAAATGACCGCTCTTGCCGCCACTCTTTTCCAGCAGTCGCACCGCCTCGATGGTCATGCCCCGATCAACCGCCTTGCACATGTCGTAAAGGGTCAGGGCCGCAACGCTGGCGGCGGTCAGGGCTTCCATTTCCACCCCGGTCTGGCCGGACAGCTTGCAGGTGGCGGTGATCCGCACCCCATCGGGCGCTTCGGCGGCCAGCTGGACCTTGACGCCGGTCAGCATCAGCGGATGGCAGAGCGGGATGAGGTCGGCGGTCTTCTTGGCCGCCTGGATGCCGGCGATACGGGCCACGGCGAAGACATCGCCCTTGGGATGGCCACCGCTCTGGATCAGATCGAGGGTTTCCGGACGCATGCGCACCCGGGCTTCGGCGGTGGCTTCACGGAAGGTCACCTGCTTGTCGGTGACATCGACCATGTTGGCACGGCCTTGGGAATCGAGATGGGTCAGCACGGCATGACTCCTGGAAAAGACCTGCCATTGTAGACCCGCGGTTGGGGATTTGATCCCCGCCCGTGGCCGGACGGGGATCGGGGGAGTTACAGATGGGCCTCGGCGTATTCGGCGAGGACGGAACGGGGCACGCCCTGCAGGGTGATGTGCACCCCGTGGTTGAAGCCCTTGAAGCGCTCGGAAAGATAGGTGAGTCCCGAGCTGGTGGCCGAGAGGTAGGGCGTGTCGATCTGCGCCAGGTTACCCAGGCAGATCACCTTGGAGCCGCTGCCGGCACGGGTGATGATGGTCTTCATCTGGTGCGGGGTGAGGTTCTGGCATTCGTCGATGAGGATCAGACTCTGCTGGAAACTGCGGCCGCGGATGTAGTTCAGCGACTTGAACTGCAGCGGTACCTTGCTGAGGATGTAGTCCACGCTGCCGTGGGGGTTGTGGTCATCCATGTGCAGGGCTTCGAGGTTGTCGGTGATGGCGCCCAGCCAGGGCTCCATCTTCTCGGCCTCGGTCCCGGGCAGGAAGCCGATGTCCTCGTCCAGGCCCTGGACGCTGCGGGTGGCGATGATCCGCCGGTATCTCTTGGTGACCATGGTCTGTTCGATGGCCGCGGCCAGCGCCAGGATGGTCTTGCCGGAACCCGCCGCGCCGGTCAGGTTGACCAGGTGAATATCCGGCTCCAGCAGGGCGAACAGCGCCAGCGCCTGATAGATGTCACGTGGCTTGAGGCCCCAGGCTTCCTGGTGCATCAGCGGTTCCTGGTGCATGTCGAGCAGGATGACCTCGCCATCGCGCACCGCCTTGACCCAGCCGACGAAGCCCTGCTCGTCGAGCACGAAGTCGTTGACATTGAAGGGCGGCATCTCGGCCGCCAGCTGCACCCGGTGCCAGACCCGGCCCAGCTCCTGCCGGCTTTCCACCTTGCTCACGTTGTCCCAGAAGGATCCCGGCAGATTGTGATAACCCTGGGACAGCAGGGAGACGTCGTCGAGCAACTGGTCGGTCTGGTAGTCCTCGGCGGCGATACCGCAGCCCCGCGCCTTGAGGCGCATGTTGATGTCCTTGGTCACCAGCACGACCCGCTCCTGGGGATGCTGGGTACGCAATTCGACGAGCTGGTTGATGATGCGGTTGTCGTTGATGTCGTCGGGCAGACAGGCCATGGGCCCGGCGCGACGCCCCATGAGGATGGACAGCCGCCCCTTGGCCTCGCCCTTGCCGCGGGGGATGGGTACGCCCCGCTCGACGTCCTCGGGCGAGGATTCGGCGAGGACGCTGTCGATCAGGCGGATCGCCTGCCGGCATTCGGCGGCAACGTTGTGCTTGCCGGTCTTGAGCTTGTCGAGTTCCTCCAGGACCGTCATGGGAATGGCGACGTGGTGCTCCTCGAAATTGAGCAGCGCGTTGGGGTCGTGGATCAGTACGTTGGTGTCGAGCACATAGAGGGTGGGCTGGGTGGGGCGGGAACGTCCGTGATCATCCATACTCGGTCACCTCGTAGAAACGCTTGACTCGCAAGCCTGTCGACGGAGCGCCAGACGACGCTCCGCTGCGAAAGGTGCCGTCGCTCCAGCAACGGGTTCACGGACCGGCCAACATGAGGGCACGGGACCCGAGAGATGCGACGGACACTTCGGTAATAACGCAAAAGGTCTGAGGCACAAAGGCTTTTTTTGGCGGTAAGCGGTTTTTTTCGCGGACCGGTATTTCCTGCTGCCTGGCCTGGCAACCTCGCCCCGGGAGCGTGGTCAATACCTATCGATCCCATCGGCAAGGTCCACTGGAGCCCAGCGGCGGAGGCTTCTAGAATGGCGCCTCGCCAAGAGGAGCCAAGCCGATGCTGATGGTGATTTCACCCGCCAAGACGCTGGACTACAGCACGCCGCCGAGCACGTCCCGCCATACCCTGCCGCAATACCTGGAGCACTCCCGTGAGCTGATCGACGGACTCCGGCAGCTCGCGCCGGCGGAGGTCGCCGCGCTCATGGGGGTGTCCGACAAGATCGCCACCCTCAATGTCGCCCGCTTCGGCAGCTGGACCCCAGACTTCACACCGGAGAATGCCAAGCAGGCGCTACTGGCCTTCAAGGGCGACGTCTACACCGGCCTGGCCGCCGAAGACTTCCAGGAAGAGGATTTCGACTTCGCCCAGCGCCACCTGCGCATGCTTTCCGGACTCTATGGCCTGTTGCGGCCGCTGGACCTGATGCAACCCTATCGCCTGGAGATGGGCACCAAGTTCGCCAACGCACGCGGCAAGGACCTCTACGCCTTCTGGGGCGAGCGCATCAGCGACTGGCTCAAGGCGGATCTCGCGGCTCAGGGTGACGATGTCCTGCTAAATCTGGCCTCGAACGAGTATTTCAGCGCGGTACGCCGCGCGCGCCTGCAGGCCCGGGTCGTGGACGTGGAGTTTCGTGATCTCAAGAATGGCGACTACAAGATCATCAGCTTCTATGCCAAGAAGGCCCGCGGCCTGATGGCGCGGCACGTGATCAAGCAGCGCGTCACCGCGGTGGACGACCTGCGCGACTTCGACGACCAGGGTTATCGCTATTCGAGCGAGCGATCCTCGGCCGATACGCTGGTGTTCCTGCGCGATGCGGCGCCGAATTAGCCGAGCGAATCGACGGATGGCACAATTGCCCGCACACCGGGCCATCGAACTGGCTAGGGGGTCACATTCGACGCCTGCCATCCGTGAAAGACTGTCATCTCCCTCCAATAAAAAAGGTTTCAGCCCCGTAGCGGAGACGTTTCAGGCGCGAAAAGTTGCCGGACATCTCAAAACCGCTGCCTTTCCGGAAAAAGGAAAATTCGCTGAGAACCACTTTCGTTTGATTCTGTCTTTGTCTGGTCCTTGCCCTGGGTCATGCTGGCCAAAGGCAATCAGTCCGCACGTTCAATTTGTACCGGTCGACCTGTCGGCCGGTTGATCTTTCGAAGCATGGACGCTTCGTCCCGACCTCAGGGACAGCGGCCACAAATCAGCAGACGCTGAAGGAGTAACGCCCATGATTCCCGTCATCCTGTCCGGTGGTAGCGGCTCGCGACTCTGGCCCCTCTCGCGCAAGCTCTACCCCAAGCAGTTCCTGGCACTGACCAGCGAACAGACCATGTTCCAGGAGACCATCAATCGCCTGGGCTGCGAGGGCAGCATCGATTGCCCCATCATCGTCTGCAACGCCGAACACCGTTACCTGGTGGAAGAGCAGCTCAAGGCCGTCGAGTGCAAGCCGCAAGCGCTGATCATGGAGCCCTTCGGTCGCAACACCGCGCCGGCCGTGGCCATCGCCGCCATGCAACTGGTCGCTGACGGCAAGGACGACCTGATGCTGGTGCTGCCCGCCGATCACGTGATCGAGGACGAAGCCGAATTCAAGGCCGCCCTGCAACAGGCCGCCGCCGCCGCCGAGCGTGGCGAGATGGTGCTGTTCGGTATCCCGGCCACCGCGCCCGAAACCGGCTACGGCTACATCAAGACCGGCTCCAACGACGGTCTGCCCCAGGGCGTGTCCCGCGTCGAGCGCTTCGTCGAGAAGCCCGATGCCGTCACCGCCACCGAATACGTGGCTTCCGGCGACTACTGCTGGAACAGCGGCATCTTCCTGTTCCGCGCCAGCCGTTTCCTGGAAGAGCTGAAGAAGCACGACACCGACATCTATGACACCTGCCTGCTGGCGCTGGAGCGCAGCAGCATCGACGGCATCAACATCAGCATCGATGCCGCCACCTTCGCCGTCTGCCCGGACAACTCCATCGACTACGCCGTGATGGAAAAGACCACCCGCGCCTGCGTGGTGCCCATGAGCGCCGGCTGGAACGACGTCGGTTCCTGGTCTGCGCTGTGGGACGTGCATGCCAAGGACAACAACGGCAACGTCATCAAGGGCGACGTCGTCCTGCATGACAGCCGCAACTGCCTGGTGCACGGCAACGGCAAGCTGGTGACCCTGGTCGGTCTGGACGACGTGGTCGTGGTGGAAACCAAGGACGCCGTCATGATCGCCCACAAGGACAAGGTCCAGGACGTCAAGAAGCTGGTCAACACCCTCGAGAAGCAGAACCGCAACGAGGTCAAGGCCCACCAGGAAGTCTTCCGTCCCTGGGGTTCCTACGACTCCATCGACATGGGCCAGCGTTTCCAGGTCAAGCGCATCACCGTCAAGCCGGGCGCCCAGCTGTCGCTGCAGATGCACCACCACCGTGCCGAGCACTGGATCGTGGTCTCGGGTACCGCTGAGGTCACCTGTGATGACAAGGTCTTCCTGCTGACCGAAAACCAGTCCACCTACCTGCCGATGACCTCCGTGCACCGCCTGGCCAACCCCGGCAAGGTACCGCTGGAGCTGATCGAAGTGCAGTCCGGTGGCTACCTGGGCGAGGACGACATCGTCCGCTTCGAAGACATCTACGGCCGCGTCGACACCCAGGCCCTGGAAGTCGCCAAGGCAGGCAAGGCGTCGACCCGCTAAGCCTCGCTGTACGGCAATGAACAGACACCGGCTCCGGCCGGTGTCTGCGTTTTCGGCAGCCGCTCGGCAAAACCGGTTAGGCTTGTCGTTTCCCCTTTCGCCATCGGATCCGCCGCATGACCGCTCCCACCCTGCTCCGCCTCGATCAACTGGACGAGGCCCTGGCCGCCTACGACGGCTTCATCCTCGACCTCTGGGGCGTGCTGATCGACGGCTACGAAACCTTTCCCGGCGCTCGCGCCTGGCTGGAGCGCCGCGCCGCCGAAGGCAAGCCGGTGTGGTTCCTCAGCAATGCCTCGCGTGATGCGGACGGCATGGTCGAAGAACTGGGCAAGCTGGGCGTGCCGCGCGAGCTCTTCGCCGGCATCACCACCTCGGGTCAGCTGGCCATCGATGCCTTTCAGCAGGACCCAACCTTCAGCGAAGGCGGCATCTACCTCTCCGGCCCTGGCACCGGCCAGGTCGGCTGGCCTGCGGAAATCCGCGCGCGCTTTGTCGAGGACATCGCGCAGGCAGCCATCATCCTGGGCGTCGGCAGCTTTCCGGAAGACGAACTGGAGGCGCGCTTCGCGCCCCTGGCCATGGCGCTGGACAAGCCCTTTCTCTGCGCCAATCCGGATCGCAACGTGGTGTCCGGGGGTCTACCCTTCTATGCAGCCGGCAAGCTGGCCGATCGCTTCGCCGCCCTGGGAGGCGCGGTCACCTGGTATGGCAAGCCCGATCCCTATGCCTTCCATTGCGCGGCAGGCGCCCTGGCCGAGCGTGGCGCCAAGCGTCTGCTGTTCGTCGGCGACTCGCTGGTGACCGATGTACCCGGCGCGGTGGCGGCGGGCATCGACTGTCTCTGGCTGGCGGCCACCGGCATCCACCGCGAGGCCCTCGGTCTGGACTTCAACCAGGAGCCAACCCGCGAGGGACTCGAGCCGCTGCTCAGGCAACATCCCGAGCGGCCGCGCTTCGCCGCGGCCGGTCTGGCCTAATCCTTTTCCGCACGCCGAGGTATCGATGAGCAAGAAGCACGTAGTGGTCTTCAACCGCCTGCCCGAAACGCTGGTGGAACGTTTGCGCGAACATTTCTCCGTCGAGGTGATTCCCGCCAGTGCCAACATCGACCTGTTCGCCGCTTCCGCAGCCAAGGCCCAGGGCCTGATCGGCGCCAGTCGCAAGCTGGGCGAGAAGGAGCTGGAAATGGCCACGACCCTGGAAGCCATCGCCAGCGTCTCGGTCGGCTACGACAGCTATGACGTGGACTACCTCACCGAACGCGGCATCCTGCTCACCAATACCCCGGACGTGCTCACCGATACCACCGCCGACCTCGGCTTCACCCTGCTGGTCAGCGCCGCCCGGCGGGTGCCGGAGCTGGACGCCTTCGTCAAGGCCGGACACTGGCGCAAGGGTATCGGCGAAGAACACTTCGGCACCGACATCCATGGCCGTACGCTGGGCATCGTCGGCGCCGGTCGCATCGGCGCGGCCATCGCCAAGCGTGGCCACTTCGGCTTCGACATGCCGATCCTCTATACCGCCAACAGCGCCAAGCCCGAGCTGGAAGAGCAGATGGGGGCCCAGCGCCGCGAGCTGGACGACTTGCTCAAGGAAGCCGACTTCGTCTGCCTGGTGGTGCCCCTGTCGACCGCCACCGAAGGCCTCATCGGCGCCCGCGAACTGGGGCTGATGAAGTCCAGCGCCATCCTGATCAACCTGGCGCGCGGCCCGGTCATCGACGAGCCGGCGCTGATCGAGGCGCTGCGTCAGGGCCAGATCCGCGGCGCCGGCCTGGACGTCTATACCCGCGAGCCGCTGGAAGCCTCGCCGCTGTTCGAACTGCCCAACGTGGTCACCCTGCCGCACATCGGCTCGGCCACCCACGAGACCCGCTACGCCATGGCCGAACGCGCGGTGAACAACCTGATCGCGGCCCTCACCGGTGAGCGCCCGACCGACCTGGTCAATCCGGCGGCGCTGGATCGCCGCTAGGCGCTGATCGCCCACCGTCGACCCAGGTGGCGTGCCGTCCGGGCGCTTAAAGGCTATACTGCCGCGCCGCTCTCGGGTCGGCCGCCCTGGCCGGGTGGGCCTCTCTCAGTGTGTCAGGCCACCCCTCCGATCGGGCTCCTTCGCGGCCCGGTCCGTGCGACCCGAATTGCGCGCCCGTCTCGCCACCGCCCGTGGCCGAGACGCAAGAAACCGCCAAGAGGAGCGCGTACATGACCGTGATCAAGCAGGATGACCTGATCCAGAGCGTTGCCGACGCCCTGCAGTTCATCTCCTATTACCACCCCGTCGATTTCATCCAGGCCATGCACGAGGCCTATCTGCGCGAAGAATCCGCCGCCGCGCGCGATTCCATCGCCCAGATCCTGATCAACTCGCGGATGTGCGCCACCGGCCACCGGCCGATCTGCCAGGACACCGGCATCGTCACCGTCTTCGCCAAGGTCGGCATGGACGTGCGCTGGGACGGCGCCACCCTGAGCCTGGACGAGATGATCAACGAAGGCGTGCGTCGCGCCTACAACCTGCCGGAAAACGTCCTGCGCGCCTCGATCCTGGCCGACCCGGCCGGTGCCCGCAAGAACACCAAGGACAACACCCCGGCGGTGATCCACTACCAGATCGTCCCCGGCAACACCGTGGAGATCGACGTTGCGGCCAAGGGCGGCGGCTCCGAGAACAAGTCGAAGATGGCCATGCTCAACCCGTCCGACTCCATCGTCGACTGGGTGCTCAAGACCGTGCCGACCATGGGCGCCGGCTGGTGCCCGCCGGGCATGCTGGGCATCGGCATCGGCGGGACCGCCGAGAAGGCCGCGGTGCTGGCCAAGGAATCGCTGATGGACGAGATCGACATCCATGAGCTGAAGGCCCGCGGTCCGCAGAATCGCCTGGAAGAGCTGCGCCTGGAGATCTTCGACAAGGTCAACCAGCTGGGCATCGGTGCCCAGGGCCTGGGCGGCCTGACCACGGTACTGGACGTCAAGATCAAGGACTACCCGACCCACGCCGCCTCCCTGCCGGTGTGCATGATCCCCAACTGCGCCGCCACCCGTCACGCCCACTTCGTGCTCGACGGCTCCGGCCCCGCCAGCCTGGAAGCCCCGCCGCTGGACGCCTATCCGGAAATCGTCTGGGAAGCCGGTCCCAGTGCCCGTCGGGTCAACCTGGACACCCTGACCCCGGAAGAGGTGCAGAGCTGGCAGCCGGGCGAGACCGTGCTGCTCAACGGCAAGATGCTGACCGGTCGCGATGCCGCCCACAAGCGCATGGTCGACATGCTCAACAAGGGCGAGCCGCTGCCGGTGGACCTCAAGGGCCGCTTCATCTACTACGTCGGCCCGGTCGATCCGGTGGGCGACGAGGTGGTCGGCCCGGCCGGTCCCACCACGGCGACCCGCATGGACAAGTTCACCCGCCAGATCCTCGACCAGACCGGTCTGCTGGGCATGATCGGCAAGTCCGAGCGCGGCCCCATCGCCATCGAGGCGATCAAGGACCACAAGGCCGTCTACCTGATGGCCGTCGGCGGCGCCGCCTACCTGGTGGCCCAGGCCATCAAGGGCGCCAAGGTCCTGGCCTTCCCGGAACTGGGGATGGAAGCCATCTATGAGTTCGAGGTGAAGGACATGCCGGTGACCGTGGCCGTGGATACCCGTGGCGAGTCGGTGCACATCACCGGTCCGCAGGTATGGCAGAAGAAGATCGCCGACAGCCTGGCCGTCGAGATCTAAGCGCCCGTCGCGACAGAAAAGCCCAGCCCCGTGCTGGGCTTTTTCTTTGGGCGCACGTCCGTCAGCCGGTGGGAGCACTGCCGACCGGCCGAGGTCGCATGCAGACCATCCCCGCCCCCGGAGCCCCCATGCCCACTCTTCCCAGCGATTCCGTCTGCAGCCTGGCCCCCGTCTTCGCCGTCCAGCCCGATCAGCTCGAAGCCTTCAAGCGCCTGGACGAGGCCATGCTGGAGCGCACCCGCAACGAACCCGGCTGCCTCTACTACGGCTTCTGTTATGACGGCACCACGGCGCGTTGCCGCGAAGGCTATCGCGATGCCCAGGCGCTGCTGGCGCACCTGGACAACGTCGGCGATCTGCTGGAGCAGGCCCAGGCCATCGCCACCCTGGAGCGCTTCGAGGTATTCGGTGCGGCCGATCAGCTGGAGCAGCTGCGCGAGCCGCTGGCGGCCCTGAACGCCCGTTTCTTCGTCATGGCCGCAGGCTTCCGCCGCTAGCCTGGGGCGGCTGCTGCGGCGGCGCCAGGCGCGGCAGCAGCACCGCGAGGATGCGCTTGCGGGTCGGCACCACCAGCCGCTCCTGGAACAGCACGCAGAGCACCACCACCGCCAGCAGGAACAGCCAGTACCACTCGATGGAGTTGGTATAGGCCCCGGCGGCGGCGATGCAGACCTCGCGATCGCCACTGAGGCAGGCCTTTAGATTGCCGCCGATCAGCTGTTCCAGGGTCATGTAGATCCCCGACAGGGGCACGTGCAGGGCGAACATCGACAGCGACGCGCCGCCGAGTCGTGGCGACCAGTGGCGGATGCGTTCGCTGGCCGGCTCCTGCGCCAGCGCGGCCAGATAGACCAGGATCAGCTGCGACGGCAGGAACAGGCCGTTGTGGAACAGGAAGTACCAGAACTTGGGCCCATGGGTGAACAGCGCCGTGCCCAGGGCGAAACTCAGGATCAGGTAGCTCGCCAGCAGCAGCCGCTGCCGCTCCGAGGGTATCCAGCCCCGCGCGTGCTGGCGACGGAAGATGGCGTACAGCAGGATGCCGGCGAGAAACTCCGGCAGCCGGAACAGCGGCACTCGCTGCAGCAGGCCGGTAAAGGGCATGCCGTAGTTCTGGTGCAGGATCACCAGCAATGGCGGAATCAGATAGAGCACCCAGACCAGCAGCAACAGCTGCCAGGGACGCTCGCTGGTCATCAGCCGCGGGGCCAGCTTGGGAAAGGTCAGGTAGAAGAAGAACAGCGCCGAGATCGACCAGAGCGGCGCGTTGAAGGTGAGGTAGTAGGGATTCCAGGCCTGCAGCATGAACAGCTGCAGCACGGCATTGAAGGCCAGCTCCGCGTTGCTCATGAAGTGCTGGAACAATTCGGGATGGGTCCGCGCCAGGGGCTCGTTGGTGTCGAACACCACGAAGCGGATGCTCGCCGTGGCGGCGCCCGGTGGAATCCCCAGACTGCCGATCCAGGTCACCACCGCCATCGCCAGCAACAGGGCGAAGATGTGGATCGGATAGAGGTTGGCAAAACGCTTGACCCAGAAACTGCGCGCCGGCTCGCGCAGGCTGCCGCGGCCGCAATAGACGTGGGCGAGCAGAAAGCCGGAGAGCACGAAGAAGGTACTGGTGGCGAAGAAGCCCATGCTGGTGATCTCGTCCAGCAGGGGGATGGTCTTGCGCTCGGGATAGAAATGGATGGTGTGGTAGACGACCACATAGAAACCCATCAGGAACCTGAGCCACTCCAGACCGATGAAGCGGTGTTTATCTAAAGTCTGCACTAAGGCGTTACTCGTCTGGCCTCGTCCGCGGGACGATGGGTCCGGCCTACAGCGCCGGATCGGTTATGTTACCCGCACCTGACACCCGGGGCTGCTAACCGCGCCCCAGTACACCGATCACCAGGCGATCCAGCGAACCCCAGAGCCACTCGCGTGCGCGCCGCCACCAGGGCCGACTGCGCCAGAATTCCAGGGTGATCTCGCGACTCTGGGCGAAATCCTTGACGAAGCTGGCCGCCACCGCCTGACTCAGGCCGCGATCCACCGCCTCGACATTGGCCTCCAGGTTGAACCTCAGATTCCAGTGATCGAAATTGCAGGAGCCGACGCTGACCCAGTTGTCCACCAGGACCATCTTGGCGTGGATGAATCGCGGCTGGTATTCGTAGATGCGCACACCGGCGCGCAACAGGCTGCGGTAGTAGCGCTGCCCGGCGAAACGCACCGGTGGATTGTCGGTGTGCCGACCGGTAAGCAGCAGCCGCACGTCGGCGCCACGCCGCGCGGCCCGTCGCAAGGCCCAGCGCACGCGCCAAGTCGGGAGGAAATAGGGGGTAGCGAACCAGATGCGTTCGCGGCCGCCTACCAGGGCGCGAATCAGCGCCTGCAGGATGTCGCGGTGCTGACGGGCATCGGCATAGGCGACCCGGCCCTGCCCTTCCTGGGCGGCAGGCGGCGGTGGCGGTCGCTCGCGACCCCGCCGCGGGCGTGGCTTCCAGGCGCGGCGGCGACCCACCGCTTCCCATTGCCGTTCGAACAGCGCCAGCCAGTCCTCCACCAGGGGTCCCTGGATGCGTACCATCACCTCGTGCCAGTTGCAGTCGCTCTTGGCCGGATCCCAGAAGTCATCGGTCGCGCCGCTGCCACCGACGAAGGCCTCCTCGCCGTCGATGATGAAGATCTTGCGATGGTCGCGGTGCAGGTTGTGCAAGCCGTGACCGAAGCGCACGGGGTTGAAGATGCGCAGCTCGGCGCCCGCCTCTTCCAGCTGGCGGCGCAAGCCGGCGTCCATGCGCAGGGTGCCGAAGCCATCGAACAGGCAACGCACCGCGACGCCGCGCCGGGCCGCTTCGGTCAGGGCCACGAGCAACTGCTCGGAGCAACTGCCGGCTTCCACCAGATAGAGTTCGACATCGATCCGGCGGCTGGCGCCAGCGATGGATTCGAGCATGGCCGGAAAGAACCGACCGCCGTCCACCAGCAATTCGAACCTGTTGTTTTCCCGCCATGGAAAGACGGCGCCCCGCATGCTTCCTACTCCGTGCCTGTGGCCATTGCATAAGAAGGCGCGGACGGGGGTTCGTTCAGTGGCAGGCGTGGTTTGGCTGGCCAGGGGAGCACCGCCGGCTCTGGCGCGGCGCCTGCTCGACGGCCTGCGCCGATGGACGGAGGGGCCTGCCCCTGGAGCAGGCCGTCAGCGCGCCTAGAGCGTGGGCTCGGGGCGTCGGGCGGTCCAGTCCACCTGCTGGGGAAAGCGACCGGTCACCTCGGCGCTCAGCGGCCGGGAGACCAGGAAGCCCTGCATGATCTCGCAGCCGTGCTCGATCAGCCAGTCGCGCTGTTCCAGGGTCTCCACCCCTTCGGCGATGACCTCCAGATCCAGGTTGCGACCCAGTTCGAGGATGGTGCTGACGATGGCGGCGTCGCGGGAGGAATCCAGCATGTTGGCGATGAACAGCTGATCGATCTTGAGGGTGTCGAGTTCGAAGTGGCGCAGATAGGCCAGCGAGGAATAGCCGGTGCCGAAGTCGTCCACCGCGATGCGCACGCCGAGGGCGCGCAGTTGCGACAGCTGGGCGCGGGTGTAGTCGATGTCGTGCATCAGCGCCGACTCGGTCACCTCGATTTCCAGCTGCTCGGGTCGCAGCCCATGGGTCTCGATGATCTGGCGCAGGCTTTCCGCCAGTTGCGGCATGCCGAACTGCACCGGACTGAGGTTGATGCTCAGCAGCAATTCGTCGCCATAGATTTCCTGCAGGGACTGCAGCTTGGTCGCGCCTTCGCGGAAGATCCAGTCGCCGATGCGGTTGATCAGCCGGGTCTCTTCCAGCAGCGGGATGAAGACGCTCGGCGAGACCTTGCCGGCCACCGTGTGCTCCCAGCGCAGCAGCGCCTCGAAGCCGCGGAGACGGCCGTCGCGCAGATAGACCTGCGGCTGGTAGGCGAGCACGAAGTCCTTGTTGTCGATGGCGTTGCGCACGCTTTCTTCGAGCATCAACCGGGAACGGGCGCGGCCGTTCATGTCCGGCGAGAAGAAGCGGTATTGCTGGCGCCCGCCGCGCTTGGCCTCGTACATGGCGATGTCGGCGGATCTCAGCAGGCCGTCCACGGTATGGCCGCAGTCGGGATAGCTGGCGATGCCGATGCTGGCGCCCAGGCTGACTTCCATGCCGTCGATGCGATGCACCGTGGCCAGCAGCTCCAGCAGCTTCTCGGCCACGCGGGCAGCGTCCTCCGGATGCTCCAGGGAATCGAGCAGCGCGGTGAATTCGTCACCGCCCATGCGCGCCAGGATGTCGTAGGGCCGCATGCAGCTCTTGAGCTGCTCGGCGACGATGCACAGCACCCGATCCCCGGCTTCGTGACCGAGGGAATCGTTGATGCGCTTGAAGCCGTCGAGATCGATGTAGAGCACCGCCATGCGCTTGCCGTTGCGGCCGCTGCGCGCCAGCGCCGCTTCCAGCGTCTGGTTGAAGCCGCGGCGATTGAGCAGACCGGTCAGGGCATCGGTGACGGCCTGGGATTCCAGCTGGTCCTGCAGCTCGCGCATGCGCGACATGTCCAGGGCGATGATGACCATGGCCCGCTGCATGCGCGGCAGCGGCGCGCAGGACAGCGCCACCGGCAGGCTGTCGCCACGATTGGTGCGCAGGCGGGCATCGTGCAGGCGATAGGTCTCGCGGCGGTCGTAGTGCTCCATGAAGGGCGAGGTCTGCCAGTCGTCGAGACCGCTGCCGCCTTCGAGAAAGTCGAGGAAATTGGCGTGCACCAGGTCGCTGACGCTGCATCTCAGCATGCGGGCGATGGCGGCGTTGGCGAAGGTCACCCGACCCTGTTCGTTGACGGTAAGGATGCCTTCGGCGGCATTGTCGAGCAGCGAATCGCTGAAGGACTTGGCCAGTTCCAGCTGCTGGGTGGCCTGCAGCAATTCGCGGCGATTGCGCTCGTGATCGAGCAGCGAGCGCACCTTGTGCCTGAGGATATTGGGATCGACCGGCTTGAGCAGATAGTCGACCGCGCCGGTGGCATAGCCCCGCAGGACCGATTCGTAGGAGTGGGCTTCGGCGGAGACGAAGATGATCGGGGTGAAGCGGGTGCGCAGGTTGCTGCGCATGATGCGCGCCACCTCGAAGCCGTCCATGATCGGCATCTGGACGTCGAGCAGCACCAGATCCACGGTTTCGTCCAGCAGGTATTGCAGGGCACGCTCACCCGAAGCGGCCGTGATCACCCGCCAGTTTCCGACCTCCAGTACCGCCTGCATGGCGAGCAGATTCTCCAGGCGGTCGTCGACCACCAGCAACACCGGACCTTGCTCTGTCTGCGGCAACGGGCACTCCATCAAGCCTCTTCTCCCCGCGGCCTCTGCCGCCGTGCAGCAGCCATGCGCGGCTGGCTACCTCTTCCCGTCGTGACCGTTATGCGACGCGTCGCTCTCAACCCTACTAGGGTAGCAGCCGGACAGGGGTCTGCCGCCTGCCGATTGGCAGGCGGGACCCTTCGCGACGTCTATCAGAGCGCAAAATGAAAAAGCAGTTTCCGCCAGGCTGCACGAAGGCGCGGAAACTGCCGGTCGCCGGCGACGAGCGGTCGCTACTGGGCGGGGGTGCCGGTGGCTCCGGGCAGGGGGCGCAGATTGACCTCGACACGGCGATTCTGCGCGCGGCCATCGGCGGTGGCGTTGCTGGCGATGGGTGCATCGGGACCGGCGCCCCGGGTGCTCAGGCGCGCCGCGGGTACGCCCTGGGCGGTCAGGTAGCCGGCAACGTTCTGCGCCCGGCGCTGGGACAGCTCGACGTTGTGGGCACGGCTGCCGGTGCTGTCGGTGTAGCCGACGATCTCGATGCTGTTCTGATCGAATTGCTTGAAGGAATTGGCCAGATCGTTCAGCGGCTTGTAGAAGCTGTTGGCGATATCGGCGGAATCGGTGGCGAAGGTGATGTTGCCGGGCATGATCAGCTTGATGTCGTCGCCCTGGCGCTGCACCTCGACGCCGGTGTTTTCCATCTGCCGGCGCAACTCGGCTTCCTGGCGATCGGCGTAATAGCCGTAACCGGCGGCGGCCGCACCCACGGCGGCGGCGCCGATCAGCGCACCCTTGCCGCGGTGGTTGTGATCGATGGCGGCACCGGCGACGGCACCGGCCAGGGCGCCCAGGCCACCGTACTTGGCGGTCTTGGAGGTACCACCGCTGGCCTGACCCTGGTTTTCGTAGGGATTGGGGGATGCGCATCCGGCCAGGGTGGCCAGGGCCAGGCTGGCGAGAAGGATACGGGTGGGCAGCACCATGTCTTTGCTCCTTGGAAATCCATTGCGGCGAATGGGGCCGCACCCGGCAATTCTAGCCGCGTGATCTGAATCGCAACTGAACGAAGCGGCGCTCGCGGACACTTATCGCGATAGTGAGCCTCTAAGTCCGCGATAGGCAGAATCGAAGATGGATAGCTTGCATATCGATTTTTAGCGATCTAAGGTTCGTTACAACCCAATATGACGATGCGACCGTGATGGACGAGATCCTCAAAGCCCTGGCCAATCCCCTGCGCCGCCAGATCCTCGGCTGGCTGCGCGATCCCCGGCAGTATTTCCCGCACCAGGAACACGACCTGGGTACGGGCGTCTGCGCCGGACAGATCGAAGCCCGTGCCGGACTCTCGCAGTCCACGGTCTCGGCCCACCTGGCGGTGTTGACCCGGGCTGGCCTGGTCACCACGCGGCGCATCGGCCAATGGGTGTTCTACCAACGCGACGAGGCCGCCATCCAGGCCTTTCTGCAACGTCTCGCCCGCGAACTCTAGTCTGCAAGGAATCCTGATGCCCGCTTCTCTCATCGTGCTGGCGCTGAGCGCTTTTGCCATCGGCACCACCGAATTCGTCATCATGGGGCTGCTACCCAACGTCGCCGCCGATCTCGGCGTGTCCATTCCCAGCGCCGGCTGGCTGGTCACTGGCTATGCCTTGGGCGTGGCCGTCGGCGCACCCTTCATGGCACTGGCCACGGCCCACTGGCCGCGCAAGCGCGCCCTCCTCGCGCTGATGGGCATCTTCATCGTCGGCAATCTGCTCTGCGCCATTGCCAGCGGCTACAACATGCTGATGCTGGCGCGGGTGGTCACCGCTCTCTGCCATGGCGCCTTCTTCGGCATCGGCGCGGTCGTGGCGGCGAGCCTGGTCCCGGAAAATCGCCGCGCCTCGGCGGTGGCCCTGATGTTCACCGGCCTGACCCTCGCCAATGTGCTGGGCGTGCCCCTGGGTACCGCCCTCGGCCAGGCCGCCGGCTGGCGCTCGACCTTCTGGGCGGTGGTGGCGATCGGCGTGGTCGCCCTGATCGGTCTCTGGCGGGTGCTGCCGGCCGACCGCAACCAGCCGCGCGCCGACCTGCGCCGGGAATTGCTCGCCCTGCGCGGCCTAGGCTTCTGGCTGGCGCTGTCGATGACGGTGTTCTTCGCCGCCTCCATGTTCGCCCTCTTCACCTATGTGGCGCCGCTGCTGCAGGAGGTCACCGGCGTCTCGCCGCGTGGCGTCACCGGTACCCTGCTGCTGATCGGTCTGGGCCTGACCCTGGGCAACTTCATCGGCGGTCGCCTGGCGGACTGGCGCTTGGCCACCAGCCTGGTGGGCATCTTCGTGGCCCTGGCCCTGACCTCCGCCGCCCTGCGCTGGACCGGTCAGGCCTTCCTGCCCGCCGAGATCACCCTCTTCCTCTGGGCCGCGGCCGCCTTCGCCGCCGTGCCGGCCCTGCAGATAAACGTGGTCACCTTCGGCAAGGACGCGCCGAACCTGGTCTCGACCCTCAACATCGGCGCCTTCAACGTGGGCAATGCCCTCGGCGCCTGGGTCGGCGGCCTGGTGATCGACCACGGCCTGGGTCTTACCGCGGTACCCCTCGCCGCCAGCGGGCTCGCCCTGCTGGCCCTTATCGCCACCCTGCTGACCGCCAGCCAGGCCCGCAAGAGCGGCCTGGCGACCGCCAGCTAATCAAGAGAGCTAGCCATGACTCAGCTGTTCGACCCGATCAAGATCGGCGCCCTGGAACTGCCCAACCGCGTCATCATGGCGCCCCTCACCCGTTGCCGCGCCGAACCGGGTCGGGTCCCGGGCGACCTGATGGTCGAGTACTACGTGCAACGCGCATCCGCCGGCCTGATCATCACCGAGGCCACCTCGGTGGACCCCATGGGAGTGGGCTATCCCGACACCCCCGGCATCTGGTCCGACGAGCAGGTGGCCGGCTGGCAGCGCGTCACCACCGCCGTGCACAAGGCCGGTGGCCGCATCGTGCTGCAACTCTGGCACGTGGGCCGCATCTCCGATCCCAGCTATCTCGACGGCGAACTGCCGGTGGCGCCGAGCGCCATCGCCGCCCAGGGGCACGTCAGCCTGCTGCGCCCTAAGCGTGACTATGTCACCCCGCGGGCGCTGGAAACCGCCGAGATCCCCGGCATCGTCGCCGCCTATCGCCATGGCGCCGAGAACGCCAAGCGCGCCGGCTTCGACGGCGTCGAGGTCCATGGGGCCAATGGCTATCTGCTCGACCAGTTCCTGCAGAGCGACACCAACCAGCGCACCGACAACTACGGCGGCTCCATCGAGAATCGCGCTCGGCTGCTGCTGGAAGTGACCGATGCCTGCATCGACGTCTGGGGCGCCGATCGCGTCGGCGTGCATCTGTCCACCCGTGGCGACATGCACACCATGGGCGACAACGACCCCACCGCCACCTTTGGCCATGTCGCCCGCGAGCTGGGGCAGCGCCAGGTCGCCTTCATCTGCATCCGCGAAGCGGCCGGCAGCGACAGCCTTGGCCCGGACCTCAAGGCGGCCTTCGGTGGCGTCTACATCGCCAACGAGAAATTCGACAAGGCCAAGGCCAATGCCTGGCTGGACGAAGGCAAGGCCGATGCCGTGGCCTTTGGCGTGCCCTTCATCGCCAACCCGGACCTGCCGCAACGCCTGGAACAAGACGCCGCGCTGAACGAGCCGCACCCGGACACCTTCTACAGCAAGGGCCCGGTCGGCTACATCGACTATCCGCGGCTGTAGGTTTTTCCGTGGATAAAAAAGCCCGCCGGTTGGCGGGCTTTTTTTGTGCCGATATCGCGGCCATGGCGGTCCGCCGATGCGGCCGCTCCTACAGGTGTTCGGTGCCCCTGTAGGAGCGGTCGCTACGGCGCACCGGCATGGCCGCGATTGGATTACACCATTTGTCTCAAACGCCCCCAGGCCAGAACGCCCGGATTGCCGCCACGCCCTGGGCGCCGGCCTGCCAGGCGCTGGTGAGGTCGTCCTCGCCCAGCCCGCCCAGCAGATAGGCCGGCAGATTGCAGTCGGCCAGCAGCTGCTGGGCCTTGACCCAGCCCAGGGTCGGGGCGCCGGGGTGGCTGGCGGTGGGCATCACCGGCGACAGGGTGACGAAGTCCACGCCCATCTGCTGGGCCAGGGCCAGTTCCTCGGCGTCATGGCAGGAAGCCGCCAGCAGACGGTGCTCTGGAAAAGGCCGGCCATTGGGCGCATAGCGGCGCAACTGCTCGGCGGTCAGGTGCCAGCCAGCCGCGGGAAAATCCCCCAGCCACTCCAGCGGCCCCTTGAGCATCAACTGGGCGCGGCCGGTGCAGAGGCCCTGGACGTCGCCGGCCAGGTCGCGGTACTGGGGATCGAAGTTGTCCGGCGTGCGCAGCTGGACCAGGCGGATGCCGCTGTCCAGCGCCCGGTGCAGGCCATTGAGCAATTCCGCGGTGGTCAGCTCGCCGGGGGTGATGAGGTAGCGCTCGGGCAGCCGCGCCGCCTGGACGATGAGCCGGTTGGCCGCCGGGAAGTCGTAGTCGGCCAGTTCGCGAGGCGCGACCCAGGCCAAGGGCTGGCCTTCGGCGCCATGGGCGTCACCGGTGAAGGCGTCCACCTGCCAGACATCCAGCAGTACCGCCTGGTCGGGATAGTCGTGGCGCACCTGTAGCAGCGGCCGCGCCCTTGTGACCTGGATGCCCAGCTCCTCGGCCAGTTCGCGGGCCAGGGCCGCGGCCGGGGCCTCACCGGCCTCGACCTTGCCTCCGGGGAATTCCCAGAGACCGCCCTGGTGCTTGTGCGCCGGGCGCTGGGCGATGAGGATCCGGCCCTGGGGGTCGCGGATCACCGCGGCGACGACATGCAGACGAGTCATGCGCTCTGCTCCTCGGTTTCGGCCTCCGCCAGCCAGCGCTGGAAGGCCGGCCAGGCGTAGATGGTTTCGACATAGGCGGCCGCCTCGGCCGACAGTTCCACCCCGTAACTGCGGAAGCGACTGGCGACCGGGGCATAGAAGGCATCGGCGATGGTCGGCGTACCGAACAGATAGGGACCCTGCTGGCCGTAGCGTTCGCGGCATTCGCGCCACAGGCGCTGGATGCGCTGGATGTCTTCCACCGCCTCGGCGGTGGTCGACTTCAACCGCTGGCGGCGACGCAGATCCATGGGCAGCTCGCGGCGCAAGGCCAGGAAGCCGCTGTGCATCTCGGCGCACAGCGCCCGGGCATGGGCGCGGGCCAGCGTCTCGGCGGGCCACAGCCCGGCGTCGGGATAGGCCTCGGCGAGGTATTCGACGATGGCCAGGGAATCCCAGATGGTGCCCTCGGCCAGCTTGAGCACCGGCACCTTGCCGGTGGGCGACTGGGCCTTGAGCAAGGCGCGGCTGTTGGGCGCATAGAGCGGGATCGACACCTCTTCAAAGGCGGCGCCGCTGAGCTCCATGGCCAGCCAGGCCCGCAACGACCAGGAGGAGAAATTCTTGTTGCCGATCACGAGTTGCAGCTGGGACATGCGGGGATTCCTCGAAACGATGCGGCCCGCGAGGACCGCCGCAGGCGCCCGCCGGAGCGGACGCCAAGGCGTCGGGTAGCCGTCAGGTACGGTACTCGGCGTTGATCTTCACATAGTCGTGGGAGAGGTCGGTGGTCCAGATGGTCTCGCTGTGGCTGCCGCGACCCAGCTCGATGCGGATCTCGATCTCGGCCTGGGCCATGACCCGCGCGCCCTGCTCTTCCGTATAGGTGGCCGCGCGACCGCCCTGCTGGCAGATCTGCACGCCACCCAGGAAGACGTCGATCAGGCTGACGTCCAGCTGGGGCACGCCGGCCCGGCCGACGGCGGCGAGGATGCGCCCCCAGTTGGGATCGGAGGCGAACAGCGCGGTCTTGATCAGCGGCGAATGGGCCACGGCGTAGCCGACGTCCAGGCATTCCTGGGCATTGCCACCGCCATTGACCTGCACGGTGACGAACTTGGTGGCACCCTCGCCGTCACGCACGATGGCCTGGGCCAGTTCGGCGAATACCGCGAACACCGCCTCGTGCAGCTGCTCGAAGGCCGCGCCGTTGGGCTGGGTGATCTCCGCCATGGCCGCCTGACCGGTGGCCACCAGCATGCAGCAGTCGTTGGTGGAGGTGTCGCCGTCGATGGTGATGCGGTTGAAGGAGCGGTTGGCGGCGTCGGCCAGCAGATCCTGCAGCAGGCCCCGGGCGACCTTGGCGTCGGTGGCCACGTAGCCGAGCATGGTCGCCATGTTCGGCTTGATCATGCCGGCGCCCTTGCTGATGCCGGTCACGGTGACGGTGGTGCCGTCCACCTGGAACTGGCGGCTGGCGCCCTTGGGCAGGGTATCGGTGGTCATGATGCCCGTGGCGGCGGCGGCCCAGTTGTCCTCGGCCAGATCGGCCAGGGCGGCCGGCAGCGCGGCTTCGATCTTTTCCACCGGCAGCGGTTCGCCGATCACGCCGGTGGAGAACGGCAGTACCGCCTCCTCGCCGACGCTGGCCAGGGTCGCCAGGGTCTTGGTGGTGCGCTCGGCCGCGGCCAGGCCGGGCTGTCCGGTACCGGCGTTGGCATTGCCGGTGTTGGTCAACAGGTAACGCACGGGGCCGGCGAAGCGCTGACGGGCAATGATCACCGGGGCCGCGCAGAAGGCGTTCAGGGTAAAGACCCCGGCCACGCTGGAGCCTTCGGCACAGCGCATCACCACCACATCCTTGCGCCCGGGGCGCTTGATGCCGGCAGAGGCGATACCGAGTTCGAAACCGGGAACCGGGTGCAGCGTGGAGAGCGGACCGAGACCGACAGCCATGGGAAAACTCCAGTGAAAGAAAAGGAAACGCCGCGAGCGGAAAACCGGTCGCGGCGTGGAAAGCAGCCTTCCAGCGCTCGCCTCGCCCAGCCGGGGCAAGGGGCGCAAACAGCCTAGCGGGTGGAGTTTACAACCTGTCGGCGGCTATGCCGACAGGTTGCCGTCGCCTCGACTGCCTGGGCAGGCCCTCAATCGAGCTTGCCGTGGCACTGCTTGTACTTCTTGCCGGAACCACAGGGGCACGGCTCGTTGCGACCGATCTTCTGGTCATTGCGCTGGGGCTGCAAGGGCACCACGGTGTCTTCGCCCTGCTCGTCCTCGAGCACCTCGGGGTCGACCAGCGAAGGCGCCTCGGCATGCTGGAACTGCATGCGCTCGGCCATGGCCTCGGCCTCGCGGCGCATGCGCTCCTCTTCCTCGGCCGGATCCTCGCGACGCACCTGGACATGGGACAGGACGCGGATGGTGTCGCGCTTGATGCTGTCCAGCAGCTCCTGGAACAGGGTGAAGGACTCGCGCTTGTATTCCTGCTTGGGGTTCTTCTGGGCATAACCGCGCAGATGGATACCGTGGCGCAGGTGGTCCATGGTGGTGAGGTGGTCCTTCCAGAGGTCGTCGACCACCCGCAGCAGCATCTGCTTCTCGAAGTTGCGCAGGGCCTCGCGACCGGCGAGGTCTTCCTTTTCCATGTAGGCGGCTTCGAGCTGCTCGAGGATCTTCACCCGCAGGGTGTCCTCGTACAGCTTGTCGTCTTCGTCCAGCCACTGGCCGATGGGCAGTTGCAGGCCGAAGACGCTGTACAGCTCGGCCTCCAGGCCGGGGATGTCCCACTGCTCGGGCAGCGATTGCGGGGGGATGTGTTCGTTGATCACCTGGGTCAGGGTTTCCTCGCGGAAGCCCTTGATGGTGTCGCCGACGTCTTCGTTGGCCAGCAGGGTATCGCGCATGTGATAGATCACCTTGCGCTGCTCGTTGGCCACGTCATCGTATTCCAGCAACTGCTTGCGGATGTCGAAGTTGCGGCCTTCGACCTTGCGCTGCGCCTTTTCGATGGCGTTGGTGACCATGCGGTGCTCGATGGCCTCGCCGCCCTGCATGCCCAGGGCCTTCATGAAGTTCTTCACCCGGTCGGAGGCGAAGATGCGCATCAGGCTGTCTTCCAGCGACAGGTAGAAGCGGCTGGAACCCGGGTCGCCCTGGCGACCGGCACGGCCGCGCAGCTGGTTGTCGATCCGGCGGGATTCGTGGCGTTCGGAGGCGATCACGTGCAGGCCGCCGGCGTCGATGACCTGCTTGTGGCGCGCCTGCCAGGCGGCCTTGATCGCGGCAATCTGCTCCTCGGAAGGATTCTCCAGGGCCGCGACTTCCACTTCCCAGTTGCCGCCGAGCAGGATGTCGGTACCGCGACCGGCCATGTTGGTGGCGATGGTCACGGCGCCCGGACGCCCGGCCTGGGCGATGATCTCGGCTTCGCGTTCGTGGTACTTGGCGTTGAGCACCTTGTGCTCGATGCCGGCCTGGGTCAGCAGCTGGTCGACGTACTCGGAGCTCTCGATGGAGGCGGTACCCACCAGCACCGGGCGGCCTTCGGCCTGGCACTGCTTCACGTCCTCGATGATGGCCTGGTACTTCTCGGCCTGGGTCAGGTAGACCAGGTCGTTGAAGTCCTTACGGGCGATCTCGCGGTGGGTCGGGATGACCAGCACGTCGAGGTTGTAGATCTGGCGGAATTCGAAGGCCTCGGTGTCGGCGGTGCCGGTCATGCCACCGAGCTTGTTGTAGAGGCGGAAGTAGTTCTGGAAGGTGGTCGAGGCCAGGGTCTGGCTCTCGGGCTGGATCGGCAGTCCTTCCTTGGCCTCGATGGCCTGGTGCAGGCCTTCGGAAAGGCGGCGACCCGGCATGGTCCGGCCGGTGTGCTCGTCGATCAGCAGCACCTGGTCCTGCTGGACGATGTACTCGACGTTGCGATGGAACAGGGTGTGGGCGCGCAGACCGGCGAACACGTGGGTCAGCAGGCCCAGGTTGTGCGCCGAGTAGAGGCTCTCGCCCTCGGCCAGCAGCCCGGCCTCGGTGAGCATCTCCTCGATGTACTGGTGACCCAGCTCGGTGATCTCCACCTGGCGGGTCTTTTCATCGATGGTGTAGTGGCCGACCTGGGTCGGATTGCCTTCCTCTTCCTCGATGTGCTGCTGCAGACGCGGGATCAGCTGGTTGATCTTCTGATAGAGCTCGGAGCTGTCTTCGGCCTGACCGGAGATGATCAGCGGGGTCCGGGCTTCGTCGATGAGGATGGAGTCCACCTCGTCGACCACCGCGAAGTTCAGCTCGCGCTGGTACTTCTCGGCCATGCTGAAGGCCATGTTGTCGCGCAGGTAGTCGAAGCCGAATTCGTTGTTGGTGCCGTAGGTGATGTCCGAGGCGTAGGCGGCGCGTTTCTCTTCCGGCGGCTGGAACGGCAGGATGATGCCCACCGACAGGCCGAGGAATTCGTACAGTGGCCGCATCCAGTTGGCGTCGCGGCGGGCCAGGTAGTCGTTCACCGTGACCACGTGGACGCCCTTGCCGGACAGCGCATTGAGGTAGACCGGCAGGGTACCCACCAGGGTCTTGCCCTCACCGGTGCGCATCTCGGCGATCTTGCCTTCGTGCAGCGCCGCGCCACCGATCAGCTGGACGTCGAAGTGGCGCATGCCCATGACGCGCTTGCCGGCCTCGCGGACCACGGCGAAGGCTTCCGGCATCAGGGCATCGAGGGACTCGCCCTTGGCCACGCGCTGCTTGAATTCCTCGGTCTTGGCGCGCAGTTGCTCGTCGCTCAAGGAGGCAATCTGGGATTCCAACGCATTGGTGGCCACCACGACCTTGCCTAGGCGTTTGACATCTCGTTCGTTCTTGCTTCCAAAGAATTTCTTCAACAAAGGCGCAAACATATCGACTGGAATTCTTCCGCTGGAATGAGGGGAGCGAAACGGGCGGCAAGGCCTCTGCAGAGCCTGGCCAGACGCCTGGGCGCGGGGGTTGAGACCCGCGGTGTCCCGCGATGGTAATCGGGCATTCTACTCGGAAATGCCGATGAGGAAAGAACGACGGGCCCCCAGCCGCCAGGACGCCAGAGCGATCTGTTACCATCGGCGTCTTCTCTTCGCCCATCGCGAGTCCTGCGCATGGCCTTTCGCCCTCTCTCCGCCGTCGCTCCCGCTGCCCTGCTGCGCCAGGCCAAACCGCTCAAGTCGCTGTTTCGCGAAGCCGAGCGACTGGGGCGCCTGCAACAGTTGCTGGAAGAACAGCTGCAACCGGCTGCCCGCCCCCACTGCCGGGTGGCCAGCTGGCGCGAGGGCACCCTGCTGCTGGTAGTCAACGACGCCCACTGGGCGACGCGACTGCGTTACCAGCAGCGCCGCCTGCTCAGACTGCTGCAGCAGGCGCCGGAATTCGCCGGCCTGATGCGCCTGCAATTCAAGATGCAGCCGAGTCCCGGCGTCGCCACCCGGGTCCGGCCGGTGCGCCAGGTCAGTCAGGTGGGCGCCGACAGCCTGCGCGACGTGGCCGCCGGCATCCGCGATCCCAAGCTCAAGGCGGCTTTGGAACGCCTGGCCAGTCGCGCCGCGCCCAAGGCGCCTGCCGCGGACGGCGACGCCTAGGGCCAGCCCACCAACAGCCGCCCGGCGATGCCGGCCAGACTGCCCATGACGACCAGGGCGATGCGCCGCGCCCAGCGGCGCGCGCGCGTCTCCCGGTGCGGCAACAGGTGATCGATCAGCAAGGCGCCCAGCAGGATCAGGCCACCGGTGGCCAGGGCTTGCCATAGCAGGAGCATGCAGAGCGTCCTCGGTGAGGGATATTTCGTTCGGTGGCGCTACGCCTCGTCCGGCGTCATTGACCGGGTTGCCGCCACCCCATTGGCGCCGACACCGCGCTCAGGCATGGCCGGACGCCCGGATCGCTGAAGCCCGTATCGAAGGCGCTCTGGGATTCTGCGCCCCGCGGCGCTATCCGTCCTGATTTTGTTGCTAACGATCCAGCCCGCCTCAGGTGCGTGCCACCGCCCGCTCGAAGGCGGCGCGGATGCGCTCTTCCGGCAGGTCCATGCCGATCAGCACCACGCGGCTTTCGCGTTCCTCGTCGGCCAGCCAGTCACGCTCCCAGTCGGCGGCATAGATCTGCTGCACGCCCTGGAACAGCAGGCGGCGCTCCTCGCCGGCGATATTGAGCAGCCCCTTGTAGCGCAGCAGGTCGCAGCCAAGGGTGTCGAGCAGCATCTCCATGACCTTGCCGATCTTGTCCTGATCGTAGGGGCGCGACTCGCGGATGGCGATGGACTGGATGCGCTCGGTGAGGCTGACGGCTTCCGACACCGGGCGCAGCGGGCGAAACAGCGTGGGCGGCGCCAGGTCTTCGTCGTGCAGGTTGAAACCGCGGATGTCCAGCAATTCGGCCAGCTCGATGCGGCCATGATCGACATGGCGGATGGGCGCACGGCGATTGATGCGCTGCAGGCGATTCTCCAGCGCCTCGACGGCGGCCGGCTCGGCCAGGTCGAGCTTGGTCAGCAGCAGGCGGTCGGCGAAACCGATCTGCGCCTGCAGCAGCGGATCGCTCAGTTGCTCGCTGGCGTGGACGGCGTCCACCAGGGTCAGCACCCCATCGAGCAGATAGCGCTCGCGCAGCAGGTCGTCGGTAAAGAAGGTCTGGGCCACCGGACCGGGATCGGCGAGACCGGTGCATTCCACTACCAGGCGCTCGAAATCCAGTTCGCCGCTGTCCAGCCGCTCCAGCAGCACGGTCAGGGCATAGGCCAGGTCCTTGCTGCCGGTGCAGCAGACGCAGCCGTTGGCGACCTTCATCAGTTGTACGGCGCCAGCGTCTTCCAGCAATTCGCCGTCGACGTCGAGGGCGCTGAATTCGTTTTCGATCACGGCGATCCTGAGGCCGTGCTCGGCCTGCAGGATGTGCTTGAGCAAGGTGGTCTTGCCGGCGCCGAGAAAGCCGGTCAGGACGGTGACGGGGATGGGTTCGTGCATGGCAACTCCAGACAGAAAGAGGCCGGGCTCGAGGCCCGGCCTGGAGGAGACCCTGGGTCAGCAGCAGCGTATGGCGCCGGACTTGCCGCCACCGTAACGCGCTTCCTGGCGCTCGCGGAAGAAGGCTTCGTAGCTCATCACCGGCTGGTCCGGGTGCTTGCCGCGCATGTGCTCGACATAGGTGTCGTAGTCGGGCATGCCCACCAGCATCTTGGCGGCCTGCCCCAGGTACTTACCCATGCGACCCAGGTCATTGAACATAGGGATTCTCCTTTAAACGCCCGCGGCCGGCTGGAACGGGGTCTCGCGATCGCTGCGCTCGGGCTTGGCCAGGGCGGCGCGACCGACCTTGATGGAAAAGAACAGGATGCTCATCACCACCACCAGGAACAGCACCGAGAGGGTGGCGTTGGTGTAGGCGTTGAAGACGATGTGCTGCATCTGCTCCATGCTCTTGGCCGGGGCGATCACCTGGCCCTGGGCCATGGCGGTGCTGTACTTCTTGGCCAGGGCCAGGAAGCCGACCGCCGGATTCGAATCGAACAGCTTGATCAGGCTGGCGGTGGTGGTGCAGATCAGCAGCCACACCGCCGGCACCAGGGTCACCCAGACATAGCGCTGGCGCTTCATCTTGATCAGCACCACCGAGCCCAGCATCAGGGCGATACCGGCGAGCATCTGGTTGGAGATGCCGAACAATGGCCAGAGGGTGTTGATGCCGCCCAGCGGATCGACCACGCCCTGGTACAGCAGCCAGCCCCAGAGGGCGACGCAACCGGCGGTGCCGATGACGTTGGCAGTCCAGGAGTCGGTGCGCTTCAGCGCCGGTACGAAGCTGCCCAGCAGGTCCTGCAGCATGAAGCGTCCGGCGCGGGTGCCGGCGTCCACCGCAGTCAGGATGAACAGCGCCTCGAACAGGATGGCGAAGTGGTACCAGAAGGCCATGGTGTTCTCGCCCGGCAGCACGTTGTGCATGATCTGGGCGATGCCCACCGCCAGGGTCGGCGCACCACCGGCACGGGCCAGGATGGTGTGCTCGCCGATCTCGGTGGCGGTGGCCTGCAGCATCTCGGGCGTCACCACGAAGCCCCAGGTGCTGATCTTGGCGGCCACCGACACCACGTCGGCGCCGACCACGGCGGCCGGGCTGTTCATGGCGAAGTAGACGCCCGGCTCGATCACCGAGGCGGCGACCATGGCCATGATGGCGACAAAGGACTCCATCAGCATGGCGCCGTAGCCGATGTAGCGGGCATGGGTTTCCTTGGCGATCAGCTTGGGGGTGGTGCCCGAGCTGATCAGGGCATGGAAGCCGGACACCGCGCCGCAGGCGATGGTGATGAACAGGAAGGGGAACAGGGTGCCCTTCCACACCGGACCGGTGCCGTCGACGAACTGGGTCAGGGCCGGCATTTTCAGCATCGGCATGGTCACCAGGATGCCGATGGCCAGGGCGATGATGGTGCCGATCTTGAGGAAGGTGGACAGGTAGTCACGCGGGGCCAGCACCAGCCAGACCGGCAGCACGGCGGCAACGAAGCCGTAGCCGATCAGCATCCAGGTGATCTGCACGCCGGTGAAGGTGAAGGCCGGACCCCAGACCGGATCGGCGGCGACCAGGCCACCCACCCAGATGGAGGCCAGCAGCAGTACCACGCCGATCAGCGAGATCTCGCCGATGCGCCCGGGGCGGATGTATCTCATGTAGACGCCCATGAACATGGCGATCGGCAGGGTGGCGATCACGGTGAACATGCCCCACGGGCTCTCGGCCAGGGCCTTGACCACGATCAGCGCCAGCACCGCGAGGATGATGATCATGATCAGGAAGCAGCCGAACAGGGCGATGGTGCCGGGGATGCGCCCCATCTCCTCGCGCACCATGTCGCCCAGAGAGCGGCCGTTGCGGCGGGTGGAGAGGAACAGGATCATGAAGTCCTGCACCGCGCCGGCAAAGACCACCCCGGCGATCAGCCAGAGGGTGCCGGGCAGATAGCCCATCTGGGCGGCGAGCACCGGGCCTACCAGCGGACCAGCGCCGGCGATGGCAGCGAAGTGGTGGCCGAAGAGGATGTGCTTGTTGGTGGGGACGTAGTCCAGGCCGTCGTTGTTGAGCACGGCGGGCGTGGCTCTTTTGGCGTCCAGGCCCATCACCTTGGTGGCGATGAACAGGCTGTAGTAGCGGTAGGCAACGAGGTAGATCGCCACGGCGGCGACCACGATCCAGAGGGCGTTGATCGCTTCGCCTCGACTCAGCGCCACGGTACCCAGCGCGAAGGCGCCCAGTACGGCAACGGCGAACCAGGCAAGATGGCTGGCCATTCGGGTCATGCTTGTTCTCCTGCCGCGCACCAGTGGCCGCGGCGATACTTGTTATTGTGAGAGCCCACAGCGGAGCCATATTACTATCGGCGGCTCGACGCGACAGCGAAATTCGCAGAACTACCCAAGGCCCGCTACGTAGTTCTACGTAGCCGCCAGCCCGGACAGGTGCCGATGCAGCTCAAATACAAGATGGTCGCCCTCGGACTGCTGCCGCTGCTGCTGGCGGTGGCCGCGGTCTGCCTGGTGGTCCTGGAACAGAGCCAGCGCCTGGGCGAGCAGCAGGCACGGCTGCTCGAACACAGCATCCTCGGCAGCAAGAAGACCGAGTTGCGCAACTATGTGGAGATGGGCGTCAGTGCCATCCAGCCGCTGTACGGCAGCGGTCGCGACGACGAGGAGACCAAGGCCAGGGTACTGGCGCTGCTGGCCAGCCTGAATTTCGGCAGCGACGGCTACTTCTTCGTCTACGACCAGCATGGCCGCAATCTCATGCACCCGCGCCAGCCCGAGCTGGTCGGCCAGGATCTCTGGCAACTCACCGACGGCAACGGCCTGCTGGTGATCCAGGCGCTGCTGCGCAGTGCCAGCCAGGGCGACGGCTTCCAGCGCTATGGCTGGCAGAAGCCCTCCAGCGGCCAGATGGCGGAAAAGCTCGCCTACGTGACCCAGCTGCAGCGCTGGGGCTGGGTGCTGGGCACCGGCCTCTATCTGGACGACGTGGACGCCGCCCTCGCCCAGGTGCGCCACGACGTGGCCGCTGGCATCCGCACCACCCTGCTGGCCAGCGCCGGGGTGGCCCTGGTGGCGGTGCTGCTGGTGTTCGCCGGCGGCCTGACGCTCAACGTCAGCGAGCACCGCCTGGCCGATCGCAAGCTCAAGCAGCTGACCCAGAGACTCATCACCTCCCAGGAAGAGGAAAGATCGCGGCTGTCGCGGGAATTGCACGACGGCATCAGCCAGCTGCTGGTGTCCATCAAGTTCCAGTTCGAACTGGCCAGCCGCGAACTGGGGACCGGCAAGCCCAGCGCCGGCGAGACCCTGCGCGAAGGCACCCAGCGCCTGGCCGCCGCCATCGGCGAGATCCGCCGCATCTCCCACGACCTGCACCCTTCGCTGCTGGATACCCTCGGCCTGCCCGCGGCGCTCGGGCAGCTGGTGGAGGAATTCCGCCAGCGCAGCGGCCTGGACGTGGACTATCGGCAGACCCTGGACGACAGCACCGCCGGCGGCGACATGGACGTCGCCCTGTTCCGCATCGTCCAGGAGGCCCTGACCAACATCGAGCGCCACGCGGCGGCGCGCAAGGTCGTCATCGACCTGCAGCGCCGCGGGCGCTGGATCTGCCTGACCGTGCACGACGACGGTCGGGGCTTCGATACCGGCCAGGTGGAACATCTCAGCGGCGGCATCGGCCTGCGCAACATCCGCGAGCGGGTGGAGCTATTCGGCGGTCGCTGCGCCATCCAGTCCGGCCCCGGCGGCACGACCCTGGACGTGGTTCTGCTACGCTCGGACCTCCCGGCCGACGAGGAAAGCCCGACATGACGCCCATCCGCATCCTCCTGGTCGACGACCATGCCCTGGTCCGCGCCGGGGTGCGGGCGCTGCTGGGCACCATCGAGCGCTTCGTCGTGGTCGGCGAGGCCGGCAGTGGTGCGGAAGCCCTCGACCTGCTGGCGCGGCTCGATCCGGACATCCTGCTGGTGGACATCGGCCTCAAGGACATCAACGGCCTGGAGCTGACCGCCCTGATCGCCGAACGCGCCCCGCGCGCCCGGGTGCTGATCCTGAGCATGTACGACAATCGCGAATACGTGAGCACCTCGTTGCGGGTCGGCGCGGCCGGCTATGTGCTCAAGGATGCGCCGTCCGAGGAGATCATCGCCGCGGTGGAAGCCCTGGCGGTCGGCGGGCGCTTCTACAGCAGCGCCATCGCGGCCCGCCTGGGCGAAGGGGGCACCAGTGACGGCGACCTCACCCCGCGGGAGCGCCAGGTGCTGCTGCTCATGGCCCAGGGCCTCAACAACAAGACCATGGCCCAGCAGCTTGGGCTCAGCGTGCGCACGGTGGAAACCCACCGCCTGAGCATCCGCCGCAAGCTGGACATCCAGAAGCCGGCCGATCTGGTCCGCCATGCGCGCGAGTACGGCTGGCGCCCGGAGGGCACCTCCAACGTCTGACGAATTGGGCCGCTGCTCGCCCCCTGGCGACCAATGAGCCCTCTCGTCCTGGCCCCACCGGCCGCCGCCGGCTACCCTTCCAGGCGCAGTCGATACGGGACGGCCACGGTCGTCTACAGTGATCAGGAAACCTCAGGAAGCCCTTCCATGAACGACACCAACGAGCGTCGCCGCTTTACCCGCTTCACCTTCGATGCCCCTGCCCAGTTGCACCAGGGTGAGCGCCAGTGGGCAGCGCCCGTGGACGACATCTCGCTCAAGGGCGTGCTGCTGGCGCGGCCTGCCGACTGGTCGGCCCAGCCGAGCGCGGCCTATCAGCTGCGCATCCTGCTGAACGACGAGGCCCAGGTGAGCATGGACGTGGAGCTGGTACGGGAAACCCCGGAGCAGTTGGCCTTCGCCTGCCGCCAGATCGATCTGGATTCCATCAGCCACCTGCGCCGCCTGGTGGAGCTGAACCTGGGCGACGAAACCCTGCTGGAACGCGAACTGGCGGCGCTGGGTTCGCCCTAGGTCTTGGGGTCGACGGTACTGGCTAGCGCTCTATCGTCTGTGCCGATTGCGGCTTATCGCGGTCGCGGGGTGCTCCTACAGGTGTAGGCAGACAGCTGATCGCGATCCTGAAGCCGATGGAGATGAACACCTGCACGGATAGCCCCCTCTCCCCTCGGGAGAGGGTTGGGGTGAGGGTGTCCCTCGCCGCGAAGGCCCAGTGGAAAAGGCTGCGCCGTTTTCCACGCTACTGCTCTGCTTGATCTCTATCGCGGCCATGCCGGTGCGCCTTAGCGATCGCTCCTACAGGTACACGGAAAGCGCTGCAGGAGCGGCCCGTGGCCGCGATAGAACAGCCAGGTCACCTCTGCCTACCCCCTGAGCGAGGGCGCCTGTCCGAAGCGAAGGGCGAAGTCTTCCGTAGGACCGGGCCTAGAACTCCAGGTGCAGACCCACCACCAGGCGAGCGTCGTGGGTGTCTTCGCCCTCTTCCCGCGCCATGGCGGCGGTGTTGCCGTGGGTGGCGTTCCAGGACACCCCGACATAGGGCGCGACCTCCGGGGTCACCTGGTATCTCAGGCGCAGCCCGGCTTCGCTTTCGGCGAAACCGGCGCCCTGGCCGCGGGACTCGTCGTTGCGGCCGTAGAAATTGAGTTCGGTGTGGGGCTGGAGGATCAGCCGCTGGGTCAGGGCCCAGTCGTATTCGGCTTCCAGGCGCAGGGCGGTCTGGCTGTTTTCGCCAAAGAAGGCGGTGATCTCGATGTCGAGATCCTCGGGATCGTGTTCCTGGATGCCCAGGGCTGCCCAGGTCTGCGGCGAGCCGGGTTTGAAATCCTGGCGGATGCCGGCCACGCTGCCCCAGCCCTTGGCCAGGGCGTGACCCCAGAGCGCCTGCACCTCGGCCTGCTCGGTGTGGCCGTTGGTACGCTCGCCCTGGCTGCGAAAATCCAGGCGATTGGCGCCGCCGCCCAGGGCCCAGCCTTCCAGATCCCAGTTGAAGACGCTGCCTTCGTCGGCGTGCTGCCACTCCAGCTGATCCACCTCCAGACTGGCCGGCGCGGAGCTGCTGGGATCGGCGGCCTGGACCAGGGCACTGGTAGCGAAGCCGGCAAGGAATACGGAAAGCGGGAGCAGACGAGACATGGCGGGTATCCAGGGTCATGGAAGCGCCTGATAGACCACCCTGCCCCGCCGAGAGTTTTAAAAAATATTACAAAAGCCGCCCAGGGCTATTCGAACAGGGCATCCAGCGCCTGCTCCAGACGCGTCACCGCGACCACCTGCAAGCCGGGTGGCGGGTCCTTGGGCGCATTACCCTTGGGCACGATGGCCCGCTTGAAGCCGTGCTTGGCCGCCTCCTTGAGCCGTTCCTGGCCACTGGGCACCGGGCGGATCTCACCAGACAGGCCGATCTCGCCGAACACCAGCAGGTCGTGCGGCAGGGCGCGGTCCCTCAGGCTGGAGATCACCGCCGACATCAGCGCCAGGTCCACCGCCGTCTCCAGCACCTTGACCCCGCCGACCACGTTGATGAAGACGTCCTGATCGTAGGTGGGAATGCTGCCATGGCGGTGCAGCACCGCCAGCAGCATGGCCAGGCGATTCTGGTCCAGGCCCACGGTGACCCGCCGCGGATTGGCCAGGTGACTGGTGTCCACCAGGGCCTGCACCTCCACCAGCATCGGCCGCGAGCCCTCCCAGGTCGCCATGACCACGCTGCCGGCCACCGCCTCCTGGGCCCGGTTGAGAAAGATCGCCGAAGGGTTGGAGACCTCCTTGAGGCCCTTGTCGGTCATGCCGAACACGCCCAGTTCGTTGACCGCGCCAAAGCGGTTCTTGACCGCTCTCAGCATGCGCAGGCGGCCGTCGGATTCGCCCTCGAAATAGAGCACGGTGTCGACCATGTGCTCCAGCACCCGCGGTCCGGCCAGGGCGCCTTCCTTGGTGACGTGGCCCACCAGGAAGATGGCGGTGCCGGTCTGCTTGGCGAACCGCACCAGCAGCGCTGCGCTCTCGCGTACCTGGGCCACGCCGCCGGGCGCGGACTGCAGCTGCTCGGTGAAGATGGTCTGGATGGAGTCGATCACCATGACCCGCGGCTTTTCCTGGCGGGCGGTGGCGACGATGGACTCGATGCAAGTCTCGGTCATGACCTTGAGCTTGTCTTCCGGCAGGCCCAGGCGGCGGGCACGCATGGCCACCTGCTGCTGGGATTCCTCGCCGGTGACATAGAGCGCCGGCATGCGCGCGGCCAGGTGGCAGAGGGTCTGCAGCAGGATGGTGGACTTGCCGATGCCGGGATCGCCGCCGATCAGCACCACGGAGCCATCCACCAGGCCGCCACCCAGCACCCGGTCGAGTTCGGTGGAATCGGTGGTGAAGCGCGGGGTTTCCTCGACGCTGACCTCGGCCAGGGTCTTGATGGTCGCCTGGGCTCCGGCCCAGCCGGCGCGTCCGGAAGGGACAGCGGAGGTCTCGACGACGGTTTCCACCAGGGTGTTCCAGGCGCCGCACTCACCGCACTGGCCCGCCCACTTGGGAAAGGTGGCGCCGCATTCGGTGCAGCCGTAGAGACGCTTGGCCTTGGCCATGGCGGAATTCTCCAGTCGAGAAGGGAAGACCTCCAGCATAACACGACTGGATGCATAGACAGTAAAAAGGCGCACTCCCGCGGGGGAGCGCGCCTTTTCTCGAACGGCAGGCTTGGGCCTTAGTTGCCCTCGCCACCCGGCTGACGCAGCATGGTCAGGGCCTGGTTGGCCTGCGCGATGCACTTCTTCTCGTCACCGGCTTTCTGGGCAGCCATGGCGTTCTTGCGGAATTCGGCGATCTGCTGGGCCTGGGAACTGCCCGGGCCGATCATGTTGGTCTTCATCTTGCTGGCATCGTCCAGCTTCTGCAGCTGGACCGCGCACAGATCCTTGGCGAATACGGGGGCGGCGGCAAACATCATCAGGGCGATCAGGGCGGTACGCTTCATGGGGACATCCTCGTTGAGAGGGCCAGGTAGGCCGGATAAACCTCGCTCACCCCGCGAAAGTAGCCTGGGGTAACCCATTGACCGCCGGGCACCGCTGGTCGTTCATCGCGCTGTCATCAGGCTCTGCAGGGGGTTCGCCGATCAGCCGCTAGTGCTTGAGCGTCGACACCATTTCCGCCTCGCCACGCAACCAGACGGGCAACGCCTGTTGCCAGCGCTGCTGTTCGAGCAGTTGCAGGTCGGCCAGCAACCGGCTGTATTCGGCGAATTCGAGCTGCACGCGACGGCGCTGGGCTTCCACGGCCGCCTCGGTGATCCACAGGTGCCACTGCTGGTACATCGCCACTTCGTCGGTCATCGGCTCCTCTCCTGGGAGGCCATGATGGCAACGCCAGCGGCTCTTGCCAATCGCGCCAGGCAGGGCTCGACGCTGCCGGTCGAGCCCGGTACGGCTAGGACGGGTATTTCAGCTGCTGAGCGATCTTGTCCTTGAGCAGGACGCGCTCGCGGCGCAGGCGACCCAGTTCCTCGTCGCCACTGGATTCTTCCACTTCCTCCAGATCGAGGATCTGCTGGTCGAGCTTGGCGTAGTCTTCCAGCAGCTTGGCGAAGGCCGCATCGGTCTGCGGACGGCTGTCCAGCTGCTCGGCGTACTCGGGAAAGTCTTTGTGCAGGTCGTGTTTGGCAACCATCAGGGGCTCCTTGGGGACGAGAGGTGGAGGTCGCGAGGGTTGCTGCCCTCGGCGTACAAGGGTGGACCCGGCCCCTTCGACAAAGTGCGACAGCCGCGACCAGTTGCCGATCGCGCGGCGATTTGCCGCTTCCGGGGAACCTGGAGACCGTTAGCAGGGTTCCAAACCCGAGCGAAGCGAGCACAATCGTCTATCGTCTCTTCGAAACCATCCAAAGGAGTGCAGCATGAGCATCATTGCCGAGTTCAAGAAATTCGCCATGAGAGGCAACGTGGTCGACCTGGCGGTCGGCATCATCCTGGGCGCGGCTTTCGGCAAGATCGTGTCGTCCTTCGTGGCCGACATCATCACGCCGCCGCTGGGTCTGTTGCTGGGGGGTGTGGATTTCTCGCAACTGGCGATCACCCTGAGGGCCGCCGTGGGTGACCAGCCAGCCGTGGTCATGTCCTACGGCAAGTTCCTGCAGACCATCTTCGACTTCGTGATCATCGCCTTCGCCATCTTCATGGCGATCAAGGTTCTCAACCGCCTGCGCCTGCACCAGGATGCCGCCCCGGCCGGTCCGACCAAGGACCAGGTGCTGCTGACCGAGATCCGCGACCTGCTGAAGGAGCAGAACAGCAAGGCGACCGAGGTTCCCGTGGTGAAGCAGGAACCGCCGGTCAACCCGCTGTAAGCCTTTCAAAGGCGGCTGCGCGTCGGCCAACCTGCGTTGAAAATGGCTTCGGAATGCTCATTTACCACTTGTAAACTCCGCTTCCTCAGCCATTTTCGCCTTGTTTGACTCTAGCTCGCAGCCTTTGAACAGGCTTACAGAACGCCCGCCTCGCTAGGAGGCGGGCCGCTCCAGGCGGATCCAGCCGATCCGCCGATCCTTGACCGATTCCACGGTCAGCTGCCAGCCCTGGTATTCCAGGCGATCACCGGCCACCGGCAGGCGTCCCAGCAGGTCCACCACCAGGCCGCCGAGGGTCTGGTAGTCCTCGTTTTCGGCGATCTGGAAACCGGTGCGCTGGGCCAGGGGATGCAGGTTCAGGCCGCCGCTGGCGCGATAGCCGTTCTCCACCTTTTCCAGTTCCGGCAGGCTCTCCTCGCTGGCATCCGGCAATTCGCCGGCGATGGCCTCGAGGATGTCGGTCAGGGTCAACAGGCCTTCGAAACCACCGAATTCATTGACCACGAAGGCCACGTGGGTCGAGGCGGCGCGCAGCTGTTCCAGAGCGCC
Source organism: Pseudomonas oryzihabitans NBRC 102199 (assembly GCF_000730625.1). GTDB lineage: Bacteria > Pseudomonadota > Gammaproteobacteria > Pseudomonadales > Pseudomonadaceae > Chryseomonas > Chryseomonas oryzihabitans. The sequence continues at coordinate 263,387 of NZ_BBIT01000013.1, read as the reverse complement.
CAGTACCGTGGCCTGGGCCGGCAGGTGGATGGGGGTGCGCACCCGGGCACGCAGATCCGGCGACTGGCCTTGCAGGATGTCGGCGAACAGCTCCTTCTTGTGCACATAGCCCAGGGGTTCGTCGATGTTGCCGTTGACCACCAGCGGCAGGCGCGAGTGGGCCGAGGCCAGCAATTGCTCGCGCAGCCGTTCCGGGGCGGCGTCGGCATCGAGGATGTCGACGTCGGCGCGGGCGGTCATCACCGTGCGCACCGGGCGCTCGCCCAGTTGCAGCACGCCGCTGATCATCAGGCGCTCGCGGCGATCGAAGACCGGGCCTTCGCCCTTCTCGCCTTCCATCAGCTCGGCGATGTCCTCGTCCACCTCGTCTTCGCGCAGGCGACCGCCCAGCAGCCGCAGCACGGCCTGGGAGGTCCGCTCGCGCATGCCGAGCCGCTCGTGCAACTGGCGCTTGCGCTTCCAGCGCACCACCTGGTTGGCCAGCTCGATGAGGATCGAGAAGCCGATGGCGGCATAGAGGTAGCCCTTGGGAATGTGGAAGCCCAGGCCTTCGGCGGTCAGGCTCAGACCGATCATCATCAGGAAGCCCAGGCACAGCATGATCACCGTGGGGTGGGCGTTGACGAAGGCGGTCAACGGCTTGCTCGCCACCAGCATCAGACCGATGGAGATGATCACGGCGATCATCATCACGCTCAGGTGCTCGACCATGCCCACGGCGGTGATGACGGCGTCCAGCGAGAACACGGCGTCAAGCACCACGATCTGCGCGACCACCGGCCAGAAGGCCGCGTAGGCGCGATTGCCACCGGTCTTGTGGGTGTGGCCCTCGATGCGTTCGTGCAACTCGGTGGTGGCCTTGAACAGCAGGAAGATACCGCCGAACAGCATGATGAGGTCACGGCCGGAGAAGGCCTTGCCGAAGACCTCGAACAGCGGCTCGGTGAGGGTCACCATCCAGGAGATGCTGGCCAAGAGGCCCAGACGCATGATCAGCGCCAGCGACAGGCCGATCACCCGTGCCTTGTCACGCTGCGCGGGCGGCAGCTTGTCGGCGAGGATGGCGATGAACACCAGGTTGTCGATGCCCAGGACGATTTCCAGGACGATCAGGGTGAGGAGTCCCAACCAGGCGGTGGGATCGGCGATCCATTCCATTAGCGGGATGCCTCCGCGATAGAGGGCCGAACGGCCGCGGAGGAAGAAAGACGGTAGGGGGTGTCAGCCGCACCTGGCCTGGGGGCCGGGGGCGGCTCGGATCTGTCACTGCTCATCGGGACTCGGAAAGTAGCCTTGGAAATTCCGATCCTAGAGCAAGGTGGGGCCAAAGCTAAAGGCCCAACCTTTTCCAATTGTGAAGAAAACGTAAAGACGCCGGTGGTGGCCCCTGTTACCAGTAGTTTTCCACCGCCACCTGCCCGGGTCGGCGACTCAGGGCCAGCTGTAGATCGCGGGTCTTGAGCAGCTGGCGGGTGTCGTCGACCATCTCCGGATTGCCGCAGATGAGGATGCGCGAGTGCTCGGGCGAGAGTTCGACGCCGGCGGCGCGTTCCAGCTCGCCGTTCTCGATCAGGGTGGTGATGCGGCCACGCAGGGCGCCGGGGTGATCCTCGCGGGTAACCACGGGAACATAGACCAGGCGGTCGGTGAGACCTTCGAGGTGCTCCACCTCGCCGTAACCGCGGATGACCTCCTGATAGGCCAGATCGCGGGCTTCGCGCACGCTGTAGACCAGCACGATGCGCTCGAAGCGCTCCCAGGTATCGGGCTCCTGCAGCATCGACAGGAAGGGCGCGAGGCCCGTGCCGGTGGCCAGCAGCCAGAGATCGCGACCGCCGCCGAAGCGCTCCAGGGTGAGATAGCCATAGGGCTGCTTTTCCATCAGCAGTTCGTCGCCCTCGCGTAGGCGGCTCAGTTCGCTGGTGAAGGCGCCACCCGGCACCACGATGGAAAAGAATTCGAGGAAGTCGTCGTGGGGCGCCGAGACCATGGAGTAGGCCCGCCAGACGATGTCGCCATCGGCCTTGCGCACGCCCAGCCGGGCGAACTGGCCGGCGCGAAAGCGATAGCGCGGATCGCGGGTGGTCCTCAGGCTGAAGAGGTTGTCGCTCCAGGGCCAGACGGCGGTGATCGTCTCGCGGGTGAACTTGTCTTCGGTGGCGGTCATACTGGCCTCTTTTTCCCGATTGCTTGGCGCCATTGTCCCGCAGTGAGCCGCCGATAAACACCGACAGAAACCATGCCTTCTCTCGTCTCGCCCTTCGCCACCCTCGAACTCGACCGTCAGCCCCCGCGCCGCGACGATCCCCTGCAGGCCTTCGACGCCGCCGACGAATACCTGCTGCAGCAGGTCGCCGAGGAGGGCCTGGCCCCGTCCGCCCGGGTGCTGGTGCTCAACGACGGCTTCGGCGCCCTGGCCGCCAGTCTCGCCGCTCATGCCCAGGTGACCTCCAGTGGCGACTCGCACCTGGCGGCCCTGGCGCTGGCGGCCAACCTGGCGCGCAACGGCCTCGCCGCCGAGGCGGTAACCTTCGTCCCGGCCAGCGAGGCGATCAGCGGTCCCTTCGATCTGGTGCTGGTGCGGGTGCCCAAGACCCTGGCGTTGCTGGAAGAGCAGCTGATCCGCCTGCACGGCCAGCTGGCGCCGGGTGCCCGGGTGATCGCCGCCGGCATGCTCAAGCACCTGCCCCGCGCCGCCGGCGACCTGCTGGAGCGGCATATCGGCCCGGTGCAGGCTTCGCTGGCGGTAAAGAAGGCGCGGCTGCTCTTCGCCACCCCCGAGGCGCGACCGGCGGTGGCCTCGCCCTACCCGAGTCGCTATCGCCTGGATGCGCCGCCACTGACCCTGGTCAACCATGCCAACGTCTTCTGCCGCGAGGGCCTGGACATCGGCACCCGTGCCTTCCTGCCACACCTGCCCCAGGGCCTGGGCCAGACCCGGGTGGCCGATCTCGGTTGCGGCAACGGCGTGCTGGCGCTGGCCTGCGCCCTGGCCAATCCGGAGGCGCAATTCACCCTGGTGGACGAGTCCTACATGGCGGTGCAGTCGGCGCGAGAGAACTGGAGCGCGGCCTTCGGCGAGCGACCGGTGGCGATCCGCGCGGCCGATGGCCTGGCCGACCAGCCGCCGCGGTCGCTGGAGCTGATCCTGTGCAATCCGCCCTTTCACCAGCAGCAGGTGGTGGGCGACTTCCTCGCCTGGCGCATGTTCCAGCAGGCGCGGGCGGCGCTGACCGAGCAGGGCGAACTCTGGCTGGTGGGCAATCGCCACCTGGGTTATCACGTCAAGCTCAAGCGGCTGTTCAGGCGTGTCAAACAGATCGCGGCCACGCCGAAATTCGTGGTGCTCAGGGCGGTCCAACCCCTCTGACATCCACCCAGGAGCGAGAGCTGCCCGCGTGCCTTCCCTGCCCCTCGATCTCCACTACATCGCCCTGGTCCTCGAACTGATCGGCATCAGCGCGGCGATCCACGCCATCATCACGGTGCGTACCGCCCAGGGCGCCATGGCCTGGGCCATGGCGCTGGTGTTCATGCCCTTCCTCAGCCTGATTCCCTACCTGGTCTTTGGCCGGCGGCGCTTCGACAGCTACGTGAAGGCGCGGCGCCAGGCCGACGAGGAGATGGCGCGCCAGGCCGCCGAACTGGACTGGCGACCCTGGATCGCCGAGGCCATGGCCGCCCAGCAGTGCAGCGCGGCCAATCGCAAGCTCAAGGCCATGACCGCCCTCACCGGCACGCCCTGCGTTGCCAACAACCAGGTGCGGCTGCTGATCAACGGCGAGGAGACCTTCGCCGCCATCCTCGCGGCCATCCGCGGGGCGCAGAAGGTGGTGCTGGTGCAGTTCTTCATCATCCACGACGACGCCCTCGGCCTGGCCCTGCAGAACACCCTGCTGGACCGCGCCCGCGCCGGAGTCCAGGTCTTTCTGCTGTACGACGCCATCGGCAGCCATGCCCTGCCGCGCGCCTATGTGGAAAAGCTGCGCGAAGCCGGTTGCGAGGTGAAGGGCTTCAGCAACCGTCGCGGGCTGATCAACAGGTTCCAGGTCAACTTCCGCAACCACCGCAAGATCGTCATTGTCGATGGCGAGGTGGGCTTTACCGGCGGGCTCAACGTCGGCGACGAATACATGGGCCTCAAGCCGCCCCTGGCGCCCTGGCGCGACACCCACCTGGAATTGCGCGGTCCGGCCCTGGCCACTCTGCAGGAAACCTTTGCCCAGGACTGGTACTGGGTGACCAGAAAGCTGCCCACCCTGCTGCTGCCGGAACGCTACGAAGAGGGGGGCGTGCTCTGCCAGGTGGTGCCCAGCGGGCCGGCGGACGATCAGGAGACCTGCTCGCTGTTCTTTGTCGAGGCCATCCACTCGGCGCGCCACCGCGTCTGGATCACCACGCCCTACTTCATCCCCGACGAAGCCGTTTCGGCAGCCCTGCGCCTGGCCGCCCTGCGCGGGGTGGACGTGCGCATCCTGCTGCCCTCGCGACCGGACCACAAGGTGGTCTATGCCGCCTCCTATCTCTATGCCTTCGAAGCGGTGCACGCCGGGGTGCGGGTGTTCCGCTACGGCCCGGGCTTCTTGCACCAGAAGGTGGTGTTGATCGACGAAGACGTGGCCGCGGTGGGCAGCGCCAACCTGGACAACCGCTCCTTCCGCCTCAACTTCGAGGTCATGGTGATGGTGATGGACGTCCCCTTCGCCTGGGAGGTGCGCAAGATGCTGGAGCAGGACTTCAGTCGCTCCCGCGAACTCACCCCCGAGGACAATGCCGCCCTGCGCCGCTGGCGGCGGGTGGCCATGCGGGTGGCCCGGGTGTTTTCGCCGGTGCTCTAGGGCCTGGAACCCGCTCGGCGGCGGCCTGGTCCGATGCCCCATGGCGCCTCACCCGGAGCGCCCCGCGCATCCCGGAGTCGCCATGTCGTGCCCCTCGCCCCTGCGTTGCGCCGGTCTGCTGGCGGGCTGTCTGGCCCTGGAGGCCACCGCCGCGCCGCGTAGCGTGCCGTCCATCGAAAGCGAAGACGCCGCCCTGGGCAGCGTGGAGGTCAGCGAAAACTCCGGGCGCTTCCATCCGCAACTGGGCATGGACGTGCGCAACGGCGACTTTTCCCGCGGCAACTACGATGACGACGCGGCCAGCCTCGACCGCGTCCCCTTACACCTGCAGGCGGGCTTCTCCCTGGATCTGCACCAGGGAAGCGACGGCAATGCCGATGCCTGGCTGGTGTTCAGCAGCAGCAACGGCCTGCACAGCCCCTCCAGCGAGGAACGGGTCAGCCCGCGGCGCTGGTACGAGAGCAACAACCTGCTGGGCCTGGTGGTGTCACCGGCCGAGGGCCTGAGGGTCGGCTTCGTCTACACGGTCAAGAGCAGCCCAAACGATGTCGCCGCCACCACGCAAGAGGCCAGCCTGACCCTGGCCTACCAGGCCGAGTCGGGCCTGGGTGCCTGGCGTCCGGGACTGGCGGTGACCACCCGCACTCAGGGTGACAGCGGTCTCTACACCCAGGGCAGCCTGGAACCCGGATTGGACCTCTCGGCCAGTGGCCTGCGCCTGAGTTTCCCCAGCGCCCTGGGGGTGGGGTGGAACGGCTTCTATGGACCGGATTCCGGCGATCGCCTCTATGCCCGCACCGGGCTGGCGCTGGAGCAGCCCTTTCGCTGGGGCGAGACGCGCTGGAGCGCTCGCGCCGAAGCCCTGGCGCTCTATCGCGACGGCGCCCTGCGCGAGTTGAGCGGTCCGGAGGGCGAGACCGACGGCGTGGTGCCCCAGGTAACCCTCAGCCTGTCCATGGCCTACTAGCCGAGCGGCGCCACGCCCAGCCCTTCCACCAGGGTCTCTAGAGAACGCAGGCCGGCCACCGAGTTGCCGTAGCTGTCCAGCCGGGGCGACCAGACGCAGATGCTCATCTGTCCCGGCACGATGGCGACGATGCCGCCCCCTACCCCACTCTTGCCCGGCAGGCCGACGCGCCAGGCGAAGTCGCCGGCCGCATCGTAGAGGCCGCAGGTCAGCAGCAGCGCATTGAGCTGGCGGGTCTGCTGGGGCGTCACCACGGCCTGGCCATCCTGGGGATTGATGCCGCCGTTGGCGAGAAAGGCGAAGGCGCGAGCCACGTCGACGCAGCTCATGGCCAGGGCGCAGCCGTGGAAATAGACGTCGAGGACGTCATCGACCTCGCTGTGCAGATTGCCGTAGGCCTTCATCAGATAGGCCAGAGCGGCGTTGCGCGCCTTGTGGTCCATCTCCGAGCGGGCCACGCGGTCGTCGAAGTTGAGCGTCGGATTGCCGGCCAGACGGCGCGCCTGTTCGCGCATCATCCAGTGGATCGACATGATGCGCGACACCAGCAATTCGCAGACCTGCACGGCGCCGGCGTTGATGAAGGGATTGCGCGGCACGCCTTTCTTTTCTTCCAGCTGGGCCATGGAATTGAAGGCATGGCCGGAAGGCTCGCGGCCGACGCGGGTCCAGATATCCGCCTCGTCCAGGCGCTGCATGGCGATCACCAGGTTGAGCACCTTGGAAATGGACTGGATGGAAAAGGCGGTGTCGGCCGCCCCGGCGCGCCAGACCTGGCCCTTGACGTCGCAGACGGCGATGCCGAACTGATCCGGCGCCACCTCGGCCAAGGCCGGGATGTAGTCGGCCACCTCGCCTTCGCCGAAATGGCGCGGCGCGGCGGCGGCGATACGGTCGAGCAGGGGTTGCAGCGATTGGCGGTCGAAGGGCTCTGCCATGACGATTCCGAAACGGGCGGGGGCGCCAAGTGTAGGGGCCACGGCGGCCTCAGGCGAGCCCCAGGCGCGGCGGCAATGGCAGGCGGATCTCGAATCGAGCGCCACCCTGGGCACCGGCGCTCAGGTCCAGCCGGCCACCCTGGTTTTCCACCGCGCGCCGGCTGATGGCCAGGCCCAGGCCGAAGCCGCCGGTGGCGCGGTCACGACTGCGATCCAGGCGATAGAAGGGTTCGAAGACCCGCTCGCGCTCCGCCGCGGGAATCCCCTCGCCGTCATCCTCGACGGCGATCAGCAACGCGTCGCCGTCGTCACGGACCGCTACCCAGACCTCGCGCTGGCAATAACGCAGGGCGTTGCCGACGAGATTCTGCAGGGCGCGGGCGGTGAGGCGTGGCGCCAGTTCGGCCCGCCTGGGCGCCTGCGTCAGGTCCAGGTGCATCACGACGCCGCGGCGCTCCTGCTCTTCGGCGAAGTCGGCCAGCACGCTGTCGAGAAAGGCTTCGAGTTCCAGGCTCAGGCGTTCGGGCGGCTGCTGGCTGCTCTGCAGGCGGGCAAAGGACAGTAATTCGTCGACCAGGGCATCCAGTTCGCGGACGTGGCGCACCAGTTGTTCCAGCTGGCGGTGGGTCTCGGCGGGCAGCGGATCGGCCTGCAACAGCGCCAGGCCGAATTCCAGGCGTGACAGCGGCGTGCGCAATTCATGGGAGACGGCGTTGAGCAGGTCGCGCTGCTGGACGATCAGCGCCTCCAGTTCCTGGGCCATGTCATCGAAGGCCCGCGCCACCTCGCCGATGTCCGAGCGCGGCGAGATGGCCGTGCGCTCGCCCAGATGGCCCTTGCCCAGGCGCGCCGCGGTACGCCGCAGCCGCTCCAGGTCGCGCCAGTGCGGTCGCAGCCAGACATAGAGGCAAACCAGCAGGGCCGCGCCGATCAGGGCGTTCATGGCCCAGTAGGTCAGGGCGATGTCGGTGGGCGCCTCGGGGATGCCGACCCAGAGCACCTGATCCGTCGGCAGCGGCACCAGGGCCGCGCTGGGTTCGCCATAGTCGCCCAGGCGTACCCGCCGCTGGCCGGCGGCCAGATCGGCGCGCTCCTCCGGGGTGAGGGCTGGATCCTCAAGCGGGACCAGACGCAGGCTTATGGGCGCCAGTTCCGCGGCCAACTCCTTCTGCAGGGCTGGCCAGCGCGCCGACGGCGCCTGGTTGAAGGTGCGCTGCACCAGGCTGAGCGGGCCGTGCAGTTGTTCGAGGGTGTAGCGACTGTAGCGCTCGTAGAACACCTGCAGCAGCGCCTCGGGCACCAGGTAGCTGGCGGCGCCATAGGTCACCAGCAGGATGAGGTAGAGGCGGACGAGGATCTTGAGCATCTATTCCCACTCGGCGCGGGAAAGGAGATAGCCCTTGCCCCAGACGGTCTTGATCCGCCGGGCGTCGCCGGGGTGCTCTTCGAAGCGCCGGCGCAGCTTGGAGATGGCCACGTCCACCGAGCGATCGACGCCGTTGAATTCGATGCCGCGCAATTGCTGGATCAGCTGGTCGCGGCTGAGCACCTCGCCGGCATGGCGCATGAGGATCGCCAGCAGGTTGAATTCGGTGGAGGACAGTTCCACCAGCTGGTCGCGCCACCAGACCTGGCGTTCACCCGGCAGCAGCCGCAGCTGGCCGATAGTGAGGCGGTCATCGGCGGGTGCCTCACCCAGCTGGCAGCGGCGCAGCAGGGTGCGGATGCGTGCCAGCAGCACCCGCGGTTCGCAGGGCTTGCTGACGTAGTCGTCGGCGCCGATCTCCAGGCCCAGCACCTGGTCGTGGCTGTCGTCCAGAGCCGTGAGCATCAGGATCGGCAGGCCTGGCTGGGCGGCGCGCAGCTGACGGCAGACCTGCAGGCCGTCCAGCCCCGGCAGCATGACGTCGAGCACCACCAGGTGCGGGCGCAGGCGCTGCACCGCGGCCAGGGCTTCGTCGCCGCGACCGATCACCGTCACGGCATAGCCCTGACGGCCCAGGTAGGTGGCGATGAGCTCGGCCAGGGCGGTGTCGTCTTCGACGATGAGCAAGGGGATCACGGCAGGTCTTCGCGGTGGAAAGTGCCGAGCATAGCCGAGCCCCGGGCAGGCGGGCGCGGGGCTTAACACTCTTTCACAAGAGACCTACAGACGTTTACAGGGAGGCCCGAGCGGGACGCCTACCATGGCGCTCTCCTGGAGGAAGCCCCGATGTCCCTGCCCCGCCCTGACCTCGGCAGCCTCGCGCTGCTCTGCCTGCTGCTCGCCGCCTGCGACCGTCCGGCCCCGGAAGCCGCCACCCCGCCCGCGCCCAGGGTGCAGGTGGAGACGCTGCACCCCTCGCCCCTGGCCATCGCCAGCGAACTCAGTGGCCGCCTGGTGGCGCCGCGGACCGCCGAGGTACGGGCGCGGGTCGCCGGCATCGTGCTGCAGCGGGTGTTTCACGAGGGCAGCGAGGTCAAGGCCGGCGCGGTGCTGTTCCGTATCGATCCGGCGCCGCTGCAGGCCGAGGTGGACAGCGCCGCGGCCGCCCTGCGCAAGGCCGAGGCCAGCGCCTTCCAGGCCCGCCGCCTGGCCGAGCGCTATGCGGCACTGGTGGAGAGCGAGGCGATCAGTCGTCAGGCGCAGGACGATGCCCAGGGTGCCAGTCTGCAGGCGCAGGCCGAGGTGGCGGCCGCCCAGGCGGCGCTCAAGCGGGCGCGACTGAATCTGGGCTATGCCACGGTCACCGCGCCCATCGCCGGGCGCATCGGCAAGGCCCTGGTCAGCGAAGGCGCCCTGGTCGGCCAGGGCGATGCCACGCCGCTGGCGATCATCCAGCAGCTGGACCCCATCCATGCCGACGTCACCCAGTCGACCCGCCAGCTCAAGGCGCTGCGCGATGCCCTCAACGACGGCCGACTGCAGCAGGTGGCGCCGGACCAGGCGCGGGTCACCCTGCTGCAGGAAGACGGCAGCCCCTACCCGGAGAGCGGCCGCCTGCTATTCGCCGATCTGGCGGTGGACGCCAGCACCGGCCAGATCACCTTGCGCAGCCAGTTTCCCAATCCACGGCGCGAACTCCTGCCGGGCAGCTTCGTGCGGGTGCGCCTGGAGCAGGCACGGCTCGACCAGGGTCTGAGCGTGGCGCAACGGGCGGTGCAGCGCAGCGCCGGCGGCCAGGCCCAGGTCTGGGTGGTGGATGCCGAAGACCGGCTCGCCCTGCGCGAGGTGCGCCTGGGACCGGTGGTGGACGGTCGCTGGGTGGTGGAATCCGGCCTGGCCGCTGGTGAGCGGGTACTGCTCTCGGGCCTGCAACAGGCGCAGCCGGGCCTGGTGGTGGAACCCCAGGCCGCCCCGGCGGAGGCGCGCTGATGGCCAATTTCTTCATCGACCGCCCGGTGTTCGCCTGGGTGGTGGCGCTGTTCATCCTGCTCGCCGGCCTGCTGGCCCTGCCGCAGTTGCCGGTAGCCCAGTATCCCAACGTAGCGCCGCCGCAGATCGAGTTGACCCTGAGCTATCCGGGCGCCTCGCCGCAGACCCTGGACGAGAGCGTGGTCAGCCTGGTCGAGCAGGAACTCAATGGCGTCAATCACCTGCTCTACTTCTCGTCCAGCAGCAGCCAGGGCAGCGCCACCCTGACCGTGACCTTCCAGCCCGGCACCGATCCGGAGCTGGCCAAGGTGGACATCCAGAATCGCCTCAAGGTGGTGGAGCCGCGCCTGCCGCGGGCGGTCACCCAGCAGGGCATCCAGATCGAGGAGACTTCCGCCGGCTACCTGCTGTTCGTCACCCTCACCGCCACCGACGCGCGCCTCGACACCACCGCCCTGAGCGACTACCTGGCGCGCAACGTGGTCAACGAACTGCGCCGGCTGGACGGGGTGGGCAAGGCCCAGCTGTTTGGCGCCGAGCACGCCTTGCGCGTCTGGCTCGACCCCAGTCGCCTGGTGGCGGTCGGCCTGACCCCGGCCGACGTGACCCGCGCCATCGCCGAGCAGAACGTGCAGGTGGCGGCCGGCAGCCTCGGCGAATTGCCCGCCCCCGCGGGTCAGGAGCTGACCGCGCCGGTGCTGATCAAGGGCCAGCTCAGCGACCCGGCCGAATTCGCCGGCATCCTGCTGCGCGCCGGGGTCGATGGCTCCAGCGTGACCCTGGGCGATGTCGCCCGGGTCGAGGTGGGCAGCCAGAGCTACAACTTCGGCACCCGGCTGGACGGCAAGCCCTCGGTGGCGGTGGGGGTGCAGCTGGCGCCCACCGCCAATGCCCTGGCCACCGCCAAGGCGGTGCGCGCCAAGCTGGCCGAGTTGTCCCGGTACTTTCCGCCGGGGATGAAGTACGACATCCCCTACGACACGGCACCCTTCGTCGAGATCTCCATCACCCAGGTCATCCACACGCTGCTGGAGGCCATGGCGCTGGTGTTCGCGGTGATGTACCTGTTCCTGCAGAATCTGCGCTACACCCTGATCCCGACCCTGGTGGTGCCGGTGGCGCTGCTGGGCACCTGCGCCGTGCTCCTGGCGCTGGGCTATTCGATCAATGTGCTGACCCTGTTCGGCATGGTGCTGGCCATCGGTATCCTGGTGGACGACGCCATCGTGGTGGTGGAGAACGTCGAGCGCCTCATGGCCACGGAAGGACTCGATCCGCGCGCCGCCACGCGCAAGGCCATGGGCGAGATCTCCGGCGCCATCGTCGGCATCACCCTGGTGCTGACCGCGGTCTTCGTGCCCATGGCCTTCATGAGCGGTTCGGTGGGCGTCATCTATCGCCAGTTCTCGGCGTCCATGGCGGTGGCCATCCTCTTGTCCGCCTTTCTCGCCCTGAGCCTGACCCCGGCGCTGTGCGCCACCCTGCTCAAGCCGATTGCCCAGGGCGCCCATGCCCGCGGCGGCTTCTTCGGCGCCTTCAACCGGGGCTTCGAACGCCTGACCGGCGGTTTCGAAGGCTGGGTGGCCCGCGCCATCCGCCGACTGCTGCCCAATCTCCTGCTGTTCGCCGTCCTGCTGGCGGCCCTGGTGGCGCTCTATGGCCGCCTGCCCGGCGCCTTTCTGCCCACCGAGGATCAGGGCTATCTGATCACCGACATCCAGCTGCCGCCGGGCGCCACCCAGGAGCGCACCCTCAAGGTGCTCGAGCGCCTGGAGCGCCATTACGCCGCGGAACCCGGGGTGGCCAACGACCTCGTGCTGCTCGGCTTCAGCTTTTCCGGCAGCGGCCAGAACGCCGCCCTGGCCTTCACTACCCTCAAGGACTGGTCCGCCCGCGGCCCGGCCGACTCCGCCGCGGCCATCGCCGCGCGGGCCAATACCGCCCTGGCGGGCGAGAGCGAGGCCCAGGGCTTCGCCGTGCTGCCGCCGCCGGTGGAAGGCCTGGGCACCTCCAGCGGCTTCGAGGTGCGTCTGCAGGACAGGTCCAATCGCGGCCAGGCGGCGCTCAAGGCGGCGCGCGATGAACTGCAGGCCAGGCTGGCAGGCAATCCGATCATCGCCTACGTGCGGGAGACCGCCCTGGCCGACAGCGCCCAGGTGCAGCTGGTGGTGGATCGCCGCCAAGCCGCCGCGCTAGGAGTGAGTTTCAGCGCCCTCGGCGAGACCCTGGGCACGGCCCTGGGCTCCAGCTACGTCAACGACTTTCCCAATCGCGGTCGGATGCAGCAGGTGATCGTGCAGGCCGACCTGGGTACCCGCAGCCAGGTGGACGACCTGCTGCGCCTGGAGGTACGCAACGAGCGCGGACGCATGGTGCCGCTGTCCGCCTTCGTCAGCGCCGACTGGACCCAGGGCCCGGCGCAGCTGTCGCGCTACAACGGCTACCCCGCCATCAGCCTGGCCGGCGAACCGCTGCCCGCTCATACCACCGGCGAGGCCATGGCCGAACTGGAGCGCCTGGCCGCCGAGTTGCCGCGCGGCTTCGCCCTGGAGTGGACGGCGCTGTCGCTGCAGGAACGTCTCTCCGCCGGCCAGGCGCCCCTGCTGCTGGGCCTGTCGCTGCTGGTGGTGTTCCTCTGCCTGGCGGCGCTCTACGAGAGTTGGTCGATTCCCACCGCGGTGCTGCTGGTGGTGCCCCTGGGGGTACTCGGCGCGGTGCTGGCGGTGACCCTGAGGGGGATGCCCAACGACGTGTTCTTCAAGGTCGGCCTGATCACGGTGATCGGCCTCACGGCGAAGAACGCCATCCTGCTGATCGAATTCGCCAAGCGCCTGCACGACGAAGGCATGGACCTGCACCAGGCCACCTGCCGCGCCGCCCGCCTGCGCCTGCGACCCATCGTCATGACCTCGCTGGCCTTCATCCTCGGCGTGGTGCCCCTGGCCCTGGCCACCGGGGCCAGCTCGGCGAGCCAGCAGGCGGTGGGCACCGGGGTGATCGGCGGCATGCTCAGCGCCACCCTGGCGCTGGTCTTCGTGCCGGTGTTCTTCGTGCTGGTGCTGCGGCTGGTCCGGCGCTGGCGCGCGCCGGACCGTTAGCCTCAGGCGTTGTGGGGGCGCTTGTCGCCCAGCAGCGTGGCGTCCTCGACCGGCGCGGGCTCGGGCTTGCGGGCGCCGAGCTTGTCCGAGGTCCGCAGGCTCTGCGGCAGCGCCCAGAACATCAGGCCGGCGGCCAGCAGGCTGGTGCAGCCGATGAGATAGAGCGCCGGGGTGGTGCTGCCGGTCAGGTCCTTGATGTAGCCCACCATCACCGGACTGACGATACCGCCGACCTGCCCCAGGGTGTTGATCAGGGCGATGCCCCCCGCGGCGCCTGCGCCGGCGCCGGCCAGCAGTTTCGGCGGCAGCGACCAGAAGGTCGGGATGGCGGCGATGATGCCGGCGCCCATCAGGGCCAGGGACAGGATCAGGAAGAGGGTGTGGTCGGCGAAGAGTCCTGCGCTGAAGAACCCCAGGGCGCCGGCGATCACCAGGCCGCAGACGAACTTGCGCCGCTCGCCGCTGGCGTCCGACAGCCGTCCCACCACCACCATGGTGATGGCGCCGAAGACGTAGGGCACGGCGGTCAGCAGGCCGATGAGCGTGGGGCTCTCGGTACCGGCGCTGCGGATCAGCTGCGGCGCCCAGAAGTTGAGGCCATAGGAGGCGACCTGGATCAGGAAGTAGATCACCGCGAGCAGCAGGAAGCCCGGCAGCCGGATCGCCGCCAGCAGCGAGCCGTGGCTGTTGTTTTCATGGCGGGCGATGCGGCTGGCCAGGAAGGTCTTCTCGTCGGCGTTGAGCCAGGGCGCATCGGCGATGCGGTCATGCAGCAGGCGCAACACCAGCACGCCGAGCAGCACGCAGGGGATGCCACCGACCAGGAACAGCCAGTGCCAGCCGCGCATGCCGAGCAGGCCGTCCATCTGCCCGAGGATCACCCCCGAGACCGGGGCGCCGATCAGTCCGGCAAAGGCCGAGGCGAGAAACAGCGTCGAGGTGATGCGGCCGCGATAGCTCTGCGGAAACCACAGCGTCAGGTAGTAGAGGATGCCCGGCGCGAAGCCGGCTTCCATGGCGCCGATCAGGAAGCGCAGCACATAGAACTGCCATTCGGCGGTGACGAACATCATCAGCGCCGTGGCGATGCCCCAGGAGATCATGATGCGGGCGATCCAGCGCCGGGCGCCGACCTTGTACAGCATCATGTTGCTGGGTACCTCGAACAGCACATAGCCCACCACGAAGAGTCCCGCGCCCAGGCCATAGGCGGTGTTGCTCAGCGACAGGTCCGCCTGCAGCTGGAACTTGGCGAAGCTGATGTTGATGCGGTCGAAGAAGGCGAACAGGTAGCAGACCATGATCAGCGGCATGAGCCGCCAGGCGACCTTGCGGACGATGGCCTGTTCGGTGGCCGCCAGGGCGGAGGAGGTTGCGGATGAGGACATAGCGGTCTCCCGGGAGCGGCCAGGCTGGCGCTCCTTTGTTGTTGTAGTCAGGGCGAACGAATGAAAACGGGGGCGGCTCAGCCAGTGGCGGCGGGCGGCGGATGCAGATCGCAGTTGCGACCGGCCTTGGCCAGCTGACCGGGGGTGTCGTGGCCGAGCAGCGCCGGCAGGGTGCGCGACAGCGCGATCAGCCGCTCCAGGTCGATTCCGGTCTCCACTCCGGTTTCCACGCAGAGATTCACCAGGTCCTCGGTGCAGATGTTGCCGGACGCACCGGGCGCGAAGGGGCAGCCGCCGAGTCCGCCGAGGGCGGCGTCGAAGCGGCGCGCGCCGGCTTCATAAGCCGCCAGCACGTTGCACAGGCCGAGGCCGCGGGTGTTGTGGAAATGCAGGGTCAGGGCGGACGCCGGGATCAGTTCCAGCACCTGGCGGACGATCCGCGCGACCTGCCGCGGATTGGCCATGCCGGTGGTGTCGGCGAGGGTGATGCCGGTCATGCCCAGCGCCAGATAGCGCTGCACCAGCTCGAACACCCAGCCTTCGTCGATGCGCCCCTCGAAGGGGCAGCCGAAGGTGGTAGCCACCGTGCCGTTGAGCGAGACCGCCTGCCCCTTGGCCAGCTGCACCACCTCGGCGAAGCTGGCGAGGGACTGCTCGCAACTCATGCGCATGTTGGCGCGGTTGTGGGTCTGGCTGGCGGAGAGCACCAGGTTCAGCTCGTCGGCGCCGGCCGCCAGGGCACGCTGGGCGCCCTTGAGATTGGGCACCAGGGCGACGTAGGTCACCCCGGGCCGGCGGGCGATGCCCTGGAACACCGCCTCGCCGTCGCGCAGCATGGGTACCGCCTTGGGCGAGACGAAGGAACCGGCTTCGATCCGCGAGAAACCCAGCGCCGAAAGCTCGTCGATCAGAGCGATCTTGTCGGTGGTTTCCACCCAGCTCGGCTCGATCTGCAAGCCATCGCGGGGGGCGACTTCCTGGACGATCAGGCGTTCGGTACTCATTGCACCACCCCGCCCTGCCTGAGTCGCTGGATGTCCGCTTCGCTCAGCCCCAGTTCGGCCAGCAGGCCGTCGGTGTGCTGACCGAGGGTCGGACCCTGCCAGTTGACCTGGCCCGGAGTGGCCGACAGCTTGGGCACGATGCCCGGCATCTTCAGGGTCGCGCCGTCGGGCAGCGTGGTGTCCAGCAGCATCTCCCGCGCCTGGTAATGGGGATCGGCGACGATGTCGGCGGCCGAATAGATGCGGCCGGCCGGGACCTCGGCGCCTTCGAGGATCTCCAGCACCTCGTCGATGCCGCGACTGCCGGTCCAGGCGGCGATGGCCTCGTCGATCAGCTCGCAGTGGCGGGCACGCCCATCGTTCTGCGCAAGGTCCGGGCGCTCGGCCAGATCGGGACGGCCGATGGCCTGCATCAGCCGGACATAGATGGGATCGCTGTTGCCGGCGATCACCACGAAACCGCCATCGCCGGTGGGATAGGTGTTGGACGGCGCGATACCCGGCAATGCCCCGCCGGTGCGCTCGCGCACATGGCCGAGCATGGAGTATTCGGGCACCAGGCTTTCCATGACGTTGAACACGCTCTCGACCAGGGAGACATCGACCACCTGGCCGTCGCCCTGGCCGGTCTTGACCCGCAGCACCGACATCAGGGCGCCGATCACCGCGTGCATGGAGGCCAGGGAATCGCCGAGGCTGACCCCGACCCGCGCCGGCGGCACGCCCGGGGTACCGGTGGTGTAGCGGATGCCGCCCATGGCCTCGCCGATGGCACCGAAGCCGGGTCTATCACGATAGGGGCCGGTCTGGCCGTAGCCGGAGATGCGCACCAGGGTGAGCTTGGGATTGAGGGCGTGCAGGACGTCCCAGCCGAGGCCGAGCTTTTCCAGGGCGCCCGGGCGCAGGTTCTCGATGAGCACGTCGGCGCCCTCGACCAGCTGCTTGACCAGGGCCACGCCTTCGGCGGAACGCAGATTCAGGGCGAGGGACTTCTTGTTGCGCGACTGCAGGTACCACCACAGCGAGGTGCCCTCGTGCAGCTTGCGCCACTTGCGCAGGGGATCGCCCTTGTCCAGGGCTTCGATCTTGATCACCTCGGCGCCGAATTCGGCCATCAGCCGAGCGGCGAAGGGGGCGGCAATGAGCGTGCCGATCTCGATGACACGGAGTCCGGTGAGAGCCGTCATGGCGGGCTAGCCTCTCTTTGTTATTGGAATGAGGCCGATGCTAGGACAATAGTGCAGTCGGTGGTTAACGTCTTTCGGCAAGGGGTCTTCGCAGATCGCGAAGACCCGATTCACACGTCCAGCAGGTGGTCGTAGAGCAGCCGGCTGACCGGCGACAGCGACTCGACGTCGCGCACCACCAGCGCCAGGCTGCGCTGGGACCAGTCGTCATCCAGCGCCGCCGCGATCAGTCCGAGCGGTCGCCCGATGAGCTCGAAGGCCTGCAGCGGCAGCACGCCCAGGCCGAAGCCCGCCTGCACCATGCGGCACACGGCATCGAAGCCGGGCACATGGATGCGCAGGCGCAGGGCCTTGCCGTGACTGCGTGCGGCCGCCTTGGTGCGCAGGTTGATGAAGCTGTCGGCGTGCAGGCCGACGTGGTCGTCGTCCAGGGTCTCGGCGAAGGCCAGCCGCGGGCGTGCGGCCAGGCGATGATCCGGACGCATCACCACCACTAGGGTGTCCTGCCGGTAGGGCACGGCCAGCAGGCCGCGGGTGTCGGTGTCCGAGGAACAGATGCCCAGGTCGGCGGCGCCTTCCAGCACCCCCTTCACCACCCCGGCGCTGGGTCGTTCGTCCAGGCTGACCTTGACCTGGGGATGGCCGACGGTGAAGGCCTGCAGGTCCTCGGGGAGGAATTCGATGATGGCGGAGATGTTGGCCATCATTCGCACGTAGCCGCGCACGCCCTGCAGGTGTTCGCCGACATCGATGCTGATGCGCTCGACGTCGGCGAGGATGCGCTTGGCGTAATGCAGCAGCGTCTCGCCGACCGGGGTGAGGGTGGTGCCCTTGGCGTTGCGCTCGAAGAGTTCGATGTCGAGCGAGCGCTCCAGGTCGTGCAGTCGCTTGCTGGCGGCGGACAGGGCGATCATCTCGCGCTCGGCGGCGCGGGTCAGGGTGCCCTCCTCGTGCACCGCCAGCAGCAGCTGCAGCGAGACCAGGTCGAGGCGGCGGAGCAGGTTGCGGTAGTGCATCGTCTTGGGGTCCAGGCGGCCAGAGGTCCTTGTACAGGACCCGGCGCGCCCGGGGTAGCCACCTGCCTCAGGTTAGAGACCCAGGTCGCTCAGGCCGGGATGGTCATCCGGACGCCGCCCCTGGGGCCAATGAAACAGCCGCTCGGCTTCGGTGATCGGCAGGTCGTTGATGCTGGCGTGGCGCTCGGCCATCAGGCCCTGGTCGTCGAAGTGCCAGTTCTCGTTGCCGTAGGCGCGGTACCACTGGCCGTCTTCGTCCCGCCATTCGTAGGCGAAGCGCACGGCGATACGCGCGCCGTCATGGGCCCAGAGTTCCTTGATCAGCCGGTACTCGTGCTCGCGCTGCCACTTGCGGGTGAGAAAGGCCTCGATGGCGGCGCGACCCTGGAGAAAATCGCTGCGATTGCGCCAGCGGCTGTCGGCGGTATAGGCCAGGGCCACCTTGGCCGGATCGCGGCTGTTCCAGCCGTCTTCGGCGGCGCGGACCTTTTGCCGGGCGGATTCGAGGGTGAAGGGCGGGACGGGAGGACGGGCGGCGCTCATGGGACACTCCTAGGCAGATGAGGCCCCAGTGTCGGGCCGCAGCGCGGGTGTCACAAGGTCGATCACCCCACGGATCCGGCCAAGTCGCTCAGACCTCGACCAGGCGATAGTGCAAGCCCCGCACCACCGCCTCGACCCGGTTGCGCGCGCCCAGTTTGCGGGCGGCGGAGTTGAGGTGCAGGTTGACCGTGGCGGTGGAGCGGTTGAGGGTCGCGGCGATGCGCTTGGCGGTCAGGCCCTTGGCCGAGTACTGCAGGCATTCGCGCTCGCGTGGCGTCAGGCGGACCTGGCCGCAGCGGCGTTCGGCCGGCGCGAGCAGTTCGTCGGCCCGGGCCTGGAAGGCATGGGCCAGCACCAGGAAGGCGCCCAGGCAGGCTTCGCCGGCGGCCTCGGCGTCCCGCGCATCGGCATCGAGGATGCCGGTCAGGGTGGCGAAGGCACCGCCCGGCAGGTGCAGCGGCACCGTCACCCCGGTGGCCAGGCCGCTGTCACGCACATAGCAGGTGACCGGCCGATGACTGTCACCCAGGTACTCGCGCAGGGCGCTGCGGGTTTCGCTGCGAAACGACCAGACGAAGGGCGCCGCGCGCCGACTGGCGCACTGCTGCACCGGGTCGATCTGGTAGTAGCCGCGCTCGCACCAGAAGGCCTGCATGTCCGCCGGGGAGTTGCGCACCTTGGATACCGAGGGGGTGATGAGCACGCCCTCGTGACTGAGGGGCACCGGGGCATAGTCGTAGATCAGCGCCTTGCACCCCAGGTGGTCGGCACTGGCCTGGACGGCATCCAGACAGGCGTCGAGCGTGGGCAGTCCGGCGAGGCGGCTGCTGACGGTGAGCAGATCGGCATGCATCTTGGAGCTCCTCCCCTGGGTCGCGATGGGGAACGCGAAGCAAAGGTTCTGCCAGTCGCGACAGCACTGCTGCAAACCTAGCACTTTTGTGGATGGGGCCAGGGCCCACCCTGGCCTAGAGTCGAGCCTACCCCGCCCCTTCGAGGAAGCCCCCATGACTCAGCACGCTCCGTCCGGCGACGCCGCCGACCTCGCCCGCTTCGGCTACACCCAGGAACTCAGGCGCCAGCTCGGGTTGAAGGACCTGCTGATCTACGGCCTGGTGTTCATGGTGCCCATCGCGCCCTTTTCCATCTTTGGCGGGGTGTTCGATGCCAGCCATGGCATGGTGCCCCTCACCTACCTGATCGGCTTCGTCGCCATGCTGTTCACCGCGGTCAGCTACCAGCAGATGTCGCGCGCCTTCCCGGTGGCCGGTTCGGTCTATGCCTATGTCGGCCGCGGCCTGCACCCGGCCCTGGGCTTTCTCGCCGGCTGGGCCATCCTGCTCGACTACCTGCTGGTGCCCACCCTGCTCTATGTGATCGGCGCCAACGCCATGGCCAACGTCATCCCGGCGCTTCCCCAGCCGCTGTGGATCCTCTTCTTCGTCGGCCTCAACACCCTGGTCAACCTGCGCGGCATCGAGACCACCGCCCGCGCCAACCGGCTGTTCCTCTACGGTCAGCTGGCGGTGCTGCTGGTGTTCGTGGTGCTGGCGTCGCTGGCCATCAGCCGCGGCGTGAACGGCGCCGAGTGGAGCCTGAAGCCGCTGTACAACCCTCAGGAATTCTCCCTGCCGCTGATCTTCAGCGCCCTGTCGGTGGCGGTGCTGTCCTTTCTCGGCTTCGACGCCATCTCCACCCTTTCCGAGGAAACCCGCGGCGGCAGCCGCGTGGTGGGTCGCGCCACCCTGCTGGCCCTGACCCTGGTGGCGGCGCTGTTCATGGTGCAGACCTGGCTGGCCGCCCTGCTGCAACCCAATCTGATCCAGTACCCTGACGCCGACGCCTCCAACAACGCCTTCTACGAGATCGGTCGGCTGATTGCCGGTCCCTGGCTGCAGGTGGTGATCGCCTTGGCGGTGGCCATCGGCGCCGCCATCGCCAACGCCCTGGTGGCCCAGGCTGCCACCTCGCGCCTGCTGTTCGCCATGGCCCGGGATCGCCAGCTGCCGCAGTTCCTGCGCCAGATCCATCCGGTCACGCGCGTGCCCCAACGCGCCATCCTGCTGGTGGCGGCCCTGAGCCTGGTACTGGGGCTGTTCTTTGTCGGCCAGATCAATCTGCTCGCCTCCATGTGCAACTTCGGTGCGCTGACCGCCTTCCTGCTCCTGCATGTGGCAGTGGCCTGGCACCACCGCGGCGCCGGTCGCCCGCTGCTCCATGCGCTGGTCCCGCTGATCGGCTTCATCATCCTCGCCTATGTACTGTTCAACGCCGACGTCTACGCCAAGGTCGGTGGCAGCTGCTGGATGGTGCTGGGCCTGGCCGTGCTGGCCTTCCTCAGGCTCAGCGGCCGGACCACGGAATTCAAGGCCAACGACGCCGTCCATTAGGCACAGACCCGCCGCGGAGGCTTCAGATGATCAAGACCCTGCACAGCCAGCACTGCCATTGCGGCTGGGACCACAGCCTCCCCCCGGCGCTGGAGGTCGCGCCGGGCGAAACGGTCAGCTTTGCCTGCCGCGACGCGGCAGACGGCCACTTCCACGGCCACTCCAGCGCCGCCGACATCGCCACCCTGCCCTTCGAGCGGGTCAATCCGGTCTGCGGTCCGCTGTGGATCGAGGGTGCCGAGCCGGGCGACGTGCTCAAGGTGACGCTGGACAGTTTCACCCCCAGCGGCTTTGGCTGGACCGCTAACATCCCCGGCTTCGGCCTGCTCGCCGACCAGTTTCCGGACCCGGTGCTGCAACTCTGGCAGTACGACCGCAGCGGTCAGACGCCGGCCGCCTTCGGCGAGCTGGCGCGGGTCCCGCTCAAGCCCTTCGCCGGCACCCTGGGGGTGGCGCCCGCGGCGCCGGGTCTGCACTCGGTGGTGCCACCGCGACGGGTGGGCGGCAATCTGGATATCCGCGACCTGGCAGCCGGCACCAGCCTCTACCTGCCGGTGGAGGTCGCCGGGGCGCTGTTTTCCATTGGCGACACCCATGCCGCCCAGGGCGATGGCGAGGTCTGCGGCACCGCCATCGAGACCGCCATGGCGGTCACCGCCACCTTCGAGCTGATCAAGGGGCAACCCCTGGCCATGCCGCGCTTCAGCACCCCGGGGCCGGTCACCCGCCACCTGGACGGCGCCGGCTACGAGGTCTTCATCGGCGTCGGACCGGACCTGCTGGCCGCGGCGCGCATGGCTGTCAGCGGCGCCATCGACTGGCTCGGGCAGACCCGCAACCTGCGGGCGGAACAGGCCTATCTGCTCTGCTCGGTGTGTGGCGACCTGCGCATCAGCGAGATCGTCGACGTACCCAACTGGGTAGTCAGCTTCTACTTCCCGCGGATCGTGTTCGAATAGCTGGTTCCGAATAGTCCGGCGCCCGCCGCGGCAAGGTCCCCCACAGCGAGGCGACGACGATCAGCAGGCCGCCCAGCCAGCCCCAGAGGCCCAGGCGCTCGTCCAGCCAGACGCTGGCGAACAGTGCGCCGAACAGCGGCTCGGCGCCCATCAGCAGGGCGACGCGGGTGGCGCTAGTGCGGCCCAGCGCAAAGTTCTGGGCGAGAAAGGCGCCCAGGGTGCAGAACAGCACCAGGTAGCCGGTGGCCAGCCAGAAGCCTGGCTGTACGGGCAGCGGCGCCAGGCCCGGGCCGAGGGCGAACAGCAGCAGGCAGGCCAGGCCGACCACTCCGGTCTGCACCGCGGTCAGCGCCAGGGCCGGCACCGGGGCACTGGCCCGCTGCAGACGCCGGCGCACGACGCAGACATTGACCGCGCGCAACAGCGCCGCCAGCAGGATCAGGCCATCACCCAGGTTGAAGCTCAGGGTCACCCCACGGGTCAGCAACCCGGCGCCCGCCACCGCCAGGGCCGCGGCGCCCAGGGCACGGGCCTCGGGGCGCTGACCGAGCAGCCACCATTCGGCGAAGGGCGTCAGGGCCACGCACAGGCTGATGAGAAAGGCGGCGTTGCTGGCGCTGGTCAGGGCCACGCCATAGGTCTCGGCGAGAAAGATCGCCAATAGCAGCAGACCGGTCGGCACCCCGGGTCGCCAGGCCCGCCGGCCCTCGCCCCTCAGGGTGGGTAGCAGCAGCGCTGCGGTGAGACAGAAGCGCAGCGCCAGATAGCCGAGCACCGGATAGAGCACCACGGCGTCCTTGACCACGGCGTAGCTGGTTCCCCAGACCAGGGCGGTGGCGAGCAACAGGCCTTCGGCGAGGCCGAAGGTGGGGCGTGGCGACATGACGGCTTCTCCCTGGATCAGGCCGCCAGTGTGCCCGTCCCGCGGTACGCGCGATAAGCCTGTTCGCGTGCACAGCTCTTGTTCCGCCAGGGAAGCAATGCCAATCTTTTCGACCTCATTGCTTCCCACGGACTTGGCATGGATCTCGTGCGCGCCCTCCCCCTGCTGCCCTGCCTGGTCGCCTTCGCCAAGGTGGTGGAGACCGGCAGCTTCACCGCCGCCGCCCGGCTGCTGGACGCCACCCCCTCGGCGATCAGCCGCCAGGTCGCCCGCCTGGAACGGGAGCTGGGCGTACGCCTGCTGCAACGCACCACCCGTCAGCTGCGCCTGAGCGAGGCCGGCCGCGAGGTGCTCGGCCACTGCCGCCAGCTGCTGACCGCCGCCGGCGCGGCGCTGGACAGCGGTCTGCAGCATCGCGAGGAGCCCCGCGGCCAGGTGCGCCTTGCCGTTCCCAAGGCGGTCGGCTACCGGCTGATATCTCCGCTGTTGCCGGACTTCTTCCAGCGCTATCCCGAGGTGGATCTGCAACTGCGCCTGGACGATCGTCCGCTGGACCCCATCGCCGACGATCAGGATCTGCTGGTGCGCATCACCGAGCAGCCACCCGCCGGCTTCGTCGCCCGGCCATTGCGCGAGATGGACTTCGTGCTCTGCGCCAGCCCGGCCTATCTCGGGCGCCGCGGCACGCCGCAGCAGCCCCAGGCGCTGGCCGAGCACGATTGTCTCTACCTGGGCGAAACCCCGGGCGACCAGCGCTGGCAACTGCGCCGCGGCGACCGGGTGGAAAGCGTGACGGTGCGGGGCCGCCTGGCCTGCAACCACAGCGGCGTGCGCCTGGAAGCCACCCTCGCCGACCTGGGCATCGCCTGCCTGCCGGCCTTCGCCGCCGAAGCCGGTCTGGCCGACGGCCGCCTGCGGCGGGTGCTATCCGACTGGCAATACCTCGGCCCCTACCAGGGCACCGCCTGGCTGCTCTATCCGCCGGATCGCCAGTTGCCGGCGGCGGTCAGGGCGCTGGTGGACTTTCTGCTGGAGCGGCTCGGGCCAACCCCAGGTTCAGGCTAGCACCGCCACCGACTTGAGCTGCGCCCACACTCGACTCCCCGGCTGCAACGCCAGCCGCTCCAGCGAATAGCGGGTGATCCGCGCCAGCAGCGCCGTGCCGCCCAGGTCCAGGCGCAAGAGCACCTGGGCCGGCGAACGGGTCGGGGCGATCTCGGCGACGGTGGCCGGCAGCACATTGAGGATGCTGCTGTGCTGGCGTTCCAGGCTGAGGCTGACATCCCGCGCCAGCACCTTGATGCGCAGCGCCTGCCCGGGCGGCAGCGGGGCATGGGCCAGCAGCACGCGCTGCTCGCCCGACAGGCCCAGGCTGAGCAGCCCGTAGTCCGGGTCATGGCCGAGCACCCGCCCTTCCAGCACCACCCCGGCGTCGTCGGCCAGGGCGATGGGCAGGTCGAGGCGCGCCAGTACCTCGGTGGTCGGCCCACTGGCCAGCACCCGCCCCCGCTCCAGCAGCACCAGGTGATCGGCCAGCCGCGCCACCTCATCGGGGGCATGGCTGACATAGAGGATCGGCAGCGCCAGCTCCCGGGTCAGGCGTTCCAGGTAGGGCAGGATCTCGGCCTTGCGCTCGGCGTCCAGCGCCGCCAGGGGTTCGTCCATCAGCAGCAGCCGCGGACTGGTCAGCAGCGCTCGGGCGATGCCGACCCGCTGGCGTTCGCCGCCGGACAGGCGCGCCGGCATCCGCGCGAGCAGTCCTTCGATGCCCAGCAACTCGACGACCTGCTCCAGTTCCAGCCGGCGCGCGGCGGGCGCCACCCGCCTCCAGCCGAACAGCAGGTTGCGGCGCACGTCCAGGTGCTCGAACAGATTGGCGTCCTGGAAGACGTAGCCCAGGGCGCGTCGGTGCGGCGGCAGGAACAGGCCGCGGTCGCTGTCCTGCCAGGTCTCTTCCGCCACCACCAGGCGGCCACGGGCGGCGGGCTCGAGTCCGGCCACGCACCTCAGGCAACTGGTCTTGCCCGAACCCGAGGGACCGAACAGCGCGGTGACGCCCCTGCCGGGCAGGGCGAGGTCCACGTCCAGCACGAAGTCGGCATGCCGCAATTCGAAGCGCGCAGCGAGACTCATGTCCAGGCCGACCGCCCACGGCGCCCATAGAGCAGCAGCAGGATCACGAAGGAGAAGGCCAGCATGCCCCCGGCCAGCAGGTGCGCCTGGGGATACTCCATGGCTTCCACATGATTGAAGATCTGGGTGGAGACCACCTGGGTGCGCCCGGGAATGTTGCCGCCGATCATCAGTACCACGCCGAATTCGCCCACGGTATGGGCAAAGCCGAGGATGGCGGCGGTGACGAAGCCCGGCCGCGCCAGCGGCAGCACCACGTGGAAGAAGGTATCCAGGGGACCGGCTCTGAGGGTCGCCGCCGCTTCCAGCGGGCGCGGACCGATGGCCTCGAAGGCGTTCTGCAGCGGCTGCACCACGAAGGGCAGCGAATAGCACAGCGAACCCACCACCAGCCCGGCGAAGGTGAAGGGCAACCGCCCCAGCCCCAGCGCCTCGGTCAATTGCCCTACCCAGCCCTCCGGCCCCATGGCCAGCAGCAGGTAGAAGCCGATCACCGTGGGCGGCAGCACCAGCGGCAGGGCCACCAGGGCGCCGACCGGTCCCTTGAGCCGGGAGCGGGTGCGCGCCAGCCACCAGGCGAGGGGCGTACCCAGCACCAGGAGCAGCAGGGTGGTCACGCTGGCCAGTTCCAGGGTCAGGCGGATCGCCGCCCAGTCCGCCGCGCTCAGGCTCATGGGGTCACTGCCGGTAGCCGTAGGCCTTGAGCACCGCGGCCGCCTGGGGGCCCTTGAGATAGGCCAGCAGCGCCTTGGCCGCCGGCTGGTCCTGGCCCTTGTCCAGCAATACGGCGTCCTGGCGGATCGGCTCATAGAGCTCGGCCGGCACGATCCAGGCCGAGCCTTCCTTGATCTTGCCGTCCCCGTAGATCTGCGACAGGGCGACGAAGCCCAGCTCGGCATTGCCGGTGGCGACGAACTGGTAGGTCTGGGTAATGTTCTGGCCTTCGACCCGCTTGGCCGCGACCGCCTCGGTCAGGCCCAGTTTGGCCAACACCTGGCTGGCGGCCAGGCCATAGGGCGCGGTCTTGGGATTGGCCACGGCCAGGTGGCTGAAGGCGTTCTGCTTGAGCACCGCGCCGTCGCCGTCCACATAGCCGGGCTTGGGCGACCAGAGCGCCAGGGTGCCGATGGCATAGGTGAAGCGCGAGCCCTTGACCGCCGCGCCCTCGCTTTCCAGCTTGGCCGGGGTGCTGTCGTCAGCGGAGAGAAAGACCGCGAAGGGCGCGCCATTCCTGATCTGGCCATAGAGCTGGCCGGTGGCGCCGCTGGAAATCACCAGCTGATGGCCGGTGTCCTGGGCGAAGCGCTCGCCGATGGCCTTGAGCGGCGCGCTGAAATTGGCGGCCACGGCGACCTGGACCTCATCGGCCAGGGCCGGGGTGGCCAGGGCCGCGGTGAGCAGGGAAAGCAACAGGCGGGAACGGCTGGATGGCATCGGGCTTTCTTCCTCGGGGCTGGCAATCCCTCCGCAGCCGCAGGACGCTGGCGGCTGCAGAGGGCACAAAAGAAAACGCCGGCAGGTAGCCCCGCCGGCGTTGGTTCTGGCGCTTAGGCCAGCTTCTTGTACTTCACCCGCTTGGGCTGGGCCGCGGCCTCGCCCAGGCGCTTCTTGCGATCGGCTTCGTACTCGGTGTAGTTGCCTTCGAAGAACACCACGTTGGAGTCATCCTCGTAGGAGAGGATGTGGGTGGCGATGCGGTCGAGGAACCAGCGATCGTGGGAGATCACGATGGCCGCGCCGGGGAAGTCCAGCAGCGCGTCTTCCAGGGCGCGCAGGGTTTCCACGTCCAGGTCGTTGGAGGGTTCGTCCAGCAGCAGCACGTTGCCGCCCTGCTTGAGGGTCAGCGCCAGGTGCAGACGACCGCGCTCACCGCCGGAGAGATCCTTGACGAACTTCTGCTGGTCGGCGCCCTTGAAGTTGAAGCGACCCACATAGCTGCGCGAGGGCACCTCGTAGTTGCCGATCTTGATCACGTCGGAGCCATCGGAGACCTGCTCCCAGACGGTCTTGGTGTCGGACAGGTTCTCGCGGCTCTGGTCGACGCTGGCCAGTTGCACGGTGTCGCCGATCTCGATGCTGCCCGAATCCGGCTGCTCCTTGCCCATGATCATGCGGAACAGGGTCGACTTGCCCGCGCCGTTGCCGCCGATGACACCGACGATGGCGCCCTTGGGCACCACGAAGCTCAGGTCGTCGATCAGCAGGCGATCGCCGTAGCCCTTGCTGACGTTCTTGAACTCGATGACCTTGTCGCCCAGGCGCTGGCCGGCGGGGATGTAGATCTCGTTGGTCTCGCTGCGCTTCTGGAATTCCTGGGACTGCATTTCCTCGAAGCGCTGCAGGCGGGCCTTGGACTTGGACTGGCGGGCCTTGGCACCGGAGCGCACCCATTCCAGTTCGGCCTTCATGGCCTTGGCATGGGCGGCTTCCTGCTTGGCTTCCTGGGTCAGGCGCGCGGCCTTGGATTCCAGCCAGCCGGAGTAGTTGCCCTCGAAGGGGATGCCCTGGCCACGGTCCAGTTCCAGGATCCAGCCGGCGACGTTGTCGAGGAAGTAGCGGTCGTGGGTGATGGCCACCACGGTACCGGGGAAGTCGTGGAGGAAGTGCTCCAGCCAGGCCACCGAGTCGGCGTCCAAGTGGTTGGTGGGTTCGTCCAGCAGCAGCATGTCGGGGGCCGACAGCAGCAGGCGGCACAGGGCCACGCGGCGCTTCTCGCCACCGGAAAGCACCCCGACCTTGGCGTCCCAGGCCGGCAGGCGCAGGGCGTCGGCGGCGACTTCCAGCTGGCGGTCCAGGTTGTGACCGTCGGCGGCCTGGAGGATGGCTTCCAGCTTGGCCTGCTCGGCGGCCAGGGCGTCGAAGTCGGCATCCGGCTCGGCGTAGGCGGCATAGACCTCATCCAGGCGGGCCTGGGCCTGCTTGATCTGACCGACCGCTTCCTCGACCACCTCACGAACCGTCTGCTCGGGATCAAGTTTCGGTTCCTGCGGCAGATAACCCACATTGATACCGGGCATCGGACGCGCTTCACCTTCGATCTCGGTATCGACGCCGGCCATGATGCGCAGCAGCGTCGATTTACCCGCACCGTTCAGACCGAGCACGCCGATCTTGGCGCCGGGAAAGAACGACAGGGAGATGTTCTTGAGGATTTCACGCTTGGGCGGCACGACCTTGCCGACCCGATGCATGGTGTAGACGTATTGAGCCATGGTGGGACCTTGGGACCGGAATGAAAAACAGGGGACACAGTATGGCGTCAGCAGCGAACGCTGTCGAAACCCCGCGCGACGAAAGCGCCGGCGCTGATCACGCGGAAAAAACCGGCGGAGACACCGTCCGGTCCCTTATCATAGGCCATCCCTGCCCCGCGGAATCGGGCGCAGCCGAACGGCCATCGCCTCTGCAGGAACGCAGTCCGTCGTGAACAGCCCGCCCTCCTCGCTGCCGGAAGCGCCGCTCGCCCCCGCCTCGCGACGCCTCACCCGCGGCCTGCTCGTCCTTTCGCTGGTGGCCATGCTGGCCCTGATGTTCTGGCAGGCCTTCGCCAGCGTGGCCGAGCGCGAGGCCCTGCGGCGCGAACAGCTGGACAGCCTGACCCAGCAACTGGCCAACACCGTCGAATTCGGCCTGGCGCTCAAGGCCCAGGCGGTGCGTAGCACCCTGCGCTGGTCGCTGGACCCTACCCTGCCGCTGGCTCCCAACCTGCTGCTCGGCCTCCAGGACTTCTTTCCCGGGCTGCAACAGGTGCGCTGGCTGCCGGCCAACGCCACTCTGCGCGCCGCCCGCCTGGGCGATACGCCGGACGCCGCCTTCATCCAGCAACTGATCGCGCGCGCCGGCCAGGCCGACTTCCGCTACGGCTACAATGCCGAGGCCGCGGCGGCGCCCCTCTATGTGCTGCTGGCCGGCGACCGCGAGGAGCAGCGGGGCTGGTGGGTGCTGACCAGCGCCCCCCTGCTCGAACCCCTGTGGCGGCCGACCCGGGTCCCGTCCGGCCTCGACTGGCGCCTGGAAGATCGCGCCCAGGGCACCCTGCTGTTCCGCGGCGGGGCGACCCCGGCGGCGGACAGCCGCGATGAAGTACGCCAGGAGCTGGCCTACAGCAACTGGCAGGTGGTGGGCAGCCATCCCGCCGAAGACATGGGCACCACCCTGCTAGGGGCCTCCTTCGGCCGCCTGGCGCTGTTCGGCCTGTCCGGCCTGGTGGCGGTCATCCTGCTCTACCTGCTGCTGCGCGAAGAACGTGGCCTGCGCGCCCTGACCCTCGCCTCGCGACGCGGCCTGCGCCTGGCCGGCATCGCCCTCAACGGCATCGAGGAAGCCGTCTGCATGACCCAGGCCGACGGTCGCCTGGTCCATGTCAACGCCACCGCCGCCCGCCTGCTGGGCATCGCCGCCGATGACGCCCAGCAGTTCTTCCTCGCCAGTCTGTTGCCCGAGGTGGTGGCCCTGACGCCCGCCGAACGTGACGGCGGTGCCCTGGTCACCCTGGTGGTGGAAGGCCAGCCGCGGCGCTTCGCGGTCAGCTGCCATGCCCTGGCGGCCAGCCAGCCCAGCGCCCGCGTCTTGCGCGATCGCACCCAGACCCAGGACGGCTTCGTCTGGGTACTGCGCGACGTCACCGAGCAGCAGCGCAACCTGGAGACCATCCAGACCACCCGGCAGCGCTACGAAAGCATCTTCAACGGGGTGCACACCGGCATCTGCGTGGTCGATCTGAGCGCCGTTCATCCCCACATGCACGCCCTGGGCCTGGAACGTCCCGAGCAACTGGCGGAGCTGTTCGCCCGCCAGCCCGAGGCCCTGGATGCCCTGGGCCGTCAGGTGCGCATCACCGAGATCAACCAGCGCGCCCTGGAAATGCTCGGCATCGGCCACCTGGACCAGGCCTGGGCGCGGCTGGTGGGTGACTCCCGCGTGCAGCTCGGCGGCAAGCGCTACCGCCTGCTGGCCGGTCTGCTCTCCGGCCAGCAGGTGCTGGAACTCGAGACCTGCATCGACACCGCCGAGGGCGAGCGCCATCTCTGGCTGACCATGCACCTGCCGGCCGATCCCCAACACCTCGATGCCACCCTGCTCAGCCTCACCGACATCACCCAGCGCAAGCTCGGCGAATTGCGCCTGCTCGAGCGCGACAGCTTCTGGTCGAATCTGATCAGCGCCATCCCCGACACCCTCTACACCTACGACGTGGCCAGTGGCGAGCTGACCTACGAGAGTCATTCGCTGGCGCTCAAGCTCGGCTATCCGCCGGAGGCCTTCGCCAGCCTGGGTCGCGCGCGCCTGCACCCGGACGACGTCGAGCTGCACGAGCGGGTGGTCAGCATGCGGCCGACGCTGTCCGACCAGCCCAGCAGCAGCCTCCTGCGCTGGCAGCACCGCAACGGCGGCTGGCGCTGGTTCGACGTGCGCGAGCAACGCCTCGCCAGTGCGGCGGACGGCAGCGCGGCGAGCGTGGTGGGGCTGGCCCTGGACGTCACCGACATGGTGCGCGCCAGCGAGCGCCTGCGCGAGAGCGAGAATCGCTACCGGCAGCTGGCGGAAAGCATCAGCGACGTCATCTTCACCACCGACGCCCAGCTGGTGCTCAACTACCTCAGCCCCTCGGTCGAGGAATTGCTCGGCTATCCCGTCGCCGAGCTGCAACAGCGCACCCTGGCCGAGCTGGTGGTGCATTCGCGCCAGCTGCAGGAATTCCGCCGCACCCTGCAGCGGCTGTTGCGCAGCCTCGACGATCCGCGCGCCCTGGCCGAGCTGCGCCGGGAACACTTCGCGCCCCTGCTGCTGGATTGCCTGCACGCCCAGGGTCACACCCTGCAGATCGAGCTGCGGCTCAAACCGCTGTGGGACGACCACGAGCGCTTCGCCGGCCTGCTCGGCATCTGCCGCGACATCTCCGCCCAGCGCCGCACGGAAAAGGACATGCGCATGGCGGCCACGGTCTTCGACCACTCCGCCGGCGCCATCCTGGTCACCGACCCGGCCGGCTACATCGTGCGGGTCAACCGCACCTTCACCCGCATCACCGGCTTCAGCCCCGAAGAGGTGTTCGACCAGCAGCCGATGATGCTCTGCGCGGACAAGCAGGAAGCCAACCAGCTGCAGCACGTGATGCAGCAGCTGCGCACCCAGGAGAGCTGGGAAGGCGAACTCTGGCAGCGACGCCAGGACAACGAGCCCTACCCCTCCTGGGTCGGCATCACCGCCATCCGCGACGACGACGGCGACCTGATGAGCTATGTCTGCTTCTTCGTCGACATCAGCGAGCGCAAGGCCAGCGAAAGACGCATCCATCGCCTCGCCTACTACGACGCCCTGACCCTGCTGCCCAACCGCACCCTGTTCCAGGACCGCCTGCACAACGCCCTGCAGCAGAGTCGCCACAACGGCAGCTGGGTGGTGCTGATGTTCCTCGACCTCGACCGCTTCAAGCCGATCAACGACAGCCTCGGCCACGCCGCCGGTGACCGCCTGCTCAAGGAGGTGGCCATGCGCCTGACCGCCTGCGTGGGCACCGAGGACAGCGTGGCGCGCATGGGCGGCGACGAATTCACCCTGCTGCTGTCGGGCCTGGAAACCCGCGAGGTGGCCCTGGCCCAGGCGATCCGCGTCGGCGAGCAGATCCTCACCCAGCTGTCCGAGGCCTTCGTGCTCGAAGGCCGCGAATTCTTCGTCTCCGCCAGCATCGGCATCGCCCTCTCGCCGCAGGACGGCCATGAGCTCAGCCAGCTGATGAAGAACGCCGACACCGCCATGTACCACGCCAAGGAGATGGGCAAGAACAACTTCCAGTTCTACCAGGCCGAGATGAACGCCCGCGCCCTGGAACGCCTGGAACTGGAAGCCGATCTGCGGCACGCCCTGCTGCAGGGTGAATTCCGCCTGCACTACCAGCCGCAGTACCGCTGCGACAACCGGCGCCTGACCGGGGTCGAGGCCCTGCTGCGCTGGGAGCATCCGGTGCGCGGCCACGTCTCGCCGGCGGAATTCATCCCGGTGCTCGAAGAGATCGGCCTGGTGGTCCAGGTCGGGGACTGGGTGATTCGCGAGGCCTGCCGGCAGATGCGCGAGTGGCACGCGGCCAGGGTGCGCATTCCCAAGGTCTCGGTGAATCTCTCCGCGCGGCAATTCAGCGACGGCCAGCTCGGCCAGCGCATCGCCGCGATCCTTGCCGAGACCGGCCTGGCGCCGGCCTGCCTGGAGCTGGAACTGACCGAGAGCATCCTGATGCGCGACGTCGGCGAGGCCCTGCAACTGCTCGGCGAACTCAAGAGCCTGGGCCTGTGCATCGCGGTGGACGACTTCGGCACCGGCTATTCCTCGCTCAACTACCTCAAGCAGTTCCCCATCGACATCCTCAAGATCGACCGCAGCTTCGTCGACGGCCTGCCCCACGGCGAGCAGGATGCGCAGATCGCCCGGGCCATCATCGCCATGGCCCACAGCCTCAATCTCTCGGTGATCGCCGAGGGCGTCGAGGAACCGGCGCAACTGGAATTCCTGCGCCTGCATGGCTGCGACGAGGTGCAGGGCTTCCTCTTCGACCGTCCGCTGCCGCCGGATCTGCTGCGCGAACGGCTGGAGCACCAGGGGCTGTTTCCGGTCCTGACATGAGACCGATGGCGCCACCGCATGACCGGCGCTCATACCTCAGAGTTCCCGCGATGGGGTAGAATACTGCCCCTCACGAGCCCGATCGGGCTCGCTCTTCGCCATGCCTCAGGGGACCCTGCCGCCATGTTCAGCCGTGAAACCACCCTCGCCCGCTTCGACGCCGACCTGTATGCCGCCATGCAGCAGGAAGCCCAGCGTCAGGAAGATCACATCGAGCTGATCGCTTCGGAAAACTACACCAGCCCGGCGGTCATGGAAGCCCAGGGCAGCGTGCTGACCAACAAGTACGCCGA
This sequence comes from Pseudomonas oryzihabitans NBRC 102199, assembly GCF_000730625.1. Lineage (GTDB taxonomy): Bacteria > Pseudomonadota > Gammaproteobacteria > Pseudomonadales > Pseudomonadaceae > Chryseomonas > Chryseomonas oryzihabitans. Next base: position 230,778 of record NZ_BBIT01000013.1, on the reverse strand, counting down.
AGGCTATCCCCACAAGCGCTACTATGGCGGCTGCGAATACGTCGACGTGGTCGAGCAACTGGCCATCGACCGCGCCAAGCAGCTGTTCGGCGCCGACTACGCCAACGTCCAGCCGCACTCCGGCTCCCAGGCCAACTCGGCCGTCTACCTCGCGCTGATCGAAGCCGGTGACACCATCCTCGGCATGAGCCTGGCTCACGGCGGTCACCTGACCCACGGCGCCACCGTGTCCTCTTCCGGCAAGCTGTACAACGCCGTGCAGTACGGCATCGACGAGCAGGGCCTGATCGACTACGCCGAGGTCGAGCGCCTGGCCCAGGAACACAAGCCCAAGGTCATCGTCGCCGGCTACTCCGCCTACTCCCAGGTGCTGGACTTCGCCCGCTTCCGTGCCATCGCCGATGCCGTGGGTGCCTACCTGTTCGTCGACATGGCCCACTTCGCCGGGCTGGTCGCCGCCGGCGTCTACCCCAACCCGGTCCCCTTCGCCGACGTGGTCACCAGCACCACCCACAAGACCCTGCGCGGCCCGCGTGGCGGCCTGATCCTGGCCAAGGCCAACGAAGCCATCGAGAAGAAGCTCAACTCGGCGGTCTTCCCCGGTGCCCAGGGCGGTCCGCTGATGCACGTCATCGCCGGCAAGGCGGTGTGCTTCAAGGAAGCCCTGCAGCCCGAGTTCAAGACCTACCAGCAGCAGGTGATCAAGAACGCCCAGGCCATGGCCGGCGTGTTCATCGAGCGTGGCTTCGACGTCGTCTCCGGCGGCACCGACAACCACCTGTTCCTGCTCAGCCTGATCAAGCAGGAAATCACCGGCAAGGACGCGGACGCCGCCCTGGGTCGCGCCTTCATCACCGTGAACAAGAACTCGGTGCCGAACGATCCGCGCTCGCCCTTCGTCACCTCCGGTCTGCGCATCGGCACCCCGGCCGTCACCACCCGTGGCTTCCAGGAAGCCGAGTGCCGCGAACTGGCCGGCTGGATCTGCGACATCCTTGGCAACATGGGCGACGAATCGGTGATCGACGCCGTCCGTGAAAAGGTCAAGGCCGTCTGCGCTCGCCTGCCAGTCTACGGCAAGTAAGAGGCACGCCTTCCCCCTCTCCCCCTGGGAGAGGGCCGGGGTGAGGGAACCCCCAAAACAAAGAGCCCCGACAAATGGCCGGGGCTCTTTGCATTTTGAGAGGGGTCGTCAAGGCAGCCAGGCCAGACCTTGCCGCCTGCCGGAAGACCCCGGAAACGAAAAACCCCGGCCAGTGCCGGGGTTTTTCTTTGTCAGGCGTCGATCAGGCCTTAGAGGACCTGGAGATCGCCCAACCCATCCAGGTAGCGCTCGGCGTCCAGCGCCGCCATGCAGCCGGCACCGGCCGAGGTGATGGCCTGGCGGTAGGTGTGGTCGGCCACGTCGCCGGCGGCGAACACGCCCGGCACGTTGGTGGCGGTGGCATTGGCCTCGCGGCCGCCCTTCACCACCAGATAGCCGTCGTGGGTCTCCAGCTGGCCTTCGAACAACCCGGTGTTGGGGGTATGGCCGATGGCGACGAACAGACCGGCCACCTGCAGCTCTTCGCTGCTGCCATCGTTGTTCTTGATGCGCACGCCGGTGACGCCCATGTTGTCACCCAGCACCTCGTCGACGCTGGCGTTGAGCTTGAGCGCCATCTTGCCTTCGGCGACCCGGGCACGCAGCTTGTCCTGCAGGATCTTCTCGGCGCGGAAGGTCTCGCGGCGGTGGATCAGGGTCACCTTGCTGGCGATGTTGGCCAGGTACAGGGCTTCCTCGACCGCGGTGTTGCCGCCGCCGACCACCGCCACCTCGCGGTTGCGATAGAAGAAGCCGTCGCAGGTGGCGCAGGCGGACACGCCCTTGCCCATGAAGGCCTCCTCGCTGGCCAGGCCCAGGTAGCGGGCGCTGGCACCAGTGGCGATGATCAGGGCGTCGCAGGTGTAGGTGGCGCTGTCACCCTTGAGGGTGTAGGGCTTGCCGCCAAAGTCCACGGCGTTGATGTGATCGAAGACGATCTCGGTCTCGAAGCGCTCGGCGTGCTCGCGCATCCGCTCCATCAGCGCCGGACCGGTCAGGTCGTGGGGGTCACCCGGCCAGTTGTCGACCTCGGTGGTGGTGGTCAGCTGGCCGCCCATCTGCATGCCGGTGATCAAGAGCGGCTTGAGGTTGGCACGGGCGGCATAGACCGCGGCCGTGTAACCGGCCGGACCGGAACCGAGGATGATGAGACGCGAATGGCGCGAGTTGCTGACTTCAGACATGACATTCTCCCTGCCGGGGTCTCCGGCAGACCTAAGAGTAGAGTGGCCAGCGCGCCCTGGGGGCATGCCGGCCGGTGTGCGTGCGGAGCCGTTCCGCAAGCGCCGGTCGCTCCTGGCGACGGCGCGACCGGCGCCAAAAGGCGGACACCGGGTCCAGGGATGGGGCTCAGCCTAACGGGTGCCGCCCCTCCACAGAAGCGACCATTCTAAATCCAGACCATAGGGCGCGCCTATGTCGACCGCTTCGGCCAGGGAGCCCTGAGGTAAGCTGTGCCTCCCGCCACCTGTCAGGAATCTTCATGGCTGTCGCTCCGCTGTCCGGCTCCGCCTACTTCGCCGAAGGGCTGCGCCTGGTGACCCGCCCCGGCATGCGCCGCTTCGTGGTCATCCCGCTGACCATCAACCTGCTGCTCTACGCCGCCATCCTCACCTTTGCCGTGCGCGGCTTCGAGGGCTGGCTGGAGCAGCTGATGCCGAGCCTGCCGGCCTGGGCGAGCTTCGTCGAATGGCTGCTCTGGCCGCTGTTCGTGCTCCTGCTGCTGGCGATCATCTTCTTTACCTTCACGATGCTGGCCAACCTGGTGGCGGCGCCCTTCAACGGCTTTCTGGCGGAAAAGGTCGAGGTCATGGTGCGCGGCCAGGACGACTTCCCGCCGTTCAACCTCACCGAACTGGTCACCATGGTGCCGCGCACCCTGCAGCGCGAACTGCGCAAGCTGGGCTACTACCTGCCGCGCGCCCTGGGCCTGCTGGTGCTGACCTTCATCCCCGGCCTCAACCTGATCGCCGCGCCGCTGTGGATCCTGTTCGGCGTCTGGATGATGGCGGTGCAGTACATCGACTTTCCCGCCGACAACCACAAGCTGGATTTCCGCGCCATGCTCGCCTGGCTGCGCACCCGCCGCCTGCGCTGCCTGGGCTTTGGCGGGGTGACCTACCTGGCGCTGCTGGTACCCGGCCTGAACGCCCTGTTCATGCCCGCCGCCGTGGCCGGGGCGACGCTGTTCTGGGTACGTGAAGGGGGCGACAAGGCCCTGATGGTGCGTCCCCAAGGCAGCCTGGCCCGGTAGGGTGGAAAACCGCGCAGCGTTTTCCACGCGGCCATCGTGCCTCCGTGGATGAGGCTGCGCCGTCATCTACCCTAGGCCACATCATCCAACCAGCCCCTCTCCCCCTGGGAGAGGGTTGGGGTGAGGGCCACGCCGCACGGACGCCACAAACGACAACGCCCGCGCCGGCAGAGCCGGACACGGGCGTCGCGGGAGCCTGAGGCCAGGCTTAGTGCTGGTGACCACCCTCGCCATGGATGTGGCCGTGGGCGATTTCTTCGTCGCTGGCCGCACGCACGTTGACCACCTTGACGTCGAAATTCAGACGCTGGCCGGCCAGGGGGTGGTTGCCGTCGACGGTGACCTGGTCGCCGTCGATGTCACGCACGGTGACGATCTGCATGGCGCCGTCCGGGCCGGAGGCGTGGAACTGCATGCCCACTTCCAGCTCGTCCACGCCTTCGAACATTTCCTTGCCCAGGGTGGCAACCAGTTCGGGGGTGTATTCGCCGTAGGCGTCTTCCGGCTCGATGGCCACCTTCAGCTCGTCGCCGGCCTGCTTGCCGGACAGGGCGCGCTCGAGGCCGGGAATGATGTTGCCCGCGCCTTGCAGGTACACCAGCGGAGCACCACCAGCGGAGCTGTCGATGACTTCGCCGGCGTCGTTGGTCAGGGTGTAGTCGATGGATACTGCCGTGTTCGCCGCGATCTGCATGGCCAGAACCTTCATGCTGGGAAAAAATAGGATTGACGCATCAGTCTACGCGTCCAACCTAGCAATTGCGAATGCGTTCGGTCAGTCCCCTGGCGCCCGCAGGCATCTGGAGGGCGCCCCTGCAAAGGTGCCCGACCGCTCGTCACGAGATCGCCACGGCCGCTTCACGGGGCTGTCATCCCGGCTACCTAGGGTTTGCTGCATACCCACTGCCGGAGCCCTGCCATGCCGATTCCAGTGTCCGCACCGCCCGCGCTGCGCGCCGAACGCCTGTCGACCGCCGCGGATATCCGCGCTGCCCAGCGCCTGCGGGCCGCGGTCTTCGGCAGCACCTACGGCGTGCATTTCGCCGACAACCTCGACCAGGACGCCTACGACGTCCACTGCCTGCACCTGGGGGTGCGCGACCTGCGCAGCGGCGAGCTGATCGCCACCACGCGACTGCTCGACGGACGCCGCCGCGAGCGCCTGGGCAGTCTCTACAGCGAAAGCGAATTCCAGCTGGAAGGCCTGGACGGCCTGCAGGGTCCGCTGCTGGAAATCGGCCGCACCTGCGTGGCGCCCGGGCATCGCACCGGCGCGGCCATCGCCCTGCTGTGGGCGGAACTGGCCGAGATCATGGCCTGCGGCGACTACCGCTACCTCATGGGCTGCGCCAGCGTGCCCATGGCCGATGGCGGTCTGCAGGCCGCCGCCCTGCTGCGCCAAGCCGCGCGGGACGAACGCATCCCGGCGATCCGCGCCACGCCGCGGCGCCCGCTGCCCTTCGTCGCCGTGCCCGACAATCTGGTGGTGCAGCTGCCGCCCCTGCTCAAGGCCTACCTGCGCCTGGGCGCCCAGGTCTGCGGCGCGCCCTGCTGGGATCCGGAATTCGGCGTGGCCGACGTCTTCATCCTGCTCAAGCGCGAAGACCTCTGCCCACGCTATGCCCGCCACTTCAAGGCCGCGGTATGAGGCGACTGCGCCTCGCCCTGCGGCTGTTGCCGGTGCTGGCCACGCTGCTGCTCGGGGCGCTGTTCGCCCTGACGGTGGCGCTGGCGGTAAGGCTCGGTCGGCGGCCCTGCCTGGGGCTGCGGCAACGGCTGACACGGCGCTTCTTCCAGCTGCTGGTCCGGGCGCTGCGCCTGCGCCTGGAGGTCCGGGGCGAGGTGCCGCACGGCACCCATCTGTGGCTGGCCAATCATGTGTCCTGGCTGGACATCGTCGCCCTCGGCAGCCTGCGGCCGCTGGGCTTCTTGTCCAAGGCGGAGGTGGCGGACTGGCCCTTCGCCGGCTGGCTGACGCGCCAGGCCGGCACCCTGTTCATCCGCCGCGGTGCCGAACGCGGCGACGCCCTGGGCGAGGCCTTGACCACGCGCCTGACCCAGGGCCTGTCACTGGCGCTCTTTCCCGAGGGCACCACCACCGACGGCAGCGTGCTGCGGACCTTTCATGGCCGGCTGCTGAGTCCGGCCATCGCCACCGGCACCCCGCTGCAACCCGTGGCCCTGAGCTACTGGCGCCACGGCGAGCCGGATCGGGACGCGGCCTTCATCGGCGACGACGACCTGGTGAGTCATCTGCTGCGGCTGCTGGACAACGGCGGGACCACCCTGAGGATCGAGTTGCTGCCCGCGGTGCTGCCTCAGGGCCAGGCGCGCCAGGTACTGGCGGGTCGCTGCCAGGCGGCCATCGCCGGCCGCCTCGGGATTCAGCTGGAATCCCGCGCCGCCCGCTGGGCGGCGGCAAAGGCCTGCAACTGCGGATAGAAGTCGCGAAAGTCTGCCAGCAGGCCGTCGTAGGCGGCGTCCAGTTCGGCGAAGGCCCCGGCCAGCAGCTCCGGGCGTGACAGCCGCCGCGCCATGCCCTCCACCACCCGCTCCAGCACGGCGAAGTCCCGGTAGCTGCCCAGCCAATCCTGGCGCGCCATCAGGGGCGCGATGCGGGCCAGCCGTGGCGGCAGCTCCGGCTCCTCCAGCAGGGTCTGATAGCAGTCCGCGACGAAATCCGGCAGCGGCTGCTCGGCATAGTCGTGCCAGAGGCGCGCCAGGCAGTGATCGAAGAAGACATCCACCAGCAGTCCGGCCACCCGCCGCCGCGCCGCGGGCAACCGGGTCTTGGCCCGGATCACCAGGGGATGGTCGTCGGTATAGACGTCGATGCGCCGGTGCAGCCGGATGCCGGCGGCAATCCCGGCCGGCCAGAGGTCCGCCGAGCCCTTGACGAAATCGCCGTAGAGACTGCCGAGGCGATCTTCGCGGCCGGGGCCGCCCAGGTGCAGGTGCGCGAGATAATTCATCCCCTCAGCATACTCCAGCCGCGCCCGGGCGGTTTTCCTGGACGACCCGCGGCTGCTAGGCTCGGACCTCCCTTCCCTGTCCGCTGGAGTCGTCATGCCCGTTCGCGCCGTGTTCCTCGACTATGCCTCTCTCGACCTGGGCGATCTGGACCCGGCGCCCTTGCGCGCGGTGTTCGACGAACTGGAACTCCATCCGGCGAGCGCCCCGGAGGAGGTCGCGGCGCGCCTGGCCGGCGCCCAGGTCGCCCTCGTCAACAAGGTGGTGCTGGACGCCGCCATCCTGGCCGCCTGCCCCGAGTTGAAGCTGATCCTGGTCAGCGCCACCGGCACCAACAACATCGACCTGGAGGCCGCGCGCGCCCAGGGCGTGCGCGTCTGCAACTGCCAGGGCTACGGCACCGCCTCGGTCGCCCAGCACACCCTGGCGCTGCTGCTGGCCCTGGCCACCCGGTTGCCGGACTACCAGGCGGACATCCGCGCCGGGCGCTGGCAGAGCGCCAGCCAGTTCTGCCTGCTCGATCACCCCATCGTCGAGCTGGAGGGCAAGACCCTGGGCCTGCTCGGCCTCGGCGAACTGGGCAGCGCGGTCAAGCGGCTGGCCGAAGCCTTCGGCATGCAGACCCTGGTGGGCCAGTTGCCCGGTCGGCCCGCCCGCCCGGGCAGCCTGCCGCTGGCCGAGCTGCTGCCCCAGGTGGATGCCCTGACGATGCACTGCCCGCTGACCGAGCAGACCCGCGGCCTGATCGGTACGGCGGAACTGGCGGCGATGAAACCCACGGCCTTCCTGGTCAACACCGCCCGCGGCGGCATCGTCGACGAACAGGCCCTGGCCGACTGCCTGAGACGCGGCCACCTGGCCGGCGCCGCCACCGACGTGCTCAGCGTCGAGCCGCCGCGCGACGGCAATCCGCTGCTGGCCGGCGACATTCCACGACTGATCGTCACCCCGCACAACGCCTGGGGCAGTCGCGAGGCGCGCCAGCGGATCATTGGCCAGCTCGCCGCCAATGCCGAGGGTCATTTCGCCGGCACGCCGCAGCGGGTGGTCTGCTAAAGTTCGCGCTTTTTTCGCCAGGTAGCCCCATGGATCCGCGCAGCGAAGTCCTCCTCCGTCACCCCGAGCGCTTTGGCGGCGCCTTGCTGCTGGCCGGCTTGCCGGCCGATGAGCTGCTGGGCGCCCTGCCCGCGGCCAGCGGCTGGAGTTGGCATGCGGGCGAGGCCGAACAACTGATGCGGCGCTATCCGGGTCGCGTCAGCCTGGGGATCGAGCCCCCGGCGGGCGACTTCACCGCTGCCGTGCTGTTCCTGCCCAAGTCCCGCGAGGCCACCGACTTCCTGCTCACCGCCCTGAGCCAGCGCCTGCCGGCCGCGGGTAGTCTGTTTCTGGTCGGGGAAAAGAAGGCCGGGATCGAACGCGCGGCGCGCCAGCTGGGCGTCCTGGGCCAGGCCAGCAAGCTCGACAGCGCCCGCCATTGCCAACTGTGGGTGGTGCAGGACCCTAGCACCTCGGCCGATCCGCAGCCGGACGCCTGGCTGCAACGCCATCGGCTGGAGCGGGCGGGGATGAGTCTGGAGATTCTCAGCCTGCCGGGTGTGTTCAGCCATGGCCGGCTGGACGTGGGCACGGCGCTGCTGCTGGAACACCTCGACGGCCTGCCCGAGGGGGCGGTACTGGACTTCGGTTGTGGCGCCGGCGTGGTCGGCGCCGCCCTGGCCCGCCGCTATCCCGCCAGCACCCTGCACCTGCTCGACGTGGACGCCTTCGCCGTGGCCAGCAGTCGCCAGACCCTGGCGGCCAATGGCCTGGCCGGAACCGTGATCGCCGGTGACGGCATCGCCGCGGCGCCCAGCGGTCTTGCCGCCATCGTCAGCAATCCGCCCTTCCACAGCGGCGTGAAGACCGACTACCGCACCACCGAGACCCTGCTGGCCGAGGCGGTGCGCCATCTGCGCCCCGGCGGCGAATTGCGCCTGGTGGCCAACAGCTTCCTGCGCTATCCGCCGCTGATCGAGGCCGCCTTCGGCAATTGCCGCACCCTGGCCGAGCGCGAAGGCTTCAAGGTCTACAGCGCCCGGCGGCGGTAGCGACGCTGAGCCCTGCCGGGCTTCGCTGCACTCAACCCAGCCTACGGCGCCTACCCGCCCCCTCTCCCCCTGGGAGAGGGCTGGGGTGAGGGAAACCCTCTCACCCAACCCAAACCCTCAACCCTTCTTCGCCGCCTCGTACAGCGGCATCACCTTGGGAATCGCCGCCTGCAGCGCCTTGGTGCGGTTGGCGTCGGAGGGGTGGGTGCTGAGGAATTCCGCCGGCTGCTTGCCCTGGCTGGCCTGGGCCATCTTCTGCCAGAGGGTGATGGCGGCATTGGGGTTGTAGCCGGCGCGCGCCGAGAGCTCCAGGCCGATCAGGTCGGCTTCGTTCTCGTTGCCGCGGCTGAATGGCAGGGTCAGGGCCACCTGGGACACCTGGTCGGCCAGCTGCATGCCGCCCTGGCCGACGCCCAGCAGGGCGCCGCCGAGGTTCTCGCCCATCTGGATGGCATAGGCCCGCGACATCTGCTCGCGGCTGTGCTCGCGCAGGGCGTGGGCGATCTCGTGGCCCATCACCGCCGCCAGTTCGTCGTCGGTCAGCTTGAGCTGATCGATGAGGCCGCTGTAGACGAAGATCTTGCCGCCCGGGCCGCAGTTGGCGTTGAGTTCGTCGCTCTGCACCAAGTTGACCTGCCAATCCCAGTTCACCGCGTCCGGACGGAAGGCCGCGGTCTGCGGGATCAGCCGCTTGGCGATGGCGGCCACGCGCTTGCCGTCGGCCGTGTCGTTGGCCAGCTTGCCGGCGGACTTGGCCTCGCTGACCGTCTTGGCATAGGACTGGGCGTACATCTGGTTGACCTGCTGCTCGGACAGCATGCTGAACATGTACTGCTTGCGCTGCACCCCGACCGCACCACCGGAGGTGGTATTGACGGTCTGGCAGGCGACCAGCAGCAGGCTCAGGGACAGGCCTGCGAGGGGAAGGATACGGCGCATGGGAATCTCCAGGTATCGAGGCGGATACAGTCTAGAGAGGGGCGTCAGACCCGGCAACGTCCGGTAATGCCCGGCAACGCTCTCCTGCCAGGCGACCGGAGGCCTCAATGGACAGACATCTGCGCCGATAGCTCCCGGTATCGAACGCCCCGGAGTCCCCCATGAATTCCCGCTCCATCCGCACCTCCATCACCCTGCTGGCCGGCGCCTGCATCCTGGCGGTGGTCGCTGCCCTGATCGCCTACACCCTGTTCGCCGGTCAGCGCACCCGCGCCCTGGTCGACAGCCATACCGAGGCCCTGGCCGCCACGGCCGCCGAAGCCCGGCTCACGGCCGAGGCCGAGGCCGTGGGCAACCAGCTGCAACGCCAGCTGGACGTCCCCCTGCAACTGGCCAGTCAGCTGGCGCAACTCAACGTGGCCATGGCCAGTCCGGGCGACCAGCAGGTCGAGCTGGATCGCCAGAGTCTGGTCCGCCTGCTGGGCCGGAGTCTGCAGCGCCAGTCCGGCCTGCTCAGTCTCTATACCGTCTGGGAACCCAATGCCATCGACGGCCAGGACGACCGCCATCGCGGTGATGCCGCGGCCGGCTACGACGAGCATGGGCGCTTCACCCCCTGGTGGCACAAGACCCTCGACGGCGATGTGACGGTGGAACCGATCGGCCCGACCGTGGAAAGCCAGACCCAGCTGCCCTCGGGCGTGCGCGAAGGCGAGTACTACCTCTGCCCGCGGGAAAATCGCACCACCTGCGTGCTCGACCCCATGCCCGACACGGTCAACGAGCAGCAGGTGCTGATCGCCTCCTTCAACGTGCCGATCCTAGTCGGCGACGCCTTCAAGGGCGTGGTCGGTGCCGACGTGCCGCTGGACTTCATCCAGCGCCAGCTGGTCAAGGCCAATGGCCGCCTCTATGGCGGCGTGGGCCGCATGGCCCTGGTGGCCGGGCGCGGCACCCTGGTCGCCTACACCGCCGATGCCAGCCAGCTGGGCAAACCGGCCGAACCGGTGCTGGGCGCGACCCTGACCGGCCTCAAGGACCTCGGCGAAGGCGTCACCCGTCGCTTCGACGCCAAAACCGAGCGCTACCAGGTCTATCTGCCGCTGCGCTTCGCCGGCGACAACCACCAGGTCTGGACGCTGATCATCGAACTCCCCCGCGAAGCCGTGCTGGCCGACCTCTACAGCCTCAAGGACACCCTTGGCAGCCAGCGCCACCAGGACGTGGTCGGCATGCTGCTGGTGGGCCTGGCGGTCGCCGGCGCCGGTCTGCTGGTACTCTGGCTGATCAGCCTGCGCATCGCCCGGCCACTGCGGCAGATGGTGACCATGCTCGACGCCATCGGCCAGGGCGACGGTGACCTCACCCAGCGCCTCGCCACCGAGCGCCGCGACGAGGTCGGCGCCATGGCCGGCGGCTTCAATCGCTTCCTGGCCTCGCTGCAGGGCCTCATCGGCCAGCTGATCCGCTCGGTGGGCGAGGTGGCCTCGGCCGCCGAGCACACCTCCCATATCGCCCAGCGCACCCGCGACGGCGTGCAGCGCCAGTTGCAGGAGATCGACCAGTTGGCCACCGCCATGCAGGAGATGACCGCCACCGCCCAGGACGTGGCCGGCAATGCCGGTCGCGCGGCGCGGGCCGCCACCGAGGCGGACGGCGCGGTCAACGAAGGCCAGCGGCTGGTACAGCAGAACGTCGCCAGCAGCGCCGCCCTCGCCCGGGAGATCGAGCGCGCGGTGGAGCAGGTCCGCCGGGTCGCCGAGGACAGCGAGAACATCGGCTCCATCCTCACCACCATCAACGGCATCGCCGAGCAGACCAATCTGCTGGCGCTCAACGCCGCCATCGAGGCGGCGCGGGCCGGCGAGCAGGGCCGCGGCTTCGCCGTGGTGGCCGACGAGGTGCGCAACCTGGCGCAAAAGACCCAGGTCGCCACCGGCGAGATCCAGGAGATGATCCAGCGCCTGCAGCAGGGCACCCGCGAGGCGGTGACGGTGATGCAGGCCAGCGGCGCCCAGACCAGCACCCAGGTCGCCCAGACCGAGGCCACCCGCCAGGCCCTGGACACCATCCTGGCGGCGGTGGGCGAGATCACCAGCATGAATCTGCAGATCGCCAGCGCCGCGGAAGAACAGAGCGCGGTGGCCGAGGACATCAATCGCAACGTGGTCAATATCGGCCAGAGCGCCCAGGCGGTCCACGGCGAAGCCGACAGCGCCTCCCGCGCCGGCCAGCAACTGCGCGAACTGGCCGAACAGCAACGCCAGCTGGCGGGACGGTTCCGGGTCTAGCCCCCTCCCCTCAAGTGCCAAGCCACCCCCTCTCCCTCCTGGGAGAGGCAGGGGTGAGGGCCGCGTCTACAGCGGGGTCAGACACTCCGGCCCGTCCACCTCGGGTCGGTTGACGATATCGGCCAGCACCCGCTCGCGCAGCGGCATGCCGCCCGTGGCCAACAGCGCCTGCAGGGCTTCAGGCGGGCTGTCCGGATCCTGCCAGAGGGCACGCCCCGCTTCATCCAGCAGGATCGGCCGCCGCAGCGGGCCGGCGGCCTGGGTGACCATGGCCACCGACAGCCAGAGCTGGTCCCCGGCCGGATAGGCCTCCCAGAGCGCGGCGAACCAGGCCAGGGGTTCGCCATTGAGCATCCAGTAGGGCCGCTTGCGATGATTGCCGCGCCATTCGTAGAAGCCGTTGGCGGGCAGCAGGCAACGCCGCAGGCGAAAGGGCTCGCGAAACATCGGCTGGGTGGCCAGGCTTTCGGCGCGGGCGTGGGTGGGGGTGCGGGAAAGATCGGTGAGCCAGGGCGGAGTCAGTCCCCAGCGACCGCTGTCGACCCGCTCGCCCTCAGCGGTCCGCCGCTGCAGCAGCACCTGCTGATGGGGGGAGATGTTCCAGCGCGGCGCATGCTTTTCGGGGAATCCCGCCAGGGCGGCGAATTCGGCGGGCCAGCGGAACAGGGCGTAGCGTCCGGACATGAAAACCTTTTTAGGTTCTTTACGAAAAGTCGCCGAGCGAAGGTCAGGCGAGGCGAAAAATGCTGAGGAAGCGGAGTTTACAAGTGGTAAATGAGCATTCCGAAGCGTTTTTCAACGAAGCATCACCGATGCGTAGGCACTTTTCGTCTAGAACCTAGCAGACGAGGATGCCCTGCTCGGGGGAAGGATCCTCTCCCGGCAGGGGCGTGGCGGCATTGTACGCGGCGATCAGCGCCTGCGCGCGGAGGGCCTCCTCATCCTCGACCAGCAGGCCGAGCAGCCCTGCCGCCGGCAGGTCGCCGATGCCCCCGAGCAGATGGCGCCCGGCGAGAAAGCCGCTGATGCCCTCGCTGGCCAGCACCGCCAGGAGCAATTCACCCTCGTGCAGCGAACCCGGCTCGTAGATGCGACGCATCAGTCGTCCTCCCGACGAACCTCGAGATTCCAGTCCTCGCCATCGGTGTGCAGGCCGAAGCGGATCGGCCGGCAGCAGACTTCGCAGTCTTCGTAGTAGTCCTGATCACCGCCGCTGAGGTCGAGCACCACCTCGCCCGGTTCGCCGCAATAAGGGCAATCGTATTCCTGGCTTTCCAGCATCTGCCTGCACTCCTTGACCGCCAACCTGCCGCCCATCCGGCCCCTGGCGCTTGCATCTGGCGCCACGCCCACTACTATGGCCGCCGGAATTTCTACAAGAGAACACCATGGGCGAGTTCGAAGCCATTCGACCCTATAACGACGCGGAAGTCCCCGGGGTTCTGGCCCGCCTGATCGACGACGACCACTTCATCGCCATCCTCGCCGGCTACCGTTTCCCGCGCCTGTCCAAGGGCCTCGGCTGGGTGGTGCGGCCCCTGTTGCGCACCCGCCTGCGCCAGGAACTGGGCGGCATCCAGAGCGTCGCCGCGCTGCAGGACAAGCTCGAACCCTATGTGGATCGCGCCATCGAAAAGGCCTCGGACGGCGTCACCTACTCCGGTATCGACCAGCTGCGCAGCGGCCGGGCCTATCTGTTCCTGGCCAACCACCGCGACATCGTGATGGACCCGGCCTTCGTCAACTATGCCGTCTACCACGCCGGCCTGCCAACGCCGCGCATCGCCATCGGCGACAACCTCCTGCAGAAGCCCTTCGTCAGCGACCTGATGCGGCTGAACAAGAGCTTCATCGTGCACCGCTCCATCAGCGGTCGGCGCGAGAAGCTGGCGGCGTACCAGAATCTGTCCGCCTACATCAATCACTCGATCCGCCAGGACGGCCAGTCCATCTGGATCGCCCAGGCCGAGGGCCGGGCCAAGGATGGCGACGACCGTACCGATTCGGCCATCCTCAAGATGTTCCACATGAGCTGCAAGGACGCCCCCTTCGCCGAGCTGGTCAAGGCGCTGAACATCGTGCCGGTATCCATCAGCTACGAATTCGATCCCTGCGACCAGGCCAAGGCCCGCGAACTGCACATCCGCGCCACCACCGGCGGCTATACCAAGGCACCGGGCGAGGACGACGTCAGCATCGCCCTGGGCATCACCGGCTACAAGGGCCGGGTGCACGTGGCCTTTGGCGAGCCGGTCACGGGTGAGTTCGAGGATGCCAAGGCGCTGGCCCAGGAAATGGACCGGCAGATCCTCGGCAACTACCGGCTGTTCCCGGCCAGCTACCTGGCCTATGCCGCCTGGGAGGGTCGCGATCCGGAGCTGGCCGTGCCCGCGGTGGACGCCCTGTTTCCCGCCGAGGAGATCGCGGTCGCCCGCGGCGAGTGGGAAAAGCGCCTGGCCGAGTGCCCGGCGGAATACCGGGCGCAGCTGGTGCGCCAGTACGCCCAGCCGGTGCTCAACAAGTACCGCGTGCTGGCCGGCCTGGAATAGCGGTCGGCGACCCATGAAAAAGCCCGGCACTGGCCGGGCTTTTTCGTGGGCGTCGGGTTTTCAGCGACCGCTGAGCACCTGGACCACGGTCGGATCCTTGAATACCCGGGTCAGGGCATCGCTCAGCACATCGCTGACCAGCTTGGTGTTGGCCTCGGCGTTGGGCGCCATGCCGAAACGCTGGTTGAGGCTGGCGCCGTAGCGGCCGCGGTAGCCGCGCTGGCTGTTGCGCACGTCGACCTGGAAGGCCGCGGCGACGTCGGAGGCGGTGACGTACAGTTCCTTGGGCGACTGGTAGTTCAGCTCGGCCAGGGTCAGGGTCAGCTGGGGCGCGCCGGGGCCGGCATTGGGCGACGGGGTGAAGCCCATCTGGCGGACCGCCTTCTCGGCTTCGGCCTGCAGCTTGGGAATCACGTCCTGGGTCTGCACCACCACCACGCTGGTGTCGGGATAGAGACCGCCACGGGTGCCGAGGGTAAAGGAGGAGCGACCGTCGACCACCCGGACCGAGACCGGCTGGCCCTGGCCGACCGGGGCGATGGGCGCGGTGATCTGGGGTTGTGGACTCAATTGCTGGGGGCTGCTGGCGCAGCCGGCCAGGGTCAGACCAGTGGCGGCGAGCAGGCCGAGCAACAGGCGATAGCGCATGCAGAGACTCCAGAGAAAGGGACAGGGGGCAGTATACCCAGCCCCCCAGCGGCGTCGATAGACGGGCACCCCGGACAGAAGAACGCCGGCACGAGGCCGGCGTCTTGCTGGAGCAGGATCAGGGCTTGGCCGCCAGCGGCGGTCGCGTCTGGCTACGCTCCAGCCAGCCACCGCCGAGGGCCTTGTACAGGGTGACCTCGCTGTTGAGCTGGTTGAGTCGATCGGTGATCAGCTGCTGCTGGGCGCTATACAGCGAGCGCTGGGCGTCGAGCACCGTGAGGTAGTTGTCGATGCCCTGGCGATAGCGCAGGTTGGCCAGGTCGTAGTACTCCTGGCTGGCCTGCACCAGGTCCTGCTGGGCCTGCAACTGGTCGTCGTAGGTGCCCTTCGCCGCGAGGGCATCGGCCACTTCGCGGAAGGCGGTCTGGATCGACTTCTCGTAGGTGGCGACGTTGATGTCCTTCTGGATCCTGGCCGCATCCAGGCTGGCCTTGAGGCTGCCGGCCGTGAAGATCGGGATGTTGATGCTCGGCGAGAAGGTCCAGTAGCCGGAGCCGGCGTCGAACAGGCCATTCAGATCGCGACTGGCCGTGCCACCCTGGGCGGTCAGGCTGATGCGCGGGAAGAAGGCCGCCCGCGCCGCGCCGATGTTGGCGTTGGCGGCGCGCAGCTGCAGCTCGGACTGGAGGATGTCCGGGCGCTTCTGCAGGAGATCCGACGGCAGGTTGGCCGGCAGGTCGGCGAGCAGGTCCTTGCCGTCCAGGCCCTTGCCCTGCGGCAGGTCGGCCGGGATCGAGGTGCCCAGCAGCAAGGCCAGGGCGTTGCGATCCTGGGCCACCTGGCGGGTGTATTGCGCCAGATTCGCCCGCGCCCCTTCCAGGGCGGTGCGCGACTGGCGCAGGTCCAGGCCGCTGGCCACGCCGTTCTCCACGGTCTGACGGGTCAGGTCGTAGGAGCGCTGATAGGCGTCCAGGGTCTCGCGGGTCAGTTGCAGCATGCGCTGGTCGGTGAGCCAGGCGTAGTAGGCGTTGGCCACTTCCGAGACCAGCGAGATCTGGGTGCTGCGACGTCCTTCGCTGGTGGCGAAGTAGTTGAGCAGCGCCTGCTCGCTGAGGCTGCGCAGGCGACCGAAGAGGTCCAGCTCATAGGAGGTGAAGCCCAGGGTCACGCTGTACTGGCTGCTGATGCTGCCGCCGCCACCGCCACCCGCGCCGTTGGCGCTGTTGCCGGCGAGCAGTTCGCGGATGGCGGAGACCTGGCTCAGGTCTTCCGGCTGGCGGGTACGGGTCCCGGTGCCGCTGACACTGATGTCGGGAAACAGCTCGGCGCGCTGCACGCGGTACTGCGCCTGGTAGAGGCGCACGTTCAGCGCGGCCTGGCGCAGGTCGCGGTTGTTGTCCAGTGACAGCTGGATCAGTTGCTGCAGGGCCGGATCGCGATAGAAATCGCGCCAGCCGATGTCGGCCGCCTGCTGGTCGCGGTTGACCGTCAGCGCATCGTAGGCCTGGCCATGGGGCCAGGCATTCTCCACCGGCGCGTTGGGTCGCTGGTAGTCGGGGATCAGGCTGCAGCCGGAGACGGCCAGCATGCCCACGACCACCGCCAAGACAGACTTCTTCATATCAGTGTCCTTCCTTGCCATGGGCTTCCTGGTCCTTGGTGGCCTTGTCCTTGAACAGGCTGCTGACCACCACGTAGAACATGGGAATCCAGAAGATCGCCAGTATCGTGGCGGTGAGCATGCCGCCGATCACGCCGGTACCCACGGCGTGCTGACTGCCGGAGCTCGCGCCCGAGGAGATCGCCAGGGGCACCACGCCCAGGATGAAGGCCATGGAGGTCATGATGATGGGCCGCAGACGCATGCGCGAGGCTTCCACCGCCGCATCGACGATGTTCTTGCCGCCCTCGTGCAGCTCCTTGGCGAATTCCACGATCAGGATGGCGTTCTTCGCTGCCAGACCGATGGTCGTCAACAGACCGACCTGGAAGAAGACGTCGTTGGCCAGGCCACGGAAGTAGGTGGCCAGCAAGGCCCCCACCACCCCCAGCGGCACCACCAGGATGACCGCGATCGGGATCGACCAGCTCTCGTACAGCGCCGCGAGGCAGAGGAACACCACCAGCAGCGACAGGGCGTAGAGCGCCGGCGCCTGGGAGCCCGACAGGCGCTCCTCGTAGGACAGACCGGTCCAGGCGATACCCACGCCCTGCGGCAGGTCCTTGGCCATGCGCTCGATCTCGGCCATGGCGTCACCGGTGCTGTAGCCGGGCGCCGCGGAACCGAGGATCTCCAGCGAGGAGATGCCGTTGTAGCGCTCCAGCTTGGGCGAGCCGTAGATCCACTCGCCGCGGGCGAAGGCCGACACCGGCACCATCTCGCCCGCGCTGTTGCGCACGTACCACTTGTTGAAGTCCTCGGGATTCATCCGCGCGCTGGCTTCGCCCTGCAGATACACCTTCTTCACCCGACCGCGGTCGATGAAGTCGTTGACGTAGCTGGACGCCCAGCCGATGGACAGCGTCTGGTTGACGTCGCTCTGCGACAGCCCCAGGGCGCGCACCTTCTCGTCGTCGACGATGAGCTTGAATTGCGGCTCGTCGTTGAGGCCGTTGGGACGGGTCTGCATCAGCTTTGGATTCTGCGCGGCCATGCCGAGCAGTTGGTTGCGCGCGGCCATGAGCGCCTCGTGGCCGATGCCGCCCTGGTCCTGCAGATAGAAGTCGAAGCCGGTGGCGTTACCCAGCTCCAGCACCGCCGGCGGCACGATGGCGTAGACGATGGCGTCCTTGATGCCCGACAGGTAGCCCATGGCGCGACCGGCCACGGCACTGGCCCCGTCCTTGGCGTCCGGGCGCTCTTCCCAGGGCTTGAGCTGGATGAACGCCAGACCCGAACTCTGGCCGCGACCGGCGAAGTTGAAGCCGTTGACGGTGAACATCGAGCTGACCGCGCTCGAGTCGTTCTTCATCATCATCTCGCGCATGGTGTCGAGCACCTTCTGCGTCCGCTCGGCACTGGAGCCCGGCGGCGTGGTGACCTGGGCGAAGATCACGCCCTGGTCCTCTTCCGGCAGGAAGGACGATTGGATGCGGGTGAACAGGAACACCATGACGCCGACGATCAGCAGGTACAGCAGCAGGAAGGGCACCTTGTGGCGGATCACCGCGGCCACGCTGCGCTCGTAGCGGTGCTGACCGCTCTCGAACTTGCGGTTGAACCAGCCGAAGAAACCGCGCTTCTCGTGGTGCCCCTGCTTGACCGGCTTGAGCAGGGTGGCGCACAGCGCCGGGGTCAGGATCAGGGCCACCAGCACCGAGAGCACCATCGAGGAAACGATGGTGATGGAGAACTGGCGATAGATCACCCCGGTGGAGCCGCCAAAGAAGGCCATGGGCACGAACACCGCCGACAGCACCATGGCGATACCGACCAGGGCGCCCTGGATCTGGCCCATGGACTTGCGCGTCGCCTCCTTGGGCGAGAGCCCCTCCTCGGCCATCACCCGCTCGACGTTTTCCACCACCACGATGGCATCGTCCACCAGCAGGCCGATGGCGAGTACCATGCCGAACATGGTCAGGATGTTGATGGTGAAACCGGCGGCCAGCAGCACCGCGAAGGTGCCCAGCAGAACCACGGGTACGGCGATGGTGGGGATCAGGGTGGCCCGGAAGTTCTGCAGGAACAGGAACATCACCAGGAACACCAGCAGGATCGCCTCGCCCAGGGTCTTGACCACCTCGTGGATGGAGGCGGTCACCACCGGGGTGGTGTCATAGGGATAGACCACTTCCATGCCCGGCGGCATGAACGGCTTGAGCCGCTCGATGGTGGCGCGGACCGCCTTGGCGGTGTCCAGGGCGTTGGCCCCGGTGGCCAGACGCAGGGCCATGCCGGAGGCCGGCTTGCCGTCGAACTGAGCGTCGATGGAATAGTTCTCGCCCCCCAGCTCCACCCGTGCCACGTCGCGCAGGCGCACCTGGGCGCCGCTCTGATCGACCTTGAGGAAGATCTTGCCGAATTCCTCGACGCTGGTCAGGCGGGTCTTGCCGATGATGGTGGCGTTGAGCTGTTGCCCCGGCACCGCCGGCAGGCCGCCGAGCTGACCGGAGGCGATCTGCACGTTCTGGCTTTGGATGGCGCTGCTGACGTCGACCGGCGTCAGCTGGTACTTCACCAGCTTCTGCGGATCGAGCCAGATGCGCATGGCGTACTGGGCACCGAACACCTGGAAGTCACCCACACCGCTGGTCCGCGCGATGGGATCGCGCATGTTGGAAACGATGTAGTTGGACAGGTCTTCCTTGGTCAGGGAGCCGTCCATGGAGACCAGGCCCACCACCATCATGAAGTTGCGCTGGTACTTGGCCACGCGCATGCCCTGCTGCTGCACTTCCTGCGGCAGCAGCGGCGTCGCCAGCTGCAGCTTGTTCTGCACCTGGACCTGGGCGATGTCGGAGTTGGTGCCCTGGTTGAAGGTCACGATGATGGTCATGCTGCCATCGGAGTTGGACTCCGAGGAGATGTACCTGAGGTTGTCGATCCCGTTCATCTGCTGCTCGATGACCTGGACCACGGTGTCCTGCACCGTCTGCGCCGAGGCGCCCGGGTAGCTCACCTGGATCGAGACCGCCGGGGCGGCGATGTTCGGGTACTGGTTGATCGGCAGATTGAGGATCGACAGGATACCGGCGAGCATGATCACCAGGGCGATCACCCAGGCGAAGATGGGCCGGTCGATGAAGAACTTGGACATCGGGCGCTCCCCTTACTGAGCCTGACCCGCCGGCTTCTGCTCGGCGGAGGCGATGTTGCTCGCCGGCTTGGTGGTGACGGTGGCGCCCGGCTTGATCTTCTGCAGGCCCTCGGTGATGACCTTGTCACCCGCCTTCAGGCCGTCGGTGACCAGCCAGTCGGAGCCCACGGTACGCTCGGTCTTGAGGATTCGCTGCTCGACCTTGCCTTCGCCGTTGACCACCATGGCGGTGGGCTGGCCCTTGATGTCGCGGGTCACGCCCTGTTGCGGCACCAGCAGGGCATTCTGGCGAACGCCGGACTGCAGCTGGGCACGCACGAACATGCCGGGCAGCAGCAGCTTGTCGGGGTTGGGGAATTCGGCACGGATGGTCACCGAGCCGGTGCCCTGATCCACCGAGACCTCGGCGAACTTGAGCTTGCCGGGACGGCTGTAGGCGCTGCCGTCTTCCAGCATCAGCTTGACCTCGGCGGCGTTCTCGCCCTGCACGCGCTGCAGCTGACCGCTGTCCAGTTCACGGCGCAGGCGCAGCAGGTCGGTGGCGGACTGGGTCACGTCGACATAGATGGGATCGAGCTGGGTGATGCTAGTCAGGGCGGTGGTCTGGTCGGCGGTGACCAGGGCGCCTTCGGTCATCATCGAGCGACCGATGCGGCCGGAAATCGGCGCGGCGACCTTGGTGTAGGCCAGGTTGATCTCGGCGTTGCGCAGGGCGGCTCTCGCCGATTCCACCTGGGCTTCGTTCTGCCGCTGCATGGACAGGGCGTCGTCGGCTTCCTGCTTGCTGATCGCCTGCTCCTTGACCAGGGCGCCATAGCGCTGGGCCTTGAGCCGGTTGGAGGCCAGGGTCGCCTGGGCCTGGGCCAGCGAGGCCTTGGCCGAGTTGACGTTGGCTTCGTAGGTGCGCGGATCGATCTGATAGAGCTGGGTGCCGGCCTTCACGTCGGCGCCCTCGGTGAAGTAGCGCTTGAGCAGGATGCCGCTGACCTGGGGACGGACCTCGGCGATGCGGAAGGCCGAGGTGCGCCCAGGCAGTTCGTCGGTGAGGGTCACGGTGCGGGGTTGCATCGTCACCACCCCGACCTCCGCGGGCTTCTGCTGCTGTTGCTGCTGCTGGTCCTTGTTGTCCTGCTTGCCGCAGGCGCCTAGGGCCAGGGCCACGGCCAGCAGGGCGGGGGCGAAAAAGGCATGCGCCGGCTTGATCTGCATATCAAAAGTCCTTGAAAGCGGGGAAATGAGCATGCGCAGCGCGCCTTGTGGATCCGCACCGGCTCGAGCATAGGAATTATTATCAGACAAATATACTTACGTTCACGACTGTTTGTAAATAACCCAAGCGCCATGCTCGGGTATCTCGCCGGCGGCTCCGGCGCCTCGTGAAAACGGTTATTCCTACGACATCAGGCCCAGACGACCGACCTCGGTAGCAGACCATCAGGCTGAAGGCGAGTTCTGCCGGGGGATTCCTCTGGCGCCCGCCTCGTCGCCAAAAACGACCAGGCATAAAAATGCCGGACGAATCCGGCATCTTTGGTTACAACCTGAGGGCGTCCCGTTACTGGCGCACGCCTTCGAAGGACAGCATGAATTCCACTTCCTGGGACTTCGGACCGAGGTCCTTCTGGATGTTGAAATCCTTGAGTTTGAGGGTGGTGGTGCCCTCGAAGCCGGCGCGGTAGCCGCCCCACGGATCCTTGCCCTCGCCCATGAAGTGGGCCTTGATGGTGACCGGCTTGGTCACGCCGTTCAGGGTCAGGTTGCCGGTGACGTCGGCGGTGCCGTCGCCGGTGGGGGTGACCTTGGTGGATTCGAAGCTGGCTTGGGGATGGGCGGCGACGTTGAGGAAGTCGGCACTGCGCAGGTGCTTGTCACGCTCGGCGTGGTTGGTGTCGACGCTGTCGGTGTTGATGGTCACCTTGATCTTGTCGGCGGACGGATCCTTGGCATCGAAGCTGAAGTTGCCGTCGAAGTCCTTGAAGGTGCCGTACAGCCAGCTGTAGCCCAGGTGCTGGATGCGGAACTGGATGAAGGCGTGCTGGCCCTGCTTGTCGATCTTGTAATCGGCGGCCATGGCCTGGCCGGCGCCCAGCAGAGCGGTACCCAGGGCCAGGGCGGCAACGGTTTTCTTCAGCATTGGATGGAGCTCCATGTGGTGGTGGGAAGCGAACATCAGGAAGGGGTATGGACCCGGCCGAGCATGCGCACCAGGGTGCCGTCGCGGTCGACGAAATGGTGCTTGAGCGCGGCCAGCACATGCAGGCCGGCCAGGACGATCAGCGTCCAGGCGAACCAGAGGTGGATCTTGCCAGCGGTATCGGCCTGGTCCGGCAGGCCGCTCAGGGTCGCCGGCACCTTGAACCAGCCGAAGACATCGATGGCCACACCATCGGCGGTGGAGATCAGATAGCCGGCCACCATGACGCTGAGCATCAAGGCATAGAGCAGGAAGTGCCCGGCCCCGGCGGCGCGGCGCACCAGGGGGCTGCCCTCCACCGGCGGCGGCGGACTGACCAGGCGCCAGAGCAGGCGCAGCACCAGGGCGATCAGCAGGAGGATGCCGGCGCTCTTATGCAGTTCGGGGGCGGTGTGGTACCAGGTGTCGTAGTAGTCCAGGGTGCGCATCCACAGGCCGGAGGCGAACATGGCGACGATCGCCAGGGCCATGACCCAATGCAGAACCAGACTTACCAGACCGTAGCGAAGGCCATCGTTGCGCCAGTGCATCGCTTTTCTCTCCTGAAAAAGCTTTGCCTAAGCCTAGCCGCAAACGTATCGATGGAAAGCGGAAAAAGTGTCGAATCAATATCGAAGGAATCGATGGATCGGACGGCGCATGGAGGCCCCGTCCGCTGCGGCCGGGAGGCTGCGCAGGGGCAGCCTCCGGGCGCGGGTCGGGATCAGAACGACCAGTGGAACAGCTTCCAGAAGAAGCCGTGCTCGCCACTGTCCTTGGCCGGCGCGGCGTCGGCGGGCTTGGGCGCGGCAGCCGGCTGAGCCTGGGCCTTGGCGCTGGCGACGACCGGCACCACGGCCTTGCCGGCCTTGAGGTCGCGGACCTGGCCGGCGGCGCGCTGACCGCTGGCCAGGGCCCCTTCCAGGGTGCCCGGATGCAGCGGATCGGTGTGCTCGCCGGCAAAGATCACCCGGCCGGTGGGCTTTTCCCACAGCCGCCAGTAACGGGTGATCTGGCCCGGACCATAGGCCAGATAGGCACCGCCCACGCCCGGATCGCGGCTGTAGCGACGGACTTCGTAGCCGGAGAAGGCACCGCGCGCCTTGGGATAGAGGGCGTGGAAGCGGATCAGCACCTGATCGACCATCTGCTTGTCGCCGAAGGCCTGCACCAGGCGCGCGCTGTCGCCGGCCAGGTTGACCAGCACATTGGCGCCGCCCTTGACGTCCGGTTCCACCCACAGCATGCCCAGCCCCTGGTCGCTGTAGATCTCGCCGCTCATGCGCGACTTGCTGTCCCATACCGGGGTCTTGAACTTGAGCAGGATCTGGTCGCGCCAGCCGTAGGTGGTGCCCTTGATGGCGGCCTGCTGGGTGGCGTCCAGCGCCGGGGTCATCTGCACCTGGCCGAGGGCGCGCAGCGGCACCGCCATCACCACGTAGTCGGCCTTGTAGCCATTGGCGCCGGCCTTGACCGTCACGCCGCTCGGATCCTGGACGATGCTCGACACCTTGCTGTCGGTCTTGATCGTCTTGATCTGCTTGACGAAGGCCTGGGCCAGGACGTCGCTGCCGCCGGGCAGGCGCGAGGCGCGCAGGTCCTTGTCCTCGACGCCGCGATAGACGCGGGTCTGCTGGGCCAGATAGAGCAGCGACAGCCGCGAGGGCTCGTCATAGCGCACGCGGATGCGCTGGTTGATCAGTTGGCGGGCCACCGGCGGCAGATTCTGCTTGTCCAGCCAGGTGGCGGCGTTGATCTGGTCGAGGGCGTGCAGGGTCGGGGTGGCGGTCGGCTGCAGCGGATCGCTGATGGCGGCGGCCAGGTCGTCCAGGGACTTGTCGACGCGCTTCAGGGCATCGGCCACGGCCGGCATCTTCTGCACCAGGTCGTCCTGGGAATAGTACTGGCCGTCGATCAGATAGCCCGGGGTGCGCACGAAGGACGGCGCGTCCACGGTCTTGAGCTTGAAGGTGTCCAGGTAGTGGTTGAGCACCGGCTGGGCCTTGGTGTCGCCGATCCATTCGCTGGAGGCGAGACCGGAGCGACCGCCGACGCGCGCGCCGGCTTCCAGCAGGGTCACGTTCCAGCCGGCCTGCTGCAGTTCATAGGCCGAGGCCAGACCGGCCATGCCGGCACCGACCACGATCACCGAGGGACCACTGGGCGCGACGGGCGCCGCGGCAGCCTTTTCCGGCGCCTTGTGCGACTCTTTATGGGCCTTCTCGGCAGCGCCTGCGCTCAGGCTGGTAGCGAATACGCCGGCTGCCAAGCAGACGGTAAAACCTGTCCAACGCGACGACATCTTTTCTAGACTCCTGGGACCGGGAAACGGCGGTGGCGCAGCATACGCCAGCGGCCCCGGGGCAACCAGACGGCGCCACGACCGGCAATCGGCCCGCGCCTTGCTCCCGTCGCGCGCCCTGGCTTAGGCTTGCGCCCCCTTTTTATCGCCGGGCCCGTCGCCAGGAGACCGCCAATGACCAATCACGACTGGATGCGCCGTGACCTGGAGGTGCTCTGGCACCCCTGCACCCAGATGAAGGATCACGAGCAGCTGCCGGTGATCCCGATCCGCCGCGGCGAGGGCGTCTGGCTGGAAGACTTCGACGGCAAGCGCTACCTAGACGCCGTCAGTTCCTGGTGGGTCAATGTCTTCGGCCACGCCAATCCGCGCATCAACGACCGCATCAAGGCCCAGGTCGACCAGCTGGAGCACGTCATCCTCGCCGGCTTCAGTCACCAGCCGGTGATCGAGCTGTCCGAGCGCCTGGTCGCCCTGACCCCGGCCGGTCTCGACCGGGTGTTCTATGCCGACAACGGCTCCTCGTGCATCGAGGTGGCCTTGAAGATGAGCTACCACTACTGGCGCAACGTGGGCCAGCCGGACAAGCGCCGCTTCGTCACCCTGACCAACAGCTACCACGGCGAGACGGTGGCGGCCATGTCGGTGGGCGACGTGGCGCTGTTCACCGAGACCTACCAGGGGCTCTTGCTGGACACCCTCAAGGTGCCCAGCCCCGATTGCTACCTGCGCCCCGAAGGCATGGACTGGGAAGAGCATTCGCGGCAGATGTTCGTGCACATGGAGCGCACCTTGGCCGAGCACCACGCCAGCGTCGCCGCGGTCATCGTCGAGCCGCTGATCCAGGGCGCCACCGGCATGCGCATGTACCACCCGGTCTATCTGCGCCTCCTGCGCGAGGCCTGCGATCGTTATGGCGTGCACCTGATCCACGACGAGATCGCCGTGGGCTTCGGTCGCACCGGGACGATGTTCGCCTGCGAACAGGCCGGTATCCGTCCGGATTTCCTCTGCCTGTCCAAGGCCCTGACCGGCGGCTACCTGCCGCTGGCCGCCTGCCTGACCACCGATGCGGTCTACCAGGCCTTCTACGACGACTACCACACCCTGCGCGCCTTCCTGCATTCCCACAGCTACACCGGCAATCCGCTGGCCTGCGCCGCCGCCCTGGCGACCCTGGACATCTTCGCCCAGGACGACGTCATCGAAGCCAACAAGCCCCTGGCCCGGCGCATGGCCGAGGCCACCGCGCACCTGGCCGAGCATCCCCAGGTCGGCGAGGTGCGCCAGACCGGCATGGCCCTGGCCATCGAGATGACCGCCGACAAGGCCCGCCGCACGCCCTACCCCTGGCAGGAGCGCCGCGGCCTGGCCGTCTACCAGCACGCCCTCTCCCGCGGTGCCCTGTTGCGGCCGCTGGGCAACGTGGTCTACTTCCTGCCGCCCTATGTGATCACCCCCGAGCAGATCGACTTCCTCGCCGAGGTGGCGAGCGAAGGCATCGACCTCGCCACCCGCACCTCGGTCAGCGTCGCCCTGAGCGACCTGCACCCCAACCACCGCGATCCCGGCTGATCTGGAGTCCGCCATGCGTCTCACCCGCTGCCACCTCGACCTGCCCCTGGCCCTCGGCCGTCTCGACCTGCCCGAGGCCCAGGCCCACTACCTGGGCCGCGTGCTGCGCCTGGCGCCGGGGGATGCCGTGCAACTGTTCGACGGCAGCGGCCGCGAATACCTCGGCCAGGTCGCCGAGGTGGGCAAGAAGACTCTCAGCGTCGAGCTCACCGAGGAACTGCCCGGCCAACCCGATTCGCCATTGCGGATCCACCTCGGCCAGGGCCTGTCCCGCGGCGAGCGCATGGACTGGGCGATCCAGAAGGCCACCGAGCTGGGGGTGGCCGAGATCACCCCACTGGTCAGCGAACGCTGTGAGGTGCGCCTCAAGGACGAACGCGCCGACAAGCGCCTGCAGCACTGGCGCCAGGTCGCCATCAGCGCCTGCGAACAGTGCGGTCGCTCCACGGTGCCGCTGATCCATCCACCGCAGTTGCTGGCCGACTGGCAGGCCGGGCTGGACGCCGATCTCAAGCTGGTCCTGCACCCGGTGGCCGAGCCCCTGGAAAGCCATGCCCGCCCCACTCGCCTGGCCCTGCTGATCGGGCCGGAAGGCGGCCTGAGCGAGACCGAAGTCACGGCCGCCCGCGCCGCCGGCTTCCAGCCGGCCCGCCTGGGGCCGCGGGTGCTGCGCACCGAGACCGCGCCGGTGGTGGCCCTGAGCGTGGCCCAGCAACTCTGGGGTGATTTCCAGACCCCCTGACCTGCCCCCGGACCGCTGCCCCGCGGCGGTCCGTCCCTTTCCCCACGGATAGTTTTGGAGCCCCGGATGACCCTGCCCTCTCGCCCCTACGCCGCCTTCCTGTTCGACATGGACGGCACCCTGCTCACCAGCGTGGCCTCCGCCGAACGCGCCTGGAGCACCTGGGCCCTCGGCCATGGCCTCGATCCGGCGGACGTCCTCGCCGTGATGCACGGGGTGCGGGCGGTGGAGACGGTCAAGCGCTTCGCCCCGGCGGGCGCGGACATCGACGCCGAGACCCGCGCCATCACCGAACTGGAGATCGCCGACGTCGCCGATATCCAGGAAATCCCCGGCGCCGCGGCCTTTCTCGCCAGCCTGCCGGCCGGCAGCTGGGCGCTGGTCACCTCGGCTTCGCGCCGGCTGGCCGAAGTGCGGCTCGCCGCGGCCGGCATGGCCCTGCCGCCGGTGATGATCTGCGCCGAAGACGTCACCCAGGGCAAGCCCGCGCCGGACTGCTTCCTGGCGGGTGCGCGCAAGCTGGGGGTGGCGATCGGCGACTGCCTGGTGTTCGAGGATGCCCACGCCGGCTTTGCCGCGGCCAAGGCCGCCGGCGCCGATGCGGTGGCCATCACCGCGACCCATCGCCAGCCGCTGGACCTGGGGCTGCCGACCCTGGCCGACTACCGCGGCGTCGGCATCAGCCGTGATGAAGACGGCGCCCTGCGCCTGACCCGGAAGGACTAGAAGACGCCGGCGGCGGCGAGGCGCTCTTCCACCCCGATCAGATCGGGAATGCGCGCCGTGCCGCCTTCGTAGGCCACGGCGCCCAGTTCCAGGGCGGCCAGGGGCACCTCGGCGGCGACCAGCTCGGGGGTGATGCGCAAC
Source organism: Pseudomonas oryzihabitans NBRC 102199 (assembly GCF_000730625.1). Classification (GTDB taxonomy): domain Bacteria; phylum Pseudomonadota; class Gammaproteobacteria; order Pseudomonadales; family Pseudomonadaceae; genus Chryseomonas; species Chryseomonas oryzihabitans. The sequence continues at coordinate 203,537 of NZ_BBIT01000013.1, read as the reverse complement.
GAGCGCGGAATGCTGCGGATCAGCAGGGCCAGGAAGCGCACCCGCTCACGCCCGCCCAGGGCGTTGAGGATGGCCACCCGCGCATGGCGGTCGCCATCGAATTGCGCGGCGCTGCCGCTGGACAGCGCCTCGAAACTGATCAGCGGCAGACGCAGGTCGCGCCAGGCCACCTGGCCCAGGCACCAGTCGGGTTGCACCGGCAGTGGCCGGATCTCGCGACAGGGCACCAGCTCGGCCACCGCCGCGTTGGGCAGCAGCAGGGTGCGATCGGCCAGGGTCAGCAGCAGACCGGTCAGGTGTTCGGCGGGCGCGGCGGTCGACATGGGAGATTCCTTCAGCTTTGCTGCTCGGCCAGGCGCGCCACCAGGGCTTCGGCCAGGCCGCGGGGATCGGCGGTAAGGGTCGCGAGACCCGATTCGCGCAGGCTTTCCGGCATGCTCGGGGCGATGCAGGTGCTCGCCGACTGGGTCCAGAGCGTGCCACCGCGCCGCCGCACATAGGGCGCCGAGGCGGTGCCGTCGTTGCCCATGCCGCTGAACACGATGACCCCGCAGCGGGCGCCGAAGTGCTGCGCCAGGTTGAGCATCATCTGGCTGATCGACGGCGTATGGGGCTCGGGCCAGGCGCGCTCGACGATGTCCAGGGCGCCGTTGGCCCGGAAGGTGAGCTCCTGCTGGGTAGGCACCACCACCACCTCGCCACAGCGCACCGGCTCACCCGGGCGCACGCCCTGGATGTGCCACTGACTGTGCCGGCCGACCGCGCGCAGCAGGTTGGCGGCAAAGCCGTCACCGATGTGCTGCGCATAGAGGAAACCGACCGGCAGACCGCCCGGCAAGGCGTCGAGAAAGGCCTTCACCGCCGCCGGACCGCCCAGGGAGGCCGCCAGCAACCAGACCTCGGGAGCCGGATCGCCGGCGGGCAGCGGCAGGTTGGCCAGGGGTTCCGGCAGGGTCAGGCGCGGCGGTCGCGGCTGGTCTTGCAGCAAGGTCTCCAGGGCCGGACCGACCGCCGCCACCGGATCGCCGATCAGCCGCTTGAGCTTGCCGATCAGGCGCTTCTCCCACTGGGTGAAGGGGTCGGTGAAGCGCTCCGGCGCCTGGCCTTCGCCGAACAGGATGGGCACCTCGGCCCCCTCCAGCAGCGCGTCCACCAGCGGTGATTCCTCGGTCTGGCTCAGGTCGATCAGCCACAGGTCGGTCGCGACCGAGGGCCAGGCCGCTTCGTCGAAGCGCTCCGGATCACTGTTGAGGACGACGTGATAGCCATTGTCGGCCAGCACCTGCTGCAGTACGTGACGCTGCAGCGGACTGTCGGCCAGGATGGCGACGCGGGCGGTGTGCATCTCAGTCATGTTCCCTGACCAACCGATGGATGTGGGCCAGGAGTTCGCTCTCCTGGTAGGGCTTGCCCAGGTATTCGTTCACGCCCAGGCTCAGCGCCCGCTCGCGGTGTTTTTCCCCGGTACGGGAGGTGATCATCACGATCGGCAGGTCCTTGAGGCGCGCATCGTGGCGGACCAGGGTCGCCACCTCGAAGCCGTCCATGCGCGGCATCTCGATGTCCAGCAGCAGGATGTCCGGCTGCCGCTCCTGCAACTGGGCGATGGCGTCCACCCCGTCCTTGGCGGTGAAGACCTCCATGCCGTGGCGTTCCAGCAGGCGGCTGGTGACCTTGCGCACGGTGACCGAATCGTCGACCACCATGACCAGCGCCGGTCGGGTGACCTCGGCCACGGTGGCCGGACCCTGCGCCAGCCGCGCCAGCTCTTCGCCACTGGCGCGCTGACTGCGGATCATCGCCAGCAGGTCGAGAATCACCACCACGCGCCCGTCCCCCAGCAGGGTGGCACCAGACAGACCCGGCACCCCGGCGAATTGCGGACCCAGGCTCTTCACCACGATCTCCCGCGAACCGGCCACCGCATCCACCTGTACCGCCACCGCGTATTCGGCGGCGCGCACCAGCACCACCGGCAGCGGCAGACTCTGGCCGCTCAGCTTGGGCTGCTGGCCGTTGCCAAGCAGGTGCCCCAAATAGCGCAGGTCATAGTGCTGGCCGCCGTATTCGAAGGTGCCCGCTCCCGGACGGTAATAGCGTTCGAGATCGGCCGCGGTCACCCGCACGATGCCTTCGATGGTGTTGAGCGGCACGGCATAGAGGTCGTCGCCGGCATGCACCATGAGCGCGCGGTTCACCGACACGGTGAACGGCAGGCGGATGGTGAAGCGCGTCCCCTCGCCCGCCACGCTGTGGATGTCCATGTTGCCGCCGAGCTGCTTCACCTCCTGATGCACCACGTCCATGCCCACCCCCCGCCCGGAGATCTGGGTGACGGTCGGCGCGGTGGAGAAGCCCGATTCGAGGATGAATTGCAGCAGCTCCTCATCGGCGAGCTGCGCGTCTTCCGCCATCAGGCCGCGCTCGATGGCCTTGCGGCGCACCGCGGCCAGGTCGATGCCACGGCCGTCGTCGGCCAGGGTCAGGATGATGTCGCCACCTTCGCGGCGCAGATCCAGGCTGATCACGCCTTCGGCCGGCTTGCCGGCGCGCTGGCGTCCGGCGGCGTCCTCGACGCCATGGTCGATGGCGTTGCGCAGCATGTGCTCCAGCGGCGGAATGATCCGCTCGAGCACCGTGCGGTCCAGCTCGCCTTCGGCGTTGCCGACCCTGAGCTCGATCGGCTTGTCCAGTTCGGCGCTGACCTGGCGTACCACCCGGTGCAGGCGCGGCACCATGCGCTCGAAAGGCACCATGCGCGTCTGCATGAGGCTTTCCTGCAGCTCGGTGTTGACCCGCGCCTGTTGCAGCAGCAGGGTCTCGGCATCGCGATTGCGCTGGCCCAGGGTGTTCTTCAGATCCAGGAGGTCGGACGCCGATTCGAACAGGGCGCGGGACAGCTGCTGCAGCTGGGAATAGCGATCCAGCTCCAGGGGGTCGAAATCCTCGTAGCCGGCGCGATCCACGTCTTCGTGGTGACGACTGATGATCTGCGCCTGGGTCTCGGTATCCAGCCGGCGCAGCTGATCGCGCACCCGCTCGATGGTGGCTTCCATCTCGCCTAGGGTGGTGCCGATGTCGCTGACCTGCTGTTCGACGCGACCGCGGAAGATCGAGGTCTCGCCGGCCAAGTTGACCAGCTGCTCCAGCAGCGCGGCCGGTACCCGCACCAGCTCCTGGGACGAACGCCGCTGCGCCGCCTGCTGGCGGACCTGCTGCAGGCGTTGCACGAAGGGCAGTGGCGCCACTGGGGCCGCGGGTGTCTCGGCCGCGACCATGACGGGGGCCGCCGCGCTGTCTTGCTCAGGCAGGGCAACAGGCAGGCCCTCGACGGCGGGCTCGACGTCAGGGTCGGCAGGCGCTTCCTCCTCGGCGACGTCCGCGACCGGTGGCTGCTCAGCCTCGCGCACGACGTCCGGTTCGGCCTCGGCCGTCTCGACCGGCTCGGCCGCCGCATTCGCCTGGGCGGCGGCCGGCAGCGACAGCTGGGCGACCGCCAGTTGCAGCCCGTCGACGCCCTGGGTCGCCAGGGCGCGTACCCGTTCACGGTCGCCCTCGCTCAGCCCCACGGCGAGCGAGCGCAATTCCGCCAGTTGCTGTTCCAGTTCATGGGCCTGCTCGCCCAGGCCGTGCAGACCGGCCAGGCGCGCGCCACCCTTGAGGGTATGCAGGCAGCGCAGCAATTCGTCCACCGCCACATCTGGCGCGGCCGACCAGTCCGCCAGGGCCTCGTCCATGCTGACCAGCAGGTCCTGGGCTTCCTCGATGAAGATCTCGAGGATTTCCGCATCGGTGTCGGCATCGAAGACCGGTGCCGCCACCACGGCCGCGGCGGTCACGCCGGTCGCCAGTGGCTCGCCGCGGTAGTCGCGCAAGGCCGCGATGAGATCGGCGGCCGGGACCGGGGTCTCGCCCCGGGCCAGGGCTTCGAGTTGCTCGTGCAGGCGGTCATGGCAGCGCTGCAGCAGGTCGCCCAGGTCCGCGCCGGGCTTGATCCGTCCGCGCGCCAGTCCTTCGTAGAAGGCCTCCAGGGCATGGGCGAGATCGCCGATGGCATCCACCTCGGCCAGCCGCGCACCGCCCTTGAGGGTGTGCAGGTCGCGCAGCAGGGATTCCAGTTCGAGACTGTTGTGCGGCTCGGCTTCCCAGGCGCGCAGCGAGGTCGCCATGCTGTCGAGCAGGTCGCGACTCTCTTCGATGTAGATGGCCAGCAACTCGGCGTCGGGACCTTCCGCCGCCGCCGGCGCGGCCGCCATGGGCACCGGCTCCAGGAGCGCGGACTCGGCGTCCGCCGGGTGGTCCGCGAGCGATTCGCCGAGCGCGGGCTCGCCCGGGGCCGATCCGCTGTCGTCCAGCGCCGGCAGGTCATCGAGATGACCGCTACGAATCCGCTGCAGGCGCTCGACCTGGTCGGCATGCTCGCTGACCGGCTCCCCCGCCGCCAGCTCTTCGAGTTGCGCCGCCAGGCAGCCATGGGCATCGCGCAGGGGCTGGGCCAGTTCGGCACCGCCGGCGAGACGGCCGTCGAGCAGGCCTTCGTAGATGGCGTCCAGCTCCGTGGCCAGGTGCGCGACCGGCGCCACCCCGGCGAGGTGGGCGCCGCCCTTGAGGGTATGCAGATCGCGCTGCAGGGTGCCGAGGTGGAAGCGCTGCTGCGGCTCCACCAGCCAGCGTTTCAGCGCCCGGTCGGCGCTGTCCAGCAGATCCTGGGCCTCTTCAAGGAAGATCAGCTGCATTTCCGGATCGACGGGCTCGGCAGCCTCGGGCTCGACCGCCACCGGCTCGCTGTCCGCTACCAGCGGCTGCGGCTCTTGCGGCTCTTCCGGCAGCTCGAGGTCAGGCTCGGCTTCGGCTTCGGCTTCGGCTTCGGCTTCGGCTTCGGCTTCGGCTTCGGCTTCGGCTTCGGCTTCGGCTTCGGCTTCGGCTTCGGCTGGCAGTTCGACGTCCAGCGCCAGCTCAGGTGCCACCGGCGTGGCCGTTGCCGGATCGAAGAGCTCTTCGGGTTCGGGCTCGGCCAGCAGGCTGGTGTCCGCCATGGGCAACCCGGCGAGAATGCCGGCCAGCAGGCCGCGCAGGCCCTGGATGCGTTCCTCGCTGGGCGTCGCCCGCATGCCACCGGCCAGCTGATTGAGCATGCTGATTAGGGCTTCCTGGGCCTCTTCCGCCTCGCGGAAGAAGGCCGCATCGGCGGGCAGCGAACCGCTCGCCGCGGCGGCATAGACCACCTGCAGGGCTTCGGCCAGTTGCTCGACATCGGCCAACCCGACCCGGGCGGCCCCGTCGGCAAAGGTGTTCAGGCGTTCGGCCAGCAGATCCGGGCAGGCAGCCAGATCACCGTCGGTGCGCCAGGCATGCAGGCGCTCGTCGGCTTCCAGCAGCAGATCCATGGCCGGCATCAGGAAATCGGTCAGGCGCAGGACGTCACGCTGCTCTGGCAGCGGCGCCGCGGGGATCGGCAGCTGGGGATTCAGCTCCTCCAGCAGCCCTTCGCAGCGCGCGATAACTTCCGCCGCACCCGCCAGCGGGGTCGCCAGCGACCCTTCGTCGAGTTCGGCCAGTCGCTGCTCCAGCAACTCGGCGCCCTGGGCGAGCAAGCCGCACTCGGGTTCGGCGAAGGCGACATGGGCGAGCTTGTATTCCTTGGCCAGCCGCTCCAGCGCCGACGCCAGTTCGGCCATCGGCGAACTGCCCGCCATATGGGCACTGCCCTTGAGGGTGTGCAGGGCGCGCAGGAGATTGTCGGAGACCGGCTGGGCACTGCCGGCGTCGGCCGACTCGAGGAAACGGCGCACGGTTTCCAAGTGCGCCTGGGCTTCGGTGCGGAAGATATCCAGCAGCTGGGTATCGGCCTCGGCGGCGGCAGGTGCAGGAATCGCGGATTCGACGAGTTCTGCCACGGGCAACGCAGCTGCCGCGGACGGGGCCGCGCTACCGGCCGGCGCTCGCTCGGGCAGGGCTTCGTTGCGGGCCAGCGCGTGGGCCGCGTGGGCCAGCCAGTCGACGTCGTCACGTTGCCGTTGACGATCCTCGGCGTATTCCGCGACCAGCTCCGGCAGCAGCGCGCAGGTCTGCTCGACCACCGTCTGCACGGCAGCGCTGTGCGCGACGCTGTGATCCAGCCGGCGATTGAACAGATTCTCCAGCGCCCAGGCCAGTTCGCCGATGACCAGCGCCTGGACCATGCGGCCACTGCCCTTGAGGGTGTGGAAGTTGCGCCGCAATTCACTCAGCGCGGTGCGCTGCTCGGGCTCGGCCTGCCAGGTCGGCAGCCAGCGCTCCAGTTCGGCCTGGACCTCGCCGGCCTCTTCGATAAAGACCTCGCGCAGCTCCTCCTCGACCGGCTCGGCATCGGCCGCGGGCGGCAGCAGCGCCTGCGGCACCTGCGCCGCCGGAGGATTGATGGGGTTGACCGGCGTCGCCAGCACCTCGGCGATCGCCTCGGCATCGGGGGTCGGCGGCGGCAGGCTGTCCAGCTCGATGCCGGCCAGCAACTCCTCGGGCTCTGCACCCTCCGGCTCGGCCTCGGCCTGCGGCGCTTCATCGCTCACCGCGGCCGCGTCCTGCTCGTCGGCCTGGGTCGCGGAGGTTGGAGGCTCCTGCGCTGCGGCAGGCTCGAATTCGATCAGGAATTCTTCGTCGGCGTCCGCAGGCTCCTCGACCGGCAGGGCGGTAGGTTCCAGCGCCTCTTCGGCCACCGGCTCCGCCGGCGATGGCAATTCTTCGGGCAGCTCCTGAGCCGGCGGCTCGACCTCGCCGGAGGCCAGGGGCGCGGCCGCCGCCTCGCCTTCGCCGGCCGCCCTGGGCGGATAGCCGAGAGCGATGAGGCTTTCGTCGGCGATGTCGAGAATCATGTCGTGGGGCGTGGACGGGTCTTCCGCCAGGCGCTCCAGGTAGTACTCGACGCTGGTGATGGCGTCGGCCAGGGTGTCCAGACTCTGCCAGTCGGGCACGGCCTGCTTGCCCAACAGCTGCTGGCAGATGTAGTCGTTGGCCGCCTGGACCTGGGCCGCGGCCCGTTCCAGGGGAATCATCGCCAGGCCGCCACGGACCTGGGTCAGCAGCAGGGGCACCGACTCCAGGTGGACATGATTCCACTGGGAGGCGATGAACTCGATGATTGCGTCCTTGGATTGCTCCAGACCGTTGCGCGCCTCGCGCACCACCACCCGATGCAGCTGATCGATGTCGGTGGTGGGCAGCCGGCTCTCCTCGGCATCGCTGACCTCGTTGCCACTGACCATGCCGGCCAGGGTGGCTTCGACATAGAGCAGTGCCCCGGCGATATCCATCAGGGCGGCGTCGCTGGCCTCGTGCACGCCCTCGGCCAGTTCGGCCACGGCTTCGTGCTGCTCCAGCACCACCTTGCGCGGCTGCCCGAAGCCCAGCACCGCCAGGGTATCGGCGATCTGCTTGAGCGGCGCCAGGAGGCCGCGCAGGCTGGCAGGCTGCTGGCGATCGCTGCGTACGAACAGGTCCAGGCTGTCCTTGATCTGTACCAGCTCTTCGCACAGTGCGGTCACCACCGAGCGCATGGCTTCGCGATCCGGGCCGACGATGCGCGAACGCTCGAAGCCCACCAGCTCGGCATCCGGCAGGGCCTCGTCGAGACGATAGTGCGCCTTGAGCGCGGCGATGCGCGGACTCTGCACCGGCGCCTTGGCCAGGTAGAACAGCAGATTCTTCAGCAGATCGGCCGGCGCCGGCTGGTTGAGGGTGGTCACCCCATCGCTGATGAGGCGCTTGAGTTCACGATCCAGTTGCCGGAGCAGACCGCGGATCGAGCTGCTGTTGTCCAGCTCGCCGGCCTGCAACAGCTCGGTCAGACCCGCCGCCACCGGCCAGAGGGCGCCAAAGGGCGAGCCGGCGCAGAGCTGATCCAGCCGCTCGAAGACCCGCAGCAGATAATCCAGGTGCAACTGGACGTCGCGGTCGCGGAACAGTCCGACCTGGGCGCCCTGCAGCGCCTGGCGCAGCTTGCGCAGGCGTGGCAGCCAGTCCGGCGCCGCGCGGTCTGCCAGTTCGGCATCGCTCAGCGACAGCGGCGTGGCGGACAGATCCGGCGAGAACAGGCTGGTTTCCGAGAGCAGCTTTTCCCCGCGCGCCGAGCGCAGGTCGTTGAGCAGCGGCAGGATGGCCAGTGGCAGATCGCGGCGGGCCTCGAGAACCCGGTCCAGATAGGGCGGCACCTGCAGGATGGCCTGCATCAGGACTTCCAGCGCCTCGTCCGAGCTGTTCACCCGCTCTTCGTGAAGGGCCTGCAGCAGCAGCTCCATCTCTTCGGCGAGCAGCGCGGCGCCATAGAACTCCACCATCTGCAGGGTGCCGTAGACCTGGTGCACATAGGTCCGGCAGAAACCCAGGCGGCTACGGTCGTGCGGGTTGTCGACGAACGCCTCGAGCGCCTTGCGGGCCTGCTGCAAGGTTTCGGCGATCTCTCCCTTGACCCACTCGAGGGCTACGTAGTCGTGTCGATCGATCATCTCGGCTCCTGTCATGCCGGGGGGCTTACCTGGCGGGTGAACGCCAGGACTTCGGGATGATCGACGGGTACCAGTTGCGGGTGGCTCCAATTGCTCACCTCACCGACACCCAGGACCAAGAGCCCACCCGGTGCAAGCCGCTGGACCAGCTGGTTGAGCAGGTCTCGACGCAGCCAGCGGCGGAAATAAATCAGCAAGTTCTGACAAAAAATGACATTGAGCCCCTGCAAGGGGGCCTGCCCCAGTTCCAGCACATTGAGCCGGGCGAAGCACAGTCGCTCCGCCAGGCCCGCGGTGATCTCGAAACTGCCGTCCGCATGGGTGCGGAAATAGCGCTCGCGCAGGCTGGCCGGCACCCCAGCCAGCCGCTGCAGGCTGTAGGTCCCCTGCCGCGCCTGGCGCAGGGCTTCGCTGCTGATGTCGGTACCGGTCAGGGCGAACGTCAGGGGGCGTGGCTGCCGGGCCAGAGCTTCGGCGGTACTGATGGCCATCGAAAACGCTTCCTCTCCACTGGCGCACCCCAGACTCCACAGGGTCAGACCGTTGCCCTCGGTGGTCCGGGCGAATTCACTCACATAGGCTTCCAGCAGCGCGAAGGACGGTGGATGGCGGAAGAAACGGGTGGCCTGGATGGTCAGCCGATCGAGCAGCCGGACCCATTCGATGCGCCCGCCGATGCCCGCGCAGACGACCTGGTAGTAGCTGTCGTAATCCGCGATCTCCAGTTCGCGCATGCGCGCGGCCAGCTGGATCTGCAGAAAGCTGCGCTGGCGATCGTCCAGTACCATGCCGGCGCGCATCTCGAGCAGCTGTCGCCAACGCTCGAAGTCCGCATCCGGCAGCTCGGGAGCACGGCGCAACGCCCAACTCGACTCCCTCACCCCATCTCCCCCTCGCCACACCGCGATGCGGCCGCTGCGGTCAGCCCAGCGGCTGCTCGTTCGGCAGATTGAAGCCCGAGACCGAACGCCGCATCTCGCTGGCCAGCTTGGCCAGCTCGCCGATGCTGCGCGCGGTGGCGGTGGTGCCGGCCGAGGTCTGCGAGGTGATCTCCTGAATCACGTTCATGGTGCTGGAGATGTGGCTGGCGGACGAAGACTGCTGGCGCGCGGCATTGGAGATGTTCTGGATCAGCCCGGCGAGGCTCTGGGATACCTTCTCGATCTCTTCCAGGGCCACACCGGCGTCCTGGGCCAGGGCGGCCCCGCGCACCACTTCCGAGGTGGTCTGCTCCATGGAGATGACCGCTTCGTTGGTGTCGGTCTGGATCGCCTTGACCAGGGCCTCGATCTGCTTGGTGGCGCCGGAGGAACGTTCGGCGAGGCGCTGGACCTCGTCGGCGACCACGGCGAAGCCGCGGCCGGCGTCACCGGCCATGGAGGCCTGGATGGCGGCGTTCAGGGCCAGGATGTTGGTCTGGTCGGCGATGTCGTTGATCAGGCCGACGATGTCGCCGATCTCCTGGGACGATTCGCCCAGGCGCTTGATCCGCTTGGCGGTGTCCTGGATCTGCTCGCGAATGCTGTCCATGCCGATGATGGTGTTGTGCACCACCTGGTTGCCCTTGTTGGCGATGGCTACGGAGCGCTCCGCCACCGCGGTGGATTCGGAGGCGTTGGTGGATACCTGGTCGATGGACACGGCCATCTCGTTGATCGCCGCGGAGGCACCGGCGATTTCCTGGGCCTGGTGTTCCGAGGCCTCGGCCAGCACGGTGGCGGTGTCCTGGGATTCCTGGGCGGCGGCGGCCACCTGGACGGCGGTCTGGTTGATGGTTTCCACCAGTTCGCGCAGCTGGTCGATGGAGTAGTTGATGGAGTCGGCGATGGCGCCGGTGAAGTCTTCGGTCACCGTGGCCTGCACGGTCAGGTCACCGTCGGCGAGGTCGGCGATCTCGTCCAGCAGACGCAGAATGGCGGTCTGGTTGCGCTGGTTCTTCTCGTCGGTCTCGGCCAGGCGGCGGCGGGTGTCGCGCACCAGGATGTAGCCGATGCAGAGGATGGCGCCGAGGGCGATGAACACCAGCAGGTAGCTGCCCACGGTGTTGATCTTGCGGCTCTGGGCCAGCGACGCGTAGCCGGCGCTCAGGTCCGAGGCGGAACCGAGCAGCGCCTGGGAACCGCGGTAGATCAGACCCACGGCGGACCGGATCTGCAGCAGTTCGGGCGAGGTCGCGAGGATCTCGTCGACGTTGCCGGAGACGAATTCGAACAGCTTGTTGGCTTCGTTGAGGCGGCCGACCGCCTCGGGATCGGTGATCTTGGCGATGCCCATGGAGGCATTGCCTTCGCGCATGGCCTTGAGCACCCGGCCGAACAGGCTGGCGTCGCGACCAAAACTGTCGGCCGCCTGCACGGCGGCTTCGTCGCCGGTGAGGATCTTGTTGATGGCGCCGAGGATCCGCTCGGCGAGCAGCGCCTGCCGCTGGGCCACCACCACCTGACTGGCGGGCGCGCCGCGCTCGATCAGGATGTCGACGATCTCTTCGTTCTCGACCTGCAGCTGGGGGATGGTGTCGGCCAGGGCGCCGGACAGCTGGTGCAGGGACAGTACGGTCTGCTCGCTGCCGAGCATGGTGTCGACCTGCTTGCGCTGGGCCTCCCACTGGGACTCCAGGGTGTCCAGACGCGGGCGGAGGATCGCCGGCGACGCCGGCAGGCCGGTCTGCGGATCGCCGCTGCGCAGGATGTTCAGGCGGCGCTCGAATTCGGCACGGGCCTGGCGCAGGTCCTTGAAGGCGTCGGCCTTGCCGGTCGCGGCCTCACTGGCACTCTTGGCCAGCTGCTGCGAGAGGATGCGCAGCTCGGTGGCCTGGCCCTGATACTGGTTATCGTAGTTGGTCTGGGTGCCCAGGTACGCGAAGTTGGCGAACAGCAGCACGATCGCGACGATCAGCACCACGAACATGCCCGCGACCCACGCGTTGAGTTTCCCGGTATTGAGTTTGTTCATCAGCGGCCCCCGCCTGGACCTTGGTTCCTTTAGTTCTATCCTTGTCGGACGCCGGACCGGTTTGCTTGAAGCCGGTGCTCGTCGCCCTACCCCCACCCGTCGGCGACGGCTCCTGCCATCCCGACCCCGATCCGCCTTGCAGCGTCCGGACCTCCGACCCGCTAGGCCGCGACGTCCATGAACTCGGGATGCTCGACCAAGGCGCGCGGGCTGCAGACCAGCCAGGGCACGTCGCGTTGGAAGACACCTTCCAGAAAGAAGTGCAGGCCCGCCGGCACGCTGTCGGCGTGCTCGCGATAGGCCTCAATGTCGAAATGCTGCATCCCCAGGACTTCGTCAACCGCCAACCCGACGAAGAGGTCGCCATGGTCGACGATCAGGATGCGCCGCTGTTTGCGCAGGGCCTGGATCTTCACGCCGAGGAATTGCCCCAGGTCGGCGATCGGCAGCAGGCGACCACGCACGTTGGCCACGCCCTTGAGCCACGGCTTGACGCCGGGCAGCGCGGTGAAGCGCGGCTCCGGCAGGATCTCGCTGACCTCGCCCATGGGAATCACGAAGCGCAATTCACCGAGGCGAAAGCCGATACCGCTCCAGCTGCGCTGGTTTTCCTGCTGCGCCGGCAGGCCGGCCGCCCGCTCGCGGCAGCGCAGATCGATCAGGCGCAAGAGTTCGTAGGGCGTGGTGGCGTCGCTCATAGGATTCCCTGCCCAGTGGGGCGCTGCCGCGAGAAACGGACGAAAGACCTCAGCCTTGCAGGACACCCGCCAGGGTGCGCAGCAGGGTGTCTTCGTCAATGGGCTTGGTGAGGTAGTCCTTGGCGCCCTGGCGCTTGCCCCAGACCTTGTCGGTTTCCTGGTCCTTGGTGGTGACGATGACCACCGGGATGTGGCTGGTCTCGGCATCCTTGGTCAGCTGCCGGGTGGCCTGGAAGCCATTGAGGCCGGGCATGACGATATCCATCAGCACCGCATCCGGCTTCTCCTGGCGGGCCAGGGCGACGCCGTCGGCACCGTTCTCGGCCTTGAGCACCTGATGCCCATGCTTTTCCAGCATGGCTGTGAGCTTGTACATCTCGGTGGGAGAGTCGTCGACGATCAGAATTCGAGCCATGAAAATTTCCTACTAGATTGAATCGCCCGCCTCAGGACACTCAGGACGCTTGTTCGAGCGGAGTGAAACTGGGGACGTGGGTCTTGATCGCACCGATCAGCTCTTCTTTGCTGAAGGGTTTGGTGAGGTACTGGTCAGAGCCGACGATGCGGCCCTTGGCCTTGTCGAAGAGCCCGTCACGGGAGGACAGCATGATGACGGGCGTCGCGCGGAAGGCGCTGTTGTTCTTGATCAGCGCGCAGGTCTGATAGCCATCCAGTCGCGGCATCATGATGTCCACGAAGATGATGTGGGGGTGACTATCGGCGATCTTGGCGAGCGCATCGAATCCATCGATGGCGGTGATGACCTCGCAGCCAACTTTCTTGAGCAGGGTCTCGGCGGTCCGACGAATCGTCTTCGAGTCGTCGATCACCATGACCTTCAGCCCTTCCGAATACTGTTCCATGTTCAAGCTACCAGCTCATCGTCGATGAAACGTGAATGATGTCGATCCGGGCACTTTGGCGGCGCCTCTTTGTAGCACACAATACCGTGACGTACCACGCAGATCCCCTGGTGGCGGACCACCGGCCCGCCCGCCACGACGATCGCGCAAGCATTGGCACTGGAGGGGATCGAAGGGCTATTCTGACGCCTTGCCCACGTACAACCGAGGTCTAGCGTCAATGAGTATCCGCCTGGGGATCGTCATGGATCCCATCGAACGCATCTCCTATAAGAAGGATAGCTCCATGGCCATGCTGTGGGCGGCCAAGGCGCGCGGCTGGACCCTGCACTATTTCGAGATGCAGGACCTGTACCAGGTCGATGGCGAAGCCCGCGGTCGCGGCCGACAGCTGGACGTGTTCCAGGATCCGGAGCGCTGGTTCGCCTTTGGCGAGGACGTCGACCTGCCCCTGCGCGAGCTGGACGTGATCCTGATGCGCAAGGATCCGCCCTTCGACAACGAATTCGTCTATGCCACCTACCTGCTGGAGCAGGCCGAGCGTGGCGGCACCCTGGTGGTGAATCGCCCGGCCAGCCTGCGCGACTGCAACGAGAAGTTCTTTGCCACCCTGTTTCCCGAGCTGGCGCCGCCGACCCTGGTCAGCCGCCGCGCCGACATCATCCGCGAATTCGCCCGCACCCATGGCGACGTCATCCTCAAGCCGCTGGACGGCATGGGCGGCAGCTCGGTGTTCCGCCACCGCGAAGGCGATCCCAACCTCTCGGTGATCCTCGAGACCCTGACCGCCCACGGCACCCAGCAGATCATCGCCCAGCGCTACCTGCCAGGCATCAAGGACGGTGACAAGCGCATCCTGATGATCGACGGTCAACCCGTGGACTATTGCCTGGCGCGCATTCCGGCCCAGGGCGAGACCCGCGGCAACCTGGCCGCCGGTGGCCGGGGCGTCGCCCAGCCGCTGTCGGCGCGGGATCGCGAAATCGCCGCCACGGTGGGCCCGGAACTGCGCAAGCGCGGCCTGCTCTTTGTCGGCCTGGACGTGATCGGCGAGCACCTCACCGAGATCAACGTCACCAGTCCGACCTGCATCCGCGAGATCGATGCGGCCTATGACACCCGCATCGCCGAGCGCCTCATGGAGGTGATCGCGCAGCAACGCGCGGGCTGAGGCGAGGGTCCGTGCCGCCGGTGGCGGCATGGACAACCGCGGACACAATCCGCAGACTGGCGCCAGCCCTGCCGCGCGTCCTCTGCCCTTGCCGACCCAGTCAATGCCCAGCACCGCCTCCTCCCCCGCCAGCCAGGTTCGTCCCGCCGACCGCCTGGGCTTCACGCTGCTCATCGCGACCCTGCTGCACGTCGTGCTGATTCTCGGCGTCGGCTTTTCGCTGCCCGAGCCCACCCAGATCAGCCGCACCCTGGAGGTGACGCTGGCCAGCTTCAAGAGTGACGAGGCGCCCAAGCAGGCCGACTTCCTCGCCCAGGAGAACCAGCAGGGCAGCGGCACCCTGGACAAGGCGGCGGCCCCGAGCACCCCGGTGCAGGCGCCCTTCCACGACAGCGAGATCCGCCAGGCCGCGCACCCAGCCCGCCCGCCCGCAGCGGATCGCGCCCAGGCACCCAAGGCGGCGGTGACCACCCGCGCCGCGCGGCCGACCAAGGCCGAACCCAGTCGCGAGACGCCCGAACGGGAGCAGCGCGATGCGCCGAGTCCCGAGTCCGACAGCCAGGCCGCCGAACTCGCCAGTCTGGAGGCCCAGCTCGCCGAAGAGCGCCAGCAATACGCCAAGCGGCCGAAGATCTGGCGGATCAACGCCGCCTCGACGCAAAAGGACAAGGGCGCCCGCTACAAGGAAGAATGGCGGCGCAAGATCGAGCGCATCGGCAATCTCAACTACCCCGAACAGGCCAAGCGCGACCGCCTCTACGGCAGCCTGCGCCTGCTGGTGTCCATCAACAAGGACGGCTCGCTCTACGAGGTCCAGGTGCTGGAGTCCTCGGGGCGCCAGGTACTCGATCAGGCGGCGCTGCGCATCGTCCGGCTGGCGGCGCCCTTCGCCCCCTTCAGCGGCGACCTGGCCGACATCGACCGCCTGGAGATCATCCGCACCTGGCGCTTCGAGCGTGGCGACCGCCTGTCCAGTCAATAGCCCGGGACGCCGTTGGACTTGAAGCCGGACCGCGCAACCGGGAAACTTGCCGGTCATGAAGCCGACCTCCAGCACCACCCTACAGCACCAGCTCCTGATCGCCATGCCGCAGATGGACGATCCCAATTTCGCCGAGACGGTGATCTACCTCGTCGACCATGGCCCGGACGGCGCCATGGGCCTGGTGATCAACCGGCCCAATGGCCTGCACCTGGACGACCTGCTCGAACAGCTGCGTCCGGACATACCGGCCACCCCGGAAGACACCCGAGTGGCGCTCTATGCCGGCGGTCCGGTGCAGACCGATCGCGGCTTCGTCCTGCATGACGCCGGCCCGGTGTTCCAGAACACCCTGGAACTCGAAGAACTGAGCCTGACCACCTCGCCGGACGTGCTCTTCGCCCTCTCCGACGGCACCGGTCCGAGCCGCCACCTGATCACCCTGGGCTACAGCGGCTGGGGGCCCGGCCAACTGGAAGAAGAACTCGCCGCCAATCTCTGGCTCACCACCCCGGCCACCAGCGCCCTGCTGTTCGAGACGCCGAGCGAGCAGCGCCTCGGCGCGGCCGCCGCCCTGCTGGGGGTCGACCTGCGCCTGCTCTCGCGCCAGGCGGGCCACGCATGAGCGCGCCCAGCGGGCTCTACCTGGGCTTCGACTACGGCACCCGGCAGATCGGCGTCGCCGTCGGCCAGGCCGTGACCGGTCAGGCCCGCGAACTGCTCACCCTCAAGGCGCAGAACGGCGTACCCGACTGGCAGCAGATCCAGCGGCTGCTGGACGAGTGGCGGCCCACCGCCCTGGTGGTCGGCCTGCCGCTGAACATGGACGGCACCTCCAGCGAGATGAGCGAGCGCGCCGAACGCTTCGCACGCCGCCTGCACGGCCGCTACGGCTTGCCCGTGCATACCCATGACGAGCGCCTCACCACCTATGCCGCCAAGGGCGAGCGCCTGCAGGGCGGTCAGCGCGACGGCTATCGCGAGCGCCCGGTGGATGCCCTTGCCGCCGCCCTTCTCCTGGAAGGCTGGCTGACCCAACAACTGGAACGGGCCGCGCGCCCGCAATCGGAGTAGCCATGCATCTGCCCTCTCCCGCCGAGCTCCTGCCGCGGCTGGCCGCCGACCTGCGCCTGTCGCTGAATCGTCGTGGCATCACCGACCCCGGCTTCGTCGGCATCCATACCGGCGGCCTCTGGGTCGCCGAGGCCCTGCTGGCCGAACTCGGCCTGGACACCCCGCTGGGCAGCCTGGACGTCTCCTTCTACCGCGACGACTTCACTCAGAAGGGCCTGCACCCCCAGGTGCGCCCCTCGGCCCTACCGTTCGAGATCGACGGGCGCCACCTGGTGCTGGTGGACGACGTGCTGATGAGTGGCCGCACCGTGCGTGCGGCGCTCAACGAACTCTTCGACTATGGCCGTCCCGCCAGTGTGACCCTGGTCTGCCTGCTGGACGTCAATGCCCGCGAATTGCCGATCCAGCCTGACGTGGTGGGCGCCACCCTGACCCTGGCCCCCACCCAGCGCGTCAAGCTGACCGGCCCCTCGCCGCTCGCCCTCGAATACCGCGACGTCCCCGCCGCCTGACCTGGATCTGCCGCCATGACCGACGCTACGCGTTCGCTGCAACTCAACGCCCAGGGCCAATTGCGCCACTTCCTGTCACTCGACGACCTGCCCGCCGAACTCCTCACCGAATTGCTCGACACCGCCGACTCCTTTCTCGAGGTCGGTGCCCGGGCGGTGAAAAAGGTGCCGTTGCTGCGCGGCAAGACCGTGTGCAACGTCTTCTTCGAAAATTCGACCCGCACCCGCACCACCTTCGAACTGGCGGCCAAGCGGCTGTCGGCGGACGTCATCACCCTCAACGTCTCCACCTCCTCCACCAGCAAGGGCGAGACGCTGTTCGACACCCTGCGCAATCTGGAAGCCATGGCTGCCGACATGTTCGTGGTGCGCCACGCCGACTCCGGCGCCGCCCACTTCATCGCCGAACACGTCTGTCCCGATGTGGCCATCATCAACGGCGGCGACGGCCGCCATGCGCACCCCACCCAGGGCATGCTCGACATGCTGACCATTCGCCGCCACAAGGGCGATTTCGCCAACCTGTCGGTGGCCATAGTCGGCGACATCCTGCATTCGCGGGTCGCCCGCTCCGACATGCTGGCGCTGCGCACCCTGGGTTGCCGCGACATCCGCGTGATCGCCCCGCGCACCCTGCTGCCGGTCGGCCTCGAAGAACTCTATGGCGTACGCACCTTCACCGACCTGGCCGAGGGCCTGGACGGCGTGGACGTGGTGATCATGCTGCGCCTGCAACGCGAGCGCATGCAGGGCGGCCTCTTGCCCAGCGAAGGCGAGTACTACCGGCTGTTCGGCCTGACCCGCCAGCGCCTGGCGCGCGCCAAGCCCGATGCCATCGTCATGCACCCCGGGCCGATCAACCGGGGCGTCGAAATCGAATCCGCGGTCGCCGATGGCGAGCAGTCGGTCATCCTCAACCAGGTCACCTACGGCATCGCGGTCCGCATGGCGGTTTTGTCGATGACCATGAGCGGGCAGACGGCCCAGCGTCAGCTACAGGAGAATGCGCAGTGAGCCTGAGCATCCGCAATGCCCGGGTGATCGACCCGGCCACCGGTCTCGACCAGATCGGCGACGTCCATGTCGACCAGGGTCGCATCCTCGCCCTCGGCGAGGCGCCTCAGGGCTTCCAGGCCGACGAGCAGCTGGACGCCAGCGGCCTGATCCTGGCGCCCGGCCTGGTCGATCTGGATGTCGCCCTGTGCGAACCGGGCCTGACCCGCAAGGGCAACGTCGACAGCGAGACCCGCGCCGCCGCGGCCGGTGGCGTCACCAGCCTCTGCTGCCCGCCCACCACCCGTCCGGTGCTGGACACCACGGCGGTGGCCGAACTCATCCTCGACCGGGCGCGCACCGCCGATCACGCCCGCGTCCATCCCATCGGCGCCCTGACCAAGGGCCTGGGCGGAGAACAGCTGGCCGAACTGATGGCCCTGCGCGATGCCGGTTGCGTGGCCTTCACCAATGGCCTGCAGCCCTTCGAGAATCTGCGGGTGCAGCGGCGGGCGCTGGAATACGCCGCCACCTTCGACCTCACCGTGGTCTTTACCGCCCTGGACGCCGATCTGGCCCACGGCGGCCTGGCCCACGAAGGGCCCACCGCCAGCTTCCTGGGTCTCACCGGCATCCCGGAGACCGCGGAGACCATCGCCCTGTCCCGCGACCTGCTGCTGGTGGAACAGAGTGGCGTGCGCGCCCACTTCGGGCAGCTGACCAGTGCCCGCGCGGTGGAGATGATCGCCGCCGCCCAGGCGCGCGGCCTGCCGGTGACCGCCGATGTGGCGCTCTACCAGTTGCTGCTCACCGACGAGGCCCTGCAGGGCTTTTCCAGTCTCTATCACGTCAAGCCGCCGCTGCGCACCGCGCGCGATCGCGACGCCCTGCGCGCCGGGGTACGGGACGGGGTGATCGGCGCCATCTCCAGCCATCACCAGCCCCACGAGGCGGACGCCAAGCTGGCGCCCTTCGCCGCCACCGAGCCGGGCATCAGCAGCGTCGAATTGCTGCTGCCCCTGGCCCTGACCCTGGTGGACGATGGCCTGCTGGATCTGCCGACCCTGCTGGCCCGCCTCACCAGCGGCCCGGCCCAGGCCCTGCGCCTGGCGGCGGGCCGCCTGGCCAAGGGCCTGCCGGCGGACCTGGTGCTGTTCGCCCAGCAGCCGACCGCCCAGGCCGCCACGCCCTGGCTGTCCCGTGGGCGCAACTGCCCCTTCCAGGGCCTCACCCTGGGGGGACGCATCGAACGCACCCTGGTGGGTGGCCGCACCACCTACCGCCGTGACGCCTGAATAGAAGAAGGGGCTCCATGGAGCCCCTTCTTCTTGCCATCCAGCCGACGCTAGCGTACCAGCCGCCGGCGATTCTCTTCGGAGATCTGCGAATTGAGCGTCCAGAAGTCGTAGAGCACGCCCAGTAGGAAGAAACCCGCCGTAAAGAAATAGAGGATGGCGGTGATCCACTTGCCCAGGTAGAGGCGGTGCACGCCGAAGATGCCGAGAAAGGTCAGCAGGATCCAGCCCAGGCTGTAGTTGAGCGAACCGGACTGGAAGCGCAGGTCCGCCTCGCGATCCATGGCCGGGATCAGGAAGAGGTCGATCAGCCAGCCGATGCCCAGCAGGCCCAGGGTGCAGAACCAGATCGTGCCGGTGACCGGCTTGCCATAGTAGAAGCGGTGGGCGCCGAGAAAGCCGAAGATCCACAGCAGATAGCCCATGACCTTGCTGTGGGTGTCCTGATACCGCATGCCTACTACCTCGCGACTGAAGGAAAAGACCCGCCTTACCTACACCCTTACCTTCACCGTGACTTTATGTCGAAAACTGGATGAATGCCCAGGGAGTCTCACTGGCTGGCGCTCAAGGGACCTCACTTTCCGCTAAAAATTACATAATTTCTTGATGAGAGGTGCACAAAATATCCACAGGGTTGGTATAGAATCCCTCGCTTCGATCTTCAGACACCCCTACGACAATGCGTCTATTTCTTCTGACATGGCTCTCCGCCTGTCTTGTACTGCCCGCGGCAGTGCAAGCGAAAGAGAACTCTGCAGCGCGCACTGCCGCTCCGGTCCACAAGGTCGCAGCCCGGCATGTCACCGCCGCCTCAGCTCCCAAGACCGCCCGGCACGCCGCCGCTGCTCCCGCGCCCAAGGCCGCCGCTCGCCACGTCGCCAGCGTCGACCGTGCCCAGGCAGCCTCCGCGGCCCGCGCCAAGCGCGCCGCCCGTGCGACCAGCGCCCTGCACCGCAAACAGGCCACCGCCCAGGCCGCCACCCGCAACGTCGGCGCTCAGGTGGCGACCCGCGCCATGGACCTGGTCGGCACGCCCTATCGCTTCGGCGGTACCAATCCGCAGAACGGTCTGGATTGCAGCGGCCTGGTCAACTACGTCTATCGCGACGTGCACAACGTCAAGCTGCCGCGTACTTCCCGGGAGCTGGCCCAGCTCAAGGGACCCAAGGTCGCCCGTGGCGATCTCAAGGCCGGCGACCTGGTGTTCTTCAAGACCGGTCAGCGCAGCGGTATCGATCACGTCGCCATCTACCTAGGCAACGATAGATTCGTCCATGCCCCGCGCAGTGGCGAGAGCGTGCGCGTCGATCACCTGAGCAAGCCCTACTGGACCAAGCGCTTCGCCTCGGCCAAGCGCGTGCTGCAGCAGCCCACCACTCTGGCGGCGGAAGCCGATCCCGTCGCGGACAAGCCGCGTACCAAGCGTACCCGCAAGTCCTGATCCCTCCCCCTCGCTCCGCCGGGCACTACCGCCCGGCGGAGTGTCGCTCCACTCGGCGCCGCCCGGCGCAAAGCCATTGAACGACGCTCCGCTTCCTGGATACTGTATGCAATCACAGTCCAGGAGATCTCGATGGAGCTCGCCGACAAGCTGATCATTCTCGCCGATGCCGCCAAGTACGACGTGTCCTGCGCCAGCAGCGGCGCGCCCAAACGCAGCTCGAAGGGCAAGGACGGCCTGGGCTCGACCGATGGCATGGGCATCTGCCACAGCTTCACCCCGGATGGGCGTTGCGTGGCGTTGCTCAAGGTGCTGCTGACCAACTTCTGCCAGTACGACTGCCAGTACTGCGTCAATCGCCGCAGCAGCAACGTGCCGCGGGCGCGCTTCACGCCCGAGGAAGTGGTGCAGCTGACCCTCGACTTCTATCGGCGCAATGTCATCAGCGGGCTGTTCCTCAGCTCCGGCATCATCCGCTCCTCCAACTACACCATGGAGCAGATGACCCGGGTCGCCCAGCTGTTGCGCGAACAGCACCAGTTCCGCGGCTACATCCACCTCAAGACCATTCCCGACGCCGATCCCGAGATCATCGCCCAGGCGGGTCTCTATGCCGACCGCCTGTCGGTCAACATCGAGCTGCCCACCGAGAGCAGCCTGATCAAGCTGGCGCCGGAAAAGAACGGCAGCAGCATCCGCAAGACCATGGGCAACATCCGCCTGGGCCTGGAAGAAGCCGAGGCCGAAGCCAAGGCGCCGCGCTTCGCGCCAGCGGGCCAGAGCACCCAGATGATCGTGGGCGCCGATGCCACCGACGACCGCACCATTCTCGACACCGCCCAGACGCTGTACGGCGCCTATCGCCTCAAGCGGGTCTACTATTCGGCCTTCAGCCCCATCCCGGAAAGCCCGGGCACGGTGCCGCTGCAACCGCCGCCGCTGCTGCGCGAGCATCGCCTGTACCAGGCCGACTTCCTCATGCGTGGCTATGGCTTCCAAGCGGATGAGTTGCCCACCGAAGACGGCCAGCTGCCGCTGGACGTGGATCCCAAGCTGGCCTGGGCGCTGCACAATCGCGCCATCTTCCCGCTGGATCTCAATCGCGCCGACCAGGCGCTGATCGCCCGAGTACCCGGCATCGGCGTGCTCTCGGCCAAGCGGCTGGTGGAGCTCAGACGCGAGCGGCGCATCCGCTACGCCGACCTGATCCGCCTGAAATGCAGCGTGGAAAAGGCGCGCCCCTTCATCGTCACCCAGGACTATCGCCCGCAACCGCGCCTGGCCGAGTCCCTGGACCTGCGCCGGCAGCTCGCCGAACCGCCCGCTCAGCTCGCCCTGCTCTAGATGCAGAGAGTCGATTTCGACGGTACCTTCGCCGGCTGGCGCAAGGAGGCGCGGCGGCTGTTGCAGGCTGGTATCCCGCCGGCCCAGGTGAGCTGGCAGGAGAGTCGCGGCCTGGGCGATCTGTTCGACGAACCGGCCGAAGTCGTGGCGCCCCCGCCCAGCGGCGCCATACGCATCCCGCCGCAACTGGCCGAAGCCCTGACCTACGCCGCCTGCTTTCGCAGCGACGATCGCTGGGCGCTGCTCTACCAGGTGCTCTGGCGCGTCGCCCGCGGCGAACGGGCAGCCATGCTGGCCGGTGACGAAGACGGCAGCGAATTGCAGCGCCGGGTCAAGGCGATCCGCCGCGAGATCCACCATGTGCATGCCTTCCTGCGCTTTCGGCCGCGCGCGTCAAGCGCAGGTCCGCCGGCCTGGGTGGCCTGGCACCAGCCGGCCCACGACGTCCTGGCCCTGGCGGCGCCGCACTTCTGCGACCGCATGGGCAACAGCAGCTGGCTGATCGCGACCCCCGAAGCCGCCGCGCTCTGGGACGGTCAGGCGCTGCAACTGGTGGAGCCCTGCCCCGCCGAGCTGCAACGCCTGGCCCGACAGACGCCGGAAGACGACGACCGCAACGCTGGTGACGAACTCTGGCGCGCCTACTACCGCAGCACCTTCAATCCGGCGCGGGCCAATCCGCGCACCCTGAGGGGCAACATGCCGGCGCGTTTCTGGAAGGATCTGCCGGAAGGGCCGCTGATCCCGGCGCTGCTCAGCGAGGCGCGGGCCGGCGCCCAGCGCCTGGCCCAGGCCGAGGCCGTAGGTCGCCAGAGCGGTCGCGAGGTGCTGATCGCGGCCGAGCGTGCCCAGCCCGAACGCCCGCTGCCCACCACCCTCGACGAGTGCCGTCGCTGCGAACTCTGGGAAAAGGCCACCCAGCCGGTGGCCGGCGAAGGCCCGCGCACCGCGCGCATCCTGCTGTTGGGCGAACAGCCCGGCGATCAGGAGGACCTGGCGGGCCGGCCCTTCGTCGGCCCGGCCGGGCAGGTGCTGATGGCGGCGCTGGCCGAAGCCGGCCTCGAGCGCAGCGAGGTGTTCCTCACCAATGCGGTCAAGCACTTCAAGTGGATTCCCCAGGGCAGAAGACGCAAGCACGTCACCCCGGGACCGGAGATTGCCCCCTGCCGCTACTGGCTGGAGCAGGAATTGCGCGACATCCAGCCGACAGTCGTGGTGGTCCTGGGCTCGACCGCCCTGGAAGCCCTGCTCAAGCGCAAGCCGAGGGGTCTGGCGCAATTCATGGGACGGCCCCTGCGACTGGACGAGCGCTGGATCATCGCCACCTATCACCCCTCCTACATCCTGCGCACCCCGGATGCCGAGCAGCAGGACCAGGCGCGCCAGGCCCTGGTCGCCGCCCTGCGCGAGGCCAGGGCCCTGGCGGCCGGCAGCACAGCCGAAGGCTAGCGGAAGCGCTTGGGCGGCTCGTCGCCCATGTCCACCGAGAGGTTGCGGGTGATCTGATTGAGGTGATCGGCATCCGTTTCCGAACCCAGCTTGATCATCAGGCGCAGGTCGTTGGCGGAGTCGGCGTGGGCCAGGGCGGCCTCGTAGGTGATCTCGCCATCACGATAGAGCCCGTAGAGCGACTGGTCGAAGGTCTGCATGCCCAGCTCGCCGGACTTCTTCATCAGCGCCTTGAGCTCGTGCACCTCGCCCTTGCGGATCAGGTCGGCGACCAGCGGGGTGTTGAGCAGCACCTCGATCACCGCACGGCGGCCCTGGCCATCAATGGTGGGCACCAGTTGCTGGGCGACGATGCCCTTGAGATTGAGCGAGAGGTCCATCCAGGTCTGGCTGTGCCGATCGGCCGGGAAGAAGTGGATGATGCGGTCCAGCGCCTGGTTGGCGTTGTTGGCGTGCAGGGTGGCCAGGCACAGGTGGCCGGTCTCGGCGAAGGCCAGGGCGTGCTCCATGGTGTCCCGGCTGCGGATCTCGCCGATCATGATGACGTCCGGCGCCTGACGCAGGGTGTTCTTCAGCGCCACCTCGAAGGACTCGGTGTCGATGCCCACCTCGCGCTGGGTAACGATGCAGCCCTGGTGCTGGTGGATGTACTCGATGGGGTCCTCGATGGAGATGATGTGCCCCGCCGAGTTCTTGTTGCGGTGGCCGATCATGGCCGCCAGCGAGGTGGACTTGCCGGTGCCGGTGGCGCCGACGAAGATCACCAGGCCGCGCTTGGTCATGGCCAGCTTCTTGATGATCTCCGGCAGGCGCAGCTGCTCGACGGTGGGGATATTGACCTCGATGCGGCGCAGCACCATGCCCACCAGGTTGCGCTGGTAGAAGGCGCTGACCCGGAAGCGGCCGATGCCGCGGGCGCTGATGGCGAAGTTGCACTCGCGCTTCTGCTGGAATTCCTGCCGCTGCTCGTCGTTCATCACCCCCAGCACCAGGGCCCGGCACTGCTCGGGCGTGAGCGAGTCCTTGGTGACCGGCGTCATGCGCCCGTTGATCTTCATCGAAGGGGGCACGCCGGTGGTGATGAAGAGGTCGGACGCCCCCTTGTCCACCATCAGTTGCAGGAACCTGTCGAAATCCATCAGAAGTTCTCCGGCGTCTTGGCCTTCTCGCGGGCCGCGTCGCGGCTGATCAGGCCCTTGGCCAGGAGCGCCTTGAGGCACATGTCCAGGGTCTGCATGCCCAGGCCGCCACCGGTCTGGATCGAGGAATACATCTGCGCCACCTTGTCCTCGCGGATCAGGTTACGGATGGCCGGCGTGCCGATCATGATCTCGTGGGCCGCTACCCGGCCGCCGCCGACCTTCTTGAGCAGGGTCTGGGAAACCACCGCCTGCAGGGATTCGGACAACATGGAACGCACCATCGACTTCTCTTCCGCCGGAAAGACGTCCACCACCCGATCGATGGTCTTGGCCGCCGAGGTGGTGTGCAGGGTGCCGAACACCAGGTGCCCGGTCTCGGCCGCGGTCAGCGCCAGGCGGATGGTCTCCAGGTCGCGCAGCTCGCCCACCAGGATGATGTCCGGGTCTTCGCGCAGGGCCGAGCGCAGGGCCTCGGAGAAGCCCAGGGTGTCGCGGTGCACCTCGCGCTGGTTGACCAGGCACTTCTTGGATTCGTGGACGAATTCGATGGGATCCTCGATGGTGAGGATGTGGTGGTACTTGGTGTTGTTGAGGTAGTCGAGCATGGCCGCCAGGGTGGTGGACTTGCCCGAGCCGGTCGGCCCGGTCACCAGTACCAGGCCGCGCGGGACGTCGGTGATCTTCTTGAACACCTCGCCCATGCCGAGCTCTTCCATGCTCAGCACCTTGGATGGAATGGTCCGGAACACCGCGCCGGCACCGCGATTCTGGTTGAAGGCGTTGACCCGGAAGCGCGCCACACCCGGCACCTCGAAGGAGAAGTCGGTCTCCAGGAATTCCTCGAAGTCCTTGCGCTGCTTGTCGTTCATGATGTCGTAGATCAGCGCGTGCACCTGCTTGTGCTCGAAGGCCGGCAGGTTGATGCGGCGCACGTCGCCGTCGACGCGGATCATCGGCGGCAGGCCGGCGGACAGGTGCAGGTCGGAGGCGCCTTGCCGCGCGGAAAAGGCCAGCAATTCGGTGATATCCATGGGACTCCCAGATGTCGAGCAAGCAGGTAGAATGCCGCGCAGCACTGGCGGTCTGACCTGGTCACCGCCACTCACTCATCCGGTACGCCGAGGCCTGCCGGATGCGCCGACGCAAGCAGGGGCTGAATGTCCACGATAGCCGAGAATAGCGCAACCGTACTCGAACGCATCGCCGCCGCCAGCCGGACGGCAGGCCGCGATCCCGCGACTGTCGGCCTCCTGGCGGTGAGCAAGACCAAGCCCGCCGCCGCCTTGCGCGAGGCCGCCGTTGCCGGTCTGCGCGACTTTGGCGAGAACTATCTGCAGGAGGCGCTGGACAAGCAGCCGGCGCTGGCCGACCTGCCCCTGGTGTGGCATTTCATCGGCCCTATCCAGTCCAACAAGACCCGCGCCATCGCCAGCCATTTCGACTGGGTGCATTCGGTGGATCGCCTGAAGATCGCCCAGCGCCTGGCCGAGCAGCGCCCGCCCGAGCGCGGTCCGCTGAACATCTGCCTGCAGGTCAACGTCAGCGGCGAAGCCAGCAAGTCCGGCTGCCACCCCGACGAGCTGCCGGCCCTGGCCGCCGCGGTCAGCCGGTTGCCCAACCTGCGCCTGCGTGGCCTGATGGCCATCCCCGAACCCACCGACGACCCGGCCAGCCAGCGCGCCGCCTTCGCCCGGCTGCGCACCCTGAGCGAAGCCCTGAACCTGGGCCTGGACACCCTGTCCATGGGCATGAGCCAGGATCTGGAAGCCGCCATCGCCGAGGGCGCCACCTGGGTCCGCGTCGGTACCGCCCTCTTTGGCGCCCGCGACTACGGCGCCGCCTCTTCAACCTAGGAAGTCTCGATGAACGACACCCGCATCGCCTTCATCGGCGCCGGCAACATGGCCGGCGCCATCATCGGCGGCCTGCTCGCCCAGGGCGTGCCGGCCCGGCAGCTGAGCGCCAGCAATCGCAATCCGGCCAAGCGCGAAGCCCTGGCCCGGGAGCACGGCATCCGCGTCGAGGCCAGCAACAGCGCCGTGCTCGCCGACGCCGACGTGGTGGTGCTGGGGGTGAAGCCCCAGGTCATGGGCGAGGTCTGCCAGGAACTGGCCCCCCATCTGCGTCCGGACCAGCTGATCGTCTCGGTCGCCGCCGGCATCACCTGCGCCAGCCTGACCCGCTGGCTGGGCCCGCGCGCGCTGGTGCGCTGCATGCCGAACGTGCCCTCGCAGCTGCGCCTGGGCGCCAGCGGCCTGTTCGCCAATGACCAGGTCAGCGCCGAGCAGCGCGCCCGTGCCCAGGAGATCCTCGCCGCGGTCGGCCTGGCCCTGTGGGTCGAGGAAGAACAGCAGCTGGACGCGGTCACCGCCGTCTCCGGCAGCGGCCCGGCCTATTTCTTCCTGCTGATGGAAGCCATGACCCAGGCCGGCACCAAGCTCGGCCTGCCGGCCGAGGTCGCCCAGCAACTGACCCTGCACACCGCCCGCGGCGCCGCCGCCATGGCCTGCCAGGGTGACCGCAGCCCCGAACAATTGCGTCGTTCGGTGATGTCCCCCAAGGGCACCACCGAGCGCGCCATCGAAACCTTCCAAGCCGGGGCCTTCGAGGACCTGGTGGAAGAAGCCCTCACCGCCGCGGCCGACCGGGCTGCGGAACTGGCCCAGTTGCCGGATCGATAAGGAGTATCCATGTCCGCTCTCGCGCAAGCTCTCGTCTATGTCATCCAGACCCTCGGCAGTCTCTATCTGCTGATCATCCTGCTGCGCTTCATCCTGCAGCTGGTCCGGGCCGACTTCTACAATCCGCTGTCGCAATTCACCGTGCGCGCCACCCAGCCGCTGCTCAAGCCGGTGCGACGCATCATTCCCGGCTTCGGCGGCGTCGACCTGGCGGCCCTGGTGCTGGCCGTGCTGGTCCAGCTGGCGCTGATGATGGTCGTGGTGGTGCTGCTCGGCGCCAGCATCGGCGGCCTGTTCCCCGCCCTGCTGATCTGGGCCCTGCTCGGCGTGGCCTCGCTGTTCCTCAAGGTGTTCTTCTTTGCCCTGATCGTCAGCGTCATCCTCTCCTGGGTCGCGCCCCAGACACACAATCCGGCCGCCGAACTGGTCAACCAGATCTGCGAGCCGCTGCTGGCACCCTTCCGCCGCATCCTGCCGAGCCTGGGTGGGCTGGATCTGTCGCCGATCTTCGCCTTCATCGTGATCAACCTGCTGGACCGCTTCGTCATCGGCCAGCTGGCCGCGGCCACCGGCATGCCGCAGATTCTCGCGCCCTTCCTCTGACGCACCACTCGCGCACCCGCCACGACCGCCCGCCGCGTCGTGGCGGAGGCGCCATTGACGTCCTCTGGACGCTGGGGCACCGTCCAGCCTTTGCTGTTCAGGTCAAGGAAGTCCCCTATGGAACGCCTGTTCCGCCACGTCGATGCCTATGCCGCGTGGAAAGCCGAACTCGACACCCAATTGGGCCGCTACCGCGACTGGTTGCAGCGTAATCGTCTGGCCTCCCCGGCCCTGGACGCCGCCCTGGCGACCTGCCAGAGCGAATTGCAGGCCGACGGCATCACCCTGGCCTTCGCCGGCGAGTTCTCCCGCGGCAAGACCGAACTGATCAACGCCCTCTTCTTCGCCGACTACGGCCAGCGCATGCTGCCGTCCCAGGCCGGGCGCACCACCATGTGCCCCACCGAGATCTTCTTCGACGCCGGGGCCGACGGTCCCTATCTGCAGCTGCTGCCCATCGACAGCCGCCTGGACGAACGCAGCCTGACCGCCTGGCGCAAGGCGCCCGAAGCCTGGCAGCGCTTCGCCCTGGACGACCGCCACGCGGACGCCATGGCCGCCCTGCTGGCCAAGGTCACCGAGACCCGCGAGGTGGAAACCGCCGTCGCCGTGCAACTGGGCTTCGATCCCGAGCAACTGGAACAACTCGACAGCGACGGCCTGGTCAGCATCCCGGCCTGGCGCCATGCGCTGATCAGCATCGATCATCCGCTGCTGCGCCAGGGCCTGCGCATCCTCGACACCCCCGGCCTCAACGCCCTGGGCGCCGAACCCGAGCTGACCCTGTCGCTGCTGCCCCACGCCCAGGCCGTGCTCTTTCTCATCGGTGCCGACACCGGCGTAACCGCCTCGGACCTCGCGCTCTGGGAGCAGTGCGTCAAGCCGTCCCTGGGCGATGCCCCGGAGCGACTGTTCGCGGTGATGAACAAGATCGACAGCCTCTGGGACGACCTCGGCGGCGTCGCCCATGTCGCCCAGTCGCTGGAAAACGTCCGCCAGGCCAGCGCCCGGCAACTGGCGCTACCGGCCGAGCACATCCTGCCGCTGTCGGCCAAGCAGGCCTTGCTGGGCAAGGTCCGCGGCGATCTGGAACTGCTCGCGCGCAGCCAGCTGGACAGCCTCGAACAGTTGCTCGCCGAACGCATCGTCGGCGCCCGCGAGCGCCTGCTGCAGCAGCGCATCGTGCAGCAGGCCAGTGGTCTGCTGGGTGCCAGCCGGACCCTGATCGAGCAGCGCCTGGAAGCCATTCGCGCCCAGTACGCGCAACTGGCCGACGAGGAATTGCCCGGTGCCGGCCTGGAATTGCAGACCGCGCGCACCCGCCAGGAATACGACCTCTATCACCGCCGCCTGCTGGATCTGCGCACCACCCAGAACATGCTGGCCGGGCAGCGCAAGCTGCTGACCGACCTGGTCGCGCCGGAACGCCTGGACGCCCATCTGGACACCGCGCGCCGGGAATTCCGCACCAGCCTGACCACCGTCGGCATCAACCAGTCCATCGCCCGCTTCTTCCGTGTGGTCGAGCATGACCTGCTGGCCCTGGACAACGAGGCGGACCGGGCCAACAAGGTGCTCGGCGCGGTCTACCAGCGGCACAATGTGGAGAATCCTCTACACCCCCTGGAAGCGCCGCGGCTACGCATCCGCCCCTATGTCCGCGAGCTGCGCCAGCTGCAACTCAAGACCGAGGAGGTCCAGCGCCAGGTCAAGACCCTGCTCACCGAGCAGAGCGCCCTGGCCCGCCGCTTCTTCGCCACCGTGGCCCAGGAGGTCCAGGCCCTGCAGGAAGGCGCCCATGCCCAGGTGCTGCGCTGGAACGACGGCGCCCTGACCCCGCTGGTGCAGCACACCCGCGAGCAGAAGCAGCTGCTGGAAACCAGCATGCTGGCGCTCAAGCAGCTCACCCAGCAGAACCTCAACAGCCAGGAGCAGGTGCGGCGCCTGCAGGTGCACGAGGACGTCCTGCACCGGCAGCTCAGCGAGGTCAGCGACATGCTCAAGCAGATCAGCCGGCCGGCCCCTTCCCAGCGCCACGACAACGTGGTCACCCTGCCGCTGGCGCGGGTCGGCTAGCCCCATCCGCCACCCGAGGCGCGGCCCCTGACCGCCGCGCCACGGCTGCCCTTGCCGCTCCTGGCGACGCTCTTTAGACTGGCGAGCCCCGCCCCGGACGAGCCGTCAATGCCCAGCGTCATTCCCGAAGATTCCGTCGGCCTGGTCACCCCCGAGCTGCTGCACTTCAACGAGCCCCTGGCCCTGGCCTGTGGCCGCACCCTGCCGGCCTACGACCTGATGGTCGAGACCTATGGCGAACTCAACGCCAGCCGCAGCAACGCCGTGCTGATCTGCCACGCGCTCTCCGGCCATCACCACGCGGCCGGCTATCACAGCCTCGACGACCGCAAGCCGGGCTGGTGGGACAGCTGCATCGGTCCGGGCAAGCCCATCGACACCCGCAAGTTCTTTGTCGTCGCCCTCAACAACCTCGGTGGCTGCAACGGCTCCACCGGTCCCAGCAGTCCCAATCCCGACACCGGCCGCGCCTATGGCGCGGACTTCCCGGTGCTGACCGTGGAAGACTGGGTCAACAGCCAGGCGCGGCTGGCCGATCGCCTGGGCATCGCGCAGTGGGCGGCGGTGATCGGCGGCAGCCTGGGTGGCATGCAGGCGCTGCAGTGGACCATCAGCTATCCCGAGCGCATCCGCCACTGCCTGGCCATCGCCTCGGCACCCAAGCTGTCGGCGGAAAACATCGCCTTCAACGAGGTGGCGCGCCAGGCCATCCTCTCGGACCCGGACTTCCATGCCGGGCACTTCCAGGAAAAGGGCGTGATCCCCAAGCGCGGCCTGATGCTGGCGCGCATGGTCGGCCACATCACCTACCTGTCCGACGAGGCCATGGGCGAGAAATTCGGTCGCGAACTCAAGACCGATCAGCTCAACTACGACTTCCACAGCGTCGAATTCCAGGTGGAGAGCTACCTGCGCTACCAGGGCGAGGAATTCTCCGGCCGCTTCGACGCCAACACCTACCTGCTGATGACCAAGGCGCTGGACTACTTCGATCCGGCCCACGCCCATGGCGGCGACCTGGCCAAGACCCTGGCCGGGGTGCAGGCACGCTTCCTGATCGTCTCCTTCACCACCGACTGGCGCTTCTCGCCGGCGCGCTCCAAGGAGATCGTCAACGCCCTGATGGCCGCGCGCAAGGACGTCAGCTACCTGGAGGTCGACGCCCCCCAGGGTCACGACGCCTTCCTCATCCCCATCCCGCGCTATCTGCAGGCCTTCTCCCACTACATGACCCGCATCGAGGTATAGCTGCCGTGCGCGCCGATCTGGACATCATTCAGGAATGGATCCCCGCCGGCAGCCGGGTCCTCGACCTCGGTTGCGGCACCGGCGAGTTGCTCGCCTGGCTGCGCGATCACAAGCAGGTCACCGGCTACGGCCTGGAGATCGACCCGGACAAGATCGCCGAATGCCTGCTCAAGGACGTCAACGTCATCGAGCAGGATCTCGACGGCGGCCTGGCCAACTTCGCCAGCGACAGCTTCGACGTGGTGGTCATGACCCAGTCGCTGCAGGCCATGCAGTACCCCGATCGCATCCTCCAGGAGATGCTCAGGGTCGGTCGCCAGTGCATCATCACCTTTCCCAACTTCGGTCACTGGCGCTGCCGGCTGTACCTGGGCGGCCGGGGGCGGATGCCGGTCTCCGACTTCCTGCCCTACACCTGGTACAACACGCCGAACATCCACTTCTGCACCTTCGAGGACTTCGAGCGCCTCTGCCGCGAACAGCGCGCCCAGGTGCTGGATCGCCTCGCCGTGGACCGCCTGCATCGTCATGGTTGGGCCAGCAAGCTGTGGCCCAACCTGCTCGGCGAGATCGGCATCTACCGGGTCAGCGCGCCGCGCCTGCAGGAGCATCGCGTCGCGATATGACGTAAGGCACGGGGGGCGCATCCAGCCCGGGCACGGCTTCGCGTACAATACGCCGCCCTTCTCAACGCGACGCGGAGTCTCCCATGTCCGACCTTACCGAACTGGTGCTCGCCAGCCACAACGCCGGCAAGCTCAAGGAACTCCAGGCCATGCTCGGCGACCGGGTGCGGGTGCGCTCGGTGGGTGAATTCAGCCAGGTGGAGCCCGAGGAAACCGGGCTGTCCTTTGTCGAGAACGCCATCCTCAAGGCACGCAACGCGGCGCGGCTGTCCGGTCTGCCGGCCCTGGCCGACGATTCGGGCCTGGCGGTAGACGCCCTCGGCGGCGCCCCCGGCATCTATTCCGCGCGCTACGCCGACGGCCAGGGCGATGCGGCCAACAACGCCAAGCTGCTCGAGGCCTTGAAAGAGGTGCCCGACGCCGAGCGCACCGGCCAATTCGTCTGCGTGCTGGCGCTGGTGCGTCACGCCGACGATCCGCTACCGGTCCTCTGCGAAGGCCTCTGGCCCGGGCGCATCCTGCATGCCGCCCAGGGCGAGCATGGCTTCGGCTACGATCCGCTGTTCCAGCCCGATGGCGAAGCGGTCTCCGCAGCCGAACTGGCGCCGGCGGAAAAGAACCAGCGCAGCCATCGCGCCCGCGCCATGGCCCAGCTCAAGCAACGGCTCGGCCTGTGACCCAGGTGTTCGCCCTGCCGCCACTGGCGCTCTACATCCACATCCCCTGGTGCGTGCGCAAGTGCCCCTATTGCGACTTCAACTCGCATGCGGCCGGTCCGACCCTGCCGGAAGTGGAGTACGTCGACGCCTTGCTGGCGGATCTGGACAGGGACCTGGTGCACGTCCATGGCCGCCCGCTGACCTCGATCTTCTTTGGCGGCGGCACGCCCAGTCTGTTTTCCGCCGAGGCCCTGGGGCGTCTGCTGGACGGCGTGGCCCGGCGCCTGAGCTTCGCGCCGGACATCGAGATCACCCTGGAAGCCAACCCCGGCACCTTCGAGCAGGCCAAGTTCGTCGCCTATCGCGGCCTGGGCATCAATCGGCTGTCGATCGGCATCCAGAGTTTCCAGGACGCCAAGCTCAAGGCCCTGGGGCGTATCCACGGGCGCGAGGAAGCCATCCGCGCCGCCGACCGGGCGCGCACCGCCGGTTTCGACAACTTCAACCTGGACCTCATGCACGGCCTGCCCGAGCAGAGCGTGGCCGATGCCCTCGGTGACCTGGAGCAGGCCATCGCCCTGGCGCCCACGCACCTGTCCTGGTACCAGCTGACCATGGAGCCCAACACGGTGTTCTGGAGCCAGCCGCCGGAGCTGCCCGAAGACGACACCCTCTGGGACATCCAGGAAGCCGGCCAGGCGCGGCTGACGGCCGCCGGCTACGGGCAATACGAGACCTCCGCCTATGCCCAGCCCGGGCGCCAGGCGCGGCACAATCTCAACTACTGGGGCTTCGGCGACTTCCTCGGCATCGGTGCCGGCGCCCACGCCAAGCTCAGCGCCCCGGACGGTACCCTGCTGCGCACCTGGAAGACCCGTCTGCCCAAGGACTACCTGGATCCGGCCAAGGCCTTCCAGGCCGGCGCGAAAGCTCTGGAGCCGGCCGATCTGCCCTTCGATTTCATGATGAACGCCCTGCGCCTGGTCGACGGGGTGCCCGCCGCCTGGTATCCCCAGCGGACCGGTCAGTCGCTGGACAGCCTGGCGCCGGCGCTGGCCGCGGCGCGCCGCGCCGGCCTGCTGGCCGAGGACGAGGAGCGCCTGCGCCCCACCGCCCGCGGCCAGCTGTTCCTGAACGACCTCTTGCAATCCTTTCTGCCTGACTGACGAGGAGCTCTGCCTTGGACTTCGTACTCGACCATATCGCCGACCTCTCCCGCTGGAGTCGCAGCCACCTGGACGAGGTGGCCCTGGCGGTCACCGCCACCCTGCTGGTGCTGTTCGGCAGCCAGGTCAACGCCTTCATCCAGGCGCGCCTGGGCAGCCTGCCGACCGCCGTCCGGGTCCCGGCCTTCGCCCTGGCCTGCCTGGCAATCTATGGCGCCGCCATGACCTTCCTGACCCCCTGGGTGGTCAAGGGCCTGGCGCAGTTCAACAACTACGCCCTGGCCCCGGTGCTGCTGATCGGCGTCTGCCTGCTGGGCGTGCTGGCCGAGCGGCGCGGCTAGCGGTCGGCGGCGCGGATAGCGTCCAGCAGGCACTCCAGGGATTGCGGGCGCCCCAGCAGGAAGCCCTGGAAGGTGTCCACGCCCAGGTCCTTGAGCAATTCGAACTGGGTCTGGGTTTCCACCCCTTCGGCGACGATCTGCATGTCCAGTGCGCGGCACAGGCTGACGATGCCGGCCAGCAGCTGCCGGGATCTGTCGTCGGCGTCCACCGCCAGCAGAAAGCTGCGGTCGATCTTGATGGTGTCGAAGGGCAAGCGGTGCAGATAGCCCAGCGACGAATAGCCGGTGCCGAAGTCATCCATCGCCACCCGAAAGCCCTGCTCACGCAACAGGGCCAGGCGCCGCTCCGGGGTGCCCTTCTGCAGGAACACCGACTCGGTCACCTCCAGCTCCAGGGCCCCGGGCGCGATAGCGAATTCGGTGCAGGCCGCCGCCAGGACTTCGACCAGTTCATCATCGGCCACCTGCAGCGGCGAGATGTTGACCGCCACCGGGATCTGCAGGCCGGCGTCCTGCAGGGCCCGGGCGCAACCGGCCGCGCGGCGGATGGCCAGGCGCCCGAGGGCCGAGGCCATGCCGTTCTGCTCGGCCAGGGCGACGAAGACATTGGGCGGCACGGCGCCGACGCCCGGACAATTCCAGCGCGCCAGCAACTCGGCGCTGATCATGCGCTGACGGGCATCGAACTTGGGCTGCAGCACGAAGGTGATCAGCTCGGCCTCGATGGCGCCATGCAGATGGGCCAGCAGGGTCACCTTGCTGCGCGCCTCGCTGGTCAGCTGCGGATCGTAGCAGCGCACCCGGCTCTTGCCGGCCGCCTTGGCCGCGTACATGGCGGCATCGGCGTTGCGCAGCAGGGTCTCCACATCCAGCCCCTCTTCGGGCGCCAGACTCAGGCCGATGCTGGCCGATACGCGGATATCGTGGCCGGCGATGCATTGCTGGCGACCCACCGCCTGCACCAGCTGCTCGGCCACCTGGCGGGCCTGGTCACGATCGCTCACGTCCAGCAGGGCAACGAATTCATCGCCACCCCAGCGCGCCAGCACCTCGCCGGCGCCCAGCACCTGGCGCAACTCCCGCACCAGGGCGCAGAGCAACTCGTCACCGGCCGCATGGCCCAGGGAGTCGTTGACCTCCTTGAAGCCATCGACATCGATGAACAGCACCGCCAGGTTGCCGGTCTCCTCCAGCTTCTGCAGGCGCGTCTCGAAATTCTGGTAGAAGGAGGTCCGGTTGGGCAGCTGGGTCAGGGCATCGCTCAGGGCCATGCGTTCCAGGGCCTGCTCGGCGCGCTTGCGCTCGGTGATGTCCCTCAGGCTGGCGACCACATAGCCTTCGCGATCCGCCTCGCCGGCAAAGCGGCTCAGGCTGATCTCCACCGGCGTGACGCGCTTGGCGGAGACGTGGAACTGGGCTTCGCACAGGGCATAGCCGTCGCGCTCGAAGGTGCGGATGGCCGCCTCGGGCAACTTGATGTAGTGCGACAGGTACTGGCCGCTGACACTGCGCTCCGCGCTGAGCATCAGGGCGCGCAGGGCGTCATTGGCTTCGATGATCTGACCGCTTTCGGTCAGCACGGCCATGGCGTCGCGGCAGAGGGCGAAGGCCGAGGCGATGAGGTGCAGCGAGCGTTCGGTGCGCTGCCGGGCGCTGCGTTCGACTTCGAGCCAACGCCGTACGGCGTGCAATTCGGCCGCCGGCGAGTCGGGGCGTACCAGGTCCGTCATCGGATCCGGCCTGCACGAAGGGCGGCGCGGAGCCGGTTGGCTTTCTCGGGAAGGGCTGACATCCAGATGTCTCTGTGAATTCGACTGCAACCGCCATCACAGCAGGGCAATTGGCCATCATGCCAATTGCCCTTCGGCAGCTCAAGCTCGATTCGTCAGAGATACACGGTCAGCTCTGGCGTTCGAACTTGAGATCCCAGACCCCATGCCCCAGGCGTTCGCCACGGCGCTCGAACTTGGTGATGGGTCTTTCCTCGGGGCGCGGCACATAGCCCGAGGCGTCGCCGAGATTACGGTAACCCGGGGCGGCGCTCATGATCTCGAGCATGTGTTCGGCATAGGCCTGCCAATCGGTGGCCATGTGCAGCACCCCGCCGACCTTGAGCTTCTGCCTGACCAGCTCGGCGAAGGCCGGCTGGACGATCCGCCGCTTGTGGTGGCGGCTCTTGTGCCAGGGATCGGGAAAGAACAGCAGCACCCGGTCCAGGCTGGCATCGGCCACGCACTGGCGCAGCACCTCCAGGGCATCGCAGCTGTAGACCCGCAGATTGGTCAGTCCCTGGGTCATGGCACCGTTGAGCAGCGCGCCCACGCCCGGGCGATGCACCTCGACGCCGATGAAATCCTGCTCCGGCGCGGCAGCGGCCATTTCCAGGGTGGAATGGCCCATGCCGAAGCCGATCTCGAAGGTGCGCGGCGCCTGGCGTCCGAACACCTGGTCGAAATCCCGCAGGCCGTCGGTCAGCTCCAGACCGAAGCGCGGCCAACCCTGGTCGAGACCGCGTTGCTGGCCTTCGGTCATGCGGCCGGCGCGCATCACGAAGCTCTTGATGGTGCGCCGGGGGCGGTCGGGGGTCTGGTCGTCTTGATGATCGGTCATGGCGTTATCGATAGTGGGAAAAAGAGACGCCCGGCAGAGGCCGGGCGCGTGACGGAGGGCGCCAGGTCCTAGTTGACCAGGCCATCCAGCGGCGAAGACGCCGTGGCATAGAGCTTGCGCGGCATGCGCCCGGCCAGATAGGCCAGGCGACCGGCGACGATGGCGTGCTTCATGGCTTCGGCCATCAGCACCGGCTCGCGGGCATGGGCGATGGCGCTGTTCATCAGCACCGCTTCGCAACCCAGCTCCATGGCGATGGTGGCGTCGGAGGCGGTACCCACCCCGGCATCCACCAGCACCGGCACCTTGGCCTCTTCGAGGATGATGCGCAGGTTGTAGGGGTTGCAGATGCCCAAACCCGAGCCGATCAGACCGGCTAGCGGCATGACCGCGATGCAGCCGATGGCTTCCAGCTGGCGGGCGACGATGGGGTCGTCGCTGGTGTAGACCATGACGTCGAAGCCTTCGGCGACCAGGGTTTCGGCGGCCTTGAGGGTCTCGATGACATTGGGGAACAGGGTCTTCTGGTCGGCCAGGACTTCCAGCTTGACCAGGTTGTGGCCATCGAGCAGCTCGCGCGCCAGGCGGCAGGTGCGCACCGCTTCCACCGCGTCATAGCAGCCGGCGGTGTTGGGCAGGATGGTGTAGCGCTCAGGCGAGATCACGTCGAGCAGATTGGGCTCGCCGGGCGTCTGGCCGATGTTGGTGCGGCGCACCGCCACGGTGACGATCTCGGCGCCGGAGGCCTCGATGGCCACGCGGGTCTCTTCGAGGTCACGATACTTGCCGGTACCGACCAGCAGGCGCGAGGCATAGGTACGCCCGGCCAGGGTGAAGGGAGTGTCTTTCATCTGGATTCCTCTTTCGCGGCTAGCCGCCGCCGATGGCGTGGACCACTTCCAGCCGGTCGCCGTCCGCCAGGGCGGTGGTGGCGTGCTGGCTGCGCGGCACGATGTCGAGGTTGCGTTCCACCGCCACTCGCCGTCCGGTCAGGTCGAGACGCACGAGCAGGTCGGCGACGGTGGCACCGTCCGGCAATTCAAGGGATTCGCCGTTCAACAGGATCTGCATGGCAAAGGCATCGTCACGGGGTGAGCCGGCATTCTACGCCGGTCGGGCGTTCATTGCAGCGGCGCCGGGCCGGGAACGACGGCCAGTGCGCGCTCAGAGGCTGCTCAGGCGCCAGGCGAGGATAGCCAGGCAGGCCCAGCCGGCGAGAAAGCACAGGCCGCCGAAGGGAGTGATGATGCCCAGCCGCGAGAAGCCGGTCAGCGTCAGCAGATAGAGACTGCCGGAAAACAGCAGGATGCCGGCGATGAAGAAGCCACCGGCCCAGGCCACCAGGCGCCCCTGGAAGTGCAGCGACAGCAGGGCGACGCCAAACAGCGCCAGGGCGTGGATGAGCTGATAGAGCACGCCGGTCTGGAACACCGCGAGGTAGTCGGCGGTGAGCCGGCCCTTGAGTCCGTGGGCGGCGAAGGCGCCGAGTCCGACACCGGTGAAGCCGGCCAGGGCCGCGAACAGCAGGAAGAAACGCAACATGGGTTTTACCGGGCGATGGGAGAGAAGCGCTGGTTATAATGGCCCGCTAACCGCCAAAGACCAAGCCGATGCTGCTCACCCTCCTCCGCCGTCTCCTGCGTATCGCCCTCTGGTTCGCCGCCCTCAGCGCCGCCCTGGTGCTGATCCTGCGCTGGGTCCCGCCGCCGGGCAGCATGCTGATGGTGGAGCGCAAGGTCGAATCCTGGATCGACGGCAAGCCCATCGATCTGCAGCGCGACTGGCGGCCCTGGAAGGAACTGCCGGACGATCTCAAGATGGCGGTGATCGCCGGTGAAGACCAGCACTTCGCCGAGCACTGGGGCTTCGACATGGCGGCGATCCGCCAGGCCTTCAGCCACAATGAAGCCGGCGGCTCCCTGCGCGGCGCCAGTACCATCAGCCAGCAGACCGCCAAGAATCTCTTTCTCTGGAGCGGCCGCAGCTATCTACGCAAGGCCTTCGAAGCCTGGTTCACCGTGCTGCTGGAAACCTTCTGGTCCAAGCAGCGCATTCTCGAGGTCTATCTCAACAGCGTGGAATGGGACGACGGCGTGTTCGGCGCCGAGGCCGCGGCCCGCCACCATTTCGGCATAGGCGCGCCCTATCTCTCCGACCGCCAGGCCAGCCTCCTGGCCGCAGTGCTGCCCAATCCTCGCGAATGGAGCCCGAGCCGCCCCAGCGCCTACGTCGCCGAACGCGCCGCCTGGATCCGCCAGCAGGAACGCCAGCTGGGCGGCAGCGACTACCTGCGGCGAATGACCGGGCAGTAGCGTGGAAAACGGCGCAGTCTTTTCCACGAGATACCCGACGCGCTGCCTACAGGACGCTAACGCTAACGCGTGGAAAACACTGCGCGGTTTTCCACCCTACCCGCGTTCGATCGCGGCCATGGGCCGCTCCTACGGACTACCGGCATTTCTAGCAGCGGCCGCATGGAGAGCACCTATGTCGCCGAACCTGCCGCCTGGGTTCGCCAGTTGGGCAGCAGCAACTATCTGCAGCGGATGACCGGGCAGTAGCGTGGAAAACGCTGCACTGTTTCCCACCCTACCGACTCAATCGCAGCCATAGGCCGCTCCTACAGAATATCCGGCTGCTGTAGGAGCGGCCCATGGCCGCGATAGCGCTGGACCGGCCTGTACTTTGGGTCACAACAGGCGACTTCGCAGGCAAAAAAAACCGCACCCCAGGGTGCGGTTCTTCGAGCAGAGCCCGGATCAGGCGGCGATGTTGCCCTTGAGCTTGTTCATCGCGTTCTTCTCCAGCTGACGAATACGTTCCGCCGAGACGTTGTACTTGGCCGCCAGTTCGTGCAGCGTCGCCTTTTCTTCGGCCAGCCAGCGCTGGTAGAGGATGTCGCGGCTGCGGTCGTCCAGGCGCTCCAGGGCCTCGTGCAGATTGGCCGTGGAGCTGTCGGTCCAGTCGGCTTCCTCCAGCTGACGCGCCGGATCGTAACGGCTGTCTTCCAGGTACTGGGCCGGCGACTGATAGGCCGCGTCGTCATCGGCATCGCTGGCCGGGTCGAAGGCCATGTCATGGCCGGTCAGACGGCTTTCCATCTCGCGCACTTCCCGGGGCTCGACGCCCAGGGTTTCGGCCACGCGATGGACCTCGTCGTTGTTCAGCCAGGCCAGCCGCTTCTTCTGGCTGCGCAGGTTGAAGAACAGCTTGCGCTGCGCCTTGGTGGTGGCGACCTTGACGATCCGCCAGTTGCGCAGGATGAATTCGTGGATTTCGGCCTTGATCCAGTGCACGGCAAAGGACACCAGGCGTACGCCCATTTCGGGATTGAAGCGCTTCACGGCCTTCATCAGGCCGACGTTGCCTTCCTGGATCAGGTCGGCCTGGGCCAGACCATAGCCGGAATAGCTCTTGGCGATATGCACCACGAAACGCAGATGCGCGAGCACCAACTGCCGGGCGGCCTCGACGTCTTCCTTGTAGAAGAGGCGCTCGGCCAGTTCACGCTCCCGCTCCGGAGTGAGCAGCGGAATGCTGTTCACCGAATGCACATAGGCTTCCAGGCTGGCGCCGGGAACCAATGTAGGAACAGGTTGCAACGAAGTGGTCATGCGAATCCTCCGATTCACTAAGCACTGGGCAGTCTAACACTGATTTTTTGGACAGCGCCAGACTAGCCGAGGTTCCCTTAACCCCAGCTGAAAACTACCGTGAAAGCCGTGTGCCATCAGGGGTTTAGACCGTTTCCGGAGGTTTCGGAAACGGCCGTTCGTCAGCGCGGGGCGAGTTCGCGCAAATGACGGGCAACCGCCAGCCAGGCGCCGATGTAGCCGAGCAGCACCGCACCGATCAGCAGTTGCAGCCCGTCCTCGAGGGCGACGCTGCCCAGGGCGAAATCGCTGCCGTAGAGGCCGGCCAGATCCAGCACCGCGGCGTTCAGCCAGTTCAGGCCGAACACCAGCAGGGCCCAGGCGGCGATGCCGGCGCCCAGGCCGAACAGCGCCCCCATGTAGAGGAAGGGCCGACGCACGTAGCCGTCGGTACCGCCCACCAGCTTGACCACCTCGATCTCGGTGCGGCGATTCTCGATGGCCAGGCGAATGGTGTTCCCGATCACCAGCAGCAAGGCGATCACCAGCACCACGGTCAGGCCGAAGACGAAGCGCTCGCCGAGCTTGAGGATGGCGGTGAGGCGCTCGACCCACTGCATGTCTAGCTGCACCTGCTGCACGCCGTTCATCTCGGCCAGCTGGCTGCGCAGCATGTCGAGGCGACTCTTGTCGATTTCCTTGGGGGTCACGGCGATCACGCCGGGCAGCGGATTCTGCGGCAATTCGCGCAGCGCCTCACCGAGGCCGGCGTCCTGTTGCAATTCCTTCAGGGCGTCGTCCGGGCTGATCCAGCGTGCCTCGGCGACATCGGGCAGGACCTTGATCTGGCTCATCAGCACCTCGGCCTGGTCCTGACCGGTGCGCAGGTCGAGGAACACCGAGATCTGCGCCGCACGCTGCCAGGAGCCACCCAGGCGCTCGACGTTCTTCAGCAGCAGCGACACGCCCATGGGCAGCGCCAGGGCGATGCCCATCACCAGACAGGTGAGGAAGGTGCCTATGGGCTGCTGCACCATGCGCCTGAGGCTGTCCCTCAGACCGGTGCGGTGGGCTTCGAGGTAGGCATGCAGCGGGCTGCGCCAGTCGCTCTTGGGTTTCTTCGGGGCCTGGCGCTGCGGACGCTGGGGCTTGCCGCCCTGTTCCTGGCCACGGGGCAGTTCGGTGGCGCTCATGGCTGGCTCTCCTCTTCGTCGCCGATCAGGCGGCCGCGCTGCAGGGTCAGCATGCGATGGTGCAGCCGGGCGATGAGGGCATGGTCGTGACTGGCGATCAGCACCGTGGTGCCGAGGCTGTTGATGTCCTCGAAGACGCCCATGATCTCCGAGGCCAGGCGCGGATCGAGGTTGCCGGTGGGTTCGTCGGCGAGCAGCAGGGCCGGCCGATGCACCACGGCGCGGGCGATGCCAACCCGCTGCTGCTGGCCGGTGGAGAGCTCGGCCGGATAGTCGTCGAGCTTGTCCTTGAGGCTGACCCGCTCCAGCGCCGCGGCCACGCGCTTGGCGATCTCGGGCTTGGACAGGCCGAGGATCTGCAGCGGCAGGGCGACGTTGTCGAACACGGTGCGGTCATAGAGCAACTGATGGTTCTGGAAGACCACGCCGATCTGCCGGCGCAGAAAGGGAATCTGCGCATTGGTGATGCGCGAGATGTCCTGGCCGGCCAGGGTCAGCTTGCCGCCGGTGGGCCTTTCCATGGCCAGGATCAGCCGCATCAGGGTGCTCTTGCCGGCGCCGGAATGCCCGGTGACGAAGAGGATCTCGCCGCGTTCGGCACGGAAGCTCAGTTCCTGCAGGCCGACGTGACCGTTGGGATAGCGCTTGGAGACGCGGTCGAACTGGATCATGAGACGCCCCGCTCCGCGAACAGGGCCTGGACGAAGGGCCGCGCTTCGAAGGGCCGCAGGTCGTCGATACTCTCGCCGACGCCGACATAGCGGATCGGCAGGGCGCTCTGCTTGGCCAGGGCGAAGATCACCCCGCCCTTGGCGGTGCCGTCGAGCTTGGTCAGCGCCAGGCCGGTCAGGGGCACGGCGTTGTGGAATTGCTTGGCCTGGTTGAGGGCGTTCTGGCCGGTACCGGCGTCCAGCACCAGCAGGGTCTCGTGGGGCGCCGCCTCGTCCAGCTTGCCGATCACCCGGCGCACCTTGCGCAGCTCCTCCATGAGGTTGTCCTTGGTGTGCAGCCGGCCGGCAGTGTCAGCGATCAGCACATCGATGCCGCGGGCCTTGGCCGCCTGGACGG
Source organism: Pseudomonas oryzihabitans NBRC 102199 (assembly GCF_000730625.1). GTDB lineage: Bacteria > Pseudomonadota > Gammaproteobacteria > Pseudomonadales > Pseudomonadaceae > Chryseomonas > Chryseomonas oryzihabitans. The sequence goes on along the minus strand of NZ_BBIT01000013.1, from coordinate 161,274 downwards.
CGTCGAAGATCACCGAGGCGGAATCGGCGCCGGTGTGCTGGGCGATCACCGGGATGCGGTTGCGCTCGCCCCAGACCTGCAGCTGCTCGACCGCTGCGGCACGGAAGGTGTCGCCGGCCGCCAGCATGACCTTCTTGCCTTCGTTCTGCAGCCGCTTGGCCAGCTTGCCGATGGTGGTGGTCTTGCCGGCGCCGTTCACGCCGACAACCAGGATGACATAGGGCTTGTGCGAGGTATCGATCACCAGGGGCTGTTCCACCGGCAGCAGCATCTCGGTGAGCTCCTGCTGCAGCGCCTGATAGAGCGCCTCGCTGTCGGCCAGCTGCTTGCGCGCCACCTTCTGGGTCAGGTTGCGCATGATGACGCCGGTGGCCTCGACGCCGACGTCGGCGGTCAGCAGGCGGGTCTCCAGCTCTTCGAGCAGGTCGTCGTCGATGGCTTTCTTGCCGAGGAACAGACTGGCCATACCTTCGCCGAGACTGGCGCTGGTCTTGGACAGGCCCTGGCGCAAGCGGGCGAAGAAGCCCAGCTTGGCCGGTTCGGCCGGGGTGGCGGCGACAGCGGGTGGAGCGGGTTCGGGTTCGGGCGCAACCACCTCGGGCTCAGGACGGACCGGGGCGACGGGCGCAACGGGTACGACCGGGGCGGGAGCAGGCTCAGGCACCGGCATAACCGGAGGCAGCGGCGCGACCGGCACAGCCACTGGTTCGGGCTCGGGCTCCGGCTCGGGCGCCCTAGCCGGCTCGACCTCGACCGGAGGCACGATGGGATCGGCCACCAGCGGCTCGACCAGCGCCGTGAGCGCCACCGGCGACGGCGCCTCCTCTTCGGCGACCGGCACCGGGGTCAGCGAGGGAATCGCCTCCGGCGGTTCGGGCACCGGCTCCGGGTGCTGCACCGGCTCGCTGGCCAGCGGCTCGGGCAGGCGCTCCTCGGCTTCAGGCGCGGGGGCTTCGGCAGGCGTCTCTACGGGTTCGGCAGTCTTCTTGCGGAACCAGCCGAACAGGCCTTTCTTCTCCGTGGGGGGAGACTTCTTGTCGTCGGATCCAAACATGCGGGGCTCTGTATCGAACGGACGAACCGGCTGCGGGAGCTCCGCCAGGCGGGGCTCGACCGTCAGGCATGGCCGTCGGGAAAAGGGATGCGTATCCTAGCAGCCTGCCGGGCGGAAGACCTCCCCGTCGGCGAAAAACGCGCGACCGTCCCCAGGACGCAGCCGCTTCGTCCCCTACCGCGCTACAAGGCCTGCTCTCGCGATGCCCGCCTCCCGCTCCCGTCGGACCGCCCTGGTCGTCCTGCTCAGCCTGCTCCCCGCCTTCGCCCTGGCCACGGCCAGCCGGCAGAACACCGAGGAATTCACCCTCGACAACGGCCTCAAGCTGGTGGTCCGCGAAGATCACCGGGCGCCGGTCGCCGTGGTGCAACTCTGGTACCGCGTGGGTTCGAGCCTGGAGGCGCCCGGGGCGACCGGCCTGTCCCATGCTCTGGAACACCTGATGTTCAAGGGCAGCCGCAAGCTCGGTGCCGGCGAGGCCTCGCACCTGCTGCGCGACCTTGGCGCCGAGGAAAACGCCTTCACCACCGACGACTACACCGTCTATTACCAGCTGCTCGCCCGCGATCGCCTGCCCGTGGCCCTGGAGCTGGAAGCCGATCGCATGCAGCACCTGCGCCTGGAACCGGACGAAGTCAGCCGCGAGCTGGAAGTCATCAAGGAAGAACGCCGGCTGCGCACCGATGACCGGCCCGAGGCGCTGTCCTTCGAGCGCTTCAAGGCCGCCGCCTACCCGGCCAGCGGCTACCGCAACCCCACCATCGGCTGGCCCCAGGATCTGCAGCGCCTCGGTGTGGACGACCTGCGTCGCTGGTATCAGACCTGGTACGCACCCAACAACGCCACCCTGGTGGTGGTCGGCGATGTCGAACCCCAGGCAATCCGCGCCGAGGTGCAGCGCTGGTTCGGCGGCATTCCCCGCAGCGACCTGCCCGCGCCGCGGCGACCGCTGGAATTGCCGGCGCCGGGCGAGCGGCGCCTGGCCCTGCAGGCCCGCGAACTGCCCAGCCTGCTGATGGCCTTCAACGTGCCCAGCCTGGCCACCGCTGCCCAGCCGCGCGATGCCTATGCGCTGCAATTGCTGGCCGCCCTGCTCAGCGGCGGTTCGGGGGCGCGCCTGCCCAGCCGTCTCGAACGCGGCGCGGAAGTGGCCAGCAGCGTGCGCGCCGCCTATGGCGCCTACACCCGTGGTGACAGCCTCTTCCTGCTCAGCGGCACCCCCAACACCCCGCGCGGCAAGACCCTCGATCAGCTGGAAGCGGCCTTCTGGGCGCAACTGGAGCTGCTCAAGCGCGAGCCGCCCAGCACCGAGGAGCTGGCCCGCGTCCGCGCCCTGCTGGTGGCCGGGCTGGTCTATGGCCGCGACTCCATCACTGCCCAGGCCAGCAGCATCGGCCAGCTGGAAAGCGTCGGCCTCGGCTGGCGCCAGGGGGATCGGCTGCTCGACGAACTGGGCCGGGTCACCCCCGACGACCTGCGCCGGGTGGCCCGCACCTACTTCACCCGCGAGCGCCTGACCCTGGCCCAGCTCGAGCCCGCAGCCACCGCGGAGAATCGTCCATGAAGCCGCTGCTCTGGCTGTCGCTGTGCCTGCTCGCGGGCTGCCAGTCCCCTACCCCGGTCGGCGATCTGGCGCGCGCCTATCCGGCTGTAGACAGTCTCAAGACGCTCAAGGACGCGCCGCCCCTGGGACGCCAGCTGGACATCCAGCGCTGGCGCACCGCCGAGGGCGCCCAGGTGCTGTTCGTGCCGGCGCCGGAATTGACGATGTTCGACGTGCGCCTGATCTTTGCCGCCGGCAGCAGCCAGGATGGCGCCACCCCGGGCCTGGCCATGCTGACCAACGGCCTGCTCAACGAAGGCACCCCGGGACGCGATGCCGGCGCCATCGCCGATGGCTTCGAGCGCCTGGGCGCCGACTTCAGCAACGGCGCCTATCGTGACCAGGCGGTGGCCGGCCTGCGCACCCTCGCCGATCCGGCCCACAGCGAACCGGCCCTGGCGCTGCTGGCCGACGTGGTGGGTCGCCCGACCTTTCCCGCCGAGGCCATCCAGCGCATCCGCGACCAGCTGCTGACGCTGATCGCCGCCAGCCGTCGCGAACCGGCGAACCTGGCGGGTGAGGCGCTGCAGGAACGCCTCTACGGCGACCACCCCTATGCCCATTCGCCGCGGGGCACGGCCGCTGGCCTGGCCCGCCTGGACGCGGCCAGCCTCAGGGCCTTCCATGCCCGCGCCTATGCCGCCGGCAATGCCGTGATCGCCCTTACCGGCGATCTGGATCGGACCCGCGCCGAGCAGATCGCCGCCCAGCTGTCGCGCGCCCTGCCCCGCGGTCCGGCCCTGCCGCCGCTGCCCGTGCCGGCTCCCGCCGCACCGGCGCGGGTGCAGCTGGAGGTCCCGGCCCAGCAGACCCGCCTGCTGCTCGGTCAGCTCGGCATCACCCGCCGCGATCCCGACTACGCCGCCCTCTTCGTCGGCAACCAGATCCTCGGCGGTGGCGGTTTCGGCAGTCGACTGATGACCGAATTGCGCGAACGCCGCGGTCTCACCTACGGCGTCAGCTCGGGCTTCACCCCCATGCGTCAGCCGGGTCCCTTCACCATCGGCCTGCAGACCCGCGCCGAACTGGGCGATGCCACCCTGGCGCTGGTCCGCGACCTGCTGCGCGACTACCTGGCCCAGGGTCCCACCCAGGCCGAACTGGACCGCGCCAAGCGACAGATCGAAGGCAGCTTCCCGCTGGCCAACGCCAGCAACGGCGCCATCGTCGCCCAGCTGGGCAACATCGGCTTCTACGACCTGCCCAGCAGCTACCTGGACGACTTCCTCCAGCAGGTCCGCCGCCTGACGGTGGAACAGGTGCATGCGGCCCTGCAGCGCCACCTCGATCCCGAGCGCTTCGTCGTGGTCAGCGCCGGCCCGCGGGTCGCCCAGCAGCCGCTGCCGCCCCCCCGCCCTCTTCCCAACCTGCCGCCCAGCGGCGTTCCGGAGCACTAGCATGGCCCAGAAGACCGCCAACCAACTACGCATCATCGGTGGCGACTGGCGCAGCCGGCGCTTCGTCTTTCCCGATGCCCTGGGCCTGAGGCCCACCCCGGATCGGGTTCGCGAGACCCTGTTCAACTGGCTGGCCGCCGTCACCCCGGGCGCGCGGGTGCTGGACCCCTTCGCCGGCAGCGGCGCGCTGCTGCTGGAAGCCCTCTCCCGCGGCGCCGGCCAGGCGCTGGCCTTCGACCTCAATGCCCAGGCCGCCACTGCCCTGCGCGGCCATCTGCAGACCCTGGGCTGCGCCCAAGCCGAGGTGCGCCAGACCGACGCCCTGCAGGCCCTGGTTAAGCCGGCGGAAGCGCCCTTCGACCTGGTGTTTCTCGATCCGCCCTTTGGCAAGGAGCTGCTGGAGCCGGCCTGCGCGGCCCTGGAAGCCCAGGGCTGGCTGGCTGCGGACGCCTGGATCTACACCGAGAGCGAGACCCAGCCCTCGCGCCTGACGCTGCCCGCGACCTGGCAACTGCACCGCGAGAAGAAGACCGGCAACGTCCACTACGCCCTCTGGCACCGCCAGGCGTGACCAGCACGCCCTTCAAGCCGGCGCGCTGGCTGCCCGGCCCGCACCTGCAGACCCTCTGGGGCTCACTGTGGCGCCGCCTGCCGCCCATCACCCGGCCGCGGGAACGACTGTGGCTGGAGGACGGCGACTTCCTCGATCTGGACTGGTACAACGCCGAGGATCCGCGGGCACCACTGGTGCTGATCGCCCACGGCCTGACCGGCAGCTCCGGCTCCCACTATGTGCTCGGCCTGCAATTCGCCCTGGCCGCCCGCGGCTGGGCCAGCGTCGGCCTCAACTGGCGCGGCTGCTCCGGCGAACCCAACCGCCTGCCACGTGGCTATCACTCCGGCGTCAGCGAAGACCTGGCCGCGGTGGTGCGCCACCTGCAAACCAGTCGTCCGGACGCGCCACTGTATGGCGTGGGCTTTTCCTTGGGCGGTAACGTGCTGCTCAAGTACCTGGGCGAGCGGGGCGAGCACAGCGGCCTGCAGGCGGCCGCTGCGGTCTCGGTACCCTTTCGCCTGGACCTCTGCGCCGATCGCATCGGCATCGGCTTCTCGCGCATCTATCAGCGGCACTTCATCCGCGAACTGGCGCGCTATGTGCGCGACAAGCAGGCGCTGTTCGACCGCGACCTTCACCCCGAACAGCACGAGATCCTCGCGCGCCTGGGGCCGCCCGAGGGACTCAAGACCTTCTGGGACTTCGACGATCGCTACACCGCGCCCCTGCACGGCTTTCGCGATGCCCGGGACTACTACCGCCAGGCCTCCAGCCGCTACTACCTGGGGGGTATCCGCATCCCCACGCTGCTGATCCAGGCCGAGGACGACCCCTTCATCGGCACCGACGCCCTGCCCGCCCGCGCCGAACTGGCGCCCGACACCCTGTTCGAGCGCCTGCCCCATGGCGGCCATGTCGGCTTCGTCGGCGGCCCCTTCCACGATCCGGACTACTACCTGGAAAGACGCATCCCCGACTGGCTGGTCAGCCAGCGGGCAGCGCCATCCGGCCGATAAACGCCCACGGGTCGGCGATCCCGGCGGCTGTCGCCTTGGCCTCACTCCGCCCCTGAGCTACCATCCAAGCCCCAACAGCTTCGCCCCCAGGACAGCGTCATGAACCGAGTGCTATACCCCGGCACCTTCGACCCCATCACCAAGGGCCATGGCGACCTGGTGGAGCGCGCCTCGCGGCTGTTCGACGAAGTCGTGGTGGCGGTGGCGGCCAGCCCCAAGAAGAATCCGCTGTTTCCGCTGGAGCGCCGGGTCGAGCTGGCCAAGGCGGTGACCGCGCACCTGCCCAATGTCGAGGTGATCGGCTTCAGCTGCCTGCTGGCCACCCTGGTGGAGCAGCAGAAGGCGACCATCATCCTGCGCGGCCTGCGCGCGGTGTCGGATTTCGAATTCGAATTCCAGCTGGCCAACATGAACCGGGTGCTGGCGCCCCAGGCGGAAAGCATGTTCCTGACCCCGTCGGAACACTACTCCTACCTGTCTTCCACCCTGGTGCGGGAGATCGCGGCGCTCGGCGGCGACGTGACCAAGTTCGTCCATCCCACCGTGCATCAGGCGCTGCTGGAGCGTTTTGCCCCGGCCAGCTGATTAACCCCAAGGACTGTCGGGTGCAGCCGGCGCGCGGATGGGGCAAAATGCGCGCCTGACTTTTGGATCGCTGCGCGTTCGCGCAGCGTGGAGCCGACGATGTCCCTCATCATTACCGACGATTGCATCAACTGCGACGTGTGCGAGCCCGAGTGCCCGAACGGCGCCATCTCCCAGGGTGCGGAGATCTACGTGATCGATCCGAACCTGTGCACCGAGTGCGTGGGCCACTACGACGAACCCCAGTGCCAGCAGGTCTGCCCGGTGGACTGCATCCCCCTCGACGAGAACCATGTCGAGACCAAGGAGCAGCTGCACGACAAGTATCTGAAGATCAGCGGCCAGGCCTGAGCGGCCAGGCCCGGCGCCAGGGCCTATTCGGTACGCCCGTACCCGCTCTGGGTACAGCCCAGGCAGCGCACGAAGGCCGCCTTGCCCGGCTCGACCACCAGCGCCTTGCCGGCCTTGCCGATGTTACCGCCGGCGGCGGTGAACGGCAGACTGACCACGAAAGCCCCCGCACCGATCACGGTCGCGGCGATCAGCAGCGGCCGCGCGATCAGCAGGTCGCCGATCATGGAAAAGGCAGCGGGTGCCTGGGCTTCACCGAACGCCTGGTCGGCGGTCTGATATTCGGTGACTTCACCCTGAGCCTGCTGCGCCTGCGCCGGCAAGACCTGCATCGTCAGGGCCAGCGCCAGCACGGCAGCCAGGCTACGGAACGGATTCATACGGCTGATCCCTTGCGCGGTTGTGATGGTGGTCCCTGAACTATAACAGGCCGCCCGCACTTGTCATGCGGGGGGACCTCAGACGTCATTCGGCGCGGACGACCGGCTGCGGCGCGCGGCGATGGGCATAGACCATCAGCGCGATGCCGCCGAGCACCATGGGCACGCAGAGCACCTGCCCCATGGTCAGCCAGCCCCAGGCCAGATAGCCGAGCTGGGCGTCGGGCACCCGGACGAATTCGACGATGAAGCGGAAGATGCCGTAGCAGAGCACGAACAGGCCGGACACGGCCATGGTCGGCCGCGGCTTGCGCGAGTACAGCCAGAGGATCACGAACAGCGCCACCCCTTCCAGGGCGAACTGGTAGAGCTGCGAGGGATGGCGTGGCAGCTGGGCCGGATCGCTGTAGGGCGGAAAGATCATCGCCCAGGGCACGTCGGTGGGCTTGCCCCAGAGTTCGGCGTTGATGAAGTTGCCGATGCGGCCGGCACCGAGGCCGATGGGTACCAGCGGCGCAATGAAGTCCATCAGTTCGAAGAAGCCCTTGTTGTGGCGCTTGCCGAACCACCAGACCGCCAGGATCACCCCGAGCAGGCCGCCGTGGAAGGACATGCCGCCCTTCCAGACCTCGAAGATCAGCGTCGGATTGGCGATGTATTCCGCCAGGTTGTAGAACAGCACGTAGCCGAGTCGCCCGCCGGCGATGACCCCCAGCGCCACCCAGAACACCAGATCGGACAGGGTCTCGCTGGTCCAGCGCGGATCGAAGCGATTGAGTCGCCGCTTGGCCAGCCACCAGGCGCCACCGATCCCCACCAGGTACATGAGGCCGTACCAGTGGATCTTCAGCGGCCCCAGCGACAGGGCCACCGGGTCTATTTGCGGATACGGCAGCATGGTGCCTCCTTGAAAGGGGTCAGAGTAAGAAATTAAGACCGACGCCGAACAGCAACAGGGCGAACAGGCGCTTGAGCAGCCGGGGCGACAGGCGATGGGCCAGCCGCGCACCGAAACGGGCCGAGAACATGCTGGTCAGGGCGATACCCAGCAAGGCCGGCAGATAGACATAGCCCAGACTCCAGGCGGGCAGACCCGGCTGCTGCCAGCCGACCAGGATGAAGGACAGCGCCCCGGACAGGGCGATGGGCAGGCCGCAGGCCGCCGAGGTGGCCACCGCCTGCTGCATGCTCAGGCTGCGCCAGATCAGGAAGGGTACGGTGAGCGAGCCGCCGCCGATGCCGAAGATGGCCGAGGCCCAGCCGATCACCACCCCGGCCACCGTCAGCGCCGGCTTGCCGGGTTCGCCGGCCTGGGCCCTGGGGCGCAGGTCCAGCGCCAGCTGGATGGCGATGAGGATGGCGAAGGTGCCGATGATCTTCTGCAGCAGCGGGCCGTGGATGGCGGCGGCGGTCAGGGCGCCCAGGGCGCTGCCGAAAACGATGCCCAGGGCCATCCAGGCGAACAGCCGCCAACGCACGGCGCCGAGTCGGTGGTGGGCCCAGACGGAATTGAGCGAGGTGAAGACGATGGTGGCCAGCGAGGTACCCACCGCCAGGTGGGTGAGGATGTCCGGATCGAGGCCCTGGGCGGTAAAGCTGTAGACCAGCACCGGCACGATGATCAGGCCGCCGCCGACCCCGAACAGACCGGCCAGCAGCCCGGCGCAGACGCCGAGCACCAGGAAGAGCAAGAGATCCATCATCACCTCGGGCGCAGGAGGCGGCATGGTACGCCGCTGCCTGCCCGGCGGGAAGCGGCCTTCCCGCCGGGCACGCTCAGCTCTGGACGCTGGCCGCCGGGTTGATCACCCGGCCCAGTCCGAGATTGCGCAAGGCCAGATGCAGGGCGCTGTGGATGACCTGGGGGTTGTCGATCTGGCGCATCTGCTGCACCAGCTCGCGGGCCTTTTCCAGGGTGACCTGGCGCAGCAGCCACTTCACCTTGGGCAGGTTGGTGGCGTTCATCGACAGGGTGTCGAAGCCCATGCCCATGAGCAGCACCGCCGCCGCCGGATCCCCGGCCATCTCGCCGCAGATGCTCACCGGCACCCCTTCGGCGTGGGCGCCATCGACCACCTGTTGCAGCGCCTGCAGCACCGCCGGGTGGAAGTAGTCGTAGAGATCGGCCACCCGCGGATTGTTGCGATCCACCGCCAGCAGGTACTGGGTCAGGTCGTTGGAGCCCACCGAGATGAAGTCCACCTGGCGCGCCAGGTCGCGGGCCTGGTAGACCGCCGAGGGCACCTCGACCATGACCCCCACCGGCGGCATGGGGATGTCGACGCCTTCGTCCCGCACCTCGCACCAGGCGCGGTGCAGGAGATGCTGGGACTCCTCCACCTCGTGCACGCCGGAAATCATCGGCAGCATGATGCGCAGGTTGTTCAGGCCTTCGCTGGCCTTGAGCATGGCGCGGGTCTGCACCAGGAAGATTTCCGGATGATCCAGGGTGACGCGGATGCCGCGCCAGCCCAGGAAGGGGTTGTCTTCCTTGATCGGGAAATAGGACAGCGCCTTGTCGCCGCCGACGTCCAGGGTGCGCATGGTCACCGGCGCCGGATGGAAGGCGGCCAGCTGCTCGCGATAGATGGAGAGCTGTTCCTTCTCGCTGGGAAAGCGCTCGTTGACCATGAAGGGCACTTCGGTGCGATACAGCCCGACCCCTTCGGCGCCGCGCTGCTGGGCGCGGGCCACATCGGCCATCAGGCCGGTGTTGACCCACAGCGGCATGCGGTGACCGTCGAGGGTCTCGCAGGGCAGGCTGCGCAGGGCGTCTAGGCCCTGGGTCAGCTGGCGCTCCTCTTCCACCACGTCGCCATACTGCTTGATCAGCGTCGGCGACGGATTGGTGAAGATCTCGCCGTGGTAGCCGTCGACGATGAGGTCGATGCCGTCCACCTTGGAATACGGCAGGTCCACCGCGCCCATCACGGTCGGCACGCCCATGGCGCGCGCCAGGATGGCGACGTGGGAGTTGCCCGAGCCGAGTACCGAGATCAGGCCGACCAGGCGCCCCTCGGGCACCTCGCCGAGCATGGCCGGCGAGAGCTCCTCGCTGACCAGAATGGTGTTTTCCGGGTAGATCAGGCAGGCCTGGTGGGCCTGCTGCAGATAGGCCAGCAAGCGGCGCCCGGGGTCACGCACGTCGGCGGCGCGCTCGCGCAGATAGGCGTCGTCCATCAGTTCGAAGCGCTGGACGTGCTCCATCACCACCTGGCGCAGGGCGCCCTGGGCCCACTGGCCGCTCTTGATGATGGTGGTCACCTCGTTACCGAGGGCGGCGTCGTCGAGCATCATCAGATAGACGTCGAACAGTGCCTGCTCTTCCTTGCGCAACTGGGTGGACAGCCGCTTGGACAGCGCCTTCATGTCCGCCCGTACGCCCTCGAGCGCCGAGCGGAACAGTTGCAGCTCGGCGTCGATGTCGGTCACGGTCTTGTCCGGGACCACTTCCAGATCGGCGGGCGGCAGGACCACCACTGCCTTGCCGACGCCGACCCCGGGCGAACCGGGGATGCCGACGAAACGGGCCTCCTGGATGCCGCGGCCCTGCCGGTCCAGACCACGGATGGTCCCGGTGGCCTCGGCATGGGCGATCACCCCGGCGAGCTGGGCGCTCATGGTGACCAGGAAGGCTTCCTCGCCTTCGTCGAACTGACGGCGTTCCTTCTGCTGCACCACCAGCACGCCCATGACCCGGCGGTGGTGGATGATGGGTGCACCGAGGAAAGACGCATAGCGCTCCTCACCGGTCTCGGCAAAATAGCGAAAGCGCGGGTGGCTGGCGGCGTCTTCGAGATTGAGCGGCTCTTCGCGGGTGCCGACCAGGCCGACCAGGCCCTCGTTGGGGGCCATGCTGACCCGGCCGATGGACCTCTTGTTGAGGCCTTCGGTGGCCATGAGCACGAAACGGTTGGTGTCGGGATCCAGCAGATAGACGGAGCAGACCTGCGACTGCATGGCCGCGCGGACACGCTGCACGATGATGGACAGTGCCGACCCCAGATCCTTGGCGGCATTGACCTCTTGGACGATCTTGCGCAGAACTGCAAGCATCTAGCGCCTCCGCAGCCGACGTCCGGCGGAGCCGCCGGCGTGCATCACGTGTCGTTCATCCTGCATGACCACAGCTTCTCCTCACCTCTTTCGCACCGGCCGAACCGGTAATCAGGCCAGCAAGCGGGGTGCCAACTCCTTGAGCGCCCGCCGATAGACCTCTCGCTTGAAGGTCACCACCTGGCCCAGCGGATACCAGTAGCTTACCCAGCGCCAGCCATCGAATTCCGGCTTGCCGGTCACATCCATCCGCACCCGCTGCTCTTCCGCGGTCAGCCGCAGCAGAAACCACTTCTGCTTCTGGCCGATGCACAGCGGACGGCTGTGGGTGCGCACCATGCGCTGCGGCAGACGGTAGCGCAACCAGCCCCGGGTACAGGCCAGGATACGGACGTCATCGGGGCTCAGCCCCACTTCTTCGTTCAGCTCCCGGTACAGCGCCTCTTCGGGCGTTTCCCGGTCGTCTATCCCACCCTGGGGGAATTGCCAGGCATCCTGATTGATGCGGCGGGCCCACAGTACCTGGCCGGCATCGTTGGCGAGAATGATGCCGACGTTGGGGCGAAAACCATCAGCGTCGATCACGGCTGCCACCCTTGAAAAATGTCGTTGCCCGCATTGTTCCACAAAGCCCGACAGCCCAGCAATGCAAGCTCCGGACCGACTGGGGCGCGGCCGACCGGCGCAGGCGTCCGGCACCTGCCGCCGCCTGCAAAAGCCCGCATTATGGTGGTCGCTAGCTGAACGTCGGCTTAAGGGCCGGCAAACGTCGCGCCCTAGCGAAAATGCCGTTGCACGGCCATGTAGAGGGCCAGTGCCAGACCGATCCAGCCGACCAGCCAGAAATAGTCGAGATAGCCCAGCACCTGGCTCTGGCGGGTGACCAGACTGGAGATCTGCGCCAGGGCGCTGTCGGCACCGGTGGCCAGGCGATAACGCTCGCCATAGGCCTGGTAGGTCTGGGCATAGGGAGTGACCGCGGCGCTGAGCACCGAGGCATGGAAGGCGTCGCGCCACTGCAGGAAGACGTTGGACAGCACGATGCCCATGGGCATGACCAGTTGCTGGGTCATGTTCTTGATCTGGTAGGCCTGGCTGAAATAGGCCGGCTCGACGCGCATGAAGGTGTACATGATGATCACCGCGAAGGTGCCGATCAGGTAGGTGCCATGCATCATCAGCCCAGGCACCAGCTGCTGGTAGAGGGGCACGTCGGCATGCTGGCGCACCATCCAGAAGCCGTAGCCGGCCAGCAGCAGGTAACCCGCCACCAGGTACTTGCGAAAGCCGCCCCAGGGAAAGCGCTCGCGCAACCGCACCGAGGTGATCATCAGCAGCGGCGCCAGGCCGCACAGCCAGCCCAGCGCCATGACGCCCCCGGCGGTATAGACCGGCAGTTGCAGACCGTTGACCACGTATTGGGGGATGATGAAGTTGTAGGCGCCGAGCAGGAAGTAGTTGAGCATCATGAACAGCATGCCGGCGAGAAAGCCCGGGGTGATGGCGTGCTTGAAGTCCAGGGTCGGCCGCGCCAGGCCGCGCTCGTAGTAGACATAGAGTCCGAGGATGACCGCTCCCACCAGCAGTTCCACGGCCAGCCACAGGCCATCGCTGAAGAAGTCGAAGGCCAGGCGCTGGGTGGTGGTGGTCAGCAGCAGACTGCCCACCGTCAGCAGCACCATGGACAGCAGCGACGGCGCCCCGGAATTCTGCAGCGGATGGGAGCGCCGCGGCAGCGACAGCCAGACGCAGACGGCCACCAGCGCGCAGGCCAGCGCCGGCACCATGAAGATGGCGCGCCACTGGTGACCTTCCAGCAGCTCCGCGGTGGTGAAGGAGGCCAGCGCACCACCCAGGGGCACGCCCGAGGCGAAGGCGCGAATCCCGGTCGGCAACTGCGGACCGGAAAAATACATCTGCACCAGCACCCGCGCCCCGGCAAAGAAGGTGGCGGCACCGGCCCCCATCAGCGCCCGCCCGACGATGAAGGTCGGCAGATCGGTGGCCACCAGGCAGCACACCTGGCCGACCAGGTGGATGCCGACGGCGGCGAAGATCAGGTTGCGATAGCCTAGGCGCTGGGCGAACCACTGGTGCGGGGCGCTGGTGACGATGACCGCGGCGCTGTAGCAGGCGGTGGCCAGGGTGTAGCTGCGCTGGTCGATACCCAGGCCGCCATAGACATAGCGGTTGGCCAGGGCGATGGAAAGATTGTCGAGAAAGTACACCAGCACCATCAGGGTGATGCTCAGCAGCAACAGGCCGCGATGATGGGGGCGATCGGTGTCGTCGGCGTACATGAAGACCCAGGCTGGCACTAAGGGGGCCAGTCGTGGACCCTGCGTCCGGGGCGGGGTTCAGAGACTGCGTTGGCGCAGCCTCTTCGAAGTGATGCGGATCGCGTCCTGGCTCAGCCGGGCAGCAGCGCCCGGACGTCGGCCAGGAGTTCGTCGGGCACCTCCAACCAGCCACGGGTGGTATTGCGTTCTCGTGCCTGGTAACGACGCTGCGACGGCAGGCGGGCGCCCTGGGCTTCGATGCTGGCGAACAGCTGCTCGGCGCGCTGCTGGTAGTCGGCTACCGCGATGCCGAGAAAGCGCTGGGGATCGAAGGCCAGGATGAGTTCGCCGTGATAGGGCAGCCCGCCGGCACCAGCGTCGACCGCGGAAGACTCCGGACTGGTGAGATCGCCGATCAGCGGGCCGGCGAGCAATTCGATCATGGCCGACAGCGCCGAGCCCTTGTGACCGCCAAAGGTGAGCATGGCACCCTCCTCCAGCACGGTGCGGGCATCGTTGCTGGGCGCGCCCTCGGCATCCACCCCCCAGCCCTCGGGCAGGGCCTTGCCTGCGCGACGATGCAATTCGATTTCGCCGCGGGCCACGGCGCTGGTGGCGAAATCGAAGACGAAGGGCGGACCCTCGGGCCGCGGCCAGCCGAAGGCCAGGGGATTGGTACCGAACAGCGGGCGACGACCACCGGCCGGGGCGACATAGGCCTGGGTCGGATTGCAGGCCAGGGCCACCAGGCCCCTGGCGGTAAGGGCTTCCATCTCCACCCAGAGCGCCGAGAAGTGCACGCAGTTGTTGATCGCCAGGGCTGCCAGGCCACAGCTGCGCGCCTTGGCGTCGAGCAGGGGCAGCCCCGCCTCGAAGGCCAGCGGGGAGAAGCCGCCACCCGCATCGACCCGGACGATGGCCGGAGCCACGTCCTCTACCGTCGGCTCGGCATCGGGCACCACCTTGCCGGCCTTGAGCGTCTTGACGATGCCCAGCAGCCGATAGATGCCGTGGGAGGCGCAGTCGTCACGCTGGCCGGCGACCATCATGGCGGCGATGGCCGCGCCCTGCGGCTGACTGAAACCTTGGGCCGCGAGCACCTCTTCGGCCAGGTGCTGCAGGTCTTCCGGGGTCATCTGGGCCATGGCGGCGCTCCATCGGGAAAACCCCGACTATGCCGCAACCGGCCACGACCCGCTCGCTCGACTTGGGATCGGTCGTGCCGATCCCGGCACAATCAGCCCTGGTGGTAGCGCCCCGACAACTCGTGCACGGCTTCGATGAAGGCACCGGCATGGGCCGGATCCACCTCGGGGGTGATGCCGTGGCCGAGGTTGAAGACGTGGCCGCTGCCCTGGCCATAGCTTTCCAGGATGCGCCCCACCTCGGCGCGGATGGCCGCCGGCTTGGCGTAGAGCACGCTGGGGTCCATGTTGCCCTGCAGGGCGACCTTGCTGCCGACCCGCCGACGGGCTTCACCGATGTCGCAGGTCCAGTCCAGGCCCAGGGCCTCGGCGCCGCTGTCGGCCAGGCTTTCCAGCCAGAGACCGCCATTCTTGGTGAAGAGGATCACCGGCACCCGGCGTCCTTCATGCTCGCGGATCAGCCCGGCGACGATCTTGCGCATGTAGGCCAGGGAAAATTCCTGGTAGGCCGCGGCGGACAGGTTGCCTCCCCAGGTATCGAAGATCTGTACCGCCTGGGCGCCGGCGCGGATCTGGCCGTTGAGGTAGGCGGTGACCGCCTGGGCCAGCTTGTCCAGCAGCAGGTGCAGGGCCTCGGGGGTGTCGTAGAGCATGGCCTTGGCCTTGCGGAAATCCTTGCTGGAGCCGCCTTCGATCATGTAGGTGGCCAGGGTCCAGGGGCTGCCGGAAAAGCCGATCAGGGGTACCCGCCCGTCCAGCGCCGTGCGGATGGTGCGCACGGCGTCCATGACGTAGCCCAGGTCGGATTCGGCATCGGGGATCGGCAGCGCCTCGATGTCGGCCGGGGTGTCGATCACCTTGCGAAAGCGCGGACCCTCGCCGGTCTCGAAGTAGAGGCCCTGCCCCATGGCGTCGGGGATGGTGAGGATGTCGGAAAAGAGGATGGCGGCATCCAGCGGATAGCGCTCCAGCGGCTGCAGGGTCACCTCGCAGGCGAATTGCGGGTTCTTGCACAGACTCATGAAGTCCCCGGCACGCGCCCGGCTGGCGCGGTACTCGGGCAGATAGCGTCCGGCCTGGCGCATCATCCACACCGGGGTGACATCCACCGGCTGCTTGAGCAGGGCACGCAGGAAACGGTCGTTCTTCAGGGCAGTCATGGCGACATCCGGCAGCAAAAGTGCCGGCATTGTCGCAAAGCGGCTGGCAAAAGGCACGGCACCGGGGCGTGCCTTTTGTCTATCGCACCGATCGGCTTACCAGCTCTTGTAGGGCAGGAACTTGCCGTTGAGCACGATCTGCACCCGGTCGCCCTTGGGATCGGCCACCCGCGAGATGTCCATGCTGAAGTCGATGGCACTCATGATGCCGTCGCCGAACTCTTCATGGATCAGGGTTTTGATGGTATCGCCGTAGACATTGATCATCTCGTAGAAACGATAGATCAGCGGATCGGTGGGCACGGCCTTGTCCCACTGCTTGTGCGGACAGGCTTGCAGCGCCAGGGACACCTCGCTCGGCAATTCCAGCACCTGGCACAGGCGTTCCGCCACCGCCGGCGCCATGCTGTTCATGCCCAGGCAGGCAGAGGTGGTCCAGACCGGCGACATTTCCAGGCTGGCGGCGATCGCCGCCCAGCTCAGGCCCAGGCGCTGCTTGGCGGCGAGAATGGCGGCGGTCATTTCGGGCTTGTTCATGGCAGTACCTCGCAGGAGAGAACCGGGATCTTTGCAGACCCTGTGCCAGACACAGAAAGCGCTCTGGCACAGGCTCCGCAGCGCACTTACCTGCCATCACTGCACCAGAACGCAGCCCTGCCCCTGGATGACGCCCAAGAAAAAAGCCGACCGGCTTGGCGCCGGTCGGCTCTTGTCCAGCCGTCGGGTATTAGACGCCCAGGTAGTCGAGGATGCCCTCGGCGGCGTTGCGACCTTCGAAGATGGCGGTCACCACCAGGTCGGAGCCGCGCACCATGTCGCCACCGGCAAAGATCTTCGGGTTGCTGGTCTGGTGCTTGAACTCGTGCAGCCCCGGCGCGACCACGCGGCCCTGGCTGTCGAGGTCGATGCCGAATTGCTCGAACCAGGGCGCCGGGCTCGGCCGGAAACCGAAGGCAATGACCACCGCATCGGCCGGCAGGATCTCTTCGGAACCGGGGATCGGCTCGGGACTGCGACGACCGCGGGCATCGGGCTCGCCCAGACGGGTCTCCACCACCTTGACGCCTTCCACCCGGTCTTCGCCGATGATGGCGATGGGCTGGCGGTTGAAGAGGAACTTCACGCCCTCTTCCTTGGCGTTCTTCACTTCCTTGCGCGAGCCCGGCATGTTGGCGGCGTCGCGGCGGTAGGCGCAGGTCACGCTCTTGGCGCCCTGGCGAATGGAGGTGCGGTTGCAGTCCATGGCGGTGTCACCACCCCCCAGGACCACCACGCGCTTACCCTTCATGTCGACGAAGTCGGCCGCATCCTTTTCGAAGCCCAGGTTGCGATTGACGTTGGCCACCAGGAAATCCAGGGCATCGTGCACGCCGGGCAGGTCTTCGCCGGGGAAGCCGCCCTTCATGTAGGTGTAGGTGCCCATGCCCAGGAAGACCGCATCGAATTCCTCGAGCAGTTGGTCCATGGTCACGTCCTTGCCCACCTCGGTGTTGAGGCGGAATTCCACGCCCATCCCGCCGAAGACCTCGCGACGGCGGCTGAGCACGGTCTTTTCCAGCTTGAACTCGGGGATACCAAAGGTCAGCAGACCGCCGATCTCGGGGTGCTTGTCGAACACCACCGGGGTCACGCCATTGCGCACCAGGATGTCGGCACAACCCAGGCCGGCCGGACCGGCACCGATGACGGCGACACGCTTGCCGGTCGGCTTGACCTTGGACATGTCCGGGCGCCAGCCCATGGCGAAGGCGGTGTCAGTGATGTACTTCTCCACCGAACCGATGGTCACCGCGCCGAAACCGTCGTTGAGGGTACAGGCACCCTCGCAGAGGCGATCCTGCGGGCAAACCCGGCCACAGACCTCGGGCAGGGTGTTGGTCTGGTGCGACAGCTCCGCCGCCGCCAGGATGTTGCCTTCGGATACCAGCTTGAGCCAGTTGGGAATGAAGTTGTGCACCGGGCACTTCCATTCGCAATAGGGGTTGCCGCAACCCAGGCAGCGGTGCGCCTGCTCGGCAGCCTGCTGCGGCTTGAAGGGATCGTGGATCTCGACGAATTCCTTCTTGCGCTGGCGCAGCAGCTTTTTCTTCGGATCCTTGCGACCGACCTCGATGAACTGGAAGTCGTTGTTCAGACGTTCAGCCATTTCCAAACCTCTTGAAGCGACGCCCTTTTCTGCCGGGCGCCACGAGCTATCACGGTGAAACCGGCGCCCTGGGGAGCCGGCATCGAAGTCGTTATTCCGGACGGGCGCGGGTGCTGACCAGCAGCGACGCAAGGCTTGCGGCCTTGGGCTTCACCAGCCAGAACTTGCGCAGGTAGTCGTCCAGGTTTTCATGGAGATGGCTGCCCCAGGCACTGCCGGTCTCGCGCACGTATTCGGCCAGCACCCCTTCCAGGTGGCTGCGATAGGCTTCCATGGCTTCGCTGTTGATGCGCTGGATTTCCACCAGCTCGTGGTTAACCCGGTCATAGAAGCCGTTATCCAGGTCCAGCACATAAGCGAAGCCGCCGGTCATGCCCGAGCCGAAGTTGTAGCCGGTCTTGCCCAGGACGCAGACGAAGCCGCCGGTCATGTATTCGCAGCAGTGGTCGCCGGTGCCTTCCACCACGGTGTGGGCCCCGGAGTTGCGCACCCCGAAGCGCTCACCGGCGGTGCCGGCGGCGAACAGCTTGCCACCGGTGGCGCCATAGAGGCAGGTGTTGCCGATGATGGCCGATTCCTGGCTCTTGAAGCCCGCGCCCTGGGGCGGGGTGATGACCAGCTTGCCGCCGGTCATGCCCTTGCCCACGTAGTCGTTGGCGTCGCCTTCCAGATACAGATGCAGGCCGCCGGCGTTCCAGACGCCGAAGCTCTGGCCGGCGGTGCCCTTGAAGCGGAAGGTCAGCGGCGCCTTGACCATGCCCTGGTTGCCGTGGCGTCGGGCAATCTCGCCGGAGACCCGGGCGCCGATGGAGCGGTCGCAGTTGCCGATGCTCAGGCTGAACTCACCGCCTTCGAGCTTTTCGATCCCTGGCAGCGACAGACGCACCATTTCCTCAGCCAGCAGACCCTGGTCGAACGGCGGGTTCTTTTCCACCTGGCAGTATTGCGGCTTCTCGGCCGGAATGTGATCGCTCCCCAGCAGCGGGGTGAGATCCAGGTGCTGCTGCTTGGCGGTCTCGCCCGGCAGGATTTCCAGCAGGTCGGTACGGCCGATCAGCTCGCCCAGGCTGCGCACGCCCAGCCTGGCCAGCCACTCGCGGGTTTCCTCGGCGATGAAGGTGAAGAAATTCATCACCATCTCCACCGTGCCGATGAAGTGTTCCTTGCGCAGCCGGTCGTTCTGGGTGGCGACGCCAGTAGCGCAATTGTTCAGGTGGCAGATACGCAGGTACTTGCAGCCCAGGGCGATCATCGGCGCGGTGCCGAAGCCGAAGCTCTCGGCGCCGAGGATGGCCGCCTTGATCACGTCCAGACCGGTCTTCAGGCCGCCGTCGGTCTGCACCCGCACCTTGCCGCGCAGATCGTTGCCGCGCAACGTCTGGTGCGCCTCGGCGAGGCCCAGCTCCCAGGGCGAGCCGGCGTACTTGATGGAGGTTACCGGCGAAGCGCCGGTACCGCCGTCGTAGCCGGAGATGGTGATAAGGTCGGCATAGGCCTTGGCCACACCGGCGGCCACCGTACCCACCCCGGGCTCGGAGACCAGCTTGACCGACACCAGCGCCTTGGGGTTGACCTGCTTGAGGTCGAAGATCAGCTGCGACAGGTCTTCGATGGAATAGATGTCGTGGTGCGGCGGCGGCGAGATCAGGGTCACGCCGG
Source organism: Pseudomonas oryzihabitans NBRC 102199 (assembly GCF_000730625.1). Lineage (GTDB taxonomy): Bacteria > Pseudomonadota > Gammaproteobacteria > Pseudomonadales > Pseudomonadaceae > Chryseomonas > Chryseomonas oryzihabitans. The sequence continues at coordinate 141,887 of NZ_BBIT01000013.1, read as the reverse complement.
GCACCGCATAGCGCAGCTTGGCGATCAGGCCGTTGACCTTGCCGCCCGGCAGCTGGCCGCCCTCGCCCGGCTTGGCGCCCTGGGCCACCTTGATCTGCAAGACCTCGGCGTTGACCAGGTACTCGGGGGTGACGCCGAAGCGGCCGGTGGCCACCTGCTTGATCTTGGAGCTCTTGATGGTGCCGTAGCGCGCCGGATCCTCGCCACCCTCGCCGGAGTTGGAGCGCCCGCCCAGGCGGTTCATGGCCTCGGCCAGGGCCTCGTGGGCCTCCGGCGACAGGGCGCCCAGGGAGATGCCGGCGGCGTCGAAGCGAGTGAAGATGTTGGCCAGCGGCTCGACCTCTTCCAGCGCCAGGGGCTGGTCGCTGGTCTTGACCTTGAGCAGGTCGCGGATCATGGCCACCGGACGCTGGTCCACCAGCGCGGTGTATTCGCGGAACTTGGCGTAGTCGCCCTGTTGCACGGCGGCCTGCAGCAGATTGACCACGTCCGGGTTGTAGGCGTGGTACTCGCCGCCATAGACGAACTTGAGCAGGCCACCCGGCTGGATCGGCTTGCGGTTGTTCCAGGCTTCGCCGGCCAGCAGCTTCTGCTCGGCTTCCAGGTCGACGAAGCGCGCACCCTTGATGCGGCTGGTGACGCCGGGGAAGCAGAGGTCGGTGACCTCGTCCGCCAGCCCCACGGCCTCGAACAGCTGGGCGCCGCGATAGGAGGCGACGGTGGAGATGCCCATCTTGGAGATCACCTTGAGCAGGCCCTTGGTGATGCCCTTGCGGTAGTACTTGAACACCTCGTAGAGATCGCCCAGCACCTCGCCGGTGCGGATCAGATCGCCCAGCACCTCGTAGGCCAGGAACGGATAGACCGCGGTCGCACCAAAGCCCAGCAGCACGGCAAAGTGGTGCGGATCGCGGGCGGTGGCGGTCTCTACCAGGATGTTGCTGCTGGTGCGCAGGCCCAGGTTGACCAGGTGGTGGTGCACCGCGCCGGTGGCCAGCACCGCGTGCACCGGCAGCTTGCCCGGCTCGATGTGGCGGTCGGTCAGCACCAGCAATACCTTGCCGGCGCGCACGGCCTCCTCGGCCTGCTCGACGATGTTGCGCAGCGCCGCCTCGAGGCCCATGGACTCGGGGTAGTTGAGGTCGATCTTGACATGCTCGAAGCCGGGCTTGGGCATGTTGAGGATGGTCCGCCACTTGGCAGGCGAAACCACCGGACTGCTCAGGATGGCGCGATCGGCGTGCTCGGCGGTTTCCTCGAAGACGTTGCGCTCGGCGCCCAGGCAGGTCTCCAGGGACATGACGATGGACTCGCGCAGCGGGTCGATCGGCGGGTTGGTGACCTGGGCGAATTGCTGGCGGAAATAGTCGTAGGGCGAACGGATGCGCCGCGACAGCACCGCCATCGGGGTATCGTCGCCCATCGAGCCCACGGCTTCCTGGCCCTGCTCGCCCAGCGGGCGCAAGACCTGGTCACGCTCCTCGAAGGTGACCTGGAACATCTTCATGTACTGGCGCAGCTGATCCTGGTCGTAGAAGGCCGAACCGTGATCGTTGTCGTCCAGGGTCGCCTGGATGCGCATGGCGTTCTTGCGCAGCCACTGCTTGTAGGGATGGCGCGCCTTGAGGCGATTGTCGATGTCGTCGGTCTGCAGCACCTCGCCGGTCTCGGTGTCCACGGCAAGGATCTGGCCCGGGCCAACCCGGCCCTTGGCGATGACGTCGTCGGGCTGGTAGTTCCAGACGCCGACTTCAGAAGCCAGGGTGATGTAGCCGTTCTTGGTAGTCACCCAGCGCGCCGGACGCAGGCCGTTGCGGTCGAGCAGGCAGACGGCGTAGCGACCTTCGGTCAGCACCACGCCGGCCGGACCGTCCCAAGGCTCCATGTGCATGGAGTTGAATTCATAGAAGGCACGCAGATCGGCGTCCATGGTCTCGACGTTCTGCCAGGCCGGCGGAATGATCATGCGCACGGCGCGGAACAGGTCCATGCCGCCGGTCACCAGCAGCTCCAGCATGTTGTCCATGCTGGAGGAATCGGAGCCGACGCGGTTGACCAGCGGACCAAGCTGGTCGAGATCCGGAATCAGTTCGTTGACGAACTTGGTGCGCCGCGCCTGGGCCCAGTTGCGGTTGCCGGTGATGGTGTTGATCTCGCCGTTGTGGGCGAGGTAGCGGAAGGGCTGCGCCAGCGGCCACTTCGGCAGGGTGTTGGTGGAGAAGCGCTGGTGGAACACGCAGATGGCGGTCGCCAAGCGCGGATCGCCGAGGTCCGGATAGAAGGCGGCGAGATCCGCCGGCATCATCAGGCCCTTGTAGACGATGACCCGCGACGACAGGCTGCAGATGTAGTGCTCGGCGTCCTCGGCATTGCGCACCGAGGAACGGCGGCGCGCGGAGAACAGCTTGACCCCGAACTGCTGGTCGTCGAGACCGGGACCGGCGACGAATACCTGCTCGATGCGCGGCAGGCGGGCCAGGGCCAGTTCGCCCAGCACCGAGGTGTCGATGGGCACCTTGCGCCAGCCGACCAGGGTCAGGCCGGCGGCCTCGATCTCCAGGTTCATGTTGGCGCGGGCCTGTTCGGCGCGGGCCTCGTCCTGGTTGAAGAACACCACGCCCGCGGCGTACTGCTCGGGCAACTCGGCGCCGAATTGCTCCTGGGCGATGGCGCGCAGGAAGGCGTCCGGCTTCTGCATGAGCAGACCGCAACCGTCGCCGGTCTTGCCGTCCGCGTTGATACCGCCCCGGTGGGTCATGCAGGTCAGGGCTTCGATGGCCGTTTCCAGCAGGTCGTGGCTGGGCTCGCCCTGCATATGGGCGATCAGGCCGAAGCCGCAGTTGTCCTTGAAGCTATCGGGATTGAACAGGCCTGCTTTCATAGCGCTCTCACCGGCAATCAGGTTATTGCGAAGGCATCACAAAACGGTCCGCTTATTTGAACTTTTTTCGGACAGTCAAAGGCTGACCAGTGTAGCGAAAAAATCGCTTACGACAAACACTGATGACACCTGATGAAAATTCGATGACGCAAAACAGAAAGCCCCGGCGTCACTCTCGTGATAGCGCCGGGGCTTTCTTTTCGTGCCAGGCAAGAATCAGCGACTGGTGGCGATGTCCTGCTGGATGCTGGCGAAGGTCCGCGGCCAGGGCTTGCTGGCCTGTACCTTGGCCGGCAGCTGCTTGACCGCCGCCTCGGCCGCCGCCCGATTGGCGAAGTTGCCGTAGGTCACCACATAGAGCGCCTTGCCCTGGTAGCTCTTCTTGAAATAGCGGAAGTTGCCACTGTCGGCCTGGGCGGCGATGAAGTCCTGCGCAGCCTTTTCGGTGCTGGTGCCCACCACCTGCAAGGCGTACTTGCTGCCCGCCTGACTGCCGTACCAGCCCGCCGCAGCGCTACCGGTGTGCGCAGGGGCAGCAGCCGGGGCCGGCTTGGCCGGTGCCGGCGCGGGGGTCGGCGCAGGTGCGGTATGCCGGGGCGCCGGAGCGGCCACTGCCGGCGCGCTGGGCGCTGGCGTGCGTGTCGGTGTCCGGCTGGGCAGTTCGTCCTCGTCACTGATGGGCGGGGCGTCGGTGGTCACGGTGGGCGGTACGCCACCCGCACCCATGTCGTTGCCAGCAGCGGTACCAGCCTGACGCCCTCCCGCCGCTTCCGCCAGGGGTTCGCGGATGACCGGCTGCGACTCGCCCACCAGCGGCAGGGGTAGCGGCTTGGAAGAGCCATCGAACTGGATGGGCGCCCCCTGGGCGTCCTTGCCGGCGGACGCGGTGTTCTGGCCGCCCATGGGCAGGTCCTGCCCGGCCGTGCCGGTCGCCGGGGTTTCGCTCTTGCCGCCCTTGAGCGACAGCGCCGCGGCGCCGACTGCCAGCACCACCACCCCGAGAATGACCAGATGCTTGCGCGGCAGCGCCGCCAGCAGATTGCGCGAGCCCTTCGCCGGAGCAGCGGCCTTCTTGCGCCGGGCGGTCATGCCGGCCACCAGGACATCCCGGGCTTCCTCGTTGAGCCGACCGGGCCAGCCACCGGAGCGCTGGTGAATGGTCGCGAGTTGCTCGTCGGTAAAGATCTCCAGCCCCTGACCGGCACCTTCCAGGCGCTGGGCGAGATATTCCTCGGCCTCGCTTTCGCTGTAGGGCAGCAATTCGATGGCGTGATAGCGCTCTTCGCCCTGGGCGATGTCCTCCAGGCGCATCACCACTTCCGCCTCGCCGAACAGGAAGACGTGCAGACGCTCCTTTTCGCCGCCACCGGCCAGCTCCAGCAGGGCTTCCAGGGCGGGGGTGGCCAGCGCCTCGGCGTCATCCACCAGGATGTAGACCTCCTGCCCCGCCAGGCGCACTTCCGCCGCCTGCGCGAGAATGGCCGCCGGCGTCTGGCTGTCGGCGCCCACGCCCTTGGCGACCTGGGCCAGCACGGTGCGGGCGTCGCCGCCGTTCTGCGCGGAAATCACCACGCAGTGCACGGCTTCCTTCTTGGTGCTGGCCGCCAGCGCCTGGCGCAGCAGCGTCTTGCCGCTGCCCTCGGGACCGCTGACCACCAGCAACAACTGGCTGTAGCGGGCCAGGTGATGCAACTGACCCAGCACCGGCTTGCGCTGCGCCGGAAAGAATTTGAAACCGGGAACGCGGGCGGCGAACGGGTCGTGAGTGAACTGATAGTGACCGAGGAAGGCTTCGTCGGCGTGCAGATTGGACATGGGACTCTCTTGTTCTCCTTACTGGGCGGTCAGCGCTTGGTAATCGGTACGCAGCGTCTGCTCGAGAATGTCGCGGGCGAAGTCGGCGGTCACCACGGCCTGGCCCAAATCACTGAGCAGTACCAGCCGGAGTTGTCCATCCAGGACCTTCTTGTCCACCGCCATGAGGCGTTCGAAATCGGCCGGCTGCATGTCGGCCGGCGGTACCACGGGAAGCCCGGCCCGGACCAGCAGGCGCAGGGCGCGGTCGCGCTGGGCGGCCGTGAGCCAGCCCAGCAGCAGGGACATCTGCAGCGCCATGACCATGCCGGCGGAAACCGCTTCGCCGTGCAGCCAGACGCCATAGCCCTGGTGGGTCTCGATGGCGTGGCCGAAGGTATGCCCCAGGTTGAGGATCGCCCGCAGACCCGACTCGCGCTCGTCGCTGCCGACCACCTGGGCCTTGGCCGCGCAGGAGCGCTCGATGGCTTCGGTGAGTGCCTGCTGGTCCAGCGCCAAGAGCGCCTCGACATGCTCCTCGAGCCAGCCGAGGAAGGGCTCATCACAGATCAGACCGTACTTGATGACCTCGGCCAGACCCGCCGACAGTTCACGCGCCGGCAGGGTCGCCAGGCTGGCGGTGTCGATGACCACGGCCTTGGGCTGGTAGAAGGCGCCGATCATGTTCTTGCCCAGCGGGTGGTTGATGCCGGTCTTGCCGCCCACCGAGGAATCGACCTGGGACAGCAGCGTGGTCGGCACCTGGATGAAGTCCACCCCGCGCTGATAACAGGCCGCGGCGAACCCGCCCATGTCGCCGACCACCCCGCCACCAAGGGCGATGAGGGTGGTCTTGCGATCATGACGATCCTGCAGCAGACCGTCGAAGATCAGCTGCAGGGTTTCCCAGTTCTTGTGCGCCTCGCCATCGGGCAGCACGATCGAGCTGACCTGGCGATCGCCCAGGGTGCGCAGCAGGCGCTCCAGATAGAGCGGCGCGATGGTTTCGTTGGTGACGATCGCCACCTTGCGCCCGGCGAGATGGGGCAGGAAGCATTCCGGCTGATCCAGAAGGCCCTGGCCGATGTAGATCGGGTAGCTGCGCTCACCGAGCTCGACGTGAAGAGTCCGCATGCCGTCACCTTGATTCAAAGGGCGCCTAGCATAGCGCAGAACGCCTGCGGCTTTAATGCGGTGCCAGGGCTTTCAGACGGTCGAGTATCTGCAGTACGACCAGCCGGGGCGGCCGCTCGTCGGTCTCGATGATGATGTCGGCGATTTCGCGGTACAGCGGATCGCGCATGGCCATGAGAGTGCGAAGCACCGCCGCGGGATCGGCGGTCTGCAGGAGCGGGCGATTGCGATCGCGGGAGGTGCGCTCGATCTGCTGCTCGATGGAGGCATGCAGATAGATGACCCGCCCACCGCGCTTGAGCGCCTGGCGATTGTCCTCGCGCAGCACGGCGCCACCGCCGGTGGCCATCACCAGGCCGTTTTCCGCGCACAGCTCGGCGATCGCGGCGCGTTCGCGCTCGCGAAAGCCCTGCTCGCCTTCCACATCGAAGATCCAGGGGATGTCGGCACCGGTACGTTCTTCGATTACCTTGTCGGAATCCTTGAACGGCAGCCGCAATTCCTTCGCCAGGAGCCGGCCGATGGTGCTCTTGCCCGAGCCCATCGGTCCTACGAGAAACAGATTACGCACTTATGTCATCGACCAACCGCTATCGCCTGGTTGTTCATGATACGCGGCGTGAGGAAGATCAGCAGCTCGACTTTGCTGTCGGTGACCGAATCCCGGCGGAACAGTCGGCCGACATAGGGAATGTCGCCCAGCATCGGCACCTTGGTGGTGGACTTGGTCTGGGTGTTGGAGAACACCCCGCCCAGTACGATGGTCTCGCCATCGCTCACCAGTACCTTGGCATTGACCTCGTTCTTGCTGATCGGCGGTACGCCGTTGAGTGCATTCTGGTAGTCAGGGGCATCCTTGTTGACCTTGACCTCCATGATGATGCGGTTGTCCGGGGTAATCTGCGGTGTGACCTCCAGCGACAGGGCGGCCTGCTTGAAGCTGGTGCTGGTGGCACCGCTGGAGCTGGCTTCCTGGTAGGGGATCTCGGTACCGCGCAGGATCTTGGCGGTCTCCTTGTCCGAGGTCACCACCTTGGGCTGGGAGATGATCTCGCCATTGCCACTGGACTGCAGGGCCGACAGCTGCAGGTCGAGCATCTTGCCACCGACCATGAAGCCGATGCCGATGCCCGAGGTGCTGCCGGAAACGCCCATGTCGACGAAAGGCGTGGGCGCGACGCCGTTGGTCGAGGTGAAGTTACCCACGGTACTGGTACCCGGCAGGAAGGCCTGACCGGTAGTGGGGTCGACCGTGGTGGCGCCGTCCTTGCCATAGACCGCGAAGTTGCCCGAACTGGCGTTACCGCCCCAGCGCACGCCCAGCTGCTTGCTGTAGTCGACGTTGGCCTCCACCAGGCGCGCCTCGATCATTACCTGGCGCACCGGGATGTCCAGCTGGGAGACGATGCGGCGTAGTTCGTCCAGGCGATTCTGGGTCTGGTAGGCGATGATGCTGTTGGTGCGTTCGTCCACCGAGATGGAACCACGCTCGTCGGCGGTCTTGTCGGCACTGGTCACCGACTGGAACAGCTTGGCGATGTCGGCGGCCTTGGCGTAGTTGACCTGGATCAGATCGCGACGCAAGGGGGCCAGTTGCTGGATTTGCTTCTGGGACTCCAGCTCCTGACGTTCGCGGGCGGCGATCTCGTCGGCCGGGGCCACCAGCAGCACGTTGCCGATCTGGCGCTTGTCCAGCCCCTTGGTCTTGAGGATCAGATCCAGCGCCTGGTCCCAGGGCACGTTCTGCAGGCGCAGGGTGATGTTGCCCTGCACGGTGTCGCTCGCCACCAGGTTGAGATTGGTGAAGTCGGCGATCAGCTGCAGCACCGAGCGGACATCGATGTCCTGGAAGTTCAGCGACAGCTTCTCGCCGGTATAGGTGAAGCGATCGGCTGCGCGCTTTTCCTTTTCCTCGGTGGTGAGCGGCTTGACGCTCAGGGTCAGACGGTTGTTGGTCTGGTAGGCCAGGTAGTCGTAGGTACCGGTCGGCTCGATGACGATGGACGCCCCGCCGCTGTCAGCGGAGGCGTTGACGAACTGCACCGGGGTGGCGAAATCCTTGACGTCCAGCCGTACCCGCAGCTCTTCAGGCAGCTGGGTACCGGCAAAGGTCAGGCGAATCTTGCCGCCCTGCTCCTGGATGTCCGGATTGATGCCGGTCTCGCTCAGGTCGATGACCACGTTGCCCTCGCCCTGGGGCCCACGCTGGAAATCGATATGGCGGATCGCCTTGCCGCGCAATTGCGGCCGCGGCGCGGTCATGGCCGCCACGGTAGAGGTGGCCTGGGTCGGCGGCAGCGGCGTGCGGGCGATCGCGCCGGGCAAGGGAGCGGACGACGGCGCGGTCACGGTGGTCGGCGCAGCGGCGCGCGGCAGGTTGGGCGTCAGGTTGGCCTGGGCGCTGGCGGTCTGGCGACCGGCGGTGCCCCCGATGGTGACGAACAGGTTGCGACCGTCGGCCCGGGTGTCGTAGCTGGCCAGATTGGTGAGATTGATGATCAGGCGGGTGCGGTTGCCCGCCTCGACCACCGTCACGCTGCGGGCATTGCCATTGCCCAGCTCACGGCTCTTGGTACCGAGCTTGTTGGCAACGCCGGGCAGATCCAGGGCGATGCGCGCCGGCTGCTCGATGGTGTAGCCCTTGGGCACCGGCACCGGCTGATCGAAGGTCAGCTTGAGTTCGATGCGATCCCCGGGCAGGGAGGCGACGTTCAAGGCCTGCAGATCGGCTGCCAGAGCCTGGCCGGCCAGGCTGCTCAGCAGCAGGGCCAGGCCCAGCCCCAGTCGTCCCGCGATAGTAGTGTTCACAGTGCTCGCCCCGCCCATTTAAGTCTTTTCCTTCAAGGTGATGGTGCGCGGCCGTTCCAGCCAGCCACCCTCGCCATCCGGGACGATTTCGATCACGTCGATCTCGCCATCGGTAATCTTGGTGATGCGCCCGTCATTGCGTCCCAGGTAGTCGCCCACCTTGACGCGATGCACGCCCCCGGCGCCGTTGACCAGCGCATAGCGGCCACTGGCATTGGCCAGGATGCCGACCATGCTGAAGGTCTCGATGTTGAAGCCTTCGAGAAACTGCTTGGGCCGATTCACGTCCGGCTTGATGTTGCCGGTTCCGCGCTGGCGCACCGTGGGATCGATGCGTACCGGTGCCTGGAAGGGGCTGCGCAGGGCCGAAGCCGCATAGGTGAAGGGTTCGTAGGCGCGAAACTGCGGCAGCGGCTCGATGGAACCACGCGGCTTGGCGCGGGTTTCGTCCATGAAGGCCTGCAGATCGCTGGTATCGCTGGAACCGCAGCCGACCAGCACGCCGGTCAGCAGGCATAACAACAGGGGCGTCCTCATTTGCCGAGCCCCTTGTCGTTGTAGCGATAGGTCTTGGCCAGGACATTCATGCGCAACTTGCCGCCGCCTCCGGAGACCGTGCCGCCGCCATTGGCGTTTCTGTCGTCCACCGGCTTGAGGTCGAAGTCGTGCAGGGTGACGATGCGCGGCAGGCTGGACACGCTGCTGACGAAGGTGGCCAGGTCATGATAGCTGCCCACCACGGTGATCTGGATCGGCAACTCGACATAGAACTGCTGGGTGACCTCGGGCAACAGCTTGATCTGCTCGAACTCCAGGCCACTGCCAAGACCGGTGCGGGTGATGTCCTCCAGCAGCGCCGGCACCTCGGTGTCGCCGGGCAGTTGCCGCAGCAGGGCACCGAAGGATTCTTCCATCTCCACCATCTGCTGCTTGTAGGCATCCAGATTGGCCGCCTGGAAGGCCTTGCTGGCGTATTGCTGCTTGAGGGTCTCTTCCTGGTTGCGCTGGCTATCCAGCTGGGCCTGCATGTCGCTCAGGTGGAACTGATAGCCGAGCAGCAGCACCACCAGCACGATCAGCAGGCAGGCGATGACCTTGACCGGCTTGGGCCAGGAACCCAGATTCTCGAGATTGAGGTCGTTGATGTCGACCTTGCGCAGGCTGGCCAGGGAATCGGCGAGACTCATGGTTTGCCTCCCTGGGCGAGCGGGGCCGGTGTCGCAGGGGCGCCGGGCTGGGTCTGCTTGACGGTGAGCTGGAAGGTATTGGCCTGGTCCACCGCACCTGCGGTGGTGGCCTTCACCTCGATCAGCGTAGGCGAGGCGAACCAGTCCGAGGCATCCAAATTACGCATCAGGTTGGAGACCCGGTTGTTGGATTCCGCCTCGCCGCTGATCGACAGGGTGTCACCCTGCATCTTCAGCTCGCGGAAATACACGCCGTCCGGCAGCGTCCGCACCAGTTGATCGAAGACATGGCCGATGACCGGGCGGTTGCCCTGCAGGTCTTGGATGATCTTCATCCGCGCCAGCAGTTGCTGACGACGGGTCTTGAGTTCGCTGATCTCCTTGATGCGCACATCCAGCTGGGCAATGTTTTGCTGGATGAAGGCATTGCGCGCCTCCTGGCGGGCGATCTCGCCGGACAGGTACTGGTCGCCGAGAAACACGGCGCCACAGGAGAGCACGAAGATGCCACCCAGGATCACCAGGAACTGCTTGCGCCTTTCTTCGCGCAGCTGCTCCCGCCAAGGCAAGAGGTTGATGCGGGCCATCTAGTCGAAACTCCTCATGGCCAGGCCGCAGGCGATCATCAGCGCCGGGGCGTCACCCGCCAGGGCCGCCGCGTTGACCTTGTTGCTGACGGTCATGTCGGCGAAGGGATTGGCCAGGACCGTGGGGGTGCCGATTTTCTGCTGGATCAAACGGTCGAGTCCGGAAATTGACGCGGTTCCTCCAGCAAGCAAGATGTAGTCCACATCATTGTATTGCCCGGCGGCGAAAAAGAACTGCAGCGAACGCGCCACCTGTTGCACCACCGCCTCGCGGAAGGGCGTCAGCACCTCGCTCTGGTAGTCGTCCGGCAGCCCGCCCTGCTTCTTGGCCAGACCGGCCTCTTCCACCGACAGGCCATAGCGACGCTGGATCTCTTCGGTGAGCTGGCGACCGCCAAACAGCTGTTCGCGGGTGTAGATGGTCTTGCCGTTGTGCAGCACGCTCAGGGTGGTCATGGTGGCGCCGATGTCGACCACCGCCACGGTCAGGTCGTCGACGTGGCCACCGAGCTGATTGGCCAGCAGCTGATAGGCGCGCTCCAGGGCATAGGCCTCGACGTCGACCACCTTGGCCGAGACGCCGGCCAGCGCCAGGGCCGCTTCGCGGACCTCGACGTTTTCCTTCCGGCAGGCGGCCAGCAGCACCTCGACGCGCTCGGCGTTGCGCGGCGACGGCCCCTGCACCTCGAAATCGATGGCGACCTCGTCCAGCGGATAGGGAATGTACTGGTCGGCTTCCAGCTTGATCTGGTTTTCCAGCTCGTCGTCGGTCAGACCGGCGTCCATCTCGATGGTCTTGGCGATCACCGCCGAGCCGGAGACGGCCACGGCAGCGCTGCGCGCGGAGGTGCGCGCCTTGACCAGCACCCGGCCGATGGCCTGGCCCACGCCTTCGAGTTCGGCGATGTTCTTCTCGACCACGGCATTGGCCGGCAGGGGTTCGACCGCATAGGCCTCCACCCGATAGCGCCCGCCTGCACGGCTCAACTCGATGAGTTTCACGGATGTCGAACTGACGTCGATACCCAGCAGCGTATTCGCCTTCTTTCTGAATAGCCCTAGCACATCAGTTCCCTATGAGCGACGGTGGTCTTCCGCGGACGGGCATTAGATAACAGACTTGACACCCGAGCAAATAGCGGCCAACCGCCAAACGCGCCTATAATGGCGACGCCGTGTAGGCTGACCCTCACCTGTCGCCCTTTCCTTCTTTCCATTCGAAAAGTCTCTTGATGCGTGTTCTGAAATTTTTCTGGTGGTCGTTGGTCGCCCTGGTCTGCAGCCTTTTGCTGGGTCTCAGCGGTGCCTTCCTCTACCTCAGCCCCAGCCTGCCCTCCATCGACGCCCTGCGAAACGTGCAACTGCAGATCCCTCTGCGGGTGTACAGCGCGGACGGCAAACTCATCGCCGAATTCGGTGAAATGCGCCGCTCGCCGCTGCGGTTTAACGAGATACCGCCCGATTTCATCCATGCCCTGCTCTCCGCCGAGGATGACAACTTCGCCAATCACTATGGCGTGGATGTGAAAAGCCTGGCGCGAGCGGTGAGCCAGCTGGTCAAGACCGGACACATCCAGACCGGCGGCAGCACCATCACCATGCAGGTCGCCAAGAACTACTTCCTGACCAGCGAACGCAGCTTCTCGCGCAAATTCACCGAGATCCTCCTGGCGCTGCAAATCGAGCGCCAACTGACCAAGGACGAGATCCTCGAGCTCTACGTCAACAAGATCTACCTGGGCAACCGCGCCTACGGCATCGAGGCCGCCGCCCAGGTCTACTATGGCAAGTCCATCAAGGACCTGACCGTTGCCCAGATGGCGATGATCGCTGGTCTGCCCAAGGCGCCGTCGCGTTACAACCCGGTCGCTAATCCTGAGCGTAGCCTGGAAAGACGCAATTGGATTCTCGAACGCATGTTCAAGCTCGGTTATATCGATCAGGCGGCCTACCAGGCCGGCATCGCCGAGCCGCTTGAGGCCTATCACCACGTCGCCATTCCCGAGCTCAACGCCCCCTACATCGCCGAGATGGCGCGGGCGGAAATGGTCGGCCGCTATGGCGGTGACGCCTATACCGATGGCTACCAGGTCTATACCACCATCGACAGCCGGCTGCAGACAGACGCCTTCGAGGCCGTGCGCGACGGCCTGACCGACTACGACCGCCGCCATGGCTACCGCGGACCCGAGGCCCAGTGGCCCAACCGCAGCCGGGCCGAGTGGACCGCACTGATCCAGAAGCAGCGCATCGTCGGCGGCCAGGATCCGGCCATCGTCACCCAGGTGGAAAAGAGCGGGATCATGGTCCTGACCCGCGAGGGCAAGGAAGAGGCAGTCTCCTGGGATTCGATGAAGTGGGCCCGCCCCTACCTCAGCGCCAACAGCCTGGGGCCGCGGCCGAACGGTCCGGCCGACGTGGTCAAGGTCGGCGACCTGATCCGGGTGCAGCGCCAGGACGATGGCAGCCTGAAGTTCTCGCAGATCCCCAAGGCGCAGAGCGCCCTGGTCTCCCTCGACCCCCAGGATGGCGCCATCCGTGCTCTGATCGGTGGCTTCTCCTTCGAGCAGAGCAACTACAACCGCGCGACCCAGGCCCGCCGCCAGCCCGGCTCCAGCTTCAAGCCGTTCATCTATAGCGCGGCCCTGGAAAAGGGCTTCACCGCCGCCAGCCTGGTCAACGATGCGCCCATCGTCTTCATGGACGAGAATCCCGACGAAGCCTGGCGACCAAAGAACGACAACAACACCTTCCTCGGCCCCATCCGCCTGCGCGAGGCGCTGTATCGCTCGCGCAACCTGGTGTCCATCCGGGTGCTGCAGGCCATCGGCATCGACTATGCGCTGGACTACGTCAGTCGCTTCGGCTTCGAGCGCGACCAGTTGCCGCGCAACCTGTCCCTCGCTCTCGGCACCCCGGGCCTGACGCCGCTGGAAGTCGCCACCGGCTGGTCGGTGTTCGCCAACGAGGGTTACAAGGTGACCCCCTACGTGGTCGATCACGTGACCGATCGCGACGGCAAGGTGGTCTATCGCACTGCCGCGCCGCGGGTGCCCCAGCAGGCGCAGGCCAAGGCTGCCCCGGGCGTCGAGGTCACGCCGGCGGCCGATACCGCCGCGGCCGATCCGGCCAATCCGGCGCCGGTGTTCGCGCCCCAGGTCATCGACCCGCGCAACGCCTTCATCATGAACAGCATGCTGCAGGACGTGATCAAGCGCGGCACTGGGCGCAAGGCGCTGGAACTGGGTCGCAACGACCTGGCCGGCAAGACCGGTACCACCAACGAATCCAAGGACACCTGGTTCTCCGGCTACAACGGCGACTACGTGACCACGGTCTGGGCCGGCTTCGATCAGCCCGAGACCCTGGGTCGCCAGGAATTCGGTGGCACCGTGGCCCTGCCGATCTGGATGAGCTACATGGGCGCGGCGCTCAAGGACAAGCCGCCGCATCAGCTCAAGGAACCGGAAGGCATCGTCTCCATCCGCGTGGACCCCACCACCGGTCGCGCTGCGCCGCCCGGCACGCCCAACGCCTACTTCGAGCTGTTCAAGAGCGAGGACACCCCGCCGAGTCTGGACGAGCTGCCGCCTGGCGTGGCGCCCGGCACACCGCTACCCTCCAGCGAAACGGTGCCCATGGACATCTTCTGATCTCCAGTCAATAAAAAACCCCGCCGCGGCGGGGTTTTTTTATTGCTTCGGACCTTACTTGGCGAAGACGTCATCCACCGACTTCAGCGGATAGTTCGCCGGATAGGGCAGCGTGGCCACGCCGGTCTCGATGGCGGCCTTGGCCACGGCATCGGATACCAGGGTGATCAGGCGCGCATCCATCGGCTTGGGAATGATGTACTCGCGGCCGAAGCTCAGGCTGTCGACCTTGTAGGCTTCGCAGACTTCCTTGGGCACCGGCAGCTTGGCCAGGTCACGCAGGGCCAGGGCGGCGGCGATCTTCATTTCTTCGTTGATGACCCGGGCGCGGACGTCCAGGGCACCGCGGAAGATGAAGGGGAAGCCGAGGACGTTGTTGACCTGGTTCGGGTAGTCGGAACGACCGGTGGCCATGATCACGTCGTCGCGGGTGGCATGGGCCAGCTCGGGGGTGATTTCCGGATCCGGGTTGGAGCAGGCGAAGACGATGGGGTTGGCCGCCATGCGCTTGAGGCCTTCGGCCGACAGCAGGTTCGGGCCGGACAGACCGACGAAGACGTCGGCACCCTCGAGGGCATCGTCCAGGGTGCGCTTGCTGGTCTCGGTGGCGAAGGCCGCCTTGTACTGGTTCAGGTCGTTGCGGCCGCTGTGGACCACGCCCTGACGGTCGATCATGTAGATGTTCTCGACCTTGGCGCCCATGCTGGCCAGGAGGCGCATGCAGGAGATGGCGGCGGCACCGGCACCCAGGCAGACGATCTTGGCGTCTTCCAGGCGCTTGCCGGCGATTTCCAGGGCGTTGAGCATGCCGGCGGCGGTGACGATGGCGGTGCCGTGCTGGTCATCGTGGAACACCGGGATGTCGCACTGCTCGATCAGGGCGCGCTCGATCTCGAAGCACTCGGGCGCCTTGATGTCTTCTAGGTTGATGCCACCGAAGGTGATGGAGATGCGCTTGACGGTGTCGATGAAGGCCTGGGGGCTCTCGGCGTCCACCTCGATGTCGAAGACGTCCACACCGGCGAAGCGCTTGAACAGCACACCCTTGCCTTCCATCACCGGCTTGGAGGCCAGCGGGCCGAGGTTGCCCAGGCCGAGGATGGCGGTACCGTCGGAGATCACGGCGACCAGGTTGCCCTTGCCGGTGTAGCGGTAGGCCAGTTCGGGATCGCGACCGATCTCGCGGACCGGTTCGGCGACGCCGGGGCTGTAGGCCAGGGACAGGTCGCGGGCGGTCGCGGTGGGCTTGGTCAGCTCGACGCTGAGTTTGCCGGGGCGCGGCTGGGCGTGGTATTCGAGGGCAGCGGTTTTGAGATCAGACATTATTGGTATATCCGCGTGGTGTGGGTCTTGGGTCGGGCGAGAATACGCAAAGACTCAAGGTGCCACAAGCAATCGGCCATATGCCTGAAATCAATCGCAATACGACTTTCGGCTAAAACGATTCAACCTGCAAATCCAGCATGTGCGGATCGCTCAAGGTCATCTGCCAGCGGGCGCGCCCCGCTTCCTGGCGCCGGCTGCGATCGGAAATCCAGCCCCGCGCCTCGAGCTGGCGGCCGATCCATTGATGCAGCGGCACGCCGTCGAAGGCCTCGACGAAGCGCTCGGGGACATTGACCACCAGATCGCCTTCGAACTGCAGCCAGAGGCCGCCGCGATTGCGTTCGACGTCCAGCAGACGCCCCTGCACCACGGCGAAACCGCCTTCCGCGATCCGGGTGGCGGGAGTCGGCGCCTGCTTCCAGACCCCAAGGCGCGCCCGGCGCGCCTGGCTTTGCGCGGCGGCCTGACAATCGGCCAGCCGGATATTGGGCGCGATGGCGACGGCATAGCCGAGACCCTCGGCGATCAACCGGGCTTCCAGATTGTCGCCTTCGCGATCATAGAGATGCGCCAGGGTGCGACCGCAATGGTCGGTCGCCTCGCTGCCCGGCACCAGCCGCAGGCGCTCGTCGCTGGCCGCGACCAGTTCCTGCAGGCGCCGGCGCGCTGCCTCGGCATAGGGCTGGGCGGTACCGCCGGACTTGCCCAGCTCGGGCGCATTGACGCCGATCAGCCGGACCGAGCGGCCGTCGACCAGGCGCAGGGTATCGCCATCCACCACCTGCCGGACCATCACCTCCTGGCCACCAGGCAGCAGCGGGCACGCCGCCGCCAGGGCCGCGGGCGCGCCGGTCAGGCCAGAAACGAAAAAGGCGCCCCAGAGGGACGCCTTCTTCAGTGTCGAACCATGCGGAGATGGTCGACGGCAGCGCATTACTTGCTGCTGCCGAACACGCCGAAGCGCTGCTTGAAGCGGTCGATACGGCCGCCAGCGTCCAGGACCTTCTGCTTGCCGGTGTAGAACGGGTGGCATTCGGAGCAGACGTCCAGGTGAATGTTCTTGCTCAGGGTCGAGCGGGTCTTGATGACGTTGCCGCAGCTGCAGGTGGCTTCGATGGCATCGTACTGCGGATGGATATCAGCTTTCATGGGGCTATCCTCGGGGTCTAGCTGTGCCGCCACCCGGCGCCATTGCCGGATACCGCACAGATTTGGGCTGCAAATCATACCAGAGCAGCTAAGAGGTGCAAGCAGCCCCCACACCGCCCGTCTGCTACCATCGGGCTTTCCTCCTGCGAGCCCTGCCGTGCCCCTGATCCTGCGCCTGGCGCTGCCCTCCCCGCTGCGCCGCCTGTTCGACTATCTGCCGCCCAAGGGAGCGGTCGAGGAGCAGTTGCGCCCGGGCGTGCGGCTGCGGGTGCCCTTTGGCCGCCGCGAGGTGATCGGGGTCCTGATCGAGGTCGCCCAGGAGACCGAGGTGCCGCCGGACAAGCTGCGCAAGGCGCTGCAGCTGCTCGACGAGCGTCCGCCACTGCCGAGCGCGCTGTTCGAACTCTGCCAGTGGTCCGCCCAGTACTATCAGCACAGCCTAGGTGATACCCTGAGCTGGGCACTTCCTGCCCTTTTGCGTCAGGGAGAACCGGCGGAGCGAAGGCTGCAGCGCTTCTGGATCGCCCAACCCGAAGCCCGCCCGGAAGATCCGCGCCTGGCCCGGGCGCCGCGCCAGCGCGAGGCGCTCAAGACTCTGCGCCAGCATCCCCATGGCGTGCTGCACGAATTGCTCGGCCAGCTCGGCCTGGTCAAGGACAGCCTCGACCTCCTGCAGGCCAAGGGCCTGGTCCAGGTGGAGACCCGCTATCACCAGCCGCATCGGCACCAGGGCGCCTGGCTCGCCCAGGCCGAGCTGCCGCTCAACGGCGAGCAGCGCCTGGCCTACGAAGCGGTCCGCGCCGGCAGCGGCTTCCACTGTTATCTGCTGGAAGGGGTGACCGGCAGCGGCAAGACCGAGGTCTATCTGCAGCTGATCCGCGCCACCCTGGAAGCGGGACGTCAGGCCCTGCTGCTGATCCCCGAGATCAACCTGGGGCCCCAGACCCTGGGTCGGTTCGAACAGCGCTTCAATGCGCGCATCGCCCTGCTGCATTCGGCGCTGACCGATCGCGAGCGCATGGACATCTGGCTGGCCGCCCGCGATGGCGAACTGGACATCGTGGTGGGCACCCGCTCGGCGCTGTTCACCCCGCTCAAGCACCCCGGGCTGATCATCGTCGACGAAGAACACGACGCCTCCTATAAACAGCAGGAAGGCCTGAGGTACCACGCCCGCGACCTGGCGGTGGTCCGCGCGCGCTTCGAGAATCTACCGGTGGTGCTGGGTTCGGCCACGCCCTCGCTGGAAAGCCTGCACAACGCCGAGCAGGGGCGTTACGCCCATCTGCGTCTGTCACTCCGCGCCGGTGGCGCCCAGCCGCCGCGCTTCGAGCGCCTGGACGTGCGCAGTCGCCCCCTGGACAGCGGCCTGTCCCAACCGCTGCTCAAGGCCATGGGCGCTACCCTGGAACGGGGCCAGCAGGTGCTGGTGTTCCTCAATCGTCGCGGCTTCGCCCCCACCCTGCTCTGCCACGATTGCGGCTGGCTGGCCCAATGCCCGCGCTGCGACGCCCGCATGACCTATCACCGCGGCTCCGGCGAGTTGCGCTGCCACCATTGCGATCAGCGCCAGACGCCCCCGCGCCACTGCCCCTCCTGCGGCAAGCTCGACCTGCGTCCGGTGGGTGCCGGCACCGAACGCGCCGAGGAACGCCTGCAGCTGCTGTTCCCGGACGTCCCGGTGCTGCGCATCGACCGCGACACCACGGCGCGCAAGGACGCCCTGGGCAAGCTGCTGAGAACCATCCACAGCGGCGCGCCCTGCATCCTGGTCGGCACCCAGATGCTCGCCAAGGGGCACCACTTTCCCAAGGTGACCCTGGTCGCCGTGCTGGACGCCGACAGCGGGCTGTTTTCCGCCGACTTCCGCGCCAGCGAGCGCATGGCCCAGCAGATCGTCCAGGTGGCTGGCCGTGCCGGGCGCGCCGAGGAACCGGGCCAGGTGCTGATCCAGACCCATCTGGCCGATCATCCGCTCATGGTGCAACTGGCCGAGGAAGGCTATCCGGCCTTTGCCCGCCAGGCCCTGCAGGAACGCCGCGCCGCCGGCCTGCCGCCCTTCGCCTATCTGGCGCTGCTGCGAGCCGACGCCCATCGCCAGGATCAGGTGGAGAATTTTCTCGAGGCGGCCTATCACGTCGCCGAGGGCCTGGCGGTCAATCTCGCCCTGCCCCAGGTGGAGTTGCTTGGTCCGGTACCGGCGCCAATGGAAAGACGCGCCGGTCGCCATCGGGCCCAGTTGCTGCTGCAGAGCAGCAGTCGCGCGCCCCTGCACCGGCTGCTGGGCATCTGGGTCGTCCAGCTGGAAAGCCTGCCCGAAGCCCGCCAGGTGCGCTGGTCGCTGGATGTGGATCCCATCGATCTCTTCTAGTGGCATAGGCTTACCATTGGCAAGGCCGGGCTCGCCACGGATAATGCCGGGTTTTCATCGCAGTGCGCGCTCGGCGCACGCCGAAGGCCAAAGACCATGAAAGACAGCATCCGCCAGCTCATCCAGCACGCCCTCGACCGCCTGATCGCCGACGGCACCCTGCCGGCCGACGTGGCCCCGGCCATCCAGGTCGAGAACACCAAGGACAAGAGCCACGGCGATTTCGCCAGCAACGTCGCCCTGCTGCTGGCCAAACCGGCCCGGGCCAAGCCCCGTGACCTGGCCGAGAAGCTGCTGGCCGCCCTGCCCGCCGATCCGGCGGTGAGCAAGGTGGAGATCGCCGGCCCCGGCTTTCTCAACTTCTTCCAGAATCATGCGCAACTGGCCGCGCGGCTGGATGCGGCCTTCGCCGATCCGCACCTGGGCGTGCCCAGCCACGAGCCGCGTCAGCGCGTGGTGGTGGACCTCTCCTCGCCGAACCTGGCCAAGGAGATGCACGTCGGTCACCTGAGATCCACCATCATTGGTGATGCCGTGGCGCGGGTGCTGGAATTCCTCGGCGACGAGGTGATCCGCCAGAACCACGTGGGTGACTGGGGTACCCAGTTCGGCATGCTGCTGGCCTACATGGAAGAGCAGCCCCAGGCCGCCGAAGGCGAGCTGGCCGATCTCGAGGTGTTCTATCGCGCCGCCAAGGGCCGCTTCGACGCCTCGCCGGAATTCGCCGCCCGCGCCCGCGAACTGGTGGTGGCGCTGCAGGCGGGCGATGCCCACTGCCTGCGGCTCTGGGAGCGATTCAACGCCGTCTCCCTGTCCCACTGCCAGGAGGTCTACGATCGCCTCAACGTCAAGCTGACCCCGGCCGACGTCAAGGGCGAGAGCGCCTACAACGACGACCTGGCCCAGGTGGTGGCCGATCTGGACGCCGCCGGTCTGCTCACCGAGAGCGACGGCGCCCGCTGCGTCTTCCTCGACGAATTCAAGAACGCCGAGGGCAATCCGCTGCCGGTGATCGTGCAGAAGGCCGGCGGTGGCTATCTCTATTCCACCACCGACCTGGCCGCCATGCGCTATCGCAGCCGCCAGCTGCACGCCGATCGCGCGCTCTACTTCGTCGATCAGCGCCAGGCCCTGCACTTCCAGATGGCCTTCGAGGTGGCGCGCCGCGCCGGTTTCGTCGATGCGGCCATGGACCTCGAGCACATGGGCTTCGGCACCATGAACGGCGCCGACGGCCGTCCGTTCAAGACCCGCGACGGTGGCACCGTCAAGCTGGTCGACCTGCTCGACGAAGCCGAGGAACGCGCCTACCAACTGGTCAAGGAGCGCAATGCCGGTCGCGCCGAGCGTGGCGAAGCGCCCTTCAGCGAGGACGAATTGCGCCACATCGGCCGCGTGGTGGGCATCGCCTCGGTCAAGTACGCCGACCTGTCCAAGCACCGTACCAGCGACTACAGCTTCAACTTCGAACAGATGCTCAGCTTCGAGGGCAACACCGCGCCCTATCTGCTGTATGCCTACACCCGCGTCGCCAGCGTGCTGCGCAAGGCCGAGCAGAACGACCCCGCCGGCAGCATCCGCCTGGACGCGCCCCAGGAGCAGGACCTCGGCGGACGTCTGGCGCAATTCGGCGAGATCCTGGCCAGCGTTGCCGACAAGGGCACCCCGCACCTGCTGTGCAGCTACCTCTATGACCTGGCCGGCCTGTTCTCCAGCTTCTACGAGAATTGCCCGATCCTGACCGCCGAGGACGCCGCCCTGCGCCAGAGCCGCCTGCGGCTGGCCGCCCTGACCGGGCGCACCCTCAAGCAGGGTCTGGAACTGCTCGGTCTGCACACCCTGGAACGCATGTAAGAGACGGATCACCGCCTGATGGCCACCAAGAAAGCCCCACCCAAGCGCGGCGCCAGTCGCAACACCTCGGCTCCCAAGAAACAGCCCCTGCCCGGCTGGGTCTGGCTCGCGTCGGGTCTGGCCATCGGGGCCTTCGTGGTGTTCCTGATGAAGCTCGAACCGGGCAACAAGGCGGTGCAGCGCGCCAAGCCGGAAGAGGGTCGCCCGGCCGCCGCGGCGGGCAACGGCAAGCCAGCCGCGACCGCCGCCGGCAAGACCGAGGGCACGCCGCCCACGCCGATCAAGCCCAAGTACGATTTCTATACCCTGCTGCCGGAATCCGAGGTGATCGTGCCGCCGGATGCCGTGCCGCGCAATCCGGCCGCCAAGCCGGCCACCCCGGCCAAGCCGGATGCCGCCGCGACCCCGGCGCAACCCGGCCAGGCGGCCACGGCGACACCGGCCACGCCCGCGACCACGCCGGGCCAGCCGGCCGCCACGCCGCCCAAGGAAGCCACCACCAAGGCCCAGCCGCCGGTGACGCTGTTCTTCCTCCAGGCCGGGTCCTTCCGCACCCAGGCCGATGCCGACCGGGTCCGCGCCCAGATCATCATGCTTGGCCAGGACGTGCGGGTAGAGTCGGGCAAGGTCAAGGACGACACCTGGTACCGGGTACTGGTCGGTCCCTACAGCGATCGCGACCAGCTGACCCAGGCGCAGAAACAGCTCGCCGGCAGCGGCTTCAAGAATCTGTTGCTGCAACAGCGACGCGGTCACTGATCGGAGCAATCCCTCGCCGCGGCGCTTGAAGGGCGTCGCGGCCATCCCCATATCTCCGCGTAACCGGGGCTGACTGCCCCAAGCAACGCGGAGAGATTCCCTTGACCACCATCGTTTCTGTACGCCGCAACGGCAAGGTCGTGATCGGCGGCGACGGCCAGGTTTCCCTGGGCAATACCGTCATGAAAGGCAACGCCAAGAAAGTCCGGCGGCTGTACCGGGGCGAGGTGCTGGCCGGTTTCGCCGGCGGTACCGCCGACGCCTTCACCCTCTTCGAGCGCTTCGAGGCGCAACTCGAGAAGCACCAGGGCCACCTGGTCCGGGCCGCCGTCGAGCTGGCCAAGGACTGGCGCACCGACCGCGCCCTGCGCCGCCTGGAAGCCATGCTGGCGGTCGCCAACAAGGACGCTTCCCTGATCATCACCGGCAATGGCGACGTGGTGGAGCCCGAAGAAGGCCTGATCGCCATGGGTTCCGGTGGCGCCTATGCCCAGGCCGCCGCCCGCGCCCTGCTCATGCACACCGACCTGGGTGCGCGCGAGATCGCCGAGACCGCCCTGAATATCGCCGGTGACATCTGCGTGTTCACCAACCGCAACCTGACCATCGAGGAGCTGGACGCGCCCCAGGCGTGATCCGGTTTAGAGACTGCCCATGTCCATGACCCCCCGCGAGATCGTCCACGAACTCAATCGCCACATCATCGGCCAGGACGACGCCAAGCGCGCCGTGGCCATCGCCCTGCGCAACCGCTGGCGGCGCATGCAGCTGCCGGTCGAGCTGCGCCCCGAGGTCACGCCCAAGAACATCCTGATGATCGGCCCGACGGGTGTGGGCAAGACCGAAATCGCCCGCCGCCTGGCCAAGCTGGCCAATGCGCCCTTCCTCAAGGTGGAAGCCACCAAGTTCACCGAGGTCGGCTATGTCGGCCGCGACGTCGAGTCCATCATCCGTGACCTCGCCGATGCCGCGGTGAAGATGCTGCGCGAGCAGGAGATGGTGCGTAACCGCCATCGCGCCGAAGACGCCGCCGAAGAGCGCATCCTCGATGCCCTGCTGCCGCCGGCGCGTCCCTCGGTAGGCTTCAGCAACGAACCCCAGCCGGCGTCGACCGATAGCAACACCCGCCAGCTGTTCCGCAAGCGCCTGCGCGAAGGCCAGCTGGACGACAAGGAAATCGACATCGAGGTGGCCGATGCCCCTGCCGGCGTCGAGATCATGACCCCGCCCGGCATGGAGGAGATGACCAGCCAGCTGCAGAATCTCTTCGCCGGCATGCACAAGGGCAAGACCAAGCAGCGCAAGCTCAAGGTCAAGGAAGCGCTCAAGCTGGTGCGTGACGAGGAAGCCGCCCGTCTGGTCAACGAAGAAGAACTCAAGGGCCGCGCCCTGGAAGCCGTCGAACAGCACGGCATCGTCTTCATCGACGAGATCGACAAGGTCGCCAAGCGCGGCAACACCAGCGGTGCCGATGTGTCCCGCGAAGGCGTGCAGCGCGACCTGCTGCCGCTGATCGAGGGCTGCACCGTCAACACCAAGCTGGGCATGGTCAAGACCGACCATATCCTGTTCATCGCCTCGGGCGCCTTCCACCTGTCCAAGCCCAGCGATCTGGTGCCGGAGCTGCAGGGTCGTCTGCCGATCCGCGTCGAGCTCAAGGCGCTGACCCCGCAGGACTTCGAGCGCATCCTCACCGAGCCGCACGCCTCGCTCACCGAGCAGTATCGCGAACTGCTCAAGACCGAGGGGCTGCTGGTGGAATTCGCCGCCGACGGCATCACCCGCATCGCCGAGATCGCCTGGCAGGTCAACGAGAAGACCGAGAACATCGGTGCCCGGCGCCTGCATACCCTGCTGGAACGCCTGCTGGAAGAGGTGTCCTTCAGCGCCGCCGACCTCGCCGGCCAGCAGAATGGCGAGCCCATCGTCATCGACGCGGCCTATGTGAACGGCCACCTGGGCGAACTGGCCCAGGACGAAGACCTGTCGCGCTATATACTGTAACGGTAGGTTTGGTGCATTCGTGATCGCGGCCATCGGCCGCTCCTACAGGAGACATCGAACCCTGTAGGAGCGGCCGCATCGGCGGACCGCCATGGCCGCGATGGCCTCAGGCAAAGACTGCAAAACCGCCCAGAGAACCTCACCATGCGTACTCCCACCGCCATCCAGCTCCACAAGGCTTCGAAGACCCTCAGCGTCAGCTATGGCGCGGAAACCTTCGAGCTGCCCGCCGAATTCCTGCGCGTGCATTCGCCCTCGGCCGAGGTTCAGGGACACGGCAATCCGGTATTGCAGTGGGGCAAGCAGCAGGTCGGCATCAGCGCCGTCGAACCGGCCGGGCGCTATGCCATCAAGCTGACCTTCGACGACGGCCACGACAGCGGCCTGTTCAGCTGGGACTATCTCTATGAACTGGGCATTCGCCGCGACGCGCTCTGGGCCGACTACCTGGAACAACTGGCCCGCGCCGGCAAGACGCGGGACCCGCATGTCAGCGCGGTCAAGCTGATGCTCTGAGCGGACTCAGGCCGCCAGGGCCTTGTCCAGCTTGCGCTCGATTTCCTTCTCGATCTGGCCACTGAGCATCGAGAACATCATGCCCAGGGTCGCCAGCACCCGCACCCGGTCCTCACCGACCTCGATCCGCCCATCCACACCGCTGCGCGTGAACTTCAGGGTATCGCCTTCCCAGGCGCAGGCCACCCCATAGTCGCGCGTGAGTTTTTCCGCCAGCTGGTCGGTCTTTTGGCGAACGCTTTCCAGGCCGAGTGAATGGCTGCGTTCGATGGTGATCTGGGACATCGGGGAACTCCGGATAAGGGGCCCTGACTATAGCGAGGGCCCGGCACCTCGCCAATCGCGAGAACCGAGCGGTCAGCCAGGTTTTAGCCAGGCAAGCCGGGCGATCCCCCTGCTAGAATGCCCTCTTGTCCCTGTCCCAGGTGTAGCCCCATGAGCGATCCGCGCAAAGGCCCCGAGGCCGAATCCCAGACCCACTTCGGCTACCAGAGCGTTCCGGAGAGCCAGAAGGCTTACAAGGTCGCGGAAGTCTTCCATTCGGTCGCGGCCAAGTACGATGTGATGAACGACCTGATGTCGGCGGGCATCCACCGGCTGTGGAAGAGATTCACCATCGAACTCTCCGGCGTGCGCCGCGGCAACCGGGTGCTGGACATCGCCGGCGGTACCGGCGACCTGACCAAGCAGTTCGCCCGCCTGGTCGGCCCCACCGGCGAGGTGGTCCTGGCCGACATCAACGATTCCATGCTCAGGGTCGGACGCGACCGCCTGCTCGACGAAGGCGTCGCCAGCAACGTGCGCTTCGTCCAGGCCGATGCCGAGAAGCTGCCCTTCCCCGACAACCACTTCGACTGCATCACCATCGCCTTCGGTCTGCGCAACGTCACCCACAAGGACCAGGCGCTGGCCTCCATGCTGCGCGTGCTCAAGCCCGGCGGCCGGCTGCTGGTGCTGGAATTCTCCAAGCCCACCAATCCGCTGGTGTCC
Source organism: Pseudomonas oryzihabitans NBRC 102199 (assembly GCF_000730625.1). GTDB lineage: Bacteria > Pseudomonadota > Gammaproteobacteria > Pseudomonadales > Pseudomonadaceae > Chryseomonas > Chryseomonas oryzihabitans. The sequence continues at coordinate 116,874 of NZ_BBIT01000013.1, read as the reverse complement.
AAGGCCTATGACGCCTACTCCTTCGGCTTCCTGCCGCTGATGGGCAAGCTGGTGGCCGGTGACGCCGACAGCTATCGCTACCTGGCCGAATCCATCCGCATGCACCCCGACCAGCAGACCCTCAAGGCCATGATGGAAGAAACCGGCTTCGCCCGGGTGACCTTCCACAACATGACCGGCGGCGTGGTCGCCCTGCACCGCGGCATCAAGCCCTGATGGCCCTCGTCACCCAGGCGTTGCTGGCCGCGCTGGAGCGTGGCCTGAATCCGCTGCTGGCGCTGGATCCGGTGGCGCTGCCGCGACTGGCCGGCCTGACCGGCCGGGTGATCGCGGTCCAGACCCGGCAACCGGCGTTGCGCCTCTACATCCTGCCCGCGGGTGACGGCCTGCACTTCGCCGCCCATCACGAGGGCGACATCGACTGCACCCTGAGCGCCCCGGCGACGCGCCTGGCCGAGCTGGCCCTGGCCCGCGACAAGCAGCGGGTGCTGCACCAGCCGGACGTCCGCCTGGAAGGCGACAGCACCCTGCTGATCGAGCTGTCCGACATCCTGCAGAAGCTGGAGCTGGACTGGCAGCACGAGGTGAGTCGCTGGCTCGGCCCGCTGCCCGCGGCCTTGCTCGGCGATCTGGCCCGGCGTGGCCAGGCCCTTGGCGAACAGAGTCGTGACAGTCTGCAGCTGACGCTGTCCAACTGGCTGAACGAGGAGAGTCGTCAGCTGGTCGGCCGCCTGGAAGGCGAGGCCCGCTTCGCCGAGATCGATGCCCTGCGCCTGGACGTGGATCGTCTCGACGCCCGTCTCGCCCGCCTGGGCGCCGCCCGCAACGCCAGGGATAACCCCGACGAATGAAGCTGTTCGCTGCCCTCAACCGCCTGTTGCGGATCTTCTTCGTGGTGATCCGCTATCGGCTGGACGACATCGTCTACGCTCTGCCGCTGCCCTGGTACCTGCGCGCCACCCGCTATGTGCTGCCCTGGCGCTGGCTGCCGCGGCCGAGCAAGACCCTGCCGCGCGGCGCCCGCTTGCGCCTGGCGCTGGAAGGCCTGGGCCCGGTGTTCGTCAAGTTCGGCCAGATCCTCTCCACCCGCCGCGACCTCATGCCCGAGGATATCGCCGACGAACTGATGTTCCTGCAGGACAAGGTCCCGCCTTTCCCACCGGAAAAGGCCGTGGCGCTCATCGAGTCGCAACTCGGCGTCCCCATCAAGCAGGCCTTCGCCCGTTTCGACCACCAGCCGCTGGCCTCGGCCTCGGTGGCCCAGGTGCATGCCGCCCAGCTGCGCACCGGCGAAGAGGTGGTGGTCAAGGTGGTACGGCCCGGCCTGAAGGGCATCATCAGCCAGGACATCGCCTGGCTGTTCCTGCTGGCGCGCATGGCCGAGCGGCTGTCCGCGGAAGCCCGCCGCCTGCACCCGATGGACGTGGTCAGCGACTACGAGAAGACCATCTACGACGAACTGGACCTCCTGCGCGAAGCCGCCAACTCCAGCCAACTCAGACGCAATTTCGACGGCTCCGAGCGCCTCTATGTGCCCCAGGTGTACTGGGACTGGTGCCGCGAGCGGGTGCTGGTCATGGAGCGCATCTACGGCATCCCGGTGACCGACCTGGCCGCGCTGCGCGACCAGGGCACCGACTTCAAGCTGCTGGCCGAGCGCGGCGTGGAGATCTTCTTCACCCAGGTGTTCCGCGACAGCTTCTTCCATGCCGACATGCACCCGGGCAACATCTTCGTCAGCACCGCCAAGCCCTGGGATCCGCTCTATATCGCGGTGGACTGCGGCATCATCGGCAGTCTGACCCCCGAGGACCAGGACTACCTGGCGCGCAACCTCTGGGCCTTCTTCCAGCGCGACTACCGCAAGGTCGCCCAGCTGCACATCGACTCCGGCTGGGTGCCGGCCAACACCCAGGTCAACGAACTGGAAGCGGCCATCCGCACCGTCTGCGAACCCATCTTCGAGAAGCCGCTCAAGGACATCTCCTTCGGCCAGCTGCTGCTGCGGCTGTTCCAGGTGGCACGCCGCTTCAACATGGAAATCCAGCCGCAGCTGGTGCTGCTGCAGAAGACCCTGCTCAACATCGAAGGCCTGGGCCGCCAGCTCTATCCGGACCTGGACCTCTGGTCCACCGCCAAGCCCTATCTGGAAAAGTGGATGCGCAAGCGGCTGAGTCCGCCCCAGGTCGCCCGCAACATCCAGCAGCAACTGGAGCAGATCCCGCATCTGGCGCAGATGGCCCGCGACACCCTGGAACGCATCACTCAGCCCCACCGCAAGGACCCGCCCAATCCCTGGGGGGATCGCCGCGACGACTGGATCGTGCGCGTCATAGGCGCGGTGCTGCTGGTGGGCGCCGCCCAGCTGGGTCTCGAACCCCAGCCCCATGCCTGGCCGGCCTGGGCCATGCTGGTCGGCGGCCTGGTTCTGGTGATCAGGCGCTGAACTCCTTAAGCTGTAACCTTCCTGTCATTTTTATCGGGCGAAATACACGCCCTCAGCCACTGGTGCCCTGCCGCTGTATTCGAGCCGCGTCTTGTGCGAGGCTGGTACCCTAAATTCGTAGTACTGAACAGACCGATGAGCGACTGGTTAGACGAGATCCACTGGAACAGCGATGGCCTGGTACCGGCCATCGCCCAGGACCCCACCTCGGGGCGCATCCTGATGATGGCCTGGATGAACCGCGAATCCCTGGCCCTGACCGCTGCCGAAGGCCGTGCCGTCTACTGGTCGCGTTCGCGCAACCGGCTGTGGCGCAAGGGCGAGGAATCCGGGCACGTGCAGCGCGTCATCGAGCTGCGCCTGGATTGCGATGCCGACGTGGTGGTGCTGCAGGTGGAACAGCTCGGTGGCATCGCCTGCCATACCGGCCGGGAAAGCTGCTTCTATCGCGTGTTGCGCGAGGGCCAGTGGGAGACCGTCGATCCGGTGGTCAAGGACCCCAGCGCCATCTATGCCGGAGGGCACGGCCATGACTGACACCCTCGCGCGCCTGGCGCAGGTGCTGGAAGAACGCAAGCAGGCCGCCCCGGACTCCTCCTATGTGGCCAGCCTCTACCACAAGGGTCTGAACAAGATCCTGGAAAAGGTCGGCGAAGAAAGCGTCGAGACCATTCTCGCCGCCAAGGACGCCGCCATCAGCCAGCAATACGACGACGTCATCTACGAGACCGCCGACCTCTGGTTCCACAGCCTGATCATGCTCTCGGCCCTGGGCCAGCATCCCCAGGCCGTGCTGGACGAGCTGGATCGTCGTTTCGGCCTCTCCGGGCACGCCGAAAAGGCCGCCCGCACTCAATCCTGACCCCAAGCTTCGCAACGAGGAAAGACCATGGGTATCTTCGACTGGAAACACTGGATCGTCATCCTGCTCGTCGTGGTGATCGTCTTTGGCACCAAACGCCTGAAGCATCTGGGCTCCGACGTGGGCGAGGCCATCAAGGGCTTCCGCAAGGCCATGCACACCGACGAGGACGACAAGGCCGAACAGCCGGCGCCCACCGCCAGCACGGCCAACCCGAATGCGCCCCTGAATCGTCCCCAGACCTTCGATGCCGAGCACCGCAAGGTCGAAGAGCCGGTGGTGCGCAAGGACTAAGGCCCCGCCATGTTCGGAATCAGCTTTCCCGAAATGATGCTAGTGGGGTTCGTCGCCCTGCTGGTGCTGGGCCCGGAACGCCTGCCCGGTGCCGCGCGCACCGCGGGTCTGTGGATCGGTCGCCTGAGGCGCAGCTTCAACAGCATCCGCCAGGAAGTGGAGCGCGAGATCGGCGCTGACGAAATTCGCCAGCAGCTGCGCAACGAGCATATCCTGTCCATGGAACAGCGCGACAACCGGCCCAAGCCTGCCGCCTCCACCCCGGAAGCTCAGACCCCACCGGCCGCCGTTGCTCCGCCCATGCCCCAGGACGTGGTTGCCGAACGCCCGCAGGATCCGCCCCAGACGCCGCCAAGAGCACCATGAGCGACAAGCCTTCCGAACACGATGACCAGGAAATGCCCCTGGTCTCGCACCTCACCGAATTGCGCACCCGCATCCTCAGATGCGTGCTGGCGACCTTTCTGATCTTTCTCGGGCTGTTCTACTTCGCCCAGAAGATCTATGCCTTCGCCTCCGAGCCGATCCGCCGCGTCCTTCCCGAGGGCGCGACCATGATCTCCACGGACGTCACCTCGCCGTTCCTCGCGCCCTTCAAGCTGACGCTGGTGGTGTCGCTGTTCATCGCCATGCCGGTGATCCTGCACCAGGTCTGGGGGTTCGTCGCGCCCGGGCTCTATCGTCACGAGAAGAAGGTCGCCATTCCGCTGCTGATCTCCAGCATCGTGCTGTTCTACGCCGGCATGGCCTTCGCCTACTTCCTGGTGTTCCCGATCATCTTCCACTTCTTCAGCAGCATCACGCCGGAAGGCGCCATGATGATGCCGGATCTGAACGCCTACCTGGATTTCATCCTGACGCTGTTCTTCGCCTTTGGCGTCGCCTTCGAGATCCCGGTGGCCACCGTGCTGCTGATCTGGATCGGCGTGGTCGACGTGGCCTACCTGAAGAAGATCCGTCCCTACGTCATCATCGGCTGTTTCGTGGTCGGCATGATCCTGACCCCGCCGGACGTCTTCTCCCAGACCATGCTGGCCGTACCCATGTGGCTGCTGTTCGAGATCGGCCTGCTGTTCGGCCGCTTCGTGCAGAAGCGCGAGCGCCCGCTGGGCGACGAAGACGCCGCCCCCGAAGCCCAACCGCCCGCCGAACGTCCGTGAATCTGATCCTGCTCGAAGCGGCCGACTTCATGGCCGCTGACCAGGTCGTGCTGCGCGATCCACGCCGTCTCGCCCATCTGCGCGAGGTCCACCAGGCGGCCGCTGGCGATCGGATGCGCGTCGGCCTGCTGGATGGTCTGATGGGTTCCGGCCAGATCGAGTCCCTCGACGCCGGCCAGGCCTGCCTGACCGTCACCCTCGACCAGCCACCGCCGGCCAAGCTGCCGCTCACTCTGCTGCTGGCCCTGCCCCGTCCCAAGATGCTGCGCCGGGTACTGCAGACCGTGTCCGCCATGGGCGTCGCGCGCCTGGTGCTACTGAACAGCTACCGGGTGGAAAAGAGCTTCTGGCAGACCCCGTTCCTGGAGCCCGCGGCTATCGAGGAGCAATTGCGCCTGGGACTGGAGCAGGCCCGGGACACGGTGCTGCCGGAGGTGCTGATCGAAAAGCGATTCAAGCCCTTCGTCGAGGATCGCCTGCCCGCGCTCGTCGCCGGCACCCGCGGCCTGGTCGGTCATCCGGGCAACTACCCGGCCTGCCCTCGCGCCCTCAACGAGCCCGTGACGCTGGCGATCGGTCCCGAGGGTGGCTGGATACCCTATGAGGTCGAAAAGCTGCAGGAAGCGGGTCTGGCGCCCGTACAGCTCGGTGAGCGCATCCTGCGCGTCGAGAACGCCGTACCCGCCCTACTCGCCCGCCTGTTCTAGCCCGATCACGGACAAGAAAAAGCCCCGGCGTCTCGCGACACCGGGGCTTTTTCAATGCGCGGAGCGCCTCCTCAGGAGGCGGGCCGCGGGGTCAGGCTGGCCGGACTGGCTGCGGCATCCACGGCCGAGTCGCTGTGGGAGCGCGGCCGCAGGGTGGCGTAGGCTTCCCGCCAGTTGCGGTGCTCTTCGGCCTTCCAGACCTGCAGGTGCAGTTGCGCCATGCCGTCCGGATCGCTGAGCAGACGCCACTGGTCGTCGCCCTTGGTCTTTTCCGGACCGGCGGCCAGGACCCGGGCCACCCGCTCTTCGCGCAGCCGGCGTGCCGGCTCCACCACCTTGCCGTGGCGACCGCGGGCCATGCCGATGGCCAGGGCATTGAGCACCGGATCGACGGTGGCGCGCAGGAAGCCCCTGGTCAGGGCATTGCGGTTGTTCAGGTGCAGGTACTCGTCGGTCGCCACCAGCTCGCGCGGCGGTGCGTACTCTTCCGGGATCAGGAACAGGTGATGGCGGCGACTGCCCAGACCCAGGTTGGTCCGGCTGGAAATCACCGACACCGGTGCCGACAGGATCAGCGACACCACGATGGGCGACAGCCACCAGAGGAAGCGCGGATCCAGCCAGGCCACGCCGGCGGTCCAGATCAGACCGAGCAGCATCTGCGAACCATGGCGGCGGAAGGCTTCGCTCCAGGGCGTGTCGTTGTCGTCCCGCTGGGGCGAATTCCACTGCACCGACCAGCCCAGGAAGGCGGCGGTCACGAACACCGTGTGGAACAGCATCCGCACCGGTGCCAGCAGCACCGAGAAGAGCATCTCCAGCATCATGGAAAGGAACAGCCGCAGGCCGCCACCGAATTCCTTGGCACCCTTGGCGATGATCAGCACCACGCTGAGCAGCTTGGGCAGGAACAGCAGGATCAGGGTGGTGGAGAACAGCGCGATGGCCTGCTCCGGATGCCACTGGGGCCAGACCGGGAACAGCTGGCGGGGCTGGAAGAAGTACTGCGGCTCCAGCAGCTTGTGGATCGCCAAGAGCGCCGTGGACAGCACCAGGAAGAGGAACCACAGCGGCGCCGACAGGTAGGACATCACCCCGGTGAGGAACACCGCGCGGTGTACCGGGTGCATGCCCTTGACCAGGAACAGCCGGAAGTTCATCAGGTTGCCATGGCACCAGCGACGGTCACGCTTGAGTTCGTCCAGCAGGTTGGGCGGCAGTTCTTCGTAGCTGCCCGGCAGGTCGTAGGCGATCCACACGCCCCAGCCGGAACGCCGCATCAGCGCCGCTTCGACAAAGTCGTGAGAGAGAATCGCACCGGCGAACGAACCCGTGCCCGGCAGCGGTGCCAGGGCGCAGTGGTCGATGAACGGCTTGACCCGGATGATGGCGTTGTGGCCCCAGTAGTGGGATTCACCCAGCTGCCAGAAGTGCAGGCCGGCGGTGAACAGCGGTCCGTACACGCGGGTGGCGAACTGCTGCAGGCGTGCATACAGGGTGTCCATGCCGGACGCCTTGGGCGCGGTCTGGATGATGCCGGCACGCGGATTGGCTTCCATCAGCCGGACCAGGCTGGCCAGGCATTCGCCGCTCATGACGCTGTCGGCGTCGAGCACCACCATATACTTGTACTGGCTGCCCCAGCGACGGCAGAAGTCGTCGATGTTGCCGCTCTTGCGCTTCACCCGACGACGACGACGGCGATAGAAGATGTGGCCGAAGCCACCAACCTCGCGGCACAGCTCCAGCCAGGCCTTTTCTTCGGCTACGCATTTGTCCGGATCGTTGCTGTCGCTAAGGATGAAGAAGTCGAAGTGCTCCAGCTCGCCGCTGGCGCGGACCGACTCGTAGGTGGCGCGCAGACCGGCGAAGACCCGTGGCACGTCTTCGTTGGCGATGGGCATCACCAGGGCGGTACGCGACTGGGGATCGATCGGCTCGGTGCCGGTGGAACTGGCCGAGATGCTGTACTTGTCGCGGCCGCTGAGCAGTTGCCAGAAGCCCATCAGGGCGGTCCAGAAACCGGCGGACACCCAGCAGAACAGCAGGGCGAAGAGCAGCAGGATGCTGGTCTGCACCACATAGGGCAGTACCTGGCGGATGGACTCGCCCCAGCCCTGACGGTAGACCTCGCCGAGATCGACCAGCGCCCAGCCCTGATAGGGCAGCACGGCCTTCATGTACCAAGTGGCGATGCCGGTCTGCACCAGCATCAGGATCAGCAGGATGAAGCGCCGGAAGGAACCGACCTTGCGCCAGTGCGCATGGGCATCGGCTTCGGGATCGGGTTGCCAGCGGCTGTGATCCTTGCGGCCGAGCAGCCGCTTCCAGCTCCGCGCCACGGGATTGGTGCGCCAGGGATCGGGCACCATCATGGAGCGGGTCATGGGCGGGGTGGCCTTGATGAAGACGCGACCCTGGGCATCGCTGCCCAGCAGCTCGCCATCCTCCAGGGTATCGTCCCAACCGGCGGCCAGACGCGCTTCGGTGGAGGCGATCACCGCCTCGGCACCCTGGGCGCCTTCGCCGCGGGCACCGGCCAGTTGCCGGTGCAGCGACTCGACGTCCGCCGTCTGGTCCAGCACCTGCCGTTGCCCGGCGGGCAACGGCAGGTGTTCGAGGTAGTCGCCAGCAGCGGCGACCGAGGTATCGCGGGTGGTGTTATTCATTGGCAGGTAGCTGGTAAGTCCAGGTTTCGCTGAGCGGTTTGTCACCCTGGGCGAGGTTGGCGCGCATTTCCACCGGCTTGGTCTGATCCTTGACCTTGAGTCTCAAGGTCAGGCGATAGCCCTTGGTAACCGGGTTGTAGCGCACAGAGTTCTCGACCAGTTCACCGTTGGCATCCAGGCTGACCTGGGAGCCGACCTGCGAATCCTCGGGCAGGTCATCGAGGTTCGGACCTTCGAAGTCGATGATGTAGGCCAGGCTGCCATCGGTCTGGCGCACCAGGTTGGACTGGCGCACGTCACCGGTGGACAGACGGGTCTGGGAGACCCAGGCCAAGTCCTTGGTGTGCAGGTTGGGTTCGTCGGTGGTGAAGTGCAGGCGATAGCTGACATCGATCGGCTGGCCCTTCTCCGGCAGGGTGTCCGGCGTCCAGAAGGCTACGATGTTGTCGTTGGTCTCGTCCGGGGTGGGGATTTCTACCAGCTCGACGTGCCCCTTGCCCCAGTCGCCCTTGGGCTCTACCCAGCCGCTGGGACGCTTGTCGTAGCGCTCGTCCAGGTCCTGGTACTTGTAGAACTCGTGGCCACGCTGCAGCAGACCGAAACCGCGCGGATTCTCGATGGTGTAGGTGCTGACCGACAGGCGGCGCGGGTTGTTCAGCGGACGCCACAGCCACTCGCCGTTGCCGGCATGGATGGCCAGACCGTTGGAGTCGTGCAGTGCCGGACGATAGTTGACCTGGGCGCTCGGCTGGTTGGGGCCGAACAGGTACATGCTGGTCAACGGCGCGATGCCCAGCTTGTTGACGTTGTCGCGCAGGAACACCTTGGCTTCGACGTCGACGGTGCTGTCCTTGCCGGGAGTCAGCACGAAGCGATAGGCACCGGTGGCGCGCGGCGAATCGAGCAGCGCATAGATCACCAGGTTGCGGCGATCCGACTGGGGCTGTTCGACCCAGAATTCGGTGAAGCGCGGAAATTCCTCGCCGGACGGCAGCGCGGTGTCGATGGCCAGGCCACGGGCGGACAGGCCATAGACCTGGTTCTTGCCGATCACGCGGAAATAGCTGGCGCCGAGCATGGTCATCAGCTCGTCATGCTTGTCCGCCTTGTTCAGCGGATAGAGCACCTTGAATCCGGCGAAGCCGAGATCCTTGAGCTGGGCCTGGTCGACCTGCAGGTTGCCGAAGTTGAACATCGATGGATCGTATTTGATCTCTTCGACATTGTTGGCGGTGACCTCGTTGATCTTCACCGGCACGCTGTAGTGCATGCCCTCGTGATAGAAATTCAGGCGGAAGGGCGTCTTGGCATCCTTCCAGTAGGCCTTGCCCTGATTGAAGGTGATCTGCTGATAGTCGGCATACTTCATGCCGCTGAAGGATGCGGGCAGGTTGCTCTTGGGCGCGACGAATTTCTGGCCGGAGAGTTCTTTGGCCTTGGCGGCCACGTCGTCCAGGCTGAAGGCCAGGGCCTGGGCACTGAACAGACCCAGAGCGACGGAGAGCCCGATCAGGGCGAAGCCCTGCTTGCCCGGCTTAACTTTGGAATGAGATAACACGCAGCCTCCTAAATCAGCGTACGAATACGTTTGGCGACGGGTGGTCGCGAAACGGATAGGCAGAGGTCCGACTCCCGCAGGGGTCAATGATTCCCCAGTTGGACGACCGTTCAAACTCGAACTGCGCAATCATAGACACTTGGCAGGGCGCTGTAAGGGGCGCCCTCACTAAATCGACAATAAAAATGTCACTGGTCCGTCGTTGACCAGGGAAACCTGCATGTCGGCGCCGAAACGACCGGTCTGGACCTCGGGATGAAGGTCGCGGGCGAGGCCTACCAGATGGTTGAACAGCCGCTCGCCCTGGGCCGGTGGCGCGGCGCTGGAAAAGCTCGGCCGGCGGCCGCTGCGGGTATCGGCGGCCAGGGTGAACTGGGAGACCAGCAGCAAGCCGCCGCCGACGTCCTGCAGGGACAGATTCATGCGCTGCTCGCCGTCGGCGAACACCCGGTACTCCAGCAGTCGCTTGAGCATGCGGCTGCAGGCGGCCTCGTCATCCGCAGGCTCGATACCGACCAGGACCAGCAGGCCCGCGCCTATGGCGCCGACCGTATGGCCCTCAACCTCGACGCTGGCGCGGCTGACCCTTTGCAGCAGCGCCTTCACTCGGCCTCCTGCGGCAGATCGAGCAGCTGGCGGGCGATCTGATCGGTCGCCCGCACCAGGGCGTCGCAGATACCGGGCTCGCTGGCCGCATGACCGGCGTCGCGGATGATCTGCAATTCGCTGCCCGGCCAGGCGTGGTGCAGGGCCCAGGCATTGTCCAGCGGGCAGACCATGTCGTAGCGGCCGTGCACGATCACCGCCGGGATATGGGCGATCCGGGGCATGTCGCGCAGGAGCTGGTCGGGCTCGAGGAAGGCATTGTTGATGAAGTAGTGGCACTCGATGCGGGCGATGGCCAGGGCGTGCTCGCTGAATTTCTCCAGCACGTCGGGATTGGGCCTCAGGGTCACCGTACGCCCCTCCCAGCAGGACCAGGCGCGCGCGGCGGACATCTGTGCCAGTTCGTCCGGACCGGTCAGGCGGCGATAGTAGGCCTGGATGAGGTTGCCGCGCTCTTCCTCGGCGATGGGGTGCAGATAGTCCTGCCAGAAATCGGGAAACAGCCGGCTCGCGCCTTCCTGGTAGAACCACTGCAGATCCACCGGGCGGCAGAGAAAGATGCCGCGCAGGACCATGGCCTTGACCCGCTCGGGATGGCGCTGGGCATAGGCCAGCGCCAGGGTCGACCCCCAGGAGCCACCGAACAGCACCCATTGCTCGATGCCCAGGTGTTCGCGCAGGCGCTCGATGTCCTCGACCAGGTGCCAGGTGGTGTTGTTCTCCAGGCTGGCATAGGGCGTGGAGCGACCGCAGCCGCGCTGATCGAAGGTGACGATGCGGTAGAGATTGGGATCGAAGAAGCGCCGGCTCAGGCGATCGCATCCGGAGCCGGGTCCGCCATGGATGAACAGCACCGGCAGACCATCCGGCGAGCCGCTCTCATCGACATAGAGCACATGGGGCGCTTCGACGGCCAGCTCGTGGCGGGCGTAAGGCTTGATTTCCGGATACAGATTCAGCATGTCGCGCTCCGCGGGGCAGGGTCGGCCCCTTCATCATAGACCTGCACCTTACCGGGTTTCCACGCTACCCGGGCTTGCTTCGCGTCCAGTGGCACCCGCACCATCGACGGCCAGTCGCCCGAGGAGATCGCCATGTCCCATGCCAAGCTGCAGTTGCTGCTGATCGATCCGCAAAACGATTTCTGCGACCTGCCGGGTGCGGCCCTGCCGGTGCCCGGTGCGGTGGCCGGACTGCGGCGCGTCGCGGCCCTGATCGAGCGCCTGGGTGCCCGCCTCAGCGGGGTGCAGGTGACCCTGGACTCCCATCAGCCGCTGCACATCGCCCATCCGCACGGCTGGCAGGATGCCCAGGGCCAGCCACCGGCGCCCTTTACCCAGATCGGTGCGGACGAGGTGGCCAGCGGTCGCTGGCAGACCCGTGATCCAGCCGAACGTGCCCGGGCGCTGGCCTATGTGCAGGCGCTGGAAGCCGGGGGTCGCTATCGCCTGGTGATCTGGCCGGAGCACTGCCTGGTGGGCGGCTGGGGCCATGGAGTGCAGCAGGATGTCCATCAGGCGCTCAATGCCTGGGGCCGGCAGCAGGGACGCCTGGTGGATTTCATCGCCAAGGGCGGCAATCCCCATACCGAACATTATTCGGCGCTGCGCGCCGAGGTCCCGGATCCGGCGGACCCGGGCACCGCGGTGGACGCTGGCCTGATCGCCCGCCTCCAGGCGGCCGATACCCTGTTGATCGCCGGCGAGGCGCTTTCGCACTGCGTGGCCAGCACCGTTCGCGATCTGCTGGAACTCTGGCCGCGGGAGAGGCGCCAGGACCTGGTGCTGCTGACCGACTGCAGTCATTCGGTGCCGGGCTTCGAAGCCCAGGGCGACGCCTTCCTCGCCGAGATGCGCGCCGCCGGCATCCGCCTGGCGACCTCGACGGAGGTGCTCTAGCCCGTCCGTCCGAGGCCCTACTTGATCTCGTAGAGACCGGTGTAGGTCGCCGAAGCCAGCTGATTGAGGTGGATCATGAAGCGACCGACCGCATTGGTCGCGTCCGCCGGCACCGGCAGCTGATCGACCTTGAGCGCATGCAGCTGGAAGATGTAGCGGTGCGGCTTGTCACCCTTGGGCGGCGCCGCGCCGCCGAAGCCGCGGGTGCCATAGTCGTTGATCAGCTGCAGGGCGCTTGCCGGCAGACCCGAGCCATCGGCGCGGCCGGCGTCTTCCGCCAGGCCCTGGGTACCGACCGGGATGTTGACCACCACCCAGTGCCAGAACCCGCTGCCGGTGGGGGCGTCCGGATCGTAGACGGTCAGCGCCAGGCTCTTGGTATCCGCCGGCAGATCGGACCACTGCAGCGCGGGCGAGATGTTGTCGCCGTGGGCACCGAAGTCGGCCACGTCGAATTCGTGGCGCTTGGGCATGAAGGCGTTGTCGGAAAAGGCATCGGTCCAGAGTTTCACGGAGAGCTCCTGTGGCCTAGGGCATGTGGGCGTCGGTCTCACGCCAGACCAGACGATTGAGGTTGTAGCCCTTCTCGCGAGCGATGCGCAGCAGCTTTTCGCTCTGCGCCGCGGAAATGTCGGGCTTGCGCGCCAGCAACCAGAGGTACTTGCGATCCGGACTGCCGACCAGGGCGGTCTTGTAGTCGTCGTCGACATAGAGGATCCAGTAGGGTCCCTTGGCGACATTGGGCAGGACACCGCTGAACCAGGTGTCGAAGCGCACTTCCAGGCGATCGGTCACGCCCGGCTTGATCGGGGTGGCGGTGCCGGTGGCTTCCTCCACCTTGCCGTCCAGGGTACGGCAGCGGTTGAACACGGCGACCGAGCCGTCGGCCATGACGTGATAGTTGGCTTCGGACTGGGCGCACTTGCGCTGGAAGAACATCGGCAGCCGCGCCACCTCGTACCAGTGTCCCTGGTAGCGCTGCAGGTCGACATTGCCCGCGGTGAGCGGCGGGACTTCGCGCGGGCCGCTGGCGCAGGCCGCGAGCAGTCCGGCGGCACCCGCCAGCAGTAGCAGTTTGGTAGAGGTTTTCATCGCAGACCCTGCCCGGCGAACATCGCCACCTTATCGTTGAGATACTGCACGCTGATGAAGGAGCCGCGATCGCCCCAGGTACAGGTGGTGACGCCCAGGGCACCCGCGCATTCCGTGGGTGCACCCAGGATCTGCTCCACCTCGGCCTTGGTCTGGCCGGCCTTGAGCCGGGAATAGTTTTCCTGATTGACCTTGCCGCAGCCGGCCAGCATCAGACTGCCCACCAGCAACAGCGCCAAGCGCCCTTTCATACCTCTGCTCCTCCATCCTGACGGCAAGGCTATAGAGCCCGCCCGGCCGCCAGGGTTCGCTTCGTCAGCCGGCGAGATAGGAGGAACGGGTCAGGCCCAGGCGCATGGCGTCGAGGAACTGGGTGCGCTCGCGCGCGGTGAGGCGCGCACTGGCGACCTTGTCGCGGTAGTAGGTCATCAGCTCCTCGGGCGAGAGGTGCACGTACCTGAGCATGTCCTCGATGGTGTCGTGGGTCTCGATGCCGCCGTGGCGCACACTGCCGTCGGCGTCCTGGTAGACGTTCACCGAATCGGTGTCGCCGAACAGGTTGTGCATGTCGCCGAGGATCTCCTGATAGGCGCCCACCAGGAACACCGCCAGCAGATAGTCCTCGCCCTCGCGCACCTCGTGCACCGGCAGGCTGGTCTCGATGCTCTGCTCGTCGACGTACTGCTTGATCTTGCCGTCGGAGTCGCAGGTCAGGTCCTGCAGCACGGCGCGGCGCACCGGCTCCTCGTCCAGGCGCGTCAGGGGCACGATGGGCAGGATCTGGTCGATGGCCCAGGTGTCGGGCAGGCTCTGGAACACCGAGAAGTTGCAGATGTACTTGTCGGCCAGCTTGTCGTTGAGTTCGTCGAGCACCTGGCGGTGGGAGCGCTGGCGGGCCTTGAGCTGGTTGTAGAGGCGACGGCAAATGGCGAAGTAGCACTGCTCGGCCAGGGCCTTGTCGCTCAGGCTCAGGGTGCCGGCGGCGTACTGGGCGGCGGCTTCGCTGACGTATTGGGTGGCGCGCCAGTAGGTCTCGGTGACCATCTCCGGATCGGTGTCGCCGAGCAGCTCGGCCAGCCACTGCACCACCTCGGCCTTGCCTTCGAAGCGCTCGCTGGCCGGCACGCTGTCGTTGTGGCGCTCGACGTCGGTGACCTGCATCACCAGCATGGCGTGGTGGGCGGTCATGGCGCGACCGCTTTCCGAGAAGATGTTCGGATGCGGCAACTCCTGCTGGTCGCAGAATTCCTTGAGCATGCCGACCACGGTACCGGCGTAGTCGTCCATGTCGTAGTTGATCGAGCTGGCGTTGCGCGAGTGGGTGCCGTCGTAGTCCACGCCCAGGCCACCACCGACGTCGATGTGGTCCAGCGGCAGACCCAGGGCGCGCAGCTCGGCGTAGTAGCGGATGGCTTCGCGGAAGCCCTGGCGGTAGTCGGCCAGGTTGGCGATCTGCGAGCCCATGTGGAAGTGCAGCAGGCGCACGCCCTGCTCCAGGCCGGCGGCGCGGAAGCGCTCGATCACCGACAGCAGCTGGGCGGCGGAGAGACCGAACTTGGACTTCTCGCCACCGGTGTCGGCCCATTTGCTCGACGCCAGGGACGACAGCCGCACGCGCAGGCCGACCTGGGGCGTGACCTTGAGCTCGGCCGCCTCCTCGATCACCAGCGGGACCTCGGATTCCTTCTCGATGACGATGAAGACGCTGTGGCCCAGCTTCTGGCCCATCAGCGCCAGGCGGATGAATTCGCGGTCCTTGTAGCCGTTGCAGACGATGGTGCCACCCTTGGGCGCCAGCGCCAGCACCGCCATCAGCTCCGGCTTGGAACCGGCTTCCAGGCCGATGGAGACGTCACGGGTGGCGATGATGTTTTCCACCACCGCTTCCTGCTGGTTGACCTTGATCGGATAGAGGGCGGTGTAGCGGCCCTGATAGTCGAGGCGCTCGATGTTGCGATCGAAGGCACCGGTCAGGTGGCGCACCTGGCCCTGGAGGATGTCGGGGAAACGCACCAGCAGCGGCAGCGACAGCCCCGCTTCGCGCAGCTGGCCGACCAGCACATGGAGGTCGATCGGCTGGCCGTCCGGGCCGTGGGGGCGGACTTCGACGTTGCCGGCGTCGCTGATGGCGAAGTAGCCGGCACCCCAGTGGCGAATACCATAGACGCTGCGGCTGTCCGCCACGGTCCACTGGCTGCCGTCATCTTTGCGCGTGCGTCGTGGGGACATTCGCGGGAATCTCCTGTAGGGAATCTTGCTTTGGATGGACCGCCGCCAGGGGCGGTAAGTTGTACGCGGAGGCTGGAAGGCCTGGCCTAGCCGCCCGATCTCTTGGTCTTGAAGCCGCGTTTTTCGAGTTCGCCGAGCAACAGGTCGACATGGTCCCCCTGGATCTCGATGACGCCATCCTTGAGCGCCCCGCCGGTGCCGCAGCGGCGCTTGAGCGCGCTGGCCAGGTCCTTGAGCGCTTCCTCGCCCAGGGGCACGCCGCTGACCGTGGTCACCGTCTTGCCGCCACGGCCCTTGGTCTCGCGGCGCACCCGGGCGATGCCGTCGCCCGCCGGAGCCGGCGCCTGGGGTTCTTCCGGGCGAATGCGGCCGACGTCGGTGGAGTACACCAGCCGGCTGAGATCCGACAGCGACGAGGTTTTCTTGCTCAAGGGACGGTCCTCCCAGTCGGGTTCAGGCGCCGGGCGCCTGGAGGAAGCCTTGGACGCAGCGCCGGCCGGCACGGGCCGCGCTGGTCCGGGGCCGCGCAATGTAGCAGCATCGTCCGCGGATGCTAAGGCGCGAATGCGAGAAATTAAGGCAGGGATGCGACATCCGCGCGGCTGAGCGCCAGCTGCAGGGCTTCCAGCGAATCCGGGCAATAGGGCCGCTCGCGTGCGTCGTCGAGGATGGCCGCCGGGGCCAGGAAGCGCGCCTCCAGTACCTCTTCCGGTTGCAGCCGCAACGGACCGTTCCAGCGCGCGCTGAACACGCCGCCCCAGAGACGATTGCCCGGCTCCTCGAAATAGAAGGTGCCATGGGCGCGCAGGGGCACGCCGCTGACGCCCAGTTCCTCGGCCAGCTCGCGAGCGGCCGACTCCGCATAGCTCTCGCCCGGTGCCACCATGCCGCCGGCGGCGACGTCCCAGTAGCCCGGGTAGAGCGCCTTACTCAGGGTGCGCCGGTGCACGCAGAGTTCGCCGGCGTCATTGAACAGGAGGATGAAGGTGCAGCGACCGATCAGGCCGCGGGCACGCAGTTCCGCCCGCGGCAATTCACCCTGGATGCGGTCGTCGCGATCGACCCAGACCACCCGTTCCCGGTCGGAGGCGGCGCGATGCGCCGCTTCGCGCGCGTCCGGCGTCATCAGCCCTGTTCCAGCAACTGGCGCAGGTCGATGATGGCGGCGTTGGCGCGGGAGATATAGTTGGCGATCACCAGCGAGTGGTTGGCCAGAATGCCGAAGCCGCTGCCGTTGAGGATCATCGGACTCCAGACCGGCTGCTGCGCCGCTTCCAGTTCGCGGATGATCTCGCGCACGTTCACCGTGGCGTTCTTCTTGGCCAGGGTGTCGGCGAAGTCGACCTCGATGGCGCGCAGGATGTGCGACAGCGCCCAGGCCTGACCGCGGGCCTCGTAGAAGACATTGTCGATCTGCAGCCAGGGCGTCTCGACGCGCTGCTCGTGCACCTCCGGCACCTGGCCGGCGGGGATGTCCTGGTTCGGCCGCACCTCGGCGTCCAGGCGAACCCGACCGACGCTGGCGGACAGCCGCTGGGACAGCGAACCCAGGCGGGTCTCGACGTCACCCAGCCAGTTGCGCAGGTTGTCCGAACGCGAATAGAAGTAGGCGGTGGGCTGGCCCTGGGCATTCTGGCCACCCAGGCGCGCCAGGTAGCGGTCCAGGGAGGCGATGCCGGCGCGGTATTCCGATTCCGACGAGGGCATGGCCCAGCTGTGGTTGTCGAAGTTGAAGCGCGGCTCAGCCTGGGCCAGGTCGACGTCCTCGGTGGACTGCGACTGGGAACGGGCGAAGTCCTTGCGCAGGGCGCGCGCCAGGTCGCGGGTCTGCACCAGCACGCCGTATTCCCAGGACGGCATGTCGTCGAGCCAGAGGCCCGGCGGGAAGATGTCGTTGGAGAGATAGCCACCCGGTTTGTCCAGCAGGGTACCGGCCACCTGCTTGAGGGTCTCGACCGTGGTGTAGCCAAGCACCAGCTTGCGCCCGCTGGCAGCGGCCGCCTCCTGGGCATGCTGCTGCACCGGGAAGAAATCCGGTTCGCGACTCCAGTACCAGCCTATCGCCAGGGTGACCAGCAGGTAGAGCGCGACCAGCACTGCCACCAGCCGGAGCCATCCCGACCTCAAGTTCCACTCCCGCATGGGCAATTCCTTGCAATGTTTTCAAAGGTGTTGGCGCTTGGACCCCTGCCCGCGGCGCCGGTTGCGCAGCCTTGGCGGCCGGCGCGGGCGCCAGGCACCCGGGCAGCCGCTTCCGAGACTAGGGTAACAGGCGACGGACGCTACTCCAGAAGCGACCGACAGTGTCCATGCGAGCGGCATAGTCGCCGCTAACCAGGGTACCGCCTCTCCCCTGCCCGCCAGCAATTGGTAGCATAGGGCCACCACCTCAAGAATGACGGAACAATTCGTGAGCGAACCAGATGATCCGAGCCGGGACCGCCTCAAGCTGCACTTCGCGCAACGGGTCATCCACCAGTCGCGCCAGGTGCTGGAGATCTGGCAACGGCTGCAACGAGACGAGTGGACGGCCGGCAGCCTGGTCGAGCTGACCGACGCCAACGCACGCCTGTTGCAATACGCCAAGCGCTTCGAGCAGCAGGGCCATGCCGAGCTCGCTGAGGCCATCGGCGCCTCCCTGGCCCAGGTCGCCGCCAATCGCGGTCGCCTCAACAGCCAGGCCATCACCGAACTCAGCCTGGCCATGCAGAGCCTGTCGCGCACCGGACTGCGCCAGGGTGACCAGCTGGAAACCACCAGCCTGCCGCCGCTGCGCAAGCCGATCTACATCGCCCTGCTCGACACCGAGCGCGCCGAGCGCCTGGCGCAGCAGATGGAATACTTCGGCGTCACCATCCAGATCATCCACGGCGCCGACGACTTCCGCGCGATGATGGACAGCCGGCACCCGGCGGTCATCGTCATGGACGTGGACTTCGGCGGCGCGGGTGCCGGCATCCAACTGGCGCTGGAGGCCCAGACCGGTCTGGAGCGCAAGCTGCCGGTGCTGTTCTACAGCCACCAGGAAGCCGACACCCCCTTTCGCCTGGCCGCGGTGCGCGCCGGCGGCCAGGAGTTCTACACCGGCACCCTGGATTCGGCGCGGCTGCTGGAAAAGATCGAGACCCTCACCCGCACCGTCTACTACGATCCGATCCGTGCCCTGGTGGTGGACGACTCCCGCGCCCAGGCCATGGCCACGGAAATGGCGCTCAACAGCGCCGGCATCGTCACCCGCACCCTGATGCAACCCGGCGCGGTGATGGCGCACCTGGCCGAATTCGTGCCCGATCTGATCATCCTCGACATGTACATGCCCGAGTGCACCGGCACCGAGCTGGCCAAGGTCATCCGCCAGCACGAGCGCTATGTCAGCGTGCCCATCATCTACCTGTCGGCCGAGGACGACCTCGACAAGCAGCTGGACGCCATGAGCGAAGGCGGCGACGACTTCCTCACCAAGCCGATCAAGCCGCGCCACCTGATCGCCACCGTGCGTACCCGCGCGGCCCGGGCGCGCAGCCTGCAGGCGCGCATCGTCCAGGACAGTCTCACCGGCCTGTACAACCACACCCACACTTTGCAACTGCTGGAAGACGCCTGCTTCCGCGCCCGGCGCAGCCAGCGGCCGATCACCTTTGCCATGCTGGACATCGACCACTTCAAGCAGGTCAACGACCACTACGGCCATCCCATGGGCGATCGGGTGATCAAGAGCCTGGCGCTGTTCCTCAAGCAGCGCCTGCGCAAGTCCGACCACATCGGCCGTTATGGCGGAGAGGAATTCGCCATCGTGCTGCCCGACACCGACCTGGCCACCGCCACCCGCCTGATCGACGAGATCCGCCAGCGCTTCGCCGAGATCCACTATCCGGCGCCGCCCAAGGAACTCAGCTGCACCTTCAGCGCCGGCGTGGCGCAGCTGCAGCCCGGCCAGGAGATGCCCGCGCTGGCCAAACAGGCGGACGAAGCCCTCTATGCCGCCAAGCATGCGGGACGCAATTGCGTACGCCAGTACGGCCAGGACTGACCAGCCAGATGCCTCTGCTATGATCGGCCGCTGCCGATCGCCGAGAAGCCCATGCGTGTCCTGCTGTTCCTGCTCACCCTGCTGCTGACCCTGCCCGCCGCCGCCGGGCTGTTCGATGCGCCACGCCCGAGCGCCGCGCTGGGCCTGGACGGTCAGCGCCCCAGTCAGCCATTCCTGCCGGTGGATCAGGCCTTTCGCCTGGAGCAGCGCCGCGACGCCGAGGGCCGTCCCCAGCTGCGCTTCACCATCGCCGAGGGCTACTACCTCTATCGGCAACGCTTCGCCTTCGACGCCGACCCCGGCCTGCTCACCGCGCCGGTAGCCCTGCCGCCCGGCGAGCCCAAGCACGATGAATGGTTCGGCGACGTCCAGGTCTATCACGCCGGCGTCGACATCCCCCTGCCCCTGGCGCCCGACCGCGGCGGCCAGATCAAGGTGACCTACCAGGGCTGCGCCGATCGCGGCCTCTGCTATCCGCCGGAAACCCGCACCCTGGACATCGCCGGCCCTGCGCTTGCGACCCCGGCGGCCACCGTGCCCGTCCCCGCTCAGCTCGACTGGCACAGGATCCTGCTGGCCTTTCTCGCCGGACTCGGGCTGACCTTCACCCCCTGCGTCCTGCCGATGCTGCCCATCGTCTCGGCGGTGGTTCTGGCCGGCAAGGCGCGCCCCGGACGTGGCCTGCTGCTGGCGCTGGCCTACGTGGTGCCCATGGCCCTGAGCTTCGCCGCCCTGGGCGCACTCATGGGCGTCTTTGGCGCCAGTCTCAATCTGCAGGCGCAATTGCAGTCGGCCTGGGTGCTGATTCCCTTCGCCGCGCTATTCGCGCTGTTCGCCCTGGCCATGTTCGGTCTCTTCGAACTGCGCCTGCCGGCGGTCCTGCGCGAGCGCCTGGAGCAGCTGGCCAGCGGCACCCGCGGCGGTTCCCTGGGCGGCGCGGCCACCCTGGGCGTGCTCTCCAGCCTGATCGTCTCGCCCTGCGTCTCGGCGCCCCTGGCGGGCCTGCTGCTCTATATCAGCAGCACCGCCGACTGGCTCGGCGGCGGACTGGCGCTGTTCGCCCTGGGCCTGGGCATGGGTACCCCACTGATCCTCATCGCCGCCGGTGGCGGCGCCCTGCTGCCACGCAGCGGCGCCTGGCTGGTGGGCATGCGCAATGCCTTCGGCGTCCTGTTGCTGGCGGTAGCCCTGTGGCTGCTCGAACGGCTGCTGCCGGGGCCGCTGGCGCTGGCCGCCTGGGGCCTGCTGGCGGCCGGCGTCGGGCTGTTTCTCGGCGCCCTGGAATTCGTACCCAAGCCACCCCGTCAGCGGCTGCTGCAACTCGCCGGCCTGACCCTGGTGGTTTACGGCGCGACCGCCGGTATCGGCGCCCTGCGTGGGGCCAGCGATCCCCTGCGACCGCTGGGCGACGCCGCGGCGCCCGCCGTGGCCGGCCGCGCGGACGTCATGCACAGCCTCAGCGATCCGGCGGCCCTGGCCAGCCGTCTCGGCCAGGGGCGACCGGTGCTGGTGGACGTCTATGCCGACTGGTGCATCAGTTGCAAGCTGATCGAGCGCGAGGTGTTCGGCAATCCCGAGGTCCAGGCGCGTTTGCGCGACTTCACGCTGATCCGCTTCGATATGACGCAAAGCACCCGGGAACAGCGGCAGTGGCTGGAACGGCAGGGACTGTTCGGTCCGCCAGCGATCCTGTTCTATGCCGGCAGTGGCCAGGAGCAGACCCAGGCGCGCATCGTCGGCGAAATCGACGCCGCGGGTTTTCTCGCCCGACTCGGTGAAGCAAAAAGGCTTATCGCCAGCGATTAAAAGAATTTCGCCCAACGTGCGGGCATTTCCGGCAAACGTCTAGCGACTGGACAGTCACCTCCGGTTGCGGCATAGTCCGCGGCCAATCTGGTTGCGAAATCGCGAGGCAAGTGGCTATGGCGCATCTGCTGGTACTGCACGGGCCCAACCTGAATCTCCTGGGCACCCGCGAGCCGGGCGTCTACGGGGCCACCACCCTGGCCCAGATCAACGCCGATCTCGAAGCCCGCGCCACTGCGGCGGGGCATCGCCTGCAATACCTGCAAAGCAACGCCGAGCACCTGCTGATCGAACGCATCCATGCCGCGCGTGACGAAGAGGTGGATTTCATCCTCATCAATCCGGCTGCCTTCACCCATACCAGTGTCGCCCTACGTGACGCCTTGCTCGCGGTGAGCATCCCATTCATCGAAGTGCACCTGTCGAACGTGCACAAGCGCGAGGCCTTCCGCCACCATTCCTATTTTTCCGACGTGGCGGTCGGTGTCATCTGCGGGCTCGGTGCCAGTGGCTATCGCCTGGCCCTGGAAGCCGCCTGCGAACAGCTCGCCGCCCGCGGCTGAGCGCGACTCAATATCCAGAACATCACCAGAACCCGAGGGGAGAGCCAACGCCAATGGACATCCGTAAAGTCAAGAAACTGATCGAGCTGCTGGAAGAGTCCGGTATCGACGAGCTGGAAATCCGCGAAGGCGAAGAATCCGTCCGCATCAGCCGCAACACCGGCCGCGGCCAGGGCATGCAGACCGTCTACGCCGCTGCCCCCGCTCCGGTCGCCGCCCCGGCCCCGGCTGCCGCGCCGGCCGCTGCCGCTGCACCCGCCAGCGAAGCCGCCGCGCCGCAACTGACCGGTAACGTGGCGCGCTCGCCCATGGTCGGCACCTTCTACCGCGCCTCCTCGCCCACCACCCCGGCCTTCGTCGAAGTCGGCCAGCAGGTGAAGAAAGGCGACATCCTGTGCATCGTCGAAGCCATGAAGATGATGAACCACATCGAAGCCGAAGCCAGCGGCACCATCGGCCAGGTGCTGGTCGAGAACGGTCAGCCCGTCGAATTCGACCAGCCGCTGTTCACCATTGTCTAAGCCCGTGGAGCCCACGATGCTGGAAAAAGTCCTGATCGCCAACCGCGGGGAAATCGCCCTGCGCGTGGTGCGTGCCTGCAAGGAGCTGGGCATCAAGACGGTGGCGGTTCATTCCACCGCCGACCGCGAACTGATGCATCTGTCCCTCGCCGACGAATCGGTGTGCATCGGCCCGGCCCCCTCGCCCCAGTCCTACCTGAACATCCCGGCCATCATCAGTGCCGCGGAAGTCACCGGCGCCACCGCCATCCACCCCGGCTACGGCTTTCTCGCCGAGAACGCCGACTTCGCCGAGCAGGTGGAGCAGTCCGGATTCGCCTTCGTCGGCCCCACCGCCGACGTGATTCGCCTGATGGGCGACAAGGTGTCCGCCAAGAACGCCATGAAGCAGGCCGGTGTGCCCACCGTGCCGGGCTCCGACGGCGCCCTGCCGGATGACGAGGCCGAGTGCCTGCGCATCGGCCGCGAAGTCGGCTATCCGGTGATCATCAAGGCCGCCGGTGGCGGTGGTGGTCGCGGCATGCGCGTGGTCGAGGACGAGGCCGAGCTGATCAAGTCGATCAAGCTGACCCAGACCGAAGCCGGCGCCGCCTTTGGCAACTCCATGGTCTACATGGAGAAATTCCTCGGCAATCCGCGTCACGTGGAAGTCCAGGTGCTCTCCGATGGCCAGGGCAACGCCGTGCACCTCTATGACCGCGACTGCTCGCTGCAGCGTCGTCACCAGAAGGTCATCGAGGAGGCGCCTGCGCCCCAGATCGACGAGAAGGCCCGCGAAGAAGTCCTGGCACGCTGCGTCAAGGCCTGCATCGACATCGGCTACCGCGGCGCCGGCACCTTCGAGTTCCTCTACGAAGACGGTCGCTTCTACTTCATCGAGATGAACACCCGCGTGCAGGTGGAGCATCCGGTGACCGAGATGATCACTGGCGTCGACATCGTCAAGGAGATGCTCAGCATCGCCGCGGGCAACCCGCTGTCGATCAAGCAGGAAGACATCAAGATCACCGGTCACGCCATCGAGTGCCGGATCAACGCCGAAGATCCCAAGACCTTCATGCCCTCTCCGGGCCTGGTCAAGCACTACCATGCACCGGGCGGCAACGGCGTGCGGGTGGATTCGCACCTGTACAGCGGCTACAAGGTTCCGCCGAACTACGATTCGCTGATCGCCAAGCTGATCACCTGGGGCAAGACCCGCGACGAGGCCATGGCCCGGATGCGCAATGCCCTGGACGAGCTGATCGTCGACGGCATCAAGACCAATGCCGATCTGCACCGGATGCTGACCCGCGACCAGGCCTTCGGCCAGGGCGGCGTGAACATCCACTACCTGGAGAAGAAGCTCGGCCTGCGCCACTGAGGACGTGACGAGCTCTGATTCAGCGAACGGGCTGCCCTCGGGCAGCCCGTTTTCATTTACCCTCCCCGCTTTGACCCGATTCAGGTAGCCCTCCATGTCCTGGCTGCAAGTCCGCCTCGCCCTCACCCCCGCCCAGGCGGAAACCTACGAAGACCTCATGCTCGAACTGGGCGCCGTCTCGGTGACCTTCATGGACGCCGAGGACCAGCCGATCTTCGAGCCGGATCTCGGCACCACCCCGCTGTGGTCCCAGACCCACCTGCTGGCGCTGTTCGAAGGCGATACCGACGCCGCCGCCCTGGAGCAGCGCGTGCAGCTCCTGGCCAACGGCCTCGTCTACGAGGTGGAGCGCCTGGAAGACCAGGAATGGGAACGCAGCTGGATGGACAACTTCCAGCCCATGCGTTTCGGCCAGCGACTGTGGATCGTGCCCAGCTGGCACGAGGCCCCGGAACCCGAGGCGGTCAATCTGCTGCTGGATCCGGGCCTGGCCTTTGGCACCGGCACCCACCCCACCACCTCGCTGTGCCTGCAGTGGCTGGACGGTGAACCGGTCCAGGGCCTGCAGGTGCTGGATTTCGGCTGCGGTTCGGGCATCCTCGCCATCGCTGCCCTGCTGCTGGGCGCCGAGCGCGCCGTGGGTACCGACATCGACGTCCAGGCCCTGGAAGCCTCGCGGGAGAATGCCAATCGCAACGGCATCGACCCGGCACGCTTTCCGCTGTACCTGCCCGCCGATCTGCCAGGCGAGCCGGCCGACGTGGTGGTGGCCAACATCCTCGCCGGTCCGCTGGTCGGCCTGGCCGAGCAGATCACCCGCCTGACCCGCATCGGCGGTCGCCTGGCCCTTTCCGGCATCCTCGCCGAGCAGGCCGAGGACGTGCGCGCCGCCTATGCCGGCTGCTTCGACCTGGAACCCACCGCCACCCTGGACGGCTGGGTACGCATCAGCGGCACCCGTCGTCGCTGACCTGCGCACCGCCACCGGTCCGCTCACCCGGCGGCCCGGTGGAGGCCCTTCTTTCGCCAGGGCCTTCGGGTACACTAGCGCGCTTCACTCCCTGGCTGTCGCCTCGCCATGACCGAATCCCTCGTCGCCCAGTGTCCGCATTGCCATACCCGCTTCCGCGTCACCCAGGAACACCTGGCTGCCGCGGACGGCGACGTACGCTGTGGCGTCTGCCTGGAAGTGTTCAACGCCAGCAACCAGGCCGCGCCCCTGACGGCGCCGCAGCCCATGCCCGTGCCACCCGCGCCCGTGGCCGAACCGGCACCGACGCCCAGTGAAGCGGCCTGGCCCCATGACGAACTGGACCTGAGCCACCTGGAGCTGGACGCCGAGGTCGCCCGCCTGGGCGCCTTGGAAGAACAGCGCCGCGCGCCGGCAGCACCTTCCGCAGCAGCAACGCCGCCCGCCGTGGCCGCGCCGCGGGAAGAACCGGCACCGGCCCAGGGCCTGGCGGCCCATCGCCCCCAGGACGACGAAGACCCCTTCGAACTGCCGTCGCTCGGCGCCGCCTCCGCCGAGCGCGAACCCGAGCCGGAATCCCTGCGCCTGCCGGCCGAACCCGAGGTCGAGTTCGAGCCGCAGCCCGCCCCCTTGCCGCTTCCCGCCGCCGAGCCGGAATCGGAGCCCGAGCCCGAGCCCGCCGTGGAGGTCCGGCCGGAGCCGGACATCGCTCCCGTGCCGACGGCAGCACCGGTGGCACCGCTCGCGGCCACGCGCGCCCCGCTCAAGCCCGCCCCGGCCACGCCGCCCGCGCCCCTCACCACCGCGCCCCCGCGTGAACGCCAGGAGCCGGCACTCGGGCGAGTCGAAGCCGACGACGACGAACGCGCCGAACCCGGCCTGGGTCGGCTCGACGACTGGCAGGAGCCCGTTGCCGAACCCCTCAGCGCCGCGCGCGACGGCGACGACGAGCCGCTGCCGGCCAAGGCCACGACCGCCCTGCGCAGCGAACCGGAATGGCAGGACGATCCCCTGCTGGACCTGCACGACGATCCGCTGCAGCTGGACAGCCAGCCACGGCGCCCGCACTGGGGTCGCCGCCTGCTGTGGATCCTGCTCTGCCTGCTGGCGCTGCTCGGCCTGGCCGGCCAGTACGTCTATTACCACTTCGACGAACTGGCGCGGCAGGACAGCTATCGCCCGCTGTTCGTCCAGGCCTGCGCCAGCCTGGGCTGCAAGGTGCCGTCCAAGGTCGATGTCCAGCAGATCCGCAGCAGCAACCTGGTGGTGCGCAGCCATCCGCAATTTTCCGGGGCCCTGCGCGTAGATGCCATCCTCTACAACCGGGCGCCCTTCTCGCAGCCTTTTCCGCTGCTGGAATTGCGCTTCGCCGACCTCAACGGCCAGTTGCTCGCCAGCCGCCGTTTCAAGCCCGGCGAGTACCTGAACGGCGAGCTCAAGGGCCAGGACGAGATGCCGCCGCAGACGCCGATCCACATCGCCCTGGACATTCTCGACCCCGGTCCGCGCGCGGTGAACTACAGCCTGAGCTTCTTCTCGCCGGAGTAGCGCCAGGGCGAATTGCTCATAAACTAGCCAACTCGCGCTTTATCCGGAGGCGGCGAGCGGGTATCATTCCCAACCCTTTTCAAGCACAGCAGCCCCTGTCCGCGGCCGGTTTCCGGCGCAGGCGGAACAGGCGCCTATTCGCCAGGGAAAAAGATATGTCGATGGTACGCATCGGCCCTTATACCTTGCCCAATCCGCTGATTCTCGCGCCCATGGCCGGGGTCACCGACCTGCCCTTCCGGCGCCTGTGCCTGGCACTCGGCGCCGGCATGGCCGTGTCGGAAATGGTGACCAGTGACGTGCGGCTCTATGACAGCCGCAAGTCGCGGCTGCGCCTGATCCACGCCAGCGAGCAGGAACCGCGCTCGGTGCAGATCGCCGGCGGCGATCCGGCGATGCTGGCCGAAGCAGCCCAGCGCAATGTCGAACTGGGTGCCCAGATCATCGACATCAATATGGGCTGCCCGGCGAAAAAGGTCTGCAACAAGGCCGCCGGCTCCGCGCTGATGAAGGACGAGGTCCTGGTGGCCGAGATCCTCGCCGCCGTGGTGGCCGCGGTGGACGTTCCGGTGACCCTGAAGATCCGCACCGGCTGGAATCCCGAGAATCGCAACGGCCTGCGCATCGCGCAGCTGGCCGAAGCCGCCGGCATCCAGGCACTGGCCGTGCACGGCCGCACCCGTGACGACAGGTTCCTGGGCGCCGCCGAGTACGACACCATCGCCGCGATCAAGCAGGCGGTCGGTATCCCGGTGTTCGCCAATGGCGACATCGACAGCCCGGAAAAGGCCCGGCGCGTGCTCGAGCACACCGGCTGCGACGGCCTGCTGATCGGCCGCGCCGCCCAGGGCCGCCCCTGGATCTTCCGCGAGATCGCCCACTACCTGGCGACCGGCGAGCACCTGGCGGCGCCGAGCGATGCCGAGGTGGAGGCCATCCTGCTGGAGCACCTCGACGCCCTGCATGCCTTCTATGGCCCGGAAATGGGCGTGCGCATCGCCCGCAAGCACGTCGGCTGGTACCTGGCCGACCGGCCAGGCGCCGCGGAATCGCGCGCCCAGTTCAACCGACTGCAAGACACCCAAGCCCAGCACGCCAGCATTCGCGCGTTCTTCGCGCAGCCCCCGATCGGGAAGCAGGTGGCATGAATTCGATGACCGAGACTTTGACTGGAACAGCGCCCGTGAGTGACAACGGCGACCTCAAGCAGCACCTGACCGCTCCCCTGCAGGAGGGCCAGACGCTGCGCGACAGCGTGGAAAAGGCGCTGCGCAACTATTTCGCCCACCTCGATGGGCAGCCGGTGACCGACGTCTACAACATGGTGCTCTGCGAAGTGGAAGCACCCCTGCTCGAAAGCGTGATGAATTACGTCAAGGGCAACCAGACCAAGGCATCGGAGATGCTCGGGCTCAATCGCGGCACCCTGCGCAAGAAGCTCAAGCAATACGACCTGCTCTGATCCGCCTCATCGCCGGCGGCCCAGGGGGCTTGACCGGCGGTCTCTCTCCTCCTGATGGACATGACCATGACCGACCAGACCTCTCGCCTCCCCGTCCGCCGTGCGCTGATCAGCGTGTCCGACAAGACGGGCGTCGTCGACTTCGCCCGTGAACTCGCGGCCATCGGCGTGGAAATCCTGTCCACCGGCGGGACCTACAAGCTGCTGCGCGACGAAGGCATCCCGGCGGTGGAAGTCGCCGACTACACCGGCTTCCCGGAAATGATGGACGGCCGCGTCAAGACCCTGCATCCGAAGATCCACGGCGGCATCCTCGGCCGCCGCGGCATCGACCACGAGGTCATGAGCGAGCACGGCATCCGCCCGATCGACTTGGTCGCGGTCAATCTCTACCCCTTCGCCGCCACCGTGGCCAAGCCCGGCTGCAGCCTGGCCGACGCCATCGAGAACATCGACATCGGCGGTCCGACCATGGTCCGCAGCGCGGCCAAGAACCACAAGGACGTCGCCATCGTGGTCAATGCCAGCGACTACGCGTCCATCCTCGACGACCTCAAGGCCGGCGGCCTGAGCTATGCCCAGCGCTTCGACCTGGCGCTCAAGGCCTTCGAGCACACCGCCGCCTACGACGGCATGATCGCCAACTACCTGGGCAGCATCGACCAGCGGGCCGAGACCCTGTCCACCGAAGGCCGCGCCGCCTTCCCGCGTACCTTCAGCGCCCAGTTCATCAAGGCGCAGGACATGAGATACGGCGAGAACCCGCACCAGCAGGCGGCCTTCTATGTCGAGCACGCCAGCGAGGCCTGCGTGGCCACCGCCACCCAGCTGCAGGGCAAGGAACTGTCCTTCAACAACGTCGCCGACACCGACGCCGCCCTGGAAACCGTCAAGAGCTACGAGGAGCCGGCCTGCGTCATCGTCAAGCACGCCAACCCCTGTGGCGTGGCCGTGGCCGGCGACATCCGCCAGGCCTATGAACTGGCCTATGCCACCGACAGCGAGTCGGCCTTCGGCGGCATCATCGCCTTCAACCGCGAACTGGACGCCGAGACCGCCCGCGCCATCGTCGAGCGCCAGTTCGTCGAGGTGATCATCGCCCCGCGCGTCAGCGCCGAGGCCCGCGACGTCGTCGCGGCCAAGGCCAACGTCCGCCTGCTGGAGTGCGGCGAGTGGCCCGCCGAGCGCAAGCCCGGCCTGGACCTCAAGCGCGTCAATGGCGGTCTGCTGGTGCAGAGCCGCGACATCGCCATGATCACCGCCGCCGACCTCAAGGTGGTGACCCAGCGCGCCCCCAGCGAGCAGGAACTGCAGGACCTGATCTTCGCCTGGAAGGTGGCCAAGTTCGTCAAGTCCAACGCCATCGTCTACGCCAAGGGCCAGCAGACCGTGGGTATCGGCGCCGGCCAGATGAGTCGCGTCAACTCGGCGCGCATCGCCGCCATCAAGGCCGAGCACGCCGGCCTGGCCGTGGCCGGCGCGGTCATGGCCTCGGACGCCTTCTTCCCCTTCCGTGACGGCATCGACAACGCCGCGGCCAACGGCATCACCGCGGTGATCCAGCCGGGCGGCTCCATGCGCGACGCCGAGGTCATCGCCGCCGCCGACGAAGCCGGCATCGCCATGGTCTTTACCGGCATGCGTCACTTCCGCCACTAAGGGCCCGTCCCGGCGAGGCCGCACGCGCCTCGCCGTCGCTCCAATTCAAAGTGCGGACGCCACCCTGCGGCCGCCCGAGAGGAACACTGCATGAACGTACTCATCATCGGCAGCGGCGGTCGCGAACACGCCCTGGCCTGGAAGGTCGCCCAGGACACCCGGGTCACCAAGGTCTATGTGGCCCCGGGCAACGCCGGCACCGCCACCGAAGCCAAGTGCGAGAACGTCGCCCTGGACGTCCTGGCCCTGGAACAACTGGCCGACTTCGCCGCCGCCAACGTCGAGCTGACCATCGTCGGCCCCGAGGCGCCGCTGGTGGCCGGGGTGGTCGACCTGTTCCGCAGCCGTGGCCTGCCCTGCTTCGGCCCCACTGCCGGTGCGGCCCAGCTGGAAGGCTCCAAGGCCTTCACCAAGGATTTCCTGGCGCGCCACCAGATCCCCACCGCCGCCTACGCCAACTTCACCGAGGTGGAGCCGGCCCTGGCCTATCTGCGCGAGCAGGGTGCGCCGATCGTGATCAAGGCCGACGGCCTGGCCGCCGGCAAGGGCGTGATCGTCGCCATGACTCTCGCCGAAGCCGAGGACGCGGTGCGTGACATGCTTTCCGGCAATGCCTTCGGCGACGCCGGTGCCCGCGTGGTGATCGAGGAATTCCTCGACGGCGAGGAAGCCAGCTTCATCGTCATGGTCGATGGCAAGAATGTCCTGCCGATGGCCACCAGCCAGGATCACAAGCGCGTCGGCGACGGCGACAGCGGTCCCAACACCGGCGGCATGGGCGCCTATTCCCCGGCGCCGGTGGTGACCCCCGAGGTCCACGAGCGGGTCATGCGCGAGATCATCGAGCCCACCGTGGCCGGCATGGCCAGCGAAGGCAATGTCTACACCGGCTTCCTCTATGCCGGCCTGATGATCGACCAGAGCGGTGCGCCCAAGGTCATCGAATTCAACTGCCGATTCGGCGATCCCGAGACCCAGCCGGTGATGCTGCGCCTGCAGTCCAGCCTGGTGCTGTTGGTGGAGGCCGCCCTGGCCGAGGCGCTCGACAAGATCGAAGCCTGCTGGGATCCGCGTCCGAGCCTGGGCATCGTCCTGGCCGCCGGCGGCTATCCGGGCGACTACGCCAAGGGTGACGCCATCGCCGGTCTCGAAGCCGCCGCGGCGCTGCCGGGCAAGGTGTTCCACGCCGGCACCAGCCTGCGCGATGGTCAGGTCGTCACGGCCGGCGGTCGGGTGCTGTGCGCCACGGCCCTGGGCGAAACGGTCTCCGCCGCCCAGCAGAACGCCTATGCGCTGGCCCAGGAAATCTCTTGGAAGGGCTGCTTCTACCGCAGTGACATCGGCTACCGCGCCATCGCCCGCGAGCGACAGTGAAGCTCGCCTAAGGGATCAGCCTGTTACACTGTTACGTCAACAGACGTGACGGGCTGATCTATACTCGACGTCCGCATTTGCGAAGGGAACTCTCGTGCACCGGCTCTGGATCGCCATAGGCTTTGTGGTCAGCTGGCTGCTGTTGCTGCTGGTGGCCAATTCCGTGCAGGCCGAGAATTCGCCGGATGCGGGCTGGGCGCAATACGAGGACGCCACGGGCGAATTCTCGCTCGACGACGTCCGTGACCGGCTGTCCGCCTTCAAGCCGCTGACCACCGCCCGCGCCCACCGCCCCGCCGGCCCCGGGGCGCTCTGGCTGCACACCCGCATCCAGCCCGACACCCAGCAGCGCCTGCTGCGCATCATTTCGCCCAATGTCGGCTATCTGGACTTCTTCGCCTATCGCGACGACCAGTTGCTCAGCGAGATCCGCGATGGCCTGTCGCGGCCGCTGCTCAATCCGCAGCAACTCAGTCGCGACTTCGTCTTTCCGATTCCGCAGAGCGACCAGCCGCTCGACCTCTTCCTGAGATTCGAATCGCCCCAGCCGATGCGGATCGCCCTGACCCTGAGCAGCAGTGCCGAAGCCGAGGTCACCCATCGGCTGGTGATGTTCGGCGTGCTGCTCGGCTGCCTGGCCATGCTGGCGCTGTACAACGGCGCCCAGCTGCTCTATCACCGCAGTCGCGCCACCAGCGCCCTCACCCTGCTGCTGGTGATGCTGGTCTGCGTGGCCCTGAACATTTTCGGGCTGAGCAAGTTCTTCCTGGGCGGCTTCAAGGGCCAGACGCCGCTGCTGACCGATCTGTCGGTGCTGGCCTGCAGCGCCGCCGGGCTGAATTTCGTGGGGGCCTTCTTTGGCTGGCGGCGACTGCCGCTGTGGATCCGCCGCACGCTCAGGGGCCTGCTGGCGCTGGTCGCCCTGGCCGCCGTGGTGCGCATCGCCGCCGGCGAGTTCTATATCGGCGACTGGCTCATGGCGGTCAATGGTCTGGCGCTGTTCGCCTGCCTGACCATCGCCCTTGAGCGCTGGCACCAGGGTGCCCGCTATGCGCGGCTGCTGGTGGTGAGCTGCGCCCTGCTGGCCCTGGCCGGGCTGATCGCCCTGCCGATCCTGGCCGGTTACGCCAATCCGCCGGTGTGGATGGGCCGCGGCCTGATCGCCAGCTGCATGTTCAGCGGCATCCTGCTCACCCTGGCCCTGGAGGAGCGCCGTCGCTATCTGCGCGAAGAGCATTTCACCCGTACCCGTGACAGAGCGGCCAACCATGCGGAGCTCAAGGGCAAGGCCGAATTCCTTTCGCGCATCAGCCACGAGATCCGCACGCCCATGAACGGCGTGCTGGGCATGACCGAGTTGCTGCAGGGCACGGCGCTGTCGGCCAAGCAGCGCGACTATGTGCAGACCATCCACAGCGCCGGTGCAGAACTGCTCAACCTGATCAACGAGATCATCGACATCACCCGTCTGGAAAGTGGCCAGATCGAACTGGAAGAGGTCACCTTCGACCTCAATGCCCTGCTCGACGACTGCCTAGACATCTTCCGGCCGCGCGCCGAGGAGCACCGGGTCGAACTGCTCAGCTTCATCCAGCCCCAGGTGCCCCGCCGTTTCATCGGCGATCCGACCCGCCTGCGCCAGATCCTGCTCAACCTGCTGGAAAACGCCTTCCAGCGCACCGAGGAAGGCGAGATCCTCCTGGTGATCTCCCTGGAAGAGGCCACCGGCCAGCCGCCACGCCTGCGCATCTCGGTGCAGGACAGCGGCACCCCGCTGGATGCGGCGCTGAGTCGCCAGCTGCTGTCCACCCACCTCGACCGCCGCGACTTCCTCGCCAGCGACACCGACAGCCTGGATTTCGGCCTGATCATCGCCCGCCAACTGGTGCTGCTGATGCAGGGCGACTTCGGCATCCAGAACAACGCCGAGGGCGGTTCCAGCTTCTGGATCAGCCTGCCTATCCCGGCCCAAGCGCTGGTGCTGTCGCGCGGCGACAGCGACTATCCGCTGCAGGACGTACGGGTGCTGGTGGTCGACGACAACGAGCTCTGCCGCAAGGTCCTGCAGCAGCAGTGCAGCGCCTGGGGCATGCAGGCGGTCACCGCCGCGTCCGGACGCGAAGCCCTGGCCCTGCTGCGCACCCAGTCGCACCTGCGGGAATACTTCGACGTGGTGCTGCTCGACCAGCAGATGCCGGGCATGACCGGCATGCAGCTGGCCGCGCGCATCAACGAAGACGAGAATCTCAACCACGACCTGCTGCTGATCATGCTCACCGGCCTGAGCAATGCGCCGAGCAAGGTCATCGCCCGCAACGCCGGCATCAAGCGGGTGCTGGCCAAGCCGGTGGCCGGCTATACCCTCAGGGCGACCCTGGCGGACGAGCTGTCGCGCCGCGGCCAGCGGGTCAGCGAACCCGAGCCCGAAGAACAGCCCAGCGGCATCCCCAGCGATTTCCGCGTGCTGGTGGCCGAGGACAACAGCATCTCGGTCAAGGTGATCCGCGGCATGCTGAAGAAGCTCGGCGTCGAACCCGACACCGTGAGCAACGGCCTGGAAGCCTTCGAAAAGCTCCAGCAGAACACCTACGACCTGATCCTGATGGATTGCGAGATGCCCCTGCTGGACGGCTTCGGCGCCACCCGCCGGCTACGCGCCTGGGAACAGCAGAATCATAGGTCGCGCACCCCGGTGGTGGCCCTCACCGCCCACATCCTCGCCGAGCACAAGGATCGCGCCCAGGAGGCCGGCATGGACGGCCACATGGGCAAGCCGATCGAACTCTCGCAGCTGCGCGAACTGCTGCTCTACTGGGCCGAGCGGCGGCGGCTGGACGTGACCCGCGCGGGCCTCAAGGCGACTCCTTGAACCTGTCCTTGACGTAGGTGATCTCGGTCTTGCCGTGCGGCACCGGATTGCCTTCCTCGTCGAGATTGACGAAGACGATCTTGTCGATGGTGAGGATGCTCTTGCGGGTGATCTTGTTGCGCACCTCGCATCTGAGGGTGATGGAGGTACGCCCGAACTCGGTGGCGGTGATGCCCAGTTCGATGATGTCGCCCTGGCGCGAGGCGCTGATGAAGTTGATCTCGGAGATGTACTTGGTCACCACCTTGGGATTTTCCAGCTGCACGATGGCGTAGATCGCCGCCTCCTCGTCGATCCACTTGAGCAGACTGCCGCCGAACAGGGTGCCATTGGCGTTGAGGTCTTCGGGTTTCACCCACTTGCGGGTATGGAAGTTCATCAGGGCTCCTTGAATTCCCGGGGTCTTGAGGCATCAGATCAGGGTGCGCGCGGTAGATTCCGGTCGACATGAGGCAGAGCGCCACCCTTTGGGTTTATCGCGATCCTCGTTATACTGCCCGCGCATCGCGGCCACCAGGCCGCCCCGCCTTCCGTTCGAGGGGCGCTGCAGCACGCTGCGTTATCCCATCCTAGCCGACCCGCCGCTGGCGCGGGACCCTCGGCGGGCATGACGCCAGACGTTGTCAGGCTCGAGCGGAGCGTTATCAGAACGCATCAACGGCGCCCATTCGCACCTAACGAATGGAGACTCTTCAATGAGCGCTGTCCTCACGCCTGCCGCTTTCAACGATTTCAAGGTCGCCGACATCTCCCTGGCCGACTGGGGTCGTCGCGAAGTCATCATCGCCGAATCGGAAATGCCCGCCCTCATGGGTCTGAGACGCAAGTACGCCGGCGAGCAACCCCTGGCTGGCGCCAAGATCCTCGGCTGCATCCACATGACCATCCAGACCGCCGTGCTCATCGAGACCCTGGTGGCCCTGGGCGCCGAAGTGCGCTGGTCGAGCTGCAACATCTTCTCCACCCAGGACCAGGCCGCGGCCGCCATCGCCGCCGCCGGCATCCCGGTGTTCGCCTGGAAGGGCGAGACCGAAGCCGAATACGAGTGGTGCATCGAGCAGACCATCCTCAAGGATGGCCAGCCCTGGGACGCCAACATGGTGCTGGACGACGGCGGTGACCTGACCCAGATCCTGCACGACAAGTATCCGCAGGTGCTGGAGCGCGTGCACGGCATCACCGAAGAGACCACCACCGGCGTGCACCGCCTGCTGGACATGCTCAAGGACGGCACCCTCAAGGTCCCGGCGATCAACGTCAACGATTCGGTCACCAAGAGCAAGAACGACAACAAGTACGGCTGCCGCCACAGCCTCAACGACGCCATCAAGCGCGCCACCGACCACCTGCTGTCCGGCAAGCAGGCGCTGGTGATCGGCTACGGCGACGTGGGCAAGGGCTCGGCCGCCTCGCTGCGTCAGGAAGGCATGATCGTCAAGGTCTCGGAAGTCGATCCGATCTGCGCCATGCAGGCCTGCATGGACGGCTACGAGCTGGTCTCGCCCTATGTCGACGGCCTGAACGACGGCACCGAAGCCTCCGTGGATCGCGCCCTGCTGGGCAAGATCGACCTGATCGTCACCACCACCGGCAACGTAAACGTCTGTGACGCCAACATGCTCAAGGCCCTGAAGAAGCGCGCCTTGGTGTGCAACATCGGTCACTTCGACAACGAGATCGACACCGCCTTCATGCGCCAGCACTGGGGCTGGGAAGAGGTGAAGCCGCAGGTGCACAAGATCCACCGCACCGGCCTGACCGTCGATCCGGCCAACGACGACTACCTGATCCTGCTGGCCGAGGGCCGCCTGGTGAACCTGGGCAACGCCACCGGTCACCCCAGCCGCATCATGGACGGCTCCTTCGCCAACCAGGTGCTGGCGCAGATCCACCTGTACCAGGAGAAGTTCGCCGACCTGCCGGTCGCCGAGAAGACCGCCAACGTCACCGTCATGGTCCTGCCCAAGAAGCTCGACGAAGAAGTGGCGCTGGAAATGGTGAAGGGCTTCGGTGGCGTGGTGACCCGCCTGACCGAGGCTCAGGCCAAGTACATCGGCGTGACCCAGGAAGGCCCCTTCAAGCCCGACAGCTACCGCTACTGATGGCCAGCCCCGCCCGTAAGGGCGGGGCCGCTCACGAGAGAGACGCCGTGAAACCCAGTCTGAGTTTCGAATTCTTTCCCTGCAAGACCGAAGCGGGCCACGAGAAGCTGATCGCCACCGCGCGACAGCTGGCGAGTCATGGGCCGGAGTTCTTTTCCTGCACCTACGGCGCCGGCGGCTCCACCCGCGACGGCACCTATCGTACCGTGCGCCAGCTCAACGACGAGGTCGGGGTACCGACCGCGCCGCACCTGTCCTGCGTCGGCGACAGCAAGGCCAAGTTGCGCGAGCTGCTGCAGCAGTACCGGGAAGCCGGCATCAACCGCATCGTCGCCCTGCGCGGCGACCTGCCGTCCGGCATGGGCCTGTCCGGTGGTGGCGAATTGCGTTATGCCAGCGATCTGGTCGCCTTCATCCGCGAGGAAACCGGCGATCACTTCCATATCGAGGTCGCCGCCTATCCGGAAACCCATCCGCAGGCGCGCAGCTTTACGGACGACGTGCGCAATTTCGTGTACAAGATGCAGGTCGGTGCTGACCGCGCGGTCACCCAGTACTTCTTCAACGCCGACTGCTACTTCCATTTTGTGGAACGTGTCCGCAAACTGGGAGTCGAAGCCCCAGTGATCCCTGGCATCATGCCGATCACCAACTACAGCAAGTTGGCGCGCTTCTCCGATGCCTGTGGCGCTGAACTGCCACGCTGGCTGCGGAAGCAACTGGAAGCCTACGGTGACGACACCCAGAGCATCCAGGCCTTTGGCGAAGAAGTCATGACCGCCCTCTGCGAGCGACTGCTCGAAGGCGGGGCACCCGGTGTGCACTTCTATACCCTGAACCAAGCGGAGCCGTGTATCGCCATCTGGCGAAACCTCGGTTTTTGAAGTCGGCCACGCGAACTGGCGGCGACTTCACCCAATCGTGATTACCGCTACCGGTCATCGCCCGACTCTTCATCCAGCGCAGGATGACGAGGGCGGGCGAGACGTCCGAAACCTTTTGGACGTCAACCGGAAGCGCAACCGCGCCCCCACGTCGGCGGGACGCCGACAGAGACAGGAACCCCGCATGTCCTTCATTTCCCTCGGTCTCTCCGAGGCCCTTGCCCGCGCCGTGGAAGACGCTGGCTACACGAATCCCACTCCTGTTCAGCAACGCGCCATTCCGGCCGTCCTGCAGGGTCGCGATCTGATGGTGGCTGCCCAGACCGGCACCGGCAAGACCGGTGGCTTCGCGCTGCCGGTGCTCGAGCGCCTGTTTCCCAATGGTCATCCCGATGGCCGCCAGCACGTGGCCAAGCAGCCGCGCGTACTGGTCCTGACGCCGACCCGCGAACTGGCGGCCCAGGTCCACGACAGCTTCAAGGTCTATGCCCGTGACCTGCCCATGCGCAGCGCCTGCGTCTTCGGTGGCGTCGGCCTCAAGCCGCAGGTCACCGCCCTGGCCAAGGGCGTCGACGTGCTCGTCGCCTGCCCGGGGCGTCTGCTGGATCTCGCCGGTCAGCAGAGCGTCGACCTGTCCGCCGTCGAGATCCTGGTGCTGGACGAAGCCGACCGCATGCTCGACATGGGCTTCATCCACGACGTCAAGAAGGTCCTGGCCCGTCTGCCGGCCCGCCGCCAGAACCTGCTGTTCTCGGCCACCTTCTCCAAGGACATCACCGACCTCGCCGGCAAGTTGCTGCAGGATCCCGAGCGGATCGAGGTCACCCCGCCGAACACCACCGTCGAGCGCATCGAGCAGCGGCTGTTCCGCATCCCCGCCAACCAGAAGCGCGCTCTGCTCGCCCACCTGATCACCCTGGGTGCCTGGGAACAGGTGCTGGTGTTCACCCGCACCAAGCACGGCGCCAACCGCCTGGCCGAGTACCTGAACAAGCATGGCCTGCCGGCCGCGCCGATCCATGGCAACAAGAGCCAGAACGCCCGCACCAAGGCCCTGGCCGACTTCAAGAGCAACGAGGTCCGCGTCCTCGTCGCCACCGACATCGCCGCCCGCGGCCTGGACATCGACCAGTTGCCCCACGTGGTCAACTTCGAGCTGCCCAATGTCGAGGAAGACTATGTCCACCGCATCGGCCGTACCGGTCGGGCCGGGCGTAGCGGCGAAGCCATCTCCCTGGTTTCGCCCGACGAAGAGAAGCTGCTCAAGGCCATCGAGCGTCTGACCAAGCAGAGCATCCCCGACGGCGACATGCAGGGCTTCGATCCGCAGTCCGTGCCGCCGGAGCAGCCGGAAGTGCGCGCCCCGCGCGAGCCGCGTGGCAAGCCGCAGCAGAATCGCCAGAAGAAGGCTGACAAGCCGGCGCGCAGCGAAGGCAAAGGCCAGAATCAGGGCCAGGGCAAGGCCGCCAGTGGCGAGCAGTCCGGTGCCCAGCCCCAGGGCGAGCGCAAGGGCCGTACCCGCAATCGTCGCGACCGCCGTGATCGCGACGACGCCGGTCAGCCAATGCGCAACCCGGCCAGGCCGCGGCCCAGCAGCCGCGCAATCGCGATCCGGAAGAGTTCCTGGACGACGATTACGACAACTTCGGCAACAGCGTCGACTACGTCAGCCCCTACCAGGGCAAGGGTCGCAACGGCCAGCGCCGTGGCAACGGCGGCAACGGTGCCCGTCCGGCAGCCGCGAGCAGCAATGGTCAGCAGCCCCGTCAGGGTCAAGGCCAGGGCCAGGGCGCTGCCCGCGCCCAGCGTGGCCAGCAACAGCAGCAGCCCGGCAAGCGCCGTGGCCAGAATGGCCAGCCCCGCGCCGCCCGCCCCTACGAGGCCGCACCCAGCGAGCCGCGTGCCTATGCCCAGGAAGAGCGGGCATCGAGCAAGCCGCAACCGAAGATCGTGCACAAGCCGTCGCGTGCCGACCGCCTGCCTACCCTGGAGCAGCTGGAAGACCTGCCGAGCCGGCCGCGCAGCGAGAAGCCCGCGCTGCTGACCCGCAACCGCGAAGCCTGATGAAGTGCGGGCCGCCCAGGCGGCCCAAACTCCAGGCAAAAAGAAACCCCGCCTTGGCGGGGTTTCTTTTTGCCTGCGGCAGATCAGGCGTGCGCGGCGCGCAGGGCGTCGATATAGGGCTCGGCCTGGCGATGGCTGCGGATCAGCTCGATGAAGTCTTCACCCTGATCGTTACGGGCATCCAGATCGTAGCCGGCCTCGACGAAGAAGCCGACGAAGCGCTCGAAATCGTCCGGACGCAGACCGCGATAGGCCTTGACCAGCTTGTGCAGAGACGCGGGGGTATCGTCCGCCGGCTCGACCGCGAGAAACAGCTTGATCTGCTCGTCGCTGATCTCTTCACCGATGACCTGCTTTTTATCCTTGCGCATCCTTTGGCTACCTGTGCTGGGGGATTCTTTGGAGAAAAGAGGGCCGATTCTAACCCCGCCCCTCGCCTGCCCGCCAGTGACAAAGCCAGGGCAATACCGCGACCCCGATCAAAAGTTCAATCGAATTGAGCGCGCATCCAGCGGCGATAGCGCTCGGCATCGGCGGCGCCTTCCAGCGGTGCCCAGCCTGGTCGCTCACCCTCGCCCAGAGGCACGAAGGGCCCGGCCTTGCATTCGAAGAACAGGCAGTCGCCCTCCAGGGCAACCAGCGCATGGTAGTGCCCGGGGGCGAGATCGACGCCCGGGCAACCGGCGCGCTGGGACAACTCGCGGCGCAGCAGCACCTGCCCTTCTTCGCTGAAGGTCAACAGCCCGAGTCGGCCCTGCAGCACCAGCAGACTCTCGGACTTGTGCGGATCCAGGTGGCGATGGGGCGGGATGTAGCTGTCCTCGCACATGCCCACCACCAGGCGGTGGCAGGGCTCGTCCATGGCGTGCAGGTTGTGATGGGCACGGCGGCGCGGACTGGCCGCCGCCTGCCGGAGCAGGTCGGCGAACAGCGCCTGATCGAACAGCCGGGCGGTCACAGTCCCTTCACGGCGTAGATGCCGGGGGCATTGCGCCAGTAGCCCTTGTAGTCCATGCCGTAGCCGAAGATGTAGCGATCGATGCAGGGCAGGCCGACATAGGTGGCTTGCAGGCCCTTGACCTTGCGGTCGTGGGTCTTGTCGATCAGCACCGCGGTATGGACCTCGCGGGCGCCGGCATGGCGGCAGAAGTCGATGATGGCCTTGAGGGTGTGGCCCTCGTCGAAGATGTCGTCGACGATCAGGACGTCGCGATCGATGAAGGACACCTCGGGCTTGGCCTTCCAGAACAGCTCGCCGCCAGTGGTCTCGTTGCGATAGCGTGTGGCGTGCAGATAGGACATTTCCAGCGGGAAATTCAGCCGGGTGGCCAGCTTGCCGGTCAGGATCAGGCCGCCATTCATGACGCAGAAGACCACTGGATTGCGCTCGGCGAGATCGGCGGTGATGGCCGCGGCGATCCGGTCGATGGCCGCTTCGACCTGGGCTTCGTCATACAGGCAATCGGCTTCCTGCATGACCTGGCGGATGTGGGCGAGATCGGCGGACATGGGGCTTCTCCGGGGGACGGGGCGCCTGCGGGGTGGTTGGCGCGGATAAAAGGCGGCAAAGGTACAGACACCGCGGACCGATCTCAAGCGCCGCCAGGCGGCTACTATTGTCGCAGGGTACTGCCCACCTCGAGCCGGATGCTTTAATGTACCGCGGTTTTTTTGTGCGCCTGCCCTTCCTGCGGCAGGCCTTCGGGCCGCCGGTCGTACCGAAACCGCCCTCGATCCGCTGCCCTACCGTCTCTGGAGAATCCCATGCCCGTCCACGAAATCCGCCACCCGCTCATCCGTCACAAGCTCGGTCTGATGCGGCGCGCCGACATCAGCACCAAAAACTTCCGTGAACTGGCCCAGGAAGTCGGTGCCCTGCTGACCTACGAGGCGACCAAGGACCTACCGGTGGAAGAGGTGGACATCGAGGGCTGGTGCGGCACCGTCAAGGTGGAAAAGATCTCCGGCAAGAAGGTCACCGTGGTGCCCATCCTGCGCGCCGGCATCGGCATGCTCGACGGCGTGCTCAGCCTGATCCCCAGCGCCCGGGTCAGCGTGGTCGGCCTCGCCCGCAACGAATCCACCCTGCAGGCCCACACCTACTTGGAAAAGCTGGTGGGTGAACTGGACCAGCGCCTGGCCATGATCATCGATCCCATGCTGGCCACCGGCGGCTCCCTGATCGCCACCATCGATCTGCTGAAGAAGGCCGGGGCCAAGGAGATCCGCGCCCTAGTGCTGGTCGCGGCGCCCGAGGGCATCGCCGCGGTCGAGCAAGCCCATCCGGACGTGCGCCTCTACACCGCCTCCATCGACGAGCGCCTCAACGAGCATGGCTACATCCTGCCGGGCCTGGGCGATGCCGGTGACAAGATCTTCGGCACCAAGCAGAAGGACGCCTGAGCGTGACCGCGCGGGAACCGCTCTGGCGGGAGATCTTGGTCGGCGCCCAGATGCTCTTCGTGGCCTTTGGCGCCCTGGTGCTGATGCCACTGATCACCGGCATGGACCCCAATGTGGCCCTCTTCACCGCAGGCTTCGGCACCCTGCTGTTCCATCTGGTCACCGGCCGTCAGGTCCCGGTGTTCCTGGCATCGAGCTTTGCCTTCATCGCCCCGATCATCGCCGCCAAGGCCGAATTCGGCCTGCCGGCGGTGCTGGGCGGCGTGGTGGCGGCCGGCTTCGTCTACACCTTCCTGGGGCTGGCGGTGAAGCTGCGTGGCGTGGGCTTCATCGACCGCCTGCTGCCGCCGGTGGTGATCGCCCCGGTGATCATTTCCATCGGCCTGGGCCTATCGCCGGTGGCGGCCAACATGGCCATGGGCAAGGCCGGTGACGGCAGCGCCCAGCTGGTGCCCTATGCCACGGCGATGATGATCTCCATGCCGGCGCTGGTCACCACCCTGCTGGTGGCCATCTACGGCAAGGGCATGTTCCGCCTTGTGCCGATCCTCGCCGGGGTCTTCGTCGGCTACGCGCTGGCCTTCGTCTTCGGCATCGTCCATACCGAGGGCATCGGCGCTGCGCCCTGGCTGGCGATCCCGGCCTTCGTCGCACCGGAATTCCACTGGGGCGCCATCCTGTTCATGGTCCCGGTGGCCCTGGCGCCGGCCATCGAGCATGTCGGCGGGGTGATAGCGGTGGGCGGGGTGACCGGCAAGAACTACCTCAAGCAACCCGGTCTGCACCGCACCCTGCTGGGTGACGGCCTGGCCACCTCCTCCGCCGGCCTGTTCGGCGGACCGCCCAACACCACCTACGCCGAGGTGACCGGCGCGGTGATGCTGACCAAGAACCACAATCCGCGGGTCATGCTGTGGGCGGCGGGCTTCGCCATGGTGCTGGCTTTCGTCGGCAAGTTCGGCGCGGCGCTGCAGACCATACCGGTGCCGGTCATGGGCGGCATTCTCTGCCTGCTGTTCGGCTCCATCGCGGTGGTGGGGCTGAACATCCTGATCCGCCATCAGGTGGATCTGTCCGAGGCGCGCAACCTGGTGATCGTCTCGGTGACCCTGGTGTTCGGCATCGGCGGCATCGTCTTCGGCAACGGCGAGATCGGCCTCAAGGGCATCTCCCTCTGCGGCCTGATCGCCATCGGCCTCAACCTGGTCCTGCCCGGGCACAACGCCTGGAAGAAGGACGCCGAGCCGCCTGAGCGTCCGCTGCTCTGACGGCACCCCTCCAGATGCCGGCCTAGGCCGGCATCTTGGGTTGCTCGATGGGCTGCGGCGGCAGCTCCGCCACCTCTTCGCACAGTTCCACCAGCGCCTGCGCCCAGGCCGGGTTGTCGTTGACGCAGGGGATCAGCACCAGCTCCCGGCCACCGGCTTCGATGAACTGCTCGCGCCCGCGATCGCCGATCTCTTCCAGTGTCTCGATGCAGTCGGCGACAAAGGCCGGGCACATCACCAGCAGGCGCTTCACGCCGGCCTTGGCCAGCTCGTCCAGCCGCGCCTCGGTGTAGGGCTCGATCCACTTGTCCTTGCCCAGCCGTGACTGGAAGGACACCGACCACTTGCCATCGGGAATGCCCAGGCGCCGGGCCACCAGCTCGGCGGTGCGCTGGCACTGGCTGCGATAGCAGACGGCCAGGGCCTTGGCGCTGACCTTGCTGCTGTCGGGCGCGCGCAGGTCGTGGCTGCGATCCTTGACCAGCTTGCGGATGTGCCGCTCGGGCAGGCCGTGGAAGGACAGCAACAGGTGGTCGTAGGGCTCCTCGAGATAGGGCTCGACGCTGGCCGCCAGCGCCGCCTGGTATTCCGGACGGTCGTAGAAGGGCGGCAGGATCTTCAGCGTCAGCGGCAGCTGGTGGGCCTCGATCACCCGCCGTGCCTCGACGATGGCGGTGGTGGTGGTGCTGTCGGCGAACTGCGGATAGAGCGGCGCATAGGTCACTTCGCGGATGCCCTGGCTGGCCAGGCGCTTGAGCACCGATTCCACCGAGGGCTCGCCGTATCTCATGCACAACTCCACCGGACCGTGGCGCCAGAGGGGCCGCACGGCCTCTTGCAGGCGGCGGCTGAGCACGATCAGCGGCGAGCCGTCGTCCCACCAGATCGACTCATAGGCCTCGGCCGAGGCGGCGGGTCGCTTGATCAGCACCAGGGACACCAGCAGACGGCGCAGCGGCCAGGGCAGATCGACCACATAGGGGTCCATCAGGAACTGGTTCAGATAGCGCTTCACGTCGGGGACGTGGGGCGAATCGGGCGAACCCAGGTTGGCGAGCAGCAGAGCGTTGGTAGTCATCGTGAATCCTTGGCAGCGAGCAGGTCGGCCAGGGCCGCGTCCAGCTCGGGATAGCGAAAGACATACCCGGCCGCGAGCAGGCGCTCGGGTCGGGCGCGCTGACCACCCAGCAGGAGGATGGACAGCTCTCCCATCAGGCGCAGGGCGAAGGCGGGAATCAGCAATCGCGCCGGGCGCCGCAAGGCCCGCCCCAGCGCTTCGGTGAACTCGCGGTTGCGGACCGGCTGGGGGGCACAGAGATTATAGGGACCCTGGGCGTCGCTTCGGTTGAGAAGAAAATCGATGGCCCCGATTTGATCCTGTAAATGAATCCAGGGCATCCATTGGCGTCCATTGCCCAGGCGCGCGCCCAGGCCGAAGCGGAAGGGCGGCAGCAGGCGCAGCAGAAAGCCGTCGTCGGCGGCCAGTACCAGGCCGGTGCGCAGGTTGACCACGCGGATGCCCAGTTGCTCGGCCTCGTTGGCGATCTGCTCCCAGGCCAGGCACAGCTCGCCAGCGAAGTCGGGGCCGGCCAGGCTGTCGGCCTCGCTCACCGGTTTTTCGCCGCTGTCGCCATAGAAGCCGGTGGCCGAGCCGGAGAGCAGGACCGCGGGTTTCTGCGGGCGCCCGCGCAGCCACTCGATCAGGCGCTCGGTGGTGCCGATGCGGCTCTGCCAGAGTTCGGCCTTGCGACTGCGGGTCCAGGGCTTGTCGGCGATGGGCGCGCCGGCCAGGTTGACCACCGCGTCCAGCTGCTCGTCGCCCAGCGCGTCCAGCTGGGCGATGCCGCGCACGCCGGGTCCGCATTCGCGCGCTACCCGCGCCGGGTCGCGGCTGAGCACGGTGAGCTGGTGCCCGGCAGCCGCCCATTGGCGGCACAGCGCGCGGCCGATCAATCCGGTGCCACCTGTCAGCAGGATATGCATGTCGTCACTTCCTTCTCGTATTGCCCTGCCGCCCGTATGCATCTGAACGAAGGGAAGAGGATTGTTTGGTATGGTCGTGGGTCGAAAGATCCAGAACGGTTGCCAGTCGTAGCCGTAGAGCCCTTGCGCGCGCAAACG
The DNA here is from genome assembly GCF_000730625.1 of Pseudomonas oryzihabitans NBRC 102199. GTDB lineage: Bacteria > Pseudomonadota > Gammaproteobacteria > Pseudomonadales > Pseudomonadaceae > Chryseomonas > Chryseomonas oryzihabitans. The sequence goes on along the minus strand of NZ_BBIT01000013.1, from coordinate 72,346 downwards.
TTCGACAAGGGCGAATCGTCAGACAAGCGAGGTCCATCATGACTGCCCCCATCGCCATCGTTGGCGCAGGAATAGCCGGACTTGCCGCGGCCCAGACGCTGATTCGCGCCGGGCAGCAGGTCCAGATCTTCGACAAGAGCCGCGGCAGCGGCGGCCGCATGGCCAGCAAGCGCAGCGAAGCCGGTGCCCTGGACCTGGGCGCCCAGTATTTCACCGCCCGCGACCGGCGCTTCATCGACGCCCTCAACGAATGGCGGCGAGCCGGTTGCGCGGCCGAATGGAATCCGGTGCTCTACCAGTATCGCGACGGGCGCCTGAGTCCCTCCCAGGACGAGCAGCCGCGCTGGGTCGGGGTGCCGCGCATGAGCGCCATCACCCGCCACCTGCTGGCCGATCTGCCGGTCACCTTCGACTGCCGCATCACCGAGGTCTTTCGCGGCGCCCAGCACTGGCACCTGCTGGACGCCAGCGGCGAGACCCACGGCCCCTTCGCCCAGGTCGTCATCGCCATGCCGGCGCCCCAGGCCACCGCCCTGCTCTCCAGCGTGCCCAAGCTGGCGGCCACCGTGGCCGGCGTCAGCATGGAACCGACCTGGTCGGTGGCCCTGGCCTTCGCCACGCCCCTGCAGACCCCGGTGGAAGGCTGCTTCGTGCAGGGCAGCGAACTGGACTGGCTGGCGCGCAATCGCTGCAAGCCCGGGCGCGACACCACCCTGGACACCTGGGTGCTGCACGCCACCAGCGCCTGGAGCAAGGCGCACATCGATGCCTCCAAGGACGCGGTGATCGAACGTCTGCACGGCGCCTTCGCCGAGCTGATCGGCTGTCCGCTGCCGGCGCCGGCCTTTACCCTGGCCCATCGCTGGCTCTATGCACGCCCCGCGCAACCTCACCAGTGGGGCGCCCTGGCCGACCCCGACATGGGCGTCTTCGTCTGTGGCGACTGGTGCTCCAGCGGGCGGGTGGAAGGGGCCTGGTTGAGTGGTCATGAGGCTGCGCAGCAGCTCCTGAGCAGTCTGGATTAAGCGACGAAGCGCACGCCGTCTGTAACCTGCGGCGAATCTTTTGCCGCAGCCCCCTGTCGAAAGTTGCACCAAACTTGTACAAACAGGAAAACCTTGTACAAGAAAATACACGACAGGGGATCTCCATGCTTGCCAACTCCTCCTCCAGCCTGCCCCGCCCGCGCCTGGGCATCAGTGCCTGCCTGCTGGGTGACGAAGTCCGCTATAACGGTGGACACAAGGAATCCCGGCTCTGCAGCCAGACCTTCGCCGAGCACTTCGACTTCGTCCGGGTCTGCCCGGAAATGGCCATCGGCCTCGGCACGCCCCGCGAACCCATCCGCCTGGTGGGCGACTCCCAGGCGCCGCGCGCGGTGGGCACCGTCGATCCCAGCCTGGACGTGACCGCCGCCCTGACCCGCTACGGGGAAAAGATGGCGGGCGAGCTCACCGACCTGTCCGGCTTCATCTTCATGCAGAAATCGCCTTCCTGTGGCATGGAAAGGGTCAAGGTCTATCACGCCAATGGCCAGGGCAGCGAAACCGACGGTCGCGGCCTGTTCGCCGCCGCCATCATGCGTCTACGACCGGACTTGCCGGTGGAAGAAGCCGGGCGCCTGAATGATCCGGTGCTGCGGGAAAACTTCGTCACCCGCGTCTTCGCCCACGCTCATTGGCTGCAGCTCATGCAACAAGGCCTGACGGCACGTGCCCTGCTGTCCTATCATTCGCGCTACAAGTACCAACTCATGGCCCATGATGCCCACCGGGCCCGGGCGCTTGGTCAGTTGGTCGGCAGCATCGGCCAGCGCAATCTGGACGAGCTGGGACAGGAGTATTTCAGTGGCCTGATGGCTGCACTGAAAAAGTGCGCTACCCGTGGTACTCACTGCAATGTGCTCTATCATCTATTCGGTTATCTGCGTCGGGTCCTGAGCGACAGCGAGAAGCAGGAAATGCAACAGCTCATCGAGCAGTACCACGAGGGCGTCGTTCCTCTGGTCGTGCCCCTGACGCTGCTCAAGCACCACTTCCGCCAGCATCCGGATCGTTATGTGAACGAGCAGGCCTATCTCCAACCGCACCCCGAACGCCTGAGTCTGCGAAATGCCATCTAGCGCCTCTCCCTTGCCTTCGTCGTCCAACGCCGAAGAGCAGGACTACCAGTCCGCTCTCCATGAGGGCTGGCTGCCCATCCGGGAAATCGCCCGGCGCACCGGCGTGAACGCCGTGACGTTGAGGGCCTGGGAGCGGCGCTATGGCTTGCTGGTGCCCAAGCGCACCCCCAAGGGCCATCGGCTGTACAGCGAGGCCCATGTGGTCCGGGTGCAGCAGATCCTCGCCTGGATCGCCCGCGGCGTGGCGGTCAGCCAGGTCAAGGGACTGCTCGACGAACAGCGGCCCGCCGCGGTACCTAGCGACACGCCTTGGCAGGGCATCCATCAGGAGATGATGGACGCCATCGGCCGGCTGGCCTCGCGCGCCCTGGACGAAGCCTACAATCGCGCCGCCTCGCTCTATCCCCCGCGGGTGCTGCTGGACCAGTTGCTCTGGCCGCTGCTGCGGGAACTGGAGCGCCTGAGCCAGGCCACCGACGATGGCCGCTTGCAACAGGTGTTCTTCCAGTCCTGGCTGCGCAGCAAGCTGGGCGCGCGGATCTACCACAGCCAGCACAGCCTGAGAGGCGCCCCCCTGGTGCTGCTCAATCTCGACGACACGCCGATGAATGTGTCCCTGTGGCTCTGCGCCTGGCTGATCAGCACCGCCGAGTGCCCGGTCGAGATCGTGGAATGGGCGGTCCCCGCGGGCAATCTGGATCGCCTGGTCGAGCAGCTGGAGCCCCGGGCGCTGGTGCTCTGCCGTGACAGTCGACCCGACAGCGAGCTGCGCCGCCAGCTGCAGACCTTCGCCAACCGCCATGCCCGCCCCTGCCTGACCCTGGGCGCTCTGGGCGAATCCCTCACCGCCGATGCCGCACCGGCGCGCAGCCCGGGGGAGGCCTTCGACCGCCTGCAGAGTGCCGGCCTCCTGCGCCAGGAACGCCACGCATGAGTCAGCTCGTCTGGTTTCGTACCGACCTGCGCACCCTCGATCATCCCGCTCTCCACGCCGCCGCCGAACAGGGTCCGGTGGTGGCCGTCTTCCTGCTGAGTCCTGCCCAGTGGCAGGAACATGACGAGGCGGCGGTCAAGGTCGATTTCTGGCTGCGCAATCTCGCCGAACTGGGCAAGACGCTCGGTTCTCTCGGTATTCCCTTGCTGGTGCGTAGCGCCGAGCGCTGGAAACAGGCGCCCCAGGTACTGCTTGAGCTGGCCAGGGAACTGGACCTCGAACACCTGCACTTCAATGACGAATACGGGGTCAACGAAGCCGCGCGCGACGACGCCGTGGCTGAAGCCTTCGAAGCGGCGGGGCTGACGGCCCATCGCTATCTGGACCAGACGCTGTTCGCGCCGGGTACGGTGCTGACCAAGAGCGGCGGCTATTTCAAGGTCTTCGGCCAGTTCAGGAAGACCTGCCTGGCACGCCTGGAAACCGGTCTGCCGACGCCCCTGCCCGCTCCCGGCAAGCAGAAGAAAAGTCTGGTCCAGGCGGATGACCTGCCCACCTCGGTCGCCGGCTTTGCGGCCATCTCGCCCGAGGTGCAACAGCTGTGGCCGGCCGGTGAAGAGGCCGGCCTGCAGCGTCTGCAGGCCTTTATCCAGGACGACCTGGAGGACTATCACCAGGCGCGGGACATTCCCTCCACACCCGGTACCAGCCAGTTGTCCGCCTACCTCAACGCCGGCGTGCTGACGCCCCGGCAGTGCCTGCAGGCGGCGGTCCGCGCCAATGACGGCCTGCTTAGCGGTGGCAAGCAGGGAGCGGCCACCTGGATCACCGAGTTGCTCTGGCGCGAATTCTATCGCCACGTACTGGTGGGCTATCCCTGGGTTTCGCGGCACCAGCCGTTCAACCGGGACCTGGCCGCCCTGCCCTGGCGTAACGACCGCGAAGGCCTCGACGCCTGGCAGCAGGGGCGCACCGGGATTCCCATCATCGATGCCGCCATGCGCCAGCTCCTGCAGACCGGCTGGATGCACAATCGCATGCGCATGCTGACCGCCATGTTTCTCTGCAAGAATCTGCTGATCGACTGGCGTGAAGGTGAACGCTGGTTCATGCAGCACCTCATCGACGGCGACCTGGCCTCTAACAACGGCGGCTGGCAGTGGAGCGCCTCCACCGGGACCGATTCGGTGCCCTATTTCCGGGTGTTCAATCCCCATACCCAGGCGCTCAAGATCGATGCCCGGGGCGATTATGTGCGCACCTGGATACCGGAGCTAGCCGACCTCAAGGGCAAGGCCGTGCACACCCCCGGGGGCCGCTACCTGACGCCGCTGGTGGACCTGGGCGAGAGTCGCCAGCGCGCCCTGGCCGCCTACCGCGGCATGGCGCGCAAGACGGAAACGAAAAAGCCGGACTAGGTCCGGCTTTTTTCATAGCAGCCCTGGATCAGAGGGTATGGCTGTAGAACAGCGCATAGGACTCGATGCCATCGTTGGGCTGCTTGATGCCGGCGTTGGAATAGTGGGTCGCGCGGATGCCGACGCGCTGGGTGTCGCCGAACTTCAGGCCCAGGCCGATGCGGTCTTCGAAGTTGAAGGCCGAACCCAGGTCCTGTTCGCCGACCTTGGTGCTGGAGAAGACCGAGACGCCGATACCGGCCTCGACGAAGGGCTTCACCTGGCCCTGGCCGAATTCGTAGACGAACACCGGGGCGAAGGACAGCGAATGCTGGTCGGAAGAATGGCCGTTGTCACCTTCCCAGTAGGTGTAGCCCGCATCCCAGTAACCGGTCAGGCGGCCGGTGGAGCTCTGCCACCAGCTCTTGTCCCAGCTCCAGCCGGCACCGATGCGGTAGGTCATGCCGCTCTGGCTGGTGGCGCCGACCGCCCCGGTGATTTCCACAGCCTGTGCCGCTGCCACGCCACCCAGCGAAAGCGCGGCGGCTACTGCGAGGGAAAGCAATTTGTTCATGAGAGTGCCCTTATGGATGTTTCTAGTTTTTACGAACCGCCAGCATTGACCCCTAAGTCGTGAAGGTGTTCACAGGCTGGGACATTTTTACCTACAAGGTCGGATGCTAGTCGCTGGACAGGCATTTGGCGAGCAAAACCCGGGCAGAAAAGTCAGACGAACGCCTTTACCTCGGCACCTGCCGGCCAGAGTTGCGGCAGTACCGCCTCCAGGTCGGCGGGCTCGCCGGACGTCCAGATCCGCGTCGGGCCGGCGGGTCCACGGGCCAGGCGCGCGTCCCGCGCCAGCAGACTCTGCAGGCGTCGGGCCACGGCGGCGCCGGTGTCCACCAGGATGATTTCTGGCGGCACCAGTTCGGCCAGCAAGGGGCGCAGGAAGGGGTAGTGGGTGCACCCCAGGATCAGGGTGTCGCACTCTGCCGTCAGCAGCGGCTCGAGAAAACCCTGCAGCAGGCGCCGGGTCTCGGGGCCGTGCAGATCGCCGCGCTCGACCTGCTCCACCAGTCCCGGGCAGGGCTGGGTCACGACCTGGACGCCCAGGGCGAATCGGTCCAGCAAGGCCGCGAACTTGGCGCTCTGCAGCGTACCCGTGGTCGCCAGCACCCCGACCCGGCCATTGCGGGTGGCGGCGGCCGCCGGCTTCACCGCCGGCTCCATGCCGACGATGGGCCAGCGGGGATAGCGTTCGCGCAGATCGGCCACCGCCGCCACGGTGGCGGTGTTGCAGGCCACCACCAGGGCCTTGGCACCCTGGGCGTGCAGCCGCGCCGCGATCAGCTGGCAGCGCTCGCGGATGAAGGCGGGGGTCTTTTCCCCATAGGGGATATGGCCGCAGTCGGCGATGTAATGCAGGGTTTCCGCTGGCAACAGCTGGCGGATCTCGGCCAGCACCGACAGGCCGCCGACGCCCGAGTCGAAGACCCCGACCGGCGCCTCCTCAGCCATGGCGGGCGCCGCACACCGGGCACCCCGGATCGCGCCGGACGCGCAATTCGCGGAAGCGACTGCCCGCGGCATCCACCAGCAGTAGCCGTCCCACCAGCGGCTCGCCGAAGCCGGCCAGCAACTTGAGCGCTTCCAGTGCCTGCAGACTGCCCACCAGGCCCACCACCGGACCAAGCACCCCGGCTTCGCTGCAACTGAGCTCGGCTTCGCTGCCCTCGCCATAGAGGCAGTGATAGCAGGGACTGTCGGCACGACGCGGATCGAAGACGCTGAGCTGGCCTTCCAGGCGAATGGCCGCGCCACTCACCAGCGGCCGCCCGGTGGCGACGCAGGCGGCGTTCACGGCCGCGCGGGTGGTGAAGTTGTCCGAGCAGTCCAGCACCAGGTCCACCGCGGCGATGCGCGCCGCCAGGCTGTCGGCGTCCAGCGCCTCGCGCAGCGGCACCAGGCGTACCTCCGGATTGAGCGCCGCCAGGCGTTGCAGGGCGGAATCCACCTTGCCCTGGCCGATGCGGCTCTCGTCGTGCAGCACCTGGCGCTGCAGGTTGCTCAGGTCCACCTGGTCGAAGTCGGCCAGGTGCAATTCGCCGACGCCGGCGGCAGCCAGGTAGAGCGCCACCGGCGACCCCAGACCGCCGAGGCCGACGATGAGCACCCTGGCGTCCTTCAGTCGCAATTGTCCGGCGATATCCACCTGGGCCAGCAAGATCTGCCGGCTGTAGCGCAGCAGTTCGCCATCGCTCAGCATGGCCAGCGGCCTCCGCTGATGCGCGCATGACCACCCAGGTCCTGGCGACTCTCGACCTCGATGAAGCCCTGGCGCACCAGCAGTTCGCGTACCGCGGCGGCCTGCTCGAAGCCGTGCTCCAGCCACAGCCAGCCACCCGGCTGCAGGTGCGCGGGCGCCGCCGCGATCAGCTCGCGGATGTCGTCCAGGCCATCGGCGCCAGCCACTAGGGCGCTGCGCGGCTCGAAGCGCACATCGCCTTCGTCGAGATGGCGATCGCTGCCGGCGATATAGGGCGGATTGCTGACGATCAGCTCGAAACGCTGTCCGGCGAGGGCGGCGAACCAGTGACTCTGCTGGAAGCCGACGTTGCCCAGCCGCAGGCGCTGGGCGTTGCGTTGCGCCAGCTCCACTGCGGCCGGGATGCGATCCACGCCGCTGACCTGCCAGCGCGGTCGTTCATGGGCCAGGGCCAGGGCGATGGCGCCGGTACCCGTGCCCAGATCCAGCACCCGCACCTCGTCGGCCAGGGGCAGCGCCAGGGCGGTTTCCACCAGCACCTCGGTGTCGGGACGCGGGATCAGGGTATCGGGGCTGACCTCCAGGTCCAGCGACCAGAAGCCCTGCTGGCCGAGGATATAGGCCACCGGCTCGCCCTGCCGGCGGCGTTCGAGATCGGCCTGGAACCGTGCCAGGGCCTCGCGCGGCACCAGCTTTTCCGGCCAGGTGCGCAGGTAGCTGCGTGGCTTGTCCAGGGCGGCCGCCAGCAGCAATTCCACGTCGAGGCGGGCGCTGGGCGAATCCGGCAACTGGCTTTCGCGCACCAGGGCGCCGATGGTGGCCATGGCTTAGTCTCCCAGGGCCGCCAGCTGGTCGGCCTGGTATTCCTGCAGCAGCGGATCGATGACCTGCTGGACGTCGCCGTTGACCACCTCGCTGAGAGAATAGAGGGTCAGGTTGATGCGGTGATCGGTCACCCGCCCCTGGGGGAAGTTGTAGGTACGGATGCGCTCGGAGCGGTCACCCGACCCCACCAGCAGCCGGCGGGTGTCGGACATTTCCTTGTGCGCCGCCGCGTCCTGCTGGTCGTTGAGCTTGGCCGACAGCCAGGCCATGGCCTTGGCGCGGTTCTTGTGCTGGGAGCGTTCCTCCTGGCACTCCACCACGATGCCGGTGGGCAGGTGGGTGATGCGCACCGCGGAGTCGGTCTTGTTGACGTGCTGACCGCCCGCCCCGGAGGAGCGATAGGTGTCGACGCGCAGATCGGCCGGATTGATCTCGATGGCCTGCTGCTCGTCGGGCTCGGGCAGCACCGCCACGGTACAGGCCGAGGTGTGGATGCGGCCCTGGGATTCGGTTTCCGGCACCCGCTGCACCCGGTGCGCGCCGGACTCGAACTTGAGCTTGGCGTAGACGTTGTCGCCCTCGACCCGGGCGATGACCTCCTTGAAGCCGCCGTGCTCGCCCTCGTTTTCCGAGAGCACTTCCAGTCGCCAGCCCTGGCGTTCGGCATAGCGCGAATACATGCGGAACAGATCGCCGGCAAAGATCGCCGCCTCGTCGCCACCGGTACCGGCGCGGATTTCCAGGAAGACGTTGCGGCCGTCGTTGGGATCGCGCGGCAGCATCATGCGCTGCAACTCGTCTTCCAGTTCCTGCAGGCGCGCCTTGGCAGTGCCGACCTCTTCCTCGGCCATCTCGCGCAGATCCGGATCGCTGTCCTTGAGTAGCGCCTGGGCGCCCTCCAGGTCGGCCTGCACCTTGCGGTATTCGGTGAACGCCTGGCTGACCGGCTCGAGTTCAGCGTATTCCTTGGAATAGGCGCGGAACTGGGTCTGGTCGCTGATGACTTCGGCGTCGCCCAACAGCGCGGTCAGCTCCTCGAAGCGGTCCTGCAGACCGTCGAGCTTGTGCAACAGAGAGGTCTTCATGTCTTGTCCAAACCCTCGTCGAGGGCGAAGAGTTCCTGAGCCAGGGTCAGCGCGTCGACGCGTCCCTCGGCGGATAGTTTCTTGAGCTGCACGCTCGGTGCGTGCATCAGCTTGTTGGTGAGGCTGCGCGCCAGGGCGGCCAGGGCTTCCTGGGGATCGGCGCCATTGGCCAGCTGGCGCTGGGCGCGAGCCAGTTCGTCGTCGCGGATCTGCTCGCCCTGCTGACGATAGGCGCGGACCACGTCCACCGCGGCGCGCTCGCGTAGCCGCTGCATGAAGTCGTCGACCCCGGCCAGCACCAGCTTCTCGGCGGCCTGGGCCGCGCCCTGGCGACTCTTGAGATTTTCCGCCACCACCTCGTGCAGGTCGTCCACCGTATAGAGGTAGACGTCTTCCAGCTCGCTCACCTCCGGCTCGATGTCGCGCGGCACGGCGATGTCGACCATGAAGATGGGCTTGTGCCGACGCTGCTTGAGCGCCCGTTCCACCGCGCCCTTGCCGAGGATGGGCAACTGGCTGGCAGTGGAACTGATGACGATGTCGCTGTTGACCAGTTCGTCGGGAATGTCGGCCAGGAGCACGGTATGGGCGCCGAATTCCTCGGCCAGGTGGCTGGCGCGCTCCAGGGTGCGGTTGGCGACGACGATGCGGCGCACGCCCTGTTCGTGCAGATGGCGGGCGACCAGGGTGATGGTCTCGCCAGCGCCGATCAGCAACGCCTGGCTGCGGCTGAGGTCGCTGAAGATCTGCTTGGCCAGGCTGACCGCGGCAAAGGCCACCGACACCGGGTTCTCGCCGATCGCCGTGTCGGTGCGCACCGCCTTGGCGGTGTTGAAGGTGGCCTGGAACAGGCGGCCTAGCAGCGGCCCCACGGTGCCGGCCTCGCGGGCCACGGCATAGGCCGACTTGAGCTGGCCAAGGATCTGCGGCTCGCCCAGCACCATGGAGTCCAGCCCGGCGGCCACCCGCATCATGTGGCGCACCGCGGCTTCGTCCTGGTGCAGATAGATGCTGGCGCGCAGGTCTTCCAGAGGCACCCGGTGGTACTGGGCGAGCCAGGCCAGCACGGCGTCCGCCAGGCTGGGCTCCAGCTCCAGGTAGAGTTCGCTGCGATTGCAGGTGGAAAGAATCGCCGCTTCGCGACTGTGGGTGGCCTGCTCCAGCTGGCGCAGGGCCTCGACCGTCTGCTCTGGAGTGAAAGCCACGCGTTCGCGCACCTCAACCGAGGCGGTCTTGTGATTGATGCCGAGCGCGAGAAAGGCCATGGACGCAAGCAGTCGAACGGATTGGGAAAGCCGAACATTGTCCTACGCGCGGGCGGTGGCGACAACCAGCAGCGACGAGACGTCGGACAATCGCCGTCATAGCCTGGGCGAATGAATCTTGCCGGGCAAAAGGCGTCAACAGCCTCGACCACCGCACTTCTCGGCCCGCCGCTCCGCATGTGCGACGCGGCCACGGCGACTCTTGTGGCATGATGGACCGACTGTAAAAAGGCCGCCCTGACCCTATGACCAGATACCTCGCGCTGCTGACGACCGCCCTGCTGCTCGCCGGCTGCCAGAACCTCGGCCGGCAGCCGACGCCCGCCGCCGCCATCCCGCCGCCCACCGCCAAGACCAGTACGCCGCAACCGGCCGGCTCCTTTCGCGAAGACACCCTCTATGACCTGCTGGTCGGCGAGCTGGCCGGTCAGCGCAACCGTTTCGACATCGCCCTGACCAACTATGTCGAGCAGGCTAAGTCGACCCAGGACCCAGGGGTCGCCGAGCGCGCCTTCCGCATCGCCGAATACCTGGGCGCCGATACCCCGGCGCTGGAAACCGCACAGATCTGGGCGCGCAACGCCCCCGACAACCTGGATGCCCAGCGCGCCGCCGCCATCATGCTGGCCCGCGCCGGGCGCTACGACGAATCCATGGCCTATATGGAGCGCGTGCTCCAGGGCCAGGGCGACACCCACTTCGATTTCCTCGCCCTGTCCGCGGCGGAAACCGACGAGACCACCCGCGCCGGGCTGCTCAAGAGCTTCGATCGACTGCTGGCCAAATATCCGCGCAACGGCCAGCTGCTGTTCGGCAAGGCGCTGCTCTTGCAGCAGGACGGCCGCGCCGACGAGGCGCTGAAACTGCTGGAGCGCAATCCGGCGGCCAAGCGCGAAGTCGCCCCGCTGCTCCTGCGCGCGCGCCTGCTGCAGAGCCAGGACCGCAGCGCCGAGGCCCTGCCGCTGCTCGAAGCCGGCATCCGCCAGCACCCGGAAGATCGCCGCCTGCGCCTGGCCCATGCCCGGCTGCTGGTGGAGCTGGATCGCCTGGACCAGGCCAAGCGCGAATTCGCCGAGCTGGTCACCCAGTTCCCGGACGACGACGACCTCAGATTCTCCCTGGCGCTGGTCTGCCTGGAAGCCCAGGCCTGGCGCGAAGCCCAGATCTATCTCAAGGAACTGCTCGAGCGCGGCAGCCATGTGGACGCCGCGCACCTCAACCTGGGGCGCAGCTACGAAGAACTCGACCAGCCCGAACAGGCGCTGGCCGAATACGCCCAGGTCGGACCGGGCACCGACTACCTGGCCGCCCAGCAGCGCCAGGCGGAAATCCTGCTGGGCAGTGGGCGCATCGCCGAGGCCCGTCAGCGCCTGGCCGACGCCCGCAAGCGCCAGAGCGAATACGCCGTGCCGCTCTATCTGCTGGAAGTCGAAGGCCTGGCCAGTGCCGACCAGACCGCCCTCGCCGACCAGACCGTGCAGCAGGCCTTGCAGCAGTATCCCAACGACCTGAATCTGCTCTATGTCCGCTCCATGCTGGCGGAAAAGCGCGGTGATCTCGGTCAGCTGGAAGCCGATCTGCGCTATATCATCGCCCACGACCCCGACAACGCCATGGCGCTCAACGCCCTCGGCTACACCCTGGCCGATCGCACTCCGCGACTGGCCGAGGCGCGCCAGCTGATCGACAAGGCGCACCAGCTGAGTCCGGACGATCCGGCGATCCTCGACAGCATGGGCTGGATCCGCTATCGCCAGGGCCAGCTGGCCGACGCCGAACGCTATCTGCGCCAGGCCTACGAACGCTTCCCCGATGCCGAGGTGGCGGCCCACCTGGGCGAGGTGCTCTGGGCCCAGGGCAAGCGCAGCGAAGCGCGCAAGGTCTGGCGCGTGGGCCTCGACGCCGACGCCGATGACGCCATCCTGCGCAGTACCCTCAAACGCCTGACTGGAAGCGAAACCCTCCGATGATCCGCCTGCGTACCCTCTTCACCCTGTTGCTGCTCGCCCTGCTGGCCGGTTGCGCCAGCACCTCTCGCCAGGAGGCCGTGGAAGGCCAGGGCAACGCCGCCCAGTGGCAGGCCCATAAAAAACGTATTGCCGCCCTCGACGGTTGGCAGATCGACGGCAAGGTCGGCATCCGCGCGCCGCGCGATTCCGGCAGCGGCACCCTGTTCTGGCTGCAACGCCAGGACTACTACGACATCCGTCTGGCCGGCCCCCTGGGGCGCGGCGCCACCCGCCTCACCGGGCGTCCGGGCGCCGTCACCCTCGACGTCTCCGGCCAGGGCAGCTATCAGGCCGATTCCCCCGAGGCCCTGCTGGAACAGCAACTCGGCTGGCGCCTGCCGGTGTCGCACCTGCTCTGGTGGGTGCGCGGCCTGCCGGCCCCGGACAGCCGCAGCCAGCTGACCCTGGACGCCGACAGCCACCTGGCGCGCCTGGTGCAGGACGGCTGGACCGTGGAATACACCCGCTACACCGAGCAGAACGGCTACACCCTGCCCGAGCGTCTCAAGCTCACCGGCAAGGACCTGGAAGTCATCCTGGTGGTGAAGACCTGGCAGCCGCGCGAGCTGGGCAAATGACCCCAGCGCCCGCCTTCACCCTGCCGGCGCCGGCCAAGCTCAATCTGTTCCTGCACATCCTCGGGCGCCGCGCGGACGGGTATCACGAACTGCAGACGCTGTTTCAGTTTCTCGACTGGGGCGACGATCTGGGCTTTGCCGGACGCGACGACGGCGAATTGCAGCTGCACGACGGCCTGCCGGGCGTCGCCCCCGAGCAGAATCTCATCCTGCGCGCCGCCCGGTTGCTGCAGCAGGAAAGCGGTACCCGGCAGGGCGCCGATCTCTGGCTGACCAAGCGGCTGCCCATGGGCGGCGGCATCGGCGGAGGCAGTTCGGATGCCGCCACCACCCTGCTCGGCCTAAATCACCTCTGGGGTCTGGGCGCCAGCCTCGACGACCTGGCGGCCCTGGGACTGCGCCTGGGCGCCGACGTACCGGTGTTCGTCCGCGGCCAGGCCGCCTTCGCCGAGGGCGTGGGCGAAAAGCTCACCCCGGTCGCACCGCCGGAACCCTGGTATCTCGTGGCCGTGCCGCAAGTCTCTGTAAGTACAGCAGAAATTTTTTCAGATCCGCTGTTGACACGGGACACTCCCGCCATTAAAGTTTGCGCCGTTCTCAAGTGGTCAGGTCGAAACGACTGCCAGAGTACGGTCGAAAGGCGTTACCCAGAAATTCGTAACGCTTTGATCTTGCTAAACAAATTTGTTTCAGCTAGATTAACCGGCACTGGAGGTTGCATATTTGGAAGCTTTCCAAATAAGACCGAAGCTGATACAGTAGCAAGCCAGCTACCAGCATCACTTCCAGGCTTCGTAGCCAAAGGCAGCAACACTTCCATGTTGCACCGGGCGCTAGCAAGTCTGACCAGAGAATGAGTACAGCTAGTACTCTGCAAGATACAGGGGCGTCGCCAAGCGGTAAGGCAGCAGGTTTTGATCCTGCCATGCGTTGGTTCGAATCCAGCCGCCCCTGCCATTTTCCTTCCAAGACCCACCTCAAGCCGCAGGAACTGCAGCGTGTCCAAGATGATGGTCTTCACGGGGAACGCCAACCCCGATCTGGCACGGCGCATCGTGCGCCAGCTGCACATCCCTCTCGGTGACGTCTCCGTCGGAAAATTCTCCGATGGCGAGATCAGCGTCGAAATCAACGAGAACGTTCGGGGCAAGGATGTCTTCATCATCCAGCCCACCTGCGAGCCGACCAACGACAACCTGATGGAACTGGTGGTGATGGCCGACGCCTTCCGCCGCTCCTCGGCCACTCGTATCACCGCAGTCATCCCCTATTTCGGCTATGCGCGCCAGGATCGCCGTCCGCGTTCCGCGCGCGTCGCCATCACCGCCAAGGTCGTGGCCGACATGCTGACCGTGGTGGGCATCAATCGGGTGCTCACCGTCGATCTGCACGCCGACCAGATCCAGGGTTTCTTCGATATTCCCGTGGACAACATCTACGGCTCCCCCGCCCTGGTGGATGACATCGAAGACCAGCGTTTCGAAAATCTGATGATCGTCTCCCCGGACATCGGCGGCGTGGTGCGTGCGCGTGCCGTGGCCAAGAGCCTGGGTGTGGACCTGGCGATCATCGATAAGCGTCGTCCCAAGGCCAACCAGTCGGAAGTGATGCACATCATCGGTGACATCCAGGACCGCACCTGCGTGCTGGTCGACGACATGGTCGATACCGCCGGCACCCTGTGCCACGCGGCCAAGGCCCTGAAGGAACACGGCGCCGCCAAGGTCCTGGCCTACTGCACCCACCCGGTGCTGTCGGGTCGGGCCATCGAGAACATCGACAACTCCGTGCTGGACGAGCTGGTGGTGACCAACACCATTCCGCTTTCCGCCGCGGCTCAGGCCTGCAGCCGTATCCGCCAACTGGACATCGCGCCGGTGGTGGCCGAGGCGGTACGCCGGATCAGCAACGAAGAATCCATCAGCGCGATGTTCCGTTAAGGAACAGCCGCTCTGGAAGCGCCCCGGAAGGCCGTGACGGTCTACCGGGGCTTTTTAGTCGGTAGGGCCGTAGAACTGGTCGCAAGTCTCGGTCTGCCGATTCCTTATCCTGGAGATTCACAATGGTTGATTTCACTCTGAATGCCGAAGTGCGTTCCGACCTGGGGAAAGGTGCGAGCCGCCGCCTGCGTCGTAATGCCGGTAACGTTCCCGCCGTGATCTACGGTGGCGACAAGGCTCCGACCTCCATCACCCTGGTCGGCAAAGACCTGGCCAAGATGCTGGAAAGCGAAGCCGCTTTCGCCAGCGTCATCACCCTGAAGGTCGGTGGCAGCAACGAAAGCGTCCTGGTCAAGGCCCTGCAGCGTCATCCCTCCAAGGGCTACGTCATGCACGCTGACTTCCTGCGCGTCATCGCCGGCCAGAAGCTGACCGCCCACGTCCCCCTGCACTTCATGAACCAGGAAACCTCCGTGGGCGTGAAGCAGCAAGGTGGCGAGATCCTGCACACCATCAACGAAGTCGAAGTTTCCTGCCTGCCGAAAGACCTGCCGGAATTCATCGAAGTCGACATGGCCAAGGTCGAGCTGGACCAGATCGTTCACCTGAGCGACCTGAACGTCCCGGCTGGCGTCGAGCTGGTGTCCCTGGCCCACGGCAGCGATCTGCCGGTTGCCAGCATCCACATGCCGCGCATCCGTGAAGAAGCTGCTGACGGCGCTGCCGAAGAAGGCGCTGCCGAGTAAGTTCTCGCACGCCTGAAAGAGAAGGGCTCCTGACATGACTGCCGTCCAACTGATCGTCGGCCTGGGTAATCCGGGCCCCGAATACGACCAGACCCGGCACAATGCAGGGGCCCTTTTCGTTGAGCGGCTGGCAGCCGCCCAGGGCGCGAGCCTGGCTGTCGACCGCAAGTATCACGGCCTCGTGGGGCGTTTTCGCCACGCGGGCAACGATGTTCGTCTGCTCATCCCCACCACCTACATGAACCGCAGCGGCCAGGCCGTGGCGGCGCTCGCCGGCTTTTTCCGCATCCCGCCGGCGGCCATCCTGGTGGCCCATGACGAACTCGACCTGCCACCCGGCACCGCACGCCTCAAGACCGGCGGCGGCCACGGCGGGCACAACGGGCTGCGCGACATCATCGCCCAGCTCGGCAATCAGAACGGCTTCCAGCGCCTGCGCCTGGGCATCGGCCATCCGGGCCATGCCAGCCTGGTTTCCAACTTCGTGCTGGGCCGCGCACCGCGCAGCGAGCAGGACCTGCTCGACACCAGCATCGAGGCCGCCCTGGAGGTGGTACCGGCGCTGCTGGACGGCGAGCTGACCCGCGCCATGCAACGCCTGCACAGCCGCAAGGCCTGACCTACCCTACCCTCTTCCTTTTCTTCCGCGAGGACACACACCATGGGATTCAATTGCGGCATCGTCGGCCTGCCCAACGTCGGCAAGTCCACCCTGTTCAATGCCCTGACCCAATCCGGTATCGCGGCGGAAAACTTCCCCTTCTGCACCATCGAGCCCAACAGCGGCATCGTGCCCATGCCCGATGCGCGACTGAACGCCCTGGCGGAGATCGTCAAACCCGAGCGGGTGATCCCCACCACCATGGAATTCGTCGACATCGCCGGCCTGGTGGCGGGTGCCTCCAAGGGTGAAGGCCTGGGCAACAAGTTTCTCGCCAACATCCGCGAGACCGATGCCATCGCCCACGTGGTGCGCTGCTTCGAAGACGAGAACGTCATCCACGTGGCCAACTCGGTGGACCCCAAGCGGGACATCGAGGTGATCGACCTGGAGCTGATCTTCGCCGACCTCGACAGCTGCGAAAAGCAGCTGCAGCGCGTGACCCGCAACGCCAAGGGCGGTGACAAGGAAGCCCTGGCGCAAAAGGCCCTGCTGGAACAGCTGATTCCCCACTTCGAGGCCGGCAAGCCCGCCCGCAGCCTGATGAAGGGCCTGGACGAGGAGCAGAAGCGCCTGGTGCGCAGCTTCCACCTGCTGACCAGCAAGCCGGTGATGTACATCGCCAACGTCGCCGAAGACGGCTTCGAGAACAACCCGCACCTGGACGTGGTCCGTGCCATCGCCGAAGAAGAAGGCGCCGTGGTGGTGCCGGTGTGCAACAAGATCGAGGCGGAAATCGCCGAACTGGACGACGACGAGGAAAAGCAGATGTTCCTCGAATCCATGGGCATGGAAGAGCCGGGCCTGAACCGGGTGATCCGCGCCGGCTACGAACTGCTCAACCTGCAGACCTACTTCACCGCCGGGGTGAAGGAAGTCCGCGCCTGGACCGTCCGCGTCGGCGCCACCGCGCCCCAGTCGGCCGCCGCCATCCACACCGACTTCGAAAAGGGCTTCATCCGCGCCGAAGTGGTGGCCTATGACGACTTCATCGCCTTCAAGGGCGAGAACGGCGCCAAGGAAGCCGGCAAGTGGCGCCTGGAAGGCAAGGACTACATCGTCAAGGACGGTGATGTCATGCACTTCCGCTTCAACGTCTAAGCGACGGCCAAGGCCAGAGCCCCCTCCCCACCGCAAGGTGGCGAGGGGGTTTTCTTTGCGCGCTCGCCAGCGGCCTGGCTGACACTGGACGCCAGGCGATTTGGCACAATGACGGCGATTCAACCGTCGTCAAACGTCTCCCGCTGCCTGGATGCCGCCATGAATTTCGAAGACCTGCGCCTGTTCGTCACCACCCTGAACGAGGGCAGCTTCACCGCCGCCGCCGACAAGCTGGGGCTGTCCAAGCAATTCGTCAGCCGGCGGACCATGGCACTGGAGGAAAGCCTGGGGGTGCGGCTGCTCAATCGCACCACGCGACGCCTGCAGGCGACCGAACTGGGAATGCTGCTCTATGAGCGGGCGGTCAAGATCCTCGAAGACGTCAACGACACCGAGGAATTGCTCTCCAGCCGGCGGACGGTGCCCCAGGGGGTGCTGCGGGTCAGTGCGCCGATGACCTTTGGCACCCTGCACCTGAGTCCCCTGCTGCCGGATTTTCTTTCAGCCTATCCGCAGATCCGCCTGGAGCTGGATCTCAATGACCGGGCGGTGGATCTGCTGGCGGAGGGCTATGACATGTCGATCCGTATCGGCACTCTGGCCGACTCCAGTCTGATCGCCAAGCGGCTGACCGAGATGCAACTGGTGACCTGTGCCAGTCCGGATTATCTACAAAAGGCGCCGCCGCTGCTGCAGCCGGAGGATCTGGCCGAGCACAGCTGTCTGCTCTATGGCCATGGTCGCCAGGTGGAATGGCGCTTCCAGCGTGGGGGCAAACCGCTGGTGCTGCCCATGCAGGGTCAGCTCCGGGCCAACAACGGAGAGGTGGTGCGGGATGCGGCCATCGCCGGTCAGGGCATCGCGGTGCTGCCGACCTTCATCATCGGCGCGGCGCTGGCCTCAGGGGCGCTGGTACAGGTGCTGGAAGACTTCGCCCTGCCCAGCGCGGCGGTCTATGCGGTCTATCCCCAACATCGTCAGTCGGCGCGCATCGTCCAGCTGTTCTCGGACTATCTGCGCGACCGGCTGACGGTTCAGCCGACTCACGCCGCGGCGCCGCGGGTCGGTTGACGCTGGGGCCACTGCTGCAGGGTCCGCTCGGCGCCGTCGGCGGCCAGGCGTTGGCCGTCCAGGCGCTGCTGCTGGCGCTGGATCGAGGGCTGCAGACTGCGCTCGGCGCCGTTTTCAGCCAGGGCACGGCGCGGGTCGAGACGCTGTTGCTGGCGCTGGATCGAGGGTTGCAGGCTGCGATCGGCACCGTTTTCGGCCAGGGCACGGCGCGGGTCGAGACGCTGTTGCTGGCGCTGGATCGACGGCTGCAGACTGCGATCGGCGCCGTTTTCAGCCAGAGTACGATCCTGCTGCTGGTGCTTTTCAATCAGCGAACCCAGGGGGCGCAGGGCGCTTTCCTCGGCCTGGGCGGATTGGGCGATGGCGGTGGTGAGCAGGGTGGCGGCGAAGAGGGCGGTGAGGGCTTTCATGGCGAGTACCTGTGTCGGGTGGGTGTGGACTCATTGTCGCCAGCCCACCCCGCGCCTAGAAATCGTCCCTCGGGATAGCGATCATCGACCGCGCTGATGATGGCGTTCAGGCCCGCGCCTGACGCTGCCGCATGAGGAACAGGCCCCAGACCGCCAGCGCCGTGGCCGCCAGCAGGCACCCGGCCAGGCTCACGCCGGTCCAGCCGAAGTGTTCGTAGAGTCGCGCCGACAGCAACGAACCCAGGGAGCCGCCGAGGAAGTAGCCGGTCATGTAACCGGCGTTGAGGCGGCTGCGCGCTTCCGGGCGCAGCCGATAGACCACGTTCTGGTTGCTCACGTGGCTGAGCTGCACGGCGAGATCCAGCACCAGGATGCCGACCAGCAGCGCCGCCAGCGACTGCTGGGCGAAGGCCAGGGGTAGCCAGGCCAGGGTCAGGGAGGCCAGGCCGATGCTGGTGGCGAGACTGCCCTTGCCCTGGTCGGCCATGCGTCCGGCCAGGTTGGCGGCCAGGGCGCCCACGGCGCCGGCGAGACCGAACAGGCCGATGGTGCCGTCGCTGAAGCCATAGGGTTCGGCGGCGAGCAGAAAGGCCAGCGGCGTCCAGAACACCGCGAAGACGGCGAAGCCCAGGCACCCCAGCAGGGTGCGCAGCCGGTGCAGGGGCTCGTCGCGCAAGAGCTCGAACACCGACCCCAGCAGCCGCGGATAGCTCAGGCCCGCCGACTGCTGATAGCGCGGCAGCGCCAGGCGCAGGGCCAGGGCGGTGGCCAGCATCAGACCGGCCGCCACGGCATAGACAGTGCGCCAGTCGCCCAGGGACGAGAGCGCTCCGGCCACGGTGCGGGCCAGCAGGATGCCGAGGATGAGGCCGCTCATCACCGTGCCCACCGCCCTGCCCCGCTGCTCCGGCGCGGCCAGGGTCGCGGCGAAGGGCACCAGCACCTGGGCCACCACCGAGAAGAGCCCGGTCATGGCGGTGCCCAGCAGCAGCCAGGTCAGACTGGTGGCGGTGGCGCTCAGGGCCAGGCCGGCGGCGGCGATCACGCTCATGGTGACGATCAGTCGCCGGCGTTCCAGCAGGTCGCCCAGGGGCACCAGCAGCAGGAGTCCGGCGGCGTAGCTGAGCTGGGCGGTGGTGACGATGCTGCCGGCCTGGGTGTAGCTGAGGTCGAAGCGCTGGGCGATGGTGTGCAGCAGCGGTTGGTTGTAGTAATTGCTGGCCACGGCGATGCCGGTGGCGACGGCCATGAGCAGGGTCAGCCAGCGGCTGAGAGGAGGCGTGGGGTTCGACATCCGC
This sequence comes from Pseudomonas oryzihabitans NBRC 102199, assembly GCF_000730625.1. Classification (GTDB taxonomy): domain Bacteria; phylum Pseudomonadota; class Gammaproteobacteria; order Pseudomonadales; family Pseudomonadaceae; genus Chryseomonas; species Chryseomonas oryzihabitans. The sequence continues at coordinate 52,638 of NZ_BBIT01000013.1, read as the reverse complement.
GGGGTCCGGCAAGAGAGGGGCTGGCCAGTATCGGACAACGGCAGCTATCGGTTAAATGAATCGTTAAGATGGCTTTGATCTCATTTCAAGATAGCACCATGAATCTCAAGCAGCTGGAATTCGCCGTCGCCCTGGCCGAGGAGCGCCACTTCACCCGCGCCGCCGAGCGTTGCCATGTAGTGCAGTCGGCGCTCAGTCACCAAATCGCCCGCCTGGAAGCCGAGCTGGGCGCCACCCTGTTCGAGCGCCTGCCGCGCCAGGTGCGCATTACCCCCTCCGGCGAAGCCTTGCTGGTCCATGCGCGCCAGGCGCTGGCGGCGGTGGAGCGCTTGCAGCAGGACGTGGCCGCCGCGGTCGGCGCCATTCGCGGCACCCTGACGCTGGGCCTGATCTCCTCGGTGCCGCGCCTGGATATCGTCGACTTGCTGGCCACCTTCCATGCCCGTCATCCCCAGGTGGACATCCGCCTGCGCCAGGACAAGAGCGAGACGCTGCTGGCGGCGGTGCGCGAGCGGCAACTGGATTTCGCGCTGATCGGGCTGTCGCGCCAGGTGGCCCTGGAAGCGGTGGACAGCCGCCTGCTGCTCAGCGAGGAACTGGTGGCGGTGCTGCCCGCCGCGCACGGCCTGGCGGGGCGAGAAAGGCTGTCGCTGCACGAGCTGGTGGATCTGCCGCTGGTGGACCTGCCCGCGGGCAGCGGCGCGCGGCGGCAAACCGACGAGGCCTTCGCCGCTCTGGGCCTGCCCCATCGGGTGCGTTTCGAGACGGGCAACATGCAGTTGCTGGAGCGCTTCGTCCGCCGCGGCCTGGCGATCGGCCTGGTGCCCCAGAGTATCGCCAGCACCTTTGCCGGCCTGGCCCGGGTGCCGGTCAGCGATGCGCCCCAGCGTAACGTCCACGCCATCTGGTCGCCCCTGCCGACGCCGGCGACCCGGGAATTTCTCAAGGTACTGGAAGAGGCGCTGGCGGATTAGCTGTCGCGCATCGGTCGGCCGCCGCGAGACGCGAGTGACAGCCTGGCAGCGGCCCTTGCTAAGCTGTCAGGCCCGTACCGCCGGAGATTTCAGCCATGCAGATCACGCGCATCGTACCGAACATCGCCACCGCGCAATTGGCCGCCGCCAAGGTCTTCTACGGTGAGCTGCTGGGGCTGACGCTGGCTATGGACCATGGCTGGATCCTGACCTTCGTCGGCGCCGGCCAGACCACTCCCCAGGTCAGCTTCGCGATGGAAGGTGGCTCGGGCACGCCGGTGCCGGAGTTGTCGCTGGAGGTCGATGACCTGGACGAGGTCTTGCGTCGATTGGAGGGCGCGGGCTACGTGCCGGAGTACGGTCCGGTGATGGAGCCCTGGGGCGTGAGACGCTTCTTTGTCCGCGATCCTGGTGGGAGGCTGTTGAATTTCCTGGAGCATGTTTGAGGAATGACCGCCGGGTGGTCCGCCGGTACGGCCGCGCCTAAAAGCCCGCGCAGAAACGTAGCCTGGAAAACGGCGCGGCCTTTTCAAAGGGGTGACGTTGTTGCGCGGGGAGCGCCCTCACCCCAACCCTCTCCCAGAGGGAGAGGGGGCTAGCCGTGCAGGCGTTCAGCTCTATTTGAACCGTAGCCTGGAAAACGGCGCAGCCTTTTCCGGGGGTGGCGCCGTTGCGCGGGGAGCGCCCTCACCCCAACCCTCTCCCGGAGGGAGAGGGGGCTAGCCGTGCAGGCGCTCAGCTCTATTTGAACCGTAGCTTGGAAAACGGCGCAGCCTTTTCCAGGGGTGAGGTCGTTGTGCGGGGCGTACCCTCACCCCAGCCCTCTCCCGGAGGGAGAGGGAGTTATTCGAGCCGGTGTTCAGCCGTGGCAGGACGCTCGACGGCCTGCGGAGCTACCCTCAGCCCTCGCTGACCGGCTGCTGGCGCACGAAGTTGCCCACCCGCCAGGCCAGCTGTTCGCCCTGGCACTGCACCAGCAGGTTGCGCACCGGGTAGGACTGGCCGGCGACGCTGGCTTCGGCCTGGGCTTCGCTGGCGCCGTCCAGGTGGTTGCGGGCGAGAACCTGATAGCTGCCGGTGGGGCAGCGCGCCGCGGCTTCGCCCGCGCAGCCGGACCAGCTGCCGAAGACCCCGTTGCACTGCACCAGGTAGGCCGTGCTGCCATCCCTGAGGTAGGCGTTGTGGGAGCTGGCGCAGCCGGCCAGCAGGGCGAGGAAGCCGGCGCAGGCCAGCAGGCGGAGGGTATTACGAAGGGCGGCGAGATTCATGGGAGTGGCTCCAAACAATATGGAGCCATCCTAAGAAGCCAACCCCCTCCCCCATAAATCGTACCGGCGGATAGCGCTTATCGACGACGCTGATGGCCGCGGCGCTAGGGGTTCTCGCCCATGAATCTGATGATCTCGCCGCGCAGCCAGCGCTCGCCCGGGTCCTGGTCCTGGGCCGCGCGCCAGACCAACGACAGCTTGGCCGGGACGATGGGAAACGGCGGTTCCTCGAGGCGCAGACTGCCACCGGCGGCCAGCGCCCGGGCGGCGTAGTCGGGCACCGTGGCGAGCAATTCGCTACCGGCCAGCAGGGCGCCGAGGCCGTTGAAGTGGGGGACGCCCAGGGCCACCTTGCGACTGCGGCCGAGGCGCGCCAGGTCGTCGTCGATGTTGCCGCAGAGATCGCCGGACATGGACACCAGCACATGGGGCCGGGCGCAGTAGTCGTCCAGCGTCAGGGGCGCGGGATCGCGGTCGGCGCGGACCACCAGGGCGCGGATGTGCCTCAGGGTGCGGCACTTGGCGTTGGCCGGCAGCTGGGTGGTGTAGCTGATGCCCAGGGACACCTCGCCACTGGCCAGCAGCCCGGGCAGGAGCAGGAAGTTGGCGTTGCGCACCACCAGCACGCAGTGCGGCGCCACCTCGCGCAGATGGGCCAGCAGCGGCGGCAGCAGGCCGCACTCGACGTCGTCGGACATGCCCAGGCGAAACACCGCGCGACTTGCGCCGGGGTCGAAGTCGTCGACCTCGCTCAAGGCATTGGACAGGCCGTCCAGGGCCGGACGCAACCGTTCGAGAATGGCCAGGGCGCGCGGCGTGGGCTCCATGGCGCGACCGCTGCGCACCAGCAGGGGATCGTCGAAGAACTGTCGCAGGCGCACCAGGGCGGCGCTGATGGCCGGCTGGCCAAGAAAGAGCTTTTCCGCGGTGCGGGTGAGGTTGCGCTCGTGCATCAGGCTTTCGAACACCACCAGCAGGTGCAGGTCGATGCGGCGCAGGTCGTTGCGGTTCACGGCATCCCTCCGCGAAGGTCAGGCGCCGGGAGAGGCGCCTGACTTCGTTTACCTTACTTGGCGGCCAGCTTGGCGTAGCTGGTCATCAGGTTGCGGTAGTTGGGGATGTGGTTGGACAGCAGCGCGCCCAGGCCCTCGATGTCGTTGCGCCAGTCGCGGTGCAGTTCGCAGGCCACGCTGAACCAGTTCATCAGCTGCACGCCGGCGGCGCTCATGCGTGCCCAGGCGGCCTGCTGCACGGTCTTGTCGAAGGTGCCGGAGGCATCGGTCACCACGAAGACGTCGAAGCCTTCGGCGATGGCGGCCAGCGCCGGGAAGGCCACGCAGACGTCGGTCACCACGCCGGCGATGATCAGCTGCTTGCGGCCGGTGGCCTTGATGGCGGCGACGAAGTCTTCGTTGTCCCAGGCGTTGATCTGGCCGGGACGGGCGATGTACGGCGCCTCGGGGAACAGCTCGATCAGCTCGGGCACCAGCGGTCCGTTGGGGCCCTGCTCGAAGCTGGTGGTGAGGATGGTGGGCAGACCAAAGAACTTGGCGCTGTTGGCCAGAGCCAGGACGTTGTTCTTGAAGTCGCTGGGGGTGAAATCCTGCACCAGGGAGATCAGACCGGCCTGGTGGTCGATCAGCAGGACGACGGCATCGTTCTTGTCGAGACGGTTGTAGGGCTTGCTCATGGTGGAGTCCTCGGGGGGTGGTTGATGAGGTAACGGGCTGCGCTAGGCGCCGCCCAGGAGATGGCGGATGGCGATGGGTACGCCGGGGGTCTGGTACTGCCGCGCCGCCGCTTCCAGGCGCTGTTCGCCCTGGGTGACGCGGTGGTGGTGGCGCAGGTGTTCCAGCCAGGATTCGTCGCAGAAGAATTCCTGCCAGCGGCGCGGCTCGGCGCTGTCCTGCAGCAGCGCCCAGGAGAAGGCGCCGTTGCGCCGGCGCATGGCGCCCACCGCCTGCATGGCCTGGCGAAAGGCCGGGCCGTGCTCGGGGGCGATGTCGTATTCCAGGGTGACCATCACCGGGCCGCGCTCGCGGTCCAGGGAGTCGTCGAGGATGGGCGCCGGCCAGTGCAGCGAAGGCGCGATGTCCGCCGCCGGGGTGACCGGCAGGCGCAGGCGCCAGGTCAGCCCGATGCCGGCCAGCAGCACCCCGGCCGCCGCGCTCAGCGCCACGCTCAGGGAGAAATGACTGGCCAGGGCGCCCCAGAGGAAGCCGCCCAGGGCGCTGGTGCCGAAGAACACCAGGATATAGACGGCCAGGGCGCGGGCGCGCACCCAGGCGGGTACGGCGGTCTGGGCGGCCACCTGCAGGCTGGAGAGCACGGCGATCCAGGCCAGGCCGCTGGCCAGCATCACCGGCAACAGCCAGGCGAAGTCGCGGATCCAGGCCAGGCCGAGCAGGACCAGCGCATAGAGGGCACTGGCGCCGGCCACCAGCAGGTCGCTGGAGAGTCTTTCACGCAGGCGCGGCAGGAGCATGGCGCCGCCGATGGCGCCCAGGCCGACACAGCCGAGCAGGATGCCGAAATCCAGGGCGGTGCCCTGCAGGGCCTGGCGTACCAGCAGGGGCAGCAGGGCCATGCCGGCACTGGCGCCGAGGAAAAACGCGGCGGTCCGGGCCAGCACCACCTGCAGCTGGAGCGAGCTGCGGGCATAGCGGAAGCCGACCCGGACGGCGCCCAGCAGGCGCTCCGCGGGCAGCACGGCGGCTGCAGGTTGGCGTCGCCAGGTCAGGAGCGCGACGATCACGGCAAAAAAGGAGACGGCATTGAGGGCGAAGGTCAGCCAGGGACCGGCCAGGCTGACCAGCACCCCGGCCAGGGCCGGGCCGAGGGCGCGGGCCACGTTCATGCCCAGGCTGGACAGGGCGATGGCAGCGGGCAACTCGCTCTTGTCGACCAGCTCGGGGGTCAGCGCCGACCAGGCCGGCAGCATCAGCGCGGTGCCCACGCCCATGGCCAGGGTCAGGCCCAGCAGCAGCGGTACGGTCATCCAGCCGGCCAGGGTCAGGCCGGCCAGGGCCAGGGCCACCGCGGCCATCCACAGCTGCACGCCGAGCAGATAGCGGCGCCGGTCGACGATGTCGGCCAGGGCGCCGGCCGGCAGCGCCAGTAGGAACATCGGCAACGCCCCCGCCACCTGCACCAGGGCCACCGCCAGGGGGCTGGCGGACAGCGAGGTCATCAGCCAGCCGGCGCCCACCTCGTGCATCCAGGTACCGATGTTGGAGGCGATGCTGGCCAGCCACAACCAGCGAAAGGTGCGCTGGCGCAGCGGCTGCCAGGGCGAGGCGGCGTTGGGAGTCACGGCGGCGGCGGTCATGGCGGCGCTCCTCAGAAGCTGAAGCAGGAGCAGCCGAAGGCGCCCCAGAAGCCACTGAAGTCGCTCACCGGCACCCGGCTCTGGCGCGCCCGCTCATGGCCGTGGCCATGCACGGCACAGGCACCGGCGCACTGATGCACGGCGGCCTGCAGGGGCGCACCGGGTTTCCAGTGACCGGGCACCTTGACCACCGGCGACCAGTCCGGGGTGACCGGCAAGGGCGGCGGACCCAGACGATCGAATTCCTCGGCGCCATGGACGATGCGGCCACCAACCACGGTGAGCACCGACTCCAGGTGCTTGATGGCCTCTTCCTCGACCGTGAAGAAGTCCGCCGAGAGCACCGCCACGTCGGCCAGCTGGCCCACCCGCAGCTGGCCCTTCTTGCCCTGCTCCGAGGAGAACCAGGCGCTGCCTTGGGTGAACAGCTGCAGCGCGGTGGCCCGTGGCAGACCTTCCTGATAGAGCGCGAGACCGCCGACGGTACGACCACTGACCAGCCAGTACAGCGAGGTCCAGGGGTTGTAGCTGGAGACGCGGGTGGCGTCGGTCCCCGCACCCACCGGCACGCCTTCGGCCAGCATCCGCTGGATCGGCGGGGTCTGCTCGGCCGCCTGGGCGCCATAGCGGTCGACGAAGTATTCGCCCTGGAAGGCCATGCGGTCCTGGATGGCGATGCCGCCGCCGAGCGCCTTGACCCGCTCGATGTTGCGCGGGCTGATGGTCTCGGCGTGGTCGAAGAACCAGGGCAGGCCGTTGAAGGGCACGTCGCGGTTGACCCTCTCGAAGACGTCGAGCATCCGCGAGATGGATTCGTCGTAGGTGGCGTGCAGGCGGAACGGCCAGCGCTGCTCCACCAGGTGGCGCACCACGGGTTCCAGATCGGCTTCCATGGTGGGCGGCAGGTCCGGGCGCGGTTCGAGGAAGTCCTCGAAGTCGGCCGCCGAGAAGGCCAGCATCTCGCCGGCGCCGTTGTGGCGGAGGAAGTCGGTGCCCTGGTGCAGGGTGACGCTGCTGGTCCAGTTCTTGAAGTCGGTCAGCTCTTCCTTGGGCCGCTGGGTGAAGAGGTTGTAGGCGATGCGCACGGTGAGCTGGTCGGCGTCGGCCAGTTCCTGGATCACCTGATAGTCGTCCGGGTAGTTCTGGAAGCCGCCGCCGGCGTCGATGGCGCTGGTCAGCCCCAGGCGATTGAGTTCGCGCATGAACTGGCGGGTGGAATTGACCTGGTATTCCAGCGGCAGCTTGGGCCCCTTGGCCAGGGTGGCGTAGAGGATCATGGCGTTGGGCCGGGCGATGAGCATGCCGGTGGGCTCGCCGCGGGCATCGCGCTGGATCTCGCCGCCTGGCGGATTGGGCGTGTCCCTGGTGTAGCCCACGACCCGCAGGGCGGCGCGATTGAGCAGCGCCCGGTCGTAGAGGTGGAGAATGAACACCGGGGTGTCCGGCGCCGCCTGGTTGAGTTCGTCCAGGGTCGGCAGGCGGCGCTCGGCGAACTGGAATTCGTTCCAGCCGCCCACCACCCGCACCCACTGGGGCGCCGGGGTGCGCTCGGCCTGGTCCTTGAGCATGCGCAGGGCATCCGCCAGCGAGGGCACGCCCTCCCAGCGCAGCTCCAGGTTGTAGTTGAGACCGCCGCGGATCAGGTGCAGGTGGGAGTCGTTGAGGCCGGGAATGGCGCGGCGCCCGCGCAGGTCGACCACCTGGGTGGCAGGGCCGCGATAGGCCATGACGTCGCTGTCACTGCCCACGGCGATAAAGACGCCGTCCCTGATGGCGACCGCGGTCGCTTCGGGGCGCTCGGGATCGACGGTGTGGAGCTTGCCGTTGTGCAGGATCAGATCGGCGTGTTGCATGTGGCCTCCGGGACCAGGGTCAGAAGCCCGGGCGCAGGGCGCCCGGGAAGGTTCAGCGGGCGACGAAGGCCAGCAGGTCGCGGTTCAGTTGCTCGGCGTGGGTCACCGCGAAGCCGTGGGGTGCGCCGGCGTACACCTTGAGTTCGGCGCCGCGGATCAGCTCGGCGGCGAGCTTGCCGGTGGTTTCGAAGGGCACCACCTGGTCGGCGTCGCCGTGGATCACCAGGGTGGGTACGTCGACCTTGGCCATGTCCGGGCGGAAGTCGGTTTCCGAGAAGGCGGTGACGCAGTCCAGGGTGCCCTTCAGCGACGCCAGCAAGGCGATGTTGAGGGTCTGGGTGAAGACGCCTGCGGAGACCTCCTGGCCCTTGTTGGTGCCATAGAAGACCGGGGCGAAGTCGGCGAGGAACTGGGCGCGGTCCTTGAGCAGACCACCACGGATACCGTCGAAGACGCCCTGGTCGACGCCCTGGGGGAAATCCGGCTTCTGCCCGAACAGCGGGGTGACGGCGCCGAGCAGCGCCAGCTTGGCGACCCGCGCCGAACCGTGGCGCGCCAGGTAGCGGCTGACGTCGCCACCGCCCATGGAGAAGCCCACCAGGGTGACGTCGCGCAGATCCAGGTGCTCGATCAGCTCCTTGATGTCGTCGGCGAAGGTGTCGTAGTCGTAGCCGTTCCACGGCTGGCCGGAGCGCCCGAAACCGCGGCGGTCGAAGGCGATGGCGCGATAGCCGTTGGCGGCCAGATGGTGCATCTGGTAGTCCCACATATCGGCGTCAAGCGGCCAGCCGTGGCTGAACAGCACGGGCTTGCCGCTGCCCCAGTCCTTGAAATAGATCTCGACGCCGTCGCGGGTGGTAAAGGTGCTCATGGTTGTTCGCCTCTAGCGGTGGGGGGAGTGGAAAAGGCGCCCGAGCGGGCGTTGAGCCAGGGCGCGCACAGGCGGCTCACCCTCGGCATGATCAGGAACACCACCAGCGGCACGATGCACAGTGTGATCAGCAGGTTGCTGGGCACCGGTCCGGCCAGCAGCGGATAGCGCGCGAACAGCGGCTGCCACAGCGGCGGGATCAGCATCGTCAGGGGCGCGATGACCAGGTAGGTGAGCACCGCCTGCTTCCAGGCCGGTGGCGGACGCACGCCGGGGCGTGGCGGCTTGAACCAGAATTCGGCGTCGGCATGCACCTCGGGCGCATCGGCCTCGCGCAGCAGCGGCGCCACCTCGGCGATCAGCGCCTGGCGCTCCGGCGAGGCCAGCCAGGCCTGCAGTTGGTCGACGTCGGCGAAGCGCACCAGGGTGGTGAAGGCGGCGCCCTCCTCGGCCGGCGGGATGACGTCCACACCGAGGTGACCGCAGGCCGCGCGGGCGACGCTGACGGCGCGCTGCAACCAGCGCTGATAGGCCTGGTGCTGGCCGGCCAGGGGCTGGTGGCGGATCACCAGGGTGACGATGCGGCCGTGCGCCTGGTGCAGGTCCTGCCCGAGCGCGGTGCTCATGACAGGGCCCTGGCGAATCCGCCCTGGGCGGCGTGACGCCTGGCCAGCCGCGCCTCCAGCGAGTAGCGACCCGGTCCGGTGAGTGCCAGGGTGCCGAACAGCACCAGCAGCAGCCAGCCGAACTGACCCTCTTCCAGCGACCACTGCGGATGCACCACCAGCAGGGCGATCAGCAGCAGCCCCAGGATCGGCAGGCAGGCCAGGCGCGTCGCCCAGCCGAGGGCGATCAATAGCGGGCAGAGCACCTCGGCGAAGACGGCGAAACCCAGGGTCGGCCAGGCACCCAGGTGCAGCGGGTCCTCGATCAGGCCGAGCTGCTGGCGGAAATGCAGCGCCTTGGGCAGGCCGTGTACCGCCAGGAGCAGTCCGGCGCCACCCAGGCGCAGGAACAAGAGTCCCAGATCCAGTCGCGTCTCGCGCATGGCCATCCTCCTGGTGAAAGAGTCGGCTGCGAGAAAAGCCCCGCGCCGTCGATGGGGCGGACTTTCGCCCGGACGCTGGGGAGCGGCCTTGGACGTCTGTGCTGGTTTTTGTACGCCTGTGCTGTGGCGTGCAGGTGAAAGGATTCAGGTCACAACAGCGGCCTGAACGTGCCGAACAGTCAACTCATGCGTGACGGTAAAACGCCGACCAGCTACTTAATCGATTTCAAGGTGGACAGTAATCTGCGCCCATCGCATCCAAGCCGGATGCCAGACCTTTAAAGGACAGCTGACGATGAACACCACCCAAGCCCTCACCGCCACCACCGGCCGCCTGCTGCTCGCCAGCCTCTTCCTGTTCAGTGGCGTGGGCAAACTGCTCGCCCCGGCCGCCACCAAGGGCTACATCGCCGCCATGGGCCTGCCTTTCCCGGACCTCGCCTACCTGGGCGCCCTGGTGGTGGAGCTGGGCCTCGCCAGCCTGCTGCTGATCGGCTATCGCACCCGGCCGGTGGCCCTGGCCATGGCCGCCTTCACCCTGGTCACCGCCCTGGTGTTCCACAGCCACTTCGCCGACCAGAATCAGTTGATCCACTTCCTCAAGAACGTCGCCATCGCCGGGGGCCTGCTGCAGGTGGCGGCCTTCGGCGCCGGGGCCCTGAGCCTGGATGGCCGGCGACCGCTGCGGGCGGCCCGGCTGGCCTGATCGCCCTCGCTCGTTGCGCCCGCCTGGATCCTTGGGTTCAGGCGGGCGCCGTCACATCCAGCATCCTGGCGCAGGCCTCGCGCACCAGCTCGAGGAACAGACGCAACCGCGCCGGATAGACCCGGGCGTAGGGATAGATGAGATAGATCGGCAGGGGCGCGGCCTGCCATTCGGGGAGCAGATGCACCAGGCGCCCCGTGGCGACGTCCTCGCGTACCATCCAGTGCGACAGCGCCGCGCAGCCCAGCCCCCGCACCGCGGCATGCCGGGCGACGAAGAGACTCTCGGTGGCCAGCCGCGCCCGCAAGGGGATCAGCCGGCTTTCGCCAGAAGAACCCAGCTGCAGGCGCAATTCGGTCTGGTAGAACTGGGTCATGGCGATCCAGGGCAGCGCCGTCAGCTCCTCGGGTGCCCTCAGCGTGCCTGCCAGGTCCGGCGCCGCCACCAGGATGCGCTGGACATCGCCCAGGCGCACCGCCACGGTGTCCGGATCCTCCACCGCCCCCACCCGAATCGCGCAGTCGACGCCATCGGCGACGAAATTCGGTGCCCGGTCGCTGAGCACCCAGTCCACCTGCATGCCCGGATAGCGCCGCAGATAGGTCTCCAGCGGATCGAGCAACTGCTCCTGGCCGAAGGCATGGGGCATCACCACCCGCAGCCGTCCCTCGGGCTCGGCATGGGCGCCGTGCAGGGCGGCGGCGAAGGCCTGCCAGTCGCCGAGCAGTTGCTGGGCCTGGCGATAGCAGCGCTGACCATCCTCGGTCAGCCGCAGGGCGTGGGTCGAACGCTGCACCAGACGCACCTGCAGCGCCGCTTCCAGTGCCTGCAGCCGTCGGCTGACGGTGGGCTGGGTGGTGCCGAGCTGGCGCGCGGCCGCCGACAGACTGCCGGCCTCGACGATGCGGACGAAGGTCTCCAGCAGGTCGAGACGGTCGTGGGAAAAGGTACTGTTCATACGGCCTACGTATACCCCCTGTACCTGGCGTTCGGCTACAGGTAGCGACAGCTCTGGTCGAGAATGCGCTCATCGTCTTCCCACCGGATGAACCGCCATGACCGATATTCCACTCCCGCATAGCCCGACCTCAGCGCACCGTACCGGCCTGTCCCCTGCCCTGCTCGGCCTGCTGGCCACCGGCGCCGGCCTCAGCGTGGCCAACCTCTATTACAGCCAACCCCTGCTGGGCACCCTGGCCACTGCCCTGCCCGCGCCCGCTGCCGACGTCGGGCTGATACCCACCCTCACCCAGCTCGGCTATGCCCTGGGTCTGCTGCTGCTCGCACCTCTGGGTGATCGCTTCGACCGCCGTCGCATCATCCTGGCCAAATTGGCCGTACTGCTGCTGGCGCTGCTGGGCGCCAGCCTGGCGCCCGGGCTGCACGGGCTGCTGCTGGCCAGCCTGGTGACCGGGCTGGCCGCCACCGTGGCCCAGGACCTGGTGCCCGCCGCCGCGACCCTGGCGCCGCCGGCCGAGCGCGGACGCATCGTCGGCACGGTGATGACCGGCCTGCTGCTGGGCATCCTGCTGTCCCGGGTGGTCAGCGGCCTGGTGGGCGAGTGGCTTGGCTGGCGGGCGGTCTATCTGTTCGCCGCCCTGAGCATCGCCGCCATCGGCGTGGCGGTCTGGCGCGGCCTGCCCGCCTTCGCCGCCACCACCCAACTCAGCTATCCGGCCCTGCTCGGCTCCCTGGGCGCGCTCTGGCGCCGCCATGCCGCCCTGCGCCGGGCGACCCTGGCGCAAGCCCTGCTGTCGGTCGGCTTCAGCGCCTTCTGGTCGACCCTCGCCCTCTATCTGCACGCCGGGCCCTTCCAGCTGGGCAGCGCCGCCGCCGGCGCCTTCGGCCTGGCCGGTGCCGCCGGTGCCCTGGCCGCGCCCTGGGCCGGCCGCCTGGCGGATCGCCATGGCTCGGAGTGGGTAACGCGGCTGGGCATCGGCCTGGCGGCCCTGGCCTTCGCCAGCCTGCTCCTGCTGCCCTGGCTACCAGGCGTGACCGGTCTGGTGCTGCTGGCGCTGGCGACGGTGGTCTTCGACCTGGGCGTCCAGGCCACCCTGATCGCCCACCAGGCCCAGGTCTACGGCCTGGAACCCGAGGCGCGCAGCCGACTCAACGCGGTGCTCTTCACCGGCATGTTCATCGGCATGGCCAGCGGTGCGGCCCTGGGCAGTCTGCTGCTGGCCCGGCTGGGCTGGAATGGCGTCGCCGGCCTGGCGCTGGCCACCGCCCTGCTGGCCCTGGCGGTACGGCTCTGGCCTGGCCGTCCGCGCCCGGTTCGGTGATCGCGGACCAGGATCTGACGCCACCCAGCCCGAGACATCGTCAACCAGGATAGGACGACCATTCTCCTCCCAGCCCGTTAATCAAACCGCAGCGCCACAGTAGGATGACTTCCATGGCGTCGGTACAGACCGCGCCCCCTTCAGACAAGGAGCCTCATCATGCTGGCCATTCGTAAAGCTTCCGATCGCGGCGCCGCCAACCACGGCTGGCTCAAGTCCTTCCACACCTTTTCCTTCGCCAGCTACCGCAATCCGGCGGAACAGGGCTTTTCCGACCTGCTGGTGATCAACGACGACACCGTGACCGGGGGCCAGGGCTTCGGCGAGCACCCGCATCGCGACATGGAGATCTTCTCCTATGTGCTCGAAGGCGCCCTGGAGCACCAGGACAGCCTGGGCACCGGCTCGGTGATCCGCCCCGGTGACGTCCAGCTGATGAGCGCCGGCAGCGGCGTCAGCCACAGCGAGTACAACCACTCCGCAAGCGAGCGGGTGCACTTTCTGCAGATCTGGATCGTGCCCAACGTGCGCCGCGCCGAACCGCGCTACCAGCAGCAGCACTTCAGCGCCGAGGCCAAGCGTGGTCGCCTGGCCCTGATCATCTCGCCGGACGGCGCCGAGGGTTCGCTGGAAGTGCGCCAGGACGCCCGCGTCTACGCCGGGCTGTTCGACGGCAGCGAGAGCGCCCGCCTGCAACTGGCCCCCGAGCGCCATGCCTATGTGCACGTCGCCCGCGGCAGCCTGGAGCTGAACGGCGTCCTGCTGCAGGCCGGTGACGGCGCAAGGCTGCGCGGCGAGCGCGAGCTGCAACTGGCCCACGGCACCGACGCCGAGGTGCTGGTGTTCGATCTGCGGCCCAACGAACTGCCGCAAATGCCCTGACCCTGTCTGCGCCTAGGTAGTAGCAGGCGCCAAGCCCGGAGGCCGCTCAGTCGGCCTCCCCTTGCCGAGAACGCGCCATGAGCACCCAAGCCCTGACCTCCCTGGTGGCCGGTAACGCCACCCTCTGGCTGACGCTGAACGTCTTTGGCGAACAGCTGGGCCTGCCGGTACCGGCCTATCCCTCGCTGGTGGTGATGGGCGCGGCGGCCGATGAGGCCGAGTTGCTCCTGGCGTTGCTGGCTACCGTGGCGGTCACCGGGGTGGCCGATCTGCTCTGGTACTGGGCCGGTCGGCGGCATGGTGCCTGGCTGCTGCGCCATCTGCCGGGGCATGTCCCGGCCGCCACCCGCCTGCCCGGCCTGCTGCTGGTGGCCAAGTTCATTCCCGGCGCCGCGGCCCTCGCCACCCTCAGCGCCGGGGCCAGTGCCATGCCCCTGCGGCGCTTCCTGGCCTACGACCTGGGCGGCGCCACCCTGTGGATCGGCTCCGGTCTGGCCCTGGGTCGGCTGTTCGAGGCGCACATCCTGGCCCTGCTCGACGGACTCCAGGCCTATGGCCCGGCGCCCCTGCTGCTCGCCGGACTGCTCGGTCTCGCCCTGCTGGGCTGGCACCTGCTGGCCCGCCGGCACGCTCGGCCAAGTCCGTCGCGACAGTATTGCGCCTAGACGGTTGCCGTCTTAACGCTAATTAACGATAGCCAACTCGCACGTCAGACAACTGCACGGAATCATTCTCATCCAGGCGGTCGCGCCACGCGGCTGGTTTGATAGGGAGAGCGCCATGTCCATGACCGTCGATAGCACCCTGGCTCTATCCAGTACCCGACTGGTCGGTTTGGCAGCCTGGCAGGAACGGCTGGCCAAGGAAGTCCTGCTGCAGCATCTGGAGCGCGGCATCAGCGTCAGCCAGGTCGCCTCCGTCTGCGGCCTGTCGCGCAGTCACTTCACCCGCCAGTTCAAGCTCAGCGCCGGACTCGCCCCCCTGGAATGGTTGCGTCAGCAACGCATCGACCGTGCCCGGCACCTGCTCGCCGAGCACCGACTACCCCTGGCGGCGATCGCCCTGGAGTGCGGCTTCTTCGATCAGGCGCATCTGAGCCGGGTGTTCACCCGCGCCGTCGGGGTCCCGCCGCTGGCCTGGCAACAGCAGGCCCTGGAGCGGCGGTTGCTGACGGAACTGGCGCAGGTGCAGCCGCAGCATGGCCAGCAGGCGGTAGCCTAGGGCCGCCCCGCTGCCTTCGACCAGGATCAGCGACTTGTCCACCAGTTGCCCCAGCAGGGGGATGAACAAGGCCTCCTCCAGCCCGCGCTGCGCCGCCAGGCGCAGGGCCTGCTGACGACTGAAGCGCTCGCCGGCCTCGGCCAGGGTCGCCAGCACGGCGAATTCCGACTCGCTCAGGCTGTGCAGACTCCAGTCGAGCATGGCGCCAAGGCTGCGCTGGCGTTGCGCCGCCGTGCGCCGTCCGGCCACGCTCAGGTAATAGCCGCCGTCGAGTTGCGCCAGTACCCCCGCCAGGCCCAGCGCCGCCACCTGCTCGGCCAGGATCTCCAGCGCCAGGGGCACGCCTTCGCTGCGGCGGCAGATCTCGCCCACCAGCTGCACGTCGGCCGGCCGCAGCTGCAGCCCCGGCAGGCGCGCCCGGGCACGTCGGACGAACAGGCGAAAGGCCGGCTCGCGCATGGCGTCGCGCAGTTGCCGCGCGGGTGGTTGCGCGACCGGCAGCGGCGCCAGGCGCAACACGGCCTCGCCTTCCACCCGCAGGGCTTCGCGACTGGTGACCAGCACCCTGAGTTGCGGACAGCCCTGCAGCAGGTTTTCCACCAGCCAGGCCGCGGGTTCGACCAGGCGCTCGGCGTTGTCCAGCACCAGCAGCAGGCGCCGCGTGGCCAGCGCCTCCTGCAGCGCCGGCAGGCCACTACCGCTGGCCAGGCCCAGGTCACTGGCGAGACGGTCCACCAGCGCCATCATGTGGCCCAGCGCCGCAAGATCGAGACTCTGGATCCCGTCAGCGAAGTCTTCCAGCGTGGGCAGCAGGTGCTGGACCAGCAGCGACTTGCCGACACCGCCGGTGCCCACCACCGACACCAGGCGACGTTGCGCGAGCAGACGGCGCAATTCGACCAGGCTGGTGTCGCGCCCCTCCAGGGGCGTCAGGGGCAGCGGCGTCTCGGCCAGCGGCGTGAGGTCCGCTTCGTTCAGGCGCTCCACCGCCAGGGCGAAGCCGTAGCCGCGCTGCCGGGCGCTGAGAATGGGATCCCGATCGCTGTAGGGCCGCAGCACCCGGCGCAGGGCCGAGATGTGCACCCGCAGATTGATGTCCTCGACGACGGCGCCGGGCCAGACCCGGGCCATCAGGGTCTGCTTGCCGACCAGCTCGCCGGGGTGCTCCAGCAGCACCCGCAGGATATCCAGTGCGCGCCCACTCAGGGGCAGCGGCCACTCGCCATCCAGCAGCAGGCGCCGGCGCGCATCCAGGACCAGGCCGCAGAAGCGGAAGGCACTGGCGTCTTCCAGGGACTTGGGCTCTTGCATGACCATGTCGCGCCCCCTCGCTGCGGGTCCTGCGGGCACCTGGCTCCGCAGCCCCTCGCCGGTAGGCGCCTCTCCTTGCTGATAGGTATGACCATTCTGGCCGCTGCCCAGGCAAGGCGTATGACGATCTACGGCCAGAAGCTGCCATCGATGGGCGTGATACCGCCATCCGCAGCTGCGTTCAGCTGAACTGGTAGCGGTACTGCGCCGGGGTCAGCCCCAGATGGCTCTGGAAGGCGGCGCGCATGCAGCGATCGCTGGCGAAGCCGCTGCGAAAGGCCACGGTCTTCAGCGGCAGCTCGGAGGTCTCCAGCAATTCGCGCGCATGATCGATGCGCGCCCTGAGCACGAACTCCAGGGGCGTCATGCCGGTGTCGCGCTTGAACACCCGGGCGAAGTTGCGGGTGCCCATGGTGGCGAGTTCGGCGAGCCGGCTGATCGAATAGGCCTGGTCGATGTTCGCTACGACATGCTGCTGCACCCGGGTGATGGCGGTGGTCGCCTCCGGCTCGTCGAACAGCGGACTGAACTGGGCCTGCTTGCCCTGCCGCTGGGTCACCACCACCAGCACCTTGGCCACCTCCCGGGCGATGGCCTTGCCGTGGTCTTCGGCCACCAGCGCCAGCGCCAGGTCGATGCCGGCGGTGACTCCGGCCGAGGTGAGCAGCGGGCCGTCGCTCAGGTAGATCTCATCGGCGGTCACCTGGGCGCGGGGAAAACGGCGCGCCAGGCGTTCGCGATAATTCCAGTGGGTGGTCACCCGCCGGCCATCGAGCAGACCGGCGCTGCCGAGCAGAAAGGTGCCGGTGCAGACCGCCCCGTAGCGCGGGCACTGCGCGGGCACCTGCCGTAGCCAGGCCGCGACGTCGGGATGGGGCTCCAGATAGGCACCCGGCCCGCCGGGCACCAGCAGCAGGTCGTAGGCTCCCGGCGGCTGCTGGGTGGTGAGCTCCGTGCGTATCGTCATGCCATTCGAACAACGCAGGGTCCGCCGCCGCCCCGCGGCGATGGTCACGATGCGATAGTGGTCGGCCGCCGGCAGATAGCGATTGGCGATGGAGAACACCTCCACCGGCCCGGCGAAATCCAGCATCAGCACCTCGGGGACCAGCAAGAAAGCCACTGTCCTCGTCATGGCGATACATCCTTATCCGTGTTGCAGTTTGTCCTTGGACGCTGGCGCGTCCTGGTGAAGTTGAGGTGAGGATAAGAACTTACGCCATGAGGGCAAGGGACTTTTTCCGTGTAGATCACGGATTCACGCTAGAAACTTTGGGGTATTCGGCCCTGCTGAACAGTGGTGGCCAGGGGATCATCCAGGCACCGTCGGGTTGGATGATCCCTTGGCCAAACCTGCCGAATCGCTCTAGCTTGGGCGTGTGGGCCTGAGCATCAGCAGCGTGACCAGCCCGATCAGCGCGGTCACCAGACTCGCGCCTTGCAGCAGGGTAGCGAAGCTATGCAGGTAAGCACCTTGGAGCACGGCGGACGTGGCCAGAGGTAGATTCTCGAGATCGCCCAGCGCCACTTGCTGAGCCAACGCCAGCCTCGCCGGGGCGGACCAGTCGGCCAGCCCCTGGGCGAGCTGCCCTTCTATCAAGGTGCTCAAGATCGCCAAGGCCATCGCCAGGGCGACCCCCTCCCCCGCGACCCGAGTGGTATTGAAGATACCGGCGGCCATGCCGGCCCGCTCCTTGGGGACGACACTGAGCGCCAGGCCATCCATCAGCCCCCAGGGCAACCCTGTCCCCAGGCCGATCAAGGTCAGGCACAGCAGCAGCGCCGGCAGTTCGCCACCCACGGGGAGGCGGCTGAGCGCCAGCAGACCCATCGCCGCGAGTAGGAAGCCGAAGCCACAGAGGTAACCGGCAGGCAGCCAACGCGTCAGCCAGGCCGCCAGTAGCGGGACCACCAGCAACGGCAGGGTCAGGGCCAGCAGAATCAGACCCGCCTGGGTCGCCCCCAGGCCTTCTACCCCGATCAGACGCAGGGGCAACAGGACGATGAAGACGATGTAGCAGACGCAGGTCCCGATGGGCAGCAGCTGCACCCCGAGAAAGCGCGGCAGGCGGAACAGCCGCAACTCCAGCATCGGGCGTCGACTCCTCAGCTGCCCGCGCACGAACAGCAGCAAGCCAAGCGCGGTGAGCAAGAGCAGCGACGTCACCTCGAGCGACGTCCATCCCTGGTGCGGCCCCAGAATGATGGCTGAGGTGAAGGCGATCAGCGTACCGGAGAAGTACAGTACCCCCGGAACATCGAGCCGACTCGCCTGCGGATCGCGACTCTCCCGCAGCCACTTCCAGGCGACCAGCGCGGCACTGCCGGCCAGCAAGGCGATACCCAGGAAAATGGCCCGCCAGCCCCACTCGTCCAGCAAGATCCCGGAGAGCAACGGACCAAAGGCCAACCCCAGTCCGAAGGTCGTGCCGAGCAGGCTGAAGACCCGCGTGCGCGCCGCCCCCTCGAATTCCTGTGCCAGGGCCGCGCTGCCTCCCGCCAGGGCCGCGGCGGCTGCCACGCCCTGAGCGGCTCGCAAGCCATCGAACCAGAGGATCGAAGGGGCCACCGCAAGCAGCAGGGAGACCAGGGTGAAGCTCGCCACACCGGCGAGAAAGAGTCGCTTGCGGCCATAGCGATCGGCCAGGGTTCCCGCAGCCATGAGCAGGCTGCCGAAGCTGAGCATGAAGGCATTGGTGATCCAGGCCATAGCCACGGCATCGGCGTGCAACGCCGCGCCTATGGCAGGCGTTGCCACCGCACCGCCCGTGAAACTCAGCGGCAATACCAGGGCGGCCAGGCAGATGGCGAAGACGATCGGATAACGAGCGGGCGCCATGGGCATGGCCACAGCTGGAGACCTGTACATGAAGAGAGTCCTGCGAATTCGGCAGTGGGCCAGACTGCCGGGGTGAGCGCGCGACGGGCTTTGATCCACCATAACCAGGAAGCAATCGGGGATAAACAGGGCTAACATCCACTGATAACGGAGCAAAAGGACTCAATCGGAATGGACAGCCTGACCAGCTTGGTCGCCTTCGTGAAGACCGCGGATGCCTTGAGCTTCGTCAATGCCGGCCAGGCCATGGGCATCTCGGCGTCCGCCGTCGGCAAGAACGTGGCCAAGCTCGAAGCCTCGCTGCAGGTGCGACTGTTTCATCGCAGCACGCGCAAGGTCAGTCTCACCCCGGAAGGTGCCCTGTTCTACGAGCGCTGCAAGCGGGTTCTGGATGAGCTGGAGGAGGCCCGGGCGCTGCTCTCCCAGACGGCGCGAACGCCCCAAGGCCGACTCAAGGTCAGCCTGCCAACCATCGGCTATCGTTTTCTGCTTCCTCACCTCGCTCCCTTTCGAGAGCACTATCCGCAGATCGAACTGGAGCTGGACTTCAACGATGAGCTGGTGGATGTGATCGACGCAGGTTTCGATGTGGTCATCCGCAGCGGTGGCCTGGCGGATAACAAATTGATGGCCCGGCGCCTAGGCCCCTTCCGCTTCCTGCTGTGCGCCGCACCCGGCTATCTACAAAGGCGTGGTCATCCCACTTTCCCGGCAGACCTGGAGCGGCATGACTGTCTGCGCTACCGCTTCGTGACTACCGGCAAGATCATGGATTGGAGCCTGTCAGCCGACCCGTTGCTTACCCGTTTGCACCTGCCGGCCACCCTGGTCCTCAACAACATGGAAGCCATCCTCATGGCGGCGCAGAACGGCCATGGCATTGCCTTCATGCCGGACTTCCTGGTGCGAGAAGCCCTCGCGGCGGGCCGGCTGGAGACGCTGCTGGATGCCTATACCCAGGACGAAGGCCAGTTCTGGGCGCTCTGGCCTTCCAGCCGCCATCTTTCCCCCAAGGTCCGGGTGTTCGTCGACTTCATCGAACAGCGGCTGTTCAAGGCCGCTGTCAGAGCCAACCCTACCCCCGCCGCAACCTGATCAGGGTGATCTCGCTCGGCGCGCCGAAACGCAGCGGCGGGCCCCAGTAGCCAGTGCCGCGGCTGATGTAGACGGTCAGTCGACCCAGGCGGTGGATGCCGGCCACCCAGGGTTGCTGCAGGCGCACGAAGTGCATCCAGGGCCAGAACTGGCCGCCGTGGGTGTGGCCGGAGAGCTGCAGGTCGGCGCCGGCGGCTTCGGCCTTGGGCGCCGAGCGCGGCTGATGGGCCAGCAGCAGGCGGAACAGGCCTTCCGGGGTGCCGGCGAAGGCGGCGGCGGCGTCGCTGCGGTGGCTGGGCACATAGAGCGGCGCCGAGTAGTCGGTGATGCCGGCCAGCACGAAGGGCGTGCCCTGGTGCTGCAGCACCCGATGCTCGTCGAGCAGCACGGTCAGGCCCTGGTCGCGCCAGGTGCGCACCCAGGCTTCGGCGCCGGAATAGTATTCGTGGTTGCCGGTGATGGCGTAGGTGCCCAAGCGCGCCTTGAGCCCTTGCAGCGGCAGGAATTCGTGCTGCAGTTCAGCCACGCTGCCGTCCACCAGGTCACCGGTGATGGCCACCAGATCGGCGTCCAGGCCGTTGACCCGGTTGACGATGCGTTGCAGATAGCCGGCCTTGATGGTCGGGCCGATGTGCAGGTCGCTCAGTTGCACGATGCGCAGTCCGTCCAGGCCGGAGGGCAGGCTGGGCAAGGCCACTTCCACTTCCTTGACCCTGGCCGTGCGGCGGGCGTTGTAGACGCTGCGCAGGGCCACCAGCAGCACCAGTCCCAGCACCGCCCAGGCACTGCCGACGCGCCAGGCGGCGTCCAGCGGCTGACCGATGAGGCTGGCCAGGGCCACCACCAGACCGCGCAGCAGGCTGAACACCGCCAGGCTGGAGAACACGCCCATGGCGATCAGCGCCGCCCAGGCCAGCAGGCGCGAATTCATGTCCCGCGAACGAAAGCCCAGGGGGACCAGGACGAAGGACAGCAGCAGCAGGGCCCAGAAGGGTAGCTGGGCGGCCGGCGTCAGCCCGAGGTCACCGATGACGCTGAGGCCGATGAACAGGTGCAGGGCGAAGAGAACCAGATACATCATGGCGCGGGAGCGGAACATGGAGGGCCCTGAGGCGAGGAAGAGGCCTTACCTTAGCACCCCGCCGGTCGCCCCTCGGAGCCCCGGTGTGTTTCCGGCTACAACGATTCAGCCGGCATTCAGCGCTGCTCCGCCTCGCCGGCCTGGGCCGCCTGATCCGCGCGCCGGCCCAGGTAGAAGCCGAGCCAGGCCCAGAGCGCCGCGCAGCCGGCACCCACCAGCGCCGGCAGCCAGGCGCCGTGGCCGAGCAGATCCAGCAGACTCTTGGCCCAGCCGCTGGCGGCGTCACCGGCGCGATAGACCACGGTGTCGATGAAGTTCTTGGCCTTGTACTGGGTCTCGGCGTCCAGCGGCGCGAAGAGCATCTCGCGGCCCGGGCGGATGAAGGCGTATTCGCCGATCCGCCTGACGATCATCAGCCCCGCCAGCACGGCGAAGGTGGGCAGCAGCGCGAGGCCCAGGAAGCCGATGCACATCAGCAGCGGCACCCCGGCCAGCAGCACCCGCACCCCGAGGCGCTGGGCCAGGCGACCGGTGATCAGCACCTGGCTGGCCAGGGCACCGGCCTGGACCACGAAGTCCAGCAGGCCGAACACCTGCACCTGGCGAGCGCGATCGGGAAACAGCTCGGCCACCAGTCGCGCCTGCTCGAAGTAGAGAAAGGTGCTGACCGTGGCCAGCAGGATGACGAAGGCGCTCACCGCCAGCAGATAGGGCGAGGCCAGCACCCGGGTCAGGCCGCTGAAGGGATTGCCGGCCACCGGGCGACGTGGGCTTTCGGTCGGCGGCGCACCCGGGCGTCCGGCACCGCGGGTCTCGCGCCAGCCCATCAGATAGGCCTTGAGCCTGAGCGCCAGGAGCAGCAGCGCGGCGGCCAGCAGCGCGAGGCCCGCTTCACCGATCAGGGGCGCCAGGGCGGCGGCCAGCACCGGCCCGAGCAGCCCGCCGACACTGGCCCCGGCGGCGATGAAGGCGAATAGCCGCCGCGCCTGGGCGCCGTCGAAGACATCGGCCATCAGACTCCAGGCCACCGAGACCACGAAGAGGTTGTAGACCGAGATCCAGACATAGAAGGTGCGTGCCAGCCAGACGCTGTCGCCCAGGCTGGCGAAGCAGGCGGCGAAGGCTAGGAGGTTGAGGGCGAAGAAGCCGTAGACCCAGTCGACGAAGCAAATCCGCGCCACCCGCGAATTGAGCCAGGCGAACAGCGGCACGGCGAGCAGCATCACCACAAAGGTGGCGGTGAACAGCCACTGCAGATTCTCCACGCCGCCGGCGATGCCCATGGCCTCGCGGATCGGCCGCAGCATGAAGTAGCCGGCGAACAGGCAGAGAAACAGCGCAAAGCCCGCCAGGGCTGCGGACGATTCACCGGCGCGGGCGTCGAGGACGCGACCGAGCCAGTCCTTCATCTAGGCGAACAGCCCGGCGATGGCCTCGCGCTGGCGCGCATCGGGCAGCCGCCCGCGTCCGGCCTGGAGGTTGTCGACCATGTAGCGCGGATTGCTGGTGGCGGGGATCACCGCGGTCACCGCCGGGTCGGCGAGGATGAACTTGAGCAGCAGCTGCGCCCAGTTGGTCGCGCCCAGTTCGGCCGCCAGCGGCGGCAGTGGCTTGCCACGGGTGCCGGCGAGCAGGTTGCCGCGCTGAAAGGGTCTATTGATCAGCACGGCGATGCCCTGGTCGCGGCAATAGGGCAGCAGGCGTTTTTCGGCTTCGCGCTCGCCCACGGAATAGTTGAACTGCACGAAGTCGACCTTTTCCTTTTTCAAGGTAGCGAGCAGATCGTCCAGTGCCGCTTCGCGATAGTGGGTGACGCCGACATAGCGCACCTTGCCGGCCTGCTGCTGTTCGCGCAGCAGGGCCAGTTGGTTGGCGGTGTCCTGCAGGTTGTGCACCTGGACCAGATCCAGGCGCTCGGTCTGCAGGGCCCTGAAGCTGGCGGCCAGTTGCGCCGCGCCGCGTTCGCGGCCGGTAGAGGAAATCTTGGTGGCGAGAAAGACCTCGTCGCGGGCCTGGGCCCGCCTGACCAGCTCCCCGGCCACCAGTTCGGAATTGCCATAGCTGGGCGCGGTGTCGATCAGGGTGCCGCCGCCGTCGAGCAACGCCTTGAGCACCTCCTGCAGCGGCGCCAGGGTGGCGTCGTTCAGGTCGACGTCGAGATTGCCCGAGGTGCCGAGGCCGATGACGGGCAGCGCCTCGCCGGAGCGCGGAATCTTGCGGGTCAGCAACGGCTCGGCGGCCTGGGCGCTCTGCCACAACCAGGGCGCGGCGGTCACGGCCGCAGCCAGGGCGGTGGTGGTCTGCAGGAAATGGCGACGGGTCGGCATGGCGGGCCTCGCGACGATCGGATTCGGAAAGGTGACCCTTGAGTTAAGCGGTTCTTCCGGCCGATCGCCCGCCCGGCTCATTGCGGCATGTTGCGGCGCTCTTGCAGGTTGGGCTGAGCGCAGCGAAGCCCAACACCGCCCAAGGTTGGACATCCCTGTTGGACTTCGACGATGGAGCCGTCCCAGACCAACCTACGTGGCTAG
Source organism: Pseudomonas oryzihabitans NBRC 102199 (assembly GCF_000730625.1). Classification (GTDB taxonomy): domain Bacteria; phylum Pseudomonadota; class Gammaproteobacteria; order Pseudomonadales; family Pseudomonadaceae; genus Chryseomonas; species Chryseomonas oryzihabitans. The sequence continues at coordinate 29,348 of NZ_BBIT01000013.1, read as the reverse complement.
CTCCCGTAGCGTGGACAACGGCGTAGCCTTGTCCACTAATGGCATTAGCGCACACCTGTGGAAAACGCTGCGCGGTTTTCCACGCTACGGGTTGGCGGCATCCTGGCCCGCAAGGATGTCGTGATCCGCTGGTGGCAGGCTGCCGTCGCCGCCCAGGTAGCGGTCGTAGAAATCCCGCACCGTGACGTTCTTGTGCTTGGCTTCGAACATGATGTCGAAGCGGTCAAGGAACTGGCAGGCGTAGCGATTGCACCAGTCGTTCCACATCATGTCGCTGTGGGCATAGAGCAGCCGCTTGCTGATCTGCTGCAGCAGGAACTTGATGTCGATGCGCTCGCTGGGCGAGACGCCCATTTCCATCAGCGCCTCCGGCGGCTGGGAGTAGTGCATGGCCGGACGCACCCCGCGCCAGCTGTCGATGATGCGCGCCACCCGCGGCTCCCAGGGATCGATGTAGGCCTCCTCGTGGATCCAGCAGTGGTGGATGTCCAGCACCACCGGGGCGAGGTCGGCCAGTTGCAGGCAGTCGTCGACGCCATAGGTCTTTTCATCGTTCTCGAAGGTGATGCAGTTGCGCGCCTCGCTGGAAAGACGCGGCCAGACCGCGCGGATGCCCGGCACGCCCAGGCGACCGGCGATGTGCACGTTGCACTTGAAGTCCTGGAATGTCTGGCCGTAGCCCATCAGGCGGATCATGTCGGCGTGGTATTCGAATTCCTTCAGGCTGTTTTCCACCACCTCCGGGCGATCCGAGCCCAGCACGCAGAATTGCCCGGGGTGCAGCGACAGCCGCACATCGCGGCGGCGCGCCAGCTCGCCCAGTCGGCCGAAGCGATCCTCCAGCAACGCCTGCAATTCCTGGGAGCGATAGAAGTAGGCGAATTCGGCGTGGCTGTAGAAGGGCAGCAGGTCGCTGCTCAGGCGCAGCATGCGCAGATTGTCCGGCAGGTCGGCGACGTGCTCGACGAATCTCAGCTGGGCATCGAGGTTGTGGGTGACCACGTCCAGCAACTTGGTCTCGGCGGCGGCGCGCTCGACGCTGCCCAGCCAGCGCAGGGTGGTGGTGCGGGTGTTGAAGGCCCGCTCGACCTGCTCCAGTTCCTTGAGCGACAGGCTGCGCTCGGGGTGACGGTACATGCAGGCAAAGCCGATTCGATACATGGGACGCTCGGGTCAGGGACTCTAGGGATTAGTCCGCGCGGCGCCGCTTGGGTGCGGGTGGGGTGATGGGTGGAGGGGGCCTTGGCGTTTGGCGCTCGGGCTTGCCCTCACCCCGACCCTCTCCCGGAGGGAGAGGGGGTGGTATGGCAAGGGGGGTGACGTTCTCGATGTATCAGCTTGAGCGGCGGCAGCCAGTGGAAAACGCTGCGCGGTTTTCCACGCTACGGGAATCGATACTATCGCGGCCATGGCGGTCCGCCGATGCGGCCGCTCTTAGAGGGGATGAGGCTCTTGTAGGAGCGGCCCATGGCCGCGATGAAGATGCGCCCAAGCCTCCTAGCCCGGACCCAACCACACCGTTAGAGCAGGCAGCGGTAGGGTGGAAAACGGCGCAGCCTTTTCCACGCGTGCTCGGGCTGCCCTACCCCGGCCCGAACCACTGCGTCAGCGCATGCAGCACCAGCCCCACCAGGCCGCCCACCAGGGTGCCGTTGATGCGGATGAATTGCAGGTCCTTGCCGACGCTCTGCTCCAGTTGCTGGACCAGTTCGTCGGTGTCCCAGGCGGCTACCCGCTCGGCGATGTAATCGCCGATGCGCTGGCGGTTGCGGTCGATGAAGGGCGGCGCCACCGCCATCAGCTGTTCGTTGATCCAGCGTCTCATGGCCTCGTCGCGACTCAGGGTCTCGCCCAGTTCGGCCAGCAGCCGGCCCAGGCGCCGGCGGATGCGCGAATCCGGCGCGGCGAGATCCGCCTGCAGCCAGTTCACCAATTCGTCCCACAGCTCCTGCAGATAACCCGCCAGCGCCGGGTGCTCCAGCAGCCGGTCGCGCAACTGCTCACCGCGCAGGCGAAAGGCCGGGTCCTCCTTGAGGCGCTCGATGAAGCCGACCAGATAGCCATCGAAATGCCGCCGCAACTCGTGCTCGCGGTCATGGCTGATCTCGCCGATCAGCCGCGACACCGCCTGCACCACCTTGATCGCCGACCAGCGCCCGACCCGCTCGTCCAGCCCCAGGTATTTGAGGGTGCGCAGTTCGCCGCCAATGGTGCGGGCGATCAGCGCCTGGGTGTCTTCGTCCTGCAGCAGGCGATCAATCTCCTGCAGCACCTCGTCGAGCACCGCCTGGTGGCGGCCGTCGGCGGTCAGCATGTCGAGCAGTTCGCCGGACAGCGCCGCCACGTCCAGGCGCTGCAGCCGCTCCACCGCCACCCGCCGGATGAAGGCCTGCACCCGCACCTCGCGCAGGGCCTCCAGGGAATAGCGGGCCACGCCGGTGGCCTGGCTGGCCACCGCGGCGGCGTTGTCCGGCTGACGCAACCAGCCGGCCAGGCGCCCGGCGGCGTCCAGTTCCTCCAGTTTGGCCAGCACCTGGGGCGTGGCGAGGAAGTGCAGGCAGATGAAGTCCGACAGCTTGCGCCCGACCCCGGCCTTGTTGCGCGGGATGATGGCGGTGTGGGGAATCGGCAGGCCCAGCGGATGGCGGAACAGCGCGGTCACCGCGAACCAGTCGGCGATGGCGCCGACCATGGCCGCCTCGGCGAAGGCGGCGGCGTAGCCCCAGGCCGGATGGCGGGCTTCGAGGGCGGTGGCCAAGCAGTACAGCGCCGCCGCCAGGAACAGCAGCAGCAGCGCGATGAGCTTCATGCGCCGGACCGGGGTGAGGCCGTCGCCGGAGAGTGTGGTCATGGAAAGGGGACAATCCTCGCGCGGGATGATCCCGGCATCCTACCCCAGACTAGAGTCTGACCCAGCGCTCCTCCTGCGCCGATTGCCGCGCGGCCTGGGCCAGGCGCTCCACCTCCCAGGCCTCCTGGAAGTCGACGCCGGTGTGATCGGGGTTGCCGCCCAGGGCCTCCAGCAGCGAGCGGACCTCCAGGGTCTTGAGTTCGTTGTAGCCAAGCTGGTGGCCGGGGGCTGGACAGAAGGCGGCGTAGTCCGGCAGGTGCGGACCGGCCAGCAGGGTACGGAAACCAGCCAGGCCCGGACGGTCGCCGACCTGGTAGAGGCGCAGTTCGTTGAGGCGCTCCTGGTCGAAGCTGAGGGTGCCGCGGGTGCCGCAGACCTCGAAGGCCAGGCGATTCTTGCGCCCGTGCTTGAGCCAGCTGGTGGTCAGGGTGCCGCGGGCGCCATTGGCGAAGCGCAGCAGCAGATGGGCCTGGTCGTCGATCTCCACCGTGCGGGTGCCGCCCTGGTGGGGCCGCTGGCCATGGGCGGTGTGCAGATCGGCGCACAGCGCCGCCACCGGGCCGAGCAGAAAGCGCGCCAGCGACAGGATATGGCTGCCCAGGTCGGCCAGGGCGCCGCCTGCCTGGCGGGTCTCGCAACGCCAGGTGAAGGGTCCCTGGGGATCGCCCATGAAGTCTTCGCTGAATTCGCCGCTGAAGCTGACGATCTCGCCCAGCTCGCCGCTCTGGATCAATTCGCGCGCCTGCTTGAGCATGGGATTCTGCAGGTAGTTGTAGCCGACCCGGTTGACCACCCCGGCCTGGCGCGCGGCGTCGCGCATCCGCGTGGCCTCCTCCAGGCTCACCGCCAGGGGCTTTTCGCAATAGACCGCCTTGCCGGCCGCCAGGGCCGCCAGGGCCATGGGCGCGTGCAGCAGGTTGGGGGTGGTGATGGCCACCAGCTCGACCTGGGGATCGGCGATCAGGCGCTCCCAGTCGCAGCTGCGGACGAAACCCCAGGCGTCGGCGCAGCGGGCGGCGCGTTCCGGATCGGCGTCGGCCAGGGCCACCAGCCGCGGACGGACCGGCAAACTGAAGCTGCTCGCCGCATGATGGAAGGCCTGGGCGTGGGCATGACCCATGAAGCCGGTGCCGATCAGACCGATGCCGATGTCGCGCATGTCGTTCTCCGTCAGAGGTATGGAAAGACCCGGCCGGCCAAGCCAGTAGCCGGCCGGGTAAAAGGAAGGGTGGGTGCAGGCTCGCCCTCACCCCGGCCCTCTCCCGGAGGGAGAGGGGGAAAAGCGGTCGGGTGCAGGCGCGGTCCTCTCCCAGGGAGAGGGGGAAGAGCGGTCGGGTGCAGGCGCGGTCCTCTCCCAGGGAAAGGGGAAAGCGCCAGCCCTAGCGCTTGGCCTTGCGCTTGTTGCGGTACTGGTCGATAACCACGGCGACCACGATGATCAGCCCCTTGATGATGTCCTGGACGTAGGCGTCCACCCCGAGAAAGGTGAAGCCGCTGGCCATGGTGCCGAGGATCAGGGCGCCGATCACGGTGCCGGTGATGCGCCCTACCCCACCCGCCAGGCTGGTGCCGCCGATCACCGCCGCGGCGATGGCGTCCAGTTCGTAGGACATGCCCATGCCGGCCTGGCCGGTGGCGGCGCGGGCCGAAGCCACGACCCCGGCCAGGCCCGCCAGCAGGCCGGCGATGCTGTAGACGATGATCAGGTGCTTCTTGACGTTGATGCCGGAGATGCGCGCGGCCTGCATGTTGCCGCCGATGGCATAGGTGTACTTGCCGTACTTGGTGTAGCGCAGGGCGATGTGGAAGATCACCGCCACCACCAGGAAGATGATCACCGGCATGGCCCCGGCGCCGATGGCGGTGTAGTTGTCGGACAGCATGCTGATCGGCTGGCCTTCGGTGTAGTAGCGCGCCAGGCCGCGGGCCGAGACCATCATGCCGAGGGTGGCGATGAAGGGCGGGATGCCGGTGACGGCGATGATGCTGCCGTTGATGGCACCGGCCAGCAGCCCGACCCCTAGGCCGGCCATGACCGGCACCCAGACCGGCAGGTCGGTCAGCGAGGGAAACACCGCGCGGCCGAAGTCCGAGGTTTGGGCCAGACTCGCCGCCACCATGGCCGACAGCGCTAGCACCGAGCCGGAGGAAAGGTCGATGCCGGTGGTGATGATCACCTGGGTCACGGCGATGGCCAGCAGGCCGATGATCGAGACCTGCAGGATCATCAGCACCAGGCGCTGGGAATTCATCAGGAAACTCTGGTCGCGCAGCACCCAGCCGAAGGCCTCGAAGGCCAGGCCGATGCCCAGTAGCACCAGCAGGATGCCCAGTTCGGTGGGGATGCGGCGCCGTGGGCGCGCGGTGGGTAGCTCGGCGGTTTTCTTGTCCAGGAGGGCACTCATCTTGTTCTACCTCGTTATAGGCCGGAGGCGGCGGGCAGGCACCCGCCGCGCGTGACGCGCGCTAGTGCAGTACGGGATTGCCCGAGGCCAGGTGCATGACCCGCTCCTGGGTGGCTTCGCCGCGATCGAGAAAGCCGGTGACGGTGCCTTCGTGCATCACCATCACCCGGTCGCTCATGCCCAGGACCTCGGGCAGTTCGGAAGAAATCATGATTACCGCCAGGCCCTCGGCGGCCAGCTTGGCGATCAACCGGTAGATCTCGGCCTTGGCACCGACGTCGATGCCGCGGGTGGGCTCGTCGAGGATGAGGATGCGCGGGCGGGTCATCAGCCAGCGGGCGATCAGCGCCTTCTGCTGGTTGCCGCCGGAGAGGTTGGCGATGCACTGGTCCAGCGAGGGGGTCTTCACCCGCAGCTGCTGGCGCATCTCCTCGCAGAGCTGATCGAGGCGCTGCTGCTGCACGAAGCCGCCGCTGGCGAAGCCGTTCAGCACTGCCACCTCCATGTTTTCCCCCACCGACAGGCAGGGAAAGATGCCGGTGTCCTTGCGGTCCTCGGTAAGCAGCGCCAGGCCTTTCTGGATGGCGAGGCAGGGATCGTTCATGCGCACCGGCTGGCCATCGATGCGGATCTCGCCGGCGGTGGCCGGGGTCACCCCGAACAGCGTCTCGGCGACGTTGGTGCGCCCCGAGCCCATCAGCCCGGCGATGCCCAGCACCTCGCCGGCGCGCAGGTCGAAGGAGACGCCGGAAAACACCCCGTCCAGCCCCAGGTCGCGCACCGACAGCAGCACCTCGTCACGCGGCGCGGTGCGTTCCGGGAACAGCTGGGTCAGTTCGCGCCCCACCATCATGGCGATCAGGCCGTCGCCGTTCATGCTGTCGGCGCGCTGCAGGCCGATGTACTGGCCATCGCGGAACACCGCGACCTCGTCGGCGATCTGGAACACCTCGTCCATCTTGTGGGTGATGTAGACGATGCCCTTACCCTGGGCCTTGAGGTCGGCAATGATGGAAAACAGGTGCGCCACCTCGGTCTCGGTGATGGCCGAGGTGGGTTCGTCCATGATCAGCACGTCGCTGTCGTAGGACACCGCCTTGGCGATTTCCACCATCTGCCGCCCGGCGATGGACAGGCTGCCCACGCTGTCTTCCGGATCCAGGGCGATGCGCAGCCGGTCCAGCAGAGCCTGGGTCTGGCGACGCATCTTGCCGTGGTCCACCAGGTGCAGGGCATTGAGCGGTTCGCGACCCAGCCAGATGTTCTCGGCGATGGTCATGAAGGGCATCAGGTTGAGTTCCTGGTGGATCATGGCGATCCCCGACTGCAGCGCCTGCAGCGGCGTCTCGAAGCGCACCGGCACGCCGCGCAGCCGCACCTCGCCGGCATCGGGCTGGTAGATGCCGGCGATGATCTTCATCAGCGTCGACTTGCCCGCACCGTTCTCGCCCATCAGCGCCAGCACGGTGCCGGGACGCACCCGCAGCTGCACGTGGGACAACGCCTTGACGCCGGGAAACTCCTTGGTGACGTCGACGATTTCCAGCAGGTATTCGCTGGGTGCGGCCGTGGGCGCAGGGGCGGGAGCTGTGGCAGGGGTGGCGGAACTGAGCATGATCACGATCTCCTCGCGGGCGCCGACCGGGCGGCGCGGGCCGCTGGTCAGTGAGGGGTGCGGGGCGCAGGGCTGGCCGTGACGGCATTCGTCAGGTGCTGACAGGTGCCCGGCGGACAGGAGATCGGAGACCCATGCAGGGACAGGAAGCGGGATGGCATGACGGCACCTTTTATTCTTGTTGAAGGGCGCGCTCGCCGAGGCAAGCGTGCCGCTGTACGTCTTGGCTTGCTCTCGACTCTATTGGAAAATAAATTCCAGTCAATATATTTTTGGAATTTTTAGGTGATAACGATCACCGGTTTCCTGCCCAACTGGCGCCGGGTGGAAAGGCCCCGAATAGACGAAACGGGCAGTCCGCTGCCGGACTGCCCGTTTGGTGTGGAAAACCGTGCTGTCGCGGCGCCCTGCCCTCATTCCAGGGCAGCCGCGGCGCCTCAGGTCATTTGGTCATGGCCTGGAATTCGGCGACGTTTTCTGGGGTGATCAGGCGGAAGGGAATCAACACATTCTGCTCGCCCGGGGTCTTGTTGATCATCTTGAGCGCCGCATCGAGGGCCCCTTCGGCCTGGCCCTTGGCGTCCTGGAACACCGAGACCGTCACCAGGCCCCGCTTGATGGCGGCCAAGCCATCCGGCGTACCGTCGACCCCGGTGACCAGCACGTCCTTCTTGCCGGCCTGACGCAGGGCCATGGCCGCGCCGATGGCCATCTCGTCGTTGTTGGCGAAGATGGCGTTGAGCTCCTTGCCGGCCAGCAGCCAGTTGCTGGTCAGGTCCATGGACTTGTCGCGCTGCCAGGCCGCGGTCTGCTCCTCGACGATCTTGATGTCCGGGTACTTGGCCAGGACTTCCTTCACCCCGGCGGTGCGGTTGTGGGTGGAGTTGTTGGCCAGGTCGCCCAGCAGGATGGCCACCTGGCCCTTGCCGCCGAGCTTGTCCGCCACGTACTGAGCCTGCAGGCGGCCGGCTTCCTTGTCGTCGGAGGTCACCGCCACCACGCCCGCCGGCAACTTGGGATCGTCGGGGCGGCGGTTGATGTAGACGATGGGCACGCCGGCCTTGGTGGCGGCCTCGGTCAGGGTCCGGGTGGCGGCGGTGTCCACCGGATTGACGATGACCGCATCGACCTTCTGGCTGATGAAGCTCTGCACCTGGCTGAGCTGCTTGACCACGTCGTTGCGGGCGTCCTCGAATTGCAGCTGCACGCCGTCGGTCTTGGCCTTCTTGGTCATGTATTCGCGCACATAGGTGAGGTAGTTGTCGTCGAACGACGACATGGTCATCCCGACCTTGAGGTCCGCCAGGGCCGCGCTGCTGCCCAGCAGCAGCGACAGCGCCAGGGTGGCAAAGCGAGTTTTTTTCTGCATGGTTCAGGCTCCATTCGTGGGGTGACGATCAGCAAGGGGATCAGGCAGACGCAACGGCCAGGCGCACCTCGGGCGCCACGCGGTCTTGAACCGGGCGGAGCCTGGGCGGACGCCGGACAGCGTGGGGATCAGTGGGGGCGGTAGAACACCGCGGCGCCGGGCGAGGCGCAGAGCACGGCGCCGCTGCGCTCGTGGCAGAACAGCCGGCCCAGCAAGGCGAGCAGCCGGGAGGGACGCTGCACCTTGAGGCGGTGCACGGTGGCGAGGACGAGACGGAAGGAATGCGTGGAGTGGTTCATGTGACGGCACCTATTATTGTTGTCGGGGCGCACGGCCCTGGTGACTCGTGTGTGCAACTGCTCTCGACTCTATTGGAAATTTAATTCCACAACAAGAGCAAAATAGAAATTTCATTCGACATTCGCGGACGACCGCCGTGCGCGTCCCTGGGCACCTGTCAGCGACCGCTCCGCCGTCTCTGCGCGGCCCTCTACCGCCAGGCTTTCGCCCGTTCGGGCACTCTGCCGCGCCGCCTCCAGGATCGCCAGGCAGGCCAGGGTTTCCCGCGGCGTGACCGGCAAGGGCGCGCCCTGGGTCAGGGCGGCCAGCCAGCCTTCGTAGAACAGGTCCCAGCGGCCCCGTTCGCTCGGCACCCGCGAGCGCTCCTCGCCCACGCTCAACCAGCCCCAGCGCTGATGTTCCTCGGCGCCCCAGCTGCCCTTTTCGCTGCGCGGGGTACGCCCCTGGCGCAGGGCCGCGGCCTGGCCGTCCAGGCCATCGACGCTATAGACGCCTCGCTCGCCGACCACCCGCAACCGCTGCGGACAGCGCTGCAGGCCGCTGCCCGAAAGGTGCGAGACCACCCCCGAGCGATGACGCAGGGACAGAAAGAATTCCCGCTCCCGCGCGGGATCGCCACGGGGGAACTGCGCCTCGGCATAGACCCGTTCGACCGGCCCGAACAGCAGCAGCGCCTGGTCCACCAGATGGCTGCCCAGTTCGAGGAGCAGGCCCGCCTCGGTGCCCAGGCCCGCCGCGGTCAGGTCCGTCAGTTGCAGGCGCGACTCGAAGAGGCGTACCCGTCCCAGGCGCTTCTCGCGCAGCAGGCGGGCCAGGGTAAGCAGATCCGAATCCCAGCGGCGCGGTTGATGGATGCAGAGCGGGACGCCACGCCGTTCGGCCAGCGCCAGCAGCTCCTCGGCTTCTGCCAGGGTCCTCGCCAGCGGCGACGCGCAGACCACCGGCAGGCCCCGCAGCAACGCCTCCCGCACCTGCGCCTCCCGTTCGCCGAGGGGCGTGGCGATCACCAGGCTGTCCACCCCGGCAGCGATCAGACCGGCCATGTCGGCATGGCAGGTGACGCCGGGATACGCCCTGCTCAGCTCGGCGCCTGGCGCCGGCGAGCCGGTCACCAGCCCCACCAGCTGGGCACCCGGGGTACTGGCGATCAGCGGCGCCTGCAGCAGGCGCCCGGGGCCGTCGTAGCCGACCAGTCCGATTCTCACGTGCGGAGCCTCCCCTGCAGGCAGCTCATCCCTGCGGGTGACCTAATCGTAGAAGGCCGGCCGGCTGGGCAGGGTCACCGGCTCGATGGCGCCGCTGTCCTGCGCCTTGATGCAGGCGTCGGCGGTGACCGCGGCGATATAGCCGTCCCAGGACGATGGCCCAGTCAGCTGGCCAGCGGCGAGGTCGTCGATGAAGGCCTGCAGCTCCACGTCGTAGGCGGCGATGAATCTGTCCTTCCAGTCCATCAGGATCTCGTTGGACAGCCGCGCCTCGCTGCGCAACTGCACCGAGGTCGGCTCCGGCAGGCGGGCGATGCCGCGCTCGCCGACGATCTCGCACTGGATGTCGTAGCCGTACTGGCAATTGACGAACACCTCGACGTCGATGCGCACGCCCTTGGCCGTTTCCAGCAGCACCACCTGGGGATCGCGCAGGTGCTCGCGCGCCGCCGGCGCCTTGCGCGGAAAGACCACCTGGGCGGAGACGTAGTGATCGTCCAGCAGCCAGGCCAGCACATTGATCTCGTGGATCAGGGTGTCGGTGATGGCCATGTCGGTGCTGTAGTGCTCGCTCACCGTGGGATTGCGGTGAGCGGCGTGGATCATCAGCGGCGCGCCGATGCGATCGGCGTCGACCACTGCCTTGAGCTGGCGATAACCGGCGTCGTAGGGCCGCATGAAACCCACCTGCACCAGCCGCTTGCCGTGGGCCTGCTCGGCCTCGACGATGCGCCGGCAGCCCTCGGCGGTGGTCGCCAGGGGCTTTTCGCAGAACACCGGCTTGCCGGCGGCGATGGCGGCCAGCACGTATTCCTCGTGGGTCGGGCCCCAGGAAGCTACCAGCACCGCCTGGACGTCCGCCGCGGCGATCAGCGCATGGCCGTCCGGGTAGACCTCGGCGGCGATGCCCAGCTCCTGGACCACCCGGGCGGCCTGTTCGGCGTTGATGTCGGTCACCGCCACCACGCGACTGCCCAGCAGGGTGTGGCTCAGGCGGCGGATGTGTTCGCGGCCGATGGCGCCGGTCCCGATGACACCGATGTTCAAGGTCATGACTTCATTCTCCGATTTGGACTTTTGGACTTGTTGTGGAGTGAGCGGCGCTCAGTACTGGCGGGCCTGGGCGGCTTTTTCCCTGAGCACACGGGCGACGGCGGCGATCTTTTCGCTGGTGGCGACCTCGGCGCCGCCTACTCGCCACCAGGACAGGTAGCCGTGCAGCATGGTCTTGGGCAGCACCTTGATGTCGATCAGGGTGGAAACCGTCTGCCGCCGGGCATCGGCCAGGGCCGCTTCCAGCTCCTCCAGGGTGCGCACGCTGTAGGTCTTGCAGCCGTAGGCGGCGGCGCTCATGGCGAAGTCCACCGGCACGAAGTCGCCGTCGAGCCGGCCGGTCTCCGGATTGCGGTAGCGGAATTCGGTGCCGAAGCTGCCCATGCCATGGCCGACCTGCAGGTTGTTGATGCAACCGAAGGTCATGTTGTCGAGCAGCACCACGTTGATCTTGCGCCGCTCCTGGATGGAGGTGGCCAGCTCCGAGTGCAGCATCTGGTAGGAACCATCACCCACCAGCGCATAGACCTCGCGCTCGGGCTCGGCCAGCTTCACCCCCAGGGCGGCGTTGATCTCGTAGCCCATGCAGGAATAGCCGTATTCCAGGTGATAGGTGTTGACGCCCTTGCTCTGCCAGGCGCGCTGCAGGTCACCGGGCAGACTGCCGGCGGCGGCGACGATGATGGCGTCGTCGTCCAGCCGCTCGTTGAGGCGGCCGAGCACCTGGCTCTGGGTCAGGGACGAACCGGTCAGGCGGACGAATTCCTCCAGCACCGCGCGCGGCAGGTCGTCGTCGATCTCCGGTACGAAGTCGGCGCCGGTGTAGCCAACCGCATAGACCCGTTCCACCTCCTGGCGATAGCGCTCGCGCGCCTCTCCGACCTGACCGCCCCAGCCGGCGCGGTAGTCGGTAGCCCCTAGCGCCTCGGTCAGGGCCAGGAGGGCTTCGCGGGCATCGGCCACCACGGCCAGGCCGTCGAGCTTGCCGGCGTCGAAGGCGGCCACGTTGAGATTGAGGAATTCCACCTCGGGATGCTGGTAGAGCCATTTCGAGGAGGTGGTGAAATCGGTGTAGCGGGTGCCCACGCCAATGATCAGATCCGCTTCCAGCGCCAGCAGGTTGGCGGCCAGGCAGCCGGTCTCGCCGATACCGCCGACATTGAGTTCGTGGCTGGAGACGACCGCGCTCTTGCCGGCCTGGGTCTCGGCGAAGGGAATCTCGAAGCGCTCGGCGAAGCGCTGCAGGGCCTCGGCGGCGCCGGAATACTTCACGCCACCGCCGCAGATCAGCAGCGGCTTGCGCTTGCGCCTGAGCAGCTGCACCGCCTCTTCGATGGCGGCGGCCACCGGCGGCCGGCGATCCAGGCGGTGCACCCGCTTGGCGAAGAAGTAGTCGGGATAGTCGTAGGCCTCGCCCTGGACATCCTGGGGCAGCGCCAGGGTCACGGCGCCGGTCTCGGCCGGATCGGTCAGCACGCGCATGGCGTTGATCGCCGCGCTCATCAGCTGCTCGGGGCGGTTTATGCGATCCCAGTACTTGCTCACCGCGCGGAAGGCATCGTTGGTGCTGATCGACAGGTCGTGAAATTGCTCGATCTGCTGCAGCACCGGATCGGGCTGGCGACTGGCATAAACGTCACCGGGCAACAGCAGCAGCGGAATGCGGTTGGCGGTGGCGGTGGCCGCGGCGGTCAGCATGTTGGCCGCGCCCGGCCCCACCGAGGAGGTGCAGGCATAGATCTGCCGGCGCAGCTTCTGCTTGGCGAAACCGGTGGCGGCATGGGCCATGCCCTGCTCGTTACGGCCCTGGTGCACCACCAGGTCACCGGCCTCCTGCTCCAGCGCCTGGCCCAGACCGAGCACGTTGCCGTGGCCGAAGATGGTGAAGACGCCGGCGACGAACTTAGTCTCGACGCCATCGACTCTGAGGTACTGGTTGTCGAGAAATTTCACCAGGGCCTGGGCCATGGTCAGACGTTGGGTGCTCATGGCTTCTCCCCGGTCACTTGGCGGTGGGCATGCTGAATTCGGCGCCCTTGGCGATGCTGTCGGGCCAGCGCTGCATCACGCTCTTGTAGCGGGTGTAGAAGCGCAAGCCTTCCTCGCCATAGGCGTGGTGATCGCCGAACAGCGACCTCTTCCAGCCGCCGAAGGAATGCCAGGCCATGGGCACCGGGATGGGCACGTTGATGCCGACCATGCCCACCTTGATGGTGCGGGCGAAGGCGCGGGCGATGCCGCCGTCGCTGGTGAAGCAGGAGACGCCGTTGCCGAATTCGTGGGCGTTGATCAGCGCCACCGCACTGGCGAAGTCCGGCACCCGCACGATGCCCAGCACCGGGCCGAAGATTTCCTCTTTGTAGATGGTCATCTCCGGGGTCACGCCGTCGAACAGGGTGGCGCCAACGAAGAAGCCATTCTCGGCGCCGGGCACCTTGAAGTTACGGCCATCGACCAGCAGCCTGGCGCCCTCCTCCACCCCCTTGGTGATGTAGCCCTCGACCTTGGCCTTGTGCTGACCGGTCACCAGTGGGCCCATGTCGGCGTCGCTTTCCACGCCGTTGCGTACCCGCAGGGCGTCGATGCGCGGCAGCAGTTTCTCGATCAGGGCATCACCCACCTCGCCCACAGCCACGGCGATGGAGATGGCCATGCAGCGCTCGCCGGCCGAACCGAAACCGGCACCGATCAGGGCGTCGGCGGCCTGGTCCAGGTCGGCGTCGGGCATCACGATCATGTGGTTCTTGGCGCCACCCAGGGCCTGGACGCGCTTGCCGCGGCGGGTGCCTTCCTGGTGGATGTACTCGGCGATGGGCGTGGAGCCGACGAAGGAGATGGCCTCCACGTCCGGGTGCTGCAGGAGCGCGTCCACCGCCACCTTGTCACCCTGGACCACGTTGAATACGCCATCCGGCAGCCCCGCCTGCTTGAGCAGGTCGGCGAGCAACAGGCTGGCGGAGGGATCGCGCTCGGAGGGCTTGAGGATGAAGGTGTTGCCGGTGGCCAGCGCCATGGGAATCATCCACAGCGGCACCATCACCGGAAAATTGAAGGGGGTGATGCCGGCGCACACGCCCAGCGGCTGGCGCAGATTCCAGTTGTCGATGCCGCCGCCGATGTTGTCGCTGTAGCTGGTCTTGGCCAGGTGCGGCGCGGCGCAGGCGAATTCCACCACCTCGATGCCGCGGGTCACCTCGCCCATGGCGTCGGACAGCACCTTGCCGTGCTCGCGGGTGATCAGTGCCGCCAGTTCCCTGTGGTGCTGGTCGAGCAGCTCCTTGAAGCGGAACAGGATGCGCGCCCGCCGCAGCGCCGATTGCTCGGACCACTCGGGAAAGGCCGCCTTGGCGGCGGCGACGGCCTGGTCCACGGTCTGCACCGTGGCCTGGGCGACCCGCGCCTTGACCACGCCCTCGGCCGGGTTGAAGACGTCGCTGAAACGCTCGGCCTGGGTCGAGACCGCGCCGTTGATGTAGTGCCCGATGACGGGGGTGTCGCTCATGTTCTGGCTCCTGGTGGCCTGGGGGTCGCCGCTGCGGCGCGTGCGAAAGGGATTAGCGCGTCAGCAGCCACTCGTGCTGCGGATCGTTGTGGAATTTCCAGACCCGCTTGGGGCCGGCCATCACGTTGAGGTAATAGGACTCGTAGCCATAGGGCACGCTGACCGGGTGATAGCCGCGCGGCACCAGCACCACGTCGTGGTCCTCCACCGCCATGGCCTGGTCCAGATCGCGCTCGTCGGTGTAGACGCGCTGGAAGACGAAGCCCTGTCCCGGATCGATGCGGTGGTAGTAGGACTCCTCCAGCAGACTCTCCGCCGGCAGGTTGTCGCGGTCATGGCGATGGGGCGGATAGCTGGAGGAATGCCCGGACGGGGTGCGCACCTCCACCACCAGCAGCGAATGGGCCGCCGCCGTGTCCGGCAGGATGTCGCAGACATAACGGGTATTGGCGCCCTTGCCGCGGGTGGATCGCTGCATGCTCGCCGGCTCGATCAGCCGCGGCGGCAGCCGGTCTGCCACCACCGGATTGCCCGGCGAGGTGCAGACGGCGATTTCGGCGATGCTGTCGGCGGTCACCCGCGCCTCGCTACCGGGCGGCAGGTAGGCGGCATAGGGCGAGACGTCCTCGAAGACGCTCTGGCGACCGGCCAGTCCGCGCCAGGCGAAGTCGCCCAGTTGCGGATGCCCGCCTTCGATACTGGCGCCGCCGCTGAGCAGCACGATGCAGACCTCCAGGTCACCCGCCAGCACCGGCAGGGACTCGCCCGCTTGCAGGCGATGGGCGGCGAAGCCGACATAGTCCAGGGCACCGGCCGGGACACTGACGATGTCGCGGGCGCTCCGGTCGGCTTTGACGAGCAGATTCATCACAGGTCTCCTCAGGCAGTGGCCTGCGCCACCAGCTGGCGCAGATGGTCGTAGCCCTTCTTGGCGTATTCGTAGGCCGGCGCCACGGCCGGGTCCTGCTCGGCTTCCACCACCAGCCAGCCCTGGTAGCCGGCGGCAACCAGCACCTTGAGCAGCGCCGAGAAGTCGATGTCGCCATCCCCCGGCACGGTGAAGGTGCCGTTGAGGATGCAATCCGGAAAGCTCCACTGGTTGTTGCGCGCCAGCTGCACCACGGCCTTGCGCACGTCCTTGAAGTGCACATGGCAGACCCGGTCGATATGTTGCTGCAGCACGCTCAGGGGATCGCCACCGCCCATGTAGCAGTGACCGGCATCGAACAGCAGGCCGACGTCCGGAGAGGTCAGCGCCATCAGCCGGGCGATGTCCTCGGGCGCTTCCACATAGGCGCCCATGTGGTGGTGATAGGCCAGGCGCAGGCCCTGGGTCAGGGTGAAGGCGGCCAGCCGATCGAGCTTCTCGGCATAGGTCTGCCAGGCGGCGTCGCTGTGGAAGCGCGGCCGCTCGATCAGGGGAATCCGCTGCCCCTGGATGGAGCCGGCCACCTCGCCATAGACCAGTACCCTGGCGCCGTTCTCGGCCAGCAGCCGGCAATGGGGACGGATCGCCTCGATTTCGGCCTCGACGTCACGGTGCGCCAGACCGCTGGAATACCAGCCGGACACCAGTTCCAGGTCATGCTCGCCGAGCACCTCGCCCAGCGCCTTCGGCTCGCTGGGAAACTTGCCGCCCAGCTCGAAGCCCTGGAAGCCGATTTCCTTGCCCTCGCGCAGGATGGTTTCCAGCGGGGTGTCGCCGCCCAGGGCCGGCAGGTCGTCGTTGGCCCAGGAGATGGGGTTGATGCCGATCTTGAGTTGTTGTTGTGCGGTCATGTCAGCCTTGCTCGTCAGGAGGCGATCAGGCGCGGGCGTCGCGCCAGGCCTGGATCAGGAATTCGAAGTTGCTGCGGATCTGCGCGATCAGCGCGCGGTCGTCGAGCTCGCCGGCCAGCCAGGCCCGACTCGGCTGGGCGAAGATGGTCCGGCCCACGGCGAAACCCCGGCAGCGCTGGCTGGCACTGGCCTGCCGAAAGCCTTCGGCCAGCTCCTCGGCCGGGGCGTTGAGGCCCAGCAGCACAACGCCCTGGCAATGGGGATCGCGCTCGGCAATCAACTGGTCGAGTTGCCTCCAGACGGCGGCCGGCTGCGCCTCGATCTTCCACCACTCGGGATAGATGCCCAGGTTGTACAGCCGCTTGATGGCGCGATAGAGCACGTCCGGCCGGCTGGACGCATGGTTCTTCGGCGGGATGACCTCCAGCAGGAGTTCATGACCGCTGGCCTGGGCCGCCTGGTACAGCCCCTTCAGCTGGGCTTCCTGCTCCAGGCGCAGCAGCGGCTCGTCGTCCGGGTGGAATTGCACCAGGCACTTGATGATCTGTTCGCCCGGCCAGCTCAGCAGATTACTGCCCACCGAGCGACCGTGTTCGAAGGCCAGCGGCCGCGAGTTCTGCAGCTCCACCGGCCGCGCCACCCACCAGCCACGGCCGGTGGCGGCGTTCAGCGCATCCTGGCCGAAACGCTCGTCGGCCAGCAGCCCGACATTGGCCGCCACGCCCTGCCGCGCCAGATCCTGTTCGACCTGCTCGATGGCCTGGACGAACAACTGCTTGAGCGCCGGAATCCGCGCCGGATCGGCGCCCACCTGCTGGGCGCTTTCCACCAGCTGGTAGCGGTGATCGAAGGCGAAGATGAACAGCTGTTGCCAGGCGCGGTGGCGGACGCTGACCCGGTGCAGCCGGGTGAGCACGGGATCGAGGTCGGGTCGGGTGATGGGCACCGGACTGTGGTGGAGGTAGTCCAGTTCGGCCAGGGTCGGCATGGCCGGGGCGCAGCCATGGCGCGACACCACCAGTCCGCCGCAGGCATTGGCCAGCCGGCAGCATTCGGCATCGTCGCCACCGGTCAGCCAGCCGCGCAGGAAGCCGGACATGAAGGCATCGCCGGCGCCCAGCACATTGAGCACTTCGACGCGGATACCACGATGGATCTCGCCGTCCTCGAGACGCGCCGGGATGGCGCCGTGGAGCACCGTGCAGCCCTGGGCGCCGAGCTTGACCACCAGGGTCGCCGCGGTCACCTCGCGCACCCGGCGCAGCGCGGTGAGCAGGTCTTCGCTGCCCCCGGCGATCTGGAATTCCTCCTCGGTGCCCACCACCAGGTCGAAGCGCGGCAGGATGCGCTGCACATGGGCGCTGACCTCGGCACTGGCGATGAAACGGGTCTCGCCATCGGCCTTGCCGGTCAGCCCCCAGAGCACCGGGCGGTAGTCGATGTCCAGCACCCGCTTCACGCCATTACGCTCGGCATAGTCCAGGGCCCGGCTGCTGGCCTGGAACACGCCCTCGGTGGAGAAGTGGGTACCGGTGATCAACAGCGCCTTGGCGCTGGCGATGAAGGCCTCGTCGATGTCGTCCGCGCCCAGCGCCATGTCGGCGCAATTCTCACGATAGAACACCAGGGGAAAGGTCTCGCGGTCCTTGATGCCCAGCAGCACCAGGGCAGTAAGGCGCTCGCGATCCACCTGGATGCCGCGGGTGTCGCAGCCTTCCTGCGCCAGCGTCCGGGTCAGGAAGCGCCCCATGTGGTCGTCGCCGACCCGGGTCAGCATCGCCGACTTCAATCCCAGGCGCGCGGTGCCGAAGGCGATGTTGGCGGAGGATCCCCCCAGGTACTTGGCGAAGCTGCTGACGTCTTCCAGCGGCGCCCCGATCTGCTGCGCATAGAGGTCGACGCCCAGTCGCCCCAGGCAGATGACATCCAACTGGCGCCCGCTGGCGAAGAAATGATCATCCATGGGTGGCTCCTGCTTATTGTTATCGGCCAACCGCGCGGACCCGAGGGGCCGAACGTGTGAGTGAGCTCAGGCTAGAACGACGCCGCGGACAAATCAACAAATTTTCCACATTAGATTTTATGGAATTTAATTTCCATAACTGGCGTACACTGCTCCTGCCGCCCCACTTCGACGCCGCCCGGCGAATGGGTTAAGTTGCCGGCACAAGAATCCCTACCGTGAGATAGCCCATGTCCTCCGACTCCCCGGCCGACGACCCCCTCAGCAGCGCGCCGCTGGCCGATCCGCCCGGCAACGTCGAGCAGTTGCTGGCCTGCATCGCCCGTGACTACGAGGCCCTGCCGCGCCAGCTGAAACGGGTGGCCGCCTATGTCAGCCAGCAGAGCGACAGGGTCATGGTGGATCGCATCAGCGATATCGCCGGGCAGTGCGAGGTGCACCCCTCGGCCATCGTGCGCTTCTCCCAGCGCTTCGGCTTCAAGGGCTTCAGCGAGATGCAGGCGCTGTTTCGCGAGGCCTACACCCACAAGACCACGCCGGTGCAGAACTACCAGCAGCGCATCCGCAGCATGATCGCCAACAAGAGCCAGCGCGCCAGCAGCGGCGATCTGGCCCGCGAATGCATCAACGCCACCCGCTCGGGTCTGGATCGACTGGCCGAGGAACTGGACGACGCCGCCTTCGACAAGGCCGTCGACCTGCTGGTGAACGCCGAGAACATCTATGTGGTGGGGGTGCGCCGCTCCTTCGCCGTGGCCGACTACCTGGTCTACAACCTGCAGCACACCAACAAGCGCATCCACCTCATCACCGGCCTGGGCGGCGGCTATCGCGAGCAGATGCGCAGCATCGCCCAGGGCGACCTGCTGATCGCCATCAGCTTCAGCCCCTATGGCAAGGAAAGTCAGCAGTGCGTGCGCATCGCCCAGCACCACAAGGCCAAGACGCTGATCATCACCGACAGCAACCTCTCGCCCCTGGCCAAGCGCGCCGATTCGCTGCTGCTGGTCAACGAGGGCAGCGCCTTCGCCTTCCGCTCCCTGAGCGCCACCCTCTGCCTGTGCCAGGCGCTGTTCCTGGCCCTGGGCTATCGCCTGGAGCTGAAGATGGACGAGATCCAGTTGCCGCTGGACGAGGACGACTAGCCGGGAGCGGCCGGACGCAGCAGCCGGCCAGGCCCCGGCAGGGCTGCGCAAACGCTTGATCGACAAACAGAAATTTCTTGAGCAGAAGGCTTGACAGCTACCGGCGCCTTGCCAATAATGCGCGCCTCGGATGGCTACGTAGCTCAGCTGGTTAGAGCATAGCATTCATAATGCTGGGGTCCGGGGTTCAAGTCCCTGCGTAGCCACCACCTATTTTCAAGGGTCAGCGTAAGCTGGCCCTTTTTTATTGCCCTCGAAAAAGTCCACCGTGGCACCGCTCTTAGTCCCCTCTCCCTCCGGGAGAGGGCCAGGGTGAGGGCACCGCCGCTCCCTCTCCTGAACAGCCTGCCCGCCCCACGGATAAGTCCTGCAGAAGCAGACCCAAGCCACAGGCAGCACCGCTCTTCGTCCCCTCTCCCCCCGGGAGAGGGCTAGGGTGAGGGCCCCGCCGCTCCCCCCCCTTTGGACAGCTTGCCCGCCCCACGGATAAGTCCCGCCCAAGCAGACCCAAGCCACAGGCAGCACCGCTCTTCGTCCCCTCTCCCCCCGGGAGAGGGCTAGGGTGAGGGCCCCCTTCACGCCAACCTCAGCCCCGCCCATGAAAAAGCCCGGCCTAGGCCGGGCTCGATCACCGCGCAAGCAGCTTACAGCGCGACCTTCTGCTTGCTCTCCACCTCTTCCACAGCCGCTGCGTCCTGGGTGTCGATGGACTGCACCAGCGCCTTGGAGCTGAAGGCCCGCAGGTCGCGCAGGAAGTTGTCGCGCCAGGAGGCCAGGTCGGCCTGGCGGATCACCCGCATCATGTCCTCATAGCGCGACTTGCGCTCTTCCAGCGGCATGCGCAGCGCCCGGTCCAGCGCCTCGGCCATGCCGACATGGTCATAGGGATTCACGATCAGCGCGGAGTTGAGTTCGCGCGCCGCTCCGGCGAAGCGCGACAGCACCAGCACGCCGGGATTCTCCGGGTCCTGGGCCGCCACGTACTCCTTGGCCACCAGGTTCATGCCATCGCGCAGCGGCGTCACCAGACCCACGTCGGAGGAGCGGAACAGCCCCATCACCGTGCGCCGGTCATAGCTCTTGTTCAGGTAGCGGATCGGCGTCCAGTCCAGCTCGGAGAAATGCCCGTTGATATGGCCGGCATGGCTCTCCAGCTGACGGCGGATGTTCTGGTAGGAGACCACGTCCGCCCGCGACGAGGGCGCGATCTGCACGAACTGCACCGCCCGGTGATGCTCGGGGAAATGCTCCAGCAGCTTCTCGAACGCCTGGAAGCGCTCCACCAGCCCCTTCGAGTAGTCGAGTCGGTCGACGCTGACGATGGTCTTGTAGGGCACGCCCTCAATGCTGCGCGAGATGAACTGGCGCCGCGTGCGATAGGACTCGGCCTGCTTCTGGATGACGTCCGGCATCACGCCGATGGGATAGACGCCCACCCGGAAGTTATGCCCGTAGGCGGTCAGGCTACCGTCCTTCTCCAGCACGCCGCGTACCTCGCGGGTGATGTAATCCTGGAAGGCCAGCTGGTCGGTATCGGTCTGGAAGCCGATCAGGTCGTAGAAGCACAGGGTCTTGAGCAATTCGTTGTGCGGCGGGATCGCGGTGAGGATTTCCGGCGCCGGAAAGGGAATGTGCAGGAAGAAGCCGATGCGGTTGCGGATACCCAGCATGCGGCAGGCTTCGGCGAAGGGAATCAGGTGATAGTCGTGCACCCAGATGATGTCATCGGGCTTGAGCAGGGACTTCAGGCGTTCGGCCATGGCCATGTTGACGCGCCGATAGCCGTCGTACTCTTCACGGTTGTAGCGCGCCAGATCGATCCGGTAGTGGAAGATCGGCCAGAGGGTGGCGTTGGAAAAACCGCGGTAGTAGTGGTCGTAGTCGCGCTTGGTCAGGCCAAAGGTCACGTAGTCGATGTTGTCCTTGGTCTGGGTCTTGGCCGGCCCGTTTTCCTTGACCGTCTCGCCGTTCCAGCCGAACCAGATGCCGCCCGACTTGCGCAGGGCATCCAGTACGCCCACTGCCAGACCACCCGCGGTCGCCTTGCCTTCTTCGATCGGGGCCACCCGATTCGATACCACCACTAAACGGCTCATCCTAATCTCCTTGCTTATAATGTGGCGCGAGGTCACGGCTCAGCTGCTGCAGCCAGAGGGCTACCGCTTCCACCGAAGGCAGGCGGGTCTTGGCGACCGTCTCCCCCTCTCCTACCTTGACGGTCAGACCGCCTCGCGCATTGACGACAGTGAACCCCTCTTCATCGGTACGATCGTCGCCGAGAAACACCGGCAGGCAGCCGGCAAAGGGTTCCAGTTCGAGAAAACGGGCGATGGCCTCGCCCTTGCTCGCCGCAGCGGGCTTGAGTTCGAAGACGCACTTGCCCGGTTGCAACTTGAATTCGGGATGGTCGGCGGCGATGCCTTCGGCCAGTTCGCGCACCAGGGCTTCCTTGTCCGGCGCCTGGCGATAATGCAGGGCGAAGGCCACGCTCTTGCGCTCCAGCAGCAGGTCCGGATGGTCGGCCAGGGCCGCTTCCAGGCGGGCGCCGACCTGCGCCAGCACCGCGGCGTCCAGGGTCACCCGATGGATCTCGCCTTGGGGATCGCGCCATTCGGCACCATGTACGCCAGCCGCCGGCAGTTGCAGCGGCCTGGTGAATCCGTCGATCTCCGCCAGCGGTCGCCCGGAGACCACGGCGACGCCATGGTGGCGCGCCAGCTGCTCGAGCGCAGCGAGGGTTTCGGCGGGAATGAAAACCTGTTCCGGACGTGGCTGCAGTTCTGCCAGGGTGCCATCCAGATCGAAGAAGAAGGCCAGCGGCTGGCCCGATGAGGTGAGGCTGTCGAGGTCGATCATGGAAGGTACGACTGCCGGGTCACCGTATGGTTCGTTCACACCTTCCGGCAGTGCCGAGGAATTCCCCTTGCCGGCTCGTAGTCGGATTCAGGGAGATGCTCTAGCAGCCCTGCCTTTGGAGACCACCATGAACAAGCCCGATATCACCAAGACCCCCGAAGAGATCGACGACATCCAGGACCGCATGGGCGACATGCGCGAACTCGACTTCAGCGATCGCAAGGACGAGCGTCAGGGCCGTGCCGGCGACGAGATGGATGAACGCGACTACGAAGGCCAGTTTCCCGAAGAGCGCGTGCGCCAGGCCGGCATGACCGGTGGCGAGACCCTGGATCATCAACCGACCATGGACGACGCCAGTCCGGAGACCCTGCTGGACGAGACGGGTGCCCGCTCGCCGACCGACTACGGCGATGCCTGGCCCAACGACAAGGAGCTGAGCGTGGTCGAGGACAGCGACATCGGCGGCGGCTCCGGCCAGGACGAAGCCGAACTCGGTCGCAGTCATCCCCTGGACGGCCAGGCCTGGGACGGCGAAGCCGACGAACCCAACGAAGCCGAGACCCAGAGGGACGCCCGCTACGCCGATCTGGATGCGAACGACGAAGACCTCGCCGGGGACACCGGTCTGGACCTGGACGAAAAGCGCGCCGATCACTGAGGCCGCTGAAGGCCTAGTCGAGCAGCGTACAGGCCATCACCAGCGCATCTTCCCGGCCGCCGACCGCGGGATAATAGTCCCGCCGGCGGCCGATCTCGTTGAAGCCATAGCGTTCATACAACCGGTAGGCCGCCTGGTTGCTGGCGCGCACCTCCAGAAAGCACTCATTGGCCTTGGCCTTGCGTGCTTCCTGCAGCAGGTGTTCCAGCAGCCGCAGGCCGAGACCACGCCCCTGGCTTTCCGGTTTGATGGTGATGTTGAGCAGATGGGCCTCGTCGAGGATGACGTTGATCACCCCGTGCCCCACCTGCTGCTCGCCGGCCGTCATCACCCAGCAGTCGTAGGACTTCAGCGCATCGCTGAAGATGCCGCGGGTCCAGGGATGGCTGAAGGCCTGATATTCGATCTTCAATACCGTGTTCAGATCGGCTTCGGTCATCCGCCGAAAGCTCACCGCATCGTTCATTGCTGTTCCATCCAGCGGCGCCGCAACGGGCGCATGGCTTGCCAGAACGCGGCCTTGGCGGCCGGCTCTTCCATCAAGATATCCAGTCCCGGCACCAGCCAGGCCGGTCCCAGGGCGGTGTCCTGCTCCACCCCCGTGAGCTGCGCATCCTCGACGCCACTGCAGCGCCGCGCGGCGCCGCCGATCAGCCAGAGGCCCAGGCCTTCACCCAGGCGCTCCTGGTGCCCGGAGACGAAGCTCTGCACGAATTCGGCCGCTGCCGCCGGGCCCTGGTCGAGTTGGCCGCTGTTGAGCAGTGGCCAGCGAATCGGCTCTTCGCTGACGATCCGCGGCGTATCCGGCAGGCCGGCAGCGCGCAGCAGATCCCGCAGCAGCAGATAGGCGGGATCGCGCGAACCCAGGGTGTCGCCGGTGGGCAACTCCAGCAGCAGCAGGCAACGCCCGGCCTGGAGCAGCTGCAGGGCGAAGCGCGGCGCCGGCTCCCGCGGTGGCGGCGGCGCCCGCTCCGGTTCCGGCTCGGCCACCGGAGTAGCAACGGGCTTCACCGCCGCGGGTCGCGGGATCTCGATACGCGGCCGATGCGCCGCCGGTGCCTCGGCTGCCGCAGCGACCGGCGCGGCCTTGGCCACCGGCTCCGGGCGGACCACCCGAGCGGCGACGGGCGCCTCTTCCGGCTCCTCGACCCACAGGGCTTCCGGCCGCGAAGGCGCGGCGAAGGGCAACCCCGTGCGCGGCACCCAGACATCCAGCTGCAACGCCTGCAGATAGGCGCGACGACGCGCCTCGGCGGCAAGCGCGGGGCTGGTGGCGGTGACGGGGTCGGACATGGGCGGATCCTTCGGACACGCGGCGGGATTATGCGGGGCGGCATTGTCGCGCGGATCGCCGCGGATCGAAAGGCCGCCCTGCCCATCGGTCCCACCGCGGTCACATCGAAGGCTCTGGCGTCTGGAGTACAATGGCGCTTTTGTCTGGTGCGGTCCCCGCCATGATCGACCCCAAACGCGTCCTGCGTACCCTCGCCGAACACTGGCACCTCATCGACCCGCTGTGCGCCCACTTCGACAGCGGCACCCTGGGCCTGGCCGAGTTGCGTACCCGCCTGGCCGAACAGCTGCCCGAGCGCACGCCGGCCGACCTCACCGCCCTCCTCGACACCTGGATCCGTCTGGACATCCTGGTGCCGGTGGCCAAGAGCCCCAATCGCTTCGAACTCAATGGCCAGATCCACGACTTCCTCGGCTATCTCAGGCGCGAACACCGCCTGGGCCTGTGCCTGGAAATCGAGGCCTACCTGCGCCATCTGGAGCGCCTCGCCGGCCACATCCGCGAAGCCTTCGACAACCGCGACGGCCCCGACCTCGTTCGCCAGCTGCGCCTGCTGGACATGCGCGTGCGCGATGTCCTCAAGAAGCTGGCCAACGACGGCCATGCCCTGGAGGGCGTCGCCGAGCGCGCCAAGACCAGCGATCGCCAGATCCCCCTGCGCCAGCGCTATGCCGAGGTGCTGGCCACCTGGGACGAATACGTCGAGCCGATGATCCAGCTGGTGGCCGCCGACGGCGCTTTCGAGCGCGGCGTCCACCGCGTCGAGCAGGTGCTCCTGCACCTGCTGGGCGAACAGCAGCGCCTCGGCCAGCTGGTCGACGATGACCTGCTGCTGCGCACCCAGGCGCGCATCCTGGAGATGCACAACGCCGCCCAGCTGGCGCTCAGACGTGCCCGCGAATTGCTGCTGCCGCTGCGCGAGGAAGCGCGTCGGCACAATGCCGTGACCCGCGGCGCCGCCCTGGCCCTGGCCACCATCCGCCGCAAGGGCCTCGACGCCGTGCCCCAGGCCGCCCTGCCCCTGTTCAGCCGGCCGCAGAGCGTCTTTCTCGGCACCACCGCCCAGGTGGAAAGCTATGTCTACGCCCTGGCGCGCTTCGAGCCCAAACCGGCGCGCTTTCCCAGCCAGAGCAGTCGCCCGCGGGAAAGCGAACGCCCGGCCGCGCCCCGTACCGCCCGCGAGATGCTCGATCTCTGCCAGGACGCCCTGCCGCTGCCGGATCTCATGGCCTGGCTGCTGGAACAGGAGCCGGCCGGCGACACCGACGAGTTGCTCTACTGGTTCTCGCGCCTGTCCCGCGATGCGCGCTTCCAGCGCCAGCGCCTGGACCGCCGCCACTACGACACCCTCGAACACCGCGTCAGCCTGTGCTCCTACGCCCTGACCGCCCGATCTCTCGCGAGCGACGCCCATGCAACTTGATCTCAACGAAATGACCCAGCTCGCGCCCATCTTTCGCGAGCTGTTCAAGGGCTATCACCTGTCCCGCAGCGAGCCCGAGAGCTACGCCCAGCTCAGCCAGCAGCAGGACCAGTACCGCGCCCTGTTCCGCGCCCTCGGCTTCGAACTGGTCTGCGATCCGCGCGGCTTCTACTACTTCGTGCCCGAGCAGATGGGCGCCCAGGTCAACAAGACCGCCCAGCGCCTGGCGCTGTTCACCTTCATCCTGGTCGAGCACCTGGCCGACCAGGGCCGCGACCCCCTGGCCGTGCTCGACGGCGGCACCCTGGGCCGGCACGAGTTGCCGGCGCTGCTGGACAAGTACCGCGACCTCTTCCTGCAGGCCGAGGTCACCACCCAGGAAGAGCTGGAGGAAAAGATCCTGCGCCGCCTGACCCAGCTCGGCTTCGCCCTGGACAGCAACGGCACCTACCGCTTCCTGCCGCCCATGCACCGCTTTCTCGATGTCTGCCTGACCGTGCAGCAGGATCGCGACCTGGCCGCTGGTCTGCATGCCAGCGACCTGCCGCTGCCGGCCCCGACCCTCGCCAGCGACGAAGACGGCAGCGAACAGGAAGGTGCCGACGAGGATGACGAAGAGGCTGCCCTGGCCCGCGCCATCGCCGCAGAACGGGAGTTCGACCTATGATCCGCTACGGCATCAGCCGCTTCGCCCTGCTCAACACCGCCGGCTACAGCCTCGGCCTCTTCCCACTGGAACAGCCGCTGTCGGTCTACGGCGCCAACAACCTGGGCAAGAGCGCCTCGATCAACGCCCTGCAATTCCCCATCCTGGCGCGGCTCTCCGACATGAGCTTCGGCAAGTACAGCAACGAGCAGTCGCGCAAGTTCTACTTCGCCACCGACACCAGCTACATCCTCATCGAATTGCGCCTGGCCCACGGCCCCCACGTCATCGGTGTGGCCGGTCGTGGCCCGGGCGGTGGCTTCGGCCACCAGTTCTTCGCCTATGCCGGCGAACTGGACCTGGCCCATTACCAGCGCGACGGCGCCTGCCTGCGCCAGCGCGAACTCTTCGCCAGTCTGGAGCGCGCCGGCCTCAAGGCCTATGAGGTCAAACCCGAGGAATTGCGTCGCCTGCTGGTTGGCGGCCATACCAGCATCCCGCTGGACCTGACCCTGATCCCGCTGCGATCCACCAGCGAACAGAGTCTCAAGACCTTCCGCGCCCTGTTCATCAACCTGCTGCACATGCGTGAGATCACCGCGGCCAAGCTCAAGCAGCTGTTTCTCGATGCCTTCGAGCACAGCCTGAGATCCGGCAGCGTCGACTATATCGCCGCCTGCGAGGAAGCCTTCCGCGACGTGCGCCGCATGGAGCAGGACTACCAGTCGCTGGTCGCCGCCGGCCCCTTGGTGGAAGCCCTGGCCAATGGCGTCGAGCAACGCGACCGCCTGAGGGGCAAGCTGCATCGCCTCTCGCCGCTGCTCGACAGTCTGCTCGGCACCTGGCAGCACTACGCCCTGGACCGCCGTGACGAACTCCTGGCCCAGACCGAACACTACCGTCAGGAACAGGACGGTCTGCAGCAGAGCCAGCGCGACGGCACCAGCGAACTGATGCGCCGCGAGCGCGAGATCAGCAGCCTGCAGCGCTGGCTCGCCGAGCTGGCGCAGCTCAAGCACCGCTTCGCCCTGGTGGACTCCACCGCGCCCCTGGAAGCCCAGCTGCTGGCCGCCAAGGACGCCCACGACGAACTGGCCGGCGCCCTGTCCCAGGCCCGCCAGTTCAGCAGCGAAGACCTAGACCAGCGCGTCCGCGAGCTGGAGCAGCGCCTCAAGGCTATTCGCCAGCAACTCGACCACGCGGACAACAACAGCTACGCCCGCCTGCGCGAGGAATTCAGCCAGGCCGACGTCGACCGCCTGATGCGGCTGTTCAATGGCCAGCTGTTCAGCCTGCCACTCGGCCCCAAGGGCGTCGAACTGAGCGAAGACGGCAACTGGGTAAAGACCTTCGAAAGCATCCTGGTGCGCTTCCAGGGCGATCGCCTCGAATTGCCGGGCCTGTCCCTCGACCTGTCGGGCATCGAGCCACCCACCCTGCAGGCCCTCGCCGATCGCGCCGCCCTGCGTGACCAGAAGGACCGCCTGGAGCGCGAACTCAAGCAGCTCAAGGCGCAGCAGGGTGTCAGTCTCGACCGCCAGGCCAGCAAGGCCCAGGCCGAAGCCCTCTACCAGCAGGTCCTGGATGCCCAGAAGGCCCTGGAAGACTTCCGTCGCTGCCAAACTCTGGGTGCCGAGGAAAACGAGAAGCTCGAACAGCTGGCCCAGCTGGAAGCCGCCCAGGACGAACTGAGACGCGCCGGCGACGCCTTCACCGAGCGCGTCCAGCAACTCTCCGCCAAGCTGCAGCTGATCGGTCGCCAGCTGGCCGACCTGGAAGCCAAGGACCGCACCCTGGCCGACGCCCTGCGCCGCCGCCAGCTGCTGCCCACCGATCTGCCCCAGGGCACGCCCTTCATGGAGGCGGTCGACGATTCCCTGGAAAACCTGCTGCCGCTGCTCAACGACTACCAGGACACCTGGCAGGCCCTGCAGCGCGCCGACACCCAGATCGAGGCGCTCTATGCCCAGGTCCGCCTCAAGGGCGTCGCCAAGTTCGACAACGAGGAAGATCCCGAGCGCCGCCTGCAGCTGCTGGTCAACGCCTATGCCCATCGCCAGGACGAAGCCCTGACCCTGGCCAAGGCCCGCCGCGCCGCCGTCACCGACATCGCCCGGACCCTGAGAAACATCCGCAGCGACTACGACAACCTCGAACACCAGCTGCAGCTGTTCAACCGCGAGATCAATCGCAAGCAGGTCTCCAATCTGGAGAGCTTCCGCATCGTCCTGGCGCCGAACAAGGAGGCGCTCAAGCACATCGACCAGATCATCCACAGCGCCGGTCAGTACGAGGAAGGCGAAACCCTGTCGGTCTTCGATCTCACCCAGGACAGCAGCCAGGACCAGAAGAACGAGGACGCCAAGGAATACCTGGCGCGTTTGGTGGCCGCCAACGGCAACCAGCTCGGCCTCAAGGACCTCTTCGAGCTGGCCTTCGAGATCACCAAGCAGGGCGGCCAGCCGATCCTGCACACCGACATCGACGGCGCCGCCTCCAACGGCACCACCATGACCATCAAGGCGCTCACCAACATGTACCTGTTGCTGCACCTGATGGACCGGGAGCAGGCTGCCAAGATCCGCCTGCCCTACTACCTGGACGAAGCCGCCGACATCGACGAACGCAACCAGCAGGCGCTGATCGAGACCAGCCAGCAACTGGGCTTCGTGCCCATCCTGGCCAGCGTCAAACCCCAGGTCAGCGCCCAGGTCGCCATCGACCTCGAAGGCGGCAGCGGCCCCGGCGGCATCTACATCGACGAAGCCGACTGGAAGTACATCGCCAAACGCGACCTGGCCCTGCCCGAACCTGCGTGAGCCCCTGCCAGAACGCAAAAAGCCCGGCATCTGCCGGGCTTTTTCTTGCTCGCGTAACGCTGCGGTAGGTTGGGTTGAGCGCAGCGACGCCCAACATCCAGCTGATCGCGGCCATGGGCCGCTCCTACGGCATGCCTTCTAGCAGGAGCGGCGGCATCGGCGGACCACCATGGCCACAACAGCCCGGCGCAGCCGGGCTGTTGTAGCTCCTTTGCTCTTTGCGGAATGCCAGCAGCACACATCTGGCAGCCCTGCGCCAACCTCTCCGCCACTCCGCTCCTGGTCCCCTCTCCCCCCCGGGAGAGGGCTAGGGTGAGGGCAACCTCAGCTACGTAGCGTCAGGTGTCCGCTGGCCGATCATCTGCCCCCAGCGCCTAGGCATGCTGACGTCCGGCCAAACTTTTCCCGCCCCAAAGACAACACCCCCGCCAGAGTGAACTGAGCGGGGGTGCTGGGTGTTAG
>NZ_BBIT01000014.1 GCF_000730625.1 Pseudomonas oryzihabitans NBRC 102199 | reverse complement strand
TTTCAAAAAACTTCAATAAAGGGGGATGGGGGCCAGCCGATACCCCGCCTCGGTCGCGATGATCCGGTACTGCTTGATCTCCCCAGGAGTCAGCAGGATGGATTGGGCGACGCTGCTGGCCATGGGCGCCGCGCACCCCCCCGGGCCGGAAGAGGTAAGGCTGACGGCGATCTCGCCAGGCGGCAGATTGAAGGAAGCACTCTGACCGGCCATAAGGGTGCCGGCGAGGCGCCCCTGAATCACCAGACCTATGTCGCACCCCGAACCTGAGTAGGCATCGCCCCGGGTGATCATGAGGATGCCTGGCTGTCCCGTCCCACCCTGGGGGACCTGAGCCGAGGCGAAAGAGCAGCAGAGCAAGGCCGTCAGCATACCGATAAGCAACTTCATGACTATCTCCTGCGGGGTCGCCCAGCACCTTAGCACTGCGCGGCCCCCTGTGCGCTGTTTCGCAGCAGCGCCGCTGCGGGCGCCCCTTCAGGGCACGAAAACTGAGCAAGTGGTCAGGTTTGGTGCCCTGCCAAACAGCTGAAATTTCCCGGAATCCTTATACAAGGCGTTGAAAAATAACTATTTTCTCCCACCCGCCGGAGCTTGGCGTCGATTTTGCTGAGCACGGCGGACGCTGCACATAACGAGAAAGCACTTCCAGGAGCCTACATGCGCAAGACCCTAACCACCGCGCTGCTGACCGCCAGCCTGTTCACAGCCGGTGCCGCCCAAGCCGCTGACAGCCCACTGCTGTGGCACGGTGAAAGCCTCACCTATCTATATGGCAAGGATTTCCGGGTCGATCCCCGCATCCAGCAGACCGTCACCTTCGAGCATGCCAGCAGCTGGACCTGGGGCGATCTCTTCCTCTTCGTCGACAGCATCTGGTTCAACGGTGCGACGAACGCCAGCGACGGTCATCAGGGCTTCTATGGCGAGATCAGTCCGCGACTGTCCTTCGGCAAGCTGTCCGGGCGGGACCTTTCTTTTGGTCCGGTCACCGATGTCCTGCTCGCCACCACCCTGGAATACGACCAGAACGATGGCGAGGGCGCCGGCCGTGACCAGCGCAACTATCTGGTCGGTCCAGGTTTCGACCTCAAGGTGCCGGGCTTCGACTACTTCCAGCTGAATCTCTATTACCGCAAGCCGGATGGCGGCAGTGCCCCCTCGGGTGCCTGGCAGCTCACGCCGGTCTGGGCCTACACCCTGCCCCTGGGCAATTCGGATCTGCTCATCGATGGCTACATGGACTGGGTGATGAACAACAAGGGCAGCTATCACGCCAATCTGCACTTCAATCCCCAAGTCAAGTACGACCTGGGCAAGGCCATGGGCTACGAGGCCAAGCACCTCTATGTAGGGACCGAGTACGACTATTGGTCGGACAAGTACGGCATCAAGGACAGCGAGGGCTTCCGTACCGACCAGAGCGTTTTCAGCTTCCTGGTGAAGTATCAGTTCTAGCCTGGCCAGACCCACTTCTGGCGCTGCAGCCGCCTTACCGGCCCGCAGCGCCACTGCGAGGTAATCACCATGCCCACTCCCGTCCACGATGATCTGCTCTATGGCCTGGACGATCGCCCGGCCCCGCTCGCGGCCTTTTGCGCCGCCCTGCAGCACGTCCTGGCGAGCTTCGTAGGGATCGTCACCCCACCGCTGATCATTGCCGGCGCCCTGGGGCTGCACGAGCACCTGCCCTATCTGATCAGCATGGGGCTGATGGTGTCGGGCGTCGGTACCTTTCTGCAGGCGCGGGGTGCCGGTGGACTGGGCGCGGGCATGATCTGCCTGCAGGGCACCAGCTTCTCCTTTCTATCCGCGGTCTTGGCAGCCGGGATGCTGGTCAAGCAGCGCGGCGGGACGCCGGAGGACATCCTGGCGATGATCTTTGGCGTCTGCTTCTTTGGCGCCTTCGTCCAGATCGGCCTGAGTCGCTGCCTGGGTCTGTTGCGCCGGGTGATCACGCCACTGGTGACCGGCATCGTCATCACCCTGATCGGCATCAGCCTGATCAGGGTGGGCGTCACCGATCTCGGCGGGGGCGCCAAGGCCGCCAATTTCGGCGCACCGATCAACCTGGCCCTCGGTGGTCTGGTGCTGGCCGTCATCATCGGCCTGAATCTGTCGCGGCGTCCTTGGTTGCGGCTGTCGGCGGTGATGATCGGCCTGCTGGTGGGCTCCCTCGCCGCCTGGACCTGTGGCCTGCTGAAACCTCAACCGCTGCCGGACCTGCCCCTGGTCAGCGTCCCCCTCCCCTTCCATTTCGGCTTCGCCTTCGACTGGTCGGCCTTCCTCCCGGTCGCGCTCATCTATCTGATCAGCACCCTGGAAACCACCGGCGACCTGACCGCCAACTGCCTGATTTCGCGGCAACCCGTCGAAGGACCCGGCTATCTGCGGCGGTTGCGGGGCGGGGTCCTGGGTGATGGGGTCGCCTGCCTGCTCGCCGCCACCTTCAATACCTTTCCCAGCACCACCTTTGCGCAGAACAACGGGGTGATCCAGCTGACCGGCGTGGCCAGCCGCCATGTCGGCTACTGGATAGGCGCCATCCTCCTGGTGCTGGGTCTGTTCCCCGTGCTGGGCGCCGTCCTGCAGCAGATTCCCAAGCCGGTGCTGGGCGGTGCGACCCTGGTGCTGTTCGGCAGTGTCGCCGCGGCCGGGATACGGCTGCTGGCGCACTGCACCCTGGATCGCCGCAGCCTGCTGATCATCGCCACCTCCCTTGGCGTGGGTCTCGGTATCGCCAGCCAGCCGACGCTGCTGGATCAGCTGCCGCCACTGGTGAAGAATCTCTTCGACACCGCGATCACCAGCGGCGGCATCACCGCCATCCTGCTCAACCTGTTGCTGCCCGAGGAGCGCCGCGCAGCGGTGACGGAATGCGGCTCGCCAGCGCCACACCGGTAAAACAGCCCTTGTGTCCAGGGCCGGGGGTACGCTATTGATGCCTGCCGCGCCTCAGGATCCTCCAGTTGTCATGACCCTTCTCGTACCCGCCCATCACGCCGGCCAGGACAAGCCGGCCGGACGCATCCGGCAGAAGAATGAGGAGTTGATCCTGAGCGCGGCGGAGGAAGAATTCGCCCGCCATGGCTTCAAGGGCACCAGCATGAACACCATCGCGCAACGCGTTGGCTTGCCCAAGGCCAATCTTCATTACTACTTCAACAACAAGCTCGGCCTCTATATGGCCGTGCTGGGCAACATCCTCGAACTCTGGGACAGCACCTTCAATCACCTGACCGTCGAAGACGATCCGGCGGCAGCCTTGAGCCGCTACATCCGCGCCAAGTTGGAATTCTCGCGTCGGCAACCGCTGGCCTCCCGGATCTTCGCCATGGAGATCATCGGCGGCGGTCATTGCCTGTACGAGTATTTCGATCAGGACTACCAGACCTGGTTTCGCAGCCGGGCAGCGGTGTTCGATGCCTGGATCGCGGCTGGCAAGATGGATCCGGTGGATCCGGTCCACCTGATCTTCCTGTTGTGGAGCAGTACCCAGCACTATGCCGACTTCGCCAGCCAGATCTGCCAGGTGACCGGGCGCACCCGTCTGACCCGGCAGGATTTCGACGAGGCGGCGCGGACCCTGACCCATGTCATTCTCAAGGGACTGGGTCTCCAGGCACCATGACCTTTACCCTGATCCAGGATGCCGCCTGCGAGGAAGAGGTGCGCAAGAGTCGTTTTCTCGCCCTCGCCGCGCCCGTCACCACGGTGGAAGCGGCCATGGCCTTCATCGACCGCGTGAGCGTGCCGACCGCGACCCACAACTGCTGGGCCTGGAAGCTGGGTAATCAATACCGCTTCAATGACGACGGCGAACCCGGTGGGACGGCGGGCCGGCCCATTCTGGCCGCCATCGAGGGGCAGGATTGCGATCAGGTGGTGGTGGTGGTCATCCGCTGGTACGGCGGCATCAAGCTGGGTACCGGCGGCCTGGTGCGCGCCTATGGCGGTTGCGCCGCCCGTTGCCTGCAACAGGCGGACAAGCAGCCGCTGGTGGTGCGGCAGGACTATGGCTTCGCCTGTACCTATGCGGAGTGGCCGCTGATCAAGGCTCGCCTGGCAGCCCTGGCGGTGCTCGTGCTCGCCGAGGACTATCAGGCGCTGGAGATCGACTTGCGGATTGCGGTCGAGCCCCAGCGACGCGACGAAGTAGCGACGCTGCTGAGCAATCTGAGCAGTGGACGTATCGTGATGCGTGCGCTCTAGCGGCACGACCTTTGCTATCTCCTGGTGCACGCCCTTCCGATTCGCACCGCCCTGGCGCATCCCCGCGCTAATTCCCCGTTGCGCTCTGCTTGGCGGCAAGACTGAACCTGCCGAGAGCTGCAGCACGCCCTAAAAGCGCGCATCAAGCAGCCGCCAGGCATGTTTTTGGTGCAACCCTTAGCGACGACTGCCCTGATGAACGAATTGCCTTCCGCTGTGGCGACCCTGGTCCACAGTGCCAATACCCTGTTCCTGCTGCTGGGTGCCGTGATGGTGCTGGCCATGCACGCCGGTTTCGCCTTTCTCGAAGCCGGTACCGTGCGGCACAAGAATCAGGTGAACGCGCTGTCCAAGATCCTCGCCGACTTCGCCATTTCCACCCTGGTGTATTTCTTCGTCGGCTACTGGATCGCCTATGGCGTGACGTTCTTCGCGCCTGCCCAGGTGCTGACCGCCGACAGCGGCTATGGGCTGGTGAAGTTCTTTTTCCTCGCCACCTTCGCCGCAGCCATCCCGGCGATCATCTCCGGCGGCATCGCCGAACGGGCGCGTTTCGTCCCGCAACTGTGCGCCACCGCGCTGATCGTGGCCTTCGTCTATCCGTTCTTCGAAGGCCTGATGTGGAACAACAACCTGGGGCTGCAGGACAGGTTCGAAGCGCTGTTCGGCGCGCGCTTCCACGATTTCGCCGGCTCCGTGGTGGTGCACGCCGTGGGTGGCTGGCTGGCGCTGGCGGCCGTGCTGCTGTTGGGGCCGCGTCAGGGTCGCTATCGCGAAGGCCGGCTGGTGGCCTTTCCGCCGTCGAACATCCCCTTTCTGGCGCTGGGCTCCTGGATCCTGATCGTCGGCTGGTTCGGTTTCAACGTGATGAGCGCCCAGAGCCTGGCAGGCGTCAGTGGCCTGGTCGCGCTGAATTCGCTGATGGCCATGGTCGGCGGGACGGCGGCTGCCCTGCTGCTCGGGCGCAACGACCCCGGCTTCCTGCACAACGGGCCCCTGGCCGGCCTGGTCGCCGTCTGTGCCGGCTCCGATCTGATGCATCCCATCGCCGCCCTGGCCACCGGGCTGGTGGCGGGCGCCCTGTTCGTCTGGGCCTTCACCGCAGTGCAGACGCGCTGGAAGCTGGACGATGTGCTGGGCGTCTGGCCGTTGCACGGCCTCTGCGGCGCCTGGGGCGGCATCGCCTGTGGCCTGTTCGGCCAGACCGCACTTGGCGGCCTGGGTGGGGTGAGCGTGCTGGCGCAACTGGCGGGCACGGGACTGGGTATCGGCGTCGCCCTGCTCGGCGGCCTGGCGGTGTACGGGCTGCTCAAGGCCGTGCTGGGGCTGCGTCTGAGTCAGGAAGAGGAATACCAGGGCGCCGACCTGTCGATCCATCGCATCGCCGCCAACAGCCACGACGGCTAGCGGCCGAGGTTACCCACAGGGACCGTGTACAGTGATGTGGATAACCCGTGCATGAAGTCACGAGAACGCCACAGAGACCGGGCTGGCGGCGACTGGTGAAGAAATGAACACGGCCTCGATGTCGTGGCGGCGAACGGCGACGGCGGGACTCGGGTAGCCCACCGGCGACCGGAATCGGTAGAGTGGGCGACCCTTATTCCAGGAGCGCCCCATGCCCGCCCTTTCGACCCTGCTGCCCTGGCTCCGCGAGGTGGACCGCACCACCCTGAAGGCGGATCTTGGCGCGGGTCTGCTGGGCGCGGTCCTGGCGCTGCCCCAGGGCGTGGCCTTCGCCACCCTGGCCGGACTGCCTCCGCAATACGGCGTCTATGGCGCCGTGGTGCCCTGCATCGTCGCCGCCCTGGCGGGCTCCAGTCGCCATGTGGTGACCGGGCCGACCAACGCCAACTCCCTGGCCCTGCTGGCGGCGCTGTCTCCGCTGGCGCTGGCGGGCTCCGGCCCCTATATCGATCTGGCGCTGGCGGTGACCCTGCTGGTCGGCCTGCTGCAACTGACGGTGGGCGCCCTGCGCCTGGGCGCGGTGGCCAACTTCATCTCGCCCTCGGTGCTGCTCGGCTTCATGAGTGGCGCCGCGGTGCTGATCGGGCTCTATTCGCTCAAGGATTTGCTCGGCTTGTCGCCGCCATTGGGCACCTCGGCCTTTGGCGTGCTCGGCTATGTCGTCGCCCATCCCCTGGCGATCCACTGGCCCTCGCTGGTGATCGGCGTGGTGACCCTGGTCGCCACCCTGCTGCTGAGGCGGCTGCGCCCGCGCTGGCCAACCATGCTGCTGGGTCTGCTGGCCGGTTGCCTGAGCGCCTGGATCCTGGAGCGCAGCGTGGCGGGCGCGGCCCAGGGGATCGCCACGGTCGGACGGATCCCCTCGGCGCTGCCGCCCTTCCATCTGCCCAACGTCACCCTGCAGGACCTGGGCAATCTCTCCGGCATCGCCGTGGCCCTGACCCTGGTGGCCCTGGGGCAGTCGCTGTCGATCGCCAAGGCGGTGGCCCAGCGCTCCGGACAGCGGCTGGACGTCAATCGCGAATTCCGTGGCCAGGGCCTGGCCAATCTGGTCGGCGGCTGCTTTTCG
Organism: Pseudomonas oryzihabitans NBRC 102199; assembly: GCF_000730625.1. Lineage (GTDB taxonomy): Bacteria > Pseudomonadota > Gammaproteobacteria > Pseudomonadales > Pseudomonadaceae > Chryseomonas > Chryseomonas oryzihabitans. The sequence goes on along the minus strand of NZ_BBIT01000014.1, from coordinate 337,153 downwards.
GCCTATGTCTCCTGCGGCTCGCTGAATCGCTCCATGCCCAATTTCGAAGCCGGGGCCCGCACCCCGCTGGCGGCGGTGTTCGCCGCCCTGCTGGTGGTGGCCCTGGTGGCCTTTGGCGGTGCCCTGATCGCGGCCATTCCGCTGGCCGCCATCGCCGCTACCCTGCTGCTGGTGGCGCGCGGGCTGCTGGACCTGGGGCGCTGGCGCGAGGTGCTGAGGGTCAGCCGCACCGAGGCCCTGGTGGCCGGGGTGACCTTGCTGGCGACCCTGACCATCCCGCTGGATCGCGCCGTGCTGCTGGGCACCCTGGTATCCCTGGTGGCCTACCTCTATCGCACCTCGCACCCGGCCATCCGCCCGCTGGTGCCGGATCCCCGTACCCCCGAGCGCCGTTTCACCCCGCTGGACGAACTGGGCCAGCCGGCGCAGGAGTGTCCGCAACTCAAGCTGGTGCGGGTGGAAGGCTCGGTGTTCTTTGGCGCCGTGCCCCATGTCGGCGATCAGTTGGACGGCTTTCGCAGCGCCCAGCCCGGGCAGAAGCACGCCCTGTTCATGACCAAGAGCATGAATTTCATCGACCTGGCGGGTAACGACCTCTGGCGGCGCGAATGGCGCGAGCGACGCGCCCAGGGTGGCGATCTCTATTTCCATCGCCCGCGCACGCCGGTGCTGCAGTTGTTCGCCAAGACCGGCTTTCTCAAGGAGCTGGGCGACGGCCATATCTTTTCGTCCAAGGATCAAGCCCTGCGCAGCATCTATCCGCGCCTGGATCCGGAGGTTTGCCGCAGCTGCACCGCCCGGACCTTCGTCGAGTGCGCGGCACGCGCGGCGGAACAGGCGCCGGGCGCGGACGCCACTCGGGCGGACTGCTAAGCTGGCGGTTTCCTTCTGCCGCTGGAGTTCTCCATGACCGCTACCCTGCGTCTCGCTCGCCGTCTCGCCCTGACCTCTCTGCTGTTGCCGGGGCTGGCCCTGGCCCATGGTCACCTGAAGAGCGCCGAGCCTGCCCCCGACAGCACCAGCCCGGCACCGAAGCAGCTGAGTCTGAGCTTTTCCGAAGGGGTCGAGGCGTCTCTGAGCCAGGTGCAGCTGCAGCGGCTGGAGGGTCAGGCCAGTACGGCGATCACCACCGGCAAGGTGATTTCCGCTGGTGACGAACGCACCCTGGAGGTGCCGCTGGAGGCACCGCTGGAAGCGGGTCGCTACCAGGTCAAATGGCGGGTGCTGGCCAAGGACGGACACAAGACCCAGGGCGATTATCGCTTCACCGTCCAGTAAGGATGGACGGCGGACTGGCGACGCCCGATGCCTGGCGCCCCCTCGCCCGCGCCCTCTTTCTGCTGCCGCTGCTGCTGACCTGGGGCTATCTGGCGCTGGCGCTCTGGCTGGGTCGCCCCGCTTTACGCAGCTGGCTGCTGGAACGGGCGCGCCCTGCGGCCCGCCTGCTCGGGGCCCTGCTGCTGCTCGGGGTGCTGAGTCTGTTGCCGCTGCAGGCCGCGCTGGTGGGCGATGGCTGGACGGATGCCTTCAACCTGCCGCTGTGGCAGCTCTATCTGGCCACCGAGGCTGGCCAGGGCTGGCGCTGGCAATTGCCGCTGGGCCTGCTGCTGGCCCTGTGGCTGCTGGCAGGACCCGGGACGCGTGGCGTTCGCTGGCTGTGGGGCTTGAGTGGCCTGCTGCTGGCCAGTCTGGCCCTGGGTGGCCATGCCGCCGCGACCGCGGGCGCGCTCGGCGGGGTGCACCGGTTGAACCAGGCCCTGCATCTGCTCACCACGGGACTCTGGCTGGGCAGTCTGCCCGGGGTGTTGCTGTGCCTGGGGCGGCCTCCGGCCCGGCTCAGGGGGGAGGTCCAGCGGCTGCTGCGAGGTTACTCGCTACCTGGGCAGATCTGCGTGGCGCTGGCCCTGCTCAGCGGCGCGTTCAACAGCCTGCTGATCCTCGGACCGGAGGGCCTGCTGCGGTTGACGCCCTACTCCGGCCTGCTGCTGGCCAAGGTGCTGGTGGTGGCGACCATGGTCGTCCTGGCCCTGGCCAATCGTTATCTGCTGGTGCCGCGATTGGGACAGGGACCCCAGGTTTGGCAGCTGCTGCGCCGGGCCACGGCCGCGGAGATCGCCCTCGGGGTGGTCGCCGTCACGCTGGTGGCGGCCTTCTCGGGTCTGGATCCCTTCAGCTGACAGCCGGGGCGAACGCTGTCGCCCCGGCCACGCCTCAGAAATAGACGTTCATGCCCAGGTAGATTTCCTTGCTGCTGTCGAGCTGGCTCGAACCCAGCTTGCTGCCGTCCTGATCGATTTCCGGCTTGGCATTGCTACGCAGGTAGCGATAGCCGGCTTCCAGGGAGGTGCGGTCGTTGACCTGCTGCAGGATGCCGGCCTGGACCCCGGCCACATAACCGAGGTCGCTGTCATGGCCGAAGCTGGAACCATCCTGGGTGACCCGGGCGACGCCCAGGGTGCCGCCGCCAAACAATTTGGTGCTGTCGCCCAGGGGATAGAAGGCATCGTAGCTGCCGGTCAGGTCCTGCTGCTTGAGTCTCAGGCCATCACTGCTGCCGCTGGCCTGGTCGAGGGTGGCGTAGTAGCGACCGGCATCGTTCTGCTGACCGAGGCGCAGCCCCCAGGTGTTGCTGCCATCGATGGCACCATCGGTATCGGGGCCGTTCAGGTTGCGGTCGAGGGCGTGGCTGTTGCTGAAGTTGTCGTAGCTCTTGCCATAGGTGAGGCCGGCGAAATTCTGGGGATCGGCGGCAAAGACCTGATGACTGGCCAGGGCCAGCAGGCCGAAGAGGACGACACGGGATTTCAGAGCGTTCATAGTGAAAGGCTCCTCACGCGATGCGAATACAGCCCGACCGGCTGCGCGGCCATCTTCGGCGGCGGCGGATTAGCGCAGGATTAAGGGGACTGAATCGGAGCTGAACGCTGAGGCAGGACACGAGCGGAGCAGCGGACCGCCCGTTGCAGGCGGCCCGGCTGGGAGGGATCAACGCTGACGGTGGTACTCGGTCACGCGCTGCACTTCTTCCTTGGAGCCCAGGAACACCGCCACCCGCTGGTGCAGGCCGTCCGGCTGGACGTCGAGGATGCGCTGGTGACCGTTGGTGGCGGCGCCACCGGCCTGCTCGACCAGCATGGACATGGGATTGGCCTCGTACATCAGGCGCAGCTTGCCGGGCTTTTCCGGCTCGCGGGCGTCGCGCGGGTACATGAAGATGCCGCCGCGGGTAAGGATGCGATGGACGTCGGCCACCATGGAGGCGATCCAGCGCATGTTGTAGTTCTTGCCCAGGGGACCTTCCTTGCCAGCCAGCAGCTCGTCCACATAACGCTTGACCGGGGCTTCCCAGTGGCGCTGGTTGGACATGTTGATGGCGAATTCGGCAGTGGTCTCGGGGATGGTGATGTCTTCGTGGGTCAGCACGAAGCTGCCCAGTTCGCGATCCAGGGTGAAGCCCTTGACGCCGTCGCCCAGGGTCAGCACCAGCATGGTCTGGGGACCGTAGATGGCGTAACCGGCAGCCACCTGCTCGGTGCCCTTCTGCATGAAGGCTTCTTCGGTCACGTCACCGGTGGTGCTGCTGACGAAGTCCTTGCGCAGGATGGAGAAGATGGTGCCGACGGAGACGTTGACGTCGATGTTGGACGAGCCGTCCAGGGGGTCGAACATCAACAGGTAGGCGCCCTTGGGATAGTGACCCGGAATCTGGTGTACCTGGTCCATTTCCTCGGAGGCCATACCGGCCAGGGTGCCGCCCCATTCGTTGGCTTCCAGCAGGATCTCGTTGGACAGGACGTCCAGCTTCTTCTGCACCTCGCCCTGGACGTTCTCGGTGCCCATGCTGCCAAGCACGCCACCCAGCGCCCCCTTGGACACCTCGTAGCTGATGCGCTTGCACGCCCGTGCCACGACTTCGATGAGGAAGCGCAGGTCGGCCGGGGTCTTGTGGCTGCGGGTCTGCTCGATGAGGTAACGACTGAGGGATATCCGGGACATCGCGGTGCTCCTTGTAATGATGGGCGCGAGTGTAGCGCCAAAGCTCAAGCTCCGTCTCAAGCAGAGCGGACCGTCAGGCCAGGTCTGCCAGCCAGTGCCGATTACGGACGCTGTCGCCGGGGCGACGAGGCGCCGGGCACCGGCGGCCGGCAGGGAACGCGCGTCTAGGGCGCGTTCGGGGTCTCCACGGCCAGCAGTACGCCTCGGCCAACACGGAGATTTTCGGCGCTGGGATAGACTGCCGAGTCGGGTTCCAGTTCAGGCTGACGGCTGTCCAGCTGTATCACCCAGTGATGTCCGTCACGTGACGGCGGCAGGCGCAGGTCGATTTCCTCCCGCCGCGGCTGGAAGGCCAGCCAGATCCGTGCGGCCTGGGGCTGATCCGCTCCGTCGAGGGGCTCCAGGGTGAGGACGAGCGGCAGGCTGCCCCCGGCCTGCCAGCGGCCGTCGTCCATCGGCGCACCGTCGGCGTCGAGCCATTCGATTCTGACCCAGCCACGGGGATCGGGGCGCCCGAGCAGCCGTTGCGCCTGCAGGGCCGGTAACTCCTGGCGCAGCGCCATGAGCCGACCGACGAAGGCGCTCTGCCGTTGCCCGGCCGGGCTGGCGGCCTGCTGCCAGTCCAGCCAGGACAGTTCATTGTCCTGCACATAGGCATTGTTGTTGCCCTGCTGGGTGCGGCCGAATTCGTCACCGGCGGTGAGCATGGGTTCGCCCCCGGCCAGGATCAGGGTCGCCAGCAGGGCGCGCTGGTCGGCGGCGCGGGCTTCCAGGACGGCGGGGTCGTCGCTCGGTCCTTCGACGCCATTGTTCCAGCTCTTGTTGTCGGTGGTGCCGTCGCGATTGCCTTCGCCATTGGCCTCGTTGTGCTTTTCGGCGTAGCTGACCAGGTCGGCCAGGGTGAAGCCGTCGTGGGCGGTGACGAAGTTGACGCTGGTGCGCAAGGAGCGATCACCCGCACCGAAGAGATCGGCGCTGCCGGCCAGACGGGTCGCCAGGGCGCCTCTCAGGCCGTCGTCGCCGCGCCAGAAGCGGCGCACGTCGTCGCGGAAGGCGTCGTTCCATTCCTGCCAGGGCGCGCGGAAGGCGCCGACCTGATGGCCGCCGGGGCCGATGTCCCAGGGTTCCGCCACCAGTCGCACCTGACGCAGTAGCGGATCCTGGGCCAGGGCCTGCAGCAGCGGCGCGTCGCGATCGAAGCCGCTTTCCAGGCGACCCAGCGCAGGCGCCAGGTCGAAGCGGAAGCCATCGACGCCGGCGGCGGTGACCCAGTGGCGCAGGCTGTCCAGGGTCAGGCGCAACGCCGGCGGGCTGTAGAGCGCCAGGCAGTTGCCGCAGCCCATGTCGTTGATATAGCGCGCCGGATCGTCCGGCTGCAGCCGGTAGTAGCCGGCGTTGTCCAGGCCGCGCAGATTGAAGGTGGGGCCGAGTTCGTCGCCTTCGCCGGTGTGGTTGAAGACCACGTCGAGCAGCACCTCGAAGCCGGCCGCCTGCAGGGTGGCCACCGTCTCGCGCAATTCGGCGAGGGCCTCGCGCCCGGCCAGGCGCGGATCGACCGCCGCCATGACCACCGGGTTGTAGCCCCAGTAGTTGGCCAGCCCCAGGGCGGGCAGATGGCGATCGTCGGCCCAGGCGGCGATGGGCAGCAGCTCCAGGGTAGTGACGCCAAGGCGCTGCCAGTGCTCGATCAGCGCCGGATGGCGCAGCGCCGCCAGGGTGCCGCGCTGGCGGGCGGGCACCTGCGGATGCAGCTGGGTCTGGCCGCGTACGTGCAATTCGTAGATCAGCCCCGCGTCGCGGCGCTTGGGCGCTGGCGTCAGGCTCTCGACCGGCGGCAGGACGATGGCCTTGGGGACATGGGCACCGCTGTCGCGCGCGTCCGGACGATTGGGATCTTCGGGATGGAAACCATAGGTGCTGGGATGCAGCTGGAAGGGCCGGTCCACCGCCAGGGCCCAGGGGTCCACCAGCAGTTTGTTGGCGTTGAATCTGAGGCGGTCCTGGGGACGGTAGGCACCCTGGGCGCGCAAACCGTATCTCAGACCCGCTTTGGCACCGGCCAGGAAACCATGCCAGACGCCGCCTTCGTGTTCGCGAAAGGCCAGACGCTGGGTCTCGGCTTCCCCCTTGGCATCGTAGAGGCAGAGTTCGACGGCTTCAGCCGCCGGCGACCAGACGGCGAAGTTGATGCCGCCCTCGACGAGGGTGGCACCGTAATGGGCAGGATTGCCCGCTTCGAGGCGGGTAGAGGTGCGGGGCATGGGGACTCCGGTGACGGGCTTGCGGGGCGGATGCTGCAAGGATGTAGACGGTGTGGAAGCCGCGGGTTCTCAATCGGGGGATAGCTGATCGTGGCCAGGGCCGGCCGCCGTAGGCTGGGTTGAGCGTAGCGAAGCCCAGCAAATCCTGCCTGGGCGCCGGCTCCGTTGTGGCCTTTATCGCGGCCATGGGCCGCTCCTACAGGATCGTGCCTTACCCGTAGGAGCGGCCGCAGCGGCGGACCGCCATGGCCGCGAAGCGTGCTCGACTACAGCGCCTTCCAGATTTCCGTGGCGTATTCGCGGATGGTGCGGTCGGAGGAGAACCAGCCCATGCTGGAGGTGTTGATCACCGCCGATTGCCACCACTTGTCCGGCTGCTGCCAGCGGGTCTCGACCTGGCGCTGGGCCTCCCAGTAGGCGTCGAAGTCGGCGCAGACGAGGAAGCGGTCGTGCCAGGTCAGGACGTCGAGCAGGCTGTTGTAGCGGGCCGGATCCTCGGGCGAGAACTGACCGGCGCGCAGACCCGCCAGCACCTGGGCCAGGCGTGGCGAATTCTCGATGATGTCCGAGGAGATGCCGCCGCTGCGCTGGCGCTCTTCCACCTCGGCCGCCTTGAGGCCAAAGATGAACATGTGCTCTTCCCCGATCAGTTCGCACATCTCCACGTTGGCGCCGTCCAGGGTGCCGATGGTGAGGGCGCCGTTGAGGCCGAACTTCATGTTGCTGGTGCCCGAGGCTTCCATGCCGGCGGTGGAGATCTGCTCGGAAAGATCCGCCGCCGGAATGATGACCTCGGCCAGGCTGACGTTGTAGTTGGGCAGGAAGACCACCTTGAGCAGATCACGGGTCAGGGGGTCGTTGTTGACCACCTTGGCCACGTCGTTGGCCAGCTTGATGATGAGCTTGGCCTGGTGATAGCTGGCGGCGGCCTTGCCGGCGAAGATCTTGACCCGCGGCGTCCAGTCGCCGTTGGGGTTGTCGCGGATGGCCTGGTACAGCGCGATGGTCTGCAGCAGATTCATCAGCTGCCGCTTGTACTCGTGGATGCGCTTGATCTGGACATCGAACAGCGCATTGGGATCGAGGTCGATCTCCAGCCGCTGCTTCACCAGGCTGGTGAAGGTGTCCTTGTTGCGCTGGCGCTGCAGGGCGAAGCGCTCGCGGAAATTGCTGTCGTTAGCATAGGGCTTGAGCTGCGGCAGGGTCTTTTCCGGATCGTGCAGCACGCCCTGGCCGAGGGTATCCACCAGCAGGTCGGTGAGCGCCGGATTGGCCTGGTGCAACCAGCGGCGGAAGGTGATGCCGTTGGTCTTGTTGTTGATGCGATCCGGATAGAGCCGGTGCAGCGAGCGGAAGACCGTCTTGCGCATCAGGTCGGTGTGCAGACCGGACACGCCATTGATGCTGTGCGAGCCAAGAAAGGCGAGATTGCCCATGCGCACGCGGCGCCCCTGGCTTTCGTCGATCAGGGAAACATAGGAAATCATGCCGCCATCGGTCTCGCCGCGGGCGCGCAGGGAGTCGAGGAACTGGGCGTTGATCAGGTAGATGATCTGCATGTGCCGCGGCAGCAGGCGTTCCATCAGCTGTACCGGCCAGGTCTCCAGGGCCTCGGGCAAGAGGGTGTGGTTGGTGTAGCTGAGGGTGCCGACGGTGGTGCTCCAGGCGGCGTCCCAGGGAATGCCGTGGACGTCCACCAGCAGCCGCATCAGCTCGGCCACGGCGATGGCCGGGTGGGTGTCGTTGAGCTGGATGGACACGTGCTCGGGCAGGCTGAGCAGGTCGCTGTGCTGCTTGAGATGACGACGGGTCAGGTCGGCCAGGGAGGCGGCGACGAAGAAGTATTCCTGGCGCAGGCGCAATTCCTGGCCGGCTTCGCTGCTGTCGGCCGGATAGAGTACCCGCGAGATGCTCTCGGCGCGGGCCTCGTTGGCCACGGCGCCGACGTGATCGCCGGCGTTGAAGGTTTCCAGGTGGAGGATCTCCAGCGGTCGCGCACGCCAGAGTCTCAGGGTGTTGGCGCCCTCCCCGCCCCAGCCGATCACCGGGGTGTCATAGGCCACCGCGCGGATGCGCTCGCCGGGCGTCCACACCTGGCGCCGCGGATCGCCTTCGCCGTAGGGGGCGACATGCCCGCCGAAGCCGATCTCGTACACCACCTCGGCGCGTTCGAATTCCCAAGGATTGCCGAAATCCAGCCAGTTTTCCGGCTGCTCCAGCTGGAAGCCGTCGGCGATCACCTGGCGGAACAGCCCGTGCTCGTAACGGATGCCATAGCCGTGGCTGGCAATGCCCAGGGTGGCCATGCTTTCCATGAAGCAGGCGGCCAGCCGGCCGAGGCCGCCGTTGCCCAGGGCGGCGTCCGGCTCCAGCCCGCGGATGCGTTCCAGGTCGACGCCGAGGTCGGCCAGGGCGCGACGGGTCTCTTCGAGGATGCCGAGGTTGGACAGGCTGTCGATCAGCAGGCGACCGATGAGGAATTCCAGGGAAAGGTAATAGACCCGTTTCTGGCCGGTGCGATAGGCGTCGCGGGTGCGACTCATCCAGCGATCAACGATGTAGTCCCGGGCGGCCAGGGCGGTGGCCTGGAACCAGTCGTGGTCGAGGGCGTTGTCGGGGTCCTTGCCGACGGCGTAGGTGAGCTTGGAGAGGATGTTGGTACGGAGCGCGGAAACTTCGTTGGGCGAGATGAAGCGGGGTCTCGTCATCAGGATTGACCTCTGCAAGCGCTTAGGAATCAGATCGCGAAGTGGCCGCGGATAATGCGGCGCGTGCCGTTCGCCTTACTTTTAGGCGAAACGACGGGGACGTCCAAGCTTTTTTCGCCACATCAGACGGTTAGCCGTTACCCCTACCCCCTCTAGCCCGAGGTTTTCATCATGCGCAAGACCCTGCTCATCACCGGCGCGAGTCGTGGCATCGGCCGCGCCACGGCCCTTGGCGCCGCCCGCCGCGGCTGGAACGTCGCCTTCAACTATCGCCAGGACGAGGCCGCGGCCCGGGCCACTCTGGCCGAGATCGAGGCGCTGGGCGTGGAAGGCCTGGCGCTGCGCGGCGACGTGGCCGACGAAGCCCAGGTGCTGGCGCTGTTCGAGCGCACGGTGGAGCGCTTCGGCGGCCTGGACGCCTTCGTCAACAATGCCGGGATCGTCGATCAGTCGCAGCCACTGGTGGACATGAGCGCCGAGCGATTGCGACGGATGTTCGAGGTCAACGTCTATGGCGCCTTTCTCTGTGCCCGCGAGGCGGCTCGCCATCTGTCGCGGGAGCGCGGCGGCCGCGGTGGTGCCATCGTCAATGTCTCTTCCATCGCGGCGCGCCTGGGCTCGCCCAACGAATACGTCGACTATGCCGCCAGCAAGGCGGCGCTGGACACCCTGACCCTGGGCCTCGCCAAGGAACTCGGCCCGCACGGGGTGCGGGTCAATGCGGTGAGACCCGGCGTGACCCTTACCGACATCCACGCCAGCGGCGGCCAGCCGGGCCGCGCCGAGCGCCTGGGCGTGACCACTCCGCTGGGGCGTGCAGGCGAGGCCGAGGAGATCGCCGCCGGCATCCTCTGGCTGCTGTCGGACGAAGCCTCCTACACCACCGGCGCCCTGCTGGATATCGGCGGCGGGCGCTAGGGCCTAGGCTCTGTACGAAAAGTCGCCAAGCGACGGTCAGGCGAGGCGAAAAACGCTGGAGGAAGCGGAGTTTACGAGTGGTAAATGAGCATTCCGAAGCGTTTTTCAACGAAGCATCACCGAGCGCAGGCATTTTTCGTACAGGGCCTAGTCGCGGCGGGGCGTCAGGGCGTTCAGCACCTGCTGCGACAGCGCATGGTAGAGCGGCACCGGCATCAGCCAGCCGGAGACGGCGGCGGCCAGCAGGCAGGCCGCCAGCACCGGCAGCGCCATGTCCGGGCTGTGGGCCAGCTCCAGGGTGATGACGGTGGCGGTCAGCGGGGTGCGGGTGACCCCGGCGAGGTACGCGGCCAAGCCCAGCAAGGCGCATTGCGGCAGACTGACGCCCGGCAGCCAGTCGACCAGCCAGGGGCCCAGGGCCGCCCCCACCGCCAGCGACGGCGAGAACAGGCCGCCCGGTACCCCGGCCAGGTAGGAGACGACGTTGGCGAGGAATTTCCACAGCAGGAAGTCGCCGCCGGTCATGGGTTCGCCAGCCAGGATGGCATGGGTCTCGGCATAGCCGGTGCCGAACACGTGCTGGCCGGAGAACAGCCCCAAAGCCGCCAGCACCAGGCCACAGCCGGCGGCGAAAGCCACCGGGCGGCGCCCGCGCAGGGCATTCAGGCGCCCCAGCCAGCCCCGGTCGGTGGGCAGCACCAGGCGGCCGTAGCAACCGCCGAGCAGTCCGCCGATGACGCCGATGACAGCGACGCCGACCCAGCCCAGGCCCCAGGTCAGGTGCAGGTCCAGGGCGCCGAGATAGCTGTAGGGGCCGACGATGCCCAGGGTGACGATGCCGCCGAGCAGCACGGCGGTCAGCACCAGGCCGCTGAAGCGCTGCTCGAAGGTATGGGTGAGTTCCTCGATGGCGAAGACCACCCCGCCCAGGGGCGTGTTGAAGGCAGCGGCGATCCCGGCAGCGCCCCCGGCGAGGATGAGTCCGGACAGGGTGCGGCGGCCATGCAGGCCGAGGCGCTTGCCGAAGCCGTAGAGCAAGGCGGCGCCGACATGCACGGTGGGTCCTTCCCGCCCTACCGAGCCACCCACCAGCAGGGCGCCGGCCGTGAGCAGCAGCTTGGCCAGGGCGATGGGGGGCGCCAGCAGCCGGGCGCGCAGGTCCGCCTCAGGTCGTTCGAGGGTGACGATGACCTGGGGGATGCCGCTGCCACGGGCATCGCGCAGCGCGCCCTGGGTCAGCCAGACCAGTCCGGCGAAGCCCAGGGGCGTCACCAGCCAGGGCCAGAGGGCGCTGTGCTGCAGCAGCTGCTGAAAGAGGCCGAAGGAGGCATCGGCCAGCCAGGCGAAGCCCAGACCGGCCAGGCCCACCAGCACCGCGCCGACCCAGAAGGCGACGCGCTGGCGCCACTCGCGCAGCCGACGGCGCCGGCGATGGCGCAGCAGATGCAGCCGACGCCGGGCGGCGACTTCGGGATCGGTATCGGGATAGACGGGATCGGACATGGAGAAGAGGCCACCAAGAGGCGAGAGCCTCCCAGTGTAACCTCTTGTTACAGCGGTATCGCCAGGGCCCGGATCAGGCCGCGGGGACCAGCTCGGTGGCGGCTTCGTTGCGCTTGAGCACCGCGTAGATGACCCCGGTCACCAGACTGCCGGCGGCGATGGCCGCCAGGTACAGCCAGGCGTGGCTGATGGCGTTGGGGATCAGCAGCACGAAGAGGCCGCCGTGGGGCGCCATCAGCTTGCAGTTGAACAGCATCACCAGGGCGCCGGTGAGGGCACCGCCGATCACGCTGGCCGGGATCACCCGCAGCGGATCCTTGGCGGCGAAGGGAATCGCGCCTTCGGAGATGAAGCACAGCCCCAGTACCGAAGCCGCCTTGCCCGCCTCGCGCTCGCTCTGGGCGAACTTGCGCCGGGCCAGCAGGGTGGCGATGCCCATGCCGATGGGCGGCACCATGCCGGCGGCCATGGTGGCGGCCATCGGCCCGTAGGTCTTGGACGCCAGCAGGCCGACGGTGAAGGCATAGGCGGCCTTGTTGATCGGGCCGCCGAAGTCGATGCACATCATGGCGCCGAGGATCAGGCCGAGCAGCACGGCGTTGCTGGTGCCCAGGTTGTTGAGGAAGTCGGTGAGTCGACTCAGGGCGCCGGCCACCGGGGTGCCGACCAGATAGATCATCACCAGGCCGACGATGAGGCTGGCGAACAGCGGGATGATCAGGATCGGCTTGAGCGCCTCGACACTGGCCGGCAGCTTGACGTGCTGGGCGATGGCCTTGGCCACGTAGCCGGCCAGGAAGCCGGCGATGATACCGCCGATGAAGCCGCTGCCCAGACTGGCCGCCAGCCAGCCGCCGATCATGCCGGGGGCGAGACCCGGACGGTCGGCGATGGAGTAGGCGATGTAGCCGGCCAGCACCGGGACCATCAGCTTGAAGGCCGATTCACCACCGATCTGCATCAGCGCCGCGGCCAGGGTGCCCTGCTCCTTGAAGGCCTCGATGCCGAAGACGAAGGACAGGGCGATCAGCAGACCGCCCGCCACCACCATCGGCAGCATGTAGGACACCCCGGTGAGCAGGTGCTTGTAGACGCCCGCGCCTTCCTTCTTGGCTGGCTTGGCGCCCTCGCCCGCCGCTGGCGCGGCGCTGCCGGCCAGGGTCTCGCCCTCGGCCAGGGCTTTCTTGATCGTCGCCTCGGGTTGCTTGAGGGCGACCCCGGTGCCGCAGCGATAGACGCGCTTGCCGGCGAAGCGCTCGACATTGACCTCGATGTCGGTGGCCAGCAGCACCACGTCGGCATCGCGGATGGCCTCGGCCGGCAGCGGATTGCGCGCCCCTACCGAGCCCTGGGTCTCCAGGTGCAGGCGATAGCCGAGCTTCTTGGCCGCATTCTGCAGCGCCTCGGCGGCCATGAAGGTGTGGGCGACCCCGGTCGGGCAGGCGGTGATGGCCACCAGCCGCGGGGTTTCGCTGGCACTGGCAGGAGCGCTGGGGGCAGCGCCACCCGCCGCCGGGGCCTGTTCCAGCACCTTGGCTTCGCTGGCCGCGCGCTGCAGGAAGGCGTCGACATCGCGCAGGGCTTCGGCCGGGGCGGCGCGGTAGACGCGCTTGCCGACGAAGCGCGACAGGTCGACCGCGCCGGTGTGGACCACCACGACCAGTTCGGCACGCGCCACCTGGTCGTCGGTCAGCAGGGTGGCCTCGGGGCCGTCGTGGATCTCGACGCTGGTGGTCCAGCCGCGGCGCTGGGCGGCGGCGTCCAGCAGGCGCGCACTGAGCACGCTGGTGACCATGCCGGTCGGGCAGGTCGTGACGATGGCGATGTTCATGGGTTTACCCCTGATTGTTGTTCTAGCGGAAAGTCGGGAAGGACACGCACCTGCACCTGGTCTTCGAAGACGGCGAGTTGCGCGGGATCGTTGATGCCGAAGCCGATCTGGCTCACGGCCAGGGCCGCGATGGCGGTGGCCGTGGTCAGGGTGCGCTCCGGCGCCTGGCCGGTGAGCAGGCCGTGCAGCATGCCGGCCAGCAGGGAATCCCCCGCGCCGACGGTGCTGGCCACGGTGACCTTGGGCGGCTGCGCCTCCAGGGTCTGGGCGCCATACCAGCGCACCCCATCGGCGCCCTGGGAGATCACCAGGTGCTCGATGCCCAGGGCCCGCAGCTGTTCGACCAGCAGCGCCTGCTCGGTCGCGGTCTCGGCCGGTGCGCCGCAGGCTTCGGCCAGTTCTTCGGTATTGGGCTTGATCAGCCAGGGACCGGCGGCCAGGGCGGCGCGCAGGGCGGCGCCACTGGTGTCCAGCGCCACCGGCAGGCCCAGCGACTTGAGGCGGCCGACCAGCGCGGCCAGCCACTCGGGGCTTACCCCTCGCGGCAGGCTGCCGGCCACCACCACGGCGTCATGGCCGGGCGCCAGGCGATCCAGGGTCTCGAGCAATTCCTGCTGGGCGGCGGCGGACACCTCCGGGCCAGGCCCGTTGATGTCGGTGATGCGGCCCGCGGCCTCGGCCAGCTTGAGGTTGCTGCGGGTCTCGCCGGCGACCCGGACGAAGGCGTCGGTAAAGCCGCGGCGGGCGAACAGGGCTTCGAAGGCGGCCGCGTTGTCGGCCCCGAGAAAGCCGCTCACCGTCAGTTCATGGCCGAGATCGGCCAGCACCTGGGCGACGTTGATGCCCTTGCCGGCGGCATGGACGATCACCGCCTCGCTGCGATTCACCGCGCCGGGCTTGAGCTCCGGCAACTGGACGGTGAGGTCCAGCGCCGGGTTGAGGGTCAGGGTGAGGATTCGGCTCATCGCAGGGCCTCCACGCTCTGCCGCACCTCGGCAGCGGTACCCAGCTCCAGGGCGCGCGCGGCGCAGGACTGCACCTGGCGCAACTCCAGCTCGCGCACCCGGGCCTTGACCAGGGGCACGCTGCGCGCCGAAACCGACAGCTCGTCCACGCCCAGGCCGACCAGCACCGGCACCGCCAGGGGATCGGCGGCCAGCTCGCCGCAGACGCCGACCCACTTGCCGTGGGCATGGGCGGCACGCACCGTCATGTCGATCAGGCGCAGCACGCTGGGGTGCAGGCCGTCGGCCTCGCCCGACAGCAGCGGATGCCCGCGGTCGATGGCCAGGGTGTATTGCGTCAGGTCATTGGTACCGACGCTGAAGAAGTCCACTTCCGGCGCCAGCACCGGGGACAGCAGCGCGGCCGAGGGGACCTCGATCATGATGCCGACCTGCAGATCGGTGGTGGGGATCTCCTGGCGCAGGCGCGCGAGGATGTCCCGTGCCTGACGCCACTCCTCGACCCGGCCGATCATGGGGAACATGATCCGCAGCGGCCGGCCATCGGCGGCCTTGAGCAGGGCGCGCAGCTGGGTTTCCAGCAGCTCCGGACGGCGCAGGGTCAGGCGGATGCCACGGATGCCGAGGAAGGGATTCTCTTCCGCCGGCAGCGGCAGATAGGGCAACGGCTTGTCGCCGCCGACGTCCAAGGTCCGCACCACCAGCGGCTTGCCGGCCAGGCCATCAAGGGCACGGCGGTATTCCTGCTCCTGGGCGGCCTCGTCGGGCGCGCTGTCATGGCTCATGAACACCAGTTCGGTGCGCAGCAGGCCGACGGCTTCGGCGCCCTGCTCCACCGCGGCGGCGGCCTGGGCGGTATCACCCAGGTTCACGGCGATCTCGACATGGTGGCCATCGCGGGTGGTGGCGCTTTCGAAACGCCGGGCCTCGGCAGCGCGGCGGCGCTCGGCCTGGACCTCGCGCTCACGCTGCACGGCCTCGATGCGGCTGGCGTCCGGGGCGATTTCCAGGGTGCCCTTGTCGCCATCCAGCAGCAGCACGCTGCGCGGCGCCAGGTCCAGCACCCGGCGACCGGCGCCGACGATGGCCGGGATGCCCAGGGCGCGGGCGACGATGGCGCTGTGGGAGCTGGCGCCACCACGGGCGGTCAGGATGCCGCAGACGCGCTCGCGGTCCAGCCGCGCCACATCGCCCGGGCCGACCTCGTCCATCACCAGCACATAGGGTTCCTCGGGTTCGCGGGCGGATTCGACGCCGCACAGCTGGGCCAGTACCCGACGACCGACGTCGCGCAGGTCGGCGGCGCGCTCGGCGAGCAGCTTGTCGTGCAGGGCTTCCTGCTGGCTGGCCGCCTCCTCGATCTGGGCGTCCCAGGCCGCGGCGGCGCTGGCGTTGGCCTTGAGCCGGGTGGCGATGCCCTGCTGCAGATCCGGGTCTTCCAGCATCTCCAGGTGGGTCAGGAAGATCTCGCGCAGGGCGCTGGCCTCGCTGCGCGCGATGAGCGCCTCGATGTCGGCGCGTACCGCGGCCAGGGCCGCGTCCAGGCGCTGGCGCTCGGCGGCGGCGCCTTCACCGGTGGCGGGATAGTCGAAGTGCTGGGGCGCCACCACATGGGCCGGGCCCACGGCCAGGCCGGGGGCGGCGGCCACGGCCTGGGCGCGATCGCCCGGGGCCAGCGGCAGTTGCTCGGACGGGTCCACCAGGCTGATGGCGGTGACCCGGGCGGCACCGGCCGGAGCCGGGGCGCTGGCGGTGACCGGTTCCACCTCTTCGCCGAGACCGGCCTGTACGGCGCCGATCAGATCGTTCAGTGCGGCCTCGGCCGGGGTGCCGGGCTCGACCAGGAATTCCAGGGTCTGGCCGCGCCGGGCGCCCAGCGCCAGCAGCCGCGACAGACTCTTGGCCGAGACCGGGGCGCCGTGGTCGACGCGCACGCGGATCTCGCCGTCATAGGCCTTGGCCAGCCGCGCCAGCTCCTTGGCCGGACGGGCGTGCAGGCCATGGGCATTGGCCAGCACCACCTGGGCACTGGGCCAGTCCGGGGCGACTTCGCCGCCCAGGGCTTCTAGCACGGCGCGGCGGGAGGTGGCCTGGGCCAGCTCCTGGCCACGGCCGGCGACGAGCAGATCGCAGAGGCGTTCGAGCAGGGCGCGATGGCCCTCGCCCAGGCTGGCCAGGCAGAACAGGCCACGTACCGGCTGCTCCTGCACCTGCAGGGTCTGCAGTGGGGTGACGAAGGCCAGGCCGGGACGTTTCACCGCGGTCTCGCTGTTCAGCCACCAGAGGCCGTCGCCCAGGGGCAGCGGCTGGCTGGCCTGCAGGGCACCGGCGAAACCGGCCCCCACGCATTCCATGTGCTTGAGCATACGCGCACCCTGCCAGGCCAGGTCTTCCAGGTCCTCGGCATCGATGGCCAGCTGCACCAGTTCTTCGTCCAGCGCCAGGGCCTGGGGCGCCCCCTGCAGCAGGTCGAGGATCTGCTGGGATTCGCGGGCGTCGCGCAGCGCCTGTTGCAGATCGCTCTCGCCCAGGGCGCGGGTCAGCAGCTGCAGGATGCGCAGGTGTTCGTCGGATTTGGCGGCGATGGCGATGGCCAGGTAGGTCAGCTGACCGTCGCCCCAGTCCACGCCATGCGGGAATTGCATCATCCGCACGCCGGTGACGAACACCTGGTCGCGGGTCTGCGGCGTACCATGGGGAATGGCGATACCCTGGCCGAGGTAGGTGGAGCCCTGGGCCTCGCGGGCCTTGAGCCCGTCGAGATAACCCGGGGCGACCAGGCCATCGGTCACCAGGGACTCGGCGAGCATGGCCAGGGCGGTCGCCTTGTCCGGCGCCTGCTGGGCCATGCGGATATGCTGGGCATTGAGTTCGAACATGGAAGGATACCTCCGGCGCCGCGCGCCTGATCCTGGCGCCGTGCCTTTCTTGTAATAGATGCTTGCCGGCTCGCTCAGCCCTGCAACCGCGTCGGGAGAGGCGTGACAGGGCCCTTGGCAGATTCGTGCCAGCCCTCGGACAACAGAAAGCTGAAACGTTTCACCCAATGGGACTGGAACGTTACTCGATAATCGCCGATCCTTGAAGCACAACACACAATAAAGACCGTCTCGCCAGCGCCGTACAGCGCCAGGCCATTCAGGTCCCACGAGGAACAGGCGTGAAACTCAGCGACATCGCCCAATTGGCCGGCGTATCCCTCACCACCGCCAGCTACGTCATCAACGGCAAGGCGGCGCAAAGGCGCATCAGCGCGGCCACCGTGGCGCGGGTCATGGCCGTGGTCGAAGCCCACGGCTACCAGCCCGACCAGCGCGCCGCCGGCCTGCGCCGCGGGGCCACCCACACCCTGGGCTTCCTGCTGCCGGATCTGGAAAACCCCAGCTACGCACGTCTGGCCAAGCAGCTGGAACGCCGGGCACGGGCGCGTGGCTATCAGTTGCTGATCGCCTGCACCGACGACAATCCCGACAGCGAACGCCAGCTCATCGCGCTGTTTCGCGCCCGCCGCTGCGACGGCCTGTTCACCGCCAGCAGCCTGGCCGAGGACGACGCCCCCTACCGCCAGCTGCAGGAACACAACATCCCGATCATCGCCATCGATCGCCAGCTCGATCCGGCCCAATTCTGCTCGGTGGTCAGCGACGACCACACCGCCGGCCGGCAACTGGCCGCCACGCTGCTGACGCCGGACACCCACAGCATCGCCCTGATCGGCGCCCGCCCCGACCTCGCCATCAGCCGCGCCCGCGCCGCCGGCTTCGCCGCCGCCCTCGCCGATCACCCGGCGCGCCACTGGGAGCGGCATGCGCCCCACTACAGCCGGGAAGGCGGTCGCGCCCAGGCACTGGCCATGATCGAGGAACTCGGCCACTGGCCCGAGGCGCTGCTGACCACCTCCTACGTCCTGTTGCAGGGCGTGCTGGACGTGCTGCGCGATCATCCGCTGGCCGAGGGCGATACCCTGCGCCTGGCCACCTTTGGCGATACCCAGTTGCTGGACTATCTGCCGTTCAAGGTCAACGCCATCTCCCAGCAGCACGAGGTCATCACCGAGCGCGCCCTGGAACTGATGCTGGACGCACTGGAAAACGACCACTATCTGCCCGGTGTCCAAGCCATCCCGAGGGTTCTCAAACGCCGCCTGTCATGAGCCTGCTGATCGACACCCACAATCACCTGGACTATCCGGACTTCGACGCCGCGCGACCGGCGCTACTGGCCGAGTGCGCGCGCCTCGGGGTGGTCCGCCAGGTGCTGATCGGCGTCGAGCGCAGCCAATGGCCGCAACTCTGGCGGGTCGCCACGGCCAATGCCGGCCTCCATGCGGCGCCCGGCCTGCATCCCCTGTACCTGCAGCGTCATCAGGAAGCCGATATCGAAGCGCTCCGGGCCTTCTGCCTGGAGCGCCGGAGCGATCCCCGCCTCTGCGCCCTGGGCGAGATCGGCCTGGACTATTTCGTCGAGGCGCCGGACAAGGCGCGCCAGGCCTGGTTCTTCGAACAGCAGGTGCGCCTGGCCATGGAGCTGGAGTTGCCGGTGCTGCTGCACGTGCGCCGCGCCCATGCCGATGTAGCCAGGATCCTGAAGCGTCTCAAGCCACCCCGGGCCGGCATCGCCCATGCCTTTTCCGGCAGCTTCGAGGAAGCCCGCGAATACCTGCGCCTGGGTTTCAAGATCGGCCTGGGCGGCGCACCCACCTGGCCGCAGGCGAAGAGACTGCAGCGGGTACTGCCACAGTTGCCGCTGGAGGGCATCGTGCTGGAGACCGATGCGCCCGACATGCCGCCCGCCATGCATCCGGACGTGCGCAACAGCCCCACCCATCTGCCGGCCATCTGCGCGGCCCTGGCGCCGCTCTGGCAGGTCTCGCCCGAGACCTTGGCCACCGTCACCACCCGCAATGCCTGCGCGGTGTTCGGCTGGGACGCCGCCGGCCTCGCCTAGTTCTCCTCGACCGCCAATTCGCCTTGCAGCCGCGCCCAGTCGAAGGCCGGACCGGGATCGGTCTTGCGCCCCGGGGCGATGTCGCTGTGGCCCTGGATACGTTCCGCGGTGATCGCCGGATAGGCGCGCTGCAGCGCCCGCGTCAGCCGCCCCAGGGCGCGGTACTGGGCGTCGGTGTAGGCCAGGTCGTCCGTGCCTTCCAGCTCGATACCCAGGGAGAAGTCGTTGCAGTTCTCGCGGCCGTCGAAGGACGAGACGCCGGCATGCCAGGCGCGCTGGGCGCAGGAGACGAACTGGGTCACCGTCCCGTCGCGCTCGATGAGAAAGTGCGCCGCCACCTTCAGCTCGGCGATCTCCGCGAAGAAGGGATGGGCCGAATGATCCAGGCAATTCTGGAAGAAGGCCTGGACGCAGCCGGTGCCGAATTGCCCGGGCGGCAAGCTGATGTTGTGGATCACCAGCAGGGACACTTCCGTCCCTGCCGGACGTTCGTTGTGGTTGGGCGAAGGACACAGCCGCGCCTCGCGATACCAGCCATCGACGAACACCCCGTCCATCAGCGGGCCTTGGCCTTGAGCGCGTCGCGCAGCGCGCTGGCGTCGCTGAATTCCCGCTGACCGACGAAACGGCCATGGTCGAGGGTCACCCACAGCACCTTGTCGGCCGCGCCGGGAAAGCGCGGCACGATGCGCGATTCGCGGTCGAGCAGGACCCGGTAGCCATACTTGCGCATGGCCGGCACGGCGAACATCCGGGTGATGGCCGCCGGCATGCTGCTGATGTCGGCGATGTAGGCCACCCGGGTGCCGTCGATATAGCCTGCCGGCTGATCGCGCATGGCTTCCTTGACCAGCCCCGAGCCGCTCATGCTGCGCGCCAGCAGCAGGACCTGCAGCTGGTCGTCGAAGGTATAGGGCTGGTCACGCTGATCGAGCAGGGTGAAGGGCGCCACCCGCTCACCCGGTTCGAGCGCCAGAGCGGTCAGGGGCAGCAGCAGACACGACAGCAACAACGCCAGAACTCCAGCGCGCATGGCATCCTCTCTTGAACGGTCTATCGAGGCCGCTATCCTGCCCTACCGCTCGGATTGGCACCACCATCGCGTCGAGGAGCCCCATGATCCCTCTCAAAGAACTGCTGGCCCAGGTTCCCCAGTCGGGCGAGGTGCGCTGGATCGGCGTGCGACCCAGTGCGCGCGCACCCATGGTCGAAATCGACGCGGTGGAGGCCCGGCGTGACGCCGGCCTGACCGGCGATCACGCCCGGCCCACCCCGCGCAACCAGCGCCAGGTCACCCTGATCCAGTGGGAACACCTGCCGGTGGTGGCCGCGCTGATCGGCAAGGCCGTCGCACCCGCCGACCTGCGCCGCAATCTGGTCATCGCCGGGATCAATCTGTTCAGCCTGAAGAACCGGCGCTTTCGCATCGGCCAGGCGGTGCTGGAGACCACCGGCTGGTGCCAGCCCTGCGCGCGCCTGGAGGAGCGCCTCGGACCAGGGACCTTCCAGGCCATGCGCGGCCACGGCGGCCTCACGGCCCGGGTCCTGGAAAGCGGCATCATCCGCCTGGGCGATCGGCTGGAGGTCCTGGATTGACCCCAGTTTCCCTAGGGTCGAATGGCCGGGCCAGCCCGGTTAAACTAGCGCTACCTCTCGTCGCCGCAGACGTCCCTGCCAGAGCAGATGCAGGCCGCTTCCCTTGAATTTGACGACTTTTCGCCCATCTTCCTTGCTAGATGTCTCGATTCGCGCGCTTCGACGACCCCAGATTTTCACCAGCCCGGGACTGCGCCCGCACGCGGCGACGCGCCCGGTCCGGCTCACGCTTTCCTTCTCTATGAGTGCTCTCCATGACCCATCGCATCGTTATCGTCGGCGGCGGCGCCGGCGGCCTGGAACTGGCTACCCGCCTGGGCCGTAGCCTGGGCAAGCGCGACCAGGCGCAGATCGTGCTGATCGACGCCAATGCCACCCACCTGTGGAAACCGCTGCTGCACGAGGTGGCCGCCGGCTCGCTCAACTCCACCGAAGACGAACTGAGCTATGTCGCCCAGGCCAAGTGGAATCACTTCGAATTCCAGCTCGGACGCATGACCGGCCTGGATCGCGAGCGCCGCAAGGTGCAACTGGCCGCCATCGAGGACGACGGCGCCGTCCTGGTCCCGGAACGGGAGATCGGCTATGACTCCCTGGTACTGGCCATCGGCAGCACCACCAACGATTTCGGCACGCCGGGCGCCGCGGAAAACTGCATCTTCCTCGACACCCGGGCCCAGGCCGAGCGCTTCCACCGCAAGCTGCTGACCCACTACCTGCGCGCCCATGTCAGCGAACAGCCGGGTGAATTCATCGAGGTGGCCATCGTCGGCGCCGGTGCCACCGGCGTGGAACTGGCGGCCGAACTGCGCAACGCCGCCGAAGAGCTGCAGGCCTACGGCATGGATCGCATCCGCCCCGAAGACCTGCGCATCACCCTGGTCGAAGCCGGTCCGCGCATCCTCCCGGCCCTGCCCGAGCGGATCGCCGGCCAGGCGCATCGCACCCTGGAAAAACTCGGCGTGCGGGTGCTGACCGGTTCGGCGGTCAAGGAAGTCCGCGCCGACGGCCTGCAGACCGCGGGTGAATTCGTCCCGGCCAGCCTCAAGGTCTGGGCCGCCGGCATCCGCGCACCGGCCTTTCTCAAGGACCTGGCGGGTCTCGAGACCAACCGCATCAACCAGCTGGTGGTCAACTCGACGCTGCAGACCACCCGCGACCCGAATGTCTTCGCCCTGGGCGACTGCGCGGCCTGCCCGCTGACCCCCGGCGATACCCGTACCGTGCCGCCGCGTGCCCAGTCCGCCCACCAGCAGGCCTCCCTGCTGGTGAAGACCTTCAAGGCACGCCTGGAAGGCAAGCCGCTACCCGACTACGTCTACAAGGACTACGGCTCGCTGATCTCGCTGTCGCGCTTCAGCGCGGTCGGCAATCTCATGGGCGGCGCCCTGGGCAGTCTGACCCTGGAAGGCTGGCTGGCGCGGACCTTCTATGTCTCGCTCTACCGGATGCACCAGGTGGCCCTCTATGGCCCGCTGCGCGCCCTGGCGCTGTTTGCCGGCGATCACCTGAGACGCAAGACCGAGCCGCGCCTCAAACTGCACTAGGCCCCTGGCCCAGGCATGAAAAAAGCCGTCCCGAGGGACGGCTTTTTTGTGTCGCAGCGATCTCAGGAAGGCGACTGGCCCCGCAGGTTGCCGATCACCGAGGTCATGGCCCGGTCGAACAGCAAGGCATCGTCCAGCAGCCGTACCCGGTCTTCCTGGTAATCCAGCGCCAGCTCCTCACGGGTGCGATCCAGCACCTTCATGCCGGTCCGATTGACGAACACCAGGCGGCCCATGGGCCGGATGACCGCGGCCAGCTTGCAGCGCAGCTTTTGCTCGACGTCCTGGATCTCCAGCCAGGCGCCTACCGAAAGGGCATCCACCCACTCCAGGGAGTCGCTGGTCAGCCCGGTGATCCGTTCGCCTGCGCGTGGCAGCTCGAAGGGTTCCTCGGCGGGAGGCGAGGCAGGTGCCACGCTCGCGGTGTCCGCTGCCGCATCCGCCAGCTCGGGACGGGTCTGCTGAAAGGTCTGGACGTGCAGGGATTCCAGTTCGGTGAAGAATTCGGAGGTGGAGAAGGGATCGAAGGCCGCGCTGGCCAGGCCTTCCCGCAACGCCTTGAGCAAGCCGGGCACCATCTCCAGCAGACGCTGGCGGGACGCCACGTCGTGGTGCGGCTGGATGCTCCAGATCAGATCGTCCATGGTCTTGAGGGCTGCGCGCCATTCGCTGGAGTCGTAGCCCTGCTTCAGGCAGGTCAGCAGCAGCACCTGGCTCCAGGCCTCGCGCAGGACACGCTGTACTGCGGCCGGCAGAGAGTGTTCCTGCAGACGCTGACTCAGGACGTGCTCGACCTGCAAGCGGGCGATCTCGGCGCGCGCCCGGCCTTCCTCGGCATCGCGGGTGCGCTGCTCGAGCAATTCGCTGCGCCGCTGTTCGTCGCTGACATAGGCCATGAAGTCGGCCAGCAGCTCGGCGAAGATCTCTGGATCGTCGACGAAGTCGGACAGCAGGCGCTGCACGATCTGCTCGATCTTCTGATACAGGCCGTCGCGCTGCAGATCGCTCTGCTCGCCCCAGCCCAGGGAGGCGGCGGCGATCTCGTTGAGCAGCCGCCGGGCCGGATGGCTGCCACGGCTGAAAAAGGTCTTGTCGAGGACCGCGACCTTGAGCATGGGAATCTGCAGGCGAGCGATCAGCGCCTTGAGCGAATCCGGCAGGGTAAGGTCGTCGAGAATGAATTCGAACAGCATCGCCACCAGGTTGATGACGTCTTCGTCGACCTGCCCCACCACGCGCTTTCGACCCGAGCGCTCGCTGATGCGGCCCAGGGCCACCCCCAGTTGCGCCTTGAGGTCATAGCCCTCCAGGGACTGGCCGGAAATCTGCTGCTGCAGGTGCGACAGCAGCCGCATGAGGTCGTAGCTGGTGATGGCCTGGCCATCACCGGTCGCGGCACCCTCATCGACCGCCATGCCGCCACCCAGGGTGGCGCTGCCCGGCGTGCGCAGCTGGGCCAGGAGGCCCTGCAGGGTACCAAAGAGCTCCTGACCGTCGTCTTCGCTGTTGACGTGGGCCGGGGTGCGCCCGCTGTAGCCCTTGGCCGAGCGGCTCGGCACCTGCTGGGGGATGGCCTTGAGTTGGGGCAGTACGCCGGCGTCGACCAGCTGCCGATTGGATTCCGCGTACAGCTGACCCAGACCATTGAGCACGAAACGCTCGAACAGCTTGTAGATGATCAGCTTGACCTTGATGTCGGTGTCGAGATCGCGACAGGCTTCGACGAAGGCCTCGCACAGCCGGCGCGGGCCCAGCGGATGGGTCGAGTCGTCCAGCTTGCTCGACAGCTGGGTATTGAATCTGATGGTCAGGTGGCTGATGGCCATGGCGTTGTTGCTGAGCGCCTTGGCCACCATGGTGTCCACGGCGACGCTCTCTTCCAGCGCATCGTTCTGCACCAGGCTGAGGTCTTCATAGGAGACGCTGTCCAGGCGCATCTCCGGCTTGCTGCCGACCAGGTTGTTCAGCGCGGCGAAACGCTCGAAATACTGCTGAAGAAAGCTGCGCTCGATACTCTTGCGGCGCAGACGCAGGTCGCGCATCGCTTCGAAATAGAGGCTCTGTTCCTGGTTGCTGCCGGCGCGATCGGCCATTTCAAACAGCGCATCGTCGGCGTTGTCGAACAGCTGCTGCAAGGAGGCATTGAGTCGCTGAGCGGCGCGATCCCTGACCGGTAAAAGCACTGCAGGCAATCGGGAAGAGGACTCCCCGAGCGCCTTGAAATGAACTACGTTTACGTCGTTCTGCACCACCGCCTCCCACAACCGTTCTTGCGTTCGGCTGAATCGCGTTCCACTACAGGAGCATTGAACAACGTTGGCCGCCCTGGCCGCGAGGTGAAACGTTGTCGATGTGCCATTATTTGCTCTGCTAAGGCATCGACCAATCGGCATCTGCACAGTACATGACAGGGTTCACAAGGCACCTGTCTGTCAGCGCCTGCCCTTAGAATAACTCAACGTTGTCTATCTCAGATCGTCAACCTCCCCTAAAGTTGCCCGCGCGTCCGCCGCTACCCCTACCGGAGTCCGTTCATGTCCAGCGCCACCTCTGCCGATCTCGCCCAGGTCATCACCGAAAACGTCGCCGCTGCACTGCGCGAAGACGTCGGCAGTGGTGATCTCACGGCGGGTCTGATCCCCGCTCACCAGCAGGCCCGGGCGCGGATCATCACCCGCGAGGCCGCGGTAGTGGCGGGCACGGCCTGGGTCGACGAGGTGTTCCGGGTGCTGGATCCCGCAGTCGAGGTCCGCTGGCAGGTGGCCGACGGCGAGCGGGTCGCGCCCGACCAGGTGCTGTTCGAACTCCAGGGTCCCGCGCGCGCCCTGCTCACCGGCGAGCGCAGCGCCCTGAATTTCCTGCAGTTGCTGTCCGGCACCGCCACCCGCTGCCGCCACTATGCCGATCTGGTGCAGGACACCGCCGTCCGCTTGCTGGACACCCGCAAGACCCTGCCCGGCCTGCGCCGCGCCCAGAAATACGCGGTCACCTGCGGCGGCTGCTACAACCACCGCATCGGCCTGTTCGACGCCTTCCTGATCAAGGAAAACCACATTGCCGCCTGTGGCGGTATCGCCCAGGCCGTGGCCACCGCCCGGCAACTGGCGCCGGGGCGTCCGGTGGAGGTCGAGGTGGAAAATTTGCAGGAGCTGGAACAGGCCCTGAGCGCCGGCGCGGACATCGTCATGCTGGACGAGCTGAGCCTGGCCGACATGCGTACGGCGGTGGCCCTGACCGCCGGCCGGGCCAAGCTGGAAGCCTCGGGTGGCGTCAACCAGGACACCCTGCTCGGCATCGCCCAGACCGGTGTCGACTACATCTCCATCGGCACCCTGACCAAGGACGTCAAGGCCATCGACCTGTCCATGCGCGTCCTGGATCGAGTGGGATAGGCAAAGGACCTCGCGGCGGCTAGACTCCGCAGCCGCGCCCTTTGCGCAACGGCTTCGAGCGGTCCTGACGACCGCTCGCCTCTCGCGACACTCGAACAAGATCGAACCCGTGACCAAAGATCAACTTCGCGCTGAACTGGAACGCCAGGCCCAGCGCTATCAGGATGTCTACGGTGGCGAAATCGTCACCTACGCCGCTCAACCCAAGCCCGACCGCAAGCCCTGGAAGAAACGGCCGACCGTGCAGGACGAGGTGTTCGCCTCCGAGGTACGCAAGATCGCCGATCTCAAGGCCAAGACCAGCGCCGAGGCCACCGCTCAAGACGCCTGAGTCGAGTCCGTATCCCTGCTGTCCGGGGCGTCCTCTGCGACGTCCTCGTGCTCTTGCCGTGCCTGCAGTTGCTGCCAGAGCGCGGCAGCGGCACTGAAGTCGGCGCCGCCCTCTTCCATCATGGCCTGCAGGTCATAGCGCGCCAGGCAGCCCTCGCCCAGGCGCGGTGGCGGCGCCGCGGTACCGGGCGCCGCCGCTGGCCGTTCGTGGTCAGTCGAAGATGACGGTCTTGTTGCCATGAACCATGACCCGCTCTTGCAGGTGGTATCTCAGGCCGCGCGACAGCACCATCTTCTCGACGTCCTTGCCCAGGCGCACCATGTCTTCGACGTTGTCCCGGTGGCTGACGCGTTCCACGTCCTGCTCAATGATTGGCCCGGCATCCAGCTCTTCGGTCACGTAGTGGCAGGTGGCGCCGATCAGCTTGACGCCGCGCTGTGCCGCCTGGTGATAGGGCTTGGCCCCGACAAAGGACGGCAGGAAGCTGTGGTGGATGTTGATCACCTGGTGGGCATAGCGCGCGCAGAGATCCGGCGGCAGGATCTGCATGTAGCGCGCCAGGACCACGGTATCGGCCTGGTGCAGATCGATCAGCCGCGAGACCTCGTCGAAGGCCGGCTGCTTGTTGGCGGGATCGACCGGCACATGGAAGAAGGGAATGCCGTGCCATTCGACCATGCTGCGCAGGGTGTCGTGGTTGGAGATGACGCAGGGGATCTCGCAATCCAGCTCGCCGCTGTGCCAGCGGTGCAACAGGTCGGCCAGGCAGTGGGATTCGCGACTGGCCATGAGCACCACGCGCTTGCGCTGGGCCGAATCGGTGATCCGCCATTGCATGGAGAATTCCCGTGCGATGGGTGCGAAGGCCTGACTGAAGCCGGCCAGATCGAAGGGCAGTGAATCGGCGCGGATCTCATGGCGCATGAAGAACCAGCCACTCTCCGTATCCGAATGGTGACTCGCTTCGGTAATCCAGCCGTTATAGGTCGCCAGGAAGTTGCTGACCTTGGCCACGATACCTACCCCGTCCGGACAGGCGATCACCAGACGAAACGTTTGCATAGCACAACCTCGAACGAAAAGGGGCTGCATTCTAGGCGCAGTCGCCGGCAGCGTCGAGCGGCGCAGGGCGCCATAGCGCGCGACTGTAGAGCCAGGGTAAAGACTTTGCAAAGGACAAGTAAGAACCGATAAGTTCCGCCAATGCCCTGTCGAAAGTTACGCGTATTCGACAACTTCGCTGTTGCGACGAAACGAGCTGCAACTATCGACCTGTCAGGCGGACAGTTTACTTATCCCGATAGCCAATCTATGATCGATGCAGACTTTCATCTCTGCATCACTCAGAACAAAGGCCGTTTATGTCGCTCATCAATGAATACCGCCAGACCGAAGAAGCCATCAAGGAACTGCAGGAGCGCCTGAAGTCGCTGCAAGAGGACGACAAACTGCAGCGCGAACTGGAATTCGAAAAGAAACTCCGCGCGTTGATGGGTGAGTATCAGAAGTCCCTGCGCGACATCATCGGCATTCTCGATACCGAAGCCAAGCCTGCCCGCCAGGCGCGCACTCCCAAGGCCAGCAGTGGCAGTACGCCCAAGCGCGCGCGCAAAGTTAAGCAATACAAGAATCCGCACAATGGTGAAGTGATCGAAACCAAGGGTGGCAATCACAAGACGCTGAAAGAGTGGAAAGCAAAATGGGGTTCGGACGACGTCGAATCCTGGGCAACGCTGCTGGATTGATCAAAAGAACGCCGGCCGGCCGGCGTTCTTTTTTGCCCGCCTGGCAGACGTTTACCGCAGCCTGCCAGGCGCGGACCCAGGTTAGGCCTGGTGACCGCTCGCCGTTATCGATACCCCGCACCACAGCGCCCGAAGCGCTTTCATCTCCGGCGCGGTACTTCCCTATCACTTGTCCCTTGCTTCAACCGCGGTCGGATAGCGTCCGTCCGAATTTGCTGCTTGCCACTCTTTTTTTGGTTAACAAACGTCTCGGATCGGTATCCGGTTTTTGCGACTTCAGGCAACCGCCCGATCCAATCGCTGCATCACCGCTCGAACATGAGCGGACCAGGCCTCGAGAATCGGCACCTGATCAACCGGGACTTCTCGCCGCAATTGTTCGGTCAGGGTGAGGAACTGCGTGCAGGTCATATGACCTTGTTGCTCTTCACCCAGCAGACGCTGCCGACAGAATTGTCGCCAACGAGCCTCTTCTTCCGCCGTCAGCAACTCAGGAAAGTTGCGCGCTCGATAGCGAAAGAACAGCTCTGGATGTCGCTCATCCCGAAAGGGCCAGGCGCGGCTGCCAAGTTGCTCCGCCGGACATTGATGAACTTGGTCGCAGAGTTGCCGTTCTTCGGCGGCAATGAAGCCGTCGTACAGTCTTGCTTCGGCCTCCTGTTCCTGGGCGGCCAATCCGGATGCCTCGGCATAGAGGGCCTGCACCTTGGGTTGCCAGGTCGCACGCTGGTCGAGCAGTTGGCGGACGCGGCGCCAGACGGCCGCCAGATCGAATTGCAGCCGTTCCATGTCCGCCGGACGCAAGACGCTGAAGGGCGCCAGAATCGGACACTTGTTGATCTGTACCAGCTTGAGCGGCACCGGCAGGTCACCCTCGGCCAGCGCATCCCGCCGGGTATAGAGGCGTTCGCGCAGGGTCTCGACGTCCAGGTCCAGCAGCGGCTCCGGCGCCAGGCCGAGGTCGCAGACGATCAACGCATTGCGATTGACCGGATGCCAGGCCAGCGGCAGGACAGGGGCGAGAAAGTGCCGCTCGGCGCTGAAGCGTCCCGAGACATGCAGCAGGGGTTCGAGCAGACGAATGCGCGCCAGCGCCGCCTTCTTCTGGCGCTGCGTCCAGAGATAGTCATAGAGCCTTGGCTGCCGCTGCCTGACCAGGCGCGCCAGGGCCAGGGTCGCGCGGACATCCGCCAGGGCGTCATGGGCCTGGGCGTGTTCGATGCCATTGGCGACGGTCAGGCGATCCAGGCGCAGGGAAACGCGCTGCTCGTCCTGCGGCCAGTCCAGGCTTTCCGGGCGAAAGGCATAGAGCGCCCGGACCAGGCCAAGCACATCCCAGCGACTGTTGCCCTGCTGCCACTCGCGGGCATAGGGGTCGTGAAAGTTGCGGTACAGGCTGTGCCGTACCATTTCGTCGTCGAATCTGAGGTTGTTGTAGCCGACGCTGCAGGTATTGGGACGCCGCAACTCCTCATGCAGACGCTGGACGAAGTCCCGCTCGCGCAGCCCCAGGCGCTGCAGGGTGGCGGGCAGGATACCGGTGACCAGGCAGGCTGCCGGATGGGGCAGGACGTCCTCGCTCAGCTGGCAATGCAGATTGAGCGGCGCTTCGATTTCGTTGAGGTCCAGATCGGTACGCACCCCGGCCACCTGCAGCGGACGATCCCGCCGTGGATCGATGCCCGTGGTCTCGAAGTCGTACCAGAAGATACTTTGCGTCACACCGCCCTCCCCTAGAATCGGCGCAGTCTAGCATCGTCGCGCGCCTTGCTCCCTGGCGCCCGCACCCGCTAGGCTCTGGCGTCCGTCTTCCGCGTATCCTCCCTTCCCATGCGTTCAGTCGATCGGCTCTCCGTTCGCTCCAGGTGCCGAGGTATCGGCGTACGCCTGGGCGCCGCCGTCTGGGCACTGACCCTGTCGCTGGCCTGCCTCGCGCAGCAGGAGCCGCTGTCCTGCCCTCTGCCGCCACAGACCGACAGTGGCCCGGCCAGCCTGCGCCTGACCCATCAGGGACTCGACAGCCGGACCGCACGCCAACTCGCCACCCAACTCGCCGCGACCACCCGCAGCACCGATCCCCAGGCGCTGGCGGCGGCTTATCTGCAGCACTTCGGCAGCCGGGTGCAGCGCGGCCAACCCGAGCAGCTCGCCGAACTACCGCCCCAGGACGTCAGGTTCTGGCTGGCCGGCAACCCGCCCCTGGCGGAGGCTCAGGCCCAGGCGCTGCTGGACTGGGTCGAGGCGGGCGGCCGGCTGGTGGCCGTCGCCGATGACAGCACCCTGGCGCTCAGCGCGACCCTGGGCGTGCGTCCCATGGCGACCCGCGAACTGGGCGGCGCCGCCCCGCCGATCATGGCGCTGCCGCTGTGGCCCAACCTGACCCAACTCTATCTCGCCGAGGACGATGCTCCCGCCTATCTTGGCTTCGACGACAGTCGCCATCTGTTCGATGTCGGCGATCAGGCGGTGGCCTGGGCCAGCAGCGCCAGCGCCACCCATATGCTGATGCTGCCCTGGGGCGATGGCAGCGTGACCCTGCTGTCGGACAGCGATCTCTGGAGCAACGCCCATCTCGCCCAGTACGACAATGCCTGGCTGCTGTGGTACCTCACCCAGGGCGCGCCGGTGACCCTGATCGCCCCGGCGCCACCGCTCCCCCTGTGGCTGGACGCCTTGCAACGCTATGGCCTGGCCCTTGGGCTGCTGACGCTGGCGGCAGGAATCTGGCTGAGACGTCGTCGGCAGAATCCGGCGCCACGGCGTGATGCCCAACGCTGGCCCGAATTGATCGCCACCCTGCAGCGCGATATCCAGCGCGAGGTGCACCGCCGCCGCCCCGAACTCGCCGACCAGGGCGTGGCCGAGCGCTGGCAATATCTTGCGCGTCTGAGCGGCTTGAGCACCCGCGCGGTGGGCGAGGCGATGCGCCCAAGCCCGGCGCGCCTCTCCGCTCGCGACTTCACCCGCCGCATCGTCCAGCTGCGCCTGTTGCACCTGGCCGTGCGTCCCCCGCTCCCGAGGACTTCCGATGACCGACAGTTCCCCTCCTGACGCCACTCCGGTGGACGCTGGCGATACCGGCGTCAAGGCCCGCGCCCTGACCCGCCTGCAGGCCCTGCGGCAGGCCCTGCTCAAGGTGCTGCCACAGCAGGACGCCGCCGTGGACGGACTGCTCGCCACCCTGCTGGCCGGCGGTCACCTGTTGCTGGAAGGTCCCACCGGCTCCGGCAAGACGCTGCTGACCCGCGCCCTGGCGGCCAGCCTTGATGCCGGTTTCGCCCGGCTGCACTGCCATCCGGCCCTGACCCCTGCCGAGGTGGCCGGCGAAATCGTCACGGACCTCGGCAGCGACAGTGCCCGTCTGCGCCGGGGTCCGCTGTTCAATTCCCTGGTCCTGCTCGAAGACCTGCATCGGGCGCCGCCGGTGGTCCTCCAGCTGCTGGACGACGCCCTGCAGGGCCGCCAGCTGAGTCTGGGCGGTCGCCAGGTGCCCCTGCCGGCGCCCTTCATGGTGATCGCCACCCGCCCACTGGGCAGCGAGCTGCCACTGGCGCTGCGGGATCGCTTCCTGGTGCAACTGCGTCTGGAGTGGCCGGCAGAAGGCCAGGAACTGGCCGCCCTGCGCCAGGCCGTGCAGCAGGGCCAGGGCGACCCCTTGGAAGCGGCGGCGCTGCGCCCCCTGCTGCAGGCGCGGGATCTGCCGGCGCTGCAGCGACTGGTGGCCGGCCTGCCGGTTGCGGAGCCGGTCTTGGAGCATGCCGTGCGCCTGATCCGTCTCACCCGGGAATGGCCGGCCTTCGAACAGGGCGCCGGACCGCGCGCCGGTCAGGCCCTGCTGCGCCTGGCCCAGGCACAGGCCTTTCTGCGCGGTGGCGACAGCGTGACGCCCGAGGATGTGCGCACCCTGCTGCCCGCCGTGCTGCGGCCGCGGCTGCGGCTGACGCCAGAACGCGAATTCGAGGGTGACAGCCTGGACGGCCAGATCCTCAAGCTGCTGGGACAGTGTCCGGCACCGCGCCCATGATCCAGCGCTGCCTGCCCCTGGCACTGGTCGCCCTGGCGCTGCTCAGCCTGATCCTGGGCGGACTGGCGCCCCTGCGCTGGCAGGGCCTGCCGGCGGCGGGTGCCCTGCTGCTGCTGGGACTGAGCGTTATGGGGCGGCTGAACGCCCGCCGGCGCCGGCGAGCGAGTGGTGAGCATCCGCCGCTCGCCGCACCGGCCTCCAGGGCACGCCTGCGCGCGGATACCCCCCTGCACCTGCTGATCGCCAGCCCGGCCGAGCAGGGACGAGGACAGGCCGAGCGGTCAGGCGACCACCAGCAGATGCTGGGTTTCGGGCAGGCCCTGGCGGCCAGCGGCAATGAGCTGTGGCTCTATGGTCTCGATCCCGAGCTGCGCCTGCTGGCGGCAGGCACGGCTGCTTGCCGCCTGACGCCAGCCGAACTGCCGGTGCGGCTGCCAGGTGCGACGAGCGATCTCAGGGCAGCGCTGGCACGGCTCTGCCGTCAGGCGCGCCCGGGCAGTGTGCTGGTGGTGGCGGCACCGCTGGATGAAGAGCTGGCGGTCTGGCTCGGCCGTCTGGACCTGGTCCGACGCGGCCTGCAGCTCTGGCTGGTCGACACCGCACGGCAGCAGGTGGCGGAACCCGACGACATCCGCAGCTGGCGCGATGCGCGCCGCTATGCCGACGCCTGGCAGGCCCGGATCCAGGGCGAGCGGCTGGCCGCGCGGCTGGAGCGAAGGCCCGTCCGCCGGCTGGCGGCCAGCGCCACGGCGGATCTGCAGACCCGCCTGCTGCAGCTATGGAATGCCGGTGACCCGGATCAGGCCGCCGACTGAGAGAGGCGGCCGAAGGTGAAGTAGTGCTGCAGCACGTCGATCAATTCGGCGAATTCGGCCGGCGGCTCGGCGACGCTGAAGCCCGAATCGTAGTTGCCCGGGGTCACGTCTTCATGACTCCACTGGCAGCGGGCGTCGAAGTCGACGAAATGCAGCTGACCGTCCTGCCCCGGAATCTTCAGCCGAAGTTCGAAGCGCGCATTCACCAGCATGGGCAGCTGGCTGATCATCAGCAGCCCCTCGCGGGAAATGTTGCCGATGTAGCCCATGGGCTTGTCGGTAAAGCGGTTGAACACCTTCAAATAGTAGGGCAGCTGGTGGCGCTCGATACGACGATTCTGAGTCATGGTGCGATTCATCCTGCACACGGTAAAGCCAGTTTACCGACAACGTCCTGGAAAGCTCAGCGCTGCGGTAGTTTTCGCACCGGTTGGGGCGTCGCAACGGCCGTTCCGCCATCTAGCCCCAATTGGCGCAGGGTGTCCAGTCGGGCCTGGGCCCGATAGGCGTATTCGCTGGCCGGAAACCGGACCTGGATGAAACGATAGGTCTGGACCGCGTCGGCGTACAGTTGCTGCTGCTCCAGACACTGGCCGCGCAGCATGGAAAATTCCGGTTGCAGCCAGGGCCGTGCCCGACCCTTGCGTTCAGCCTGGGAGATCTGCAGCAAGGCATTGTTGCAGTCGCCTTCGCTATAGGATTTATAGGCGGCATCCAGATAGGAATTCATCGAGACGCTGGTACAGCCGGTGAGACCGAGCAGCAGGAACAGGCAGAGATAAGGGCGCATGGAAAGTCCTCCTGCTCGCTAGATCGGCGCCGGGGCCCGCTTCTTGAGGGCAAACGACCATTGGTGTGACCAAGCTGCGAAAAGCCGTCATGTGCTGGCCACGCGACAGCGCTACAATGAGGTGCGCTCCGTGTTCTACGTCGACTCGGCGCTGAGGCGCCGACTCATGGTTGCAATCCGCTAAAGGAAAGACTGCATGATTTATCGCCGTACCAAGATCGTCGCCACCCTGGGCCCGGCCAGCAATTCTCCGGACGTCCTCGAGCAGCTCATCATCGCCGGCATCGACGTCGCCCGCCTGAACTTCTCGCATGGAACGCCCGACGAGCACCGGGCTCGTGGTCAGCTGGTACGGGATCTCGCCGCCAAGCACGGTCGCCATGTCGCCCTGCTCGGCGATCTCCAGGGTCCGAAGATCCGCATCGCCAAGTTCGTCAACAAGCGCATCGAACTCAAGGTCGGCGATCCCTTCCGCCTGTCCATCGCTCATCCGCGCACCGAAGGCACCGAAGAAGTGGTCGGCATCGACTACCCGGGCCTGGTCACCGACTGCCGCGTGGGTGACGAACTGCTGCTGGACGATGGCCGCGTGGTCCTGCGCGTGGAAGGCATGACCGCCACCGAACTGCATTGCACCACCCTGATCGGCGGCCCGCTTTCGGACCACAAGGGCATCAACCGTCGCGGCGGTGGCCTCACCGCTCCGGCGCTGACCGACAAGGACCGCGAAGACATCAAGCTGGCCGCCTCCATGGAGGTCGACTATCTGG
Source organism: Pseudomonas oryzihabitans NBRC 102199 (assembly GCF_000730625.1). Taxonomy (GTDB): domain Bacteria; phylum Pseudomonadota; class Gammaproteobacteria; order Pseudomonadales; family Pseudomonadaceae; genus Chryseomonas; species Chryseomonas oryzihabitans. Next base: position 303,014 of record NZ_BBIT01000014.1, on the reverse strand, counting down.
CCGTGTCCTTCCCGCGTGATGCCGAAGACATGCACGAAGCCCGTCGCCTGATGGAAGCCGCCGGTGGCAAGTCCTGGCTGGTGGCCAAGATCGAGCGCGCCGAAGCCGTGGCGGACGACGAAGCCCTGGACGGCCTGATCCATGCCAGCGACGCCGTGATGGTGGCCCGGGGCGACCTGGGCGTGGAAATCGGCGACGCCGAGCTGGTGGGCATCCAGAAGCGCATCATTTCCCACGCCCGGCGCCTCAACAAGGCGGTGATCACCGCGACCCAGATGATGGAGTCGATGATCAGCAGCCCCATGCCGACCCGCGCGGAAGTCTCCGACGTGGCCAACGCCGTGCTGGACAACACCGACGCCGTGATGCTCTCCGCCGAGAGCGCCGCCGGCCAGTATCCAGTGGAAGCGGTCAAGGCCATGGCGCGCGTCTGCGTCGGTGCCGAGAAGCAGCCCACCAGCAAGCTGTCCAGCCACCGCCTGGGTCATACCTTCACCCGTTGGGACGAGAGCATCGCCCTGGCCTCCATCTACGTGGCCAACCACTTCCCCGGCGTGAAGGCCATCATCAGCCTGACCGACACCGGCTACACCCCGCTGATCATGTCGCGCCTGCGTTCCTCGGTGCCGATCTTCTCCTTCGCGTCCAGCCGTGCCACCCAGGCCCGCACCGCGCTGTTCCGCAACGTGCACACCATCCCCTTCGACCCGACCACCATGCCGGCGAACAAGGTGAGCCAGGCCGCGGTGGACGAACTGCTCAAGCGCGGTATCGTCGAGCACGGCGACTGGGTCATCCTGACCAAGGGCGACAGCTACACCAAGCGTGACGGCACCAACACCATGAAGATGTACCGCGTGGGCGACCTGCTGGTCTGACCCCGCCGCCGGTCTCCGACCGGTGCTGAAGACATAGCCCCGCACAGGTCCCTGTGCGGGGCTTTTTTCTGGACGGATCGGGGCCAGGCAGCCCTAGCGACCGCCGGCGGCCAAGTAGGCCAGGTGCAGGGCCGCAGCTCCCAGGACACCCAGGCTGCAACTGATGAGGATGCCGCGCTGCAGCGCGCGCAAGCGCCCTTCTCGCCGTGCTTCCAGGCGACTGGCATCGATCAGGGCTACGCTGGTCAACGGCTGTTCACGCATCGTCTCGCTCCCTACCCATTTAAATGCACTATATTCTCATTCTCACATAGGTCAAGGGAGTCCGGCGGGCGCCTGGCGGACTGTGGCAGAATAGCCGGTTTGGTACGAACAGCCTGGGTGAACGATGGCGTTACGTTTCGAACGGCTCAAGTGGCAGGACTGGAAAGGCGCCTTCACGGAGCGCAACTACGAGCGCGGCCGGCGGCTGGCGCTCGACGGCCTGGTGCAGCTGCGCTCGGCCGCCAAGGGTCAGCTCTATGCCGAGTGCCACAGCCCGGCCGGACCGGCCTATCGGCAGGCGATCAGCCTGCGCGCGGGCGAGACCGCCTGGCGGGTCGACGCCCGCTGCACCTGCCCGGTCGGCCGCAACTGCAAGCATGCCGCCGCCGCCCTCATCGAACTCGAGCGGCTGCAACGCAGCGAGGCCGCCCTGCCGGCCACGCCGGTCGCCCATCCGGAGCTGCCTCGCCCGGTCCTGACCCTTGGCAGCCATACCCAGATCGATTACGACCGCCACATCGGCAAGATGAGACCCACGGTACGCCATCGCGCCGCCCTGGCCTTCGCCTATGGCTCGCGGCGCCTGTTCGGCGCGCCGCCGCGCACCCCGGAAGCCGACTATCCCGCGCGCCAGCTGCCGGCCGAACAACGCTGGCGGCAGACGCTGCTCGACCACGGTCTGCGCCTGGCGACCCGGCGCAGCGCCGCGCTGCCCGACGACAGTGGCGAGATGTTCGAGCTGCCGGACGACCCCGCCTGGCTCAGATTCGTACAGCAGGTCATCCCCGGTCTGCGCGAAGCCGGCTGGCAGATCGAGGCCCATCCCGAATTCACCTTCGACCTGACACCGGTGGAAGGCTGGTACGGTCACCTCGAAGAGGTGCAGGACGCGACCGCCGCGAGCGGCCAGTTCGACGTCGAACTGGGCATCCGCCTGGGCCAGCGCCGCGTCAGCCTGATCCCGCTGCTGATCGACGCCATACGGCGCGAGCCCTCCCAGTACGAACCGGCGATGCTGGCCAAGCGCGCCGACGACGAACCCGTGCTCTTGCGTATCGAGCCGCCGCGCCTGGCCGGCCAGCAGGGCCGGGTGCAACGGGTCGCCGTGCCTCTGGGGCGGCTCAAGCCGATCCTGCAGATCCTCGGTGAACTCTATGCCACCGATCGCCTCACCCAGGATCGTGCGCTGCGCCTGCCGCGCCTGGACGCCGCGCGCCTGGCCGAGCTGGACGAACGCCTGCCGCTGGAGTGGGAAGGCGGCGAGCGCCTACGCAACTTTGCCGAACGCCTGCGCAGCTATGCCGCCGAGCCGGTGGTCCTGCCGGACACCCTGCACGCCGAATTGCGGCCCTATCAGCGCGACGGCGTGGCCTGGCTGCAGGCGCTGCGGGAACTGGACGTGGGCGGCATCCTGGCCGACGACATGGGCCTGGGCAAGACGCTGCAGACCCTGGCGCACATCCTCGTCGAGCAGGCGGCCGGTCGCCTGACCGCGCCGGCGCTGATCGTCATGCCCACCAGCCTGATCCCTAACTGGCAGGACGAGATCGCCCGCTTCGCTCCCGGCCTGCGCGTGCTGACCCTGCAGGGCAGCGCCCGCAGCAGTCGCTTCGAGCGGATTCCGGAACACGATGTGGTGCTCACCACCTATGCCCTGCTGCCCCGTGACGCCGAGCGCCTGGCCGGCTACGACTTCCACCTGCAGGTGCTCGACGAAGCCCAGTCGATCAAGAATGCCGCCACCAAGGCCGCCCAGGCGGCGCGCCACCTGCGCGCCCGCCATCGCCTCTGCCTGACCGGCACGCCGCTGGAAAATCACCTGGGCGAACTCTGGTCGCAATTCCACTTCCTGATGCCCGGCTGGCTGGGCGACGAGAAAGGCTTCAAGCAGGCCTATCGCATCCCCGTGGAGCGCGAAGGCGATGTGCAGCGCCTGGCGGCGCTCAAGGCACGGGTCCGCCCCTTCATGCTGCGCCGCACCAAGCAGCGGGTCGCCAGCGAATTGCCGCCCAAGACCGAGATCGTCCAGCTGGTCGAACTCAGCGCGGCGCAACGCGAACGCTACGAAGACCTGCGCCTGCTGCTGGACGAGCGCGTCCGCGCCGAGATCGCCCGTCAGGGCATCGGTCGCAGCCAGCTGCTGATCCTGGATGCCCTGCTGCGTCTGCGCCAGGTCTGCTGCGACCTGCGCCTGGTACCCAACGAAGACGCCAGCGTGGCCAAGCCCTCGGCGAAACTGGCGGCGCTGAACGAGCGCCTCGACGCCCTGCTCCCTGGCGGCAGCCGGGTCCTGGTGTTCTCCCAGTTCACCAGCATGCTCGATCTCATCGCCGCCGATCTCGATCAGCGTGGTATCCCGTACGTCACCCTGACCGGCGAAACCCGGGATCGGCGCACCCCGGTGCAGCGTTTCCAGAACGGCGAGGTGCCGGTGTTCCTGCTCAGCCTCAAGGCCGGCGGCAGCGGTCTCAACCTGACGGCGGCCGACACCGTGATCCACTTCGATCCCTGGTGGAATCCGGCCGCCGAGCAGCAGGCCAGCGATCGCGCCTATCGCATCGGCCAGGATCGCCCGGTGTTCGTCTACAAGCTGATCGCCCGCGGCACCCTGGAAGAACGCATCCAGCAGCTGCAGCAGGAAAAGGCGCGCCTGAGCGCCGGCATTCTCAGCGAGAACAGCGGCGACTGGCGCCTGACCGAAAGCGACCTGGCCCAGTTGCTGGCGCCGCTGGACCGCTAGGCACCCGCCAGCGGGTCATCCCGGCAGCGCCTGGCCTGGCCAGCTGCGCTGCCGGGAACGCAGCGGATAGCGGTGCCGCGGGCTACTTGTCGCCCGCGCCCTCGCCCACCACATCACCCGCCGCATCCAGCGCCCTGCTGGAAGGAAACCTGTTCGAGGCGACGCGGACCGCCAGCACCGCAAGCGATAGCAGGAAGATCCCGCCGCAGAGATACAGCAGCCCGACATCCGGCGGCCGATGATGAGAGACGTCACCGATCAGGTAGCGGGTCAGGGCGGTGATGGCGATATAAAGCAGGAAGCGGATCGGCAGGTGGTTGGTCTTGAAGTAGATGCCGACCATGGCACCCAGCTCCAGGTAGATGAAGAGCAGCAGGATGTCATCGATGCTCGCCTGGCCCTTGTCGAGCATGCCGAGGAAGGCCAGCACCGAGGCCCAGGCCGTGGCCGCGCCAATGGCGAACAGGCCGAAGTAGTGGAAGCCTTCCACCAGCAGGTTGCCGAGGGAGTTCGCCCCGTCGTGCATGCGTTTGCGACCGTTGTCTGCCCATTTCATGGCGTGCTGCTCCCTCCGCAAGAGTGAAGACCTCCACTCGAAGATAGATCCATGCCGGAATCCCGTTCTCGAGGTTGCCCTGGCGTCAGTCGCTCTTATAGCGAGAAGCCGGACCGTCGGCCAGTGCGCAACTGTCGCAGACTGGACGGCCCGGCGCTGGCAGGCTAAAACCTGAGGAAAAGCCCGCGAGGGCTCTGGAGTCTACCGTGGACGCGCGTCTTTCCTGCCTCGCCTGCCTGGACCGGCCCGATCCCCGGCTGCTGGAAGCCGCTCTGTGGATCGCGGCCGAACACCACGAACAGATCAATCCCCCGGCCCTGTTGCACTCGCTAGACGACCTGGCACTGCGCCTGGTCGCCAGCCTGGATAACGATGCCAGTCACGCCGAGCGGGCCCAGGCCTTGTTGCGGCAGCTGTGCGATGCCGGTTTTCGCGCGGCCGAGTGGCCCCTGAACCCTACGGCTGCCCTGCTCGACGAGGTCCTGGCGCGGCGACGCGGCCAGCCGCTGTCGATCGCCCTGGTGGCTCTGGAACTGGCCCGGCGCCTGGAGATCGACCTCCAGGGCATCGGCTTTCCCGGACATTTCCTCTTGCGCGTGCCGGGCGCGGATCATCTGCTCGAACCCTTCGGCGGTCGTCGCCTGTACATGAACGACTGCCGCCAACTGCTGGTGGATCAGTTCGGGCCCAACGCGCAACTGCAGGCCAGCTATCTGGCGCCCCTCGGTCCGCGGCAGATGATGCAGCGACTCTCGCGCAATCTGCGGGAATTGCATCGCCAGGGCGACCAGCCGCTGGCCGCGCTCAAGGATGCCCAGCGGGTCATCGAGCTGGGCACGGTCGGAGTCATCGATCACCTGGCGCGCGCCGATCTGTACCGCCAGCTCGACTGCCCCCAGGCCGAGCGCTACGACCTGCAGCACGCCCTGCTGATCAGCGAAGACGATGCCGAACGCGAGCAGGTGCGGCGGAGGCTGGCGCAACTGGGCGCGCCGTCCGCCACCCTGCACTAGCGGTGCAGCAGCCAGAGGACCAGCTGGGCGCCGAGCAGATTGCTCAGGCCGGCCAGCACCATGACCAGGCCAGCCACGGTGCCCTCCTCCAGGCCGACCTCGTAGGCCTTGCTGGTCCCTACGCCGTGGGCGCCCATGCCGAACAGGGCACCGCGGGCCAGGGCAGACTTGAGCGGCAGCAGCTTGATCAGCAGACTGCCGAGGATGGCGCCCCCCAGGCCGGTGATCATCACGAAAGCCGCGGTCAGCTCGGGGACGCCCCCCACGGTGGCGGACATCGGCATGGCAAAGGGAGTACTGATGGAGCGCGGCAGCATGGACAGCAGCACCCGGTCATCGAGCAGCAGCAGCCGGGCCAGCAACCAGGAACTGCCAATGGCCACGCCACTGCCGACGCAGAGGCCGGCCAGCAACGCCTGCCAGTAGCGCGCCAGCAGGCGTCTCTGCTGCCAGATCGGCACGGCGAAGGCCACCGTCGCCGGCCCCAGCAGGGTGATCAGCCAGTGGCTGTAGTGGGCGTACTCGGCATAGCTCACCTGCTGCCAGAGGGTGGCGGCATAGAGCAGCACCGTGACGAAGATGATCGGACTGACCACATACCAGCGCAGCCGGGCATAGAGCAGCCGACTCACCCCATAGCCCGCCACCGTCAGCAGCAGCCAGAAGAGTCCGGGCAGATCAAGCATCGCGACGCCCTCGCCGGCGAAACATCCAGTCCACGGTAAGGGCGGTCGCGACCATGGTCAGCACGGTGCTGAGCAGGATGGCCAGCAGGATGCGCACACCCTCTTGCCGCAGCAACGGACCGTAGTCGAGCAGACTCAGCAGCGCGGGAATGAAGAACAGCAGCATTTCTCCCAGCAGCAGGCGCACACCGCCCTGCAACCACTCGGGCTCGACGATGCGCGCGGCCAGCAGCACCAGCAGCATGGCCAGCCCCACCACCCCGCCTGGTACCGGCAAGGCGAAATAGGTGGCCAGCCAGGTACCCACACCCCACAGCGCGCCCAATCCGCACAGCTCCAGAGCCAGGCGCAGATATCTATTCACCCAGGGCTCCTTCTCAAATCCTCGACAGGCGCCAAGGATACCGAGGCTGAGGGGGCGAGGACAGCGAACCGGGCCCGGCGGCGCGCTCCGCGCGGGTAAAGCAGCGTTGCTGCCGGGGCAAGATCAGCCCAGGGCGGCGATGACCTCGGCGACCCAGCGCTCGGCGTCTTCGTCCGGCGTGACCGTTTCACTGGCATCGATGCGCAGCATGGGCAGCACTTCGCGCAGCCCCAGTTCGGCGAACAATTCCTGCATCAGCTCGCCGCCGCCGCAATAGGTGTCGCCATAGCTGGAATCACCCAGGGCCAGCACGGCGCCGGGTCGTCCGGACCAGGGCGGCAGCCGATCGCGCAGCTGGAAATACAGGGATTCCAGGTTGGCCGGCAATTCGCCCATGCCGGTGGTGGAGGTGATAGCCAGCAGGGCCTCGGGCGCGAAGGCCTCCAGGCTGGCGAGATCGGCATTGGGCTGGTGCCAGACCTCATGGCCTGCCGCGCTCAGGCGCGCCTTCACCTGACGGGCGATATCTTCGGCAGTGCCATAGACCGAGCCATTCAACAGTGCGACTTTCATACGGACCTCTTGCGTGGAATCCCGCCCAGTATGCCTGGCGCGGCCCGGCTTGGCGCTCCGTCAGCAAGACGACTCCGCTGGCAACCCCGGCTGCAGCCAAGGGTCTCAAGGCTTGTTATGCTAGCGCCGCCTGCTACCCCAGGCGTCTTCGCCACCTGTCCGCCTACCCGGCGGCGTGACGGCATCCGGCCTATCCGGCCCGATCGCCCGGAGTTAGAGCATGAATCAGCCTGTTACCCTCATGGTCGCGCGGCGCGTCGCGGCTGGCCAATACGACGCCTTTCTGGTCTGGCTGCGCGAAGGCGAAGCCCTGGCCACCGGGCATCCCGGCTATCTCGGTTCGGGGGTTCTGACCCCGCCTCCAGGCGACAACCTGGTGCAGATCGTCTTTCGCTTCGCCTGCCCCCAGACCCTCGACGCCTGGGAACACTCTGACACGCGGCGCCTCTGGCTGGAGCGTGGCCAGGGCCTGTTCGAAGCGCCCCTGGCACGGCGCGCCCAAGGCATGGACGACTGGTTCGGCGCCGGCCTGCAGCCGCCACCGCGCTGGAAGCAGAGCATCGCGGTCTGGCTGGCGTTCTTTCCCATTTCGCTGCTGTTCAATGCCGCCTTCGGCGATTACCTGGCCCATCTGCCGTTGCTGCCACGCATCCTGCTGAGCACCCTGATCCTTACCCCGGTGATGGTCTGCGTCTTCATCCCGCTGATCACCCGGGTGCTGAAGGGCTGGCTGCACAACGCCTCGCGGGCCAACGACTGGCGAGGCAGCGCCCGCTAGGCCCGCACGGATCGGCCTGCATCCTGACGCGTCGAATGCGTACAATAGCGGCGGCCAGCCCTCTGGCCGCCTCGTTCATCAGGATCGGGTACCCTCATGTCCGCAACCCTTCCCCTTCTGGTCACCGGCGCCAATCGCCGTGTCGGTCTCGCCTTGACCCGCCGGCTGCTGGCGGAGGGCCAACCCGTCATCGCCGTCTATCGCGACGATCCCGGTCCCTTGCGTGAGCTGGAGATCGAGGCCTATCAGGTCGATCTGGCGGAAGAGGCGCAGCGCGACATCCTGCTGCAGCAGCTGCATGAACGCCATCCGGCGCTACGCGGCATCGTGCACAACGCCTCGGTCTGGGCCGAAGACGGCCTGGATAATCTGCGGCTGCTCTATCGCCTGCACCTGGAAGCGCCCTACCACCTCAACCTGGGCCTGCAGGACCTGCTGCTGGCCGCGCCCCGGGCCGACATCATCCATATCGGCGACGACAGCGCCACCCGCGGCAGCCGCAACCACATCGGTTACGCCGCCACCAAGGCCGCCCTGCACAACCTGACCCTGTCCTTTGCCGAGGCCCTGGCGCCCACCGTCCGGGTCAACACCATCGCGCCGGGCCTGCTGATCTTCAAGGAGGGCGCCGACGAGGCCTATCGCCAGGCGACCCTGGAAAAGGCGCTGCTGGATTTCGAACCCGGCGCCGATCCCATCGTCGATACCGTGCTCTATCTGCTGTCGACCCAGTACGCCACCGGCAGCACCTTTACCGTCAACGGCGGGCGCCACCTGCGCCACGGCCGCCGCTAGCAAGAGGAATCAGCCATGACCGAACAAGACCGCCTGGAACTGGAGGCCGCCGCCTTCCGCACCCTGGTCGAGCACCTGCGCAAGCGCACCGACGTGCAGAACATCGACCTGATGAACCTGTCCGGCTTCTGCCGCAACTGCCTGTCCAAGTGGTACAAGGCCGCGGCCGACGACAAGGGCCTGGCGCTGAGCCTGGATGATGCCCGCGAGGCCGTCTACGGCATGCCCTACGCCGACTGGAAAGCCCAGTACCAAACCGAGGCCTCGCCGGCCCAGGCCGCGGCCTTCCAGGAGCAGCAGAACAAATGAGCGATCTCGCCAGCTTCCGCGCCCGCCTGGCCCAGGGCGACCATGCCTTCGCCGACACCCTGGCCTTTGTCGCCGAGCACTACCACTACCAGCCCACCGCCTTTCGCAACGGCGCGGTGGACAATGCCGCAGGCCAGAACGAAGGCTCCTGCAAGACCCTGGGCCTGGCCAAGCTCGAAGGTCTGAGCGATCAGGAAGCCCTGCTGGCCTTCGGCGAGCACTATCGCAGCGTCTTGCAAACCCCCGAGGGCAGCGACCACGCCAACATCCGTGCCCTTATCGCCCACGGCCTGGCCGGAGTGAGCTTCCAGGGCGAGCCCCTGGCGCGTCGCTAGGCCTTTTCAGCGGCCATAAAAAAAGCCCTGCGGATGCAGGGCTTTTTCTTGGACCGGACTCAGACGGCAGCCGCAGGTCTCATGTAGGAAATCGGCGCCAGACCGGAATCTTCGAAGGTCACCACTTCCCAGGCATCACGATCGGCCAGCAGCGCGCGCAGCAGGCGATTGTTCATGGCATGACCGGACTTGTAGCCGCGGAATTCGCCGATGAGGCTCTTGCCGAGCAGGTAAAGGTCGCCGATGGCGTCGAGGATCTTGTGCTTGACGAATTCGTCTTCGTAACGAAGACCGTCTTCGTTGATCACACCCTTCTCGTCCACCACGATGGCGTTGTCGACGCTGCCGCCCAGGGCCAGGTTGTGCGAACGCAAGAATTCCAGGTCGCGCATGAAACCGAAGGTACGGGCACGGCTGACTTCCTTGAGGAAGGAGGTGCTCGAGAAGTCCACCGAGGCCTTCTGGGTACGGTTGTTGACCACCGGGTGATCGAAATCTATTTCGAAGGTCACCTTGAAGCCGTCGAAGGGCACGAAGGTGGCGCGCTTGTCACCGTCGACGACAGTCACTTCACGCTTGATACGGATGAACTGCTTGGCCGCTTCCTGTTCCTGCAGACCGGCGGACTGGATCAGGAACACGAAGGGACCGGCACTGCCGTCCATGATCGGCACTTCGACCGCGGACAGCTCGACGTAGGCATTGTCGATACCCAGACCGGCCATGGCAGACAGCAGATGCTCAACGGTACCGACCTTGACGCCGGTGTCGCTGAACAGGTTGGTCGACATGGTGGTTTCACCCACGTTCTCGGCCCAGGCCGGGATTTCCACGACCGGATCGAGATCGGTGCGACGGAACACGATCCCCGTGTCGACCGGCGCCGGCTTCAGGGTCAGGTAAACCTTTTCCCCGGAATGCAGGCCAACGCCAGTGGCGCGAATGGTGTTCTTGAGGGTGCGTTGTCTAATCATGCCAGGGCCGCTCGGTCGCAGGGTGCGAATGGTGTTCAACGAAGTCGCGATGATAGCAGAAGCGAAAATCGATGCCCACTAATCACACCCTGGCTTGTGATATACCCGATCAATCAGCCTGACGACGCAGGAAGGCCGGGATGTCTAGGTAATCCAGGTCGTCGTTGGGATTGACCTTGGTCGCCGCTGCCGAGCCGCCATGATTCTGGCTGCCACGACCGGAGCGCATCGAGGTCGGGTACTTGAGGTCGTCGTAGTTGACCGGAGCGGTTTCCTGACGGGCCGCGGCCAGGGTCTGGGCAGTGTTGTCCACCACCTTGACCGGCTTCTCGATGCGCGCACCCAGGCCGGTGGCGACCACGGTGACGTGCAGCTCGTCGCGCATTTCCGGATCGATCACGGCGCCGACCTTGACGGTGGCGTGCTCGGACGCGAAGTCCTCGATGATCTCGCCGACGGCGGCGTATTCACCCAGGGACAGATCCAGGCCGGCGGTGATGTTGACCAGGATGCCGCGGGCGCCGTGCAGGTTGACGTCTTCCAGCAGCGGGTTGCGGATGGCGGCTTCGGTGGCTTCGCGCGCACGGTTCGGACCGCTGGCGTGGCCGGTACCCATCATGGCCATGCCCATCTCGCCCATCACGGTCTTGACGTCAGCGAAGTCGACGTTCATCAGGCCGGGACGCTGCATGATGTCGGAGATACCGCGGACGGCGCCAGCGAGGACGTCGTCAGCCTTGGCGAAGGCGGCCAGCAGGCTGGCGTCCTTGCCCAGAATGGTCAGCAGCTTCTCGTTGGGGATGGTGATCAGCGAGTCGACGCATTCGGACAGGGAGCGAATGCCTTCGTCGGCGACCTGCATGCGCTTGCGGCCTTCGAAGGGGAACGGACGGGTGACCACGGCAACGGTCAGGATACCCATTTCCTTGGCCACTTCAGCGATGATCGGCGCCGCACCGGTACCGGTGCCACCGCCCATGCCGGTGGTGATGAAGACCATGTCGGCGCCTTCGAGGACTTCGGCGATGCGCTCACGATCTTCCATGGCCGCCTGGCGGCCGATTTCCGGGTTAGTGCCGGCACCAAGACCCTTGGTGACGCCCGGGCCGAGTTGCAGCACGGTACGGGATGTGACGTTCTTCAGGGCCTGGGCGTCGGTATTTGCACAGATGAATTCGACGCCTTCAACACCGCTTTTGACCATGTGGTTGACGGCGTTGCCACCGCCACCGCCCACGCCGATGACTTTGATCACGGCGCTTTGTGGAATGTTGTCTACGAGTTCGAACATGGTCCCCTCTCTTCCTTTCGGATCTTCGCCTACTGCCGCGGTTTAATTGTGAATTACAAGTTGCCCTGGACCCAACGCTTCATGCGTTCCAGGACTGTGGATTTGGTTTCGCTGCTATATCCGCCAGAAACAACCGGCAAGGGATCGGTCTGCTTTTGCAGGCCATAGAGCAACAGGCCGACGCCTGTGGAATAGATCGGGTTGCTGATCACGTCAGTCAGACCCTTGACCGTCTGGGGCACACCCAGGCGTACCGGCATATGGAAAATCTCTTCCGCCAGCTCGACCGCGCCTTCCATCTTCGCGGTACCACCGGTGAGTACGATCCCAGCGGGGATCAGATCCTCGTAACCACTGCGGCGCAGTTCCGCTTGCACCAGTGTGAATAGCTCATCGTAACGGGGCTCGACCACTTCCGCGAGGGCCTGACGCGACAATTCTCGCGGCGGACGGTCACCCACGCTGGGCACCTTGATGGTTTCGCCCGGTCCAGCCAGTTTCGCCAAGGCACAAGCATACCGAATCTTGATTTCTTCGGCATATTGCGTTGGGGTTCTCAAGGCCATGGCAATGTCATTTGTGACTTGGTCGCCAGCAATAGGTATCACCGCCGTATGGCGGATGGCGCCTTCGGTAAAGATGGCTATATCGGTGGTGCCGCCGCCGATGTCGACCAGGCAGACGCCCAGTTCCTTTTCATCGTCGGTCAGCACCGAATAGGCCGACGCCAGTTGTTCAAGGATGATGTCGTCGACTTCCAGGCCGCAACGACGAACACATTTCTCGATGTTCTGCGCGGCGTTGACGGCGCAGGTCACGACGTGAACCTTGGCTTCCAGGCGGACGCCGGACATGCCCAGGGGTTCGCGCACCCCTTCCTGGTTGTCGATCACATAGTCCTGGGCCAGGGTGTGCAGCACGCGCTGGTCGGCGGGGATGGCCACCGCCTGGGCGGCATCGAGCACCCGCTCGATGTCCGCAGGGCTCACTTCACGATCGCGGATCGCCACGATGCCGTGGGAATTCAGGCTGCGAATGTGATTGCCGGCAATGCCGACGAAGGCCGAATGGATCCGGCAACCGGCCATCAGCTGGGCTTCTTCGATGGCCCGCTGGATGGAGGCGACGGTGGATTCGATGTTGACCACCACGCCCTTCTTGAGCCCGCGCGACGGATGGGTGCCGATCCCGACGATCTCGATCTGACCATCGGAAGACACCTCGCCGACCAGAGCCACGACCTTGGAAGTGCCGATGTCGAGGCCGACGATCATCTTGCCGCTTTGCACGCTTGCCATAGTAAAAAACTTCTCCTCAATGCTTGGCCGGTTCGGTCACGGGGGTGGCGGCGACAGCGGGATCACGCCAGGCCACGGCCAGACCGTTCGGATAACGCAGATCGATCCGCGCGATATTGTCCATCTGTGCCTTGAGCACCTGATCGTACAGGCGCATGAAGCGCCGCATCTTTTCCACCAGCTGGTCGCGGCCGAACACCAGTTCCAGGCCCTGACCGGTGGTGAGGTACCAGCTGCCGCGCTCGTGCATTTCCAGGCGCGACACGGTGTAACCGAGCGGCCGGAGCATCTGGCTGAACATCTGGTACTGCTGCATTACCTGCTGCTGGGCCCGCTTGGGGCCGTACAGCCGCGGTAGATTGTCATAGTTGGCCAGATCCTGCGGGGCAAAAGCCTCACCCTGGTTATTCAGCAGCGCCTCGTCGCCCCAGCGGGCGATGGGCATCTGCTCTTCCAGGCGGATACTGATCTCGTCCGGCCAGACGCGGCGCACCTCGGCGTGGGCGATCCACGGCATGGTTTCCAGTTCGTGGCGCATGTCGGCCAGGTCGACCTGGAAGAAGGTGGTGCCGACGAAGGGCGCGATACGCTGCTGCACCGCCCCCTGGCTGATGTAGGACAGGTCGCCCTTGACGCTGACCTTGGCGATCGGCCGGTCGGCATAGGGCAGCAGGCGCTGGGCACCTTCGTAGGTACCGAAGCCCAGCCCCAGCAGCAGGAACGGCCAGAGGATGCGCTTGAGCAGCCCCAGGCTCGGGCGTGGCAGGCGTGTCGACAGCGGCTCTTCGGCGACCAGGCGACTGGCGCCCCGCTGCTCGGCGTTGCGCGACCGGCCGAAGCCGGGCTGGTTGTGACGTAGGGTGGCGACCAAGGTTCAGCCCTCCACGTGCGCGCCGGCAACAGCGGTTGCCGGCAAGGGGTTGTACGGATGAAGGCTCATGCCGAACTCCCGGCGGTCGCGGCAGTGGCGAACAGCGGGTGCTTGAGCAGTTGCGGCGCCAGCGCGCCGATGTCGCCCGCGCCCTGGCAGAGCAGGATGTCGCCCGGGCGCAGCAGCGGCTTGACCAGCGGGGCGATGTTGCTGCCGCGCTCCACATAGATGGGATCGAGCTGGCCGCGCTGGCGGATGCTGTGGCAGAGCTGACGGCTGTCGGCGCCGGGAATGGGTTCTTCGCCGGCCGGATAGACTTCCATCAGCAGCAGGACGTTGGCATCGGCCAGCACCTGGACGAAGTCTTCGTAGAGATCGCGGGTACGGCTGAAACGGTGCGGCTGATAGACCATCACCAGTCGGCGCTCGGGCCAGCCGCCACGCACGGCCTTGATCACCGCGGCGACCTCGCGCGGATGGTGGCCGTAGTCGTCCACCAGCATGACGCTGCCACCGGCGACCGGCAGTTCGCCGTACACCTGGAAGCGCCGCCCTACCCCCTGGAAGCCGGACAGGCCATTGAGGATGGCCTCGTCGCTGACGCCTTCGTCGGTGGCGATGGCGATGGTGGCCAGGGCGTTGAGCACGTTGTGCACGCCCGGCATGTTGACCGAGACCGCCAGGGGCGCGCGGCCCTCGCGCAGCACGGTGAAATGGGTACGCATGCCTTCCTGGCGGATGTCCACGGCGCGCACGTCGGCGTCTTCGGCGGTGCCGTAGGTGACGGTGGGCCGGGCGACCTGGGGAATGATCTCGCGCACCACCGGATCGTCGACGCAGAGCACGGCCAGGCCATAGAACGGCAGGTTGTGCAGGAAGTCGACGAAGGTGCGCTTGAGCCGGTTGAAGTCACCCTCGTAGGTGCTCATGTGGTCGGCGTCGATGTTGGTGACCACGGCGACCATGGGCTGCAGGTGCAGGAAGCTGGCGTCGCTCTCGTCAGCCTCGGCGATCAGGTAGCGGCTGGTGCCGAGCTGGGCATTGGTGCCGGCGGCGTTGAGGCGGCCACCGATGACGAAGGTCGGGTCCAGGCCTTCGGCCGCGAACACCGAGGCGATCAGACTGGTGGTGGTGGTCTTGCCATGGGTACCGGCGACGGCGATGCCGTGGCGATAGCGCATCAGCTCGGAGAGCATCTCGGCGCGGGGCACCACGGGAATGCGCTGCTCGAGGGCGGCGGAGACCTCCGGATTGGATCTGTTGATGGCGCTGGACACCACCAGCACATCGACCTGATCCAGGTTCTCGGCGCGATGGCCGATGTAGATGCGCGCGCCGAATTGCTGCAGGCGCGCGGTCACCGCGGACTCCTTGAGGTCCGAACCCGAGACTTCGTAACCCAGGTTCAGCAGCACCTCGGCGATGCCGCACATGCCGACGCCGCCGATCCCGACGAAGTGGATGCGTCGAATGCTGCGCATGCGCCGAACTTCGGCCTGAATGGCACTTTGCGACTTAACCACGGGCAACCTCCAGACAGGCGTCGACGACTGCACGGGTGGCATCGGGTTTGGCCAGGGCTCGGCTGCGAGCGGCCATGCCGGCAAGACGTTCGGGATGCATCAGGACCTCGGTAAGCTGCGCGGCGAGATCCGCCGGGCGGGTGGAATGTTGCGGCAGCACCACACCGGCACCGGCGCGCTCCAGGAAGCGCGCATTGCTGGTCTGGTGGTCGTCGATGGCGTGCGGCAGGGGAATCAGCAGCGCCGGCAGACCGGTGGCGGTCAGCTCGGCGACGGTCAGGGCACCGGCCCGGCAGATCACCAGGTCGGCCCAGGCATAGGCGGCGGCCATGTCGGCGATGAAGGGCTGGACATCGGCCTCCACGGCGACGTTGGCATAGCGCTCGGCGGTGACCTCGGCGTGCTGGCGACCGGCCTGGTGGCGGACCTGCGGGCGAAGTCCGGCTGGCAGTTGCGCCAGGGCCTCGGGCAAGAGCTTGTTGAGCGGCTCGGCGCCCAGGCTGCCGCCCAGCACCAGCAGGTTGGCTGCGCGCTCTTCCAGCGGTGCCCGGGTCACCGGGGCGAAGAGCTCGGCGCGCACCGGATTGCCGGTGGACAGGCGCTTGGCGGACGCCGGGAAGGTATCGGCAAAGCCTTCGCAGACGCGCGCGGCCATGGGCACCAGCAGGCGATTGGCGGTGCCGGCGTGGGCATTCTGTTCGTGGATCACCAGCGGGATGTTGCACAGCTTGGCGGCCAGGCCACCCGGACCGGTGACGAAGCCACCCAGACCCAGCACGCAGACCGGCTTGAGCCGGCGCATGAGGCCGATGGCCTGCATGAGCGCGCCACTGAGCTGCAACGGCGCCTTCACCAGGGAGCGCACGCCCTTGCCCCGCAACCCGGTGACCGGAATGTGGTGCAGGGTGATGCCGGCCTTGGGCACCACGTCGTTCTCGATGCCGCGCGGGGTACCCAGCCAGTGCACGGTATAGCCGCGGGCTTCGAATTCACGAGCGCAGGCCAGGGCCGGGAAGACGTGCCCGCCGGTACCGCCGGCCATGATGAGGACGTTAGCGGACATCGGCGAAATCCTCTTCGGTGAATTCCACATCCTCGGTATCCACCAGGGTGCGTCTCTCCCATTCGATGCGCAGCAGCAGGCCCATGCTCACGCAGCAGATCACCAGGGAGCTGCCGCCGTAGCTGAGGAACGGTAGGGTCAGGCCCTTGGTCGGCAGCAGGCCGACGTTCACGCCGATGTTGATCAGGAACTGGCCGATCCAAAGCATCGACAGGCCATAGGCCACGTAGGCCGAGAAGAACTGCTTGGACTGCTCGGCCCAGTGACCGATGAACAGGCCGCGCACACAGACGAAGAGGAACAGGCCGACGGTGGCCATGGCGCCGATCAGCCCCAGCTCTTCGGCCAGTACGGCAAAGAGGAAGTCGGTATGGGCTTCGGGCAGATAGAACTGCTTCTGGATGCTGTTGCCCAGCCCGAGGCCGGTCCAGCCGCCGCGACCGAAGGCGATCAGCGCCTGGGTCAGCTGGTAGCCGGAACCGAACTGATCGGCCCAGGGATCGGTGAAGGTGATCAGGCGCTGCATCCGGTAGGACTGGGTCTGCACCAGCACGAACACCGCCAGCACCGCCAGGGCGACCATCAGCAGGAAGCGGAACAGGCCGACGCCGCCGAGGAACAGCATGGCGCCGGCAGCGCCCATCATCACCACGGTGGCGCCGAAGTCGGGTTCGCGCAGCAGCAGCATGGCCATCGGCAGGAGCACGATGAAGGGCTTGAAGAAGCCGGCCCAGGTGTGGCGCACCTCATGCTGGCGACGGACCAGGTAGCCGGCCAGATAGAGCACCACGAAGACCTTGGCGATCTCCGAAGGCTGCACGTTGAAGATGCCGAAGCCGATCCAGCGCAGGGAGCCGTTCACTTCGCGACCGATGCCGGGCACCAGCACCGCTACCAGCAGCAGGAAGGCGATGATCAGCAGCGGAAAGCCGAAGCGCTGCCAGGTGGCCATGGGGATCAGCATCACCACGCCGCAGGAGACGAAGCCGATCGCCAGGTAGATCAGGTGGCGGTACATGAAGTACAGCGGATTGCCGGACTGGGCGGCGGCCACCTCGGAAGACGCCGAGGTCACCATCACCAGACCGAGGCCGAGCAGCAACAGACAGCCGGCCAGCAGCGGGAAGTCCAGGTCGATGCCATGGCGGCTCGCCAGCGGCGAGGGATAGGGACGCAGCAGGCTGAGGATCATGCCAATGCCTCCACGGCCTGGGCGAACAGCCGTCCGCGTTCTTCGAAGTTGCGGAACATGTCGAGACTGGCGCAGGCCGGCGACAGCAGCACGGCGTCGCCCGGCTGGGCCAGACGACGGCTCTCGGCCACGGCCTCTTCCAGGGTGGCGACGCGCAGCTGCTGCACGGTGGCCGGCAGGATCTCGGCGATCCGCGCGGCATCACGCCCCAGCAGCACCACGGCGCGGCAGTGACGGGCGATGGGTTCGCGCAGGGCGCTGAAATCGGCACCCTTGCCGTCGCCGCCGGCGATCAGCACCAGTTGACCGGTGATGTCGTCGCCCAGGCCTTCCACGGCGGCCAGCGCCGCACCGACATTGGTTGCCTTGGAATCGTTGTAGTAGTTGACGCCCGCGACCTCGCCCACCCACTGGCAGCGGTGCTCCAGCCCCGGGAAGGCGCGCAGGGCCTCCAGCATGGGCGCCATGGGCAGACCGGCGGCCTGGCCGAGTGCCAGCGCAGCCAGGGCATTGCTGTGGTTGTGGGTACCGCGGATCCTGAGTTCCTCGACATCCAGCAGGTTGTCGAAGGCCAGCGCCAGATAGCGGCGGCCCTCCTCCTCGCGAATGCCAAAGGCACGGAAATCCGGACGTCCCAGGCCAAAGGTCAGGCAGGGCACGCCCTCGCCGATCAGCGGCCGCGACAGCGCATCGTCGCGATTGACCACCACCTGGCGGGCGCCGCGGAAGATGCGGTGCTTGGCCTGGTGATAGGCCGGCATGCCGGTGTAGCGATCCATGTGGTCTTCGCTGAGGTTGAGCACCGTGGCGACCTCGGCGTTGAGCCGCTCGCAGGTTTCCAGTTGGAAGCTCGACAGCTCCAGCACATAGAGCTCGACGTCATCGGCCAGCAGATCCAGTGCCGGGGTGCCCAGGTTGCCCCCCACGGCCACGCGCTTGCCGGCGCGCAGTGCCATTTCGCCCACCAGGGTGGTGACGGTGCTCTTGGCGTTGGAACCGGTGATGGCGACGATGGGTGCCTGGGCATGGCGCGCGAACAGGTCGATGTCGCCGGACAGCCGCACGCCGCGGGCGGCTGCTTCCTGCAGCGCTGGTGTTTCCAGGGCCAGGCCGGGACTCACGTAGAGTTCGGCGGCGCGGGCCAGGAAGTCGGCATCCAGCTCGCCGCAGCGCACCTCGACCTGGGGATACTGGGTTCTCAGGGTCGCGAGTTCCGGCGGCTGTTCCCGCGTATCGGCCACGGCAAAGGGCACGCCCCGGCGCGCGAGAAAGCGCACCAGCGACATGCCACTCTTGCCGAGGCCGACGACGATACGGAACTGGTCGGAAGCGATGAGCACTGCGATTACCTCAGCTTCAGGGTGGCGAGACCGAACAGCACCAGGATCACGGTGATGATCCAGAAGCGCACGATGACCCGCGGTTCGGGCCAGCCCTTCAATTCGAAATGGTGGTGAATCGGCGCCATGCGGAAGACGCGCTTGCCGGTCAGCTTGAAGGAAGCGACCTGGATGACCACCGAGAGGGTCTCCATGACGAAGACGCCACCCATGATGAACAGCACCACTTCCTGGCGGACGATCACGGCGATGGTGCCGAGGGCGGCGCCCAGCGCCAGGGCGCCGACGTCACCCATGAAGACCATGGCCGGATAGGTGTTGAACCAGAGGAACCCCAGGCCCGCGCCGATCAGGGCGCCGCAGAAGACGATCAGCTCGCCGGAACCCTCCACATAGGGAATCAGCAGGTAGTCGGCGAATTTCACGTTGCCCGACAGGTAGCAGAAGATGCCCAGGGCGCCGCCGACCATCACGGTGGGCATGATCGCCAGGCCGTCGAGGCCGTCGGTGAGGTTGACCGCGTTGCTGGAGCCGACGATGACGAAGTAGGTCAACACAACGAAGAAAATCCCCAGCGGGATTTCGATGTTCTTCAGCAGCGGCAGGATCAGCGTGGTTTCGATGGGCGCCTTGGCCGTGACATAGAGGAAGATCGCCGCCCCCAGGCCGAATACCGATTGCCAGAAGTACTTCCAGCGACTGGGCAGGCCCCGGGAGTTCTTCTCGATCACCTTGCGATAGTCATCGACCCAACCGATGGCGCCGAACAGGAAGGTCACCGCCAGCACGGTCCAGACGTAACGGTTGTGCAGATCGGCCCACAGCAGGGTGCTGATGCCGATGGTGGTCAGGATCAGGGCGCCGCCCATGGTGGGGGTGCCGGACTTGGACAGGTGCGACTGGGGGCCATCGTTGCGCACGGCCTGGCCGATCTGGCGGATCTGCAGGGTGCGGATCATCCAGGGGCCGAGCCACAACGACAGCAACAGGGCGGTCAGGACGCCCAGAATGCCGCGCAGGCTGAGGTATTGGAAGACGGCGAAGCCCTTGTAGAACTGTTGCAGGAACTCCGCCAACAGCAGCAGCATCAGTGTTTCTCCTCGGTGTTGAGAGCGCAGAGCGCGGCGACGACCTTGTCCATCGCGGCGCTGCGGGATCCCTTGATCAGCAGGGTGGTTCCGGCCCGGTCCTCGTCCGCCAGGGCCTCGATCAGCTCTTCGCGATCGGTGAAATGCCGGGCCGCGGCGCCGTAGGCGCGGGCCGCATGGGCCATGGCGGGACCGACGCTGTAGAAGGCGTCCACCTTGCCGCGGGCATGCTCGCCCACGTCGCGATGGCCCTCTTCGGTCCACTCGCCCAGCTCAGCGATGTCGCCCAGTACCACCACCCGGCGGCCCGGCAGGGCCGCCAGCAGGTCGATCCCGGCTTTCACCGACGCAGGGTTGGCGTTGTAGCTGTCGTCGATGACCTGGGCACCGCGCTGGCTGGTGCGGGTCAGGGTGCGGCCCTGGACCGGTGCCGCGGTGGCGAGGCCACGGGCGACGGTGGCCAGCTCCAGGCCCAGGCTGAGGGAGGCGGCGGCCGCGGCCAGGGCGTTGCCGACGTTGTGGGCACCCAGCAGTCGCAGGGTGACCGGCGCCTCGCCCTGGGCGGTGTGCAAGAGAAAGCTCGGGCGGCCCTGGGCGTCCAGGGTGACCGCGCTGGCGCGGACATCGGCGCGGGCATCCAGGCCGAAGGCGACGACCTTGCGACCTGCCGCGCGGCGCTGCCAGGTCTCGAAGGCCGCGTCGTCGCGATTGAGCACCACGGTGCCACCCTCGCCCACGCCTTCGATGATCTCGCCCTTGGCCTCGACGATACGATCGACGCCGCCGAATTCGCCCACATGGGCCTGGCCGGCGTTGGTAATGATAACGACATCCGGGCGTGTCAGGCTCACGGTGTAGGCAATGTCACCGACATGGGAAGCACCCAGCTCGATGACGCCATAGGCATGCTCGGCGGCCAGTTGCAGCAGGGTCAGGGGCGCGCCCAGGTCGTTGTTCAGATTGCCTTGGGTAGCCAGGGTGGCGCCCTGCTGACGCAGGATGGCGGCGAGCAGCTCCTTGACCGTGGTCTTGCCACTGGAGCCGGTCACGGCGGCGAGCCGGCCCTGGAACAGGTCACGATTGAAGGCGCCCAGGCGACCCAGCGCCAGGCGGGTATCGGCCACCACCAGCTGGGGCAGGTGCACTTCGGGGACGGCACGCTCGACCAGGGCCGCTGCGGCGCCCTGGGCAGCCACGTCGGCCAGATAGGCATGACCATCGAAGCGCGGCCCGGTCAGGGCGACGAAGAGCTGTCCGGCCACGGCCTTGCGGCTGTCGGTGCCGACGCCGTCGAACAGGGCATCGGCGCCCAGCAGGTTGCCGGTCAGGGCCTCGGCCACTTCGGTGAGGGTGAAGGATCTAAGCATGCTGTCGCTCCCAGGCGGTCAGGGCCCGCTCGGCCTGGTCGAGATCGGAAAAGGGATGGCGGACACCGGCGATCTCCTGGTAGGGCTCGTGGCCCTTGCCAGCCAGCACCACGATGTCCTGGGCGGTCGCCGCGGCCACGGCCTGGGCGATCGCCACCTCGCGCCGGCCGGCGAAGCTCACCTGCTCGGGCTGTGCGAAGCCGGCGCGGATGTCGGCGACGATGGCGGCCGGATCCTCGGTACGGGGGTTGTCGTCGGTCACCACCACCTGATCGGCCAGGCGCTCGGCCACCGCGGCCATCTCCGGTCGCTTGCCGCGATCGCGATCGCCGCCACAGCCGAACACGCAGACCAGACGACCCTCGGCACCCACATGGGGCCGCAGGGCGGTGAGCACCTTGTCCAGGGCGTCGGGGGTGTGAGCGTAGTCCACCACCACCAGCGGCCGCCCAGCGCCGCCCAGGCGCTGCATGCGTCCGGCCGGGCCCTGCAGCTGCGGGAGGATGGCGAGGATGTCGGCCAGTGCATGACCGAGACCCAGCAGGGCACCGATGGCGGCCAGCAAATTGCTCAGGTTGAAGCGCCCGATCAGCTGGCTGCGCAGCTCGCCGGTGCCCTGGGCGGTGACCAGCTGGGCGCGCACGCCGTGGTCGTCGAACTGGACGGCCTGGCAATGGAGGCTGGCGGCCGGATCGCTCAGGCTGTAGGTCAGGGTCGCGGCCGGGCTGGGGCGAGCCGCCAGCTCGCGGCCAAAGGCGTCATCCAGATTGAGGACGCGGGTGCCGAGCCCGGGCCAGGCGAACAGCTGGGCCTTGGCTTCGCCATAGGCGACCATGGTCCCGTGATAATCGAGGTGGTCGCGGGAGAGATTGGTGAAGACCGCGACCTTGAAGGCCAGCGCCGCCACCCGGCCCTGGGCCAGGCCATGGGAAGAGACTTCCATGGCCACGGTGGCGGCGCCACCCTCGGCCAGTTCGGCCAGGGTCGCCTGCAGCTTGAGGGCATCCGGCGTGGTATGGCGGCCTTCGGCCAGGGCGCCATAAAAGCCGCTACCCAGGGTGCCGACGATGCCGCAACGCTGACCGAGCAGGTCGCAGGCCTGGGCGATCAGCTGGCTGACACTGGTCTTGCCATTGGTACCGGTGACGCCGACTAGCGCCAGGCGCCGGCTGGGCTCGTTGTGAAAACGCCCGGCGATGGCGGAAAGCTGGGCGGCCAGACCCTCGACGGCAATCAGGGGAATGTCCAGGGTCGGCAGCGCGGGGGCGTCCTTCGCTTCGTAGGCGATGGCCGCGGCTCCGCGCTCGGCGGCAGCGGCGATATGGGCGCGGCCGTCGCTGTGCAGACCGGGAATGGCGAGGAACAGGAAACCCGGCTGAACTTCGCGGCTGTCCAGCGCCAGACCGCCGATATCGACGGCGGCGGTGGCTTCAGGCAGGAGGTCGGTCAGCAGACGGCTCATCGATCACGCTCCCCGACCAGCAGCGGTTTGGCGGCAGCCTGGGCCTGGGCCTGCTGCACGGGCAGCGGCTGCAGGTTGTCCGGCTGGATGTTCATCAGGCGCAGGGCACCGGACATCACGCGGCTGAACACCGGCGCCGAGACCACGCCGCCGTAGTAGCCGCCCTTGCTGGGACGATCGATCACCACCACCGCGGCCAGGCGCGGATTGCTGGTGGGGCCGAAGCCGGCGAACAGCGAGCGATAGGAATTCTCGGCATAGCCACGGGTACCGGTGCTGGTCTTGCGCGCGGTACCACTCTTGCCGGCGACGTGGTAGCCCGGCACCTGGGCGCGGAAGGCGCCGCCGGGGGCTTCCACGACCTGTTGCAACATGCCCTGCAGAGTCTTGGCAACGCGTTCTTCCACTGCCTGATCGCTGGGCGGGGCCTTGTCCAGGCGCACCATGGACAGCGGCACCGAGCGACCGTCGTTGGCCAGCACCGAATAGGCGTGGGCCAGTTGCACGGCGGTCACCGCCAGGCCGTAGCCATAGGACAGGGTCGCGGTCTCGGCCGGGCGCCAGTTGCGATGATTGGGCAGATTGCCGACGCGCTCGCCGGGAAAGCCCAGACCGGTGTCCTGGCCGAGGCCGACGGCGCGCATGGCGTTGTAGATATTCTCGCCACCGACGTCGAAGGCGATCTTGCTCATGCCGACGTTGCTGGACTTGATGAGGATGCCGGTCAGGTCCAGGGCGCCGTCGCTGTGGGAGACGTCCTTGATGGTGTAGCGACCGATCTGCAGCGAACCGGGATAGACGTTGACCTTGTCGGTGGGCTTCCAGCGACCGCTGGCGAGCGCGGCGGTCATGGAGATCGGCTTCATCACCGAACCGGGCTCCATGACGTCGATCATCGCCCGGTTGCGCATGGCGGCCGGTTCCAGACTGCGGCGATTGTTGGGGTTGTAGGTGGGCATGTTGACCATCGCCAGGACCTCGCCGGTCTTGACGTCGACGATGGTCAGGCTGCCGGCCTCGGCTTCGAACTGGGTCAGGGCGTTGCGCAGTTCGCGCGCGGCGAGATACTGCAGACGCAGGTCGATGGACAGCGCCAGGGTATTGCCCGGCTTGGCGTTCTTGGCGACCTGGACATCGCGGATCAACCGGCCGCGGCGGTCCTTGACCACCTGCCGACGACCCGGCACGCCGGACAGCCACTCGTTGAACGCCAGTTCGATGCCTTCGCGCCCGTGGTCATCGATGTCGGTGAAGCCGACCACATGGGCCGCCACCTCACCCGCCGGATAGAAACGTCGAAATTCCTCGATGTCGTAGACACCGGGAATCTTGTGCGCCTTGACCTGGGTCATCACCGCATCGCCCTGCTCGGGCGTCAGGCCGCGGGCCAGGTAAAGAAATTCCTTGCTGGCATTCTGCTCGATGCGCTTGGCCAGTTCCGCCCGTGGCTGGCCGACGGCATCGGCCAGGGTCGCCCAGCGATCCTCGGCACCCAGCAGTTCCTTGGGATTGATCCACAGGGTGGTGACCGGCGTACTCACGGCCAGGGGTTCGCCGTTGCGGTCGGTGATCAGGCCGCGGTGCGCGGGAATGGGGATGGTGCGCACGCTGCGCGCATCGCCCTGCCCCTTCAGAAAGGCCCGGTCGATCACGTGCAGATCGACGATGCGCCAGATGATGGTGCCGACCATGACCAGCAACAGCCCGATGATGAGGCTGAAGCGCCATGGCAGGCGCGCGATCAGGCCTTTCACGGATTGACCATCCGAATTTCGGCCGGATCGGGGATGCGCATCTGCAGCTGGCCGCTGGCCAGGGCCTCGACGCGGCTGTGGGCGGTCCAGGTGCTCTGCTCCAGCAGCAGCCGGCCGTATTCGGCCTGGGCCTTGTCGCGGATGGCCATTTCGCCATAGAGCGTGTTGAGCAGCTGGCGATTCCAGTGGGCGCTATAGGCCACGGCCACCGCCGACAGCAGCACACCGGCGAACAGCACCAGCATGACGCTGCTGCCCAGGGGCAGTTTCTTGACGAAGAGCCGGCTCATTTCAGCTTCTCGGCAACGCGCATCACGGCGCTGCGCGCGCGGGGATTGGCGGCCAGTTCGGCTTCGCCGGCATAGACCGGCTTGCCCAGCAGGCGCAGCGAGGGCTCGAAGACCGTGGCGCGGATCGGCAGGTCGCGCGGCAACTGATCGGCCTCGCCCTTGGCCAGCCGGCGCATGAACTGTTTGACGATGCGATCTTCCAGCGAGTGGAAGCTGATCACCACCAGCCGGCCACCCACGGCCAGCTGCTCGTAAGCGGCCTGCAGGCCCTGCTCCAGATCGCTCAGCTCGCGGTTGATGTAGATGCGCAGACCCTGGAAGGCGCGCGTCGCGGGATGCTTGCCCTTTTCCCAGGCCGGATTGGCCTCGGTGAGCACCTTGGCCAGGTCGCCGGTGCGCTCGAAGGGCTGGACCTCGCGGCGCTGCACCACGGCACGCGCCATGCGCTTGGCGAAACGCTCTTCGCCGAATTCCTTGAATACCTGGGCGATGTCGGCCTCGGGCGCGGTGGCGATCCAGGCGGCGGCGCTCTGCCCCCGACTCGGATCCATGCGCATGTCCAGGGGGCCGTCCTGCATGAAGCTGAAACCGCGCTCGGGATCGTCGAGCTGGGGCGAGGACACGCCCAGATCCAGCAGCACGCCATCGACCTGACCGGACCAGCCCCGGCCGACGAGTTCATCGCCCAGCTCGGCGAAGCTGCGCTGGACGATCTCGAATCGCGGGTCTTCCGTGGCCAGGGCCTGGCCGGCGGCGATCGCCTGGGGATCCTTGTCGAAACCCAGCAGCCGCCCTTCTCCACCCAGCAGGCGCAGCACGGCCCGGCTGTGTCCGCCGCGGCCGAAGGTGCCGTCCAGATAACGGCCGGCAGGCTGGATCGCCAATGCCTGTACGGCCTCGTCCAGGAGAACGGAGACGTGGTGGAAGACTGGGTTCATGGTCACAGGATCAAATCGCGCATTTCATCCGGCATACCGCCGGGTTCCTTAATCGCCAGGAGATCCGCGTCGCACACGGCACTCCAGGCATCCTCATCCCATAACTGGAACTTGTTGAGCTGCCCGACCAGCATCACGCGCCGGTCCAGCTTGGCGTATTCACGCAGGCGCGGCGGAACCAGGAAGCGGCCACTGCCGTCGAGCTCCAGATCCACCGCATTGCCGATCAGCAAGCGCTGCAAGCGGCGAGTCTCCTCGCGTAGCGAGGGCAACTGCCGCAGCTTGCTTTCGATGATTTCCCATTCCGGGAGTGGATAGACGCAAAGGCAGGGGTCGACGGCATCGATCGTCACGATGAGCTGGCCGGCACAACGCTCCAGCAGCTCGTCACGATACCGGCTCGGCATCGCGGCGCGCCCCTTGGCGTCGAGACTGATGGCGTTCGCTCCCCGGAACAATTTCGCGTCCTCTAATAGGCTGTCCTTGCCATTAAATCCCACTTCGCCCCACTTCGTACCACCGGCCGCCACTATATTGAGGAGGGCCGCTTTCAGTCAAGGTAAGCGAGGGGGTTCCCAGGCCGCGTGGGACGGGGATTTCGAGCAAATTGCACGAGTTCACGACCAGGACGAACGACATCGATTTCCGACAAACGGAAATGAAGTCAATTGATTGGCTCAATTGATTAAAGTGATGTCTCAAGAAGAGGTCACAAGCCCGGGCGCAGGGGCCCAGGAGGGAGGGGGTGCGAGAGCCGACCTGTAAGCCGGGTTCTGTCGAGGACAGTCATTCCTCTGGGACAACCATCGCTGATTGCCTCTAGCGACCTACCCGAATCCAGCGCGGGCCACGCCTATGGATTCCTATTTGGTCTTGCTCCAGGTGGGGTTTACCTAGCCACGAACTGTTGCCAGCCGTGCGGTGCGCTCTTACCGCACCTTTTCACCCTTACCGGCGCTTGCGCGCTTAGGCGGTTATTTTCTGTGGCACTTTCCGTAGGCTCACGCCTCCCAGGCGTTACCTGGCACCTCGCCCTATGGAGCCCGGACTTTCCTCCCTCGCAACCCTTGCGGATCACGACAGCGACTGCCCGGTCGGCTCTCGCGGCGCAAGGGTATAGAGACTGGGGGCGGATAACAAGGAAAGATGCCCACTAATTCGCCCTACTCGCCCTTGCGCTCCAGCGCCAGCTGATAGAGCAGATTCTTGCGCGCGCCGGTGATCTGGGCGGCCAGGGCGGCGGCGCGCTTGATCGGCAGCTCGGCCAGCAGCAGATCGAGGATGCGCAGGGTCTCGGCATCGACCTCGGCGTCCTCGGGCTCCGCCCAACCGGCCACCAGCAGCACGCACTCGCCGCGCTGCTGATCCAGATCCGCGCGGATCCAGGCCAGCAGCTCGCCGGCGGGCAGGCCGCGCAGGGTCTCGAAGGTCTTGGTCAATTCGCGACCCAGCACGATGTGCCGTTCAGGCCCGAAGGTGCTCACCATGTCGGCCACGCAATCCTCAAGCCGATGAGGCGCCTCGTAGAAGATCAGGGTGCGCGGGTCTTCGCGCAGGGCCGCCAGTCGCCCCTGCCGGCCCACCGCCTTGGCGGGCAGGAAGCCTTCGAAGCTGAAGCGATCCGAGGGCAGCCCGGCTGCCGACAGCGCCGCGATCAGCGCGCAGGCGCCCGGTATCGGCGAGACCTTGATGGCCTGGGCGCGCGCTGCCCGCACCAGATGGAAACCCGGATCGGAAATCAGCGGCGTGCCCGCATCGGAGATCAGGGCGACATCGTCCCCCGCCAGCAGCCGGGTGATGAAGCGGCCACCGGCATCGCGCTCGTTGTGGTCGTGGCAGGCCGCGAGGGGCGTCTCGATGCCGAAATGGCGCAGCAGGCGCGCCGAATGACGGGTGTCTTCGGCGGCGATCAGGGCCACGTCGCGCAGCACCTTGAGCGCGCGGGCGGTGATGTCGTCCAGGTTGCCGATGGGCGTGGCAACCACATAAAGAGTACCCGGCGAAATCATGATGAAACCTGACGGACTGGAAATAGCCCAACAGTGTACGCCGCTCTCGCCCTCGGCGTTCGCAGCGCTTGGGTGCTGTGAGACAATCGCCCCCTTTCCAGACATTTGCTCAGGAACCACAGCATGAAGTTCCGCCTGCGTCCGCTGCTCTGCGCCACCGCCTTCGCCCTGCTCGCCGCCTGCAGCAGCTCGCCCGTCAACAACTCCCTCGGCGACCTGCCCCAGCCCAGCCAGGCCAGCATCGAGCAACTGCTGAACCAGGCCGGCTCCAGTCAGTCCGAGCAGGCCAATCTGCTGCGCCTGACCGCCGCCGACAAGGCCTATGCCCAGCAGAACTCCCGCGAAGCGCGGCAGATCCTGGGCTCCATCAATCTCGAAGGCCTCAAGCCGGCCCAGCAGATGTTCGCCCAGACCCTGCTGGCCCAGCTCGACCTGCTCGACAAGCAGCCGGCGCAGGCCGTCAAGCGCTTCGACCATCCGAGTTTCGCCCAGCTGGGCGAATTGCCGGCCCAGCAGCAGATCCGCAGCGGCCTGACCAAGGCCGATGCCCAGGCCGCCAACGGCCAGCAGCTCGCCGCCGCCCAGGAGCGGATCTTTCTCGGTCCGCTGCTGGACGGCGATGCCGCCCACGACAATCGCGAGCAGATCTGGCAACTGATCACCAGCCTGCCGGATGCGCAACTGCGCCAGAGCGTGAAGGACGCCGATCTCAATGGCTGGCTGGCGCTGGCCGCCATCACCCGCGGCAACCTGGCGCTGGATCAGCAGCTGGCCGCCATCGAGGACTGGCAGAAGCAGCACCCCGGCCATCCCGCCGCGCGCAACCTGCCCGATGATCTGGAGCGCCTGAAGACCCTGGCGCGGGAACCGCTCAATCGCGTCGCCCTGCTGCTGCCCCTGCAGGGTCAGCTCGCCGGCGTCTCCCGCGCGCTGCAGGACGGCTTCATGGCCGCCCGCTACGAAGCCCTGGCCGCCGGCCAGAGTGCGCCGGCCGTGACCGTCTACGACAGCACCCAGATGGGCTCGCTGGACGCCTTCTACCGCCAGGCCCAGGCCGCCGGTATCCAGCTGGTGGTGGGTCCGCTGGAGAAGAACTTCGTCAAGCAGCTCGGCGATCGCCCGCAACTGCCGATTAACACCCTGGCGCTGAACTATGGCGACAGCCAGGGCGCTCAGCCGCCGCAACTCTTCCAGTTCGGCCTGGCCGCCGAGGACGAGGCCCGCGAAGCCGCGCGCCGCGCCTGGGCCGATGGCAAGCGCAGTGCTGGCGCCATGGTGCCCCAGGGTGACTGGGGTGCCCGCGTGCTGGCTGCCTTCCAGAACGAGTGGCAGCACCTGGGCGGTCGCCTGGTCGCCGCCGAGCGCATCGGCCAGCCGGTCGAGATCGCCAATCGCATCAGCAGCCTGCTGCAGATGCGCCAGGGCATGGACTTCATCTTCCTCGCCTCGACGCCGGCCCAGGCCCGTCAGATCAAGCCGATCCTGGTCTACCAGAACGCCCGCGATCTGCCGGTGTACGCCACCTCCAACCTCAACAGCGGGGTCAATGAACCCGGCGTGAACCAGGATCTCAACGGCATCCTGTTCTGCGAAACGCCCTGGCTGCTCGACCCGAGCAATCCGCTGCGCGCCAAGATCACCGCCCAGTGGCCCCAGGCCGGCACCAGCATCGGTCGCCTCTACGCCATGGGCGCCGACGCCTACCTGCTGGCGCTGCACCTGCAGCAGCTCAAGGCCCTGCCCAACTCCGAGCTGCCCGGCCTGTCCGGCAACCTGAGCGTGGCGCCCGATCAGCGCGTGGTGCGTCACCTGCCCTGGGCGGAATTCCGCAACGGCGTGGCCCAGCCGCTGCCGGCCAGCAATGCGCCGCTGCCCACCACCAGCGTGCCGGCCTCGCTCAGCACCCCGTGAAGCAGGCGCCGCACCTCCAGCGCGGCCGGCAGGCCGAGGATCGCGCGCTGCAGTTCCTGCAGACGCACGGTCTGCGCCTGCTGGAGCGCAACTGGCGCTGGCAGGGTGGCGAGCTCGATCTGGTCATGCTCGACGGCGATACAGTAGTATTCGTCGAGGTACGCGCCCGCAGGCACACCGCCTGGGGCGGCGCCGCGGAAAGCATAGATGCCCGCAAGCGGCAGCGACTGGTCAACAGCGCCGCCCTCTTTCTGCAATCCGAAGCGCGCTGGGCCAAGCGGCCCTGTCGTTTCGACGTGATCGCGATCGGCCCCGGGGCCGACGCATCCCCTCAGGCACTCGAATGGATCAAACAGGCCTTCGACGCCTGAGGCCCTCTACAGCACAGGTCAAAGATATCGCGATGGACACCCACGCCCGCATCCAGAAACTCTTCCGGGACAGCATCGAAACCAAGCGTCAGGCCATGGAAGTCCTGATTCCGCATATCGATCTGGCCAGCCAGGTCATGGTTGCGGCCCTGCTCAACGAAGGCAAGATTCTCACCTGTGGCAACGGCGGTTCCGCCGGCGATGCCCAGCACTTCTCCTCGGAGCTGCTGAATCGCTTCGAGCGCGAGCGTCCCAGCCTGCCGGCCCTGGCCCTGACCACCGACACCTCGACGCTGACCTCCATCGCCAACGACTACAGCTACAACGAGGTGTTCTCCAAGCAGATTCGGGCCCTGGGTCAACCGGGCGACATCCTCCTGGCCATCTCCACCAGCGGCAACTCGGCCAACGTGATCCAGGCGATCCAGGCCGCCCACGACCGCGAGATGACCGTGGTCGCCCTCACCGGCCGCGACGGCGGTGGCATGGCCTCCCTGCTGCTGCCCGAAGACGTCGAGATCCGCGTGCCGGCCAAGGTCACCGCCCGCATCCAGGAAGTGCACCTGCTGGTGATCCACTGCCTGTGCGACCAGATCGATCAGCAACTGTTTGGAAGCGAAGAATGAAGAAGGCTCCTCTGCTCGCCATCCTGGCGCTGTCCTTTGCGGTCGCCGGCTGCAGCAACGTGGTCACCGCCAGCCGCGACAAGCCCATCGACGACAACCGCGGTACCCGTACCCTGGGCAGCACCGTGGACGATGCCCTGATCGAGACCAAGGCGTCGGTCAACATCTCCAAGGCCAATGCCGATCTCGCCAGCTCGCACATCGTGGTGGTGAGCTACAACGGCGTGGTGCTGAT
Organism: Pseudomonas oryzihabitans NBRC 102199; assembly: GCF_000730625.1. Lineage (GTDB taxonomy): Bacteria > Pseudomonadota > Gammaproteobacteria > Pseudomonadales > Pseudomonadaceae > Chryseomonas > Chryseomonas oryzihabitans. Next base: position 272,120 of record NZ_BBIT01000014.1, on the reverse strand, counting down.
CGCTGGCCAGACGCCGCGGGCCGATCTCAAGGCGCAGGCCGAACAGGCCGTGCGCAGCGTGCAGCGGGTCAAGACCGTGCACAACGAACTGCAGGTGACCGGCAACTCCTCGCTGCTGGCGCGTAGCAACGATTCCTGGCTGACCACCCGCATCAAGACCCAGATGTTCGCCGACGAGGACATCCCCGGTTCGCGCATCAAGGTGGTCACCGAAAACGGCATCGTCTACCTCCTGGGCCTGGTGACCCAGCAGGAAGCCGCCCACGCCGTGCAGCTGATCCAGAGCGTCTCGGGCGTGCAGCGCATCGTCAAGCTGTTCGAATACATCAACTGATCCCTATTCGCCGGCCAACAAAAAGCCCCGCCAGTGCGGGGCTTTTTGTTGCTGTGCCAGGCGCCTCAGGCGGCCTGCCACTCGCGCTCGGCTTCGTCGCGGGTCTTGACCAGGCGCACCTGGCTGCCTTCCACGGACTGGACCCAGCTCAGCGGGATGTAGTGGTGCTTGCCCTGGGCATCCTGATCGCGCTTGGTCAGCTTGATGCGATCGGCGCCTTCCATATGGTCGACGGTGCCTACGTGCTGGCCGTCCGAACCGACGACTTCCGCATGCTCTTTGATCTGGGTTGCATCTACCATGGTCGTTCTCCGGCAGGTTAAGAAAAAGGAGGCGCCTCTCTGAGTGCCTGCAGGATAGGAGGCGCAAGACGCCGTCTGGGTTCGGCCTGTGCCGACGAAAGGCCATCATGGCGGTCAGAAACCCACGACCCGTGAAGAGGATCCCTCGATGAGCGATGAGCCAAGCAAGCTGACCCGTTCCAAGGAACGCTGGGCCCAGGAGGGCCGTTTCCTCACCGGCCAGAGTGCCCGTCCGGAAAGCGAGCGACTGCCGCCCGGCCAGCATCGCGTCAGCAACTGGCCGGTCCTGGATCTGGGGGTGCGGCCGGAGGTCAGCCGGGAGCGCTGGCAACTGGCGGTAACCGGCGCAGTGCGCAGGACGCTGCGCTGGAACTGGGAGACCTTCGCGGCGCGGGCGACCAGCCAGGCCGTCAGCGACATGCACTGCGTCACCACCTGGTCACGCTATGACAATCGCTGGATCGGCCTGCCGGTAAGCGAATTGCTCGACGAGGTGCAGCCGCGGGACGAGGCGACCCATGTGCTCCTGCACAGCTACGACGGCTACATCACCAACCTGCCGCTGGCGGATTTCGCCGCACCGGGCGCCATGCTGGTCCACAGCTGGGAGGGCCAGCCGCTGACCGCCGAGCACGGCGGGCCGGTGCGGGCAATGATCCCGCACCTCTATCTGTGGAAGAGCGCCAAGTGGCTCAGGCGCATCGACTTCCGGGTCGGCGACACGCCGGGCTTCTGGGAGATGCGCGGCTATCACGACCGCGGCGACCCCTGGCAGGAACAGCGCTACGCCGACGACGCCTGAGGGCGTCTCAACGCGCCGCCGGAGCCAGCTGCAGCTCCACCGGATCGCCGGGGTTGAGGCTGCGGATACGGAATTCGTCGCGCGAGAGACTGAGGATTTCCGTGGGATAGGTGATGCCTTCCTCGATCAGGTTCAGGCCCTTCTCGGTGCGCGTCCAGCGGCCCAGGGAGGGCTGGCTGCTCGGCGAGGCCATCACCAGGGTGCCATCGCTGAGAAAGACGTAGAGCATTCCCGGCTCGATGCTGTTGCTGGTCTTGATCTGCCAGACCTTGTTGACGAAGCCTTCCTGGGCACTGCCCTGCTTGTCGCCACCGCCCTGACCGTAGCCGATCAACCCGGCGACGACACAGAGCGCACCTATCACCAGCACCACCACGCGCCAGTAACGACGCGCCTTGTCTTGCAAACTCATGTCACTCCTTGGGTGTTCTTGAGGCTGGCCAGGTAGGTACCCAGCGGGGGGCGCTCCTGGAAATAGCCATGCAGTCCGGCAAAGATGGAATCGGCCAGCTGCTTCTGGTGGCGACTGTCGAGCAGGCGTCGGCAATCGCGATCATTGGAAATGAAGCCCGTCTCGACCAGGATCGAGGGGATGTCGGGCGATTTGAGCACAGCGAAGCCCGCCTGCTCCACTCGTTTCTGGTGCAGGTTGGTGATGCTCGACAATTGCCCCAGCACCTTGTGGCCCAGGTCCAGGCTCGACGAGATGGTGGCGTTCATCGACATGTCCAGCAGCACGCCGGCGAGCATGGGGTCGCGGCCCTTGAGAATCTCGTTGGCGCCGATCAGGTCGACGTTGTTCTCGCTGTCGGCCAGGAAGCGCGCCGTGGTGGAGGTCGCGCCGCGCTCCGACAGGGCATAGACCGAGGCACCGTAGGCGGTGCGGCGTGGCGCGGCATCGGCATGCACCGAGACGAACATGTCGGCGTTGTAGCTGCGGGCAACCTCGACGCGCTTGCGCAGCGGCACGAAGAAGTCGTCGTTGCGCACCAGCTTGGCCTTGAAGCCCTTCTGCAGATTGATCCGCCGCGCCAGATTCTGCGCCACGATCAGGGCGATGTCCTTTTCCCGATCACCGCGCGCGCTCAGCGCACCCGGGTCCTTGCCGCCGTGACCGGCATCGACCACCACCATGATGTCGCGACCCGTGGCCAGGCCCTTGCCGCGCTTGACCTCCAGCGGCGGCTCGGCGTCGACCGGCTTGCGCGCAGCCACCGCCGGCGCCCCGGCCCGCTTGAGATCCAGCACCAGGCGATTGGCCGCGCCTTCGCCCGGACCGAGGATGAAGCTCTCCACCTCCACCGGATGGGCCAGCTCCAGCACCACCCGGGTGTCCTGGGCGCCGTAGTGGGCGCTGCGCACGGCGCGCACCGGCGACCCCTGCAGGGCGAGATGATTGAGTACCGCCGGCGCCTGGGTATCGGCGAGATCGAGAATGATGCGGTCCGGCGCGACCAGGGTGAAGGTCTTGTAGCGGACCGGCCCGGTGAGATCGAACACCAGGCGGAGCTTGTCGGCATCCTGCCAGGCCCGGGCACCCTTGAGTTGCTGCCGGGCGGCGAACGCCGGCAACCCGACGGGCAAGGTCATGCCAGCCAGGATCAGATTGAGCAGACGACGGCGATTCATGAGGTCCTCGCGAGAAACGAGAAACGGCTGGGGGAGTTACAACATAACGCTAAAGATCGCCTGCCGCCTGGCCCCTGTCAACTGCCGTTCGGACAAAATAATCCTTAAAAAACGGGGGCATAGCGTTCGTTTGCAGAATCAGCTTTAGATACAGTCACTTGCCGTCGCCAGTGGGAGATCCGTCAAAGCGGCAAACGGCGAGAAGTGCGACGGAGAGCGAATTTATCGGCGCCGCCATCGTCGAAGTGTCAGGCACTTCCGCCTTTGAAGGGATCACACCATGAACAAGAAGATTGCAGTCGCGACCGCCCTGCTGGCTGGCACCGTGCTGGCGGGCTGCGCCTCGGTAAAGAACACCGCCGACTACACCGTGGGCCGCGTCGAATTTCGCGAGCAACCCCTGGTGAAGCAGGTGGACAAGGGCATGAGCAAGGCTGACGTGCTGCGCATCGGCGGTACCCCGTCGAGCACCTATACCCGCAAGTACCGCCCCGGCACCTGCAACAACTATGTGCTCAACAAGGACGGCAAGGAGCAGGTCTATTCGATCGGCTTCGATAGCATGAACCGCGTCGACAGCAAGGACTTCGAAACCTGCGAAAGCGCCGACCGCGCCTGAGCCGGGCACTGACCGGCCAGCCAGGCCGGGTGTCCTGAAGGACGCTGGCGGCGTCTGATGGACAGGATGGGCGAGCGGCAGCACCATGGGCCCTCGCCATCCCCGACCGCTGCGCCAACCTCCTGCACTGTGGATCGACGCAGGCGCGGCCAGCGCCGCCAGGCTCTACCCATCGTTCCAAGGAATTCAGGCATGTCCAGACGTCACCTCATACTCACAGCTGCGGTGCTTTCCCTGACTGGCTGCGGTGGCTATGACTACAGTTGCGATGCGGCCAAGACCGCCGAGCTGGTCCGTCAGCAATACGCCCAGACCATCAACGAGATCTATGCGGACGACATCGCCGCCGGCCAGCCCGCGCTGGAAGCCGGCCAGGTCTCGCTGGTCGACATCAAGACCCAGGAAGAACCCTCGGACAGCGGCGAAGCGGGCTTCTATACCTGCAACGCGACCGTCGAGGCCACCTGGCCCAAGGCCGCCCTCGAACGCCTGGCGCCAGCCGCCGCCCAGCTGGCCAGCGTCGGCGCCATCCTCGAGAACGGTCACCTGCGCCATGCGCTGAGCTACGAATCCTCGCTGGAAGGCAGCGACCAGCAGCGCGTCGACATCACCCTGCCCGAAGCCGTGGACCTGAGTCTCAAGACCCTGGCCGGCCAGGAGCCCATGGACGAATACCTGGAAGACGCCCCCGACGGCGAACAGGAAGCGCCCTGATCCGTCCGGCGCCGGCCTGCTGTGCAGTGCTGGCGCCCGGGTGTATGATCCAGACTCCCCTCCGCCAGCATCCTCCGGCGGGTTCGTGAGCCCTGGCACCCCCTGTGGAGATCCCGCATGGCGTTGCCGCCCTCCGGCCCGGCAACCGTCACTCCGCGTTTGCACCGTGCCTCGTCTGCGCTCACGATGACCAGAACCGTGATCTAGAAAGCCGCCTCGGAGAGACGCTTCATGCCTGACTATCGCTCGAAAACCTCCACCCAGGGCCGCAACATGGCTGGCGCCAGGGCGCTCTGGCGCGCCACCGGGATGAAGGACGAAGACTTCAAGAAGCCCATCATCGCCATCGCCAACTCCTTTACCCAGTTCGTGCCGGGGCACGTCCACCTCAAGGATCTCGGCCAGTTGGTCGCCCGCGAGATCGAGAAGGCCGGCGGCGTGGCCAAGGAATTCAACACCATCGCCGTGGACGACGGCATCGCCATGGGCCACGACGGCATGCTCTATTCGCTGCCCAGTCGCGAGATCATCGCCGACGCCGTGGAATACATGGTCAATGCCCACTGCGCCGATGCCCTGGTGTGCATCTCCAACTGCGACAAGATCACCCCCGGCATGCTGATGGCCGCCCTGCGCCTGAACATCCCGGTGGTCTTCGTTTCCGGCGGTCCCATGGAAGCCGGCAAGACCAAGCTGGCCAGTCACGGCCTGGACCTGGTGGACGCCATGGTCATCGCCGCCGACAGTTCGGCCAGCGACGAGAAGGTCGCCGAATACGAACGCAGCGCCTGCCCCACCTGTGGCAGCTGCTCGGGCATGTTCACCGCCAACTCCATGAACTGCCTGGTCGAGGCCCTCGGCCTGGCCCTGCCCGGCAACGGCTCGACCCTGGCCACCCACGCCGACCGCAAGGAGCTGTTCCTGCGGGCCGGCCGCACCATCGTCGAGCTGTGCCGCCGCTACTACCAGGAAAACGACGAGTCGGCGCTGCCGCGCAACATCGCCTCCTATGCGGCGTTCGAGAACGCCATGACCCTGGACATCGCCATGGGCGGCTCGACCAACACCATCCTGCACCTGCTGGCCGCCGCCCAGGAAGCCGAGGTGGACTTCGACCTGCGCAACATCGATGCCCTGTCGCGCAAGGTGCCGCAGCTGTGCAAGGTGGCGCCGAACATCCAGAAATACCACATGGAAGACGTGCACCGCGCCGGGGGCATCTTCAGCATCCTGGGCGAACTGGCCCGTGGCGGACTGCTGCATACCGACCTGCCCACCGTGCACAGCCGGACCCTGGGCGAAGCCATCGAGCACTGGGACATCACCCTGACCCAGGACGAGGCGGTGAAGACCTTCTTCCGCGCCGGTCCGGCCGGCATCCCGACCCAGGAAGCCTTCAGCCAGGCGACCCGCTATGACAGCCTGGACGACGATCGCGCCGAGGGCTGCATCCGCTCGGTCGCCCATGCCTATTCCCAGGAAGGCGGCCTGGCGGTGCTCTACGGCAACATCGCCCTGGACGGCTGCGTGGTGAAGACCGCCGGCGTGGATGAATCCATCCATGTGTTCGAAGGCAATGCCAAGGTGTTCGAGAGCCAGGACGCCGCCGTGCGTGGCATCCTCGCCGACGAGGTCAAGGCCGGCGACATCGTCATCATCCGCTACGAAGGGCCCAAGGGCGGCCCGGGCATGCAGGAGATGCTCTACCCCACCAGCTACCTGAAGTCCAAGGGCCTGGGCAAGCAGTGCGCCCTGCTCACCGACGGCCGCTTCTCCGGCGGCACCTCGGGCCTGTCGATCGGCCATGCCTCGCCGGAAGCGGCAGCGGGTGGCGCTATCGGCCTGGTGCGCGACGGCGACAAGGTGCTCATCGACATCCCCCAGCGCAGCATCAACCTGCTGGTGAGCGACGAAGAGCTGTCCCACCGCCGCATCGAGCAGGACAAGCTGGGCTGGAAGCCGGCACAACCCCGTGCCCGCCGCGTGACCACTGCACTCAAGGCCTATGCCCTGCTGGCCACCAGCGCCGACAAGGGCGGCGTGCGCGACAAGGCCCTGCTGGGCTGATTCGCGCCCTCCGGGCGACGGCATCCGTCGTCGCCCGGACGCTCCGCCCCACCTTCCCTCCTGCTCTCCCGCTCTATTCCGCCCTTCCGCTTGCGCTCCTTTCTCTGCGCTTCGCCTATGGCTTCTTCAGCAGGAGCAGTCCTCGCCATGACCCCATTCCAGAGGGGTTTCACAGTTGCTTGGCTTGCTATTTTTGTAGAAGCACAGCTTGTGATTCAGCTCACACATCGCTGTAATCGAGCCGCTAGGCCGTTGAGTGATCAAAGGCTACCCTCCGTCTGCCGCTGAATTGATTCAGCGATAAGTTTGTAGTCAGGTTGGGTTCCAATGGTCACACCTATGTCGATCTTCCGCTGGAGCACGGCGGGTCAGGTGCAGGCCAGGCACTGAGTTACACAACAACAATAAATAGGGAACATAAATGAATAAGAAAAAGGCTATGCCCTTGGCCAGGGTTTCGGTCGCGTCCTTGATGAGCACTCTTCTGCTGATTCCTGCGGCTAACGCCCTGGAAACCACCGGTTACTTCCGTACCGGCCTCGGTGATTCCTCCGGTTCCGACTCAATGCGCTGCTTCAAGCTGCAGGGTGCCCAGTCCAAGTACCGTCTGGGCAACGAGTGCGAGCAGTACGGCGAGCTGGCGCTGAAGCAGAATGTCTTCAATCTGGACGACGGCTCGGCAATCGGCGTCTATGGCATGGGCAGCTTCTTCAACAGGTACGATCGCACCCCGACCTTCAATGGCGACAACGGCGAGATCCGCGCGGTCCAGGCCTATGCCTACTGGAACAACATCGCCGCGCTGAACGGCGGCAACCTCTGGGCCGGTCGCCGTTACTACAAGCGTAACGATATCCACATCTCCGACTTCTTTTACTGGAACCAGAGCGCCACCGGCGGTGGTATCGAGGACGTCAACATCGGCGGCCTCAAGTACAGCCTGGCCTTCTCGCGCAAGGACAACCAGAACCAGAAGGACTTCCAGAACCGCATCGACTTCAACGTCGCCGGCTTCAACACCAACCCCAATGGCTCGCTGGAAATCGGCGTCAGCTACCTGGACAAGCCCAGCAACCAGCCCAATGCCAACAGTGGTGTCGCGGTGACGCTGCAGCACAAGCAGGCCAACTTCATGGGCTGGGGTGGCGTGAACACCTTTGCCGTGCAGCGCGGCCAGGGTCCGGGCACCGCCCTGGGCAGCACCGGCGATCCCACCCTGAGCAGCGCCGACGTCTCCTATCGCGTCGTCGACTACTTCGACTGGCAGATCAGCCGTTACTGGGGTGGCCAGATCGCCGCGGTCTACCAGAAGGACGAGCGTCCCAATGGCAACGACCTGCGCTGGACCTCGCTGGGTGGCCGTCTGGTCTACGGCATCAGCGACCAGTTCAAGTTCTCCACCGAACTGGGTCATGACCAGGTGCAGGCCCCGGGTGGTACCCGCAAGCTGACCAAGCTGACGCTGGCACCCACCTGGTCGCCCAAGGGTCCGGAATTCAAGTCGCGTCCCGAATTCCGCCTGTTCTACACCTATGCCGCCTGGAACCGGGCAGCCCAGCAGGCGGCCGATGAATTCGACGCCGGCTCCGCGCTGTCGAGCACCGGTACCTTCGGCAACGATCTGCACGGCTCCAACGTCGGCTTCCAGATCGAGCAGTGGTGGTAACAGCTCCACGGCGACCGACGCGCTGTCGGTCGCCTTCCCGTCTCTGAACCCGAGCGCACAACAATGAAAAGAACCGTCTCCCTCGCGTCCTTCGCCGGTTGCCTGTTGGCCGCCGCCCTGGCCAGTGGCACCGCCCAGGCAGCCCCTGTGTCCGCCTGCCTCATCACCAAGACCGATACCAATCCCTTCTTCGTGAAGATGAAGGAAGGTGCCACCGCCAAGGCCAAGGAGCTGGGGGTGACGCTCAAGGCCTACGCCGGCAAGATCGACGGCGACAGCGAAAGCCAGGTGGCCGCCATCGAGACCTGCATCGCCGATGGCGCCAAGGGCATCCTCATCACCGCCTCCGACACCAAGGGCATCGTGCCCAATCTGCAGAAGGCCCGCGAAGCCGGTCTGCTGGTGATCGCCCTGGACACCCCGCTGGATCCGGTGAGCGCCGCCGACATGACCTTCGCCACCGACAATCTGCTGGCCGGCAAGCTGATCGGCCAGTGGGCGCGGGAAACCCTGGGTGACAAGGCCAAGGACGCGCGGGTGGCCTTTCTCGACCTGAACGCCTCCCAGCCCTCGGTGGACGTCCTGCGCGACCAGGGCTTCATGCTCGGCTTCGGCATCGACCCCAAGGATCAGAGCCGCATCGGCGACGAGACCGATCCGCGCATCGTCGGCCACGACGTGACCAACGGCAACGAAGAAGGCGGCCGCGCCGCGATGGAGAATCTGCTGCAGAAGGATCCGACCATCAACGTGGTGCACACCATCAATGAGCCAGCCGCCGCCGGCGCCTACGAGGCGCTCAAGGCCGTGGGTCGCGAGAAGGACGTGCTGATCGTGTCCATCGACGGCGGTTGCCCGGGCGTGCACAACGTCGCCGACGGCGTCATCGGCGCCACCTCCCAGCAGTACCCGCTGCAGATGGCGGCCCTGGGCATCGAGGCGATCAAGACCTTTGCCGACACCGGCAAGAAGCCGACCCCGACCGAGGGCAAGAGCTTCGTCGACACCGGCGTGAAGCTGGTGACGGACAAGCCGGTCCCCGGCATCCAGTCCATCGACAGCAAGACCGCCCTGCAGAAATGCTGGGGCTGATGGCCCCTCGTCTACGCTAGAGGAGACCGATCGCCCCGCCTGAGCCCTTCGGGCCCGGGTGCGGGCGATCGACTCTCGGCCGCTTTCCCGCTTTCAGGAGATTGCCATGAGCGATCCGACCTCACCCTCTCCGTCCGGCCAGCCCTTCGAACAGGTGCTCAAGCACAGCGCCACGGAGGTCGCCTCCTTTGCCCGTGACGAGCGCAGCCCGCTGGTCAAATTCCGTCACTTCCTGCATTCGCGTCCCTCGGCGGTCTCGCTGCTGGTGCTGCTGCTGTCGCTGGGCATCTTTGGCGCCCTGCTGGGCGGCAAGTTCTTTTCCGCCTTCGCCCTCACCCTGATCCTGCAGCAGGTCGCCATCACCGGCATCGTCGGCGCGGCCCAGACCCTGGTGGTGGTCACCGCCGGCATCGATCTCTCGGTGGGCGCCATCATGGTGCTGTCCTCGGTGGTCATGGGCCAGTTCACCTTCCGCTACGGCCTGCCGGTGGAGCTGTCGATCCTCTGCGGCCTGGCGGTGGGCACCCTGTGCGGCATGGCCAACGGCTGGCTGATCGCCCGCATCAAGCTGCCGCCCTTCATCGTTACCCTGGGCATGTGGCAGATCGTGCTCGCGGCCAACTTCCTCTATTCGCGCAACGAGACCATCCGCGCCCAGGAAATCGGCGCGACCGCGCCGCTACTGCAGGTGTTCGGCGACAATTTCCGCCTGGGTGGCGCGGTCTTCACCTATGGCGTGATCGCCCTGGTGGTGTTGGTCGCCCTGCTCTGGTACGTGCTCAACCACACCGCCTGGGGGCGCCACCTCTATGCGGTGGGCGACGATCCCGAGGCCGCGGCGCTGGCCGGGGTCAACGTCCGCCGCATGCTGATCACCGTGTACGGGCTGTCCGGACTCATCTGCGCCTTTGCCGGCTGGGTGCTGATCGGCCGCATCGGCTCGGTCTCGCCCACCGCCGGGCAGTTCGCCAACATCGAGTCCATCACCGCCGTGGTGATCGGCGGCATCTCGCTGTTCGGCGGCCGCGGCTCCATCCTCGGCATGCTGTTCGGCGCCCTGATCGTCGGCGTCTTCGCCCTCGGCCTGCGGCTGCTGGGCACCGACGTGCAGTGGACCTATCTGCTGATCGGCACGCTCATCATCGCGGCCGTGGCTATCGACCAATGGATCAGAAAGGCGGCCAGCTGATGACTACCGAACCCCTGCTCATGGCCCGTGGCCTGGTGAAGCGCTATGGCCGCGTCACCGCCCTCGACCACGCCGACTTCGACCTGCTGCCCGGCGAGATCCTCGCCGTGATCGGCGACAACGGCGCCGGAAAGTCCTCGCTGATCAAGGCCATCTCCGGTGCCCTGCGGCCCGATGAAGGCGAGATCCGCTTCGAAGGCCAGCCGGTGCAGTTCGCCTCGCCCATCGCGGCGCGGCGGGCCGGCATCGAGACGGTCTACCAGAACCTGGCGCTGTCGCCGGCGCTGTCCATCGCCGACAACCTCTTCCTGGGTCGCGAATTGCGCAAGCCGGGGCTGCTGGGCACCCTCTGCCGCACCCTGGACCGCAAGGAAATGGAGCGCATCGCCCGGGAAAAGCTCTCCGAACTGGGATTGATGACCATCCAGAACATCAACCAGGCGGTGGAGACCCTGTCGGGTGGTCAGCGCCAGGGCGTGGCCGTGGCGCGGGCGGCGGCCTTCGGCTCCAAGGTGATCATCCTCGACGAACCCACGGCGGCGCTGGGGGTGAAGGAGTCGCGCAAGGTGCTGGAGCTGATCCTCGACGTGCGTGCCCGCGGCATCGCCATCGTGCTGATCTCCCACAACATGCCCCATGTGTTCGAGATCGCCGATCGCATCCACATCCATCGCCTGGGTCGCCGCCTGACGGTGATCGATCCGCGCCAGCACTCCATGGCCGACGCCGTGGCGCTGATGACCGGCGCTCAGACGGTCGCCGCCTAGGCAGGCCTGACCCCGGGTCTCCCCGGCCACGGCCGACTGGGAGACCCGCGGCCGGCCCGAGCTCCGCTGATCCGGCTCCACAGGAAAAACCTGACTGGCCGCTCAAGTTATCTCCGGCAGGCACCGATAAAGTCGGACAATTAATTGTCGGAGTCATCCCGCGGTGCCTGCCTTGTCGTTGAAACAGAAACTCTCGTTGTCTGCCACCGCGGCCGTCCTGGTCGTGGGGGTGGGTCTCACCGCCATCAACTTCTTCAATACCCGCACGGCGCTGGAAGCCTCTACGGTCGAGCAGCTGAAGACCGTCAGCTTCGTCTTCAACGGCGGGGTTCGCCAGTGGCTGGACGGCAAGGCCGCGGCGCTGGGCGCCCTGGCTGCCGACACCCCGGACGCCCAGCTCCCGGCCAGCCTCAATCAGGTCAAGAACTCCGGCGCCTTCGACAACGTCTTCTATGCCCGCGGCGATGGCAGCCAGGTCAATGCCAATGGTGTCCAGTTGCCGCCGGACAACAACGATCCGCGCCAGTGGCTCTGGTACCAGCAGGCGCAGCAGAATCCCGGCAAGGTGTTCTTTTCCATTCCCACCGTGGCGGCGGCGACCAAGCAGAACGTGCTGTCGCTGGGCTGGGCCCTGCAGTCGGCGGGCAAGACCACCGCGATCCTCGGCGCGGACGTCAGCATCAGCGACATCCTCGACCAGCTCAAGCGCGTGCAACTGCCGGGCGCCGGCAGTGCCGTGCTGGTCAACGGCCAGAACATCGTCCTGGGCCACGAAGACGCCGCCCTGCTGGCCAAGCCGATCACCGAGCTCTTTCCCCAGCTCGACGCGGACACCCTCCAGCGCCTGGCTCAGGCACCGGGCGAGCGCTATGTGGAAACCGCGGCCGGCCAGCGGCTCTATGCCGCGCCCATGAATCACCATGGCGAAACCCTGGTGATGATCGTCGACAGTGGCGTGCTCATGGCGCCGCTGCAACGCCAGCTGTGGATCAGCCTCGCCATCCTGGCCGTGGTGCTGGGCGGCTCGCTGCTGCTCATCAACCTGCTGTGCAGCTATCTGCTCCGGCCGCTGGGCGTGGTCTCGACCGGGCTGCAGGTGATCGCCGACGGCCAGGGCGATCTGACCCGCCGCATCGCCGTGCAGAGTACCGATGAGGTCGGCGGGCTGGCCGGCCATTTCAACCAGTTCGTGGCCAGCCTGCACGGCCTGATCGGCGGCGTGCGCCAGCATGCCCAGAGCGTGGACGCCGAATCGCAGAAGGTCCTGCAGCGCAGCGCCGCGGCCACCCGGGAACTGGGGCGCCTGCAGCAGGAGATCACCCTGGTGGCCACGGCCGTGACGGAAATGTCTTCCGCCACCCAGGAGATCGCCCGCAATGCCGAGCAGACCGCCGAGGCCATCCGCCAGTCTTCCGACAGCACCGCCCAGGGGCTGACCCTGGTGCAGACCAGCAAGGAATCCATCAACAGCCTGGCGCGGGAAGTGGATGACGCCACCCGGGTGATCGGCGAGCTGGACCACCACTCCCAGGCCATCGCCAAGGTGCTGGACAGCATCCAGAGCATCGCCGAGCAGACCAACCTGCTGGCGCTCAACGCGGCCATCGAGGCGGCCCGCGCCGGCGAGCATGGCCGGGGCTTCGCGGTGGTCGCCGACGAGGTGCGGACACTGTCGCAACGGACCCAGGCCTCGACCCGGGAGATCAACGAGACCATCGGCACCCTGCAGCAGATGACCCGCCAGGCGGTGCAGCGCATGGACAGCAGCATGGCCATCGCCGAGCGCAGCGTCGCCGACGTGGAACGCGCCTCCAGCGCCCTGGAAGAGATCGCCCAGAGTGCCGGCGTCATCTCCGAGATGTCCCTGCAGATCGACACCGCGGCCGAGGAGCAGACCTCGGTCACCGAGGAGATCACCCGCAATGTCATCACCATCAAGGGCCTCGGCGACACCCTGGCCAGCGGCGCCGAGGACTCGGAGCGCCAGTCGCGCTCGCTGCAGCATCACGCCGCCGACCTCAATCGCGACGTGGCCCGCTTCATCCTCTAAACCATAAGGGACACAGCCGCCGGCCGCCAGGCCGCCGGCTGTGTCCCGGTCGAAGACCCTGCGCCGCGGGGCGGGCATCCGGTAAGATCGGCGCTTTTTCCGCGACGACTCCGCCCATGTCCCAGCCTTCCCGCTCCGAACTGCTCTATGGTCCCCAGGACCGACCGCGCCCGCTGATCGCCCTGCTGGCCGCCATCCAGCACCTGTTGGCCATCATCGTGCCCATCGTCACCCCCGGTCTGCTGATCTGTCAGGCCCTGGGCGTCTCGCCGCGCGACACCAACCTGATCGTCTCCATGTCGCTGGTGATCTCCGGCATCGCCACCTTCGTCCAGTGTCGTCGCTTCGGGCCCTTCGGCGCCGGGCTGCTGATCGTCCAGGGCACCAGTTTCAACTTCGTCGGCCCGCTGATCGCCGGTGGCGCCCTGATGGTCAAGAACGGCACCCCAGTGGAAGCCGTGATGGCGGCCATCTTCGGCGTGGTGATGGCCGGCTCCTTCGTCGAGATGGGGGTGTCGCGGGTGCTGCCCTTCGTCAAGCGCCTCATCACCCCGCTGGTGACCGGCATCGTGGTGCTGATGATCGGCCTGACGCTGATCAAGGTCGGCCTGATCAGCATGGGCGGCGGCTTCGCGGCCCTGGGCAACGGCACCTTTGCCAATGGCGAGAACCTACTGCTGTCGGGCACAGTGCTGGCCACCATCGTGGTGCTCAATCGCATTCCGCTGCGCGCCCTGCGCAGCAGCGCCATCGTCGTCGCCCTGCTGCTGGGCTATGCCCTGGCGGCCTGGCTCGGCCGGCTGAACTTCACCGGCATGCACGAAGCCGCCTGGGTGCAGATCCCCCTGCCGCTGCACTTCGGCCTGGGCTTTTCCTGGTCGCTGTTCGTGCCCCTGCTGGTGATCTACCTGGTGACCTCGCTGGAGGCCATCGGCGACATCACCGCCACCAGCAAGGTCTCCCGCGAACCCGTGGAAGGCCCGCTGTGGATGCAGCGGATCAAGGGCGGGGTGCTGGTCAACGGCGCCAACTCGCTGCTGGCCGGGCTGTTCAACACCTTTCCCAGCTCGGTGTTCGCCCAGAACAACGGGGTGATCCAGCTGACCGGCATCGCCAGTCGCCATGTCGGCCTGTGGATCGCCGCCATCCTGGTCCTGCTGGGGCTGTTCCCGGCGGTGGCCGGGGTGATCCAGGCGGTGCCCGAGCCGGTACTCGGCGGCGCGGCCATGGTGATGTTCGGCGCGGTCGCCGCCTCGGGGATCAACATCCTCGCCGGCGTCGAGCTGGATCGACGCGCGCTGCTGATCATCGCCGTATCCCTGGCCCTGGGCCTGGGCATCTCCCAGGTGCCGGAATTTCTCGCCCATATGCCGGCCGGCCTGAGGGCGGTGCTGGAATCCGGCGTCGCCACCGGCGGCCTGTGCGCCCTGCTGATGAACTGGTTCCTGCCGGAGACGCCAAAAGCCGCTGGCTAGACCAGGCTTTTTCATCCGCGGGCTGAAGTTCCGCGCTGGGGTGCCGATAAGCCTGGCAAGTCACCTGTGGGCTTGCCGCGATCGTCGTTTCGAGCGTGGGCGACCCACCCAGCAGAGCGCCCATGATCAGCCCGGATGTTCCTGTCGTTAAGGTCCCGCTGCGCGAATATGCCGTCCTGGCGCGTGCCATGGGCGCCACCGTCTTTGCCCAGAATCTCGAAAAGCAGCCGGGCGAGCTGGTCGGCTGGCGCTTTCCCAAGGGCTGCTTCGTGCAGAAGGCGCATTTCCAGAGCCTGCTGGGCCGCCAGCCGGAGACCCTCTAGGCGTTGCCTTCCAGCGCCGCGAGCAGGCGCTGCGCCGCGACCAGTTCGGTCTCGTTGAAGACGGCGACGCCAGCGCGTTTCAGCGCCGCCGCCGTGACCCCCTCGCCCGCCACGCGGGTGCCGCTGAAGCTGCCATCGTAGTTTTCCAGATTGCCGCAGGACGGACTGCGCGCCTTGAGCACCGCCAGGCGGATGCCATGCCGCGCGATCAGTTCGAGAGCGGCCTCGGCACCGGCGACGAAGGCGGCGGTCACGTCTTCGCCGCCCACGGTTACCACCGCTACCCGGCCGTCCAGCACGGCGCCGCCCTGGCCACCGGGAATCTCCGCGGGCGGACGTGGCGTGGGCAGGCCCCCGGCCACCTCCGGACAGAGGGGCACGATGCGCCCTTCCGACTGCCAGACGCCCAGCAGATCGAAGGGGCCATGGGCGCCGCCGTCATAGCGCACCCGATGCCCCAGCAGGCAGCGACTCACCAGTATCTTTTCCATACGCCCTCCGCGTCC
Source organism: Pseudomonas oryzihabitans NBRC 102199 (assembly GCF_000730625.1). GTDB lineage: Bacteria > Pseudomonadota > Gammaproteobacteria > Pseudomonadales > Pseudomonadaceae > Chryseomonas > Chryseomonas oryzihabitans. The sequence continues at coordinate 256,585 of NZ_BBIT01000014.1, read as the reverse complement.
GTCGCCAGTCTACCGCCTAGCCCTGCAGCGGATTGTCGCCACGGCGGCGGAACCAGCCGGTCAGCGACAGCCGCTCGCGGGTGGCCGGCAGCACCTCGTGGGGCAATTGGCCGGACAGGAAGCACACCAGGCTGCCGCCCAGCGGCAGGACATCCTGGTGGCGCTGCTCGTCCAGATAGAGCCGCAGCTCGCCGCCCTGCTCCGGCAACCAGGCGTCGTTGAGATAGAGCACCAGGGAGACCATGCGGCGGTCGTCGTCGCGGAAGCGATCCAGGTGGCGGGCATAGAAGGCACCCGGCGGATAGAGGGCGAAGTGGCTTTCGTAGTCTTCCAGCCCCAGGAACAGGGTGCGGTTGAAGGCCTCGCGCAGGGTGTCCATGAGCTGCAGGTAGCGCTGCACGCCGGGATGCTCATCATCCGGCTCCAGCCAGGCGATATGATCGCCGCGGACGCCTTCGCGGATCAGCGGGCTTTCGCCACGGCCGATACCGGCGCGCTCCAGCTCGCCGCGGGCATGGCGCAAGCGGCATTCGGCGGCCAGTTCGGCGGTGAGGTCCAGGGGCAGGAAGATGCTCTGCCGTGACCAGCCGTGCTCGGCGAGATCGTCGACGATACGTTGCAGCAGGGGATGCTCGGGATGCAGAGCCATCGGGAAAACCGTAGCGGACCGGGCCAGGCCGGCGGGATGCCGAGTGTAAGAGAAGTCGGCCACGGCTGCGCGCCTGCCTTGACCAGGCGACGAATGCCCGGGATGAGCGCCTCGACAGCCAGCCTGGGGTTGCCGACAATGGCGGACTTTCCGGCTCCGTGCCGCTGCCCGAGGTGTCCATGCGCGTTCTGTTCGCTTCCCTGCTTTTCGCCATCAGCCTGCCCGTCCTGGCCGACGATACGGTCAGCCTCTATCAGGCCGCAGGTTGGCCCGAGCAGCGCGGACACTTCCGCGACGCCCTGCAGGCCGCCCAGCAGCGCTACCAGAACAGCCTGCCGCCGGCGCTCTATCAGAGCCTGGTCGACAACAGCAACAAGCGCTACACCGCCGCGGCCATCGACCAGCGCGCCCTGGCCGCGCTGCGCCAGAGCTTGCCGGCAGACGGCCCGGCCCTGCAGTTCTTCCAGTCGCCGGTGGGCCGCAAGGTGGTCGCCGCGGAAATCGCCGCCACCCGCAGCGACCAACTGGCCAAGAACGCCAATGGCGTGCCCCAGATGCAGGCCAGCCCGGCCCGCCGCGCCCAGGCCAAGCGCCTGGCCACCGCCCTGCCCGTACGCGAAGCCGGGGCCGAGGTCAGCGTGGCCCTGGCAGGCCTCGCCGCCGACAGCCTGAGTTCGATGCTGCCGGGGCTGATGGGACAGCAGCAGTCCGGCGGCATGATCGAGCAGCAGCGCCAGAGATTCATCCAGCAGATGAATGCCGGCGACCTGGAAAACACCCTGCTCTATGTCTATCGCACCCTGAACGACAGCGAACTCGGCCAGTTCGCCGATTTCGCCAGTTCGGCCAATGGCAGCGCCTACTACCGCGCCGCCGTGGCGGCCCTGCGCGCCGGTCTGGGCGGCGGCGGCCAGTAGGACGGCTCAGGCGAGACGGTCGTCCAGCCAGCGGAAATAGCGCTGGCGCAGGGCTGCGGTCTCGTTGACCAGATGGTGCCGCGCTTCCGGCAGGCGCAGCACCTCGGGCCGCGCGAACTTGGCCTCCAGCACCCCCAGGTTGTGCCGCCAGTCGACGGTGAAATCCTGCTCGCCCTGGATCACCAGCGGGCGGCGGGAGCTGGCCGGTGCCCCCTCCAGTTGCGGAATCCAGCGCGCCAGGGCGCCGACCCATTGCGCGGGTAGCTCGCGTGGCTGCAGGCCGTCCTGCTGCAGGAATTCGAGAAAGGCCGGATCCCCGGAATTCACCGAGAAGCGCCGCGGCAGGGCGCGCACGAAGGGCTTCACCAGCCGATAGGTCCACAACCCCTGGCGCCAGGCATGGGGCCTGACCAGGGGCGCCAGCAGGATCGTCTCGCCCAGTTCGGGAGCGGGCTCACCGCGCAGCAGATAGTCCAGCAGGATGGCGCCGCCGGTGCTCTGGCCGAGCAGGTGCCAGGGCCGCGGCAGGTCCAGGCGCCGCGCCTCGGCGATCAGGGCCGTCAGGGTGGCCTGGTATTCGGCGAAGTCGTTGATGCTGGCGCGGGCCCCGCTCGACAGGCCATGCCCGGGCAGGTCGCAGGCCAGCACCGCCAGCTGCCGCGACAGCGCCCAGTCCACCACGTGGCCATAGAGGCCCATGTGATCGTAGTAGCCGTGCAGCAGCAGCAGGCTGCCCCGCGGCTCGCGCGGCCACCAACCCTGCACGGCGAGCCGGTAGGCACCGGCGGCCAGCGCGCCCAAGGCCACGGTCAGCTCCGGCCGCGCGTGGCTGTCCGCGAGGCGGTAATGGGCGCGATAGCCCTGGTGGTCGAGATCCGGCGGCAGGTCGTGGCGCAGGGGCACCAAGGCCTGGCGCAGTCGGTCTAGATCGAAGAGAGGGTTCATGGTTCGGTTCAGTCTGAAGTAGCCACCATGATCGGCGTCCGGACAGCCGTGGCACAAGCGTCTGCCAGCAGACTTTTCCAATTGTTTCAAAATGCGCAACTCTCCCCTGCGCAAAGGTGTCTGAATATTTCACTGCCTAGGCAGTATTCTGGATACGCTTGATTGCCTGGGCAGATACTGCAATGTCACATTTCGACCGTAGCAATTTTCCGCTGCGCAATTCCGTAGGCCATTTGATCCACCTCGCGAACCAGTACAAGGATCGCGTGCTGGACAGTCACCTCGCGCCCTACGACATCACCGCTGCCCAGTTCAAGGTGCTGTTGCTGCTCGCCCGCGACCAGACCGACACCCCGGCCGAACTCAGCCGCTGCCTGTCCCTCGACAGCGGCGCCATGACCCGCATGCTCGATCGCCTGGAAGCCAAGGGCTTGCTGCGCCGCGTACGCAGCCTCAGCGACCGCCGCCAGGTACGCCTGGAACTGACCGAACAGGGTCAGGCCCTGAGCAGTGAACTCATGCAGATCGGCGTGGACGCGCTCAACGACCTGACCCACTGCCTGGATCGCCAGGAACTGGATGACCTCGAACGCCTGCTGCGCCGCCTGCTCAGCCCCTCCGGCCTGCTGCCGGAGTCCTCTGGAGACCTCTGACCCATGACCTTTCGCCTGCCATTGACCGCCCTCTGCGCCGCCCTGCTGCTGGCCGGCTGCGTGTCGTCCGAAGGGCTGCACACCCAGGGGCGCGCCGTGGATCCGGCGACGCTCAAGGGCGAAGCCACCTTTGCCAGCGATCGCCTCTCCCCCGCCCAGTGGCCGAGCGCCGACTGGTGGACCCGGCTGGGCGATCCGCAACTCGACAACCTGATCCGCGAGGCCCTGCGCGACAGTCCCTCGCTGCAGGAAGCCGATGCGCGCAGTCGCCAGGCCGATGCCGCGGTGCTCGCCGCCGACGCCGATCGCTATCCGCAGATCGACGCCAATGGCGGTGTGACCCGTTCGCGCCTGGCGCGACCGGACGATCCTCTCGGTCAGGGCGACCGCTACAGCACCCTGCGCCAGTTCGATGTGAGCGGCAGCTACAGCTTCGACCTCTGGGGTGGCCAGCGCGCCGCCTGGGAAGCCGCCCTCGGTCGCGCCCGCGCCGGCGAGGTGGATCGCCAGGCCGCACGCCTGACCCTGGCGGCCAACGTCAGCCGTGCCTATAACCAGCTCGGTCTGGCCTACACCAGCCTGGACGTGGCCCAGCAGGACCTGGAGCGTACCCGCGGCATGCTCGACCTGGCCCAGCGCCGGGTCGACGCCGGTCTCGACAGCGACTACCAGCTGCAGCAGACCCAGAGTCTGGAAGCGAGCGCGGCAGCCTCCCATACCGCCGCCGAGCAGCAGGTGCGCAGCGCCCAGATCCGTCTCGCCGTGCTGCTGGGCAAGGGGCCCGACCGGGGCGCCGAGATCCCGCGACCCAAGCTGATCGCCCCCGCCGCGGTGAATCTGCCGGCCCAGCTGCCCGCCGAACTGGCCGGGCGCCGTCCGGACCTGATCGCCGCCCGCTGGCGCGTGGAGGCCGCGAGCAAGGACATCACCGCGAGCAAGACCAACTTCTATCCCAATCTCAACCTGACGGTGGCGGCCGGCAGCAAGGCCATCCTCGGCGATGCCCTGTTCGGCGCACCGGCGCGCTTCTTCAACGTCGGTCCGGCACTGTCGCTGCCGATCTTCGACGGCGGTCGCCGCCGCGCCGATCTGGCCAGCCGGGACGCCGACTACGACCTGGCCGTGGCCCAGTACAACCAGACCCTGGTGCAGGCGCTGGGCGACATCGCCGACGCCATCACCCGCCAGCGCTCGCTGGACCAGCAGATCGTCGAGCAGCAACGGGCCCGCGACATCGCCAAGAGCTCCTTCGACATCGCCATGCAGCGCTATGGCGCCGGCATCGGCAACTACCTCGACGCCCTGACCGTCGAGCAGCAACTGCTGCAGGCCGAGCGCCAGCTGGCCAGCCTCCGGGCCGATCGCATCGACAGCGGCGTGCTGCTGATGCAGGCCCTGGGTGGCGGCTTCCAACCGTCCAACCTGCCGCCGGCACCCGCCGCCGCGGCCACACACTGATACCGAGAGCCCGACCATGGCCGATTCCGCCGCAACCCCCAACGACAATGCCCAGGAGCAGAAGCCGCAGCGCTCCGGCAAACGCAAACTCTTCCTGCTGCTCCTGCTGCTGGTGGTGATCCTGGCCGGCGTGGGCGTCTACTGCTACCACCTGTTCTATGGCCGCTTCCATGCCAGCACCGACGACGCCTACGTCAACGGCAACCTGGTGCAGATCACGCCCCAGGTCACCGGCACCGTGACCCGCATCGCCGTGGACGATGGCGACTTCGTCCGCCAGGGCCAGCCGCTGGTGGAGTTCGATCCCAGCGACACCGCCGTGGCCCAGCAGAGCGCCGAGGCCAACCTGGCCAAGACCGTACGCCAGGTGCGCGGCCTGTTCAGCAACGTCGACAGCTACAAGGCCCAGGTGGCCGCGCGGCGCGTCGAGGTCGAGCGCGCCCGTGCCGACTACGCCCGCCGCCAGCAACTGGCCAAGGGCGGCGCCATCTCCAAGGAAGAACTGGCCCATGCCCGGGATACCCTGGTGGCGGCGCAGAGCTCCCTGACCTCCGCCCAGCAGCAGCTGGATACCAACCAGGCGCTGGTGGACGACACCGAGATCGCCTCGCACCCGGACGTCAAGGCCGCCGCCGCCCAGCTGCGCCAGGCCTACCTGAACCACGCCCGCAGCACCCTGGTGGCGCCGGTCAGCGGCTATGTCGCCAAGCGTTCGGTACAGGTCGGCAGCCGCGTGCAGCCCGGCGCGGCGCTGATGGCCGTGGTGCCCCTGGACCAGATCTGGATCGACGCCAACTTCAAGGAAACCCAGCTGGCCGAGATGCGCATCGGCCAACCGGTGGAAATCCATTCCGACCTCTATGGCGACGACGTGCGCTATCGCGGCGTGGTGGAAAGCCTGGGCGTGGGTACCGGCAGCGCCTTCTCGCTGCTGCCGGCGCAGAACGCCACCGGCAACTGGATCAAGATCGTCCAGCGCCTGCCCGTGCGGATCCGCCTGGAAGGCGACAACCTGGACAAGCACCCGCTGCGCATCGGCCTGTCGACCGTGGTCGACGTCGACCTGCACGACCAGGACGGTGCCCGCCTGCCCACCACCACCCCGCAGCAGCCGCGCTACAGCACCGACGTCTACGACCATCAGCTGGCCGAGGCCGATCAGCTGATCCAGCAGATCGTCCACAACAACGGTCCGGCCGCCCGCGCCGCCGGCGTCGCCAAGCGCTGACAGCCAAGGAGGCTCCCTGGCGAGCCTCCCCGTCCACCCTTCTGGTAATCCGTCATGAGCGATAACGCCTTTCGCCCGGCGAGCCTGGTGCTCGCCACGGTGGGCCTGTCCCTGGCCACCTTCATGCAGGTGCTCGACACCACCATCGCCAACGTCGCCCTGACCACCATTTCCGGCAACCTCGGGGTGAGTTCGGAACAGGGCACCTGGGTCATCACCGCCTTTGCCGTGAGCAACGCCATCGCCCTGCCGCTGACCGGCTGGATGGCGCGGCGCTTCGGCGAGGTCAAGCTGTTCATGGCCGCCGTGGTGCTCTTCGTCATCACCTCCTTTCTCTGCGGCATCGCCACCTCCATGCCGGAGCTGGTGATCTTCCGCGCCATGCAGGGCTTCGTCGCCGGCCCGCTCTATCCCATGGCCCAGACCCTGCTGCTGGCGATCTTTCCAGCGGCCAAGCGCGGCATGGCCCTGGCGCTATTGGCCATGGTGACGGTGGTGGCGCCCATCATCGGCCCCATCGCCGGCGGCTGGATCACCGACAACTACAGCTGGCCGTGGATCTTCTTCATCAACATCCCCATCGGCATCTTCGCCACCCTGGTGGTCTGGAGCCAGCTGGGCAAGAAGCCGGAAAAGCTGGTGCACCAGCCCATCGACTATGTCGGGCTGATCCTTCTGGTGCTGGGCGTGGGCGTGCTGCAGGTGGTGCTGGACAAGGGCAACGACCTGGACTGGTTCGAATCCAACCTGATCTGCCTGGGCGCCGCCTTTTCCGCCGTGGCCCTGACCGCCCTGGTGATCTGGGAACTGACCGACAAGCACCCCATCGTCAATCTGCGGCTGTTCCGCTATCGCAACTTCAGCTGCGGCACCCTGGCGCTGGTACTGGGCTATTCGGGCTTCTTCGGCATCAACCTGCTGCTGCCCCAGTGGTTGCAGACGCAACTCGGCTACACCCCGGTATGGGCGGGCCTCGCCGCGGCGCCCATCGGCATCCTACCGGTGATCCTTTCTCCGCTGGTGGGCAAGTTCGCGCACAAGACCGATCTGCGCCTGCTGGCCGGTGGCTCCTTCCTGGTGATCGGCGCCTCCTGCTTCATGAGAGCCACCTTCAACAACGAAGTGGACTATCGCCACATCGCCGAGGTGCAGACCTTCATGGGCCTGGGCGTGGCGCTGTTCTTCATGCCCACCACCAGCATCCTGCTGTCCAGCCTCAAACCCTCGGAACTGGCGGACGGCGGCGGTCTGGCGACCTTCCTGCGGGTCCTGGGTGGCAGCTTCGCCTCCTCCCTGACCACCTGGCTGTGGCAGCGGCGCGCCATCCACCACCATGCCCAGCTGACCGAGGACGTGACCCCCTACAGCCCGGCCACCCAGCACTACCTGGACACCCTCGGCGGACCGTCGCAGCAGGCCTATGCCCAGCTGGACAAGGTGGTGGAAGGCCAGGCGTACATGCTCTCCACGGTGGACTACTTCACCCTGCTCGGCTGGATCTTCATGGGGCTGTTCCTGATCATCTGGCTGGCCAAGCCGCCCTTTGCGGCCAAGCCGGGCGCCGGAGGCGGCGACCACTAGGAACCTGTTCACGATCTGCTGCGCGTCGGCTAAACGGCGTTGAAAACGGCTTCGGAATGCTCATTTACCACTCGTAAACTCGAGCGCGAGCCCGGTCCGCTTCCTCAGCCGTTTTCGTGGGGCCGCCCAGGCCTTGTTTATCTCTAGCTCGCGAGATCGTGAACAGGTTCTAAGGAATGCTGTGCTGGGTCTGCAGGTAGTCGGCGATGTCGCCCAGATCCTCGACATCGCCGATGCCCCAGAATCTCATCTTGGTCCCCGGCACCTTCTGTTCGGGATCGCGCAGAAAGGCCGCCAGGGCCTCGCGATCCCAGGCGAAGCCGGCATTGCGCATGGCCTCAGAGTAGTTGTAGCCAGCCAGACTCCCGGCCTGACGACCGAAGAGGTCATTGAGCTGGGGGCCAAAGCCGGACTGGGCGCCCGGCCCCACCGAATGGCAGTTGTGGCAGCGGCGCAGGAAGAGGTTGCGGCCGTTGTCGGCATCCGCCCAGGCCGCCTCCCCGCCCAGCAGCGTCAGCAGGACCACCGCGGCCAGGGTCTTCATCGCTGGCACTTGCGGCAATAGACGCTGGCGCGCTGGCCGAGGCGGATCTCCTGCAATCCCGTCCCGCAGACCTTGCAGAATTCGCCCTTGCGACCGTAGACGAACAATTCCTGCTTGAAATAGCCCGGCGCCCCGTCTCCGCCGATGAAATCGCGCAGGGTGGTGCCGCCACTCTCGATGGAGCGCTCCAGCACCTTCTTGATCTCTTCGGCCAGGCGCTCGTAGCGCGCCCGGGAAACGCTCCCGGCGGCGCGGCGGGGATCGATACCGGCGGCGAACAGTGCCTCGGCGGCGTAGATGTTGCCCACCCCCACCACCACGGCGTTGTCCATGATGAAGGGCTTGACCGCCATGCTGCGTCCGCGCGACAGCTCGTACAGCCGACCGCCGTCGAAGGCCTCGGTCAGGGGCTCGGGGCCCAGCTTGCTGAGCAGCACATGGGCATGGGGATCCTGGGTCCAGAGCAGCGCGCCGAAACGCCGGGGATCGGTGTAGCGCAGCGACAACCCGGATTCCAGCTCGATGTCGACGTGCTCGTGCTTGGCCGGCGGCTGGTCGGCCGGCACCAGGCGCAGGCTGCCGGACATGCCCAGGTGGCCGATCAGGGTGCCGCTCTCGGCGCGGATCAGCAGGTACTTGGCCCGCCGCTCGACGGCCTCGATGCGCTGCCCGGAAAGGCGTACATCCAGGTCCTCGGGCACCGGCCAGCGCAGCCGGCCATCGCGGACGATGACCCGGCGCACGCGCTGACCGACGACATGGGGCGCGATGCCCCGGCGGGTGGTTTCGACTTCAGGTAATTCGGGCATGAGGATCCAGGGGCTTATTTCAGAGATTTGGCTTAAAAGGCGCCGAGCGAAGGTCAGGCAAGGCGCAACGACCAACGGGAGTAACAGCCGAAGGCTGGCCCGAAGGGTGAGCGCCAGCGAATCAAAACAGCGAGGAAGCGGACCGGGCTCGCGCACGAGTTTACAAAGCGTAAATGAGCATTCCGACCGGGCTGGCGAACCAGCTGGTTTTCAACGCCGCATGGCCGAGCGCAGGCCCTTTTAACCAAATCTAGTAATTGATCCGACCGCTGCCCATTTCAAGGATGGTCTCCTTGAGCGACTCGAAGTCGTACTCGGACAGGCCGACGTGATCCAGCACCCGCGGGGCGATGGCCTGCCACTCGTGATCCTCGTCCTGGCCACCGAGGGCGCGATAGCAGCCGCAGATGTGTTCGGCCATCTTCAGCAGGGCCAGCAGATTCTTGATCTGGATGTCGGTGGTCGACTCCTCGTCAAAGACCGACTGGGCGTTGTGGTGGTTGGCGATGGCCTGGCCGACGTGCTCCGGCAGGCGCCAGGAGCGGGAGATGAAATAGCCCACCACGGCGTGGTTGGTGCTGAAGATGCGATTCTCCACATCCACCACCCGTACCTGCTCGTTGACGCTGGCATAGGCCTCTTCCAGCACCGCCATGTAGTTGGGGAAGCGCTTGAGCATCAGCGGGATGCCGCAGTTGTGGAACAGACCCAGGGCGTAGGCCTCGTCCGGGGTCGGATAGCCGGTCTTCTTGGCCAGGCTCAGGCAGGTCTCGGCCACGTCCTGGGCGGTGTCCCAGAAGCGGTTGAGGATGACGATGGTCTCGTCGGTGAGCTCGCCCTTGATCGACTGGGCGTTGATCAGGTTGATGACCGACTGGCTGCCCAGCAGATTGACCGCCCGCTGGATCGAGGTGATGCGATTGCTGAGGCCGAAATACGGCGAGTTCACCAGCTTGAGCAGGGCACCCGAGAGCCCCGGGTCCTGGCCGATCAGGCGCGAGATGACCTTGAGATCGGGGCTGGGCATGAGCTGTTCGAGTTGCAGATCCACCATGATCTGCGGCTGCGGGGGAATGCTGATGCCTTGCAGGGCCTGACGGATCTGCTCCTCGGTCAGCTGAGGGGACGCTTGGGACATGGGGACTACTCTGCGATGGATGTCGCAAATTTACTGCGCACCGCCCGGCGATGCCATCGGGCGCGACGAAGGAACTTCGGGGAGGCAAAGCGGGACGGACTAGAGAGCGCTGGCAAAAGGCTAGCCCGACCGAATGTCCATAGAGGTATGCGCAACCATGGCTACATCCCTGAACGGCAAGAAAATCGCCATCCTGGTCACCGACGGCTTCGAGCAGGCCGAACTCACCGGCCCCAAGCAGGCGCTGGAGCAGGCCGGCGCCCAGACCCACATCATCTCCGCCGAGAGCGGCGAAGTGCGCGGCTGGGACGGCACCGAGCCGGCCGACAGCTTTCCGGTGGACCTCACCTTCGCCGCGGCCAATGCCGGTGACTATGACGCCGTGCTGCTGCCCGGCGGCGTGGTCAACGCCGACACCATCCGCATCGACGAACAGGCCCAGCAGCTGACCAAGCAGATCGCCGACGCCGGCAAGCCGGTTGCCGTCATCTGCCACGGTGCCTGGCTGCTGATCTCCGCCGGCCTGGTGCAGGGCAAGACCATGACCAGTTGGCCGTCGCTGACCGACGACCTCAAGAATGCCGGCGCCACCTGGCAGGACCAGGAGGTCATCGTCGATGGCCAACTGGTGAGCAGCCGCAAGCCGGACGACATCCCGGCCTTCAATCGCGAGTTCATCAAGCTGCTGGCAGGCTGAGCCATCGAGACTGGCACTTTGATCTCATAAGACTGAACTTATGGCAAAGTGCCAGGGTCTTATCCAGTGCCCCCAAAGCACTTTTAGCCCGCCCTGCCCGGCGGGCTTTCTTTTGCCCGGCGTTTGGCCCGGAGCCTGTTCAGAATCTTGCGAGCTAGAGCCAAACAAGGCCTAGGCGGCCCCGCAAAAACGCCTGAGGAAGCGGATCGGACCCGCGCCCGGGTTTACATAGGGTAAATGAGCATTGCGACGGGGCCGCCCAGGCGGGGCTGGCGATCCAGGGTGTTTTCAACGCGGTTTGGCCGACGCGCAGCAGATTATGAACAGGCTCTTAGGCCTGGAAATCACCTTGCAAATCCACCAGATGGCGCTCGATGTCGGCCAGGCGCTGACCCTGGTCGCTCAGGCCCAGCCATTCGAGCTTGAGGTGCGCCTCGAACGGCAGCAGATAGGCCAGCTGGCAACCCAGGGCCTGGCGGTCGGCGACTTCGCCCCCCATGTCCAGGCTGGCGACCATGGGGTGCTGGGCCAGGGCCACCAGCAGCGCCATGAGATCGGCGTCGCCATCGCGCAGCGGCTGGGGCTCGGTCTCCGGAAGCCACTCCACCTCCCCCACCACCAGGTGGTCGGGTTGCTCTTCCTGGCTCAGCAGGCGAAAGCGCCGTCCGCCTTCGATGCGGATACCCAGCAGGCCATTGCTCTGCTGCTGCCAGTCGCGGATCAGCGCCTCGCAGCCGTAGGCGCCCAGGCGATTCGGCGCGGCACCGGTCTCGCGGCCTTCGAGGATGGTCACCACGCCAAAGCTGCTGCCCTGCTTGAGGCAGCGGCCGAGCATGTCCAGGTAGCGGGCTTCGAACAGCTGCAGGTCGAGGCGGCAGCCGGGAAACAGGGTGGTGTTGAGCGGAAACAGGGGCAGCGTCATGAAACCTCCAGGGCTTGAGGGTCCTGCTGGATAGAGCGTCGCGCGCCGCCGAAGGCTCCCGCGCGGCGACGCGCGGGAGCCTTGCGGATCAGAAGCGATAGACCTCGGCGCCGGTGCGGATGGGCACCACGGCCGGCAGCGTCGGCCGGGCCTGGGCCTCTTCCACGAGTTTCTTCGGCTCCTTGCGCGCCACTTCGCTGTCACGCCGGCCGCGCTGGGCGACCTTGGTGAGATCGGTGGCCAGCCGCGCCGACAGCTGTTGCAGCAATTCGCTCTGGGCGCGCACCTGGGCCGCGCGATCACCTGCATGACGAGCCTGCAGGTGGACCACCTCGGTGTCCAGCAGACGACCCTGGCCGTCGCGCAGTTGCCAGCTGGCGTTGAGGGCGGCAGGCGCCTGGTCACCGGCATCGAGGCGGGTCACCACCAGTTCCACTCGGTACTGCGGATCGAAGCCGGCGGGTTGTTCACCCACCACCACCCGACCGCTGTTGAGGCGACCGGCGAGCTGGCGCTGCAGCAACTGGCGCACGTTGGCGTCGAGCGGCCCGGCCCAGTGATCGCGGGTGGTCTTGAGACTGCCGTCGGGCTGGCGTTCCAGCAGGACATCGCGCTGCAGGTAGTCGGCCAGCTGCAGGTTTTCGATCCACACGGCAAGACCACGCTCGCTGCTCGCGGGCGTACGCGCATTGCCGCCATCGAGCTGATAGTAGTGGCTGGGGCCGAGGCTGGCACAGCCACCCAGGCCGGCCAGCAGGCCAACGAGCGCCAGCCTGGCGAGACACATCCGTTTCATCGAGGCTCTCTCTCGACGGGCGCCACGGCCCGGCGAGTCCTGGTCGAAAAAATCCGGGCTATGCTAGCGGCTGACCGCGGGCGGCTCAAGCTTCCACCTGCAGCGAGTCCACCCGCTGGAAGCCCCGCGGCAACTTGTTGCCGCGCCGACCGCGCTCGGCCCGGTAGTGCTCCAGATCGCTGCCCTTGAGGGTATAGGGCCGTTTGCCGGCCTGCAGCGTGAGGGAGGCGCCGGCCGGCACCACGGCCAGGTCGACCACGTATTCCTCGCGCTTGGCGACCCGCTCGCCAGGGATGGAAATCAGCTTGTTGCCCTTGCCCTTGGCCAGTTGCGGCAGTTCGCTGATGGCGAACACCAGCAACCGTCCCTCGTTGGTGACCACCGCGAGAGAGGTGTCCTCCAGGGACGCCACCGGCTTGGGCGGCAGCACCTTGGCACCGTTGGGCAGGCTGATCAGCGCCTTGCCGGCCTTGTTCTTGGCCTGCAGGTCCTCACCCTTGACCACGAAGCCGTAGCCGGCGTCCGAGGCCATGACATAGAGACCACTGTCGTCCGGCAGCAGCAGGCATTCGAAGCTGGCGCCCGGCGGCGGCGTCAGGCGGCCGGTCAGGGGCTCGCCCTGGCCACGCGCCGACGGCAGCGAATGGGCGGCCACCGAATAGCTGCGCCCGGTGGAATCGATGAACACGGCGAACTGGTTGGAGCGACCCAGGGCCGCCGCCTTGAAGCCGTCGCCGGCCTTGTAGGACAGCCCGGTCGGATCGACGTCGTGGCCCTTGGCCTGGCGCACCCAGCCCTTCTCGGACAGCACCACGGTCACCGGCTCGGTGGGCATGAGCTCGGTTTCGGACAGGGCCTTGGCTTCGGCACGCTCGACGATGGGCGAGCGACGCGCGTCGCCATAGGTCTCGGCGTCCTTGATCAGTTCGTCGCGGACCAGGTTGCGCAGCTTCTTGTCGCTGCCCAGCAGGGTCTGCAGGCGCTTCTGCTCCTTGAGCAGCTCGGCCTGCTCGCCACGGATCTTCATCTCTTCCAGCCGCGCCAGTTGGCGCAGCCGGGTTTCCAGGATGTAGTCGGCCTGTTCCTCGGAGAGCTCGAAGCGGGCCATCAGCGCCTGCTTGGGATGCTCCTCTGTGCGGATGATGTGGATCACCTCGTCCAGGTTGAGGAAGGCGACCAGCAGGCCATCCAGCAGGTGCAGGCGGCGATTGACCTTGTCCAGGCGGAACTGCAGGCGACGGCGCACGGTGCCGATGCGATAGATCAGCCACTCCTGGAGGATCTGCCGGAGGTCCTTGACCTGGGGCTTGCCGTCCAGACCGATGACGTTGAGGTTGACCCGATAGCTGGACTCCAGATCGGTGGTGGCGAACAGGTGCTGCATCAGCTCGTCGGCATCGATGCGATTGGAGCGCGGCACGATGACGATGCGGGTCGGATTCTCGTGGTCCGACTCGTCGCGCAGGTCGGCCACCATGGGCAGCTTCTTGGCCTGCATCTGGGCGGCGATCTGCTCCAGCACCTTGGAACCGGAGACCTGGTGCGGCAGCGCGGTGATGACCACGTCGCCGTCCTCGCGGCGGTAGACGGCGCGCATGCGCACCGAGCCGCGACCGGTCTCGTAGATCTTGCGCAGGTCGGCCCGCGGCGTGACGATCTCGGCCTCGGTGGGGAAGTCCGGACCGGGCACGTGTTCGAGCAGCTCGGGAATCCCGGCGATGGGGTCGTCCAGCAGGCGCACGCAGGCGGCGGCCACCTCGCGCAGGTTGTGCGGCGGGATGTCGGTGGCCATGCCCACGGCGATGCCGGTGGTGCCGTTGAGCAGCAGATTGGGCAGGCGTGCCGGCAGCACCGCCGGCTCGTTCAGGGTGCCGTCGAAGTTGGGTACCCAGTCCACGGTGCCCTGCCCCAGTTCGCTGAGCAGCACCTCGGAATAGCGCGACAGCCGCGCCTCGGTATAGCGCATGGCGGCAAAGGACTTGGGATCGTCCGGCGCGCCCCAGTTGCCCTGGCCATCCACCAGCGGATAGCGATAGGAAAACGGCTGGGCCATGAGCACCATGGCTTCGTAGCAGGCCGAGTCGCCGTGGGGGTGGTATTTACCGAGGACGTCGCCCACGGTACGGGCGGACTTCTTGTGCTTGGCGTCGGCGTCCAGGCCCAGTTCGCTCATGGCATAGACGATGCGGCGCTGGACCGGCTTGAGGCCGTCGCCGATGTGCGGCAGGGCGCGGTCCATGATGACGTACATGGAGTAGTTCAGGTACGCCTGCTCGGTGAAGTCGGCCAGCGAACGGCGTTCGACGCCATCCAGGCTCAGGTCGAGGGGTGCACTCATGGGAGTCCTTTGGGGTTACGTCTTTGATCGGGGCCTTGCCTTATCGCGGCCATGGGCCGCTCCTACGAGCGCTTGATACATCTGTAGGAGCGGCCCATGGCCGCGATAAGCACAGCCAACATATTTAGATCAGCACTTCAGCGCGGTCGCCCTTGGATTCCAGCCAGCTCTTGCGGTCGCCGGATCGCTTCTTGGCCAGCAGCATGTCCATCATCTCGAGGGTGCCGGGCACGTCTTCGAGGGTCAGCTGTACCAGGCGGCGGGTGTTGGGATCCATGGTGGTCTCGCGCAGCTGCAGCGGATTCATCTCGCCAAGGCCCTTGAAGCGGGTGACCTGGGGCTTGCCGCGCTTCTTCTCCGCGGCCAGGCGATCGAGGATGCCGTCGCGCTCGGCTTCGTCGAGGGCGTAGTGGACCTCCTTGCCGAGGTCGATGCGGTACAGCGGCGGCATGGCCACATAGACGTGGCCGGCATCCACCAGGGGCCGGAAGTGCTGCACGAACAGGGCGCACAGCAGGGTGGCGATGTGCAGGCCGTCGGAGTCGGCATCGGCGAGGATGCAGATCTTGCCGTATCTCAGGCCGCTCAGGTCGGCGCTGCCCGGATCGATGCCGATGGCCACGGCGATGTCGTGCACCTCCTGGCTGCCCAGCACCTCGCTGCCGTCCACTTCCCAGGTGTTCAGGATCTTGCCGCGCAGCGGCATGATGGCCTGGAATTCCTTGCTGCGCGCCTGCTTGGCGCTGCCGCCGGCGGAGTCGCCCTCCACCAGGAACAGCTCGGAGCGCATCGGGTCCTGGCCGGCGCAATCGGCCAGCTTGCCAGGCAGCGCCGGGCCTTGGGTGATCTTCTTGCGCTCGACCTTCTTGCCCGCCTTGAGGCGGCGGCCGGCGTTGTTGATGGCCAGCTCGGCGATCTGCTGACCCAGTTCCGGATGGGCATTGAGCCAGAGGCTGAAGGCGTCCTTGACCACCCCGGCGACAAAGGCCGCGGCCTCGCGGGAGGACAGTCTCTCCTTGGTCTGGCCGGAGAACTGCGGCTCCTGCATCTTCATCGAGAGGACGAAGGCGATGCGCTCCCAGACGTCTTCCGGGGCCAGCTTGAGGCCGCGCGGCAAGAGGTTGCGGAATTCGCAGAATTCACGGATGGCGTCCAGCAGGCCCTGGCGCAGGCCGTTCACATGGGTGCCGCCCTGGGCGGTGGGAATCAGGTTGACGTAGCTTTCCTGCACCGACTCGCCGCCCTCGGGCAGCCAGAACAGCGCCCAGTCCACCGCTTCCCGGGCCGAAGCCAGGCTGCCGTGGAAGGGCGCCTCGGGCAGCCGCAGGGCGTCGCCCACGGTGTCGATCAGATAGGATCTCAGCCCGTCTTCGTAATGCCATTCGCTGCGCTCGCCGCTCGCTTCGTCGAGAAAGCTCACCGCCAGACCCGGGCAGAGCACCGCCTTGGCCTTGAGCACGTGCTTGAGGCGGCTGACGGAGAACTTGGGCGAATCGAAGTACTTGGGGTCCGGCCAGAAGTGCACGCTGGTGCCGGTATTGCGCTTGCCGACGCTGCCGACCACGGCCAGTTCGCTGGCCTTGAAGCCGTCGGCGAAGGCCATGGCGTATTCGTTGCCCTCGCGCTTGACGCGCACCTCGACGCGGGTCGACAGGGCGTTCACCACCGAGATGCCCACGCCGTGCAGGCCGCCGGAGAACTGGTAGTTCTTGTTGGAGAACTTGCCGCCGGCGTGCAGCTTGGTCAGGATCAGCTCGACGCCGGAGACACCCTCTTCCGGATGGATATCCACCGGCATGCCGCGACCGTCGTCGATCACCTCGAGGGAGTTGTCGGCGTGCAGGATCACCTGCACCTGGCGCGCATGACCGGCCAGGGCCTCGTCCACGCTGTTGTCGATGACTTCCTGGGCCAGGTGGTTGGGCCGGGAGGTGTCGGTGTACATGCCAGGGCGCTTGCGCACCGGATCGAGTCCGGAGAGGACTTCGATGGCGTCGGCGTTATAGGCGTTCTGCGTGGCCATGGGGTCTCTATTCGAAGGTGTTGAAATCCAGCTCGCGCCAGAGCGCCGGGTCGAAGCCGGCCAGCTCCAGCAACAGAGGCAGCTGGCGATGGAAGCCCTGGAAGCCGTGGTCGCCGCCCTGCTCGATGCGCAGGGTACAGCCGCCGTAGTAGCGCTCGGCGTCCCGGTAGTCGAGGGTCTCGTCGCCGGTCTGCAGCCAGACGTGGAAGCGTTCGGGATCCGCCGGCGCCGCGACTTCCTGCGCCCGCATGGCGTCGACGTGGGCCTCGGTGAGGATCCAGCTCTCGCCGGTATGGTGATTGCGCTGGGGGCCCAGGTAATGCTCCATGAAGCGCCAGGGCCGGACCGCCGGGTTGATCAGCACGGCCTTGAGCCCGTGGCGCTCGGCCAGGACGGTGGCATAGTAGCCGCCCAGGGAGCTGCCGACCAGCAAGGGGGCGTCCAGCTCGGCCAGTTCGCGCTCCAGGAGGGCGAAGGCGGCGTCGGCATCGTTGGGCAGCGCCGGGGCGCGCAGACGGTCCGCCAGGCCCAGGCGGGTCATGCAGGCGGTCAGCTGCCGTGCCTTCAGGGACGCGGGTGAGCTGTTGAAGCCATGGATATAGAGGATCGACGGCATCGGGCCGCTCCTACTGGATAAATAAACAGGTAAAGAATAACCCGTTTCGACCCTCGCGACCAAGGCTGCCGACCGGCGTCAGCCCCGACAGCCCTAGTAGCCCGCGGCGCTGTGATCCACAGTGAAGGCATGCTGTTGCAGGCGCGAGACACCGGTTTCCAGGTTGCCGTCGGGCAGCAGGCGTAACCAGCGATAGCCCGGGGCCTGATCGCCTGCCTTGAAGTCCTCGCTGCCCGGCTCGAATTGCAGACCGGTGGAAGGCGAGGCCAGCAGGCGCACGCCGTTGCGCAGCTGGTCGAACTCCTGGTGGATATGCCCCCAGAGCACCACCTTGACCTGGGGATGGCGATCCAGCACGGCAAACAGCTCGTCCGCCCGGTGCAGGCCCAGGGGCTCCATCCAGCCACAGCCAACCGGGACCGGATGATGGTGCAGGCAGATCAGCGCCGGACGCTCGGGCGCGGCGCTCAGGGCCTCGTCCAGGGCGACCAGCTGCGCCTGCTCCAGTTCGCCGAACACGCAACCGCGCACGGTGCTGTCAAGCAGGATGAGGCGCCAGGCGCCCAGGTCGGTGACCGTCTCGAGGAAATCGCGATCACCACAGGCCTTGGCCATGGGCGCGTTCTCGTCGTGGTTGCCGGCCAGCCAGCGCATCGGCGCGGCCAGGGGCTCGGTCAGCTCGCAAAAGCGCTGGTAGGAGGCCACGGAGCCGTCCTGGGAGAGGTCACCGCTGGCCAGCAGCAGATCGATGCGTGGCTGCTCCCGCACCACCTGGGCGACCACCTGTTGCAGGCTGGCGGCCGTATCGATACCCAACAACCGACCGTTGGCACGCGCAAACAGATGACTGTCGGTCAATTGGATGACGAGGGGAGCGTTGACACTATCCGGCAAACTCACCAAAGCCTCCTAGGCATAAGGGGACAACGAGCGCAGGCAGGGTGCAGAAAAGTTCCCGGGAACTTGCGTGCATGCTTCACATTTTCGCAGCTTGCACCGCGTGAGGGAAGCCGCGGCTGTCAGCGTTGCGCCCTGGTGCTCATCGCTGCAGGATAGGTTCAGCTTCGTGGCCACAGGCCAGGCAGTGACTCAGCCACTCACCGAGGAACAGATTGAGCTGGCTCTTTTCGTCAGGCTGATGCATCGCCTGATTGGGATAGGGATAGCGCCCGAGCAGGTGCCGAGAGGCCCCGGCCGACACCACTTCCGCCATCCGCGCATCGTGATAGACGCGCACTTCCAGTTCGGGCACCGGCAACCAGGGCATTCCCAGTTCCTGGCGCACCCGCAAGGCCGTCGTATAGGGACAGGCCTCGGTGACTTCCAACGCGAGCACCCCCAGCGGACGCTCGCCTTGCGACAACATGACGCGGCGCGATACCACGGCTTCGCGCATCTTGGGCAGAAGCCGCATCAGCCGCACGTAGTTGGCCTCGCACGTGGCCTGCAGGCCCGGCAGGTCAACCCGATAGCGATCTCGCAGTTTCAGCCCCATAACCCCCGTACCTCGGCGCGATTGAGCGCCAACCATTGCAGGGCGATGATTGCCGCTGCGTTATTGATTCGACCGTCGCGAACCCCTGCCAGTGCCTCGTCCAGCGACCAGACATGGACGCGAATGTCCTCGCCCTCCTCTTCCAGGCCATGAACGCCACCGGCGTCCGCGGTGCTGCAGCGACCCAGGTAGAGATAGACCTGTTCGTCACTGCCGCCAGGCGAGGGGAAGTAGGTGGAGATGGGCCAGAGCGATTGCAAGGTCAGCCCGGCTTCTTCCTCGGCTTCCCGATGAGCGACCGCCTCGACGGCCTCGCCCTGCTTGTCCACCAAGCCCGCCACCGGCTCAAGCAGCCAGGGATGAGCGGTCTTTTCCATGACGCCGACGCGAAACTGCTCGATCAGCACCACCTCGTCGCGCACGGCGTCGTAGGGCAGCACGCAGACGGCATCGGGACGCACGAAGACCTCGCGTTCCAGTTCCGGGCCCAGGGCACCGGAGAACTGGCGATGGCGCAGCCGGAAGCGGGCCATGCGGTAGAAGCCCTGGAAGCAGATCTCGCGGCTCAGGATTTCAACGGCGGGCGCCTGGGATTCGTTGGCTTCGGTCATGGGCGCTCCAGCGCTGATTGCAGGTAATCAGATCATCCTAGCGTGCCGCCTGCGTGCGTGCAGCCCCTGACGCGCCAAGTCGCGAAAAGGACAACAAGCCGGGAAACCTCCGCCCGCCCCTGGCAAACTTATGGGGCCAGACGGGTTCGAAAGCCGTCGTTCTCCGTTTCCATGACAAGGAATCCCATGCGTATCCGCTCGCTCCTCCTGCTCGCCGGCCTGTTGCTCGGTGGTTGCCAAAGCGTCTTCGGCCCCAACCTCGACAAACCCCTCACGCCTCGCCACCAGGCCTGGGAGCACCGCCCGGCCGGTTGCCAGGGCGAAGACTGCCCGCTGATCAACATCGACTACGTGGAATTCGGCGACCCGGCGCTGGACGCCCTGGTGCAGCGGCACCTGCTGGGCCTGGCCCGCGCCGAGCCGGGCGCGCCCATCCCCGCTTCGCTGGAGAGCTACGAGCGGGATTTCCTCGCCAAGGCCCAGCCACGCTGGAGCAGCTATCTGCAGGCCAAGGTGCGTGAACAGCATGACGGCCTGGTGATCATCGAATTCTCCAGCTACCTGGCCAACGGCGGTGCCCATGGCCTGGCCGGCCGCGACTTCGTCACCTGGGATCGCCATCTCGACCGGCAGATCACCCTGGGCGACATGCTGGTGCCGGGGCAGGAAGCCGAATTCTGGCGCCTGGCGCAGCTCTCCCGTGAGGCCTGGATGCTCAGCAACAACGTCGGCGATGCCGAATTCCGCCAGCAGTGGCCCTTCCTAAAAACCAACAACGTGGCCCTGGACTTCGGCGCCCTGACGCTCAAGTACGACATCGGCAGCATCGCCCCCTACGCCATGGGCCATCCGGAATTGAAGATCCCCTATCCCAAGCTCAATGGCATCCTCAAGGGCGAGTACTTTCCGGGCCGGGGCAAGGCGCGGCAGCCGTAGGACCTGGTCAACAGAAATCATCTGCCGTAGTTGGGTTTGATCGCGGCCATGGGCCGCTCCTACAGGGGACTCAATCTTCTGTAGGAGCGGCCCATGGCCGCGATACCCCCACCCCAACCCTCCCCCGCAAGCGGGAGAGGGGGCAGTTAGCCGTAGGTTGGGTTGAGCGCAGCGAAGCCCGATAGATCCAGCTCAGTCGTAGGGTGGATGACGGCGCAGCCTCATCCACGCGTGCCGACTTGCCCCCACCCCAACCCTCCCACGCCAGCGGGAGAGGGGGCAGTTAGGAGTAGGCTGGGTCGAGCGCAGCGAAGCCCGACAGATCCAGCTCAGTCGTAGGGTGGATGACGGCGCAGCCTCATCCACGCGTGCCGGCTTGCCCCCACCCCGACCCTCCCCCGCCAGCGGGAGAGGGGGCAGTTAGGCGTAGGTTGGGTTGAGCGCAGCGAAGCCCAACGGCCGAACCCTAAACTCGTTTCAATCCCAACAGCGCCTGCGCAGTCCCCGCCACCACGATGGCCGGCAGGGTCGCGCCCCAGGCCGGGAGCAGGGTCGGCAACAGATGGTAGACGGCCACGCCCAGGGCCCAGGCGATCAGGGACTCCAGGCGCAGCGCCTGTGTCCGCTGCGGGGCCTTGCGGCGGCGCAGCAGGAAGTGATCCACCAGCACCACGCCGAATAGCGGGGCGAACACCGAACCGATCAGCAGCAGGAAGTGTTCGTACTGGGCCAGAGGCACCAGCAGCGCCAGCAGGGTGCAGAGGATGCCGATGGCCAGGGTCAGCTGCCAGATCTTCACCTGGGCCAGGAAACCCGTGGCCACCGCCGCCGAGTGATAGGCGGCGAAGGCGTTTTCCGACTCGTCCAGCAGGATCAGCAACAGCGGCAGGCCGAGGCCGGCCACGGCCAGGGCGCGCAGCAGGGCGTCGGCTTCACCGCCGCTGGCAAAGGCCAGGGTATAGGCGAAGCCCAAGCCCATCAGCCAGAGGTTGCCGCAGAAATAGCCCAGCATGACGCCGCGCCCG
Source organism: Pseudomonas oryzihabitans NBRC 102199 (assembly GCF_000730625.1). Classification (GTDB taxonomy): domain Bacteria; phylum Pseudomonadota; class Gammaproteobacteria; order Pseudomonadales; family Pseudomonadaceae; genus Chryseomonas; species Chryseomonas oryzihabitans. The sequence continues at coordinate 235,204 of NZ_BBIT01000014.1, read as the reverse complement.
GCGCTGCGGCCGGTGCGGGCGAAGCGGGTGTAGTCGGCGATCACCGGCAACCAGGACAGCGGCATGGCCACCACCAGGTCGAAGCCCAGTGCCTGGCTCAGGGAGTCGTCGCCCGGGCGCTGCCAGAGCGCGGCCAGGTCGGCGCGCAGGAACAGATCCAGGGTCAGCCAGGTGCAGGCGCCGAGCAGCAGCCAGATGCCCCAGCGACTGAGAAAGCGGCGGACGAAGGTCAGCGGACCGGCCACCGCCAGGGCCGTGGCCAGGGCGCCGAAGACCAGGGTCCAGAGCACCGGCGAGGCCCAGCCCTGCAGGCCCCAGCTGCCCAGCAGCACGCTGGCCGCCTCGCGCATCACCACCAGTTCGAAGGCGCCCCAGCCGATCAGCTGGGTGATGTTGAGCACCGCCGGCAACAGCGCGCCGCGCTGGCCGAGACTCTGGCCCAGGGCGGTCATGCCGGCCAGGCCGGTATCGCTGCCCACCAGGCCGGCAGCGGCCAGCAGCAGCACCCCGACCGCGGTGCCGAGCACCAGCACCAGCAGGCCATCGGCCAGGCCCAGTCCGGGCGCCAGCAGCGCGCCGGCCTGGGCGACCATCAGGCCGATGCCGAGGGAGAACCAGAGGGTGAAGAGGTCGCGCCCGCCAAGGATGCGGCGGTCCGCCGGAACGGGGACGGTGGGGGTATAGAGGCCGGGGGCCTGGGCCATGATGGGTCTCGTGGATAAGGGGTTGAGGGCGCCCAACGTCGTTGGTTGGCGTTGGGCATTGTTGGGCTTCGCTGCGCTCAGCCCAACCTACGATTTTCAGACCTGCTTGTAGATCACGCCGCCTTCGTCCTTGAAGCGCGCTGCCTGTTCCTGGAAGCCGGCCTCGATGGCCTTCTGCTCGTCGGTCAGGCCGTTTTCCTTGGCGTAGTCGCGGACCTCCTGGGTGATCTTCATGGAGCAGAACTTGGGCCCGCACATGGAGCAGAAGTGCGCCACCTTGGCCGAGTCCTTGGGCAGGGTCTCGTCGTGGAAGGCGCGCGCCGTGTCCGGGTCCAGGCCCAGGTTGAACTGGTCTTCCCAGCGGAATTCGAAACGCGCCTTGGACAGGGCGTTGTCGCGGATCTGAGCGCCGGGATGCCCCTTGGCCAGGTCGGCGGCATGGGCGGCGATCTTGTAGGTGATGATGCCGGTCTTGACGTCGTCCTTGTTGGGCAGGCCGAGGTGCTCCTTGGGCGTCACGTAGCAGAGCATGGCACAGCCGAACCAGCCGATCATGGCGGCGCCGATGCCGCTGGTGATGTGGTCGTAGCCGGGGGCGATGTCGGTGGTCAGCGGGCCGAGGGTATAGAACGGCGCCTCGTCGCAGCACTCCAGCTGCTTGTCCATGTTTTCCTTGATCAGCTGCATGGGCACGTGGCCGGGGCCTTCGATCATGGTCTGGACGTCGTGCTTCCAGGCGATCTTGGTCAGCTCGCCGAGGGTTTCCAGTTCGCCGAACTGGGCGGCGTCGTTGGCGTCGGCGATGGAGCCCGGGCGCAGGCCGTCACCCAGGGAGAAGCTCACGTCGTAGGCCTGCATGATTTCGCAGATGTCTTCGAAGTGGGTGTAGAGGAAGTTTTCCTTGTGGTGCGCCAGGCACCACTTGGCCATGATGGAGCCGCCGCGGGAGACGATGCCGGTGACGCGCTTGGCGGTCAGGGGCACGTAGTGCAGGCGCACCCCGGCGTGGATGGTGAAGTAGTCCACGCCCTGCTCCGCCTGCTCGATGAGGGTGTCGCGGAACAGTTCCCAGGTCAGTTCCTCGGCGACGCCACCGACCTTTTCCAGGGCCTGGTAGATGGGCACGGTACCGATGGGGACCGGCGAGTTGCGGATGATCCACTCGCGGGTCTCGTGGATGTGCTTGCCGGTGGACAGGTCCATCACGGTGTCGGCGCCCCAGCGGATGCCCCAGGTCAGCTTTTCCACCTCTTCCTCGATGGAAGAGCCCAGGGCGCTGTTGCCGATGTTGCCGTTGATCTTCACCAGGAAGTTGCGGCCGATGATCATCGGCTCCAGCTCCAGGTGGTTGATGTTGGCCGGGATGATGGCGCGACCACGGGCTACCTCGTCGCGGACGAACTCCGGGGTGATCTCCTGGGGAATGCTGGCGCCGAAACTCTGGCCACGGTGCTGGTTGCCGAGCAGACCGGCGGCGCGGGCTTCCTGCAGCTTCATGTTCTCGCGGATGGCGATGTATTCCATCTCCGGGGTGACGATGCCCTGGCGGGCATAGTGCATTTGGGAGACGTTGCGCCCGGCCTTGGCCCGCCGCGGCTGGCGCGCCAGGTCGAATCTCAGGGCGGCGAGACTCGGATCGGCCAGGCGCGCCTGGCCGAATTCGGAAGAGAGCCCGGCCAGCAGTTCGGTGTCGCCGCGCTCTTCGATCCAGCGCGAACGCACGTCCGGCAGGCCCTTGCGCAGGTCGATGCGCGCCGCCGGGTCGGTGTAGGGACCGGAGGTGTCGTAAACGAATACCGGGGCGTTGCGCTCACCGCCAAAGGCGGTGGGGGTGTCGACGAGGGAAATTTCCCGCACCGGCACGCGGATGTCGGGGCGCGAGCCGGTCAGATAGACCTTGCGCGAATTGGGCAGCGGCTGAGTGGACTGGCGGTCGACGCGGGTGAAGTCGGTGACGTTGTTCTGCTTGTTCATCGAGGCTCTCCTGGTGGGCGCGTTGCCGAGGGAAGAACCTGGACGAAGGGTGGGCACGCGAGAAGAGGCAAGCCCGGACGGATGGCGACCACGGAATAAGGCTGCGGACGCCCTCTTGTTCCCTACGCAGGTTGACGCACCGCCATGCGGCGCGCCTAGCCTGATCAGGTTCAACGGGATCCGGGACTACCCGATCTCAGCGCCTCGTAGCGCACCCCGACAAGAACGCGGCCAGTGTAAACCCAGAGCGGCAGAAACTTCGACCGCTATTTCCTCTCCTATGGCGGATTCGGACGAAGCCACTACACTGGCGCGGTCCCTCAAGGAAGGCTCCCAGAATGCGAAGATTCCTGCTGCTCGCGGCGCTCTGCAGCTCGGCCGGCCTGGCCCAGGCCCAGGTCACCGGCAATGGCCTGCTCGACGTCTACCGCGAGGCGCTGGACAACAACGCCGATCTCGCCGCCGAGCGCGCCGGCCTCGGCGCCCAGCGCGAGGCGGTGCCCCAGGCGCGCGCCGGCCTGCTGCCGCAGATCGGCCTTGGCGCCCAATTCAACGACACCCATACCAGTCTGCAACTCAAGGACAATCCGGCGTTGGGCGTCCAGGGTGGCCGCTACAGCAGCGATCGCAGCAGCCAGCTGATCCAGGCCACCCTCAGCCAGCCGCTGTTCCGCGCCGATCGCTGGTTCCAGCTCAAGGCCGCCCAGGCCGCCACCGAGCAGGCCGAGCTGCAATTCTCCGCCGCCCAGCAGCAACTCATCCTGCAGACCGCCGAGGGCTATTTCAGCGCCCTGCGTGCCCAGGACGCCCTGGCCACCGCCCGCGCCGAGGAAAAGGCGCTGTACCGCCAGCTGGACCAGTCCCGCGAGCGCTACAAGGTCGGCCTGACCGACGACACCGACGTGCTCCAGGCCCAGGCCAGCTTCGACAACGCCCAGGCCAACCGCTCCCAGAGCGAGCAGCAGGTGGCCGACGCCTTTCAGGCCCTGACCCGGCTGACCGATCGCGACTACGGCAGCATCGCCGGCATCCGCCACGACCTGCCGATCCTGCCGCCACAGCCCAACGATGCGCGGCTGTGGGTGGACACCGCCATGCGCCAGAATCTGCAGCTGCTGGCCGCCGGCCAGGGCGTCAACGCCGCCCAGGAGACCTTGCGCCAGCGCCGCGCCGGACACCTGCCGACCGTGGATGCTGTGGCGCGCTACAGCCACAGCGACAACGACGCGGTGAATCTGCCCAACGCCGAGCAGCTGTCCCTGTTCGGCAGCCCGGTCAACAGCCGCAGCATTGGCATCCAGGTCGAGGTACCGCTGTACAGCGGTGGGGCCACCAGCTCCCAGGCGCGCCAGGCCTATCAGCAGCTGGACCAGAGCGAACAGCGCCAGGAGAGTCTGCGCCGCCAGGTGGTGCAGAACACCCGTAACGCCCACCGGGCGATCAACACTGACATCGAGCAGGTGCGCGCCCGCCGGCTGTCCATCGCCTCCAGCCAGCGCGCCCTGAGAGCCACCGAGATCGCCTACCAGGTGGGCAGCCGCACCATCGTCGACGTGCTCGACGCCCAGCGGTTGCTGTACAACGCCGTGCGCCAGTACAACGACGCCCGCTACAACTACATCCTGGACACTCTGAGGCTCAAGCAGGCGGCCGGCACCCTGGCGCCCAACGACCTGCTGGCGCTGTCCGGCTATCTCGATCCCCACTACGACCCGGATCGCGACTTCCTGCCGCCGGACCTGGCCAAGACCCGCGCCGACGTCCTGCCGGCGCGCTCGGTTCAGGGGGTGAGCAACCTGTCCAGTCCGGAGAGCAGTCGCTCCAGCGCGCCCTGATTGGCGGCCAGTACCGCCAGGCCCGCCTGCTGGCGTCGCGCGGCTTCCGCCGGCTCGGCCCAGAGCCGGGCCACGGCGGCGGCGATCGCGGGTGCTTCCGCCACGGTTTCCAGGGCGCCGGCGTCGCGCAGCTGGGCGACGATGTCGAGGAAGTTGAACACGTGGGGACCGCTGAGCACCGGCAGGCCGAGGGCGGCCGGCTCCAGCGGATTGTGACCACCGCGCTCGATCAGGCTGCCGCCGACGAAGGCGACATCGGCAAGGGCGTAGAGAAACAGCAATTCGCCCATGGTGTCGCCCAGCAGCACCTGGGTCTGCGGCTGCACCGCCTCCCCCGTCGAGCGCTGCACCACGCCGAAACCTTCGCGACGCACCTCGGCCAATACCTCGGGAAAGCGCTCGGGATGGCGCGGCACCAGGATCAGTAGCGCATCGGGGTGTGCGGCCAGCAGCTGGCGATGGGCCTGGAGCAGGATCCCGTCTTCGCCGGCATGGGTGCTGGCGGCGATCCATACCGGGCGCTGGCCCCAGCCCTGGCGCAGCGCGACGGCCCGGACCGGCAGCGCGGGATCGATGCGCAGGTCGAACTTGATGGAGCCGGTCACCGTGACCCGCTCGGCACGGGCGCCCAGGGCGCGAAAGCGCTCGGCTTCCACCAGCGTCTGCACCGCCAGCCAGGCCAGCTCCGCCAGCATCGGCCCGGTCACCCCACCCAGTTTTCCGTAGCCCCGGGCGGAGCGTTCGGACAGCCGGCCATTGGCCAGGGCGATGGGAATATCGCGGCGCGCCGCCTGGTGGATGAGGTTGGGCCAGAGTTCGGTCTCCATCACCACGCCCAGGCTTGGCCGCAGCCGGTCAAGGAAGCGTCCGGCCAGCCAGGGCAGGTCATAGGGCAGGTAGCAGTGGTGGACGTCGTCACCGAACAGGGCGCGGATGCGCTCAGAGCCGGTGGGCGTCATGCAGGTCACGGTGATCGGCAGGTCGGGATGCCGCTGGCGCAGGGCGCGAATCACCGGCGCGGCGGCGATGCTCTCCCCCACCGACACCGCGTGTACCCAGATACCGCCGGGCGGCACCTCAGGCAAGCCCAGCGCCAGGCGTTCGCCGATGCGCTGCCGATAGGCGGGGGCCTTGCGGCCGCGCCAGAGCAGGCGCAGCAGGATGAAGGGCAAGGCCAGGGTGAAGATCAGGCTATAGAGGGTACGATTCATGGCGGCAGAGCTTAATGAAGCCCGGCCGCCAGTGCGAGCCCGTTCGACCTAGTGCGAATGCCGCGGCACCCCACCCTCGCGGGCGATCACCTTGAGGTGCAGGGTGGCCGGCTCCAGGCAGCCACCGGTGGAGAGCTGGCCCACCAGTTGCCGATAGAGCTCCTGCCAGGGGGTCTGGGCCGGCGGCAGGTTGGGCGTCCATTCGGCGCGGCGGCGCTCCAGTTCGCCATCGTCGAGCAGCACGTCGACGCTGCGGGCATTGAGGTCCACGCGCAGCCGGTCGTTGGTCTTGAGCAGGGCCAGGCCGCCGCCCACCGCCGCTTCCGGCGACATGTTGAGGATCGAAGGGCTGGCCGAGGTGCCGCTCTGGCGACCGTCGCCCAGGCACGGCAGGGAATCGATGCCCTTCTTGATCAGCGCCGCCGGGGGCGCCATGTTGACCACCTCGGCGCTGCCCGGATAACCCACCGGACCGGCGCCGCGGATCACCAGGATGCAGCGCTCGTCGATGTCCAGCGCCGGATCGTCGATGCGCGCGTGGTAGTCCTCCGGGCCTTCGAAGACGATGGCCCGCGCCTCGAAGCTGTTTTCCTTGCCCGGCTCGGCCAGGTAGGTCTGACGGAAGGCCTCGCCCACCACCGACATCTTCATGATGGCGCTATCGAAGAAGTTGCCGCTGAGCACGATGAAGCCGGCGCGGTGCTTGAGCGGCGCTTCATAGGGCTGGATCACCGCAGGATCCGAGCTGGCGGCGCCCTCGGCGATGGTGCCGATGGTCTTGCCGGAGACGGTCAGGCACTCGCCGTGCAGCCGGCCGGCCTTGAGCAGTTCGTGGAGCACCGCTGGCACCCCGCCGGCGCGGTGGAAGCCTTCGCCCAAATACTTGCCGGCCGGCATGCAGTTGGCCAGCAGCGGGATGTCCTCGCCCAGGCGCTGCCAGTCGTCCAGCGACAATTCGATGCCCATGTGCCGGGCGATGGCGATCAGGTGCGGCGGACAATTGCTGGAGGCGCCCAGGGCCGAGGCCACCACGATGGCGTTCTCGAAGGCCTCGCGGGTCATGATCTGCGAGGGGCGGACGTCGTCCAGCACCAGCTGGCAGATGCGCTTGCCGGTGGCATAGGCCATCTGGCCGCGCTCACGGTAAGGCGCGGGGATGCTGGCGCAGCCGGGCAGCGACATGCCCAGGGTCTCGGCCAGGGCATTCATCGACAGGGCCGTGCCCATGGTGTTGCAGTGGCCCACCGAGGGCGAGGCGGCAGTGGTCAGGGCCATGAAGCCCTCGTAGTCGATCTCGCCGGTCGCCAGCAGGTTGCGTGCGTGCCAGAGCACGGTGCCGGAGCCGATCAGCTCGCCCTTGAAATGCCCGTCGAGCATCGGTCCGCCGGACAGCACGATGGCTGGCAGGTCGGTGGTGGCCGCGGCCATCAGGCAGGCCGGGGTGGTCTTGTCGCAGCCGGTGGTGAGCACCACGCCATCCAGCGGGAAGCCATGCAGGATCTCCACCAGGCCGAGGTAGGCCAGGTTGCGATCCAGGGCCGCGGTGGGCCGGCGACTCTGCTCGGCAATGGGGTGCACCGGGAATTCCATGGGGATGCCGCCCGCATCGCGGATGCCGGCCTTGACCCGCTGGGCCAGTTCCAGGTGGTGGCGATTGCAGGGGGTGAGATCGCTGCCGGTCTGGGCGATGCCGATGATGGGGCGACCGGACTGGAGTTCGTCGCGGGTCAGGCCGTAGTTCATGTAGCGCTCGACATAGAGCGCGGTCATGTCGGCGTGGGCAGGATCATCGAACCAGAGCTGGCTGCGCAGCGGGCGTTTGGCGGAAGTCATGATGGTCTCTAGTTGTTATTAGGAAAGAAAGGATCAGCGGCCCAGCAGGCCACGGGCGGCCAGGTTGTGCATCAGGGCGCCGAGGCCGAAGCGCCAGGCCGGGGCCTGGTCGCTGGTGGTCACCCGGTTGTGCAGGGTGCCCAGCAGCGGGCTGGCGATGCTCACCCGGTCACCCACCTTGTGGGTGAAGCCACCGCCCGGGGCGTCACGGTCCTGGGTCGGGGCGAACAGGGTGCCGAGAAACAGCACGAAGCCGTCGGGATACTGGTGGTTGGCATTGAGGGTCTGGGCGGCGAGATCGGTGGGATCGCGACTGATCTGCGCCATGGAGCTGCTGCCCTGGAGCCGGAAGCCGTCTTCGCCCTGGACCTCCAGGGTCACCACGCACTGGCGTACCTGGTCGAGATCGAAGGTCTCGTCGAACAGGCGGATGAAGGGCCCCAGGGCGCAGGAGGCGTTGTTGTCCTTGGCCTTGCTCAGCAACAGGGCGCTGCGGCCCTCGATGTCGCGCAGGTTGACATCATTGCCCAGGGTGGCGCCATGCAGGCGGCCGCGGCTATCGGCCACCAGCACCACTTCGGGTTCGGGATTGTTCCACTGGGACACGGGGTGGATGCCGATCGCACTGCCAGAGCCGACCGCGGCCAGCACCGGCGCCTTGGTGAAGATCTCGGCGTCCGGCCCGATGCCCACCTCCAGGTACTGCGACCACATGCCCTTCTCGATCAGCAGCGCCTTGAGCGCCTGGGCCCGCGGACTGCCCGGCTCCAGCCCCTGCAGGTCCGCGCCGATCACCGCCTGCACCTGCTCGCGGATGGCTACGGCGCGCCCGGCATCGCCACCGGCCTGTTCCTCGATCACCCGCTCCAGCATGCTGGCGGCAAAGGTCACCCCGGCGGCCTTGATCACCTGCAGATCGGCTGGCGGCAGCAGGTGCAGGCGGTCCGCAGCGGCCTGCTCGCCGCTGTTGGCCAGCAGTTCTTCCACACTACCGAGGTAACGTCCGGGAGTGTCGCGCAGGACCTGCAACGGTGCTTCCTCCTCGAACAGGGCGCTGAGGGTGGCGAACCGCTGGGAGACATCGAAGACGCCGTCTTCGCGCAGCACCACGGGCGAGGGACCGGCCAGCGGGCCGGGCACCCAGGCGCGGCCCACCAGGGTGCCGGCCAGGCCGTCGGTGGGAAGGGTGTTGGCAGGCGAGAGACGAAGGGACATGGGCAGGACTCCAGGGCTGATGGGTCCACGCTAGGCAGCCGGACTGATAAACTCAAATGGGCTTATTTCATCATTCGATAACCTGCGTTTATCGCCTGGGAGGCACCCGTGTCCGAGCCGTCGTTCAGCCAGATCTGCCACTGGCTCAAGTTTCGCCACCTGCTGCTGATCGACACCCTGGGGCGTACCCGCAACATGCACCTGGCCGCGCAGCAGATGAATCTCAGCCAGCCGGCCATCAGCAAGATGCTCAAGGAGATCGAGCACCTGCTGGGCTTCGCCCTGTTCGAGCGCCAGCCGCGCAGCATGCCGCCCACCGCCCTGGGTGAGCACGTGCTGCGCTATGCGCGGGTGGCGCTCAACGATGCCCGCGACTTCGCCGAGCAGATCGACAGCCTGAGGCGCGGTGGTCATGGCCAGCTCAAGGTCGGCGGCATCTTCGCCGCCACCGCGGTGGCCCTGCCGCAGGCCATCGTCGCGATCAAGCAGCGCTGGCCGCTGCTGGCCATCGAGGTGATGGAGCAGACCAGCGATCACCTGATGGAGATGCTCGACGACAAGCTGCTGCATCTGGCGGTGGCGCGTTTCACCGACGAAGCCCAGGCCCAGCGCTTCGACTTCCAGCCGCTGGCGCCGGAGCCCTTCCGCTTCGTAGTCAACGCCGATCACCCGCTGGTGGGCAGCGGCCCCGTGGGCCTCGACCAGGTGCTGGCCTGGCCCTGGATCCTCTATCCCAAGGGCACGCCCATCCGCGGGCGCATGGAGCGGGCCTTCGCCGCCGCCGGCCTGCCGGTGCCGAGCAACACCATCGACACCATCTCCATGCAGACCTTTCTCCAGGTGCTACGCGCCGGCCCCATGATCGGCATGCTGCCCGAGGCCATGGTCGAGCCCTATCTCGCCAGCGGCGCGCTCAGTGCCCTGGAGCTGCCCTTGCACCTGCCGGCGCAGGACTACGGCATCCTCACCCGCAAGGGCGAACCCCTGGGCGAGGCGGCCCGGGAATTCGCCGCCATCCTGCTGAGCCATGCCGGTCGCGGAGAGGCCTCGGCCTAGAGGCTTCGATAACGCGCCGTTATCGAATGATCCGCAAATGCCATTGGGAAAGAATCGCTCTCGCTCCTAGAGTGGCCTGGCGATTCAGACGGCCACCCTGCATCCCCGGCCGCCTTCGACCTCTTCAATAACAACAACGGGCCCCAAGGCCCCGAAGGTCATTCCCATGTTCGAGACCACCGCTCCCCAGGGCGCCGCTGGCGACGCCTTCGAAGAACGCACCTATCGCAAGGTGGTGCTGCGCATCCTGCCGATCCTGCTGCTGTGCTACATCGCCGCCTACCTGGATCGGGTCAACGTCGGCTTCGCCAAGCTGGACATGCTCGACGACCTCGGCTTCAGCAACACCGTCTATGCCCTTGGCGCCAGCATGTTCTTCTGGGGCTATTTCCTCTTCGAGGTCCCCAGCAACCTGCTGCTGCATCGCTACGGCGCGCGCTTCTGGATCGCCCGCATCATGCTGACCTGGGCGATCATCTCCATGGCGGTGGCCTTCACCCAGCCGCTGGCGCAGTTCTTCGGCATGCAGTCGAGCACCCTCTTCTATGTGCTGCGCTTCCTGCTGGGCGTCTGCGAGGCGGGCTTCTTTCCCGGGGTGATCCTCTATCTCAACTACTGGTTTCCGACCCGCCGACAGAGTCGAGTGATGTCGGGCTTCCTCATCGCCCTGCCCTTCAGCCTGAGCTTTGGCGGCGTGCTCTCCGGCTGGCTGATGAGCAGTCTGCACAACTGGCACGGCCTGGCCGGCTGGCAGTGGATGCTGCTGGTGGAAGGGGTGCCCTCGATCATCATGGCGGTGGTGGTGTTCTGCTGCCTGAGCGACAACATCGACAAGGCGCCCTGGCTGGACGCCCGGGAAAAGGCCCTGCTCAAGCGCAACCTGGAGCAGCAGAACGCCGGCAAGGCCTCGCGACTCAGCGAGGTGTTCTTCAATCCGCGGGTCTGGCTGCTGGTGTTCATCCTGCTGACCTTCAACACCGGCTTCTATGGCCTGGCCTTCTGGATGCCCTCGATCATCAAGAACGCCGGGGTCAGCGGCAGCCTCCAGATCGGCCTGCTCACCGCCATCCCCTACAGCGTCGCCCTGGTGGTCATGCTGCTCAACGCCCGCCACTCGGCCCGCACCGGCGAGCAGCGGCTGCACGCGGCGGTGCCGGCCTTCGTCGGCGCCCTGGGCCTGGTGCTGAGCGCCTGGTTCATCCACAACATCGTGCTGTCGATCTTCTTCCTCACCGTGGCCGCCTCGGGGCTGCTGGCGCTGATGCCGATCTTCTGGTCGCTGCCCGGCACCCTGCTCTCCGGTGTCGCCGCCGCGGCGGGCATCGGCATGATCAACGCCATCGGCAACCTCTCCGGCTTCACCGGCTCCATGATCACCGCGACCATGGAAACCCTCACCGGCGACATCAACAACGGCACCTATGTGCTCGGCGCCTGCCTGTTCGTCAGCGGCCTGCTGATCCTGGCGATCCCGGCCTCGATGCTGCACCGCGCGCCGACGGCCGTGCCGCTGGACCTGAAGCCCGCCTAGCCCGCCTCGGCCACGGCCGAGCGCCCGGCACCCGCGGCGCTCGGCCGGCCGATCCAGAGGGCCATCAGCGCCGCCAGGATGCCGGTCAGGCCGGCCAGCACCAGGGCCTCCTGGTAGGAGCCGAAGTGCTCGCGCAGGGCGCCGGCGAGAAAGGCCGCGCAGGCGGCGCCGAGCATGTGGCCGCAGAACACCCAGCCGAACACCACCGGCGCGCTCTTTTCGCCAAAGCTCTGGTTGGTCAGCTTGACCGTGGGCGGCACGGTGGCGATCCAGTCCAGCCCGTAGAAGATGCCGAACAGCAGCAGCTGCTCGGGGGCGAACCCGGAGAATGGCAGGTAGATCAGCGAGAGACCGCGCAGGCTGTAGTAGACGAACAGCAGGCGGCGCGGATCGTACCTGTCGGTCAGCCAGCCGGAAGCGGTGGTGCCTACCAGATCGAAGATGCCCATCAGCGCGAGGATCCCGGCGGCCTGCACCTGGGACAGCCCGTGGTCATGGCCCATGGCGATGAAGTGGGTGCCGATCAGCCCATTGGTGGTGAAGCCGCAGACGAAGAAGGTCAGGAACAGCAACCAGAAATCGCGCCGCCGACTGGCCATGGCCAGGGTGCCGAGGGTCACGCGAAACAGGTTGCCCGGTGCGGTAGCAGCCGGCGCCTGGTAGTCCGCCGGGGCGCCATGGGGCCGCAGGCCGATATCCGCCGGCCGCTCCGGCAGCAGCCAGGCCACCAGCGGGATCAGCGCGGCGCTGGCCACGGCCACGGTCAGCACCACGGTCTGCCAGCCTTCGTGACTGGCGAGATGGGCCAGCAGCGGCAGAAAGACCAGATTGCCGGTGGCGGTGCTTGCCGCCAGCAGGCCCATCATCAGCCCCCGCCGGGCGACGAACCAGCGATTGACGATGGCCGCGCCCAGCACCATGGCCACGCAACCGGTGCCCAGGCCGCTGAGCACGCCCCAGGTGGCGACCAGATGCCAGGGTTCGCGCATCAGGGTGCTCAGGGCGGTGGCAAGGCTGATCAGGGTGAGGCCGCCGAGCAGGGTGCGGCGGATGCCGAGGGTCTGCATCAGGGCCGCGGCGAAGGGGCCCACCAGGCCATAGAGAAAGATGCCGATGGCGGCGGCAAGCGAGACCGTCTCGCGACTCCAGCCAAAGGTGTCCTGCAGCGGCAAGAGCAAGACGCCGGGGGTGGACCTGACGCCCGCCGAAACCAGCAGGGCGAGAAAGATCAGCGCCAGGACGACGAAGACAAAGCGCTGGCCGAGGGCGGGAGGTGTGGTCATGGCGATCTTCACCGGCGGGAAAGGGATGAGTCGAGTATTGCAGCCCGGGCGACCTGGCGCTGGTCAAGCTGGCCCACGGATCTGGCCAGAATGGGTGTTCGTTGGAAAGAGTTGTGGGCGAGTGCTGGAAGCCCAACACGTCGATTCAACCGATCGCCCGCAACTCTTCCGCCAGGCGCTGCGCCAGCCAGCGCGCCGCCGGTCCCGGTGCGGCGTTGCGGCGCCAGGCCAGTTCCACCACCAGGGCCGGCGGTACCCAGTCGCAGGCCAGTTCGGCCAGCAATCCCTGGTAGGTGGGATAGCGCGCCACGTGCCGTGGCAGCCAGCCCCAGCCCAGGCCACGCATCAGCAATTCGGCGAGCAGGTAGAAGCTGTCGGCGCGCCAGACCTGGGGGGCGATCTGCTCGCCGCCGGGATAGGGATTCTCCAGCGGCGCGATCAGCAGCTGACGATGACGGGCCAGTTCGCGGCGGCCCACGCCCTGCTGGCGCGCCAGGGGATGCTGGGCGCCGCAAGCGGTGACCTGGGCGACATCGCCCAGGGCCTGGCGCTCCAGGGCCGCGGGCATGTGCTCATGGCGAAACAGCAGGCCGAGGTCGGCCTGGTCGGTCAGCAGCTTGCGCGCCACATCGCCCTGGGCGCCGCTGGTGAGCTGGACCTCCAGGTGCGGAAAGGCCACGGCCAGGGCGTCCAGGGCATCGAGCACCGGCTGGTAGGGCATGGCCTCGTCCAGGGCCAGGCGCAACAGCGGTTCCTGTCCAGCGCAGAGGGCCTGGGCCCGGCTGTCCAGCCGCTGGCACTGGCGCAGCACCTCGCGCGCCTCCTCCAGCAGGGCCAGACCGGCCGCGGTGATGACCGGCGTGCGCCCGTTGCTGCGCGTGAACAGCGCCACGCCCAGATCGGTCTCCAGCAGGGCGATGGCCGAGCTGATCGCCGATTGCGCCCGGCCCAGACGCCGCGCCATCGCCGAGAAACTCGCGCCCTCGGCGATGCCGACGAAGATCTCCAGCTGCTCAAGATTCCACTGCACGACCCATCTCCCCGATAGATAGGTATCAACTTTCACCCATCGCCCGGAAAGGCACAATGGGGCCTTCTACAGGAGGAAGCCCCATGAGCGGATACATCTACCTGGCCATCGCCATCGCCGCCGAAGTCGTCGCCACCACCTCCATGAAGGCCATCAGCGGCTTCAGCAAGCCGCTGCCGCTGATCCTGGTCGTTTGTGGCTACGGGCTGGCCTTCTGGATGCTGACCCTGGTGGTGCGCAGCATCCCGGTGGGCATCGCCTACGCCATCTGGGCCGGCCTTGGCATCGTGCTGGTGAGCATCGCCGCGGCCTTTCTCTACGATCAGAAGCTGGACCTGCCGGCCCTGCTGGGCATGGGGCTGATCGTCGCCGGGGTGGTGGTGATCCAGCTGTTTTCCGGCAGCACCGGGCATTGAGACCAGCGGCGGCGAGGAGCGTGTAAAATCCCCTCTTTGCCGATCACCCGAGCAGGCCGTTCATGTCCCAACCCTGGTCCACCGATATCCTCATCGTCGGCGGCGGCGTCGCCGGCCTCTGGCTCAACGCCCGCCTCCGACGCGCCGGCTACGCCACCGTGCTGGTGGAGACCGGCGCCCTGGGCGGCGGCCAGAGCGGCAAGTCCCAGGGCATCATCCATGGCGGCACCAAGTACGCCCTGACCGGGATGCTCACCGGTGCCTCCGAGGCCATCGCCGACATGCCGCGGCGCTGGCGCGAGAGCCTGGCCGGCAGCGGCGAGCTGGACCTTTCCAGCGTGCGCCTGCTCTCCGAAGCCCATTACCTCTGGTCGCCGGGCAGCCTGGCCGGCAACCTCACCAGCTTTTTTGCCAGCAAGGCGGTGCGCGGCCGGGTGGATGCCGTCAAGGGCGACGAACTGCCACCCGCCCTGCGCGACCACGCCTTCAAGGGCAAGGTCTATCGCCTGGCCGAACTGGTGCTGGACGTGCCCAGCCTGGTCGCGCGCCTGGCCGAGCTGGCCGGCGACAGCCTGCTGGCCGGGCATGAGCTGCAACCGCTGCGCGAAGCCGGCGAACTGACCGGCCTGGTGGTGGACGGCCAGCCCATTCGCGCCCGCCGCATCGTGCTCACCGCCGGCGCCGGCATGGCCGATCTGCTCCAGGCCCTCGGTCTCGAACAACCGGCCATGCAGCGCCGCCCGCTGCACATGGTGGTGGTCAAGGGCCCCATGCTCAAACCCCTCTATGCCCACTGCCTGGGCGGCGGCCCCAAGCCGCGGGTGACCATCACCAGCCACCCCACCGCCGACGGCCAGTGGCTGTGGTACCTGGGTGGCGACCTGGCCGAAGCCGAGGGCGTGGCGCGCGAACCCCAGGCGCAGATCGCCGCGGCGCGCGAGGAGTTGCAGCGCCTGCTGCCCTGGATCGACTTCGCCGGCGCGCGCTGGGCGACCCTGCGCGTGGATCGCGCCGAGCCGGCGCAATCCGGACTGGTGCGTCCGGACAATGCCTTTCTCGCCGAGGAAGGTCGTCTGCTGGTGGGCTGGCCGACCAAGCTGGCCCTGTCGCCCGACCTGGCCGACCGCGTCCTGGCCAATCTCGACCGCGATGGCATCGCGCCGGGACAGCACCCCGCCCTGCCCGCCCATCCGCAACCGCCGGTGGCCGCGCCCTTCTGGGAGGAGCTGTTGCCATGAGTCTGCGCACCCTACACGGTCTGCAGCGTCCGCTGGGCAGCACCGGTCTCGAGATCTCCCCGCTGGGTCTGGGCACGGTCAAGTTCGGGCGGGACCAGGGCGTGAAGTATCCCAATGGCTTCACCATCCCCGACGACCGCAGCGCCGCGGACCTGCTGAGTCTTGCCCGCGAACTGGGGATCAATCTGCTGGACACCGCCCCGGCCTATGGCCGCAGCGAGGAACGCCTGGGTCCGCTCTTGCGTGGCCAGCGCCAGCACTGGGTGATCGCCAGCAAGGTCGGGGAGGAATTCGAAGATGGCCTGTCCAGCTTCGACTTCAGTCCGGCCCACACCCGCCGCTCGGTGGAACGCAGCCTGCAACGCCTGGAAACCGACTGGCTGGACCTGGTGCTGGTGCACTCCGATGGCAACGACCTGGCCATCCTCCAGGACAGCGGCTGCTACGAGACCTTGGCCGAGCTCAAGCGCGAGGGGCTGATCCGCGCCTTCGGCTTTTCCGGCAAGACCGTCGCCGGCGGCCTGAAAGCCCTGGAAGCCGGCGATTGCGCCATGGTCACCTTCAACCTCAACGAAGACGCCGAGATCCCGGTGATCCAGGCCGCCGCCGCCCAGGGCAAGGGCATCCTGATCAAGAAGGCCCTGGCCAGCGGTCACGCCGTGCTCGGCGCCGGCCAGGATCCGGTGCGGGCCAGCTTCGCCCGGGTGTTTGGCGAGCCCGGGGTGAGCAGTGCGATAGTCGGCACTATCGATCCCCTGCACCTGTCACATAATGTCCGTACCCTGGCCGAAGTGATCACCGCTCGGCCCTGATCCAGAGCGTTTCGCTGAACCCTTGCCTTCGTCCGCTGGACGCCCCGCCCGGCTTGCCCGGGACGGCGCGTCCGCGGCATACAACAAACAGGAGTCGGCCATGCCCCAGCTCATCGCCCGCCACAATCCCAAGGCGTTCAAGACCCTGCCCCTTTCGGTCGAGGCCAACCATGACGGCCTCACCTACCAGGCCCTCGGCCAACCCCTGAATTTCAGCGAGATGCTGGAGCGGCGCAAGCCCATCGAGATCGACGATGCCCAGCACTTCAGCGCCAGGCTCGCCAATCTGGGGGTCTCGGTACGCCTGACGCTGAACTGGCAGGGCCAGGATCACTGGCTGCTGGTGCGCCAGCGCCGGCCCGATCGGGGCGACGTGGTGCTCAAGCTGATCTCCGGTTACATCCCGACCCACGAACTGGCGCTGCCGCTGCTCACCGCCGTCCAGGAGGTGGCCGAGGAGTGCCTGATCGAGACGCCGCGCGGCTGGCTGGCGGGACGCTTCGCCGACACCTGGCTGCCGACGCCCTATGCCCCGGCCCTGCCCTATCGCGAGGACGTGGCCTTTCGCCTGACCCCGCGTTCAGGCGCGGCGCGGCCAGTGCGCTGCGGCAGTCTGGCGCTGCTGGAACGCCCACGCGCCTATGTGCACACCCCCACCGCCTCGCTGCAACTGGTCTATGACCTGCTGCTGGAGCTGCCCAAGGAGTGCAAGGCGCCGAGTCTGTTCCACGTCGACGAGAAGATCGAGAACGGCCAGTTGCTGGCGCGCCTGGCCCGGCAACGCCCGGATCTCTATCTGGTCGCCCTGGACGACGGCAAGCCCACCGGCGAGCTCTATACCCTGTCCGCCGGCCAGCGCCTGCCGGTGTCGACCCGCGGCCTCTGGCTGTCGGAAAGCTTCGCCCGCCAGGACGGCTGGCTGGTCCACGACAGCCGGGTGCGCTGGCGCGACTGGCTGGAGCGCATGGCGCCCCAGAGCGCCTTGCAGCGGGCCTAGGGCAGGCGAAAGATCAGTCGCCACCGGCACGGCGTTCACCGACGCCGCCGCCGGCCGCGGCCTGGACCCGGCCAGCTAACCGCGAAAAGGGCAAGGTCTGGATCCACACCGTGCCGTGGCCGCTCAGGGTCGCCAGCACCAGGCCTTCACCGCCGAACAGCATGCTGCGCAGGCCACCCGCCAGCTTGATGTTGTAGTCGATGCCGCTGGTGAAACCCACCAGGCACCCGGTGTCCAGGCGCAGGGTCTCGCCCCTCAGCTCCTTGCGGATCACCGTGCCGCCGGCATGTACGAAAGCCATGCCATCGCCCTCCAGCCGCTGCAGGATGAAGCCCTCGCCGCCGAAGAAACCGGCGCCCAGGCGGCGGGTGAAAGCCACGCCGATGCGGGTGCCCTTGGCCGCGCAGAGAAAGGAATCGCGCTGGCAGAACAGGGCGCCGCCCAGGGCGGCGAGGTCCAGGGGTACCACCTGCCCCGGATAGGGCGCGGCAAAGGCGACGTGGCGCTTCTCGCGGCCGTCGTTGGTGAAATGGGTCATGAACAGCGACTCGCCGCCGAGCATCCGCTTGCCGGCGCCCCACAGCTTGCCGAGCAAGCCAGCGGAGCCATCGCCCATGCGCGCGGTGAAAGCTACGTCGGCCTCCATGTAGGTCATGGCACCGGCCTCGGCGATCACCGTCTCGCCCGGATCGAGGCCGATTTCCACCGCCTGCAGGGATTCGCCGAGGATGCGATGGTCGAGAATATGGCTGGGCATGGCCGTGGGACTCCTGGTGTAGCGTGGAAAACGGCACAGCCTTTTCCACTGTCCTGCGTATGGGCAAGGCGCGTGGAAAACGCTGCGCGGTTTTCCACCCTACAACATCGCGGCCATTACCGGCGCTACCTGGCTTCCCTCACCCCAGCCCTCTCCCGGAGGGAGAGGGGGATATCCGATGCAGATGGACATTCCGTAGGTTGGGTTGAGCGCAGCGAAGCCCAACCTATTGCAGCCCGTAGCGTGGAAAACGGCGCAGCCTTTTCCAGTGCCCTGCGAATAGGCGACGCGCGTGGAAAACGCTGCGCGGTTTTCCACCCTACGAATCGGCTCCCACGTCTCGCATTTCACCGGCGAAGCGCGCCAGGCGCTGGCGCAGGCGCTGGTTTTCCCGTCGCAGTTCTTCCACCTCATCCAGCAGGTGCAGGGCCAGGGCGGTGGCGGCCCAATCCAGTTCCAGCTCGCGCCTCAGGCGCACGGCGCGGCGGGCGCGGTGCAGGGCGCCGGTATCGAAGTGCCACTCGGCCGGACGCTTGCCCCGTTGGGGTGCCAGGATGCCGTGCTCGACGATCTCTACCACCACGGGCTCGCTCACCTCGCAGAGCACGCAGAATTCCTGCAGGACGATCAGACTGCTCATCAGACTTTCCTCCAGTTGCGGCGGGGATCGAAGGCCGCCCGCTCGGCCAGTTGGCGCCACAGCGCCTGGGTTTCTTCATCGCCCCTGGGCGGCATCACCACCTTGAGCAGGGCATGCAGATCGCCCTGCCCCGCCTTGCCGGCCAGGCCCTTGCCGCGCACCCGCAACCGCGCACCGTTCTGGCTGCCGGGCGGGATACTGAGCATGATCTGTCCATCCAGCGTCGGCACCTGCACCTTGGCGCCCAGGGCGGCTTCCCAGGGGGCGAGCGGGACGCTGACCACCAGATCCTGGCCGTCCACGTCGAACAGCGGATGGGGCACCAGGCGGATGACCAGGTAGAGATCCCCCGCCTCCGCGCCGCCGACGCCCGGCTCGCCCTGGCCTTTCAGGCGGATACGTTCGCCGTCGGTGCTGCCGGCGGGAATCTTGACGTTGAGGGTCTTGGTGGTCTCGCCGACGCGGCGGCCCAGCTCGTCGCGCTGCGGCAGCGTAAAGCTCAGCGGCTTGGTGCTGCCCGCCTGGCTCTCTTCGAGAAACAGCGGCAGCTCCAGCTCGATGTCACGACCCCGGCGGGCGAAACCGCCCTGCTGCGAGCGCCCGGCAGCACCGAACAGGGATTCGAAGAAGTCGGAGTAGTCCGCGCCGAAGCCGGCATGGGGATCGCTGTAGTCATCGCCTGAACCCGGCTGCCAGTCCGGCGGCACTTGGAAGCGCTCGCCCTGCTGCTGGTAGAGGCGTACCTGGTCGTACTCGGCGCGCTTGTGCGGATCGCGCAGGACGTCATAGGCCTCGGCCACCTCCTTGAAGCGGGCCTCGGCATCGGCCTCCTTGCTCACATCGGGGTGGTACTTGCGCGCCAGCTTGCGATAGGCGGTCTTGAGGGTCTTGTCGTCGACGTCGGGAGCGACGCCGAGCACCTCGTAGTAGTCCTTGAAGTCCATTGCGGTCTCCAGTAACGGTTCTCCTAGAGACCGCGGAGCGCCCCCAGGGGTTGCACGCAGCCGGTCAGTCGCCTCGCTTGCGAAAGGCCAGGGTGCCGGCCAGCACCGTGAAGGTCGCCACCAGCGCCACCAGGATCCAGAAACCATGGGGCGAATCGGCCAGCGGGATACCGCCGACGTTCATGCCGAAGAAGCCGGCGATGATGTTGATCGGCAGGGCCAGCACCGTGACCAGGGTCAGGGTGAACAGGGTGCGGTTGGTCTGCTCGGCGGAGGCGGCGGCGATCTCTTCCTGCAACAGCTTGAGCCGCTCCACCAGGGCGGCGAGGTCGTCCAGCACCCGGTCGAATTCCTCGGTGGCCTCGCGCAGGGTCTGGATGTCGTCGCGGCGCAGCCAGGCCGGCGGCCGGTTGAGCAGCCGCAGCAGGGAACCCGGCTCCAGGGCCAGCAGCCGTTGCAGCCGGACCAGGGCGCGTCTCAGGCTGCCCAGTTCGGCGCGACTGGCGGACAGCCGCTGGGACAGCAGGCGATCCTCGATGGCATCCACCTTGACCGTGGTGTCGCGGATGATGCCGGTCAGTACGTCGGCCTGGTCGCGCAGGAGGTGCACCAGCAGCTCCAGGGTCGAGCCGAAGCCCTCGCCGCGGCGTACCGCGTGGCGCAGGCGATCCACCGAACGCAGTGGCTGGGCCCGGGCGGTCACCAGCAGCCCCGGGCGGGCGCAGGCCCAGAGGGTGGCGACGTCCACCGAGACCTGGCCGTAGGCGAGGGTCACGTCGTTCACCACCCCGAGCAGGGTGTCGTCGGCCGGTTCCAGGCGGGTCGAGTGGGAACCGGCATGCAAGGATTCGAAGAATTCCTCGGGCAGCCCCAGGTGCTCGCGCATCCAGCGCTCGGCGGCGGCGTGGGCCAGGTTGAAGTGCAGCCAGCGAAATCCGCCCTCTTCCGCCTCCCAGGGATCTTCCGGCGCCATGGTCAGGGCCCGGCCCGGCTGGCCGGAGGTGAAATGATAGGCGTAGAGCAGCCCCAGCCGTTCGGCGGCCGGATGCAGGGGGATCAGCGTATTGGTCATGGCTACCTGCGGAGGGAACGCGACATCAGGGCTCTGTTAGCAGGTCCGGATGAACCTTTGATGACAGAGCCCCGGTCGGCAGGCGCCGGAGCGACGCCCCGGACGGGGCACCGTTCTTATTGCGGACGCATGTGCGGGAAGAGGATGACGTCGCGGATCGACGGCGAGTTGGTCAGCAGCATCACCAGGCGGTCGATGCCGATGCCTTCGCCGGCGGTGGGCGGCATGCCGTATTCCAGGGCGTTGATGAAGTCGGCGTCGTAGTGCATGGCCTCGTCGTCACCGGCGTCCTTTTCCTGGACCTGCAGCATGAAACGCTCGGCCTGGTCTTCGGCGTCATTGAGCTCGGAGTAGGCGTTGGCGATCTCGCGGCCGCCGATGAACAGCTCGAAGCGGTCGGTGACGCTGGGATTCTCGTCGTTGCGGCGCGCCAGCGGCGAGACCTCGAAGGGGTACTCGGTGATGAAGTGCGGCTGCTCCAGCTTGCTCTCCACCAGCTCCTCGAAAATCATCACCTGCAGCTTGCCCAGGCCTTCGTGGCCGAGCACCTTGGCGCCAGCCTTCTTGGCGATGGCGCGGGCCTTCTCGACGTCCTGCAGGTCTTCCGCGGTGATGTCCGGGTTGTACTTGAGGATGGAGTCGTACACCGACAGGCGCACGAAGGGCTCGCCGAAGTGGAAGACCTTGTCGCCATAGGGCACATCGGTGGTGCCGAGCACGGCCATGGCCAGTTCGCGGAACAGTTCCTCGGTGAGGTCCATGTTGTCGCGGTAGTCGGCGTAGGCCTGGTAGAACTCGAGCATGGTGAACTCGGGATTGTGCCGGGTCGAGACGCCTTCGTTACGGAAGTTGCGGTTGATCTCGAAGACCTTCTCGAAGCCACCGACCACCAGGCGCTTGAGGTACAGCTCCGGCGCGATGCGCAGGAACATGGCCATGTCCAGGGCGTTGTGGTGGGTCTCGAAGGGCTTGGCCGCCGCACCGCCGGGAATGGTCTGCAGCATGGGGGTTTCCACTTCGAGGAAGCCCCGCTCCATGAGGAAGCGGCGGATGTGGGCGATGACCTGGGAGCGTACGCGGAAGGTCTGGCGCACCTCTTCGTTGACGATCAGGTCGACATAGCGCTGGCGATAGCGCAGCTCGGTGTCGGTCAGGCCGTGGTGCTTGTCGGGCAGCGGTCGCAGCGACTTGGTCAGCAGGCGCACGTCGCTCATGTTGACGTAGAGATCGCCCTTGCCGGAGCGGGCCAGGGTGCCTTCGGTGGCGATGATGTCGCCCAGGTCCCAGGTCTTGACCGCTTCCAGGGTCTCGGCCGGCAGGGTCTTGCGGTCGACGTAGACCTGGATGCGCCCGCTGGTGTCCTGCAGCACCATGAAGGCGCCGCGGTTGAGCATGATGCGGCCGGCCACCTTGACCTTGATGCCCGCGGCTTCCAGCTCTTCCTTGGTCTTGTCGGCGTACTGCTGCTGCAGATCACCGGCCAGGCTGTCGCGGCGGAAGTCGTTGGGGAAGGGAATGGCCTGCTGGGCACGCAGCGCGGAGAGCTTTTCCTTGCGCTGGGCGATCAGCTTGTTGTCTTCCTGTTCCTGGGCTTGGGGGTCTAGGGGTTGTTCGCTCATGTCTGCTGTTTACCTGGGGAGTGCTTGCCGTAGGAGCGGCCCATGGCCGCGATCCTGGCCGCAGCCTGGGGGAGTCGCGGCCATCGCGGCCATGGGCCGCTCCTACAGAGATAAGTTGGTTAGATGCCCTGCTTGAGGCTGGCTTCGAGGTATTCGTCCAGATCGCCGTCGAGCACCTTGTCGCAGTCGCTGCGTTCCACGCCGGTGCGCAGATCCTTGATCCGCGAGGCGTCGAGCACATAGGAGCGGATCTGGTGGCCCCAGCCGATATCGGACTTGGAGTCCTCCAGCGCCTGGGAGGCGGCGGTGCGCTTCTGCATCTCCAGCTCGTACAACTTGGCCCGCAGCATCTTCATGGCGGTGTCCTTGTTGGCGTGCTGGGAACGCTCGTTCTGGCAGGCCACCACGGTGTTGGTGGGCACGTGGGTGATCCGCACCGCGGAGTCGGTGGTGTTCACGTGCTGACCACCCGCACCCGAGGAGCGGTAGGTGTCGATGCGCAGATCGGACGGGTTGATCTCGATGTCGATGTTGTCGTCGATCTCGGGCGAGACGAACACCGCGGTGAAGGAGGTGTGGCGACGGTTGCCCGAGTCGAAGGGACTCTTGCGCACCAGGCGGTGCACGCCGATTTCGGTGCGCAGCCAGCCGAAGGCGTATTCACCCTTGATGTGCACCGTGGCGCCCTTGATGCCGGCGACCTCGCCTTCCGACAACTCGACGATCTCGGCGCTGAAACCGTGCTGGTCGGCCCAGCGCAGGTACATGCGCAGCAGCATGTTGGCCCAGTCCTGGGCCTCGGTGCCGCCGGAGCCGGCCTGGATGTCCAGGTAGCAGTTGTTGGGGTCCATCTCGCCGCTGAACATGCGGCGGAATTCCAGCTTCTCGAGGATGCCGCGCAGGCGCTCCACCTCGGTCGCCACGTCATCGACCGCGCCCTGGTCTTCCTCTTCGGCGGCCATCTCCAGCAGGTCGCTGGCATCGGCCAGGCCACCGGTCAGCTCGTCCAGGGTCCCGACCACCTGGGCCAGCTGGGCGCGCTCGCGGCCGAGATTCTGGGCGTATTCGGGCTTGTTCCAGACAGCGGGATCCTCGAGCTCGCGCTCGACTTCGACCAGACGATCCTTTTTCAGATCGTAGTCAAAGATACCCCCGAATGGTCTGGGTACGGCTGGTGAGGTCCTTGATGCTGGTGACGATCGGGTTGATTTCCATGGGGGAAACACTCGCGAGAAAAGCTGTGGAAAAGCTCGCGAGTATAACCCAATCGGCTGCGAAACTCAGCGGGCGGCGGGCAGCGCCGCCCGCACGCGCCTCAATCGGCGTCGAGATCGCGATGGCGGGTTTCCGGCAGGCACAGCAGCCCCACCACCAGGCTGACGCCGGTGATCAGCACCGGGTACCAGAGGCCGTAGAAGATGTCGCCGGTATAGACCACCAGGGCGAAGGACACCGTGGGCAGGAAGCCGCCGAACCAGCCGTTGCCGATGTGGTACGGCAGCGACATGGAGGTGTAGCGGATGCGCGTGGGGAACAGCTCCACCATCAGCGCCGCCAGCGGTCCGTAGCAGAGGGTGGCGATCAGGATCAGGGCGAAGATCACCGCCACCACCATCGGCTTGTTGACCTGGGCCGAGTCGGCCTTGGCCGGATAGCCGGCGGCCTGCACCGCGGCGCGCAGGGCCGGTTCGTCGAAGCCGACGATGAGCTTGTCGCCGACGCTGACCTGCACCGCGTCGCCGGGCGCCGCGACCACGCTGCGGTAGGGCAGACCGCTCTTGGCCAGCAGTGTCTTGACCCGGTCGCAGGGACTGTCGAAACGCGCCTTGCCCACCGGATCGAACTGGAAGGTGCAGGTGGCCGGGTCGGCGGTCACCACGATGGGCGCCTGCTGGCTGGCCTGGTAGATCTGCGGATTGGCGTAGTGGGTCAGGGCCTTGAACAGCGGGAAGTAGAGCACCGTGGCCAGCAGCAGGCCGAGCATCAGGATCGGCTTGCGCCCGACCTTGTCCGACAGCCAGCCGGCGATGACGAAGAAGGGCGCGCCGAGGATGACGCTGATGATCAGCAGGTTGTTCGCCAGCACCGGATCCAGCTTGAGGGTCTGGGTGAGAAAGAACATCACATAGAACTGCGACAGGTAGAAGGTCACCGCCTGGCCGCCGTTGATGCTGAACAGCGCGATCAGCACCACCTTGAGATTGCTCCAGTTGGTGAAGGAATCGCGGATCGGCGCCTTGCTCTGCTTGCCTTCGGCCTTCATGCGCACGAAGGCGGGCGACTCGTGCATCGACATGCGGATCCAGGTGGAAATGGCCAGCAGAAAGATCGACAGCAGGAACGGCAGGCGCCAACCCCAGACCTCGAACTGGTCGCCGGTCAGATAGCGGCAGACCAGGATCACCACCAGCGACAGCAACAGCCCCAGGGTCGCGGTGGATTGCAGCCAGCTGGTATGGGCGCCGCGCTTGCCGGGCGGCGCGTGCTCGGCGATGTAGGTGGCGGCGCCGCCGTATTCGCCGCCCAGGGCCAGGCCCTGCAGCAGGCGCAGCACCACCAGGATGATGGGTGCGGCCACGCCGATGCTGGCGTAGGTGGGCAGCAGGCCGACGCCGAAGGTGGCGATGCCCATGAGGATGATGGTGGCGAGAAAGGTGTACTTGCGGCCGACCATGTCGCCCAGGCGGCCGAACACCAGGGCGCCGAAGGGCCGCACCACGAAGCCGGCGGCAAAGGCCAGCAGGGCGAAGATGAAGGCGGTGGTGTCGTTGACGCCGGCGAAGAACTGCTTGCTGATCACCGCCGCCAGGGCGCCATAGAGAAAGAAGTCGTACCACTCGAAGACGGTTCCCAGGGACGAGGCGAAGATCACCTTGCGTTCTTCGCGGCGACTGCTGGCCGCGCTGGGTTGGACCCGGGGTTGGGCATAGTCGGACATCGCACGTTCTCCTGACCCGGGATCGCCGGGCTGATTGTTGTTATGGGCGACAGCTACTACGGTGGAAACGGCAGGAGGCCCCGCCGTCGGTGAAAGCGGAGGGACGCCGCTAGGCCGCCGAGACCGCGCTGGCCCGGGCCACCACGGCGGGCAGCTCGTGACTGCCCTGCTCGCGCGCCTCGGCCAGCATGAAGCTGGCCGCCTGCTCGGCGATCATCAGCGTTGGCGAGCAGCTGTTGCCCGAGACCAGGGTCGGCATGATGGAGGCGTCGGCCACCCGCAGCCCGGGAATGCCATGCACCCGCAGGCGCGCATCGACCACGGCGTCGGCGTCCTGGCCCATGCGACAGGTGCCGGATGGATGGAAGATGGTGGTGCCTATGGCGCCGGCCGCCTGCTGCAATTCCTCCTCGCTCTGGTAGGCCGGTCCCGGCAGGTATTCCTCGGGTCGATAGGCGGCCAGGGCCGGGGCGGCGACGATGCGCCGGGTCAGGCGGATGGCGTCGGCGGCCACCTTGAGATCCTCCGGCGCACTGAGATAGCGCGGCTGGATCAGCGGCGCGGCCAGCGGGTCGGCGCTGCGGATGGCCACCTGGCCACGACTGGCCGGACGCAGGTTGCACACCGAGGCGGTAAAGGCGGGAAAGCCGTGCAGCGGCTCGCCGAAGCGCTCCAGCGACAGCGGCTGCACGTGATACTGCAGATTGGCCGAGGGCTGCCCGGGATCGGAGCGGGCGAAGGCGCCCAGCTGACTCGGCGCCATGGCCAGGGGGCCACTGCGTTTCCAGAGGTATTCCAGGCCCATGCCCAGCTTGCCCCAGAGGCTGCCGGCCAGGGCGTTGAGGGTAGGCACGCCGTGCACCCGGTAGATCAGCCGCAGTTGCAGGTGATCCTGCAGATTGCCGCCCACCCCTTCCAGGCGGTGCCGGACGCCGATGCCCAGGCCTTCGAGCAGACCGCGCGGCCCTATGCCGGAGCGCTGCAACAGGGTCGGCGAGCCGATGGCGCCGGCGCAGAGCACGATCTCCCGCCGTGCCACCAGGCGCTGGGGCTCGGCCTGGCCCGGCAGGCGCGCCAGCACCGCCCGTGCCCTGCCCTCCTCCAGCAGCACCCGCTCGACCTGGACGCCGGTCAGCACCTCGAGATTGGCGCGCTGGCGGATGGGCTTGAGAAAGGCCTTGGCGGCATTCCAGCGCACGCCATTGCGCTGATTGACCTGGAAGTAGCCGCAGCCTTCGTTGTCACCGGTGTTGAAGTCCTCCACCGGCGCGATGCCGGTTTCGCCGGCGGCCGCGCGAAAGGCGTCGAGCAGCGTCCAGTGCAGGCGCTGCCGCTCGACCCGCCATTCGCCCCCGGCGCCATGAAACTCTGAATTGCCGTCGCAGTGATCCTCCATGCGCTTGAACAGCGGCAGCACGTCCTGCCAGCCCCAGCCGGGATTGCCGGCGGCGGCCCAGCCGTCGTAGTCGCGGGCCTGACCACGCATGTAGATCATGCCGTTGATGGACGAGCAGCCACCCAGCACCCGTCCGCGCGGATAGTTGAGCGCCCGGCCCCCCAGGCCCGCTTCCACCTCGGTCTTGAAACACCAGTCGGTGCGCGGATTGCCGATGCAGAACAGATAGCCGACGGGAATGTGGATCCAGGGATGGTTGTCGCGCCCGCCGGCTTCCAGCAGCAGCACGCGATAGGCCGGATCGGCGGACAGTCGATTGGCCAGCAGGCAGCCGGCCGGACCGGCGCCGACGATGATGAAGTCATATTCCGCAGCAGGACCGGGCATGACGTTCCCTCGCTTTTTTGTTGTTGTGGTCCCTATCCTAGTGTCGTCATCCGCGAACAACAGTCGCAGAAAACGGGCACCGGCTGTGCATTTCTGAACAGCGCCCCGCAAGCGACCACGCAGACAGACCTAGACGAGGGAGACAAGATGTTCGACTGGAACGATCTGCGGGTTTTTCTGGAGATCCAGCGCCATGGCCGCCTGCTGACCGCCGCCCGTAGCCTGGGCGTCAGTCATGCCACCGTCGCCCGCCACCTGGAGGCCCTGGAGCGCGCCCTGGGCAGCCAGCTGCTGGTGCAACAGGCCAGCGGTTATCAGCTCACCCCGGCTGGTCAGGCCCTGCTGGCGCACGCCCAGGCGATGGAAGAAGCCGCGTTGCTGGCCCAGGAGGCAGTGACCCAGAGACTCAATCCGCTGGGCCAGGTGCGGGTCGGGGTGACCGAAGGCCTGGGCACTGGCTTTCTCGCCCAGCGCCTGGGAGCGCTGCTGCGCGACTATGCGGGGCTGGAAGTGGAACTGGTCTCGGTGCCGCGCTTCGTCAGCGTCACCAACCGCGAGGCGGACATCGCCATCACCCTGGAAAGGCCCACCGCCGAAGGCCTGATCGGCCGGCGGCTGACGCCCTATCGCCTGAGGTTCTACGCCAGTCGCACCTACCTGGATCGGGCGCCGCCCCTGGGGGCCGAAGCCGACCTCGGCGAGCAGACCTTCATCGGCTACGTCGACGACCTGCTGTACACCCGCGAACTGCAATTCATCCAGGGACTCTGCCCCGAGCCGCGCATCGTCTTTCGCAGCACCAGCGTCATCGCCCAGCGCGAAGCCGCCTGTGCCGGCATCGGCATCGCGGTGTTGCCCTGCTACCTGGTGGGTCAAGGCACGCCCCTGGAAGGCGTGCTCCCGGAGCGCTCCTTTACCCGGGAGTACTGGATCTCCACCCACCGCGAACTGCACCGCTCCGCGCGCCTGCGCGTGGTCTGGGATTTCCTGCTGCACCTCTGCGCAGCGGAGCGGAGCGTCCTGCTGGGCGAGGAACGCGCCCTCGCCTAGCCGTCAGACCGCCGCGGCCTCGCGCTCCAGTTCGGCGCGCAGACCGGGCTCCAGGCGCAACTGGCGCGCCAGCTCGTCCAGATAGGCCTTTTCCATGTATTGCTGATCGTCGATCAGCATCAGGCTGGCCAGGTACATCTCGGCGGCCATCTCGGGGGTTTCCGCCGCGGCGGCGACCTTGGCCGGGTCGAGCGGCTGCTCCAGTTCGCGCTGCAGCCAGCTGCGCAGTTCGGGATCTTTGTCCAGCTTGGCCATCTCGGCTTCGATGGCCTGGCGCTCCTGGTCATCGACATGGCCATCGGCCTTGGCCGCCGCGATCAGGGCGATCAGCACCGCCCGGCCGTGGGCCTCGGCTTCGTGCTCCGGTACCCGATCCACGGTGCGGGGCTCGGCGGCCGCCGCGCCCTGGACCTGGTTGGCCTGCCAGGACTGATAGGCCTTGTAGGCCACCATGCCGAGCGCCGCCAAGCCGCCATAACCGACCGCCTTGCCCCCCATGGCACGCCCACGCTTGCTACCCAGCAGGGCGGTCAGGGCGCCGGCAGCCAAGCCGCTGTTACCCAGGCCCGAAAGCAGACCGCCAAGGGGATCCTTGCCGGAAGACGGGGTACCGGGTCGTGGGGCCGCGTGGCCGGTCTTCTTGGCCAGGGCCTGCTGGCCCGCCTTGAGCAATTGATCGAGCAAACCGCGGGTGTTCATGGATGACCTCCACAGAGTCGGGATTCAGCTTCTTGGGACCGCCGTCCGCACCGTCCGGCTCCCGGCACCTGCTTACCGGATGTTGCCGGGAACACCGTCGCCAACGGCCAGCCGCTACAAAATATTGCTGACCGCGGACCGCCCACGGCGCTACTCTTGCGCCTCCCCCCTGCAGTTGCCGGAGACACCCCATGCGCTCGCGTCTGGCTGTGCTGTTCGCGCTTTCGGTCGCCCTTACCGCCGGCCAGGTCCAGGCCGCCGCCGAGGATGCCCGCCTCATCGCCAATCGCTATCTCGATGCCTGGAACGATCACGACGCCGAGGCCGCCAGCGCCCTGCTCGATCCCAAGGTGCAGTATTTCGACAGTGGCGCCGCCACCACCGAGACCAGCCGCACCCAGGCCCGCGACAGGATCGTCAAGGTCACCCTCAAGGCGGTACCGGATCTGCAGGTGAAGATGGTGCACAAGCCGGTCATCGGCCCGCGCAGCATCGCCTTCGAATGGGAACTGACCGGCAACCGCACCACCGCCACCGGCAAGCAACCGGTGAAGATCCGCGGCGCCAGCATCATGAAGATCCGCGACGGTCGCATCTGGTACCTGGGCGACTACTACGACAGCGACGCCTTGGAGGCGATGCTGCGACCGGTAAAGCCCTGACCCGGGAGCCATCCGGGCGGATGGCTCCGTTGCTCCCCTATTCCACCCCGAACGGCTTGCGCAGCGGCGTATCCCGGTGCGCGGCGCGGACGTACTGCGGCGGCCAGGAGACCTTCTCGCGCAAGGCTTCGGCGGCATTCAGCGGCCAGTAGGGATCGCGCAGCAGCTCACGGGCCAACAGCACCAGATCGGCCTGACCGGTGCGCAGCACGTGCTCGGCCTGGGCCGCATCGGTGATCATGCCCACCGCGCCACTGGGGATCCCGGCTTCCTTGCGCACCCGCTCGGCGAACTGGGTCTGGTAACCGGGGCCGGTGGGAATGTCGGCCTGGGCCGCGGTGCCGCCGGAAGAGACATCGATCAGGTCGACGCCCAGGGTCTTGAGCCGGCGCGCCAGTTCCACCGTCTCGTCGACGTCCCAGCCGTCTTCCACCCAGTCGGTGGCCGAGACCCGCACGAACAGCGGCAACTCCTCCGGCCAGACCGCGCGCACGTCGGCGGTCACCTCCAGCAGCAGGCGGATGCGATTCTCGAAATTGCCGCCGTAGTCGTCTTCGCGGCGGTTGGAAAGCGGCGAGAGGAACTGGTGCAGCAGATAGCCGTGGGCGGCATGGATCTCGGCCACCTTGAAGCCGGCCGCCAGGGCGCGTTCGGCAGTGTCCACGAAGGCCCGGCGAATGCTGGCGATGTCGTCGCGATCCACCGCCGTGGGCCGGGTGTGCTGGGGATCGAAGGCGATGGCCGAGGGCGCCACCGGCACCCAGCCGCCTTCGGCGATGGGCACGCTGCCGTGCTTGCCGAGCCAGGGTTGCCAGGTGCTGGCCTTGCGCCCGGCGTGGGCCAGCTGGATACCGGCGACACTGCCCTGCCCCTCGATGAACTGGGTGATGCGCCGCAGGGGCTCGATCTGCTCGTCCTTCCACAACCCCAGGTCCTGGGGCGTGATGCGCCCGTCGGGGGTGACCGCGGTGGCCTCGAAGATCACCAGGCCGGCACCACCGGTGGCGCGACTGCCCAAGTGGACTAGGTGCCAGTCGTTGGCGAAACCGTCTTCGCTGGAGTACTGGCACATCGGGGAGACCACCACGCGATTGGGCAGGGTCAGCTGACGCAAGGTCAGGGGCTGGAACAGGAGACTCATGGCGGACCTCGTCTTCTCGGGATTCACGGCATTGGAGTGTTCCCGAACAGAATAGGTCGCTATTCCGACTAACGAGGTGCCAGGTGCACCACCAGCAACTGCACACTCTCGTTGCCGCGGAATTCGTTCACGTCCAGCCGATAGGCCAGCTCGGCCCAGCGGATGTTGGGATCGGGCCAGGTGTCGCGATCGATGTTGAAGGCGATGCCGTCCAGCTCCGGTCCGCCCTGCTCGCTGCGCAGGGTCAGCTTGAGATGCCGCTCCTTGAGCAGGCGCTGGGAGAGGATCTCGAAGGTGCCGTGGAACAGCGGTTCGGGAAACTGCTGCCCCCAAGGACCGGCCTGGCGCAGGGCCTGGGCCAGGCCGAGCTGGAACTCGGTGGGAGCCAGGCAACCATCGGTCTGCAGGCGACCACTGAGGTCGTCGGCCTGCAGATGGCGGCGCACCTCGGCGTCGAAGGCCGCGGCAAAGGTCTCGTAGTGCGCCTGGGGCAGGCTGAGGCCGGCGGCCATGGCGTGACCGCCGAACTTGGTGATGAGTCCCGGATGCCGGGTCGCCACGGCGTCCAGGGCATCGCGGATGTGCAGCCCGGGCACCGAGCGCGCCGAGCCCTTGAGCATGCCGTTGCCACTGCCGTCGTCGGCAAAGGCCAGCGCCGGGCGGTGATACTTCTCCTTGAGGCGCGAGGCGAGGATGCCGATCACGCCCTGGTGCCACTCCGGATCGAACAGACAGAGACCGAAGGGCAGATTGTCTTCCGGCAGCTCCTTGAGCTGCTTAAGCGCCTCGCGCTGCATGCCCTGCTCGATGCTCTTGCGATCCTTGTTGAAGTCGTCCAGCTGCTGGGCGTATTCCTGCGCCAGCTGCGGGTCTTCGCAGAGCAGCAGCTCGATGCCGATGGACATGTCGTCCAGCCGGCCGGCGGCATTGAGCCGCGGGCCGAGAATGAATCCGAGGTCGCTGGAGGCCACCTTGCCCGGCTGGCGCCCGGCCACTTCCAGCAGCGCCTTGAGCCCCGGTCGCGCCCGACCGGCGCGGATACGCATCAGCCCCTGGTGCACCAGGATGCGGTTGTTGGCATCCAGCGGCACCACGTCCGCGACGCTGCCGAGGGCGACCAGATCCAGCAACTCGGCCAGATTGGGCTCGGCCAGGCCCTGACGCGCGAACCAGCCGTTCTCGCGCAGGCGACTGCGCAGGGCGAGCATCACATAGAAGATCACCCCGACCCCGGCAATGCACTTGCTGGGAAAGGCGCAGGCCGGCTGGTTGGGATTGACGATGGCATCGGCGGCGGGCAATTCGGCGCCCGGCAGGTGGTGATCGGTGATGACCACCTGCAGCCCGGCGGCTTTGGCCGCGGCCACGCCGTCCAGGCTGGAGATGCCGTTGTCGACGGTGAGCAGCACCTCGGGTTCGCGCTGCAGGGCCACGGCGACGATCTCGGGCGTCAGGCCGTAGCCGTATTCGAAGCGATTGGGCACCAGGTAGTCGACCCAGGCCGCACCCAGACGCCGCAGCGCCAGCACGCCCACGGCACTGGCGGTGGCGCCATCGGCGTCGAAGTCGCCGACGATGAGGATGCGCCGGCGCTCTTCCAGGGCCCGCGCCAGCAGCTCCACCGCGGCCTCGATGCCCTTGAGCTGGTGATAGGGCACCAGCCGCGCCAGACCCTTGTCGAGTTCTTCCGGCAAGGTCACGCCGCGGGCGGCATAGAGCCGGGTGAGCAGCGGCGGTAGATCGCCCAGGTCGGGCAACACCGCCGGCAGCGGACGGGGCTCCAGGCGCATCAACGTTCGCCCAGCAGCCATTCCAGCTGCAATTCGTGCTGACCGCGGTCGTCGGTGACGAACAAGGTGCCTTCGCTGATCATCACCTGCCAGGAAATGCTGCGCGGCAGATCGCGGGCCAGCTCGGCCAGGGGCTCGGCGGGCACCGCGGCGATGTGCAGATTCTTCAGCGTCCTGACCGCGTCCACCACCTTGGTCTGCCAGACGCGCAGGTTGCCATAGGCCAGCAGACTGGTGCGCTCGGTGCGGCGGCTGCACCAGGTCAGGCGCTCGGCATCGGGCTGGCCGACTTCGATCCAGTGCAGCACCCGACCGTCCAGGCTCTTTTCCCACAGCGCCGGCTCGTCGACGTCGGACAGCCCGCGGCCGAAGGCCAGCTGCTCGTTGTACCAGAGCACATAGGCCAGCAACCGCACCGCCATGCGCTCCTCGGTCTCGGAGGGATGCCGCGCCACGGTCAGGCGCAGATTCTCGTAGACCCCGCGATCCAGATCGGTGAGGTTGAGTTCGACTTTATAGGGCGTGGCTTGCAGAGCCATGGCGGGTCACCGGCAGGGAAAGCCGGGCATTGTACCGGAAAAGGCAGGGGGCTCGGGATCAGAGGAGCGTCAGGGGATCGGTGGAGCGGAGGTAGGATGTATCGCGGCCATGCCGGTGCGCCGTAGCGACCGCTCCTACAGGTGCTCAGACTTCCCGTAGGAGCGGCCCATGGCCGCGATAACCGCGATCTAAAGGGCTAAAAATCTACAGCGGCTGCCCACGCTTGCCGTGGCGGCTGACGAAGGCCTGGACGGCGGCCAGGTCGTTGGGCAGCACGGTGCAACGCTCTTCCCTCTGCAGCAGGTCGGCCAGGTGGGTCGGCAGGCTGAGGGTCGCGCCGATGCCGGCCTTTTCCACCGCCTCGGGGAATTTGACCGGGTGGGCGGTGCCCAGCACCACCATGGGCGTGGCCAGGCTGCGTCGGCATTCGCGAGCGGCGCGGACGCCGATGGCGGTGTGCGGATCCAGCACCTCGCCGGTGGCGGCATACACCTCGGCAATGGTGGCGCAGGTCTCTTCATCGCTCACGGCGAGGGAATCGAACAGCTTGCGCGCTTCGGTCCAGCGATCGTCGGCCACCGTCAGGGTGCCGCTGCTGCGGAAATTCGCCATCAGCTCGGCCAGGGCCAGGCCGTCGCGACCGTGCAGGTCGAACAGCAGGCGCTCGAAATTGGACGAGACCATGATGTCCATGGACGGCGACAGCGTGGCTTCCAGCTGCTGCTTGTCGTAGCGGTTGCCCGACATGAAGCGGTGCAGGATGTCGTTGCGGTTGGTGGCCACCACCAGCTGGCTCACCGGCAGACCCATGTTGCGG
This sequence comes from Pseudomonas oryzihabitans NBRC 102199, assembly GCF_000730625.1. Lineage (GTDB taxonomy): Bacteria > Pseudomonadota > Gammaproteobacteria > Pseudomonadales > Pseudomonadaceae > Chryseomonas > Chryseomonas oryzihabitans. The sequence continues at coordinate 201,617 of NZ_BBIT01000014.1, read as the reverse complement.
GCCAGGTAGCCGGCGAAGATGTCGCCGAAGTTGCCGGTGGGTACCGAGAAGGCGATGGAGCGCGCCGGGGCGCCCAGCTGCAGGGCCGCGTGGAAGTAGTAGACGATCTGGGCCATGATCCGCGCCCAGTTGATCGAGTTGACCGCCACCAGCGGGGTGCCCTTGAGGAAACCCTGGTCGGCGAAGCTGGCCTTGACCATCTCCTGGCAGTCGTCGAAGTTGCCTTCGATGGCGATGTTGTGGATGTTGTCGCCCAGCAGCGTGGTCATCTGCCGGCGCTGCACTTCCGACACCCGCTGGTGCGGATGGAGGATGAAGATGTCCACGTTCTCGCAGCGCTTGCAGCCTTCGATGGCCGCCGAGCCGGTGTCGCCGGAGGTGGCGCCCATGATCACCACGCGCTCGCCGCGCTTGGCCAGCACATGGTCGAGCAGCCGCCCCAGCAGTTGCAGGGCGAAGTCCTTGAAGGCCAGGGTCGGGCCGTGGAACAGCTCCAGCACCCATTCGTTGGCGTCCAGCTGGCGCAGCGGCGCGATCGAGCTATGGGCGAAACCGGCGTAGGTCTCTTCCAGGATGGCCTTGAATTCGGCATCGGCGATGGAGCCGGCGACGAAGGGCTTCATCACCCGGAAGGCCAGCTCGTGGTAGGGCAGACCGGCCCAGGAGGCGATCTCCTCCAGGGAAAAGCGTGGCAGGTTCTCCGGCACATAGAGACCGCCATCGCTGGCGAGACCCGCCAGCAGCACTTCTTCGAAATTCAGCGCGGGCGCCTGGCCGCGGGTACTGATGTAACGCATGACTCGACCTCGGGAAAGACGGCGGCGCCGGGCGCCGCCAGGCTGCTCAGTTCAGGTGCTCGACGCGGATGCGGACGACATCGCCGACGACATCGTCCAGGGCTTCCAGCGCGGTGATGGCCTCGACCATGTGGCGCTCGGTCACGCGATGGGTCAGCAGGATCATGGGCACCAGGCCGTCATGTTCCTCGGCTTCCTTCTGCATGATGGACTCGATGTTGATGCCGCGCGCCGAGAGGATGCTCGCCACCTGGGCCAGCACGCCCGGGTGGTCCTTGGCCTGGATGCGCAGATAATAGGCGCTCTCGCAGGCCTCGATCGACAGCACCGGATGGTCGGACAGCGCATCGGGCTGGAAGGCCAGGTGCGGCACGCGATTCTCCGGATCCGAGGTCATGGCGCGCACCACGTCCACCAGGTCGGCCACCACCGCCGAGGCGGTCGGCTCCTGGCCGGCACCTGCGCCATAGAACAGCGTCGAGCCGACGGCGTCGCCATTGACCATCACCGCGTTCATCACGCCGTTGACGTTGGCGATCAGGCGATCGGCCGGGATCAGCGTCGGGTGTACCCGCAGCTCGATGCCCTGGTCGGTGCTGCGCGCCACGCCCAGATGCTTGATGCGATAGCCCAGTGCCTCGGCGTAGCCGACGTCGGCGGTGGTCAGGCGGGTGATGCCCTCGGTGTAGGCCTTGTCGAATTGCAGCGGGATGCCGAAGGCGATGGAGGCCAGGATGGTCAGCTTGTGGGCGGCATCGATGCCTTCCACGTCAAAGGTCGGATCGGCCTCGGCATAGCCCAGCGCCTGGGCTTCGGCCAGGACATCGGGAAAGGTGCGACCCTTCTCGCGCATCTCGGAGAGGATGAAGTTGCCGGTACCGTTTATGATGCCGGCCACCCAGTTGATGCGGTTGGCGGCCAGGCCTTCGCGCAGCGCCTTGATCACCGGGATGCCCCCGGCCACCGAGGCTTCGAAGGCGACGATCACGCCCTGCTCGCGCGCCTTGGCGAAGATCTCGTTGCCGTGCACGGCGATCAGCGCCTTGTTGGCGGTGACCACGTGCTTGCCGTTGGCGATGGCTCGCAGCACCAGTTCGCGGGCCAGGGTGTAGCCACCGATCAGCTCCACCACCACGTCGATCTCGGGATTGTCGGCCACCGCCAGGACCTCGGCGGTGATCGGCGTGCTACCGGTGTCGCATTGGGGATTGGGCCGGCGCTGGGCGATCTGCGCCACCTCGATACCCCGACCGGCGCGCCGGGCGATTTCCTCGGCGTTGCGCTTGAGTACGTTGAAGGTCCCGCTGCCCACGGTACCCAGACCACAGATGCCTACTTTGACCGGCTTCACACCCTTATCCCCATGTCGTGTGGGACCGCTCCGCGGCCCCGTTCATAACTCTGATTGAGGCGCCTAGCGGGCGCCGATTGCCGCTTCCGCCAGCTGGTCGGCCGGCTGGTAGCCCGGGATCATCTGGCCATCGGCGAGAATGATCGCCGGCGTGCCCTGGATACCCATGTTCTGCCCCAGCGCGAATTGCTGGGCGACCGGATTCTGGCAGCTCTCGGACTTGACCTCACGACCGGTGAACATCTGGTTCAGCGCCGCCGGCTTGTCCTTGGCGCACCACACCGCCTCCAGTTGCTTGGAGCCCGGCGAGCCCATGCCCTGGCGCGGGAAGGCCAGGTAGCGCACCTCGATGCCGCGCTTGTTCAGCTCGGGCACCTCGGCGTGCAGCTTCTGGCAATAGGGGCAGGTGGTGTCGGTGAAGACGGTGATGTGCGCCTTGGTCTCGCCCTGGGCGGGATAGACGATCATCTGGTTGCGATCGAGGCCGTTGATCTGCCGCGCCACGGCGACGTTCTCGGCCTTCTCGGTCAGGTTGGAGGCCTTGCCGTCCTTGACCTGATACAGATAGCCCTGCATGACGAACTGGCCATCGCCGCTGGCATAGAGCACGCGCCCGCCCTTGAGCTGGACCTGGTAGAGCCCTTCCAGCGGACTCTTGGCGATGGACTCGATGGCGAGATTGGGTTGTAGCGCGGTCAGGCTCTGGCGAATGGCCTGCTCAGGTTCGGCCTGAGCCAGTTGCACGCCGAGCCCCAGGCAAGCGGCGAGCAACAGTTGGGAAATACGCATGTTTGACTCCTGTTGAGACGCCGGCAAGCCTACCACAGACCTGCCGGCTACGGCGGTCCCGCCCCCAGGGCGGGGCTTCAGAAGTGTCTACGCAATTTTGGCGGCGCTTTTGGTCCCTGAGCGGTGTTGCCGCTCCTTGCCATAGCCCTGCTATGACTCGTCCCGGCGCCTGGCTCAGAAACCAAAATCACTCGCCAATTCTTGCGCGAACTTCTGAAACACCGCTCTAGCCGCGCGGATGGTGCTGGGCGTGCAGTTGCTGCAGCCGCACGCGGGCGACGTGGGTGTAGATCTGGGTGGTGGACAGGCTGGTATGGCCGAGCAGCATCTGCACCGTGCGCAGGTCGGCGCCGTGATTGAGCAGATGGGTGGCGAAGGCGTGCCTCAGGGTATGCGGCGACAGCGAGGTGCGGATGCCGGCCACCTGGGCATGCAGCTTGATGCGGTGCCAGAAGGTCTGCCGGGTCATGGGCGTGCCGCGCTGGCTGGGAAAGAGGATGTCGCCGGGCTGGCCGCCCAGCAGCAGCGGACGCGCGGTCTTCAGATAGCTTTCCAGCCAGGCGATGGCCTCTTCGCCCAGGGGGATCAGCCGCTCCTTGCTGCCCTTGCCGAAGACCCGCAGCGAACCCTCGCGCAGGTTGATCTCGTCCAGGGTCAGGCTGATCAGCTCGGTCACCCGCAGGCCGGTGGCATAGAGCACCTCGAGCATGGTGCGATCGCGCAGGCCCAGGGTGTCCTCGGTATCCGGCGCGGCCAACAGGGCTTCCACATCCGCCTCGGACAGGCTCTTGGGCAGCGGCGCACCCAGCTGCGGCATGCTCACCAGCAGCGTCGGGTCCTCGGCCAGCCGCCCCTCGCGCACCGCATACTTGTAGAAGCTGCGCAGCCCGGAGAGGAAACGCGCCGTAGAGCGCGCCTGGTAACCCTGGCTCAGGCGCCAGCCGAGGTGATCGAGCACGGCGTCGCGGCCGACGGACTCCAGGGTCAGGCCCCTGCCCTCCAGCCAGCGGGCGAAGGCCAGCAGGTCGGTGCGGTAGGCGCTGCGGGTATGGGGCGACAGCCCCTTCTCCAACCACAGGGCGTCGAGGAATTCCTCGATCAGCCGCTCGGCGTTCACGCGGCGAATCCGGGCAGCACCGGCGTCGGCTTGCCCTCGTCATCGACGGCGACAAAGCTGAAGGCGCCATTGATGGCGCGCTCGCGGCCTTCCGCCAGCATGCCTTCGACGAAGACCTCCACCTGCACCTTGATGCTGGTGTTGCCGACCTTCACCACCCGGCCGATCAGTTCGACGATGGAGCCCGCGGGAATGGGATGGTTGAAATCGATGCGGTCGGTGGAGACCGTGACCAGCGGCTTGCGACAGAAGCGCGTCGCGGTGATGAAGGACACCTCGTCCATCCAGGCCAGGGCGGTGCCGCCGAACAGGGTGTCGTGATGATTGGTGGTGGGCGGGAAGACCGCCTTGGCCACCCGGGTTTCCGACAGCGCGGTGCGCCGCTGGATTTCCGCTTCGCGGGTCGTCATGTCTTACCTCGAACCTCAGAAACGAAAAAAGCAGCCGAAGCTGCTTTTTTCTGGTCACGCCGCGATCAGGAAAGCTTTTCCTTGATGCGGGCAGCCTTGCCGGACAGTTCGCGCAGGTAGTACAGCTTGGCCTTGCGCACGTCACCGCGACGCTTGACGCTCAGGCTGTCGACCAGCGGGCTGTAGGTCTGGAAGGTACGCTCGACGCCAACGCCGTTGGAGATCTTGCGTACGGTGAAGGCGCTGTTCAGGCCGCGGTTACGCTTGCCGATCACCACGCCCTCGAAGGCCTGCAGACGCTGACGGTCGCCTTCCTTCACCTTAACCTGGACAATCACGGTGTCGCCGGGGGCGAACGCCGGGATTTCTTTGTTCATCTGCTCAGCTTCGATCTGGGCAATGATTTTGTTGGTCATGTCACTCTGCTCCTAAGACAGGCCGCGGCCCGCCATCGATACCTAACTATCGTTCCGCTGACGGAGGTATTCCGCCAACAGGTTCTGCTCTTCTCCAGAAAGCGAGCGGCCATCCAGAAGATCGGCGCGTCGCTCCGCAGTGCGTCCCAGGGACTGCTGCAGGCGCCAGCGCCGGATATGCTCGTGGTTACCACTGAGCAACACGTCGGGTACGCGACGGCCCTCGTACACCTCGGGTCGGGTGTAGTGCGGGCAATCGAGCAGGCCATCGGTAAACGAGTCCTGCTCGGCGGAATCCGCATGCCCCAAGGCTCCAGGCAGCAGTCGCGTGACCCCATCGATCAGCACCATGGCCGGCAATTCACCGCCGGACAGCACATAGTCGCCAATCGACCATTCTTCATCCACGTGCGTCTCGATGAAACGCTCGTCGATGCCTTCGTAACGCCCGGCGATGAGGATCAGATGCTCCTCCTGCGCCAGTTCCCGTACCGCCGCCTGGTCGAGTTTGCGACCCTGGGGAGACAGGTAGATCACCTTTGCCGCCGAATCACCCTTGGCATCGGCCAGGGCGCGCTCCAGCGGCTGGATCTTCATGACCATGCCGGGACCGCCGCCAAAGGGCCGGTCGTCCACGGTCTGGTGACGATCCTCGGTATAGCTGCGCGGGTTGTAGCAGGTCAGCTCCAGGAGCCCCTGCTTCATCGCGCGACCGCTTACGCCATAGGCGCTGACGGCCTCGAACATCTCGGGAAAGAGGCTGATGACATCGATACGCATGGATCAGAAATCCGCGTCCCAGTCGACCTGCATCTCGCCCTTAGCCAGATCCACCGCCAGCACGTACTGGTCGGGCAGATAAGGCAACAGACGCTCACGATCATCGAGGCTGCCAGCACAGGGCTTGACCACCATGACGTCGTTGGCCCCGGTCTCCAGCAGATGATCCACCACGCCCAGCCACTGGCCTTCGCGATTGATCACCTTGAGACCTTCCAGCTGATGCCAGTAGTAGTCACCGGCGCCCAGCTGGGGCAATTCGCTGCGCGGCACGCAGATCTCGAAACCGGCCATCAGGCGGGCTTCTTCGCGATCGTCCAGGCCCTGCAGACGTACCGTCAGGACCTTGCCGTGCATCCGACCGCCGAGCACCTTGACCTGCCGGGTCTCGCCTTCGCGCCGCAGCGTCCAGGTTCGATAGTCCAGCAGATTGTCGAGCGGATCGGTAAAGGAGTAGATCTTGAGCTCACCGCGTACGCCAAAGACCGAAACTATCTTGCCCAGGACCACCAGGTCGGGGGCGGAGGTCGGCGTACTCATGGTCTTCAGGCGGTAGCCTGAGCGCTCTTCAGCAGCTGAGCGACGCGCTCGGACGGCTGGGCGCCCTGCGACAGCCAGTAGTTGGCGCGCTCTTGGTCCACCGACAGACGGATTTCGGCGCCGCTAGCCACCGGGTTGAAGAAACCGATGCGCTCGACGAAACGACCATCGCGCGCATTGCGGCTGTTGGTCACGGTCAGGTGGTAGAAGGGGCGCTTCTTGGAGCCGCCACGGGCTAGACGGATGGTTACCATTGAACTTCGTTCCTGTAGTCGGTGCTTGTAGCTGTGGGCACACTGGGCCACATGGCCCGAAAGGCCGCATATTCTAAGGGCTGTTACCCGGTTTGCCAATGGCTTTCAACGGCACCCTCGGCATAGCGGCAGCCTGGAGACTCCAGCGGTGGAGCCCCGTCGCTCGCGAAGGTGCATCAGCACTGGTGCCGACGCCCCTCGCAGAGCCCTTTCCGATGCCGGCCATCTGGCGACGGGCGGCACCCGGAAATCACATCTTCGGCATGCCGCCGCCGGGGAACATGCTGCCCATGCCGCGCATCATCTTGGCCATGCCGCCCTTGGCGGTGACCTTCTTCATCATCTTCTGCATCTGCTTGTGCTGCTTGATGAGGCGGCCGACGTCCTGCACCTGGGTGCCGGAACCCAGGGCGATGCGCTTCTTGCGCGAGCCGCTGATCAGCTCCGGATCGCGGCGCTCGGCCGGGGTCATGGAGTCGATGATGGCTTCCATCTGCTTGAAATGCTTTTCTGCGGCGCCCTGGGCGTTGCCCATCTGCTGGATGTTCATGCCACCCATCATGGTCGGCAGCTTGTCCATCAGCGAACCCAGGCCGCCCATGTTCTTCATCTGGCGCAACTGGTCGCGGAAGTCTTCGAGATCGAAGCCCTTGCCCTTCTTGAGCTTCTTGGCCAGCTTGTCGGCCTTTTCGCGATCCAGGGTCTGTTCGGCCTGCTCGATCAGCGAGAGGACGTCGCCCATGCCGAGGATGCGCGAGGCGACGCGATCCGGGTGGAAGGGATCGAGGGCTTCGCTCTTCTCGCCCATGCCGATGAACTTGATCGGCTTGCCGGTGATGTGGCGGACCGACAGGGCGGCACCGCCCCGGGCATCGCCGTCGACCTTGGTCAGGATCACGCCGGTGAGCGGCAAGGCGTCGTTGAAGGCCTTGGCGGTGTTGGCGGCGTCCTGACCAGTCATGGCGTCGACCACGAACAGGGTCTCGGCCGGCTTGGTGGCGGCATGGACCTGCTGGATCTCCGCCATCATCTCGCTATCGATGTGCAGGCGACCGGCGGTGTCGACGATGACCACGTCGATGAACTTGAGCTTGGCTTCGCGGATGGCGGCCTGGGCGATCTCCACCGGCTTCTGGCTGATGTCGGAGGGGAAGAAGGTTACGCCCACCTCCCCGGCCAGGGTTTCCAGCTGCTTGATGGCGGCCGGACGATAGACGTCGGCGGAGACGACCATGACGGTCTTCTTCTTGCGCTCCTTGAGGAAGCGCGCCAGCTTGCCCGCGGTGGTGGTCTTGCCCGCGCCCTGCAGGCCGGCCATGAGGATGACCGCCGGCGGCGCGACGTTGAGCGCCAGGTCTTCGTTGGCCGCGCCCATGATGGCTTCGAGCTCGGCGCGCACGATCTTCACGAAGGCCTGGCCCGGGGTCAGACTCTTGGACACCTCGGTGCCGACCGCCCGCTCCTTGACCCGATTGACGAACTCCTTGACCACCGGCAGGGCGACGTCCGCCTCGAGCAGCGCCATGCGCACCTCGCGCAGGGTGTCCTTGATGTTGTCTTCGGTGAGCTTGGCCTTGCCGGTAATGTGGCGCAGGCTTTGGGACAGGCGGTCTGTGAGATTCTCGAACATGCGGACATCCAGGGCAGAAACGGCGGCTGACCGGCAAGTATAACGAAAGAGCGCCTGAGCAGGGATAGCCGCCAGGGCCGCTACCGCGTGAAACCGTCAGCAGGGCCTGGATCGGCGAGCCGCCAAGGCAGGAGAGCGAGGCACCGACGCCAGGGCCGGTGCCTGCGGGGAGGGGATCAGAAGATCAGCGAGAAGATGCCGATGACCACCACCAGGCCGATCAGAAAGATGATGCCCATGGTACCGCCGAGAAATTTAAGCATGGTCGCGACCTCTTCAAGAAATGTACCTCTTGGGACCACCCGCTGGCGGCCAGGGTTCGCCCAGCCTGGCCAGCCGGCGCCAAGGCGCGGCTCAGACTTTCTGTACCGCCCTGTCTGTGCCACACTCGCCTGCTTTCCGCTCTGCTGAAACCGGACCATGCACGCCCTGCTGCCCACCCTCCTGGCCGCCGCCCTCTATCTGCTCGCGACCCTCTACCAGGGCAGTTGCCTGCTGCGCAAACAGCCGTCGAGCAAGCCCCTGGTCCTGGGCGCCGGCATCCTGGCCCTGCTGCCCCACGCCCTGGCCGTCTATCTGCAGCTGATCCTCGAACCGACCCTGAGCCTGGACTTCTTCGACGCCTCCAGCCTGATCTCGGCGACCGCCATCGCGCTGATGCTGATCGGCTGCCTGCGCATGCCGCTGCAACCGCTGCTGGTGCTGGTCTATCCCCTCGGTGCCATCACCGCGCTGCTGGCCGAATTCGTGCCACCGGGCACCGTGACGCCGCTGGACGTGTCGCCCAAGATCGTCGTGCATGTGCTGCTGTCGATCATCGCCTACGGGCTCTTCACCCTGGCGGTGCTGCAGTCGCTGCTGCTGCTGATCCAGGATCGCCAGCTCAAGAACAAGCACCCGTCCGGGCTGATCCGCAGCTTTCCCCCGCTGCAGACCATGGAAAGCCTGCTATTCGGCTTTCTCTGGGCCGGCTGGGTGGTGCTGTCGCTGTCGCTGATCTCCGGCTGGTTCTTTGTCGAGGACATGTTCGCCCAGCACCTGGTGCACAAGACGGTGCTCTCCTGCATCGCCTGGGTGGTGTTCGGCATCCTGCTGTGGGGGCGCAATCGCCTGGGCTGGCGCGGCCACCGGGCGATCCGTTGGACGCTGCTGGGCTTCATCCTGCTGATGCTGGCCTATTTCGGCAGCAAGCTGGTGCGGGAATTCATCCTGCATCGTTGACAGTCGTCGTTCCACTACCTGCATAATCAGGCGACCGAACCACGTTCGGCGCGATCCGGCCAACAGCCGCTTCGCGCCCGGCACGTCATAACAGGTCGTCCCGCCCGTCCCCATCCTCGGACAGCCGCTGCCCCACCGGGCCGCTCCGGCAGACGCCTCCTACAAGAACGACTGCCCGGTACCCCTGCATGTCCACGACCGCTGCCGCCTTCGACGCGCCCACCTCCGTGCCGCGCAACTCCCCCACTCGCGTGGCCACCGCCAGCTTCATCGGCACCGCCATCGAGTTCTACGACTTCTACGTCTATGCCACGGCCGCGGCCCTGGTGATCGGCCCGGTGTTCTTTCCCCAGGGCGCGGGCATGGCCCAGACCCTCAGCGCCTTCATCACCTTTGGCATCGCCTTCCTGGCGCGGCCGCTGGGTTCGCTGCTGTTCGGCCACTTCGGCGATCGCATCGGGCGCAAGTCCACCCTGGTGGCCTCGCTGCTGCTGATGGGCATCTCCACCACCCTGATCGGCCTCCTGCCCGGCTACGCCAGCATCGGCGTCTGGGCACCGATCCTGCTCTGCCTGCTGAGGTTCGGCCAGGGCCTGGGCTTGGGTGGCGAATGGGGCGGCGCGGCGCTGCTGGCCACCGAGAACGCCCCGCCCGGCAAGCGCGCCTGGTTCGGCATGTTTCCCCAGCTCGGTCCTTCCATCGGCTTTCTCATGGCCAACGGTCTGTTCCTGGCCCTGGCGCTGCTGCTGGACGACGAGCAATTCCGCGCCTGGGGCTGGCGCATCCCCTTCCTGCTCAGCGCCCTGCTGGTGGTGGTCGGCCTCTATGTGCGGCTGTCGCTGCACGAGACGCCGGTGTTCGCCGAGGCCATGGCGCGGCGTGAGAAGCTGCGCCTGCCCATGGTCGAGACCTTCGGCAAGCACGGCAAGGCGGTGCTGCTGGGCGCCCTGAGCATGGTGGTGTGCTACGCCCTCTTCTATATCTCCACGGTGTTCTCGCTGAGCTACGGGGTGAAGAATCTCGGCTACAGCCGCCAGGAACTCCTCGGCCTGCTCTGTGTGGCCGTGCTGTTCATGGCCCTGGCCACGCCGCTGTCGGCCTGGCTGGCCGATCGCTTCGGCCGCAAGCCGGTACTGGCGGCCAGCGCCATCGCCGCCCTGCTGTCGGGCTTCGCCATGGAGCCGCTGCTGACCCACGGCTCCAGTCAGGCGGTCGGCCTGTTCCTGGCCCTGGAGCTGTTTCTCATGGGCATGACCTTCGGTCCCATGGGCGCCCTGCTGCCGGAAATCTTCCCCACCCGGGTGCGCTACACCGGTGCCTCGGCGGCCTACAACCTGGGCGGCATCCTCGGCGCCTCCCTGGCGCCCTACGCCGCGCAGCAACTGGTGGAGGCCGGTGGCCTGAGCTGGGTGGGCGGCTATGTCTCGGCAGCAGCGGCCATCAGCCTGGTGGCGGTGCTCTGTATGCGCGAGACGCGCGACCAGTCGCTGTAGATCTCTCCAGCCAATGAAAAAGGGCCCCGCGGGCCCTTTTTCGTGGTGCGCAGCCGGCCTTACAGCTCGACCTTCACCGCCTGGGACGCACGCACGGCCTTGGCCCGTGCGGCTTCGATGCTTTCGTCGCGGGCCAGGGCGACGCCCATGCGCCGCTGCCCCTTCACCTCGGGCTTGCCGAACAGGCGCAGCGCGGTGTCGGGTTCGGCCAGGGCCGCGCCGAGGTTGGCGAAGGCGGTCTGCCGCGAATCGCCGTCCACCAGGATCACCGCCGAGGCCGAGGGACCGAACTGGCGGATGGTGGGGATCGGCAGGCCGAGGATGGCCCGGGCATGCAGGGCGAATTCGGAGAGATCCTGGGAGATCAGGGTAACCAGGCCGGTGTCGTGGGGCCGCGGGGAGACCTCGCTGAACCAGACCTGGTCGCCCTTGACGAACAGTTCCACGCCGAACAGGCCGCGACCGCCCAGGGCCTCGGTGACCGCGCGGGCGACCCGCTCGGACTCGGCCAGGGCCTTCTCGCTCATGGCCTGGGGCTGCCAGGACTCGTGGTAGTCGCCCTTGACCTGGCGATGCCCGACCGGCGCGCAGAAGGAGGTGCCGCCGACGTGGCGCACGGTCAGCAGGGTGATCTCGTAGTCGAAGTCGACGAAGCCCTCGACGATCACCCGGCCCTTGCCGGCGCGACCGCCTTCCTGGGCGTATTGCCAGGCGGCCTGCAGCTCGTCGGCGCTGCGCAGCAGGCTCTGGCCCTTGCCCGAGGAACTCATGATCGGCTTGACCACGCAGGGATAGCCCAGCGCCTCGGCGGCGGCGGCATAGTCTTCGTAGGTGTCGGCGAAGTGATAGGGCGAGGTGGGCAGGCCCAGTTCCTCGGCGGCGAGGCGACGGATGCCTTCGCGATTCATGGTCAGCTGGGCGGCGCGGGCGGTGGGCACCACGGTGTAGCCCTCGCCTTCCAGCTCCACCAGGGTGGCGGTGGCGATGGCTTCGATTTCCGGCACGATGAAGTGCGGCTGCTCGCGCTCGATCACCGCGCGCAGGGCGGCCCCGTCGAGCATGTCGATGACGTGGCTGCGATGAGCGACCTGCATGGCCGGGGCATCGGCGTAGCGATCCACGGCGATGACCTCGACGCCCAGGCGCTGCAGTTCGATGACGACTTCCTTGCCCAGTTCGCCGGAGCCGCAGAGCAGCACGCGGGTGGCGCTGGGGGACAGGGGGGTACCGATACGGGGCATGACAGATCTCTCCGGCTGATGTCAGGTCAGGAAGGCCGCACCGCCCGCCCGCGCCCGCTCGCTGCAGCGCAGCAGCACCTCGCGGCGCTCGCTGTCGCTCATGGACATCCAGCGGGTGATCTCGGCGGCGCTGCGCTGGCAACCGATGCAGATGTCCTGTTCGTCCAGGGCACAGACATGGACGCAGGGCGAACGCACGGGTGAATCGGCGGTGGTCATGCGGCTTCCCTCGAATGGCCGCGCATTGTGCCCGTTAATGCCCGACTTGGCATGTGCCTTTACCTTGCCGATACCGCTCAATCCCGCCTGGGCGGTGCCTTGAGCACGATACCGGCGTCGTACAGCAGATTGACCAGTTCGACGATGATCACCGCCGTCAGCCCCCAGATGCGGTGCTCGCCATACTGATAGCTGGGCACCTGCCAGCGCAGGCCGTCGTGGTCGACCCTGAGGGTGTAATCCGGCGGCACCTCGCAGAAGAACTGCAGGGGCACGCTGAAGATCGCGGCGATCTCGGCTTCGCTGGGAACGTATTCGAGCTGATCGGGGATCAGCGCGACGATGGGGGTCACCGCCAGGCCGTAGCGCGACACCAGCGGACTCAGGGGGGCGATCACCTCCACCAGGCCCGGTGGCAGTCCGACCTCTTCCTCGGCCTCGCGCAGGGCAGTGGCGACCAGATCGGCGTCCTCGGGATCGCGCCGGCCGCCCGGCAGGGCCACCTCGCCGCCGTGGGTGGACAGGTTGCTGGCCCTCAGGGTGAGCAGCAACTCGGGATGCTCGCCACGGATGATGGGCACCAGCACCGCCGCTTCCTGGTAGCTCTCGGTGCCGCTCAGGGTGCGCGGCTGATAGTGACGCAGGCGCTGGAGCAACTCATCCACGCCGGAATTCTCCCTTGCTCATCGTATCCCCTGGATCATGGCACGCCCGTCGGGCAATCCCAAGCCCAGCCATCGCTTGCGAGGCCCGGGATCGCCCCGGCACACTGCAGCAAAACGAGGGTGAACCATGAAGCATTGCAATCACTGTGGCGGACTGCTGGAAGAACGCCTTCCCGCGGGTGACAACCGGATGCGCCTGGTCTGCAGCCAGTGCGGCGCAGTGCATTATCAGAATCCGCGGGTGGTGGCCGGCTGCCTGGCGACCTGGGAGGGCAAGGTGCTGCTCTGCCAGCGCGCCATCGAACCGCGCAAGGGTTACTGGACGCTGCCGGCGGGCTTCATGGAAAACGGCGAGACCACCACCGAGGCCGCCGCCCGCGAGACCTTCGAGGAAGCCGGCGCGACCGTGCAGGGCCTGGAGCTCTATACTCTCTTCGACCTGCCGCATATCGACCAGATCTACATGCTGTTCCGCGGCGAACTGGTCGACGGCCGCTTTGGCGTCGGCGAGGAAAGCCTCGACGTGCGCCTTCTGGACGAAGCCGACATCCCCTGGTCGTCTCTGGCTTTTCCGACCATCAAGCGGACACTAGAATGCTTTTTCGCCGACCGCCGTCGCGGCGAGTTTTCCCTGCGCCATGAAGGCATGGCGCCCATGGTGGTCGCACCCAAGCCTGCCTGAGCTCTTCCGAGGATCTACCCGACATGCGTCCGTTGCACCTGTTGTTGGCGCTCTGCTATGTGCTGTGCGGTTCGTTGCTTCCCCAGCTGGCCCAGGCCAGTACCAGCGTCACGGTGATCCGCCAGCCGGCCGCGCCGCTGATCGACAAGGTGCTGGTCATCAAGTCGCGCAATCAGCTGCAACTGCTCAGCGGCGATACCGTGATGAAGTCCTATCGCATCTCGCTGGGCAAGAATCCCCGCGGCCCCAAGTTGCGCGAGGGCGACAAGCGCACCCCGGAAGGCTTCTACTGGATCGACTGGCGCAAGACCAGCGACAAGTTCAACCTGGCCATGCACATCTCCTATCCCAATCGCGAGGACCTGGCCCGCGCCAGCCAGGCCGGCGTGCGTCCCGGCAGCATGATCATGCTGCACGGCACCCCCATCGACGAGGAGTACCCGGAGTGGTATTTCAACTCGCTGAACTGGACCGAGGGCTGCATCGCCATGACCAACCACGACATGCGCGAGGTCTGGGGCTTGGTCAAGGATGGCACCCTGATCGAGATCCGCCCCTGAGCCTCAGGCCGTCAGGCGGCAGCCCTGCGACCGCCGCCTGAGTCCCTGCCCTACCCCGCCACCTGCTCCGCCGGCGAGACGATGGTGGTCTTGCCGCGCGACCGACCACTGCTGAGGTAGTCGGCGATGGATTCCTGGGTGACCTCGCCGAGGAAGTCGTTGTCGGCGCTGAGCACCGGCAGCCAAGAGCTGTTGAACTGGTACATGCGCGACAGCAGGATGCGCAGGTGCTCGTCGAAGGCCGCGGTGGCCTTGAACGGGGTGACGAAGGGCGCCACCGGGCCGCTCTGCCCGCGCAGGTCACGCCGGCGCACGTAGCCCAGGCCCTTGTTGGCGGCATCCGTCACCACCAGGTAGCGGCGATCGTGCTCCTCCATCAACTCCACGGCATCGCCGATCAGGGTCTCGGCCTGGATCGAGGGCGCGTTGTCGGCCGCATCCTCGGCGCGGATCAGCAGGAGACGCTTCAAGGTGCTGTCCTGGCCGACGAAGTTGCTGACGAAGTCGTCCTTGGGATGGGCCAGCAGGGTGTCCGGGTGGTCGAACTGCACCAGGCGGCCGCCGCGGAACACGGCGATCTTGTCACCCAGGCGGATGGCTTCGTCGATGTCGTGGCTGACCATGATCACTGTCTTGTTCAGTGCCCGCTGCATCTGGAAGAACTCGTTCTGGATGGCATCGCGGTTGATCGGATCCACCGCGCCGAAGGGTTCGTCCATCAGCAGCAGCGGCGCCTCGGCCGCCAGGGCGCGGATCACGCCGATGCGCTGCTGCTGGCCACCGGACAGTTCGCGCGGATAGCGTGACAGGTACTGCTTGGGATCGAGCTGCACCATGCTCATCAGCTCGGTGGCGCGCTCGCGGCACTTCTTCTTGTCCCAGCCCAAGAGCTTGGGCACCACGGTGATGTTTTCCTCGATGGTCATGTTGGGGAATAGACCGATCTGCTGGATCACGTAGCCGATATGGCGTCTGAGGGTCACCTCGTCGATGCCGGTGGTGTCCTCGCCATTGATCAACACCCGGCCCGAGGTGGGCTCGATCAGGCGGTTGATCATCTTCAGGGTGGTGGTCTTGCCGCAGCCGGAGGGGCCGAGGAAGACGCAGATCTGGCCCTCCTCCACGGTGAGGCTCACGGCGTCCACCGCGGTCACGTCCTTGCCGTGCTGCTTGAAGGTCTTGGTCAGGCGGTCGAGTTCGATCATCTGGGACTCCTTAAGGGGCGCTGCGCAGGCCGCGCGGGGTGAGGCGGCGTTGCAGCCACTGCAGGACGAGGTCGGCGACGATGGCCAGCAGGCTGACCAGCACCGCGCCGACGATGAGGGTGGCCATGTCGCTGCGACTGATGGAGGTGAGGATGAGCACGCCCAGGCCGCCGGCGCCGATGGTGGCGGCGATGGTCATGACGCCGATGTTCATGACCACGGCGGTGCGCACCCCGGCCAGGATCACCGGCAGGGCGATGGGCAGTTCGACCATGCGCAGGCGCTGCCAGAAGGTCATGCCGATACCGGCACCCGCCTCGCGGATGCCCGGCTCGACGCTGGTCAGCGCCAGGTAGGTGTTTCTCAGGATCGGCAGCAGCGAATAGAGGAACACCGCGGTGATGGCCGGCAGCGGACCGAGGCCCTGGCCGAACTTGGAATAGAACGGCAGCAGCAGCCCGAACAGGGCGATGGAGGGCAGCGTCATGACCACCGTGGCCACCGCCTGCAGCGGTCCGGCCAGCCAGGGATAGCGGGTCATGAGGATGCCCAGGGGCACGCCCACCAGGATCGCCAGGGTTACGGCGATCCCCACCAGGGTGATGTGCTGGCGAGTCAGTTCGAGGACCTGCAGCCAGTCGATGTGATTGAAGGAGGTGACGAAATCCATGGGTCATTGCCCTCCGTCTAGGGGGTGCTGGGCGAGGAAGTCGCGGGCCACCTGGGCCGGCGTCTGCCGCTCGATGTCCACCTTGGCGTTGAGCTGACGCATGGTGGCCTGGTCCAGGCTTTCCGCCAGGGGCCTCAGCAGCTCGGCGAGATCCGGGTGCTTTTCCAGATACTTGGCGTTGACCACAGGGGCAGCGGTGTAGTCGGGGAAATAGCCCTTGTCGTCTTCCAGCACCTTGAGCCTGAAGGCGTCCAGGCGGCCGTCGGTGGTGTAGACCAGGCCGGTGAAGACCTGGCCGTTACGCAGGGCGGTGTAGACCAGGCCCGGGTCCATCTGGCGGATGTCGTCCCGGGTGTAGCTCAGGCCATAGGCCTTGACCAGGCCGGCGAGGCCATCGGAGCGGTTGGCGAATTCGATGTCCAGCGCGGTGAGGTGCTGCTTGCCGGCCTCGGCCTTGAGCAGTCCGGCCAGGTCGCTGATGCTGTTCAGCTCGGGATGCTGTCGAGCGATCTTCTCCGGCAACGCCAGGGCATAGGTATTGTTGAAGCGGGTGGGCGCCAGCCAGGCCAGACCGACCTTGGCGTCCAGCTGCTTGACCCGCTGGTAGGAGGCCTCCTTGTCCAGTCGTTCGGTGACATGGTTGTAGGCCACCAGGGAGGTGCCGGTGTATTCCCAGGTGAGGTCGAGCTGGGCGTTCTTCACGCCATTCCAGGCGATGGTGCTGCCCAGGCCGCCGACGATCTCCGGCTGATAGCCGTGGCGGGACAGATACTGCCCGGTGAGTTCGGCGAGGATGGCCTGCTCGGTAAAGACCTTGGCGCCGATGCGGATCGGATCGGCCTGGGCAGCGCTGGCCAGCGTCAGTCCGAACCAGGCGGCGCCCAGGGCGATAAGCAACTTCTTCATCTCGTCTCCTTAGCGGGCCAGGCCGCGTTCCAGCCAGAGGCGACTGGCGAGCAGCACCAGGCCGTCCAGCAGCAGCGCCAGCAGCGCCGTAGCGGCGGCGCCCAGCAACAGCTGCGACTGGTTTTCCAGGGCGATGGCGGGAAAGATCAGGCTGCCCAGGCTGTTGGCGCCGATGAGAAACACCAGCGGCGTGGTGCCGACGTTGATCGCCAGGGCGACCCGCACCCCGCCGATGATGATGGGCACGGCATTGGGCAGCTCCACCTTGGTCAGCACCTGGGTGGGGGTCATGCCGATGCCGGTGGCGGCCTCCTTGAGCGAGGCCGGCACGTTCTTCAGCCCCTCGTAGGTGTTGCGCACGATGGGCAGCAGCGAGGCTAGGAACAGCGCCAGGATCGCCGGCCCATCGCCAATGCCGACGATGCCCAGGGCGATGGCCAGCACCGCCAGCGGCGGCACGGTATTGCCGATGTTGAACACCTGCATGAAGCGCTCGGCGCTGCGGGCGAAGGCTGGCCGACTCAGCAGCACCCCGGCGGGGATGCCTACCAGCAGGGCCAGGACCATGGAGACGGCTACCAGATAGAGATGAGCCTGGAGATAGAACCAGAGGTCTGCGCGATAGGTACGCAGCGTATCCATACCGATCCAGTGCACCAGCAGTGCCAGGATCACCCCTCCCACGGCCGTGCCGAGCAGGAGGGTCTTGAACTTCGCCATGTCAGGCTCCTTCAACGGGCGGACAGGCCGCATGCCTTCCGAGTGCGGACCTCGCACGGGGGCGAGGCGCAGGACGGCTGTCCGGGTTCAGGGTCGAGACACAGCAGGGCATGGCGGGTATGCCGGCTGGACCAACGGGGCACTGCGGATCTCGGATCTGCCTAGCCCTTGGGTGTCGCTCCGGGGGAACGACATGGCGCCTTGTCTCGACCGAAGAGATTGACGTCCATCGCAGTCGATAGTTCGCCAGCTCCTTTTCAGGCTAACCCAATAGACTCGCTCAATGCCAACCCGATCATGCAAAGCGGGACGTCTTGACAGGGTGAAAGGCCCGGCCGAGAGGCCCGGACAGCCGGCAAAAAGCGAGAGTCGCGCGCTAGAGCCCTCGGCGAATATGTGACGATAAATTTAATACGCTTACTGTTATCTGCTTTGCAGTACCAGCGCGACGCCTGTCACGGATGCCGGGGCAAGCCACGGCGGTTTCGTGGAGCGGCACACAGCTCAGCTGACGTACGGTCATAACTGAAACATCTTTCTGTGAGCCAGTGCGGTGACGGGGTTTTGGCACCCCTTTATCATGCCGACGAATGGCTGACGCTTTGAGGGATCATTCAGCCATACCAAGGTCAATAGGTGGCCCAGTGATAGCACCAAGCGCCATTTCTGGAACCGCTATAAAAACAGACTATTCACCGAGCTAACTTCAAAGGGAACGTTATGAATGACATGACGGCTTGTGCATCGTTGGACTCCGCTGTTCTCTCCTCTGCCCCCGTAATGCTGCTGCAACCCAAGGTGGAAAATTGGGTGGTGGTGTATGCGCACGGCGGCCTGATCGCCGAATTCAGCGACGAGGCCTCGGCCCGCCGCGAAGCCGAGCAGTGGGCTGGGATCTGCCTGCGTCGCTAAAGACCGCTTTCGAATGACCTGCCTGCGCCATATAAAGATGGAAAGCAGTCACAGGCAGTTCATTACCCGCGCTACCCTTCTTCCTGCCCTGCCTAGGGGCCGCGCTGCCCGGATCCAGCCGCCGCGGCGTCCCGCTCCAAGCTGCCCGCCAGTCTACCCAGCTCGCATTTCCGCGGTTTTCGCCCGACATTAACGTTGTCTGGCGCACCTTCTGAGCCTTGCACTGCAACTTCCCGGCGTCTCTTCAGGCCTCATGGCGGATCGGGCCACGACCGCCCGACGTTCCTACGTCTTCCGTCACTGTCCGGGACCTTGCCGATGACGCTACGCCTGAAATCCAAGCTCACCCTATTGTTCACCCTGCTTTGCAGTCTGGCTGCCATGCCGGTCGCCCAGGCCGCCACACGGGACTTCCCCACCGATCTGGTCGGCCTGAATTTTTCCGGCGCCGGGTTCGCGCCCCACGTACTGCCGGGCAAACCGGGAACCAACTACTTCTTTCCCGACGCCGGCCATTACCGACGCTGGGCGGCCAAGGGCATTCGGGTGATCCGCTTCCCGGTCATCTGGGAGCGCCTCCAGCCCACGCTGGGACAACCCCTGGATCCCGCCTACGCCAAGCTGATCGACCAGACCCTGGACAACGCCAAGCGCTATCGCATGAGCGTGATCCTGGATCTGCACAACTACATGAGATACCGCGGCCAGGTCATCGGCAGCGCGGCGGTGCCCTATCCGGCCTATGCCGATGTCCTGCGCCGGATCGCCCAGCGCTGGCACGAGCACCCCGCCCTGGCCGCCTACGACATCATGAACGAGCCCCACGATGCCGTGGAGCAATGGCCGGTGGCCGCCCAGCACGGTATCGACGCGGTGCGCGAGGTGGATCGGGCGCGTCCGCTCCTGATCGAAGGCAATGGCTGGTCCAGCAGCTATCTCTGGCCGCGCTACAACGCCAAGCTGCTCGGTCTCAAGGATCCGGTCGACAACCTGATCTATTCGGCGCACGTCTATTTCGACAATGACGGTGGCGGCAAGTACCTCAAGAAGGGCATGACCGACTTCGATCCCGATGTCGGCATCCGCCGGGTCGAGCCCTTCATCACCTGGCTCAAGCAGCACGGCAAGCGCGGTCACATCGGCGAATTCGGCGTGCCGGACAACGACCCCCGCTGGCTGGCCGCCATGGACCGCCTGCTGGCGCGGCTGCGCCAGGAATGCATCCCGGCCATGTACTGGGCAGCCGGCCCCAACTGGGGCGACTATCCGCTGGCGATCGAACCGGTCAAGGGCAAGCCCCGCCCACAATGGAAGGTGCTGCAAAAGTACGTGAAGCCGGCCGACTGCCAGACCCTGGGTCCCCGCTGAGCGAAGCGCCGCCAGGCAGCACGAGCGGCGCCTTCTTGCAGTCAGGTGACAACTTGTCTGGAAATCGGTGACTGCAATCACAAAACGCCGGGCCAGGGACGGCCTAGCAAGAACTTGCTGGATTTTGGCGATCAAAATGTAACAGCAAGTAATAGTTCGACTATTAAGAAGCTTGCGACGCACAAGAGCCAGGATGCCATGTCAGCTTTCACGTTCCCGCACTACCCCTCCGCTCTTTCCCCCTAACGGCAGCGCTGCATCCGTTCGCCTCTTCTTGCCGCACCCTCAGGGATATCCCATGGAAAGATTTGTCGCTTTGGATAGCTTTCGCGGTCTGTTGGCCGTCGCCGTCGTGCTGTTTCACACCTATGTCGCTCAGGCCGCCTCGGAAAATCCGCTGATCGCCAACGCCTACCTGTTCGTCGAGTTCTTCTTCGTGCTCAGCGGCTTCGTGCTCATGCACACCTATGAGAGCCGGCTGCGCACCCTGGACGATTATCGCGACTTCGCCATCAGTCGCGCGACGCGGATCCTGCCTCTGCATCTGGCCATGCTGGGTCTCTATGTGCTGCTGGAGTGCGGTCGCCTGCTGGCGGAAAAACTGGGAGTCGGCTTCAACGATCCGGCGTTCAGCGGCGCCACCGCGCCCGAGCAATTCCTGCCCAATCTGTTGCTGCTGCAATCCTGGCTGGGCCAGGCCATCACCGGCTCCTTCAACTACCCATCCTGGAGCATCAGCATCGAGTTCTACCTCTATCTGATCTTCGGCCTGCTGGTGCTCAAGGGCCAGGGTCATCAGCGCCAGTGGTTCCTGGCGATCGCCCTGCTGGCCTTCGTGCAGCTGCTGTTTCCCTTCCTGCCGCTGAAGACCGAAATCTTTCGCGGGCTGTCGTGCTTTTTCGCCGGCGCCTGCACCTATCGCCTCTATGTCTGGATCAAGCAGCACAACGGCGGACAATTCGGTGGCACCCTGCTGGAACTGGCCTGCCTGATCGCCGGTGCCGCGGTGATGACCTCCGATCTACCGGTACCCAAGAAGGGCGTGCTGGCGACCCTGGTGTTCTGCGTCACCATCCTCACCTTCGCCTTCGAGCGCGGCCTGGTCTCCAGCGTGCTGCATCACGGCCTCTTCGTGCGCCTGGGGGTACTGTCCTATTCGATCTACCTGTGCCACGCCGCAGTGATCTTCGTGGTCAAGAGCGCTTTCATCGTGCTGGGCAAGTTGCTGCACCAGGACCTCACGGTGGTGGCGCCCTCCCATGACGCCCCGCTGCCCTTCATGATCCGCTACATCGCCACCGGCAGCGTCTTGCTGGACAACCTGGTGGTGGTGGTGGAACTGGCGGTGGTCTTCGCCTTCGCCTGCCTGACCCACAGATACATCGAGGTCCCGGGCATGGCGCTGGGCAAGCGTCTGGTGCGCCGCAAACGCACCCCACCCTGCTGCGACGGCAACATCCAGCCGCAGCGCTGAGCGGCGCCTGGTGCAGCCCTACCGACCTCAAGCCGGTGGGGCCGCCCTCTGCTATACTCCGCCCCCTCTTTTTTCGCTCTCGCCCAGGTTCATCCATGACCACCCAGGCCGCCGAAGTCGCCAAGCGCCGTACCTTCGCCATCATTTCCCACCCCGACGCGGGCAAGACCACCATCACCGAAAAGCTGCTGCTGATGGGCCAGGCCATCGCCGTCGCGGGTACGGTGAAGTCGCGCAAATCCGACCGGCACGCGACCTCCGACTGGATGGAGATGGAAAAGCAGCGCGGCATCTCCATCACCACCTCGGTGATGCAGTTCCCCTATCGCGAGCACATGATCAACCTGCTCGATACCCCCGGCCACGAGGACTTCTCCGAAGACACCTACCGCACCCTGACCGCGGTGGACTCGGCGCTGATGGTGCTCGACGGTGGCAAGGGCGTCGAACCCCGCACCATCGCCCTGATGGACGTCTGCCGCCTGCGCGACACGCCCATCGTCAGCTTCATAAACAAGCTCGACCGCGACATCCGCGATCCCATCGAACTGCTCGACGAGATCGAGGCGGTGCTCAAGATCAAGGCCGCGCCCATCACCTGGCCGATCGGCAGCTATCGCGACTTCAAGGGCGTCTATCACCTCTCGGACGACCGCATCTACGTCTATACCCCCGGCCATGGCCACGAGCGCATCGCCACCAAGACCATCGACAAGCTGGACTCCGACGAGGCCCGCGCGCACCTGGGCGATCTCTACGAGCGCTTCGTCGAGGAGCTGGAGCTGGTCCAGGGCGCCTGCCACGAATTCGATGGCGAGGCCTTCCTGCGCGGCGAGATGACCCCGGTATTTTTTGGTACCGCGCTGGGCAACTTCGGCGTCGACCAGGTGCTCGACGCCGTGGTCGACTGGGCTCCGCGCCCGCTGTCGCGCGCCGCTCACGAGCGGGTAGTGGAGCCGGTGGAAGAGAAGTTCTCCGGCTTCGTGTTCAAGATCCAGGCGAACATGGATCCCAAGCACCGCGACCGCATCGCCTTCATGCGCATCTGCTCGGGCAAGTACGAGAAGGGCATGAAACTGCGCCATGTGCGCATCAAGAAGGATCTGAAGATCGCCGACGCCCTGACCTTCTTCTCCAGCGAGCGCGAGCACCTGGACGAGGCCTTCGCCGGCGACATCATCGGCCTGCACAACCATGGCACCATCCAGATCGGCGACACCTTCACCGAAGGCGAAGCCCTGGGCTTCACCGGTATCCCGCACTTCGCCCCGGAACTGTTCCGCCGCGTGCGCCTCAAGGATCCGCTGAAATCCAAGCAGCTGCGCCAGGGTCTGCAGGAACTGGCCGAGGAAGGCGCCACCCAGGTGTTCTTCCCCGAGCGCAACAACGACATCGTGCTCGGCGCGGTGGGTGTGCTGCAGTTCGACGTGGTCGCCAGCCGCCTGAAGGAAGAATACAAGGTAGAGTGCGCCTACGAGGCCATCAACGTCTGGTCGGCGCGCTGGATCGAATGCGACGACAAGAAGAAGCTCGAAGACTTCAAGAACAAGGCGTTCGAGAACCTGGCGGTGGATGGCGGCGGTCACCTCACCTACCTGGCACCGACCCGGGTCAACCTGGCGCTGATGGAAGAGCGCTGGCCGGAGATCAAATTCCGCGCCACCCGCGAGCACCACTAAGCCCTACTGTCCTGACCGGTGCGCCTGGCGCACCGGTCAGGCGTACCGCCCTCCGCCCGGAATCGTCCAGGCGGAGCTCCGGCTCTCCTGCCAGGTCTGCGCGAATCAGTCCCGGTCGGAAGACTCGGCCGCAGCTTCCAGCTCGACCATCGTCAGCTCCAGTTCCGCGCGCTCGGTCCACTGGCCGTCCAGCTCGGTGCGTACCGCCACGCCCAGCTCCTTGAAGTCGGCCACCTGCTTGACCAGGTTGCCCGGCCCGCCCACCAGTTGGCCGCAGGCCTTGCGATAGGCTTCGCCGGCCTTGTCCAGACTCTTGCCGATGCCGTCCATGCTGCCGAGAAAGGTGCGCAGCTTGTCGTAGACCTTGCCCGCGCGCTCGGCCAGTTCGGCGGTGTGGCGATTCTGGTCTTCGAAGCGCCAGAGCTGGCGGACGATGTTGAGGCTGGTCAGGAGGGTGGTCGGCGTCGCCACCAGGACATTCTGCTCGATGGCGCGCTGGAACAGGCTCTCGTCGGCCTTGAGCGCCTCGACGAAGGCCGATTCGATGGGGATGAACAGAAAGACCATCTCCGGCGAATTCAGCCCCGGCAGGCTGAAGTATTCGCGGTCGGCCAGTTCGCGGATGCGCTCGCCCACGGCGCGCACGTGCTCGCCCAGGGCCAGGCGCCGCTCGCCCTCGTCTTCGCTGTTGACGTAGCGGGTATAGGCGTTGAGCGACACCTTGGCGTCCACCACCAGGTGCTTCTTCTGTGGCAGATGGACCAGCACGTCCGGTCGCCGGCGGCCGGTCTCGGTGGTGAAGCTGCGTTCGCGGACGAAGTCGCGCCCCTCGCGCAGGCCGGAGCGTTCCAGCACGTTTTCCAGGATGAGTTCGCCCCAGTTGCCCTGGGCCTTCTTCTGGCCGCGCAGGGCGGTGGCCAGGTCGTGGGCCTCCTGGGTGATCTGGCGGTTGAGCTCCTTGAGGTCGAGCAGTTGCTGGCCGAGGGCCGCCTGCTGCTGCACATCCTTGTGGTGGATGTCCTCGACCTTGGCGCGAAAACCCTCGATCTGCTCGCGGAAGGGCCGCAGCAGCGCATCCAGGGATTGCTGGCTGTGCTGGGCGAAGGCCTGGCCCTTGGCGTCGAAGATGCGTCCGGCCAGTTGCTCGAATTCCAGCTTGAGTTGCTCGCGACTCTCGCGCAGCAGCTGTTGCTGCGCCTGGAAGTGCTCTTCCTTCTGCTCCAGGGTGGTTCTCAGCGTCGCGTGTTCTTCGGTCAGGCGCGCATGGCGTTCCTGCACCTCGGCATGCAGCTGCTGCTCGCGGTGCTGGCGCTCGCGCACCTCGGCGAGCTGCTCCTGGATGCCCTGCAGCTGGGCGCGGGTGGCCTCGGCCAGGGCGTGCTGTTCGGCGGCCTGCAACTGCGCTTGGCGGGTCTGCTGGCGCAACTCGGCTTCCAGCTCGCGATTGGCCTCCAGCTGGCGTTGCAGGGCGGCGGTGCGCTCGCGCTCGGCGCCCAGCTCCACCACCTGGCGACCGTTGGCCAGCTCGGCGCGTTGCAGGTCGTCGCGCAGCATGTCGTAGCGCTCGGCGGCGCTGTCGAGTTGCTGTTGCAGATAGCGCTGGCGCCCGGTCAGCCAGATGGCCGAACCCGCCCAGCCGGCCAGCAGCAACAGGGGAAGCACAAGGGAAACGAAAGGCAGGGAAGTCATGGCGCTCTCATCGCGGACGGCTCCCCTCACCTTAGGCAGGCGCGAGGGGAGCGTCCAGCAGTTATCTGTACATTTACACAGTGTTTCGCAAATCCAGGTCCAGGCCGCTGACGCGGCGGACCCGACGGGCCACCGCCTCGGCGAAGATGCCGCTCCGGGCCTCGATCAGGGTGAAATCATCGCGCGCCCGGGTGATGCCGGTATAGACCAGCTCCTTGGTCAGCACCGGACTGAGCTGCTCGGGCAGCAGCAGCGCGGTGTGGGCGAATTCCGAGCCCTGGGACTTGTGCACGGTCATGGCGAACACCGTCTCCACCGCCGCCAACCGGCTGGGCAGGACGAATCTCAGACCGCCGCTGCCATCGCCGCGGGGAAAGGCGACCCGCAGGACCTTGCGCCCCGGCTGGTTGGCATCCGGCAGGCAGAGGGTGATGCCGATGTCGCCATTCATCAGCCCCAGGCTGTAGTCGTTGCGCGTCACCAGCACCGGACGGCCTTCGTACCAGCCGTGCTCGCCCGCGAGCAGGCCGGCCGCCAGCAGGGCGCTGGCGATGCGCAGGTTGAGGCCTTCCACACCCCAGGGGCCCTTGCGCACGGCGCAGAGCAGCTGGAAGTCGTCGAAGGCGGCCAATACCTGGCCGGCCCAGAGCGTCCAGGCGGGATCCTCCAGGACGGTATCCAGTTGGGGCCGCGTCCCCTGCAGGACCTCGAGATAATGACGATAGCCCCGGGCGCGCCCGCGTCCCTCCAGCACCAGGCGTTCCAGGGCGCGATCCTCCGGCCCCTTGAGCAGCACCCGATGGAGATCGGCATAGCCGCCGTCGACCAGCACCTGCTGAGCACCCTGGCCGTCCTGGGCATTGACCCGGCGGGCCAGCTGGCCGATCCCGCTGCCGGCGCCGAAACGCCGTGAGCGCCTGAGCATCACCACCTGCTGCGCCAGGGCGTCAGCCTGGTCGTCGCCGACCGCCAGGGCCGTCTGGGCCAGCGACTGGCCACTCACGGCTTCCAGCCAGGCGCGGGTTGCCGGACTGTAGCGTCCGGCTTCGGCATCACGGCAGAGATCACCCAGCACCGCGCCCGCCTCCACCGAAGCCAGCTGATCCTTGTCACCCAGCAGCACCAGGCGCGCCCGCGGCGGCAGGGCCGCCAGCAGGCTGGCCATCATTTCCAGGTCGATCATCGAGGCTTCGTCCACCACCAGCACGTCCAGCGGCAGGGGATGCCCGCGGTGATGGCGGAAATGGCGGGTATTGGGCCGACTGCCCAGCAGCCGGTGCACCGTGGTCACCCCGGTGGGGATGTGCCGGCGCAGCTCCTCATCCACCGGCAGGCGACTGACCTGGCCGCCGATGGACTCGGTGAGGCGCGCGGCCGCCTTGCCGGTCGGTGCGGCCAGGCGGATGCGCAAGGGACGACCGGCCGCCACCGCGGGCGCCTGGAGCAGCGCCAGCAGGCGGACCACGGTGGTGGTCTTGCCGGTGCCGGGGCCACCGGTGACGATGCTGAAGGCGCCGCGCACCGCCAGGGCGCAGGCCAGTTTCTGCCAGTCGGGTTCGCCGTCCGCGGCGGGATCCGGCGGAAACAGCCGGTCGAGGCGTTCGGCGAGATCCGCCGGCAGCGGCTCGGGGGTGGCCAGGCGCTGGCGCAGGCTGGCCGCCACCGCGCGTTCGTAATTCCAGTAGCGACGCAGGTAGAGGCGCTCGCCACCCAGCACCAGCGGTCGTTCTGGACAGCTGCCGTCGCCATCGACCAGGTCGCTGGCCAGCAGCGCCCGCTGCCAGGCCTCGAGGGTCTGGCCATGCAGCAGTTGCGACGGCAAGAGCGAAGCGCGCGCCTCGTCGCCCTCGGGCGGCAGCGACAGGGCGGCATCGGGATTGCGCAGCGTGGCGGCGAGATCCAGGCAGACATGGCCATGGCCGAGCTGATGGCTGGCCAGGGCCGCGGCCAAGAGCACCGCCGAGTCGCCCTGGGGTTCGAGTTCGCCGAGAAAGCCGGTGAAGGCCCGGTCTACCTGGCGCAACCAGCCGCGTTGCACCCAGAGTTCCAGCAGGCGAAAGAGGTCGTCCCGCCGTTCGAGCGGAGCAAGCGGGCGCTCCTGGGCCAGGGACGCCAGGCGCAGCAGCCGTTCGGTGGCGGGGCTGAAATCAGACATGGGCATTCTCCGCACCGCTGAACAACAGATCTAGGGTCTCGATCAGCGCCTGGGCGGGCCGCTCGACGAAGACGCCGTGGCCGGCCGGATCGCAGCCGCGCAGGAAGAGGTAGACGGCGCCGCCGAAGTGGCGCTCGTAGCTATAGTCGGGCAGCCGCGCCTTGAGCAGCCGGTGCACGGCCAGGCTGTAGAGCACGTACTGCAGGTCATAGCGCTTGGCCAGGACGGCCTCCTCCATGGCCGCGCGGGTATAGGCGCCGGCTTCGGCGCCCAGCCAGTTGGACTTGTAGTCCACCACGAAATAGCGCCCCTCGTGTTCGAAGACCAGATCGATGAAGCCCTTGAACAGGCCGTTGAGCTGCCCCGGCTCCAGCATCGGCCGCGCCTGGCCGCCGTGGGTGCCACGCCGCACCAGGTCATCCAGCCGCTCCAGATCGACGCCATGGGTGGCGAACCAGAATTCCATTTCCACCTGGTAGCGCGCCAGTTCGCCCAGGCGCTGGCTGCCCCCCGGCAGGGGCAGCGGCAGCGCCAGCAACTGGCGCAGCCAGCCCTGCAGGATGGGAATCCAGTGATTCCAGCCGCGCCGCTGGCAACGCCGGGCGATCAGGTCGTCCAGCCGCTCGGGCGCCGCCTGGATGGCGGTGAAGCCTTCCTCGCCGACCCACTCCAGCAGGCTGTGCAGGAAGGTGCCCGGGCCGGGGCCGCGGGGAAAGCGATGCAGGTCTTCACCGGCTGCGGGCTGGCGGGCCTCGTCGGGAGCGAGGCGGTCGTCGTCGAACAGCTTCTGGGCCGCCGGGGTATCCAGGTCCAGCTCCAGATTGAACGGGCCCTCTTCCCGCGCCTCGCCCAGGCGCGTACCGATGCGCAGGGCGCTGTAGGAGGCGATCCACCAGTCCTCGCGGGCCGCCCGACGCGCCGTCAGCGCCTTGAGGGTCACCGGCGCTTCGCGGGCTTCGGGCAGGCGTGCCGGACTGGCTTCGGGGAGCGGCAGGATAAGGGTATCGGGCTGGGCGCCGATCAGGGTGGTCAGGGCGGTGCCCAGGGCCGCCGAACTCGCCAGGGGCTCGCCGCCGGTGGCCAGGTAGCCGAGGGCACTGCGGGCGAAGCCGGATTCCTTGCTGCGCCCGCGCTTGAGATCGGCCACCCCGACCCAGCAGGCATGGCGGGCCCGGGTCAGGGCGACATAGAGCAGGCGCAGGTCTTCGGCCAGGCGCTCGTCGTCGGCGCGGGCCAGTTCCTCGGCGGAGGGCTTGAAGGTGCGGCGCAGCTGGCCTTGGTCATCGTGATAGCGCAGCGGCAGGGTCGTGCCTTCTTCGGCGCGATAGGCGCAGGCGAAGGGCAGGAACACCAGGGGATATTCCAGGCCCTTGGACTTGTGCACCGTCACCACCTTGACCAGCTCGGCGTCGCTTTCCAGGCGCAGGATCTGCTCGTCGGCGGCGCCCTGGGCGGCCAGTTGCTCGGCCAGGTGGCGGATCAGCGCCTGCTCGCCATCCAGCTCGCCGGCGGCACGCTGCAGGAGTTCGGCGAGGTGCAGCAGATTGGTCAGCACCCGCTCGCCGTCGGCGCGGGCCATCAGCCGCTGCGGCAGGCGGAAGTCCTGCAGCAGGCGGCGCAGCATGGGCAGCACGCCCTGGCCGCGCCAGAGCTGGCGATAGCCGCGGAATTGCAGCACCCGCGCCTCCCAGGCCTGCTCGTCGTGGTTGAGGGCATCCAGTTCGGCCAAGGGCAGGTCGAGGGTCAGGCTGCCCAGGGCCGCGCGCAGCCGGCGATCCACATCGGGCTCGGCGCAGGCCTTGAGCCAGTCCAGCAGGCAGCGGGCCTCCTGGGCGGTGAACACCGAATCCTTGTCCGACAGATAGACGCTGCGCACCCCGCGCCGTACCAGCGCCTGGCGTACCGCCTGGGCCTCGCTGCCGGCGCGTACCAGGATGGCGATGTCGGCCGGCCGCAACGGCGTGAGCTCGCCGTCCTCGCGCCGAAAGCCGGCCTTGGCCTCGGCGGCCAGGCTCAGCAACCGGACGATCTCGCTGGCGGTGCTCTCGGCCAGGGTGGCGCGATAGGCGGTGCCGGCCAGGGGCTCGTCTCCGGCCAACTGCCAGAAGTTCAGGGCCGCACCCGGCGTGCCTTCGATCTCCAGCACTTCACGCCGCCCCTGGGCGCGGACCGGCTCGAAGGGCACCGGATTGTCCTCGCCCTGGCGGAACAGGAAGGCCGCCCGCGGGGCCGTGGCCTCGCCATGGGCGAACACCTGGTTGACCGCCTCGACCATGGCGGCGGTGGAACGGAAGTTGGTGTCCAGCGAGTGCAGGTGGCCGGCATTGGCGCGCCGCGCCTGCAGATAGGTATGGATGTCGGCGCCGCGGAAGGCATAGATGGCCTGCTTGGGATCGCCGATCAGGAACAGCCCGGTGCCCTCGCCCGCGCCATAGACGCTGCTGAAGATGCGGTACTGCACCGGGTCGGTGTCCTGGAATTCGTCGATCAGCGCCACCGGGAATTGCTCGCGGATCAGCGCCGCCAGCCGCGCGCCGGCGCCATCGGCCTGCAGCGCCCGATCCAGGCGGGTGAGGATGTCGTCGAAACCCAGCTCGGCGCGACGCAGCTTCTCGCGCTCGAATTTCTGCTGCACCCAGGCCGCCGCGTGCTCCAGCAGCGGCACCTCCGGGCTGGGCAGCTCGGCCAGTTGCCCGGGCAGGCGCGCCATGGCCGCCAGGGCCGGATGACCCGGCGGACTGGCCTTGGTCCAGGCCTCGGCGAAGCCCTCCTCGGTCAGCCGGGTAAAGCCGGTGCCGATATCCAGGTCCTCGCTGGTGGGGTTGTCCGCCCAGGCGACCAGCTTGTCGCACCAGGGCCCGAAGAATCGCTTCTGCAACTTGCGGCCGTCGACCACCTTGGCGTCGCAGCCGGCCTGGCAGAGGTCACGCACCTCTTCCGCCCACTGGGCCCAGGGCGCCTTGAGCCGTGCCAACCGCTCGCGACGCTCCGTCAGGGCGATGGCCAGCAAGGCGGCGGGCTCGCCCTGGGGCGCGCCCAGTGCTTCGCTCAGCAAGGGTCGCAGGCGCGCGGCCAGGGCGCGGGGTTCGCCCCAGTGCTCGATGACCCAGTCCAGCGCCTCGCCTTCCAGGGGGTAGCAAAAGCGTCGCCAGTAGTCGCGCACCACCTGGGCGAGCAGCTCGCTCTGGTCCTGCTCCAGGTTCTGCACGAAGAGACTGCCGCTGTCGAAGGCGTGCTCGCGCAGCATGCGCTGGCACCAGCTGTGGATGGTGGAGACGGCCGCCTCGTCCATCCACTGGGCGGCGATGTCCAGGCGCCGGGCGCAATCGGCCCAGCCCTCGACCGGAAAGTCCTCGCGCAACTCGGCGAGCAGCGGATCGGGCGCGGCGATCTCGTCGCGAAAGAAGCGCGCCGCCTCGGCCAGGCGATGGCGAATACGATCGCGCAATTCCTGGGTGGCGGCCTCGGTAAAGGTCACCACCAGGATCTGGGGCGGCAGCAGTTCGCGGCCGAAGGCCGTCTCGGGCGTACCGTGGCCCAGCACCAGACGTACATAGAGTGCGGAGATGGTGAAGGTCTTGCCCGTTCCGGCACTGGCCTCGATCAGCTGATTGCCCTGCAACGGAAAGCGCAGGGCGAGCGGACGCTGACTCATGCCTGCCCCTCCCCGCCCACCACCTGCCAGCCGGCGGTGTGCACCGGTGCATAGAGGGTCTGGCACCAGCCGTCGAATTCCTCGTCGGCCAGCAAGGCGGCGAAGTCCGGATACTGCCGGCGCAGCGCCGGATGGGTCGCCGCCTCGCCCTGATAGGCCTGCTCGGCCGCCGACATGGCCTTGTCCGGGTCATTGGCCAGCCAGGCGAAGGCGGTGCGCGGCGCGACGGGAAGCGGCCGCCGCTGCCCCAGGGCCCAGGCGTCCAGCAATTCATTCAGCTGACGGCGGGCCAGCTCGGCGTCCAGTGGCGCCAGCAACAGGGTCAGATCGGTCGCCACCACCGCGGTGGTCAGCTGCAGCCCGCCGGCCGCGGCGACCAGATGCTGTACCCAGGGGCGCAGCAGCCGGTGCCATTTGCGGGTGCGCGTATTGCCCAGGCCATTGGCCTGAGCGGTCAGGGCCAGCAGGCCCTCGGGACCGCGGCGCAGCCGTTCGAGGTTGGCCACCAGTTGCAGCTCGCGATGTTCGATATCCAGGGTCAGGGCCTCTTCCAGGGGTTCGGGCCAGCGCAGCGTCAGGGCCTCGACCTGGGCCACCACGGCGGGCAGCGGCTCGCGCAAGGCCCGCCCGGCTCGCTCGCCAAAACCCGCCAGCGGCAGCCGACCACTGCCGCGCAGGCGCTCGGCGGCGGCCAAGAGCGCCTGATCCGCCTCGGCCGGCGCGGCCAGAGCCGCCGCCAGCAGGTCTTCGCCCAACTGGTAGCGGGTCAGGGCGTCCAGGCCGAAAGGCTCTTCGTCTTCCGCCGGCGCATCGGGCGGCGCGAAATGCACCTTGAGGCGATTGGCGAAGAACAGGTCCACCGGTCCGCGCAGAAAACGGGCGAGATCATCGAGGCCCAAGGGCTCTTCGGGCACCAGTGGCGGCAACAGCTCATCCTCGTCACGCGTGGTGCGGTCATGCACACCCAGCCACTCGGCCGCGAAGCTGAAATAGCCGCGCTCGCCGCGGAAGTAGCGGGCACTGAAGGGTTGCAGGGGATGCTCCTGGGTCAGGGCCGTGAGCAGGCGCTCCGGCTCCTCTTCATGGCCGGCCAGCCGCCAACCGGCCTGGAGATGGTCGCGCAACTGGGCGACCAGCACCGACGGCGGGCGCTCGCTGTTGTCGCGGATGCTGCGCCCCACCCAGCTGACATAGAACTGATCGCGCGCCGAGAGCAGCGCTTCCAGCAGCAGATAGCGGTCGTCCTCCCGTCGCGAGCGATCACCGGGACGGTAGTCCTGAGCCATGAGATCGAAATCCAGTGGCGACTGGATGCGCGGATAGGCGCCATCGTGCATGCCCAGCAGGCAGACCACGCGGAAGGGAATGGCGCGCATGGGCATCAGGGTGCAGAAATTGACCGCGCCAGCGAGAAAACGCTGGGCCAGGCCACCGCTGTCCAGCCCCGCCAGCCAGGCCTCGCGCACCACGGTGAGCGGCAGCTCCTCGTCCAGCGCCACGTCTTCGCACAATTCCAGCCAGCGCTCGCGCAGATTTTCCAGTTGCTCCAGCAGGTATTCGTCGTGCTCGTCCTGGGCGCTGAAGAACAGCGCCAGCAGCGCCTGCAGGCGGGCGCCCCACTCCGCCGGTCGCGCCGGCTGGGCCAGCGCCGCCTGGGCCGCGTCCAGGGCATCGAGCAGATCCACCAGCGGCCCGACCAGGGCCGCATCCAGGCCGCCCACCTCGTCGAAGGGCTCGATATCCCCCAGGGCCGCGCCGCTGCCGACGGCGTAGCCCAGCAGCATGCGCCTCAGGCCGAACCGCCAGGTGTTCTGCGTCAGCCCTTCCGGCAGATCAAGGCGACTGCGCTGTTCAGCATCCAGTCCCCAGCGCACACCGGCGCCTTCCAGCCACAGATGCAAGGTCGGCAGATCGCCCTCGCGCAGACCGAAGCGGGCGCGCAGCGCCGGTACGTCCAGCAGATCGAGGATCTCGCTCAGGGCGAAACGGCTGTCGGGCAGCTGCAGCAGGTGCTCCAGGGCGATCAGCAAGGGTTGGAAACCGCGCTGGTGCTGGTCGGCCAGGCTGAAGGGGATGAAGCGCGGATCGCCACGCTCGAGCTGGCCGAACACCGCGCGGATGTGCGGCGCATAGGCGTCGATGTCCGGCACCATGACGATAACGTCGCGCGGCCGGAGGCTGCTATCGCTGCTGAAGCGCGCCAGCAGCTGGTCGTGAAGAATCTCCACCTCGCGCTGGGGACTGTGGGCCACATGGAAGCGCATGGACCTGTCCCGCGCCGGATCGACCGCCGGCCAGCGCTCGCGGGTCTCGCTCAGCGGACGCAATTCGAGGATGTCGTCCTGCAACTGGCCGAGCAGGTGCTGGGGTTCGGCCTCGGCGAAGAGGTCGATGCGCCCGCCATTGAGGTCCTCGAACAGGCGGCGATAGCCATCGGGTTCGTCGAATTCGTCCAGCAGATGGATGTAGTCGCGGCCCTGCTTGCCCCAGCTCGCTAGCAGCGGCTGGCCGTGCTGGTGCAGCGCCTCGGCATCCAAGGTCTGTGGCATGCCCGGCTTGCGCTGCTGGCGGCGATAGTTCTGCCGCAGTAGATCCTGGTCGGCGACGATGTCGGACCAGTGATGGCGACAGGGATTGTGCACGCAGAGCAGCACCTGGCTGAAGCGCGCCAGCGCGGCCAGGGCTTCGAGGGTCTGCGCCGGAATCGCCGACAAGCCAAAGATCACCACCCGCCGCGGCAGACCGGCTGGCGGCTCGGTCGCCGCCTGCATGACCTCAAGGAAGCGCCGGTGCACCCCGGCGCGACTGCGGGCCAGACCACCGTCGCCCACATCGTCCAGCAGCGCCCGCCACAGCTGCGCCTGCCAGCGGCAACTTTCCGGCAAGGGACGCCGACCGTCGCGCAGGCTGGCCAGCAGATCGCGCCCCGCCGCCCAGTCGTTGAGCCAGTCGGCGCGATAGACCTGGTAGCCGTCATAGAGATCGGCTAGGCGCTCGGCCAGCTGATAGCGCTTGCGCAGATCGCCGTCATCGTCGAGAAAGCGCCGCAGGGCGGCGAAGTCCGGTTGCAGGAGCAGGGTCGGCAGGAGCCGCATCAGGCGCCAGGTCAGGGGCGCGCGGTCTAGCGGCGAGGATGGCGGGACCTGGTCACGCCCCAATACCTGGCGATAGGTCCGCCAGAGGAAGGCCGCCGGCAACTGCACCTCGAGGGCCGCAGCGACCCCGCAGCCACCCTCATCATCACCGCGCGGATCCTCGGCCAGCGCTAGCTTGAGCCACTGGGCGATGCCATTGCTCTGCACCAGCACCTGTTCGTTTTCCAGCGGCGCCAGGGGATACCGCCGCATCCAGCCGACCGCCAGGCCACGCAGCTCCTCGAGCCGATTGCCGTGTACCACCATGAATCCGGGAGTGAGCGCCTCGGACATCCTACGCCTCGCTGTTCGCTATCTGCGGCCAGGGTAAGGATCACCCGCGCCAGACACCAGCCCGCAATGTGTTGACCGACGCATGACGCAGTGCACAGCCGCTCCGTCCACCCGCCTATCGCGGGACTCGAGCCGGTAGACTCAGCCGCTATCGGCCGCCGGCCTTCGACAGGATGTTTTCATGCGTTTCCTCGTTGCCCTTCCCCTGCTCCTGGGCGCCGCCCTCGCCCATGCCGACAACGGCGAGCCCGTCGACTGCGCCAGCCTGCAGGCTCAGTTGCCCTTGCCCCTGCTCCAGCAGACCTCCGGCCTGCCCCTGGCCTATGCCCGGCAGATCTCCGGCGGCTGCGCCTTCACCGATCGCGACACCGGCCAGCCGGCCAACTACCTGCTGGGGCTGTCGGCGGGCTACGAGAATGGCGGTCGCGCGCTGCCCAAGCTGCGTCGGCAGGTGCAGTCCTTGAGCGAGCAACTGGAGTGCAAGGCTATCGACGGCCTCGGCGAAGGCGCCAGCGCCTGCAGCAAGCCCTTGCTGGGCACCCAGGTCTTCTTCATCAAGCGCGACCGCATCCACACGGTGACGGCGTCCAGCCCGCTGGAATACGAGAAACCCGAGTTGGCGGCCAAGCTGCGCCAGGCGGCCCAGGCGACCGCCCAGGCGTGGGCGCAGCGGCTATAGGGGAAGGCGCGTCCTAGTGGCCGCGCCGATTGAGGTCTTCCGAATAGAGATCGTCTTCCAGCTCATTGCCGGGGATGGCGTGCTCTTCCGCTGCCCAGGCACC
This sequence comes from Pseudomonas oryzihabitans NBRC 102199, assembly GCF_000730625.1. Taxonomy (GTDB): domain Bacteria; phylum Pseudomonadota; class Gammaproteobacteria; order Pseudomonadales; family Pseudomonadaceae; genus Chryseomonas; species Chryseomonas oryzihabitans. The sequence goes on along the minus strand of NZ_BBIT01000014.1, from coordinate 166,809 downwards.
CAGGTCGATCAGTTTGCAGCGGTCGGAACAGAAGGGCCGGTTGGCGCTCTTCTCGCTCCATTCCACGGGTGCGCCGCAGGTGGGGCAGTCCACGGTAAGAGTGCTCATGCTTGGCCTCCGTCAAGGGTCAGATAAAAGGAATGCAGGTGCTCCACCTCGGCGTGGAGCGCAGCGAGATCGCCGTCGTTGCAGATGACGTCATCCGCCTTGGCCAGCCGCTCGGCGCGCGGCAACTGCGCCGCGAGGATGGCCCGCACCTGGGCTTCGTCCACCCCGTCACGGCGCATGGCCCGTTCGAGCTGCAACGCTTCCGGCGCGTCTATCACCAGTCCTCGCCGGACCAGCGCCCGCTGTCCGGACTCGAACAGCAGCGGCGACACCAGGATGGCATAGGGCGACTCGGCACCAGCCAGGGCCGCCAGGATTTCCTGGCGAATGAGGGGATGCAGCAGGGCTTCCAGCCAGCGCCGCTCGGCCGGATCGGCAAAGATCGCGGCTCTCAGCGCCGCTCGATCCAGGCTGCCATCCGACTGCAAGACAGCGGGCGAAAAATGCCCGGCGATCTCGGCCAACGCCGGTCGTCCTGGCTCCACCACCCAGCGGGCGGCCTGGTCAGCATCGACACAGGTGATGCCCAGTTGGGCGAAATGCTCGGCAGCGGCGCTCTTGCCACTGCCGATGCCCCCGGTCAGGCCGAGGGTCCAGGCAGAAGTCATCGGAATCCGGCGAAGTTCAGGTACAGGCCGGTTATTTGATCACCCCAGAGCAAGGCAATCCACCCCGCCACGGCGAGATAGGGACCGAAGGGCAAGGGCGTGCTGCTTTCCGCCCGCCGCAGGCGCAGAGTGATGACGCCCAGAATGGCGCCCACCAGCGACGACAGCAGGATGGTCAGGGGCAGGATCTGCCAACCGCCCCAGGCGCCGAGCAGCGCCAGCAGCTTGAAGTCGCCATAGCCCATGCCTTCCTTGCCGGTCACCAGACGGAACAGTTGAAATACCAGCCACAGACTCAGATACCCCGCCACCGCGCCCCAGACGGCATCACCCAGATTGGTGAACAGGCCGAACTGGTTGACGATCAGCCCCAGCCACAGCAGCGGCAGCACGATCACATCCGGCAACAGTTGGTGATCGGCATCGATCAGACTGGCCGCCAGCAAGCCCCAGGTCAGCAACAGGAAGGCCCCGCCCTGCCAGGTCACGCCCAGATGCCAGATGACCCAGGCCGACAGCAGCCCACAGGCCAGCTCCACCAGCGGATAACGCAGGCTGATAGAGGCCTGACACCCATTGCAGCGACCGCGCAGGAGCAGATAACTCAGCACCGGCACATTTTCCCAGGGCCGCACGGCGCGCTGGCAATGAGGGCAGCGGGAAGCAGGTCGCGCCAGGTTGAAGGGGGCGCCTGCCGGCTCGGCCGGCAGCTCCAGTACTTCACGCGCCTCCGCCTGCCAAGCCCGCCTCAGCATCACCGGCAGGCGATAGACCACGACATTGAGAAAGCTGCCCACCAGCAGCCCCAGGACCAGCGCGCACAACGCCGCGGCCAGCGGCGCGCCAGCCAAAAACTCCAGCAGCGCCATCAGACCACCGAGCCGAGCTGGAAGATGGGCAGGTACATGGCAATGATCAGACCGCCCACCAGAACCCCCAGGACCGCCATGATCATCGGCTCCATCAGGGTGGTGAGGTTGTCGACCATGTTGTCGACCTCGTCTTCATAGAAGGTCGCGACCTTGGACAGCATCTCGTCCAGGGAGCCCGACTCCTCACCAATGGCCGTCATCTGGATGGCCATCGAAGAGAATACCCCGGTGGTACGCATGGAGAAGTTGAGCTGCATACCGGTGGACACATCGCCCTTGATCTTCTCCACGGCATTGCGGAACACCACGTTGCCGGTCGCGCCGGCCACCGAATCGAGAGCATCCACCAAGGGGACACCCGCCGCGAAGGTGGTGGCCAGAGTCCGGGCATAACGGGCAATGGCCGATTTGTAGAGAATGGAGCCGATCAACGGGATCTTGAGCAATCCCCGGTCAACCGCATCGCGGAATTTTTCCGATTTCTTGTAGAAGTGGCGAAGGACGAAAGCCAGCACAAAGAGCCCGCCCAGTACCAGCAACCACCACTCCTGCAAAACCTCGGAAATCGCGATGACCATAAGGGTAAAGGCCGGCAATTGAGCCCCGAAGCCCTCGAACACCGATTGGAATTGAGGCACTACCTTGATCAACAGAATGGACGACACGATCACCGCGACGACGATCACCGCCGCAGGATAGGTCATGGCCTTCTTGATCTTCTTCTTCAACGCCTCGGTCTTTTCCTTGTAGGTGGCTACCCGATCCAGCAGGGTTTCCAGCGCACCGGATTGCTCACCGGCATCCACCAGGTTGCAATAGAGGTCGTCGAAATACTGCGGCTGCTTGCGCAAGGAGTTAGCGAGGCTGTTACCTGCGGCGACGTCCTGCTTGATGTCGTCGACCATTTTGCGCATGTTGGGATTGTCGAAGCCCTCGCCGATGATGTCGAAGGCCTGCAGCAGAGGTACGCCCGCGCTCATCATAGTCGCCAGCTGCCGGGTGAACAGGGCGATATCCATGGGCTTGATCTTCTTGCCCTTGCCGAACAGCGACACCGACTTCTTGCGCACCCGGGTCGGATTGATCCCCTGCTTGCGCAACTGCGCCTTGATCAGCGCAGGATTCAGGCCCGTCATCTCGCCCTTCACCTTGGTCCCTTTGCGATCGGTCCCTTCCCAGGTGAAGCTGCCCATCTTGATAGCTTTATCGGCCATGGCCTCGACTCGTCAAAGGCTCGGTCCGCCATGGCAGACCCGTCAAAAGAATGCTCTGTGCAGAGCGGTTTGCGGCTTTGAGAGCAAGCATCGCGCCAAATGCCAGCATACTAGGCACCTCGTGATGGAAAGGCCCTATGCGCAGGCATAAACCGACGCTCCGATCAAGCCCCCTCTCCCTCCGGGAGAGGGCTAGGGTGAGGGAAAACCGCTAGTCCTTGGTCACCCTATTGATCTCTTCCAGACTGGTAATCCCCTGCATCGCCTTCACCAGCCCCGACCGCCGCAGATCATTGAAGCCCTCTTTCCGCATCCGCGCGGCGATCTCGATGGAGTTGCCCTCCTCCATGATCATCTGCTGCAGCGCCGGCGTGATCTTCACCACCTCATAGATCCCCACACGCCCGCGATAGCCCGCATTGCAGTCCTCGCAGCCGATAGGCTGATAAAGGGTGAAACTGCCGACTTCTTCCTCGCGAAAGCCTTCGGCCAGCAGCGCCTCACGGGGTACCTCATGGACTCTCTTGCACTTGCTGCACAGCTTGCGCGCCAGTCGCTGAGCGATGATGAGATTAACCGAGGTCGCCAGGTTGAATGCGGGCACGCCCATGTTCCGTAGACGTGTCAGGGTTTCCGCCGCGCTGTTGGTGTGGAGGGTCGACATCACCATGTGACCGGTCTGGGCTGCCTTGATGGCGATCTCCGCCGTTTCCAGGTCCCGGATCTCACCCACCATGATCACGTCAGGATCCTGACGCAGGAAGGCCCGTAGCGCCTGAGAGAAGTCGAGCCCCTGACGCGGGTTGACGTTGACCTGGTTGATACCTTCCAGGTTGATTTCCACCGGATCTTCGGCAGTGGAAATATTGATGTCTTCGGTATTGAGGATATTGAGGCCGGTATAGAGGGATACCGTCTTACCCGAACCAGTGGGACCGGTCACCAGGATCATCCCCTGCGGCTGTTTGAGTGCCTGCAGGTAAAGCTCCTTCTGCACATCCTCGTAGCCAAGGGCATCAATCCCCATCTGGGCGCTGGAGGAATCCAGGATCCGCATCACGATCTTTTCGCCCCAGAGGGTGGGCAGGGTGTTGACCCGGAAGTCGATGGACTTGGTCTTGGACACCTTCAGCTTGACCCGGCCATCCTGCGGCTTACGACGCTCGGAAATATCCATATTGGACATCACCTTGAGCCGTGCCGAGATCCGCGACACCAGCTGCACAGGCGGCCGCGCCGCCTCGTGCAAGACGCCGTCGGTACGAAAGCGTACCCGGTACATCTTTTCATAGGGCTCGAAGTGCAGGTCGGACGAACCCTTTTTGATCGCATCCAGCAGCATCTTGTTGACGAACTTCACCACAGGCGCATCGTCAGCATCGGTACCTGCAACGGCTTCCTGAGGCCGCTCGCCGCCCTCAGTCTCAAGATCAAGATCGATATCGCCCAGATCCAGTCCACCCGTGCCGCCATCGAGATACCTTTCAATCGCCTGATGCAGCTTGTCGTCCTCGACCAGCACGACCTCGACGGCCAGCTTGCTGCCAAAGGACACATCATTGATGGCCTGCTGGTTGGTAGGATCGGAAAGCGCGATGAAAAGCTTGTTGCCTCTTTTGCTCAAAGGCAGAAAGTGATGCTGCTGCATCAACTTCTCGTTGACGATGTCCTTGGGTAGCTGCTCCTTGTCGATGGCCGATAGATCGAGAAAAGGCACACCGAATTCCTGGGCAGCCAGTTCCGCCAGAGGCCGGCTCTGCACCAGCCGCTGCTGAACGAGATAGGTCACCAGTGGCACCTTGGCCTGCTTGGCCTTGACCACAGCCTGCTGGGCCGCCGCCTCCGCCAGCAGCTGAGCATCTACCAACTGCCGCGCCAGTCCCGACAGCATCACCGTCTCATTCATCATCATTCCTGCCTTTGGCTACAGATGGCGTTATAGCACCCCCAAGACTGCCCGCAAAATGGCGCCAGACAGCTGACATTTTTTGTCATGTGCTGCCCTTTTATTGACGATCACCACATGGAAAGCGTGCTGCAGTCGCCACTTTTCTTTGGCACGGCCTGTGCTATACCTCAAGCAGGCACGTTGGCCTGATCCAACCTCGGAGATTTAGAATGAAAGCTCAGAAAGGCTTTACCTTGATTGAATTGATGATCGTAGTAGCGATCATCGGTATTTTGGCGGCCATCGCGTTGCCTGCATACCAAGATTATACAACTCGGGCGAAAGTTTCCGAAGTAATGCTTGCAGCTTCGGCCTGCAGAACCACTATTACTGAAGTTGTTCAGAGTTCATCTGGCAGTCTACCAACTGCTAACAACTGGGGTTGTGAAAGTGCTTCTGCTACTAGTAAGTACGTTTCGAAGGTTGAAACTGACGCTGCTGGTGTAGTCACGGTCACCTCCCAGAACCTGCCTACGGGCGCGAATGGAACAATTACCCTTACCCCTTACGTAGGTGCAACCGGCACTACTGCACCTACAGCAGGCACCGCTATTGGCCAGTGGGTATGTGGCGGCACGATTCCAGCCAAATACCGCCCCGGATCTTGCCGCGGGTAACTCCACTGACAAAGCCCCTGCATTTAGCAGGGGCTTTATTTGAGCTGAATATCATGTCATCTAGCCTTAGATATGCTATCAGCTCATTTCTTTTCTTCTTGGCCTGGACAATACCCTACCACTATTATCCATGGGTATCCGCCTCACAAGACCTACTAGCATTCCTGGCTTTAATCATAATTTTAAAAATAAAGCATATAAAAATACTTATAGCCACCATTATAACCCTTCTTACCCTGCTAGCACCTTCAATCACGAAGCTGTATCAAGATCAAACTTTTTTCGGCGACTTGTGGGTATTTTTCGGATACTTATTCGCCTTTTGCCTATCTTATATTACGGGCAGAACCTGGTCACAAGAAGAAAGAAGCGGCTTTATTGATTGGCTTTTCTTCTTTAGCATTGCCGCATCGCTCCTATCTGTTTTCATAGCGATAATGCAATGGTTTAGAGTTGATTATGGAGTCTGGATTGCTTCCATGCCCCCCAACTCCAGACCTTTTGGAAACATGGCACAACCTAACAACCTTGCAACATTGTTATGCCTTGGCTTGGTAGGAATTTATTTCTTCTACGAACAAAAAAAAATTACCACCCAACTCCTCATCACACTAACAACAATATTTATCTTCGGTATCGCACTGACACAATCGAGAACAGCAATAGTAAGCGTATTTTTAATATCACTACTATGGCTATACAAAAGAGACAGCCTAGATAAAAGGATAAAAATATGGCACTTTTCTTTAATTATAATCACACTATTAGGCCTAGCATATGTAATCCCAAGGATTAGCACAGCGCTTTTGTTAAATTCCAGCAGCCTTGCAGAAAGAGCAAGCAGCCTAGAGAGAATCGGAATATATAAGCAATTTGCAATCGCCATATGGGACGGCCCTATATTTGGCTATGGCGCAAATCAAATTGCAGAAGCCCAACTACTAACCGCAAAAAAGTTTAGCGTACCTATACAGGTAGAGTACACTCATAGCTTTGCCTTGGACTTGATGATTTGGTTTGGCCTCATTCCGGGCTTACTTATAATACTCGTTCTATTTTTGCATCTACTCAAAAATACACATGAAAGCAAGTCAAAAGAAAAAATATTTTCATTGCTTGCAATTAATCCAATAATAACTCACTCCCTACTTGAGTACCCCCATGCCTATGCTTTCTTTTTAATACCGCTGGGCTTACTTTTCGGCATCTCTTCCAACCAGCTTAAGCCTGCAAATCAAGAAAGCAGAAAAAACATAGAATGCCTATTCCCCATTGCATGCGTAGTTCTTGTACTCATAACGTGGCATGAATACCTACAAATCGAATCTGATGCGCGGATAATGAGACTTCAGTCAGCTGGCATCGACATCACCAGCGAAGAGCCAACTCCAAAAACCTACCTACTCACCCAGCTGAGTAATTTCATCAAATTCGCAAAAAGTAAAGCACATAGCGAAATGACAGAAGAAGAGCTATCGTGGATGAAGAAGGTTAGTTATCGCTATCCTTATCCGCCATGCATTTTTCGCTACAGCATAGCGTTAGCTTTAAATGGGTTTGAGCCAGAATCCCTAGATGCCCTCAAAAATATCAAAAGACTCTATGGACCGGAAAAATATGAAGAGGCCGTAAAAAACCTAAGTCACGTACCTGGCATACCACAAAGAATATTAATTTTAGCAAGAGAGGAAATAGCGCTATAAAGAAAGCCTAGCATAGAGCCATGACAGATCAACGAGTCGCTCAGCCATGTTGAAAAATATATATATAGCAGGCATTACAAACCAAATAATCAAAATTGCTGCAGGACCGTGCCTGCTAATTTCCATCACTCATTATCTATCGATTGAAGACCAAGGTTACTGGTACTTCTTTTTGGGCTTTATCGGCTTCTTCATGCTAGCAGAACTTGGAGTGCTGACAGTGTGCGGAAATTTCAGCGCGCACGAGTCCAAGAATCTGATCTCATCGACCATAAATCAAAGCAATCTAGAAGACCTCAAGGCCGCCGGTGCGATTCTGGCATTTTCGCTTCGATGGATAAGCTCGGCTGGGCTTTTCTACATACTTATCATTGGCATCTTTGGCGCATTTCTAATGACTTTTAGAAGCAGCACCACCCACTGGCAGATCCCGTGGATCATAATAGTTGTATCAGCCTATTTAAACCTCAGGAACCTGACACTCCTGTCATTCATGGAAGGCATTGGTTTTATAACCAAAAGCCAATGGACAAAGTGCGCCGGAACCTTAACTTATTTACTTACTACATTAGCGCTACTGATTAGCGGAATGGGCATACTTGCACTGGCCCTAGGCTATTTAACAGGAGCTGCAATCACCAGCGTACTTATAAAAAAAAATTTTGGTCGCATAAGCTCAAAACTATTACTAGCAAAACCCAAAGAAAAGAAAATAAATCAAAAGCTATCGGAAATAACTGGAAAATCAGCACTGTGCTCTATTGGAGGATGCTTAAGCTTCCAATCGATATCTATAATCGCATTTTGTTTTTACGACGAAATTGCCGCAGGCCGGATCGGTATAACTCTAGGACTGTTTTCTGTAATGTACGCCTTGTCCTCAACGCTAATAAGCCTTACCATGCCAAAAATAGGAAGACTTTTTAGTGAGGGGAAAAGCCTTGAAGCTCGCAGAATAGCAATAATAGCAACCACTGCCTCGTTACTATCATACCTCTCAGCAAGCACTTTCTTTTTTATAATTATAAATTATCCACAATTTCCATTTATCCAGCTGATCATAGACAGAATGGCTGATAATCAATCGATTTACATAGCCACCCTGTGCTGGATTCCGCAACTAGTAATAAACGGAATAGCAGGGTACGTTAGATCACAAAGAAAAGAACCATTTGCTGCGGTGTCGTTATTCTCAGGAATTTATATAGCAAGCATCAGCACGCTAATAGCCATTCACCTCAACGAGAGCTATCTCTTGGCAGGCCTATTTAGCTCCTACTTATTTACCCTGCCTTGGTTTATTCGAATTCTGGTGATAGAAGAGAAATATAACGGGACGCGACTACCTGCCGATATATCTATAGCTTAATTTAAATCACGGCATCCCGTTCCCTCCAAACGCCCCCACCACCGTCCCCGTACTAAAACTCGCATCCTCCTCCGCCAGCGCAACATACAACCCCGCCAACTCAGCCGGCTGCCCTGCTCTGCCCAGCGGCGTGACCTGGCCGAACTCCTTCATCTGCCCCTCCAGCTGCCCACCAGCAACCTGCAGCGGCGTCCACACCGGACCCGGTGCCACGGCGTTGACTCGAATGCCCTTCTTGGCCAGTTGCTTGGCCATGCCCTTGGTGAGATTGAGGATGGCGGCCTTGGTCGAGGCGTAGTCGATCAGTTCTTCGCCGGGATCGTAGGAATTCACCGAAACGGTATTGATGATGCTGGCGCCCGGCGGCAGGTGCGGGATGGCCGCCTTGCTGAAGCGGAAGACGTGATAGACGTTGGTCTTGAAGGTCCGATCGAATTGCTCGTCGGTAATCTCGAGGATGTCCGCCTTGCTCTGCTGATAGGCGGCATTGTTCACCAGCAGGTCCAGGCCGCCGAGTTGCTGGATGGCCTTGCTCACGACGTCTTCACAGGCCTCCTGGGTACGGATGTCAGCCGGTAGGGTGATGGCTTTGCGGCCGGCTTCCTGGACCAGCTTGACCACCTCCTGAGCGTCGGACTCTTCGGAAGGGTGATAGTTGATGGCCACATCCGCCCCTTCCCGGGCGAAGGCGATGGCCACGGCGCGGCCGATGCCGCTGTCGCCGCCGGTAATGAGGGCCTTGCGTCCGGCCAGACGGCCCGAGCCGTGATAGCTGCTTTCGCCATGGTCAGGACGCGGCTCCATCTTGCTGGTGAGCGCCGGCCATTCCTGGCGCTGCTCCTTGAAAGGCTCGCGCGTGTACTTGGTGCGCGGGTCCTGCAGGGGCTTGGCGGGACGAGTCGCACTGCTGCCTTCCTGGGCGACGGCAGCGCCCGAAGCAGCGGCGGCGAGCCCCACGGCGGAGCCGACGAGCACGTTACGACGGGTGAGGGAGTAATCGGTCATCGAGGCTCTCCGCATGGGCAGCTATCTATTGGCAGGATCATGGGGGCGAAGCTGCGGCAAGGCTGGATCCGCGAAGGTTTAGGTATGACGACTCCCGTAAAGGTTTCCCGAATGCATGCCGCCCTGACCGCTGACCTTCGCGCGCAGAAATCACGTCAGGCCGAGAAGCATTGACGAATCGCGAAATCAGGGGCGGACAGCAGTGCGACACATCGCCACAGGGCTTGGCACAGGCACGACGACCAGGCTTGCACAGCAGATGAGCGAAGACTTATCATTGAAAGCTTCGTGCCGGTGTAGCTCAGTTGGTAGAGCGGCGCATTCGTAATGCGAAGGTCGTAGGTTCGACTCCTATCTCCGGCACCATCCCTCCGCTTCATCCCTCCTCGCTCTTTTCAAAGCCTTCAAGGCCTTAGCCGCCTTGGGCCGTGTCTTTCTGCGCTCCTTTCCGATCTGCACCTTGCGTGCGAGCCGACGGCAAACGCCGGAGCAAACTGGCGGCTCCCTGTCCCTCGGCTACTCTTACCCAGCGCATGACAGTGCCTTACACCGCCTGATTTCGGCTTGCTTGACGGGCGGCAACACCTGAACGGCGGCTGACCAAAGGGTCGAATATCCAGCCCCTCTGTGGCACCATACCGCGCTGCGAAATCCCGCAATTTCTGCAATCCATCAGCCTGCCGCACGGATGCCTGTCCGTTGCGGAGCATGAGGCTGGCGACAGGCACGTTGAGAGAATAACCACGATGAGCCGCTCTACTGAGGTCGTGAGATGAAACTAACGAAGTATCTAAAACCAACCGGTTGGCTTCTGGCCGGTGCCGCCGCGCTGCTGCTCAGCGGGTGCGACGCCGTGCTGCTGGATCCGAAAGGCTCCATCGGCGTGCAAGAACGCAACCTCATCTACACAGCGTTCGGCCTCATGCTGATCGTGGTGATCCCGGTCATCGTGATGACCTTCCTGTTCGCCTGGAAGTACCGCGCTACCAACAAGGAAGCCAAGTACACCCCGAACTGGGCTCACTCCTACAAGATCGAAGCCGTGGTCTGGCTGGTCCCCCTGGCCATCGTGGTGTTCCTGAGCATCCTGAACTGGAAGACTTCCCACGAGCTGGATCCCTTCAAGCCGCTCGACCATTCCGAGCAGCCGCTGGTGATCGAAGCGGTCTCGATGGACTGGAAATGGCTGTTCATCTATCCCGAGCAAGGCATCGCTTCGGTGAACGAGATCGCCATCCCGGTGAATCGTCCGGTGCAGTTCAAGATCACCTCCGAGTCGGTCATGAACACCCTGTCGATCCCGGCCCTGGGCGGCATGATCTACGCCATGTCCGGCATGCAGAGCCAGCTGCACCTGATCGCCGATCATCCCGGCGAATTCGAAGGTCGCTCGGCCAACTACAGCGGCGCCGGCTTCTCCGACATGATCTTTGCCGTGCACGCGGTACCCACCGCCGGTGATTTCGACGCCTGGGTAAACAAGGTCAAGCAGTCGGGTGGCAAGACCCTGGACCAGGCGAGCTACACCGAGCTGGCCAAGCCCAGCGAGAAGCAGCCGGTCGCCTACTACTCGACGGTCGAGCCGGATCTGTTCAGAACGGTCATCAAGAAGTTCATGAAGTCCGACTTCAGCAAGCAGACCGATCACGTGATGGACATGAGCCAGCACGGCGGTCAACACGGTACCGAGGAATAAGTCATGTTCGGTAAATTAACTCTCGCGGATATTCCGTATCACGAGCCGATCATTCTTGTAACGTTCATCGTGGTCGCCCTGGGCGGCCTGGGACTGGTGGGAGCGATCAGCTACTTCGGCAAGTGGGGCTACCTCTGGAAAGAGTGGCTGACCACCGTCGACCACAAGAAGATCGGCGTGATGTACTTCATCGTCGCCCTGATCATGCTGCTCCGTGGCTTCTCCGACGCCATCCTGATGCGTAGCCAGCAGGCCATCGCCTCCGGCGGGGCCGAGGGCTACCTGCCACCCCATCACTACGACCAGATCTTCACCGCCCACGGCGTGATCATGATCTTCTTCGTGGCGATGCCGTTCGTGGCCGGCCTGATGAACGTGGTGACCCCGCTGCAGATCGGTGCCCGCGACGTGGCCTTCCCCTTCCTGAACTCGCTGAGCTTCTGGCTGTTCGTGGCCGGTGCCGTGCTGATCATGATGTCGCTGTTCGTGGGCGAATTCGCCGCGACCGGCTGGGTGGCCTATCCGCCGCTGTCAGGCATCCAGTACAGTCCGGGCGTAGGGATGGACTACTACATCTGGGCCCTTCAGCTCTCCGGTATCGGGACGACCCTGACCGGCGTCAACTTCTTCGTGACCGTGCTGAAGATGCGTACCAAGGGCATGACCCTGATGCGCATGCCGATCTTCACCTGGACCTCCTGGTGTACTGCCATCCTGATCATGGCAGCCTTCCCGATCCTGACCGTGACCCTGGCGCTGCTGACCCTGGACCGTTACCTGGGCTTCCACTTCTTTACCGCGGAAGCCGGCGGCAACCAGATGATGTACACCAACCTGATCTGGGCCTGGGGCCACCCCGAGGTATACATCCTGATCCTGCCGGCCTTCGGCGTGTTCTCGGAAGTGACCTCCACCTTCAGCAAGAAGCGTCTGTTCGGCTACGTCTCGATGGTCTGGGCAACGGTAGCCATTACCGTGCTGTCCTTCATCGTCTGGCTGCACCACTTCTTCACCATGGGCTCGGGCGCTAACGTCAACGCCTTCTTCGGCATCGCGACCATGATCATTGCGATCCCGACAGGGGTGAAGATCTTCACCTGGCTGTTCACCATGTATCAGGGCCGCATCCAGTTCACCTCGCCGATGCTCTGGACCCTGGGCTTCATCGTGACCTTCAGCATCGGCGGCATGACCGGCGTCCTGCTGGCGGTACCGGGTGCCGACTTCGTGCTGCACAACAGCCTGTTCCTGATCGCCCACTTCCACAACGTGATCATCGGCGGCGCCGTGTTCGGCTACTTCGCCGGCATGATCTACTGGTTCCCGAAGGTCTTCGGCTTCAAGCTGAACGAGAAGCTGAACAAGCAGGCCTTCTGGTGCTGGCTGATCGGCTTCTATGTCGCCTTCATGCCGCTGTACATGCTGGGCTTCATGGGCATGACCCGTCGTCTGAACCACTACGACAACCCCGACTGGCATCCCTTCCTGGTGACCGCCGCCATCGGCGCCGGCATCATTGCCCTGGGCATCCTGAGCCAGCTGTGGATGTTCTACGTCAGTATCCGCGACCGCAACCTGCCGGAGAACGTGGACGTGACGGGCGATCCGTGGGATGGCCGTACCCTGGAATGGTCGACCTCTTCGCCGCCGCCCTTCTACAACTTCGCTGAAGTGCCGGAAGTGCACGACATCGACGCCTACTGGGGCATGAAAGAGAAAGGCATCACCGAGAAGAAGGATGCGGACTACAAGCAGATCCACATGCCGCGCAACACTGGCGCCGGTATCGTGATCAGCCTCTTCGCCCTGATCCTTGGCTTCGCCCTGATCTGGCACATCTGGTGGCTGGCCATCGCCAGCTTCGTGGGCTGCATCGTCACTGCGGTTGTCCGCAGCTACGACGACGACGTCGACTATTACGTACCAGCGGAAGAAGTGGCACGCATCGAAACCGCGCGCATTCAGTCCCTGGCGAAATTGAAGCAGGCCTAACCCAATGGCGAATCAAGTTATGCATAACGAAGTCGCCCATGCCGAGGAGCATGGGCACCACGACGCCGGATCGATGAAGACCTTCGGCTTCTGGTCCTACCTCATGACCGACTGCATTCTGTTCGGGACGCTGTTCGCGACCTATGCAGTCCTGAGCGGGGCCCATGCCGATGGCCCCTCCCAGAAGGACATCTTCGAACTGTCGTTCGTCCTGGTCGAAACCTTCCTGCTGCTGTTCTCCAGTATCACCTACGGCTTCGCCATGATCGCCCAGCATCATGGCAGCAAGGGTGGCGTCCTGGGTTGGCTGGCGGTTACCTGGCTGTTCGGTGCCGGCTTCATCGGCATGGAACTCTATGAGTTCAACCATCTGATCCATGAGGGCTATGGTCCGGATCGCAGTGCCTTCCTGTCCGCGTTCTTCGCCCTGGTCGGTACCCACGGTCTGCACGTGAGCTCGGGTCTGATCTGGATGATCGTGTTGATGCTGCAGATCTCTTCCAAGGGTCTGACCACCACCAACGTGACCCGCCTGTCGTGCCTGAGCCTGTTCTGGCACTTCCTGGACATCATCTGGATCTTCGTCTTCACCATCGTCTATCTGATGGGGGTGCTGTAATGGCGCACGACCATAACGCCCACGGGCATACCGCCGAGAGCCATGGCACTTTCAAGAGCTACATGGTCGGCTTCATCCTGTCGGTCATCCTGACGGTCATTCCCTTCGGCCTGGTGATGTTTCCCACCTTCTCCAAGGGCGCGACCCTGGCGATCGTGGTGATCATGGCGGTGGTACAGCTGCTGGTGCACCTGTACTTCTTCCTGCACCTGAACACCTCCGAAGAGCAGCGTTGGAACGTGATCTCCTTTGGTTTCACCGTGGTCATCGTCGGTATCCTGGTCGTGGGATCCCTGTGGATCATGTACCACATGCACCAGAACATGATGATCCACTGAACCGGGCCGACGTGATGATCAAGAAGTACCTTCTCGTGACGAAGCCGGGCATCATCTTCGGCAACCTGATCTCGGTTGCCGGCGGGTTCTTCCTGGCTTCCAAAGGGAGCATCGACCCGCTGTTGCTGCTGGCGACGGCTATCGGGGTGTCGTTGGTCATTGCTTCCGGCTGTGTGTTCAACAACGTGATCGATATGGACATCGATCAGAAGATGGAAAGAACCCGCAATCGTGCGCTGGTCCAGGGCACGATCTCCTCGAAGGTGGCGCTGGCCTATGCCACCCTCCTCGGCCTGGCCGGGGTGGGTCTGCTGTACGTGGCGACCAATGCGGTCGCCACCGCCTTCGCGGTGATGGGTTTCGTGGTGTACGTAGGGCTCTACAGCCTCTGGCTGAAGCGCACCTCGGTATACGGCACCCTGGTCGGCAGCCTGTCCGGTGCCGCACCGCCGGTGATCGGCTACTGCGCCGCCAGCGGCCAATTCGACAGTGGCGCTGCGGTGCTGCTGCTGATCTTCTGCCTCTGGCAGATGCCGCACTCCTACGCCATTGCCATCTTCCGTCTCAAGGACTACACCGCGGCCTCGATTCCGGTTCTGCCGGTGGCCAAGGGGATCTCGGTGACCAAGCGTCACATCGTCTGGTACACCGTGGCCTTCATGGCCGCCACCCTGCTGCTGACCGTGCTCGGCTACGCCGGCTACGTCTATCTGGCAGTGGCCGCCGTGATCGGGGCCTGGTGGCTACGCCTGGCCTTCATGGGTTATCAGGCCGAGAACGATGTCCAGTGGGCACGCAAGCTGTTCGGGTTCTCCATCATCGCCATCACCGCCCTGAGCGTCATGATGTCGGTGGACTTCCAGATCCCGGGCGACGTGCTGCTGACCTACGCACGCTGAGACGCACCGTTCCATGAAAAAGCCCGGCCCAGTGCCGGGCTTTTTCATGCCTGCGTGAAAGCTGCTGCCGCTAGTCCTGGTTGGTGATGACGCGCCAGGTCTGGCGGCGACTGGCGGGCAGGTCACCCCGCAAGCCATTCGGCGACTTGCCGTCGCTGCCATAGATCGCCGCATCCGCCAGGGTCCCTTCCATGCTGAAAGTGCCATCACCGTAGACGAAGGGCACGATCCCACCGAGCAGACCATCGAGCTGGATACGCCCATAGACCGTATCCGTCCCCAGGTTGAACAGGCCGCTGTTGTTGCCGCCAGTGTAGGGATCCAGAGCATAGAGGTAGGTGGTGACCCCAGCGGTACAGGCGTCGGTGCTGGGAATCAGCGAACTCATCAGCAGGGTGCCGCTGAACAGTTGGGGCTTGTTGATTACCAATTCGCCATTCAAGGGCAGGTTCAGATACCAGCCCTGTTTGCCATTGGTCGCCGTAGTGGCGTCATAGCTGACCGACGTCGTGGAGAGGGTGTTCGCCGTACTGCTGACGCTGGAGCCGGCAGAACTGATGTAGCTGATGCGCTGGTCGGTACCCAGGGTCTGCTGCTGGAGGTTGGCGATCGTCAGTACCGGAGTACTGCTGGCCGCCGCCCCATCGGTCTGGCGATCCCAGATGCCATAGAGCGTCATGGCCTTGCTGGTATTGGCGAGGGCATCGCTGGCCTCGAGGTATTTACCGGTACCAAAGAGCACCAGATGCCCCGTTCCACTGGGATGAGCCACGACTGAAGGACTGGCGGTGATCGGCTGGACCAGATTGGTGGTACCGGGCGCCAGGCTACTAGCCTGGGCGGTATAGAGGGGCCGCCCCCCGAAGGCAACACGGAAGTTGTCTGCTGCGGCCGTTGCGGTCAGGGAGGTGCCGATCAGGTCGAAGCGCCAGAGATTGCCGTGGAGGTCACCGGCATAGGCATAGTCGGCGATCAGGTCGCCATCGACATCGGCCACGAAGGGCGAACTCAGGCCGTTGGGTGTGGCGATGTTATCGCTGGCCGGCAAGGCCTTGATCAGGCTGCCGTCGGCCACGTTCATCACATAGAGCACGGCGTTGTCCTGCGCACTGTTGTAACCGTTGCTGACCACCACTGCCCAACCACCGGTATGCAGCCGGGTGATGATCGGCTGCGCGTAGGTGAAGCCCAGGTCCTTGTAGCTGGCATCCGCGTCCGACTTTTCCCAGAGCAGCGCTGGGGCATTGGGATTGGTGATATCCAGCGCGAAGATGCCCCGCCCTCCCCCGCGCAGCGTGCCGATCAGTACCGTGCGCCAGGCCCCGTTGAAATAGACGTCGCCTACCACTGGCGTGTTGTCGACATAGGACTGATGGCCCCCACCGTTATAGCTGCGCTCGGTCAGTCGATTGAGATTGCCGATGACCGCGCTGGGAACGAAGGCATAGACCTCCTGCCCCTGATCGTTGAAGGCATGCAGCATGCCGTCGTTGGCACCGACATAGATACGTCGCTCACGGGACGCGTTGGTGCTGCGGAACGTCGCGTAGGAGTTGTCGCCGACGGTCGCATTCATCAGAGCGATGGGACTGTTGGGACCGTCCACCACCACCGGAGAGGAATTCACGATATCACCAAGGATATGGCTACGCGGACGGAACGACGGCGTAGCTCCCGGCGCTTCCAGACTGCGATCCCCGCGCAGATAATCCACCCGGCGACTGCCATAGGTGTCGGTGGCACCACCGGCGGTCTTGTTGAGCCTGAGTTGTTGGTCGGCATTCAGATTCGCCCAGGCGAAATCGGTCAAGGCGCCGCCCTTGGCCATGTAGATCTTGCGGGTGCCGAAGCCGGTATTACCCGTAGCGAACCTGCCATCAAGCTGTTGAGCGGCGCTCCAGATCCGCGTCTGGGTGGTACCCGTGCGTTGGTACTTGATGATATCCCCGCTCCAGTCGGCACTGGAAAAGGACGGGGAATAGGTGAAGAGCGCGGTGGTATCCCCTACCCGGGTGGGGGAAACGGTCTGGCTGGCCCCGACGCTGGTGGACTGGGTGATGCGCGTGACGACCTTGCCAAGGGAGTTGATCAGATCACTGGCATTTTCCGCGCTGAAGAACTCGCCGCGCGAATTGATCGCCGCGTGCCAGAGGTCATAGACATTGTTCTGATTGACCGAGTTGTCCGCACCCGCCACCGGCCAGGGCGTAGTACCTGCGGCCAAGCCAGCGTAGCCGCCGGCAAAGGTATCGCCATCCCAATCAGGATTGACCAGCGCACTGCTCAAGCCGATACCCACGTAGAACCCCGTGAGGTGCTGCCAGGTGGCTGGGTCGTTACGCGGATTCCAGTAGGGCGAAAGCGTAGTGGTCCCCCGTACCTCATTGCTGGTCACGGTATTGTAGGGCGGTACCTTGTTGTCGAGACCGGGCTGGGCATCGGTGCGCCAGTAGAGAAAGGCCAGGTCTGCGAGAGTGCTGGCCGTAGTGTCCTGGAACGGTGCCTGTGGTGAGTACTGCTGCCCGTCCGGAAGGGTTGCGGCTGTACCATCGACGTTGCCGGAATTCAGCGCAGAGTTCCAGATACCATCGGTCACCACCAGACTGTAGCTGGCGCGACAGCCGTAGACAGGCGACTCGCTATTACCCGGATCGTACGCATATGGACTGTTGCTACCGCTGGTCTTGAGCAGTTCGCCAACGCGAGCAACCGCCTGGAGCAGCGGCGTGCTCTGGTTGTAATAGACTTCTCCGAGCCAGGTGAAGAAAGCGGCTCGGTGCGCACCGGTAAAGGGTCTCAGCCGATTATCGTAGGCAGTTGAACCGGAGTTGCTGATACCGCGACAGTTGGCATTGGCCGCTACCAGGATGCAACTGTCGCTGGTTCCCAGTGCCTGCCAGCCAAGCCGGAGATTTTCCGACGCATCCGCCAAGGCCAGGTTGGTCGAAGTTTGAGCCGCTAGGGCGCGACTGCGATAGAAGGAATACCAGTTGGCGAAGTTCTGCCTTTCGTCCGTCCCGTTGGGACCGGAAGAGCTGCCGACCAGTACCCGCCGGTAACAGCCCTCGGTCTGCAAGGCGACGGGAAGACAGGTGCTGAGCGTCGTATCGTAGAGATAGTAGTAGGCCTGTACGCCAGTGATGGCAGCAGAAATGTTGGTATTGGCCGTGACCGTGTAGTTGACCGAGGAAACCACCCCAAGCAGTCCATAGTCCACGTTTCGGGTACAGGTAACATTGCTGTAGGTGACCGCCGCCGTATTGGCAATGCTCGCGGTACAGCCACCGTTGAGCGCAGCTCCCGTCAGCAGGCGCTCAAGCAGGGAGGCGTCACTGATACTGACTTGGGCACCGTTGATGTTCTCGGTGAAGCCGGCACCCAACAAGATATTGAGCAGCGTGAGGCTGCCATAGGTCGCGCTTGTTCCACGGTAAGTACCACTACTGAAAAAATCCTGAGACGGGTTCTCCGCCAGCATGCTCGGGCTATTGTTCTGCAGCCCCGGGTTTCCGTAGGCATTACCCCGCGCCACATTGGAATCTGTAGTCACCAAATTAGGGTTATAGCTCCAGCTCACGCGGTAGTCGGTGGCGAGATTGACACTACCCAAGCTCGGTCGATAGCCGTTTACGTAGGCACTGGTAAAGCTGGTCGCCAGTCGCGTACGGGTCAGTCCGCCCGTAGTGCTGTAGCTCACCGCATAGGGCGCCGGATAAGTAATCGCCGGATTGTAGTAGAGGCTATTGAAAGCCGCCGATTTAGCGCGACGGGTTGGTCGGATGGCATCGGTATTCGACGCATCCGGCACAACCGCCATCTGCATGCTGGTGGAGTTATCCAGCGTGACGAACAGATTGGGACCGACACTATTGGTCAGGAACAATGGCTGCTGACTGAGATTCAAGGCCGCGGCCTGCGTCGCAGGTGCGGCCAAGGTTAATAGGAGGGCCAGAGTTCCAATGCCTAATGCAGCCCGACTCATGGCACCTCCAGGGCGACGACGCTCTGCAGAATCACCGGAAAGCGCTTGCCGCGATCCTGGGCCACGGCGGTGATCCGGAACAGGTTGGTGGCGGGCGCCGAGACATCGACCGAACTGCTACCGATGGCTGTCACGACCCAGCGGGGTGTCTGGGCGAAGGAAGCGCTGCCATCGGAGCCGCGGTAGGCAACCGTCCGCGTCGTAGGATCGGTCCCGCTCGCCTGGAGCGCTGCCGCTGCCCAGGTCTGGGTCAGGGCACCGGTATTGAGATCGCTGGCCTTGGTCAGGATGCACAGGTCACCGGTTGGTGGCTTGGCGAAGGCACTGCGTACCGCTGGGACACTTTCCGAACAGCTGGCAAAGCCGGCACTGAAGGCGGTAAAGGACGGTTGCTGACTGAGGGCCACCAATCGCCGCTCACCTTCGCGTAGCGCCGCCTCTGCGGCATTGAAGGCCTGGGTGTTTTCCAAGGCGGCGCCGCCGCTGCGGGCCTGCAGCAAGGTCTGACGCATGCTGGAGGCGGCCAGTAGCGACAGCAGCAGCAACATCACCAGGGCGATCAGCAAGGTCGCGCCGCGCTGCCTGCCAATGACTGGACTCATAGCGCCAGATTCCTCAGGGTAACGGTGCTCTGCAGTATCTGCATGGGTCGACTGGCGTCCGCGATCTGCAGGCCGGTCAGGGTCTGCCAATTGGCAGCCGTATTACTGGCCACATCGCTGGTTAATGCCTCCGTGGTGCTGAGCAACGCCGCGTAGCGCACGGCCGGTGCATCCGCCTTGGGCGGAATGGACCAGCGAAAATCCTGCAGCCCCTGCACCAGCACCGCACTGCCCTTGCGCGTCAGCGCGCCCCCACGCTCGCTCCAGACGGTGCAGCTCAGGGTGCCCCCGCCCGGGGTATTGCCCGCGGTGTAGCGCAGCTTGAGCAGCACGTTGCCGCCGGCATTGAGGTTCACCCGCGGGATGGGGTTGCCCAGACAGTCCTGGTCCTTGCTGTCCAATGCGCCCTGATAGCGAATGCAGACGCCGGTGGGCGCATTGGCGCTGTCCGTGGTCGCCGCGAAGGTGGCGCCAGCGGCAAAAGCTGGACAGCTGATGTCATCGGTATCCTTTACCTCACCGACCGCCGGAAAGGCTGCTTGGAGGCTACCCTGATAACGGATTTCCGCGCGGAAGCCGGTCCGTGCCAGTTGCCGGTCGAGCACCTGCAAGGTCAGCTGAGCGTTGTTGCGATTGCCGGTCTGGCCTTGCTGGAAGAGAAAACTGCGCTTGTTGTTGATATAGATCTGCGAGACGCCCAACACCAGAAAGGTACCCACGGTCAGGGCGATCATCATCTCGATGAGTGAAAAACCCTTCTGGCTACGCGACATGATGAGCATGGCCTACAGCTCCGAGCGCAAGGCGTAGTAGCAGACGCCCTTGGGGCAATTCAGCGAATCGTTGCTGACGTCCTGCCAGGCCACCACCACCATCACCGGTGCCACCGCATTGGTCTCGCAGGCACCCAGCGGCGTCGTGTTGCCCGCAGGATCGCTGGACGGCAGTTTCGGTACGCCGGACGCTGGACAGACCGCGAAGCTGCTGGCGATCAAGGCGTCCGTCACGGGTAGCAGCGCCTTTACCTGATTCAGCCAACACCCCAGATCCTGCCCGGCGACCGTTTCCCCGCCTGCAGAGCGATCCCGGGCCAGGCAGGTCTTGCCCGCATCAAGCGCCTTGGTGCGAAAGTTGGTACCAGGCTGCTTGATGTAGGCCCCGTCGATCTTGACCTTGTCGCTCGCCACCACCTGATCGCGGTTGCTGCGCATCAACTCGAGCAGGTCGTTGGCCAGCACCATGGCATTGCTGCGCTGCACCGAATCCTGGGACAGCGCCACACTGCGGGTCTGCAAAGCCACCATGCCCAACACGCCGATGCAGATGATCACCAGACTGACCAGCACCTCGATCATGCTGAACCCACCTTGCCAGCGCTTCATCTAGCTGCACCCCACGGTGCTGGCACGGTTAGGCGCATAGTTGGTCACAGTCAGCACCCCGCCCTGACTGAGAGTGAATTGCTTGCCCTGGGTGAGCGCATTGGTAGCGCAGACGCGAATGGTGGCTTCACCGCTGAGTTTCAGGCTGCCATTGGGTTGGAAGGTCAGACTGGTCAGGGGGGTACCTCCCATGGATCCGGTTCCGTTGACGCCGTTACCCAGTCCCCCGCTGTACTGCCGCAAGACTTCGGCGGTGGGCAGCACTACCGTCTTGACCGTAGTGATCCTCAGCGCGCCCATCCACCCGTTGGCATCCTCCGGATCCGTGGTGACCACGACATTCACACCGCGACTCATGGCTTCGCTGCGCGCGTAATAGAGGGCGCGCTGCAATTCCCCCGCTGCCGCCTGGACACGGTTGCTTTGCACCAGGCTCGCGAAGCCAGGCGCCGCCAGCGCCGTGACGATGCCCAGCAACGCTATGACGACCAGGACCTCGATGAGCGTAAAACCCGAGAGGCGCTTCGACTGCATCCGCACCGCCTGAAAACCCGTGACTTCACCTGATAGTAGTAAGGGCTCAGGCAGTCGCTATGACCGGCTATCGCTTCGATAGGCGCGGGTAACCACCTGGATCAAGGCGTTCGCCGGAGATGGGCGAAATAGAGCGCGGCGGGCAGAAGCGAGGGTGGCAGACCGGAACACGCCTTGTCCCAGGATCTGCTTGAAGCAGCGGCATTTGAGGGAGCAACTCGGCCTGAGCCCTGGCGGGATGCGCGCCTCACAAGCAGAGGGACCAGATCTCGGACAGAGAAAACGATGCCCTAGAAACGCAAAAACCCTCCTTGCGGAGGGTTTCTGGTAAAAATGGTGGGTCGTGTAGGATTCGAACCTACGACCAATTGGTTAAAAGCCAACTGCTCTACCGACTGAGCTAACGACCCAAATATGGTCGGGGTAGGGGGATTCGAACTCCCGACATCCTGCTCCCAAAGCAGGCGCGCTACCGGGCTGCGCTATACCCCGAGAATGGAAGTGGCTCCGCGACCTGGACTCGAACCAGGGACCCAATGATTAACAGTCATTTGCTCTACCGACTGAGCTATCGCGGAATTTCGATCTTCCAACCCCTCTTACGTCAGTGCCTTTCGGGCTTTGCCGTAAGTGAGGTGCGCCATTTTACGGAAGTGGAAACAGACGTCAACACCTAGCCTGCTGTTTTTTCACAAATTTATGCGAAAGGCCGGGCGACCCCTGGGATCGCCCGGTCATTTCCTAGGCGAAGACGATCTCGTCGCCCTCTACCCTGCCCTCGATGCGGCTGTTCGGCGCGAAGGCGCCCGAAAGGATGCGCTGGGCCAGCGGATTCTCGATCCAGCGCTGGATCGCCCGCTTGAGCGGACGGGCACCGTAGACCGGGTCGTAACCCACCGCCACCAGCTTGTCCAAGGCCTCGGGCGACAGCTCCAGCTGCAGGTCACGCTCGGCCAGGCGCTGCCGCAGGTGCTGCAGCTGGATCTCGGCGATGCCGGCGATCTGTTCGCGGCCCAGGGGCTCGAACACCACCACCTCATCGATCCGGTTGATGAACTCGGGGCGGAAGTGACTGGCCACCGCATCCATCACCGCGGCGCGCTGGGCATCGGGATCGCCGACCAGCTCCTGGATCTGCGCCGAGCCCAGGTTCGAGGTCATGACGATCACCGCATTGCGGAAATCCACGGTTCGGCCCTGGCTGTCGGTCAGACGCCCGTCGTCGAGCACCTGCAGAAGGATGTTGAAGACATCCGGATGAGCCTTTTCCACCTCGTCCAGCAGGACCACCGAGTAAGGCTTGCGCCGCACGGCCTCGGTCAGGTAGCCACCCTCTTCATAGCCGACATAGCCGGGCGGAGCCCCGATCAGGCGAGCCACGGAGTGCTTCTCCATGAATTCGGACATGTCGATGCGCACCATGGCGTCTTCGGTGTCGAAGAGAAACTCCGCCAGCGACTTGCACAGCTCGGTCTTGCCCACCCCGGTCGGGCCGAGGAAGAGGAAGGAACCGCTGGGGCGATTCGGATCGGACAGGCCCGCCCGCGAGCGGCGCACGGCATTGGCCACGGCGGTGACCGCCTCGTCCTGGCCGATCACCCGGTTGTGCAGGGCCTCTTCCATGCGCAAGAGCTTGTCACGCTCGCCTTCGAGCATCTTGCTGACCGGAATGCCGGTCCACTTGGAGACCACCTCGGCGATCTCGTCTTCGGTGACCTTGTTGCGCAAGAGCTGGTTGGCCGGCTTCTCGTGCTGGTCGACCATCTGCAGGCTGCGCTCCAGATCGGGGATGGTGCCGTACTGCAGCTCGGCCATGCGATTGAGGTCGCCCTTGCGGCGAGCGGCCTCCAGCTCGGTGCGCGCCTGCTCGATGCGCTGCTGCAACTGGGCGGAATCCTGGACCTCGGCTTTTTCTGCCTTCCAGACCTCTTCCAGATCGGCGTATTCCTGCTCGAGGCGGGCGATGTCCTCGTCGAGTTTTTCCAGTCGCTTGCGCGCGGCCTCGTCCTCTTCCTTCTTCAGCGCCTGACGTTCCACCTTGAGCTGGATCAGCCGGCGATCCAGGCGATCAAGGGCCTCCGGCTTGGAGTCTATCTCCATGCGGATGCGGCTGGCGGCCTCGTCGATCAGGTCGATGGCCTTGTCC
This sequence comes from Pseudomonas oryzihabitans NBRC 102199, assembly GCF_000730625.1. Taxonomy (GTDB): domain Bacteria; phylum Pseudomonadota; class Gammaproteobacteria; order Pseudomonadales; family Pseudomonadaceae; genus Chryseomonas; species Chryseomonas oryzihabitans. Next base: position 143,175 of record NZ_BBIT01000014.1, on the reverse strand, counting down.
GGCAGCTGACGATCGGTGATGTAGCGATGAGACAGCTTGGCCGCGGCGATGATGGCGCCATCGGTGATGGCCACCTTGTGGTGTACCTCGTAGCGCTCCTTGAGGCCACGCAGGATGGCGATGGTGTCTTCCTCGCTCGGCTCGTCCACCAGCACCTTCTGGAAGCGCCGCTCCAGGGCCGCGTCCTTCTCGATGTACTGGCGGTACTCGTCGAGGGTGGTGGCACCCACGCAGTGCAGCTCGCCACGGGCCAGGGCCGGCTTGAGCATGTTGCCGGCATCCATGGCGCCCTCGGCCTTGCCGGCGCCGACCATGGTGTGCAGCTCGTCGATGAAGAGGATGATGCGCCCTTCCTGCTTGGCCAGTTCGTTGAGCACGCCCTTGAGGCGCTCTTCGAATTCGCCGCGGAATTTGGCACCGGCGATCAGCGCGCCCATGTCCAGGGCCAGCAGGCGCTTGTCCTTGAGGCCATCGGGCACTTCGCCATTGATGATGCGCTGGGCCAAGCCCTCGGCGATGGCGGTCTTGCCGACGCCGGGCTCACCGATCAGCACCGGATTGTTCTTGGTGCGGCGCTGCAGGACCTGGATGGTGCGGCGGATCTCGTCGTCCCGCCCGATCACCGGGTCGAGCTTGCCGTCTTCGGCGCGCTTGGTGAGATCGACGGTGAACTTGTCCAGCGCCTTGCGGCTGTCTTCGGCATTGGGGTCATTGACCGCCTCGCCCCCGCGCAGGTTGTTGATGGCGTTCTCCAGCGCCTTGCGCGAGACGCCCTGCCCCAGCAGCAACTTGCCGAGGCGGGTGTTCTCGTCCATGGCGGCGAGCAGCACCAGCTCGCTGGAGATGAACTGGTCGCCCTTCTGCTGGGCCAGACGATCGGCCTGGTTGAGCAGGCGCGCCAGATCCTGGGACAGATTCACGTCGCCGGTGGGATTCTGGATTTTGGGCAGCTTGTCCAGCTCTTCGGCCAGGGTCTTGCGCAGGCTGGCGAGGTCGAAGCCGACCTGGCGCAGCAGCGGAGAAATGGAACCGCCCTGCTGGTCGAGCAGCGCGGAAAACAGGTGCAGCGGCTCGATGGCCGGGTGGTCATGGCCGACGGCCAGGGACTGGGCATCCGCCAGAGCGAGCTGCAATTTGCTGGTGAAACGGTCTATACGCATGGGCAAGGTCCTATCTGAGACGCGGGATGGCGCAGCAGAGGGCGCTTTCGATTACCCGCGGGAATGTCCTTTAGATAGGGGCGATGCCTAACGATTCAAGCCAACGAGGCTTGACATCCGAAAAAATACTTAGGCGTTGATCCAGATCAGGCTGGCAAAGCGACCGGTCCGGGCGCCGCGCCGATAGGAAAAGAAGCGCTCTTCGTCGGCGAAGGTGTCGAAGCCACCGCCATGGACCGCCGTGATGCCTTGAGCCGCTAAGCGCAGACGAGCCAGGGCATAGAGATCGCCCAGGTACTTGTCCCCGCCCCTGGCCACGAAACACCGCTCGGCCTCGGCGTGCTGGGCGACAAAGGCCTCACGCACCTCGACGCCCACTTCGAAACTGGCCGGCCCTATGGCGGGACCCAGCCAGACCAGTACTTCGGCGGGGGGCACGTCCAGACTGGCCGCAGCCGCCTCCAGCACGCCACCCGCCAGACCGCGCCAGCCGGCGTGCGCCGCCGCGACGCGGGAGCCGTCCCGCCGGCAGAACAGGGCTGGCAGGCAATCGGCGGTCATCATGGTCACCGCGATACCGGGCGTGGCCGTCCAAGCGGCATCGGCCTGGAGCACCCGGGTCGGATCGGCTTCGACGACGGCAGTGCCATGGACCTGTTCAAGCCAGGCCGGCCGGCACCCCAGGGCCTGGCCCAGGCGTCGACGATTCTCGGCGACCGCAGCCGGATCGTCACCGACGTGGGCACCCAGGTTGAGACTGGCGAAAGGCGCCTGGCTGACGCCACCCGCGCGGGTGGTCACACAGGCCTGGACGCCGACCGGCGCCGGCCAGTCCGGCCGCAGCCAGTCGGCACCGATCATTCGAAGGATTCCCGATCCTGGCGCAGCAGATCCAGCAGCCAGACCAGGTCTTCCGGCAGCGGCGACTCCCAGCGCAGGCGTTCGCCGGTCACCGGATGATCCAGTTCGAGGAAGCGCGCATGCAGTGCCTGGCGCGGGAATTCGCGCAGGGTCTTGACCAGGGTCGGATTGGTCGCCGGCGGAATCTTGAAGCGACCGCCATAGACCGGATCGCCCACCAGCGGAAAGCCGACATGGGTCATGTGCACGCGGATCTGGTGGGTGCGCCCGGTCTCGAGCTTGACCCGGGTATGGGTATAGGCACGAAAGCGCTCCAGCACCCGGTAGTGACTAACCGCGGGCTTGCCCCCGGCGATCACCGCCATCTGCTGGCGGCGCTGGGAATGACGGCCGATGGGCGCATTGACGGTGCCGCCGGCGACGATCACCCCGGCGACGATGGCTTCATAGATGCGACTCACCGAGCGCGCCTGCAACTGGGCGACCAGGTGGGTATGGGCCTCCAGGGTCTTGGCCACCACCATGAGTCCGGTGGTGTCCTTGTCCAGGCGGTGGACGATGCCGGCGCGCGGCACGCTGTCCAGCGAGGGTACGTGGTGCAACAGGGCATTGAGCAGGGTGCCGTCGGCATGACCGGCGGCCGGATGCACCACCAGCCCGGCGGGCTTGTCGAGCACCAGCAGGTGATCGTCTTCGTAGACGATGTCCAGTTCGATGTCCTGGGCCACCCACTCGCCCTGGGCCTCGCGCTCGGCGCGCAGCGCCAGCTGGGCGCCGCCATGGACGGTGTCACGCGGACGCAGCACGGCGCCGTCGACGGTCAGGCTACCGTCCTTGATCCAGGCGGCGAGACGCGAGCGGGAGTGTTCGGCGAACAGCTGGGCAGCGACCTGATCGAGGCGCTGGCCACCGAGTTCGTAGGGGACTTCGGCATTGAGAACGATGGATTCGGACATGGATCTGCGCGGGCAATGGCAGGGCTTTTGGAATCGGCCCGACCCTGTGGTTAAATACGGCGACTTTTTTGCCCCGGCATTCCGGGTCGATCATCATAACAGGACGGTTCCGGCCCCGTCACAGGCTAGGTGAGCGCTCTCCGCGCTCATCCCTGCACCGCCGACCGTTTCGGGGAATCCAAGCCGCCATGCAATTGAAGCACCTGCTGCTGGTCACCAGCCTAGTCCTCACCGCCGCCTGCTCCTCGAAAGCGCCCGAGGTTCCGGAAAATCTGCCGGAAGGCGAGCTCTACACCCAGGCTCAGCGCGATATCTCCAACAGCAGCTACACGGACGCCATCAGCAAGCTGAAGGCCCTGGAGTCGCGGTATCCCTTCGGTCGCTATGCCGAGCAGGCCCAGCTCGAGCTGATCTACGCCAACTACAAGAATGGCGAGCCCGAGGCGGCGCGCACGGCGGCGGATCGCTTCATCCGTCTGCATCCGCAACACCCCAATGTCGACTACGCCTACTACATGAAGGGCGTGTCCTCCTTCGAACAGGACCGCGGCCTGTTGGCGCGCTTCCTGCCGCTGGACATGACCAAGCGTGACCCGGGCGCGGCGCGCGATTCCTTCAACGACTTCGCCCAGTTCACCAGCCGCTTCCCCAACAGCCGCTACGCTCCGGACGCCAAGGCGCGCATGGTCTACCTGCGCAACCTGCTGGCGGCCTACGACGTGCACGTCGGCCACTACTACCTGACCCGCAAGGCCTATGTGGCCGCCGCCAACCGCGGCCGCTACGTGGTCGAGAACTTCCAGGGCACCCCGTCGGTGGGCGATGGCCTGGCGATCATGACCGAAGCCTACAAGCACCTGGGTCTCAACGACCTGGCGGCCACCAGCCTGGAAACCCTCAAGCTCAACTACCCGGACAACGTCAGCCTCAAGGATGGCGAATTCCAGCTGCGCGAGCCGGATGACAAGGATCAGCAGCGCTCCTGGCTGACCCGTGCGACCCTGGGCCTGATCGATCGCCCGAGCGATCCGCTGCCGCCCGGCGAGACCCGCGCCAGCCAGGACATCCAGCGCAAGTACCAAGAAGAGCGTGACAACCTGGCGCCCGAGCTGCGCATCGTCGACCCGGCCGAGGCCGAGAAGGCCGGTGGCGCGACGCCGGCGCCGGCCAAGCGCTCCTGGTTCAGCCGCCTGACCTTTGGTCTGTTCGACTGATCCGGCAGCAGACGTGAAAAGGGGAAGCCAGTGGCTTCCCCTTTTTTATTGCCCGCAATGGCCAGCGCTACCCTCTGGCGCCGGATCGCAGGGGTCCGGCGCCCGCCGAGCTAGTCGCCGATGCGCCAGCCCGAGGTGATCGGATAGCGCCGGTCACGCCCGAAACCGCGCTGGGTGACCCGGGCGCCTACCGCCGCCTGGCGCCGCTTGTATTCGTTGAGATCCACCAGGCGCAGCACCCTGCGCACCGTTTCCTCGTCGAAGCCGGCGGCGACGATGTCCACGGCCGAAAGATCCTGCTCGACATACAGCCGCAGGATCTCGTCGAGCACCGGATAGGGCGGCAGTGAGTCCTCGTCCTTCTGGTCCGGCGACAGTTCGGCCGATGGCGGGCGGTCGATCACGCGCTGGGGAATCACCTCGCCCGCGCGATTGCGGTATTCGCAGAGGCGGAACACCAGGGTCTTGGGCACATCCTTGAGCACGTCGAAGCCGCCGGCCATGTCGCCATAGAGGGTGGCGTAACCGACGGCCATCTCGCTCTTGTTGCCGGTGGTGAGCACCAGATAGCCCTTCTTGTTGGAGATGGCCATCAGCAGGGTCCCGCGGCAACGCGCCTGCAGATTCTCCTCGGTGGTATCCCGCCCGAGTCCGGCGAATTCGCTGGCCAGGGTCGCCTGGAAGGCCTCGACCATGGGTGCGATGGGCAAGACGCTGTAGCGCACTCCCAGCGTCCGCGCCTCGGCTTCGGCGTCGTCCAGGCTGATCTGGGCGGTGTAGTGGTAGGGCATCATCACCGCCTCCACCTGCTCCGCGCCCAGCGCATCCACGGCAACCGCCAGCACCAGGGCCGAGTCGATGCCCCCGGACAGGCCCAGCACCACGCCCCTGAAGCCGTTCTTGCGCACATAGTCGCGCACCCCGAGCACCAGGGCGTCATAGACGCTGGCCTCCAGCGAGGCGACGGGGGCGAGTTCGGCCGGCTGCGGTTGCAGGGCCTCATCGATGATCACCGGATAGAGGCCTTCGACGAAGGCCGGCGCGCGCTGACTGACCTGCCCCTGGGCATCGACCACGAAGGAATGGCCGTCGAATACCAGCTCGTCCTGGCCACCCACCTGGTTGACGTAGACCACCGGCATGCCGCCCTCGCGGGCACGCTCGCCCACCACGGCCTCGCGCTCCGGCTGCTTGCCGCCGTGGAAGGGCGAGGCATTGAGGTTGAGCATCAGTCGTGCCCCGGCCGCTCGCGCCCTGGCCATGGGCTCGGCGAACCAGATGTCCTCGCAGATGGTGACGCCGATGGGCACGCCCTGGTAGTCGAACACGGCCGCGCTGTCGCCCGGCTCGAAATAGCGCTTCTCGTCGAACACCCGGTAGTTGGGCAATTGCTGCTTGCGATAGAAGGCCAGCTCGGCGCCATCGCGATAGACCGCGCAGGCGTTGTAGCGTCGCCCCTCCTCCAGCCAGGGAAAGCCCACCAGCACATGGATGCCGGCGATCTCGTCACGGATCCGCTGCAGCCCCTGCTCGATCCGGCGCTGCATGCTCGAGCGCAGCAGCAGGTCCTCCGGGGGATAGCCGCACAGCGACAGCTCCGGAAAGACGATGAGATCGCCCTGCAGCTCATCCCGGGCCTGCCGGGCGGCGGCGATGATGCGCTCCACATTGCCATGGATGTCGCCGACCTTGAGGTTCACCTGCGCCATCACGACGTTCAGCAACTGACTCATGCACTCTTCCTTGCCCGATTGATCGGCGCATTTTCCCGCAAGCAGCGAAGCGGGACAATCGATGCCATGCAGGGCTCACCGCCTGCAGCGGCCCTGCTAAACTCCACCCTCCTTCACGCTGCGAGATCGCCATGGGTCTGCTTCGCCTGCTGTTGTGGCTCGTCCTCCTGGGCGCGCTGTTCTGGATGATCAGACGCTGGTGGCGCGGCAAGACGCAGACGCCGTCCGGCAAGGCCCGTCCGCTACCGCCCAACCCCATGGTGCGCTGCGCCCATTGCGGCGTGCACGTGCCCCAGGAGAGAGCCCTGGCCGATGGCGAAGGCCAGCGCTGGTACTGCAGCGCCGAACATCGCCGGTTGCAGCATGAGCACCGCGACTGATCCAGGCACCCTGAGAGCCGACGCGGTCCTGCGGCTCTATCACCTCTATCGCATCGTCATCGGCCTGGCGCTGGTGGTGCTGATTTCCAGCGACCTGGACCAGCACTGGCTGCGCACCGTCGACGGCCAGCTGTTCCGCCAGGCCAGCTGGGCCTATCTCGCCATCAACGCCGTGCTGGCGGTCGGCCAGCGGCTGCTGCGCGGCCGCGCCTTCACCCTAGCGCTGATCGACATCCTCGCCCTGGGCGGGCTGTTCTTCCTGGCCGGCGGCATCGCCAGCGGCATGGGCAGTCTGCTGGTGGTGACCGTCGGGGTGTCCAACGTCCTGATCCGTGGCCGCCGTGGCCTGCTGATCGCCGCCCTGGCGGCCATCGCCCTGCTGCTGGCGACGGGCTATCTCGACCTGCGCCGCGGCGACAGTGGCAGTGGCTATGTGCAGGCAGCGGGCCTGGGCACCCTCTGCTTCGCCACGGCGCTGCTGGTGCAGGGCCTGGTCCGGCGGCTGTTGGACAGCCAGGCCCTGGCCGAAACCCGCGCCACGGCCGTGGCCGAACTGGAGGCCCTCAACGCCCTGATCCTCGAACGCATGCGGACCGGCATCCTGGTGTTCGACGCCGAATACCAGGTGCTGCTGGTGAATCCGGCAGCCCGGCGCCTGCTGGGGGTGGACGACGAGGACACCATCGCCCCCCTGGCCCTGGGTCTCGCCCAACGCCTCGAAGAGTGGGAGCGCAATCCCAGTATCCGGCCGGCGCCCTGGCGCGCCTATGCCAACGGCCCGCTGCTGCAACCCAGCTTCGCCCGCCTGCAACAGGGCGAAGGCGAGCGGGTGCTGACCTTTCTCGAAGACGTCTCGCGCATCGCCCAGCAGGCCCAGCAACTCAAGCTCGCTTCCCTGGGCCGTCTCACCGCTGGCATCGCCCACGAGATCCGCAATCCGCTGGGCGCCATCAGTCACGCTGCGCAATTGCTGCAGGAATCCGAAGAGTTGGCCACGCCGGACCGGCGCCTGGCGCAGATCATCCAGGACCAGTCGCGGCGGATGAACCGGGTGGTGGAAAACGTACTGCAGCTGTCTCGCCGCCAGCAGGCCGCCCCTCAGCTGATCGACCTGCGCTACTGGGCGCACCGCTTCGCCGGGGAGTTGCGCCCTACCCTGCCCGCCGGCCAGACGCTGCACGTCAAGACCGAGCCGGGCACCCTGCAGACGCACATGGATCCCCACCAACTGGGCCAGATCCTGACCAACCTGGTGCAGAACGGCCTGCGCTACAGCTGCCAAAAGCACGGCATCGGCCAGGTCTGGCTCAGCACCTACCGCGATCCGGAAAGCGACCTGCCCATCCTCGAAGTGGTCGATGACGGACCGGGCGTCGCCGCCGAGCAACTCGACCACCTGTTCGAGCCCTTCTTCACCACCGAGAACAAGGGGACCGGGCTGGGCCTGTACATCTCCCGTGAGCTTTGCGAGAGCAACCAGGCCAGACTTGGCTATCATCCCTTGGCGAACGGCAGCTGTTTTCGCATCACCTTCGCCCATCCCCGCACAATGAGCTGAGCATGGCCCGACAGAAAGTCCTGATCGTCGACGATGAACCCGATATCCGCGAACTCCTGGAGATCACCCTGGGGCGGATGAAGCTCGACACCGCCAGCGCCAAGAACATCGCCGATGCCCGGGCCATCCTCGAACGGGAAAGCTTCGACCTCTGCCTGACCGACATGCGTCTGCCCGACGGCTCGGGACTGGACCTGATCCAGTTCATCCAGCAACGCTTTCCGCAATTGCCGGTGGCCATGATCACCGCCTTCGGCAGTCTGGAAACCGCGGTCCAGGCCCTCAAGGCCGGTGCGTTCGACTACCTCACCAAGCCGGTGGACCTGCCGCGCCTGCGTGAACTGGTAGGCACGGCCCTGCGGCTGTCCGGGCCTGCCCCGGCGGCGGCCGGCGCCAGCGAAACCCAACTGCTCGGCGAATCGCCGCCCATGCGCGCCCTGCGCAACCAGATCGCCAAACTGGCGCGCAGCCAGGCGCCGGTCTACATCAGCGGCGAATCGGGCAGCGGCAAGGAGCGGGTGGCACGACTGATCCATGAGCAGGGTCCGCGGGCCGGTCGGCCCTTCGTGCCGGTCAACTGCGGCGCCATCCCCTCGGAGTTGGTGGAAAGCGAATTCTTCGGCCACCGCAAGGGCAGCTTCACCGGCGCCATCGAGGACAAGCAGGGTCTGTTCCAGGCCGCCCAGGGCGGCACCCTGTTTCTCGACGAGGTAGCCGATCTGCCGCTGCCGATGCAGGTCAAGCTCTTGCGCGCCATCCAGGAAAAGGCCGTGCGCCCGGTAGGCAGCCAGCAGGAGATCAGCCTGGACGTACGCATCCTCAGCGCCACCCACCGGGATCTGGCCGCCGAGGTCGCCGCCGGGACCTTCCGCCAGGACCTCTACTACCGCCTCAATGTCATCGAATTGCAGGTGCCGGCCCTGCGCGAGCGCCGCGAAGACATCGGCATCCTGGCCAACCATATGCTCGAACGCCTGGCACGCGACTCCGGCCTGGCAGCGGCCACGCTGGGCGAGGATGCCCTGGCCAAGCTCAAAAGCTACCGTTTCCCCGGCAACGTGCGGGAACTGGAAAACATGCTGGAGCGGGCCTACACCCTCTGCGAGGGCGACGTCATCCGCCCGGCCGATCTGCGCCTGGCCGATGCCCCGGCAGCCACCGCCACCGGCGAAGCCAGCCTGGCCAACATCGCCAATCTGGAAGACCACCTGGAGTCCATCGAACGCCAGCTGATCATGCAGGCGCTCGAAGAGACCCGCTGGAATCGCACCGCCGCCGCGGAACGCCTGGGTCTCTCCTTCCGCTCGATGCGCTACCGACTGAAGAAGCTCGGCATCGACTGATCAGCCGGCCGCCAACCGCGCGCCTGGCGCATAGGGCGCCGGATCGATGATCGGCGTGCGTTCGGTGAGCAGATCGGTCAGCAACTGGCAGGACGCCGGCGCCAGCACCAGGCCGTTGCGATAGTGCCCGCAGTTGAGCCACAGCCCGGGCAGCTCCGGTACCGGCCCGATGAAGGGCACGCCATCCGGCGAGCCCGGCCGCAGTCCCGCCCAGTGCGTCACCGGCGCCTGGCCGGCCAGCGCCGGCAGCAACTCGGCGGCCGAGGCCTGCAGGCTGGCCAGCGCCTCGGCGGTCGGCGTCTTGTCGAATTCGGCGTGCTCCAGGGTGCTGCCGATGAGGATATGCCCATCGCGGCGCGGAATGACGTAGCGCCCCTTGGCCAGCACCATGCTGGTCAGATAACCCGCTGGCTGGCGATACAGCAGCATCTGCCCCTTCACCGGCCGCACCGGCACGGCCAGCCCCAGGCTCTTCAGCAAATCACCACTCCAGGCCCCGGCACAGACCACCACGGACTCGGCATGGATGGCCTCGCGCGCCGTCTGCACCCCCACTACCCGCTCGCCCTGGCGCAGGAAACCGGTCACCGGCGACTCGCTCACCAGCGTCACATTCGGCATGCCTAGCAGGGCTTCGCGCAGAGAGCGCACCAGCCGGGGATTGCGCACATTGGCCACCCCCGCCATGAAGACCGCCCGCTCATAGCCCGGCCCCAGCACCGGTACCCGCTGCCGCACCGCCGCGACCGACACCGACGCCAGCGGCCGCACATTGCGCCGCGCCCAGTCCAGCGCCTCGGCTTCGTCCTCCAGATCGAGCCAGTACAGCCCGGTCACTTCCACCTCGGGGTCCACCCCCGTCTCCTGCCGTAAACGTTCCCCCAGCACCGGATAGAAATCCTGCGACCAGTGCGCCAGCGCCGTCACCGCGGGCTGATAGCGCCACGGATAAAGCGGCGACACGATCCCGCCGCCGGCCCAGGACGCCTCCCGCCCCGGCTCACCGCGCTCGACCACCACCACCCGCCGACCGCTCAAGGACAGGCAATAGGCCGACATCAACCCGATCGCACCCGCCCCGACTACCGCTACATCAAAGATCACGTCACACCTCTACATCCTGGAATTGACTGTTCCGCCGTCCTGGCGCAAAACGGCTAGCGCGGCCAGGAAGGCCGCCTACCCACAAGGACGTCAACATGACCTATCGCATCGCGCGAGGCTTCAGCCTTTTCGAATCCCTGATCTGCCTCAGCATACTGAGTATCGTTGCCTCCCTGGCCGTCCCCGCCTTTGGGGGAATGCTGCAGCGCAATCGCCAGCAGCTGGCCATTCAGCAACTCAGGGAGACAGTCAACTTCGCACGGGCGGCTGCGATCAATGGCCACGGCACTGTGTCCATCTGTCATGCACCGACCGGCGAGTGCGACAGCTCGAACCTCTGGTCGGCTACCACCCGTGTCTTCCGCGACTGGGATCGCGATGGCCTTCAATCAGTCGAAGAGCCCACCCTGCTGATCAGTCAGCTCCCCGAGGGCCTGCACTGGCGGTGGAACAATTTCCGTACGCTACCTCATCTGACGTTTTTAAACAGCGGCGTGACCAACGCCCTGAACGGCAGCTTCATCCTCTGCCAAGGCGCCGAGCCGCGTGCACGACTGGTCCTGAACAAGGCTGGGCGGATCGAGGTGGCGAATCTTCGCACCAGCGATCGTTGCGCCTGAACGCCCTGACCAGACACCTTCCCGTTTCGACCGGATATCCGCCGTACGCTGGTCCAGCCAGGCATGATCCCCCATGCTTGGCCTTCCAGCCCGGCGAAACCGACGATGCGGACCCAGTACGGCTTTACCCTGATCGAAACCCTGGTAGCGCTCGCCATTCTGGCGATCGTGGTCAGCATTGCTGCGCCCTCCTTCAATAGGACAGTACAAAGCAACAGAGCTGCCGTGGCCAGCAATGAACTGGTCGGTGCGCTCCAGATAGCACGTTCAGAGGGACTAAAACGTCGTGCCGATGTAACGCTTTGTCGTCGCAATACGCAGGGCAATGCCTGTGAAAACGGCACCGACTGGGCCGCTGGATGGCTACTGATCCAGGGCAATCTGGTGATTCAAGTCTGGGAGAGCATCAACGGTATCACCCTTACCGGACCAAGCGCTGGCATAACCTTTCGCAGCAATGGCTTGACTACCCTGACCGCAAATCAAACTTTCACTCTCAGTACACCTAGCTGCACACGCACCGTTTCGCTCAACCTCACAGGTAGCGCCTCCGTCAATCAAAACGGGTGTCAACAGCCATGAGTCCCAACTACCGGCAGCGCGGCGCCACCCTGATCGAAGTTCTGATAGCAATGTTCATTCTTGCTATCGGTCTGTTGGGGCTGGCTGGCCTGCAAGCCGTCAGTACGCAGAGCAATCAGGGGGCTTATTACCGCTCGCAAGCGACCGTTCTAGCCAGCGACATCGTGGAGCGAATGCGTGCGAATAGAAAAATGGCACTGGCGGGCAATTACACTACCAGTAGCTTTCCCACATCCTCCAATACTCATGCGGTTGAAGGTACCCAGGACAAGCGCGACCTCGCAGAGTGGTTGAACAACCTGGCGAATAGTTTACCTCAGGGCACTGGCACCGTCGTGACTGACAGCAACATCGTTACAGTGAGTATTCGTTGGGATGACGGACGGGGGCGGATTAAAAGTGCCAATGAAACAAGCGACCAGCTAACCGCTCGAAAAACGGAAACCTTTGCCTATAGGACCCGCCTATGAACCGCGCAGCGTTTCATCGTCAGGCTGGCCTGTCTATCATCGAACTGATGATTGCTCTACTGCTGGGTCTGGTTCTCATAGGCGGAGTGCTACAGCTGTTTCTTTCATCACGACAGACATATCAGACCAATGCAGCTCTATCACAGGTTCAAGAATCCGGTCGCTTCGCCTTGGAGTTCTTAGCCTTCGACCTTCGTAATGCGGGTTATCGAGGCGAGTGCCTGAGCCAACTGAATGATCTGACGCCCAGCACCCTGACCAGGGATTCAAATGGCATAGAAGACGAAAGATACGTTCTCGGTAGCGGTATCAGAGGCTGGAGCAATACCAATCCAGGCACGGTACCTGCCTGGTTGAGTCCGACATACAATGCGCGCACCGCGGCCACTGATGTTGTTCTGCTCAAACACGCGGTGAATCCGGTAGTCATGGCACTACCCACCGGCACCGTGGCTACGGCGACGAGTCTCACCACTGGCACTACGGACAATGGCGCTAGAAAAGGTAGTCTCATCATTGTGTCGGATCCAGTGGCCTGCGATTTCTTCGTCAATCAAAGCACTTCAGGCACATCCGTCTCACTTCCTACCGGGAAAAGCTTCAGTCGCCTTTATAACGATACAGCTCAGGTTTTGAGCTATCAGAGCGTCCTCTATTATCTGAGGGATGACGCTACCAGCGGCGCGCCCTCTCTATGGCGTACCCGCTACGGAGCTACCGACACTTCGGCTGCCAGCGCGACACCGGAGGAGCTGACCGGAGGCATTCAGGATTTGCAAATTCAATACGCCTTGGGTGACGCCAACGGCCAGATAACGGGTGACTACCTCGAGGCGAATGACGCCAAGTTAACTGGCAATTGGCAGAGTGTCGTTTCCGTTCGGGTGAATCTCCTCGCGGTCAGTCGCCAGAGGAATGTGGTTTCGCCCAATCAAACCCTTCGTTTCATGGGTAGTGACAGGACGATCGCCGATGGCCGACTCGCCCAAGCCTTCACGCTTACCGTTGGGATTCGTAATCACCTGCCATGAAAAACTCCTCGAATCGACAAAATGGCGCGGTACTCATCGTGACGCTGGTCATGTTGCTCCTGATGACGCTGATCGCCATTGGCAGCATGAGAGGCACGGTCTTGCAAGAGCGTATGGCCGGAAACCTGCGCGATGAAAACCTCGCCTTCCAGACTGCCGAAATGGCCCAGCGAGACGCAGAGCAGGCAGCAAGGAATCGCTCTATAGCCGACTGGCAAACGACTGCGCTTACCACCGCCTGGACCAATGCAACAACCCTCTCTAACCAAGGGCAGGCGACTTATCGTATGAATCCCCTACCCGGCGTGACCATCCGCAAAGCCGGCGACAGTATCGAGGCCGGTGTACCTGTCACTACCAGCGTCATTCGCATCGAAAGCAAAGGGCTCGGGAGCTCACAGGATACTGCGAGCACGCCAGCCGCCAGCTCCACGGTCAATATAAGCACCCTCTACATCAGGCGTTAGCGTTCGGAGATCCGGCAATGAATCCTCTCTCGTCACTATCTGCCGCTAGGTTTTGCTTCACAGCTCTCGCATTGGGCCTGTTTGGCAGCGCTCTACCCATAGCTCAAGCAGCTGTTTCCCAAAGTCCGCTCATCATTGGCAGTGACATTCCTGGCAGTCTGGCGCTGGTGCCCTCCGTCGAATGGCCTACCGTTCTGTCCGTGGCCAATATAGGAAACTATGTCGCCTCAACTCGCTATAGCGGCTATTTCGATTCGGAAAAGTGCTATCTCTATCAATACGGCACTCAGGACGTCGATCGTTATTTCTATCCAGCAAGCACAACGAGCAGCGCCTCCAATTTCCGCTGCACTGGCGACAAGCAGTGGAGCGGAAATTTTCTCAACTGGGCCGCCACCCCTACGATCGACCCTTTCCGCAGCGCCTTGACGGGCGGCAATCGAATTGTCGACAGCACTACCTCGACCATCCTGCAAAAAGCCCGTCACAGCGGTCAAAACTCAGCCGGCAACCGAATCAATACTGGCCAAAACATGGCGCAATTGACAGGAGCGCTGCCTTTAAACAATTGGTCCAACCTGAATATTCGCCTGCAGGGACTCAACTTCGACATGTTGATTTCCAACTGGGCCGATAAAATAGGAGGAAGTGAAGCTTCAGGCGAAGGCCAGGCTGAATGGGTCGACTACGATCCTGAAAACTCAGCGCAATGGTCTGGGGGAAAACTTAATACTGCTTACACACCTCGTGGACAATCCGTAAAAAGCGTTTACCGACTCAAAGTTCAGGTAAAAGTTTGCGTATCAGAAGCACTCAAAGAGGCGAACTGCAAACTGTATCCGAATGGGCAATACAAACCCGAGGGACTTTTACAGCAATATTCGGATCGCCTACGGTACTCTGCATTCAGCTATCTAAACGATGGGAACTCTTTGAGGGACGGCGGGGTTTTGCGGGCCAATCAAGCCTACATAGGACCCAATCCTCCAGACCAGACGAAAGGGAGAGCAGAATGGAGCTCGACAACGGGTATTCTGGTCACCAACCCTTCCCCCGCAGAAGCCAATGCGACGAACGCCAATATAGATGGCGGTAGCCGCGTCGCCAACAGCGGCGTCATCAACTATATAAACAAATTTGGCTCTATGCCTTACAGTGGAAACAACTATAAAAACCTCAAAGACTACGACCCGGTTAGCGAGCTCTACTACACCGCAATACGCTACTTCAAGAACCAAGGAAACGTAACAGCCTATAGCAATCTTACAGGCGATAGTGATAACCGTTATGCACAAGCTGACGGATTCCCGGTCGTGACTACTTGGAACGATCCCATCACCTACTCCTGCCAGAAGAATGTCATTCTCGGCATTGGGGATGTAAACACATGGAATGACAAGAATTTGCCTGGAAACACCCGTCGCAACGCGGAACCTGACATACCACCTGAAGTAGACGCAGATAAAACCGTGGATGTAAGCAAAGTGACCGCTGAAGTCGCCTCGCTGGAAGGTATCACCATCAGTACGCCTTTCTCGGGCCGAGAAAACTCAGCATACATCGCTGGCCTCGCTTACGACGCTCATGTGCGCGACCAACGCGGAGATTTATCTGGGAACCAGACCATCTCCACTTACTGGGTAGATGTCAGGGAGAATCAGCAACTCAAGAGCAAAACGAGCAACCAATATTGGCTAGCTACCAAATATGGCGGCTTTACCGTTCCTCAGAACTTCGATCCTGACAAGGCAAACTCCGCCAGCATCACAGAAGCCATGTGGACCACTAATGGTCAGATCCTTTCGACCGGTGATAAGCGACCCGACAACTTCTTCGTCGGTGGCGATGCCGACGCGATGGTCAGCGGCCTAAAAAACGCCTTTTCTAAAATTGTTCAAGAAACAAGCACAACCAGCACTTCTCTTGGCAGCAACAGTACCGAACTGGAAACCGGCAGCGCCCTTTTTAGAAGCTCGTTCGAGCCAAAGTACTGGAGCGGTGACCTGCAGTCGCTGAGCATCAACAGTTCAGGGGTCGCCAGTAATATCGCTACCTGGAGCGCAGCTGCCCAATTAGACAATGCCTCGCCTGATGGGCGCACCATATTGACCAGCAACGCACTGACCTCAAGCACCCGGGCACTTGACGCTAATGTCACCTATTCAAGTGGCGGCAAGAGCTTCAAATGGAGCGTGTTGGACAGTGATGCCAAAACTGCCCTGCGTCAGACCGCAGATGGAACAACGCTCGTTAGCGATGCCGAAGGCGAGGCACGACTCAACTATCTGCGTGGTGATCGCTCCTATGAAACACGCTCGAGCAACCCCATGCGGACACGAAAGAGTCGGCTAGGCGATATCGTAAACTCGGACCCCTACTATGCGGGACCTATGGATTTCGGCTACAACCTGCTTAGTGGCGCCTCCTGGGGCCAAGCAGGTCCTGGCTACCTCACCTTCCGTCAAACCATAAAGGACAGCAAACCCTTTGTCGTGGTTGGGGCTAACGACGGCATGCTGCACGCATTTGACACCTCCACAAACGGTGGTGGTAATGAACTGTTTGCTTTCGTCCCCCGAACGCTTCTTGGGCAGCTTTATCGCCTAACGCAGCGAGACTACAGCCATCGGTACTATGTCGACGGCGGAATAACAGTTGGGCACGCCTGGGTTGATAGCGCTTGGAAAACCCTGGCTGTAGGCACCGCCGGCGCTGGTGGCAACTCCGTCTTCGCACTCGACGTTACGGATCCGAGTGCACCAAGCGTGAAGTGGGAGTTCTCGTCTTCGCAAATGAACTACCCTATTCAACGCCCTTCGCTGGTGGCCCTGGAAAATGGAAAATTCGGGGTGATTGTAACCAGCGGCTTTGTCAATGGCACCGCCACATCGGGTAAAGTCTGGATTCTTGACGCTGCCAACGGCAGTGTAATGGCCAGTTTCACCGTCAACACCAGTGGTGGATTGGGAGAAGCTGTAGCTGTCGACCTGACTAACGACCGCATTGCCGACCGGCTCTATGTACCTGACACCAATGGGAATATCTGGCGCTTTGACCTAAAAGGCGCCGATCCGGCTAACTGGGGCATTCCCAGCACCCTTGGCAGTAGCCCCCTGTTTACTGCGAGAGTAGGCAATACGACTACCGATGCAGTGCAGCCCATCACCTCGGCGCTCTCCGTAACCCTAAACAAGTACGGAAATCCGGTTGTGCTTTTTGGCACAGGGAGCTACTACCAGACGGGCGA
Source organism: Pseudomonas oryzihabitans NBRC 102199 (assembly GCF_000730625.1). GTDB lineage: Bacteria > Pseudomonadota > Gammaproteobacteria > Pseudomonadales > Pseudomonadaceae > Chryseomonas > Chryseomonas oryzihabitans. The sequence goes on along the minus strand of NZ_BBIT01000014.1, from coordinate 126,449 downwards.
TAGCGATGTGCCGGCCTCCCCGCGTCTCGAGAGTTACTACGGCCTGATTGATAAAGGGGTGACGATCCAGCGTAGCGCCTTGGTACAACAGACCTTCATCGCACAGCAGTCGTCAGGCACCAGAACTCTTCGAGTGGTAAGCAACAACGATATCCCTTCGGACAAGTCGGGTTGGTACCTGGATCTGGCCTTCAACAACAACCGCCAGGGGGAACGCGTTATCGCCCGCTCAAAACTCAGGAATGGGGCCCTGACCTTCACTTCACTTATTCCCTCTCCTGATGCTTGCAAAGGAGGTGGGATCAGCGCGCTAATGATCATTGATGCTCAAACCGGCTCACGCCTGACCTATAGCCCGCTCGACTTCAATGGCGATGGCGTAATCAATGATCAGGACTACTACCTGGCCGCTGATGGCACCAAAATCCCTTACTCAGGGCTCATTGATACTCAACAAGGCATCGTGAAGACTCCGACCTATATAAATCGGGGAGACAGTGCTGATACCGACCTCATCTGCTATACCGGCTCAGCAACAGGGCAGCCCCAATGCGAACCTGTCAATAAAGGCTCCCGCGTTTCAGAACGCGCTTCCTGGCGTGAAATCAGATGAATGAGATAATTGGAATGCGACCTAGAAGCCAACAGCGTGGCTTTACCCTGATAGAGCTGATGATAGTGGTGGCCATCGCGGGCATTCTTGCGGCCATCGCCTACCCCTCCTACATGGAGCATGTCAGAAGGACGAATCGTACCGACGCCGAGGCGTCTCTGATGCAGTTGGCGCAATTCATGGAGCGCTACAACACAGGTACAGGGCGCTATTCGAAGACACTCGGGCAGACGGATGTGCCGGATAATCCGGCCCCGCCCTACCCCACGGGTACCGGCTATACCTTCTCGATCACTATAGGAAATGCGGGTACGTCCTATACGGCGACGGCGACGCCGAACAACCCGGGTACGATGGCCAATGACAGGTGCGGGAATCTGACACTCACCAACACCGGCTTGAAGGGCCAAACCGGCCAAAACGTCACCACCGCCGACTGCTGGCGCCGCTAAGGCGCCAGCGATGTCCTACACCGCCTTTACCCTGAGCTCTCGCGGCAGGGTGAAGGTGATGTGTTCCGGCTCGCCTTCCAGCTCGACCTCGCCAGTGGCGCCCCAGCTCTGCAGTTGGTCGATGACGCCGCGTACCAGGACCTCGGGGGCCGAGGCGCCGGCGGTGACGCCTATGCGTTGGACGCCTTCGAACCAGCTCTGCTGCAGGTCTTCGGCGCCGTCGATGAGATAGGCCGGGGTGCCCAGGCGTTCGGCGAGTTCGCGCAGGCGGTTGGAGTTGGAACTGCTGGGGCTACCCACTACCAGCACCACGTCGCTTTCCAACGCCAGGGTCTTCACGGCGTCCTGGCGGTTGGTGGTGGCGTAGCAGATGTCGTTCTTGCGCGGGCCATTGATGCGGGGAAACTTGGCGCGCAGAGCATCGATCACCTTGCGGGTGTCATCCATCGACAGGGTGGTCTGGGAGACGTAGAACAGGGCTTCGGGGTTGCGCACCTCGAGCTTTTCCACGTCTTCCTCGTCTTCCACCAGGTAGATGGCACCGCCGGCACGATCATCGTACTGGCCCATGGTGCCCTCCACCTCCGGGTGCCCGGCATGGCCGATGAGGATGCATTCCTGGCCGTCACGACTGTAGCGCGCGACTTCCATGTGCACCTTGGTCACCAGCGGACAGGTGGCGTCGAACACCTTGAGGCCACGCTCGGCGGCCTCGCGGCGCACGGCCTGGGAGACGCCGTGGGCGCTGAAGATGAGGATGACGTCGTCCGGTACGTCGGCCACGTCTTCGACGAAGACGGCGCCACGGGCGCGCAGGTTGTCGACCACGAACTTGTTGTGCACCACTTCGTGACGCACATAGATGGGCGGACCGAAAACGTCCAGCGCCCGGTCGACGATGTCGATGGCGCGGTCCACGCCGGCGCAGAAGCCGCGGGGATTGGCGAGCTTGATCTGCATAGGCTCCTCTGCCCGCTTCACGGGCGGCGTTGGATCAATGGGAGACGGCAGGCTCGATGGCCAGGATTTCCACGTCGAAGGTCAGTACACGACCGGCCAGCGGGTGGTTGAAGTCGATGATCACCTGCTCGTCGTCGTAGCTCTTGACCACGCCAGGCATCTCGCCACCGGCGGCGTCGCTGAAGATGATCAGCAGGCCGGGCGACAGCTCCATGTCACTGAAGTCGTCCCGCGCCATGGTCTGCAGGTTGCCATCGTTGGGCTGGCCGAAGCCGCGCTCCGGCGGAATGGTCAGGCTGGTCTTGGTACCGGCCTCCAGGCCAAACAGCGCCTGCTCGAAACCGGGCAGGAGATTGCCGTCGCCGACGGTGAAGGTGGCCGGCGCCTTGTCGAAGGTACTGTCCACCACGTCGCCATTCTGCAGCTTGATGGCGAAGTGCAGGGTGACCCGGGTATCCGGGCCGATGGTGATCTCAGCCATGGGCTTCCTCGGGCTTCTTCTTGCGGAACATGTCCAGGGCCAGCATCACGGCACCGACGGTGATGGCGCTGTCGGCCAGGTTGAAGGCCGGGTAGTACCACTCCTGGCGCCAGTGCACCAGGATGAAGTCGATGACGTGGCCCAGGACCAGGCGGTCATAGAGATTGCCCAGCGCACCACCAAGGATCAGGGCCAGGGCGATGGCGGTCCAGGTGTCGTTGCGCAGGCGCTTGAGCCAGACCACCAGGACCACGCTCACTACGGCGGCGATGCCGGCGAAGAACCAACGCTGCCAACCGGAGTGATCGGCCAGGAAGCTGAAGGCGGCGCCCGGGTTGTAGGCCAGGGTCCAGCTGAGGATGTCCGGAATCACCGGCACCTTCTGGTAGAGCGACAGGTTGGCCTGGAAGTAGAGCTTGGTCAGCTGATCCAGCAGGATCACCAGCACACTCAGGGCCAACCAGGGCAAGGCACCGAAACGCGAGGCGTCACGCATGCTCGCGCACCTCGCCGGCACCGTAGACGTTGGTCACGCAGCGCTCGCAGATCTCCGGATGCGCGGCATCCTGGCCGACGCTGTGGCTGTGGTGCCAGCAGCGGGCGCACTTGGGTGCCTCGGACTTGCGGACCACCAGCTTGAGGCCGCTCAGTTCGCTGGCCACGGCGCCTTCCGGAGCCTTTTCCAGCGGCTGGACAGCGGCCTGGGACGAGATCAGCACGAATCTGAGTTCGTTGCCCAGGGCTTCCAGCACGGTCTGCAGGGCGCTGTCGGCGTAGAGGGTGATCTCCGCCTGCAGGCTGCCACCCAGGGTCTTGGCGGCGCGCTGGTTCTCCAGCTCCTTGTTGACCGCGGCCTTGACCGCCATCACCTGATCCCAGTAGGCACGATCCAGGGTCGCGCCCTCGGGCAGGGCGAAAAGGCCGTCGTACCAGGTGGTCAGCATCACCGACTCTTCCCGCTCGCCCGGCAGGTACTGCCAGATCTCGTCGGCGGTAAAGGAGAGGATAGGCGCGATCCAGCGCACCAGGGCCTCGGCGATCAGATACAGCGCGGTCTGGCAGGAACGCCGTGGCAGGCTGTCGGCGCCAGTGGTGTACTGGCGGTCCTTGATGATGTCGAGGTAGAAGCCGCCCAGCTCCTGCACGCAGAAGTTGTGCACCTTCTGGTAGACGTTGAGGAAGCGGTACTCAGCGTAGGCCTGCTCGATTTCCTGTTGCAGCAGCAGGGCGCGATCCACAGCCCAGCGATCCAGGTCGATCATATCCTCGGGAGCGACCCGGTTGACCGCCGGATCGAAGCCGGAGAGGTTGGAGAGCAGGAAGCGCGCGGTATTGCGGATACGGCGATAGGAGTCGGCACTGCGCTGCAGGATCTGGTCGGAGACCGCCATCTCGCCGGTGTAGTCGGTGGAGGCGACCCAGAGGCGCAGGATGTCGGCACCCAGGCTGTCGATGACCTTTTGCGGGGCGACCACATTGCCCAGCGACTTGGATTGCTTGCGGCCCTGCTCGTCCACGGTGAAGCCGTGGGTCAGCAGTTCCTTGTAGGGCGCATGGCCGTCGATGGCGCAACCGGTCAGCAGCGAGGAGTGGAACCAGCCACGGTGCTGGTCGGAGCCTTCCAGGTAGAGATCGGCCGCCGGGCCCTGGTCATGGGCCAGCTCGGCATGGGAGCCGCGCAGCACGTGCCAGTGGGTGGTGCCGGAATCGAACCAGACGTCGAGGGTGTCGCGACTCTTGTCGTACTGACCGGCTTCTTCGCCGAGCAGTTCAGCGGGATCGAGTTTGAACCAGGCTTCGATGCCCTCGCGCTCGACGCGCTGGGCGACGGCTTCCATCAGCTCGACGGTACGCGGATGCAGCTCGCCGCTTTCCTTGTGGGTGAAGAAGGGAATCGGTACGCCCCAGTTGCGCTGGCGCGAGATGCACCAGTCGGGCCGGCCGGCGATCATGCCGTGCAGCCGCGCCTGGCCCCAGGCCGGGACGAACTGGGTCTGCTCGATGGCGGCCAGGGAACGCTCGCGCAGGGTGGCTCCCTCGTTGGGCTGCTTGTCCATGCCGACGAACCACTGGGCGGTGGCGCGATAGATCAACGGGGTCTTGTGGCGCCAGCAGTGCATGTAGCTGTGGTTGATCGCCTCGTGCTTGAGCAGGGCGCCCGCCTCTTCCAGGGCGCCGACGATGACCGGGTTGGCCTTCCAGATGAACTGGCCGCCAAACAGCGGCAGCGACTCGGCATAGACGCCGTTGCTCTGCACCGGATTGAGGATGTCGTCGTTGCTCAGGCCGTACTGCTTGCAGATGCGGAAGTCGTCCTCACCGTAGGCCGGCGAGCAGTGCACGATACCCGTACCGGCGCCCAGCTCGACGTATTCGGCCAGGTAGATGGGCGACAGGCGCTCGTACAATGGATGACGGAAGTTGATCAGCTCCAGGGCGGTTCCCGGGGCAGTGGCGATCACCTCGCCCTGCAGGCCGTAGCGCGCCAGGCAGCTTTCCACCAGCTCTTCGGCCAGCAGCAGCAGGCGATCACCGACGTCCACCAGCGCATAGGTGAATTCGGGATGCACGTTGAGCGCCTGGTTGGCCGGGATGGTCCAGGGGGTGGTGGTCCAGATGACGATGGCGGTGGGCTTGGCCAGCGCTTCGAGGCCGAAGGCGGCTGCCAGCTTGTCGGCATCGGCGACCGGGAAGGCCACGTCGATGGCGTCGGAACGCTTGTCCTGGTACTCCACCTCGGCCTCGGCCAGGGCCGAGCCGCAGTCGAAGCAGAAGTTGACCGGCTTGAGGCCCTTGAAGACGAAGCCCTTCTTGACCAGTTCGCCCAGGGCGCGGATCTCGCCGGCCTCGTTGGCGAAGTTCATGGTCAGGTAGGGATTGCTCCAGTCACCCAGTACGCCCAGGCGGACGAAGCCGGCCTTCTGCTCTTCGATCTGCTCGCTGGCATAGGCGCGGCAGCGCTCGCGGGTCAGATCCGCCGGCTGATTCTTGCCGAAGGTGGTCTCCACCTTGTGCTCGATGGGCAGGCCATGGCAGTCCCAGCCCGGCACATAGGGGGCATCGAAGCCGGCCAGGGTCTTGGACCGGGTGATGATGTCCTTGAGGATCTTGTTCAGCGCATGACCGATGTGGATGCTGCCGTTGGCATAGGGCGGACCGTCATGCAGGATGAAGGTCGGACGGCCCTTGCCGATGGCGCGCAGCTTCCCGTACAGGTCGATGTCCTGCCAGCGCTTGAGCGCTTCCGGCTCGCGCTGCGGCAGGCCGGCTTTCATCGGGAATGCCGTTTCCGGCAGGTTGAGCGTCGCTTTGTAATCGGTCATGTCAGTCCAGGCTCGTTGACGGTTGCCCCTGCCAGTAGGCGCGGGCCGTGGCGACGTCCGCTTCGATCGCCGCCTTGAGGGCCTCCAGAGAGGCGAATTTCTGTTCGTCGCGGACCTTCTGCACGAAGGTCACGCTGAGGTGGCGGCCATAGAGGTCGCCGGCAAAGTCCAGCAGATGGATCTCCAGATGCGGACGACCATCGCCCTGCACCGTCGGCCGCTGGCCGATATTGGCTACGCCCGGCACCACCCGCCCATCGATCAGGCTGCTGACCAGATAGACGCCGCGCAGCGGCGGTCGACGCCGCTTGAGCTGGACGTTGGCCGTGGGCCAGCCCAGCTGACGCGCCAGCTTCTGGCCGTGCAAGACCCGTCCCGAGAGGCTGTAGGGCCGGCCCAGCATGCGCGCGGCCAGGGCCAGATCGCCGTCGGCCAGGGCCTGGCGGATCAGGGTACTGCTCACCCGCAGGCCGTCCAGCTCGACGGTGGTGGCGGCTTCCAGGGTGAAGCCGTGGTCGCGGGCAGCCAGGTTCAGGTAGGTGAAGTCGCCGGCGCGGTCGCAGCCGAAACGGAAGTCGTCACCGATCTCCAGGTGTTTCACCCCCAGGCCTTCCACCAGCACCTGCTGGACGAAGGCCTCGGCAGACAACTCGCGCAGCCGCCGATTGAAGTTCAGGCAGAGCACGTTGTCGACGCCCAGGCGTGCGAAGCATTCCAGCTTCTCGCGCAGGCGGGTCAGACGTACCGGCGCGATATCGGGCAGGAAGAATTCCCGCGGCTGCGGCTCGAAGATCACCACGCAACTGGGCACCCCGAGCTCCGCCGCCCGCTCACGCAGCCGCGCGAGGATGGCCTGGTGCCCCAGGTGAACCCCGTCGAAGTTGCCAATGGTGGCAACGCAGCCCTTGGGAAAGGCGTCGAGATGATGGAGACCACGAAACAGCTGCATGGGTAGGTATTGCTCAGAAATTAATCGATTATATCCGGATGCCCGCCGCGAGGACAGGCGCACACCCGGCCTTGTGCAATCACAGCACCGCGCGCCGATTGAAGTCGCGCACGCGGAAGCCGAGCAGGAAGAGACTGGCGAAATAGGCCAGCACCCCCGCCGCGACCAGCCCGCCCAGACGCAGCAGGCGCTGCCACATCAGTCCTTCGCTCCAGCTGGGCAACAGCTGCATCAGGCCGACCAGGACGGCGGTCATCACCGCCACCGCGATCAGCAGTCGCAGCAGGAAGCCTGTCCAGCCTGCCTGGGGGATGAACAGGTTATGGCGGCGCAGTTGCCAGAATAAAAGGCCGGCGTTGAGACAGGCCGCCAGGCCTATGGCCAGGGCCAGGCCGACATGCTGCAGCGGACCGATCAGGATCAGGTTGAGCACCTGGGTCACCGCCAGGGTGAAGAGCGCGATCTTCACCGGGGTCTTGATGTTCTGCTGGGCATAGAAGCCCGGCGCCAGCACCTTGACCAGGATGATGCCGAGCAGCCCCACGGCATAGGCGACCAGTGCCCGCTGGGTCATCAGGGCGTCATGGGCATCGAAACGGCCGTACTGGAACAGCGAGACGGTCAGGGGCTCGGACAGCAGCGCCAGGGCCGCCGAGCAGGGCAGCACCAGCAGGAAGCACAGTCGCAGGCCCCAGTCGAGCAGCCGTGAATATTCCTGGCGATCGGCCTTGGCGTAGGTGCGCGACAGCGCCGGTAGCAGGATGGTCCCCAGCGCCACGCCGAGCACCCCCGAGGGCAGCTCCATCAGGCGATCAGCGTAGTACATCCAGGACACCGAGCCGGCTGCCAGGAAGGAGGCGAAGATGGTGTTGATGATCAGCGAAATCTGGCTGACCGAGACCCCGAGGATCGCCGGCCCCATCTGCTTCATGACCCGCCAGACGCCGCTGTCACGCAGATTCAGTCGCGGCAGCACCAGCATGCCGATGCGCTTGAGATGCGGCAGCTGATAGAGGAATTGCGCCAGGCCACCTACCAGGGTCGCCCAGGCCATGGCCATGATCGGCGGATCGAAATAGGGGGTCAGGAACAGCGCGAAGACGATCATGCTGACGTTGAGCAGGGTCGGCACGAAGGCCGGCACGCTGAACCTGTTCCAGGTGTTGAGCACGGCCCCGGCCAGGGACGCCAGGGAGATCAGCAGGATGTAGGGAAAGGTCACCCGCAGCAGGCTGGAGGTGAGGGCGAATTTCTCCGGGGTATCGGCGAAACCCGGCGCGGTGATCCAGATCACCAGGGGCGCAGCCAGCATGCCCAGTACCGTGACCACTGCCAGCACCAGGGTCAGCAGGCCACTGACGTAGGCCAGAAAGGTGCGGGTGGCCTCCTCGCCCTGCTGGGCCTTGTATTCGGCGAGGATGGGGACGAACGCCTGGGAAAAAGCCCCTTCGGCGAAGATGCGGCGCAGCAGGTTGGGCAGCTTGAAGGCGACGAAAAAGGCGTCGGTGGCCATGCCGGCGCCAAAGGTGCGGGCGACGATGGTGTCGCGCACGAAACCCAGCACGCGGGACAGCATGGTCATGGAGCTGACGGCGGCCAGGGACTTGAGCAGATTCATGGCAGGGAGAGGACTCGGTGAACGCAGCGGGACGTGACAGAGGATGCGCGTGAGCGCAGTCGCGCGATGGGCACAAGCGATCGAGTGTAACGAGGCCCTTCATCGGCGACCAGCCGGATATCCATCCAGACAGCCTTGACAGGCGCCGCCAGAGACGTCAAGATTCGCGACCTTAATTTAGCTCTGTACTTGCTACAGAGTTCGCTCTGTACCCAATACAGTCTTTTTCGAAGGAGCTCCACGGTGGCTAACTCCCCCTCCGCCAAAAAACGCGCCAAACAGGCTGAGAAGCGTCGCAGCCACAATGCGAGCCTGCGCTCCATGGTGCGTACCTACATCAAGAACGTCGTCAAGGCGATCGAAGCCAAGGACCTGGAAAAAGCCAAGTCCGCTTATGTTGCTGCCGTTCCGGTCATCGACCGCATGGCCGACAAGGGCATCATCGACAAGAACAAGGCCGCTCGTCACAAGAGCCGCCTGAACGCGCACATCAAGGCCCTGGCTACCCCCGCCGCTGCCTGATAAGCGTTCAAGTAAAAAACCGGCTTCGGCCGGTTTTTTATTGCCTGGGATTCGGGAATCCAACGCCTCCGGAGAGGCGCCAGGATCGACGATCGTCAGACCAGGACGAGGTTGTCCCGGTGAATCAGCTCGGGCTCGTAGACATAGCCCAGCTCAACCACGATGGCATCCGAAGGCCGCCCCAGGATGCGCTGCGCCTCGGTCGCACTGTAGTTGACCAGGCCACGCGCCACCTCGCGCCCGTCCGGACCGACGCAGGCAACCATCTCGCCGCGCCGGAAGCTGCCTTCCAGCGCTCGCACGCCCACCGGCAGCAGACTGCGATGACCGCCCACTAGGGCCTCCACCGCACCGGCATCCAGGCGCAGGGTGCCACGCACCTGCAGATGCCCCGCCAGCCACTGCTTGCGCGCCGCCACCAGGCCACGCTCGGGTGACAGCAGGGTACCCAGCTGTTCGCCCTGCTGCAGGCGACTGAGCACCTGCTGGATCCGCCCGCCGACGATGACGGTATAGGCACCGGAGCGCGCCGCCAGACGCGCAGCACGCAGCTTGGTCTGCATGCCGCCACGCCCCAGGGCACCGCCGGTACCGCCGGCGACCAGATCCAGGGCCGGATCGTCGGCGCGCGCCTCGCTGATGAGACTGGCGTCGGGATTGTTGCGCGGATCGGCATCGAACATGCCATCGCGATCGGTGAGGATGACCAGCAGATCGGCTTCGACCAGGTTGGCCACCAGAGCAGCCAGGGTGTCGTTGTCGCCGAAGCGGATCTCGTCGGTGACGACGGTATCGTTCTCGTTGATCACCGGCACCACACCCAGGCTCACCAGGGTGCGCAGGGTGCTGCGGGCATTGAGGTAGCGCTTGCGATCGGACAGGTCGTCATGGGTGAGCAGGATCTGCGCGGTCTGCACCTGATGCTCGGCGAAACTGGATTCCCAGGCCTGCACCAGCCCCATCTGCCCTACCGCCGCGGCCGCCTGCAACTCGTTGATGGCGGTCGGACGCTGCGCCCAGCCGAGCCGACTCATACCGGCCGCCACCGCACCCGAGGACACCAGCACCAGCTCGATGCCCGCCTGGTGCAGGGCCACCATCTGCTCGACCCAGCCAGCCATGGCCCCGCCATCCAGACAACGCCCGTCGTCGGTCAGCAGGGCACTACCGATCTTCACTACCCAGCGCTGGGCGCCAGACACCTGATCACGCATGGGCAAGCTCCTTTCTTACCGTACGTAGAAGATTTCCGGACCGTCGCCGTCGTCTTCGTCATCATCGAAGTCGTCGTCTTCGTCCACCGCCTTGACGCCCGAACGGCGCAGGGCCCGCTGGTCGTCCAGCGCCTGCAGACGCGCCCGCGCCTCGTCTTCGATGCGCTGATCGAGTTCTTCCAGCGCCTCGGCATAGGCCGGGTCCTCGGCGAGACGCAGGGTCCGCTCGTCGAGATACTGCATGATGGCCTGGCAGAGCTGCTCGGTGCCTTCCCGCTCCAGGGCGGAGATGACGAAGACCGGACCCTGCCAGTCCAGACGCTCGACCACCGCCTTGAGGCGCTCTTCGCGCTCGTCATCGAGCAACTGGTCGGCCTTGTTCAGCACCAGCCAGCGGTCACGCTCGCCCAGCGCCGGGCTGAACTTGGTCAGCTCGTTGATGATGGTCTCGGCAGCCTCGGCCGGATCGCTTTCATCCAGGGGCGCCATGTCGACGAGGTGTAGCAGCAGGCGGGTCCGCGCCAGGTGCTTGAGGAAGCGGATTCCCAGGCCGGCACCTTCGGACGCCCCTTCGATCAGCCCCGGGATATCGGCGACCACGAAGCTCTTGAAGCGCCCCACGCTGACCACGCCCAGGTTGGGCACCAGGGTGGTGAAGGGATAGTCCGCGACCTTGGGCTTGGCAGCCGAGACCGCGCGGATGAAGGTGCTCTTGCCGGCATTGGGCAGGCCGAGCAGACCGATGTCCGCCAGCACCTTGAGCTCCAGCTTGAGATCGCGCTCTTCGCCGGGTTTGCCCGGGGTGGTCTGCCGCGGTGCGCGGTTGGTGCTGGACTTGAACCGGGTGTTGCCCAGGCCGTGCCAGCCACCCTGAACGACGCGGATGCGCTGACCGGGCTGGGTAAGGTCACCGATGATCTCCTGGGTCGCCGCATCGATCACCGTGGTGCCCACGGGGACCGGCAGCACCAGGTCTTCACCCTTGGCGCCGGTGCACTCGGTGCTCCCGCCCTTCTCACCGTTCTGCGCGGTGAAACGCCGGGTGTAACGGTAATCGACCAGGGTGTTCAGGTTGATGTCGGCTTCGAGCCAGATCGACCCGCCATCGCCGCCGTCACCGCCATTGGGGCCACCCTTCTCGATGAATTTCTCCCGGCGGAAACTCATCATGCCGTTGCCGCCGTCACCCGCTTTTACGTGTATGGATACTTCATCGACGAATTTCATCTGGACCTCCCGCGCTCGCGGGCCGCTGCAAACAAGGAAATAGCTTAACTACAAACGAAAAAGCCCCGTCGGGTAGACAGGGCTTTTCTTTCGTCACGAGCCTTAGGCGGCGGCGACGATGCTCACGTAACGACGGCCGAAGGCGCCCTTCACGTCGAACTTGATCACGCCGTCCACTTTCGCGAACAGGGTGTGATCCTTGCCGAGGCCCACGCCGTAACCGGCATGGTACTGGGTGCCGCGCTGACGCACGATGATGTTGCCGGCCTTGACGACCTGGCCGCCGTACAGCTTCACGCCAAGGCGTTTGCTTTCGGAATCGCGACCGTTACGAGTAGAACCACCCGCTTTTTTGTGTGCCATGAGTCAATTCTCCGTTAGAGGCGAGATCAGGCCTGGATGCCAGTGATCTTGATTTCGGTGAACCACTGACGGTGGCCCTGACGCTTCATGTGATGCTTACGACGACGGAATTTGATGATGGTGACCTTGTCGTGACGGCCCTGGGCGGTCACTTCGGCGGTCACTTTGGCACCATCAACGACCGGCAGACCGATCTTGACGTCGTCACCGTTGCCAACCAGCAGAACCTGGTCGAAGGTGACGGTTTCACCGGTAGCGATGTCGAGCTTCTCGACCTTCAGGTATTCGCCTTCGGCGACCTTGTATTGCTTGCCACCGGTAACGATAACTGCGTAGGACATGGTAAATCTCCGTTAAACCTGCTCACCCGGTGCTTTATAGGAAGAATCGTCGACCGGCATGGCTGCACGGGACCGGAAGGACCACCGCGCAATTGCGTAAGACAGGGGGTTAACCCTAGGAATGTTCAGGGCCCGCGATTCTACGCAAGCCGTGGCCGGGAGGCAAGAGCCGCCCGCCCGCGCCTTGACAGCCCCCCACCCCACCCCTAGCATGCCGCGCAACCTCGTTCAGCGGCCATGCCGGGCCGGTGCCCAGCCGAATCGGCATGAGCGGCGAGCCGCGGGAGCGCGATGGCAATCCCTGGGCATGGCACTTGTGCCGGTCCCTAGGGCATAGTCTGGCGGTCATGCGCCATCCGGCCGCTTGAATATTGCCCGGACCTCCAGTGGACACCTCTCAATGACGCAGCAATCCCAGTCCTTCTATCGCGTGGTGACGGACGATTTCGCCGCCGTAGACGGCATCATCCGTCAGCAGCTGACCTCGCGCGTGCCGCTGGTCGAGAAGATTGGCGACTACATCGTCTCCGCGGGTGGCAAGCGCCTGCGTCCGCTGCTGGTCCTGCTGGCCGGCAAGGCGCTCGGGCGCGCCGATCACGATCTGCAGCTGCTGGCGGCGACCATCGAATTCCTGCACACCTCCACCCTGCTGCACGACGATGTCGTCGATGCCTCGGGAATGCGCCGTGGCCGCTCCACCGCCAACGCCCTCTGGGGCAACGCCCCCAGCGTCCTGGTGGGCGATTTCCTCTATGCCCGCTCCTTCGAGATGATGGTGGCGCTCGGCTCCATGGAAGTGATGCGCATCATCTCCCAGGCCACCCGCGTCATCGCCGAGGGCGAGGTGCTGCAGCTGTCGAAGATCCGCGACGCCAGCACCACCGAAGAGATCTACATGGAAGTCATCCGCGGCAAGACCGCCATGCTCTTCGAAGCCTCCACCCACAGCGCGGCGATCCTGGCCGGCGCCAGCGCCGAACAGGCCGACGCCCTGCGCCGCTATGGCGATCATCTGGGCGTGGCCTTCCAGCTGGTCGACGACCTGCTGGACTACCAGGGCGACGCCGTCGCCCTGGGCAAGAACGTCGGTGACGATCTGGCCGAGGGCAAGCCGACCCTGCCGCTGATCGTGACCATGCGCGAAGGCACTGCCGAACAGGCTGCCCTGGTACGCCAGGCGATCCGCCAGGGCGGCAGCCAGGACCTGGAAGGCGTGCGCGCCGCCGTCGAAGCCGCTGGCGCCCTCGACTACACCGCACGCAAGGCGCAGGAATTCGCCGAGCGGGCGATCGCCTGCCTGGACGCCCTGCCCGCCAGCGAATATCGCGATGCCCTGGCCGACCTGGGTCGCTTCTCGGTGGCCCGTACCCACTGACGCCTGCACCGTTCGATCAAGCCCGCCGTCGCCAGACCGCGGGCTTTTTCATGTCCGACCAAAAAAGTCAGGTAATCCCTTGCTATTTATTGAATAAGAATTATTCTCATAAATAGCACAGCAGGAGCCCTTGCCATGACTTATCTGATCGACGCCTGGCTGGACCGGCCGCACCCCTATCTGCGCATCCTCAACCGGGAAACCGGCAAGGTCTGCGCGGAGCTGGACGAGACGGCCCTGGAAGAACTCAAGGACCTGGGCGAGCTGGATCTGCACAGCCTCACCTCCAGCGAGCCGCGGGTGGTGAAGGAGCAGATCCGCCAGGTCTTCCTGTTCAGCTACGCCCTGGCGCTGCGCCCGGACAACGAGGCGCTGCGCCTGGACTGCTAGCCTCAGAGGATGTCGAGGAGCTCGACGTCGAACACCAGCACGCTGTGCGGCGGGATGCCACCGACGCCCTGGGCGCCATAGGCCAGTTCGCTAGGCACGTGCAGGCGCCACTTGCTGCCGGCAGGCATCAGTTGCAGGGCTTCGGTCCAGCCGGCGATCACGCCGCCCACCGGAAACTCGGCCGGCTGGCCGCGCTGGTAGGAGCTGTCGAACACGCTGCCGTCGATGAGGGTGCCGTGGTAGTGGGTGCGCACCTGGTCTTCACGGGTCGGCGTGGCGCCCTCCCCCTGGGTGAGCACCTCGTATTGCAGACCGGACGGCAGCACCACGACGCCAGGGCGCTCGGCATTGGCCTTGAGGTAGTCGACGCCTTCCTGGGCCGCCGCAGCAGCCTTGGCCTGGGCTTCCGCCTGCATGCGCTCGCGGATGACGCGGAAGCTGGCGTTCAGCGACTCGACGTCCACCCGGGAATCCTGGCCGTCGAAGGCCTCGGTCAGGCCGGCGAGCACGGCCGTCAGCTGCATGCCGGGGACCGGATTCTGGCGCAGCTGGTCGCCCAGCTGGCGGCCGATGCCGTAGCTGACGCGGGCTTCGTCGGTGTCGAGCAGGATGTCGTTCATAGCAGCCTTTCCATCGTGAAAAAAGGAGCCGAGCCTAGCACATCAGGGTCCCGGCTCGCCGCCGAGGCTGCCGCGCTGCCGGCGACAGCGCTCGGAGCAATAGCGCACCTCGTCCCAGTTGCGCTCCCATTTCTTGCGCCAGGCGAAGGGCCGCTGGCAGACCGGACAGACCTTGGTGGGCAGATCGCCCTTCTTCATAGGGATTCTCCCGCGTCGAGACGCGCCAGCAGGATTTCGCCACGCTGCCAGAGAGCCTGCTGGCGCTCGGGGGCCTGGCGATCAAGATTGCGATAGAGATTGAGCATGCGCGGATAGTGGGCGAAACGCTCGCGATGGCGGATTAGGAAGTGCCAGTAGAGGGCATTGAAGGGACAGGCCCTGTCGCCCAGCGCTTCCATGACCTGATAGTGGCAGCCCTTGCAGTAGTCGGACTGGCGACGGATGTACTGGCCGCTGGCGCAATAGGGCTTGCTTGCCAGATAGCCGCCGTCGGCATGCATCACCATGGCCTGGGTATTGGGCAGCTCGACCCACTCGAAAGCATCCAGATAGACCGCCAGATACCACTCGCCGATGGCCTGGGGCGCGATGCCGGCCAGCAAGGCGAAGTTGCCGGTGACCATCAGCCGCTGGATATGGTGCGCGTAGCCCAGCGCCAGGGTCTGGCCGATGGCCTGGCGCATGCAGGCCATACGGGTATCGCCGGTCCAGTAGAACTCTGGTAGCGCCCGGGTATTGCCCAACGCATTGAGCTCACGGTATTCGGGCATGCGCAGCCAATAGACGCCATGGACGTACTCTCGCCAGCCGATCAGCTGACGCAGGAAGCCCTCGGCACTGTTGAGCGGCACCCTGCCCTCGCGATAGGCGGCATCCACGTCGGCGCAGAGCTGACGCAGGTCCAGCAGCCCGATATTGAGCGCCGCACTGATCCGGGCGTGATGCAGATAGGGCTCGCCACGGGCCATGGCGTCCTGATAGCTGCCGAAGTCGCGCAAGCCCGTGCCCAGGAAGTGCTGCCAGAGGCGCTCGGCATCCGCCCGGGTCACCGGATAGTCGAAGCCCTCCAGCCGGCCATAGTGATGAGCGAAGCGCTGCCCGACCAGCTCGAGCACGTCCCCGGTACAGGCATCGGCCGGACAGCTGAAGGGCTCGGGAACAGGCTGGTCTTTAGGCAGCGCCTTGCGATTGTCCTTGTCCAGATTCCAGACGCCACCGCAAGGCTCGTCTGGCCCCTCCATCAGCCAGCCGTGTCGCCTGCGCATGCCGCGGTAGAAGGCCTCCATGCGCAGCTCGGTGCGCGACCCGGCCCAGCGGGCAAAGGCGGCGCGACTGCAGAGGAATCTGTCATCGCCATGCCAGCGTACCGGTATCGTCAGGTCCAGCGCCCGCAGCGCCTGCTCCAGTCGCCACTCGCCGGTCTCGGTCAGCCGAATCTCACGCGCGCCCGTCGTCTTTGCCCAGAACGCGATCTCGGCCGGCAGCGAGCCCTGGTTGTCGGGGTCGTCCAGGGTGCGATAGAGAACCCGGAAGCCGCGCGCGCGCATCTCGCTGGCGAAGTGGCGCATGGCGCTGAAGATCAGGGCGATCTTGCGCGGATGATGAGGGACATAGCTGGCTTCGCTCATCACTTCGGCGAGCAGCAGCACGTCCTGCGCGGGATCGGCGTCGCGCAGGGAGGCCAGGCGAGGCGAAAGCTGATCGCCGAAGACCGGCAGCAGGCGCCGAACGGCGCCCTCGCTCAAGAGGCGTTCCGGTAGTTCAGCGGGATCTTCAGGGGTTCGGCCGAGCGTGGCGCCATGCCGACCATCTCGTCGTAGGCACTGTGCTGGATGAGAAAGCACGGGAGTGCCGGCAGATCAGCCAGCAGGCGGCGGGCCTGGGCGGCCGAGCCCAGCCGGTAGAAATGCCCATCCCGTCCGGTCAGGCGCGTGCGACCGCTCTGGGTGAGCACCTCGAGCACATAGAAACCGCCCTCGATGGAGAGCAGATTGAGTTCACGAACCTCACCGGCCTGGGCGCGCTGGGTCAATTCCGGCAATTGCATGGAAACCTCCGGGTCGAGATCGACGCCGGGGATGGCGTCGATCGGCAGCTGTGAGCCTTCGACAACCTAGGACAGGCAAGCGCAGCGGTGCAATCCACAAAGCGTAAGCGAAAGCTGCAGGCGGCGGACGAATGGCTGCCCGGTCAGTCAATGCTTGGTCAGGCGATCCAGATAGCCCATGGCAAAGGCCGAGACCACGAACACCAGATGGATGATCACGTACCACTTGAGGTACTCGGGATTGGTGTTCTGGGCATCCATGAAGATGCGCAAGAGATGGATCGAGGAGATGGCGACGATGGACGCGGCCACCTTGTTCTTCAGCGAGCCCGAATCCATCTTGCCCAGCCAGCTGAGCTTTTCCGAGCCTTCGTCGATGTCCAGCTGGGAGACGAAATTCTCGTAGCCGGAAATCATCACCATCACCAGCAGGCCACCCACCAGCGCCATGTCGATCAGCGACAGCACCAGGAGGATCAGCTCGGCCTCGGTGGATTCGAAGATGTGCGGCAGGACGTGGAAGACTTCCTGAAAGAACTTGAGCGCCAGCAGGACCAGGGCCAGGGACAGACCCAGATAGATGGGTGCCAGCAGCCAGCGGGAGGCGTAAAGGGCTTTTTCGATCAGACGTTCCATGCAGACTCGCTCGGATTACCAGGGCCGGGCGAGTATACCGGGGCGGTGCAGGCGGACCAATGCGGCAGGTTGTACCTGACTCAGGCGTCGGGGCCGACCTGGAAACGCACCTGCTGATGGGCACGCTCGCCATTCATCTTCCGCAGTTCGCTCTGCATGTGCAGGCGCCAGATCTGGGTCTCTTCGACCTGGATATAGCCCTGCTCGACCAGGTTCTCGGCGATGGCGGTCATGACGCCTTCGGCCGCCTTGGGACCGTGGAAAGGCCCCTGGGCCTTGATGGCGGTGGGCTGCTGACCGTTCAGGCCGGCGGCGCACAACAGGGTCCACAGGCCCTGCTCCTGACCGAGCGGCTTGATTTCGCATTCGATACGGGTGACGAGGCCCAGGCAGGGACGGATCAGGGTAATGGTGCGGGACATGGCGTCATCCTCTCGAAGCGCTCAATGCTCGCCGGTCCTAGGCCAGAGGTATCCACAAAGGCTGTGGACAACCCTGTTGGTCAACAGGGGGCAAGCGGGTCTGGGCGCCGTGCTACTTGGGCTGCGGCACCTTGTACAAAATCCGACCTGCCCCCTGGACCTCAGTTCTCCGCCGCTTGGTTGTTTTTCCCTTTTGCCTTGGAGTTATCACTGAGTTTGTCGGCCAGTTCATCTTCCAGCTCGAGCTCGGCGATTTCCTTGAGACGCTGTACCACGCGCGCATTGACGCTGCCGTCGGGGAAGCGACCCTTGGCATCCGGCGCCCCGGCGGGCTCGCCCACCAGCAGCGACAGGGCCTCGTCCGCCTGACGTACGGCATAGACATGGAACAGCCCCGCGCGGACCGCTTCCAGCACGGTCTCGTCGAGCATCAGGTTGGTGACGTTGGCGCGCGGGATGATCACGCCCTGCTCGCCGGTCAGGCCACGGGCCTGGCAGAGGCGGAAGAAGCCTTCGATCTTCTCGTTCACGCCCCCGACCGGCTGCACCTCGCCGAACTGGTTGATGGAGCCGGTGATGGCGAAGCACTGCTTGAGCGGGGTGCGCGACAGCGCCGAGATCAGGGTGCAGGCCTCGCCGAGGGAGGCGCTGTCGCCATCGACATAGCCATAGGACTGCTCCAGGGCGATGCTGGCCGAGATCGACAGCGGGAATTCCTGGGCATAGCGACTGCCCAGGTAGCCGGTCAGGATCATCACCCCCTTGGAGTGGATCGGCTGACCCAGGCTGACTTCGCGCTCGATATCGAGGATGCCGCTGGCGCCCGGGTAGACGGTGGCGGAGATGCGCGCCGGCATGCCAAAGGCGGAGTCGGCGACCTCCAGTACGGTGAGGCCGTTGCACTTGCCCACCGCCGCGCCCTGGGTGTCGATGAGGATCAGCCCGGTGAGCATGTCGTCCAGCACCCGGGCGCAGACGCGACCGGTGCGGGTCTCCTTGGCCTTGAGCGCGCGCTCGACATGGCCCTTGTCGGTCCGCTCGTCGCCCGCCAGGTGGCGGATGAAGTCGGCTTCGCTGACCAGCTGGAACAGATCGCCGATACGCGCCGACAGCCGCCCCTGGTGTTCGGCCAGGCGGGCGCTGTAGGTGGCCAGGCGGGCCACGGCCGCCGAGGTCAGGGGCGCCATGCCCTCCTCCGAGGTACGCGTCTTGAGCAGCTGGGCGAACTGCTCCAGGCTCTCGTCGCGCAGCGGCAGTTCTTCGTCGAAGTCCACCAGCACCCGGAACATCTCCTGGAAGTCCGAATCCAGCTCCTGCAGGGTGTAGTAGATGTTGCGCGAGCCGATGATGATGACCTTGAGCTGCAGCGGGATCTGCTGCGGCGCCAGGCTCATGGCGGTGAGCCGCCCCAGCTCGGCCAGTGGCGATTCCATCTTCAGCTGACGCGAATGCAGGGCGCGCTTGAGCGCGTCCCAGACGAAGGGCTCGGTCAGCAGCTTGTCCGCCTCGACGATGAGGAAGCCGCCATTGGCGCGGTGCAGCGCCCCCGGGCGCAGCTGGCGATAGTTGGTGTAGAGCGCGCCCTGATCGGACTGGTACTCGATGCGCCCGAAGAGGTTGTCGTAGGTCGGGTGGGACTCGAACACCACCGGTGCACCGCCGGTGACGTGGTGACCGATGATCAGATTGGGTTCGTACTGCTCGCGCAATTCCTTGCGCCGCTGCATGTCGGGCTTGGCGTCGTCGGCCAGCTGCTCGACCACCGTCTTGAGCAGATCCACCTGCATGGCCTGCAGGTAGGCGCAGACCCCGGGATTGTCGTTGTACTTCTCCGACAGCGGCGCCAGCAGCGGCTGCAGGGCCTGGATGATGGTGTCTTCATTCAGGGCACGCAGCTGGTTGCTCGATTCGCGCCGCCACTGCGGCAGGCTGGCCAGCTCTTCGTTGAGGCGCTCTTCCAGGCTGGAGATGTCGGCGTGGAAACGCTCGCGCTCGGCCTCGGGCAGCTGGGCGAAGTCGGCCTCGTCCAGCGCCTTGCCCTCCTTCATCGGGGTGAAGGCGACATTGTTGGCGTCGCGATAGAGGGCGATCTCCTTTTCCAGGGCGAGCTTTTCCACCACGTCCAGCGCCTGGTCGTAGCGCTGGTTGAAGGCGCGCTCGATGGCGCTCTTCTTCTGCTGGAAGGCCGGGTGCTCGAACACCGCCGGAAAGGTCGCCAGCAGGTTGTCGATGAAATGCGCCATGTCGGCCACGAAAGCCTCGCCTTCACCAGGCGGCAACTCCAGGGCGCCCGGGGCGCGGGGCTCTTCGAAGTGATTCAGGTAGACCCAGTCGTTGGGCGTCGGTTGGCGCTTGGCCTCGGCCTTGAGATAGCGCTGGACGAAGGAGAAGCGACCGGTGCCCGGCTCGCCCATGACAAAGACGTTGTAGCCGGGCCGCGGCATGGCCACCCCGAACTGCAGGGCTTCCACCGCGCGTTCCTGACCGAGGATGCCGCGGAAGGGTTCGAGCTGATCGGTATCGGCAAAGGAGAATTGTTCGGGAGCGAAGGGGCGGGTCAGCTCATCGGGAGCGAGCCGGAGACCGGCCGCGACGGGATCGTGCATCGTAAGTCCTTGTCAGGCATGCAAGCAGTGTCCGCATTCTGCGACCGGGATGACAGCCGAAGCAAGGCAAGCGGCGCACCCCTGCGCATTTAAGCGCAGCGGTGCGCGGGGTTAGCGCAACGTCTGTCGGTATTTTCCGGCGCCCGCGTTTTTTGACGAAATTCTCACCAGACGCCTACTAAGCTCTCTACATGGGGATCAGGCGTAGGATCCCGTGAGGAGGCCCCATGGCTGGCTCTCGTCGTTTCATTCCGCTGTTGTTCCTGCTGTCCGCGCTCGCGGCCTGCACCAGCTATCACGACCAGTTGATCGCCAAGGGCTATCCGCCGGCCTATGCCGACGGCTTCAGCGACGGCTGCCAGACCGGCAAGCAGGCGGTCAACGGGATAGGTTACGAGCACAAGGACGCCCGTCGCTTCGCCGCGGAAAAGCCCTATCAGCAGGGCTGGGACGCGGGCTATGCGCAATGCGTGCAGGTGGCCCAGCGCGAGGAGCAGCAGCGGTTCCTGGACCAGGTCCGGGAAAATCGCGAAGGCGCCGAACAACTGCACCTGCGCTCCAAAACACGTTGAGGTCGTAGCCAACCTTGCGGCGCGGATAGGATGACCTATGCTGGCGGGCCCGCTTGTCGAGCCCTGCCGATGTCTGCCCGTTCGCCGCTGTTCGCCGTTGCCCTGCTGCTGGTCGCCATGACCTCGATCCAGACCAGCGCCAGCCTGGCCAAGACCCTGTTCCTGCGTCTCGACCCGGTGGGCGTCACCACCCTGCGGTTGATCTTCGCCGCGCTGGTCCTGCTGCTGGTGCTGCGCCCCTGGCGCAACTTTCGCCGCGAGGCGCTGGGCAGTCTGCTGGGCTATGGCATCGCCATGGGCGTGATGAACCTGACCATCTACCTGGCCATGCAGCGGCTGCCGATCGGCATCGCCGTCGGCCTGGAATTCGTCGGCCCCCTGGTGGTGGCACTGTGCGCCCTGCGCCGCTGGCTGGACCTGCTGTGGATCGTGCTCGTAGTGGCCGGCCTGGCAGTACTCCTACCCTTCGGCCACAACGCCTCGGCGCTGGATCCACTGGGCACCGCCCTGGCCCTGGGCGCCGGTGCCTGCTGGGCGCTGTACATCGTGCTGGGCAAGCGCGCGGGGGCGGTGCACGGCACCGGCACGGTAGCCTTTGGCGCGACCATCGGCGCCCTGGTGATCCTGCCCATCGGCATCGCCCACAGCGGCAGCAATCTCTTGCAACCGGAAATCTGGCCGCTGGCACTGGCCCTGGCGCTGATGTCCACGACCATTCCCTACGCCCTGGAGATGGTGGTGCTGACCCGCCTGCCGGCGTCCACCTTCGGCACCCTGATGAGTCTGGAGCCCGCGCTGGGCGCCCTCTCCGGCTGGGTGTTCCTCGGCGAAATCCTGGGCATCGCCCAGTGGTTCGCCCTCGCCTGCATCATCGTCGCGTCCATCGGCGCCACCTGGAGCAGCCGCCTGACCCCGGAGCAAACGCCGCTCTAGGCACTCTATAGCGAGGCGAATCCTCACGCGGAGTACCGACGATGATCTATCTGATAATGGGCGTCTCGGGCAGTGGCAAGACCACCCTGGGCGAACTCCTGGCCAGCCGGCTTGGCTGTCGTTTCGACGATGCCGACACCTTTCACAGCCAGGCCAACAAGGACAAGATGGCCAAGGGTATCGCCCTCACCGACGAGGATCGCTGGCCCTGGCTGGACGCCATCCACAATGCCATGCAGCAGGCGCAGGCCGAGGGCACCACCCGGGTGTTCGCCTGCTCGGCGCTGAAAAAGATCTATCGCGACCGCCTGCTAAGCGGCCTCGAAGGGGTCCGCCTGCTGTTTCTCAAGGGCTCGCCGGAGCTCCTGGCCGAGCGCATCGGCAGTCGCCGCGGACACTTCTTCGATCCAAAGCTCCTGCAGAGCCAGCTCGATACCCTGGAGGCGCCCGATCACCTGGAAGCCCAGGTGCTGGACGTGCGCAAGTCGCCGGAACAGCTGGTGGACGAGGTGCTGGCGTCTGGCCACGGCGCCTGAGCGCTGCGGCCAGCGCCTCAGACCGCGACGGGCGCCTTGATGTGCGGGTGGGCCTGGTAGCCTTCCAGTTCGAAATCCTCGAAGCGGAAGGCGAACAGGTCGGTGACCGCCGGATTGAGCTTCATGGTCGGCAGCGGCAGCGGCTCGCGGGTCAGCTGCAGATCGGTCTGCTCCAGGTGATTGGCATAGAGATGGCAATCACCGCCGGTCCAGATGAATTCGCCCGGCTGCAATCCGGTGACCTGGGCCACCATCAGGGTCAGCAGCGCATAGCTGGCAATGTTGAAGGGCACGCCGAGGAAGATGTCGGCGGAGCGCTGATACAGCTGGCAGCTCAGGCGACCATCGGCGACATAGAACTGGAACAGCGCATGGCACGGCGGCAGCGCCATCTCGTCCACCAGGGCCGGATTCCAGGCCGAGACGATCAGGCGGCGCGAGTCGGGCTTGGCGCGGATCATGTCCACCACCCCGGCGATCTGGTCGATATGGCGACCATCGGGTGCCGGCCAGCTGCGCCACTGGTAGCCGTAGACCGGTCCCAGCTCACCGTTCTCGTCGGCCCATTCGTCCCAGATGGACACGCCATTGTCCTTCAGGTAGCGGATATTGGTCTCGCCCTGCAGGAACCACAGCAGTTCGTGGATGATGGATCTCAGATGGCATTTCTTGGTGGTGACCAGGGGAAAGCCCTCGGCCAGGTCGAATCTCATCTGGTAGCCGAAGACGCTGTAGGTCCCGGTGCCGGTGCGGTCGCTCTTGAAGGTGCCGTGTTCGCGCACGTGGCGCATCAGGTCGAGGTACTGTTTCATGGCGGGAGCGCTACCTGGCAAAAGGCAAATGGTACCAAATCGTGCCCTGTTGCAGCGGTCGCGCTTGTCGCAGGCTTGCTCATCGGACATAAAAAAGCGGCCCTGAGGCCGCCTTTTCCAGGACACCTAGCTGCTGGCTGGCGGCGCCGTGAGGGTCGCCGTTTCGCGCTCGCGCTGGGTGATCTCCGAGGCCGTGGCATCCATGGCTTCCTGCAGCCCCTGCAGGCGCTTCTTCTCGGCGCGGCGGGTGAAGTACCAGGCGAAGAAGGTGAACAGCGAGACCGCCAGCAGGATCAGGCTGGCAATGGCGTTGATCTCCGGCTTCACGCCCAGGCGCACCGCGGAGAACACCTCCATCGGCAGGGTGGTCGAGCCGGGGCCCGACACGAAGCTCGCCAGCACCAGGTCGTCCAGCGACAGGGCGAAGGACATCATGCCGCCCGCCGCCAGCGACGGCGCGATCATGGGAATGGTGATCAGCAGGAACACCTTCCACGGCCGGGCGCCCAGGTCCATGGCCGCCTCTTCGATGGACAGGTCCAGTTCGCGCAGCCGCGCCGACACCACTACCGCCACATAGGACGAGCAGAAGCTGGTGTGGGCGATCCAGATGGTGGTCACGCCGCGATCCTGCGGCCAGCCGATCAGCTGAGCCATGGAGACAAACAGCAGCAGCAATGACAGACCGGTGATCACCTCGGGCATCACCAGCGGCGCCGTGACCATGCCGCCGAAGACGGTGCGGCCGCGGAAGCGCGGGATGCGGGTCAGCACGAAGGCCGCCAGGGTTCCGAGGATCACCGAGGAGATGGCCGTGTAGAAGGCGATCTCCAGGGAGCGGAACACCGCGCTCATCAGCTGGCTGTTGTCCAGCAGCCCGACGTACCACTTCACCGACCAGCCACCCCAGACGGTCACCAGGCGCGACTCGTTGAAGGAGTAGATGACCAGGATGACCATCGGCAGGTAGATGAACAGCAGTCCGAGCACCAGCATCAGGTTGGTGAACTTGAGGCCTCTCATAGCTTGCCCTCCAGTTCCTTGGCTCGGCTCCAGATTGGAGAGCCGGTTGAACAGCACGATGGGCACAGAGCGGCTTTCTGGCTCACAGCTTGCCCTCCAGTTCCTTGGCTTGGTTTCTGTTGAACAGCACGATGGGCACGATGAGGATCAGCAGCATCACCACCGCCAGGGCGGACGCCACCGGCCAGTCACGGTTGTTGAAGAATTCCTGCCAGAGCACGCGGCCGATCATCAGGGTCTCCGGGCCACCCAGCAGCTCGGGAATGACGAACTCGCCCACCGCCGGAATGAACACCAGCATGCAGCCGGCGATGATGCCGTTCTTGGACAGCGGCACGGTGATCTTCCAGAAGCTGGTGAAGCGGCTGGCGCCCAGGTCGCCGGCGGCTTCCAGCAAGGTCAGGTCATGCTTCACCAGGTTGGCGAACAGCGGCAGGATCATGAACGGCAGATAGGAATAGACGATCCCCAGGTACACCGCGAAGTTGGTGTTGAGCATCTGCAGCGGACTGCTGATGATCCCCAGATTCATCAGGAAGCTGTTGATCAGGCCGTTGGTGGACAGCAGCCCCATCCAGGCATAGACACGGATGAGAATGGCGGTCCAGGTCGGCATCATGATCAGCAGCAGCAGGACCGTCTGCTTCTCGCGACTGGCCCGGGCGATGGCATAGGCCATGGGATAGCCGATCAGCAGGCAGATCAGGGTGCTGATGCCGGCCATCTTCAGCGAACCGAGATAGGCATCCAGATACAGCGGATCGTCGGCGAACATCAGGTAGTTGCCGAAGTTGAGCGCGATATCCAGTTGCTGGTCGGCGTAGCTGAACAGCTCGGTGTAGGGCGGGATGGCCACGTCCGCCAGCGAGAAGCTGATCTTGAGCACGATCAGGAACGGCAGCAGGAAGAACAGGAACAGCCAGACGAAGGGCACGCCGATGGTCAGGCGGCGGCCATCGAGCAGGCGCTTGAGCAAGGGAGGTCTGGTCATGCTTGCAGTACCACGCCGCTGTCGTCTTCCCAGTACACCACCACGGCGTCATCCCAGGTGGGTCGCTTGCCGAGGCGCTCGGCGTTGGCGATGAAGCACTGGACCAGATGGCCGGAGGCCAGGCGCACGTAGTACACCGAGTGACCGCCCAGGTAGGCGATGTCCTGCACGGTGCCGCTGCACCAGTTGTAGTCGGGATGCTCGTGATCCGCCGGCAGGCTGGTGCCCATCAGCAGCTTTTCGGGACGCAGGGCGAAGGTGACCTGCTTTTCCTGAGCCCGGGTACTGATGCCGTGACCGATGTAGATCGGTCGTTCCAGTTGCGGACTCTGGATGATGGCGTGGTCGGCACCGTCGTCGGTCAGCTCGCCTTCGAAGACGTTGACGCTGCCGATGAACTCGCAGACCAGCCGGCTCGCCGGGGTCTCGTAGATGTCCATCGGGCTGCCCACCTGGGCGATCCAGCCCAGGTGCATGATGGCGATGCGCTCGGCCATGGTCATGGCCTCTTCCTGGTCGTGGGTCACCATCACGCAGGTCACGCCCACGCGCTCGATGATCTCCACCAGCTCCAGCTGCATCTGCGAGCGCAGCTTCTTGTCCAGCGCGCCCATGGGCTCGTCGAGCAGCAGCAGCTTGGGTCGCTTGGCCAGGGAGCGCGCCAGGGCCACGCGCTGGCGCTGGCCACCGGAGAGCTGGTGCGGCTTGCGCTTGGCGTACTGGGTCATGTGCACCAGCTTGAGCATCTCGGCCACGCGGGCCTCGATCTCGGCCCTGGGCAGCTTGTCCTGCTTGAGGCCGAAGGCGATGTTCTGCTCCACGCTCATGTGCGGGAACAGCGCATAGGACTGGAACATCATGTTGATCGGCCGCTCGTAGGGCGGCATGTCGGTGATGTCCACACCATCGAGGAAGATGCGCCCTTCGCTCGGCCGTTCGAAACCGGCCAGCATGCGCAGCAGGGTCGACTTGCCCGAACCCGAGCCGCCGAGCAGGGCGAAGATCTCGCCCTTGTTGATGGTCAGGGAGACGTCGTCGACAGCGACGGTTTCGTCGAACTTCTTGGTGACCCGGTCGATCTTGACCAGGACTTCCTTGGCTTTCTTGTCGCCGGTGGCGGCTTTCTTGA
Organism: Pseudomonas oryzihabitans NBRC 102199; assembly: GCF_000730625.1. GTDB lineage: Bacteria > Pseudomonadota > Gammaproteobacteria > Pseudomonadales > Pseudomonadaceae > Chryseomonas > Chryseomonas oryzihabitans. The sequence goes on along the minus strand of NZ_BBIT01000014.1, from coordinate 100,294 downwards.
AGGCACTGGTGGCGGTCGCCATGTACATCTCCCCAGGAAAATCGGGGACCGGCCGGGCCGGTCCGCTTAGCGTTGGTTATTTGCCGGACTTGACCCGCGTCCAGCTGCGGGTTTCCAGGCGCAGGAGTTGCGGGGGCAGCTCCTTCATGACGTACAGCTTGTCCATCACCGCCTGTGGCGGATAGACGGTCTCGTCCTGCCGCAGCTCGGCATTCATCAGCTCGCCCGCCTTGGGATTGGGGTTGGCGTAGCCGACATAGTCACTGACCTTGGCGATGACCTCGGGCTGCAGCAGATAGTTGATGAAGGCATGGGCCTCCTTCACGTTCTTGGCATCCTTGGGGATGGCCAGGAGGTCGAACCAGAGGTTCGCGCCCTCCTTGGGAATCGCGTAGCCGATGTTGACGCCCTTCTTCGCTTCCTCGGCACGCGAACGCGCCTGAAAGACATCGCCGGAATAGCCAAAGGCCACGCAGATGTTGCCGTTGGCCAGATCCGAGATGTACTTGGAGGAATGGAAATAGGTGATGTACGGCCGCACCTTGAGCAGCTGCGCCTCAGCCTTCTTGTAGTCGTCGGGGTTGGTGCTATTGGGATCGAGTCCCAGGTATTGCAGTACTGCCGGATAGACCTCATCGGGCGAATCCATGAAGGAGACGCCGCACTTGCTCAGCTTCTTGAGGTTCTCGGGTTCGAACAGGATGGCCCAGGAATCGAGCTTGTCGGTGCCCAGCGCGGCCTTGACCTTGTCGACATTGTACCCGATGCCGTTGGTGCCCCACAGGTAGGGAACGCCGTATTGGTTACCCGGATCGCTCTTTTCCAGCTGCTTGAGCAATGCCGGATCGAGATTCTGCCAGTTCGGCAGCTGGCTCTTGTCCAGTTTCTGGAAGGCGCCCGCCTTGATCTGCTTGGCCAGGAAGTTGCTCGAGGGCACCACCACGTCATAGCCGGTGTGGCCGGCCAGGAGCTTGCCTTCGAGGGTTTCGTTGGAATCGAAGACGTCATAGACCGGGGTGATGCCGGTGGCCTTCTGGAAATCCTCGAGCGTGGTCTCGCCGACGTAATCGCTCCAGTTGTAGACGCGTACCGTCGGCTCGGCGACGGCGGTTCCCATGACGGTCAGGGTGGTCATGGCCAGCAGGGTTTTACGCAACGAAAGCACGGGCGGCTCCTTTCATGGTGGGCATCGGCGACGACACCCTTTCAGCGGTCCATACAGACGTACGGCACGCCGGAGTGACTCCGGCGTGCCGTCCTGTCAGCCGCACGCGGCGGCAGAACTCACTTGCCGGACTTGATGGTGGTCCAGGTACGAGTCATCAGACGCTGGGTCTTGGCCGGAAGATCCGGGAAGGCGTACAGCTTGGCCATGGTTTCCTGGGTCGGATAGATCCCCGGGTTGGTGCGGATCTCTTCGGCCACCAGCGGGGTCGCCGCCTTGTTGCCGTTGGGATACTGCACGTAGTCGCTGACCGCCGCGATCACCTTGGGCTCCATGATGTAGTTGATGAACTTGAGCGCCCCCTCGGGGTTCTCGGCATCCTTGGGAATGGCCATGGTGTCGAAGAAGGTGCCAGCGCCTTCCTTGGGAATGTTGTAGGCCACGGTCACGCCGTTCTTGGCGTCGGCCGCGCGGGCCTTGGCCTGGGCGATGTCGCCGGAATAGCCGACCGCCACGCAGACGTTGCCGTTGGCCAGGTCCGAGATGTACTTGGAGCTGTGGAAATAGGTGATGTAGGGACGCACCTTGAGGAACAGGTCCTCGGCCGCCTTGATCTCCTTGGGATCCTGGCTATCCGGCTTGTAGCCGAGGTAGTGCAGACCGGCGGGAATGATCTCGGTGGGCGAATCCAGCACAGCCACGCCACAGCCCTTGAGCTTGGAGAGGTTCTCGGGCTTGAAGATCAAGTCCCAGGAATCCACCGGGGCATTGTCGCCCAGGGCAGCCTTGACCTTGGCCGGGTTGTAGCCGATGCCGATGGTGCCCCACAGGTAGGGGATGGCGTACTGGTTGCCCGGATCGCTGACTTCCAGGGTCTTCATCAGCTGCGGGTCCAGGTTGCTGTAGTTGGGCAACTTGGACTTGTCCAGCGGCTGGTAGACGCCGGCCTTGATCTGCTTGGCCAGGAAGGAGTTGGACGGCACCACCACGTCGTAGCCGGAACGGCCGGCCAGCAGCTTGGCCTCGAGGGTCTCGTTGCTGTCGTAAACGTCATAGACCACCTTGATCCCCGACTCCTTCTCGAAGTTGGCGATGGTGTCTTCGGCAATGTAGTCGTTCCAGTTGTAGACGTGCAGGACCTTGGGGTCCGCCGAGGCGTTACCGGCAAAGAGGCCGGCCAGGCTCAGCGCTAGAAGAGTCTTGCCAAAAACATTCATGCGGTGGTGCTCCTCAAGTCATCGTTGGTCTTTTGATTCGGTGCGCGGCCAGCGCCCGCGCGCAGTCTGGCAAGGTCCGCCGCCGCGCTCAAGCCTTGCCGGCCATTAGCCACGCTGGCGCAGCAGCTCATGGGTCTGATCGAGACTCAGGCGCGCCAGGGTAACCAGCTCGTCGATGGACTCGGGCGTGATCACCAGCGGCGGCGCGATGATCATGGTATCGCCCACCGCGCGCATCACCAGGCCATTGCGGAAGCAGTGCTCGCGACAGAGCATGCCCGCCCCACCCTCGTACCGCGACCGCGTCTTCTTGTCGCGCACCAGCTCCAGCGCCGCCACCATGCCGACGCCACGGGTCTCGCCCACCAGCGGGTGGTCGGCCAGCTCCGCCCAGCGTTTCTGCAAATAGGGTGCCGTGGTGCTGCGAACCCGGTCGACGATGCCTTCGTCGCGCAGGATGCGGATGTTTTCCAGGGCCACGGCGGCCGCTACCGGATGCCCGGAATAGGTGAAGCCGTGATAGAACTCGCCGCCCTCGTCGAGCACCCTGACCACCTCGTCGCGCACCACCACGCCGCCCATGGGCACGTAGCCGGAGGTGAGCCCCTTGGCGATGGGCATGAGGTCCGGAGCGTTGCCGTAGTACTGGCTGCCGAACCATTCGCCGGTACGGCCGAAGCCGCAGATGACCTCGTCGGCGATGAAGAGGATGTCGTACTTGGCGAGGATCTGGCGCACCCGCGGCCAGTAGCTTTCCGGCGGCACGATCACCCCGCCGGCGCCCTGGATGGGCTCGGCGATAAAGGCGGCGACGCGCTCTTCCCCGACCTCGAGGATCTTCCGCTCCAGCTGATCGGCCGCCCAGATGCCGAATTCCTCGGGACTCATCTCGCCGCCTTCGCCGAACCAGTAGGGCTGCGGGATGTGCACGATGTCGGGCAGCAGGCCGCCCTGCTCGTGCATCGCCGCCATGCCACCCAGGCTGGCCCCGGCCAGGGTCGAGCCGTGGTAACCGTTCCAGCGCCCGATGACCACGCGCTTCTCCGGCTGGCCCTTGGTCGCCCAGTAATGGCGCACCAGGCGCAGCACGGTGTCGTTGGCCTCCGAACCGGAACCGGTGAAGAACACGTGGTTCATGCCCTCCGGCGCCAGCTCGGCGATGGCCTTGGCCAGCTCCAGCGCCGGCGGGTGGGCGGTCTGGAAGAACAGGTTGTAGTAGGGCAGTTCGCGCATCTGGCGGCTGGCCGCCTCGACCAGCTCTTCCCGGCCGTAGCCGACGTTGACGCACCAGAGTCCGGCCATGCCGTCGAGGATGCGCTGACCCTCGCTGTCCCAGAGGTGCACGCCCTCGGCGCGAGTGATGATGCGCGCGCCCTTTTCGTTGAGCTGGCGATAGTCGGTGAAGGGCGCCAGCAGATGCCGGCGACTCAGGTCCTGCCAATGGGCGGTGGTAAAGGTGTTCACGAAGCCTCTCCTCGGATCGCGGTCAGACGCTGAGCAGCAGGAATTCCCGCTCCCAGGAACTGATCACGCGCTTGTAGTTCTCGTGTTCGGCGCGCTTCACCGCGACATAGCCGCGGGTGAAGCGACTCCCCAGATAGCGTTCCAGGGTGGCCGACTGCTCCATGCGCTCCAGGGCGGCTTCCAGGGTCAGCGGCAGGCGCAGGTTGCGACGTTCGTAGCCACGCCCCTGCACCGGCGCGCTGGGCGAGACGTTCTCGATCATGCCCAGATAGCCGCACAGCAGGCTGGCCGCCAGGGCCAGGTAGGGGTTGGCATCGGCGCCCGCCAGGCGATTCTCCACCCGGCGATTCTGCGGATCGGAATCCGGCACCCGCAGGCCCACGGTACGGTTCTCCTCGCCCCACTCCACGTTGACCGGCGCCGAGGTGTCGGGCAGGAAGCGGCGGAAGGAATTCACGTTTGGGGCAAACAGCGGCAGCGCCTCGGGAATGTACTTCTGCAGACCACCTATGTGGTGCAGGAAGAGTTCGCTCATGCTGCCATCGGGGTTGGAAAACACCGTCTTGCCGGTCTTGAGATCCACCACGCTCTGGTGCAGGTGCATGGCACTGCCGGGCTCGCCGGTCATGGGCTTGGCCATGAAGGTGGCGGTGACGTTGTGCTTGAGCGCCGCCTCGCGCAGGGTGCGCTTGAAGACGAAGATCTGGTCGGCCAGGTGCAGCGGATCGCCATGGCGGAAGTTGATCTCCATCTGTGCGGTGCCTTCCTCGTGGATCAGGGTATCCAGATCCAGTTCCTGGGCCTCGCACCAGTCGTACATGTCTTCGAACAGCGGATCGAATTCGTTGGCGGCATCGATGGAAAAGGACTGGCGCCCGGTTTCCTGGCGCCCGGAGCGGCCTACCGGCGGCTGCAGCGGATAGTCGGGGTCGTCGCTGCGCTTGGTCAGGTAGAACTCCATTTCCGGTGCGACGATGGGTTGCCAGCCATGCTCGGCATAGAGCTTGAGCACCTTCTTGAGCAGGTTGCGCGGCGACAGCTCGATGGGGATGCCGCGCTTGTCGTAGGTGTCGTGGATCACCAGGGCGGTGGGCTCCAGTGCCCAGGGCACCAGGAACACCGCGCGATCGTCCGGGCGACAGTGCATGTCGATGTCGGCCGGGTCGAGCAGTTCGTAGTAGATGTCGTCGTCGACATAGTCCCCGGTCACGCTCTGCAGGAGCACGCTCTCCGGCAGGCGCATGCCCTTTTCGTTGAGAAACTTGGCAGTGGGGGAAATCTTGCCGCGGGCGATGCCGGTCAGATCGGCGACCAGGCATTCCACTTCGGTGATCTTGCGTTCTTTCAACCAGGCGGTGAGCCGGTCAAGCGGGGTGCTCATAAAGACCTCGAAGGTTCGAGCGGGGTGAACAGCATCAGCGCTCGGCAGCGCGCGCCTTGCAGGCCTTGCCGAACGCCTTGAACAAGGCGAGATAGACCGGGTGACTGCGCACCTTCCATTCCGGGTGCCACTGCACGCCACAGGCGAAGGCGCGGGCCTCTCGGACCGAGACGGCCTCGATCAGGCCATCGGGGGCCAGCGCCTCGGCGCGCAATCCCGGTGCCAGGCGATCGATGCCCTGGCCATGGATGGAATTCACCTCGAAGCGCGCCGGCAGGCCGAGGGCCTCGAACAGGCCACCCGGCCGGACCTCGACGGGATGGTGCAGGCCATAGTGTTCCTCCAGGGTCTCGCCGCGTTCGCGGTGGTCCATCAGGGAATCGACCTCGTGCACCTTCTGGTGCAGGCTGCCGCCAAAGGCCACGTTCATTTCCTGGAAGCCGCGGCAGATGCCCAGCACCGGCACGCCTGCCGCCACGGCGGCACGCAACAGCGGCAGGGTCACGGCATCACGGGCCGCATCGTGCAGGGTGCCGGGCTCGCTGGGCGCGCCCTGGTAGTGATGGGGCTCGACATTGGAGGGCGAACCGGTGAACAACAGACCGTCCAGCCGCTCGAGCAGGGCGTCGGTGGCGATGAGGTCGGCCAGGGCCGGGATCACCAGCGGCATGCCCTCGGCCCCCTCCACCACCGCGCGCAGATACTTGTCGCCAGCGATGTAAAAGGGATGCAGGCCTAGTTGCCTGGTACAGGCTGTGACACCTATGAGGGGCAGCGCGGACATGGGGCACCGGGTTGAACAGGAATCATCCGAGCCTAGTCTTGTTCGTTATTTTTCACAACCACCGGCAAAAAGTTTCGAGATTCTGCACAGAAGCGGCTAAACAGAGGCGTTTCAGCCCGACTAAATGCGCCAAAAACAGGCGCCTGCGCACCACCTCCGAGCAGGGTTGCCTCCAGTTGACTTTGGTCCGCCTTTCGGATTGACTCCAGGGTGGTAACTCCGCTGATTGATATTTTTAACAGGGGCGCTGACAAAGCGTCGGAGCGCAGGCGAGACCGTACTCTCAGGTCGCTGTCGGATCGACAGCGGGCACTCGTGCCCTCACTGCGGTTGGCCCACTGGGCAAACAGGCGCATCAGGCGCTAACCGTTTTGTCGAGCGCAGCCAAAAGCAAAGGTGTTTCATCATGTCGGTACCCCCGCGTGCCGTTCGTTTGGATGAAGCGACCGACTTCCTCAGGGAGCACCCTGAGGTCCAGTTCGTCGATCTTCTGATTGCGGATATGAATGGCGTGGTGCGTGGCAAACGCATCGAGCGCAACAATCTGCCCAAAGTCTTCGAGAAAGGAATCAACCTCCCCGCTTCGCTCTTCGCCCTCGACATCACCGGCTCCACCGTCGAAAGCACCGGTCTCGGCCTCGACATCGGCGACGCCGACCGCGTCTGCTTCCCCATCACCGACACCCTCTCCATGGAGCCCTGGCAGAAGCGCCCCACCGCGCAGCTGCTGATGACCATGCACGAGATGGAAGGCGAGCCCTTCTTCGCCGACCCCCGCGAAGTGCTGCGCCAGGTCGTCCAGCGTTTCGACGAGCTCGGCCTCACGGTCTGCGCCGCCTTCGAGCTGGAGTTCTATCTGATCGATCAGGAGAACATCAACGGCCGCCCGCAACCGCCGCGTTCACCCATTTCCGGCAAGCGCCCCCAGTCGGTCCAGGTCTACTCCATGGACGATCTGGACGAATACGCGGACTGCCTGCAGGACATCATCGACGGCGCCCGCGCCCAGGGCATTCCGGCCGACGCCATCGTCGCCGAATCAGCTCCGGCGCAATTCGAGGTCAACCTCAACCACGTCGCCGATCCGATCAAGGCCTGCGACTACGCCGTGCTGCTCAAGCGCCTGATCAAGAACGTCGCCTATGACCATGAGATGGACACCACCTTCATGGCCAAGCCCTATCCGGGCCAGGCGGGCAATGGCCTGCACGTGCATATTTCCCTGCTGGACAAGGAAGGCCGCAACATCTTTGCCGGCGAGGATCCCGAGCAGAACGCCGCATTGCGTCATGCCATCGGCGGTGTGCTCGAGACCCTACCCGCCTGCATGGCCTTTCTCTGCCCCAACGTGAACAGCTATCGCCGCTTCGGCTCGCAGTTCTTCGTGCCCAATGCGCCGAGTTGGGGCCTGGACAACCGCACCACCGCCCTGCGCGTCCCCACCGGCACGCCGGAGGCGCACCGCATCGAGCATCGGGTGGCCGGCGCCGACGCCAACCCCTACCTGCTGCTGGCCGGCGTCCTGGCCGGTGTGCACCATGGCCTGACCCGGCAGATCGAGCCCGGTCCGGTCACCGAGGGCAACTCCTACGAGCAGCACGAGCAGAGCCTGCCGAACAACCTGCGCGATGCCCTGCGCTACTTGGACGACAGCTCGGTGATGGCGGAGTACATCGATCCGAAGTACATCGACATCTTCGTCGCCTGCAAGGAACACGAGTTGGAGGAGTTCGAGCACTCCATCTCCGACCTCGAGTACAACTGGTACCTGCACACCGTGTAAGCGCCAGCCTGCCGACCGGTCCCGCACCGGTCGGCAGCTGTTCTGCATGACCTCTGGCGCCCTGCGCGTGTTCGCGCCCGCGGCGCCCTTTCGATCCTTTCCCTTATCAGCCCACGACGACTCTGGACGGAGAGCCTCGCCATGACCACCCTCACCACGCCGCGTGCCGACGGCTTCCACATGCCGGCCGAATGGGCCGACCAGCGCCAGATCTGGATGGTCTGGCCCGAGCGCCCGGACAACTGGCGCCTGGGCGGCAAACCCGCGCAGGCCGCCTTCACTGCCGTCGCCCAGGCCATCGCCCGTTTCGAGCCGGTCACCGTCGGCGCCTCGGCGCAGCAATACGAGAATGCTCGCGCCCGCCTGCAGCACCCGCATATCCGCGTGGTGGAAATCAGCAATGACGACGCCTGGTGCCGCGACACCGGCCCGACCTTCGTCAGCGATGGCCAGGGCGGCGTGCGCGGTGTGGACTGGAGCTTCAACGCCTGGGGTGGCCTGGATGGCGGCCTCTATTTCCCCTGGCAGCGCGATGACCAGGTGGCGGGCAAGATCCTGGCGGTCGAGAACCTACCGGGCTACCGCACCCCGGACTTCGTCCTCGAAGGCGGCTCCATCCATGTCGATGGCGAAGGCACCCTGATCACCACCGAGGAATGCCTGCTCAACGCCAATCGCAATCCGCACCTGGATCGCGAGACGATCGAGCGCTACCTGAGCGACTACCTGGCGGTGGACAAGGTCATCTGGCTGCCCCACGGTCTCTACAACGACGAGACCAACGGCCACGTGGACAACTTCTGCTGCTACGTGCGCCCGGGCGAGGTGCTGCTGAGCTGGTGCGACGACCAGGCCGATCCCAACTACAGCCGCTGCCGCGAGGCCCTGGCCGTGCTGGAACGCGAAACCGATGCCCGCGGCCGCACCTTCAAGGTGCATCGGATCGTTACTCCGGGCCCGCTGTTCGCCAGCGATGAGGAATGCCGTGACGTGGATGCCTGCCTTGGCACTCAGCCACGCCGGGCCGGCGAGCGGCTGGCCGCGTCCTACGTCAACTTCCTGATCGTCAACGGAGGCATCATCGCCCCGACCTTTGGCGTCCCCGAGGATGCCGAGGCCCTTCGCACCCTGCAGGCCTGCTTCCCGGAGCACGAGGTGGTGCAGGTTCCCGGCCGCGAGATCCTGCTCGGCGGTGGCAACATCCACTGCATCACCCAGCAGCAGCCGACCGGTCGCTGATTTCCGGCGGAAACGAAAAAGCCCGTCTCGCGACGGGCTTTTTCTTGACCTGAGCGCGGCTTAGAGCAGCGGCAGGGTGTAGCTGACGATCAGACGGTTTTCGTCAACGTCACGCTGGCCCGGTACACCGGCTTGAGAAACGGCCGGCAGGTCGGAACGCAGCATGGCGTTACGCCAGGTGAAGCCCAGACCTTTCAGCTGGCCTTCTGGGATGACGTAGCTGACGGTCAGGTCGCGTTCCCATTCCATGGCGTCGCCAGTACGGGTACGGATGTTGTCACCGCGCTGATAGATGACGCCAGCGGTCAGACCCTTGACGCCCAGCTGAGCGAAGTCATAAGAGTAGCGAGCCTGCCAGGTGTCTTCGCCGGAACGGGTGAAGTTGTTGATCTGAATATCGGTGATGGCATAGGTCGAAGCACCACCGTTCTCGTTCAGGTAGGGGAAGGCGCTGTTGCCGTTGCTGCCCTGATAACCCAGACCAAAGGTGTGGCCGTAGATCGAGTAGGTGAACAGGCCGCTGTAGAGGCGGTTGTCGATCTCGCCAGTGGTACGGGTACCACCGTAGTAGCCGCTGGACACGTAGAGGCCGGTGCTGTCGGCCTTGCGGTTTTCGCCCTGGCTGTTGCTATCGAAATAGCGCAAGTCGGTCTTGAAGGTACCGTCGCCCAGCTTGACGCTGTGCACCAGACCCAGGAAGTGCTGGTTGTAGAAGTCTTCCAGCTGACCGAAGTAGTACTGCAGGGTCAGGTCTTTGGTGACCTTGTAGTCGGCACCGACGAAGCGGAAATGATCGCTGTTGCGACGCAGGGCGGCATTCGCGGCACCGTTGGAACCGGCGATGGACAGATCGTCTTCGTCGGTGGAGTTACGGTTCTTGGCACGCTCGAGCTGGCCGGCGGTCAGGGTCACGTTCTTAATGTCCTTGGACGTGACTTGAGCACCTTGGAAGGTCTGCGGCAGCAGGCGACCGTCGTTGGAGACCACGACCGGCAGCTTCGGCATCAGGGTGCCGTAGCGGAACTCGGTTTCGGAGATCTTCATCTTGGCAGTAGCGCCGACATTGGAGAACTCGTCAACGGCGCTGTTATCGGTATCACGCGGGAACATGGTGCCGTTCTGCACGCTGCCACCGCTGGCGCCGTTGGCCTTGCCACCGCTGTCCAGACGCAGACCCAGCATGCCGATTGCATCAACACCGAAACCGACGGTGCCCTGGGTGAAGCCGGACTGATAGTTAAGCAGGAACCCCTGACCCCAATCCATCACGCGGGAAGGATTGGCAGTACCGTTGCGGTTGTCTGTGTTGATGTAGAAGTTACGCAGACTGAGGGTGGCTTTGCTGTCTTCGACGAAGCCGGCAGCGTGGGCAGCGGCGATGACGGACAGGTTCAGACAGGCCGCGGAGACCGCGACCACCAGTGGCTTCTTGACCATGTGTGCTCCAGGGGTGAATCGTTGTTATGCGGCCACCAGAGGTGTCAGCGCCTGCTGGTGGTATGCCCGACGGGCCGTGCGGAAGGGAAAGCTAGAGGGCTTTTGTTTCAATTTGGAGAATTATCCCGGGCCTGGTCGACTTTTAAGTTGCGACCTCCAGCACAGGGTCCCTGCCACCGTCTTCCACGTTGCGAAAGCTAATTGCAAAAAAGCATTTCGTCTAGCGATACCTGGTTGAAAACCCGCCCTGTGGTCTTCCGCTCTGACTGTTCGGTCATGACCCGAGGGAACCTGCGCTGCCCACCCCCTGGGAAAGGTTTGCCTTTTGCTGGGAAACCAGCCCTCCCAACCCAGCGCCGTGACGCTCTAGAGCGGGCGTTTCGAGGAATATTCGGCAACCTTCCAGCCAGCTACTTTTGCCCCGCGAGCCCTGAATTCAAATGAATTTCCGTTCTTCTTCAAGGACTTGTAATTTTTTGCGACTGACCTGCCAGCCGATTTCCGCAGCAGTCGAGCGCTTTCGTTGCCAACTGGGCGCCACCTGCCTTGCAACAAAAGTCTTTCCAATCGGCGCGGTGACCCTTTTCAGGCTGCAGGCCAGGCGATGGCGGCACACTGAAGCGAAAGATCGGCGAATGAAGGAGACGATGGCGTGAACTTTGGAGAGGCCGGGCAGCCGCCCGGCTGGTAGGACAGCGGGGACGCGACGCGCGCAGCCGGCTGAATCGGCGGCCAGGCCATCCGGGATGTCGCCGGGCCGCCTGGCAGAGGGACTTCAGCCCTGGACGATCTGATCCTTGCCCTGGCGCTTGGCCCGGTACATGGCTTCGTCAGCCCGGACATAAAGGGTGTCGAGGGACTCATCGCCCTCGCGCAGGACGGTGACGCCCTGACTGATGGTGACCTTCAGCGGCCCCTCGGCAGTGGGCACCGCCAGTTGCCGCACGGCCCGTTGCAGGCGTCCGCCGATCTGCAGTGCCAGGTCGCTGTCGCAACCCGGCAGCAGCAGGGCGAATTCCTCGCCCCCGATACGGCCGAACAGATCGCCCCGGCGCGTGGTCTGAGCACCGCATTCGGCAACACGCTGTAACACTTGATCACCCATCTGGTGACCGAAGCGGTCGTTGATCTTCTTGAAGTCGTCGATATCGAGCAGCAGGAAGGCCAGGGGCTCGCCTTCGTTCTGGGCGAATTCGAAGGCGCGCTGGGCGCTCTCGAAGAAATGCCTGCGGTTGCTGCTGCGCGTCAGCACATCGGTGGTGGCGAGCCGCTGCAGCTCTTCCTCCATGCGTTTCTTGTCGGTGATGTCTTCGGCGATGCCCACCACCAGCAGCGGCATGCCGGCTTCGCTGCGCTGGCTGACAAAGCACTTGTCGCTGAGCCAGCGAATCTCGCCGTCGGCGCGGATGATGCGGTACTCGCGCGACTCCACGGCGCCCTGCTCGATCACCTGTTCCAGGGTGCGCTGAGCGTATTCCAGGTCGTCGGGATAGATGTTGTTGAGCCAGGTGCTGTAGTCGCTCAGTACCAGCGACTGGGATCGACCAAAGATCTGTGCGTAGGCGGGGCTGACATAGATGATCTGGCGGTTGCGCCAGTCCAGCGCCCAGAGTACGGCGTTGACGCTTTCGAGCAGGGCGCTGAAGAGCTGCTCACGATCACGCAGGCGATCTGCCTCGGCCCGCGAGTGCAGGAGAGCCAGAAGATTCTCTTCCGGGGTGGGAAGAGCAGACAGTGGGGGTTGTTCATCCATATACAAATGCGCCTACGCGGGGTCCTGAGGGAGTTAGAGACAGCTGAAACCAGCCTGGTTCAATCCCCGCATAGGGCAGCCCACCGCTTCGGTGGGCTTTTGTGAAGCCTTTCTCAGGCGGTTCCGGCCGGCCGCAGGGAATAGGTTTTCAGCTGTTCGGCGAATTCGCGCAGGGACTGGATACCACTGGCTTCGGCCTCGCCGATCCACTGCCGGGTCGCGGCCAGCATGTCATGGCCATTGGCACTCGTCCGGGCCCAGATCTGCTGCAGCGCCAGGCGCTTTTCGTAGATCAGCTTCAGCGCCTGGCTGTGTTCGAGCAGCTCGTCGATGCGCACCTGATGGCGGGCCTTGAGCAGGCTGGTCTCGCGGGCCAGCAGCCCCCTGGCACGGCGGAACAGCGGACGTTGGGAGGGCGTGGCGCTGACCCGCTCCTGCCGCAGCAGCGGGCCGATCACCTGCTTGCGATACTGGGCCATGATCTGGAAGCGGTTGTTGAGGATGGCCATGGCGGTGTCCATGTCCAGCTGCCCCTTGCCTTCGATGCGATGGGCGATGGGGGCGACGCGATTGACCTTGGCCAGGCGCAGCCAGGTGAACAGCTTGATCCAGGCCCAGCCCATGTCGAATTCCCAGCGCTTGACCGACAGCTTGGCCGAGTTGGGATAGGTGTGGTGATTGTTGTGCAGCTCTTCGCCACCGATCACGATGCCCCAGGGGATGAGGTTGGTGGCGGCGTCGCGGCATTCGAAGTTGCGATAGCCCACGGCATGGCCGAGGCCATTGACCACGCCCGCAGCCCAGAAGGGAATCCAGACCATCTGCACCGCCCATACGGTGAGACCCAGGGCGCCGAACAGGGCGATGTCGATCATCAGCATCAGCACCACGCCCATATTGCGGGTGCGCGGATTGGAATAGAGCTTGCGCTCGATCCAGTCGTCCGGACAGTTCTTGCCATAGATGCGCAGGGTATCGGCGTTGTTGGCCTCGGCCTTGTACAGCTCGGCGCCGCGGCGGACCACGGTGGCCAGGCCCTTGTGCACCGGACTGTGCGGGTCCTCTTCGGTTTCGCACTTGGCGTGGTGCTTGCGGTGGATGGCGGTCCACTCGCGGGTGTTCATTGCCGTGGTCAGCCACAGCCAGAAGCGGAAGGCGTGCTTGAGCGCGGGATGCAGCTCCAGCGAGCGGTGGGCGGAGTAGCGATGCAGGTAGACGGTGACACTGACAATGGTCAGGTGGGTCAGCAGCAGGGTGACCACCACCAGTTGCCAGACCGACAGGTCGAGCAGGCCGTTGTAGCTCATGGACGCAGAGGACCTCGCGCGAGTTGTGTAGTGCAACTGTCACGGAAAGTTCAGTGAACAGGCGTTCGCGCATTATTGCCGGGGCGGGCGATAAATCCAGCCCTCCCTTTTGCTACACAACGTGTCCTTCACAGACTGCTAATTCTAAAAGTGAATAAACAAAGCATTATTAGCAATTTTAAGAAATAAAGATCCGCATCCTAAGATGGCCCACCTCTTCGCCCATCTCTGCCTCCGAGGACGCCATCCCATGAGCTCCGTTCCGTTCCGCAGCCTGGAAAACCAGGACGAAACCGCACTGCTCCGCGATATCCAGCAGGCTTTGCGCGGACTCAGGTTCGGCGCCATCGAGATCACCGTGCACAACGGGCAGGTGGTACAGATCGAGCGCAAGGAAAAATTCCGGCCCCAGAGCGGCCACACCAACAAGCACTGAGTTCTCGAGGTCAGCGGACGAGCGGGCAAGGTGCCCGCCAGACGGTGTCCGGCATTCTCACGTCAAGGAGCCTTTTCATGTCGATTCGCCGTTTCGCCCTGGCCGCGCTGGCCGGTGCCCTGTTCGCCACCCAGGTCCACGCCGTTGAATTGCTCAACGTGTCCTACGATCCGACCCGCGAGCTCTACCAGCAGTACAACGCCGCCTTCGCCAAGCACTGGAAGGCCGAGACCGGCGAAGACGTGACCATCAAGAATTCCCATGGCGGCTCCGGCAAGCAGGCGCGCTCGGTGATCGATGGCCTGCAGGCGGATGTGGTGACCCTGGCGCTATCCGGCGATATCGACGCCCTCAACCTGCGCCAGCAGCTGGTCGACCCCAACTGGCAGAAGCGGCTGGCGGACAACAGCACCCCCTACACCTCGACCATCGTCTTCCTGGTACGCAAGGGCAATCCCAAGGGCATCAAGGACTGGGACGACCTGGTGAAGAAGGACGTCCAGGTCATCACCCCCAATCCCAAGACCTCCGGCGGCGCCCGCTGGAACTTCCTCGCCGCCTGGGCCTATGCCAAGGCCAAGTACGGCAGCGATGCCGAGGCGCTCAAGTTCGTCACCGAGCTCTATCGCCACGCCCCGGTGCTGGATACCGGCGCACGCGGCGCCACCATCAGCTTCGTGCAGCGTCAGCTGGGCGACGTGCTGATCGCCTGGGAGAACGAAGCCTATCTGTCGCTCAAGGAAGAAGGCGGCGACCAGTTGGAGATCGTCACCCCGTCGCTGTCGATCCTGGCCGAGCCCCCGGTGGCGGTGGTGGACAAGGTGGTCGACAAGAAGGGTACCCGCAAGCATGCCGAGGCCTATTTGCAGTATCTCTACAGCCCCGAGGGCCAGCGCATCGCCGCGCAGAACTTCTATCGTCCCCGCGACGCCAAGGTGGCGGCGGAATTCAAGGATCAGTTCAAGCCGGTCAAGCTGGTGACCATCGACCAGGAATTCGGCGGCTGGAAAGAGGCGCAGCCCAAGTACTTCGCCGACGGCGGGGTGTTCGACAAGATCTTCGCCGACATCAACAAATAGCGCCCCGGCCGGGACGGCTCACGCTGACCGGCCCGGAACAGGTATCGTTCCACCCCTCTGCGCCCTGGCGAATGCATCGCCGGGGCGCCTTGCAGAAGGACGTCTCATGTCTCGCCGTCTCTCCCCGGTCATACCCGGCTTCGGGTTGACCCTGGGATTTTCCCTGACCTACCTCGCGCTGATCGTGCTGATCCCGCTGGGCGCCATGTTCCTCCACGCCAGCCAGCTGACCCTCGGGCAGTTCTGGTCGCTGATCACCGGGCGCCAGGTGCTGGCCGCCTTGCAGCTGTCCTTTGGCACGGCCCTGCTCGCCGCCTTCGTCAATGGCATCCTCGGCACCCTGCTGGCCTGGGTGCTGGTGCGCTACGAGTTTCCCGGGCGCAAGTTGATCGATGCCATGGTCGATCTGCCCTTCGCCCTGCCCACCGCGGTGGCCGGCATCGCCCTGACGGCCCTCTATGCGCCCAACGGCCTGATCGGTTCGCTGTTTCCCTTCAAGATCGCCTATACCCCGATCGGCATCACCCTGGCGCTGATCTTCGTCACCCTGCCCTTCGTGGTGCGCACCCTGCAGCCTGTGCTGGCGGACATCCCCAAGGAGATCGAGGAAGCCGCCACCTGCCTGGGCGCCCGCCCCTGGCAGGTGTTCCGCTACGTGCTGGTGCCGACCCTGCTGCCGGCCTGGCTGACCGGCTTCGCCCTGGCCTTCGCCCGCGGCGTGGGCGAGTACGGTTCGGTGGTGTTCATCGCCGGCAACATCCCGTTCAAGACCGAGATCCTGCCGCTGCTCATCGTCTCCAAGCTGGACCAGTACGACTACACCGGCGCCACCGGCATCGGCGTGTTCATGCTGCTGGTGTCCTTTGTCATGCTGCTGCTGATCAACATCCTGCAGCGCCGCATCCAGCCCAACATCTAAGGACGCCCGCATGAGCCTCATGACTTCCACCAAGGCCGATGCGCGCGCCAACAAGCAGCGCACCCCGGTGGCCATCGCGCTGATCGCCAGCGCCTGGCTGATCTTCCTGCTGGTCCTGGTGCTGCCGCTGTACATGGTGCTGAGCCAGGGCCTGGCCAACGGCATCGGGGCCTTCTGGGACGCCATCAGCGAACCGGATGCGCTCTCCGCGCTCAAGCTGACGCTGTTCGCCACCGCCATCTCGGTGCCCCTCAACCTGGCCTTCGGACTGGCCGCGGCCTGGTGCGTCACCAAGTTCGAATTCACCGGCAAGAGCCTGCTGATCACCCTGATCGACCTGCCCTTCTCGGTCTCGCCGGTGATCGCCGGTCTCATCTATGTGCTGCTGTTCGGCGCCCAGGGGCTGCTGGGCCCCTATCTGCAGAGCGTCGATGTGCAGATCGTCTTTGCCGTGCCGGGCATCGTGCTGGCGACCATCTTCGTCACCTTTCCCTATGTGGCCCGCGAACTGATCCCGCTGATGCAGGAACAGGGCACCCAGGAGGAAGAGGCGGCGCGCCTGCTGGGCGCCAGTGGCTGGCAGCTGTTCTGGCACGTGACCCTGCCCAACGTGAAATGGGCGTTGATCTATGGCGTGGTGCTCTGTACCGCCCGAGCCATGGGCGAGTTCGGCGCGGTCTCGGTGGTCTCCGGCCATATCCGCGGCCTGACCAACACCCTGCCGCTGCACATCGAGATTCTCTACAACGAATACAACATCGTCGCCGCCTTCAGCGTGGCGATCCTGCTGCTGATGATGGCCCTGGTGATCCTGCTGCTGCGGCAGTGGAGCGAGAGTCGCCTGAGCCGCCAACTGCAGCACCGTGAGGAGGAATAAGGCGCCATGAGTATCGAGATCCAGGGCATCAACAAGAGGTTTGGCGCCTTCCAGGCGCTCAAGGACATCAACCTGCACATCGAGAGTGGCGAGCTGGTCGCCCTGCTCGGCCCCTCGGGCTGCGGCAAGACCACCCTGCTGCGCATCATCGCCGGCCTGGAAGCGCCGGACACCGGCAACATCGGCTTCCATGGCGAAGACGTCTCCGGGCGTGACGTGCGCGATCGCAACGTCGGCTTCGTCTTCCAGCACTATGCGCTGTTCCGCCACATGACGGTGTTCGACAACGTGGCCTTCGGCCTGCGCATGAAGCCGCGCCGCGAGCGGCCGAGCGAGGCGCAGATCGCCAGCAAGGTGCATGAACTGCTGAACATGGTGCAGCTCGACTGGCTGGCCGATCGCTATCCCGAGCAACTTTCCGGCGGTCAGCGCCAGCGCATCGCCCTGGCCCGCGCCCTGGCGGTGGAGCCCAAGATCCTGCTGCTCGACGAACCCTTCGGCGCCCTGGATGCCAAGGTGCGCAAGGAGCTGCGGCGCTGGCTGGCACGGCTGCACGAGGAGATCCACCTGACCTCCGTGTTCGTCACCCACGACCAGGAAGAAGCCATGGAGGTGGCCGACCGCATCGTGGTGATGAACAAGGGCCAGATCGAGCAGGTCGGCTCGCCCGGCGAGGTCTACGAGCAGCCGGCGAGCGACTTCGTCTATCACTTCCTCGGCGACTCCAACCGCCTGGCCCTGGGCGAGCAGGAGGTGCTGTTCCGTCCGCACGAGGTGGAGCTGGAGCGTGAGCCGCGACCGGGTTACCACGCCGCCGAAGTGCGCGACATCCGGCCGCTGGGCGCCACCACCCGGGTCACCCTGCGGGTGCCGGAGCAGAGCGAGGTGATCGAGGTGGAGCTGGTCAAGGACCACCCGGTGCTGGCCGGGCTGCAACGGGGTGCGCCGCTGCATTTCCTGCCGCGTACGCCCTGACCCGCCGCAGGCGGCTAAGACGAAAGTCGTAGCCGCCGGGACCAGACAGCGGTTGCAACCTCCGGAAAGCCGGCTCCATGATCGACGAAGCTGACAGCCGTCACACTTCGTCCTCGATCGAGCAAAATTACAAGGAGGTCGCATGCCCAGGCGCTGGCCCGTCGTGTTGTCGCTTCACCTGGCCAGCCTCGTGGCGGCCTTGCTGCTCTGGCAGGGGCTGGCGCTATCCACCGTTGCTGGCATGGGGCTGGTCCTGATGGCCGCCCTCTGGCCCTGGTTGCTGCTGCGCAAGCCCGAGGCACCACCCGCTTCCACCCAGTCTTTCGATGAACTGACCGGCGATCTCTCGCGCAGCACGGCGCGCAACGCCGTGGCCATCGCCGGCGTGGCCTTTGCCGCCCAGCAGCTGGCGGCTCGGGTCCAGTCCCAGGCCAGCACGGCCGCGCAGATTTCCAGCAGCGCCTCAGCCCTCACCCAGACCGAGCACGACAGCGCCGCCAGCGCCCGCCAGGCCCTGGTGGTGGCGCAGCAGGTGCACCAGCGCAGCGAGGCCGGTCAGGACGCCCTGAGTACGGCGATCGCCGCTATCCGTGCCCTAAGCGAGCACGCCCGCCAGAGCCGCGAACTCATCGCCGGCCTGAGTGCCCGCACCGACAAGATCCAGCAGGTCACCGAGGTCATCCAGGGCATCGCCAGCCAGACCAACCTGCTGGCGCTCAATGCCGCCATCGAGGCTGCCCGGGCCGGCGAGCACGGGCGCGGTTTCGCCGTGGTCGCCGACGAGGTCCGGGGCCTGGCGGCGCGGACCTCCAGCGCGACCGGCGAGGTGGGGCTGATCGTTGCCGACATCAGCCAGCAGACCGACGCCGTGGTGGCGCAGATCCAGCAACTGGCCCAGGCGCTGGAAGACGGCGTGCGCCAGGTCGAACGTACCGGCGAAGGCCTGCAGGAGATCGCCGAGCTGGCGCAGACCGCCGAGCGCCAGGCCGCGGACATCGCCCAGGGCACCTCGGCCAATCTCGCCCAGCTGGAAAGCCTGGCCCAGGCGGTGGAGCAGGTGCACAGCGATCTGGCCGACAGCGAGCGCCAGACCAGCCGGCTCAGCAGCGCCGCCGACGAACTGGTGGACATGGCCGAAGCCAGCAGCGAACGTCTGGCCGAGGTCGGCCTGGACAGCTATCACCAGCGCATCTTCGAACTGGCGCGCCAGGGCGCGGATGCCATCGGCCGGCGCTTCGAGGAAGACCTGGCCGCCGGGCGCATCACCCAGGACGCCCTCTTCGACCGCCAGTACCAGCCGGTGCCCGGCAGTCAGCCGGCCAAGTACCGCACCCGTTTCGACAGCTATACCGATGGCGTGCTACCGGCGATCCAGGAGCCGCTGCTGGATCAGCATCCCGGCCTGGTCTTCGCCATCGCCTGTACCCCGGAAGGCTATGTGCCCACCCACAACCGCGCCTTCGCCCATGCGCCCACCGGCGACGTGGCGGTGGATACCGCGCGCAGTCGCAGCAAGCGCCTGTTCAGCGACCGCACCGGCAAGCGCTGCGGCAGCCATCAGCGCCGCCTGCTGTTGCAGACCTACATGAGAGACACCGGCGAGGTGATGCACGACCTTTCGGTGCCGATCCTGGTGAATGGCCGCCACTGGGGTGGACTGCGCCTGGGCTATCGCCCCGATACCGCGCGCTAGCCTAGCTTGAGCTGGGTGACGGCCAGCTGCCAGACCGCCGCCTCCAGCCCCAGCATGCGCCCGGCCTTGTGCTCCAGCAGGGCTTCGAGGGACTCGCCCGGGGCAGGATTCGCCGCCTGCGCCGCCAGGTGCAGGATCAGCGACGGCTTGGGTAACACGCCGTGCAGGCTGTGCACCGCGGCCACCAGCTCGCGCAACTCCAGCGGCAGTCGCCAGTGCCGCTGCAATTCCGCGGAGAATTCCAGGCTGTAGCTCAGCAGCGCGCGCTCCAGCGCGGCTTCGTCGATGGCCCCACCGCCGTCGCACCAGCGCTGCACACCCTGCAGCACGGCCAGCTCACCCAGGCGGTGCAGCAGGCCGGCCGTATAGCAGCGTTCGGCGTCTTCGCGCACATAGCGCAGCGCCAGCAGCCGCGCGCAATCGGCGGCGCGCTGGGCGAGGTGCAGATAGCCCTCGGCGCGTCCGGCCAGCAGCGGCTCGGCCAGGCGGGTCGCCCGCCGCAGACTCAGGCCCAGGACCAGATTGAGGGTGAAGCCGACGCCCAGCCTCGGCAGGGCCTGGCCGAGGGTCTGGCAGGACTGGCCGACGCGCTGGGAGGCGCTGTTGGCCGCGGCGATCAGGGTCGCCGTGACCAGCGGATCCTGACCGAATTCGGTTTCCAGTTCGCCCAGGCTGCAGCTCTCGCTCTCGCGGCAGCGCTGGATGATGGCGGGCAAGTCGGCGAACAGCGGCACGGCGTCGATTTCGGCGGCCATACGCTGCAGATGATCGTCCAGGGAGCCCAGGGCCGCGGCACTGGCTGCCTGAGAGGCGTCTCCGGCCGGCGGCAACAGACTGTGCAGGCGGCGCAACACCTCTTCCGCCGCATAGGGTTTGACCAGATAGGCCGTTGGTGCCAGGCGCAGGGCGGCGCGCACATAGGCGGCATCGGAATGGTCGGACAGCAGGATCACCGGCTGCAGCGGCTGGGCGCCGCGCTGGCGGATGCGGCGCAGCAGGTCGAGGCCGTCGCAATCGGCCGGTCGCTCGACGATGATCAGGGCGCATCTCTTGCGCTGATCCAGTTCGGCGAGGGCCTGATAGCCATGGCCGTATTCATGCACCAGGGCATCGGCACGTACGGCCAGCACCAGCGACTTGAGCAGGTCACGGGTCCAGGGATTGGCGTCTACGATGAGTATCAGGGGCGGCATCCCAACCCACTCCTGCTTGAGGAAAGCGAAGCGGCGGATGATGCGGCAAAGCGAGGTTTGTGCCAAGCGTGTCACAAAAAAACCGCCCTCCAGGAGGGCGGTTTAGGCAGGACTCAGGCCAATTCGGCAAAACACTCGCCGATAATGGCCAAGCCGCGATCCAGCTCTTCGTCGCTGGCGGTCAGGGGCACCAGGATGCGCAGCACGTTACCGTAGCTACCGCAGCTGAGCAGGATCAGGCCCTTCTGACGCGCCCGGACCACGATCTGACTGGTCAGCTCGGCATCGGGCTGCTCGATGTCGCCGCCCTTGCCCAGCTCCATGGCGATCATGGCGCCCAGGCCACGGACGTCGCAGATCCGCGCGTGCTGGGCGGCCAGTTCACGCAGACCGGCGGTGAGGCGTTCGCCCACGGCCTTGGAGCGGTCCAGCAGGTTCTCTTCCTTGAAGGTCTCGATCACCGCCAGGGCTGCGGCGCAGGCGATGGGGCTGCCGGCGTAGGTGCCGCCCAGGCCACCGGGGGTGACGGCATCCATCACCGTGGCGCGACCGGTCACGCCCGACAGCGGGAAGCCGCCGGCGATGGACTTGGCGAAGGTCACCAGGTCGGCGTCGACGCCCATCTGCTCCATGGCGAAGAAGGTGCCGGTCCGGCCAGCGCCGGACTGGACTTCATCGGCGATCAGCAGGATGCCGTGGGTGTCGCACAGGGTGCGCAGGCGCTGCATGAATTCCTTGGGCGCGGCATAGAAGCCGCCCTCGCCCTGCACCGGCTCGAGGATGATGGCGGCGATGTCGCCGGGGGCGGCATCGTTCTTGAAGATGCGCTCGACGCTGGCGATGGCGTCATCGACGCTGATGCCATGCAGTTCGCAGGGGTAAAGCGCGCGATAGACGCCGCCGGGCATCAGGCCCATGCCGGCCGAATAGGGCGCGACCTTGCCGGTCAGCGACAGGGTCATCATGGTGCGACCGTGGTAGGCGCTGGAGAAGGCGATGACGCCGGCACGCTGGGTGGCGGCGCGGGCGATCTTGACCGCGTTCTCCACGGCTTCGGAGCCGGAGTTGAACAGCGCGGTCTTTTTCGGGAAGTTGCCCGGCACCAGTTCGTTGAGCTTTTCGCAGACCTCGACATAGGGCTCGTAGGCCAGCACCTGGAAGCAGGTGTGGGAGACCTTGGTCAGCTGTTCCTGCACGGCCGCCACTACGCGCGGATGCAGGTGGCCGGTGTTGAGCACGGCGATGCCGCCGGCGAAGTCCAGGAACTCGTTGCCCTCGACGTCCCAGACCTTGGCGTTCTCCGCGCGGGCGACGAAGATCGGGTGGGTCTGGCCGACGCCACGGGCGACGGCGGCGCTGCGGCGGTGCATCAGGGAATCATTGGTGTGGCTCATTGCAGTCCTCGATGGCCGCTCATCGTGGCGGCCGGCTACGGGAAAGGCGCGGACCGGATTCCGGGCAGCATACGATGATCGACTGCCAACGGCCCGGCGTCCGCGCCGGGGGAAAGCTTTGGATCGGCTGAGGGTCTGTCGGGCTTCGACGATGGCGCCGTCTCAACCCAACCTACGGGTGCTGGTAGGTGGAGTTGAGCACAGCTAAGCCCAACAGATCAGCGGCGTCGGGTCAGACGCCCAGGCAGAGGTACTTGATCTCCAGGTATTCCTCGATGCCGTACTTGGAGCCTTCGCGGCCCAGGCCCGAGGCCTTGACGCCGCCGAAGGGGGCGACCTCGTTGGAGATCAGGCCGGTGTTGATACCGACCATGCCGTACTCCAGCGCCTCGGCCACGCGGAACACGCGGGACAGGTCGCGGGCATAGAAGTAGGAGGCCAGGCCGAATTCGGTGTCGTTGGCCAGCTCGATGACCTCGGCCTCGTCCTTGAAGCGGAACAGCGGCGCCAGCGGGCCGAAGGTCTCTTCCTTGGACACCTTGGCGCTCTTGGGCACGTCGGCGAGGATGGTCGGCTCGAAGTAGCTGCCACCGTTGGCGTGGGCCTTGCCCCCGGCGATGACCTTGGCGCCCTGGCTCACGGCGTCGTCGATGTGCTCCTTGACCTTGGCCGCGGCCTTGGCGTCGATCAGCGGGCCGATGGTCACGCCCTCTTCCAGGCCGTTGCCGACCTTGAGCTTGGCCACGGCGGCCTTGAACTTCTCGGCGAAGGCGTCGTAGACGCCGTCCTGGATGTAGAGGCGGTTGACGCAGACGCAGGTCTGGCCGGCGTTGCGGTACTTGGAGGCGATGGCGCCTTCCACGGCCTTGTCCAGGTCGGCGTCGTCGAAGACGATGAAGGGCGCGTTGCCGCCCAGCTCCAGCGACAGCTTCTTGATGGTGGGCGCGCTCTGCTCCATCAGCTTGGCACCGATCTCGGTGGAGCCGGTAAAGGAGATCTTGCGCACGATGGGGCTTTCGGTCAGCTCGGCGCCGATCTCGGCGGCGGAGCCGGTGACCACGCTCAGCACGCCCTTGGGAATGCCGGCGCGCTCGGCCAGCTCGACCAGGGCCAGGGCCGAATAGGGGGTCTGGCTGGCGGGCTTGATCACCATGGTGCAACCGGCGGCCAGGGCCGGACCGGCCTTGCGAGTGATCATCGCGGTGGGGAAGTTCCACGGCGTGATGGCGGCGGTGACGCCGATGGGCTGCTTGATCACCAGGATGCGCTTGTCAGCCTGGTGGCCGGGGATGGTGTCGCCATAGATGCGCTTGGCTTCTTCAGCGAACCACTCGATGAAGGAGGCGGCATAAGCGATCTCGCCCTTGGCCTCGGCCAGCGGCTTGCCCTGCTCCAAGGTCATCAGCCGGCCCAGGTCGTCCTGATTCTCGATCATCAGCTCGTACCAGCGACGCAGCTTGGCCGAACGCTCCTTGGCGGTCAGCGCCCGCCAGGCCGGCAGGGCGCGGTTGGCGGCGTCGATGGCGCGCTTGGTCTCGGCGCGACCAAGCTTGGGAATGGTGCCCAGGGTCTCGCCGGTGGCCGGGTTGTCCACTTTGACGGTGGCACCGCTGTCGGCGTCGATCCAGGCGCCGTCGACATAGGCTTGCTGGCGAAACAGGGAAGCGTCTTTGAGCTGCATTACGGTCTCCTTGGCTGAAAGGGCCGGAAGCAAGGGCATGACACCCCTGCGCCTGCGATAGGGTCAGGCCTGGAAACGCTGGCATCGCCACCGTTCAGTGCCCGCTCGAGCAACGTCCGAACCGCCCTGGGCGTTCGAAATATTGAACGCATCCTAGGAGAATATTGAACCCCCGCGCAAGAGCGCCGGAGCGGTTTTCGCGCGGACTTCCTCCTTGTTTATGCAGCCCTTGCCAAGCCCCGCGAAACAGTCGTTCAAAATCAACAACATCGTGCATCCGGGCATGGACGGTCGAGGGCAAGGTGAGTATGATGGCGACCGATTCAGCGTCACCGAATCGCTGCACTCGTAGCTCAGCTGGATAGAGTACTGCCCTCCGAAGGCAGGGGTCGTGGGTTCGAATCCCGCCGAGTGCGCCATCTCCCGTTCACCGTCGCGTGAACCTCAGCAAAGCCCGCCATCGCACGGGCTTTGTTGTTTATGGCTGTCGCTCAAGCCGTTCCGAGACGCTCAAAACGTTCTGTAAAAGGCGATCGCCAGATCACCGGCGTGAATTATCTGACCATTATCCCTGGCGCTAACGCGATTCTGCTCTAAGCTCTGACCTCTAGACCCGCTCCAACAGGCCGGCCGGATGCCGATACCCTGGTGATCACCCTGCAAGGACGCCTCATGAGATACCTCCTGACCAGCTCGGTCACCCTCTTTCTCGCCGCTCCGCTCCTGACCGAAGACACCGCCCTGGCCCAGGCCGGCCATGCCCTGCGTCCGGGGATAGAGGCAGCGGCGCACGCCCTCAACCTGTCGCTGCTGCAGAGCAGCGCGGTTGGCAGAGGGCCGGTGGCCGACGGCGCGCGGCTGCAGCTGGCGGCGCTGGAACGGCAGGCGCGGCTGGACGACTAGGGCTTCAAGGCGTTTGCCAAGGCCCGGCGCAGAGCCATTCTTGAACGAAGCGCCCGTCCCGGGCTCTCAAGGTCTCCACCATGGCCACCCCGAGGAGACCTGGATGAAATCCCTGATTCCCCTGTTGCTGCTGCCCCTCGCCCTGGGTGCCTGTACCCGGGAGCCGCTTCGGCACGACGATCTCGGCCTGCCCAGCTGCAATCTGCAGCAGCAGCGTGAATTGCCGGGCGAGCTGGGCGGCGCCATAACCGATCCGCGGCAGGCGCATGTATCCATGCGCGCCAATGTGCTGCTGGCGGATGTGAGCACGGCGCGCAAGGCGCAGCGGATCAGTCAGGAACAGGCGACCGCCTTCAGCGAGCGCATTGCCGCGGTGCGCAGCCAGACCGATGCCCTGGTCGGGCAGCAAGGCTTTCTCAGCGCGGCCGAACGCGCCAGCTTCGACCGGGAATTCGACGGGATCGCCATGCAGATCTGCCAGCCGCGCTAGCGGGTGATGGGTAGCGACTGCCAGGCCGGGTCGAACGGCGCGGCCATGAACGGCTAGGATAGTAGAGCCGATCAGGCGGTGGAGCAGCCTGCCGCCCTTCTCTCTTGGCCCCCGGGGACGACCCCGGCGATTGGTGGGCAGCGTTCCGGGACGGCCCGGTTTTACAGGAGGCCGTCGTTGGCTTGGTTCTATCTGGTGTGCGCGGGACTGCTCGAGGTGGTCTGGGCGTTCTATATGAAGCAGTCCGCGGGCTTCACCCGTCTCACGCCCACGCTGATCACCGGGGTCGCCATGGTGGCCAGCGTGGCGCTGCTGTCGATCTCAATGCGCAGCCTGCCGCTGGGCACCGCCTATACGATCTGGACCGGCATTGGCGCGGTCGGCGCCTTCATGGTGGGCATTCTGGTGCTGGGCGAGGCGGCGAGTCCGCTGCGCATCCTGGCCGCCGCGCTGATCATCAGCGGACTGGTGCTGATGAAGCTGACCTCGTCCTGAGCGCCCTCCCCTAGCGCGGGATCACCGAGCGCGCCAGCCAGATGAACAGCAGCCCGCCGAGCAGTCCACCCACGGCCATCGCCAGCAGCCCCTCCAGGGTGCGCGTCGCATAGATGAGCACCGGCATGGGCGCGAAGGCGTCGATCAGGCGGATGGCAGCGACCAGGCTGAGGCTGCTGGCCAGCGGCAGCAGGCAGGCGCGATAGGCACCGCCGTGACGCCCCAGCCAGAGGGCCGCGGCAAAGGCTGGTAACCAAGCGGCGAGCACGATCGCGGCATAGACGGGTCCGAAGCCCAGCAGATCCTCCAGCGAGGTCCGCCAGCGCGTGGGCAGGTCGATCGGCTGGCCGAGCCCCTGGAGGGCCGCCAGGTTGTACTGGGTCTGCACCAGGCTGCCCCAGGCGGTGGCCAGCAGCAGGGCCGCGGCGAATGCCAGCAGGGTGCGCGGTTGCAACAGGGCGCGCCAGAGCGGTTGAGGCATATCGGAAGATCCCTTGGAGAGAGGCAGATGCTAGCGAAAGCGGGTACCCGGAGTAGACCTCAAGCGTTACCTAAAGCTTCCGGCCGCTGGGCCTGGCTGGCCTGGCTGGCCCTGCTGGCGGTTCCGCTGGCCTTGGCGGCGCCGGCCTATCGGATCGAGACGGTGGCGACCGGACTGGACCGGCCCTGGTCGCTGGCCTTCCTGCCCGATGGCCGTGCGCTCCTGACCGAGGGCGCCGGGCGCTTGCGGCTGCTGGTCCCGGACGGCGCAGGTCGCCTCGGGCTGCAGGCGCAAGCCATCACCGGATTGCCGGACCTCTACACCGAAGGCCAGGCCGGACTGTTCGAGGTGCTGCCGGATCCGGACTTCGCGCGTAACCAGCTGATCTATCTCTCCTATGCGACAGGTACGCGCCACGCCAATCACTTGAGGGTGGTACGCGCGCGGCTGGAGGGCGAACGCCTGCAGGACGTCCAGCCGTTGTTCACCAGTCAGCCGGCCAAGGCCTTCGGCCAGCACTTCGGGGCGCGGATGGCCTTGCTCGGCGACGGCACCCTGGCCATCGCCCTGGGTGATGGCAACGTGGAACGTACCGACGCCCAGCGACTGGATACCCATCTGGGCAAGATCGTGCGCATCACCCGCGACGGCCAGGTGCCGGCGGACAATCCCTTCATCAAGCGACCCGGCGCCCTGCCGGAGATCTACAGCCTGGGCCATCGCAATCCCCAGGGCCTGGTCTGGGTGGCCGAGCGCCAGGCGCTGTACGAGCACGAGCACGGCTCCAAGGGCGGCGACGAACTCAATCTGATCCGCAGCGGTGCCAACTATGGCTGGCCGCTGACCACCGGCGGCGTGGACTACACCGGCGCGCGCATCTCGCCCTTCCGCGAATTGCCGGGCATCACTCCACCACTGCTGGAGTGGACCCCCTCCATCGCCCCGGCCGGCATGACCTGGTACGACGGCCAGGGCTTTCCTGCCTGGCGCGGCAGTCTGTTCGTGGCGGCGCTGCGGGAAAAATCGGTGCGGCGAATACCGCTGGTGAACGGCCAGCTCGGTCAGCAGGAGCTCCTGTTCCAGGAGCTGGACCAGCGTCTGCGCGATGTGCGCAGTGGACCGGACGGCAATCTCTGGCTGCTCACCGATGGTGAGGACGGTCAGCTGTTGCGGGTGGTGCCGGGGTAGGAGGGGCCACTGCGAGAGACCCCAATGGCCTGATCAGGCCGCGACGAAGGTGTTGCTGGCACCCAGCAGGGTCAGTTCGTCGCTGGGGTTGTTGTAGGCGTCGTAGACGAAGGCTTCGGGCAGGTAGACGCCGTATTGATGTCCTTCTACCAAATCACTCGCCAGGCGAATGTCCAGCTGGCTGGTCAGGTGTCTCACCGTCGTGACCAACTCGAAGCCGATCTTCGCGCCGGTGGTGACATCGAGCACAAAGGCTTTCTCCAGTACCGTCGGGTCCACCTTCACCGGTATCGGATAGGCTTCCGAGTAAAGATCCCGGGTGCCGCGATAAATGGAGCTGTCGAAAAACAGGTTGATGTGATTTTCAGCACCAGGGCTGTAGTAGGAATGCTGATCGATACCTGTCAGTAGCGGTGGAGTGAAGTCGGCAGGTAGCACCTCGAGGTCACGCGGCAGGGTCGTCACCAGGACGTTTCCAGCCGTATCGGTGGTCTCAACCTGTATCGAGCCCTGCGCATAGAAGCCCGGCTCCAGCTTAGGTGCAGGCCAGCGTCCCTCCCCCTGCTGCCAGGTCTGGCCGCCATCGCTGGAACTGCGCCATTGCTCTACGTCGTTGTCGATGTAGAAGTGGAATCGCAACAGATTCTCGGTGGTAGGGCCATGAGTGCTGAGCAGATAGAGCGCGGCCCCCTGATTGTCGACCTGCCAGGGTGTTTCATTAGTAAGGGTCCGCATGGTGCCACCGTCTTCCCGATAGCTGACCTGCAGCTGATCCGCCTGGTAGTAGCCCGCGACCAGTTGCAGGGTATGGCTGCCGGCGCTCGCGGCGGTCCAGCTCTGCCCGCCATCCAGGCTGTAACTCCAGGCCGTCACCTCATCCGGCAGGGTCACGTCCACCTGGCCGTTGCGGGTGATGCCATCGGTGGCCGACACCCCGGTGTCCTCGTGCAGGGCGAGGCCCGGCGTGAGCGGCTCCCATTGCGCGAGCCGCGTCTGGAACAGCTGCTGATCGGCGCTCTGGCCATCCGGGCGGCCGAGGTAGTCGATCATCTCGACGATGACCGCGGCGCGGGCATCCTGGTGGGTGCTGCCAAGCGTCTCCAGCCGGCCCAGCCAGAAGGCCTTGCCACCGGCATCGGCGCTGCGGCCAAGCAGATCGCCATAGCAGCCGTCGATGAAGGCGCTGGCGCTCTCGTCGGCAGGTTGCGCCTGCAGGCGCTCGGCGCCGTTGAGGAACAGGCGAACCAGTTGGGCGTTGCCCAGGCCATCTTCCAGCTTGGCGACCCAGAAGCGAAAGCCTTCCGCATCCGGGGCGCGGCCCAGCACGGCCCAGTAACAGGCGTTTACCCATGCTGCATTGTCCACGACCATGGTCTCTCCTCCTTGAAGCGGCCACCCGCTGTGGCCGGATCCCTGGCTTATAGAAGGCGGCGGTACGCGGCGCCGACCTGTATCCAGATTCCTGTGGCGTGCTCGACAGCCTTTCGCCTAGGGCGATAAGCAAAAAGCCAGATGAAACGAGCACCTCCATCGAATCGTCGAAAACCCCGACGATTCGTCAAATAAGAGACGACAGTTCGACGCTCTGACGCTCACATCTGACAGCGCCACTTTTTAAGCTGGAGCCTCAACCACGGAGGATCCGCCATGAAAGTCACCCTGCTCGGCGCCGGCCATATCGGCTACACCATTTCGCAATTGCTGCACGCCAGCGGCGACTACCAGGTGACGGTGGCGGATCGCGACGAGCGCGCCCTGGCGGCCATCGCGGCCCTGGGCGTGCAGACCCGGACCCTGGATACCGCCGACGCCAGCGCCCTGGCCGCGGCCCTGGACGACCAGGACGTGGTGCTCAATGCGCTGCCCTATCACCTGGCGATTCCCGTGGCCCAGGCGGCCAAGGCCACCAATACCCACTATTTCGACCTGACCGAAGACGTCAAGGCGACCAAGACCATCCGCCAGCTGGCCGAAGGCGTGAGCAATGCCTTCATGCCCCAGTGCGGTCTGGCACCCGGCTTCATCGGCATCGCCGCCCACTCCCTGGCCAAGCGCTTCGACAGCGTGCGCGAAGTGAAGATGCGCGTCGGCGCCCTGCCGGAATTCCCCACCAATGCCCTGAAGTACAACCTGACCTGGAGCGTCGACGGCCTGGTAAACGAGTACTGCCACCCCTGCGAAGCGGTGCGCAATGGCGAGCTGCAACTGGTGCAGCCGCTGGAAGGCCTGGAGCACTTCTCCCTGGACGGCGTGGAATACGAGGCCTTCAACACCTCGGGTGGCCTGGGCACCCTCTGCGAGACCCTGCAGGGCCAGGTGGAAACCCTGGACTACAAGACCGTGCGCTATCCCGGTCACCGCGACCTGATGAAGTTCCTGCTGGAAGACCTGCGCCTGGCCAGTGACCAGGAGCAGCTCAAGACCATCCTGCGCGGCGCCGTGCCCACTACCATGCAGGACGTGGTGCTGGTGTTCGTTACCGTCAGCGGGATGCGCGATGGCAAGCTGGTGCAGGAGGTGTTCAGCCGCAAGATCTTCGCAGCCGAGCGCGACGGTCGCCTGACCAGCGCCATCCAGATCACCACCGCCGCCGGTATCTGCACCGCCCTGGATCTGTTCCGCGAAGGCAAGCTGCCGCAACGCGGCTTCATCGCCCAGGAGCAGGTGGACATGGAGGCCTTCCTGGCCAACCGTTTCGGCAAGGCCTACCAGCCGGTCTGATCGGCGAAGCTTAGCGGCAGACCAGGGGTCCCATAACGGAACAGTTGCCGTTAGAGGACCCCTCGTCATGCTCAGCGTCGCCATCGTCGGTTGCGAACAGATCCACGCCCAGGACTACCTGGACACCAGCCTGGCCGATCCGCGGGTGCGGGTGGTGGCGGTGGCCAGCGAACGGGATCCCGCCCGCGCCCGGCGCCTCGCCGCCCCTCATGATCTGCCGGTAGTGGACGACTTCACCCGGCTGCCCGAAGTGGACCTGGCCTTCGTCACCACCGCGATCGAGGATCACGAGGCGGCGGTGAGCGCCCTGCTCCCGCGCGCTCGTCATCTCTTCGTGGAAAAACCGCTGGCCGTCTCGGCCGCCCGAGCCACCGCCCTGGCCGAACAGCTCACCGGACGGTGCTGCTTCAGTGGCTTCTATCTGCGCACCGATCCGGCCCTGCAGCTGTTGCGCCAGCGGGCGCGGGACGGCGACATCGGTAACCTAAGTCACCTATCGCTCACCGCCGGCCACCCCGGGCTGCTGGAGGGCTGGCTCAGCGACTGGCCGGCGCACCTGGACGAGCGCCGCATGGGCTATGGCGCCTTTGGCGATCTGGCGGTGCACCTGCTGGATTTCAGCGCCTGGCTAAGCGGTGAGGCCCTGACCGTCACGCACAGTCGGCTGGACCGCGATCCGCGCTGGCCACTGGATCATGGCGGCGAGGCCCTGCTCCAGGCCGGTGCTCTGCCGATTCATCTGCGTGCCAGCGCCACCCTGCGCGGTCCGCGCCTGGCCATTCGACTGGACGGCAGCGAGGGAACCCTGGAGCTCTCCGCGGGGCGGCTGGTGCTGCACGACGCCAAGGGCCATCGCCAGGTGCTGGCCGAAGGGGTGGACCCCGGCGTACCCCAGGGCGCCCAGGCGGTGTTCGATCAGTTGCTCGGCCAGCCGCGGCCGGAACTGGCCAGCCTGGCGGAGGCGCTGGCGGCCAATCGGCTGCTTGATGAGCTCTATGGGCGCGTTGAAGGCGGATTCGAACGCTCCGGGGCCACCTAAAGGTCGGACTGTTGGTGCCGATAGCGAGGGTATCCAGCGCAACTTGCTGATACCCACCTCGCAGAAAGGAAGGCTCCATGGTCTGGTTCAACAATCTGGCGCTGGCGAAGAAACTCGCCGTGGCCTTTGGTCTTTGCACGGCGATCACCCTGGGCATTGGCGCAGTGGGCATGAATGGACTCAACAGCCTCAATGCGCTGCTGAATAACCTGCTGGGCGACAATCTGCGCTCCATCGTTCTGCTCAACGACGCCAAGAGCAATGTCATCGGTCATAACCGCGACCTCTTCCGCCTGCTGTCCATGGCCTATGGCGAGGCACCCCAGAACGACCAGGAGGCCGTCATCGCCTCCATGAAGAGCAACCAGGCCGATGCCGAAAAGCCCTTCGCCGCTTACCGAGCCACCCCGCTGGAAGACGATGAAAAGCAGGCTGGCGATGCCTTCGAGCGTGACTGGAAGACCTATATCGCCGGTGTCGACAGCATCCTGGCGCGCTTGGCCGCCAAGGATGTGGCCGGTGCGGCCAAGCTGCTGAACGAGCAGGTGCAGCCCACCTATCGCAAGACCATGGCCTCCTTCAAGATCATGGTGGAATCCAACAAGCGCCAGAGCACCGAAGCCGGGGTCGAGGCAAAAACTACCTATGACAAGGCCTTCTGGACGCTCGCCGGCGGTCTGCTGCTGGCCACGCTCTGCGCCCTGGCGCTGGGCATCGTCATCACCCGAATGATCGTCACGCCGATCCGCCAGGCGGTGACCAGCGCCGAGCGCGTCGCCCAGGGCGACCTGACGCAGTCGATCCAGAGTTCGCGCCGCGACGAGGCCGGGCAACTGCTGCAAGCGCTGGGTGGCATGCAGCGCAGCCTGAAAGACACCGTGCAACAGATGGCCGGTGCCTCCAGCCAGCTCGCCGCGGCCGCTGAGGAACTGCACGCCGTGACCGAGGAGACTTCCCGGGGTCAGGTCCGCCAGCACGATGAACTGCAGCAGGCTGCCACCGCCGTCAACCAGATGACCGCGGCCGTGGAAGAGGTGGCGCGCAATGCCACCTCCACCTCCACCGCCTCCCAGGACACCAGCCGCGAAGCCCAGCAGGGTCGCGAGCAGGTGCAGCAGGCGGCCCAGGCCATGGCGGTGATGACCGGCGAGATCACCGATTCCACCCAGAAGGTACAGACCCTGGAAGGCCAGGTGCGCGAGATCGGCAAGTTGCTGGAGGTGATCCGCGGGATCGCCGAGCAGACCAACTTGCTGGCGCTCAATGCCGCCATCGAGGCCGCTCGGGCCGGCGAACAGGGCCGCGGCTTCGCGGTGGTAGCGGACGAGGTCCGCGCCCTGGCCCATCGCACCCAGGGTTCCACCGGTGAGATCGAACGCATGATGAGCGCCGTGCGCAGCAGCGCCGAAGAAGCGGTGAGCGCCATGCACAAGAGCCAGTCCCTGGCCGACAGCACCCAGGCGCGCGCCAACCAGGCGGGTGAAGCCCTGGACCGCATCGCCGCCGGGGTCGCCCAGATCGAGGAACGCAACCTGGTGATCGCCAGCGCCGCCGAGGAGCAGGCCCAGGTCGCCCGCGAAGTGGACCGTAATCTGGTCAATATCCAGGACCTCTCCACCCAGACCGCCACCGGTGCCCAGCAGACGGCCGCCTCCAGCCAGGAGCTGTCGCGACTGGCCACCTCGTTCCAGGGCCTGGTGGCGCAATTTCGTTATTGATCGGCCGTTCAGGAAACTTCCGACCAGCGGTCAGCGTGCCCTCGCCCCTGCGAGGGGCAGGCTTTCGGCATGGCCATGGACCGGCTGACCCGGCGCGCCCATGTTCGCAATTGAACATTGCGCGCCCGCGCGGCTCTGAGCTGAAACACCTGAATGGATGCTCCCATGCGCTTTACCTACGATGCCCGTCGCAGCTATCGCCTGATCGGCCTGGACGATGGCCGTCTGGCAGGCCAGTTGCTGTGCGGGCAGCTGTACATCATGGTCGCCGGGGATGGCAGGCAGCCAGAGTCCTATGCCCAGCTGGAAGACGACCAGCTGCGCACCGCCGAAGGCAGGCTGATCGGCTGTCGCGAGGCGGATATCCTCACCCTGCAACGGACCGGTGTCGCCCTGCGACTGGAGCCGCTCGACGCCTGAGCGAGACCCCTAGCGCGGCCCCCTTTGTTCTGGGCCACCACCGGGCCCGCCGTGGCCACCATTACCACCCCCTCCAGGCGGTGGCATGAACAGCCAGCAACCGGACAGGGACAACAGGGCCGCCAGCACGGCCACCTTGACGCCTTTCATCACCACCTTTAACTCCACTCCAGAAGGGCCCTTCCCTTCTCGTCGTCATTGGACGCCCGGGCGGGCCGGAAAAGGCGTAGTCGTGGGTAAAAACGGGGTAAGAAAGCTGTCCAGCTCGATACAACCCCTATGAATCGGCGGGAACCTCTCAAGCGCGTTGCGGCTCCATTTCCTTGAACGTCATCGAAAAGATGCCAAACGGGCGCCTTTTGGCCCCCTTCAGGAGATGTCATGTCCAGCGACAACCAATACGCCATGCAGAACCCCCTCACCCAGTATCCCCAGCCGGAATTTCCCAAGCAGCCCCAGGAGGCTCCGGGTCTGGCCCAGGTCATGGAGCCGCGCCCCGATCATGGCGAGACCAGTTACAAGGGTTTCGGTCGACTGGCCGGGCGCAAGGCGCTGATCACCGGTGCGGATTCGGGGATCGGTCGGGCTACGGCCATCGCCTATGCCCGGGAGGGTGCCGATCTGGTGCTGAACTACCTGCCCGAGGAAGAGGCCGACGCCCAGGAAGTGGTCAAGCTGGTGGAAGCCGAAGGTCGCAAGGCCGTTTGCGTTCCCGGTGACCTGAAGGACGAAGCCTTCTGCACCCAACTGGTCAGCAAGGCCAAGGAGGCCCTGGGCGGTCTGGACATCCTGGTCAACGTGGCCGGCAAGCAGACCGCGGTGCAGGACATCGCCGAGCTGACCACCGAGCAGTTCGACGCCACCTACAAGACCAACGTCTACGCCCTGTTCTGGCTGTGCAAGGCCGCCCTGCCGCACCTGCCGGCCGGCGCCGCCATCATCAACACCACCTCGATCCAGGCCACCCAGCCTTCCGAATTCCTGCTGGACTACGCCTCGACCAAGGCGGCCATCACCAACTTCACCAAGGCCCTCGCCAAGCAGGTCGCCAGCAAGGGCATCCGCGTCAACGCCGTGGCTCCCGGTCCCTTCTGGACCCCGCTGCAGCCCAGCGGCGGCCAGCCCCAGGAAAAGATCCCCACCTTTGGTGGCGAGACGGTGTTCAAGCGTCCCGGGCAGCCGGCGGAACTGGCACCCATCTATGTGCTGCTGGCTTCCCAGGAATCGAGCTATGTGACCGGTGAGGTCTATGGCGCCACCGGAGGCATGGGCTGACGGCCGTGGCGGCCTTCGACCCCGCCCGCCAGGACGGCTACGCGCCCCTGGCGGGCTATGCCGCCCTCTCCGACGGCCGTTCGGTCGCCCTGGTGGCGCCGGACGGCTCGCTGGATTGGTGGTGCGTACCCAACATGGATTCCGCCCCGCTGTTCGACCGCCTGCTGGACGCCCCGGCCGGCGGTTTCTTTTCAATCGCTCCGGTGGCCGACTATCGCGTCGAGCGGGCCTACCGGGAAGACAGCAATGTGCTGGAAACCTGTTTCCACACCGTTGATGGCAGCGTGCGTCTGACCGAGTCGCTCAACAGCGGCTCGGCCGGTCGCCTGCCCTGGTGCGAACTAGGGCGCCGGGTGGAAGGCATCTCCGGACGGGTCGAACTGCGCATCGAACTGGTGCCCGGCACCCAGGGCCAGACCGTCTCGCCCTGGATGCGCAGCACGCCCAATGGCGAGGTCATGCACGTCGACGGGGTCATGGCCACCCTGAGGTATTGCGAGCGGCTGGAGATCCTCCAGTGCGACGACCGCCGACTGGTGGCACGCCTGGTGCTGGAAGCCGGGCAACGCAGCGTCCTGGCGTTGACCGCGACCGAGAACGAACCGCTGGTGGTGCCCTCGCTGGACGAGGTGGACCAGCGCATCGACCGCAGCGACCAGGCCTGGCGCGAGTGGGCCCAGGGTTTTGCCTATCGCGGCGAATTCCTCAGCGAGGTGAAGCGCTCGGCGCTGGCCCTCAAGCTCTTGCTCTACTCCCCCACCGGCGCCATCGTCGCCGCGGCCACCACCTCGCTGCCGGAACGCATCGGCGGCGACAAGAACTACGAATACCGCTATGCCTGGGTGCGCGATGCGGTCTTTGCCATCAAGGCCTTCCTGCGCCTGGGTGCCCTCGGCGAGGCCCAGGCGGCCCTGGCCTGGATCCAGAACGTCATCCGCCGCCACGGCAATCGCCTGCACACCTGCTTTACCCTGCAGGGTGAGCTGGCACCGGCAGAGCGCACCATTCCCGTGCCGGGCTATCGCGACTCCCAGCCGGTCCGCGTCGGCAACCGGGCCAGCGCCCAGTGCCAGCTGAGTCTCTATGGCGACTTGCTGGAGACCTTTCGCCTCTATGCCAGCAAGGGCCATGTGCTGGATTTCGCCACTTCCAGCCTGCTCACCGACCTGGCCAATCTCTGCGCCGATGGCTGGCGCCAGCCGGATGCCGGCATGTGGGAGCTGCCCGAAGAGCGCCACTACACCCTGTCCAAGCTGGGCTGCTGGTTCGCCCTGGATCGCGCCGTGACCCTGGCCCGCGAAGGGCACATCCCCGACGCCATGTGTGGCCGCTGGGAGCGCGAGCGCGATCGCATCCGCGACTGGGTCAACGAACACTGCTGGAGCGAGCGCAAGCAGGCCTATACCTTCTATGCCGGCACCGAGCGCCTGGACGCCGGCTTGCTGCTCGGTATCCGCTTTGGCTTCGACGGGGGTGAGCGGTCGGTGAGTACCCTGGCCGCCATCCGCCGCGAGCTGGCCCGTGGCCCGCTGGTCTATCGCTACAGCGGCGCCGAACGGGAGGAAGGGGCCTTTCTCGCCTGCTCCTACTGGATGGTCGAGGCGCATGCCGTGCTGGGCGAGGTGGATCAGGCGCGCGAATTGATGCGCGAGGTGCTGGCCGCCAGTCTCAATGGCGTCGGCCTGATGACCGAGATGCGCGATCCCCATGACGGCGCAGCCCTGGGCAACTTTCCCCAGGGCCTGAGCCACCTGGCCATGGTGCATGCGGCGCTGATTCTGGAAGAACCGGAGCCCGAGGCGTGAGCGATCTGGATTTCAGCCGTCCGGTGGACGAGGTCGCCCGGCAACTGATCGGCGCCACGCTCAGGGTCGCGGGCGTCGGCGGCCTCATCGTCGAGACCGAGGCCTACGACGGCGAAGACCCGGCCTCCCACAGCTTTTCCGGCCCGACTCCGCGCAACCGCGCCATGTTCGGCCCGCCCGGCCATGCCTATGTCTATCGCTCCTACGGCATCCACTGGTGCTTCAACCTGGTGTGCCGCGAAGCCGGGCATGGCGCCGGCGTGCTGATCCGCGCGCTGGAGCCCCTGTGGGGGCTGGAGGTGATGCGCGAACGCCGGGGCGGGCTGGCCGATCGCCTGCTCTGTGCCGGTCCCGGCAGGCTGTGCCAGGCCCTCGCCATCGACGGCAGTCACGATGGCCTGCCGCTGACCGAGCCGCCCTTCCTGCTGGAGCCGGCGGCTGCCGAGGTGGCGGTGCTCGCGGGCCCGCGCATCGGCATCAGCCGCGCGCGCGAGGTGCCCTGGCGCTTCGGCCTGGCCGGTTCGCGCTATCTGAGTCGTGGTTTTCCTGGCTGAGCATCGCCGTGCGGTGCTGGCGCCGGCCGCGACGCAGATCGAAGATCAGGGTCAGGAGGCCGAAGGCCAGAATCGCCAGGACGATGCCCAGGCCGAGCAGCTGCTTTTCCATATTGTCCTCTGATGCTGTCGATGAAGCGCGCTAGGCCGCGCGCGCGGCGGATTCGGCCCGGCGCCGCAACGAGCGGCGCAGGATCCAGGTCAGGGCGAGACTCAGGGCGGCCATGGCCACCAGCAGCAGCGAATAGGACAGCCACCAGGGATGGCCGGCGGTCATCATGCTGAATTCGGACATGCCGCCGATGCCGGCGATGAGGTTGAGCGGCAGGAACACCACGTTGATCAGCGTGAGGTTGCGCAGGGTCAGGTTCATGCTGTTGTTGGCCAGGTTGCCGCGGGCATCCATGAGGCGGGCGAACACCGTGGCGTAGAGGTCGGCCTGGCGGCGGCACTGGTCGTTCTCGATGATGAGGTCTTCCAGGCGCGCCCGCAGCGCCTCGCCCAGCTCGCGCCTTTCGGCGACTTGCCGCAGTCGGTCGAGCACCACGCCGTTGCCCTGCAGGGCGTTGATGTAATGGATCAGGCTCTCGCTGAGATTGAACATCTGCAGCAGATGCTCGTTGCCCAGGGAGCTGTCGAAGCGCTGCTGCAATTCGCGGCCGACCAGCCTGATGACCTTGAGATGCCCCTGGTAGTGATGGACGCTGCGAAACAGCAACTCCACCAGCACATCCAGCGGATCGTGCAGCGGCTGCACCGGCCCCTCGCCGGCCAGCAGCGACGGGCCGGCGGAGATGACCACCAGCCGCTCGGGATGCCAGAGCAAGCCGAAGGAAGACACCTCGAAGGCGAAGCGCGCCCCGCCGGCATAGCGTTCCGGACGCTTCCAGATCAGGAAGAGTTCGTCGCCCTGCACTTCCAGGCGCGAGACCTCGTCCGGGTCGAGCGCCGAGGCCAGGCGGTGGCTGTCCAGGGGAAAGGCCTGCTGCAGCCAGGCGCGCTCCCGGGCATCCGGATCGCTGCACAGCAGCACCGGCGCCGAGCGGTCGCCCGCCGGCAGCAGGCCACCCTCCCGCAGGGTGAAGGCTTCGATCATAGCGTGCTCCTACCAGCCTTGGCGCCGCTGCTCCAGGCGCCGGACGAAATCCTCCAGCACCCGTCGATAGAGGCCCTCGCCCAGCAGGCCGTCTTCGATGCCGGCGTCCAGATTGGGGTTGTCGTTAACCTCGATGACCACCAGCCGATCCCGATCCTGCTTGAGATCGACGCCATAGAGGCCATCGCCGATCAGGGCGGCGGCCTGCACCGCCAGCTCCACCACCGCCGGAGGCACCGCGGCGATGGCCACCGCCTCGCAGCGCCCTCCGGTACTGCCGGATTCCGCCTTGTGGTTGTAGATCTGCCAGTGACCGGCGGACATGAAGTAGCGACAGGCATAGAGCGGTTCGCCGGCGAGCACGCCGATACGCCAGTCGAATTCGGTGTAGAGGTATTCCTGGGCCAGCAGCAGCACCGAGCGCTCGAACAACTCCGCCGCGGCCTGGCGCAGTTCGGCGGCGTCGGCCACCTTGAGCACGCCGCGGGAAAAGCAGCCGTCGGGAATCTTCAGCACCAGCGGATAGCCCAGGCGCCGCCCCACCTCTTCCAGCTCCTGGGGTCGTTCGCGATAGAGGATCTCGGTACGCGGCATGCCTAGGCCGTGCTGGGCCAGCAGGTCGCTGAGAAACACCTTGTTGGTGCAGCGCAGGATGGAGGCGGGATCGTCCAGCACCACCAGGCCTTCGCTCTCGGCCTTGCGGGCGAAGCGATAGGTGTGGTCGTCGACCCGGGTGGTGGCGCGGATGAACAGGGCGTCGTATTCCGCCAGCCGGCCGTAGTCCTTGCGCTCGATCAGCTCCACGGCCACCCCCAGATCACGCCCGGCGGCGACGAAACCGGCCAGGGCCGCGGCATTGGAGGGCGGCAAGGACTCCTCCGGGTCATGCAGGATGGCCAGGTCGTAGCGCGCCTGGCGCCGCGAGGCCGGTTGCCGCCAGATGCGTCGGTTGAAGGCATCCAGGGCATCGGCGAAGGCGTATTGCTGGGCGTCCTGCAGGCGGTGCAGGGCGCCGCTCTTGATCCCGGCGATGTGCCAGTGGCGACTGTGGCGCAACTCCACCTGCAGGATCGGGCACGGGAAGGCGTCGAACAGCTGCCTGGCCAGCGCCTGCAGCGGCGCGAACTCGGTGCGGCCAAAATAGAGGTTGAGGGTGAAGCCCTCGGTGGCGCCCAGTGGGTGCTCGGCCAGCGCCTGGTCCACCAGGGCGTCGAGGTCTTCCAGCAGCAGGCCGTAGAGCGCCTTGCGATTGAGTTCGCTCAGGGTCCGCACCGAGGGGATGACGCGATGACCGCGCGCCTCCGCCAGCAGCGAGCAATAGTAGCCGTGGCCCAGGTAGCGGTAGTTGCGACAGAGGTTGAGCACCTGGATGCGGCCACCGCCCGCGGTGAGACGGCGGTCTTCCAGATACTCCTGGGCCGTGACGATGCTTTCGCTGGGCAGGTAGTCCGACCAGTCTTCCTTGCGCTCGACGATGATCAGCAGGGTGCTGCTGGCCGGCAGGTGCAGCACGGGTTCGGGACGGGGAACGGGGGTGGCGACGGGCAGGCGGGCTTGAATCGCGACCATGATGCGGACCGGGCTCTGGCGGAAGGGGTGTCCAGCAATACGCCTTCCGCCGGCGGCTGTCCCGCGCCGTTACGCAGGCTTTATGCCCTGGCGGCGGAGTTGACCGAGACTTTGCGCCGGGCACGTCGTTCGGCGGTTGGCTAAGCTTGGCGAACGTCCTGCCCTGGAGTCCTCATGAAGCCCCGTCAGTTGCTGCCGATCGTCCTGCTGTGTCCCCTCCTCGCCCAGGCCAGCCTGCGTTGTGGCCAGAGTCTCGTCGAGGAAGGCGACAGCGTCGAACAGGTCCTCGCCGCCTGTGGCGCTCCTGCCGAGCGCAAGATCAATCCGCCGGCACTGCGCAACAACAACGTGCCCAAATTCAATGCCGCCGAGACCCAGTTCTGGACCTATGCCCCGGAGAACGGCGCCTCGCGTCACCTCAAGTTCATCGACGGCAAGCTGGTGGAGATCAGGGTGGAGCGTTAGTGGGCGGGAGCTTCCCTCACCCCAACCCTCTCCCAGAGGGAGAGGGGGAAAGCAGCGGCTCCGGCGTAGGTTGGATTGAGCGCAGCGAAGCCCAACAGGTGCCAGGCGAGTCTCGCCATCGAGCAGGCAAGAGCCTCCCTCACCCCAGCCCTCTCCCGGAGGGAGAGGGGGAAAAGCAGCGGCTCCGGCGTAGGTTGGATTGAGCGCAGCGAAGCCCAACAGGTGCCAGGCGAGTCTCTCCATCGCGCAGGCAAAAAAGAACCGCCCGAGGGCGGTTCAAGCGGAGCACGACCTGAGGGCCGTGGTTAGAACTTGGCTTCCAGGTCCAGCTGCAGGGTCTTCACATCGGCATCGGTGCGGAAGCGGCTGGCGGTGTCGGACTCGGCGAGGAAATAGGTCAGGCCGACGCCGAAGTTCTTGTCGATGTCGTAGCCGAGCTTGAGCTTGTGGCCGCGGGCGCCGGTCGAGCCGTTGCCGAAGTCGGAGTCGGTGAAGGCGCCCACCACGGCGTTGCGCTGGACATCGCGGTAGTTGTATTCCAGGCCGACCCGCTGCATCAGCTTGGTCTTGGCGCCCACCAGCCAGGCGGTGTCCTCGCCGTCGTCGGCCTTGTCGTTGACCACGTACTGGCCATAGAAGGACAGCGGCACCCACAGCTTGGTCAGGTCCAGCTGGGCGAAGCCCTCGTAGAGCTGGAAGCGGTCGGTGGTGTTGCCATT
Source organism: Pseudomonas oryzihabitans NBRC 102199 (assembly GCF_000730625.1). Taxonomy (GTDB): domain Bacteria; phylum Pseudomonadota; class Gammaproteobacteria; order Pseudomonadales; family Pseudomonadaceae; genus Chryseomonas; species Chryseomonas oryzihabitans. Next base: position 59,579 of record NZ_BBIT01000014.1, on the reverse strand, counting down.
CACCGCCAGGGCGCAGGGCGAGGTGACCGAACCGGTGGTCGGGCAGGTGCTGTCCTGGTCCTTGTCGTAGGCGTAGACGCTGCCGCCGACCATCAGCTTGGCGGCATCGCCCAGGTTGAAGCGACTGCCCAGCTGGCCGGCGTAGAGGCGCAGGTCGTGCTTGAACTCATAGCCCTCGCCGTCGACGTTGTCCTTGAGCACATAGTAGCCGGTGCTGCCGAACAGCTCGGCGCCGCCGCCGAGGTCGTACCTGTAGGTGCCGGCCAGGCCTTCTGGGTTGATGTCGGCGTCCCAGATGACGTCGCCGGTGCTGACCCACTGCTGGCCCATCTTGCCGCCCACCAGGTGCAGATTCGGCAGCGCCGTGGGGTGGTAGTCGATATAGGCCTGATCCAGCCAGAGCTGCTTCTTGTTGAAGTAGCCGTTGAGGTCCTGGTTGGTGGAGCGGGCATCGTCGCCGCCGCCGGTGGCGATGCGGATGCCGGTGTCCACCTGCGGATTGATCTCGCTGTAGGCGCCCAGTCGCGCCCGGATGCGCTGGCGGTCGCGGTCGCGACCGTTGTCCGGCTCGCCGCTGATGTCGATGCTCTCGTGGCGCACCCGCACATCGCCCTTGATCTGGGTCTTGGCGGCCCAGGCCAGTTTCTTCTCGAAGTCGGAGGTCTTCTGCTGCTGGGCGACCTGGGCGGCGCGCGCCTGCTGCTCCTGCTGCAGGTCGCCGCGCAATTCGGCGTACTGGGCGGGGGTGATGGAGCCGTTGGCCTTGAGCATGTCGAGCAGCTTCTCATCGACAGCGGCACTCGCGGTGGCCGAGCAGGTGGCCAGGAGCACGCCCGAGAACAGCGCCGTGAATCGATAAGGGTTAACAGACATCGGCAGATCTCCTTTCAAGACAATCCAGGGGTGGTGGCTGGCAGTGCAGCCCGTCACGAAGCTGGGTCAGTCTCGGCAGAAGAGATGTCGTTTTGCCTTCAATAAAGTAAAACTTTTAATACAAGCTTTTGAAATTAAATGAAAATTTCACGGTAACGCCATGCGTTGCCAGCTCGGAAAAAGTCTTTCTCGGACGTGAAGACAATTTTCTCCACCGAGAAACCAGGCGACCGCCCTGCCCCGCCCCTTTCCGCTCGCCCATGAAAAAGGCCACTCCGGGGAGTGGCCTTGCCGAGAGCCGGCGAAATCCTCAGCCGAAGCGACCGGTGATGTAGTCCTCGGTCTGCTTCTTGTCCGGCTTGGTGAAGATCTTGTCGGTCTTGTCCACTTCGATCAGCTCGCCCAGGTACATGAAGGCGGTGACGTCGGAGCAGCGCGCCGCCTGCTGCATGTTGTGGGTGACGATGACCACGGTGAACTCCTGCTTGAGTTCGGCCAGCAGCTGTTCGATGCGCGCGGTGGAGATGGGGTCCAGCGCCGAGGTCGGCTCGTCCAGCAGCAGCACCCGCGGACGCAGGGCGATGGTGCGGGCGATGCACAGGCGCTGCTGCTGACCGCCGGAGAGACCCAGGGCGCTCTGGTTGAGCTTGTCCTTGACCTCGTCCCACAGCGCCGCGCCGCGCAGGGCCTGCTCGACGCGATCCTGCAACTCCACCCGGGACAGCCGCTCGTGGTGGCGGATGCCGTAGGCGACGTTGTCGGCGATCGACATCGGGAAGGGCACCGGCTTCTGGAACACCATGCCGATGGTGCTGCGCAGGCGGCTTAGCGAGTACTTGGGATCGAGGATGTTCTCCCCGTCCATGAGGATCTCGCCGGTCGCTTCCAGCCCCGGGTATTCCGAGTAGATGCGGTTGAAGATGCGCAGCAGCGTGGACTTGCCGCATCCGGACGGGCCGATGATGGCGGTGATCTGCTTGGCCGCGATGTCCAGGTTGATCGACTTGAGCGCCTGGTGGCCCTTGTAACGGAAGCCGACGTCGCGCGCCTGCAGTTCCGGTATCTGCGTCTGCATGGTAGTCACTTGGAATCCCGGTTACGAAAGAAGAAGCGAGAGGAGAGGTTCAGGAGCAGCACGAACAGCGTCAGCAGCAGGGCGCCGGCCCAGGCCAGGTGCTGCCAGTTCTCGAACGGACTCATGGCGAACTGGAAGATGGTCACCGGCACGGTGGCCATGGGCTTGAGCACGTCGGCGTTCCAGTACTGGTTGCCGAAGGCGGTGAACAGCAGCGGTGCGGTCTCGCCGGTAATGCGGGCGATGGACAGCAGCACCCCGGTCACCACGCCGGCGCGGGAGGCGCGCAAGAGGATCTGCAGGGTCACCTTCCACTGGGGGATGCCCAGGGCCAGGGCCGCTTCGCGCATGGCCGGCGGCTGCAGCTGCATCATCTCGTCGGTGGTACGGGTCACCACCGGCACCACCAGCATGGCCAGCGCCAGGGAGCCGGCGAATCCGGAGAAGCCCAGGCTGCCGCCGGAGTACTGGTTCAGGGTCACCACCACGGCGGTGTAGATGAACAGGCCGATGACGATGGACGGCGCCGACAGGAGGATGTCGTTGACGAAGCGCACCACCAGGCCCAGCTTGGAGTGGCGGGCGTATTCGGCCAACCAGAGTCCGGCGAGGATGCCGATGGGCGCGCCGATGGCGGTGGCCAGCAGGGTGATCAGCACGCTGCCGAACAGGGCGTTGGCCAGACCACCGTCGGCGGCGCCGGGCGGCGGCGTCATCTCGACGAAGATGGCCGGGCTCAGGGCGCTGACGCCCTTGATCAGGGTGGTACCGAGGATCCAGGCCAGGAAACCCAGGCCGAGCACGGCGGCGGCGCTGCCGAAGATCAGCGCGATGCCGTTCTTGATCCGCCGCTTGCGATAGAGATAGGCGTCGATGTGCATCAGTTACCTGCCTTGCGCGACAGTTGCGTCAGCATCAGCCGTGCCGCCAGCAGCACGAAGAAGGTCACCACGAACAGCAAAAAGCCCAGGGCGATCAGCGAAGAGCGGTGCAGATCGGTATAGGCCTCGTTGAATTCGTTGGCGATCACCGAGGCGATGGAGCTGCTCGGCATCATCAGCGAGAGGGAGAACTGGTGGGCGTTGCCCAGCACGAAGGTCACCGCCATGGTCTCGCCCAGGGCACGGCCCAGGCCGAGGAAGGCGCCGCCGACCACCGCCGAGCGGGTGTAGGGCAGCACGATGTCCCAGCAGACTTCCCAGGTGGTGGAGCCCAGCGCATAGGCCGATTCCTTGAGCTGCGCCGGCACGCTGCGAAACACCTCGTACATCACCGAGGTGATGAAGGGCAGGATCATGATCGCCAGGATGATGCCGGCGGTCAGCATGCCGATGCCCAGCGGCGGCCCCTGGAACAGCACCCCGATCACCGGGATGGCGCCGAGGTAGTCGTTGATGAAGGGCGAGATGTGCGCGGCCATGAAGGGGCCGAAGACGAACAGGCCCCACATGCCGTAGATGATCGAGGGGATACCGGCCAGCAGTTCCACCGCCGTGGCCACCGGACCGCGCAGCCAGGTGGGGGCGATCTCGGAGAGGAACAGGGCGATGCCGAAGGCGGTGGGCACGGCCAGCAGCAGGGCGATGAAGGAGGTCATCAGGGTGCCGTAGATGGGCACCAGGGCGCCGAACTTCTCGGCCCCGACATCCCATTCGGCCGAGGTGATGAAGTCCAGGCCAAAGGTCATGAAGGCGTGGCGACCGCCCCAGAGGGTGGACGCGGCGGCGCCGACCAGTACCAGCAGTACCAGCAGCGCGGCGGAAAACAGCAGCCGGCGGAACCAGACATCGGCGCGGGTATCCCGGCGGATGCGCTGTTCCTGAGCGGCGGAGAGGGGCAGGGTCTGGTCGGTCATGGAGCTTTCCGTCTACCTGGAAGGACGCGCGAAACCGCCTGGACCCCAGGGGATCCAGGCGGCGGGACAGGCGTGCTTACTTCTTGAAGTCGGACGCCCAGTAGCCTTCGATCTGCTTGACCAGGGTGTCCGGGACCGGGACGTAATCCAGGGCCGCGGCATCCTTCTGGCCATGCTCCAGGGACCACTTGAAGAAGTCGAAGGCGACCTTGCTGCGCTCTTCGTTCTTGGGTTCCTTGTACATCACGATCCAGGTGGTGGCGGTGATCGGCCAGGCGTCGGCGCCCGGGGCGTTGGTCATCAGCAGGTTGAAGTCCTTGGCGCTCTTCCAGTCGGCGGTGGCGGCGGCGGCCTGGAAGCTCTTGGCTTCGGGCTGCACGAAGTTGCCGGCGGCGTTCTTCAGCTGCACATGGGTCATCTTGTTGGTCAGCGCATAGGCGTACTCGACGTAGCCGATGGAGCCCTTGATCTGCTTCACGTAGGCGGCGATACCCTCGTTACCCTTGCCACCCACACCGACCGGCCAGTTGACGGTGGTGCCGAAGTTGTACTTCTCCTTCCACTCCGGGCTGACCTTGGCCAGGTAGTTGGTGAAGTTGTAGGAGGTGCCCGAGCCGTCGGAACGACGCACCACGGTGATGGCGCCCTCGGGCAGCTTCATGCCGGGGTTCAGCGCGGCGATGGCCGGGTCGTTCCAGGTCTTGATCTCGCCCATGAAGATCTTGGCCATGGTCGGACCGTCGAGCTTCAGCTTGCCGGGCTCGATGCCATCCACGTTGATCACCGGCACGATGCCGCCGATGATGGTCGGGAACTGGCCCAGACCGCCCTTCTGCAGGTCGTCGGTGCTCATGGGGGCGTCGGTGGCGCCGAAGTCCACGGTGCCGGCCTTGATCTGGGCGATGCCGCCGCCGGAGCCGATGGACTGGTAGTTGATACGGTTGCCAGTCTTCTCGCTGAAGCCTTGCGACCACTTCGACAGAACGGGGAAGACGAAGCTCGAGCCGGCGCCCGTGACATCCACGGCGTGAGCGGCGGTGCTCAGGCAAAAGGCCGACAACAACAGAGAGAGGCTGAACGTGCGTTTCATGGTGGCTCCATTACCTAGTGAGGGCTGGCGCTAGGCTATTGCCGAAATGTGACAATTAAGTGTCAGCGGCATGACGAAACGGGGACGGCAGAGCGCCATCATGGGCGACGGGCTGGCGCTCGGCCTCGCGACCAGTGAGGGCACGCTTCCCGCCCTGCTCGGCGGGAGCAAGCGACCTCCGGGCATCCCTGGGCGACGTCCGCGCAGGGCACCGGTAGCCGACAGCCGTCTCCCACAGCATCCTGTGCCGAGCCCCCAATCCAGTAAGAGCGCGCCCTGCAGAGGATTCATCGGCGCTTTTGGAGGACTCGACGGCAGAAGATTTAGCCAAGGCTATATATATTAGAACTATCTACAAGATAGACTTTCTCTATCCGGATGGGTAAGGTGGCGGCCTCTTTGGGGAGTAGCCTGCTTCCACCGCGGTGGAAAGCGTCCTGATCAACATACTCGGCAACCGCCGTGGTCAGGACAGCCAGTCAGGGTTGGCGAGACCAGAGGCATCACCGCGCCAAGCCGGGCGTGCGGGGATGTCTTGTGGATCGAGCCCGGCCGGCGCTGTCACGATGAACCCCGCTTCCCTGATGTTTCTGGCCTTCGCCATGTCCACCGATGCCTTCGCCGCCGCGGTCGGCAAGGGCGCCAGCCTGCACAAGCCCTGCCTGCGCGAAGCCCTGCGCACCGGCGCCATCTTTGGCGTCATCGAAGCCATCACCCCGGTAATCGGCTGGGCCGTCGGCCTCACCGCCGCCCAGTACGTCCAGCCCTGGGATCACTGGATCGCCTTCACCCTGCTCACCGTGCTCGGCCTGCGCATGATCTGGGCCGGCTTCGGTGCGCCCGAGGCCGAGGAAGAAAAGCCCCGCCAGCATTCCTTCATGCTGCTGGCCCTGACCGCCGTGGCCACCAGCATCGATGCCCTCGCCGTGGGCGTGGGCCTGGCCTTCATCGACGTCAACATCATCACCGCCGCCCTGGCCATCGGCCTCGCCACCATGATCATGGTCACCACCGGGGTGATGCTGGGCCGGGTGATGGGCAATCTGGTCGGCAAGCGCGCGGAAATGCTCGGTGGCGTGGTGCTGATCGTGATCGGCGCGGCCATCCTGCATGAACACCTGGCCGCCGTTGCCAGCTGATGGCTCGCCTCTGGCGTAGCGCCCTCCTCGTCCTGGCCGCTCTGCTGCTGGCCGCCTTGGGCTTTCTCGCCTGGCAGCGCTTCTGGCCGGCCCAGGCCGCTCCCGGCTGGCGCTACGAAGTGGCCCATGCCGACATCGCCAAGGCCAGCGCCCTGGCCTGGCAGGGCGATGCCCTGCTCACCGCGGAAGAACTCAAGGATGGCAAGGGCCGGCTGCTGCGCATCGATGCCCAGGGCCGGCGCAGCGTGCTCAGCGAGGGGCTGTACAAGCCCGACGGCCTGGTGCCCTACCAGGACGGCTTCGTCTACAGCCAGGAAGGCGGCACCCATCCCATCCGCTGGTTCGACGCCGCCGGCAGTCGCGATCTCTTCACCGGTATCAACGCCCAGGGGCTCTGGGCCGAAGGCAAGCGGCTCTATGCCGTGGAAGACCGCAAGGGGGCCGGCCGCCTGCTGCGCTACGACGCCGCCGATGGCAGCCTGACCGTACTGCGCGACCACCTGGACGAGGCGGAGTCCTTTACCCGCTGCCCGGACGGCAGTGCCTTCTATACCGAGAAATCCCGCGGCCTGGTGCGCCAGCTGAGCGACGATGGCCGGGATCCGCCGGCGCTGCGCGATCTGCGCGAGCCGAGCTTTCTGCTCTGCGACCGCCGCGGCCTGTGGATCAGCGAAGACTCCACCCACCGCGCCCGTCTGCTGCTCTGGGATCGCCAGTCGGCCCCGCGCGCCATCCTGACCTTCCTGCGCGCGCCCCAGGCCTTGCTGCCGCGGGGCGACGGCTATCTGCTGGCCGAAGGCGGTCGCGACCGCATCATCGCCCTCTACCCGCGTTAAAGCATGCGCTTCAGGGTGTCGTCCTTGCGCACCAGGTGATGCCAGAGCGCGGCCAGCAGGTGCAGGCCGATCACCCAGTAGAAGGCCTTGCCGAGCCAGAGGTGCACGCCCTTGAGCGTCTTCGCCAGTGCCGGGTCCACCGGGAAGGGCGAAGGCAGCGCCCAGGTGCTGGACGGGATCTTGACCGCGCCGATGGTCAGCCAGACGGTGAACAGCCCGAGCAGCGGCTGGGCCAGCAGAAAGGCATAGAGCGCGTAGTGGGTCAGTCGGCCGACGGCCTCCAGACTTCGCGTCAGCGGCGGCGTGATCGGCGGTACCGGATGGCGGTGGCGCACCAGCAGCCGCGGCAAGACCAGCGCCAGGACCAGCAGGCCCACCCAGAAATGGCTGAGCGTCACCCACTGGCGCTCCAGCGAGCCCCGCTCGAACTGCCCGCGGTTGAGGATCAGCACATAGGCCAGCAATACCAGCAGGGCCATGAGCCAGTGCAGCAGCCGGGCGCTGTGCACATAGCGGGAAACAGAGGAAGCGGAAGGCATGACGGGATCCTGCGACTGAGATGAAGAGGCGCCGGCAGTGTAGCGGCGCCCCGAGGCCAAGGGTAAGACGGCCGCGGCCCTAACCGCAGGGCGCCACCGAGGTATCCAGCAGCAGGGTGCTCAGCTGCTGCGGCGGCTGGTGCACCAGGCCGGTGGGCGATTCGCAGACACGCTGCACGAAATTGTCGCTGAACAGCAGCTTGCCATGGACGAAGTACTCGTCGGGGCGGCGATTGGGATTGTCGATGCGGGTCCCCAGCCGCTCTGCCAGCCAGCTGCCGGCCTCGTAGTGGCTGATCCAGCGCTCGCCCTGCAGCTCGGCCAGGGGTTGGGGCGGTGCGTCCCGCGCCACCACGATCACCGGCACGTCGCTGACCTCGGGCACCAGGTCGTTGTGCCCCCAGTGACCGCCCTCCCCCAGTCGCTGGCCATGGTCGCCGGTGATGATCAGATAGCGCTCGCCGTCCAGGCGGTCGAAGTCGGCGAGGATCTCGGCGAGCAGGCCGTCGAGATAGTGCAGGGAATTGTCATAGGCATTGGCCTGGCCCTCGGCCCCGCTATCCGGCCAGGGCGGCGGGGTGTCCTCGTGGCGATAATTCTGCGCATAGGGCAGGTGCGCGGTGCGCAGGTTGAGCACCACGAAGTTGCGCGGCGCCCACCGCTGTTCGTCGAGGATTTCCAGCAGGGCACGGTCCTGGCGCTGCAGGAAGCGCAGCGGATGGTCCTCGCGGGTGATGGCGACGTCCAGATGGCGACTGCCCAGGTGCGCCAGCAACTTGGACTCCTGGGACGACAGCCAGTGGGTGCGAAAGCCGGCGGCCTGGGCGAAGCGAAACAGGTTGATCTCGCCGCTGCGCAGGCGCCCGTCCTGGCCCGGTTCGCGGATCGGATTGAGCAGGTAGGGCAGGCTCACATCGGTGGCCACCCCTGCCGCCACGCCGGGGCGGATCAGCGTCTGGGGATTGGCCGCCAGATAGGCCGACAGCTGTGGCGTGGTATCGCGCGCATAGCCAAAGGCGCCCAGGCGATCGCTGCGCAGGGAATCGGCCACCACCAGCCAGACGTGCCGCGCGCTGCTGGGCACCGGGGCCAGTCCATAGGGCGCATAGGCGGTGGGCGGCAGGACGACGTCGTCACGCCCGGCCAGGCGCACCGCCCAGGCGGAAAAGGCGTTGAGGCTGTTGTGCAGCCCGCTGCGCGCGGGGCTGGGCACGAAGGCATCGAGGTTGCGATAGGTGGCGCGATAGGGTTTGGACAGCAGCACCGCGGCGATCAGGATCAGCGCCCAGCGACTGGCCGGCAGCGGCACCCGGCCGGGCAGCTGGAGATGCAGGGCGATCAGCAGTCCATAGGGCAGCCCCACGCACAGCAGCACCGGCCAGTGTTCGGGCAGACTGAGCCACAGCGTCTGGCGCACCTCCGCGGTGTCGCCCAGCAGGGCCTGGATGTCGATGGCGCTGAGCGGCTCGCCGAAGAAACTCAGGTTGCCCAGCTGCAGCAGCTGCATCAGGGCGAACCCCAGCAGGATGAACGCCGCTAGGCGCGGCAGATTGCTCAGCCAGAGCGCCAGGCTGAACACCCAGAGCGCGGCCACATAGCCCGCTTCCAACTCGGCGCGGTTGTTTGGCGTGAAGCTTTGCTGCAGGAAGTCGTCGGCCAGCAACAGCAGGCAACTCAGACTGCTCAGTAGCAGCAGATTGCGCCAGGGTCGCCAGCCCGAAGCGCGGGGGCGGGAGAAGGCAGCGAGCAGCATCAGGGCGCCCGGCGCCTGCGCGAAGGGAGACTGGGGAAGGCGATCATGAGCGGGCTCCGGCGACAGGGAGCCGCTACCCTGAGGGGCGAACCTTAATGAAGTCTTAGCAACTCATGCCCGGTAACAGATGACCAAGGGGTCAGCTGACTGCCCGATCCGCTTGACCCTGAAGTCACTTCAGGCTTCAGGATCGTCAGCGAAGGGCCCGTGCCCACTGCCTCCTCAATGCTCCGGAGACCTGTAGATGAGTGGCTGCACCTCTCACCACGATCATGACCACGACCACGACCACGACCACGACCACGATCATCAGCATGGCCACGACCATGGCCATGGTCATTCCCACGCCCCGCGGGTGACCGCCGACAACGAGCGCAAGCTCAAGCTGGTCTTCGCCCTCACCTTTGGCTACGCCATCGTCCAGGCCGTGGGCGGCTGGTGGTCCGGCTCCCTGGCGCTGATCGCCGATTCCGGTCACATGGTCTCGGATGCCGCGGCCCTGCTGCTGGCGCTGGTGGCCTACCGGGTGGCGGCCAAGGCGGCCAATGCGCGCTTCACCTATGGCTTCCACCGGGTGCGCATCCTCGCCGCCCTGACCAATGGCGTCGCTCTGCTGCTCTTGGTCCTGTGGATCGGCTGGGAAGCCATCATGCGGCTGCGCGAGCCCACCGAGGTGCTGTCCGGCCCCATGCTGGCGGTGGCGGTGATCGGCCTGGTGGTCAATATCGTCGGCTTCGTGGTGCTCAACGGCGGGCACAAGGACGATAGCAACCTGCGCGGCGCCCTGCTCCATGTGGCCGGCGACCTGCTGGGTTCGGTGGGCGCCATCGTCGCCGCCCTGGGCATCCTCTGGACCGGCTGGACCTGGCTGGATCCGGCGCTGTCGATCCTGGTCGCCCTGCTGATCGTCAAATCGGCCTGGACCCTGGTGCGCGATGCCGGCGCGGTGCTCCTGCAGGCGGCGCCGCGGGAATTCGACACGGCCGGTGCCACGGCGGCAGTCCGCGCCCTGCCGGAGGTGGCCGAGGTGGGCCACCTGCACGTCTGGACGCTGACCGACGAAACCCGCATCGCCACCCTGCACATCACCCCGGCGCCGGGCAGCGATCCCCTGCGCCTGCCGACCCTGGTGGGCGAGCTGCTGCGCAGCCGCCATGGCCTGCAGCACGTGACGGTGCAGGTGGATCCGCCGGGTACCCTCGACGGGCACTGCGCCTAGTCGCGCGGGGACGACTCCTCCAGCGGGCGGCGGCGACCGGTCAGCATCGACAACGGCAGGTTGTCGCCTACCCTCAGGCTTTCCACCACGGCGGCCACGGCATGCAGGCAGACCAGCGCCAGCAGGCCGTTGGCGAAGCAGGCGTGCAGGTCCTCGGGCCAGTCGGCGCCCCAGAGGGCATCCACCTCGCGCATGAGGAAGCCGGTGACGCCCAGGCCGCCGATGGCGGCCATCATCAGCAGCATCACCAGGGCGCCCAGCGGCGAATGGCCGAGGCGGTGATGGGGCCGCCCCTGCCAGAGATCGCGCAGATGGGCACCCAGCCGCGCGCGGGTCGGCCAGCAGTCGCTCCAGCGCGCGCTGCGCGGGCCGACGAAGCCCCAGACCAGGCGCACCAGCAGCCAGGCACAGGCGTAATAGCCGATCCAGCGATGCCAGAAGGCGCCCTTCTCGTTGAAGAAGTAGTTGGCGAAGAAGGCGGCGGCGACCGACAGGTGGAACAGCCGCACCAGGGGATCCCAGAGCCGCACGGTCGCCGTCTTCATCAGCTGCCGATCTCGCTCTTGACCGCCTTGCCGCTCACCGGATCGTGATAGATCTCGACCTTGCGCCTGTCCTTGTCGAAGCCGTAGATCTCGTAGCAGTTGCCCTTGGTGATCTTGAATTTCTTGATCTCGTAGCCCTGGTCACGCAGCTGCGCCTGGAATTTCTCGGCGTCCTGCCAGGTGGACTTGTCCGCCTGGGTGCACTGGGGTTCGGCGGCGAGGGCCAGGGGACTTGCGAACAGCAACGGCAGCAACAGGCGGCGCATGGCGACACTCCTCGTGATGGGAGTGGCCAGACTCGACGGCGAAGCTTAATGCAGTCTTAGGATGCAACGCCCGGTAACAGTTGCCCCTGCCGCTGCGCCAGGACGCCAGCGATGATGGCGGGCTAGAGCCTTCAAAACGAGAGGAACGCGGTCGTGAGGGTACTGCTGGTGGAAGACGATGCGGCCCTGGCCCAGGGCATCCGCATGGCCCTGCGCGGCGAGGGCTATACCCTGGACTGGGTGGCCGACGGCCTGGCCGCCGAACACGCCCTGGCCGCCGAGCGCTTCGACCTGGTGCTGCTGGACCTGGGCCTGCCGCGCCTCGACGGCCTCGACCTGCTGCGCCGCCTGCGCAGCCAGCCCGACGGCCAGGTGCCGGTGCTGGTGCTCACCTCCCGCGACGCCAAGGCCGATCGTATCCAGGGCCTGGATGCCGGCGCCGACGACTACCTGGTCAAGCCCTGCGACCTGGACGAACTCAAGGCGCGCCTGCGCGCCCTGATCCGCCGCAGCTGTGGCCGCGCGCAACCACTGCTGGAGCACGCCGGCATCAGCCTCGACCCGGCCAGCCAGGTGGTGCACTACCGCGGCGCCGAGGTGGTGGTGACGCCCATGGAATACCAGCTGCTGCACCAGCTGCTGTTGCGGCCGGGCGCCGTCATCACCCGCGAGCGCCTGAGCAATACCCTCTATGGCTGGCAGGAAGCCGCCTCGGGCAACACCCTGGAAGTGCTCATCCACAACCTGCGCAAGAAGCTCGACAGCGGCCTGATCCGCACCGTGCGCGGGGTGGGCTATCTGCTGGAGCGTCAGCCATGATCGCCATCCGCACCCGCATCCTCGCCCCCACCCTGGCCCTGGTGCTGGCTGGCAGTCTGGCCCTGGCCCTGCTGGCGCTGCGCGATAGCCATCGCGAGATCGAGGGCATCTACGACGCCCAGCTGGTCCAGGGCGCGCGCCTGCTGGAAGGCCTGCTGCAGGTCGGCACGCCGGCGGCGGATCGTTGGCCGGAGCTGATCCGGGTGTTCGACCGGGCCATGCAACCCGTTCCCGGCAGCGTGCCGGCGCACCCCTACGAGAATCAGCTGACCTTCCAGGTCTGGACCGCCGATGGCCGGCTGCTGGCCCGCTCCGGCAATGCGCCGCAGCTGGCCGAGGTGCCGCCGGAGGGCCTGCACGAGGTGTTCGAGAACGGGCGCGAATGGTGCGGGATGCTGGTGCGTACCGCCGATGGCGGCCTGCGCATCTGGGTCGGCGAGCGCGAGGACCTGCGCCAGGACCTGATCCAGCGCATCGTCAGCCATACCCTCTGGCCGACCCTGGTGGGCCTGCCGCTGCTGGTCGGGGTGCTCTGGCTGCTGCTGGGTTGGGGCCTGCGACCGCTACAGGATTTCGCCCGCGGACTGCGCGAGCGCGATCCCCACAGCCTGGCGCCGCTGCCGACCGGCCCGCTGCCGCCGGAGCTGCAACCCATGCGCGGCGCCCTGGATCACCAGCTCGCCCAGTTGCGCGCCCTGCTCGATCGCGAGCGGCGCTTCATCGCCGACGCCGCCCATGAATTGCGCACGCCCCTGGCGATCCTCGACCTGCATGCGCAGAACGCCCAGCGCGCTGAGACGGCCGCGGAGCGCGACGAAGCCCTGGGCTATCTGCGCCAGGGCGTCAGCCGGGCCACCCGCCTGGCCAGCCAGTTGCTGACCCTGGCGCGACTGGAACCCGGTGCCACCCAGGTCCAGCCGCTGGCCCTGGAGCCCCTGGTGCGCGAAGAGCTGGCGGAATTGACGCCGCTGGCGCTCAGGCAGCAGGTGGAGCTGGTGCTGGCGGCCCAGGCCGGACCGCCGGTGCTCGGCGATCCGGACGCCATCGCCATCGCCCTGCAGAATCTGGTGACCAATGCCCTGGCCTTCGCCCCCGCCGGCAGCGCGGTGGAAGTCGGCATCGAGGCCAGCCAGGACCAAGGCGTCCTGCTGCGGGTGAAAGATCGCGGCCCCGGGGTGGACGAGGCCGAGCTGGCGCGGTTGTGCGATCGCTTCTACAGCGCCGGCAACCCCCAGGGTGCCGGGCTGGGGCTGGCCATCGTCGAGACCATCACCCGCCGCCTGGGCGGTGCCCTGACCTTCAGCAATCGCCCCCGGGGCGGCTTCTGCGTGGAGTTGCGCCTACCGCGCGCCGGCTAGGTTTTAACAGCTAGGCCCGCTGGTAGCCGCGCGCCACCACCGGGCGCTCCGGGCGGGTCAGGCGCAGGCCGAGGCCCATCAGCAATACCACGCCGACCGCCATCAGCAGCCAGGCGTTGGCCAGGCTGTCCAGATGGTCGCGCAGGATGCCGGCGGCCAGCGGCGCCAGGCTGGCGATCAGGTAGCCACCGCCCTGGACGAAACCGAGCAGCGCGCCGGCGTCGGCGGGATCGCGCACCTTGTCCATCGCCAGGATCAGCGACAGCGGAAACAGCGCGCCGATGCCCAGGCCGAGCAGGATGGCGGTGGGCACCGCCAGGGGCAGCGGCGCCAGCGCCAGGCACAGCAGCCCCACCAGCACCACGCCGAGCACCCCCAGCACCAGCGGCCGGCGATTGCGCAGGCGGGCGATGGTCGCCGACAGCAGGAGACCGGCGCTGACCTCGGCCAGACTCACCCCGCCCAGCAGCAGGCCGCTGTCGGCCGGTCGCCAGCCGAGGCCGGTGTAGTACGGCGGCAGCCAGGCCAGCACCAGGGTGTAGGCCGCGGTCCCGATGCCGAAGAAGGCCAGCAGCAGCCAGGCCTGGCGCTGCCGCCAGGGTTGCGCGCGGGTTGCCGCGTCCCGCGCCGGCGCATCCGGGCGGGCCAGGGCCAGCCAGGTGCCGAGCGCCAGCAGCACCGGCAGGGTCCAGAGCGCCAGGCCCTGGGCCCAGCCCCACTGCTCGGCCAGGGGCGCGGCGGTGGCCGCCGCCACGGCCGCGCCGCCCATGATGCCGGTGGTGTAGAGGCCCATGAGGGTACTGGTGCGCTGCGGATGGCAGCGGCGGATATAGGCGGGGATCAGCGCCTGGACCAGGGCGATGCCGACGCCACCCAGCCCGGCGGTCAGGATCAGCCCCAGGCCGCTTGGCTCTTCCCAGCGCAGGGCATTGGCCAGGGCCAGCAGCAGCAGGCCGAGGGCGATGCCACGGCGCTCGCCGAGCCAGGCCTGCAGACGGGCGCCACCCAGGGCGCAGAGGCCCATGGCGGCGATGGGCAGGGTGGTCAGCGCCCCGGCGCCACTGCCGTCCAGGCCGGTGGCCGCCTGGATGCCATCCAGCAGCGGACCGATGGCGGCCAGGATGGGTCTGAGGTTGACGCCGACCAGCAGCACCAGCAAGACGGCCAGGAAGGCATCCTGGCGCGGTGCCGGCGTGTTCGGGGATGAAGGCGACGCGGAAAGCATGGACAATCTCCAGAGTGACGCGATATTTCTCTTGATGAGAAGTATCTTAACATCAAGATATATTTCCGAGGTAAGCCGGATGGCCGATCGCGCCGAATTCGCCGTGGACCAGTGGCACCGCGAGCGCCCCGACCTGGATGCCCTGCCCATGCGCCTGGTCGGTCGCCTGGGCGAGATGGCCCAGGTGCTCAATCGCGACGTCCTGCAGCCCTTCTTCGACGAACACCGGCTGCACTATGGCGAATTCGACGTGCTGGCCACCCTGAGGCGCGCCGGCGAGCCCTATGCCCTGAGTCCGACGGTGCTCTATGAATCGGCCATGATCTCCTCGGGCGGCATGACCAATCGCCTCGACCGCCTGGAGCGCGCCGGGCTGATCGAGCGGCGCAAGAATCCCGAGGATCGTCGCAGCACCCTGGTGGCCCTCACCACGGACGGCTTCGCCCTGATCGATGGCCTGATGGCCGCCCATGTCGACAACGAGCGCCGCGCCCTGGCCACCCTCAGCGAGGCCGAGCAGCGGCAGCTGGATGCCCTGCTGGGCAAGTGGCTGGCCGGCCGCGCGCCGTCCTGACGGCCATGTACCTCGACTTCAGCTCGTGCAATGGCCTGCACGCCGTGGCCCAGGACTATGCCCATGGCGAGCGGGTGCCGCCCCATCGCCATCGCCAGGCGCAGCTGATCCATGCCCTCTGCGGCATCGTCATCGTCAACACCGCCCAGGGGCGCTGGGTGGTGCCGCCCGGGCGCGGCGTCTGGGTGCCCGCCGGCGAAGAGCACGATCTGCACCTGCTGGGCCGGGTCGAGGTGCGCACCCTGTTCGTCGATCCCCAGGCGCGCGCCGAGTTGCCGACGCGCTGCCAGCTGATCGCCGTCTCGCCGCTCCTGCGCGAACTCATCCTGGCCGCCCTGCCCCTGCCTGCCGATCGACCGGCCGAGGGGCGTGCCCGCTCTATCCTGCAGCTGATGCTCGACGAGTTGCAGGGCTCGCCCACCGCCGGCCTGCACCTGCCCTGGCCGGTGGATGCCACCCTCGCCGCACTCTGCCGCCACCTGCGCCAGCACCCGGACGAGCGCTGGACGCTGACCCGCGCCGCCGCGCGGCTGGCGGTCAGCGAGCGCACCCTGAGCCGGCTGTTCCTCAAGGAAACCGGCCTGACCTTCGGCCAGTGGCTGCAGCGGGCGCGGCTGGATTCCAGCCTGACCTCCCTGGCCGCCGGCCACGCCATCGTCGACGTCGCCCTGGACCACGGCTATGCCAGCCCCAGTGCCTTCGCCACCCGCTTCCGCCAGGTGCTGGGGGTGTCCCCTTCCGCCTATCGCGGCCAGACGGAGTTGCCCCCCGTCCCTAGCCCGCCACCCGGCCCAGATCGGCCGGATCTATGATCCCCAGCGGCGCGGCCTGCGCTGGGTAGGCGGCCAGGGCCAGGCGACCGCCATAGGGATGGCGCGGATGGATGGTCAGCTGGTTGCAGGCCTCCACCACGCTGGCCACCTCTTCCAGGCGGGAGAAGTCGATGCCCGGCGTGATGCCCTGGCTGTAGAGATTCAGCGCCAGGGTCACCAGATCGACGTTGCCGGTGCGTTCGCCGTTGCCGAACAGACAGCCCTCCACCCGCGTGGCCCCGGCCAGCTGGGCCAGTTCGGCGCAGGCGACGCCAGTGCCACGGTCGTTGTGCGGATGGACGCTGATGGTCACATGGGGCGCCGGACCCAGGCCGCGGATGAAGCCCTCGATCTGGTCGGCATAGACATTGGGCGTGGCCACTTCCACCGTCGCCGGCAGATTGAGGATCAGCGGGCGCTCCGCCGAGGGCTGCCAGGCCTCGCGCACCGCCTGGCAGATCTCCAGGGCGAAGTCCGCCTCGGTGAAGCAGAAGGTCTCGGGCGAATACTGATAGGTCCAGGCCGTCTCCGGCTGGGCGTCGCACAGGGCGCGCACGCGCTGGGTACCGGCCACCGCCATGGCCAGGGTGGCGGCGCGATCCTGGTCGAAGACCACCCGGCGAAACAGCGGCGCAGTGGCGTTGTAGAGGTGCACGATGGCGCGGGGGACGCCCTCCAGGGCCGCGAAGGTGCGCTCGATCAGCTCGCTGCGCGCGGGTGTCATCACCTGCAGCCAGAGATCGTCCGGCAGTCCGTCCGCGGTGACCAGTTCACGCACGAAATCGAAATCGGTCTGGGACGCCGCCGGAAAGGCCACCTCGATTTCCCGGTAGCCGATCGCCAGCAACAGAGCGAAGAAGCGCCGCTTGCGCTCCAGCCCCATGGGCTCGATCAGCGCCTGGTTGCCATCGCGCAGGTCGGTGGAGCACCAGCGCGGTGCCTGGGTCAGCTGGCGGCCCGGCCATTGGCGGTCGGGCAACGGGGGCGCGGCAAAGGCGCGGTACTTGGTCTGGGGTTGCTTGAGCATGGGGGACTCCAGGACTGGGTCCCCGAGTCTGAGCGCCCCGCCGGTCCGCTGCGCTCGCGAGCAGGACAGCCCCCTGCGCGATCCGGACAGCCAGCAGCATGCAAAAAGCCGCCGGGGATGACCCGGCGGCTTGCTTGTCAGCGACCCGCGGTCAGCCCACCGAGATGCGCTCCAGCGGTACCGGCTTGAGCCGCGGCGTGAGCACATGGATGACCACGATGGCCACCAGGTAGGCACTGCCGGCGACGATGAAGATCGGCTGGTAGGACTTGAAGATCTCCAGGATGTAGCCGTTGTAGGTGGTCATCAGCATGCCGCCGATGGCGCCGGCGGTACCGCCGATGCCGATCACCGAGGCCACGGCTTCCTTGGGGAAGAGGTCCGACGGCAGGGTCATCAGGTTGGCCGACCAGGCCTGGTGGGCCGCGGCGGCGAGACCGATGATGCCCACCACCAGCCACAGGCTGGAGACGAACTGGGCGGTGACGATGGGCACGACCGCCAGGGCGCAGAGCAGCATGGTGGTCTTGCGCGCCAGGTTGGCGCTGCGGCCGAGCTTCATCTGCTTGGAGGAGCCCCAGCCGCCCATCACCGAGCCGATGTCGGCCAGGATATAGATGGCGATCAGCGGCGGACCGAAGGATTTCAGATTCAGGCCGTAGGTCTTGCCGAGGAAGTCCGGCAGCCAGAACAGGTATAGCCACCAGATCGGATCGGTGAGGAACTTGCCGGCGGCATAGGCCCAGGTCTCGCGGAAGGTCAGCAGCTTGAACCAGGAGATCTTGACCGCGACGGCCGGCTTGGCCGATACCGGGGAGCCATCGTCGGCTTGGATGTAGGCCAGCTCTTCGCGACTCACCTTGGGGTGTTCGTGGGGGCGGCGATAGATCAGCAGCCAGGCGATCAGCCACAGGGCGGTGACCAGACCGATGGAGATGAAGGCCGCGCGCCAGCCCCAGGCCAGGGTGATGGCCGGTACCAGCAAAGGTGTGATGATTGGACCCATGGCGGTGCCGGCGTTGAACAGCCCGGTGGCCTGGGCGCGTTCCTTTTGCGGAAACCATTCCGAGACCGCCTTGAGGCTGGCCGGAAAGCTGCCGGACTCGCCGAAGCCGAGGGTGAAACGCACCAGCACGAAGTGAGTGACGGTATGGGCGATGCCGTGACCGATGCTGGCGATGGTCCAGATGGTGAAGGCCAGGGCGTAGCCGATGCGCACCCCGACCTTGTCGATGATGCGGCCAAAGGTCAGGAAGCCGATGGCGTAGGCGCACTGGAACCAGAACACGATCTTGGCGTAATCGGTCTCCGTCCAGCCCAGGTCCGCCTGCAGCGTGGGCTTGAGGATGCCGATCATCTGGCGGTCGATGTAGTTGATGCCGATGGCGATGAACAGCAGGGCGCAGATCAGCCAGCGGTAGCGGGTGAAGCGGGAGACTTGCGGGGTAGCGGCGACGGGCGTGTCCTGCGGCCGCAGGGCGGACTCCGTCTCGGGAGTGACCTGGATAGTCATCGAATAGGCTTCCTGACTTGTTGTTATTGACCGGTGTGAACCGGGGTCGTTGGAAAGCTGTTACCAGATATTCATACGACATCGTATGAGTGACTTTGACAGGTGTCAATCCACCTAAAGCAGAGTGGTCAGACATCTCTCAAGTAGCTAGTCCCTGGCCACCCAAGTCAGTCTTCGCGCTCACCTCAGCCTCTCTGACCGGCCCCTGAACCCTACCTTAAAGAATCTGTGACGCGCCCGGCACTTTTTCGCCCCAAGCCGTCTAATGCCGGTCTTTGAGGCGAAGCCGTCGTCTCATCTCTTCTCGCCGAGCCTGCCGTGCCTGTCGCCGACATCCCTTCCCTGCTGGCGCGCCTTGCCGAGCTGGAGCAACGCAATCAGCAGCTGCGCCAGCAGCTCGATGCCCGCGCCGTGCCTGCGGAAAACAGCGCGACCCTGACCAGCGAACGCTACCAGTTCCTGTTCAACGCCATGGACGAGGGCTTCTGCATCATCGAATTCCTCGACGGGCCCCACGGCCCCTTGAGCGACTACATCCACATCGAGGCCAATCCGGCCTATGCGGCCCATGCCGGTATACCCAATGTGGTGGGCCAGAAGCTGCGCGACATGGTCGGCGACGAGGCTCAGGCCTGGCTCGACCGCTATGGGCACGTGCTGCGCACCGGCGAAGCCATCCGCTTCGAGCAGGAACTGGTGGCCACCGGGCGCTACCTGGAGCTGGCCGCCTTTCGCATCGAGCCGGCCAGCCGCCGCCAGGTCGCGGTGCTGTTCCAGGACATCACCGCGCGCAAGCGCGCCGAAATCGCCCTGCGGCAACTCAACGAAACCCTCGAAGAACGGGTGCAGGCCGCCCTGGCCGCCAACCGCATCCTGGCCAAGGTGGTGGACGCCGCCAGTGCAATGATCCATGTACTGGACTTCGATTTCCGCTGGCTGGCGGTCAATGGCTCCGGCGCCGACCTCTTCGAACAGGTCTTTGGCGTCCGCCCGCAGTTGGGGGCGTCCTACCGCTCGGCCCTGGACAGTCGCCCGGAGATCAGCGAACGGCTGTCCGCGCAGTGGCAGCGCGCCTTTACCGGCGAAGCCTTCAACGAGATCGTCTCGGTCGGCGAGGCACCGCTGCAGCGCCACTACGAACTGCAATTCAGCCCGCTGCTCGATGCCGACGGCCAGCGCATCGGCGCCTATCAGTTCGCCTATGACGTTACCGAGCGCCTCAACGAGCAGGAGCGCATCCGGCTGATGGAAGAAGCCCTGCGCCAGTCGCAGAAGATGGAGGCCGTCGGCCAACTCACCGGCGGCATCGCCCATGACTTCAACAACCTGCTGACCGGCATCCTCGGCTCGCTGGAGATGCTCGACCTGCGCCTGCGCCAGGGCCGGCTGCAGGACCTCGAGCGCTACACCGGCACCGCCCGCAGCGCCGCCCAGCGCGCCGCCGCCCTGACCCACCGGCTGCTGGCCTTTTCCCGGCGCCAGACCCTGGATCCGCAACCGGTGGCGCTGGAGCAACTGGTCATCGGCCTGGAAGACCTGATCCAGCGCAGCATAGGTCCGCAGATCGCCCTGGAGCGCGAAGCCGATCCCCGGCTCTGGCTGACCCACATCGACGGCCTGCAGCTGGAAAACGCCCTGCTCAACCTCTGCCTAAACGCCCGCGACGCCATGCCCGACGGCGGGCGCATCCGTATCGTCCTGAGCAACGAGCGCCTGGACGCGACCCAGGCCGAGCGCCAGGCCCTGCCCGTGGGCGACTTCGTGCGCCTGAGCGTGGGCGATACCGGGAGCGGCATGAGCGACGAGGTCCTCGCCCGGGTATTCGATCCCTTCTTCACCACCAAGCCCATTGGCCAGGGCACCGGCCTGGGACTGTCCATGGTGCATGGCTTCGTACTGCAGTCGGGTGGCGAGATCCGCATCGACTCCGCGCCCGGCGCCGGTACCTGGGTACACCTCTATCTGCCGCGTCATCACCTGGCGCCGCTGGCCGACAGCGCCTTGCCGGCCGAACCGGAGCCTCACGCCCCAGGCCACGGCGAGACCATCCTGGTGGTCGACGACGAACCCACCATCCGTACGCTGCTGGTGGAAGTCATGCTCGCCCACGGCTACCGGGTACTGGAGGCGGCCGATGCCGCCACCGCTCTGGCCCTGCTCTCGCCCGATACCCCGCTGGACCTGCTGATCACCGATGTCGGCCTGCCCGGCGCCCTCAACGGCCGCCAGCTGGCCGACGCCCTGCGCGGACTGCGACCGGAGCTGCCGGTGCTGTTCATCACCGGTTATGCGGAAAGCCAGGTCATCGACGACGCCCATCTCGAAACCGGCATGCGGGTGCTGACCAAGCCCTTCACCCTGGATACGCTGGAGCGGCGGATCCAGGCGATGCTGCAAAGGGCCTGAGTCGCAAGCAGGTCAGGTGTGCTGTGATGTCTCTTTGCTATCATCGGCCCTCCGTGTCGCTACCCGTGCCCTCGCTCATGGACAAGCTCTCCCTGCTACACCTCCTGCTGATCTTTGCCGCCATCGCCTGCATGGCCCTGCTGGCCTCGCTGATTCGCTAGCGACGTTAAGCCAGCCATAAGCCGGGCGGTGGCAAGCTCTCTTCCATGCCGAAAGGCATCGTAGAAGCTGACATCTGCGCTTTTAGCCCGGGAGGATCCCGGGCTTTTTTTCGCGCCGACAAAATGCGCAACAGTCCACGGGTCCGCGTTTTGCCACTCCAGCGCTCTCCGCCGGGCCTGGCATGATGGGGCTCTGGTCCAGGAGGGACAGCCATGATCACCAGGATGCCGTCAGCCCACGCTCAGTCGCTTGCCTTCGATGTCTGCCCCCTGGGCGCCGAGGTCCCGTTCCTGTCCATCGAGATCCTCCAGCAGGGCTTTCTGGCCCTGGATCATCATGGCCAGCTCGACATGAGTCGCATCATCAAGCGCCAGTTGCGCGAGCGCCTGGTCGAGCAGCTGGATGCCCAGCTGCCCGTGGTCGCGGCCGCCGCACTGGAGCTGTCCGCTCCGCAGGTGCAGGCCGTGTCCCAGCGCCGCAGCCACGGCGGCTGACCGCCCCGCTCAGTCCCGGTAAGCCGGCTCCAGCCGCAGCAGCTGGCGCTTCACGCTTTCCAGGTGCAGCCGCGCGCTGTCGGCGTTGCCCTGCAGCATCTGCTGGCAGGCGGCATGCGCGATGGCCGGTGCCACCGGCTTCAGCGGCCGGCCGCTGGCCATGGCCTTGAGTTGCACCTCGGCGGCGCGCTCCAGGTAGTAGAGGTCGTCCCAGGCCTCGGCGATGCTCGGCCCCAGTACCAGGGGTCCGTGATTCTTCAGCATGACCACCGCCGCGTCCCCCGCCGCCCGGGCGATGCGTTCGCCTTCCGTGGCGTCCAGCGCCAGGCCGTTGTAGTCCTCGTCCACGCTCAGACGGTCATAGAATTTCAGCGCGGTCTGCCCGGCCCAGACGAAGGGCTCGCCCTCCAGCAGACAGAGCGCCGTGGCATTGGGCATATGGGTATGGAAGGCCGCCCGTGCCCCGGGATTGAGGCGGTGCAGCTGGGCATGGATATGGAAGGCGGTGGCCTCGGGGGCACCCTCGCCCATGACCACGCCACCGTCGAAGTCGCAGATCAGCAGCGAGGATGCGGTGACCTCGGCGAAGGCCAGGCCATAGGGATTGACCAGGAACAGCTCGTCGTGGCCGGGCACCACGAAGGAGAAGTGATTGCAGATCCCCTCGCCCAGGCCCAGGCGGGCAGCCATGCGGAAGCAGGCGGCGAGATCGATGCGGGCCTGGCGGATGGCCGGGGTGTCCAGATCGAGGTGACGGGCAGCGGCAGTGGTACTCGCGAAGGCGTGGGCCATAGGGGTGCTCCTTGGAAAGAGGCCGGAGTGCTGCACAAAGGATGCCGCCCCCTGTCATGGCGCTGTCATCATAAAATTGCAGCAATCTCTTGTTACATCTCTGCCATCTTTCCTCCCTCCAGAGAGTTTTCCATGGCCTTCCTTCCGACCCGTCTCGCCCGTGCCTGCAGCCTCGCCCTTCTCGCCAGTTCGGCCGTCATGGCCGCGGAGCCGGCGCGCAACGTCATTCTCTTCATCCCCGATGGCCTGCGCGCCAACATCGTCGATGCCCAGACCGCGCCGAATCTGGCCCAGTTGCGCCGGGAGGGCGTGAATTTCCAGAACAGCCATTCGCTGTTCCCGACCTTCACCACGCCCAATGCCTCGGCCCTGGCCACCGGGCACTACCTGGGCGACACCGGGGATTTCAGTAACACCATCTACACCGGCTTCCCGGTGCCGGGCGCCAACAACAGCGTCACGCCCTTCCTGGAAAACGACGAGGTGCTGGGCGACGTCGACGAGCATTTCGCCGGCAACTACCTGGACGAGGAAACCCTGCTGGCCGCCGCGCGCCAGGCGGGCCTGTCCACCGCCGCCGTCGGCAAGCTCGGCCCGGTGGCCATCCAGGACGTGACCGCCCGCGACGGCGAAAAGACGGTGATCGTCGACGACTCCACCGGTCACCCCACCGGCATTCCCCTGAGCGCGGCCATGCAGGACGCCCTGAAACAGGCCGGTCTGCCGCTGGAAGCCCCGAGCCGGGGCGCCAACGGCAAGGCCGGCAACGCCACCACGCCCGGCACCCTGAGCGCCAACGTCGAGCAGCAGCGCTACTTCCTCGACGTCACCAACCAGGTGCTGCTGCCGCGCTTCAAGGCGAGCGGCAAGCCCTTCGTGCTGGTGTTCTGGTCGCGCGACCCCGACGGCACCCAGCACAACCAGGGCGACAGCCTGGGCAAGGTCACCCCGGGCATCAACGGCCCCACCAGCCTGGCCGCCATCCGCAACGTCGACGCCAACCTCGGCGCCCTGCGCGCCCGGCTCAAGGAGCTGGGCCTGGACGGCAACACCGACATCTTCGTCAGCGCCGACCACGGCTTCTCCACCATCTCCAAGGAGAGCAAGACCAGTCCGGCGGCCAAGGCCAGCTACCCCGACGTGCCTAAGGGGCAGCTGCCGCCCGGCTTCCTCGCCCTGGATCTCGCCGCCGCGCTGAAATTGCCGCTGCTCGATCCGGACGCCAAGGGCGCCGCGGTGGCGATGGACCAGGGCCAGCACCCGAGCAAGGCCAATGGCCTGATCGGCCCGGACGCGGCCAAGCCGGAGGTGGTGGTGGCGGCCAACGGCGGCTCGGACCTGGTCTATCTGCCGCAGGGCGATGCCAAGACGCTGGCGCCCAAGGTGGTCGCGGCGCTGCTCAAGCAGGATTACGTCAGCGGCCTGTTCGTCGACGACGACCTGGGCAAGATCCCCGGCACCCTGCCGCTCTCGGCGATCAACCTCAAGGGCTCGGCGCTCACCCCCTACCCCGCCATCGTGGTCAACTTCCGCTCCTATGACAGCGGCTGCGGCAAGCCCGACGTCTGCGCCGTCGAGGTGGCCGACACCGGGCTGCAGCAGGGCCAGGGCATGCACGGAAGCTTCAGCCGCGGCGACACCCACAACTTCATGGCGGCCATCGGCCCGGACTTCCGCAAGGGCTTCGTCGACCTGAGTCCGGTCAGCAACGCCGACGTCGGCCAGACCCTGGCGCACCTGCTGCACCTGGAGATCCCGGCCAAGGGGCAACTGGTCGGCCGGGTGATCGGCGAGAGTCTGGAAGGCGGCAAGCCGGTCAAGGCCAGCCACCGGGTGCAGCGCTCGGCACCGGCGGCGGGCGGGCTGGTCACCGAACTCAAGACCCAGAACGTCGGCGACACCCGCTACTTCGATGCGGCCGGCTTCAAGGGTCGCTCGGTCGGGCTGTGATCCGCGCCTAGAGGCTGAGGGTGCCGCGGATGCAGTCCTGCACCGCGCCACCCACCCAGATGCGGTCGGCGATGCGGGCTACCCGCACCCGGCCGCGCCGGCCGAGAACCGTGCCCTGACTGGCCAGATAGCGCTCCGGCGCCAGGCCCGCCGGGATCAGCCACTGCGCCAGGCTGGCGTTGAGGCTGCCGGTGACGGGGTCTTCGGCGAATTCCTCGCCCATCAGGGCGCGCACTTCGAATTGCGCCTCGGCCGCGCTGCCCGTCCAGGGGGCGATCAGGCCGACGTTGAGGCCTTCCAGGGCGGCATAGTCCGGGCGGAGCTCCAGCAATTCCTCGCGACTCTCAAGCAGCACCGCCACCCAGCCGGGGCCGTTGTCGGCCCACTGGCTGGCCTGGATGCGCTCAGGCGCCAGGCCGGTGCCCCGGGCGATGCGCGCCAGTATCTCGGGCTCCACCGCGCCGCCTCGCACCAGCGGCGGCGCGGCAAAGGCCAGCTCCTCCCCGGCGGCGCGGATCGGCACCAGGCCGGCGCCGCATTCCTGGATCACTTCGCCGCCCTTGGGCCGCCCGCCTTCGCGCAACCAGACATGGCAACTGCCCAGGGTCGGATGGCCGGCGAAGGGCAACTCGCGCTGCGGGGTGAAGATACGTACCCGGTAGTCCGCCGTCGGATCGGTGGGCTGCAGCAGGAAGGTGGTTTCCGACAGATTGGTCCAGCGCGCCAGGGCGGCCATCTGCTCGGTGGACAGCGCATCGGCGCCACAGACCACCGCCAGGGCATTGCCCTCCAGGGGGCGCTGGGCAAAGACATCGACCTGATGGAAGACGAGGGACATGGCGGCGGACTCCTTGGGCAAAGCACTGATTGTCCGCGGCCGGGCGCCGGTGGGGCCAGCCACAGCCGGGTCGCTAAATGGCCGTACAGACGGGCGTTGCGCGGGGTTTGCGTGGAAAACGCTGCGCGGTTTTCCACCCTACGGCATCGTCGCGGGGTTTGCCCTCACCCCAGCCCTCTCCCAGAGGGAGAGGGGGCGGATCCGCGCGGGGTCAGCGCCCTGCGTAGCGTGGACAACGGCGCAGCCTTGTCCACGAATCATCGCTCACCCGTAGGTTGGCACTGAGCGCAGCGAAGGCCAATGGGCACTAGCCACCCTCACCCCAGCCCTCTCCCAGAGGGAGAGGGGCGGTTCCGCGTGGGGTCAGCGCCCTGCGTAGCGTGGACAACGGCGCAGCCTTGTCCACGAATCATCGCTCACCCGTAGGTTGGCACTGAGCGCAGCGAAGCCCAACGTCCCCCCTCACCCCAGCCCTCTCCCCAAGGGAGAGGGGGCGGTTCCGCGCGGAGGGGTAGCGCCGTGCCGTAGCGTGGACAACGGCACAGCCTTGTCCACGAATCATCGCTCACCCGTAGGTTGGCACTGAGCGCAGCGAAGCCCAATGGGCACTAGCCACCCTCACCCCAACCCTCTCCCAGAGGGAGAGGGGGAAAAGCCGAGGCACCTCCGCCTCCTCACTCCACCGCCGGCCGCGCGAAGATGCGGGTCACCGCGTCCAGATGCGTGGCCATGGCCTGGCGGGCGGCTTCGGGATCGTGGGCTTCCAGGGCTTCGAGGATGGCCAGGTGCTCCTGCTGGGAGCGGTCGGGCATGTCTTCGGGGGTGTAGCGGCGCTGCAGCAGCTGGAACATGCTGCCGTAGCGATGGCCGAGCAGATGGCGTAGCAGCAGCGCATAGGCCGGATTGCCGCTGGCCTGGGCGATGCGGATATGGAACAGCCGGTCGCCGGGATGGGTGGTCGAGCCCAGGCGATTGTCCTCGACGTTGCGCCCATAGGCCGCGCGGATGCCGGCCAGTTCGCTCGCGCTGGCATGCCTTGCGGCCAGGGCGGCGGCCTCCGGCTCCACCAGGCGGCGCGCCTGCAGCAGGGCGAAGGGCGGGATCTCGGCGTCCAGGTCCAGCGCCAGGCTCAGCTCTGGATCCATCTCCGCCCACTGGCCGCGCCCGGCCAGCTCCAGCACCGGGGTGTCCGGCGGCGGCGGGGCGCTGGGCGCGCAGACCCGCACGCCGTCGCCGACGCGCACGTCCACCAGGCCGATCACCTCCAGGGCGATCAACGCCTCGCGTACCGAGGCACGACTCACCCCCAGCTGCTTGGCCAATTCGCGCTCGGCGGGCAGGCAACTGCCCTGCGGATATTCGCCGCCGTAGATGAGGGCGCGCAGCTGGTCGGCGATCTGCCGGTAAAGCCGTGGTTTTTCAATCACCTGAAGGGGCATGGCGGTCTCGTCTCATGCAGGTCGCGCAGTCTGCCGCGAAAAAATCCTTGCCTGAGAGCCTAGCAGGGTCTAAACAATAGGACCAATGGCCTGACCATTGACCGCTGGCGGTCAGGCGACTCACAACAATAATCAGCCAAGAGGTCTCCCGCATGAGTCATGCAGGCAAACGCGTCCTGGTCACCGCCGCCGGCCAGGGGATCGGCCGGGCCACCGCCCTCGCCTTCCATCGCGCCGGTGCCGAGGTCATCGCCACCGACATCAATGCCGCCGCCCTGGACAGCCTCGAAGGGCTGCGTACCCGGGTGCTCGACGTCACCGATGCGGCGGCGGTTACCGCCCTGGTCGCCGACCTGGGCAGCCTGGATGTCCTGTTCAACTGCGCCGGCTACGTCCACGCCGGCAGCATTCTCGATTGCGACGAAGACGCCTGGCGCTTCTCCTTCGAACTCAACGCCACCGCCATGTACCGCATGATCCGCGCCGTGCTGCCCGGCATGCTGGCCCAGGGCGGCGGCTGCATCATCAACATGGCCTCGATCGCCTCCAGCCTCAAGGGCGTGGCCAATCGCTGCGCCTATGGCGCCAGCAAGGCGGCGGTGATCGGCCTGACCAAGTCGGTGGCCGCCGACTATGTCGGCCAGGGCATCCGCTGCAACGCCATCTGCCCCGGCACCGTGGATTCCCCCTCGCTGCACCAGCGCATCGCCGACCAGGCCGCCCGCGAAGGCCGCAGTGAAGCCGAGGTGCAGGCCGCCTTCGCCGCCCGCCAGCCGATGGGTCGCGTGGGTCGGCCGGAGGAGATCGCCGCCCTCGCCCTGTATCTTGCCTCCGACGCCGCCGCCTTCGTCACCGGGACCGCCCAGGTGATCGATGGTGGCTGGAGCGTCTGACGCCGTTTTTCGTCCGCACCCTTTTCCCCTCATAGGAGCTCCGATGAAACTCTTGCGCTACGGCCCCCAGGGCCAGGAAAAACCCGGTCTGCTGGATGCCCAGGGTCGGCTTCGCGATCTCTCCGGTCAGGTGGCCGATCTCGCTGGCGAGGCGCTCGGCGCCGAATCCCTGGCCCGGCTGCGTCAGCTGGACCCGGACAGCCTGCCACTGGTGGACGGCACCCCGCGCCTGGGCCCCTGCGTGGGCCGGGTCGGCAAGTTCATCTGCATCGGCCTCAACTACGCCGACCACGCCGCCGAATCCGGCCTGGACGTGCCCAAGGAGCCGGTGGTGTTCAACAAGTGGACCAGCGCCATCTGCGGGCCCAACGACGCCGTGCAGATCCCCCGCGACTCGACCAAGACCGACTGGGAAGTGGAGCTGGGCGTGGTGATCGGCAAGGCCGGGCGCTACATCGACGAAGCCAACGCCCTGGATCACGTGGCCGGCTATTGCGTGGTCAACGACGTCTCCGAGCGCGAGTGGCAACTCGAACGCGGCGGCACCTGGGACAAGGGCAAGGGCTTCGACACCTTCGGCCCGCTCGGCCCCTGGCTGGTGACCGCCGACGAGGTGGCCGATCCGCAGAACCTCGACCTCTGGCTGGAAGTGGACGGCCACCGCTACCAGAACGGCAACACCCGCACCATGATCTTCACGGTGGCCCAGATCATCGCCTACCTCAGCCGCTGCATGAGTCTGCAACCGGGTGACGTCATCTCCACCGGCACGCCGCCGGGCGTGGGCATGGGCGTCAAGCCGCAGTCGGTGTACCTCAAGCCCGGCCAGGAAATGCGCCTGGGCATCCAGGGCCTGGGCGAGCAGCACCAGCGCACCGTCGCCGCCGACTAGGGCAAGCCACCCCCACCCAAACCTAGCAAACCCCCGTGCCCGCTTTTCATCGAGCGGGCACGGGGCCGGGTTCGCTCAGCCCGTGAAAACCCTCGAGGACAGCGCCATGCCAACAACAATTACCGGCCTGCAGATCGAAGACATCCGCTTTCCCACCAGCCAGGCGCTGGATGGCTCCGATGCCATGAATCCGGATCCGGACTACTCCGCCGCCTACGTCATCCTGCAGACCGACCAGCCGGGGCTGGAGGGTCACGGCCTCACCTTCACCATCGGCCGCGGCAACGAGATCTGCTGCGCCGCCCTGCGCGCCCTGGAGCCGCGGGTGCAAGGCCTGACCCTGGAATGGATCCAGGAAGACCCGGGCCGCTTCTGGCGCCACATCACCGGCGACAGCCAGCTGCGCTGGATCGGCCCGGACAAGGGCGCCATCCACCTGGCCACCGGCGCGGTGGTCAACGCCGCCTGGGACCTCTGGGCGCGCGCCGTGGGCAAGCCGGTCTGGCGCCTGGTGGCGGAGATGAGTCCCGAAGAGCTGGTGCGCTGCATCGACTTCCGCTACCTCACCGACTGCATCACCCCCGAGGAAGCCCTGGCCCTGCTGCGCCAGCGCGCCGAGGGCAAGGCCGAGCGCCTGCAGCGCCTCGAAGCCGAGGGCTATCCCTGCTACACCACCTCGGCCGGCTGGCTCGGCTATCCCGACGACAAGCTGCGCCGCCTCTGCCAGGAGGCCATCGACGCCGGCTTCTCCCACATCAAGCTCAAGGTCGGTCGCGATCTCGCCGACGACATCCGCCGGGTGCGCATCGCCCGCGAGGTGATCGGCCCCGAGCGCCACCTGATGATCGACGCCAACCAGGTATGGGAAGTCGGCGAGGCCATCGATTGGGTGCGCGAGCTGGCCTTCGCCCAGCCCTGGTTCATCGAGGAACCCACCAGCCCCGACGACGTGGAGGGTCATCGCGCCATCCGCGAGGCGGTGGCACCGGTCAAGGTGGCCACCGGTGAGATGTGCCAGAACCGCATCCTCTTCAAGCAATTCATCATGCGCGGCGGCCTGGACGTGGTGCAGCTCGATGCCTGCCGCCTGGGCGGCCTCAACGAGGTGCTGGCGGTGCAGCTGATGGCCGCCAAGTACGACCTGCCGGTCTGCCCCCATGCCGGCGGCGTGGGCCTCTGCGAATATGTGCAGCACCTGGCGATGATCGACTACCTCTGCGTCGCCGGCACCCACGAGGGCCGGGTGGTGGAATACGTCGATCACCTCCACGAACACTTCGAGGACCCCTGCCGGGTGCGCGGCGCCGCCTATCTCGCGCCCCAGGCGCCAGGGTTCTCCATCGCCATCAAGGCCGCCTCCCGGGCGCGCTATCGCAATGCCGGAGGGCAGCCGTCATGAGCCCGCGCCTGGATGCCCACCAGCACTTCTGGCGCTATCGGCCGGCCGAATTCGCCTGGATCGACGGGCGCATGGCCGGGCTGCAACGCGATCACCTGCCCGCCGATCTGCAACCACACCTGCAGCGGGCCGGTTTCGACGGCTGCATCGCCGTCCAGGCGCGCACCCTGGAAGAGGAGACGGACTTTCTGCTCGACCTCGCCGCCCAGACGCCCTGGGTGCAGGCGGTGGTCGGCTGGACCGACCTGCGCGCCGCCGACCTGGTGGCGCGCCTGGAACGGCGCCAGGGCAGTCGTCACCTGCGCGGCTTCCGCCATCCGGTGCAGGACGAGGCCGATCCCGGCGCCTGGCTGGCCGATGCCGCCGCCAACCGGGGCGTCGCCACCCTGCAGCGGCACGGCTATCTCTATGAACTGCTGATCCACGCCGAGACCCTGCCCGCCGCCACCGCCTTCGCCGCGCGCCATGACCACGGCGTGCTGGTGCTGGACCACCTGGGCAAGCCACCGGGCCGGGTCGCGCCCGCCGACTACGCTCGGCTGCTGGCGCCCCTGGCGCGGCTGCCCCATGTGCATTGCAAGCTGTCCGGACTGGTCACCGAGGCCGACTGGCAGGGCTGGCAGGCGGAGCAATTGCTTCCCTATGCCCGTATCGCCCTGGAGGCCTTCGGGCCGGAGCGCCTGCTGTTCGGCTCGGACTGGCCGGTCTGCACCCTGGCCGCCAGCTACGCCGAGGTGGTCGACCTGGCCGAGCAGGCATTGCTGGAGCTCACGACGGGTGAACGCGCCGCGGTCTTTGGCGGCAACGCGGCCCGGCTCTATGGTCTGGGCACCCAGCCACGGGAGGCAGTGGCATGAATCTGCACCTGACCGACAAGGTGTTCCTGGTCAGCGGCGGCGGCTCCGGCATCGGCGCCGCCATCTCCCTGGCCCTGGCGGCCGAGGCCGCCATCCCGGTGATCCTCGCCCGCGAGCCGCTGGCAGCCGACTTCGCCGCGCAACTGGCCGAACGGCAGCCCAGGGCTCGGGCCTTCACCGTGGAGCTGTGCGACGAAGCCGCCTGCGAGCGGACCGTGGCCGCCGTGCAGGATGCCTATGGGCGCATCGATGGACTGGTCAACAACGCCGGAGTCAACGATGGCGTCAGTCTCAGCGCCGGTCGCGCCGCCTTCGTCGCCTCCCTGGAACGCAACCTGGTGCACTACTACCACCTGGCGCATCTCTGCCTGCCGGCATTGCGCGCCAGCACCGGCGCTATCGTCAACATCGCTTCCAAGACCGCCCTCTCCGGCCAGGGCGACACCAGCGGCTACACCGCGGCCAAGGGCGGCGTGCTGGCCCTGACCCGCGAGTGGGCCGCCTCGCTGCTGGACGACGGCATCCGCGTCAACGCGGTGATCCCCGCCGAGGTCATGACCCCGCTCTACGAACGCTGGCTGCAGGGCTTTCCCGACCCCGCCGCCAAACTCGCCGCTATCACCGCGCGCATCCCCCTCGGCCGCCGCATGACCACCCCGGAGGAGATCGCCGACACCGTGGCCTTCCTGCTCTCGCCACGCTCCAGCCATACCACCGGCCAATGGCTGAGCGTGGATGGCGGCTATCTGCATCTGGATCGGGCGTTGACGTGAGGGAATGAGGCGGAGGAGCAGGAAGGCGCCCTCACCCCAGCCCTCTCCCGGACGGAGAGGGGGTGGTATTGTGATGGCGGCAGGGTTTAGCGTTAGCCGAGATCATCGATACGTGGAAAACGCTGCGCGGTTTTCCACCCTACCCATCCACCGTAGGTTGGCGAGAGCAAGCTCCCCTAGGGTGGACAACGGCGCAGCCTTGTCCACGCGGCAGGCACCGCTAGCGCTTCGGACTCAACGGGCTGTCGTCCAGGTCCTCGCGCTCTTCGGTGGTGGTAGTATTCGCCGAATCCGGCACGTCGCCGTATTCGTCGTAGTCGTGGGGGGTCTGCTTATCATCCGCAGGTTCGGGATTCATGGGGTACTCCGCTCGTAGAGGCACCCTTGGTGGAGTCCGCCGGCCCCGGCGGCGTTCCCGCTAGACTAGCGCCACCAGACGTTCGGCGACCCGGTCGAAGGGTTCGATGCTGCGCTGGGCGCGGCACAGCGGGATCACCCCCTGCACCGCCGCCACCAGCAGCGTGGCCAATCCCGCTGCCGCCTCCGGCGCATGACCATGCTCGACCAGCGCCACCTGCAGCCGAGCCTCCCAGCGGCGATAGATGCCCGCCGCCGCGTCCAACTCGCGCTGGGCGATCTCGTCCACCGGTTCTTCCACCGCCACCGCCATCACCGGGCAGCCGACGCGAAAGTCCGAGTCCAGCAGGATGTCGCGCCAGAGTCGCAAGAAGCCCTGGATTCCCGCCAGGGCCCCGGCCTGCAGCTGGCGCTCCAGATCGCGACTGACCTGGGCGCCGGCCAGCTCCACCGCCTCCACCACCAGCTGGTGCTTGCCACCGGGGAAGTGATGATAGGTGGACCCCAGCGGCGCCTCGGCGCGCTTGATGGTCTCGCGGATGCTGGTGGCATTGAGGCCGTGCTGCGCCAGCATGGCCGAAGCCGCCACCACCACCCGTTCCCGCACCGTCGACTGCTCGGTCATCCATTCTCCTTGCTATGACAGCTGTCATAATCTACCGTCCAGGCATTATAACAACTGTCATAGGGACCACCCCATGCCCAGCGACGCCCTCGTTGAGGAGCTGATCACCGCGGACGGTTATCGCCTCAGCACCAGTCGCTATCCCGCCCAGGGACCGCTGCAGGGACGGCTGATCGTCGCCGGCGCCACCGCCGTGCCCCAGGGCTTCTATCGACGTTTCGCCCAGCACGCCGCGGCCCGTGGCTTCGAGACCCTGACCTTCGATTACCGTGGCATCGGCCGTTCGGCGCCGGCCTCGCTCAAGGGCTTTCGCATGGACCTGCTGGACTGGGCGCGCCAGGACCTCGCCGCCGCCGTGGACAGCATGGCCCGGGGCGACGTCCCCCTCTACCTGGTCGGCCACTCCTATGGCGGCCATGCCTTCGGCCTGCTGCCCAACCACGCCAAGGTGGCCGGCTTCTATGTCTTCGGCACCAGCGCCGGCTGGTACGGCTACATGCCGCCGCTGGAAAGACTCAAGGTGCTGACCATGTGGAAACTGGTTCTGCCGGTGCTGACCTGGTGGAAGGGCTACTGCCCCTGGAGCGCCCTGGGCCTGGGCGAAGACCTGCCGCGCGATGTCTATCGCCAGTGGCGCCACTGGTGCAGCTATCCCCACTACTTCTTCGACGACCCGGCCATGCGGGGCATCGAAGCCGGCTACGCCGCGGTGCGCACCCCCATCGTCGCGGTCAACGCCCTGGACGATCTCTGGGCCACCCCGCAATCGCGCGATGCCTTCATGCAGGCCTATCGCAACGTCGACCTCCAGCGCGAAGACCTCGACCCCCGCCAGCACGGCGGCGCCATTGGCCACATGGGTTATTTCCGCGCCAGCGCCCAGCCGCTGTGGGATAGGGCGTTGGATTGGTTCGCTGCCCTGCCTCGGATGCCCGCGCCGAACTAGATTCCAAGCGAGCCGCCGGCTCGATCACCTGTCACTTTGCCAAAAGCTTGCCATCGTTTCGAACACCCGGTGGTCGGCCGCATGCCCGGCCATATAAACGTGTTGCTGGCCGAAGCCGAGATGCCCTACGGCCAGGTGTTCGAGATGGACGACATCACCTCCGAGTTTGGCCAGGCCGACGGGGTGCTGGTGCTCCGCGCCAAGGATGTGGTCAACCCGGCTGCCAACAACGACCCCAAGTCGCCCATCGCCGGCATGCCTATCTTCGATAGCCTTCAAGGCCAAGACGAACATCGTCAACAAGAGATCCGTGGCCAGCGGCTATGTGGGTCTCGGCAACGAACTCTTCTACCTGGACAATACCCTGATGGTCTTTGGCGACGCCAAGAAGGTCATCGAGGAGACGGTCAAGGCGGTGGATTAAGTCGGAGCCCCTCGCGACCGCTTGAGTGGTCGCGAGGGATTTTCCTTGGCGCTCCATAAGACATACGTTTCTCTTTCGAAGCCTCCAGGCTTACGCACTCAACGCAAGGTTGTTCACGCAAGGATCAGCATCGCTCCTTCGACCGATTGCGCCTTCAGCCTTATCAGTCAGATTATTTCTCAGCGCCTCACCTATCCCCTACCCCCCAATCGAACGCTCACGCTCCGGGCTCTCCCGCCCCTCACAAGGACCGTCCCCATGCAAACCTCCCGCTCCCTCATGGTCGCGTTACTGCTAGCCAACACCGGTGCCGCCTGGGCCGCGTCCAATACGGCCAACGTCCAGCAGAACGGCGGCTTCAATGTAGTGAACCTGAACCAGGGCAGCGATTTGTCGGCGCGCAACCAGGCGGATATCCAGCAGAGCGGCAGCTTTCTCAATGCCCAGGTCACCCAGCAGAACGATGCCGACGACCACGTGCGGGTGGTGCAGACCAATGCCAGGAGCGCGATCGAGGTCAATCAGGTCTGGGGATCGCAGCGCCTGGTGGATATCGAGCAGCGCGATGGCGGCTATGACCGGGTGCAGGTCGATCAGGGACCGGGTAGCGGCAACGCGACGGTGGTGCGGCAGAGCGGCTTGCGGCAGGACACCTATGTCCATCAGGACGGCGGCTATCACCGGATCGACATCGAGCAGGACAGCTACGCCGCGGGCCAGAACACCCTGACGGTCCGCCAGGATGGACTCAACGGCAAGCTGGACCTGGCTCAGCACGGTGACCGCCAGGACCTGCAGGTGACCAGCTTCGGCCTGCGCAACGAGGCCTGGGTGAGTCAGAACGGCGAGGACTCGACCACCATCGTCGAACAGCGCGGCAATGACAACTATGTCGGCCTCAAGCAAGGCGGCGAGCGGGTGGATTCCAAGGTGGTGCAGGAGGGCAACGGCAACGATGCCCGGGTCCGGCACTCCAGCAGCTACTCGCGACCCAGTACCGTCGATATCGCCCAGCGCGGCGATCTGAACCGCGCGGACGTGAATGTCTATGGCGTGGGCAGCAAGCTGACCCTGGCGCAGACAGGTAACGGCAATGGCGCCTCTGCCACCGTCTCCGGCGAGGGTAATCAGCTGGATCTGGCGTCCAACGGCGACGCCAATGGCATCACTGCCTATTACCTGGGCAACGACGGCCAGCTGAAGGTCGATCAGCAGGGCGACAATCTTGGGGTGACGGCCTACGTGACCGGTAATGCCTCCAGCATCACCGTCGCCCAGAGCGGCAGCCAGCACACCGCCGACCTCACCCAGAGCACCGCGGGCAATGCCATCAACCTGACCCAGAGCGGCTTTTCCAACCACGCCGTCATCAGCCAGTAGCCAGGCATCAGCGGGGCCCCTCCGGCAGCCGCCGAGGGCCCCGCCGCCACTCTCGCTCAATCTTTGCCCCACGCGGCCGTTATCCTTGAGATGTACCTTTCAAGGAGTCCGCGATGTTCAGCACGCTGTCGGTGAATGGCATCGGCCACGGTATCTTGCGCGCGCCCACGCTCCGGCTGGGTGGCACGACGGCCAAGCCCACCGCCGAGGAAGAGGCAGCCAAGGTCGAGCAATCCAAGAAGCCCAAGGGGATCGGCAAGCCCAATCCGCTGAACCAGATCAAGGACCAGGCCGAAGCCGACGCTGCCCCTGCCAGCGAGAAGGGCAGCACCGGCAACAAGACCCTGGATACCCTGCAGAAGGCCATCGACATGGCCAAGCGGCAACTGGAGCTGGCGCAGAAGCAATTGCGCGCGGTGGAAGCCCGGAGCAAGGGCGGCAGCCAGGCCGAGCAGGAAGCCAGCCAGGCTGCGCGCGAAGCCGCCCAGGCCAATGTCGCCGCCGCCAGCCAAGCCCTGACGACGGCCTATGCCGCCTATACCGAAGCCCTGAAGAAAGCCGGCGAAAGCACTGGCGGAGTGAGCGCCAAGGCGTGATGCTGGCCCCCTGACCCGACCGGCTGGACTACCCTCGGATGCCTGTCACGATCTGGAGGGCGTATTCGCATGGCAACCAAACTCAAGGGCAAGACCGCCCTGGTCACCGGCGCGGCCCAGGGCATAGGCGCCGCTATCGCTCGGGCTTTCGTGGCGGAAGGCGCCTTCGTCTATGTCACCGACCTGAACGACGAGCTGGGCCACGCCGTCGCGGCCGAGCTGGGCGACCGGGCGCGCTATCTACATCTGGATGTGCGTGACGAAAGTCAATGGCAGCGGGTGACCGGGCAGATCCTCGGGGAGCGCGGTCGGCTCGACGTGCTGGTGAACAACGCCGGGATCACCGGCTTCGAGCAGGGCGTGGTGGCCCAGGATCCGGAACACGCTCGGCTCGAAGACTGGCAGGCGGTGCATCGCACCAATCTCGATGGAGTCTTTCTCGGCTGCAAGCATGGCATCCGCGCCATGCGTCCGGCGGGGGCTGGCTCCATCATCAATATTTCGTCGCGTTCCGGGCTGGTGGGTATCCCCGGCGCGGCGGCCTATGCCTCGTCCAAGGCGGCGGTGCGCAATCACAGCAAGACGGTGGCGCTCTATTGCGCGGAACAGGGCCTCGCCATCCGCTGCAATTCGATCCACCCCGCCGCCATCCTCACGCCGATGTGGGAGCCCATGCTGGGCGACGGCCCGGATCGCGCGGCGCGCATGGCGGCGCTGGTGCGGGACACGCCGCTGCGGCGCTTTGGTCGCTCCGAGGAGGTGGCGGCCGTGGCGCTGCTGCTGGCGTCCGATGAAGCCGCCTACATGACCGGCAGCGAGCTGAATCTGGATGGCGGCCTGCTGGCCGGTTCGGCGGTGACGCCCGCGGTGATCGAATAGCCCTACCCCTTCACCCTGAAGCTCAGCCGCAACTCGGTTCCGCGCTCGCCGGCGCGGGACCATTGGGCGTGGGCGCCGATCTGGCCGGCGAGGCCCTCGATCAGCTTCATGCCGGTGCCCGAGCCGGGCTTGCGGGCGGAGGTCTGCAATGGCAGGCCCTTGCCGTCGTCCTGGATGCGCACGCGCCAGGTGTCGTCCTCGGCGAGGTCGATGTCCACCGCCAGCAGGCCGCCCTCGCCCTCGAAGGCATACTTGAGGCTGTTGGAGGCGAATTCGGTGAGGATCATGCCCAGGGGCACGGCGGTGTCCGGGTCCAGGTCGACGTCGGCGATGTTGATCTGCAGCCGCACCTGGCCGGAGTGCTCCTGGTGCAGGTGGCAGAGATTCTCCAGCAGCTGCATGACGAAGGGCCGCAGCCGCAGTTGCTGGGCGGTGTTGGCCGCATAGAGCTGCTCGTGGACCAGGCGCAGGGCGTCGATGCGCGCGCCGATGCCCTGCAGCTCCTGGCGGGCCTCGTCGGACTGAGCCGCGCGGGATCTCAGCCAGACCAAGCCGGCGATGATGGCGATGTGGTTCTTGATGCGGTGCTGCATCTCCTGCATCAGCCGGGTGTTGGCCTGCAGGGCGTCGTTGAGGTCGCTGCTCTTGAGCAGGCGGTCGATGACCGGGCCGAGGATGGTGGCGTAGGTGCGCAGGAATTCCACGTCTTCTTCGCCGAAGTCCCGCGGCTCGCGCGCATCGACCTGCAACAGGCCATAGGGCCGGCCGCCGGGCAGGAAGATCGGCACGTTCACCAGCGCCTGGACGCCGTGCTCGCGCAGGAAGTCGGCCAGGTCGAAGCGCTCTTCCTGGTGGATGTTCGGGGTGATGACCGGGCGGCTGACCTTGATCGAATAGGCTTCGGAGGAGCGCTCGCCGAGGGACACCTTGGCCTGGCCCACCACCCCGGGTTTCCAGCCGACCCCGGCGCGGACCAGCGCCTGGTGCTCGCCGCGCTCGATCTCCAGCACCTTGGACAGCTCGGTGCCGAGGGCATCGCCCACCAGGTGGCAGGCGCGCATGAGGATCTCGTCCAGGTCCTCGCAGCGCAGCGCGAAGTCGCCAAAGTCCGCCAGCAGCTTTTGCCGCTGGGTAAGGGCCTGGACCCGCTGTTCATCGTTCATCGAAGGCTTTCCTTCTAGCATGAGCAAGGCACCGGGATAACGGCGTCAGCGAGCGCTGACCCGGGCCATCCGCCGTCGCTAGTCGTCCGGATATATCTCGTCCGCGGTGATGGCCGGCAGGCTGCCGATGGCGCGTAATTCGTTGATGGCGTCGCGGATCACCTCGTAGAGCAGCGCGGTGTTGCGCACCAGGGTCTGGTTGAGCACGCGCGACACCCGCGCCGGCCGGGCGGGATCGATGAGGGTGATCAGGAGGTTGTCACCCTGGGACTGGATCTCGTGCTTGATGGGCGGGTCCAGCGCCGCCAACTGGCTTTTCAGTGCTTGCATGCCGTCTATCCACAGAAGGTCGTTTCTGAATAGTCGGACTGGAAACAACGATCGGGCGTTCAGTGCGTCGAGGGTGACGCACCGAACGGCTGGCGCAGCGCCTCAGAGGGGCGCGTCTTCCTCGCGATAGATCCGCATTCCACGCGCCTGGTAGTTGGCCAGCGCGGCGGGATGATCCAGGGTGCAGGTATGCACCCAGACGCGCTCGGTGCCGGGCCACTCCCAGGCGGAACGGAGTGCATGGCTCAGCAACGGACCGCCGAAGCCCAGGCCCATGAAGGCGCCGGCCAGGCCGAAGTAGCGGATCTCGACGTTGCGGCCGTCCGGGCGGTACAGCTCGTAGTAACCGGCGATAGCGCCGCGGTGATAGGCGACCCAGGTGCGGTGCCCGTCCTGCTCCACCAGCGCGCGCCACTGGGCGTCGCTCCAGCCGTTCAGATCGCTCCAGTCCCAGGCCTGGCCGACCAGGGCATAGAGAAAGCGATTGAATTCGGGTTGCGGCACCTCGCACTCGACGATCTGCAGGTCGGGCCGTGGCGGCTTCTCGCGCAACTCGGTCGAAGCCGTCATTTCGAGGTAGAAGGTGGTGCAGGTCCGGTCCATCGCCAAGACTCCCTGGAAAAGGTCAGACCCGATTGTGACCAGAGCGACAGGGGTGGTGCCAGTCTGATTGCGACGCTCGCGGAAAGCGGATCGCCGCAGGTGTCGTGGCTACCCGGCTACCGCGGCCCCGGCGGCCCGACCGCGCCAGGCCAGCGCCAGGGTCATCAGCAGGCCCAGGGCGGCCATGCCGGCGCCGGCCAGGGAGATCGCCGGATAGCCGAGACCGGCGTCGATCACCGCGCCGCCCAGGGCCGCACCGAGGGCATTGCCCAGGTTGAAGGCGCCGATGTTGACCGCCGAAGCCAGGTTGGGGGCGTCCTTGGCGGCTTCCATCACGCGCATCTGCAGCGGCGGCACCAGGGCGAAGCTGGCGATGCCCCAGACGAGGATGGCCACGGCAGCCGCCAACGGCCAGCGCATCAGCACGCTGAAGGCCAGCAGCACCACGATGAGCACGCCCAGGGAGGCGATCAGGGTGCGGTCGATGGATTTGTCCGCCGCCTTGCCGCCCCAGAGATTGCCCAGGGTCAGGCCAACGCCGAACAGCACCAGCATGGCGGTAATGAAGGCCGTGGAGCCATGGGTCTCGCGGGCGAGGATCGGCGCGATATAGGTGAAGACGGTGAACATGGCACCGGAGCCGACCACGGTCAGACCCAGGGCGGCCAGCACCGGCGGGCGACCCAGCACGCGGATCTCGGCCAGTACCCCGTCGCTCGGCGGCAGGGCCACGTTGGGCAGGGCGAACCAGAGCGCGGCCATGGTCAGCAGGCCGAGTCCGGCGATGCCCCAGAAGGCCTGGCGCCAGCCGAGCAATTCGCCGAACCAGGTGGCCAGGGGCACCCCGCCGATGGTCGCCAGGGTCAGGCCCATGAACATGGCGGCGACCGCCCCGGCGCGCTTGTCCGGGGCGACCACGCTGGCCGCCACCAGGGCGCCGACGCCAAAGAAGGCGCCATGGTTGAGCGAGGTCACCACCCGGGCGATCAGCAGGCTGGTGTAGTCGGTCGCCAGCGCCGACATCAGGTTACCGAGGGTGAAGATGGCCATCAGGCCGATCAGCAGATGACGGCGCGGAATGCGGCCGGTGGTCAGGGTCATCAGGGGCGCGCCGATCAGTACGCCCAGGGCATAGGCGCTGATCAAGAGACCCGCCGCCGGAATGGACACGCCAAGATCGGCGGCGATGCCCGGCAGCATGCCCATGGGCGCGAATTCGGTGACGCCGATGCCGAAGGCACCGGTGGCCAGGGCCAGCAGGGGTGGATTGATACGCA
The DNA here is from genome assembly GCF_000730625.1 of Pseudomonas oryzihabitans NBRC 102199. GTDB lineage: Bacteria > Pseudomonadota > Gammaproteobacteria > Pseudomonadales > Pseudomonadaceae > Chryseomonas > Chryseomonas oryzihabitans. The sequence continues at coordinate 19,586 of NZ_BBIT01000014.1, read as the reverse complement.
TGGGAAAGGCTCCTTATCTATGCTGCGAATGCTAAGCTCCCCGCTCAAGCGCCGGTAGACGGCGGTTTTGGCATGCACCTTTGCCCTGGAGTCACAAGTGGATCTGAATGGTCGCTCGGGAGAGATGGCGGTATTCGCCCAGGTGGTGGAGGCCGGCAGCCTGTCCGCCGCCGCCAGAGCCCTGCGCCTGACGCCTTCGGCGGTGAGTCGCTCCATCGCCCGTACCGAGCAGCGCCTCGGCACGCGACTGCTGTTGCGCACCACCCGGGCCATCACCCTCACGGTCGAGGGCGAGGCCTATCTGCGCGCGGCGCGACGGATCCTGGCGGACCTCGCCGAGGTGGAAGACGCCATCGCCGACCAGGGCGTACCGCGTGGGCGCCTGCGCGTCAGCGCCGCCCTCGGCCATGGCCGCATGACCATGGTGCCGCTGGTGGCGGCCTTCAGCGCCCGCTATCCGGACATCGTCGTGGACCTTGCGCTGGGCGACGAGGTGGTGGACATCCTCGCCGGCCAGGCCGACGTGGCGATCCGCTTCGGCCAGCTGGCCGACAGCCCCCTGAGCGCCCGCCCCATCGGCGTCACCGGGCAGGTGGTGGTGGCCTCGCCGGCCTATCTCGCCCGCCACGGCACACCCCAGGTGCCGGAAGACCTGCTCGAGCACAATTGCCTGAGATTCAACTTTCGCCGCGCCCTGCCCGACTGGCCCTTCGTCCGTGATGGCCAGGCCTTCGCCTTGAAGATCAGCGGCAACATCGAGTGCAACAGCGGCGAGGCCCTGGCGCTGCTGGCCCGCGAAGGCGCCGGGATCGCCCGCATCGGGAAATTCAGCGTGGCCGAGGACCTGCGCAGCGGCGCCCTGGTGCCTTTGCTGGAGGCCTGGAATCCGGGCGATCTGGAGCCCATCCACGCGGTCTTCGTCGGCGGCTCGACCATGCCGGCGCGGGTACGGGTGTTCGTGGATTTCCTGGTGGAGCGGCTGGGCCACTGAGGCCCTCAGGCAAAGCGCCCGTCACTCTTGAAACGCTCCGTGGCTTCGATCAGGGCACTGGTGGTGCCGGGCTCCGTGGGCGCATGGCCGGCGTCGTTGACGATCTTGAGCACCGAGCCGGGCCAGGCCTTGTGCAGCCGGTAGGCAGAATTGGGTGTGGCGATCATGTCGTGACCGCCCTGGACCAGGTAGCAGGGCAGTTGGCGGATGGGCGCCAGGCCCTGGATCAACTGGTCTTCTTCGAGAAACAGCTGATGCTTGAAGTACCAGGCGTCGAGCACGGCCATGCCCAGGGTGGTCTGCTCATCGGCGGCCTGAGCCTCCACGCCTTCCGGATCGTGGCGCAGCAGGGAACAGCTGGCTGAATAACGTACCCAGGCCCGGGCGGCCTCCAGGCGCGCCTGCGGGTCTGCGCCGAGCAGACGTTCGAGGTAGGCGTCCAAGGCGGCATCGCGCCGCTCTTCCGGAATCCAGCTGACGAAATCTTCGTAGGCACGGGGGAAGAAGCGCCGCATGCCGTGCAGGTACCAGTGCACCTCGTCGGCGGTGCCGAGAAAGATGCCGCGCAGCAGGAAACCCAGGCAGCGCTCGGGGTGGGCCTCGCCATAGGCCAGCGCCAGGGTGGTGCCCCAGGAGCCGGCGGTGAGCAGCCAGCGCTCGATACCCAGGTGCTCGCGCAACCGTTCGAGGTCATCGATGAGGTGCTGGGTGGTGTTGTCGCGGGTTTCGGCCAGGGGGGTGGATCTCAGGGCGCCGCGCTGATCGAACAGCACGATGCGGTAGTGGTCCGGATCCCAGAAGCGCCTCTTGCTGGGCTCGGCCCCTTCGCCGGGTCCACCGTGCAGGTAGACCACCGGCACGCCCCGGGGATTGCCGCATTCCTCCCAGTAGAGTTCGTGCAACGCGCTCACCCGCAGCCGACCGCTGCGGTTGGGCTGCTCGATTTCCGGAAAGAGCTGGTAGGTGACGGCGCAGGGTGCATCCATGGTCGTTTCTCAGGTGGGCTTCGAGGTAGCTGAGCCAGCGCCGGCCGCCCGAGTTCCAGTCGAAGCGGCGCCGCAAAACGGCTGCCCGCCGCACCCGTGCCGGGCTGCACGCCAAGCGCCGGTGGGCTTGCGGGGCTCAAGGCGGGCCCTTCGATAAAACCCCTCGCGCCGCGCCTGCGGCGCGGCCCGTTGGTCGGAACGGGACTGCCGCGCGCCCTAGGGAACTCCAGCCGGCATCCCCGCCCTAATCCCCCACGCCTGCACTCGTGGCGCCCCTTCGCTGACTCGAAACGTTGCATTCGTTCGCTTCGCTGGCCTTGGGCGCCCGCTGCCGGCCCCCTTCGTGTCTTGCCAGGATCCCGCTCTGCCATGTCCGCTTCCGCTTCCCCCGCCGTCGACCCCGACCAGAAGGCTTCGGCCCGCCGGCTGATCTTCATCACCGTGCTGGTCGCCACCATGGGCGCCCTGGCCTTCGGCTACGACACCGGCATCATCGCCGGCGCCCTGCCCTTCATGACCCTGCCACCCGACCAGGGTGGGCTTGGCCTCAATGCCTACACCGAGGGGCTGGTCACCGCCGCCCTGATCGTCGGCGCGGCCTTCGGCTCGCTGGCGGCGGGTTATCTCGCCGATCGCTATGGCCGCCGCACCACCCTGCGCCTGCTGTCGATCCTCTTCGTCGTCGGCGCCCTGGGCACCGCGGTGGCGCCCTCGGTGGAACTGATGGTGGTCGCACGCTTCGTGCTCGGCCTGGCGGTGGGCGGCGGGTCGGCCACGGTGCCGGTGTTCATCGCCGAGATCGCCGGCCCCAAGCGCCGCGGTCGCCTGGTGAGTCGCAACGAACTGATGATCGTCAGCGGCCAGCTGCTGGCCTATGTGCTCAGCGCCCTGCTCGCCTGGCTGGTGCACGACAACGGCATCTGGCGCTACATGCTGGCCATCGCCATGGTGCCGGGCATCCTGCTGTTCGCCGGTACCTTTCTCTTGCCCACCTCGCCGCGCTGGCTGGCGGCCAAGGGTCGGATCGAAGAAGCCGAGGCCGTGCTGGAACGCCTGCGCGATACCCCCGAGGAGGTGCAGCGCGAGGTCGAGGAAATGCGCGAGAGCGAGGAGCAGGCCAGGCATCGCCCGCCATTGCGCGAATTGCTGAGCCAGGGCTGGGTGGTCAAGTTGCTCCTGCTGGGCATCGGCCTGGGCTTCGTCGCCCAGTTCACCGGGGTCAACGCCTTCATGTACTACACGCCGATCATCCTCAAGAGCACCGGCATGGGCACCAGCGCGGCCCTGACCGCCACCATCGGCAACGGCGTGGTCTCGGTGATCGCCACCCTGCTCGGCATCTGGGCCATCGGCCGCGCCGGACGCCGTACCCTGCTGCTGATCGGCCTGGTGATCGTGGTCGTGGCGCAGCTGGCGCTGGGCAGCGTGCTGCTGTGGCTGCCGCAGGACCTCACCCAGAGCTACCTGGCGCTGGCCTGCATCCTGGTGTTCCTGCTGTTCATGCAGATGTGCATCGCGCCGGTCTACTGGCTGCTGATGTCCGAGCTGTTTCCCAACCAGGTCCGTGGCCTGCTGACCGGGGTGGCGGTGGCCGTGCAGTGGCTGTGCAACGCCACCGTGGCTTTCAGCTTTCCGGTGGCCCTGGAAGCCATCGGCAACTACACCTTCTATGTCTTCGCCGCCATCAACCTGGGCTCGTTGTTGTTCGTCTATTTCTGCCTGCCGGAGACCCGCGGCAAGTCCCTGGAAGAAATCGAACGTCATCTGAAGAAAGAGTTATAGCGGGTCGTTAGCCGACCGATCGGCGATTTTCCGGCTTGCTACGGACCAGATGGAATAATTTCTCATCCCGTATCAAGTCGGACTTATCCGGGCCGATGCAGAGTGAAGGCATGTCGCCGTCATTCTTCGCGCCAGGGCGCGACCGGGGCTTTCGATGAACATCAAGCAGAAACTCACCTCGCTTTTCGCGGTAACCGCCTGCCTCCCGGTGATCCTGGTGGCGGGCGTGGTCATCATGAACGTGCGCAGTCAGGCCACCGGCGACTTCCTCGACGGCAGCGGGCGCGAAATCCGCCAGATCGACCGCAACATCCAGCAGTTCTTCTCCGGCATCCAGCAGAACGTCGACTTCCTCGCCAAGGAGCCGAACATCGTCGCGCTGCAAGGCCTGAAGAACTACAGCGGCGCCGACGCCGCCCAGTTGCCGCAGCCGGAAGCCGGCCAGCAGGCGCTGGCCTATTTCACCCGCTTCGCCAAGACCCACCCCACCACCGCCTACCTGTCGGTCGGCCTGGCCGATGGCGGTTACGTCAGCTGGCCGGACGACGCCAAGCTGGCCAACTACGATCCGCGCGTGCGCCCCTGGTACCAGGCGGCCATGAACAATCCGGGCAAGGTGGTGCGCACCCCGGCCTACTACTGGGCCACCGACGACGTCTCCCTGATGGGCGTGGTGCGGACCATGGAAGACGCCAGCGGCAAGGTCCGCGGCGTGGTGGGCCTGGACATCTCGCTCAAGCAGCTCACCGATCTGGTCAAGAGCATCACCCTGGGTCAGAGCGGCTACCTGCTGCTGGTAGAAGACAGCGGCAACGTGCTGGTCGACCCGCGCGACCCCAAGCACAACTTCAAGCAGCTCAAGGAGCTGGGCGACGCCTACCAGACCCTCAGCGGCATCCAGAGCGGCCTGGGTGAGGTCAATCTCAACGGCACCGACTACATGGTCAACGTCTATCCGGCCAAGGACCTGGGCTGGAAATTCATCGGCCTGATCGAGCGCAGCGAAGTCATGGGCAAGGCCACCGCCCTGACCTGGCAGATCGCCGGCATCACCGCGGTGCTGGCGCTGCTGTTCGCCGTGCTCGGCGCCGCCTTTGCCGGCATGATCGTGCGGCCGATCCGCGGTGTCTCCGCCGGCCTCGAATCCATCGCCCAGGGCGAAGGCGACCTGACCAAGAGCCTGACCGTGCAGGGCAAGGACGAAACCGCCACCCTGGCCGGCTGGTTCAACCAGTTCCTCGCCAGCATCCGCCAGCTGGTGCAGCGCATCGGCCAGGCCTCCAACGACCTGCAACAGGCCTCGCAGACCACCACCCAGGCGGCGGTCAGCATGAACGAGGTCGCCGGGCGCCAGCGCGAAGCCGTGGAGCTGGTCTCCACCGCCTTCAACGAGATGGTCGCCACCTCCAACGAGGTCGCGCGCTCCTGCAGCCAGGCCGCGGCCTCCGCCGACGCCGGTCATCACAAGGTGCAGGAAGGCTACGGCCAGATCGAGAAGGCCACCGGCAACGTCAACCAGCTCAGCGGCAGCCTGGCCCAGTCGGCCCAGGCCATGGCGGTGCTGGAACAGGACAGCCACAACATCAACACCATCCTCGACACCATCCGCGGCATCGCCGAACAGACCAACCTGCTGGCGCTCAACGCCGCCATCGAAGCGGCGCGGGCCGGTGAGCAGGGGCGTGGCTTCGCCGTGGTGGCCGACGAGGTGCGGGCCCTGGCCAAGCGCACCGCCGACTCCACCGGCGAGATCGACGGCCTGCTTGGCAGCCTGGCGCGGCGCACCCAGGAGGTCACCCGCCAGATCGAGACCAGCCTGGAGCTGTCGCAGACCAGCGTGGCCTCCATCAGCGAGGCGCGTGGCAGTTTCGAAGGCATCCGCCAGTCGGTGGACGAGATCCGCGACCAGGCCCTGCAGATCGCTGCGGCGGCCGAGGAACAGCACCAGGTGGCCGAGGACATCAACCGCCACATCGCCCAGATCCACGACGACGCCCAGCAGGTGGAAGGCCTGGCCCAGTCCACCACCCGCGATTCCTCGCGCCTGTCGCAGCTGTCGGGCGAACTGGACGGCCTGGTGCGGCGCTTCAAGGCCTGATGACTGTTTGGCGGTAGCAGAAGCCCCGCGGGTGATCCCCCCGGGGCTTTTTGTTGGCCGGGATTCCGGGACGCGTGGATAAGGCTGCGCCGTTATCCACCCTACGGACGTTGAACCTCCCTGCTACGCCGGACAGCCCCCTCTCCCCCTGGGAGAGGGTTGGGGTGAGGGTGCCTTCAGCCAAACCGTAGCGTGGAAAACGGCGCAGCCTTTTCCACTGGCGGATCGAACACCCCGTTGGGCTTCGCTGCGCTCAACCCAACCTACGAGACTGGTGGTAGCAGACGCCGCTCGGGTTACTCCAGCGGGACTCTTTGTAGACCGGGCGTTCGGGAACGCGTGGATAAGGCTGCGCCGTTATCCACCCTACGGACGTTGAACCTCCCCTCTGCGCCGGACAGCCCCCTCTCCCCCTGGGAGAGGGTTGGGGTGAGGATGCCCTCAGCCAAACCGTAGCGTGGAAAACGGCGCAGCCTTTTCCACTGGCGGATCGAATACCCCTCCTCAAGCCCCGGACGGCAAACCCTGGTCGCGATCGCCGCGCAGGTTGCTGTGGGCGGCCTTGCAGATCTCGCGCAGGCCGCTCTTGAGGCCCTCTTCGAGAGTGGGGTGGTAGAAGGGCATGTCCAGCAGCGAGCTGGCGGTCTCGCCGTGGATCAGCGCCAGCACCAGCAGATGGCCGATATGGTCCATGCACGGTCCGACCATGGCCGCGCCGGTCAGCTTGCCGGTGCCCGGTTCGGCATAGAAGCGGGCGATGCCCTGGTTGCGCGCCTCGACCCGGGCGCGGCCCTGGTCGTGGTAGGAAGAGGTGCCGATCAGACTGCCCCGGTCGGGCGGACTGCCCAGCACCGCCACCGGCGGATCGGTGAAGATCAGCGAAAACAGCGGCGATCTCGGGGTCGGTCGGACCTCGGGATAGCAGGCGGCATTGTGCCCGGCGATGGCCCCCTCGTCGGAGGCCTCGTGGAGGATCGGCCGGTCATGGTCGGCATCGCCGGCGATAAAGATCGACGAGGAGCCACACTGCATCGTCTCGGGGTCGTAGACCGGGGTGCCATGGTCGTCCAGCTCGATGCCGGTGGTCTCCAGCCCCAGGCCCTTCAGCCGCGGCGGTCGTCCGGCGGCCACCAGCACGTAGTCGAAGTCGCCCTCGCCGCTCGCCGCGCCGGACCAGGACAGTCGCACGCCCTCGCCCTCCCGCCGGGCATCCACCTCGACGTTCAGGTACAGGGTCAGGTCCTGTTCCAGGATCTTGCGCAACTCGGCCTTGACCTCCAGGTCCTCCAGCGCGCCCAGGCCATCGTCCTGGCCGAACAGGGTGACGGCCACGCCAAGGCGGGCCATGGCCTGGGCCAGTTCCAGGCCCACCGGACCGGTGCCGATCACCGCCAGCGAACGCGGCAGATCGGGGAGTTCGAAGATCGTCTCGTTGGTCAGCGCCCGCTCGCCGAGGGCGTCGAAGGGTTCCGGCACCAGAGGGTAGGAGCCGGTGGCGATGATCACGCTGCGGGCGCTTATCGTCTTACCATCGCTGAGCTGCAGGCGATCCGGCGCCACGAAGCGCGCCGTCGCGCGCTGGGCCACGCCCTCGGGCAACTTGGCGAAACCCTCCTTGGTGGCGGCGACGAAATGATCGCGCTCGCGCCGCACCCGCGCCATGACCGCCGCGCCATCGACGCTGACGCTGCCCACCTCGATGCCGAAGGTGCCGGCGCGGCGGACGGCATGATGAGCCTCCCCGGCGACGATCAGCAGCTTGGAGGGCATGCAGCCCACGGAGGCACAGGTGGTGCCGGCCCAGCGGTCGTCGATCAGCAGGGTGCGCGCGCCCTGGCGGCGGGCGGCGCGTTCGGCGGCGAGGCCGGCGGTTCCGGCCCCGATCACGGCGACATCACATTCGAGATCGGCGGGGGTCGTAGCGGCTGCAGGGTCACTCATCTCATCACCTGACGTTGTGAAGGGTTACCCGACTCGCGCCAGGTCTCCAGCAAGGGACCCCAAGCGCAACGTTGAGGTTGCATCCCCAAGGCGTGACCCACTTCGACAAAAAACCGACAATTCTTGTCAGGAGCGTCAAATTCCATGCCACTCGTCACCTTATACTGGCCATCTGGAACCATTGAGGGTGTCCTATCCTCAATTAGCCAACTTAAATGGACGCAGGCACTCACATGGAACGTGACATCAGCAAGATTCCGCTCATCAACGATTGGTCCTATCTGATCGCCCTGGAAACCGGCCTGTTCACCCGGGGTGAACTCAGCGGCACGGTGCTCAAGGCCCTCAATGACCAGGCCCGCCTGCTCTCCCGTCGCTACCTGGTGCAGAAGTCCAAGCTGGACGTACGCAAGCTGACGCCCGCCGAGAGCGAGATCCTCGATACCCTCAGCGACACCGCCGCCAGCCTACGTCGCCGCCAGCGGCTGCCGCACAACATCGTCAAGAGCCTCAGGGCCGGCGGCCTGATCGCCGCGGTCGAGCGCAGCGTCTGCGCCTCGGGCATCCTGCAGTGCCACAACGGCTTCTATGAAGACGGCCTGGAGCCGGGCGCCTTCGAGCGGATCGTCATGCGCCATCCCCATGAATTCGGCGATCACGCCCGCCAGAGCGCCGCCCTCTACTTCGCCCAGGAACCCTTCGCCCTGGAACCGTCGCAAGACGTGCACGACCAGCCGCTGCAGGCCAGCGCCTGATGAGCGAGGCGCACGCAATGACCGGGGCGGCCGGGAGGCCCCAGACCCCGTTCGCCTGCGCGCGTCTCGCCGCCCCCGTTCCCGCGTGCGGTACCGCTTTTCCGGAGTCCTGGCGCATGACGCCCGCTTTCGCGCCGCTCAGCCCCCCATAGCACCCCTGCCCTCGCCGGCCGGCCGATCTCGCTGATCGTGTCGGCTGTCGTCCTTTCGTTGCCGGCCCAGCCGGCAGCGGCCTTTGCCTGCGCGCGTCTTATGACGGGCGTCTCTGCCGATGCCGTTCGCGTCGCCGTCCAGCCGGAGTCCGCTCCCGGAGGGTGGCCGCGGCATGGGCCACGGCTGCGAGGAGCAGACATGACTACCGCCCACGTCCCCCAGGGACGCAACAACTTCGATTTCCTGAGATTCGCCGCGGCCTCCACCGTGGTGATCGGCCACGGCTTCTGGCTCTCGGGGCATATCGGCGCCGAGCCGATCCTCAACTTCACCGGCTTCACCGACGCGGCCAACATCGCCGTCTATGTGTTCTTCGTGATCAGCGGCTTCCTGATCACGGCGTCCTTCCAGCGCAGTCGCAATCCCCTGGACTTTCTGCTCAAGCGCGCCCTGCGGATCTTTCCGGCGCTGATCGTCTCGGTGCTGTTCTCGGTGCTGGTGGTGGGCTGGCTGGCCACCAGCCGGGAAACGAGCGCCTACTTCAGCGATCGTCAGACCCTGGGCTTCTTCAAGAACATCCTCTTGATGACGCGCTTCGAACTGCCCGGCGTCTTCACCGGCAATCCCTTTCCGGACACGGTGAACGGCAGCTACTGGACCCTGCCCTACGAGGTGTTCATGTACCTGTCGCTGCTGATCATCGGGGTGCTGGGGCTGCTGACCCGCTCGGTGGTCATGGCCACCCTGGTGGTGCTGGTGCTGGGCAACTTCCTGCTGCTGCCGCAGATGGGCATCGCCAGCTTCGTGCTGCACAAGGTGTTCAGCCTGGGCATGTTCTTTTTCGCCGGCGCCCTGCTGCAACTCGCGGGACCGCGCATCCCCTGGCGCCTGGAGATCGCCCTGGCGCTCTGCCTGCTGTCGCTGGCGGCCATCGTCTGGCATGTCCTGCCGGTGATCCACCTGGTGTCGCTGGCCTATGTGATCATCTACCTGGCCCAGGTGCAGGTACCGGTGCTGCATGGCTTCGGCCGCTTCGGCGACTATTCCTACGGCCTCTACCTGTTCAACTTCCCGGTCCAGCAACTGCTCATGCACTGGTTTCCCGACAGCTTCTCGCTGCCTGGTTTCCTGCTGGTGAGCTATGTCCTGACCCTGGGGTTCGCGGTGCTCTCCTGGCACCTGATCGAGGCGCCGGCGCTGAGATTCAAGCCGCGGCGCCAGGCCCCGGTGGCGCCGGCCTGAGGCCAGCTGGCCGGGCGTCTCAGCCGAGGCGACCGGCCAGGGCGAAACCGGCCAGGGTCAGCAGCAGCGAGCCCAGCACATGGATGGTCACGGTGAGCGCCGCCCAGCCCAGGCGGCCGCTCTGCAGCAATCCCACCACCTCGGCGGAAAAGGTCGAGAAGGTGGTGAAGCCGCCACAGAAGCCGGTCACCAGCAGCAGGCGCCACTGGGCTTCCAGCCCCGGATAACGGGAGAACAGCCCCAGCGCCAGGCCGATCACGAAGCCACCGACCAGATTGACCAGCAGCGTGCCCAGGGGCAGCAGCGGAAACAGCGCATTCAGCCGCAGACCGACCCACCAGCGACAGGCGCTGCCGAGGGCACCGCCAAACATCACCGCGAACAGCGCATAGGGCATCTCAGACTCCTCTCAACGGCGAGGGGCGGCGAAGAGCAGGACGGCAACGCCCGCCAGGGCCGACAGCAGCGACCCCAGCAGCACGCCGATCTTGACCTCGTCGACCAGGAAGGGCGCCCCCGGAAAGGCCAGGGCGCCGATGAACAGGCTCATGGTAAAGCCAATGCCGCAGAGCAGCGCCACGCCATAGAGCTGCAGCCAGCTGGCACCCTCGGGCAGCCGCGCCAGACCGCTGCGGATGGCCAGCACCGCCATCAGGGAAATCCCGATCTGCTTGCCAAGGAACAGCCCCAGGGTCACGCCCAGGGGCACCGGATCCAGCAGATTGGCCGGTGACATCCCGGCCAGGGAGACCCCGGCATTGGCGAAGCCGAACAGCGGCACGATCAGGAAGGCCACCCAGGGATGCAGCGCGGACTCCAGCCTGAGCAGCGGAGAAGCGTCGTCGGCCTCGGTGTCGCCCAGGGGAATGAACAGCGCCAGGATCACCCCGGCCAGGGTCGCATGGATGCCCGAACGCAGCATGCAGAACCATAGCAGCGCCCCCACCAGCAGATAGGGCAACAGGGCGGTGACCTTGAGGCGATTGAGCACGAACAGCACCGCCACCAGACCGGCCGCGGCCAGCAGCATGCTGCTGGAGAGGTCGCTGGTGTAGAACAGCGCGATGATCAGCACGGCGCCGAGGTCATCGAGGATCGCCAGGGCGGAGAGAAACACCTTGAGCGACACCGGCACCCGCGAACCCAGCAGCGACAGCACGCCCAGGGCGAAGGCGATGTCGGTGGCGGCGGGAATCGCCCAACCCGAGAGGGTCTGGGGATCGTGGCGATTGACCAGGGCATAGAGCAGTGCCGGCACCAGCATGCCGCCCAGGGCGGCGAGCCCCGGCAGGGCGCGATCGCCCCAGCTGGCGAGTTGGCCGACCGCCATCTCGCGCTTGATCTCCAGCCCCACCAGCAGGAAGAAGATGGCCATCAGGCCGTCGTTGATCCAGTGACCGAGCGAAAGGCCACCGACGTACCAGTGCAGACTGGCGAAATAGCCCTCGGCCAGCGGCGAGTTGGCGACGATCAGGGCGATGGCGGCGGCTACCATCAGCACGACACCACCGGCCGCTTCGGCCGCGACGAAGCGATTGAGATAGGCCAGGGCCCTGGCCGGAGAAAGGGGAGAGTTCATGGGCAGCCGTACTCCGCGCGGCGGCCCGACCTGCGCTCGATTCAACCTGTCCTACCGCGTGGCTGCGGCGACACCCAGCCGATGATCCTACTACGGCAGCCCCGGCGGTCGCAGCAGAAAATCGCCTGGAGACGGCAGCCGCTCTGGGTCGCCGCCTGGCCGTCGACCCGGGCGCCGAGCGCGCCGCGCCGGTCTTGCCAGGGCTGCGTCCAGGAGGGACCATCAGCGCCCTCGTTCTGCCCAGCAGCTGCCTTTCCCATGTCCCAGGAACCCCTTACGCCCTCGCCTTCGCCGTCTCTCTTCGCCCGCCTGGTCCAGGGCCTGCGCGCCTTCTGGCCGGCGCCGCTGCCTATCGACGGACGCGAGCGGCTGCGCGCCAGCCTCGGCGCCGGCCTCGGCATCCTGCTCGCGGCCCTGCTCGCCGCCTGGTGGCTGGAAGGCCAGCCGGTGCATCAGCATGGCGCCCTGGCATTGGCGCTGGTAGCTCCGCTGGGCGCCAGCGCCGTACTGGTGTTCGCCCTGCCCTCCAGTCCGCTGGCGCAGCCCTGGTCGGTGGTGGGCGGCAACACCCTGTCGGCGCTGATCGGCATCGCCTGCGCGCTGTGGATTCCCGAGGCCAACCTGGCCGCCGCCGTGGCGGTCGCCCTCGCCATCGCCGCTATGTTCACCCTGCGCTGCCTGCACCCGCCGGGTGGCGCCTCGGCGCTGCTGATGGTGCTGATCGGCGCCCAGGACTTCAGCTACGCCTGGAGTCCGGTGGCGCTGGATTCGCTGCTGCTGGTGAGCGCCGGCCTGCTCTACAACAACCTGACCCGCCGCCCCTGGCCCCATGTGCCGCGCCCGGCCGAGCCGAGTGGCGAGACGCGCCTGCAGCGCGCCGACCTCGACGCCGTGCTGGCACGCTACAACCAGGTGCTGGACATCAGCCGCGACGACCTCGCCGAATTGCTCGAACAGGTGGAGGCGCGCGCCTACCAGCGCAAGATGGGCGAGTTGCGCTGCGCCGACGTCATGAGCCACGAACCGGTGACGGCCCGCGCCGAGATGCCGCTGCAGCAAGCCTGGGCGCTGATGCGCGCCCGGCGCATCAAGGCGCTGCCGGTGGTGGATCGCCAGGGTCATCTGCTGGGCATCGTCACCGTCGCCGACTTCATGCGGCAGATCGATCTGGACGTCCACGAAGGCCTCGGCTGGCGCCTGAGATCGCTGGTCCGCCCGCGCACGCGCCAGGAGGAAAACAGTGTCGGTCACATCATGACCCGTACCGTGCGGGTGGCCAGCGCCGACCGCCTGCTGATCGATCTGGTGCCGGTGTTTTCCGAGAACGGCCACCGCCACATCCCCATCATCGACGGCTCGCGCCGCCTGGTGGGCATCATCACCCAGTCGGATCTGATCCGCGCGCTGTACCAGGCGGTACGGGCCTGACCGCAGCGAGCCGCCCTCGGCTGGGGTTCTGCAGCGAACCTCGCCGCGTTTTCGTCGTCTCAAAGGCACTGTCGCCCATTCCGGGCGACCTGCCAGGAATGTTCGGATGAAAACCGGTCCCGCTCGTGCCTCTTCGTTCTCCGCGCCTCGTGCGCTGCTCGCCAGCCTGGTCCTGGGCGGCGGTCTGCTGCTCGCGGGCTGCGCCGGCAACCCGCCGACCGCGCAGATGGCCGTGACCCAGTCCGCCGTCAACGAAGCCGTGAGCGGCGGCGGCAACCAGTTCGCCCCCATCGAGACCAAGTCGGCCCAGGACAAGTGGACCCAGGCCCAGGCCGCCCTGTCCAACGAGAAATACGACGAGGCCAAGCGCCTGGCCGAGCAGGCCGAGTGGGATGCCCGTCTGGCGACCCGCAAGACCCAGGCCGCCAAGGCCCAGGCGGCGCTGCAGGATGCCCAGAACAGCATCCAGCAGATCCGTGAGGAAGGTCAGATCAACCTCCAGCTGCAACAGAGTCTACAGAAAAAGGTGCAGCAGTAAGGCTGCCCGCTCTCTTGAAGGACGAAACCATGCGTAAACGTTTTCTGCTCCCGCTGATGTCGGCGCTGACCCTCACCCTGGCCGCCTGCGCCACCCCGCCCAACCCCAATCTGGAAAAGGCGCGCAACGACTACGCCGCTCTCGAATCCCAGCCCCAGGCCACCCAGCTGGCAGCGCTGGAAACCAAGGACGCCGGCACCTGGCTGGCCAAGGCCGACAAGGCCTACAAGGACGGTGAGAACGAGCGCACCGTCGACCAGCTGGCCTACCTGACCCAGCAACGCATCCAGACCGCCATGCAGACCATCAAGCTGCGCATGGCCGAAGCCGAGCTGAAAAAGGTCGACGCCGAACGCGGCGAAGCCCGCCTCAACACCCGCACCCAGCAGCTGCAGCAACTGCAGAAGGCGATCAAGTAAGGTCCAGGGCGCAGGTCCCCTGGCGGGAATCCTGCGCCCCCTGCCGTGGTCCTCTACTGACCCGCGAGCGTCCTGCTCGCCACAGTCCGGAGGATTTCTCATGCACGCCATACGCCTACGCAAACCCGGCGGTCTGGATCAGCTAAAGCCCTGCGAACTGCCCGATCCCGGGCAGCCGGGGGCTGGCGAGATCCGGGTGCGGATCAAGGCCAGCTCGCTGAATTTCCATGACCTGGGCGTGGTGCTGGGCAAGATGCCGACCGCCGATGGGCGCATTCCCATGTCCGATGGCGCCGGGGTGGTCGAGGCGGTGGGCGCGGGGGTCAGCGAATTCGCCGTGGGCGATCACGTGGTCTCGACCTTCTTTCCCCACTGGCTGGACGGCGAGCCGCCCATCGATGACTTTTCCACCACGCCCGGCGATGGCGTCGACGGCTTCGCCTGCGAGGTGGTGGTACGTCCAGCCACCGCCTTCACCCGCGCGCCCAAGGGCTACAGCCATGCCGAGGCGGCGACCCTGACCACCGCCGGGCTGACCGCCTGGCGCGCCCTGGTGGTGGACGGTGGCCTCAAGGCCGGTGACAGCGTGCTGGTCATGGGGACCGGCGGCGTCTCCATCTTCGCCCTGCAGATGGCCAAGGCCATGGGCGCCACGGTGATCGCCACCTCGTCCTCGGACGAAAAGCTGCAGCGCGCCTATGCCCTGGGCGCCGATCACCTGATCAATTACCGTGAAGAGCCGGAATGGGGCGCCAAGGTGCAGGCCATCACCGGCGGGCGTGGCGTCGACATCGTGGTGGAGGTGGGCGGTCCGGCGACCCTGGCGCAGTCCATCCAGGCCGCGCGCATCCATGGGCACCTGGCGCTGATCGGGGTGCTCACCGGCGTCGAGGGCCAGGTCCCCACCGCCAACCTGATGCGCCGCCACCAGCGACTGCAGGGTTTGATCGTCGGCAGTCGTCGCCATCAGCAGGAGATGATTCGCGCCCTGGAAAGCACCGGGATTAAGCCGGTCATCGATCGCAGCTACCCGCTGAACGAGATCGCCGCGGCCTTCGCCTTCCAGAAGGACGGCAGCCATTTCGGCAAGATCGTCCTGGAGTTCTGATAATGGTCAGACGAAAGCCAGACTGAGCCCAGCAGGCCTCTGCTAGACTTCCGGAATCGTCTCATCGCGTTCCGGAAGTCCCGATGACCTCGCCTGATCCCCTCCCCTATCTCGTCGTCATCGAAGACAACGGGCTGCTCGCCGAACTGCTGAGCAATCACCTCGAAGAGCGACTGGGCTGGACCTGTGTTCGCTTCGACAACGCCGACGACGCCCTGGTGCATCTGCTCCAGCAGCAGCAAAGCCCCGGGCTGGTGATCACCGACCACCTGATGCCCGGCCAGCTGCGCGGCGGCGAACTGGCGGAGATGCTGCTGCAGCGCTGGCCCGCGCTGCCCATGGTGATCACCTCGGGCTACGGCTACGAGATCACCACGGCGCTGCCCGAGCAGGTGATCTTCCTGCAGAAGCCCTGGACGCTGGACGAGGTGGATTCGGCGGTACGCCTGGCACGGGCACGCCAGGCGACGGGCTAGACACCCAGCTGGCCGCAGGCCTTGAGCAACTGGTCGATGGTCCAGGGCTTGGGCAGGAACAGCGCCCGCTCCTCGCGCTCGGCGTACTGCTGGCCGGTATAGCCGGAGGACACCAGGATCGGCAATTGTGGAAAGCGCTGACGCACCTGCTTGGCCAGGGCGAGTCCGTCCAGCCGACCCGGCATGCGCACGTCGGTGAACAGGAGATCGGGCGGTAGGGGATCGGACTCGAGCCAACCCCAGGCGGCGTCGGCGGTATCGAAGGACTGGACGGCATAACCTTCCATCTCGAACACCTCCGTCGCCAGCGATCTCAATACCGGATCGTCTTCGACGACCAGCACGGTGGTAACAGCAGCGGAAGAAACTACATCGGTCATGGCAACGCTACTTCATTAGTACGACTAAATAGACCGAAATTTCTCGAATTGGATCACAAGGCTCGGATGGGCGGCTGGCAGCCGGGTGCCGGCACTTGTCTGATGCCGTAACGGCTACTTAATTCCCTGTCTGTCGGAAAAAGGTGCTGGCAGATCGCTAGCCATCGCCCGACTCTCTTACTCTAAGGCTTTCGCCGGACGTCACCGCCGTCCGCTTCCGCTGCTCACGCGTTCGAACGACCCCATGGCTGAATCCGCTCTCTCCCACGCTGAACTCCAGGCCGAAGTCCGTCGCCTCCGCGCCGCGCTCGACCAGTGCACCGCGCTGCCGCCCCAGGACGCCCAGCGGCGTCTGGCGATCTTTGATGGTGCCATCGATTTCGCCATGATCGTGCTCGATCCGGCCGGGGTGATCACCGACTGGAACAGCGGCGCCGAACGCCTGCTGGGCTGGACCGCCGCAGAGATTCGCGGCGCGCCGGTCGAGCGCTTCTTCACCCCCGAAGACAACCAGATCGGCCGGGCCGCGCTGGAAATGCGGCTGGCGCTGCAGGACGGTCGCGCCGAAGACGAACGCTGGCACCTGCGACGCGACGGCACCCGCTTCTGGGCCAGCGGCGAGATGCATCCGCTGCACGACGACGCCGGCCGCCATACCGGCTTCGTCAAGATCCTGCGCGACCGTACGCCCCAGCATCTGGCCGGCCAGGCCCTGCGTGACAGCCAGCGCCACGTGGGCGAGGTGCAGCAGAAACTGGCGGAAAGCGAGCGCTATTGGCGCGGTCTGTTCGAGCAACTGGACGAGGGCTTCATCCTCGGCACCATTCTGCGCGATGAGCAAGGTCGCGGCTGCGACTGGCGCTATGACCAGGTCAACCGAGCCTGGTGCACGCACTTCGGCCTGAGCGCGGAGCAGGCGATCGGCCAGACCGCCCGCACCCTGTTTCCCGAACTCGAAGACCTCTGGGTGGAGGATTTCACCCGGGTGGTGGATACCGGCCAGTCGTTCAGCTACGTGCGGCAATTCCAGGCCAACGGGCGCTGGTACGAAGGTCATGCGCACAAGGCCGGCGCGGAGAGCTTCCTGGTGCTGTTCCTGGATGTCACCGAACGCGAGCAGGCCGCCCAGGCGACCCGCGACGAAGAGCGCTATCGCCGCGCCCTGGCAGAACTGGGCGAAGGCTTCAGCCACCTCAACGACATCGAGGCGGTCACCGAGCTGGCCTGCACAGTGCTGGGCACCCTGCTGGACGCCCAGCGGGTGGGCTACGGCCTGGTGGACGCCGACGCCGAGACCATCAGCGTGGAACGCGACTGGACGATCCCGGCCGCCGGCAGCCTGATGGGCACCCTGAATTTCCGCGACTATGGCAGCTGCATCGAGGACTTCAAGCGCGGCGAGACCGTGGCCATCGAAGATGTGCGCGAGGATGCCCGCACCTGCCACAACCTCGCCGCCCTGCAACGGCTGGACACCCGCGCCTTCGTCAGCACACCGCTGTTCGAGCACGGCCATTTCGTCGCCCTGCTCTATGTCAGCGCCAGCCAACCGCGGTGCTGGACGCCGGCCGAAGTGCAATTCATCCGCGAGATCGCCAATCGCACCCGCTCGGCGACGGCGCGGCTGACCGCTGAGCGCGCACTGCGCGACAGCGAACTCAATCTGCGGCTGGTGGCCGACACCCTGCCCTGCCTGATCGCCTTCGTCGATCGCGAGCTGATCTATCGCTTCGCCAACATCGAGGCGCCCAAGTGGTTCAAGGACGCTCCGGAAAGCATCCTGGGTCGCAGCATGGCCGAGGTCTTCGCCCCGGAGCTGTTCGCGGCCCGGCGTCCGGCCATCCAGGCCGCCCTGGACGGCACCCCGGCGCGGCTGGACCTGCCCTGGGCCTGGCCCGACGGCCGCCGACGCATCGCCGACATCCACTATCGTCCGCGGCGCGATGCGCGCGGGGCGGTGGATGGCTTCTATGTCTTCGCCCAGGACGTCACCGCCCAGCGCGACGCCCAGACGCTGATCCAGGCGCAGAATCTCAGCCTCAGCCAGGAGGTCCAGGCGCGCACCGCCGAGCGCGACCGGCTCTGGGCGCTCAGCGAGGATCTGCTGCTGACCGCCGATTTCAACGGGCAGCTCCTGCGGGTGAGTCCCTCCTGGTCGCGCGGCCTGGGCTATTCCGAAGCCGAGTTGCTCAGCCGCCCCTACCGGGAACTCATCCATCCCGACGATCTGCCAGGGGTGCTGGTGGCACTGGACGAACTGCGCCGCAGCGGCCTGCCGGCGCGGGTGGAAAATCGCGTGCTGGCGGCGGACGGCAGCTGGCGCTGGCTGTCCTGGACGCTGTCGATGGACACCGAACAGGATCGCCTCACCGGCGCCGGGCGCGACATCACCCGGGAAAGGGACGCCGCGGAGACCCAGGCGCTGCTGGAAGAGCAGTTGCGCCAGTCGCAAAAGATGGAAGCGGTCGGCCAGCTCACCGGCGGCCTGGCCCACGATTTCAACAACCTGCTCGCCGGCATCGTCGGCAGTCTGGACCTGCTCACGGTACGCATCGGCCAGGGCCGGCTGAACAATCTCGAGCGCTACACCACCGCCGCCCAGGGCGCCGCCATCCGCGCCGCCGCCCTGACCCACCGGCTGCTGGCCTTTTCCCGCCGGCAGACGCTGGATCCCAAGCCCACCGACGTCAATCGCCTGGTGGCCGGCATGGAAGACCTGATCCGTCGCACGGTGGGTCCGGCGATCCAGATCGAAGTGGTGGCCAGCAGCGAGCTGTGGTCGACCCTGGTCGATCCGCCGCAATTGGAAAACGCCCTGCTCAACCTCTGCATCAATGCCCGCGACGCCATGCCCGAGGGCGGTCGCATCTTCATCGAGACCGCCAATCGGGCGCTGGATGCGCGCATGGCCCGGGTCCGCGACCTGGAAGCGGGCGAATACATCGCCCTCTCGGTGACCGACAACGGCTGCGGCATGCCGCCCGAGGTGATCGCCAAGGCCTTCGATCCCTTCTTCACCACCAAGCCGATCGGGGTGGGCACGGGACTTGGCCTGTCGATGATCTATGGTTTCGTGCGCCAGTCCGGCGGCCAGGCGCGCATCCATTCCCAGGTCGATCAGGGCACCAGCGTCACCCTCTTCCTGCCGCGTCATCGCGAAGCGGCCACCGGCGTCGACCTCGCCGCCAGCCAGCCGACCCTGCCGCGCCAGGGCCACGGTGAGACGGTGCTGGTGGTGGATGACGAACCCACGGTACGGATGCTGGTGGTGGAGGTGCTGGAGGAACTGGGCTATGCCGCCCTGGAAGCGGCGGATGCCAGCTCCGGCTTGCGCCTGCTGGAATCCGACGTGCGCATCGACCTGCTGATCAGCGACGTCGGCCTGCCCGGCGGCATGAACGGTCGCCAGATGGCCGACGCCGCCCGCCAGCGCCGCCCAGGCCTCAAGGTGCTGTTCATCACCGGCTACGCCGAGAACGCCGTGGTCGGCAACGGCCACCTGGAGCCCGGCATGCACGTGATGACCAAGCCCTTCGCCATGGACGCCCTGGCGGTGCGCATCCGCGATCTGATCGAAGGGACCTGAGGTCAGCGTCGGAGTGGATCATCCCTCACCCCAGCCCTCTCCCGGAGGGAGAGGGGGCGGTTGGGAGGCGTAGGGTGGATAGCGGCGCAGCCTTATCTACGAATGGCGGGAAGGTTCGCCCAGT
>NZ_BBIT01000015.1 GCF_000730625.1 Pseudomonas oryzihabitans NBRC 102199 | reverse complement strand
GGCGCCTGGTCCGGCGGCAGGGTGAAGACCAGCAGATAGTCGTCGCCTGCGCCGAGGGCCAGGCGCAGCACCTCGTCGGCGGGAAAGAGTTCGGCCAGCGCCGAACTCACCGGCAGCCGCGCCGCCTCCACGACCAGGCGGACGCCGGAGGCCGTGGCGATATGGCCGCAATCGGCCACCAGGCCATCGGAGACGTCCTGGGCCGCCGTCGCCCGACCCCGCAGCCAGAGGCCGAGGTCGAATTGCGGCTGGGGGGCCCAGTAGCGTGCCAGCAGGTGCCGACTGGCGGCACCCTCCGCGGCACGCTGACCGAGGACGAAGGGCAAGGCCCCACCGGCCTCGCCCGGCGCACCGCCCAGGCACAGCAGATCGCCCGGGCGGGCGCCGCTGCGCAAGAGCGCCTGACCGGCCGGTACCTGACCGAAGACCGTGAGGGTGAGGGACAGCGGACCGCGGGTGGTGTCACCACCGACCAGGCGCAGCTCGCACTGCTCGGCCATCTGCGCAAGGCCTGCCGCCAGGCCTTCCAGCCAGGCGGGCTCGATGCTCGGCAGGGTCAGCGCCAGGGTGAAGCCCAGCGGCGTAGCGCCCATGGCGGCGAGGTCGCTGGCGCTCACCGCCAGGGCGCGCTGGCCGAGGCCATGGGCATCCGGGCAGGGATCGGGAAAATGCACCCCGGCGGTCAGGGTATCGGTGGAGACCGCCAGCTGTTCACCCGGGACGGGTGCCAGCAGCGCGCAGTCGTCACCGATGCCCAGTGCCACGCCGGGTCCGCCACGGGCGCAGGGCGCCGCGGCGAAATAGCGACGGATGAGTTCGAATTCACCCATGCCCGCGGGCGATCAGCGCTTGCCGCGCAACTCGGCGCTGCGCAGCTTGGGCGCCAGCTTGTCCAGCACGCCGTTGACGAACTTGTGGCCGTCGGTGGCGCCGAAGATCTTGGCCAGCTCGATGCCCTCGTTGATCACTACGCGATAGGGCACGTCGATGCGCTTGAGCAGCTCGTAGCAGGACAGTCGCAGCACGGCCAGCTCGACCGGGTCGACCTCGTCCATGGCGCGGTCCAGGCAGGGCAGGATCAGACCGTCGATCTCGCCCTTGTTGGCCGGGACACCGTGGAGGATTTCATGGAAATAGGCGCCGTCGACCTTGGCGAAATCATTGTCGACGCGAAACTGCGCCTCGATCTCGTTGATCGCCTGGCCCGCCATGTGCCACTGGTACAGGGCCTGGACCGACAGGCTGCGCGCTTCGCGGCGGGCAGCCAGTTTGCCGGTGGGGGCCTTCTTGCCCGCGGGCTTGCCGGCCGCGGGCGGAGTCAGATCGCCGCTCACTTGGCCTCCAGCTGCGCCAGCAGGCTGACCATTTCCAGAGCGGACAGGGCGGCTTCGGCGCCCTTGTTGCCGGCCTTGGTGCCGGAGCGCTCGATGGCCTGCTCAATGGAATCGACGGTCAGGACGCCAAAGGACACCGGCACGCCGAATTCCATGGAGACCTGGGCCAAACCCTTGGTGCACTCGCCGGCCACGTATTCGAAGTGGGGGGTGCCGCCACGGATCACCGCGCCGAGGGCGATGATGGCGTCGAATTCGTCGCGCTGGGCGATCTTCTGCACCGCCAGCGGGATCTCGAAGGCGCCGGGGACGCGGATGATGGTCAGGTCGTCCGGCTTGATGCCGTGACGCACCAGGGCGTCGATGGCGCCCTGCAGCAGGCTTTCGACGACGAAGCTGTTGAAGCGACCGACCACCAGGGCGAAACGGCCCTGAGGAGCGATGAAGGTGCCTTCAAAGGTCTTGATGTTCATGTGCGGGTCCAGTTGTCAAAGAGCCGGACGGCCGGCAGTGCCAGGCCGTCCGTGGAAATCCAGGTGAAGCGCGCCATGCCACCCGGGCGGGGCGCGCCAGGCGGAAGGGTCATTCTTCAGGAGGCAGATAGTCTACTACTTCCAGGTCGAAGCCGGATATGGCATTGAACTTCATCGGCGAGCTGAGCAGGCGCATCTGACGAATGCCCAGGTCGCGGAGGATCTGCGAACCGGCCCCGACGGTGCTGTAGGTGGACAGCGCCTTGGGCACCGGCAGCGGCTCGCGCAGGTGCGCCAGCAGGTCGTCGCCCTCGATCGAGTGACCGAGCAGCAGCACCACGCCGGTGCCTTCCCGGGCCACGCGCTCCATGGCGCTGCGCAGACTCCAGCGACCTGGCTGGTGCACCTGCAGGAGGTCGCGCAGCGGATCCATGTTGTGCACCCGCACCAGCGGCAGCTCCTGGCCGGCCAGGTCGCCACGGATCAGCGCCAGGTGGACGTCGCCCTCCACCTCGTCGCGGTAGGTCACCAGCTTGAACGGACCGAGTTCGGTCTCCAGCTGCTGCTCGTCGATGCGCTTGACGGTGTGCTCGTGCAGCAGGCGGTAGTGGATCAGATCGGCGATGGTGCCGACCTTGAGGCCGTGCTGCTCGGCGAAGGCTTCGAGCTCATCGCGCCGGGCCATGGTGCCGTCGTCGTTCATCACCTCGCAGATCACCCCGCTCTCGGCGAAACCGGCCATGCGCGCCAGGTCGCAGGCGGCCTCGGTGTGGCCGGCACGCGCCAGCACGCCGCCGGGCTGGGCCATCAGCGGAAACATGTGGCCGGGGCTGACCACGTCGCCGGCCTTGGCGTCCTTGGCGATGGCGGCCTGCACGGTGCGCGCGCGGTCGGCGGCGGAGATGCCGGTGCTGATGCCTTCGGCGGCCTCGATGGACACGGTGAACTTGGTGCCAAAGCCGGAGGCGTTGCGGCTGGCCATCATCGGCAGGTTGAGGCGTTCGCAGAGGCCCTTGCTCATGGGCATGCAGATCAGGCCGCGGGCATGGCGGGCCATGAAGTTGATGTGTTCGGCGGTGACGCATTCGGAGGCGATGATGATGTCGCCTTCGTTCTCGCGGTCCTCGTCGTCCATGAGGATGACCATCTTGCCCGCGCGGATGTCCTGGATGATGTCTTCGATGCTGGAAAGTGCCACGGTGTCGTCCTTAGCGCTGCAGATAGCCGTGTTCGGCGAGAAAGTGTTCGGTGACGCCGCCCTTGCTGGACTCGGCGGCCTTGTCGCCCAGCAGCAGGCGCTCCAGGTAGCGGGCCAGCAGGTCCACCTCCAGGTTCACCCGGCGTCCGGGCCGGTAGTCGGCCATGATGGTCTCGCCGAGGGTATGGGGGACGATGGTCAGCTCGAATTCGGCGCCGTCCACGGCGTTCACCGTGAGGCTGACGCCGTCCACGGTGATCGAGCCCTTGAGCGCGATGTAGCGGGCCAGCTCGGCCGGGGCGCGCAGGCGGAACTGCACGGCGCGGGCGTTATCGGCGCGGGAGACCACTTCGCCGAGTCCGTCCACGTGGCCGCTGACCAGGTGGCCGCCGAGGCGACTGGTGGGCATCAGCGCCTTTTCCAGGTTGACCCGGCTGCCGGGCTTGAGACCGCCCAGGCTGGTGAGGCTCAGGGTCTCGCGGCTGACGTCGGCCCAGAAGCCGTCGCCGGGCAATTCCACGGCGGTGAGGCAGACGCCATTGACGGCGATGCTGTCGCCGAGCTTGACGTCGGCAAGGTCGAGCTTGCCGGTGGCGACATAGAGGCGCACGTCGCCGCCCTTGGGCGTGAGGGCGCGGATCTCGCCGAGGGCTTCGATGATTCCGGTAAACATCAGCTCAGGCCTCCGAGAGGTAGAGCCGGAAAGGCGGTGCAGCTAGACATCGACGAACTCCTGTTTCGGTGAAAAAACAGGGCGCACGGACAGAAGGGAAATCAGACGGACGAGGGGCTCGCACCCCTGCCAGGCGAGGCTATCCCGTTCTCTCTCATCCGGACTATGACCGTCGGCCCCGGAATCCAACCGGGTCTGCTGACCTCCCCCGCCGCAGAGGACGAGAGAGCGCTCGCGGGCTCGTCCCGACTGATCGGGCGTTACCGCCGGTGGGGAATTGCACCCCGCCCTGAGAACTCGCCGCCCGCAGGCAGCGCAGGTTTTGTAACACAGTTCGCCGCCGCGGGGCCAGGGGCGTCAGGTGTCCCGGGCCGGTCGGGCGATCAGGTGCAGGTCCGCGCCCACCGGCGTGGCACTGAGGATTTCCAGCTGCGGCGCCTGGGCCAGGTGCTCCAGCGGCCAGTCCAGCAACGGCCGGGCGCTGGAACCGAGGAACTTGGGCGCCAGGAACAGGTGATATTCATCGACCAGTCCGGCCTGGGCGAAGGCACCGGCCAGACGCGGTCCGGCTTCCACCAGCACATCGTTGACCTGCTCGCGGCCCAGGCGGGTCAGCAGCGCCGCCAGATCGACCTGGCCCTGGGCGCCGGGCAGCGCCAGGTAGTCGTGCCCGGCCGCCGCATAGGCCGGCGCCTCGCCGGCCATACCGACGACCCGCGCCGTGCCGGCCTGGAAAAAGGGGGCGTCCAGCGGTACCCGGCCACGACCGTCCACCAGCAGCCGCTGCGGCGTGCGCAGGGTTGCCAGCTCCAGTTCTGGGCCACTCAGGCCCAATTCGCTCGGGCGCACGGTCAGGCGCGCGCCATCGGCCAGCACGGTGTCGGCGCCGGTGATCACCACCCCCGCCTCGGCACGCAGTCGCTGCACGCTCTGGCGCGCCGCCGGCCCGGTGATCCACTGGCTTTCGCCGTTGGCCATGGCGGTGCGGCCATCCAGGCTCAGTGCCAGCTTGACCCGCACGAAGGGCCGCCCGGTCAGCATGCGCTGGATGAAACCGGCATTGAGCGCCCGCGCCTCGGCTTCCAGCACCCCGGCGCGGGTAGCGATGCCGGCGGCGGCGAGGCGCGCCAGGCCGCGACCGGCCACCAGCGGATTGGGATCGGTCATGGCCGCCACCACCTCGGCCACCCCGGCGGCCACCAGGGCATCCGCGCAAGGCGGGGTGCGGCCATGGTGGCTGCAGGGTTCCAGGGTCACATAGGCGGTGGCGCCACGCGCGGCCTCGCCTGCCTGGCGCAGCGCATGCACCTCGGCATGGGGACCGCCGGCCTGGCGATGCCAGCCCTCGCCCACCACCTGGCCGTCACGGACGATCACGCAGCCCACCCGCGGATTGGGCGCCGTGCTGTAGCGGCCGCAGGCGGCCAGCGCCAGGGCGCGGGCCATCCAGAATTCGTCGTTCACCGCGTCCGTGTCGCTCATACCGGTTGCTTGCCCGGATCCTGGGCCAGCCGCTCGATTTCGTCGCGGAACTCGGCCAGGTCCTGGAATTGCCGATAGACCGAGGCGAAGCGGATATAGGCCACCTGATCCAGCTTGCGCAGTTCGTCCATCACCAGTTCACCCACCACCCGGGACCGGATTTCCCGCTCGCCGGTGGCGCGCAGGCGGTGCTTGATCAGGGCGATGGCCTCTTCCAGACGCTCGACGCTGACCGGGCGCTTCTCCAGGGCGCGCTGCATGCCGGCGCGCAACTTGTCCTCGTCGAAGGGCTGGCGGGTGCCGTCCTGCTTGATCAGCCGTGGCAGGACCAGTTCGGCGGTCTCGAAGGTGGTGAAGCGTTCCTGGCAGGCCAGGCACTCACGCCGCCGGCGCACCTGCTCGCCGGCCGCAACCAGCCGGGAATCCGTGACCTTGGTGTCGTGGGCGCCGCAGAAGGGACAATGCATGGGGGAGTCGACCGCCGGAAGGGAAAGCCCTCATGGTACCCGATCACCCCCTGACGGGAACCTCCGGGTACCGGACGAATCGACAGCCAGGAGCCGCCGGGCTATAAGAGCGCACTGTGTTCGACGACCCCTCTCCAGCCTCCCGTGCCGCCCTCGCCAGCGGCGACCTCCGGATCCCGCCATGACCCCACGCGTCCTCCTGCCCCTGCTGCTCACCGGTCTGCTCGTGGCCTGCTCCAGCCCACCCGAAACCACGCCGCCGCAGCCCACCACCCCGGCCGACGAGCCGGTCCCGGTGGCCGGCGCTCCCACCCCGGCCAATCTGCGCGAGATCTCCGGGGTGCTGCGCAATGCCCAGGGCCTGGTCCCGGCCGGCGCCCAGGTGGAGATCGCCCTGCTGGCGGTCAATGCCAAGGGCCTGCCGCAGCGCCTGCTGGCCAGCGAGACGGTGACCGGCAAGGGCGCGCCCCTGGCCTTCCGCCTGCCCTTCAATCCCGAGATCTTTCCCACCCGCCCGGATCTCAAGGTGGAATTCCACGCGCGCCTGATCCAGGCCGGTCAGCTGGCCAGCTATCTGCCGCCGGTGAATGTCGGCGGACCGACCACGCAGAATCTCGGCGAACTGGTGCTGAACCAGACCCCGTGACGCCCCCGGCCGACCTCGTCGCCGCCCTGACGGCTCTGCTCGGCGACGCCCGTCTCTGTCTGCAGGCGTTGCCCGACAGCGACCTGTCGCTGTGGTTGATCGATCCGGCCAACATGGCGCGGGCCTTTTCCCCCGCGGAAACCCAGCGCCTGCTGGAGGCACCACCCTACTGGGCCTTCTGCTGGGCCAGTGGCCTGGCCCTGGCGCGCTGGATCGTCGCCCATCCCGAGCACGTTGCCGGGCGCCAGGTCCTGGATTTCGGCAGCGGCTCGGGCATCGCCGGACTCGCCGCCGCCCGGGCCGGCGCGGCGCGGGTGGTCTGCTGCGACCTCGATCCCCTGGCCCTGGCGGCCTGTCGCGCCAATGCCCAGGCCAACGCCGTGCAGATCGAGACGCTGGACGATTTCTCTGCCAGCACCGAGCGCTTCGATCTCATCCTGGCCGCCGACGTCCTCTACGACCGTGCCAATCTGCCCCTGCTGGACCTCCTGCAGGCGCGCGCCGAGCGGATCCTGCTGGCCGATTCGCGGGTACGCGATCTCGCCCACCCCGGCTTCACCCGCGTCGCCATGCTCCAGGCCTGCACCCTGCCGGATCTGGCCGAGCCGGACGAATTCCGCCGCGTGGCGCTCTATCGGGGCTGAGCCGGCCCGCCTTGTTTCCAAGCCCGGCGCCCCCACCTATAGTGCAACTTTCGTCTGCCGAGTCCGCCATGAGCCAGGTCCCCTACATTTTCGACGCCACCCTCGACACCTTCCAGCAACAGGTCATCGATGCCTCCTTCAGCACCCCGGTGCTGGTGGACTTCTGGGCCGAGTGGTGCGCGCCCTGCAAGGTGCTGATGCCGCTGCTGGCCAAGATCACCGAGTCCTATGGCGGCGCTCTGCACCTGGCCAAGGTCAACTGCGACATCGAGCAGGAACTGGTGATGAGATTCGGCATCCGCAGCCTGCCCACCGTGGTGCTGTTCAAGGATGGCCAGCCGGTCGACGGCTTCGCCGGCGCCCAGCCGGAATCGGCCATCCGCGCCCTGCTCGAACCCCATGTCCAGGCCCTGCCGCCGGCCGAGGAAGATCCGCTGGACGCCGCCCAGGCCTTGTTCGCCGAGGGTCGTTTCGCCGAAGCCGAGGCGCTGCTCAAGGCCGTGCTGGAAGAAGACAACAGCGACGCCCTGGCGCTGATCCTCTATGCCCGCTGCCTGGCCGAGCGCAATGAACTGGACGATGCCCAGGCCGTGCTGGACGCGGTCAAGGGTGACGAACACAAGCAGGCTCTGGCTGGTGCCCGTGCCCAGCTGACCTTCCTGCGCCAGGCCGCCAGCCTGCCCGAGGTCGCCGACCTCAAGAGCCGCCTGGCTCGCGATGCCGGCGACGACGAGGCCGCCTACCAACTGGCCGTGCAGCAACTGGCCCGCCAGCAATACGAACCGGCACTGGATGGCCTGCTGGAGCTGTTCCGCCGTAATCGCGGCTACGGCGACGATCTGCCACGCAAGACCCTGGTGCAGGTCTTCGATCTGCTGGGCAACGACCACCCGCTGGTCGCCACCTATCGCCGCCGCCTGTACCAGGCGCTGTACTAAGCGCCGGTCGACAATGGCTGCGTCGCCTCGGACGCAGCCTTATCCACTGCGGGCGTCCTTCCAGCGCGGTGGACATTCGGTAGCGTGGAAAACCGCGCAGCGTTTTCCACTCCCCCGCTCCAGCCTCACCCCTGCCAGATATAGAACTGCGCCTCCCCCACCCGCTCCATACGCACCTGGGGACTGTGCCTCAGCCGCACCAGCAGCTGCTTGGCCACGCCCAGATTGCCGGTGAGCTTTTCCAGCGCCACGAGGATGTCCGGCCCGCTGAGCCGTCCGGCGGAGCTGAGCAGCTTCACCACCTGATCCCAGAGCATGTCGCCACCCGACTTGGGTCCGCTGGGTGCGGCGCTCACGGCCGCGGCAGGCAGGGGCGCCTCGGTCGGCCGCAGGGCGGCGGCCAGGCGTTGCCAGTCGGCCTCCTCCAGTTCCACCGTGAGATCCACGGGCTGGCTGCCGATGGTTCCGCGAATGCGTACCATGGTGTTCTCCTCGTCGTGCAGAGGCCCATGCTCCCACAGCCATCGGCCCACGCCAAACCGAGGTTGCAGCGCATAAATGCAACAACATAACATAGCGCCTCTCCACCCTTTGGAAGTCCACCATGCGCCTGCCCCTGCTGACCCTCTGTCTTGCCGCCGTGCTCGCCCAACCGGCCTTTGCTCATGGTACCGATGACGACCATGACGAACACGAGCACGGCGCCCTGGGCGCCCATGTACACGGCGAATCCCACCTCGACGTGGCCCAGACCGACAGCGGCCTGGAACTCCAGTGGCGCAGTCCGGCGGCCGATCTGCTGGGCTTCGAACATGCCCCGCGCAATCGACAGGAAGAAGACGCCGTCGCCGCCCTGCGCCAGAGTCTGGAAAATCCCCAGGCCCTGGTGAAGCTGCCCGCCGCCGCCGATTGCCGCCTGACCGAAGCCAGCGCCATCAGCCCGCTGTTTGCCAAGGATTCCAGCGCCAGCGGCCATCTCGACGTGGAGGCCAGCATGAGCTTCAACTGCAGCAAGCCGGGCGCGCTCGCCAGCCTGGATCTCTCCGGCTGGTTCGCCCGCTTCCCCAACAGTCACAGCGTCGAGGTCCAGGCCATCGTCGCCAGCGGCCAGCAGGGCGCCGAACTGACCGCCCGGCAACCGCAGCTCAAGTGGTAGGACGGTCGTGACCTCTGCCCCCTTGGTCGAGATCCAGGACCTCGGCTTCGCCTGGCCGGGCCAGGCGGAATGCCTGGACATCCGGCACTTCCAGCTGGCGCCCGGCGAGGCGCTGTTTCTCGAAGGCCCTTCCGGCAGCGGCAAGACCACCCTGCTCGGCCTGCTCGGCGGCGTGCAGCGCCCCAGTCGCGGCCAGGTGCGCCTGCTCGGTCAGGACCTGGGAGCCCTCGCCACCGCCCGGCGCGACCGTTTTCGCGTCGACCACACCGGCTTTCTCTTCCAGCAATTCAATCTGCTGCCCTTTCTCTCGGTCTTGGACAACGTCCTGTTGCCCTGCCAGTTCTCGGCGCTGCGCCGCGAGCGCGCTTCGGCGCGGCATGGCGATCCCCAGGGCGCGGCCCTGACCCTGCTCCGCGCCCTGGGGCTGAGCGATCCCGCGCTGCCCCGCCGTCCGGCCCGCGAACTCTCCATCGGCCAGCAGCAGCGCGTCGCCGCCGCCCGCGCCCTGATCGGCCAGCCGGAACTGGTGATCGCTGACGAACCCACCTCGGCGCTGGACAGCGACCACCGCGATGCCTTCCTGCAACTGCTGTTCGCCGAGTGCGCCGCCGCCGGTGCCGGCCTGCTGTTCGTCAGCCACGACCGCAGTCTGGCCAGTCGCTTCGACCGCCACCTGACCCTGGCCCAGCTCAACGCCGCCCGGCCGGAGACCTAGGATGCCGCTCCTGCAACTGGCCTGGGCCAGCCTGCGCAATCGCCGCGCCACCGCCCTGCTCACCGTCTTCACCATCGCCGTCTCGGTGGCCCTGCTGCTGGGTGTCGAACGCCTGCGCACCGAGGCCAAGGCCAGTTTCGCCAGCACCATCGCCGGTACCGACCTGGTGGTGGGCGCGCGTTCCGGCGCGGTCAACCTGCTGCTCTACTCGGTGTTCCGCATCGGCAACGCCACCAACAACATCCGCTGGGAGAGCTACGAGAAGCTCGCCGCCGATCCCCGCGTCGCCTGGACCATCCCGCTGTCCCTGGGCGATTCCCACCGCGGCTACCGGGTGCTGGGTACCGACGGCAACTACTTCACCCACTACCACTACGGGCGCAACCAGCCGCTGCGGCTGGCCCAGGGCCGGCCCTTCGCCGACGTCTTCGAGGTGGTGCTGGGCGCCGAGGTAGCCAAGGCGCTGCACTATCGGCTGGGCGACAAGGTCGTGCTGGCCCATGGCGTCGCCACCATCAGTCTGACCGAGCACAGCGACCACCCCTTCACCGTGGTCGGCATCCTCGCTCCCACCGGCACCCCGGTCGATCGCACCCTGCACATCCCGCTGAGCGGCATGACCGCCCTGCACCTGGACTGGCGCGGCGGCCTGCCCGGGCCTTCGCTGAGCGACGCCGAGGTGCGCCGGCGCGATCTCACGCCCCAGGACCTGACCGCCGCCCTGGTCGGCCTCAAGAGTCGGGTGGCCACCTTTGCCGTGCAGCGCGCGGTCAACGAGTACCGTGGCGAGCCGCTGCTGGCCATCCTGCCCGGCGTGGCCCTGCAGGAGCTCTGGGGCCTGCTCGGCACGGCGGAACAGGCGCTGCTGGTGATGTCGCTGTGCGTGGTGCTCACCGGGCTGGTGGGCATGCTCACCGCCCTGCTCGCCAGCCTCAACGAAAGACGCCGGGAGATGGCCATCCTGCGCTCGGTGGGCGCCCAGCCGCGCCACCTGTTCGGCTTGTTGCTGGCAGAGGCCCTGACCCTCACCCTGGCCGGCTGTCTCGCCGGGCTGGCGCTGCTCTATGGCGCCATCGCCCTGGGCCGGCCCTGGCTGCTGGCGGAATACGGCCTGGCATTGCCGCTGGACTGGCCCTCGCTCCACGATGGGCAACTGCTCGGCGGTATCCTGCTCGCAGCCCTGGTGCTCGGCTGCATCCCGGCCTGGCGCGGCTGTCGCCAGGCCCTCACGGACGGGTTGTCCGTGCGACTCTAGACGAGGCCCCACCATGCGCCTGGCGCTCCTGCTGTTGCTCTGCTGGCTGCCCTGGGCCCAGGCCGAACCCCGCCAACTCGCCTGGCGCGAACTGGTGCCGGCCGATGCGCCGCGCTTCAATCCCGGCAGCGTCGACCACGGCCTCGGCGAAGACGGCCCGGCCGCCAGCCAGCCCTGGCCGGACGCCCCCACGGTGGCCGCCCTGGATGGCCAGGAGGTGCGCCTGCCCGGCTACGTGGTGCCGCTGATGGTCACCGACGAGGGCGAGGTCACCGAATTCCTGCTGGTCCCCTATTACGGCGCCTGCATCCACGTACCGCCGCCGCCGGGCAACCAGATCGTCTACGTGAAAGGCAGCCACGACCTCTGGCTGTCCAAACTGCACCTGCCCTACTGGGTGGAAGGCCGCCTGGGCGTGGGCAGCCAACGCAGCGAGGTGGCCGTCGCCGGCTATTGGCTGCAGGCCCAACGTATCCAGCCCTACATTCTCAAGGGTGACGGTTCCTAAGGCGATCCGCCCCACCCTTGAGCGAGATCAAGAGTCCGCCGTTTCAGCTTCGCTAGGCTGCTCCCAGCCCTTTTTCAATGCCTTCGGAGCCCTCGCCATGCGTCCCCTCTTCCGTCTCAGCCTGCTCGCCCTTGCCCTGGCCGCGCCCTTCGCCCAGGCCCACCAGGCCGGCGACATCATCCTGCGCGCCGGCGCCATCACCGTGGATCCCCACGAGCGCAGCTCCGACGTCAAGATCGACAGAGGCGCCCTGAGCGGCGCCAATCTGGGCGGCAAGGCGACCATGGACAGCGACACCCAGCTGGGGCTAAACGTCGCCTACATGCTCACCGATCACCTGGGCCTCGAATTGCTGGCGGCCACGCCCTTCGAGCACCAGGTCAATATCAAGGGCACCGGGCTGGACGCCGCCAACGGAAAGCTCGGCAGCCTCAAGCACCTACCGCCGACCCTGAGCCTGGTCTACTACCCGCTGGACGCCAAGGCGACGTTCCAGCCCTATGTCGGCGCCGGCCTCAACTACACCTGGATCTACGACGAGCACGTCGGCAGCGGCGCCAGCGCGGCCGGCTTCGACAACTTCCGCGCCGACAACTCCTGGGGCTGGTCCGCCCAGGTCGGCGCAGATCTCATGCTCACCGACCGGGTGATGCTCAACGCCCAGATCCGCTACATCGACATCGCCACCACCGCCCATGTCGACAACACCGCCCTCGGCGCCCGCGCCAAGGTCGATCTGGACGTGGATCCTTGGGTCTACATGGTCGGCCTGGGCTATCGCTTCTAGGCCAGCGCAGGCCACTCGCCCGCAGGTTGGCGCTGGGCAGCTTCAGCGTCGACGCCCAACCGGCCAGGGATTGCCCCTGGCCGCGTCCACTAATCCCGCAGCAGTGCTGCCAGCCCCGTGCCCATGCTCGTGGGCTGACTGAAATCGAAGCGCTCGCGCAGGCGGCGGTTGTCCGCCTTCGAATGGCGGATGTCCCCGGCCCGCGCCGCGCCGTGGGTCACCGGCGGCAGGCCACCCAGCACCTGGCCGATCTCCGCCAGCAGGCCGTTCAGGCTGATGGTCTCGCCGCGTCCCACGTTCACCGCCCCAGCCGCCACCTCGGGGGCTTCCAGCGCCTGTACCAGGATGCCCACCAGATCGGCGACATAGACGAAATCGCGGGTCTGCTCGCCGTCACCGAACACCGTGATCGGCGTCTGCCGGCGGGCGCGTTCGGTGAAGATGCTGATCACCCCCGAATAGGGCGAAGACGGATCCTGACGCGGACCATAGATGTTGAAGAAGCGGAAGATCGCCGGCTCCAGACCGTGCTCGCGACGATAGAAGTCGAAGTAGTATTCGCCCGCCAGCTTGTCCGCCGCATAGGGCGTCAGCGGCGCCTTGGGCAACTCCTCGTCGATGGCCTGCCCCTGGCCGTTGGCGCCATAAACCGCCGCGCTGGAGGCATAGACCACCCGCTTGATCCCGGCCTTGCGCATGGCCTCGCACAGATTCAGGGTGCCGATGAAGTTGGCCCTGTGGGTGCCCACCGGGTCCTCCACCGACGCCTGCACCGAGGCCACCGCGGCCAGGTGCACCACCGCCGCGCAGCCGGCCATCGCCGCTTCCAGGGTCGCGACATCGGCCACGTCTCCCACCCGCAATTCGATGCGGTCGTCGTCCAGCGGCAGATTCTCGCGCTTGCCGGTGCTCAGGTCGTCCAGCACCCGCACCCGCCTGCCCCGCGCCAGCAGCGCGTCCGCCAGGTGGGAGCCGATGAAACCGGCACCGCCAGTGATCAGAATGGGCGCATCACTCATCTAAACCTACCTCGTCCTGCCGAAAGCCCTGCAACAGCGCCGGCAGCTCCTGCTGCCAGCGCCGCGCCTTGATGCCAAAGGTGTTGAGCAGCTTGCGACTGATCAACACCCCCTGTTGTGGCTCTTCCGCGGCATCCGCACGCTCGAGGTGCGCCACCTCCTGCCACTCGCAGCGCACCGGCCGGTCGAATTCCTGCCAGAGCTGGGCGACGGTCTCAGCCAGACCCAACTCCGACACCGCTTCCTGGGCGCCGTAGTGATAGGTCCCCCAGAGTGGCGCGCCGCAGTCGAGCTGCTTGACCACGGCCAGCAGCACCCGGGCGGCATCGCCCACGGGTGGTCGGATTGCCGCGCCGGTCGCCCGCCATCGGCACCACCTGCTCGGTGCCCAGCTGCCGCAGCAACCGCCCCAGGCGACCGTCACGGGAGTCATCCAGGACCCAGCCCAGGCGCAGCAGGATGTGCATCGGGCACAGCGCCCGCACCAGCTGCTCGACCCGCCAGAGCGCCTCGCCCCGTGCCCCGGGGGGCCGCGGAAGATCCTTTTCACTATAGCCGGCGACGCGCGAGCCATCGAACAGCTGATAGCTGGACGGCTGGATCAGCGGAATCTGATAGTGCTGGCAGAGGCCGGCCAGGCGTTGCACGGCCAGCGCCTGGCGCTGCATCAGCGCCGGATCGAAGTCCGCGGCCTGCAGCCAGTCGTGGTAATAGGCGAGATTGATCACCGCCCCTGGTCGGACCCGGTCGAGGACCTCGGTCAGCCCGGCGGCGTACCAGCCCTCCGTGGGAGTCTCGGGGGCGACGAATTCGATGCCCGCTTCGGCACCGGCGGCGAGTAGCGCCTTGCCCAGGGCGCTCTCCCCGCCCACTACTAGAAGACGCATACGCATGTGTTGGAACAGCCTTCAAACCAGCATAAACAGGCGTCGAAAGACTCGACGGACATCGGTCAACATAGCGCGTCGCGCCAACCTTGCTCAAGCATCGGCGGTACCTGCGGCCGGTTGCTCGCGGGTTTGTTCGCGCAGGGTATGGTTGGCGGCGCTCTTGAGATTGGGCAGCAGGCGGCAGATCAGCGCCAGCTGGGTGCACACCAGCCGGTAGCCGTCGTCGTTGTCCTCGGCCGCGGCCTCCAGTTCATCGGCCAGGCTGGTCTCCTCCTCGGCGGTCGGCGGCAGACTGCGGCGTTCCGCCACCGCCGCCGCGATGGATTCCATACCCTCGGCGATGCGGGTCACGGCGCGCTCCACCAGGGCATCGTGCTCGGCCGCCTCCAGCTGGCGGCGATGGGCGCCCAGGGCCGACAGGTAGCCCAGCAGGGTGTTGGACAGCGCCAGATAGCGAAAGCCCGCTTCCAGGTTACGGCGGAAGTGTCCGGGATCGCGCAGCATGTTGGCCAGCGCGGCCGACAGCGTCGCATCGGCGTTGTGGGCGTTGCGCCGCGCCACCCGGTAGTCGAGATCGTCACGCTTGCCGGTGCGGTACTGCTCGTGCAGTCGGCGCAGATAGAGCGCATTGGTACGCAGGGTATTGGCCATCACCTGGTGCAGCCGCCGCCCCTGCCAGTCCGGCAGGACGAAGAACACCGCCAGTACCGCGATCAGGCAGCCCAGCAGGGTATCCAGCAGCCGCGGCCAGATCAGCATGAAACCGTTGCCCACCTGGTTGAAGCAGAACAGCACCATGAGGGTGATGGCCGCGGTGGCGACGGTGTAGCGATCCGTCCGGGTGATAAAGAACACCAGGCCGCCCACCAGCGCCAGCAAGAGCTGGATCTCCGGCTGCCCGAACAGCTCCAGCAGGGCGCTGCCCAGCAACAGCCCGATCACCGTACCCACGATCCGCTGCACCAGCCGCACCCGGGTCGCTCCGTACTGCGGCCGGCAGACGAACACCGTGGTCAAGAGGATCCAGTAGCCGTTCACTGGGTGGATCAGGTGCAGCACGCCATAGCCGGCCATCAGCGCCAGCGCCATGCGCAGGCCATGGCGGAACAGCAGCGAGGTCGGGGTCAGCTGCAGGCGGATACGCTGGAACACCTCGCGGAGAGACCGTGCCGCCGGGTCCAGCAGGCTGGTGTCCAGATCCGCCGCCCCCGAATCGCTGTTGCCCGCCTCGGAGAATTGCCGCTCCAGGGTCGAAAGATTGTGCCCGAGCAGGTCCAGGGAGCGTAGCAGGCCCCGCCAGCGCGGATTCTGCTGCTGCTGGAGATACTCCAGCGAGGCCTGCAGATCGGTCAGTCCCTGCTGACTCTGCTGGCCGTATTCGAAAGGCTGTCCGAGCCGGATCGCCTCGCCCATGTTGAGGCAGGCCGTGGCCTGCAACTTGAGCAGGCGCTGGCAGCGAAAGAGGATGTCGCTGTGAAAGAAGGCCTCGGTCAGGGCACTGTAGGGATAGTGCGAAGAGCTGGCGCGCTCGTGGATGTCCTGTGCCATGAAATACAGGCGGAAATAGCGCCCCGAACGCGCACCGGGCCGGCCCGAGCGGCCGAAGCGATTGAGGATGGTCGCCTTGGCCTGGTTCAGCGCCTGCACCACCTTGCCGTTCTGCTGGGCCAGCAGCACCCGCCGCCGGTGCAGGTCCACCCCGCGCACCGGCTCGAGCATCTCGGCCTTGAGCCTGAGCAGGGTCCCCAGTTCGCCATAGAGAGCGGACAGATTCTGTCGCACCGGCTGGTGGGCGAAGAGCGCGCACCAGAGCACCGAGAGCAGGCCGTACCACAATGCCCCGGCCAGCAGGTGTGCCGGCTCGTACCACAGCGGCACCTGGGCGCCGAGGCGCTGATCCACCCCGATCATGGCATAGATGGACAGGATCACCGTGGCCTGGGCCACCGAGGCGTAGCGCTCGCCGATGGCGCCCAGCATCGTCAGGCTGAAGGTGGCCAGGCCCAGGCCCACCACGAAGATCCAGGGATAGGGAAACAGCAGCTCGACCGCGAAGGCCGCCACGGTAAAGCACAGCAGCGTCACCGCCAGCGACTTGAGTCGCCCCAGCCAGCTGTCGTCGGTTTCCGCCAGGGCGCTGGCGATGATGCCGAGGAATACCGGCGACAGCGCGCGCAGATCGCCCAGCGACCAGCAGACCGCCATGGCGCCGCTCAGGGCGACAAAGACGCGAACGCCATAGCTGGCCTTTTCGTGCGCCCAGAGCTGGCGCAAAGACACTCCAAACACAGTCATGACGGGAGAGCGAGCCTCGTGTTTTCGCGCTTGATGCGAACCTTAGCACTGCGACGTCGCAAGCGGCGTCCGAGACAGCCTTTCCCGCACTTTTTTCGCGGACGACAAAAAGCCCGGCGGTTGCCGGGCTCTTTTCTACCTCTGGATCAGGCCACTTCGCTGGGATCTATCCCCAGGCCCTTGGCCACGCCCACGCCATAGGCGGGATCGGCCTTGAGGAAGTGACCGATCTGCCGCAGCTGCACCTCGCGGGTCACCGTACCCAGGGCGCCGACGATGTTGCCGATCAGCAGCGCCTGCTGGTCGGCATTCATCAGGCGGAACAGCGCTCCGGCCTGGCTGAAGTAGTCCGCGTCCACCCGGTGATCGTAGCGATCGGCCGGACCGGCGAAATTCAGCGCCGGCTCGCGATACTGGGGCGCCTGCTTGGGCGTGTGGCCATAGCTGTTCGGCTCGTAGTTCGGCTGCGAACCGCCATTGCCATCGAATCTCATGGCCCCGTCACGCTGGTTGTTGGCGTAGGGGCAACGGGGTGCGTTGACCGGCAGTTGCTGATAGTTGGTGCCCACCCGGTAGCGCTGGGCGTCGGCATAGGCGAATACCCTGCCCTGCAGCATGCGATCGGGCGACAGCCCCACGCCCGGCACCACGTTGCTCGGCGCAAAGGAGGCCTGCTCCACCTCGGCGAAGTAGTTCTGCGGATTGCGGTTGAGCTCCAGCACCCCCACCTCCTGCAGCGGATAGTCCTGCTGCGACCAGACCTTGGTCACGTCGAAGGGATTCTCGGCACGGCTAGCTGCTTCCTGTTCGCTCATCACCTGGATGCACAGCGTCCAGCGCGGGAATTCGCCGCGCTCGATGGCCTGGAACAGGTCGCGCTGGCTGTAGTCCGGATCGGTACCGGCCAGGCGTGCCGCGTCGGCCGGCGCCAGGTTCTTGATCCCCTGCTGGCTCTTGAAGTGAAACTTCACGAAGTGCCGCTCGCCCTGGGCGTTGATCAGGCTGAAGGTATGGCTGCCGAAGCCATGCATGAAGCGATAGCCGTCCGGAATGCCGCGATCGGAGAACAGGATGGTGACCTGATGCAGCGATTCGGGCGACAGCGACCAGAAATCCCACATCATCTGCGGACTCTTCAGGTTGCTCCAGGGATCGCGCTTCTGGGTATGGATGAAGTCGGGGAATTTCAACGGATCGCGGATGAAGAACACCGGGGTGTTGTTGCCGACGATGTCCCAGTTGCCTTCTTCGGTATAGAACTTCACGGCGAAACCGCGGGGATCGCGCTCGGTATCCGCCGAGCCGCGCTCACCGCCCACGGTGGAAAAGCGCAGCAGGGTCTCGGTCCGCTTGCCGACCTCGGCGAACAGCCTGGCGCTGCTGAGGTGCGTGATGTCCCGGGTGACGGTAAAGGTGCCATAGGCCGCGGAGCCCTTGGCATGCACGCGTCGCTCGGGAATGACTTCACGGTTGAAATGCGCCAGCTTCTCGATCAGATGGAAGTCGTCGAGCATCAGCGGACCGCGCGGACCGGCGGTGCGGGAATTCTGGTTGTCGGCCACCGGAATGCCGCTGGCGGTGGTGAGGATCTTGGTATCAGTCACAGGTATCTCCCTCTAAAAGCGTTGGCTGATCGCTTGAGGGAAGTATCGCCACGGCAATACTTTAGGACTAATTTATTGATCCTAGCATCCTGATAGAAAAATCTGCGATCAGAAATCGGATGCGAAGGGCCTGGTCTTCACCAAACGCCGGGCATGAAAAAGCCGGGCAAGAGCCCGGCTTTTTCCAGAACGCAGCTACTTATTCAGCAGCCTGTTCCACGGTACCGCCGACCGGACGGTCGATCAGCTCGACATACGCCATGGGCGCATTGTCGCCAGCGCGGAAGCCGCACTTCAGGATACGCAGGTAGCCACCCGGACGGTTGGCGTAGCGCTTGCCCAGGTCGTTGAACAGCTTGCCAACGGCAGCTTTCGAACGGGTACGGTCGAAAGCCAGACGACGGTTGGCGACGCTGTCTTCCTTGGCCAGGGTGATCAGCGGCTCGGCAACGCGGCGCAGTTCCTTGGCTTTCGGCAGGGTAGTTTTGATCAGCTCGTGCTCGAACAGCGACACAGCCATGTTCTGGAACATGGCCTTGCGGTGTGCGCTCGTGCGGCTCAGATGACGACCACTTTTACGATGACGCATGATTGAAATTCCTTCCCAAACTATCGTTCGGTGAACAATGACGATCAGGCAGTAGCCTTGTCGTCCTTCTTAAGGCTTGCAGGGGGCCAGTTGTCCAGGCGCATACCGAGCGACAGACCACGGGAGGCCAGGACGTCCTTGATTTCGGTCAGGGACTTCTTGCCCAGGTTCGGGGTCTTGAGCAGCTCCACTTCGGTACGCTGAATCAGGTCACCGATGTAGTAGATGTTCTCCGCCTTGAGGCAGTTGGCCGAACGAACGGTCAGTTCCAGATCGTCCACCGGACGCAGCAGGATCGGATCGATCTCGTCTTCCTGCTCGACCACGACCGGCTCGCTGTCGCCCTTGAGGTCGACGAACGCTGCCAGCTGCTGCTGCAGGATGGTGGCGGCACGACGGATGGCTTCTTCCGGATCCAGGGTACCGTTGGTTTCCAGGTCAAGCACGAGCTTGTCCAGGTTGGTACGCTGTTCGACCCGGGCGTTTTCCACCACATAGGCCACGCGACGAACCGGGCTGAACGAAGCATCGAGCTGCAGACGACCGATTGCGCGGGTTTCGTCTTCTTCGCTCTGACGCGCGTCGGCGGGCTCATAGCCACGACCGCGGGCGATTTTCAGCTTCATGTTCAGCGAACCGTTGTCCGCCAGGTGGGCGATGACGTGCTCACCGTTGACGATCTCGACGTCGTGATCGACCTGAATGTCAGAGGCCAGAACCGGCCCCTGACCTTTCTTGCTCAGGCTCAGGGTGACTTCGTCACGGCCGTGCAACTTGATGGCCAGACCCTTGAGATTGAGCAGGATCTCGATCACGTCTTCCTGCACGCCTTCGATGGCGCTGTACTCGTGCAGGACACCGTCGATCTCTGCTTCGACTACCGCGCAGCCAGGCATGGAGGACAACAGGATACGCCGCAGCGCGTTGCCCAAGGTATGGCCGAAACCACGCTCGAGAGGCTCGAGGGTGATCTTGGCACGGGTCTGACTAACCGCCTGCACATCGATATGGCGGGGGGTCAGGAACTCATTTACCGAACTCTGCATGGATGCACCTACTTTCTAGCCCTTACTTGGAGTAGAGCTCGACAATCAGGTTTTCGTTGATGTCGGCGGAGAGATCACCACGGGCCGGCACGCTCTTGAAGGTGCCTTCCTTTTTCTCGGTGCTCACTTCGACCCACTCAACACGGCCACGCTGGCCGCACAGCTCGAGAGCTTGAGCGATACGCAGCTGGTTCTTGGCCTTCTCGCGGACCGCGACGACGTCGCCGACCTTGACCTGATAGGAGGGAATGTTGACGGTCTGACCGTTGACGGTGATCGACTTGTGGGAGACCAGCTGGCGCGATTCAGCGCGAGTGGCACCAAAGCCCATGCGATACACCACGTTGTCCAGACGGCACTCGAGCAGTTGCAGCAGGTTTTCACCGGTAGCGCCCTTGCGACGGGCAGCTTCCTGGTAGTAACCGGCGAACTGACGCTCGAGGACACCGTACATGCGGCGGACTTTCTGCTTTTCACGCAGCTGCAGACCGTAGTCGGACAGACGACCGCGACGCTGACCATGCTGGCCAGGAACGGTTTCCAGCTTGCACTTCGAGTCGAGGGCACGAGCGCCGCTCTTCAGGAAGAGGTCAGTGCCTTCGCGGCGGGACAGTTTGCACTTGGGACCAATGTAACGAGCCATTTCTCACTGTCTCCTATTACACGCGACGCTTCTTCGGCGGACGGCACCCGTTATGCGGGATGGGCGTCACGTCGGTGATGCTGGCGATCTTGTAACCACAGGCATTCAGGGCGCGAACAGCGGACTCGCGGCCGGGGCCGGGACCTTTGACGTTCACGTCCAGATTCTTCAGACCATATTCCAGAGCGGCTTGGCCCGCGCGTTCGGCTGCAATCTGGGCAGCGAACGGGGTGCTCTTACGGGAGCCACGGAAGCCGGAGCCACCGGAGGTCGCCCAGGACAAAGCATTGCCCTGACGATCGGTGATGGTCACGATGGTGTTGTTGAAAGACGCATGGATGTGGGCGATGCCATCAACCACTGTCTTTTTGACTTTCTTACGAGGACGAGCAGCAGGTTTTGCCATGACTAGATTCCTGTCGATTCGCGGATGCGATTACTTGCGGATCGGCTTGCGCGGGCCCTTACGGGTACGGGCATTGGTCTTGGTGCGCTGACCACGGACCGGCAGACCACGGCGGTGACGCAGACCGCGGTAGCAACCCAGATCCATCAGACGCTTGATGTTCATGTTGATTTCGCGGCGCAGGTCACCCTCGGTGAGGATTTTGGCGACCTCGTTACGCAGCTGATCGACCTGCTCGTCGCTCAGTTCTTTGATCTTGGCGGTCGGCTCGATGCCGGTGGCCGCGCAGATCTTCTGAGAGGTGGTGCGACCGACACCATAGATGTAGGTCAGCGAGATAACAGTGTGCTTGTTATCTGGAATGTTGACGCCTGCAATACGGGCCATTCAGAAAAACTCCAATTGACAGCTACCGACGCCCCGGAAGCCAAGAAAAGGGCGCGCGATATTAACGCTGTAGGAACAAATGATCAACCCGGCAGCACACTAGCTGCCGGGTTAGACGCGTGATTCACACTCAGCCTTGGCGCTGCTTGTGACGCGGTTCAGCGCTGCAGATCACGCGCACGACGCCTTCGCGGCGAATGATCTTGCAGTTACGGCACAGCTTCTTGACCGATGCACGAACTTTCATGACAACTCCTCTAACCTTACGGGTAACGGATCAGCGCATCATGCCGCTGCCGTAGCCCTTCAGGTTGGCTTTCTTCATCAGGGACTCGTATTGATGAGATACGAGATGGGATTGGACCTGAGACATGAAGTCCATGACCACTACCACCACGATCAGCAACGAGGTCCCGCCGAGATAGAACGGCACGTTCGCCGCGACCACCAGGAACTGGGGCAACAAGCACACCGCCGTCATGTACAGGGCACCGAACATGGTCAGTCGGGTCAGCACGCCATCGATATAGCGCGCGGACTGCTCACCAGGACGAATACCCGGGATGAACGCCCCGGATTTCTTCAGGTTCTCTGCCACGTCCTTGGGGTTGAACATCAGTGCCGTATAGAAGAAGCAGAAGAAGATGATCCCTGCACTAAACAGCAAGATGTTCAGCGGCTGACCGGGCGCGATGGCCTGAGCCACGTCCTGCAACCAACCGAGACCTTCGGACTGACCGAACCACGAACCGAGCGATGCCGGAAACAGCAGGATGCTGCTGGCGAAGATCGCCGGGATGACCCCGGCCATGTTCACCTTGAGCGGCAGATGGCTGTTCTGCGCAGCGAAGACCTTGCGACCCTGCTGACGCTTGGCGTAGTGCACGGCGATACGACGCTGCCCACGCTCGATGAACACCACGAAGGCGATGATGGCGACCGCCACCACACCGACCATGATCAGCGCGAAGATGTTGATATCGCCCTGCCGTGCCGACTCGAAGGACTGACCGATGGCGCGAGGCAAGCCCGCGACGATACCGGCGAAGATCAGCATCGAGATGCCGTTGCCGATACCGCGCTCGGTGATCTGCTCACCCAGCCACATCATGAACAGTGCGCCGGCGACGAAGGTGGTGACAGCTACGAAGTAGAAGCTGAAGCCCACACTGAACGCCACGCCCTGACTGGCAAGTCCAACCGACATCCCGGTGGCCTGAACGAGCGCCAGAACCAGTGTGCCGTAACGGGTGTACTGGCTGATCTTGCGACGACCAGACTCACCCTCTTTCTTCAATTGCTCCAGCTGTGGGCTGATCGCGGTAAGCAGCTGCATGATGATCGATGCCGAGATGTACGGCATGATCCCCAGTGCAAAGATGCTCATCCGCTCCAGCGCACCGCCAGAGAACATGTTGAAGAGGCTAAGAATGGTCCCCTCGTTCTGCCTGAACAGTGCGGCCAGCTGATCGGGATTGATACCCGGAACAGGGATGTGCGCACCGATCCTGTAGACGATGATCGCCAGGAACAGGAATCGGAGGCGGGTCCACAGCTCGGACATACCACCGGTCTTGCTGAGCGCAGAGAGAGCACCTTGCTTAGCCATTTATTCCTCGATCTTGCCGCCAGCTGCTTCGATGGCTGCACGTGCGCCCTTGGTGGCACCAATGCCCTTCAGGGTGACGGCACGAGTGACGTCGCCGGACAGCACAACCTTGACACGCTTGATGTCGCGGCTAATCACGTTGGCGTCTTTCAGCGCCTGCAGATCGACGACATCGACATCAACCTTGGCCAGCTCGGAGGTACGAACCTCGGCGCGGTCCAGGGCCTTCAGCGAAACGAAGCCGAACTTGGGCAGACGACGGTGCAGCGGCTGCTGGCCGCCCTCGAAGCCGGGGGCA
Organism: Pseudomonas oryzihabitans NBRC 102199; assembly: GCF_000730625.1. Lineage (GTDB taxonomy): Bacteria > Pseudomonadota > Gammaproteobacteria > Pseudomonadales > Pseudomonadaceae > Chryseomonas > Chryseomonas oryzihabitans. Next base: position 9,078 of record NZ_BBIT01000015.1, on the reverse strand, counting down.
ACCTTGCCACCGGAGCGGGAGGTCAGACCCTTGTGGCCGCGGCCACCGGTCTTGCCCAGGCCGCTACCGATACCACGACCGGGACGCAGCTTCTCGCGGCGAGCGCCGGGAGCGGAACGCAGATCATTCAATTTCATGACTTAACCCTCCACACGCAGAAGGTAATAGGCCTTGTTGATCATGCCGCGATTCTCAGGGGTGTCCTGAACTTCGACGGTGTGACCAATGCGACGCAGGCCGAGACCCTTGACGCAAGCCTTGTGATTGGCCAGACGGCCATGGACGCTCTTGATCAGCGTGACCTTGACGGTTGCGTTAGCCATGATCAGAGAATCTCCTCGACGCTCTTGCCACGCTTGGCGGCAACAGCTTCCGGCGCCTGCATGTGCTTGAGACCTTCGAAGGTCGCGTACACCACGTTTACCGGGTTGGTGGAGCCGTAGCACTTGGCCAGGACGTTCTGCACACCAGCGACTTCCAGCACGGCGCGCATGGCACCGCCGGCGATGATGCCGGTACCGTCGGAAGCGGGCTGCATGTACACCTTGGAGGCGCCATGGGCGGCCTTGACCGGGTACTGCAGGGTGGTGCCGTTCAGATCCACCTGGATCATGTTGCGGCGAGCAGCTTCCATAGCCTTCTGGATGGCAGCAGGCACTTCACGCGCCTTGCCACGGCCGAAGCCAACGCGGCCTTTGCCATCGCCAACCACGGTCAGAGCGGTGAAGGCGAAGATACGGCCGCCTTTCACGGTTTTGGCTACGCGGTTAACTTGAACCAGCTTCTCGATGTAGCCTTCGTCGCGCTTTTGATCGTTATTTGCCATGACTTAGAACTCCAGCCCGCCTTCACGAGCAGCGTCGGCCAGCGCTTTGACGCGACCATGGTACTTGAAGCCAGAACGATCAAAGGCCACCTGGGTAACGCCAGCGGCCTTGGCACGCTCGGCGACCAGCAGACCAACTTTCTTGGCCGCCTCGACGTTGCTGGTAGCGCTTTCGCGCAGTTCTTTGTCCAGCGTAGAAGCGCTGGCCAGGACCTTGCTGCCGTCGGCCGCGATGACCTGGGCATAGATGTGCTGGGAAGAGCGGTACACGCACAGACGCACCACTTCCAGCTCGCGCATCTTCAGGCGAGCCTTGCGAGCGCGACGCAGTCGGGTTTCTTTCTTGACGGTCATTTGCTATGCCCTACTTTTTCTTGGCTTCTTTACGGTGGACGACTTCGTCGGCATACCGTACGCCCTTGCCCTTGTAAGGCTCCGGCGGACGGAAACCACGAATCTCAGCCGCAACCTGGCCGACCAGCTGCTTGTCGATACCCTTGATCAGGATTTCGGTCTGGTTGGGGGTTTCTGCGGTGATGCCTTGCGGCAGGTCGTAGTCCACGGGGTGAGAGAAGCCCAGAGCGAGGTTCAGCACCTGACCTTTGGCTTGGGCCTTGTAGCCCACACCGACCAGTTGCAGCTTGCGCTCGAAGCCCTGGCTAACGCCGACCACCATGTTGTTGACCAGGGCACGGGTAGTGCCGGCCATCGCACGGGTCTGCTGATCGCCATTGCGAGCAGCGAAACGCAGCTCACCGGACTCTTGAGTGACTTCAACGGACGGATGGACCTTCAGTTCCAGAGCGCCCTTGGCACCCTTGATCGAAAGGGCCTGACCGGCCAGATTAACTTCGACGCCTGCAGGCAGTCTTACAGGGTTTTTAGCAACGCGAGACATGCTGATTCCCCTTAGAAGACTGTGCAGAGCACTTCGCCGCCAACACCAGCAGCACGGGCTGCGCGATCAGTCATCACACCTTTGTTGGTGGAAACGATCGACACGCCCAGACCGCCACGCACTTTCGGCAGCTGATCAACGGCTTTGTACTGGCGCAGACCGGGACGGCTGCTACGCTTCAGCTCTTCGATGACAGGCTTGCCTTCGAAATACTTCAGCTCGATGGACAGCGACGGCTTGGATTCCGCGCTGACCTGAAAATCCGCGATGTAACCTTCGTCCTTGAGGACTTTGGCGACGGCAGCCTTCAGCTTGGAAGAAGGCATGCTCACAACGGCCTTTTCAGCCATCTGGGCATTACGGATACGAGTTAGCATGTCTGCTAACGGGTCCTGCATACTCATGGGCTATTAGCTCCTAATACAGAAATTGAGCCTACCGGCTCTCAAAATCACCCCTCGGCAATAGGCCGATTCGGGCGAGCCGAGCATTCTAGAGATCGGCCTGAAACGAATCAAGCCCCAAAAGGGGCTTGATTCAGTTACCGCGATGAAAGGCGCTAGCTGTTACCAGCTGGCCTTCACCAGGCCGGGCACGTCACCGCGCATGGCTGCTTCACGCAGCTTGATGCGGGACAGGCCGAACTTGCGGTACACGCCGTGCGGACGACCGGTCAGGCGGCAGCGGTTACGCATGCGGCTGGCGCTGGCGTCACGGGGCTGCTTCTGCAGGGCGACCTGGGCATTCCAACGCTCCTCGGGAGAGGCGTTGACGTTACCGATGGTCGCCTTCAGCTCGGCGCGCTTCTTGGCGTACTTGGCAACCGTTTGCTGACGCTTCAGCTCACGGTTAATCATGCTTTGCTTAGCCATTTGAAGACCTCAATCAGTTACGGAACGGGAAGTTGAACGCGCGCAGCAGCGCACGGCCTTCCTCGTCGGTACGAGCGGTGGTGGTCAGGGTGATGTCCATACCACGCAGCGCATCGATCTTGTCGTAATCGATTTCCGGGAAGATGATCTGCTCTTTCACGCCCATGCTGTAGTTGCCACGACCATCGAAGGACTTGGCATTCAGGCCGCGGAAGTCACGCACGCGCGGCAGGGAGATGGACAGCAGACGATCCAGGAATTCATACATGCGATCGCTACGCAGGGTCACCTTGACGCCAATCGGCCAGCCTTCGCGGATCTTGAAGCCAGCAATGGAATTGCGGGCATAAGTCACGACCGGCTTTTGACCAGCGATCTTTTCCAGGTCAGCTACAGCGTTGTCGATGATCTTCTTGTCACCGACTGCTTCGCCCAGACCCATGTTCAAGGTGATCTTGGTGATGCGCGGAACTTCCATCACGTTACCCAGCTGAAGCTGCTCTTTCAGCTTGGGCGCGATTTCCTTCCGATAAATCTCTTTCAATCGAGCCATGGTGATCTACCTAGCAGCTTCAGGCCTGGACCGCTTTTTGGGTCGACTTGAAGATACGAATCTTCTTGCCGTCTTCGACTTTGAAACCAACGCGGTCAGCCTTGTTGGTCTCGGAGTTGAAAATGGCAACGTTGGAGACATGCAGAGGGGCTTCTTTCTCTACGATGCCACCCTGAACGCCCAGCATGGGGTTGGGCTTGGTGTGGCGCTTGACCAGGTTGACCCCGCCAACGACCAGACGGTCATCGGCGAGCACCTTCAGCACCTTGCCACGTTTGCCCTTGTCCTTGCCGGCAATGACGATTACCTCGTCGTCACGACGAATCTTTTGCATGTCGGCTACTCCTTACAGCACTTCGGGGGCAAGGGAGACGATCTTCATGAACTTCTCGGAGCGAAGTTCACGGGTCACCGGCCCAAAGATACGGGTGCCAATCGGCTCTTGCTTGTTGTTCAGCAGAACCGCGGCGTTGCCGTCGAAGCGGATGATGGAACCGTCGGTGCGGCGAACGCCGTGCTTGGTACGCACGACGACAGCAGTCATCACCTGACCTTTCTTCACCTTGCCGCGCGGAATTGCTTCCTTGACGGTGACTTTGATGATGTCGCCGATGCCGGCGTAGCGGCGGTGGGAACCGCCGAGCACCTTGATGCACATCACGCGACGAGCGCCGCTGTTGTCGGCGACGTCAAGCATGGATTGAGTCTGGATCATGGCTCTCTACCCTTATACCTGAACGGCGCGCTCGACGACGTCAACCAGGGTCCACGCCTTGGTCTTGGCCAGCGGGCGGGTTTCGCGAATGGTGACCAGGTCACCAATGCGGCACTGATTGGTTTCGTCGTGAGCGTGCAGCTTGGTGGAACGCTTCACGTATTTACCGTAGATCGGGTGCTTTACGCGACGCTCGATCAGTACGGTCACGGTTTTGTCCATCTTGTCGCTGACCACTCGGCCGGTCAGCGTACGGACAGTTTTTTCAGCTTCAGCCATGATCACTTACCTGCTTGCTGGTTCAGCACAGTCTTGACGCGAGCGATGTCGCGCTTCACTTGCGAGAGCATGTGAGACTGACCCAACTGGCCAGTTGCCTTCTGCATACGCAGATTGAACTGGTCACGCAGCAGGTTGAGAAGCTGCTCGTTCAGCTCCTCTACGGATTTCTCACGCAAATCTTTCGCTTTCATCACATCACCGTCCGCTTAACAAAGGAGGTTTCGACGGGAAGCTTGGCAGCGGCCAGGGCGAATGCCTGACGAGCCAGATCCTCGGAAACACCCTCGATCTCGTACAGGACCTTGCCCGGCTGGATCTGGGCTACCCAGTACTCGACACTACCCTTACCTTTACCCATCCGCACTTCGAGAGGCTTCTTGGTGACAGGCTTGTCAGGGAAGACGCGGATCCAGATCTTGCCGCCACGCTTCACGTGACGGGTCAGCGCACGACGTGCGGATTCGATCTGGCGAGCGGTCAGACGGCCACGGCCGACAGCCTTCAGCGCGTACTCGCCGAAGCTGACCTTGCTACCGCGATGAGCCAGACCACGGTTGTGGCCGGTCATCTGCTTGCGGAATTTTGTACGCTTGGGTTGCAGCATGTTGCGTACTCCTTACTTAGCAGCAGCTTTTTTGCGCGGAGCCGGGGCGACGGGCTTGAGCTCTTCCTGGCGGCCACCAATGACCTCACCCTTGAAGATCCAGACCTTCACACCGATCACACCGTAGGTGGTGTGAGCTTCCGCAGTGGCGTAGTCGATATCGGCACGCAGGGTGTGCAGGGGCACACGACCTTCGCGATACCACTCGGTACGGGCGATTTCAGCACCGCCCAGACGACCGCTCACTTGAATCTTGATGCCCTTGGCACCAATGCGGATCGCGTTCTGCACGGCGCGCTTCATGGCGCGACGGAACATCACACGACGCTCAAGCTGCTGCGCAACGCTCTGCGCAACCAGGGCACCGTCGAGCTCCGGCTTGCGGATCTCTTCGATGTTGATGTGCACGGGCACACCCATTCTTGCGGTCAGGTCCTGACGCAGCTTCTCGACATCCTCACCTTTCTTGCCGATCACGATACCGGGACGGGCGGTGTGGATGGTGATGCGTGCGGTTTGAGCCGGGCGATGAATATCGATACGGCTTACGGACGCGCTTTTTAGTTTGTCCTGGAGGTACTCACGAACCTTCAGGTCGGCCAGCAGATAGTCCGCATAAGTGCGCTTATCCGCGTACCAGACCGAAGTGTGCTCCTTGACGATACCCAGGCGAATGCCATTGGGATGTACTTTCTGACCCATCTGATCGACTCCGTTACTTGTCCGCAACCTTGACCGTGATATGGCAAGACCGCTTCACGATGCGATCAGCACGACCTTTGGCACGCGGCATGATGCGCTTGAGCGAACGACCTTCGTTTACGAAGACGGTGGAGACCTTCAGGTCGTCCACGTCGGCGCCTTCATTGTGCTCGGCGTTGGCAACAGCCGACTCCAGCACCTTCTTCATGATTTCAGCGGCTTTCTTGCTGCTGAAAGTCAACAGGTTGAGCGCTTCGCCCACCTTCTTCCCGCGAATCTGGTCGGCGACCAAGCGGGCTTTCTGGGCGGAGATACGAGCGCCCGACAGCTTAGCGGCTACTTCCATCTTCCTTACCCCTTAACGCTTGGCTTTCTTGTCAGCCGCATGACCGCGATAGGTGCGGGTAGCAGCGAACTCGCCGAGTTTGTGGCCGACCATGTCTTCGTTCACCAGAACGGGGACATGTTGACGACCGTTGTGCACAGCGATGGTCAGGCCGACCATCTGCGGCAGGATCATCGAACGACGCGACCAGGTCTTGATCGGCTTGCGTTCGTTTTTTTCCACCGCGACTTCGATCTTCTTCAACAGGTGAAGATCGATAAAAGGACCTTTCTTCAGAGAACGGGGCACAGTCGAATCCTCTACTGATTACTTGCCGCGACGGACAATCATCTTGTCGGTACGCTTGTTGGAGCGCGTCTTGAGACCCTTGGTCTTGACGCCCCACGGCGAAACCGGATGACGGCCACCGGAAGTACGACCTTCACCACCACCGTGCGGGTGATCGACCGGGTTCATGGCAACACCACGAACAGTCGGACGCACGCCACGCCAGCGGGTGGCACCGGCCTTACCCAGCGAACGCAGGCTGTGCTCACCGTTGGACACTTCGCCCAGGGTGGCACGGCACTCGGACAGCACCTTGCGCATCTCACCGCTGCGCAGACGCACGGTGACGTAGGCGCCTTCGCGGGCGACCAGCTGAGCGGAGGTACCCGCGGAACGAGCGATCTGAGCGCCTTTGCCAGGCTTCAGCTCGATACCGTGGATGGTGCTACCGACCGGCACGTTACGCAGCGGCAGGTTGTTGCCGGCCTTGATGGGCGCGCCAGCGCCGGACAGCAGCTGGTCACCGGCAGCAACGCCCTTGGGGGCGATGATGTAGCGACGCTCGCCATCGGCGTACTTCAGCAGAGCGATGTGTGCAGTACGGTTCGGATCGTATTCGATACGCTCAACGACGGCAGGGATGCCATCCTTGTTGCGACGGAAATCGACCAGACGATAGTGCTGCTTGTGACCACCGCCGATGTGGCGAGTGGTGATACGACCATTGTTGTTACGGCCGCCGGACTTGCTCTTCTTCTCCAGCAAAGGAGCGTAGGGCGCGCCTTTGTGCAGATCAGAGTTGACCACCTTGACCACAAAGCGGCGGCCAGCGGAGGTCGGCTTGCATTTTACGATTGCCATGATGCCCCCTGATTACTCGGCGCTGCTGGAAAAGTCGAGATCCTGGCCCGGCTGGAGCGCGATGTACGCTTTTTTCCAGTCGTTACGCTTGCCCAGACCACGAGCGGTGCGCTTGGTCTTGCCCTGGACGTTCAGGGTGCTGACGCTGCGAACCTTGACCTCGAACAGCTGCTCGACGGCCTTCTTGATTTCCAGCTTGGTTGCATCGGTGGCAACCTTGAATACGAACTGCTTCTGGCTGTCCGCCAGCATGGTGGCCTTCTCGGAGATGTGCGGGCCAAGCAGCACTTTGAATACGCGTTCCTGGTTCATGCCAGCAGCTCCTCGAATTTCTTCACGGCGGACACAGTGACCAGCACCTTGTCGTAGGCGATCAGGCTGACCGGGTCGGAACCCTGGACATCACGCACGTCGACGAAAGGCAGGTTGCGGGCGGCCAGATACAGATTCTGGTCGACAGCGTCGGTCACGATCAGCACGTCGCTCAGGCCCAGGCCGTCCAGCTTGCTGACCAGGGTCTTGGTCTTGGGCGCGTCGACGGCGAAGTCGTCAACCACGACCAGACGATCCAGACGGACCAGCTCGGCGAGGATGGAGCGCAGTGCAGCGCGGTACATCTTCTTGTTCAGCTTCTGGCTGTGATCCTGGGGCTTGGCTGCGAAAGCCACGCCACCGGAACGCCAGATGGGGCTGCGGATGGTACCGGCACGGGCACGACCGCTGCCCTTCTGACGCCAGGGCTTCTTGCCGCCGCCGCTGACTTCGGAACGGGTCTTCTGGGCACGGGTGCCCTGACGACCGCCAGCCATGTAGGCAACGACTGCCTGGTGAACCAGGGTCTCGTTGAATTCACCGCCGAAGGTGTGCTCGGAGACTTCGATAGCTTGAGAGCCATTCACATTGAGTTGCATGTTCTCTCTCCTCTCAACCACGGGCCTTAACAGCGGGACGTACGATCACGTCACCACCCGGCGCGCCGGGGACGGCACCCTTGACCAGCAGCAGGTTGCGCTCGGCGTCTACACGCACGACTTCCAGCGACTGAACGGTTACACGCTCCGCACCCAGGTGACCGGACATTTTCTTGCCCTTGAACACTCGACCAGGAGTCTGGCACTGGCCGATGGAACCAGGTGCACGGTGGGAAACGGAGTTACCGTGGGTGTTGTCCTGACCACGGAAGTTCCAGCGCTTGATGGTACCGGCGTAGCCCTTACCTTTGGACTGACCAGTGACATCAACCATCTGACCGGCTTCGAACAGGGCTACGGTGACTTCGTCGCCAGCCTTGTACTCACCGTCTTCCAGGCGGAATTCGAGGACGCTACGACCAGCAGCAACGCTGGCCTTGGCGAAGTGACCGGCTTGCGCCTTGGTCACGCGGGAAGCACGACGCTCGCCCACGGTTACCTGAATGGCACGGTAGCCATCGGTTTCTTCGCTTTTGAATTGGGTTACGCGATTCGGCTCGATCTCAATGACCGTAACCGGAACGGAAACGCCTTCTTCGGTGAAAACGCGGGTCATACCGCATTTACGACCGACTAAACCAATCGTCATGTTGAGAACCTCTTGAGTGTACGGGGCTTTCACCCGCTATGGCCGCCCATTTCAGAGCGTTACACGACTGAAACCTTGACGGTCTCAGCCGAGGCTGATTTGCACTTCAACGCCAGCGGCGAGATCGAGCTTCATCAGCGCATCGACGGTCTTGTCGGTGGGCTGAACGATGTCGAGCACACGCTTGTGGGTACGAATTTCGTACTGGTCACGAGCGTCCTTGTTGACGTGCGGAGAAATCAGCACTGTGTAACGTTCCTTGCGGGTTGGCAGAGGAATCGGACCACGCACCTGAGCACCAGTACGTTTCGCGGTTTCCACGATTTCCTGGGTAGATTGATCGATCAGGCGATGATCAAAAGCCTTCAACCGAATACGGATTTGTTGATTTTGCATTTGACCTCAGACTCCAAGCTTTCCCCTCGGGCAAAAAGGTGCCCGATTAAAGGAGGCGCAATTCTAAGGATGTCGCCGACAGCTGTCAAGAACGCCTCTTTTGCCATCTGTCAATTTCATGAGGCAAGAAAAAAGGCCCCGAAGGGCCTTTTTTCGTTTCAGATCAATCGATTACTCGATGATCTTGGCAACCACA
>NZ_BBIT01000016.1 GCF_000730625.1 Pseudomonas oryzihabitans NBRC 102199 | reverse complement strand
TTTTGCCCCCTCACCCCAGCCCTTTCCCCGTGGGGGCGAGGGGGTGGTTGGGTGGTGGCTCGGAAGTCTGGCGTCCGGGCTGACGCCCGCGACTCTTGCTGAGCACGCTGCAATGACCAGCGGGAAAGCCGCCTGCGAGACCAATACCCCTACTCCGCCGCTCGCCCCCCGGCACCGCCTTTCCTCCCCTCTCCCTCGGGGAGAGGGGCCGGGGGTGAGGGCGCGCCATGCATGACGAAACCTCCGCCGCTCCGGGGGAAGACCGCCCATGAAGATCCTTCTGCTCGGCGGCACCACCGAAGCCCTGGCCATCGCCCGCACGCTGCCGGCCGAGGCCCTCTACAGCCTCGCCGGTCTCGGTCGGGTGCCCCAGGACCTGCCCTGCCAGGTGCGGGTCGGCGGCTATGGCGGCGCCGCGGGGCTGGCCGCCTTTCTCCACAGTGAAGGCATCGAGTTGCTGCTGGACGCCACCCATCCCTACGCCGCCCGGATCAGCCACAACGCCGGCCTGGCCGCGGCCCAGGCCGGTATCCCCTGCTGGGCCCTGCGCCGCCCCGGCTGGCAGGCTGGTCCCGACGACGACTGGCGCGAGGTGGCCGACTGGAGCGAACTCCAGACCACCCTGGCGCCCTTCACCCGCCCCTTCTTCACCCTGGGTCGCGAATCCCTGGAGCACCTCGCGGAAATCCCGCCCCACCAGTTCTGGACCCTGCGCCTGCTCGACGCCCATCCCGGCCACGCACGGGCGCGGATCATCGCCGACCGTGGTCCCTTCGCCCTGGAGGCCGAGCGCGTGCTGTTCGCCCAGGGTGACTTCGATGTGCTGATCAGCAAGAACAGTGGTAGCGCCGCCACCCAGCCCAAGTTGCAGGTGGCCCGCGAGCGGGGTCTGCCGGTGCTGATCCTGCGCCGCCCCGCGTTGCCCAGCGTCGATCGTGAATTCGCCAGCGTCGCCGACCTGCTCGCCGCCCTGGCCGAGGAAACCCCATGACCGTTCATTTCATCGGCGCCGGCCCCGGCGATCCCGACCTCATCACCGTCAAGGGCCAGCGGCTGATCCGCCAGTGCCCGGTGATCCTCTATGCCGGCTCCCTGGTGCCGCCCGCGGTGCTGGAAGGTCACCAGGCCGAGACGGTGATCGACACCGCCCGCCTGGACCTGGACGCCATCGTCGGCCATCTGGCCGCCGCCCATGCCCGCGGCCAGGACGTGGCCCGGGTGCATTCCGGCGATCCTTCGCTGTACGGCGCCATCGGCGAGCAGATCCGCCGCCTGCAGGCGCTGGGTATTCCCTATGAGATCGTGCCCGGCGTCACCGCCACCGCCGCCTGCGCCGCCCTGCTGGGTTGCGAGCTGACCCTGCCCGGGGTCAGCCAGACGGTGATCCTGACCCGCTACGCCAGCCGCACGGCCATGCCGGAAGGCGAGGCGCTGGCCGACCTGGCGCGGCATCGCGCGACCCTGGCCATCCACCTCGGCGTCGGCCAGCTGGAGCGCATCGTCGCCGACCTCCTGCCGCACTACGGCCCCGGCTGCCCGGTGGCGATCGTCCACCGCGCCAGCTGGCCGGACCAGGACAGCGTCCGGGGCACCCTGGCCGACATCGTCGAACGGGCGCGGGACAAGGATTTCCGCCGCACCGCGCTGATCCTGGTCGGCGAGGTGCTGGCGCCAGGGGATTTCAGCGATTCCAAGCTTTATCGGCAGGGGCCGGGGTAGTCATCAAATGCCTTTATCGCGGCCATGCCGGTGCGCCGTAGCGACCGCTCCTACGGTTACATCGGAGCCTGTAGGAGCGGCCCATGGCCGCGATAAAACACCCCTACCCTAGAGAGAAATGACGGCGATTTCCGGAGCTCAATACCCCGCCCCACCCTCGCCACCGCTGACGATGGCCACGCCCGAGCTGGTCCCCAGGCGGGTCGCGCCGGCGTCCAGCATGGCCTGGGCGGTGGCGCGGTCACGCACGCCGCCGGAGGCTTTCACGCCCATTTCCGGACCCACCTCTTCGCGCATCAGGCGGACATCGTCCAGGGTCGCGCCGCCATGGCCGAAACCGGTCGAGGTCTTGACGAAGGCGACGCCGAGGTCGCGACAGATCCGGCAGGCCTGGCGCTTCTGCTCATCGTCGAGCAGACCGGTCTCCAGGATCACCTTGAGCGGCACCGCGCCACAGGCGGCCTGCACCGCGGCGATATCGGCGGACACCTCCTCCAGCAGGCCATCCTTGAGCCAGCCGAGGTTGAGCACCATGTCGATCTCCCCGGCCCCGGCGGCGATGGCCTGCTCGGCCTCAAAGGCCTTGGCCGCGCTCAGCCCGGCGCCGAGCGGAAAGCCCACCACCGCGCAGACCTTGACCGCACTGCCGGCCAGTTGCGCCGCGGCATGGGGGACCTGGGCGGAATTCACGCACACCGAATAGAAGCCATGGGTGCGCGCCTCCTGGCACAGGCGGTCGATCTGGGCGCGGCGGGCGTCGGCGGCGAGCAGGGTGTGGTCGATGGTCTTGGCGAGTTCGCCGGGTTCAAGCTGCATGGGGCCTCCTCAGGCACGGGTAGCGTATGATCGGATCAGAATTCTTGGTTGGTGCGGCCTGCACCTCTAGTCGGACTCCCCTAGCGCACCCCTCATGGATAGCAAGAAAGCCGCTCGGCTCAAGCTGATGCACCAGGCGCTGCAGGATCAGCACGCCATTCACCTGCGCGAGATGGCCCAGCTGCTGGGTGTCTCGGAAATGACCCTGAGACGCGACCTGCGGCTCCCGCCGGACGGCCTTCGCCTGCTCGGCGGTCATGTCACCCGCGATGTCGGCGGCAGCGAGGCGCCCGGCTACCAGGTGGTGGAACAGGACCTGCGCCAGGTCGAGGAAAAGCGTCGCATCGGTCGGCTGGCCGCGGCGCAGATCCGCGCCGGCGACACCGTCTTCCTCGATTGCGGGACCACCACGCCCTTCGTGGTGGACTTCATTCCCGATGACCTGGAATTCACCGCCGTCTGCCATTCGCTCAATGTGCTGCTCAAGCTGCAGCAGAAGGTCAACTGCACCCTGGTGGTCTGCGGCGGCACCTTCCAGCGCAAGAACCAGATCTTCGAGAGTCGCCTGGAGACCGGGGTGCTCGATGGCGTGCGCCTCACCCATGCCTTCGTCTCGGCGGCCGGGGTGAGCGCGGACTTTGGCGTCACCTGCTTCAACTTCAACGAGGTCGAGGTCAAGCAGAAGGTCCTGCGCCAGGCCCAGCAGCGGCTCCTGCTGGTCGACCATACCAAGTTCGACGTGGTGCGCGCCGCGCATTTCGCGGCGCTCGGCGACTTCGACCTGGTGGTCAGTGACGGACGCATTCCGCGCAGCTATCGCGAGCGGATCGAGGCGAACGGCGCGCAACTGCTTACCTGATCCGCGCCGGGTCGGCCAGGCGCGTCAGCAGCGCCTCGCGCTCGGCGGCGGCGAGATAGCCGGTCCTGACGCTGAAGGCGCGACGCTCTCCCGGTTGCAGCTGCTGCACCTGCCCCTTGGTCGTCTCGGCCAGATAGCCCTCCGGTTCGCAGGTCGCCGGCAGCACGAAGGCCGCCACCTGCTGATCGGGGTTGTGCAGCACCCAGCGCGTGGCATGGGGCAAGTCCTGCGGGCGATAGGCCGTGTAGAAGGCGGCGCCGCCCGGATGCTCCAGCAGGAAATGCGCCTCCCCCGCCGCGTCGGTCCCCGGCGCATCGATGAAACTGACGATCTCCGGCTGGTAGCGCGCCGGCGCATCCAGCACCCGCAGTCGCTCGGGGTCTTCCGCCAGTGCGGCGATGAAGGCCTGCCAGTCGGCGGTCGGCCGCACATGGGCCGGCACGCTGGTGCGCACCCGGGTGCGGGCCACCCCGAGCGGCTCATGGAAGCGTCCGCCGGGCACATAGGCGTAGTTCATGTGCGCCATGTACATCAGGTCCATGGGCTGGCCGGCCTGGTTTTCCACCTCCAGGCCCAGTTCGAACACCGCGCTGTCCGCTCTCAGGGTCACGCGGGGCTGGGCGCGATAGCGATCGCCGAAGCCCATGGCGTAGTCGTGGCGGCCGCCCAGGCGCAGGAAATCGCCCTCCGCGTCCTGGCCCAGTTCCAGCCAGGCCTCGTCCAGCGGCGCGCAGGGCAGCTCGCCGTGCAACTCGTGGCTGTCCTCCGGCGCCGGGCAGCCGTTGCGCAGCACCCCGGCGTGGAACATGAAGCAGCCATAGGTCTCGATGATCCGCCGGGTCGGCCGCGGCTGGTCGAACAGCCCCGGCATGGTCAGGCGGCAGCCGTCGAAGCTGGCGTCCCAGATCATCTGCCCCTGGTAGGGCAGCACCACCAGGCGGCCACGACGATTCTCCAGCGCCAGGGCGCGCACCCCGGAGGGATAGGTCCAGGCGCGCACCTGGAAGGCGTCGCTGGCGAGCAGGGTGCGCTCGTCGGCGGTGAATTGCTCAGGCTGCAGGGGCAGGCGTACGGACATGACGGCGCCCTCCTCAGGCGGTCTGGGCGGCGCCCACCGGCAGCCGTTCGCTGGCCGGGTGACGCAGGCAATAGAGGGCGTAGGCGACGATCACCGTAAAGCACAGCAGCGGCACCGAATAGGCCAGCTGCATGTTGCCGCCGGTGTAGTCCGACAGCAGGCCCTGGAAGATCGGGATCACCCCGCCGCCGACGATGCTCATCACCAGCAGCGAGCCGCCGAATTCGGTGTCCCGGCCGATGCCGTCGACGGTCAGGCCATAGATGGTCGGCCAGCAGGGGCCAAGGAAAATGCTCACGCCCACGGCGGCGTACACCGCGGTGATGTTGGGCACCAGGATGGTGTAGGCCAGCAGCGCGATGCACAGCACCCCGTAGACGCCCAGCACCTTGGCCGGATGCCAGCGGCGCATCAGCAGGTTGGCGATCAGCTTGCCGACGAAATAGGCGGCGAAGGTGGTGAGCAGGAACCAGGAGGCGCTGCGCTCGTTCATGCCGCCGAGTTGCATGGCCAGGCGGATGGTAAAGCTCCAGACGCCGACCTGGGCGCCGACGTAGAGGAATTGCGCCAGCACGCCAAAGACGAAGCGCGGATTGCGTCGCAGCCGACCCAGGCTGGCGGCGACGCCGTCGCCCTCGCTGCGTACGCGCTCGTTGCCCTTGCAGGCCGGATAGCGGGTGCAGGCGATCAGCACGAAGATCAGCACCAGCACGCCGATCATCCACTGGTAGGGCGTCAGGGTGGCCTGGATCATCTGCAACTGCTGGGCGGCGGCCTCGGCGGGATTCATCTGCAGCAGCTGCGCCTGGCTGGCGTCACCCTCCTTGAACATCACGAAACTGCCGACATAGACCCCGGTCATGGCGCCGAAGGGGTGGAAGGTCTGGGAGATGTTCAGCCGACGGGTGCCGGTCTCGCGCGGCCCGAGCAGGGTCGAATAGGTGTTGCAGGCGGTCTCCAGAAAGGACAGCCCGGCGGCGATCACGAACAGCGCCAGCAGGAACATGCCGTACTTGGCCATGGAGGCGGCGGGAAAGAACAGCAGGCAGCCGACCATGTAGAGGAACAGGCCGAAGAGGATGGTCGTCTTGTAGCTGAAGCGTCGCACCATCAGCGCGGCCGGCAGGGCCAGGAAGAAATAGCCGAGATAGAAGGCCGACTGGACGAAGGCGGTCTGGAAGTCACTGAGCAGGAAGGCCTTCTTGAAGTGGGCGATGAGCACGTCGTTCATGCTCGCCGCCGCGGCCCAGAGGGCGAAGATGCAGCACAGCAGGATGAAGGCGAACCACGGCGTGCGGTTCAGGTAGTAGCCGTCGGCACTGGGCCGCAGGGGTGACTGGCTCATTGTTGTTCTCCGTAGAGGTGCCAGGGTGGGGGATCGCCGCGCGCGGGTCAGAGATCCAGGGAAGCGAGGTAGTCTTCGAAGACCGCGGCCTCGGGATAGGAGGTCTGGGTGCCGCGCCCGGTGACCGACAGCGCCGAATAGGCCACCGCCCGCTGCATGGCCTCCCGCAGGCCCAGGCCCTGGACGCGGCCGTGGGCGAAGCAGCCGATGAAGGCATCGCCGGCGCCGGTGGTGTCGAGGGCCGCCACCCGCTGGCCGGGCAGGCTGAATTCGCCCTCCTCGCCCACGTACAGCGCGCCCGCGGCGCCCAGGGTGACCACCACGTGCCGGATGCCGCGACCGGCCAATACCCGCGCCGCGGCGAAGGCGCTGTCGCGATCCGCCACCGGCAGGCCGCTGACCAGGGCCAGCTCGGTCTCGTTGGGGACGAAGTAGTCCAGCCGGGCGAGGTGCGCGGCGCTCAGGTCGGCCACCGCCGGCGCCGGATTGAGCAGCACCGGGATGCCCAGGCGCTGACCGCAGTCGATGGCGGCATAGACGGTCTCCAGGGCGATCTCCAGTTGCAGCACGATCAGCGCGCAGTCGCGCAGATCGGCTTCCGCGGCCTGGATGTCGGCCGGACCGAGGGCGGCATTGGCGCCCTTCACGATGAGGATGCTGTTGTGCGAATCGGGCTGCACGAAGATCGGCGCCACGCCGCTGGAGCGCCCGGGCGCGCGGGTCACGTGGCGGGTGTCGATGCCGAAGCGGCGGAAGTTGGCCAGGGTGTTGTCGGCGAAGAGGTCGTCGCCGACCTTGGTCACCATCAGCACCTCGCTGCCCAGCTTGGCCGCGGCGACCGCCTGGTTGGCGCCCTTGCCGCCACAGCCGAGGGCGAAGTCCGGCGCTTCCAGCGTCTCGCCCTGGACGGGCAGTCGCTCGATATAGGTGATGAGATCGACCATGTTGCTGCCGATGACCGCGATTTTGCCCATGCCGAGCGCGCCTCCGTTTTTCTTGATGTTATTAAATTAACGGTTTTTGTTAATTTTCCATCATAGATACTGCAACTCGGGGCGCAGCTCAAGCGCCGGTGATCGTCCACGGACGACAGCGAGCGTCCAACCCTCAAGGCTGGGAGCTGCGACACACGAAATGCGAGAAACGGAGAGATCGGACGGCGGTGCGGTACGGCAGCGGGAAGCGGCGCACCGGGGACCCGGTGCGTGCGGGGCGGATCAGTGGAAGAGTTCGGCGATGAACACGGCGCCGATGAAGGTGCCGAAGCCGGCGGTCAGGGAGACCACCACGATGCGCCAGCCCAGCCGGCGAAAGGCCGGGATGTCCTTGGCGATGGACAGGCCGGCGAAGGCCAGCATGGGCGTGATCACCGCCAACACGCCGACGCTGTTGGCGGCGGCGGTGATCTGCGGTGCCAGCGGGCACCAGGGCGAGGTGAGGAACATGGCCACCAGCGACACCCAGCACACCGCCGGCACCTTGCGGCGGAACAGCTGGCAGAGCAGCTCGCCGACGACGGCCGCACCGATCATCAGCGCCACCGCGATGAGGGCGGCAGCCGGCAGCGTCTTGGTCGCCACGAAGGTACCCAGCAGGGCCAGGCCGGCCGCGGCGAACCAGGCACTCAGGCGTCCCGACCAGCCCAGCTCCACCGGCTCGTCCACCACCGTCTGGTCTACCGCGCTCTGGGCGAAGGAGGCCTTGGTCGTCCGGCCGATGCGCGGCTCCAGCACCCGATAGCCCCAGACCGCCAGCGGCAGGGAGATGAACAGGGTGAAATAGGTACCCAGGGTGGTGGTGATGAGGTTGGCCGCGGCGGCCAGCGCCATGACCTCCTTGGCCACCTCGGGGGTCTGCTGGGCCGCCACCGCACCGGCCGCGGCGGCCATGATGCTGCCCGAGCCGATGCCGGCGCCCATGGCCAGCGAATAGGGGTGGAAGATGTTGAGGCTGGCGATGAAGCCGGCGACGATGGCCATGAACACCGCGCCGATCAGGGTGCCGGTGAGGTACTCGGCGAGCACGCCGCGGCCTTCCGGGGAGTCCATGCCGTAGCGTTCGCCGATGATCGCCAGGCTCGGTTCGCGCCCCACGGAGAAGGTGGCGCCGATGGCCTCGCGCTTGATGCCCAGCAGCAGCGCCACGGGCAGGCCGAGCAGGATGGTGCCGACGAAATGGCCCAGCTCCTGGAAGGCCAGCGCCCAGCCGGCGGCGATCACCGTGGGCAGGGAACCGCCCACCACCAGGCCGAGCTTGGCGATGAAGATCAGCAAGGCGTACTGCAGGATGGCCGCCGAGCGCACCTGGGCGCTACGGCTGACGCTCAGGCCCTGCGGCAGTCGCGTGCTGGCCAGGCCAATGGCGGCGCCCAGCAGCAGCGCCCAGATCATCGGCAACAGCACCACCTTGCCCGGGCCCAGCGGGATGCTGACCGAGCCGATCAGCTCGGCGATCAGCAGCACCAGCGCCGCCCAGAAATAGAGTTTCACGGTATCGCTGACAGCTCGGTCCTGGCCCACGGCCAGCGTCGGATTGGCGCTCATTCTTCCCCCTGCGGCCCGCTCGCGGGCTCGGTTGTTGGTATGGTTGGCAGTCGCGAGCGGCGAAGCCCGCTGGGCAGAAAAGGGCTCCGCGAGGGAGCGCGACCCGGTCGTTCTGGAGGTCTGGTCGAGGTCGCACGGCTGGCGTACCGGAGGCTGGAAGCCCGCCGCGGACAGGGTCTCGCGCGGGGTTCTGCGCCGTTCCGGGGCTCTGCGTCGCGGGCCTCGGCCAGGCCGGGGCGGCCGTGGTCTTGGCCCGAGTATGGACAGCGCCCTGTTCTCTCTCCAATACTGGAAATGGCCTTTTCCGTTGCCTTTACGAGAACACACGGATGCGTGGAATTCACGAACAACGCTTGCACTATTTCGTCGAGGCGGTGCGGCTGGGCAGCGTGCGCGCCGCCGCCGACGCCCTGGATATCGCCCCGTCCGCAGTCAGCCGGCAGATCGCCCAGGTCGAGGCGGAACTGGGCGTCGACCTGATCGAGCGCCACCGCCGCGGCATCACCCCGACCGAGGCCGGGCGCCTGGTACTGGATTACTTCCGCCAGCGTCAGACCCAGCTCGACGGGCTGAGAGACGCCATCGCCGATCTGCAGGGGCTGCGCACCGGTCGCGTGGTGCTGGCCATCGGCGAAGGCTTCATCGGCGACCTGTCGCGCAGCCTGGGCGACTTTTCCGCGCGGCATCCGGAGATCGAGGTCAGGGTCAACGTGGTGGGCACCAACGAGGTGATTCGCCAGGTGATGGAAGACGAGGCGCAACTGGGGCTGGTGTTCAATCCGCCGCGCGATCCGCACCTGCGGGTGCATGGCAGCCGCGGGCAGCCGCTCTATGCCATGGTGGCGCCGGAGCATCCGCTGGCCGCGACCCAGGGCCCCGTGACCCTGACGGAGCTGGGCCAGCATCGCCTGGCGCTGCCGGACATCTCCTACGGTATCCGCCAGATGCTCGACGCTGTGGAGCAGGCCGCCGGCCAGCGCCTGGCGCCGACCCTGACCTGCAACACCTTCGCCCTGCTCAAGCACTATGCCCAGCAGGGCGGCGTCACCCTCCTGCCGCTGTTCGCCGCGACCCAGGAACTGGACAGCGGCGCCTTGCGCGCCCTGCCCCTGGCCGATCCCGGCTTCGCCCGTGCCCACGTCGAGCTGGTCACCCGCCTGGGCCGCAAGCTCAGCCGCGCCGCGGACGAGTTGCGGACCAGCCTGGTGCAACAGATGACCGCCTTTCGCTGAGCGCCTGCCCAAAGCCAGCTGCGCGTCGGCCAAACTGCGTTGAAAAGGCCCTGGGTCGCCAGCCCGGCCGGAATGCTCATTTACCATGAGTAAACTCCGCTTCCTCAGGCCTTTGATTCGCTAGCGCTCACCCTCCGGGCCAGCCTTCGGCTGTTACTCCCGTTGGTCGTTGCGCCTTGCTTGACTCTAGCTCGCAAGCCTTTGAGCAGACGCTAAGGCGTCTCAGGCGGGCAGTTCCTGGCGCACCAGCTCGGCCCACAACCGTACGGCCGGTTCGATGATGGCGTCGTTGAAGTCATAGGCCGGGTTGTGCAGCGGCGCCGAGGGCTGGGCGCCGTCGACCCCCAGCCAGAGATAGGCGCCGGGACGCGCCGCCAGCATAAAGGCGAAGTCCTCGGAGGCCATGGATGGCGGTACGCCGTCGCTGACCCGCTCGGCACCAAAGGCCCTTACCGCCGCCTCACGCACCCGCGCGGCCTGGGCCGGATGGTTCTGGGTCACGGGATAGCCGCGGGTGAATTCCAGTTCGCCGCGCACGCCCTGGGCCAGCGGCGCCTGGGCGACGATCTCGCCGATCAGCCGCTCCACCTCGGCGCGCACCGCGCCGTCCAGGCAACGCACCGTGCCCCGGAGTCGCGCCACCTCGGGGATGACGTTGATCGCCTCCCCCGCTTCCATCATGGTCACGCTGACCACCGCCGACGCCAGTGGCGAGATCCGTCGGGCGACGATGGTCTGCAGCTGCAGGATCAGGTCCGCCGCGGCGACGATGGGATCGCGGCCGCGCTCGGGCATGGCCGCGTGGCAGCCCTTGCCAGTCAGGGTGATGGCGAAGGTGTCCAGCGAAGCCATCATGGCACCCGGATTGACCACCACCTGGCCGGCCGGCAGCCCCGGCCAGTTGTGCAGGCCGTAGATGGCGTCCATCGGAAACCTTTCGAACAGGCCGTCCTCGATCATCTTCTGGGCGCCGCCGAGATTCTCTTCGGCGGGTTGGAAGACGAAGTAGAGGGTGCCGCGGAAATCGCGGTTTTCGCTCAGGTGGCGCGCGGTGGCCAGCAGGATGGCGGTGTGGCCGTCATGGCCGCAGGCATGCATGCGCCCGGCGGCGGTGGAACGATGGGGGACGTCCCCCACCTCCTGCATCGGCAGGGCGTCCATGTCGGCGCGCAGCCCCAGGCTCGGGCCCTCGCCCTGGCGCAACACCCCGACCACGCCGGTGCCGCCGAGGCCACGATGGACCTCCAGGCCGAAGCCCTCCAGCAATTCGGCGACCCGCGCCGCGGTGCGGTGCTCGGCGAAACCCAGTTCGGGATGGGCGTGGAAATCGCGACGCCAGCTGCGGGCGTCGTCCAGCAGCGCTTGGTGAATGGTCATGGGCTACTCCAGGCTGGCGCCGTAGCCGAAGCCGGCGGCGGGAACGGCGGCGGTTTCCACCCAGACGCTCTTCACCTCGCTGTATTCGCGCAGGGCGTCGAGGCCGGAGGAGCGACCGTAGCCGCTCTCGCCATAGCCGCCGAAGGGCGAGCTGACGTGGATGGTCTTGTAGCCGTTGACCCAGAAGGTGCCGGCGCGCACGCCACGGGCCACCCGGTGGGCGCGCCCGACGTCACGGGTCCAGACCGCGCCGGCCAGGCCGAAGCGACTGTCGTTGGCGATGCGGATGGCGTCGGCCTCGTCCTTGAAGGGAATGGCCACCACCACCGGCCCGAAGATCTCTTCCTGGGCGCAGCTCAGGCCATTGTGGCCGGCCAGTACCGTGGGATTGACGTAGTAGCCGGTCCCGGCGGGCAGCGGCTCGACGCCATTGGCGACATGCCGCGCGCCCTCGCCCAGGGCGCCTTCCACCATGGTGCGCACATGGGCGAATTGCTTGGCGTTGTGGATCGGACCGATCTGGGTCTCGGGATCGCTCGGGTCACCCACCTTGAACTGGCTGGCGGCGCGGGCCACCGCCTGGATGAAGCGCTCGTAGATGGATTCCTGCACCAGCAGCCGCGAACCCGAGACGCAACTCTGGCCGGCGCCGGAAAAGATCGCCGCCTGGGCGCCGCGCACGGCCAGGTCCAGGTCGGCGTCTTCGAAGACGATGTTGGCCGACTTGCCGCCGAGCTCCAGCACCACCGGGATGCAGCGCTGGGCCGCGGCGGCGGCGATGTGCCGGCCGGTGGCCGGCGAGCCGACGAAGACCACCTTGCGGATGTCGGCATGGGCGATCACCTGCTGGCCCACGGTATGACCCTGGCCGGCGAGCACGTTGACCAGGCCCTTGGGCGCGCCGGCGCGTTCCACCAGCACGCCGAGCAGCAGCGAGGTCACCGGGGTCAGCTCGGACGGCTTGAGGATCACCGCGTTGCCGGCGGTGATGGCCGGGGCGATCTGCCAGCCGCCGGTGAAGATGGGCGCGTTCCAGGGGGTGATCTGCAGCACCGTGCCCAGGGGTTCGTAGGTCACGTAGTTGAGATGACTGGTGGGCACCGGGATGACTTCGCCGTGCAGCTTGTCGGCCCAGCCGGCGTAGTACTCGAACATCTCGGCGACCTTGAGCACCTCGACGCGGGCATCACGGATCGGCTTGTTGGCGGTCTGGGATTCCAGTTGCGCCAAAACCTCGGCTTCCTCGCGGATCAGGGCGCCGACCCGGTAGATGATGCGCCCGCGCGCCTGGGCGGTCAGGGCGCGCCATTCCTCGCGCGCCCGGCGGGCGGCGGTATCGGCGCGCTCGACCACGGCCAGGTCGGCGTCGGGGTAGCTGTAGGCGGGGCTGTCGTCATGGGCGTTGCGCACGGTGATCCGCTCGCCGCTGCCGTCGACGAAGGTGCCGTCCACAAAGCTGGCGACCTGCTGGCGGTCGCCCCAGAAGGGCTTGAGCAATTCCAGTGTCTTGGAGTCCATCATGATCATTCCCCCTTGCCGAACAGGTCTTCGCTGGTACGTCGTGCGATGGCGCAGAAATCCTCGCCATCGGCCAGGGTCTCGGCGCTGGCCTTCCAGGCCTGGGCCGTAGCCGCGGCCAGTGGCAGGTCGAGGCCGAGTTCGGCGATGAGCTGCTGGGCCAGGCCCACGTCCTTGCGCATCAGGCCCATGGTGAAGCCGGAGTCGTAGGCCTTGTTCAGCACCCAGGTGGGGAACATGCCCTGGCTGGCGGCGCTGCGCCCGGAACCGGCATTGATGCCTTCGAGCAGCTTTTCCGGGGCGACGCCGGCACGGGCGGCCATGGTGACGGCTTCTGCGGTGGTGATCAGGTGCGCCGCGGCCAGGAGGTTGTTGGCGATCTTGGCGATGTTGCCGGCACCCACGGCGCCGATATGCACCCGGGTCGCGCTCATGGCTTCCAGCGCCGGCAGCGCCTTGGCCAGGGCCGCCTCGCTGCCGCCGATCACCATGGTCATGGTGCCGGCCGCGGCACCGGCGGGGCCGCCGGAAACCGGGGCATCGAGGAAGTCGGCGCCGACCTCGGCGAAGGCCGCCGCCACCCGGCGACTGGTCTCCGGGGTGGAGGTGGTGGTGTCGACCACCACGGTGCCCGGTCGCACGCGGCTGACCAGACCCGCCTCGCCCAGGCACACGGCCTCGACATGCTCGGCCTTGGGCAGCGACAGCACGATGACGTCGCTGCTGGCGGCCAGGGCCGCCAGGTCGCCGGCGATGGCCACGCCCTGGGCGGCGACCCGCTCGCAGGCGGCGCTGGAAGGATCCAGTCCGGTGACGGTCACGCCCTTGCGCGCCAGGGTGATCGCCATGTTGCCGCCCATGTTGCCGAGTCCGATGACCCCGACCTGCCTGCCCATGCCTTGTTCCTCTGCTTCGAATTGGCGGTGACCGACCCGGTGGCCGGCCCCTTGGCGATCGAGTATGGGAGGCCCCAGGCATCACCACCAATACGGCATTCGGACTTTCATGTTGCGCAAAAGGCAACGCGAGCCAGAGGCACCAGCATCGTGCAAAGGCGCGATTCAAGGGCACTGCCCAGCCCCAGACCGGTGCAGGGCGACCGACCGCGAAGTCACCGCCGAGGCCGAGGCGCCAGTCCCTATGCGTCTCGCCGACGCCTGGCACAGTTCCTGAAAAGGCGCCCTGGCTGGCCAGCAGTCCAGCCCAACAACAGCGCACGTTCGCTTAGGAGCCTTTCGCATGAAGCGCCGCCCACTACTGAAGACCACCCTTGCCGCGTCCGCTCTGCTCATGAGCGGTCTGTTTCCCTGGAGTGCCGCCCACGCCGCGGACACCATCAAGGTCGGTATCCTGCATTCGCTGTCCGGCACCATGGCCATCTCCGAGACCTCGCTCAAGGACATGGCGCTGATGACCATCGACGAGATCAACGCCAAGGGCGGGGTACTGGGCAAGAAGCTGGAACCGGTGGTAGTGGATCCGGCCTCCAACTGGCCGCTGTTCGCCGAGAAGGCGCGCCAGCTGGTGACCCAGGACAAGGTCGCGGTCACCTTCGGCTGCTGGACCTCGGTCTCGCGCAAATCGGTCCTGCCGGTCTATGAAGAACTCAACGGCCTGCTGTTCTACCCGGTGCAGTACGAAGGCGAAGAGATGTCGCCCAACGTCTTCTACACCGGCGCGGCGCCGAACCAGCAGGCCATCCCGGCAGTGGAATACCTGATGAGCGAAGAAGGCGGGGCCGCCAAGCGCTTCTTCCTGCTGGGCACCGACTACGTCTATCCGCGCACCACCAACAAGATTCTGCGCTCCTTCCTGCACAGCAAGGGCGTGCAGGACAAGGACATCGAAGAGGTCTACACCCCCTTCGGCCACAGCGATTACCAGACCATCGTCGCCAACATCAAGAAATTCTCCGCCGGCGGCAAGACCGCGGTGGTCTCCACCATCAACGGCGACTCCAACGTGCCCTTCTACAAGGAACTGGGCAACCAGGGCCTGAAGGCCACCGACGTGCCGGTGGTGGCCTTCTCGGTGGGCGAGGAAGAACTGCGCGGCATCGACACCAAGCCGCTGGTGGGCCAGCTGGCCGCCTGGAACTACTTCGAGTCGCTGGATAACCCGGTGAACAAGAAGTTCGTCGAGGCCTGGAAGGCCTACGCCAAGGCCAAGAACCTGCCCAACTACCAGACCGCCGTGACCAACGACCCCATGGAAGCCACCTACATCGGCATCCACATGTGGGCCCAGGCGGTGGAAAAGGCCGGCAGCACCGACGTCGACAAGGTGCGCAAGGCCATGGCCGGCCAGACCTTCGCCGCGCCGGACGGCTACACCGTGAAGATGGACGAGAAGAACCATCACCTGCACAAGCCGGTGATGATCGGCGAGGTCCAGGACGACGGCCAGTTCAACGTCGTCTGGCAGACCGAGGGCCCGGTCCGCGCCCAGCCCTGGAGCCCCTACATCCCCGGCAACGACAAGAAATCCGACGAACCGGTGAAGAGCGGCCAGTAACGGCCCGCCTCACTCCCGGCCCCTCACTCCGAGGGTAGGGGAGCGAAGCCTGCAAGGTGGCACCTCGCTCTTGCCCCCTCTCCCCCCGGGAGAGGGTTGGGGTGAGGGCAACAGGCGCACCGAAGCCAACAGTTCTTCCCCTCTCTTTGGCAGAGGGCCGGGGTAAAGGCAAAAGGCGCTCCAAGGCCAACAGCTCTTCCCCCGCTCTTCTAGGGAGAGGACCAAGGCGCTTCCCGCCAGAACCGGAAGCGCCCGCACCACCAACGCTCCGCTCCGCCCCCTCTCCCCCTGGGAGAGGGCCGGGGTGAGGGCCCGCCAGCGCACCCGGCCAGACCGCCGGACGCCGGCACCAGAAACGAGGCCACGCCCGCCCTCTCCCGGGAGACGCCGGGCAGGAGCCTTTACCCACCCACGAGGCCGAGTATGTCCCTACGCCTTTTTCTACTGCCCCTGCTGTTGCTGCTCATGGGCACCGCCCAGGCCGGCCCCGCCGCCGACCTGGCCGCCGCCAGCGCCAACGACCAGGCCAAACTCCTCCAGGACTGGGCCGCCGCGCCCGATCCCGCCCAGCTCCCGGTGCTCCAGGCACTGCAGGACGGCCGCTTCTATGTCGATGAAGACAAGCGGCCCTTCTACAAGACCGGCGACAGCTACAGCGCCGCCGAAGGCGACGCCACCCCTCCCACCGGCACACCCAAGCCGGTACGCCTGAACAACCGTCTGCGCATCCTCATCGGCGCCGCCCAGGCCAGCGGCGGGCTGCTGTCGCCCGATGCCAGCGTGCGCCTGGCCGCCGCCCAGGCCCTGCGCCAGGAGGCCAAGCCCGAGCAGCGTGCCTTCCTGGAAAAGCGCCTGCAGAACGAAGCCGACAAGGACGTCAAAGGCGCCCTTGCCGCCGCCCTGGCCAATCTGCAGCTGACCGACCCCGATCCCGCCGTGCGCCTGGCCGCGGTGCGGCTGCTCGGCGAATCCGGTGAGCCCCAGGCCAAGACCCGCCTGCAGGCCCTGCTCGATCCGGCCGTGGAAGCCAACGAAGACGTCCGCAAGGCCGCTGCCACCGGCCTTGCCCAGGTGGACCGCAAGCTGCTGCTGGGCGACCTGCTCGGCCAGGCCTTCACCGGGTTGTCGCTCGGCTCCATCCTGCTGCTGGCCGCTCTGGGTCTGGCCATCACCTATGGCCTGCTCGGCGTCATCAACATGGCCCACGGCGAGATGCTGATGCTCGGCGCCTACAGCACCTATGTGGTGCAGCTGACCCTGCAACGCCTGGCGCCCGAATGGCTGGCCTGGTACCCGCTGCTGGCGCTGCCGGTGGCCTTCGCCGTCACCGCCGCCATCGGCATGGCGCTGGAGCGCACCGTGATCCGCCATCTCTATGGCCGACCGCTGGAGACCCTGCTGGCGACCTGGGGCATCAGCCTGATGCTGATCCAGGCGGTGCGGGTGCTGTTTGGCGCCCAGAACGTCGAGGTGGCCAACCCGGCCTGGCTGTCCGGCGGCATCCAGGTGCTGCCCAACCTGCTCCTGCCGTGGAACCGGGTGATCATCCTCGGCTTCGTGGTCTTCGTGCTGATCCTCACCTGGACCCTGCTGAACAAGACCCGCCTGGGCCTCAACGTGCGCGCCGTGACCCAGAATCGCAACATGGCCGCCTGCTGCGGGGTACCGACGGGTCGCATCGACATGCTCGCCTTCGGCCTCGGTTCCGGCATCGCCGGCCTCGGCGGCGTGGCTCTGTCGCAGATCGGCAACGTCGGTCCGGACCTTGGCCAGAGCTACATCATCGACTCCTTCCTGGTGGTGGTGCTCGGCGGCGTCGGCCAACTGGCCGGCAGCGTGCTGGCGGCCTTCGGCCTGGGCATCGTCAACAAGATCCTCGAACCCCAGATCGGCGCCGTGCTGGGCAAGATCCTCATCCTCGGCCTGATCATCCTGTTCATCCAGAAGCGGCCCCAGGGCCTGTTCGCCCTCAAGGGGAGGGTCATCGATTGAACCAGCCACTCGCGCTTACCGCTGTGCAGAAGGTCGGCCCGCGCCTGAGCCTGGCCGTGCTCGGCCTGGCCCTCGCCGTGCTGATCGCCCTGCCGCTCTTGTCCCTGCTGCCGGCCGACAACCCCTTCCAGGTCTCGGCCTACACCCTCACCCTGGTGGGCAAGATCCTCTGCTACGCCATCGTCGCCCTGGCGCTGGACCTGGTCTGGGGGTATGCCGGGATGCTCTCCCTCGGCCACGGGCTGTTTTTCGCCCTGGGCGGCTACGCCATGGGCATGTACCTGATGCGCCAGGCCGCCGGTGACGGTCTGCCGCCGTTCATGAGCTTTCTCTCCTGGACCCGCTATCCCTGGTTCTGGGCCGGCACCGACCACTTCCTCTGGGCGCTGTGCCTGGCGGTGCTGGCCCCCGGTCTGCTGGCCCTGGCGTTCGGCTTCTTCGCCTTCCGTTCGAAGATCAAGGGCGTCTACTTCTCGATCATGACCCAGGCGCTGACCTTTGCCGGCATGCTGCTGTTCTTTCGCAACGAGACCGGCTTCGGCGGCAACAACGGCTTCACCGGCTTCACCACCCTGCTGGGCTTTCCGGTCGCCGCCCAGGGCACCCGGGCGGTGCTCTTCCTGCTCACCGTGGCCCTGCTGGTGGCCAGCCTCTGGCTGGGCTGGCGCCTGGCGCAGAGCAAGTTCGGCCGCATCCTCACGGCGATTCGCGACGCCGAGAACCGGGTGACCTTCTGCGGCTACGATCCGCGCGGCTTCAAGCTGTTCGTCTGGGTGCTCTCGGCGGTGCTCTGCGGCCTGGCCGGGGCGCTCTACGTACCCCAGGTGGGCATCATCAACCCCAGCGAGATGGCCCCCACCAACTCCATCGAAGCGGCCATCTGGGTCGCCCTCGGCGGACGCGGCAGCCTGATCGGCCCGGTGCTCGGCGCCGGCATCGTCAACGGTGCCAAGAGCTGGTTCACCGTGGCCTTCCCGGAATACTGGCTGTTCTTTCTCGGCGCCCTGTTCATCGTCGTCACCCTCTATCTGCCGCGTGGCGTGATCGGCCTCATCAAGAAGGAGCGCGACGCATGAAAGCCGCCCCCGTACCTCCCACCGCCGCGGAAGTGCTCGATGCCGGCATCGGCGCGGAAGCCAGCGGTCTCGGCCATCGCGCCGGCACGGGCCTGGATACCCGCCACGGCACCATCCTCAGCCTGGAAGGCATCGAGGTCAGCTTCGATGGCTTCAAGGCCCTGCGCGACCTCAACCTCTACATCGGCGTCGGCGAATTGCGCTGCATCATCGGCCCCAACGGCGCCGGCAAGACCACCATGATGGACGTCATCACCGGCAAGACCCGCCCCGACCGCGGCAGCGCCTGGTTCGGCGAGACCCTGGACCTGACCCGCCTGCAACCGGTGGAAATCGCCCAGGCCGGCATCGGGCGCAAATTCCAGAAGCCCACGGTGTTCGAGGCCCTGACCGTCTGGGAAAACCTCGAGCTGGCGCAACGGACCGACAAGTCGGTCTGGGCCAGCCTGCGCGCGCGCCTCTCCGGCGAACAGCGCGACCGCTTGGAAGAGGTGCTCACCACCATCCGCCTGCAGGAATCCCGCGGCCGCACCGCTGGCCTGCTCTCCCACGGCCAGAAGCAATTCCTCGAGATCGGCATGCTGCTGGTGCAGGAGCCGCAACTGCTGCTGCTCGACGAACCCGTGGCCGGCATGACCGACGCCGAGACCGAATTCACCGCCGAGCTGTTCAAGTCGCTGGTGCCCCGGCACTCGCTGATGGTGGTGGAGCACGACATGGGCTTCGTCGGCAGCATCGCCGACCACGTCACCGTGCTGCACCAGGGCCACGTCCTCGCCGAAGGCTCGCTGGACCAGGTCCAGGCCAACGAACAGGTGATCGAGGTGTATCTGGGGCGCTAGCGCCCCAGACTTGAGAATGCGCATCGCGGCCATGGCCACGAGCGGCACCCTATCCGTAGGAGCGGCCCATGGCCGCGATAGAACCTTCCCGAGGCCCCCATGCTCCAGGTCAACGAACTCCATCAGTACTACGGCGGCAGCCACATCCTGCGTGGCCTGTCCTTCGACGCCCCCATCGGCGAGGTCACCAGCCTGCTCGGCCGCAACGGCGTCGGCAAGACCACCCTGCTGCGCTGCCTCATGGGCCTGATCCCGGCCAAGCGCGGCAGCGTCACCTGGGAAGGCCAGGACATCACCAGTCGCAAGCCGCACCAGCGCGTGCAATCCGGCATCGCCTACGTGCCCCAGGGCCGCGAGATCTTTCCGCGCCTCACCGTCGAGGAAAATCTGCTCATGGGCCTGTCGCGCTTTCCCGCCCGCGAGGCCCGCGAGGTGCCCGAGTCCATCTACGAACTCTTCCCCGTGCTGCGGCAAATGCGCCAGCGCCGCGGCGGTGACCTCTCCGGCGGCCAGCAGCAGCAACTGGCCATCGGCCGCGCCCTGGCCAGCCGCCCGCGACTGCTGATCCTCGACGAACCCACCGAAGGCATCCAGCCCTCGGTGATCAAGGAGATCGGCACCGTTATCGCCCACCTCGCCAAGCGTGGCGACATGGCCATCCTGCTGGTGGAGCAGTTCTACGACTTCGCCAGCGAGCTGGCCGACGGCTATCTGGTGATGTCCCGTGGCGAGATCGTCCAGCGCGGTCGCGGCGCCGACATGGAGGCCGAAGGGGTACGAGGACTGGTGGCGATCTGAGCCACCAAGGTCGATAATCGAACGCTTCCGCGACCTGCTCGGCCGCCCGCCCGTTCGCCTCGATTGACGAAATTAACCGACTGGTACATTTTCTCTCCAGCGCCGGGCAGCGCCTGCCCGGCAAGACCCCAAGAGAGAAGGCTGTCATGTCCTCCCGTCGCATCCTGGTCCTCAACGGACCCAACCTCAACCTGCTCGGCACCCGCGAACCCGCCACCTACGGCCACGAGACCCTGGCCGACGTCGCCCGGCTGTGTGCCGAGACCGCCGCCGCCGAGGGGTACGAGGTGGATTTCCGCCAGACCAACCACGAAGGCGAATTGCTCGACTGGATCCACGCGGCCCGCGGCGCCTATGCCGGGGTGGTGATCAATCCCGCCGCCTGGACCCACACCTCGGTGGCCCTCCGCGATGCCCTGGTGGCCAGCGAGTTGCCGGTCTACGAGGTGCACCTGTCCAACGTGCATCGCCGCGAAGCCTTCCGTCACCATTCCTATGTCTCGGGCATCGCCGTCGGCGTCATCTGCGGCCTCGGCAGCCAGGGGTATCGCGCCGCCATCAGCGCCCTCATCGCCCACCAGGGAAACTAACGCCATGACAGCACCCAAATCCATTCTCGCCGGCCTCATCGGCGCCGGCATCCAGGCTTCGCTGACGCCCGCCATGCACGAACGCGAAGGCGACGCCCAGGGCCTCAGATACCTCTACCGCCTGATCGACCTGGACGTGCTCGGCCTCTCCGCCGACGCCCTGCCCGAGCTGCTGCAGGCCGCCCAGCGCACCGGCTTCACCGGTCTCAACATCACCTTTCCCTGCAAGCAGGCGATCATCCCGCTGCTCGACGACCTCTCCCCCGAGGCGCGCGGCATCGGCGCGGTGAACACCGTGGTGCTGGCCGACGGCCGCACTGTGGGCCACAACACCGACTGCCTGGGCTTCGCCGAAGGCTTTCGCCGCGGCCTGCCGGACGTGGCCAAGCGGCTGGTAGTGCAGTTGGGCGCTGGCGGCGCCGGCAGCGCCGTGGCCCACGCCCTGCTCGCCGAGGGGGTGGACCAGCTGTTCATCTTCGACGTCGAGGCCGAGCGCGCCCAGGCGCTGGTGGACAACCTGACCCGCCACTTCGGCCCCGGGCGCGCCGCGGTCGGCACCGACCGGGCCGCCGCGGTAGCCGCCGCCGATGGCCTGGTCAACACCTCGCCGGTGGGCATGGCCAAGCTGCCCGGCATGCCACTGCCGGCCGAGTTGCTGCATCCCGGCCTGTGGGTCGCAGAAATCATCTACTTCCCGCTGGAGACCGAACTGCTGCGCCAGGCCCGCGCCCTCGGCTGCCGCACCCTGGACGGCGGCACCATGGCCGTGTTCCAGGCGGTCAAGGCCTTCGAACTCTTCAGCGGCCGCAGCGCCAACGCCGACCGCATGCAGGCCCACTTCGCCGAATTGCGCGGTTGATAGCACGTTTGATCGCGGCCATGGGCCGCTCCTACAGGCTCCGATATGCCCCGTAGGAGCGGCCCATGGCCGCGATAATTTCCGCGCAACCATCTACAACCACACCGCATCCCAAAACGGATAATCACGCGCCCGCTTCACCAACCCCACCCTTACCGGATTGGCGACGATGTACGGGCCACCGCCTGGACATCTTCTTCGGCTCTCAGACCATGGTCATGATAGGCCGACGCTCACACAGCCCCTTTGGTATTGCGGATCGCATTGACCCGACGTGCGCTTGCTGATTTGAGACGGAGCACCAGCTCGTCCAGGCTGAAACGTTCGCCAAGTGCGATGAGCCAGTGAACGTGATCCGGCATCAACACCCAGGCAAGCAGCCTGGCGTCATTGAGCAGACAAGGATCGCTAAAGGTACGGGCAGCCGTACACGCCAGATGAAAATCGGAAAAAAGCGGCTGGCGTTCCACGGTCGTAGCGGTAAGGAGATACAGCTGGCCAGGCAGAGAAACCCGGCCCCTGCGTAGCGCCGCATGACGTGATGACATCGCTCGTCCTTGAGTGATGAAGACAATTCAAGATCTTAATCGCGGCCATGGCGGTCCGCCGATGCGGCCGCTCCTACAAAAGCATCGCTCTCTGTAGGAGCGGCCCATGGCCGCGATAGAACCCTACCGCGGCATGTTCGGCTGGCGCCGCGACTTCTTGCGCGGACCGCCCTTGGCGTAGCCGGCGGCCTGGCCTTCCTGGCCCTTGTCCCAGGCCTTGCTGCCGTCGCTGGCGCGGGGCGGCAGGCCGTTGTGCTGGGTCAGGATGCGCCCAGCGCCGGTGCCGGCCTTCTTGCTGCCCACCGGGGTGGAATTCTTGCGTCGCGCGCTCTGGTAACCGGTGTCGCCCACCGGCTGGGTGGCCGGGATCAGCTGGTGCTTGCCCGGCCCGATCAGGTCGGCACGGCCCATCTCCTTGAGCGCCTCGCGCAGCATCGGCCAGCCCTTGGGATCGTGGTAACGCAGGAAGGCCTTGTGCAGGCGGCGCTGCTGGTCGCTCTTGACGATGGTCACGCCATCGCTCTTGTAGGTGACCTTGCGCAGCGGATTCTTGCCCGAGTGGTACATGGCCGTGGCGGTGGCCATCGGCGAGGGATAGAAGGCCTGCACCTGGTCCGCACGGAAGCCGTTGCGCTTGAGCCAGAGGGCGAGGTTCATCATGTCCTCGTCCGTGGTACCCGGATGCGCGGCGATGAAGTACGGGATCAGGTACTGCTCCTTGCCCGCCTCCTTGGTGTACTTCTCGAACATCTGCTTGAAGCGGTCGTAGCTGCCGATGCCGGGCTTCATCATCTTGTCCAGCGGACCGCGCTCGGTGTGCTCGGGCGCGATCTTCAGGTAGCCGCCGACATGGTGGGTGACCAGTTCCTTGACGTACTCGGGCGATTCCACAGCCAGGTCGTATCTCAGCCCCGAGGCGATCAGGATCTTCTTCACCCCCGGCAGTGCCCGCGCCTTGCGGTAGAGCTCGATCAAGGACGAGTGATCGGTGTTGAGGTTCTCGCAGATGCCGGGGAACACGCACGACGGCTTGCGGCAGTGGCGCTCGATCTCCGGGTCCTTGCAAGCGATGCGGTACATGTTGGCGGTCGGCCCGCCGAGGTCCGAGACCACGCCGGTAAAGCCCGGTACCTTGTCGCGCATCTCCTCGATCTCACGGATGATCGAGTCATGGGAGCGATTCTGGATGATCCGGCCTTCGTGCTCGGTGATGGAGCAGAAGGTGCAGCCACCAAAGCAGCCACGCATGATGTTCACCGAGAAACGGATCATCTCGTAGGCCGGGATCTTTTCCTTGCCATAGGCCGGGTGCGGCACGCGCGCATAGGGCATGCCGAACACGTAGTCCATTTCCTCGGTGGTCATGGGGATGGGCGGCGGCGTGAACCAGACGTCCACGTCGCCATGCCGCTGCACCAGCGCCCGGGCGTTGCCCGGGTTGGTTTCCAGGTGAAGCACCCGGTTGGCGTGGGCATAGAGCACCGGGTCGTTGCGCACCTTCTCGAAGGACGGCAGGCGGATCACCGTCTTGTCGCGGGTCATGCGCGGGCTTTCCAGCAACTGCACCACCTTGGCTTCGTTGGGATCCTCAACCTCACCCTTGGCTTGCTCGATGGCGCAGGCCTCGGTGTCCTGGGTGTTCACATAGGGATTGATGATCTTGTCGACGCGACCGGGACGGTCGATGCGGGTCGAGTCGACCTCGAACCAGCCCTCGGGCGTATCGCGACGGATGAAGGCGGTGCCGCGCACATCGGTGATGGACTCGACGCGCTCGCCACGCGACAGGCGCTGGGCGATCTCCACCACCGCCCGCTCGGCGTTGCCATAGAGCAGGATGTCGGCGGTGGCGTCCATCAGGATCGAGCGGCGGACCTTGTCCTGCCAGTAGTCGTAGTGGGCGATCCGGCGCAGCGAGGCCTCGATGCCGCCGAGCACGATCGGCACGTGGCTGTAGGCCTCCTTGCAGCGCTGGCTGTAGACCAGGCTGGCGCGATCCGGTCGCTTG
Source organism: Pseudomonas oryzihabitans NBRC 102199 (assembly GCF_000730625.1). GTDB lineage: Bacteria > Pseudomonadota > Gammaproteobacteria > Pseudomonadales > Pseudomonadaceae > Chryseomonas > Chryseomonas oryzihabitans. The sequence goes on along the minus strand of NZ_BBIT01000016.1, from coordinate 78,278 downwards.
CCGGCGACGTTGCCCGGGGTATAGGCATCGTCGGACCGGACCTTCTTGTCCGCGGTGTAGCGGTTGATCATGGAGTCCATGTTACCCGCGGCCACCCCGAAGAACAGATTCGGCTCGCCGAGCTTCATGAAGTCGTCCTTCGACTGCCAGTCCGGCTGGGCGATGATGCCCACGCGGAAGCCCTGGGCCTCCAGCAGCCGGCCGATGATGGCCATGCCAAAGGACGGATGATCGACGTAGGCGTCCCCGGTGACGATGATGATGTCGCAGCTGTCCCAGCCGAGTTGCTCCATCTCCGCCCGACTCATGGGCAGGAAGGGTGCAGGACCAAAGCACTCGGCCCAGTATTTCGGATAGTCGAACAGCGGCGTGGCGGCTTGCATGGCAGCTTCCGGGAAAGGGGGGTTTTTAGGAGGGCGCGAAGAATAGCACAAAAAATGACCAGTTCAGCCCCCGGACATCGATTGCCTTTGGCTATCGACGGTGGCTCTGGACCCGCCCTCACCCCAACCCTCTCCCCGGGGGAGAGGGGGCAAAAGCACACCGCGCAGCTATTTGTCCCCTTCCCTTGGGGAGAGAGGGCCATCAGGGAGACTCACCGGCAACCCCCGCCACGCTACGCTCTTCCCCCTCGCCCCCAGGGAGAGGGCGGGGGTGAGGGAAAGCCCACTCAGCGGCCTCACTCGACAGGAGTGCTACCATAGCCGCCCGCTCCCCTTCACCACCGAGACGCCCCCGTCCATGTCCCAGCCCCAACCCGCCGCCGGCCAGTTGCAGCGCGGCCTGAAGAATCGTCATATCCAGCTGATCGCCCTCGGCGGAGCCATCGGCACCGGTCTGTTCCTCGGCTCGGCCGGGGTGCTGAAATCCGCCGGTCCGGCGATGATCCTCGGCTACGCCATCGCCGGCTTCATCGCCTTCCTGATCATGCGCCAGCTCGGCGAGATGATCGTCGAGGAACCCGTCGCCGGCTCCTTCAGCCACTTCGCCAGTCGCTACTGGGGCCGCTTCCCGGGCTTTCTCTCCGGCTGGAACTACTGGGTGCTCTATGTGCTGGTGGGCATGTCGGAGCTCACCGCGGTGGGCAAGTACGTGCAGTACTGGTGGCCCGAGGTGCCGACCTGGGCCAGCGCCCTGGTGTTCTTCGTGCTGGTCAACGCCATCAACCTGTTCAACGTGAAGGCCTTTGGCGAGACCGAGTTCTGGTTCGCGCTGATCAAGGTGGTGGCCATCCTCGGCATGATGGCCTTCGGGCTCTGGCTGCTGGTCAGTGGCAGCGGCGGTCCCGAGGCCTCGGTGAGCAATCTCTGGAGTCATGGCGGCTTCCTGCCCAACGGCTGGAGCGGTCTGTTCGCCGTGCTGGCGATCATCATGTTTTCCTTCGGCGGCCTGGAACTGGTGGGCATCACCGCCGCCGAAGCCGACCAGCCGCGCAGCGTGATCCCCAAGGCCATCAACCAGGTGGTCTGGCGCATCCTGATCTTCTATGTCGGCGCCCTGACCATCCTTTTGTCGCTGCATCCCTGGGACGAACTGGTGCGCAGCATCGGCGCCGGCGGTGACGACTACGCCGGCAGTCCCTTCGTGCAGACCTTCGCCCTGCTCGGCAGCGACACCGCCGCTCACCTGCTCAACTTCGTGGTGCTGACCGCGGCGCTGTCGGTCTACAACAGCGGCGTCTACTGCACCAGCCGCATGCTCTACGGCCTGGCGGAACAGGGCGACGCCCCGCGCGCCCTGCTGCGCACCAATCGCCGTGGCGTGCCGCTGCTGGGTATCGCGGTGTCCTCGGCGGTGACCCTGCTCTGCGTGGTGGTCAACTACCTGCTGCCGCAGAATGCCCTGGAGCTGCTGATGTCGCTGGTGGTGGCCTCGCTGGTGATCGCCTGGGCGCTGATCAGCCTGACCCACCTGAAATTCCGCGCCGCCCAGCGCCAGGCCGGGCGCACCTCGCACTTCCCGGCCTTCTGGTCGCCCTTCGCCAACTGGCTGTGCCTGGCCTTCGTCGGCATGATCCTGGTGCTGATGCTGCGCATCCCCGGCATCGCCGTCTCGGTCTATGCCATCCCGGTCTGGCTGGCCTTCCTGTTCCTCTGCTACCGGCTGCGCCGCGGCTGATCGCTACGGGTAGTTGGGCTGAGCGCAAGCGAAGCCCAACACCTGGGGTAGGCACCGATCGTTGGGCTTCGACGATGGAGCCGTCTCAGCCCAACCTACCTCCCTACTCGAACGGCACCCAGGGCCTTTGCGGCTTCATGATGATGCAGCCGTCCTCGCCCACCGCCCAGATGTCGTAGAAGCGATTGTCCACCAGTCGCGTGGCGGCACCGGGCACGGCCACCCGCTGGGTGCAGCTGTCGCTGTCGGCATCGTCGATCACCCCCAGATCCAGCAGGCGTTCGGCGATCATGAAGTTGCCCGGCGACAGGCCGAGGATGAAGGGCAGGACCGGCACCTGCTCGAAGGTCTTCTGCGCCAGCGGCAGCCAGGCCACCTCCAGCGGACCTCCGGTCCAGAGCAGCCGCTTGAGCGGCCGCAGCTCCGGAAGGCTGCTGAGGTCATGGTGCAGTTCCTGGACGAAACCGCGCTCGAAGGTCTTTTGCGCCGAGAGCACCTGGCCATAGGCATAGGCCAGCGACAGCATCCACAGCACGGGCAGCACCAGCAGCCAGGTCAGCCGTGGCTGGAGGCGCTCCAGCAGGTCGTGGGCCAGCAGCAGGGCCAGGGTCAGGATGACCGCCAGGCCCATCAGGGTGCGCGCCTCGAGGATGAAATCGCTGAACAGCAGGGTGATGCCGGCCACGCAGGCGGCCAGCACCGGCAGCGTCGCGCCGTACAGCAGCAGGGGCAGCAGCGCCCGGCGGCCATAGGCGCGGGCATAGGTCAGGCCGCCCAGGCCATAGCCGATCGCCGCCAGCCCACCAAACAGCCACCACAGCCAGAGATTGCCGGGGGTGACCAGCAGGCCGACGCTCTGCAGCACCTCGCCCAGCCGATGCCAGAGCTCGGGCAGCACCTGGCCACCCACACCGGCGTGTCGCGTGGTCGCCATCAGCTGATAGGCGGTGAGGAAGTAGAGGGCGCAACCCAGCAGCAACTGCAGGCCCTGGCGCAGCACCAGCCGCAGGGCCTGCGCCGGGGCCTCGCGGCGTTGCACGGCGCGGATGAACTCCAGGCAGCAGAGGCCGACGAAGACATTGAGGGCCACCTGGTAGAAAGCGACGGCCGCCGCCAGCAGCGCCGCCGGCACCAGCAGCGCCAGCACGGTGTGACGACTGCGAAAGATCGCCGCATAGATCACCGCCACCAGACTCAGGGCCATGGTCGGGCCATCGTACTGGTAGGTCAGGTTGCCCAGCCAGAACGGCGAGAACCACAGCGGCAGCAGGGCCAGGCACTGGGTCGGTCGCGGCGCGCCGAAGCAGTGCCTGGCCAGATCGGTCAGGGCCCAGGTCGCGGCGGCGCAGGCGATCAGCAGCGGCAGGGGGAAGAGGTTGAGGGTACTGCCGCTGAAGGTCAGCAGCCGATAGAAGACCTCGGTGAGCACCCGCCCCTGCTGGCGCCACTCCGGGCCGTTCTCCAGCTGGATGCGCCAGTTGTCATCGACATAGGGAAAGTCGACCAGGATGAAGGGCAGGACGAACAGCAGCAGTGCGGAAAGGAACAGCGCCCGGGTCTGCACCGGGGTGAGCGTCTGGGGCATGGCGGCGGATCCGGATCCGGCTTCGACGGGAGACGCAGCCGCCACCACCCGAAGCGATAGCGGCGCCGGCTGCGTGGGGTCAGTCCTGCAGGGCCAGCTGGCAGATGCGCTCGCAGAGTTCGTCGAAGTCGATGCCCATGGCCGCGGCCGATTGCGGCAGCAGACTGGTGGCGGTCATGCCCGGCAGCGTGTTGACCTCCAGACACCAGAGCCGTCCCTCGGCGTCCAGGCGGAAGTCGGCGCGACTGTAGCCGTCGAGCTTGAGCGCCCGATGCGCGGCCAGGGCCAGCCGGCGCGCTTCCTCGGCGATCTCCGCGGAGACCTCGGCCGGAAAGACTTCCACAGCGCCCTTGGGCTGGTATTTGCTGGTGTAGTCGAACACGCCACTCTGGCCGAGGACGATCTCGCCCACCGCCAGTGGCTGGTCGCCCAGTACGCCCACGGTCAGCTCGCGCCCGGCGACGAAGCGCTCGATCATCACCTCGCGGTCATAGCGCAGCGCCAGCTCGATGGCCGGTTGCAGGTCCTCGGCGCGGCTGACCTTGCTCAGGCCCACGGTGGAACCCTGCTGGCTGGGTTTGACGATCACCGGAAAGCCCAGGGTGTCGGCCACGGTCGCGGCATCCACCGGCGCCATCAGCCAGTCGGCGGTGGGTACGCCAGCGGCCCGGAACAGCCGCTTGCTGAGGTCCTTGTCCATGGCCACGGCGCTGCCCACCCGGCCGCTGCCGGTGTAGCGCAACTCGGCCAGGTCGAGCAGGGTCTGCAGGGTGCCGTTCTCGCCGGTCCCGCCGTGCAGGGCGAGGAACAGCAGATCCTGGTCGCCCAGCTGGGCACGGCTGAGCACCGCGCCGGCATCCTGGCCGCGCATCCGCACCAGGGCGGTCCGCTCCGGCGGTTCGAGGCCGACGCGGGCTTCCAGCAGGGCGCGCTCGGCGTCTTCATCGAGCAGCCCCAGGGCGGCATCCACGGTCACCACCTGATGCCCACGCCGGCGCAGCGCCGCCACCACCTGGGCACCGCTGGCGATGGACACGTCGCGTTCTTCGCTGGTGCCGCCGAGCAGGACCGCGATCTTCAGCTTGTCCTTGACCATCATTCGTCCTCGAAAACGTAGCTGCCGGGCGCGAGATTCTCGAACCGGGTGTATTTGCCGATGAAGGCCAGCCGCGTGGTACCGATCGGACCGTTACGCTGCTTGCCGATGATGATTTCCGCCACGCCCTTGTACTCGGTCTCGGGGTGGTACACCTCGTCCCGGTAGACGAACATGATGACGTCGGCGTCCTGCTCGATGGCGCCCGATTCGCGCAGGTCGGAGTTCACCGGACGCTTGTTCGGCCGCTGTTCCAGCGAGCGGTTGAGCTGGGAGAGCGCCACCACCGGGCAGTTGAATTCCTTGGCCAGGCCCTTGAGCGAGCGGGAGATCTCGGAAATCTCGTTGGTGCGGTTCTCGCCGCTGCTGCCACCGATCTGCATCAGCTGCAGGTAGTCCACCATGATCAGCGCCAGGTCGCCGTGCTCGCGCACCAGGCGCCGGGTGCGGGCGCGCATTTCCGAGGGACTGATGCCGGCGGTATCGTCGATGAACAGCTTGCGGTCGTTGAGCAGATTGACCGCCGAGGTCAGCCGCGGCCAGTCATCGTCGTCCAGCTTGCCGGAGCGCACCTTGGTCTGGTCGATGCGGCCGAGGGACGAGAGCATCCGCAGCACGATGGAGTCGGCGGGCATCTCCAGGGAGAACACCAGAACCGCCTTGTCGGTGCGCAGCACCGCGTTCTCCACCAGGTTCATGGCGAAGGTGGTCTTGCCCATGGAGGGACGGCCGGCGACGATGATCAGGTCGGCCGGCTGCAGGCCGCTGGTCTTCTCGTCCAGGTCGGCGAAGCCGGTGGACACGCCGGTGATGGCATCGCTGGAGTTGAACAGGGTATCGATGCGGTCGATGGCCTTGGTCAGGATGTCGTTGACCCCGACCGGCCCGCCAGACTTCGGCCGCGCCTCGGCGATCTCGAAGATCTTGCGCTCGGCTTCGTCGAGCAGCTCGTTGGCGCCGCGGCCTTCCGGGTTGTAGGCGCTGTCGGCGATGTCGGCGCTGATGCCGATCAGCTGGCGCAGGGTGGCCCGCTCGCGGACGATCTGCGCATAGGCCTTGATGTTGGCCACCGAGGGGGTGTTCTTGGCCAGCTCGGCCAGATAGGCCAGGCCGCCCACCTGGGGCAGCTGACCTTCGTTGTCCAGCTGTTCGGACAGGGTCACCACGTCGAACGGCTGGTTGCGCTCGGCCAGACGGGCCACGGCGCGAAAGATGAGTCTGTGGTCGTGGCGATAGAAGTCGCCATCGGACACCTGATCGAGCACGCGCTCCCAGGCGTTGTTGTCCAGCATCAGACCACCCAGCACGGCCTGTTCGGCCTCGATGGAATGCGGCGGGACCTTGAGGGCAGCGGTCTGCAGATCGTACTGCTCGGGCAGGGAAATCTCGTTCATGCGCAGGTCTTGGGCCCCCATTGCGGGCGGCGAAATGATTTTCGATAGGGCAGAAAAGACAAAGGGCACGTCACTGCCTTGGCAATGACGTGCCCGATTGTCGACAGACCGGCGCCGGGGCGCAAGTCCGCCAGTCAGGCGACGGCGCGCTTATTCAGCGACGACGACGACCTTGACGGTGGCTTCGACGTCGGTGTGCAGGTGCACTTCGACATCGTATTCGCCAACGCTGCGCAGGGCGCCGTTGGGCAGGCGAACTTCGCTCTTGTCCAGCTCAACGCCGGCGGCGCTGACGGCTTCGGCGATGTCGCGGGTGCCGATGGAACCGAACAGCTTGCCTTCGTCGCCGGAGTTGGCGGCGATGGTAACGGTCAGGTCGGCCAGCTTGGCGGCACGGGCATCAGCCTCGGCCTTCTTCTCGGCAGCCTGCTTCTCGAGCTCGGCGCGACGAGCTTCGAAAGCCTCGACGTTGGCAGCGGTGGCTGCGGTGGCCTTGCCCTGCGGCAGCAGGAAGTTACGGGCGTAACCGCCCTTGACGTTCACTTTGTCGCCCAGGTTGCCCAGGTTGGCGATCTTTTCCAGCAGGATGACATCCATTGAGTCTTTCCTCTTAACTTTTAACCTTCACCGTCCGCGGGCCCCTGCGGCTCTTGCGCGGACCGCCCACGGAAATCGAACACGCTATCGATCACAGCCAGAATCACCAACAACGGATAGATCAGCTGCCCGAACAGCAACAGCGTCACGTACAGCCCCACCAGCCAGAATCCTGCCAGGCGCTTGGCCGCCACCAGCCCGTGCAGCAGGGCGATGCCGGCAAAGGCCAGCGGCACGCTGCACAGCGGGGTCAGCAGGCCAAGCCCGCTGCCCAGGTTCGGCGCCAGCACCAGCAGGGCCAGGAGGCCGAGCGCGATGGCCGGACGCAGACGCAGGGCGCGAAATTCGCGACCGAACCCCTGGGGGTTGTACAGCGCCGCCTGCCAGTAGCGCCCGAGCATCAGGCACAGCAGGCAGGTGATCTGGAAGAACGCCGCCATCAGGCCGGTCAGCACGGGCAGCAGCAACTGCTGCAACTGCGCCTGCTTTTCCGGCGGCAACTGCGCCGCGCTCGGGCCCAACACCTGGGGCAGCAACCGACGGATTTCCTCCGCCAGTTGCGCGATGCCCTCGGCATAGACCTGGCCCAGCACCAGGGCGAAGACCAGCCCCAAGGGGACACTGGCCAACAGCACCCGGGTCCAGGACAGACTCTGGCGCAAGATGGCCGCCAGCAGCGTCGAACCCAGCAACACCAGCACGATGCTGGCATCACCCAGATACAGCCAGAACAGCGCTGGCAACAGGGCCCAGACCAGCACCCCGGCCGCCGCGGCAGGTCCCCGGCGCAACAGCACCAGGCTGCCACCGGCAGCGGTCATCCAGTACAGCAGCGGCACGACTGCACCCAGCACCACCACGAGGGTGGCTTGAGTACGGCCGCGCATGATGAACTCAGCCAGAGGCCGCATGCCGTGTTTATCCGTTATTCGTGATCAGGCGTCGATCAACGACCGTGGCTGTCGGTGTAGGGCAGCAGGGCCAGGTAACGGGCACGCTTGATGGCGGTACCCAGCTGACGCTGGTACTTGGCCTTGGTGCCAGTGATACGGCTCGGGACGATCTTGCCGGTTTCGGAGACGTAGGCCTTCAGGGTGTTGAGATCCTTGTAGTCGATCTCTTTCACGCCTTCGGCGGTGAAACGGCAGAACTTACGACGACGGAAGAAACGTGCCATGACAATGATTCCTCGCTAGATCCAGATTACTCGGCGCTGTCGGCGTCGTCGGAGTTGCCTTCGGCGGACTCGGACTCGGACTCGGCAGGACGCTCGCGACGCTCGCGACGCTCGTTGCGGTTTTCTTCGGCCTTGAGCATCTCGGATTGACCGGTGACGGCCTCGTCACGGCGCAGGATCATGTTGCGGATCACGGCGTCGTTGTAGCGGAAGTTGTCTTCCAGCTCGGCCAGGGCCTTGGCGCTGCACTCGATGTTCATGAGCACATAGTGAGCCTTGTGAACGTTGTCGATGGCGTAAGCCAGCTGACGACGGCCCCAGTCTTCCAGGCGATGGACTTTGCCACCGTCTTCTTCGATAGCCTTGGTGTAGCGCTCGACCATGCCGCCCACCTGTTCGCTCTGGTCCGGATGAACCAGGAACACGACTTCGTAATGACGCATTTAATGCTCCTTACGGGTTGCAGCCTGCCGCGGAAACGCGGTCAGACAAGGAGTGAATAGTTCGGATGACTTGCCCTGCGGAATGCGGACGCACTCCGGGCAAGGGGCAACATTCTAGAGAAGGGCGCCGGGGGGCGCAACCGCAGGCATGACCGACGCGACCGCCGGGCAGCCCCAGGCACTCAGCGTTGCACGTCGGCCAGGGCCTGGCGGATCTTGTTCAGGTCATAGGGCTTGATCAGCACCCCGACCCGCGCCTCCATCCCCGGCTCGCGCTCGAAGGCATAACCCGAGGCGACCACGATGCGCAGCGTCGGATCCATCGCCAGGGCGCGGCGGGTCAACTCGATGCCGGACATGCCGCCCAGCCCGATATCGGTGAACAGCACATCGTGTTCGCGTTGCGGCAGCAACTCGAGGGCGGCCTCCGCCGAGGCGACGGCCGTAACCTGATGGTCCAGCTCCTCGATGACTTCGGTGGTCAGCATGCGCAGCGTGGCATCGTCTTCGACGAGCAGCACTCGCAAGCCTACCGGCTCCTGGATCTCCTGACTCACGCGGGCGTCCTCTTGTTGACAGGCCTCGCCCCGGCATTCCCGGAGCGAGGCCGATATTCTGCGCACTGCAGCGCGATTCGTATAGTGCGATACGCGCTGCGTCGGTACCCAGACGTTTCTTAGCGCGGGCTAGCTGGGCGCAGAGGCGCGTCTTTGACGCACGGCCTCGAACAGGCAGACCCCGGTCGCCACCGAAACGTTGAGACTGCTGACGCTGCCGGCCATGGGCAGCCGAGCCAGATGATCGCAATGCTCACGGGTCAGTCGGCGCATGCCCTTGCCCTCGGCCCCCATGACCACCACGGTCGGCCCACTCATGTCGACGTCATAGATCTCCTGGGTCGCCTCACCGGCAGTCCCGACGATCCACAGGCCACGCTTCTGCAGCTTTTCCAGAGTCCGCGCCAGGTTGGTGACGGCCACCAGCGGCAGCACCTCGGCGGCCCCACAGGCGACCTTGCGCACCACGGCGGTCAGGGTGGCCGACTTGTCCTTGGGCACGATCACCGCCAGGGCTCCGGCGGCATCGGCGCTGCGCAGGCAGGCGCCGAGGTTGTGCGGATCGGTCACGCCATCGAGCACCAGCAGCAGCGGCGGACCTTCGGCCCGATCGAGCAACTCCTCGAGCATGGCCTCGCCCCAGACCTGGCTGGGGCTGACCTGGGCCACCACGCCCTGATGCACGCCCTCGGCCAGCTCGTCGAGCAACGCCCGCGGCTTGGTTTCCACCGCCAGGCGCTGACCGGCGGCCAGCTCCAGCAGGGCCTCCACCCGCGGCTCACGCCGCCCTTCGGCGATCCAGAGCTGCTTCACCCGCCGCGGGTGGAAGCGCAGCAGCGCTTCCACGGCGTGGATACCGTAGACGGTTTCCAGCTGGCTCATGCGTCATCCTTGGGGCGCGCCTGGCCCTTGCGATGCGGCTTCTTGGCCTTGGCCTTGGTCCTGCTCTTGGCCGCGGCCTGGGCCTGGCCTTCGACCTTGGGCTTGGCAGCCGACTTCTTCTTGGCGGCAGCGGCCTTGGCCTTCTTGACCTTGGCTTCCACCGCAGCGGCGCCTTCGGCAGCAGCACCCTGCGCTTGACGCTTCGCCGGAGCGGTACGCGCCTTGGCCGTGGCACTGGCCTTGCCCTTGGCAGTCTTGCCCTGAGTCGTGGCCTGGCCCTGGGCGCCGGCCTTGTCCTGACCGCCGGACTTGCCCTTGGCCTTGGGCTTGCCGCCCTCGACCTTGGCTTCCGCCAGCAGCGCCTGCTTCACCGCACGACTGCGCTTGACGTCGGTATTGCCCAACAGCTTGTCGGCCTGCTCCAGCAATTCCGGCGACACCGAGGTGGCCGGGGCTTCCGGCGTCGGGGCGACGGCCTGGTCTTCCGCTGCCGGCGCCTCGCGGCGACGACCGCGACCGTCACGCTTGCGGCGCGGCTCGCGCTCTTCACGGACCCGCGGCGCGCCGGCCGAGGCCGGCAGCACGAAGTCGATCTTGCGCTCGTCCAGGTCGACCCGGGCCACCACCACCTCGATGGGATCGCCCAGGCGATAGCTGCGCCCACTGCGCTCGCCGGAGAGGCGATGATGGACGCTGTCGAAATGGTAGTAGTCGTCCGGCAGCGCGGTGACGTGCACCAGGCCCTCGACAAAGACCTCGGACAGTTCGACGAACAGGCCGAAACCGGTCACCGCGGTAATGACGCCGGCATAGGTCTCGCCGACGCGATCCTTCATGAACTCGCACTTGAGCCAGTTAGACACATCACGCGTGGCTTCGTCGGCGCGGCGCTCGGTCATGGAGCACTGCTCACCGAGCTGATCCAGGCGCAACTCGTCGTAGGGATAGATGCGCGCCTTGGCCATGCTCGTCGCGCCTGCGCGCTTGACGTGCTTGGTCTCCAGCTTGGAGCGGATGACGCTGCGGATCGCCCGGTGCACCAGCAGATCCGGATAACGCCGGATCGGCGAGGTGAAATGGGTGTAGGCCTCGTAGTTGAGACCGAAGTGACCGTTGTTGTCCGGGCTGTAGACCGCCTGACTCAGGGATCTGAGCATCACCGTCTGGATCAGCCGGAAATCCGGCCGCTCACGGATCTGCTGCAGCAGCGCCTGGTAGTCCGACGGCACCGGATTGGCCTTGCCCTTGGTCAGCGACAGACCCATCTCACCGAGGAACTGGCGCAGATTGGTCTGCTTTTCCAGGGGCGGCGCCTCGTGCACCCGATAGAGGGCCGGCACCTTGTGCTTTTCGAGGAACTTGGCGGTGGCCACGTTGGCGCACAGCATGCACTCCTCGATCAGCTTGTGGGCATCGTTGCGCTGGGTCGGACGGATCTCCGAGATCTTGCGATCGGCGCCAAAGACGATGCGCGTTTCCTGGGTCTCGAAATCGATGGCGCCACGCACATGACGAGCGGCCAGCAGCACCTTGTACAGGCTGTAGAGCTGCTCCAGGTGCGGCACCACGTCGCCGAGCTGCTTGCGCAACTGCTTGCCTTCGGCCGACTTGGGCTGTTCCAGCACCGCCGAGACCTTGTTGTAGGTCAGACGGGCATGGGAGTGGATGACCGCTTCGTAGAACTGGTAGCCGGTCATGCGCCCGGAAGCGGCGATGGTCATCTCGCAGACCATGGCCAGGCGATCCACCTGGGGATTGAGCGAACAGAGGCCGTTGGACAGCGCCTCCGGCAGCATGGGAATCACCCGCTCGGGAAAATACACCGAGTTGCCGCGCTTTTCCGCCTCGGCATCCAGCGCCGAGCCGACCTTGACGTAGTGGGAGACGTCGGCGATGGCCACGTACAGCCGCCAGCCGCCGGACTTCTTGGCCTCGGCATAGACGGCATCGTCGAAGTCGCGAGCATCTTCGCCATCGATGGTCACGAAGGGCAGCTGGCGCAGATCGATGCGCTTCTGCTTGTCCTTCTCCTCCACCTCGGGCTTGAGCTTGGCAGCCTCCTTCTCGACGGCCTTGGGCCATTCGTTGGGGATGTCGTAGCTGCGCAGGGCGACCTCGATCTCCATGCCCGGCGCCATGTAGTCGCCCAGGATCTCGACCACTTCGCCCTGGGCCTGGCGGAAGGTGGTGGGCCACTCGTCGATGCGCACCTGCACGAACTGGCCGTGAGCGGCGCCGCCGTGCTTGCCCTCGGGCACCAGCACCTGCTGACCGATCTTGGGATTGTCCGGCACCACGTAGGCCAGGCCGCTCTCCTGGAAGAAGCGCCCGACCAGCGACTCGTGCGCCCGGGTGACCACCTCGACCAGGCCGCCTTCGCGACGACCGCGCCGATCATGGCCGGCGACCCGCGCCAGGGCGATGTCGCCATCGAACACCAGGCGCATCTGCGCCGGGCTGAGGAAGAGGTCGTCGCTGCCGTCGTCGGGGATCAGGAAGCCGAAGCCATCGCGATGGCCGGCGATGCGGCCACGCACCAGGTCCAGCTTGTCGATGGGCGCATAGGCACCGCGGCGGGTGTAGATCACCTGACCGTCGCGCTCCATGGCGCGCATGCGGCGCCGCAAGGCTTCGAGCTGGTCTTCGGTGACGAGACCGAATTCTTCGGCGAGCTGTGGCCGTGTGGCCGGGGCGCCGCGATCGGCGAGATGAGCCAGAATGAGTTCGCGACTCGGAATGGGGTTATCGTACTTTTCCGCTTCCCGGGCGGCCTCGGGATCGAGGGATTGCCAATCGGCCATCAGTCTGGGGTTACCTTCTGTGTCTTGGTTCGGTAGGAACTGCCATGGCGCCTATTGAAACGTGAAAACCACGCAATAGTTAGCCTGGCATGCTCAATAAAATATTTTTCACAGCAGGGGTTTACAAGCAAACGCCCCCTGAGTAAAGTGCCGCCCCACGACGCCGTGAGCAATCACGACGCCGGAGATGAGCAATCATCGCCTTGAGTGCCCAGGTGGCGGAATTGGTAGACGCACTAGGTTCAGGTCCTAGCGGTGGCAACACCGTGGAAGTTCGAGTCTTCTCCTGGGCACCACTCATTATAGTCGATCGATTTGCAGATCGGTCGACGAAAAGCCGGTACTAGCCGGTTTTTTAATCCTGAAACCCGCAAGGGTGACGGGAAGCGACCAGAAGTCGCACTGCAGGCCCAGGTGGCGGAATTGGTAGACGCACTAGGTTCAGGTCCTAGCGGTGGCAACACCGTGGAAGTTCGAGTCTTCTCCTGGGCACCAATACCAAGCGGACGATCCCGGATCGGACGCAACAGAAAAAACCGGCTTCGGCCGGTTTTTTCTTGCCCGCGAAAAGGCGTGGGGCCCTCCCCTACGCCTTGAACTGCCCCAGACTGCCGCGCAACTGGGCGGCCAGCTCCGCCAGAGTCCGACTGCTGTGCGCAGTGGCCGCCACCGATTCGGCTGCGCGCAGCGTCTCGCCATGGATGACCTCGACCCGCTGGCGTACCGCCGCGGCGCCCTCCGCCTGACGCTGGGCCGCCTGGGCAGCCGTGGTCATGCTGGCATGCACCTGATCCACGGCGCGGTGGACATCCTGCTGGATGCGCTTGCTGTCGCGCAGCACCGCCAGCCCGCTGCCGGCCTGCTGGCGCGCCGCGCCTATGGCGGCGACAGCTTCGCGCGCGCCTTCCTGCAGACCGGCGATGTGGGTCCGGATGCTGCCGGTGGATTCCTGGGTCTTGCTGGCCAGCGCCCGCACCTCGTCGGCGACCACCGCAAAGCCACGTCCGCTCTCGCCGGCCCGGGCCGCCTCGATGGCCGCATTGAGCGCCAGCAGGTTGGTCTGCTCGGCGATGCCGCGGATCACGTCCAGCACCACCTCGATCTGCTCGCTTTGCGCGGCCAGCCGCTCGATCACCTGGGCGCCGGACTCGACCTGGGTCACCAGCCCCTCGATACCTTCGGCCACCTCGGTGGCGATGCGGGCGTTGCTCTGGGTGGAACTGCGAATGGCCTCCACCTGCTGCAGGGCGCCCTGCATGGCCTGACTTTCGCCCTGGGCTTCCGCGGCGATACCGGACAAGGCCTCCAGACTGCGCGCCACCTCTTCGCGTTGGCGCAACGCCGCCGCTTCGGCGGTGGCACTGCTGCCGGCCAAACCGCGGATTTCCTCGCCGGTACGCGCCGCGACGCCATGGGCCTTGCCCACCAGCGGCTGCAGCTTGGCCAGGAAGCGATCGACCGCGCCACCCAGCGCCTGGATCTCATCGCCCTGCCCCAGCTGCAGACGGCGCGTGAGATCCCCCTCCCCGGCTGCCAGATCGTCCAGCGCCCGCTGCAGCACGCCGATCCGCCGCAGCACCCGGCGCCCCAGCACCAGCGCCACGGCCACGACCATCACCACGCCGACCCCGATCAGCCCCAGGGCGATCTGCCAGCGCAGCGCGCCCGCCAGGGTGGCGACCGTTTCACCGGCATTGCGACTCATGGCCAGGGCAGCCTGGCGCGTGCCTTCCAGGCGCGTCGCCAGGGTCGCCGCACTGCCCTTGGCCGCGGCCGTCACGCTGCTGGAGACCAGACCGCCGGCGTCGTCGATCAGGGTCTTGAAACTCTTGTCCAGGGCCGCGCCGGTGCGCTCGATGGTCTGGGTGGAAAAGCCTACCACCACCTTGCCGATCTCCACGCCATTGGGACTGATGGAGGCATCCACGCGATAGACCGAAGGATCCCGGGTCGCGGCATCCAGCACCTTGGCCAGGGCGCCCTCGCCCTGGCCCACGGCGAGCAGGCGGGCCACGCGCTCGTCCTGGCGATTGAGATAGCGGGTCAGATTCTGGCCCTGGGCGTCCTGGAAGACCACGAAGAGCACCTCGGGATTGCCTTGCGCACGCCGCGCCAGGTCGGACAGGGCCGGCACATCGGCGTCCCACATCGCCTTGGGCGCGACGCCCGCAAGCAGCTCGGCCAGATTCTGCGCATTGCTCTTGAGGGTAGCGGTCAGGGTCTCACCCACCTGCTGCCGCTCGCGCGCCAGCCGCTGCGCAAGCCCCTCGGCCAGCCGCGCACGTGTCTGCCCCGCCAGTTCGGCAAGACTGCCATCCACCTCGCCCCCGGCCTGGCGCAGGGTGTCGGCGAGCTGCTCGGACTCGCCGGACAGGCGGGTGGCCAGGCCTGACTGCAGCCCCTTCACCGCATCCTGGGTCAGCCACAGCGCCAGGGCTACCTGGAGCATGACCGCGAGCAAAAGACTGATGAATACCGGCAGCAACAGGCGACTGCGCAGCAGCGACAAGAGAAACGACATGGAGGTCTCCAGCGACAAGGGACATTTACAGGCTGTCGGCCAGCTCGAGGGGAGCTGGAGGCTCAGCAGTAAATAGTCATAGCAATATGCTGGCCATTTCGGACCAGCGGCCGTCCCCGGCCTACCAGCGTCTCTCGCCCGCCAGAAATGGAAAAGCCCCGCGGGGCGGGGCTTTTCCGGCTGCATCCTTTTAGCGCATCAGGCGAAAGGATGGCGCAGCACGATGGTTTCCTTGCGATCCGGACCGGTCGAGACGATGTCGATCGGCGCCTCGACCAGCTCGGCGATGCGGCGGATGTAAGCCTGGGCGTTGGCCGGGAGCGCCTCGAGACTCTGGGCACCCACGGTGGATTCGCTCCAGCCCGGCATCTCTTCGTAGACCGGCTGCAGACCGATGTAGCTGTCGGCGTCGGTGGGCGCCTCGGTCAGCAGGTTGCCGGCGGCATCCTTGTAACCGGTGCAGATGCGCACGGTTTCCAGACCGTCGAGCACGTCCAGCTTGGTCAGGCACAGACCGGAGATGCTGTTGATCTCGATGGAGCGACGCAGGATGACGGCATCGAACCAGCCGCAACGGCGCGGACGGCCGGTCACGGAGCCGAATTCGTGGCCCTGCTTGGCCAGGTAGGCACCGGTTTCGTCGAACAGCTCGGTCGGGAAGGGACCGGAGCCGACGCGGGTGGTGTAGGCCTTGGTGATGCCGAGGATGTAGTCCAGGTACAGCGGACCCACGCCGGAACCGGTCGCCACGCCACCGGCGGTGGTGTTGGAGCTGGTGACGAAGGGATAGGTGCCGTGGTCGATGTCCAGCAGGGTGCCCTGGGCGCCTTCGAACATCAGGTTCTCACCGGCCTTGCGCAGCTCGTGCAGACGGCTGACGACGTCCATGACCAGCGGCTGCATGACCTTGGCATGTTCCATGGCCTCGTCGTAGGTCTTCTGGAAGTCCACCGGCGGCTCGTTGAAGTAGTTCTGCAGGACGAAGTTGTGGTAGTCCAGCACTTCCTTGAGCTTGACGGCGAAACGCTCGGGGTGGAACAGATCGCCGACGCGCAGACCGCGACGGGCGATCTTGTCTTCATAGGCCGGGCCGATGCCGCGACCGGTGGTGCCGATCTTGGCTTCGCCGCGCGCCTTCTCGCGCGCCTGATCCAGGGCCACGTGATAGGGCAGGATCAGCGAGCAGGCCGAGCTGATGCGCAGGCGCTCGCGCACCGGCACGCCGCGGGCTTCCAGCTCGCCGACTTCCTTGAACAGGGCTTCCGGCGAGAGCACCACGCCATTGCCGATCAGGCACTGGGTGTCGGCGCGCAGGATGCCCGAGGGAATCAGCCGCAGGATGGTCTTCTGACCATCGATGACCAGCGTGTGGCCGGCGTTGTGACCACCTTGATAACGCACCACGGCAGCGGCCTGGTCGGTCAGCAGGTCCACGATCTTGCCCTTGCCCTCATCACCCCACTGGGTGCCCAGGACGACGACGTTCTTACCCATAACCTTATCCCCTGTCAGGAAGATTTCTGTCGGCCAGGCCGACGATGCTCACGTTCACCCGGATGCCAGATCCGGTGTTTAGGAATTCAAGGGCACCACGACCCAGGCGCCCTGCTGCTCGATCAGCCGGCGATCGCAGCCCGAGCTGTGCAGCTGGTCCGCGTCGTCATGAGCGGTGGCCTGGACCACCCGCTCGCCCGCGGCACGCAATTCGCGCACGGCCTGCCAGAGCACCGGCGCATCGCCCGCCGGCGCCCAGATGCCGCGGCGCGGTTCGTCGAGCACGGCGGTGCCCAGCTCGACGAGGGTCTTGAGATCGGTGGAAAAGCCGGTGGCCGGACGCGAACGCCCGAAGTCGGCGCCGATGTTGTCATAGCGACCGCCCTGGGCGATGGATTGCCCGGTGCCCGGCACGAAGGCGGCGAAGACCACCCCGGTGTGGTAGTGATAACCGCGCAACTCGCCCAGATCGAAATACAGCGGCACGCCCGGGAAACGCCCCTTGAGCGAATCGGCCAGGGCGATCAGCTCGTCCAGTGCCTGCAGGACGCCCGCGGGCGCACCCGCCAGGCGCTGCCGCGCCTGCTCGAGCACCGTGGCATCGCCACTGAGCTCGACCAGCGCCCGCAGCCAGCCGCGCTCGGCGGCGGGCAGGTCGGCGGTCAATTCGGCGATCTCGTCGACCGCCTTGCGCTGCAGGGCATCGAACAGCTGCTGCTCGCTGGCGCCGGAGACACCGGCCGCCTGGCACAGCCCGCGATAGATCCCCACATGCCCCAGATCCATGTGGACGTCGGGCACCTGGGCCTGCTCGAGCACGTCGAGCATCAGGCTGATGACTTCCAGATCCCCTTCGCTGCCGGGCACGCCATAGAGCTCGGCGCCGACCTGGATCGGGCTGCGCGAGGTGGACAGGGCACGGGGACGGGTATGCAGCACGCTGCCGGCATAGCACAGTCGGCTCGGACCGCTCTGCTTGAGGCTATGGGCTTCCATGCGCGCCACCTGGGGCGTGATGTCGGAGCGGAAGCCCATGAGGCGGCCGGAATTGGGATCGGTCACCTTGAAGGTGCGCAGTTCCAGTTCCTTGGCCGCGCCGGTGAGCAGCGATTCCAGGAATTCCAGGTGCGGGGTGATGACGAACTCGTAGCCCCAGCAATGGAACAGTTCCAGCACCCGACGCCGAGCACCTTCGATGCGCGCCGCGTCGGGCGGCAGGATTTCCTCGATACCGTCAGGCAGCAGCCAGCGGTCTACCGTAGCCATTAGGCCTCTTCTCCATGTCATGGATCGGCACGCGGCTGCCGAGGTCGGCGCAGTGGATTCCTGGAGAATCCTGCCGCCGGATCGAGCCGCTCTGCCGTGGATTGCTACCCGGATCAGCCAGGGCGTCGCCCTTCCACGGGTTTCGTACGGACGCAAAAAAGCCGGGGATGGCCCCGGCTGATTCATGATAACACGAAAAAATCGGCGATCGGGGATGAACGACGAGCGAAGCCTAGGCGCCGTTCATCCCGGACCTCACTGCCCCGGACTCTGGAAATACTTGAAGAAATCGCTCTTCGGATCCAGCACCAGGACGTCGCTCTTGCTGGAGAAGCTGGAGCGATAGGCCTGCAGGCTGCGATAGAAGGAGAAGAACGCCGGATTCTTCGAGTAGGCCTGGGAATACACCTGGGCCGCCTGGGCATCACCTTCACCGCGGGCCTGTTCGGCCTGGCGATAGGCTTCGGCCAGCAGCACACGGCGCTGACGATCGGCGTCGGCACGGATGCCTTCCGCCAGCTCGCGACCCTTGGCGCGATGCTCGCGGGCTTCCCGCTCGCGCTCGGTGCTCATCCGCTCATAGACGCTGCGACTGACTTCCTTGGGCAGGTCGATGGCCTTGACGCGCACGTCCAGCACCTCGATACCCAGCTCCTGGTTGGCCATCTTGTTCAGCGCCGCGGTCAGCGAACCGACCATTGCATCCCGCTCACCGGACACCACCTCGTGCAAGGTGCGACGACCAAACTGGTCACGCAGCCCCGCCTCCAGGCGGCGCAGCAGTCGCTCGTCAGCGATCTGCTTGAGACCCGAGGTCGCGGTGTAGTAGCGATCGGCATTGAAGATGCGCCACTTGGCGTAGGCATCCACCATCACCGCTTTCTTTTCCAGGGTCAGGAAACGCTGCGTCGGGGTATCCAGGGTCTGCAGGCGGGCGTCGAACTTGCGCACCCGGTTGACGTAGGGAATCTTGAAGTGCAGGCCGGGCTCCAGATTGGGCTCGACCACACGACCGAAGCGCAGCATCACCGCCCGCTCGGTCTCCTTCACCACGAACAGACTGCTCCAGGCGGCAAGACCCAGAACGACCACGACGATCAGCGCGGCCAGCGATTTATTGCTCATCAGCGGCTCTCCCTCGTACGCGCTTCGGTGGACTGCGGCAGATTGCGAATGACCGAGGCCGCCGTATCGCTCGACGCCGCCGGGGCAGCGCCACTGCTGATCGCCGAGGTCGGTGCCGGGGCACGGTTCTGCATCAGCTTGTCGAGCGGCAGATAGAGCAGGTTCTGGCCGGCCTGACCGGTGACCATGACCTTGCTCGCCTGACCGAGCACTTCCTGCATCGTCTCGATGTACAGACGCTCGCGGGTCAGCTGCGGATTGGCCGCGTACTGGACCGCCAGCTGGCTGAAGCGCGAGGCATCACCCTGGGCCCGGGCGACGACTTCGTCGCGATAGCCGTTGGCTTCCTCGATGATGCGCTGGGCAGCACCGCGGGCCTCGGGGATCACGCCGTTGGCATAGGCTTCGGCCTGGTTCTTCTCGCGCTGCTCGTCTTCACGGGCACGGATCACGTCGTCGAAGGCTTCCTGAACTTCACGCGGCGCCGAGGCGCTCTGGATGTTCACCTGGGTCACGGTGATGCCGGTCCCGTAGGTGTCGAGGAAGCGCTGCAGACGTTCGCGGACGTTGGTGGCGACCTGCTCGCGGCCGTCGGTCAGCAACTGGTCCATGGTCGAGGAGCCGGCCACGTGGCGCACGGCGCTGTCGGTCGCCTGCTGCAGGCTGACCTCGGGCTGGTCGACGTTGAGGACGAAGTCCTTGAGATTGGTGATGCGGTACTGGACGGTCAGTGGCACCTCGACGATGTTCTCGTCCTGGGTCAGCATGGCGCCCTGCTTGCTGTAGGCCCGCTCACGGGTGACGTTTTCCTGGTACTTGGTCTCGAAGGGCGGGAAATAGATGTTCAGGCCGGGCCCTACCGTCTCATGGTATTTGCCCAGGCGCAGCACCACCGCCTGCTCCTGCTCGTCCACGACGTAGACGGCGTTGTACAGCCAGAGAGCGCCGACCAGCAGCACGCCCAGCAGCAGCAAACCCTTGCCACCACCCGAGCCAAAGCTGTCGCCGCCACTGCCGCCGGAGCGCTTCTTGCCGCCGACCAGGCGGTTAATGCGGTCCTGAAACTTACGCAAGGCTTCGTCGAGATCCGGCGGCCCCTTGCGTCCACCATTGCCGCCACCGTTGTTGTTGCGGCCGCCCCAGGGGTCTTGATTGTTCGAGTTGCCACCGGGCTCGTTCCAAGCCATAGCGCTCTCCCTACTGATAACGCGAAAACGCGCCGAAATGGCGCGCCGACCAATGCTACCGGATGGTCCCTGCCCGAACAAAAGCGCCGAGCGGGGGTTTATTGCAAAACATGTTGCTGGATAAAGACTTCCGGTTCTTCACCGGCCCGGCTGAGCAGTCGATTGAGTTCGGCGCGGGGTACTCGTACAGACAACAGGATGTTGCCTTCGTCATCATGATCGTCCTGGCGAACCACGCCCAGCTCGAACAGCCGGGCCCGCAGCCGGGCATGCCGCTGGGGCAGGCGCAGCACCCCGACGAAAAGATCTTCGCCGAGCAGTTCGGCCACGGCCTGACCGACCAGCTCCAGACCACGGCCTTCGCGCGCCGAGACCCAGACCCGGATCGGCCGTCCGGTTTCATCGTCGCGCTGGATATGCGGCTCGACCCCGTCGAGCAGATCGAGCTTGTTGTAGACCTCCAACATCGGCAGCTCGTCGGCACCGATTTCGTGCAGCACCGCCTCGACCTGCTCGATCTGCAGCTGGCGATCGTCCTCGTGGGCATCGATCACGTGCAGCAGCAGGTCGGAGTTGCTGGATTCCTCCAGGGTCGCCCGGAAGGCCTCCACCAGCTTGTGCGGCAGATGGCGGATGAAGCCCACGGTATCGGCCAGCACGATCGGCCCCAGGTCCGGCAATTCCAGACGGCGCAGGGTGGGATCGAGGGTGGCGAACAGCAGGTTGGCCGCGTAGACGCCGGATTCGGTGAGGCTGTTGAACAGGGTGGACTTGCCGGCGTTGGTGTAGCCGACCAGGGACACCGAGGGAATCTCGGCACGCCGGCGACCGCGCCGGGCCTGCTCGCGCTGGCTGCGCACCTTGTCCAGGCGCTGGCGGATCTGGCGGATGCGGATCCGCAGGAGACGACGGTCGGTTTCGAGCTGGGTTTCACCCGGACCACGCAGACCGATGCCGCCCTTCTGGCGCTCGAGGTGAGTCCAGCCGCGCACCAGCCGGGTGCTCATGTGCTCGAGCTGGGCGAGTTCCACCTGCAGCTTGCCCTCGTGGGTCCGGGCGCGCTGAGCGAAGATGTCGAGAATAAGGCCCGTGCGATCGAGGACGCGGCACTCGAAGGCTTTTTCGAGGTTGCGTTCCTGACTGGGCGTGAGGTCATGGTTGAAGATGACCAGATCAGCGGCATGGGCGTGCACCTGATCGTGCAACTCTTCGACCTTGCCGGTACCGATGAGATAACGCGCCGTCGGCTGGCTGCGGTTCACCGTGACGAACGCCACGGTCTCCGCACCCGCCGATCGCGCGAGTTCGAGGAACTCCTGAGGATCTTCGCGCGCCTCGGGATGCAGGCCTTCCAAATGGACCAGAATGGCCCGCTCACCACCTTCGTGACGCTCGAAGAACAACAGGGCGCTCCTCTCGTTATTTATTCGCTATCCGACTCGCTCGTCTCGGAGCTGGGCAGACGGACCGGGCGGCTCGGCACCACGGTGGAGATTGCATGCTTGTAGACCATCTGGCTGACGGTGTTCTTGAGCAGAATCACGAACTGGTCGAAGGACTCGATCTGACCCTGCAGCTTGATACCGTTGACGAGATAGATGGAAACCGGAACGCGCTCTTTACGCAGGGTGTTCAGGTAAGGGTCTTGTAGCGAATGCCCTTTTGACATCGTGTCGCTCTCCTAAGGAAATGAAAATATCGATCTGGCGACATGCCAGTTTCCGCTGCCCACCATGGACACGCGGACAAAAACGATTCAGCTGCGGGGCGATATGGTGTCACCGGCCAGGCATTTCAAGATCCGCGGCAGATTGTCACAAGCCAGGCTGTCGAAGGTGTGTGCGGCGGGCCAGCCACGCAACCAGGTCAACTGCCGCTTCGCCAACTGCCGCGTCGCCGCAACGCCACGCGCCACCATCTCTTCCCGCGTGCAACCCCCTTCCAGGAACTCCCACACCTGACGATAGCCTACGGATCGCATGGACGGCAGACCAGGATGCAAATCGGGACGTTCCCGCAAGGCTGAGACTTCGTCGATGAAGCCCTGTTCCAGCATCAGGCTGAAGCGCTCGGCGATACGCGCATGGAGCACCTCACGCCGGCCGGGCGCCAGGATCAATTGGGCCACAGTATAGGGTAATTGCGTCTGGGGCGCCCCGTTCGAATCGGCATTGGCGCGCAATTGCAGCGCGCGGTGCTCGGTCATCGACTGGCCGCTGACGCGATACACCTCGAGGGCGCGCAGGAGGCGCTGGGGATCGTTGGGATGGATGCGCGCGGCCGATACCGGATCGACCTCGGCCAGTTGCCGGTGGATCTCGCCCCAGCCGGCCGTGGCCGCCAGCGCCTCGATCTCGGCCCGCACCTCGGCGTCGGCACCGGGCATGTCGGCCAGGCCTTCGAGCAGGGCCTTGAAGTAGAGCATGGTGCCACCCACCAGCAGCGGGATGCGTCCGGCCGCGGTGATCTCGGCCATGGCCGCCAGGGCATCGGCGCGAAATTCGGCGGCGGAATAGCTCTCGGCGGGGTCGCGGATGTCCACCAGCCGGTGCGGATGGGCGGCCAGCAGCTCGGCGCTGGGCTTGGCGGTGCCTATGTCCATGCCGCGATAGATGAGCGCCGAATCCACGCTGATCAGCTCGATGGGCAGCAGCCGCGCCAGCTCGATGGCGAGATCGGTCTTGCCGGAGGCGGTCGGCCCCATGAGAAAGATGGCGGGCGGCAGAGGGGCGGTCATTGCGGATTCTCGAAGGGGCGCCGCGCAGGGCGCGGCGGGCGGTCAGCGGCCGCGCAGGAAGAGTTTGTCCAGATCGTCCAGGCTGAGCTGGGCCCAGGTGGGACGACCGTGGTTGCACTGGCCGCTGCGCTCGGTGGTTTCCATGTCGCGCAGCAGGGCATTCATTTCCGGCAGGGTCAGCCGCCGGTTGGCCCGTACCGAGCCGTGGCAGGCCATGGTGCCGAGCAATTCGTTGAGGTGCGCCTGGATGCGATCGCTGGTGCCATAGTCCAGCAGGTCGGCGAGCACGTCCTGCACCAGCCGCGCCGCCTGGGCCTGCTTGAGCAGGGCGGGGATCTGGCGGATGGCGAGGGTCTCGGGACCCAGGCGCTGCAGTTCGAAGCCGAGGCGCTCGAACCACTGGCCATGCTCTTCGGCGCAGTCGGCCTCGCGCTCGCTGACGGCCAGGGACTCCGGCACCAAGAGCGGCTGGCCGCGCAGGCCTTCGCTGACCATGGCCACCTTGAGTCGTTCGTAGGTGATGCGCTCGTGGGCGGCGTGCATGTCCACCAGGATCAGGCCCTGGGCGTTCTCGGCCAGGATGTAGATGCCCTTGAGCTGCGCCAGGGCATAGCCCAGCGGCGGCACGTCGCCCTGCTCCGCGGGCAGGGCCGCGGCCTCGGCACCCTCCGGCAGCGGCGCGAAGAAAGCCTTGTAGGCGCTCTGCACCTCGGCCACCGGCGCGCCGGCATAGGGCTGCGGGGCAGGACTGTAGTGCGCGGCACCACCCGAACCGCCGCCACCGGCGAAGGGCTGGGCCGGCGGCGCAGGGCTGTCGTGCAACACGGCGGCAGCCAGGCGCATCTCGCCCTGGGGGCCGAATTCACCGGCGGCCGGACCGCTCAGCGGCGTCGGTGCGGTGGGCGCCACCACGGCGAGCTGGTCATCCGGGCGGATGTCGCCAAGTGCCCGGTGCAGGGTGCCGTAGAGAAAGTCGTGCACCTGGCGGCTGTCGCGGAAGCGCACCTCGTGCTTGGTGGGGTGGACGTTGACGTCCACCGCCGCCGGATCCACTTCCAGGAACAGCACGAAGGCCGGGTGGCGACCGTTGTAGAGGACGTCGCGATAGGCCTGGCGTACGGCATGGGCGACCAGCTTGTCGCGCACCATGCGGCCGTTGACGTAGAAGTACTGCAGATCCGCCTGGCTGCGCGAAAAGGTCGGCAGGCCGACCCAGCCCCAGAGGCGCAGGCCGTTGCGCTCGTGTTCCAGCGGCAGAGCCTGCTCGAGAAAGGCCGGACTGCAGACCGCGCCGACCCGCCGACCCTGGCTCTGAGGATCGCCCGCCGGATGCAGGGCCAGCACGCTCTTGCCGTTGTGTCTCAGATGAAAGCCGACGTCGAAGCGCGCCAGCGCCAGGCGCCGCACCACTTCCTGCAGGTGATCGAATTCGGTCTTTTCGGCGCGCAGGAACTTGCGTCGCGCCGGGGTATTGAAGAACAGGTCGCGCACCTCCACCGAGGTGCCCTGGGGATGGGCGGCGGGCTGCACCCGCGGTTGCATCTCGCGGCCTTCGGTCTCCACCTGCCAGGCCTGGTCTTCGCCGCGAAAGCGCGAGGTCAGGGTGAGGCGCGACACCGAACTGACCGACGCCAGGGCCTCACCGCGAAAGCCCAGGCTGGTGACGCTTTCCAGTTCGTCCAGGTGGTAGATCTTGCTGGTGGCATGGCGCGCCAGGGCCAGATGCAGGTCGTCCGGCGGGATGCCATGGCCGTCGTCGCGGATGCGCAGCAGCTTGACCCCGCCCTGCTCCACCTCGATATCGATGCGCCGGGCCCCGGCGTCCAGGCTGTTCTCCAGCAGCTCCTTGGCCACCGAGGCGGGTCGTTCGACCACCTCGCCGGCGGCGATCTGGTTGGACAGCCGCGGGCTGAGCAGCTGGATGCGCCGGGGTTCAGTCATTGCTGGCCGCCAGTTCGTGGGTGGGGATGGTCAATACCTGGCCGGAGCGGATGCGATTACCACGCAGCCCATTGGCCGCCCGCAGGGTGGAGAGATCGACGTCATAGCGACGGGCGATGAGGCTCAGGCTTTCGCCGGGCTGCACCCGGTGCTGATCGAAGCCGCGCACGCTGCCGACCTTGTCGCCCCGCTGTTCACGCTGCCAGGCCAGGTAGGTGCCGGGCGGTGGACGGTGCTGGAAGTACTGCACGATACCGGCCTGGATCTGCCGGGCGAGCAGCCCCTGGTGCGCCGGACTGGCCAGCTTGGCCGATTCGTTGGCATTGGTGATGAAGCCGGTTTCCACCAGGATCGAGGGGATGTCCGGCGACTTCAGCACCATGAAGCCGGCCTGCTCCACCCGCGTGTGCAAGAGCTTGGTGGCGCGCCCGACTTGGCTGAGGATGGTCTGGCCGACCTCCAGGCTGGAGGCCACGGTGGCGGTCATGGACAGGTCCATGAGCACCCCGGCGAGCATGGGATCCTTGTTGTCCAGGGCATCGGACACCCCGCCGACCTGGTCGGAGCGGTTTTCCGCATCGGCCAGCCAGCGCGCCGCCTCGGAGGTGGCGCCGCGCTGGGACAGGGCGAAGACGGTAACGCCCTCGGCGCTGGCACTGGGCGCCGAATCGGCGTGAATCGAAATGAACAGGTCGGCGCCCTTCTTGCGGGCGATGATCTGCCGCTGGCGCAACGGGATGAAGTAGTCGCTGGTGCGGGTCAGCTCGGCGCGAAAGCCCTTCTGCCGATTGAGATTGGCCTGCAACTGCTTGGCGATGGCCAGTACCACGTTCTTCTCGTACAACCGACCGCGACCGATGGCACCCGGGTCTTCGCCGCCGTGGCCGGGGTCGATCACCACCACCACGTCGCGCTTGCCGCTGGGGCTGGACGGCAAACGGGTCGCCGGCTGCGCCGGGGTCACCGGCGTAGCCGGCAGATTGGGCGTGACGGTGGCGGGAATGTCGCTGGTGGCGGGATCGGTGCCCTGGTCGTAGAGGTCGACCACCAGGCGATTGCCGTATTCCTTGTTGGGCGCCAGGGTAAAGCTCTTGGGCGTCAGGGCACCCTTGGTGTCCAGCACCAGGCGCACCTCGCCCGGCGAACGCTGGGCCGCGCGCAGACCAGTGATGGGGGTGTTGCGCAGCGGCTTTTCGTTCAATCCACCGTCGAGCTGCGCGCCGGACAGGTCGATGACGATGCGATCCGGGGCACTGAGGGTGAAGACGCTGGCCTTGACCGGGCCGGTCAGATCGAACACCAGACGGGTGTTGTCGGGCGCACGCCAGACGCGCATGCCCTTGATCTGGGTGGCGGCCAGCAGCTGACTGCTGAGAATCAACAACAACAGGCCGAGTCCCGACCTGAAAAAACGCTTGCGCATGCCTGCGACCGTATAGCTGGAGAACGAGGGATCGGCGCCTAGGGCGCGAGGGCGGCGCACCAGGCCTCGCCGTGAGCGCCATGACTAGTCAGGCGCAGATCACGGCCGTCGGCGCGTGGCGTAATGGTAATGTCCAGGTCCGGCTTTGGCAAAAAGCCCTGACCGCGCTCGGGCCATTCCACCAGGCACAAGGCCTCGGGTGTGAAGTAGTCGCGAATCCCCATGAATTCCAGTTCTTCCGGATCGGCCAGGCGATAGAGATCGAAGTGATAGACCGCGCCACTGGCCAGTTCGTAGGGCTCGACCAGGGTGAAGGTGGGACTCTTCACCGCCCCGGTGTGGCCGAGGCCACGCAGGATGCCCCGCGACAGGGTGGTCTTGCCGGCGCCCAGATCGCCGTGCAGATAGAGTACGCCACGACCGCCGCTGGCCTGGGCCAGGCGGGCACCCAGGGCGTACATGGCGTCTTCGTCGGCGGCGTGCAGGGTCAGTTCAGGCATGGCTGGAGTTCCTCGAGCAACTGGCGGGCGACCGGGGGCAGATCGCTGGCGGCGAGACCGCGGCCCTGGCGACCCAGCTCGGCGCCGGCACGGCCGTGCAGCCAGGCGCCCAGGCAGGCGGCCTCGAAGGGCGCCAGCCCCTGCCCCAGCAGGGCGGCGATGATACCGGTGAGGATGTCCCCCAGGCCACCGGTAGCCATCGCCGGATGACCCTCGCCGCACAGCGCCATGCGACCGTCCGGATGGGCGATCAGGGTACCGAAGCCCTTGAGCAGCGCCACGCCGCCATAGCGCCGCGCCAGTTCGCGGGCGCAACCGGGACGATCGGCTTCGATGTCCTTGATCGAGACCTCCAGCAGCCGCGCCGCCTCGCCCGGATGGGGCGTCATCACCCAGGGCCCGCGCGGCGCCTGGACCACCCCGGCGGCCAGCAGGTTGAGGGCATCGGCGTCCCAGACCTGGACCGCGTCCAGCGTTGCGGCGGCACTGGCCAGGGCCTTGCCCCAGGCGCCCTGCCCCAGGCCCGGCCCGACGGCGAGCACATCGGCCTTCTTGGCCAGTTCCAGCACGGCGAAACTGGAATGCACCCCGGCGACCATGACCTCCGGCCGCCGCGCCAGCACCGCGGTGACATTGGAGGGCCGGGTCGCCAGGCTGAGCATGCCGGGGCCGCAGCGCAGCGCCGCCTCGCTGGTCATGATGGCTGCGCCACCGGTGCCTTCGTCGCCGCCAATCACCAGCAGATGGCCGTACTGCCCCTTGTGCGCATTGAGCGGGCGCCTGGCCAGCCGCGGCAGGTTGCCGGGCGCCAGCCGCTGGGCGGTGGCGTGGGCGGGATTCTGCGGTTCCTCCATCAGCGGCTCGAACACCAGACTGCCGACATGGTCAGGCCCCTTGCCGGTGAACAGGCCGAGCTTGAGGCCGATGAAGGTGATGGTCAGATCGGCGCGCACCAGAGGGCCCGCCGCGGCGCCGGTGTCGGCATCCAGTCCGGAAGGGAGGTCGATGGCCACCACCGGCAATTCGCTGGCGTTGATCCGTTCGATGGCCGCGGCATAGGGCTCGCGCGCCGCGCCCTTGAGGCCGGTGCCCAGCAGGGCATCGACCACCAGACCCTCCAGCGGGGCATCCGCGCGCCAGGGCTGGATGTCCACGCCGGCGGCCAGGGCCTCGGCATGGGCCAGGGCGGCATCGCCCTGGAGTCCGGTCGGATCGGCCAGGTGCCAGACCCGTGCCTGCCAGCCGGCCTTGCGCGCCAGCGCCGCGACCAGATAACCGTCGCCGGCGTTGTTGCCACCGCCGGCCAGCACGCAGAGAGCGCCGGCATGGGGCCAGCCGTGGCGCAACGAGCGCCAGGCCGCGGCCGCCGCGCGTCTCATCAACTCGAGGCCGGGCAGACCGCCGGCGATCAGTTGGGCGTCGAGATCCCGCACCTGCTGGGCGCTGTAGAGCTGGAACGGCAGTTCGTCGTGCATGCTGGGAAAGCCTCCGGAGTCTGGCAAAATAGGCGGCCCTCCTGCCTGTGCGTTCCCGTCGATGTCCGCTGTCGCTCTCGATCTCGCCGCCCTGGCCGACCTCATCAAGACCTGGGGTCGGGAATTGGGCTTTCAGCAGACCGGCATTGCCGGGCTGGATCTGGCACGTCACGAGGAACATCTGGAGCGCTGGCTGGCCGCCGGTTTCCATGGCGAGATGGACTATATGGCCGCGCACGGCAGCAAACGTTCGCGACCGGCCGAACTGGTGCCGGGGACCCTGAGGGTGATTTCCCTGCGGATGGATTACCTGCCCGGCGACACGCGCATGAGCGAGCGCCTGGCCGACGGCGCGGCCGCCTACGTTTCGCGCTACGCCCTGGGCCGCGACTATCACAAGCTGATCCGCAAGCGCCTGCAGCACCTGGCCGAGCGCATCCAGGGCGAGATCGGCCCCTTCGGCTATCGCGCCTTCGTCGACAGCGCGCCGGTGCTGGAAAAGGCCATCGCCGAACAGGCCGGCCTGGGCTGGATCGGCAAGAACACCCTGGTGCTCAATCGCAAGGCCGGCAGCTGGTTCTTTCTCGGCGAACTCTTCGTCGACGTGCCGCTGCCGGTGGACGAACCCACCCCGCGTGACCACTGCGGCACCTGCCGCGCCTGCCTGGACATCTGCCCGACCCAGGCCTTCGTCGGCCCCTATCAGCTCGACGCCCGGCGCTGCATTTCCTACCTGACCATCGAGTTCAAGGGCAGCATTCCGCCGGAGCTGCGCCCCTTGATCGGCAACCGGGTCTTCGGCTGCGACGACTGCCAGCTGGTCTGCCCCTGGAACCGCTTCGCCAAGCCCACCGCCGAAGGCGATTTCCAGCCACGCCACAGTCTGGACAGCGCCAGTCTGGCCGAACTCTTTCGCTGGACCGAAGCCGAATTCCTCAGCCGCACCGAAGGCTCGCCGCTACGCCGCGCCGGCTACGAGCGCTGGCTGCGCAACCTGGCCGTGGGCCTGGGCAACGCCCCGACCAGCATCCCGGTGGTGGAAGCCCTGAAGCTGCAGCGCGAACACCCCTCCCCCCTGGTGCGCGAGCACGTGGAATGGGCGCTGCAGCGACACGCGGCAAGCTAGGCGCTCAGGGCCCTACCGTGGTGTAGGGGATCGGCGCCCACCAGCTGCCGTAAGGGACGCCGTATTTGTCGACATAGCGCTTGACCACCGGCGACAGCGGCCGGTACTTGCCGTTGGATTTGCCGCCATAGGGCCCCTTGGGCTCGATCTCGGCCTGGAGGGTCAGGACCTCGATGGGGTCGAGGCAGGGGCCCATGATCCAGACCTTGACCACCCCGCCAGGCGCCAGGCCGATGGTGAGGTCCTTGCGATAATCGGAAGTGCGACCACTGACCGGACACTCGGCTGGCAGGCGTTCGAGCATTTTTGCCCGCGCCCAGGCGGGAATGGCGAATACCGCCTGATAGGTTTGGGGCTCAACCATTGACTGCCAGCGCAGCGCTACCATATAGGGCAGATCTAGCCCGGTCATGTAGAGGCCTTTGCCCGACCCGATTCTCCTAGGCCAGCCCTTGGCAGTCGCTGACAGACTCGCGGGCTGTCCCATGGCAACTACGCCACCCATGGCATTAGGAAAAAAGCGGCCATCGATGTCACTGACATTGGCCAACTCCAACCAGACCTCCATGTAATTGGGTGCTAGAAAACCCAGGTACCAAGCGTCGTAAGGAAGCTTAGGCTTTGGCACGGCGCTGGATTGGCAGCCAGCGAGGCCGAGCGCGAGAACAAGGCACAGCAGCCAGCGATTCATTCGGGATAACCTGCCTGGGGACGGTTGGGATAGACGTTGCGTTTACCAGCGGCCGTAGGGGCGTTAACGAAGAAGATGCCCAGGTTGCTAAGGTCTTTACCCAATAGCGCGTTCCAGTGAGCGGAAAGATGTACATAGCGACCGAACAGCAGGCGAGCCTCAGCTTGGTCGATATGCAGCGGAACACCCTGGACGTTGGCTTGCAGCTTGGTAGCAATCTCCTTCAACTCATCGGGCAGGCGTAATTCAGGATCAGCTTCATCGATGGCCGCCAGGAGCACTCCGTTGGCAACGGCGAGGCGATGCATCACACGCAAGTAGACCAAGGACAGCTCACCGCGCACCTGACGTTCCAGGCGGATCGCGGCGATAACCTCGGTTTCCGGCATCTCGCCGCGGGTACGTGGCAAGTTGTTGCGCCAGGTATCGATTGCCAAGGTGGTGGAGCCTGGGTCGTACCAGGGCTCTCGTTGCAACTGCGCCAGCTCCCGCTGGGCTTGGCGATAGCTCCAGGCCGCCTGGCTGTCGGTGCCATAGCGCTCTCGCGAGGCGCGTGGTCGCGTCAACAGCAGGCGCTCGGTCATCTCGGGCGCATAGCCTCCACCTAAGTCGGCATGAGCACCCGGCAGGGCAATTTCTTGATGCTGGGGCGCAACACTGGTAAGGGCGAAGTTACGCCGGTGCTCGTCACGTGCGACCAGGTGCACCACCTTGTCGGCACATCCTGCCGGCAGATAGAGGTTGACGCCAGGGTTGGCGATATTGGTCGGGGTAAAGTCGCCACGCCTGGGGTCCGCTATCGCCGTTACGGTATCGAATAGTCCGATGAAGTTGAGCCTGACCTTAGCGCTCTGCCACGAAAAGCACCTGGCTAAACCCGCCGCAGCAATACCGCCGCCCGCCTTGAGCACCTCGTTTGCGAAGTGGCGTGCAGCCGCGGCACCCCGGCTAAAGCCAAAAATATCGAATTTGATGGCTTCAACGACGACATTGGGATTGATGCGCTTGAATTGATCGTAGCGCTCACCGAACGCGACTGGAAACGTCTGAACACATCCCAGCACACCACTGGCACTCAAGCCCGTTCCCATGGACAAGGCGCTATCAGGTTGTCCGGCCCGAGTGCCGATACCTTCGATATAGACCGGAATAGCCGCTGACTTTTCGTCCTGCTCGACGGCACGCTGAGTATCGTCTTGATAGAGCCGATACAACCGCACGATGTTCGTATCGGCGTTGGCATAACTGCTGTCCGGATTGCCCATGAACGCCTGGCAGTGCCGAG
Organism: Pseudomonas oryzihabitans NBRC 102199; assembly: GCF_000730625.1. Classification (GTDB taxonomy): domain Bacteria; phylum Pseudomonadota; class Gammaproteobacteria; order Pseudomonadales; family Pseudomonadaceae; genus Chryseomonas; species Chryseomonas oryzihabitans. The sequence goes on along the minus strand of NZ_BBIT01000016.1, from coordinate 46,857 downwards.
CGATGCTCTCGGCTTGATTGGTATCAAACCCCTGCTCTTCCGCCCGGCAGGCGGCGCCGGTGGCGGCGTTGAAGAGGTTGTTGCCGGTACCGTCGAAGAAGACGCCGATGCGCAGGGTGATGCGCTGTTCCAGCGGGCGCTCCGCCTGTTCGGCGACTTCATTCCTGGCGACGGGCGCGCTGTCCGGGCGCTTGGCCGGTCCCTCGCTGCCCTGTCGCTCCCGGTCGCGCAGCGCCGAAGGCTTGCCCTGCCCCGGTGCCAGGCCGGTAGCACCTGCATGGCTTGCGCAGGTGCCCTTGGCCGCGCCGCCTGCGTCCAGGCCGATGATGACGGTGCCGGAACCACCGATCACCACGCCGCCATGGCTGGTGAGGCTGCCGAGCACCGCCGCAGGCCGGCCGTTGATCAGGACGTTGGGGATGACCGCGGCGCTCAGGGCCGCGCCACAGCCGCAGGCATGGCCGAGGGTCGCGGCGGGCAGGCCATCGAAGGTGACATCGGCGGAGCCCTGGACCAGGGCGGTGGAACCACATTTGGGGCAGGCGACGGCGTCGCCCAGGCGAGCAGCGGGCTTTCCAGACATGACCGATCTCCCTATCGGTAACTGGGGCCTGAAAAATGCCGCACAAAAGGCTCTAGGACAAGCCTTTCAGCGCGATACCGTGCAAATCGTCATGGCCTTAGCCGTGGGGATCGTCCGGATAGGTGAAGGTCGGCATCTGCCAGTTGAATCTCAGCGCCAGCAGGCGCAGCAGCAGCCCCGCGGCCAGGGTGATGAGCAGTGCCTGCTCTTCGCCGAGCCACGGGCGGCAGAGCAGGTAGCAGCCGGCGGAGAGTACCGCCACGCTGGCATAGAGCTCGCGCCTGAGGATCAGGGGTACGTCGTTGCAGAGGATGTCGCGCAGGATGCCGCCGCAGGTGCCGGTCAGGGTGCCGCTGACGATGACGATGGCCGGACTCAGGCCCATTTCCAGGGCCACCTGGCAGCCGATCACGGTAAAGGCCACCAGGCCCAGGGCGTCGAGCACCAGGAACAACCGGCGCAGATAGCGCATGACCCGCGCGATGGCCACGGTGGCGAGGCCCGCGCCGACGGTGAGCGCGAGGTACTCCGGGTGCTTTACCCAGCCCAGCGGATAGTGCCCCAGCAGCACATCGCGCACCGAGCCGCCGCCCAGGGCGGTGACGCTGGCGATCAGCGCCACGCCGAACAGGTCCATGCCGCGGCGCCCCGCGGACAGGGCGCCGGTCATGGCTTCGGCGGTGATGGCGACCAGGTAGAGGATGGACAGCAGCACCGACGGGTGGCCGTCAGACCTTGATGAAGTGCTCGCGGTAGTGACGCAGCTCGGCGATGGAATCGCGGATGTCGTCCAGCGCCAGGTGGCTGCCGCTCTTCTTCACGCCGTCACGCACATGGGGTGCCCAGCGCGCGGCCAGTTCCTTGAGGGTGGAGACGTCCAGGTTGCGGTAGTGGAAGTAGGCTTCCAGCTCCGGCATGCGGCGATAGAGGAAGCGCCGGTCCTGGCAGATGCTGTTGCCGCAGATCGGCGATTTGCCCTTGGGCACCCATTGACGCAGGAACTCCAGGGTCAGGGCCTCGGCCTGGGCGGTGTCGACGGTGCTCTCGCGTACCCGCTGGGTCAGGCCCGAGCCGCCGTGCTGACGGGTATTCCACTCGTCCATGCCGGCCAGGATCTCGTCCGACTGGTGGATGGCCAGTACCGGGCCCTCGGCCAGCACATTGAGATCGCTGTCGGTGACGATGGTGGCCATCTCGATGATCACGTCCCGATCTGGATCCAGGCCGGTCATTTCCAGGTCGATCCAGATCAGGTGCTGAGGATTGGGGGCGGTCATGGTGAACTCCTTGATGATGGCACCAGTGTAGCAGCGCGCCTGCCGCGCACCTAACGATGCCAGAGCAGCAGCCGGCTGCCGCGCAGGTCCCCTACCTCCAGCACCCGATCCGCGGGCTGGCCGGGAATCTCGAAGGTGTTGCTAATCAGCCAGCTGCCGGCGCGCTGCTCCGTGCGGGCCTTGTCGCCCAGGCGTGGCATGGGCGCCGGCGAGAGAAAGCAGTAGACGACGTCGAACTCGCCCAGCTCCACCCGCCAGAGATCGCGATAGCGCACTTGGCAATTGCGCCGCGGCAGGCAGCGCAGCCAGGCCAGGGCGAAGCTCAGCGGCGCCGTCTCCACGCCGACGAAGGTGGCCTGCGGAAAGCGCCGGGACAGATCGACCAGGGTATCGCCCAGGCCGCAGCCCAGGTCGACGAAGCGAAAGGTCGGCTCGCGCTCGGCGAGCAGTTCGGCCAGCCGTTCGCGGGTCTGGCGGCCGGTGAGATAGAGCGGTACCCGCTCGCGCAGGCTGTTCCAGTTCAGCAGCAGGAGCAGCAGGAAGCCGAGCGCGGCGATGCCCGCCGAGAGCCCGCGACCGCTGACCAGATAGAGCGCCGGGGCGAACAGCAGATTGATGAAGACCCACCAGCGGGCGAGTCCCAGCAACTCGCCCAGCAGGGCCGCCAGTACCGCCTGCAGGCAGACCAGCGCCAGCAGCGAGGGGCGCTGGCCGGCGAAGCTGGCCCACAGGCGGATGCCGACGACGGCGACCACCAGGGCGGCCAGTTGCACCAGCACGGCCAGCAACAGCGGATAGCGCGAGGCGAGATGGGCCAGCATGGGGGCTCCGAAGCGACGAGGTACGCCAAGTTTAGGTAATCCGGGGGAGGCGGCCAATGCTAGACTCAGCGGTCCTGAAACCCGCGGACATCCCATGGCCAAACGCCACCTGACCCGTCGCCAGAGCTGGCGGATCGAGAAAATCCAGACCGAACGCGCCGCCCGCGCGGAAAAGCGCGAATCCAAGCTGATCGACGAGCTCGAAGGCGGCGACCTGGGCCCGGAGCAACAGGGCCTGGTGATCGCCCACTTCGGCGTTCAAGTGGAGGTCGAGGATGACGACGGCCAGCTGCAGCGCTGTCACCTGCGTGCCAACCTGCCGACCCTGGTCACCGGCGACCGGGTGGTGTTTCGCGCCAGCCTCCAGGGCAATGGCGTCATCGTCGCCCAGCTGCCGCGCCGCTCGGAAATCTGCCGGCCGGACATGCGCGGCCTGCTCAAGCCGGTGGCGGCCAACGTCGACCGCCTGGTGATCGTCTTCGCCCCGCTGCCCACGCCCCACGCCAACCTCATCGACCGCTACCTGGTGGCCGCCGAGCACGCCGGCATCCAGCCGCTGCTGCTGCTCAACAAGGCCGACCTGATCGACGAGCACAACGGCCCGGCGCTGGACGACCTGCTGGGCATCTACCGCGAACTGGACTATCCGCTGCTGGAGGTCTCGGCCCACAATGGCCTGAGCATGGACCAGCTCAAGAGTGCCCTGGACGAGCACGTCAGTGTCTTCGTCGGTCAGTCCGGGGTGGGCAAGTCGTCGCTGGTGAATGCCCTGCTGCCGGGCGTCGATACCCGCGTCGGCCCGCTGTCCGAGCTGACCAACAAGGGCACCCACACCACTACCACCGCCCGGCTCTTCCACTTTCCCGACGGCGGCGACCTGATCGACTCGCCCGGCATCCGCGAATTCGGCCTCAGTCACGTCAGCCGTGATGATGTCGAAGCTGGCTTCAAGGAATTCGGCGACTACCTGGGCCACTGCCGTTTCCGCGACTGCAAGCATGAGCGGGAGCCCGGTTGCGCCCTGCTCGCTGCCCTGGAGCGCGGTGACATCCATCCGCAGCGGATGGCCAGTTACCGGCATATCCTGGCCAGCCTCGAAGGCGAGTCGCGCTACTAAGCAAAACGCCGGGCAAGCCCGGCGTTTTGCTCTATCAGTCGAGGACCATCAGCCAAAGACGCGGAAGCGCTCGGCGTCGTCCATGAAGCCCTTCTCGGGGAAGTCGCCTTCGTTGGAGCCGAAGGGCATCTGGGCGCGCAGGTGCCAGGTCTCCGGCAGCTTCCACTCGGCGGCGGCCAGGGCGTCGGGCAGCGGATTGTAGTGCTGCAGGCTGGCGCCGATACCGGCATTGGCCAGGGCCGTCCACACCGAGAACTGGGCGATACCGCTGGCCTGCTCCGACCAGATCGGGAAGTTGTCGGCGTAGGCCGGATACTTGTCCTGCAGGCCGGCAACCACATGCCGATCCTCGTAGAACAGCACAGTGCCGGCACCGGCGGCGAAGCTGTTGATCTTGCCTTCGGTGGCGGCGAAGGCGTCGGCCGGCACGATCTGCCGCAGCGCCTGCATGACGAAGCCCCAGAACTTGTCGCTCTCGGCGCCGAACAGGATCACCGCGCGCGAACTCTGCGAATTGAAGGCGGAGGGCGACAGCTTGACGGCCTCCTGGATCAGCGCGGTGACCTGGTCCTGGGCCAGCGGCAGATTTTTGCCCAGCGCGTACTGGCTGCGGCGGCGCTTGATGGTGTCGATAAAGGCGTTGCTCATCGGAAGGCTCCTGCAAGGGAATCGGAGATCGGGAGACCGCGCACGAGGGCGCAAGGTGCCCGATCCGTCATGAAACCCCTGCAGCTTAACCAGCCGTCTTCACGTCAACGGACGAAAAAACCGAACGCTAGCAGCGAATTTTCCTATCTATCAGCGCGACCGTTCAGGGCTTGCTCTGGATGACACCCGCATCGAAGGCATTGATCTGCTGCTTGAAGGCCGCGTTGTTGATGGGTTGCGCCAGGTTACCGGTGGCGCTGACGCCACCGCTGGAGACCCCGCTCCGGCTCGCCGCCGGGGCGGCGCCGGCCGCGGGCTTGGGTGCCTGGTTGCCGCCGGCGCGTCCCTCGATGGCCTGCTGGGCCTTCTTGGTCAGCACGATGATGTCGATGCGGCGGTTGACCGGATTGAGCGGATGCTCGCGATCGAAGGGGGCCGAGGAGGCATAGCCGACGATCCGCGCCACCTGCTCTTCCGGATAGCCACCGGCGATCAGCGCCCGGCGTGCGGCGTTGGCGCGACCGGCGGACAGCTCCCAGTTGCTGAAGTCACCCTTGCCGTTGTAGCGCGCCGCATCGGTATGGCCGCTGATGCTGATCTTGTTCGGCACTTGGCGAATGGTGTCGGCCATGGCCAGCAGGATGTCCTCGAAATAGGACTTCAGCCGCGGACTGCCGGAGTCGAACATCGGCCGGTTCTCGGCATCGACGATCTGGATGCGCAGGCCGTCCTGGGTGATTTCCAGCAGGATCTGGTCCTTGAACTTCTGCAGTTCCGGATTCTGCTCGATCTTGTTCTGCAGCTCCTGCAGCAACAGCTCCAGGCGCTCCTTGTCGACCTGCTCGGCGATCTTTTCCGCCTGGCTGGCATCCATCTTCTGGGCCTGCTGGTTCTGATCCTTCTGCGCCGCCGCATTCGGCTGGCGATCCGGCGAACTGTCCGGCGACTGGGTCGGATCGGGCTGCACCCGGTTGGAATCGTTGGGGTCGGCGCGCTCCTCCATGTCCGGGTTGACCTTGTTCTGGGTCGAATCCGGCTGGGCCTGGATCTCGGGATTCAGGGTGCGGTCGGGCGCCGGCGTCGGCGTACCGCCCAGGTCGATGACATAGGGGCTGGCGCTTTCGGTGAAGCCGATCGGATCCTGGAAGTAGCCGGCGATGGCCTTCTTCTGTTCCGGGGTGGCCGAGGACATCAGCCAGAGCACCAGGAAGAACGCCATCATGGCGGTGGCGAAGTCGGCGAAGGCGATCTTCCAGGCGCCGCCGTGGTGGCCGGCGGCGCTCTTTTTGACGCGCTTGACGATGATCGGCTGGTTGTTGTCCATCAGCTGCCCCGCATCGCCTGCTCGAGTTCACTGAAGGACGGCCGGTGCGCCGGGAACAGCACCTTGCGACCGAATTCCACGGCGACGGTGGGCGGCATGCCGCTGGCAGCGGCGACCAGGCAGGCCTTGATGGCCTCCAGCACATTGAGTTCTTCCTTGGCGTCGTGCTCCAGGCAGGTCGCCAGCGGTCCGAAGAAGCCGTAGGCCGCGAGAATACCGAGAAAGGTCCCCACCAGGGCCGCACCCACGTGGCCACCGATGGCCGCCTGGTCGCCCTCGCCGAGCATGCCCATGGTGATCACGATGCCCAGTACCGCGGCGACGATGCCGAAGCCGGGCAGGCCGTCAGCGACCCGCGATACCGCGTGGGACGGATGCTCCAGCTCTTCCTTGATGCCGGCCAGTTCCATGTCGAACAGGCCTTCCAGCTCGTGGGGGGCCATGTTGCCGGAGGACATCAGTCGCAGGTAGTCGGCGACGTAGGCGGTCATCCGCTCATCCTTGAGGATGTTCGGGTACTTGCTGAAGATCGGACTGGCCTTGGGGTCCTCGACGTCCGCCTCGATGGACATCATGCCCTCGCGCCGGCTCTTGTTGAGGATCTCGTAGAGCAGCTTCAGCACGTCCAGGTAGAAGGCGTGGGTGAAGCGATTGCCAAACATCTTCAGCGACTTCTTGAACACCTGCATGAAGGTGCTGCCCGGGTTGGCCTGCAGGAAGGCCCCCAGGGCGGCACCGCCGATGATCAGAACCTCGAGCGGCTGGATGATCGCAGCGATCTTGCCATGCGCGAGGATGTAGCCGCCGAGGACCGACGCGAATATCACGATGATGCCGATGATTTTTGCCATGGTTGGGAATACTGTGTGCTAAGGAAAATTGAGCCGGGGAATCACCCTCACGCCCCCTTTATCGGACCCGGCGCCCCGGACTGAAGGCCTTTCATCAAATTTCAAGGCGACCGTCGTATGTCCAGCCGCCCGAACACCGTCGAAGACTGGGTCAAACACCTGGAAGGCGTGCGCCTGCCGGTGGCCACCGCCACCGCGGAGCGTCTGCGCCGCGCCCTGGCCGATGGCCGTCTGGCGTTGCATGAGATCGCCGAACGGCTCTGCGAGTCCCCCCCCCTGGCGCTGGCCCTGCTGCGCGAGGCCAATCGCGGCCATGCCAGCCTCGGCGATCCGGCCGCCAGTCTGGAAGCCGTGCTCGGCCGCGTCGGACTCGGCCCGGCGGAATACCTGATCGCCCGCCAGCCGACCCTGGCCGAGGAACGCCTGCCGCGTCCGCTGCGCCAGCTGTGCCTGGTCAGCCAGCACGCCATGACCCTAGGGCTGGGCCTGTTCGGCGTGCCCCTGGCGCGACTGTGGCCGGACATCCGCCTGGCCGCCCTGCTCTTTCTGGCGCCGCTCTGGCCGCTGGCGACCCGCTATCCGGAACTCTTCGAGGAATGGGAGCGGCGGGTGCTGGGCGAAGGCGAACCGGCGATAAAGGTCGAGCGCGAGCTGCTCGGCGTGCCGGCGATCCGCCTGTGCCAGGCGCTGGCCCGTCACTGGCAGCTGCCCGAGTGGATCGTCGAAGGCTATCGGCTGCTGGACCAGGATCGCCGGCAACTGGTCAGGGCGTTGCACATCGCCCATGGCGACGATCCCCTCGAACAGCAGCAGCGCCTCGACGACGACCCCACGCTACGGCGCTGGCTGACCCATCCCGGCAACACCATCCTCCTGGCCAACGGCCTGGCGCTGGCCAGCCACCATGCCTGGGACGGTCCCCACACCCTGCGCTGGCAGCGCTTCAGCGCCCTCTACCTGCAACTGCCACTGGCACGGGTGCAGAGTCGCAGCCACGAACTGGCGGTGCAGGACGCCCAGCGCCATGCCCGACCCGGCCTCTGGCACCCGGCCGAAGGCCTGGTCTGGCCGCCGGGCGAACGGCGCCTCAAGCCGGTGCCCCGGGTCCAGGTCGCCAGCGAGAGTCAGGCGCAGCGCTGGCGCGGACTCTGCGAGCAGTTGCTGCACACGCCCAGCGCCTTCGCCACCCTGCCCCAGCTGTTCGATTGCGCCCGCCAGGCGCTGGTGGCCTGCGGCCTGCCGCGGCTGCTGCTGCTGACTCCGGATCGCAACGGCCAGAAGGGCAATGTCCAGCTGCACCATGGCCTGGACGACGCCCCCGGCCTGCAACTGGACATCGCCAGCCATCCGCTGCTGGCCAAGCTGTTCGGCAGCCCCGGCCAGTTGCGCATCGATGACGGCAACCGAGCGCGTTTCGCGCCGCACCTGCCCGCCGATCTGCGCCGGCTGTTCAGCAACGAACGGCTCTGGCTGCGCAGTCTGGGCTTTGGCGAACGGGTGGTGCTGCTGGCGATCCTGGACAGCGAACTGCAGCCGGCGGATCCCCGTCGGACCGCGGCGCTGGACAAGACCTTCACCTGCATCGAGCGCGCCATCGGCACCTTCGCCAATCGTCCGCGGGTACGACCGACCTGACGCTGGCCGGTCAACCTCGGTACACTTCACCTTTGCTACGGACCGACGGGAAATCCGCGATGCCCTTTTCCGCCCTGCCCCTGGTGATCGAACCGGCCGATCTCGCGGCGCGCCTGGATGCGCCCGAACTCATCCTGGTGGATCTCTGCAGCGCCGCCCACTATGCCGAGGGCCATCTGCCCGGCGCGCGCCATGTCGCGCCCGCCCGCACCCAGCTGGGCAGCAAGCCGGCGCCCGGCCTGCTGCCGGCCCAGGCGGACCTGGAGCAGCTGTTCGGCGAACTGGGCCAGCGCGACGAAGCCGTCTACGTGGTCTATGACGACGAAGGCGGCGGTTGGGCCGGACGCTTCATCTGGCTGCTCGATGTCATCGGGCACGGCCACTATCACTACCTCAACGGCGGCCGCCAGGGCTGGATCGCCGCCGGCCTGCCGCTGAGCACCGCGGTGCCCGCGCCGGCCGGGGCGCCGGTTGCCCTGACCCTGCACGAGGAGCCCACCGCCAGCCGCGCCTATCTGCAGAGCCGGCTGGGCGCCGAGGACCTAGCCATCTGGGACGCCCGCGGCGCCGACGAATACCGCGGCGAAAAGGTGCTGACCGCCCGTGGTGGCCACATTCCCGGGGCGATCAACTTCGAGTGGACCGCCGGCATGGATCGCGAGCGCCAGCTGCGCCTCCGCGAGGACCTGGGCGCCGAACTCGAACGCCTGGGCATCACCCGCGACAAGGAAATCATCACCCACTGCCAGACCCATCACCGATCCGGCTTCACCTACCTCGCGGCCAAGGCCCTGGGCTATCCGCGGGTCAAAGCCTATGCCGGCTCCTGGGGCGAATGGGGCAACCACCCCGACACCCCCATCGAATGACTGCCAAGGACCTCCCATGAAACTGCAAGACCGACTGTTCATCCTCGCCCAGCACCTGCTGCCGCACCATCTGCTGTCGCGGGTGATCGGCGGCTTCGCCGAGTGCCGGGCGCCCTGGTTCAAGAATCTGCTGACCCGCTGGTTCGTCCGTCACTATGACGTCGACATGCGCCAGGCCCAGGTGGAAGACCCCACCGCCTACGAGAACTTCAACGCCTTCTTCACCCGCGCCCTGAAGCCCGGCGCCCGCCCGCTGCCGGCCGAAGCCGGTGTGGTGGTGAGCCCGAGCGACGGCGCCATCAGCCAGCTCGGTCGCATCGAGCACGGCCGCATCTTGCAGGCCAAGGGCCACAGCTACAGCCTGCTGGAGCTGCTCGGCGGCGACGGCCTGCGCGCCGCGCCCTTCATGGGCGGCCATTTCGCCACCATCTACCTGTCGCCCAAGGACTACCACCGGGTGCACATGCCGCTCACCGGCACCTTGAAGGAGATGGTCTATGTGCCCGGCCGCATCTTCTCGGTCAACCAGCTCACCGCCGAGAACGTGCCCGAGCTGTTCGCCCGCAACGAGCGGGTGGTCTGCATCTTCGATACCGCCGTGGGCCCCATGGCGGTCATCCTGGTCGGCGCCATGATCGTCGCCAGCATCGAGACGGTGTGGGCCGGCCTGGTCACGCCGCCCAAGCGCGAACTCAAGAGCTTTGCCTACGACGAGGCCGCCCGCGCGCCCATCACCCTGCGTACCGGCGACGAGCTGGGGCGCTTCAAGCTGGGCTCCACCGCCATCGTGCTGTTCGGCCCGGACGCGGTGAACTGGTCCGCTGAACTCGGCGCGTTGTCCACCGTCAACATGGGGCAACTGCTGGGGGTTCCGACCACGTCGGCCCCCTTGACCACCGTTTCCGAGCCAGGGCCTCTCGCCTAGATGCGCGGTTCATTGCCCATCGAACCAGGAGTGTGCGCGGCGAATGGATAGCAAAAGGCCACAGCTCATGTTGCGGGTACCGACGCCCGATCAGCGCAGCCTGACGTTTTGTGACGCCACCCCGGCCGGCCTCAAGCGCTGGCTGGAGCAATTGCCACGGGCCAAGCTGGGCGAATTCGCCCGGCTGCTCTATCAGGGCCTGCTGGAACTCAACCGGCTGATCCTGACGCCGGAAGCGCGCCTGCGCCTGCTCGAAGCCCTGCGCTCGGACGTGCAGCGGGTCTGCCAGCAGCTCGAACGTCATGTGCTCAACCAGGCCATCGTGCTCGACGAGCGCTCGCGCAAGGTGGCCAATCTCTGCCAGGCCCTGCAGAACCTGCTGGCCGCCGGCTACAAGCTGATCGTGGTCGAGGAAAGCGAGCGCGGCGAACGCAGCACCTTGCTGGCCACCGCCATCCAGCGCGCCCTACGCGCGCTGCTCGGGCCGCTGATCCGCGCCGCCCAGCTCTATACCCCGGTGCACGACAACCTCTGGCTGGAGCTGCACCAGCTCTATCGGCTGGCAGTGACCACCGGCCTGCACAACCAGAAGATTCGCGACGAACTGCTGCCCGGCGACGGCAGCCAGACCATCACCCAGGCCTATGGCGCCGCCCTGCTGTTTGGTGCCGCGCGCTGCAACCAGCTGCGCCAGAGCCATATCGCCCAGCTGACCCTGCACCTGGACGACTGGGCCAGCCTGATCCGCCTGCAAGGGCCCGAGCAGAACGGCACCCTGATGGTGGTGGCGCCGCAGATCGACGCGCCGCCGCGTTATCGTTCGCTGTTGCGTGAAGCCAATCTCAACGGTCTGCTCGGTCTTGCGCCGCAACAGCTGGTGCAGGCCATCGAGGACTATCTGGCGCTGGCGCCGGAGCAGCGGCCGCGCGCGCGCCTGCCGGTGCACGGCGACCTGTCCCTGGATCTGCTGCAGCACCTGGTCGGCGCCTGGGGCCAGGAAGCGGACCGCGCCTTCCAGCGCATGCCCGGCCAGGGCCAGGTGCAGGTCTGCATCGGCATGAGCGCCCTGCATTACCAGCTCGCGGGGGGGCAGGTGTTCGCCGACACCCTGCGCCTGTCGGCGCAGGCCGTGCCGGACGCCTTTGCGCCCAAGCCCAAGGAAGACGTCTGGTCGCTGGCCTTCGATGCCGATACCCGCGCACCCGACGCCCTGGACTGGAGCGCCGAGTCCCTGGAAGAAATCCATTACGACGTCCTGCCCGGCGACGGCGAGGCGGCCAGTCCGGCCTTTCCGATCCATGCGGTGCAGGTGGTCAATCACAGTCCGGGCGGCTATTGCCTGAGCTGGAGCGGCGAGGTCCCCGAGCAGCTGCAGGCCGGCGAACTGCTCGGCGTGCGCCTGCCCGAGGATCACAACTGGGGCCCGGCGGTGGTGCGCTGGGTACGCCAGGTGCCCGGCAGCGGAACCCACATGGGCGTCGAACTGCTGGCCCCCACCGCACGGCCCTGCGGGCTGCAGCTGCTGCGCAAGGCCGAGCAGAACAGTCAGTACCTGCGTGCCCTGCTGCTGCCGGAGATCAAGGCCATCGACCAGGCGCCGACCCTGATCGCGCCGCGACTACCCTTTCAGGAGGGCAGCAAGGTGCAGATCAATCAGCAGGGCAACGAGCAGCGCGGCATGCTCGACCGGCGTCGCAGCATGACGGTGAGCTTCAGCGTCTTCGAATATCACCTGCTGGAACAGAGCGGCGCTCAGCCCAGCGGCGGCCCTGCCGGCGGTGGCGCCCGGCAGGAAGAAGACTTTGACTCGCTGTGGAAGTCTCTGTAGCTTCGATAAATCATCGTTATCGCCAGGGCGCGAATAGACCATGGCCGCCGAACACAGTGCGATCCGCCTGTTACTGCTCGAAGCATCGCAGAACGAGGCGGAACGCCTGGTCAGTCTGTTCCGCAACGCCGGACGGGCGACGCGGGCCCAGCGTCTGACCGACCCTGCAGGTCTCGACGAACTGCTGTCCCAGTCCTGGGACCTCGCCATCCTCGCCCCGCCCTCTCCCGAACTCGACAGCCTGAGCGCGCTGCGCCAGCTGCGTCGCCGCGTGCCCCAACTCGCCGTCATCCAGCGGGTGCCGCCGGACGATCCCGCAGCGGTGCTCGACGCCCTGCGCCTGGGCGCCCGCGATGGCATCGCCAGCGACAACGACGAGCACCTGCTGCTGGCCAGTCTGCGCGAACTCGGCAACCTGGCCGAGCGCCACGAACGCCGGCGCCTGGAGCAGGCCCTGGCCGAGGCCGAACAGCGCTGCCAGCTGCTGCTGGCCAACGCCGTGGAGGCGGTCGCCTATGTCCACGACGGCCTGCATATCCACGTCAACTCGGCCTATGTGGAGCTGCTGGGCTATCCGTCCGCGGAAGACCTGGAGATCACGCCGCTGATGGATCTCATCGCCGCCGCCGACCAGCCGGCGCTGCGCGAAGCCTTCCGCCAGTTGCGCGACGACCCCAGCCCCCGCGAGCTGGACTGCCGGTGCGTCCGCCAGGACGGCAGCACCCTCGGCGTGCGCCTGCGCCTGACGCCGGCCATCTACCTCGATGAACCCTGCGTGCAGCTGCACCTGCGCGAGGAACGCGCGGCCCCGGCCGCCGAAGCCCTCGAGGAACAGCTGCGCGAGGTGCGCTTCCAGGACACCCTGACCGGTCTGCTCAATCGCAGCCGCATGCTCGAACTGCTCGAAGACGCCCTGGAGCGCGCCCGACTCGGCGCGCCGGCGAGCTTCGCCTACCTGAGCATCGATCGCTATCCGACCCTGCTGGCGGAGCTGGGCATAGGCGCCATGGACGAGTTGCTGGTGGCCCTGGCCGAGCGCCTGCGCGAGCACTTCGGCACCCTGGTGACCCTCTCGCGCTTCGCCGATGATGCCTTTACCGCCCTCCTGCCGCAGGCGGCCGACGCCAGCCTGGACAGCGCCTTCGAGCGCCTGCTGGGTCGTCAGGAGCGGCAGCCGCTGACCCTGGCCGGGCGCACCCTGGCGATCAGCTATTCCATCGGCGTGGTCAGCCTGGACAACCACACCAAGAGCGCCGGTGATCTGGTGGACCGGGCGCACCGCTCCGCGCGCCAGGTCGCCCAGCGCGGCGGCAACGCCTGCAAACGCTACGATCCCCAGGAAGAGCTGGCCGCCGCCGCCAATCGCGGCAATCTGGTGGCCATGGTCAAGCAGGCCCTGCAGCAGAACGGCTTCCGCCTGCTGTTCCAGCCGGTGATCGGCCTGCGCGGCAGCAGCCACGAGTACTACGAGGCGCTGCTGCGGCTGGTCAATCCCCAGGGCGAAGAGGTCTCCCCGACCGAATTCGCCCGCACCGCCCGCGACAGCGGCCTGAGCGGCCAGATCGATCGCTGGGTGATCCAGCAGGCGGTGCGTCAGCTGGGCGAACACCGCGCCCGCGGCCACGGTACCCGCATCTTCGTGCACCTCTCGGGCGCGACCCTGGGCGATCTGGAGTTGCTGCCCTGGCTGCGGGAAACCCTGCAGGGGCAACAGCTGGACGCCGAGGCGGTGATCTTCCAGCTCAGCGAAGAAGACCTGCTGGCCCAGCCGGAGCAGGCCCTGGCCATGGCGCAGCGCCTGCGCCGCCAGGGTCATCCGGTCACCCTGAGCGGCTTTGCCGCCGGCGATCCGCCTCTGGCGTCGCTGCGGCTGCTGGTACCGGATTACGTCAAGCTGTCGGGCAAGCTGATCAAGGATCTGGGACAGCCGGAGCACCAGGAGCGGCTCAAGGCCATGGTCGCCGAGTTGAGCGCCCAGAACGTCCAGACCATCGCGCCCTTCGTCGAGAGCGCCAGCGTGCTGGCCCAGCTCTGGCAGGTCGGGGTGCACTTCATCCAGGGCTACTACCTGCAGGAGCCCAGTCAGGCGATGGACTACGAATTCCACCCCGAGCACTAGGGCTCGGGGTGGCCGTCGAACGCGACCTCAGCCGCGGGTAAGCCGGTCTTCCACGCCGAGCAGATAGAGCACGCCATCCAGGCCCAGCACGCTCACCGACTGACGCGCGGACTGGCGCACCAGCGGCTTGGCGCGAAAGGCCACGCCCAGCCCGGCCAGGGCCAGCATCGGCAGGTCGTTGGCGCCGTCGCCCACGGCGATGGTCTGCTCCAGCGTCAGGCCTTCACGGCTGGCCAGTTCCTGCAGCAGGTCGGCCTTGCGCTGGGCATCGACGATGGGCTCGACGGCGCGGCCGGTCAGCTTGCCGTCGACGATCTCCAGTTCGTTGGCATAGACGTAGTCGATGCCCAGACGTGCCTGCACCTGGCGGGCGAAATAGGTGAAGCCGCCGGAAAGGATGGCGGTCTTGTAGCCCAGCCGCTTCAACTCGGCGAACAGCCGCTCGGCGCCCTCGGTCAGGCGCAGCCCGGCACCGATGTCTTCCAGTACCTCTTCGGACAGGCCCTGCAGCAGCGCCATGCGCTCGGTGAAGCTGGCGCGGAAGTCGATCTCGCCACGCATGGCGCGCTCGGTGATGGCCGCCACCCGCTCGCCGATGCCGGCGGCCTTGGCCAGTTCATCGATGACCTCGGCCTGGATCAGGGTGCTGTCCATGTCGAACACCGCCAGGCGGCGATGCTGCCGCTGCAGATCGTCAGGTTGCCAGCCGATGTCGGCCTGGCCTTCCTGAGCCAGCGCCAGCAGCCCCGCGCGCAGCGCCTGGGGCTCGTGCGGCTCGCCGGTGACGCGCAGCTCCAGGGCTGCGCGCGTGGTCGCGCCCGGCTCGCTCAGGGCGCGGATGGCATGGATGTTCAGGCCCTGCTCGCGGCACAGCGCGGCCAGGCGGGTCAGCGGCAGATCGGCCAGGGTACGACCCATCAGCGTCAGGACATGGGCTTCGCCGGTTTCCGGCGCCGGCTGCGCCAGGGGCGCCACCTGCAGGCCCAGGGCCTGCAGCGCCTGCTGCAACGCGGCGCCAGCACTTGCCGGGCTGATCAGCAGGGTCACGGCGGCACTGTTGTCCAACCCCTGCTGCTGCAGCGATTCCAGCCGGGCACCGGCCGCGGCCAGGGCGCCGGTGAGAGCAGCCAACCAGTCGGCGGGCAGGATACCCACGGCCTGGAGTCCGATAACGTCTTGCATGGCGATCCCCTCGCGGAAAAGCGCGCAGTCTACCCTTTCGCCCCGACGGTGCCGAGCCATGGGCACCGGCTGGCGGCGGGAGTCCACCGCCGGCCTCTTTTGCGGGCGAAGCCCTGCATTCGCCGTTTTCGCACCCCTGGCGCGCTGGTTATACTGGCCGCACATTTTTTGTCCAAAGAAACGATTTCTGTGACCCGCCCCGCGACCGTCAAGCCCGATAATTTCTTCCTGCTGATCTACCGAGCCCTGCGCCAGCGTCGTGTGCCGGTGGCCTTGCGCATCGTTTCCCACAGCCTGCTGCTGGTGGCGGCCGCCCTGGTGATCTATGCCGGCATCATGAGCATGCAGTTTCGCCATGCCATGCAGCAGCAGGCCGACGCCGTCGGCCAGAGCCTGGTGACCCAGACCGCCAACTCCGCCGCCGAATTGCTGGTGGCCAACGACAACCTCAGCCTCAACGTGCTGCTGAGCAACCTGGCGCGCAATCCGCTGGTGGCCCATGCCGCGGTCTACAGCCCGGACAACCGGGTGCTGGCCGAATCCGGCACGCGCCCGAGCCAGGGCCTGCTGACCGCCACCGACGGCATCTACAGCACGCCGATCCGCTTTCAGGACGTCACCGCCGGCCAGGTGCGCCTGGCGCTGGACATGGACCAGTTCCAGCAGCCGATGATGATCAGCCTGCAGAACATGGGACTGCTGGGCCTCATCCTGTTGGCCCTGACGCTGATCCTCAGCCTGCGCCTCGGGCGCCAGCTGTCGACGCCGCTGCTGGAGCTGCGCGTCTGGCTGCGCGATCCCGATGACCCCGCACCGGGCGCCGGTCGCCTCGACGAACTGGGCGACCTGGCTCGTCAGCTGCAGAGCCGCCTGGTACCGCCCAAGCCGCCCAAGGCGGAAGTGGCCGACGAAGACGACGATCCCTTCGCCGACGAGCAGGGTGGCCTGAGCGTCAAGCCGCCTGCGCGCAAGGCCGCCGCCAAACCGGCCGCGCGCAAGGCGCCCGTGGCAGACGCCGACAGCGAGCTGGACGCCGACGCCTTCGCCGAGCTGGTACCGGACTCCTTCACCGAGCCGCCGCCCACGCCCGCTCCGGTGGTGCCCACCGAACCCGATATCGTCACCTCCGCGGTGCTGGCCATCCAGCTCGGCGCCCAGGACCAGCTCAGCCGGCTGCCGCGCAGCCGCCTCGAACAGCTGCTGGAGCGCTATCGCGACTGCCTGCAGCAGGCCACCGAGCTCTATGACGGCGAACTCCACACCCTCAAGGACGGGGGCAGCCTGATCCTCTTCCACGAGCGCAGCGACGACGACGACTACCTGACCCGCGCGCTATGCTGCGGCGAGATCATGCGTGCCCTGGGTCATGCGCTGCAGGTGGAAGTGGTCGGCAGCGGTGCAACCCTGCAGCTGCAACTGGGTCTGACGCAGGGCGAACGCCTCGCCGGCCTGGAGCTTGCCCAATTGCTGGAAAACACCACCGTGCGCAATGCCCAGGCGCTGAGTCGCCACAGTCGCAACCTGTTGCTGGTCGAGCAGAGCATCGCCGAGGACGAGCTGCTGCGTAAACGCGCCCGTATCCGCACCATCGCCAGCCCCGCCGGGGCCAGTTGCGTGGAACGTCTCCTGGAACCCTACTCCGCGACGCTGGAGCGTCATCTGGTCCGGCTCGAGGCGCGTTAAAGCGCCCACCCGACCCCACCTATGAGCGCCCTCCTGCCCCGTCTCGCCCTCGTTGCGCTGTTGCTGGCGGCCTGCGCTGCCCAGGCGGCGCCCAACGCGAGCAGCGTGCGACTGCCCGATGGCGGGGTCTATACCGGCGAGATCGTCAGCGGTCTGCTCAACGGCAGCGGGCGCATCGAGTGGCCCAACGGCAACTGGCTCAAGGGCCGCTTCAAGGACGGCCTGGCCGAGGGCCCCGGCGAACAGCAATTCGCCGACGGCACCTACTACCAGGGCACCTTTCGCCGCGGTCTCTACCATGGCCAGGGCAATCTGATCAGCAGCAGCGGCTGGGAGTACCACGGCAGCTTCGTCAATGGCCGCATGCAGGGCCAGGGCTCCAAGCTCGACAGCGACGGCACCCAGACCATCGGCACCTTCAACGACGGCCACCTCAATGGCGTCGGCCAGTGGCAGGAGCCGGGCGGCGATCGCTATGACGGCGAATTCGTCGACGACCAGTTCGAAGGCGCCGGCGTCTATCGCAGCGCCGGTGGCGATCTCTGGCGCGGGCGCTTCAGTGGCGGCGAGCTGACCGGCAACGGCGAATTCGTCGGCAGCGACAGCAGCCAGTACCGCGGCGCCTTCCGCAACTGGAAATTCGATGGCCAGGGCGTGCTCACCAACAGCGACGGCAGCGTCTATCGCGGCAACTTCGCCGATGGCGTCTATGCCGGCATGGGCGTCCTGACCCGCGCCGACGGCCAGGTGGAACGGGGCCTCTGGGAAGGCGGCAAGCGCATCCGCGACGACCAGGGCCAGTACATCGCCGATCCCCTGGAGCGCGCCCTGCTCGATCAGGGCAAGGTGCTCGACCAGGAATTGCAGCAGATCCCTGCCTCCACCCCCGCCACCGAACTCTATGGCCTGGTCCTGGCCGGCGACGGCGGCCAGGGCGTGTTCCAGCGCGAGGCCAACTATGTGGCCAACTTCCTGACCACCACCTGGGGCGCCCGCGACGTCGTCCACCTGATCAACGCCAAGGACATCCGCAGCGACCATCCGCTGGCCACCCGCGAGAATCTCTACCAGAGCCTGCAGGCGCTGGCCCAGCGCACCGGTCCGGAAGACCTCATCCTCATCTACCTGACCAGCCACGGCTCGGCCGACCATCAGCTGGTGCTCTCCCAGCCGGGCTTGGATCTCTCCAGCCTGCCGGCGGCGGAGCTCGGCCGCCTGCTCGCGCCGCTGCGCGGACGCGACAAGCTGATCATCGTCTCCAGCTGCTACAGCGGCGGCTTCATCCCGCAACTGCAGGACGACCATACCCTGGTGATGACCGCCTCCAAGGCCGATCGCACCTCCTTCGGTTGCACCGACGAAGCCGATTTCACCTACTTCGGCCGTGCCCTGTTCGCCGAGGCCTTCCAGCACACCGACGATCCCGAGCAGGCCTTCCAGCGCGCCCGCGACACCGTGTCGGTGCGCGAGAAGACCGAAGGCTTCGACCCGTCCGAGCCGCAGCTCTGGGCGCCGCCGGCCGTGCTGCAGAAGTGGCGCGCCTGGCGCGCGGGTCGCTGAGAACTGCCTTTGCCTTGGGGCTTTGACGAACAACCGGAACGCCTGAGGTCCAACCTGACATCAGCGGTCGCCGCTACAAGGAGAGCCCCGTGTACCTGACGCCTCAGCATGCCCTCATCGCCGGCGCCACTGGCCTGACCGGCGAACACCTGCTCGACCGCCTCCTCAACGAGCCGACGGTCCCCCGGGTGCTGGCGCCGACCCGTCGCCCGCTGGCGGAACACGCCCGGCTGGACAATCCGGTGGGTGACCTCAACAGCCTGCTGCCGACCCTGGAAGGCCCGCTGGACGTGGCTTTCTGCTGCCTGGGCACCACCATGAAGCAGGCCGGCTCCGAAGCCGCCTTTCGCGCCGTGGACTATGGCCTGCCCCTGGCGGTCGGCCAGCGCGCCCTGGAACTGGGCGCCCGCCACTACATCGTGGTCAGCGCCATCGGCGCCGATCCGCAATCCTCGATCTTCTACAACAAGGTCAAGGGCGAGCTTGAAGAAGCCCTGCGCGCCCAGGGCTGGACGCAACTGACCCTGGCCCGACCGTCGCTGCTGATCGGCCAGCGCCAGGAAGAACGCCTGGGCGAGCGCCTGGCCGCCCCCTTGTCGCAATGGCTGCCCGGCAAGTGGCACGGCATCGAAGCCGCCGTGCTGGCCCGCGCGCTCTGGCGCCTGGCCCTGGAAGAAGGCAAGGGCGTGCGCGTGGTGGAATCGGACGAATTGCGCAAGCTGGGGCGATGAAGGCGTAGAGCCAGGGGCAGAGTTGCCGCCCTCGCGGTCATGGCGGTCCGCCGATGCGGCCACTCCCCGCTCGGATAGCCCCCTCTCCCTCCGGAAGAGGGTTGGGGTGAGGGCACGCCTCACGACGAAGCCACCCGCGGAAAAGGCTGCGCCGTTTTCCACGCTACGGAGCCTGCACAAGACCCTCCTCGCTTGGATAAGCCCCCTCTCCCTCTGGGAGAGGGCTGGGGTGAGGGCGCGCCTCACGGCGAACTCACCAGCGGAAAAGGCTGTGCCGTTTTCCATACTACCGAGCTATCAAGGCCACTCAGGCCGGCTGGGCCAGCACCATCTGGTCGACCTCCTGCACCAGCCAGTCGTGCAGGGCGCGCAGGCGGGGATCGGCCAGGGCGCCCTGGGCATAGAGCAGCATGTACCTCTTGTGCGCCGGTACCGAACGGCCGAAGGGCGGCACCACCAGCACGCCACGGGCCAGCTCGTCGGTGATCAAGGCGCGGCGGGCGATGGCGACGCCCATGCCGGCGATGGCCGCCTCTATGGTCAGGTGGTTGCGGTTGAAGGTGTGACCCCGCCGCACATCCAGCGCCGGCGCGCCGATGCTGGCCAGATAGAATTCCCATTCGGCGTATTCGTAGCTGCCGCGCCAGGCGGTGATGTCGTGCAGCAGCGGATAGAACTCCAGGTCCTCCGGCCGCTCCAGCGGCGGTCGCCCCGCCAGCAGGCTGGGCGCGCAGACCGGAAAGATCTCTTCCTCCATCAGCGGCGTCGAGGCCAGGCCCGGATAGCTGCCGTCGTTGAGGTCGATGGCCAGGTCGAATTCGCCCTCGCGCAGCGACCAGCTGCTGTCTTCGGCCACCAGCCGCAGTTGCAGGTCGGGAAAGCGCGCCTGCAGCCGCGGCAGTCGCGGCGTCAGCCACTTGCCCAGGAACGAAGGGATCGACCTGAGGCGCACCACGCCGCCGAACTGACCGGCGTTGAGACGGCGCAATTCGGCGTCGATCAGCCCATAGGCCTGATTCAGGGTGGTTGCCAGGCGCTGGCCTTCGGCGGTCAGCTCCAGGCCACGGGCCACCCGGTGAAACAGCTTGAAGCCCAGGCGCTCTTCCAGCTGGCGCATCTGCTGGCTGATGGCGCCCGGCGTCACGTGCAACTCTTCGGCGCAGCGCGTGAAGGACAGGTGCCGGGCGGCGCAGGCGAAGACCTGCAGCCAGGCCTGGGTTTGGGCGTTGAGGATCCGGCTCATCGATGAGTTCCGCTAAAGGATCGCTTAGAAGCTTTCGTTTGTGCGAGCTGAGGGCTTATCACCACTATGAGCCATCCGCCGGCACCTTGTCTGGCGACCATTCAAGCTCAATCAGGGATTATCGTCATGGCCATCAGCGTCTTCGACCTGTTCAAAATCGGCGTGGGTCCGTCCAGTTCCCATACCGTGGGCCCGATGCGGGCCGGCGCCCTGTTCGCCCAGCGCCTGGTCGACGAAGGTCTGCTGGAACAGGTCAAGCGGATCGAGGTACGCCTTTACGGATCGCTCTCGGCCACCGGCGTCGGCCATGGCACCGACCGCGCCACCCTGATCGGCCTCATGGGCGAATGGCCGGATCGCGTCGATCCCGCCGCCGTGGAGCCGCGCATCGAAGCCCTGCGCAATGAGCGCCAGCTGCTGCTGGCCGGGCGCCAGGCGATCCACTTCGACTGGCAGGAAGACCTGCTGCTCCTAGACGAGAGCCTGCCCTATCACCCCAATGCCATGACCCTGACCGCCTTTGGCGCCACCGGCGAGGTGGCCGAGGCGACCTACTATTCCATCGGTGGTGGCTTCGTAGTGGACGCCGCCCAGGCCGCCAGCGGCGTGCTGGACAACGACACCACCGAACTGCCCTACGACTTCTCCAGCGGCGCCGAGCTGCTGCAGCTGTGTCGCCGTCATGGCCTGGGCGTGGCCGAGCTGATGCTGGCCAACGAAAAGAGCTGGCGCTCCGAGGAAGAGATCCGCAGCGGCCTGCTGCGCATCTGGAGCGTGATGCGCGAATGCGTGCAGAACGGTCTCGCCAACGAGGGCATCCTGCCCGGCGGCCTCAAGGTGCGTCGCCGCGCCGCCCGCCTGCACCAGAGTCTGCAGGCCATCGGCAAGCCCAACGTCATCGGCTCCACGCTCTCCGCCATGGAATGGGTCAACCTCTTCGCCCTGGCGGTGAACGAGGAGAACGCCGCCGGCGGACGCATGGTCACCGCGCCCACCAACGGCGCGGCCGGGATCATCCCGGCGGTGCTGATGTACTACATGAAATTCAATCCCGACGCCTGCGACGACGACGTGGTGCGCTTCATGCTCGCCGCCGCCGCGGTCGGCATCCTGTGCAAGAAGAACGCCTCCATCTCCGGTGCCGAGGTGGGCTGCCAGGGCGAGGTCGGCTCGGCCTGCGCCATGGCCGCGGCCGGTCTGGCCGAGGTGCTGGGCGCCAGTCCGGCGCAGCTGGAAAACGCCGCCGAGATCGGCCTGGAGCACAACCTGGGACTGACCTGCGATCCGGTCGGCGGCCTGGTGCAGGTGCCCTGCATCGAGCGCAATGCCATCGCCGCGGTCAAGGCGATCAACGCCGCCCAGATGGCCCTGCGCGGCGACGGCGAGCACTTCATCTCCCTCGACCAGGTGATCCGCACCATGAAGGAAACCGGCGCGGACATGCACAGCAAGTACAAGGAAACCTCGCGCGGCGGCCTGGCCGTGACCTTTGTGGAGTGCTGAGCCAGCCTTGACGCGGGCGGTACGGATTGCCGAAAGTCGGGGTTTACCTGCACGGGAAGCCCCGTGAGCCTCGACTCCGTCCGCCAGCACCTTGCCTGCATCGCTCCCGATCTCGAGATCCTCGAGGCCACCACCAGTACCGCGACCGTCACCCTGGCCGCGGCCGCCCATGGCGTGGAGCCGGGGCGGATCGCCAAGACCCTGGGGCTGAAAGTCGGGGAGCAGCAGTTGCTGTTGGTGGCTCGCGGCGATGCGCGCCTGGACAACCGCAAGCTCAAGGCCGCCTTCGGTGGCAAGGCCAAGCTGCTCGATGCCGCCACCGTGGAAGGCCTCACCGGGCATCCGGTGGGCGGCGTCTGCCCGTTCGGGCTGGCCACACCGCTGCCGGTCTATTGCGATGAATCGCTGAAAGCCTTCGACGAGGTATTACCGGCCGCGGGTGCCATCCACAGCTGCGTGCGCCTCACCCCGGAGCGGCTGGCCGCCCTCAGCGAGGCGCGCTGGGTGGATGTCTGCGAGGTGGGCGATCAGCGCAGCTGATCGTTCTTTTCCACGTCGCGCCGGTCCTTGTTCAACACCACGCAGGCGTAGTAGCCGCCGCCGAGCAGGATGAGTGCGAGCAGGCTGAAGAGAATCATGAAGATACCATCGTCCATGGCTGCCTCCGAGGGATGCCAGAAAGGGATGGATAAAGCTTAGGCCTCCCGCCGCCCGCGTTACAGCAGCAGGTAGACACATGAAAAACCGGATCAGATGGGGCCCGGCTCGCTATAGTGACGGTCTCCCCTGCCCTGGCCCTGCATGAAGCGCTACGAAAGATTCGCCGATCAGCTCGCCACCCTCATGACCCGCGGTGTCCTCGCCCCCGGCGAGCGGCTGCCCTCGGTACGTAGCGCCAGCCAGACCCATGGCATCAGCCCCTCCACGGTGTTCCAGGCCTATTACCTGCTGGAGAGTCGCGGGCTGATCGAGGCCCGCGAGCGGTCCGGCTATTTCGTCCGCGAACCGGCCCGGGCGCGCGACGCGGCGCCGCTGTTGGCGCCTCTGGAAGGCACCGAGGTCGCGGTGAGCGACCTGGTCTATTCGGTGCTGCAGTCGCTGCAGGATCCGGCCATCGTGCCCTTCGGCTCTGCTTTTCCCAGCCCTGATCTCTTTCCCCTGGCGCGCCTGGCCCGCAGCATGGCCCGCAGCATGGCCCACGGCCTGCGCGACCTGCCCGCCCAAGACCTCACCGCCTACGTCACCCCCGGTCATCCCGAGTTGCGCCGGCAGATCGCCCGGCGCTACGGCCTGGCCGGCATGCCGGAGGTCGGCGAAGAACTGGTGATCACCCACGGCGCCCTGGAGGCGCTCAACCTTGGGCTGCAGAGCCTGACCCGTCCCGGCGATCTGGTGGCGGTGGAAAGCCCGGCCTTCTACGCCAGCCTGCAGGTGCTGGAGCGGCTGCAGCTCAAGGCGGTGGAGATTCCCGTCGATGCCGAGCGTGGGCTCAACCTGGACGCCCTGGAAGAAGCCCTGAGTCGCCTGCCGATCAAGGCCTGCTGGTTCATGAGCGGCCTGCAGAATCCCACCGGGGTCAGTCTCGACGATAGCGCCCAGCAGCGCCTCTATGGCCTGCTGCAACGCCATCAGGTTCCGCTGTTGGAAGACGACGTCTATGCCGAGCTCTACAGCGGCAGCGAACCGCACCGCCCGGTCAAGCGCTTCGACCGCGACGGTCTGGTGCTGCACTGCGGCTCCTTTTCCAAGTGCCTGGCGCCCGGCTATCGCATCGGCTGGATCGCCGCCGGTCGCCAGGCCGGCGCCGTCGCGCGGTTGCGGCTGATGACCACCATCACCCCCTCGATGCCGGCCCAGGCCGCCCTGGCCGACTACCTCCAGCACGGCGGCTATGATCGCCACCTGCGTCGTCTGCGCCTGAGTCTTGATCGCCAGCGCCAGGCCATGCTGACTGCGGCGCGGCGCTACTTTCCCGCCGACACCCACGTCAGCCGGCCCCAGGGTGGCTACTTTCTCTGGTTCGAATTGCCCACCCGGGTGGACAGCCTGGCGCTCTACCGCCAGGCCCTCGCCGAAGGCATCAGCCTGGCGCCGGGCCCGATCTTTTCCGCGCAGCAGGGCTTTCGCCACTGCATCAGACTCAATTGCGGCCATCCCTGGGACACCCGCAGCGAGGCGGCCATGGCCAGGCTCGGCGAGTTGCTGAAGGCGTTCTAGAGGCCGCCACGCACACTGCCGCGCCCACCGATGGCGGCCGGCAGGGACAGCGGCAGCAGCAGGGTGTCGAGCAGGGCGCTGGCGGGCAGGTCCAGCACCGGCCAGGCCGGTGCCTCGGCGCCAAAGCGCTCCCAAGCGCAACAGCCGCCCTGCAGAGCATAGAGATCCAGCCGCGTGCCGGCATAGACCACCGGCGCGCCGGGCTTGGCGGCGTCCAGGGTGCGCGCCGTGGCGCAGCCGCCGAGGACCAGGACAGTCGTTAGCAGCAGGCCGAGGCGCGCGACGGCCCTAGGTTCTATACGAAAACTGCCTGCGCTCGGTGATGCTGCGTTAGAAATCAGCTCGGAATGCTCATTTACCATTCGTAAACTCGAGCGCGAGCCCGGTCCGCTTCCTCGCTGATTTTTGCCTTGCCTGACCTTCGCTCGGCGACTTTTCGTACAGAACCTAGTCATCGTTGCCGGACAGGTGATGTTCGCCCCAGCGCGGCAGCATGTCCTGGGGGATGCCCAGGGTGTTGAGGATGCGCGCCACCACGAAGTCCACCAGGTCGTCGAGGGTTTGCGGCTGGTGGTAGAAGCCCGGCGAGGCCGGCAGGATGGTCACGCCCAGGTTGGACAGCTTGAGCATGTTTTCCAGGTGGATGCTGGAGAACGGCGACTCGCGCGGCACCAGGATCAGTTGCCGCCGCTCCTTGAGGGCCACGTCGGCGGCGCGCTCGATGAGGTTGTTGCTGGCACCGGTGGCGATGGCCGAGAGGGTGCCGGTGGAACAGGGGCAGACCACCATGGCCGCCGGAGCGCTGGAACCGGACGCCGGCGGCGCCATCCAGTCGCTCTGGCCGAACACCCGCACCTGGCCCGGCGCCGCGCCGGTATATTCGGTGAGAAAGGCCTGCATGGCCTGGGGCTTGGGCGGCAGCACCACGTCGGTCTCGGTGGCCATCACCAGCTGCGCGGCCTTGGAGATGAGGAAGTGCACCTCGCGCTCCTCCTGCACCAGGCAGTCCAGCAGGCGCAGGCCGTACTGGGAGCCGGAGGCGCCGGTCAGCGCCAGGGTGATGCGTTCCGGGCCGGCCATCATGCCTGCTCCAGGGCGGCGGCCAGCTTGCCGTGCAGGCCGCCGAAGCCGCCGTTGCTCATGATTACCACGTGGGTGGGGCCGTCCAGCTCGGCCTGGACCCGGGTGATGATCGCCTCCAGGGAATCGCAGACCACGGCCGGTACGGCGCAGGCCTCGGCCGTGCCGGCCAGGTCCCAGCCCAGATTCGGCGGGGCGTACCAGATGACGCTGTCGGCGCCGGTGACGCTGGCCGGCAGGCCGTCACGGTGGGCGCCCAGCTTCATGGAATTGGAGCGCGGCTCGATGACGGCGATGATCCGCTCGCTGCCGACCCGGGCACGCAGCCCCTGCAGGGTGGTGGCGATGGCGGTGGGATGGTGGGCGAAGTCGTCGTAGACGGTCACGCCGCGCACCTCGGCGACCTTTTCCATGCGTCGCTTCACGCTGCGGAATTCGCTCAGGGCCGCGACGCCCAGGCTCGGCACCACGCCGACATGACGAGCCGCGGCCAGGGTGGCCAGGGCATTGGCCACGTTGTGCTGGCCGGTCAGTTCCCAGTTCACCGTGCCCTGCACCTGGCCTTCGAACAGCACCTCGAAGCGCGAGCCGTCCTCGGCCAGCAGGCGGGCCTGCCACTGGCCACCTGCGCCAGTGGTCTGCACCGGGGTCCAGCAGCCCATCTCCAGCACCCGCACCAGGGCCGTTTCGGCGGTGGGATGGATGATCAGGCCGCTGCTGGGGATGGTCCGCACCAGATGGTGGAACTGCCGCTCGATGGCCGCCAGATCCGGGAAGATGTCCGCGTGATCGTATTCCAGGTTGTTGAGGATGGTGGTCCGCGGCCGGTAGTGGACGAACTTGGATCTCTTGTCGAAGAAGGCGCTGTCGTATTCGTCGGCTTCCACCACGAAGAAAGGCGTGCCGCCCAGGCGCGCCGAGATGCCGAAATTCTGCGGCACCCCGCCGATGAGAAAGCCCGGGCTCATGCCGGCGTGCTCCAGCACCCAGGCCAGCATGCTGGTGGTGGTGGTCTTGCCATGGGTGCCGGCGACCGCCAGTACCCAGCGGCCCTGCAGGACGTGCTCGGCCAGCCACTGGGGGCCGGAGACATAGGGCAGGCCCTTATCCAGCACGTATTCCACCGCCGGATTGCCGCGCGACAGGGCGTTGCCGATCACCACCAGGTCCGGCGCTGGATCCAGTTGGGCCGGATCGTAGCCCTGGGTCAGCTCGATGCCCTGGGCCTCCAGCTGGGTGCTCATGGGCGGATAGACGTTGGCGTCGGAGCCGGTCACGCGATGGCCGGCTTCCTTGGCCAGCACCGCGAGCGACCCCATGAAGGTGCCGCAGATACCGAGGATGTGGATGTGCATGACAGGCGGGCTCCGCTGCAGATTGAACGGCGGCAAGGTTAGCACGGGGGGCCGCGCCGCCGGAGCGATGGCCGTCGCGGATACCCGGCGCTGCGCCGGCCCCGGACGGCAGGATTTCGACTAGAGTGCGCAAGGCATCCCTGGCTTTGCGGATGCCCAAGTAGCCGAGGCTCCGTTCGCCCTGATAACAAGCACAAGAGGTCGACCATGCTGAAACACCTGCTGATCATCGCTGCAACTCTCTCCTTCGCCAGCCTGGCCCTGGCCGCCGCGCCGACCAAGGTCGCCGACACCGCCCTGGGCAACGTGCTCGTCGACGGCAAGGGCATGACGCTCTACACCTTCGCCAAGGACAGCGCGGGCAAGTCCGCCTGCAACGGTCCCTGTGCCCAGAACTGGCCACCGCTGACAGCCGAAGCGGGCGCCAAGGCTGCCGATGGCTACAGCCTGGTCACTCGCGACGACGGCAGCCAGCAATGGGCCTACCAGGGCAAGCCGCTGTATACCTGGGTCAAGGACAGCAAGCCGGGCGATACCACCGGGGATGGCGTCAATCAGGTCTGGCACGTGGCCAAGCCCTGATGCCCGGGCGCTGTCTGCCCCGTGCGGGCAGCGCCTTATCTATCCTATGGTTTAATATTTCATGATCATTCATTTTTAATGATAAGCGAGCAGGCATAGCCTGAGGGCCTTCCCTTTCAGGAGCCCGGCCATGCCGTTTTTCGCCGCTGTCCCAGCGCAGGCCCTCAGACCCTTCAGCCAGCTCGACCGCCCCCTGGAGGTCATCCGCCAGTTCACCCCCAACTGGTTCGCCGTGACCATGGGCACCGGCGTGCTGGCCCTCGCCCTGGCCGCCTTTCCCTGGCGGTTGCCTGGATTGCCCGCCCTCGCCGAGGGCCTCTGGCTGCTCGCTGTGCTGTTGTTCTGCCTGTTCGCCGGGCTCTATGCCGCGCGCTGGCTGCTGTTCTTCGACGAGGCCCGCGAGATCTTCGCCCACGCCACCGTCTCGATGTCTATCGGTACCATCCCCATGGGCCTGGCCACGCTAATCAACGGCCTGCTGCTGTTCGGCCTGCCGCGCTGGGGCGCGGCGGTGCTGCCCCTGGCACTCGGCCTCTGGTGGCTGGATGTGGCCATGGCACTGGCCTGCGGGGTGCTGATCCCCTATCTGATGTTTACCCGCCAGGCGCATCGCATCGACCAGATGACCGCCGTCTGGCTGTTGCCGGTGGTAGCCGCGGAGGTGGCGGCGGCCAGTGGTGGCCTGCTGGTGCCGCATCTGGCGGCCGGCGAGCAATTCACCGTACTCGTCGCCAGCTATGTGCTCTGGGCCTATTCGGTGCCGGTCGCCCTCAGCCTGCTGGTGATCCTGCTGCTGCGCCTGGCGCTGCACAGGCTGCCGCCGGCCAGTATGGCGGCGTCGAGCTGGCTGGCGCTGGGTCCGATCGCCACCGGTGCCCTGGGTCTCCTGGTACTGGGCAGCGCGGCGCCCGCGGTGTTCGCCGCCCATGGCCTGGCCGGCATTGGCGAGATCGCCCGGGGCCTGGGCCTGCTGGGCGCGCTGCTGCTCTGGGGCCTGGGACTCTGGTGGCTGGCGCTGGCGGTGCTGGTGACCCAGCGTCAGGCCCGCGAGGGCATGCCCTTCAACCTGGGCTGGTGGGGCTTCACCTTTCCCCTGGGCGTCTATGCCCTGACCACCCTGCGCCTGGGCGAGGCCCTGGCGGCGCCCTTCTTCACCGGCCTGGGCGCCGCGCTGGTGGTGCTGCTGGCCCTGCTGTGGCTGCTGGTCGCCAGCCGCACCCTGGCCGGCGCCTACCGGGGCGGTCTGTTCGTCTCGCCCTGCATCGCCCACCTGTGCAAGAAGGTGCGCTAGAGCCTTTTCAAAGGCTCGCGAGCTAGAGACAAACAAGGCCTAGGCGGCCCCGCGAAAATAGCTGAGGAAGCGGATCGGACTCGCGCTCGAGTTTACAAAGAGTAAATGAGCATTCCGACGGGGCTGGCCTTCCAGGCCATTTTTAACGCCGTTTGGCCGACGCGCAGCAGACTTTGAACAGGCTCTTAGTCCTGGGGGCGCTGCAGGCCGTGCTGATGCAGCCAGCGATAGAGGGTGTTGCGACTCACCCCCAGGCGCTTGGCGGCACGGGTCATCTGCCAGTGGCAGTCGTCCAGCACCGCGCGCAGCTCCTCCCGGGCGCTGTCGACCGGCGCCGCGCTGGACGGCAGGGGCAGCCGGGCGCCACGACACTCCGCCGGTAGCTCGTCCAGGCCGATATGGCCGTCTTCGCTCAGGGCCACCAGGGTGCGCAGCACGGTGCGCAACTGGCGGACGTTGCCGGGCCAGGGCTGGGCCAGCAGGCAGGCACGTGCCGCCGGATCGAGGCGGATCGCCTCGCCGCGGGCCTCTTCGGCCAGCAGCAGATCGAGCAACTCGCCACGGTCGCTGCGCTCGCGCAGCGCCGGCAGGGTCACCACCAGGCCGCGCAGGCGATAGTAGAGGTCTTCACGAAAGCTGCCGGCGGCCACCAGGGCCTCCAGATCGCGGTGACTGGCGCTGACCAGGCGCAGGTCCAGAGCCCGGGGCGCGCCGCCGCCGAGGGGGACCACCTGGCGTTCTTCCAGCACCCTGAGCAGCCGGGTCTGCAGCGCCAGCGGCATGTCGCCGATCTCGTCGAGGAAAAGGATGCCACCATCGGCCTGCTGCAACTTGCCGGCCATGCCTTCCTTGCGCGCCCCGGTGAAGCTGCCGCCGCGATAGCCGAACAGCTCGCTTTCGATCAGCGTCTCCGGGATGGCCGCGCAATTGAGGGCGACGAAAGCCTGGCCGGCGCGACTGCTGGCGCGGTGCAGGGCGCTGGCGAAGGCTTCCTTGCCGGTGCCGGTCTCGCCGTGCAGCAGCACCGGCACGTCGCGCTCCAGGACCTTGAGCGCCCGGCTGAAATCCCGCGCCAGGGCCGGATCGGCCAGGCAGATGCCGCTGGGCAGGGGCGCCTTGGGCACCGCCACCGAGGTGACCGGCCGTACCTGGGGACCGCGCACCAGGCCGTGGAAGCCCTGGCCCTGGCGGCCACGCAGCGCCCAGCAGGCGCTGGGTTGCGGACGGGCGCGCTCCAGCAGGTCGTCCTGCCGCAACTCGAACAGGCTCTCCATCCGCTGCCCCAGCACCGCGCTACGCGCCAGGCCCAGCAGCATCAGGGCGGTCTCGTTGGCGGCCTGGACGCGACCCTCGGCGTCGAAGGCCAGCAGCCCTTCGCTGAGCAGGCCGACATAGGCCGCCTGGGCATGGAAGCGCAGCAGGTAGCCGTCGGCGTAGCGGTCGAGGAAGTAGCAGCTCTCGATCAGCTTGGCCGAGAGATTGACCAGCGCCATGGTGTGGAACTGGCCCTGGCGCGAGGCCTCCTGGCGGGCGGTGGAGACGTCCAGCACCGCCAGCAACTCGCCGGCCGGATCGAAGACCGGACTGGCCGAGCAGGTCAGCTGGGTATGGCGACTGCGAAAGTGTTCGTCGCGATGGATGGTCAGCGCCTGGCGTTCCACCACGCAGGTGCCGATGCCGTTGGTGCCCTCGCAGGCCTCGCTCCAGTCGGCGCCCAGCCACAGCCCGGCCTGCTGGAAGGTCTCGCGCTCGGCCTCGGCGGTGACGCAATCGAGGATCAGCCCACGGGCATCGGTGAGCAGCACGGCATGGCCGGCGCCGCCCAGTTGCTGGTGCAGGGCATTCATCTGCCCGCGGGCGATCTGCAGGACCCGTTGCTGGCGCTGGCGATGCTCGTCGAAGCGGGCGCGCTCCAGCACCCAGGGCGCTACCAGAGCGGCCGGGTCCAGCTGGTGTTCGTCGAGACAGCGCCGCCAGGAGCGGGCGATGGCCGGATCGCTGGCCGGGCCGTCGAGGACGGCGCCGCGAGCGAGTTCGAGCACCTGGCTGGCATGACGATCGGACGGGGTGGCGGCCATTGTTGTTGTCCTCCGCGGGGGCGTCTGCGCGGCCTCCAGCATAGGCCAAATCGGGCGGACTGGGCACCTTGTCACCCCCAGGTGACAGGCTGTCACGCCACGGGGTGACACCTCTGTCACAGTGATAGGCGGCGGCTTTCCCCGAGACAGGCCGCAAGGCCGCAACCATGCGGGTTCGCCCGACTTGGCCCGCGCCTTGCTCAGGATCGGTGCGCCGCTTCATACAAGAACAAACAGGAGACCCACCATGCGCTACGCAGCTCCCGGCACCCAAGACGCCCTGCTGACCCTGCAGGCCCGCTACGGCAACTACATCGGCGGCGAATTCGTCGCTCCGGTGAAAGGCCAGTACTTCACCAACACCTCCCCGGTGAACGGCTCGGTGATCGGTGAATTCCCCCGCTCCGACGACGCCGACATCGAGCGCGCCCTGGACGCCGCCCACGCCGCCGCCGATGCCTGGGGCCGCACCTCGGTGCAGGACCGCTCGCTGATCCTGCTCAAGATCGCCGACCGCATCGAACAGAATCTGGAAAAACTGGCCGTCGCCGAAACCTGGGACAACGGCAAGGCGGTGCGCGAGACGCTCAACGCCGACGTACCCCTGGCAGCCGACCACTTCCGCTACTTCGCCGGCTGCATCCGCGCCCAGGAAGGCAGCGCCGCCGAGATCAACGACAAGACCGCCAGCTACCATTTCCACGAGCCATTGGGCGTGGTCGGCCAGATCATCCCCTGGAACTTCCCGCTGCTGATGGCCGCCTGGAAGCTGGCCCCGGCGCTGGCCGCCGGCAACTGCGTGGTGCTCAAGCCCGCCGAGCAGACCCCGCTGTCCATCACCCTGTTCGTCGAACTGGTCGGCGACCTGCTGCCGCCCGGCGTGCTCAACGTGGTGCAGGGCTATGGCAAGGAGGCCGGCGAGGCCCTGGCCACCAGCACCCGCATCGCCAAGATCGCCTTTACCGGCTCCACCCCGGTGGGTTCGCACATCCTCTCCTGCGCGGCCAAGAACATCATCCCGAGCACCGTGGAGCTGGGCGGCAAGTCGCCCAACATCTACTTCGAAGACATCATGCAGGCCGAGCCGAGCTTCATCGAGAAGGCCGCCGAGGGTCTGGTCCTGGGCTTCTTTAACCAGGGCGAGGTCTGCACCTGCCCGTCCCGCGCCCTGGTGCAGGAATCCATCTACGCCCCCTTCATGGAAGCGGTGATGAAGAAGATCGCCCAGATCAAGCGTGGCGATCCGCTGGACACCGACACCATGGTCGGCGCCCAGGCCTCCCAGCAGCAATTCGAGAAGATCGTCTCCTACCTGGAGATCGCCCGCGAGGAAGGCGCCGAATTCCTCACCGGCGGCAACGTCGAGAAGTTGCAGGGTGACCTGGCTAGCGGCTATTACATCCAGCCGACCCTGCTCAAGGGTCACAACAAGATGCGCGTCTTCCAGGAAGAGATCTTCGGCCCGGTGATCGGCGTCACCACCTTCAAGGACGAAGCCGAGGCCCTGGCCATCGCCAACGACACCGAGTTCGGCCTCGGCGCCGGCGTCTGGACCCGCGACATCAACCGTGCCTACCGCATGGGCCGCGGCATCAAGGCCGGTCGCGTCTGGACCAACTGCTACCATCTCTACCCCGCCCATGCCGCCTTCGGGGGCTACAAGAAATCCGGCGTCGGCCGGGAAACCCACAAGATGATGCTCGACCACTACCAGCAGACCAAGAACCTGCTGGTCAGCTACGACATCAATCCGCTGGGCTTCTTCTAGGAGCGACCGGCAGACCCCGGGGTACGGCCGCCACTGACTGTGCCCCGGGGCCAACGCCGCTCCGCGAAGACGACGCCTGTATCGCGCGCCTCAGCAGGACGTCAGGGCGCGCCTCCCGCCTGACCTGGATCAACACCCCCTCCCCGTGGGTGGCCGACGCTAGACGCAACGGCCGCCCGTGGTGGACAGGTGCGTCCCGGCGCAGGCCCCGTCTGGCTTCATCCACGCATCATGCCTCCATGAGGGACTCGTCATGCCCAAAACAATGAAAGCCGCTGTCGTCACCGCCTTTGGCAAACCCCTGGAATTCCGCGAAGTCGAGGTGCCGACCCCGGGTGCCGGCCAGGTGCTGGTCAAGATCGCCGCCAGCGGCGTCTGCCACACCGATCTGCACGCCGCCCAGGGCGATTGGCCGGTCAAGCCCAATCCGCCCTTCATCCCCGGCCACGAAGGCGTCGGCCATGTGGTGGCAGTAGGCGCGGGGGTCACCCACGTCAAAGAAGGCGACCGGGTCGGGGTGCCCTGGCTGTATTCCACCTGCGGCCACTGCGAACACTGCCTGGGCGGCTGGGAGACCCTCTGCGAATCCCAGCAGAACACCGGCTACTCGGTGAACGGCGGCTTCGCCGAATACACCCTGGCCGATGCCGGCTACGTCGGCCGCCTGCCGGACAACGTCGGCTTCGTCGAGATCGCGCCCATCCTCTGCGCCGGGGTCACCGTCTACAAGGGCCTGAAGATGACCGATACCAAGCCGGGCAACTGGGTGGTGATTTCCGGCATCGGCGGGCTTGGCCACATGGCGGTGCAGTACGCCCGGGCCATGGGCCTCAACGTGGCGGCGGTGGACGTGGATGACAAGAAGCTCGACCTCGCCCGCCGGCTGGGCGCCGAGGTCACGGTCAACGCCCGCGAGCAGGATCCGGCGGCCTACCTCAAGAAGGAGATCGGCGGCGCTCACGGCGCCCTGGTCACGGCGGTCTCGCCCAAGGCCTTCGAACAGGCCATCGGCATGACCCGCCGCGGCGGCACCATCGCCCTCAATGGCCTGCCGCCGGGCGATTTCCCGCTGTCGATCTTCGACATGGTGCTCAACGGCACCACGGTGCGCGGCTCCATCGTCGGCACCCGCCTGGACCTGCAGGAGGCGCTGGACTTCGCCGGCGAGGGCAAGGTCAAGGCCACGGTGAGCGCCGAACCGCTGGAGAACATCAACGACATCTTCGCCCGCATGCACCAGGGCGGCATCGAGGGTCGGGTGGTGATCGACATGGCGCTGAGCTGAGACCTGGCTCGCCACTCCCGCGCCCATCCGGGCGCGGGACTGAACCTTTGCCCTACCCTGACCTCTGAGCGGCTGGCGTTTTTTCCCGGCGCCGATCTCGACCAGGCCACAAAACCCGGTCCCGGCTGCCTTTATAATCGCCGCCGGACCCTCGCAACCACGGTAGGCACGCCCCATGGAATTCAACCCGATCGATCTGATCCTGCACCTCGACGTCTATCTCAGCGGGTTGGTCGCCCAGTACGGCACCTGGATCTACGCCATTCTCTTCGCCGTGATCTTCTGCGAGACGGGCCTGGTGGTCATGCCCTTCCTGCCCGGCGACTCCCTGCTGTTCATCGCCGGCGCGCTCTCCGCCCTCGGCGACATGGACCCCTATCTGCTGGCCGGACTGCTGATGTTCGCCGCGGTGGCGGGCGACAGCACCAACTACCTGATCGGC
Organism: Pseudomonas oryzihabitans NBRC 102199; assembly: GCF_000730625.1. GTDB lineage: Bacteria > Pseudomonadota > Gammaproteobacteria > Pseudomonadales > Pseudomonadaceae > Chryseomonas > Chryseomonas oryzihabitans. The sequence continues at coordinate 12,860 of NZ_BBIT01000016.1, read as the reverse complement.
CGCTTCGCCGGCGACAAGCTGTTCAGCAACCCCCATTCCAAGGTGTTCCGCCGCGACTATCTGCTGCGCACCCAGGCCTTCTACGAGCACCATGGCGGCAAGACCATCACCCTGGCGCGCTTCCTGCCCATCATCCGCACCTTCGCCCCCTTCGTCGCCGGCGTCGGCCGCATGCACTATCCCTACTTCCTGGCCTACAGCGTGCTCGGCTCGCTGCTGTGGGTCGGTGGTCTGGTGAGCCTGGGCTACTTCTTCGGCAACGTGCCCTTCATCAAGCAGAATCTCACCCTGATGGTGCTGGCCATCATCGGCATCTCCCTGCTGCCGATGATCCTCGGTCTGATCAAGAGCCGACGCGCCGCGGTGCAGAGCGGAGTCTGAGTCCTTGGGTTTCTGGCGCGCCTGGCGCGAGCGGCGCCTGCTTGCGCGGGTCGCCATCGCCGACGAGCTCTGGGCGCGCCTGCGTCAGCGCCTGCCGATCCTCGATGGTCTGACCGTCGCGGAAGACGCCTGGCTGCGCGAGCACTGCGTGCTGTTTCTCGCCGAGAAGCGCCTTACCCTGCTCCAGGGGCTGGAACTGGACGACGGCGACCGCCTCTTGCTGGCCGCCCAGGCCCTGCTGCCGCTGCTGCACCTGCCGGAAGCGGCGCTCTATCCCAACGTCCGCGAGATCGTCGTCTACCCGGACGCCTTCGTCAGTCCCCAGCGCCATCGCGACGAGGGCGGCCTGGAGCACGAATGGGACGAGGAGCGCGACGGCGAAGCCTGGGATCGCGGCCAGGTGGTGCTGGCCTGGCCCGGCATCCAGGCCAGTGGCGGCTGGGAGGCCTACAACCTGGTCATCCACGAATTCGCCCACCTCCTCGACCTGCTCGCCGGCGGCCTGTGCAACGGTCAGCCACCACTGCACCCAGGCATGCCCCAGGCGGCCTGGACCGGCGCCCTGCAGCACGCCTATGACGAACTCAATCGCCAGCTCGACGCCGATCCGGACGCCGAGACCGCACTCGACCCCTATGCGGCGGAAAGCCCCGAGGAATTCTTCGCCGTCGCCTGCGAGTACTTCTTCAGCGCGCCCGACCTGCTCGGCGAACACTATCCGGCGGTCTACGCTCAGCTGCAGCAGCTGTTCCGCCAGGATCCGCGCCAGCGTCTCGCCGTCAGCCTGGCGAGCGTGCAACAGCCGACACCCCCGGGGTCCGAGGCTCGAACCCCGATCTGAAAGCGCCTATACTCCCGGCCACTTTTCCCAACCGACCAGAGGGACCCGTTCATGAGCTACAGCAAGATTCCCGCCGGCAAAGACCTGCCGAACGACATCTACGTCGCCATCGAGATTCCGGCCAACCACGCGCCGATCAAGTACGAGATCGACAAGGACAGCGACGCCCTCTTCGTCGACCGTTTCATGGCCACCCCCATGTTCTACCCGGCCAACTACGGCTATATCCCCAACACCCTGGCCGACGATGGCGATCCCCTGGACGTGCTGGTCGTGACCCCCTACCCGGTCGCTCCCGGCGCCGTGATCCGCGCCCGTCCGGTCGGCGTGCTGCACATGACCGACGAAGCCGGCGGTGACGCCAAGCTGATCGCCGTCCCCCACGACAAGCTGAGCGTTCTGTACAAGGACGTGAAGGAATACACCGACCTGCCGGCCCTGCTGCTGGAGCAGATCAAGCACTTCTTCGAGAACTACAAGGATCTGGAAAAGGGCAAGTGGGTCAAGGTCGAAGGCTGGGGCGACGCCGACGCCGCCCGCGCCGAGATCACCAAGGCCGTGGCCGCCTACAAGGGCTGATCCACGCCGCTGTCGCAAAGCCCGGTTCGCCGGGCTTTTCTGTTTCCGGACGTCACAGCGGCCACGCCGGGCTTCCTATCCGGCGGCAAAGCGACTACCCTGCACCCCTCGTCGCCATCCGCGACCCTGCGCCGATCCGCCATCTGCCGATCGCCGCCGGAGGCCCCAGGCCTCTTTCTCATCTGCCCGGCAAGGGCAACCCGGGCGGGCCGGGCTCACCAAAAATCAGCTCAACCCGCCCTCGAAAGCCGGCCACAAGCCGGCTTTTTTGCGTCTGCGATTCGAGCAGCGCTCAGCCAGGCCCAGCGGACCGACGACCGGCGCCGAGGTCTGGTGTTCGCCAGGCGGCACGCCAGAGCCCTTCGTTGCCAGCGCAGCGACCGGCTCCTCCCGTCACACCTGGTCGCAAGAAACTCATGCGGGGCGCCCAGGGTCGACCGGGGACGAAGTTTGTCCCGAGCCACCGTCATGTCCCGTCGTCTGCGCCTGCCGCTTTATATCCTCATCGGCCTGATCGTCCTGCTGCTGTGCCTGCACCTGGCCGCGCCCTTGCTGATCCGCCATTACCTCAACGACAAGCTGGCGGACATGGGCGACTACCGCGGCCAGGTGACCGACGTGGACCTGGCCTGGTGGCGCGGCGCCTATTGCATCGAGGGGCTGGAGATCGTCAAGGTCAACGGCAAGGTGCCGGTGCCCTTTCTCAAGGCGCCCAGCATCGACATCGCGGTGAGCTGGCGCTCGCTGTGGCGGGACCATGCCATCGTCGGACGCATCCTCTTCGATCGCCCCGAACTCAACTTCGTCGACGGCGGCGCACGCAAGGAGCAGTCGCAGACCGGTGAAGGCACCGATTGGCAGGACCAGGTGGACAAGCTGATCTCCATCACTCTCGACGAGGTGCGGGTGGTCAATGGACGGGTGACCTTCCGCAACTTCAACTCCAGGCCCCAGGTGAATCTGGCGGCCACCGACGTCAATGCCAGCCTCTACAACCTGACCAACGCCGCCGACGCCCAGGGCGAACGCATCGCCCACTTCGAAGGCAAGGCCGCCGTGCTCGGCAGCGCGCCGCTGGAAGCCAGTGCCCGCTTCGATCCCTTCAAGGACTTCACCGACTTCGACTTCCGTCTGCGCGTGACCGACATCGACCTGCCCAAGCTCAACGACTTCGCCCGTGCCTATGGCAAGTTCGATTTCCGCGCCGGCAGCGGTGACGTGGTGGTCGAAGCCAAGGCGGTGGATGGCCGGCTCAGCGGCTACGTCAAACCCCTGATGAAGAACGTCGATATCTTCGACTGGCAGCAGGACGTCGAGAATCGCAACAAGAACGCCCTGGAAAGCGCCTGGGAAGCCGTGGTCGGCACCGCCCAGACGCTGCTGAAGAACCAGCCCCGCGACCAGTTCGCCACCCGGGTGGATCTCTCGGGCAGCGTGAAGAACCAGGACATCAGCCCGCTGCAGGCCTTCTTCAATATCCTGCGCAACGCCTTCGTACAGGCGTTCAGTGCCCGCTATGACGCGGATTGAGGTCCGGCGTCTTGTGCCCGCTTCGTAGCGTGGAAAACCGCGCAGCGTTTTCTACTGATAGGCCCCAGTGCCAATCGCGGCCATGAGCCGCTCCTACAGGCTCAGGTGTGACCGTAGGTACGAGGTAGGAGCGGCCCATGGCCACGATTTGGCGATACTCCAATCTCCGGAATTGACCACATTTGCGGACCGCCATGGCCGCGATCCCTCTGACTCGGTCTATCCAATGAACAACCGATACGCCGGATTCTCGGTCTCGTCCCAATAGCGATAGCCGATGGCATCCAGGGTAGCCAACAGCTCCGGCCGCTCGGCCTGGCTGGCTTCCAGCCCCGCGAACACCCGCCCATCCGCCGCGCCGTGGTTGCGGTAGTGGAACATGCTGATGTTCCAGCGCCCGCCCAGGCGGTCGAGGAAATCGAACAGCGCTCGGGGCCGCTCGGGGAATTCAAAGCGGAACACCTGCTCCTGGCCGACCCGCGGCGCATGGCCGCCCACGGTGTGGCGGATATGCAGCTTGGCCAGTTCGTTGTCGGTCAGGTCCAGCACCGGGAAGCCCTGGTCGCGCAGGCCCTGGATCAGGGCGTCACGCGGATCGCGCTGGGGATGGGTCTGGACGCCGACGAAGATATGGGCCTCTTCGCCAGTGTGGTAGCGGTAATTGAATTCGGTGATCTGCCGCCGGCCCAGGGCCTCGCAGAAGGCGCGAAAACTGCCCGGCCGTTCGGGGATGGTCACGGCGATGATGGCTTCGCGCTGCTCGCCCAATTCGGCGCGCTCGGCCACGTGTCTCAGCCGATCGAAGTTGATATTGGCGCCCGAGTCGATGGCCACCAGCACCTGGCCGCTCGAACCTTCACGCTCGGCGTATTTCTTGATCCCGGCCACGCCTAGGGCGCCAGCAGGTTCGGTGATGGAGCGGGTATCGTCGTAGATGTCCTTGATCGCCGCGCAGATCTCGTCCGAGCTGACGGTGATCACCTCATCGACATAACGCCGGCAGATCTCGAAGGTGTGATCGCCGATCTGGGCCACGGCCACGCCGTCGGCGAACAGCCCGACTCGTGGCAGGACCACCCGCTCGCCGGCGGCCAGGGCCTGCTGCAGGCAGTTGGAATCGTCCGGTTCGACGCCGATGATCCTGATCTCGGGCCGCAGGTACTTCACATAGGCGGCGATACCGGCGATCAGACCACCGCCCCCGACCGGGACGAAGATGGCATCCAGCCGACCAGGATGCTGGCGCAGGATTTCCATGGCCACGGTGCCCTGACCGGCGATGACGTCGGGATCGTCATAGGGCGGGACGAAGGTGTAGCCCTGCTCGTCGGCCAGGCGCAGCGCCTCGGCCAGGGCCTCGGGAAAGGCGTCGCCGTGCAGCACCACCTCGCCGCCACGCGATTGCACGCCGATGACCTTGAGCTCGGGCGTGGTGCGCGGCATCACGATGATCGCCCGCACGCCCAGTTCGCGCGCCGCCAGGGCCAGGCCCTGGGCGTGATTGCCGGCGCTGGCGGTGATGACGCCACGGGCCTTTTCGCTGGCCGAAAGGCTGGCCAGCTTGGTGTAGGCACCACGGATCTTGAAGGAGAACACCGGCTGCAGGTCTTCGCGCTTGAGCAGCACCTGGCAGCCCAGCCGCTCGGACAGCGCCCGCGCCGGTTGCAGGGGCGTTTCGATCGCCACGTCGTAGACGGGGGCTTCGAGGATCTTGCGGGCATAGCGCTGCAAGAGATCGGTGGCGGGTTCCTGGGCGGTCATGGCGGGCTCCTGGGGTGTTTCATCGGGGCCCAGGAGTCAGAAAGTACAAACCCGCCTCTTGGGCGGGTCTGGTTGCGCAGCTAACGCTGTCCCGCCATCAGGTAATGGCGGTAATAATGCTGGGGCGTTGGTGGCTGCGCGTTTTCATGACCGCTACCCTAGGGCCTGGCCGGGCATGGCGTCAAGCGGCGCCGATGGCTGTGGCACAATGGCCGACCCATTGCCCCCTTCCCGCGACCCGATCGCCTCTGTCGAGAATCCCGATGGCCCGCAAGAAAGCTCCCGACTTCGAACAATCCCTGGCCGAGTTGCAGACCCTGGTGGAACGCCTGGAAAGTGGCGAGCTGTCCCTGGAGGACTCCCTCGGCGCCTTCGAACAGGGCATCCGCCTGACCCGCGAATGCCAGGGCGCCCTAGCCCAAGCCGAGCAGAAGGTGCAGATCCTGCTGGAGAAGGATGGCGAACTCAGCGCCGCGCCCTTCGCCCCGGTCGGGGACGACGCATGATCGAGGCCTACCAGCAGCGCTGCCAGAGCCGCGTCGACACCGCCCTCGCCCCGCTCTTCACCGCCCCGCGCGCCGAACTCGCCCGGCTCTATGCGGCCATGGCCTACAGCGTCATGGGTGGTGGCAAGCGGGTGCGGCCGCTGCTGGTCTATGCCGCCTGCGAAGCCCTGGGCGGCGATCCGGCGCGGGCCGACCAGGCCGCCTGCGCGGTGGAGCTGATCCACGCCTATTCCCTGGTCCACGACGACCTGCCGGCCATGGACGACGACGACCTGCGCCGCGGCCGGCCCACCACCCACAAGGCCTATGACGAGGCCTGCGCCATCCTCGCCGGCGACGGCCTGCAGACGCTGGCCTTCGAGACCCTGCTGGCGGCGCCCCAGGACGCCGCGGTACGGCTGGAGATGGTCGCGGTGCTGGCGCGCGCCAGCGGCCCGGCCGGCATGGTCGGCGGCCAGGCCATCGACCTGGAGTCGGTCGGCCGCCGTATCGACCAGCCGGCGCTGGAAACCATGCACCTGCACAAGACCGGCGCCCTGATCGCCGCCAGCGTGCAACTCGGCGCCCTGGCCAGCGAAGCCGCCGGTGCCGCCGAGCGTGAGGCCCTGGCCCGCTATGCCGAGGCCATCGGCCTGGCCTTCCAGGTCTGGGACGATGTGCTCGACATCGAAAGCGATACCCAGACCCTGGGCAAACGCCAGGGCGCCGACCTCGCCCGCGACAAACCGACCTACCCGGCACTGCTCGGCCTGGACGTGGCCAAGGCCTATGCCCTGGAGCTGCGCGACACTGCCCTGGCGGCCATCGAGCCCCTGGGCGAGCCCGCCGAACCCCTGCGCGCCCTGGCCCGCTACATCGTCGAGCGGCGCAACTGAGCGCTCGCCCGCGGAAAAACTCGTGACCCGGGCCGCATTTGCCCCCGGGTCCGTTGTCACAGGGGCATAACAAGACGCCCTGTCCGCTGTTGGGATGCCACGCGGGCATCGGGTAAACTGCCTAATTCTCTGCGCAAAGTGATCAGCCAGATGCCCAAGACGTTTCACGAGATTCCCCGCCAGCGTCCCGCGACGCCCCTGCTCGACCGCATCGACTCGCCGGTCCAGCTGCGCCAGCTCGGTGACGCCGAGCTGGAAGCCGTCGCCGACGAACTGCGCGCCTTTCTCCTGTGGACCGTGGGCCAGACCGGCGGTCACTTCGGCGCCGGCCTCGGCGTCATCGAACTGACCGTGGCCCTGCACTACGTCTTCAACACCCCGGAAGACCGGCTGGTGTGGGACGTCGGCCACCAGGCCTATCCGCACAAGATCCTCACCGGTCGCCGCGAAGGCATGGCCAGCCTGCGCCAGAAGGACGGCCTGGCCGCCTTCCCGCGCCGCAGCGAGAGCGAGTACGACACCTTTGGCGTCGGTCACTCCAGCACCTCCATCGGCGCCGCCCTGGGCATGGCCATCGCCGCCCAGCTGCAAGGCATCGAGCGCAAATCGGTCGCGGTGATCGGCGACGGCGCCCTGACCGCGGGCATGGCCTTCGAGGCGCTCAATCACGCCTCGGACACCGGCGCCAACATGCTGGTGGTGCTCAACGACAACGACATGTCCATCTCGCGCAACGTCGGTGGCCTGTCCAACTACCTGGCGCGGCTGCTCTCCAGCCGCACTTACCAGCACCTGCGCGAGAACGGCAAGAAGGCCCTCTCCAAGCTGCCCGGTGCCTGGGAAATCGCCCGCCGCACCGAAGAGGCCGCCAAGGGCATGCTGGTACCCGGCACCCTGTTCGAGGAACTGGGCTGGAACTACATCGGCCCCATCGACGGTCATGACCTGCCGACCCTGGTCACAACCCTGCGCAATCTGCGCGACGCCAAGGGCCCGCAGTTCCTCCATGTCATCACCCGCAAGGGCAAGGGCCTGTCCATCGCCGAGGCAGACCCCATCGGCTACCACGCCATCACCAAGCTGGAGCCGCTGGACGCCAAGCCCAAGCGCCCGGGCGCGCCCAAGTACTCCAACATCTTTGGCGACTGGCTGTGCGACATGGCCGCCGCCGATGCCAAGCTGGTGGGCATCACCCCGGCGATGAAGGAAGGCTCCGACCTGATCCGCTTCGCCGAACGCTATCCCGAGCGCTACTTCGACGTGGCCATCGCCGAGCAGCACGCGGTGACCTTGGCCGCGGGCCTGGCCTGCGACGGCATGAAGCCGGTGGTGGCCATCTACTCCACCTTCCTGCAGCGTGGCTACGATCAGCTGATCCATGACGTGGCGGTGCAGCATCTGGACGTGCTCTTCGCCATCGACCGCGCTGGCCTGGTCGGCGAAGACGGTCCGACCCATGCCGGCAGTTTCGACCTGTCCTACCTGCGCTGCATACCCGGCATGGTGATCATGGCGCCCAGCGACGAGAACGAGCTGCGCCGCCTGCTTACCACCGGCTATCGCCACCAAGGCCCCGCCGCGGTGCGCTACCCGCGTGGCAGCGGCCCCAACGCCGCCCTTGATCCGGGTCTGGAACCCCTGCCCATCGGCAAGGGCGTGGTGCGTCGCCAGAGCAGCCTGAAAAACGGCCCCACCGTCGGCTTCCTGGTGTTTGGCGTGCAACTGGCCGAGGCCCTGCAGGTCGCTGAGCGCCTGGACGCCAGCGTGGCCGACATGAGATTCGTCAAGCCGCTGGACGAAGCCCTGATCCGCCAGTTCGCCGCCGACCACGACCTGCTGGTCACCGTCGAGGAAAACAGCGTCATGGGCGGTGCCGGCAGTGCGGTCAACGAATTCCTGCAGGCCAATGCCCTGGTCCAGCCGGTGCTCAACCTGGGCCTGCCGGACAGCTACATCGAACACGCCAAGCCGGCCGACATGCTGGCCGAGTGCGGTCTGGACGTCGCCGGGATCGAGCGCGCGGTACGCGAGCGCCTGGCACGGCTGGAAGCCGCCCAGGCCGATACCTCGCCACGCCTGGCCCGCGGCGCCTCCGCCTAAAGGGCCGCGCACCGCTGATCTGAAGGCACCGACACCTCGTCCAGCCGCTCTAGTACGCGGCTGGAGCCCCCACCATGCTGGCTGCTGACTACAATCAGCGTGGCGACAAGGATGGGTGTTATGAGTGACATGGATCTGAGCGGCCCCGAGCGCCGCTGGCTGCCCTGGCTGGGGCGCAATGGAAAGATCGCCCGTGGCTGGGCCTGCCTGCGCAACGGAGGTCGACAGGCACGCCTGGAAAAGACCTTTGCCGGCCTGGCCGGCACCCGTCGTGATCTGCTGCTGACCTGGCCCCAGAGACACTGGCAGCAACTGGAACGGATCGCCGGGGCGGTGGAGACCGGCTGGCCCGCGCTGGATCCCCAAATCCTGGACGACGCCCTGCTGCACCTGGGCGCGGCCTCCGAACTCTTCGTGGTGGATACCCAGGGCCTGGTCCTCGCCTCCACCGCACGTCAGCGCCAGGGACAGCGGCACGACGCCGCGGCCCTCGCCCGCGGTCTGCAGGCGCCCTTTCTGCAGGGCCCCTATCGCGATCCGGTCACCCTCGCCCTGGGCCCGACCACCTCGGCCTTCCACGATGCCGTCACCCTGCTGTTCCACCAGCCGCTGCGCCAAGCCGGCAAGCCGCTGGGCTGTCTCTGTCTGCGCCTGCCCAACGATGTCCTCAGCGATCTCATTCAGCGCGAGGCTGGGCATGTCTTTCCGGATTCCGGCGACAACTACCTGTTCATGGTCAAGGCGGTCGCCGACCCCAGCATAGCGCCCGGCACCGCGCTGTCGCGCTCGCGCTTCGAAGACGCCACCTTCACCGCCGGCGATAACCTCAAGCAAGGGGTCGCCACCCCCTTCGGGACGGTACGGATCCGCGAGCACACCGAGTTCGAGCTGAAATTCACCGCCCCGGCGACCAAGGAATTGCACCCTGGGGTGCGCGAGACCATTCGCAAGGGGCGCAATTTGTTCGTCGCCTATCCAGGCTATTCCGATTACCGCCACGTCCCGGTAATCGGCGCCGGCCTTACCCTGCAATTGCCTGGTTCGCCGGATACCTGGGGCCTGCTCTGCGAAGCGGATCTGGAAGAAGCCTATCGTGGCGGCAGTCTGACCCAGCACCTGCTGCTCGGCGCCCTGCTGCTGGGTGCGGGCGCCTGGGGCCTGCAGGCCGCACTGAGCCTCTGGCAACCGCTGTGGCAAAGCGGCTTCGCCCTGGGCAGTGCAGCCCTCGCCCTGGCGCTCTACGGCGGTTTGGTGGTGCGGCCCTGTACCCGTCGCCTGCAACGCCTGGGCGACTTCTTCCTGGACATCGCCGAATGCGGCGCCAGTCTCGACCAGCGCCTGGATCGCCAGGGCTTTCGCGCCGACGAGACCGGCGAGCTGGCGGTCTGGATCAACAGCTTCGTCGATCGCCTCGACACCTCGCTGCAGACCGTCAAGCAGGTCACCCGCGCCCTCAGCGCCGATGCCGCCAGTCTGCAGCGCGGGGCTCAGCACGCCAGCCAGGAAGCCGAACAGCAATGGCAGGCGGCCGAGGCCAACACCCAGGCCATGCAGACGATGCTGCAGGGCAGCCAGGAGATGGCCGCACATGTGCGCGACAGCAGCGGCCTCTCGACCCGGGCACGCAACGGCAGCGACCACGGCAATCTGCTGGTCGGCCAGGTGGCCCGCGATCTGGAAATCCTCGATGGCACCATCGGCACCTCGGCCAGCACCATCAGCGCGCTCAACGAGCAGACCCACGCGGTGCGCCATGTCACCGACACCATCCGCGGCATCGCAGAACAGACCAACCTGCTGGCGCTCAACGCCGCCATCGAAGCGGCCCGCGCCGGCGATCAGGGACGCGGCTTCGCCGTGGTCGCCGACGAGGTGCGGCGCCTGGCCAATCATTCGGCGGATTCCACCCGCGAGATCGCCAGCATCCTCGACCAGATCCGCCTGCTGTCGGAACAGGCGGTGGCCGCCATGCAGCGCTGCAAGGCGGACGCCCAGACCTCGCGCAGTCGTTCGGACCAGGCCCAGGAGGCCTTGGGCGCCATCGATCGCGATGTCGGCGCGCTGCAGGAGCACCTGACCCACATCGGCCACACCCTGGAGGCCCTGGATACCAGCGGCAACCAGCTGCAGCTACGCAGCCAGGCGGCCCAGGACCAGGCACGGCGCAGCGCCGAGCTGGCCCAGACCACCCTGGGCGCCAGTCGCAACGTGGATCAACAGGTACTGGAATTGCAGGAAGCCGCGCAGCGCCTGGAACCGGCGCGCGCAGCCGGCTGATCAGGAGGCCGGATCGGCGGTCTCTTCGTTCTGATGCAGATTGCCGAGCATGTGGCCGAGCTTGCCGGCCTTGGTCAGCAGATAGCGGCGGTTGTGCGGATTGAGGCCTTCCTGCAGCGGCACCCGCTCAGCGACCGGGATGCCCAGGACCTCGAGCGCCTTCACCTTGCGCGGATTGTTGGTCATCAGCCGCAGCGAGGTGATGCCGAGGTGTTCGAGCATCGGCTTGCACAGCGCATAGGTACGCTGGTCGGCGCCGAAACCCAGGCGCTCGTTGGCTTCCACGGTATCGGCGCCGGCATCCTGCAACTCATAGGCGCGGATCTTGTTGAGCAGGCCGATGCCGCGTCCTTCCTGGCGCAGATAGAGCAGCACGCCACGCCCGGCTTCGGCGATGGCGCGCAGCGCCGCTTCCAGCTGGAAGCCACAGTCGCATCTCAGGCTGAACAGCGCGTCGCCGGTCAGGCACTCGGAATGCAGCCGTCCCAGGACCGGCTCGCCATCGGCCACGTCACCGAAGGTCAGGGCGACGTGCTCCTTGCCATCGGTTTCGTCGAGGAAACCGTGCATGGTGAACAGGCCAAAGGGGGTGGGCAGTTGGGAGGCGGCGACAAAGACGACGGACACCTGCGGGCTCCTGGCGGGGAAAGACGTACATTGTAACCTTTTCCCCGGCTCCGGCGTCATCGCCAGGGGTTATGACGTCGATACCCGATGATCTATCAGCGTGCCTGGACGTAGAAGATGCCCTGGGCCTCGCGCCAGCCCACGCGGTTGAGGAAACTCATGCCCAGCAGGCCCTGGCTGGGATAGTTGCCTTCCAGGACCATGGCGTCCACCCCGACCACCTCGACATCGCCCAGGCGCACCTGCTTGAGCGTGGTGCGCCAGGCGCGGGCATGGCCGCTGGCGGTCTCCACCCAGCCCGGGGTGCCGTCGCGATAGCTGATGCCCAGCTGATCGGCCTGGGCGCCACTCAGGGCGACGCTGGTGGCGCCGGTGTCCACCAGCAGCGACACCGGACGGCCATTGACGTTGGCGGTGACCTGGTAATGGCCGTTGTTGCTGCGCGGCACGCTGAATTCGCGGCGCTGCGGGGCGCTGTAGCCATCGCTATATTCGCGGTCGAGGGTAAAGGCCTGGGTCCGGCCGTCTATGCGCAGCACCGCCTGCTGGGGATCCGCGCTGACCACCTCGACGTCGTCCAGGCGCTGGCCGACCCGCAGCAACTTGCGCTGGCCATTGACGTTGACCACCGCCGCGCCGTTGAACAACCCCACGACCCTGACCTGGGGTTGCGCCCAGGCGAGCGAACCGACGGCCAACAGGAGGCCGTACGCGCCCAGTCTTTTCACTGCCCTGCTCCTTGGGCCTGCGTCTCGTCAGCCGACGAGATGACCCCAACCGATGTGTAATCCCTGAACCACCAGCCAGGCGAGGATGCCGGCCAGTACATCGTCGACCATGATGCCGACGCCGCCGCGGACATTGACATCCAGCCAGCGGATTGGCCAGGGCTTGCAGATGTCCAGCACGCGGAAGGCGACGAAACCCACCAGCAGCCAGATCAGGCCCGGCGGCGCCAGCCAGAAGGTGATCCAGATGCCGACCATCTCGTCCCAGACGATGCCCTCGTGATCGTGCACGCCCAGCTCGCGGGCGACCTTGCCGCACAACCAGCAGCCGAAGACGGTCACCAGCACCAGCAGCAGCGGATAGCTCCAGCCGCCGAGCAGCTGCCAGAGCGGCAGGAAGGGCAAGGCGATCAGCGAACCCCAGGTCCCGGGCGCCTTGGGCAGGGTACCGGAACCCAGGCCGAAGGCCAGGAAGTGCCAGGGATCGCGCCAGACCGACGGAGGGACCGGCTGGGCGGGGGCTTGCTGTTCGCTCAAGAGAGGACTCCGCGCGGGGCGCTAGAAATGTTGGAAGCCGGCCTGCGCCGGGATCATGGGTTGACCGTCGGCGGCGAGGACGACAACGCCACTGCCCGCCTCGACTCGCCCGATCACC
>NZ_BBIT01000017.1 GCF_000730625.1 Pseudomonas oryzihabitans NBRC 102199 | reverse complement strand
ACCACACACCTGAGACAGGCCTATCGCTGATGACGGCCATGCCGGTGCGCCGTAGCGACTGCTCCTACAGATCGGTTTGATACCTGTAGGAGCGGCCCATGGCCGCGATAAGGCAAATACCGTCAGGCGCGGGTCGTCAGAGCCACAATGCCCGTAGCCAAATCCGCCCTACAGCATCCGCACCTTGATCGACCGCCCCTTGATCTTGCCCTCGCTCAGCCGCTGCAGCGCCTGGCGGGCAATATCGCGCTCCACGGCGACATAGGCCTGGTTGTCGAACAGGGTGATCTTGCCGATCTTGGCGCCGGGCAGGCCGGCGTCGCCGGTCAGGGCGCCGAGGATGTCGCCGGGGCGCAGCTTGTCCTTCTTGCCGGCCGCCAGGGCCAGGGTATGCATGGCCGGTACCAGCGGTTCCGGGGTGTCGCGCAGGGCGCCGAGGGGCTGCCAGTCCAGCGGCGAGCCCTGCTGCACCTCGATGGCCTGGGCGCGGCTGGCCTCGGCCGGCGCCACCAGCGACAGCGCCAGGCCCTGCTCACCTGCCCGACCGCTGCGGCCGATGCGGTGCACGTGCACCGCCGGATCGCGGGACAGCTCCACGTTGATCACGGCCTCCAGGCCGGCGACGTCGATGCCGCGGGCCGCCACGTCGGTGGCCACCAGCACGCAGAGACTGCGGTTGGCGAACATCGCCAGCACCTGGTCGCGCTCGCGCTGCTCCAGATCGCCATGCAGGGCGGCCGCGGAGATGCGCTGGGCATGCAGCGCCTCGACCACCTCCTGGCACTGCTGGCGGGTCTGGCAGAAGGCCACGGCGCTGGCCGGGCGATGATGCCGGAGCAGGCGCACCACGGCGGCCAGGCGATCCTGGGCGGCGATCTCGTAGAAGCGCTGGCGAATCTGCGTCTCGCTGTGCTGACTCTCGACGCTGATGCGCAGCGGCGCCCGCAGATAGTCCTGGGCCAGGCGCTCGATGCCTTCCGGATAGGTCGCCGAGAACAGCAGCGTCTGCCGCCGTGCCGGCGTCTGGCTGAGGATGTCGGCGATGGCGTCGATGAAGCCCATGTCGAGCATGCGATCGGCTTCGTCGAGCACCGCGACGTTGAGGCCGTCCAGCACCAGGGTGCCCTTGCGCAGGTGCTCCTGCACCCGCCCCGGGGTGCCGACGATCACCTGGGCGCCATGCTCCAGGGAAGCGATCTGCGGACCCAGCGGCATGCCGCCACAAAGGGTCAGGATCTTCATGTTGGGCGTGGTGCGCGCCAGGCGACGCAGTTCGCGGGCCACCTGGTCCGCCAGTTCGCGGGTCGGACAGAGCACCAGCGCCTGACAGCCGAAATAGCGCGGATTGAGTCCCGTCAGCAAGCCGATGCCAAAGGCCGCCGTCTTGCCCGAACCGGTCTTGGCCTGGGCGATGAGGTCCTGGCCCTTGAGGATGATGGGCAGGCTGGCCGCCTGGATGGGCGTCATGCTCAGGTAGCCGAGTTCGGCCAGATTGGCCTGCATGGCCTCGGCCAGCGGCAGGGAATCGAAGGATGAGGGCACGGGAGTCCTGTGAAACGGCTGGTAAAGGTTTACCAGTTTAGCAGAAGGGTACCGGCTCTCCTGCGAATGGACGCTGGATGAGGGCCTACCTATGCTAAGGGGTACGACAACTCAAGGAAGCTTCACCATGTTCGACCGGCCTGTGCTCTATACCCATCCCATGTCGCGCGGACGCATCGTGCGCTGGCTGCTGGAGGAGCTCGGACAACCCTACGAGGTGCAACGGGTCGACTACGGGCCGGCGATGAAATCCCCGGCCTATCGCGCCATCAACCCCATGGGCAAGGTGCCGGCGCTGCGCCATGGCGCCGCCGTGGTGACCGAGACCGCCGCCATCTGCGCCTATCTCGCCGACGCCTTTCCCGCCGCGGGGCTCGCGCCTCCACTGAGCGATCCGGCGCGCGGTGCCTACTACCGCTGGCTGTTCTTCGCTGCCGGTCCGCTGGAGGCGGCCACCACCAACCAGGCGCTGGGCGTCGTCCTGCCCGAGGATCCGCAGAAGCGCGGCGCGGTGGGCTATGGCAGCCTCGCCGAGGTGCTCGACACCCTCGACACCGCCCTGGCCCCCGGTGAATACCTGGTGGACGACCGCTTCACCGCCGCCGACGTCTATGTCGGTGCCCATCTCGCCTGGGGCATGGCCTTCGGCACCATCGAAAAGCGTCCGCACTTCGAGCGCTATGTCGCCGGGCTGGTGTCCCGCCCAGCGGCGGTACGCGCTCGCGAACTCGACGACGCCGAGCTCGCCACGCTCAACTGAGCCGCGTTACAGCTCCACCGGTCCGCGCGGATGGTGCAACGGGCAGCCGTTGCGCTCGCTGCGAAACTGCGACGACATCTCGTAGGCCGGTTGCCGCGATCTCATGATGCCGCCCAGCGGGCGGTGCGCAGCCAGACCATGCCAGGGGCTGAACACCATGCCATCGTCCACTTCGCGCGAGCGCGCCTCGTTCCAGGCCGGCTGCGGCTGCACCTCCAGGCGCGCCACGGTCACATAGGGACTGAGGTCTTCCGGCCAGACCACCGAGGCGTCCTCGATAGGTGTCTGCTCGATATCGACGCCCAGCTGCACGCGGATCTCCCAGACGCCGCCGTGCCGGGCGAAATGGGCATTGACCGCCTCGCGCAGGCCGTCGGGCTTGCCGTTGACCTCGACCGGCGCGTCGGTCAGAGCGGTCAGCTCGGGCGCCACCGGGACCACGCTGAGCTTGGCGAAATAGGGGCCGTAGAGAAAGGGCACCATGGTGTAGAAGGTTTCGCCGAGCGGATGGGTCTCTGGGTGGCCACCCAGGCTCTTCAGCGTCGGACTCTCGCCGCCAAAGGCTTCCACCACCTTCTCGGTGCCGCGCAGCACCGCTGACGCCACCTTCTTCAGGCCCTCACCGCGGTCGGTGGTCTTGGCCAGCAGCTTGAGCGTCTTGAGAAAGGTCTTGGGATCCGGCGCGGTAAAGGCCGGGGCGTTCTGCATGACGAAATCCTGGGTCACCTGGCCTTCGCTGCCGGGCAGGCGCTCGCCCGGCACGTCGATCAGCTTGAGCGCCAGACCCCGCGGGGTGGAAACGCTGTCAGCCAGGATGTCGCCCGGATTGGTCGAGAATCTCAATACCGCGGCATAGTTGCCCGGCACGGCGAAGGCGCCCTGGGCATAGGCCGGCGGCAGGCCGTCCAGCACCCGCACCTGGCCGGTGAGCAGACCGTGACTCTTGGCGTGCACGCTGCGGATGGCATGGCCGCCATTGGCGTAGGTGGTCTCGGTAATGTCTTTCATGGCCGCGACCATCTCGCGAACGGTTTCGGCTTCATCATCCGGCACCTGTTCGAAGGCGGGTTGGAACGGCAGCGGATGGACAGCGGTGAGCGTGGTCATCACGGGACTCCTCGGGCGCCGTCATTCGGATGAGACGGTCAACCGATAGACCGCTATCGCGCTAACGAAGTTCGAGCACTGGCCACCCGGCCGACACGAGGTCACTGTCGACAGCCGCTCGGGAACGGCCCCGCCCAGAGGGGTTCGATATCTCCACACCCACCCCGGAGAGCCACCATGAGCGACGCCAACCAGAAGACCTACGACAATCCCAGCAACACCCCGCCGCCCGAAGAGCTGCCCTATGCGGACATGGAGCCGGAAGAGTTTCCGGACGATCCGGACGTGGCCGGCGAGACCGAATCGGGCACTCCTGGCTAGCCATGCCCTGACCCGCGGACGACAGCCTGAGCGGCGTCCGCGACACTTTGTGACCGGCCGGTTTGACTGGGGCCCAAGGCGCCGCGAAGATGGGCAGGCGTCTGCCGTGTCGAGTCCCCCATGCTTTCCACCAAGGTACCCTTGCTTCTGCGTAGCCTGATCGGTCGGCTGGTGCGTATCGCCATCGCCTCCGGCGTGACCTACCAGACCTTCGATCGCCTGCTGCGCCAGACCTACTTCGAGGTCGCCCAGGATTTCGAACCGCTGCGCGACAAGCCCAATTCCGACAGCCGCATCTCGGTGCTGACCGGCCTGCCGCGCCGCGAGGTCCGAGCCCTGCGCGAGGCCAGCCCGGAACGTACGCCCTGCACGCCCAGCCTGGAATGGCAGGTGCTCAGCGCCTGGACCTCACGACTGGATCTGCTCGATGCCGAGGGCAATCTGCGCCCCCTCCCCCGCACTCAGCGCCGTGGCGGCGAACAGAGTTTCGACGCCCTGGTCGCCAGCGTCGGCAGCGACGTGCGCGCCCGCACCGTGCTGGATGAATGGCTGCGCAAGGGTTACGCCCGCCTCGACGAGGAAGACCGGGTGGTGCTCACCCCCCGCTCGCTGCTGCGCGGCACCGAGAGCCAGGAAGGCGCAGGGCGGCTGCTGGCCCATTTCACCGGCGACCTGCTGGCCGGCTTCGAGCGCCTCTACCTGCAGGACCGCGCCGCGCCGGACTTCACCTTTCACGTGGTCTACGGCCACAACCTGACCGAGGATTCCACGCTCAGCCTCTATCGCACCGCCTACGACGAATCCATGCACCTGCTCAACCGCCTCAACCGCCTGGTGGTCGAACACGAAGCCCGCGACGCCGGCAAGGCCGACGCCACCCAGCGGGTCACCCTGGGCTTCGGCGGCTATCGCGTGGAACAGGACAGGGATGCCGGCCTGGTACAGGGACGGGAGGATTAGCGCCAGCAGTTGGTGGCGTTGCCGGAACCCTTGATCCCTTTCACGCCCTGGGCATTGAGGGTGAGATCACCACACAGGGTATCGCGGGTCTGGGTACCACTGCGGGTAGCGGTCAGCAGATAGGGACCATTGCTGGTGTAGTCCGCACTGTTGGCAGCATAGGTAGCGATGCTCAACTGGTAGTAGCCACTGGTCGAGGTCACCGTCTGGCTGCCCGCTGGCGTCCTGTTGTTGACGATGTTCAGATTGGCCACGCTGGTCGGATAGGCATTGTTCTGCGCATAGAAGCGCTCCATCCGCGCCGCCGCTTCGTTGAGCAGGGCCTGCCCCTCGCTGCGGTTGGAGCGCAGCACATAGTTCTGATAGCTGGGATAGGCGATGGCCGCCAGGATGCCGACGATCGCCACGACGATCATCAGCTCGATCAGGGTAAAGCCTCGTGCTCGCATCGCTACCTCAGGGATCGGGATTCTGATTGGAGAAGGTGCGCCAGGTCTGCCGCTCGGATGGCTTGGCTAACGGCACGCCCCCAATGCCACCTCCACCGCCGCCACCTCCTTGTGACCCATCGTTGCCGCCCGGCAGGAGGGTACCGCCCACACTGATAGGACCATCGCCATACACATAGGCGTTCAGTCCGCTGAGCAGTCCGGCCATCTGCAGACGGGCGTAGCGGAGCTGGCTGCCCAGTTGCAGGTGATCGGTCCCGCCACCCGTGTAGGGATCCACTGCATAAAGATAGGTAACGGCACCCGAATCGCAAGGATTGTCATTGGGCACCAGCGCTGCAGCGAGCAGGGTATCGGCCAGGTAGAGCGGCTTGGTGACGATCATCTCCCCCGTCGACGGCAGATTGAGGTACCAGCCGTACTTGCCGGTCCTGTTGCTGTCGCCGTACCAGTCCACCGCATTGGTGCTCAGGGTATTGGCCGTCGTGGTGATCGAAACCTGGGCCGTACTGGTATAGGTGAGTTGAGTGTCACTGCCCAGGGTCTGCACTTGCAGATTGGCCGTGGTCAGGGTCGGGGTGCTGTCAGCAGCCTTGCCTGCGGTCTGGCGATCCCAGATGCCATACAGGCTCATGGCCTTGCCGGTGACGGCGGTGGCGTCGCCGGTCTCCAGGTATTTGCCGGTGCCAAAGATCAGCAGATGGCCGATCCCCGAGGGATGCCGCAGCAGGCGTGGGGCCGCGGTGATGGCCTGGACCTGGTTGGCGTCGCCGCTGGTGTAGCGGGACGCCCGGGCGCGATACAGGGGCGCACCACCAAAGGCGACCTTGAAAGCACTCGCGCTGGCATTGGCCTTGAGCTCGCTGCCGATCAGGTCGAAGCGCCAGAGATTGCCGTGCAGGTCGCCCGCGTAAACGTAGTCGGCAACCAGATCGCCATCGACATCGGCCACCGTCGGTGCAGCCAAGCCATTGGGGGTGGTCAGGCCATCGTTGGGCTCGGGCGCGAGCGCGACGAGGCGCTTGCCGGTCATCACATCCAGCGCATAGAGCACCGCCTTGTCGTTGGCGCCGTTGTAGCCATTGGCCAGTAGCACTGCCCAGCTGCCGGTATGCAGTCGGGCAACTACCGGCTGGCTGTAGGTCAGGCCCAACTCGCCCAAATCCGCATCATTGGCGCTGCGCTCCCAAAGTAACTTGGGATGGTCGGGATCGGTAATCTCGAGAGCAAACACTGCCCTGCCACCGCCACGCAGGGTACCGATCAGTACGGTGTGCCATTCTCCATCGTAGACATCCTGCACCACGGGCGCGCCATCGACATAGAATTGATGGGTACTGCCGGTATAACTCGGATCGGTAAGCTTGTAGAGATTGGGGATGACCGCACTGGGGACGAAGGCGAAGGCCTCGTCGCCATTGTCGTCGAAGGCATGCAGCATGCCGTCGTTGGCACCGACGTAGATCCGCGTGGCCCGCTTGGCCCATTTCTGCTGGAAGGCGCTGTAGCTGCCGGCAGCGCCGAGCGCATTCATCCTGGCAGCGGGACTGCTGGGTGTACTGACCAGCGCCGGTGTCGAATCGATGATGTCGCCGAGCAGATGGTTGCGGATGCGCAGGGCCGGCGTGGCCGTCTGGCTTTCCTTGCTGCGATCGCCACGCAGGTAATTGACCCGCGCCTCACTATAGCTGTCGCGGGTACCGTTGGCGTTGCGGTTCAGCATCGTCTTCTGGTCGTCGCTAAGGTTGCCCCACAGGAACGGCTGCAGCGCACCGTCGATGTTCATGTACATCTTGCGCCCAGTGTAATTACCCGCGCCATAAGCCGCATCCAGACGACTCTGGGCACTCCAGACCTTGGTGGTGCTCGTCGAGGTCCGCAGGTACTTGGCAAGATCGCCGCTCCAGTCGCTGCTGGAGAAACTGGGCACATAGCTGTAGTTGGAGCTCTGGGTGCTGTCCAGCAGCGGTGACGAGGCCTGGCCGGCGCTGGCCGTATTGGTCTGGGCGATACGATTGACCACCTGATTCAGGGAATCGACCAGGCCATTGGCATCGTCGGCGCTGAAGAAGTCGCCGCGGGAGTTGATCGCCGCGTGCCAGAGGTCGTAGACGTTGTTGTCACTGTCGCTGCTGGCGGCGGGCCAACTCATGGTCGGGCTGTAGCCGCCGGCGAAGGTGCTGCCGCCCCAGGCCGGATTGGTCAGTGACGAACTCAGACCAAAGCCGACGGTATAGGTGACCAGATGCTGCCAGGTCGCCGGATCGTTCTTGGGATTCCAATACTGGGTATCGGTGTTGCTGCTGGCGTCGCGGATATAGGGCGAAAGCTGATTCGGGATTCCCGGCTGGGCATCGGTCGCCCAGTACTTGAACGCCAGGTCGGCCAGGGTGTTGCTCGCGCTGTCGGTGAAAGGCGCTCGCGGCGAGTACTGGGTGCCATCCGGAAGCCTCTGACCACTGCCATCCACGTTACCGGCACCGATGTTGTCCGAGTTCCACTTACCGTCGGTCATCATGATCTGATAACTCGGGCGGCAGGCATATTCGGGACTCTGGGTCGCCCCGGGGTCCTTGGCGTAGGGAGCGTCCTTGCCGCTGGTCTGCAGGAAACGTCCAGCACGATCCAGGGCGCTGCGCAGCGGCGTGCCGGTATTGAAGTTGATATCGCCCAGCCAGCGGAAGAAGTTGGCCCGCGCCTGGCCATCGAAGGTGCGCAGCTGATTGCTGCCGCGGTAGCTGATGCCTGAGCAATCGGTGCCGGAGTTCAGGGTGGTGCAGTTGCTCAGGTCCTGCCAGGTCAGCCGCACCGAGCTGGAAAATTGCGAGAAGGCCAGATTGGCCGACGACTGCATGCTCAGGGCGCGATTGCGATAGAAGGCATACCAGATGGCGAAGTTCTGCCGATCCGCCGCCGAGGTGGGATTCACCAGGGTGTAGCAGTTGTCGTCCCAGGTCCTGCAGCTGGAATTGTCGCTGTTGAATCGGTAGTAATAGGCCGGCACCCCGGTCTCGGTTCTATTGCTCCATCGGTCGGAGAAGTCCGCTGCGGGATTTTCTGCCAGGTAATAGATGACCCCAGTATTTCCGCCATAATTGGTCCCGGCGTTGTAATTCGTGTCCTGGCCGCGAGCGGTGTCGTATTCCCAGGCGACGCGATAGTCCCGGCTCAGATCCACGGTGCCGGCCCCGGGTCGGAAGCCGTTCACGTACACCCGGGTGAAATCGAAGCCGGTGCCGCTGCTGACCGGATAGTCCGAGGTCGTCAGAACCCCATTGCTGAAGGTGACCTTCTTCGGCACGGCGTAGCTCACCGCCGGGTTGTAGTAGAGCGCATTGAAGGCCGCCGACTTGACCCGCCGCGTGGTGCGCAGGCCATTGGCGCTGTAGCCCAGCGAATCCGGAATGAAACCCCACTTCATGCTGTTGGAGTTGTCCAGCGTCACGATGATATTGGGGTCGACGCCGGTACTGAGGAACAGCGGTTGCTGGCCGATGTTCAGATTGCTCGCGCCGGCGCTGACGGAAGCAAGCAGCGTGGTTAGCAGCGCCAGACGGGATGAAAGGTTCATGGCACCTCCAGCTTGACGATGCTTTGTAGAATGACCGGGAAGCGCGCGCCACCGCTGCGAGCCACGGCAGTAACTCGGTAGTAGTAGGTGCTGTCGTAGAGTTCGGCGCTGGCATTACCCATGGCGGTCACCACCCAACGCGGCGCCAGGCGATAGCGGGATTGACCATCGAAGCCGCGATAACCCACGGAGTTCTCCGCCGGTGCATCGCTCAGGGTCTGCAGCGCGGTCTGGGCCCACGCCTGCACCTTGGCCTGGGTGTCGAGGTCCTTGCTGTCGCTGAGGATGCATAGATTCTCGACGGTGGCCGCCAGGGCATTCGCACTGGTCGTGCAGGAGTCGAAGCCACCGCTGGCATTGCCGAAGGCGAGGGTCCCCCGCAGAGTACTCAGCCGCCGTTCGGCTTCACGCAGCGCCGATTCGGCGGCGTTGTAGGCGCGTTTCTGTTCGGAGACATTGCCACCCACCCGGTTCTGCAGGGTGGTCTCGCGCATGCTGGTAACGGCCAGCAGGGTGAGCAGCAGGAGCATGACCAGGGCGATCAGCAAGACAGCGCCCCCTTGGTGCCGGGGTGAACGGGACTTCATGGCATCAGATTCCGCAAGGTGACGCTGCCCTGGACGATCTGCAGCACCTGGGTGCTGGCGCCCGCGGGCAGTTCGCGACCGGTCAGGGGCTTCCAGTTGTCGGCCATGGCGTTGGCCATGCCCTCGGTGGGTACGGCGCGACTGGAAAACAGCGCGGCATAGCGCACCGCCTGGCTCGCCTGGCTGGGCGTGGGCAGCTTGAACCAGACGAAATCCGCCAGGCCAGCGACGATGACCTGGGCCGGCTTGCCCTGGGCGCTGCATTGCAGGGTGCCGCGGCCAAGGGCGCCAGCGGGATCGGCGACGTAGCTGATACGGGTCAGCACCTCGGTGCCGTTGCCATTGGTGTCTTCGGCGATGGGATTTCCGAGGCAGTCGCTGTCCCTGCCCTTGGACTCGCCCTGGTAGCGCAGGCACAGCCCGGTCTTGTCGTCGGTCAGGGCGATGACCTGACCGCTGTTCATCGCCGGGCAGCCATTGGCAGCGGGACGCGCGGCAAAGGCGGTCTCCAGGGTCGTCTGCTGGGTCGGATTGGCCCGGAAGCCCGCACGCGCCAGTTGCTGGTCGAGCAGCAGCAGGGCGGTCCGGCCGTTTTCCTCGTTGCTGACCTGGCCTTCCTGGAACAGCGCGTGTCGCTTGTTGTTCAGGTACAGCTGGGTCACCGCCAGGATGAGAAAGCTGCTCAGGGTCAGGGCTACCATCAGTTCGATGATGGACAGGCCGCGCTGCGCTCTCATAACGCGCCCCTCAGGGTGTAGAAGCACAGGCCGCCACTGCAGCCGGCGCTGTTGCCGGTATTGTCCTGCCAGGCGAGGACGATCATGACCATGGAGGCATCGGGTGACACGCAGGCATCGGGGTCCGCATAGGGCGCGGCGCTGCCCACCTCCGGCGGCTGGCGCGTCGGGCATACCGCGAAATTGGCCTTGAGGATGGCATCGCTGACCGGCAGCAGCGTCCGCACCTGTTGCAGCCAGCAGGTGAGATCCTTGCCGGCGATGGCCTCCCCGCCCTGACCGCGATCGAGGGTGGCGCAGGAGCCATCGGCCGCCTCCAGGGCCCGGGTGGTGAAGTCCTCACCGACCGGCTTGGCATAGGGGCTGTCGATGCTGAATCGACCCTTGCCGTCCAGCGCGGCCCCGGCATTGCTGCGCATCAGCTCCAGCAGGTCGCCGGCCAGCATGATGGCGTTGTTGCGCTGGATGGCATCCTGGGACAGCACCAGACTGCGCGACTGCAGCGCCACCAGTCCCAGCACGCCGATGCAGATGATCACCAGGCTGACCAGCACCTCGATCAGGCTGAAGCCTGCCTGGGAAGACTCGCGACTCAACTGCATCCGGTGCTCACCGATGTCGGTGTGAAGTCGGCCACTTCGGTATGGCCACCCTGGGTGACGGTAAGGACCTTGCCCGGGGTGCTCCTGTCGTTGGTGGCGCAGAGCCGGATGGTGAAGGCACTCGCCAGGGTACCGTTGGGCCTGAAGGTCAGGCGCGTGGCGGTCCCGGTGCTGTTGAGGCCGCTGGGCGCCAGGCCGGCGCCCTCGAAGGTCCTCAGGGTTTCCACGCCCCCGGTCACGGTACTGCTGGCAGTGGTGACCTTGAGCGCCCCGGACCAGTTATTGATACCGGGTGCCTCGACACTGACGTTGAGACCTCGGGTCAGGGCTTCGCTCCGGGCATAGATGAGCAGATTAGTCAGCTCATTCGTGGCGACGAGGACGCGATTGGCTCTTGTCAGGGCGCCAAATCCAGGTGTTGCGATGGACACCAGGATCGCCACCAGCGCCATGACTATGAGCAATTCGGTAAGAGTGAAGCCCGCAGCCTTCTGCATGCCAGGTCTGCCTCGTGGGTAACGATGTGGGGATGATGCTGCGCCAAGGCGGACTGAAAATCAGTAATAGCGGGATATTCGGCCATCCTGGAGGGATGACTGGAGGGGACCGGCACGAGCGAAACGGAAGCCTGCAGCACGGCAGATTACTTTGCAAAATGTAAGTAAAGTCAGCTATCGATATGCTACCTAATCATCTGTTGCCAGCCCGCATGCTCTGAAATGCGGGTTTTGATCGGCTGACGCCCTGGCAAAGGTCAGACTCTGAAAGGCGATGGCCTAGGGGCTGCTGACCATCGCCTTTCCATCCTCCCCTGTCTGCCTCCCGCCGCTTCCGGCGTTCTGCTCGTCAGCTCCTGTCCGAAGCGGTGCCAAGAAGAGTATCGCTGGGCATCTGGGCAAATCCATTAATTGAACGAACAAACAATAAACTGCCATTCAAATTGAAAGAACGAACAATCAAAAACAATTAGAACTACCAACTTCTCATTCAAGCCAGATAACGCCCGACACAACTAGCCAAACACCGTGCGATTGTTCTAAAACAGTAAAGATCCTATCTGGAGCAGCCGTCACGCCTCGCTTGCAGCTCTTGGACGCAAAGACGAAAGAGCCACTTCCAATCCGCACGACGAAATAGCGAAGCGCCTGCTTCCATCGACGGGCCGCAACTCTTCACCCTCGGACGCCGCGCCGAGTTGGCGCCGTAACGCCTCTGCTTTCATCTACCGACAATGACAAGGCCGCTATGCACGACTCGAAGAAAATCGATTATTCGCTGAATACCGCCGACACTTCCGCACCGCACTCCGCGCTGGACAATGCCGCCATCATTTCCGCCTACCGGCGCTGGGCCAATGTCTATGATCGGGTGTTCGGCGGCGTTTCCGCCCCCGGTCGCAAGCGCGCGGTGGCGGCGGTCAACGCCCTGGCGGGTACCCGGGTGCTGGAAGTGGGCGTCGGGACTGGGCTGGCCCTGCCACACTATGGCGCCGACAAGCGCGTCACCGGGATCGATCTCTCGCCCGACATGCTGGCCAAGGCCCGGGAGCGGGTCATTCGCGACGACATCACCACGGTGGATGCCCTGCTCGAAGCCAATGCCGAGGAAACCGGCCTACCCACCGGCTCCTTCGATATCGCCGTGGCCATGTTCGTAGCCTCCGTGGTGCCCAATCCGCGCAAGCTGATGCAGGAGATGCGCCGGGTGGTGAAGCCGGGAGGTCACCTCTTGCTGGTCAATCACTTCCAGGCCGAGAGCGGCCTGCGGCTGCTGGCGGAAAAGGCCTTGGCACCGGCCTCGCGCAAGCTCGGCTGGCATCCGGACTTCGCCATGGACTCCATCCTCTCCCGCGAAGACCTGCGCCGCGCCCGTCGCAGCAGCGTGCCGCCCTGCGGACTGTTCACCCTGGTGCAGCTGACCAACGACTGATCGCTACTCCACGCGATAGCCACGCCCCGCCAGGCAGGCCGCCAGCGCCTGGCGAAAGCGCGGGGTGAGGTAGGGATCGCCGACCGCGCCGGGTCGTTCGGGATCGAAGCCCGACTCCCCGGCGGCGTAGCGCCGGCAGTCGTAGCGATCCGTGGCGTAGCGCTGCGGCGACTGCCCCTGCATAGGATAGGCGGTGACGTCATAGGCGTCGTAGTCCGTTCCGGCAGGCGCTGCCGTCGTGGCCGGCACGGCCGCCACGGTGGGATCGGCGACGGTGACGAAGCCGCCGCCCGGATCGGTGCGGTAATAGCTGCCCGCGGCGAAGTAGTAGGTGGTGCCGCCCATCCACAGGGTCTCGGCGAAGGCCGGCAGGACGCTGACCCGTACCCCGGTCGGTGGCAGGGTCACCACATAGCGCGGCCCCTGGGGTCGATACCAGTAGCCATCGGCATAGTAGTACTGGCTGTCGCGGTACCAGACGCGGGTGAAGCCGGCCGGCACGCCCGGCACCTCGAAGCCCGGACGCCACTGGGGATTGGTGCCCCAGCCCGGACGCGGACCGGCCCACTGGGGATCCCGCTCCGGACGCGGTGGCGGCGGCGGCGGGTAGTTCCGCCCCGGTTGATCGGGCGCCGGCATCATATATCCCGGGCGCGGCAAGGGAACGGGGCGATCCTGCCAGGCCGGCTGATAGCCCGGCCGCGGTGGCGGGGGGTCGTTGCGCTCCCAGCGCTCCAGCGCCGGACCATTGCCGCGTCCAGGACCGTCGCCACGCCCGGGCGGCCCCCCATTCCAGTCACCCTGGCCACCGCCCTGCCAGCGCCCGGCGTTGCCGGCGGGGGCGATCGGCGGCGGCTGGGCGCCGGCTGGCGGGGTCACGTAGCCGCCGCCGAGGCGATAGTTGTTATCGGCCCAGGCGGGCGCGGCGCTCCACAGGGAAACGCCGGAAAGGACGAGCGCACACAGCACGGCAGGCGATTTCATCGCACGGCTCCACGAGGGGATGACCCAGAGTACCCCAAGGCTTGGACCCTGCCCCAGCCTGGCCGTCAGCCGCGCGCCCCTCTGCCATCGAACGGCCGCCACAGACTGCCGAGGGCAAGCCGGGAAACGCGGAGGCCGCAAGGGCGGAGCGGACGCCCGGGCCTGGAATCTCCCAAGGCCGCGCAGGCATTCCCGGCTCGCTCCCTGGAGGCGGCGGGGAAGTTTCTGCCCCTCTGTCATCGCACTTCTAGCGGTCCGCTCGGGTCTATGGCCCCACGCAAGGAGGAAAACACATGTCGAAACACCATCATCACGTTGGCTGGTTCAAGCGCCGCCATGAGGTAAAACCGGACGACCTCACCATCGTCGATAATTCTCTGGTCAAGCGCGCCGTCGGCGCCGCCGCCCTCGGCAACGCCATGGAATGGTTCGACTTCGGCGTCTACGGCTACCTGGCCGTGACCCTGGGCAAGGTCTTCTTTCCCGATGGCGATGCCGCCGCCCAGCTGATTGCCACCTTCGCCACCTTTACCGTGGCCTTCCTGGTCCGGCCGATCGGCGGCATGGTCTTTGGCCCCCTGGGCGACAAGTACGGTCGCCAGAAGGTGCTGGCCCTGACCATGATCATGATGGCCCTGGGTACCTTCAGCATCGGCCTGATTCCCAGCTACGAGAGCATCGGCATCTGGGCACCGGCCCTGCTGTTGCTGGCGCGCGTGGTACAGGGCTTCTCCACCGGGGGTGAATACGGCGGCGCGGCGACCTTCATCGCCGAATACGCCACCGACAAGACCCGCGGGCGCATGGGCAGCTGGCTGGAGTTCGGCACCCTGGCCGGCTATATCGCCGGCGCGGGAACGGTCACGGCGCTCACCGCGGCCCTGACCCAGGAACAGCTGCTCGACTGGGGTTGGCGGGTTCCCTTCTTTATCGCCGGCCCGCTCGGCCTGCTCGGCCTCTATATGCGCCTCAAGCTGGAAGAGACCCCGGCGTTCAAGGCCCACACCGAAGCCAACGAAGGCAAGGCCGCGGACGGTCCGGCGCACAGTCTGCGCGAGCTGTTCACCCTGCATCGCGTCGCCCTGCTCAAGTGCATCGGCCTGGTGCTGGTGTTCAACGTCACCGACTACATGCTGCTGACCTACATGCCCAGCTACCTGGCCGTGACCATGGGCTACGCCGAGACCAAGGGGCTGCTGCTGATCCTCATCGTCATGGTGGTGATGATGCCGCTCAACATTCTCGGCGGCTTCTTCAGCGACCGCCTGGGCCGCAAGCCGATGATCATCGGCGCCTGTCTGGCGATCCTGGTCCTGGCGATTCCCTGCCTCAAACTGATCGGCAGCGGCCACGACTGGCTGATCTTCCTCGGCCTGATGCTCTTGGGCGTGGCCCTGGCCTGCTTTACCAGCACCATGCCGTCCACCCTGCCGGCGCTGTTCTACACCCCGATCCGCTACAGCGCCCTGTCCATCGCCTTCAACATCTCGGTGTCGCTGTTCGGAGGCACCACCCCGCTGGTCACTGCCTGGCTGGTGGAAAAGACCGGCGACCCCCTGGTGCCGGCCTACTACCTGATGGCGGCGGCCGTGATCGGCATCCTGACCATGCTCACCGTGCGCGAAACCGCCGGCAAACCCCTGCGCGGCTCGCCGCCCTCGGTGGCCAGCGAAGAGGAAGCCAAGGAATACCTCGCCAGCGACGCACCCCTGACCGTGGACAAGCAGCCGCCTGGGCAGGCGTAAGCCTGAAGGTCTGCTCGCCGCCATGGCGGTCCGCCGAGGCGGCCGCTCCTACAAGCCTGGACTTTTGTAGGAGCGGCCCATGGCCGCGATCGAATAGCCTCCAAAGCAGCGGCAGCCATGGCCGCGATGCTCTTCCCACCCAACCTCCCCCAGACGCCCCCTCTCCCTCTGGGAGAGGGCCGGGGTGAGGGTAAGCCCAACGCCAAAACTTCCGCCCAAAAGAAAAGGGGAGACCTTGCGGCCTCCCCTTGAATTCGTTGTCCTCTCGCACCGCTCGTGACGGTGGCTGCGATCGACCAGGAATGGTGACCTGGGCGGGCCCGGGCGCGGCGGACGGGATACCGTCGTTGGCGATGCGAAAGGCCCTCCTGGGGCGCCTTCGTTGGACAGCTCTACCGGGCTATCGAAGTTGAGTTCAGCTTACGCCCCTGCTGCCAGCAGCGGGTTGCGTTGTGCAGCTTCTTTCCCACCTCTTGCGCAATCCCTGGCCATAAACCTAGCATTAGGCGCAATCGGCTAGCGCAAGGCACACAAAATGGACAAACTCGATCGCTTCGATCTGAAAATCTTGGCAGAACTGCAGCGCGACGCGCGCCTCTCCAACCAGGAACTGGCCGAGCGCATCGGCCTATCGCCCTCACCCTGCTCGCGACGGGTCAAGCAGCTGGAAGACAGTGGCTACATCACCTGCCAGGTCGCCCTGCTGGATCGCAAGAAGCTCGGGCTGTCGCTGACCGCCTTCGTGCTGATCGGCATGGACAGGCACACCCCCGAGCGCTTCGAGAATTTCCAGGGGATCATCGCCCAGTGTCCCGAGGTGCTGGAGTGCTGCCTGGTCACCGGCATGGATGCGGATTATCAGCTCAAGGTGGTGGTGCCCGACATGGAGCACTATCAGCAACTGCTGCTGGGTACCCTGACGCGCATCGAGGGGGTCTCCAGCGTGCGCTCGAGTTTCGTGCTCAACCAGATCCTGGCCAGCACCGAGCTACCGCTCAACCATCTGCGGCCCTGAGCGCGGTGCGGCCTCGGCACCCGGGGCGAGAAAGCGCGGCAGCACCAGCATGTGGGGTACGGCGAAGGCCGCCAGCACGGCGAACAGCGCCCGGATGCCGGTGCGCTCCTGCAGCACGAAGAGCAGGCCACCGGCCAGGGTGAAGACGGCCGCGCCCAGCAGGATCGGCCAGGTCAGCCACAGATAGGCCGTGAAGGTAGGCGCCCCCAGCAGCCGCTGGCGTACCCCGGTCTGGGGTGCGGCATGCAGCAGGTAGAAGCCCAGGGCGAAACCGACCAGAGGCGGCGCCAGCACCACGGCCAGCAGCGTGGCCGCCAGCCAGGGACAGCGGCGCTGCCAGGCGGCCAGCAGCAGCACCGGCAATGCCAGCGTCCCAGCCAGGACCAGCAGCCTGGCCAGCCACTCGGCCAACGCCGGAGCGGCATCCGGCCCCATGGCCAGCGCCAGTAGCCGGGCCACGGCCGTCTCGTGCAGCACCGCCGGACCACCCACGATGAACAGTCCCAGCGCCAGAGCACTCAGCCGATCGGCGAGGAGTTCGTCTTCATGGGCGAAATGCCAGATCGACAACAGCAGGAACAGCGGCAGCGCCAGCGTCCCCGCCAGTTGCCAGCAGAGCAGGCAGGCCAGAGCCGTCGCCAGGTAGCTGCCAAGAAAGGCGAGGCGCCGTGCGGAAGCGACCAGGCGTAGATCGCTTGCGCCATGCAGGAGCCCCAGCCCCAGGCCCACCAGCAGCGCGAAGGCCAGCTGCCCTGCCCCACCCGCCAGGCTGGCGAGCCCGGCGGCCGGCAGCAACAGCCATCCGCCGCGCCCGATGGCCGTCATGCTCAGACGCCAGACCGCGCCAGGGCCGCCTTGAGATTGCGCTCCGAGGTGAAGGCGTAAACCACCTTGGCCAGCACATCGAGAATCAGGAAGACCCAGACCGTGGCCGAGTCACTCACCGCCCAGACACCCTCGGGTCCCACGGCGAAGACCACCGGGTAGATCAGCCAGAGCACACTGAGAAAGCCGACGTTCTTGCGATAGGCCGCACCGATGGCGGCATGCTGCCCGGCCAGGGTCGCCAGCGGCTTCCACAGCAGATAGAGCACCCCGACGAAGGCGGCGCAGGACCAGGCGAAGAACACCCACTTGATGGTGCCGTAGGGGGCCAGGGAGGCGACCAGACCGGTCACGATCATCACCACGTCGAGAGTCACGATGGAGGCCACGAAACCGGCCTGGCCTTCCTGCTCGCGGGCACCCAGATAAGCCGAACTCACCACCCCGGCCAGCAGCAGCGGCGTGGTGAAGGTCCAGTCCAGGTAGCGGGCGACATAGGTGATGCTGCCGTCCGGCTTGATCAGGTTGCCGACCCCCAGATACATGGCCAGATAGGCCGTGGCGGCGATGAAGGGCACGGCGGCATGGACCAGGGTGTGGCCACGCAGCGGACCGCGGTGGGCGCCCTTGGCATAGATGGCCAGGGAGGCGAGCGACATGATGACGAAGCCGATTAGCAGAGGGGTCGGACTCATGGGGTTCTCCAGGGGGATAATAGGTGCGCCGCGACGGACCAGGCCCTCTGGAGTAGGGGTTTCTCGGCGATCGCTGCGCTTAAGGTAGAGAAGCCGCCTTGTGAAATGGTTCAAAATGTTTCAGAGAGTCGCGAAGCGTCCTCCTCTTGATGGGAATCAAGACGACCTCGGCATCGCTTGGGCAGGCTGCGCCGTTTCGTGCCCAACCAGGAATCCGCATGCTGCCGGCCCAGAACGTGATGCTGAGCTACGGACGCTGCTGCGCCAGCCCCGCCTTCTTCGATGACTTCTACCAGCGCTTCCTGGCCAGTTCGCCCCGGGTGCAGGAGAAATTCGCCCACACCGACATGGCCGCGCAAAAGCTGCTGCTGCGCCACGGCATCATGAATCTGGTGCTGGTCGCCCGCGGCATGCCCGCCACCCGGCTGCGCCAGCTCGGCGAAAGCCATTGCCGCGCACGGCTGGACATCGACGCCGAACTCTACGGCCTCTGGGTCGACTGCCTGCTTGCCACCCTGGCCGAGCACGATGCCGACTTCTCTGCAGCGCTGCGCCAGGAATGGCGGGACGTGCTGGAGACAGGGATCGCGGTGATGCGCAGCTACTACTGAGCGGACTGGGCCCTGTTGGGCTGCGCTGCGCTCAACCTACGCCCCACCTGCACCGTACTCGCCCCAAACACCCCCTCTCCCTCAGGGAGAGGGCCGGGGTGAGGGCAAACCCAAGCGTCTGGATTTGGACAAGGCACCAGGAACCGCTGCAATCTTCCTGCTCTATCCTTCCCTCCTGACCAGCAACCGGAGGCCCAGCCGTGCGCAAGATCGTCCAGATTCAGGTACTGCCTGCCGATGCGGAATCGGCGTCCAACCGGCTTTGCGCTCTTTGCGACGACGGTTCGCTGTGGTTGTGGGCTTCTCAGGCTGCCGACGGCTGGCAACCGCTGCCGCCGATCCCTGCTGCCTCTCCCGATGCGGTCGCCGATACGGTCAACAAACCCGCCCAGGCGGGCGCCCGGTGGACAGCCGAAGACGACACCCAGCTCGCGCAACTCTGGTACGAGGCCCAACTGGATGTCGCCCGTATCGCCGCACAGGTCCAGCGCAGCGAGGGCGCCATCGTGTCGCGGCTGGTCAAGCTCGACTTCTTCGCCTCGAGCGAAGACGCCCGTGCCGCCAATCGCCTGCGCCGCAAGAAGCCGGCCGACTCGACACCGGACTAGGGCGAGCAAAGCGCCTGGTCGGGCAAGGCCACTACTGCGCTGCGCTCATCAACAACCCCACAAACGCCTCCGCCTGCGGCGACACCTCGTCCCGGCGCCTGAGCAACCACACCGCCGAGGTCGCCTCCGGGTCGTCCAGCTCGCGATACACCAGCCCCTCCATCTGGGTGCGCTGGTAGGTGGCGGGCAGCACGGTGACGCCGAGGCCGGCGGCGACCAGGCCGAGGATGATGAGGACTTCGCTGGCCTCCTGGACGATGCGCGGGGTGAAGCCGGCGCGGGCGGCGAGGCTGTGGAGCTGTTGGTAGAGGCCGGTGCCGAAGCTGCGCGGGAAGTAGACGAAGGGCTCGTCGGCGAGCGCAGCCAGGGACAGCGGGCCGCTGCCCTGCTGCGCCAGGGGATGGTCGTGGCGCAGGGCGACCACCAGGGGTTCGCGGAAGAGTTCGACCGCCACCAGGGCGTCGGGCAACTCGATGGGGCGGATCAGGCCGATCTGCAGGTTGCCGGCGAGCATGGCGTCGATCTGTTCGCGACTGCTCATCTCCTGCAGTTGCAGGCGCACCTCGGGATAGGCGCGGCGGTAGGCGAACAGCGTCTTGGGGATGGTGGCGACGAAGGGCGAGGAGGCGCTGAAGCCCACCTGCAATTGCCCGGTCTCGCCGCGGCCGGCGCGACGGACCCGTTCGGCGGCGCGCTCGCTGGCCAGGAGGATCTGCCGGGCCTCGTCGAGAAACAGCCGGCCGGCCTCGGTCAGGGCGACGCGTCGATTGGTGCGTTCCAGCAGGCGGGTGCCCAGTTCGCTTTCCAGGGCCTGGATCTGCTGGCTGAGCGGTGGCTGGGAGATGTTCAGGCGCTCGGCGGCGCGGCCGAAGTGCAGCTCTTCAGCCACCGCCACGAAGTACCTCAGGTGGCGCAATTCCATACGTCTTCCATTGAGTCGTAGAACCTATCAATCGAGACGGACAATATATTGGATATATGGCAGCCACCAGCCTAGGGTGGTGAGATCAGACCTGTCCTGAGGTACCCGTGAACACGTCCCGGTCGTCCGCCACGCCATCCACCCCCACCTTGGCCACCCTGCCCGCCGCCAACGAAGCCCACCACGAACCGGACGTCTTCATCGAGAAGGGCACGCCGCAGTTCCTGCGCACCGCCCTGGCGCTGTTCTGCGGCGGCTTCGCCACCTTCGCCCTGCTCTATTGCGTGCAGCCGCTGATGCCGATCTTTTCCCAGGCCTTCGGCCTCACCGCCGCGGCCAGCAGTCTGTCGCTGTCCCTGGCCACCGGGTTGATGGCCTGCGGCCTGCTGGTGACCGGGCCGATCTCCGATGCCATCGGGCGCAAGTCGGTGATGGTCTATGCGCTGTTCGCTGCGGGCGCCTTCACCCTGCTCAGCGCCCTGATGCCCACCTGGGACGGCATCCTGGTGACCCGTGCGCTGGTCGGGCTGTCGCTGGCCGGGGTGGCGGCGGTGGCCATGACCTACCTGGCCGAGGAGGTGCACCCCGAGCACCTGGGCTATGCCATGGGCCTCTATATCAGTGGCAATGCCCTGGGCGGGATGTCCGGCCGGGTGATCAGCGGGGTGCTGGTGGACTTCGTCTCCTGGCGCATCGCCCTCGGCGCCCTGGGGGTGCTGGCGCTGGTGGCGGCGCTGCTGTTCAAGCGCAGCCTGCCAGCGTCGAAACGCTTCCAGCCACGGCCGCTGCGACCGCGCAGCCTGCTCGCCGGCTATGCCCTGCACTTTCGCGACGCCGGCCTGCCCTGGCTGTTCCTGGAGGCCTTCCTGCTGATGGGCGCCTTCGTCACCCTGTTCAACTACATCGCCTATCGCCTGCTGGCCGAGCCCTATCATCTCAGCCAGGCCTGGATCGGCGTCCTCTCGCTGGTCTATCTCGCCGGTATCTACAGCTCGGCCAAGTTCGGCAGCCTGGCCGATCGCTTCGGTCGGCGACAGGTCTTCGCCGCGGCCATCGTGCTCAAGCTCGGCGGCCTGCTGCTGACCCTGTTCACCCCGCTGTGGCTGGTACTGCCGGGGATGCTGCTGTTCACCTTCGGCTTCTTCGGCGCCCACTCGGTGGCCAGCAGCTGGGTGGGCCGCCGGGCGCGCCAGGCGCGAGGCCAGGCGTCGTCGCTCTATCTGTTCAGCTACTACGCCGGTTCCAGCGTGGCCGGGACCCTGGGCGGCTTCTGCTGGCACCTGGGTGGCTGGACCGGGGTCGGCCTGTTCATCGGCGCCCTGCTGCTGGCGGCCCTGGCCGTGGCGATTCGGCTGTCGCGATTGCAGCCGCTGCCGGCGGCCTGATCGCGGGCCGCGGCGGCTCCAGGCAGGAGGAAATTCCCCTGGAGCCGCCGGGAAGGCCCTGATCGCGATAACCTTCAGCGACAGCTTCGCCTTTACCTTCATTCCTGTCCCGCGAATCGGGGTTGGCGCTGCCGCTCGTCGCACGGAGCGGCGTTTCATTCCCTGAAAAGGGGCTCTCTACCTCCCGCCACGCTAGCCTGTCTCTGGCTTGGCGGCGCGACTGTCACCCCTTCGCAAAGTTCAGACAAATGTTTGCCTAGGGTGGGAGCCGCTTGGATAATGCGCGCCGAACGCTGCAATACCCTGCTCATCAGGGATAGATGAAACGGCAAGCACGTAAGGCTCCGGGGTAGATTCGGCTGTGAACATGCACTTCCAGATTAGCGATTGGCGCGCCTGGGCACCTGGTCTTGGCGACCAGGACGCCTGGCGGCAGTGGTGCGCCGCGCCCTGGCGTCCGGCGGACGACGGCAGCCAGCCCGATGCCAGCTTCCTGCCGGCCATGCAGCGGCGCCGCCTGAGCAGGCTGGCGCGCATGACCTTCCAGGTCGCCTGGCCGCTGGCCGACGCCCATGGCGAGCCGCTGCCGCTGATCTTCGCCTCGCGCCATGGCGAGACCCCGCGCACCCTGGCCATTCTCCAGGAGCTGGCCCGCGGCGAGCCGCTCTCGCCGACTCAGTTCAGCCTCTCGGTGCACAACGCCATCATCGGCCAGTGGTCGATCCTGCGCGGCGACCACAGCGAGATGAACGCCCTGGCCACCGGTCGCGACGGCCTCGAACACGCCGTACTGGAGGCCTGCACCCTGCTCGCCGAAGGCGCCAGTGGCGTGCTGGTGGTGATCGCCGAGGAGGCCCCGCCGACCCTCTATGCCCCCCAGATCGACGACGTCCCCTTTCCCTATGCCGTGGGCCTGCTGCTGACCCCGGGCGGCAGCCATGGCCTGAGCGGCGTGCCGGCTCCGGCGGAGGCCGCGCCCAGCGCCTGGCCCCATGCCCTGGAGTTGCTGCGCCTGCTGGAAGCGCCGGGCGCCCTGCACCTCGCCTATGCCGGGCGCGCCTGGCACTGGCAGGCGGAGGCCCGCGGATGAGCGGCCGCCTGGACTACGGCTACCGCCTGCTGGCCACGGGGCTCAACTTCGTGGTGTTCGGCTGCGGCGCCCTGGTCTTTCGCCTGCTGATCCTGCCGCTACTGCTGGTGCTGCCGGGCGATCCCCTGCGCCGCCGCCAGCGCGCGCGGCGGGCCAATGCCCGGCTGTTCCGCTTCTTCGTCGCCTTCATGGTGCTGACCCGGGTGATGAATCTGCGCATCCAGGGCCGCGAGCGCCTGGGGCGTCCGGGCCAGCTGATCATCGCCAACCATCCCTCGCTGATCGATGTGGTGGTGCTCATCGGCCTGGTGCCGGACGCCAACTGCGTGGTCAAGCAGGGCCTCTGGCAGAACCCCTATCTCAAGCGGCAGATCCAGGCCGCCGGCTACATCAGCAACAACGGCAGCGCCGAGATGCTCGACGAAGCCGCCGACGCCCTGCGCGACGGCCAGACGCTGATCATCTTTCCCGAGGGCACCCGCACCACCCCGGGCGAGCCGCCGCGCTTCCACCGCGGCGCCGCCGCCATCGCCCTGCGCGGCGCCCGCTGCATCACCCCGGTGATCATCCGCGTGGTGCCCAGCACCCTGACCAAGGCCACGCCCTGGTATCGCATTCCCGCGCGGCGCTTCGACTTCCAGCTGGACGTCGGCGCCGACATCGATCCCTCCACCTTCGCCGGGCGGCCATTGCCGCTGGCGTCGCGTGAACTCAACGACCAGCTGCACCAGCTCTACCTGAAGGAAACCGGCAACCATGACTGATCTCAATCTCGAGCTCAAAGGCCTGATCATCGAGGCGCTCGGCCTCGAGGACGTCACCGTCGACGACATCGGCGACGACCAGATCCTGTTCGGCGACGGCCTGGGTCTGGATTCGGTGGACGCCCTGGAGCTGGGCCTGGCGATCCAGAAGCGCTACGGCATCCGCATCGACGCCGAAGCCAAGGACACCCGCACCCATTTCGCCAGCGTCAACGCCCTTGCGGCCTTTGTCGCCGCCCAGCGCGCCGCCTGAGGAGATCGCCATGCAAAGCCGTGAAGCCATCTTCGAGACCCTGCGCAGCGCCCTGGTCGAACTCTTCGAACTGGAGCCCGAGCGGGTGACCCTGGAGGCCAACCTCTACGAGGACCTGGAGATCGACAGCATCGACGCCGTCGACCTGATCGACCACCTGCGCCGCCAGACCGGCCACAAGATCGCCGCCGAGCAATTCCGCCAGGTGCGCACCGTGGGCGACGTGGTCGAGGCCGTCCATCGCATCAGCCAGGCGGACGCCTGATCCGCCGCTTATGAGTGCCCTGCCTTCCCGCTCTCCCCTGGGCCTGGTCGCCAGTGCCCTGCTGCTCCTGCTCGGCCTGGCCTATCCCTTCGCCGTCTACTTCGGCCTGCAGCACCTCTCGCCGCGCCTCTTCGCCGCCGGCCTCGGCGCCCTCTGGGGCCTGCGCCTGCTGCAACCCGGTCTCAACGGCCTGCAGCGCGGCACCGCCCTGGTCGCCCTGGGCTTCTGCCTGCTGCTGGCCCTGAGCGACGCCGCCGTCTTGCTGCGCTGGTATCCGGTGCTGCTCAGCCTCTTCCTGCTGGCGGTGTTCGGCCTGAGCCTGCTGCGCGGCCAGCCGCTGATCGAGCGCCTGGCGCGGCTGCGCGAACCCGAGTTGCCGCCGCGCGCGGTGCGCTATACCCGCCGGGTGACCCAGGTCTGGTGCCTGTTCTTTCTGGGCAATGCGCTGACCGCCGCCGGCCTGGCGCTGTGGGCGCCGCTGGCCTGGTGGACGCTCTATACCGGCGTCATCGCCTATGGCCTGATGGGCCTGCTGTTCGCCGGCGAATGGCTGGTCCGCCAGCGCGTGCGGAGGCTGCCATGACCTTTACCCCCCTGGCCGAATTGCTCGCGCCCGCGAGTCCGCTGGACCTGGTGCTCAGGCAGCGCGCCCTGCAGCTGGCGGCCGCCTTCCACAACGCCGGTCTCAGGCGCCTGGCCTTGCACCTGGACGATGCCGAAGACCTGGCCTGCGCCCTGCTCGGCGCCTGGCGCGCCGGGATCGAGGTGATCCTGCCGGCGGATGCCCAGCCCGCCACCCGCGCGCGCCTGGCGCCGACGCTCGATGCCTGGCTCGACGACCTCGACGGCTGGACCGCGGCCGAACCCCTGACGCCCGCCCGGCTCGATCTGCAGGCGCCGCTGCTGACCCTGAGCACCTCGGGCTCCAGCGGTGAACCCAAACTCATCGCCAAGCAGCTGTTCCAGCTGGCCAACGAGGTCGCCGCCCTGGAGCGCCTCTGGGGCGCGTCCCTTGGCGCGGCGACCGTCCTTGGCAGCGTCTCCACCCAGCACATCTATGGCCTGCTGTTTCGCGTGCTCTGGCCGCTCTGCGCCGGGCGGCCCTTCGCCCGCCAGGCGCTGCCCTTCACCGAGGAATTGCAGCGCGAGACCGCCGCCCTGTCGCGCCAGGGCCGGCGCGCGGTGTGGATCAGCAGTCCGGCATTGCTCAAGCGCCTGGGCGAGAATCTCGACGATGCCGTCCTCGGCCAGGTGGTGCAGGTATTCTCTTCTGGCGGCGTGCTGCCAGGCGCGGCCGCCAAGGCCTGTCAGCAACGCTTCGGTCGTTATCCCACCGAGGTCTATGGCAGCTCCGAGACCGGCGGCATCGCCTGGCGGAGAGGCCCGCAACCCTGGCAGGCCTTTGCCGACATCGAGCTGGGCCAGGATGCCGAGGGCGCCCTCTGGCTGACCTCGCCCTACCTGCCCCAGGGCGTGCGCGAGCAGACCATGGACGACGTGCGCCTGCTGGGCGACGGCCACTTCGAGTTGCTCGGCCGCCTGGATCGCATCGTCAAGCTGGAAGAAAAACGCATCGCCCTGCCAGCCCTCGAAGCGCGGCTGCTCGGCCATCCCGCCATCGCCGATGTCCGCCTGGGCGTGGTGCAGCAGGGCCGCGCCCTGCTCGGCGCCCTGGTCGCCCTGAGCGAGCGCGGCCTGCACCAGCTGCGCAACGGCGGTCGCCGCGCCCTGGTGGCCGAGCTGCGCGAACACCTGGTCGGCCATTGCGAGGCCATCGCCCTGCCGCGCCGCTGGCGCCTGCTGCTGGCGCTGCCCTACAGCGCCCAGGGCAAACTGGCCCAGGCCGAGGTGGAGCGCCTGCTGGCCCAGCCCCGGCCGGTGGAGATCGAGCCCCTCAGTGTCGAGCAGACCGCAGATGGCTGGCGGCTGGAGCTGGACGTCGCGCCGGACCTGGCGTTCTTTTCCGGCCACTTCCCCACGGCGCCGGTGGTGCCCGGAGTGGTCCAGGTGGGCTGGGCCCAGCGCCTGGCGCGCCAGCACCTGGCCCTGCCGACGGAGTTCGCCGGGATGGAGGTGCTGAAATTCCAGCAGCTGCTGCGCCCCGGCGATCGGGTGACCCTGACCTTCCACTTCGACGCCAGCCGCAGCAAGTTGCACTTCGCCTTTCGCCAGGGCACGGCGGCCTGCTCCTCCGGGCGCATCCTGCTCAAGGAGGCGCGGTCTTGAGCTTTCGTGCCTGCGCGGTGATCCCGGTGTTCGACCACGAGCACGCCCTGCCGTTGGTGGTCCAGGCGCTGCGCCAGCGCGCCCTGCCCTGCGTGCTGGTGGACGACGCCTCCAGCCCCGCCTGCGCCCAGGTGATGGACGAGCTGGCCACGCAACCCGACATCCACCTGCTGCGCCTGCCGGTCAACCAGGGCAAGGGCGGCGCGGTGATGGCCGGCCTCGCCGAGGCGCAGCGCCTGGGCTTCAGCCATGCCCTGCAGGTGGACGCCGACGGCCAGCACGACCTGGCCGACGTGGCCGCCTTTCTCGCCGAGGCCCAGGCTTATCCAGACGCGCTGATCTGCGGCTTTCCGCAATTCGACGACTCGGTGCCCAAGGGCCGGCTCTATGCCCGCTACCTCACCCATGTCTGGGTCTGGATCAACAGCCTGTCGCTGGAGATCCGCGACAGCATGTGCGGCTTTCGCGTCTATCCGCTAGCACCGACCCTGGCGGTGATCCGCGCCGGCGGCCTGGGCAAGCGCATGGATTTCGACCCGGAGATCCTGGTGCGTCTGGCCTGGCGCGAGCAGCCCATGCGCTGGCGTCCGACCCGGGTGCACTATCCGCTGGATGGCCGCTCGCACTTTCGCCTCTGGCAGGACAACGTACTGATCTCGCGCATGCACACCCGGCTGTTCTTCGGCATGCTGCTGCGCGCGCCGCGCCTGCTCTGGCGCCGGGTGCGCGGATGAGCGGCCACTGGGCGCAGCAGCGCGAGCGCGGCAGCCCCGTGCTGATGCGCCTCACCGCCTGGCTGGCGCGGCATCTGGGCCGCCGCGCCATCGCCCCGCTGCTGCGGTTGATCGTGCTGTACTTCTTTCTGTTCGGCGCCCGCGCCCGCCGTGGCATCCGCGAGTACCAGCAGCGCCTGGCCGACTGGAGCGGTCGTCCCGAGCTGCAGCCCAGCTGGCGCAGCGGCTATGCCCAGTTCATGGCCTTCGCCGAAGCCCTGCTGGACAAGCTCGATGCCTGGAACGGCCGTCTCGGCCTGGATCAGGTGCAGTTGCACGACCCGGACCAGGTGCACAGCCGCATGCACGGGCCGCGCGGCGAGATCCTGGTCACCGCCCACCTGGGCAACCTCGAAGTCTGTCGCGCCCTGGCCCAGCTGGGGCGGCGGGTACGCCTCAACGTGCTGGTGCACACCCGCCACGCCGAGGCCTTCAATCGCCTGCTGGAAGAAGCCGGCGCCAGCGACCTGCGGCTGATCCAGGTCAGCGAGCTGGACCCGGCGGTGATGCTGCAGCTGAGCGAGCGCCTGGAGCGCGGCGAGTGGCTGGCCATCGCCGGCGACCGGGTGCCGCTGCATGGCGGGCGCACCGTGGCGGTGGATTTTCTCGGCGCCCCGGCACCCTTCCCCCAGGGGCCTTGGCTGCTGGCCCACCTGCTGCGCTGCCCGACCAACCTGCTGTTCTGCCTGCGCGAAGCCGACGGCTACCACCTCTACCTGGAAGACTTCGCCCCGGCGCCAAGCTGGCGCCGCCAGGAGCGCGCCGCCGGCGTCCAGGGCCTGGCCCAGGCCTATGCCGAGCGCCTCGCCGCCCATTGCCTCAAGGCGCCGCGGCAGTGGTTCAACTTCTATCCCTTCTGGAGTCGCGATGAACGCTAGTGTTCGCTTTGGTAGCCAGGCCCTCGCCCTCGAAGAGCTGGTCGCCCTGGCCGAGGGCCGGGCCCGGGCCGACCTGCAGGACGACGCGGCCTTTCGCGACGGCATCGCCCGCGGCGCGCGCTTCGTCGAGTCGCTGCTGGCCCGCGAGGGCTCGGTCTACGGCATCACCACCGGCTATGGCGACTCCTGCGTGGTCGCCGTGCCCCTCGCCCAGGTCGCGGCGTTGCCACGCCAGCTCTATACCTTCCACGGCTGCGGCCTGGGTCGTCACCTGGACCCGACGGCGACCCGCGCGGTGCTGGCGGCGCGGCTGCAGTCGCTGTGCCAGGGCGTCTCCGGGGTGCGCGTCGAGTTGCTCGAACGCCTCACCGCCTTCCTGCGCGAAGACATCCTGCCGCTGATCCCCGAGGAGGGTTCGGTGGGCGCCAGTGGCGATCTAACCCCGCTGTCCTACGTCGCCGCCGCCCTCTGCGGCGAGCGCCAGGTGCTCTGGCGCAACGAGGTGCGGGACGCCGCCGACGTCCACGCCGAATTGGGCTGGACACCCCTGGTGCTCAGGCCCAAGGAAGCCCTGGCCTTGATGAACGGCACCGCGGTGATGACCGGCCTGGCCTGCCTGGCCTTCGCCCGCGCCGAGTACCTGCTGCGCCTGGCGACCCGCATCACTGCCCTCAACGTGGTGGCCCTGGCCGGCAATCCCGAGCACTTCGACCAGCGCCTGTTCGCCGCCAAGCCCCATCCGGGCCAGGGCCAGGTCGCCGCCTGGCTGCGCGCGGACCTGGCCGCCGAAGGCCCGGCCGCGCCGCTGCACCGCCTGCAGGACAGGTATTCGCTGCGCTGCGCGCCCCATGTGCTGGGGGTGCTGGCCGACAGCCTGCCCTGGCTGCGCCAGTTCATCGAGACCGAACTCAACAGCGCCAACGACAATCCGCTGATCGACGCCGAGGACGAGCGGGTGCTGCACGGCGGCCACTTCTATGGCGGCCACATCGCCTGCGCCATGGACAGCCTCAAGACCCTGGTGGCCAACGTCGCCGACCTGCTCGACCGCCAGCTCGCCCTGCTGGTGGACGCGCGCTACAACCACGGCCTGCCGGGCAATCTCTCCGGCGCACCGGCCGAACGCGCCATGCTCAACCACGGCTTCAAGGCGGTGCAGATCGGCGCCAGCGCCTGGACCGCTGAGGCGCTCAAGGGCACCCTGCCGGCCAGCGTCTTTTCCCGCTCCACCGAATGCCACAACCAGGACAAGGTCAGCATGGGCACCATCGCCGCCCGCGATGCCCTGCGCGTGCTGGAGCTCACCGAACAGGTGGCCGCCGCCACCCTGCTGGCTGCCCAGCAGGGCGTCTGGCTCAGGCGCCAGCAGGGCGTGGAGCCGCCCGCACCGCTGGCCGCCATGCACCGCGACCTGGGCGAGACCTTTGCGCCGCTGATCGAAGACCGCGCCCTGGAGGCCGAATTGCGCCAAACCCTGACCCTGATCCGCGCCCGCCACTGGAGGCTCTATGCGTAAGACCGGTGCCCTGCAGGTCGAGGTGGAGATGCAGATCCCCTTCTTCGACGTCGACATGATGGAAATCGCCTGGCACGGCCATTACGTCAAATACCTGGAAGTGGCGCGCTGCGCCCTGCTCGACCGCCTGGGCCACAACTACCTGCAGATGCGCGAATCCGGCTATGGCTGGCCGGTGATCGACCTGCAGATCCGCTACATCCGTCCCCTGCTGTTCCAGCAGCGCGTGCGGGTCAAGGCCGATCTGGTGGAGTGGGAGAACCGCCTCAAGCTCAACTACCTGATCAGCGATGCCGCCACCGGCGAGCGCCTGACCCGCGCCAGCACCGTGCAGGTGGCCGTGGACATGGCCAGCCGCGAGATGCAGCTGGCTTCGCCCAGGGTCTTCATCGACGCCGTGGAGAGGGCCCTGGCATGCGCACGCTGATCGCTCTGCTGCTCATCCTCGCCGCCCCCCTGGCCCAGGCCTTCGATCTCGACGACCTGGCGGCCCAGCTGGCGCGTCCGGCCGCGGTCGCGGGCAGCTTCGTCCAGCAACGCTATCTGCGCGCCCTGCCACAGCCGCTCACCAGCAGCGGCCACTTCACCCTGGCCCGTGGCCTGGGCCTGCTCTGGCAGCTGGAAAAACCGCTGACCCAGACCTATCGCATCACCCCCGGCGCCATCGCCAAAGAGACCCCCGCCGGCTGGACGCCGCTGCCCGGCAGCGACCTGGCCGCGCGCCAGAGTGCGCTGTTCCTCGCCGTGCTCGGCGGCGATCGCAGCGGCCTGGAGCGCGACTTCGAATTGGCCCTGAGCGGTGACGCCCGCCACTGGCAGCTGCGCCTGACCCCGCGCGGTGCCCTGCTCAAGCAGGTGTTCGACGGCATCCTCATCCAGGGTGGTGAGCTGGTGGAGCAGGTGGAGATCCGCGAGACCCAGGGCGATCGCAGCCTGCTCAGGCTCGACGGCCAGGCCCGCGACGCCCTCTCCGCCGACCAGCGCGCGGCCTTCCAGTGATCCGCCTGCAGCGCCCCTTCCTGCTGTTCCTCTTCGCCCTGCTGGCGCTCAGCGCCTGGCAGTGGCGGCACGGTCCGCCGGTGGCCGCTGATCTGCTGGCGCTGCTGCCCCAGGGCGTCGGTGATGCCCTGACCCTGCAAGCCGAGGCGCGCATGGCCGAGCCGCTCAATCGCGAGGTGCTGCTGCTGGTGGGCCATCCCCAGCGCGAGCGACTGCCGGCCCTGGCCGAGCGCCTGGGCCAGGCCTGGTCGCGGGAGCCACTGTTCGAAAGGGTGCAGTGGCAACTCACCCCTGACCTGCCCGGCCTGCGCCAGCAACTCCTGGCCAGTCGCCTGGCGCTGGCACCGGGGCAGGCGCGCGACGAGTTGATCAAGACGCCCGACGCCTATCTGCAAGCCCGCGCCGCGGCCCTCTTCGATCCCTTCGCTGGCGCCGGCGCCCTGCCCCTGGAAGAGGACTGGCTCGGCCTCGGCCTGCTGCTGCAGCGCCAGCTCACCCCGGCCAGCAAGGTGCAATTCGACGCCGGCAGCGGCCTGCTGCTGACCCAGGGCGACGGCCTGAGCTGGGCGCTGATCCGCGCCCGCACCCGCGCCGATGCCTTCGACTTCGATGCCCCGCCGCAGGTGGAAGCCCTGATCGAGGCCGCCCGCCGCGAGGTGGTGGCCGACGGCGGTCAGTTGCTGGCCGCCAGCGGCCTGAGATACGCCGCCGCCGGCCAGGCCACCGCCAGTCGCGAGATGTCACTGATCGGCGGCCTCGCCACCTTCGGTACCCTGGCCCTGCTGCTGGGGCTGTTCCGGCGCTGGCGGGTGCTGCTCAGCCTGCTGGCGGTGGGCGTGGCCCTCTTGGCCGGCAGCGCCGCCTGCGTGCTGCTGTTCGGCCAGATCAACGCCCTCACCCTGATCCTCGGCGCCAGCCTTACCGGGGTGGCAGCCGATTATCCGCTGCACTATCTCAGCAAGAGCTGGAAGAGCGGTCCCTGGGACGCCACGGCCATCCTGCGCGAGACCCTGCCCGGTCTTTCCCTCAGCCTGGCCACCAACCTGCTCGGTTATCTGGCGCTGGCCTGCACGCC
The DNA here is from genome assembly GCF_000730625.1 of Pseudomonas oryzihabitans NBRC 102199. Taxonomy (GTDB): domain Bacteria; phylum Pseudomonadota; class Gammaproteobacteria; order Pseudomonadales; family Pseudomonadaceae; genus Chryseomonas; species Chryseomonas oryzihabitans. The sequence continues at coordinate 76,813 of NZ_BBIT01000017.1, read as the reverse complement.
CTTTCCGGCGCTGACCCAGGTGGCGGTGTTTTCCGCCGCCGGCCTGATCGGCGCCTACCTCACCACCGTCTGCCTGCTGCCAGCCTGGTGGCAGCGCCTGGACCTGGCACCGCCCGCCGCGCCCCTGCGCGTCATGCAACGCCTGCTCGAGCTGCGCCTGCGCCTGCTGGCGCGCACCGGCAGCCTGCCGCTGCTCTTGGCCCTGCTGGCCTTTTGCGGCGCCGGTGTCTGGCAGCTGCACCTGCAGAACGACCTGCGCCTCTGGCTCGGCCAGGACCCGACATTGACCCGCGAAGCCCAGGCCATCGCCCGCCTCACCGGCCTGCAACCCACCAGCCAGTTCTTCCTGGTGCGTGGCGCCGATGCCGACCAGGTGCTGGAGCGCCAGACCGCCCTGGGCCAGCGCCTCGACGCCCTCGTCAGCGCCGGCCAGCTGCAGGGCTATCGCGCCCTCAGCGGTCTGCTCGCTCCCGCCGCGGCCCAGGCCGAATTGCGCCAGGCCCTGGCCGGTTGGGGCGAACGCCTGCAACCGCTGCTGGCCGTGGGTATCCCGGCGGAGGCGCTGGAGGCCGAGCTCAAGCAACTGCAGCAGCTGCCCGACCTGAACCTGGACCAGGCCCTGGCCGGCCCCCTGGGCGAACCCTGGCGACCGCTCTGGTTGGGCCGCACGACCGAGCGCGGCGCGGCCGGCCTGGTCAGCCTGCAAGGCCTGGGCAATGCCCAGGTACTACAGACAGTGGCTGCGGGCCTGCCCGGCGTGCAGTTGGTGGATCGCCTGGGCGAATTGCGCGGACTATTCATCCACACCCAGCGCCTGGCGGTGGAACTCAAGCTGCTGGCCTCGGGCGCCATCTTTCTCCTGCTGCTCTGGGCCTTCGGCCGCCGCGCGGCGCTGCGCATCGTCTGCCTGCCGCTGCTGGCGGCCCTGGCGGCCCTGGCCTGCCTGGGCTGGCTGGGTCAGCCGCTGACCCTGTTCAGCCTCTTCGCCCTGCTGCTCATCACCGCCATCGGCGTGGACTACGCCATCCTCATGCACGAGGCCATCGGCGGCGCCGCGGTCAGTCTGCTCGGCGGCCTGCTGTCCGGCGTCGGCAGCTGGCTGTCCTTTGGCCTGCTGATGCTCAGCAGCACCCCGGCCATCGCCAACTTCGGCCTGGCCATCAGCCTGGGCCTGGTGTTCAGCTTTCTGCTGGCGCCCTGGGCCTCGCCCTCCGTCTCCCACGAAAAGGACCTTCGTCATGGTTGAACATCATCCCCTGATCGTCATCGGTGCCGGCCCGGCGGGCGCCGTGGTCGCCGCCCTGCTCAAGCGCCGCGGCCATCCGGTGCTGGTGCTGGAAGCCCAGCACTTTCCGCGCTTTTCCATCGGCGAGAGCCTGCTCTCCCACAGCCTGGACTTCGTCGAGGAAGCCGGGATGCTGCCCGCGGTCGAAGCCGCCGGCTTCCAGACCAAGATCGGCGCGGCCTTCGCCTGGGGCGAGCGCTACACTGACTTCGACTTCCGCGACACCTATAGTGGTGGCCGCAGCACCTTCCAGGTGCAGCGCGGCCCCTTCGACAAGATCCTGGCCGACGACGCCGCGCGCCAGGGGGTTACGATCCGCTACGGCCAGCGCGTCACCGCCGTGACCCTGGGTGAAGACGGCGAAAGGACCCGGCTCGAGGTGCAGGGCGACGACGGCCAGGCCTATGCGCTGACCACCGACTTCCTGCTCGACGCCAGCGGCTACGGCCGCGTGCTGCCCCGCCTGCTGGATCTGGAGGCGCCTTCGGACTTCCCCGTGCGCCGCGCCCTTTTCACCCATGTCGAGGATCGCATTGACGATCCCGGCTTCGACCGCCAGCGCATCCTCATCACCACCCACCCGACCCTGCGCGACGTCTGGTTCTGGACCATTCCCTTCAGCGACGGCCGCACCTCCATCGGGGTGGTCGCCGCCGCCGAGCGCTATGCCGGACGCGCCGCCGATCTCGCCACCTGTCTGCGCGACTGGGTGGCCGAGACCCCGAGCTTGGCCCGGGTGCTGCACAATGCGGTCTGGGATACGCCGGTGCGCGAACTGGGTGGCTACGCCGCCAACGTCAAGCGCCTGCACGGCCCCGGCTTCGCCCTGCTGGGCAACGCCGCCGAGTTTCTCGATCCGGTGTTTTCCTCGGGCGTCACCATCGCCCTGCGTTCGGCCAGTCTGGCCGCACCGCTGGTGGATCGCCAGCTGCGCGGCGAGTCGGTGGACTGGGAGGCCGAATTCGCCCGGCCGCTCAAGGCAGGCGTCGATACGTTCCGTGCCTATGTGGAGGGCTGGTACGATGGCAGCTTCCAGGACGTCATCTATTTCGAACACGCCGATCCCGAGATCAAACGCATGATCTGCGCCATTCTCGCCGGCTACGCCTGGGACGTTCGCAACCCCTTCGTCAAGGAGCCCCGGCGGCGCCTGCGCCTGCTCGTCGAGCTCTGTCAGCTGAATTCGGCCCATCCTGCATGACCCTGCCCCGTCCGTTCGTCTTCGCGCTGGCCTGCCTGCTGCTGCTCGCCGCCTGCGCCAGCCAGCCGCCGCTGCCCAGCAGTCCGCCGCCGCTGGCGCGTGCCCTGGTCTACCAGGTGGAGCGCCAGACCGCCGAGGGCAGCGACGCCCTGCTGCTGGCCATCCAGCCGGAAGGCGCCGCCCTGCGCTTTTCGCTGTTCGATCCCCTTGGCGTGCCCCAGGCGCGCCAGCAACTGATCGACAGCGCCTGGCACGCCGACGGCCTCCTGCCGCCCAATCCCCGGGCGCGTACCTTCTTCAGCGTGCTGCTGTTCGCCCTGACCCCGACCGACCAGTTGTCAAGCGCCTATGCCACGGGCGACTGGCAGAGGGCCGCCGACGGCAGCCGCAGCCTCAAGGACTGGCAGGTGCGCTATCCCGCCGCCGACCGCCTGGAGCTGCAGGCGCCGGATGGGTCCAGCTATCACCTGACGCCCTTGCCGGAGTCCACGCCTTGAGCGCCTACCTGAATGCCCTGGGCCTGCTCTGCGCCCTGGGCCAGGGCAAGGCCGAGGTGGCCCGTGGCCTGTTCGCCGGTGATACGGCCGGCATGCAGCCTACGGCGGGCTGGATTCCCGAGCGCCAGCCGCCGGTGGGTACCGTCACCGCGCCGCTGCCAGCCTGGCCGCTGGAGTGGACACCTTTTTTCAGCCGCAACAACCAGCTGCTGCTGGCGGCCCTGACCGAGATCGAACCCCAGGTGCGCCAGGCCATCGAGCGCCACGGCCCGGCGCGTATCGGCGTGGTGCTGGGCACCAGCACCTCGGGCATCCACGAGGCCAGCCTGGGCATCGCCGTGCACCAGCGCAGCGGCCAGTTGCCCGAGGGCTATCAGTACGCCCAGCAGGAACTGGTGGCGCCGGCGGATTTCCTCGCCCGCTACCTGGGCCTGAGCGGCCCCTGCTACGGCCTTTCCACCGCCTGCACCAGCAGCGCCCGCGCCCTGCTCAGCGCCCGGCGGCTGCTGGTCCAGGGGCATTGCGACGCCGTGCTCTGCGGCGGTGTCGACAGCCTCTGCGGCCTGACCCTGAACGGCTTCGCCGCCCTCGAAGCGGTCAGCGAATCGCTGTGCAATCCCTTCTCGGTCAATCGCTGCGGCATCAACATCGGCGAGGGGGCGGCGCTGTTCCTGCTGACCCGCGAACCCGGCCCCATCGCCCTGCTCGGCGGCGGAGCCAGTTCCGATGCCCACCATATCTCCGCCCCCGATCCCAGTGGGCGCGGCGCCGTCCAGGCCATGCAGGCGGCCCTGCGCGCCAGCGGCCTGCAACCGAAGGACATCGGCTATCTCAACCTGCACGGCACCGCCACGCCGCACAACGACGCCATGGAAAGCCAGGCCACCCACCAGGTGTTTCCGGCCGGGGTGCCCTGCTCCTCCACCAAGCCGCTGACCGGCCATACCCTCGGCGCCGCCGGCGCCCTGGAAGCCGCCTTCGCCTGGCTGACCCTGGACCCGCGGCTCAATCCCGCCGGCCAGTTGCCGCCGCAGCGCTGGGACGGCCAGGCCGATCCGGCCCTGCCACGGCTGGCGCTGACGGATGCCGACAGCCGCCTGGACGGTCGCCGCCACGCCATGAGCAACAGCTTCGCCTTTGGCGGCAGCAACGTCAGCCTCATCCTCGGAGCCACGCCATGATCCCCTGGACCCTCGCCGAACTGGTGCCCCACGCCGGCGACATGCTGCTGATCGACGAGATCCTCGCGTGCGACGAGAGCGGCATCGAGACCCGCCTGGTGGTCAGGCCCGGCCTCTTCACCGATGCCGCGGGCGCCCTGCCAGCCTGGATCGGCGTGGAACTGATGGCCCAGAGCGTGGCCGCCTTCGCCGGCTGCCAGGCGCGCCGTCGCGGCGAGGCCCCGGCCCTGGGCTTTCTGCTCGGCACCCGCCAGTTCACCTGCGACGTGCCGGCCTTTCCCGCCGGTCGCGAATTGCGCATCCGCGCCCAGCCAGCGCTGGAAAACGACGATGGCATGGCCATCTTCGACTGCCACCTGCAGGGCCCTGGCTGCCAGGCCAGCGCCCGCCTGAACGTCTATCGTCCACCCCAGGTGGATCTGTATCTAGAGGAGCCCGCGCCATGAGCGTCGCCCCCGCTCCGGTCCTGGTGACCGGTTCCAGCCGCGGCCTGGGCCGCGCCATCGCCCTGCGCTTGGCCGCCGCCGGCCATGACCTGGTGCTGCACTGCCGCAGCCGCCGCGAGGAAGCCGAGGCCGTGCGCGCCGAGGTCGAGGCCCTGGGCCGCAGCGCCCGGGTGCTGCAATTCGACGTCGGCGACCGCGCCGCCTGCGCCGCCATCCTGGAGGCCGACACCGAGGCCTACGGCGGCTACTACGGGGTGGTCTGCAACGCCGGCCTGACCCGCGACGGCGCCTTTCCGGCGCTGACCGGCGAGGACTGGGATGTGGTCCTGCGCACCAACCTCGACGGCTTCTACAACGTGCTGCACCCGGTGGTCATGCCGATGATCCGCCGCCGCGCGCCGGGGCGCATCGTCTGCATCACCTCGGTCTCCGGACTGATCGGCAATCGCGGCCAGGTCAACTACAGCGCCTCCAAGGCCGGCCTGATCGGCGCCGCCAAGGCCCTGGCCGTGGAGCTGGCCAAGCGCAAGATCACCGTCAACTGCGTGGCCCCGGGGCTGATCGACACCGAGATCCTCGACGAGCACGTCCCCGTGGAGAAGATCCTCGAGATGATCCCGGCCGGGCGCATGGGCACCCCCGAGGAGGTGGCCCACGCCGTGGCCTTCCTGCTCGCCCCCGAGGCCGGCTACATCACCCGCCAGGTGCTGGCGGTCAACGGAGGACTGTGCTGATGAGCGCGCGCCGCGTCGTGATCACCGGGATGGCCGGCGTCACCGCCCTGGGCAGTGACTGGCCGACCATCCGCGACCATTTCCTCGCCGGCCACAGCGGCATCCGCCGCATGGACGCCTGGGATCGCTATACCGAGATGAACACCCGCCTGGGCGGCCCCATCGTCGACTTCCAGGTGCCGGGCCACTGGACCCGCAAGCAGTTGCGCAGCATGGGGCGGGTGTCCCAGCTGGCGGTAGCCGCCGGCGAGCGCGCCCTGGCCGATGCGGGACTGCTGGACGACGCCCGCATCACCGACGGTCGCATGGGCGTGGCCTGCGGCTCCTCCACCGGCAGCACCGACGACATCAAGGCCCTGGCCAACATGCTGCTCAGCGACGCCGCGGTGGGCCTCAACGCCAATACCTATGTGCGCATGATGCCGCACACGGCGGCCGCCAACCTGAGTCTGTTCTTTGGTCTCAAGGGCCGCTTGATCCCCACCTCCAGCGCCTGCACCAGCGGCAGCCAGGGCATCGGCTACGCCTACGAGGCCATCAAGTTCGGGCGCCTGCCGCTGATGCTGGCCGGCGGCGCCGAAGAACTCTGTCCCAGCGAGGCCATGGTCTTCGACACCCTCTATGCCACCAGCCTGCGCAACGACGCGCCCCAGACCTCGCCGCGTCCCTACGACCGCAGTCGCGACGGCCTGGTGATCGGCGAAGGCGCCGGCCTCCTGGTGCTGGAGGAGCTGGAACACGCCCAGGCGCGAGGTGCGCGTATCCACGCCGAGATCGTCGGCTTCGGCAGCAACGCCGATGGCCAGCACTCCACCCGTCCCGAGCAGGCCACCATGCAGCGCGCCATGGAGCTGGCCCTGGAAGACGCCGGGCTGACCCCGGACGCCATCGGCTACGTCAACGGCCACGGCACCGCCACCGAACAGGGCGACATCGCCGAGACCCGCGCCACCCAGGCGCTGTTCGGCGCCCGCATGCCCATCAGCTCGCAGAAGAGCTACCTGGGCCATACCCTGGGTGCCTGCGGCGCCCTGGAATCCTGGTTCAGCATCGCCATGATGAACGAGGAGCTGTTCGTGCCCACCCTCAACCTCGACGAACTGGATCCCCAGTGCGGCGAGCTGGACTATCTGCGTGGCGGGCCACGCGCGCTGCGCACGGACCATGTGATGAACAACAATTTCGCCTTTGGCGGGGTGAACACCTCGCTGATCTTCCGCCGCTGGTCCTGATGACCCTATCCCGAGGTATGCCCATGTTGCGTCGCCTGCTGCTCGTCTCCGCTCTGCTGTTCCTGGCGGCCTGCACCCGCGCGCCCCTGGTGACGCCCCAGGAGGTCTTTCCGGCGGACCGTGTGGAAAACGCCGCCGATGTCCGCCGCGCCATCGTCGACACCCTCGAACGCCGTGGCTGGAGCGTCGGCCAGGAGAGCCCCGGCCTGGTGGTCGCCAGCATCGTGGTGCGCGATCGCCACCAGGCCTGGGTCGACATCCCCTACAGCACCAAGGGCTACCAGATCCGCTACCGCGACAGCGCCGGCCTCGACTACGACGGCGAGCGCATCCATCGCAACTACAACAAATGGGTCCAGCTGCTCGACGCCGACATCCGCCGGCAACTGCAGTTGCCTGCCCCCGCAACCGCCGCGGAGTGACCATCCGCGGCCTGCGCGATAGCACAGAACGCCGGTCCCACGGCTGACGGAGCGGGCGTTCTGGGTTAAACAGTCATCCCCACCACCACAAGGAAGTCACCATGCGTATCCTCACCTCCACCCTCGCCCTCACCCTGAGCCTGGCCGCGCTGCTGCCCGGCGCCGCCCAGGCCCGCGACACCACCCTGCAACTGCCCTTCGCCGAAGTCGTCCAGGAAGCCCTGGCCGCCAAGCGCCTGGATGGCAGCGTGAAGTTCTACCTGGCCGGCAACCCGGTGCCGGGCAAGGCCACGGTGGTCAACTCCAGCATCACCACCAACCAGAAGACCAACGCCTTCAACAAGACCGACGAGGTCGCCTGCCGCTGGGTGCTGCAATCGGCGCTGATCCGCCTGCAGGAAGCGGCCAAGGCCGCCGGTGCCAATGCGGTCACCGACATCACCAGCTACTACAAGAAGAACGAGTGGAGCGACCCCACCCGCTACGAGTGCCACGCCGGTGCCCTCATGGCCGGTGTCGCCCTCAAGGGCAAACTGGTCATCCTCAAGTAGATCGGAACGGCGGTGCGCTCGGGGAAGTCTGTGTAGAAACCCGCCCCGAGGCCGCCGCCATGCCCATGTTTAGCGTCCACTACCGCAAGGACGGCGAGTCCCGCCAGCTCGACCTCGAGCATCCGCAGGCCAGTCTCGCCCCGCACGAAGCCGCCCTGGCCGTGCTGGAACAGCTGCGCGCCGACGCCGAGAACAGCCTGGCGCTGCCGCCCGCCGATGCTCCCGCCGCGGCCATCCTGCGCCAGGCGGAGGTGCATGGGCTGACGGATATCCGGGTGGAGCCGCTGGCTTCGTAGGTTGGTGTCGAGCGTCTGGCGCGTGGTCATCCTCACCCAACCCTCTCCCGCAGGGAGAAGGGGCGGTTGGGCTCCGCAGCGCGTAGCGCGGAAAACCGCGCAGCGTTTTCCACTTTTTGCGCCAAATACCAATCGCGGCCATGGGCCGCTCCTACAGGCTTGACCGTAGGAGCGGCCGCATCGGCGGACCGCCATGGCCGCGATCAATTGCGCTTACCCGTAGCGTGGAAAACGGCGCAGCCTTTTCCGCAGACGAGCTCCGGTGCCAACGGTGGATAAGGCTACGCCGTTATCCACCCTACCCGTAGCTTGGCGCTGGGCGCCGCAAAGTCCAGCAGGTGGCAGCTTCCGGTATGGGGCTACCCTCACCCCAGCCCTCTCCCCGAGGGAGAGGGGGCGGTCTGGTCCAGCGTGGGCTTGTGGGCGCATCGCGGCCATGGCGGTCCGCCGCTGCGGTCGCGCCTACAAGAACATCATTCCCTGTAGGAGCGGCCCATGGCCGCGATCATCGCCGTAGCGTGGATAAGGCTGCGCCGTTGTCCACCCTACCTGCAGCGAAGCCCAACACCACCGGACCTCAGCCCAGGAACAACCGGTACGCCGAATTCTCCGTCTCGTCCCAGTAGCGATAGCCGATGGCATCCAGGGTCGCCAGCAGCTCTTCCCGCTCGGCCTGGCTGGCTTCCAGCCCCGCGAACACCCGCCCGTCCGCCGCGCCGTGGTTGCGGTAATGGAACATGCTGATGTTCCAGCGCCCGCCCAGCTTTTCGAGGAAGTCGAACAGCGCCCCGGGGCGCTCGGGGAATTCGAAGCGGAACACCTGCTCCTGGCCGACCCGCGCGGCATGCCCGCCCACGGTGTGGCGGATATGCAGCTTGGCCAGCTCGTTGTCGGTCAGGTCCAGCACCGGAAAACCCTGGTCGCGCAGCCCCTGGATGAGGGCGTCGCGCGGATCGCGCTGGGGATGGGTCTGGACGCCGACGAAGATATGGGCTTCTTCGCCGGTGTGGTAGCGGTAGTTGAATTCGGTGATCTGCCGCCGGCCGAGCGCCTCACAGAAGGCGCGGAAGCTGCCCGGCCGCTCGGGAATGGTCACGGCGATGATGGCTTCGCGCTGCTCGCCCAGTTCGGCGCGCTCGGCCACGTGTCTCAGCCGATCGAAATTGATGTTGGCGCCGGAGTCGATGGCCACCAGCACCTGGCCGCTCGAACCTTCCCGCTCGGCGTATTTCTTGATCCCCGCCACGCCCAGGGCGCCCGAGGGCTCGGTGATGGAGCGGGTATCGTCGTAGATGTCCTTGATCGCCGCGCAGATCTCATCCGAGCTGACGGTGATGACCTCGTCGACATAACGGCGGCAGATCTCGAAGGTGTGGTGGCCGATCTGGGCCACGGCCACGCCGTCGGCGAACAGCCCCACCCGCGGCAGCACCACCCGCTCACCGGCGGCCATGGCCTGCTGCAGGCAGTTGGAATCGTCCGGTTCGACACCGATGATCCTGATCTCGGGGCGCAGGTATTTCACATAGGCGGCGACCCCGGCGATCAGGCCACCACCGCCCACGGGGACGAAGATGGCATCCAGCCGACCAGGATGCTGGCGCAGGATCTCCATGGCCACGGTGCCCTGGCCGGCGATGACATCAGGATCGTCATAGGGCGGGACGAAGGTGTAGCCCTGCTCCTCGACCAGGCGCAGCGCCTCGGCCAGGGCCTCGGGGAAGGCGTCGCCGTGCAGCACCACCTCGCCACCGCGCGATTGCACGCCGATGACCTTGAGCTCCGGCGTGGTGCGCGGCATCACGATGATCGCCCGCACCCCCAGTTCGCGGGCCGCCAGGGACAGGCCCTGGGCGTGGTTGCCGGCGCTGGCGGTGATGACGCCACGGGCCTTTTCGCTGGCCGAAAGGCTGGCCAGCTTGGTGTAGGCACCACGGATCTTGAAGGAGAACACCGGCTGCAGGTCTTCGCGCTTGAGCAGCACCTGGCAGCCCAGCCGCTCGGACAGCGCCCGCGCCGGTTGCAGGGGCGTTTCGATGGCCACGTCGTAGACGGGGGCGAGCAGGGTCTTCTTCACATAGTGTTCGAGCATCGGCGGAGCGATCCGGTGGGTGCGGCGGGGGCGAAAAGTCTACTACGGGCACCTCCGGGTGGGTTAGCCAGGCCCTCCGAGCGGCTATAATCGGCGACCCTCCACCCGTTTTCGCGGATACCCCCATGAATCAGGACCAGCTCAAGCAGGCCGTCGCCCAGGCCGCGGTCGACCTCATCCTTCCCCAGCTCTCCCGCGACAGCGTGGTCGGCGTGGGCACCGGCTCGACCGCCAACTTCTTCATCGACCTGCTGGCCAAGCACAAGCTGGAGTTCGATGGCGCCGTGGCCAGTTCCCAGGCCACCGCCGACCGGTTGAAAAGCCATGGCATCACCGTCTATGACCTCAACGGTGTCAGCGACCTTGAATTCTATGTGGACGGCGCCGACGAAGCCGACGGCCACCTCAATCTGATCAAGGGCGGCGGCGCGGCCCTGACCCGCGAGAAGATCGTCGCCGCCGTAGCACGCAAGTTCATCTGCATCGCCGACGCCAGCAAGCGCGTCGACGTCCTCGGCGAATTCCCGCTGCCGGTGGAAGTCATCCCCATGGCCCGCAGCCACGTGGCCCGCGAGCTGGTGAAGCTGGGCGGTGATCCCGAGTACCGCGACGGCGTGGTGACCGACAACGGCAACGTCATCCTTGATGTGCACAATATGCACATCGTCGATCCGGTGGGCCTGGAAGCCAGGATCAACAACATCGTCGGCGTGGTCGCCAACGGCCTCTTCGCCGCCCGCCCGGCGGACGTGCTGCTCTTGGGCACCGCCCAGGGCGTGGAGCGGCTGGAGCGGAGCTGAATCCGTAGCGCGGAAAACCGCGCCAGCGTTTTCCACAGGGAAGCTCGTGCGAGACCAGTGGATAAGGCTACGCCGTTATCCACGCTACGGCGTTTATCGCGGCCATGGCGGTCCGCCGATGCGGCCGCTCCTACAAAAGCACGATATACCTGTAGAAGCGGTCGCTACGGCGCACCGGCATGGCCGCGATGAAACCTCCTCCAGCACGAAAGCAAAAAAGCCCCGGTCAGGCGAACCCGACCGGGGCTTTTTCATGCCACCTGGCGGCTTAGAACAGCACGCGGCAACGGATGGTGCCCTTGACGTTCTGCAGCTTCTCCTGGGCCAGGTCGGAGTACTCGGCGTCGACGTCGATCACCACGTAGCCGACCTTCTCGTCGGTCTGCAGGTACTGACCGGAGATGTTGATGCCGCTCTCGGAGAAGACGCGGTTGATCTCCGACAGCACGCCCGGCACGTTCTGGTGGATGTGCAGCAGGCGGTGCTTGCCCGGATGCGACGGCAGGGCCACTTCGGGGAAGTTGACCGAGGACACCGAGGTGCCGTTGTCGCTGTACTTGACCAGCTTCTCGGCCACTTCCAGGCCGATGTTGGCCTGGGCCTCGGCGGTGGAGCCACCGATGTGCGGGGTCAGGATGACATTGTCCAGGCCACGCAGCGGCGAGACGAATTCGTCGTTGTTGGAGCGCGGCTCCACCGGGAAGACGTCGATGGCGGCGCCGATCAGGTGCTCGTCCTTGATGGCGGCGGCCAGGGCGTCGAGGTCGACCACGGTGCCGCGGGCGGCGTTGATCAGGATGCCGCCCTTCTTGATGGCGCGGATCTCGCGCTCGCCGATCATCAGCTGGGTGGCGGGGGTTTCCGGCACGTGCAGGGTGACGATGTCGCTCATGCCGAGCAGTTCGGTCAGGGAACCGACCTGCTGGGCGTTGCCCAGGGGCAGCTTGGTGATGACGTCATAGAAGAACACCTGCATGCCCAGGCCCTCGGCCAGGACCGACAGCTGGGTGCCGATGGAGCCGTAGCCGATGATGCCCAGCTTCTTGCCGCGGATCTCGAAGGAGTTGGCCGCGCTCTTGATCCAGCCGCCGCGATGGCAGGAGGCGTTCTTGGCCGGGATGCCGCGCAGCAGCAGGATGGCCTCGGCCAGCACCAGCTCGGCCACCGAACGGGTGTTGGAATAGGGGGCGTTGAACACGGCGATGCCGCGCTCGCGGGCGGCCTGCAGGTCGACCTGGTTGGTGCCGATGCAGAAGCAGCCGACGGCGACCAGCTTCTTGGCGCAGTCGAACACCTCTTCGGTGAGCTGGGTGCGCGAGCGGATGCCGATGAAGTGGGCGTCGGCGATCTTTTCCTTGAGCTGGGCATCCGGCAGAGAGCTGGTGACGTACTCGATGTTGCTGTAACCCGCGGACTTGAGGATATCCACGGCGGACTGGTGGACGCCTTCCAGGAGAAGGAAGCGGATCTTGCTCTTGTCGAGGGAAGTCTTGCTCATCTGCGTTGAATCCAGAGTGTCCAGGGAGAAGGATGCCGGCGCGGCGCAGGCCAGGTCAGCCAGCGGCAAAGGGGTCGCTATCTTAGCATGAGCCACCGGATGCAGGTCCGGTTGCGACCTGAAGCTTTCTCAGGGCGACCATGAGCGCCTTGCGACCAGGACCGCGCCGCGGCCTCCGCTTTTGGTTAAGATCGCCAGCAGACGCCACTCACCAGGAGCACAAGATGGCCTACCAGCACCAGTACCTCGATGGCACCAAGATCCACTTCCCCCTGGGCAAGGTCGTCTGCATCGGCCGCAACTACGCCGAGCACGCCAAGGAGCTGAACAACCCGGTTCCCACCGAGCCCCTGCTGTTCATCAAGCCGGCCAGCTGCGTGGTGCCGGTGGCCGAGGGTTTCGCCATCCCCACCGATCAGGGTTCGGTGCACTACGAGGCCGAGATCGCCGTGCTGATCGGCAAGCCGCTGTCGAAGAAGCCGTCGGCCGAGGAAGTGCGCGACGCCATCTCCGGCTTCGCTCCCTCCCTGGACCTGACCCTCAGGGACGTGCAGAGCCGCCTCAAGGAAAAGGGCTATCCCTGGGAGATCGCCAAGAGCTTCGACGGCGCCTGCGTGCTCGCGCCCTTCGTGCCGGGCGATGCCTTCGAGGACCTGGCCGACATCCCGGTGCGCCTGACCATCAACGGCGAAGTGCGCCAGGACGGCAACAGTCGCGACATGCTCAACCCCATCCTGCCGCTGATCCAGACCATCGCCGGACATTTCTCCCTGCAACCGGGCGACGTCATCCTCACCGGCACGCCGGTAGGTGTCGGACCTCTCAACGTGGGCGATGACCTGGTGCTGGAGCTGCCGGACGTTAGCCGCTTCGAAACGCGCGTGCTATAACCCCGCCACCCACCGTCGCCTGGCCGGTGCCTGGCGACGGTGTGTCGGCACGGCCGCGACGCTCTAACAAGAAGCCGTCCGAGCCCGCATGTCCAGACTTCCCCGCCTCATCCTGTCGCGCCTCCTCCCCGCCTTCGTCCTGCTGGTGCTGATCGTCCTCACCTTCGTCTGGCACTGGAACGACCGGGCGCTGCTCTGGTGGCAGGAATACCGCACGCCGCCGGAAGTGCGCGCCCAGGCGGTCTGGCTGCCGGACTACCAGGCAGTGATCCAGGGCAAGCCACTGCCGGGCCTGGCCGAGGCCGAGACCTCCGACCTCACCTACGATCCCCGTACCCGCACCCTCTTCGCCGTCACCGGCAGCACCCCCTATCTGGTGCAACTGAGCCTGACCGGCGACATCCTCAGACGCATCCCGATCCGCAACGTCTCCAACCTCGAAGGGGTGACCGCTCTGGAAGACGGGCGCCTGGCCATCGTCGACGAGCGCCAGCGGCGGCTATCGCTGTTCCAGCTGGCCGACGACGCCCGCGAACTGGACGCCAACACCTTCGAACACCACGACCTGGGCTTTCCCGACGCCGGCAACAAGGGCTTCGAAGGCATCGCCTGGGATCCGCGGCACCAGCGGCTGATCCTCAGCAAGGAACGCGATCCGGCCGCCCTCTTCACCCTGGCCAGCGACGGCCGCGGCGTCTCCGGCAGCCTGCAGCCCTTTGCGCTCCAGCAGCTGGTGATCGACTACTCCGCGGTGGCGGTCGATCCGCGTACCGGCCACCTGCTGGCGCTGTCCGACCAGTCCCACACCCTGGTGGAGCTGACCGCGGACGGCCAGCCGGTCAGCTTCATCAGCCTCAGAAGCGGCCTGCACGGTCTCAAGGCGACCATGGAGCAACCGGAAGGCGTGGCCCTCGACGAAGCCGGCAATCTCTACATGATTGGTGAACCCAATCTCTTCCACGTGTTTCACAAGGTGTCCGGCGCGGCGCAATGAGCGCCTATTCAGCTTGAATTCAGGGTCGCGCCCTTAGGCTGCGCGGCATTACCGCCTCAGGACCCTGTCGATGTTTCCGCTGTTTTCCCCTCGCACCCTGGGTGCCCTGCTGGGCGGGGCCCTGCTGCTGGCCCTGACCCTGGTGGCCCAGCAGCACCGGCTGTTCGAGCGGCTCTGGTTCAACGTCCAGAGCCAGCTCCAGGCCGAAAGCCGCCAGGCCCGCTCGCTGTGGCTGCCGGGCTACCGGGTCACCGTCGAGGCCAGGACCATCGGCGACGGCATCACCGACGTCTCGGCGCTGAGCTTCGACCCCGACCGCCGCACCCTGGTCAGCGTCACCAACAAGCCGGCGCGCTTTCTCGAACTGGACCTGGACGGCCGCCTGCTGCGCCAGGTGGAGCTCAGGGGCTTCAGCGATCCGGAGGCCATCGAGTACATCGCCCCCGGCGTCTACATGATCAGCGAAGAGCGCCGCCAGCGCCTGGTGCGGGTACGCATCGGTGCCGACACCCGGGTGGTGGACATCGATGATCGCCAGGTCAGCCACCCCTTCAGCCTCAGCGACGTGCAAAGCGACAACCGCGGCAACGAAGGCCTGGCCTACGACGCGGCGCGCGAGCGCTTCTTCGTCGCCAAGGAAAGCGATCCGGTGCGCATCTACGAGATCGAAGGTCTCGGCAGCGAAGCCTTCGAAGGCCTGCAGGCGCTGTCGCTGCGCACGGATCCGCAACGCGATCGCCGCCTGTTCGTGCGCGATCTTTCCAGCCTGCAATTCGACCCCGGCACCGGCCACCTGCTGGCGCTCTCGGATCAGTCGCGGCTGGTGCTGGAACTGGACGACGACGGCAAGCCGATCAGCTCGCTGTCACTGCTGCGCGGCCAGCACGGCCTCAGCCGCAGCGTGCCCCAGGCGGAAGGCGTGGCCATGGACGACCAGGGCCGGCTGTATGTGGTCAGCGAGCCGAATCTGTTCTATCGGTTCGAGAAGCCGTGAGAATGGACTATTGCCGGAGCCATAGGCCTGCTCGAACAGCCCCCTCTCCCTCTGGGAGAGGGTTGGGGTGAGGGCGCACCTGGCAACGAATGCCCTGTGGAAAAGGCTGCGCCGTTTTCCACGCTACGCCGCCGGTGTTGTGCTTCGACGATGAGGCCGTCTCAACCCAACCTACGGGAATCGCCGTAGGTTGGGTTGAGCGCAGCGAAGCCCAACAGGCTGGAGCGGCTCGACCTAAACACCTGCTCGAACAGCCCCCTCTCCCCTCGGGAAAGGGGCGGGGTGAGGGCGCGCCTGGCACCTGATCTCCATGTGGAAAAGGCTGCGCCGTTTTCCACGCTACGCAGCCGGTGTTGAGCGCAGCGAAGCCCAACGGGCTGGAGTGGTTTCACCCTCACCCTCACCCCAGCCCTCTCCCTGAGGGAGAGGGGGTGGTTCCGCGCTAGCGGATGGCCTGGCGACAATGGAGCGGATCTGCCTTTGGCGCTGGCAACGAACGCCTGCTCGAACAGCCCCCTCTCCCCTTGGGAGAGGGGGTGGTTCCGCGCTAGTGGATGGCGTGGCGACAATGGAGCGAATCTGCCTTTGGCGCTGGCAACGAACGCCTGCTCGAACAGCCCCCTCTCCCAAGGGGAGAGGGGGTCATCCAGTGCAGAGTTCGGCTCCTGAGCCCCGCCTACTCCCCCTGCTCGAACAACTCCTCCAGATAGCGCCGCGCATTGGCCACATAGACCTGGGCATTGGCTGCCAGCTGTGCCTGCTGGGCTTCGCTGAGGGCGCGGACCACCTTGGCCGGCGAGCCGAGCACCAGGGAGCCGTCGGGGATCACCGCGTTCTCGGTAACCAGGGCATTGGCGCCCACCAGGCAGTTGCGCCCGATACGCGCGCCGTTGAGCACCACGGCGTGGATGCCGATCAGGCTGCCGTCGCCGATCTCGCAGCCATGCAGCATGGCCTGGTGGCCAACGGTGACGCCGCGCCCCAGGGTCAGCGGCGAGCCGGGATCGGTGTGCAGCACGGCGCCGTCCTGGACATTGCTGTCCGGACCGATATGGATCAGCTCGTTGTCGCCACGCAGCACCGCGCCGAACCAGACGCTGGCACCCTCGTCCAGGCGTACCTTGCCGATCACCGCGGCGGTGGGCGCGACCCAGCTCTGTGGATGGGCCTCGACCCGCTGTTCTCCCAGGCGGTATTTCATGGTGTCGCTCCTCGTATTGTTGTCGTTGGCGGAACGCCCGATTGTTCGCCAGCGCGGGGCCTGGGCGCAATCGACGCCGACAGGAGCCCCAGCGTTGTTGCAAGTCATTCTCGATAGCGAAAGAATGCCAGGGGAACCTAAGCCCGCCCGACTGCGACGAATGACCACGGCCAGAACGCTGGGAAAGGCCCTCGGCCTTTGCAAAGCTGGCGGCCGCTGACCGCACCGTCCTTGTAACCGCAGCGTCAGCCGTCCCGGCCCAGGCCGGTTTCCCGAGACCACCGGAATCTGCGAGCGCCCGATGCGTACCACCTGGAAATTCCTGCTGCCCCTCGCCGTCACCGGACTGCTGGCGCTGCTGCCGGCTCCCGACGGCCTGCCCGTTCATGCCTGGCTGTACTTCGCCCTGTTCGCCGGCGTGGTGGTGGGGCTGATCCTCGAGCCCCTGCCCGGCGCGGTGATCGGCCTGATCGGCGTGGCCCTGGCGGCCCTGCTGGCGCCCTGGGTGCTGTTCAGTCCGGCGCAACTGGCCACCCCCGGCTTCCGGGCGCCCCAGGAGGCGCTGAAATGGGGCCTGGCGGGCTTTTCCAACAACACCGTCTGGCTGATCTTCAGTGCCTTCATGTTCGCCCTGGGCTACGAGAAGACCGGACTCGGGCGGCGCATCGCCCTGCTGCTGGTCAAGGCCATGGGTCGGCGGACCCTGACCCTGGGCTATGCGGTGATGCTGGCGGACCTGGCCCTGGCGCCCTTCACCCCGTCCAACACCGCACGCAGCGGCGGCACCGTCTACCCGGTGATCCGCAACCTGCCGCTGCTCTACGATTCCAAGCCCAACGACCCCAGCGCGCGGCGCATCGGCTCCTACCTGATGTGGGTGGCGATCTCCTCCACCTGCGTCACCAGCACCCTCTTCCTCACCGCCCTGGCGCCCAACCTGCTGGCCGCCGCCCTGATCGAGAAGACCGCCCAGGTGCACATCAGCTGGGGCCAGTGGTTCATCGCCGCCGCGCCCATGGGCATCCTCCTGCTGGCCCTGCTGCCGCTGCTGGCCTACTGGCTGTATCCGCCGGAGATCAAGCGCAACGACCAGGTGCCGCTGTGGGCGGCCAAGGAACTGGCCGCACTCGGCCCGCTGACGCGCGACGAAAAGCTGCTGCTGGCCCTGGTGATCGGTGCCCTGGCGCTGTGGATCTTCGGTGCCGCCTGGGCCGATCCGGCGCTGGTGGGCATCCTGGTGATCGTGCTGATGTTGCTGCTCAAGGTCATCACCTGGAACGACGCCCTGGGCAACAAGGCCGCCTGGAACACCTTCGCCTGGTTCGCCACCCTGGTGGCCCTGGCCGATGGCCTGACCCGGGTCGGCTTCGTCGCCTGGTTCGGCCAGTGGGTCGCCGGCCATCTGGGCGGCTTCCATGCCGGCACCGCCATGGTGGTGCTGGTGGTGGTCTTCTTCCTCGCCCACTACCTCTTCGCCAGCTCCACCGCCCATACCACCGCGCTGCTGCCGGTGATGCTGGCCGCCGGCATGGGCATCCCCGGCATCGACCTGCCGGTGTTCGCCCTGCTGCTGGGTACCTCTCTGGGACTGATGGGCATCATCACCCCCTACGGCACCGGGCCGAGCCCGGTGTACTACGGCAGCGGCTACCTGCCCAGCGCCGACTACTGGCGGCTGGGGACGATCTTCGGGGCGCTGTTCCTGCTGGTGCTGCTGGGGATCGGGGTGCCATGGATCATGATGGTGGCGTGAGGGGTAGCTGGGCGTTCGGTGCCCAACGCCTGGGTCGTGGTGATCCGGGCGGATCGGCGTAGGTTGGGTTGAGCGATAGCGAAGCCCAACGGATTAGGGTTATGGGTGCCCTAGCTGTTTATCGAGTGCTCTGAGGGCTTTTGTTTCGCCCACCCGGGCGAGTCACTTTTGCCAGTCGCGGCAAAAGTAACCAAAAACGCTGTCCCCACGTTTCGGCCCTCCGCTGCGCTCCGGGTCCCCTCGCTCCGGCGCCGCTCCGGGGGCTCGGCACGAAGGGGCCTCCTGCCCCTCGCGCCTTGCTCGGCGTCCTGCCTCGCATACCCCCTCTGCGACACCTGCACTCGGCCTCACTGACGGGGCCGGGCGCAAGCCTGGGAATTCGGAGTTCAGAGGTCGTAGCGTGGAAAACCGCGCAGCGTTTTCCACTATTGGGCGCCGACACCATCAGTGGACAAGGCTTCGCCGTTGTCCACGCTACGGGCTCTTCAAACAACACTTTCAGGCTGGTGAATCGCCCCGTTCAGAAGGGCGAATGCCAGTGTCGTGGAGTGGGTCGAGCCGCAGGGATGCGGCGAGAGGTCCAGTGGGCCATGGACGGCCCATCTGGACCGACCCCGGAAAGGCGCTGGCGTGAGCGGACCCGGAGCGCAGCGCAGGGCCGGATGTCCGGGGCAAGCGCTTTTGGTTACTTTTGTTCGGGACGCGTAGTCCGGGGCGCGCAGCCGCGATTGGCAAAAGTGACTCGCCCGGGTGGGCGAAACAAAAATCATCAGCAAACCACGATAAACAGCCAGGTCACCCATAACTCTAATCCGTTGGGCCTCGCTATCGCTCAACCCAACCTACGCCTCACTCCCCAAAAATTTCCCCTCCCACCCGACCTTTTGCTTAGGGACCTAAGCATCCCTTCGGCGTAGAATCCACATTCTTAGTGTGCTTTCGATAACACCCGCAGAGGTCGTCATGTCCCACCGTATTCGCCATCCCGGTTTCGCCGCCAAGCGCCAGAGCGCCGAGCAGGCCGCGCAGTTCATTCGTCACGGCATGACCGTGGGCATGAGCGGCTTCACCGGGGCCGGTTATCCCAAGGCCGTGCCCGGTGCCCTGGCCCAGCGCATCACCGCCAGTCACGGCGCCGGCGAGCCCTTTCGCATCAAGGTGCTGACCGGCGCGTCCACCGCACCGGAGCTGGACGGCGCCCTGGCGCGGGTCGATGGCATCGAGTTGCGGGTGCCCTTCCAGTCCGATCCGGAGCTCCGCAGCCGCATCAACGCCGGTGGCCTGGACTACATGGACATCCACCTCGGCCAGCTGGCGGAAAAGGTCCGCTATGGCTTCTTCGGCAAGATCGACGTGGCCGTGGTAGAGATCGCCGCCATTCGCGAAGACGGGCTGCTGGTGCCCTCCTCCTCGGTGGGTAACAACAAGACCTGGCTGGACATGGCCGATGCGGTGATCCTCGAGGTCAATCGCTGGCAGCCCGACGCCCTGGACGGCATGCACGACATCTACACCGACGGCGCCCTGCCGCCCCACCGCACGCCGATTCCACTGGCGCACCCCGGCGACCGCATCGGCTCGCCCTATCTCGAGGTGCCGCTGGACAAGGTGGTGGCCGTGGTGGAGACCGACGCCCCCGACCGCAACAGTCCGTTCAAGGCGCCGGACGCCGCCTCCCAGGCCATCGCCACGCACCTGCTGGACTTCCTTCGCTTCGAAGTCCGCCAGGGGCGCATCCCGGCCAATCTGCTGCCCATCCAGTCGGGGGTCGGCAACATCGCCAACGCCTTCATGCAGGGCCTGGCCGAGAGCGAGTTCGAGGGGCTGACCGCCTTCACCGAGGTGATCCAGGACGGCATGCTGGAACTGCTCATCAGCGGCAAGATGGAGCTGGCCTCGGCCACCTCCTTCTCCCTGAGCCCGGCGGGCATCGAACGCTTCGTCGAGCATGCCGAGTCCTTGCGCAAGCGCATCATCCTGCGCCAGCAGGGGGTCAGCAATCACCCGGAACTGGTGCGGCGGCTGGGTTGCATCGCCCTCAACGGCATGCTCGAAGCCGACCTCTATGGCAACGTCAACTCCACTCACCAGATGGGCACGGGGATGATGAACGGCATCGGCGGCTCCGGCGACTTCGCCCGCAACGCCTATCTGTCGGTGTTCATGGCGCCGAGCACCGCCAAGAACGGGCTGATCTCGACCCTGGTGCCCATGGTCAGCCACGTCGACCACACCGAGCACGATGTCTCGGTGATCGTCACCGACCAGGGCCTGGCCGACCTGCGCATGCTCAGTCCCAAGCAGCGCGCCCGGGCCATCCTCGAGCACTGCGTGCACCCGAGTTTCCGTCCGGCGCTGGCGGATTACTTCGAGCGCGCCCTGGCCGGCAGCCATGGCAAGCACACCCCGCACCTGCTGCCCGAGGCGCTGGCCTGGCACGAGCGCTACCTGGTCACCGGCAGCATGCTCGGCCCCGCCGCCCAGGAAGCCCACGACTGAAAGGCAAGGCGCCCGAGGCCTCTCGGGCGCCCTTTCGCTCCGCCATCCCTGCCGTCCGTCGCCCATCTGCAACTAATTGTGACTTTTTGCCAGCGCGCTGTGTAAAAAGCTGCCTTGTCGGATTCCCAGCCGACATTCCGGGTGATAAAAGACGTGAAATCTCTGAGCAATGTCCTTGATCTGCAAGGGGCATTGCCGTTCGCGGTTGTTCTAACCCCGCCCCCTTTTCGAGAGCTGCCACCGTGAAGATCTGTCATCAACTTGCCGGCCTGTTGCTGGCTGGCTTGGTCGGGCTGAGTCCGGCCGTCCTGGCCCAGACCCCACCAAAGGTCAAGGCCGCGGCCGCCGCCACCGCCCAGCGCCTGGCCTCGAACCACGCCCTGGTCGTCGACCTCAAGACCAACCAGGTACTGTTTTCCCAGAATCCCGACCAGGTCGCCCCCATCGCTTCGGTGACCAAGCTGATGACCGCCATGGTGGTGCTCGATGCCCGGCTGCCGCTGGAGCAGACCATCGACATCGACATCAGCGAGAATCCGGCCATGCGCGGCATCTTCTCGCGGGTGCGCCTGGGCAGCCAGCTGACCCGCCGCGACATGCTGCAACTGGCACTGATGTCTTCGGAAAACCGCGCCGCCACCAGCCTCGCCCACCACTATCCGGGTGGCCAGCGCGCCTTCGTCGCCGCCATGAATGCCAAGGCTCGCGCCCTGGGCATGAGAAACACCCGCTACGCCGAACCCACCGGCCTGTCGCCGCTCAACGTCTCCACCGCGCGTGACCTGGTCACCCTGCTCAAGGCCACCGAGCACTATCCGCTGCTCGGCCAGCTCAGCACCACCCCGGAAAAGACCCAGGCCTTCCACAATCCCAACTATGTGCTGGGCTTTCGCAACACCAACCACCTGGTCTACAACGCCGACTGGAGCGTGCAGCTGACCAAGACCGGCTACACCGACAAGGCCGGTCACTGCCTGGTGATGCGCACCGTGATGGCCGGTCGTCCGGTGGCCTTCGTGGTGATGGACGCCTTTGGCAAGTTCACCCACATGGCCGACGCCACCCGCGTCCGCCGCTGGCTGGAAACCGGCGCGCTGAGCCCTCTGCCGGGCGCGCCCAAGGCCGGTCGCAGCACGGTGCTGGCGCGGCAGTGACGCCCGCCTGAGCAGGTCCCGAAGCCGCGT
The DNA here is from genome assembly GCF_000730625.1 of Pseudomonas oryzihabitans NBRC 102199. GTDB lineage: Bacteria > Pseudomonadota > Gammaproteobacteria > Pseudomonadales > Pseudomonadaceae > Chryseomonas > Chryseomonas oryzihabitans. The sequence goes on along the minus strand of NZ_BBIT01000017.1, from coordinate 55,063 downwards.
CTCGACGCGGCTTTTTCTTGCCCGGCGCCTTTCCGCGGGTCGGATACCGGGCGCCGCGCCTGGCGGGATCGGCGGCGGACGACAATAGTTGTCTCAAGCGCTGGAGACCGCAGTACCGGCACGCCCCCACGCCAAGAGGTGTCCCGATGAAGCCCACCCTGTCGCGTCGCCAAGTCCTCCAGTGCGCCCGCTGCCTGCCGCTGGCTGCCGCCCTGGCACCCCTGACCCTGCCCGCCCTGGCGGCCCCGACCAAGGCCCACACCACCCTCACCGCCGAGCAGGCCCTGCAACGGCTGATCGACGGCAACCAGGGCTTCATGGACGACCAGCCGCTGCACGGGGAAACCAATCGCGACCGGCGCCTGGCGATCGCCAAGGGCCAGACGCCCTTCTGCGTGCTGGTGTCCTGCTCTGATTCGCGGGTCTCGCCGGAGCTGCTGTTCGGTCGCGGCCTGGGCGAGCTGTTTATCGTGCGCAACGCCGGCAATACCCTGGACACCACCGCCCTGGGCTCGGTGGAGTACGCCATCAGCCAGCTGGGGGTGCCGCTGATCGTGGTGATGGGCCACGAGAAGTGCGGCGCGGTGGAGGCCGCGGTGGCGGTGGTGGAGCAGAACGCCCTCTATCCCGGTGCCATCGGCGCCATGATCGAACCCATCCTGCCGGCGGTGCTCAGCGCCCGGGTCGGCAATCCGCCGGATCTGCTGGAAGCGGCGGTGCGCAGCAACGTGCAGCGCACGGTCAGGCGGCTGCGCGCAGCCTCCGAGCCGACCCTGCTCGCGCCGCAACAGAAGGGCCAGGTCAAGGTGGTGGGCGCCTACTACACCCTGGAAAACGGCCACGTGGACTTCTTCGACGTCTGAGGCGGGCACCCCCGCCGTCAGCCGCGGTCTAGGGCTGTATCCCCTGCCTGGAACGCCCCATGAGCAAAGACGCAATCGCCCACGAGTACTACGAGACCGTCACCGGCCGCTGCTGGCTGGATGACGTGCGCGAATGGCGCCGCCTGCAGGCCGAAGCCCAGGCCGCCGCGGATCGCTACCTGGCCTGCCCGGAGGATCTCGAGGCACCCGAACGCCTACGCCTGGAACAGACCTGGCGCACCAGCAACGAGGAGGCCGGCGCCTTCTGGCAGCGCATGTGGTCGAATCTGGATCGTCAGTGAGCGCCCGCTGGCGACTGCTGCAGGGTCAGGCTGAAGGCTTCGAAACCTAGCGCATGCCAGAAGGCCTGACCTCGGGCGTTGCTAGCCAGGACATTGAGTTGCACCGGCCGGTCCGCCGGCCAGAGTTGTTCGCGTAGATGATCGTAAAAGGCCCGGCCCAAGCCCTGCCGGCGCGCTCCGGGCACCACATAGAGATGACGCAGAAAGATGCGCTCGTCTTCAAGGCGATAGAGCGCATAGCCCACCGGTCGGCCGTCCCTTTCGGCCAGGATGGCTTGGTAGTCACCATTGCTCAGCCAGTCTGCCAGGCGCTGACGCAAGGCTGCTTCGGCCAGGGGCTGCGGACTGCCCTGATCGCACTGCAGGCCGGCATTGAAGTCGGTCAGCACCTTTAGGTCGGCGAGTCCGGCCGGCCGATAGACGAGCGTCATCGCTAGACCAGCCCTTCCGCCTTCAACTCGCTCTTCAGATAGGCGTAGTACACCGGCGCCGCCACCAGCCCGGGCAGGCCGAAGGCCGCCTCGAACACCAGCATGGCCACCAGCAATTCCCAGGAGCGGGCGCTGATCTGGCCGCCGACGATGCGGGCGTTGAGGAAGTATTCCAGCTTGTGGATGGCGATCAGGTAGCCCAGCGCCGCCACCGCGACCCAGATCGATAGCGATAGGCCGGCGATGAAGATCAGGGTGTTGGACATCAGGTTGCCGATCACCGGCAGCAGACCCAGGATGAAGGTGAGGATCACCAGGGTCTTGGCCAGTGGCAGGTGGACATCGAACAGCGGCAGCACGCCGAGCAGGAAGATGCCGGTCAGGGTGGTGTTGAGCAGCGAGATCTTGATCTGGGCGAAGACGATGTTGCGAAAGGCCTGGGCCACCAGGCCGAGACGCACCAGCAGCGCGCCGGACAGCGGCCGCAGGCGCTCGGGATCGGGGGTGGGCTGCAGCGCGACGATGGCACCGAGGATCATGCCGATCAGCACGATGACAAAGGTCCGCGCCGCATCGCGACCGAACAGCTGCAGTTGCGCCACATGGGCGCGCACCCATTCCACCAGCTCCTGCTTCATGCTGTCGGCGTTGGCCGGCAGGTAGGCGTCCAGCGAGGGCGGCAACTGGGCGCGGGCGCGCTCGGTGAGCACCATGAACTTGTCCAGCAGTCGTCCGGGGTTCTGCACCTCTTGGATGATGAAGCTGGTGAACCAGACGAAGAACAGCGTCAGCAGGCTCACCACCAGGGTGCCGAGCAGGGCCACGGCGAGCCAGCGCGCGCCGCCGCCGGGCAGATGACGCTGCAGGCGCCCGGCCAGGGTGTTGACCAGTTCGTACACCAGCAGGCCGGCCAGTAGGCTGGGCAGGAGCTTGAGCGGGAGAACCAGATAGAGCGCGGTGAAGACGATGATCCAGCTGGCCAAGATGGCCTGGCGTTGCGTGAAGGCGTACATAGATTACCGGCGGCAGAATCCCTGCCCGCAGTCTGACAGTCTGCCGCCTCGCCGCCCAGCCTGGATAACGAAGAAAGCGCGGACCTCTGTTACCCGGCATTACCCGAGCGGGCGCTTTGGCGGCCCTCGCCTCAGCCGCCCAGTTCCGCGGCGCAGACCCGGGCGCGGCCCTGGTGTTTGGCCGCATAGAGCTGGGCATCGGCGGCGGTGATCAGGGCGGCCGGATCGACGGTGGTGGGCGGCAGCGCCGTGGCCACCCCCAGACTCAGGGTGACATAGCCGGTCACCGAGGAATAGCCATGGGTCAGGCGCTGGTCGCGCACCTGCTGCAGCAGTCGCTCGGCGACCTGGGTGGCGCCTTCCAGGTCGGTGCCCGGCAGCAGGCAGCCGAATTCCTCGCCACCATAGCGCGCCAGCAGGTCATAGGGGCGGAACAGCCCCTGCCCCAGCGCCTGGGCCACCTGACGCAGGCACTGGTCGCCGGCGAGATGACCATAGTGGTCGTTGTAGGCCTTGAAGTGATCGATATCCATGAGGATCAGCGAAAAGGGCGTGCCTTCGCGTTGGCTCTGGCGCCAGCCGCGCAGCAAGGCCTCGTCGAACTGGCGGCGATTGGGGACGCCGGTGAGACCGTCGACCAAGGCGATGCTGCGCAGGGCGTCGCGTTGCGCCTTGAGGGTCAGCTGGGTGCGCACCCGGGCGCGGACGATGACCGGATTGATCGGCTTGCTGATGAAGTCCACCGCGCCCAGCTCCAGGCCGGTCACCTCTTCGTCCGGGCCTTCCTGGCCGGTGACGAAGATCACCGGAATGGCGGCGGTGGCCGGATCGGCCTGCAACCGGCGCAGCACCTCGTGGCCGTCGAGCTGGGGCATCATCACGTCGAGCAGGATCAGGTCCGGCTGCTGCGCCAGGGCCAGTTGCAGGGCCTGGGCGCCACTGGTGGCCATCAGCGTCTCGCAATCCTGGCGAAAGAGTTCGTGGAGGATGCGGATGTTCAGCGGCTGGTCGTCGACGATCAGCAGTTTGGCCTTGCTGCGCCGTCCGGCGGCCTCGGCAGTCGGCGGAATCATAGAGCTTCCTTCAGATCGGGCAGGGTAACAAGCGCCGCGGCGAAGTCGAGGGTCTCGACCTGGGCGCGCAAGAGGTCGTAGCGCACCTGGGCTTCGGCCCGGCAGTGCACGGGCAGCTCGGCGATCAGCTCAAGGGCGTCGAGATTGCCCTGGCTGAGCAACGCTTCGAGTTCGTCCAGGCGTGCACGCCAGTCGACCTGGGTGTCGGTTGCGGTTGTACGTGTGGTTTCGGCAATGACGGGCGGCGGCAGGACCTCGGCCAGGGCACCGCGCAATTCGACGAGGGCTTCGTCGAGCAGTTGTCGCAGGGTCGTCAATTCCATCGCCACCTCCGTGGGGACACCCGCGCCGGCCTTGCCGGCGCGTTCGCCCTCGGCGGCGCGCGCGGCCAGGCGCTGGGCACCCATGGTGCCGGCGCTGCCCTTGAGGGAGTGTAGTACGGCCACCGCCGCCTCGCTGTCGGCGGCCTGCCAGGCGTTCGCGAGGCCGTCCAGCAGGCTGACGGAGTCCTCGGCGAAGCGTTCCAGCAGCGAACCGAACAGCCGGGCATCGCCGCCGAAGCGGCGCAGGACGAGACTCAGGGGTTCCACCTGGCGATCCTCGACGACCGGCGCGGCAGCGGGCACCGTGCTCACCTCCTGGCCGGTCAGGCGCTGCAGGCGGGCGACCAGCAATTCCAGGTCGATGGGCTTGCCGATATGGTCATCCATGCCGGCGGCCAGGCAGGCGTCGCGATCGGTGTGGGAGGCATTGGCGGTCATCGCCAGGATCGGCAGGGTGCGGAAGCGCCCGTCGGCGCGGATGCGGCGGGTCGCCTCCAGGCCGTCGATGTCGGGCATCTGCATGTCCATGATGACCACGTCCAGCGGCGCACCCGAGAGCACCCGCTCGACGCCTTCCAGGCCACCCTCGGCCAGCTCCACCTGGGCACCCTGGGCCAGCAGCAGCTCGGCGGCCACCTGGCGGTTGAGGGCATTGTCTTCCACCACCAGCAGGCGCAGGCCGGCCAGGCGATGGCTTTCGTCGACCACCGCGGCGGCGTGCACGCCGGCCGGGATCTCGGCGCCCAGGGCGCGCTCCACCACCTCGACGATCTGCGCCGGGGTCACCGGCTTGGTCAGGTAGTCGTCGAAGAGCGCGTCGTCGCTCTGCTGGGCTTCGGTAAGGAAGTCGCGGCCGAAGCCGGTGAGCATGATGACCTTGGGTCGGTTGTCGGCCTGCCGCTCGCGCAGCTGCCGGGCCGCCAGCAGGCCATCGCCGTCGGGCATGCGCCAGTCCATCAGCACCGCCTCATAGGGCTGCGCCTGCTGCTGGGCCTGGGCGACCCGCGCCAGGGCGGCGGCGCCGCTGGTGACCAGGTCCACCTGCCAGCCGAGGGCCGCCAGGGTCTCCACCAGCACCTCGCCGACCAGGGTATTGTCGTCGGCCAGCAACACCCGCCGGCGCACCGGCGCCAGCTGGGCTTCGCCCTGGCTGTCCACCGCCAGGGCGGCATCGAACCAGAAGCGGCTACCCACGCCCAGCTCGCTTTCCACCTGCAACTGGCCATCCATCAGCTCCACCAGGCGCTTGCAGATGGCCAGGCCCAGCCCGGTCCCGCCAAAGCGCCGGCTGATCGAGGCCTCGGCCTGGGTGAAGCCCTGGAACAGCTGCTCCTGATGCGCCGGGCTGATGCCGATGCCGGTGTCCTGCACCGAGAATTCCAGGCGCAACTGACCATCCGCCCGCGCCAGCTGGCGCACGCTGACCAGCACCTGGCCGGCCTCGGTGAACTTGAGGGCGTTGCCGGCCAGGTTGATGAGGATCTGCTGCAGCCGCAGGCTGTCGCCGATCAGGGCGGTGGGCAGCCCGGCATCCAGGTGGTAGTTGATCTCGACGTTCTTCTCGCCGCTGTTGCCCGAGAGCACCACGCCCAGGTTGCGCAGCACCTGCTCCAGGCTGAAGGGATGGACGTCCAGCTGCAGCTTGCCGGCTTCGATCTTGGAGTAGTCGAGCACGTCGTTGAGCAGCCCCAGCAGCGAACGCGCCGCCTGCTGGGCCTTGGTCAGGTAGTCGCCCTGGCGGGCGTCGAGGGCGGTACGCTGCAGCAGTTGCAGCATGCCCAGCACGGCGTTCATCGGCGTGCGGATCTCGTGGCTCATGTTGGCCAGGAAGGACGACTTGGCCTGGCTGGCCAGGTCGGCGCGGGTGCGCTCCTCGCGCAGCCGGTTTTCCAGCTCCAGCTGTTCGGTGATGTCGCGGTTGATGCCCACCACCCGCAATACCCGGCCGCGCGAATCGCGCTCGGTGCGGGCGCCGGCGATGATGTGGCGCAGCGAGCCGTCCTGGCGGCGCACGCGGAACACCGGATCGAACACCCCGCGTCCGGCCATGGCCGCGCCCAGGCGCTCTTCGGCGCTGGCCAGGTCGTCGGGGTGCACGCGGCAGCGCCAGTCGTTGTAGGTGATGCCGGCGGTGCGCTGGGTCTCGGTCCACTCGTAGAGTTCGAACATCCGCTCGTTGCACTGCACCTGGCCGGTGTCGGGCTGCCAGCACCAGATGCCCAGCTGGGCGACGTCGGCGGCCATGGTCAGCTGGTCGCGGGCCTGCAGCAGCGCCTGACGCTGGCGACTCTGCTCGGTGATGTCGGCGATGATGGCCACCGCCAGGCGCTCGCCGTCGGTCCACATCACCCCCAGGCTCAGGGTGAGGGGGAAGACGCTGCCGTCCGCGCGGCGCCCTTCCATCTCCTGGCCCTGCGGGCCGGCCTGGTCGTCGGGGATCTCCTGCGGGCAGCTGAACAGCGCCTCGTAGCCGGCCAGGTAGCCGGGAATCAGCCGGCGGATGGGTTGCCCCACCACCTCGGCGGCGCGATAGCCGAAGATGCGTTCGCCGGCCGGGTTGAAGGAGCGCACCAGGCCACTGCTGTCCACGGTGACGATGGGGCTGACCGCGGTGTCCAGGATCGCCCGGGTCAGGGCCAGGCTGGCGGCCAGTTCCTGCTCGGCGGCCTTGCGTTCGGTGACGTCCGAGGCGATGCCCAGGTAGCCGCTGACCTGGCCCGAGACATCACGCATGGTGGTCACCACCAGGCTGACGTCACGGTGCTCGCCGTCGCGGCGGACAAAGGTCCACTCACGGGCATCGGCGCCGGTGCGCTCGGAGCGCTCCACCAGCACGCGGAACCCGGCGACCGGCAGGCCGTACTCGGCTTCCAGGGTGGCGCCCTGGGTGGCCAGTTCTCCCGGCAGATGGAAGTCGCTGGCGTGCCAGAGCCCCACCACCTCCTGGGCGCGATAGCCCAGCAGACGCTCGGCGCCTTCGTTGAACAGGGTGATCAGGCCGTCGCGATCGGTGGCGATGATGCCCACCTCGGACGCCGCGCGCAGCACGTCGCCGAGCAGGCGGTTGGTCTGGCTGAGTTCGGCGGTGCGCTGGGCCACCTGCTCTTCCAGGCGGGCATTGAGCGCCAGGATCTCGGCCTGGGCGGCCTTCTGCAGCGAGATGTCGCGCACCGTCTTGGAGGCGCCGGTGACCCGGCCATCACGGCCGCGCATGGGCGAGACGCTGACCAGCACATCGATAAGGTGACCATCGCGGTGCTGGCGACGGGTCTCGAAGTGCGGCACCGGCTCGCCCCGGCCGATGCGTTCGAGCACCGACCACTCTTCGTGCTCCAGCTCGGTGGGCACCACCAGGTCGAGCAGGCGCTGACCCACGGCCTCGCTGGCGGTATAGCCGAACAGCTCTTCCGCCGCGTGGTTCCAGCTCAGCACCACACCCTGGAGGTCCTTGCTGATGATGCCGTCGGACGAGCTTTCCACCACCGCGGTGAGGTTGGCCTGGTCCTGCTGGTACTGGCGGCGACGCTGGCGCGTGGTCATCACGGCGAAGGTCAGGCCGGCCGCCAGCAGGCTGAACAGCTTGCCGAACAGGTGCACCAGCGGCACCGAGACCAGGTGCTGGGCGGCGACGAAGGTCGGGGTGGCGGTGAACGCCAGTTGCCATTGGCGGCCATAGACCTCCTGCACCAGCTGCCGCTCGGACAGTGCTTCCACGGGCTCCTGCTCGTCCCCGCCCTGGCGATAGAACAGGCTGGGCGCCTCGGGAACGGTCACGTCGCTCAGGCGGATGATGACGCCGGGAATGTTCAGGCGCAGGCTGCCGATCATTTCCTCGATGCTCAGGGGCACATAGGACCACCCCAGGGTCGCCGCCTCGCGGGCGGTCGGATCGGCCGGTGGGCGGCCACCCTGGTAGATGGGCAGCAGCATCAGAAAGCCGGGCTCCGGCGGCGAGGAGGCCTGCAGCTGCAACGGACCGGTCAGGTGGATGTCGGCATGCCGCATGGACAACACGGCGGCCTCGCGGCGGACGGGATCGGACGCCGCATCCATGCCGATGGCCTTCAGATTGCGCCAGGCGGGTTCCAGGTACTGGACGACGTAGCGATCGCCTGCGTGGGGGACGAAGGGATGGATGGTGAAGTCGGGCGAGCCATCGGCACGGGCCTTGGCGAGAAAGGCGGCCTCTTCGCCCTGAGGCACGCGGCGGATGAAGCCGACGCCGCGGGCACCGCGAAATTCCTGGCCCAGGTCGTGGACCCGCCCGTAATCGCCGAGCAATTCACGCGACAGGCTGCCCCCGGCGACCACCACCACATCGCGCATGCCGATCAGGCTGTATTCGTAGATGCGCAGCCGATCCAGCACCTGATCGCGAACATCGTCGGCGACGTCGTCCAGGGCGCTGCGCAGCTGCTGATCGTTGCGCTCGGTCAGATGGCGCATGGTCAGACTGGTCAGCAGGACGCCGAACAGAAAGACGCCGAGACCCCAGCGTACGCGAGAGGATTTGCACAGCCTGCTGAACATGGAGCCCCTGGTGGCAAAAGGTGCCACGCCGTAGGTTAGGCGGTGCCAGGAGCGGGAAGCGCGAACGGAGCGGGGCCTCCACCAGACCTGGCGGTAACGGCTAACCCATCGGCGGGAAAAAAGGCTTTCTTGATACCGCGGATCGTGCGCCGGGCTGAAGCGCAGCGGGCGCCAGGCGCAAAGCGGCAAGCCAGAGCAGGTTCACGCGCTAATTAGTTTTACTGTTTCTGACGAATGGTTCAGGAAAGATCGGCCTTCACGCACGCCTTCCTGACCTTCCGGACAGCAAAAAGGGAGAGCCGACCCCAGGTCGACGCTCCCTTTTCGCAGACTTTTCGCGCGAATCAGATGCGGAAGCCACCCACCAGCCGCTGCAGGCGACCGGCTTCGGCTTCCAGGGCGGTACAGGCCGCCAGGGTGGCCTGGAGGTTGTCCACGCCCTGCTGATTCAGCAGGTTGATCTCGCTGATATCCATGTTCAGGGTCTCCACCACCGAGGTCTGCTCCTCGGTCGCGGTGGCCACCGACTGATTCTGGCCGTCGATTTCGCCGATGCGCTCGGTCACGCTGCCCAGCCGCTCGCCGGCGCTCTTGGCCACCTGCATGCTGTGGGCACTCTGCCGCTGGCTTTCCTGCATCAGGGCCACGGCGTCGCGCGAGCCGGTCTGCAGCTCTTCGATCATCTGCTGGATCTGCTGCGCCGAACTCTGGGTGCGGCTGGCCAGGGAACGTACTTCATCTGCTACCACGGCGAAGCCACGCCCGGCCTCACCGGCCCGCGCGGCCTCGATGGCGGCGTTGAGCGCCAGCAGGTTGGTCTGTTCGGAGATGCCACGGATGACCTCGAGGATCTGGCCAATGTTGGCGGTCTTGCCGTTGAGCGCTTCGATATGCTCGCAACTGGTGCCGATCTTGCTCGACAGCGCCTGCATGGCGTGCAGGGCTTCGTCCAGCACCTCGCGGCCTTCCTCGCCCTGGGCCCGGGCGGTGCTGGCCTCACCGGAGGCATGGGCGGCGTTGCGGGCGATCTCCTGGGCGGCGGCGCCCAGCTCGTTGATCGCCGCGGCCACGCTGGTGGTGCGCTGCGCCTGCAGATCCGACTGCTGCATGGACGACTGCGACGACTCCAGCACCCGGCGGGTGCCCTGGTTGAGTTCGCCAGTGCTCTGGGCCACGTCGCGGATCGAGGTGTGGATGCGCGCCACGAACTTGTTGAAGGCCTCGGCCAGGGCGCCGAATTCGTCGCGGGCCTGCACCGGCAGGCGGCGGGTCAGGTCGCCCTCGCCTTCGGCGATGTCGGCCATGGCACGGGTCAGGTCGTGCAGCGGACGCAAGAGGACGCGGATCAGCAGGCCCAGCAGCAGGATGATGGCGATCACCGCTATCACCGTGGCGACGATGGCCAGATTGCGCGCCTGGGTCACCGGGGCATAGGCCTTGGCCTGGTCGATGGACAGGCCCAGGTACCACTTGACCGAGGGCAGGCCCTCGACCGGGGTAAAGCTCACCAGCCGCTCGCTGCCATTCTGGCTGACGGCGTGCAGACCGGGCTGCAGGGAGGGGGTCTGCTCGGGGAAGACGTCCTTGAGGGTCTTGAGCACCTGCTCGGGATGGCTGCTGACCAGCACCTTGCCGTCGCCGTCGACCAGGAAGGCTTCGCCAAGGCCGCCGACGTCGAGCGAGGTGATGATATTCACCAGCGCCGAGAGGTTGAGATCGCCGGCCACCACGCCGGCCAATTGGCCGTCACGCTGCAGCGGGGTGGCGATGGTCACGCCCAGCTGCCCGGAAGAGGCGAAGATATAGGGCGGGGTCAGCACCGTGGCGCCGGCGGCGGTGGCGGCCGCATACCAGGGCCGCTTGCGCGGATCGTAGCCGGCGGGCAGGTTGCGCAGCGGACGGGTGGTGTAGGTGCCGTCGACCTCGCCCAGGTAGGTGGAATCGAAGGTGCCGGTGTAGATCTTCTGGTCCAGCAGACCGACCAGGCCTGCGGGCGAGCGATCGCGCGCCAGGGTCTGGGCTTCGCCTTCGATGAGCTTGACCCGCGCGTCCAGCCAGTAGGCGATGTTGCCGGCGGTGACCCGGCCGGTTTCCGCGAGGTTGGCACTCAGGCTCTGGTCGATGGCCTGGCGTTGCAGATAGGCATTGAAACCGGCGGAAGCGGCCAGCGCGGTGGTGATCACCAGCGCCGCGACCAGCAGGATCTTGTGGCTGAATTTCAGGTGTCGCTTCATACAGGTCTGCGTCCGTAGCCAGGGTGGAGCCATGCCGGATTCAGGGCATGGCGGTCCTTCGTTATCGGGCACGCACGTTACGACTTGAGCGGAGCGGCACGCTCTTGTCCGCCGGCCCGCGCTAGATGCGGAAGCCACCCACCAGGCGCTGCAGACGACCGGCTTCGGCTTCCAGGGCGGTGCAGGCCGCCAGGGTGGCCTGGAGGTTGTCGACGCCCTGCTGGTTCAGCAGGTTGATCTCGCTGATGTCCATGTTCAGAGTCTCCACCACCGAGGTCTGCTCCTCGGTCGCCGTCGCGACGGACTGGTTCTGGCCGTCGATCTCACCGATGCGCTCGGTCACGCTGCCCAGCCGCTCGCCGGCGCGCTTGGCCACCTGCATGCTGTGGGCGCTCTGCCGCTGGCTCTCCTGCATCAGGGCCACGGCGTCGCGCGAGCCGCTCTGCAGCTCCTCGATCATCTGCTGGATCTGCTGCGCCGAACTCTGGGTACGGCTGGCCAGGGAACGCACCTCGTCGGCCACCACGGCGAAGCCACGCCCGGCTTCCCCCGCGCGGGCCGCTTCGATGGCCGCGTTGAGCGCCAGCAGGTTGGTCTGCTCGGAGATGCCGCGGATGACCTCGAGGATCTGGCCGATGTTGGCGGCCTTGCCGTTGAGCGCCTCGATATGTTCGCAACTGCTGCCGATCTTGGCCGACAGCGCCTGCATGGCGTGCAGGGCTTCGTCGAGCACCTCGCGGCCTTCCTCGCCCTGGGCGCGCGCGGTGCTGGCCTCGCCGGAGGCATGGGCGGCGTTGCGGGCGATCTCCTGGGCGGCGGCGCCCAGTTCGTTGATCGCCGCGGCCACGCTGGTGGTGCGCTGGGCCTGGATGTCGGACTGCTGCATGGACGACTGCGAGGCTTCCAGCACCCGGCGGGTGCCCTGGTTGAGTTCGCCGGTGCTCTGGGCCACGTCGCGGATCGAGGTGTGGATGCGCGCCACGAAGTGGTTGAAGGCCTCGGCCAGGGCGCCGAATTCATCGCGGGACTGCACCGGCAGGCGGCGGGTCAGATCGCCCTCGCCTTCGGCGATGTCGTCCATGGCGCGGGTCAGGTCGTGCAGCGGGCGCAGCAGGACGCGGATGAGGAAGCCCAGCAGCAGGATGATGGCGACCACCGCCACCAGGGTGGCGACGATGGCCAGGTTGCGCGCCTGGGTCACCGGGGCATAGGCCTTGGCCTGGTCGATGGACAGGGCCAGGTACCACTTGACCGAGGGCAGGCCCGCGACCGGGGTAAAGCTCACCAGCCGCTCGCTGCCGTTCTGCAGGACGTGATGGAAGCCCGGGGCCAGGGTCGGGGTCTGCTCCGGGAAGACCTCCTTAAGCGATTTCAGCACCTGGTCGGCGTGGCTGCTGACCAGGATCTTGCCGTCGCCGTCCACCAGGAAGGCTTCGCCCAGACCGCCGGCGTCCAGCGAGGTGATCATCTTCATCAGGCTGTCCATCACCAGGTCGCCGGCCACCACGCCGATCAGCTTGCCGTTCTGCAGGACCGGCGCGGCGATGGTGATGCACAGAAAGCTCTGCGGCGGCGCGGTCAGGTAGGGCTCGGTGAGGATGGGAGCGCCGGCGCTGACCGCGGCCTTGTACCAGTCGCGCTGGCGGGCATCGTAACCGGCCTCCATGGAGGTATGGGGGCGGTCGGTGAAGGTGCCGTCGACCTCTCCCAGGTAGGTGGAATCGAAGTTGCTCGTGTAGAGCTTCTCTTCCAGCAGGCCCACCACGTTGGCCGGGCTGCTGTCGCGGCTGAGCGCCTGGGCCTGGCTGTCGATCAGCTTGACCCGCGCGTCCAGCCAGTAGGCGATGTTGCCGGCGGTGATGCGGCCGATCTCGCCCAGCGAGGCTTCGAGACTCTGGGTGATGGCCTGGCGCTGCAGATAGGCGTTGAAGGTGGCGAAGCCGGCCAGGGCCAGGGTCACCACCAGGGCGGCCGCCAGCAGGATCTTGTGGCTGAATTGGAGCGAGCGTTTCATGGTTACCACACGTAAGACTTGGGGAGTGGGCGGCCGCTCTCCTCGCACATACTTATTGCGATAGGCATCGAGAGGGCAAATCGACCGGGGACGGTCGAGGCCGCACTATTACGCATAAATCCGACTTTTAGCTGGCGCCAACCGATAAACGTTCTCACAACGCCGATGTCTGGGCGGCGTGCCCTACAGCAGGCTGAAACCTTTCAGCAGGAGCAGCCCCAGATTGGTGGTCAGCATCCCGCCCAGGGTACTGAGCACCACGATGGTCGCTGCCAGCTGGGCATTGCTGCCGGCGGCGCGGGCCATGACGAAACTCGACGCCGCCGTCGGGCACCCGAGGTAGAGAAAGAGAATGCCCAGCGCCGGTCCCTGGATGCCCAGCGCCAGGGCGCCCAGCACGCCCAGCAGCGGAATCCAGACGATCTTCCACAGGCTGGCGCCCACCGCCAGACCGCTGCTCTCGCGCAGCGAGGCCAGCGACAGGGTGGCGCCGATGCACATCAGCGCCAGCGGCAGGGTGAGCCCGGCGAAATAGCGCGCCGAGGTGTCCAGCCAGCGCGGCAGCTGCCATTGGAAATAGGCGAAGGGAATCGCCAGCAGGATGCCGATGATCAGTGGGTTGCCGAGGATGCTGCGCAGCAGGGTGCGCCAGTTGGCCTCCAGGTGCGGACTGTAGAGCGCCAGGACGATGGCCGAGAGCACGTTGTAGAAGAGGATGACCATGCCGGCCATGATCCCGCCCACCGACAGCCCATAGTCGCCGTACTGGGTCGCCGCCAGGGCCAGGCCGACGATGCCGCAGTTGCCGCGAAAGGCGCCCTGCACATAGACCCCGCGATCGGCATGGGGACAGCGCCAGATCGCCCAGCCCCAGGCGGCCAGGAAACTCACCACCGTGGCCAGGGCGAAATAGCCCAGCAGCAGCGGTTGCAGCGCCTCGCCGAGATCGGCCTTGAGGATGCCGAGAAACAGCAGGGTCGGCATGGTGGCGCGAAACACCAGGGCCGAGGCGGTGTTGATGAAGGGGGTGTCGATCCAGCCCAGCCGCTTGAGCACGCAGCCCAGCAGCACCAGGGCGAAGACCGGGGCGGTGACGTCGAAGGTCGCCTGGACCAGGGCAAGCGCAGCGGACATGGCGGAAGGCATCGCGGGAACGGCTCGCGATGGTAGCAGGCACGACGCTCCGCGGGGCCCTTCCTTCCGTCATCGCGAAGTGACATCAGTCAATGCTTAGCTTACTATCTACCCGCCCGATTCAGACGACGCCCCCGATCCATCCCCCGCTTCGCCTCAGCGCAACCGCTCTAGCTTCCTGCCAGGGAAGCCGGCGAAGGGGTGGAACAATAAGACAGACAACAGGTTCAGACGTAGCAGACGACAGATCCGCATGCGGTTCCGATTTGCGATGTCGTCGATCGAGTCGAAGTCTCTTTTCACGATTGCATTGCGAGCGCTGCCATGACTGTCACTTCCAACGCGAGACCGGGAGGCCTGCCTGCCAGGTTACTCGGCATCCTGTTCATCCTCCTGGGCCTGGCCCTCTTGGGGCTGGGCATCAAACTGGCCACCCTCGGGGGCTCCCTGTACTACCTCGGCGGCGGCGTGCTGCTCGCCCTGAGTGGTTACCTGCTGTGCATCCGGCGGGCCAGCGGGGTCTGGGTCTATGCCTTCTTCCTGGTGATGTCCACCGCCTGGGCCGTGCTGGAAGTCCAGTTCGACTGGTGGCAGCTGGTGCCGCGCCTGGCGCTCTGGTTCGTCCTTGGCCTGGTGCTCCTGATCCCGGTGTTCCGCCGTCCGCTGGACAGCCGCAGCGGCGGCCTGCCGCTGGTCGGCTCCCTGGTGATCGCTGCGGTCGTCGCCCTGGTCGCCCAGTTCGTCAACTACAACCGTCTGGACGGTGACCTGGGCCGCGACACCGCCGGCACCCAGAGCGCCGCGCCGACCGCCGCCGATGGCGACTGGCCGTCCTATGGCCGTACCGCCTTCGGTGATCGCTACTCGCCGCTCAAGCAGATCGACGTCAACAACGTGAAGGATCTGCAACCGGCCTGGACCTTCCGTACCGGCGACATCCCCGGCCCGAACGATCCCCAGGAGACCACCGCGGAAAACACCCCGCTCAAGGTCAACGGCAAGCTCTATGTCTGCACGCCGCACAGCCAGGTGATCGCCGTGGATCCCGACAGCGGCAAGGAAATCTGGCGCTTCGATCCCAAGCTGAGCACCCAGCACGCCGACAGCTTCAAGGGCTGGGCGCACATGACCTGCCGCGGCGTGGCCTACCACGACGACGCCACCTATGCCGGCACCACTACCGCGGGCCAGAGCCCGGCCACCGGCAGTGCCGTCCCGGTCGACGAGCAGAGCACCCCGGCCGCCAGCAGTTGCCCGCGCCGCCTGTTCCTGCCCACCGCCGACACCCGCCTGATCGCCATCAACGCCGACACCGGCAAGGTGTGCAGCGACTTCGGCGACAACGGCCAGGTCGACCTGACTGCCAACATGGGCAGCTTCACGCCCGGCGGCTACTACTCTACCTCGCCGCCGGCGGTGACCCGCAACCTGGTGATCATCGGTGGCCACGTCACCGACAACGTCTCCACCGACGAGCCGTCCGGCGTGATCCGCGCCTACGACGTGCACACCGGCAAGCTGGTGTGGAACTGGGACAGCGGCAATCCGGACGCCACCGCGCCCATCGCCGCCGACGGCATCTACACCCGCAACTCGCCCAACATGTGGTCGATGATGGCCGTCGACGAAAAGGTCGGCATGGTCTATCTGCCCATGGGCAACCAGATGCCCGACCAGTGGGGCGGTGACCGTACCCCGGCCTCCGAGAAGTACAGCGCCGGCGTGGTCGCCCTCGACATCGCCACCGGCAAGGTGCGCTGGAACTATCAGTTCACCCACCATGACCTCTGGGACATGGACGTGGGCGGTCAGCCGACCCTGGTGGACATCAAGACCGAAGGCGGCGTGAACCCCGCGCTGATGGCCTCGACCAAGCAAGGCAGCATCTATGTGCTGGACCGCACCAACGGTCAGCCCATCTACCCGATCACCGAAACCCCGGTGCCCCAGGGCGCGGTGGAAGGCGACCACACCTCGCCGACCCAGCCGGTCTCCTCGATCAACCTGGCCGCGCCGACCCTCAAGGAAAGCGACATGTGGGGCGGTACGCCCTTCGACCAGGCGCTGTGCCGCATCGCCTTCCGCGAGCACCGCTACGAGGGCATCTACACCCCGCCGTCCACCCAGGGCTCGATCGTCTACCCGGGCAACTTCGGCGTGTTCGACTGGGGCGGCATCTCGGTCGATCCGGTACGCCAGATCGCCTTCCTCAACCCCAGCTACATGGCCTTCACCTCCAAGCTGGTACCGCGTGAAGAGATCGCCAACCAGCCGGCGCGCAAGAGCGAGACCGAAGGCATTCAGCCCAACAAGGGCGCGCCCTATGGCGTGATCCTGTCGGCCTTCCTGTCGCCCCTGGGCCTGCCCTGCCAAGCACCCGCCTGGGGCTACGTGGCGGGTCTCGACCTGACCACCGGCAAGCTGGTCTACAAGCACAAGAACGGCACCGTGCGCGACAACTCGCCGGTTCCGCTGCCCCTGCCCATGGGTGTGCCCAGCCTGGGCGGCACCGTCACCACTGCTGGTGGCGTGGCCTTCCTGAGCGGCACCCTGGACCAGTACCTGCGCGCCTATGACGTGAAGAACGGCAAGGAACTGTGGAAAGGCCGCC
Source organism: Pseudomonas oryzihabitans NBRC 102199 (assembly GCF_000730625.1). Taxonomy (GTDB): domain Bacteria; phylum Pseudomonadota; class Gammaproteobacteria; order Pseudomonadales; family Pseudomonadaceae; genus Chryseomonas; species Chryseomonas oryzihabitans. Next base: position 38,535 of record NZ_BBIT01000017.1, on the reverse strand, counting down.
TGCCGGCCGGTGGCCAGACCACCCCCATGACCTACACCGGCAAGGACGGTCGCCAGTACGTGCTGGTCTATGCCGGCGGCCATGGCTCGCTGGGCACCAAGCAGGGTGACTACGTGATGGCCTTCGCCCTGCCCGAGAAGAAGTAAGGGCGCCCGCGCCCGAGCTCCCCTCTCCTCCGGGAGAGGGTCCGGGGCGAGGATGCTTCGAGCATTTTTGACATCCTGTTGGAATCCCCCCTCGCCCCACCCAAGAATCCCGGCCCAGCCGGGATTTTTTTCGCCTGGGTTTTTCTTTCCATGAAAAGGGCTTTGCTCCTTCCGGAAGGGAGCGGGGACGAGAGCCCCCTGGCACCCGGGGCCCCAGTGGAAAAGGCTGCGCCGTTTTCCACGCTACGGTATCGAGACCATGCCTCGCCCCAGGGAGAGGGCAAACCAAGCACAGCTCTCGCTTTTCCCCTTCTCCCCCCGGGAGAGGGCCGGGGTGAGGGCAAACCTCGACACTCCAACCGCTCTTCCCCCTCTCCCCCAGGGAGAGGGCCGGGGTGAGGGCAAACCCGCTCCATCCCCTCCACCCGACTCGGTTAAGCTACCCCCATGCCCACCTCCGCCCCCTTCCATCGCCGGCTGCGCCTGGCCAATGGCCTGGCCATCGCCCTGCTGCACGACCCCGAGCTGCCCCAGGCCGCCGCCATGGTGCGCATCGGCGCCGGCAGTCACCAGGCGCCGCGGGCCTTTCCGGGGCTGGCGCACTTTCTCGAACACCTGTTCTTTCTCGGCAGCCGGCGCTATCCGGCGGCGGACGGCCTGATGCCGCTGGTGCAGCGCCTCGGCGGTGAACTCAACGCCAGCACCCGCGAGACCACCACCGACTTCTTTTTCGCCCTGGCCCCCGAGCACCTGGCCGCCGGGCTCGCCCGGTTGCTGGACATGCTCGCCGCGCCCCTGCTGGCAGCCGACGCCCAGCGCCGCGAGCGCGAGGTGCTGCACGCCGAATTCATCGCCTGGTCGCGCAGCGCCGATACCCGTCGCGACCTGGCGCTGGCCGCCGGCCTGCCCGCCGACCATCCGGCCGCCGGCTTCCATGCCGGCAACCGTTACAGCCTGCCGCTGCAGAGCCCAACCTTCCAGGCGGCCCTGCGCGACTTCCAGCGCCAGCACTACCGGGCGGAAAATGCCCTACTGGTGCTGGCCGGGCCGCAACCGCTGGCCGAACTGGTCGACCTGGCCCGGGAACAGGGCGCCCTGCTGCCCCCTGGCCCGGCGCCCAGCGCCGTAACGCCCCAAGCGCTCCCGGCTGCAGGCGAACGCTGGCAGACCACCGCCACAACGCCCCCGACGCTGGCCGTGCAATTCGCCCTCGATGACCTGCCACCCGGCAGCTGGGAAGCGGCGGAGCTGCTGGAAACCCTGCTGCTCGGCGACCATCCCGGCGGCCTGCCGGCCCTCCTGCGCCAAGCCGGCCAGGCCGAACGACTGAGCCTCGCCTGGCCCTATCGCCAGGCCCGCCAGGGCCTGCTCCGGCTGGATCTCGTGCCCGGCCCCCAGGCCAGCCCGAGCCACCTGACCGGCATCCTGTGCCCCTGGCTGGACACCCTGCGCCAGACGCCCCTCGCCGCATTGCAGCAGGGCCACGCCGAACGCACCCAGCGCCTCTGGGCGACCCTGCCCGCCCTGGCGCTGGCAAGGCGCCTGGGTGAACGCCTCTGGCTGGATCGGCGAGGAAACGCCTGGCCACAACCGGCGCTCTCCCCGGCCGCCCAGGCCGCCTGGCCCCGGCTGCTCGCGCAACTGGTCCCGCAGCGCCTCAGCGGTTTCGCCGCCGGCCTGGCCGACTCCCCGTGCACAACAGCTCCCGCCGCCGTCCCCTTCGCCCTGCCTCCGATCAATCCTTTGCTCGCCGACCCCGTCACGCCGAGCGCCCCGACGAGGCAGTCCTGGCCGATCAGCCAGGCCCTCGCCCCCCAGCAGCGCGAAGGCCTGCTGTTTTTGCGCTGGCAATGGCCGGGACCGGCACCGGCCGCGCCCGACGTCCGGGTGCTGGGCGCGCTACCCCGGCTGGCCGCCGAAGCGGGCGTCACCCTGCGCTGGAGTCCGCCCGGGGCACCTTGGGAATTGCGGCTACAGGGCTGGGCCATGGCGCTGCCGGCGGTGCTGGAGCAGGCGCTCGGCCGCCTGACGAACGCGCTGGACCTTTCCCAGCCGCTCCCCGCAGCCTCGATCGAGCCCATGCTGATCCGCCAGTTGCTCAAGGTCCTGCCCGAGCGACTAAATGCGGTCATGCCGCTGACAGTCAATGAAGCAGACCCGCGCTGGCAGGCCCTGGCCTGTGGCCTGCCCCAGGCGGCGCAGGCGTCCCTGGCCGCCCTCACGCCGCCGCCTCGGCCCCAGGCCGGGCCGCTGGGCGAACCGCCGGGCTGCACCGGTCGCCACTGGCACCACGAACCCAGCGCCGATGCCCAGCAGGCGCTGCTGCTGTTCTGTCCGCAACCCGATGCGCGCCCCGCCACCGAAGCCGCCTGGCGGCTGTTGGCGGCGCGCCTGCAAGGACCGCTGTTCCAGCGCCTGCGCAGCGAGCGGCAACTGGGCTATGCGGTGTTTTCCGCCTATCGCCTGCTGGGCGATCACGGTGGCCTGCTGATCGGCGTGCAGTCGCCCCAAGCCCGGGCGGCGGAGATCCTCGCGGAAATCGAAGGCTGCCTGGCCGACAGCCGCAACGCGGTGCAGGCCGAGGCCATGACGCTGGCAGAAGACATCGGTCAGCTGGGGCGCGACTTCAGCCCCGCCACCCCTCAGCGCGCCGCCCTGGCCGAGCGGCTCTGGTGGGGCTTCCAGCGCAGTGGGGCGCTGGATCTCGCGCCCCTGCAGCAGGCCCTGGCCGCCCTGGATGACGGGGCCCTGCAGCAGGCCTGGCAACAACTCACCGCCAGCGACGCGCCGCGCTTCGCCCTGGCCAATGCCCACGCGCCATCCGGCTGGATGTCATAGCTTTCAACACTTTCCCGGGAGCGTCGGCCGGCCTTGGCGGTCAATCTGTTGCAGGATCGGTAAGACAGTTATGTCCGCCGGACCGCCAGCGATTCGTCGCGGCAAAAACCCTTAGCTAGGTAACATTTGTTAGACTTAACGACCGGATCCTTCCGGCTTTCGCAGTCAAAAGAGGAGACCTCCCATGTGGACCAAGCCTGCTTACACTGACCTGCGCATCGGCTTCGAAGTCACCATGTACTTCGCCAACCGTTGATGCGCCCCACGCCCCGGTTCGCCGGGGCGTACTTTTTCCAGGTTTAGCCTTTCCCATGCATATCCAGATTCTCGGCTCCGCCGCCGGCGGTGGCTTTCCCCAGTGGAACTGCAATTGCGTCAATTGCGACGGCTTCCGCAAGGGCACCCTCAGGGCCCAGGCCCGTACCCAGTCTTCCATCGCCCTGTCCGACGACGGGGTGAATTGGATCCTGTGCAACGCCTCGCCCGACATCCGCGCCCAGCTGGCCGGCTTCGCCCCGCTGCAGCCGGCGCGGGCCCTGCGTGACACCGGCATCCGCGCCATCGTCCTGCTGGACAGCCAGATCGACCACACCACCGGCCTGCTCAGCCTGCGCGAAGGCTGCCCCCACGAGGTCTGGTGCACCGAGATGGTCCACCAGGACCTCACCACCGGCTTTCCGCTGTTCAACATGCTCGAACACTGGAACGGCGGGCTCAGTTGGCAGCCCATCGCCCTGAGCGGCAGCTTCACCATCCCGGCCTGTCCGAATCTGGAATTCACGCCCTTCCCGCTGCGCAGCGCCGCACCGCCCTATTCGCCCCATCGCCACGATCCGCACCCGGGCGACAACCTGGGGCTGCTGGTCCACGACCGACGCACCGGCGGCAAGCTGTTCTATGCCCCGGGCCTGGGCCAGCCGGACGCCGCCCTGCTGGAGCTGATGGGCCAGGCCGACTGCCTGCTGGTGGACGGCACGCTCTGGACCGATGACGAGATGCAGCGTCGCGGCGTGGGCACCCGGACCGGCACCGAGATGGGCCACCTGCCGCAGAGCGGCCCCGGCGGCATGCTGGAGGTGCTGGCCGGCTTCGAGCGCCAGCGCAAGGTGCTGATCCACATCAACAACACCAATCCGATCCTGGACGAAGACTCCCCCGAGCGCGCCATCGTCGCGCGCCAGGGCGTGGAAGTCGCCTGGGACGGCATGTCCATCGAGTTGTGAACGCCATGCCCGACGCCCTTACGCCCGCCGAATTCGAAGCCGCCCTGCGCGCCAAGGGCGACCTCTACCACATCCACCACCCCTATCACGTGGCCATGTACCAGGGCCGCGCCAGCCGCGAGCAGATCCAGGGCTGGGTGGCTAACCGCTTCTACTACCAGGTCAACATCCCGCTCAAGGACGCCGCCATCCTGGCCAACTGCCCGGATCGCGAGATCCGTCGCGAATGGGTGCAGCGCATCCTCGACCACGACGGCGAGCCCGGCAGCGAAGGTGGCATCGAGGCCTGGCTGCGCCTGGCCGAGGCCACCGGCCTGGACCGCGAGCAGGTGCTCTCCCAGGAACTGGTGCTGCCCGGGGTGCGCTTCGCGGTGGACGCCTACGTCAATTTCGCCCGTCGCGCCTCCTGGCAGGAAGCCGCCAGCAGCTCCCTGACCGAACTGTTCGCGCCGCAGATCCACCAGTCGCGCCTGGACGCCTGGCCGACCCACTATCCCTGGATCGATCCGGCCGGCTACGAGTACTTCCGCACCCGCCTGGGCCAGGCCCGCCGCGACGTCGAGCACGGTCTGCAGATCACCCTGCAGCACTACACCACCTGGGAGTCCCAGCAGCGCATGCTGGAGATCCTGCAGTTCAAGCTGGACATCCTCTGGACCATGCTCGACGCCATGAGCATGGCCTACGAACTGCACCGCCCGCCCTATCACAGCGTCACCGCCGAGCGCCGCTGGCACCGAGGAATCGACCTATGAGCTTCGACCGCACCCAGGTGCCGCGCTGGCGCCCCGGCTATCGCTTCCAGTTCGAGCCGGCGCAGGACGCCCATGTGCTGCTCTATCCCGAGGGCATGATCAAGCTCAACGACAGCGCCGCCGCCATCGGCGGGCTGATCGACGGCCAGCGTGACGTGGCCGCCATCATCGCCGTCCTCGACGAACGCTTCCCCGGCGTGCCCGAGCTGGGCGCCGACGTCGAACAATTCATGGAGGTCGCTCGTGCAGAGCACTGGCTCCTGCTCGGCTAAGCCTTATTCGAGAAGTCGCCGAGCGAAGGTTAGGCAAGGCAGAAACCCGCGAGGAAGCGGAGTTTACAAATGGTAAATGAGCATTCCGAGCGGGTTTCTAACGCAGCATCACCGAGCGCAGGCACTTCTCAACTGCCTGAAGTGCCCATGCAACTCCCGCAGCCGCCGGCGGTAGGCAAGCACAACGTCGGCCTGCCGCTGTGGCTGCTGGCCGAGGTCACCTATCGCTGTCCGCTGCAGTGCCCCTATTGCTCCAATCCCCTGGACTTCGCCGCCCAGGGTCGTGAGCTGACCACCGAACAGTGGTTCAAGGTGATGGCCGAGGCGCGGGAGATGGGCGCCGCCCAGATCGGCTTTTCCGGCGGCGAGCCCCTGGTGCGCCAGGACCTCGCCGAGCTGATCCGCGAGGCGCGCCGGCTGGGCTACTACACCAACCTCATCACCTCCGGCATCGGCCTCACCGAGGCGCGCATCGCCGAATTCAAGGAAGCCGGCCTGGACCATATCCAGATCAGCTTCCAGGCCAGCGACGAACAGGTGAACAACCTGCTGGCCGGCTCGAAGAAGGCCTTCGCCCAGAAGCTGGCCATGGCCAAGGCGGTCAAGGCCCATGGCTATCCGATGGTGCTCAACTTCGTCACCCACAGGCACAACATCGATCGCATCGACCAGATCATCGACCTCTGCCTGGCCCTGGAAGCCGACTTCGTCGAACTCGCCACCTGCCAGTTCTACGGCTGGGCGGAACGCAATCGCGCCGGCCTGTTGCCGACCAAGGCCCAGCTGGAGCGCGCCGAGCGCATCACCAACGAGTACCGTGCGCGCCTCAAGGCCGAGAACCACCCCTGCAAGCTGATCTTCGTCACCCCGGACTACTACGAAGAGCGCCCCAAGGCCTGCATGGACGGCTGGGGCAAGCTGTTCCTGACCATCACGCCGGACGGCACCGCCCTGCCCTGCCACGGCGCCCGGCAGATGCCCATCGCCTTCCCCAACGTGAAGGAGCAGGACCTCAGGCACATCTGGTACGACTCCTTCGGCTTCAACGTCTACCGCGGCTACGACTGGATGCCCGAGCCCTGCCGTTCCTGCGACGAGAAGGAAAAGGACTACGGCGGCTGCCGCTGCCAGGCCTTCATGCTCACCGGCGATGCCCGCAACGCCGATCCGGTCTGCGCCAAGTCCCCGCACCACGACCTCATCCTCGCCGCCCGCCAGGAAGCCGAGACCGCGACCCAGCGGATCGAAGATCTGCACTTCAGGAACGAGCGTAATTCGCGGCTGATCGCCAAGGCCTAAGAGCCTGCTCAAAATCTGCTGCGCGTCGGCCAAACGGCGTTGAAAATGGCCTGGAAGGCCAGCCCCGTCGGAATGCTCATTTACCACTCGTAAACTCCGCTTCCTCAGCCATTTTCGCCTTGTTTGGCTCTAGCTCGCGAGATTCTGAACAGGCTCTAAGGCCGGCGGCGGCGCCAGGCACGCCAAGGTCGCCGCTGGAATCCAGGCCCCCGCGCCAAGGCGCAGGCTAGCGGCGGGACTCACCACCCACGGCTCCGAGGCGTTTGCCTCCCGGCCGGGCAGTGACCATACTGCCCGGCCGGACCTTTTCCCCCGCCTCGTCATGCCTTCGATACGCCCGCTGCGCCCCGCCGACCTCCCGGCCGTCCTCGCCATCCAGGCGGCCAACTACCCCGCCGACCTGCTCGAAGACCACGCCTTCTACGCCAATCGCCTGGAGCTCGCCCCGGAACACTGCTGGGCGGCCCTGGACACCGAGGCGCGGCTGCAGGGCTATCTGATCGCCTATCCCTGGGACGACGGCCTGCCACCGGCGCTGGGCGCCCGCCTGGAGCAGCTGCCGGGCGCGGCCTCGACCTGGTTCCTGCACGACTGCGCCGTGCATCCCGCCGCCCAGGGCCAGGGCGTGGCCGGGCGGCTCTATCGCCACGCCAAGGGCCAGGCCCGACGCGCCCGCCTGCGCCAGGGGCGGCTGGTGTCGCTGTCCAACGCCATCGGCTACTGGCAGCGCCATCACTATCACCCGGTTCCGGCCGACGCCGCGCTCGAGGCCAAGCTGGCCGGCTATGGCGCCGGCGCCTGCCTGATGCAGCGCACCCTCGATACCCCGGACAGCGACAAAGCGTAAAACCTGCAAATCTAAATGCAAGTATTTCGCTTTCGCCTTAACATGACCTAGCCCAGGATGGCCTCCGCTGCCCGGCGCTCTGGCGCGGGTATCTTGATCGCCGCTACAAGGAATCCCTGATGAACATCGCTCCAGCGTCTTCGGCCAAGGGCCGGCGCGTCTTTTCCGTCACCCTGCTGGCCGCCCTGCTGGCGCTGGGCGGGCAAGCCGCCCAGGCGCGCTCCAGCTTCGAAGCCCCCGATCCGGACTACCACGGCGAGATCAAGGCCAGTCCTGTCACCGGCACCGCCATCCTGGCCGGCAGCGAGGTCGCGCTGGACGGCCGTGGCTTCACCCCCGGTCAGCAGATCACCCTGTCGCGCGGTGGCGTGGCGCTCAACCCCGACGCCGCCTACGTGGCCGACGCCCAGGGCAACTTCAAGGCGACCCTGCGCATCCCCGAAGACGCCGCCCCCGGCCAGCACCCCATCGTCATCAGCACCGCCCAGCCCTCGGGCGCCGCGGTCTTCCCGCTCAAGGTCTCGCCGGTGGTGCCGCTGTCCGGCGCCGAGGCCTATAGCCTCACCGCGGTCAAACTGGTCCCCGGCCTCTACCAGGTGGACAGCAGCGCCAAGACCGGCGCCCTCTTCGTCACCTCGGCCGTGGGCCGCCCGCCGGTCAAGGTCTCGCAGCTGCTCAAGCTCGATCCCAAGGACCTGTCCATCCAGCGCCAGATCACCCCGGCCGCCGCCCCGGGCCAGGACGCCGGCGTCTACGCGGTCTACGGCGTGGGCGTGGACGATCGTAACGGCACCGTCTGGACCACCAATACCCGGCAGAACACCGTGGCGGTCTATCGCCAGAGCGACCTAGGCCTGGTCAAGCAATTCGAACCCGGCCTCGTGCCCCATGCCCACACGGTGGTGGTCGACGAGAAACTCGACCGCGCCTTCGCCTCGGCGGCCATGACCCCGGACATCGTCAGCTTCGACGCCAAGACCCCGGCCGTGCGCAAGCACATCGCCATCGAATCGGGCGTGCGCGGCGAGCAGTTCGCCGTGGTCGGCATGCACCTGGACCCGGCGGTGCACAAGCTCTACGCCGTCAGCCTGAAGACCAACGAAGCCGCGGTGATCGACGCCAAGACCGAGCAGGTCGAGAAGGTCTTCCCGATCCAGGGCGCCAAGACCCCCATGGCCGTGGCCCACGATCCCCAGACCGATCGCCTGTTCATCACCGCCCAGGGCAGCGACAACCTGCTGATCGTCGACGCCAAGACCGGCAAGACCCTGCACAACGTCACCACCGGTGCCGGGGCGCTGAACGTGGCCTTCGACCCGGTCAAGCGCCTGGCCTACGTGACCAACCGCGGCGCTGGCACCCTGACCGTGGTCGACCCGGACGGCACCATCAAGGCCAACCTGGAACTGGGCACCTACCCCAACCACGCGGTGGTGGATGGCAAGGGCGTGGTCTACGCGGTCAACAAGGCCAAGGGGCAGGATGATGCCGAGGGGGATCGGATTACGCGGGTAGTGACCAAGTAAGGGGCCTGAGGCCCTGTGGCTGGGCAGGGCTGCCTTCGTACAGAGCGACTGCCCTATCGCGGTCATGGACCGCTCCTACAGTTTCGAACTCCTGCTGTAGGAGCGGTCCATGACCGCGATAAGGGCATGATTTCAGCCTTGAACTGCGCGCCGTGCAGGTGCCCTGGCTGTTTATTGAGTTCTGCTGATGCCCCTGGTTTCGCCTGGCCGGCGACTCACTTTTCTTTGCTTGCGGATCGCCGCCCGGTGCAAAGAAAAGTAAGCAAAAGAAAGCACACCCCAACAGTTCGGCCTCACTGACGGGGACGGAGCGCCAGCCTGAGGCTTCCGTATTCAGAAGATTCGTAGCGTGGAAAACCGCGCAGCGTTTTCCACTGAGGGAGTAAGGCCTATCGCGTGGACAAGGCTGCGCCGTTGTCCACCCTACCGGTTTGCACCCAAGGCATCAGGCTAGCGAATCGCCCCGTTCAGGAGGGCGAACGCCAGTGTCGTGAAGTGGGGCGAGCCGCATGGATACGGCGAGAGGTCCAGTGGGCCATGGACGGCCCATCTGGACCGACCCCGGAACGGCGCTGGCGTGAGCGGACCCGGAGCGAAGCGGAGGGCCGGATGGTCGGGGCAAGCGTTTTTGCTTACTTTTTTGCGGGGCGCGCAGCCGCGACTGAAAAAAGTAAGTCGCCCGGGTGGGCGAAACAAAAACCTTCAAAGCGCTCGATAACCAGCCCTGGCACCCAATAGCACAGGCGTTGGGCTTCGCTAACGCTCAACCCAACCTACGCCCAACAACCAACGCCCGCCAAATCCAACCCGGCGGGCATCATCCAAACAGGGGCCAAAGGGGGGAAACTCACCCCTCCAGCGACTCCACCCCCAACTCATCCCACACCGTCTCCGCCAGATGGAAGGTGGCATTGGCCGCCGGGATGCCGCAGTAGATGGCGCTCTGCATGATCAGCTCCTTGATCTCCTCCCGCGTCACCCCGTTGCTGCGGGCGGCGCGCAGGTGCAGGCGCAGTTCGCCTTCGCGGTTCATGCCGATCAGCATGGCGATGGTGATCAGGCTGCGGGTGTGCCGCGGCAGGCCCGGGCGGGTCCAGATGTCGCCCCAGGCGTGGCGGGTGATCATCTCCTGGAATTCTTCGTTGAAGGGGGTCAGCTTTTCCAGGCTGCGATCGACGTGGGCGTCGCCCAGCACCGCCCGGCGGACCTGCATGCCGGCTTCGTAACGTTCTCTTTCGTCCAAGATCGACTCCTTCAGGCGCTGAGAAAGGCCAGCACGCGCTGGGTAAAGGCAGCGCCCATCTGCACGTTGGACAGGTGGGCGGCGGGAAACTCGACGTACTCGGCGCCGGGGATGCGTTCCTGCAGGAAGCGCCCGTCGGCCGGGGTGGTCACGGCGTCGTGGGTGCCGGCGACGATCAGCGTCGGGGCCTGGATGGCGTCCAGCACCTCGCGGAAGTCGGCGTCGCGTACCGCCGCGCAGTTGGCGGCATAGCCCTGGGGCGGGGTGCTGGCGAGCATGGCGACGATGCGGTCGACCTTCTCCGGTTCGGCGCTGGCGAAGTCAGGGGTGAACCAGCGGCCGATGGAGGCATCGCGCAGGTCGCGCATGGCCTGCTCGCCGCCGGCTTCGACGGTCTGGATGCGGGTGTTCCAAACCTCCGGGGTGCCGATCTTGGCGCCGGTGTTGCACAGCACTAGACGGGTGACCCGCTCGGGGGCGTTGATGCCCAGCCACTGGCCGATGGAGCCGCCCATGGACAGGCCACAGAAGGCGAAGCGGTCGATACCCAGGGCGTCGGCCAGGGCCAGGACGTCACGGCCGTTCTGATCCATGCGATAGGGGCCGGGCGTCACCAGGGAGGCGCCGTGACCACGGGTGTCGTAACGCAGCAGGCGAAAGCGCTCGCTGAAGGCGGCGGCCTGGTCGTCCCACATGGCCAGGTTGGTGCCCAGGGAATTGGACAGGATCAGCACGGGGGCGCCCTCGGGGCCCTCCAGCCGGTAGTTCAGGTCGCCATCGGCGAGACGTACGCTGGGCATCAGGCAGTCCTCTGGTTTAGGAATGGGTAGGCAGGGTGCGATGTTCGGCCAGGGCGCGGGCCACCCAGGCCCGGGCCTGGCCCTGGTAATGGGCGGGGTCCAGCAGGCGATCCAGCTCGGCGCTGGAGAGTTCGGCGGTGACCTCGGGGGTATCGCCGAGCACCAGACGCAGATGGCGACCCTCCTGGACGGCGCGCTTGCAGCTCTGCTCCACCAGGTGGTGAGCGGCCTCGCGCCCCAGGCGTCCGGCGAGGGCGATGCTGACCGCCTCGGCCAGCACCAGGCCGTGGGTCAACTCCAGATTGGCCTGCATGCGCGCGGCATCCACCTCCAGCCCGGCGACGATGGCCTGGGCCTGCTGCAGGGCGCCGGAGACCAGGCAGAACAGCTCCGGCAGGGTTTCCCATTCGGCATGCCAGAGTCCCAGGCTGCGCTCGTGCTCCTGGGGCATGGCGGAAAACAGGGTGCTGACCAGACCCGGCGCGCGGGTGGCAGCGGCGATCAGCACCGCGGCGCCGACCGGATTGCGTTTGTGCGGCATGGTGGAGGAGCCACCCTTGCCCGGCGCCGAAGGCTCGAACACCTCGGCGGCCTCGGTCTGCATCAGCAGCGACAGATCGCGCCCGAGCTTGCCCAGGCTGCCGGCCACCAGGCCCAGCCAGGCGCCGACCTCGACTAGGCGATCGCGCTGGGTGTGCCAGGGTTGCTCCGGCAGGCTCAGCCCCAGCTCGCGGGCCAGGGCCTCGGCCACCGGCAGGGCGTCAGCGCCCAGGGCGGCCAAGCTGCCCGAGGCGCCGCCGAATTGCAGCACCAGCACCCGCGGCCGCAACTCGGCCAGGCGCTGGCGGTGCCGGGTGATGGCGCCCAGCACCCCGGCCAGTTTCATGCCCAGGGTCACGGGCGTCGCATGTTGCAGCCAGGTCCGGCCGGCCAGCACGGTGCCGGCATGGCGCTCGGCCTGGATGGCCAGGGCCTCGGCCAGCCGTGCCAGGTCGGCGTCCAGCAGGTCCAGCGCCTGGCGGATCTGCAGGACCAGACCGCTGTCCATGGCGTCCTGGCTGGTGGCACCGCGGTGCACATGGCGCTCGGCCTCGGGGTCCTGGGCGGCGATCTGCCGGCCCAGGGCCTTGACCAGCGGTATGGCGGAATTGCCGGCGCTGACCACGGCCCGGGCCAGCTCGGCCGCGTCATAGCGCTCGGCGCGGCAGGCGGCGGCGATGGGCGCTACCGCCGTCTGGGGGATTACCCCCACCGCCGCCTCGGCGCGCGCCAGGGCCGCTTCGAAGTCCAGCATGCCCTGCAGTCGCCCCTGGTCACAGAACACCGCACGCATGGCGGCCTGGGTGAAGTAGGCGTCGAACAGCAGGTTGGACATGGGGATTCCTCGGGGCTCAGTGGTCGTGATGCAGGTAGGTGGCCTGCCGCGGCAATCTCAGGCTGACCAGGAAGGCCACCGCCAGCATCACCGAGACGTAGATGTAGAAGACTTCTTCATGCCCCTGGGTCTTGAAGCTCAGGGCGACGAATTCCGCCGAGCCGCCAAAGACCGCATTGGCCACCGCATAGGACAGGCCCACGCCCAGGGCGCGCACTTCCGGCGGGAACATCTCCGCCTTCACCAGGCCGCTGATGGAGGTGTAGAGGCTGATGATGGCCATCGCCAGGCAGATCAGCAGGAAGGCCACGAAGGGACTCTGGACGCTGGCCAGCGCGGTGAGGATCGGCCAGGTGCAGACCGTGCCCAGGCCGCCGAACAGCAGCATGGAGGCGCGCCGGCCGATGCGGTCGGAGAGCATGCCGAACAGCGGTTGCATCAGCATGAACACCAGCAGGGCGCAGGTCATCACGGCACTGGCGGTCTTGGCGTCCATGCCGCTGGTGTTGACCAGGTACTTCTGCATGTAGGTGGTGAAGGTATAGAAGATCAGCGAGCCGCCGGCGGTGTAGCCGAGCACGGTGAAGAAGGCCGCCTTGTGGTGCTTGAACAGGCCGCTCAAGGTGCCGGCTTCCTTGTTGGCGCGGGTCTCGGCGGTGGTGGTCTCTTCCAGCGAGCGACGCAGGAACAGCGAGATCACCGCCGCGGCGGCGCCGACCAGGAAGGGAATCCGCCAGCCCCAGGCACGCAGGTCGGCGTCGCTGAGCACCTGCTGCAGGATCACCACCACCAGCACCGCCAGCAACTGGCCGCCGATCAGGGTGACGTACTGGAAGGAGGCGAAGAAGCCGCGCTGGCCACGCAGCGCCACCTCGCTCATGTAGGTGGCGGTGGTGCCGTATTCACCGCCCACCGAGATGCCTTGCAGCAGCCGCGCGAGCAGCAGCAGGGCCGGCGCCGCGACGCCGATGCTGGCATAGGTGGGCAGGCAGGCGATGGCCAGGGAGCCGGCGCCCATCATCAGGATGGAGATGACCATGGAGGTGCGCCGGCCGTACTTGTCGGCGATGCGCCCGAAGATCCAGCCGCCCAGGGGCCGCATCAGGAAGCCCGCGGCGAAGACGCCGGCGGTGCTCAGCAACTGCACGGTGGGATCGCTCTTGGGGAAGAAGGCGGCGGCGAAGTAGATGGAGCAGAAGGCGTAGACGTAGAAGTCGAACCATTCCACCAGGTTGCCGGACGAGGCGCCGACGATGGCGAAGATGCGCTTCTTGCGCTCCTCGAAGCTGTAATGCGGGTGAGTGCTCATGGAGATCCTTAATTATAGGTATGGATGGACGGAGGACAGCCTACCGCCATCGGACCAGGAGAGACACACACGGTTACAGGAGGTGTGGGCATGGGGATGGGTGAGATTTGGGACATTTGCTGAGCAATGGCTCTACGATCAGCTCTGGCCATCGCGGCCATGGGCCGCTCCTACAGGGTCATGCTCTTGTAGGAGCGGCCCATGGCCGCGATTAACCTAGGAACCTCAGGCTCCGTCCACCCGCTCCACCGCCAGCGCCAACCCCTGGCCGACGCCCACGCACATGGTGGCGAGACCCAGGCGGCCGCCGGTCTTCTGCAGGTGGTGCACCGCGGTGAGCACCAGGCGGTTGCCGCTCATGCCCAGGGGATGACCCAGGGCGATGGCGCCGCCGTTGGGATTGACCTTGGGACTGTCGTCGGCCACGCCCAGCTCGCGCAGCACGGCCAGGCCCTGGGCGGCGAAGGCTTCGTTGAGTTCGATGACATCGAAGGCGTCGATGGTCAGGTCCAGTTGCTTGAGCAGCTTGCGCACCGCCGGGGTCGGGCCGACGCCCATGATGCGCGGCGCCACCCCGCCACTGGCCATGCCCAGCACCTTGGCCCGCGGCGTCAGGCCGTGCTTCTTAACGGCCTCCGCCGAGGCCAGGATGATGGCCGAGGCGCCGTCGTTGAGGCCCGAGGCGTTGCCGGCGGTCACGGTCTTATCCGGGCCGTTGACCGGCTTCAATTTGGCCAGGCCTTCGGTGGTGGTGTCCGCACGCGGATGCTCGTCGCGCTCGACCACCACGTCACCCTTCTTGCCCTTGATCGTCACCGGGACGATTTCCTCGGCGTAATAACCGGATTCCTGGGCCGCGGCGGCGCGCTGCTGGCTGCGCAGGCCGAAGGCGTCCTGGTCGGCGCGGCTGACGCCATAGTCGGCGGCGACGTTGTCGCCGGTGACCGGCATGCTGTCGACGCCATAGGCCTCTTTCATTGCCGGATTGACGAAGCGCCAGCCGAGGGTGGTGTCTTCCAGCTTCTGGCCGCGCCCGAAGGCGCTGTCGGCCTTGCCCATGACATAGGGCGCACGGGTCATGGACTCCACCCCGGCGGCGATCACCAGGTCCATCTCGCCCAGGGCGATGGCGCGGTAGGCCTGGCCCACCGCTTCCATGCCCGAGGCGCAGAGGCGATTGAGGGTCACGCCCGGCACCGTTTCCGGCAGTCCCGACAGCAGCACCGCCATGCGTGCCACGTTGCGATTGTCTTCCCCGGCCTGGTTGGCGCAGCCCATGAACACCTCGTCCACGGCGGACCAGTCCACCTGGGGATTGCGTTCCTGCAACGCCTTGAGCGGAATGGCCGCCAGGTCGTCGGCGCGCACCGCCGAGAGACCGCCGTTGAGCCGGCCGATGGGAGTGCGGATGGCGTCGCAGATATAGACGGGGCGACTCATTCCTCGCCTCCCTTCTGGCCGCCGTGAGCCGCCGTGGTGCGGGCCTGCAGATCGCGCAGGGCCTCGAGTTCGGTGGCGGTCGGCGCCTCGGTGGTGGCGACCTGATCGGCGAAGCGGAGGGCCCAGCCGGTGGCGGCCACCACCTGCTCGCGGGTCACCCCGGGATGCAGGGCAGTCACCACGAATTCGTTCGTGCCGGCTTCCGGTTCCATGATGCAGAGGTCGGTGATGATGGCAGTCGGGCCCTTGCCCGGCAGGCCCAGCTGCTGGCGATGATCGCCGCCCTCGCCGAAGCCCACCGAGGTGATGAAGGCCAGCTTGTCGACGAAGCTGCGGTGCGACTGCTTGAGGATGATCAGCACCTCCTTGGCCGAACCGGCGATCTCCGGCGCGCCGCCGGCGCCCGGCAGGCGCACCTTGGGCTGGTGGTAGTCGCCGATCACCGTGGTGTTGATGTTGCCGAAGCGGTCGACCTGGGCCGCGCCGAGGAAGCCGACGTCGATGCGTCCGCCCTGCAGCCAGTAGCGGAAGATCTCGCCGGTGGGCACCACGGTGTCGGCGGTTTCGGCCAGTTCGCCATCGCCGATGGACAGCGGCAGCACCGAGGGCTTGGCGCCGATGGGGCCGGATTCGTAGATCAGCACCACGTCCGGCGCATGGGTCAGGCGTGCCAGGTTCGCCGCGGTGGACGGCAAGCCGATGCCGACAAAGCAGACGCTGCCATTGCCGAGGCGGCGCGCGGCGGCCACGGTCATCATTTCATTGGTGGTGAAGTCGCTCATGATTCAGGCCTCCGCAGCCAGCTTCGCCTGGAAGGCGGCGAAGTCCGCGGTACCGCGGATGTAGGTGTCGATCCACTGGGTAAAGGTGTCGCGATCGCGGGCGATCGGATCCCAGGCCTGGTAGAAGCGGTTGTCCCGTTCGTAGTAGCCGTGGGCATAGGACGGATGCGCCCCGCCCGGCACCACGCAGACCGCGCTGAGCGCCCAGGTCGGCAGCACGCAGGCGTTCATCGGCGCCTGGAGATCGTCGACGATTTCCTCCACGGTGACGATGCAGCGCTGGGCGGCCAGGGCCGCTTCCTTCTGCACGCCGAGGATGCCCTGGATCAGCACGTTGCCCTGGCGGTCGGCCTTTTGCGCATGGATGACGGTGACGTCCGGGCGCACGCTGGGCACCGCGGCGAGCTGCTCGCCGGTAAAGGGACAGGCGATGAACTTGATGTCCGGATTGACCTTGGCCAGGTCCGAGCCCTGGTAGCCGCGCAGGACGGCGAACGGCAGGTTGGAGGCACCGGCGACATAGGCATTGGCCAGGGCCGCGTGGCTGTGCTCGGAAATCTCCAGCGGGTGCGGCCAGCCCTTTTCCACCGCATCGCGCAGCCGGTGCAGGGAGCCGACACCGGGGTTGCCACCCCAGGAAAAGATCAGCCGCTTGGCGCAGCCGGCACCGATCAGCAGGTCGTAGACCAGATCGGGGGTCATGCGCACCAGGGTCAGGTCGCGCCGGTTCTGGCGGATCAGCTCGTGGGCGGCGGCGGTCGGAATGAGATGGGTGAAGCCTTCGAGGGCGACGGTCTCGCCATCGTGGACGAAGCGCTGGATGGCTTCGCTCAGGGACAGGATCTGGGCCATGGATTGTCGACTCGCGTCTTTGTTGTCGGCGCCGCCCGGTGCGGCGGTCTGGGGTCAGACTACAAAGCCCCATCGGCGCAAACAATCCGATAATCGACTAACAGTTCGATTATCGAACAGCATCGTTCCGCAGGCGGGCGACCGCTTCGCTGCGCAGCGCGACGTCGCAACGGCTACACTGCCCTGCCCTCACCCAGAGCCCTGCCGATGTCCGACAAGCCCCGCCCCTCCCTGGAAGGGATCACCCTCGAAGCCCTGCTCACCCGCCTGGTGGAGCATCATGGCTGGGAAGAACTCGGGCGGCGCATCCCGCTGCGCTGCTTCACCCATGAGCCCTCCATCAAGTCCAGCCTGACCTTCCTGCGCCGCACGCCCTGGGCACGGGAAAAGGTCGAACAGCTCTATCGGCGCTTGCCCAAGCAGGGTTGAGCCTAGCCCGGTGTAGGTTGGGTTGCGACGGCTCCATCGTCGAAGCCCAACGAGCCAGAGCCGAACCCGGGCACCGTTGGGCTTCGCTACGCTCAACCCAAACTACGACGCCTGTTCCTGCCGGAACACCAGCACCTTGAGTCCGCCCTCGGGATCCTCGTCGGCGAATTCCGGCGGATTGGCCAGGCGCTCGACGAAGGCCAGTGCGGGGGCTTCCTTGGCCATGCCAGCGATGAGGAAATCCGCGCCCACGCCGGGGTCGTTGACGCAGGCCAGCACCCGGCCGCCGGGGGTGAGCAGTTCGGGCAGGCGGCGCAGGATGCGGGCGTAGTCCTTGGTCAGGGCGAAGCTGCCCTGCTGGAAGCTGGGCGGATCGACGATCACCAGGTCATAGGGCCCCAGCTTGCGCACCTTGCCCCAGGACTTGAACAGTTCGTGACCGAGAAAGCTGACCTGGCCCAGGTCATGGCCATTGAGTCGGTGATTCTCGCGGCCGCGGGTCAGGGGCCCGCGGGCCATGTCCAGATTGACCACCTGGGCCGCGCCGCCGGCCAGGGCGGCCACCGAGAAGCCGCAGGTGTAGGCGAACAGATTGAGGATGCGCAGGCCGGCGGCCTGCTCGCGCACCCAGCGGCGGCCCAGGCGCATGTCGAGGAACAGCCCCATGTTCTGGTGGCGGGTGAGGTCCAGGCCGAACTTCAGGCCGTCCTCGTGGATGACATGCTCGCCCACCGGCGCGCCGATCAGCGCCTCGCTGGCGGCGTCCAGGCGATAGCGATGCTGCAGCAGGAGACTGCGGGCACCGCTGGCGCGCCACGCCGGAGCCTCGCCCAGGGCGGTCAGGGTGGCGCGCAGGGCGTCCAGCTCGGCCGCGGGCAATTCGCGAAACAGGCCCACCCGCACCACGCCTTCCAGCCAGTCGACGGTGAGTTGCTCCAGCCCCGGCAGCAGCCGGCCACGTCCATGCACCAGTCGGCGTGCCTCGGCGGGCGGCGAAGCGAGGGCGGTAAGCAGGAGCTCGGAGAGGCGGGCAAGGGTGGCGGTATTCATGGGCGGTCACGACGGCAAAGGAGCGGCATGCTACGGCAAAAGCGCCGGCCCCGCCTCCCGCGGCGAGTGCGGTAGACGTCTGCCGGCGCCTCGGCGCGGACACCCGGGCCGGACGTCGCCAGCGAACCGACCAGCCCGATGAAAATATGTCTCAGGCGGTAACGACTCGCAGTTGTATCCACTTTGTAACCCGCTCTAGAATCCGCCTCCCCAACCCCAGGACGATAACAATGCGCCGGCTGGTCCCTGCTCTCTATCTGCTGCCCCTCTGTGCCCTCCCCCTCGCCGGTCATGCCCAGGAGCAGACGGAAGACTCGCCCCAGGCGCTGTCCGATCTCACCATCGTCGGCGCGGCCGAATCGCCCACCGGTCCGGTACAGGGCTACAAGGCAGAGCGTTCCAGCAGTGCGACCCGCACCGACACCCCGCTGCACGAGACGCCCCAGTCGGTGAGCGTGGTCTCCCGCGAGGCCCTCGACGACCTCTCCGCCACCCGCCTGCAGCAGGCGCTGGACCAGGCCGGCGGCGTCGGCCGTGGCAACAACTTCGGCGGTCAGGGCCTGACCAGCTACACGGTGCGCGGCTTCACCAGCTCCGAATATTTCCGCAACGGCTTCCCCATGAATCGCGGCTATCCCAGCGCGCCGGATGCCGCCACCCTGGAGCGGGTCGAGGTCCTGCGCGGCCCGGCGGCGACCCTCTATGGCCGCAGCGATCCGGGCGGCACCTTCAACGTGGTCACCAAGCAGCCGCTGGGCGAGCGCAAGACCACCCTCGGCAGCCAGTTCACCGACCAGGGCCTACGGCGCGGCACCCTGGACACCACCGGCCCGGTGGATGAAGACGGCCGCCTGGCCTATCGCCTCAACCTGATCGCCGAAGGCGGCGACAGCTTCCGCGACGATGTCGAGCACGAGCGCTACGAAGTGGCCCCGGTGCTGAGCTGGCAGGCCACCGACGCCACCCTCATCACCTTCGAGGCCGACATCATCCGCAGCAACGCCCCGCTGGATCGCGGCCGCACCAACTACCTGACCCAGCGCGCCGAAGCCAGTCGCTCCACCAATGCCTGGGAAAAGGGCACCACCAACCTGCTGCACAGCGACAGCGAGGCCTATCAGCTGCGCTTCGAGCACCAGTTGAACGACGCCTGGACCCTGGCCGGCGGCTTCCAGTACCTCGACGGCAGCCTCAAGGGCAATGCCGTGGAAGCCAATGGCGTGCAGGCCGACGGCGTGACCCTGGGTCGCAACTTCAACTACCGCAAGCTGGAATGGAGCGATCGCGACCTGCAGCTGAACCTGACCGGTCGCTTCGACACCTTTGGCCTCGGCCACACCCTGATCACCGGGATCGAGGTGGAAGACTATGACTACCGCTCCATCATCCAGCGCTCCCCCGGCGGCGCCAACGTCTATCCGGTCAATCTGGTCGATCCGGTCCTGGGTCAGCCGCGCCCCGCCCTGACCCGCGTTGCCACCCACGACCATGAGACGCTCAAGACCTGGGCCGCCTTTGTGCAGGACCAGATCGCCCTCACCGAGCGCCTCAAGGTGCTGGGTGGCGTGCGCCTGGAGCGCTTCGAGCACGACTACGATAACAAGATGCCACCCCAGGTCCTCGCTAACGGACGGATTGTCACCGGTGACTGGAGCAAGGACTCGAACGCCGTCACCCCGCGCCTGGGCGTCAGTTATGACCTCACCCCGGAACTGGCCCTCTACGCCAGCGCCTCCAAGTCGTTCAAGCCCAACACCGGCGCGGCGCGCCTGGGCGGCGGTTTCGACCCCGAGGAAGGCAAGGCCTACGAGGTGGGCATGAAGTGGGCGGCGCTGGACGGCCGCCTCAGCGTCGACACGGCGATCTTCCATACGGTCAAGGAAAACGTCCTGACCCCGGATCCGGTCGAACCCACCTTCAACGTCGCTACCGGCGAGGTACGCAGCCGCGGCCTCGAAGTCAACGTGACTGGCGACCTGACGCCCAACTGGCGCATCCTCGGCGGCTACGCCTTCACCGATGCCGAGGTCACCAAGGACAACACCCTGGCCCGCGGCACGCGCCTGACCAACATCCCGCGCAATGCCGTCAACCTGCTCAACGTCTACGAATTCCACGACGGCGTGCTACGCGGCCTGGGGCTGGGCGCCAACCTCAAGTACGTGGGCGAACGCGAAGGCCAGAAGACCGCTGTCAGCGACTACACGATGGACAGCTACACGGTCACCGACCTGCTGAGCTTCTACAAGGTCGACGAGCACCTGCGGCTGAACCTGGACGTGCGCAACGTCTTCAACAAGGGCTACGACGAGAGCTCCTGGAACGCCTACAGCTATCCGGGCGAGCCGCGTACGGTGCAGGCCGGTTTCACCTACACCTTCTAAAAGCACCCAACAAAACTACTGCGCGTCCGCCAGGCGGGCGCGTGCAGTGCTCGGAGTCCTCATGTACTGCTTGTACACTGCGGCTCCTGCGCGCCGCGCGCACCCGCCTGACAGCCGCTCGCTACGTTTTGTTAGCCGCTTTATGGCTCTCTAGAGTCAGGCCTCGCTGAAGGCCTGACCGGTCAGCGGCTGCACCACCGGGCGGCCCTGGCGGTCGTGGAGGATGTCCACCGCCACGCCGTAGGTGGCTTCCAGCAGGTCGGCGGTGACGATGGCGGCGGGTCGGCCGGCGGCCAGCAGGCCACCGTTGACCAGCACCAGCAGCGAATCGGCGTACTGGCAGGCCAGGTTGAGGTCGTGCAGCACCACCACGGTCACCCGCTGGTGCAGGCGGGTCTCGTGGCGCACGCGATCGAGCAGGTTGATCTGGTGCCGCAGATCCAGGGCGCTGACCGGTTCGTCCAGCAGCATCACCTCGGGTTCGCGCATCAGCACCTGGGCAAAGAACACCAGTTGCCGCTGACCGCCACTCAGGGCGCCCAGCTGGCGCGAGGCCAGATGGCCGATGCCCACCTCGTCGAGCTTGCCCAACGCGCGTTCCAGCAGCTCATCGTCCAGGTGCAGGGTCAGCCGTTCCAGGCTGCCCATGGCCACCGTCTCCAGCACCGACAGCGCCGCCTCGGCATGGGAATCCTGGGGCATGTAGGCCACGCCCTGGCGCCAGCCGTCCCGCTGACCACGCAGCGAAGCCCCCGCCACCAGCCGCCTGGCGCCGCGCTCGATCCGGCCGGCCGCCAGCGGCAGGTCACCGGCCAGGGCGCGCAGCAGGGTGGTCTTGCCGGTGCCGTTGGGGCCGAGGATCACATGCACCTGCCCCGCGTGCAGCTCGGTGCAGAGTCCGGAGATGACGGTACGATCACCGCGCTTCAGCGCGAGGTCCTGGAGGCGGATCATGGGCTGGACCTGCGGGGGGCGAAGATGAGCCAGAGCAGAAAGGGCACCCCGACGATGGCGGTGACGATGCCCACCGGAAACAGCGCCCCGGGCAGGATCGACTTGGACAGCACCGAGGCGAAGGACAGCATCAGGGCGCCGCAGATCGCCGACAGTGGCAGCAGGAAGCGCTGATCCTCGCCCACCTGCCAGCGGGCGATATGGGGCGCGACCAGGCCGACGAAGCCGATCACCCCGACGAAGCTGGTGGCCGTGGCGGTCATCACCGCCACCAGGATCAGCACCTTGAGGCGCAGCCGGCGGATATTTACGCCGAGGCTCTCGGCCCGTGCCTCGCCCAGCCGCAGGGCAGCCAGCTTCCAGGCATCGCGCAGGAGCAGGAGGCAGCACAGCAGGGTCACCCCGGCGACGATGGCCAGGGTGGTCCAGGTGGCGCGACCGAGGCTGCCAAACAGCCAGAAGAGGATCTGCTGCGACAGCTCCGGCGAGGAGAGGAATTGCACCAGGGACAGCAGCGACTGGAAGAGGAACAGCAGGGCGATGCCGCCGAGGATGATGGTGTCGCTGCCGGTGCGCTTGAGCGAGGCCAGGGCGAAGAGAAACAGCGCCGCCAGCATGGCGAAGGCGAAGGCGCCCAGCGGCACCCCGATCAGCGCGCCCAGGCCGAAGCTGCCCAGCGCCAGGCTGAGGGCGGCGCCGCAGCCGGCGGCGGCGGCCATGCCCAGGGTGTAGGGACTGGCCATGGGGTTGTTGAGCAGCGTCTGCATCTGCGCCCCGCCCGCACCGAGGGCGGCGCCCACCGCCAGGGCCATCAGCGCCACCGGCAGGCGCAGGTCGCGGACGATGGCGTCGGTCATCGGCTGCCGCTCGCCGAGCCCGGTCAGCGACTTGAGCACTTCCAGCGGCGAGAGCAGCGACGGCCCGGTGGCGATGTCCAGCACCAGACCCGCCAGGGTCAGCAGCAGAAACACCCCGCAGGCCCGCCAGCGGCGGCGCTCACGGGCGCGTTGCTCGGCGATGGCGTTGCCGTGGCTGGCGTTCGCGGCCTCGCTCATGGCGTCAGGCCTATGGCAAAGGTGCCCTCGGGCTGGATCGGCATGTAGCGGCGGTAGTACTCGCGGTAGTTGGCCATCGGATCCACGTCCTGGAACAGATCCGGATAGAGCTGCTTGGCGATGAATTGCAGCATGGCGAAGTCTTCCAGGCTGCGCGAGGCGCCTTGGTAGACGCCATAGAGACGCCCGTCGCGGATCGCCGGCAGATTGGCCCAGCCCGGTCGCTGCATGAAGGCGCGCAGGTGGCTGCGGGCGTCGTCGGCGGTGACCCCGGGGCCCATGGGCAAGGCGGAGGGATTGCTGTTGTCCTCGCGCCCGGAGATGAAGATGACCTCCGGCTGGGCCAGGAGCACCTGCTCCGGATTCATCACCCCCCACCACTGGATGAAGGGCGCGGCGATGTTGTCGCCACCGGCCAGGGTAACCATGGCGCCCCACATGTTGCGGCCATAGGTGAAGGAGTATTCGGCCGGACCCTTGTTGCCGAACTCGGCATAGACCCGTGGTTTCGGGCGATGAGCCGCCGCGATGCGGGTCTGGATGTCCTGCACCACCTTGGCATAGAAGTCGGCCAGCTCGGTGGCGCGCGCCTCCTGGCCGGTGATCACCCCGAGCAGGCGGGTGGACGCCAGGTGGCGCTCCAGGGTCTGGGCGTTGTAGTCGATCGCCACCACCGGGATGCCGAGCTGTTCCAGGCGCTTGACCTCGCTCTCCAGCGCCTGGAATTGCCAGGCGGCCAGGACCACCAGATCCGGCTTGAGGGCGAGCACCTTTTCCACGGAGAAGCTGTTGTTTTCCGTCTCGCCCACATCGGGAAGGCTGGCCAGGGAAGGTCGGTGAGCGACATTGAGCGCCCAGTTGGCCGGCACCTTGCGCTCCCAGGCCCCACGGGAGACACCGACCACGGCGTCGAAGGCCTGCTCGCCACCGACCGCCAGGTAGTCGCCATAGTGGAAGCCCAGCACCACCCGCTTGGCCGGCGCCTCGATGGTCACCGTGCGCCCGAGGACGTCGGTCACCTGCCGGGTCTCGGCAAAGGCCGGTGCAATCAGAAAGCAAGCGATAAGCGTTACCAGCCGGACAGCCCACTGCCCGCTGCGAGCGAAACCTTTCATGGAACCCCTTGGACGTCTGCACCCGCTCTAGACGGGTGACTGCGGCGCATGCAAAGGGTGCAACTTTACGCGGTGGCAGCGCCTGCGCCTAGCGCCCGCCACGCTCCCAGAGCCCGCTTATAATCTCGCGAGCTAGAGCTAAACAAGGCGAAGGCCCTAGGAAACGGAGTTAGCCACGGTAAATGAGCATTCCGACCGGGCTGGCGACCCAGGGCCTTTTCAACGCAGTTTGGCCGACGCGCAGCAGATTAGGAGCGGGCTCTCAGGTCGCGTCGGCGTGACTGACCACCCCCTTGATCAGCACCGCCAAGGCCGCGAGACCCGCCGGCAGGAGCAGCGCGGTGAGCACCTGGGTGAAGGTCCAGCCCAGGCCCAGCAGGGTCGCGCCCATCCAGGCGCCGGTGATGGCGCCGAAGCGGCCGATGCCGAGCATCCAAGACACCCCGGTGGCGCGGCCGTGGGTCGGGTAGTAACGCGCCGCCAGCGAGGGCATGGCCGACTGGGCGCCGTTGATGCACATGCCGGCCACCAGTACCAGGGTGGCGACCAGGGCGACCTGGCCCAGGCTCTGGCCGACGCAATAGGCGAAGACGCCGGCCAGGACATAGAACAGGCCGATCACCTTGTGCGGGTTGAATCTGTCCATGGCCCAGCCGACGAACACCGCGCTGAGCACCCCGCCGAACTGGAACAGCGCGCCGATCAGGGCGGCCTGCTCCAGGCTGGCGCCGGCGTCGCGCATCAGCGTCGGCAGCCAGCTGGTGAGCAGGTAGACGATCACCAGGCCCATGAAATAGGTCAGCCACAGCAGCAGGGTGCCGGCGCTGTAGCTGCGGTTGAAGATCACCGCGAAGACGTTGCCGGTCTTGACCGACTTCTGCTCGGGCACCACGAAGTGCCGCGCCTCGGCGGCTTCGCGACCGATGGGCGCCAGCACCCGGCGGATGCGCTCGGCGCTCTTGCCGTGCACCACCAGATAACGCGCCGATTCCGGCAGCCAGAGCAGCAGCACCACGGCCAGCGCCAGGGGCAGCACGCCGCCCAGCACCAGCAGGCTGTGCCAGCCATAGGCCGGGATCATCCAGGCCGAGACGAAGCCGCCGCCGGCCATGCCCAGGTTGAAGCCGCAGAACATGCTGGTCACCAGCAGCGACTTGAGGCGCTCGGGGGTGTATTCCGAGAGCAGCGTGGTGGCGTTGGGCATGGCGGCGCCCAGGCCCAGCCCGGTGAGGAATCTCAGGATCACCAGCTGTTCGAGGTTGCTGCTGAAGGCCGACAGCAGGCTGAAGCCGCCAAAGATGAAGGTGGCGACCACCAGCACGCCCTTGCGACCGAAGCGATCGGCCAGCGGCCCGGAACCCAGGGCGCCAAAGACCATGCCGCCCAGCGCGGCGCTCATCACCGGCCCCAGGCTGGCCCGCGGGATGCCCCATTCCACCGACAGCGCCGGGGCGATGAAGCCCATGGCCGCGGTGTCGAGGCCGTCGAGAAAGACGATGAGAAAGCACAGGGCGACGATGCGCCACTGGTAGGCGGACAGCGCCTGGCGATTGATGAACTGCTGGACGTCCAGGGTGCCGGCTGTCGCCGTGGCCGAGGAATCGGCCAGGGGCACGGCGCCCGCGAGGGTGTGCGTCATGGTGGTCTGCTCGTGTTGTTGTTATCGGCGTGTTGCGCCACTGCGCCGACGTTAAGTCCAACCCCAGACAGCTGACAATTCGATTATCGGCGACATGGCCGATAATCGACCGGATTCGCTAGTGAAACAACCGGGTGCTCAATTCCTGGCTGGCCGCCAGGAGCACCGGCAGGAAGCGCGTCTCCAGCTCCTGGCGACTGACCCGACTGGCGTGGGTGCCGACATTGAGCGACGCCAGCACCTGGCCGGCGGCGTCTCTCAGGGGCACCGCCAGGGATCTCAGCCCCACTTCCAGCTCCTGGTCGACGATGACGTACCCCTGCTGGCGCACCTGGCCCAGGCACTCGATGAGCGCCGGCGGCTGATAGAGGGTACGGCTGGTCTTGGCCTGGAGGTCGGCGTGTTCCAAGTAGTCGTGCAGGGCGGCATCGTCCAGGGCGGCGAGCAGGATGCGGCCCATGGAGGTGCAATAGGCCGGCAGCCGGCTGCCGACGCTGAGGTCCACCGAGATCAGTCGCTGCGGCGTGGCCGAGCGGGCGATGTAGAGGATCTCGTCGCCTTCCAGGGTGGCCATGGAGCAGGCTTCGTGCAGTTGTTCGCTCAGGCGATCGAGCACCGGCTGGGCGGTGACCGCCAGCGGCGTCGACGACAGATAGGCGTGCCCCAGGGTCAGCACCTTGGGCAGCAGCGAATAGGTGCGCCCGTCGGTGGTGACGTAGCCCAGCTTCATCAGGGTGTGCAGGCAGCGACGCACCGCGGCGCGAGGGATCTCGGTGCGATGGCTGATCTGGGCGATGGTCAGCTGGCGCTTGCGCTCCTGGAAGGCGTGGATGACCGCCAGGCCGCGGGCCAGGGAGGTCATGAAATTTGGGTCGCCGGTGAAGGCTTCGATGCGCTTGGCCGGCGAGGCGATGATGGGCGGCGCAGCCAGTGGCGGCAGGCCGGTGGCGTGAGCGGTGCGGTTATCGTCCATCGACCCTATCCTCGGCAGGCTTTTGATCGATTATCGAGCGAGGGGGCGATTATCGCAATCGCATTTCTGCCGACACCCGCAGACGCGCAGGGGCCTCCAGGTGCATGCTGAGGCTTCCCGCCCAGTCGCCTGGATGCCTGTCGATGAAGACCCTGGAAGATCATCTCAGCCAGTACGCGAGCTACCACCGCGATCCGCGCAATATCGCCAGCCACTTCCCCGGCATCCTGCTGATCGTGCTGGCGGTGGCCATCCTGCTGTCGCGACCGGTCTTCAGCCTGGCCGGCTGGCCGCTGTCACCCGCGGTGCTGGTGGCCGGTACGGTGGCGCTCTTCTATCTGCGCCTGGATCGGCCGTTGGGGCTGCTGATGAGCGTCCTGCTCGCGCTCGCCCTCTGGCTAGGTGCCGCGCTGGCGGCCCAGACCACCGGCGTCTGGCTGGCCTGGGGGCTGGGTCTGTTCCTGATCGGCTGGGCCATCCAGTTCGTCGGCCACCACTACGAGGGGCGCAAGCCGGCCTTTCTCGACGACCTGGCCGGCCTGGCCATCGGCCCGCTGTTCATCGCCACCGAAGCCGTCTTCTGGCTGGGCGGCCGCCAGCAGCTCAGGCAGGCGATCGAAGAACGGGCCGGCCCGGTGCGGCGCCGTCAGCCCAGTCGATAGCGGATCGACGGCCGACCGTCGGGACCGTCCAGCGTCACCTGCGCCCTCACCCCCCAGACCTGCTGGATCAGCGCGGCCGTCAGCACCTCGCCGGGGGCGCCTTCGGCGACCAGACGGCCGTCGCGCAGCACCGCCAGGCGATCGCAGAACAGCGCGGCCAGGTTGAGATCGTGGATGGCCAGCACGCAGGTCGCCGGCAGGCGGCGGACCAGGTCGAGGATCTCGAGCTGGTGCTGGATATCGAGGTGGTTGGTGGGTTCGTCCAACAGCAGTTCGCTGGGCTCCTGGGCCAGGGCGCGGGCGATCTGGGCGCGCTGGCGCTCGCCGCCGGAGAGGCTGTGCCAGCGCCGTGCCGCCTTGTCGACCAGGCCGACCTGGGCCAGGGCGCGCTGGCAAACCTCGGCGTCGCGCGCGCTCCAGGCATCGAGCAGGCCGCGATGGGGCGTGCGCCCCAGGCGCACCACCTCGGCCACCGAGAGATCGGCTTCGGTACCGGCCTGCTGCTCCACCAGGGCGACCCGGCGCGCCAGGTCGCGCCGGCGCAACTCGGCCAGCGGCGTCCCGTCGAGACTGACCCTACCCTCCTCCGGCCGCCGCAGCCCGGCCAGCAGCCGCAGCAGACTGGACTTGCCCGAGCCATTGGGGCCGAGCAGTCCGAGCACCCCGCCCGGCGGCACCGCGAGGGTTACCCCGGCGAGGATTGGCTGCCCGCCGGCGCTCCAGGCCACGTCGCGCGCAGCGAGGCTCATCGGACCTCCCGTGCGCGATAGAGGATGAAGGCAAAGGCCGGGGCGCCCACCAGGGCGGTGACCACGCCAATGGGCAGGGTCTGCTTGGCCACCAGGGTGCGGGCGACGATGTCGGCCAGCACCATGAACAGCGCGCCGATCAGGGCGCAGGTGGGCAGCAGCCGGCCATGCCCCGGACCCACCAGGAAACGCGCCACATGGGGGATCACCAGGCCGACGAAGCCCACCGCGCCCACCAGGCTGACCAGGCAGGCGGTGATCAGGCCGGTGACGGCCAGCAGCAGCAGGCGCAGCGGTCCCACCGCCACCCCGAGGCTGGCAGCGGCGTCTTCGCCAAAGGCGAAGGCGTCCAGCGCCCGGGCGCAGGCCAGGCACACCAGCAGCCCGGCGAGCACCACCCCGGCGGCCAGCCAGACATCCGGCCAGCGCACCCCGGCCAGGCTGCCGAGCAGCCAGAACATCACGCTGCGCGCCTGCTCGGCATTGGCCGCGGTGGCGACGATATAGGCGGTCAGAGCATTGAACAGCTGGGAAGCCGCCACCCCGGCGAGGATGATGCGGGTACTGCCGCCGCTGCCGAGAAAGGGCAGCACCACGGCGAAGGCCAGCACCGCGCCGAGAAAGGCACCCAGGGACACGCCGAGCACCCCGCCACCGACGCCCAGCAGCATCACCAGCACCGCGCCGGTGGAGGCGCCGGCCGATAGGCCGAGCACATAGGGCTCGGCCAGGGCGTTGCGCAGCAGCGCCTGAAGGATGGCGCCGGAGACCGCCAGGCCCGCACCGCAGCAGGCGGCCACCAGGGCGCGACTGAGGCGGTATTCCCAGACGATGCCCTGGACGATGCGCTCCACCGGATAGGGCCCCAGGCCGAGGCCGTTGGCGATGGCCTGCAGACTGGTCAGGGGCGCGATGGGCATCTCGCCGAAGGACGCCGCCAGCACCACGCTCGCCGCCAGCGCCAGCACCGCGGCCAGGCCCAGCAGCCAGCGCCAGGGCCGGGCGCCTTCGGCCGCGAGGGGCAGACTCATGGTTGCGGCTTGGCCAGGTCGGCGGCCAGGGTCTCGACGCTGTCCACCACCCGCAGCGAGGGATTGAGGGTCGGGGCATCCACCACCAGCAGATGATTCTCGCGTACCGCGCGCAATTCGCGGGTCAGGGGATCGCTGCGCAGGAAGGCCAGCTTCTTGTCCACGTCATCGGCCGGGTAGAGACGCCGGTCCATGCGCGCCACGACGATATAGTCAGGGTCCAGGCTGGCGATGCGCTCCCAGCTCACCGCCGGCCATTCCTCGGCGCTGTCGACCACGTTGCGCAGCCCCAGGGCCCGGGCGATCCAGGCCGGCGCACCGAGGTTGCCGGCGACCCAGGGATCCCCTTCCAGCCGCGGACTGGAAAACCAGAACAGCACCGAGCGGCCCTGCACCCCGGCGGCTTTGGCCTGCTCGCCCGCGACGGCGATACGGCGGTCCAGGTCGGCGACCAGACGCTCGCCGGCCGGCTGCACATCGAGGATGGCCGCCAGCTCGCGGGCTTCGCGGGTCACCAGCTGCATGTCGAAGGGCGCGCTGCGGCTGCCATCGCTGTTGGAATCGGCGGTCACCGCCTTGCCCTCGCAATCGCTGGGCGCCACATAGGCGGCGATGCCCAGCTTGGCGAAGCGCGGGAAGTCCGCCACCTCGCCACCGGGGCCGACGTGATAGGTGTACTGGGCCGCCACCAGGTCCGGCCGGGTGCCGACCACGGCCTCGAAGCTGGGGGCGTTGTCGGCCAGCCGCGGAATGCCCTTGCCCGCCGCCTGCAGGTCCGCGGGCAAGCCGCCGAACCAGACGCCGGTGCCCACCAGCCGCGCGCCCACGCCCAGGCGCAAGAGCAACTCGGTGCTGGCCTGACCGAGGCTGACCAGCCGCTGGGGCGCGCGCTCGAAGACCAGCTCACGACCGCAGTTGTGCACGGTCAGCGGATAGGCGGTGGCCGCCTGGGTGGTGAGAGAGGCAACGGACAACAGGCCGGCGGCGAGCAGCGGCAGAAGACGGCGAAACATGGACTCTCCTTGGGATGACGCGTCCCTTGTGGATGTTGGGTAGCCCCTGGCAAGGTCTGGCTCGCTTCTCGCGAAGCTCACAGTGGCGCGACCGCACCGGAGTTGCACCGGCTTCCCGCCAGGGAACAGGAAGGTCGCCGAGGGTGAGCCAGCGGCGACCAGGATTCAAGCACTAAATGTTACTTTATAACAATTCCGGATCGTACCAGCGTGGCGTATAGACCCACTCGCCGCCATCGGCCCGCGGGAAACGCCGGGTATGGCTGGAGCCGAGGATCACCAGGGTGCGTGAATCCACCATGTCGCTGCGCAGCGCGCCGAGGCTGGTGTATTCGAGACCGCCACCGGGACGCCCGACGTCGCGGCCGAGGATCACCGGGGTGTTCGCCGGACGGCAGCTGCGCAGGACGTCCAGCGCCCGCTCCAGCTGATGCGGCCGGGCCTTGGAGATGGGGTTGTAGAAGGCCATGGCCAGGTCCGCCGCGGCGGCCTGGCGCAGGCGCTGCTCGATCACCGCCCAGGGCTTGAGGTTGTCGGACAGGGAGATCAGGCAGAAGTCGTGGCCCAGGGGCGCGCCGGCCAGGGCGGCGCTGGCCATGGCCGCGGTGATGCCCGGGAGGATCTCCAGCTCCACCGCCGCCCAGCGCGGATCGTCGGCGCCTTCCAGCACCTCGAGCACCGCGGCGGCCATGGCGAAGACGCCCGGATCGCCGGACGACACCATGACCACCTGGCGACCGCTGGCGGCCAGTTCGAAGGCGTGGCGGGCGCGCTGCAATTCTTCGCGGTTGTCGCTGGCATGGGCCAACTGATCCGGGCGCAAGGGACCGGCCATCTGCACGTAGGTGGCGTAGCCGAGCACGTCCTGGGCCTGGTCCAGGGCGCGGCGCACCACCGGTGCCATGAGCTCCGCCGCGCCGGGGCCGAGACCCACCACGCTGAGGCGCCCACGGCGCTGGCCGAGGTCATCGGCGTCCAGCGGCCGGTCATGCAGGTGCAGGGCGAGACCCTGGGCCTGGGCCCGCGCCACCGACGCCCGGGCGAAGTCCGGGGTGCGGGCGTCGACGAATCTCAGGGGTACGGCCAGCGTCTGGCTCAGCTCGGCGAGGCCGGGCGCGGCCATGTCTTCCGCCCGCGCCAGCAGCAGCGCCACGGCGCCCGGCGCATAGCCGGCGCTGGCGAGCAGCGCGGTGACGGCGGCGGCGGTGGCATCGGCGCGTGCCGCCACCAGCACGGCGCGGGGATGGATCAGCAGGGTGTGATCGTCAGCGCTGGCCAGTGGCGAGACCAGGATACGCTGCCGCGCCGCGGGATCGCGGGCCAGGGGCACCTCATCCAGCCAGGGCGCCTCGCCCTCGATGCGTACCGGGGCGCCGGCCAGCAGATCGGCCACCCGATGCTTGGCCACGTCGACATCGGCCAGGGCATAGCCGGCCGGCGGATCGAGCAGGCAGGTGCCGAATCTCAGTTCGCCACTGGTGGTGATGGCCGGGGCCACGTTCAGCAGCGTACCGAGCTGACGGGCCAGGCGATTGGCGCCGGCCAGGCCGCCCAGCAGCGGCACCACGGCGCTGCCGTCTTCGGCCACGGCCAGCACCGGCGGCTCGGCGGTCTTGTCGTCCAGCAAGGACGCCAGGCTGCGGATGACGATGCCGGCGGCGCAGAGCACCAGCAGCGGCCGCTGCTGCCGATAGAGCTCGCGCAGGTGATCGCCGAAGGCGCTGTAGCTGACGTCGCCCTCGACCCGCCCGGCCAGGCCGTGCACCAGACTGCCCGGCAGGCCGGCCTGCAAGCGGCGGGCGGTGGCCAGGGCGCCGGGACCGAGGATGACGATGGCCGGGCTCAACCCTTCCATTTCACCCCCGGCACCACCACCAGCGAGAAATACGGCGAGGCCATGGGGTCGACGGCGTCCAGCGCGACGATGCGCTGATTGTCCATGGTGGCGCGCTCGATGTAGCGGGCGCGGTCGTCCAGACCCAGCTCACGCAGCACCTGGCGCACCTTCTCGAAATTGCGGCCGAGCTTCATCACCACGGCGGCGTCGGCGCTGGCCAGGCGCGCCTTGAGCTCTTCCGCGGAGAGCACCCCGGAGAGCACCGTGAGGGTCTGGTTGCGATAGACCAGCGGCAGGCCGAGCATGGCCACGCCGCCGAGCATGGAGCAGACCCCCGGCACCACCTGGGCCTCGTAGCGCTCGGCCAGGCGGTCGTGCAGGTACATGTAGGAACCGTAGAAGAAGGGATCGCCCTCGCAGATCACCGCCACGTCGCGGCCGGCGTCCAGATGGTCGGCCACCTGGGCGGCGGCGGTGTCGTAGAAGTCGGCGATCACCGTCTCGTAGGACAGCGGCGGCGCCAGCTTCTCGGTGGTCACCGGATAGACCAGCGGCAGGCGCTGCTGGCCGTCCAGCAGATAGCCCTCGATGACGCCATAGGCATTGCCGCCCTGGCCCGCGTTGGCCTTGGCCTTGGCGACGAAATAGGCCACCACCGGCGCGCCCTGCAGCAGGCGCAGCGCCTTGAGGGTGATGAGTTCCGGATCGCCGGGGCCGACGCCCAGGCCGAGCAGGCGGCCCGCCATCACTCCACCTCCGTGGCCAGGGCGTTGACCGCCGCGGCGGCCATGGCACTGCCGCCCCGCCGACCGCGGACGATGACATAGGGCACGCCGCGGCTGTCGGCGGCCAGGGCGTCCTTGGACTCCATCGCCCCGACGAAGCCCACCGGCATGCCGAGGATCAGCGCCGGCCTGGGCGCCCCGGCGTCGAGCATTTCCAGCAGATAGAACAGCGCGGTGGGGGCATTGCCGATCACCACCACGCTGCCGGCCAGATGCGGCCGCCAGCGCTCCAGGGCCACCGCCGAGCGGGTGTTGCCCTGGGCCACGGCCAGCTCGCGGATGCCCTCGTCGTGCAGGGTGCAGATCACCTGATTGTTGGCCGGCAAGCGGGTACGGGTGACGCCCTCGGCGACCATGCGTGCATCACAGAGGATGGGCGCGCCGGCCGCCAGGGCCGCGCGACCGGCCGCCCCGGCGCCCGGGGAAAAGGCCAGGTCCTGGACCACGTCGACCATGCCGCAGGCATGGATCACCCGCACGGCGAGCTTTTCCAGGTCGGCGGGGATGGCCGAGAGATCGGCCTCGGCGCGGATGGTGGCGAAGGATTGGCGATAGATCGCCTGGCCGTCGCGTTCGTATTCAAGCATCACTGGGACTCCGGGCCAGCCAGGCGGCGGCCTCGTCGAGGGACAAATGGGTGGCGCGCCGCCGGCCCGGACCGGGCTGGGTGGCGTCGCGCACGAAGAGGTCATAGCGACCGGGGGCCATCGCCAGCAGGGTGTGGGGTGCCTGTCCGGCCAGGGCGCAGCTGCGCGGGCAACCGGAGAGGTGCACCTCGACGCCGGCCGGCAGCCGCTCGGCCAGGCGCAGGGCATCGCCCTTGGTGTCGGCCTGGCCCTTGGCGCAGCCCTGGCTGCCGGTACAGGCGACCAGCCGGGCCAGGGGCGCGGCGGGATCGGTGATCAGCTCCAGGGTGGCCAGAGCGGCGAGCAGCTTGGCGGCCTGGTCGACCGGTACATCGGGCAGCAGCAGGCCCTGCCAGGGGGTGAGGTGCAGGTCGCCATTGCCGTGGTGCTCGGCCAAATCGGCGACGGTGGCCAGGCTTTTCGCAGGCAGTCGCCCCAGGGCGGGCTGGGCGCCGACCCAAAACAGGCCGGATTGCCGCTGAGGATGGCTACCGAGGCGTCCTGCGATTTCCGCTGGCGCACGTGGGTGGCTCTTAGTCGGCAGCAGACCAAGACCGGCCAGCAGCTCCTCGACCGGCCGTTGCGCAAGCAGCTGTCTCATGCGGCTCTGTTCAGGGTCAGCCAGGTCAAGGAAGCGATGCAGCAGGGTCGCCACCGTGGCCACCTCGCGTCCCGCGGGGATCAGGCCCAGGGGCGCATCCGCTGGGGTGCCAGCCAGCCCAAGGACATAGCCCTCGGCGCGCGCCGACAGCCAGACATCATGGGGATGGTCGAGCCGGGCCAGGGCTTCGCCACCGTCCAGTTGCAGGGCAAACTTGGCCGACAGCCCATGCAGGCGGCGGTCGCCTTCCAGCAGGGCGAGCAATTCGGCGGCCAGGGGACGAACGTCGCGCAGCTGCTGCGGATCCCGGCCGGCAGACGGGCTGAGCAGCAGATTGCGCACGTCATCGGCGGCGGGATCGGCCGGCCCCAGACCGGCGGCCTGCAGCTCGGCCACCAGGGCAGCGGCACCGTCCGCGCGTACACCACGCAATTGCAGGTTGGCTCTGTTGGTCAGCTCCAGAACCCCGCTCGCCCAGCGCGCGCTGGCGGCGGCGATGGCCCGCGCCTGGGCTGCCGTCAGCCGGCCCCCCGGCAACTTCACCCGGCACAGGCCGCCATCGCGCGCGGGCACGATGCGCAGCAGCCCCGGACAGGCCGAAGGCCGCGGGACGAGGGCGGAAGGAGACGGAGGATTCACGGCGGAAGGTCGGGCTGAACGGGGAAAGACGTTATTATGCCCGCTTTGGTGCGACACGTATGCTCGTGTTGTGCTTGGTCGACCAGCTTAGTCTTGGCGCCGAAACCCTTGTTCTACAGGGGTTTGAAGCCTAAATAAAGCACGAGAGCCGGCTCTGCCGCGCCTGATTCGACCCACTTGTGGGGACAATGCGATCCCTGCTTGCCAGGGTAAGTACGTCTCAAATTTGGCCATTTTTGGCTATAAATTGATCAATCAGACGTAACAGAGAGCAGTTTCCGCCAAGGAAATTGTATCTAAATGTAACAAGACTCCCTGCGGGTGATTTGACCCCGCAAGGGGTCAATCCATCTTTGGGATGCCTTGGTCTCATTTGGCCCATGCCAACGTCGTGAGACGTTAGGGTATCTCGTCCAAGCACGGAGCAACCGCTCCGCTGTGCATTGCTCAACTTCGCTGACATAGGAAGTACCGAGCCTGGCATGTACCTGCCAGTTCACTACATCGGCATGCGTCGGGGGCCAACCCTGGGGTGTGAAGCCCGATCGACAATGTCCTATCCCGTAAGGGACACGCTTGACTGGCAACAGCTTCGTGAAGCTTCCGAACTGCACGGAAGCTTAGGGCTAGTGACCCAACCCGTATGGTTAACGCATGTGAACCGTTGCTAGACCCCTCGTAAGCATAACTGGGCCTACGGCAGTTAATAGGCCCTGGCCAAAATCGGCAAAGCAGTCTGGCGCTCGTTGTCAAAGCTAACGACGCGGTACCACTACGACTGTCGGGGGAGAGACGGAACCTAACCGGGGAATCGATGCACAGCGGGGAACGTGGCAATCCCGACCACCCGCCTAACCAGCAACATCGGAAGGCAGGCAATCCGCAAGGAAAGCTGTTGGGTGTGGGGAATGGGAGGGTGCAAAAAGCGAATGGCTGTCTGTAATGGGCGGCATATCGGTTGAAACATCATCGACAGGGGCAACCCTGGCTGACGTGCACCTGGTTTACGGGCGCATGATCTAGTGCTGATTTCCAGCGAAACGACCCTAGGGGTGACTTCAACCCCTAGGGGGAGAAGTCCGTCCCGAAGGTTACTGACCTGAGGAGGACTGTATGAATACGCAACCAGCAACATCGGTTTCGTCTGCGTCTCCTGACGGCGTGAAGGGCTGGCACGATCTCGATTGGGCCAAGATCCAAATCTCCGTTCGGAAAACGCAGTTGAAGATTGCGCAGGCAACAATGGCCGGTGACTGGCGTAGGGTTAAACGCCTACAACGGTTACTGACCCATTCGTTTTATGGTCGCTGTTTGGCTGTAAGACGGGTGACTGAAAACCGGGGTCGCAAGACTCCGGGCGTTGATGGAGAAACCTGGGGGACGCCTCCAGCCAAGCTCTACGCCGCGAAGCGTCTATTGGAGAAACGAGGCTATCGGCCCAAACCGCTAAAGAGGGTTTGGATACCGAAGCCAGGGAAGAAGGAAAAGCGCCCGCTAGGTATACCGACGATGTTTGATCGGGCCATGCAAGCGCTCTACCTGTCAGCCCTGGAACCCGTCATCGAAAGCACCAGCGACCCGAAAAGTTTCGGCTTCCGACCGGATCGCTCGACCGCTGATGCGATGGTTGAAATCTTTCAGCTAATGTCGAGAGACGACTCACCTATGTGGGTTCTGGAAGGTGACATCAAGGGGTTCTTCGACAACATCAATCACGAGTGGCTGTGCCAGAACGTCCCTATGGACAAGAAGGTACTGCGGCTGTGGTTGAAGGCCGGGGTAATTGACCGGCGACACTTCATGGCTACGGAGGCCGGGACGCCACAAGGCGGGATTATTTCGCCCTGTTTGGCTAACGCCACCCTTAACGGCTTGGAGATGCAGCTCAAAGGCCATCTGGCCAGAAAGCTAGCGGGTACCGACGCCGATACGCCCAGAGTGCATGTGGTGCGATACGCGGACGACTTCATCATCACAGCGGCTACCAAAGAGCTGTTGACTGACGAGGTCATACCTTGGGTCGAGCAATTCCTGTCAGTACGAGGGGTGAGCTTGTCCGAAGAGAAAACGCAGATAACCCACATCCTTCAGGGCTTCGATTTCCTAGGGTGGAATTTCAGGAAGTACGTCCCGAAGTCGCCTTACCGCCGGACCAAGCTATTCATCAAACCCTCGAAAAAGAACATCTCAACGTTCTATCGCAAGGTTAGAGAAATAGTAAAAACCAG
The DNA here is from genome assembly GCF_000730625.1 of Pseudomonas oryzihabitans NBRC 102199. Classification (GTDB taxonomy): domain Bacteria; phylum Pseudomonadota; class Gammaproteobacteria; order Pseudomonadales; family Pseudomonadaceae; genus Chryseomonas; species Chryseomonas oryzihabitans. Next base: position 2,058 of record NZ_BBIT01000017.1, on the reverse strand, counting down.
CGGGGCATTGACTCAGGAAGAGCTAATCGGACGCCTGAATCCGGTGCTGAAAGGGTGGGCTCAATACCACTCTCCAGCCGTAGCAAAGAAAGCCTTCAGCCGGTTAGACAGCTTGATCGTCTGGTTGCTGCGAAGGTGGGCGAAGCGCCGTCATCCGAAGAAGCAAGCTAATTGGTGCCGGAATAGATACTTCCACTCCATAGGCAAGCGAAATTGGGTTTTTGCGCATCCCTACAGAGGTAAGAAGGGTGAACGCAAGTTCTGCCAGCTATACCAGCTAGCGGACACTGAGATAAGGCGACAACCGCGGCTATCGGGTGGGTACCATCCATACGATGCGAAACACGAAGAGAAATGGGAAAAACTAAGAGTTCGACGAATGCAGCACAAACTGCATTTCAGAAAACAAATCCTGTATCTCTTCACGCGGCAGAAAGGACTCTGCGCCTTATGTGGTCACGCGGTAAATAAGGAAACTGGCTGGGACGACCATCACGTCATTCGACGGGTGGACGGCGGCAAGGACACCCTGAAAAATCGCGTGCTCATACACCCTAACTGCCACTCGCTGGTGCATAGCCAGCGGCAACAGGTAACCCTGAGATATAGCGGTCTATGATGTTAGGATCGCACGTCACAGTTGCCGGCCAACCTATGGCTGGTTTTTCGTAAGCTTGAGCCGTGTGCTGCGAAAGTCGCAAGCACGGTTCTTAGGGGGCCCCGGGTCAGATAATGACTCCGGGGCCACCCGACCCCGACCCCTTGAAAACGCCCGGTCGGCTGACGTTCGATGAGGTGTGTTCATGATCCCCTGGCTGACCGTGGTGGGTATCGGCGAAGACGGCTACCCCGGCCTCGGCAAGCAGGCCCGCCGCGCCCTGCTGGAGGCGGCGGTCGTCATTGGCGGTCCACGCCAGCTGGCGCTGCTGCCACCCTGCATCCGCGCCAGCCGCGAGCCCTGGCCGCAGCCCTTCGCCCTGGCCCCGGTCCTGGACCGGCGCGGCACCCAGGTCTGCGTGCTGGCCAGCGGCGATCCCATGCTGTTCGGCGTCGGCGCGAGCCTGGCGCGCCAGCTGTCGGCCGACGAGCTGCAGGTGCTACCGGCGCCCTCCTCCTATTCCCTGGCCGCGGCTCGCCTCGGCTGGCCGCTGCAGGACGTCACCCTGCTGTCGGTGGTGGCCCGCCCCCTGGCCGCCGTGGTGCGCCATCTGCACCCAGGCGCCCGCCTGCTGGTATTGAGCAACGACGGCCACAGCCCTGCGGCCCTGGCCGCGCTGCTGGTGGACCAGGGCTTCGGCGCCAGCCAGCTGCAGGTGCTGGAGCACCTGGGCGGCCCTCTGGAGCGCCAGATCGCCGGTCGCGCCCGGGACTGGCCGCTGGCGGAAGCGGCGGCGCTCAACCTGGTGGCCATCGAGGTCCTGAGCGAGACTGGGGAGACGGGTCTGCCGCTCACCCCGGGTCTGCCGGACAGCGCCTATCGCCACGACGGCCAGTTGACCAAGCGAGACGTACGCGCCGTAACCCTGGCCCGCCTGGCACCGCGCCCCGGCGAACTGCTGTGGGACGTGGGCGCCGGTTGCGGCTCCATCGGCATCGAATGGGCGCGCAGCCATCCCGGCTGCCGGGTGCTGGCCATCGAGGCCGACGCCGGTCGCCAGGCCCATATCCTCCACAACCGCGACCACCTCGGCGCCCCGGCCCTGCACCTGGTGGCCGGCCAGGCGCCCGAGGCCCTGGCCGGTCTGGCCACCCCGGACGCCATCTTCATCGGCGGCGGCCTCACCGCGCCGGGGGTGCTGGACGCCTGCTGGGACGCCTTGCGTCCCGGCGGTCGCCTGGTCGCCAATGCCGTGACCCTGCAGACCGAGGCCGCCCTGGTAGCCTTTCGCGAACGCCACGGCGGCGACCTGACCCGCCTGCAGGTAGCCCAGGCCCAGCCGCTGGGCGCCTTCGACACCTGGCGTGCGGCGCTGCCTATTACCTTGCTGGACGTGGTGAAGCCGTGACTGGCCGGCGCTCGTCGAAAGTAGAAAGGGTGATTGGGTGTGCCTCCCTCAT
>NZ_BBIT01000018.1 GCF_000730625.1 Pseudomonas oryzihabitans NBRC 102199 | reverse complement strand
GGTTACTTTTTTGCGGGGCGCGCAGCCGCGACTGCAAAAAGTGACTCGCCCGGGTGGGCGAAACAAAAACTCTCCAAACACTCAATAAGTAGCCATGGCACGTACTAAAAAAGCATGAGGCCCTGCAGCGTTGGACTTCGCTAACGCTCAACCCAACCTCCAGGCGTCTCCTGCTCAAGAGGTCGGATTGCGACGGTCGACCGCCACAACCCAACCTTCTCCTTACCCGCGCTGCAACACCCCGCGCATGGAGCCGAAATGCCCCGGGAAGGAGCAGAAGAAGGTGTATTCCTTGCCGGCTTCCAGGGCCCCGGTATCGAAGGTCACGGAATCCTTCTCGCCACCACCCAACATCTTGGTATGGGCGATGATGCGTTCGTCGCCCTCGGGCAGGTAGCCCTTGGCTTCGCCCGCGTTCATGCCGGCGGCGTCGACGGCCGAGGCGTCGGTGGAGCGGGTCAGCACCCAGTTATGGCCCATGACGTTCTTGGGCAGGCTGCCGTTGTGGATCAACTCCACGGTAAAGGTCTTGCACGAGGCCGGGACCTGGATGGAAGCGCGGCTGTAGGTCATCTGGTCGCCGGCTTCGATCTGGGTGGTACAGCTGTCAGCGGCCCAGGCGCCGGTACTTCCCAGGGCGAACAGCGCGGCGGCGAAAAGCGTGGATTTCATGAACCCTCCGGATGCGTGAAAGTCGCCAGTCAGACCGATGCGAGGGTGGCGGGTTCCAGCGGCCATGGCAAGGGAGCGGCTCCGCTCTATCGCCTCCATCGAAACCTTTGCCAGGTCGCCAGGCCTTACCTCTGGGTACTATCCCTCCATCACCCGCCAGCCAAGGACGCCCGCCATGACCCTTACCGCCCTGTTGCACGAGTTGTTCGCCAGCTATGCCCAGGCCGCCAGTGGCAATGCGCCGGAAGAGGCTTTCCTCGCGCGATGACGGTGCTTTGATCACGGGTGACGGGCAGCTAGGCTAGGCGTTTTGCCTGCCTAGGAGTCCCCATGTCGCTGAAAACCGTCTGTGTCTTCTGTGGTGCCAAGCCCGGCGCCTCGCCGGTCTTCGCCGAAGCGGCCGCGCACCTCGGGCGTACCCTCGCCGAGCGCGGCCTCACCCTGGTTTACGGCGGTGGCAAGGTCGGCCTGATGGGTGTGGTCGCCGATGCCGCCCTGGCCGCCGGTGGCGAAGTCATCGGCATCATCCCCCAGAGCCTCAAGACCGCCGAACTGGGCCATACGGGCTGCACTCGGCTGGAAGTGGTCGACGGCATGCATGCGCGCAAGGCGCGGATGGCGGAGCTGGCCGATGCCTTCATCGCCCTCCCCGGCGGCCTGGGCACTCTGGAAGAACTCTTCGAGGTCTGGACCTGGGGGCAGCTCGGCTATCACGCCAAGCCGATGGGTCTCTTGGAGGTCGATGGCTTCTACGCGCAATTGGAAGGCTTCCTCGATCACCTGGTCGCCCAGGGCTTCGTTGCCGCGCCGCACCGCGCCATGCTGCAGGTGGAGGCTTCGCCAACCGCCCTGCTAGACGCCCTCGCCACCTGGCAGCCCACGGTGCCGCCGCGCTGGGCCGAAGCGGCACCGCGCTAGCGCCGCTACACCGCCCGTCCCGGGTCTCGAACCCTCGCCGCTTGTGGCCTGTCGGTACTGACAGGCCCGCAAAAGTCACACGAGCGACGAGGATTCCTCCATGACCGATTTTCCCAAAGCCCCGATGCCGGAACAGCAGCAAGAGGTTCCCGGCCTGCAATCGCGCATGAATCCGGTCCCGGATTGCGGTGAGCAAAGCTACAAGGGCTCTGGCCGTCTGGCCGGCAAGAAGGCGCTGATCACCGGTGGCGACAGCGGCATCGGCCGTGCCGTGGCCATCGCCTTCGCCCGCGAGGGCGCCGATGTCGCCATCAGCTACCTGAACGAGCACGAAGACGCCGAGGACACCGCCCGCCTGGTGCGCGAAGCCGGGCGCGAGGCCCTGCTGCTGCCGGGCTGCCTGTCCAAGCGCGAGCAGTGCCTGGCGGTGGTGGACAAGACCGTGGCCGCCTTCGGGCGCATCGACGTGCTGGTCAACAACGCCGCCTTCCAGATGACCCACGAGACCCTCGACGAAATTCCCGACGACGAGTGGGTCTACACCTTCGATGTGAACATCACCGCCATGTTTCGCATCACCCAGGCCGCGGTGAAGCACATGGGCCAGGGTGGCTCCATCATCAACACCACCTCGGTGAATTCGGACATGCCGCGGCCGACGCTGCTGGCCTATGCCACCACCAAGGGCGCCATCGCCAACTTCACCGCGGGCCTGGCGCAACTGCTTGGCGAAAAGGGCATCCGCGCCAACAGCGTGGCCCCCGGCCCTGTCTGGACCCCGCTGATCCCGGCCACCATGCCGCCCGAGCAGGTCAAGGAATTCGGCGGCAACACCCCGCTCGGCCGCCCCGGCCAGCCGGTGGAACTGGCGCCGGTCTATGTGATGCTGGCCTCCGACGAATCCAGCTACACCTCGGGCGCGCGCATCGCCGTCACCGGCGGCAAGCCGATTCTCTGAGTGTTCTCTGCCCCGGCCCGGGCCGGGGCGCCTTTCTTGCCGCTGGAGTCCCCCGATGCTTGGCCAACCCCTGCGCCTTTCCACCCCCTTGCGCACCCATGTGTTCGGCGGTCACGAGATCGGCGAGCGCCTCGGCAAGCGTGGCCTGCCTCCGGGCCGCATCGCCGAGACCTGGGAAATCAGCGACGTACCGGGCAGCAGTGCCACGGTGCTCGACGGTCCCCTCGCCGGCCAGAGCCTGCATGACGTGGTGCAGGCCTATCCCGAACAACTGGTCGCGCCGGGCTGGCAGGGTCCCTGGTTTCCCCTGCTGACCAAGTTCATCGACGGCAGCGGGCGCCTGCCGGTGCATCTGCACGCCGATGACGCCACCGCCCGCCGCCTGGAATGCCAGCCCAACGGCAAGACCGAGGCCTGGCACATCCTCTGGGCCGAACCGGGCGCCACCGCCCTGGTGGGCCTCAAGCCCGGCCAGAGTCGCGAGCGCGTGCGCGACGCCCTGCTGCGGCAGGACTACGACGCCGTCATGCGGCGCCTGCCGGTGCGCGCTGGCGAGACCTTCTTCATCCCCGGCGGCACCCTGCACAGCTTCGGTCCCGGCACCCTGATCTACGAGATCGAACAGACCTCGGACATCCAGCAGCAGGCCATGCCCTGGCGCATGACCGATGGCGAGCCGCTGCCCCACGCCGACTGGCGCGCCGGTATCGAGGCGCTGCTGGACGAACTGGATCTGGATGCCGATCCGCGGGTCACCCCCGGGCTGCGCCTGCCCCTGGGCGATGGGCACGACCGCCTGCTGTGCACCGCCTGCCGGCACTTCGCCCTGGAACGCTGGCGGCTGGCCGGCGCCGGGGCGCCGCCGCTGGACTATGGCTTCTCCAGCGCCCGCCTACTGAGCAACGTCGGGCGTCCGGTACGGCTGGAGTCGGCTGGCTGGAGCGGCATGCTCGGCGCCGCCGAATCCCTGCTGCTACCGGCCGCGCTCGGTGAAATCCGTCTGAGCGGCCCGGCCGACCTGCTGATCGGCTACGTGCCGGATCTGCATCAGGACATCCAGGCGCCCCTGGCCGCCGCCGGCTACGGCCCCGCGGTCATGGCCGACCTGGGTATCGATTGCTCTTCCTGAACTGCAAGCTCACTGACCTTCAAGGAGTCCCCATGAGCGACTATCCCAAGCCCCCACTGAAACCCCAACCCCAGACCTTTCCCGGCTCCGAAGCGCGCATGGATCCGCTGCCCGACAGCGGCGCCGCAACCTATCGCGGCTCGGGTCGCCTCAAGGGCAAGGCGGCGCTGATCACCGGCGCCGACAGCGGTATCGGCCGCGCCGTGGCCATCGCCTTCGCCCGTGAGGGCGCCGATGTCGCCATCGCCTACCTGGACGAGCACGAGGATGCCCGGGAGACCGCCCGCCTGGTCACCGAGGCCGGGCGCCAGGCCGTCCTACTGCCCGGCGATCTGGTCGATCGCCAGACCTGCCTGGACGTGGTGCAGAAGACCGTCGAGGCCTTTGGCCGGATCGACGTGCTGGTCAACAACGCCGCCTTCCAGCAGGTGCGCGACAGTCTCGACGAGATTCCTGACGAGGAATGGGTGCATACCTTCAACGTGAACATCCACGCCATGTTCCGCATCACCCAGGCGGCGGTGAAGCACATGCCGCGCGGTGGCTCCATCATCAACACCGCCTCGATCAACGCCGACATCGCCCCGCCGACCCTGCTGGCCTATTCGGCGACCAAGGGCGCCATCGCCAACTTCACCGCGGGCCTGGCGCAACTGCTCGGCGACAAGGGCATCCGCGCCAACAGCGTGGCCCCCGGCCCGATCTGGACGCCGCTGATCGTCAGCACCATGAAGCCCGACGAACCTGAGCAATTCGGCGCCAGTACCCCTCTTGGTCGCGCCGGCCAGCCGGTGGAGCTGGCCCCGGCCTATGTGCTGCTGGCCTCGGACGAAGGCAGCTACATCTCCGGCGCAATGCTGCCGGTGACGGGCGGGATGCCGGTGCTCTAAGGGTTTTGGCTGGGGTGCCGGGGTTGCCCTCACCCCGGCCCTCTCCCCGAGGGAGAGGGGGTAGATAATTCCGTAGGTTGGGTTGAGCGCAGCGAAGCCCAACGTGGGGTATCCGGCAGCGTTGGGCTTCGACGGTGAAGCCGTCTCAACTAACCTAAGAGGCTTGCCCTCTCTCCGAGAAAAGATTGCTCGGGTAGCCGCGTGGAAAACGCTGCGCGGTTTTCCACCCTACATATCTGGGTTCGCCCTTTCTCCGAGGGCGAGAAAGTAGATGATTCCGTAGGTTGGGTTGAGCGCAGCGAAGCCCAACGTGGGGTATCCGATAGCGTTGGGCTTCGACGATGAAGCCGTCTCAACCCAACCTACCAGGCTTGCCCTCTCTCCGAGAGAAGATTGCTCGGGCAGCCGCGTGGAAAACGCTACGCGGTTTTCCACCCTACGAATCCAGGCAGCGACTGGAAGCCTCGATCAGACGCCCCCTCTCCCCCTGGGAGAGGGCTGGGGTGAGGGCCGCCCGCAGGCCCTACGGCTGGAGGTAGCGCACCATGGCATCGCCGATCATGGTCTTGTGGCGGCGCAGCACCGCCGGTTCTTCCATGTCGATGTCGTGGATGCGGCCGAAGGTGTGGCGGTTGGAGACGCGGTAGAAGCAGAACGAGCACATCAGCAGGTGCACATCCACCGCGTCCAGCCCGCTGCGGATCTCGCCGCTGGCTTCGCCGCGGGCGAGGATGCGGCGCAGGGCTTCCAGCGCCGAGGAGTTGAGGCTGGAGATGGTCTCGGACTGCGCCAGGTGGCGACCGCGGTGGATGTTCTCGATGCTCACCACGCGGATGAAGTCGTCGTGACTGCGGTGATGCTCGAAAAGGAATTCCGCCAGGGTGCGGATCGCCTCCAGCGGCGGCAGGCGGTCCAGCGGCAATTCGGCCTCGTTGCCGCGCACGTCGCTGTAGAGCTTTTCCAGCACCGTCAGGTAGAGCTGCTCCTTGCTGCCGAAGTAGTAGTAGATCATCCGCTTGGAGGTATGGGTGCGCTCGGCGATGGCGTCCACCCGCGCGCCACTCAGGCCCAGGTCGGCGAACTCGGCCACGGCGGCGGCGAGGATGGCCTGGCGGGTCTTCTCGGGATTGTTCTTGCGCGGGGTACGCAGCGTGGGCGCGAGCGCCGGGGTGTCCTGCATCGGGCTGACTCTTGTCGGAGGAGAGGCGCGGGCACCCCGGGGTGCCCGCCTGGCTCAGAATTCCAGGGGCGCCGGGCGACCCTGGCGCGCCTGCAGCATGGCCGCCAGGCGGACCGGGCTGTTGGCGGCGCCGTAGCCACTGTAATCCTTGCGCTGCAGGATTTCGAAGAAGAAGCGGTCGGCGAAGGACTCGGTGTAGACGTGGAACAGCTCGCCGCCCTGGGCATCGCGGTCGTAGAGGACGTTGTAGTAGGCCAGCCGACTGAGGAAGTCGTCGTCGAAATCGAAGCGCGCTCCCAGGTCGTCGTAGTAGTTCATCGGGATCTCCAGCAGGGGCACCCCGGCGGCCTTGGCCTGCTCCACCGCCTGGAAGATGTCCTGGCAGGCGAAGGCGATGTGGTGCACCCCCGAGCCGCGATAGCTGGACAGCGCCCGGGCGATGGCGGTGTTGCGATTCTCCGAGATGTTGAGCGCCAGGCGCACGCTGCTCTCGCGATTCTTCAGGGCGCGACTCTTGACCAGGCCATAGGGGTCCGGGACCACCACCTCGTCGTCGGCGCTGAAATCGAACAGGCTCTTGTAGAACAGCACCCAGCTGTCCAGGGCATCGGCCGGCAGGGCGATGGCCACGTGGTCGACGTGGGTCAGGCCGAGGCCGCCGCTGGCGCCGGCGCTGACGTCGAAGTCGGTGTCATAGAGACTGCGGCCGTCGGCGCCACGATCGGCGAGATAAATCAGGCTGCCATCGGGCGCCCGCACCGCCGGGATCTCGCGCTCGTTGGGACCGACCAGGCCGCGATAGGGCTGCGCCCGGTACTGCTGGGCGCGCTCCAGGGCGGCCTGGCTGTCCGGCACGCGCAGGGCCATGGCGCACAGCGAGGGGCCGTGGGCCTCGAAGAAGTTGTGGCCGAAGGAATAGGGTTCGGCATTGAGCACCAGGTTGATCTCGCCCTGGCGCAGCAGGGTGACGTTCTTGGAGCGGTGCCGGCCGGCCCGGACGAAGCCCAGTTTGCCTAGCCAGCCCGCCAGGTCGGCGCCATGGCCGTCGTCCACGGCGAATTCGAGGAATTCGGTGCCCTCCAGGCGCGGCGCCTCGGGCGGGGCGAACAGCGGCGCAGCCACCGGGCTCTCTTCTCGCTGCAACCGCGCGGCGGTCTGCTCCTCCAGGTAGAGCAGGGATCTCAGGCCATCGGCGGCGGTGGCGCGGGTCTGGGCGGCGCGGAAGCCGTCATTGAAGATCTCCAGCGACAGCGGCCCCTGGTAGCCGGTCTGCAGGATGGGCGCGAGGAAACCGGCCAGGTCGAATTCGCCCTGCCCCGGGAAGCAGCGGAAATGCCGACTCCACTCCAGCACGTCCATCTGCAGCACGGGCGCATCGGCCATCTGCACGAAAAAGATCTTGTCCCCCGGGATCTGCGCGATGCCCGCCGGATCACCACCAATGGACAGGGTGTGGAAGCTGTCGAGTAGCACGCCGAGATTGGGGTGATCGACCGCCTTCACCAGCCGCCAGACCTGCTGCCAGGTGTTGACGTGACGCCCCCAGGCGAGGGCTTCGTAGCCGATGCGCAGGCCACGCGGGGCGGCGCGCTCGGCCAGCAGCTGCAGGTCGTCGGCGATCAGGCGCTCGTCGCCGAGGCTGTCGGCGGCGGTGTTGCTGCATACCAGGATGAGGTCGGTGCCCAGCTCCTGCATGAGGTCGAACTTGCGCTCGGCGCGGTCGAGATTGCGCTGCAGCCGCTCGCGGCGATTGCCCTCGAAGTCGCGGAACGGCTGGAACAGGGTGATCGCCAGCCCCAGGTCCTGGGCGCGCTGGCGGATCTCCCGCGGACTGGCACCGGAATACAGCAGGTCGTTCTCGAAGATCTCCACACCGTCGAAGCCCGCCGCGGCGATGGCCTCGAGCTTCTCGGTCAGGGTGCCGCTGATGGATACGGTCGCGATGGAACGCTGCATGCCGGTGCTCCTGTGTTGAACGGCCACTCCGCGGGCTGGGCCAGGGCGGGGTGACACGGATCTGTCGGGTCTGGTGCCGATTATTCGTGGCGCCCGGCGACCCAACAATGGATTATGTACGAACCGGTTAGTTTCTGTTCGCTGATCGAACAGTTGGGCTTCCGGCGAATTGACCAGTCCCGTTAGCGCCTCGCACTATGATCGTAGAGCCCAGCGCTCGTCGCTTCCGCCGCGTCGACCATAACAAGACAAACAAGAGTGTGCGTCCATGCCCCAGCTATCCACGTTATCCTGCGTCCCCCGTCTCGTCTGCAGCCCCACCGCGCGCAGTCGGCGACGGCCAGGCTAGGTCCTCCCGTCCTTTCCATCTTCGGCTCCCGCGACCCGAGCGAGTTCGTGCGCGGCGCTGAAACCCTCCTGGCCTGACAATAAAATTCCGGAGACAACCATGGCCAATACCGCCTCCCCCACCCCCGGCTCCCAAGCCAAGAAAGCCACTGCCAGCGGCTGGATCGGCTCGGCGCTGGAATACTACGACTTCTTCATCTACGCCCAGGCGGCGGCGCTGATCTTCCCGCAGATCTTCTTCCCCTCCAGCGATCCCAAGATGGCCATCGTCGCCTCCCTCGCCACCTATGGCGTGGGCTATCTGGCCCGTCCGGTCGGTGCCTTCGTGCTCGGTCACTGGGGCGATACCCGCGGTCGCAAGAACGTCCTGCTGCTGTGCATGTTCCTCATGGGCATCGCCACCATGGCCGTGGGCCTGCTGCCCACCTACCACCAGATCGGTATCCTCGCGCCCATCCTGCTGGTGGTGCTGCGCCTGATCCAGGGGTTCGCCGTGGCCGGCGAGATCTCCGGGGCCAGCTCCATGGTGCTCGAACACGCCCCCTTCGGCCGGCGTGGCTACTATGCGAGCTTTACCCTGCAGGGCGTCCAGGCCGGCCAGGTGATGGCCGCGGCGATCTTCCTGCCGCTGGCCTACTTCATGCCCGCCGACGCCTTCAACAGCTGGGGCTGGCGCATCCCCTTCCTGCTCAGCGCCTTCGTCCTGCTGGCCGGTTTCATCATCCGCCGCGAGGTCCATGAGACGCCCGCCTTCGTCAAGGAAGAAGCCAAGACCGAGACCGCCAGCGTGGCCCGGCGCTCGCCCATCGGCGAAGCCCTGAGCACCAGCTGGAAGGCCATGATCCTGGTCGCGCTGATGGCGCTGATGAACGTCATCCCGGTGGTGGCCACCATCTTTGGCGCCGCCTATGCGGTGCAGCCGGCCTACGGCATCGGCTTCGACAAGAGCGTCTACCTGTGGATACCGGTGGTGGGCAACATCGTCGCCGTGCTGGTGATCCCCTTCGTCGGCAACCTTTCCGATCGCATCGGCCGCCGGCCGACCATGATCGGCGGCGCCCTGGGTTCGGGTCTGCTGGCCTTCGGTTACCTCTATGCCATCAGCATCCACAACCTGCCGCTGGCCTTCGTCATGTCGCTGCTGATGTGGGGCGTGGTCTACCAGGGCTACAACGCCGTGTTCCCGAGCTTCTACCCGGAGCAGTTCCAGACCCGCTACCGCGTCTCGGCCATGGCCATCGCCCAGAACATCGGCACCATGTTCACCGCCATGCTGCCGGCGCTGTTCACCCTGGTCGCCCCGCCCGGCACCGAGAACATCTGGCTGGTGGTCGGCGGCCTGGCCTTCGGCGTGACCTGCCTGTCGGCCCTGGCGGCCTACCTGTCGCCGGAGACCTACCGGGTGCCCATGAGCGACCTGGGCAAGCCAGGCGCCCTGCAGATGGACAAGCACTCCTACGACACGGCCCGCCAGGACAGCCTCAAGGCCAGCGTCTGACCCCTCGCGAGCCCTCGCCTGGCGAGGGCTCCGCCCTGCTACCTTGGTAGCCTTGCCGCAAGACATACGTTGTCATATAACTACCCAGCCGAACGCCTCGGTCGCTGCTTTCCGATAATTCAAATAAGAAAGGAATCCCCCATGTCGCCTGCACCCTCCTAGCCGTCCCTCGCGCCACCGCCCGACCTGCCCTCGTCAGATGCCGCCTCCGCGCCGGCAGGGCACCCCTTACCTACAAGAACAAGGAACACCATGAGCACTCGACTCGCTTCCGGCCGGCTCGCCCGTGCCTGCGCCGCCCTTGCCGCCCTCGCCAGCACCACGCCGCTGTGGGCCGCGGACGGCTTCATCGAAGGCACCAAGGCCAATCTCAACCTGCGCAACTTCTACTTCAATCGCAACTTCGTCGATCCGGCCTACACCGCGCAGAACAAGGCCGAGGAATGGACCCAGAGCTTCATCTTCGGCCTGACCTCCGGCTATACCCAGGGGCCGGTGGGCTTCGGCATCGATGCCCTGGGGCTCTATTCGATCAAGCTCGACGGTGGCGCCGGCACCTATGGCACCCAGCTGCTGCCGACCCATGCCGGCAACGAGCCGGCCAAGGATTTCGGGCGCCTGGCGGTGGCCGCCAAGGCCAAGGTCTCCAAGACCGATATCAAGGTCGGCGAGTGGTTCGCCGTGCTGCCGATCCTCAGGTCCGACGATGGCCGCTCGCTGCCGCAGACCTTTCAGGGCGCGCAGATCCACTCCACCGAGATCCAGAACCTGGAACTCTGGGGCGGCCAGATGCGGCAGAACAGCCCGCGCAACGACGCCAGCATGGAAGACATGTTCATGCAGGGCCGCGCCAATGCCACCTCCGACCGCTTCAACTTCGTTGGCGGCGAATACAGGTTCAACGAGAAGCGTACCCAGATCGGCCTCTGGTACGCTCAGCTCGAAGACATCTACCACCAGAAGTTCATCAACCTGATCCACTACCAGCCGCTGGGCAGCTGGACCCTGGGCGCCAACCTCGGCTACTTCATCGGCGACGACGACGGTTCGGCCCGCGCCGGTGCCCTGGACAACCGCACCGCCTATGCGCTGCTCTCGGCCAAGCAGGGCGGCGGCACCTTCTATGTCGGCCTGCAGCGCGTCAGTGGCGACAGCGCCTGGATGAGGGTCAACGGCACCAGCGGCGGCACCCTGGCCAACGACAGCTACAACTCCAGCTACGACAACGCCCGGGAACGCTCCTGGCAGGTGCGCTACGACCACAACTTCGCCGCCTTCGGCGTGCCGGGTCTGACCCTGATGAATCGCTACCTCAGCGGCGACAACGTGCACACCGGCAGCATCACCGACGGCAAGGAATGGGGTCGCGAATCCGAGGTGCAATACGAGGTGCAGAGCGGCCCGCTGAAGAAGCTGCTGATCCGCTGGCGCAACTCCAGCATGAGACGCGACTACAGCGCCAGCGGCTCCTTCGACGAGAACCGCATCATCCTCAACTACCCGATCTCGGTGCTGTAGGGCGCCGGTTCGCGGCTGGGCGGGTGGCCGTTCCGCCCGCCCAGCCGACCGCTGTCGCTTGCCCGGATCGCCCAGGCCTTATACTGTACAAAGATACAGCAAAGAGGCCTCGACATGACCCAGCCCCAGCGCCCGCCACGGGGTCGTGGCACCGCCAGCAATCCGCACAATCGCTTTGCCGCCACCCGCAGCGAGGCCGAGCACGATGGCTGGTACGAGGAAGCCACCCCGCTGACCTTTACCACCGCCGTCCGCCAGGAAACGGCCAAGACGGTGATCAGCCGCAACCAGTCGCCGGACGTCGGCTTCGATCGCTCGGTGAATCCCTATCGCGGCTGCGAGCATGGCTGCATCTACTGTTTCGCCCGCCCCTCCCACGCCTACTGGGACCTCTCGCCCGGCATCGATTTCGAGACCCAGCTGATCGCCAAGACCAATCTGGCCGAGCGGCTGGAGGCGGAGCTGAGCAAGCCGGGCTACCAGCCGCAGCCCATCGCCCTGGGCATCAACACCGACGGCTACCAGCCCATCGAGCGGCAATACCAGCTGACGCGCCAGGCGCTGGAGATCCTGCTGCGCTATCGCCATCCGGTGACCCTCATCACCAAGAGCGCGCTGATCCTGCGCGACCTGGATCTGCTGGTGCAGCTGGCCGAGCGCAACCTGGTGCGGGTGGCCTTCAGCCTCACCACGCTGGATGATGACCTCAAGCGCATCCTCGAACCCCGCACCGCGGCGCCCCAGGCCCGGCTGCGCGCCATGCGCACCCTGCACGAGCACGGGGTGCCGGTGAGCGCCCTGCTGGCACCGATGATTCCCATGATCAACGACCATGAACTCGAAGCCCTGCTGGAGGCGGCCCGCGACCACGGCGCCCGCTCGGCCGGCTATACGCTGTTGCGACTGCCGCTGGAGATCGTCGAGCTGTTCGAGGAATGGCTGCAGACGCACTTCCCCGAGCGTGCCGCCCATGTGATGAGCCTGATCCGGCAGTCGCGCGGCGGGAAGAATTACGACAGTCGCTTCGGCATCCGCATGAAGGGCGAAGGCCAGTTCGCCGAGCTGCTGGCCCAGCGCTTTCGCCTGGCACGCCGCCGCTTCGGCCTGGAGCGTCGCGAGGGCGAAGGCCTGGACTGCAGCCAGTTCGCCCCGCCGGGGGAGCAGCTGGGGTTGTTTTAGCACGGGCGCAGAACGGGGTGCTCCCTCACCCCAACCCTCTCCCAAAGGGAGAGGGGGAAAAGCGCCGCAGCCCCTCACCCCAGCCCTCTCCCAAGGGGAGAGGGGGAAAAGCGACGCAGCCTCGTAGGTCGGGTTGAGCGCAGCGAAGCCCAACGGCGTGGCCTCCCTCACCCAGCCCTCGCCATCCAGCTGCTAGGCTAAACGGCTGTGCCTATCTCCGGAGTCGCCATGACCGCCCCTACCCCGCTCACGCCGGCCCAGGCCGTTGCCGCCGGTATCGACTTCGCCGAACTCAAGGTCGATGCCAGCGGCCTCTACTGGAGTCAGTACGATCCCACCGATGGCGCCACCCGCCTCTGGGTCCGCGAGGCCGGCGCCGCGCCGCGCTGCCTCACGCCGGCGGGGTTCAGCCTGCGCAGCAAGGTCTACGAATACGGCGGCGGCGCCCTCTGCCTGGGCGATCAGGGACCGCTGTTCGTCAATGAAGCCGACCAGGCGGTCTATCGCCAGCCGCGTGACGGCGGCGCGCCCGAATGGCTGGCCGGAGGCGAGGCCTGGCGCTACGGCGATCTGCACTGGGATGGTGTCCGGCAGCAGTTGCTGGCGGTCGAGGAGGATCGCCGCGAGCAGCCGCCGCGCCATCGCCTGGTCGCCTTGAGTGCCGGTGGCGCACGCCAGGTGCTGGCCGAGGGCGCGGATTTCTATGCCGCACCGCGCACCAGCGCCGACGGGAGCCGCCTGGCCTGGATCGAGTGGGACAGGCCCCACCAGCCCTGGACCTGCACCCGGCTGCTGACGGCGACGCTGGACGCCGAGGGACGTCCCGGTGCGCCCAGCGTGGTATCGGCCGATCCCGAGGAATCGCTGCAACAGCCGCTGTTCGATAGCGAGCAGCGGCTCTGGGCGCTGAGCGATCGCCAGGGCTGGTGGCAGCCCTGGTGCGAAACCGTGGAAGGCTTCGCGCCCCAGGAGGCGCCTGCGGCGGATCACGCGGCGGCGCCCTGGCAACTGGGCGGCGCCAGCTGGTTGCCGACGGCGGAAGGCTGGCTGGCGACCTGGCAGGAAGACGGCTTCGGCGTGCTCGGCGAGCGCCGGGCAGCGGGCGAGACCCGCCGCCTGGCCGCGGACTTCAGCCGTTTCCGGGGCCTGGCCCTGGACGACAGCCATTGCTACTGCATCGCCGCGGCGCCCACGCGCCCCTCGGCGGTGCTGGCCATCGATCGCCGGAGCGGCGCGGTGGAGATCGTCACCGGCGGCGTCGCGCCCCTGGGCGACAGCGCCATCGTCGCCCCCCAGCCGCTGAGCTATCCCAGCGGCGATGGCCAGGCCCAGGGCTTTCTCTATCTGCCGGAGCGGCACGGCGAGGGTCCGCCGCCGCTGCTGGTCAGCATCCACGGCGGTCCCACCTCCTGCACCTATCCGGTGTTCGATGCGCGCATCCAGTTCTGGGTGCGCCAGGGCTTCGCCGTGGCCGATCTCAACTATCGCGGCAGCAGCGGCCATGGCCGGGCCTACCGCCAGGCGCTGCACCTGCGCTGGGGCGAGGTGGACGTCGAGGACGCCTGCGCGGTGGTCGACCACTTGGGCGCCCAGGGCCTGGTGGATCCGACACGGGCCTTTATCCGTGGCGGCAGCGCCGGTGGCTACACGGTGCTCTGCGCCCTTGCCTTCCGCGACGTCTTTCGCGCCGGCGCCAGCCTCTATGGCGTCAGCGATCCCCTGGCGCTGGCCAAGGTCACCCACAAGTTCGAGGCCGACTACCTGGACTGGCTGATCGGCGATCCCGAGGCCGATCGCGCGCGCTACGAGGCGCGGACGCCGCTGCTGCATGCCGAGGGCATCCAGGCGCCGGTGATCTTTCTGCAGGGCCTCAAGGACGCCGTGGTGGTCCCCGCTCAGACCGACGCCATGGCGGCCGCGCTGGAGGCGCGTGGCATACCGGTGGTGGTCAGGCGCTATCCCGACGAAGGCCATGGCTTTCGCCGAGCGGCCAACCAGGCCGATGCCCTGGAGCAGGAAGCCGCCTTCTATCGCCGCTGGCTATAACGGCGGCGCGCTCAGAAAGTCGGTCCAGGCCGACGCTGAGCGCGCCTGGCCCGTATAGAATGGCGCTTTAGCCGTCGAGTTCTTGCATGCCCTTCGTTCGCCGCGGTATCGAAAGCATCGTCTCCACCTGGCTGGCCGGCCTGCTGCTGCTCCTGCCACTGGTGCTGACCCTGGCGCTGATCGGCTGGATCGTCAGTTTCCTCAATGGCCTGATCGGCCCCAACACCACCCTGGGCCGGTTGTTCGTGGCGGTCGGTCATCCCTTCGTCGGCAATTCCATGGCGGCCTATGGCCTCGGCACCCTGCTGCTGCTGGTGCTGCTCTATCCGCTGGGGCTGGCGGTCAAGCTGGGGCTGCGTCGGCCACTGGGCTGGTTCGCCGACATGACCTTTCGCCGCATTCCGGTGGTGGGCAAGCTCTATGGCCTGGCCGAGCGCTTCGTCGAGTTGCTCGATCGCAAGGAAGGCGGGGCGGACATCCGCGCCATGAGTCCGGTGTGGTGCTTCTTCGGGGGTCAGGGCGTGGCGGTGCTGGCACTGCTGCCCAATCCGGCGGTGATCGACATCGAGGGTCGTCACTATCACGCCGTGCTGGTGCCTTCGGCGCCGGTCCCCGTGGGGGGCGGCCTGCTCTATGTCCCGGTGGACTGGGTGAAGCCGGCGGACATGGGCATCGACATGTTCACCAGCATCTATGTCTCCATGGGCATCACCCTGCCGCCAGTGGTCAAGGATCGCCAGGTGGAATTCATTCCCCTGGAAGAAGCCGTGCGCCGCCAGCAGGAAAACGGGACGGCCGAGGAGCCGCCCCGCCAGCCTCGATAAGGATTTGCTAAAAGGTCGCCGAGCGAAGGTCAGGCAAGGCAAAAACTAGCGAGGAAGCGGAGTTTACAAATAGTAAATGAGCATTCCGAGCTGGTTTTTAACGCAGCATCACCGAGCGCAGGCACTTTTTAACCTTAGTTCTGCACCGCCTGGACCGAGCCCCCATCCACACGCAGGTTGCTGCCGTTGATGAAGGAAGCGCGCTCGGACACCAGCAGGGCGATGGCCGCGGCCACCTCTTCCACCTTGCCGCGGCGCTTCTGCACGATGCCGGGCCGTTCTTCGTCGAGAAAGCTTTCGATGGCTTCTTCGAAGGAGACGCCCTTTTCCTCGGCGCGCTTTTCCATCATGCCGTCGGTCATGCCGGTCTCGATAAAGGCGGGGGACACGGTGTTGCAGAGCACGCCGTGGGCCGCTTCCTTGTACGACAGGTTCTTGATGAAGGCGGCCAGGGCCGCCTTGGCCACGTTGTAGACGGCCTCTTCCCAATAGGGCTGGACGGCGTTTTCCGAGGTGATGCAGACGAAGCGACCCCAGCCGCGCTTGCGCATGCGCGGAATGGCGGCGCGACCGACGCGCACGGCGGAAAAGAAGTCGGTGGCCCAGGCCTCCTCGTAGTCGGCATCGGCCAGTTCCAGGGGATCGCCCTTGGCGCCGGTGACGCCGGCGGTGTGCACCACGATGTCGATCTGGCCGAAGCGGGATTCACCCTGTTCCACCAGCCGGTCCACCGCGGCCTGGTCGGTCATGTCGGCGGCGATCAGCAGCGTATCGCCCGGCAGGCCCTTGGCCGCCTCTTCCAGCTTGCCCTGCTCCAGGTCGGAGAGCACCAGCTTGACGCCCTCCTCGGCCAGCAGCTTCGCCGTGGCCAGACCCATGCCACCGCTGGCACCCGTGATGAGGGCGACGCGCCCCTTGATTCCCAGATCCATACCGACCTCGCTCGCAGATTTTTTCAATGCCGTGATCCGGCGTCTCTGATTCCGACTCGCCACGAGGCGCCGTTGCGCTTACCGTTCGGCGGAAAGCGCAACGGCAGCCCCGTCTGCCGGTCCAGATAGGCAAGACCCCTGGGAAGTTCAAGATGCACGCACCCCGCCTGCCCCTGACCCTCTTTCACGACGGCGCCTGCCCGCTGTGCGCCCGCGAGATCGCCTGGCTGCGGCGCCACGCCGACCCCGGCCAACTGCAGCTGGTGGACCTGGCCGCGCCGGACTACCCGAACCAGGCGCCGGTCGATGCGCCACCGCGCCAGGCCATGCTCGATCTGCTGCACGCCCGGGATGCCGACGGCCGCTGGTTCAAGGGTCTGGACGCCACCTACTGGAGCTGGCGCACCGCCGGCCTCGGCCACTGGGCGCGGCCGCTGGCCTGGCGGCCGTTGCGGCCCCTGCTGGAACTGGGCTATCGCCTGTTCCTCAAGCTGCGCCCGGGTCTGACCTGGCTGCCCCATCCCGAGGGCAGTCGGCGGTGCCAGGATGACGTCTGCACCCTGGACGAGCCGCGCGACCGCTCGCGCCGGGGCTGACGCCGCCACTCGCTCGCATCCGCTTCGGTCCCGCAGACGCGCGGGCCCACCCTGCTGGCATCCGGCCAGGGTTCGCCTGCAGGCGCGTCTCGGCTAAACTGCGCGGCTGCTCGCGTTACGGATCCTGACATGTCTGCTGCTCTACCCGCCCGCGCCCTGGGCCTCGACTTCGGTACCTCCAACTCCACCGCCGGCTGGTTCAGGCCCTCGGGCGAGGTCCTGCTGCCCCTTGAAGAGGGCAAGGCCACCCTGCCCTCGGTGATCTTCTTCAACGCCGAGGAGCGCCGTCCGGCCTATGGCCGCCAGGCGCTGCACGAATACCTGGAAGGCTACGAGGGGCGCCTGCTGCGCTCGCTCAAGAGTCTGCTCGGCTCCAACCTGCTCAAGGGCGAGACCAGCATCCTCGGCAGCGCCCTGCCCTTCACCGAGGTGCTCGGCCTGTTTCTCGGCACCCTCAAGCAGCGCGCCGAACAGCAGGCCGATCGCCCCTTCGACGCCGTGGTGCTGGGCCGTCCGGTGCACTTCGTCGATGACGATCCGGTCGCCGACCAGGAAGCCGAGGACACCCTGGCCGCCGTGGCGCGCCAGGTGGGCTTCAGCGACATCTCCTTCCAGTTCGAACCCCTCGCCGCCGCCTTCGACTACGAGCGCAGCATCGAACGCGAGGAACTGGTGCTGATCGTCGACATCGGCGGCGGTACCTCGGACTTCTCCCTGGTGCGCCTGGCGCCGGAGCGCCGTGCCCTGGCCGATCGCGCCGGCGACATCCTCGCCACCGGCGGCGTGCACGTCGGCGGTACCGACTTCGACCGCCAGCTGAGTCTGGAAGGGGTCATGCCGTTGCTGGGCTACGGCAGCGCCATGAAGAGCGGCGCCACCATGCCCACCAGCCACTACATCAACCTGGCGACCTGGCACACCATCAACGCCGTCTACGCCAAGAAGAGCGTGCTGGCCCTGCGCGACATGAGATACGACGCCCAAGACACCCGCTGCATGGACCGGCTGTTCAAGCTGATCGAACAGCGCGCCGGCCACTGGCTGGCGATCCAGGTGGAAGACGCCAAGATCGCCCTGACCGACGACTGGCGCCGCACCCTGCGCCTGGATCGCATCGAGACCGGCCTGGCCGCGGATCTGGAACGCCCGCTGTTCGACGCCGCCATCGCCCTGCAACTGGAACGCCTGAGCCGTGGCGTGGACGACCTGCTGGCCCGCGCCGATCTGGATCCGGCGCGGGTCGACAGCCTGTTCTTCACCGGCGGCTCCAGCGGCATCCCGGCGCTGCGCCAGGCCCTCGCCAGGCGCTTCCCCGGCGCCCGCCTGGTGGACGGCGATCGCTTCGGCAACATCGGCAACGGCCTGGCCATCGAGGCCTTCAAGCGCTACGGCTGAGTCCTTCGATACTGTTGGGGCCGGCGTCGACTCCGCATCAGGCTCGCTTGCCGGCCGCGCTCCGCCGCGATCTCGCTACCGCGAGCCAAGCCGCCGAGATCCCGAAGTAGCAGGCACCGAAAGCCACATAAGGCGTCACGCTGGAAACCTCCAGCGGGACGCCTTCAGTCGCCTGCTTCACGAAGAATCCACCCGCCAGGGCGGATTGAGCGCCACTCAGGATCATCGCCCACTGGCCAGCGGACGTCCGCCAGCGTCGTATCGCCACCGCCAGCTGGAAAAGCCCAGCGGCCATGGCCCAGACCCCGAACACCCCGATCGCGGCGCCCATGCCAGACGTCAGTGCCAGCCCTATCGCCACCGCGAAGCCCAGACTGACGACGGCGTTGAGCCGCTGGCCAGCGTTGTGCCGCAGTCCGCCGCTCTGGCGGGCATCGAGGACGTTCGCCAGGGCATCCCACGCAGGGTAGAGGACGAGCAGGAGCGGCCCCGCCCAAGCCGTCGCGTGGCCAAGGGCGAGGGCCAGCGCGATCCACAGCAGCGCAACCGCCGCCCTGAGCAAATAGTAGCGTTGCAGCCAGGGGCTGCCGGTCGAAGCGCCTAAGGCATGACTCATGGAGTACTCCAGCGGTGTTCATCCAAGGAACGGCAAAAAGGCTTGCCGAGAAAAGCAGCCACTCACCGGGCGAAACGGCCCCGGCCCCCGGCGATGAGCATGCCGCCCAGGCGGGTCGGGCAACGGGGGGATCGAGATGATCCGCGCGGTGCGTGGAAGGGTCGGGGGCCACGCAGCCCCGCCTGGATCTATCAGTCGAAGTCGGTAGGCAGGGCGATGTCGCGCCAGGTCGCCATATCAGCGTGCAGCGCCTGCGACTTGCGCTCCGCGATGTCGTAGGCGACCGGTCCGAGCGGCAGATGCAAGGGTGGCTCGGTCGCCATGACGGCCTGCACTATCACCGCGGCAGCCTTGCGCAGATCGCCGGCCTGTTTGCCGTCGTTGCTGTCCCGGTAGGCACGTCGTCGCCCCGCCGTGTCGGCATAGGCCGGGATTACCCGGTTCGCCATGGCGATGGAGCGCCCGAGAAAATCGGTGCGAAACGGCCCGGGCTCGACGATGGTCACGCGGATTCCGAAGGGTTCCACTTCCTTGGCCAGCGACTCGGAAAATCCCTCGACGGCAAACTTGCTCGCGCTGTAGTAGCCGGAACCCGGTCCTCCCGAGAGCCCTGCCCCGGATGACAGGTTGACGATGCGGCCGCCGCCGCGTCGCCGCAGGGCAGGCAATGCCAGACGGGTCGTTTCGATCAGACCGAATACATTCACCTCGAATCCGGCCGGTATTCGCTGGGCTCGGCCTCCTCCACGGCACCGATGAAGCCTATCCCGGCATTGTTAACCAAGACATCGAGACCGCCGAATTCCCGCTCGGCATAGGCAATCGCGGCAGCCACCGAGGCGGGCTTGGTGACGTCCAGCTGCACGGCCCTCAGGTTCTCCGGGAATTGCCGAACCAGGGGTTGCAACAGGGCGGGATCGCGAGCCGTTGCGACGACTCTGTCGCCACGCGCGGCGGCCATGGCCGCAATATGGCCGCCTAGACCGCTCGAGCAACCGGTAATAAGCCAGGTCTTTCTCATGCTGTTCTCCTCGCGCGGTGAAAGGCGCTGTTCAGTCTGCATCGCAGGCCCCTCGCCTGGCGGTCTCCGGAGCGCTCGGCCAGCTCAAAACGGCCGCTAGCGCCAAGGCCCCGCCCATCGTCAGGGCAGCAGCGGAAAAGGCGATCTGCACCTCTCTTCCGCCAGCACCATCGGGGGCGAGGGCGAAAAACAGGCCGCCGATGAGCGCCACCGCCAGGGCGGCGCTGATCTGCAGGGTGGCATTCATCAAGCCGGCGGCGAGTCCGGCCAGGCTCGGCGCCACCTGATCCGCGTTGACTCTCACCAGGGCCGGAAGCGCTATGCCCTGCCCCAGGCCGATCAACAGCAACGGCACCGGCAGCCAGGAGGGCAGGCCTGCCAGGGCGGCCGCCAACAGCAGGCCCATGACCTCCAGGCCCATGCCGAAGGCGGCGGTGCGTGCCCCCAGCCGCTGGGCAAGATGCGGACTGCAGAGGGGGCCGAGGAGGAAGCCGATCCCCAGCGGCAGGATCGCCCACCCCGCGGCCAGGGCTCCATGCCCCAGACCGGCCTGCTGGTAGACGGCGAAAACGAGAAAGAAAGGCGCCAGGGCATAGAACAGGAAGGTCGCCAGGAGGCTGCGTCTCAGCCGGGGGGCGGCAAGCAGGGAAGGCAGCACCAGGGGCGTCTCGCCGGCCGCCTCCTTGCGTTGTTCGTAGCGCCAGAAGGTGATCAGCAATCCGCCACTGACGACGAGCAGGGGGAGCGACCACCAGGGCCAGTGCAGGCGTGGCCCCTCGACCAGGGGCACCACCAGCGCCAACAGCCCCGCCGCGAGCAGGCCGGCACCCATGACATCCAGCCGGCCCGGTTGCCTGGCCCGGCTCTCGCGCAGCGCAACCAGCGCGGCCGGCAGGGCGCAGAGAATGACGGGAAGATTGATGAGGAAGATGCTGCGCCAGCCCAGTCCGAAGGGATTGGCCTCGATCAGCACCCCGCTCAGGACCTGGCCCAGCACAGCGGCGAGTCCGAAGGTCGCGCCGTACAGGCCGAGCGCCCGATTCTTCTCTTCTGCCGGAAAGGTCGCATGGATCAGGGCCATGGACTGCGGCGCCATGATGGCCG
Organism: Pseudomonas oryzihabitans NBRC 102199; assembly: GCF_000730625.1. Taxonomy (GTDB): domain Bacteria; phylum Pseudomonadota; class Gammaproteobacteria; order Pseudomonadales; family Pseudomonadaceae; genus Chryseomonas; species Chryseomonas oryzihabitans. Next base: position 42,834 of record NZ_BBIT01000018.1, on the reverse strand, counting down.
CCGCCACCCCCTGCAGCAGCCGCCCGGCGATCAGCACAGCTGGCGTTGGCGCGAACCCGCATAGCGCGGAGGCGATACCGAAGCCGAGCATGCCGCCCAGATAGACACGCTTGCGGCCGAACATGTCACCCAGGCGACCGCCCAGGATCAGAGTGACTGCATAGGCCGTCGCATAGACGGATACCACCAGCTGGGCCAGATCCGACGAGGTAGCGAAGTCGCGACGGATCACCGGCAGCGCCACATTGACGATGAAGAAGTCGAGCGGTGGCAGTAGCGTACCTACCAGCAGCACGCCCAGCGCGAACCAGCGACGGCTATCGGGCTGGGCCATGGGAAGGGATGAGCTCATGACTTTTACCTTTAATCGGGCCGCATCCTGATCCGCGCGCGCGTTTCCGGCGCGCGGCGGGTTGATGCAGCGATTTCTCGAAAAGCGCGGCCACAGCTGGCAGGAGCGTGCCCGCGAGCGGTTGGCAAGCGGCCGACCGCTGTCGGCGCGGCAAGGGCCACCGCCTGGCCTAGCGCATGCCGCCGGAGCCGAAGAGAGTTTCGCCGGTCACCCAGCGGGCATCGTCGGACGCCAGGAAGGCGACGATGGGGGCGATATCCCCTACCTGGCCGATACGGCCGAGCGGGGTGCGGGCCTCGTTCCAGGCCTGGAATTCCGCGCCGAGGGCGCCGACGGTCTGGGTGCCCTCGGTGTCGATGAGGCCAGGATTGACGGCATTCACGCGGATACCACGAGGGCCCAGCTCGCGGGCGAGCACACCCGTGATCGCATCGAGCGCACCCTTGGTGCCGCTGTAGACGGCGCTTTCCGCCGGCAGGACGCTGGTGACATTCGAGCTGACGTTGATGATGCTGCTGCCGGCGCCCAGGTAGGGGCTGGCGGCGCTTATCAGCTGCAAGGGTCCGAGCACATTGATGTCGAATTGCAGCCGATACAGGTCTGCGGTGGTGTCCTCGATCCTGGCGAATCGATAGACGCCGGCATTGTTCACCAGGATATCCAGGCGCCCGAAGTGCTCGCGGGCCGCCTCTACCAAGGCCTCCATATCGGCCCGCTGGCGGACGTCGGCGCGTAGCGCGATGGCCGTACCCCCCGCCGCCTTGATGTCGGCGAGGACGGCGTCCGCCCCGTCCTTGCCGGACGCATAGCTGATGACGACCTTGGCACCGTCCGCCGCCAGTTGCCGGGCAATACCCGCACCGATGCCTTTGGAGGCACCCGTTACAATCGCAACCCTATCTAGCAATCTGCTCATATCTGCTCACCTGCACAGCGCCAGTTCGAACATGCCTGGCTGAAGCCAACGGATCTACGTCGATGTGAGCTGTCATGGTCACCCCTACGATATTGTTTGGGGACTGCCTTTCCTGCATATTCAATGTTCATTTTTGTACGCAGGTACGCCATGGAATGGAGCGATGTACGGATCTTTCTGGCAGTCGCCCGGGGCGGTTCCTATGGCTCGGCCGCGCGAGCCTTGGGAATCAGCCACCCAACGGTAGGTCGACGGATCAAAACGCTCGAGGATGAAGCCGGACAGGCGCTGCTACGGCGCACCCGCGAGCGCCTGATCCTGACGAATTCGGGAGATGCCGTATTCGCCCTGGCCGAGTCCATGGAAGCCTCGGCCCTGGCGATGGAGCGGCGCCTGGCAGGTAATCACCAGCGCCTGGAGGGAATCCTGCGCATCTCTTCGGCGGACTGGTTCGCCGGCTATGTGCTGGCGCCGGTCCTGGCCGACCTGACCCGGCGGCACCCTGCCGTGGTACCCGAGGTCATCGCCAGTTATCGACTGCTGGATCTCTCCCGACGCGATGCGGACGTGGCCTTTCGCCTGGTGCCCTTCAGCGAACCGGATATCGTGCAGCGCCGTTTCCTGAGGATGCCCTACGGCCTCTACGGCTCCGCAGAGACGGCGCTAGCGGTGCAGGAGGATACGGCTGCGGTCGGGCTGATCCTCATGAACAGCGCGCAATCGCATTTTCCCGATGTCGCCTGGTTGCTCGAGCGGCTGCCGGACTCGCCACGGGCCTTCACCAGTACCAGTCGAACCGTTCAGGCGCAGATGTGCCGGCGTGGCCTGGGGGTGGCCGTCCTGCCCCGCCCGCTCGGCGATGCGACCGCCGGACTGCAGCTCATCGAGCGCTTCGGCAGTCCTCCATCACGGGATATCTGGGTGGGCTATCACCAGGACCTGCGCCACATGGACAGGCTGCGGGCGTTGCTGGATATCGCCGAGGAGCTATTGGGACCGGCGCACTAGGCTGGCCTGCCGGATAGCCGGCCGTCGCCCCTATCGCCTGGGCCCTGGGCGATAGGGGTACGCACTCGATCAGGCGCCGAAGGCGCCGTCGATGGTGTGCATGGCGCCGGTGACGAAGCCGGCCTCGGGGCCGGCCAGCCAGGCGACCATGCCGGCCACCTCGTCGGCGCTGCCGTGGCGCTTGATCGCCAGGAAGCTGTGCATCAGCTCCTTCATGGGGCCATCCGCCGGATTCATCTCGGTATCGATGGGACCCGGCTGCACCACGTTGACGGTGATGCCGCGCGGACCAAGGTCCCGTGCCAGACCGCGGGCGAGACCCTGCAGGGCCGACTTGCTCATGGCATAGGCGGCCAGGCCGGGCAGTGGCATGCGATCGCCATTCACCGAGCCGATGACGAGGATCCGCCCGCCCGCCGGCATCTGCCGCGCGGCTTCCACGGCCGCGTGATAGGGCGCCTGCACATTGATGCTGAACAGGCGATCGACGGCGTCCGGATCCTGTTCCAGGGCATCGCCGAACAGCGCCACGCCGGAATTCACCACCAGCACGTCCAGCGGACCACAGGCGCGCACCCGGGCGATCACCGCGTCGCGGTCGGCGCTGTCGGTCAGCTCGGCGGTGCTACCGGTTTCCGCCGCCAGGGCCTGGGCGGCGTCCCTGGAACTGGCATAGGTGAAGGTCACCTGGGCGCCATCGGTGGCGAAGCGCCGCACGATGGCCGCGCCTATGCCGCGACTGCCGCCCAGCACCAACACCTTTTTACCTGCGAAATTGCTCATGAGTCAGCCTCCTGATTAATGTAGTGAGTGCTACAATAATCTTCTCCCGTCCGCTGTCAAAGTATTTTTGTAATGAGCACTACAAATAAAACCGCAACCCGTGGGCGGCCCCGCCGCTTCGATCCAGACGAGGCCATCGTCCAGGCCCAGCACCTGTTCCATGAAAAGGGCTATGACGGGGTGAGCGTCGCCGACCTGACCCAGGCGCTCGGCATCAGGCCGCCGAGCTTCTATGCGGCCTTCGGCAGCAAGCTGGAGCTGTACCAGCGGGTGCTCGAACGCTACATCTCGACGGGCGCCGTGCTGCTGCACGAGATCCTGGACGGCGAACAGTCCCTGGCGGTAGCGCTCACCCGAGTGCTGGAAGAGGCGGCGCGCAGCTATGTAGCCGACCCCAGCTCGACCGGCTGCCTGGTGCTGGAGGGCACCCATTCCGACGATCCCCAGGCCCGTGCGGCAGCCGACCGGCACCACCAGACGGCCCAGACGCTTATCCGCACCCATATCGCCGGTCGCCAGCCGCAGCGTGCGCAGGAGCTGGCCGACTTCGTCATCACCACCATGGCCGGGCTCTCCGCCAGCGCGCGGCATGGGCAGAGCCTGGAGCGGTTGCTGGCCAGCGCGCGCCTGGCGGGCCTGGCGCTGACCCAGGCCCTTCATGCGGAGACGTGACGCGGCGCTGGCGCCTTATTCCCCGGCGATGAACAGCGGATTGAAGCCGCTGCGGGCATAGCGCCCCTCTTCCGCCAGCGCGAAGTCCAGCGGCAGGCTGGCGAGGTCGTCGGCCAGGGGCTCGGCGCCGAGGTTGAAGCTCTTGCTGACCAGTTTGAGGTAGCTGTCGCAGCTGTCGCAGGTCTCGGCCTGGGCGGCCAGGGGCGTCTTGCCGGCGGCGTCCTCCAGGGCCAGATAGCGCACCTGGGCGCTGGTGTTGCAGCAGCTGCACTTGCTGCGCTCCAGGTGCCACTCGGTGGCGCAGAGGCTGCAATGCAGGTAGCGCACGTTGTCGCGATCGCGGTCGGCGTGGACGATGCTGGCCAGCGGCGGCGCCGCGCAGGTCGGGCACAGCACCCGGCTGGCGTCGCCATGGCGCTGGGGCGGTTGCGGCAGGCCTAGGGCCAGGCGCACCCAGGCCACCTGCAGGGCAGCGCCCACCAGCGGCAGCAGCCCCCGGACCTCTGGGGCGCCGGGCTCCTGAGCGAGCAACTGCTCGGCGAGCCGTTGACGCTCGGTCGCCGACAAGGCGGCCAGTTGTTCGAGCACCGGCCGCTGACGCGCGGCGATGCGCAGTTCCAGGTTGGCCAGCAGCGCCTCCAGATCGCCCTGCCAGTCCAGATCCCGCAGCAGAGCCTGCCCCTGCAGCGGCGGCATGCCGTGCTCCAAGGCCAGGCTGAAGGCATCCGGCGCCGGTTGCCAGCTGGGCTGGCGGTCCTGCAGGACGGCCTCCTGGGCCTGGACCAGCAGGGCCATGAAGCCGAGGAAGTCGCCCAGCTCGGGGCTGCGCTCGGCCAGTTCGCGCAGGCGGCGGGCGCGACGGGCGAACAGCTGGCGATCGGGCAGGACCACCGGTGGCGGATTGAGAATGCCGGTGGGCGAGGTGCCGTACTGATGCATCAGGGGGTCCCCTTGTCAGGCATGCGGTGTTCATCCAGGGGGCGTTCGCCCCGCTCGCCGCCTTCGCGGCGTTCCTGCTCGACGATCTCGTCGTACCACAGCCGGTGGTGATGCTTGGCCCAGGCGCGGCTGACGCGGCCCTGGGTCATGGCGCGGAAGGAGCCCTTCACCCAGATCGCCGAATAGACGTGGATGATCAGGGTGACGATGGCGACGAAGGCGACATAGGCGTGCACCAGGCTGGAAAAGCGCAGCCAGCCACGCGGCAGGATGTCGGCGAAATACGGCCGCCAGATGAAGAAGCCACTGAGCAACAGCGCCGGCACCGACAGCAGCATCACCCAGTACACCAGCTTCTGCCCCGGGTTGTTGGCGCCGATGGGCGGTGCCAGCTCGTCGCGGTTGGCGAGGACGTCGCCGATGCGCCGCACCCAGGCCACGTCGTGGCGCTTGAACAGGTTGACCTTGAAGAAGCGCACCGCCATGACCACGAAGCCCAGGCTCATGGCCACCCCGATGAAGGGGTGCAGGATGCGCGTCATGGTCGGCCCGCCGAACAGCGCCGTGAGGTCGAAGAAGAACGGGTGGAAGAAGGCCAGGCCGCTCAGGGTCAGGCAGACGAAGGTGAAGGCGATGAACCAGTGGTTCAGCCGGCTGAAGGTGGTGTAGCGCAGGATGCCGCCCTTGTTGTCCGACGGCGTGGTCATGGCCGATCCTCCTCGCGCGCGGCGTGGCGCTCTGCCTCGTCCGGGGATTCCTCGGGTTCTTCCTTGGGTCCCTTGGTCAGGTAGTGGGCGATGCCGGCGATGGCGGTGACGCCCAGCAGCGCCGACATGATCGGCTTGGTCACGCCCTTCCACAGGCTGACCATGGGGCTGATCTGCGGATCGGCCGGCAGGTGGGTGTAGAGCTCCGGCTTGTCGGCGTGCTGCAGCACGTACATCACATGGGTGCCGCCCACCCCGGCCGGATCGTAGAGGCCGGCGCCGGGAAAGCCGCGGTCATGCAGCTGGCCGACGCGCATCTGGGCGTGTTCGGTCATGTCCTCCTTGGTACCGAACATGATCGCCCCGGTCGGGCAGGACTTGACGCAGGCCGGCTCCAGGCCGTGGTAGACGCGGTCGGAGCAGAGGGTGCACTTGTAGGCCTTCTGGTCCTTCTTGGAGATGCGCGGCACGTCGAAGGGGCAGCCCGAGACGCAATAGCCGCAGCCGATGCAGTGCTCGGAATTGAAGTCGACGATGCCGTTGGCGTACTGCACGATGGCCCCCGGCGCCGGGCAGGCCTTGAGGCAGCCCGGCTCGGCGCAATGCATGCAGTTGTCCTTGCGGATCAGCCACTCCAGGTTGCCCTTCTCGTTGACGTATTCGTCGAATCTCATCACCTGGAAGGTCTCCGGGGTGAGGTCCGGCGGATTGTTGTAGGTACCGTTGCAATGTCCGACCTCGTCGCGCAGGTCGTTCCATTCCGAACAGGCCACCTGGCAGGCCTTGCAGCCGATGCAGCGCGACACGTCGATCAGCTTGGCCACCGCCTCCACCCCGCCGATGCGGGTGTGGGGCGACTCCTCGGAGGTGGCCGAGCGTGCGACGATGTTCTGGAAGTTGACTTGATCGCCTCTCATAGAACCTCCCTCAGACCTTTTCCACGTTCACCAGGAACGACTTGAATTCCGGTGTCTGGGTATTGGCGTCGCCCACGTAGGGGGTCAGGGTGTTGGTGAGGAATCCGGGGCGGGTGACGCCCTTGAAGCCCCAGTGGATGGGGATGCCGATGTGGTGCACGGTGCGCCCCTCCACCTGCAGCCCGTGCATGCGCTTGGTCACCACCGCCACCGCCTTGATGTAGCCGCGCTTGGAGCTGACCTTGACCCAGTCGCCGGCCTTGATGCCGAGTTCGGTCGCCAGGTCCTCGCCGATCTCGACGAACTTCTCCGGCTGGGCGATGGCGTTGAGCCGCGCATGGGTGGTCCAGAAGTGGAAGTGCTCGGTCAGGCGGTAGGTGGTGGCCGCATAGGGGAATTCCTCGCGGGTGCCCAGCCGCGCCCGATCGCCCGGGAAGATCCGCGCCGCCGGGTTGTTCTTGGCGCGCGGGTTGTCCGGGTGCAGCGGGTTGTGGTCCAGCGGCGATTCGAAGGGCTCGTAGTGCTCCGGGAAGGGCCCCTCGGCCAGCAGGCTGCCGCCAAAGAAATGCGCGACGCCCTCCTGGTTGAGGATGAAGGGCCCGGCCTTGGCCGAGGGCGGCGAGGTCCAGGGGAAGTCGGGGATGTCGGCCCCGGCCCAGCGTTCGCCGTTCCACCAGATCAGCCGCTTCTCCGGCGCCCAGGAGGTCCCGTCCGGCCGGGCGCCGGCGCGGTTGTAGAGGATGCGGCGATTGAGCGGCCAGGACCAGGCCCAGCCCAGGGTCATGCCAATGTTGTAGGGATCGGCGTTGTCGCGCCGATCCATGTTGTTGCCCTGGCGGTTGTAGGAGCCCGAGTAGATCCAGCAGCCGCAGGTGGTGCTGCCGTCGTCGGCGAGGAAGCCAAAGTCGTCGAGCAGTTCGCCGCGCTTGTGGGAAATGGTCCCGTTCGGCCCGGGCAGATCGGCCAGGGCGCGACCGTTGTATTCCTGGGCGATGTCCTCGGGATTGGGCTCCTCCGGATTGCTGTAGGGCCAGGTCAGGTTGAGGATGGGATCGGGGAAGGCGCCGCCCTCGTCGCGATACATCTGCTGCAGGCGATGGAACAGCCCGGCGAGGATGGCCACGTCCGGCCGCGACTCGCCCGGCGGCGGCGCGGCGCGCCAGTGCCATTGCAGCCAGCGCGAGCTGTTGACGATGGCGCCGTTCTCCTCGGCGAAGCAGGTGGTGGGCAGGCGGAACACCTCGGTCTGGATCTGGCTCGGATCCACGTCGTTGAGTTCGCCGTGGTTCTGCCAGAATTCGGCGGTCTCGATGGCCAGCGGATCCATCACCACCAGGTACTTGAGCTTGCTCAGCGCCTGGCTGACCTTGTTCTTGTCCGGGAAGGAGGCCAGCGGGTTGAAGCCCTGGCAGAAGTAGCCGGTGATCTCGCCGTGGTGCATGCGCTCGAAGGTGTGCAAGACGTCGTAGAGCGGCTCGCTGAGCTTGGGCAGCCAGTCGTAGCACCAGTCGTTGTCCTTGGTCGCCGCCTCGGAGAACCAGGCCTTCATCAGGCTGACGTGGAAGCGCTCGTAGTACTTCCAGTAGGAGACCTCGCCCTCGCGCAGGGGCTGCTTGGCCCGCCGCTTGATGTAGTCGCGGTATTCCTGTTCCTCGTGGGAGGCCAGGTAGAGATAGCCCGGCAACTGGTTGGAGAGCAGGCCCAGGTCGGTCAGCCCCTGGATGTTGGAGTGGCCGCGCAGGGCGTTGACCCCGCCGCCGAGCATGCCGATGTTGCCCAGCAGCAGTTGCACCATGGAGGCGGTACGGATGATCTGGGCGCCGATGGAATGCTGGGTCCAGCCCAGGGCATAGAGGATGCTCATGGTGCGCTCGGGGCGCGCCGTCTCGGCGATCATGTCCCAGGTGGTCTGGATCTGCTCGCGCGGCATGCCGCAGACGCGCTCCACCAGCTCGATGGTGTAGCGGCTGTAGTGCGCCTTCATCAGCTGGTAGACGCAGCGCGGGTGCTGCAGGGTCGGGTCTTCCTTCACCATGCCGCGCTCGTCGAATTCGTAGCTCCAGCTGGATTTCTCGTAGGCGCGACGCTTGTCTTCGCCGAAGCCGGAGAAGAGGCCGTCGTGGAAGCCGAAGTCTTCCTTCACGATGAGGGCGACGTCGGTGTAGGCCCTTACGTACTCATGCTGGATCTGGTCCGTGGTGAGCAGGAAGTTGATCAGCCCGCCCAGGTAGACGATGTCGGTCCCGGTGCGGATATAGGCGTGGTAGTCCGCCACCGCCGAGGTCCGGGTGAAGCGCGGATCGATGGTGATCAGCTTGGCGTTGTTCTTTTCCTTGGCCTCCACCATCCAGCGAAAGCCCACCGGGTGCGCCTCGGCCGAGTTGCCGCCCATGGACAGGATGAGATTGGCGTTGCGGATGTCGACCCAGTGATTGGTCATGGCACCGCGGCCGAACGAAGGGGCAAGACCTGCCACCGTCGGTCCGTGTCACACGCGCGCCTGGTTGTCGATCGCCAGCATGCCGAGGCTGCGGATCACCTTCTGGGTGAGGTACGCGGTCTCGTTGGAACAGGCCGAGGCCGCCAGGAAGCCGGTGGTGATCCAGTGATTGACCAGATGGCCATCGGCGTCATGGGTGACGAAGTTCTTGTCCCTGTCCTCCTTCATGTAGCAGGCGATGCGGTCCAGCGCCTCGTTCCAGCTGATGCGCTTCCACTCGTTGCTGCCCGGCTCGCGCACCTCGGGGTGGGAGAGGCGCGATTCGCTCTTGATGAAGTCCAGCACCCCGGCGCCCTTGGGACAGAGGGAACCGCGACTGACCGGATGATCCGGATCGCCTTCGACGTGGTAGATGTCGCTGACGGTGTTGATGCCGCCATCGCCGCGGCTGTAGAGCAGCATGCCGCAACCCACCGAGCAGTAGGTGCAGGTGTTGCGCGTCACCTTGGCGGCAGCGAGCTTGTAGTAGCGGATGGACGCCAGTGCCGGTTCCGGGGCGAAGCCGAGCATGGCCATGCTCGAGGTGGCGACCCCCGCCGTACTGAGTTTGAGGAAGTTGCGGCGCGATACCTTGATCGACATTTCTTGGGTAACTCCAGGCACATCACGGTAGGACTTCGTCCTGAGCCGGGCCTGGCAGTTCGAGCGAAGCGTCGTCTTTCTTCGTCTAAAAATCATTCAAAATCAGTGTTTTAGCGAAGCGGCAAGAGGACCTGGCAGGGTCTGCGGCAGGGCCTGGCGGCGGCTGCGACCTTTCGTCCGATGGCCGCCCCGGCTGACCGCCGCGCGCCGCTGGAGTAAGGTGACGGCCTTCATCGCATCTTCGAGAGAGTCTGTCCCATGTCGCTGGAAATCGTCGACCATCCCGCCCTGGAAGTGACCGGTCTGCTGTTCGAGCCTGGCCAGGGCGAAGACATCGCCGCCCTCTGGCGGCGCTTCGCCGACCGCGCCGGGGAGATCACCGGGCGCGAAGGCGACGCTGAATGGTATGGCCTGAGCTGGCGCCAGGCCGGCACCATGCACTACCTGGCCGCGGTGGCCACCGCGCCGGGCGCCCCACTGCCCGCCGGCATGGTGCGCCAGGAACTGCCGGAAGGCCGCTACGCCCGCTACGTGCACCTGGGCACCGCGCCCAGCGTGGCCAAGAGCCTCGGCCGGCTGTTCGCCGAGCTGCTGCCGGCGCGCGGCCTGCAACCCCGTCCCGGCGCCTGCTTCGAGCACTACACCGAGGCCTTCACCGGGGTGGATGCACAGGATTCGCAGATCTATATCTACGTGCCGGTCTTCTGAAGGCACTCGCCGCAGCGCGGACAGGACGTTCGTCAGCTGCGGCTTGCCTCCCGGCATAACCCTTTCCAAGCTGGGGATATCGCCCGCAACCCCAGGTGCACGATGTCCCTGCCCGAGCTCCAGTCCTTTATCGCCCGGCACGAGCGGATCTTTCTGCTCACCGGTGCCGGTTGCAGCACCGATTCCGGCATTCCCGACTACCGCGACCGCGACGGCGCCTGGAAGCGCCCGCAACCGGTCACCCTGCAGGCCTTCGTTGGCGACGAATTGTTGCGCCGCCGCTACTGGGCACGCAGCTTGATCGGCTGGCCGCGTTTCTGCCAGGCGCGGCCCAACGCCACCCACCAGGCCCTGGCGGCCCTGGAGCGGCGCGGCCAGGTGGAGATGCTGCTGACCCAGAACGTCGATCGGCTGCACCAGGCCGCCGGCAGCGAGGCGGTGATCGACCTGCACGGGCGCCTCGACCAGATCCGCTGCCTGGGTTGCGAGCTGCGCCTGCCGCGCCAGGAATTCCAGCAGTGGCTGGGCGAACTCAATGGCGACTGGCTGCAGCTGGACGCGGCTACCGCGCCGGATGGCGATGCCGATCTGGAAGGCGTGGACTTCATGAGTTTTCGCGTGCCCGACTGCCCGCGCTGCGGCGCCCTGCTCAAGCCGGACGTGGTGTTCTTTGGCGAGCACGTGCCCGGTGCGCGGGTGGAGCGTGCCTTCGCCCACCTGGGCCGCGCCGATGCGCTGCTGGTGGTGGGCTCGTCGCTGATGGTCTATTCCGGCTTTCGCTTCGCCCAGGCCGCGGCTCGCGCCGGCCTGCCCATCGCCGCCCTGGGCTATGGCCACACCCGCGCGGACGACCTGCTCGCGCTCAAGGTGGAAGCCTCCTGCGCCCAGGCACTGGCCTTTCTGCTGGAGTATTCCGGGGCGGCGCCGGCGCTTACGCCGGCACTTGCCGAGGCCGTGGCGCCCTGCCCAGGTGCATCAGCGGACGCTCGATCCAGCGGTAGCTGAGCATCGACAGCAGGCAGGCGAGCACCAGCACCGGTGGCAGCAGGGCCATGAAGCCGACCGTACCCAGGACCTCGACCGACCCCAGGTTGAGCAGGGTGAAGAGGCCGTAGAGCAGCAGGCCATGGGTGAGATAGAGGCTGTAGCTGATCTCGCCCAGCACCTTGAGGCCGCGACTGCGCAGGAGGCCGAAGAGGTCGTTGCCGGCGGCCATGGCGGCGAAGGGCAAGGCCAGCGCCAGCATCTGCTTGAGGTTGTAGTCCGGCTGGGTCATGGCATAGGCCACCAGCGCCAGCGACAGCGCGGCCACCAGGGGCGTGCGCAAACGTGCCAGCAACGCCGGCCGATGGACCTTGACGAACACCGGCAGGAATCCCAGCAGGAACAGCAGGCCGAAGCGCGCGCCCAGCACGTGGTAGTGATAGCCGGCGGCGACCAGGCCGCCCACCAGCAGCGCCGAGACCAGCAACGGCAGGCCGAAGCCACGACGATTGAACAGCGCGGCGATGAGCGGCAGGGCCAGGTAGAACAGCGCCTCGTAGCGCAGCGTCCAGTGGGCGCCGGCGGTCATCCAGCCGCTCTCCTCCAGGCCGTTGAGACTGAAGCCGGAAAACAGCTCCCAGCTGAGCAGCTCGAGCATGAAGCGCTGGCCGTCGGCGATGACGAAGTGGGTGCGGATCAGGGTGAAGAGCACCACCACGGCCACCACGCAGAGATACAGCGGCATCACCCGCAGCACCCGCGAACGGAGCAGCTCGCCCCAGTCCGGCGTGCGGCGATAGACCTTTCCGAAGAACAGGTAGCCGGTGATCATGAAGAACAGCGAGACCGGTACCACGCCCATGTTGTAGAGCAGGTCGCTGTCGGGTTCGCGCCACTGGCCCTCGGCCTTGAGGTGATAGGTCAGCACGAAATGCAGGCAGACCACGGCGGTGGCGAGGATGCCGCGCAGGGCATCCAGCGGCGAGGAGCGCGCCCGAGTCTCCTCGGTCAGCAGCGGGCTGCGGCGCAAGGCGAAGGCCAGCAGCACCAGGGTGCCCAGGTAGAGGGCGATGGGGAGAGCGACGTCAGTCATATCCGTGACCTTCTTGACAGGAACCGGCAAAGACCCGCCCCCAGACCACCGGAGCGGTCGCCGGAGCGAGCGAGAGAAAAGCGCGACAGCCGGGCACGCTACCGCGCGGTACGGGACCGTGGGCAGGAGGGCCGGAGCGAAGAGGGAAAGCAGGGAGCGGAAGGATCCGCTCATCTCAGGAAAGCCCGAGAACGCCCATCAGACAAGTCTTGTTACAGGCGTTCCCTGAGCGATCAAAGGTAAAACAGGCTCTGGCACTGGCTATAGCAGAGATCTACCGCTTGTCGGTTAGGCATCCAACTGATCGTTTGAGGCATGGTAGTGCTGGATGATTGCTGCCTTTTAAGCTTCAATTGCAGCCTAAAAGGCAGCAATAAGGTTTTCGATGTCACTCGCGTCCGTCCTTTTTCCCGACTATCGCCGCAAGGTCTTGGCGCTGCTGCTGCTCCATCCGGATAGTAGCTATCACCAGCGTGAAATCGCGCGATTGACCGAGACCCAGTCCGGTACCCTCAGCCGCGAACTCGTCAAGTTAGTCTCGGCGGGTCTGGCCGTGAAAACGCGCGTGGGTAATCAGCAGCACTACCGTGCCAATCCGGACTGCCCGATCTTCGAAGAGCTGGCGAGCATTCTGCGCAAGACCAGTGGCCTTACCGACATCCTGGCCGAGGCATTGGGCCTTGTTGCAGACCGGATAGAAGCAGCTTTCGTCTTCGGCTCGATGGCCAGCGGCAAGGCGAACAGTGGAAGCGATATAGACCTCATGATCCTGGGCACCGTGACCTTCGGTGAAGTAGTGGCGGCCCTTTACCCCTGCCAGGAAAGGCTTGGCCGCGAGATCAATCCCAAGGTATACCGGCAAGAGGAATGGCAGAAGCTGTTGGCGGAAGGGGGAGCCTTCGTCACGGATCTGCTAGAAAAGCCCAAGCTGTTCGTCATAGGCGACGCTGGCGAACTGTCACAAGGATGGACAGATGACCCTGGATAATTTGATTGGCAAAAGTCTCGAAGCGATTACGCCGGATTCGGCAGGTATCCGGCGCCTGCTGGAGGCAGCGCAGCGTAGCCTGACGGACGCCCGCCTGCCGACGCTGAGCAGTGAAAGCCGCTTCGATCTGGCCTACAAGGCGATCATGCAGGGCGCCAATGCAGCGCTTCAGGCCAATGGCTATCGCACCCTGACCAGTCGCCCTGGCCATCATCAGACCATGATCCAGTCCTTGCCCCGGACCATAGGTCTCGCTACGCCAACGATGCTGGTACTGGACACCCTGCGGAAGCAACGCAATGTCATCGACTACTCGGGCGACTTGGTCAGCGACTCGATGGCCGAAGAGGCATTACGGCAGGCTGAAACCCTGCTTCAGCAGATCGTACTATGGCTGGAGCAACAACGACCCGACCTGCTGCCGGGTCGCGAGCCCTGACGGCGCTCGCGACCCGGCAGCATTCCTTACTCAGGGCGCCAGTGCCCGCGCCACCACCGGGTAGTGATCCCACACCTGGCCGTCCGCCATGGAGCGCAGCAGCTTGACGTATTCGGCGTGGGACCAGGCCAGGGGCGTCGCCGAATCGGTGCCCTGCCCCTTGGTGTAGCCGTGGCGCCGGTTGTCGCCCACGCCGTCCCAGACCTGCTCGGGCAGCATCAGGCCGGCGTTGGCGAACAGTTCCAGGCCGCGGACGTAGGTGTCGCGCAGCTTGCCGAGCGCCGCCGCATCCGGCTTGCCCTGCAGGACCAGGCGCGCCAGCTCGTAGTGCCCGCGCTCACCGGTGAAGATCGGCCAGACCCGGCCACGCAGTCCGGAGTTGGGCACCGGCTGCTCGGTGGCGGGAAAGTTGATGCCGGAGCTCTCGCTCTCGCCATAGCCGTCGTTGCCGTAGCGGCGCCAGCCGGGGAAGGTGCCCTGCACTCCCGGATACTGGAAGCTGTACTTGACCCGCAGATCCTCCGGCAGGCCCTCGTCGTCCAGCACCGCCAGGCTCTTCTGCACCAGGGGATCACCGGCCGGACGCACGCCGTAGCGCACCAGTTCGAGGAAACCGGCGTCCAGCACCTGGTCTTCCGGCAGGCCCGGGCGGCTGTTGTTGTCCACCAGCTTGCCCTTGTCGTTGGGATCCTCGTTCTGGGTGATGCGCAGGTAGTAGTGGCCGGCGCCCAGGCTGCCCTGGGTGGTGGCCATGGTCTTTTCCACCTGGCTCGAATAGCGCCGCGCGGTGTCGCGGTAGCGGCTGGCATTGGCCTCGTCGCCGGCATGGCGCGCCAGTTCGCTGGCCGTGGCGAGACCGGCGATCACCGCCGCGGTGGTGGACGGCGAATAGCCCCACTGCTCTTCCCAGCGCTCCTGCTGGGTCTGCGGCGGCTTGACCTGCCAGGTGTTCCAGCCCAGGTTGACCTGGCTGTCGCGGGCGAGGAAATCCGCCGCGGGCCGGAGCATGTCGCGATACCAGCGATCGATTTCGGCATCGCCTAGCAGGCCGCCTTGCCAGAGGCGATAGCCGAGCATGATCGGCATGGCGGTCTGGTCCAGTTGCACGCCCACCCATTCGATGGTGCCGTCGACGTGGGTCTTCTGCAGGAACCAGCCGGTGGCCCCCGGCGCGCGGACCTCGTCGCCCTGCTTCTGCTGGTGAATGAAGGCCGAGCTGTCGGCCGGCTTGTGGGCGGTGTTGGCGTCCACCTGCACCTGCTTGAGGTAGCTGAAGGCGACCTTGGGCGTCTGCCGATCGCCCAGCGCCAGCAGCGCCATGGCGCACTGGTAGAAGTCCCGCGGCCAGACCGCCTTGTAGCCGGTGGTGCCCTTGGCCGCCGGCACCGTTTCGCCCCAGGGATTGGACAGCGAGGCGATCAGGGCGCCGGCGTGGGTCTTGTCTTCCTGGGCCTTGAGCACCAGGGCGCTGGCGTTGACCAGCTTGCCGCCGTCGCCGGCCTGGGCCTGCAGGCGCGGCAGCTGATCGAGACTGGCCAGGTAGTCCTGCCAGCCGATGGCGTCGCCCTCGCCGTTGTAGTGGGCCAGCACCTTCTGATAGCCGCGGGCCAGGGTGGCATCGGCCGCCGCCTCGGCCTGGCGCGGATTGGCGCCAAAGCCCACCACCACGTCCAGGGTGGTCTCGGCGCCCTTGAGCGGCAGCTTGGCCAGCATGGCCACGTTGCCGGCCTGGTCACCGGTGCTGCTGTAGAGCTGGGTCAGCTTGCCGTTGCGGCGCAGGTCGTCGAGGCCGTCGGAGGCGCCGACGAAGCCCACGGTGGGCGTCTGCAGGGGCTGGCTGGCCTTGACCACCAGGGCGTGCTCGCCTTCGCTGGCATAGAGCACCGCGCCCTTCACCGCCGCGCGATCATGGCTGCCGCTATTGGCCAGCGCCGGATCGACATAGAGATAGGGCTGGATGCGCGGATCCTGGCTGCGAAAGATGACGCGCATGACCAGGGTGTCCTGGTCCGGGTCGGTGAAGACGTGCTTCTCGATCTCGTAGCGGCCCTGGCGGTCGCGATTGACGATCCGGTAGGCCAGGGAAGTCGGCCGGCCGGCGCTATCGGTGGCCAGGTATTCGATGCGGCTGTCGGTGTCGTCGCGCTCCAGGTGGGTGAAGTCGGGGCCGCGGATCACCAGTTGCATCTCGCGCAGCTGCGCCTCGTGGATGAGGCCCTGCATGGTCTCGGTGACCACCCCCTGGGCCAGGGAGAACCAGACCCGCGAGACGCGGCCGGTACTGGCCTGGTCGCTGTAGGCGCCATCGCGATAGGCCTCGTAGCTGGTGCCGATGCCGGTCTTGCCGGAATAGGACCAGAAGGGTGCGGCGCCGGGGGCACCGGGGGCTTCCAGGGCAGACGCCAGGGGCGTCAGGAGAAAACTGGCGGAACAGAGCAGCGGACGGACGAAGCGGACGGGCATGGGCAGGCGGGCCTTGTTCTGGTTGTGCCGAAAGTCGCATGGCAGAGGGCCTGCTGGCCCTCCCCGTCCGTAAGCCTAGTCGGGTTTTGGCCGGCTGCTGGCTAGCCTTCGTCGCGCGCCGGTGGCCGGGCCTGCGGCAGGTACCCGGCCAGGGGCGAATCCGGCGCCAGCAGCGAGGTGCGGATGACGTGCAGGTAGCTGGCGATGCGCCGCAGCGGCGACCGATCGAAGTCGCCCGGCGTGGGCTCCAGGTGGCGCTGGGCCTGGTGCGCCAGCAGGATGGCCTGGTCCACGGCGCCCAGGGCGCGGGCCAGGTTGGCGGCATCGGGCTGGCGAGCCAGCCGCACCAGCGCCCGGCCCAGGGCGCGGATCGCCAGGCGCCAGGCGCGCTGTTCGCGATACCAGGGCAAGGGCGGCAGCGCGGCCTGTTCCAGGCGCAACTCGATGATGGCGTGGCCCAGTTCCAGGCTGAGAAAGGTCCAGCGCAGCAGCTGCCGCTGCACCACCGGCTGACCCACGGTGAGCACCTGCACCTGGTTGAGCAGATCGCGCAGGCCGGAATCGAAGCGGCCACTCAGGCCGGCCAGGGGCGCGCCTATGGCGTGGACCAGGCGCTCGCGCAGGGCAGCCTCCAGCCGCCGCCAGACCCAGGGCTGGCTGGGCGGCAGCAGCACGCTGACGGCCAGCGCTGCCACGCCGCAGGCCACGAGGTAGGCCAGGTAGGTGTTGCAGAAGAGGTCGGCGTCGTAGCGCGGCAGATTGCCCGGCAGGGCCGCCGAGCAGAACCAGACCATCAGCCCGGTGCCATAACCGGCCAGGCGTGGCCGGGTGATCAGCCAGGCGCCGGCGGTGAATACCGGCGCCAGCACCAGCAGCAATAGCGCGAAGCCGTCGATCCAGGGCAGCACCTGGAAGTGCAGCAGGCCACCGGCCAGGGCCCCGACCAGGGTGCCAACCGCCAGTTGCAGGCAATAGCGGCGCGGATCGGCCGAGGTGGAGGCCAGCGCCGAGATCAGCGCCGCCGCCAGGGTGCAGGCCGCGCCGCTCGGCCAGGCGGTCTCGATCCAGAACAGCCCTACGCCCAGCACCACCAGAGCGCTGCGCACCCCGGCCATCCAGGCCACCGCACGACTGGCCAGCGGCGTGAAGGTCTCGCGCGTCTTGGGCGCGGTGCTGATCGGCAGGTCCAGCTCCAGCTGGGTATTCAGCAGCAGGTGCAGGTCCTCGGCGAAGCGATAGAGCAATTCGGCGGCGGTATCGTAGTCGAGCCGGTCGACCTCGGCCGCAGGCGCCGTGCGAGCCAGTTGCTGACGACCGGCGCGGATCGCCGCCATCAAGGTTTCGCGCTCCGCGGCCAGGCGCTCGTTGAGCCGGCGCAGATCCCGCTCTTCCGGTAGTCGGCCCAGGCTCGGCGCCAGGGCGACGGCGATCAGTTCCAGGGCGGGCGCCAGGGCCTGACGCACCGCCGGCGGCCGCTCGGTCAGGCGCGCCAGCAACTGGTAAAGGGCATGAAAGCGGGTGTTGAGCAGCATGAGCCGATTGCCCAGGGCCGCCAGGCGCCCGCTGCGCCGCCGCAGATAGGGCTCTTCGAAGACGCTGGCGCTGCGCAGGCTCTCGAAGCCCACGGAATCGGCGGCGAAGCGAGCGCTGAGCGCGGCGAAGCGTTCGGCCTCGAGGCGGCCGAGCAGGCCGTCATGGGCCATGGCGAGGAAGTCACGCAGGCGCTGCGCCAGGGTGCGGCGCAGCACGCCGCGGGTGGTCTGCGGCAGGATCGCCACGCTCACCACCCCGGCGCAGCAGATGCCCAGGGCGATCTCCAGCAGACGCCAGATCGCCTGCAAGAAGGCGCCCTGGGGCTCGGCCACCGCCGGCAGCCCGACCAGGCAGGCGGTATAGCCGGCCAGCAGAAAGGCATAGCTGCGAAAGTCGCGATAGCGCGCCGCCCCGCGGGTGCAATAGCCGATCCACAGCACCAGGGCGCCGAGCAGCAGGACCCGCTCCTGGGCGAACAGGGCGATGGCGGCCACGGTAAAGCTCAGGCCGGCCAGGCTGCCGAGGATGCGATAGAAACTCTTGGCCAGCACCTGGCCGCTCTGCGGCTGCAGGACGATGAAGACGGTGACCAGCACGGTGCTCGGTTGCGGCAGTTCCAGGCGATAGGCCAGCCATAGGGCCAGGGCCGCGGCCAGCAGCGCCTTGGCGATGAAGGCCCAGGTCTGGCCATCGGTACGCGCCCATTCGCGGCCGGCGCGGCGCCAGGCATTCAGACTGGGCCAGCGTTGGCGCGGAACGGAGCGGGAGGGCCGCAGGGGCAACGGCGAAGCGAGGGGCATGCTGGGCAACGACGGGATCGACGGGAGGGGGCGAGACGCAGCGCCTCAGCGGCCATTCTAGGAAGCCGGGTCCACCCCGATTAAGCCGGGTGCGACAGCAAAGAGCGTTAACCAACGGGCGGGTAATGGCCCACAATGGCCCTTTCCACCGCCCTGCCCCGTCCATGGATCATCTCTTCAATCTGCGCGCCTTCGCCTGTGTGGCCCAGACCGGCAGCTTCACCGCCGCCGCGCGCCAGCTGGAACTCACCACCGCCTATGTGTCGCGGGCGGTCAGCCAGCTGGAGCAGCACCTGCAGACCCGGCTGCTGCACCGCACCACCCGCCAGTTGCGCCTGACCGAGGCCGGCGAACGCTACCTGGTGCGCTGCCAGCGCATCCTCGCCGACCTCGACGAAGCCGACGCCGAGGCTCGTCACGCCCTGGCCGTACCGCGCGGGCGGCTGCGCATCCACACCATGACCGGCCTCGGCCAGCACTACCTGATCCAGAGTCTGGCCAGCTATGGCGAGCGCTATCCCGAGGTCGACCTGGATCTGCAACTGACCAACACCTTCACCGACATCCTCAAGGAAGGCTACGACCTGTCGCTGATCCTCGCCGACGGCCTGCCGGACTCGGCCTTCCATTCGGCGCGCCTGGGCAGCACCCACAGCGTGCTCTGCGCGGCGCCTGCCTACCTGGAACGCCAGGGCCGACCGACCACCCCGGCGGAGCTGACCGGGCACCGCTGCCTACGGCTGGTAAATCGCGCCATGGCGCCGGATCGCTGGTTGCTGGAAGGGCCCGAGGGCCTGGCCGAGGTGGCGGTGGATCGACCGCCCTTCCAGGTCAACACCGCCGACGCCCTGGCCGAAGCCGTGGCCAGCGGCCTGGGCATCGGTGCCCTGCCGCTGTACGCCGCGGTCGAGGGTCTGACCAGTGGCCGTCTGCAACGGGTGCTGCCCGGGCACCGGCTCTATGCCCTGGACATCCATGCGCTCTATCCCTCGCGGCGCTTTCTCGACGCCAAGATCCGCACCCTGGTGGACCACCTGCGCGAGACCCTGCCGGCGCTGCTGGAGCGTGACCGGCAGCGGGTGGAAGGCGGCGCCTAGAGGCGCTGCTCGGGGAGCATCCGCTCCAGCGTCCCGTCCCGACGGATCGCCACGTGCCAGACCACCGCCGCCACGTGCAGCAGCACCAGGCCATAGACGGCGAACTGACCGGCCACATGAATGCGATTGGCGAGGATGCCGAGGGCTCCATGGCGGGGGAAACCCGGCAGGGAAAACAACCCGAACACCGGCACCGGCTGCCCCTGGCCGGCCATCAGGTAGCCGGTCACCGGCATCAGCAGCAGCACGGCATAGAGCAGGCCGTGATTGAGACCGGCGAGCAGCCGCAGCAGGCGCCCGTCGCGGGGATTGGCCGGCGGCGCCGGATGCCGCCAGCGCCAGGTCAGGCGGATCAGCACCAGCAGGAACACCGAGATCCCGGTGGATTCGTGCAGCAGGTACCAGAGGGTGCGCACCGGACCGGGCGGAAAGTTTTCCGCCACCCAGACGAAGGGCAAGAGCAGGCACAGCAGGGCGACGGTCAGCCAGTGCAGCGCCTGGGCGAAGCCGGTATAGCGGGCGATGGCCATGGGCGACTCTCCGTGACGGATGAATCGAGATAGTGCCCCAGGCGCGGCGACAACGCCGCTGCGCCTGGAGACCGCCCGTCAGAGCCAGCTCAAAGATGGATCAGCGCAGCCAGCGCCAGTAGCAACGCCGGGATCATCACCACGGCGCCCAGCTTGAGGAATTGCCAGAAGCTCACCGACAGCCCTTCGCGGCGCAGCGCGGCCAGCCATAGCAGGGTCGCCAGGGAACCGGTGATGGACAGGTTGGGGCCGAGGTCGATGCCGATCAGCACGGCGCCGGCGATCTTTTCCGAGACATGGGCGGCCTGCACCGCCGCCCCGGCCAGCAGCCCGGCCGGCAGGTTGTTGACCAGGTTGCTGCCAAAGGCCACCAGCAGCCCGGCGCCCCAGGCGGCGCGCTCCGGGGTCGCCTGGGCGGCGGCCTGCAGCTGATTGGCCAGCGCCTGCAGCACCCCGGTGGTCTCCAGGGCCTCCACCAACACGAACAGTCCGGCCACCAGCGGCAGCACGCCCCAGGAGATGTGCTTGAGCAATTCCAGGCCGCCGCCGCGCTTGCAGGCCACCACCACCAGGAAGGTGGCGAAGCCGGCCAGGAAGGTCGGCAGACCCAGCTCCAGATCCAGCGCCGAGGCGCCGAGCAGCACCAGGATGGTCAGGATCAGGCCGCAGCCGGCGATGCGTCCGGTGGTGGGCAGCGCATCCACCGCGCCCCCTTCGGACAGCTGCTCGGCGCGCAGGACCTTGGCCTGGGTCGCCCAGAGGGTGAGGAAGGTCGCGGCGATGGCCAGGATCGACGGCATCGTGAACAGCGCCAGCCAGCGGCTCAGCTCGGGCATGTGCTCGGCGAAGACCACCAGGTTGGCCGGGTTGGAGATCGGCAGCACGAAACTCGCCGCGTTGGCGATGAAGGCGCAGGAAAACAGATAGGGCAGCGGATTCTTCACCTTCGCCGCGCGGGTGGCGTAGTAGACCGCCGGGGTCAGCACCACGGCGCAGGCGTCGTTGGAAAGAAACACCGTGACCAGGATACCGACGCCATAGACCAGCGCGAACAGCCGCAGCGCCGAGCCCTTCGCCGCGCGCACCGCGTGGCCGGCGACCCAGTCGAACAGCCCTTCCTTGCGGGCGATCTCGGCCAGCAGCATCATGCCGATAAGGAACAGATAGACGTCGGTGCCCTTGGCGATTCCGTGCCAGACGCCGTCCAGCGGCAACAGGCCGAACAGCGCCAGCAGCACGGCACCGGCCACGGCGAACAGCGCCTCCGGCAGACCGAAGGGCCGCGAGACCACCCCGAGGGTGGCCAGGGCGGCGATGACCCACGTCAGGACGTGGGGAGTGGTGACGATGGACCCCATGAAAGCGCTGTTCCTTCTAGTCGAGTCGCGAGACCGGCGCTGCCGACCTCACCATTTGCGGCCATTGCGATTGGGTCCCAATTGGGTCCCCAGCACGCCCTTGGCTTGCCATTCACCCAGTTGGGTGCGATCCGAACCCCAGTCGGCCGGCGCCGCCAGCGGCCGGTGACCGCCGTCCAGGTCGAGCCGGTCGATATCTTCGCCGCCGCGAGAGTCCCTGACCCGCACCTGCAACCGCCGCGTCCCTTCCGGCACCGGCCGATCGCCCTGGTAGCGACCCTTGCCCAACGGCTGCAGCGGCCACCAGGGGCCGTCGTCGCACTGCCATTCGCAGGCGGAGAGGTCGGCGTCGCTCAGCACCAGGACCCGGCACTCGTGACCCTCGGCCACGCCAGCGCCGTTCAGGCGGGGATCGCCGGGCGCGGTGATCTGCACCCAGGGCCAGCCGTCGGGCAATTCGCGAAAGCGCCAGCTCACCGCCGGACCGTCCAGGGTGACCAGCGCGAATCCTACACCGCCTTCCTCGATCTGGCCGGTGGATCTGCAGGCGGCATAGAGCACGCCGCCGTCGTGGGCCAGTTCGTTGTAGTGGGTATGGCCGATCTCCACCAGGCGCACCGGGCCCTCGTGCAGCAGCCGCGCCACCCGCTCGGCTTCGCCGGGCCGCTGCAGGTCCGCCGGATAGCTGTGCATGAAGACCACGCAGCGCTGCTCCCGCCGGGTCGCCTCGTGCAACTCCTGCTCCAGCCACTGCAGCTGCTCGCTACCAAGACGGAAATCCGGCCCGCCGCTGCCCGGTCCGCACATGTCGAGGAACAGGCAACGCACGCCGCCCACCTCCCTGGAATAAGGCAGTTGCGGCACCTGCAACTCGGCATAGAAGGGGCCGAGATCGCCGCCCTCCATGTCGTGGTCGCCGGTGATCACAGTTACCGGCAGCGGAAAGCCGTCCAGCAGCCGCCTGAGCAGCCGGTACTGCTCCGCGGTGCCGTTGTCGGCGTTGTCCCCGGGCAGATAGACGAAATCCAGTTCGGTGCGCTCGCGCAGGCGCTGCAGGAGGGTCTGCAGGTCCCGGGCGTTGTCGGCCTCGGCGGTGGTCAGGTGCAGGTCGCCGATATGGGCGAAGGCGAGAAAATCATCCTGGCGTGCCATCTCAGCCTCCCACCACAGTACCGGTGGAACGCGCCGCCTCTCCGGCGACGTGCTCGTCGCGGGTCTCCGGCATCAGCAGCAGATAGAGCACGAAGCCCACCGCGGCGATGGCCGCCAGGGTGGTGAAGGCCGCCGCATAGCCGAAGCGGACGATGATGATCCCGGCGATGGTGGCACTGATGGCCGCGCCCAGCCCCTGGGCGGTGGCGATGGCGCCCTGGCTGACGTTGAAGCGTCCGCTGCCACGGGTCAGGTCGGCGACGATCACCGGCATCAGGGCGCCATAGATCCCGGCGCCGATGCCATCGAGCAGCTGCACCGCCACCAGGTAGTAGGGGCTGTCGGAAAAGGTGTAGAGCACGCCGCGGATCGCCAGCACGGCGAAGGCGAAGAGAAAGATCGGCTTGCGCCCGAAGGCGTCGGCCTTGCGCC
The DNA here is from genome assembly GCF_000730625.1 of Pseudomonas oryzihabitans NBRC 102199. GTDB lineage: Bacteria > Pseudomonadota > Gammaproteobacteria > Pseudomonadales > Pseudomonadaceae > Chryseomonas > Chryseomonas oryzihabitans. The sequence continues at coordinate 19,881 of NZ_BBIT01000018.1, read as the reverse complement.
CCACCAGGATGGCCACCGGCACCATCACGCACTGGGCGGCGACGATGCAGACGGCCACCAGCGAGGTGGCGCTGTCCTTGCCGACGATATGGGTCAGCTGCTGGCCGACCGAGGTAAGCATGGCGGCATTGGCCAGGTGGAAGATGGCGGCCAGCAGCGCTAGCAGCTGCAGCTTGCGATTGGCCAGCAGCGCCTGCCAGGCCGACACCGGCTTGGCATCGCGGGCGCCGTTTTCCTCGCCCAGCCCCTGGGCCAGGTCATCGTCGATCTCGTCCTGGGGTACGCGGACGATGGCGACGATGGAGGCCGCGGCCAGCAACGCCATCAGCCAGAACACCACGGTGGGACCGAAGAAATAGGCCAGGCCACCGGCCAGGGCCGCCGAGACGGCGTTGCCGGCGTGGTTGAAGCCCTCGTTGCGGCCGATGTGCTTGGTGAAGGCCTTGGGTCCGACGATGCCCAGGGTGATGGCCGCCAGCGCCGGGGCGAAGATGGCCGCCGCGGCGTGGGCCAGCGACTGGGTGGCCGCCACCACGTAGAAGTTGGAGACGAAGGGCAGCAGCACGCTGCAGAGGGTCACCACCAGGGCGGCGACGCCGACCATGAGGCGCTTGTGGCGGGTGCGGTCGATCAGGGCGCCGGCGGGGGTCTGGGCGATCAGCCCGGCGATGCCGGCCAGGGTCATGATGAAACCGGCGGTGGCCTCGTTCCAGCCCTCCCCCGGACCGCGCACGGCGATCAGGTAGATGGCGAGATAGGGGCCCAGGCCATCGCGGACGTCGGCCAGGGTGAAGTTCAGGGCATCCAGGGCATGGCGCGCGCGGCGAGAGGGTTCGACGCTGGCCCCGGCGGTCGGGAGACGGGTTTCGGACATGAGCGGGCATCCGTAGCGAGATATAGGTCGCGGGACGCAGGTCCCACGGCACCTCTCGCCCCGGCCCGCCAGCGACCCATGGCAAGCGCCGCTGGGCCCCAGCCAACCACCGCTGCCAGGGGAGATTGCAAAATGTGACCGGAACGAAGCGGCGCTAGTGCCGTGCCCTCACGAAAGAAATGCCTCTGGCGCGGGACTTTCCGCACGTTTTCCGTCCCACCTGCCCCGCTCTCCCCGGCTGACGCCGCCGGTCAGGCCACCCGTCGGCTCGGCGCGGCGTCGGCCTCGGGCTGGGCCAGGGCCACCGCACTGCCCTCTTCGCTGCGCGGCCGCAGCATCGACAGCAGGTTGGCCTCGATGGTGGCGCACAGCTTGTCCATGGTGATCTGGTGCTGGCTGTCGGCGAAGGGTGCCTGCAGATCGCTACCGATGCGCTCCAGGGCCAGCAGCATGAAGCCGACCACGGTGGACACCAGCGGAGTGAACCAGCCGAGGGTGGAGACCAGGCCCAGCGGCATGGCGATGCAGAACAGGAAGCTGAACAGTTGCGGAAAGCAGACGTAGGGATAGGGCAAGGGGGTGTTGGCGATACGCTCCATGCCGCCCTGCCAGTTGGACATGTCCACCAGGGTCTCTTCCAGCCGCGCCAGGCGGATGCTGTCCAGCCGGCCCTGGCGGTATTCGCTGGCGATCAGCTCGGCGGTGCCGGCGAGGATGTCGTTGGCGAAGTTGAGGCTGCCTTCGGCCAGCGCCAGTTCATGACGGGCCAGATAGGGCGCGGCCGCCTGGGCCGGATCCTGGCGCTTGAGCTGGGCGCGCAGGGCATGCAGATAGCCCATGTGCCGACGCAGGAGCACCGCCTTGACCCGATTCTGCGCCTTGCCCTGGTCGTCAATCAGGGTCAATACCTGGCGGCCGAAGCTGCGCGAGCTGTTGACCATGGCGCCCCACAGGGTACGGGCCTCCCACCAGCGGGCATAGGCGCTGCTGTTGCGAAAGCTGATCAGCACCACCAGCGCCGAGCACAGCAGGGTCAGGGGCGTCAGCGGCAGATCGAAGCGATCCTCGACGAACAGCATGGCGTCCACCGTCACCGCCACGTCCCACAGCAGCAGACCGAACAGCGACCAGCCGACATAGCTGAAGGTGGTGCGCAGGAACTGGATCTTCTTCTGGATGGAATGGAGCTGGATCGGACTGGACATCTGCTACTCCCGGCGACGCGGATTCTCGATTCGCGGTTGCCCTGGCCGTCCTGTCGTCACGCCGCGAGCCGTCGAGCCCGTCACCGCCTCCCCTCCCTGAGAATGCAACCTGTTCGCGAGACTAGTCGGCGGTCCTTAAGTCAAACTTAATCCGGAGCGACGGGCGGATCATGGCAAAGTGCCGTGTTAGAGCCTTCGAAAAAGGCCCCGACGCCACTACCAGAAGCCTTCCCATCCACCTGACCACTGATCGGTCGTACGTCCGCTCCACTCGTCCGGGTTGGCGAAAATGTGAGCGATCCTGCAACCGCTCCTGTAGTCGTGTCCCTGATGGCTCGCATAGCCAGCAGCGCTTTTGGGACGGCCACCGCCCTCGTCGCCGGGGGCGCCGTGCCATAATCCGGGCACCTTCGCCGTCCCAGATGCCTGCATGTCCAGAATTGTGAAAGCGAGCCTCGTGCTGCTCGTGCTCTTGGCCCTCTACAGTCTGCTCGGATTCCTGGTCGGACCGCGCCTCGCCCTGCACTACCTCAACCAGACGCTGGCCGAGCGCCTCACCCAGCCGGCCAGTCTGCAGGCGCTGAGGTTCAATCCCTTCACCCTGCAGCTGCACGCCGAAAAGCTGCTGATCGGCCCGACTGAGCATCCTGTAATCGCCGCCGAAGGCTTCTCGGCCGACCTGCAGTGGGACAGCCTCTGGCGGCGCACCCTGCACCTGACCGAGGTGCGCCTCGACCAGCCCCAGGTCGATCTGCGCATCGCCAAGGGCGGCCAGGTCAATCTGGCCCAGCTCTGGCGCAGCGAGCCCGCTACCCCCGTCACGCCGACGCCGGCCGCCACGGAGCCCGGCCAACCCTTCCCGGTGCACATCGAGCGCATCGCCCTGGTCGGGGGCCGCCTGCATTTCCTCGACGCCCAGGGCGCCCAGCCGGTGGAAGCCACCTTCACCCCCCTGGATGCCACCCTGCAGGAGTTCCGCACCCGCAGCGGCGACACCCCCGGCCAGCTGGCACTGACCGCCACCACCGCCCAGGGCGGCCAGCTCACCTGGAAGGGCAGCCTGGATCTCCTGCCGCTGCGCAGCGAAGGCGACCTGACCCTCAAGGGCGTCAGCCTCGCGCCCTGGTGGCCCTATGTGCGTAACCAGTTGCCACTGGCACTGGGCAAGGGGCGGCTGGAAGCCAGCGCCCACTACCGCCTGGACCTGAGCAAGACGCTGCAACTGCAACTCAGCCAGGGCCGCCTGGCGCTGGACGACGTCGCCGTGCAGGCGGTGAATGCCGAACCCAAGGCCAGCTTCAAGCACCTGGCCGCCGAGGGCATCGCCCTGGATCTGCAAAAGCGCGAGGTCAGCATCGCCCGCCTGCGCGGCAACGGCCTGGATGCCTGGGGCAATCGCGAGCAGGATGGCAGTCTCGACTGGCAGAGGCTGTTCCCCGCCAGCGACGCCCCGAGCAGCGGCGGCCCGGGCTGGCGCGTGCGCCTCGACGACGCCCAGCTCAGCGACAACCAGCTGCACCTGGTGGACCGCGTGCCCCAGGAGCCGGCCAGTCTCTACTTCAGTGGCCTGGACCTGGCCGTGAAAGGCTTCGACAGCGCCGGCAGCAAGCCCTTCGACCTGGCGCTCAAGACCACCCTGGGTGATCGCGGGCGCATCACCGCCGATGGCCAGCTGGCGCTGACACCGTTGCAGGGCAGCTTCGACATCGGCATCGACGAACTCAACCTGCGCCAGGCCCAGCCCTATCTCAGCCCCTATGTGCGCCTGGAGATCCGCAGCGGCCAGCTGGCCAGCCGGCTCAAGGTGGCCCTGGCCCCGGGCGAACCCCTGGGCCTCACCGTCAGCGGCGCGGCGCAGGTCACCCAGGTGCATGTGCTCGACACCCTGCACCAGCAGGACTTCATGCGCTGGCAGCGGCTGGACGTGCAGGGCATCGCCTTCGAACTGGGCAAGCGGCTGGTGATCGACAGGATCGACCTGGAAAAGCCCTATGGCACTCTGGTGATCAACGAGGACCTCAGCAACAACTTCAGCGCCCTGCTGGTCCCCCAGCCGAAAACCGAGTCGAAGGACAGCTCGCCACCGCTGCAGATCCGCATCGGCGGGGTAAGCATCAGGGACGGCAGCGCCGACTTCGCCGACAACAGCTTGAAGCCCGGCTTCGCCACCAACATCCAGTCCCTGGAAGGCGGCATCGGCACCCTGGACACCGCCGCCTCCAAGCCGGCCGACATCCACCTCGCCGGCAAGGTCGATCGCTTCGCCCCGGTGGAGATCAAGGGCCGCCTCGATCCCCTCGATCCCCTGCAGCAGCTGGACGTGACCGCCTATTTCCGCCAGGTCGAACTCACCACCCTGTCGCCCTATACCGGCAAGTTCGCCGGCTACGCGGTGCGCAAGGGGCGCCTCGACCTGGATCTGCAATACCGCATCGACGACGGCAAGCTGCAGGCGCAGAACCACGTGGTGCTCGACCAGCTGGAACTGGGCGAGCGGGTGGACAGCAAGGACGCCGTGGACCTGCCGGTGCGCCTGGCGGTGGCCCTGCTCAAGGACAGCCACGGTCGCATCGACCTGCGCCTGCCGGTGGCGGGCAATCTCGCCGACCCCAACTTCAGCGTCATGCCGGTGGTCTGGCAGACCCTGCGCAATGTGCTCAGCCGCGCCGTCCAGGCGCCCTTCCGCATGCTGGCGGGACTGGTCGGCGGGCACGAGGCGGATCTCAGCGCCATCGACTTCGCCCCCGGCAGCACCAGCCTCTCGGCCCAGGCCCGCGGCGAGCTGGACAAGCTGGCCGCGGCCCTGCGCCAGCGGCCGCAGCTGACGGTGGAGGTCAAGGGGCATGCCGGCGCCGCCAGCGACGGGCGCGCCCTGGCCGCCAGCCAGCTGGAAAAGGACTTCCAGACCCAGTACTTCAACCTGCTGCAGCGTCGCGGCGACAAGGTCCCGGCCGATCCCAGCCAGTTGCAGGTGCCCGCCGACATGCGCGCGCCCCTGCTGGAAGGCCTGTACCGCCTGCGACTGCAGGCGCAACCGCCGCAGGAATGGGATAGTCTTGACGATGCCACCCGCACGGCGCGCCTGCGCCAGGCGGTGCTCGAAGCCTGGAGCGGCAACGACGGCCTCCTGCGCAGCCTGGCCCAGCAGCGCGCGGGCGCCATCAAGACCTACCTGGTGGACACGGCGAAACTGGACGCCCAGCGGGTCTATCTGCTGGACGTCAGCACTCAAGCCCAATCCGGCGAATCGCCCACGGCCGCGCAGTTGCAGCTCGGGGTGCTCTGACCGGTCAGGAGACCCCCATGCGTTGCCTGCTCGCCGCCTTCACCCTGCTGGTCGCCACCGGCGCCGCCGCCGATTCCATGAGGTGCGGCAACGCCCTGGTCAGCCGGGGTGATCGCGCCTTCGAAGTGCTGCAGAAATGCGGCGAACCCGCCCATCGCGACCTGGTGGGCTACGAACTGGGCCGCAACGAACGCCGCGAGGCGGTGATCGAAGAATGGGTGTACGGCCCGAAGAACGGCGCCAACTACATCCTCACCTTCGAAGCCAACCGCCTCTCTCGCATCGAGTTCCAGCGCCAATGAACCTGCGCCCCCTGCTGTTGCTGCTCCTGCTCGCCACCGGCACCAGTCAGGCCGCGTCGCTGCGCTGCGGCAGCGCCCTGGTCTCCACCGGCTCCACCACCCACGAGGTCCGCGGCAAGTGCGGCGATCCGCTGAGCGTCACGCCGCTGGGCGAACGCCAGGTCACCGATGGCTACGGCTATCGCCAGGTGGAATTCGTCGAGGAATGGGCCTACGGCCCCTGGAACGGCATGCTGTACTTCCTCACCTTCCGCGGCGGCCGTCTGGATCAGGTGGACAGCAAGAGAGCCAACTGAGGCTTGCCTTGTGAGATTCGCGTGGACGAGGCTGCGCCGTCGTCCACCCTACAGCTCGTAGCGTGGAAAACCGCGTAGCGTTTTCCACTGTCTCGACCAGGCCAACTTCGCTGCAGTCCATGCACTGCATGTAACCGCCCCCTCTCCCCTTGGGAGAGGGCTGGGGTAGGGGAAGCATCGTAGGTTGGGTTGAGCGTAGCGAAGCCCAACACCACCCCAGGCCCAGCCCCGCCGTTGAGCCCCGAGCCACGGAAACCAGGCCGCGCCAACCCTCACTCCTCCCGCAGATGAACCCCCAACCCCGTCCGCCCCGGCGCCAGCTCGGGCTTCAGGGTCAGCGCCGGAATCTCGTAGTCCCCGCCATTCTGTCGCCGGAACGCCAGGGGCGTGTCCGTGGCCAGCCCATCCAGCCGTGCCCCATAGGCCTGGCACAGCCGCTCGAAGGCGACCGCGTCGACCTTGCTCGTGCGATAGACCGGAAACGGCGGCAGCACGCTGAAACCGGGATAGAAGAGGATGCCGTGCTGGATGGGAAAGAGGATGTCATCCAGGCCCCCGTTGATCCCACGCGCGCTGTAGTGTGATTCCCAGCCGCCACAGGTCACCACCAGCATGGCGCGCTTGCCGGCCAGGGTGCCTTCGCCGTAGCGATCGCCCCAGTGGCTATCGCTGTGCTCGCCCACCCCATAGGCGAAGCCACAGGCATAGACCCGCTCCACCCAGCCCTTGAGGATGGCCGGCAGGGAAAACCACCACAGCGGAAATTGCAGGATCAGCACATCGGCCCATAGCAGCTTGGCCTGCTCGGCGGCGATATCCGCCGGTTGTCCACCACTGGCATAGGCGCGCTGGGAATCGAGGACCGCATCGAAACGCTCGCCGGATGCCAGGTGCGGGGCGTCCGCTACATCCAGGGTGGCCTTCCAATCCATGGCATAGAGATCGGAGACCTGGACCTCATGGCCGGCCGCCTGCAGATGGGCCACGGCGAAGTCGCGCAGCGCGCCGTTGAGCGACCGGGGTTCGGGATGGGCGTAGACCAGCAGGACCTTCATGGTGATCACCTCGTGAGAAAGAGGTGCCTAGACTAGAAGCGGTCGCGCTATGCTGAAAATGAATTGCCGAAACAGCAGCCATTGCCATGCACAATAGCTTAAGGCGCCTCGACCTCAATCTGCTGGTCACCCTCGACGCATTGCTCGCCGAACTCAACGTGACCCGCGCCGCACGCCGGCTCAACCTGGCGCAGCCTACCGTCAGCCTGCAACTCGGCCGACTGCGCCAGGTGCTCGAAGATCCCCTGCTCTTGCCGGGTCCCCGCGGCATGCGCCCCACGGCGCGTGCCGAGGCCCTGCGCGAGCCGTTGCGCCAGGCACTGGCTGCGCTGGAAGACGCCCTGGCACCGGCCGCCCCCTTCGAACCGGCCCGCGCCGAGCGAACCTGGCGCATCGCCGCCAGCGACCATAGTGCAACCTCCCTGCTCACCCCGCTGCTGGCTGACCTGCGTCAGCAAGCGCCCGGTATCCGCCTGGCGCTGCTGGACAAGAAGCCAGCGTTGCTCGCCGAACAGCTGGAGGGGGATCACCTGGACCTGGCACTGGATGTGGCCGATACCGCCGCAGCGGGTCTGCGCCAGCGCCTGCTGTTCACCGAACACTATCTGCTGGCGGGCCGGCGCGGCCATCCGGCCCTGCAGCAACCTGTGTCCCTGGACACCTTCTGCCAACTGGATCAGGCGCTGGTCTCGCCGAGCGGCGGCGGCTTCGCCAGCGTCACCGATCGGTTGCTGGCGGAACAGGGCCGCGCGCGGCGGGTGGTGCTGTCGGTGCCCCACTTCGCCACCCTGGCCAGTGTCCTGCTGGTCAGCGATCTGGTGGCCCTGCTGCCCGCCCAGATCGCCCTGAATCATCCCGGCCTGCAGGTCCAGCCGTCACCCCTGGCCATCCCGGGCTTCGACATGCTGCTGCTCTGGCCCGAACGCCTGCACCGCGATCCCGCCCATGCCTGGCTGCGCGAACGGATCGTCGCCAGCCTCGTGAGCCAAACGCCGGCCTGACCAATCGACTCTTTGCATGGAGGGCATACAGCGAGTTGGCTGTTGCTCCCCCGCCCTGGCCCGGCATTCTTGGTCACCTCAGACGAACGCGGCACGACCGCCCGCAGTCGCATGTTGCGTCACTGTCCCTTCCGGAGCCCGCCATGGCCAAGCTACGCCTCTTCACCTCGCCGTCCGCCTTCCCCAACCCGCAACGGCTGCGGCTGTTCATCCATGAAAAGGGCATCGCCGATCAGTTCGAGGAGGTCATCCTGAAGATGGCGCCCGAAGGCGAGCAACGCCAGTGGCAGCACCTCAAGCGCAATCCCTGGGGCGAGACCCCGACCCTGGAACTGGCCGAAGGCGGCTACCTGGCCGAGAGCGCGGCCATCGCCCGCTATCTGGACAACAGCCATCCCGGGCGCAAGGTCATGGGCGAAACGCCGCTGGAGCAGGGCCAGGACGCCATGTGGAACGACCGCATCTTCGTCCATGTGCTCTATCGCATCGTGACCATGTTCCATGTGCAGCACGAAGGCCTCGGCCACAAGCTCGAGCTGACCCATAACCCGCAATGGGGCGAGCATTGCCGCAAGGAAGCTCTGATGCACGCCGCGCTGGTGGATCGGCACTTGGCCGACGGGCGCGAGTGGCTACTGGGCGGCGCAGCGCCGACCTTCGCCGACATTACCCTGTGCACCGCCATCGCCTTTTCCAAGTTCCCCACCAACCAGACGCCGCTGGACGAGCGCTTCGAGCATCTGGCGGCCTTCTGGGCGCGCTGGCAGCAGCGCGACAGCTTCCGTGCGGCCTATGCCGATGGCCACAGCGGACTGGACGAACTGGCGGCCCTGGCGCACGGCTGACTCCGCTGCAACCGCGCTTCTCCCCGGCCCGAGGCCCCGTAGCGTGGAAAACGGCGCAGCCTTTTCCACTGTCCTGACCGCCAACCAGCCCTCTCCCCTCTGGGAGAGGGCTGCACGCCCCCGCCCCGCTAGCCCAGCCGCTCGCGCAATACCGCCAGGGCCTCCTCCGGGCCCCCGACGACGATGCTGGCCGGCACCGCCAGCATCAGATTGAGCGGCAGGCCGAATTCCTCCAGCGTCCAGCCATCACGGTCCAGCAGCCCCTTGCCCACCCACTCGGGATGGCGGGCGCGAATCCGCTCGGCCAGGCTGCCCGCTTCCGGCACATGGCCGACCACCGGCTTGCCCAGGGCGACGGCGTAGCCCACCTCGAAACAGGTGCCGCTGTCAGGCTCGGCGCCGCGAAAGAAGTCCAGGCTGGCCAGGACGCCATCGGCCTGCCTGATCAGCGCCAGATTCGCCCGATAGATCCAGGCGGCCTGCGCCCCCGGCTCGGTCAGCTCCGGGGGAATGGCATTGTCCAGTGGAAACAGGCCCGTGCAGCCGTGACGGGCGCACAGTGCCTTGAGTGCCTCGCCCTGGGCGACGGCGTCGGGACGAAAGACCTCGGGGCCGGCAAGATAGATACGGGGTGGCATGGCAGGACCTCGCGAAAAGCGCCAGTGTAGAGGGTGGGTACTACCTCGTCTGCCTGACAAGGTTTCGTGATCGCCATGCCACTCGTGCTCCCGGCACGACCGTTTACGCAATAACCAATCCGCCCGCCCCCGCCTGTATACGTTTTGAAAGCTAGACCTTTTAAGATCGGCGCACCTTGAGAGCCTGACTCCCCCCGCTGTCCGGAATCGGCTCGCCTCCTGGGCATGCTCGCTTCGGTGTCGCCTGATGTCTGGCCGTTTTCTGCTGACCGTTCACCTCAATCGACTGATCAATGCCTTGCTGGTGGTGACCTCGCTCGCCACTGCCTGCGGCATGGCCCTGCTCGTGCGGCAGGCCCATGAGAATTCGACAGGCATGCGCCTGACCCGGGATCAGTTGCCGGTCTACGCAGAGGCGCTGCGGTTGGTGGAAGCCGTCTCCGCCGAGCGTGGCCCGACCAATGCCCTGCTCGGCGGTCGTGGTGGCGATAGCCGTGAGCTGGCGCGCGCCCGAGCCCTGAGCGATCAGCGCTTCGCTCGTCTGCAAGACCTGCTGCAGGACTGCCAGCAATGCAGCGTGACCGCCGAGCAGGCGGCAAACGGCTATCAGGCGCTGCTGCAGGCGCGTGCCCGGGTCGACCAGCGCCTCTGGGCCACGCCCGACGATCCCGTGCCCCAGGACATCGCCACCCTGGTCCAGGGCATGTTCCGCGCCCTCGACAGCAACTTCATCACCGCCGACCTCACCCTGCACGACCTCATCCAGCGCAGCCCGGCCGTGGCCATCTACCTGGTCAATGCAAAGCTGGCCGCGCGCCTGCGCGACACCGCCGGACGCCTGGGCTCGCTGCTGACCCCCGCGCTGCAGGCGCAGCGCCTGCCCAGCGGCGCGGAACAGGTCCAGTTGCTGCAGACCCAGGGCCGCATCAACCAGCTGATGGACCTCCTGCGTAGCAATCTCAATCTGGCCCCCGGTCGCCCCGAACGCGATCGTTTCGTGCAGGTGCAGGAGCGCTACCTGGGCGAAGGCCTGGACTGGTACCACCAGACCCTCGCCGCCCTGGCGACCGGCACGGCGCCCAGTGCGGCCAGCTTCGCCCGGGGCTATGTCCCGACCATGGTCAGCATCCTGGAGTTGCGCGACGAAGCCCTGAGCCTGGCCCGCGAGGAAGCCGACGCCCTGGCCCGCGAGGCCCAGCTGCGGCTGCTGCTGACCATCGCCGCAGCGGTGGGCATCCTGCTGGCGCTGGGCACCGGCCTGCTGCTGCTCAAGCAGCGCCTGCTGACGCCGCTGCTGGCCAATACCCAGCGGCTGCTCAGCCTCAGCCGGCGCGCCCGACCGCTGGGGACGGTGGCCGAAGACGATCCGCGCACCCTGTTCGCCGCCTTCGCCCAGCTGGAGGACGAACTGCTGCAGGCCGACCGGCTGCGCGAGGAGCGCGACGCCCTGATCGCCGAACTGGGCATCCGCGCGGAGACCGACTACCTCACCGGCCTGGCCAATCGCCGCGCCTTCGAACGCGAACTGGCGCAGGGGGTGACCAGCACGCCCGGGCAGTTGGCGGCGATCGCCTTCGATGTCGATCACTTCAAGCGCATCAACGACACCTACGGCCATGCCGCCGGCGATCTGCTGCTGCAACAACTGGCGCAGCGCTGCCGCGAACTCTTGCGCCCTGGCGATCGCATCGCCCGGATCGGTGGCGAGGAATTCGCCGTGCTCGCCGACGTGGCCCAACCGGCCGACGCCCTGGCACTGGCCGAGCGCCTGCGCCAGGGCATCGCCGACACGCCCTTCGCCGTCGGCCCGACCGAGGCGCTGCCGGTCACCGCCAGCTTCGGCGTGGCGGTGACGCCGCGCCTGGCGGAAGGCGTCCCGGTCCGCTTGCTGGCGCAAGCCGATGCCGCCCTCTACCGGGCCAAGCATCGCGGGCGCAATTGCAGCGAGATCGCCGAACTCGGCTAAGCCAGCGTCGCCAGCGACCGCGGCAGCGCCTCGTCGAGCAGTCGGCAGGCGGCTTCGCCCACGCGCCGTACGCCCTCCTCGATCCCTGGACGCTGGGCCTGGGCATAGTTCAGGCGCAGACAGTTACGGTACTTGCCCGAGGCGGAAAAGATGCTGCCGCAGGCGATCTGCACGCTCTGGGCGAGCAACTCGCGATTGAGTCGATGGCTGTCGCAGGCCTCGGGCAACTCGACCCATAGCAGGAAGCTGCCCTGGGGCTGGCTGACCCGGGTACCGGCGGGAAAGTAGCGCTGCACCCAGGCGCTCATCAGGTCGCGATTGCGCTGGTACTGGGCGCGCATGCGCCGGACGTGCACGGTGTAGTGACCGGCGGCGATGAATTCGGCGATGGCCAGTTGCGGCTGGGGCGCGGTGCAGCCGGTGCCTATGTACTTGAGGTGCAGGATGCGCTCGGCATAGCGCCCGGGCGCCACCCAGCCGACCCTCAGACCCGGCGCCAGGGTCTTGGAAAAGGAACTGCAGAGCACCACCCGGTCGTCTTCGTCGAAGGCCTTGAGCGCCCGGCCCCGGGGATAGCTGTAGAGCAGGTCGCCGTAGACATCGTCCTCGATCACCGCCAGGTCATGCTTGCGCGCCAACGCCACCAGCTGGCGCTTGTTCGCCTCGGGCATGCAGTAGCCCAGGGGGTTGTTGCAGCTGGGGGTGAGCTGGATGGCCCGCACCGGCCACTGCTCCAGGGCTAGCTCCAGCGCCGGCAGGCTGATGCCGGTACGCGGATCGGTAGGGATCTCCAGCGCCTTGAGCCCCTGGCCCTTGAGGGTCTGCATCACCCCGTGAAAGGTCGGCGAATCCACCGCGACGATGTCGCCCTCCTGGCAAGTGGCGCGCAGGGCGATGGCCAGCGCCTCGTGGGCGCCACTGGTGATGACGATGTCATCGGCGGTGAGCACGCAGCCGGCGTCCAGCTGCAGCCGCGCCACCTGTTCGCGCAGCGCCGCCACGCCCTGGATGCTGTCGTAGGACAGCCCAGCATTGCCCGGCCGCCGCGCCAGGCGTGCCATGCCGGCGAGCAAGGGGGCCAGGGTCGGCGCCTCGGTATCCGGCAGGCCGCGGCCGAGTTGCACCCGCACCGAATCCGGGGTGGAGGTCATCAGCTCCCGCACCGGTTCCCAGCCGGACACCTCCACCGGCCAGCGCGCCGGCCGGGTCACCCGCGGCAATTCGATGGCGCGTCGCTCCAAGCGGACGAAATAGCCGGACTTGGGCCGGGGCTCCACCAGGCCGCGGTCTTCCAGCAGCCGATAGGCCTGCTGCACCGTGGCCAGACTGACCCCGTGCTCCTGGGCCAGGGCGCGCACCGACGGCAGGCGTTCGCCCGGTCGGTAGAGGCCCTGCTCGATACGGCGGCCGAGGGCATCGGCCAACAGCTGATAGCGATTCATGCCCGGACTATAGCGGCGCAGACAGGCATCGCGCGCCATACAGATGGCCACGCCGTGCACCATACAGCTGAGCGCTGTAAGGCAGCTGTATGGCGGACAACCCATCGGCCTGGATCTGCCCCTGAAGCGGCTGGCGGCGGAGCATGGAGACAGCCCAGGAGAGACACCATGCCCAGAGACCCCAGCCTTCACGACCAGACGCGCGCCAGCGGTTGCTGGCTGCTGTTCCAGCGCCAGCTGACCACCCGCCGTATCCTGCCGGAGCTTACCGATCGGGAACTGGCCGATGTCGGCCTGGACCGCCATACCGCCCTGTGCGAGGCCCGGCGCCCCTGGTGGCGACTGCTGCTGGAGGCCTGGCGTCAGTCCGGCAGGCGCGACAGTCGCGCGGCCCAGTCCGCCACTGGCGATGGCAGCTCCGGATGCCAGAGTCTGCGCCAGACCACCGCCAGTTGCTCGCGGCCCCCTCGCTCGCGCGGCCACAACGACGGCTCGGCGACCAGTCGCCAACCGCTCGCCTCCCGCTGAGCCAGGACGAAACGAAAGGTGTGGTAGCCGGTGGCGCCCAGGCGCAGATCGGTCACCACCAGGTCGTTGCCCAGACGGTCGTAGCGCAGCCAGTCATCGGTGAACCAGCGCAGCCGCTGCTCGGCCGACGAATCGGCGAGGATCGGCGCCAGTTCGCCACCCCGAGGCAGCGGGATCAAGGCGGGTGGGCGATCGTCGAACAGTCCCACCCAGGTCTCCCGGTAGCGCTCGGGTCCGTCATCCACCATGACCCGCCAGAGCAGGCTGGTGAACGGCAGCGGCGCGCTGAACAGGCGGGCATCCGCCTGTCCCTGGGCCGCCAGTACCTGGCGCACCTGGCGCTCGGCGGCGTACTTGGCCACCAGGGTCCAGCCCAGATAGACGGTGGACAACGCCAGCGCCGCCACGGCCAGCCGCGGCGAGCGTCCGCGCGGGCCGACCAGCAGCCCGGCCAGCACCGCCACCAGCAGCGGCAAGGTATAGAGCGGATCGATGATGAAGACGCTGGACCAGGCCACCGGGGTCGTCGGCAGCGGCCAGAACAACTGGGTGCCATAGGTGGTGAAGGCATCCAGCAAGGGATGGGTGACCAGCACCAGCCAGAGCGTCAGGAACAGGCGTCCCTGGCTGTAGCCGGGATCGCGCCAGCGACCGCAGATCCCCGTCAGCAACAGCGCCAGTCCGGTCAGCACGAACAGCGAATGGCTGAAGCCGCGGTGATAGGTCATCTCCTTGACCGCATCGCCGTAGTCGATGACCACATCGAGATCCGGCAGGGTGGCCAGGGCGGCGCCATAGAGGATGGCGCGCCGCCCCTGCCAGCGACCCAGGAGCGCGGTCTGGACGGTGGCGCCGAGCACGGCCTGGGTCAGCGAATCCACCGGTCAGAGCTCCCGGGCGAAGTCGAGCATCAGTCGCGCCAGGGCCTGGGGCGTCTGCAGCGGCATCAGGTGGCCGGCGCCGGGAATGACCTCCAGGCGGCTGTTGGGAAAGGCCGCCAGGGTGGTGCGGCGCTGCTCGTCCGGCCCCGGCACCTGCTGGTCGTCTGCGCCGCAGACCAGCAGCACCGGATAGTCCAGGGTGTCGATCCGCTCGCTCCAGTCCTCGCGACTGCCGTGATCGACCCAGGCGCGCCAGGCCTGCAGATTCAGCCGCTGGGCATCGGCGATCACCACCTCGCGGATGGCATCGGGCAGGCGGTGGGCGCTGGATTCGTCGACGAAGGCCTCGGCTTCCGCCCGGCTCTTGCCATAGGCGCGCTGGGCATCGCGATCCGCCTCGCTCATGGGCTGCGGTCCGGGCGGCGAAGGCGCTACCAGGATCAGCCCGACCAGATAGTCCGGTCGCCGCGCCGCCAGCACCACGGCCACCTTGCCGGTCATCGAATGGCCGACCAGGATGCAACGCGTAAGACCCAGGGCGCGGATGCTGGCATCCACCTGATCGGCCATCTCGGCCACGCTGTAGCCCTCGACTTCGGCGGCGTCGCCGAAGCCCGGCGTATTGAGCGCCACGCAGCGGTGTTCGCCATCCAGGTAGGGGGCGGTGGGAAACCAGGTGCGGTGCGAGCCACCGAGAAAGTGCATGAGCACGAAGGTGGGCGAACCGCTGCCCTGCTGGCTGTGGGGAAGCATGGGAAATCCTCGGTGCGGGGCTGAAGGCACTCCTCAGATGGAGAGGTGGGCATCGCGCTAAGTTCCGCTTCGCTCGAGGCCCGGCAACCCGGGCCGCGCCGGCCGGTCTCACCAGAACCGCCCCCTTGCCAGGAGTCCACCATGGCCGATCTGTCGCGCTTTCCCATCACCCACCGCTGGCCGGCCCGGCATCCCGAGCGCCTGCAACTCTATTCGCTGCCCACGCCCAACGGCGTCAAGGTCGCCATCCTGCTGGAAGAACTCGGCCTGCCCTACGAGGTGCATCGCATCGATTTCGGTAAGGACGACCAGCACACCGCGGAATTCCTCTCCCTGAGCCCCAACAACAAGATCCCCGCCCTCCTCGACCCCGACGGCCCTGGCGGCGAACCCCTGGGGCTGTTCGAATCCGGCGCCATCCTGCTCTATCTCGCGGAAAAGACCGGGCGCCTGCTGCCGGAGGATCCGGCACGGCGCTACCAGGCCATCCAGTGGCTGATGTTCCAGATGGGCGGCATCGGTCCCATGTTCGGCCAGCTCGGCTTCTTCACCAAATTCGCCGGCAAGGACATCGAGGACCCCCGTCCCCGCGAGCGTTATGCAGCCGAAGCCCGGCGCCTGCTCGGCGTGCTGGATGGCCAGCTCAAGGGCCGCGCCTGGATCCTGGGCGCGGACTACAGCCTCGTCGACATCGCCACCTTCCCCTGGATCCGCGCCCTGCTGGAGGTATACCAGGTGGCCGACCTGGTCGGCTTTCAGGACTTCCCCGAAGTGCGTCGCGCCCTCGACGCCTTCCTCGCCCGCCCGGCGGTGCAACGCGGCCTGCAGATCCCGGCAGCGCCCTGATGCCGGGCGACGTCGAGCTGGGGCTGCGCCAGTGGCTGGAAATCGGCCCGGCGTTCACGCACCGGAAGACTGCTTCGGCCCTAGCGCAACTGACTGTCCTTGCTCGCCCGCCGGTTGTAGCCGCCGGCGCGTTGGTCTTCGGCGTCCTGCTCGGATTGGCAGCGGATGCACAGGCGCACGCCCGGTACCACTTGGCGGCGTGCTTCGGGGATGGCGTCGCCGCATTCCTCGCAATGGGTGAGGCTCGCGCCCCGATGCAGACGGCTGCGGGCGCGCTGCACCGCATCGTCCACCGTGCTGTCGATCTGTTCCTGAACCGCGCCGTCTCCGGCCCAACCATTGGCCATGACTGATCTCCCAGTGCGTTGCCCTGATAGCCATTGGAAGCGCCGCGCGCGCAGTTGTTCGCTGCCGAGCCGCGTCCGCTCGTCGTGGTGGCGCCTGTTGCCGCTGCTGATGCTGGGCATGGCGCTGACGGGCTGTGCCAGCCGCGACCTGCTGCGCCAGGTCACGACCGGGCTCTGCGTGCCCAATGCCCGGCTCACCGGTCTGGCGGCGCCCTGTCGCCAGGTGGTGGCGGATCCCGGCTTCGCCATGCTGCGCGCGCCGGGTGAGCGACAGCATTTCATTCTGGTCCCGCTGCGGCCTCTGCGCGGGCTGGAAAGTCCGGCGCTGTGGCAGCCCGGCCAACCCAACTGGTTCGGTCTGGCCTGGCGCCAGCGCTGGTACCTGAGCGCCTGGGGCCGGGCGCCGGTGGCGGACGAGCGGATCGCCCTGGCCCTCAATGCCCCCAGCGGGCGTAGCCAGGATCAGCTGCATGTGCACCTGGCCTGTCTGCGGCCCGAAGTACGCGCGCAGCTCCTGCCGCTGGCGCCCGCTCTGGACGAACACTGGCGCGCGCTGCCAAAGGCGCTGGCGGGCAGTCTTTATCAGGCGCGGCGGCTAAGCGAAACCCAGTTGCTGGCCGCGGATTTCTTCCACGCCCTGGCCAACCGGCCGCCCTATCCGCTGCCGGATCTACGGCTGTCACTGGCGGTGGTGGCCTTGCCGAGCCGGGACGCCAGCCGCCAGTTCCTGCTGCTGGCCGGCCGCGCGGGCAGCCAGCCGGGCGACCAGGGTTCGGCGGAACGATTGCTGGCGGCGGACTGCCAGGGAACGACCGCGGCCCCGGCGACTCAATAGCGCCAGCGCGCCAGGAGGCCCCATGCCGCAGGAATTCCAAGACCTCTTCGACTTCATCGATCAGCTGCTCGCCTGGTCCGACTTCTATCTCAAGTCCGGCCTGTTGCTCTGCGGGGTGGGCATGGTGGCCGGCGCGATCGCCTGGAAACGCTGGTGGGGCAAGGCGCTGGCCTTTGGCTGCGCCGGCCTGGGCGCGCTCGCGGCCCTGAGTCTGGATCTGCTCCATCGGCTCTGAACCGCCGCTGCAAGATCCTGAACGGCTTTGCCGCTTTTACCGCCTACCCCATGGCGGCAAGATGACACTGGCCGTCGCTTTCCGCCGCCAAAGCTTGAACTGCTTCACCGTCTCGAACAGAGGGCGCTACGGGTTGGCGGATAGATCGCGGCGGCTTGCTAGGGTACTGCCCCACAATAATCCGGCTTGCTCATCACGGCCTTCATCTTTTCAGCTCATGCATACAGACCCGATCATGCCCATGTCCCCAACTCGCCTGCTCTCCCGCCTACCGCATCTCGGCCTCTGCCTGGCTGCCTCCCTCGCTTCCCTGGCCGGCACCGCCGTGGCCCAGGAAGGCACTGCCCGCTGGGTCAGCGACAGCCTGACCACCTATGTCCGCAGTGGTCCCACCGATGGCTATCGCATCGTCGGCACCCTCAAGTCCGGGCAGAAGGTCGAGCTGATCAGCACACAGGGCGACTACAGCCAGGTGCGCGGTGAAGGCGGCAGCACCGTCTGGATTCCCAATGCCGATCTGCAGGCCAAGCCCGGCCAGGCCGAGCGCCTGCCGCAGCTGGAACAGCAGGTGGCCGAATTGAGCGGCCAGCTCAAGACCATCGACGACAGCTGGAAGAATCGCGTCCAGGGCATGCAGGAGACCCTGGATTCGCGCAAGAAGCAGATCGACGAACTGGAGAGCCGCCGCAAGGACCTCGACGCCCAGCTCACCCAGGCCCAGTCCGAACTGCGCAGCACCCAGGCCAAGCTCGGCAACGAGAACAAGCAGGCGCTGATGCAGTACATGGTCTACGGCGGCAGCATCGCCGGCGCCGGCCTGCTGGCCGGCCTGATCCTGCCGTCCATGACGCGGGGTCGCAAGAAGAACGACCGCTGGTTCTAGACGTCGGCGGTCTGCCGTCCTCACGACAGGGTGGAACCCGGGGTCACGGGGCATGCCTCAGAAAGGCAGCGCTTCTGCTACCGTGGCCCGACGCCTCCTGTCCAGACGAGCCCCCATGCCCGACACCTCCCGCATTCGCATCCAGCAGGTCGAGACCCTTTCCCAGGACTGGGGCCTGCTGAAGAAGACCACCTTCGACTACCTGCGCCGCGACGGCAGCTGGCAACGCCAGACCCGCGAGACCTACGACCGCGGCAACGGCGCCACCATCCTGCTGTACGACCGCGAGCGGCGCACCGTGCTGCTGATCCGCCAGTTCCGCCTGCCGACCCTGGGCAACGGTCTGGACGACGGCCTGCTGGTGGAGACCCCCGCTGGCCTGCTCGACGCGGCCGCCCCCGAAGCGCGCATCAAGGCCGAGGTCGAGGAAGAGACCGGCTATCGCCTGGACAACGTCCAGCACCTGTTCGACGCTTTCATGAGTCCCGGCTCGGTGACCGAGTTGTTGCACTTCTTCGCCGGTGAATACCGCGCCGACCAACGCATCGCCGACGGCGGTGGACTGCACGAGGAAGGCGAGGACATCGAGCTGCTGGAACTGCCCTTCGACGAGGCCCTGGCCATGGCCCGCGACGGCAGGCTGCTGGATGGCAAGACCATCATGCTGCTGCAGTACGCGGCGCTCTACCTGCTGCCGCGCTAGTCCATGGAGCGGATCCGCAGCCGTATCGAACAGCAGGTGATGAGCCTTACCGGACTGGCCCTGGGCGAGGTCGACTACGAGCAACCACCGGGCGACCCTGGGTTGTTCGGGCCTGGCAGCCTGCCCTGGCGGGTGCACAGCGACTTCACCTGCATGCTGATCGGTGGCATCGCCGCCCTGCTCATGCAGACCCTGCACCCGCTGGCCCTGGCCGGGGTCTGGGACCATTCGAAATTTCGCGAAGACATGCTCGGCCGCCTGCGGCGTACCGGTCAGTTCATCGCCGCCACCACCTTTGGCAGCCGCGGCGATGCCGAGCGACTGATCGCCCGGGTCAAGGCCATCCACCGGCATATCCGGGGCCAGGCCGCCGACGGCCGCCCCTACAGCGCCGAAGACCCGGCGCTGCTGACCTGGGTCCATGTGGCCGAGGTCAGTCACTTCCTGGCGGCCTATCTGCGCTATTTCGATCCCCGGCTGCCGGGGGCCGAACAGGATCGCTACTACGCCGAAATCGCCCTGGTCGCCGAACGCTTGGGCGCGACCGACGTGCCCCGCTCCCGAGCGGAGATAGCCGCCTACTACCAGGCGATCCGCCCGCAGCTGGTGTGCGACGAACGCAGCCGCGAGGTCTGCCGGGTATTGCTGCAGGCGCCCGCGCCCAGCGCCCTGGCCAAGCCCTTCGGCGCCCTGATGATGCAGGCCGGCATCGACCTGCTGCCCGATTGGGCCAGCGCGGAGCTGGGTTTCCACCAGGGTCCGCTGCAACGGCAGCTGATTCGCACGGGCATAGGCGCCACCGCCCCGGTGCTGCGCTGGGCCGTGCGCAACGGTTCTTCCCATCGCGCCAGACGGCGGATGGGGATCGAGGGCTGAGGCAGGTGGGGTCGGGACGACTCCATCGTCGAAGCCCAACAGCCCGAGGTACGTCAAGGCACTCGAGCGACCCCCTCTCCCCCT
>NZ_BBIT01000019.1 GCF_000730625.1 Pseudomonas oryzihabitans NBRC 102199 | reverse complement strand
AAACCGCGTAGCGTTTTCCACGCGGGTTAACTGCCCCCTCTCCCTGAGGGAGAGGGCTGGGGTGAGGGGAACCACAACCCTCACTCATCCTCGACGATCAGCACCACCAGATCCTTGGGCCCGTGGGCGCCATAGGCCAGCACCTGTTCGATGTCGGCGGTCTTGGACGGCCCGGAGATCAGCAGGGCGTTGGTCGGCATGCCGTCCTGCCAGCGGTGCCGTTGCTGCAGCTCGTAGAAGTTGTCCACCACGGTGCTGGCCCTGAGCAGGGCGATGTGCAGCGGGGGCACCAGGCTCATCAGGCGCGGCTCCTGGCGATCCGGCCAGAGCACCAGGCTGCCGGTGGCGGCCAGGGCGCCCAGGGTGCCGGTGAGGCTGGCCGGGGTGTCGTTGAACAGCTCGGCCTTCCATTCTTCCACGGGGCGATCATAGGCCTTCCAGCGCGGTGAGCCGTCGCCCTGCCAGCGCTCCACCAGGCGCGCGCCGTGGGGCGTGCCGGGGGCGATCAGCAGTTGGTCCAGCCCCCGTTCGGCGAGGATGCGCTCGACCAGCGTCGGCCAGTCCGCCGCGGTGGTCAAATGGGTTTCGGTATGCACCGTTTCCATCAGGGTACGCAGGCGGGCGACACGCTCTTCAGGCGGATAGCGCCAGGGTTCGGTCACCAGGGCTTCGTCGAAGGTGTCCGCCAGCGGCTGGGTGCCCTGCAGACTGCCGCGCAGCTTGGCGAGGATGTTGTCGCGGGCGCTCATGGGCGTTTCTCCAAGTGTTCGCGGGCCAATTCGTGCAGCGAGCGGGATGCCGGCCTGGGCGCGCTGTGGTGTTCCGTCCAGGGGCCGAGCTGGCCCGGGGTGAGGCGGCCGAAGCGGGTGGCCAGGTAGCTGAAGCCACGGTAGAGCAGCGGCGAGGTGTAGAGGTTCTGCCAGGCGTGCCAGGTCCAGCGCTCCCGGGCGGAGAACTTGCTGCCCTGGCCGCGCAGCAGGTGCGGCTCGGCTTCGGGGGCCTTGACGTTCTCTTCGCGCAATCGCCGCAACAGCGCCGGAATCGGGATCTTGACCGGGCAGACCTCGCCGCAGGCGCCGCACAGCGAGGAGGCGCTGGGATGATCCGGTGCGCGCTCCAGGCCGACCAGGTGCGGGGTGATGATGGCGCCGATGGGGCCGGGGTAGACCTCGCCATAGGCGTGGCCGCCGATGCGGGTATAGACCGGGCAGTGGTTCATGCAGGCGCCGCAGCGGATGCAGTTGAGGGTCTGGCGCAATTCGCTGTCGGCGAAGGCCTGGCTGCGACCATTGTCCAGCAGCACCAGGTGCACCTCGCGCGGGCCGTCCAGTTCCTCGGCCTTGCGCGGACCGGAGATCATGTTGACGTAGGTGGTGATCGGCTGGCCCAGGGCGGAGCGGGTCAGCAGCGACAGCAGCGGCACCACGTCGCGCAGATTCTCCACCACCTTCTCGATGCCGGTCACGGCGATGTGCACCGGTGGCACCGTGGTGGACATCCGCCCGTTACCCTCGTTTTCCACCAGCAGCAGGGTACCGGTTTCGGCCACCGCGAAGTTGACCCCGGATATGCCGATATCGGCCTCGAAGAATTTCCGCCGCAGCACCCGCCGGCCGGTCTGGATGAGTTCGTCGACGTCGGTGGTGTAGGGCTCGGCCAGGTGCTCGTGGAAGAGAGTGCCTACCTGCTGCCGGTTGAGATGAATGGCCGGCATGATGATGTGCGACGGCTTCTCCCCGGCGAGCTGGATGATGTACTCACCCATGTCCGATTCCAGGCAGTCGATGCCCTGGGCGCCGAGGACGTGGTTCATGTCCATCTCTTCGCTGACCATGGACTTGCCCTTGATCAGCAGTTTGGCCGCATGGCGCTCGGCAATCTGCTGGACGATGGCGTTGGCCTCGGCCGTGGTCTCGGCCCAGTGCACCTGGACGCCATTGCGCGTGAGGTTGGCCTCCAGGCGTTCCAGCAGCTCCGGCAGCTTGGACAGCGCCCGGGCACGGGTGCGATTGCCCAGTTCACGCAGGCGCTCGCGCTCGTCGGCATCGCTCATGCTGGCCAGGCGCTTGGTCATCAGCGAATCCATGGCCGTGCGGAAGTTGCGCCTGAGCTGGTCGTCGCCCAGGGCCTGCCGCGCACGGGTCTTGAAGGGAGGCGCTTCGCTGACGTCGGTGAGGGGGATCTTCAGCATCTCGTTCATGCGGCACCTCCGATACGGCGCCAGAGAAAGCTCGCCAGGTGTTCGCCACGCAGGGCGGCGCGCTGCTTTTCCAGGGCGCCGTTGATGTTCATCAGGCACCCGCAGTCGGCGGTGAGCACCTGGGCCGCGCCGCTGTCCTGCAGGGCACGGGTCTTGTCCGCCACCATGGCACCGGAGATGTCCGGCATCCGCACCGAGAAGGTACCGCCAAAGCCGCAGCATTCGCTTTCGTGGTCATGGTCGACACGCTCCACGGCCTCTAGCTGGCCGAGCAGGGCGCGGCCGTGCAGGTGGGTCTGCATCTCGCGGCGGGCGCTGCAGGAGGTGTGCAGGGCCACCTTGGTCGGGGCGCCGCGATCCTGGTAGTCGACCTGGCAGACGTGCAGCAGGAATTCCGCCAGCTCGTAGGTGCGCTCGGCCAGATCCTGCACCTGACGCAGGGTCTCGGGTTCTTCGGCGAACAGCTCGGCATAGTGATGGCGCAGCATGCCGGCGCAGGAGCCGGAAGGAACCACCACCGGCCAGGGCTCGGCGAACAGCGCCAGCTGGGTGCGCGCCACGGCGCGGGCTTCCTCGGTGTAGCCCGAGGTGTAGGCCGGCTGGCCGCAGCAACTCTGCGCCTGGGGGAAATGCACGCGCAGGCCTTCGCGCTCCAGCAGGCGGATGCTGTCCATGCCGGCTTCGGGATAGAAGAGGTCCACCACGCAGGTGCCGAACAGATAGACCTGGGTCGGCTTCTGCTGCGGATAGGTCCGCGGCGGCGCCAGCGGTGGCGCGGTGCGGGTGGCATTAGGGGCGGCGTTGTAGAAAAGATCGTTCATCAGGCGTCACTCCGGGTTGGCCCGGTAATAAGAGGACCGGCGACGGCCTGAACCGCCGCCGGGAACCGCGTGATCAGTGCACCAGCATGCCGGTGAACACATAGGCCTGCGCCAGGGTGATCAACCCGACCAGCACGGCAAAGCCGATGCTGTGGCGCACGGTGAAGCGGAACAGGTCGGATTCCTTGCCCACCATGCCGGTGGCGGCGCAGGCCACGGCGATGGATTGCGGCGAGATCATCTTGCCGGTCACGCCGCCGGAGCTGTTGGCCGCCACCAGCAGGGTGTCGGAAACACCGATCTGGTGCGCGGTGGTGGCCTGCAGCGAGCCGAACAGGGCGTTGGACGAGGTATCCGAACCGGTCAGGAACACCCCCAGCCAGCCCAGCAGCGGCGAAAAGAAGGGGAACAGCGCGCCGGTACCGGCCAGCAGCAGGGCCAGGGTGGTGGACATCCCCGAGTAGTTGACGACGAAGGCGAAGGCCAGCACCAGTCCGATGGACAGGATCGGCTTGCGCAACTCCACCAGGGTTTCCTTGAACACGCCCAGGGCGGTCGAGGGCTTGATGCGGAAGATGGCCATGGAGATCAGCGCCGAGATCAGGATGGCGGTGCCGGAGGCCGACAGCAGATCGAGCTTGTAGACCGCCGGCATGGGCGTCGGGGTGGCCACGATCGGCAGCGTCTTGAGCACCAGCTTGTCCAGGTAGGGCACCGGCACGTTGATCACCAGGGCATAGAGGGCACCGCCGCTGGCGAACAGCGCCTTGAAGGCCTTGGTGGTCCAGATCGTCACCACCACGGTCAGGATCAGGAACGGCGACCAGGCCTTGATCACGGTGCCCAGCGAATGCTCGGGCGGCAGGCGACCGCCACTGCCGAAGCCGGCCCCACCGCCCAGCATGGCGGCGCCGCCACCGCCACCGCCACCGCCACCGCCACCGCCACCGACCACCGCAGTCGCACCCGCGGTGGCATGCTGCGGCTGGCGCAGCTTGAGATAGCCGGTGAGGGCGATCATGGCGGCCAGTGACGAGGTGATGTCGGGCAGTTCCGGACCGATGAAGTTGGACGTCAGGTACTGGAACACGGCAAAGGTGCCGCCGCAGATCAGCGCCGGCTTCCAGGTTTCCCGCAGGCCGCGCATGCCGTCCATCATGAACATCAGCCACAGCGGCACCAGCAGCGACAGCAGCGGCAGCTGGCGGCCGGTCATGGCGCCGATCTTGAAGGCGTCGATGCCGGTCACCTGGCCAGCGACGATGGTCGGGATGCCCAGGGCGCCGAAGGCCACCGGCGCGGTGTTGGCGATCAGGCAGAGCCCGGCCGCCTTCAGCGGATTGTGGCCCAGGCCCACCAGCAGCGCGGCGGTGATGGCCACCGGCGCGCCGAAACCGGCCGCACCTTCCAGGAAGGCGCCGAAGCAGAAGCCGATCAGCAGCACCTGCAGGCGTTGATCGTCGGTGATCGACAGCACCGAGCTGCGGATGATGTCGAACTGGCCGCACTTGACCGTCAGCTTGTAAAGGAACACCGCCGTGACGATGATCCAGGCGATGGGCCAGAGGCCGTAGAGGAAACCGTAGCCGGCCGAGGCCAGCGCCTTGTCCACCGGCATGCGATAGACGAACAGGGCGATGAGCAGGGCGATCGCCAGGGTGAGGGCGCCCGCCACATGGCCCTTGAGTCTCAGACCGGCGAGGGCGACGAAAAAGAACAGAATGGGCAAGGCGGCGACGAAGGCCGAAAGGCCCAGGCTGCCAAGGGGGAGATAGATCTGTTGCCAGGTTTCCATCGGGTGCTCCTTGATTGTTTTTGTAGGGAGGCGGCAGGACGGGGTTGCACAAGATCGCGACCTGTGACAAAAATTGGTAAGACCAATTTACAAGGGCGACTTCACGCACGTTAAGCGGGGTCTTTGTGCCTGTCAAACCCCTTGATGTGCGACTTTCGTCGGCCCAGCTCTTCCGCCTGGCGGACGGCCGCTGCTGTCCGCAGCATTTTTCGAGGTTTTTCATGGGGTTCGAACCGGTCAAGCAACGTCGTCTGTCCGACGACATCGTCAAGCACCTGGAAGCGCTGATCGCCGAAGGCTCGCTGCGCCCTGGCGAGCGCCTGCCTGCCGAGCGGGTGCTGGCCGAGCGCTTCGGAGTGTCGCGACCCTCGCTGCGCGAAGCCATCCAGAAGCTGATCGCGCGCGGCCTGCTGCTCAGCCGGCAGGGCGGCGGTACCTATGTCACCGAGGCGCTCAACAGCGCCTTCACCGATCCCCTGCTGCCGCTGCTGGAAAGCCGCGAGGAAACCCGTCGCGATCTGCTGGAATTTCGCCACACCCTGGAAAGCGCCTGCGCCTACTACGCCGCCCAGCGCGCCACCGAGCCGGACCTGGCGCGGCTGACCCTGGCCTGGGAGCGCCTGGAGGACTGCTACCGCCGGCGCGAGACCCTGACTCGGGAAGAGGAGGGCGAGGCCGATGCCGCCTTTCACCTGGCCATCGCCGAGGCCAGCCACAACGCCGTTTACCTGCACAGCATCCGCAGCCTGTTCGAATTGCTGCGCCACCACATGGTGACCAACATCGGCGGGATGCACGCCCAACGGGGTGAGACCCGCGAGCGGCTGCTGGAGCAACACCGGGCGCTCTACCAGGCGATTGTTGCGGGGGAAGCGGAGAATGCACGCGAGGCGGCGAGCCGCCATCTGGGCTATGTGAGAGAGGTTCTGGAGGAGGCCGGCGCCATGGCAGGCCGTCTAGCACGGGCCAAACGGCGCGATGAGCTCTAAAAAAAATCTGGCGTGAAACTTCATGATGTCATTATGCTAGTAGCATAAATTGAGCGTCCGCGGCTAAAGTTTAGCGTTCCAGAGCTGATAACCCGGTCACACCTTCCCGCCTTCGCTGGCGTCTAGACCGGTACCCTCCTGTGGAACACGCCTCTTCTTCGCCCTCGCTCGTCGACCTTACCTTCACTCCTGCATTGCTCGGTGCATGCGGCACCGGGGCGATCCTGTTCGTGGGCGGCGTGACGCCGACCACCCTGGCCCTGAGTGCCACCCAGGTGGTCCTGGCCGCCGGGCTGGGCTTCTGGCAACTGCGTCGCGCCCAGGCGCGCCAGGCAGAGCGCGCCGCCGAGCAGGCCGTGAGCCAGAGCCCCGCCAGCGGTCGGGACGAAGCCCTCGAAGCCCTCTGCGTGGCGGTGCTGCCGGTCTGGTCCGAGCAGATCGAAGCCGCGCGCGCCCACACCGAGCAGGAAATCGTCAGCCTGACCAGTCGCTTCGCCGAACTGGCCGACCGCATCCACAGCGTGGCCGGCGCCGATCACGGCAGCGGCGATCGCCTGGTCAACCTCATGGCCAGCAGCCAGAACCAGCTGGACGGCATCCTCCAGGCCTTGCGCGAGGCGCTGTCCAGCAAGGGCGCGCTGCTCAACGAAATCAACGGCCTGGCCGGCCTGACCGAACAGCTCAAGAGCATGGCCAAGGACGTCGGCGACGTGGCGCGCCAGACCAACCTGCTGGCCCTCAACGCCGCCATCGAAGCCGCCCGTGCCGGTGAAGCCGGGCGCGGTTTCGCGGTGGTCGCCGACGAGGTGCGCAAGCTCTCCACCCTGTCCGGCGATACCGGGCAGAAGATCGGCGAAACCGTGGAAACGGTGAACGGCGCCATCGCCCGCACCCTGGAGCTTTCGCAGCTCCACGCCGAGCGCGACACCGGCACCCTGAACCAGTCCGGCGAGACCATCGAGCAGGTCATCGGCACCTTTGGCGGCACCACCCGTGACGTGGTCGAGCGCAGCGATGCCCTGGCCGACAACGCCGCAGCCGTGGGCGGCGCCATCGCCGAGGTGCTGGTCGCCCTGCAATTCCAGGATCGCGTCAGCCAGATGCTCGGCCACATCCGTGACGACCAGGCCCGCCTCGAGCGCCTGGTGATCGACCGTCGCGCCCTGGCCGCCAGCGGTCAGCCGCTGCCGACCCTCGACACCCGCGGCTGGCTCGCCGACCTGGCCCGCACCTACACCATGGCCGAGCAGGTCGCCGTGCACCACGGCAAGCGACCGGCCGCCGCCCCCGCCGAATCCGATATCACGTTCTTTTAAGGAAAGCTGTCATGAGCAACAAGACCATTCTGATCGTCGACGACTCCATCTCCATCCGCCAAGTGGTGTCCATGACCCTGAAAAGCGCGGGCTACGACGTCATCGAAGGCTGCGACGGCCGCGATGCCCTGACCAAGCTGGACGGGCGCAAGGTGCACCTGATCATCAGCGACGTGAACATGCCCAACATGGACGGCATTACCTTCGTCACCGCGGCCAAGAAGCTGCCGGCCTACAAGTTCACCCCGGTGATCATGCTCACCACCGAATCCGATGCCGCCAAGAAGGCCGCCGGCCAGGCCGCCGGTGCCAAGGCCTGGATGGTCAAGCCGTTTCAGCCGGCGCAGATGCTGGCGGCGGTTTCCAAGCTGATCATGCCCTGATGGCCCCGGAGGCTGCCCCCATGAACGACATCGCTCGTACCCGCTTGCCCCTTACCGGGCCGCTGACCATCTACACCGCGGCCGACAGCAAGCCGCTGCTGATGGAGCCCCTGACCGCCGGGGTCACCGTGGCGCTGGAACTGGCCGAGGTCGATGAATTCGACTCCGCGGGTCTGCAGTTGCTGCTGCTGGCCCACCGCGAGGCGCAGCGTCTGGGCGGCAGCCTCGAACTGGTCGACCCCAGCCCCGCCGTCACCGAACTGCTGGAGCTGGCAGGTCTTGCCGACTTCTTTACCGCGGCCGCCGCGGAAGGTGTTGCCGCATGAACATGGACGAGATCCTCAAGACATTCATCGCCGAGAGCGAGGAATTGCTGCAGCAGATGGAAGCCGCGCTGCTGCAGATCGAGCAGGCGCCGGATGACGTCGAGCTGATCAATGCCATCTTTCGCGCCGCCCACACCATCAAGGGTTCGGCCGGGCTGTTCGGCCTGGACCATGTGGTGGCCTTCACCCATGTCGCCGAAAGCGTGCTCGACCGCATCCGCAGCAACGAGCTGGCCTTCGACGAGACCCTGTCGGCGCTGTTCCTGGAGGTCTGCGACCACCTCAACGGCCTGATCGCCCGGGTATCGTCCGGCAGCGAGCCGGAGCCCGACTTCCAGGCCGCCGGCGCCGTGCTGGTGCAGCGCCTGGAGCACTATCTGCAGCCGAGCGCCAAGGCCACCCAGCCGGCCGCCACCGCCCGTAGCCTGGCGCCACCGGTCGATGGCGTCGCCGCCGGCCACTGGCACCTGTCGCTGCGCTTCGGTCCGGACATGCTGCGCAATGGCATGGATCCGTTGGCCTTCGTGCGCTACCTCAACAGCTTTGGCCGCATCGTCAACATCGTCACCCTGACCGACGCCATCCCGGCCGCGGCGGAGATGGACCCGGAGACCTGCTACCTGGGCTTCGAGGTCGCCTTCGACAGCGACGCCGACAAGGCGACCATCGAGGCGGCCTTCGAATTCGTCCGCGAGGACAGCCAGATCCGCATCCTGCCGCCGCACAGCCGCAGCAGCGACTACTGCCAGCTGATCGACGACCTGGCCGAGGAAGACCTGCGCCTGGGCGAGATCCTGGTGCGCTGCGGCACCCTGACCGCCACCGAGCTGGACGAGGTGCTGCGTCGCCAGGCCGATCCGGCGACGCCGCGCCAGCCCATCGGCGAAGCCCTGGTGGAGGCCCAGCTGGTCAATCCGCCGGTGGTGGATGCGGCCCTGAACAAGCAGCGCAAGATCAAGGAGCAGCGCGCGCCGGCCGGCGAAGGCCAGCTGATCCGTATCGACGCGACCAAGCTCGATCAGCTGATCGATCTCATCGGCGAGCTGATCATCGCCGGTGCCGGGACCCAGCTGATCGCCCAGCAGAGCGGTCTGGCGGCTCTGGTGGAATCCACCGGGGTGCTGTCGCGCCTGGTGGAAGAGGTCCGCGACACCGCCCTGACCCTGCGCATGGTGCAGATCGGCACCACCTTCAACCGCTTCCAGCGCGTGGTCCGCGACGTCTCCAAGGAAATCGGCAAGGACATCGCCCTGCGCATCAGCGGCGGCGAGACCGAGCTGGACAAGACCGTGGTGGAAAAGATCGGCGATCCACTGACCCACCTGATCCGCAACGCCATGGACCATGGCATCGAATCCGCCGAGCTGCGCCTGGCGCGAGGCAAGCCGGCCCAGGGCACTGTGGGGCTCAATGCCTATCACGAGTCGAGCAGCATCGTCATCGAGGTCACCGACGACGGCGGCGGTCTGTCGCGCGAGCGCATCCTGCGCAAGGCGACCGAGCGCGGCCTGATCGCCGAGGGCCAGGTGCTGGCCGACAAGGACGTGTTCAACCTAATCTTCGAACCGGGCTTCTCCACCGCCGAGCAGATCAGCAACCTGTCCGGTCGCGGCGTCGGCATGGACGTGGTGAAAAAGAACATCACCGCCCTGCGCGGCAGCGTCGATCTCACCAGCGAGGAAGGCCGCGGCACCACGGTGACCATTCGCCTGCCCCTGACCCTGGCGATCATCGACGGCTTCCTCATCGGCGTCGGCAAGGCTACCTACGTGGTGCCCCTGGAGGCGGTGGAGGAGTGCATCGAGCTGACCGAGGCGGCCAGTGTCCAGGCCAACGGCAACGACTACCTCGACCTGCGCGGCGAGGTGCTGCCGGTGCTGCGCCTGCGCCAGCTGTTCGCCATCGAGGAGGCGCCGCCGCGGCGGCAGAACGTGGTGGTGGTGCGCTACGCCGGCCAGCGCGCCGGTCTGGTGGTCGATCAGCTGCTCGGCGAATTCCAGACGGTGATCAAGCCGCTCGGTCCGCTGTTCGGCCACAACCGCAGCCTGGGCGGTTTCACCATCCTGGGTACCGGCGCCGTGGCGCTGATCCTCAACGTGCCCGGCCTGATAGGCGAGGCCGCGTCTACCAGCGTTACTGCTCCAGTCCACGCTCCCGTGCCGACCTGACCGACAAGGAATTCGAGTCCATGACCGTTACCAAACGTATGTCCCTGCTGGTCCTTTCCGCGTTGCTTGGCATCATCCTGCTGGCAGGGCTGGCTTACTACCAATTGCACCAGGTGTTCGAACGAGCCAATTTCGGCAACGACGATACCGTGCCGGCCATTCTGGGCATCGACGCCGTCGACGCCCATTCCGCCGATGTCATCACCAACATCTATCGCCACCTCGCCGCCGATGGCGAAGCCGCCACCCGGCAGGCCGAAAAGGAACTCGGCGAATCGCAGCGGCTGACCGAAGAGGCGCTCAAGGCCTACGAGGGGCAGATCTCCGACGAGACCGACAAACGCCTGTGGGAAGACGACAAGCAGGCCATCGCCGCGCTTAACCAGCTCGCCGCCAAGGTGATCCCGCTGTCGCGCGCCAGCCTGGATGACGAGGTCAAGCGGCTGCTGGGCGAAAACCAGGAGATCATCACCCATGTCGGGGATGTCCTCGACGCCCATCGCCTCTACAACCAGAAGCTGGGCGCGGAACAGTCCAGCCTGGCGGAAGGCACCCTCACTCAGGCCACGCTGCTGTCGATCGGCATCTCCCTGGCTACCCTGCTGCTGATCGGTCTGCTCGGCTTCTTCATCACCCGCAACCTGCTGCGCCAGCTGGGCGGCGAGCCGGCCGAGGTGGCCAAGGTCGCCAACCGCACCGCCGCGGGCGACCTGCCCGATGATCTGCAGCTGCGTGCCGGCGACGAGTCCAGCCTGATGGCCGCCATGCAGCGCATGGTGGTGACCCTGCGCGGTCTGGTGCAGGAGATGAGCACCATGGCCAGCGAGCACGATCGTGGCGAGACCGAGGCGCGCATTCCGCTGGAGCGCTTCCAGGGCACCTTCCGCAACGTCGCCGAGGGCGTCAACGCCATGGTCGCCGGCCACCTCAGCGATTCCGCCAAGGCCATGGCCTGCGTCAAGCGCTTCGGCGAGGGCGATCTGGCTGCGCCGCTGGAGCGGTTCCCCGGCAAGAAGGCGGTGATCAACGACAACCTCGAGCAGGTCCGCGACAACATCCAGCTGCTGGTGGCGGAGATGGTGCAGCTGTCCGCCGCCCATGATCGCGGCGACACCGATGCGCGCATCCCCGTCGAGCGCTTCCAGGGCACCTTCCGTGGCATGGCCGAAGGCGTCAACGCCATGGTCGCCGGTCACCTGAGCGATTCCGCCAAGGCCATGGCCTGCGTCAAGCGCTTTGGCGAGGGCGATCTGTCGGTGGCGCTGGAGCGCTTCCCCGGGCAGAAAGCGGTGATCAACGACAACCTCGAACAGGTCCGCGACAACATCCAGCGCCTGGTCGAAGACGCCAACCAACTGAGCCAGGCGGCCATGGCCGGTCGTCTCGATACCCGCGCCGATGCCAGTGCCCACCAGGGCGATTTCCGCCGCATCGTCGCCGGCATCAACGGCACCCTCGACGCCATCGTGGCGCCGGTCAACGAAGCTATGGGCGTGATGGCCGGGCTCGCCCAGGGTGACCTGAGCCGCACCGTACGCGGTGACTACCAGGGCCAGTTGCTGGAGCTCAAGGAGTCGATCAACGGCACCGTCGGCAAGCTGAACCAGATCATCGGCGACGTGCGCCTGTCGGCCGACTCCCTGGCCAGCGCCTCGGAAGAGATCTCCGCCACCGCCCAGAGCATGAGCCAGGCCAGCACCGAACAGGCGGCTTCGGTCGAAGAGACCAGCGCCAGTGTCGAACAGATGTCGGCCTCCATCGCCCAGAACACCGAGAACGCCAAGGTCACCGACGGCATGGCCGGCAAGGCCGCGCGGGAAGCCGGGGAGGGTGGTCAGGCCGTCAGCGAGACCCTGGTGGCCATGAAGACCATCGCCGACAAGATCGGCATCGTCGACGACATCGCCTACCAGACCAATCTGCTGGCGCTCAACGCCGCCATCGAGGCGGCCCGTGCCGGCGAGCATGGCAAGGGCTTCGCCGTAGTGGCCGCCGAGGTGCGCAAGCTGGCCGAACGCAGCCAGGTCGCTGCCCAGGAGATCGGCACCGTGGCCAAGAGCAGCGTGGCCCTGGCCGAACGCGCCGGCACTTTGCTGGAGCAAATGGTGCCGTCCATCAGCAAGACCTCCGACCTGGTCCAGGAAATCGCCTCGGCCAGCGAAGAACAGAGCAGCGGGGTGAGCCAGATCAACGGCGCCATGCTGCAACTGAGCCAGATCACCCAGCAGAACGCCTCGGCGTCCGAGGAGCTGGCCGGCACCGCCGAAGAAATGAGTACCCAGGCGGAGCAGCTGCAGCGCCTGATGGGCTTCTTCAATACCGGCGAAAGCCGGGTGGTACAGGACCTGGAACGCGCGCTGGAGGCCTCGCGGCCGAAGGCCATGCAGGTCCCGGGCAAGGCACTGCGTACGGGTACCTCGGGCGTGCCTGACGGCTACGTCCCCTTCGAATCCTGATCCCTATCCTACGGCCACCTGCGGGTGGCCTTTTTGAGACCACCGACATGACCGTCATCAAGAAAATGCTGCTGCTGGTGCTGTCAGCGCTATTGGGCATCCTGGTACTGGCCGGCACCGGGCAATACGAAATCGACAAGGTGTTCCAGGCGGCCAACTACGGCAACGACAATACCGTTCCCAGCCTGAAGGCGCTGGGTGATGTCAATGACAGCCGCTCCGACTACGTGGTGGGCATCTATCGCCATGTGCTGTCGACCAGCAGCGAAGCCATGACCACCGCCGAGCAGGACCTGGCCGCGGCCAAGGAACGCATTGGCCAGAGTCTCGCCAAGTACGAGACGCTGGTCTCGGACGACCGCGATCGTGGCCTGCTGGCCGCCGATCGCGCCGCCTTCACGGCGCTGTTCAACCTGGGCGACCAGGTCATCGCCCTGTCGCGGCAGAATCGCAACGACGACGCCCAGGCCCTGATGCGCAGCCGCACCGACGTGATGCTGGCCATCAACAAGGCCCTCGACGAGCACGTCGGCTACAACGAGAGCCTCGCGCAGCAGGGCGTGCAGGTCGCCCAGAAGACCAAGGTCGAAGCCACCTGGCTGGCCCTGTCCATCGCCCTGGCGACCCTGCTGGCTGTGGCCCTGCTGGGCTTCTTCATCACCCGCAACCTGCTGCGTCAGCTGGGCGGTGAGCCGGCCGCGGTGGCGACCCTGGCCGGCCGTGTGGCCGCCGGTGATCTGCCCGATGACATCAAGCTGCGCGGCGACGACAAGACCAGCCTGATGGCGGCCATGCAGAACATGGTCACCACCCTGCGCGGCCTGATCGGCGAAATGAGCAGCATGTCGGCGGCCCACGACCGCGGTGAAACCGTGGTGCGCATCCCGGCCGAGCGCTTCCAGGGCGCCTATCGCAACATGGCCGAAGGGGTCAACGGCATGGTCGCCGGCCACCTCAGCGATTCCGCCAAGGCCATGGCCTGCGTCAAGAGCTTTGGCGAGGGCGATCTGTCGGTGGCGCTGGAGCGCTTCCCCGGCCAGAAGGCGGTGATCAACGACAACCTCGAACAGGTCCGCGGCAACATCCAGCGCCTGGTCGAAGACGCCAATCAACTGAGCCAGGCGGCCATGGCCGGTCGCCTCGATACCCGTGCCGATGCCAGTGCCCACCAGGGCGACTTCCGCCGCATCGTCGCCGGCATCAACGGCACCCTCGACGCCATCGTCGCCCCGGTCAACGAAGCCATGGGCGTCATGGCCGGGCTCGCCCAGGGCGACCTGAGCCGCACCGTGCGCGGTGACTACCAGGGCCAGTTGCTGGAGCTCAAGGAGTCGATCAACGGCACCGTGGGCAAGCTGAACCAGATCATCGGCGACGTGCGCCTGTCCGCCGATGCCCTGGCCAGTGCCTCGGAAGAGATCTCCGCCACCGCCCAGAGCATGAGCCAGGCCAGTACCGAACAGGCCGCCTCGGTCGAGGAGACCAGCGCCAGCGTCGAGCAGATGTCGGCCTCCATCGCCCAGAACACCGAGAACGCCAAGGTTACCGATGGCATGGCCGGCAAGGCCGCGCGCGAGGCCAACGAAGGCGGCGAAGCGGTGGGTGAGACCCTGGTGGCCATGAAGACCATTGCCGAGAAGATTGGCATCGTCGACGACATCGCCTACCAGACCAACCTGCTGGCGCTCAACGCGGCCATCGAGGCGGCCCGCGCCGGCGAGCATGGCAAGGGCTTCGCCGTGGTGGCCGCCGAGGTGCGCAAGCTGGCCGAACGCAGCCAGATCGCCGCCCAGGAAATCGGCACCGTGGCCAAGAGCAGCGTGGCCCTGGCCGAGCGCGCCGGGTCACTGCTCGACGAAATGGTACCGTCCATCAGCAAGACCTCCGATCTGGTACAGGAAATCGCCGCTGCGTCCGAAGAACAGAGTAGCGGAGTCACTCAGATCAATAGCGCCATGCTGCAACTCAACCAGATCACTCAACAGAACGCCTCGGCCTCGGAAGAGCTGGCCGCGACCGCCGAAGAAATGAGCGGTCAGGCCGAGCAGCTGCAGCGCCTGATGGGCTTCTTCCACACTGGCGAGGGTCGTGCAATCCAGGACCTGGAGCGTGCCATCGAGCAGACGCGCCCGGTCGCCAGCCGCACGGCCCAGCCAACCTCGCGTCGTCCGCAGATGGCCGCGGGCGGCCTGCCGGACGGTTACGTCCGCTTCCCGGAGTAATGGCTTCATGACAGCCCTGACCCTTGGCGACATCGCCCACGAACACCTTGGCCATCAGCACCTGACCTTCGTGGTGGATGGGGAAACCTATGCGGTGGATACCCTCGCGGTACGCGAGATCATCGAGTTCGGCCAGCTGACCCAGGTCCCGCTGATGCCGGCCTGCATTCGCGGGGTGATCAATCTGCGCGGCGCCGTGGTCCCGGTGGTCGATCTGGAAGCCCGCTTCGGCGGGCGACCGACCCGGGTCGGCCCGCGGACCTGCATCGTCATCCTGGAAGTGTGCGCCGACGAAGACACCCAGGTGCTGGGCGTGGTGGTGGATGCGGTGAGCGAGGTGCTGGAAATCGCCGCGCCGGACATCCGTCCGGCGCCGGCCTTTGGCAGTCGCCTGGCGCCGCACTTCATCGCCGGTATGGTCAAGTCCGAGGACGGCTTCCTGACCCTGCTCGACGTGGCCCAGGTACTGGATGTGCAGGAACTGGCGAGCCTGGCCCAGGCCGCCAGCTGAGAGATTCCGCATTGCATGGGCGACGGTAACCGGCGCCTCTAAAACGAAACAGTCGTAACCGGCGCCGGAGGCGCTTCCACCATGCTGAACACTCTTCGCGTCTCGACCAAGCTGGCGATCGGTTTCGGTGCCGCCATCTTCATGCTCTTGCTGACGATCGGCGTCGCGATCCTGAACATGGAGAAGATGAAGGAAGCGGCTGACACCATGTCCCAGCGCAACTTCCCACTCACCGTGCTGGCCAATACCCTGTCGCGCAATACCCTGGATTCCGGCCGGCTGATGCGTAACCTGCTGCTGCAGGACACGGTCGAGGCGCGCGCCAAGACCCTGGACGACATCAAGCGGGTCCGCGCGGAAAACGCGGATATCCTGGCTGACCTGGGCCGACGCGTGCAGAGCGATGAGGGCAAGCGCAAGCTGAATGCGATCGTCGAAAGCCGTCAGCGACTGCAGGACAAGTACGCTGAATTCTTCCGCCTCCTGGATACGGATCGCGCCCAGGCCCGGGACTTCCTGCTCAACGTCTTTGCGCCCAACAACAATGAACTCGTGGCTGCCGCCAATGCCCTGAATGAGCATCAGGCCCAACGCATGGTTTCCTCGGGTGAAGAAGCTACTGCCGCCTACATGGATGCCCGCAATCTGATGATCGTGATAGGTACGGTGGCAGTCCTGATCTCCATCCTGCTCGGCTACCTGATCACCCGCAGCCTGATCCGGCAGCTGGGTGGCGAGCCGGCCTATGCCGCCGAGGTGGTGCAGCGCGTCGCCCGCGGTGACCTGAGCGTCGAGGTAACGACCCGCGAGGGCGACACCACCAGCATGCTGGCCGCGGTGCGCACCATGACCACCACCCTGGCGCAGATCATCAGTGACGTGCGCAGCTCGGCCGATGGCCTGGCCAGCGCCTCCGAAGAGGTTTCGGCCACCGCCCAGAGCATGAGCCAGGCCAGCACCGAGCAGGCCGCCTCCGTCGAGGAAACCAGCGCCAGCATCGAGCAGATGTCGGCCTCCATCGCCCAGAACACCGAGAACGCCAAGGTCACCGACGGCATGGCCGGCAAGGCCGCGCGGGAAGCGGACGAGGGCGGCCAGGCCGTGCGCGAGACCCTGGTGGCCATGAAGACCATCGCCGACAAGATCGGCATCGTCGACGACATCGCCTACCAGACCAACCTGCTGGCGCTCAACGCCGCCATCGAGGCCGCCCGTGCCGGGGAGCACGGCAAGGGCTTCGCCGTAGTGGCCGCCGAGGTGCGCAAGCTGGCCGAGCGCAGTCAGGTCGCCGCCCAGGAAATCGGCACCGTGGCCAAGAGCAGCGTGGCCCTGGCCGAGCGCGCCGGATCCCTGCTGAGCGAGATGGTGCCTTCCATCAACAAGACCTCCGACCTGGTGCAGGAAATCACCGCCGCCTCCGAAGAGCAGAGCGCCGGGGTCGAGCAGATCAATGGCGCCATGCTGCAGCTCAGCCAGATCACCCAGCAGAACGCCTCGGCGTCCGAAGAGCTGGCCGCCACCGCGGAAGAGATGAGCGGCCAGGCCGAGCAGCTCCAGCAGATGATGGAATACTTCACCCTGAGCGGTTCGCCGGTGGCCCAGCAGGTCACCCGTCCCGGTGCCAAGCACTCGGGTCCGAGCCTGGCCGAGCGCGCTTCGGCACTGATCGATTCACCCCGGCGTGCGCCCCGTGGCAGCGTGCCGGCCGGTTTCGCCCGTTTCGAGGAGCAAGCCTGATGCTATTGCGCCAGTTTCTGACCTTTCAGCTCGCCGGTGATCTCTACGGCGTGAACACCAGTTGCGTGCGGGAGATCATCGAGTACGGCGCGGTCACCACGGTGCCCATGCTGCCGCCGGCGATCCGTGGCGTCATCAACCTGCGCGGCGCCGCCGTGCCGGTCATGGACCTCGGCGTGCGCTTTCGCAACGAGGTGACCGAGACCTCCCGCCGCAGCTGCATCGTGGTGCTGGAGATCCAGGTCGACGGCGGCCCCCAGGTGTTCGGCATCGTGGTGGACGCGGTCTGCGAGGTGCTGGAGATCGCCGCCGACGGCATCGAGCCGGCGCCGCGCTTCGGCGCCTCGATCCGCACCGACTTCATCCTCGGCATGGCCAAGCAGGGTGCCGGTTTCGTCATCCTGCTCGACATGGATCGGGTCCTGGGCGCAGACGATCTCGCCCAGCTCGCCGCCATGACGGCTGCCTGAGTCGCGAACCATGGAACTCCCCGCGCTGACCGACAGCGAATTCCGCCAGTTTCGCAGCTTCATCTTCCGGGTCGCCGGCATCAGCATGTCCGATGCCAAGCGCCCGCTGGTGAGCGGTCGCCTGGCCAAGCGCGTGCGCCAGCGCGGCACGCCCAGCTACGACGCCTATTTCCAGCTGATCCAGCGTGACCAGGCGGAATGCCAGATGGCGGTCGATCTCTTGACCACCAACGAGACCTACTTCTTCCGCGAGCCGAAGCACTTCGACTTCCTGCGCGAGCAGGTGCTGCCGAACTGGGACAGACGCCAGCCACTGCGGCTGTGGAGCGGCGCCTGCTCCTCGGGGGAGGAGCCCTATACCCTGGCCATGACCCTGGCCGAAGGGCTGGGCGAGCGCCCCTGGGAAATCGTCGCCTCCGACCTCAGCACCCGGGTGCTGGCCAAGGCACGCAACGCCCAGTATCCGCTCGCCGAAGCCGAGAACATCCCGCCGGCGCTGTTGCGGCGCTATTGCTTCAAGGGCGTGGGCGAGAACGACGGCACCTTTCTGGTGGATCCGCGGCTGACCGCGCGGATCGCCTTTCGCCAGATCAATTTGAACAACTCGCTGCCGGAGCTGGGCACCTTCGACATCATCTTTCTGCGCAACGTGATGATCTACTTCGACGTGCCCACCAAGCGCCAGGTGGTGGCCCGTCTGGTTCGCCACCTGCGACCCGGTGGCTACTTCTTCGTCAGCCATTCCGAGAGCCTCAACGGGGTGACCGACGCCCTGAAAATGGTCAGTCCTTCCATCTATCAACGTCCGCTCTAGCCATGGCAGCCGCGCCGGAACTGTTTCTGCGTCCTGGCGACTGGTATTTCGGCCAGGGCGATTTGCGGATCCGGACCATCCTGGGCTCCTGCGTGTCCTTTGTCTTCTGGCACCCGCGGCGGCGCCTCGGCGGCATGACCCATGCGCTGCTGCCCACGCGCCAGCGCGCCGCTCCCGGCGCGCCCGCCGACGGCCACTATGTCGACGAATCCCTGCAATTGATGCTGGGGGCGATCGCCCGCCACGGCGGTGATCTCTCCGGCTACCAGGTGCACCTCTACGGGGGTGGCAACATGTTTCCCCAGCTTCTGCGCGGGCGCGTCCGCAACATCGGCGACGTCAATGTCGAGGCGGCGCTGGCGCAGCTGGCCCAGGCCGGTATCCATTCGGTGCGGACCCATGTCCGCGGCGCCGGCCATCGCAAACTGTCCCTGGACCTCGTCGACGGCCGGGTGCTCATGCAACAGGTGGAGCTACCCTATGTTCCGCCGCTTACGAGACTTACTCCATGAACAAGATCAAGGTCCTTATCGTCGACGACTCCGCCGTGGTGCGGCAGGTGCTCGCCCAGAGTCTCGCGGAGGATCCGGCCATCGAGGTGCTGGGGGTCGCTGCTGACCCGGTGTTCGCCCAGGACAAGATGCGCAAGCAGTGGCCCGACGTCATCGTGCTGGACGTGGAGATGCCGCGCATGGACGGCATCACCTTTCTCAAAAAGATCATGGCCGAGCGCCCGACCCCGGTGGTGATCTGCTCGACCCTGACCGAGAAGGGCGCCGCCACCACCCTGCAGGCCATGGCCGCCGGGGCGGTCAGCATCGTCACCAAGCCCCAGGCCAACCTCAAGCAATTCCTCAAGGACGCCTCGGACGACCTCACCAGCGCGGTCAAGGCCGCCGCTCGGGCCAATCTCAAGCGCCTGGCGCCGCGTGGCGTGCCGGTGGTGCCGACGCCCAAGCTCAGCGCCGACGCCATCCTGCCGTCCGGCGGCAGCCCGGCCATGGCGCGCACTACCGAGCGCATCGTCGCCCTGGGCACCTCCACCGGCGGCACCCAGGCCCTGGAAGCGGTGCTGACCTCGCTGCCGCGGGTCTGCCCCGGCATCGTGGTGGTCCAGCACATGCCCGAGCGTTTCACCGCCGCCTTCGCCGAGCGTCTGGATCGCCTCTGTGAGCTGGAAGTGCGCGAAGCCCGGCATGGCGATCGGGTCCTGCCGGGACGGGTGCTGATCGCGCCGGGCGGTCGCCACATGCTGCTCAAGCGCAGCGGTGCCCAGTACCAGGTGGACGTGGTCGACGGCCCGCCGGTCAGTCGTCATCGCCCCTCGGTGGACGTGCTGTTCCGCTCGGTGGCGCGGGCCGCGGGCAGCAATGCCCTGGGGATCATCATGACCGGCATGGGCGACGACGGCGCCCGTGGCCTCAAGGAGTTGCGCGAGGCCGGTGGCCGTACCCTCGGCCAGGACGAAGACAGCTGCGTGGTCTACGGCATGCCCAAGGAAGCCATGAAGCTCGGTGCGGTGGAGCAGGAGATCGGCCTCAACCAGCTCGCCGCGGCCATCCTCAAAGGTGGGGTCTAGACGAACTTGCGGGGCAGGCGGGACTCCAAGCGCGAGCACGCGAGGAGAGCCCCATGTTCGACATCTGCCACTGGATCAACGAGCCCGAAACCTGGCTGGCCGAGCCCGAGCGGCTGCGGGTCATCACCGATCGCCACAGTGACTTCTGGAACCACACCCACGACGGCAGCGAGCGTCACAGTGGCCACTTCTTCGGCGCCCGGGTCACCAGCGGCTTCACCGCCCAGCTGCGGGTGGCGGCGCGCTGCAAGAACCAGGGCGACCATGCCGGGTTGATGGTGCGGATCGACGAGCAGCACTGGCTGCGGGCCGGCATCGGCTACTTCGACGATACCCCGCAATTGCTCAGCGTCCTGACCCTGGGACGCTCGGATCTGGCCGTAGGCGCACCGCTGGGCGAGCGCGAAGAGCTGTGGCTGAGGATTACCCTGACCCAGGGCACCCTGCGGGTCCAGGCCTCGCTCGACGGTCAGCGCTGGCCGCTGCTGCGCCTGGCCAGCCTGCCCGTCGCCGCCGAGTACCGGGTCGGCCCGGTCTGTGGCACCCCGGAGCGGGGTGGCATGGAGGTGGCGTTCAGCGACTTCAGTCTGCAGGCCCCGCTGCAGCGAGGCCTGGCCGATCTGAGTTGAGGCGGGGAGGGCGACTCAGCCGACGGTGACGGGGGGCAGTTCGACCTGCTGCACCTGCACCGGCTTGCGCGGGGCGACCACCTTGGCGACCCCGTCGACGACCTTGTCGCCGTGCTGGTTGAACACCCGGGTGGCCAGGTTCACGCGAAACTTCGGCAGCTTTTCCAGCACCTCGATTTCCACCGTCAGGGTATCGCCCAGCTTGACCGGCTTTTCGAAGGTCATGGTCTGGTCGACATAGAGGGTGCCCGGGCCCGGCAGGTTGCAGGCCACCGCGGCGCTGATCAGGGCGCCACTGAGCATGCCGTGGGCGATGGGCTCGCGAAACAGCGTCTTGGCGGCGAATTCGGCGTCCAGGTGCAGCGGGTTGCAGTCCCCGGAGAGGGCGGCGAACAGCAGCACATCGCGCTGCTCGATGGTGCGGGTCACGGTCACCGTCTGGCCGATCTCGAGGGCTTCATAAGGGATGTTTTCGGTCAGGCTCATGACGCGCTCCGGCAGCTGTGACAAGGCGGCGGACGCCGCGAAGCCGGGCATTCTACCCAGGCTCGCCGCCCGAGGCTAATCGACGCCCGGAAAAGCCCCGAGAGAAGGTGACCATAAGTGACCATCTGGTCATTAGGTGACGTTCAGGGCGGATATTGATGCTGTTGCGGGCAGGGCAAAGCTGCTAGGCTCGCAGGGCCGGTTCAGCGCTGATCACGGCACTCCAACGAACAATAACCATAGAGCGGGAGCGGGCTGCATGATGCCGAATTTCTGGAGTGACAAATATCCCGAGGGCATCCAGACAGACATAGACCTGGACCGTTATCGCAACGTCCTGGCGGTATTCCGCGAGGCCTGCCAGACCTATGCAGAGCGCCCGGCGTTCAGCAACCTGGGCCGCACCCTGAGCTACCGCGAACT
The DNA here is from genome assembly GCF_000730625.1 of Pseudomonas oryzihabitans NBRC 102199. Lineage (GTDB taxonomy): Bacteria > Pseudomonadota > Gammaproteobacteria > Pseudomonadales > Pseudomonadaceae > Chryseomonas > Chryseomonas oryzihabitans. Next base: position 174,771 of record NZ_BBIT01000019.1, on the reverse strand, counting down.
CTATGAGCTGTCCGGTCAGTTCGCCGCCTACCTGCAAAAGCATACCGACCTGCAACCCGGCGATCGCATCGCCGTGCAGATGCCCAATGTGCTGCAGTATCCGGTGGTGGTCTTTGGCGCCATGCGCGCCGGCCTGGTGGTGGTCAACACCAACCCGCTGTACACCGCCCGCGAGATGCAGCACCAGTTCAAGGATTCCGGCGCCCGGGCGCTGGTCTGCCTGGCCAACATGGCGCACCTGGCCGAACAGGTGCTGCCGCAGACCGACATCCGGCACGTCATCATCACCGAGGTCGGCGACCTGCTGCCGACCTTCAAGCGCCTGCTGGTCAACGCCGTGGTCCGCCACGTCAAGAAGATGGTGCCGGCCTATCGCATTCCCCATTCCATCCGCTTCGTCGATGCCATGACCAAGGGCGAGCACGTCGATTTCATCGACGCCGACCCGGCGGCCGAGGACGTCGCCGTGCTGCAGTACACCGGCGGCACCACTGGCATCGCCAAGGGCGCCATGCTGACCCACCGCAATCTGGTGGCCAACATGCTGCAGTGCCAGGTGCTGATGACCAAATACCTGGGCGGCGGCGCCCAGGTGATGATCGCGCCGCTGCCGCTCTATCACATCTATGCCTTCACCATTCACTGCATGGCCATGCTGATCCAGGGCAACCACAACGTCCTGATCACCAATCCGCGCGACCTGCCGGCGCTGGTCAAGGAACTGCGGCAGTGGCGCTTCAACGGCTTCGTCGGCCTCAACACCCTGTTCGCCGCCCTGTGCAACAACGAGGATTTCCGCCAGCTGGATTTCTCCCAGCTCAAGGTGACCTTTTCCGGTGGCATGGCGCTGCAGCAATCCGTGGCTCTGCGCTGGGAAGAGGTGACCGGCTGCGGCATCTGCGAAGGCTACGGCATGACCGAGACCAGTCCGGTGGTGAGCTTCAATCCGCTGGAGCGGCGCCGGCTGGGCACCATCGGCGTGCCGGTGCCAGGCACCGACTGCAAGGTGGTGGATGCCGATGGCGTTGCCCAGAGCTTCGATACCCCTGGCGAACTGTGCGTCAAGGGCCCCCAGGTCATGAAGGGCTACTGGCTGCGTCCCGAGGCCACCGCCGAGGTGCTGGACGCCGAAGGCTGGCTGCGCACCGGCGACATCGCCGTGATCGAGCCGGATGGCTATCTGCGGATCGTCGATCGCAAGAAGGACATGATCCTGGTGTCCGGCTTCAACGTCTATCCCAACGAGCTGGAAGAGGTACTCTCCCAGTTGCCCGGGGTGCTGCAGTGCGCCGCCATCGGTATCCCCGACGAGGTGGCGGGGGAGAAGATCAAGGTGTTCGTGGTGCCCAAGCCCGGTGCGTCCCTCACCACCGAGCAGGTGCTCAAGCACATGCACGACAACGTCACCGGCTACAAGCGACCCAAGCTGGTGGAATTCCGCGACAGCCTGCCGACCACCAACGTCGGCAAGATCCTGCGTCGCGAACTGCGTGACGCCGAACTCAAGAAGGCGTAACAGGACTTCACTATGTCCCCCGCGCCGCTACCTCTCGTCGACTGGTAGCGGTGCCACCGGTTTCCAAGCATGGTTTTCGCAAGAGGTTCGGGTATAAACCGCAGGCGGCATTTTGCCGTCACCTCTCCGACCTCTTTCCTTGAGGACACACCATGCGAATTAGCGTACGCCAGGCCGTGCTGGGCCTCTTCCTGCTGGGCTCCAGCGTGCTCGGTCAGGTCCAGGCCGGTGAACCCATCCGCGTCCTGTTCGTGGGCAACAGCTACACCTTCGTCAACGATCTGCCGGCTATGGTCCGTCAAATGTCCGTCGACGCCGGTCAGTCGCGCCCGCTGGACGTCAAGCATGTGACCTTCAGCGGCGCCAGCCTCGAGGAACACTGGAAGCGCCACGACGTGCAGGACGAGCTGGCCAAGGCCAACTACGACTACGTGGTGATCCAGGACCACAGCATGATGCCGGTGAAGAATCCGGACCTGACCCGTCAGTACGTGCGCCTGATCGCCGACCTGGCGCGCAAGGACGGTGCCCAGCCGATCCTCTACCTGACCTGGGCCCGGCAGAACAACCCGACCATGCAGGCGCAGCTGGACAGCGTCTACACCCCCCTGGCCAAGGAAACCGGCGCGCTGCTGGCCCCGGTGGGCCAGGCCTGGCAGAAGGCCCTGGCCGATCAGCCGCAACCGGGTCTGTTCCTGCCCGACGGCAGCCACCCGTCCTTTACCGGTACCTACCTGACCGCCTCGGTCTTCTATGCGCTGATCTACGGCACCCGTCCGCCGCTGCCGGCCGCCGGCGAAAAGATCAAGTTCGATCACGCCGATCCCGCCGATCTGCAACAGGACGCCTGGAAGGCCCTACAGTCGCTGGACATGGCCCTGCGCACGCCGCCGGCCAAGCTGAACGTAGCCAGCGTCCAGGCCAAGCGCTGAGTCCGTTCCGCCGCTGCGCGCCGTCCGGCCGCGCAGCGGTTTTCCGCCCGCCGTTCTTGTAAAGCCCCGCCGCACCCCCCAACTCTTTTACACTTACCGGTCCAACCGACCGCCGTCGAAAGAGTTTCATGACCGATACCCCCTCCGTTGCCCGTCTCGCCGCCAACCTGGATCAGGCCTTCAACGCCGATCGCCATCGCCTGAGGCGCCAGCTCCAGGCCCTGCAGAAACAGCCTGATCCGGCCCGCGAAGCCCAGTGGCTGGAGCGTTTCCAGGCGTCCTGCGCCAAGGTCGAGGCGCGGCGCGCCAGCGTGCCGACCATCCGTTACGACGACGCCCTGCCGATCGCCGCCAAGCGCGAGGAGATCAAGCGCGCCATCGCCGGCCACCAGGTGGTGGTGATCGCCGGTGAGACCGGTTCGGGCAAGACCACCCAGCTGCCCAAGATCTGTCTGGAATTGGGCAGGGGTGTGCAGGGGCTGATCGGCCACACCCAGCCGCGCCGGCTGGCGGCGCGCAGCGTGGGCGCCCGGGTGGCGGAGGAACTGGGTTCGCCGCTGGGCGAACTGGTTGGCTATCAGGTGCGGTTCGAGGATCAGAGCACCGATGCCACCCTGATCAAGCTGATGACCGACGGCATCCTGCTGGCCGAGACCCAGCACGACCGCTTTCTCGAACGCTACGACACCATCATCGTCGACGAGGCCCACGAGCGCAGTCTCAACATCGACTTCCTGCTGGGCTTTCTCAAGACCCTGCTGCCGCGTCGCCCCGATCTCAAGCTGATCATCACCTCGGCCACCATCGACCTGGAGCGCTTCTCCCGGCACTTCGACGGCGCGCCCATCGTCGAGGTGTCCGGGCGGACCTATCCGGTGGAGACCTGGTATCGCCCCCTCAGCGCCGAGGTGGACGAAGACGGCGAGCGCCTGGTGGACGATCTCTCGGTGGACCAGGGCATCCTCCAGGCACTGGACGAGATCGAGGCCCATGAGCGCAGCGTCGGTCAGCGTCCGGGCGATGTCCTGGTGTTCCTGCCCGGCGAGCGCGAGATCCGCGACTGCGCCGAGGTCCTGCGCAAGGCCCAGCTGAAATTCACCGAGGTGCTGCCGCTCTATGCGCGCCTGACGCCGGCCGAGCAGCAGAAGATCTTCCAGCCGCGTCCGGGGCGCAAGATCGTGCTGGCGACCAACGTCGCCGAGACCTCGCTGACCGTGCCCGGCATCCGCTACGTGATCGACAGCGGCACCGCGCGCATCAGTCGCTACAGCTATAGAGCCAAGGTCCAGCGCCTGCCCATCGAAGCCATCTCCCAGGCCAGCGCCAACCAGCGCAAGGGCCGCTGCGGCCGGGTCGAGCCGGGCATCTGCATCCGCCTCTACAGCGAAGAGGATTTCCTTGGTCGACCGACCTTTACCGATCCGGAGATCCTGCGCACCAACCTGGCGGCGGTGATCCTGCAGATGCTGCATCTGCGCCTGGGTCGCATCGAAGACTTCCCCTTTATCGAGCCGCCGGATGGCAAGGCGATCAAGGACGGCTTCACCCTGTTGCAGGAACTCTCGGCGGTGGACGTCGAGGGGCGCCTGCTGCCCCTGGGGCGCCAACTGGCGCGTCTGCCCGTCGATCCGCGCCTCGGCCGCATGCTGCTCGAAGCGACCGAGCAGGGCAGCCTCGCCGAGGTGCTGATCGTCACCAGCGCCCTGTCGGTGCAGGACCCGCGCGAGCGCCCCGCCGACCGCCAGACCCAGGCCGATCAGGCCCATGCCCAGTGGAAGGACCCGGATTCGGACTTCGCCGCCCTGGTCAATCTCTGGCACGGTTTCGAAGAGCAGCGCCAGGCGCTAGGCTCCAACGCCCTGCGCAGCTGGTGCCGCAAGCACTTCCTCAACTACCTGCGGCTGCGCGAGTGGCGCGATGCCCATCGCCAGCTGACCCTGCTGTGCCGCGAACTGGGGCTCCAGGCGCGCAAGGCCGACAGTCCGGCGCCGGCACCGGCGGAAGTCGGCAACCGACCTGCGCCGACCACCGACAAGCACGTCAACGCCAAGGCCCAGCAACAGGCCGAAGCCAGCGAGGCGGCGGTACGCGCCCGTGGCTATGCGGCGCTGCACAAGGCCATTCTCGCCGGCCTGCTCAGCCAGATCGGCCAGAAGAGCGAAGACGGCGACTACCTGGGCGCGCGCCAGCGGCGCTTCTGGATCCATCCCAGCAGCGTCATCGGCCGCAAGAAACCCAACTGGATCATGGCCGCGGAGCTGGTGGAGACCACCAAGCTGTTCGCCCGTATGGTGGCCAAGATCGAACCGGACTGGATCGAGCCGGTGGCGGGCCACTTGGTCAAGAAGACGCACCTGGAGCCCCACTGGGAGAAGAAGCGCGGCCAGGTGGTGGCCTATGAGCAGGTTACGCTCTATGGCCTGATCGTGGTCGGCCGCCGCCCGGTGCACTTCGGCCCCATAGATCCGCCTGCCGCCCGCGAGCTGTTCATCCGCGAAGGCCTGGTACGCGGCGAGATCAACAGCCGCGCCAAGTGCCTGGCCGCCAATCGGGCGCTGCTGGAGCGGCTGGACGAACTGGAAGCCAAGGCCCGCCGCCGCGACATCCTCGCCGATGAGGAAACGCTGTTCGACTACTATGCTGCGCGTCTGCCGGCGGACGTCTACCAGACCGCCACCTTCGACAGCTGGTACCGCCGCGAGAGCGCCAGGCAGCCCGACCTGCTGATCATGCGCGAGGAAGACGTCCTCGCCCGCGAAGCCAGCGAGGTGACCGCTGCCCAGTATCCGGACACCCTGCGCCTGGGCGAGCTGATTCTGCCGCTGTCCTACGAATTCGACCCGACCCATCCGCGCGATGGCGTCACCCTGCGGGTGCCGGCGCCGCTGTTGCCGCAGCTGCCGCCGCAGCGCCTCGACTGGCTGGTGCCGGGATTGCTCTACGATCGCTGCGTGGCCCTGGTGCGCAACCTGCCCAAGGCGCTGCGCAAGAACTTCGTCCCGGTGCCGGATTTCGTTCGCGCGGCGTTGGACAAGATCCCCTTCGGCGAGGGCTCGCTGCACGAGGCCCTGGGGCGCGAATTGCAGCGCATGACCGGCGCCCGTATTCCCGACGAGGCCTGGCCGGAAGCCGAGGCGGGTCTCGATCCCCATCTGCGTATGAACCTGGAAGTCGTCGATGCCCAGGGCAAGCCGCTGGGCGAAGGCCGCGACCTGGCCGAGGTGACGGCGCGCTTCGCCCAGGAGAGCCAGGCGGCTCTGGCCCTGCCGACCCAGAAACGCCAGGAGCAGCGCCCGGTGGAGGCCAAGGCCTTCGCCGAAGTCGCGGCCAAGACCCAGCAGCAGGTGGCCGGCCTTTCCATGACGGTCTATCCGGCGCTGGTGGACGAGCAGGGCACGGTGCGCGAAGGCCGCTTCGCCACCCAGGCCGAAGCGCGCTACCAGCATCGCCGCGCCCTGCAGCGACTGCTGCTGCAGCAACTGGCGGAGCAGGCCAAGTTCCTGCGCGGCAAGCTGCCCGGCCTCACCGAACTGGGCCTGCTGCACCGCGAACTGGGTCGGCCGGAAGCCCTGGTGGAAGACATCCTGCTGGCCAGCCTGGACGCGGCCATCCTTGCCGACGACGCCGAGCTGCCCCGCGATGGCGCCGGCCTGGCTTCACTGGCCGAGCGGCGCAAGGGCGGCTGGACCGAGCAGGCCGAACGGATCGCGCGCCTGACCCTGGAAATCCTCAAGCTCTGGCATGGCCTGCAGAAGAAATTCAAGGGTCGCATCGACCTGGCCCAGGCGGTGGCGCTGAACGACATCAAGGCGCAACTGTCCAGCCTGGTCTATCCCGGTTTCGTCCGGGATACGCCGCTGGAATGGCTCAAGGAGTATCCGCGCTATCTGAAGGCCATCGAGCAGCGCTTCGACAAGCTCGGCAGCCAGGTGCAGCGCGATCGCGTCTGGAGCGGGGAGCTGGCCGGGCTCTGGGAGCAGTATCGCGCCCGCGCCGCCAAGCATGGCCAGGAGGGCAAGCGCGACGCCAATCTGGAGCTCTATCGCTGGATGCTGGAGGAATACCGCGTATCCCTCTGGGCCCAGCAGCTGGGCACGCGGATGCCGGTGTCGGACAAGCGATTGAACAAGCAGTGGAGTCTGGTGGAGGCCTAGCGCGGTCATCCATCGGAACCCTCCCAGGCCCGGGTCGGCCGCTGGCATAGTGAGGCCATGACCCAGGCCAGCTTTCGCTTCCACGGCGCCCTCGAACGCTTTCTGGCCCCGACCCGTCGCGGCCGGGTGATCCGGGTCGAATGCGCCGCGGTGGCGAGCGTCAAGCATCAGATCGAAGCCCTCGGTGTGCCCCATACCGAGGTGGGTCTGCTGCTGATCAACGGCGAGGCGGCTGCGCTGACGCAGCGACTGGACGACGGCGATGAGGTCATCGTTCATCCGGCGCAGGCCGAGAGCTCAGGCGAATCCGCGCTTGGTCATCCAGGGGCAGGGCGTCCGCGCTTCGTCGCCGATGCACACCTCGGCGCGCTGGCGCGGCGTCTGCGCATGGCGGGCTTCGATACCCTGTACGACAACGCCTATGCCGATCCGGCCCTGGCCGATCTCGCCCGGCGCGAGGAACGTATCCTGCTCACCCGGGATCGTGAATTGCTCAAGCGACGGCAGGTGCTGCATGGCTGCTATGTGCATGCCCTGCGTCCGGAGGCGCAGCTGCAGGAGCTCTACCAGCGCCTGGGTCTGCGTCCCTGGGCGTTGCCCTTTTCGCGCTGTCTGGCCTGCAACTCGAGTCTGCAGGCGGTCAGCCTGGCGGAGGTCGCCGACCGCCTGCCTCCGCGCGTGCGGGAACGCCACTGGCATTTCCTGCACTGTCCGCACTGCGACAAGCTGTTCTGGGAAGGCAGCCACTGGCGCGCCATGCGCGAGCGGCTGGCGCTGGTCTAACGCGGCAATACCTGGCGCAGCGAGCCGCCCACGTCCGGCAGGTCCATCTCGATGCGCCGCCACCAGGCTTCCGCGAAGCTGTAGCAGGCGAAGGCGATCAGGCCGAGGCCGACCACGGACAGCACCAGTCCGCCAAAGGGCAGATTCTGCAGGCCGTTCAGGGCGTCCTTCATGCCCGGCGGATGCAGCGCCTGATAGCGCGAGCCGCTGACCACCAGCAGGACGGCGATCTCGACGAAGGCCACGCCCCGGGCGATCAGGCCGAAGCGGCCGATGGGCCGGATCAGTCGCAGCTGCTCCGGACTGGCTTCGAGATAACGCTCGAAGCTGGCCTTCCAGCCCTTCACGAAATGGGCGAGGCCCACGCCCAGCGGAATCAGCGCGGCGACGTACACCAGCAGGTTGGAATAGCGCCAACCGAGGAGCGTCTGCAGTAGATCGTTGGTTTCCCCACCCGAGCCACCGCCCTGGCGCAGACCACTGACCAGCAGGCCCAGGGCGAAGAAGGCCAGGGCACCATAGGTGATGCCACCCACCAGCAGGCCGGCGCGGATCACCAGGCCCTTGGGCTTGCTGCCATGGTCATCCACATCGCGGATGGCCTGGAGGATGCGCCAGGCCGCGAAGGCGACTAGGCCGACCACCACCAGGCCGACCAGGAAGTGGCCGAAGGGCTGGGCGAGCAGGGCTTCCAGGCTGTCATGGCTGTCCGCCGGCTGGCCGGACCCGCGTGCAGCCAGCAGCGCCAGCACGCCGATGATGAGATAGACGAGACCGCGGGCGGCATAGCCGCCGCGGGCCAGGAGAGTGAGTCCGGTACGGGTGCGCATCTGTTATGTCCTGTTACATCCTGCCTTGTACTGACCGGCGGCCCGCGGACGGGTTCTGGCGGGCGGACAGGCGCACCGGGGGAGCTGGCGAGACGCGGCGTTAGGCCTTAGGCTCGCACCCTTTGCCTCGGCGACAGTTTCATGGACAAAGCTCGACTGCTCACCCTCATTCTCCAGGCGCTGGAAGCCGACCGCGAGGTCATCAGCCAGCAACTGGCGGCCAGCCACGAGGCGGCCACCCACAGCGAAAGCAAGGCCGAGAACAAGTACGACACCCGCGGTCTGGAAGCGGCCTACCTGGCCGATGGCCAACGCCGCCGTCTGCACGAGATCGAGCTGGCCCTGGCCGCCTACCGCGCGCTGACTCCCATGACCATGAGCGACGGTGTCCGCGTCGGCGCCCTGATCGAACTCACTACCGCCACGGCCAGCCGCTGGCTGTTCCTCGGCCCGGATGCGGCGGGACTCAAGGTCAGGCTGGACGGCCAGGAGGTGCTGGTGATCTCCCCGCGCGCGCCCCTCGGTCAGGCATTGCTCGGGCGGGAGGAGGGCGACGAGGTGGCGGTGACCGTGGAAGGCAAGGTGCACCGGCAGGAGATCCTGGCGGTGTATTAGCGTAGGGCAGAGGTAACGTCCTATCTCCGTCGTGGCCTTGGTCCGCTCCCATGGACTGGGCAATGATGGCGGATCGCAGGCTTGCCGGTGCCAGTGGAGATGAATGCCCGCTCGGATAGCTTCTCTCCTCTCGGCAGAGGGTTGGGGTGAGGGTGTCCTTCCACTAAGCCCCAGTGGAAAAGGCTACGCCGTTTTCCACGCTACGACGCCATGAGACGCCGTTGATGATGATCGCGGCCGTGGGCCGCTCCTACCGATCTCGCTTCAGGGCGTCGACCATTTTGTGCCATTAGGACAGTGCTCCAACCATTCAGGTTGGCCGTCGGAGCGGCCGCATCGGCGGACCGCCATAGCCGCGATCAAGGGACGATGAGGTCTGCCGTGATTTCAGGATTGCCGCCAGGGCAATCCCTCTCTCAGGTCTCCACCCCTTCCACCGGCCGGTTGGCCCTGGGCGGTGCGGCTTCTTCCTTTTCCTGCTTCGGCCGGTGCTGATCCAGCCAGGCGCGGCTCTGCTGCTGGGCCTCGTCGACCTTCCTGTTCAGCTCGTCGAGGGTTCCGCCCAGGGTTTCCCGGGCTTGTTCGCGGGCGGCTTCTTCCACCTTGGTGGCGAAGCTGTCCGCCGCCTTCTCGGCGCTGTCGCAGCCGCCGAGGCCGAGCAGCAGGAGGATGCCGGCGAGTCCGAGGATGGCTTTGGTGCTCATGATCATCCGCTCCTTGTCACGAAGGCCGCTTCAGCGAATCGCGCGGCTCATGACCGGCGGCGCTGTGCTTGGCTTCGCCGCGGGTCTTGTACAGCGAGACCAGCACGCCACCGGCCAGCAGGCCCAGGGTCACGCTCAGGGAGATCGCCGGCGGAATCTTGCCGATGATGCCCACCAGGAAGATCTTGCAGCCGATGAACACCAGCACCAGCGCCAGGGCGTACTTGAGGTAGGCGAAGCGATGAATCATCGCCGCCAGGGCGAAGTACAGCGCGCGCAGGCCCAGGATGGCGAAGACGTTGGAGGTATAGACGATGAAGGGGTCCTGGGTGATGGCGAAGATCGCCGGCACGCTGTCCACCGCGAACACCAGGTCGGCGCACTCGATCACGATCAGCGCCAGGAACATCGGGGTCGCCCAGAGCACCGCCTTGCCACTGGCATCGGGCTGGCGCACGAAGAAATGATCGCCATGCAGCTCATCGGTCACCCGCATTTTCTTGCGCAGGAATTTGATGAAGACGTTGTCGTCGAGGTTGGGCTCTTCATCCACCTTGGCGAACAGCATCTTGACCCCGGTGATCACCAGGAAGGCGCCGAAGAGATAGAGGATCCAGTCGAACTGGTGGATGAGGGCCGCGCCCAGGCCGATCATGATGGCGCGCAGCACGATCACCCCGAGGATGCCCCAGAACAGTACCCGGTGCTGGTACTCGCGTGGGATGGCGAAGAAGCCGAAGATCACCGCCATCAGGAAGACGTTGTCCATGGACAGCGACTTTTCGATGAGGAAGCCGGTGACGTAGTCGAGACTGGCGTCGGCGCCCTTGAGCTGCCAGACGAAGAGGGCGAACAGCAGACCCGCACTGATGTAGCCGGCGGACAGCAGCAGGCTCTCCTTGACCTCGATGGGTTTGTTCTCCTTGTGGAGCACACCCAGGTCGAAGGCCAGCAGGGCGATGACGACGGCGAAGAAGGTGAGCCACATCCAGGTGGCGGTGCCGAGGAAGTCGGCGAAGAAGAATGCATGCAGGGCGTTCATGAGCCCCTCCTTAGTCAAGTTTCAAGACTATGACTCGACATGGCGGCACACGCCGTCAGAGGGGCCCGGGTCACCAGGACAGGATTTCGAACTCGCGCACATTCGGCAAGGATTGCAGTTTTACAAAATGCAACCGCTCTAGCTCAGGCTTCTCGGGAGGAGTGGTGGCCGGTGATCAGCCAGCGGCCGTCGATCTGCTCGAAGGTGAATAGGAAGCGCGCGGGCACGCTGATGGCCTGCTCGCCTTCCCGATAGTGGAAGACATAGAGCCCGCCGACCACCACGGTGCCGAGCTTGCTGCTGACCCTCTTCTTGAAGATCTGCACATCGCACACCAGCCCGTCGTTGGCGAGGAAGTTGCGGAAGTACTCGCGGCGGCTTTCCTCGTTGTCGCGTACCTCGTTGGAAAGCGTGGGCACCAGGATGGCGTCCGCGGCATAGAGCGCCAGGATGGCCTCCACGTCGCGGGTGGCAACGGTCGCGGCCCAGGTGTACAGCGCGGCCTTGGCTCCGGCCAGGCAGGCGATCTCTTCGTTGGAGCGGGCAGGAGCGGCGATCGACATGACGGAATCCTCGGGCTGATAAGTGGATGTTATAATATAATATTCAATCCCGGGTGGTTGCGCCGTGGCGACCTATCGCTCGAGGGTGACGCCTGCGCGAGGCGTCCGGGGCACGGAGGTGTCGCCGCCGGCTGCCGGCGACAGGGGGCAAGGCGGATCAGCGGTTGTCGATCGTCGAGCGCAGCGGAATCTCTTCGCGCGAATCGGTCTGGCTCACCGGCTGGCCGACCATCTCTTCATAGACCGCCGGCTGGGCGATGAACAGGCGCACGTCCTTGACGTCATCGAGGATGCGCCGGGCTTCTTCCACCGAGGCCACGTGCAGGGTGGCGCCCTTGTCATCGGCGACCGGGACCGAGGTGCCTTCCACCAGCGCATGGATGACGTAGGAGCCGCCTTCCATGGACACCAGATTGACTTCCTTGACCGCGCCGGCCTTGACCTGCTGATTCAGCTCTTTGACATTCATCGACACACCTCGGTTATCACGCTAACGAGCCCTGCGCAGCGGCAGGAGTAGGTAAGGATTCGAGGCGGGAGCGGGGCCGGGAGTTCCGGAGTGAGATGCGTCCGGGAGGTGTCTCTCCGCTCTTGTCAGTACCCCGTCATTTCCAGGTAGCCCATCCCCCTGGCGCTGCCCTCCACCCTGACCGGACCTTCCCAGTAGGGCGTGCCCAGGGCCATCCAGGCATCGGGGTTGACTGCCGCGATATGCAGATCGAGCTGCTGCCCCGGTAGGGTGATGGACCAGCGTACCGGCACCTCGCGGCCGGCGACCCTGTGGGTGGACTCTGGCGCCAAGCGGATATCGCCGGGATGCAGCGGCTGGTTGTGGCCATCGGCAGCGATCAAATTGCCGAACAGATAATGCTGGCCGTCGGCCTGGCGCAGGCGATAGAGCATCAACTGGCGACCGTCGTCCAGGTGCAGGGAAAACCAGTCCCAGCCCAGTTGGTCGGCGGCCAGGTGCTGGCTGCTCCATTCGCGATCTAGCCAGGCCAGGCCCTTGACCGGCACGCGCCGTCCTTCGATCTCCAATTCGCCCTGGGCCTGGAAGAAGGGCTGGCTGTAGTAGTAGGACGCCTGGCCGCTGGCGGACTTGCGGCTGACCCCGCGTTCGCCCTGGAGCACCAGCGGTCCGGTAGCGGCGAGCTCCAGCCGATAGGCGAAGCCCGGGCCTCGTGCCTGGACCTGCGCCCGACCGGCCAGGTCGCCCGCGAGGCGCCAGTCGTCGATCCAGGCGGCGAAGGGCGCGGCCGTCACGCCGGCCTGGCCGACGCCGCCGCGACCCTGGGTCTGGGCAGAGAACTGGCGGGTCTCGGTGGTGAGGCCGGCGTGGCCCAGCCAGAGGTTGCCATTGCTCCAGCCAGGCTGGTCGGCGCCGGGCCGCAGGGCATTGCGGAACAGCGTCCACTGCACGCCGTAGTGATGACCCTCGGCATCGCTGAGATTGGCGGTGACGTACCACCATTCGATGCGGAAATCCGGATGAGCACCGTGATCGGCGGGAAAGCTGAAGACCTTGCCGGGCACGACGGGGGCGAAATTCTCGCTGCCCTGGCCAAGGCCGGCGAAGCCTTCGGAAGCCGGTTGCTGGTCGCAACCGGTAAGCAGCAGGAGTGCGACCAGCAGGGCCCTAGCGTTCATTGCCGAGTTCTCGCAGCAGATCCAGCGGTTGACTGCGTTGCAGCCGCAGCAGCGGCCAGGCGGCCGCCACCAGGGTAGCCAGCAGGGCAATGGCGGAAAGCGCCAGCAACTGACCTGGAAAGACCTGCAGCGGCAGTCGCCAGCCAAAGGCCTGGACGTTCACCACCGCCACCAGGCACCAGGCCAGCAGGATACCCAGCGGCATGGCCAGGGCCAGGGTGAGGAGGGCGAGCCCCAGCAACTGGCCCAGGCTCAGCAGGATCAGCCGCGGTCGTTCGATGCCCAGCGCCCAGAGCGGCGCGAGCTGACCGAGACGCCGCTGTGCCTGGCCGAGCAGGGCGATGAACAGGGCGAGACCGGCCACCGCCAGGGTCAGGGCGTTAAGCGCGGCGGTGGCGCTGAAGGTGCGCTCGAAGACCTGGTCGGCATAGCGCCGCAACTGCCCCTGGTCGATGGAATGACTGGCGTCCAGCCCGAAGCGCTGCTGCAGCTCGCCGCGCAGGGCCTCTACCTGCGCCGGCGCCATGCGGATGACGATGCGCACCAGGGCGGCATCCGGCCATAGCGCCCGCAGGCGCGCCTGGGCCAGCAGCAGGTGGCCACGCGGATTGCCATAGTCGGCATAGGTGGCGAGCACCGGCGCGGACCAGCGCCCCTGGCTGCCCTGCAGCTCCACCCGCTGCCCTTTGGCCACCCCGAGGCGGCGCGCCAGTTGCTCGCTGAGCATCACGCCCTCTCCCGCGAAGAAGGGCGTCCAGGCGTCGCCACCGGCATCGAGCAGCGGCCAGTGCTGGCGATAGAGGTCAGCGTCCAGCACCCCGCTCAGGGTGGACGGCTGGCCTTCAATCCTGGTCTCTAGTTCGTACACCGGGAGCACCGCGCGGACGCTGGATTGCTGGGGTAGCCAGGCGAGCAGGGCCGCGGCCTGGGTAGCATCCTGCGGGCGCAGATAGAGTTCGGCGGCCAGGCGCTGGTCGAGCCAGCCATCGAAGGTGCGGCGAAAACCCTCGGTCATGCTGCCCGCGCCGACATTGGCCGCCAGCGCCAGCAGCAGCGCCATCAGCGCCTGGGACAGCCCGGGCAGCTGCTGGCGGGCGTCCGCCAGGAACCAGCGTGAAAGCGGGCGCCGGGCCTGCTTGAGGAGCAGATCCAGCAGGGCGCTCAGCAGCGGCGGCAATGCCAGGGCCGCCGCCAGCAGCAGGCAACCGAGCAGGGCCAGGCCGCTGGCCAGGCTGTTGCCGCCCAGCCACAGCCCCAGCGCCGCCAGGCCGACCAGCAGGGCACCCAGGGCCTGGCGCCTGAGCCAGCGGCCATGGGCGGCGCGCCAGGCCTCACCCTGGGCCAGCGCCAGCAGCGGCAGCCGCGCGGCGCGCCAGAGGCCGTCGGCACCCGCCAGCAGGGCACCGCCCAGGCTGAGGCCGAGGCCGGCCAGCCACCAGGCCGGGCTTAGGGTCAGGCTGCCGGCGATCTCGGCGCCATAGAGTCCCCGCAGACTGGCCGCCACGTCGGGCAGCAGCAGCGCCGCCAGCAGATAGCCGCTGGCAACTCCCAGGGCGCCCGCCACCAGGGCGATCAGTGCCAGTTCCAGGGTCAGCGCCAGCACCAGGGTCGCGGCCGACAGACCACAGGCGCGCAGGGTGCGCAGCAGGGCGCGGCGTTGCTCAAGCGCCAGACCGGTCGCGGCATGCACGATGAACAGGCCGACGGCGAAGGCCAGCAGGCCGAGCGCCAGCAGGTTGAGGTGGAAGCTGTCGGTCAGGCGGTCCAGTTCGGCGCCCTGGTCGTTCTCCACCCGTTGCAGGTCGACCCCGTCCAGGGTGGGCAGGGCGCGCTGAAAGGTCTTTGGCAGGATCAGCCGGGAAAGCTGGTCCGGTGCGTCCAGCAGGCGCTGGGCCTGGCCGATGTCCATGACCAGGGTGCCAGGCGCCAGGCCGGGGCGCGCCTGGAGCGGTGGTAGCGCCAGGCCATCGGCGCGGTGCAGCACCTCACCGGCCTGGAGCCGCCATTCACGCAGCGTTTCCGGCGCGATCCAGGTGGTGCCAGTCGGACCGAGAAAGTCGAACAGGGCCTCGGGCGCAGCGCTGGCCGCCACCCCCCGGTCACCGGGCAGGGTGACCGGCTCGATGCCCAGCAGCGGCAGGGCGCCCTCGCGCTCGGCCAGGGTCAGGCGGCCCTGCAGGACGGGCGACACCGGCCAGCCCTGACGACGCAATTCGACGAACACCGCCTGGGGAAAGCGTTTGCCGTCACGGGCTTCCAGACTCGACTGGTCGGCACCGAAGAAGGCGCTGGCCTGGGCATAGCTCTGGCGGGCCTGGGCATTGAGCGCCAGCACCCCGATCAGCAGCGCGGTCGCCAGCCATAGCCCGGCTACGAGGCCGGCCAGTTGCAGCGGATGACGCCGCCAATGGCTGGCCAGGCTGTGCAGACTCCAGTAGAGCAGTCTCATGGCTGGCCCACGGCTGCGTCGCCGAGACGCCCGCGTTCCAGTTGTAGGGTGCGATCCAGATGGCTGGCGATGCGCGCGCTGTGGGTCACCATCAGCAGGCTGCTGCCGGTCTCGGCGACCAGTTCCAGCAGCAGGGCCAGGGCCTGGTCGCCACTGGCTTCGTCGAGATTGCCGGTGGGTTCGTCGGCGAGCAGCAGGGGCGGCCGGGAGGCGAGGGCGCGTCCCAGGGCCACGCGCTGCTGCTGGCCGCCGGAAAGCTGTTCCGGATAGCGCTCCAGCAGGGCGGTCAGCCCCAGGCGCTCGGCCAGCTCGGCTTGCCAGCGCGGATCATGGCGCCCGGCCAGGCGCGCCTGGAAGGCGAGATTGTCGGCCACCGTGAGGCTGGCGATCAGATTGAATTGCTGGAAGATCAGCCCGATGCCCTCGCGGCGCCAGGCGGCCAGGGCCCGTTCGTTGAGACTGTCGAGTGCCTGGCCGGCGGCCTGGATGTGGCCTCGGTCAGGCCGGTCGAGGCCGGCGACCAGGTGCAGCAGGGTGCTCTTGCCACTGCCGGATTCGCCCATGAGCGCCAGACTCGCGCCCCGCGCCAGGCTGAGGTCCACGCCGCGCAGGACCGGCAGCGGGCCCTGGGGCGTCGGATAACTCTTGTGCAGATCGGTGATGGTCAGCATCGCGCCTCCAGCGCCGGTCGTGGTCTGCAATCGACCGGGCGGGGGCGGCGACGTTCAGCGCGGCTAGCGGCGCTTGGCCTTGCCCTTGCCGGCCTTCTCGTCTTCCTCGCGCTGCAGACGCTCGCACTTGCGCACCATGGTGAGGTAGTACACGGCGCTGCCGGCGAACAGGATGATGGGCAGTGCCAGGGACATCTGCAGCAGGCTGCCGGGGAAGGCGCTGGGCACCCAGTGGTGATAGAGCAGGATGCCGATCGCCAGCAGCACCGAGTACAGCAGGCCGTAGCCACCGGCCTTGCGCGATTCGCGGGCGAGGTCGAGAGGTGGGCGATTCAGATCGTTGGGCTCGAACATGGAGGTCTCTGGCAGGCTCTGAAGAAGGCGCTAGTTTAGCGCCTGGAGTCGCGCCGGTCGCCACTGCCCGGGCACCCCGGACAAGACGTCGCAGGGATAGCCCGCCGCTCGTTCACGCGATGTTCAGGCAGACATAAGCTTGAAATCTTATCCTTTGCAGCCATTTAGAGGCCTGGCGATGGCAAGCGAGCAGGTCTCCTTGTAAGCTCGATCAGTTATTTGAACGCGCACAATGCGCACGGATAAGGAATCAACATGAAACAGTATCGGTTGGCAGCAGCGGTGGCCCTGGTGGGTCTGGTTCTGAGCGGCTGCGACTCCAAGCCCAAGGTCGAGCTGGAAAGCCCGGCCCAGAAGGCGTCCTACGGCATTGGCCTGAACATGGGCAAGAGCCTGGCCCAGGAAGGCATCGACGACCTGGATCCCAAGGCCGTCGCCCTGGGTATCGAGGACGCCGTCGGCAAGAAGGACCAGAAGCTGACCGATCAGCAGCTGACCGAAGCCTTCGCCGCCCTGCAGAAGCGCGCCGAAGAGAAGATGACCAAGGTCAGCGAAGACAACGCCAAGGCCGGCAAGAAGTTTCTCGAAGAGAACGGCAAGAAGCCTGGCGTGATCACCACCGCTTCCGGCCTGCAGTATGAAGTGGTCAAGAAGGCCGATGGCCCGCAGCCCAAGCCCACCGACGTGGTCACCGTGCACTACGAGGGCAAGCTGGTCGACGGCACCGTGTTCGACAGCTCCATCAAGCGTGGCACCCCGATCGACCTGCCGGTCAACGGCGTGATTCCGGGCTGGGTCGAGGCGCTGCAACTGATGCACGTCGGCGAGAAGATCAAGCTGTACATCCCCTCCGAGCTGGCCTACGGCGCCCAGAGCCCGAGCCCGGCGATCCCGGCCAATTCCGTGCTGGTGTTCGACCTGGAACTGCTCGGCATCAAGGACGCCGCTGCCGCGGACGCCGAAGACGCTCCGGCCGCTCCGGCTGCCGAGGCGCCGGCCGCTGCCGAAAAGGCTCCGGCCAAGAAGTAAGCCGCACTCTTTGTACCGAACGCCCTGCCTAGCAGGGCGTTTTACATTGGACGGCGGGAAACCCTGCCGCAGCGGTGCGATCCAAGCAAGGGCGCAAAGACCTGTGGTTTACGGGTCTCTGGCCAATGCTCTCTCCTGCTCGAGGTGTCCATGAAGCCGCCGAAGAATTTTGATCGCTACCTTGGTATCGCCCAGCGCCTGCTGATCCGTGGCCGCCTGCCCGCGTTGTTGCTCGGCGTAGCGCGCAAGACCAGCAAGCGCGGCCTCAAGCTGGGCGAGGCCCGCGACACCCTGAGTCTGTTCCATCAGCTGTTGCTGGCCTGGTGGCGAGGCGAATACCGCGGCGTGAGTCGCAAGACGCTGCTGACCGTCGCCGGCGGTCTGGTCTACTTCTTGCTGCCCATCGATCTCATTCCCGACTGGGTGCCCATGTTCGGTCTGTTCGACGACCTCGCCGTGCTGGCCTGGGTCGGCAAGGCCTGCAGCGATGAGCTGGACGGCTTTCGGGCCTGGCGCGCCAACCGCACCGCGAGCCAGCAGGCGGCCCTGGCGGCCCTGCCCGACAAGCACGAGCGGCCGGCGCCCGGCGTCGCCCTCGATCAGTTGCGGGATTGAGCGATTTGAGCGTACGCATCAGTCGCCAGCACTGGCTGGCCTTGCTGGATGAACTGGAGAGCGCGCGGCGCAGCCGCAGTCTCCTGACCTACCGCTCGGTGATCGAACGGCTGGGGCTGCCCCAGCCGGCGATGGTGACCCTGACCACGGCGCTAGAGTATCTGGCCGCCCTCGACCGTCGTGAGGGGCGGCCATTGCGCAGTGCCCTGGTGGTCAGCCAGAGCGGTACGCGTATCCCCCGTGAAGGTTTCTTCGACTGTGCCCTGCGCCTGGGCGCCCTGGAAGGTTCGCCGCCAGTCACCGACGCCATCAGCTGGCATGCGGCCGAGGTGACCCGGGTGTTCGATCACCGCTACCCCGACCATCGCCAGGAATAGGCGTCAGGCCCGCATCAGGTGCAGGCTGTAGCCGGGCACCCTCTTGGCATTGCGCTTGGCCTCCGAGGCCAGCGCCGCCACCCCGCTGGCATCCACCCGCTGGCCGGCCTCCCGGTCCAGTTCCACCACCCCCAAGGACAGCGACAGCAGCGGATACTCGCGCCGGCGGCCGTCCCTGTCGTAGGCCAGGAAACAGCCGGCCTCCAGGTGCTCGCTGCGATAGAAATGTCGGCAGCGCTCCTGGAAGGCCGCCATCAGGCCATTGAGACGGCGCCGCCAGTCCGCCGACCCCAGCACCACCAGGAAGTCGTCACCGCCAATGTGGCCGACGAAGTCCTGCTGTGGATCCAGGCGCTCGGACAGGGTCTGCGCCAGGCAGAGCAAGACCTCGTCGCCCTTGGCGTAGCCATAGAGGTCGTTGAAGGGCTTGAAGCCGTCGATGTCGACGTAGCAGACCACGGCTTCGCGCTGCTGATCCAGCAGCCGGGTCAGGCACTGCTGGATGGGCACGTTACCGGGCAGCTGGGTGAGGGGGTTGGCATGCTTGGCCTGCTGGATGCGCTGTTCGGTAATCAGGCGCAGCACGTCCATCACCCGTCCGACGCCGACATAGCGACCGCCTTCGGTGATGATGAAATCCTCTTCGATGCGCTGGCGTGCCCGGGCGGTGAGCAGGCGGCTGACCTGCTGCAGCGACTGGCCGGATTCGGTCGCCAGGAAGTCCTGGCTCATCAGTCGGGCGATGGGCTTGCGCGCGAACACCTCGTGGGCGAAGGGCTTGAGCAGCGCCGAACTCAGTTCGTGATGGTGGACGATGCCCACCGGGCGATCGTCTTCGTCCACCACCGCCAGGGTGTTGAGGCTCGGCTGCAGGCGGAAACGCTCCAGCACTTCGGGAATGAGCATGTCCTGGCCGACCGCGACCTGCTCGACCCTGAGACTGGCAACGGTGGTCGATTCTTCGGCAAGCTCGGAACTGCGGACTTCCATCACCGGCAGCAGGGTCTGGATCTCGCGCGGTGGGGCGGCGGTCGGTCGACCCAGCAGATAGCCCTGGACCAGATCCACGCCCATGTTCGCCAGGGTCGAGAGCTCTTCGTGGGTCTCGATGCCTTCGGCGATCACCTGGGCGCGCGAGGCTTCGGCCATCTTCAGGATGGAGCCGACGAATTCGCGCTTCACCGCATCGCGGTGGATGGACTCGATGAAGTGGCGATCGATCTTGACGAAGTCCGGGCGCAATTCCGACCAGCGCCTGAGACTGGAATAGCCGGCGCCTAGGTCGTCGAGGGCGATGGAAAAGCCCATAGCGCGGTAGTGGTGCAGGGCGGTGGCCAGCAGCGCGAAGTCATCGATGGGCGCCTGCTCGGTGAGCTCGATCACCACCTGCGCCGGGGAGAGACCCAGGCGCTGCAGTAGCTTGAGGGTCTGGCCCGACTGGTGCGCCGGTTCCAGCAGGGTTTCCGGACAGACGTTGAGAAACAGCAGGCCATCCAGCGCCAGCTCGCGAAAGGTCTGGCAGGACTGCTGGCGTGCGGCGATTTCCAGTTCGGACAGGCGACCGGCCTGGCGGGCGGTGGCATAGAGGGGCAGGGGGGATTGCAGCGGGGTATTCGAGGCGCCGCGAATGAGCGCCTCGTAGCCGAGGATGCGTCGCTCGCTCAAGGACACTATGGGTTGAAAGAGCGAATGCAACTCGCGGTTGGCGAGAATGCGATCCAACACCCCAGCCTGGTCGTTAAGCGTCATGATAAGCCTGCAGGAACCCGGAAACGAAAATGCCCGGGGGTCGCAGGTGGCGACCCCCGGGCATTTCACGACAGAGATGTGACGTTTTGATGTCAGCGCTTGGGCGGCGTCTGGCTCAGGTCCAGGTAGTCCAGCAGCACATGGCCGGACTCCATGAGATAGGCGTCGTCCTGCGGCTTGGTCTTGTCGTCGTCGATCGCCGGGTTGTCCTCGTCGATCTTCTTCAGCTCCTTGAGCGGGGCTTCGCCCTTGCCCTTGCGACGCTGGTTTTCCATGGCCAGCTGGCGCTCGTCCAGCGCGGTCTGCTCGGCGCGGCGCTTCTTCTCGTCGAGGCTGACGGTGGTATCCGCCGCCAGTTCCTGGGCCAGCTTCAGGCGCTCGCGGGCAAAGATGAAGTCGGGATCCTTCTGCACCCGCACGTCATGGCGCTTGACCAGTTCCGGCAGGTAGTTGGCGAAGGGATTGCTCAGACCGGTCACCGCCGGGGCGATGGTGTCCCAGGGCATGGAGTCGGGCAGGGCGCTCTCGCCGATCTGCTTGGTGTCCACCACCGCCGGATAGTCGATGTCCGGCAGTACACCCTGGTGCTGGGTGCTCTGGCCGGAGACGCGGTAGAACTTGGCGATGGTCAGCTTCAGCTCGCCATGGTTGAGCGGCTGGATGGTCTGGACGGTGCCCTTGCCGAAGGTCTGGCCGCCGACGATCAGCGCCCGGTGATAGTCCTGCATGGCGCCGGCGAAGATCTCCGAGGCTGAGGCGGACAGGCGATTGACCAGCACGGTCAGCGGGCCCTTGTAGAAGGCGCCGCCTTCGTCGTCGGCCAGCACCTCGACCTTGCCGTCGCCATTGCGCACCAGCACGGTGGGACCCTGGTCGATGAACAGCCCGGTCAGTTCGGTGGCTTCCTGCAGCGAGCCGCCGCCGTTGTTGCGCAGGTCCAGGACGATGCCATCGACCTTTTCCTTCTGCAGCTCGCCGATGAGCTTCTTCACGTCACGCGTGGTGCTCTTGTAGTTCGGGTCGCCGGCGCGATAGGCCTTGAAGTCCAGATAGAAGGCCGGTACGTCGATCACGCCGAGCTTGTAGTGCTTGCCCTCGTGGGGCACGTCGATCACGTGCTTCTGCGCCGCCTGCTCTTCGAGCTTGACCGCTTCGCGGGTGATGGTGACGATCTTGGTCTTCTGGTCGTTCGGCGCATTGCTCGCCGGGATGACCTCCAGGCGGACCTTGGAGCCCTTGGGTCCGCGGATCAGCTTGACCACCTCGTCCAGCCGCCAGCCGATGACGTCGACCATCTCGCCGTCGCCCTGGGCGACGCCGACGATCTTGTCCGCCGGGGCGATCTGCTTCGACTTGTCGGCCGGGCCGGCCGGTACCAGGCGCAGGATCTGCACGTAGTCGTTGTCGTTCTGCAACACTGCGCCGATGCCTTCCAGCGACAGGCTCATGTTGATGTCGAAGTTTTCCGCGCTTTCCGGGGAGAGATACTGGGTGTGCGGGTCGTAGGACTCGGCGAAGGCGTTGATGTAGGTCTGGAAGACGTCTTCGCTGCGGGTCTGGTTGAGCCGTGCCAGTTGATTCTTGTATCTCTTGGTCAGCTGCTGCTGGATCTGCTGATCGGTCTTGCCGGACAGGCGCAGGCGCAGGACCTCGTCCTTGAGCTTGCGGTGCCAGAGATCGTCCAGCGCAGCGGTGTCCGCCGGCCAGGCCGCCTTCTCGCGATTGGTGTTGAAGGATTCGTCGACGGTGAAGTCGAGCTTGCCGATGCCGGCGTTGAGCAGGCCCAGGCCGTAGTTCAGCCGCTCGGTCATGCGCTGGGCATAACGACGGTAGATGGCGAAGCCCGGTTCGAGGTTACCCTGCTTGAGGTAGTCGTCGAAGCGGGTCCGCGAGGCGTCGAATTCGCGAATGTCGGCGGCATTGAAATACAGCCGGCCGGGATCAAGCATCTTCAGATAGCTGTCGTAGATCTTGATCGACTGGGCATCGTTGAGCGGCGGCTTGCTGTAGTGGTGCCGCTTGAGCAGCTCGACGATGTTGAGGCTGGCGATGACCTGGTCGCGATCGGGTTGCAGTTTCTCGGCGCCTACCGGCGCGTTGGGCTTGGCGAAGAGGGGCGTTGCGCTGACGCCAAGCAGGACAACGAGGGCGGTACGGGACAAGAGCTGCTTCATGTGTATTCGACTAATGCACGGAAAGGAATAGGCTATAGGCCCTTCCCGGCCCGGGCGGTTCCGCGGCCAGGGGAAGTATGACGGGCGCTGACGAAAGTCGTCTGACGGCGGTCTTAAGGGTAGCGGCGATCGGAGGGGAAGGCTGTGACAGCCCCGCGTCTTCCGGTCCGCTCGACTCCCGCAGAACCCGCCGGCGCAGGCGCTTTTCGTCAAAGCCTGAGCCACTATGGAGGCACCGTGAACGCATTGCAAGGTATCGAAGGGCAACTGGAATGGCAGTCACTGAGCGCGCGCGCGCTGGCGCCTGGGGAAATTCGCATCAAGGTGGCGGCTGCCGGTCTCAACCGCGCGGACCTGCTGCAGCTGGCGGGCAACTATCCGCCGCCGCCCGGCGCGCCGGCGACCCTGGGCCTCGAATGTGCCGGGGTGGTCAGCGAGACCACTGCGGATTCGCGCTGGCAGGTCGGTGACCGCGTCTGCGCGCTGCTGGCTGGCGGTGGCATGGCCAGCGAGGTGGTGGTGGACGGGCGTCAGGCGGCCTCAGTGCCGGAAGGCCTGTCGCTGATTGAGGCCGCGGCGCTGCCCGAGGTCTGGGCGACTGCCTGGAGCAACCTGTTCGATCTGGCCGCACTGCAGCCGGGCGAAAAGGTACTGCTGCATGCCGGCGCCAGCGGCGTCGGCTCGGCCGCCATCCAGCTGTGCAAGGCCTTCGGTAATCCCTGCTGGGTCAGCGTCGGCTCCCAGGATCGCCTGGCGCATTGCGAGCGCCTCGGTGCCGAGGGCGGGGTGCTGCGCAAGACCGATCTGGAAGGGCTGCGCGATTTCGCCCCCTTCCACGTCATCCTCGATCCGGTCGGCGCGAACTATGCGTCGCTCAATCTGGATCTGCTGGGCCAGGACGGACGCTGGGTGCTGATCGGCCTCATGGGCGGTCGCCAGGCCGAGATGGATCTGGGCAAGGTGCTCGGCAAGCGCATCCGCATCATCGGCTCGACGCTGCGCAACAGATCCGTGGAATTCAAGGCCAAGACCATGAGATCCCTGGAGGCCAAGGTGTGGCCGCTGTTCGCCGAAGGCAAGCTGAACGTCAACCTGGAACGCCGCTTCGCCGCCCAGAACGCCGAAGCCGCCTTTGCCGCCCTGGAAAGCAACGAGGTGAACGGCAAGGTGGTGCTGGTGCTGGACGAAGGGCTGGAGTAGCACCCACGGCCAGGGTTATCGCGGCCATGGCGGTCCGCCGCTACGGCCGCTCCTACAGATCGAGTCCGCTGTAGGCGCAACTGTCTTTATCGCGGCCATGGGCCGCTCCTACGAGGGGTGATGCTTCTGTAGGAGCGGCCCATGGCCGCGATAACATACGTGTCTGACTCTACCGCCAGCTGAGGATCGGCCAGCCAGCCTGTGCCGCGCGCTCGCGTAGTACCGGATCGGGGTTGACCACGTGCGGCTTGCCCACCGCTTCGAGCAGCGGCAGGTCGTTGCGCGAGTCGGAGTAGAAGCTGGCGCCAGCCAGCAGGCTGCGGTCGCCGCCGAGCAGTTCCAGCAGGCGGGTCAGCTTGCCTTCGCGAAAGGTCATGACGCCCTCCACTTGGCCGCTGTAGACGCCGTGGCTGACCTGCAGGTCGATGGCCAGCACCTCTTCCACGCCGAGGCGTTCGGCGATGGGCTCCACCAGATGCACCCCGGAAGCCGAGACTATGATCACCCGGTCGCCGGCCGCGCGGTGGGCGGCGATGCACTTCATGGCGTCGCTGAAGATCAGGGGTTCGATGACGTCCTCGACCCAGGGCCCGACCTCGAAATCCACTTCCTCGGGCGTGCGGCCCACCAGGGGTTCGAGGTGGAAGGCCATGTAGTCTTCCATGGCCAGTTCGCCCTGGGCGTAGGCCGCCATCAGCTCGCTGTCGCGCCGCACGAAGGATTCGCGGTCGACCCAGCCGAGCACGCCCATCTGCTGGCTCCACAGGCTGGAACAGTCACCGTCGATAAGGGTTTCGTCGAGATCGAAAATCGCCAGGGTCATGCCACTTCTCTCAGGCTGTCGGAATCGACGGCCAGGGTGACGGCTGTGCCGTTCGGCTGCAAGGCCGTCGGCCCATGGTTGAGAACGTCGACATTGAGTTCGCAGGCTTCGGTGGCGATCCGGTAGCGGATCACGTTGCCCAACAGGCTGTGACCGACGATGCGGCCGCTGAAACCGCTGGCGACGCCGAGTCGGATGGCCTCGGGGCGAATCGCCACCTGTCCCTGGAAGGTCTGGCCGAACAGGCGGCTGGCCTGGTCGGCGCTGAGCAGGTTGTAGTTGCCGATGAAGCCGGCGGCGAAGGCATCCACCGGTGCGGTGTAGAGGGTCTCGGCATCGCCGCTCTGGACGATGCGCCCCTCGCGCATCAGCACGATGCGATCGGACAGGGTGAGGGCTTCTTCCTGATCGTGGGTGACGAACACCGTGGTCAGGCCCAGCTCCTGCTGGATGGCGCGGATCTGTTCGCGCAGGTGGCGACGGATGCGGGCATCCAGCGCCGAGAGGGGTTCGTCCAGCAGCAGCAGCCGCGGCCGCACGATCAGCGAGCGCGCCAGGGCCACGCGCTGGCACTGGCCGCCGGAGAGCTGATGCGGATAGCGCTCGGCGAAGCCCTGCAGTTCTACCAGGGTCAGGGCCTCGCGCACCCGCTGTTCGATTTCGTCCCGCGCCAGGCGCTGCATGCGCAGGCCGAAGGCGACGTTCTGCGCCACGGTCATGTTGGGAAACAGCGCATAGCTCTGGAACACCATGGCGATGCCACGGCGCTGCGGCGGCAGGTGGGTGATGTCCTGTCCCGCCAGCACGATGGCGCCGCGATCGACCTCGGTGAGCCCGGCCAGGCAGCGCAGCAGGGTGGACTTGCCGCAGCCCGAGGGGCCGAGCAGGGTCACCAGTTCGCCCTGTTCCGCATGGAATTCGATGTCGGTGAACAGGGTATTGGCGCCGTAGCGCTTGTGCAGTCCCTTGACCGCGAGATAGCTCATGTCCGCTCCCGATTCAGGCGATTGGCGATCCAGGTCAGCAGCAGGACCGCGAGGAAGTAGGAGATCACCAGGGCGCTGGTCAGGTGGCCGCTGCCGTTGCGCAGGTTGTAGAGATAGATCTGCAGGGTCTCGTAGCGCGTCCCCACCAGCAGGTTGGCGAAGACGAATTCGCCGATGAGAAAGGAGAAGGACAGGAACAGCGCCACCATCAGGCCGGTGCGCAGATTGGGCAGCACCACCAGCAGGGCGGCGCGCCAGGAGCTGGCGCCGAGCAGGTGGGCGGCGTCCATCAGGTCGCGCAGATTCAGCGCCTGGAGGTTGTTGCTGATGGCGCGGTACATGAAGGGCAGGGCGATGGTGAAGTAGCAGAACACCAGGATCCAGGGCGTGCCGGTCAGCGGCAGCGGCCCGCTCGCATAGAGCTGCAGCAGGCCCACCGCCGAGACCACCGGCGGCACGGCGAACGGCAGGAGGATCAGCACGTTCATCAGCGCATCCAGCCGGGGGAAGTGATAGGCGACGGCGAACATGGTCGGCAGGATCAGCACGCAGGACAGCGCCAGGGCGCCAAAGCAGATCGCCAGGGAGCGACCGAAGGCGGCGAGAAAGCGCGGATCGCTCCACAGCTGCAGGTACCACTTGAAGGTGAAGCCCGCCGGCAGCAGGGTCGCCGACCACTGGGTGGCCAGGGAATATATAAGGGTCGCGGCGAGGGGCGTGAACAGGATCAGGAACAGGATCCAGACCACCAGCCGATGGTAGAGGCGCTCAGCTCTGGACATGACGACTCCGCCGCAGCAGCCATTGATGGACGAGGGTGATCAGGGTCATGAAGGCCACCAGCAGCATGGCCAGCGCCGCGGCCAGGTTGGGCTCCAGATAGATGTCGCCGGAGACCAGGGCGGCGATGCGCACCGGCACCACGTTGAAGTTGCCGGTGGTAAGGGCATAGACCGTGGCGTAGGCACCCAGGGCGTTGGCGAGCAGGATGATGAAGGTGCCGATCAGCGCCGGACTGAGCACCGGCAGGCCGATGTGCCGCCAGTATTGCCAGGTGCCGGCACCCAGCAGCGCCGCCGCGTCGCGCCAGTCCTGCTTCAGGGCTTCGAAGGCCGGGAACAGCAGCAGCACGCCCAGGGGAATCTGGAAGTAGGTGTAGATGAGGATCAGGCCGCCCTTGGTGTAGAGGTTGAAGCCTTCGATCAGCCCGAATTGCTTGAGCGCCAGGGTCAGGCAGCCGTTGATCCCCAGCAGGATGATGAAGGCGAAGGCCAGCGGCACCCCGGCGAAGTTGCTGGTCATGTTGGTGAAGGCCACTACGAAGCCGCGCAGCCGCGAGTCGACCCGGGTCAGCGAATAGGCGCCGAGCAGCGCGATCAGCAGGCCGGAGACGCTGGACCAGAGCGAAATCTCCAGGGAGAAGCGGATGGCCTGCAGGTAGAAGGGCGAGCCGAGGATTTCGGCGTAGTTGCCCAGGCCCCAGCCGCTTTCGCTGGAGTTGAAGCTGTTGAAGGCGATCCAGGCCAGGGGCGCCAGCTGGAAGGCGCCGAACACCAGCAGGAAAGGCAGGATCAGCAGCAGGGCGAGTCGGGGCCGCTTCATGCCAGCAGCTCCCGACACAGGGGCTTGTCATGGGCGAGGCCCAGCAGCGTGCAGACGGTGCCGCAGAGCTCCACCTGCAGCGGCGTCGCCTCGCCCAGGGAGAAGCCTGCGCCAAAGACGAACAGGGGCACCTCGCGTTCTTCCGGCAGCGTCCCGCCGTGACTGCGGTCGTCGTTCATGCCGTGATCGGCGGTCACCAGCACCTGGTAGCCGGCGTCCAGCCAGGCGGGCAGGTAGTGGGACAGCAGGCCGTCGGCGCGGCGCGCGGCGTTGCGGTACTCGGGGCTGGAGAGCCCGTGCCGGTGACCGGCATCGTCGATGTTCATCGGATGCACCAGCAGGATGTCCGGGTCATGGGCCAGGCGCAGGTGCTCGGCATCGTCGAACAGATGGGAATCCGGATAGTGGTCGGCGTAATAGAAGTGGCCGTGCTGGATCGGCAGGGCGGTGTCGCTGACGTGCCTGTCCCGTGCCCGGTCGAAGGGGCTGCGGTTGTAGAGTTCGCTGACCCAGTGATAGGCCGCTGCCGCCGTGGTGAGGCCGGCGGCCCGGGCCAGGTGGAAGAAACTGGTCTGGTTGGATAGCCGGTCCACGCCGTTGTGGACGATGCCGCTGCGCACCGGGGGCACCCCGGTGAGCAGGCATTCGTAGAGCGGACGAGAGAGCGAGGGCAACTCGCATTCCAGCCGGTAGAGGCGACCCCGGCCGGC
This sequence comes from Pseudomonas oryzihabitans NBRC 102199, assembly GCF_000730625.1. GTDB lineage: Bacteria > Pseudomonadota > Gammaproteobacteria > Pseudomonadales > Pseudomonadaceae > Chryseomonas > Chryseomonas oryzihabitans. Next base: position 147,246 of record NZ_BBIT01000019.1, on the reverse strand, counting down.
CAGGCAGAGCGCCTGGAGGAAGCCGAGTCCGTGTTCGGCGACCCTCAGGGCGAGTCCGTCCAGCACGACCAGGATGACCTTCATGATGTCACTGCTGCATGTTGATCAGAACGTGTTCCTGCCAGAGCCGCGGCAGGCGCTTGGAGGTCTCTTCCCAGGCCTTGGCATCGGCGATGGGGCGGGCCTTGGCGTATTGCGCCTGGGGCAGCAGCTTGGCCTGGACATCGGCCGGCAGGGTCAGGTGCTCGGCGCGGATCGGCCGGGCATAGCCCTGGGCCAGGTTGATCTGGCCGGCGTCGGAGAAGATGTACTCGCGGGCCAGCTTGGCGGCGTTGGGGTGCTTGGCATACTTGTTGATGATGGTGGTGTAGCCGGAGGTCACCGAGCCATCGGAGGGGATCAGCACCTCGAAGCGCGAGCGATCGATCTGGTCGCGATAGTTGAGGGCATTGAAGTCCCAGACCACGCCGACTTCCACTTCACCCTTCTCGAGGTTGGCCACCACCGGGTTGGTGAAGGCCAGGCGGCCCTGCTTGGCCAGCTTGGCGAAGAAATCCAGCGCCGGCTTGATGTTCTTTTCGTCGCCGCCGTTGGCATAGGCCGCCGCCAGTACGCCGCTCACCGCCTGGGAGGCCGCGCTGACGTCGCCGATGGTGACCTTGTAGTTGCCCTTGAGCAGGTCGGCCCAGGAATGGGGAACGTCCTTGACGGTCTGCTTGTTGACGATGAAGGCGATGGTGCCGGTGTAGGCCAGCGCCCAGTGACCTTCGCTGTCCTTGGCCCAGCTCGGGACCTGGTCCCAGGTGCTGGGTTTGTAGGGCTGGGTAACGCCCTTCTGCACGGCGATGGGGCCAAAGGAGGCACCGACGTCACCGATGTCGGCGGAGGCGTTCTCGCCTTCGGCGGCGAACTTGGCGATCTCCTGGGCGGAGCTCATGTCGGTATCCTGGTGCTTGAGTCCGTACTTCTGCTCAAGGTCCTGCCAGGTGCCTTTCCAGTTTGCCCAGGTATCGGGCATGCCGACGCTGTTCACCTCGCCTTCCTTGCGGGCGGCGGCTTCGAGGGCTTTGAGATCGACGGTATCGGCGAAGGCGGTACCGGCCTGTACCGCAACGGCTGTGGCCAACAGGGAAGCAAGCAGACGGGTCATACGGGCGCTCCAGGGATTAGGGCTTGGTCTAGGTCAGCAAGACACAGGCCAATCTAGGACCGGGGTATGACGATTTGATGGCAATCCGCCCAGGTTCTCCGCTGGCACGGGCGCTGCAGTCGTCACCAAGCGGTCATCTGGCCGTCTTAGTCTCCAACCAAACCCTAGTCGAGGCGTTACGGGTGCACCAATCTGAAACTGGTCTAGTCCAAAGAAGTGCGCCAGGCGCCAGCGCCATCCGCCAGGCCCTGCAGGAGCAGATCGCCCATGGGCTGTTGCCGCCCATGGAGCGCCTGCCGTCCGAGCGCCAGCTGAGCGAACTCTTCGCCACCACCCGCATCACCCTGCGCGAAGCCCTGCTGCAACTGGAAGCCCTGGGCCTGGTCTATCGCGAGGAACGCCGCGGCTGGTTCGTCGCCCCGCCGCGCCTGTCGTACAACCCCCTGGCGCGGACCCATTTCCATGCGATGGTGGAAGCCCAGGGGCGGGTGCCGGCGACCGAGGTATTGGCGGCGCGGCAGATGCTGGCGTCGGCGGAGATCTGCCGCCTGCTGGAGTTGCCGGCGCTGTCCAGCGTCTATCAGATCCGCCGGGTCCGCCGCGTGGACGGCCGACTGGTGCTCTATGTCGAGCATTACCTCAATGCCGCCTATTTCCCGGGCCTGCTGGAGCACGACCTGCAGCGCTCCCTCACCGAGCTGTATCGCGACCGCTATGACATCCGCTACGGCGAGGTGCGCTTCGAGATCCTGCCCACGGCGCTGCTGCCGGAAGCGGCCCAGGCGCTGCGGGTAGCGCAGGGCAGTCCGGCGCTGCACATCACCCGCATCAACCACGACCAGCAGGGGCGCCTGATCGACTGCGACCTGGAATTCTGGCGGCACGACGCCATCCAGGTCAGGGTCGAGGTGCCGGACTAGACCGGCGTCACAGCGGCAGTTCGCTGCTCGAATAGAAGGCCGTCAGCACCTTGATCAGGTGGCCCAGGTCGTGGCTGCCGGCCAGTTCGCGGATGGAGTGCATGGCGAAGGTGGGCAGGCCGATGTCCACGGTGCGCACGCCCAGCTGCCCTGCGGTGATGGGGCCGATGGTGGAGCCGCAGCCCATGTCGCTGCGCACCACGAAGCTCTGCACCGGCACCCCTTCGCGCTGGCAGAGGTCGCGGAAGAAGGCCGCGGTCTCGCTGCTGGTGGCATAGCGCTGGTTGGCATTCACCTTGATGACCGGTCCGGCGTTCAGTTTCGGGCCGTGGTTGCCATCGTGCTTGTCGGCGTAGTTGGGGTGCACGCCATGGGCGTTGTCGGCCGAGATCAGCAGCGAGCGCTGCAGGGTGCGGGTAAAGGCGTCTCCGGCGGGCAGCAGGCGCTGCAGCACCTGTTCGAGGAAGGGGCCGTCGGCGCCGCAGCAGGAGGTGGAGCCCACTTCCTCGTGATCGGTGCAGACCAGTACCGCGTTCTCGTCGCCCTCGTCGGCCAGCAGGGCCTCCAGACCGGCATAGCAGGACAGCAGATTGTCCAGGCGCGCGGCGGCGATGAAGTCGTCTTCCAGGCCGACCAGGGCGGCGGGCTGGACGTCATAGAAGCTCAGTTCGAAATCCAGCACCTCGGCGTCGTCGAGGCCGTGTTCCTGTTGCAGGCGGGTGGCCAGCAGGGCGCGGAAGTCGCGGCGCTCGATGGCCGGCACCTGGGCCAGGATCGGCGGCAATTCGTTCTGGGCATTGATGGCCCAGCCCTGGTTGGCTTCGCGATTGAGGTGGATGGCCAGGTTGGGAATGATCGCCAGCGGCTTGCGGAAGTCGATCAGTCGACTCTGCACCCGGCCGCCGGCGCGAAAGGTCACCCGGCCCGCCAGGGACAGGTCGCGGTCGAACCAGGGCGCCATCAGCATGCCGCCGTAGACCTCGACGCCCAGTTGCCAGAAGCCCTGCCGTTGCAGCTCCGGCTGCGGCTTGACCTTGAGGCAGGGGCTGTCGGTATGGGCGCCGACCAGGCGCAGACCGCGCTCCAGGGGTTGGGCGCCCAGGCGCACGGCGATCAGCGAGGAATCGTTGCGGGTGACGTAGTAGCGTCCACCCGGCTGCACGGACCAGCTCTCGCGCTCGTCCAGGCGCTGGTAGCCGGCGGCTTCGAGACGGCGGGCGAGGGTGGCGGTGGCGTGGAAGGGGGTGGGCGAACGGGAGAGGAAATCGATGAGGCCTTGGATCTGATCGGTACGCATGGACGACTCCGGACGACAAGGCGTCCAGTCTAGGTTCTGGGCCCGGGGGAGTCGAGCGTAGCGCCGCGCCCAGCGGCACCGCCATGCTCAGCGGCGCTGCAGCACCAGGTGATGGATGTGCCAGTGCTTGGGCCGCCCGACCGCGGTATGGCCGTCCTCTTCCTCTTCCCGGTGCAGGAGGACGTCCCAGTCCTGGAGCAACCGCCGCAGGGCCGCGGCGTCGACTACCGTCACGCCCTTGCTGGCCCAGCTGTCCCGCTCGCCGAAGAGCTGGCCGCAGAACAGACCACCCGGACGGACCGCCGCCGTGATCCCGTTCCACAGCGCGGGGAAATGCGCCGGTTCGCAGAAGGGCAGGGCGAAGCTGGAATTGAGGAGGTCGCAGCGGGGGAGGGTGACCGTCTCGAAGCGGGCCTGGCGGGTTTCCAGGCGCCCCTGCAGCAGGGCCGGCGTGCGCTCGCGCAGCGCGCTCAGGGCCTCCGGCTCGGCATCCAGGGCCAGCACCTGCCAGCCCTGCTCCAGCAGCACCAGGGTGTCGCGACCGGTGCCACAGCCCAGGTCCAGCGCCAAGCCTGGCGGACTCGACCAGGACGAGAGCGCCTGCAGCAAGGTCTCACGCGGACCGCCTGCGGCGGTGGCGGTGTAGTAGGACGTCCATTGCGACAAGCGGCGTTCCTCCGGTCGAGTGCCTCAGTAGGCCAGCGAAGGATCAGAAAGGCGCGGGACTGGTAAAGCTCATCCGCTCGCCCGAGACGGGATGGGTCAGCGTCAGCAGGCTGGCGTGGAGGCAGAGGCGGGGCCGGAGCGCCAGCGCCTCGCCCTGGGCATAGAGCTGATCGCCCAGCAGCGGATGACCGATGCTGAGCATATGGACGCGCAACTGGTGGGAGCGGCCGGTGATGGGGGTGAGTTCCACCCGGCTGTAGTGACCGTGACGCTCCAGCACCTGCCAGAAGGTCAGGGCATGGCGCCCCAGTTCGTGATCCACCACGTGGCGCGGCTTGGTCGGCGGGTCGTAGCGCAGCGGCAATTCGATGCGACCGCTGTTGGCCTCCGGCTCGCCCCAGCAGAGGGCGCTATAGGCCTTTTCCGTTTCCCGGTCATGGAATTGCCGGGACAGCTCGCGGTGGCTGTCGGCATCCCGCGCCAGCACGATGACCCCGGAGGTCTCCCAGTCCAGGCGGTGGACGATACGGGCCTCCGGATAGCCGTTTTCCTGCAGGCGGGTCACCAGGCAGTCACGGTTGTCTTCGGCGCGACCGGGGACCGATAGCAGCAGGGTGGGCTTGTCGACCACCAGCAGGGCGTCGTCCTGGTGAATGATACGGATGTTGGAGAGGGGCATGGGCTTCCTGGGGGCCTGCTTGCGAAGCCGGCCCGCGCCTGACGGGCGCAGCGGATTCGACATGGCTTAAACGCCAACGGCGGCCCTGGGGCCGCCGCTGTCCTGCAAGACGCGCCTTAGCGGTCGGGCAGGGTGATGTTGAGTTCGAGGATCGAGCAGCTGCCCTGGTTTTCCAGTTCGACCTGGATCTGGTCCTGCTCGATGGGCACGTACTTGCGGATCACTTCCAGCAGGTCCTTCTGCAGTTGCGGCAGATAGTCCGGCTGCTCGTGGCGCCCGCGTTCGTGGGCCACGATGATCTGCAGCCGCTCCTTGGCTATCGAAGCGCTGTTCTGCTTCTTCCGATCGCGAAAGAAGTCGAAGATGCTCATTCGCCACCACCCCCGAACAGACGTTGCAGGAAGCCTTTCTTCTTCACGTCGAGGAAGCGATAGGCCACTTCCTTGCCGAGCAGTCGCTCCACGGTATCACTGTAGGCCTGACCGGCGTCGCTCTGTTCGTCGAGAATCACCGGAATACCCTGGTTCGACGCCTTGAGCACCGCCTGGGATTCGGGGATCACGCCCAACAGGCGAATGGACAGGATCTCTTCCACGTCCTCGACGCCGAGCATTTCGCCCTTGGTCACGCGCTCGGGGTTGTAGCGGGTCAGCAGCAGGTGTTCCTTGATGGCTTCCTCGCCCTTTTCCGCGCGCCGCGACTTGCTGGCCAGCAGGCCGAGCATGCGGTCGGAGTCGCGGACCGAGGAGACTTCGGGGTTGGTCACCACGATGGCCTCGTCGGCGAAGTACATCGCCAGGTGGGCGCCCTTCTCGATGCCGGCGGGGGAATCGCAGACGATGAAATCGAAGGTCTGCTTGAGTTCATTGATCACACGCTCGACGCCATCCTGGGTCAGGGCGTCCTTGTCACGGGTCTGGCTGGCGGCCAGCACGAACAGGTTCTCGAGACGCTTGTCCTTGATCAGGGCCTGGCTCAGGGTGGCTTCGTTGTTGATCACGTTGACGAAGTCGTACACCACGCGGCGCTCGCAGCCCATGATCAGGTCGAGGTTACGCAGGCCGACGTCGAAGTCGACGATGACGGTCTTGTGGCCGCGCAGGGCGAGACCGGTACCGATGGCGGCGCTGCTGGTGGTCTTGCCGACGCCGCCCTTGCCGGAGGTGACTACGAGTACTTTGGCCAAACTGATTCACCTTGATCGAAAGTAATAACTGAAGCGACTCGGTGCCCTCGGTGACGAGATTGCAGGCAGTGTCGCGCTTCGTGTTGCCGTTGGCGGCTTAGGCGCCAAGTGCGAAAAATTCGCGGAAGTATCCGTTAAAGACGGGTGATGTTCAACACATCTCCCACCAGGCTGACCTGCACCGGATTGCCCCATTGTGGATGGCGTCGCAGGTCTTCGGCGACCTTGTACTGGCCGGCGATGGAAAGCAGTTCCGCGGTCAGCTGCTGGCAGAAAATCCGCGCTTTAGTATCACCTTTGACGCCGGCCAGCGCGCGGCCGCGCATGGGTCCATAGACATGGATGTTGCCGTCGGCGAGCAGTTCGGCGCCCGGGCTGACCGGTGCCAGCACCACCAGATCACCGGCCGGGGCATAGAGCTGCACGCCGCCGCGCACCGGTGCGGTGATGATCTTGGTGGGATTGATCGGCGGGGCGGGCGGTACGACCGGTTTGGGCGGTTCCGCCGGCTTCACCGGTTCGCGATCGCGTGGTTCGACCTGGCGCTCGCGGCCGCCGGAGCTGGGCGGCAGGATCGGCAGGTCGTAGTCGTTGGCGGCGGCCAGGTCCCCGCTGCGACTGGCACGCAGAGCCAGGGTGCGCAGACCGTGGCGGCGGCAGAGATCGAGGAGGGCGCCCAGGTCGAGCGGGCCGGCATCCTCGGCGAGCTTGTCCAGGCCCAGCACCAGCGGCGTTTCCTGGAAGAAGTTGGGGGCCTGGGCGACCTTCTGGGCCAGTTGCCGGTCCAGGCGCCCCAGGTCGTTGCGGAGAAGCTCCAGCACGGTCACGGCGAGCATGTTGCCCTTGAGCTGGAAGACGGAGTCGCTTTCGGAAGGATCGGCTGCGGTCATGGTGGGTACTTGTGCTTGGATGGCGGGACTTATAGCGGGATGCCCCGCGTGTCGCAACCCTCACCGGGTGCGGGGGGCCGTGACTGTGAAGGCTACGGGAAATCTGCGCGAGGCCTGTAGAATGGCGCGACTTTTTCATGCAGGAGTTCCGATGGAGCGGCCGTCTTTCCGCCTCGCCTTTCTCAATCCACGTTATTGGCCGCTCTGGCTGGGGCTCGGTCTGCTCTGGCTGGTGGTGCAACTGCCCTACGCCGTGCTGCTGCGTCTGGCCCGGGGACTCGGCTGGATCTTCTATCACGTCGCCGGGCAGCGCCGAGCCATCGCCCGCCGCAATCTGGAACTCTGCTTTCCCCAGCTCGACGAACAGGCGCGTGACCTGTTGCTCAGGCGCAACTTCGCCAGCAGCGCCATGGCCCTGCTGGAGATGGCCATGAGCTGGTGGTGGCCGCGGCAGCGCCTGGCCCGGCTGGCCCACATCGAAGGCCTCGAGCACCTGCAGGCCGCCCAGCGCGACGGGCAGGGCGTGATCCTCATGGCGCTGCATTTCACCACCCTGGAAATCGGTGCGGCGCTGCTCGGTCAGCGGCACACCATCGATGGCATGTACCGCCAGCACAAGAATCCGGTGTTCGACTTCATCCAGCGCCGTGGTCGCGAGCGCCACAACCTGGACGCCACCGCCATCGAGCGCGAGGACGTGCGCGCCATGCTCAAGGTGCTGCGCGCCGGTCGTGCCATCTGGTACGCGCCGGATCAGGACTACGGCGCCAAGCAGAGCCTCTTCGTGCCGCTGTTCGGCATCCAGGCGGCGACGGTGACGGCCACCACCAAGTTCGCCCGTCTGGGGCGGGCCAGGGTGCTGCCCTTCACCCAGGAACGCCTGGCGGATGGTTCGGGTTATCGCCTGGTGGTCCATCCGCCGCTGGCCGACTTCCCTGGCGACAGCGAGGAAGCCGACTGCCTGCGCATCAACCAGTGGGTGGAGCGTTGCGTCAGCCAGTTGCCCGAGCAGTACCTCTGGGCCCACCGGCGCTTCAAGACCCGCCCGGCCGGTGAGCCCAAGCTCTATCCGAAGAAGAAACGCTAGATGAGTCTGGGCGGCGAAGGGCGCACGGGGCTGATTCTGGCCGGCGGTGGCGCGCGGGCCGCCTATCAGGTCGGGGTGCTGCAGGTGGTCGCGGACACCCTGGCGGTCCGTTCCGACAATCCCTTTCCGATTCTCGTCGGTACCTCGGCGGGGGCGCTGAACGCCGCCGTGCTGGGCTGTGGCGCCCTGGATTTCGGCCGCGCGGTGGATCGCCTGGCGGCGGTCTGGGCAGGGCTGAACACGGCGATGATCTATCGCAGCGACTGGGCGGGGGCGACCCGCCAGGCCGCGCGTTTCGGGCTGCAGACGCTGTTCGGCGCCTGGCGCCAGGAGCCCCTGGCCCTGCTCGACAACGCCCCGCTGCGGGCCCTGCTCAGCCGCGAGCTGGATTTCTCCGGCATCACCGCCGCCTTGCGCCAGCGCGCCCTGCGCGCCGTGGCAGTCACGGCGTTCGGTTACGCCTCGGGCCAGGCGATGACCTTCTATCAGAGTCATGGCGCCCTGGATCCCTGGTTTCGCCATCGGCGCGTCGGGGTTCCGGCGCGGCTGGCGGTCGACCACCTGCTCGCCAGCACGGCCATTCCGCTGTTCTTTCCGCCGGTGAAGGTGGGGCGTGAATACCTGGGCGATGGCTCGGTGCGGCAGACGGCGCCCATCAGTCCGGCGCTGCATCTGGGGGCGGATCGCATCCTGGTCATAGGGCTCGGCGCGCCCGGGGGGCACGAGCACGGCCTGCAGGGTCGGCCGCCGACGGTGGCGCAGATCGGCGGCCACCTGCTCAACAGCACCTTCGTCGATGCCCTGGACAGCGACACCGAAACCCTGCGGCGTCTCAATCTGCTGAGCAGTGCGCTGCCCGCGGGGGATCCGGTCAGCGGACGGTTCTGCCGTCCCGTGGAGATGCTGGTGATCTCGCCCAGCCAGCCGCTGGCGGATATCGCCACCCACCATCGCAAGCGCCTGCCGCCGGCCTTGCGGCAGTTGCTGCGCGGCGTCGGGGTGAACCGGCCTTCGGGCAGTGCACTGCTCAGCTATCTGCTGTTCGAGGCGGCCTATTGCCAGGAACTCATGGCGCTGGGACGGGCCGATGCCCAGGCCCGCCTACCGGAGCTGCGGGCCTTTCTCGCCGGCGCCTAGGCCTTATTCGGCGATCTGCAGTTCCCGCGCCTTGGTGTAGAAGTAGCGGATCTTCTCGTACTCGAAGGGCGAGTTGAGCTGGCCGTATCTCATGTCGGTCACGTACCTGAGGTTGATGCCGCGCAGCACCATGATCTCCGGATGACGACTGCTCTCGTCGCTGACGTTGAGGAAGTTGATCTGCGCCTCGGCGGCGAAGTCCACCGCCAGGCCACCGGTGTCGCGCAGGTTGGACGGGCCGAGGATCGGCAGCATCAGGAAGGGGCCGTCACCCACGCCATAGAAGCCCAGGGTCTGGCCGAAGTCTTCCGGCTGCTTGATCAGCCCGACGCGGGTCGCCGGATCCCACAGGCCGAACACCCCCACGGTGGTGTTGAGCAGCAGCCGGCCGGTGGTGTCCAGGGCGCGGCGGCCCTTGAACTGCAGCAGGCTGTTGAGCAGGTTGTTGACGTCGCCCAGGTTGCTGAAGAAGTTGCTCACGCCCGAGCGGACGAAGCGCGGGGTGATATAGCGATAGCCATTGACCACCGGCAGCAGGACCCACTCGTCCAGCCGATAGTTGAAGTGGTAGACGTGGCGGTTCCAGGATTCGAAGGGGTCGTAGACGTCCAGCGCCACCAGTGACGCCCGTTCGAATTCGCGCTGGTCCAGCCCCGGGTTGTACTTGAGGGTCGACAGCGGATTGCTGAAGCCGTCGGCGCCCACGGGCGCGGCCGGCATGGTGTCCGAGCCGATGGTCAGGGAGGAGGAGGGCGGCGGGCTCGATTCGGCAGCGAATACCGAGGCACTGGCCATCAGGAGAAGAGCGAGCAGGGACTTAACCACGGGCGAAGAACTCCAGCATGGCGTTCGCGTTGACGCGGTAGTTGAGATTGCCGCAATGGCCGCCGTGGGGATAGACGGTCAAGCGATCGCCAAAGGTCTTGCGCAGGAAACCGAGGTCGCCCGGGCCGAGGATGATGTCGTCGGCATTGTGCATGACGCCGATCTTCGGGCTGCTCTTCAGATAGTCCTCCAGCGCGGTGAGGCTGGACTTGCGCGCCAGATCGTCGAGGTTCTGCCCCTTGAAGTTCTTTTGCCAGAACGGCATCACCTGCTCGGTCATGTAGCAGTCGAAATCGCACTGCAGCGAACGGGCGAAGAAGCGCGTCAGGCTGGTGCCCTCGCTGATCGGGTAGGTCGGCGGGGTGATCAGGCCGCGACGGTTGATCAGGTCGGAGGTAAAGGCGATGTCGGCTGCCGAGAAGCGGAAGGACGATCCGATCAGCATGGCCAGTTCTTCGTTGCTCAGCCGCTCCGGCGAGCGCTGGAAGTCGCGCACCACGGCGTCGTTGAAGTCGACGTAGCCCTTTTCCTGGAAGTAGCGGGTCAGCTTGGACAGGATCAGCTCGTAGAAGGTGCGGTTGTTGGTGACGCCCTTCACCTCGGTCTGCACCAGGCGATCCAGGTTGCGTACCGAGGTAAGCAGATTGACCGGCGGATTGACCATCAGCACCTTCTTGAAATTGAAGCTGCGCTGGCTTTCGTCCAAGTAGGAGACGAAGGCGGCGTCCAGGCCGCCTAGGCTGTAGCCGGTCAGGTAGTAGTCGGTGACGGGCAGCTTGGGATGCTGGGCGCGCACCGCCTGCATGGCCCGATAGAGGTCCTCGGCATCGTGCGGGGTGTAGCCCGGGGTGGCGGTGCGCGACACCGACACCATGAAGTCCCAGCTGGTGGGCGAGGACAGCTGCACCACGTGGTAGCCGGCCGCGTAATACAGCCGCTTGAGGTATTCCTGGGTGCTGGAAGAGTAGTTGGCCCCGGTGCCGGCGATCAGGAAGATCAGCGGCGCCGGATGGTCCTGGCGGGCGAGGCGGTAGTGGAATTTCTTCACCGGCCAGAAGTTGCCGGGCAGCTGGTATTCCCGCTCCGGACGCAGGTTGAGACTGTAGTCATCCTGGTCGATGGTGCTTTCGGGCGGCAGCTCGGGGCGGAATTTTTCCGGCGTGGTGACGATGGTGGCTTCGAAAGGATTGACCAGTGGATAGCCATAGGTGGCGGCATCCACTTCGGCGGCCGCGTGCGCGGTACCCCAGAGGCCGGAAAACAGCGCGCCCAGCAGGGCGGCGACGCGCAACGGAAGACGCATGGACAGAGTCCTTTCAGAGGGCTTGAGAGCGTAGGTAAGACAACGACTCGCCGATAGGTTGCATCGGCAAGCGAAGGTTACTGCGAGGCGTCGATTACAGAGCGGTCGACGGGCTGCGTCAAGCGACATCGGATGTCGCGAAAAGTGCAGCTCTTGTCGCTAACCGGTCGTTATGCGTCGTCCAGGCGGTAGTGGCCATCTTGCATTGCCCGAATGATGGGGGTGGGGCAACCGCCCGACTTCCATAGCGAGAGGACTGCTGCATGAGCATGGTGAAGAAACTGTTGGGAATAGGACTCGGTGTTGCGCTGACCTCGGCCATGAGCCTGGCCCAGGCGGCCAAGCCGGAAATCACCATCGGCTATGTCGATGGCTGGGCCGATAGCGTGGCCACGACCCATACCGCAGCTGAAGTGATCCGCCAGAATCTGGGCTATGAGGTCAAGCTCATGCCGGTCGCCGCCGGCATCATGTGGCAGGGGGTCGCGCGCGGCAAGCTCGACGCCATGCTCTCCGCCTGGTTGCCGGTCACTCACGGCGCCTACTACGAGAAGATGAAGGACCAGGTGGTCGATCTGAACGTCAATACCCCCGATGCCAAGATCGGTCTGATCGTGCCGGAGTACGTCAAGGCCAACAGCATCGCCGATCTGCAGGCGCAGAAGGCCGACTTCGGCGGCCGGATCGTCGGTATCGACGCCGGTGCCGGGGTCATGCTCAAGGCCGACCAGGCGATCAAGGACTACGGCCTGGACTACAAGCTGGTGGCCAGTTCGGGCAGCGGCATGATCGCCGAGCTGACCCGGGCGGAAAAGGACCAGAAGCCGGTCGTGGTGACGGGCTGGGTACCGCACTGGATGTTCGCCAAGTGGAAGCTCAAGTTCCTCGAAGATCCCAAGGGCGTGTTCGGTGGCTCCGAGCATGTGGACACCGTGGCCAACCCGGCCCTGGAAGCCAAGGCCAAGCCGGTCTGGGATTTCCTAAAGAAATTCGCCTGGCAGCCGGGTGAGGTGAACGAGGTGATGCTGGCCGTGGAAGAGGGCAAGAAGCCGGAAGAGGCCGCCAAGGCCTGGATCGCTGCCCATCCGGATCGCGTGAAGTCCTGGCTGCCCTGAGGGTTGGCCGAATGAAGAACGGGCCCCGCGGGGCCCGTTTTGCTAGCTGTGCAGCTGCTCGGCCGCGTACAGCGTGTTCTCCAGCAGGCAGGCCCGCGTCATGGGGCCGACGCCACCCGGGACCGGGGTGATCCAGCTGGCGCGTGCGCAGGCGCTTTCGTATTCGACGTCGCCGACCAGGCGGCCATCGGCCTGACGATTGATGCCGACGTCGATGACGATGGCGCCGGGCTTGATCCATTCACCCTTGACCAGTCCGGGCTTGCCCACGGCAACCACCACCAGGTCGGCCTGGCTGACATGGTGCTCGAGGGAGCGGGTGAACCTGTGGGTCACGGTGGTGGTGCAGCCGGCCAGCAGCAATTCCAGCGCCATGGGGCGGCCGACGATATTGGAGGCGCCGACGACCACCGCATCCAGACCATAGAGGTCGACGCCGGTGCTGTGCAGCAGGGTCATGATGCCCTTGGGCGTGCAGGGGCGCAGCTGGGGATTGCGCTGCGCCAGCCGGCCCAAATTGTAGGGGTGGAAGCCGTCCACGTCCTTGTCGGTGCGGATGCGCTCCAGCAACCCGGTGGCGTCCAGGTGGGCGGGGAGGGGCAGTTGCAGCAGGATGCCGTCGACGCCGGTGTCGTCATTCAGACGATCGATCAGGGCTTCCAGCTCGGCCTGGCTGGTAGTGGCCGGCAGGTCATGGGCATAGGAGTCGAAACCGACCTCTTCGCAGTCCTTGCGCTTGTGCGCCACATAGACGCGCGAGGCGGGATCGTCGCCGACCAGGATGACGGCGAGGCCAGGGGCGCGCAGTCCGGCGCTACGACGTTGAGAGACTCGCTGGGCAATATCCTGGCGCAGGCGGGCGGCAATGGACTTGCCGTCGATCAGTTGGGCGGTCATGGGCGATTTCTGGTGGTGACGGAAAAGGGTCGGCTATTTTCGCATGGACGGGCCCGCTCGCAACAGAGAAGCCTCTGCGGCGGCTAACTCATTCTTCTGCTTAAAAATTTTTAAAAAATTAGTTGACGGACCTGCGCGAGCTTTATAACATTCGCCCCGCTTGCCGAGCACAGCCCAAGTCACTGACAAGGGCCAGGCAAGAGGCTTCTCACCAAGGAAGTCTCTGCTAGGGCAGCTGCCGTAACAGGCGCCCGTAGCTCAGCTGGATAGAGCATCCGCCTTCTAAGCGGATGGTCGCAGGTTCGAGTCCTGCCGGGCGCGCCATTGGCGGTTCGGCGACGGCAAGCAGGTAAGATATGGTGGGCGTAGCTCAGTTGGTAGAGCACAGGATTGTGGCTCCTGGTGTCGTGGGTTCGATTCCCATCGTCCACCCCATATTTAGCGAACGCCAGACCTTGTGTCTGGCGTTCGTGTTTCAAGCGTCTCGCGGACGTGGTGGAATTGGTAGACACACCAGATTTAGGTTCTGGCGCCGCAAGGTGTGAGAGTTCGAGTCTCTCCGTCCGCACCAATCAAGATGCACAGCAAAAGACCGGCCCAGTGCCGGTTTTTTTGTGCCCGCGATTTAGCGGGCGGCCAGAGGATCGCAAGCGCCGGCGCCGGACCTCAGTGCAGATGCCGCAGCAGCGGCGCGCAGAGGGCGAAGGCCAGCGAAGTGCCGAACAGCAGGGCCCGGGTCCAGCGTTGCGCGGTGCGCCTGTGGCACACGGGCGGCGGCGAGCCTGCCGTGGCGGACTGATCGATGGCGCTATCGAACAGGGTGATCGAGCGGGTCAATTGGGTTCGCATGATCCGACCTCTTGCCGTATGCACTAATTGTTATTGGCACCTTCAAGATAATGCGCTGGGCGGGTAATGCAAGATGCCTGGAGAGCCCGGACGAGTGGCGGCGGCGCCGCTGGCCGCGCAGCCGGTCAAGGACGGCCGCGCCTCGGGGCGGGTCAGGCGGGTGGTGGCGACCAACGGTCAGTTGAGTGTTGAGGTCAGCAGGAAGAAGGCGCCGCCGAGGGCTCCGCCACTGATCAGGACCAGGCTGATCAAGGCGCCGCCCACGAACTGGGCGATGTCGTCACTGATTTCGTATTCCGCTTTCATGCTGGGCTCCAGAAGGTAGATGCCGCTACAGATAGCAACCGCGCGTTACAGCGCGACGACACCAGTCGCATCAAGGCTAGCTGTTCGCCCAGTTCAGCCAGAGCGTCTGTTCTTCGCTGAGCTGACCCACTTCGCGCAGCGCCTGTTCCAGGTCTTCGCGAACCCGGCGCTTGAGATCGGCGTTGAGATCGACCTGGGCGCTCTCCGCCAGCCGATCGGCGAGCGAGAGATCCGCACTGAGCTGGCGCAGGCGGGGCCCGATGAAATCCTTCTGCTGCATGAGCCGCTCCTATCTCCTGATGCTTCGGAGTGTGGCATGGGGGAGCTTCGACTGAACACAGGTGGGAAAAATATTGTCTGACTTGATTGGTCAAAAGTCGGACTTTCGGCAGCTCATGTCGTTTTCAGGTCCGAGATGTCAGCTTTATAGAGGGAAGAACAGATCATGAGCGGGAATTCGACGCGCAAGTTGCTGGTGCTGACCGCAGGTTTCGGCCTGCTGGTGATCGCCGCGGTGGCCACTACCCATCGCAGCGACTCGACCGGCAGCGAGCCGGCCGTGGTGGCCACCACCACGCCGCCGGTAGCGGCCCATGCACCCACCACGGGTACCCATCCCGTCGCCGACGAACACAAGCAGGATCTCGCGAGCTTCCTGGCCCAGGCGGCCCTGACGCCGTGCGGGTCCACCCTGCCAGCGACCATCACCGACCCTGCCTGTCGCGCCGCCATCGAAACCCATGCGCGGCGCGCCGGCTATGGCGACGACGAGGTGGCGGCCTATCTGAATGCCCACCAGGGCCGATGATCCCCTGGTTTAGCGTTTTCGGTTATAAGCAAAGACTCTTTTCATATAGGTCGGCATAACCTGAGTGGTTATCCTGTGCGGCCGCAAGATGAGCCGACAACGGCAATTGGGGCTGTAATGGAAGTAGGGTCGATGGGCTTCGTGGTCGCGGGGCTGGTGGTTGGCTTCATCGTCGGCATGACAGGGGTGGGCGGTGGCTCGCTGATGACGCCCATCCTGCTCTGGTTCGGGATCAATCCGGCCGCAGCGGTGGGGACCGATCTGCTCTATGCCGCCATCACCAAGGCGGGCGGCGTCTTCGTCCACCAGCGCAATAGCAACATCGACTGGAAGGTGACCGGTTGGCTGGCCGCCGGCAGCGTGCCCGCGGCGGCCCTGACGCTGCTGGCCCTGGCCCTGCTACCCGGTGATCAGCAGGCGACCAATACACTGATCAAGCATGCCCTGGGCATCGTGTTGCTGCTGACGGCCCTGGCCATCCTGTTCAAAAAGCAGATCTTCGTCTTTGCCAGCCGCCATGCCGGCGACAGATTCCACCTGAGCGCCGGGCGGCTCAATGCCCTGACGGTCCTGACCGGCGCGGTACTGGGCTTCATGGTGACCCTGACCTCCATCGGCGCGGGTGCCCTGGGTACGGTGGCGCTCTTTCTGCTCTATCCGCTGATGGCGACGCGGCGTCTGGTCGGCACCGAGATCGCCCATGCGGTCCCCCTGACACTGGTGGCAGGGCTGGGACACGCCGGCCTGGGCAATCTGGACTGGAATGTCTTGGGCTTTCTGTTGCTGGGTTCGCTGCCGGGCATCTTCCTGGGCAGTCATCTCTCCGGACGGGTACCGGACGCTGTCCTGCGGCCCTGCCTGGCGGTCATGCTGCTGGTCATAGGCACCAAGCTGGTGGTCTGAACCTAGATGGAAAACTTAAGGTCGTTCATCGGACGACTACTGGCGATCCGCTAGTGCAAAACATCTCTAGGATAGGCGGTATTAAAACTGTTATCGCGATTGCCGATAACCTGATCGCCGAGTCCTTTCCTGGAGCTGTCCCATGTCCTCCGCCACTGCCGAATTCGCCGCTGTTGACGATGCCTCTGCCTATCACGTGCTGCGCCAGGCGCTGGACCGCTCCCTGGCGGTGATCGAATTCGATCTGCAGGGCAATGTGCTGCACGCCAACGACAACTTCCTGGAGACCTTCGGCTATCGTCTCGAGGAGATCAGTGGGCGGCATCACCGGCTGTTCTGCCCGCCCGGGGTAGCGGAAAGCGACGACTATCAGGACTTCTGGGCAACGCTGGGGCGCGGCGAATTCCATAGCGGCGTCTATCGCCGCAGGCACAAGGACGGCAGCCTGAAGTGGATCCGCGCCACCTACAATCCGTTGCTGGATGCGCAAGGGCGCCCGCAGCGCATCATCAAGTTCGCCACCGACATTACCGAGGCGCGCCTGCAGGCGGTCGAGTACGAGGGCAAGATCGAGGCCATCCATCGTTCCCAGGCGGTGATCGAATTCGATCTGCAGGGCAACGTGCTCTGGGCCAACGACAATTTCCTTGGCATGACCGGCTATGCGCTGGACGAGCTGCGCGGGCGTCATCACAGCCTGATGTGCCCGGCCGACTATGCGCGTTCGGCGGAATACGCCCTGCTGTGGAATCGCCTGGGGCAGGGCGTTTTCGATACCGGCGTCTACAAGCGCATCCGCCGCGATGGCCGGCCGATCTGGATCCAGGCCACCTACAACCCCATCCTCGACAGCGACGGTCGGCCCTACAAGGTGGTGAAGTTCGCCACCGATGTCACCGATGCGCAACTGCAGGCCGCGGAGTTCGAAGGCAAGATGGCCGCCATCGATCGTGCCCAGGCGGTGATCGAATTCGATCTGCACGGCAATATCCTGACCGCCAACGAGAATTTCCTGTCGGCCATGGGTTACAGCCTGGACGAGGTGCGCGGCAAGCATCACCGGATCTTCTGTGAACCCGAGCTTGCCCGCTCACCGGGCTATCGGCTGTTCTGGGAGAAGCTCGGCCGCGGCGACTTCGATACCGGGCTGTACAAGAGACGCGCCAGCGACGGCCGCCAGGTGTGGATCCAGGCCACCTACAACCCCATCCTCGATGCCGAGGGCAAGCCCTACAAGGTGGTCAAGTTCGCCAGCGACGTCACCGAGAGTCAGCTGCGCAACAGCGACTACGAAGGCAAGGTGGCGGCCATCGACCGCTCCCAGGCCATCGCCGAATTCTCCCTCGACGGCACGGTAATCACCGCCAACCGCAACTTCCTGCTGGCCCTGGGTTACCAGGCCGATGAAGTGGTGGGCAAGCATCACCGCATCTTCTGTCCCGACGACTATGCCCGTTCCGCGGAGTACCGGCTGTTCTGGGATAAATTGGCGCGGGGCGAATTCGACGCCGGGGTGTACAAGAGACGCAACAGCCGGGGCGAGGAGATCTGGATCCAGGCCACCTACAACCCGATCTTCGACGCCGACGGCAAGCCGTGCAAGGTGGTGAAGTTCGCCGTGGACATCACCGAGAGCCAGATTCGCAACAGCGACTATGCGGGCAAGGTGGCGGCCGTCGACCGCGGCCAGGCGGTGATCGAATTCGACCTGACCGGCAAGATCCTCGAAGCCAACCGCAACTTCCTGGCGACCCTGGGTTATCGCCTGGAAGAGATCCGCGGCCAGCATCACCGCATCTTCTGCGAGGCGGAGCACGTCGCCTCCGGCGAATACCGCGAGTTCTGGGCGCGGCTGGCCCAGGGCGAGGTGTTTGGCGGACGCTTCATGCGGCTGAGCAAGTTCGGCCAGCGCATCTGGATCCAGGCCACCTACAACCCCATCTTCGACGCCGACGGTCAGGTGCACAAGGTTGTGAAGTTCGCCACCGATATCACCCGCCAGGTGGAGCTGGAGCAGCACCTGCGGCAGAAGATCGAGCAGATGAATCTCTCGCTGCATGCCCTGACCCGCTCCATCAACCAGATCGCCGAGACCACCGACGACGCCAACCGCATGGCCCGACGCACCCTGGAGGAAGCCGAACGCGGCTCCCTGACCCTGGGCCGCTCGCTGGACGCCATGGAGGCCATAGGCACCACGGCCGGGGGCATCCAGGACATCGTCCAGGTGATCAGCGACATCGCCAACCAGACCAACATGCTGGCCTTCAACGCCGCCATCGAGGCGGCCCGTGCCGGCGAGCACGGACTGGGCTTCTCGGTGGTGGCCGACGAGGTGCGCAAGCTGGCCGAGAAGTCGTCCCAGGCGACCAAGGAGATCAACAAGCTGATCCTGGAGTCGGTCAAGAGCATCGCCCAGGGCAGCGAGATCTCGCGCAGCGTGGGCGAGGCCTTTGGCCTGATCGCCGAAGGGGTGGGCAAGACCCAGCAGTCCATCGAGGCCATCAACGGCTCCACCGCGGCCCAGCTCGAGGATGCGGCGCGGGTCAATCAACTGATCCAGGAGCTGGACGCGGCCACCACGCTCACGCCGGTGACCGGGGGAGCGCGATCGTGACCGCGACCCAGGGCGTCGTGCGAATCGGCGAACTGGAAGTCGCCCTGTCCGCCCAGGCCCTGGAACGCGTGGTGCCCTGGCCGGAGCGCCTGGCCCCTCATCCAAGTCCGGTGCCCTGGCTGCTCGGCCTCTTCGAGCTGGGCGGCCAGCCGCTGCCGCTGGTGGACGGTCATCGCCTGCTGGGGCTGCCGGCGGGCGAGGGCGAGCGGCGGATCGCCGTGATCCGCCAGGGCGGTGGACGCTTCGGCCTGGCCATCGATGGCGTGGTGGATCTCCTCGGTCTGGCGGATGACGTCATCGTACGGTTGCAAGGGGCGCCTGGACGCCTGCTGGGGCAGGTGTACCTGCGCCCGGACAGCGGTCGGCTGGTGCATTTGCTGGACCTGGACGCCCTGGCCGCCTTGCCGGGCTTCGAGGTCAGTGCCGACGTGCCGTCGACGCGGCAGCAGGTGGCCCGCGGCAAGGAAGGGGAGCGCCTCTATCTGCTGTTCGAGTGCGACGGGCGCCGCCTGTGCCTGGACGCGGCGGTGGTGCAGGAGCTGGTGGATCGACCGCAACTGACCCCCAGCGAATTCGCCAGCGACAGCTGTCGCTATCAGGTGCAGCTGCGGGGCCAGGCCCTGCCGGTGCTGGAGCTGTCCGAGCTGCTCGGCCTGGCCACGCCGGCGAACGGTCACCATGAGCAGCTGCTGGTGCTGGCGGCGGGCGACCAGGGTCAGTATCGGGTCGCCTTCGGCTTCCAGCGGCTGCTCGGCATGTGGCGCCGGGATCCGGCGCAATGCGCGCCACTGCTGGGCTTTGGCCTGGAGCAGCCGGCGCTGTTGCGTGGGGTATTCAGCGCCGCGGACGGCGAGGCGGCGATCGTGATCGATCATCTGGCCCCGGGGTGCCAGGAGGCGGCGGTCGCCTATGCGCGGATCTATCGCACCGATCGCGACCTGTTGCGCGAAGAGCGCCGCCAGGTGCGACGTCAGCCGTGCCTGACCTTTCTCGCCGAACTGCTGTTCGCCGTACCGCTGGAGCAGGTGGCCGAGGTCCTGCCGCTGCCGGCGCACTTCCTGCGCCTCGGTCAGCGGGATCCGCGGCTGCTGGGGGTGATGGAGGTCCGCGGCCAGCAGATCACCCTGGTGTGCCTGCGCACCCTCGCCGGCGCGGTGGCGGTCGCTCCCGACCCCGACGATCAGGTGATCGTGGTGGAGGGGCAGCGCCAGCGCCTGGGCTTCGTGGTGCAGCGGGTGGAAGCCATCGAGGCCTTTACCGAATTGCGCGCCGATGCCCTGACGCGCAGCTGGCAACTGCCCGGGGAGGGCGGCGCGGTGCCGGCGCAGCGGGCGCAGAGCTGGGTAGGGGTAGGGGCTCCGGGCAACAGTCGCCAGGCGACCCTGATCGACCTCGGCGCCCTGGCGCGGCGCCTGGAAGGCCAGCCACGCCAGACCCTGCCGGAGCCCTTGGTCGCGGCGATCTGACCTACCGCCTGTCGCTTCGCTGAGCGGTCGGGTAACGGATCGCCGGCACTCTGGTCCGGCCCCGCCGGACGTCATCATCGAAGCGGCAGCGGCAGGCTAGAGCCGCTCGGGTTTTCCCTCCAATGTCAGGCCGGGCGCGCGATCGGCGCTGTTGTTGCCGGCTCGGGAGCCAGGCGTTCATCAGCACCCGGTCAAGAAATCCCGCGGCGCGTCGAACCAGAGAAAGACACAACTTTCCTGGGTGATCCCATGTTCAACGCCGCACTCAAACGTCGCATCGCCGATCTCGAAGCCGAACTGTCCGAGCACCGCCAGGTGAGCGCGGCCTTCCATCAGGATTCGCTGCATCTGCTGCTGGACGCCCAGGGCCGGATCGAGGATTTCAACGAGAACTTCGCGCTCTGCCTAGGCTACGCCCCCGGCAGTCTGACCGGGCGCAATCTGGACGACATCATTCCGGACTACGTGAAGAAGCTGGTCTGCTACGGCGACCTGAAACGCAGCTTCAGCGAAGGCCGCCAGGCCAGTGGCATCTATCGGCTGCTGCGCGGAACGGGCGGCGTCGCCTGGCTCTATGCGATCTGGACGCCAGTGCGCGATAGCCAGGGCCAGGTCAAGCAGATCCGCTGCTATGCCTATGACCGTACCGAGCAGGTGGAGACCTCCACGGAACACTCGGGCATCATCAATGCGCTGCTGAGATCCACCGCGGTGATCGAATTCAACCTGTCCGGCGAGGTGCTGACCGCCAACGAGCGCTTCCTGCAGGGCATGGGCTATTCGCTGGCGCAGATCGTCGGCAAGCACCACCGGATGTTCTGCACCCGTGAAGAGGCCGAATCGGCCGACTATCGCGCCTTCTGGGAGCGCCTCAATCGCGGCGACTACGTGGCCAGCCGCTTCAAGCGCATCGACAGCCATGGCCGTACCGTCTGGCTGGAAGCCTCCTACAACCCGGTACTCAACACCCGTGGCGAGCTGTACAAGGTCATCAAGTTCGCCACCGTCATCACCGATCAGGTGGAACAGGAACTGGCGGTGGCCGAGGCCGCGCGGGTCGCCTTCGACATCTCCCAGACCACCGACGAAAGCGCCCGCCAGG
Organism: Pseudomonas oryzihabitans NBRC 102199; assembly: GCF_000730625.1. Classification (GTDB taxonomy): domain Bacteria; phylum Pseudomonadota; class Gammaproteobacteria; order Pseudomonadales; family Pseudomonadaceae; genus Chryseomonas; species Chryseomonas oryzihabitans. Next base: position 126,043 of record NZ_BBIT01000019.1, on the reverse strand, counting down.
GCGCGGCGGTGGTGCAGGACACCGTCGCGGTGATGACCCGCATCGCCGACGAGATCCAGGTCGCCGCCAATGGCATCGAGGACCTCGGCAAGCAGTCGCTGGTGATCAGCGCCATCGTCAAGACCATCAGCGGCATCGCCGAGCAGACCAATCTGCTGGCGCTCAACGCCGCCATCGAAGCCGCCCGGGCCGGCGAGCAGGGGCGCGGCTTCGCGGTGGTGGCGGACGAGGTCCGGCAACTGGCCGGGCGCACCAGCAAGGCCACCGAAGAAATCGTCGGCGTGGTGCAGCAGAACCAGCAACTGGCGCAGACGGCGGTCAGCAACATGGCCGCCAGTCGCCAGCAGGCGGAGCAGGGGCTGCACCTAGCCAGCAACGCCGGGGTGCGCATCACCGAGATCCAGGAGGGCGCCCGCCAGGTGGTGGGCGCGGTCAGCCAGTTCGCCCGCCGGCTGAGTTAAGCCTGAGCGTCCCAGCCGGGGGCGCTGTACCACGCATAACCGGCCGCATCCAGCTCCAGCCAGCGGCCCTGGTGGATGACCATCCGGGTCGCCACCTCCGGGCTGGCCAGGCCGAGGGCCACCAGCAGGCTGCGGATCAGGGCGCCGTGGGCCACCAGCAGGGTGGGACCCTGGAGTTCTTCCAGCAGGGGGCGCACCCGTTCGGCGGCATCGGCATAGCTTTCGCCACCGGGCACCCTAAAGGTATAGGGCTCGGCCATGCGCTGGGCGTGCTGCTCGGGATAGCGCTGGGCGATGGTCGGCATGTCCAGGCCTTCCCAGTCGCCAAAGGCCTTTTCCGCCAGACGCGCATCGCGGCCCAGGCTGAGTGGCGCACCGGGCAGCTGCGCCAGGATCAGATCGAGGGTTTCGCTGGCGCGTTGCAGCGGACTGCTCAGGCAGGTGAAGCGAGAGACGTCGAGGCGTTCGCGCAGGGCCAGGCCCACGGCCTCGGCCTGGGCCCGGCCACGGGCGTTGAGCGGTATGTCCTGGCGACCCTGCAGGCGGCCGCTGGCATTCCAGTCGGTTTCGCCGTGACGGATCACCAGCAAGGGAGCGGGGAAGGGCAAGGGCATCAGTCCAGGGCCGTGGGCAGGGTGAGAAGGAAACGCAGGCGGCCGTCTTCCAGTCGCGCGATCAGGCTGCCGCCATGGCCGCGGGCGACCTCCTGGGCGAGGTAGAGGCTCAGCTCCAGGCGGGCGGGCTGTTCAGGCGTGGCCTGGCTCAGCGCCGGCTGGAACACCTGGCTCAGGCTGCCAGGATCCACCACGGCGGTGCGGCTTTCCACGGCCAGGCTGTAGCAGCGTTCCTGGATCAGGCCGCGTAATAGCAGGGTACCGCCGGGGGGATTGCGGCAAGCGACCCACTCCAGCAGCGCGCCCACGGCCTGTAGCAGGCGCGGCAGATCGAGGCGCAGCGCGGCGGGTAACTCCGGCAGCTCGCTGCCTAGGGTCTGGTCGGGAAAACGGGCCTGCAGCGTGGCGAGCAGGTTGGTCAGACGCTCGTTGACGCCCTCCACCAAGGTCAGTTTCAGCGGCAGGCCGTGGCCGAGACGCACACGGACGAAATCGGCGGCCGCAGCGCTGCGTTCAGCCAGGCGCCGGGCCTCGGCCTGCCAGGGCTCGGCCTCTGCGGCGCTCGTGGGCAGGTCCTGCGCGGCCAGCGCCTGCAGCGGACGCTGCAGGTCTTCTTCCAGCAGCACCAGCAGTTGCTCGCGCAGCGGTGTGAGATCGTGGTCGCCACGCGCACCGGGGCTCGCCTCGCGACGCTGTTCTTCTCGGGCGAGCAATTCCCCCAGCAGACGGGCGAAGCCGTCCAGGGTGTCGATCACCGGGCGCTGCTCCAGCCGCGGTGCGGGCTGGGGATCGAAGGCGCACAGCGTGCCGAAGAAGGTGCCATTGGGCCGGAACACCGGGACCGACAGATAGCTCTTCCAGCCATAGAGGCCGGGCGCCGGATGGTCGCAGTAAGTAGGGTTCTGGGTCACGTCGCTGATGATCACGGCGTCGTGGGAGGAGCGCACGTGATTGCACAGGGTGGATTCGAGATCCAGTTCGGCGCCGGGTTGCAGACCGAAGGCGATGCGATCCTCCACCGCGCAGGCGATCCAGCGCTGCTCGGTGACCTCGGCCACGGTGGCGACCCCGAGGCCGCTGATGTCGCAGACCACGCGCAGGAGCGCCGCGACGGAATCCAGGGACGCCAGCAGCTCGATGCTTTCGACGGTACTGGAGGGTTGGCTGGGCATGGCGCGGTAGTTCTCTTACGGACAGGCCCTGAACGCTAGGCCAAGAGACGGCGGAGAGCAACCGCCAGACCGCCGAGCCAACCGGGTAACCGGCCGATCGGCCGGGCTCGGCTAGCCGATCAGATCGGTGGCGTAGGCCAGTACTGTGAGGCAGAGCAGCAGCAAAAGCAGGTTGGCCGGGGTAATGCTTTTCATCGGGGAGATCCTCTCACGCAAGGGCTGTTCCTTGTCCAGGTACGCCTGGGACTGTCATGCCGGTGCTGGGGATCTCGGGGGGTGGAGCGGGTAGGTTCATCTCTGCGTCTCGATACTGCTGGCAAAGGACAGGACTCGGAACGCCACTGTCGCCGTTCGTTCAGCCGCCGGCAGAGGAGGTGCGACATCTGGTCGAAGCGGCAGTGCGAGCGGTTCGCAGTTGCCAAGCGGCGGGCGAGTGGGTAGCGTGGCGCCCCATGCGAACCTTCCTTTGCCCCATCAGCGCCTATTACTACTACCTGACCAATATCGGGTGGTAGGTACTGCGCTGCATGACCGAACCGCCCAGGGCGGCTCGGTCAAGGCAACTTCTCCCGGTCTCCCAGGCACCGTCCAGCCACAGGAGACCCCATGGACAGCACTACGCAAGACCTGCTCGCCACCCTCGAAGCCCGCGGCTTCGTCCATCAGACCACTGACCGTGACGGCCTCGCCCGCGCCTTTGCCAGCGGCCCGGTGACCGGCTATCTCGGCTTCGACGCCACCGCCGACAGTCTCCACGTCGGCCATCTGCAGGGCCTGATGCTGATGCGCTGGCTGCAGCGCGCCGGCCATCCCATCCTGCTGCTGATCGGCGGCGCCACCACCCGCATCGGCGATCCCAGCTTTCGCGACAGCAGCCGTCCGGTGCTCACCGACGGCCAGATCGCCCTGAACATGGCCGGTATCGCCAAGGCCTTCCACCGCTACCTGGAGGTCGGCGATGGCCACGGTCGCGCCCAGGTGGTGGACAACGCCGAATGGCTCGACGGCCTCGGCTATCTGAATTTCCTCGGCGCCGTGGGTCGGCACTTTTCCATCAATCGACTGCTGACCTTCGATGCCATTAGGAATCGCCTTGATCGCGAGCACTCGCTGTCCTTCGAGGAATTCGGCTACACCCTGCTGCAGGCCTACGACTTCGTCGAGTTGTCGCGGCGCTATGGCTGCACCCTGCAACTGGGCGGCGCGGACCAGTGGGCCAACATCATCAATGGCGTGGAGCTGTCACGCCGGCAGGGTGGCCCTCAGCTCCATGGCCTGACCATGCCGTTGCTGGCCACCCGTGACGGCCGCAAGATGGGCAAGTCGGCCCAGGGCGCGGTCTGGCTCAACGAGGAGCGGCTGTCGGCCTTCGACTTCTGGCAATTCTGGCGCAACTGCGACGATGCCGACGTCGAGCGTTTCCTGGCGCTGTTTACCGAGCTGCCGCTGGACGAGGTACGGCGGCTGGCGGCCTTGGGCGGCGCGGAGATCAATCTGGCCAAGACCGTGCTGGCCAACGAGGCGACCCGCCTGGCCCACGGCGAGCAGGCCCAGCGTGCGGCCGAGGCGGCGGCCGCCGAGGTCTTCGCCGACCGGGACGGCGGTGGTCGCTTGCCGACGCTCGCTCTGAGTCGCCGGCAGCTCGATGGGGGTGTCAGCCTGGTCGAGCTGCTGGTGCAGACCGGTGTGCAGCCGTCGCGCAGTGCGGTCCGCCGGCTGGCGGAAGGCGGGGGTTTGCGCCTGGACGAGCAGCCGGTACCCGATCCCGATGTGCGGCTCACGGCGGGCGACGTCGGTCGACGGGTAAGTCTGGGCAAGAAGCGGCATCTGCGCATCACAGCGGTGGACTGAGGAGAAGGCGATGAAGGTCTGGGTGATAGGCGCCTCGCGGGGCATAGGACTGGGGCTGGTCGAGCGCTACCTGGGTCGTGGCGACCAGGTGCTGGCGCTGGTACGAACACCGAATGCGGCGCTGGACGCCCTGGCGGCGACCACCGCAGGGCGGCTGCGGGTGGTGACCGGCGATCTCTGCGATCCCGAGCTGGGCACGCGACTGCTGAGCGAAAGCCGCGATGAGCCGCTGGATCGGCTGATCGTCAATGCCGGCATCATGGGGCCGACAGAGGAGGAGGGGCAGCGGGCGACCGCCGCAGAGCTGGGCGAGCTGTTCCTGACCAATGCCGTGGCGCCGCTGCGGCTGCTGGAGGCCCTGGCGCCGCGGATGGCTGCGGCGGGAGTGGCGGCCTGCCTGAGTTCGCAGATGGGCAGCGTCAGCCTGGCACGGGCCGCCGACATGCCGCTCTATGGCGCCAGCAAGGCGGCGCTCAACAGCCTGTTGCAGAGCTGGGTAGCCGGGCAGCAACCCGCCTTCGCCGTGCTGGCGCTGCACCCGGGTTGGGTGCGTACCGCCTTGGGCGGGGCCGGCGCGCCGGTCGAGGTGGCCGCTAGCGTTGCCGGTCTGGTAGCGACGATCGAGGCGCGGGCCGGCCAGCGCGGCTGTGCCTTTCTCGACTACCAGGGCCAGGCCCTGCCCTGGTGAGCAGGGGGCCGGATCGCTCAGTGCGGCTGAGCGATCCGGCCCTTGTCCGACCTCTGTCGAGGATCGAAGATAAGTCCATCATCCTGGAGAGCCCGCCCATGCGCATCGACGAGCACACCTTTCTGGTAACCGGCGCCGGATCCGGCCTTGGCGCCGCCACCGCCGCGGCGCTGATCGCGGCAGGCGCCCGGGTGGCGCTGCTGGATCTGCAGGCCGAGGCCGTGCAGGCCCAGGCCGAACGACTCGGCGACCGGGCCCTGGCGCTCGCCGTGGACGTGACCGATGCCGAGGCCCTGAGCGCTGCCATGGATACCCTCCTGGCCCGCTGGGGCGGTCTGCAGGGGGCGATCAACTGCGCCGGCATCGTTGGCGGCGCACGCATCCTCGGGCGCAACGGCCCCCACGATCTCGCCGCCTTCGCGCGCATCATCAACGTCAACCTGGTGGGCAGCTTCAATGTGCTGCGCCTGGCCGCCGCGGCCATGGCCCAGGGCGAGGCCGATGCCGGCGGCGAACGCGGCGTGATCATCAACACCGCCTCCATCGCCGCCTTCGACGGCCAGATCGGCCAGGCCGCCTATGCCGCCTCCAAGGGGGGCGTTGCCGCGCTCACCCTGCCGGCGGCGCGCGAATTGGCCGGGCAGGGCATCCGGGTCATGACCATAGCGCCGGGCGTCTTCGAGACGCCCATGATGGCCGGCATGACCCCCGAGGTGCGCGAGGCCCTGGCCGCCAACGTGCCCTTTCCCCCGCGCCTCGGTCGCGGCGAGGAATTCGCCGCCCTGGTCCGCCACATCATCGAGAATCCCATGCTCAACGGCGAGGTGATCCGTCTCGACGGTGCGCTGCGCATGGCCCCGCGCTAGGCCCTGTACGAAAAGTCGCCGAGCGATGGTCAGGCGAGGCGAAAAGCGCTGAGGAAGCGGAGTTTACGAGTGGTAAATGAGCATTCCGAAGCGCTTTTCAACGAAGCATCACCGAGTGTAGGCACTTTTCGTAAGGGCCTAGGAGAGTTGTCATGAACGATCCCATTGTTATCGTCGCCGCCGCTCGCACCCCCATGGGCGCCCTGGGCGGCGAACTGGCGGCGCTGTCGGCGCCACAGCTGGGCAGCGCCGTGATTCGCGCCGTGCTGGAGCGGAGCGGTTGGTCGCCGGAGCGGGTCGACGAGGTGCTCATGGGCTGCGTGCTGCCCGCCGGCCTCGGCCAGGCACCGGCCCGCCAGGCGGCCCTTGGCGCCGGCCTGGACCAGAGCACGCGCTGTACCACCCTGAACAAGATGTGCGGTTCGGGCATGCAGGTGGCCATCCTCGGCCATGACCTGCTGCGCGCCGGCAGTGCCGAGGTGGTGGTGGCGGGCGGCATGGAAAGCATGAGTCGCGCGCCCTATCTGCTGGAAAAGGCCCGTAGCGGCTACCGCCTCGGCCACGGCGCCCTGATCGACAGCATGTTTCTCGACGGCCTGGAAGACGCCTACGAGCCCGGGCGCCTGATGGGCACCTTCGCCGAGGACTGCGCGGCGCGTCTGGGTATCGGCCGCGAGCGCCAGGATGCCTATGCCCAGCAGTCCCTCGCCCGGGCGCGCCAGGCGCAGGCCAGTGGCGCCTTCGTCGCCGAGATCGTCGCGGTGGAGGTGGCGGGGCGCAAGGAAACCCTGAGCATCGACACCGATGAACAACCGCGCCGTGCCGATCCGGCACGCATTCCCACCCTAAAGCCGGCTTTTCGCGAAGGCGGTACCGTCACCGCGGCCAACGCCAGCTCCATCTCGGATGGCGCCGCGGCATTGCTGCTAATGCGCGCCAGCACGGCGGTGCGCGAAGGCCTGACGCCGCTGGCGACGATCCGTGGCCATGCCGCCCATGCCGGCGCGCCGGGCGACTTTCCCACCGCGCCCATCGGCGCCATCCGCACCCTGCTCGCGCGCATCGACTGGCAGCTGAACGACGTCGACCTGTTCGAGATCAACGAAGCCTTCGCCGTGGTGGCACTGGCCGCCCAGGATGCCCTGGGGCTGGACCCGGAGCGCCTGAACGTGCACGGTGGCGCCTGTGCCCTGGGCCATCCCATCGGCGCCTCCGGCGCGCGGATCCTGGTGACCCTGATCCAGGCGCTGCGCCAGCGCGGTCTGCGCCGGGGCGTGGCCGCCATCTGCATCGGCGGTGGCGAGGCCACGGCCATGGCGCTGGAACTCAACGACTAGACAAGGACAAGACCATGAGCGAACCCTCTGCCGAATCGACCCTGCTGCTGGAGATCGAGGCGCGCGTTGCCCTCATCACCCTCAACCGCCCCAAGGCGCTCAACGCCCTCAATGCCCAGCTGCTGCACGAGCTGGATGCCATGCTGGCGCGTCTGGACGCCGATCCCGAGGTCGGTTGCGTGGTGCTCACCGGCTCGGCCAAGGCCTTCGCCGCCGGCGCCGATATCAAGGAAATGGCGGGGCAGGGCTATCCGCAGATCTACCTGGACGACTATTTCCGTGTCGCCGACCGCATCGCCGAGCGGCGCAAGCCGCTGATCGCCGCCGTGGCCGGCTACGCCCTGGGCGGTGGCTGCGAACTGGCGCTGCTGTGCGACTTCATCTATGCCGCCGACACCGCGCGCTTCGGCCTGCCGGAGATCACCCTGGGTGTCATTCCTGGCATCGGCGGCACCCAGCGCCTGACCCGCGCCCTGGGCAAGGCCAAGGCCATGGAGCTGTGCCTGACCGGACGCCAGCTGCCCGCCGCCGAAGCCGAGCGCGCCGGCCTGGTCGCCCAGGTGTTTCCCGCCGACGAATTGCTGGAGCGCACCCTGGAAGCCGCCCGTGGCATCGCCAGTCGCTCGCTGCCGGCGACCCTGCTGCTCAAGGAGAGCGTCAATCGCGCCTTCGAGACCAGCCTGGCCGAGGGTATCCGCTTCGAGCGCCGGGTCTTCCATTCGCTGTTCGCCAGCGCCGACCAGAAGGAAGGCATGGCCGCCTTCGTCGAGAAGCGGCCGGCGAAGTTCGAGCATCGTTGAGCGCTCCCGGCGCCTCTCGGAGGCGCTAGACTGGCCGTTTCCGCCCAGCGTCGTAGAGCCTTCGGATGCGTATCGACCCCTTGCCACCCCTGACCAATCTGATTGCCTTCGAGGCAACGGTCAGGCTTGGCAGCTTTACCCGTGCCGCGCTCGAACTCAATCTCACGCAAAGCGCCATCAGCCGTCAGGTGGCGCAGCTGGAGGCCTTTCTCGGTCGCGCGCTGTTTCGGCGGGAACACAAGCGGCTGCACCTGACCGTCTCCGGGCAGCGCTATGCCGAGCGGGTCCAGCAACTCTTGGCGGGCCTGGCGGAAACCACCGCCGAGGTTATGGATCTCAGTGGCGAGCAGCAACTGGTCCTGGCCTGCTCCTCGGGCGTCGCCGCCCTGTGGCTGGGGCCGCTGATCGGCCATTTTGCCAGTGCCTTTCCCGGCATCGACGTGCGCCTGCGGGTGCTGGACAACCTCGATACCTTGCTCAAGCCCGAATTCGATCTGGCGCTCTATTTCCTGCGGGAACCGCCGCCGCCGGGATTGGCCGGTCGCCAGTTGTTTCCCGAATGGGTAGGCGCCTATTGCGCCCCGGACTACCTGGGCGGGCAGCAGCTGTCTCCCCCGGAGCTGCTCGACCGGCGCCTGCTGATGATCGAGGACGGGCAGCGACGCTGGCTGTCCTGGACGGAGTGGTTCGCGCGGCTAGGCTATCCAGCCCCGCGGATCCGCCAGCGGCTCACCGTGAGTCAGTACCCCATCCTGGTCGATCTGGCGATTGCCGGTCACGGTATCGTCCTGGGCTGGCGCCCCATGATCGATGCCCACCTGCGCTCGGGCGCGCTGGTCGAAGCCTGTAGCGAATGCGTGCAGGGGCAGGGGGGTTACTACCTGCTGTGGCCGGGCGATCGCCAGCCGGGCCTGGCGACGCGCCGTTTCGAAGCCTGGCTTAACGACGCCCTGAGCGCGTCACCTTGACCCCTCTTGCATGCGCCTGGCGCATGCAAACCCCTGCAATCAGCGTTTTCCTGCGTCCCGGGTAGCCCCTTAAGCTCGGCGGCAGAGGGCGGAGATCCTCGTCCTGTTTCCTTTATCGAAACTGCCGTCGCCGGTGCAGGGACTCCCGAGTTTCCTGCGCGACTCGCATTCAGGGAGCCAACAATGCAGAGCGCTACGACCTTCCCGCAGCCGTCCACCGCCCACCGCCGCCAGGCCAACAAGGCGGTCGTCGCCACCGTGGTCGGCAACGGTCTGGAGTGGTTCGACTTCACCGTCTACAGCTTCTTCTCCGTCATCATCGCCAAGGTGTTCTTTCCGACCGCCAGCGAACTCACCTCCTACCTCCTGGCCCTGGCCACCTTTGGCGTCGGTTTCTTCATGCGGCCAGTAGGGGGCATCCTGCTCGGCATCTACTCCGATCGCCGCGGCCGCAAGGCGGCGCTGTCGCTGACCATCCTGTTGATGGCCGCCGGTACCCTGATCATCGCCGTGACCCCGGGCTATGCCCAGTGGGGGCTGTTCGCCCCGGCGCTCATCGTCTTCGCGCGCTTGCTGCAGGGCTTTTCCGCGGGTGGCGAGATGGGCAGCGCGACCGCCTTTCTCACCGAGCACGCGCCCGCTGGGCAAAAGGCCTACTACTCCAGCTGGATCCAGGCCAGCATCGGGGTGGCGGTCGCCCTGGGTGCAGGCGCCGGCGCGCTGCTGTCGGCATTGCTGACTCCGGAGCAACTCGAGAGCTGGGGTTGGCGCCTGCCGTTCCTGTTCGGCTCCCTGATCGGCCCCGTCGGTTTCTACATCCGTAGCCGCATCGACGAAACCCCGGCCTATGCCACCGTCGAGCGTGCCCAGTCGCCGCTGCGGGAGGTAGTGCGCATCTATCCCCGCCAGACCGCGATCACCTTTTCCATGGTCGTGCTCTGGACGGTCTGCACCTACTCCGTGCTGTTCTACCTGCCGTCCTACTCCACCCGGGTGCTGGGTCTGCCCAGTGGCCTGGGCTTCACCGCCGGCGTACTCGGTGGCCTGGTATTGCTGGTGGCGACGCCGCTGGTAGGGCGCCTGGCCGATCGCCAGGGCAAGCGACCCTGGCTGCTGGGGTCGGCCATCGCCATCTTCTGCCTCGCCTGGCCGTTGTTCTGGATGCTCAATCGCTGGCCGGGCCTGGCTTCCCTGCTGGTGTTCCAGGCCGTGCTGGGACTGCTGATCTCCGGCTATCTGGGCGGTCTGCTGGCGGCCTTCGGCGAATTGTTGCCGACCCGGGTGCTCTCCACCGGACTGTCGGTGGCCTACAACTTCGCCGTGACCCTGTTCGGCGGCTTCGCCACCTTTACCGTGACCTGGCTGATCGCCGCCACCGGCAGCCCGCTGGCGCCGGCCTTCTACATCATGTTCGCCGCGGCCATCAGTGCCGTGGGCGCGGCGCTGTTTCGCGACGCCGCCAGCGAGCAACCTTCGGGAGAATCCGCATGACTCAAGGCACCTCTCTACTGCTGCGCAACGGCAAGCTGCTGGATCTGGCGAGCGGCACCCTGATCACCGGCAAGGAAGTCCTGGTGGAGGGTGAGCGCATTACCGCCGTGCGCGACCAGAGCGCTGCGCCGCCGGCAGGCGTCACCGTCATCGATCTGGGCGGCCGCACCCTGATGCCCGGCCTCATCGATTGCCATGTGCATGTCCTGGCATCCAGCGCCAACCTGGGTTTCAACGCCCTGCAGCCGAACGCCATCATCATGTACCGCGCCCTGCCGATCCTGGGCGCCATGCTCGAGCGCGGCTTCACCACCGTCCGCGATGCCGGCGGCGCGGACTGGGCGTTGGCGCGCTCCATCGCCCTGGGACTGGTGCCGGGCCCGCGGATCTTCGCCTCCGGCAAGGCGCTGTCGCAGACCGGCGGCCATGGCGACATGCGGGCGCGTGGGGAGCTGCTGCTGAACGAGCCGTGCAGTTGCTGCTTCCGCGCCGGTGCCATCGCCCGGGTGGTGGACGGGGTGGACAACGTGCGCAAGGCGGTGCGCGAGGAACTGCAGCAGGGCGCCAGCCAGATCAAGATCATGGCCTCCGGCGGGGTGTCCTCGCCCACCGATCCCATCGCCAATACCCAGTACAGCGAAGCCGAGATCCGCGCCATCGTCGAGGAAGCCGAAGCGGCCAATACCTATGTGATGGCCCATGCCTATACCGCCCGCGCCATTCGCCGCGCCGTGGCGTGCGGGGTGCGCACCATCGAGCACGGCAATCTGGTCGACCGGGAGACGGCGCAGCTGATGCGCGAGCGGGGCGCCTTCGCCGTGCCCACCCAGGTGACCTACGAGATGCTCGCCGAGCACGGCGCCCGCTATGGGCTGCCAGCGGATTCCGTGGCCAAGATCGAAGACGTCCGCCTGGCCGGCCGTCGCGCCCTGGAATTTTTCGCCGAGGCGGGCGTACCCATGGGCTACGGCTCCGACCTGCTGGGCGAGATGCACGAATACCAGACCCAGGAACTGCGCATCCGCGCCGAGGTGCTGGGCAATCTGGAAGCCTTGCGCAGCGCCACCAGCGTCGCGGCGCGCATCCTCGAACGGGAGGGCGAGCTGGGTTGCATCGCGGCTGGCGCCCTGGCGGATCTGCTGGTCGTGGATGGCGATCCCTTGACCGATATTTCCTGCCTGGTGGGGCAGGGCGAGCGGTTGGACGTCATCCTGCAGGGCGGCCGTCTGGTAAAGAATCGCCTCGGGTGAAGGGAGACTTGCCGGCCTGGCGTGGTCCCCTGTAGCAGTCAATGCCCATGGAGAATTCGTGATGCCCCTCGCCGCAACCGAACTCGGCAGTCACTACCAGGCCTACCTCGACTGCCTCAACCGCCAGGCCTGGACGGAGCTGGGCCGTTATGTCGACGAAGGCGTCGAGCACAACGGCCGGCCCCTGGGATTGGCGGGCTACCAGGCCATGCTGGAAGGCGATCATGCCGCCATTCCCGATCTGCACTTCGCGGCGCGCTTGCTGGTCGTGGAAGCGCCCTGGCTGGCCGCGCAACTGGACTTCGACTGCACGCCACGGGGCGAGCTGTTCGGGCTGGCGGTAAACGGACGGCGGGTGCGTTTCAGCGAGCACGTCTTCTATCGCTTCGAGAACGGGCGAATCCGTGAGGTGCGCTCGGTGATCGACACCGCCGCCATCGCTGCCCAGCTGGCCGAGGGCTAACCCGCTCGGGTCTGGCGCTGGCGATAGCCCAGGGGGCTCAAGCCCGTCCACTTGCGAAAGGCGCGCTGGAAGGAGCGGGGATCGGCGAAACCCAGACGCAGGGCCAGCTCCTCCAGGGGCAGGGCGCCCTGATCCAGCTGGCGGCAGGCCAGGCGGCAGCGACGTTCGTCCTTGAGGCGCTGGTAGGTCTGGCCGCTCGCCGCCAGCTGGCGTCTCAGGGTCGCAGCCGAAAGACCCAGGGTCGCGGCCAGGCTGACGGCGTCCGGCCAGTCTTCCGGGGCACGACTGCGCAGTAGGGCGCGGATGCGGGCGATCAGACTGGCGTCGTCGCGATAGTGCACCAGCAGATTGCCCGGTGCGGCGGCGATGAAGCGACGCGCATCCGCGGCACTGCGGCGGATCGGCAGGCCCAATACGGCGGCGTCCAGCAGCAGGCAGTCTTCGCCGTGGGCGAAGCTGAGGTGGGTGCCGAAGCGCTGGTGATAGTCGGCCAGCAGTTCCGCCGGCGGCTCCTGGGCGGTCAGGCGAATCTCCGCCAGTGGCAAGCGGCGGCCTACCAGCCAGCAGGCCAGGCCATGCAGGATCAGCCAGAGGGTAAAGACGGCAAAGCTACCCGGCAGGCTGCCGGGGGCCAGCCGCAGGGTCGCCTGCTCGCCATTGCGCTGCAGGCGCAGATCGACGCCCAGGGTCAGGCGCAGGAAGTCGGCGCTCTGCCGCAGGGCGTCACCGAGGGTCGGTTGCAGGCGGGTGCTCTGGCAGAGAAAGGCAAAGCTGCCAGCCGGGAGCGGGCGTGGGCCAAGGGCGAAGAACTCGTCATCGAAACGCCACGCCAGGCGATACCACAGCTGGCCGAACAGCGGCGCCGAGAGGCGCTCGCGGTCAAGCAGCAGCTCGGCTGGCTGGACGCCTTCGGCAGCGAGCAGGGCCTCCGGCGCCAGACCACTGCGCCGGCACAGCCCGGCCAGGGCTTCGTCGAGGATGCCCGGCGCCAGGCTGTCGCGCGGCAGGTCGGTCACAGATGCAGGGCCCGGCCCAGGGCGCGCAGCGCCGCTTCCTGCACCGCTTCGCCCAGGGTGGGGTGGGGGTGCAGGGTGGCGGCGACGTCTTCCAGTTGCATGCCCATTTCCAGGCTGTGGGAAAAGGCCGTGGCCAGTTCCGCCACCTGCTGCCCGGTGGCCTGCCAGCCAAGGATGCGATGGTCGTCCGCACGAGCCACCACCCGCACGAAGCCTTCCGGCGCCTCCAAGGTGAGGGCACGGCCATTGGCGGCGAAGGGGAAGCTGGCGACCTTGGTCTCCAGCCCCTGGGCCTTGGCCTGCTCCGGGGTCAGGCCGACCACCACGATTTCCGGATCTGTGTAGCAGACCGCCGGGATGGCGACCGGCGCGAAGCGCCGCCGCTTGCCGGCGATCAGCTCGGCGACCACCTCGCCCTGGGCCATGGCGCGATGGGCCAGCAGGGGTTCGCCGGTGAGATCACCGATGGCCCAGACGTCGGTCATGCTGGTACGGCAGCCGTCGTCGACGCGGATATAGCGGCCGTCGTAGTCCAGCGGCAGGCGCTCCAGGCCTTCGGTGCGGGGACGGCGACCGGCCGCCACCAGAATGCGCTGGGCCGGCAGGATCTGCTCCTCGCCGTCACCGCGGGTCATCCGCAGGCCAGCGCCGTCCGCGGCCAGCCCGGCGACGGTGCAGCCCAGGTGCAGCTCGATACCCAGCCGTTCCAGGCGGTGGCGCAGCGGGGCGGTAAGTTCGGCGTCGTAGCCTGGCAGCAGCCGCGACTGAGCCTCCACCACTGCGACCCGGGCGCCCAGCTTGCGATAGGCGATGCCCAGCTCCAGGCCGATATAGCCGGCGCCCACCACCACCAGATCCTCGGGGATTGCCGTGGGCGACAAGGCCTCGGTGGCCGAGATCACCGGGCCGCCGAAGGGCAGGCTGGGCAATTCCACCGAGGTGGAGCCCATGGCCAGCACCAGGTGTTCGGTACGGATGCGCAACCGTTCGCCACCGGCGCGCTGCACCTCGACGGTCTTGCCGTCGAGGATCTCGGCCCAGCCCTCGACCACCGTCACCCCCTGCTTCCTGAGCAGGGCGGCGACGCCGGTGGTGAGGCGATCGACGATGCCGTTCTTCCAGGCCACGGCCTGGTCGAGGTCCAGTTCCGGGCGGCCATGGCGGATACCGAGGGCGCCCTGGTCGGCGCGACCGCAGGCGCGATGGAATTCCTCGGCGACATGGATCATCGCCTTGGAGGGGATGCAGCCAACGTTGAGGCAGGTACCGCCAAGGGCGGCGCCCTCCACCAGGGTGGTGGCGATGCCCAGCTGAGCGGCGCGCAGGGCGGCGACATAACCGCCGGGGCCGCCGCCGATGATGAGGAGTCGGGTGTCCATGGCTACTCCAGGAAGAGGGTGGCGGGTTGTTCGAGCAGCTGGCGCACGGCCTGGATGAAGCTGGCGGCGTCCTGGCCATCGATCAGCCGGTGGTCGAAGGAAGCGGAGAGATTCATCAGCTTGCGTGGCACCACCAGCCCATGGCGGAAGGCCGGGCGCTCGACGATGCGATTGACGCCGATGATGGCCACCTCGGGATGGTTGATGATGGGCGTGGAGGCGATGCCCCCCAGCGGACCCAGGCTGCTGATGGTCAGGGTCGAGCCGGAGAGTTCGTCGCGACCGGCCTTGCCGCCGCGCACCGCGGTGGCCAGCCGGGCCACCTCCTGGGCGCAGCCCCAGAGATCCAGCGCCTCGGCGTGGCGGACCACCGGCACCGCGAGCCCCTGTTCGCCCTGGGTGGCGATGCCCAGGTGCACCGCGCCATAGCGCGTCACGGTGCTGCTCTCTTCGTCGAAGCGCGCATTCATCTGCGGAAAGTCCCGTACCGCCACCACCAGGGCTCGCGCCAGAAAGGGCAGCAGGGTGAGGTGGGCACGACGACCCTGCCAGCGCTGATTGAGGGTGGCGCGCAGGGCTTCCAGCTCGGTGACATCCACCTCTTCCACATAGGTGAAGTGGGGGATATGCCGTTTGGCGGCCTGCATCTTCTCGGCGATCTTGCGTCTCAGGCCGATCAGCGGGATGCGCTCCTCGCCAATGCGTTTCGCCAGGCCACCGCCGCCAGTGGCGGGCGGCAAGCCGGCGTCGCGTTGCTGCACATAGGCCTCCAGATCGCCATGCAGGATGCGCCCGCCGTGACCGCTGCCGGTGACGAAGCGGAGTTCGATGCCCAGGTCCCAGGCGTGCTGGCGCACCGCGGGAGACGCCAGCGGCGGACTGCCGGGGGCCGGGCGGGAAGCTGGTCGGTCGTCGTCGCGCGGGACCTCCGCTTCCGCGCGACGCGGGGCTGGAGCCGCCTCGGGCTTGGGCGCTTCCGCCTTGGGGGCTGGCGCCGCAGTGGCTGCCACCGGCGCGGGGCGACTGGCCTCGCGCAGATTGCCGTCGCCGGCCACCTCCAGGCGGATCAGCTCGGCGCCTACGGCCATTACCTGGCCAGGTTCGCCGCCCAGGGCGACCACCCGGCCCACCACCGGCGAAGGAATTTCCACCATGGCCTTGTCGGTCATGACGTCGGCCAGGGTCTGGTCTTCGCTGACCTCGTCGCCCACCGCCACGTACCACTTGACCAGTTCCACCTCGGCGATGCCTTCGCCGATGTCGGGCATCTTGATGACATGGGTACCCATCTCAGACCTCCATCACGCGCTTGAGCGCGGCGCCGACCCGGGACGGACCCGGGAAGTAGTCCCATTCCTGGGCGTGGGGATAGGGGGTATCCCAGCCGGTCACCCGCTCGATGGGCGCCTCCAGGCGATGGAAGCAGTGCTCCTGCATGAGGGACACCAGCTCGGCGCCATAGCCGCAGGTGCGGGTGGCTTCGTGGACCACCACGCAGCGGCCGGTCTTGTTCACCGAATCGGTGAGGGTCTGCAGGTCCAGCGGCCAAAGGCTGCGAATGTCGATCACCTCGGCGTCGATGCTGGTCTCGGCAGCCGCCGCCAGGGCGACCCAGACGGTGGTGCCATAGGTCAGCACCGTGACCTGCTTGCCGGGACGGACCACCGCGGCGCGTTCCAGCTCGACCCGGTAGTAGCCGTCCGGCACGGCGCTGGCCGGATGGCCGGACCAGGGCGTCACCGGGCGGTCGTGATGGCCGTCGAAGGGGCCGTTGTAGAGGCGCTTGGGTTCGAGAAAGATCACCGGATCGTCGCTCTCGATGGAAGCAATCAGCAGGCCCTTGGCGTCATAGGGATTGGAGGGCATCACGGTGCGCAGGCCGCAGACCTGGGTGAACATGGCCTCGGGACTCTGGCTGTGGGTCTGGCCGCCATAGATGCCGCCACCGCAGGGCATGCGGAACACCAGCGGCGAGGTGAACTGGCCCACCGAGCGATAGCGCAGCCGCGCCGCCTCGGAGACGATCTGGTCGATGGCCGGGTACACGTAGTCGGCGAACTGGATCTCCGCCACCGGTCGCAGGCCGTAGGCGCCCATGCCCACCGCGGCGCCGGCGATACCGTTCTCCGAGATGGGCGCGTCGAATACCCGCGAGGCGCCATACTTGGCCTGCAGGCCCTCGGTGCAGCGAAAGACGCCGCCGAAATAGCCGACGTCCTCGCCGAACACCACCACGTTGCTGTCGCGTTCGAGCATCACGTCCATGGCCGAGCGGATGGCCTGGATCATGGTCAGGGTGCTGCGGCTGCCGGCCTGGGTCGGCAGGTCGGTTTCCTGTTGTACGGTCATGGCGTCACTTCCCGAGCTGTTGGCGTTGGCGGCGCAGGTGCGGCGGCAGGTCCTGATAGACCTCCTCGAACATGTCGGCGGCGCTGGGGACGAGATCGCTGGCGAAGGTGCCGTGGGCTTCGGCGGCCTTCTGGGCAGCGGCCACCTCGGCTTCCAGCTCGGCGCTCAGCGCCTGGTGTTGTTCCTCCGACCAGAGGCCACGACCGATCAGGTGCGCCTTGAGCCGGTCGATGGGATCGCCCAGGGGGAAGTGCGTCCAGTCATCGGCGGGACGGTATTTGGACGGGTCGTCCGAGGTGGAGTGGGGGCCGGCGCGATAGGTCACCCACTCGATCAGGGTCGGCCCCAGGTTGCGCCGGGCGCGCTCGGCGGCCCAGCGCGAGGCGGCCAGCACGGCCAGGAAGTCATTGCCATCCACCCGCAGGGCGGCGATGCCATAGCCGAGGCCGCGGGTGGCCAGGGTGATGCCCTCGCCGCCGGCGATGGCCTGGAAGGTGGAAATGGCCCACTGGTTATTGACGATGTTGAGGATCACCGGCGCCCGATAGACGTGGGCGAAGGTGAGGGCGGCGTGGAAATCGCCTTCGGCGGTGGCGCCGTCGCCGATCCAGCCCGCGGCGATGCGGGTGTCGCCCTTGATCGCCGAGGCCATGGCCCAGCCCACCGCCTGGATGTACTGGGTGCCCAGGTTGCCGGAGATGGAAAAGAAGCCGAGGTCGCGGTAGGAGTACATCACCGGCAGCTGGCGACCCTTGAGCGGATCCCGGGCGTTGGACAGCAGCTGGCAGATCATCTCGTCCAGCGGCGCCTCGCGGGCGATGAGGATGCCCTGCTGGCGATAGGTGGGGAAATGCATGTCGTCCGGGCGCAAGGCCAGGGTCTGGCCGACGGCGATGGCTTCCTCGCCCAGGCACTGCATATAGAAGGAGAGCTTCTTCTGCCGCTGGGCCTTGAGCATCCGCGCATCGAACAGCCGAGTCTTGAGCATGGCCCTGAGGCCCTGCAGCAGCAATTCGGGCGCTTCTTCGGTGGCCCAGGGGCCGACGGCGCGACCCTCTTCGTCAAGGATGCGGATCAGCTGGGTCGCGAGTTCGCGGGTATCCACCGGTGCCACGTCGATGGGCGGCTTTTCCGCACGGCCGGCGGGGCAGAGTTGCAGGTAGCTGAAGTCGGTGGGGCGTCCCGGGCGGCCGCTGGGTTCTGGAACGTGCAAGCGCAGGGGTGGGTAGTCGCTCATGGCCGCCCCTCCTGGTGGAAGAGGGTGCGGGCGGGTCGCAGGACGGGTTGGCCGTCCGGATGCGATGCAGGGTGCCACATGGTGGAGGCCTCGGCATTCTTGTTATTGGTCGCCTGAGTATAGGCCGGCATGGCTAGCCGTTTTGCCGCAATTTCGGGGTGGGCAGCCCGGCCTTTTGGTGCTATTGAACTCCGTACAAGAACAACAGTAGAGGTTTTGCACCATGGCTGGTCTGGACCGTATCGACCTGCGCATCCTCAACGCCCTGTCCGCCGATGGCCGCCTGAGCTGGCGCGATCTGGCGCAAAAGATCGGGCTGTCGCTGACCCCGACGCTACGGCGGGTCAAGCGACTGGAGGAGGAGCGTTACATCCAGGGCTATCACGCCCAGCTCGATGAAACCCGGCTGGCCGGCAGTGTCAGCGTCTTCGTGTCGGTGCGCCTGGAAAAGCAGTCCACCGACTACCTGCGCGCCTTCGAGCGGGAGATCGTCAAGGCGCCCCAGGTGATGAGCTGTTTCCAGATGACCGGGGATGCGGACTACGTATTGCGGGTGGTGGTGCAGGATCTCGCAGCCTATCAGCACTTTCTCGCCGAGACCCTGACCTGCATTCCCGGGGTGGCCAGCGTGACCTCGGCCTTCTCGCTCAAGGCCGTGCTGTTGCGACCGGCGCCGCCGCTATGAGGCGCGTGCAACGACTAGCGGATACCGAGGGAAGTGCGGACCTGCTGCGCCTGGGTTGCGCAATAGGCGCGGTCGCGCAGGCGGGCGGTATCCAGCATCAGGGTCAGGCGATGTTCGCTGGCGGGACGACAGACTTGCACCGGCAGACCGCCATCCGGGGTCAGGGGGCCGAACAGGCAGTCGATGTTGGGCAGCTGGGCGACGAACTGGTGGGTGAGGGCAAGCATTGTTGTTGTCCGAAGTACCGAGGTGGCGATGTGACACCATTCACATCGCCAGGGTTCCTCGATCTTCAGGCACTGGGCGTAACAGAATAGGCGACGCCATTCACGGCATCGATCAATTGACCGATCGACCAGGGCTTGGGCAGGAAGCGCACCTTGCACTTGATGCTGGCGGTAGACGGCGTTTCGTAGCCGGACATGACAATAATGGGCATATCTGCCCAGCGTTGGCACACCAGATTGGCCAGTTGAGCGCCATCCATGGAGCCGGGCATGCGAATGTCCGTCAACAGGATGTCGATATTGGCGTCCTCTTTCTCCAACAGTGACAAGGCAGCATCGGCGGAGTCAGCGGCGATGATATTGAAGCCTTCGGGTTCGAGGATCTCGGTAACGAAATCCGCGACCAGTGGCTCGTCGTCCACCACCAGGATGGTGGGTCGGAAGACAGGGGTTCCCGGCTGTTCTGCGCGCATGACTGGACCTTATATACAAGACGTTGCTGAGCCTTGGATAGCGGCGACCCGGGAAAATTCCCCAGGCCATGTGCCACTGAATTTGGCGTCAGATTTCTGTCTTCGTGCCGTGATTATTTTGTCGCGCGCAGCTTTCGCACGCTGCGACGCCATGCCACGCATATTTGGTTACGTTTCCTGCAAAGGCTCTAGAGCGGTGCTTTGCGACACCCTGCGGTCGTGCATGACCACCGCCGCGGTGAAAGGTTTCAGCGACCTGGCATATGACTTGTATTGGGTAAGGCAACTGCAGGACGCAGAGTGCTTTTCTTGTCACGTCCCAGTGGCCTTACCTAAACCCAGGCTTTGCTCGTACACAAAGGACATCGACGCCACGCCTCCCAAAGCAGTATCTGTCCATGACGCCTATCCGCTCCCTCGCTACCGCCCTTCGTCGTCCGCTCGCCGCGGCCGCTACCGTTCTCGCGCTGTCCGCTGGCGTTGCCCAGGCCGAGCCTGTCAGCCTGGTCGGTCTGAATCTGTCGGGTGCGGGCTTCGCGCCCCAGGTGCTGCCCGGCATCAATGGCACCAACTACATCTTTCCGGTGGAGGCCTACTTCCAGCAGTGGAGCGCGCGGGGCGTCAAACTGATCCGTTTCCCCATCATCTGGGAGCGCCTGCAACCCAAGCTGGGCGGCCCACTGGACAGTGCCTACGTCGCCCTGGTGAACCAGACCTTCGGCTATGCGCAAAAGCACGGCATCAAGATCATCCTCGACCTGCACAACTATGCCCGCTATCGCGGTCAGGTGATCGGCACCAGCGGCGTCCCCTATGCCCGCTATCAGGAGATCATGACCCACATTGCGCGGCAGTGGAGCGGCCAGTCCTCGCTGTACGCCTACGACATCATGAACGAGCCCCACGATGCCATGGCCTACTGGCCGACCGCGGCCCAGTACGGCATCAATGGCGTGCGCGCGGTGGACAGCACCCGTCCGGTCATCGTCGAAGGCAACGGCTGGTCGAGCGCCACCCGCTGGGCCGAGTTCAACGATGCCCTGCTGGGGCTGAAGGATCCGGCCAACAACATCATCTTCTCGGCGCATTCCTACTTCGACGAGAACGCTGGCGGCAGCTACGACAAGACCGACGTCAACAAGCTCGACGCCAACTATGGCGTGACCCGGGTGAAGCCCTTCGTCGACTGGCTGAAGAAGAACGGCAAGCGCGGCTATATCGGTGAATTCGGCGTACCGGACAACAATCCGCGCTGGAACCTGCTGATGGACAACATGCTGGCCTACCTCAAGCAGAACTGCATCCCGGCCTCCTACTGGGCCGCGGGTCCGGGCTGGGGCAGCTACTTCATGTCGGTGGAGCCGATCAATGGCCAGGAGCGGCCGCAGTGGCCGACCCTGCGCAAGTACCTGGACGACAGCAGCTGCACCGCCATCGGCCCGGTCGCCAGCGGCAGCACCACCCCGGCCAACGGTGGTGGCACGGCCGGCAACAGCGGTTCGGCTGGCGGTAGCGCCGGCGCCGTGGGCAATTCCGGCAGCGGCAGCAGCGCCGGCAACACCGGAAACGTAGGCAGTAATGCAGGCGTTCAGGTGCCGCCGAGCAATGGCGCGACCGCAGGCACGGTTACCTCGGTGATCAACGACTTCACCAACTCGGACTGGCACAAGGGGGTGTTCCTCAAGAAGGCCGCCGTCTCGGTACCCGGGACCGCGGTGAATCGCGCCGCCTTCAAGGCCGGTGCCTACCTGACCACCGCGGATGGCCAGGTGCGGCGGATCTCCTCGGTGCAGGCCGGCAACAGCCTGGGGGTCTTCACCGAAGGCACGCCCTTCAACGGCAACGCCGTGGGCTATCCCAAGACCGTGACCGTGTCGCCCACCGGGGTGACCAGCGCCGCCAGCGTCAGCAGCGCCATCAACGACTTCACCAATGCCGACTGGAATCGCGGCGTCTACCGTCGCGCCGCGGCCATCTCCATCCCGGCCACCGCGGCCAATCGCTCGGCCTTCAAGCTGGGTGGCTCGGTGCGCCTGGTCAATGGCCAGATCCTCAAGATCAGCTATGTGCAGGATGGCGCCAACAACCTGGGGGTGTTCTTCGACGCCAGCCGCCTGGATGCCAGCGTCGGCTACCCCAACACCCTGGTGTCCTTCAGCCGCTGATCCCCGGGGTCGGGCAATAAAAAACCCGGTGGCCAAAGGTCACCGGGTTTTTTCTTGCCTGCTCAGAGATGGATGAAGGTGGTGACCTCACCCGGCTGCACGCGGCATTCGTCGACGGCATGGATCACCCCGGTGGTCAGGGCCGCTTCCGGACTCAGCAGCCGGGCGTTGGCCTTGAGGCAGCTGTGGATGTCCAGGGCCTCGGCGGCACCGGCGGTGCGCTCGGCGACGATGCGGGCATAGAGATCCAGGTCGTAGTCCAGGCACATGGCGTATTCGGCCATGCGCGCATGGTCCACCGAGTTGTTCAGATTCCAGTAGAAGGAGTGGTAGAGGAATTTGCTGTGACGACTGGCGGTGCGGTGTTCGCCGGCCAGGAAGAGGATGTTGCCCATGGACTCGACGGTGCCCAGGTTGTGGGTATGCACCGGCAGCGGCAGGGACAGCAGGAAGTTGTACATCGTGAAGCCGTAGCTGCAATCGCCGCCCATGGTGGCGATCTTGAGCAGGATGCGCGAGGCGTCCTGCTGCACGGCCTGGGAGCACTGGGCGATCAGCTGGCCGCAGCTGGTGGAATTGATGGGACCGGTGAAATGGATGACATGGGTGCTCATGGGGCCTACCGACGCGCCGGGGAGCCCGACAGAGGGCAGGGCTCTATGTCTTCTGCTTCGGCGATTTTCGGGTGGGCTTGAGCGCTGGCGTCGGCTGGCCGACGAAACGCGTCCCGAGCGGATGGGCTGTGCCCGGGTAGAGGCGCGGTCTCAGCGCAGCAGCAGCATCGGTACTTCGGTCTTGTGCAGCAGCTGGGTGGTGCGACTGCCGCGCAGGAAGCGCCAGACCGAGGAGTGACTGTAGGCGCCCATGATCAGCAGGTCGGCCCGGCGTTCGTCGAGGTGGCGGGGGACGATGCGCTCCACGTCGCCATGGGCGACGGTGGTGTCGACCCGGCAACCGGCGCTGCGCAGCAGCAGGGCCAGGTCATCCAGGCGCTTGCGCAGGATCGGATCGTCTTCGCCGACGCGCAGCAGGGTGCCGCTCATGCCGGCCAGCAGCGGACTGCGCGCCAGCGCCAGGATGCCCTGGTGGGTGGCTTCCCGGCCGTCATAGGCGATGGTGAATTGCCGCGGCGGCTTGAACGGCCCCGAACAGATCAGGATCGGCCGGTGCACGGCGCGGACCACGGCCTCCAGCTGGCTGCCGATGCCGCTGTCCCCGGAGCGCTCGCCGCGCTTGCCGATCACCAGCAGGCGGGTGTCGGCTTCCAGGGTCTTGAGGGTATCCACCAGCCCCTCGGGGCGGCGCAGGATCTGCGGCGCCGAGGTCAGGCCCTGCTGCAGCAGGCGTTGGCGGGCATTGAGCAGCAGCGCCTTGGCCATGCCGGCGCCGACGTCATCGTCCAGATAGACCGGGGCGCCGTTGGCGACCTTCTTGCCGCTGCTGGCCGACTCCTGCACGTGCAGCAGGGTGACGGGCGCGTCCAGTCGTCGCGACAACCAGGCGGTGTGGTCGCAGACGCTTTCGGCGTGGGGAGATCCATCGATGCAGGCGAGCAGGGAGGCCATAACGGTATTCCTTGGCAAGACCGGGACCAGACACGATCCCTGTCAGGAGCGTAGCACCCGCCCAGTGCTGTCCAGATGACGCCTGGGTGTCATCTTCGGCTTTTGCTGGGCAGGTCACGGCCGTCATCCCGGACGCCCTCACATTTCGTAGCGATCGAGTTCCCGGGTGATCAGCAGGCGCTGGATTTCACTGGAGCCTTCGTAGATCTGGGTGATGCGGATGTCGCGGTAGTACTGCTCCACCGGGTAGTCCTCCAGGTAGCCGTAGCCGCCATGAATCTGGATGGCCTTGGAGCACACCCATTCGCCCGTCTCGGTGGCGAACAGCTTGGCCTGGGAGGCTTCGCTCAGGCAGGGCTGGCCCGCCGTGCGCAGCCGCGCCGCATGCAGGATCAGCAGCCGCGCGGCATTGAGGCGCGTATGCATGTC
Organism: Pseudomonas oryzihabitans NBRC 102199; assembly: GCF_000730625.1. Taxonomy (GTDB): domain Bacteria; phylum Pseudomonadota; class Gammaproteobacteria; order Pseudomonadales; family Pseudomonadaceae; genus Chryseomonas; species Chryseomonas oryzihabitans. Next base: position 102,557 of record NZ_BBIT01000019.1, on the reverse strand, counting down.
CGCCAGCATGTTGGCGATGCTCTGGTGCTGGATGATCGCCTTGTCGAACTGGATGCGTTCGCGGGCATAGCCCAGCGCCGCCTCGAAGGCCGCGCGGGCGATCCCCAGCGCCTGGGCGGCGATGCCGATGCGGCCGCCTTCCAGGTTGGACAGGGCGATGGCCAGCCCCTTGCCGCGCTCGCCCAGCAGGTTGGCCGCCGGGATGCGGCAGTTGTCCAGGGTGACCGCGCAGGTGTCGGAGGCGCGCAGGCCCATCTTGTGCTCGGTGCGCTCGACGCGAAAGCCGGGGGTGTCGGTAGGCACCAGAAAGGCCGACAGGCCCTTCTTGCCCAGCTCCGGATCGGTCACCGCGAAGACGATGGCCAGCCCCGCGCGGCGACCGTTGCTGACGAATTGCTTGCTGCCATTGAGCACCCAGCTGTCGCCGTCGAGTACCGCCCGGGTGCGCAGATTGTGCGCCTCGGAGCCGGCCTGGGGTTCGGTCAGGCAGAAGCAGCCGATGACCTTGCCGGCCGCCAGGTCGGGTAGCCAGCGGTCCTGCTGTGCGGCGTTGCCGTAGCGCAGCAGCGGGCCGCAGCCCACCGAGCTGTGGATGCTCATCAGGGCGCCGAGGCTGCCGTCGCCGGCGGAGATCTCTTCCACCGCCAGGGCATAGGCGACGTAATCCAGGTAGGTGCCGCCCCATTGCTCGGGCACCACCATGCCCAGCAGGCCCAGCTCACCCAGCTGGGCGACCACGGCGTCGTCGATCCACTCGGCCTTTTCCCAGGCGCGGGCGTGGGGCGCGACCTCGCGGCGGGCGAAGTCACGCGCCAGGTCGCGGATCATGCGTTGTTCTTCGGTGAGTTCGATGTCGTGCATGGGAGCCTCCCTCAGGAATGGCGAAAATCGGCGAAAAAGGCAGCGACGCGGCGTGGATCCAGGTCCTGCCAGCGGGCCGGATTCCAGTGCGGCGTGCGGTCCTTGTCCACCAGCATGGCGCGCACCCCCTCGACGATCTCGCCCTTTTCGAACCAGCGGCGATCCAGGTGCAGCTCCAGGGCGAAGCACTGTTCCAGCGACAGCCCGCCGCCCTGGCGCAGCAACTCCAGGGCGGTGGCGACCGCCAGCGGCGAACGGGCGTCCAGGGTGGCGAGGGTCTCCTGCGCCCAGTCGAGATAGGCGGGGCGCTGCTCCGCCTCCAGGCTGGCGCGCAGCTCCTCGACGGTGGCCGCCGCGAAGTGCTCGGCGATGGCCGGGCGCAGATCGGTCAGGCGCGCGGCTTCGGCCGGCGCCGCGGCGAATTCCTGCAGCAGGGCGGCCAGGTCGGTGGGGCCCTGGGCAGTGGCTGCCTCCAGGCGCTGCAGCAGGTCGGCGTTGGCCGCTTCGGGAATGAAGACATCGGCCAGGCCGGCGGCCAGGGCATCGGCCGGACCGATCTGCACGCCGGTCAGCCCCAGATAGAGACCCAGGTGGTCGGGCAGGCGCGGCAGGAAATGGCTGGCGCCGACATCGGGGAAATAGCCAATGGCGGTTTCCGGCATGGCCATGCGGGTGCGCTCGCTGACGATCCGCAGCCGCGCCGCCTGCACCAGGCCCATGCCGCCGCCCAGCACCAGCCCCTGGGCCAGGGCCAGCACCGGCTTGGGATAGCGGTGCAGCGCCAGGTCGAGGGCGTATTCCTCGGTGAAGAAGGTCAGGTGCAGGTCATCGCCGCGCTGGTAGCTGTCGTACAGGGCCCGCACATCGCCGCCGGCGCAGAAGGCCTTGGGCCCGTTGCCGCGGAGCACGATCACCCGCACGCCCGGGTCCTGCTCCCACTCGCGCAGCGCCCCATGCAGGGCGCGCACCATGTCCAGATCCAGGGCATTGAGCCCGGCCGGGCGATCAAGGGTCAGGTAGCCGACCCCGCCGCGTCTTTCCAACAGCACCTTGGCGTCGCTCATGCACCGTCCTCGTCCAGGTAGTCCTGGATGATGGCCGAGAAATCCAGCCCGCCGCCACCCGCGCGGCTGAATCTCTGGTAGAGCTGTTGCGCCACTGCGCCGAGGATCACCGGCTGCTGCACGGCGCGCGCCGCCTCGGTGGCGAGGCCCAGGTCCTTGAGCATGAGGTCGGCGGCGAAGCCGCCCTGGTAGCCGCGCGAGGCCGGCGCCTGGGGCAGTACGTCCGGATAGGGGTTGTTGACCTCCGAACTCCAGCAGCGCCCGCTGCTGGTATTGATCACTCCGGCCAGGGTCTTGGCGTCCATGCCCAGGCGGGTGCCCAGGGCCATGGCCTCGGCCACCCCGATCATGGAGATGCCCAGCAGCAGGTTGTTGGCCACCTTGGCCACCTGGCCGTTGCCGCTGGCGCCGCAGTGCACCAGGTTGCGGCCCATGGCGGCCAATAGTGGCTGGGCGCGCTGGAAGCCGGCTTCGCTGCCGCCGACCATGAAGGTGAGGGTGCCCGCCGCGGCGCCGCCGGTGCCGCCGGAGACCGGTGCGTCCAGCAATTCCAGACCGCGCTCGGCGGCGGCGCTGGCCACCGCCCGGGCGCTGAGCGGATCGATGGTGGAGGAATCGATCAGCAGGGTGCCCGGTCGGGCCCGAGCGATCAGCCCGTCGTCGCCCAGATAAACCGTCTTCACATGGGCAGCCGCGGGCAGCATGGTGATGATCACTTCCGCGCCGCTCTCGGCGACGGCGGTGGGCGAGGCGGCGACCTCGGCGCCTTCGGCGCGCAGCGCTTCGAGGGCGGCGGTGGAAAGGTCATAGACGGTCAGCTGATGGCCGGCCTTGAGCAGGTTGCGGGCCATGGGCGCGCCCATGTTGCCCAGTCCCAGAAATCCCAGATGCATGCTGGCGTCTCCCTTACTTGAGGGTGATGGTGGTGTTGACGACCCCGGCGCTGCCGACGTCCTGCTCGTCGGGCCAGCGCGTGGTGATGGTCTTGGTCTGGGTATAGAAGAGCACCGCCTGCTTGCCATAGGGCCCCAGGTCGCCCAGCTTGGAGGCGCGCGAACCGCTGAAGGAGAACAGCGGCACCGGCACCGGGATGGGCACGTTGATGCCGACCTGGCCGACGTCGATGTCTTCCTGGAAGCGCCGCGCCGCGGCGCCGGAGCGCGTGAAGAGGGCGACGCCGTTGCCATTGGGGTTGGCGTTGATCAGGGCGATGGCCTCGTCGAGGGTGGCCGCGTGCATCACGCAGAGCACCGGTCCGAACAGCTCTTCGCGATACAGGGTCATGTCGGTGGTCACCCCAGAGAACAGCGTCGGGCCAACGAAGTTGCCCTTCTCGTAGCGCTCGACCTGGATGTTGCGACCGTCCAGCTCCAGGGTCGCGCCTTCGCTCACGCCGCGCTCGATCAGGCCGCTGACCCGGTCCAGCGCCTGGCAGGAGATCAGCGGGCCGACGTCGGTGCCGTGCTCGTGACCCGCACCCACGTTGAGGCTGCGCGCCTTGGCCACCAGGTCCGGCACCCAGCTATTGGCTTCGCCCACCAGCACCACCACCGAGACCGCCATGCAGCGCTGACCGGCCGCGCCGAAGGCGGCGCCCACCAGGTTGGCCAGCGTCTGCTCGCGGGGCGCGTCGGGCATCACCACCGCGTGATTCTTGGCGCCCATCATGCACTGGACGCGCTTGCCGGCTTCGCTGGCGCGGCGATAGACGTGGGTGCCCACGCGGGTGGAGCCGACAAAGGACAGCGCCTTGATGTCCGGATGATCGCAGAGGGCGTCCACCACCGCCGGTCCGCCATGGACCACGTTGAGCACCCCGGGCGGCACCCCGGCTTCCAGTGCCAATTCGGCCAGGCGCATGGTCACCAGCGGATCCTGCTCCGACGGCTTGAGGACAAAGGTGTTGCCGCAGGCAATGGCCATGGGAAACATCCACAGCGGAATCATCGCCGGGAAGTTGAAGGGGGTGATGCCGGCGCACACGCCCAGGGGTTGCAGCAGGGTGTAGGTGTCCACCCCGCTGGCGACATTGTTGGCCAGTTCGCCCAGCTGCAAGTTGCCGATGGCCGCCGCGTGCTCCACCACCTCCAGGCCGCGGAAGACATCGCCCTCGGCGTCGGCCAGGGTCTTGCCCTGTTCGGCGGTGAGCAGCGCGGCCAGTTCGCTCATGTGCTCGCGGATCAGCTGCTGATAGCGCAGGAAGATGCGCGCCCGGGCGCCGATGGGCGTCTTGCGCCAGGTGGCGAAGGCCGCCTTGGCACTGGCCACGGCGCGCTGCACCTCCTCGGCGGTGGCGAAGGGCACCCGCGCCAGCACCTCCTGGGTCGCCGGATTGATCACCTCGCGGCTTTCGCGGCTGGTGGAGGAGACGAACTGGCCGTCGATCAGCAGCGGCACGTCTTTGATGGCGGTCTGGATCATGACAGGGATTCCTGAGCGGTAGCCGGGGTGGCCGGGGCAGGGTGGGCGGCGAAGTCTTCTTCGGCGTAGTCGTGGAGATCGGCGCTGCCGCTGGCGCGGCGTTGGGCCTCGCCGAGGCGCAACTCGATGCGGCGGATCTTGCCGGACAGCGTCTTGGGCAATTCGCTGACGAATTGCAGGCGGCGCACCCGCTTGTAGGGCGACAGGCAGCCGCGGGCGAAGCCGAGCAGCTCTTGCGCGAGTTCAGGCGAAGGCGCGTGGCCGGCGGCCAGGATGACGAAGGCCTTGGGCACATTGAGGCGCAGGGGGTCGGGGCTGGGCACCACCGCCACCTCCATCACCGCCGGGTGCTCGATCAAGGCGCTCTCCAGTTCGAAGGGGCTGATGCGGTAGTCCGCCGACTTGAAGACGTCATCGGCGCGGCCGACGAAGGTGATATAGCCCTCGACGTCACGCACCGCGGTATCGCCGGTGCGGTAATGGCCGTCGCGCATCACCTCGGCGGTCTTTTCCGGGCTGTCTTCGTAGCCCAGCATCAGCCCGGCCGGCCGTGGCTGCAGGGCCAGGGCCACCTCGCCATCGTCGCCCGGCCGGCCATCGGCATCCAGCAGCGCGATGTGACACCCGGGCAGCGGGCGCCCCATGGAGCCCGGCTTGAGCGGCTGTCCGGGGGTGTTGCCCACCAGGGCGGTGGTTTCCGACTGGCCGAACCCATCTCTCAGGGTCAGCCCCCAGGCCGCCTGCAGGCTGTCGATGATCTCGGGATTGAGCGGTTCGCCCGCGCCGACCAGCTCGCGGAGCTGCAGGCGCTCGCGGTAGGCGGCGAGATCCTCCTGGATCAGCATCCGCCACACCGTGGGCGGCGCGCAGAGGCTGGTGACCGGATAGCGCGCCAGCACCTCCAGCAGCGCCTGGGGCTTGAAGCGCGGCACGTCATGGATGAACACGCAAGCGCCGGCGTTCCAGGGCGCGAAGACGCAACTCCAGGCATGCTTGGCCCAACCGGGGGACGAGATGTTGAGGTGCACATCGCCCGGTTGCAGACCGATCCAATACAGGGTGGACAGGTGCCCGACCGGATAGCTGCTGTGACTGTGCAGCACCAGCTTGGGCCGCGAGGTGGTCCCCGAGGTGAAGTAGAGCAGCAGCGGATCCGTGGCGAGGGTCGGGCCATCCGGCAGGAAGTCGCTGGCACAGGCGGCCGGCGCATAGGACTGCCAGCCGGGCACCGGCGCCCCGACGCAGATGCGGGTGAGGCCGGCATCCAGACTGGCGCAACGCTCCGTGTGGGCGCTGCCCACCACCAGGTGGGCGATGCGCCCGCGCTGCACCCGATCCTGCAGATCGGCGTCGCTGAGCAGAGTGGTGGCGGGCACCACCACGGCGCCCAGCTTGAAGGCGCCGAGCAGCGTCTCCCACAGCGCCACCTCGTTGCCCAGCATCACCAGGATGCGTTCGCCGCGGCGCACACCCTGGGCGCGCAGGAAATTGGCGGTGCGATTCGACGCCTGGCGCAACTCGGCGAAGCTGTAGCGCTCTTCCCGGCCCTCGGCGTCGAGGCGCCACAGCGCCGGACCGGCATGCTCCTCTGCAAGGCGATCGAAATGGTCCAGCGCCCAGTTGAACTGTTCCAGTTGCGGCCAGCGGAAATCGCGGACGGCGGTGGCGTAGTCGGTGCGATGGCGCAGCAGGAAGTCCCGCGCTTCGCGAAAGGCGTCGCCGGCCGTCATGGGCGATACCCCGCGGCCTGCAGGGGCGGGAGGGAAGGGCAGCGTCCGGCCTGGCGCCGGGATGGGGCGTAAGGGTGGGTCATGGTGGCCTGCTCGTTATTGTTGTTGGCTAGCAGAGGTTCGCGCCATCACCGCTCGTGACGCGACCTGGTAAGCAGTATAGTTCCGGCAAAAGTCTCCTGGCTTCCGACAAAAACGCCCGACCGATATGCAAAAATCCAATAACCCGGCTGCGCGTCTCGACTGGGACGACCTCAGATTCTTCCTCGAAGTGGCGCGCACCCAGAAGGCCAGCGCGGCCGCCCGGCGCCTGGGGGTCGACTACACCACCGTGTCGCGGCGGATCGCCGCCCTGGAAAAGGCGCTGGGCGCGCTGCTGTTCGAGAAGTCGCGCAGCACCGGCTTCAGCCTCACCATGGAAGGCCAGCGCCTGCTGGTGCACGCGGAAACCCTGGAGAGCACCCTGCAGACCGCCTGCGAGCAGATCTCCGATACCCGGCTGGCGCCTTCCGGCCAGGTGCGCATCGGCGCCACCGAAGGCTTCGGCAGCTACTTCGTCGCGCCCCAGCTGAGTTTCTTCCAGGATCGCTATCCGGGCATCACCCTGGAGGTGCTGCCGGTGCCGCACTTCGTCAATCTCTCGCGCCGCGAAGCCGACATCGCCATCACCCTGGAGCGGCCCGAGCGCGGGCCCTACGTCTGTCGCAAGCTGTGCGACTACCGCCTGCGGCTCTATGCCACCGCCGACTACCTGGCCAGCCATCCGCCCATCGCGCAGCTGGCCGATCTGCAGCGCCATAGATTCATCACCTACGTCGACGATCTCGCCTTCAGCCCCGAGCTGCTCTATCTGGAGCGGATCCTGCCCGAGGCCAGCAGCGGCCTGCGCAGCACCAGCGTGATCGCCCAGTACCAGGCGGCCCTGTGCGGGCACGCCCTGGCCATCCTGCCGTGCTTTGTCGCCGAGCCCGATCCGCGGCTGGTGGCGCTGCTGCCAGAGCAGATCCAGATCACCCGGCAATTCTGGCTCTATTACCGCGAAGACCTGCGCCGCCTGCGGCGCATCACCCTGGTGACCGACTACCTGCGCGCCTGCACCGACGCCAATCGCGACTTCCTGCTGGGTGAAACCCGCATGCCAGTGCTGGGCTGGCCGACGCCCTGAAGCCCGTTGCCGATCGGTGCGGCACCCCGGGATCCGGCTGGGGTCTCAGAGCTGTCGGTCGTCCGTCGACGGCCTCCAGTGAACAGATGGGAACGGCAATGGAACGATATCAGGCATTGAGTCAGGCGCTGAGCAAGGCGGCCGAGCGGGAAGAAGCCTATTGGCAGGGACTGGAGCGCCGCCTGCATGAATTGCCGGACTGCTTCACCCGCTACCTGGGCCTCACCCCGGCCGATCAGGTGGATGCCGGGCTGGGCCTGGAAAAGCGCGTGGATGGCAATATCGTGCGCGAACTGGAGGTCTATGCCCGCTATGACCTCACGGTGATCGTCGATGACCTCGCCGGCACGCCCCAGACCTTCGCCATCGGCCTGTCCTTCTTCTATACCAACGACCACTTCGTGCTGAAGGAGCGCGAGGGCGAATTCTCCGTCGCCCTCGAACCCCAGGACGATCCCGACCGCTTCTGGGCCGAAGGCTGCCGCGAGATCTACGACTCCCTGGCGCGCCGCATCCGCGGCAAGACCCTGCCGGCCATCGAGTAACCCGCGGTTCGCATCCGTCAGACCGGCGTGACCAAGCGCCCCTCGGCGAAATAGCGCTCCACGTTGGCCAGCACCAGGTCGGCCATGGCCTGGCGGGTCTCGTGGGTGCCGCTGCCGAGGTGCGGGGTGAGCACCACGTTGTCCAGCGCCAGCAGGGCCGCGGGCACTTCGGGCTCCTCGGCGAAGACATCCAGGCCGGCGCCACCCAGGCTGCCCGCTTGCAAGGCGGCCACCAGGGCGGGCTCGTCGACCACGCTGCCGCGGGCGATATTGATGAGATAGCCGTGTGGTCCCAGGGCGTCGAGGATCCGGGCGTCGACCAGCTTGTCGGTGGCCGGTCCGCCGGGCAGCGACAGGACGAGGAAATCCGCCGCCTCCGCCAAGTCTTCCAGCTCGGCGTGATAACGATAGGGGACGTCCGGCTGCGGTTGGCGTCCGTGATAGGCCACCTCCATGCCGAAAGCTTCTGCCCGCCGGGCGATGCTCTTGCCGATGTTGCCCAGGCCGACGATGCCGCAGGTCTTGCCGGCCAGGCGCGAGGTCAACGGAAACTTGCCCTGCCGCCAATCGCCGCGGCGCACGAAACGATCCGCGGCGCTGATGCCCCGTGCCACGTCGATCAGCAGGGCGAAGGCGGTATCGGCGACGCAGTCGTCCAGCACGCCAGGCGTGTTGCTCACCACCACGCCCAGATCCCGTGCCGCGGCGATGTCGATGCTGTCGTAGCCCACCCCGAAGCTGAACACCGCCTGCAGGCCGGGCAGGGCGCTCATCAACTCGCGTGTCGCACCGTGCACGCCGGAGGTGACCAGGGCCACCACGTCCCGCCCACGCGCGGCGAGCAGGGCGGCCTGATCGGGTGCTTCCCAGAGCCGCAGCACCTCATGGCGTGAATTCAGGGCGTCCTGCAGGGCAGGCAACAGCGGACCTACCTGCAGCAGCAGCGGACGTTCGTTCTGTTCAGGCATATCTAGACTCCTTGAAGAGGCAGGGGCGGCGAATCCGCCCCTGAAGGGGGAGGGCCTAGCCCAGCAGCTGCAGGCCGAGCTGGATCGCGACCCAGATCGCCAGCAGGGTGGCGAAGCCCAGCGCCAGGTTCTCGAACCAGTTGTTGCGGTACCTGTCGCCCAGCAGCGACTTCTGGTTGGACATGATCAGCAGACCCAGGGAGATCACCGGCAGGCCGACGATGTTGAGGGCATTCACGCCGATGGTCAGGGTCACGAAGTCGGGCATGCCCGGCAGCGACCACACCAGCGGCGTCACCAGGATGAAGAGCAGGAACCACTTGTGCGCCGGGTCCTTGTGAAAGGTCTTGCCATAGCGTTCGCGGCGCTCCGGACGGATGTGTTGCAGGGCGTCGGTGATCAGCATGGGAAAGGCGGTGGTCTTGCCCACCACGCTGGCGAACAGGGTGGCGAAGACCCCGGTGAAGAAGATCACCCAGCCGCCGGCGCCAAAGAACAGCTCCAGGGCCGCGCCCAGGTCACTCAGGGTGTTCACCTGCAACCCATTGGGTCTGAGGATCTCCACCCCGACCACCCAGATCGCCAGGTTGATGACGATGCCGACCACCACCGCGAAGAGCAGGTCGTTGCGCTGGATGCGCTTGTGTTCCGGGCCGGTCCAGCCCTTTTCCTTCATCACATAGGGATGCACGAAGTTGGCGATGGAGCCGGCCACGGCGCCGATCACCGATACGGCGACCAGCAGGGCGCCGTGCACGCCTTCGTCCGGCGGGATGCTGAAGCCGATGGTGCCGCGCAGGATGCCGCCCAGGTCCGGACCCGACATCACCGCCAGGGTGATGAACGCCAGCGTCATGACCGCCAGCAGCAGTTTCATCACGCCCTCGATCAGCGCATAGAAATTGCGGCCCACCAGCAGCCAGACCGCGATCACCACCGCCGCCGAGCAGAGCAGCGGCTGGTCGAGGTGGAGCAGGGTGGCCAGGGCTTCGCCCGCGCCCTTGAGCATATAGGCATTGGTCAGGTGCCCCATGAGCAGCGCGTAGCCGAGCATGAACCAGGCGAACGCCGGGTGCAGCTGGGCATAGCCTTCCAGGATCGACATGCCGCGGTTATTGCACAGCTGGAAGCGGGCAATGATGTTGACGATGAGAAAGCGCAGCAGCAGGGACACCGCCAGCACCCACATCATGGCGTAGCCGTAGTTGGCGCCCGCCACCGAGGAGGTGATGAGGTCCCCGGCGCCCAGCCAGGACAGCACCGCGATGATGCCGGGGCCCAGCAGCTTCGCCAGGCGGCGCAGGCCGGAGCCTTGCGCCTTGTTCAGGGTTACGGATTTTTCGACGGAACCGGATCGCTCCATGGGGGCGGCTCTCCTAACGATTGTTGTTGTTGTGAATGGGCCGCAGGCGGCCTTTTCGTTAGCTTGCCCTCTGGGTTTAGCACTACATACGACGTCGTACAACTTTAAGCGGACGACAAAATGTTGCCTTCCTCGGGCTCGGCCGGGCTCGCTTCGGTGGCACCCGTACGCACCGCTGGATCAAGCCAGGTGACTTCGCCTGAGACTGTCTCTAGAATGGTCGCCCTTGATTCTGGGGGGTCGGAGTGCCGGCCTGTTCTTGTGCCACGAGGAATATCCATGCAAGTTTCCGTTGAAAACACCTCTGCTCTCGAGCGTCGCATGACCATTGGCGTGCCGGCCGAGCGTATTGAAACCGAAGTGAACAAGCGTCTGCAGCAGACTGCACGGCGTGCCAAGGTTCCCGGTTTCCGCCCGGGCAAGGTACCCATGAGCGTCATCCGCCAGCGCTACGAAGCCTCGGCTCGTCAGGAAGCCTTGGGTGATCTCATTCAGGAAACCTTCTACGAAGCCGTTGTCGAGCAGAAGCTCAACCCGGCCGGCGCACCCGCCGTCGAACCCAAGGTGTTCGAAAAGGGCAAGGACCTGGAATACGTCGCCACCTTCGAAGTCTTCCCCGAGTTCGAAGTGAAGGGCCTGGACGGCATCGAGATCGAGCGTCAGGACGCAAGCGTCGAAGACGCCGACATCGACAAGATGCTCGACGTGCTGCGCAAGCAGGGCACCCGCTACGAAGCCGTTGACCGCGCTGCCGCCAACGACGACCAGGTCACCATCGACTTCGTCGGCACCCAGGACGGCGAAGCCTTCGCTGGCGGTTCCGCCGAAGGCACCAAGCTGGTGCTGGGTTCGGGCCGCATGATCCCCGGTTTCGAAGACGGTCTGGTCGGCGCCAAGGCCGGTGACGAGCGCGTGCTCGACCTGACCTTCCCCGAGGACTACCAGAACCTGGATCTGGCCGGCAAGGCCGCCCAGTTCAAGGTCACCGTCAAGGAAGTGGCCGCGCCCGAGCTGCCCGAGCTGAACGAAGCCTTCTTCAAGCAGTTCGGTGTGGAAGAGACCACCGTCGAAGGTTTCCGCGCCGAAGTACGCAAGAACATGGAGCGCGAGCTGCGCCAGGCCCTCAAGACCAAGGTCAAGAACCAGGTCATGGACGGTCTGCTGGCTGCCAACCAGATCGACGTCCCGGCTGCCCTGATCAGCAACGAAGTGGATCGTCTGCGCGTCCAGGCCGTCCAGCAGTTCGGCGGCAACATCCAGCCCGAGCAGCTGCCGGCCGAGCTGTTCAGCGAGCAGGCCAAGCGCCGCGTGCTGCTGGGTCTGATCATCGCCGAGATGGTCAAGCAGTTCGAGCTCAAGCCCGATGACGCCCGCGTTCGCGAGCTGATCGAAGAGATGGCGGCGGCCTACCAGGAGCCCGAGCAGGTAGTGAAGTGGTACTACCAGAACGAGCAGCAGCTGAACGAAGTGCGTTCGGTTGTACTGGAAGAACAAGTCGTGGATACTGTCCTCAAGCAGGCAAAAGTCACCGACAAGCAGGTCTCCTACGAGGACGCGGTCAAACCGGCCGAGGCTCCGCAAGCAGCCTGATCTGCCTCCAGTTGCTAGTTCACCTAAGCCAGCCTCGTGCTGGCTTATGTGTTTTTGACAGGTCATCCAGATAGGGAGCTAGTGCAGGACATGTCCCGCAATTCATACATGCAATCCATGCCCGATATTCAAGCCGCTGGCGGTCTGGTACCCATGGTGGTGGAGCAATCCGCCCGGGGCGAGCGCGCTTACGACATCTACTCCCGGCTGCTCAAGGAGCGGGTCATCTTCCTGGTCGGCCAGGTCGAGGACTACATGGCCAACCTGGTCGTCGCCCAGCTGCTGTTCCTGGAAGCGGAGAATCCTGACAAGGACATCCACCTCTATATCAACAGCCCGGGTGGTTCGGTGACCGCCGGCATGTCGATCTACGACACCATGCAGTTCATCAAGCCCGACGTTTCCACCATCTGCATCGGCCAGGCCTGCAGCATGGGCGCCCTGCTGCTGGCAGGCGGCGCCGCCGAGAAGCGTTTCTGCCTGCCGCACTCGCGGATGATGATTCACCAGCCCCTGGGCGGTTTCCAGGGTCAGGCTTCGGACATCGAAATTCACGCCCGTGAAATTCTGACCATCCGCGAGCGTCTGAATAAGGTGCTGGCGCATCACACCGGTCAGCCGATGGACGTGATCGCCCGCGATACCGACCGTGACAACTTCATGAGTGGCCCCGAAGCCGTCGCCTACGGCCTGATCGACAAGGTCCTCGAGAAGCGCAACATCCCCGCCTGACCCCGCCTCGACCACCTGCCCAGACGCCGGTCGTTTGGGCAGGTAGGCTTGAAAAACCGTGCAATAGGCTCCATCTTGTTGATGTAAGCACATTCCATTGGATCGATCGAATGACAGATACGCGCAATAGCGACGATAACGGCAAGCTGCTTTACTGCTCCTTCTGCGGCAAGAGTCAGCACGAAGTACGTAAATTGATCGCTGGACCCTCCGTCTTCATCTGCGACGAATGCGTCGACCTGTGCAATGACATCATCCGCGAGGAAGTCCAGGAAGCTCAGGCCGAAAGCAATGCGCACAAGCTGCCAGCGCCGAAGGAAATCAGCGCCATCCTCGACCAGTATGTCATTGGTCAGCAGCGTGCCAAGCGGGTCCTCGCCGTTGCCGTCTACAACCATTACAAGCGTCTGAATCAGCGCGAGAAGAAAGACGACGTCGAACTGGGCAAAAGCAACATCCTGCTCATCGGTCCGACCGGTTCGGGCAAGACCCTGCTGGCGGAAACGCTGGCGCGCCTGCTCAACGTACCTTTCACCATCGCCGATGCTACCACTCTGACCGAAGCCGGTTACGTGGGTGAAGACGTCGAGAACATCATTCAGAAGCTGTTGCAGAAGTGCGATTATGATGTGGAAAAGGCCCAGATGGGCATCGTCTATATCGACGAGATCGACAAGATCTCGCGCAAGTCCGACAACCCCTCCATCACCCGTGACGTCTCGGGCGAGGGCGTGCAGCAGGCGCTGCTGAAGCTGATCGAAGGTACCGTGGCGTCGGTTCCGCCCCAGGGTGGCCGCAAGCATCCCCAGCAGGAATTCCTGCAGGTCGATACGCGCAACATCCTGTTCATCTGTGGCGGCGCCTTCGCCGGCCTGGAAAAGGTCATCCAGAACCGTTCCACCAAGGGCGGCGGCATCGGCTTCAATGCCGAGGTGCGCAGCCAGGAACTGGGCAAGAAGATCGGCGAATCCCTGCGTGACGCCGAGCCCGAGGATCTGGTCAAGTTCGGTCTGATCCCCGAGTTCGTCGGTCGTCTGCCGGTCATCGCGACCCTGGACGAGCTGGATGAACCTGCACTCATGCAGATCCTGACCGAGCCGAAGAACGCCCTGACCAAGCAGTACGCCAAGCTGTTCGAGATGGAAGACGTGGATCTGGAATTCCGTCCCGACGCGCTCAAGGCGGTTGCCCGCAAGGCGCTGGAGCGCAAGACCGGTGCCCGGGGCCTGAGATCCATCCTCGAAGGCATCCTGCTCGAGACCATGTACGAGATTCCTTCGCAGAAGGAAGTCAGCAAGGTGGTCATCGACGAGAGCGTCATCGACGGGAGTTCCCAGCCGCTGCTCATCTACGAGAACAGCGAGCCCGCCAAGGCGGCGCCAGACGCGTGACAAAAGGGGCTTCGGCCCCTTTTTCATTTCAGCGACGGTTGTATTTTGCGGCGCCCAACCTCATGTTAGAGAAAACCGAGGCCTTAACCGCATCTGCGGCCGATTATTTGCCGAGACCCGTATCCCATGACTACGACGATAGAACTTCCCCTGCTGCCCCTACGTGACGTAGTGGTCTATCCCCACATGGTCATCCCATTGTTCGTCGGAAGGGAAAAGTCCGTCGAGGCCCTCGAGGCCGCCATGGCTGGCGACAAGCAGATCCTGCTGGTCGCGCAGAAGAATCCCGGCGACGACGATCCCGCCGCGGATGACATGTATCACATGGGTACGGTCGCCACCGTTCTCCAGCTGCTCAAGTTGCCCGACGGCACCGTCAAGGTCCTGGTCGAGGGCGAGCAGCGTGGCCGTATCGAGTCCTTCGTCGAGAACCAGGCCTATGCCCGTGCCCTGGTCACCCTGATCGAGGACAGCGAAGCCCCGGATCGCGAATCCGAGGTGTTCTCGCGCAGCCTGATGAGCCAGTTCGAGCAATACGTGCAACTCGGCAAGAAGGTCCCCGCCGAGGTGCTGTCTTCCCTCAACAGCATCGAAGACCCCAGCCGCCTGGTCGATACCATGGCCGCGCACATGGCGCTGAAGATCGAGCAGAAGCAGGAGATCCTCGAGATCACCGAGCTGGGCGCCCGCGTCGAGCACGTGCTGGCCCTGCTGGATGCGGAAATCGACCTGCTGCAGGTGGAAAAGCGCATCCGTGGCCGCGTCAAGAAGCAGATGGAGCGCAGCCAGCGCGAGTACTACCTCAACGAACAGATGAAGGCCATCCAGAAGGAACTGGGCGACATCGATGAAGGGCACAACGAGGTCGACGACCTCAAGCGTCGCATCGAGGCCGCCGGTCTGCCCAAGGATGCCCTCGCCAAGGCCAATGCCGAGCTGAACAAGCTCAAGCAGATGTCGCCCATGTCGGCCGAAGCCACCGTGGTGCGCTCCTACATCGACTGGCTGGTGAACGTGCCGTGGCAGGCCGAGAGCAAGGTCCGTCTGGACCTGGGCCGCGCCGAGGAAGTCCTCGACAAGGACCACTACGGTCTCGAGGAAGTGAAAGAGCGCATTCTCGAATACCTCGCCGTGCAGAAGCGCGTGAAGAAGGTGCGGGGCCCGGTGCTGTGCCTGGTCGGTCCGCCCGGCGTGGGCAAGACCTCGCTGGCCGAGTCCATCGCCCGCTCCACCGGTCGAAAGTTCGTGCGCATGGCCCTGGGTGGCGTGCGTGACGAAGCCGAGATCCGTGGTCACCGCCGCACCTACATCGGCTCCATGCCGGGTCGTCTGATCCAGAAGATGACCAAGGTCGGGGTGCGCAACCCGTTGTTCCTGCTCGACGAAATCGACAAGATGGGCAACGACATGCGCGGCGATCCCGCCTCCGCATTGCTCGAGGTCCTGGATCCGGAGCAGAACCACACCTTCAACGACCATTACCTCGAGGTGGACTACGACCTCTCCGACGTGATGTTCGTCTGCACCGCCAACTCCATGAACATTCCGGCGCCGCTGCTGGACCGCATGGAAGTGATTCGGCTGCCCGGCTACACCGAAGACGAGAAGGTCAACATCGCCACCCGCTACCTGATTCCCAAGCAGGTCAAGGCTAACGGCCTGAAGAAGGGCGAGGTGGAATTCGATGAAGCCGCCCTGCGCGACATCATCCGCTACTACACCCGTGAAGCGGGCGTGCGCAGTCTGGAGCGTCAGGTGGCCAAGGTCTGCCGCAAGGTGGTCAAGCAGCACGCCCTGAGCAAGGAGCGTACCGCCAGCGTCACCGTGGACACCCTGGAGCACTGGCTGGGCGTCCGCAAGTTCCGCTACGGTCTGGCCGAGCAGCAGGATCAGATCGGTCAGGTCACCGGCCTGGCCTGGACCCAGGTGGGCGGTGAACTGCTGACCATCGAGTCCGCCGTGGTCCCCGGCAAGGGTCAGATGATCAAGACCGGTTCGCTGGGCGACGTGATGGCCGAGTCCATCACCGCGGCCCTGACCGTGGTCCGCAGCCGTGGTCGCAGCCTGGGTATCCCCAGGGACTTCCACGAGAAGCACGACATCCATATCCACGTCCCCGAAGGCGCCACGCCCAAGGACGGTCCGAGTGCCGGTATCGGCATGTGCACGGCGCTGGTGTCGGCGGCCACCCGCATTCCGGTACGCGCCGACGTGGCCATGACCGGCGAGATCACCCTGCGTGGTCAGGTGCTGGCCATCGGCGGCCTCAAGGAAAAGCTGCTCGCAGCCCACCGCGGCGGCATCCGTACCGTGATCATTCCGGAAGAAAACGTCCGGGATCTGCGGGACATTCCGGACAACATCAAGGCCGACTTGCAGATCAAGCCGGTCAAATGGATTGACGAGGTCTTGGAGGTTGCGCTGCAATACACGCCGGAGCCGCTTCCGGACGATGGTCCGGAGCTCGTCAGCAAGGACGAGAAGCGGGATCAGGAAGGCAAGGAGCGCGTCAGTACCCACTGACGGCGCCCCTGGGCTTGATGGGCGGGCCCCCAGCTGAAGCTGCTGGTGTTCCGCCGTCCTGCTGGATGCAAGGTCCTTGATCGACGAAAAGGCGCATCTCGAGATGCGCCTTTTCGCTATTTGCTATTCGACGATTTCGCCATGGCCGGTCCGGCCACAGCTCGTGGGGGGAACATGCTACAAAACATCAGGGACCGTTCGCAGGGATGGATTGCCAAAGTCATCATCGGATTCATCATCCTGCTGATGGCACTGACCGGCTTCGAAGCGATCATCCGCGCCACGGGTCACCAGGGCGCCGTCGCGCTGGTCAATGGCGACGAGATCAAGCAGACGGAGCTGGCGCAGGCCGTGGAAATGCAGCGTCGCCAGCTGCAGCAGCAACTGGGGCAGGGGTTCGATCCGTCCACCTTGGATGACCGTCTGCTGCGCGAATCCGCGCTCAAGGCACTGATCGACAAGCAACTGCTGCTGCAGAGCGCCAAGGCCGATCGCTTCGCCTTCTCCGAGCAGGCACTGGATCAGCTGATCCTCAATACCCCCGAATTCCAGACCGAAGGGCGTTTCGATCCGCAGCGCTTCGATCAGGCCGTTCGACAGATGAACTACAACCGCCTGCAATTCCGCGATCTCCTGCGCGACGAGATGCTGATCGGTCAGCTGCGCGCCGGCATCGTCGGCAGCAACTTCGTCACCGATGCCGATATCGAGGCCTTTGCGGCCCTCGAACGGCAGACCCGTGACTTCGCCCTGCGTACCGTCAAGGCCTCGCCGGCCGGCATCACGCCGACCCAGGACGAGATCCAGGCCTACTACGACAGCCACAAGAACGCCTTCATGACCCCCGAGCAGGTGGTCATCGAGTACGTCGAGCTGAAGAAGGATGCCTTCCTGGCCAAGGCCAAGGTCGACGAAAGCCGCCTGCAGGCCGCCTACAAATCCGAGATCGCCAATCTGTCGGAGCAGCGTGACGCCGCCCATATCCTCATCGAGGTCAATGACAAGCAGAACGACGAGCAGGCCAAGGCTAAGATCCAGCAGATCCAGGAACGCCTGAAGAAGGGCGAGGACTTCGCCAAGCTGGCCAAGGAGTTCTCCCAGGACCCGGGCTCGGCGGCCAATGGCGGTGACCTCGGCTTTGCCGGTCGCGGCGTCTATGATCCGGCCTTCGAAGAGGCGCTCTATGCGCTGGCACCGCAGCAGGTGTCGGCTCCGGTGCGCACCAGCTTTGGCTGGCACCTGATCAAGCTGCAGGGCGTACAGGCACCGGAAGTGCCCACCCTGGCCAGCGTCCGGCCGCGTCTGGAACAGCAGCTCAAGGCGGAAGATGCCGATCGCCTGTTCGTGGAAGCGGGCCGCAAGCTGGAAAGCTCCGCCTATGAGTCCTCCGACCTGGGCCAGCCGGCCCAGGAGCTGGGCCTGCAGGTCAAGACCAGCGCGCCCTTCGGTCGTGAAGGCGGCGAGGGGTTGACCGCCAACCGCCAGGTGATCGAGGCGGCCTTCAGCGAAGACGTCCTGCGCAACGGGGCCAACAGCACCGCGCTGCAACTGGATCCGGAGACCCTGGTGGTGATTCGTGACAAGGAGCACCGTACGCCGCAGCTGCAACCTCTGGATGCGGTCAGAAATGAGATCGTGACCCGCCTGACCCAGGAAAAGGCCGCAGCCGTGGCCAAGCAGACGGGTGAGCAGCAGCTCAAGACCCTGCGCGACGGCGGCAAGGCCGTGGCGGGCGACTGGCGTACCGTCGAAGCCGCCACCCGCAACCAGGAGGGTATCGATCCTCAGGTGTTGCAGGCGGCCTTCCGCATGGCCAAGCCGGAAGGCGACAAGCCGTCCTATGCCGGTGTCAGCCTGCAGAACGGTGACTTCGTCCTGATCCGGCTGCAGGGTGTCGGGGTGCCCAAGGAAGCCCTGAGTGCCGAGGATAAGGCGTTGTATCGTCGCTACCTCGCCTCGCGCGCCGGCCAGGTCGATTTCGCGGCCTACCGTCGGGCCCTGGATGCCAAGGCCGAGATCAAGCATCTCTGATACGAAAAAAGCCCGGGAAACCGGGCTTTTTCTTGGGCGGTGGTAACGCGGTCCAGGCCTCTCCGGTGGCGCCCTCAGGGGAGAGCGGGGCTGCGGGCGTTACTGAACCAGTTCCTGCTCGTCGAACAGGCCATCGAAGAGCATCGTCGACAGATAGCGCTCACCGGAATCCGGCAGGATGACCACGATGGTCTTGCCCTGCATCTCCGGCGTCTCGGCCAGCCGGACCGCGGCCGCCATGGCGGCGCCGCAGGAGATGCCACAGAGAATGCCTTCCTCGCGCATCAGGCGCTGGGCCATCAACTTGGCCTGCTCATCGCTCACCTGCTCGACGCGATCGACCATGGCGAGGTCCAGGTTGCCGGGTACGAAACCGGCGCCGATGCCCTGGATCTTGTGCGGGTTGGGCTTCACCTCGGCACCGGCCAGGGTCTGGCTGATGACCGGCGAGGTTTCCGGCTCCACGGCGACCGAGAGGATCGGCTTGCCCTTGGTGTTCTTGATGAAGCGCGAGATGCCGGTCAGGGTACCGCCGGTACCGACGCCGGCCACCAGCACATCGATGGCGCCATCGGTGTCGTTCCAGATCTCGGGGCCGGTGGTTTTTTCATGGATGGCCGGGTTGGCCGGGTTGTCGAATTGCTGCGGCATGAAATAGCGATCGGGCTCGCTCTCGGCGATCTCCCGCGCCTTCTCGATGGCGCCCTTCATGCCCTTGGCCGGCTCGGTCAGCACCAGCTCCGCGCCCAGCGCCTTGAGCACCTTGCGCCGCTCCAGGCTCATGGAGGCCGGCATGGTCAGCACCAGGCGGTAGCCACGGGCGGCGGCGACATAGGCCAGGCCGATGCCGGTATTACCCGAGGTGGGCTCCACCAGGCTCATTCCGGGCTTGAGCAGCCCCTTGGCTTCGGCGTCCCAGATCAGGTTGGCACCGATACGGCATTTGACCGAATAGCCCGGATTGCGTCCCTCGATCTTGGCGAGCAGGGTGACGCCCTTGGGGCCGAGGCGATTGATGTAGACCAGCGGCGTGTTGCCGATGGACTGGGCGTTGTCAGCGAAGATGCGGCTCATGGCGGATCCTGTACGGCGCGGAAAACTCGCAGCCTAGGCCTTGCGTCCGATGGCGTCCAGCCCAGGTGCGGCGTGCTATCGTCAGGCGAAACAGCTGCCGAGGATCAGTGATGGCCTTTCAGGGTACCGAGCGTTATGTGGCCACGGCCGAACTCAGTCTGGCGGTCAATGCCGCCATCCAGCTGGGGCGTCCGCTGCTGGTGAAGGGCGAGCCGGGCACCGGCAAGACGCTGCTGGCCGAGCAGGTGGCTGAGAGCCAGGGGGCGCGGCTGATCACCTGGCACGTCAAGTCCACCACCAAGGCGCAGCAAGGGCTCTATGAGTACGACGCTGTGAGTCGCCTGCGCGATTCCCAGCTGGGGGATCCCCGGGTGCAGGAGGTGGCGAACTACATCAAGCCGGGCAAGCTGTGGGACGCCTTCACCGCCGAGGATCCGGTGGTGCTGCTGATCGACGAGATCGACAAGGCCGACATCGAGTTTCCCAACGACCTGCTGCTGGAACTCGATCGCATGGAGTTCCATGTCTACGAGACCGGCGAGACCATTCGTGCCCAGCGGCGACCCGTCATCATCATCACCTCCAACAACGAAAAGGAACTGCCGGACGCCTTTCTGCGCCGCTGCTTCTTTCACTTCATCCGCTTTCCCGAGCGCGACACCCTCGAACGTATCGTCCAGGTGCACTATCCCGATCTCCAGGGGCGCCTGGTCAAGGAGGCGCTGGATCTCTTCCTCGACCTGCGCAGCGTGCCGGGGCTGAAGAAGAAGCCGTCCACCTCGGAGCTGGTGGACTGGCTGGCGCTGTTGCTGGGCGATGAGGCGGCGCAGCGGGCGCTGCACGGCGAGGGCGGTCTGCCGCCCCTGGCAGGTGCCCTGGTAAAGAACGAACAGGATCTGCAGTTGCTCGAACGCCAGGCCTTCATGCGCCGGCGGCGGAGCTGAGCGCGGCATGTTCCTCGATTTCTTCACTCGACTCAGGGTCGCGGGCATCCCGGTGTCCCTGGGCGAACTGCTGGATCTGCACGCTGCCCTGGATGCCGGCCTGGCGGTGGCCGATCCCGAGGCCTTTTATCTGCTGGCGCGCGCCGTGCTGGTCAAGGACGAGCGCTTCTTCGACCGTTTCGACCAGGTCTATGCCGGCGAGCTGGCCAGGTCGGAGCGTGCGCCGGATGCGCAGGCGATTCCCCCGGACTGGCTGCGGCTGGAGCTGCAGCGGCGGCTGTCGGAGGAGGATCGCCAGCGGTTGCAGGCCCTGGGTGGCCTCGATGAGCTGCTCGAGACCCTGCGGCAGCGTCTCGCCGAACAGCGCGAGCGGCACGCCGGCGGCAACAAATGGGTCGGCACGGGCGGTACCAGTCCCTTCGGCAGCGGTGGCTACAATCCCTTCGGTGTGCGCGTGGGCGAAGCCGGTACCCGCCAGGGGCGGGCGGCCAAGGTCTGGGAGCAGCGCGACTTCCGCAATCTGGATGACCGCGCGCCCCTGGATCGCCGCAACCTGCAACTGGCCCTGCGCCGGCTCAGGCGCTTCGCTCGCCAGGGCGCGGCGGCGGAATTCGATCTGGAGGAGACCATCGCGGCCACGGCGCGCGAGGGCGGGTTGCTGGACGTGCGCTATCGCCCGGAGCGGCACAATGCGACCAAGGTGCTCCTGCTGCTCGATGTCGGCGGCTCCATGGACCTGCATGTACAGCTGTGCAGCGAGCTGTTCAGCGCCTGCCGCCTGGAGTTCCGCCACCTGGAGTACTACTACTTCCACAACTGCGTCTACGAACGCGTCTGGCGGGACAATGCCCGGCGCCACGAGGAGGGGCTGGCGACCGGCGAGCTCCTGCGCCGCTATGGCGCGGACTACCGCCTGGTGATCGTCGGCGATGCCAGCATGGGGCCCTATGAGCTCACCCACCCGGGGGGTAGCGTCGAACACTGGAACGAAGAGCCCGGCGCGCTCTGGATCCAGCGGCTGTGCCAGCACTTTCCGCGGGCTGCCTGGCTCAATCCCTATCCACGCGATGGCTGGGATTTCAGCACCTCCATCGGCCTGTTGCGCGAGCTGATGGGGCAGCGCATGTTCCCCCTGACCGGCGAAGGCCTGGGCGAAGCCATCCGCAGCTTGACCCGCCCATGAAAAAACCCGGCCTTGGCCGGGTTTTTTCATCGCTCGAACTCAGCGCTGGCCGTAGCGGCGCAGGGCTTCGATGCGGTCTTCCAGCGGCGGGTGGCTCATCAGCAGACCGGCCAGGCCGTTCTTCAGCGAGCCATTGATGCCGAAGGCGTTCAGGGTGTCGGGCATCTGCACCGGGATACCCTGTTCGGCACGCAGGCGCTGCAGGGCGCCGATCATGGCATTGGGGCCGGCCAGGCGCGCACCGGCTTCGTCGGCGCGGAATTCGCGTTTGCGCGAGAACCACATGACGATGATGCTGGCCAGGATGCCCAGGACCAGTTCGGCGACGATGGTGGTCACGAAGTAGGCGATACCGTGGCCTTCCTCGTTCTTGAAGATGGCCTTGTCGACGAAGTTGCCGAAGATCCGCGCGAAGAACATCACGAAGGTGTTCACCACGCCCTGGATCAGCGCCAGGGTCACCATGTCGCCGTTGGCGACGTGGCCGATCTCGTGGGCCAGCACCGCACGCACCTCTTCGGGCGAGAAACGCTCGAGCAGGCCCTGGCTGACCGCGACGAGGGCGTCGTTGCGGTTCCAGCCGGTGGCGAAGGCGTTGGCCTCGTAGGCCGGGAAGATGCCGACCTCGGGCGTCTTGATGCCGGCTTCGCGGGACAGCTCTTCGACGGTCTGCAGCAGCCACTGCTCATGGCGGGTACGCGGCTGGCTGATGACCTCGGTGCGGGTGCTCATCTTCGCCATCCACTTGGAGATGAACAGCGAGACCAGCGAGCCGGCGAAACCGAACACGGCACAGAACACCAGCAGACTGCCATAGTTCTGACCGGTGTAGCGATCCACGCCAAGCACCTTCAAGGTGATGCTGGCAACGATCAGCACCGCCAGGTTGGTAGCCAGAAACAACAGAATGCGCATCATGGTGGGGTACAGCTCCTCACAGGTTTATCTGCCGGCTATATAAGGTTCCGTCCCGGTCCGTTCAACGTTTCCACTATTGCAAACTGTGTCGTCTGCCGGCCGATTGGGCTGGCGGCGGCCAGCGCGCGAGTGCCAGCGCCGGTTGACGCCGCCGGGGGCGCCAACCGGTGAAAGACCCGGAAATGCTTTGCCGCTACTGGGCGTAGCCGCCGAGGAAGTTGCCGATGCGGCCGATCGCCTGCTCAAGGTCATCGACGCGGGGCAGGGTGACGACACGGAAGTGGTCGGGCCAGGGCCAGTTGAAGGCGGTGCCCTGGACCACCAGCAGCTTTTCCGACAGCAGCAGGTCGAGGACGAATTTCTCGTCGTTGTGGATGGGGCAGACCTTGGGATCGATCCGCGGGAAGGCATAGAGCGCGCCCATCGGCTTCACGCAGCTGACCCCGGGGATGTCGTTGAGCAACTCCCAGGTGCGATTGCGCTGTTCCAGCAGGCGCCCGGGC
Source organism: Pseudomonas oryzihabitans NBRC 102199 (assembly GCF_000730625.1). Lineage (GTDB taxonomy): Bacteria > Pseudomonadota > Gammaproteobacteria > Pseudomonadales > Pseudomonadaceae > Chryseomonas > Chryseomonas oryzihabitans. The sequence goes on along the minus strand of NZ_BBIT01000019.1, from coordinate 79,551 downwards.
GGCAGGACCAGGTCGTTGATGCTCTGGTAGCCGCCCAGCGCGGTCTGGATCGCGTGCTGCGCCGGCACGTTGGCGCACAGGCGCATGTTGGCGAGGATGTCGAGGCCTTCGATATAGCTGTGGGCGCGGTGCTTGGGCCCCGAGACGATCAGCCAGCCCGACCGGAAGCCGGCGACGCGATAGGACTTGGACAGGCCGTTGAAGGTCAGGCACAGCACGTCCGGCGCCAGGGAAGCGGTGGAGATGTGCTGGGCCTCGTCGTAGAGGATCTTGTCGTAGATCTCGTCGGAGAACAGCACCAGGTTGTGCCGCCGCGCCAGCTCGACGATGCCTTCCAGCACCGCCTTGGAGTAGACCGCACCGGTGGGGTTGTTCGGATTGATCAGCACCAGCGCCTTGGTGTTGCTGGTGATCTTGGCTTCCATGTCGGCCAGATCGGGGAACCAGCCGGCCTGTTCGTCGCACAGGTAGTGCACCGGCTTTCCGCCGGCCAGGCTGACCGCGGCGGTCCACAGCGGATAGTCCGGTGCCGGGATCAGCACCTCGTCGTTGTTGTTGAGCAGCGCCTGCATGGCCATGACGATCAGCTCGGAGACGCCATTGCCCAGGTAGATGTCTTCGATGCCGACACCCTCGATGCGCTTCTGCTGGCAATACTGCATCACCGCCTTGCGCGCGCTGAACAGGCCCTTGGAGTCGCTGTAGCCCTGGGCGGTCGGCAGATTGCGGATGACGTCCTGCAGGATCTCCTCGGGCGCCTCGAAGCCGAAGGGCGCCGGATTGCCGATGTTGAGCTTCAGGATGCGGTGGCCTTCTTCTTCGAGGCGCTTGGCATGCTTGAGGACCGGGCCGCGGATGTCGTAGCAGACATTGGCGAGCTTGTTCGACTTGGAGACCTGCATGGGGAAATGAATCCTGGAAAAGGGCGAGAAAGACTCGGCGGGGACGGACGCCGACCGGCGCTTGGCAGCATCCGGGGGCGGATGCCAGACTGAGCGGGAATCATACGGCCGCATCGCCTGTTACAAAAGATGCGCCGGCATCCAGAGAGGTCATCATGGAAAAAGTACAGCGTAGCCCGGAAGACTGGCGTGAGCGCCTGACCGACGATCAGTTTCGCGTCTGTCGCCTGGCCGCCACCGAAAGACCCTATACCGGTGCCTACTGCAACACCAAGACGCCCGGCGTCTATCACTGCGCCTGCTGCGAGCTGGCGCTGTTCGACTCCAGCACCAAGTTCGATTCCGGCTGCGGCTGGCCCAGCTATTACGCACCCATCGATGGCGAGGCGGTGCGGGAAAAGGAAGACTTCAGCCACGGCATGCACCGCGTCGAGGTGCTCTGCGCCCGCTGCGACGCCCATCTGGGCCACGTCTTCCCCGACGGTCCGCCGCCGACCGGCCTGCGCTACTGCATCAACTCGGTGGCGCTGCAGCTGCAACCCAGGGCCTCCGCGTGATCAGGGACCTCCTCAGCCTGCCGTTCGAGACCGCCGATGGCCAGCGGGCCTGCCTGGCCGACTGGCCGGCGCGGGCCTATCTGGTGGTCAACACCGCCAGCCGTTGCGGCTTCACCCGCCAGTACGACGGCCTCGAGGCGCTGCAGCAGCGCTATCTGGCCGAAGGACTGCGGGTGATCGTCTTTCCCTGCAATCAGTTCGGCGGCCAGGAGCCGGGCAGCAATGCCGAGATCCAGACCTTCTGCCTGACCCGCTTCAACGTCAGCTTTCCGGTGATGGCCAAGCTCGACGTCAATGGTGACGGTGCCCATCCGCTGTTCGTCGCGCTGAAAAAGAGAGCGCCAGGGCTGTTGGGTGGCGCGATCCGCTGGAACTTCACCAAGTTTCTCGTCACGCCGGCGCAGGGGCGTGTGCAGCGCTTCGCGCCCATCACCCGTCCGTCTCAGCTGGAAAAGCATGTCCGCCAGGCGCTGGCCTCCTAGGGGGCCCTCCAGCCGGGCTTTGTCTGGATGGTAAAAGTCATACGATAATGCCCGGCCTGAAGGGCGGCTGACCCGCTTTCTCTTTTCGTCGTCAAGGATCATCCCCGTGAATGCCTCCCTAGAAGACTTTCTGCTCCACGCCCGGCAGGTGCTGGAGCGCCTCGAACCCCTGTTGCCCCATCGTCGCGAACCGCTGGACTGGCAGCACTGCTATGCGGCGCGCTGGCGTCGGGAAGGCCATGGCGGCTATCTGCAGCCGCTCGAGGTCAATCTGGAACTGCGCCTGGCCGATCTGCTGGGTATCGATCGCCAACGCGATCAACTCGCCCGCAACACCCGTCAGTTCGTGGCCGGACTGCCGGCCAATCACACGCTGCTGTGGGGCGCCCGGGGCACCGGCAAGTCGTCGCTGATCCGGGCGCTGCTGGCGGAATATGCCGGCGAGGGTCTGCGGCTGATCGAAATCGAACGCGACGATCTCGCCGATCTGCCGCGCGCCGTTGAGCAACTCGCCGGTCAGCCGCAGCGCTTCGTGGTGTTCTGCGATGACCTCTCCTTCGATTCCGGCAGCGACGACTACCGGGTGCTCAAGAGCGTGCTGGACGGTTCCCTGGAGCAGGCGCCGGACAACGTGGTGCTCTATGCCACCTCCAACCGCCGCCACCTGGTGGCCGAGCGGCAGAGCGACAATGCCAACTGGGAGCACGTCGACGGCGAACTGCACCCCAGCGAAGCGGCCGAAGACAAGATCGCCCTGTCGGATCGTTTCGGCCTCTGGCTGTCCTTCTATCCCTTTACCCAGGATCACTATCTGGCCGTGGTGCGCCACTGGTGCGCGGCCCTGGCCGGCAAGTCCGGCCTGCAGCTGGAGTGGTCGGAAGAAGCGGATCGCGAGGCCATCCGCTGGGCGTCCGGTCGCGGCAACCGCAACGGTCGCTGCGCCTATCAATTCGCCCGGCAGTGGGTCGGGCTTAAACTCTTGGAGAAAGCATGACCGTAGAACTGACGGGCGTAGGGGCCGGACTCGAGGGCTATGCCATGCTGGCCGCCCAGGTCGAAGCCCTGCTGGCCGGCGAGCGCAATCTGGTGGCCAATGCCGCCCAGCTGTCGGCCTTCATCTATCAGGAAGTACCGGACCTGAACTGGGCCGGTTTCTATTTCGTCGAGGGTGACGACCAGCTGCTGCTCGGCCCCTTCCAGGGCAAGGTGGCCTGCATGCGCATTCCCTTCAGCAAGGGCGTGTGCGGCGCGGCGGCCCGCGAGTGGCGTACCCAGCGCGTCGAGGACGTCCATGCCTTTCCCGGGCATATCGCCTGTGACGCCGCGTCGCGCAGCGAACTGGTGGTGCCGCTGGTCCAGGGCGGTCGCCTGATCGGCGTGCTGGATCTGGACAGTCCGCATCCGGCGCGCTTCAGCGCCGCGGATCAGGCCGGTATCGAAGCCCTGGTAGAGGCCTTTCTGGCCGCGACCGATTGCTGATCGACGGGGAGGGCAGGGAAGCCCTCACTCGTAGTCGTTCTTCTTGCGCCAGCTGTCGTCCTTGAGCGTATCCACGCTGTCCGACAGCTCGTTGGCGCTGCTGCTGGCCTGCTCGGCCAGTTCGCTCTGCTGGCGTTTCACCTGGGCGATCTGCTCCTCCAGATGGGCTAGCAACTCGGTATAGCGCTCGGGTTGCTGCTGCTTGCGAATTTGCATGATCGCCCGCTCGTAGGACTGACGCGCCTGGATGTAGTGCTCGCTCTTGATCTGCTGTTCGGCCTGGTAGCGGAAGAACTCCACATAGGTCGCCGTGAGCAGATAGCGCATCTCGCCGACCCAGCGCTGCGCCTCCTGGCCGTCGAGAATGCCGATCTGGTTGGCATGGGCGACGAGTGCATGGAGCATCTCCATGTAGCCGCGGACTTCCTTGACCCGCGCCTCGGTATGCACCGGCCGGGCCGCGTTGGCGACTTCGATGTCATCGCCCTTGGCCAGGACTTCTTCCAGTTCGGTCTTGCGCGCGGTGAGACTGGCGGAAGGGGCCTGCAGGGCGGCGAGGCGGGCGATCAGCCCCAGTTCGATGCGATGGAACAGCTGCTTGAGCGCCGGGGTCATCAGCTGCCCGGGCAGGCTGCCGCCCAGTTGGGCACAGCGCTTGATGCGGTCGGTGAGGTCGGCGACCAGGCGCTGCTTTTCCAGGCGTCCCGCTTCGAGCTTCTGGTTGACGAAGGCGATCATGATCAACAGGAGGATGCCAAGCCCCACTACCGCTGCAATCATCGTTGAGGACATGACCTTCTCCATGGTGCTTGCCCGCCGTTTGTCGTACGAGCGAAGTCGTTGATTTGAAAAGTATTTAATCAGCTATTGACGCCCAGGGTAAGGCTCCCTAGAATGCGCGCACTCCCAACGGCGGCAAGCGTCAGCCGAGTGGTAGGCCGGAGTCCTCAGGGATTCTACCTGGTCCCCTTCGTCTAGTGGCCTAGGACACCGCCCTTTCACGGCGGTAACAGGGGTTCGAGTCCCCTAGGGGACGCCAAAAATTGCGGGAATAGCTCAGTTGGTAGAGCACGACCTTGCCAAGGTCGGGGTCGCGAGTTCGAGTCTCGTTTCCCGCTCCAAATACAGTCCGGTTGCCTCAGGGCAGGCGGATGCAAGGTGAAAGGCCTTGCGGAAAGAGGTTTCGTCCCCTTCGTCTAGTGGCCTAGGACACCGCCCTTTCACGGCGGTAACAGGGGTTCGAGTCCCCTAGGGGACGCCATATTGCGGGAATAGCTCAGTTGGTAGAGCACGACCTTGCCAAGGTCGGGGTCGCGAGTTCGAGTCTCGTTTCCCGCTCCAAACACAATCTCACGGTTTCATGACAGTGGGATGCAAGGTGAAAGGCCTTGCGGAAAGAGGTTTCGTCCCCTTCGTCTAGTGGCCTAGGACACCGCCCTTTCACGGCGGTAACAGGGGTTCGAGTCCCCTAGGGGACGCCACATTGCGGGAATAGCTCAGTTGGTAGAGCACGACCTTGCCAAGGTCGGGGTCGCGAGTTCGAGTCTCGTTTCCCGCTCCAAATAAACAAAGACACCGCCTCCGGGCGGTGTTTTTGTGTGCGCGTCATTCATGCCCGCCGGACGCCCGGCACCTGGCCGGGCGCGAGCCTGTCACTGGGGCGTATAGATCTGGTCGAAGACCCCGCCATCGGCGAAGTGGGTCTTCTGGATGCCGCTCCAGGGGCCGAATTCCTTCTGCGCATCGATCAGTTCCAGCTTGGGAAAGCGATCGGCGTACTGTGCCAGGATCTGGGCGTTGCGCGGGCGCAGGAAGTTGTCCGCGGCGATCTTCTGGCCCTGGTCGGACCAGAGATACTTGAGGTATTCCTCGGCCTCGGCGCGGGTGCTCTTCTTGTCGACGACGCTGTCGACCACGCTCACCGGCGGCTCGGCCTGCACCGAGATGCTCGGATAGACCACCTCGAAGCCGCCGCGACCGAATTCCCGGGCGATCATCTCGGCTTCGTTCTCGAAGGTCACCAGGACATCGCCCTGCTGGTTCTTCATGAAGGTGGTGGTGGCGGCGCGACCGCCGGTGTCCAGGATGGGCACGTGCTTGAACAGGTCGGCGACGAAGGTGCGGGCCTTCTGTTCGTCCCCGCCCGGTTGGCGCAGCGCATAGGTCCAGGCGGAGAGGTAGGTGTAGCGACCGTTCCCGGAGGTCTTGGGGTTGGGCACGATCACCTGGACGCCGTCCTTGAGCAGATCGGACCAGTCATGGATGCCCTTGGGGTTTCCCTGGCGGACGATGAGCACCGTGGCCGAGGTGAAGGGCGCGCTGCGATCGGGCAGGCGGGTTTCCCAGTCCTTGGGCACCAGGCCGCGATCGGCCAGGGCCTGGATGTCGGTGGCCTGGTTCATGGTGATGACGTCGGCCTGCAGGCCGTCGATGACCGCACGCGCCTGCTTGCTGGAGCCGCCATGGGACATCTGGATCACTGGGGTGTCGCCGTGCTCGGCTTTCCAGTGCGCCTGGAAGGCCGGGTTGTAGTCCTTGTAGAAGTCGCGCATGACGTCATAGGACACGTTGAGCAGCGGCGGCGCGGCCAGGACCTTGGCGCTGGCCGCCAGGGCGGCGGCGAGCAGGGTGAAGCGAAGGATCTTCATGGGGGCATCCTGCGAGTGGGGGTGCAGGACTATAGCCTGTCGCCCCGGTGGCGTGCAGAACGCCTGGAAATAAGCTCATGCGCGGCAACGGCAGGCGGGCCGCCAATGGTAGACTTTCGCCCTTTCGCCTGCGGTTGGGCACGGCGCGGTGAACAAGGGCTCCTGATATGCGGTTGAGGTCGATCAAGCTGGCGGGATTCAAATCCTTCGTCGATCCGACGACGGTGAATTTCCCGAGCAACATGGCAGCGGTGGTCGGCCCCAACGGTTGCGGCAAGTCGAACATCATCGACGCCGTGCGCTGGGTGATGGGCGAGAGCTCGGCCAAGAATCTGCGCGGCGAGTCGATGACCGACGTCATCTTCAACGGCTCCAACAGCCGCAAGCCGGTGTCCCAGGCCTCCATCGAACTGATCTTCGACAACTCCGACCACACCCTGGTGGGCGAATACGCCAGCTACGCGGAAATCTCCATCCGCCGGCGGGTGACCCGCGAAGGTCAGAACACCTATTTCCTCAACGGCACCAAGTGCCGCCGGCGCGACATCACCGACATCTTCCTCGGCACCGGCCTGGGGCCGCGCAGCTATTCGATCATCGAGCAGGGAATGATCTCCAAGCTGATCGAGGCGCGGCCCGAGGACCTGCGGCACTACATCGAGGAAGCCGCCGGCATCTCCAAGTACAAGGAGCGGCGGCGCGAGACCGAGAATCGCATCCGCCGCACCCAGGAGAATCTCGCCCGCCTGACCGACCTGCGCGAAGAGCTGGAGCGCCAGTTGGAACGGCTGCACCGCCAGGCGCAATCGGCCGAACGCTTCCAGGCGTTCAAGCAGGAAGAGCGGCAGCTCAAGGCGCAATTGCAGGCGGTGCGCTGGCGCGAGCTGGATGGCCGTGTCGAGCAGCGCGAAAAGGTGATCCGCGACCAGGAGACCGCTCTCGAAGCCCTGACCGCCGAGCAGCGCCAGGCGGACGCCGGCATCGAGCGGCTGCGCGACGGTCATCATGAGCTGAGCGAAGCCTTCAACCTGGTGCAGGGGCGCTTCTACTCCCTGGGGGGTGACATCGCCCGCCTGGAGCAGACCATCCAGCATGGTCAGCAGCGTCAGCGCCAGTTGCAGGACGATCTGCGCGAAGCCGAACAGGCCCTCAGCGAAGCCGAGTCCCACCTGGAGCACGACCGGGTGCTGCTCGCCACCTTCGAAGAAGAGCTGGCGATGCTCGAACCGGAAGAAGAGGCGGCTCGGGAGCTGGGCGAGGAGGGCAGCGCCGCGCTGGAAGAGGCGGAGCTGGCGCTGGCGGACTGGCAGCAACGCTGGGAAACGCTCAGCGCCGCCAGCGTCGAGCCGCAACGGGAGGCCGATGTGCAGCAGGCGCGCATTCGCTCCCTAGAGCAGAGCCTGGAGCGGGGCATGGAGCGGCAGCGCCGGCTGCGCGACGAGCGCACCCTGCTGGGCGAGGATGGTCCCTCCGAGCGGCTGGTCATGCTGGAAGAGCAGATCGCCGAAGACGAATTGCTGCTGGAAGGCCTGGCCGAGCAGGAATTGCAGGTCGCCGAGGGCTTGCAGCGACTGCGGGAAGAATTGCTGGGACTGGCCAATGAGCAGAGTCAGCGTCAGGGCGAATTGCAGCGGCTGGAAGGCCGCATCGCCTCGCTGGAGGCCCTGCAGCAGGCGGCGCTGGCCCCCGATACCGGCGCGGCTCAGTGGCTCGAAGCCGAGGGGCTCGCCGCGGCGCCGCAGCTGGCGGACGAGGTCCAGGTCACTCCCGGCTGGGAGCTGGCGGTGGAAACCGTCCTCGGCAGCGACCTGCAGGCGGTTTGTCTGGATGATCTGGAGGCCCTGCGTCTCGACAGCTTCGCCAGTGGCGCCCTGAATCTGGCACTGCCCGGCGCGGTGCCGGTCGCCGCGGGCAGCCTGCTCGAGCAGGTGCAGGCCCCGCGCGACCTGTCACCCTGGCTGGGTCAGGTGCTGATCGCCCACAGCTACGACGAGGCCCTGGCGCGCCGGGCGGCCCTCGCACCGGGCCAGAGTCTCATCACCCCGGAAGGCTACTGGCTCTCCCGGCACTTCTTGCGCGTGCGCCGCGCCCAGGCGGCCGAGGGCAGTGTGCTGGCGCGTGGGCGTGAACTGGAGGAATTGCAGGCACGCCGCCTGGAACTCGGCGAGGCGCTCGCCATGCAGGAAGAGCGACTGGAGGACCGTCGCGCTGCCCAGCAGCGGTTGGAAAGCGAACGCGAAGAGGCGCGGCGGCGCCAGCAGCAGGAGCAGCTGCGCCTGGCCGAATCCCGCGCCCAGCTGTCCGCGCAGCAGGCGCGGGCCGAGCAGTTGAGCATTCGTCGCCGGCAGCTGGAGGCGGAGCTCAGGGATGTCGAGCAACAGGTGGCGCGTGAGCAGGAAGAGTTGGGCGAATGCCGGTTGCGGCTGCAGGACGCTCTCGATGCCATGGCGGTGGATACCGAGCAGCGCGCGCAGCTGCAGGAGCAGCGCGACCGGCATCGCCAGGCGGTGGATTCGGCGCGGCAGCGTCAGCGCCAGGCCCAAGAACAACTCCATCAGCTGACGGTGCGGCTGACCACCCTGAGAGCCCAGCGCCAGTCGACCCTCCAGGCCCTGGAACGACTGGAATTGCAGACCGCGCGCCTCGGCGAGCGTTGCGAGCAGCTCTCGCTCAACCTGGAAGAGGGCGGCGAGCCCCTCGACGAGGTGCGGCTGCGTCTGGAGGAGTTGCTGGAGCGGCGCCTGCAGGTGGACGAGGAGATGCGCACGGCGCGCCTGGCCCTGGAAGACGCCGATCGGGAATTGCGCGATTTCGAGCGGCGGCGTCTGCAGGCGGAGCAGCAGGGGACCCTGCTGCGCGGTCAGCTGGAGCAGCATCGCCTGGAATGGCAGGGGCTGGCGACGCGGCGCAGCGGCTTCGCCGAGCAGCTGGCGGCCGATGGCTACGACCTGCCGACGGTGATCGCGACCCTGCCCGCCGAGGCCAGCGAAGTCGCCTGGGAAGAGCAGCTGGAAGCGGTCGCGGCGCGGATCGCGCGACTCGGACCGATCAACCTGGCGGCCATCGACGAATATCAGCAGCAGGCCGAGCGCAAGACCTATCTGGATGCCCAGAACGCCGATCTGGTGGAGGCGCTGGAGACGCTGGAAAGCGTCATCCGCAAGATCGATCGGGAAACCCGCAATCGCTTCAAGGACACCTTCGACCAGATCAATCACGGCCTGCAGGCGCTGTTCCCAAAAGTTTTCGGTGGCGGCAGCGCCTACCTGGAACTTACTGGAGAAGATTTACTCGATACCGGGGTTGCGATCATGGCGCGCCCGCCGGGCAAGAAGAACAGCACCATCCATTTGCTGTCGGGCGGCGAAAAGGCCCTGACGGCACTGGCGCTGGTATTTGCCATCTTCCAGTTGAATCCGGCGCCGTTCTGCATGCTCGATGAAGTGGATGCTCCTCTCGATGACGCCAACGTCGGCCGTTATGCCCGCTTGGTCAAGAGCATGTCGGAGAAGGTGCAATTCATTTACATCACGCACAACAAGATCGCCATGGAGATGGCCGATCAGTTGCTGGGTGTGACCATGCACGAACCGGGCTGTTCGCGGCTGGTGGCGGTGGATGTGGAAGAGGCGGTGGCCATGGTCGATGCCTAGTACCCCACAGCCTCGTGGCTTGGCGGTGTAAAGTTGGCAGCAGTCGTGCTAGCTTATGGCCGCGCTAGCGGTAAGTGGAAAAAGCTAAGAAGAACACTGACTTGGCGTAGGTTTCGGAGGTTTTGGAAAGACCTCGCAAGCGTCGACTTTCCAAAGTTTCCCGACGGCTGTCGGTCCATTATTTTCACAGGGGTATGTCTTTTTCATGGATATGGGTCTGCGCGAGTGGCTGATCATCATCGGCGTCATCGTCATCGCCGGTATTCTGTTCGATGGTTGGCGTCGCATGAGCGGCAAGGGCAAGCTCAAGTTCAAGCTTGACCAGTCGCTGAGCAATCATCCGGATCACGAGGACGAGGATCCGGAAATCGTCGGTCCGACGCGGGTGGTAGAGCCCAAGGAGCCGTCGCTGGACGATCCGGGCGAGCCGACACCGCCACGCTCCACCCAGCGCAAGCGTCGCGAAGAACGGCGTGAAGAACCCAGTGCCGACAGCTTCGATCTGTCCGCGGGCGATGAAGGTCTGGCGGGCCTGGCCGTCGATTCCGACGAGGTGGCGACCCGGGGTCGCGACAAGCCGCGCAAGGAAAAGCCGCTGAGCAGCAAGGCGCCCGAGCGCGAGCCCGTCAGCGAGCCCGTCGGCAGCGGCAGCAGTCAGGCTGCCATGGCGCCGGTGGACGAGGTGCTGGTGATCAATGTCATCTCCCGCGACGAAAAGGGCTTCTCCGGTCCGGCACTGCTGCAGAACATCCTCGAAAGCGGGCTGCGATTCGGCGACATGGACATCTTCCATCGCCACGAGAGCATGTCGGGCAATGGCGAGGTGCTGTTCTCCATGGCCAACGCCGTGCGTCCGGGCACCTTCGACCTGGATGCCATCGACGACTTCCACACCCCGGCGGTGAGCTTCTTCCTGGGTCTGCCCGGTCCGCGTCATCCCAAGCAGGCCTTCGACCTCATGGTCGCCGCGGCGCGCAAGCTGTCCTCGGAGCTCAATGGCGAGCTGAAGGACGAGCAGCGCAGCGTGATGACCGCCCAGACCATCGAACACTACCGCCAGCGCATCGTCGACTTCGAACGCAAGAGCCTGATGCTCAAGCGTTGATCGCGCCGGAGCGAACCAAGAGCAGCCTCGGCTGCTCTTTTTGTTTGTAAGTTTTGCCGCGGCGCCGCTGGTGCCGTCAGGGCCACCCCCTGGGGTGGCGACAGTGAGAGACCGCCATGACCGACGCCCAAGATGCTGTCACCCGCATCGCCGCCCTGCGCAGCGAGATCGACGCCCACAACTACCGCTACTATGTGCTGGACGAGCCGAGCGTGCCCGATGCCGAGTACGACCGGCTGTTCGGCGAACTCAAGACGCTGGAGGCCGAGCATCCCGAGCTGGTGACGCCCGACTCGCCCACCCAGAGGGTCAGCGGCTCGGCCCTGGCCGCCTTTGGCACCATCCGCCACGAGGTGCCCATGCTCAGCCTGGGCAATGCCTTCGCCGACGAGAATCTGCAGGACTTCGACCGCAGCGTCGGCAAGCGCCTGCGCGAGGAGTTCGGCGAGACCGACTTCGCCGGGCCGGATTCCGGTGTCGAGTACACCTGCGAGCCCAAGCTCGATGGCCTGGCGGTCAGCCTGCTGTACGAGGCAGGGGTGCTGACCCGCGGCGCCACCCGCGGCGACGGCACCACCGGGGAGGACATCACCGCCAATGTGCGCACCATCCGCAACATCCCGCTGCGCCTGCAGGGCGAGGGCTGGCCGACGGTGCTGGAGGTGCGCGGCGAAGTGTTCATGTCCCGCGCCGGCTTCGAGGCGCTCAATGCCCGGGCCATGGAGAGCGGCGGCAAGACCTTCGCCAATCCGCGCAACGCCGCAGCTGGCAGCCTGCGTCAGCTGGATTCGCGGATCACCGCCCAGCGGCCGCTGGAGTTCTGCTGCTACGGTTTCGGGCGGGTCGAGGGCGGGACACTGCCGGAGACCCAGTACGACATCCTGCAGCGGCTGCGTGACTGGGGCATTCCCATCAGTCGCGAGTTGCGCAAGGTACAGGGCGCGGAAGGCTGCCGCGCCTACTACCAGGACATCGGCCAGCGCCGCGATACCCTGGCCTACGAAATCGACGGCGTGGTCTACAAGGTCAACCGCCTGGACTGGCAGGGCGAGCTGGGTTTCCGCGCCCGCGAGCCGCGCTGGGCCCTGGCGCACAAGTTTCCGGCGCGCGAAGAGCTGACCGAATTGCTCAACGTCGAATTCCAGGTGGGGCGCACCGGTGCCATCACCCCGGTAGCCCGCCTCAAGCCGGTACAGGTGGCCGGCGTCACCGTGACCAATGCCACCCTGCACAACATGGACGAGATCGCCCGGCTGGGCGTGATGATCGGCGACAGCGTCATCGTGCGTCGCGCCGGGGACGTCATTCCGCAGATCATGCAGGTGGTGCCGGAACGGCGGCCGGCGAATGCGCGCCCGGTGGAGATCCCCACCCACTGTCCGGTGTGCGGGTCGGCGGTGGAGCGTACCCAGCTGATCAAGCGCGGCAAGGGCAAGGAGTCGGTGAGCGAGGGCGCGGTCTATCGCTGCGTCGGCCGGCTGGCCTGCCAGGCGCAACTCAAGCAGGCGATCATCCATTTCGCCTCGCGGCGGGCCATGGACATCGACGGCCTGGGCGATCGTATCGTCGAGCAACTGGTGGATCGCGCGCTGGTGAAGTCGCCGGCGGATCTCTACACCCTGACCTACGAGCAGGTGGTCGAGCTGGAAGGCTTCGCCGAGGTGTCCAGTCGCAATCTGCTGGCCGCCATCGAGGCCAGCCGCCGGCCAGCGCTGGCGCGCTTCATCTTCGCCCTGGGCATCCCCGAGGTGGGGGAGGAGACCGCCAAGCGCCTGGCACGCGCCCTGGGCAGTCTGCAGCGAATCCGCGAGGCCCTGCCGGAGGTGCTGGTCTATCTGCCGGACATCGGGCCCGAGGTGGCCTTCGAGATTCACAACTTCTTCCAGTCCGCGCACAACCGCGACGTGCTGGAGGCGCTGCTGGCCAACGGCATCGAGCTGGCCGACGAGGGGGAGGTGCATGCCGAATTTTCCGGCTACGCGGCCTTTGCCGATTTCCTCGACCAGTTGCACATTCCCTACCTGGGCAAGACCGGGGCCAAGACCCTGGCCGCGGCCTTTCCCAGCCTGGCGGCCCTGATCGAAGGCTCGCAGGACTGGCTGACCTTCAAGACCCTGTCCGGCCTCAACGAGCGAGCCAAGCAGGGGCTGCGCGAGTACTTCGCCGAGGCGGACCACGTTGCCCAGGCGCTGGCCATCGAGGCGCAGCTCAAGGCCTTCGGCATGCATTGGGAAAGTACCCGGCAGGCGGTGCAGGGTTTGCCGTTCGCCGGCCAGACCTGGGTGCTTACCGGAACCCTGGAGGCCATGAGTCGCGACGAGGCCAAGGAGCGCCTGGAAGCCCTGGGCGCCAAGGTGTCGGGGTCGGTGTCGGCCAAGACCGCCGTGGTGGTCGCAGGGCCAGGGGCGGGTTCCAAGCTGACCAAGGCGAACGAACTGGGGGTCAAGGTGCTGGACGAGGATGCCTTCCTGCAGATCCTCGAGGCGCAAGGCGTCCGCTAGCGCCAGGGATCAGGCCCGCAAGGGTCTGATCTTCACTCGTTCTGCCAATAACTGCAGGCGTTGTTGGTTATAACGAAGCGGTAATAAAGACGTACCCATAGTTGTCGCTTCGTTTAAAAACTGCTTTAAGGCAGTGCCAAGGCAATAACTGAAAAAATAAGGCTTCGTTTGGTTTAAGCGAAGCCTTATTTATCGGCCATAATAATTTCCAGGTTCAAGCGGAACGCGTGGCGGGTTCGCTCGCACGTTGTTCTTTTTCGAGAACTTCTTCCACGGCGATAGCCGCCTTGGCCGTCTGGCGATAGCCATGGGGATTGAGCGACTGCCAGCGCCAGGCATCTTCTAGCATGGTGGCGAGGCTGCGTTCGGCGCGCCAACCCAGTTCCTGCCAAGCCTTTTCCGGATCGGCCCAGCACTGGGCCACGTCGCCCGCGCGTCGCGGGGCGAAGTGACAGGGGATGTCGCGGCCCAGTTGCTGTTCCAGGGTCGCCACCACCTCCTTGACCGAATGTCCGCGTCCGGTGCCCAGGTTCCAAGTCGAAACCCCGGGGCGCTCGGCCAGGGCGTTCAGCGCCGCCAGATGACCGCGGGCCAGGTCCTGGACATGGATGTAGTCGCGCACGCCGGTGCCGTCCGGCGTCGGGTAGTTGTCGCCGTAGACATCCAGCCAGGGCCGGCGACCATTGGCCACCTGCAGCAGATAGGGCACCAGGTTGTTGGGCGTGCCCTGGGGGTCTTCGCCGATCAGTCCGGAGGGATGGGCGCCGATGGGATTGAAGTAGCGCAGCACGGCGATGGACCAGCGCGGATCGGCCCCGGCCAGCCCGCGCAGCACCTGCTCGGCCATGAGTTTCGACTGGCCATAGGGGTTGGTCGGCTCGGCAGTCGGGCAGCTTTCGCTGATGGGTGGAATGCAGTGACCGTAGACGGTGGCGGAAGAGCTGAAGACCAGCTGGTGCACCCCGGCGGCGGCCATGGCCTGGCAGAGCACCAGGGTGCCGCCGACGTTGTTGTCGAAATAGCGCAGGGGGTGCTGCACGCTCTCGCCGACCGCCTTGAGTCCGGCGAAATGCAGGACCCCGGTGATCGGCAGCTCTAGAAACAGCCGATCCAGGAGGGCGCGATCCCGGACGTCCCCGCGCACGAAGACAGGCGCCCGCCCGGCGAGCGTGGTAAGGCGCTGCACGGCCTCCACCCGGCTGTTGACCAGGTTGTCCAGTATCACCACTTCGTGGCCCGCACGGAGCAGCTCCAGCGTCGTATGGGAACCTATGTAGCCTGCGCCGCCCGTGATCATCAACATGCAACCGTCCTCACCAAGCCTGTAGCCATTAATTCGAAATAACTGTTTCGTGCAGACTCGAGTGCAACTAACGCTTCGCTTTAATTATTTTCGAGCGAAGCGTTAGTTGTGCCAATTCATCGAGCAGACGTTGTTCTGAAGTTGAATGAGGATATTGGTTCTAGCGAAGCGGAAGTTCATCGATAAAGTTATGAACCCTTGCCAATTGGATAAGTCGATAACGTTGCTCGATATCGCGCAGTCAGACTGCCGATACCTTCGGGACGGTCTCTGGACGTTTTGCAAGTTGCCAAGGCGCCGGCCGAGGCGCGGCTGTTTTGCCGCCCTTGGCCAGGCGTTCGATCTCACAGGAGCACACCATGAGTTGGGCCGGCCCCCATACCGAAACGATCGGCAAGACCAAACAGCCCGCGCGCGTTGCGGAGCGCCCCCTGGATCCCGCCAGGCCGCTGCTGCTATGCCTGGCCCATTTGCGCTGGAGCTTCGTCTACCAGCGTCCGCAGCACGAGATGGTGCGCTTCGCCGAGCACTACAACGTGCTCTATTGCGAAGAGCCGCTGGATGCCACGGATGGCCGGTCGCACCTCGAGGTGCGTGTGGAAGAGAACGGCGTGCGGGTACTGGTGCCTCATCTGCCTCGCTGCCTGTCCGCGGAAGCCCGAGCCTGCGCCCAGCAGGAACTGCTGCAGACCTATCTGCAGGAGTTGCGGCAACCGGTGGCGGTGGCCTGGTATTTCACGCCCATGGCGCTGGACTATGCCGGCGAGATCCCGGCGCAGACCCTGGTCTACGACTGCATGGACGAACTCTCGGCCTTTCGCGGCGCGCCCCCGGCCCTGCTGCAGCGGGAGCGGGAATTGCTGCAGCGCGCCGACCTGGTGTTTACCGGGGGCTACAGCCTCTACGAGGCCAAGCGTGACCGCCATCCGCGGGTCTTTCCCTTTCCCAGCAGCGTGGACGTGGCGCACTTCGGTCAGGCTCGCGCGGCCCTGCCGGAGCCTGCAGACCAGGCCGCTCTGGCGCGGCCGCGGCTGGGCTTCTATGGCGTGATCGACGAGCGCCTGGATCTCGACCTGCTGGCCGCGGTGGCGCGGCTGCGTCCCCAGTGGCAGTGGGTGATCCTGGGCCCGGTGGTCAAGATCGATCCGGCCAGCCTGCCGCAGCTGCCCAATCTGCATTACCTGGGCGGCAAGACCTATGACGAGTTGCCGGCCTATCTGGCGGGCTGGGACGTGGCCCTGATGCCCTTTGCCCTCAACGAGGCGACGCGTTTCATCAGCCCAACCAAGACGCCCGAATACCTGGCCGGCGGCTGTCCGGTGGTGTCGACGCCCATCACCGATGTGGTGCGCACCTACGGCGACAGCGGCGTGGTCTGGATCGCCGAAGGCGCCGAGGCCTTTGTCGCTGCCTGCGAGGCGGCCCTGGCCAGTCAAGATCAGCGCGAAGCCTTTCTGGCGCGCGCCGATGCCCTGCTGACCGGGATGTCCTGGGACAGCACCTGTGACCTGATGCGGGAGAAGATCCAATGGCGGTAACGGCGCTTGAGCGTTTCGACTATCTGATCGTGGGGGCCGGTTTCGCCGGCAGCGTGCTGGCGGAACGGCTGGCCGCGGGGCTGGGCAAGCGCGTGCTGGTGGTGGATCGGCGCCCGCACATTGGCGGCAATGCCTTTGATCACTATGACGATGCCGGGGTGCTGGTGCACCGCTATGGTCCGCACATCTTCCACACCAATTCCCAGCGCATCGTCGACTACCTCTCGCGCTTCACCGAGTGGCGGCCCTACGAGCACCGGGTCCTGGCCGACGTCGCGGGTCAGCAGGTGCCCATCCCGATCAACCTGACCACCCTCAATCGCCTCTATGGCCTGGAGCTGGACGAGCAGGGCGCCGAAGCCTTTCTCGCCGCCCGCGCCGAGCCGGTCGAAGACATCCGCACCTCCGAGGACGTGGTGATCAACCAGGTCGGGCGCGAACTCTACGAGACCTTCTTTCGCGGCTATACCCGCAAGCAGTGGGGACTGGATCCGTCGCAACTGGACCGCTCGGTGACGGCGCGGGTGCCGACCCGGACCACCACCGACGACCGCTACTTCGGCGACACCTTCCAGCAGATGCCCCTGCATGGCTTCAGCCGGATGTTCGAGCGGATGCTGGATCACCCCAACATCAAGGTGATGGTCAATACCGACTACCGCGAGATCCGCGAACTGATCCCCCATGAGCACCTGGTCTACAGCGGACCCATCGACGAATTCTTCGACTATCGCTTCGGCCGCCTGCCGTATCGTTCCCTGACCTTCAAGCACGAGACGCGCGATACGCCGCGCTTCCAGCCGGTGGCGGTGGTCAACTATCCCAGCGAAGCGGTGCCCTACACCCGCATCACCGAGTACAAGCACCTCACCGGCCAGACCCACGAGCGCACCAGCCTGACCTACGAATATCCCAGCGCGGACGGCGAGCCCTATTATCCGATTCCACGCCCGGAAAACGCCGAGCTGTACCGGCGCTACCAGCACCTGGCCGAGGCGACCCCCAAGGTCATCTTCATCGGCCGTCTGGGGACCTATCGCTACTACAACATGGACCAGGTGGTGGGCCAGGCGCTGGCCGCCTACAAGCGCATCGAGGAGGCGGAGCTCGGGCCGGCGGCGGGGGAGAGCGCCGAACACCACGAAAGCCTGGCAAGGCAGGCCCCATGAGAGACGTGATGGCCGAAGGCTCGCCCTTCCAGAGTTTCTTCATGGCCGGCTTCGAATGCTCCAGCCACAGACGCGCCGATGGCCGACGCCTGGATCTGCTCGCCAGCACCGGCCATGACCGCTGGGCCGCGGAAGACTATGGCGCGGTGGCCGCCCAGGGCCTGCGCACCGTGCGCGATGGCGTCCGCTGGCACCGGGTGGAGGCCCAGGCCGGGCACCATGACTGGTCGAGTGTCCTGCCGCAGGTGCGAGCCGCGCGGGCGGCCGGCGTCCAGGTGATCTGGGACCTCTGCCACTATGGCTGGCCCGATCACCTGGATATCTGGCGGCCGGCCTTCGTCGATGCCTTCGCCCGTTATGCCGCCGCCTTTGCCCGCCTTTTGCGGGAGGAGGGCGAGACCCGTCCGTGCCTGGCGCCGATCAACGAGATCTCCTACTGGGCCTGGGCCGGCGGCGATCAGGGTCTGTTCAATCCCGGCGCCCGCGGCCGCGGTCAGGAGCTCAAGCATCAACTGGTGCGCGCCAGCATCGCCGCCATCGAGGCGATTCGGGCCGAGTTGCCCGCGGCGCGCTTCCTGGCCATCGATCCGCTGATTCATGTGGTCGCGCGCCGCCCCGAACAGCGCGAGGCCGCGGAGGCCTATCGCCAGGCCCAGTTCGAGGCCTGGGACCTGCTCAGCGGGCGCCAGTGGCCAGGGCTGGGCGGGCGCCCCGATTACCTGGACATCCTGGGTCTGAACTACTACTCCGACAACCAGTGGTATCTGGACGGCGGCACCCTGGCGGCGGAGGATCCGGCCTATCGACCCTTGCAGGGCATGCTGGCCGAAGTCCACCAGCGCTATGGCCGGCCGTTGCTGATCGCCGAGACTGGGGCCGAGGGGCCGGCGCGCGCCGCCTGGCTGGAACACGTGGCCGATCAGGTCGGGCGGGCGCTGCGCCAGGGCGTGCCGGTGCAGGGCATCTGCCTGTATCCGGTACTCGATTATCCCGGCTGGGACGATGACCGCCTCTGTCCCACGGGGCTGTTCGGCGTGGCCGACGAGGCAGGGCGCCGGGCGCTGCACGAGCCTCTGGCCGAGGTCCTGCAGCGCCAACGCCAGCTCTGGGCCGGCGGAGAGGGGCGATGAGCGCAGCTCGGCGACGCGAGCGGCGGCGCGCCGAATGGCCCCTGCCGGAACGGGTCGGCGCCTTTCTCTGGCGCTATGTCCGCCTGCGACCCTGGCACTTCGGCGGCCTGCTGTTGCTGGTGGTCGGCGCGGCGACCTGTGCGGTGGCAGTGCAATACGGCATGAAGCTGCTGGTCGATGCCATGGCCGATCCGGCACGCCGGGCGGCGGTGTGGGGGCCGTTCTGGCTGTTCATCTCGCTGATCGTGCTGGAGAACCTGTTCTGGCGTAGCGGTGGCTGGCTGGGTTGCCGCACGGTGGTGGCCAGCTGCGCCGATCTGCGCGTCGATCTGTTCCGCTATCTCACCGGCCATCCGATGCACTACTTCTCCCAGCATTTCGCCGGGGCCCTGGGCAATCGCATCTCCGCCACCGGAGCGGCCGCGGGGGCCATCTACGGCGGCCTGACCTGGAAGATCATGCCGCCCTGCGTCGACTTCATCGGCGCGGTGGTGGTGCTCTGCACCGTGGACCTGCGCATGGCCGGGGCGCTGGTGGCCTTCGTGCTGATCGTGGCGCTGGTGATCACCGCCTTCGGCATTCGCGGGCGGGCGCGGCACCAGCGCTTCGCCGCTCAGTCGGCCCATGTCGGCGGCGAGCTGGTGGACCTGGTGCAGAACGTCTGGACCATCAAGGCCTTTTCCTCCCGGGAGCGCGAGGTGCAGCGACTGGCCCAGGCCATCGGCGTAGAGGCGCGTGCCCAGCGCAGCAGCTGGATGCATCTGGAGCAGGCCCGGGTACTCCACGACACCTGCCTGTCGCTGATGGCCGGCGGCATGCTGGCCTGGGCCATCGCACTGTGGAGCCGCGGCAGCATCACCGCCGGCGACGTGGTCATGGTCAGTGCCCTGACCTTTCGCATCCTGCACGGCTCCCGTGACCTGGCCCTGGCGCTGGTGGACACCACTCAGCAACTGGGCGCCATCGGCGAGACCCTGCGCATCCTTATCCAGCCCCACGGCCAGAGCGACGTCGAACGGCCCCTGACCCAGGCGCGCGGCGCCCTGAGCTTTACCGGCGTGCACTATCGCTATCCCGATGGTCGGCAGGTGTTCCAGGGTTTCGATCTGGAGGTGCCGGCCGGCCAGAAGATCGGGCTGGTGGGGCCGTCGGGCGCCGGCAAATCGACCCTGATCGGCCTGTTGCAGCGCCTCGACGATATCCAGCGGGGGAGGATCTGCATCGATGGCGAGGACATTCGCACGGTCAGTCAGGACAGCCTGCGCCAGCGCATCGCCGTGGTGCCCAAGGAGACCGCGCTGTTCAATCGCAGCATTCGCGAGAACATCCGCTATGGCCGGCCGGAAGCCAGCGACGCCGAGGTGGAGGCGGCGGCCCGTCACGCCTATTGCGACGACTTCATCCGCGAGTTGCCGCTGGGCTACGATACTCCGGTGGGCGAGCGCGGCGTGCTGCTTTCCGGTGGTCAGCGCCAGCGTCTGGGCATCGCCCGGGCCTTTCTCAAGGATGCGCCCATTCTCATCCTCGACGAAGCCACCTCGGCGCTGGACAGCCATTCCGAGACGGTCATCCAGCGGGCCCTGCTGGAGTTGATGGAAGGCCGTACCGTGGTGGCGGTGGCCCATCGGCTCTCCACCCTGTCCGGCTTCGACCGCATCCTGGTGCTGGAGCAGGGCGTCATCGTCGAGGACGGCCCGCCGCAGCGGCTGCGCGAGGGGGAGGGCAGTTTCGCTGCGCTCTGGGACCTGCAGGCAGCACCCTAGCGAACCTAAGTCCTTGTATGGCTTGCAACTTCGCCCCAACCGCGTAGAATGACGCACCTCACCTCAGGGTGAGGCGTTATGGTGGCTCTGTCGGTCCCCCCGCAACGATCAACCGTGAACCCGGTCAGGCCCGGAAGGGAGCAGCCGCAGCGGTGATGTCGTGTGCCGGGGTGTGGCTGGCGGGGCCACCTCCATTTCTGCTAAGTAATTGTTTTACTTAGACATTCTCCGCTCTAGATTCCTTTGTGTGACAGCCGTTTAGCACGCTCCTGTGTGACAGGGTGAGTGCGTGATGCTGATCCTATCTTCTCTACCTCCCTCCAAGCAAAAAGTCTTCCTATTCAGCCGTTCGTCCCCGCTGGATGGTCATGCTACGACTCAAGCTCCTGCTAACCTAGCCGATGTGATGGATATCTCACTACGGATGGTAAAGCTATGCCCCGCCTCAGTCTTGCTGAAGTCGTTGATGTTATCTCTAAGTCAGGTGACCCCAAGAGAAATAACATCTCGAAAATAAAGAACAAAAAGCCTTATTCCCCTCAAACTGATTTCTATAAACCCCTTCGTTCCGCAATCGTGAAAATGCACAAGGAAGGCAAAAGTAGCGAATCGCTGTCTCTTCTTCTTAACGGGCTCACTGATAAGAATAAGATTTCTAACTATCCAAAGGTGCTTAAAGGCTATCAGCGCTGGTGCAAGGGTGCTAATCCTATTTGGAATTCTACAACGTCCTTTATGTATACCTATCTTGACGTTGAGGTCCATGTTAACCCTGAGATTGGGGTGCTGATTAATGGAGAGCCCCATCTAATAAAGTTATACTTCAAAGATGAGAAGCTGAGTAAGCTCTATATCTCTATTGTTAACGCTCTGATGGCTAAGACAGTCGGTCCTATGACCTCGTGCGACACAAAAGTCGCTGTTCTCGACGTAAGGCGAGCAAAGCTTCATGTGAATAGCTTGGACCAGAAAGGGATTGACCGTTATGTGGGTATGGTGGATGCTGAATTCGCCTACATTTCTGCAACTTGGAATCATATTTAGTAAGGGAATACGGCAATGATAAAGAAATTTGTAATAAGCATTCTTGCGGTGGCTGGTTTGGTAATTTCAGCGGCAGCAAATGCCCAATGGAAGGACGTTGAATATAATGCTTTCCTGAAGAAAGACTATATCTACTGCACCAGCCAAGGAAACCTTGATGAGTTTGGCGGGTTCGCCCAGGATGGAGATAACGCAGGCGCTAACCGAATGATAGAGAATGGAAAGTGCCGGGTTAGTTCAGGGATGAAGATACAAGTTTTCCAAGAGAATGAGTACGCGGTAACATTTCTCGCTCCGAGTGGGAAAGCATTCTATACTCTAAAGGGTTGGTTGGTCCGTAAGTGAAGCTAAAGGGAGGTGATGAGCCTCCCTCATCTTAAGCTGTGAACGTTGTAGCTATATCCCCGCCACAAAGCTCATTTAGAGCGAATAGAAACCTCTCCTCATCTCCCTCCTTTACTGCCTGTTCTGCCATGAACAAGAGGCATCCTTGCTGCCATAGCTCGTCAGGTACTGGTTTACCTTCGTCTTGAAAGGCACGGATGGTGATAGCGAGTTGATTCTTTAGATCGTCTAACATTCTTATTTTCCTATTGATTGTTGATTTGGTTCTGTCCGCTGGTGCGGTAGCCGTTCTGGCCGTTGAAAATCACCACCGGCTTTTGTTCAAGATTCTTCACACGCTCGTTCAGATTCCGCAACGCACGTTCATTGTTAATCTGATTCTGGTCCTGCATCTCACGAAGAGAGTTGAACTTAGTTTCAATCTGACTCTGTAGGCTGAAGATGGCACGATTTGTCTTGGTCTGTAGCTCTTCAAACTGACCAAGAATCTCGGAGCGTATACCCTGGTTCTGATGAAGCTGCGCAATTACCAAGCAGCAGAGAATCACTTGTGGGATTGCCATAAACTTGTTGAACTTGTCCATGCTCATAGTAGCTCCTCCACAAGACGACTAATGACAAGGCTTGAGCCGATACGGTTAGCTTTCTCAGCCTTTAGCAGTTTAGTAAGAAATGGGCCGATACTTTGATTAGGGTGCTTCTGGTTGAAGAGTTGAACAAGCTTTTCTGGAAGCTCGATTGAGCTACGATGACCTTTAAAGCAATAGTTTGCGAATACGCGCATTTGATACCTCAGATATGATGATTTTGATGTGTTAAATACAGTGTTTATAGGGGCTGTAGAGGTATAAAAAGTGCTACCCAGTACCTTAGTATTACCTACCACTTTTAACGCCCTGTAAGCCGCATTCTGTGGCGTTATAGCCACTTGTCTAAGTAGGCCCTGGCGGCTACCACACCACACCCGAATTGCTCGTGTAGATCGTGCTCTGTGGCAGTAGGGTGAAGGGTGAGCCAGCTACAGATAACAGCCTCACGGCTGGTAGGCGTGACCTCTCGTGCCTCTCTTGGAATAGTAGGGAGTAGGGTATGGCCCTGTGGGTTTAGCTTGTCTTTCAGATGGTTTGATTTGGCAATCAACTCTCCGAAGTCTGGACAGACATCCTTGTGTTTCTGTACCCACTTTAGATAAGCGCTTAGAGTCTTGTCTGATGCAGCGACAAACTTGTATTCGTTACTGCGTGCTGGGGGAATTGAAGCCGATAGAATACCGGCAACGAGGTTTGACCCTCGATGTAAAATAAAATAATTCATTGTTTTTACGTCTCAGATATTAAAAAGCCCCAGTGAAGGGGCTGTGGTGTATTGGTGAGCGTTAACGTCCGATAGATGGATACTGGATTCGAGCATCAGAGAGAGAGTTGTCTTGAACTCTACGAGCGGCGTCCATCATCCGGCTCTCAAGTTCACTACCAAGCTGGTTAATATCCATAGACGTTGCATCAATTTGAAACGCCCCAGGCTCAAAGACAATCCTATTGTCGTAGGTGCGACTGTCGGTATTGGTGTAGCTCTGATTCATCAGTTGTTGAACTGCATCATTATTCTGTTGGTAATGTTGAAGCGGACTACTACCGAATTGAGGAGGCATTGCAGGAGGCAACATTGCAGGCATCTGGAGTTCACTGTAAGGCGTCCGATAATTGAGCTTTGATTGCTGGTAGGGCAGGAAGTCAGGAACAATCCGATTACCGACGTCGCCCCACTCTGGCCCTTTGATCCGCTCGTAAAGACTCTCGAATGTGTCCTTTGCAAACTTCAGGCTAGGGTGATTCTCAAAGAGCCAGTTGATCCCTTGAATCCCAGGATGATAGTCAGCATAGTTCTTAGCAGCGTCGGGTAGCTTCTCCCTCACCGTCGCTAGAGCCTTCTCTGGTGTGATGTTGCCTTTGGCGATTCCCCGCATCCACAGAGCGAATTCAGACGTTGATTTGTAAGCCTCACCGAAGCTTTTGACGAGGCTTAGGGCTGCTGGTTGTAGGTCTTGAGCAAAGGTGTTAATCGCGTTCAGAGCACGCTGGAAACCTTCTTCCAAGCCCTGCTGACTGGCTTCGTCAATCGTCCGATCTCGGGTGTTCAGAGTACGGTTCAGCTCAGCCTGAGAGGTGCTGGTGCTACGCTCCAAGGCGGCCTGGGCGTTCCTGCTGCCAATCTGTAGTGCCTTTAGTACAACGTCGGTTCCTACGATGCCTGCCTTCATGTCAGCACGTAGCTGGATCATCGCAGCCTGGCCCGTCTTCCCGCTTTTACGGATCTCAGCGTTGGCTTGAGCTACCAGGGCGGGGAAGGTGGGATCGTGCTCTGCTGCTTGGCCGAAAAGCTCCTCAGACTGGACCTTGCCCTTGCTGATCATCTGAATTACGGCAGTGCTCAAGCCCTTCATACGCTCATTGGTGAGGTGCAAAGTCACGGCGTGTTCGTTGAGCTGTGTCCAGGCATCCTGTGATTGGGCGTACTTCAGCCCGGCAGCGTGACCACCAGCGAGCATAGAGGCGTAGCCTTGTACCTGGTCCGTAGCACGTAGGCCTAGGCGATTGCTCTCGTTCCACACGTACTCGTTGGCGTTCTCTGCACGCTTCTGATTGATCTTGGCGCTAGGGGATGTACCTACCACGTTGGCAATCAGATTGCGGTTACTGAGCTGTTGAGCATTGGCGTTGAATAGAGCAGTGGTTCCGCGATAGGCGCCATAGCCGAGTGCAGCCGGGGCAAGCCATCGAGGGACAGCGGCCAATACAGCACCGCCAGCAGCGCCATTACCTTCAACAGGCTGCATCCCAGCAGCGTGAGCACTACGCGCCACCTGGCGAACTGCCTGACTGACGGGGCTACGTTCGATAACCGTCTTGATCTTCAGCGACTGTGCTGACCACTCAGCACGCCTGATCGCAGAGGCAAGGCTCCGGTTGAGCTTCACATTGTCGATGGTAAATTTTTCCATTCTGAACTCAGTCAGCCGGCTAACCTGGTTCAAGGATTTCTGGATCTGCTTTTGAAATTGAAGGCTGTTGAACTGAACCTTTGGCATCACTACGAGGCTTTTGCCAAACTGCTCCTTAAGCTTAAGCATCATTGCTTCTAGACGCTGGAATGCCTGTTCTGCTTGACGAAGCTGAGCCTTGTTGACTTTAATATTTAGCTCACTGTAAAAGCTCGCTATCTTTGTTTCTGACATAAAATATGCTCTGTCTTGAGGTGGTAATGAGTTTTTTTGAAGACTTGAAGAATACGAAAGTTTCGGATGCTGCGTTTTATTTGATTTTTGTTATGGCCCAAATAGCGCCCGGTACATCTTATGCAATGTACTTTTTCTTGGATATATTTAAAGAGCTAGACGGATGGAAGGCGGTTTTCATGATTATCGCCTTCAGTTCGCCTTTGACATTCTTGGCGATACTTTTCACGTATCTGGGAAACATGCAGGGTTTCTCATATGAAGAGCGGCTAAAGCCTATGGCGTTTTACTCGTGTATCGTAGCCGTCTCATCTAGTTATCTTGCTCTAATGGTAAGCTCGACTCTAAATTGGGGCTTTGAACTTACAGCGGGAGTTGCAGGGATGGGAGTTATGGTGCTTTCATTTATAGCGGGATTCTGTAGTCGCTTTGACTAAAGGGCTTCCCTGCCCGAATTTGGTATTTACTTAGCAGCCTGATAGGCAGCTTTGAAGTTTTTGTCTTTGAGCATCTGCTCCAAGGTGACAGCTTCGCCCCCATATTGCTGAGCAAGCTTGTAACTCAACATCGTTAGGCCGTCCGCTTGCAGCAGAGTTACACCTACACTTTTAAGAATGGTCGAAACGTCCATTGAGATTTTGGTGGTGGTTACGCGACCATCTGCTGCAACAAGAAAGGCATCAACCATCGGGGACATAGCCTTAGCTTTGGTAATTTCGGCTTGTTCCATCAGCTTTTTAGTCTTGGCCAATGTCTCAGGATTTGACCTAAGTTCAAGATCCTTGGTTGGTTTGGTCTTAAGGACCAAATGCTCGATACGATTATTAGAGAGAAGTTTGTCGGCCCGTGAACGTTCGGAGTCTTTAGGAAAGAGTTTTGACTTAAGCATTATTGAATACCTTCTTGTTCGAGAACTTGTTGAAAAGCTTTTTCAGCTTCTTGTTCAAACTTGGCTTGTTTCTTGGCTTCTGCTTCCGCCAGCTTCTTAGCCTCAGCAGCCTGAGCTTCATTGATCATCTGTTGTTTGAGCCGGACTTTGTAAGCCTTCTCATTTTGCTCTACAGCCGCGATATAGTTGGCCATTACCATATCTTTAATGAATTCCTTATCCTCGTTCTGGAGGGTTAGCGGTTTCTCAAGATAGAAGGCGTAGTTCGGACCTGAGTGAAGAGGCTTCCGCTTTTCAGGATAGGTGAACCCGTCTTTTGATAGTTCGATCACTGCGTTAATCGCCGACTCGAAATGTCCCGCACTCACGAAGATTTTGTTGTAGTTCAAGCCGGGCTGGGAATAAAGGTCGTAAGCTCGATCAACGAGAGTCTTAAGCTCAGCAGAGTTGAACTTGTAAGATTCTGTCTTCAGAGGAAAGCTGTAGTCGGCTTTGAACTGATCGCGGGTAGTGTAGTTAGTGGTCATAATTTTAACTCCGATATATTAATTTAAGTTATTGAGGCAATAAGGCAGCCTCAGGCCATTAGTCTGATTAGGACTGAATTTATTGATGATTAGTTAGTTAAAGCGTAAAAGTGGAGCGGAGGTTAAACGTTAAAACGGAATGCTTCCTTCGCTCTCATCCAGCTTGTTCAGCATCCATTCCATCCCAGCAGCTTCAGCTAAGGTCTTTGGTGCTGATGATTTATACGTTGTAGCTTTGTATTCTACGAATGCACCGGCCTCAATAACGAATCGCTTCGCCTTATGTTTGAATACGGTTTGGCCATCTACGTTGGTAATAACCACTTGGTTCTTGTTGCACCAAAATTCCATCTCTTCGCTAACTGATCCGTTAGGTTTAAAGCGTTTAGTGGGCGCAGTGGCAAACGGACAAGCATTTACTGGCTTCTGTTGCACTACCTCAGAAGGGATTGTTTCCCACTCCTGATAACTGCTGAATTCATTTTCGACAGAAAACTCAATGCCCTCATAATCTTCCGGCGGTAGGGGTTCATTTACCCAAGCCTCTCCAGCGGCTTCAAATTCAACGTATACCTCAGTCTGAGCATTCGTGTTGGTTTGTTCTGATCGTTCAACTACGGAGCTAATAGAGGGCTTCTGAGCGACGTTCTCACGCTGCACCAACTGTAGGTCTTTAGTGATCACATAAGAGTTGCTCACGCGAGCCCCACCCATGTTCTTAGTGGCGATGACTAGCACACCAGATACACTTAGCTTCTTGATGAATCGTTTGACAGTGGAGACACTGAAACCAGTGTAGGCGGCGATCTCGTCCTGGTTGTCGAACCAGACATTGTTGTTGGCCTTAAAGAACTGATACCGATCTAGCATCCAAGACCACAGCATTTTCTCTTCACTCGTGAAAGGATATACAACCTCCTTCACTTCTCCGGTAGCAACCATCTTACCTTCAGGATTCTTTACCTTCACTTGTTCCCATCCTTTCCAGCCAGTAGCAGTCAGGAACTCACGGTAAACAGCAAAGTAGGGGGATAGCTCTTTTTCTGACTTAGCGAATAGTTGTGTTTTCATTTTTTAGGCCCTCTTGAGCACGTAGTTGATTTAGGTATTGATTGATAATAATGTTAGCTGTATGGGTAGCACTGTCTTTGTTCAAAAGCTTCATAATCTCGAACAGGTTTTGAGTGGCTTGCTCACCAAGCCTTATACGCACTGTATTTTCCATTTCTATTTCCTCTTTGGTTAATCCCGTGGGTCTGGCAGACACTCGGGGAATCTATTTCTCTATCGATCTTCGATCTCTGCACCAAACAACAAATGTATAAGGACTAAAAACCCCAATACCACAGCAAGCACACAAGCCTGCATTAGCACGGATAGATAATAAGATTAAAAAGAATATTGTTTTTCTGCTCTTGCTCTATTAGGCCTTCGTGCGCAGGTCGAAGACCAAGCTAAGAAGGGCTAAGCTTTTAAGTGTCTAAGTCGTAAAATTAATTTTTCTTTTCTTTTATTCTTTGTTTTTATATTCATTATCTCTATATCATTATTACTACGGGGTCTGTGAGACCTACGCCCGAGTGTCTGCCAGACCCACGGGGAGTATCTACGAGAGCTACGGGCCTACTCAGCCCTACTCAACAGGTCATACAGCTCCGCATTCAGCCTCTCATCAATAATCAGGTTCAGCGCCTGACTAAATGAAATCTTCTTTTCTTGTGCTAAGGTCAGGACGTAGTCCACATGCCCCTTGGTAAGTGAAGCATTCATCTGTAGCTGGGATTGTTTGTTATGTTTTCGAGCTAAGGTCTTCATGCCTTTCCTCGCTTCTTAGAATGTTCTTTGATCAAGTCAGACACTAAGTCGCCTGGGTGCTGATGGAAGTCTTTCATCAAATCATTCAACGTCTTCCAGTCTTCCGGACTCAGCCAGATACCACACCGCTTGAGTCCACGTTTACGGAGATGATCACTAAAGGTTTCATTTTTCATTTTGTACGTTCCTCTTGTTTTAGTTGTTTAATCATTTCCTTGTTGGTTATCCCCAGCTTGATCCGGTGCCGGTGCATCTTGCCGTGGCAACTCTTACTACAGATCAGCTTACCTGCTGAAGAACACTCCATTGTCGCTTTGCACCACAAGCAGTGACGTGTGGTTTTTATTGTCATTATTGAATCCTCAAGCGAGAAATTATTTATTTTGAACGAACGAATCCCGCCGATTGAGTCATCCGACAGGGGTATTAATAAAAGGGCACCCAGGAGAGGACACTGTAGATGCCAAGGCTCTTGTTCAGAGCGGAGGAGTATCAGATATCAGGATGGCGGGCACAGCAAAACACCCAATTAAGGATGTTCTATTCGTGTTGTCTATTCTTTAAGTATAAGGCAGGAGGGTCAATCTTGAATACTGCATATAGCTTAACTGAATGTAAGCATTTAGCTATATATTAGAGAGCTTGAAATATATCGCTTTTCCTTCACTCTATTATACTGCCAAAGTTGCTATTCTGCAACTAATATATTGCATAGTGCTAAACTTTATTTTCGCTTTGACTTTCTCTGTCCCTATAACAATATTATACCCCGGATTTCTTGGTTTGCCTATAGTTAGTTGCATAGTGCTAAACTATGATTTATATAAGAATCCAGTAATAGCAAGGGTTTGAACCATTTATCTCCGCATAGCCATCCGACGAACGGTAGTGCTATTTTAGTTGTTTCACCACCTCTGCCGAAATATCGACCTTTTGTTATCTGACAGGCGATATGCACATCTAAGGGAAATATCGTCGATAAAGTAATAGCGTTAAGTCAAAAGCCCTGGCCTAAGCAATAGATTCCCTTAAGAGTTTAAAATATCGACGCTACGCCACCTACGGGCCTCTTGGTGAGACGTTCGGGTGCAGGGTGTAGCTGAGTAGCAGACAAAAGAAACCCCACTCTAAGGTGGGGCTAAGGTCTATGAGAGTTGGAGCACTCATACCTACTATGATTGCGATAACGGTGGAAGGTTCAGACTTTGTTCCAGTGGCGCTTGATGGTAGCGATGCCAACGCCTAGTTCTTTGGCTGCTTGGCTCTGAGTCAATCCGCGTACCTTGGCCTTCTGTACCTTCTCAGTAGTGTCCACAGCTTCAGGCCTTCCCAGCTTCTTGCCCTCTGCCTTTGCTCGTTCCAGGCCAGCATGGGTACGCTCGATGAGCAAGTCACGTTCGAACTCGGCTACAGCACATAGCACCTGCATGGTCATCTTGCCTGCTGCACTTGTGAGGTCTACTCCGCCCAGAGCTAGACAGTGAACCCGGATCCCTTCCTCTGACAGCTTCTCTATGGTGCTGCGTACGTCCATAGCGTTACGGCCCAGTCGGTCGAGCTTGGTAACGATCAGCGTGTCTCCGTGCTCCATGCGCTCTAGAAGCTTCTGGAAGCCTTTACGCTCACTAGCCTGGATAGAGCCGGACACCGTCTCAGTGACAACCCTACGAGCATCTACAGCAAAACCTGCTTGCTTTACTTCGAGTAGCTGATTGTCAGTGGTTTGGTCGGCAGTGGAGACGCGGGCATATAGGAACGTACGGCTCATCTCGATCCCTCGGTATCAATTAAGGTGGGATCATTTTATCAGCGTATCAAATAGTCGTTTGGCCTATTTGTTGATACCAGTTGGCCTATCGGATGAGCGGTATCGTTTAACGGTCGATTGATGATGCTGCTAGTAGAGGCCGTGCGCCTTAGCCAACGCCTTCTCCAGGCTCGCAACGCATGCCTGTTCCTTGGCGTAAATCTCAAAGCGGTGGTGTAGATCCGATTTCGCCCTCTCAAGCCGTGCCTTCCTTGCCGACAGCTCTTTCTCTAACAGACTGGTGCTCACGGTGACGTCGCATGGTTTATAGCCTTTCATACGTCTCTCCTGATGGCTCAGTTAGGGTCACGTAATCAGACAGTCGTTTGAAATCTAGTTCGTAGGGAAATTGTAATCACAATGTAAAGCTTGATAGATGCAGGCTATCAATAACTATTAGCGTGCAAATCTTTTGCAGAGAAAGCAACGCCTGTGCTTAGCAAACGGAGGGGGAGGGGAACAATAATCGGGCCACAGACGTGCTACAAGGTGCATGGTTGCTGGGGAGTGTCGGAGTGGCCCTTGTGTCTTTTTGTTATAATGTGACGTTTATAATGGATTTATGGTCAGTTTTATCTGGCTCACTGCTGTAAGCATCTGCTCAATGAAACGTCGCTTTCCATACACCGCAAATGTCACTGCTGTGTCCCCATGACCTACCATGTCCTTCAGTAGGCTATCGGCAATCCCGGCCTCTCTCATGTCATCGATGAACGAGTGCCTGAAGCTATGGAAGGTCTTACGAGGATCGGTGATCCCTTGCTTATGCCTGTAAACGCCAAACCACTTTGATACGGCGTATCCGTATTTGCCTCGGACAGCCTTCAACTCAGGCCACAACCTTTCCTGCCCTGCCTGCTTCAAATCCCCCAGGTGGTCACGTAGCCCCATGTCCAGCAGGTCAGGATGCAGCGGGATGATTCGTCGGCTGGAAGGGTTCTTGAGCTTCTGGTCTGGCCTAGCGTCATCGATCTTGATACAGGTAATGCCTTGTTCTTGCACAATGTCTTCAAGGTAGAGCTGAGATAACTCCTCCAACCGTGCTCCCGTAGCTCGTGCCAGCAAAGGTAGCCAGTACCTCCAGGGGTTCTTCTTAGCCTCCTTTGTTAGAGAGCCATGGTTGAGGAGGGTGGTAGTGTCTTGTTGATCAAAGGGTAGGCGTGCGTCCTTAGCTGACGCTTCCATCACCTTCATTCCGCTTAGAGGGTTTGTCTCAAGGTATCCGTTCGAAACGCACCAGTTCATCCATGAGGTGAGCTTTCGTAGCCGGTTGTTGATGGTAACTGGCGTTATGGTCTCGTACTGATGGCCTGACTCCACAATCTCCAGCAGCGTCTTGCCTTTGAACTCAGGACGCAAACCATAGTAGCTAGGGCATCGGGATAACCTCTCCTTTAGGGTCCTAGCCTGTTGCTGGTCAAAAACTTCCGCTTGCATATCACCCATCAAGGCAAAGAAGTCATGGATGGTGCGTTCAACGTCAGCTATCTGTCCTTGCCTCCAGGCTCCTTGCTTTCCTTCAGCTACGTACTCCTTAGCAAGCCTGCTCAGCAGCGGCCCGTTTGCTCTAACTGGTAGTGGAGTAACCGTCTGAGCACGAGGAGACGAGGAGGGCAGACGTTCGAGTCTCTCCGTCAGCACCAATGTCCTGCATAGTGCGTGTAGCTCGCTGTAGGTGGCTTGTGGGTGCTTAAACCGATGCTCATCGACCCTTTGAGCTATCGCCGTGGCCTTGAAGATCGCTGCTCGTCGCTCCTGTATCCCTAGGCTGATTCGTAAGTGCTGATTGCCGATACGGACGTTGAGGTAGTAGGTCGAGCCTCTGCGAATAACGTACATGTGTGACAGGCCTGTGTGACACCGATGTGTGACAAAGCCGCCACCTCAAGAATCATGTGTTGAGCATCGAAAGGAGGTACAACCCCAAACTCCCCATAACCTGCTGACTAGAGCGGTTCAGCGATCAACCAGTGTGCTTGCACAATACCCGGTCAGGCCCGGAAGGGAGCAGCCGCAGCGGTGATGTCGTGTGCCGGGGTGTGGCTGGCGGGGCCACCTCCATTTCTGCCCCGCGCTTTTCCTCTTCCGCGTTTCCCTCCTCTTTTTCCGCCTCGTCTCCCAGCGCTCCGCGACCACGCCACAGGGCTTTCGTGACGAAATGCACTGTTTTGGTTCATGGCTCTGTGCCATCATGCGCGCCGTACCCTCACCACTGGACAGATGTCCAAGGATCTCTTGTGAAGAACGGACTCGAATGCGCAGGACGCGCCCTGAGCAATGGCCTCCATCCCTATCGTGTCGACTGCCGACGCGACACCGAGACGACGCTGGTCGCGCAGATCTACCACCCCAGCGAGCCCCTGCTGCTGATCAGGATCGACCTGACCAACGAAGAGGCGATCAATCCCTTCAAGATGAACGCCACCGTGACCCGCCTGCGCAGCCAGCTGGATGCCCTGGCAGCCTATGTCGCAAGCGTGGTCCTGGCCGACGGTGAGGACCACTGCCGGCGTGCCTGAAGCGGCTTTTTACCCGCCGTTTTCCCTCCTAATCGCTTGAAAATCCGCCAGGCCGCCTCCATCTAGGGAGGTAGCCACAGCCCGCCCGGCGTCGCCCCGATGCCACGCCGCGGGATGCATTCGCGGCCCCTCTTCGTTAGCATGGGCGCCCCCCACGTCTTCTCCTGATCAGGTCTCGATGAGTTACCAGGTTCTTGCGCGCAAATGGCGCCCGCGGTCATTCCGCGAAATGGTCGGCCAGACCCATGTGCTCAAGGCGCTGATCAATGCGCTGGACAACGAGCGGCTGCACCACGCCTATCTGTTCACCGGTACCCGCGGGGTGGGCAAGACCACCATCGCGCGGATCCTGGCCAAGTGCCTGAATTGCGAGACCGGCATCAGCTCCACGCCCTGTGGCAGCTGCTCGGTGTGCCGCGAGATCGACGAAGGCCGCTTCGTCGATCTCATCGAAGTGGACG
The DNA here is from genome assembly GCF_000730625.1 of Pseudomonas oryzihabitans NBRC 102199. Taxonomy (GTDB): domain Bacteria; phylum Pseudomonadota; class Gammaproteobacteria; order Pseudomonadales; family Pseudomonadaceae; genus Chryseomonas; species Chryseomonas oryzihabitans. The sequence goes on along the minus strand of NZ_BBIT01000019.1, from coordinate 46,679 downwards.
CCGCCAGCCGTACCAAGGTGGAAGACACCCGCGAGCTGCTGGAGAACGTGCAGTACGCGCCCTCCCGCGGTCGCTACAAGGTGTACCTCATCGACGAGGTGCACATGCTTTCCACCCACAGCTTCAATGCCCTGCTCAAGACGCTGGAAGAGCCACCGCCCCACGTCAAGTTCCTGCTCGCCACCACCGATCCGCAGAAGCTGCCGGTCACCATCCTCTCGCGCTGCCTGCAGTTCTCGCTGAAGAACATGCCGCCGGAGCGGGTCGTCTCCCACCTGCAGCAGGTGCTCGCCGCGGAAAGCATTCCCTTCGAGGACGATGCCCTCTGGCTGCTGGGTCGTGCGGCCGATGGCTCCATGCGCGATGCCATGAGCCTGACCGACCAGGCGATCGCCTTTGGCGAGGGCAAGGTACTGGCCGCCGATGTGCGCGCCATGCTCGGGACCCTCGATCATGGCCAGGTCTACGATGTACTCCAGGCCTTGCTGGACGGTGACGGTCGCGCGGTGCTGGACGCGGTTCGCCATCTGGCCGAGCAGGGCCCCGACTGGGGCGGCGTGCTGGCCGAGCTGCTCAATGTGCTGCACCGCGTGGCCATCGCCCAGGTGCTGCCCGATGCCGTGGACAATGGCCAGGGTGATCGCGAGCGGGTGCTGAGTTTGGCGCAGACGCTGCCGGCGGAAGATGTCCAGTACTACTATCAGCTGGGTCTGGTCGGGCGGCGCGATCTGCCGCTGGCACCGGATCCGCGCCACGGCTTCGAGATGGTCCTGCTGCGCATGCTGGCCTTCCGGCCCGCCGGTGCGGTGGTTGCCGAGCGACCGGCACTAAAGACGACGGGAGCCAGCCCGGCCACGGCTGACTCCAACCCCCGTCCGGTGGCCGCGGCGGTTCCGGCAGCGGCTGCGCCTGCGCGCCCGTCGCCACGCGAGGCAGCACCTGCGACGGTGCCGGCAACGCCTGTCTCCAGTAATACCACCCCTGTAGAAGAGCCGGTGGATCTCCCCTGGGAGGATCCTGCGCCCGTGGCGGTCAAGGCGGCTCCGGCTCCGGCTCCGGCTGCAGCTCCGACTCCGACTCCGGCTCAGACTCCGGTCGAAGCGGCTGGTGCGCCGGTCGCCCCCAGGGCGCTACCGACTCCCCAGGTCGAGGCGACCCCTGAGGCCACGGTGATCGCCGAATTGCCGGCGGACACCTCCGGTGACGATCTGGACGGTGACGAAGAGCCGCCGCCGGCCGAGGATTACTACGAGGTCGGGCTGGACGACTATCTCGACAGCCTGGGTGAGCCGGCTGCCGAAGCGGTGACCGCGGCGCCGGCGCCGGCGGTGCAACCGGCGACCGGTCTGGCAGCCGATTGGCAGACCCTGTTCCCCGACCTCAAGCTGGGCGGGTTGACCGCCAGCATCGCGGCCAACTGCACCCTGGTGGCGGTGGACGGCGATCGCTGGCACCTGCACCTGGATCCGGCGCAGAGCGCCCTGTTCAACGCCAACCAGCAGCGCCGGCTTAACGATGCGCTGAACCAGCAGCAGGGACGTCCCATCACGCTCGAGGTCACCATCCAGACCCCCGAGCAGGAGACGCCCGCCCAGGCCGCCGCCCGGCGCCGGGCGGAGCGTCAGCGGCAGGCGGAGCAGTCCATCCAGGACGATCCGTTGATCCGCCAGATGATGCAACAGTTCGCCGCCACGGTGCGCGCGGGTACCATCGAGCCGGTCGACACCCAAGCCTGACCGGTTTTCCATTCATAGTTCGAGGTAGCAGACATGATGAAAGGTGGCATGGCCGGCCTGATGAAGCAGGCCCAGCAGATGCAGGAAAAGATGCAGAAGATGCAGGAAGAGCTGGCGAACGCCGAAGTGACCGGTCAATCCGGCGCCGGCCTGGTCAGCGTCGTCATGACCGGCCGACACGACGTCAAGCGCGTCAGCCTGGACGACAGCCTGATGCAGGAAGACAAGGAAATCCTCGAAGACCTGATCGCCGCCGCGGTGAACGACGCCGTGCGCAAGATCGAGCAGAACAGCCAGGACAAGATGTCCGGCATGACCTCCGGGATGCAGCTCCCGCCCGGCTTCAAGATGCCTTTCTAGGTTGTTCCAGCTGCGGGTGTCCATCGGGCACCCGTCTCTCCCGCCTTCCAGTACGGTAGTCCATGAGCTTCAGTCCCCTGATTCGCCAATTGATCGATGCGCTCCGGGTCCTGCCCGGTGTCGGCCAGAAGTCCGCCCAGCGCATGGCCCTGCAACTGCTCGAGCGCGAACGCCAGGGTGGCCAGCGCCTGGCCTCTGCCCTCAGCGCCGCCATGGAAGGGGTCGGTTACTGCCAGCGCTGCCGCACCCTCAGCGAAGACCAGATCTGCGGCTTCTGCGCCGACACCCGGCGTGACGACAGCCTGCTCTGCGTGGTGGAGGGGCCCATGGACGTCTTCGCCGTCGAACAGACCGGCTATCGCGGGCGCTACTTCGTGCTCAAGGGACACCTGTCGCCCATCGACGGCCTGGGTCCGGACGCCATCGGCGTACCCGAACTCGAGCGGCGCGTCAGCGAGGGCGGCTTCACCGAAATGATCATCGCCACCAACCCCACGGTGGAAGGCGAGGCGACCGCCTATTACATCGCCCAGCTGCTGGCGCCCAAGGGCCTGACCATCTCGCGTATCGCCCATGGCGTGCCCCTGGGTGGCGAACTGGACCTGGTCGATGGCGGCACCCTGACCCACGCCTTCGCCGGGCGCAAGCCGATCAGTCTCTAGCGCTCTACCTTGGCCGTCTGCGCACCTCGGGCGCACGACACGGCTGTATCTTGTGATCGAGAAGCATTATCATTATCGGAAATCAGCGGCTTCCGAGGATGGTGATGCAGACGCTCGAGTCCGACCGGTATGGACACATCCGGACCCTCTACCAGGATCATCACGGCTGGCTGCGCGAGCGGCTGCAGCGGCGGCTGGGTTGCCTGGGGCAGGCGGCCGATCTGGCCCAGGACACCTTCGTGCGGCTGCTGGCCCGGGAAGGGGAGCTGGAGCGCCTGCGCGAACCCCGCGCCTTTCTCGCGACCGTCGCCCAGGGCCTACTGGCCAACCACTGGCGGCGCCAGGCCGTGGAGCGCGCCTATCTCGACGCGCTCGCGGCCCGACCGCAGGCCGTGCAGCCCTCACCGGAAGCCCAGGCGCTGATCCTGGAAACCCTGACCGAACTCGATGCGCTGCTCGACCGCCTGCCTGCTCGGGTGCGCCAGGCCTTTCTGCTGGCGCAACTGGATGGCCTCACCTATGCCGTCATCGCCGAGCGCCTGGGCGTGTCGGAGCGGATGGTCAAGAAGTACATGGCCCAGGCCATGCTGCACTGCCTGGAACTGGTGTCTTGAGTGCGCTGACGCCTGGCGGTGGCGGACCTCTGGCGGAAGCGGCGGACTGGTTCGCCGAACTGGCTGCCGACGAGGTGGATCCGGCCACCGAGCGGGCCTGGGAGCGCTGGCTACAGGCGGATAGCCGCCACGCGGTGGCCTGGGCGCGGGTGGAGGAAATCAGTGCGCGCTTCACCGGTCTGCCGCCGTCCGGGCGCCTGGCCCTGGCGCGGCGCGAGTCCCTGGGCCGGCGGCGGGCGCTCAAGGTGCTGGGTCTGGCGGTGGGCGGACTGGCCCTGGGCTGGGCGCGGCCGGACGACTGGCGGTTGGGGGAGGGCGCCACCCTGAGCACGGCGGTCGGCGAGATCCGTGCCTTCGACCTGACCGCCGGGGTGCGCGTCTGGCTCAACACCGACAGCCGGTTGGCGCAGGAGGCCGCAGACCGCTGGCGGCTGCTGCGCGGCGAGGTGCTGCTGGAAGGCCGTAACGGGGCGGCGCCGCTGCGACTGGACACGGCGTTCGGCCAGGTAAGACCCGGTCCGGGCTGCTGCGCAGTGCGGTTGCGTGACGACGGGCTGGAGGTCGCGGCCTATGCCGGCGCCCTGCAGCTGGCGCCACTCCAGGCCCGTGCTCAGGTCCTGACCCGGGGCCACCGGGCCCTCATGACCGCGACTGCCGTGCGGCCACTGGGGCCGGTCGATCCGGGGCGGCAACTCTGGCGCCAGGGGCGGCTGGTGGTGGACGACTGGTCGCTGGCGGCGCTGGTGGCGGAGCTGGGGCGCTATCGCCCAGGCCTGCTGACCTGCACCGCCACGGTCGCGCAATTGCGGGTGGTGGGCAGCTATCCCCTGGCTGACACCGACCGCGCCCTGGCCGCACTGGCCGACAGCCTGCCGGTGCGGGTGGAGCGACGCCTGCCCTGGTGGGTGCAGATCGTGCCCGCCTGAAAAAAATTTGCGGCGAGCGGTTCCCCTTTGGCGCGCTCGCGGGGCTTGGGGGAAACGATCTCCGCTTCGAGGCCCCTCATGCATCGCCAAACCCGTTTCACCCTGCATCCGTTGCGCCGCGCCCTGCGCGTCTTCGCCTTGGCCATGCCACTGGGCATCACCGGCCTGGCCACGTCCCAGGGCCTGGCCCAGGCGGTGCCCCTGGCGCAGGAATACCGCATCGAGGCGGGCAGTCTGGCCACGGTGGTGAGCACCTTCGCCGCCCAGAGCGGTGTACTGCTGTCGGCGCCCGCCCAGGGGTTGGAAGGTCGGCGCAGTCCGGGCCTGCAGGGTCGCTACACGCCGGCCGAGGGCTTCCAGCAGATCCTCCAGGGCAGTGGCCTGCAGGCGGTGCGCCTGGCGGATGACAGCTATCGCCTAGAAGCCATACCCGCGAGCGGTGTGACCTCCCTCAGCGAGACCACGGTGACCGGCTTCGCCCTGGGCAATGCCCTGGGCGAGACCGATGGCTACCTGGCGACCCACAGCGACGTGGCCACCAAGACCAGCAAGGGACTGCTGGAAACCTCCCAGTCGGTCTCGGTGGTGACCCGCGAACAGATCGATGACCAGGGCGCCAAGACCGTGCAGCAGGCCATGAGGTACACCCCGGGGATCTTCACCGGCCAGATCGGCGCCTCCAATCGCTACGACTACGTGGTGATGCGCGGCTTCGCCGACAACAGCGTCGACAACGTCTTTCTCGACGGCCTCAAGACCATGGGCGACAGCGGCACCTTCAGCTCGCTGCAGGTCGATCCCTATTTCCTCGAACGCATCGACGTGGTGAAGGGACCGGCCTCGGTGCTCTATGGCCGCAGCCTGCCGGGCGGCCTGGTGGCCCTGACCAGCAAGAAGCCGCTGTACCAGCCCTACCACCAGGTCCAGGCCACCCTGGGCAATCTCGGCCAGCGCGGCGCCGGTTTCGATTTCGGCGGACCGCTGGACGAGGAGGGGCATATCGCCTATCGCCTGGTGGGGCTGGCCCAGCACAGCGACACCCAGTTCGATCACGTGGAGGAAGAGCGCTATGCGCTGGCGCCCAGTCTGGCCATCGACCTGAGCGACGACACCACCCTGACCCTGCAGGCCTATCTGCAAAAGGATCCGGATGGCGGCTACCACAGTGGCGTCCCCGCCGAAGGCAGCCTCTATCGCCGCAATGGCCGCTACATCAGCAACCACTTCTTCGACGGCGAGCCCGATCACGACAAGTTCGAGCGGACCCAGCAGATGGTCGGCTATCAGTTCGAGCACAGATTCAACGACGTCTGGAGCGCGCGGCAGAATTTCCGCTATGCCAAGTCGCGGGTCGAGCTGGAGCAGGTCTATGGCTACGGCTATGTCGGCAGCAGCGACCTGCTCAATCGCTACTACTCCGGCGGCCGCGAGAATCTGCACGCCTATACCCTGGACAACCTGGTGCAGGCGGACTTCGACTGGGCGGGCAGTCGCCATACCTTGCTGGCCGGCCTGGACTACCAGCGCCGCTGGACCCACGTCGACTGGCCCAGTGGCACGGCGGATCCGCTGGACGCCTTCGAGCCCAGCTACGGTGGCCAGGTGACCGTCTACCCGGGCAGCGAATACCGCCGCGAACTGGAGCAGACCGGTGTTTACCTGCAGGATCTGATCGAACTGGATCGCTGGCGCTTTTCGCTCGGCCTGCGCCAGGACTGGGTGGAGATCGGCATCGAGGATCGCCAGGCGGGGACCCGCAGCAGCGCGCGCCGCGGCCAGGCCAGCGGGCGCGCCGGGGCGCTCTATCTGTTCGACAACGGCCTGGCGCCCTACCTGAGCTATTCCACCTCCTTCAATCCCAATGCCTACAACGATGCCGCGGGCAATCCGCTGGAGCCTACCGAGGGCAAGCAGTGGGAGCTGGGCCTGAAATACCAGCCGCCGGGCAGCGCCAGCTTCTACACCGCCTCGCTGTTCCACATCACCCAGGAAAACGTGGCGACCAAGCTGCCCCAGGAAGACTTCTATTCCTCGGTGGGCGAGATCCGCTCCCGGGGCCTGGAGCTGGAGGGCCATCTGCAACTGGCCGAGCGGCTCAAGCTGCTGGGCAGCTACACCTTCACCGATATCGAGTACACCCAGGCGCTGGACGGCACCCAGGGCAATACGCCGAATCAGGCGCCGCGGCACCAGGCCTCGCTGTGGGGGCAATACGAGCTGGCGGGGCCCCTGGCGGGCTTCAGCGTCGGCGCCGGCGCCCGCTACGTGGGCACCAGCTGGGCGGACAAGGCCAACACGCGCAAGGTACCGGCCTACACCCTGGTGGACGCCATGCTCGCCTATGACTTCACCCGCCTGGGACTGCCGGGACTCACGGCGCGGGTCAATGCCAACAACGTGCTGGGCAAGGACTACGTGGCGTCCTGCTACAGCCTGGATTTCTGCTACTTCGGCGAGGAGCGCAACGTGACCGCGACGGTCAGCTACAGCTTCTAGGGGCTCGGGGTCCTGCCGCTCAGGCAGGACCCCTGGCCTCAGCCCTCCAGCTGACCGCCGGCCAGGGCGCAGAGGCGGGCGGAATCGAGGATGCGCACCTCCTTGCCTTCGGCCGCCAGCACCCCGCTCTGCTGGAAGCGGGTGAACACCCGGGACACGGTTTCCACCGCCAGGCCGAGGAAGTTGCCGATCTCGTTGCGCGACATGCTCAGGCGGAATTGCTGGGCGGAAAAGCCGCGGGCATGGAAGCGGGCGGAGAGATTGACCAGGAAGGTGGCGATGCGCTCGTCGGCACTCTTCTTCGACAAGAGCACCATCATCTGCTGGTCATCGCGGATCTCCCGGCTCATCACCCGCAGCAGCTGGCGGCGCAGTTGCGGCAGCTGCTCGGAGAGTTCGTCCAGGCGCTCGAAGGGGATCTCGCAGACGGTGGTGGTCTCCAGCGCCCGGGCCGAGACCGGATAGCGCTCGGTGTCCATGCCCGACAGGCCGACCAGTTCGCTGGGCAGGTGGAAACCGGTGATCTGCTCCTCGCCGGCATCGCTCAGGCTGCTGGTGCGCAGGGCGCCGGAACGCACCGCGTAGACCGAGCCGAAGGTATCGCCCTGGCGGAACAGGTGGTCACCCTTGGCCAGCGGCCGGCCGCGCTTGACGATCTGGTCGAGGGCGTCCAGGTCTTTCAGATCGAGCGACAGCGGCAGGCACAGCGAGGCGAGGCTGCAATCCTTGCAATGGGCCTGGGCGTTGCGCAGCTTGAGGGGCTCGGTCATGGGGGAAGATCGCTTCTCGTCTGGTTCCAAAAGTCTAACTTTAGCAGTCGTGGCAGGCATGGGTCATATCACCCGGGAAAAGCGCTGGTTGTCGTGGCCCGGCAGATAGCGGTCGAACAGCATGCACAGGGCGCGGATCAGCAGGCGGCCCGGCGCCAGCACCTGCAGGCCGCGCGCATCGAGGCGGATCAGGCCGTCGGCGGCCATGGCCTCGAGGTGCGGCCAGGCGTCGGCGAAGTACTGGCGGAAATCCAGCTCGCAGCTGCGCTCGATGGCGGCGAAATCCAGCTGGAAATGGCAGATCAGCTGGGCGATCACCGCGCCGCGGATGCGGTCGTCCCGCGAACGGCGCAGGCCGCGGGCCACTGCCAGTTCGCCCTGGCCCAGGCGGTCCTGGTAGCGGGCGAGATCGGGGGTGTTCTGGCAGAGCACCTCTCCGACCTGGCTGATGGCGGAGACCCCGAGGCCCAGCAGGTCGCAGTGGCCGTGGGTGGTGTAGCCCTGGAAGTTGCGCTGCAGGGTGCCGTCTTCCTGGGCGATGGCCAGGTCGTCGTCGGGCAGGGCGAAGTGATCCATGCCGATGTAGCGATAGCCGGCGGCCAGCAGCTGTTCCACGGTTCGCTGCAGCATCTCCAGCTTGGCCGCGGGGTCCGGCAGTTCGCTGGCTTCGATGCGCCGCTGCGGCGGAAAGCGCTGCGGCAGGTGGGCGTAGTTGAACACCGACAGGCGATGCGGCTGCAATTCCAGCACCCGCTCCACGGTGTGGGCGAAGCTGGCCGGGGTCTGCCGCGGCAAGCCGTAGATGAGGTCCAGGTTGATGGAGCGATAGTCGAGGGCGCGGGCGGCCTCCACCAGGGTACGGGTGTCGTCGAAGGGCTGCAGGCGATTGATCGCCAGCTGCACCTGCAGGTCGAGGTCCTGGACGCCGAAGCTGACGCGGTTGAAACCCAGCTCGCGGAGCAGCCCCATGGTGCTCCAGTCGGCTTCGCGCGGATCGATCTCGATGGAGTAGTCGCCCCGGTCGCCGTCGGCCAGGGTGAAGTGCCGGCGCAGGTCGGCCATCAGCTCGCGCAGCTGCATGGGGTTGAGAAAGGTCGGGGTGCCACCGCCGAGGTGCAGCTGCTCCACCCGCTGCCCGCCGTCCAGGTGCCGGCTGGTGAGGGCCATCTCCTGACGCAGGGCCTGGAGGTAGGCGACGCTGCGGCTGCGGTCCTTGGTGATGACCTTGTTGCAGGCGCAGTAGTAGCAGATGTTGGCGCAGAAGGGCACGTGCAGGTAGAGCGACAGCGGGCGTCCGGCCTGGCGACTCAGGCGCAGGGCGCCGAGCAGGTCGAAGGGACCGATGCCGTCGTGGAATTGCACGGCCGTGGGATAGGAGGTGTAGCGGGGGCCGGCGCGATCGTAGCGGGCGATGAGGTCGGCGTCCCAGACGAGAGCGGCTGTCATGCCGGGCTCCAATGGTTTCGAGGTGCCCAGTGTGAGGGGCGCGGCCTGCGCTTTATTGATCCAGATCAATGGATAGCCGGTTAAGCTTTGGCGTTTGGACGAGGAGTAGCCCATGGCAGACGAGTTGTACCTCGACAGCTTTCGCGAATGCCGACCCGCGGGTCCGCCGCTGGCGACCCTGTTGCTGGCCCATGGGGCGGGGGCGGGGATGGACAGCTCCTTCATGGAGCAGCTGGCCGAGGCACTGGCGCGGCGCGACATCCGCACCCTGAGATTCGACTTTCCCTACATGGCGCGGGCCCGCGCCGAAGGCCGGCGCCGCCCGCCGAATCCGGCGCCGGTCCTGCTGGAGCACTGGCGGGCCATGGTCGCCACCTGGCGCGCGGCAGAAAGCGGTCCGTTGTGGCTGGCGGGCAAGTCCATGGGCGGGCGGATGGCCAGTCTGCTGGCCGACGAACTGGGCGCGACGGGCCTCGTGTGCCTGGGCTATCCCTTCCATCCGGCCGGCAAGCCCGAGCGGCTGCGTACCGAGCATCTGGCGACCCTGGCCACGCCGACGCTGATCGTCCAGGGCGAGCGGGATGCCCTGGGCACCCGTACGGAGGTGGCCGGCTATGCCCTGGCGCCCACGCTCGAGGTGCAGTGGATCGCCACCGCCGACCACGATCTCAAGCCGCTCAAGAGCAGCGGCCTGAGCCAGACCCAGGCGCTGGTGGAAACGGCGGCCTGGGTGGCGGCCTTCGTGCGGAGCAGCGGCTAGATCACCCGGAAGCCACTGGTGCCATCGCGCCGCAACTGCTCGACCAGGCCGAATTCCCAGTCCAGGTAGGCCTGCATGGCCGCGCGCGGGGCATCGGTGCCTTCATAGGGGCGCCGGTAGCGATCGCGCCGGGTCGACAGCAGCCGTGTTTCGCCGCCTTCCACCGGCAGACCGGCAGCCAACCAGGCCGCGGTACCGCCCTCCAGCAGCAGGACCGGCCGGTTTGTAACGGCCTGGACATCGACGGCGGCGAAGGCGGCCAGTTGGCCACTGCCGCAGGTGAAGACATAGCGCTCGGCCGGTGGCAGCGCTGCCGGCAGATCGGCGCGCAGCACCCAGGCGGCGCCCGGGATGTGTCTCTGGACATAGTTGGCGCTGGCGGTGACATCCACCACCAGGGTGCCGGGCTCCGCCAGCAATTCCTGCAGGCGCGTCACCGAGATGCGCTCCACCGGCCCGGGGACGGGGGCGGGCGGCTGCCAGGGACCGGTGGCGCTCAGGGCGTTGGCTGGGATGGCGTCGACCACCGCCACCTCCCAGCCCATCTGCGCCAGCCAGGAGGCGCTCATGTTGGCGCGCACGCCGTCGTCGTCCACCAGGGCCAGGCGGGCACCGCGTACCGGGGCGCTGTGATCGGTCTCCTGGACCAGCTGGCCACCCGGCGTCGAGCGGGCGCCGGGCAGGTGGCCGGTGGCGAATTCCTCGGGGGTGCGCACATCGATCAGGTAGTTCGTCCGCCGCGCCTCGGTGCGCCAGGCCGCCAGTTCGCCGAAGGCCAGCCGGGCGACACCGGCGCGATCGGCGACCTGACGCGCGCGGGTCGCGGCGATCGCTTGGGTCGCCGGACTCACCGCACCGAAGCGGCGTTGCTGGCCGTGCTCCAGGGTCTGGCCGGCCAGCGTCCAGCCGATGGTGCCGTTGCGCAGGGCGGCCACCGGATTGGGAATGCCGGCGTTGATCAGCGACTGGGCGCCGATCAGGCTGCGGGTCCGGCCGGCGCAGTTGACGATGACCCGGGTCCGCGGATCGGGTGCCAGCTCGGCGACCCGCAGCACCAGTTCGGCGCCCGGCACGCTGACCCCGCCGGGAATGCTCATGGTCTGGTATTCCTCGAAGCGGCGCGCATCGAGGATCACCAGGTCGGCGTCCTGATCCAGCAGCGCCTGGACCTCCTCGGCGGGCAGCGAGGGGGTATGGCGCCGGGCTTCCACCAGCTCGCCGAAGGCCTTGCTCGGCACGTTGACGTCGATGAAGAGCTCGCCGCCGCTGGCGCGCCAGCCCGCCAGGCCGCCCTCGAGCAGGGCCACGTCGGTGTAGCCCAGGGCGTGCAGGCGTTCGGCCGCGCGTTCCGCCAGGCCTTCGCCATTGTCATAGAGGGTGATGGCCACATCGCGCCGCGGCAGCCGCGACCAGGCCTCCAGTTCCAGGCGCGACAGCGGCAGATTGGCAGCCCACAGCGGGTGGCCGGCAGCGAAGGGGTCCTCCTCGCGGACGTCGAGCAGGGCGACTTCGGTGCCGGCGAAGAGCGCCTGGCGGATGTCCTCGGCGGTGCGGATGGCGGTCATGGTGTGGCGGTCTCCTGGGACAGGTCCCACAGGTTGGGCAGCTGGCGATTGGTGTAGCCGGAGATGAAGGGCTTTTCCTGGCCATCGGCGGCATAGACGGCGCGGCGCACGGCGCCGATGTTGCCGCCATAGACGTGGATGCTGATGGAGGTGCGGTCGGCATAGGCGTTGCTGACCTGGTGGATGTCGCCCACCCGCGGCGAGACCGCTTCCACCTGGCCCGGCTCCAGGCGCACGGGAGCGCCTTCCGGCTGCAGGCGGCCGGCGGGATCGCGGGCGAAGCCCTGAGCGGTCTCGGCGCCGCGCAGCATGCCGATCAGGCCCCAGGTGCGGTGGTCATGCACCGGCGTGGCCTGGCCCGGCCCCCAGACGAAGCTCACCACCGAGAAGCGCTGACGGGCATCGGCATAGAGCAGGTACTGGCTATAGCGCTCGGGGCGGGGCAGGGCGCAGTCCTCGGGCAGCCAGTCGTCATGGCGGACCAGTTCGCCGAGCAGGGCGGCGCCGCGCTGCAGCAGCTGCGGCTCGGCAGGGTGTTCGTCGACCAGGGTGGCGAGGTCATGCAGGAACAGGCGCAGGCGGTCGAGCCTAAGGGTCATGGAGGGCTCCACGAGTAAGCCGGGTGGGCGATGACGGCCATTAAAGCAAGGCCGGCGCCCAGCACCTTAGATCGATTGGTTCTGTGCTGAAAACTATAATTCACATAATTTGCAATATAGGTTATCCGTGCTGTGCATATTAGGTTATGCGCAATCGATATTTCCGTCTCGGCAACTCCCAACGTTAGGTTCTAAGCAGACCAGGGCAACGCCCGTCGCCCTGGCGCCTCTTCTGCTTCTGGAGCCGCTGCATGACCGCCTTCCACAATGCCCTCGCCAGCGTCCGCGCCCAGGTGTCCGCCGCCGAATGGGAGGCGCGGGTCAAACTCGCCGCCGCCTATCGCCTGGCCGCCCGCGAACGCTGGACCGACCATATCTACACCCACTTCTCGCTGCGGGTGCCGGGCCCGGAGGCGCACTTCCTGATCAATCCCTTCGGCCAGACCTTCGACGAGATCACCGCCTCTTCGCTGGTGAAGGTGGACATCGACGGCGAGATCGTCCTCGACCCCACCGGACTGGGTATCAACCCGGCCGGCTACGTGATCCACAGCGCCATCCACCGAGCCCAGCCGGAACTCCATGCGGTGCTGCACACCCACACGGCCGCGGGCATCGGTGTCTCCGCCCAGCGCGGCGGGCTGCTGATGCTTTCCCAACACGCCATGAGGTTCTTTGGCCGCCTGGCCTATCACGGCTACGAGGGCGTGGCCCTGGATCTGGACGAGCAGAGTCGGCTGGTGGCCGACCTCGGGGCGCACCCGGCGATGATCCTCTGCAATCACGGCCTGCTCACCGTGGGCGCAAGTCTGGAAGAAGCCTTCTGGCACCTCTATTACCTGGAGCGCTCCTGCGCCGCGCAACTGGCGGCCCAGAGCGGCGGCGCCGAGCTGGTTATCGCTGCGGACGCCGTCGCGCAGAAGGTCAGCGACCTCATCCCCGGCAATCTGGCGCGCGGCGCCCATGTCCGTCACTGGGAGGCGGCGGTACGTCAACTGGAGCGTCACGAAGGCCGGGAGTACGCGCAATGAAGCGACTGCTCGCCACGCTGGGCCTGGCCTTGCTGCTGGGGCAGGCCCAGGCGGCGCCGGATCTCTCCGGCGTGACCCTGGTGCTGGGCGACCAGGCCCGCGGTCTGCGCGCCATGATGGAAGCCGCCGGCACCCTCGAAGGCGCGCCCTACAACTATCGCTGGGCCAACTTCCAGGGCGCCGCGCCACTGTTCGAGGCGCAGCGCGTCGGCGCGGTGGATACCTCCTATGCCGGTGACCTGCCGGTGCTGATGGCCGCGTCCGGCGGCGTGCCGCTCAAGCTCATCGCCACCAATGTCGGCTACCCCCAGGCCAACGGCCTGCTGGTACAGAAGGATTCACCTATCCATTCGGTCAAGGATCTCAAGGGGCGCACCGTGGTGGTGTCCTCGGCCAAGGGCAGCATCTCCCAGCACCTGCTCTATGCCGCCCTGGAAGAGGCCGGGCTCAAGCGTGAGGACGTCACGGTCAAGTTCGTGCTGCCCACCGACGCCAGTGCCGCCTTCAATGCCGGGCAGATCGACGCCTGGGCGACCTTCGATCCCTATCTCGGCATCGCCGAGCAACACGGCGCCCGGCTGCTGCGCGATGGCCAGGGGCTGACCACCGCCCTGGGCTTTCTCACCGCCACCCCGGCGTCGCTGGAGGACCCGGCCAAGCGCGCCGCCATCGCCGATTTCGCCGGGCGCCTGGCCCAGGCACGGGCCTGGGCGGTCGCCCATCCGCAGGACTATGCGCGGGTCTATGCCGAGCTGACGCGGCTGCCGGAAGGCGCTGCGGTAGCCATTTCCACCCGCACCTCCCGTGGCCTGCGCCCGGTGCAGCCGGCGGACGTCGCCGCGGTGCAGCAGGTGGCCGATCTGTTCAGCGAACTCCAGGTGCTGCCCAAACCGGTCGACGTGGCCGCCCTGGCCGATGCCTCCGTCTTTACCCAGGAAGCCAAACCATGACCCTTATCCGCCGTACCCTGCTGGCGCTACCGCTGCTGCTCGCCGCCACCGCAGCCCTGGCCGCCGAGCCCCTGACCCTGCGTATCGCCGACCAGAAGGGCAACATGCGCGCCCAGCTGGAGGCCGCCGATGGCCTGCGCGACCTGCCGGGTTATCGCATCCAGTGGGCGGAATTTCCCGCCGCCGCGCCCCTGGCCGAGGCGCTCAATGCCGGCGCGGTGGACGCCGGCATCATCGGCGATGGCCCGCTGCTGTTCGCCCTGGCCGCTGGCGCGCCGGTCAAGGCCATCGCCGTGGACAAGTCCGATCCCTATGGCACGGCGGTGATCGTGCCGCGCGACTCGCCGCTGCGGACGGCGGCCGATCTCAAGGGCAAGCGCATCGCCACCGGGCGTGGCTCCATCGGCCATTACATCGCCCTCAAGGCGCTGGACTCGGTGGGCCTGACCGCTCAGGACGTGAGCTTTCGCTTCCTCGGCCCGGTGGACGCCAAGATGGCCCTGGCCAATGGCTCGGTGGACGCCTGGGCGACCTGGGAGCCCTACACCGCCCAGGCCGAGCAGGTCGACGGCGCCCGGGTGCTGGTCAGTGGTCGCGGACTCTGGGCGGGCAACAGCTTCCTGGCCGCCACCGACACGGCCCTGGCCGATCCGGCCCGGCGCACGGCGCTGCAGGACTATCTCGACCGTCTGGCCGCTGCTCAACGCTGGGGCTACGCCCACCTCGATGGCTATGCCAGGACCCTGGCGCAGATCATCGGCTTTCCCGAGGCGGTGGCCCGGTTGCAATTCGAGCGCCGCCAGCTGCACTGGGAGCCCATCGACCCGCAGGTGGTGGCGGACCAGCAGGCTGCGGCGGACTTCTACCACCGCAGCGGCCTGATTCCGCAGCGCCTGGAGGCCCGGGCGACCTTCGCCGAGGGATTCCGGGTGAGCAAGCCGGACGCGCCGCGGCAGGCCGCGCGGGAGTAGGGTGGGATGCAGGATGGTGTTGGGCTTCGCTCCGCTCAGCGCCAACCTACGGACCGGGTGCCAGGTAGTGGGAGCAGGCCTCCATAGGGGCCCAGCGCCAACTTACGCACCTTGGGCACCCCCTCTCCCTTGGGAGAGGGTTGGGGTGAGGGAAAAGCCACACTGCCCCTCGACCTATTCATATAACCCATCCTTATTTCAAAAACTCTGAACAGCTTGAGTAGGCTATAAGCCCTACCAAGGATGAGCGCACCCCGATGCCCCCACGTCTTCTCTTCACCCGTCGTCCCCTGACCCTGGGGCTCGCCGCCAGCCTGTTCACCGGACTGGTCGCCGCACCCCAGGCAGCCCAGGCCGAAGGCACCCTGCGCATCTCCGAACAATTCGGCGTGTCCTATGTGATCCTGCATGTGCTGCGTGACCAGCACCTGATCGAAAAGCACGGCAAGCAAGAGGGCGTCGACATCAAGGTCGACTGGATAAAGCTGTCCGGTGGCGCGGCCGTCAACGAGGCGGTGCTGTCGGGGGCGGTGGACGTCGGCTCCGCCGGGCTCGGGCCGCTGTTCACGCTCTGGGACCGCACCCATGGTCGGCAGAACGTCAAGGCCGTGGCCAGCCTGGGGGCCTTTCCCAACTACCTGGTCACCAACAATCCGCAGGTGAAGACCCTGGCCGACTTCACCGCCAAGGACCGCATCGCCGTGCCGGCGGTCAACGTCTCGGTGCAGTCGCGCTTCCTGCAGTACGCCGCCGCCCAGGCCTTTGGCGAGAAGAACTGGAATCGCCTGGATCCCCTGACCGTGGCGGTGCCGCATCCGGACGCCACCGCGGCGGTGATCTCCGGTGGTACCGAGATCAACAGCCACTTCGCCAATCCGCCGTTCCAGGAGCAGGAACTGGCCAGCGGCAAGGTGCACAAGGTGCTCAGTTCCTATGACGTGCTGGGTGGGGCCGTCTCGCCCAACCTGGTGTTCGTCACCGAGAAATTCCGCCGGGACAATCCCAAGACCTACAAGGCCTTCCGCGAGGCGCTGGTCGAGGCCGGACAGATCATCGAGAAGGACAAGGCCGCCGCCGCCCGTACCTATGTGAAGGTCGAGAATTCGCGCCTCGATCCGGCGCTGATCCAGCAGATCATCGAAAGCCCCGAGGTCAACTTCGACACGGCGCCGCAGAACACCCTGAAGCTGGCGGAATTCATGTACCGCATCGGGGCCATCCGCAACCAGCCCGGCAGCTGGCAGGACTATTTCTTCGTCGACACGCCCGACCAGAAGGGCAGCTGATCCCCTTTCCCTTACGGGTTCCACCGGACCACCGGACGAGCCCTCGACATCTCGAGGTCTCCCATGGCTATTCCTCCACTTTTCCAGCGCCTCGGGCTGCTCCTGGCGAGCACCACCCTGGCGCTGTCCGCCCAGGCCGCCGAGCCGCAGAAGATCCGCCTCGGCATCAACGACAGTCCGCAGAACGCCGCCCTGGAGCGCGCCGCCGAGGTGGCGCGGGAGCGGGGTGTGGAGGTGGAAATCGTCGCCTTCAGTGACTGGAACACGCCGAATCTGGCGCTCGCCCACGGCGACATCGACGTCAACTACTTCCAGCATCAACCCTTCCTGGAAAACGCCAACGCCCAGAACGGCTACGGCCTGGTGCCCATCGCCTATGGCGTGGAAAACAAGGTCGGTCTCTATTCCAAACGGGTGAAGAGCTTCGCCGAGGTGCCGGACGGCGCCACCGTGGCGGTGGCCGACGATCCGGTCAACCAGGGCCGCGGGCTGCACCTCTATGCCCGGGCCGGCCTGATCCAGCTCAAGCCCGGTACCGGGCCCAAGGCCAGCCTGCAGGACATCGTCGCCAATCCGCGCCACCTGAAATTCATCGAACTGCCCGGTCCGCAACTGGCGCGGGTGCTGGACGACGTGACCCTGGCGCAAAGCTATCCCTCGCACATCCTCGCCGCCGGCACCACGGATCCCAACAGCGCCCTGCTGTTCAGCGACGACGAGGCCAGCGGTCACCTCTATGCCCTGAGATTCGTGACCAAGCCGGACAAGGCCGATGACCCGGCGATCCGCACCTTCATCCAGGTGTTCCAGAACGATCCGCGGGTGCGCGAGGCCATCGCCCAGGCCTATGGCAATCCGCAGCTGTACAGCCTGGCCTGGCTGAACCGGCAGGAGGCCGCCCGATGAGCAATGCACTACTCAGAACCGCACCGGCGCCGCCGCCCGCCGAACCCCAGGCCGCTCCCGCGCGCGAGCATCTACGCCTGAGCGGCGTGCAAAAGATCTACACCGGCGGCGCGCTGCCGGTGACCGCCCTGGCGGACATCGACCTCAGCATCGCCCGTGGCGAGATCTTCGGCATCATCGGTCGCAGTGGCGCCGGCAAGTCCAGTCTGATTCGCACCCTCAATCGCCTGGAAGACGTCAGCGCCGGTCAGGTCCTGGTCGACGGCGTCGACATCGGCACCCTGAAGGGGGATCGCCTGGTGGCGCTGCGGCGGCGCATCGGCATGATCTTCCAGCACTTCAATCTGCTGGCCTCGCAGACGGTGCTGGAGAATCTGGCCTTGCCGCTGAAGGCCGCCGGCTTTCGCCGCGACGAGATCGAAGCCCGGGCGCGGGAACTGCTCGAGCTGGTCGGGTTGCAGGGCAAGGAACAGGTCTATCCCTCGCGGCTGTCCGGGGGCCAGAAGCAGCGGGTGGGCATCGCCCGCGCGCTGATGCTGAGGCCCGAGCTGCTGCTCTGCGACGAGGCCACCTCGGCGCTGGATCCGGAGACCACCCAGTCGATCCTGGCGCTGTTGCAGGACATCAATCGCCGCCTGGGACTGACCATCGTGCTCATCACCCACGAGATGGCGGTGATCCGCCAGATCTGCGACCGGGTGGTGGTGCTGGAACACGGCCGCATCGTCGAACAGGGCCCGGTGTGGCAGCTGTTCGGCGCGCCCCAGGCCGAAGCCACCCGGGCGCTGCTGGCACCCCTGGCGGCGCAGCTGCCGGCGGATCTGGCCAGGCGGCTCGGTGCCACCCGGCAACCGGGTGCCCGCGCGGTGCTGGAACTCAGCTACGACGGCCAGGGCGTGGAGCCCGACTTCCAGGCGCTGGGCCAGGCCCTCGGCGCACCGGTCGAACTGCTGCATGGCGGTATCGACCGTATCCAGGGCCATGCCCTGGGCCGCCTGCTGGTGGCGACCGCGGCGCCGGAGCGGCGGCTGGCAGGCTTCCTGACCCAGACCGGGTTGTTCGCCCGGGCGGAGGTGCTGGGCTATGTCTGACTTCATGCTCAAGGCGCTGTGGAAGGCCTTTCTCGATACCCTGACCATGGTCAGCGTGTCGGCGGCCATCGTCTGGTTCGCCGGCATCGCCCTGGCAGTGGTGCTGGTCACCACCGGGCGCGGCGCCATCTTTGCCGCGCCCACCCTCAACCGGGTGCTGGGCACCCTGATCAACGCCTTTCGCGCCACGCCCTTCATCATCCTGCTGGTGGCCCTGATCCCGCTGACGCGGCTGATCACCGGGACCACCATCGGCGTCTGGGCGGCGGTGGTACCCATCACCCTCAGCGCCACGCCGTTCTTTGCCCGGATCGCCGAGGTCAGCCTGCGCGAGGTCGGCGGTGGGGTGATAGAAGCGGCCCAGGCGCTGGGCTGCGAGCGGCGCCACATCGTCTTCAACGTGCTCCTGCCGGAGGCGCTACCCGGCATCATCGGCGGCTTCACCGTGACCCTGGTGGCCATGATCGGCGCCTCGGCCATGGCCGGTGCCATAGGCGCAGGGGGTCTCGGCGACCTGGCGATCCGCTATGGCTACCAGCGCTACGACACCCAGGTGATGGCCGTGGTGATCGTCATCCTGGTGGTGCTGGTGTGCGGCATCCAGTTCATCGGCGACCGCTACGTGCGGCACCTGCGGGCACGCTAGTGTGGTGTTTCAGACGTTCGCGCAAGAGTTGGCGAGTGATTTTTGGCGGTTCGGCGTTCCGAGCTGGCTAGGCGCCGCGACGAGTCATAGCAGGGCTATGGCGAGGAGTGGGAACGCCGCCGGGGCCTAAAAAGCGCCGCCAAAATTGTGCAGATAACGTCTGAAACACCACACTAGCTGAGGCGCTCCAGGTAGGCCGGCAATTCCGGGTCGGGCAATACCGAGAGCACCTTGAGCCGCTGCAGGGTGCGATCGCGGCCGCGCAGGAGGTGATTGCGCAACTGGCTGGCCGCCGAGTCCGGACTGCCTACCAGCAGGGATTCCAGCACCAGGCGATGCTCCACCAGCACCGCCTCGTCCAGCGGCGTGCCGAGCGACTGGTGGAAGATGCGCGAGACGTTCAGTGGACTCTGGCTGTGGGCGATCAGCTGGGCCAGCTTGCGATTGCGCAGGCCGGCCAGGCACCGCTCATGCAGATCCGCCTCGATGCGCTCCACCGCCGCCCAGGAGGTGGGGGCAGGGTGGGCGGCCAGTTGCTCCAGCCGTTCCAGCATCGCCAGCAGCTCGCTACGCGCCAGACCCGGCGCGGTCTGTAACAGCGCCTCGGGTTCCAGCAGGGCGCGGATCTCGTAGTCGTCGCGGATGGCCTGGGCGGTGAGCGGACCGGCCAGCCACTGGCCATAGGGTTCCTTTTCCACCAGGCCGCGGTCACGCAGGCGCATCAGGGCTTCGCGCACCACGGCGCGGCTGACGCCCAGGTGGTCGGCCGCCCGTTGCTCGTCCAGCCGGAAATGGCCAAAGAGCAGGGCGTGGCTGACACAGGCGGCGATCTCGTCGCCGACGCGCTCGCCCAGGGAGCGCGTATCGATCAGGTCATCGCTGCTGTCCAGCCCGAGCAATTGGCGGGTCAGTGGCTGGCGCTGCGGCTCGCCCGCGGTGCCGGCCGGATCGATCAGATAGCCGCGCCCCTCGAAGCGGCGGATCAGGCCTTCCTCCTGCAACAGCGTCAGCGCCTGGCGCACCGGCACCCGGCTGGTGCCGAACAGTTGCGCCAGCGGCGCCTCGACCAGCACCAGCCCTGGCGCCGCGCGACCGGCCAGGATGGCTTCGCGCAGCGCACTGCGGATCATCGCGTAGCGCGCGGCGGTACGACTGTCATCGAGGGGGGCGGGGACTGCTGCCGACATCGGGGACCTTCCGGAAACGAGATGAGAATTGTGGCACAGGCCTACGGCCTTTCGCGCGTTACCGGCTGGGCCAGGTGCACGCACGGTAACGGGGCAGGCGTTACGGTTCTGCACAGAAATGGATCTATTTAATTTAAGTACATTTTATAGGGTGATACCGGGAAAAGGCCCAGGCGACCGCTAGAGGTCAGCGTTTCGAGTCTGCGGCGTCCTGTTTTTTCAAGCTGGCACAAAGCCTGCTCTGTTAAACGTACCAAATTATAAAATGTACGTTTAAGGAGCGCCGATGGAACCCGCCCACGCCCTGTCCCTGGATGCCGTCGCGCTTGGCGAGGCCTATGCCGCCGGCACCCTCGATCCGGTCGCGGTCTTCGAGGCGGCACTGGCGCGCGCCCAGGCATCCTCGGCCGTATTCATCACCCTGACCGCCGAGCGCGGACGCGCCGAAGCCCTGGCGGCGCGCGAGCGCTGGCAGGCCGGGCAGCCGCGGTCGCCGCTGGATGGGGTGCCGCTGGCCTGGAAGGACCTCTTCGACCTGCAGGGCGAGGTCACCACCTGCGGCGCCGAACTGCGCCGCCTGGCGCCACCGGCCACCACCGATGCCGTGCTGGTGCAGCGCCTGAGCCAGGCCGGCCTGGTCAGTCTGGGCAAGGTCAATCTCAGCGAATTCGCCTATTCCGGCGTCGGGTCGAATCCCCATTTCGGCACGCCCGCCAATCCCCGGGCGCAGGGCGAGGTGCGCATACCGGGGGGCTCTTCCTCGGGTTCGGCGGTGGCCGTCGCCGCCGACATCGTGCCCCTGGCGTTCGGTACCGACACCGCCGGTTCGGTGCGCCTGCCGGCCGCCCTCAATGGACTGGTGGGGTATCGGCCCAGCCTGGGGCGCTATCCGGCGACCGGGATCTTTCCACTGGCCGCGTCCTATGACGTACCGGGTCCGCTGGCGCGCAGCCTGCGCGATGTGCAGTGCCTGGATCGCCTGCTGACGGGCGCGGCTGCCCGCCCGTTGCCGGCGCCAACGGAACTGCGGGTGGTGCTGGACCTCAGCGTGCTGGACGACGCCCGGGTGGAGCCGGCGGTGCGGGCCAATCTGCTGGCCGCTACCGAGCGGCTGGCCCGCGGCGGAGTGAACGTGGAGCGCCGCGCCCGCACGGTCTTTGCCGAGGCCCTGGACGTTCTCGCCGCAGAAGGTTGGCCAGGGGCCCTGGAAGCCTTCGCCCTGCACCGCGAAGTGCTCGACGGTCCCGCGGCCGAACGCCTGGATCCGCGGGTGCGGCAGCGCCTGGAGCGAGCGCGGGCCTTGCCCGACGGTCACCTGGCGGTCCTGCATGAACGCCGCGACCGATTGCGGGCAGCCTTTGCCGCCGAATTCGCCGAGGCGCTGCTGCTGGTGCCAACGGTCGGCCGGGTGGCGCCGCCGCTGGCCCCTCTGGACGCCGACGCCGACCTCTTCGCCGCCACCAATCTGGAGCTGCTGCGCCTGACCATGGCCGGCAGCCTGCTCGGCGCGCCGGGTGTCTCGCTACCCAGCGGTCGCGATGCCCAGGGCCTGCCCACCGGGCTGTTGCTGGTGGCCCCGGCCGCCGCGGACGAACGCCTGCTCGATGCCGCCACGGCCGTGGAAGCCCTGGTCAGCGCCTGAATTCAAGCGGCGGTGGCGGGGGCCCGGCTCCGCCATCGACCTGGCTTTCTTCCGGGTACTGGAGAGTGCAACGATGGCCAAAGAAATCTTCGTTTCCATCGGCGTCGACGTCGACGCGGTTGCGGGCTGGCTCGGTTCCTACGGCGGCGAGGATTCGCCCGATGACATCTCCCGCGGCCTGTTCGCCGGCGAGGTGGGGTCGCCCCGGCTGCTCAAGCTGTTCGAGCGCTACGGCCTCAAGACCACCTGGTTCATTCCGGGCCATTCGGTGGAGACCTTCCCCGAGCAGATGCAGGCAGTGGCCGCGGCGGGCCACGAGATCGGCATCCATGGCTACAGCCACGAGAATCCCATCGCCATGACCCCCGAGCAGGAGGAGGCGGTGCTGGATCGATCCATCGAGCTGATCACCGCCCTGGCCGGCAAGCGGCCCACCGGCTATGTCGCGCCCTGGTGGGAATTCAGCAGGGTGACCAACGAGCTGCTGCTGAAGAAGGGCATCAAGTACGACCACAGCCTGATGCACAACGACTTCTCGCCCTACTACGTGAGGGTCGGCGACAACTGGACCAAGATCGACTACAGCCAGCAGCCCGAGAGCTGGATGAAGCCGCTGGTGCGCGGCCAGGAAACCGATCTGGTGGAGATTCCGGCCAACTGGTACCTCGACGACCTGCCGCCGATGATGTTCATCAAGAAGGCGCCCAACAGCCACGGCTTCGTCAATCCGCGCCATCTGGAAGAGATGTGGCGCGACCAGTTCGACTGGGTCTATCGCGAGCTGGACTACGCCGTCTTCCCCATCACCATCCACCCCGATGTCTCGGGGCGGCCGCAGGTGCTGCTGATGCTCGAACGCCTGATCGAGCATATCCAGGGTCACGCCGGGGTGCGCTTCGCCACCATGGACGAGATCGCCGACGACTTCCTGCGGCGCCAGCCGCGCCAGCGCTAAGCGCCCAGCCCACAGGTACAGGACCATGACCCTCCCTGCCGCCAGCTCGCTCCACCCGGAAACCCCCACGGCTGCCTGGAAACCGCAGCCGCTGTCTTCCGCTGATGTCCGCTACGCCACCTGGATCGCCTTCTTCGCCTGGGTGTTCGCCGTCTACGACTTCATCCTGTTCGGCACCCTGCTGCCGGTGATGGGTGGGCACTTCAACTGGAGCGAAGCCGAGCAGGCCGAACTCGCCACCTGGGTAGCCCTGGGCGGGGCCATCATCGCCTTCGCCATCGGCCCGCTGGTGGACCGGATCGGTCGCCGCGGCGGCATCATCGTCACCATCGGCGGCACGGCCCTGTGCTCGGCACTGACCGCGCTGTGCGCCGGCATGGGCAAGGTGCCGCTGGTGCTGGTGCGTTCGGTGGCCGGCCTGGGCTATGCGGAGGAGGGGGTCAACGCCACCTACCTGACCGAGGTCTATGCCGCCTCGGACGATCCGCGGCTGATCCGCCGCCGCGGCTTCATCTACAGCCTGGTGCAGAGTGGCTGGCCGATCGGCGCGCTGATCGCGGCCGGCCTCACCGCCTTGCTGCTGCCACATATCGGCTGGCAGGGCTGCTTCGTGTTCGCCGCCGTGCCGGCCTTCGTCATCGCCGTGCTGGCGCGCAAGCTTAAGGAAAGCCCGCAATTCCAGGTGCATGCCCGGATCCAGCGCCTGCGCCGCGAAGGCCAGGAGCAGGACGCCCGCAGCCTGGCGCGGGAATACGGCGTGGACTACGAAGAGCACGCCAAGGCCGGCGTGGCCATGGCCTTCAAGGGCCAGGCCCTGCGACCGACCCTGGTGCTGAGCCTGGCCATCCTGCTCAACTGGTCGGCGATCCAGGTGTTCAGCGTGCTGGGGACCTCGGTGATCGTCAGCGTGCACAAGCTCAGCTTCGAGAATTCGCTGTGGATCCTGGTGCTGTCCAACGCCGTCGGCTTCATCGGCTACCTGTTCCATGGCTGGCTGGGCGATCGCATCGGTCGGCGCAACACCGTGGCCCTCGGCTGGATGTGTGGCGGCCTGGCCTTCTTCGCCATGCTGCAGGCGCCCAGCCAGCTGGTACCGGTGGTGGCGCTCTACAGCCTGGGACTGTTCTTTCTCACCGGACCCTATTCGGCCATGTTGTTCTTCATGGGCGAAAGCTTCCCCACCAGCATCCGCGCCACCGGTGGCGCCATCGTCCACGCCATGGGGCCGCTCGGCGCCATCCTCGCCGGCCTCGGCATCACCAGCGTGCTCGGCAGCGGTGGCCAGTGGCACAGCGCCGCGCTCTGGTTCGGGGCGCTGCCGTGCTTTCTCTCCGGCCTGGTGATGTGGGCCGCGCGCCACGTCGAACCCACCAGTCTCAAATGACAGGAGCCTCCATGACAGCTCATACCTCTCCCGTCGCCCTGATCACCGGTGCCGCCAGCGGCATCGGCCAGGCCCTGGCCGTGGCCTATGCCCAGCGGGGCGTGCGGGTGGTCGGTGGCTACTATCCCGGCGATCCCCATGACCCGGAAGAGACTCGCCAGAAGGTGATTGCAGCGGGGGGCGACTGCCTGCTCGAACCCCTGGACGTCCGCGACAGCGCCTCGGTGGACGCGCTTGCCGATGCCGCCCTGGCGCACTTCGGCCGCCTCGACTACGCCGTGGCCAATGCCGGTCTCCTGCGCGCCGCGCCGCTGCTGGAAATGAGCGACGCGCGCTGGCAGGAAATGCTCGACGTCGACCTCACCGGGGTCATGCGCACCTTTCGCGCCGCCGCGCGGCACCTGGGGGAGGGCGGGGCCCTGGTGGCCATCTCCTCCATCGCCGGCGGCGTCTACGGCTGGCAGGACCATGCCCACTACGCCGCGGCCAAGGCCGGGGTGCCCGGGCTGTGCCGCTCGCTGGCCGTCGAACTGGCGCCGCGGGGCATCCGCTGCAACGCGGTGATCCCCGGTTTGATCGAGACGCCCCAGTCGCTGGACGCCAAGAATTCCCTGGGCCCGGAGGGCCTGGCCAAGGCCGCCCGCAGCATTCCCCTGGGGCGGGTCGGCAAACCCGAGGAGGTGGCGGCGCTGGTGCGTTTCCTGACCAGCCCCGAGGCCAGCTACATCACCGGCCAGAGTCTGATCGTCGATGGCGGTCTCACTGTCCGCTGGCCCGATTGAGGAGCAGAAGATGTTCGAGCTGACAGACCGCTGCGCCCTGGTGACCGGCGCGGCCAGCGGCATCGGCGCCGCCATCGCCCGCAGCTATGCCGCTGCGGGGGCGCGCCTGGTGCTGGCCGACCGCGACAGCGAGCGCCTGGCGCAGGTGGCCGCGGAATGCCGCGCCCTGGGGGCCGTGGTGACCGAGACCGTCGCCGACGTCGGCGAGCCGGAGGGTGCCTGGGCCGGAGTGGACGCCTGCGTGGCGGCCCATGGCGGCATCGACATCCTGGTCAACAATGCCGGGATGCTGACCCAGGCGCCCTGCGTCGACCTGACCCTGGCGCAGTGGAACGACATGCTGCGCGTCGACCTCACCAGTGTCTTTCTCGCCAGCCAGCGCGCCCTGCCGTTCATGCAGGCGCAGCGCTGGGGACGCATCATCAACGTCGCTTCCCAGCTCGGCATCAAGGGCGGCGCCGAACTCTGCCACTATGCCGCGGCCAAGGCCGGGGTGATCGGCTTCACCAAGTCGCTGGCGCTGGAAGTGGGCCGCGACAACGTGCTGGTCAACGCCATCGCCCCCGGACCCATCGAGACCCCACTGGTGGACGGCATCAGCGCCGACTGGAAGGCGGCCAAGGCCCGCGAATTGCCGCTGGGCCGCTTCGGCCGGGCGGAGGAGGTGGCGCCGGTGGCGCTGCTGCTGGCCAGCGATCCGGGGGGCAACCTCTTCGTCGGCCAGACCCTGGGCCCCAATTCCGGCGACGTCATGCCCTAGGAGGTAGCCATGTGCGGACTGTGCGGCCTGCTCGGGCCGGATCTCCACTGGAGCGATCCGCTGGGCGACGACCTGCCCCGGCGGCGCGAGCGCCTGCGCCGGGTCGCCGCCATCAACCGGGTGGTGGCGCCGTTCCGGCTGACGGTGAGCGACGTCCAGGGCGCCTCCTACCTGATCCAGGGACCGACCGGGCGCCAGGCCCTGGCCGAAGGGCTGGACGACCTCTGGCGCCAGGCCGAAGCGGTGCTGGGACGACCGCTCGATCCCCTGGATCCGCGGGTGCTGGCGCCGCTGGAGGGAGTGTCTTGAGCCTCGCCATCAATGTCATCACCGGTTTTCTCGGCAGCGGCAAGACCACCCTGCTGCGCCGCTTGCTGGCCCAGGAGGCCCTGGGCGAGACGGCGCTGCTGATCAACGAATTCGGCGAGGTCGGCATCGACCACCTGCTGGTGGAAGAGGTGGCCCCGGACACCGTGCTGCTGCCCAGCGGCTGCGTCTGCTGCTCGGTGCGCGGCGATCTGAAGGCGGCGCTGCTGACCCTGCACGGGCGGCGCAGTCGCGGCGAAATACCGGCCTTTCGCCGGGTACTGCTGGAGACCACCGGCCTGGCCGATCCGGGGCCGATCCTGGCCACCCTCAATCTCGATCCCCAGTTGCGCGGACGCTTCCACTTGGGCTTGCTGGTGACCGTGGTGGACGCCGAGCACGCCGCCTTGCAGGAAGGGCTGCACCCGGAGTGGCTCAACCAGGTCACCGCAGCCGACCGGCTGTTGCTGAGCAAGGCTGACCGGGTCGCGCCTGCCGTGCTGGAGCGGCTGGATCGGCATCTGGCCCAGCTCAATCCCACCGCCACCCGCGCCCTGGCGGCGGCGGTGGCCAGCGGCGATGACCTGTTGCTGGGCGAGGGCCTGCGCGCCGCCGATCCGGCGGCCGAGGTCGGTCGCTGGCGCCTGTTCGCCGCGGTCGCCGAAGGCCGCCACGGCAGCGCCGAGGTCTGCTGCCTGGAGTTCGACCGTCCCCTGGACTGGATGGCCTTCGGGGTGTGGCTGTCGATGCTGCTAAGATGCCACGGGCAACGCATCCTGCGAGTCAAGGGCATCCTCGATGTGATCGACGCCAGCCAACCCATCGTCATCCACGGCGTGCAGCACAGCCTGCATCCGCCGGTGCACCTGCCGGCCTGGCCGGCGGGCGAACGCCGCTCGCGGCTGGTGTTCATCGTCCGCGAGCTGGACACCGCGCTGCTTAGACGCTCCTTCGCCGCCTTCATGGGCGGCCTGGGACGGGCCGCATGAGCACGCCGCTGACCCTGCGGGTGCTGGGCACCTCGGTGACCCTGCTCGAACCCATCCGCCAGCGGGCGGAGGCGGAACTGGGCATTCGCCTGGTCTACCAGATCCACGACGTCCAGACCGCCCAGCGCATCGCGGTGCTGGAGCCGGGCAGCTACGACCTCTATGACCAGTGGTTCCACAACGTCGACTTCGTCTGGCCGGCGCGGGCGATCCAGCCCATCGACATCCGCCGCATCGCGCTCTGGGAGGAGATCAACGACCTGCCCAAGCGCGGCCGGCTGCATGCCACGGATCGCCTGGCGCCCGGCTGCCGGCCGTGCGATCGCCTCTATGTGCAGCACGACGGCAGCCTCGGCGGCCAGCCCAGCGAGCGCATCAGCATGCTGCCGCTGACCCACAACGCCGACAGCTTCGCCTATCGCCCGGAAAGCCTGCCTGCCGCCCTGGCGGGTCAGCAGGAGAGCTGGGCCTGGCTGATCGACGAAGGCTGGTGCGGCCACAGCGCCCTGCAGAGCGACGCCGCCATCGGCGCGCTGGACGCCGCTCTGGCGATCCAGGCCGCCGGCCTCGCCCGGTTCGACGACATCGGCAACCTGCGCCTGGAGGAAATCGACCGCCTCGCCGAGGTGCTGGTGGAGCGTCAGCGTCATCGGCACTTCGCGGCGTTCTGGTCCGACGACCGCAGCGCCGGCGAGCTGACCCTGGCCGCCGGGGTGGACATCCAGAGTCTCTGGTCGCCCATGCTCATGGCGCTGCACCGGGCGGGGGTGGATTACCGGGTGGCGGTCCCGCGCGAGGGCTATCGCGCCTGGTTCGGCGGTCTGTCGCTGTCGCGCTGCGCGGAGGGCCGGGTGCGCGACGCCGCCTATGCCTACCTCAACTGGTGGCTGGCCGGCTGGCCCGGCGCGGTGATGGCGCGCCAGGGCTTCTATATCGCCAATCCGGTGCGGGCGCGGGATCACCTCAGCGCCGCCGAATGGGACTTCTGGTACGGCGGCCTGCCGGCCCGGGAAGAACTCGCCGGCAGCGACGGCCTGCCGCTGATCGAGGTGGGTCAGCGGCGCGAAGGGGGTTCCTATGCCCAGCGCATGGGCCATATCGGCGTGTGGAATTCGGTGATGGACGAGCACAACTACCTGGTGCGGCGCTGGAGCGAATTCCTGCGCACCACGGCGGCCTGAGGCGACGGTTTCCAGGCGAGAAGGGCGTGCCAGACGCCTCGCTGCGCTGTTGCCCAGGGAACAGCGACTGGACAGCTGCCCTTGGCGCTACAACGGAAATCGTCTTACGTTTTATCACAACTCATTGATTGAAAACGCTTTTTAGACTTGGTTCGGTTCTTGATTGAAGGCTCAGGGTCACTGTTTCGCTCGCCCTCGCGGCGAGCCCAACCCGGAGAGCCTTTGCATGTCGCAGAACCCCGTCAAATTCGCCTATTGGGTCCCCAACGTCAGCGGCGGCCTGGTGGTCAGCACCATCGAGCAGCGCACCCACTGGGGCATCGACTACAACCGCAAGCTGGCCCAGCTCGCCGAGCAGGCCGGCTTCGATTACGCCCTGACGCAGATCCGCTTCACCGCCGGCTACGGCGCCGAATACCAGCATGAATCGGTGGCCTTCAGCCATGCGCTACTGGCCGCCACCGAGCGTCTCAAGGTGATCGCCGCCATCCTGCCCGGCCCCTGGAATCCGGCGCTGGCGGCCAAGCAGCTGGCGACCATCGACCAGCTCACCAATGGCCGCGTCGCCATCAACCTGGTGTCCGGCTGGTTCAAGGGCGAATTCCATGGCATCGGCGAGCCCTGGCTCGACCACGACGAGCGCTATCGGCGTTCCGAGGAGTTCATCCGCGCCCTCAAGGGCATCTGGACCCAGGACAACTTCAGCTTCGCCGGTGACTTCTATCGCTTCCGCAACTACACCCTGAAACCCAAGCCGCTGCAGCAGCCGCACCCGGAGATCTTCCAGGGCGGCAGCTCCCGGGCCGCGCGGGACATGGCGGCACGGGTCTCCGACTGGTACTTCACCAACGGCAACACCCCCGAGGGCATCCGCGCCCAGGTCGAGGACCTACGCGCCAAGGCCGCGGCGAACGGCCACGCGATCAAGGTCGGCGTCAACGCCTTCGTCATCGCCCGGGACACCGAGGCCGAGGCCCGCGCGGTGCTCGACGAGATCATCGCCAAGGCCAACCCGGAGGCGGTCCAGGCCTTCGGCCACGAGGCGCGCAATGCCGGCGCGGCCAGTCCGGAGGGCGAGGGCAACTGGGCCAAGTCCAGCTTCGAGGATCTGGTGCAGTACAACGACGGCTTCAAGACCAACCTGATCGGCACCCCCGAGCAGATCGCCGAGCGCATCGTCGCCCTCAAGGCGGTGGGCGTGGACCTGGTGCTGGCCGGTTTCCTGCACTTCCAGGAAGAGGTGGAGTACTTCGGCAAGCGGGTGCTGCCGCTGGTGCGCGAACTCGAAGCCCGGGCCGCGGCCCAGGCGGCGGCCTAGGCCATGGATGCGGCTCTGGCCAAGCCATCGCCGGTGCTGCTGGAGGTCAGCGACCTGGCGCTGGCCTTTGGCGGGGTCACGGCCTTCGCCGAGGTCGGCTTCCAGGTTCGCGCAGGCGAGATCTGCGCCCTGATCGGGCCCAATGGCGCCGGCAAGAGTTCCTTGCTCAACGTGATCAACGGCCTCTACCGACCGCAGCGGGGCAGGGTGCAATTGGCCGGCAGCAGCGCGGCGCTGCGCCGCCCGCAGGCGGCGGCGCGGGCCGGGGTCGCGCGTACCTTCCAAAACCTGGCCTTGTTCAAGGGCATGAGCGTGCTGGACAACGTGCTCACCGGGCGCGGCCGCCATCGGCGCGCCTCCTGGCTGGAACAGACGCTGGGCCTGGGCCGCGCGCCGGCCGAAGAGCGGGTGCAGCGGGCGGTGGCCGAGTGGGCGCTGGACTTCCTGCACCTGGGTCCCTGGCGCGACGTCCCGGTGGGCAGCCTGCCCTATGGGCTGCAGAAGCGCGTGGAGCTGGCCCGGGCACTGGCGGCCGAGCCGCGGCTGCTGCTGCTGGACGAACCCATGGCCGGGATGAACGCCGCGGAGAAGCGCGAGCTGAGCGGCTACATCCGGGCCATCAACCGCGAGCGCGGAGTGACCGTGGTGCTGATCGAGCACGACATCCAGGTGGTGATGCAGCTGGCGGATCACGTAGTGGTACTGGACTACGGCCGGCTCATCGCCGATGGCGCACCCGCCGCGGTGCGCAACGACCCGGCGGTGATCGCCGCCTATCTCGGGACCCGTCACTAGAAGTTGTTGACGATCTGCTGCGCGTCGGCCAACCGGCGTTGGAAAGACCTTCGGAATGCTCATTTACCACTCGTAAACTCCGCTTCCTCAGGCCTTTCCGCCTTGTTTGGCTCTAGCTCGCGAGATCGTAAACAGCTTCTAAGGACACTGAACGCCTCAGGGAGAAAACCATGGCGTTTTTCTTGGAAGTCTTGCTCGGCGGCCTGCTCGCCGGGGTGATGTATGCCCTGGTGGCGCTGGGCTTCGTGCTCATCTACCGCGCTTCGGGCGTCTTCAATTTCGCCCAGGGCGCCATGCTGCTGTTCGCCGCCCTGACCTACGTCAGCCTGGTGGAGCGCGGCCTGCCCGGCTGGCTGGCGCTGCTGGTCACGCTGGGCGTCATGATCCTGCTGGCGGTGGTGGTGGAGCGCACGGTGCTGCGGCCGCTGGTGAATCGCTCGCCGCTGGTGCTGTTCATGGCCACCCTGGGCCTGGCCTATTTCATCGAGGGCGCCGCCCAGGCGCTGTGGGGCGCCCAGGTGCACGGCCTGGACCTGGGTATCGAGGACCGT
Organism: Pseudomonas oryzihabitans NBRC 102199; assembly: GCF_000730625.1. Lineage (GTDB taxonomy): Bacteria > Pseudomonadota > Gammaproteobacteria > Pseudomonadales > Pseudomonadaceae > Chryseomonas > Chryseomonas oryzihabitans. The sequence goes on along the minus strand of NZ_BBIT01000019.1, from coordinate 16,014 downwards.
CCGCTGGAGCTGGGCGAGCTGCTGCTGTCGAGCTTCGACCTGTTTGCCGCGGCGGTGGCGGCGGTGCTGGTGATCGGACTGTCGCTGCTGTTCGAGCGCACCCGCCTGGGCATCTCGCTGCGCGCCGTGGCCGATGATCCCCTGGCGGCCCAGGCGGTGGGTATCCGTCTGCCGCGCATCTGGGCGCTGGTCTGGGCGGTGGCCGGTTGCGTCGGCCTGGTGGCGGGCATGCTCTGGGGCGCACGGCTGGGGGTGCAGTTCTCGCTGTCGCTGATCGTGCTCAAGGCGCTGCCGGTGTTGATCATCGGCGGCTTCTCCTCGGTCACCGGGGCCATCGTCGGCGGCCTGCTGATCGGCGCCAGCGAAAAACTCGCCGAGGTCTATCTCGGCCCTCTAATCGGCGGTGGTCTGGAGAACTGGTTTCCCTATGCCTTCGCCCTGGTATTCCTGCTGATTCGACCGGTTGGCCTGTTCGGCGAACCCGTGGTCGAGCGCGTCTAGAGGACCTTCCATGAGCACTTCCCTCGACGCCCTGACGGCGCGTCCGCTGGCCTCCCGTGCACCCGCTGTGCGACCCGCGCGCCTGGCGTTGGCCGCCTTCCTGATGCTGGCTTTTGGCGTGCTGCCCTGGGTCGGCAGCGACTATCTGTTCAATGCCCTGCTGATTCCCTTCCTGGTACTGGCCCTGGCCGGGCTAGGACTGAACCTGCTCACCGGCTATGCCGGGCAGCTGTCGCTGGGTTCGGCCGCCTTCATGGCGGTCGGCGCCTTCGCCACCTACAACCTGCAGGTACGCATGGGCTGGCCCCTGCCGCTGTGCCTGTTCGCCGGCGGCCTGCTGGCGGCCCTGGTGTCCCTGCTGTTCGGCCTGCCCAGCCTGAGGATCCGTGGCTTCTACCTGATCGTCTCCAGCCTGGCGGCGCAGTTCTTCGTCCTCTGGGCCCTGACCCGCTTCGACTGGTTTTCCCATGGCAGCGCCTCGGGGGTGATCAGTGCGCCGCCGCTGGTGCTGCTGGGCCAGGATTTCGGCGGGCCGCTGGATCGCTACCTGGCCACCCTGCTAGTGGTCCTGGTGCTGTTCGCCTTCGCCGCGCGACTGGTGCACGGCGAACTCGGCCGTACCTGGATGGCGGTGCGCGACCGGGAAACCGCCGCTGCGGTGATGGGCCTGTCGGTGGTGCGGGCCAAGCTGCTGGCCTTCGCCCTGAGCGGCTTCTACCTCGGCATCGCCGGGGCGCTCTGGGCCTTTACCTACCTGGGCACCGTGGAGCCCCATGGCTTCGACCTGAGTCGCTCCTTCCAGATCCTCTTCATCGTCATCCTCGGCGGCCTGGGCAGCCTGGCCGGCAGCCTCTATGGCGCGGCCTTCATCGTGCTGTTCCCGCTGCTGCTCTCCAACCTGGCCGGCTGGCTGCCGGGCGACTTCATCGCCGCGGGCCAGCTGGAGAACCTGCAAAAGATGGTCTTCGGCGCCCTGATCATCCTGGTACTGATCAAGGAACCCGAGGGCTTGGCCCGACTCGCCACGCGTGGCTGGCAACGCCTGCAGCGCCGCTGACTTCACTCCCTGCCGGCGGGAAGGCCCGCCGGCGCTCCAGCCCCACAAGGAAAGTCTCCATGTTCAAACGTCATCTGCTCGGCAGCCTCGTCCTGGCCCTGGGCCTCAGCAGCTTCGGCCCGGCCCAGGCCGCGGGCGAGCAATACTTCCCGTTGCAGAGCTATCGGGTTGGCCCCTATGCGGCGGGCGGCACCGGCTTCTTCGGCGGCTTCATCGACTACATGAAATACGTCAACGCCAATGGCGGGGTGAATGGCGTCAAGCTGGTGTGGAGCGAGTGCGAGACCGAGTACATCGTCGAGAAGGGCGTGGAGTGCTACGAGCGCCTGAAGAACGGCCATGACGGCGCGCCCGCCGCTGCCACCAACCCGCTGTCGGTGGGCATCGCCTACGCCACCCTGGAAAGGTCCACCGCCGACCGCCTGCCGCTGATCACCATCAACCACGGTCGCACCGACTCCACCGATGGCAGCGTCTTTCCCTATGTCTTCCCGCTGCAGCTCAACCCCTATTCGGAGGTCTCGGCCATCCTCAACTGGATAGGCCAGCAGGGCGGTGGCGAGGCCAGCCTCAAGGGCAAGAAGATCGTCACCCTCTACCACGGCTCGCCTTATGGCAAGGAAACCAACGAGGTCCTGCAGAAGCTGGCGGATCGCTACGGCTTCGAGCTGACCCTGCTGGAAGTGCCCCATCCGGGCAACGAACAGCAATCCCAGTGGCTCAATATTCGCCGCCTCAAGCCCGACTGGGTGATCCTGCGTGGCTGGGGGGTGATGAACCCGGTGGCTATCAAGACCGCGCAGAAAGTCGGCTTCCCGGTTGACCACATCATCGGCAACATCTGGAGCAACTCCGAGGAAGACGTGCGTCCGGCTGGCGCGGCGGCCAAGGGCTTCCTGGCCATCACCACCCACCCTTCGGGCACCGCCTTCCCGGTGCTGCAGGGCATCGAACGCGACGTGGTGGCCAAGGGGCAGAGCGACCTGGCCGATCCCAAGCGTTTCGGCACCGTCTACTACAACCTCGGCGTGGTCAACGGGATCCTCAATGTCGAGGCCTTGCGCCTGGCCCAGGCCAAGTATGGCGACAAGCCCCTCAGCGGCGAGCAGGTGCGCTGGGGCTTCGAACACCTGAAGCTGGACGACGCCCGCCTGCAGGCCCTGGGCGCCAAGGGACTGGTGCAGCCGCTCAAGCTCTCCTGCGCCGACCACGAAGGCGGCGGCGCCATCCGCATCCAGCAGTGGGATGGCGAGCAGTGGCAACTGGTGAGCGACTGGGTGCAGGCCGATCGCGCCTTCCTGCGGCCCATCATCGAGGCCTCGGCCCGGCAGTACGCCAAGGAAAAGGGCATAACCCCCCGTGATTGCAGCAAGGAGAGCTGACCCATGACGACCACCCCCTTGTTGGCGGTCGAGGCCATCGAAGTCCGTTACGACGGCGCCATCCTCGCCGTCGATGGCGTCAGTCTGGAGGTCGGCCAGGGCCAGATCGTGGCCTTGCTGGGCGCCAATGGCGCCGGCAAGAGCACCACCCTCAAGGCCCTCTCCGGGCTGCTCGGCGCCGCCCGCGGCGCTCTGGTCCGCGGCGCCATTCGCTACGAAGGGCGGGACCTCGCGGGCCTGTCGGCCGATGCCCGGGTCCGCGCCGGACTGGTCCAGGTGCTGGAAGGGCGCCACTGTTTCGGGCGGCTCAGCGTGGAGGAAAATCTGCTCAGCGGCGGTTTCGTCCGCCGCCTCGGGCGCGCTGCGCAGCGCGCGGAACTGGAGCGCATCTATGCCTGGTTTCCGCGCCTGGCCAGCAAGCGCCGGCAGCTGGCGGGTCTGACCTCGGGCGGCGAGCAGCAGATGATCGCCCTGGGTCGTGCACTCATGGCGCGGCCCCGCCTGCTGCTGCTGGACGAACCCTCCATGGGCCTGGCGCCGCTGCTGGTGGAGGAGATCTTCGCAAGCGTCGCCCGGCTCAACCGCGAGGAGGGCCTGAGCGTGCTGATGGCCGAGCAGAACAGCGCCATCGCCCTCGACTACGCCCACCAGGCTTTCGTGCTGGAAAGCGGGCGGGTGGTGCAGTCCGGCGTGCCCGGCATGGGTCTGACGCACGAGACGGTGCAGGCGGCCTACCTGGGGGTGGGCTAAGCTCCCGGAACGACCAGGGAGCCCACGCCATGAACAAGACCTCCTACAACGCCATCGCCGACAGCTTTCGCCAGGCCCGCGTCAGCCTCAGGGACGACGAGCGTCGCTACCTGAAGGTGCTCCTGGAAAAGCTCGAACCCGGCGCCACCCTGCTCGATCTGGGCTGCGGCACCGGCACGCCGGTCGCCGCCGCCATCCTCGCCCAGGGGCATCGCGTGCTCGGGGTCGATCAGGCGGCCGCCATGCTGGCCCATGCGCGGCGGGAATTTCCCAAGCAGCGCTGGATCGAGGCGCGGCTGGAAACCTATGCCTGCGCCGAACCCTACCAGGGCGCGCTGCTGTGGGATGCGCTGTTCCATCTGGAGCGCCGCTGGCACGCGACGCTCCTGGCGCGGGTGATCGCCGGGCTTCCGCAAGGGGGGCGGCTGATGTTGACGGCGGGCGGCTCGGCGGCGGATGCCTTCGTCGATACCATGTTCGACCAGCCGTTCTTCTATGACTCCCATCCGCCCGAGGAACTGCGCGCCCTACTGCTGGGGCAGGGCGTGCGCATCCTCATCGACGAATTCATGGACCTGCCCGACGGCGGGCGCAACCGTGGACGCTGCGCCTTCGTCGTGGAGAAGCTCTGACGCTCCAGGTGCCGTTCTCGCCAACAGAATGGGGCGCCAGTCAGTCCTTCCAGCCCGGCTGGTAGAGGGTGCCGTGGGCCTGGTCCAGGGCGGCGCGGACCTTGGGCGAGTGCTGATAGAGATCAATCAGCTTGGCCAGGCGCGGATCGTCCTTGTTGTCCGGGCGGGCGACGAACTGGATGACGTACTCGGGGTGGTCGAGGCCATCGAAGAGCAGGGCCTGGTTGGGGTCGATGGTCTTGGCCAGGCGCAGGTAGTGCGGATAGCCCTGGGCCACGTCGACGTCGTCCAGCGAGCGGGCCAGCTGCACGGCTTCCAGTTCGACGATCTGGATGTCGCGCGGATTGCCGGTGATGTCCGCCAGGGTGGCGTGGTAGCCGACGCCGGGCTTGAGGGTGATGAAGCCGGCCTTCTCCAGCAGCAACAGGCCACGGCCGCCATTGATGGCATCGTTGGCGATGGCCACCCGCGCGCCCTTGGGGACCTCGGCCAGGGTGCGGTACTTCTTCGAATAGAGCCCGACGTTGTTGATGATCCCCGGCGCCACCGCTACCAGGTCATAGCCGGCGGTGCGCTTGGCGTTTTCCAGGAAGGGGATGTGCTGGTAGTAGTTGGCGTCGATGTCGTGGTTGGCGAGGCTGGTGTTGGGGGCGATCCAGTCGCTGAATTCGACGATCTCCACGTCCACCCCGGCGGCCTTGGCCTCCTGCACCGCGACCTCCAGCGGCGGGGCGAAGGCGGCGGTGGTGCCTATCTTGAGCGGCGCGGCCAGGGCTGCGGTGCTGAAGAGGCCGAGGGCGAAGAGCAGGGGCTTGAGGCGGGTCATGGGGCGTCCTTGAAGGGTCAGGCCTGGCGGAAATGGCTGCCGAAATGGCGGGTGTCGAGGTGGTCGCCGCGGCCGAACAGCTTGTGTCTGAAGCTGCCCTCGGCATAGGCGGTCTTGTAGCGACCCCGGCTCTGCAACTCCGGGATCACCAGATCGATGAAGTCGCCGTAGCACTCGGGGGTGACGGTGCGCGCCAGGTTGAAGCCGTCCAGCCCGGTTTCGTCGATCCAGCCGAGCAGGGCATCGGCCACCTGCCCGGGATCGCCGACCAGGGCGGTGTAGCGGCCACCGAGGGCGTGCTGCTCCAGCAGCTTGCGGCGGGTCCAGCCGGCGTCCTTGGCCACCAGGCGCTTGAGCGCCGATTCGATGGCCTCGGTCCGTTGCGGGCGGATGGGTTCGTCGAGGCCATAGGCGGCGAGGTCTATGCCCACCGAGGCCGAATGGTGGGCAACCCCGGCCTCGGGGCTGGCGTAGTGCAGGTATTCGGCGTGCTTGTCGCGGGCTTCGGCAGCGGTGGGGGCGACGATGACCGTGAGGCCCATGAACAGCTTGACGTCATCCGCGCGGCGGCCGGCGGCCACTGCCGCGCCCCGCACTCGGTCGACCTGGGCGCGGGTGGCGGCCTGGTCCTGCCCGGAGATGAACACGCATTCGGCATGGCGCCCGGCAAAGGCCAGGCCGCGGTCCGAGGAGCCGGCCTGGAACAGCACCGGGGTGCGTTGCCGCGAGGGCTCGCAGAGGTGATAGCCCTCGACATCGAAGAATTCGCCATGGTGCGCGACTTTGCGCACCCGCTCGGGGCGGGCATAGATCCGCTGGACACGATCCCGGACCACCGCATCATCGGCCCAGCTGCCTTCGAGCAGCTTGTAGAGCACTTCCAGGTATTCGTCGGCCTGGTCGTAGCGGCGGTCGTGGGCGATCTGTTTGTCCAGGCCCATGGCGCGGGCGGCGCTGTCCAGGTAGCCGGTGACGATGTTCCAACCGACGCGGCCTTCGCTCAGGTGATCCAGGGTGGAAAGGCGGCGGGCGAAGGGATAGGGCGGCTCGTAGGTGAGGTTGGCGGTGAGGCCGAAACCCAGATGCCGGGTGCTGGCGGCCATGGCCGAGACCAGCAGGAAGGGGTCGTTGACCGGCAGCTGGATGGATTCGCGCAGGGTCAGGTCGACATTGCCGCCGTAGACGTCGTAGACGCCCAGGATGTCGGCGATGAACAGCCCATCGAACAGGCCGCGCTCCAGCAGCTGGGCCAGCTCGGTCCAGTAGCCGAGGGTGTGATAGCGGCTGGAGGTGTCACGCGGATGGGTCCAGAGGCCATGGTTGATATGGCCCACGGTGTTCATGTTGAAGGCGTTGAGCAGCACCTGCTTGGCGGGAGCGGTCATGGGGTGGGTGCCCCCATGGGGAGAAGAGTCCGGAGCACAGCCATGGGATCCTCGGGTTCAAGGCGAAAGGAGAGATCCGGTGGTCCGGTGGTTATACGTTAGCTTTCAGATAGACCAGGCTTTAAATAGCCTTTCGGAATAACGTTAGGGCTGTCTTGGTAGGGCAGTCCCCTCTAACCAAATTCCAAATCGGTATTAATCTGACCTTTGCTTATTCCTTATCGTGGCGGCCATTCATTCGCCGCTCGCTGAGGCATTCATGGCCGCTATCCGCTATTCGTTCCGCGCAGGTCTCCGCCGCGGGCTGCTCGCCCTGGGTCTGCTGGGCCTCGCCTGCGCCGCCCAGGCCGATACCAGCCTGCGTATCGGCTACCAGAAATCCTCCACCCTGCTGGTGCTGCTCAAGGAGCAAGGCACCCTGGAGCGGGATTTGGCAGCCAAGGGCATCACCGTCAGCTGGCATGAGTTCTCCAGCGGCCTGCCGCTGCTGGAATCTCTCAACGTCGGCAATGTGGATCTCTCCGCCGACGTCGCCGACACCGTGCCGGTGTTCGCCCAGGCGGCGGGTGCCAAGCTCACCTATTTCGCCCGGGAAACGCCATCGCCCCAGGCCCAGGCCATCCTGGTCCCGGAGGGCTCGCCGCTGCAGACCCTCGCCGATCTCAAGGGCAAGCGCGTCGCCGTGACCAAGGCCGCCGGTAGCCACTACCTGCTGATCGCCGCCCTGCAGAAGGCCGGGCTGACCTTCGCCGATATCCAGCCGGCCTATCTCACCCCGGCGGACGGTCGCGCCGCCCTGGAGAATGGCAGGGTGGATGCCTGGGTGACCTGGGAGCCCTTCGTCGCCAGCGCCCAGCGCCAGCAGCACGTTCGCATCCTCGCCTCGGGCGAGGGCCTGGCCAGCTACCAGCGCTATTACCTGGCCGCCACGCCCTATGCCCAGGCCCATCCCGAGGTGCTGGGCCTGGTGTTCGCCGAGCTGCAGCGCACGGGGCAGTGGGTGAAGCAACACCCCGCCGAGGCGGCACGGATTCTTGGTCCGCAGTGGGGTCGCCTGGACGAGGCTACCGTCGAGCTGGCCAACCGCCGCCGCACCTACGATGTCCAGCCGGTCAGCCGCGCCGCCCTCGGCGAGCAGCAGCGCATCGCCGATGCCTTCCATGCGGCCAAGCTGCTACCCACCGCCGTGGACGCCAGCGCCGTGGACCTCTGGACCCCCAGCGCCCCCCTGACCTCCCGCTAGTCGACAAGGAACTCGAGATGCACAAGACCACGCTACGCTGGGCCGCCGGCCTGGCCCTGCTCGGCAGCGCGCTGCTGGCGCAGGCCGCACCGCCCAAGGAAGTCCGCCTGGACTACGCCTACTACGCCCCCACCAGCCTGGTGCTCAAGGAGCAGGGCCTGCTGGAAAAGCGCCTTGGCGAGCAGGGCATCGCCGTGCGCTGGGTGTTCAGCCAGGGCAGCAATCGCTCGCTGGAATACCTCAACAGCGGCAGCACCGATTTCGCCTCCACCGCGGGGCTCGCAGCGCTGCTCAGCCGCGCCAATGGCGCCCCGATCGAAACCCTCTATCTCGCCAGTCGCCCGGAATGGACCGCGCTGGTGGTGCCCAAGGATTCGCCGCTCAAGTCCCTGGCCGATCTCAAGGGCAAGAAGATCGCCGCGACCAAGGGCACCGATCCCTATCTGTTCCTGCTGCGCAGCCTGCGCGAGGCAGGCTTGAAGAAAGGCGACGTGGACATCGTCCATCTCCAGCACCCGGACGGTCGCGCCGCCCTGGAGCGCGGCCAGGTGGATGCCTGGGCCGGGCTCGATCCGCACATGGCCGCCAGCGAATTGCAGGCGGGCTCGCGCCTGCTCTATCGCAATCTCGACTTCAACAGCTATGGCGTGCTGAGCACCACCGAGGCCTTCGCCAAGGCCCAGCCGGAGCTGGTCAAGGCGGTGCTGGGCGCCTATGAGGACGCGCGCCACTGGACCCTGGCCCATCCCCAGGAGACCGCCGAGTTGCTGGCCAAGGCGTCCGGCCTGCCGCTGGAAGTCGCCCAGCGCCAGCTCGCCCGTACCGATTTCAGCCAGCCGCTGCCCGGTCCGCAATTCGTCGCCGCGCTCAAGGGCGCCGCGCCGCTGCTGGCTGAGGAAGGTCTGGTACGCCCTGGCGTGGACGCTGTCGCGGCGGTCGATGCCCTGGTCCAGCCCGCGCTGGCCCAGGCGGTGATCAAGGCCGAACCCGCCGTGGCCAAGGCGACCGCGCCGTGAGTGATGAACTGACCCAGGCCGCGCCGCTGGTCCAGGCCGCCCGACCCGCCCGCGGCGCGGGTGGCCGCTGGCGCGGCGCCGTGCTGCCCCTGGGGCTGGTGGTGACGTTGGAAGCGGTGGTGCGCCTGGGCTGGCTGCCGGCTTACCAGATGCCACCGCCGAGCGAGGTGCTGCGGACCCTGTGGCTGCTGGGGGAAGGGGAGTTGTGGCGGCACCTGGCGGCCAGTCTGGCGCGGGTCGCCAGTGGCTTCGCCCTGGGCGCGGGTCTGGCGCTGCTGATCGGCGCCTGGGTCGGACTGTCGCGCCGCGCCGAGGCCTATCTCGATCCGCTGTTCCAGGCGCTGCGCGCCATTCCCAGCCTGGCCTGGGTGCCCCTGCTGCTGCTCTGGCTGGGTATCGATGAAACGCCCAAGATCGTGCTGATCGCCCTGGGTGCCTTCTTTCCACTGTACCTGGCGCTGGTCAGCGGCATCCGCGACGTCGATCGCCGCCTGGTGGAAGTGGGGCGCCTCTATCGCCTGTCACGCCCGGCGCTGATCCGCCGCATCCTGCTGCCGGCCGCCTTGCCCAGTCTGTTCACCGGCCTGCGCGGAGCCCTGAGCATGAGCTGGATGTTCCTGGTGGCCGCCGAATTGATCGCCGCCACCGCCGGCCTGGGCTACCTGCTCAGCGACGGTCGGGAGACCTCGCGACCGGACGTGGTCATCGCCGCCATCCTGGTGCTGGCGGTGCTCGGCAAGCTCAGTGACGAACTGCTGCTGCGCCTGGAACGCCGGGCGCTGGCCTGGCGCGACACCTACCAGGGTGGCCAGTGATGAGCGAACCCCTGCTGTCTCTCGAACGCATCGGCAAGGCCTTTGCCGGGCGTCGGGTGCTGGAAGGCGTCGACCTGACCCTGGCCGCCGGCGAGGTGGTCAGCCTGCTGGGTGCCAGTGGCTGCGGCAAGAGCACCCTGCTGCGCATCGCCGCCGGGCTGGACGACGCCTTCAGTGGCCACATGAACCTGGCCGCGGCCAGCCAGGGCGTCGGCGTGGTGTTCCAGGAGCCGCGGCTGATGCCCTGGCTGGACGTGGCGGCCAACGTCGGTTTCGCCGACGGCGCGCGCTTCGATCGTGCCTGGACGGCGCAGTTGCTCAGTGACGTCGGGCTGGAGGGGCAGGGCGCCTTGCTGCCCAAGCAACTCTCCGGCGGCATGGCCCAGCGGGTCGCCATCGCCCGCGGACTCTATGGTCGCCCACGGCTGCTGTTGCTCGACGAGCCGTTCAGCGCGGTGGACGCCTTCACCCGCTGGCAGTTGCAGGACCTGGTGCTGCGCCTGGTCGCCCGGTATCACATCGGCGTGCTGCTGGTGACGCACGACCTGGACGAGGCCTTCTACCTGGGCGACCGCGTCCTGGTCCTGGGCGGCGCGCCCTCCCGCGTGCAGCGCCGCTTCGCCGTGGCGGCGCCCCATCCGCGTGAAAGGCGAGCCCCCGCCTTGCTGGCCCAGGCCGCCGAGGCCTATGGGGAATTGCAGCGGCTCAGGGTGTGAGGCAACGAGCACGGAAGGGTCGACGAAGGCGTGCGCAATCGCTCGCGAGCGGGCAGTATCGGATGGCCGCGGCGAGCCCCAGCCGCACCCCGACAGTCGACCCCTCCAAGGAGCTTCCATGAGCCCATCCGCAGCGGTATTGGCCGAACTGGCCCCCCAGGGCGTTCTTCGCACCGCGATCAACTACGGCAATCCGGTGCTGGCACAACGCGGCGCCGATGGCGAGCCGGCCGGCGTCTCGGTGGCCTTGGCCCGGGCGCTGGCCGAGCGCCTGGGCGTGCCGGTGCAGTTCACGACCCATGACGCCGCCGGCAAGGTCTTTGCCGCGCTGCAGGAAGACGCCTGGGACCTGGCTTTTCTCGCCATCGAACCGGTACGCGCGGCGCAGATCGCCTTCAGCGAACCCTATGTCATCATCGAGGGCACCTACCTGCTGCGCGCGGACGATCCGGCCCAGGGCGTGGCCGAGCTGGACCAGGCCGGGCGCCGCATCGCCGTGGGGCAGGGCGCGGCCTATGACCTCTATCTCAGTCGCACCCTGACCCAGGCGGAGCTGGTGCGAGCGCCCACCTCGCCAGCGGCCATCGACTGGTTCGTCGATCAGCGCCTGGACGCCGCCGCCGGGGTGCGCCAACCCCTGGAAGCCTATGCCGCGGCTCATCCGGGCTATCGGGTGCTGGCCGACAGCTTCACCGAGATCCGCCAGGCCATGGCCGTACCCAAGGGGCGCACCGCCGCAGCGGCCTTCGCGCAGGACTTTCTCGATGAGCAACTGCGCAGCGGCCTGGTAGCCCGCGCGCTGGCGGCCAGCGGGCAGGGCGACGTGCGGATCGGCGCGCCCTCGACGGGCGGCTGAAGGGCCGCCCGGCGCCAGGCGGAATCGATCCGCGGCGCCGTTTCGTCGGCTGGATGACAGCTTGGGGCGCTATTCTTGGCGCCGCGGCAGGGGCCCGATGAAATCATCGACGGCTCCTGCTGCCCAATGCCTGTCCCAGCACCCTTAGCTTCGAGGTCGATCTTGCTCGCCACCCTGTCCGATCCCGCCTTTCTCACCGGTCTCCTGCAGATCGTCATCATCGATATCCTGCTCGGCGGCGACAACGCCGTGGTGATCGCCCTGGCCTGCCGGCGCCTGCCGGATGCGCAACGACGCAAGGCCATTCTCGGCGGTGTCGCCGGCGCCGTGATCCTGCGCATCCTGCTGCTGTTCGTCGCCAGCTATGTGCTGGGCTGGCCGCTGCTCAAGGTGGTCGGAGGCGTGCTGCTGCTGTGGATCGGCATCAAGTTGCTGATGCCCGAAGAGGACGAGGCCAACGTCAAGGCCGGTACCACCCTGGGCCAGGCCATCTGGATCATCATGGTGGCCGACGTGGTGATGAGCCTGGACAACGTCATCGCCGTGGCGGGCGCCGCCCAGGGGCACCTGGGCCTGGCCATCGCCGGGGTGCTCATCAGCATTCCCATCATCATCTTCGGCAGCCAGCTCATCCTGAAGCTCATGGAAAGGTTTCGCTGGCTGGTGGTGGCCGGCGCGGCGCTGCTGGGCTGGATCGCCGGCAAGCTGATCGCCAGCGACGAACTGCTGCAGGGCTGGCTGGGCTTTGCCGATGTGCACTGGGTACCCTATGTGGCAGGGGCGGTCGGCGCGGTCTTCGTGCTGGCGGTGGGTCAGTTGCTGGCGCGGCGCGCCGTCACGGCTTGAGCTTCGCCAGCTGCCCTGGACCCGCTCCATGGCAGCTCCCAAGTGACGGCGCACCTGAGCTGCGCCGTCACTGCATATCGTTAGTCAAATTCCGTCTTTACCAAAAGTTATAACAGCTCATTAGCCTATAACGCTTTCGGATGGCCAGTCGGCACGGAGCGGGATGATGAGCAGGGTAGGGAAGGGCTTGGCGGTGATCGCCGCGGTGGTGGGTGCCCTGGGCTTCGCAGGCGGTGCCGCCGCCGAGGGCAGGATCAGCATCGCCCAGCAATTCGGCATCGGCTATCTGATCCTCGACGTGGTGCGCGATCGGCAGTTGATCGAAAAGCACGGCAAGGCCGCCGGCCTGGACATCCAGGTGGACTGGAACAGCATCTCCGGCGCCACCGCCATGAACGAGGCGCTGCTGGCCGGCTCGCTGGACGTGGTCTCCGCCGGGGTGCCGCCGATGCTGACCGTCTGGGATCGCACCCGCGGACGGCAGAACGTCAAGGCCATCGCCGCCCTGGGCGCCATGCCCAACTACCTGCTGAGCAATCGCGCCGAGGTCAGGTCGATCAAGGATCTGACCGACCAGGACCGCATCGCCGTGCCGGCGGCGGGCGTGGGCTTCCAGTCGCGCACCCTGCAGATCGAAACGGCCAAGGTCTTCGGCGACGCCCAGTTCAGGAAATTCGATGCCATCAGCGTGAGTCTGCCGCACCCCGATGCCAGTGCCGCCCTGATGGCGGGCGGCGCGGAGATCACCACCCACTTCTCCAGCCCGCCATTCCAGTACCAGGCGCTGGAGAATCCCCGGGTCCACCGCATCCTCAGCAGCTACGACGTCCTCGGCGGACCGGGCACCTTCAACGTGCTCTACACCACCGAGAAATTCCACGACGAGAATCCCAAGACCTACCGCGCCTTCTACGACGCCCTGGTGGAAGCCGCGGCCTTCATCCGCGCCAACAAGGCGGCCGCGGCCGAGGCCTATATCCGCGTGGAGAACTCCAAGCTGCCGCTGGCCCTGGTGCAGCGCATCGTCGAAGACCCGGAGATCGACTTCACCGTCGAACCACAGCGCACCTTCGTCTACGCCCAGAAGCTGCATGAGCTGGGCGTGCTGAAACACCAGGCTGCCTCCTGGCAGGACTACTTCTTCCCCGAAGCCCACGAGCGTCCCGGCAGCTGAGCTGGACCACCAAGGAGAAAACTCCAATGACTCTCGCATCCCCCCGTCCGGCCGCCGGCCAGACTTTCGAGATCCGTCCCTTCGGCAACCTGGGTGCCGAGATCCTCGGCATCGATCTGGCCCGGCCGCTCAATGCCGACGACTTCGCCCGCGTCCATCGCGCCCACCTGGACCACCATGTGGTGGTGTTTCGCGACCAGCGCATCACCCCCGAGGAGCAGATCGCCTTCAGTCGGCGCTTCGGCGAGTTGCAGATCCATGTGCTCAAGCAATTCCACCTGGCCGGCCACCCGGAGATCCTCATCGTCTCCAACATCGTCGAAGACGGTCAGCCGATCGGCCTGGGCGACGCCGGCAAGTTCTGGCACTCGGATCTCTCCTACAAGGAGCTGCCGAGCCTGGGTTCCATGCTGCATGCCCAGGAGTTGCCGGAGGAGGGCGGCGATACGATCTTCGCCAACATGCACCTGGCCTACGACACCCTGCCGGAGGCGCTCAAGCGCCAGCTCGACGGTCTGCAGGCCGAGCATTCCTACACCGCCACCTATGCCAAGCCCAAGTTCGAGGGCAACTGGCGGCCGACCCTGACCGCCGCGCAATTGGCCGAGGTCAAGGCGGTGGTGCATCCGGTGGTGCGCACCCATCCGGAGAACGGCCGCAAGGCGCTGTTCGTCAGCGAGGGCTTCACCACCCATATCGTCGGCCTGCCGGAAGACGAGAGTCGCGAGCTGCTGGCCGAGCTGTACGCCCACAGCGTCAAGCCCGAGCACCTCTATCGCCACCAGTGGCAGCCCGATGATCTGGTGTTCTGGGACAATCGCTCGCTGCTGCACCTGGCGGCCGGCTGCCCCAACCATATGAGGCGCAAGCTGTATCGCACCACCATCCAGGGCGATGCGCCTTTCTGAGGGAGGAGACGACCATGAACGCTCCTCTCGCTTCCCGCCCGCACCTGACCCTGGCGCAGACCCAGCCCTTGCTGCAGGTGCAGGATCTCGACCTCGAATACCGCACCCGCGAGCGTCGGGTGCGGGCCACCCACCAGGTGTCCTTCGAGGTGCATGGCGCCGACCGTTTCGTCCTGCTCGGCCCGTCCGGCTGCGGCAAGTCCAGTCTGCTCAAGTCGGTGGCGGGCTTTCTGCCGCCGCTGCATGGCGAGATCCGCCTGGATGGCCAGCCGATCAAGGGCCCGGGACCGGACCGCATCGTGGTGTTCCAGGAATTCGATCAGCTGCCACCGTGGAAGACGGTGCTGGAGAACACCATGTTCCCGCTGCTCGCCAGTCGCCAGGCCAGTCGTGGCGAGGCGCGCGAGCGGGCGCTGCACTACCTGGACAAGGTCGGCCTGGCGCGCTTCGTCGATGCCTATCCGCATCATCTTTCCGGCGGCATGAAGCAGCGGGTGGCCATCGCGCGCGCCCTGGCCATGCAGCCCAAGATCCTGCTGATGGACGAACCCTTCGCCGCCCTGGATGCCCTGACCCGGCGCAAGATGCAGGAAGAATTGCTGGCGCTCTGGGACGAGGTGCGCTTCACCCTGCTGTTCGTCACCCATTCCATCGAAGAGGCGCTGGTGGTGGGTAATCGCATCCTGCTCCTGTCGCCCCATCCGGGCAGGGTCCGCGCGGAACTCAACTGCCACCAGTTCGGCCTCGAGGACTTCGGCGGCGCCGAATTCCAGAGCACCGCACTGCGCATCCACAACCTGCTGTTCCCCGACGACGTCCAGACCCTGCCACCGGAGGTCGCCGACGAGCGCCTGCGCCTGCAGCAGGCCATCGTCCAGGGCCGCATTTCCTACTAGTTTCGAGGTAGACCCATGACTCGACAGCCCCCGGTGCGGGCCGAATACCAACGGGACCTCGCGCCCCTCGACGATTTGCCGCTGGCGGTCGAGCTACCCCTGGCGACGCGCCTGTGGAGCCAGGCCTGGCTGCGCAAGCTGGTGATCCTGGCGATCCTGATGCTGGCCTGGGAAGTGGCCGCCCGCTGGCAGGGCAACGACCTGCTGCTGCCCAGCTTCCTGCAGACCGCCGCGGCCTTCTGGGATGGCCTGGCGACCGGCGAGTTGCCGGCCAAGGTCGCCATCTCCCTCGGCACCCTGCTCAAGGGCTATCTGCTGGGCGTGGTCCTGGCCCTGGCGCTGAGCGCCCTGGCCGTCTCCACCCAGTTCGGTCGCGACCTGCTCGGCACCCTGACCTCGATGTTCAATCCGCTGCCGGCCATCGCCCTGCTGCCCCTGGCGTTGCTCTGGTTCGGCCTCGGCGAGAACAGCCTGGTGTTCGTGCTGGTGCATTCGGTGCTCTGGCCCATGGCGCTCAACACCTATTCGGGTTTTCTCGGCGTCTCCGACACCCTGCGCATGGCCGGGCGCAACTACGGTCTCAAGGGCCTGCGGTACGTCGGGCTGATCCTCATCCCGGCGGCGCTCCCGGCCATCGTCTCGGGTCTGAAGATCGGCTGGGCCTTCGCCTGGCGCACCCTGATCGCCGCCGAGCTGGTGTTCGGCGCCTCCAGCGGCAAGGGCGGCCTGGGCTGGTACATCTTCCAGAATCGCAACGAGCTCTACACCGACCGCGTCTTCGCCGGCCTCGCCGCGGTGATCATCATCGGCCTGCTGGTGGAGGGCCTGGTCTTCGCCACCCTGGAACGGCTGACGGTGAAGAAGTGGGGCATGCAGCGGTAGGGTCTGGCGCCTTTTTGTTGGGCTTCGCTGCGCTCAACCCGACCTACGGAATAGCACCATGGGTTGGGTTGAGACGGCCTTATCGTCGAAGCCCAACAGGCCACCGACTTTGCCCCGGGATCAGCAGCA
>NZ_BBIT01000020.1 GCF_000730625.1 Pseudomonas oryzihabitans NBRC 102199 | reverse complement strand
CAACGCGAAGCTTATCCACGCGGGAGCTTTGAGGCCGTGCGCTGGGGGCACTAGTGGAAAAGGCTGCGCCGTTTTCCACGCTACGGGTGAGCTATCGTTTCTGTCTCTGCTCAAGGAAGAGCTGCCATGTCTCGATTTCGTCGTGCCCGTGTTCCGGGGGCTTCCTATTTTTTCACCGTTGTCCTGACGGATCGGCGTAGCGATCTGCTGACACGCCATATTGATCTGCTCCGCGAGACAGTGCGGGCAACGCAGTTGCGCCATCCCTTTCATATCGATGCCTGGGTCACCCTCCCCGATCATCTGCATTGCATCTGGACCCTGCCGGAGGGCGATGCGAATTTCGCCTTGCGCTGGAAGGTGATCAAGTTCGGTTTCTCGAAACGCCTGCCAGTAGGTGAAGGGCGTACGGCGACGCAAAGAGCCCGGGGTGAACGCGGGATATGGCAGCGGCGGTACTGGGAGCACCTGATAAGAGACGAGCAGGATTACCAGCGTCATGTGGAGTACATCCACTTCAATCCGGTCAAGCATGGCCATGTCGGCGCGGTAGAGGACTGGCCCTATTCGAGTTTTCATCGAGCGGTGCGGATGGGGCTCTATCCGCAAGATTGGGGTGGAGACTTTATGGCGGAGACAGGGCGTTGGGGGGAATAGCCACGCGGGGTCACGATTTGGCGACATCAGTGGAAAAGGCAACCACCGCTTCCACGCTACGGGGTGAACTCCGTTAACAGGAATTCCACGAAGCTCCTCAC
The DNA here is from genome assembly GCF_000730625.1 of Pseudomonas oryzihabitans NBRC 102199. Classification (GTDB taxonomy): domain Bacteria; phylum Pseudomonadota; class Gammaproteobacteria; order Pseudomonadales; family Pseudomonadaceae; genus Chryseomonas; species Chryseomonas oryzihabitans. Next base: position 185,748 of record NZ_BBIT01000020.1, on the reverse strand, counting down.
CGTCACCGAGCGCCATCTCGTCTGGGGATAGAGCGCGGTCAGGGGGCGGGTGAGTTCCTGGCCCTGGAAGAGGCGGACCAGATTGCCGGCGGCGACGTCATCCTGCAGCAGGAAGGCCGGCTGCAGGATGACGCCGAGGCCTTGCAGGGCGGCGAGGCGCAGAGCGGGGCCGTTGCTGAGGTGCAGGCGGCCGGGAGGCAGCGGGCCGAAGGGGGTGCCGGTCTGGGCACGCCATTGGCTCAGGGCGCGAGGGTCCATGCCGAGGCAGTCGTGGGCCTCCAGATCGGCCAGTCGCTCGGGGCTGCCGCGCTGGGCGAGATAGCCGGGCGCGGCGCAGCACCACATCACATAGGGCGCCAGGGGTCGCGCCACCAGGGAGGAATCAGCCAGTTCGCCGATGCGGATGGCGATGTCGATGCCCTCCTCCACCAGGTCCTGGACGCGGTCGCTCAGCACCAGATCGAGGGTGACCTGGGGATGCCGCGCCAGATAGTCGCCCAGCCGTGGCGTGAGGCCGTAGGTACCGAAGGACACCGGCGCCGACACGCGCAGGATGCCGGCGGGTGCCAGGCGCTGGGTTTCGGCCTGGCGGTCGGTGTCGGCGACCAGGGCGAGGATCTCGCGGCAGCGGGCGTAGTAGCCCTCGCCAAAGGCGGTCAGGCGCTGGCGCCGGGTGGTGCGCACCAGCAGTTGCAGGCCCAGGCGCTTTTCCAGGCTGCGCAGGTGATTGCCGGCCATGGTCGGCGAGATGCCCTGCGCCTGGGCCGCAGCGGCCAGGCTGCCGCGCTCCACCACGGCGACGAACACCTGCATGCTGTCGAGCAGATCCATTCCACACTCCTGCTAAGGAATCCTCGCACTGGGAGGGTGTTTATCTCATCTGGGTGGTGGTTGAGGCTAGTGGCGTGGGTGAGGTGGCGAAGTGTTGGGCTTCGCTGCACTCAGCCAAACCCGTGGAAAAGGCTGCGCCGTTTTCCACCCTACGACCCTGAAATGGAGAATCGATCATGGATCTGCAACTGCACGACCGTACCGCCCTGGTGACCGGCGCGAGCATGGGCATAGGCACGGGCATCGCCCGCGTCCTGGCGGCCGAAGGCGTTCGACTGGCGATCACCGCGCGGCGGCGGGACGCCCTGGAGGCCCTGGCCGAGGAGATCGTGGCGGCGGGTCATGCCCGGCCGCTGGTGATCGCAGCGGATATCACCGACGCCGAAGACGTCCAGCGCCTGGCGCGGGAAGCCGAGGACGGGCTGGGCCGGGTGGATATCCTGATCAATAACGCCGGCGGTACACGACCGCTTTCGATAACGGCGGACGATGCGGCCTGGGACGAAGCCTGGAATCTCAACTTCACCGCCACCCGCCGCCTGACCCAGGCGCTGCTGGGCGGGATGCGCGAAAGACGTTGGGGACGCATCGTCAATTTCAGCGGCAGCATGGAGCCGCGGGACGTGAACGGCGCCGGGGCGGCCAAGGCGGCGATCCAGTTCTGGTCCAAGGGGCTGGCGAGTCAACTGGCGGCCGAGGGCATCACGGTCAACACCATCGCCCCGGGGCGGATCAATTCCGAGCAGATCCTGCAGCGGCTGCACCCGACGCCCGAAGCGCGCCAGGCCTTTATCGCCCGGCACATTCCCATCGGCTATTTCGGCGAGCCGGAAGACGTGGGTCAGGTGGTGGCCTTTCTCGCCTCACCGCTGGCGCGCTACCTCACGGGTGATGTGATCGCGGTGGATGGCGGGATGCATGCCCATGCCCACTAGCGCCTGACGCAGACGAACAGCGCATTGCCCGCCTCGCCGGCCCAGGGTTCGATGCGCTGATAGTCGTGCTCCAGCACCTGGACCTCGAAGTATGGCTCCAGCAGGGCCAGCAGTTCGGGGAAGTCCACCGCCACCATGGGGTGTTCGTCCTGCCAGGTCTGCTGCTGGCCGGCGTGACGGCGTTCGATGCGCAGACGGAGTTGCTGGTGCTCGCCCTCGCCCGGGTAGTGCCAGGCGGAGGCGAAGCTGAAGTGGCCGTCGGCCCGCGCGACGCTGTGGCCGACGCTGGATCCATTGTCGATGCGGCGCTTGTCGACGGCGTTGAAGCAGAACAGGCCGCCCGGGGTCAGGGCCGCCTGGACCCGCGCCAGGCACGCCTGGAGCCGTGCGAGGCTGCCGCTGTAGTGCAGGGAGTAGAGAAAGCAGGTGATCAGATCGACCGGCTGCTCCAGCTCGAAGGCGCACATGTCCTGGCAGGAGAACCGGGCCTCGGGGCAGCGCAGCGCGGCCTGAGCCAGCATCGGCGGATTGAGGTCCAGGCCGCTGCTCTGGAAGCCGGCATCGAGAAAATGCCGCACATGGGGACCGGTGCCGCAGGCGAGATCCAGGTGACGGCTGCCGCCGTTGCCGAACAGCCGCTGCAGGCGCAGCACCGCCTGGCTCTGCGCCTGGTAGTCGATGTCGGCGCAGAGCAGGTCGTAGTAGGCCGACAGGTCGGTGTAGAGGGCGGTGGCGGACATCGCAGGGGCTCGAGGCTGGAGACGCGGGCGCGCATCTTAGTCGGTTTTCGCGATGATGGACGCCTTATACTGGCGGTTTTCCCGAGAGTCCCCTGACGTGAGCAACAAGAGATACGCCTGCATCGGCCTGAGCAACCCCAAGTCGCCGTCCAACGTCGGGTCCATCATGAGGGCGGCGGGCTGCTACGGGGTGGCCTCGGTGTTCTATACCGGCACCCGCTACGACCGCGCCAAGGATTTCGTCACCGACACCAAGAAGGTCCACCAGGACATCCCGCTGATCAACATCGACGACCTGCGCCGCATCCTGCCGCTGGGTTGCGTGCCGGTGGCGGTGGAGCTGGTGGACGGCGCCCGACCGTTGCCCGAGTACACCCATCCCGATCGCGCCCTCTACCTGTTCGGCGCCGAGGACGGCTCCCTGAGCCAGGAGCTGCGCGACTGGTGCGAAGACGTGGTGTACATCCCTACCCAGGGCTGCATGAATCTGGCGGCCACGGTCAACGTGGTGCTCTATGACCGCCTGGCGAAGGGCAATAACACCCGCTCCGGTCCGCTTTTTTAACCAAACCCCTGGGTCGGCCGGCGCAAGACCGGATCGAAGGGGTTGATGCGCGCGGCGATCACCCCGGCTTCGCGGCGGAGCAGTTCGATCACCGTGGGCAGGCGCTGGGCGTTGAGGCGTTCGCTCAGGGTGCCCACGCTCAGGGCCGCCACCGCCCGGCCGTTGCGGTCAAGGATGGGCACGGCGAGGCCCGCCATGCCGGCCAGCACCCCGGTGTTGCGCGCGGCGTAGCCCTGCTGGCGGACATTGTCGATCTCGGCGCGCAGCAGCACCTCGTCGTAATGATGGGCGTCGCGCAGCCGCGGCAGGTTGTAGCGGATCACCTCTTCGCGCTCTTCCTCGGGCAGGAAGGCCAGGATCGCCAGGGCGCCCTGGCCACCGCCCAGGGGCACGCGACCGCCGATGTCGCCGGTGAAGGTGCGGATCGGATAGGGCCCCTCGCTGCGATCCAGGCACATGGCATCGAAGCCGCTGCGTGCCAGCAGGAACAGCGAATCGCCGAGGGACGCCGACAGTCGCAGCAGACTCGGCCGCGCCAGGTCGCGCAGGTTGCCGACCTGGCCGGCGCGGGCCGCCAAGGCAAAGAAGTCCAGGCTCAGGCGGTATCTCTTGCTGCGGGCGCACTGCTCGACCATGCCCTCTTCCACCAGGCCGCGCAGCAGCCGGTGGGTGGTGGGTTGCGACAGGCCCACGCGCTCGGCCAGGCGGGTGACCTTTTCCCCTTCGGGATCGCCCTCGCCCAGGGCGCGCACCACGGCGAACACCCGGCTGATGGCACCGACGCCTACCTCACCGCCAACCGCCTTTCTTTCAATGGAATCTTCCATCTACAGCACTCCAAAATATTTCACTGAATGAATAAATCCGAAAAAAGAGTTCATTCAGTGAAAAACCCGCTTGTCCTGCATCCTAGGTCGCCCTTACCTTCAGGTCCATAGGGCGATACTCACAATCACCGGACGCCGCCATTCGAGCGAGCGCCAACGTCCAGATCCAGGCTGTCTTTCGCCCTGCCAAAACCTTGCCCACCGTCCCCGTGGGCGCGACCGGAGGAGCATTGCGGCCATGGCTTTCCTGACTCTCGACAATCTCAGCAAGCGCTACGGCGACAGCTACGCGGTGGCCGGTTCGACCCTGGCCATCGAGCGCGGCGAATTCGTCTCCCTGCTCGGCCCCTCCGGCTGCGGCAAGACCACCACCCTGCAGATGATCGCCGGCTTCGTCGAGGTCAGCAGCGGGCGCATCCTGCTCGACGGCCAGGACATCACCCACGCCAAGCCGGCCAGTCGCGGCCTCGGGGTGGTCTTCCAGAGCTATGCGCTGTTCCCGCACATGACGGTGCGCGACAACGTCGCCTTCGGCCTGCGCATGCGCAAGGTGGCGGGCGCCGAACTCGCCCGCCGCGTCGAGGAAGCCCTGGGCCTGGTGCACCTGGGCCAGCACGCCGAGCGCTATCCGCGCGAACTCTCCGGTGGCCAGCGCCAGCGGGTGGCCCTGGCCAGGGCACTGGTGATAGCCCCGCCGGTGCTGCTGCTGGACGAGCCGCTGTCCAACCTGGACGCCCATCTGCGTGAAGAGATGCAGTTCGAGATCCGCCGCATCCAGCGCGAGGTGGGCATCACCACCCTGATGGTGACCCACGACCAGTCCGAGGCGCTGTCCATCAGCGATCGGGTGGTGGTGATGGAGGCCGGGCGCATCACCCAGGTGGATGCGCCCTATCGGCTCTACGAGCATCCGCGCAACAGATTCATCTCCGATTTCGTCGGCAAGGCCAACCTGCTGCCCGGCAGCCTGGATGCCCAGGGCCGGCCGCAGATCGCCGCCGGTGGTGCCCTGGCGATCTCGCTGCGGCCGGAAAAGATCGAGCTGCGCCCCGCCGGCGAGGGTCGCCTGCAAGGACGGGTGCTGACCCGCTTCTTCCTTGGCAGCCAGTGGCTGTACCGCCTGGAGACGGCGCTGGGCGAGGTGTCGGTGCTGCGCAGCAACGACGGGCTGCCACCGCTGGACGAGGGCCAGCGCGTCGGGCTGCACTGGGACGACGGTCTGCTACGCCGCCTGGAAGCCGCGGAGGCCGCGGCATGAGCACCCTGCTGCGCGGCACCGGCCGCGCCTATCTGCTCAGCGCCCCGGCGCTGGTGCTGTTTGCCGGACTGCTGCTGGCGCCCCTGGCGCTGACCCTGGCGCTGTCCTTCAACGTCTTCGACTACGAAACCGGGATCAAGGAAGGCAGCTACACCCTGGCCCACTATCTGAGCCTGCTGGGTGATCCCTATTTCTACGAGATATTCCTGCGCACCTTCTGGATCAGCGCCCTGGTCACCCTGCTCTGCGTGCTGATCGGAGTGCCGGAGGCCATCGTCCTCAGTCGCATGGGCGCGCCCTGGCGCTCGATCTTCCTGATCCTGGTGCTGACGCCGCTGCTGATCTCGGTGGTGGTGCGCGCCTTCGGCTGGAGCCTGCTGCTGGGCGCCGACGGACTGGTCAACCAGGCCATCGTGGCCCTGGGCGGACGCCCGCTGAAGCTGCTCTACACCCCCTTCGCGGTAGTCGTCGGCCTGGTCCACGTGATGCTGCCCTTCATGATCATCCCGGTGTGGACCTCGCTGCAGAAACTCGATCCTGCCGCCGAACAGGCCGCGCTGTCCCTGGGCGCCAGTCACCTGACGGTGTTGCGCCGCATCGTGCTGCCCCAGGTGATGCCCGGGGTGCTCTCCGGAACCCTGATCGTCTTCGGCCTGGCCGCCAGCTCCTTCGCCATCCCCGGCCTGCTTGGCGGACGCCGCTTGAAGATGGTCGCCACCCTGATCTACGACCAGTACCTGGCCGAACTCAACTGGCCGATGGGCGCCACCCTGGCGGTGGCCCTGCTGCTGCTCAATCTGCTGGTGATGCTGGGCTGGAATCGCCTGGTGGAACGCCGCTATAAACGTGCCCTGGGAGTCTGACCCATGACCCGCAACGGCCCGCTCGGGCTTGCCTTCCATACCCTGGTGATGGTCTTCATGCTGGCGCCGCTGGTGGTGGTCTGCCTGGTGGCCTTCACCCCGGAGAATACCCTCAGCCTGCCCACCGCCGGCTTCTCGCTGCGCTGGTTCGCCGCCGTGTTCGAGCGGGCGGACTTCCTCACCGCCTTCTACAACAGCCTGCAGCTGGCGGCGCTGTCGGCCACCCTGGCGACGCTCATCGCGGTGCCGGCGGGGCTGGCCATCACCCGCTACCGCTTTCCCGGCCAGGGCTTTCTCAACGGCCTGTTCCTCTCGCCGATCATCATCCCGCACCTGGTGCTGGGCGTGGCCATGCTGCGGCTGTTCGCCCTGCTGGGGGTGAACGGCAGCTTCAGCTGGCTGGTGCTGGCCCACGTGGTGGTGATCACCCCCTATGTGCTGCGCCTGGTGATCGCCGCCGCCATCGGCATCGACCGCAGCGCCGAGCAAGCCGCCGAGAGCCTGGGCGCCAGTCGCACCACGCTGTTCTGCCGCATCACCCTGCCGATGATCCTGCCCGGGGTGGCCGGCGGCTGGCTGCTGGCCTTCATCAACAGTTTCGACGAGGTGACCCTGTCGATCTTCGTCACCTCTCCGGCGACCCAGACCCTGCCGGTGCGGATGTACGTCTACGCCACCGAATCCATCGACCCGATGATGGCGGCGGTGTCGGCCCTGGTGATCGCCCTCACCGCGGCCACCATGATCCTGCTCGACCGCATCTATGGCCTGGATCGCGTGCTGGTGGGCAAACAATGAACAGCCGAGACCCCTCCATGGCACTGCTCAAGCGGGTGGCCGAACGCGACCGCCCGACCCTGGCCTTCACCCTCGACGGCCAGCCGGCCGAGGGCCTGCAGGGCGATACCCTGCTCACCGCCATCCTGACCCAGAGCGATCACCTGCGCGGTAGCGACTTCGGCGGCGAACCCCGTGCCGGTTTCTGCCTGATGGGCGCCTGCCAGGATTGCTGGGTGCGCCTGGCCGACGGTCGCCGGGTGCGCGCCTGCGCCACCTTTCTCGAAGCGGGCCAGCAGGTCAGCCGCGATCCGGGGCGGCCGCTGTGAGCGCCGTCGTGGTGGTGGGCGCCGGACCGGCGGGCATTCGCGCGGCCCAGACCCTGGTCGCCCATGGCCTCGAGCCGGTGCTGCTCGACGAAAGCGCCCGCGGCGGCGGCCAGATCTATCGCCAGCAACCGGGCAATTTCCGGCGGCCAAGCAAGGCGCTGTACGGCTTCGAAGCCGGCAAGGCCCAGGCGCTGCACGGCGCGCTGGAAGCCGTGCAGGCACAGCTGGACTATCGACCCGACACCCTGGTGTGGAATGCCGAAGCACGCGCCCTGGATACCCTGAGCCAGGGCCGCTATGTCGATCGCCTGGCCTTCGACCAGGTGATCGTCGCCACCGGCGCCACCGACCGCATCCTGCCGGTACCGGGCTGGACGCTGCCCGGCGTCTACAGCCTGGGGGCCTCCCAGGTGGCGCTCAAGTTCCAGGGCTGCGCCATCGGCAGCCGCCCGGTGCTGGCCGGTACCGGCCCCTTGCTCTATCTGGTCGCCTATCAATACGCCAAGGCCGGGGCCAAGCCGCTGGCGGTGCTGGACAGCGCGCCCTTCCGCGACCAGGCCGCTGCCACCCCGGCCCTGCTCGGCCAGCCGGTCACCTTCGCCAAGGGCCTCTACTACCGCAGCTGGCTGGCGCTGCACGGCGTACCCGTGCACCAGGGTGCCGAGCTCCTGGCGGTCGAAGGCGAGCGTCGAGTAGACGCCGTGCGCTGGCGCGCCGCCGATGGCGAGGCGCACCGGCTGGAATGCGACGCCCTGGGCTTCGGCCAGACGCTGCGCAGCGAGACCCAGCTGGCCGACCTGCTGGGCTGCGACTTCGCCTGGAGCGCTCTCAATCGCGCCTGGTTGCCGGTGCGGGATCCGGGTGGGCGCAGCAGTCAGACCGGGGTCTACCTGGCCGGCGACGGCGCCGGTATCCAGGGCGCCGATGCCGCCGAGCTGGCGGGCGAACTAGCGGCCCTGAGTCTGCTGGACGATCGCGGCGTGCCGGTGGACAGGACGCGCATCCAGACCCTGCAAGGACGCCTGGCGCGCTTCGAGGTGTTTCGTCAGGGCCTGGAGCGGGCCTTTCCCTTCCCCGCGGACTGGGCGGCCAAGGCGCCGGACGAAGTCACAGTCTGTCGCTGCGAACAGGTCAGCGCCGGCGAGATCCGCGCCGCCGTGGCCCAGGGCCATTGGGAAATCAACAGGGTCAAGGCCACCTGCCGGGTCGGCATGGGTCGCTGCCAGGGGCGCATCTGCGGCGCGGCGGCGGCCGAATTGATCGCCTGCGCCAGTGGTCGCCCGCTGGACCAGATCGGCCGGTTGCGCGCCCAGGCGCCGATCAAGCCGCTGCCCTTTGGCGTGGAGCTGGCGCCATGAGTCGGCTGGACGTGGATGTCCTGATCATCGGCGGCGGCATCGTCGGCAGCAGCGCGGCGCTGTTCCTGGCCCAGGGCGGCCAGCGCGTCGCCCTGCTGGAACGCAACTTCTGCGGCGCCCAGGCCAGTGGCGTCAACTACGGCGGGGTACGCCGCCAGGGCCGCCCGCTGGTGCAGTTGCCGCTGTCCAGCCGCGCCCATCAGATCTGGGGTGGTCTGCGGGACCTGCTGGGTACCGATGGCGAATACCTCAGATCCGGCCACCTCAAGCTGGCCCGTAGCGACACCGACTTCGCCTCCCTGCAGGCCTATGCCCAGGCCAGTCAGGGCTTCGGCCTCGATCTGCAACTGCTCGACCGGGGCGAATTGCGCCGGCGCTTTCCCTGGGTCGGCGACATCGCCGTGGGCGCCTCCTTCTGTCCGGAGGACGGCCACGCCAATCCGCGCCTGGTCTCCCCGGCCTTCGCCCAGGCCGCTGCCCGCGCCGGCGCCCGCATCCTCGAACGGACCGCCGTGACCGCGGTCGAGCACGACGGCCAGCGCTTCCAGCTCCGCACCGACAGCGGCCTGACCCTGAGCGCGCCCTGGCTGCTCAATTGCGCGGGTGCCTGGGCGGCAGAGCTGGCCGCCCGCTTCGGCGAGCCGGTGCCCCTCACCGCGGCCCATCCGGCCATGCTGGTGACCGAACCGCTGCCGCCGTTCATGACAGCCAGCACCGGCGTGGAAGGCGGCGGCATCTATGCCCGCCAGGTGGCGCGCGGCAATTGCGTGCTGGGCGGCGGGCGCGGTTTCGCCCTCGACGCCGACCGCGCCCGCCCCGGCCAGCTGGCCATCCTCGACATCCTGAGAAACGCCGCCGAACTCTATCCGGCCCTCAGCGGTGCCCAGGCCATCCGCACCTGGAGCGGCGTCGAGGGCTATCTGCCGGATCACCAGCCGGTGCTCGGCCCCAGTCTCACCACCCCCGGCCTGCTGCACGGCTTCGGCTTTGCCGGCGCGGGCTTCCAGATCGGGCCGGCGGCTGGCGAAGCCCTGGCCGAGTGCATCCTGCAGGGCGCCTCCCGGCACAGCCTGCAGGCCTTTTCCATCGCCCGTTTCCCTCACCAGCCCAGGAGTTCCCAATCATGCGCCTGACCCCTGCCCTGCTCGTGGCCCTCGCCGGCCTGCCCCTGGCCGCCGTGGCCGAACCGACGCTCTACCTCGGCATGAATGGCGGCACCATGGAACGCCTCTATGCCGATAGCGTGCTGCCCGCCTTCGAGAAGGCGCACAACGTCAAGGTGGTGATCGTGCCCGGCACCTCGGCGGACATCCTCGCCAAGGTCCAGGCCAGTCCGCAGAAGCCGCCGATCCACGTGATGTTTCTCGACGACGGCATCATGTACCGCGCCATCGGCATGAATCTGTGCAGCCCGCTCAAGCCCAGCGCGGCCCTGGCGCAGATCCCCGACAAGGCCAAGATCAAGGATCAGGCAGCCGCCGTCAGCCTGGGCGTGACCGGTCTCGCCTACAACAGCCGGCTGTTCAAGGACAAGGGCTGGGCGGCGCCGACTTCCTGGGCGGACCTCGCCGATCCCAAGTACAAGGGCAAGGTGGTGTTCCAGTCGCTGTCCTCGTCCACCTTCGGGCTGCATGGTTTCCTGATGTTCAACCGGCTCAAGGGCGGCACCGAGCAGGACGTCGATCCGGGCTTCAAGGCCTGGTCCACCACCGTCGGCCCCAATGTGCTGGAGTACATCCCCAGCTCGGCCAAGCTCTCGGAAATGGTGCAGACCGACGAGGCGGCGCTGTTCCCGCTGACGCCCACCCAGGTCACCGCGCTCAAGCTCAAGGGCATCCCGGTGGAATACGCCCCGCCCAAGGAAGGCGCCGTGGTGCTCAACGTCGCCGAGTGCGTGACCGCCAACAACGACCAGCCCGAGCTGGCCCAGCAACTGGCGGAATACCTGCTGACCCCCGAGGCCCAGGCCCCGGCGCTGGAACTGGGCGACCAGATCCCGTCCAACCCCAACACCCCCACCACCGACAAGACCCGCGGCCAGGTGGAAGCCATGCAGAACTACCTGAAGACCGCCGTGACCATCGACTGGGACGAAGTGAACAAGGTGCGGCCGCAGTGGAACGCCCGCTGGAATCGGCAGGTGGAGCGCTAGTCGCTCGAACAGCGCAAACGCACCGGTGGGTGTCGACCCTGGACAACTCGGCTTCGGGGCGACCCTTCACCCTTGGCGGCTTCCATCACCAGGAGAGCCGCCATGGCCAACCCGCCCATCACCGTTCTGCGCGACACCCAACCCCTGCCCGTGGTCGATGCCTGCAAATGGGAGCGCATCGAGGGCGAGCCCCATACCGTCAACCTCAATGCCTACACCTCCGATGACGGCAGCAAGATCATGGGCACCTGGATCTGCACCCCCGGCAAGTGGCGCGTCGACTACGTGAAGTGGGAGTACTGCCACTTCCAGGAGGGCTACTGCATCATCACCCCCGATGGCCAGGAGCCCATCCACCTGAAAGCCGGCGACATCTTCGTCGTCGAACCCGGCATGAAGGGCACCTGGGAAGTGGTCGAGACGGTGCGCAAGTATTTCGTTTTCGCCTGATCTGAAGGCACCGCCTGCCGGCTCTTGCCGGTGGGCTGCTCAGGGCGTGGCATCGCTCGCATAGCAGGCCCAGGCCGGGCGGGTGGCCAGGCGTTCGAGATAGGCTTCGATGGCCGGCGCGGCGATGCGCTCCATCGGGGTGCTGCGCCAGCGGTGCAGCGACAGGCCCAGGGCGATGTCGGCCAGGCTGAAGGACTCGCCGGCCACATAGGGGCCGTGCTGCGCCAGGTGCGCCTCCAGAATGGCGATGCGCCCGTTCCAGGCGGCGATGCCTTGCGCCAGGCGTTGCGGATCGGGTTCCGGTGGCTGCTGCTTCACCAGCGCCAGATAGGCATAGCTCCAGGCCGGATTGAGTTCGCAGGCCTGCCAGTCGAGCCACTGATCGACCCGCGCCCGGGCGCGCGGTGCGGTGGGATACAGCGTCTCGCCGCCATGGGCGTTGGCCAGGTAGCGCAGGATGCTGTTGGACTCCCAGAGCACGAAGTCGCCGTCCAGCAGGACCGGGATCTGGCCGTTGGGATTCCACTGCAGGTACTCGGCGGATTGCGCCGAGCGAAAGCCGGCGCCCCAGTCCTCGCGCTCATAGCCCAGGCCCAGTTCATCGAGGCACCAGAGCGCCTTGCGTACGTTGATCGAAGAGACGCGACCAAGAATCTTCAGCATGCCGAGGCGACCTCCCGGGATGGATGGCTGAGATAGGGCTCGATATTGCCGAGCGCGCGCTGCACATAGTCCTCCTTCTCGCCCACCGGTGCCACGTAATGCAGCACCTCGGCCGCCGCGTCGCGGCCCAGCAGCCTGGCGATGGCCCAGGCCGCCAGGTAGCTGGAAGCCAGGCAGCCGCCGGCGGTGGCCAGGTTGCCGCGGGCGAAGAAGGGCTGATTCAGCACCTCGATGCCGGCTTCCTGCACCCAGGGCTTGGTGGTGAGATCGGTGCAGCCGGGTACGCCGTCGAGCAGGCCGAGGCGCGCCAGCAGCAGCGTCCCGGAGCACTGGGCACCGATCAGCTGGCGCCCGGGATCGAGCACCGCCAGCTGTTCCAGCAGCGCGGCGTCTCGCGCCAGTTCCCGGGTACGGCTGCCACTGCCCACCAGCACGGCGGTGCAGTCCGTCAGTTCGTCGAAGCCGGCCTGGCGCTCCAGGCGGACGCCGTTCATGGACGTCGCGAGGGGGGTCGGCGCCATCAGCGAGACCCGCCAGTCCGGCCGCTTGATGCGATTGAGCAGGCCCAGGGCGATGAGGGAGTCCAGTTCGTTGAAGCCGTCGAAGGTGAGGATGGCGAGGTGCATGGGAGCTACCAAGGGCTTGCTGTCGATCCAAGGATTCTTGGCCGCGACCCTGCCGGTCGACCAGATACAGTGCCGCACCGGGCTGGCCATACAGTCATGCCAATCATCGGCAAACCGCTCTAAGCCGGGCAACGACGACGCTGGAGCACTGGAAGCCATGGCACTTAGCCATTACAGTGACACACCCTGGCCGAGCCACCGGCCGATTTGTCATCGCCCATCGGCCTTACCCCCTTTCGAGATGTCGATGGACAACGAGATTCGTTATGAACAGCACGTCCGGCGGGTGCTGCGCACGCCCCTGCTGGTGCTGCAGCCGCTGATGCTGGCGATGTGGCCGCTGACCCTGTGGTGCAATCCGCTGATCGGCAGTCCCTACAAGGCACGCTATCTCGCGCTGATGCTGCTGTTGCTGGCGATCAGCGCCCTGCTCAGCGTGGCGCGCAGCGCACGCATGATGAGTCTGACCTTTACCGGCAACATCTGGGCATTCGCCCTCGCCTTCCGCATCCAGATCCAGGATGGCGGCGCCGTGGGTCACTACTGGAACCTGCCCGTCGCCCTCATCATCATCCTGGGCACCTGCGGCCTGACCTACCGCCTCTCCCACTACCTCATCACCCTGGCCGGCGCCGGCTTCATCCTCTTCATCGGTCAGGACCGGTTGATACCCAGCGCGATGCCGGAGCAGTTGGTCGGGCTGCTGGTCAGTGTCGCCCTGGCCATCGGCATCGCCTACAACCACGCCAACAGCCAGTGGATGCTACGGACCTTCAGGCTCAAGGAGCGCTATCGGATTCTCGCGGAAACCGATGAACTCACCCGGATCGCCAACCGCCGCAAGCTCCTGCAACAGCTGGACGCGGCGCGGGGCGAGAGCGGATGGGAAGCCAGGCATTTCGTCATGCTCGACATCGACAACTTCAAGGAGATCAACGACCGGCACGGCCATCAGGTGGGCGATGAGGTGCTGGTCGCCACGGCGCGGGAACTCGATCGACTCGATCCGCGGCTGGAGGGCGGCCGCCTGGGCGGCGAGGAATTCGGCCTGCTGATCCGCGGCCTCGACGAGGCAAGGATCAGCCACCTGCTGGAAACCCTGCGCGCGCGCCTGGCCGAGGCCGCCCCCCTGGGCATCCGCTTCAGCGCCGGGGCGCTTCGCCTTGCGCCGGAGCTGTCGCTCAACGAGCTGCTGCGCCAGGTGGACGAAGGTCTCTACCAGGCCAAGCGCCAGGGCAAGGACCAGGTGGTCTGGATCCGCTGAGGACCGCTACTCCAGCTTTTCCACCTTAACCGCGGTGGTGCCGTCGTCGACCATGTCCACCCGCCGGGCAGCGGCGCGGGAGAGATCGATGATGCGGCCGCGGATATAGGGCCCGCGGTCGTTGATCCGCACCACCACGGCGCGATCGTTTTCCAGGTTGGTCACCTTGACCCGGGTGCCGAGCGGCAGGGTCTTGTGGGCGGCGACCAGTTCGTTGTTGTTGAAGGTTTCGCCACTGGCGGTTTCCTTGCCATGAAACTTGCGCGAGTAGAAGGAGGCCTTGCCGCGCTGTTCGAAGCCGGCTTCCTTCTTGACCGGTGCCGCGACGGTCTTGGCGTCCTTTTCCTGGCAGGCGGTGCAGGCAAGTATCAGAAGCAACACGAGGGATCTGGGACGGATGAACACGTTTCACCTTCCTCTTTTTCTTGGTTTTCGGGAAAGCAACGCTCGGAGAGTGGATTCAGCTAGCTCTGAACCCGGGCGCCCCCGGGAGGTTCGCCAGGGATGGCCAGCGGCCAGCCTATCTGTGACGAGCCCCTCAAGACCGCCCTAGGGCGCCGGCAGCACGTACCTGAGGATGGCGATGAAATGCAGGGCGCTGCCGGCCATGACGAAGCCGTGCCAGATGCCATGCCAGTGGCGGAAGCGATCGTCGAAGACGAAGAAGAGGATGCCGACGGTGTAGAGCACCCCACCGCCCGCCAGCCAGCCAGGCGAAGCCCTCGCCGCCCAGGCGATCCAGCAGTGGTCCCACCGCCACCAGCACGATCCAGCCCATGGTGGCGTAGATCACCAGCGACAGGATGCGCGCCTCCGAACGCGGCTTGAGCTCCTGCGCCATGCCGATCAGCGCCAGCCCCCAGACGATACCGAACAGCGTCCAGCCCCAGGGACCGCGCAGGGTCACCAGGCAGAACGGCGTGTAGCTGCCGGCGATGAGCAGATAGATCGACAGGTGATCGAGCTTTTGCAACAGGCGTTTCGCCCGCCCCTTCACGCTGTGGTAGAGGGTGGACACGCTGTAGAGGATCACCAGCGCGACCCCATAGATGGCCACGCTGACGATGCGCCAGGGATCGCCCTGCAGGCTGGCCAGTACCACCAAGGCAATGGCGCCGGCCAGGGCCAGCAGGGCACCGACCAGATGGGTCCAGGCATTGAGACGTTCGCCGTAGTACATGCGTCCTCCGGTGTAGGTCGCAAACGGGCTCAGGGTCTCGCCGAGCCCTCGCGACGGGCAGTGAGGCGCTCGTAGCGGTCGAGCAGCGGCTGGATGGAAATCCCGTGGACCGCGATGCTCAAGGCCACCACCGACAGGGTCAGGTCGACGATGGTCCCGGCCCAGTCGGCCGTGACCTGATGCGTGAGCGCGTAGCACAGATAATACAGGCTACCGATGCCACGGATGCCGAACCAGCCGATCAGCGCACCCTGGTGGCGATCGATGCGGGTGAAGGGCAGCATGCTGGCCACGCCCAGCGGGCGGATCACCACAAACAGCAAGGCGCCCAGCAGCAGCGCGCGGCTGTCCCAGTGGGTGATGAGCACCACGCCGAGCAGGGTCACCAGCAGCACCTCGAAGGAGCGCTCCACCAGGCTGCCGAAGGCGAGCATGTCGCCCATCATCACCCCGGCGGCCATGCGCGGCTCCTCGATGTCCTCGGCGTTGGCCACCGTGGCACGCTCCGGCGCTCCGGTGAGATGCCCGATCACCGGTTGCGCCAGTTGCTCGGAAGGCGTTTCCGCATTACCGGAGGTCTGTACCTCGGCCTGGCGCAGGCCCAGGCCGGCGGCGAACACCGCGAGAAAGCCGAAGGCGCCGATCTCGTCGGCCAGCACATAGGACAGGGCGATCAGCGCCAGGGCGAGGAAATCATTGGGCGAGATGGTGCTGTCGCCATGCCGCGTGCGCAGGAAGATCATCAGCCGCCCGACCCCCTTGCCCATGGCATAGCCCAGCAGCAGGCCCGCCGGTACGCCCCAGACCACATTCTTGAGAAACCACTCCAGGGTCCAGCCCCACTGGAGTTCGCCATGCTGCAGGAGCAGCAGACCGAGCAGCACGAAGGGAAAGGCGGTGCCGTCGTTGAGTCCCGCCTCGCCGGAGAGACCGAAGCGCACCCGGTCGAAATCCTGAGCGTGGTTGACCTGCACCAGCCCGGCCAGCACCGGGTCGGTGGGCGCGAGGATGGCGCCGATCAGCAGGGCCACGCCCCAGGGCAGACCGAGCAGGTAGTGGGCGACCAGGCAGACCCCGGCGATGCTGAAGATCATCACCGGCCCGGCCAGCAGATAGGCGCCGTGCCAGGAAGAGCGATGAAAGGACAGGCGCAGCTTGAGGCCGCTGACGAACAGCGAAAAGAGCACCGCCACCTCGGTGAGGTGGCCGATCCAGGTCGCCGATTGCTGGAAGTCGACCTCGGCCAGGCTCAGGCCGATGGGGCTGATGAGCATGCCGAAGGCCAGGCAGACCACCGAGGTGGTGACCGGTAGCCAGCGCAGATAGGCGGAGGTCAGGGCGAGGATCATCAACAGCGATCCCAATACCCCGACCCAGACGAGAAAAGTCATGTGGGTAGCGTGATCCAGAACAGAGAAGGAAGAGCGGGTAGCAGACGTCACCCTTCTGATGGAGACTGCGCCGGCGTAGCCACGTGCCCCCTATCTGCCGAATGGCGCGCCTCCGGGTGACCCCGTGGCCCTGGCCGGGGTCCCATGCCCTATAGTCCCAAGGAAAGCCCCTACCCGCATGAGCGATCACCGCCTTCGCAAGCAACGCCGCCTCGAACGCCTGCAGCGCTTCCTCGACTGGGCCGGCCGCACCCATCCCGACTTCGTAGCCAAGCAGCAGCACCAGGAAATCTGGTTCAAACCCTATTCGGGCTATCCCCTGCCGCACCTGGGGCGGATCGCCAAGGCCTTCTGGCTGGGGCTGGACGAAGGCGCTGCGGTCGCCGTCGGCAGCGCGCCCGATCCCGACAGCCTGCTGGGCCAGGCGCTGCTCAATGCCGGCAAGACCTTCGGCTATCCGGTGGACGTCTTCGGCAGCGAAAAGCTCTTTACCGGCGGCGCGGCGAGCGAATTGCTCGAACCCCACTGGGCGCTGAATCTGGCCGACAGCGCTTCGGCCGAGGCCTTTGCCGCCGCGGTCAGCGAGCGTCTGGGCAATGCCGTGCGCGAGCGGCTCGGCCTCCTGGCGGCGCCCTTCGCCGAAATGGCGGACGAGGATCGCCAGCGGGTGCTGGAGCGGGTGCCCCAGGCGTTGATCCGCCTGGACGACTTTTTGCCGCGGGCGGTGGAGGTGCTCAACGAAACGCGCCACGAATTGAGATTCAACGTGGTGCTGACCCACGAGGACATTCGCCTGGAGATCCCCCGGCGGCTGGCGGCCAACCAGGGCCGACTGCTGAGTGACGCCGATGTCGCCGCGCTCAGGGCCGAAGCCGAGGCGGACCTGCGCGAGCGTTTCGCCGTGCTGGTGGGCGAAGCCGATGCCCTGGACTTCGATCTGCACCAGCTGGGCACGCCGCGCCTGCAGGAGCTGATGCGCCTGGAAGCCGACAAGCTGCGCCGCGCGCTGCGCCACGCCGTGACCCAGCAGCGCGAGAAGATGGCCTTCGCGGTGCTGCTGGAAAACAATCCGCGCTTCGGCCAGTACCACCAGAATTATCCGGCCCGCCGCCTGACCCGCACCTGGACCGCCCTGCTCGGCCCCACCAACAGCGGCAAGACCCACAGGTCCATCGAGGCCATGGCGGCGGTGACCCATGCCATCTACCTCTCGCCGCTGCGGTTGATGGCCCTGGAAAACCAGGAGCGCTTGGAGTCCCTCGGCGTGCCCTGCTCGCTGGTCACCGGCGAGGAAGAGATCATCCGCCCGGGTGCCACGCATTTCTGCTGCACCGTGGAGGAATTCGCCCGCTTCCGCCGCCAGCAGTGGGAGGTGGTGGTGGTCGACGAGGTGCAGATGCTGGCCGATCCGCAGCGCGGCTGGGCCTGGGTCGATGCCCTGGTCAGCGCCCACACCAAACGCCTGCTGATGACCGGCCCGGCGCTGATCGAACCCTCGCTGCGCACCCTCTGCGAGCTGTGCGAGGACCGCCTGGAGATCAAGCCCACCAAACGCCTGTCGCCGGTCACGGTGGCGCGCCACGCCACCACCCTGGAGCGCCTGGAACCGGGTTCGCTGCTGGTGGCCTTCAGCCGCCGGGTGGTGCTGGAACTCAAGGGCCTGCTGGAGATGGCCGGCCGCCGGGTGTCGGTGGTCTATGGCGCCCTCTCGCCGGAGGTGCGGCGGGAACAGGCGCGGCGCTTCCGCGAAGGCGAGACCGAGATCATGGTCGCCACCGATGCGGTGGGCATGGGTCTCAACCTGCCGGCCCATACCCTGTGCTTCTACACCGACGAGAAATTCGACGGGGTGGAAAACCGGCCGCTGCGGGTGCAGGAGGTCAAGCAGATCGGTGGGCGTGCCGGACGGTTCGGTCATCATGCCGAAGGGGAAATCACCGCGCTGGAGCCCCATGTGCTGCGCAACATCAAGCGGCTGTTCCACAGCCCGGACGATCCGGTGGATTTGCACCAGTTCCAGGTGCGGCCGAGCCTGGAGCACCTGCGCGCGCTGTCCGAGTTCATGGAGGAACCCAGCCTGCTGCGCACCTGGCTGACCTTCAATCGCAACATCAACTATGGCGACGCCTTCGTCTCGGTACTGCCCGACGAGCTGGCCGAGTGGATCAAGCTGATCGACCTGCCTGGCATCGACTTCCAACTGCGCTGGATCTTCGCCTGCACGCCAATCCGTGGCGGCCTGGAAGGCCCGGCCAGCAGCCAGGCCCAGCGCTGGCTGCGCAGCGTCGCCCGCGGCGAGCCGGTGGATCTGCCGCGCATCCCCATGGGCACCGATCTCGCCGGACTGGAAAGCGCCCTGCACGTGGTGGAGACCTATCTGCACCTGTCGCGCAGCCTGCCCGAGCTGTTTCCGGCCCTGGAACGCGGCCAGGATCATCGCGATTTGCTCAACGACGCCATCACCCGCGAGTTGTCCCGCCGACGCCGGCCGCGTGGCCAGGAAAAGGGCCAGGGCAAGGGCGGCCGCCGCCAGGGTCGCGGCGAGCGGCGTGGTGGGCGCTTCGGGCGTTAGGCGGCGCGGAAAGTTGCCAGCGGTCGCGCTACCGATCGCGGCCATGGGCCGCTCCTACAGGGAAATGATGCTCCTGTAGGAGCGGCCCATGGCCGCGATAGTCCAAGCCAGAACGGCCGCATCGGCGGACCGCCATGGCCGCGATCATGGCCGCGTGGCCAGGAAAAGGGCCAGGGCAAGGGCAAAGGCGAGCGCCGCCAGGGACGGGGCGAACGCCGAGGTGGACGGTTCGGGCGCTAGGCGGCGCGGAAAGTCGCCAGCGGTTACGCTACCGATCGCGGCCATGGGCCGCTCCTACAGGCAAATGATGCTCCTGTAGGAGCGGCCCATGGCCGCGATAGTCCAAGCCAGAACGGCCGCATCGGCGGACCGCCATGGCTGCGATAAAGACAGTCGCTCCTACCGGGACGTCCCCAGCGGCGCCCGCGCCTTGAAGCTCCAGGTAAAGAAGAATTCCGCCACCTGCTCACCGCTTTCGTCGGTGCCGATGCTGCGCAGCTCGACCTGCTGCGGCTCGCCGGTCTCCCGGGCGCGCACCAGCGCCGCGGCGATGGCCGCGCCCTGGTCGCAACGAAAGACGATGGTGCCCACGGCCTTCTTGCTGAAGGTCGCCCTCATGGCCACCACCAGCATGGCGTAGCGGCTGCCGGAACGGCGGATGTGCCGGTCGGCGAGGATGCCGGTGGAAAATTCCGCCGCCATGCCCTCCACCGCCCAGAACATGCTCTTGAAGGGATTCTGGTTCAGCCAGCCATGGGTGACCTGCATCTGGCAGCCGGCATCGTCCAGGTGGCGCAGGCGCAGGCCGGCGATCTTGGCGATGGGCACCTTGGTCCAGACGAAGAGATTGAACAGCAGTCGATTCATGGCGAGCGCATCCGGCAGCCTGGCCGGAGCGCCAGGTGCCCGCAGCTTAGCGCTTCGCCCCGGGCAGCTCCACGGCGCGCGCGCGCGGCCCGGTAGACAGTTCGCGACCCCCGGGTCGCGCGGCCGGGCGCCTCGCCGAAGAGGCGCCCGCGGGCCTTACAGCGGATTGGCGTTGAGTTGCTCGGCGTAGCGCCGGGTCATGAACACCGCGAACAGCAGGCCGGCCACCGCCAGGCTGCCGCCCACCAGGCCAACGTAGGGCATGCCGACATGGGTCCCCACCACGCTGCCGAGCAGGGCGCCGCCGCCGATGCCGACGTTGTAGATGCCGGAGAACAGCGCCATGGCGACGTCGGTGGCGTCCTTGGCCAGGGCCAGCACCTTGGATTGCAGCGCCAGGCCGAAACTCATGATGGCGATGCCCCAGATGACGCTCAGGCCCTCCAGCATGAAGCTCTTCCAGGCGAAGGGCAGCAGCAACAGCAGCGACAGGGCGATGCCAGCGATTGCCGCGATCAGGAAGCCATTGGGGAATCTCAGGCTGTAGCGGCTGAACAGCAGCGAGCCGATGACGCCGGAGCCGCCGAACAGCAGCAGCAAGGCGGTGATCTGCATGCCACCCATGCCCGCCACCTCCACGGCAAAGGGCTCGATGTAGCTGTAGCCGGTGAAGTGGGCGGTCACCACCAGGGTGGTGAGCAGGTAGATGCACAGCAGCGCCGGGCGCTTGAACAGCACCGGCAGGCTGGCCAGGGAACCGGAGTTCTCGCTGGGCAGCAGCGGCAGGTTGCGCGCCAGCCAGAGCACCGTGCCCACCGCCAGCGCCGCGATGGCGACGAAGGTGTAGCGCCAGCCCAGCAATTCACCCAGCACCCGGCCCAGCGGGATGCCCAGCACCATGGCCAGGCAGGTGCCGGTGGCCAGCAGGCCGAGCGCCTGGGTCTGCTTGCCGGCCGGGGCGATGCGCACCGCCAGCGAGGCGGTGATCGACCAGAACACCGCATGGGCGAAGGCGATGCCAATGCGGCTGGCCACCAGCACCTCGAAGCTCCAGGCCACCCCGGAGAGGCCGTGGCAGGCGATGAACACGATGAAGACGAACACCAGCAGCCGGCGCCGCTCGATGGAGCGGGTGGCGAGCATCATCGGCAGCGACATCAGGGCCACCACCCAGGCATAGATGGTCAGCATCAAGCCGACCTGCGAGGGGCGCATGTCGAAGCTGCGCCCGATGTCGCTGAGCAGCGCCACTGGAACGAATTCCGTGGTGTTGAAGATGAAGGCGGCCAGGGCCAGGGCGATGACACCGGACCAGCTGGGCTTCCGGGCTTCGGCGGTAGCATCCATGGGGGGTCTTCTACTCCAGAGCGAAAGGGTGGATGGCGACTCTCGGTCAGAAAGCCGACGACAAAAACCCACGAGCAAAGGCCTGGCCCGCCTGCGACGCCGGGTCGCGAGCGAGAAGTCTGCCGTAGGTAGGGATTGGAATTGAATGTAGTAAAAATTCTACGCTGTCGATTCGGACCATCACAACCTCCCGCAGTTGCGCCTGACAGCGGCAATCGCCTGGCCGAAGCGGCCAACCGCCTGATCGGTCGCGCTTTTTTACCCGGGAGCAGCGCGCCCATCGCCTGGCGCTGCGACAAAACATCGCGAAACCTTTTGCCTGGACGAAGCTCCAAGCGAAACGCGCCGGACGATTGACCTTACCCCTGGGGCAAGCTCTAGCCTCGGCGTCACCAGCCCAGTCAGGAGCCTCCCCCATGCGTATCGTCCTCTCCTCCACCCTGCTCGCCCTCAGTCTGCTCGCCGGCGGCGTCGCCCAGGCCGCCGAGACCCAGCACCCGGCCCACCAGGACATGCAGAAGAGCATGGAGACCATGCACCAGGGCATGGAAGAAGGCCTCAAGGCCAAGGACCCGGACCTGGCCTTCGCCAAGGGCATGCTGGCCCATCACGAGGGCGCCGTCGACATGGCCCGCTATCAGCTGCAGCACGGCAAGGACCCGGAGATGCGCAAGCTGGCCGAGGACATCATCCAGGCCCAGCAGAAGGAAATCGACCAGCTCAATCGCTGGATCAAGGCCCACGGCAAGTAATGGCGCACCGCATCCGGGACTGGCACAGTGGGACGCCAGGCCCGAAGCGGAGTCCACCATGCTGATCGACCATCTGGATCATCTGGTCCTGACCACCATCGACCTCGCCGCCTGCGAGGATTTCTACACCCGGGTGCTGGGTATGCGCCTGGAGACGTTTGGCGCGGGGCGCAAGGCGCTGCGCTATGGCAACCAGAAGATCAATCTGCACGAGCGGGGGCACGAATTCGAACCCAAGGCGCACCTGCCGGTGCCGGGCGCCCTCGATCTCTGCTTCATCGCCCGGGAGCCGCTGGACCAGGTGATCGCCCATCTGCAGCGCGAGGGCTGGCCGATCATCGAAGGCCCGGTGGCTCGCACCGGCGCCACCGGACCGATTCGCTCGGTCTATGTCCGCGATCCCGACCTCAACCTGATCGAGATCGCCGAGTACCCGGCCTAGGCTCTGCGCGAAAGGTCGCCGATCGAAGGTCAGGCGAGGCGAAAAGAAGCCTGAGGAAGCGGAGTTTACGAGTGGTAAATGAGCATTCCGAAGGCGTTTTCAACGACGCATCACCGAGTGCAGGCACTTTTCGTACAGAGCCTAGCGCGGCCGACCGAACACCTGGGTCCAGTAGAGGCTGTGGGTGCTCCGCGGATTCAGGGCATAGGCCGCGCCCATTTCGGTGAATTCCGGATTCATCAGATTGGCGCAGTGGCCCGGACTCGCCAGCCAGCCCTGCATGGCCTGGCTGACCGAACCGGCGCCCGCGGCGATGTTTTCACCGATGCGGGTCCAGCCGTAGCCCTGTTTGCCCACCCGCTCGGCCACGGTGCCGCCGCCGGGGGCGGTATGGGAGAAGTAGTCGCGACCGGCCATGTCCTGGCTGTGGGCCAGGGCGGCATTGGCCAGCGCCGGATTCCAGCGCAGCGGGGTGGTCGCGGCAAAACGCCGGGTGCCGCAGGTGCGCGCCTGGGCCCGGGCGCGATTGACCTCGGCGAGGACCGCCTTGCCGGCGCTCTGCCAGTCGCCCAGGCCGGCGCTCACCACCGGACGCGCCAGCACCAGCTGCCAGCGCGGCCCCTGCTGACTCACCCCGATCTGCGCATAGTCGCTGCTGGCCAGCGGCCGGCAATACTGCTGGCGCAGTCCGGCCATGGCCGCCTGGGCGGTGGGGGCGCCCGCCAGCATGATCACCTGCACGGCCGATGCCTGATAACCCGCGGCGCGCAGATCGCCCTGCAGTCGATCGCGACCGGTCAGGCGTACCGCCGCCAGGCGACTGTCGGCGGCGAGCGGTGCGGCGGCGCGGGTGCCCGGGCAACCCTGGGGGGCGGCGCGATAGGCGTTGATCAGGCTGACCAGACGCGCCTCTTCGGGCGTCGCCGCCAGGGCGGCCTGGCTCAGCAAGGTCGTGGTCAGCAGCAGGGACAAGGCGGGGAAACGGGACATGCGTGAGCGGATCCGGAAAAGACGGAAGCGCTATGTACCCGGCCTGAATCCAGGGCGCAAGCCAGACCGGTGGCCAGCCGAGGAACGGATGGCAGTTTGCTTGCAAGGGTGATTGGAGTAGGCTCGCCGGCTCATTCAACAGGAGTCTCTCCCATGGCCAAAGCCTCTGCCCGCCACATCCTGGTTTCCAGCGAAGCCAAGTGCAACGAACTCAAAGCCGCCATCGAAGGGGGCGCCGATTTCGCCCAGGTGGCCAAGGACAACTCCAGCTGCCCCTCCAGCCGCCAGGGCGGTGACCTGGGCACCTTCCGCCCGGGCCAGATGGTCAAGGAGTTCGACACCGTGGTATTCAGCGCGCCGCTGCATCAGGTCCAGGGTCCGGTAAAGACCCAGTTCGGCTATCACCTGGTGGAAGTCACCAGCCGCGAAGATTGATCGCGCCAGTGCTCCCGCTCGCAGCGGGGGCACCTCCCTTCCCTGCGCCCAACCGGCTATCCTGCAGACCTCCTGTCTCACGAGGATAGTGCCATGTCCCTTCCCCTCGAACGTCACGGTCAGTGCCTGTGCGGCGCCGTCCAGCTGGATTGTCGCCTCGACAGCCTTGCCGTCTCGGCCTGTCATTGCCGGACCTGTCGCCGCTGGAGCGGTGGCCCGCTGCTGGCAGTGGACTGTGCTCAACCACCGGTGATCGGTGGTGGCGATGCCCTGGCCGTCCATGCCTCGTCCGACTGGGCCGAGCGCGGCTTCTGTCGCCACTGCGGCACCCACCTGTTCTACCGCCTCAAGGCCGAGCCTTACTACGCCATTCCGGTGGGCCTGCTCGAGGGCAGCGACTGGTTGCTGGACAGCGAGATCTTCATCGAAGAAAAGCCGGCCTGGTATTGCTTCGCCAACCAGACCCGCCAGCTGACCGGCGCCGAGGCCATCGCCGAGCACGGCGAACAGGACTAGTCGCCTTCCGGCGCCAGCCATGACCACCGGTCGCCTCGCTGCGGGCGACCTCGGGGTCCTGCGCACGCTCGTTATCACGCCAAGGCTCATGCCAGAGCCCCGGCCCCTGCCGCACCTCTGATCCGTTGCGCCCGGTCGCCTGCGGCCTGGGCGCACACCCCTATCAAGCCGCTGGCAAACGCGCCGATGCCTGGGTGAGCTCCCTTTCCCAGCCTGCCAGACAAGAGGAACAATCATGGGGTTTCTGCAACGCTTCGGCGCGCGTGCCCGACAGGGCGGTAGCGGCGTGTTCAGCCTGACCTGCTCCGCTCGCGAACTCGGCGACCGCCTCGGCGGCGTCGCCCTCAAGCCCACCTATATCGCCGGCTTCGTTTCGCCACACCTGGACCTGGACGCCATCGCCCGGCAGCTGGCGGGGCGCTTTCCCGGCGCATCCATCAGCCTGTGCACCACCTCCGGCGAACTCTGCGGCAGCGAGCAGCGCCTGTATTGCGCCGCCGATGGCGCCTGGGACCGGCTGGTGCTGCAATTCTTCGACGCCTCGGTCATCGCCTCGGCCGAGGTGGTGCACGTTCCGCTGGACAGCGAGGACATCCGCCGTGGCGGACCGCGGCGCAGCATGAAGGAGCGCCTCGCCCGCCTGACCGAGTCGCTCAAGCGCCTGCAGGTGCGCACGCCCATCGATCACCGCGATACCCTGGCCTTCGTGCTGTTCGACGGCCTGTCCGCCTCGGAATCCTTCTTCATGGAGGCGCTGTACGAGTCCGGCCGCTTTCCCTGCCTGTTCGTCGGCGGCTCCGCCGGCGGCAAGGGCGACTTCCGCCAGACGCTGCTGCACGATGGCCGCAAGGCCTATGAAAACCATGCCCAGCTGGTCTTCCTGAAGATGGCCCGGAACACCCGCTTCGGGGTGTTCAAGAGCCAGAATTTCAGCGCCACGCCGCTCAGCCTCAGTGTCCTCACCGCCTCCCTGGAAGAGCGCTACATCAGCCAGGTGGTCGACAGCCGCGGCCAGATCAAGAGCATGGTGGCGGCCCTCTGCGAGGCCCTGAGCTGCCGCGCCGAGCAGCTGGAGCAGCGCCTGGCGGACTATTCCTTCGCCATCCGCGTGGGCGAGGAGCTGTTCGTCCGCTCCATCGCCCGCATCGACTACGAGCGCGAGCGCATCCACCTGTTCTGCGACGTGGCGCCCGGCGAAGAGCTGGTGATGGTCAAGCGCACCTCCCTGGTGGACGCCACCCGCGAGGATTTCGCCCGCTTCCTGCAGGGCAAGAGCGGCACCCCGCTGGTGGGCGTGCTCAACGACTGCATCCTGCGCCGCGCCAACAACGGCGCCGAGCTGCCGCGCATGGGCGAGGTGTTCGGCCAGACGCCGGTGGTGGGCTTTTCCACCTTTGGCGAGATCCTCGGCCTGAACCTCAACCAGACGCTCACCGCAGTGTTCTTTTTCCGTACCCCGGAGGGTGCGCCCTTCCGCGACGACTACGTCGACAACTTCGCCGCCCACTACGGCGAGTTCAAGGCCTTCTTCCTGCGCCGGCAGATCAAGAAGCTGGCCGGTCTGAGCCAGGTGGTGGTCAACCAGATCAACGAATTCAAGCGGCAGAACTTCACGGGTGTGGTGGATGCCCAGGGCCTCGACGACTCCATCCAGGCGGTGTTCGGCGGCCTCGCCGACCTTGGCCAGGTGCTGCGCCAGGCGCACCAGAGTCGCCAGGAGATCGGCGAGCAGTTGCGGCACTACTCCGGCGAATTGCACAGCAGCATGGACGATCTGGCGGGCAACATCCTGCAGCAGGGCGAGGTCACCCGCCAGGCCGACAGCACCGTGCAGCACCTCACCGAACAGGCCGAGGACGTGGTGCGCAGCGCCAACGAGCTGAGCCAGTCGAGTCTGCGCATCCAGTCCATCGTCCAGGTGATCCAGCAGATCGCCGGCCAGACCAACCTGCTGGCGCTCAACGCGGCCATCGAGGCGGCGCGCGCCGGCGAGAGCGGTCGCGGCTTCGCGGTGGTGGCCGACGAGGTGCGCAACCTGGCGGCCATCACCCACAAGAACGCCGCCGAGATCGGCGCCGACATCGACCAGTTGTCGCGCGCCATCAGCGAGGTCGGTGCCCATATCGCCGGCCAGGCCCAGGACGTGGGTTCGCTGCAGGAGCTGCTCGCCGTCCTGCGCGAGTCCGGTCGCCTCACCGCCCAGACCTCCCACCGCACCAGGGACATCGCCGATACCCTGACCGGTCTCACCGCCGCCACCTCGTCCTAAGGCAGGAGGGGACTTACCGTTCGTCGGCACTGACCGGCAAGTCCCGCCCTCTTCCCGCGCCGCCGCCCCTCACCAGGAGGGGCGACCGGAGGCCGCCGGCTCACCCTTTGAGTGACCGCAGGGTCACGGCCAGCGCCGTGGCTTGCGGCCCTGTTTTGCCCTCATCGGCGACCCATGGGTCAGCAATAGACGCCCCAAACCCGCTCCCAGCCGCGTCTACGACTTTTGTAGTGACTATACGAAAGCACTACAAAACTGAGTTGACGACGCCCTTATCTCCTGCAAATCTCTAGCTGCACCGGACGCGAACCCCCTATCCATGCGGGTCGCGCCTGGGCTCCGGGTGACCCTCGGGCCGTCTTGCGTAGTGATGCTCAAGAGGCACTACAAGAGAAGACGACTGAAATGCCGCGCTGCTCGAGGCAGCGTCGCCAGAGGTGACGTCCGGATCCATGCAGGAACGTACGGCGACATGACTCGACAGCTGGGCTGACCTTTCGCCTTCGCGACCGGCATCCGGGTGGCAACCGCCATCCCGCTGCCGGACGTTGGGAAAAGACTGGTACCCAAGCCAACCTCATCGAGAAGGATCGACTCATGTCCGCTTACGAGAACGACGTTCAGGCCATCGCCGCCCTCAAGAACAGCACCGGCAATCACTGGAGCGCCATCAATCCGGAGTACGCAGCGAGGATGCGCCTGCAGAATCGCTTCAAGACCGGTCTCGACATCGCCCGCCACTGCGCGGCCATCATGCGCCGGGACATGGCCGCCTACGACGCCGACAGCAGTGCCTACACCCAGTCGCTGGGCTGCTGGCACGGCTTCATCGGGCAGCAGAAGCTGATCGCCATCAAGAAGCACCTGGGCAGCACGAAAGGCCGCTACCTCTATCTGTCCGGCTGGATGATCGCCGCGCTGCGCTCGGAATTCGGCCCGCTGCCGGACCAGTCCATGCACGAGAAGACCAGCGTGCCGGCACTGATCGAAGAGCTCTATACCTTTCTGCGCCAGGCCGACGCCCGCGAGCTGGGCATGCTGTTCCGCGAGCTGGACGGCGCCCGCGCCGCCGACGAGAACGCCAAGGCCGCCGCCATCCAGGCCAAGATCGACAACCATGAAACCCATGTGGTGCCGATCATCGCCGATATCGACGCCGGCTTCGGCAACGCCGAGGCCACCTACCTCCTGGCCAAGAAGATGATCGAGGCCGGCGCCTGCTGCATCCAGCTGGAAAACCAGGTCTCCGACGAGAAGCAGTGCGGCCACCAGGACGGCAAGGTCACGGTGCCCCACGAGGACTTCCTGGCCAAGATCAACGCCGTGCGCTACGCCTTCCTCGAACTGGGCGTGGACGAGGGCGTCATCGTCGCCCGCACCGACTCCCTGGGCGCCGGCCTGACCAAGCAGATCGCCGTGAGCAAGCAGCCGGGCGACCTGGGTGACCAGTACAACGGCTTCCTCGACTGCGATGAGGTGGACGCCAGCCAGCTGGGCAACGGCGATGTGCTGATCAGCCGTGGCGGCAAGCTGCTCCGGCCCAAGCGCCTGGCCAGCGGCCTGTTCCAGTTCCGTGCCGGCAGCGGTGTGGATCGCGTGGTGCTGGACTGCATCACCTCGCTGCAGAACGGCGCCGACCTGCTGTGGATCGAGACCGAGAAGCCCCACGTCGGCCAGATCAAGGCCATGGTCGACCGCATCCGCGAGGTCGTGCCCAACGCCAAGCTGGTCTACAACAACAGCCCTTCCTTCAACTGGACCCTTAGCTTCCGCCAGCAGGTGTTCGACGCCCTGCAGGCCGAGGGCAAGGACGTCTCCGCCTACGACCGCGCCAAGCTCATGAGCGTGGACTACGACGACACCGAACTGGGGCGCCTGGCCGATGCGCGGATCCAGAGCTTCCAGCGCGATGCGGCGCGAGAGGCGGGCATCTTCCACCACCTGATCACCCTGCCCACCTACCACACCGCGGCCCTGTCCACCGACAACCTGGCCAAGGGCTACTTCGCCGAGGAAGGCATGCTGGCCTACGTCAAGGGCGTGCAGCGCCAGGAGATCCGCCAGGGCATCGCCTGCGTCAAGCACCAGAACATGGCCGGCTCCGACATGGGCGACGACCACAAGGAATACTTTGCCGGGGAGGCCGCGCTCAAGGCGGCGGGCAAGGACAACACCATGAACCAGTTCCATTGATCACGGCCACTGCGGAGGACACGCTCATGAACCTGAACGACAACCCCAGCCTGGACGATCTCAAGCAACTCTTCGGCCGGCTCAAGGACAAGAACCACAACCACATCCTCTGGGTCTGCGAGAGCGGCGCGGTGCACGTCGACCGCCTGCCCGGCGGCGAGACGCCCGAGCAGTTCGAGGAGCGCCATCCCAGCCTGCGCATCCGCTTCAAGACCTACAACAAGGGCGGCGGCTACGTCGGCAAGTCGGCAGCGGCGGACGACAACTTCATCCGAAGCGTCCACACCGCCCTGCAGGAGCACTGGCGCCTGGCCGGTCGGCAGCAGCAGCCGGCCTACGTGGATCGCTACTGCTAGCCATGAAAAAGGGCGCGACGGGTAGCTGACCACCCGCCGCGCCCTGCCCCACCTTCGAGGCGACTCGCCTGATCCTGGATGGCCCTCCCGGATCGAGCGAGTCGCCTCTTCCATTTACAGCACGAACAGGTCCACGAAGCGATGCACCGGGGTGGCTTCCAGGCCTGCCTGATCCTTGCACAGCGCGAAGATCTGGGCGCAGCGACCGGCCGGGAAGCGCGTGGCCAGGTTGCTCTGGAATTTGCGCTCCAGCAGCGGAATGCCCTCTTCGCGGCGCCGGCGATGGCCGATGGGATATTCCACGGCGATCTTCTCGGTGCTGCTGCCATCGGTGAAGAACACCTGCAGGGCATTGGCGATGGATCTCTTGTCGGCTTCCAGGTATTCGCGGCTGTAGCGCTCGTCCTCGACGATCTCCATCTTCTCGCGCAGCTGGTCGATGCGCGGATGCGCCTGGTGGAAGGCGTCCTCGTAGTGCTCGGCGACCAGGTCGCCGAACAGCAGCGGCACGGCGATCATGTACTGCAGGCAGTGGTCGCGGTCGGCGGCGTTGGCCATGGGGCCCTGCTTGGAGATGATGCGGATGGCCGATTCGTGGGTGGTCACCACGATCTTCTCGATCTGGTCGACGCGGTCGCGCACCTGGGGGTGCAGGATCACCGCGGCTTCGGCGGCGGTCTGGGCATGGAATTCCGCCGGGAAGCTGATCTTGAACAGCACGTTTTCCATCACGTAGCTGCCGAAGCCCTGGGGAAAGCTGAACTGACGCTGGTCCGCCGGCTTGGTGGCCAGATCCTTGTTGGTGTGGCTGAACAGCACGTCGTAGAAGCCCCACTGGGGCGCGCTGAGCACGCCCGGGATGCCCATCTCCCCACGCAGGGCGATGTCGGCCAGGCGCACCCCGCGGCTCGAGGCATCACCGGCGGCCCAGGACTTGCGGCTGCCGGCATTGGGTGCATGGCGATAGGTGCGCAGCGCCTGGCCATCGACGAAGGCGTGGGACAGCGCCGCCAGCAGTTGCTCGCGGTTGGCGCCCATCAGCTTGGCGCTGACCGCGGTGGAGGCCAGCTTGACCAGGAAGACGTGGTCCAGACCGACGCGGTTGAAGGAGTTCTCCAGGGCGAAGACGCCCTGGATCTCGTGGGCCATGACCATAGCCTCCAGCACCTCGCGCATCGTCAGGGGCGCTTCGCCCTGGGCCACGCGGCGCTGGGAGAGGTGGTCGGCCACCGCCAGGATGGCACCCAGGTTGTCGGAGGGATGGCCCCACTCGGCGGCCAGCCAGGTGTCGTTGTAGTCCAGCCAGCGAATGATGCAGCCGATGTCCCAGGCGGCCTTGACCGGGTCCAGGCGATAGCTGGTGCCCGGCACCCGCGCGCCCTGGGGCACCACGGTGCCCTCCACCTGGGGGCCGAGCAGCTTGGTGCACTCGGGGAAACGCAGGGACAGCAGGCCGCAGCCGAGGGTGTCCATCAGGCAGTTGCGGGCGGTGTCCAGGGCCTCGCGGGAGGTGACCTGGTAGGTCAGCACGTAATCGGCCAGGTCCTGGATGACCTGGTCGTAATCGGGTCGGTTGTTGAGATCGACGTTGGCGCTCATGGAGGTTCCTTTATATAGCGTCTTATCGCGGTCATGGCGGTCTGCCGATGCGGCCGCTGTACGGGGTTAGGTTCATCGCGGCCATGGGCCGCTCCTACAGGACGCTCCCGCCCTTGTAGGAGCGACCCATGGCCGCGATCAAACAATCAACGATTGGCGATGGGGGTGAACGGCCGCTGCTCGACACCGATGTAATCCGCGCTGGGGCGGATGATGCGGTTATCGGCGCGCTGCTCGAAGACGTGGGCGCACCAGCCGGCCGTCCGCGAGCAGACGAAGATCGGGGTGAACAGCGGCGTCGGAATGCCGAGGAAGTGGTAGGCCGAGGCGTGGTAGAAGTCGGCGTTGGGGAACAACCCCTTCTCTTCCTTCATGGTGCGATCGATGGCTTCCGAGACCGGGAACAGCACGCTGTCGCCCACCTCCGCCGCCAGTTGCCGGGCATAGTCCTTGATCACCTCGTTGCGCGGATCGCTGTCGCGGTAGATGGCGTGGCCGAAGCCCATCACCTTTTCCTTGCGTTCGAGCATCTGCTTGAGGCCGGTGACCGCCTCCTCGGGCGAGGCGAAGCGCTCGATCAACGCCATCGCCGCCTCGTTGGCGCCGCCATGCAGCGGGCCGCGCAGGGAGCCGATGGCGCCGGTGACGCAGGAATAGAGATCCGACAGCGTCGAGGCGCAGACCCGGGCGGTAAAGGTGGAGGCGTTGAATTCGTGCTCGGCATAGAGGATCAGCGAGACGTTCATCACCCGGGCATGCAACTCGCTGGGCGCCTTGCCGTGCAACAGGGTGAGGAAGTGGCTGGCGATGTCTGGGGCGTCGCTCGTGCAGTCGATGCGGGTGCCGCTCTGGCTGAAGTGGTGCCAGTAGAGCAGGATCGCCGGAAAGGCGCCGAGCAGGCGATCGGCCACCTGCTGCTGGTCGGCGAAGCTGTGCTCCGGCTCCAGGGTGCCCAGCAGGGAGGCGCCGGTACGCATCACGTCCATGGGGTGGGCGCTGGCGGGGATGCGCTCCAGGCCTTCCTTGAGCGGCTGCGGCAGGTCGCGCAGGGCCGCCAGGCGCTGGCGATAGGCGTCCAGTTGCGCTTGCGTCGGCAGCTCGCCATAGAGCAACAGGTGGGCGACTTCCTCGAAGTCGGCCCCGGCGGCCAACTCACGGATGTCGTAGCCCCGGTAGGTGAGGCCGGCGCCGGTCTTGCCGACGGTGCAAAGCGCGGTCCGGCCGGCGACCTGGCCACGCAGGCCGGCGCCGCCGAGGGTTTTACTGTCTGCCATCGTCTCGCTCCTCTTGGAGTTGTTGTGCGAAAAAGCGGGCGTTCAGGGTGGAGCGTCAGTGTTTCTGTTGTTGGAACAGGCGATCCAGCTGGTCCTCGTAGCGGTGATAGTCGATGCGGTCATAGAGTTCGGCGCGGGTCTGCATGGTGTCGACCACCGCCTGCTGGCTGCCGTCGCGGCGGATCGCCGTATAGACGTTTTCGGCGGCGCGATTGGCCGCGCGGAAGGCCGACAATGGATAGAGCACCAGGCCGACATCGGCCCCGGCCAGTTCTTCGGTGGTGAACAGCGGCGTGGCGCCGAATTCGGTGATGTTGGCCAGGATCGGAACCCCCACCGCCTGGGCGAACTGGCGGTACATGGGCAGCTCGGTAATGGCCTCGGGAAAGATCATGTCGGCGCCGGCCTCGACGCAGGCGCAGGCGCGGTCGATGGCGGCCTGCAGGCCTTCCACCGCCAGGGCGTCGGTGCGCGCCATGATGACGAAGTCCGCATCGGTGCGGGCATCCACCGCGGCCTTGATGCGGTCGACCATCTCCTGCTGGCTGACGATCTCCTTGCCCGGCCGATGACCGCAGCGCTTGGCGCCGACCTGATCCTCGATGTGCATGGCCGCCGCGCCGGCCTTGATCAGGGCACGGGTGGTGCGGGCCACGTTGAAGGCCGAGGCGCCGAAGCCGGTGTCGACGTCCACCAGCAGCGGTAGGTCGCAGACATCGGTGATGCGGCGGACGTCGATCAGCACGTCTTCCAGGCCGCTGATGCCCAGGTCCGGCAGCCCCAGGGAGCCGGCCGCGACCCCGCCGCCGGACAGGTAGATGGCCTGGAAGCCGGCGCGCTTGGCCAGCAGCGCATGATTGGCGTTGAGGGTGCCGACCACCTGCAGCGGGCGTTCGGCGGCGACGGCGGCGCGGAATTTCTGGCCGGGACTGACGGCAGGCATGGCGTTACCTCGACTGAGCTTGGACTAGGGGATGGTGCTGCAGATTGCGTTTGGAAGCGGCGATGTGGCGGCGCATCAGCAGCTCGGCCAGTTCGCCGTCGCCCTCGGCCAGGGCATCGAGGATGCGGTGGTGCTCGGCGAAGGCCTGGCGCGGACGATTGGGGATGGCCGAGACCTTGAGTCGGTACATGCGCACCAGGTGATAGAGCTCGCCGCAGAGCAGCCGCACCAGCATGCCGTTGCCGCTGGCCTGGATGATGCGGTAGTGGAAGTCGTGGTCGCCTTCCTGCAGGTAGTAGCCGGTGCCGGCCTGGAACGCCGGATCGCGTTCGTGGGTATCCAGCAGCTGGCGCAATTCGTCGATGCCCTGGGGCGTGAGCCGCTCGGCCGCCAGGCGGCAGGCCATGCCTTCGAGGGATTCGCGGATTTCGTAGAGTTCGACCAGTTCGGCCAGGCTCAGGGCGGCGACCCGGGCGCCGGCATGGGGCACCCGCACCACCAGGCGCTGGCCTTCCAGACGATGGATGGCTTCGCGCAGCGGCCCACGGCTGATGCCATAGGTGCGCGCCAGCTCGGGCTCGGAAATCTTGCTGCCCGGCGCCACGTCACCGCGGACGATGGCCTCGCGGATCCGGCGGAACACCTGCTCGGAGAGGGTCCCACTGTCGGTCTCGGGCGCTTCGGCCTGGAGGGGGCTATCGATCATTGTCGACACCTTTTGTGTTTATGGGCTGAATAACTACGCCTGAACGCCTTTCCAGTCAATCTTTGTCGACAATCCAGCTGTGACAGCCTGTATCTCGCTCCACCAGAGGCGGTTCGCTACACTAGCGCGCCGTCCTTCCCAGCCGACCTCGCCATGCCCCTCTGCCACCTGCATCCCCTGCCCTACCACGCCGATCCCACGGCGCGTTTCGCCCTGCTGCACGGCGAGCCCGGCGCGGTGCTGCTGGATTCGGGGCGGCCAGTGGCCGAGCGGGGTCGCTACGACCTCATGGCGGCCTGGCCACTGCAGGTGCTGCAACCCGCTTCCGGCGAGACGGGTCGCGCCTTTTTCGCGCGGACGCGCGCCGCCCTGGCCAGCCTGGGTCGCGCCGACCTGCCTGAAGGCGCAGACCTGCCCTTCGCCGGTGGCCTGCTGGGCTATCTCGGCTATGACTTCGGCCGGCGCTTGGAACGGCTGCCAGACGGCGCCCACGCCGATCTGCAACTGCCCGATAGCCGCCTGGGCCTCTATGCCTGGGCGCTGATCAGCGATCACCAGGCGCGGACCAGCCAGCTGGTCTGCCATCCGGCGCTGGACGCAGGGGAACGCCAGCGACTGATCGCCCTGTTCGACGCCGGGGCGGCGCCCGAGGCCGAAGGCTTCCGGCTGACCGCCCCCTTCGTCGCCGATATCGACGAGTCCACCTATCGCCAGCGCATCGAGGCCATCCAGGCCTATATCGCCGCCGGCGACTGCTATCAGGTCAACTTCGCCCAGCGCTTTCGCGCGCCCTTCCAGGGATCGGCCTGGACCGCCTACCAGGCGCTGCGCGCGGCCTGCCCGACGCCCTTCTCCGGCTATCTGGCGCTGGAGCGCGGCGCCCTGCTCAGCCATTCACCGGAGCGCTTTCTGCGGGTCAGCCGCGGTCAGGTGGAAACGCGACCGATCAAGGGCACTCGGCCAAGGCGCGCCGAGGCCGGTGCCGATGCCGCCGAAGCCCGTGCCCTGCTGGCCAGCCCCAAGGATCGCGCCGAGAATCTGATGATCGTCGACCTGCTACGCAACGACCTGGGGCGCAGCTGCCGGATCGGCTCGGTACGGGTGCCCGAGTTGTTCGCCCTGGAGAGCTATCCCAACGTCCATCACCTGGTCAGCGCCGTCACCGGCGAACTGGCCGCAGGGCTGGACGCCCTGGATCTCCTGGCCGGCAGCTTTCCCGGTGGCTCCATCACCGGGGCGCCGAAGATCCGCGCCATGCAGATCATCGACGAGCTGGAAGAGACCCGCCGCGGCCCCTACTGCGGCTCGCTGCTCTATCTGGACGTGCGCGGCGAGAGCGACAGCTCCATCCTGATCCGCAGCCTGCTCGCCGAAGACGGCGTGCTCAGTTGCTGGGGCGGCGGCGGCATCGTCATGGACTCGCACTGGGCCGACGAATACGCCGAATCCCTGGCCAAGGTGCGAGTGCTGCTGGAGACGCTGGCAGCCCACAGCTGATCCGGCTTTGCTACCATGGCCCCATCCCTTACCCGGCTGGAGTCCGCCATGTCTCTCGATCTCGCCCGCATCAACGCCGACCTCGGCCGCGACCCCGAAAAGCTCGTCGCCTGGGCCCTGGGTCTGGGTAAAAGCGCCATCGTCACCACCAACTTCCGCCCCTTCGAGGCGGTGATCCTGCACCTGGTCAGCCAGGTCAAGCCGGACATCCCGGTGGTCTGGATGGACAGTGGCTACAACACCCCCGCCACCTACCGCTGCGCCGACGAGATCGTGCGCAAGCTGAATCTCAACCTGGTGACGTACCTGCCCAAGCGCTCGCGCGCCCACCGCGAGGCCATCGACGGCCCGGTACCCGGGCTGGACGATCCGCGCCACGCCGCCTTCACCGAAGAGGTCAAGCTGGAACCCTTCGCCCGCGCCCTGCGCGAGACGGCGCCCGAGGTCTGGTTCACCGCCCTGCGTGCCACCGATACCGCGGTGCGCGCCCAGATGGACCCGGTCAGCGTCAACCCGGACGGCCTGATCAAGGTTGCGCCGCTGCTGCACTGGACCTCCAAGGATCTCTACCAGTACCTCACTGCCCACGACCTGCCCAACGAGTTCGACTACTTCGATCCCACCAAGGGTGACGAGAACCGCGAATGCGGCCTGCACCTCGCCCACTGAGTCCGTGCCTTTCGCGCGTCCGCTCCCGGGCGCGCGCCCTGCTCCTGCTGATAGCTCACCCATGACCGCTTCCCGCCCTATCCACTCCCGCAAGGGCGTCTTTGCCGTGGTGCTCGGCAACGCCGTGGAGTTCTTCGACTTCGGCGTCTACGCCACCTTCGCCGTGCTCATCGGCCAGGTGTTCTTTCCCTCGCAGAACGCCTTCGCCAGCCTCATGGCCAGCGTCATCACCTTTGGCGTCGGCTTCGTCGTCCGCCCGCTGGGCGCCATCCTCATCGGCGCCTGGGCCGACCGGGTCGGGCGCAAGCCGGCGATGCTGCTGACCATGGTGCTGATGGCCCTGGGCACCGGCGGCATCGCCGTGCTGCCGGGCTACGAGCAGATCGGCATCGCCGCCCCCATCCTGTTGGTGCTGACCCGGCTGCTGCAGGGCCTGGCCTGGGGTGGCGAAGCCGGCCCGGCCACCACCTACATCCTGGAGGCGGCGCCGCTGCACAAGAGGGGCACCTACGCCTGCTGGCAGGTGGTGGCCCAGGGCCTGGCCGCGGTGGCGGCCGGCCTGATCGGCTATGGCCTGACGCTCTGGCTGACACCGGAGCAACTGCTGGCCTGGGGCTGGCGTCTGCCCTTCCTGCTGGGCCTGGCGATCCTGCCCATCGGTCTCTATATCCGTCGCGGCCTGGTGGATACCCACGTCGGTGAAACCCGGGGCACCGGCGCGGTACTGGGCGAGGTGCTGGCCACCCAGCGGCGGCCACTGCTGCTGGGGCTGCTGATCCTCTCCGGCAGCACCATCACCCAGTATTTCCTCAATTACATGACCACCTTCGCCCTGGTGGAGCTCAAGCTGCCGGCCGGGATCGCCATGCTCGCCACCCTGGTGATGGGCGCGGCCATGGCGGTCTGCTCGATCCTGGGCGGGGTGCTCAGCGATCGCTATGGCCGACGCATCGTGCTGATCCTGCCGCGGCTGCTGTTGCTGGTGTTGCTCTATCCGGCGCTGGAACTCATCACCCAGGCACCCGGCCCGGGCACCTTCCTGCTGACCCTGGCCGTGCTCTCCGGCTTGCACGGCATGAGCGGCGCGGCCCTGATCGTGCTCCTGGTGGAAAGCTTTCCGCAGCGGGTACGGGCCACCGGCTTCTCGCTGGTCTATGCGCTGGGGGTGGCGGCCTTCGGCGGCACCGCCCAGATCGTGGTGACCTGGCTGATAGGCGCCACCGGGGATCGCATGGCGCCGGCCGGCTATCTGCTGGTGGCCAATCTGGTCTGCCTCGGCGCCGCCTGGTTCGCCGCCGAGACCTGCCCGGGGCGTCAGCCGGCGGAACGCTCCGCGGCGTAACCCTCTTCCCGACGGTTCTTGCGCTCCAGGCGGGTGTAGACGATGCCGGTCAGCAGGAGGCCAAACACCAGCACCGCGGCCAGCAGATAGAGACCCGAGGCCAGGGTCCCGGTCGCCGCCTTGAGCGCGCCGATGCCATAGGGGCCGAGATAGCCGCCGAGGTTGCCCACCGAATTGATCAGGGCGATGCCGGCGGCGGCACTGGCCCCGGCGAAGAAGCGTCCGGGCAGGGTCCAGAACAGCGCGGTAAGGGAAAACAGGCAGAAGGCCACGACCGACAGCGCCGCCAGTTGCAGCACGGCGGTGCCGAACCAGGCGCTGCCGGCCATGGCCAGGGCGCCCACGGCATAGAGCACCGCCAGGTGACCGTAGCGATCGCCCAGGCGATCCGAACTGCGCGGCACGATGAGCAGGCCGAGAATGCCGAAGGCATAGGGGATCGCCGAGATGAAGCCGGTGGTGAGATCGCTGCCGCCGAACTGGTGGATCAGCGTCGGCAGCCACAGCCCCAGGCCATAGATGCTCAGGGTCACCGGCAGATAGTAGAGCGCCAGCAGCAGCACCCGGCGGTCCTTGAGCGCATGCAGGGGGTTGCCATGGCGGGTCTGGTCGAAGAGGTGCAGGTCCTTTTCCAGCTCCGTGGCCAGCCAGCGCTTTTCCTCGGCATTCAGCCAGGCGACCTGTTGCGGACCATCCGGCAGCCGGGTCAGGGTCGGCCAGGCCAGCAGCACCGCCGGCGCGCCGATGCAAAGGAACAGCCACTGCCAGCCGTGCAGGCCGAGCGCGCCATCCAGTTGCAGCAGCATGCCCGACAGCGGCCCCGTCACCAGCATGGCGATGGGTTGGGAGAGGATGAACAGCCCCATGATCTTGCCGCGGTGACGCACCGGGAACCACTGGGTGAGGTAGTAGAGCACCCCGGGAAAGAAGCCGGCCTCGGCCACCCCCAGCAGGAAGCGCATGACATAGAAACTGGTGGGACCCTGGACGAAGGCCATGCCCATGGTGATGGCGCCCCAGGTGATCAGGATGCGGGCGAACCAGCGCCGGGCACCGAAGCGCTCCAGCAGCAGGTTGCTGGGTACCTCGAAGAGGAAGTAACCGATAAAGAACAGGCCGGCACCGAGGCCGTAGGCAGCGTCGCCGATGCCGACGTCGGCGCCCATGTGCAGCTTGGCGAAGCCCACGGCAGAGCGGTCGATGTAGGCGACCAGATAGAGCAGGACGAGAAAGGGAATCAGCTTGTGCGTGATCCGGCGAATGAGGACGGATTCGGGGTGCATGGCGTTCTCCGACTTGTTGTTTTTGTGCGGTTGAAGCGCAGATCGTCCTAAAGTCTAACGTAATATCATTGAGACGTTAAATAGCCATAAGCCGCCATTAATCGGCACTTAAGGTAAATTTGGTACTATTAAAACAATGTTACGAAGTAGGAAATCTTACCTCTTGCTTTCCGCTGATCCCCATTACAGAGCCGCCTAGCCCACGATAAGATCGGTTATCGCGCTGATGGTGTTATAGTGATGGCACGACGACTTCGGATGCCTTTCGATGAATTACAAGACACCGCTGCCGCGCAAAAGCAGACACGCTCGCATCGTTCATGAGCTCGGTACCCAGATCGTGTCTGGACACTTTCTGCCAGACCAGCGCCTGCCCCCCGAGGCGCAGCTGTGCGAAGAGTACCAAGTGAGCCGCCCTGTCCTGCGTGAGGCTACCCGGGTGCTCGTGGCCAAGGGCCTGGTCAGGTCCAAGCCCAAGGTCGGAACCGTGGTCAAACCACGCAACGAGTGGCATCTGCTCGATCCCGACGTCCTGCATTGGCTGCTGGAGAGCGATTCGCGGCACAGCTTCTACGAGACCCTGGTCAAGGTGCGCAACATCATCGAGCCGGAGGTCGCCGCCATGGCGGCTGCCAATGCCCAGCCCGAAGACGTGAAGGCCATCGAAGACGCCTACGAGCGGATGGAGCAGGCCGTGGACATCGCCAACATGGCCGAACCGGACATGGCCTTTCACCTGTCCATCGCCACGGCCACACACAACGAATTGCTGACTCACCTCTACAGCATCATGTTGCTGCCGGTGCGGGACTACCTGGAACGCTCCTCGGCGCTGTTCGCCGCCGGCGACAGCCTCAACCTGCTGGTCTCCCGGCACAAGGCGATCCTCACCGCCATCCAGCACCGCGACCCGCTGACCGCTCGCCACGCCGCCATCGCCCAGCTGGCCGGTGTCAATGACATGGTCGCCGAGGCCTTCCGGCCGCAGCCCTTGTCTGAAGGTGAAATTTCGTATGATCATTGAGGGCAAGAACCCACTCGCGGTATGCCCTCATGTCCAGCAGCTACCATGCCTCTACCGTAGAACAACTCGGCCAGCGCCTCGCGGCCGGGCAATTTCCACCCGGTAGCGCCCTCAAGGTAGAGGCGGATCTCTGCCAGGAGCTGGGCGTCAGCCGCACCATCCTGCGCGAAGCGATCAAGACCCTGGCGGCCAAGGGCATGCTGGAAGTCGGCCCCAAGGTCGGTACCCGGGTCCTGCCGCTGAGTCGCTGGAATCTGTTCGATACCCAGGTGGTGGGCTGGCTGGCCACGGGCGGTCTGCCTGCCCATTTCGTCAAGGACTTGCTGGATCTGCGCCACGCCATCGAGCCCGCGGCGGTCCGCTGGGCCTGCGAAAGAGCCACCCCTGAGCAGGTGCAGGCGATCCAGGTCGCCTACCAGCATCTGGAAGCCTCCCTCGAGGGCGGCGACTACAACACCGCCGACCAGCGTTTCCACGAGTGCGTCCTGGCGGCCAGCCACAATCAGTTCATCGAGCAGATGGTGCCCGCCCTGGGCGCCCTGCTGGCGGCCTCCTTTACCCTGTCGTCGGCCGATCCCGCCGAATTGCGACGTACCCTCCCCCTGCACAAGACCCTCGCCGACGGCATCGCCTCGCGCGATGCGGCGCGCGCCGTCTGGGCCTGCATGATGCTGATCGACAGCGCGGCGGTGACCCTGGCGCGCTATACGGACTGACGTTTCGGTCGGCAACCTTGGCGTCGCCGCAGGTTCCCATGCCTGGACTTCCCGTACTGCCACAACAAGAGAGGTGAACGATGGATTGGCAGCCGCTGCTTCCCCAGCGCTTCAAACTGGCCGAGGGCCCCTTTTGGGACCAGGAGACCCAGGCGCTCTACTGGGTTGACATCGCCGGCTTCAAGGCCTGCCGCCTGAGCGGCGAGCACTATCAGGAATGGCAACTGGATCGGCCCTGTTCCGCCTTCGTGCCCACGGTGCGCGGCGAAGCCCTGGTGACCCTGCCAGACGGCGTCTTCCGTCTTGACCTGGATTCGCCACCGGACCGTCCCGCCCTGGAACTCTTCTGCGTCGCCGATCCCGATCCGGGCAATCGCGGCAACGAAGCCCGCTGCGATGCCCAGGGGCGTCTGTGGCTGGGCACCATGCAGAACAATCTCGATGCCCAGGGTGGCGACGTGGCCATCGACCGCCACTCGGGCGGGCTGTTCCGCATCGATCCGGACGGCAGCGTCAGTCGTCACGCCAGCGATCTCGGCATCGCCAATACCCTGGTCTGGAGCGCGGCGGACAACCACGTCATCAGCGCCGATACCCTCAAGGATACCCTCTATCGCTACCCGCTGGATGCCAATGGCAACCTGGGGGCCCCCACCGTCTGGGCCGGCCCCCACGAGCGCGGCTCGCCGGACGGCTCGGCCATCGACAGCGAAGGCTG
Source organism: Pseudomonas oryzihabitans NBRC 102199 (assembly GCF_000730625.1). Classification (GTDB taxonomy): domain Bacteria; phylum Pseudomonadota; class Gammaproteobacteria; order Pseudomonadales; family Pseudomonadaceae; genus Chryseomonas; species Chryseomonas oryzihabitans. Next base: position 145,029 of record NZ_BBIT01000020.1, on the reverse strand, counting down.
CGTATGGAATGCGCGCTGGGATGGCAACTGCCTGCTGCGCTTCTCGCCGGAGGGCGAGCTGCTGGAGATCGTCGAACTGCCCGTCCAGCGCCCCACCAGCTGCGTCTTCGGCGGACCGGATCTGCGCACCCTGTACGTCACCAGCGCCGCCGCCGATGGCGCCCTCGACGGCGCCCTGCTCAAGGCCACCGCACCGGTAGCCGGCATGCCCTGCCACAGGTTCGCTGGCTGATTCATCCTACCGACCCAGGCGCCCCTCTGCGGCGCCTTTCCGTTCCAGCCCCTATGTAACAGCTTGGTGACACAGGTGACGAAAAATCTCGTCACCTTTTCCTTGCACCCGCACCCATCCAATCATAATATCAATGAAGAGCGGTGTCGTCTGACCTCCACGACGGCAGCCCGCCGCCTCGCATTGCCTGGCCACACCAATAAAAACAAGGAGTTCCAGCTATGTTCCGTGTTCCGGGAGTTCGTTCTCTGCTGCGTGCCGCCCTCGCCGCCGGTGCCGTCAGCCTGTCTCTCTCCGCTTTCGCTGCCGATCCGGTCAAGATCGGTTTCCTGGTCAAGCAACCCGAGGAACCCTGGTTCCAGACCGAATGGGCCTTCGCCGAGAAAGCCGCCAAGGACAAGGGCTTCACCCTGCTCAAGATTGCCGTGCCGGATGGCGAGAAGACCCTCGCCGCCATCGACAGCCTGGCCGCCAACGGCGCCAAGGGCTTCGTGATCTGCCCGCCCGACGTCTCCCTCGGCCCGGCCATCGTGGCCAAGGCCAAGCTCAACGACCTCAAGGTCATGGCCGTGGACGACCGCTTCGTCGACGCCAAGGGCAAGTTCATGGAAGACGTGCCCTACCTGGGCATGGCCGCCTTCGAGGTCGGCCAGCAGCAGGGCGCCGCCATGGCCGCCGAAGCCGAGAAGCGTGGCTGGAAGTGGGATGACACCTATGCGGTGATCAACACCTACAACGAGCTGGACACCGGCAAGAAGCGCACCGACGGTTCGGTGGAAGCCCTGAAGAAGGCCGGTCTGCCCGCCGATCACATCATCTTCGCGCCGCAGAAGACCCTGGACGTGCCTGGCAGCATGGACTCCACCACCTCCGCGCTGGTCAAGCTGCCCTCGGGCGCCAAGCATCTGATCATCGGCGGCATGAACGACAACACCGTGCTGGGCGGCGTCCGCGCCACCGAAAGCGCCGGCTTCAAGGCCGAGCAGGTGATCGGCATCGGCATCAACGGCACCGACGCCATCGGCGAACTGAAGAAACCCAACAGCGGCTTCTTCGGCTCCATGCTGCCCAGCCCCCACGAAGAGGGCTACCAGACCGCCAGCATGATGTACGAATGGGTGACCACCGGTAAGGAACCGCCCAAGTACACCGCGATGGACAAGGTCACCCTCATCACTCGCGCCAATTTCCAGCAGGAGCTGGAAAAGATCGGCCTCTGGAAGTGATGACCCCGGCGGCGCCTCTGCTGGCGCCGCCCTCCTCTTTCGTCTGACAGGAGTGCCCCATGGCAGCCCTGGAACAAACCACCGCCCAGAGCGCCGACAGCCTCGGTTTCGTCGGCATCGGCAAGACCTTTCCCGGCGTCAAGGCGCTCGCCGACATCTCCTTCAACGTGCGTCCCGGCTCGGTGCACGCCCTCATGGGCGAGAACGGTGCCGGCAAGTCGACCCTGCTGAAGATCCTCAGCGGCTACCACGCCCCCACCACCGGCCACCTCAACATCGACGGCCAGGAGCTGGTGTTCAAGAGCACCGCCGAAGCCATCCGCGCCGGCGTCGCCGTGATCCAGCAGGAGCTGCAGCTGGTGCCGGAGATGACCGTCGCCGAAAATCTCTTTCTCGGGCACCTGCCGGCGCGCTATGGCATCGTCAATCGCGGCCACCTGCGCCGCCAGGCCCTGGACCTGCTCAAGGGCCTGGCCGAAGAGATCGACCCCAACACCAAGGTCGGGCGCCTGTCGCTCGGTCAGCGCCAGCTGGTGGAGATCGCCAAGGCGCTCTCCCGGGGCGCCCGCGTCATCGCCTTCGACGAGCCGACCAGCTCCCTGTCCGCCCGCGAGACCGATCGGCTGATGACCATCATCGCCCGGCTGCGCGACGAAGGCCGGGTGGTGCTCTATGTCTCCCACCGCATGGAAGAAGTCTTCCGCATCTGCGACGCGGTCACGGTGTTCAAGGACGGCCGCCACGTGCGCACCATCGAGCGCCTGGCCGACATCACCCCCGACCAGCTGATCACCCTGATGGTCGGCCGCGATCTCGCCGACATCTACGACTACCGCCCGCGCGAGATCGGCGGTGGCTGCCTCAAGGTCGAGGGTCTGCTCGGCCAGGGCCTGCAGCAACCGGTGGGTTTCGAGGTCTGCCAGGGCGAGATCCTCGGCCTGTTCGGCCTGGTCGGTGCCGGTCGCACCGAGCTGTTGCGCCTGCTGGCGGGGCTGGAAAAGCACAAGGCCGGCAGCCTGAGTCTCAAGGGCGCCCCGGTCAGCCTCAGGTCGCCGCGTGACGCCATCGCCGCCGGCATCCTGCTGTGCCCGGAAGATCGCAAGAAGGAAGGCATCGTGCCCCTGGCCAGCGTGGCCGAGAACATCAACATCAGCGCCCGCGCCCATCACGCCAGCCTCGGCTGCCTGATCCAGGGTCGCTGGGAAAAGGCCAATGCCGAAAAGCAGATTCGCGCGCTGAACGTGAAGACGCCCCACGCCGGGCAGAAGATCAAGAATCTCTCCGGCGGCAACCAGCAGAAGGCCATCCTCGGGCGCTGGCTGTCGATGCCCATGCAGGTGCTGCTGCTCGACGAACCCACCCGCGGCATCGACGTGGGCGCCAAGTCGGAGATCTACGCCATCATCCATGACCTCGCCGCCCGCGGCATCGCCGTGGTGGTGGTGTCCAGCGACCTGATGGAAGTCATGGGCGTGGCCGATCGCATCCTGGTGATGAGCGAAGGCGCCATCACCGGCGAGGTGGCCCGCGCCGAGTTCAACGACGAGCGCCTGCTGCAGCTCGCCCTGCCCCGTACCCGGGCCTGATGAAAACAAGAAAAGAGGTCACGTCCATGTCCGCCCAACCCCACAGCCTGACCCCGCCGCGCCGCGGTTTCGACACCCGCCGCTTCCTCGACGACTGGGCCATGATGCTGGCCGCCGTCGTCATCTTCACCCTCTGCGCGCTGTTCGTGCAGAACTTCCTCTCGCCGCTGAACATGCGCGGTCTGGGTCTGGCGATCTCCACCGTGGGCATCGCCGCCTGCACCATGCTGTTCTGCCTGGCCTCCGGCCACTTCGACCTCTCGGTGGGGTCGGTCATCGCCTGTGCCGGGGTGGTTGCCGCGGTGGTGATGCGCGAATTCGACAGCGTCTTTCTCGGCGTCGCCGCCGCCCTGGCCATGGGCCTGGTGGTGGGTCTGATCAACGGCCTGGTGATCGCCAAGCTCAAGATCAACGCCCTGATCACCACGCTGGCGACCATGCAGATCGTGCGCGGCCTGGGCTACATCTTCTCCGACGGCAAGGCCGTGGGCGTCTCCCAGGAGCAGTTCTTCGTGTTCGGCAACGGCCAGCTGTTCGGCCTGCCGGTGCCCATCGTCATCACCCTGCTGTGCATCCTGTTCTTTGGCTGGCTGCTCAACTACACAACCTTCGGCCGCAACACCATGGCCATCGGCGGCAACGAGGAGGCCGCGCTGCTGGCCGGCGTCCACGTCGACCGCACCAAGATCATCATCTTCGCCATGCACGGGGTGATCGGCGCCCTGGCCGGCGTGGTGCTGGCCTCGCGCATGACCTCCGGCCAGCCGATGATCGGTCAGGGCTTCGAACTCACGGTGATCTCCGCCTGCGTGCTGGGCGGGGTTTCCCTGGCCGGCGGCATCGGCATGATCCGCCACGTGATCGCCGGCGTGCTGATCCTGGCGATCATCGAGAACGCCATGAACCTGAAGAACATCGACACCTTCTATCAGTACGTCATCCGCGGAACCATCCTGCTGCTGGCCGTGGTCATCGACCGCTTCAAGCAGCGCTAAACCCAGACTCTGCCCTCCCCCGCGGCGCCAGGCGCGCCGTGCCGGGGACCGCTTTGCCCGTGAAATGCCCGAGGACCAAACAATGACCACGCCCAAACGCCCGCTCCGCTCCGCCCAGTGGTTTGGCAGCAACGACAAGAACGGCTTCATGTACCGCAGCTGGATGAAGAACCAGGGCATCCCGGACCATGAATTCCAGGGCAAGCCCGTCATCGGCATCTGCAACACCTGGTCCGAGCTGACCCCCTGCAACGCCCACTTCCGGAAGATCGCCGAACACGTCAAGCGCGGCATCTACGAAGCCGGCGGCTTCCCGGTGGAATTCCCGGTGTTCTCCAACGGCGAATCCAACCTCAGACCCACCGCCATGCTGACCCGCAACCTGGCCAGCATGGACGTGGAAGAAGCCATTCGCGGCAACCCGGTGGACGCCGTGGTGCTGCTCACCGGCTGCGACAAGACCACGCCGGCGCTGCTGATGGGCGCCGCCAGCTGCGACGTGCCGGCTATCGTCGTCACCGGTGGCCCCATGCTCAACGGCAAGCACCACGGCCGCGACATCGGCGCCGGCACCATCGTCTGGCAGATGCACGAGGCCTACAAGGCGGGTGCCATCGACCTCAATGAATTTCTCTCCGCCGAAGCCGGGATGTCACGTTCGGCCGGGACCTGCAACACCATGGGCACCGCCTCCACCATGGCCTGCATGGCCGAGGCCCTGGGCACCTCGCTGCCGCACAACGCCGCCATTCCGGCGGTGGATTCGCGGCGCTACGTGCTGGCCCACCTGTCCGGCATGCGCATCGTCGAGATGGTGGAAGAAGACCTGCGGCTGTCGAAGATCCTCACCAAGGAAGCCTTCGAGAACGCCATCCGCGTCAACGCCGCCATCGGCGGTTCCACCAACGCGGTGATCCACCTCAAGGCCATCGCCGGCCGCATCGGCGTGGACCTGGAGCTGGACGACTGGACCCGGGTCGGCCGCGGCACCCCCACCATCGTCGACCTGCAACCGTCCGGACGCTTCCTGATGGAGGAGTTCTATTATTCCGGCGGCCTGCCGGCGGTGATCCGCCGCATGGGCGAAGCCAATCTGCTGCCCCATCCCGAGGCCCTGACCGCCAACGGCAAGACGATCTGGGCGAACTGCGCCGAGGCCCCCATCTACGGCGACGACGAGGTCATCCGCGCCCTGGACAACCCGCTGCGCGCCGACGGTGGCATCTGCGTGCTGCGCGGCAACCTGGCGCCCAAGGGCGCGGTGCTCAAGCCCTCGGCCGCGACCCCGGCGCTCATGCAGCATCGCGGTCGCGCCGTGGTGTTCGAGAACCTGGAAGACTACAAGGCGCGCATCGTCGACCCGGATCTGGACATCGACGAGACCTGCGTGATGGTGCTGAAGAACTGCGGGCCCAAGGGTTATCCGGGCATGGCCGAGGTGGGCAACATGGGTCTGCCGCCCAAGCTGCTGGCCAAGGGCATCACCGACATGGTGCGCATCTCCGACGCCCGCATGAGCGGCACCGCCTACGGCACCGTGGTGCTGCACGTGGCGCCCGAGGCCTCGGCCGGCGGCCCGCTGGCGGTGGTGCGCGAAGGCGACATGATCGAACTGGACTGCGCCTCCGGGCGCCTGCACCTGGATATCCCCGACGAAGAACTGGCCGCGCGTCTGGCCGACTGGCAACCGCCGGCCGATCAGCTGCTGGCCGGCGGTTATCGCCGCCTCTACGTCAACCATGTGCTGCAGGCCGACGAAGGCTGCGACTTCGACTTCCTGGTCGGCTGCCGCGGCGCCGAGGTGCCCCGCCACTCCCATTGATCCGCTTCTACCCCCTCTCCCTTCGGGAGCGGGTTGGGGTGAGGGGGCTTTACCGCCCCTCCTCCGGCTTCCGGGTCGCCTGACCCACCCTTGCACAACAACAAACCGAAAAGGTGGTCGAGATGAAACGCACGTTAGCCCTCACCGGACTTGGACTGTCACTCATGATCAGCACCCTTACCGCCCAGGCGGCCGGCCTCAGCAGCCAGCAGTCGAGCTTGGGCAAGCTGCCCGATGGCACCCCCATCGAGAAGTTCGTCCTGACCAACAGCCACGGCATGCAGGCCACCGTCATTACCTACGGCGGCGTGCTGCAGGCGCTCAAGGTGCCCGACCGCAAGGGCCACAGCGAGGACGTGGTGCTGGGCTTCGATGACGTCCAGGGTTATCTCGACAACCCCACGGTGTTCTTTGGCGCCACCATCGGCCGCTTCGGCAACCGCATCGCCGACGGTCGTTTCAGCCTCGACGGCAAGAGCTACCAGATCCCCCAGAACGACAAGACCAACGCCCTGCACGGCGGCCCCCAAGGCTTCAACACCAAGGTGTGGAAGGCCGAGCCGGCCAAGGGCGACGGCTGGGTCGGCGTGACCCTGAGCTATGTCTCCCCCGATGGCGAGATGGGCTTTCCCGGCACCCTGACCACCCAGGTGACCTACCAGCTGGACGAACACAACCAGCTGACCCTCAAGTACCGCGCCACCACCGACAAGCCGACGGTGCTCAACCTGACCAACCACAGCTACTTCAACCTGGCGGGCGCCGGCAGCGGCACCGTGCTCAAGCAGGTGGCGATGCTCAATGCCGACACATACACGCCGGTGACCGCCAAGCTGATTCCCACCGGCGAATTGCCGCCCGTGGCCGGCACGCCCCTGGACTTCCGCAAGCCGACCGCCATCGGCAAGCACATCGCCGACGACAACCAGCAGCTGAAGTACGCCGAACCCAAGCAGGGTGGCTATGACTTCAATTGGGTGCTCAACACCGCGGGCGATCTGCAGAAGGCCGCCGCCGTGGTGACCGATCCGGGCTCCGGCCGCACCCTGACCCTCTACACCACCGAACCGGGCGTGCAGTTCTATACCGGCAACTTCCTGGAAGGAAACATCAAGGGCAAGGCCGGCAAGACCTATGGCCATTGGGGTGCCTTCACCCTGGAAACCCAGCACTATCCGGACGCGCCCAACCAGCCGAACTTCCCCACCACCCGCCTGGATCCCGGCCAGACCTACACCCAGACGACCATCTTCAAGTTCGCCGCCAAGTAAGGCGATTGCCGATGCACGCAAGGCCGCTCTCAGGAGCGGCCTTCTTCTTTGGGGATTGTGCATGCGGCTTCCCTCACCCCAACCCTCTCCCGGAGGGAGAGGGGGTTGTTCCGGCACGCGCGCTTAGCTCTTCAGTAGCGTGGAAAACGGCGCAGCCTTTTCCACTGTCCTGCCACCCCCCTTCCACCACCCAATAAAAAACCCGGCGTCTCGCGACGCCGGGTTCTCAACCACTCAGGACCGCGCGATCAGATCGCGGCCTTGGTGTTCTCGCCGTTCACCAGGCGCTGGATGCCCAGCGGGTTGGCGTTCTGCAGGGCTTCCGGGAGGAAGGCGTCCGGATAGTTCTGGTAGCACACCGGGCGCAGGAAGCGGTCGATCGCCAGGGTGCCGACCGAGGTGCCGCGAGCATCGGAGGTCGCCGGATAGGGACCGCCGTGGACCATGGCGTCACAGACTTCCACACCGGTGGGATAGCCGTTGAGCAACAGGCGCCCGGCTTTCTGCTCCAGCAAGCCGATGATGGCCTCGAAACGTTGCAGATCGGCCGGCTCGGCCAGCAGGGTGGCGGTCAGCTGGCCATGCAGGCCTTGCAGCGCCTGGTGCAGCTGGGCCTCGTCGGCCACCTCGACCACCACGGTGGTGGGGCCGAAGACTTCTTCCTGCAGCAACTCGTCGTTTTCCAGCAGCAGGCTCACGTCAGCCTTGAACAGCTGCGGACGCGCCTGGTTGCCTTCCTGGCTGGCACCGGCCAGGTGTTGCACGCCGGAATGAGCCAGCAGCGCCGCGACGCCCTTCTCGTAGCTCTTCAGGGTGCCCGGATTGAGCATGGTCTGGGGCGCCTGCTCGTTCATGGCACCGGCCAGGCGCTCGAGGAAGGCGCTGAATTCGGGCGAACGCAGGCCAATGACCAGGCCCGGATTGGTGCAGAACTGACCGCAACCCAGAACCACGGAGGCCGCGAGTTCGCCGGTGATGGCATCGCCACGGGCCTTGAGCGCCTCGGGCAGGACCACCACCGGGTTGATGCTGGACATCTCGGCGAACACCGGGATCGGCTGCGGACGGGCCGCGGCCATGTCGCACAGGGCGCGACCGCCGCGCAGGGAGCCGGTGAAGCCCACCGCCTGGATGGCCGGGTGCTTGACCAGCTGCTCGCCCACGCCACCGCCATAGATCATGTTGAACACGCCCTTGGGCATGCCGGTCTTCTCGGCAGCGCGAATGATGGCGTCGGCCACGTATTCGGCGGTGACCATGTGGCCGCTGTGGGCCTTGAACACCACCGGGCAACCGGCGGCCAGGGCCGCGGCGGTGTCGCCACCGGCAGTGGAGAAGGCCAGCGGGAAATTGCTGGCACCGAACACGGCCACCGGACCCAGGCCGATACGGTACTGGCGCAGATCAGGACGCGGCAGCGGCTTGCGCTCGGGCAGCGCGGTATCGATGCGCGCACCGTGGAAGTCGCCCCGGCGCAGCACCTTGGCGAACAGGCGCATCTGGCCGCTGGTACGGCCGCGCTCACCCTGGATGCGGCCAGCCGGCAGCGCGGTTTCCTGGCAGACCAGCTGGACGAAGTCGTCACCCAGGGCATCCAGTTCGTCGGCGATGGCGTCGAGGAAGGTGGCGCGCTTTTCGGCGCTCAGCTTGCGGTACAGGGGCGCGGCCTGCTCGGCGGCGCGGGCGGCGGCATCGACCTCGGCCGTGGACGCCTGGAAGAATTCGTAGGGCAGCTTCTCGCCGGTCGTGGCGTCGATGCTGTAGACCCGCACCTCGCCCTCGCCGCTACGAGCGCCACCGATGTAGTTCTTGCCTTGGATCTGCATTGTTCTCGACTCCTTATACCTAGGGGTTCAGGGAAGACCACCCGCTACGGGGAGGTCTTCGAAAGGGTGGCACGCTCGGTGTCCGAGCGGCCGGGCCAGCCTGTGCGATACCCACTCTAGCATTCGCATAGTCAGCAGTCATCATACAACCATCAGAGCTGACGGACCTGCCCGGGCTGGAAAGCTGCCGTGCCGGCCTTGACGCCATTGCTCAGCGGCTCGCCGAATTCCGGCACCGCGATCTCGAATCTGTCGCCCGGCTCGACCCGCACCCCATCGGCGAAGGACAGGGTCGCCGTGCCGAAGAAATGTACATGGACATCGCCCGGCCGCAGGAACTGCGCGTACTTGAAGTGGTGATACTCGAGGTTCTCCAGGCTGTGGCACATGTTGTCCTCGCCCGAGAGGAATTCCTTCTCCCAGATCACCTGCTCGCCGCGACGGATCCGGCTGGTGCCCGCCAGATGGCTCGGCAGTTCACCGGTGCGCAAGGCCGGACCGAAGCTGCAGTAGCGTAGTTTGGAATGGGCTAGGTAGAGATAGTTCTTGCGTTCCATCACGTGGTCGGAGAATTCGTTGCCCACCGCATAACCCAGGCGGTAGGGCTTGCCGTCGTCACCGATCACATAGAGACCGGTCAGCTCCGGCTCTTCCCCGGCGTCCTCGGCGAATTCCGGCAGCGGGATGTCGCCGCCCGGACGCACCAGGATGCCGCCGTCGCCCTTGTAGAACCATTCCGGCTGTGCACCGGCGCTCCCCGCCGCAGGCCGACCGCCCTCCACGCCCCATTTGAACATGCGCATGGAGTCGGTCAGCTTGGCCTCTTCCTGGCTGTTCTGCTGGTGCATCTTGTCCCGGGTGGCGGCGCTGCCCAGGTGGGTCAGACCGGTACCGGTGACCAGGCAGTGCGCGGGATCCTCATGGTCCAGCGGCGGCAGCAGGCGACCGGCCTCGAGCAGCTCGGCATAAGCCGGGCCGGGCTCCAGGCCCAGGGTCTGCACCTGAGATTCCAGGGAAACGCCGGCACGGATGGCCTGCAGCGCCAGGGTCCGGGTGCTGGTCGCGCCGCGGACCTGCTGGACTTCACCGCGCTCGACCACGCCGACGCGGCGCTGGCCCTGCTGGTCTTCGAACTGAATCAGGTGCATGGCATTCTCCTTGTTGGTTATCGCCTGCAGGAGACTTTACTCGGCGCCATGGGGCCTGCCTAATGAGAGCTCCCTATCCCGCGATAACCAACGGTTATTCCCATGCTGCCATCCCTGGGCTCCATCGCCTCCCGTCTGCGCTTGCGGCAACTGCGCCTGCTGATCGCCCTCGACGAGGAAGGCTCGCTGCACAAGGCCGCCGAGCGCATCGCCATCTCCCAGCCCGGCGCCACCAAGGCCCTGCACGAGATCGAGAGCACCCTGGGCGCCACCCTCTTCCTGCGCACCCACCAGGGCCTGCAGCCCAATGACCTGGGCCGCTGCGTGATCCGCTATGCGCGGCTGATCGAAAGCGACCTGGCCCATCTGCGCGAAGAGATGCTCGGTATCCTGCAGGGCGAAGGCGGTCGGCTGGCGGTGGGAGTGATCATGGGCGCCGTGCCCCGGCTGATCGCCGCGGTGTCGCGCCTGGGTGCGGCGCAGCCCCAGCTGGGGATCGAGATCATCGAGGACACCAGCGTGCGCCTGCTCGACCTGCTCGACGCCGGTCGCATCGAACTGGCCATCTGCCGCAGCAGCGTCAGCCGCCGGCCGGATGCCTATGACTGCCTGGAGGTGCGCGAAGAGCGGCTGGAGATCGTCTGCCATCCCCGCCATCCGCTGGCGGAGTCCGAGACGCTGAGCCTGGCCGAACTGGTCGACAGCCGCTGGATCGTCTATCCGGCCAACCTGCCCATGCGCCTGACGCTGGAGCGGGAATTTCGCGCGGCGGAACTGGAGTTTCCCCGCTATCCGGTGGAAACCTCCTCGACCTTCACCCTGCTCGGCCTGCTGCAGGAAGACGCCAACCAGGTGGCCATGCTGCCCAGCGACATCGCCCAGTTCGGCGAAAGACACGGCCTGCTGCGCCGCCTGCCCGTGGTCCAGCGCACCCGCAACGAACCCTATTCGATCCTGGTCCGCCAGGGCGCGGGATTGTCGGCGGCCGCGCAGCTGCTGCTGGAGCAGTGGCGGTTGGCGGGGTAAAACCTCTATCGCCGCCATGGCGGTCCGCCGATGCGGCCGCTCCTACAGATGGAAGCACGACGGCTTGTTGCGATTTCGCCGAGGCTGACGTGACTGAACGCCTGCTCGGATAGCCCCTCTCCCCTCGGGAGAGGGTTGGGGTGAGGGTGTCCCCTTCAGCGCAGTCTCCAGTGGAAAAGGCTACGCCGTTTTCCACGCTACGTGCTGCTGCGGCCGCGATGATTTCAGCGAGAGGAAGCCCTCAATACGTCGGCAGCGTCACCCCATGGAACAGGGTCTCCAGCTCCTGCCGCGAGGGCGTCTGCATGGCCTCGGTGAGGACATCGCGGGTCAGGTGCGGCGCGAAGCGGCCGATGAAGTCGCACATGAAGCCGCGCAGGAAGGTGCCGCGGCGCAGGCCGATCTTGGTCACGCTGGCTTCGAAGAGGTGGCTGGCGTCCAGGCAGACCAGGTCGGCATCGGCTTTGTGATCCACCGCCATGTCGGCGACGATGCCCACGCCCAGGCCGAGGCGGACATAGGTCTTGATGACGTCGGCGTCCGCCGCGGTCAGCACCACGTTGGGCTCAAGACCCTGGCGGGCAAAGGCCTCGTCGAGCTTGGAGCGGCCGGTGAAGCCGAAGACGTAGGTCACCAGCGGCTGTTCCGCCAGGTGTTCCAGGGTCAGGTGCTCCACCTTGGCCAGGGGGTGACCCTGGGGCACGATGACACAGCGGTTCCAGCGATAGCAGGGCATCATCACCAGATCGTTGAAGCGTTCCAGACCCTCGGTGGCGATGGCGAAGTCGACGGTGCCGTCGGCGGCCATCTCGGCGATCTGGGTCGGCGAGCCCTGGTGCATGTGCAGGGCCACGTCCGGATACTGCTTGATGAATTCGCTGATCACGTCCGGCAGCGCATAGCGCGCCTGGGTGTGGGTGGTGGCGATGGACAGGGTGCCCTTGCGCTCGTTGGAGAATTCCTGGGCGATCTGCTTGATGCTCTCGCACTTGCGCAGGATCTCGCCGGCGGTCTGGATGATGCGTTCGCCGGCCGGGGTCACCCGGGTCAGGTGCTTGCCGCTGCGGGCAAAGACCTCGACCCCCAATTCGTCCTCGAGCAGGCGGATCTGCTTGCTGATGCCAGGCTGCGAGGTATAGAGGCTCTGGGCGGTGGCGGAAACGTTCAGATCGTGGTGGGCGACTTCCCAGATATATCGCAACTGTTGCAGCTTCATGCCGGCTCCTCGCTGACCCATGCGCAAGCATATAACAGTAAAGCAGGCCTTAAGGTTTTTCTAGACCGAAATCGAATTAAGTCGCGGAGAAGTAAGGCTGACGCTTACGGATCAGCCCTGTCGCAGCGGCACCAGATATACCGGGATGCGTGCGGTCTGCAGCAGACGGCTGGCGGTACGTCCCAGCGGGGCGACCTGGGCGTCGCCCTGGCTGCGACTGCCGATCACCAGCAGATCCGCGGCGAAGTCCTGGGCCTGCTTGAGAATGGCCGCCGGCGGATCGCCCTGCACCACCCGCACGGCCCGGATCAGACCCGCGGTGGCCGGGGTCTCCAGCAGGTCCTCGCGCAGCGACTCGAACACCTGCTGCTCGATGGTCTCCAGCACCAGCTCCAGACCGCCATTGCGCAGGCGATCCAGGGATTCACCATTCGGATGCTGTTGCAGCAGCGTGGAGGCCAGCAGGCCGAGCGGCTCCACCACATGGACGACATACAGCCGGGCCTGATGGATGCGGGCGAGATTCAAGGCATGCTGAAAGACATAGGACGAACACAGGCCCAGGTCCGTGGCATAAAGCAGCGAGCGGATCACGATTCCTCCTGGCCAGATCAGGCGACCTGACCGGTGCAATGCGGGATAGCCCTTTCCAGCGTAGCAGGGGAAAGACATTTGCGCTGCGAAGCGCGCGTTAGAGGCCTTTCAGGGTATTTCCTCGGGCTCCCGCGCCGCCGCGGCCTGGATCGCCGCCACCAGGGCCGGCTCGCGCAGGGGCGCCTGCACCGGGCCGAAGAAGTCGCCATCCCCGATCAGGAACAGCGCCGGCAGATGAAAGACCCCATAGCGCTGCACCAGACCGCCACTGCGCTCGGCATCCACCCAGTACAGCCGCTCGACCGGCAGCGCCGCCGTCGGCAGCACCTGGCGCGCCAGGCGGCAGGAGGCGCAACCGGCGCTGGTAAAGATCAGCAGGGAGCGCCCCGGCGCCGCCAGCAGGACGGCATCGGCCGTCCCATCGTCCAATTCCATGCTTTCCTCGTCGCGATCATCGCCAAAGCACGCCTTCGGGCACGTCGATAGCGTCGTAGCCATTGTGAGCGGGCGGGACAAGCGTTAAGGTGCCCCACCCTCTCCATCGTATTTTGCCTGCACGGGCCCTGACCTGTCGCAGCGCCGTGACCGACGAGTAGCACCATGGCCGCACAGCCCCGCCTTAACGACCTCAACATCGAAGCCAACGAGCCGCTCATCACCCCCGAGCAGCTCAAGCAGGAGATCCCGCTGAGCGATCTCGCCGCCGACACCGTCGCCCAGGGCCGCCAGGTCATCCGCGACATCCTCGACGGCAAGGACCACCGCCTGTTCGTGGTGATCGGCCCCTGCTCCATCCATGACATCAAGGCCGCCCACGAGTATGCGGAGCGCCTCAAGGCCCTGGCCGCCCAGGTCAGCGACAGCCTCTATCTGGTCATGCGCGTCTACTTCGAGAAGCCCCGCACCACCGTGGGCTGGAAGGGCCTGATCAACGATCCCTACCTGGACGACTCCTTCAAGATCCAGGACGGCCTGCACATCGGTCGCCAGCTGCTGCTGGACCTGGCGGAAAAGGGCCTGCCCACCGCCACCGAGGCGCTGGACCCCATCTCCCCCCAATACCTGCAGGACCTGATCAGCTGGTCGGCGATCGGTGCCCGCACCACCGAATCCCAGACCCACCGGGAAATGGCCTCGGGCCTCTCCTCCGCGGTCGGCTTCAAGAACGGCACCGACGGCAGCCTGACCGTGGCCATCAACGCCCTGCAGTCGGTGTCCAGCCCGCACCGCTTCCTGGGTATCGACCAGCGCGGCCAGGTATCCGTGGTCATGACCAAGGGCAACGCCTATGGCCATGTGGTGCTGCGCGGCGGCAACGGCAAGCCCAACTACGATTCGGTCAGCGTCACCCTGTGCGAGCAGGCGCTGGTCAAGGCCAAGGTCAAGCCGAACATCATGGTCGACTGCAGCCACGCCAACTCCAACAAGGACGCCGCCCTGCAGCCGCTGGTGATGGACAACGTCGCCAACCAGATCGTCGAAGGCAACAACTCCATCGTCGGCCTGATGGTGGAAAGCCACCTGGGCTTTGGCAGCCAGCCGATTCCGGCGGATCTGTCGCAGCTGCAGTATGGCGTCTCGGTGACCGACGCCTGCATCGACTGGGCCATGACCGAGAAGAGCATTCTCGACATGCACCGCAAGCTCAAGGATGTGCTGCCGCGCCGCGCGCGCAGCTGATCCTGCAGCAGATACGAAAACGCCGGGCTCAGCCCGGCGTTTTTCTTGGTGTGGCCATTCAGGCCAGCGGCGTCACCTGGCCACGACGTTCCAGGTAGTGCTCCACATAGGAGCAGGAGGGAATGACGCTGTAGCCGCGGCTCTCGGCGTAGTTCAGCGCGTACTCGGTCAGCCGCGCTGCCAGGCCGCGCCCACGCAGGGCATCGGGGACGAAGGTGCGATAGAAATCCATGGTCTGCTTGCCCAGATCCATGTAGGCGAGATAGGCGCGCTGGCCGTCGACAGAAAGGTGGAATTGATGATTGGCCTCATCGTGTTCCACGTGCAGGGACTCGTTCATGACTACTCCTTGGCGGTTTGGCTCCGCCTTATCCATTGTTATCGATGATACCCGAAGACGAGAACGCACCCTTCCTGTGCGGGACTGAGCCACAGCGCGTCAGACCCCTCCGGAAGAAGCAGGTTCTGACCAGCCGTCGCACCGAGAAGACACACTATATCAGGGCCGCCTGCGCGGGAGCAGGCGCGGCTCGGCGCTTGACAACTTCCGCTCATCCTCTAACGTTTTGAAACGTTCGCGACTTTCAGCCATCCAAGCAGTTGCTGATACCGGGTGCGCAGGGATTCCGGGACGAACACGGGGAGCCGAGAAGGATTTTCCGCAAAAAATCCTTCTTCAACGGGTTCGCTCAGTTTACTTACGACCGGTAATGAGTAGTATGTAGCCGCAATTTTCCACCTGGGAAATTGATCTTAAAACAGGATGTCTACCTCAAGGGGTTTACGATGAACAACGCTCTGAAATTCGCCGCCCTGGCTCTGGCCGCTGCTCTGGCCACTGGTTGCAGCACCGCTAACAAGGAAAGCGAAGCTCGCCTGACCGCTACCGAAGACGCCGCTGCCCGCGCTCAGGCTCGTGCTGACGAAGCCTACCGTCACGCTGACGAGGCCCTGGCCGCCGCTCAGAAAGCTCAGCAGACCGCTGACGAAGCCAACGAGCGCGCCCTGCGTATGCTGGAAAAAGCCAGCCGCAAGTAAGCGCCTCGGCTGGAAAGGCGAGTGGCAACAGTCGCCTTTCCCGGAGCAAACAAAAAGCCCGCCATCTCAGATGGCGGGCTTTTTGTTTGTCTGGCCGGCCGAGCGCGCTCGGCCGGTCGCGATCACAGGGTCTTGGCAGGCGCCTTGGCCACCGTACCCGGCGTCATCCCGGCCGGCAGGTCGGCGATTTCCACTGGCAGGCCGTCCTGGCCCTGGACCACGTCACGCACCGTGTTCCAGTTTACCGCGCTGTTGGCCTGCAGCAGGTCGTCACGCTTGATCAGCGCATTGACCACCGCGGCCTGACGGTCGATCTCGGTCGGATCGCCCTTCACGGTCACCGGCTGGTGGGCTTCCAGGTAGAGCTTGCCCTGGCTCACGCCGAACTTGTAGGGCTCGTCGATGATGCGCACCGGCGTGCCCACGGGCAGCATGCCGACCAGTTCGGTCACGTTGAAGTTGTACATGCGGAAGCAGCCATGGCTGACCTGCATGCCGATGCCGAATTTCTTGTCCGAGCCGTGGATGAGATAGCCCGGCAGGGTCAGGCGGATCTTGTAGGGCCCCAGGGGATTGTCCGGACCGGGCGGCACCACCTTGGGCAGCGGATCGCCTTCGGCGGCGTGCTCGGCGCGTACCGACTCCGGCGGATACCAGGACGGATCCTTGATCTTGTCCACCACCTTGGTCACGCCGATGGGCGAACCCCAGCCTTCGCGGCCGATGCCCAGCGGGTAGGTGAACACCGTGTGACCACCCTTGGGGTAGTAGTACATGCGGTATTCGGCGATGTTGATGACGATGCCTTCGCGCGGGCCGGGCGGCAGGATGAAGCGCGTGGGCAGCACGATCTCGGTGCCGGCACCCGGCAGCCAGGCATCGACGCCCGGGTTGGCGGCCACCATCTCGGTGTAGCCCAGATCGTATTTCTGGCCGAGATCGGCAAAGGTGTCTTCGTAGGCGGCCTTGATGACCTGAACCTCGCCGACCACGTCTTCACCGGGTGGCGGCAGCGGCAACTCCAGTGCCTGCGCCGTACCCGCGCTCAACAGACCAAACAGCGAGAGGGAACCGACCAGGGTCGAAACGCGCGCGGGCATGGGATGAATCCTTGCAAGGAGCAAAAAGGTGACGGCGCGAATTGTACACGCCTCGATCGGCGTCCGGCAGGGCCTCGGGCCTGCTCAAAGGCTCGCGAGCTAGCGCCAAACTAGGCGAAAAGACCTGAGGAAGCGGAGTTTACGAGGGGTAAATGAGCATTCCGAAGGGATTTTCAACACCGTTTGGCCGACGCGCAGCAGACTTTGGGCAGGCTCTCAAAAGACCTGTAACGGATTCGGCAAGCCCCGTTTGGCGCCCTGCAGCCGCTGCATGCAGGCCGGACAGAGGGTCTTGAGGCCGAGCGCCCGGCGATTCAGCGGATGCAGGCGGGGACGCGCCGGCAGCAGGGTACCGCACAGCGTCCGGTCGGTCGGCGAGCCCAGCTCCAGCTGCCGGGCGACGATATGGACTCGGCCCTCGCGGCAGGCGAACAGGTCGAGCTGGGCATCGGGCTGGATCAGCTGATAGCCGTGCATGGACCGGGAAAGGCGGGACATCGGGATACTCCAGGGGCGGTTCCGCCGGGCGGTCGATTGGCCGGACCGGCGGGGCGCGCAACCTTAGCGGAAAGCCCCGTCGGGGAAAAGTCCGGCGTTCAGTCGCGCAGCAGCGGCTGCAACTGGGGCCAGGCGTTGTCCAGCAGGCGCTGCTGGGCATTGGCCTGGGGGTGGATGCCATCCGGCTGCATATAGGCCGGATCGCCGCCTACCCCTTCCAGCAGGAAGGGCACCAGGGCCACCTGCTGGGCCTTGGCCACGTCCGTGTAGACCTGGGCGAAGCCATCGGTATAGCGCGGTCCGTAGTTGGGCGGCAGGCGCATGCCCAGCAGCAGGACGCGCGCGCCTCGGGCCTTGGCCTGCTCCACCAGGGCGGTGAGGTTGCGCTCGAACTGGGCCAGCGGCTGGCCGCGCAGGCCGTCGTTGCCGCCCAGCTCGATGGCCACCACGTCGGGTCGATGCTCGGCCAACAACCGTGGCAGGCGCGCCAGGCCGCCGGCGGTGGTGTCGCCGCTGATAGAGGCATTCACCACCTGGTAGTCGAGCCGCTGCGCCTGCAGGCGCTGCTCCAGCAGGCGTACCCAGCCCTGCCCTTCGGCGAGGCCGTAGCCGGCGCTGATGCTGTCGCCCACCACCAGCAAGGTGCGCGCCATGGCCAGGGGCGTGAGGGTCAGGCAGAGCAGCGCCAGCAGCCAGGCAATGCCTTGCCGCAAAGGCGCGCTGGACTTCGCCCGCTTTTTTGACTCTAACTCGCCACAGCCGCCCGCATGCGGGCCCTTCGAATACGGCATCGGATACCTCATGAGCGAAGTCATACTGCTGGCACGCGACCTTAGCAAGGTCGTCACGGGCGCGGAAGGCGCGCTGCCGATCCTCCAGGCGCTGGATCTGCAACTGCAGGCCGGCGACAGTTTGGCCATCGTCGGCAGCTCGGGTTCCGGCAAGTCCACCCTGCTCGGCCTCTTGGCCGGTCTCGACCTGCCCAGCGGCGGCGAGGTCCATCTTGCCGGTCAGCGCCTGGATACCCTCGACGAAGACGCCCGTGCTCGCCTGCGCGCCGAACGGGTGGGCTTCGTGTTCCAGTCCTTCCAGCTGCTGGACAGCCTCACGGCGCTGGAGAACGTCATGCTGCCGCTGGAGCTGGAGGGCGTGCGCCAGGCCCGCGAGCAGGCGGTGGCCCTGCTGGAACGGGTCGGCCTGGGCGAACGACTGCGCCACTATCCCCGGCAGCTCTCCGGCGGCGAGCAGCAGCGGGTCGCCCTGGCGCGCGCCTTCGCGCCGCGCCCGAGCATCCTCTTCGCCGACGAACCCACCGGCAACCTCGACAGCCGTACCGG
Source organism: Pseudomonas oryzihabitans NBRC 102199 (assembly GCF_000730625.1). Taxonomy (GTDB): domain Bacteria; phylum Pseudomonadota; class Gammaproteobacteria; order Pseudomonadales; family Pseudomonadaceae; genus Chryseomonas; species Chryseomonas oryzihabitans. Next base: position 126,434 of record NZ_BBIT01000020.1, on the reverse strand, counting down.
TGCCCATATCAGCGATCTGCTGTTCGAACTCAATCGTGAGCGCGGCACGACGCTGGTACTGGTGACCCATGACGAGCGCCTGGCCGCGCGCTGCGCCCGCCAACTGCGCCTGGAAGGCGGCCGGCAGGTCGCGGCATGAGGCGTACCGGTCTGCCCTTCACCCGGCTGTTCGGCCTGGCCTGGCGCCAGAGTCTGAGAGAGCTCCGCGCCGGCGAGATCCGCATGCTCTGCCTGGCGCTGGTGGTGGCCGTGGCCGCCAGCGTCGCCATCGGCTACTTCACCGCCCGCCTGGGCGCGGGCATGGAAAATCGCGCCAGCGAATTCCTCGCCGCCGACCTGGTGCTGCTGGGCAGCGAACCGCCACGTCCGGAACAGGTGGACGCCGGCCTGCAGCGGGGCCTCGAACACAGCCGCTCGCTCAATTTCAGCACCATGGCCGCAGGTGCCGAGGCCCTGCAGCTGGCCAGCGTCAAGGCGGTCCAGGCCAACTTTCCCCTGCGCGGCGAGGTGCGCAGCGCGGCGGCGCCGGACGCGCCCGACCAGCCGGGCGGCGCTCCGGCGCCCGGTGAGGCCTGGGTCGAGCCGCGCCTGCTGCTGGCCCTGGACGCCAAGGTTGGTGATCGCCTGGACATCGGGCGCAAGGCCCTTACCATCACCCGGGTGCTCACCTACGAACCGGATCGAGCGGGTGACTTCTACAGCCTGACGCCGCGGGTGCTGATCAATCTCGACGACGTGGCCGCCACCGGGGTCATCCAACCCGGCAGTCGGGTGCGCTATCGCGAACTCTGGCGCGGCGAGCCCCAGGCCCTGGCCGCCTATCACCAGGCGCTCACCCCGGCCCTGGCCGCCAACCAGCGCTTCGAAGGCCCGGGCGATGGCAATCGCCAGCTGGGCAATGCCCTGGAACGTGCCCAGCGCTATCTGGGGCTGGCCAGCCTGGTGGCGGTGGTGCTGGCCGGCGTGGCCGTGGCGCTGTCGGCCAATCGCTTCGCCGCGCGGCGCTTCGATGCCAGCGCCCTGCTGCGCTGCCTGGGTCTGACCCGCCGCGACGCCCTGGTGCTCTACGGCCTGCAACTGGGATTGCTGGGGCTGGCGGCGAGTCTGCTCGGCGCCCTGCTCGGCTGGCTGGCGCAGCTGGTGCTGTTCGAGCTGCTGCATGGCCTCCTGCCTGCGCGCCTGCCGGCGGTCGGGATCGGCCCGGCGCTGGCCGGCATGGGCACCGGCCTGGTCGCCCTGGTCGGCTTCGCCCTGCCGCCGCTGGCCGCCCTGGGGCGGGTCCCGCCGCTGCGGGTGTTGCGCAGCGATCTGCAGCCCGTCCCCCTGCGCACCTGGCTGGTCTATGGCTGCGCCCTGCTCGCCCTGGGGCTGATCATGTGGCGCCTGTCGCTGGATCTGCGCCTGACCCTGGCGCTGCTGGTGGGTGGCCTAGTCGCGGGACTGCTGTTCGGCAGTCTGCTCTACCTGGCCCTGCGTGGCCTGCGCCGGGCCATGCAGGGTGCGCCCCTGGCCTGGCGGCTGGGTCTGGGTCAGTTGCTCCGGCATCCCCTGGCGGCGGTGGGCCAGACCCTGGCCTTCGGCCTGATCCTGCTGGCCATGAGTCTGGTGGTGCTGTTGCGGGGCGAGCTGCTGGAACGCTGGCAGGCGCAACTGCCGGCCGAGGCGCCCAACCACTTCGCCCTCAATGTGCTGCCGGACGAGCGCCAGGCCTTCGCCGCGGCGGTGGCCGGTCTCTCGCCCCACGCCAGTCCGCTCTATCCCATCGTGCAGGGCCGCCTGGTCAGCGTGAAGGGGCATCCGGCCCAGGAAGGCCTGGAAGACGACTCCCGCGGTGGCCGCGCCACCCGGCGCGATCTCAACCTGACCTGGTCGGCTGGGTTGCCGGACGGCAACCGCCTGGAAGCCGGTCAGTGGTGGGACGCGCTGCCCGCCGGCGACCTGCCCGGGGTGTCCCTGGAAAGCGAGCTGGCGCGCAGCCTCGGCGTCGGCCTGGGCGACACCCTGGGCTTCGTCATCGGCGATCGCCAGATCGAGGCGCGAGTCACCAGCCTGCGGCAGGTCAGCTGGGACAACTTCCAGCCGAACTTCTTCGTGATCTTCGCCCCGGGCGCCCTGCAGGACGTGCCCTTCACCTACCTGGGCAGCTTCTACCTGCCGCCCGGGCACGATCGCGAATTGCTGGCCCTGGCCCGGCAATTCCTGGCGGTGACCCTGTTGCCCATCGACGCCCTGCTCGATCAGCTGCGCAGCATCCTGCGCCAAGTCAGCGTGGCGGTGGAGTTCGTGCTGCTGTTCGTGCTGGCCGCCGGCATCGCCGTGCTGCTGGCCGGCCTGCAGGCGACCCTCGACGAACGCATCCGCCAGGGCGCCCTGCTGCGTGCCCTGGGTGCCCGGCGCGAGTTGCTGCAACGGGCGCGGCGCACCGAATTCATCCTGCTCGGCGGCGCCAGTGGCTTGCTCGCGGCGCTCGGTTGCGAGATCGTCAGCGCCCTGCTCTACCGGCTGGCCTTCGACCTGGACTGGCAACCCCATCCCTGGCTGCTGCTGTTGCCGGTGCTGGGCGCCCTGCTGGTCGGGGCGGCGGGCCTGCTGGGCACGCGGCGGGCCCTCACCGCCAGTCCGTTACTGATCCTGAGAGAAAGCTGATCCATGAGTCGTTACCGTCCGCCGCGCACCGCCGGCACGCCCCTGATCACCGCCGCCGGCGAAGCCCGGTTGCGCGCCGAACTCCACGACCTGTGGAACGTGCGCCGGCCCCAGGTCACCCAGGCGGTGAGCGAGGCGGCCGCGCTGGGCGATCGTTCGGAAAACGCCGAGTACATCTACGGCAAGAAGATGCTGCGCGAGATCGACAGCCGGGTGCGCTTCCTGCGCAAGCGGCTGGAGAATCTCAAGGTGATCCGCGAACGACCGGCCGATCCGACCAAGGTCTATTTCGGCGCCTGGGTCACCCTGGAAGACGACGAGGGCGCGGAAAAGCGCTATCGCATCGTCGGCCCAGACGAACTCGACCTCCGGCAGAACCTCATCAGCATCGACTCGCCCCTGGCGCGGGCGCTGGTCGGCAAGGCGCTGGACGCCGAGGTCCGCCTGCAGACGCCGGCCGGCGAACAGCGCTGGTACATCGTCGAGATCGCCTATCCCGAGGAATGACGGCTAGCGGCGACGGGTGATCACGCCCTGCCGCGCCACGCGGGTCAGTTCCCGCACCAGGGATTCGAGACCGGCCTGGCCCGGCGACTGCACCACGGCGAAGTCGAAGCTGTCGTCGCCAAAGGCGCGCAGCTGTTCGGCCCGGTCGGCGAAGCGAATCTGCAGGGTGCGGCTGTGCGGCCAGCGCTTGGGCCAGCCTTCGAGATAACGCAGCAGGGTTGGCTGGTCGGGACCGCCGAGGAGGATAGCGGGATGACTGGCGAGTTTGCCCTGGGTCAGGGGCGTCAGGCGTAGCGGGAGCGGTAGCATGGACGAAATTCCGCCTCGTAGATCCAGCTGGGCGGTAGTACGAGGCCTGTTCCGTCCAGCGCTTTAGCGGTATTTGGGAGCGCCCCGCAAGTTGCTGTTTAAATCGGCGCGGGATCATCCTAGGGAGGGCTCGACCGCCCTGTCAAGCGGGCTTCATCCGTCCCCGCGGCCGTTCTCCCTGGCACCGGTCGCCGCCACGGCCGGCGCTTCCAGCCGGGCCCGTTCGCGACTGAAGGCCACCCGGTACTTGTTGACGCTGGCCACGTAGTTGACCACCCCGATACCCACCTCCTCGGCGGCGATGCGCTCGACCTGGAAGAACCAGCGATCGCCGTCCAGCCCCTGCTTGCGCGCCTTGGCCCGGAGCGCCTGGACGCGCTCCGGGCCAAGGTTGTAGGCCGCCAGGGTAAAGGCGCGGCGCTCGCGCTCGGCGAGCCGCGGACTGGAGAAGAATTCGCGGCGCAGGCGCGCCAGATAGCGGGTGGCCGCCCTGACGTTGTCCTCGGCGGAATGCAGGTTGCGCACCCCGACGCTGCGCGCCGCCCGCGGGGTGATCTGCAGCAGCCCCGCGGCGCGGCCGGCACCGCGGGCATGGGGATCGAGGCCGGATTCCTTGTAGGCCATGGCGGCCAGGGTCAGCCAGTCGAAGTCGTAGGCCTTGGCGTAGCGCTGCAGCAGCGGCCGCACCTGGGCCAGGCGCTTGCGGTCATGGGCCTGCAGCGGATCGCGCACCTGGTAGCGGCGCGCATAGGCCTGGCGAAAGGCCTGGTCGTCGTCGCGCGCCTGGGGTTGCCGGGCGAAGGTCCGGATCCGCTCGGCGAGCTGGTGCGCCGGGGCGCGCAGATACCAGAGCTGCGCCTGGTCATGGGCCACCACCAGCTGATCGGCCACCCGCAGGCGCGGCAGCACCCGCGCCCAGCGATGGGCCAGGCCGGATTCGACGACGCTGAGCGGATAGATGCCGGCCTGGGTCAGCTCCAGGACGTCCTCCACCGCCAGGGTCGGGTCGGCCCACTCGATCTGCACCGGCCGCAGCCTGCGCTTCTCCAGCTGGGCGTTGAGCCGGGCCAGGGCCGGACCGGCCGCGCTGCCCTGGGGCAGCACCACCCGGCGTCCAGCCAGTTGCTCCAGATGGCGGGGCAGGCGCTGGCCGCGCCCACCCACCACCACCAGACTGGTGGGCGCCGCCACCGACGCGGCGATCAGCGCCGAATGCGGCGGTGGCAGCAGGGTTTCGCCCGGCGCCACCAGATCGCCCTCGCCGCGCTGCAGCGCCGCCAGGAGGTCGTCCTTGGCCTTGGGCACGAAGACCAGGCGCAGCGGCCGGCCCCCGGGCTGGTGCTGCAGGTAACGGGCGAAGGCCTGCAGGCGCCGATACTCGATGCCGAGCGCCTGGCCGTTCCATTCGCCGGAGCTGTGCCGACTCTGGTTGACCAGGACGCGCAACTCGCCGGCCCGCTCGATGGCGGTCAGGTCGCGCGCCGCGACATGGCGCGGCGCTTCGGGTGGCAGGGCGCCGAGCCGCGCCTGGGCGGAGCAGGCGAGCAGGTAGCCAACAAGGACCAGGGTGAATCGAAACGGCATCCAGGACTCCTGACCTGGCCGGGACAGCGCCGATAGCACCCGGACTACGGATAGAATGAAGGGACAAAATCTGTGGAAGGTCCGCACCATGCAATTGATCGACATCGGCGTCAACCTCACCCACCCCAGTCTGCTCAAGCAGGTGGACGCGGTGATCGAGCGGGCCCAGGCCGCCGGTGTGATGCAACTGGTGCTGACCGGCACCACCCTCGAAGACAGCGAGAACGCCCTCAATCTCTGCCTGCGCCTGGATGCGGGCGAGGCGCTGTTCAGCACCGCGGGCGTCCATCCCCACGAAGCCTCGACCTGGAACGCGGCCGCCGCCAGGACCCTGCGCGACCTGGCCAGCCAGCCCAAGGTACGGGCCCTGGGCGAATGCGGCCTGGACTTCAATCGCGACTTCACCCCGCGGCCGCAGCAGGAGCGCTGCTTCGAGGAACAGCTGGCCCTGGCCGCCGAATTGCGCCGCCCGGTGTTTCTCCACGAGCGCGACGCCAGCGAGCGGATGCTGGCGATCCTGCGCGACTATCGCGACCACCTGCCGGCCGCCGTGGTGCACTGCTTCACCGGCGAACGCAAGGCGCTCTATGGCTACCTGGATCTCGACCTGCACCTGGGCATCACCGGCTGGATCTGCGACGAGCGCCGCGGCCTGCACCTGCACGAGCTGGTTGGGCAGATCCCGGTCGGTCGGCTGATGCTGGAAACCGATGCCCCCTACCTGCTGCCGCGCACCCTCAGACCCAAGCCGCGCCATGGCCACAACGAGCCGGCCTTCCTGCCGGAGATCCTGCGCACCGTGGCGCGCCTGCGCAACGAAACGCCCGAGCAGACCGCCCTGCACACCAGTGCCACCGCCCGCGCCTTCTTCGGGCTGCCGGAGATCGCCGTGTTAGAGCGGATCGAGGAATTCGACTAGGCAGGGTTGCCGTTTCGCTAAAGTCAGACCCGTACAAGCCGTTAACCTTTGGGCTTATTCCACGGCGTCAGACGTCTTCTCGCAGGACATTGACGCCAGTCAAGATCCGGGTCGCGCCGGCCTGCCAGGCTGTGCGGCCCCGCCGACTGGATGCCCCCTATGTTTGCCTGGCTGCGCGATATTTCCCTCAAGTACAAATTCTGGGCGGTCAACGCCGTTGCCTTCGTCACCAGCCTCCTGCTGGTGCTGTTCGCCATGCAATTGGAGGTCTCCGGCCGCGCCGAGCAGCTTAAGGCGGTCAAGGCCGTCGTGGGTGAGGCGGCTGCCAGCCTGAGCGCCCCGACCTTTACCGACATCTTCGTGGCCCGGGCACCGGAATACGCCCTGGCCGTGGGCGTGCTGATGCTGGTGCTGCTGGTGGCCTCGCAGCTCCTGATCCGCTTCATCCTCGGCAATCTGCAACGCCTCAAGGACACCATGCTGCGGGTGGAGCGCGACGGCGACCTTACCGCCCGGGTCGAGGTGCGCGGGCGCGACGAGGTCGGGCAGATGACCCAGGCCTTCAACGCCATGCAGGACAGCTACACCCGCGTCGTCGGTACCGTGGCCGCCAGCGCCGCCCGCCTGGACGAAGGCGCCGGACGCCTGGCCAGCGGCATGCAGGGCGTGCGGGGCGGCATGCAGGATCAGCAGCACGAAACCGACCAAGCGGCCACCGCCATCAACGAGATGAGCGCCACCGTGCAGCAGATCGCCGAGCACGCCGCCGGTACCCGTGACCAGTCCCAGGAAGCCGACCGCCTGGCCGGCGCCGGCCAGCAGGCGGTGGAGCGCGTCTGCCATTCCATCGCCGACCTCTCCCAGGGCGTGCAGCAGACCGCGGTGATGATCCAGGAGCTGGCCGAAAACAGCGAGCGCATCACCAGCGTGGTCAACGTCATCCATGGCATCGCCGAACAGACCAACCTGCTGGCGCTCAACGCTGCCATCGAGGCGGCCCGCGCCGGCGAGGCTGGCCGCGGCTTCGCCGTGGTGGCCGACGAGGTGCGCAACCTGGCCAAGCGGGTGCAGGGTTCCACCGACGAGATCACCCGCATGGTCGACGGCCTTCAGGCCGGCACCCGCGATGCCGTGGAATTCATGCGCGAGAGTTCGCTCAAGGCCGATGACTGCGTGGTCCAGGCCGGCGCTGCCGGGCAGGCCCTGGCCGACATCACCGCCGCCGTGACCCTGATGCGCGACAGCAACACCCAGATCGCCGTGGCCGCCGAACAGCAGGCCCAGGTGGCGGAAGAGATGAGCAGGTCGGTTGTAGGCATCCGCGATGTCACGGAAAGGACCATGCTGCTGACGCAGGAGTCGGCCAGCACCAGCACCGAACTGGCCGCCCTCGCAGGAACCCTGAATCAGGCGATTCGCCAGTTGCGCCTATAGCCTCCATAGCGAGAGCGCATTCGCGCGGTTGCCCGACAGGCGGCAAGATGCCCGCACGTTTTTCGGAGAACCGTCATGCGCTCGGTCACCACCCTCACTTCCGCCGTGCTGTTGTTGCTGGGCCTGGGCTGCATCGCCCAGGCGCTCGGCAACCCCCATCCACAACCGCTGATCCTGGCGGCCGTCGTCTGCCTGGTGGCCTTCGCCCTGCAAGAGCCTGACGCCCTCCCCGTGCCTCAGTCGCTGCGCGCCTGACGGCCACGCAGCTGACGTTTCAATAGCTTCAGCGTCCTGGTCAGAGCCGCAGGATCCTGCGGCCGACCGGCATAGCGCTGCGCCTGGAATTCCTGGGAAAAGGCCGAGATCGCTGCGCGCGCCGCCGGCAGCTCGGCCATGGCGCGTCCGGCGAAGCTGCCCGCCGCCTCGCCGCTTCGACGCCTGACGCCTTGCCGCGCCAGCAGCCGCTCGAACTGGTCGAAACGCGTCAACAGGGGATCCCGCGTCCGCTGCCAGGGCTTGAGCACCAGCAGGGCCATCACCCCGAGCACGCCCAACACCACCAGCGCCAGCAGCAGCCCCAGGCGTTGCAGCGAACCCTCGCCGAGCAGCCGCTTGAAGAGTTCGCCCTGGGTATCCTCCTGGTAGTTGAGCACCCAGCGCTGCCAGCCGTAGTTGAGGCGGTCCCAGCCCAGACGCAGGTCATTGAGCCAGGCCAGGTTGCGATAGCGATTGGCGGCGAAGGGATTGTCGGCGAGGAATTCGTTGGCCGCGCCCTGGGCCGCCAGGGCCTCCTGCAGACCCCGCTCGATACGCTCGGGCGCCACCTGGGCGGTAGGGTCGACGCTGACCCAGCCGCGCCCCGGCAGCCAGTATTCCACCCAGGCATGGGCATCGAATTGCTGCACCAGCAGATAGCCGCCCGCGGCATTGAATTCACCGCCCTGGTAGCCCGCCACCACCCGCGCCGGAATGCCCGCCACCCGCAGGGCAAAGGTCATGGCGCCGGCATAGTGGGCGCAGAAGCCGCGATGGTTGTCGAAGAGAAAGGCGTCGATGGCATCGACGCCTGCCGTGGGCGGTTGCAGGGTGTAGACGAAGGGTTGCTGGCGGAAATAGGCCAGGATCGCCTGGGCCAGGGCCTCGGGCGTTGGCGCGCGAGTCTTGAGCCCGGCTACCCAGGCACGGGTGCGCGGCTCGCCGCCACTGGGCAGCTGCAGCGCGCGCCTCTGGCTGGAGGCGGACAGCCGCTCCGGCTCGCGAGTGGCCTGCGGCCAGCTGGATACCCGATAGAGCAGCGCCTGATCCACCGGGCGGCGGCGCTGCAGATGGAAGTCGCTGGCCAGGCGCACGTCGCGCTGATCGCTGCGCGCCACGTCCAGGCCGTAGAGCCAGGGCCGACCGCTCGGCTCCATGACCACCTGGTAGTCCAGTCGGGGACCGCTCGGCGTCCAGGCCGGTTCCGGACTCCAGGCCGTGTCGGGATCCACCGACCAGCGCGCGCCGTCGAAGCGCTCGTAGGTGGTCGCCCGCCAGTAGAGATCACGCTGCGCCGGCCGGTCGCCGGCGAAACTGACGCGAAACACCCGCTCGGCGGATTGCGAGAGCTGGGCGATCTCCCCCGGCGCCATGCTGTCGCCCAGTCCGGTGCGCGCCTGGTCGCCCGGTTGTGGCAACGACCACAGCGGGCCGATACGGGGAAACACCAGGAACAGCAGCAGCATCAGCGGCACCGCCTGCAGCAGCAGGGTGCCGGCGACTTTCAGCGTCGCCAGCGGCCGACTGGCCAGGGCACTCTGCTGCAGGCCGATCAGCGCCGCCACCAGGGCGGTCACCGGCAGCAGGCTGTAGAGCGCGGCGAGCAGGCCATCCTCGAACAGGTAGGCGATCACCACCGCGAAGAACCCCAGATAGATCACCACCAGGGCATCGCGGCGGCTGTGCATCTCGATCAGCTTGAGGGCGAAGGTCACCAGCAACAGCACGGCGCCGGCATCCAGACCGATGAAGGAGCCACGCGACAGCCAGATGCCGCCCATGGTCAGCAGCAGCAGACCGCCCTTCTCGATCCGCGTCGGTGCCCGCACCCGCATGCGAAACAGCAGCACCCGCCAGCCGGCGCAAAAGGCCCAGAGCAGGCCGACCCAGGGCGGCAGATGGGTGAGGTGCGGCAGGATCACCAGGGCCTGGGCCACCAGCAGCCAGATCAGGGCGATGCGCGGAATGGCTTGCGGCACGGCGGTGCTCATGATGGCCGCCCGAACAGGGCCAGGGCCTGCAGCGCCGCGTCACGCTGGCTCTCGCCGCTGGCCGGCGCCAGCTCCACCCCGGGCACCCTGAGGCCGAAGCGCAGCTGGCGGGCGCTGCAATCCAGCACCGCCTGGCACAGCCAGGACAGCCGCGTCTCGGTGTCGCCATCGAGCACGCTGAAATCCAGCCAGAGTTCGCTGCCGGCCAGAGCGGTGAAGTCCTTGACCAGCAGGCCCTGCCCGCGGGAAAAGGCCTTCCAGTCCAGCCGCCGGCGCGAATCGCCGGGCTGATAGGACCGCAACCCCTGAAAGTCGTCGGCGCCCTGCCCCGTCTGGCGCTGGCCTTCCTCGTTGCCGGCATCCTGGCCGCTGCGCAGCGGCGTCGTGGTCGCCAGTGGCTGCGGATAGACCAGGGCGCGCACGTCCAGGTCCAGCCAGCTCCAGGCGACGAACAGGCCGAGGGGAAAACGGCTCTCCACCCGCAGCCGCCCGGGTCTGAGCCAGCCGCGACTCGGCGCCGGGTGGAAGATCTGCAGGGCGACGCTCTCCCCCGCCGGCACGTCGCTGAGCACCAGCGGCTCGTTGCGCCAGCCCAGGGCGATGCCCTGGTGCGCGCGGCGCTCGCTCTCCAGGCGCAGGCGAAAGCCGGCGGCCTCGCCGGCGAACACCGGACTGGCGCCGCCGCCGACCAGTTGCAGACCGGCCAGGTTGCGATAGGTGTGCAGCATGGCCACCAGCGCCAGGGAAAACAGCAGGAAGGTCAGGCCATAGGCCAGGCTGTTCTGGTAGTTGATGCCGGCCAGCAGCATCAGCAGCAGGGCGATGGCGAAGGCGCCCCCTTGGCGGGTGGGCAGGATGAAGATGCGCCGCTGATCGAGGGTGATGCGATTGGCCGGGGGAATCCGCCGCGCCAGCCAGCCGTCTCGATAGCGCTGCCAGGCGCCGCCGGTCACAGCGCCGGGACTTCGCGCAGCAGCCACTGTACCAGGGCGCCACCGCCATGCCCGGCGGGATCGGCGATGTCGCGCAGGCGATGTCCAGCCACCGCCGGCAGCACCGTCTGGACATCCTCGGGCAGCACATGGTCGCGCCCCGCCAGCAGCGCCCAGGCGCGCGCCGCGGCCAGCAGCGCCAGACTGCCGCGCGGCGACAGGCCGAGGGCGAAGGACGTCTGGGTGCGGGTGGCCTCCACCAGACGCAGCACGTAGTCCACTACCGCCTCGCTGGCATGGATGCGCGGCACCTCGGCCTGGATCAGCCGCAGCTGGGCATGATCCAGCAGGGGCTCCAGGCGCGGCAGTTGCTCGCGTCCGGAACCGCCGAGCAGCAGCGCCCGCTCGGCGGCGCGCCCGGGATAGCCGAGCGACAGGCGCATCAGGAAGCGGTCGAGCTGGGATTCCGGCAGGGCGAAGGTGCCGCCCTGGGAGATGGGATTCTGGGTGGCGATGACAAAGAAGGGATCGGGCAAGGGCCGGGTGGCACCTTCGATGGTCACCTGCCCCTCCTCCATGGCCTCGAGCAGCGCGCTCTGGCTCTTGGGCGTGGCGCGATTGATCTCGTCGGCCAGCAGCAACTCGGCGAACACCGGCCCGGGGTGGAAGACGAACTGGCCGCTGTCGCGATCGAACACCGAGGTGCCGAGGATATCGCCGGGCAGGAGGTCGGAGGTGAACTGGATGCGCTGGAAGGACAGTCCCAGCACCTTGGCCAGGGCATGGCTGAGGGTGGTCTTGCCCATGCCGGGCAGGTCCTCGATCAGCAGGTGCCCCCGCGCCAGCAGGCAGGCCAGCGCCAGCCTGACCTGGGTTTCCTTGCCCAACAAAACGCCGTCTACCGCCTTGAGACAGGCGTTCAACCTATCGTGCATGCCCTGAGGTCTCTCGCCTTGCGCCGACATGAGAAGGCGTCGGCCTGCAAGACGAGAATAGCAGCACCTTTTGCCGGCGACCGCCGCCCCGGAGCTTTACCGTTTATTTCAGGGTGGCGAGGATCTCTTCCACGGCGCGGGCCGGATCGGCGGCGCGGGCGATGGGCCGGCCGATCACCAGGTAGTCGGAACCGGCGTCCAGGGCCTCGCGCGGGGTGAGGATGCGGCGCTGGTCATCCAGGGCGCTGCCGGCCGGCCGGATGCCGGGGGTGACCAGTTGCAGCGCCGGTTGCGCGGCCTTGAGCGCGGAGGCCTCCTGAGCCGAGCAGACCAGGCCGTCCAGCCCGGCGCGAGCGGCCAGACCGGCCAGGCGCAGTACCTGCTCCTGGGGATCCACGTCCAGGCCGATGTCCGCCAGGTCCTCGCGCTCCATGCTGGTCAGCACGGTGACACCGATCAGCAGCGGCTTGGGACCCTGGAAGGCCTCCAGAGTCTCGCGACAGGCGGTCATCATGCGCAGGCCGCCCGAGCAGTGGACATTGACCATCCAGACGCCCATCTCCGCCGCGGCCTTGACCGCCATGGCGGTGGTGTTGGGGATGTCGTGGAATTTCAGGTCGAGGAAGACTTCGAAGCCGCGCGTGCGCAGAGCCTCCACCACCCCGGCGGCGCTGGCGGTGAACAGCTCCTTGCCGACCTTGACCCGGCAGGTGGCGGGGTCGAGGCGGTCGGCCAGCGCCAGGGCGGCGGACGACGAAGGGAAATCCAGGGCGACGATGATGGGAGACTGGCAGGCGGACATGGGAGCTCTCGGCAAAACGGCAAAGGCCGGCATTTTCGCAGAAAAGCGCCGCGCCGGCACTTGGCCGTTCTCGTCCGTCAGCTCGGCCTGAGCAGGCGTTCGCGCAGCCAGTTGCCAGCCGGACCCAGCGGCCGTCGCCGTGACCAGACCACGTCCACCGCCACCCGTTGCGGCCAGCCCGGTACGGCCAGCTCCACCAGCCGCCCCTGGCCAAAGGTCGTCACCAGCCACAGCGGCAGTTCGGCCCAGCCGAAGCCCTGCACCGCCATGTCCAGCAGCAGGTAGTCGGGCGCCGACCAGCAGCGGCCGCGGGTGTCCGGCAGGCGGCTGACCTGGGGAGAGGCTTCGGTCACGGTGCTCAGGCGCAGCAGCCGATAGGGCGCCAGGTCGGCCGGTGTGACCCGCTCCCGCGCCGCCAGCGGATGATCGACGGCGACATAGAGACCGAAGGTGACCAGACCATCCAGGGTGGCCGCCTCGATGTCCGCCGGATAGGGCGGCTGACCGGCCAGCAGGCCCAGATCCGCGCGTCCCTGCACCAGGCTGAGCACATCGGCGTCCTCGGCGATCAGGCATTCGAACTCGAGATCCGGATAGCGCTGGTCCAGCTCCGTCAGCAGCGCCTCGTAACGGGTGGGCTGATAGGTATCGGAGATCACCAGGGTCAGGCGCGGCTCCACCCCGGCCGCCAGCTGGGTGGCGCGATTGGCCAGGCGATCATGGGCCGACAACACGGCGCGGGCCTGGTCGAGCAGCTGCTCGCCAGCGGCCGTCAGCAGCGGGTAGCGGCCGTGGCGATCGAACAGCGACACCCCCAGGTCGTCCTCCAGCCGGGCGATGCTCTCGCTGATACTGGACTGCCGCTTGCCCAGCACCCGTGCCGCGGCGCTGAAGGAGCCGGCCGCGGCCGCCTCGACGAAGGCCTCGAGGGCTTCGGCATTGGGATACATATCGGGTCAGCCTATGGGATCCACTTTGATCTCCCCAGCTTAACCGATGAGACTGAGGGCCTGTCCACCGTGGAGTCACCTCATGTCCAACCCCCTCACCCAGCGTCCCGCCAGTGCCCGCATCCTGCATGCCCTGCTGTTCGAGGGGATCGCCGTGCTGCTCGCCACCCCGGCCCTGGCCTGGCTGCTGGATCGCTCCCTGGGGCACATGGGTCTGCTCACCGCCGCCTTTTCGGCCATCGCCATGCTCTGGAATCTGGTGTTCAACCTGGGCTTCGATCGGCTGCAACAGCGCCTGGGCTTCACCCGTGGCCTGGGTGTCCGCCTGCTGCACGCCCTCGGCTTCGAAGGCGGACTGATCCTGGTGCTGGTGCCGCTGGCCGCCTGGTGGCTGTCCATCAGCCTGTGGCAGGCGCTGCTGCTGGACCTGGGACTGATCCTGTTCTTCCTGCCCTACACCCTGGCCTTCAACTGGCTCTACGACCTGGGTTACGTCGCCTGGCTCAGGCGCACGAATGCGACCTGTCGGGCGCACTGATAGCCTTGTCCGTGGTCGAAGCGATATAGCCACTCAAGGAGAAGACAGATGCCCTGGTATGCCTGGTTGATCCTGCTGGTTGCCATCGGCTCGGTGGTCGGCAGCCTGCTCATGCTCAAGGACACGGCGCGCAAGGTGCCCTTGACCGACGAACAGAAAACCAAGATCCGGCAGCGCAATGCCGAGATGGACGCCAAGGAGGCCCAAGACCGCTGATCGCGCGCCTCGGGCGTCCAGGCAGAGCCCTGTCACCCTCTGGGTGGCAGGGCTCTGTAGCATCAGGACTCCAGCGGTGCCTTGGTATTGACGTACTCCGGCACCTCCGCCAGTGGCAGGCTGCGCACCTGCTCACGGGTCGGTCCCTGACGCTTGGGCAGCGGTTCCAGGGATTGCGGCTGACCGCTTTCCAGGGCGCGCTCGATGGCCGCCAGCACACGCACGTCGCGCCAGCCCTCCTCCCCGTCCATTTCCGGTTGCCGATCTTGCAGGATGCAATCGGAGAAATAGGCCGTCTCGCCGCCGAAGTGATCCACCACCGGCGCCTTGAATTCTTCGGTCTCTCCGTCCACGGTCAGGCGATAGCCGATGGCGACGCCTTCACCGAAGCCAAAGCACGGCGAGGCCTCGATCTCGCCCTTGCGACCGATCAGCTGGAAACGCTCGGTGTTGGGGCCGCTGAAACTGACGGTAAAGCTCGCCAGCCGTTCTTCAGGAAAGCGCAGGGTCACGGTCACGGCATCCCAGGTGGTGACGTCGCGCCCGGGTGTCCTTATCCCCACGGCACTGACTTCGATGGGCTCGTCAGCGAAGAGCGCCCGCACGGCATTGAGTGGATAGGGCCCCATGTCGGTGACGGGACCGGCCCAGAAGCCGCTCTGGGCGCGGTGGTTGGCCGTGTCGACCGGCTGGGTGAAGGTCGAGGTGAACAGACGCGGATCGCCGATCTCGCCATTGCGCACCCGCTCGATCATCTCCACCGTGCCCGGCTCGCAGTGCAGTCGATAGGCGATCATCAACTTGGCGCCGGAGCGCGCGGCCGCGGCGTTGATCGCCTGGCATTCTTCCTCGCTGATGGCCATGGGCTTTTCCAGCAGGACATGGATACCGGCCTCCAGCGCCGGCACCGCGAATTCCAGATGGCGGAAGTTCGGCGTGGCCAGGTAGATGGCATCGATCTCGCCCGACGTGAGCAAGCTGGGAAATTCTTCGTAGCTGTAGCTCTTGAGGCCGTACCTGGCGCCCAGATCCCGCGCCTTGACGGGGTCGCCGGTGACCAGGGCGGTCATCTCGGAATTGCTGGTCTGGCCGACCCCGGGCATGAAGGCGCCCTGGGAAATCCAGCCACCTGCTACCACTGCATAACGAATCTTGCCTGTTGCGCTGGGCATGGAACGCTCCCGAATCCAGGCAGACGACGTGTCCGCCACCTGAACTGTCGGCAAGCGTTGCGGCCAGGAAGTTCCGGACAGCCGTACAACGACGGCACTGCGCCCGCTTCAGGCTAGCGGCGGAAGCGCAACTCGACTTCCGCGCCTTCGAAATCGTCGCTGCGATCCCGGCTGATCACCCGCCCGCCCAATTCGAAACGCCCGGGATCGTCCGCCTTGCGAAACAGCTGCGGCAGCAGACCCGCCTCGGCGACGCTGCTGTCGGCCTTGCCTGCGCCCAGGTGACGCGTGCTCACCGCCTGGGGCGTGGCCGCCTCTCCGGGTACGCTGAGATCGAGGGGATGGGCTGCAGCCGGTGCCGGCTTGGGCACGGCGGGCTTCTTGACCTGGCTGTTCTTTGCCAGGTCCTGCTTTTTGGGGGGCGGGACCGGCAACACGAAGGCCTTGCCGGGCAGTGGATCCAGGCGGAAGGCGCGCAGATCGGCGGCGCTGCCCTGGGGCTCGGCGGCCACCGGCGGCTTCGGGGCCTCTGGCACTGGCGCTGGTGCGGGAGGCGTCTTGGCCGTGGCGGGCGGTGACTCGTTATCGCAGCCCGTCAACAGCAGGGTCACGGCCAGCGCCGTCGTTGCCAGGTATCCACGCATGGGCTCACCACACTCAGGGTATCGCGCCCGGAGTGGAGCACCAGGTGCGACAGGGTCAGTCTCTACAACCGACTCCGCTGCCCCACGGCGGGTTCCAGGCCTGCCGCTAGGCGGCCAGGGTTTCCTGGCAGAGCTGACGGGCGAGCAGGCCCAGGGTCATCAGCGCCCGCTGGGCATCGCGCCCCCAGGGCAGACCGCAATTGAGGCGGATGCAGTGATTGAACTGGTCGGTGTTGCTGAAGATCATGCCGGGCGCGATGCTCACCCCCTGATCCAGGGCGCGCTGGTGAAGCAGCCGGGTATCCACCCGCACGGGCAGACTGACCCAGAGGATGAAGCCGCCATTGGGCCGGCTCATCTGGGTACCCTCGGGGAAATGCTCCTGGATCGCCAGCTGGAAGGCGGTCATGTTGCGGCGGTATTCCTGGCGGATGGCGCGCAGGTGGCGGTCGTAGCCGCCGTTCTCCAGATAGGCCGAGACGCCCATCTGGGTCACGCTGCAGGCGGAATGGGTGGTGAAGGTCTGCAGGCGGCAAATGTCTTCCTGGTAGGGCCCGGCCACCACCCAGCCGATGCGGACGCCCGGCGAGATGGTCTTGGAAAAGCTCGAGCAGTAGATGACCCGCCCCTGCTTGTCGAGGGCCTTGAGTGCCTTGGAGCCACTGTCGTAGGTCAGCTCGCCATAGATGTCGTCCTCGACGATGGCGATGTTGCGCTCGGCGGCCAGCCTGAGCAGCTGCTTCTGCCGCGCCTCCGGCATGCTGCCCCCCAGGGGATTGCTCAGGCGGGCAGCCACTACCAGGGCCTTGACCGGCCACTGGCTCGCGGCCAGCTGCAGTGCTTCCACGCTGAGCCCGGTATCCGGATCGCAGGGGATCTCGATCACCTTGAGGCCCAGCACCTCGGCCAATTGCAGCAGCCCGTAGTAGGACGGCGATTCGGTGGCGATCAGGTCGCCCGGCTTGGTCAGCACCCGCAGCGACATCTGCAGCGCATCCACGCAGCCATGGGTGATCACCACCTCTTCCGGCCCCACCACCACCCCCGCATCGCGCAGGCGAATGGCGACCTGGCGGCGCAGGGGCTCGTAGCCGGGACTGTGCAGGTAGGAAAAGGCCGCGCGGGCCTGGAAACGGGTGACCTTGGACAGCTGCTGGTGCAGGGCCCGCAGCGGCAGATAGTCGGGCTGGGGCACCGCCATGCCCAGGGGCACCACGCCTTCCCGCCGTGATTCCGCCAGCACCTGGTTGATGATGCCGGCACGGGTCACCAGACTGGGCCGCTCCACCGTGGCGATGTCCGGCGTCGGCGCGGTCAGCGCCGGGGTCTGGTGCACATAGAAGCCCGACTGCGGCCGGGCGCGGATCAGCCCCTGGTCTTCCAGGGTGGCATAGGCCTGCAGGACGCTGGCATGACTGACGCCCAGCTGCTGACTCAGCTTGCGCACCGAAGGCACCCGTTCGCCGGGCTTGTAGACCCCCGTGCGGATGTCGTTCGCCAGTTGCTGGGCGATGCGCTGATAGAGCAACAGATTGGTCATGGCGTCTTCCTGGACGAAAGCGGAACAGTAGCAGGCTACCCTGAAGGTATACCGGTACAGCTAGGCCTGACCTTAACCCTTCCCTTCCCGGGGCGGCAATGTCCAAAAACGACAAGGAACCGGCGCACCTCTCCTTGACGCCAGGGGCTCTGCCAGAGGGCTTGTCGCGCCCATGAAAAAGCCCGCCAAGGGGCGGGCTCTTGCACGAGGGTGGGCCTCAGATGGCCTTTTCCAGCTCGGGGATCAATTCGAACAGGTCACCCACCAGGCCGTAGTCGGCCACCTGGAAGATCGGCGCCTCCTCGTCCTTGTTGATGGCGACGATCACCTTGGAGTCCTTCATGCCCGCCAGGTGCTGGATGGCACCGGAGATGCCCACGGCGATGTACAGCTGCGGCGCGACGATCTTGCCGGTCTGGCCGACCTGCATGTCGTTGGGCACGAAGCCGGCGTCGACCGCGGCGCGCGAGGCACCCACGGCGGCGCCCAGCTTGTCGGCCAGGGCGTAGAGGATCTTGAAGTTGTCACCGTTCTGCAGACCGCGACCACCGGAGACCACCACCTTGGCGGCGCCCAGCTCCGGACGGTCGGACTTGGCCAGCTCTTCGCCGACGAAGCTGGAGATGCCGGCGTCCTTTACCAGGCTCACGGCTTCGATGGCGGCGGAACCGCCCTCGGCGGCGACCGGATCGAAACCGGTGGCGCGCACGGTGATCACCTTGATCGGCGCCGTGGAGCGCACGGTGGCGATGGCGTTGCCGGCGTAGATCGGCCGCTTGAAGGTGTCGGCGGATTCGACGGCGATGATCTCGGAGATCTGGTCGACATCCAGCAGTGCGGCGACGCGCGGCAGGAAGTTCTTACCATTGGTGCTGGCAGCGGCCAGTACGTGGCTGTAGTTGGCGGCCAGCTCGACCACCAGCGGCGCAAGGTTTTCCGGCAGCTGGTGCGCGTAGGCGGCGTTGTCGGCCAGGAGCACCTTGCTGACACCGGCGACCTTGGCGGCGGCGTCGGCGACCGGCTGGGCATTCTGGCCGGCGACCAGCACATGGATATCGCCACCGATGGCCTGGGCCGCGGCAACGGTGTTCAGGGTAGCGCCGAAGAGGTTGGCGTTGTCGTGGTCGGCAATGACGAGAATGGCCATCAGATCACCTTCGCTTCGTTCTTGAGTTTTTCGACCAGTTCGGCCACGGACTTGACCTTGATACCCGCCTGACGACCGGCCGGGGCTTCCACCTTGACCACCTCGTAGGAGGCCTTCACCGCCACGCCGAGGGCGTCCGGGGTCAGGGTTTCCAGCGGCTTCTTCTTGGCTTTCATGATGTTGGGCAGCGAGGCGTAGCGCGGCTCGTTGAGACGCAGGTCGGTGGTCACCACCGCCGGCAGCTTGAGCGCCACGGTCTGCAGACCGCCATCGATCTCGCGGGTCACGTTGAGGCCGTCACCGGCCTGCTCCACCTTGGAGGCAAAGGTGCCCTGGGCGAAGCCGGTCAGGGCCGCCAGCATCTGGCCGGTCTGGTTGTTGTCGCTGTCGATGGCCTGCTTGCCCAGGATCACCAGCTGGGGCTGTTCCTTGTCCACCACGGCCTTGAGCAACTTGGCGGTGGTCAGCGACGACAGCTCGGCAGTGCCGGTGTCGATCAGCACGGCGCGATCGGCGCCCAGTGCCAGGGCGGTACGCAGTTGCTCCTGCGCCTGGGCGGGACCCGCGGTCACGACCACGATCTCGCTGGCGATACCCTTTTCCTTCAGGCGCACCGCTTCTTCCACGGCAATCTCGCAGAAGGGGTTCATGGACATCTTGACGTTGGCCAGGTCGACACCGGTCTGGTCGGCCTTGACGCGGACCTTGACGTTGTAGTCCACCACGCGTTTGACAGCTACGAGAACCTTCATGAATCCCTCGATTTATTCTGGTGAATAAACAGGACGCCAAGGCGGCCTTGCGTTGGACACGACCCCTGCCGCTCCAACCTTGTTGCAAATTCTTCTTATGTTGACCTCCACGGCAGCAGGGGTCAACGCGACAGTCCGTCAGGGGCCAGTAACTCCCGAGTCTAACAGGCTTGCAGAAAATTTAAACAAACGTTTGAATGGGTGCCAGGGAGCACGCGGGATATAATGAAGTCTTTTGTTGCACCCCTACATAAATAACCAGATCGTGAGCTTTGCCTGAGGAGAGTGAGCCGTGGAACGCGAATACATGGAATTCGACGTGGTGATCGTCGGGGCCGGCCCCGCGGGCCTGTCCGCGGCCTGTCGTCTCAAGCAGCAGGCGGCCGAGAAAGGCCAGGAGATCAGCGTCTGCGTGGTCGAGAAAGGCTCCGAGGTCGGCGCCCACATTCTCTCCGGCGCGGTCTTCGAACCGCGCGCCCTGGACGAGCTCTTTCCCAACTGGAAGGAACTGGGCGCGCCGCTGAACACCCCGGTCAAGCGCGACGACATCTACCTGCTCAAGGACGAGCGTCAGGCGACCAAGGTACCGAATTTCTTCGTGCCCAAGCCCATGCACAACGAGGGCAACTACATCATCTCCCTGGGCAACCTCTGCCGCTGGCTGGGCCAGCAGGCCGAAGCCCTGGGCGTGGAGATCTATCCGGGCTTTGCCGCCCAGGAGCCGCTGATCGATGAGCAGGGCGTGGTGCGCGGCATCATCACTGGCGACCTGGGCGTGGATCGCGAAGGCCAGCCCAAGGAGGGGGTCTATACCCCCGGCATGGAACTGCGCGGCAAGTACACCCTGTTCGCCGAGGGCTGCCGTGGCCATCTGGGCAAGCAGCTGGGTCAGAGATTCAAGCTCGGCGAAGGCGCCGATCCGCAGCACTACGGCATCGGCATCAAGGAGCTGTGGGAGATCGACCCGGCCAAGCACGAGCAGGGCCTGGTGATCCACACCTCCGGCTGGCCGCTGGACAAGGAGAACCCGGGGGGTTCCTTCCTCTATCACCTGGAAGACAATCAGGTGGTGGTCGGGCTGATCGTCGATCTGGCCTACAGCAATCCGCACCTCTCGCCCTATGACGAGTTCCAGCGCTACAAGCACCACCCGGTGGTGGCCCAGTACCTGGAAGGCGGCAAGCGCGTCTCCTACGGCGCCCGCGCCCTGGTCAAGGGCGGCCTTAATTCCCTGCCGAAGATGGTCTTTCCCGGTGGCGCCCTGATCGGCTGCGACCTGGGCACCTTGAACCCGGCCAAGATCAAGGGCAGCCACACCGCCATGAAGTCCGGCATGCTCGCCGCCGACGCTATCGTCACCGCCCTCGCGGCCGGGCGCGAAGGCGACGAATTGCAGGGCTACGTGGATGGCTTCAAGGGCAGCTGGCTGCAGGAAGAACTCCATGCCAGCCGCAATTTCGGCCCGGCCATGCACAAGTTCGGTCCGCTGCTGGGCCCGGCCTTCGCCTTCGTCGAGCACAACCTGCTGGGGGGCGCCCTGCCCTTCACCCTGCACGATCGGCGCATGGACCACACCTGCCTGAAGAAGGCCGACGAGGCGCCACGCATCAGCTATCCCAAGCCGGATGGCAAGCTGAGTTTCGACAAGCTGTCCTCGGTGTTCCTCTCCAACACCAACCACGAGGAAGACCAGCCGGTTCACCTGAAGCTCAGGGATCCCTCGATTCCCATCGCGCAGAACCTGCCGCTGTATGACGAACCCGCCCAGCGCTACTGCCCGGCCGGCGTCTACGAGGTGGTCCGCGATGGCGGCGAGCCGCGCTTCCAGATCAATGCCCAGAACTGCGTCCACTGCAAGACCTGCGACATCAAGGACCCGGCGCAGAACATCACCTGGGTGGCGCCGGAAGGCAGCGGGGGCCCCAACTACCCCAACATGTAAGCGTAAGAAAGGGCCCCGAGGGGCCCTTTCTTCATTCAGCGGGCGCTACGGGAAAGAAGCTGCCACGGCTCCAGAGACCGAGCCAGGAACGGCCCTCGTGGTCACTCTCCTCGACCCTCTCCATCAGCCGGTAGAACACCGCCCGATTGAGCCGCGCCTCCAGACCGCCACGCACGCGCACATAGGGTGCCGGCTGGTCATCCTGCTCCTCGAAGCGCAATGGATGTTCGGCATCGACGGCGACCCTGTCGCCCACGTTCGTAACCAGATCCAGGGTCTGCTCCTGGCCACTGCCACGCCATTCGACGTCCACGGCCAGAAAGGGTGCGTCTTCCACCTGGATGCCCACGCATTCCACCGGCGTCACCAGTACGAAGCGCTCGGGATCGCGGCGCAGGATGGTGGAAAACAGCCGCACCATGGACGGTCGGGTGATGGGGGTGCCCTGGTGATACCAGGTGCCGTCCCGGGCGATGCGCATGTCGATGTCGCCGCAGAAGGGCGGATGCCAGAGCTCCACGGGCGGCAGCCGGCCCTCTTCCGCAGCTGGCAACTGCGCCAGCAGGTTGCGCGTCACATCGACCTGGCTCACGTCCTTCTCCTCTAGCGGCTGCCCAACCCCAGCAGGCGTTGAGCGTATTGGTTGAGCGCCGGTCCGAGCAGGTCTTCCGGACGCTCGTCATAGAACGTCAGGAAGCCGCCACGACTGCGGATCCGCGCCGTGTCCACCAGGCGGAAGGTGGCGACCTCCACAAGCATCATCTGCACGACGCTGCGATCGCGCCCTACCCGGCCGATGTCGTCCTGGTCTTCCCACTCTTCCCAAGTCCCGATGCGATCGTCCGCACCGGCGAAGCGGGTGTAGAGCACATAATGGGCCCCAAGCTGGCGGGCCTTGGCCATGGCCTCGTCGAAGCCCTCCGGCTTGTCCGCCCGACGCACCCGGGGGAAATACTCCACGAAGCCCTTGAAGGCCTCTTCCGCCACCACGTTCGGGCGGGCATAGGGATGGCCGAGGGGCACGAAGGCGCCCTGGGCTATGTAGATGTAGGAGTCGGCCTGCAGCCGAAAGTTGTTCAGCCGCTGGGTCTTGCTGTAGTCGAGCAGCCCCGCATCGCGCAGGTGGTACTCGACCCCGGACGCCATGTCGCTGACGTTCATGCAGCCACCCAGAGCGGCCAGCAGCACGGAAATGAACAGAAAACGCAGTGTGACCATGGAAAGCAGACCCCTGTCCGGCGCCAAGTTGCCGTCGATACAGGGGCCTTAGCAGCTTTCGCGCCAGCTTGAGGCGCAGCGGGTAGATCAGCCGCCGATGATCTTCATGACCGTCACGCCCCCCGAGAAGGCCACGTCCTGCTTGTCGCCCAGCGCCTTGACCAGCAGCCGCTGCAACGCCGGCAGCGCCAGGTGCCGCGGCTTGTCCAAGAGATCGCCGACATAGTGGCGGTTGCTCGACGACAGGCAGCCGTGCAGCCAGCCCGTGGACGACAGCCGCAGTCGCGAGCAGGTCCGGCAGAAGGGCACGCTTTCATTGGCGATGACGCCGAAATGCCCGCCCGACTCGACGCGATAGCGCAGCGCCGTGGAGTCCACCGGCGCATCGGCTTGCACATAGGCGTGGCGCGAGCCGATGATCTCCAGCAACTCGGCCAGGGAGACCAACTGGTTGTTGAACGCGACCGGATCCTTCGCCAGGTGGCCCATGCGCATCAGCTCAATGAATCTGAGTTCGAAGCCGCGCTCCAGGCAGTAATCCAGCAGCGGCAGCACCTGATCGAGATTCTGGCCACGCAGGGGCACCATGTTGAGCTTGATCTTGAGACCGGCCGCACGGGCCGCTTCGAGTCCGGCCAGCACTGTGGCCAGATCGCCCCCCCGCGCCAGACGCGGAAAGGCCTCGGCATCGAGGGTATCCAGGGAGACGTTGAGCCGGCGGATGCCGTGGTCGATGAGGAAATCCAGCTTGCGCGGCAGCAGCTGACCATTGGTGGTCAGGCTGATGTCCTTGAGACCGAGCTGGGAAACGCGGGCGAGAAAGGGTTCCAGCCGCGGCGTGACCAGGGGTTCGCCCCCGGTGATGCGCAGCCGTTCGATACCGGCGGCATCGATGAGGTATTCCACGCCCCGTGCCATGGTTTCGGCACTGAGTTCGTCCTGCGCAGCCACGAGCCGCTTGCCGTTGGGCACGCAGTACGTACAGGCATAGTTGCAGGCCGCCGTGAGGCTGATCCGCAAGTTGCGAAACGCCCTACCCTGGCGGTCAACGATCATCTTTGGGGTTACTCCAGTGGGACAAGAGAAAAGGGATGGCGCGGCATCCCTCGCCTCTATCGGACCCTAGGATCGGACAGGCGTTTCGACGTCTCGCTTGCGTCGGTTGCCCATGCGAACGCCGATCTCCATGAGGAACTGGAAGAAGCCTTCCTGATCCTCCAGCACGTCGCGCCAGAACGGCGAATGGTAAAGGGCCACGGCCCCGTGCACCAGCGCCCAGGCGGCGCAGTAGTGGAAATAGGGCGGCACGTCCTCGAGCTTGCCTTCGTCGATGCGGCCTTCGATCAGACTGGTCAGCCGCTGGAAGTTGGAGGTGCGGATGCTGTGCAGCTGCTCGACCAGTTCGGGCACCTGCCGCGTCTTGACCACCTTCTCCTCGAGGCGATCGAACAGGCGGTAGCGCTGCGGATCGCTCATGCGGAATTCGAAATAGGCGCGGGAGAGCGCTTCGCGGTCGCGGGCAACGTTGTCCGACTGGAACAGCTCGGCCAGGTCCCGTTCGTAATCCAGCATCAGCCGCAGATAGATCTCGGCCTTGGAATTGAAGTGCTTGTAGATGGTGCCTTTGCCGATACCGACCGCCTCGGCGATCATCTCGACGGTGACGCTGTCTTCTCCTTCGGAGAGAAACAGCTGCAGGGCGGTATCGAGGATTTCCTGTTCGCGGCGACGGAACTCGCGGACTTTGCGGGATTCTTTCTGCATGGCAGCCCACTTGTTGTTTTGAAAAGGGATAGGGCCTTCGAATCGCCAGTCACCCCTCGGCATACCGGCACTTCGTCACACCTTGGGCGAGCTGCACCGAAAGCATCGGTGAACCGCGCGGGCGCGCCCCTTATTATGCCCCATCACACCCAGATTGTACGGATCGAGTCAATGTCTTCCTGGAAGCACGAATTCCCTCAGGCCTACGCCATGAGATACCTCAACCACGCGGCCGTGGCCCCGTGGCCCAAGCGCGCCGCGCAGGCTGTCACCGAATTCGCCGCCGAAAACTGCCAGTACGGTGCGCGCAACTATCCGACCTGGCTGGTCATGGAACAGCGCCTGCGCGAGCGCCTGACCCGCCTACTCAATGCGCCGTCCAGCAGCGACATCGCCCTGGTGAAGAACACCTCCGAGGCTCTCTCCTTCGTCGCCTTCGGCCTCGACTTGCAGAGCGGCGACCAGGTGGTGATCAGCGACGAGGAGTTCCCCTCCAACCGGGTGGTCTGGGAAGCCCTGGCGCGCTTTGGCGTCGAGGTGGTGGAAGTCGGCCTGGGTGAGGCCCCCGAGGCCAATCTGTTGGCCGCCTGCGGTCCGCGCACCCGCCTGATGGCCATCAGCGCCGTGCAGTACGCCAGCGGCCTGCGCCTGGACCTGCCCCAGCTGGGCCAGGGCTGCGACGCCAAGGGCGTGCTGCTGTGCGTCGATGCCATCCAGCAACTGGGCGCCCTGCCCTTCGATGCCCAGGCCTGCAACTGCGCCTTCGCCATGGCCGACGGCCACAAGTGGATGCTCGGCCCGGAAGGCCTGGGGGTGTTCTATTGCCGCGCCGATCTGCGCGAGCAGCTGAAGCTGCACGAATACGGCTGGCACATGCTGGACAACGCCGGCGACTACAGCCAGCGTGAATGGCAACCGGCCAAGACGGCGATGCGCTTCGAGTGCGGCAGCCCGAACATGCTTGGCGCGGTGGCCCTGGAGGCGAGTCTGTCGCTGCTGGAAGATGCCGGCATGGAGCAGGTCGGCAAGGACCTGCTGGCACGGATCGAGCTGCTCGACAGCCATATCCGCGGTCTCCCCGGTGCTGTCCTGCATTCACCGGTCGCTGCCGAGCGCCGCTCGGGCATCCTCACCTTCTCGCTCGAGGGCTGGGACAATCGCCAGCTGTTCGAGCGACTCAAGACCGCCGACGTGGTCTGCGCCCAACGCGGTCCGGGCATCCGCCTGTCGCCGCATTTCTATACCAGCGAGCACGTGCTGGAGCAGACACTGGATCTGATCGGGGCGCTGGCACGCTTCTAAGGTAAGGGCCTGAAAGGCCCGAGATAGCCAGTGTCGGGGCAGCGCTATTCCAAAACTGTTTAAAAAACGTCCAATCCCGACTGGACCTTTCCGCGAGCTGGCCAATACTCAAGTGACTGGCTGCGTCGACCCCCGCGGCGCGGGCCAGGGAGGCGGCTCTCCGTCTGGGCGAACCGCTGGTCCGGCCCGGGTATCCCAGGATACCCGGGCCATTTTTTTGCCTACAGGGTGGCGCGGGGAAACAGCCGGCGAAAGTTGGCGGTGGTCTGCTCGGCGAGGGTTTCCAGGGTCACCCCGCGCACGTCGGCCAGGCACTGGGCGACCTCGACCACGAATTGCGGCAGGTTGGCCTTGCCGCGGTGGGGCACCGGCGCCAGATAGGGCGAATCGGTTTCCACCAGCAGGCGATCGGCCGGTACCTGGCACGCGACGTCGCGCAGATCGGCGGCATTGCGAAAGGTCAGGATGCCGGAAAAGGAGATGTAGAAGCCCAGGTCCAGCGCCGCCTTGGCCGTTGCCCAGTCCTCGGTGAAGCAGTGCAGCACCCCGGCGCCCGGCAGGTCGGCGGCCCCCAGCATGGCCAGGGTATCGGCGCGCGCCTCGCGGGTGTGGATCACCAGCGGCAGCCCCGTGCGCCGAGCCGCCTTGAGGTGCAGGGCGAAGGAGCGCTGCTGGATCTCGGCGGTGTCGGGCTGGTAGTGATAGTCGAGGCCGGTCTCGCCGATGGCGGCGACGCGCGGATGGGCCAGCCGCGCCAGCAGCCAGTCGAGATCGATGGCGCTGCCCTGGGCGGCATCCAGCGGATGGATGCCCACGGCGCAGTGGACGTCGGCATAGCGTTCGGCCAGGGCCTGCACCGTGGGGGCATTGCCGGCATCGACGCCGATGCAGAGGAACTGGCTGACACCCCGGGCGCGCGCGGCATCGAGCGCTGCATCCAGGGAGCCGTCATGAAGGGAAAGATCGAGTCGATCCAGGTGACAGTGGGAGTCGACGAAGTGCACGGGAAATAGCCTTGAATCAGCAGCGACGCCCCGCCCCGAGCGGGACGGCGCAGGCGTCACATGGTATGGGTGGGACGGTCCGACTTCAGCGAGCCGGCCAGATAGGTTTCGATCTTGTTGCGCGCGGTGTTGTCGCCTTCGTTGAACTGCACGCCGACCCCGGCGGCTCTGTTGCCCTGGGCGCCCTTGGGCGTGATCCAGACCACCTTGCCGGCGACCGGGATCTTGTCCGGCTCGTCCATCAGGTTGAGCAACATGAAGACCTCGTCGCCGAGCTTGTAGGTCTTGCCGGTCGGGATGAACAGGCCACCGTTGCGGATGAAGGGCATGTAGGCGGCGTAGAGCACCGACTTGTCCTTGATGGTGAGGGACAGGATGCCATTACGGGGGCCCAGGTTCTGCGGCAAACTCATGAGATTCTCTCGACACAGACAAGACGGACGCGCGGATCGCTAGCGTCCGGGCACCAGACCGGCCCAGCGGATCAGCAGCGATTCCAGCAACAATACGCGGTTGAGGTTGGCTTTGCCCAGCACCTTCTGCCGCTCGGCATGCAGCCATTCCTGCAGGGCCAGCACCTCGTGCGGCGCGCTCTTCTCCGCCAGATAACCCAGCACCTTGGCCATGTCCGGCGCAGCCTCGGCATCGGCGCCACCCCACTGCTGGCGCAGGACACCATGGGTCCATTCGCAGAACCAGTCGAGCAGCAGCGGCAGGGGCACGGCATTCCAGCTCTCGGCCAGCTGACTGGGCGCCGCCTGGCGCTTGAGCAGGCGCTTGACCCCCTCCACCACCAGGGCCCGGCGGGCCAGCACGTCCTCGCCATGCAGACGCAGGGCCGCCAGCGGCGAGCCGCCGGCCAGCACCAGCAACTGGGTACGGACCTCCGCCTCGAGGTCCGGCAGGCGCTCGCCCAGCCAGGCGAGACTTTCGGCCCGCGAGGGCACCGGACAGGCCTGTTGCACGCAGCGACTGCGCACGGTGGGCAGCAGGCGGCTCGGCTGGTGGCTCACCAGCAGCAGCACGGTAGCGCCCGAGGGCTCTTCCAGGCTCTTGAGCAGGGCGTTGGCGGCATTGAGGTTCATCGCCTCGACCGGCTCCAGCAGGATCAGCTTGCGCCCGCCCAGCTGGGCGGTCTGGGAGACGAAGTCCACCAGGCCGCGGATCTGATCGACGCGAATGGGCTTTTCGGCCTCTTCCGGCTGGATCACGCAGTAATCGGGATGGGTCCCCGCCCTGAGCAGGGCGCAGGCCTTGCACTGGCCGCAGGCGGCAGCGCCCTGGGGCGCCTGGCACAGCAGCAGCGCGGCCAGGCGCTCGGCCAGGTCGCGCTTGCCGATGCCGCGCGGGCCATGCAGCAGATAGGCATGGGGATGCTGTCGCCGGGGCCAGATCCGCGCCCAGAGTTCCTCCTGCCAGGGATAGACGTCAGCCACCTGGCGTCGGCTCCAGGGTGGCGACCAGGGCGCGCAGCTCAGCCTGAACCTCGGCCAGACTGCGCGAGGCATCGATCAGGCGATAGCGCGTCGGCACGGCCTGGGCACGGTCCAGGTAGGTCTGGCGCACCGCCTCGAAGAAGGCGCGCTGCTCCCGTTCGAAACGATCCAGGGCGCCGCGTCGAGCTGCCCGCGCCAGGCCGATCTCCACCGGCAAGTCGAAGACCAGGGTCAGGTCGGGTTGCAGGTCGCCCAGCACGAAGGCTTCCAGGGTGGCGATGCGTTCCACGGGCACACCGCGGCCGCCGCCCTGATAGGCATAGGTCGCATCGACGAAACGATCGCAGAGCACCAGGGCACCGCGCGCCAGGGCGGGCCGGACGACCTGAGCCAGGTGCTGGGCGCGGGCGGCGAACATCAGCAGCAATTCGGTATCCACCGCCATGGGCTCGGCGGCCGGCGCCAGCAGGATCTCGCGGATGCGCTCGGCCAGTGGCGTGCCGCCCGGCTCACGGGTCAGCACCACCTCGCGCCCACCGCTGCCGAGGAGTTCGGCGAGATAGTCGCGGTTGGTGCTCTTGCCCGCGCCCTCGGGGCCTTCGAGGGTGATGAACAGGCCGTTTGCCGTCATGGGGTTTCCTTGCTGTCGGGCGTCTGCGGGGCGGGACTGGAGCGGTAGTCGGAGCGCCGCTTGAGCTGGAAGTCGCGGACCGCCTGGTTGTGCGCCTCCAGGTCCTTGGAAAAGACATGGCTGCCGTCGCCACGGGCGACGAAATACAGGCTGTCGCCGTCCTTGGGATGCAGCGCCGCATGGATGGCCTCGCGACCGGGCATGGCGATCGGCGTCGGCGGTAGTCCCGCGTTGAGATAGGTGTTGTAGGGCGAGGGCTCGCGCAGATCGGCGCGGGTGATGCGGCCGTTGTAGCGCTCGCCCATGCCGTAGATCACGGTGGGATCGGTCTGCAGCAGCATGCCGGCCGCCAGGCGGCGGACGAAGACCCCGGCGATCTCGTCGCGCTCCTCGGGCACGCCGGTCTCCTTCTCCACCAGCGAGGCCATGATCAGTGCCTGGTAGGCGTCCTTGTAGGGCACCGCGGGATCGCGTGCCTCCCACTCCTGATCGAGTACGGCCTGCAGGCGCTGGTTGGCCTGGCGCAACAGATCGGATTCGCGCTGGCCCTTCACATAGCGATAGGTGTCGGGAAAGAAACGCCCCTCGGGGTGCTGGCCGTCCAGGCCCAGGCGCTTCATCAGAGCGGCATCGTCCAGCTCGGCGGTGTCATGCTCGAGCTTGGGCTGCCGCGCCAGGGCGGCGCGTACCTGACGGACATTCCAGCCTTCCACCAGGGTGAGGCCGTACTGCACCACTTCGCCCTTGCGCCAGAGGCTGAACAACTGCTCCACCGTCATTCCGGGGGTCAGGCGGTATTCACCGCTGTGCAGCGTCTGCCCGGCCAGATTGAAGCGCCAGTACAGGCGCAGCCAGAAGGCGCCGTCGAGCACGCCCTGCTCTTCCAGGCGCAGCAGGCTGCCGCCCGGGGTCGCGCCCTTGGGGATCTCGATCAGTTGCTCGCCGTCGACCTTCAGCGGCTGAATCAGCGCCTGGTGCTGGCGCCAACCGGCCAGGACCAGTAGCAGGCCGCCAGCGGCCAGCAGCGCCGTAAGCAGAGCTCTCGCCTTGCGCATCGGCTATTCCAGAATCTCGTTTATCGAACCTTGCAGTTTACGGGTCACCGGCCCCACGGACCAGTTCGCGGCTGCGTACCGGCGCACGGGCCAGATACCGTACTGGCTGTTGCAGATGAAAACTTCGTCGGCCGCCAGCAGATCGTCCAGCGTCAGCGGCAGGACCTCGGTCTGGATGCCTTCTCGGGCAGCGACATCGAGCAGCAGACCGCGCAGCACGCCGGCCACGCCACAGCCCTCCAGCGCGGGGGTCAGCAGCCGCCCGGCGCGGACCAGGAACAGATTGCTGAACACGCCCTCGATCGGCCTGCCGTCCTGATCCAGCATCAGGCCTTCGGCATAGCGGGGGTCATTCCACTCCCCCCGCGCCAGGACCTGCTCGAGTCGATTCAGGTGCTTGAGTCCGGCCAGCAACGGCTGACGGGCCAGGCGGGTGGTGCAGGGATAGAGGTCGATGCCCTCGATGGCATGGGCCGCCGGATAGGCCGGGACGGGAGAGCCCAGCAACAGGCGCCGCACCTCGGGCTCGGCTGGCGGGGCATACCCGCGCAGGCCGTCACCACGGGTGAGCAGCAGCTTGGCGACGCCCTCCCCCAGCAGCGCCGCATAGGCGCGGATCTCCGCGTCCAGCTGAGCGACATCGCAGGGAAGGCGCAGTCGCTGGCAACCGGTGGCCAGCCGCTGTAGATGACGGTCCAACAGACGTGGCTGGCCCCGGCGAACCGCGATGGTCTCGAACAGCCCATCGCCATAGGCCAGACCCCGGTCGCGTTGCAGACCGGGATCCAGCGGTTGGCCATTGAGCCAGTCCTGGATCAAGCGTCGAAGCGCCGGAACACCAGACTGCCGTTGGTGCCACCAAAGCCGAACGAGTTGGACAGGGCCACTTCGATGGGCCGCTGCCGCGCCTCGTGGGGCACGAAGTCCAGATCGCAGCCGTCGCTGGGATTGTCCAGATTGATGGTGGGCGGCGCCACCTGATCGCGCAGGGCGAGCACCGTGAAGATGGCCTCCACCGCGCCGGCGGCACCCAGCAGGTGACCGGTCATGGACTTGGTCGAACTCACGCTCAGGCGCTTGGCCTGCTCGCCGAACACCTGCTTCAGGGCCGCCACTTCAGCCAGGTCGCCGGCCGGCGTGGAGGTGCCATGGGCATTGACGTAATCGACCGCTTCCGGCGCGATACCGGCGTCCTTGAGGGTCGCCTTCATGCAGCGCGCGGCACCGGCGCCGTCTTCCGGCGGGGCGGTCATGTGGAAGGCGTCCGCGCTCATGCCGAAACCGATCAGCTCGGCATAGATGCGGGCGCCCCGCGCCTTGGCGTGCTCGTACTCTTCCAGCACCAGGGCGCCGGCGCCATCGGACAGCACGAAGCCGTCACGGTCGCGATCCCAGGGACGGCTGGCACGGGTCGGATCGTCATTGCGGGTCGACAGGGCACGCGCCGCGCCGAAGCCGCCCAGACCCAGACCCGAGGTCGCCATCTCCGAACCGCCGGCGACCATGGCATCGGCCTCACCGTAGGCGATGTTGCGCGCCGCCATGCCGATGCAGTGCGTCGCCGTGGTACAGGCGGTGGCGATGGCATAGTTGGGACCCTGCAGACCCAGATGGATCGACAGGAAGCCGGACACCATATTGATGATGGAGCCCGGTACGAAAAAGGGAGAAATACGGCGTGGACCCTGGGCGAGCAGCGACTGGCAATTCGCCTCGATATTGGTCAGTCCACCGATGCCGGAACCCATGGCGACACCCACGCGCTCGCGATTGCCATCGTTGATCTCGAGACCGCTGTCACGCATGGCCTGGAAGCTGGCAGCGAGACCGTATTGGATGAACAGATCCAGCTTGCGGGCTTCCTTCGCGGACAGGTACTGCTCCACGTCGAATCCCTTGACCGATCCGCCGATCCGCGTGCTGAAGGCAGAGACGTCCATATGCTCGATCGGCGCGATACCGCTGCGACCGGCCAGGATGCCTTCCCAGCTGCTCGCCACATCGGCACCAAGCGGCGATACCATGCCCATACCCGTGATCACGACACGTCTACGCGACACACCCAACTCCTCTTGTCCTTCCGGGGCGGCCACCCCTCTTAAAAAAAGCCGATTCCATCGATCTTGACCTTGGACCTAAAGAAAAGCCGCACGCCCTACAGGACGTGCGGCTTCTTGTGTCCGAAACTGGCGACTACTTATTGCTGGTGAGCAACGATGTAGTCGATAGCTTCCTGGACGGTGGTGATCTTCTCAGCCTGCTCGTCCGGGATTTCGGTCTCGAATTCCTCTTCCAGAGCCATCACCAGTTCGACGGTGTCAAGGGAGTCGGCGCCCAGATCCTCGACGAAGGAAGCGCTGTTGGTAACTTCCTCTTCCTTCACGCCGAGCTGCTCAGCGACGATCTTCTTAACGCGTTCTTCGATGGTGCTCATACCGTGTTCTCACTCCTAAAGGAAAAATCCGCACAACGGATTGCGCGTAAGTGTATAGAAAGGGATTTCCGTATTTCAAGCTGACGCGACATCAAGACGTATGCGCGGCCATTGCTGGTCCGACAGTTTACCAGCTTAGCGCAATAGCCGCGCGGGGGTAACGCCGGTCAGCTCATGTACATTCCGCCGTTGACGGGGATCGTGGCGCCGGTCACATAGGCCGCGCCCTCGCCCGCCAGGAAGCCGACCACCTTGGCGATCTCATCGGCCTGGCCGAGGCGACCGGCCGGGATCTGGGTCAGCAGCGCGGTGCGCTGGGCTTCCGGCAGTTCACGGGTCATGTCGGTGTCGATGAAACCCGGAGCCACGGCGTTGACGGTGATGTTGCGCGAACCCACCTCGCGGGCCAGTGCCCGGGTGAAGCCCTCGAGACCGGCCTTGGCGGCGGCATAGTTGGCCTGGCCGGCGTTGCCCATGGCACCCACCACCGAGCCGATGCTGACGATGCGACCCCAGCGGCCCTTGGTCATGCCCTTGAGCACGGCCTTGGACAGGCGGAACAGGCTGTTGAGGTTGGTATCGATCACGTCGAACCACTCATCGTCCTTCATCCGCAGCATCAGGTTGTCGCGGGTGATGCCGGCGTTGTTGACCAGGATGGACGGGGCGCCGAACTGGGTCTGGACCTGCTCGAGGGCGGCCGCGACGGAGGCGTTGTCGGACACGTTGAGCACCAGGCCGGTGCCTTCGATGCCGTTGGCCTTGAGCGACTCGGCGATGCGCTGGGCGCCCGCCTCGCTGGTCGCGGTGCCGATCACGGTGGCGCCCAGCCGACCCAGTTCCAGGGCGATGGCTTGACCGATACCACGGGTAGCGCCCGTGACCAGGGCGACCTTACCTTGCAGACTCATCTCGTTTTCCTCGATTCAAAAAGCCGCGCGAGCGGCGGCGAAGGCGTCGGGGGTGTCCAGGGCCAGCGTTTCCACGCCCTTGACGCATCTCTTGTTCAGACCGGCCAGCACCTTGCCGGGGCCGCACTCCACCAGGTGGGTGACGCCCTGGGCCGCCAAGTACTGCACGGATTCGACCCAGCGCACCGGGCTGTACAGCTGGGCCAGCAGATCCTGCTGGAGACTGTCCAGGTCGGTGTTGACGCCGGCATTGACGTTCTGCACCACCGGAATCTGCGGCTGGCTCCAAGTGCAGCCACGCACGTCCTCGGCGAAGCGCTCGGCCGCCGGGCGCATCAGTTCGCAGTGGGAGGGCACGCTGACCGGCAGGGCCACGGCGCGCTTGGCGCCCAAGGCCTTGCAGGCCTCGATGGCGCGCTCCACCGCCGCGGCGGCACCGGCGATCACTACCTGACCGGGAGCATTGAAGTTGACTGCGCTGACGACCTCGCCCTGAGCGGCTTCGGCACAGGCGGCCAGCACCTGGGCGTCTTCCAGACCGAGGATGGCGGCCATGCCGCCCTGCCCGGCCGGCACCGCCTGCTGCATCAGCTCACCCCGGCGCGCCACCAGGCGTACCGCCTCGGCGAACGGCAGGCTGCCCGCGGCGACCAGTGCCGAGTATTCGCCCAGGCTGTGCCCGGCGACATAGGCCGGCTTGGCGCCGCCCTCGGCCAGCCACAGACGCCACAGCGCGATGGAGGCGGTCAGGATGGCGGGCTGGGTACGGTCGGTCTGGTTGAGCGACTCCTGCGGGCCCTGCTGGGTCAGCGCCCAGAGGTCGTAGCCGAGGACGGCGGAGGCCTCGGCGAAGGTTTCGCCGATCAGTGCGTGGTGCGTGGCCAGCTCACCCAGCATGCCCAGGGCCTGGGAGCCCTGACCGGGAAAGACGAAAGCGAGAGAGGCAGACATAGGCAGGTCTCTTGTAGGTCCATTGCTGGCGAAACCGCGGTTCCGCCACTGACAGACTGAGATGTCGGTGTCGACCGGTCGGTCACACCGCTTTCAGAGCCGCCAAGTTTAACCGGATCCGCCCGGGGAGATCAGTCTCCACGTCGCGCAGGGCGCGCTCGATGGCCTGAACGAGACCGACTTCGCCTGCCGCGCCATGGCTTTTCACCACCACCGCATTCAGGCCGAGAAAGCTCGCGCCGTTGCGCAGCTCCGGATCCCAGTGGCGGAAACGCCGGGCCAGCCAGCGCTGCAGCAACTGACGCTCGAGCCAGGAGGCCGTGCCGCTGCGCTCGACCAGCAGGCGCAGCAGCGCCTCGCCGGACTTGAGCACCGCATTGCCGGTGAAGCCATCGCAGACCACCACGTCCGCGACGGCGGCATAGAGATCGCTGCCCTCGACGAAGCCGATGAAGTCGAAGGCCTGACTCTGGGCGAGGCGCCGTGCCGCCTCCTGGATCACCGGCGTGCCCTTGCCCGGTTCGCGCCCGACATTGAGTAGCGCGACCCTTGGCCGCACCAGGCCACGCGCCTGGGCCGCACCCGCCCCCAGATAGGCGAATTGCACCAGCTGTTCGGCAGAGCTGTCGAGATTGGCGCCGAGATCGAGCAGCAGCGTCTGGTGCTCTCCCCGTCCAGGCAACGCCGACATCATCGCGGGGCGATCGATGTCCGGCAGCGTCCCCAGCAGCTGTCGCGCGAGCGCCATCCAGGCCCCGGTATTGCCGGCGCTCAGGCAGCCCTGGGCACGCCCCTGCCGGACCGCGTCGAGCGCAGCATGCATGGACGTCCGGGTACGACTCCGCACCACGGCAGCGGGGCGTTCATCGGGCCCGACAAGGGCATCGACGTAGTCGAACTGCAGGCGATTGGCGAGGGAGGCAGGCGGTGACCAGGCCGACAGGGCGTCGCGCTGACCACAGAGGAGAAGATGTAGGGCGGGGAAACGCTCGAGAGCGTCTAATGAAGCAGGAACAATGCAGCGGGGACCGAAGTCCCCGCCCATTGCATCGATCGCGATGACGATTTCGATCGAGGATTACTCGTCGGAACCCTTGTCGATCACTTTGCGACCGCGGTAGAAACCGTCGGGCGACACGTGGTGGCGCAGGTGAACTTCACCGGTGCTCTTTTCCACGGACAGAGCGTTCGCTTCGAGGGCGTCGTGCGAACGACGCATGTCGCGAGCGGAACGGGATTTTTTGTTCTGCTGAACAGCCATGATTTAACTCCTAAACGTTTGGGTCACGCTTCAACTGCGCAAGTACACTGAACGGGTTGGGTCGCTTTTCCTCGTCCGCCGGCTCTTCGGGCGCCTCGAAACCTTCCGGATGCTGGCAATCCCCTTCCGGATGCACAGGGATGATCGGCAGAGCGAGCAACAGCTCTTCTTCGATCAGGCTATGCAGATCCAGCGGATCTTCGCCAACCTCCAGGGCATCGTAACCCTGTGGCAAGGCATCGGCCGACTGCCCCTCCCAGAGCACGGCGAAATCGAATTCGCTGTGGATGGGAAGCACTGCCGGCTCCAGACAACGCTGGCAGATCATCTCGACCGCGGTATCGAGGACACCGTGGATGACGAACTGCCGCTGTTGATCACGCCCGAAGTCGAGGACGACGGCTACCGCGCCTTCGGACTTCACGAGCTGCTCGCCGACACGCCGCATGTTCGCGAGAGGCAGCTCACCCTTTAGGGTTACGCCGCGATCCGCCAATTTGCGAGGATCGACCTGAGGTGGAATTGGCCCATTCAACATAAGCGCGCCATTATAGGGACGGCCTTACGGCTGTCAAAGGAAATTAACCCCGAAGCGACTCCGACCGACCTCTGGTCGATCTCGCCCGAGAACAAACTGATGCCTCTCATTCTACTCGCTTCCAGCTCGCCTTACCGCCGCCAATTGCTGGAAAGACTCCAGCTGCCCTTCGCTCATCAATCGCCGGACATCGACGAAACGCCGTGGCCCGGCGAGAGCCCGAGGGCGCTGGTGGAGCGCCTGGCCCGGGCCAAGGCCGCTGCCCTGGCCGACCAGCCGGAGCCGACCCTGATCATCGGCTCGGACCAGGCGACCGCCATCGACGGCGAGATTCTCGGCAAGCCCCTGACCCATGAGCGAGCCCGGCAGCAACTGGCCCGGGCCAGCGGTCGCACCCTGGTGTTCCATACCGGACTGGCCGTGCTGGACAGCCGCACCGGGGAGTGCCGCAGCGAGGTGGTGGATTTCCAGGTGCGCTTTCGCCCGCTCGAGGCTGCGACCATCGACCGCTACCTGCTGGCGGAACAGCCCTACGATTGCGCCGGCAGCTTCAAGGCCGAGGGCCTGGGCATCGCCTTGTTCGAGGCCATGCAGGGGGACGACCCGACCAGCCTGATCGGCCTCCCCCTCATCCGCCTCGCCGCACTGCTGCGGGAGGCTGGCCTGCAGGTCCCTTGAGACCTGCAGGCTGTCGCCCTAGCGCAACGCCGGACCCTGCCAGCCCATGTAGAGCGCCAGGCGCTCGGCGACACTGGCGCCCAGGCGCTTAGCGAAACGGTCGAAGGGCGAGTCTTCCTGGGTGTAGTCGACCAGGCGCTCTTCCTTGACCACATCGCGCGCCACATAGCTGGCGCTGCCGAGGCCATCGATCAGCCCCAGGGACAGCGCCTGCTCGCCGGACCAGACCAGCCCGGAGAACAGCTCCGGATGACCCTCGACCTTGAGCCGGTCGCCACGCCCCTTCTTGACGCTGTCGATGAACTGCTGATGGGTGGTATCCAGCACCTGCTGCCAGAATCGGGTCTCTTCCGGCTTTTGCGGCTGGAAGGGATCGAGGAAGGCCTTGTGTTCGCCCGAGGTGTAGACCCGGCGCTCCACACCCAGCTTTTCCATGGTGCCGACGAAACCGAAGGAAGCCGCCGTCACGCCGATGGAGCCGACCAGACTGGCCTTGTCGGCATAGATGGCGTCGGCCGCGCTGGCCACATAGTAGGCGCCGGAGGCCCCCAGGTCGGTGATCACCGCATACAGCTTGATATCCGGATGCAGACCGCGCAGGCGCTTGATCTCGTCATAGATGTAGCCGGATTGCACCGGACTGCCGCCCGGACTGTTGATGCGCAGCACCACGCCACGGGTGTTGCTGTCGTCGAAGGCCTTGCGCAGGGCCGTGACCACATTGTCGGCACTGGCCTTCTCGTCGTCGGCGATCACGCCCTTGAGTTCGATGAGCGCGGTATGGGCGCCGGACTCGGTCACCCCACCCTTCTTGCCCAGCGACAGCAGGGGCGTGAACAGCACCAGCATGACGATCAGGTAGGCGAAGGTCAGCAGCTTGAAAAAGATGCCCCAGCGCCGCGCCCGCCGCTGCTCGCGCACGCTGGCGAGCATGGTCTTCTCGATCAGGGCCCAGGTCTTGTCGTCCGCCGGACGCGTACGTCCGCTGTCTTCCTTCCACTCGTCAGCCATGCCCAACCTCACTCCTGACCACAACGTTGTCACCCAGCCATAGCGCCAGGTCCGCGAAAGCTTCGATCACCAGGCGCGGCCCGAAATCCCTCAGCACCTCGGCCGGCTGGGCACCATAGGCCACCCCGACCGCAGCGACCCCGGCGCGACGGGCCATTTCCAGGTCGAACACCGCATCCCCGATCAGCAGGGCGCGCTCCGGCGCCACGCGGCAATGGGCGAGAATCTCCTCGACCATTTGCGGATCGGGCTTGCCGGCGGCCTCGTCGGCGCAACGGGTGATGTCGAAGAACTCGCTCAGGCCATGCTGCTGCAGCGAACGGGCCAGGCCGCGCCGGCTCTTACCCGTCGCCACGGCCAGCTGGTAACCCAGGGCGCGAAAGCGCTGCAGCCCGCTCAGCACCTCGGGAAACAGAGGCGACGCCTGCTGTTCGCGACGGACGAATTCGGCGCTGTAGGCATCGCGAAAGCCCTCGATCTGCGCCGGAGTGACCAGATGCGGATAGAGCGTCTGGATGGCCGCGACCAGCTCCAGGCCGATGATGCCCTTGACGGCCACGTCGCTGCGCGGTGGCAAGCCCAGCTGCTCGGCCGCCACGTGCATCACCTCGACAATCCGGCCGATGGAATCCGCCAGGGTGCCGTCCCAGTCGAAGATCAGCAGCTGGTATTCAGGCATCCAGACGCTCCAGCGTCTGACTCCAGGTGCTGTCGACCGGCGCTTCCAGTCGCAACTCGCCGCCTTCGGGCAGCGGAATCACCAGACTCGCCGAGTGCAGGAACAGCCGCTTGCCGCCCAGCTCGCGAATCTCCTGGGAGAAGTCTTCGTCGCCGTATTTGGGATCGCCGGCGATGGCGTGCCCGGCGTGGCGGGCATGGACGCGGATCTGGTGGGTACGCCCGGTCACCGGCCGCGCCTCGACCAGGGTGGCGAATTCGCCATAGCGCCGCAGCACGCGGAATTCGGTGAGCGCCTCCTTGCCTTCGTCATTGACCTCGACCATGCGCTCACCGGATCTGAGGGTATTCTTAAGCAGGGGCGCGCTGATCTTCTTCTTGGCCGCCGGCCAATGGCCGCGCACCAGGGCGTGATAGCGCTTATCGACGCCGTCGCCGCGCAGGGCCTCGTGCAGGAAGCGCAGCATGCTGCGCTTCTTGGCGATCATCAGCAGCCCGGAGGTATCCCGGTCGAGACGATGGACCAGCTCGATGTCGCGGGCGTCGGGACGCAGTTGACGAAAGACCTCGATGACCCCACCGGACAGGCCACTACCGCCGTGCACGGCGATACCGGCCGGCTTGTTGATGACGATGAGGGCCTTGTCCTCGTGGACGATGGAATCCTCCAGGCGCTCGAGCAGGCCCCTGGCCAGGGGTGCAGGCTCGTCGGGCTCGGACAGACGCAGGGGCGGTACGCGGATCTGGTCGCCGGCCTGCAGGCGGTAGTCGGGCTTGATGCGGCCCTTGTTCACCCGCACTTCGCCTTTGCGCAGGATGCGATAGATGAGGGTCTTGGGCGCACCCTTGAGGTGGGTACGCAGGAAGTTGTCGATGCGCTGGCCGGCATAGTCGGCAGGCACGTCGAGCAATTGAACGCCGGTGCTGGGAGAAGGAGGCTTAGTCATCGGCAGATGATAGCAATTTTCCCTTATTTGAAGCACTTAAAGCTTGCTGCTATAGTCCGGAGGCGGTTATCAGTCCTGTCTGGATGGCACCGCTCGCGAGGCCGTAGATTCCGCCCGCGAATATAGGCTGCAAATGCAATAGTCACTGGACGTCTGGCCGTCCAGCAGAACGCCGACTCTGCCCAAGGGGGTGAGTGGCGATCTGCGATCCGCCTGGTAACCAAGGCAGCGGCACCCAGGGTGCCAGCTGTAAAACGACAACCGCTCCGGACCTTGCGGGCGGCACCTGATTCCTGAAGATTGTGTGCAGGATGGAGATGCACAACCAGCGTATCGCGTAGCCTGACAGTACGCCTGCAGCCCGCTTCGCGCCCAGCTTCGGCCAAGGTGACGATCGCAGGTGGAAGCCTCAAGGCCAACGGCCGATGCTCCAACCGAGCGACACCTGACACGAATCCCGCGACGACCCGGCTGCCCGAGCCTTTCGGCTGTCACGCCCGCACCATGCCTGGTTGATTCCTCCTCCTGTGGAGCTGCAACGGCAGTCGCTCAAGCGCCTGCAGGAGACGTAGTCGCGGCACGCCCCAGGGCCTGCTGCTGGACACGAAGGCCGGCTTTGCCCGGCTTCGATACGACCCCGTGCACCCTTCTCTTGAATCCTGTTGCCACCCTGCGGGCCGAGAGCCCGGAACGTAGTGGTATTACATGAAGAGAATGCTCATCAACGCGACCCAGCCCGAGGAATTGCGGGTTGCCCTGGTCGACGGTCAACGGCTGTTCGACCTGGACATCGAGTCCGGAGCCCGCGAACAGAAAAAGGCCAACATCTACAAAGGCCGCATCACCCGCATCGAACCCAGTCTGGAAGCCGCCTTCGTCGACTTCGGCGCCGATCGCCACGGCTTCCTCCCGCTGAAGGAAATCTCCCGGGAATACTTCAAGAAGAACCCGGAAGGCCGCGTCAACATCAAGGAAGTGCTCTCCGAAGGCCAGGAAGTAGTCGTCCAGGTCGAAAAGGAAGAGCGCGGCAACAAGGGCGCCGCCCTGACCACCTTCATCAGCCTCGCCGGTCGCTACCTGGTGCTGATGCCCAACAATCCCCGTGCCGGCGGCATCTCCCGTCGCATCGAGGGTGAAGAGCGCAACGAACTGCGCGAAGCCCTGAACGGCCTGAACGCCCCGGGCGACATGGGCCTGATCGTACGCACCGCCGGCCTGGGCCGCAGCACCGAAGAACTGCAGTGGGACCTCGATTACCTGCTGCAACTCTGGTCCGCCATCACCGAAGCCTCGGGTGAGCGCAAGGGCCCCTTCCTGATCTATCAGGAAAGCAACGTCATCATCCGCGCCATCCGCGACTACCTGCGTCAGGACATCGGTGAAGTCCTGGTCGACAGCGTCGAAGCCCAGGAAGAAGCCCTGAGCTTCATCCGTCAGGTGATGCCGCAGTACGCCAGCAAGATCAAGCTCTATCAGGACAGTGTCCCGCTGTTCAATCGCTTCCAGATCGAAAGCCAGATCGAGACCGCCTTCCAGCGTGAAGTGAAGCTGCCGTCCGGCGGCTCCATCGTCATCGATCCCACCGAGGCCCTGGTGTCCATCGACATCAACTCGGCGCGCGCCACCAAGGGTGGCGACATCGAAGAAACCGCCCTGCAGACCAACCTGGAAGCGGCCGAGGAAATCGCCCGTCAGCTGCGTCTGCGCGACATAGGCGGCCTGATCGTCATCGACTTCATCGACATGACCCCGGTCAAGAACCAGCGCGCCGTGGAAGATCGCGTCCGCGAAGCCCTGGAAGCCGACCGCGCCCGCGTGCAGATCGGTCGCATCTCCCGCTTCGGTCTGCTGGAAATGTCCCGCCAGCGCCTGCGCCCTTCCCTGCGCGAAACCAGCGGCATCGTCTGCCCCCGTTGCAACGGCCAGGGCATCATCCGCGACGTGGAATCCCTGTCGCTGGCCATCCTGCGCCTGATCGAGGAAGAAGCCCTCAAGGATCGCACCGCCGAGGTGCGCGCCCACGTACCCATCCAGGTGGCGTCCTTCCTGCTCAACGAGAAGCGCAACAGCATCACCAAGATCGAGCTGCGCACCCGCGTGCGCATCATCATCCTGCCGGACGATCACATCGAGACCCCGCACTTCGAAGTGCAGCGTCTGCGTGACGACAATCCCGAGCTGCTGAACAGCCAGTCCAGCTACGAGATGGCCAACACCGAAGCCGAAGAGGTGCAGCCGGTCAGCTCCACCCGTACCCTGGTGCGCCAGGAAGCGGCCGTGAAGGTGGCGCCTGAGCGCGCACCGGCCCCCACCCCGGTCGCCGCCGAAGTGGTCGCTCCTGCTGCCCCTGCCGCCAAAACCACCGCCGAGCCGAACCTGTTCAAGGGTCTGGTGAAGTCCCTGGTCAGCCTGTTCGCCGGCAAGACCGAAGAGCAGCCCATGGTCGAGAAGACCGCTGCCACTCCGGAAGCGCCCAAGAGCAGCGACGAGCAGCGTCGCCAGGACGAGCGCCGCAACGGTCGTCAGCAGAATCGCCGCCGTGAAGGCCGCCGTGACGACGAGCGCAAGCCGCGTGAAGAACGCCAGCCGCGCGCCGATCGCGGCGAGCGCAGCGAGCGCCCGGCCCGCGAAGAGCGCAAGCCGCGTGAAGAGCGCCAGCCGCGCGAAGAGCGTCAGGTTCGTGAAGACCGCCCGGCTCGCGAGGAGCGTCAACCCCGCGAAGAGCGCGCCAATCGCGAAGAGCGCCAACCGCGCGAAGAACGCCAGCCCCGCGAGGAGCGTCAACCGCGCGAGGAGCGTCAGCCCCGCGAGGAGCGTGCCACTCGCGAAGAGCGCCAGCCGCGTGAAGAGCGTCAGCCCCGCGAAGAGCGTCAACCTCGTGAGGAGCGTCAACCCCGCGAAGAGCGCGTGAGCGCTGAAGAGCGTCCGGCTCGCGAAGAGCGTCAGCCGCGTGAAGAGCGCAAGCCGCGTGAAGAGCGTCAGCCGCGCGAAGAACGCAAGGCCCGCGAAGAGCGCCAGGAAGCGGCCAGCGCCGAAGAGCTGAACGAAGAAGAGGTGCTGGAAGGCAACGAAGAGCTGGAAGAAGGCGAAGAGCGTCCGCGTCGCCGTTCCCGCGGCCAGCGTCGTCGCAGCAACCGTCGCGAGCGTCAGCGTGATGCCAACGGCAACTTCATCGAAGACGAAGAGCAAGGTACTGCAGCCACCGACACCCCTGTCGCACCGGCCGCGGTCGCCCTGGGTACCGCCGTCGTGGTCAGCGAAAGCGTGACCGCCATTGCCACCCAGGAAGAGGTTCGTGACGTTCGCCAGCAGGAGTCGGCAGCCATCGCCGAAACCCCGGCCGCCACCGAAGCCACCCAGGAGGCTGCAATGGAGCAGCCCGCAGCGGACGCCCCTGCCCAGCCGGAGATCCTCACCCCCCAGGTGAGCCAGCTGCAGGACGAGCGTGCGCCGCACCAGGAAGTCGAGATCACCACGCCGGTGGTCGAGCAGACCGCTCCGGTAACGGCCAC
This sequence comes from Pseudomonas oryzihabitans NBRC 102199, assembly GCF_000730625.1. Taxonomy (GTDB): domain Bacteria; phylum Pseudomonadota; class Gammaproteobacteria; order Pseudomonadales; family Pseudomonadaceae; genus Chryseomonas; species Chryseomonas oryzihabitans. The sequence continues at coordinate 83,888 of NZ_BBIT01000020.1, read as the reverse complement.
CGCGCCCATTCCCGCGGCACCGGTCGAGACCGAAGCTGCGGAATCGGCTGCCGGTCGCGCCTCCAACGATCCGCGTGAGCGCCGTCGTCGCGAGCGCCTGGCACGTGAAGCCGAAGCGGCACGCGCCAAGCAGGCCGAGCAGGACGCTCAGACCCCTGGCCTGGGTGCCATTGCAGAAACCGAGGAAACCTTCGCCACCGCGGCGGTAGGTACCGTCGAGCCGCAACAGACGCCCGAAGCCCAGCCAGCCCCGATCGCTGAAGAGCTGCCTGCAGCCGAAGCCGAATCGGCGCCGATCGTGGTGGAAGAGCCCGTGGAAATCGTGCCCAGCCCTGCGCAGGAAGAAGCGGCTACCGTCGCCCTGACTGGCGAAGCCGACACCCCTGCAGAGGCCCCCAAGGCCGATGCGGTGAAAGAGGATGAAGCCACCCAGGCCGAACTCGATCGCAAGCTCAAGGAGTCGCGGGAAAACCATCCCGGCTGATCTCCGCCAGCCATGAAAAGGGGCGCCTAGGCGCCCCTTTTTTATGCCTCGAATTCGAGTGGGCATGGCGCACCGAGGGTGACGAGCCGGTCCCGATAGATCGATACAGGCTAGCCCTCTACGCACTGAAGCCCTGCCCGCGATAAAGGCCTGCCTGGTTGGGCTTCGGCGGTGGAGCTGCCGCAACCCAATCTACGGGCCCAGGGAATCGACGTAGGTTGGCGCCGAGCGTAGCGAAGCCCAACACGGGGAGATGGGCTGATTGTTGGGCTTCGCCGGTGGAGTTGCCTCAACCCAACCTACGGTGCCCGAGGGAATCGACGTAGGTTGGCGCTGAGCGTGGCGAAGCCCAATAAAGGGTGAGATGGGCTGATTGCTGGGCTTCGGCGGTGGAGCTGCCTCAACCCAACCTACGGTACCCATGGGAATCGACGCAGGTTGGCGCCGAGCGTAGCGAAGCCCAACGCTCGGCGGATACCTGACTGCCGACCTTTGGCGGCGAACCCACACCATTGGCCCTGCACCCCCCTTCGCCGAAAAATCCCAGGCATAAAAAAACCCAGCCGCTTGGCTGGGTTTTTCGAGCGTATCCCGAAGGATTAACGCTTGGAGTACTGCGGACGCTTACGCGCTTTGCGCAGACCGACTTTCTTACGCTCGACTTCACGGGCGTCACGAGTGACGTAACCGGCTTTGCGCAGGGAGCTGCGGTAGCCTTCGTCGTACTCGATCAGCGCACGGGTGATGCCGTGACGGATAGCACCGGCCTGACCGCTCACACCACCGCCAGCGACGGTAACGTAGACGTCGAACTTCTCCAGGGTCTCGGTCAGCTCGAGGGGCTGACGCACGACCATGCGCGCGGTCTCGCGACCGAAGAAGGTGTCCAGAGCGCGATCGTTGATGGAGATCTTGCCAGTGCCCGGACGGAGGAAGACACGAGCGGTGGCAGTCTTACGACGGCCGGTACCGTAATTTTGAGTTGCCGACATGTTGTACTATCCCGATTAAAACTTGAGTTCTTGGGGCTGCTGAGCGGTGTGCGGATGGTTCGCACCCTTGTACACCTTGAGCTTGCGATACATGTCGCGGCCCAGCGGGTTCTTCGGCAGCATACCCTTGACGGCGGTCTCGATGACGCGCTCGGGAGCACGGGCGATCAGCTTTTCGAAGTTGATCGACTTGATGCCACCCGGGAAACCGGAGTGATGGTAGTACATCTTGTCGGTAGTCTTGGCACCGGTCACACGAACCTGCTCGGCGTTGATGACGACGATGTAGTCGCCGGTGTCAACGTGAGGGGTGTATTCGGGCTTGTGCTTGCCACGCAGGCGAGTGGCGATTTCAGTAGCCAGACGACCCAGAGTCTGGCCAGCAGCGTCGACGACGTACCAGTCGCGCTTAACGGTTTCCGGTTTTGCGGTGAAAGTTTTCATTCTCTATGGCCTCAGAGGCCGCCCTGGTAAAAAGACGGCAAATTCTACACAACAGTGCAACCCCAGACAAGTCAGGGGCAGCCGGAAACAGACGCTCTTCGGGGGCTCGGGTCGGCGTCCGCTACGGCGATCTCGGCAGGCTTAGGCATCCCCCGCCAAGAAAGCTGCGGCATGATACCCGTTCACGCCAGAAAAGCAACCGCAAGCTAGAAAGAAAATAGCGCCTGGGTCGCCGCCGAACCCTGGCGACGGGAGGCCAGGTGATCGGCCAGCCGCGTCGGTTCCGGCAGACGGTGACGCCTTACGCAGGCCATGACCAGCGCCGGCGCGCTGGCCAGGCTGACCCGGTGCCCGGGCGAGACGATCAGCGGCTTGACCCGGTCCTTGCTGCGCAGCACCGTGCCGATCACCCCGCCCTCGCGATCCCGCAAGTCGACCTGGCTGCCGCGCGTCTCGGCGAGTTCGCCGTGGTGACCGGTGAGAATCTTCTTGGCCACGCCGATCGTCGGCAGACCGGTGACCACCCCAAGATGGGCGGCGATACCCAGCCGGCGCGGATGGGCGATGCCATGGCCATCGCAGAACACCAGCTCAGGCGTCTCCGGCAACTCCGCCAGGGCCTGGAGCAGCGCCGGCAATTCGCGAAAGGACAGCAGGCCCGGCACATAGGGCATCACGGTGGGGATGCGGGCGACGGCATGGGCCAGTGGCTGCAGGGTCTCGGCATCCAGCAGGACGGCGACCGCGCGGGTGATCTCGCCACCCTCCTCGAAGCCCACGTCGACCCCGGCGTAACGCCGCGGCGCGCCGAAGTCATCGTGCAAGAGGACCTGCGTGGCCATTTGCTTCTGCAGGATGCGCGCCTGGGCGGGCGAGCCGTCCCACTCGGCGAAGGGATCGGAATTCACACGTACCTCCCGAAAACCTGGGTCAAAGGATTGATCCTTCAACCCGGGCAGGGTTCACGGCTTGTGCGGACGGGCCAGGTATTCGTGGGATTGCATTTCCAGCAGGCGGCTGAGGGTGCGCTGGAATTCGAATTCCAGGCGGCCACCGGAATAGAGGTCCTTGAGCTCCACTTCGGCCGACAGGATCAGCTTGACCTGGCGATCGTAGAATTCGTCGACCAGGTTGATGAAGCGCCGCGCCATGTCGTCCTTGAGCGCGTCCATCTGCTCGACGTTGCTGACCAGCACCGTCTGGAAGATCTTGCCCAGCTCGATGTAGTCGTTCTGGCTGCGCGGACCGTCGCAGAGGGCGCGGAAATCGAACCAGGCGACGTCTTCGCAGGTGCGGCGAGCGCGGATCTCGCGATTCTCGATCATCAGCGGCACGTCTTCGCAGAGGTCGTTGCACTCGACGGTGAGCGAACGGAAGCTCTTGGCCATCGCCGCCTCGACTTCGTCGCTCAGCGGATAGTGAAACAGCTGCGCCTGCTCCAGAGCGCGCAGGCGATAGTCCACGCCGCTGTCGACGTTGACGATCTCGGTGTGTTCCTTGAGCAGCGCGATGGCCGGCAGGAAGCGCGCGCGCTGCAGACCGTCCTTGTAGAGGCCGTCAGGCACGATGTTCGAGGTGGCGACCAGACTGACGCCGTTCTTGAACAGCTCTTCCAGCAGGGTCGCCAGGATCATGGCGTCGGTGATGTCGGAGACGAAGAATTCGTCGAAGCAGATCACCCGCGCCTCGTCGGCGAAACGTCGGGCGATGATGGTCAGCGGATTCTTCTCGCCCTTGAGGGTGCGCAGCTCTTCGTGGACCCGCTTCATGAAGCGGTGGAAGTGGGTGCGCATCTTCTGCTTGAACGGCAGGGCGTCATAGAAGGTATCGACCAGATAGGTCTTGCCGCGCCCTACCCCACCCCAGAAATACAGCCCATTGACCGGCGTGACCGTCTTGCGCCCGAGCAGCTTGCCGAACAGGCCACCCTTGGACGCGGGCTCGGCGAGCAATTCGTCATAGAGGCGTTGCAGATGGCGGACGGCCTCTTCCTGGGCAGCATCGTAGAAAAACTCCGGGCGCTTGAGGTCGGCCTGGTAACGCTCGAGGGGGGTCATGGCGGCTTCTGGTCGGGTGGGAAAAAAGGGTGGTCACTGTAATGGCGGTCCCTGGCGTTGACAACGCCGGGGACCGCGGGTGCCCTTTAGGCCTCGGCCAATTGCGCGAGAGCGGTGCGCGTCCGCTCGATCAGCGCATCGCGCGCGGCGGGGGAATCGCTGGCGACGCCCTCGGCCACCACCTGATCTGCCAGCAGCAGCTGGAAGCCGTTGCCCTCTCCCGCCACGACACTGGCCGGCGTGGTGACCAGCTGCTTGCTGGTGATGCCGGCGGTCTTGGCCTCGGCGAAGGGGATCGACAGGGCCAGTTCGGTGCCGTCGGCGTCGAGCAGGCGGAAGCGGAAGCTGCCGTCGCTCTCGCGGAAGCTGACGAAGCGGGCGGTCTTGCTGGCCTTCTTCTTGGCGCCGCCGGTGGCGACCTGGGTCTTGAGCGAGCGCAGGCCCACGGCTTCGCGCAGCTCGCCGAGGAAGGGCGTGGCATAGCGGCGGGCCTTGGCGGCACCGGCCAGCAGGATGTCTTCCAGATCATCGGGACGGGCGATCAGCGCCGCATAGCGCTCGCGTGCTTCGCCCAGCTCGGCGTCGAGCAGCTCGAACAGCTGGCCCTTGGCTTCGCCCCAGGCCAGGCCGTCCAGCAGGGCCGCGCGGAAGGCCGCGCTCTGCTCGGGGGTGGCGAAGGCCTGGTAGAGGGTGAAGAGGTGGGCGCTGTCGGGGTCCTTGGGCTCGCCGGGCAGGCGCGAGTCGGTGACGATGCGGGCGATGGCGTCCTTGAGCTGCTTGGCGCTGCCGAACAGCGGGATGGTGTTGTCGTAGCTCTTCGACATCTTGCGGCCGTCGAGGCCGGGCAAAGTGGAGACGCTTTCCTCGATGACCGCCTCGGGCAGGGCGAAGTAGTCGCGCCCGTTGCCGAACAGGTGGTTGAAGCGCTGACCGATGTCGCGGGCCATCTCAACGTGCTGGATCTGGTCGCGCCCGACCGGCACACGCAGGGCGTTGAACATCAGGATGTCCGCGGCCATCAGCACCGGATAGCTGTAGAGCCCCATGGTGACCCCGGCATCGGGATCCTCGCCCTGCTCCAGGTTGCGGTCGACCGCGGCCTTGTAGGCATGGGCGCGATTGAGCAGGCCCTTGCCGGCGACGCAGGTGAGCAGCCAGGTCAGTTCGGGGATCTCGGGGATGTCGGACTGGCGATAGAAGGTCACCCGCTCCGGATCCAGGCCGCTGGCCAGCCAGGTGGCGGCAATCTCCAGGCGCGAACGCTGGATGCGCGCCGGGTCGTCGCACTTGATCAGGGCATGGTAGTCGGCGAGGAAATAGAAGGAGTCGGCATCGTCGGCCAGGCTGGCGCGGATGGCGGGACGGATGGCCCCGGCATAGTTGCCCAGGTGCGGGGTACCGGTGGTGGTGATGCCAGTGAGGATGCGAGTGGTCATGGAGGCGCTGGAAATCCGAGAGACTAACGAGGGTCAGGCCTGCAGGCGGGGCAGGACCAGATCTTTGAGTTCGACGAGTTTGCCATGGAAGAAATGGCTGCAGTCGGCGACGCGGAGCAATTCGTGCGGCTGTTCGAGCGCCGCGGACCAGGCATAGACCCGCTCGGGGGTCACCACCTCGTCGGCCTCGGGCTGGATCACGGTGAGGTGCGCCCGCTGGGGCAGGCGGCCGTCGACCGCGAAACGCTCCACCGGCGGCGCCAGCATGAACAGCCGTTCCACCGCCACGCCCTCGCCTTCCAGGCGCCCGCCGAGGCAGGCGGCGACGCAGGAGCCGAAGGAGAAGCCGCAGAGGGTCAGGGGCAGGTCGGGATGGCGTTCACGCAACCAGGCCACGGCGGCCGCGGCATCGTCGATCTCGCCTTCGCCACCGGCATGCACGCCGGTGCTGGCACCAACGCCGCGAAAATTGAATCTGAGGGTGGCCTGGCCGGCATCCCGGGCGATGCGCTGCAGGGTGGCGACCACCTTGTTCTGCATGGCGCCGCCATGGAGCGGATGGGGATGACAGAGCAATACCGCGCCGGTGGGGGCATCCGGGCTCTGGTACAGCGCCTCCAGAGTGCCCGCGGGGCCCTCCAGCAGCAGGGATTGTTCACGGGCTGACACGCTTGACTCCGTGATCCCGGACGAACAGTGCTCATCCAAGGAGTTGATTTTGATAGGGTCGATCCTGCGCGATGCCTGAGTGCGGGGTATGATGACGCCCAGCGAATGGCAGAAGACGCAACCCAGTGTACAGGCTCGCCGGTCTGCCGTTACCGTAAAGCAAAGCCGCTCATAGAGGAAGTTTCGTGGAACAGTCGCTCACTACCTGGTTGTTGCCCCTGGTCGCGCTGCTGATCGGGGTCGGGATAGGTTTTCTGCTGGCACGCCTGGTGCCGGGTGCCGCGCCGAGCCGGGTGCAGCGCCAGCTGGATGATCTGCAGAAGAAGTTCGACGACTACCAGCACGAGGTCACCAGCCACTTCAGCACCACCGCCGGCCTGGTGCGCAAGCTCACCCAGACCTACCAGGACATGCAGTCGCACCTGTCCGAAGGCGCCGAGCGCCTGGCCCAGGACGAACTGACCCGTCAGCACCTGCTGGCCTCGCTGCACAGCGCCGAGCAGCGTTACCCCTCCAGTCGCGAGCGCATCGACGGTCCGACCGAAGCGCCGCGGGACTACGCGCCCAAGGGTGACGGCACCCCCGGCACCCTCGACGAAACCTACGGCGTGAAAAGCCGCGGTTGATCGCCAAGGCCGGGGACTCCCCGGCCTTCTGCTTTCCGGCCTCCGCCCTCTGCACTCAGGGCGCGACGCCCGGCCCTTTTCCGGCCCGTCATGGCATAATCCGCGGTTGCAGTCTTTCGCAGGAGAACGCCATGCCCGCAGCGGCCAGTGGCCTGAGCCTCTACGGCATCAAGGCCTGTGACACCATGAAGAAGGCCCGCCTGTGGCTCGACGAGCACGGCCAGGCCTACCACTTCCATGACTACAAGCAGAGCGGCATCGACCGCGAGCGGCTGGCGGCCTGGTGCGCGGAGCATGGCTGGGACAAGGTGCTCAATCGCGCCGGCACCACCTTCCGCAAGCTCGACGACGCCCAGAAGGCCGACCTCGACACCGCCAGGGCCATCGACCTGATGCTGGCGCAGCCTTCGATGATCAAGCGACCCGTGCTCGATCTCGGCGACCGTACCCTGCTGGGCTTCAAGCCCGAGCTCTATGCCGCGGCCCTGAACTGATCCCGCGGCCACCGCCCCTACTACCGAACATCTCGCACCGACCGGATCGGTGCCTCTGCAAAGGAACAGTCTCATGTCGAATGCCCTCTTCAGTATCGCCTTCGGTGTCGGCACCCAGAATCGCCAGGACGCCTGGCTGGAAGTCTTCTATGCACAGCCCCTGCTGAATCCCCCGGCGGCGCTGGTCGAGGCGGTCGCGCCGCTGCTGGACTACCAGGGCGGCAACCAGGCCATCGCCTTCGCCCCGGCCCAGGCCCGCGGCCTGGCCGAAGCCCTCAAGGGCATCGATGCCGTGCAATCGGCGCTGCTGACCCGCCTGGCGGAAAGCACCAAGCCGCTGGTGGCCACCCTGCTGGCCGAAGACGCCGCGCCCGCCTCCACCCCCGAGGCCTACCTGAAGCTGCACCTGCTGTCCCATCGCCTGGTCAAACCCCACGGCCTGAACCTCAGCGGCATCTTCGCCCTGCTGCCCAACGTGGCCTGGACCAACCAGGGCGCCGTGGACCTGGCCGAACTGCCGGCCGAGCAGCTGGAAGCCCGTCTGCGCGGCAAGCTGCTGGAAGTCTTCTCGGTGGACAAATTCCCCAAGATGACCGACTACGTGGTGCCGGCCGGCGTGCGCATCGCCGATACCGCCCGCGTGCGCCTGGGTGCCTATGTGGGTGAAGGCACCACCGTGATGCACGAAGGCTTCGTCAACTTCAACGCCGGTACCGCCGGCCCCGGCATGATCGAAGGCCGCGTTTCCGCTGGCGTCTTCGTCGGCAAGGGCTCGGACCTGGGCGGCGGCTGCTCCACCATGGGCACCCTGTCGGGCGGCGGCAACATCATCATCAGCGTCGGCGAAGGCTGCCTGATCGGCGCCAACGCCGGCATTGGCATCCCGCTGGGCGATCGCTGCACCGTGGAATCCGGTCTCTATGTGACCGCGGGCACCAAGGTCGCCGTGCTGGATGACCAGAACCAGCTGGTACGGGTAGTCAAGGCGCGCGAGCTGGCCGGTCAGAGCGACCTGCTGCTGCGCCGCAATTCGGAAACCGGCGCGGTCGAGTGCAAGACCAACAAGACCGCCATCGAACTCAACGAAGCGCTGCACGCGCACAACTGAGTCCACAACCGGGCAGCCCGCCTCGCGCGGGCTACCCCGGAGCTGTCGCCATGTCGCTACCCTCCCCCTGGAGAGCCGAATTCCCGGCTTTCACCGCCTTCGCCGCCGACGGCATCACCTACCTCGACAGCGCCGCCACGGCGCAGAAGCCCCAGGTGGTGCTGGATGCCCTGCTGGCCAGCTACAGCCTGGGCGCGGCCAATGTGCACCGGGCCCAGCACTGGGCTGCCGAGCGCGCCACCGCCGCCTACGAAGGCGCCCGGGGGCGGATCGCCGCCTGGCTGGGCGCTGCCGCGCCGCACGAGGTGGTGCTGACCCGCGGCGCGACCGAGGCGCTCAATCTGCTGGCCTATGGCCTGGAAGACGCCTTCGCAGCCGGGGACGAGATTCTCATCAGTGCCCTGGAGCACCACGCCAACCTGCTGCCCTGGCAGCAGCTGGCCCGGCGTCGAGGCCTCGAACTCAGGGTCATCCCGCTGACCGCGAGCGGTCATCTGGACCTGGCAGCCGCCGAGCGGTTGCTGGGGCCGCGCACCCGCGTGGTCGCGGTCAGCCAGCTGTCCAACGTGCTCGGCACCTGGCAGCCGCTGGCGGAACTCGCGGTCTTGATCCGGGCACGCTCGCCGGCCTGGCTGGTGGTGGATGGCGCCCAGGGCGCGGTCCATGGGCGGCATCGCCCGGCAGACTTCGACGCCGATTTCTATGTGTTCTCCGGCCACAAGCTCTATGCCCCGGAGGCCATCGGCGTACTCTGGGGCAAGGCCGAGTGCCTGGCGCACCTCAAGCCCTGGCAATTCGGCGGCGAGATGGTGCAGCACACCACCTTCACCGACGCCCGCTTCCACGCCGCGCCCATGGGCTTCGAGGCGGGGACGCCGCCCATAGGCGCGGCCATCGCCCTGGGCGCGGCGGTCGACTGGCTGCAGGGCCAGGACGAGACGCTGATCCGCGGTCACGAGCAGGCCCTGAGCCTGAAGCTGCTGGCCGGGCTGGCTGCCCGCGACGGCGTGCGGGTGCTGGGTGAACCCCAGATCGCCCTGGCCAGCTTCCAGGTCGCGGGCGTGGACGTCGGCGATCTCTCCCATCTGCTGGGCGAACAGGGCATCGCGGTGCGCGCCGGTCAGCACTGTGCCATGCCGCTGTTCCAGACCCTGCAGACCCCCGGTGCGCTGCGGGTTTCCCTGGGCCTGTACAACGATGCCGAGGACCTGCAGCGCTTTTTCACCGCCCTGGACAACGCCCTGGAGCTCTTGCAATGAATCTGCTTCCCGATGCGGCGGAAGCCCGCCGCGCCTTTGTCATCGCCAAGGGCTGGGAGGCGCGCTCGCGACTGCTGCTGCAGTGGGCCGAGCGCCTGCCGGCGGTGCTCGAGGAGCGTGACGAAGACCTGGTACAGGGTTGCGAGAGCCGGGTACGCCTGACCCATGAAGCCCAGGGCGATCGTCACTTCTTTCGTGCCAGCAGCGAATCCCGGGTGCTCAAGGGCTTGCTCGCCGTGGTGCTGGTGCGCGCCAATGGCCTGACCCGCGAAGAGCTGGGCCGCCTCGACATTCACGGCTGGCTGGGCGAACTCGGCCTGGAACGGCAGTTGTCGCAATCGCGCAGCAACGGCCTGAATGCCGTGCTCACGCGGATGCGCGAACTGGCGGCCTAGCCTTCGCCGGCCGCGGGATTGCGCCGCGCGCGGAAGAAGTCGGTCAGCACCTGACCACAGGCCTCGGCCAGCACCCCACCCTCCACCAGCACCCGGTGGTTGAGGAAGTCCTGCTCGAAGAAGCGCCCGCGGCTCTGGGCCATGCCGGCGCGCGGCTCGCTGGCGCCATAGACCAGGCGCTGGATGCGACTGTGGACGATGAGGCCGGCGCACATGCTGCAGGGTTCGAGCGTCACATAGAGCGTCGCGCCAGGCAGCCGGTAGTTGGCCAGCCGCGCGGCGGCGTCGCGAATCGCCTGCATCTCGGCATGGGCGCTGGGATCGTGGGCACCGATGGGGCGATTGAAGCCGCGGCCGATGACCTCGCCATCGAGCACCACCACGGCGCCGACCGGCACCTCGCCCTGGGCGGCGCCCTGCTTCGCCAGGACCAGGGCCTCGCGCATGAACAGGTCATCCCGGCTGCGGTCGATGATGGGCAAGGGGCGGAAGCGGGCCATGACTGAACTCTGGACAAAGCGTCATGATACCGCCGTCAGCCCGCGAGACCAGTCGCAGGATCCGCGGCCAAAGATGAACCCTTCGGCAAAAAATGATCGCGATAATGGTTATCAGGTACTGCGAATGCGAAAATGGTGCGGTGACTGCTGGCAGCGCGTGAACGGCATCACATTCACAGCCATTCGGTGCTAAAGCTTTAACAGGACCGCCTCGTTGCGGTCCTATTCAAGAGTTCATCTGAGACAGTCGCATGATTGCTGCACCCTCCGGTCAGTCCCTGCAAAGCTGCGAAAGCGAGCCGATCCGCATTCCAGGCGCCATCCAGGCACACGGCTACCTTATCGCGTTCGATGAGGCGGAAGGGCTGATCAAGCATGCCAGCCGCAACCTCCCCGAGCTGTTCGGCAAGCCCCAGGTCGAGTTGCTGGATCGACCACTGCAGCAGGTCCTGCCCCTCGAGCTGTACGAACAGGTGCGGCAGGCGCTGACCCTGGAGCATCTGGAAGAAGCCAATCCGCTGAGCTGGACGCGCCCGGCCCGCGACATGGACGTGATCCTGCACCGCAGCCATGGCCTGGTGTTCCTGGAATTCGAGCCGGACGACCATGGCGGTGTCGAACCCGCCGGGCTGGCCCGTGCCCTGGCCCGCCTGCAGCAGGCGCGTACCCTGCCCGAGCTGTGCGAAGGCGCGGTACGCGAGGTGCGCGCCCTGACCGGCTTCGATCGGGTGGTGGTCTATCGCTTCGATGATGGCGGCGATGGCCAGGTAGTGGCCGAGGATCGGGTCGACGACATCGACAGCTACCTGGGCATGCACTTTCCGGCGAGCGATATCCCCGCCCAGGCCCGGGCGCTCTATCACGAGAACTGGATCCGCAACATTCCCGACGCCCAGTACGAGGCGATCCCGCTGGTACCGGCCTTTCTCCATGGCACCGAGCGCGACCCCATCGATCTGACCCATGCGGTGCTGCGGAGCGTCTCGCCCATCCACTGCCAGTACGTGCGCAACCAGGGTCTGCGCGCCTCCATGAGCGTGTCGCTGATCAGCGACGACAAGCTCTGGGGACTGATCAGCTGTGGCCACCGCGAACCCCTGTATCTGCCCTATCGCACGCGGATGGCCTGCCGCTCGGTCGGGGTGCTGGTATCGCTGATGATCCGCGCTCTGGAGAATCGCCAGGTGCAGCGTGAGATCGACGCCCGCGAGGCGCAGCTGGCAGCCCTGATCCAGGGCATGTGCGACAGCCGTGGCGAGGTGCTCAGCGGACTCTGCGAAAGACCCACCGACCTCTTGGAGCTGGTGGATGCCGCCGGGGTCGCGGTGTTGGTGGAGGACGAGCTCTGCACCCTGGGAGAGTGCCCCGGCGCGGAGGACATTCGCGTCCTCGCCGCCTGGGTCACGGCCGAGATGGACACTTCGGGCATCTATGCGACTCGCTGCCTGGCCGACGAATTGCCCGACGCCCGCCGTTACAGCGCCAGCGCCAGTGGCGTGCTGGCCCTGACGTTGCCCAAGCCGGTGCGCAACCTGGTGCTCTGGTTCCGCCCCGAGATCGTTACCACGGTGGTCTGGAGCGGTAACCCGGCCAAGCTGGAAGCCACGGTGCCCATGCCGGGTCCAGGGCTCAACTATCCGCATCCGCGGCGTTCCTTCGATGCCTGGAAGGAGCTGGTACGGCTGCGTTCCGAACGCTGGCGCCAGGCCGATCTGTTCGCCGCCAAGGACCTGCGCCGCTCGGCCATCGAGTTGGATCTGGCACGCCAGGTCGAACGCGAGCGGCAGGCGGTGCGCTTGCGCGACGAGATCGTCGCGGCGGTCTCCCATGACCTGCGCAGCCCCATCACGATCATCCTGATGAAGGTCGGGATGCTGCAGCGCCAGCTGGAAAAGCTGGCCCCGGGCGATGATCGCCTGCCCGGTTCGCTGGAGGTGATAGAGACCGCGGCCAATCGCATGAATGCCCTGATCAGCGACCTGCTGGACCTGTCCAAGATCGAATCGGATCGCCTGGCGCTGGATCTGAAGCCCGCGCGCCTGGCCGACGTCTGCGCGCAGCCCATCCTGCTGTCGCGCCCGCTGGCGGAGATCAAGAACATCAGTCTGGAATACGCGGCCGATCCGGAGCTCCAGGTCCTGGTGGAAGCCGAACGCATCTTCCAGGTACTGATGAATCTGCTGGGCAATGCCATCAAGTTCACCGCGCCGGGCGGTCTGGTACAGCTCAGCATGCGGCAGGTCGGCAACCTGGCGGAGATCAGCGTGACGGACAACGGTCGCGGCATGAACCAGGCGCAGCAGGCGCGGGTGTTCGAGCGGTTCTGGCATGTCCAGGAAGACAACCCTACCGGTCATGGGCTGGGGTTGTATATCGCCAAGGGCATCGTCGAAGCCCATGGCGGCGAGCTGAGCGTCACCAGCGCCCTGGGCGAAGGCAGTACCTTCCGCTTCACCCTGCCCATCGCGCCCTAGCGTACCCGGACGAGAGAAAAGAAAGCCCCAGTGGCCGACAGCGACGTTGAAACCACCGGGGGAGCGCTGGGCTCGCTGTAATGGACGTCAGCGAAACGCCGCGAATTCCCGCCTTTCGTCGGGCTGCAAGGGTCATTTTCTTCAATACCGCCAGGGGGCATCCCCGCTAGGTTCAGGTCTCCACAACTGTCGAGACCTCGCGATGACCCTGATCCTGTCCATGGCCGCCTTTGCCCTGGTGGCGTCCCTCTCTCCCGGCCCGGTCAATCTGGTGGGCTTCAACACCGGCCTCACCCACGGCTGGCGACCGGCCCTGTGGCATGTCGCCGGGGCCACCCTGGGCTTCGTCGTCCTGCTGGTCGCCGTCGGCCTCGGCCTGCACGAGGTGCTGGCCGCCTGGCCGGCGCTGCTCTGGATCCTGCGCGTGGCGGGCGCCCTCTTCCTGCTGTACCTGGCCTGGAAACTGGCACGGGCCTCGGGGGACCTGGGCAGCGGCGCAGTGGCGGCCTGCCCGGGCTTTCGCGACGGCGCCCTGCTGCAATGGCTCAATCCCAAGGCCTGGCTCGCCGCCGCGGCCGGGGTGGCACTGTTCGTGGGCGAGGATCGCGGCCGCCTGGCGCTGTTCGCCGGCCTCTACCTGGTGATCTGTTTCGCCTCCCTGGCCTGCTGGGCGGTGGCCGGTCAATGGCTGCGTGGCCGCGCCCTGACGCCAGGTCGCCTGCGCCTGCTCAATCGCGCCCTCGCCACGTTGCTGGTGCTCTGCGCCGCTTCGCTGCTATGGGAGGGCTGACGCGGCGCGATACTGACCGGGGGTGGCCGCCACCAGGCGCTTGAAGGTGCGCTGCAGGTGGGCCTGGTCGGCGAAACCGGTGGCCAGGGCGACCTCGGCCAGCCCCTCGCCCTGACGCAGGCGTTGCCGCGCCAGGCGGATGCGCCGGTCGATCAGATAGGCATGGGGCGTCAGGCCAAAGCGCCGGCGAAAGCTGCGAATCAGCTGGGTGGGCGAGAGATCCGCCACCTGGCTGAGTTGGTCCAGGCTGACTCCTTCGCCGCAATGGGCATCGAGAAATTCGGCGGCGCGCCTCAGCCGGCGATCCTCGCGCACCGGCACCGCCGCGGCCGGGGTGCGACCCAGGCGGGCCAGCACGGCCTCGAAATACAGCAGCGCCTGGCTCTGGCGCTGCAGGGTGAGAGTGTCGGGATCCACCAGGCAGGCATGCAGGGCTTCCAGGCCGGCATAGAGCTGGCCGTCCCGCGACAGCTGCGCCGCCAGGGGCTGGAAGTCGTCGCGCCCCGGACGCTGCAGCTCGGCCAGCCAGCCAGCATCCACGTGCAGCATGCGATAGCGCCAGGCAGCCTCGCCCTGGGGATTGCAGGCATGGACGTCACCGGGATTCATCAGCACCAGGGTCCCCGCCCCCACCAATTCGCGGGTCCGACCGTTGTGATAGCGACTGCGCCCACCCAGCACGGTGCCGATGGAAAAGGTCTCGTGGGAATGCGGGGCATAGCAGAGCGCGCGGCCGTCCTGGATGGAACGGGCTTCGAGAAACGGCAGCGCGGGATCGCGCCAGAACTGAGGGACGGCACCGGTAGCGGTCATGCGGCAGGGATTCCGGGACGACGGACCGGAGCAGTCTAGACGTCGTCCCGGAAGGGGGAAAGTCAGGCGTCAGCGGGTGGCGGCGTCTTCGGCTTCCTCCAGCAGGACGTCGGCAGTGATCAGGTAGTCGGCGTCGGGGTGGAGTTCGGCGCCCAGCGCCAGTTGCTGCGCCGCGGCGGCCAGGGTCGGGGCGCCCTGGTAGGTGGCGTTGAGTTCGGCCAGCAGGAGGCCCATGTCCTTGTGCATCAGCGCCGCCGGGAATTGCGGGGCGAAGTCGCCATCGCGCAGCGCCGCCAGCTTGCGCTGGTGATGGGGCGAGAGCACCGCCAGGTCGCCGAACACCTCGAACAGCACCTCGGCATCCAGGCCGGCGCGGGTGGCATAGGCCAGCGCCTCGGCCAGGGCGGCGAGTCCGGCGCCCATCAGGCCGTTGATGGCCAGCTTGATGGCGGCGCCCTGTCCGGTCGGACCGACGTGGTGCACGGTCTTGCCCAGGGTCTCGAGGATGGGACGGGCGCGCTCCACCGCTTCGGGTTCGCCACCGGCCAGGACCACCAGTTGCGCCTTTTCCGCCTCGGGCGTGCTGCCGGACACCGGGGCCTCGACCACGGCGATACCCCGGGCGCGACCGGCCGCCTCCAGGCGCAGCGCCAGCGCCGGCGAGTTGGTGCTCGTGTTGATCAGCAGACGACCGCTCTCCAGCCGGGCGAGGACGCCGTCGGGGCCGAGCAGCACCTGTTCGAGGATGGCGTCGTTGGGCAGGGAGACGATCACCACCTCCGCCTGGGGCAAGAGGGTCGCCAGGGGCTCCATGGGCGTGCCGTGGCGCTCGCCGTCCTGCTGGTGCTCGGCATAGGCGCTGACCGCATAGCCGGCCTCGCGCAGGTTGGCGCCCATGCGCTGGGCCATGGCACCGAAGCCGATGAAACCGATCGAGGGATGGGCGGACATGACGAGACTCCTGGGTAAAGGATGGGTGGTATCTCGACTGCCCCCGACGACGGGGGTTCCGCCGGCTAGATCCCGCTCAACGTCTCGCGAGCTAGAGACAGACAAGGCGCAACGACCTGCGGGAGTAACAGGCGCAGCCTGGCCCGAAGGGTGAGCGCTAGCGAATCAAAGACCTGAGGAAGCGGATCGGACCCGCGCTCGGGTTTACGAGTGGTAAATGAGCATTGCGACGGGGCCGCCTAGGCCGGGCTGGCGACCCAGGGTCTTTTCAACGCAGTTTGGCCGACGCGCAGCAGACGTTGAGTGGGATCTAGATCCCGCTGAACCAGTTATAGCCCTGGTCCTCCCAATAGCCACCGGGATAGTCGTTGGTCACGAACAGCGCCTGGATGTGCTTGGGATTCTTGAAGCCGAGCTTGGTGGGTACCCGCAGGCGCAGCGGGTAGCCGTAGTCCGGCGGCAAGGCCACCTGGCCGAAGTCCAGCGCCAGCAGGGTCTGGGGATGCAGCGCCGAGGCCATGTCGATGCTGGAGTAGTAGCGATCGGCGCACTTGAAGCCGACGTACTTGGCCGTGGTGTCGGCACCGATGCGTTCGAGGAAGGTGCGCAGCGGCACCCCGCCCCACTGGCCGATGGCGCTCCAGCCTTCGATGCAGATGAAGCGGGTGATGTCGGCGCGCTGCGGCAGGCGGCGCAGGTCTTCCAGGGTCCAGGCCTGCTTGTGGGCGACCAGGCCGGAGACCTCCAGGCGATAGTCGCTGAGATCCACTTCCGGGACGTTGTATTCGGGGTAGAAAGCGTTGAAGGGAAAGGGATTGGTGATCTGGCTGGAGGCATAGGTGGGCGCCAGGCGCTCGCGGCCGAATAGCCAGGCCTGCACCCGGTCGTTGAAGCGCGACATGGACCAGAGCACCTTGTCGACTTGGTCGCCGTCCTGCAGGTTGCAGCCGCTGAGCATCGCCAGGGCACCCACGGTCAGGCCCTGCTTGAGCAGCAGGCGTCGTTGCAGATTTTCCACCTGCCGCTGTTGCGCCGGTTCCAGGCGCAGACGTTCACGCCGACTCATCGTCAACCTCCTCGTGCGCCCGGCCGGTGATCATCGGCGGCAGGGTGCGGGGGACCAGGATGACCAGGGCCAGGTGCACGACGACGAACGCGCCGATGCCGGCCATGGCGAAGAAATGCACGTAGCGGGCGGTGTCGAAACCGCCCAGCAGCGCGACCAGCCCTTGCAGCTGCACGGGTTTCCAGATGGCCAGCCCCGAGAGCACCACCAGCACCCCGAGGGCGAGCACACCCCAGTAGAGCAGGCGCTGCACGGCGTTGTAGGTGCCCAGCTGGTGGCCAAGCCGCAGACGTGCGGCGGCGATGAAATCGCGGCCGATGGCGCGTGGCGACAGGGGCAGGAAATCGCGCCGGAAGTGGCCGCTGAACATGCCATAGAGCAGATAGACCAGGCCGTTCACCGCGAGCAGCCAGAACACCGCCAGGTGCCAGGCGATGGCGCCGCCCAACCAGCCGCCGAGGGTCGACCAGGCGGGAAAGGTGAAGGAGAACAGCGGCGAGGCGTTGTAGATCGCCCAGCCGCTCATGAACATGCAGGGCATCGCCAGGGCGTTGAGCCAGTGGGTGAGGCGCACCGGCCAGCGATGCACCAGGCGCCGTCGCGAGGTGGTCATGGGGTTCCCCTCCACGGAAAGTTGGACGCGGTCGCCAGGCGACCGCTTAACTACATGGACTATTCAAAGCCTTGCGAGCTAGCGCCAAACAAGGCGAAAGGCCCTAAGGAAGCGGATCGGACTCGCGCTCGAGTTTACGAATGGTAAATGAGCATTCCGACCGGGCTGGCGACCCAGGGGCTTTTCAACGCCGTTTGGCCGACGCGCAGCTGGCTTTGGGTAGTTCATTACATGGGCGGGGTGAAACCGTCCTTGCCTACGGCCACGCCCTTGGCGTGCTTGCCGTCTTCGGCGGGGAACAGCACGACCTTGGCACCGGGCTTGAGCAGGCTGCGGTCGCCCTTCTCGACATAGGCGATGGGCACGTCTTCCGGCACCACCAGCTGCTTCTCGCCGCCCTTGTACTGCACGGTCAGGGTGCGGCCGTTGGCCTTCTTGAGTTCGCCCACGGTGCCGTTGGTCATGGTGCCGGTGCTGCCATCGGCATTTTCCCAGCCGTAGTGGCCTTCGCCGGAGCCGCGCAGGCTGGCCTCGAACACCGTCACTTCCAGCGCCTTGAGGGTGCCGTCAGGCTGCGGTGTGGCAGCGGAGCCGATGAAGCTGTTGGCTTCGATGCGATCCAGGTTGGCCTTGGATACGGCGCGGTAGCTGGTCTTGTCATCCAGCATCAGGGTCTGGTGGGCGCCATTGCGGGTGGTGAAGGCCAGGGTGTCGCCCTGGACGCTGTCCACCGTGCCGCGCATGGGCTTGACGGTGGGCATGGGCGCGGCCTGGGCCAGCAGGGCGCTGCCGGCGAGCAGCAGAGCAAGGGAACCGCGGAGCAGAGTCTGGGTACGCATGAAGCCTCCTGGAATAGGGAATCGCCCCGCCACAGTGCGACGCGTGGGGGGTCAGCAAGATGACCGGCGAATGACAAAAATGTCACCCAGCGCAGCGACCGGAAGCCCTACCATTACGTCATGCACATTCTCCTCATCGAAGACGACCAGAAGACCGGCGAATACCTGAAGAAGGGCCTCGGCGAATCCGGCTACGCGGTCGACTGGACCCAGCACGGCGCCGACGGCCTGCACCTGGCCCTGGACGGCCGTTACGACCTGATCATCCTCGACGTCATGCTGCCCGGCATCGACGGCTGGCAGATCATGGAGGTGCTGCGCAAGAAGCTCGACGTGCCGGTGCTCTTTCTCACCGCCCGCGATGGCCTGCAGGATCGCATCCGCGGCCTGGAGCTTGGCGCCGACGACTACCTGGTCAAGCCCTTCTCCTTCGTCGAGCTGCTGCTGCGCATCCGCACCCTGTTGCGGCGTGGCGTGGTGCGCGAGCCCGAGCATTTCCACCTCGCCGACCTGCAGCTGGACCTCCTGCGGCGACGAGTGACCCGTGGCGACGACCTCATCGTGCTGACCAACAAGGAATTCGCCCTGCTGCACCTGCTGCTGCGCCGCGAGGGCGAGGTGCTGTCGCGCACCCTGATCGCCGCCGAGGTCTGGGACATGAACTTCGACAGCGACACCAACGTGGTGGACGTGGCCATCAAGCGGCTGCGCGCCAAGGTCGACAACCCCTACCCGGTCAAGCTGATCCATACCGTGCGCGGCATCGGCTACGTCTGCGAGGTCCGCCCTTGAGCGCCCGCTCACCCTCGCTGATCCTGCGCGCCACCCTGGGGTTCGCCCTGGTGGCGCTGCTCGCCGTGGGCGGCGCGGGCGTCTTCCTCTACCACAGCCTGGAACGGACGGTGCTGGAGCGCGCGGACTATGCCCTGCTCGGTCGCCTGGCGCATTTTCGCAGCCTGCTCAGCGCCGATCTGTCACTGGAAACGCTGGAGCGCAGCCCACAGCTGTTCGCCAACATGCTGGGTAACGAGCAGGACGTCTTTCTCATCGGCGCGCCGGGCGCCAAGCCGGTGATCGCCTCCAACCCCCTGAATATCGCCCTCCCGGATCTTGCCGTGGTACCCCAGACGCGGCGACCGACGCCGGCCGATATACGGGAGGGCACCCTGGCCGACGGCACCCGCTGGCGCGCGGCGCGGGTCGCGGTGAACACCCCCGAAGGCCCGGTGGAACTGACCGCCGCCCATGTGCTGCGCAACGAGGACACCACCCTGGCCGATTTCCGGCTGGGCCTGATCGGCGCGGTGACCCTGGCCTTCCTGTGTACCGCCGGCCTCGGCTATCTACTGCTGCGGCGCGGCCTGGCACCGCTGCGGCGCATCGCCCGCCATGCCGGCGGCATCACCCCGACTCGTCTGGCCGCGCCCCTGGAGCTGGCCGATGCGCCGCGCGAGTTGCAGCCGCTGGTGGAAAACTACAACGCCATGCTGGCGCGCCTGGCCGACGGCTATGGCCGGCTGGTGCAATTTTCCGCCGACCTCGCCCACGAGATCCGCACCCCGATCAATGCCCTCATGGGCCATACCGAGGTCGCCCTGCGCCAGGTGCGCAGTGCCGAGGACTACCAGGCGCTGCTGGCGTCCAACCTGGAGGAGCTGGAGCGCATCTCGCGGCTGGTGGAAAGCATCCTCTTCCTCGCCCGCGCCGACGACGCCCAGGCGGTGCTGACCCCGCAGCCGTTGCAGCTGGACGAAGAGCTGGCGCGCATCGCCGACTATTTCGAAGGGCCGGCCGACGAGCGCGGCCTGCGGCTGGTGGTATCGGGCGGCGGCGAGGTGGTCGCCGATCCACTGATGCTGCGCCGCGCCCTGAGCAACCTGGTGGCCAATGCCATCCGCTATGCCGAGCCGGACGGCGAGATCCTCCTGCAGGCGGACGGCGGGCGCATCCGCGTCAGCAATGCCGGGCCGGCGCTGGCACCGGAGCACCTGCGTCGGCTATTCGACCGCTTCTACCGCGCCGATCCCTCGCGCCACCAACCCCATGATTCCAACGGCCTGGGCCTGGCCATCGTCACCGCCATCATGCGCCTGCACGGCGGCCGCGCCGAGGTCGAGCAGGATGAGCGGGGCATCCATTTCAGCCTGGTCTTCCCGACCGCGGCGGCCTGAAGCGCGACCTATCCCTCAAACCACGCAACCGCCCGTCACCAAAGGACTTTTTCCGCTTGCCCAGGCCGGCTATGGGCTGCATCGACCCGTCCACTACTGTACATTCATCTACCTTAGGCAATAAGCAAGGGTGGTAGGCGATGAGCGTGGATGTCGAACTGGTGCTGGCCGGCAAGATCGGTTTTGCGGCGCACCAGAACGCGGTGCCCGTGCTGCGCGAATTGCGCCTCACCCACAGCGGCCAGGACCCCTTGGTCGACGTCAGCCTGACGGTGACCGCCGAGCCGGCCTTCGTGGTCCCGCGCACCTGGCACCTGGAGCGCCTGGACCCCAAGGGCACCCTTCATCTCGATGATCGCGACCTCGAATTCGACGCCGCCCTGCTCGGCAGCCTGCAGGAAAGCCTGGTCGCCCAGCTGACCTTCACGGTACGCCAGGGCGAAGAGATCCTGCAGACGCGGCGCTATCCGGTCGAGCTGCTGGCCCGCAACCAGTGGGGCGGCGTGGACAGCATGCCCGAGCTGGCCGCGGCCTTCGTCATGCCCAACGACCCGGCAGTGGATCGCCTGCTGGGCGCGGCCGCCGAGGTCTTGCGCCGCGCCGGCAAGTCCACGGCGCTGGACGGGTACGAGAGCGGCTCGCGGCGACGCGTCTGGGAGCTGGGTTCGGCGCTCTGGTCGGCGCTGTGCGGTCTGCAGCTGACCTATGCGGTGCCGCCGGCCAGCTTCGAGCGCCAGGGCCAGAAGATCCGAACGCCGGGCGCCATCCTCGACGGCGGCCTGGCCACCTGCCTGGATCTCGCCCTGCTCGCCTGCGCGGCGCTGGAACAGGCCGGTCTCAATCCGCTGCTGGTCATTACCCGCGGCCATGCCTTCGCCGGGGTCTGGCTGCAGCCCCAGGAATTCGCTCAGCTGCTCACCGACGACGCCGAGCCAGTGCGCAAGCGGGTGGCGCTCAAGGACCTGCTGGTCTTCGAGACCACCCAGGCCACCGCCTCGCCGCCGCCCTCCTTCAGCCAGGCCATGCAACTGGCCGAGCGGCAGCTGGACGACGAGTCCTTCGTACTGGCGCTGGACATCCGCCGCGCCCGCCTGCAACGCATTCGCCCGCTGGCGGTGCCCGGCCAGCCGGCCATCCATGCGGACGGCCTGCTGCTGCCCGGCGAAGCCCTGGAAGAAGCCCCGCCGCTGCCGGCCTTCGACGTGGACGTCGAGGCGGCGCCGACCACCCCGGTCGGGCGCCTGGCGCTGTGGCAGCGCAAACTGCTCGACCTCACCACCCGCAATCGCCTGCTGCATGTGCCGGACAACGCCCGCAGCGTGCCCCTGCTCTGCCCCGAGCCGGCGGCGCTGGAAGATCGCCTGGCCGAGGGCCGGGCACTGCGTCTGGTGCCGCTGCCGGATCTGGCGGTGAGCGGGCGCGACGCCGTGCTGCACGAAGCCCGCGAGCACGAGAATCTCGACGACGAATACGCCCGCGGCGCCCTGGCCCGCGGCGAGGTGGTCGCGCCCCTGGATGCGACCAAACTGGACGCGGCCCTGGTGGAGCTCTATCGCCGCGCCCGCAGCGATCTCGACGAGGGCGGCGCCAACACCCTCTACCTGGCGCTGGGCTTCCTGCGCTGGAAGAAGGCGGCCGACGATCCCAAGCACTACCGTGCGCCGCTGATCCTGCTGCCGGTACGCCTGGAACGGCAGAGCGCCGCCAGCGGCATCACCCTGCACCTGTTCGAGGACGAGCCGCGCTTCAACCTGACCCTGCTGGAGCTCTTGCGCCACGACTTCGACCTGGACATTCCCGGGCTCGACGGCCCGCTGCCCGGCGATGGCAACGGCATCGACGTGGATGGCATCTGGACCAGGGTCCGCCGCGCGGTGCGCGACCTGCCCGGCTTCGAGGTCAGCAACGAATTGCTGCTCGGCCAGTTCTCCTTCGCCAAGTACCTGATGTGGAAGGACCTCACCGAGCGCAGCGACCAGCTGATGGAAAGCCCGCTGGTGCGGCACCTGTTGGAGCGCACCTCGGAATCCGGCGCCTACCTGAGCGGCGGCAGCTTTCCCCGCGAGCGCGAGCTGGATCGCCAGGTCACCCCTGCCGAACTCTTCACCCCGCTGCCGGCGGATTCCTCGCAACTGGCGGCGGTGCTGGCCTCGGCCGGTGGCCAGGACTTCGTGCTGGACGGCCCGCCCGGCACCGGCAAGTCCCAGACCATCGCCAATATGATCGCCCACAACCTGGCGCTCGGTCGGCGGGTCCTGTTCGTCGCCGAGAAACGCGCGGCCCTGGACGTGGTGTATCGCCGCCTGGAGGCCCAGGGGCTGGGCGAATTCTGCCTGGAGCTGCATTCGAGCAAGGCGTCCAAGGCCGAGGTACTCAAGCAGCTGGAGCGCGCCTGGGATACCCGCGACGGCCTCGACGAAGAAGAATGGCTGGCCGAGGCCGCCGAGGTGGAACGCCTGCGCGATCGCCTCAATGCAGTGGTCGAGCGCCTGCACCGGCGCTGGCCCAATGGCCTGACCCTGCAGCAGAGCATCGGCCGCGTCCTGCGCGACGCCGCCCCCGATACCCCGCGCCTGGCCTGGGCCAACGCCGACGCCCACGACGCCGAGGCCCTGGCCGATTTGCGCAACGCCGTGCGCCGCCTGGCCCTGCACGCCGAGACCGGCCGCAGCCTGGCGGCGGATTTCGCCCTCTTGCCGGCCCATCCCTGGTCCAACGCCTGGCAGGACGCCCTGGTCGGCGCCGCCGAACGGCTGCGCGACACCCAGCAGGCCCTGCAGCAGGCGCGGCAACGCCTGCGCGACGTCCTTGGCCTGCCGCTGGCGGATCAGGTGGCGCCCCGGCGCCTGCTGGAATTCGCCGAGCTGCTGCAGAACGCCGCCGGCCAGGACCTGGCCTTCGCCTTCGGGCCTGGCGCCGCCGAGCGTCAGCGCCAGCTGGGGCGCGCCCTGGAGTTGCTGCGGGACTACCAGACGCTGGAGCGCGAGCTGTCGGTGCCCTATGCCGCCGAAGCCTGTCGCCGCGTCGCCCTGACCCAGCTGGAAACCGCCTGGGACGCCGCCGGGCAGCGCTTCTGGATCTTCGCCAGCCGCGCCCAGCGCCAGGTCACCCAGGATCTCGCCCGCCAGGGCGAAACCCAGGGCCAGCCCGACGTGGCCGCCGACCTGCCACGCCTGCGGCGCCAGCGCACCCTGCTCAGCGAACTGGACGAGTTGACGCCCAGCCTGGCCGCCATCAGCGGCTGGCAAGGCGTCACCAGCGACCTGGAGGCCCTGCTCGCGCGCCGCGCCCTCGCGGAAAGGCTGAGCACGGCGCTGCCGACCCTGGCGGAAACGCCCGAGCAGCTGCTGGCCCTGCGCCAGGCGGCGGCGCGCCGGTTGCAGCATCCCGAGGACCAGCCGGTGGACACTACCCTGGCACCGGCCAGCAGCGCCTTCTCCGCCGCCCTGGAGGCCGCCGAAGCCGCGCGCCAGAGCTTTTCCGAGCAGGCAGGACTGCCGGCAGACACCCCGGCCGCCGAGTTGGTACGCACCGCCGCCGCCCTGTTGCGCCAGCCCGGTCGCCTCAAGGCCTGGTGCGACTGGCAGCGGGTCCGCGAGGAATCCGACGCCCTCGGCCTGGCGCCGCTGATCGCGCGCGTCACGGTCGGCTCCGGCGAGGATCTCGCAGCCGTCTTCGAAACCGCCTATGCCCGCTGGTTCGCCGCCACCGCCCTGGACGCCGAGCCCTTGCTGCGCGATTTCGTCCCGGCCGAGCACGAGAGCGACATCCAGGCCTATCGCCGGTTGGACGATCGCCTGCAGACCCTCGCCGTGCGCCATATCCGCGCCCTGCTCTGCCACGGCCTGCCGCCCAAGAACGACGCGGCGCGCCAGGGTGGCGGCTTCGCCGTGCTCAAGCACGAATTGCAGAAGCAGCGCCGGCACAAGCCGCTGCGCCAGCTGGCGCTGGAAATGGGCGACGCCCTGGCGCGGCTGGCGCCTTGCATGCTGATGAGTCCGCTGTCCATCGCCCAGTACCTGCCGCCCGATGGCGGCCTGTTCGACCTGGTGATCTTCGACGAAGCCTCGCAGATCGCGCCCTGGGACGCGGTGGGCGCCATCGCCCGCGGTGTGCAGGTGGTGATCGCCGGCGACCCCCGGCAGATGCCGCCGACCCGCTTCTTCGACCGCGCCGCCGGCGAGGACGACACCGCCGAGGACCTGGAGAGCATCCTCGACGAATGCCTGGGCGCCGGCATCTACAGCCACAGCCTCAACTGGCACTACCGCAGTCGCCACGAGAGCCTGATCGCCTTTTCCAACCATCACTACTACGACGGCAAGCTCATCACCTTCCCCGCCCCGGAGATCCGTCCGAGCGCGGTGGAATGGCGGCGGGTGGACGGCGTCTACGCCAAGGGCAAGGGACGGCACAACGCCCTGGAAGCCCAGGCCATGGTCGCCGAGGCGGTCAAGCGCCTGCTCGATCCGGCCTTCGCCGGTCTCAGCCTGGGCATCATCACCCTCAACAGCGAGCAACAGCGGCTGGTCACCGACCTGCTCGACCGCGCGCGCCAGCAGCACCCGGAGATCGAGGCGCACTTCGCCGAAGACCTGGCCGAGCCGGTGGTGGTGAAGAATCTGGAAACGGTGCAGGGCGACGAGCGCGACCTGATCATGCTCGGCATCGGCTTCGGCCCTACCGAGCCAGGCGCCAATACGATGTCGATGAACTTCGGCCCCTTGAACAAGGACGGTGGCTGGCGCCGCCTCAACGTCGCCGTGACCCGGGCGCGCCGGGAGATGCTGGTGTTCTCTTCCTTCGATCCTGGCCTGATCGACCTCAATCGCACCAATGCCCGCGCGGTACGGGATCTCAAGCTGTTCCTGGAATTCGCCCAGCGCGGTCCCCAGGCCCTGGCCGCCGCGGTCAAGGGCTCGCTGGGGGGACACGACTCGCCCTTCGAGGAAGCCGTGGCCCAGGCGCTGCAGGCCAAGGGCTGGCAGGTGGTGCCGCAGATCGGTGTGTCGCGTTTCCGCATCGACCTGGGCATCGTCCATCCGGACCGCCCGGGCGATTACCTGGTAGGCATCGAATGCGACGGCGCCACCTACCACAGCGCCGCCACCGCCCGCGACCGCGACAAGACCCGCAGCGCCATCCTCCAGGGCCTCGGCTGGACGCTCCTGCGCGTCTGGTCCACCGAATGGTGGATCGACCGGGTTGGCGCCACCGAGCGGCTGCATGGGGAGATCGAGCGGCTGCTGGAGGAATCGCGAGCGAAAGTCTGAAATGGGCTTCGCTGCGCTCAACCCAACCTACACGGCACTCGATCACACCGAACTGCCCCCTCTCCCCTTGGGAGAGGGTTGGGGTGAGGGTATCCCCGGGCATGCCGATGGCCAAAGGTGGCAAGTAGCCAAGGTTGGCCTTAGCTAGGTTGAGGCTACTCCATCGCCGTAGCTCAACAAGCCGCGCTCGATCCTGGCACCGTTGGCGGGGGGCAACCCTCACCCCCAGCCCTCTCCCCGAGGGAGAGGGGGCGGTTGGGTCCGGCGCGGGGAGTGGTTTGCTCGTGGTAACACGCTGCCAAGGCGTCCGTAGCGTGGAAAACCGCGCAGCGTTTTCCACTGATCAACTGCACCTGGACGTGGATAAGGCTGCGCCGTTATCCACTCTACGCGGCTACCCCCTCTCCTCTTAGAGGTAGGCTGGGGCAAGGGCATTCCCAGACATGCCGATGCCAACGGGCTGTTGGGCTTCGCTACGCTTAACCCAACCTACGAGGCGCCCGATCACACCGAACTGCCCACTCTCCCCTTGGGAGAGGGCTGGGGTGAGGGTATTCCCGGACATGCCGATGGCCAATGGACTGTTGGGCTTCGCTGCGCTCAACCCAACCTACAAGGCCCAACCTGCAGAGCGCCGCCCATCACAGGATATTCAGCGGATACTCGGTGATCAGCCGGGTCTCGGCCACGGTGCCGCCGGTGCTCTGGCTGCCGGAATGCCAGGCCTGGCGCAGGCGGAAGCTCAAGTCCTTGGCCGGGCCGTTCTGCAGGACGTACTTGGCCTCCAGATCGGTCTCGTGTTCCTTGTCGCCGTCGCCATAGAGACCGGCGTAGGCCGAGTCGGCGGCCAGGTGGGTGCCGTCGATGCCGCTACCGCGGGTATGGCGCACCATCAGACTCAGGCCCGGCACGCCATAGCTTTCCATGTTCAGGTCGTAACGGGCCTGCCAGCTGCGCTCGCCCGGGCCGTTGAAGTCGGAGAACTGCATCGAGTTGCCGAGCAGGATGGAGTCACCGAAGGACCCCGGCACCGGTGCGCCGAAGACCGCGTAGTCGAAGGGCTGGTCGCCATGGATACGCTGGTGGATCAGGGTGAAGGTGTGGGCGCCGGTCTGGAAGGCGGCGGCCAGCGAGCCGGCGGTGTTGGCGATACTGCCGGCCTTGGCGCTGCCGGCGTCCAGGGTGCGATAGAGGTTGGCGTCGAAGGTCAGACTCTGCTCGGCGGCCAGCGGCACTACATAGTTGAGGTTGCCGTAATACTGGTCCCAGACATCCTCGAAGTGCCCGGCATAGAGCGAGGCACTGAGGTGATCGCTGAACTTGTAGACGCCCCCGGCATAGCTGGCCGAGGCCGCTTCGACGCCGGCGTAACCGGCGAAGATGCCGCCGTCCGAACCGGTGGTGCGCGGCGCCGTGGCGGCGGTGAAGTGACCGCCTTCGAGCATCAGGTGATCGACCTCCTGGCTCACCAGGCTCCAGCCCCGGGCGGTCTGGGGAAACAGCCAGTTGCCACCCGCCGCCAGCACCGGCGCCGTGGGCTGCTGGTCGCCGTACTTGAGCACGGTGTTGGAGACGCGCAGCTTGACCGCCGCCCCGCCCTTGCTGAATTCGCTGCGCTGGCTGCCGTCGCCGTCCACCGGCATGTTCGGGGTGTTGGCGTGGCCATCGCCGCCATCCAGCTTGAGACCCAGATAGCCATAGGCATCCACACCCACGCCCACGGTGCCCTGGGTGAAGCCCGAGGTGTAGTTGAGCAGGAAGGCCTGGGTCCAGCTGCGCGGATCGCGACTGTTGCGCGTTTCAGCGCCATGGCCGTCGCCTTCGTTCTGGCGTAGGTAGTAATAGTTGCGCAGCAGCAGGGTCAGGTCACCGTCTTCGACGAAGCCCTTGGCGTCGGACTGCTGACTGGCCAGGGCGGCGCCGGTGAGGAGCAGGCCGGGCACGCCGAGCAGCCAGGCGCTCTGGCGGGCAAAGGGAGAAAACAGCGATAGCTTCATGGGCGGTTCACTCAAGGGTTGGAATCGTTAGGTCGCGAACGAGTTTGCCAGCTAGCGCCGGTGCATACCACTTCGCTGACCGTCGTCATCGTCCGGTAACCTCCCTGTGCTGCGCTGGCGGTTCGCCCCTTTTCGCCAGAGCGCCGCCATGTCCAGCCCGCCCTTTGCCGTCGATTTCGCCTATCGTCCGCGCCTCGCCGACCTGCGTCCCCTGCTGCCGGCGCAACCCGCCGGTCTGAGAAGCGCCGAGCCGCGCATCACCCCCGCCACCAGCCTGGCCGACCGCCAGGGTTACCAGGCCGATTTCCTTGGGGACTTCCAGGTCCCCTGGCCCCGTCCGAGCGCGGCCCTGGCCGGCGATGTCTATCCCCTGCCCGCCTCGGGCGACCACCTGGACTACACCCACTTCTCAGTCAGCCTCTCGCGCAGCCGGCGAATGGCGCTCTGGGTCGGGGTCAATATCGCTGGCGACCAGCACGTCGAGGTGCCCCGCAGTCGCGACGCCTGGGCCTACGACGGCCGGGTGCCGCTGGAGGCCCAGCTCGGCGAGGCGCTCTATGCCGACAACCTGCTCGACCGTGGCCATCTGGTACGGCGCCAGGATCCCAACTGGGGCGCCGCCGCGGCCCAGGCCAATAAGGACACCTTCCACTTCACCAACTGCGCGCCGCAGATGGCCGCCTTCAACCAGAAGACCTGGTTGGAATTGGAGGACTACATTCTCGACAACACCCAGCGCTGGCAGGCACGGGTCAGCGTCTTCAGCGGCCCGGTCCTGCGTGCGGATGACCGCGCCTATCGCGACGCCCGGATCCCCGAAGCCTTCTGGAAGGTGGTGGCCTTTCTCGGTGACGACGGCAAGCCCTCCGCCAGCGCCTACCTCATCGACCAGCGCCGCGAGCTGGACGAGCTCTCCATCGCCTTCGGTCGCCTGCGCACCTACCAGTGCAGCGTCCTGCGCATCGAGCAGCTGACCGGCATCGACTTCGGCCCGCTGCGCGACCACGACGGCTTCTCCAATGAAGAGCGGGTCACCGGCAGCCCCGTCGAGCGGGCCATTTTCGGTCCCGCCGACATCCTGCTCTAAGGCTTGTCTGTAAAGTCGCCGAGCGAAGGTCAGGCAAGGCAAAAATCCGTGAGGAAGCGGAGTTTACGAATGGTAAATGAGCATTCCGAACGGATTTTTAACGCAGCATGACCGAGCGCAGGCACTTTTCAGACAAAGCCTATCCCGGCTGCACGCAGGCACGGGGCAGGCTATTGCGCACCCCCAGCAGCGCCAGCAGGATCACCCCGACCAGATAGAGCTCGGCGGCGCCAGTCAGGCCCAGCCGTGGCACCAGGGCGCTGACCGCCAGGGCCGGCAGGCAGAACGCCAGGTAGCTGAGCACATAGAAGGCGGCCAGCAACCCGGCGCGCTGGGTCGCTTCCGCCAGCGGCAGCAGACTGCGGGTGGCGCCGAGAAAGCCGCTGCCGAAGCCGACGCCGGTCACCAGGGTGCCCAGGGCGAAGAGTCCCAGCTGACCGCTGGCCACCGCCAGCCAGAGCAGCGCCGGACCGGCCACCAGGGTGCTCGCCCCCAGCCGCAGCAGGCGCGCCGCCGGCCAGAGGCGCAAGCCATGCAGACAGGCCGCACCGGTGAGCGTGAGGCCGGCCACCACGCCCCCGCCGACCAGGATCGACGGCGTACCGGTCGCCGCCTTGACCAACGCCGGCATCAGCGACAGATAGAAGCCGCCCACGGCCCAGACCGCCAGCTCCAGCGGCAGGACCCGCCAGAGCATGGCGCGGGCCTGGGGCGGCACCGCCAGCTGGGGGCGCAAGGCGGCGAGCAGACCCGGTCGGCGCGGACCGCTATCGGGCAGGCGCAGCAGCGCCAGGCCCTGCAGCAGAAAGAGCGCCAAGAACAGCCGATAGACCAGTTGCAGCGGCGCCGGCGCGAATTCCACCAGCAGGCCGCAGCCCAGGGCGCCGATCGCCATGCCGAGCAGCGGCGTCAGGCTGTTCAACCAGGGACCGCGCTCGGCATCCACGTCGAGCAGCGCCGCACCCAGGGCACTGGTGGCAATCCCGGTCGCCAGGCCCTGCAGGGCGCGGGCGAGCACCAGATCCGCCAGGTCATGCGCCTGGTGGAACAGCAGCATGGCACCCGCCTCCAGCAGCAGCGCCGCCAGGATCACCGGCCGCCGCCCCAGGTGATCGGACAGCCGCCCGCCCACCAGCAGGGCGGCCAGCAGGGCGAAGGCATAGACGGCGAACACCCAGGTCAGCCAGAAGGTGGAAAAGCCCCAGGCCTGCTAGTAGCTGGCATAGAGGGGGGTCGGCGCGCTGGACGCGGCCAGGAAGGTCAGCAGCACCGAACCCAGCAGCGTCAGGCGTGCAGAGGAGGAGCCGTTCAGCGAAGACATGTCCGCACCTTAAAGCTAAATAATTGCTTTAAAGCCTGAACCCTTCCTGCAGCAAAAGCAATGCGTTTGCGTTAAGAGCCGGGTATCCTGTCACCATGACCAGCAAGCAAGCCCGTCCCGGCGGCCGCAGTGCCCGCGTTCAGCAAGCCATCCACGAGGCCGTCCTGGCGCTTCTGCAGGAGCAGCCCCGGGAAGCCCTCACCGTCCCCCTGATCGCCGCGCGCGCCGGGGTCACGCCCTCGACCCTCTATCGTCGCTGGGGCAATCTGCCAAGTCTCCTGGCCGACGTCGACCTGCAGCGTCTGCGCCCGGACCAGCCGCCCGAGGACACCGGCAGCCTGAGAGGCGATCTCGAACGCTGGCTGGAACACTATGTCGACGACCTCGCCTCCACCCCCGGCCAGGCCATGCTCAGGGACGCCCTGGCGGCCACCGATCCGGGCTGCGCGGTGCGCTGCACCGAGCCGACCCGGGAACGCCTGGAGCTGCTGCTCGAACGCGCCCACCGCCGTGGCGAACCGGCTCCGACCCTGGACGTCCTGCTCGATGGCCTGGTCGCCCCGCTGATCTATCGCACCCTGTTCGGCGCCGAGCGCCCGGACCTGGTGCTGTGCCGGCAGCTGCTCGCCCGGGTGCTGCGGCCAGACCGTTAGGCGAGGCGTCATCCATGAACGACGAGGCCCGGACTGTCGCCAGTCCGGGCCTCGTGCTTGGTCAGCGGATCCCGCGGGATCCGCTGGATGCTGCGCTTAGGCGGCAACCACCTTGTTGGCCGGCTGGGTACGACGACCCAGGGCACCACCGATGGCACCGACGATGCCGCCGATCACCAGGCTGATCAGCAGGACCCAGCTGGCCTGGGAGACCTTGCGGGCAGCCACGTCAGCCGCTTCGCGAGCCTTCTGCTCGGCCTGGGCCTTGAGCTCCTGGTACTTGGCATAGGCCTGCTGGTAGGTCTGCTGGGCCTTATCGACGATGGCGTTGGCCTCGGCGTCGCTCTTGCCGGTACGGGCCTTGATCAGGTTGACCAGCGCCTGACGGTCGGCGGCGTTCCAGGCCTGGTCGCCACGCTGCTTCAGACGATCCAGCAGAGCATTCAGCTGGTCATCGGTCTGCTGCGGATTGTTGGCGCTGTTCTGGGCGGTGTTCTTGGCATCCTGTTCGGCGCCCTGAGCCTGCTGCTTCAGATTCTCCGGCTGCAGTTCGGTCTTGCCGGTCTGGCGCAGCGCGGTTTCCAGTTCGTTCTGCAGATCACCCAGGTCGAGCTGGATGCCCTGCTGACGCAGTTGGTCCTGAACCTGGTTGGTCAGCGCCGGTGCCGCCTGGGACAAACCGCTGCCGATCATCGACAGACCGCTGCCCGCCACGTTCAGACCGGTACGCACCACGCCGCTCACGGCGCTGGACACCAGATAGACGCTGACCAGGGTCACGCTGGCCCAGACCAGGATGCCGTGCAGGGCGCCTTCGCGCTGGGCCAGGCGACCGGCGATCCAGGCACCGACGAAGACCGACACCACGGCGCTGACGCCGACCCAGATACCGGTGCCCTTGCCCAGGCCGTCCAGCGGATTGGCTTCCTGCTGCGGATCGATGGAAGCCGAGCCGATGGCGGTGCCGAGCAGGCTCAGCAGCAGCGACACGGTCAGGGCGATGACCACGCCGGCGATGATCGAACTCCAGGAAATACGCTTCAGCAGCGGTGCGGTAGCGGTGGCCGTGGTGGCCGCATAGGCTGGGGTGTGGCGGGCGTCATAGGACATGGCAAGTGCTCCAGGGTGGTTATGGGAAGAACTTATTGTGGTAACGGATTGATACCGTCACGCTTTTAGAAGTTCCCAGACCAGCATTCCAGAGCCACCAAAGGTCGTCAGACCTCAGTTATCCGCTATCCCAGAAGGATATCGGCCAGCAGCTTCACATTGAGCACCACGATCAGTCCGGCGATCGCCCAGGCCAGCACCTGTGTGAGCCGACCGATCACGAAGCTACCCATCAGCTGGCGATCCGAGACGAAGCGCACCAGTGGGATCACCGCGAAGGGCAGCTGCATGGACAGCACCACCTGACTCAGCACCAGCAGCTTGGCCGTGCCGCTTTCCCCATAGAGACCGGTCACCACCACCACCGGGATCACGGCGATGCCGCGGGTGATCAGCCGCCGCGCCCAGTCGGGAATGCGCAGCGACAGGAAGCCTTCCATGACGATCTGGCCGGCCAGGGTCGCGGTGACCGTGGAATTGATGCCCGAGGCCAGCAGCGCCACCGCGAACAGCAGCGAGGCGATACCCACGCCCAGCATCGGCGACAGCAGATGGTAGGCGTCCTGGATCTCGGCCACATCGGTGCGCCCGGCGCTGTGGAACACCGCCGCGGCGGTGATCAGGATGGCCGCGTTGACGAACAGCGCCAGCATCAGCGCCAGGGTGCTGTCGGCCACCGCCCAGCGCAGGCCCATCCGGCGCCCCTCCTCGGTCCGCGGATAGGCGCGGGTCTGCACGATGGACGAATGCAGATAGAGGTTATGGGGCATCACGGTGGCGCCGATGATGCCGATGGCCAGGTAGAGCGCGGCCGGATTGGTAACGATTTCCGCCTTGGGCAGAAAGCCGTCGGCGATCGCGGCGATGGACGGCTGGGCCAGCACCATCTGCACGCCGAAGCAGACGAAGATCAGCGTCAGCAGGGCGATGACGAAGGCCTCCAGCCAGCGAAAGCCGCGATTCATCAGTAGCAGGATGAGAAAGACGTCCAGCGCCGTGAGGATGGCGCCCCACATCAGCGGGATGCCGAACAGCAGATTCAGCGCGATGGCGGTGCCGATCACCTCGGCCAGGTCGCAGGCGATGATGGCGATCTCGCAGGCGATCCACAGCAGCAGGCTCACCGGCCGCGAATAACGCGCGCGGCAGGCCTGGGCCAGGTCCAGCCCGGTGGCGATGCCCAGCCGTGCGGCCAGGGCCTGCAGCAGGATGGCCATGAGGTTGGAGAGCAGGATCACCGACAGCAGCAGGTAGCCGAATTGCGAGCCGCCGGCCAGGTCCGTGGCCCAGTTGCCCGGATCCATGTAGCCCACCGAGACCATGTAGCCGGGGCCGAGAAAGGCCAGCAGCCGCCGCAACCAGCTGCCGCCCTCGGGCACCGGCACGCTGGCATTCATCCGTCCCAGACTGGGCCGGGCGGACGGCGCAGGCTCCTGCCAGGCAGGCTCGACGTAGCTGGCGGATTCTTTCATGGCGGACTCGTGCGGCAAGGTAGGACTACCCTTTGGAGAATTTAGCCTAGGCTAAAATTCACACATCCAGCAATAAAAAATCTCTATCTCATCCGTCGATAACGCCCATTGGCGAAGGAATCTTTGGTATTCGCCCGCAACTCGGTCAAAATGGCGCCCGATCGCGTCCTCTCGACGCGCCTCAGGTCTTTGCGGAGAAGGTCATTCAGGTGGGCAACATGACAAAGGACGACGAACTGCTGAATCGGTTGGTCGATCCATCCATTCATATGGAAGGTTTTCAACAGGTCCGCGAGGCGCATCGTCAGGAGCTGATCGAAGACTACGTCGAGCTCATTTCCGACCTCATCCGGGACGGCGGTGAAGCCCGTCAGGTGGACATCGCCGCGCGCATCGGCGTGGCCCAGCCGACCGTGGCCAAGATGCTCAAGCGCCTGGCCGCCGCCGGCCTGATCGTGCAGCGTCCCTATCGCGGCGTCTTCCTCACCCCCGAAGGCGAAGCCCTGGCCGAAGCCAGCCGCGCCCGCCACCATGTGGTGGAGACCTTTCTGCTGACCCTGGGCGTGGACGCCGATACCGCGCGGCGCGATGCCGAAGGCATGGAGCACCATGTCAGCGAGGCCACCCTGGAAGTCTTCCGGCGTTTCATCGCCAGTCGCCAGGCCTGACGGCTGCGGCTTTAGTCGAAAGTCGCTGCGCTCCCCTTAAGAAAATCCCGGCACCGTCGAAGTAGTGGAAGTCATACTTTCACTCCTATCGGTGTCCTGCCATGTTCAATCGCCCTCTCAAGACCGAACTCGCCCAACTGCGCGCCGAGGTCGCCGAATTGCGTCAGCTGCACGCCGGTTTCGAAAGCCAGGCGCTAAGTCTTACCGTGGACGAGCGCGGCAACATCGAGCGGGTCAACGAACGCTTCTGCCGCGAGATGGGCTATCGCGCCGAGAACGTAGTGGGGCGTCCGCTGGATGCCTTCATTCCGGAATACGTCAAACAACTGCCCTGCTATCGCGACCTCAAGAGTGCGCTCAGCCAGGGCAACCAGACCAGTGGCATGTACCGCCTGCTGCGGGCCAACGGCCAGGAAGCCTGGCTCTATGCCACCTGGCAGCCGCTGCGCGACGCCGACGGCCGCATCCACAAGACCATCTGCTACGGCAACGACCGTACCGAACAGGTCGAGACCTCCACCGAACACTCCGGGCTGATCAACGCCCTGCTGCGTTCCACCGCGGTCATCGAATTCAACCTGGCCGGCGAGGTGCTCACCGCCAACGACCGCTTCCTGCAGGGCATGGGCTATTCGCTGCAGCAGATCCAGGGCAAGCACCACCGGCAGTTCTGCACCAGCGAAGAAGCCAATTCCGCCGAATACCAGGCGTTCTGGGCGCGACTGAATCGCGGCGAATTCATCGCCAGCCGCTTCAAGCGCCTCGACAGCCATGGCCGTACCGTGTGGCTGGAGGCCTCCTACAACCCGGTGCTCAACACCCGTGGCGAGCTGTACAAGGTGGTCAAATTCGCCACCGTGATCACCGAGCAGGTGGAACAGGAACAGGCGGTGGCCGAGGCGGCCAAGGTCGCCTTCGACATCTCCCAGCAGACCGACGAAAGCGCCCGCCAGGGTGCCGAGGTGGTGCAGAACACCGTCTCGGTGATGCGCAAGATCGCCGAGGAGCTGCAGGTGGCTTCCAACGGCATCGAGGCCCTGGGCGAGCAGTCACTGGTGATCAGCACCATCGTCAAGACCATCAGCGGCATCGCCGAACAGACCAACCTGCTGGCGCTCAACGCCGCCATCGAAGCAGCGCGGGCCGGTGAACAGGGTCGCGGCTTCGCCGTGGTGGCCGACGAGGTCCGCCAACTGGCCGG
The DNA here is from genome assembly GCF_000730625.1 of Pseudomonas oryzihabitans NBRC 102199. Classification (GTDB taxonomy): domain Bacteria; phylum Pseudomonadota; class Gammaproteobacteria; order Pseudomonadales; family Pseudomonadaceae; genus Chryseomonas; species Chryseomonas oryzihabitans. The sequence goes on along the minus strand of NZ_BBIT01000020.1, from coordinate 48,925 downwards.
CCGTACCAGCAAGGCCACCGAGGAGATCGTCGGCGTGGTGCAGCAGAACCAGCAGCTGGCGCAGACCGCGGTCGCCAACATGGCGGCGAGCAAGCACCAGGCGGAACAGGGCCTGCAACTGGCCAACGCCGCCGGCACCCGCATCACCGAAATCCAGGACGGCGCCCAGCGCGTGGTGGGCGCGGTGGGTCAGTTCGCCCGCCGCCTCAACTAGCGCGCCCGTCTCAGGCCGGCGCCGGACGCCGCCGGCCGAGCAGCCCTAGCGCGGCCAGGGTCACGCCCAGGCTGACCAGCAGGCACAGCCCGAGCAGACCGCGATCCCCCCAACTCTCCCGCGCCAGGGCATAGCACCAGGGCGCGGCCGCCGAGAGCAGAAAGCTCGGCGCCAGCAGCTTGCCGGTCAGCCGCGCATAGAGCGCCCGGTCGAACAGCTCCAGCGGCAGGCTGGCTCGCAGCACCGCCACCAGGCCGTTGAGGGCGCCATAGAGAAAGACGAAGCCGGCGGTGAGGCCCAGGTGGCCTTCGCTCGCCAGCGCCAGGGCGAAACTCAGCGGCAGGCCCAGGCCCAGCAACAGATTGAGCTGGCGCGCCGAAAGCCGCTGCCCGGAGGCCAGTTCCGCCAGCCGCGCGCAGACCTGACCGATCCCCCACAGCGCCGCCACCCCCACCGGCACCCCACGCTCGGCCAGCAGCGCCGGCAGATGCGCCGACAGTCCCGCCGAAAGAAAGCCGATCAAGGCCATCCCGGTGGCGAACAGCACCCCGGCCAGGCGTGGCGAACCAGCCGCCGCCGCGACGGGCACCTCGGCACTGGGCAGGCGCCCCCGCACATTGGGCAGCGGCAGAAGCAACAGCAGCCCGGCCAGGGCGATGCCGGCATAGACCACCAGCCCCAGGCGCCAGCCCAACAACTCCAGCAGCCAATGCCCCAGTGGCCAGAACACCGCCGAGGCCAGCCCGCCCAGCAGGGTGATGCGCACCATCACCGCCCGCGACCGCTCACCGGCCAGCCGCACCAGGGTGGCGAAGGCGGCGTCGTACAGCGACAGGCGCATGCCCACGCCCAGGGTCACCCAGGCCAGGTAGAACAGCGGCGCCGACTGGGCCGCGGCCAGGCCCAGGCAGCCCAGGGCATCGAGCACCAGGCCGAGTTGCAGGGTGCGACAGCCACCCAGGCGTTCGATCACCGCGCCGCTGAAGGGCGAGACCAGGCCCATGGTCAGCATCGCCAGGGAAAAGCCGCCATAGACCCAGCGCGCGTCCCAGCCCAGCCCCGCGGCCATCGCCGGGCCATAGACCCCGGGCAGATAGAAGGCCAGGCCCCAGGCCAGCAACTGCATCAGCCCCAGCTGCCAGATGGCGCGATCGCTCGGCATCGGCGTCATCAGCGCGTACCCGGGGTCCGCTCGCCCTCACCCAGGCTGCGCTGCATCAGCACCGTGTCCACCCAGCGCCCGTGCTTGAAGCCCACCGCCTCGAAGGTGCCGACGGTGCGAAAGCCCAGCCGCTGATGCAGGGCGATGGAGCCCTGGTTGGCGCTGTCGCCGATCACCGCCACCAGCTGGCGAAAGCCCGCTGCCGTGCAGGCCGCGACGATCTCTTCCAGCAGGCGGCGGCCAATGCCCTTGCCGCCCAGGCCGTCACGCACGTACACCGAGTCTTCCGCGGTGTGGCGATAGGCCGGTCGCGGGCGATAGAGCACCGCATAGGCATAGCCGACCACCTCGCCCTCCAGCTCGGCCACCCGGTAAGGCAGCCCGACCTGGCGCACCGCGGCCAGGCGGCGGCCCAGCTCGGCCAGGTCCGGCGGTTCCAGCTCGAAGCTGGCGCAGCCATGCAGCACATGCGGGGCATAGATGGCCTGGATGGACGGCAGATCGGCAGGGGTGGCATCGCGCAACAGCAGAGCGGTGTTCACGGGAGAGGTCCATTCGCGGGTTCGATGAGACGATCATGCCGGGACGGCCAGCCAAAGATAAAGCTATGCTCGGTTATCACCGGTATAAGCGAAACCTTGGCATGGCCGACCTCAACCTCACTCAGCTGGAGACCTTCGTCCAGGTCGTCGCTACCGGCAGCTTTTCCGCCGCAGCCGATCGCCTGGGGCTGAGCCAGCCAGCGGTCAGCCTGCAGATCCGCCAGCTGGAACGGCGCCTGGGCCTCAAGCTGCTGGAGCGCCTGGGGCGCGGCCTCAAGCCCACCGCAGCGGGCCGTCTGCTGCTGGACCATGCCGAACGTATCCAGACCGCGGTGGACCAGGCCCTGCAGGCCCTGGCCAGCCATGGCGAGACGGTCGCCGGCCGGGTCGCCATCGGCACCGGCGCCACCGCCTGCATCCACCTCCTGCCGCCGCTGCTGGGCCAGTTGCGCCAGCGCTTTCCGCAGCTGGATGTGCGGGTCAGCACCGGCAACACCCTGGACGTCCTGCGGGCGGTGGAAGACAACCGCCTCGACCTGGGCCTGGTCACCCTGCCCGCCAGCGGTCGCAACCTGCAGGTGGAACCCCTGCTGGAGGATGCCTTCGTCGCCCTGCTGCCCCCCGCCAGTCCCCTGCCAGCGCGCGCGCTGGCGCCAGCCGACCTGGCCGAGACGCCGCTGCTGGCCTTCGAGACCGGCAGCAGCACCCGGCTGCTGATCGACGACTGGTTCCGCCGCGCCGGCCAAGCCAGCCGGCCGGTGATGGAGCTGGGCAGCATCGAGGCGCTCAAGGAACTGGTGGCCGCCGACCTCGGCTACAGCCTGGTGCCCGGCATCGCCGTGGCCACCGAGCACCATCGCCACGGACTAAGAGTGCAGCCGCTGGCACCGCCCCTGACCCGCACCCTGGCTCTGGTGCTGCGCCGCGACAAACCCCTGAGTCGCCCGCTGCAGCAGGTGCTGGAAGCGCTGCGACAGCTGCGCCGCTGATAGGGGCTCGACCAGACGCCCACCACGCCCTATCATTCGATGATTCAACGATCCTTGTATTATTGAACCATGAATGAAGAGCTTGCCGTTTCCGCCCTCGCCGCCCTCGCCCACGCCCAGCGCCTGAAGGTCTTCCGCGCCCTGGTGGTCGCCGGCACGACCGGCCTTACCCCCAGCCAGTTGGCCGATCAGCTCGAGGTAGCCCGCAGCAACCTCTCCTTCCACCTCAAGGAACTGGCCAATGCCGGTCTGGTTTCGGTGGAACAGCAGGGCCGCAATCTCATCTATCGCGCGGCCTATGACCAGATGAATGCCCTGCTCGGCTACCTGACCGAGCACTGTTGCGCCGGCAGCGACTGCGCGGTCAGCGCACCACCGCGCTGCTCCTGCTGACCTCCGTCCCTCCACCGCCAACCACAAGACCAGGCCCGCCATGCACAGTCCCCCCGCCTGCCCTCCGGCAGCACCCGCCATGAACACCTTCGAGCGTTACCTCAGCCTCTGGGTCGCGCTCTGCATCCTCGCCGGCATCGCCCTTGGCCAGCTGGCTCCGGGCCTGTTCCGCGCTATCGGCCGGATCGAGGTGGCCCAGGTCAATCTGCCGGTCGGCCTGCTGATCTGGATCATGATCGTGCCGATGCTGCTCAAGGTGGATTTCGGTGCCCTCGGCCAGGTGCGCCAGCACTGGCGCGGGATCGGCGTCACCCTGTTCGTCAACTGGGCGGTCAAGCCCTTCTCCATGGCGCTGCTCGCCTGGCTGTTCATTCGCGAGCTCTTCGCGCCCTGGCTGCCGACGGAGCAGCTGGACAGCTACATCGCCGGGCTCATCCTGCTGGCAGCGGCGCCCTGCACCGCCATGGTCTTCGTCTGGAGTCGACTCACCCAGGGCGATCCGCTGTTCACCCTGTCCCAGGTCGCGCTGAACGACACCCTGATGGTCTTCGCCTTCGCCCCCATCGTCGACCTGTTGCTGGGCCTGTCGTCGATCACGGTGCCCTGGGCCACGCTGCTGCTCTCGGTGGTCCTCTATCTGGTGCTGCCGGTGATCCTCGCCCAGCTCTGGCGTCGCGCGCTGCTGCGCCAGGGTCAGGCCGCCTTCGACCGCACCCTGGCCCGTCTCGGCCCTCTCTCGATGGCCGCCCTGCTGGCGACCCTGGTGCTGCTGTTCGCCTTCCAGGGCGAGGCCATCCTGGCGCAGCCGCTGGTGATCGCCCTGCTGGCCGTGCCCATCCTGATCCAGGTGCTGTTCAATTCGGCCCTGGCCTACTGGCTGAATCGCCTGGTGGGCGAGAGCCACAGCGTGGCCTGTCCCTCGGCGCTGATCGGCGCCAGCAACTTCTTCGAGCTGGCGGTGGCCGCCGCCATCAGCCTGTTCGGCTTCCACTCGGGCGCCGCCCTGGCTACCGTGGTGGGCGTCCTTATCGAGGTACCGCTGATGCTGCTGGTCGTGCGCCTGGTGAACGGCTCGCGTGGCTGGTACGAACGGGGTGCCCCTTCCCACCGTCGAGACCGTCCATGACCAGCACCATCACGATCTACCACAACCCCGCCTGCGGCACCTCGCGCAACGTGCTGGGCCTGATTCGCAACAGCGGCGTCGAGCCGACGGTCATCCACTACCTGGAAACACCGCCCGACCGGGCGCAGCTGGAGCGGCTGATCGCCGACCTGGGCATGCCGGTGCGCGAGCTGCTGCGCCAGAAGGGTACGCCCTACGCCGAGCTGGGCCTGGACGATCCGCGGCTGGATGACGCGGCCCTGATCGCCGCCATGCTGCAGCATCCCCTGCTGATCAATCGACCCATCGTGGTGACCCCCCTGGGTACCCGCCTCTGCCGGCCCTCGGAACGGGTACTGGAGATCCTGCCCGAGCCGCAGCGCGGTCCCTTCGTCAAGGAGGATGGCGAGGTGGTGGTTCCCTCTGCGGCGCCGCGCGGCTGATCGGGGCCGCCATGCGCGACATCGCCCGCGATAAGGACAGCGCCTGGCAGGTCTTCCTGATCTTCCTGCGCCTGGGCTGCACCAGCTTTGGCGGCCCCATCGCCCACCTCGGCTACTTCCGCCAGACCTTCGTCACGCGGCGCCAGTGGCTGGACGAAGCCGCCTATGCCGAGCTGGTCGCGCTCTGCCAGCTGCTGCCCGGCCCGACCAGCAGTCAGGTCGGCATGGCCCTGGGCCTGGGGCGTGCCGGTGGCTGGGGTCTGCTGGCGGCCTGGCTGGGTTTCACCCTGCCCTCCGCCCTGCTGCTGATCCTGTTCGCCCTGGGCCTCGCCCACTTTCCGGGATTGGCCGACTCGGGCGCGGTGCATGGGCTCAAGGTCTTTGCCGTGGCGGTGGTGGCCCAGGCGGTCTGGAGCATGGGCCGCAGCCTCTGCCCGGATACCTCGCGCCGCATCCTGGCGCTGGTCGCCGCCGGCCTGGCGCTCTGGCTGCCCGGTTCGGTGGGCCAGCTGCTGGGCCTGGGTCTGGCCGCCCTGGTCGGACGCCTGGCCCTGGCGCCCGCCGCCACGCCGCCGGCCCCGAGCCTGCAAACGGGACTCTCCCGGCGCCTGGGTGTCGTCGCACTGCTGCTGTTCCTGCTGCCGCTGCTGCTCTTACCCGTCTGGGACAACCTGGCCGCGGGTGTCTATCGCACCGGCGCCCTGGTGTTCGGCGGTGGCCACGTGGTGCTGCCGCTGCTGCAGGCGGTGGTGGTGCCCAGCGGCCTGGTCAGCGACAGCCAGGTCATGGCCGGCTACGGCCTGGCCCAGGCGGTGCCCGGACCGCTATTCACCTTTGCCGCCTACCTGGGGGCCCTAGTGCCCGCGGCCCTGCCCGCCTGGCTCAATGGCCTGTTCTGGACCCTGCTGATCTTTCTGCCCGGCGCCCTGCTGCTGCTCGCGGCCCTGCCCTTCTGGCAGTCGCTGCGCCAGCACCCCGGCTGGCAACGCCTGCTGACCGGACTCAACGCCGGGGTGGTCGGTCTGCTGCTCGCGGCGCTCTACGATCCGGTGTGGACGGGGGCGATCCGCAGCCTGACGGATGTCGTCCTGGCGGCCCTGGCCCTGGCGCTGCTCTTGCGCACCCGCTGGTCACCGGTGCTGATCGCGCTGCTGGTCGCCTTAATCGTCTGCCTATTGAACTTTTAGCGCACTACCGTTTAGCGGCATCCCACTAGTGGCCCGATGAAATTGCGGCGTGGTTCGCTGTAGCTCCGTGGAAAGCTAGGCACTGTCGGCGTGACGTTCAGCTGTGTGAAACGTCTTGCCCTGCGCGAGAACGTGTCCAGCGAGCGCAAGGCCTGACATGCATTAAGGATGACCGCAATGACCTACAAGAATCCCCTGGACTCCGCTGCCCCCCTGTTCACCGCCGCCGCCACCACCAAGGCGCCGCTGACCGCCGCCCCCGCCAAGCCGGCCGGCATCTCTGACGGCGTCACCTACTACGCCTTCCAGAGCCAGCCGCGGCTGACCCTCGACATCAATACCGCGCCCGAATACGTCGGCTTCGCCAAGACCTTCGATGCCAAGGGCCCCCACTACGCGGCGGCTTCGACCCTGAACGAACTGAACCTGACCGGTCACTGGGAAGGCCAGCTGACGCGCCTCGACGGTCATACCCGCGGCGCCACCGCCAGCGACGGCACCCTGGATTCGAGCATCACCAAGCTCACCGTCAGCCTCACCGACACCGCTGACAACCAGTTCCACGAAGGCGACATCATCACCCTCAACAACTTCGACGGCCTGCAGACCTTCGACGGCTCCAAGTCCACCGCCGGCCTGTCGATCGACTTCCTCAATGGCTACGAGCACGGCCTGGATCACCTCTATTCCAGCCAGAGCGCCTTCCTCAAGAGCGTGACCACCGGCAGTGGCAACGACCTGCTCCAGGTCAGCACCATCGCCGCGCCGGAACTCGACAGCGTGGCCGCCCTGAGCAACTGCCGGGTCAAGACCCTTACCGTCGACAGCGGCGCCGGCAACGACCAGATCGGCGCCCATATCCAGCAGGCCGACATCGTCATCAAGGCCGGTGCCGGCAACGATTTCGTCGACCTGCTGTTCACCGAAGGGGTGGCTGCCCACAACGCCACGGTACGCGGCAACTATGGCCATGGCGCCACCGTCACCCTGGGTGAAGGCCGAGACACCCTCAGCCTGCTCACCTCCAGCCTGGTCAACTTCGACGATTCCAATAGCGCCGCCGCCAATCGCTCCCTGGCCGCCAACCACGTGACCGTGACCGACTACAACGCCAAGGACGACCAGATCGTCTTCGGCTCCTCGCTGTTCGTGGATTCGGCGGTCACCACCGTGGCGGATGCCACACTCAAGGGCGCGACCAGCCTCTATGCCGCCCTGCAGCAGGTGGTCCAGAACACCACCGGCGACGCGCACGCTGCGGTCTTCCACTATGGCAAGGACACCTACGTCTTCCATGACGGCAGTGACCGCGGCCAGATCGACGCCTCGGACTCCTTGATCCAGCTGGTGGGTACGCACGACCTCACCGACGTGGCCTCCACCGTCGCCGCTGGCGAGCGCGGCATCGGCAACTGGGGCTGATCCCCTACGCTGCCCTGCCCCTTCCACGGGCAGGGCAGCGAGCGCTGGCTCCCAGCCCTGACCTCTCAGGGGCACTAGCCGGACGCATCCGGGGTCTGTCTAACCACACCCACCCCGCGTGCAAGAGGAAACCGAGATGAAGATCCTGATGGTCCTGACCTCCCATGACCAGCTCGGCGACACCGGCAAGAAAACCGGCTTCTGGCTGGAAGAATTCGCCGCCCCCTACTACGTCTTCAAGGACGCCGGTGCCGAGATCACCCTGGCCTCCCCCGCCGGCGGCCAACCGCCGCTGGATCCCAAGAGCGACGCCCCCGACGCCCAGACCGAGTCCACCGAACGCTTCAAGAACGATCCCGAAGCGCAGAAGGCCCTGGCCAGCACCGTCAAGCTCGCCGAGGTGCAGGCCGAGGACTACGACAGCGTCTTCTATCCCGGCGGCCACGGCCCGCTTTGGGACCTCGCCGAATCCCCCGACTCCATCGCCCTGCTCGAAGCCTTCGCCCAGGCCAACAAGCCCTTCGGCCTGGTCTGCCACGCGCCCGGCGTACTGCGCCACGTCAAGGCCGCCGACGGCACCCCGCTGGTCAAGGGCCGCACCGTCACCGGCTTCACCAACAGCGAAGAAGCCGGCGTGCAACTCACCGACGTGGTGCCCTTCCTGGTGGAAGACGAACTGAAGAAGCTCGGCGCCCGCTACGAAAAGGGCCCGGACTGGGGCGAGTTCGTGGTCGAGGACGGCAACCTGGTCACCGGCCAGAATCCGGCCAGCTCGGAAGCCGCGGCGGACGCCTTGCTGACCAAGCTGGGTTAAGAACTGCGCACCTGAAAAAGCCCGCCAACTGGCGGGCTTTTTACTGCGCCCCGCCAACGCCTGCGCACGGCAGTTTTCCGCGCGGCGCCCCCGCTCTGCTGCCCAGGTGCCACTAGTCGTAAAGATTGCAGAATTCCTGGCGCCAGCCGACAGCCTCTCATGAGCGCAGCCTTAGCCCTGCGCCGCCCAGGCTGGAAAGGATATTCCGTGCAAGCTATTACCTGGTCGTATTTTCAGAGCCCTGCCCGATGAAGAGACTCCTGCTCGGCGTGCGCGCCCTGATGTCCGTGCCCAAGGACAATCCTGGCCTGATCAAGGCGCAATACCTCGCGCTGTCGCGCCAGCTGCCGATGATGTACTTCATCCTGCTGACCAACACCCTGATGCTGGCCGGCACCCACTATGCCGTGGCGCCACGCTGGCTGGTGCTCTATTGCCCGCTGGTCATGACGCTGTTCGGCGTGGTCCGCGCGGCCGAATGGTTCCGCACGCGCAATCAGCCGCGCAGTCCGACGCAGATGCTCACGGCCCTGAAGCGCACCAACCGGCTCGCGCCCTTCGTGGCCTCGGCCTTCACCGCCTGGGCGCTGGCGCTGTTTCCCTATGGCGACAGCTACACCCAGGCGCATGTGGGCTTCTACATGGCGATCACCGTGATCGGCTGCATCTTCTGCATGATGCACCTGCTGCCCGCGGCCCTGGCCACCACCGCCGTGGTCAACACCGCCTTCGTGGTGTTCTTCGCCTCCACCACCATCAGCACCTTCGTGGCCACGGCGATCGACGTCCTGCTGGTGTCCATCGCCATGCTGGTCATCCTCAAGGCGCAGTACGGCGACTTCACCCGCCTGGTGAACATGCAGGCGCAGACGGCGAAACTCAGCGAGGAAAATCTCAAGCTGGCCAACCAGGACAGCCTGACCGGCCTCGCCAATCGGCGGCAATTCTTCTCCCGCCTCGATACGCTGCTGGCCGACGCGCGTACGCAGGGGACCCGCCTGGCCGTGGGCCTGATCGACCTGGACGGCTTCAAGCCGGTCAACGATCTCTATGGCCATAGCGTGGGCGACCGACTGCTCTGTCAGGTCGGCCAGCGCCTGAGCAGGCTGCTGGGTGAGGACGTCCACCTGGCCCGCCTGGGTGGCGACGAATTCAGCCTGATCATCACCGGGGTCCTGAACGATGAGCAGCTGCGGGCGTTTGGCGAAAGGGTCTGCGCCAGTCTGCGCGAGCCCTTCCTGCTGGTGGACCTGCCCATCCAGATCAGTGGCTCGCTGGGCCTCGCGACCTTTCCCGACCAGGCCTTTTCCGCCACGGACGTCTATGAATACGCCGACTACGCCCTGTACCAGAGCAAGCGCCACCGCCCGGGCACGGCCTGCCTGTTCAGCACCGCCCATCGCCAGCAGCTCAATCGCGAAGGCCTGACCGAACAAGCCCTGCGCCGGGCCGACCTGGAGCGCGAGTTCTACATGGTCTTCCAGCCCATCGTGGACATCCGCAGCAAGCAGACCGTGGCCTTCGAGGCCCTCGCCCGCTGGGACAGCCCGGAGCTGGGCAACGTCCCGCCGGGCGATTTCATCGCCACCGCCGAGCGCGTTGGCATGGTCAATCGCCTTACCCTGCCGCTGCTGAACAAAGCCTTGAACGCGGCCGCACGCTGGCCTGCAGGCATCCGCCTGGCCTTCAACCTCTCCGCCCACGACTGTGCCTCCGAGGAAGCCGCCCAGCAGATCGTCGAACTGATCAAGCACAGCCCGTTCGACCCGGCCTGCCTCGACCTGGAAATCACCGAAACCGCCGCCATCCAGGACCTGCCCCAGACCCAGCGCGCCATCAGCCGCTTTCGCGAACTGGGCTGCGGCATCTCCCTCGACGACTTCGGCACCGGCTATTCCAGCCTGAGCCAGATCCACGCCCTACCCCTGACCAAACTCAAGGTGGACCGCACCTTCGTCACCAATCTCCACCTCGACCCGGCCAGCTTCAAGATCGTCAAATCCCTGATCGCCCTGTGCCAGGACATGCAGCTGGAATGCATCGTGGAAGGCGTGGAGACCGCTGCGGAACTGGGTGCGCTGAAGAATCTAGGCTGTACCAGGGCGCAGGGGTATCTGTTCGCCAAGCCTATGCGGGCGAGTGAGATTAGGGGTTGGTTGGAGGGGGAGCATTTGGCTGAGGTGTTGGCGGTTTGACTTGTCGAGAGGGCGAGGTGCGATAGGCGCTTATGTCTCTGCAGTAACCATTAATCGAGTCAGCCCTCCGTCACGGCTGTAATCCTACAAACTCCGCCGCGCTTCTATTTACCAACAGCGAAGAAGCTGGCGGGCAATCCACCGATGTGGTGGTCTTCCCTCGCGGAAGACCAACTCAAAACACTCGGCGTTCCTAGAAAAAGGGTCAGGACTGGAGCTAATGCGTGGTCGAGTACGGCAACCTGATAATGGGAAAAAATCCGGCAGGCCGGAAACGCCGGTAGATATGTTGTTGACGATGTTTATTAGCTAGCTTCGGATAGGAAAATCTACTAAATGGTAGACATTCTCATGACCAAGCTATTTCCTAAACGCTTATGCCCCTGGCTTTAGGCTCTGGCTTGCCCGGAATCGTCCAACTTGAAGCACTCCTTCAACCGTTCCACAGTCCAGCGCCATTTGGGCGTAGTTGGACGGCAAATGGTGTTTTGATTACCGAACAGTCCGATCTCTTTTACGGCCTCATTGAGCGGCAGACTATGTAGCCATTCAACGGGGACGAAATACTCGCAGCGCTCAGGATCATCTACCAACTCGCGATGATAGTTAGCCTGCAGTACCTCCAAAGCTAAGCGTTCCTCGCCGTCGTGCAATACGCGGAAGTCACTCGCAGGAGCGGCATGACCTACCACTCTTGCAACACCCACATAGCCCGTGCCCGGCACGTTGACCCACAATCGATCTCCGGGCGCGACCATCTTGAGGCTATTGCTATACCAGCTACCGCCGCCGCCACAGACGAAGCCGTAGTGCCGTGCTTCGGACCAAGAACGACTCTGGTCATGTCCGAAGGAACAGTAGAATTCACCATTCCAGGGTTCAGATAGCGCACCAGGCTTAGCAGAGCTACTCGCCTGAGGCGCATCGACGGGATCGAACAACCAGGCGCGACTGATCAGTTGCTGCTCACCCAGTTGGAACACTTGGAAGCACAGTACGTTGATGGCGATATCCCGCTCACTCAGGTAGCCGACGATACGCTCGCTACTGGCATCCAGCTCAGCCGCAACGATGACGATCTGATGACTTTGATTCAGCACCTCGGCATCTAGAGGAGCGCCAAAATGCGCTTGGAAATCAGCTGCCAGGTTGGCTCCAGGCTTGAAGCGTTGGTAGATGGCCTCGATCTCATTGGCCTGCAGCCGCTCTACCCAAACGGCATAGTCCAACGCCTGGGCCACCACCTCCCGCGGGGTACGGTCACGTTTGAGTTCGATCAGCACCAGCGAGGCATCCGGCGCCAGCGCCAACAGGTCGATTCGCCCGCCCTGGCCGGTGCTCTCCTGCCGACCGATCAGCAGCCAGTCCTCAGATAGCAATGCCGGGGCGCTCACGATCATGTTTTCGAGAAACTGCTCGCTGGGCAGTATCGCGCTCTTGAGCGGCGCGGGTTGCACACCGACGGTCCAGATTTGGGTACGGATAGGCATCCCTGCACTCCTGGTGGTTAGGCTACGGCCTGCTCGACCAAGGCATCAGCCAACTGTACTTGTATCTGACGGGCTTGGTTGAGAAGGGCCTTGAGTTGATCGCATAAAGTCATTAGTTGATCGAATTTAGCGACAATGCGGTGTTGTTCGGCGAGAGGCGGAAGCGCAAGCGGCAAATTAAGCATCTGCTCACGAGAGACGTTTTTCATAGAGCTGCTGGTACCACCAGCAACCTGGCTATAATAGGCTCTAGCCAATGGAGCACTATTCACCAAGTTTACATAACGCCGATCACAGAGCGAAGTCAGCTTTAGCCGGATGATCTTGTCACTAAGCATAAGCCGTGGCAGCGTATTCTCAACCACCACCTCTAGCAACAAGCTCGGTTGTATTTGCACGAGAAACGAGAAAATCACCCTCAACCACTTGATATTCAGGGCGAGCATTTAGGTTGACCGGTAAAGCCTTATTTTCTTCAGGCCGGAAAACGCCCCATGACACCGCACTAACTTTAAGCACCCCCCATTCATCATCTTCCCTAGGTCTCGATTCACAGTTAGGGCTCCAACCAGCACCACTTTCAATAACTTGACTTCCTAAACGAGTCCACTCCCAGCCAGCAGGTAGATCAATTTTTTTTAACTCGTCACTAATCTCTATTATTGGCTTCTGTTTTTTGATCTCACCCTCAGCCAACAGCCTCGATTTTTCCTTAGCAATGCGCTTAAGCAACTCACTGGCCGGCTCATCATTAGGATCTTGCGGCACCAATTTTCCCATCACCGCCAGTTGCAATAGGTTTTGCTTCAGGGCATCGATACTCGATTCGGTTATGAACAGGGTATGGAAGTGTTCGGCCAGGCGCTGCCAGCTTTGCGCAAAGTCCTCGGCATCGCGGGCCTGGGTCAGGCTGTCCAGCAGCGTCTGCACCAGTTGGGCATGGGCGCTGTCGGCATCGGCCTGACGGGCTTCCAGCCGGTCGCACAGAGCCATCAGCTCATCGACTTTGGCGACGATGCGGTGTTGTTCGGCTTCGGGGGGGAAAGGTATTAGGAATTGAGACAGCTTCCCGATGCTGAGGCCTTCACGCGAAACCCCTACCTGCACATCCATAACGGTCTGCTGGACCAGTTGCGAGACCAGCACCACATGAAGGAACGGCTGAGTGTTGCTTGAAACTGGCCGGATAATAGTTACGTGCTGACTAACGTTACCTGTATCAAAGTTAGAAGGAACTGCGGCACAGCGCCCAATGGACGCGCCTGTGATATTGAAGAGCAGGTCACCTGCTTCAACATGTGTTCCTGACATTTTTTGGTGTGTCGCTTCAGGTATGAAAGCAACGTCATTAAGACGAAGTCCTTCATTCCAAACGTTCTGAGATCGAAGGAATTTGACCCCCTTAGCCACGTAAGCCTGCTTCCCGCCTAATGGAGTGCTACCGGCCCCAATTTTCTGGAGCAGAGAATCAAGCCTTACCCACTCCCAATCAGTGGGTATGACGAATGGCTTTTCTTGGTCCGCAATCTTCGCCAGCGGCTTCTGCTTCCTGATCTTGCTCTCTGCCACCAACCGCGCCTTTTGTTCAGCGATGCGCTTCAGCAACTCACTGGCCGGCTCATCATTCGGATCTTGCGGCACCAACTTTCCGCGCACGGCCAGCTCCAGAATCAGTTCGCGCAGCTTTTTGATGCCATTGGGCGCGCCGGCCAGCAGTGGCAGGTTGTCGGTGAGCAAGGCGGTCATGCACAAGCCTCCAAGGTGAACGATTTCCGAGAGGCGGCAATGTGCACATTTTGCACATTGCCCGAAATTTGAACGGCTAAGAATTTTTTTGTAGTTGCACTTTTTGCAACAACTGGAGAACCGTTGTGAACAGCAAGCTCCACGCTGTAACGCCATTGCTGACTCATGCCCGCTCCAGCGCCTCGGCCAGCACGGCCTTGAGCTGGTCCCGCAAGGCGTCGATTTCACCTTGCAACTGGGCATAGTCACGCAGCAGCTCGTCCGGGTCGTGGCTGATCTGCTCACCGACGTGCGGGTTCTTGCAGTCCAGGTTCCAGTTGCGGGCTTTCAGCTCTTCGAAGCCGACCTTCCAGGCGAACTCATTCTCCACCCGCGCGGCAAAGCCATCGGCTTCACTGCCCCACCAAGCCTCCTCGACGGCGAACTCCTCGATGCGCATGGGCTTGGTCTTGGAGTAGCTCTTATAGCCCGCCGGATATTGGTGCTCGTAGAACCAGACGTCCTTGGTAGGCGTGCCCTTGGTGAAGAACAGCAGATTGGTCTTGATGCCGGTGTAGGGGTTGAACACGCCATTGGGCAGGCGAACGATGCTGTGCAGGTTGCATTCGGTGAGCAGTTTTTCCTTGATGCGGCTCTTGATGCCTTCACCGAAGAGGAAGCCATCCGGTAGCACCACGGCCGCACGGCCACCGTCCTTGAGCAGATGCATGATCAGCACCAGAAAGAGGTCGGCCGTCTCACGCGTACGGAAGGCCTGGGGGAAGTTGGTTTCGATACCATCCTCTTCCATACCGCCGAAGGGTGGGTTGGCGACGATGCAGTCGACTCGTTCACCAGGGCCCCAACTGATCAGTGGACGTGCCAGGGTGTTGTCATGCTTGATCTGGCTGGGCACCTCAATGCCATGCAGGATCATATTGGTGGTGGCGAGCAGATGTGGCAGCGGCTTCTTTTCCACGCCGAAGATACTGGCCTGCAAGGCGCGCTCGTCTTCGGCGGTGTTCACATAGCGGCTACGTTTATGTTCGATGGTGCAGGTGTCTGTGCAGATCCCAGCCGGCCTTGCCAATCGCGGGGGAAATGAACTTGCTGCAGATATCCCTTTCGGAAAGCGCTTTCTTATCCATGCTTCAGCCTTACGCGAAATCGAACGGCCGTCCTTTGCCAGAGCGGACAGCGAAAGTAACAGGTGCGGCGATCCTTTCTGCGGACAACTCAACACCACACCTAATGCGATGCTGGTCACAATATCTATCCAATCGCCGTCTGGTAAAGGATTGAAAGACTATCAGTCTCGCGGGAAGAACCTCGAGCTCTAGACCAACTTTCCTGGACCTAGCCAGCCGCGAGCGTGCTAAAAAGCGCTGACAACCTCAAAACAATAAGGCCCGGATACGATCCGGGCCTTATTGTTTGCCGCACAAGCTAGAACCAGGGCTTACTGGCTCTAGCCATCACTCCCACTCAATCGTCGCCGGCGGCTTGCTCGAGACGTCGTAGGTGACGCGGGAGATGCCGTCGATTTCGTTGATGATGCGGTTGGAGACCTTTTCCAGCAGCTCATAGGGCAGATGGGCCCAGCGGGCGGTCATGAAGTCGATGGTTTCCACCGCGCGCAGGGCGACGACCCAGGCGTAGCGGCGGCCATCGCCGACCACGCCGACGGATTTCACCGGCTGGAAGACAACGAAGGCCTGGCTGACCTTGTGGTACCAGTCGGCCTTGCGCAGCTCGGTGATGAAGATGTCGTCGGCGCGACGCAGCAGGTCGGCGTACTCCTTCTTCACTTCGCCGAGGATACGCACACCCAGGCCCGGGCCCGGGAAGGGGTGGCGGTAGACCATGTCATAGGGCAGGCCCAGCTCCAGGCCGATCTTGCGCACCTCGTCCTTGAACAGTTCGCGCAGCGGCTCGACCAGCTTGAGGTTCATCTCCTCGGGCAGGCCGCCGACGTTGTGGTGGGACTTGATGACGTGGGCCTTGCCGGTCTTGGCGCCGGCCGACTCGATGACGTCGGGGTAGATGGTGCCCTGGGCCAGGAACTTGATGTTGTCGAGCTTGCTGGCTTCGGCGTCGAAGACGTCGATGAAGGTGCGGCCGATGATCTTGCGCTTCTTCTCCGGGTCGGCTTCGCCTTCCAGGTTGGTCAGGAAGCGCTGCTCGGAGTTGGAACGGATCACCTTGACGCCCATGTTCTCGGCGAACATGGCCATCACCTGGTCACCCTCGTGCAGGCGCAGCAGGCCGTTGTCGACGAAGACGCAGGTCAGCTGGTCGCCGATGGCCTTGTGCAGCAGGGCCGCGACCACGGAGGAGTCGACGCCGCCGGAGAGGCCCAGCAGCACGTTGGCGCTGCCGACCTGGGCGCGCACCTGGGCGATGGCGTCCTCGACGATGTTGGCCGGGGTCCAGAGGGCTTCGCAGCCGCAGATGTCCTTGAGGAAGCGCGAGAGGATGCGCCCGCCCTGCTTGGTGTGGGTCACCTCGGGGTGGAACTGCACGCCGTACCAGCCGCGCTCGTCGTCACCCATGGCGGCGATGGCGCAGCTGGGGGTGCTGGCGACGATGTGGAAGCCGTCCGGCAGCTTGCCGACCTTGTCGCCATGGCTCATCCAGACGTCCAGACCGAGCACGCCGTCGTCGTCGATGTGGTCTTCGATGCCTTCGAGCAGGCGGCTCTTGCCGACCACATCGACCTTGGCGTAGCCGAATTCACGGATGTTGGAGCCTTCGACCTTGCCGCCGAGCTGCTCGGCCATGGTCTGCATGCCGTAGCAGATGCCGAACAGGGGCACGCCCAGGTCGAACACGGCCTTGGGTGCGCGGGGGCTGCCTGCCTCATGGACCGACTCGGGACCACCGGCGAGGATGATGCCGCGCGGAGCGAAGGCACGGATGTCGGCGTCGTCCATGTCGAAGGGGTGCAGCTCGCAATAGACGCCCAGTTCGCGCACGCGGCGGGCGATGAGCTGGGTGTACTGGGAGCCGAAGTCGAGGATGAGAATGCGGTGGGCGTGGATGTCTTGGGACATGGCCAGGTCTCGATAGCGCTAGGTTCAGACGATTCGGGGCTGTCTAGACAGCCCCGAATCGCAACGTAGAAACAGGTTGGAAATCAGCCCACGCGGTAGTTGGGCGCTTCCTTGGTGATCTGTACGTCGTGGACGTGGGATTCGGCCATGCCGGCGCCGGTGATGCGCACGAACTGCGGCTTGGTACGCATCTGCTCGACGGTGGCGCAACCGGTGTAGCCCATGGAGGCACGCAGGCCACCCATCAGCTGGTGGATGATCGCCGCCAGCGGGCCCTTGTAGGGGACGCGCCCTTCGATGCCTTCGGGAACCAGCTTCTCGGCGCCGGAGGCGGAATCCTGGAAGTAGCGGTCGCTGGAGCCCTGGGTCTGGGACATGGCGCCCAGGGAGCCCATGCCACGGTAGGACTTGTAGGAGCGGCCCTGGAACAGCTCGACCTCGCCCGGGGCCTCTTCGGTACCGGCGAACATGGAGCCCATCATCACGCAGTAGCCACCGGCGACGATGGCCTTGGACAGGTCACCGGAGAAGCGGATGCCGCCGTCGGCGATCAGCGGGACGCCGGTGCCTTCGAGGGCGGCGGCGACGTTGGCGATGGCGGAGATCTGCGGCACGCCGACACCGGCGACGATGCGGGTGGTGCAGATGGAGCCCGGGCCGATGCCGACCTTGACCGCGTCGGCGCCGGCGTCAGCCAAGGCCTTGGCGGCTTCGGCGGTGGCGATGTTGCCGCCGATGACCTGGACCTGCGGATAGGTCTCCTTGACCCAGCGCACGCGCTCGATCACGCCCTTGGAGTGACCGTGGGCGGTGTCGACCACGATGACGTCGACGCCGGCGGCGACCAGGGCGGCCACGCGCTCGGGGGTCTCGGCACCGGTACCGACGGCTGCGCCGACGCGCAGGCTACCGGCGTCGTCCTTGCTGGCGTTGGGGTAGGCCTTGGCCTTTTCGATGTCCTTGACGGTCATCATGCCCTTGAGGGCGAAGGCTTCGTCGACGATCAACACCTTCTCGATGCGGTGCTTGTGCAGCAGCTCGCGGACTTCCTGCTTGTCGGCGCCTTCGCGCACGGTGACCAGGCGATCCTTGGGGGTCATGACTTCGCGCACCGGCACGTCGAGACGGGTCTCGAAGCGCACGTCGCGGGAGGTGACGATACCGACCAGGTCACGACCGGACAGCACAGGAACGCCGGAGATGTTGTGCATACGGGTCAGGTCGAACAGGTCGCGCACGCTGGCGTCGGCGTCGATGGTGATGGGGTCCTTCACCACGCCGGCCTCGAAGCGCTTGACCTTGCGGACTTCCGCGGCCTGCTGCTCGACGGTCATGTTCTTGTGGATGATGCCGATGCCGCCTTCCTGGGCCATGGCGATGGCCAGACGGGACTCGGTCACGGTGTCCATGGCGGCGGACACCAGGGGAATGTTCAGCTCGATGCCACGGGTCAGGCGGGTCTTGAGACTGACGTCTTTCGGCAGGACATCCGAATAGCCGGGGATGAGGAGAACGTCGTCGAACGTCAGGGCTTCTTGGCTGATGCGCAGCATGGCGGGCGCTCCCGGGCGGGAAAATTTAGGAGCGCGACATTATACCTGCGCTTGGGGATGGGCGGCAACGGACCTGGACACCAACGGTAAGAGGATTCGATTTACGTGAGAATGACTATCAACATAGAATCGCCGCCACTTTCCCCGCCCCTCTCGAGATCGCCCTTGAACACGCCGCCCAGAGCCCTTCGCCGTTTCGCGCCCTTCGCCTTCAGCACCCTGGCCCTGGCGACCAGTTCGGGCCTCCTGGCCGCGGAAAACGCCAGCCTCGCGCCCATGGACATTTCCGCCCCGGCTACCGAGGCCGACCAGGGCTATCGCGCGACCCGGGCCTCGACCGCGAGCAAGAGCGATGTGCCGATCAAGGAAGAGGCGCAGTCGGTGCAGACCGTGACTCCGCAGCTGATCCAGGACTACGAGGTGCGGACCCTGGACGATGCCTCGAAATTCGTCAGCGGCGTGACCCAGAGCAACACCCTGGCCGGGACCAAGGATGCCTTCGTCAAACGCGGCTTCGGCACCAACGCCGACGGCTCCATCTTCCGCGACGGGGTGCGCTCGAATCTGTCGCACAACTTCGACGCCACCGCCGAGCGCGTGGAAGTCCTGAAGGGCCCCGCCTCTCTGCTCTATGGCGCCCTGGAGCCCGGCGGCCTGATCAACGTGGTCAGCAAACAACCGCAGTATCAACAGCGCACCACTTTGAGCGGCTCGGCCTACAGCGAAGGCGGCGGCAATCTCGGCGTCGACACCACCGGTCCCCTGGGCGACAGCGGCTTCGCCTATCGGCTGATCGCCGAACGGCAGAGCGAGGACTACTGGCGCAACTACGGGGTGGATCAGCACACCCTGGTGGCGCCGTCGCTGTCCTGGACCGGCGAGCGCGCCAGCCTGACCCTGGCCTATTCCTACAACGATTACACCGGCCCGGTGGATCGGGGGACGGTGTTCGTCAATGGGCATCCGGCTGACATCGATTATGACAAGCGGTTGGACGAGAAATGGGCCTCTACGAGCGGTATCACCGAGACCGCCAGTGCGCGCTACGAGTATCAGCTCAGCGATGACTGGAAGACCCGTTTGACCTATGCCTGGAACAACGACCGCTATGGGCTTTCGTTCGCTCAGCCGCAAACGTCCAATCAACTGGCGACCACTGGCCAGCTGAATCGCCAGGCGAATGGCGGGCACTATGACTATGAGACCAAGTACGCCAGCTGGGACTTTGTCGGTCGCCAGGAGCTGTTCGGCCAACGGCACGATCTGCTGGTCGGTGTCGACCACGAAGACAACAATCAGGTGCGTGGCAAGACCTACCGCAACACGGGCACCACACCGAGTTTCAACATCTTCAATCCCAGCTATGGTCGCCTGGCTGCGCCCAGCCGGGTCGATCCCGCGACCAGCGATCTGGTCAGCGAACTGGAATCCACCTCGCTCTACGTCAAGGACAACTGGCATCTGAACGATCGCTGGATCCTGGTACTGGGCGGTCGCTATCAGCACTTCGACCAGTACGGTCGCGTGGGCACCGGCAGCAGCCGTCGCGAAACCCTGGATCGCCAGGACAACGCCCTGCTGCCGCTGGCCGGTGTCGTGTTCCAGGCCACCGATACGCTGTCGCTCTACGGCAACTACAGCCGCTCCTTTGTCCCGAACACCCAGGACGGCTCCGGCAATACCTTCGATCCGGAGGAAGGCCGTAGCTACGAAGTGGGGGCCAAGTATGACCTCGCACCCGGGCTCAATCTGAACGTGGCGCTCTATGACATTGAAAAGACCAATGTCGTGGTACCGACGGGTAGGCTCAATGTCAGCGAAGCCGCCGGCAAGGTCGGCTCGCGTGGCGTGGAGGTGGATCTCACCGGTCGCCTGGCCGAGCGCTGGGACGTCGTCGCCACCTATGCCTACGATCACACCGAGGTGCTCGACGATCCCAGCAACGAGGGCAATCGCCTGACGCAGGCGCCCAAGCACAGCGGCAGCCTCTACCTGACCCACCACCTGCTGGTGCCGTCCAACCTGGGTGGCTGGCACCTCGGCGGTGGCGCGCGCTACGTCGGCGAGCGGGCCGGCGATGCGGCCAACAGCTTCTACATGAGCAGCTACACCGTGGCCGACGCCTTCCTACGCTGGGACCTGCCGGTGACCGGCTACCAGACCCGCCTGCAGCTCAACGTCGACAACCTGTTCGACAAGCAGTACTACCCGTCGAGCGCCAACAGCCCGCTGCAGGTGGCCGTAGGCGAGCCGCGGACGGCGCGGCTGAGTGCCATGGTGAGCTTCTGATCCAGGGAATACGTCTACCTCTTAGCCCTCAGCGTGCGAAACAGGCCGAGGGCTGAGAGGTGCGATGCCCCCTTCCGGCAACGTCTTTCAGCGCCAACGAATGAGGCATGGTTCACTGACGGGGCGTGGAAAGGCAGGCACTGTCCAGCCCACGTTCGTTTGTTCAAGTCGTTTGCTCTTCTGAGCAAGTTCAGCGAGCGCTCAACCTGACTTTCACCAAGGATGAACGCCATGACTGCCAAGCAACATCCGCTAGACGCTGACCAGACCCTCTCCAATCCTTCCGCCGCCTTTGCCAGGGCAGCCCAGGCCGCCGTACCCGCCACGCCGGCCGGTACCTTCGATGGCGTCAGCTACTACGCCTTCCAGAACCAGCCGCGCCTTACCCTCGACATCAACGCCGCCGCGGCCAAGGTCGGTTTCGCCAAGACCTTCGACGCCAACGGTCCGCACTACACGGCAGGCTCCACACTGAATGAAGTGAACCTCATCGGTCACTACGAAGAGCAACGAACGCTCCTGGATGGCCATACCCGCGGCACCACACCGGGAGACACCTCGCTGGATTCGAGCATTGCCAAGTTGACCGTCAGCCTCACCGATGTGCCCACCAATGACCTCAACCTGTGGTCTCACGTCGACCTGAGCAACTTCGACGGGCTGCAGACGTTCGACGGCTCCCAGTCCACCGTCGGCCTGTTCATCGACCTGACCAATGCCTACAGAAGCGATGGCCCCGACGTGCGTAGCGAGAGCGCCTTTCTCAAGACGGTAACGACTGGCAGCGCGGGCGATTTTCTCTATGTCAGCACCATCGCCGCAGCGGAGTTGGACAGCGTCGCCGCGCTCGGCAATTCCAGGGTGAAGCCGTTGACGATAGACACGGGTGCCGGTGGGGACGATATCTCGGCCTACATCCAGCAGGCCGATATGGTAATCAACGCCGGTGCGGGTGGAGACTCCATCGACCTGTCCATCGAAAAGGGCGGCGCGGCGCACAATGCCACCGTAAGGGGCAACTACGGTCACGGCGCTACCATCACCCTGGGTGAAGGCCGGGACTACCTCATCGTCGACACCCTGGGCAACGGCACGTTGGCCAACTTCGATGGCAGCAGCAGCGCCGCCGCCAATCGCTCTCTGGCGGCCAACCACGTCACGATTACCGACTACCAGGCCAGTGAAGACCAGCTCATCTTCGGTTTTTCGATCCAGAAACCCGAGGCGGTCACCACGGTGGCGGATGCGGCTCTGAAGGGCGCCACCAGCCTGTACGGCGCACTGCAACAGGTGGCGCAATCCATGGCCTACAACGAGCGTGCCGCGGTCTTTCACTATGGCTCGGACACCTACGTTCTGCATAACGTGGGCGATACCGGTCAGATCGACGCCGCCGATTCGCTGATCCAACTGGTGGGCATCCAGGATCTGCAGGACGTGGCCGGTACGGTGTCCGCCGGTCCGCGCGGCATCGGCAGCTAGGGCCCGGCACCCGGCCGCGGGATCCCTGCCTGCCCAGACGTTGGGGTCCCGTGGCTTTCGCGCGATCTGGCGGCTCGGAACAATGGAGGCGACAGCACCGCCGAGAGCGGGCGAAGAAAATCGCCCTGAGCCGGAAAGAGGCAATGGACAGCGGATGTCAGCCAGGTGCTGATGCTCTATCCTAGCCGCCCCGCCACGGGGCCTCGGCCCGCCTGGCGGGCCTCTTTCCGTCTTCAGCCAGTCCCCCTCATGCTCGATCGCCGCACCCTTCTGCACTTCGCCACCGGTACCGTCCTGCTCGCCGGCCTGTCCGGTCGGGTGTTCGCGCGTGCAGCGGTCGTTGATGGCGACTTTCCGCGGCAGGTGGAGCATGTGGTGGGCAGCACCCTGATCCCGCGCCAACCCCAGCGGGTGGCCGTGATCTCCACCGGCCAGCTGGACGCCGCCCTGAGCCTGGGCGTGATCCCGGCGGGCACCACCCGGGTGGACAATCGCGAACTGGCGCCAGGCTATCTGCGCACCGCCCTCGCCAGCCGCGCGCAGGAGCTGGAGGCCATGGTCGATCTGGGCAGTCGTCAGGCACCGGATCTGGAAGCCCTGGCGCGCCTGGCTCCGGATCTGATCGTGCTCAATCGCACCGTGCTCAAGGCCGGCGGTCTGGAGCTGTTCTCGCGCATCGCCCCCACGGTGGTGGCGCGCGGCACCGGCGGCAACTGGCGACCGGATTTCCTGCTGCTGGCCGATGCCCTGGGCCGCCGGCAGCAGGCCGAGCGCCTGCTGGCGGACCTGGATCTCGAGCTGGCCGGCCTGGCGCAGCGCTTCGGCGCCCAGCCACCCTCCGCCTCCCTGCTGTTTTCCAGCGGCGCTAGACTGCGCCTGATGGGCGCGGATTCCTTTGCCGGCGGGCTGCTGCAGGCGATGGGCATGACCAGTCCGGCGGCGCAGCGCTTCAAGGGCACCTCGCGGGATGTCAGCGCCGAGTTGCTGGACCTGGCCGACGCCGACTGGCTGTTCTATGCCGAGCAGGGCACCGCCCTGGCCAGCCTGGCGCGACAGCCGCTGTGGCCTCGACTCACTGCGGTGAGCCAGTCCCGAGCCATCCGCGTGGACACCGACGCCTTCTATCTCAACGCCGGCCCCCTCGCCGCGCGCCAGGTGATCAGCACGGTCGCCGGCGCCCTGGGGGTGACATGACCGCATCGGCCCGCCCCGCGCCTCTGGCGCAACGAGCATCCGCGGCCCGCGGTGGCCTGGTGCTGGTCCTGTTGCTGATCGTGCTGGCGCTGGCGGTGGTGGCGAGTCTGGGCATAGGGGCGCGGTCGCTGTCGGCGGCGCAGATCCTGCACCTGCTCGTCGCGCCCGATGACTCTACCGACGCCGTGGTGCTCTGGCAGCTGCGCCTGCCGCGCACCCTGCTCGGGTTGCTGGTGGGCGCCGCCCTGGGCCTGGCCGGTGCCCTGATGCAGGCGCTGACGCGCAATCCGCTGGCCGATCCCGGATTGCTGGGGATCAATGCCGGGGCGGCCTTCGCCGTGGTGGCCGGGTTGTCGCTGGTGGGGCTGGACGATGCCCCGACGCGCCTGGCCTGTGCCCTGCTGGGAGCGGCCCTGGCCGCCGGCCTGGTCTATCTGCTCGGTGGCAGTGCCCCGGCCCGTGGTCAGCCCATACGGTTGATCCTGGCCGGTATCGCCCTCAGCGCCAGCCTCAACGCCTGCACCGGCATCATCACCCTGTTCGACAGCGCGGTGTTCGACAGCTACCGCTTCTGGGCGGTGGGCGCCCTGAGCGGCCAGACGCCGGGCGGCGCCCTCGGCATCCTGCCGTTGCTGCTGATCGGCCTGGCGCTGGGTCTGCCCCTGGGCAGCCGTCTCAATGCCCTGGCCCTGGGCGACGACCTGGGTCGCGCCCTGGGCGCCCGACCGGGGCAACTGCGGCTGCTGGCCTTCGTCGCCATCGTGCTGCTGTGCGGCGCCGCCACCGCGGTGGCCGGACCCATCGGCTTTCTCGGCCTGGTGGTGCCCCATGCCCTGCGCCTGCTGGTGGGCGCCGACTGGCGCTGGATCCTGGCCCTGGCGCCCCTGGCCGGCGCCAATCTGCTGTTGCTGGCCGATACCCTGGGCCGCCGCGTGGCCCTGCCGGGCGAGCTGGAAGCCGGGATCGTCTGCGCCCTGCTCGGTACCCCGGTGCTGCTCGCGCTGATCATCCGTTCCGCCCGGCGGGTGCGCCCTTGAGTCGTCATCGCTTCGCTCCCCGCCGCTCGGCGCGCTTCAAGGCCTGCCTGTTGCTGCTTCTGCTGGCGGCCATCGGCATCTGCGCCCTGACCCTCACCGGTGGCGCCTTCGCCCCGGCGCCGCACCGGGTGGCGGTCACCCTGCTCGGTCGGGGCGATGCCCTGGCCAGTCTGATCCTGCTGGATCTGCGCCTGCCGCGGCTGCTGGCGGCCTTTGGCGTCGGCGCCGCCCTGGGCGCCAGCGGCG
This sequence comes from Pseudomonas oryzihabitans NBRC 102199, assembly GCF_000730625.1. GTDB lineage: Bacteria > Pseudomonadota > Gammaproteobacteria > Pseudomonadales > Pseudomonadaceae > Chryseomonas > Chryseomonas oryzihabitans. Next base: position 24,390 of record NZ_BBIT01000020.1, on the reverse strand, counting down.
CCATCTTCCAGCGCCTGGCGCGCAATCCCCTGGCCAGTCCGGACCTGGTGGGCTTCACCGTCGGCTCGGCCAGTGGCGCCCTGATCACCCTGCTCTGGCTGCAACTGGGCGGCGCGGCGCTGATGCTGGGTGCCCTCGGCGGCGGGCTGCTGGCCGCGGTACTGGTAGCCGGCCTCGCGGCCCTGGCCGGGATCCGCGGCGAGCGGATGATCCTGCTGGGCATCGCCGTCAGCGCCCTGCTCGCCTCGCTCAACGAATACCTGCTGACCCGCGCCGAACTGGACGAAGCCCAGGAGGCTCGGCTCTGGCTGTTCGGCAGCCTGGACATGCTGACCTGGAGTCGCACCCTGACCCTGCTCGCCGGCTGCCTGCTGCTCCTGCCGCTGGCCGCCTGGCTGGCGCGGCGGTTGCGCCTGCTGGAGCTGGGCGACGACCTGGCCCGGGCCCTGGGCCTGGCCGTGCTGCCCAGCCAGAATCTGCTGCTGGCGGTTGCCGTGGCCCTGGCCGCCCTGGCCATCGCCACCGCCGGTCCCATCGGCTTCGTCGCCCTGGCGGCGCCCCAGCTGGCCCGGCGCCTGACCCGCAGCGCCGATCTCGGCATCCTCGCTCCCGCCCTGCTCGGCGCCTGTCTCACCGCCCTGGCCGACCTGCTGGCCCAGCGGCTGCTGGCGCCCTTCCAGATTCCGGTCGGCTTGCTGACCGGCGCCCTGGGTGGCCTCTATCTGATCTTTTTGCTGAGCCGCGAATGGCGGCGGACCTCATGAGCCAAGACGCCCCTTCCAGTCGCCTCGCCGCCCACGGTCTCACCGTCGGCTACGGCGGCCAGCCGATCTGCGCCGACCTCGATGTGCGGCTGCCCGATGGCCGCTTCACCGTCATCATCGGCCCCAACGGCTGTGGCAAGTCGACCCTGCTGCGCAGTCTGGCGCGGCTGATCCGTCCCCGTGCCGGCGAGGTGCGCCTGGACGGCCGGCTGATCCAGGACCTGCCGACCCGCGAGGTGGCCCGTCGCATCGGCCTGCTGCCGCAGAGCGCGGTGGCGCCGGACGACATCCTGGTCAGCGACCTGGTGGCGCGCGGTCGGCACCCGCATCGCCAGGCCTTCGCCGGCTGGACCGATGCCGACGAGCGCGCGGTGCAGCACGCCCTGGAAGCCACCAACACCCTGGAGCTGGCCGAGCGGGCGGTGGACAGTCTGTCCGGCGGCCAGCGCCAGCGCGTCTGGATCGCCCTGGCACTGGCCCAGGAGACCCCGCTGCTGCTGCTCGACGAACCCACCACCTTTCTCGACATCGCCCACCAGGTGGAGCTGATGGAGCTGCTCTGCCGCCTCAACCGCGAAGGCGGCCGCACCCTGGTGGCGGTGCTGCACGACCTCAACCAGGCCTGCCGCTACGCCGACCACATCATCGCCCTGCGCGCCGGCCGCATCCTCGCCGAGGGCCCGCCGGCGGAGATCGTCACCCCCGAGCTGATCGAGGCGCTGTACGGCCTCAAATGCGCAGTGATCGAGAATCCCCTGGCGGGTACGCCGCTGGTGATTCCCTATTAGACGCAGGCCCCGGAAAACGCTGCGCGGTTTTCCAGGCTATCGCTAGGGTGGACAAGGGCACAGCTTCGTCCACCGTTGCGCCCCATCTTGTCGGACGACCCCGCAGGTGCTCCACTGGCGATCCAGAACAACAACGGAGCTCGCCATGCATATCGTCATCCCGGACGACTACCAGCACGTCGTCGAAACCCTGGATTGCTATCCCCTGCTCCAGCGCGCCGGGCATCAGGTGACGCTCTATCACGACGCCGAACGCGATCCCAGGGTGCTGGTGGAGCGCTTCCGTGACGCCGATGCCCTGGTGCTGACCCGCGAGCGGACCCGCATCGACGCCGAGCTACTGGCGCACCTGCCGCGGCTCAAGCTGATCAGCCAGACCGGCAAGGCCACCGCCCATCTCGACGTGGCCGCCTGCACCCGCCAGGGCGTGGCGGTGTGCGAAGGCAGTGGCTCGCCGGTCTCCACCGCCGAGTTGACCTGGACGCTGATCCTCATGGCCCGCCGCAAGCTCAAGCCGGCCATCGACGCCCTCTATGCCGGGCGCTGGCAGGTCAATCTGGGCGAACGGCTGGACGGGCAGATCCTCGGCATCTGGGGCTACGGCAAGATCGGCCAGCGCCTGGCGCGCTACGGCCAGGCCTTCGGCATGCCGGTGCTGGTCTGGGGCAGCGAGGCCTCGCGCGCCCGCGCCGAAGCCGACGGCCATCGCGCGGCGCCCAGCCAGGAGGCCTTTTTCGCCGAGGCCGATGTCATCAGCCTGCATCTGAGATACAGCGAGCGCAGCCGCGGCTGCGTGCGCGCCGAGGACCTGGCGCGGATGAAGAAGAGCGCCCTGCTGGTCAACACCGCCCGCGCCGGCCTGATCGAACCCGGTGCCCTGCTCACGGCGCTGGAATTGGGCCACCCTGGCCAGGCGGCGCTGGATGTCTTCGAGCAGGAACCGGTGGCGCCGGACGATCCCCTGCTCGCCCACCCCCAGGTGCTCTGCACCCCGCACCTGGGCTATGTGGAAAAGCACAGCTACGAACTCTATTTCGGCGAGGCCTTCGCCAACCTGGTGGGCTTCTTCAGCGGCGAACCGACCGGCCTGGCCAACCCGGAGGTGTTGGGGCGGTAGGCTTGGGGGCGCGTGGATCGCGTGGATAAGGCTGCGCCGTTATCCACCCTACGCAGCGCTCTGTAGGGTGGAAAACCGCGCAGCGTTTTCCACCGTCTTGGCGTTACCGCCCTTGTTGAGCTTCGACGATGAAGCCGTATCACCCCAGCCCTCTCCCAGAGGCAGAGGGGGAAAGGCGGCGCACGCCTCGTAGGTTGGGTTGAGCGCAGCGAAGCCCGACATTGTCCAGGCTTGAACGCTGTTGGACTTCGACGCTGATGCTGTCTCAACCCAACCTACGGCAGGCGCTCCCTTACCGCGGCGGCGAAGGCGGCGGAGGCTTCCTGGGGGATGTTGTGGCCGCAGCCGGGCAGCACCTCGTAGCGGAAGGGTCCGCTGAAGTGCTGCGCTACCCCGGCTTCATCCTGCACCGCAGTGACCCCATCGTCGGCACCGGCCAATACCGTGGTGGGCACGCGGATGGGTGGCTGAGCGGCGAGCCGGCGCTCGGTCTCGGCATAGGCCGGATCGTCCGGGGCCAGACCGTAGCGGTGGCGATAGGAGTGGATCACGGTATCGACGAAATCGGGGTTGTCGAAGGCCGCGGCGGTAAGGGCGTAGGTGGCGTCGCTGAAGCGCCAGCTGGGTGACCACAGCGACCAGAGCAGTCGACAGAATTCGCGGCGATGTTTCGCCAGTCCGGCGCGACCTCGCTCGCCATGGAAGTAGTACTGGTACCAATAGCGCAGCTCCGCCGCCGGTTCGGCAGGCTGGGTGGCAGCGGCTGCGATGTCCTGGATCGGATAGCCGTCGCCCAGCACCAGCCCGCTCACCCGTTCCGGCCAGAGGGCGGCGACGATACCGGCGGCGCGACCACCCCAGTCGTAACCGGCCAGGGTCGCCCGCTCCAGGCCCAGGGCGTCGAGCAGCGCCAGGACGTCATGGGCCAGGGCGGCCTGCTGGCCGGAACGCGGGGTGTCGGCGCTCAGGTAGCGGGTCGCGCCATAGCCGCGCAGAAAGGGCACATGGACGCGGCAGCCAGCGGCGGCCAGTTCATCGGCCACCTCGGCGTAGGCGTGGATGTCATAGGGAAAGCCATGCAGCAGCAGGACCGGATGGCCGGCGTCCGGGCCCTGGACCTGGTAGGCGACGTCCAGGACGCCGGCCTGGATGGAGGTGAGCATGGGGGATCTCCGCCACGGGTGTTGTAGAGCGGAGAGGTGGATCGGCTTGGGAGTTCCCGAGGTGGCAGCGTCGCGTGGAAAACGCTACGCGGTTTTCCACCCCAGGCTACGGCGTCTGAGAGCATCGCGGCCATGGGCCGCTCCTACGGAGTCACCGGTCACTGTAGGAGCGGTCGCTACGGCGCACCGGCATGGCCGCGATCATCACAACGCCAAACTCGATAGCGGACCACCGTAGGCTCGTTGGTTACCCCGCCAAATACCGCCCGATCAGGGTCACGCCCGACACCAGCACCAGCCAGGTCACCAGGCGGGTGAAGCGTTCGCGGGACAGGCGGCGCTGCAGGTGGCGGCCGATCCAGCCGCCGAGCAGCATGGCGGGCAGCAGGCAAACCGCCAGGAGCAGCAGGCTGCCATCGCTGTAGGCGCCGGCGATCAGCAGCAGGACGATGCGGATGGAGGCACTGCAGCCGATGAGGAAACTCTGGGTACCGCGGATGGCGTTCTTGTCTTCCAGGCGGCCATTCAGATAGAGCGCATAGAGGAAACCGCCACTGCCGAACAGCGCGCCGCACAAGCCCCCTACCCCGCCCGCCGGGATCGACCAGGCCGGCGCCAGTTGGCGAAAGCCCTTGGGACTGAGCAGGCTGTAGGTGGAATAGGCCACCACGAAGAGCCCCAGCCAGAGCATCAGCAACCGGGCATCGGTGCGCATCAGCAGGTAGGTGCCCAGGGCCGCGCCGAGCAGCAGCATGGGCAGCAGGCGCCTGAGTTCACGTCCGGCAATGGCGCGGCGATCCGGGAGCCAGTTGTGGAAGGAGGCGAGAAAATCCAGCATCACCAGCAGGGGTACGATGCGCGACAGCGGCATCCAGCTGGTGAGCAAGGGACCGGCGACCAGGGCGCTGCCGAAGCCGGCGACGCCAAAGATCAGGTAGGCCAGGACCACGATGGCTTCGATGAACAGCCAGTCGAGCGGGCTGAAGGCGGGAACGAGGGCAACCAGAGAGTCGAGCATGGGGGCGCATCCTGCGAGAAGAGCTCGCATTCTGCGCCCCGCGTGCAACCTCTGAAAACCGCCAGCCGCCCCCGTTCACGGGGACCGGCGGTCCAGAGCGGCTCAGGGAATCAGGCGCTGGGCCCGCAGCCGGGTGAAGAGGTCGAGAAAGCTCGCCCGGGTGTCGCGATAGCCGAAGAAGCCCAGGTCGCGGCTCTTGGTCATGTCGTTGAGGCACTCGATCTCGCGGCCCAGGTCGGCGTCGCTGTGCCACCAGGAGGCCAGCTTGTCGACGTCGGCTTCCACCAGGTCGTGCTCCTCGGCGAGCTTGCGCCACTGCGCCGGGGCCACGTCCTTCATCCGCGCTTCCAGCGGCATGGGCTGCTCGGGATAGGGCGCCGGCTCCAGGTCGAAGAAGGCGGCGATCTCGCCCCACAGCCAGCGCCAGCGGAAGACGTCGCCGTTGACGGTGTTGAACGCCTGGTTGCGCGCGGCCGGCGCCAGGGCGGCCCATTCCAGTTGCTCCGCGAGCAGGGCGGCGTCGGTGACGTCGGTGATGCCGTCCCACTGGGTACGGGAGCCGGGGAAGACGAAGGGCTGGCCGGTGGCCTTGCACAGGGAGGCGTAGACCGCCAGGGTCAGGCCCATGTTCATGGCGTTGGTGCCCTTGGCCTGGCCGACCATGCTGTGGGAGCGGTGCACGCTCCAGCCGAAGCCATGGCGCTCGGCGGCGGCGAAGAGGATATCTTCCAGGGTGTAGTAAAAGTTGGCGCCGGCCTGGCGCGGCTCGCTTTCGCGGAAGGGCGTCTCGGCCTTGCCGCTGCCGTATTCCTCGAAGGAACCCAGGTAGTGCTTGGTGCCGGTCACCAGGGCCAGGTGCTCGAGCGGCGCGCCGTCCAGAGCCTGGCAGAGGTTGTCCATCATGGCGCCATTGGCCTCGACGTTTTCCTTCTCGGTGGCGCGACGGGTCCAGGTGCAGAAGAACACATGGCTGATCGGCAGACCGGCCAGCGCCTGGCGGGTGGACTCGGCGTCGAGCAGGTCGGCGGCGACCGGGATGACGCCTTCCTGCGCCACCGGTTTGCGCGCCAGACCGTAGACGGTCCAGCCCGAGGCGACCAGGGTGTTGGCCAGGTTGTAGCCGGAAATGCCGGTCACGCCGACGATGAGAGCGGTGCCCTTGCGCATGAAACCTCCAGATAGGGATGGGAGACGGCCTGCGGCGGTCGCAGGCGCTGTAGATAAGGGAGTGCCTTGTCTCAGGGTTGATTCCAGCCTATTGGAGAATTAACGGCGTATCCTGGGTATAAATTCCTTTTTAACCGGAATCAGATTCCGCAATCGGGAGCCTGCCTTGTATTCCTCCGAACGCCTCAAGGGCCTCGACGTCTTCGTCACCGTGGCCGATCTCGGCAGCTTCACGGCGGCTGGCGAGCGCCTCAATCTCACCGGTTCGGCCGTCGGCAAGAGCGTGGCCCGGCTGGAAAGCCGGCTGGGCGTGCGGCTGTTCCAGCGCACCACCCGCCGGCTGAGCCTGACCGAAGCCGGCACCCGCTTCTATCGCACCTGCACCGGGGTGCTGGCCGAGCTGGAACAGGCCGAAGTGGGCCTGGCCGCCCAGGACGGCGAGCCCCACGGCCGGGTGCGCATCGACCTGCCCGCCTCCTATGGCCGGCTGCATGTGCTGCCGCTGATCCTAGAGCTGCTGCACCGCTATCCGCTGTTGCGACCGGACCTGTCGCTGTCGGATCGCTTCGTCGATCCGGTCCACGAGGGCATCGACATCCTGGTGCGCATCGGCGGCTCCGATGCCTGGCCGGCCAGCCTGGGGCATCGCTTCCTCGGTACCCAGCGCCAGGTCTTTTGCGCCGCCCCGGGCTATCTCGCCCAGCATGGCCGCCCCCGGACCCCGGCCGAGCTGGTCGATCACCAGTGCATCGGCTTTCGCCAGGCCGATGGCCTGATCAGCCCCTGGCAGCTGCGCGGCGAACAGCCGGGCGACAGCGAACGCTGGATCTTCCAGCCGCGCCTGGTGGTGGGGGATGGCGAAGGCGAGGTGCTGGCCGCCCTGGCCGGGCATGGCATCGCCCAGTTGCCGACCTGGCTGATCGCCACGCACCTAGCCAGCGGCGCCCTGGTGGACGTGCTGCCCGAGCACGGCGTCGAGGGCTCGCCGATCAACCTGGTGTGGCCGCGCAGTCGCGAGAGTCTGCCGCGGGTCCGGCTGCTGCTGGAGCACCTGGCCAGTCGCCTGCTGCCCACGGTGGCGCCGAAGCTTTCGCGCTAACCACGACCGCTCGACCAGTGGCCCCGGCCGCCGCGCCACGGACGGGAACATCCGCTCGGACACCCCGGTCGTAAAACCTCGTACGCCCGCTCGTCCCTGAGTTCCATCGATGGGCGGCATGACGATTATCGAGACGATCGATTGGTGCCGTCGGCTCTGGCTCAGCAGGATCGACGGTTTGTCACCGGGCCAGGCCAACCTGGCCGCCCTGCTCCACCACTCAGTTCCACCACCTAGATGAGGTATCTCATGAGCCAAGCCCAAGGCTACGCTGCCCAGTCCGCCGACCAGCCCCTGGCGCCCTTCTCCTTCGAGCGGCGCGAACCCGGCGCCCACGACGTGCAGATCGACATCCTCTTCTGCGGCGTCTGCCATTCCGACCTGCACACTGCCCGCAACGAGTGGAACAACACCCTGTACCCGTCCGTGCCCGGTCACGAGATCGTCGGCAAGGTGACCGCGGTCGGTGCCCACGTGAAGAACTTCAAGGTCGGCGACACCGTCGGCGTCGGCTGCATGGTCGACAGCTGCCAGCACTGCGCCCCCTGTGACGCCGGTGAAGAGTCCTACTGCGAGAACGGTTTCACCGGCACCTACAACGGCAACCTCTACGGTGGCAGCGAGAACACCCAGGGCGGCTACTCCGACCACATCGTGGTCAACGAGAAGTTCGTGCTCAAGGTGAGCCACACCGAGAACCTGGCCGCCGTGGCGCCGCTGCTGTGCGCCGGCATCACCACCTACTCGCCGCTGGCCCACTGGAAGGTCGGCCCGGGCAAGAAGGTCGGCATCGTCGGCCTGGGTGGCCTCGGCCACATGGGCGTCAAGATCGCCCATGCCATGGGTGCCCACGTGGTGCTCTTCACCACCAGCGCAGGCAAGAAGGACGATGCCCTGCGCCTGGGCGCCGACGAGGTGGTGGTGTCGAAGAACGAAGACGAGATGGCCGCCCACGCGAACAGCTTCGACTTCATCCTCAACACCGTGGCCGCGCCGCACAACCTGGACGCCTTCCTCACCCTGCTGAAGTGGGACGGCACCATGACCCTGGTCGGCGTACCCGCCGAGCCGCACCCGGCGCCCAGCGTCTTCAACCTGGTGATGAAGCGCCGCCAGCTGGCCGGTTCGCTCATCGGTGGCATCCGCGAGACCCAGGAGATGCTGGACTTCTGCGCCAAGCACGGCATCGTCTCGGACATCGAGCAGATCGCCATCCAGGACATCAACGAAGCCTATGAGCGCATGCTCAAGAGCGATGTGAAGTACCGCTTCGTGATCGACATGCAGAGCCTCAAGCAGGGCCAGACCGCGGCCTGATCCCGCGCTCCGCTCCGCCAACAACGCCCGCGCCCGTCGCGGGCGTTGTCATTTCCGGTAACGCATTTTTGGCGCGCCCCGCGGTCCTAGCTTCTGTCCGAAAAGTCGTCGAGCGAAGGTCAGGCGAGGCGAAAAGTCCTGAGGAAGCGGAATTTACGAGCGGTAAATGAGCATTCCGAAGGGCTTCTCAACGAAGCATCACCGATGCGCAGACGCTTTTCGGGTAGAAGCAAGCGATAACGACAATCACGAGGCGGCCGCCATGCAGTGGGACAAGGGACAACGTAGCGACAACGTGCAACAGGCCAGCGGTGGACGCGGCATGAAGATCGGCGGCGGCCTCGGCCTGGGTGGCGTGGCCCTGGTGGTGGTGTTCGGCCTGCTCAGCGGCCAGAGTCCGACGCAGATCCTCGGCAACCTGATCAGCCTCAGCGGCCAGAGCGCGCCGAGCCAGCAGGAGACCACCGCCCCGGCCGACAATCGCCAGGTGGACTTCGTCCGCGTGGTGCTGGGCGAGACCGAAAACACCTGGACGCGCATCTTCCAGGCCCATGGCGAGCAGTATCAGCCGCCGAAGCTGGTGCTGTTCAACGGCCAGGTGCAATCTGGTTGCGGCGGCGCCACCGCGGCCAGCGGTCCCTTCTATTGCCCGGTGGACAGCAAGGTCTACCTGGACCTGACCTTCTTCCAGGAACTGCAGCAGCGTTTCGGCGCCGACGGCGACTTCGCCCGTGCCTATGTGATCGCCCACGAGGTCGGCCACCATGTGCAGAACCTCACCGGTACCACCAGCAAGATGGAAGCGGCGCGCCGCCGTGGCATTCCCACCGAGGGTGCCACCGGGTTGTCGGTACGCCTGGAACTGCAGGCCGACTGCTATGCCGGGGTCTGGGCCAACGACGCCCAGAAGCGGCTGAACTGGCTGGAGCCGGGGGACCTGGAGAAGGCGCTGAACGCCGCCAACGCCATTGGCGATGATCGCCTGCAACGCCAGTCCCAGGGCCGCGTGGTACCGGATTCCTTTACCCACGGCAGCTCCGCGCAGCGGGTCAAGTGGTTCCGCACCGGCTTCGACAGTGGCAAGGTGGAGAGCTGCGACACCTTTGCCGCCAAGGCGCTCTGACCTCTAGCGGGAGATCCCCGATGCGTCGCCTGCTTGCGCTGTGCCTGGCCCTGGCCTGGGGCTCCGCCCTGGCGGCGCCCCATGAGGGGGTCGCCCGTATCGTCAGCGACCGGCTGCCGATCGGCCAGGCGCAGGCCGCGCTGCAGCTGTCCACCGACTGGGACCGGCCCCATCCGGAAATCCGCCGCGCCCTGGTCATCGTGCATGGCCGCCTGCGCAATGCCGCGACCTATTTTCGCTCCGGCGAAACGGCCACGACAGCGGCCGGCGCCATGGCGGACACCCTGGTGATCGCCCCGCAATTCCTCAATGAAACGGACGTCCAACGCCATCGGCTGCCGGACACCCTGCTGCGCTGGCAGGGCAATGCCTGGATGGGCGGCGAGCCCGCCCTGGGTCCGCAGCCGCTGAGCAGCTTCGCGGTGTTCGATGCCCTGCTCGCCCGTCTGGCGGAGCGTCGGCTGCTGCCCAATCTGCAGGAGGTGGTGATCGCCGGACATTCCGGCGGTGGCCAGGTGGTGCAGCGCTACGCCGTGCTCGGCCAGGGCGAGCAGGCCCTCGTCGCCCAGGGCATTCGCCTGAGATACGTGGTGGCCAATCCCTCGTCCTATGCCTATTTCGATACCCGTCGTCCGGATGCCCAGGGCCAGCCCGTGCCCTTCGCCGCGGCGGCCAGCTGCCCGGACTTCGACACCTGGAAATACGGCATGCAGGGCCTGCCGGCCTATGCCGCGGGTCGCACGGCCGCCAGCCTGGAAGAGCACTATGCGGGACTCGACCTGACCTATCTGCTGGGCGCCGAGGACACCGATCCCAACCATCCGGCGCTGGACAAGGGCTGCGCCGCCGAGGCCCAGGGCCCCTATCGCCTGGCCCGCGGGCTGAATTACTACCGCTATCTCCAGGGCCGCCATCCGGGGCTGCGCCAGGCGCTGATCGAGGTGCCCGGCGTGGGCCACAACGGCGACGCCATCTTTACCTCGCCCGCAGGCCGCCAGGCACTGTTCGGCACCGGCGACCAGGCTTCAGCGCGCCAGGGCGGCGGGCGCGTCCAGTAGCTCCTGCACCTGGGCGACGAAGGCTTCCAGGGTGAAGGGCTTGCCCAGCACCGCCATGCGCTCGCCGACCAGCGGGACGGGCGGCTCGTTGCCCGCCGCATAACCGGTGATGAAGAGGATCGGCAGGTGCGGCCTGAGGGTACGGGCCGCGCCGGCCAGCAAGCGGCCGTTGAGCCCCGGCAGGCCGACATCGGTGATCAGCAGGTCGAAGCCCTCGCCTTCGCGCAGGGCCGCCAGCGCCGACTCGGCATCCACGGCGTCGCGATACTCCCAGCCCAGGTCGACGAACACCTGCACCAGCAATTCGCGGATGACCGCATCGTCTTCCACCAGCAGCACCCGGACGCCGGGCAGAACGCGGGCGGTCGGGGCACTGGCGACCGGCTGGGGTGCCTGGGCGGCCAGGGCCGGATGACGCGGCAGCAGCAGGCTCACCCGACAGCCCTGCCCCGGCGCGCTGGTCACGCTCACCTGGCCGCGCGACTGGCGGACGAAGCCATAGATCATGGACAGTCCCAACCCCGAGCCCTGGCCCACCGGCTTCGTGGTGAAGAAGGGTTCGAAGACCCGCTCCAGCACCTCCGGCGCCATGCCCACGCCATCGTCGCCGACCTCGATCAAGAGGTAGTCGCCCGCCGGCAGCCCCGGATCGGCGTCGGACTGCACCCAGTTGCGCGCGCGGATGGTCAGGGTGCCACCCGCCGGCATGGCATCGCGGCTGTTGATGGCCAGATTCAGCAGGGCGTTTTCCAGCTGGTGCGGATCGACGTCGACCGGCCAGAGTCCGGCCTCCAGTTCGAGCTGGCAGCGGATCTGCGGACCCAGGCTGTGCAGCAGCAATTCCTGGAAGCCGCCGATCAGCCGGGCGACGTCGACCGCCTGGGGATTGAGCGTCTGGCGACGGGAAAAGGCCAGCAGTCGATGAGTGAGACTGGCGCCCCGTCCGACCGACTGGGTGGCGGTGTCGAGCAGACTGCCGACCCCGGCCAGGACCTCCGGCGCCAGGCGGCGGCGCAGGAGATCCAGGCTGGCCTGGATGCCGGCCAGCAGGTTGTTGAAATCGTGGGCGATGCCGCCGGTGAGCTGGCCCACGGCTTCCATCTTCTGCGCCTGGCGCAGCAGCTCCTCGGCCTGGGCGCGACTGTGCATCTCCTCGCGCAGCTGGCGATTGCTCTCCTCCAGTTCGGCGGTCCGCGCCTGCACCTGGACCTCCAGGGTGGCGCGCTCGCGGCGCAGGGCCTCTTCGGCCTCGCGGCGGTCATCGATGTCTTCGCTGGTGCCGTACCAGCGGATCACGGCGCCCGCTTCATCGCGCCGCGGATAGGCGCGGGTGCGCAGCCAGCAGTGGCTGCCATCCGCCACCCGTACCCGGTGCTCCTGGTCGTAGGCCCGACCGGCGCGGCGCGCCGCGTCCCAGGCCTGCCGGGTCGCCTGGCGGTCGTCCGGATGCAGCAGCGTCCAGAAGGTATCGGCGTGCAGCGCCGGCTGGCCGGTCAGTTGCTGCCAGCGCGGCGAAAAGACCATCCGCCCGCCGTCGGGATCGCAGGTCCAGGTGTACTGGGGATTGAGTTCCACCAGATGCCGATAGTGGTCTTCGCTTTCGCGCAGCTGCAGATCCGCCTGGTGGCGCTCGATGGCCAGGGCGGCGGTCTCGGTGACCAGACGGAAGGCGTCGCGCTCGGCGACCAGGGGGCGCCGTGGCTCCAGATAGTAGTTGGCGAAGGTGCCCAGCAGCCGGCCATCCAGGGCCAGCAGCGGCATCGACCAGCAGGCCCGCAGGCCGTAGCGCAGCGCCAGGTCACGGGCGCCCGCCCACAGCGGATCGCAGGCGATGTCCTCGACATAGACGGCTTCGCGCCGGTAGGCGGCGGTGCCACAGGAGCCTGCCAGCGGACCGATCTCCAGCCGCCCGAGATCGCGGCTGTAGGCTTCCGGTAGACTGGGCGCGATGCCGTCCTGCAGATAGCGGCCATCCTCGCTGAGCAACAAAATGCAGGCATGCAGGCGAACCTGGGCCAGGGCCTCCACCCGCTGCAGCAGCGCATGCAGCACGCTGGTCAGAGGCAGCCCGGTGGCAAGGCTTTCCAGCGTCTGGCGCTCGTACTGACGCAGATCGCTGGAGGACGGCTGGTCGCTGGAAGGGGCATGGAGGCTCATAGGGCTGGCCTGAGATGGATCCGAAGCCGGCATCTTAGCCAGTGGCCCGGCAAACAACAGACTATTTGCGCCTGACGGGCAATTTCCTGGCGTCAGAGCGCCGCCAGGATCTCGGTGCAAGTCTCGAAGCGCTGGTCCCGCGCCGCCGGCCAGGGATCGCCCGGCTGATTGACCTGCAGCGTCCGGCAGCCCACGGCCCGCCCGCACTCCAGGTCGTAGCGGTGATCGCCGATCATCACCAGGCGGTCTGGCGCCACCTGCCAGAGTTCGGCCAGCCGAAGCAGGCCACCCGGATCGGGCTTGGGCGGCGCCTCGTCGCGCCCCAGCACCGCGGCGGGCGCGAAGCAGTCTTCCAGACCGATGGCCGCCAGGGTCAGCAGTGCCAGGTCGCGGGCATTGCGGGTGAGGATGCCCAGCGGGCGACCGTCCTCGTGCAGGCGCCGGATGAGGGCGACCGCGCCCGGTGCCGGGCGGGCAGCGACGGCCAGTTCGCGCTCGTGCTCGAACAGCCAGGCGTGCTTGGCCTCGCGCTCGGTGGCCGGCAGCTCGGCCAGGTGATGGAGGATGTCGGCCTGTTCGGGGATGCCCAGATGCCGGCGAATGGCGGCGAAGTCGTGTACCGCCAGGGTCAGGGTACCGTCCAGGTCGAACACCCAGTGGCTGAGGTGACGCAGTGTCATGCAGGGATCCTTTGGCGAGAGGTGACCTTCGGGCACTCCGGGGGAACCCCCGTCACCCGTGCTCCGTCTGGTGGAGACAACCTTCTGCAGGAGTCTACCCATGACGACGACCGTCCGGGCGCTACTTTTCGATGTCTTCGGCACCGTGGTGGACTGGCGTGGCAGCCTGGTCGAGGGCTTGCAGGGACTGTCGGCCAAGCATGGCGTCCAGGGCGACTGGGAGCGGCTGGCCGATGCCTGGCGCGCCGAAGCCTACGAGGCCATCCTGCCGCAGATCGAGGCCCGCAGCCTGCCCTGGCTGCCCCTCGACGAGGTGCATCGGCTGGCGCTGGACGAATTGCTGCCCCGTTACGGCCTGGTCGGCCTGACCACCGCCGAGGTGGCCTGGATCAATAGACTCTGGCACCAGCTGACCCCCTGGCCCGATGCCGTGCCGGGTCTCACGCGGCTGCGCCAGGGCTATCCGGTCTGCGCCCTGTCCAATGGCAATGTCAGTCTGCTGCTGGACATGGCCCGCCATGCCAGGCTGCCCTGGGACATGCTCTTTGGCGCCGATCTCTTCCAGCGCTACAAGCCGGCCGCGGAGGTCTACCTGGGTGCCTGCGCCCTGCTCGACCTGGAACCGGAACAGGTAATGCTCTGCGCCGCCCACAATGGCGACCTGCAGGCGGCCAAGGAGTTGGGCCTGGCCACCGCCTTCATCCAGCGCCCGCGGGAAAAGGGCCCGGCCGGTGGCGAAGTCTCCGCAGGCGGCTGGGATCTGGAAGCGAGCGACCTCCAGGATCTCGCCGACCAGCTCGGCCTGCCGGCGATGGAGGGCGAGCGGGCCGAGCCCGGCGATTGAGCGCGGCCCAGGCGCTTCTGTATCCTGCCGGATACTTTTCGCCAGGGCACCGCCATGGGTTTTCTCGACAAGCTGCGCAAGAAACGTGAACGCCAGGCCCTGGCCGCCCTGCCCCGCCTGCACCAGCGCACGGCGCGCCTGCGCCGCGAGCTGCCCGACTACGAGATCGGCGCCGGCACCTATGGCGCGCCCAAGGTGTTCGATCTCAAGGAAGGCGCCACCCTGCGCCTGGGGCGCTACACCTCCATCGCCGAAGGGGTGCGCATCCTGCTTGGCGGCCTGCACCGGCTGGACTGGGTGACCACCTATCCCTTTCCCGCCTTCGTCGACGACCTGGCCCACATCAAGGACTACGGCGGCACCCGTGGCGACGTGGTGATCGGCAGCGACTGCTGGATCTGCACCGATGCGCTGATCCTCTCTGGCGTCACCATCGGCCATGGCGCCGTGGTGGCCGCTGGCGCCGTGGTCACCCGCGACGTGCCGCCCTATGCGGTGGTGGGCGGCAATCCGGCACGCTTCATCAAGTGGCGGTTTACCGAAGCCACCTGCCAGGCGCTGCTCGACATCGCCTGGTGGGACTGGCCCGAGGCGGAGATCCTCGCCGCCGGCGAATACCTGTGCAGCGCCGATATCGACGGCTTCATCGCCTACGCCCGGGCGCGCCATCCGGCGTCCTGAATCCAGCGTCTGGAACTCGAGGCGCCTCCCAAGGCTCACCTTCATTAGTCAATCTTTTGAAGGTTTTCCATGGAAGCGCTCGATCTGCTGCAATGGCCGGCCATGGCCATCACCCTGCTCGCCGCCTGGCTGGTGGCCTCCCAGCGCCAGGGCCGGCGCAGCCTGGGTTTCTGGGTGTTCCTGCTGAGCAATGCCCTGTGGATCGCCTGGGGCCTGCAGGCCGAGGCCTATGCCCTGATCGTGCTGCAGCTGGGCCTGGCGGCGATGAATCTGCGCGGCGTGCGCCGCAACGCCGACGAGGCGCCCGCCGCCGCCGAGGTCTCGGGCAGGGCATAATGACCGGCCCTGCGTCAGACGGCCCCGCCCCATGCAGCACAGCGTCACCCCCATCGGCCATGTCCGCTCCTGCTTCAAGGAGAAATTCGCCATTCCCCGGCAGCCCGCGCTGGCACCGGCCGCCCGTGGCGTGCTGGAACTGCTGCCGCCCTTCGACCGGCCCGAGGCGGTCGAAGGGCTGGAAGGCGTCAGCCATGTCTGGCTGCTGTTTCTCTTCCACCAGGCGCTGGAGAGCCGGCCGCGCCTGCGGGTACGGCCGCCGCGCCTGGGCGGCAATCGCTATCTGGGGGTGTTCGCCACCCGCGCCACCCACAGACCCAACGGCATCGGCCAGTCGGTGGTCCGGCTGGACGGCCTCGAACCGGGACGGTTGCTGCTCTCGGGCATCGACCTGCTCGACGGCACCCCGGTGCTGGACATCAAGCCCTATGTGCCCTACGCCGACAGCCCGCTGGGCGCCCACAACGCCATCGCCGAGGCGCCGCCACCGGCGCTGGTGGTGAGTTGGGCGGACGCGGCGCGCGTCCAGGCCGAGGCCCATGGCCAGCGCCTGGGCGAGCCCCTGGCCGAGCTGATCGAGCAGTGCCTGGCCCAGGATCCGCGCCCGGCCTACCAGGCGCCCACGCCCGAGCGACGCTATGGCGTGCGCCTCTGGGACGTCGAGGTGCACTGGCACTATCCGACCGCGGAACAGATCCGGGTACTGGACGTGACCGCGGCGTCCTGACGCCGCCCGGTTTGCATTCCGGCGGCCAAGGCCCCAACAATGACATTGCCGGATCGCATGAGGCGGTCCGCACCCGGCTACGGCCGCCGTTCGGCCGTATCACCGATAGGGAAGCATCTATGGCTCCAAGCAGACAGGTCATCAACGCTCAGGTCAGCCCCAAGGGCAGCCTGGAGACCCTTTCCCAGCGCGAGGTCCAGCAGCTCAGCGCGGCCGGCTCGGGCAACCTCTACCAGCTCTTCCGCCAGTGCGCCCTGGCCATCCTCAACACCGGCGCCCACAGCGACAACGCCAAGACCATCCTCGAGGCCTACCAGGACTTCGAGATACTCATCCACCAGCAGGACCGTGGCGTGCGCCTGGAACTGATCAACGCCCCGGCCGACGCCTTCGTCGACGGCGAGATGATCGCCAGCACCCGCGAGATGCTGTTCAGCGCCCTGCGCGACATCGTCTACACCGAGAGCGAACAGAGCAGCCTGCGCATCGATCTGGAAAGCTCCGAGGGGATCACCGACTACGTCTTCCACCTGCTGCGCAACGCCCGCACCCTGCGCGCCGGCATTGAGCCGAAGATGGTGGTCTGCTGGGGCGGTCACTCCATCAGCACCGAGGAATACAAGTACACCAAGAAGGTCGGTCACGAACTCGGCCTGCGCAGCCTGGACATCTGCACCGGCTGCGGCCCGGGCGTGATGAAGGGCCCGATGAAGGGCGCCACCATCGCCCACGCCAAGCAGCGCATTCAGGGCGGCCGCTACCTGGGCCTCACCGAGCCGGGCATCATCGCCGCCGAGGCGCCCAATCCCATCGTCAACGAACTGGTGATCCTGCCCGACATCGAGAAGCGCCTGGAGGCCTTCGTCCGCGTTGGCCACGGCATCATCATCTTCCCGGGTGGCGCCGGCACGGCGGAGGAATTTCTCTATCTGCTGGGCATCCTCATGCACCCGGACAACCGGGACATCCCCTTCCCGGTGGTGCTCACCGGGCCGCAGAGCGCCGCGCCCTACCTCGAGCAGCTGCATGCCTTCATCGGCGCCACCCTGGGCGAAGCCGCCCAGCGCCACTACCAGATCGTGGTCAACGATCCGGTCGAGGTGGCCCGGCAGATGGCCCAGGGCCTCAAGGCGGTCAAGCAGTTCCGCCGCGAGCGCCACGACGCCTTCCACTTCAACTGGCTGCTGCGCATCGAGGAAGGCTTCCAGCGCCCCTTCGATCCCACCCACGAGAACATGGCCGCCCTGCAGCTGACCCATGCCGTGCCGCCGCACGAACTGGCCGCCAACCTGCGCCGCGCCTTTTCCGGCATCGTCGCCGGCAACGTCAAGGCCAAGGGCATCCAGCTGATCGAGGAACGAGGGCCCTACGAGATCCATGGCGATCCCGACATCATGCGGCCGCTGGATCGGCTGCTGCAGGCCTTCGTCGAGCAGCACCGGATGAAGCTGCCCGGCGGCGCGGCCTACGAGCCCTGCTATCGCGTGGTCAGCTGAATCCTTTCACGTTGGCCTTTTTGGCCGATTTCCTCCCGCCATGACCGTTCGTCCACATCCTGTTCGACGAACGGTCATGATGCTAGCCAGGTGATATCAAAAAGTCGCTAGCCAGCTATCCAGAGCGCTTCGCTGATTCGCGTCCGGAGGGTGATGGAAGTCACTTTGCCGCCCTGAAAAAACCTTGCGCGCTAACTGCATGGCTCCGCGTTAAAGCCCCTCTTCACCACGCCGATAGGGCAAGGCAAGCTAATCTCAGAGCGCAGGTTGCCGTAGTGAAATCTACCCGGGCGGAGACCCCGCCGGGCCGTCTTCCTCCAGCCGCGCCAGACTTCCTGCCGAGGCCACGGAATGAACAACTGGCTGGGACTCGACTTTCTCGTCGCCCCTCTCGCCCAAGAGCAGGTGCACCTGCACGGCCAGCATGATGGCTGGCTGGTCGCCCTCGCCTATCTGGTGGCGGTCAGCGCCTGCTATGTCACCCTGGTATTCGCCGAGCGCATCGGCCAGACCCGCACCCTTGCCCGGCGCCGCGCCTGGAGCCTGATGGGCGCCCTGAGCTTCGGCTTCGGCGTCTGGGGCATGCACTTCATCGCCATGCTGGCCTTTACCGTGCCCACCCGGGTGCACTACGACCTCTTCATCACCCTGGCCTCGCTGCTGATCGTGGTGCTGGCCGGACTCATGGCCATGCCCGCCCTCAGCCAGCCCGATCTCACTCTGGGCCAGCGACTCAAGGCCGGCACGGTGCTGAGCGTGGGCATCGTGCTCATGCACTACACCGGCATGGCCGCGGTGCACACCGAGGCCATGGTGCTCTATCGCCCGCTGCCCTTCCTGCTGTCGATCGGCATCGCCGTGGGGGCGAGCTTCGCCGCCCTGCAGCTGATCCAGATCTTCCGTCGCCACTACACCGGCATCTATCGCTGGCTGCGCATCGCCACCGCCCTGGTGATGGGCCTGGCGATCGCCGCCATGCACTTCACTGGCATGTGGTCCATGGTGCTGGTCGCCCCGGCCGAGACCGCAGACGCCCTGCAGGGCGCCAGCAATTCCTGGCAGCTGGGGGTGGGCATCGCCATCATCGCCCTGCTGCTGGTGGTAGGTGGCCTGGGCGCGGCCTGGGCCGATCGCCAGCTGCAGCGCAAGGAAAACGACCTGGAGCGGGTCAATTCCCTGGTCGGCCAGCTCGACGAGGCGCGCGCTTCGCTGCAACAGGCCGCGCACTACGATCCCCTCACCGACCTGCACAACCGCCGCGCCTTCAATCAGGCCTTCGCCGAGATCCTCGAGCGCCATGCCCAGCAGGGGCGCAGCCTGGGGGTGATGTTTCTCGACATCGATCACTTCAAGCGCATCAACGACAGCCTCGGCCACGACGCCGGCGACCAGTTGCTGGTGGCCATGGCCAAGATCATTCGCGAGGCGGTGCGTGACGGCGACCTGGTGGCTCGCTTCGGTGGCGACGAATTCTGCATCCTGGCCAGCCTCGCCGGACCCGACGAGGCCCGGCACCTGGCCCAGCGCATCCTGGAGCGCCTGCGCAATCCGGTCACCATCGGCAACCGCACCCTGGTGATGACCACCAGCATCGGCATCAGCCTCTATCCTCGCGACGGCGGCTGCTGCGAAGAGCTGCTCAAGAGCGCGGATCTCGCGCTCTACCTGTCCAAGGGCAATGGCCGCAACACCTTCAGCTTCTTCGACGAGACCCTGCGCGAGAAGATCTCGCTGCAACTGGAGCTGGAGGCCGAACTACGCGAAGCCCTGGTCGAGGAGCGCGGTCTGCAGCTCTACTACCAGCCGATCCTCGACGTCGCCAGCGGTCAGCTGGACAAGGCCGAAGCCCTGATCCGCTGGGACCATCCCCGCCTCGGCATGCTGGCGCCCAACCACTTTCTCGGCGTGGCCGAGGCCAATGGCTTCGTCGAAGAGCTGGACGCCTGGGTACTCCGGCGGGCCTGCAAGGACCTGGCCGAGCTGACCGCCGCTGGCCTCACGGAGCTGCGCATCGCAGTCAACTGCTCGGCGCTGAGCCTGAGCAACGACGCCCTCCCCGGGCAGATCGCCTGGCGGCTGGACGACCACCAACTGTCGCCGCGGCGCCTGGAACTGGAGGTGACCGAAAATGCCCTGGTCAAGAACGTGCAGCCCACCGCCGAGCTGTTGCAGCGCATTCGCGACCTGGGCGTGACGGTGTCCATCGACGACTTCGGCACCGGTTACTCCTCGCTCGCCTATCTCAAGCGCCTGCCGATCGACACCGTGAAGATCGACCGCTCCTTCGTCACCGGGCTGGCCGAGGGAAATGCCGATCACCAGATCGTCCAGGCCATCATCGGCATGGCCCGGCCGCTCAAGCTCAAGGTCACCGCCGAGGGCGTCGAGCATCTGGAGCAGCTGCGGCTGCTGTGCGCCCTGGGCTGCGACTTCATCCAGGGCTATCACATCAGCCGACCGGTCCCCCTGGCCCAGGTGCCCGAGGTGATCGCCCGCTATGCCAGCGGGGTCTGCCCACTGCAGGCCCAGGCGGAGGTGGATGCCGACGCCCTGGCGCTGGCCAGGGCGCTCGGCTAGCCGCGCCGATAGCGCAGCCAGACGCTGCCGTCGTCCTGGGCTTCGGCCGTATCCAGCTTGAGGTACAGCGGCTGCTGCCAGGCCTGCTCGGCAATCTCGAAGGAGGCCGGATGGGCGCCGCGGCCGTCCACCAGCGGGATGATCAGCACGCTGATCTCGTCCACCAGGCCGGCGGCGACAAAGGAGCCGCTGACATGGGGACCACCCTCCACCACCAGCCGCTCGATGCCCAGTTCTGCGTTGAGCAATTCCAGCACCGCTGCCAGATCCAGTTCGTCCTTGCCACCGAAGACGTAGGAGGCACCGATGTTCTGCAGGTGCGTCAGGTAGTCATCGCTGACGCCTTCGGTCAGCACCGCCACCACGTGGGAATCCAGGGCCTCGTTCTTTTTCCAGGCCACCTTGCCCTGGGGATCGATGGCGATGGCGTACTTGGCGGCATCGCGCTTGGCGAAATGGTGAGTGCGCGGGATGGGCGACTGGGCGACGCCGGTGGGATAGCCCTCGCCGTGGGCGATCTCTTCCATGGTCACCCGGCCACAGGCCCAGGCATCGAAGGCGAAGCGCTCGGCCAGGCGCTCGTAGGTGGTATCGGCCTGTTTCTTGACGGCGCGATCCCAGCCATCGGTGAGGGCGTGACCGTCGACCGACGACATCATATGGCAGATCACATAGGGCTTCATGGGGACTCCCGGCAGTGGCGTGTCGCCATGACACGCCTTGCAGCAACCGACCGGTCCGCCGCGGGGGGAGTTCAGCCCGACGGGCCGCGGAAACGAAAAACCCGCCGGAGGGCGGGTTTTCGGGGAGCCGGGTCGCGTTACTTCTCGACGAAGGCGCGCTCGATCAGGTAGTCGCCCGGATCGCCCATGCGCGGCGAGATGGTCAGGCCGAATTCGTTCAGCACGGCGCTGGTCTCGTCCAGCATGCTCGGGCTGCCGCAGATCATGGCGCGGTCATCCTGCGGATTGATCGGCGGCAGGCCGATGTCCGCGAACAGCTTGCCACTGCGCATCAGGTCGGTCTGACGACCCTGGTTGCGGAATTCCTCGCGGGTCACCAGGGGATAGTAGATCAGCTTCTCGCGCACCAGATCGCCGATGAACTCGTGCTCCGGCAGGGTCTTGGTGATGAAGTCGGCATAGGCCAGTTCGTTCACGTAGCGCACGCCGTGGACCAGGATCACCTTCTCGAAGCGCTCGTAGGTTTCCGGATCCTGGATGGTGCTCAGGAAGGGCGCCATGCCGGTGCCGGTGCTCAGCAGATAGAGGTGCTTGGCGGGCTTGAGATCGCTGAGGATCAGGGTGCCGGTGGGCTTGCGGCTGACCATCAGGTTGTCGCCTTCCTTGAGGTGCTGCAGGCGCGAGGTCAGGGGGCCGTCCGGCACCTTGATGCTGAAGAACTCCAGGTGCTCTTCGTAGTTGGGGCTGGCGATGCTGTAGGCGCGCATCAGCGGACGACCGCCTTCGGTTTCCAGGCCGATCATCACGAACTGACCGTTCTCGAAACGCAGGCCCGCGTTGCGGGTGGTCTTGAAGCTGAACAGGGTGTCGTTCCAGTGATGAACGCTCAGGACGCGCTCGGTGTACAGGTTGCTCATCGATGACTCCAGGAAAAATCGGTACAGCCCGGGGCTGGATAGAAATTGCGCGACAGTTTATAGAGGGGGAAAATATCCGTGAAATGAATAATTCGAATATAGGTTATCCAAAAGGCAGATATGAGATTCACGTTGCGTCAACTCGAGGTCTTCGTCGCCGTGGCGCGCCAGGAAAGCGTTTCCCGGGCGGCCGAGGCGCTCAGTCTGTCGCAGTCGGCCACCAGCACCGCCCTGGGCGAACTGGAACGGCAATTCGACTGCCGGGTATTCGACCGCGCGGGCAAGCGTTTGACGCTCAACGCCCTGGGCCGGCAATTGCTGCCCAAGGCGGTGGCCCTGCTCGACCGCAGCGCCGAGGTGGAAAATCTGCTGCGCGGCAAGACCGGCTTCGGCTCCCTGGAGGTCGGCGCCACCCTCACCATCGGCAACTACCTGGCCACCCTGCTGCTGGGCGACTTCATGCAGCGCCATCCCGACTGCCGGGTGCGACTGCACGTGCACAACACTGCCAGCGTGGTGCAACGCATAGCCAACCATGACATCGACCTCGGCCTGATCGAAGGCGACTGCCAGCATCCGGATCTGGAGGTGCAGCCCTGGATCGAGGACGAACTGGTGGTGTTCTGCACGCCCGGACACGTCCTGGCAGGCAGGGAGGCCACCCAGGCCGAACTGGAAGCCCAGGCCTGGATCCTGCGCGAACAGGGTTCCGGCACCCGCCTGACCTTCGACCAAGCCATGCGCCATCACGCCCAGCCGCTGGACGTGCGGCTGGAGCTGGAACACACCGAGGCCATCCTGCGCGCGGTGGAATCGGGACTGGGCATCGGCTGCCTGTCGCGGCTGGCGCTGAGAGACGCCTTCGCCCGCGGCACCCTGGTGCCCATCGCGACCCCGACCCTGGATCTGCGCCGCCAGTTCTGCTTCATATGGCACAAGCAGAAGTACCAGACCGGGGCCATGGTCGAATTTCTCGACCTCTGTCGCCAGCTGACCCTGGGCCTCGCCCGCAGCGATCAGATCGACACCGCGCGGCCCCGGCCCGGGCGCTAGTCACTGGCCCTGGTAGATCCGGCGATTCTCCAGCTCCCGCTGCTCGTGGCGGCGGTGCGCGCGCAACGCCAGCAGCGCCAGGACGCCGATCACCAGGCGATAACCCTGGGAATAGAGATCCAGCTCGGCGGTGGCCGACTCGCCCAGTACGCCGCTGATCAGGCGCACCACGAACAGCGTCAGCTGCACGAAGGCCACCAGCAGCAGGCCGGCCGACAGCCATTCCGCCCGGCGAAAGGCCAGGACCGCGAACAGCGCCAGGGCGAATTGCATGCCGCCGTACCAGACCCGCGCCTCGGCCACCGAGGCCGAATCCATCAGCACCATGCCGCGGGCATTGGCCATCTCATAGGGATAGAACCAATGCGCCAGGGCGAGTCCAAACCAGACCAGGGCCTGCAGACCCAACACCAGACGTGCGAAGCGAAGCTCGGACATTCCCCGTTTCTCCTTGGGGCCAGAGGTGAATGACAGCCGCTCCAGTGTAGCCAGCGCCGGGAGCGATCTGCACTGCCGATGCAGACCGCCACAGGCGGGTTAGGGTTCGCCGGAAGCGCTGGGGTAAGCTGCAGGCCTCCACCTTTCCGGCTCCTGACCCCGAGCCCGCCGCCCGAGAGATCACCATGCCCGCCGCCCTGCCCGCCCAGCCGCCGCTGGTGCTGTCCATCCAGTCCCATGTCGCCTACGGCCACGTCGGCAACGCTGCCGCTACCCTGCCGCTGCAACTGCTCGGCCTGCAGCCGGTGGTGGTCAACACGGTGCAATTCTCCAATCACACCGGCTACGGCGAATTCAAGGGCCAGGTCTTTCCGCCCGAACACATCCACGACGTGCTCGACGGCCTGCGCGCCCGTGGTGTGCTGGAGCGCTGCGTGGCGGTGCTCTCCGGCTACCTGGGCGACGCCGCCATCGGCGAGGTGATCCTCGGCGTGGTGCAGGAGATCCGTCGTCAGCGCGGCGACCTGCAGTACCTCTGCGATCCGGTGATGGGCGACGTCGGCCGCGGCATCTTCGTGCGCCCCGGCATTCCCGACTTCCTGCGCCGCCGCGCCATCGAGCAGGCCAGCCTGATCACCCCCAATCAGTACGAATTCGAGTTGCTGCACGGCCAGCCACTGGCCGACACCGCCGACGCCGTGGCCGCTGCCCGCTTGCTGCTCGGCCGCCCCGGTCAACCGGGGCCCAAGACCATCGTCATCACCAGCCTGCGCACCCCGGATCTGCCGACCGACGTCCTCAGCACGCTGGTGGTGGAGGCCGCGGACGCCTGGCTGGTACAGACGCCCTACCTGGATCTGCAGCCGCTGCCCAACGGCATGGGCGATGTCTTCTCCGCGGTGCTGCTGGGCCAGTTGCTCAACGGCCAGTCCACGCCCGCCGCCGCGTCCCATGCGGTCAGCGCCCTCTACGCCCTGGTCGCCCGCACCGCCCCCGGCAGCCGTGACCTGCCGCTGATCGCCGCCCGCGAGCAGATCGTGCGACCGGGCGAGTTGTTCGAGGCGCAGCGGCTGGCGTAGGTGGGGTTGAGCGCCAGCGAAGCCCAAGGGTGCCGGGCGCTGTTGGGCTTCGACGATGGAGCCGTCTCAACCCAACCTACCAATCCGCTTTGCCCCCTCTCCCCTTGG
>NZ_BBIT01000021.1 GCF_000730625.1 Pseudomonas oryzihabitans NBRC 102199 | reverse complement strand
CCTTTGAATAGGCTATCAGGGTGTCGGTGGGCCTATCCGCCACCAATGCCGCACCTGGCGCTGCCCGCGTGGTGCCTCCCAGCGACCCAGGGTCCAGCTCAGGGCGCCCCGCTCGGCGGTGTCGTAGGGCAGCACGCCGCGCTCGCGATAGCGCGCCAGTACCTGGGGATGGGGATGGTCATAGCGATTGTTCAGCCCCCGAGAGATGAGCACGCCACGTGGCTGGACGGCGTCGATGAAGGCGGCGCTGGAGCCGCTGCGACTGCCGTGGTGCGGAGCGATCAGCCATTCCGCTGCCACGGGCACACCGCTGGCCAGCAGTTCGGCTTCACGGCGGGCGTCGATGTCGCCGGTCAGCAACAGGCGCTCGCCCCTCGCCACGACGCTGAGCACGCAGGAGGAAGCGTTGGAATCCGCCGCGGGGCGCCACCAGGTGGTGAAGGCGACCTCGTTCCAGCGCCACTCGGCCCCATCCGTGCAGTCCCGGGCGTGCAGTTCCGGCGTGAGGCGTCCCGCCTCGCCACTGAGCACCTGTCCTGGCGGCAGTCCCCTGGCCACGGCCGGCGCACCACCGGCGTGGTCGGCATCGGCATGACTGAGCAGCATGACGTCCAGGGCGCCGATGCCGAAGGCCTTCAGGTTGGGCAGGACGACCCGGGCGCCGCTGTCGTAGCTGCCCTGGCGCGGACCGGCATCATAGAGCAGTGCATGGTCACGGGTGCGCACCAGCACTGCCAGGCCCTGCCCCACGTCCAGCACGGTGATCCGTGCCAGGCCCTCCGCGGGTAGCGGTGGCGGGGGAAACAGCCCCGGCAGCATCAGCAGCGCGCCGAATAATCGCAGCGGCACCCCCGCGGGCAGCAGGGCCAGCAGCGCGCCCAGCCCCGCCAGCCATAGCGCCCAGGTGGGTGCCATTACCGGTTGCCAGGCCGCCCCCAGGTGCGCCAAGCCGCCCAGCAGCCAGAGCAGTCCCTGCAGCAGGCCACCCGCCAGCAGCAAGGCCGGAGTTCCCAGCGGCGACCAGAGCAGGGACAGCAGCGTCCCCACCAGGGCCAGGGGCACGATGGTCAGGTCCATCAGCGGTACGGCCAGGGCATTGGCCAGCGGACCGCTCAGACTCAGCGGCAGGCCCAGCGCCAGCAGCAGCGGCGCCAGGCCCACGGCCATGCACCACTGAGCGCGTCCGAGGGTGAGCCACCAGGGCAGGCGGCCCAGGCGGCCAGCAAAGCTCCACAGCAGCAACAGCACGGCGCCAAAGGACAGCCAGAAGCCGGGCAGCAGACTGACCAGCGGATTGGCGGCCAGCACCAGCACCAAGGCCAGCAGCACGGCATCCGCCAGCCGCACCTGCTGGCGCCCGAGTTGCCAGACCAGGCCCAGGGTGACCATGACGCAGGCCCGCTGCACCGGCACCTCGAAGCCGGCCAGCAGTCCGTAGCCCAGCGCGGTGGCGATGGTCAGCGCCGCCGCGGACAGGCGCCAGGGCAGCCGGCGCGGCCAGCAGCCACGCCGCGCCAGGAGGACCACTCCGGCATAGACGCCCAGGGCGATCAGGCCGATGTGCTGCCCGGAGATGACCATCAGGTGCACGGTGCCGGTGTCCTGGAACAGCTGCCACTGGGCATCGGTGATGCCCGAGCCGTCACCCACCACCAGGGCGGCGAGCAGGCCGCCCTGCCCGGCCGGATCGCGCCTCTGCAGGTATTGCCGGATGCCGTCGCGCCAGGTCGCCAGGCCACTGGCGGCGGCCAGGCGCTGGCCATCCTTGACGCTGCCGGTGGCGCCTATGCCCTGGGCCAGCAGCCAGGCTTCGCGGTCCTGGCCGAGGGGGTTGACCAGGCCCGCCGGGCCGCGCAACTCCGCGGCCAGGCGCCAGCGTTCGCCGGCCAGCGGGCGCGGCCCGCCGTGCCAGCTCAGGCGGATCCGCGCCGGCAGCTCAAGCGCGCGGCGGCTGGTCGCCCCGGCGAGCACGAAACTCACCGAATCGGCGTCCACCGTGGGCAGCCCGCTGATCTGGCCGTCGATCCACAGCACCCGCTGTTCCAGCGCTGGATCCAGGCGATCGTCCAGCGCCCAGTGGCCATTGAGCAGCGCCCAGGCCAGACCCAGCCCGAGGGCACCGAGCGCCAGGAAGCGGGTGAACGGCAGCACCAGGGCCACGGCCGCGAGGGCCGCCAGCAGCGGTAGCGACGGCAGCGTGGCGAAGGCGCGCAGGAGCAGCACGCCCAGGGCGAAGGACAGCAGAGCGGCGCGCATCAGGACTCCATCCATGGAGAGCCGAAAGGGCTTCAGAAGCGCGGATTAGAGCAGTTTGGACGCCACAGGACCAGGGGCATGGCGCCCCCTGGCCCGGCAGGAGATCAGTCGTAGCGCAGGGCTTCGGCCGGTGAGGTGCGCGAGGCGCGCCAGGCGGGATAGAGGGTTGCCAGGAAACTCATGCTCAGGGCGGCCACGGCGATGAGCACCACGTCTTCCAGCTCCAGCCGCGACGGCAGGTTGCTGATGAAGTACATGTCGCCGCCAAACAGCTTGTGGCCGACCAGGCGCTCCAGGGCGGCGATCCAGCTGCTGACGTTGAGCGCCGCGATGACGCCCAGCACGCCGCCGATCAGGGTACCGACCAGGCCGATCACCGTGCCCTGCACCATGAACACCGCCATGATCTGCCCGGGCGTGGCGCCCAGGGTGCGCAGGATGGCGATGTCGGCCTTCTTGTCGGCCACCACCATGATCAGGGTGGCGATGATGTTGAAGGCGGCCACGGCGACGATCAGCAAGAGCAGCAGGCCGATCATGGTCTTTTCCATCTGCATGGCCTGGAACAGGCTGCCCTGGGAGATCGTCCAGTCGCGCGCCTGGTAGCCGTCGCCGAGGGCCTTGGCCACGTCACGGGAAATGCGCGGCGCCTGGAACAGATCGTCCAGCGCCAGGCGGATGCTTTCCACCTGGCCCGGCTGCCAGCCCTTGAGCGGCGCGGCATCGGCGACGTTGATCAGCGCCAGGGAGGCATCCAGTTCGGCGCCGACCTTGAAGGTGCCGACCACGGTGAAGCGCCGCAGCCGCGGGGTGATGCTGCCGGTGGCGCCGACCTCGGGGATGATCACCGTGACCTGGCTGCCCAGCTCCAGCTGGAAGCGCCGCGCGGCGATCTCGCCCAGCACGATGCCGAATTCGCCAGGCTTGAGGGCGTCGAGACTGCCCTGGGTCATGCGCTCGCCGACGATGGACACGCGTTTTTCCTGGGCGGGATCGATGCCGTCCACCAGCAGCGGCTGCATGCGCCCCCGTACCGAGAGCATGCCCTGCAACTGGGTATAGGGCACCGCCGCCAGCACATGGGGCTGCTGCTCGGCCTTGGCCGCCAGCGGGCGCCAGTCGTCCAGCGGCTGGGCCGCGCTGATGAAGGCATGGGGCACCATGCCGAGGATGCGGCCACGCATTTCCTCCTGGAAGCCGTTCATCACCGACAGCACCAGGATCATGGCCAGCACGCCCAGCGCCAGGCCGAACATGGAGACCAGCGAGAAGAAGGAGATGAACGACTTGCGCCGCTTGGCGCGGGTGTATCTCAGGCCGATGAACAGCGAAAGCGGTCTGAACATGGCGACCTCAGACCTGCCGGGCCGGCGTGGCGTCGACCAGATGGCCTTCGTCCAGGCGCAGCATCCGGTCCATCTGGCCGGCCAGCACCTGGTCGTGGGTCACCACCAGGAAGGCGGTGCGCAGCGAGGTGGACAGCTCCAGCATCAGATCCTGGATGCCGTGCGCGGTGTGCTGGTCGAGGTTGCCGGTGGGTTCGTCGAGCAGCACCAGCTTGGGCTGGTTGACCAGCGCCCGGGCGATGGCCACGCGCTGGCGCTCGCCACCGGACAGCTCGGCCGGCTTGTGGCCCAGGCGATGGCCGAGACCGACCCGCTCCAGCAGCTTGGCGGCGCGCTCGCGGGCCTCGCCGATGGAGGCCTTGCCGATCAACAGAGGCATGCAGACGTTTTCCAGGGCGCTGAATTCGGGCAGCAGGTGGTGGAACTGGTAGACGAAGCCCATGGCGCGATTGCGCAGGAGGCCGCGGGCCTTCTCGTTGAGCGCCGACAGCTCCTCGCCGTCGAGCCAGACACTGCCGCTGCTGGGGGTATCCAGGCCGCCGAGCAGGTTCAGCAGGGTGGTCTTGCCCGACCCGGAACTGCCGACGATGGACACCCGCTCGCCCGGTTGCAGGGTCAGCTGGACGTTGCTCAGCACCTCGACGGTCTGGGGGCCTTCCTCGTAGCGCTTGCCCAGGTCCTGGCAACGCAAAACGGCTCGATCATTCATAACGCAGGGCCTCGGCGGGTTGGGTACGGGCGGCGCTCCAGGAGGGATAGAGCGTGGCCAGGAAGCTCAGGGCAAAGGACGCGCCGCAGACCAGCAGGACGTCGTGCAGCTGCAGCTGCGCCGGCAGGTAGTCGATGAAGTACACCTCGGCGTTGAGGAACTGGTGCCCGGTGACCCGCTGCACCCAGGCCAGGGCGGCGCTGACGTTGAGCGCGGCGAGCACGCCCAGCAGGCAGCCGATGGCGGTGCCGATGACGCCGATGAAGGTCCCCTGGACCATGAACACCGCCATGATCTGCCGGGGCGTGGCGCCCAGGGTGCGCAGGATGGCGATGTCGGATTTCTTGTCGGTCACCACCATCACCAAGGTGGAGACGATATTGAAGGCGGCCACGGCGACGATCAGCAGCAGGAGCAGGCCGATCATGGTCTTTTCCATGCCGATGGCCTGGTAGAGATTGCCGTGGGTGCGGGTCCAGTCGCGGGCGTACCAGTCGTTGCCCGGCAGCTGGCGAGCGATGTTCCAGGACACGTCCGGCGCCTGGAACAGGTCGTGCAGCTTGAGGCGCACGCCCTGTACCGCGTTCGCCGGCCAGCGCTGCAGCCGTGCGGCGTCCTCGATGTCGATCAGGCCCACCGAGCCGTCCAGCTCACCGGCGCCAACGCTGAAGATGCCCACCACAGTGAATCTCTTCATGCGCGGAAACATGCCGGCCGGGGTCACGGCCACTTCCGGGGCGATATAGGTGAGCTTG
This sequence comes from Pseudomonas oryzihabitans NBRC 102199, assembly GCF_000730625.1. Lineage (GTDB taxonomy): Bacteria > Pseudomonadota > Gammaproteobacteria > Pseudomonadales > Pseudomonadaceae > Chryseomonas > Chryseomonas oryzihabitans. The sequence continues at coordinate 91,657 of NZ_BBIT01000021.1, read as the reverse complement.
TCGCCGACCTTGACGCCCAGTTTCTCGGCGGCCAGGGAGCCGATGATGATGCCGAATTCGCCCGGCTTGAGGTCGTCGAGCCGGCCCTCGCGCATGAAGCTGGGGATGATCGAGACCTTGGGCTCCTCGGCCGGATCGATGGCGTTGAGCAATACCGTCTGCACCGCCTTGTCGTGGGCCAGCATGCCCTGCAACTGGGTGAAGGGCGCCACCGCGGCCACCTGGCTGTTCTGCAGCGCCAATTCGCGCACGCTGCGCCAGTCGTTGACCGGCTGGTAGGACTCCACCGTCGCATGGGGAATCATGCCGAGGACGCGATCGCGCATCTCGCGGTCGAAGCCGTTCATGACCGACAGCACCACGATCATCACGACCACGCCGAGTGCCAGGCCGATCATGGAGGTGAGCGAGATGAAGGAGACGAAATGGTTGCGGCGCTTGGCGCGGACGTAACGCAGGCCAAGGTAGATCGGCAGGGGTCTGAACATAGGCTCGCTTGCACGGCGGAAAGACGTAGGCGCCCTGCGGGTTGGACGGCGACACCGTGCCGGCTCGCCGGCTACACTCGGGGCCATCACCCACGGAGCGGCCCGACATGACCACCCCAGACGCGCGTGAACGGCGGGAATACTATCGCATCACCGACCGTATCGCACTGCAAATCAGCCCTGCCGACGGGGTCCCCGGCGAGACCGCGCCGCTGTTCGCACTCCTGAGCGAACTGCATCAGCTGGAATTCGAATCCCGTCATCTGCTGCGCAATCTGGACGAGCGCGACCGCGCCGTCACCGCCTGCCTGCGCCTGGTGCACAAGCGCCTGGACCTGCTCGGCCAGGCCTTTACCTGGAATCTCCTGCACGACAGCGGCGCCACCCGCGACGTGGTGCTGTCCGAAGGCGGCCTGGCCTTCGTCGATGCCGAGCCCTATGCCCTGGGCACCCGCCTAGACCTGCGCATGGCACTGCCGCCCCAGGGCCTGGGCCTGCAGGTGCTGGCCGAGGTGACCGGTTGCCAGGCCGTCAAGGGCGGGTACGAGATCGGCACCAGTTTCATCGACCTGGAAGACGCCCAGCGCCAGCTGCTGGCGCGCCACGTCTTGCGTCAGCAGGCCCGGGTGCGCCGCGCCGACCGTGGAGACGAGGCGTGAAACGCCCCTGGCTGGCGCTCCTGCTGCTCGGCGCCGCCCTGCCCGGCTGGGCCGAGACCCTGCAGATCCCGCTGGGCCAGCAGGGCGATGGCAGTACCCCGCTGCCTCTGCGTGGCGACAGTCGCAGCCAGGTCTTGGAGCGCTTCGGCCTGCCCGATCAGGAGCACCCGCCGGTCGGTCGGCCAGCCATCCGCCGCTGGGACTACAGAGATTTCAGCGTCTATTTCGAAAACGACCGGGTGCTGGATGCGGTTCGCGAACCGCGGCGTCCGGTCCCCTCACCCTAGCGCCTAGGAGCCCTCATGACCCTTATTTACGGACACCGCGGCGCCCGCGGCGAAGCCCCGGAAAACACCCTGGCCGGTTTCGAGCTGTGCCTGGAACTGGGCGTCACGCGCTGCGAGCTGGACCTGCACCTCTCCCGGGACGGCGAGCTGGTGGTGATCCACGACCCGACCCTGAAACGCACCACCGGGCGTGGCGGCAAGGTCAGCGAAAAGGCGGTCGCCGATCTGGTCGCCCTGGATGCCCGCCAGGGGGGGCCGGTGTGGCCGCGCCCCTGCCCCATCCCGACCCTGCGCGAGCTGTTCGAGAAGTGTTCCTTCGAACACTGGCAGCTGGAGGTGAAGAGCGCCTCGCGAGTGCGGGCGGCGCAGACCGTGAGGGCCATCGCCCAGCTGGTCGAGGAATTCGGCCTGCAGAACAAGGTGACCGTCACCAGCTCCTCGCGCGAGGTCCTGCGCGCCCTGCAGCGCGACACCCCACAGCTGGCGCGTGGACTGGTGGCGGAATACGCCTGGCTGGATCCGCTCAAGGTGGCCGCTCACTACGACTGCCACCTGCTGGCGCTGAACTGGACGCTGTGCACCCCGGAACGGCTGCTCAAGGCTCAGCGCCAGGGCCTGCACGTCTCGGTCTGGACGGTGAACGACGCCAGCCTGATGCGCCGCCTGGCCGACTTCGGCGCGGACAGCCTGATCACCGATTTTCCGAGTCTGGCGCGACGGACGCTGGGGTAGGCTCCTGCCTGCCCGAGCAGTCGCGGCCATGGGGTCCGTCGCTGCGGCCGCCTCTGCGGGACTCTGATGCTTCACTGATCGCGGCCATGGGCCGCTCCTACAGGCTCGATGTAACCGTAGGAGCGGCCCATGGCCGCGATAAAGACAGCGCTCCTACCTCTAGGCAAACACCCGTAGGAGCGGCCGCAGCGGTGGACCGCCATGGCCGTGATGCGAGCCGACTCCGTAGCGTGGAAAACGCCGCAGCCTTTTCCACTGGAGACTGCTACGGGGAGCACCCTCACCCCAGCCCTCTCCCGAGGGGAGAGGGGGGCTAGCCGAGCGGACATTCGCCTCCGTCCGCTCAACCTGGGCCGACTCAAAACAACCGATTCAAGCCATCGAAAGCCGCTACCCGGTAGGCCTCGGCCATGGTCGGGTAATTGAAGGTGGTGTTGACGAAATAGCGGATGCTGTTCGCCTCGCCTTCCTGGTTCATGATCGCCTGGCCGATGTGCAGGATCTCCGAGGCCTGGTCGCCGAAGCAGTGCACGCCCAACACCTGCAGGGTCTCGCGGTGGAAGAGGATCTTCAGCATGCCCACCGGTTCGCCGGAGATCTGCGCCCGCGCCATGCTCTTGAAGAAGGCCTTGCCGACCTCATAGGGCACTCGCTCCTGGGTCAGCTCGCGCTCGGTCTTGCCCAGCGAACTGATCTCGGGAATGGTGTAGATGCCGGTGGGGATGTCGTTGACCACCCGCCCGTTGTTGTCGTGCAGGATATTGTCCGAGGCCGAACGCCCCTGGTCGTAGGCGGCACTGGCCAGGCTTGGCCAGCCGATGACGTCGCCCGCCGCATAGATGTTGGCGACCGAGGTCCGGTAGTTCTCGTCGACGGTGACCTGGCCCCGGCTGTTGACCGAGATGCCCACGTTCTGCAGGCCCAGCTGGTCGGTGTTGCCGGTCCGGCCGTTACACCACAGCAGGGCATCGGCGCGCAGCTTCTTGCCGGACTTCAGGTGCAGGACGACGCCGTTTTCCTGGCCTTCGATGCGCTCGTATTCCTCATTGTGACGAATGAGCACATTGTTGTTCTGCAGGTGATAGCTCAGGGCGTCCGAGATCTCGTCGTCGAGGAAGCTGAGCAGCTGGTCGCGGTTGTCGATCAGGTCCACCAGCACGCCGAGACCACTGAAGATGGAGGCGTATTCGCTGCCGATCACCCCGGCACCATAGATGATCAGCCGGCGCGGGGTATGGGTCAGCGACAGGATGGTGTCGCTGTCGTAGATGCGCGGATGGCTGAAGTCTACGTCCACCGGGCGATAGGGTCGCGAGCCGGTAGCGATGACGACCTGCTTGGCCACCAGGCGCTCCAGATCGCCACGCAGGTTGACGATCTCGATGGTGTTCTCGTCGGCGAAGCTGGCGGTACCGAAGAACAGGTCGACGCGATTGCGCGCGTAGTAGCTGGTGCGGGACGACACCTGGCGGGCGATCACCCGCTCGGCGCTGCGCAGCACATCGGGAAAGGAGAACCAGCGCGGCTCGCCGATGGAGCGGAACATCTCGTTGGTGTTGAACTGGATGATCTGCTTGACCGAATGGCGCAGCGCCTTGGAGGGAATGGTGCCCAGGTGGGTGCAGTTGCCGCCGACCACCTGGCGATTGTCCACCACCGCCACGCGACGGCCATTCTTGGCGGCGTTCATCGCCGCGCCCTCGCCTGCCGGTCCCGAACCCAGTACCACCACGTCGTAGCTATAGACCGCCATGCTTTCTCCTCAGAAGGTTAGCCGTCCGCAGGCGACGGCTGGAGCCGGACCGCCTCGCGAGAGGTCGGATCCGGCGCGAGATCGCCCCAGGGGGCTGCGACCTCTTGTCACGGGTCGCTATTGTGGCGCAAAACCCGGTCAAAACGAAAACGGGAGCCACGCGGGCTCCCGTTTTTTCTTGCAAGTCAGCCTTGCCTAGGACGCAAGACTCAGGCCGGGAAGGCCGGCGGATTGACGCCCGCCATCTCTTCCAGCACCCGCACGACCTGGCAGCTGTAGCCGAACTCGTTGTCGTACCAGACGTAGAGGACGACACGGTTGTCGCTGACGATGGTGGCACCGGCATCGACCACACCCGCATGGCGGGAGCCGACAAAGTCGCTGGACACCACTTCCGGCGAGTTCACGAAGTCGATCTGCTTGTGCAGCGGCGAGTGCAGCGCCATCTCGCGCAGGTACTCGTTGATCTCGTCCTTGCTGGTGGCGTTTTCCAGGTTCAGGTTGAGGATCGCCATGGAGACGTTGGGCGTCGGCACGCGGATGGCGTTGCCGGTCAGCTTGCCAGCCAGTTCCGGCAGTGCCTTGGCCACGGCCTTGGCGGCGCCGGTCTCGGTGATGACCATGTTCAGCGCGGCGCTGCGGCCACGGCGATCGCCCTTGTGGAAGTTGTCGATCAGGTTCTGGTCGTTGGTGTACGAATGCACGGTCTCGACGTGACCGTTGACGATGCCGTACTTGTCGTTGACCGCCTTCAGGATCGGCACGATGGCGTTGGTGGTGCAGGAGGCCGCGGTGACGATGGTGTCTTCGGCGGTAATGGTGTCATGGTTGATGCCATGCACGATGTTCTTCAGGCTGCCCTTGCCGGGTGCGGTCAGCACCACGCGGGAGACGCCCTTGCACTTGAGGTGCTGGCCCAGGCCTTCGGCATCGCGCCACTTGCCGGTGTTGTCGACCACGATGGCATCCTGGATGCCGTACTGGGTGTAGTCGACGGTGGTGGGATCGTTGGAGTAGATCACCTTGATCAGGGTGCCGTTGGCACACAGGGTGCTGTTGGCTTCGTCGACGGTGATGGTGCCGTCGAAGGAACCGTGCACGGAGTCGCGACGCAGCAGGCTGGCACGCTTGACCAGATCATTGTCGGCGCCCTTGCGCACGACGATGGCGCGCAGGCGCAGGCCGTCGCCGCTACCCTGGTGCTCGATGAGGATGCGCGCCAGCAGACGACCGATGCGACCGAAGCCGTAGAGGACCACGTCCTTGCCCTTGCGCTGCTCGACGCCCTGCTTGCCGACCACGGCGGACAGCTCGCTGCGCAGGAAGTCCTTGAGGTCGCGACCGGCGCCTTCGGCCTTGAATTTCAGGCTCAAGCGGGCGAGGTCGATGGAGGCGGCGCCCAGTTCCAGCTCGCTCAGGGCCTTGACCAGCGGGTAGGTGTCCTGCACGGACAGCTCGACGTTGTCGATCTGGCGGGCGAACCGGTGGGCCTTGAGAATGGAGATCACCGAACGGTTGACCAAACCGCGACCGTAAATGGAGGTCACAACATTGTTGTTACGGTACAGCTGACCAATCAGGGGAATCATGGCCTCGGCGAGCGCTTCGCGATCGATCCATTCTTCAAGGCACTGCTCAGGCTTCTGACTCACGACAAATCCTTCCCTATGTAGGAGCTGAAAAAAGGAACTACATTATGACCGCGCTGCCTGTCCCAGGCAATCTACGCGCGTCGCTGCACTGACAGCGTGAAAGCCCGGTCGTTACAATCCCAACCCTCCCGAAATCCACCGGAGTTCCGCCCGCGTGTCAGTTTTGCGTACCCCGTCAATTCCTGAAACCGCCGGCCGCCAGCAGTGGGGCAATCTGCCCGGCGCCGCGCTAGCCCTCGCCATCGCTGAAGCCGCCAAGGCCGCGACCCGCCGCTTCACCCTGCTGATCACCCAGGACAGCCAGACCGCTGATCGCCTGGAGCAGGAACTGCGCTTCTTCGCCCCTGAACTTCCGGTACTGAATTTTCCCGATTGGGAGACGCTGCCCTACGATGTCTTCTCGCCCCACCAGGACATCATCTCCCAGCGTGTCGCCACCCTTTATCGGCTGCCGGAGCTGTCCCACGGCATTTTGGTAGTCCCTCTGGCGACTGCCCTACACCGCCTGGCGCCCACTCGCTTCCTGCTCGGCAGCAGCCTGGTGCTGGACGTCGGCCAGCGGCTGGACGTGGAAGCCACCCGCGCGCGCCTGGAAGCGGCCGGCTATAGATATGTGGATACGGTGTACGAACACGGCGAATTCGCCGTGCGCGGCGCCCTGATCGATCTCTTTCCCATGGGCAGCAACCTGCCTTACCGGATCGACCTGTTCGACGACGAGATCGAGACGCTGCGTACCTTCGATCCGGAAACGCAGAGATCCATCGACAAGGTCGACAGCATCCGTCTCCTGCCGGCGCGGGAATTCCCGCTGCATAAGGAGGCGGTGACCGGCTTTCGTGCGCGATTCCGCGAAAGATTCGACGTGGACTATCGCCGCTGCCCCATCTATCAGGATCTGGCCAGCGGCATCACCCCGGCAGGCATCGAGTACTACCTGCCGCTGTTCTTCGACGAGACCTCGACCCTCTTCGACTATCTGCCGGCCAACACCCAGGTGTTTTCCCTGCCGGGTATCGAACAGGCGGCCGAGCAATTCTGGATCGATGTCCGTAATCGCTACGAAGACCGCCGGGTCGATCCGGAGCGGCCGCTGCTGCCGCCGGCCGATGTCTTCCTGCCGGTGGAAGACTGCTTCGCCCGGCTGAAGGCCTGGCCGCGGGTGGTCATCGGCGCGGACGACCTGGAAGCCGGCGTGGGCCGCGAGCGCTTCGCCGCACGCGCCCTGCCGGACCTGGCCATCGACGCCAAGGCCAGCCAGCCGCTGGCGGCCCTGGAGCACTTCATCACCGATTTCCCCGGTCGCGTGCTGTTCACCGCGGAAAGCGCCGGTCGCCGCGAGGTGCTGCTGGAGCTGCTCGCCCGACTGAACCTGCGCCCTGGCCAGGTCGACGGCTGGGCGGCCTTCCAGGCCAGCGCCGAGCGCATCGCCATCGCCCTGGCGCCGCTGGACGAAGGCCTGGTGCTGGATGACGCCGGGGTCGCCCTGATTCCGGAGAATCCGCTGTTCGGCCAGCGCATCATGCAGCGCCGCCGGCGCGAGAAAGGCCGTGACGCCGGCGAGAACGTCATCAAGAACCTCACCGAGCTGCGCGAAGGCGCGCCGGTGGTGCACATCGACCATGGCGTCGGCCGCTACATGGGCCTGATCACCCTGGAGCTGGACGACCAGCCCCAGGAATTCCTGCTGCTCGAATACGCCGACGACGCCAAGCTCTATGTGCCGGTGGCCAACCTGCACCTGATCGCCCGCTACTCGGGCACCGACGACGCCCTGGCGCCGTTGCACAAGCTGGGGTCCGAGACCTGGCAGAAGGCCAAGCGCAAGGCCGCCGAACAGGTGCGCGACGTGGCTGCCGAACTGCTCGACATCTATGCCCGGCGCGCCGCGCGCAAAGGCTATGCCTTCAAGGACCCGGCGGCGGACTACGCCACCTTCTCCGCCGGCTTCCCCTTCGAGGAGACGCCGGACCAGCAGGCCGCCATCGAGGCGGTGCACCGGGACATGCTGGCGGGCACGCCTATGGATCGCCTGGTCTGCGGCGACGTGGGCTTCGGCAAGACCGAGGTGGCCATGCGCGCGGCCTTCATCGCCGTGCACGGTGGCCGCCAGGTGGCGGTGCTGGTCCCCACCACCCTCCTCGCCCAGCAGCACTACAACAGCTTCCGCGATCGCTTCGCCGACTGGCCGGTACGCGTCGAGGTGATGAGCCGCTTCAAGTCGGCCCAGGAAGTCGCCGCCGCCGCACGCGAGCTGGCCGAAGGCAAGATCGACATCATCATCGGCACCCACAAGCTGTTGCAGGGCGACGTGAAGTTCAAGGACCTGGGCCTGGCCATCATCGACGAAGAGCACCGCTTCGGGGTGCGCCAGAAGGAACAGCTCAAGTCGCTGCGCAGCGAGGTGGACATCCTCACTCTCACCGCCACGCCGATCCCACGCACCCTGAACATGGCCGTGGCCGGCATGCGCGACCTGTCCATCATTGCGACCCCGCCGGCTCGGCGTCTCTCGGTGCGCACCTTCGTCATGGAGGAGCAGAACGCGGTGATCAAGGAAGCCCTGCTGCGCGAACTGCTGCGCGGCGGCCAGGTGTACTTCCTGCACAACGAGGTCAAGACCATCGAGAAGCGGGCCCGCGAACTGGCCGAGCTGGTGCCGGAGGCCCGCGTCGGCATCGGCCACGGACAGATGCGCGAACGCGATCTCGAACAGGTGATGAGCGATTTCTACCACAAGAGATTCAACGTGCTGGTGGCCTCGACCATCATCGAGACCGGCATCGACGTGCCCAATGCCAACACCATCATCATCGAGCGCGCCGACAAGTTCGGCCTGGCCCAGCTGCACCAGCTGCGCGGCCGGGTCGGCCGTAGTCACCACCAGGCCTATGCCTATCTGCTCACCCCGCCGCGCAAGGGCATGACGCCGGACGCCGAGAAGCGCCTGGAAGCCATCGCCGGTGCCCAGGACCTGGGGGCCGGCTTCATCCTGGCGACCCACGACCTGGAGATCCGCGGCGCCGGCGAACTGCTCGGCGAAGGCCAGAGCGGCCAGATCCAGGCGGTCGGCTTCACTCTCTACATGGAAATGCTGGAGCGCGCGGTCAAGGCCATCCGCAAGGGCGAGCAGCCCAACCTGGAACAACCCCTGGGCGGCGGTCCGGACATCAACATGCGCGTGCCCGCGCTGATCCCGGAAGACTACCTGCCCGACGTCCATGCGCGGCTGATCCTCTACAAGCGCATCGCCTCGGCGGCGGACGAAGACGCCCTCAAGGAATTGCAGGTGGAGATGATCGACCGCTTCGGGCTCCTGCCGGAACCGACCAAGAACCTGGTGCGCCTGACGCTGCTCAAGCTGCGTGCGGAAGGCCTGGGCATCGTCAAGGTGGATGCCGGGCCCCAGGGCGGACGGCTGGAATTCGCCGCCGACACCCAGGTGGATCCGCTGGTGCTGGTGAAGATGATCCAGGCGCAGCCGAAGAAGTACCGGCTGGAAGGCGCGACCCTGTTCAAGTTCCAGGTACCCATGGAGCGGGCGGAAGAGCGCTTCAACGTCCTGGAAGCCCTGTTCGACCGCCTGACGCCCGCCGCCAGCTGATCGAAGAGCCGCTCCCGGTCGATCCCGGGAGCGGCTTGAGCGCTATCAGCCGGCCAGCACCTCGGCCAGCACCTGCCGCACCTCGTCGATGCCGCTGGCCAGGACGGCTTCGATCTCGGCCATGGTGATTTCCCGCTGCACCTTGCCGGCCGCCGGATTCACCACCAGCGCCAGGCAGGCGTAGGGCAGGCCCAATTCGCGGGCCAGGGCCGCTTCCGGCATCCCGGTCATGCCAACGATGTCGCAACCGTCGCGCTCCAGCCGGACGATCTCCCCCGCCGTCTCCAGGCGCGGCCCCTGAGTCGCGGCATAGACGCCATGGTCGCTGTGCGGCAGCTGCAGCCTGCGCAGTGCCCCGAGCAGACGCTGCCGCAGGGGCTCATCGTAGGGAAAGCTGAAGTCGATGTGGGTGACGTGCGCAAGGTCGGCCCCTTCGAAGAAGGTATGGCCGCGCCCCCAGGTGTAGTCCACCAGTTGATGGGGCACGCACAGATGGCCGCTGCCCATGGCGGCGTGGATACCGCCCACGGCGTTCACCGCGACGATGGCCTCGGCCCCGGCCTCCTTGAGCGCCCAGAGATTGGCGCGGTAGTTGACCTGATGCGGCGGAATGCGATGGGGATGGCCATGGCGCGCCAGGAACAGCACCCGGCGCCCGGCATAGTGGCCGCGCTGCACGGGCGCCGAGGGCGCGCCCCAGGGCGTCTCGAAGGTCTGGGCCTGGTCCAGCTCCAGACCCGCGAGCGCGGTGAGGCCGGTACCGCCGATGATGGCGTAGGTAGTCATGGGAATGTCCTTTAGATGAGGTCAGCCTGGCGCAACCGCCGCAGGGCAAGACTCCACTGCGGTTGCTGCCGGTAATCGAGATCGACGTGGCGGCGGGCCCTCATGCTGGCCAGCCGCGGCGCGGGCGAGACGCCCAACTGCTGCACCCGGGTCAGGGCCAGCTCGGCCGCTGCGCGGTCATTGCACACCAGCCCCATGTCGCAGCCGGCGCTGAGCGCGGCCTCGACGCGCTGGCCGGCATCGCCCGCCACGTGGGCGCCCGCCATCGACAGGTCGTCACTGAAGATCACGCCCTGGTAATCCAGTTCGCCGCGCAGGATGTCCTGCAGCCAGCGCCGGGAAAAGCCGGCCGGCTGGGGATCCACCGCGGGATAGATGACGTGAGCGGGCATCACCGCGCCCAGGGTCGGCAACAGGGCCTGGAAGGGGCGCAGGTCGGTGCGCAGCAGGGTATCGAGATCGCGCTCGTCGGTGGGAATGGCATAGTGGGAATCGGCTTCGGCCCAGCCATGCCCGGGGAAGTGCTTGCCGGTGGCGGCCATACCGGCGTCGCCCATGCCGGCGATGAAGGCACCACCCAGCTCGATCACCTGCTCGGCCTTGCCGAACGAACGTGCGCCTATGACCTGACTGCGCCCATGGTCGACGTCCAGCACCGGTGCGAAGCTGAAGTCCAGGCCCACCGCCAGGATCTCGGTCGCCATCAGCCAGCCGCAGAGGCGGGCCAGTTCCGCGCTGTCCGCGCGACCGCCCAGTTGCCCCATGGCCGGCAGGCGGACCACGTCACGACGCAGGCGCTGCACGCGACCGCCTTCCTGGTCCACGGCCAGCAGCAGTTCCGGCCGCAGGGCGCGGATGGCACGGCATAGCTCGCGAACCTGGCCCGGGGTTTCGATGTTGCGGGCGAACAGGATCAGTCCGCCCACCTCCGGCTGACGCAGCAGCTGGCGATCCTCGGCGGTGAGCCAGGTGCCAGCGATATCGACCATCAGGGAGCCTTGCATGGGTACCTCGTCCGAATGCTCCGGCGCACGGCGCCGTGAAAGGGACGCAAGCTTACCCCAGCCACCCTTGATGCCGCAGCCTAGTAGGTCTCGGCCGTCTCCACGGCGACCGGCCGCCGCGGCCGATACTGGGCCTGGGCCAGTTCCGGTGCGTGCATCGCCGTGGGCGCCCGCATGCCGGTGGCGAGAAAGGGCACCATCAGCCGCAGCACCTGGTCGGTGTGGGTATCGACGCCGAAGTCGTTCTCGCCGATTGCCCGCAGCGCCTTGATGCCGGACATGCTGAACACCGCTGCGCCGAGCATGAAGTGGGCGCGCCAGAACAGCTCCAGGGGCGGAATCTCGGGAACTGCCCGGTTCACCAGCAGCAGGAAGCGGCGGAAGGCACGGCCATAGGTCTGCTCCAGGTATTTGCGCAGGTGGCCCTGGCTCTGGCTGAACGCCAGTCCCAGCAGCCGCATGAACACCGAGAGGTCATTGCCATGCCGCGGCTTGATGGCCAGGGAGTGATCCACCAGCAGATTCAGCAGCGCCTCCAGGCTCACCTCCTCGCCATTCCTGGGCTGCCACTGATCCAGATCCCGTTCCAGGTTGAAGCAGAAGGGATCGAGAAAGCGCGAGAACACCGCCTGGATCAGGGCCTTCTTGGATCCGAAGTGATAGTTGACCGCCGCCAGGTTGACCCCGGCTCTGGTGGTGATGAGTCGCAGCGAGGTCTCGGCAAAGCCGCGCTCGGCGAACAGTTGCTCGGCCGCATCCAGAATGCGCTCCACGGTATCCGACTGCGCCATGACCTTCCCCGGTAGATGAATTCCGTTTGAAACATATGTTTCAAACGCTATCGAAGTCAATCGCGGTTCGGCCGGCGAGCCACCAGCCAATGGCCTGGAAGCCGCGTCTTTCCACCCTCTGCGGGCTTCTGGTCACGATCGCGGCCTGTCGTCCGAAGTCGAGGTCGGCGGCCTTGCCTACCACCCGGACTTACTGTATATAATCACAGCATCATTAGACGACGCGACGTGCATCATGCTGAAACTGACACCGCGACAAGCCGAGATCCTGGCCTTCATCAAGCGTTGCCTCGAAGCCAATGGCTTTCCGCCTACCCGCGCGGAGATCGCGCAGGAGCTTGGTTTCAAATCGCCGAATGCGGCCGAGGAGCACCTCAAGGCGCTGGCCCGCAAGGGTGCCATCGAGATGACGCCGGGCGCCTCCCGGGGCATCCGCATCCCGGGTCTGGATACCTCGCGCAAGGCCGACGAGAGCCTGCCGGTCATCGGTCGGGTCGCTGCGGGCGCCCCCATCCTGGCCGAGCAGAACGTCGAGGAAAACTGCGCCATCAACCCGGCCTTCTTCCAGCCGCGTGCCGACTACCTGCTCAAGGTCAAGGGCATGAGCATGAGAGATGTCGGCATCCTCGATGGCGACCTGCTGGCCGTCCATGTGACCCGCGAAGTGCACAACGGCCAGATCGTCGTGGCCCGGGTGGGCGACGAAGTCACCGTGAAGAGATTCAAGCGCTCGGGCAACCAGGTCACCCTGCTGGCGGAAAATCCCGAGTTCTCCCCTATCGAAGTCGATCTTTCCACCCAGGAATTCGCCATCGAAGGGTTAAGCGTCGGCGTCATCCGCCGCTAACGTCTAAGGCTGGCCCTCGGGCCAGCCGTTATCACGCCTTTATGCCTTACGCCGAAGTCTTGATCGGGGGTATCTGTTCGCGCTCCGGAAAGCGCTCAAGACCAGGCTGAGCACAGTGACGTCATGTATCCGTGGTACATGATCTCGTGTGGATTTGATCGAGTCGCCTCCAGGAGGTCGCCATGCAATTTCCCCTGATGTTCGATGCGCCGCGCTCGTCGGTTCAAGAGCTGGATCTGGCACCGGAGTTCCTGCTGCAGGAGCTGACCGCCTTTCTGCCCAAGCCTGGCAAGCCGGCCCGAGAACTGCCCGCCGCTCCACTGCCGGACACCTTCAGCGAGATGTCCCTGCACGGCAGCCAGGAACAGTGCCTGCAGTTGCTGGCGCCCATCCTGCGCCAGCTGAGCGACAAGGACGATGCCCGCTGGCTGACCCTGGTCACCCCGCCGTCGCTGCTCAGCAACGCCTGGTTGCGCAGTACCCATCTGAATCCGGAGCGCGTACTGCTACTGCAGACGCCGAGCGCTGCCAAGACGCTGCAACTGGCCTGCGAGGTGCTGCGCAAGGGGCAGAGCCATACGGTGATCAGCTGGTTGCACGACCTGAGCGATGCGGGCAAGCAGCAGCTGGCACGTGCCGCGGCCCAGGGCAACAGCCAGAGTCTGAACGTCAGATTCGCGTAGGAAGCAGGCGGCGGGACGGGATGTAGCGGCGGCATTCCAGGACGGAATGCCGGATCTGGAAAAGAATCAGTGCAGGACGCGCGGTTGATCGTCGCGCTGGAGGCTATCGCCTTCGGCCAGGCGCCCGGCCATCTGCACACCCAGGTTGAACATGGCCTTGGCCACCTCTATCTGCTGTCCATGCAGGAAATCCTTGGCATCGCTGGAAAACTCCAGGGTAACGAGGGCTTCCTCGTCGTCCGCACGGCGCAACACGATGCGACCATCGGAGAGTTCAACGATTTCCAGGTAGGCAGTAGTCATTCAGTATCTCCACAGCTAAGCGGACAGTGTAACAGCGTGGGGTCTGAGAGGCTGACTTGCCTGAGCCTTTTTCGACGGTCTGCAAGGCCATCATCCTGACGGCCTCTACGGCATTGTAGCGAGAACTGCCCTACCACTCGGTCATGGCGCCACGGAATCTGAGCGCCGTCTGCTTGAGGCTTTCACGCCAGGCTTCCACCTCTTCGAGACCCAGCTCCGGCTCGGCCGGCTCCAGGCTGACCGCCTCGATCAAGGGCAGCATCGGATCCTGCTTGGGTCGCCGGGGTGCCTGGGGCGGCTGCAGCAGCCGCTGGTACTCGGCGATCAGTCGCGCCAGCCAGGTCTCCGGATTGCCGGCCAGTTCGACGAGCTCGCCTATCTCCGGGCTGGGTGCCTCATCCAGGGCGGCGGGCGCGAGCAGCACCGCCAGCGAGGTGGCCTCCATGGTGGGGTGCCGGTAAAAACCCGCCACCTCCTGGCAGAGACCGAGCAGCGCGCCGTGCAGGTGAAACAGGCAGGCTTCCCGCTCGGCCATGATCCGGCCCTGGCTTTGCGCGGCGGGCGCAGCCTGGGCCAGGCGCCAGTTTTCCAGGGCCAGACCGGCAAAGTACAGCTTCTGGTTGGTGCGGGTATAACGCTCGTTGGCCATGCCCTTCTCCTGGAGCCGGCTCACGCCGGCCTCCTGTCTGCAGTTGGCGCTAGAGACGCTAGCGCTTTTCTTCCACCTGCCACTTCTTGCCGTCGTAGAAGGCCTTCCAGCCGGTGGGCTTGCCCTCGACCTCGGTCTGCACGTACTGCTCCTTGGTCTTGCGGCTGAAGCGGATCACCGCCGGACGGCCTTCAGAGTCCTTCACCGGGGCACTGAGCAGATAATGGTACTTGGGATCGATCTCGTCGCGATGGGGCAGCAATTCGCTGACCAACGGCGCGCGGGTCTCGCGATTCTTCGGGAAGCCACTGGCAGCCAGGAACAGCCCCGAGGCGCCATCGCGCAGCACATAGGTGTCGTCGACCTTTTCGCAGCGCAGCTCCGGCATGGGCACGGCGTCCATCTTCGGCGGGGCCGGCTCGCCGTTCTTGAGCAGCTTGCGGGTGTTCTTGCAGGCCGGATTGGTGCAGCCGAAGAACTTGCCGAAGCGCCCGGTCTTGAGTTGCATCTCGCTGCCGCACTTGTCGCATTCCAGCGATGGGCCTTCGTAGCCCTTGATGCGATAGCTGCCCTCTTCGATCTCGTAGCCCGGGCAGTCCGGGTTGTTGCCGCAGACGTGCAGCTTGCGGTGCTCGTCGATCAGGTAGGCATCCATCGCCGTGCTGCAGATGGGGCAACGGTGCTTGCCGCGCAGGACCAGGGACTCGGATTCGCCCTCGTCGTCTTCGGCGATCTCGTCGCCCGGCACCAGGTTGATGGTGGCCTTGCAGCGTTCCTTGGGCGGCAGGGCATAGCCCGAGCAGCCGAGGAACACCCCGGTGGACGCGGTGCGGATCATCATCGGCCGGCCGCAGACCTGGCAGGGAATGTCGGTCAGGGTGGGCTGGTTGGCCCTCATGCCCTTCTCGCCGGCCTCGGCGGTCTCCAGCTTCTGCTTGAAGTCGCCATAGAATTCGTCGAGCAGGTTCTTCCAGTCCCGCTCGCCCTGGGCAACGTTGTCCAGGTTGCCTTCCATGTTGGCGGTGAAGCTGAAGTCCATCAGGTTGGCAAAGCTTTCGTTGAGGCGATCGGTGACGATGTCGCCCATCTTCTCGGCATAGAAGCGGCGGTTGTGCACCGTCACGTAGCCACGATCCTGGATGGTGGAAATGATGGCCGCGTAGGTGGAGGGTCGGCCGATGCCGCGCTTCTCCAGTTCCTTGACCAGGCTGGCTTCCGAGAAGCGCGCCGGCGGCTTGGTGAAATGCTGGCTCGGGTCGAGCTTGACCAGGCCGAGGTCCTCGCCCTGCTTCATCTCGGGCAGCACGTCGTCGTCGCCCGGCTTGCTCTGTTGCGGCAGGACGCGGGTGTAGCCATCGAACTTGAGAATGCGGCCGCGGGCACGCAGCTCGAAATCACCCGCCGCGGCGGTCACCGTGGTGGACAGGTACTCGGCCGGCGGCATCTGGCAGGCCAGGAACTGGCGCCAGATCAGTTCGTACAGGCGCTCGGCGTCACGCTCCATGCCTGACAGGCTGTTGGGCTTGACGTTGACGTCGGACGGGCGGATGGCCTCGTGCGCTTCCTGGGCGCCTTCACGGCTGCCGTAGACGTTGGCCTTTTCCGGCAGGTACTGCTTGCCGAATTCGCTCTCGATATAGCCGCGGGCCATGGCGATGGCATCGCCCGACAGGTTGGTCGAGTCGGTACGCATGTAGGTGATGTAGCCGGCCTCATAGAGACGCTGGGCCATCATCATGGTCTTCTTCACCCCGAAGCCCAGGCGATTGCTCGCCGCCTGCTGCAGGGTGGAGGTGATGAAAGGTGCCGAGGGCCGGCTGCTGGTCGGCTTGTCTTCGCGCTTGGCGATGCGATAGGCGGCCTTTTCCAGCTTGGCCAGGGCGGCCTTGGCCTGGGCTTCGTTCAGCGGCTTGAAGGCTTCGCCCTTCTCGCGCACCACTTCGAAGCGCACCTGGGCCTTTTTCGGCGTGGCCAGGTCGGCATGGATCTCCCAGTATTCCTCGGGGACGAAGGCGCGGATCTCGCGTTCGCGCTCCACCACCAGCTTGACCGCGACGGACTGCACCCGACCGGCGGACAGGCCACGGGCGATCTTCGACCACAGCAGCGGCGAGACCATGTAGCCGACCACGCGGTCGAGGAAGCGCCGCGCCTGCTGGGCGTTGACGCGATTGATGTCCAGCTCGCCGGGCTGGGAGAAGGCTTCCTGAATGGCCTTCTTGGTGATCTCGTTGAAGACCACGCGCTTGTAGCGCGAGTCGTCGCCACCGATGGCTTCCCGCAGGTGCCAGGCGATGGCCTCCCCTTCGCGGTCCAAGTCGGTTGCGAGATAGACGGTGTCGGCGTCCTTGGCGAGGCGGCGCAGCTCCTCGATCACCTTTTCCTTGCCGGGCAGGATCTCGTAGTGGGCCTTCCAGCCGTGCTCGGGGTCGACGCCCATGCGGGCGAACAGCTGGCGCCGGGCCTTTTCCTTGGGTGACAGCGCGGGCGCCTCGGCGGCGGTCTTGCGCGTCTTGGCGGCGGGCTCCTTGGCGGTGCCGGCGCCGCTGGTGGGAAGGTCGCGGATATGGCCGATGCTCGACTTCACCACGTACTGGTTGCCCAGGTACTTGTTGATGGTCTTGGCCTTGGCCGGGGATTCCACGATGACCAGCGATTTACCCATGGGAGAGTCAGATTCCTGCTTGAAAGCGATGAGCGAGCGAAAGGCGAGCGCCGGAACGGCGAATGGAGGACCAGAACTTCTTCAGTCTGGTGCGCCGGGGGCGGTCGGCCAACGCGGCACCGCTATATATAGTGGCGATGTCGGCAAGGTCAAGGCTGCGGCGTGGCATCCAGACCCAAGGGATCGGCTTCGACGCTGATCAGCGCGAAGCGCGGCACCTGCTCGCCATCGACCTGGACGCTCTCGCGAAACATGCTCAGAGGCCGGGCCCAGAGTCCGTATTCGCCGTACAGCGCCTGATAGATGACCAGCTCTTCCTCGGTCTCCGAATGCCGGGCCACGCCCAGTACCCGATACTGCTGCCCCTTGTAGTGCCGGTAGAGTCCCGTCTGCAATGCCATGTTCCACCTCGAAAAAAGAAAACCGGGGCAGCCCTGGGGGCGCCCCGGTCGGATGACGCACGCTGCGGCGGATCAGCGCAGGCGTTCGAACACCGTGGTGATGCCCTGGCCGAGACCCACGCACATGGTGGCCAGGCCGAAGGTGCCGTCATTCTGTTTCATGACATTTAACAGCGTGCCTGAAATTCTGGCGCCAGAGCAACCGAAGGGGTGACCCAGGGCGATGGCACCGCCGTGCAGATTGACCTTTTCCTCCATCTTGTCGAGCACCTTGAGGTCCTTGAGCACTGGCAGGGCCTGGGCCGCGAAGGCCTCGTTGAGTTCGATGAAATCGATGTCGGCGATGGTCAGACCGGCGCGCTTGAGCGCCTTCTGCGAAGCCGGGACCGGACCGTAGCCCATGATCGCCGGATCGACACCGGCCACGGCCATGGCGCGGATCCTGGCCAGCGGCTGCAGGCCGAGGTCCTGGGCGCGCTGGGCCGACATGACCAGCATGCAGGAGGCGCCGTCGGTGATCTGCGAAGAGGTACCGGCGGTCACGGTACCGCCCTTGGGGTTGAAGGCCGGCTTCAGCGCCGCCAGGCCTTCGAGGGTGGTTTCCGGACGGATGGTCTCGTCATGGCTGAAGACCTTGAGGAAACCGTTCTCGTCGTGACCTTCCAGGGGAATGATCTCGTCCTTGAACTTGCCTTCCTGGGTGGCCTTCCAGGCCAGCTGGTGCGAGCGATAGCCGAACTGGTCCTGGGCCTCGCGAGTGATGCCGTGCATCTTGCCCAGCATCTCGGCGGTCAGGCCCATCATGCCGGACGCCTTGGCGGCATGCAGCGACAGCTGGGGATTCGGGTCGACGCCGTGCATCATGCCGACGTGACCCATGTGCTCCACCCCGCCGACGACGAAGACGTCGCCGTTGCCGGTCTGGATCGCCTGGGCGGCGGTGTGCAGGGCGCTCATGGAGGAACCGCACAGGCGGCTCACCGTCTGGGCGCCGCTGGTGTGCGGGATGCGGGTCAGCAGCGACGCCATGCGGGCGATGTTCCAGCCCTGCTCCAGGGTCTGGTTGACGCAGCCCCAGATCACGTCTTCCACCTCGGCCGGATTGACCTGGGGATTGCGGTCGAGGACCGCGTCGATCAGCCGCGCGGACAGGGTCTCGGCGCGGGTGTTACGGTGCATGCCGCCCTTGGAGCGACCCATGGGCGTGCGGGCGAAGTCGACGATGACGACGTCTCTCGGATTCAGACTCATTTCTTTACTCCAGGCTCAACCGAAGAAGCGTTGGCCAGCGGCGGCCATTTCGCGGAGTTTGGGGGTCGGGTGGTACAGCGGCCCGAGGTCGGCGTACTTGTCGGCCATGGCGACGAATTCGGCCACGCCCAGGCTGTCGATGTAGCGCAGCGCACCACCGCGGAAGGGCGGGAAGCCGATGCCGTAGATCAGGCCCATGTCGGCCTCGGCGGCGCTCTCGACGATGCCGTCCTCCAGGCAGCGCACGGCTTCCAGGCACAGCGGCACCATCATCCGCTCGACGATCTCCTCGTCGGTGAATTCACGCTGCTCGTAGGTGACCGGTGCCAGCACCTCGGCCACGGCCGGGTCGGCGACCTTCTTCGGCTTGCCCTTCTTGTCGGTCTCGTAGACATAGAAGCCCTTGCCGTTCTTCTGGCCGAAGCGCTGGGCTTCGTAGAGAGCGTCCACCGCGGTCTTGCGGCTTTCCTTCATGCGCTCGGGGAAGCCCTCGGCCATGACGTCGCGGGCGTGGTGGGCGGTGTCCATGCCGACCACGTCCATCAGGTAGGCCGGGCCCATGGGCCAGCCGAACTTCTCCATCAGCCGGTCGACGCGCTGAAAATCGGCCCCCTGGGCCAGCAGCGCGGCGAAGCCGCCGAAGTACGGGAAGAGGATGCGGTTGACCAGGAAGCCGGGGCAGTCGTTGACCACGATGGGGTTCTTGCCCATCTGGCGGGCGTAGGCCACGGTGGTGGCGATGGCCTTCTCGCTGGTCTTCTCGCCGCGGATCACCTCGACCAGGGGCATCATGTGCACCGGGTTGAAGAAGTGCATGCCGCAGAAGTTTTCCGGACGCTTGAGCGCCTGGGCCAGCAGGCTGATGGAAATGGTGGAGGTGTTGGAGGTGAGGATGGCGTCCTCGCGCACCTGGCCTTCCACCTCGGCCAGCACGGCCTGCTTGACCTTGGGATTCTCGACCACGGCTTCGACCACCAGGTCGACGTTCTTGAAGTCGCCATAGGACAGCGTCGGGCGGATGCGATTGAGCGCCTCGGCCATCTTCGCCGGCTCCAGGCGGCCCTTCTCGACGCGCTTGTTGAGCAGCTTGCTGGCTTCGCTCAGGCCCAGCTCCAGGGCTTCGTCGCGAATGTCCTTCATCAGGATCGGGGTGCCCTTGAGCGCGGACTGGTAGGCGATGCCGCCACCCATGATGCCGGCGCCCAGCACGCTGGTCAGCTTGACCGGCGCGGCCTGCTTCTCCAACACCTTGGCCTTGCGCTTGAGCGCCTGGTCATTGAGGAACAGGCCGACCAGGCTGGCGGAGACCGAGGTCTGGGCCATCTTGGCGAAACCGGCGCCTTCGACTTCCAGTGCCTTGTCGCGGCCGTAGTTGGCGGACTTCTGGATGGCCTTGATGGCTTCCAGCGGTGCTGGATAGTGCGGACCGGCTTGGCTGGCGACGAAGCCCTTGGCCGATTCGAAGGCCATCATGGCTTCGATGGCATTGAGCTGCAGCTTTTCCAGCTTGGGCTTGCGCTTGGCGCGGTAGTCCAGCTCGCCGGCGGCGGCGCGGCGGACCAGGTCCAGGGCGGCGTCGAACAGGTGCTCGGGGGCGACCACGGCATCGGCCACGCCGACCTTGAGAGCGGTGGCGGCGTCGTTTTCCTTGCCGGACGCGATCCACTCGATGGCGTTGTCGCTGCCGATCAGGCGCGGCAGGCGGACGGTACCACCCCAGCCCGGATAGATGCCCAGCTTGACTTCCGGCAGGCCGATGCGCGCTGCGGTACTCAGCACCCGGTAGTCGGCGGCCAGGGTCATCTCGCAACCGCCACCCAGGGCGATGCCGCCCACGGCGGCCACGGTGGGCACCGGCAGGTCTTCGAAATCGTTGAAGATGCGGTTGATCTCGGCGATGCCGGCCTGCAGCTCTTCGGTCGGCCGACCGAACATCTCGACGAATTCGGTGATGTCGGCGCCGACGATGAAGACGTCCTTGCCGCTGGTGACGATGACGCCGCGCAGGCCGGCGTGGGCTTTCAGGGCATCCACGGCCTGGCGGAATTCGCGCAGGGTGATGGCGCTGAACTTGTTGACCGATTCGCCTTGGAGGTCGAAGCGAAGTTCGGCGATGCCGTCCTCCACGTCGCGCACCGAAAGGGCTTTGCCTTCGAAAATCATCAGCGGGTCTCCCTTGAGTCCTGGTCGCGAAGCGGGCGGCGGCTTGGGTGGAAGCCGAGAATCGCCAGCCCCGATATTGTTCTGTGGAGGGCACCGGCCGGGCCGGGGCGAAAATTCATACAACCGTTTGAACGGCTCGCACAACCTTCTGGCAAAAGCGGGCACTTGTCAATTGGGACGCAGGGGGAAAGCGCGACCGGGGGTTCCAACGGCCGGCGCTTGAGCTTGGCGCGCTTCTGTGCAAGATAGCCGTGGAGCTATCCCCGACTCCTGGAGTCGAAACTACAAGTGGGCTAGAGCCTGCGAATCGAGCGCCAGCCACGGTACGGTCTGGCGCCCCATCATGAAGGAGAGATGTGTATGGCCTACCAACACATATTGGTTGCCGTCGACCTGACCGAAGATTGCCAGCCGGTGATCCGCCGTGCGGTTGCCCTGGGTCAGTGCTGTGGCAGCAAGGTGTCGCTGGTGCACGTGGTCGAGCCCATGGCCATGGCCTTTGGCGGTGACGTGCCCATGGATCTGTCGTCGCTGCAGCAGCAGCAGATCGAGCAGGCCCGCGAGCGACTGGACGGTTTCACTACCCAGTATGCGGAGCTGGCCGGCAATTGCGTGCTGGCCTACGGCCAACCGCGCCAGGAAATCCACCGCATGGCCAAGGAACAGGGCTGCGACCTGATCGTGGTCGGCAGCCACGGTCGTCACGGCCTGGCGCTGCTGCTGGGCTCGACGTCCAACGACCTGCTGCACGGCGCGCCCTGCGATACCCTGGCGGTAGCCTTGAAGAAAGACAAGGCCTGATCCCGCGGCCGGGCTGGATTATTCCAGTTCGGCCCAGCGTTCGATGAGGCGATCCAGTTCGGCCTGCAGCGCGTCCATTCGGGCGAGCTTGGCCTGGGTGACCTCGTTCGGCAGCTGGTAGAAGCCCGGGTCGGCAATGGCGGTCTGCAGGGCCTCCAATTCGATCTCCGCGGTTTCGATGGCGCCCGGCAGGGCGTCCAGCTCACGCTGCTCCTTGTAGCTGAGCTTACGCTTGGCCGGTGCGGCGGCAGCGGCCACGGGTGCCGCAGCGGACGCGGGTTCGGCCTTGGCCGGCGCCGGCTTGCTGTCCTCCCGGGTCTGCACGCCGAGCAGACGCGGCGAGCCGCCCTGGCGCAGCCAGTCCTGGTAGCCACCGACGTATTCGCGGACCCGCCCTTCCCCCTCGAACACCAGGGTGCTGGTCACCACGTTGTCGAGGAAGGCCCGGTCGTGGCTGACCATCAGCACGGTGCCCTCGAAACTCAGCAGCACCTCTTCCAGCAGCTCCAGGGTCTCGACGTCGAGGTCGTTGGTGGGTTCGTCCAGCACCAGCAGGTTGGCCGGCTTGCTGAACAGCTTGGCCAGCAGCAGGCGCGCGCGTTCGCCACCGGACAGCGCCTTGACCGGCGTGCGGGCACGCTGGGGGCTGAACAGGAAGTCGCCCAGGTAGCTCAGCACATGCCGATCCTGGCCGTTGATGGTGATGAATTCGCGACCCTCGGCGAGGTTGTCGATCACCGACTTTTCCGGTTCCAGTTGCAGGCGCAGCTGGTCGAAATAGGCGATCTCCAGCTTGGTGCCGTACTGGATCTTGCCGGCGGTGGGCTGGAGGTCACCCAGCAGCAGCTTGAGCAGGGTGGTCTTGCCCGAGCCGTTGGGGCCGAGCAGACCGATGCGATCGCCGCGCTGGATCAGCAGGGTCAGGTCGCGGATCAGGGGTTCGCCGCCGGGATGGGCATAGCTCATGTGCTCGGCAAGGATGACCTGCTTGCCGGACTTGTCGGCGGTTTCCAGCAGCAGATTGGCCTTGCCTTGACGCTCACGGCGCTCGCTGCGCTCGTTGCGCATGGCCTTGAGCGCACGGACCCGACCTTCGTTGCGGGTACGGCGGGCCTTGATGCCCTGGCGGATCCAGACTTCTTCCTGGGCCAGGCGCTTGTCGAACAGGGCGTTGGCGGTCTCTTCGGCCGCCAGCTGCTGCTCCTTGTGCACCAGGAAGCTGGCGTAGTCGCCCTGCCAGTCGATCAGGTTGCCGCGATCCAGTTCGAGGATGCGGGTGGCCAGGGCCTGGAGGAAGGCACGGTCGTGGGTGATGAACAGCACGGCGCCCGGATAGCCGCGCAGGGCGTCTTCCAGCCAGGCGATGGCGCCGATGTCCAAGTGGTTGGTGGGTTCGTCGAGCAGCAGCAGATCCGGCTCGGCCACCAGCGCCTGGGCCAGCAGCACGCGCCGCCGCCAGCCGCCGGACAGTTCGGCGAGGGTCTTTTCCGCCGGCAGCTGCAGCCGGCTCAGGGTGCTTTCCACGAGTTGCTGCAGGCGCCAGCCATCGCGGGCCTCCAGCTCCTGCTGGACGTGCATGAGCCGCTCCATATCCAGTTCGCCGCTGGTGTCCTGGGTCAGGTGATGGTACTCGGCGAGCAATTCGCCGACGCCGGCCAGGCCCGCGGCCACCACGTCGAACACCGAGCGGTCGTCGGCGCGCGGCAATTCCTGCGGCAGTTCGCCGATCTTCAGCGCCGGGGCGCGCCAGACCTCGCCGTCATCGGCCTGCTGCTCGCCCTTGACGATGCGCAGGAGGCTGGATTTGCCGGTGCCGTTGCGGCCGATGATGCATACCCGCTCGCCCCGCTCGATCTGCCAGGACACCCCGTCCAGCAAGGGGGTGACGCCAAAGGCCAGGGATACGTTGGTGAACTTGAGCAGCGCCATGGGTTTCTCCGCGAAAAAGGCCAGCCAGTCTAGCAGAGACGCCCACCCCGGCGCCGGTCGACACGAGCCGGCGAAACGCCCGGACCGCCCGACGGCAGGCCATGGCCGACGCTTTCGCCGCCTGGCACCGGCACGTAAGCTAGACTGCCCCGTGACGGTCGGCCGCTTGCCTTGCGCAGTGCGCGCCGCCCCCTCCGCATCCAGCTTTTACGGAATTCCCATGCGCGGTCGCCTGTTCGTCATCCTGCCCCTGCTCCTCGCTCCCCTGATCGGCTCCACCACCTCGCAAGCCGCTCCCCTGGAGCAGCAGCGGCAACTCTACGACCAGGCCAAGGCGGCGCTGGACCGCGGCGATGCCAGTGTCTACCTGGCCAATCGCGGTGAATTGCGCACCTATCCGCTGGAGCCTTACCTGGCCTATGACGAGCTGATCAAGCGTGTTCCCGGGGCCAGCGATGCCGAGATCGAGACCTTTCTCGCCGAGCACGGCGATCTGCCGCAGTCCAACTGGCTGCGCCTGCGCTGGCTGCGCAGCCTGGCCGATCGCGGCGACTGGAATCGCTTCGAGAAATACTATTCGCCGGACTTCAACTTCACCGAGCTGGACTGCCTGCACGGCCAGTACCTGATCGCCCAGGGCAATGCCAGCGAGGGCTTCAAACTGGCGGAGAAATACTGGCTGGTGGGCAAGGCCCAGCCGACCACCTGCGACGGCCTGTTCCAGGCCTGGGCGGCGCGCGGGCAACTCACCGAGGAGCGCGTCTGGGAGCGTGCCAAGCTGGCCGCCGACAAGGGCGAGTACGGCCTGGTGCGCACCCTGTCCGCCCAGTTGCCGACGCTGTCCGGCCAGGCCCAGCGGCTGATCGACGTGGCCCAGAAGCCGCAGCAGATCGCCAATGTCCAGGCCTTCGCCCCGGCCAGCGAGAGTCTCGCCGACGTGGTCGGCCTGGGCCTGCGCAAGCTGGCGCGCCAGGACCCGGAACAGGCCATGAGCCTGCTCGAGGTCTACAGCCAGCGCATGCCCTTCACCCGCGATGAAAAGGTCGCCATCGCCCGCCAGATCGGCCTGACCCTGGCGAAGAACTTCGATCCGCGCGCCCTGCCGCTGATGGAGCGCTATGATCCCGAGTTGCGGGACGATGACGTCAGCGAATGGCGCGCCCGCCTGCTGCTGCGCCTGGGTCGCTGGAGCGATGCCCATGCGCTGATCGAGCGCTTTCCGCCGAGCCTGGCCAAGGCCAATCGCTGGGAATACTGGCGCGCCCGCACCCTGGAGCTGATGCAGCCGCAGAGTCCGGCGGTGCTGCGGGAATACGCCGAGGTCAGTCGCGAGCGCGACTACTATGGCTTCCTTGCCGCGGACCGCAGCAAGGCGCCCTATCAGCTCAACAACAAGCCGCTGATGCTCAGCGACGCCCTCAAGCGCAAGGTGCGCAACACCCCCGGCGTGCAGCGGGCCCTGGAATTCATCGCCCGTGGCGAGCCGATCAATGCTCGCCGCGAGTGGTTCTATGTCAGCCGTCACTTCAACCGTGACGAACTGGTGGCCCAGGCCCGCATGGCCTACGACATGCAGTGGTACTTCCCGGCGATCCGCACCATCAGCCTGGCCAAGTACTGGGACGACCTGGACATCCGCTTCCCCATCGCCTATCGCGAAAGCTTCGTGCGCGAGGCCCAGACCCGCGGTCTGCACAGCAGCTGGGTGTTCGCCATCACCCGCCAGGAGAGCGGCTTCATGGCCGATGCGCGCTCCGGGGTGGGCGCCATGGGGCTGATGCAGCTGATGCCGGCCACCGCCAGCCATACCGCCAGCAAGTTCGCCATTCCCCTGGCCTCGCCGCAACAGGCGCTGACCCCGGAGAAGAACATCCAGCTGGGCACCGCCTATCTGTCCATGGTCCATGCCCAGTTCAACGGCAACCGGGTGCTGGCCTCGGCGGCCTACAACGCCGGTCCCGGCCGGGTGAAGCGCTGGCTGACGGGCGCCCGCCACCTGGCCTTCGATGTCTGGGTGGAGACCATTCCCTTCGACGAGACGCGCCAGTACGTGCAGAACGTGCTGGCCTATGCGGTGATCTACGGGCAGAAGCTCAATTCGCCGCAACCCCTGGTGGACTGGAACGAGCGTTTCTTCGACGAGACCTGAGTGCTCGCCGACCCGTCCTGACACCACCGCAGCGGACTCGCACGCCGGGTCGCGTCCGCTGCCTGACCCCTTCCCAGAGCCGTCGCGCCACGCCGCAGCTGCATCCTGCCAGGCCCGCGGCCTCGTGGCGGCTGCGCAAAACAGCGCCACCCCCTATACTGCAGCCCCTTTTTTTCCGCTATTGAACCGGAGAAACCCATGCTCAAGCGTTCGCTGGCCCTGGCAGCAGGCCTGGCCCTGTCCCTGACCTCCCTGTTCTCCCACGCCACCGACGAACTGCGCGTCTCGGCCATTCCCGACGAGGCGCCCACCGAGCTGATCCGCAAGTTCAAGCCGCTGGGTGAATACCTGGAGCAGCGCCTGGGCATGCCGGTGAAATTCGTCCCGGTGTCCGACTATGCCGGCGTGGTGGAAGCCATGGCCTCGGATCGCCTGGACCTGGCCTGGTTCGGCGGTTTCACCTTCGTCCAGGCGCAGCGCAAGGCGCCGATGACCCCCCTGGTGCAGCGCGCAGAAGATCAGCAGTTCACCAGCAAGTTCATCACCGCCGACCCGGTCGTGAAGACCCTGCAGGACCTCAAGGGCAAGACCTTCGCCTTCGGTTCGGTCTCTTCCACCTCGGGCAGCCTGATGCCGCGCTACTTCATGCAGCAGGACGGCATCGTCCCCGAGCAGTTCTTCTCGCGGGTGGCCTATTCCGGCGCCCATGACGCCACCGTCGCCTGGGTCGCCGCGGGCAAGGCCGATGCCGGCGTGCTCAACGCCTCGGTGTGGAAGAAGCTGGTCGACGCCGGCAAGGTCGACACCAGCAAGGTCCGGGTCATCTCCACCACCCCGGCCTACTACGACTACAACTGGACGGTGCGCGGCAATCTGGATCCGCAACTGGCGGCCAAGATCAAGCAGGCCTTCCTCGACCTGGATCCGGCCAAGCCGGCCGACAAGGCGATCCTCGACCTGCAGGCAGCCAGCCGCTTCGTGCCGACCTCGCCGGACAACTACAAGAGCATCGAGGCTTCCGCCCTGGCGGCCGGCCTGCTCAAGTGAGTCTCGCCCTCAGGGGCGTGACGCTGGTACACGCCGACGGGTCGCCCGCCCTGGCCGATCTCGACCTCAACCTGCAACAGGGTGAGCAGGTCGCGCTGATCGGTCCGTCCGGGGCGGGCAAGACCAGCCTGCTGCGCCTGCTGGCCACCGGGCTGCGGCCGCTCGCGGGTGAGCTGGAGCTGCTCGGCCAGCAGCCCTGGAGCCTGGGCAACCGGGCGCGGCGCCAGTTGCGCGCCCGCATCGGCCTGATCCACCAGGCGCCGCCCTTGCCAGCGCGCCAGCGGGTCATCACCGCGGTGCTGGCCGGCCGTCTCGGCCAGTGGTCGCTGGCGCGCAGCCTGGTCAGCCTGGTGCATCCGCTGGATCGCGCCGGCGCCGCGGCGGCCCTGGCGCCGCTGGATCTCGCCGATCGCCTCTACTCCTCCTGCGATCAGCTGTCCGGTGGCCAGTTGCAGCGCATCGGCATCGCCCGGGCGCTCTACCAGCAGCCGCAGCTGCTGCTCGCCGACGAACCCGTGTCGGCCATGGACCCGGTGCTGGCCGCCCATACCCTGGAGGTGCTGAGCGACGCCGCGGCGCGCCAGGGCACCACCCTGGTCACCAGCCTGCACAACGTCGAACTGGCGTTGCAGCGCTTTCCGCGCATCCTC
Organism: Pseudomonas oryzihabitans NBRC 102199; assembly: GCF_000730625.1. GTDB lineage: Bacteria > Pseudomonadota > Gammaproteobacteria > Pseudomonadales > Pseudomonadaceae > Chryseomonas > Chryseomonas oryzihabitans. The sequence goes on along the minus strand of NZ_BBIT01000021.1, from coordinate 64,363 downwards.
GGTCTGCGGGCCGGGCGGCTGCTGTGGGACAAGCCCGCCAGCGCGGTCACCCCGACCGACCTCGCCGACCTTTATGCCAATGAAGGCCTGAGCACCACCCTCAAGCCTGCCGCCCCGGCCCCAGCCGAGACACCGCTCGACCTGCCGCGATGCTGACCTCGCCCCGCCAGGACCCGGCCGCCCGGTCCCGACTGCTGCTCACCCTGCTGGCCCTGCTGCTGGCCTGGCCGACGCTGCGCCTGGCGGAATTCGATCTGCTGGGTCTCTTCACCGGCGACAACGCCCGCACCATGGGCAACTTTCTCGCCGGCTTCTGGCCGCCCGCCCATGACGCCGACTTTCTCGCCGTGCTCGGGCGCGCCACCCTGGAAACCCTGGCCATCGCCACCCTGGGCATGGCCCTGGCGGCGCTGATCGCCCTGCCCGCCGCCCTGCTCGCCACCCGTGTCCTGTCGATCTCCGCCCTGCCCCGCGGCGGACGTCCAGGCCGCCTGCCGCGCCTGCTCCGCGGACTGGTGCGCGGGGTGCTGATCGTCCTGCGCAGCGTGCCGGAGATCGTCTGGGCGCTGCTGTTCGTCCGCGCCGTAGGCCTGGGTCCCACCGCCGGGGTGCTGGCCATCGCCATCACCTACGGCGGCATGCTGGGCAAGGTCTATGCGGAAATCTTCGAATCGGTCGATCCACGCCCGGCGCGGGCCCTCCTGCTACAGGGCGCCAGTCGCCTGCAGGCCTTCGTCTATGGCGTGCTGCCCAACGCCGCGGGCGAGATGATTTCCTACAGCGTCTATCGCTGGGAGTGCGCCGTTCGCGCCTCGGTGGTGATGGGCTTCGTCGGCGCCGGCGGGCTCGGCCAGCAGGTCGATCTGTCGCTGCGCATGTTCGCCGGTGGCGAGGTGGCCAGCCTGCTGCTGACCTTCCTGGTGCTGGTGCTCCTGGCCGATGTGCTCAGTCGCCTGCTGCGCCAGGTGGAGCGTGGTCAGGGCCGGGGCCGGGGCGCTCTGACGGTGCTGGCCATGGGCGCCGCCCTGGTGGCGTCCGCCAGCTACCTGGGCACCGCCTTCGGCGAATTGCTGAGCGCTCGCGCCCTGGCGCAGATGGGCAGCTTCCTGGCTGACTTTCTCCAGCCGGACTTTTCCCTCGCCCAGCTGTCGGCCGTGGCCCATGGCGCCTTAGAAACCCTGGCCATGTCGGCCCTGGGTACCCTGCTCGCCGGGCTGCTCGGCATCCTGCTGGCGCTGCCGGCGGCCGGTCGCCTTGGCCTGGGCGCCCTGGCGCTGGCACGGCTGCTGCTCAATGCCCTGCGCGCCGTGCCAGAACTGGTCTGGGCGGCGCTGATGGTGCTGGCCGCCGGCCTGGGACCCAACGCCGGCACCCTGGCGCTGGCCCTGCACACCGCCGGGGTGCTCGGTCGGCTGTTCGCCGAAGCCCTGGAAAACACCCCCAAGGCGCCGGCCGAAGCCATTCGCCTGGCCGGCGGTGGCGCGCTGGCGGCCTTTCTCTACGGCACCCTGCCGGCGGTCTGGCCGCAGTTGCTGGCCTATCTGCTCTATCGCTGGGAAAACAATATCCGCATGGCCAGCATCCTCGGCTTCGTCGGCGCTGGTGGCCTGGGGCAGCAGCTGTACTTCAGCCTGAGCCTGTTCCAGCAGGCCCAGGCCGCCACCGTGATCCTCGGCATGCTGGTGCTGGTGCTGGGCGTGGATCTGCTGAGCAATTGGGCCCGGCAGCGCTGGGTCGTCCGTTAACGAATCTCCGGCAGCAGCAGCGCTGGCAATTGCGCGAGAAAGGCGGCTTCGTCGTCGAGCTGGCGCAGGTCCAGCCAGAGCGCATCGGCGTCGATGCGCCCCACCACCGGGATGGGTAGCTGGCGCAGGCCTTCTTCCAGTTGTCGCAAGGCGCGCCCACGCAGGCGCTTGCTGACCTGGGGGCGACAGCACAGCGCCGCCCCGGGCAGGCGGGCCACCGGCTGGGCGCCACTGCCGATCATGCCGAGCGCCGGCTCCACGCTGACCGCATAGGTCGTGCCCAGCACGGCGGCGAAGGCCGGTAGCAGCCGCTCGGCCTGGGTGGTGATGGCCTCGGCCGGGCGCGACAGCAGGCGCAGGCTGGGCAACCGCTCGGCCAGTCGATCCGGATCGCGATAGAGCGCCAGGGTCGCCTCCAGGGCGACCAGGGTCAGCTTGTCGACCCGCAACGCCCGCTTGAGCGGATTCTTCTTGATGCGCTCGATGAGGTCGCGGCGACCGACGATGAGGCCGCACTGGGGGCCGCCGAGCAGCTTGTCGCCACTGAAGGTCACCAGGTCGGCGCCGTCGCGCAGGGCCTGCTGCACCGTGGGTTCGGCGGGCAGTCCCCAACGGGTCAGGTCCACCAGGGTGCCGCTGCCCAGGTCTTCCAACAGCGGCACTTTATGGGCGCGGGCGATGGCGGCCAGCTCCGCCGTAGCCACGCTGGCGGTAAAGCCCTGGACGCTGTAGTTGCTGGTGTGCACCCGCATCAGCAGCGCGGTGCGCGGGCCGATGGCGGCTTCGTAGTCGCGGGCATGGGTACGGTTGGTGGTGCCCACCTCCACCAGCTTGACCCCGGCGCGGGCCATGATGTCGGGGATGCGGAAGGCGCCACCGATCTCGATCAGCTCGCCGCGGGACAGCACCCCTTCCTTGCGTGCGCCTATGGCATGCAGGGCCAGCAGGACCGCCGCGGCGTTGTTGTTGACCACCGTCACCGCCTCGGCGCCGGTGAGTTCGCGCACCAGGTCGGCGACCAGGTCGTCGCGATCGCCGCGCTTACCGGTAGCCAGGTCGAATTCCAGATTCATCGGCTGACGCGCGGCCTCGACTACCGCGGCGATGGCCTCTTCCGCCAGCAGCGCCCGCCCCAGGTTGGTGTGCAGCACCGTGCCGGTGAGGTTGAACACCCGCCGCACCCGCGGCTGGCTGTGCAACGCCAGGCGCTCGCCCAGACGGCCGGCCAGCACGCCCTCCTCCACCTCCACCGCGGTCAGGGTGCCGGCCCTCAGGGCCTCGCGCAGATCGTCCAGCAGCGAGCGATAGCCGCCAAGGACCTGCTCGCGACCGTGGCGCTCCTCCAGCGGACGCGAAGCGGGATGGCGCAGCAGGCGGTCGATGGACGGCAGGCGGATGGCGGTCATGGGAGCCTCTTGGGTCGAGTCGACCCCCAGTGTAGCCCGAACCCGCGGCGGGTCGACCAGGGGCGCCGGACTGCCGCAGGCTCGTCCCGCCCTGGGAGAGAGCGGCCCGAACCCGGACCCGGGGCGTCCGGAAATGACCCCCGGGTTCCCGGTTTGCCGCGTGCCAGAGCCCGTCCTAGGATGGTTTCGCGGGCTCTTCCCAGCCACCTGCCGCGGTCTTGGTGTGGAGGGCCCTGGCCACCACGTCCACCTCACGACAATAACAAAGGTGCCGTCATGTCCAAGAAATCCTCCCTCTGGGCCAGCGATGGCCTGCTCGACAGCAGCGACATCGTCAGCCTCGGCAACTTCACCTACCTGCACACGCTGAAGAGCGCCGCGGCCACGCCGCTGGCGCAGACCCACTCGGCCAGCACCCCTACCGTCAGCGAATTCCTCAACGGCGCCATCAGCGAGTACGTACTGGGTGGCACGCCCGACGGCATGCGGCCGTTCCTCGTCGATGGCCATCAGCTGACGCTGCACAACTCGCTCAACGGCGCCACGGCCCACACCTGGATCACCGCCGAGAACCAGGTGCTCATCACCTATGCCGGCACCACTAGAGGCGAGAATCTGCTGATCGATCCCCTCTCCACCGCCGGTGGCCTGCTGAGCGATCTGCAGATCCTCGGCCAGCAGGTCTCCAGCGCCCAGCGGCAGTCGCTGGACTTCGCCCACCAGGTCATCGAGGCGGCGGCCAAGCAGGGTTATGGCACCCAGGACATCTTCGTCACCGGCCACTCCCTAGGTGGCATCTCGGCGGCCTACGTCGCCCAGCAGACCGGTCTCGGCGGCATCAGCTTCGAGGCCTCGGGCATTCCCCGCGATGCTCAGGCCGTGGGCCATGGGGGCAATTTCGTCAATGTGGTCACCCTGGGCGATCCGGTGGCCAACTACAGCTCCGACATCCGCGGCGAACAGCCCTTCGCGCCGAGCTTCGTCAGCCAGGCCGAGGGTGGCGGCAGCCTGCCCCACTATGGCTCGCTGTTCCTGATCGGTGCCCAGGCCGACCAGCACGACCTGACCCAGGCGGCGGCCAAGGTCGGCCACCTGTTCAACGGCGACAACGGTGGCCAGGTCAATCCACTGGGGGCGGCCCTGCATCCGCTCAGCGTGGCCGCCGGAATCGCCGAAGCGGCGCGCCTGATCGCCGAATTCCATCTGCCGGCCGCCGAATACACCAACCTCGGGGTGACCCCTACCGGTGGTTTTCTGGACACCCTGCCGGCGCAGATCGGCACGGCCCATGGCCCGGTGCTGATGGTCGGCAACTACAGCGTGGCGGAATTGCAGGCCTATGCCGAGACCCACGCCACCTTCGGCTGAGAGCCGCTTATAAAACTACTGCGCGTCCGCCATACAGGCACGTGCGGCGGCCTTGTTTCGCCGCTGCGGGAGAACTCCCTCCTGCCGTTCGGGTCTGCCCTCCTATCGCCCGGGACCCCGAGGGTCCCGTCCGCCTTAGCCCAGGAGAACCCCATGACCGCAGACGGTCCCCAGCGCATGACCGATGAAGAAGCCCAGGAATTCGCCACCGAGGTGTTCAACCTCGCGCGCACCGGCAATGCCGAGGTGCTGGCCCTGGTGCTGGAAAAGGGGCTGACGCCCAATCTGCGCAATCACAAGGGCGACAGCCTGCTGATGCTGGCCAGCTACCACGGTCACCTGGAGGCCAGTCGTGTCCTGCTGGAGCACCGGGCCGATCCGAACCTCGCCAACGACATGGGCCAGTCGCCCCTGGCCGGGGCGGCCTTCAAGAACAACCTGCCGATGGCCGAACTGCTGCTGGAGCACGGCGCCGCCGTGGAGGGCGCCATGCCCGACGGCAAGACCGCACTGATGATGGCGGCCATGTTCAATCACGTGCAGATGGTGGAATTGCTGGTCGCCCGCGGCGCCGATCCCAAGGCCCGGGACGCCGCCGGCAACACGGCGCTGAGCGTGGCCCGCGCCATGGGCGCCCAGGACACCCCTGCCGTGCTGGAGCGACTGGGCGGCGTCTGATCAGCGCTTCTGGTAGCGATAGAACAGATTGGGTTCGCTGACCACATAGAGGTTGCCGGCGGTATCCAGGGTGACGCCCTCGGGCTGGCGGATCCGCCGTGACAGGCCGCCGAAGGGCGCCACCAGGGAACGGGTATCCAGGGTATGGCCCTGGTCATCGAGCTCGATCAGCACCCGCGACTCGTCGCTGAGCAGCAGCAGGTGGCCGGTGCGGCGATCGACATGGACCGCGGAAAGGTCGCCGGTGCTGGGCGCCTGGTCCAGCCAGGCCTGGCGATCGATGATGCGCAGGGCGAAGTCGCCGTCGAAGCTCCTGAGCAGGCCCCGGATTTCATAGAGCTTGCGCGGCGAGTGCTCCTTGACCACGAACAGGCGATCGCGGGCGGCGTCGTAGTCCAGGCCTTCGAAGCCCTGGTTGGCGCGGGGGAAGAGATCCAGGGTCAGGCTGCGATAGTCCTTGCGCCGGAGCACGTCGTCGCCTTCGGGGATGCCTACCAGGGTCAGGGCGTTGGCGCCCTCTTCCGCCAGCAGCAGGCGGTCGTTGCCTAGATAGGTCACGCCTTCGACATCATCGAAGCCTTCCAGGCGATGGCGTTGCAGCAGCTCGCCGTCCCGGCTCAGCGCCAGCAACTCCGGCGGATTGTTGACCACCGCCCAGAGGCGATCCCGCTCCGGGTCATAGCTGAGGTCGGACAGATTCTCGGTGACGCCGGCCACCGGCTTGGCTTCCACCGCCACCCGGTAGCGACCGAGTTCCAGGGAGGCTCGGGGTTCGCTCTGCCACTGCTGGCCGACCCAGAACAGCAACTGGCTGTCCAGATGGCTGCTGCGCAGGCCCTGGGTCACCCCCAGTGCCAGCAGCAGGGCCAGGCCCAGCAGCCAGCCGGTCCGTCCGATCCTGATCCGTCGTACCCACGCCGTCATCGCCTTGCCCCGTCATCGTTGTACGGGGCGGAGTATCCAGGGCTGTCTTTATGGTTGTGTGACAGTCCTAGCGCCGGGGCTGAACGGGGTTACCCTCCCAGCGCGAGCGACCCGGCAGGGTTTCGCCCTTCATCACCAGCGACAGCGGACCCAGTTCCACGTCGTCGCCGACGCGGGCGCCATAGAGCACCACGCTGCGCGGCCCCAGGTTGACCCCGGCCCCCAGCTCGACTTCGCCGACCTTCATCACCCGGTCTTCGAACAGGTGGGTCTGGGGACCGGCCAGGGCGTTGAGTTCGCCGTAGTCACCGAGGCGCACGCAGTCGAATTCGGTGAGGTCGGTGGTATCCAGGTAGGTGCCGCGACCCAGGCGGGCGCCGAGCAGGCGCAGCGCCAGCGGCAGCCAGGGCGTGCCGCGCAGGGTGCCGAGCAGATTGGGCACCGCCAGGGTTTCGTAGAGGCTGGTGATGGCTTCGCTGCGCCAGACGAAAAAGGTCCACATGGGCGCCGAACGCGGACGATAACGGCCCACCACCAGCCACTTGAGCCCCAGCACGACCAGGAAGCTGGCCAGGGCGAAGGCGCTGCCGGCCAGCAGGGTCTCGCCGAGCAGCTGCAGCCAGGCGCCCTGCTGCCACAGCGGCACCAGGGCCTCGGCGATGGCGCAGCCGGCGGCCACGGTGAAGCCGGTGGGCAGCACGATGCGCAGGGCTTCGATCAGGCCACGCGCCACCCGGCGCCAGGGGGCCGGGCGGAAGGTCAGGCTTTCCGGGTAGCCAGTCAGGGTTTCCCGCGCCGGCAGCCGGACCGCCGGCGAGCCGAGCCAGGTTTCGCCCTGGCGCAGGGGCACACCCTCGTCGAGTCGACCCAGGACACCGATCAGGGCGTCTTCGGGGATGTGGCAGCCGTCGGCGACATAGGCGCCGTTGCCGACGAAACTGCGCCGGGCGATGGAGGTGCGTCTGAGGGTCATCCAGCCCTGGGCGACCTGTTCGTCACCGAGCATCACGGCATCGGCGATAAAGGTCTCGGCGCCCAGCTCCAGCAACGAGGAGACCGGACCCTGGGCGGTGGATATCTCGGCATCGCGACCGACCCGGGCACCCAGCAGGCGATACCAGAGCGCCGAATAGACGGTGGCATAGAGGCCCTGCAAGCTTTGCAGCGCCGACTCCTGGATCAGGTTGGCCAGCCACTTGCGCCAGTAGAAGAGGCTGTCGATCGACCACTGGCCTTCTTCCAGGCGTGGCAGGATCAGCCGCCGCGCCAGGGCGCAGCCGAGCAGGGTCAGGGCGACGCTGACCACGCCCAGCGGCAGGGCCAGTACGCCGTACTGCAGGGCATCGAGCAGCAGCGAAGAGGTGTGCCACCAGGGTAGTCCACCAAAGCTTTCCAGTTCGTCGATCAGCAGCGCCAGGGGAAACAGCGGCATGAAGAACAGCACCGAGACCACCAGGCCGCTGAGGGCATAGAGGCCCTTGAGCAGGGCACGCTGGGCACGGGACACCGGGGCCGGCGGCAGCACGCGGGCACCGGCGGCACCCTGATCGCGGGCCGGCGCGCCGCCCCAGTGGCGGCCGGCCGGGATGCGCTGACCGCTGCGCAGGGCGGATTGGGCCTGCAGGCGCGCACCGTCACCGAGGGCGGTGTCGCCTTCGAGGATGGCATAGGAGCCGACCTGGGCTTCGCGCCCCAGGGTCACGGCGCCGAGCAGCAATTCGCCGCGCAGCACCCGGGCGTTTTCGAAATTGACGCCGTTGCCCAGGCTGGCGCCCTGCCCCAGGGTCAGCAACTCGGGGACGCGCAGGGTCAGGGTGCCGACGAAGGCTTCGGCGCCGACGCGTGCGCCAAGCAGGCGCAGCCAGCCCCGCGCCAGGGGCGAGCCGCTGAGCAGGTAGGCCGGCGCCAGAGCGAGGAAACGCTCACCCAGCCACCAGCGGTAGTAGGTCAGTCCCCAGAGCGGATAGCGACCGGGCTGCAGGCGGCCGGTGAGGCGCTTGCCCACCACGGCCACGGCGAATTCCAGGCCGATGGCCAGGACGAACAGGCTGAGGGCGGTCAGCATCGCCAGGGGCAGCGCGGTGCCGGAATGGATCAGCAGCGGGAAGGCCAGGAAGGGCGCCAGCCAGCGGCCCAGGCGCAGGGTCAGCAGCGGCGGCAGGGCTACCGCCTGGGCCAGGCCACAGCGCCAGCGCCGCCAGCGGCTGGGTGGCGCCCAGGCCTCGGTGGCCGTCGTTGCGCCCGCTTCGGCGGCGTCGGCCTCCAGGGCCTCGGCGATGGCGCCCAGGGTGCGGCCGGCATAGACCGCCTTGACCGTGGCACTGGCATAGCGCGGATCCTGGCGCAGGCGCGAGACCAGCCGGGCGGCGAACAGCGAGTGCCCGCCCAGGTCGTCGAAGAAATCCATCTCGGCGTGCAGCGGCTGACCGGGGAAGAGTTCGGCGGTGGCCGCCAGCAGCGCACCCAGGGCGCCGCTGGCCGGAGCGACCGGCGCCACCGCAGCGATGGCCAGGGGGCGGGCCCGCAGTTGCTTGCGATCGATCTTGCCGGAATTCAGCCGTGGCATCTCGCCGAGCCACTCGAAGCGGCTGGGCACCATGTACAGCGGCAGGCAGCCGGCCAGTTCGGTGCGCAGCAGGTCGCTGCGTGGCAGCGGGCCGCCATCGCCGACCAGGAAGGCCACCAGTTGCTCCACGCCGCCCTCTTCGCGCAGCACCACGGCCACGGTCCCGACCCCGGGTTGGCGGGCCAGGGTGGCTTCGATCTCGCCCAGTTCGACGCGATAGCCGCGGATCTTCACCTGGTCATCGACCCGGCCCAGGCAGTGCACCTGCCCGTGTTCGTCGACCCGCGCCAGGTCACCGGTGCGATAGAGCTTGAGATCGTGACTGCCGGTGCTCCAGGGATTGGGCAGGAATTTCTCGGCGGTCAGCTCCGGGCGGCCCAGGTAGCCATCGGCCACGCCGGGACCGGTGATGCAGAGTTCGCCCACCTGGTCGCGCGGCAGCAGCGCCAGTGGCTGGCTGGCATCGGCAGGCACCACCAGCAGGCTGTAGTTGGGCAGCGGCCGGCCAATGGTCACCGGCTCGCCCGGTTGCAGCTGCGCCAGACTCGCCGAGACGGTGGCCTCGCTGGGGCCATAGGTGTTGAACAGCCGCCGTTGCGGCCGGCTCCAGCGCGCCACCAGGGGCTCGGGGCACATCTCGCCGCCCAGGTTGATCAGGCGCAGGCTGGGGACGTCTTCCGGCAGCAGCGCCAGCAGGGTCGGCACCACGTGCAGCACGCTGATGCGATTGGCGCTCAGGGCGCGGGCCAGGGCCTCGGGATCGGCGGTGATCTCGCGCGGGGCCAGCCAGAGGGTGGCGCCCACCAGGTAGCTGATCCAGATCTCTTCGAAGGACATGTCGAAGGCCACCGAGAAACCCTGGTAGACCCGGTCGCCGGCCTCGATGCCGAGCAGCGAATTCTCGCTGCGCAGGAAGTGGCAGATGCTGTCCTGGCGGATGCCGATGCCCTTGGGCTTGCCGGTGGAGCCGGAGGTGTAGATCAGATAGGCCAGATTGTCCGGAGAGACCAGGCCGCGCCGGCGCAGGGTTTCGCCGCTGCCCAGGGCGACGCTCAGCGCGTCGGGGGTCCAGCAGTGCAACCCGGGGCGCGCCAGCAGATCGGCGAAGGGCGCCCCGGTGATCACGCCTACCGCCTGGGCGTCTTCCAGGCACAGGGCCACGCGGTCGGCCGGGGTTTCGGCATCGCAGGGCAGCCAGGCGGCGCCGGTCTTGGCGATGGCCAGCTGCATCACCAGCAGCTCGATGCCGCGCGGCAGCCAGAGGCCGACCACGCGGCCGGGCCCGGCGCCGGCGGCCAACAGCCGCGAGGCGGCGCGGTCGGCCCAGGCGTTCAGTTCGCCGTAGCTCAGGCTGCGCTCGCCTTCGAGCAGGGCGGGTCGCTCCGGCGCCCGCGCCGCGGTGGCCTCGAACAGATCGGCGAGGACTTCATCGCGGCACAGATCGGGGCGGATGGGGCCTTCGACCAGACTGAGGGAGAGTTCGGCAAGCGCTTCCATGGGGGACAGCCTCTGGGTGTTTAGCGCAGTTTGTATCTCCCGGGTTACGCGCTCCTTAAGGGGCGCTTAGGGTTTGCTTAAGGCTGGCGGACCCTCGCGCCGGGGGCGCCGGAATGGCTCCAGGCTGTGGCCTCCGCGAGACTCGCTACTGATCGGGGATGAACGGCGGGTCGCTGGCGAGGCCAAAAAAAACGCCTCCCGAAGGAGGCGTTTTCCGTCACCGCATGGCGATCAGCGCAGATCGAAACGATCCAGCTCCATCACCTTGGTCCAGACCTTGACGAAGTCCTTGACGAACTTCTCCTGGGCGTCGGCACTGCCGTAGACCTCGCTCAGGGCGCGCAGCTGGGCGTGGGAGCCGAACACCAGATCGACCCGGGTACCGGTCCACTTCACGGCCCCGGTCTTGCGATCGCGACCTTCGAAGGTGGCCTTGTCCGGACCGGTGGCCTTCCATTCGGTGGCCATGTCCAGCAGGTTGACGAAGAAGTCGTTGGTCAGGGTCTGCGGCCGCTGGGTGAAGACGCCGTGCTTGGCGCCGCCCACGTTGATGTCCAGCACGCGCAGGCCACCCAGCAGCACCGTCAGTTCCGGCGCGGTCAGATTCAGCAGATGCGCCTTGTCCACCAGCAGGAATTCCGGCTTGACCTTGAACTCCCCGCCCACGTAGTTGCGGAAGCCGTCGGCCCAGGGCTCCAGGTGCCCGAAGGATTGCACATCGGTCTGTTCCTGGGAGGCATCCACGCGACCCGGGGTGAAGGGCACGCTGATCGAGTGCCCCGCCGCCTGGGCGGCCTTTTCCACCCCGACGCTACCGGCCAGCACGATCAGGTCGGCGATGGACACCTGCTTGCCCTGCCCTTGGAAGTCACGCTGGATACCCTCCAGCACACCCAGCACCTTGGCCAGTTGCGCCGGCTGGTTGACGGCCCAGTCCTTTTGCGGCGCCAGGCGCAGCCGGCCGCCATTGGCCCCGCCGCGCTTGTCGGAACCGCGGAAGGTGGAAGCCGCCGCCCAGGCGGTGCCGACCAGTTCGGACACGCTCAGGCCGGACGCGGCCAGCTTGTCCTTGAGCGCCTTGACCTCGGCCTCGCCCAGGGGCGCACCTTCAGCCTTGGGCAGCGGGTCCTGCCAGAGCAGCTCCTCGGCCGGGGTTTCCGGGCCCAGGTAACGGGCCAGCGGCCCCATGTCCCTGTGGGTCAGCTTGAACCAGGCACGGGCGAAGGCATCGGCCAGCTGGTCCGGATTTTCCAGGAAGCGGCGGGAGATCTTCTCGTAGGCCGGATCGAAGCGCAGCGCCAGGTCCGAGGTCAGCATGGTCGGCTGGTGACGCTTGCTGGGATCGTGGGCATCGGGCACGGCATTGGCACCGGCGCCGTCCTTGGGCCGCCACTGGTGGGCACCGGCCGGGCTCTTGAACAGCTCCCACTCGAACTTGAACATGTTCTCGAAGTATTCGTTGCTCCAGCGGGTCGGCGTGGAGGTCCAGGTCACTTCGAGGCCGCTGGTGATGGTGTCGGCGCCCTTGCCGGTGCCATAGCTGTTCTGCCAGCCGAAGCCCTGCTGTTCCAGGTCGGCCGCTTCCGGCTCGGCACCGACGCTGGTGGCCGGGCCCGCACCGTGGGTCTTGCCGAAGGCGTGGCCGCCGGCGATCAAGGCGACGGTTTCCTCGTCGTTCATGGCCATGCGGCCAAAGGTTTCGCGAATGTCATGGGCCGAGGCCACCGGATCGGGATTGCCGTTGGGACCTTCGGGGTTCACGTAGATCAGGCCCATCTGCACGGCAGCCAGCGGGTTCTCCAGCATGCGGCTGGAACCCAGGTTGCGGCTCTGCTCGACCGGATGCTGCTCGGGCTGTGCGGTCAGCACGCCGTCACCGGGCTGCTCCATCTGCTTGTGCTCGCCGTAGCGGACATCGCCCCCCAGCCAGACGGTCTCCGAGCCCCAGAACACCGCGTCGTCCGGTTCCCAGACGTCCTGGCGACCGCCGGAAAAGCCGAAGGTCTTGAAGCCCATGGATTCCAGGGCGACGTTGCCGGTGAGCACGATGAGATCGGCCCAGGAGATCTTGCGGCCATACTTCTGCTTGACCGGCCAGATCAGCCGGCGCGCCTTGTCCAGGCTGACGTTGTCCGGCCAGCTGTTGAGCGGCGCGAAGCGCTGCTGACCCTGGCCGGCGCCGCCACGGCCGTCACCGACGCGATAGGTGCCGGCGCTGTGCCAGGCCATCCGCACGAACAACGGGCCATAGTGACCGAAGTCGGCCGGCCACCAGTCCTGGGAATCGGTCATCACGGCGCGCAGGTCGGCCTTTACCGCTTCCAGGTCGAGGCTCTTGAATTCGGTGGCGTAGTCGAACTCTTCGCCCATGGGATCGGAGAGCGAGGAATGCTGGTGCAGGAAGTTGAGATTGAGCTGGTTCGGCCACCAATCCTTGTTGGTGGTACCGCCGCCGGCGGCGTGATTGAACGGGCACTTGGATTCGGTCGACATCTTCTTGGCTACCTCAGGGTCTTGTTCATCCGGTTGTCAGCCGCGACAGCAGCACGGCCTGCAGAAGGCGTGGTTCCGGTCGCGTCGGCCTAGGGGCTCGACAGACACCGATGCCGGCGTCGAGCCGGCTCCGGAGAGAGCCCCACCATGGGCGAAGCGGACGTTTCGGTCATTGTTATCCCCTCATCAGATGGGCACACCGACGAAGCGGCGCAATCTCCATACTAGACGGCTTCGCCGCCCGGCGTGATAGAAGGTTTTGTGCCCCTCGATAGACTGGCTCTGCAAGATGACCCGGAGGTGACAGGGCATCCTCGAGCGACTCTTGGCGCGATAAGCAACGTTGGCGACCGCTTCGCCGAGGTTCGCGCGGCTTGGCTTCACGAAGCGCAACCGGGGAGCGTGCGCCTACAGAGGCCCGGGCGGAGCAGCCCGCCATATGCGGAAACAGAAGCGGCGACCGCCCTGCCCCGGGCGGTCACAGTGCCCGGTCTAGCCCGGGGCGAACAGCAGGTTGGGCGCGTGGCGCTCGTAGCCCTCTTCCGCCAGGCGCACGTCCAGCGCCAGGCTGGCGAGGTCGGCGGACAGGGGCTCGCTGCGGGCGTCGTGGTCGCGATAGAGGTGCTTGAGGTAGGTCTTGCAGTGGGCACAGGTCTCGGCGCGCAGCGGGGCCTTCTGGGCGTTGGCGTCGTCAGTGCTCAGGGAGTAGTAGCCCAGCCCCTTGCCCGTCTCGCAGTGGCTGCACTTGACCCGCACGAAGTGCCATTCGCAGGCGCACAGCGAACAGGTGAGGTACCTCAGGCCATTGGCCTTGCCCAGGTGATGGATGACGCCGGCCATGGGCGGCGCGCCGCAGCAGGGGCAGGCCGTCTGGCTGCCCTGTTCGCGCAGGGCGCTGAAGTCGCTGCGTTGCAGCCAGTGGGTCCAGGCCACCTGCAGGGCGGCGCCGAGGAAGGGCACCACGCCGGCCGGCACCAGCTCGTAGCTGCCCGCCAGCAGGGCGATGGCCCAGGCCTTGCGCTGGCCGGTGTCGGCCTGGCGCAGTTCGCCCAGGGCGGCCTGCACCGGTGCCTGAGAGAGCGTGAGGGTCTCCAGCAGGGCATCCAGCGCGGGCAGCCAGTCGCCTTCGCGGACCAGGGTGTCGTAGCCCAGGGGTGGCAGGCCGTGCTGCAGACTCCGGGCGCTGCGCGCCTCGTCCAGCGGCAGGGGCGCGAGGCGGTCGAAGACCCCTTGCTGGGCCTCGCACACCTCGGCCATCAGCAACAGGTAGTCGCCCAGGGCATTGCCGGTGGCCAGCAGGCGCAGGCGGTCGGCGCGATAGCCGAACAGCTCGCCACCGGGCAGCAGGATGAAATCGGGATTGACGGCCGCGGCTTCGATTTCGCCGGGCTCGAGGATCTGGCCCGCCATGGCAGGGCTCCTTAGCAGAACGGTGGAAGAGAGGATTCAGGATAGCGGGCGGGTTGGGGTGCGGGCTCTGCTGCCCTCACCCCAACCCTCTCCCGGAGGGAGAGGGGGCAAAAAATGCCGCGTACCTCATCCGGTAGGTTGGGTTGAGCGCAGCGAAGCCCAACAGCAAAGGGCTCACTTCTTCTCGCGGGTGACCTTCTCGTACCACAGCGAGTGGTGCTTCTTGGCCCAGGCCCGGCTCACCCAGCCGGTCATCATCGCGGTCACCGAACCCTTGATCCAGATCCCGGCATAGATGTGCACGATGATCGACAGCACCAGCACGAAGGCGGCGACGGCATGGGCCAGGGCGCCCAGGCGGATCACCGGGATGGGGAACAGGTGGGCGAAGTACTGCCGCCAGATGACCACGCCGCTGACCAAGAGGACCAGCATGCAGGCCAGCAGCACCCAGAACAGGATCTTCTGCCCGGGGTTGTACTTGTCGATCGGCGGCAGCTTTTCCTCGCGGTTGTTCAGGACGTCGTTGATCTGCTTGAGCCACTGGGCGTCCTCGCGACCGATCTTGTTGTGCCGCCAGAAGCGGATCACCAGAAAGGCGAAGAACACGAACATCGCCACACCCATGAAGGGGTGCAGGATGCGCGTCCAGGTGCCGCCGCCGAACAGGTTCGAAAGCCAGAACAGCGCGGGATGGAACAGCGCCAGTCCCGACAGCCCGGCCATGAAGAACAGGATCGCCACGATCCAGTGGTTGGTCCGCTCGTTGGCGTTGTAACGCTGGATTTCAGGTTTCATCTCGATCTCCCAGGACGCCCCCGGCCAAGCCGGGGGCGTACCCCTGCTAGGGCTGCTTGTCGTGCGGATCGAAGATCTGCACGGACGGACTCAGCTGCTTGACCTCGCCCCTGGGCGCATCGCCCTCGGGACGGGGCGGCGCCTCGACCACCTCGTCGTCGTCATCGGTCCGGTTGGGGCCGACACGCACGTAGTGGAAGAAGCCGGCCAGCACCGCCGCGCCCATGGCGAACAGCGCCAGGGGCTTGGTGAAGCCCTTCCACAGGCCCACCGTGGGGCTGATGGTCGGGTCCTTGGGCAGGTGGTTGTACAGCTGCGGCTGGTCGGCATGGTGCAGCACGTACATGACGTGGGTGCCCCCTACCCCAGCCGGGTCGTACAGACCGGCGTTCTCGTAGCCGCGGCTCTTGAGATCGACGATGCGCTCGGCGGCGTGCTCCTTCATGGCGCCCTTGGTGCCGAAGGTGATGGCGCCGGTCGGGCAGGTCTTCACGCAGGCCGGCTCCAGGCCGACCCCGACCCGGTCCGAACACAGCGAGCACTTGTAGGCCTTGTTGTCCTTCTTCGAGATCCGCGGGATATCGAAGGGACAACCGGCGATGCAGTAGCCGCAACCGATGCAGTGGTCCTGGTTGAAGTCGACGATGCCGTTGGCGTACTTGACGATGGCCCCCGGACTCGGACAGGCCTTGAGGCAAC
Source organism: Pseudomonas oryzihabitans NBRC 102199 (assembly GCF_000730625.1). Classification (GTDB taxonomy): domain Bacteria; phylum Pseudomonadota; class Gammaproteobacteria; order Pseudomonadales; family Pseudomonadaceae; genus Chryseomonas; species Chryseomonas oryzihabitans. Next base: position 48,779 of record NZ_BBIT01000021.1, on the reverse strand, counting down.
CCGGCTCGGCGCAGTGCATGCAGCCGTCCTTGCGGATCAGCCACTCCAGCTTGCCGGCCTCGTCCTCGTGCTCGGTGAAGCGCATCAGCGTCCAGGAGTCCGCGGTGAGGTCCGCCGGGTTGTCGTAGGTGCCATGGGTATGGCCCACCTCGTCGCGCAACTCGTTCCATTCCGAGCAGGCGACCTGGCAGGCCTTGCAGCCGATGCACTTGGACACGTCGATCAGCTTGGCCACTTCCGCCTGGGTGCGCACCGAGGTGTAGGCCGTGGTGGTCGCGGAGCGGGCATAGATATCCTGACTGGCCATCACGCTTTCTCCACGTTGACGAGGAACGACTTGAACTCGGGCGTCTGGGTATTCCCGTCACCCACGAAGGGGGTCAGGGTGTTGGCCAGATAACCCATCCGCGCCACACCGGAGAAGCCCCAGTGGATGGGGATGCCGACGTGGTGCACCGTCTCGCCGTTGACCTGCAGCGGACGGATCCGCTTGGTCACCACCGCCTTGCAGACGATGTGGCCACGCTTGGAGGTGACGCGCACCAGATCGCCGGCGGCGATGCCCTTCTGCTTGGCCAGCACCTCGCCGATCTCGACGAATTGCTCCGGCTGGATGATGGCGTTGAGGCGGCAGTGCTTGCTCCAGTAGTGGAAGTGCTCGGTCAGGCGGTAGGTGGTGGCCGCATAGGGGAAGTCCTTGCGATCGCCGAAGTCCGCCCAGTCATCCTTGAGCACCCGCGCCGCCGGGCTGTTCAAGGCCTTGCGGTTGTTGGGGTGCAACGGGTTGACGCCGATGGGGGTCTCGAACGGCTCGTAGTGTTCCGGGAAGGGCCCTTCGGCCATCTTGTCCAGGGCGAAGAAGCGCGCCACCCCTTCGGGGTTCATGATGAAGGGACTCATGCCATCGGCCGGCTTGGCGTCGATCTTGTAGTCGGGTACGTCGGTGCCGCCCCACTTCTGCGCCTTGTCGTTCCACCACACCAGCTTCTTGCTCGGGTCCCAGGGCTTGCCCTGGAGATCCGAGGAGGCACGGTTGTAGAGGATGCGTCTGTTGTTCGGCCACGACCAGGCCCAGCCCAGGGTCTGCCCCATATGGAAGGGATCGCTGTTGTCGCGCCGCGCCATCTGGTTGCCCTGCTCGGTCCAGGACCCGCAGAAGATCCAGCAACCCGAGGCCGTGCTGCCATCGTCCATCAACTGGCCGAAACCGGCGAGCTGCTGCCCGGCCTTGGCCGAGACCGCGCCCTTGGCATCCAGCACATCGGTGACGGCGTAGCCGTTGAACTCCTTGGCGAGTTCTTCCGGTGCCGGCTCCTCGGGCTTGGCGTAGGGCCAGGACAGCCCCAGGATGGGATCGGGGAAGGCCCCGCCCTCCCTGGCATAGGCCTCGCGCAGCTTGAGGAACAGCTCGGACATGATGGCGATGTCGCTGCGCCCTTCGCCGGGTGCCTCGGCACCCTTGTAGTGCCACTGCAGCCAGCGGCTGGAGTTGACCAGGGAGCCGTCTTCCTCGGCGAAGCAGGTGGTGGGCAGGCGGAACACCTCGGTCTGGATCTCGGCGGTGTTCACATCGTTGTGATCGCCGTGGTTGCGCCAGAACTCGGAGGTCTCGGTGGCCAGGGGATCCATGATCACCAGCCACTTGAGCTTGGACAGCCCGCGCATCACCTTGGCCTTGTTGGGGAAGGCGGCGATGGGGTTGAAGCCCTGGCAGACATAGCCGTTGACCTGGCCCTTGCCCATCATGTCGAAGTAGCGCAGGACGTCGTAGCCGGCACCGGTGACATCGACCTTGGGCAACCAGTGGTAGCACCAGTCGTTGTCCTTGGTGGCCTTGTCGCCGTACCAGGCCTTCATCAGGCTGACGTGAAACTTGCCGTAGTTCTGCCAGTAGCTCAGCTGCCCCGGGCGCAGCGGCTTGCTGGCGCGCTTGGTGATGAAGGCGTTGTAGTCCTGCTCGCCGTCGCCGCCGATGGTCAGGTAGCCGGGCAGTTGGATCGACAGCAGACCCAGGTCGGTGAGGCCCTGGATGTTGGAGTGACCGCGCAGGGCGTTCATGCCGCCACCGGGCATGCCGATGTTGCCCAGCAGCAGTTGCACCATGGCGCCGCAGCGGATGATCTGCGCGCCGATGGAGTGCTGGGTCCAGCCCAGGGCATAGAGGATGGTCATGACGCGACCGGGCGCCGAGGTCTCGGCGATTTCCGCCCAGACTTTCTGGATCGCCTCGGGCGGCGTGCCGCAGGTCTGGCTGGCCACCTCCAGGGTGTAGCGGCTGTAGTGCTGCTTCATCAGCTGGAAGACGCAGCGCGGATCCTGCAGGGTCGGATCGATCTTGACGAAGCCGTCGTCGCCGATCTGATAGCCCCAGTTCACCTTGTCGGTGTAGGTGCGCTTCTCCGCATCGTAGCCGTTGTACAGGCCGTCCTCGAAGGTGAAGCCTTCCTTCACCAGGAAGCCGGCGTCGGTGTAGTTGCGGACGTACTCCTGCTGGATCTTGTCGTTCGTGATCAGGTAATTGATCAGCCCGCCCAGGAAGGCGATGTCGCTGCCGGTACGGATCGGCGCGTAGTAATCCGCCACCGAGGCGGAACGGGTGAAACGCGGATCGACCACGATCAGCCGGGCGTTGTTGTGCGCCTTGGCTTCGGTGACCCATTTGAAGCCGCACGGATGGGCTTCAGCGGCATTGCCGCCCATGATGAGGACGAGATTGGCGTTCTTGATGTCGCTCCAATGATTCGTCATCGCACCACGGCCAAACGTCGGGGCAAGACCTGCCACCGTCGGGCCGTGTCAGACGCGCGCCTGATTGTCGAAGGCCAGCAGGCCCAGACTCCGTGCGATCTTGTGCGTCAGATAACCGGTTTCATTGGAGGACGCCGAGGCGGCCAGAAAGCCCGTGGTCAGCCAGCGATTGACCGTCTGGCCCTTGTCGTTGGTGGCGATGAAGTTGGCATCGCGGTCTTCCTTCATCAGGGTGGCGATGCGCCCGAGCGCCTCGTCCCAGCTGATGCGGGTCCACTCGTTGCTGCCGGGCTTGCGGACTTCGGGGTACTTGAGGCGATTGGGGCTGTGGATGAAATCCAGCAGGCCAGCGCCCTTCGGGCAGAGGGTGCCGCGATTGACCGGGTGGTCGGCGTCGCCCTCGATGTGAATGATGTTCTGGGCCACGTTCTTGGCCCGGTCGCCCATGCTGTACATGATCAGGCCGCAGCCGACCGAACAGTAGGGACAGGTGTTACGGGTTTCCACGGTGTGCGCCAGTTTGAAATGGCGCACCTGGTCGGCAAAGGCGGCTGTGGGAGCCATGCCTAACGCCGCCAGGCTGGATCCCGCAAGGCCGACTCCAGCGACCTTGAAGAATTGCCGACGGTTCATATCCACGGTTCTTATCCTCGTTCAGGCTGGGTCCGGTGCGTAGCCGGACCCTGCACAGAGAGTAACTCAACCGTTTGGCTTATCGAGCGCTTCGCTGTTGTCGCCGATCAATGGAAGTCGGCCTTCCGTCTCCTGATCCGCCGCGGTCTGACGAACGGGGTGGCGAGTGGGCAGCGGATCGCGACTGCTTATCCAGCGGATGTGCAAGGTCAGGGCCTGGCGAAAGGCGTCCGGTAGAGCGGTCCGCTGATCCTGTCGATTCGGCAGCGCCGGAAAGTCATGCTAAGCTCGCTAACTTTCCTCGCGATGCCTCGGACCCCTTCACCATGTCCAAGCGCCTGCCGACGCCGCCATAGCACCACCCCTCCCCCGGTAACCGCCCCTGCGGCGGCTGCCCGTGTCTTGCTGCCCTGTCGTCTCTCCGCGATCGCGCCCCGCCGCGCCATCGCCCGTTCTGGATACGCCATGAAAAGTGTCTCTCCCCGCGCCGACATCCTGGCCGGTCTCACCACGTCCTTTGCCCTGGTGCCCGAGTGCATCGCCTTCGCCCTGGTCGCCCATCTCAACCCGCTGATGGGGCTCTATGGCGCCTTCTTCATCTGTACCCTCACCGCCCTCTTCGGTGGCCGCCCCGGCATGGTCTCCGGCGCCGCCGGCTCCATGGCGGTGGTCATCATCGCCCTGGTGGTGCAGCACGGCGTGCAGTACCTGCTGGCCACGGTGGTGCTCGGCGGCCTGCTGATGATCGGCTTCGGTCTTCTGCGCCTGGGCAAGCTGATCCGCATGGTGCCGCACCCGGTGATGCTGGGGTTCGTCAACGGCCTGGCCATCGTCATCGCCCTGGCCCAGCTGGAGCACTTCAAGCAGGGCGAGACCTGGCTCAGCGGTACCCCGCTGTATCTGATGATCGGCCTGACCGCAGCGACCATGGCCATCATCTGGCTCCTGCCGCGCCTGACCCGCGCCGTGCCGCCGGCCCTGGCCGCCATCCTCGGCGTCGGCTTGGCGGTGCACTTCCTCGACCTGCCGACCCGTACCCTGGGCGACATGGCCCATATCGCCGGCGGCCTGCCGCGGCTGACGCTGCCCGACATCCCCTGGAGTCTGGAAACCCTGCAGATCATCCTGCCCTATGCGGTGCTGATGGCCCTGGTCGGCCTGCTGGAGACCCTGCTGACGCTGAATCTCACCGACGAAATCACCGAGAGCCGCGGCCGCCCCAATCGCGAGTGCGTGGCGCTCGGCGCGGCCAACCTGGCCTCGGGGCTGTTCGGCGGCATGGGCGGTTGCGCCATGATCGGCCAGACCATGATCAACCTGAGTTCCGGTGGCCGTGGCCGGCTGTCGGGGGTGGTCGCCGGCGTGCTGATGCTGCTCTTCGTGCTGTTTCTCTCGCCGCTGATCGAGCGCATTCCCCTGGCGGCGCTGGTCGGCACCATGTTCGTGGTCGCCCAGCAGACCTTTGCCTGGGCCTCGCTGCGGGTGCTGCACCGGGTTCCGCGCAGCGACATGCTGATGATCGTCGCCGTCACCGTGATCACCGTCTTCGCCGATCTCGCCACCGCGGTGCTCTGCGGCATCGTCCTGGCCGCGCTCAACTTCGCCTGGCAGCACGCCCGCCGGCTCTATGCCGACAGCCACCTGGAGGCGGACGGCAGCAAGAGGTACCAGGTGCACGGCACCCTGTTCTTCGCCTCCACCGCCACCTTTCTCAACCAGTTCGATCCGGCCGGCGATCCCGCGAAGGTCGTGGTGGACTGCCGCCACCTGAGTTTCGTCGACTACTCCGCGGTGGCGGCGCTGCATACCCTGCACGAACGCTATGCCAAGGCCGGCAAGCGGGTGCGGGTGCTGCACCTGTCGCAACGCTGCAAGCAGCTGCTGCGTCGCGGCGGGGTGACGGACGACCTCGCCCTCGGCGATTGAACCCCGGACGGCGCCGCCGGGTCTTTCCCAGCAATGTCCTGCTCCCGGAGATCCGCGGCCATGTCCAAGATCCTTGCCTGCCTCGACGGCTCGGCCGTCAGCGCCGCCGTCTGCGACTTCGCCGCCTGGGCAGGCCTCGCCCTGGATGCCCCGCTCACCCTGCTGCATGTACTGGATCAGCGCCGCTTCCCGCGGCCGGGCCAGGCCACGCCGCCGCTGCTGGTCAACCGCGAACACCTGCTCACCGAGCTGGCCGCCCTGGACGCGCAGCGCGGCAATCTCGCCGAAGACCAGGGTCGGCTGCTGCTCGATGCCGCCCAGTTGCGGGTAGAGGAGCAGCAGGCCCGCTGCGCCGGCGCCGTGCTGCAGCACGGTGACCTGATAGGTTCGCTGGAGAGTCTGCAGGAGGATTTCGACCTCATCGTGCTGGGCCGCCAGGGCGAGGACAGCCCGCCCAAGCGGCTGATCGGTCGCCATCTGGAGAGCGCCATCCGCCTCCTGCATCGCCCGCTGCTGGTGGCCGGCCACCTGTTCGTCAAACCCGACGGCGTGCTGCTGGCCTATGACGACAGCAGCAGCGCCCGCAAGGCGGTGACCTGGGTGGCCAACTGCCGACTGTTCGACGGCCTGGCCTGCCACCTGGTGACGGTTGGCCGCGACCGCGAAGAACGCCGCGTCGCCCTCGCTCGCGCCGCCGACGAACTCAGAGCCCGGGGCCGCACGGTCACCACCGCCATCACCGACGGCGACGTGGAGCTGGGCCTGGAGCGTTATCGCAAGCAGCACGGTCTCGAGCTGGTGGTGATGGGCGCCTTCGGCCACTCCCGCCTGCGCCACTTCTTCATGGGCAGCAACACCCGCAACATGCTGGAAGCCGCCGGCAGCGCGCTGATCGTGGTGCGCTAGCTCAGGCTCGCGCGCACCCTAGAAATCCACCCGTCCGCGACTGGCCTTGAGGCCGCTGCGACGCGACTTGCCTTCCAGGCGGCGCTGCTTGGAGCCGTAGGTGGGCTTGGTGGGTCGCCGTGGCTTTTCCTGGACGTTGGCGGCGGCGATCAGCGCGGCCAGGCGCTCCAGGGCATCGGCGCGATTCTGCTCCTGGGTGCGGTATTGCTGCGCCTTGATCACCACCACGCCGTCGCGGCTGATGCGCTGGTCGCGCAAGGCCAGCAGGCGCGCCTTGAGCGCTTCCGGCAGCGACGAGGCCTGGATGTCGAATCTCAGGTGGACGGCGCTGGAGACCTTGTTGACGTTCTGGCCACCCGCGCCCTGGGCGCGCACCGCGGTGAGCTGGATTTCCTGCTCCGGCAGCGTCAGACGCTCGTCGATGACCAGGGTCACGCCGGCTGCGCGCCGCGGCTGAGCCAGGCGTCCAGCAGCGGCTCCAGTTCGTCCAGCGGCTGGTAGCCGTTGGTGATCAGCGCCAGCTGGCCGTCCCGCTCGGCCAGCAGCGTGGGGAAACCGGCGATGCCCAGATTGAGTGCCCAGTCGAAGTCGGCCTGGGTGGCCTGGTGCGCCGCCTCACCGTCGAACAGCGGGGCGAATTCGATGCGCGGCAGGCCACAGGCCTCGGCCAGTTCCACCAGCAGCGCCGGCTGGGTGACGTCGCGGGCTTCGACATAGAAGGCTCGCTGGATGCGCTTGGCCAGCGGCCAGACGGCCTCTTCGTCGAGTTGGCGCGCGGCGACCAGGGCGCGGCAGGCCGGCTCGGTGTCGTACACCAGGCCTTCCGGCGGGCCCTGGTCGAGGGCGAAGGGCTGGCCAGTGGTCTCCTGTACCGCCTGCCAGTAGGCCAGGGTGCGTACCCGGCTGGCGGTGTCCTGGGCCACCCGCTCGCGGCGCAGGCCGCCGACCACCAGCTGCAGGGGGATGTCCTGGGCAGCCGCCCGCTCGGCCAGGCGCTCGACCACCGGGGCGAAGCCCCAGCACCAGGAGCACATGGGGTCCATCACATAGAGCAGGCGACCGGTCATCCTAGACCTCCTCGAGGCTGGGCGTGGCGTTGAGCCGCGGATCGCGGCCGATGGGGTGGGGTTCGTTGCGCAGACGCGCCAGTTCGATCTGCTTCTGCCGCTCGCGAGCGCCAGCGCGGGTCTTTTCCGACAGCGAATCCCAGCAGTGCGGGCAGCTGATGCCGGGGCTGTAGTGCGGCGACTGCATGTCTTCCGGCGAGACCGGCGTGCGGCAGGCATGGCACTGGTCGTAGACCCCTTCGGCGAGGTCATGGGTCACGGTCACCCGGTTGTCGAAGACGAAGCACTCGCCCTCCCAGCGCGACTCGGCCGCGGGCACCTCTTCGAGGTACTTGAGGATGCCGCCCTTGAGGTGGAAGACCTCGGGAAAGCCCTCCTGAAGCATGAAGCTCGACGCCTTCTCGCAGCGGATGCCGCCGGTGCAGAACATGGCGACCTTCCGGTGCCGGGCCGGATCGAAGTGCTCGCGGATATAGGCCGGGAAATCGCGGAAGCTCTTGGTCTTGGGATCGATGGCGCCCTTGAAGCTGCCGATGCCCACCTCGTAGTCGTTGCGGGTGTCGATCACCAGCACCTCGGGATCGTCGACCAGGGCATTCCAGTTCCGGGGTTCGACATAGGTCCCCACGCGCTGGTTGGGATCGACGCCGGGCACGCCTAGGGTGACGATCTCCTTCTTCAGCTTGACCTTGGTGCGATAGAAGGGCTGCTCGGCGCAGTAGGATTCCTTGTGGTCGATGTCGACCAGGCGCGGATCGGCGCGCAGCCAGGCGAGCACGGCATCGATGCCCGCGCGGCTGCCGGAGACGGTGCCATTGATGCCTTCCTCGGCCAGCAGCAGGGTGCCCTTGACGTCGTTCGCCAGGAGGGTCTGCAGCAGGGGTTCACGCAATTGGACGTAGTCGTCCAGGGTGACGAACTTGTACAAGGCCGCCACGACAATCTTGTCGGTCATCTTCGGGTTCCCAGGGGTCGCCCTCGCAAAGGGCGGACCGGTTAGAACCTGTTCATGACCTGCTGCGCGTCGGCCAAACTGCGTTGAAAAGGTCTTTGGAATGCTCATTTACCACTCGTAAACTCCGCTTCCTCAGCCCTTTTCGCCTTGTTTGTCTCTAGCTCGCGAGGTCATGAAACAGGTTCTTTGACGAAAACGCCGGCAAGGATGCCGGCGCCGATCAAATTTTAACCAATACAGGCTGTCGCTGAACAGGGCTGGCGGGACTCAACCCGCCAGGTCGTGCTTGCTGCCGCCGCGGCAGGTGGGCGAATCCGGTGCCTGCCCCTGGGCCGCCCACTCTTCCGGGGTGTAGGTGTGCAGCGCCAGGGCATGGAACTGGCCCATGAGTTCGCCCAGGGTGCCGTAGACCTTCTGGTGGCGCTTCACCGCGTTGAGACCGGCGAAGTGCGGGCTGACCACCACCGCCTTGTAGTGGGTCTCCTGGCCGCGACTGTGCATGTGGCTTTCGTCCAGCACCTCCAGGTGCTCGGGTTGCAACAGGCCCAGGCTGGACTGGATACGTTCGCGCATGCTCATGGGGATACCTCGACTGTAAGAACCCGCATTCTAACGGGCTGGCGGCCCGCCCGGAATCGCTCCGGTCGGCCCTCAGACGACAAAGCCCGGAACAGGTCCGGGCTTCGTGGCAACGGCGGGAATCAGCGCTTGGCGGGCGGCGGCGCGTTCTCGGCACCGGCCGGCGGCTTCACGCCCAGCTCCTTGTCCATCTCGGCGAGGATGCCGTTGACCTTGGGTACCGCCTGCTCCAGCTTGGCCTGGGTCAGCTGGGCGGACTGCGCCGACAGGCGCGGCAGGGTGGCGATCATCTTCTTGCCCAGATCGGACTGGTAGAACTTGATCAGGCCTTCCAGCTCGTCTTCGGTGAAGTTGTCGGTGTACAGCTTGACCATCTCGGGCTTGATCTTTTCCCAGCCGATGGTGCTGTCCAGCGCCTGGTTGGCGCGGGCGGTGTAGCTTTCCAGCACGGCCTTCTTGGCCGGCGCCTTGGCCTGCTCGAAGTGCTGGGCGAAGAGTTGCTGGACCTGGGCATAGACCGGCGTGGTCAGCTTGTCGGCGTTGGCCAGCTTGAGAAAGCGCTCCGCGTCGGCCGCGTGGCTCTTGGCATCGGCCAGGGCGAAGCTGCTGGCGCTGGCGAGCACAACGACGGCGCCAAGCGTACGGAGGGTCTTCTTCATGGGCATCCTTCAGGAGGCTGAAAATGGACCGCGAGTGTGCCACAGAGCGGCTGAACCTGGCCTGAACTTGGTGAGGATCCGCAGCCATTTGAGAATACTTCCCATTTGGGAACCCTGGCGCTAACCTGCTGCCCAAGTTAGCTGGACCCTACCTCATCAACGGAGACCGCCATGAGCCGCACCGAAACCGATAGCATCGGCCCCATCGAAGTAGCCGACGACGTCTACTGGGGTGCCCAGACCCAGAGGTCGCTGGAAAACTTCGCCATCGGCAACCAGCAGATGCCGCTGGCGGTGGTGCATGCCCTGGCGACGGTGAAGAAGGCGGCCGCGCGGGTCAATCTGCGCCTTGGCGAGTTGCCGGAAGACGTCGCCACCCTGATCGAGAAGGCCAGCAGCGAGATCCTCGACGGTTTCCATGACGACCAGTTTCCCCTGGTGGTCTGGCAGACCGGCAGCGGCACCCAGAGCAACATGAACGTCAACGAGGTCATCGCCGGGCGCAGCAACGAACTGGCCGGCAACGGCATGGGCGGCAAGAAGCCGGTCCATCCCAATGACCACGTCAATCGCGGGCAGAGCTCCAACGACTGCTTCCCCACCGCCATGCACATCGCCACCGCCCTGGCGGTGCAGAACGACCTGCTGCCGGCCATCGCCGAGCTGTCCGGCGGCCTGGCACTGCAATCGGCGCGCTACCAGAACCTGGTCAAGACCGGCCGCACCCACATGATGGACGCCACCCCGGTGACCTTCGGCCAGGAGCTGTCGGCCTTCGTCGCCCAGCTGGATCTGGCCGAGCGGGCCATCCGCAACGCCCTGCCGGCGGTCCTGGAACTGGCCCAGGGCGGCACCGCCGTGGGCACCGGTCTCAACGCGCCCAAGGGCTTCGACGAAGCCATCGCCAAGGAAATCGCCGAACTCACCGGTCTGCCCTTCGTCACCGCACCGAACAAGTTCGCCGCCCTCGCCGGCCATGAGCCGCTGGTGGCCCTGCACGGCGGCCTCAAGACCCTGGCCGTGGCCCTGATGAAGATCGCCAACGACCTGCGCCTGCTGGGCTCCGGTCCGCGCGCCGGCTTCGCCGAGGTGAAACTGCCGGCCAACGAACCGGGCAGCTCCATCATGCCGGGCAAGGTCAATCCCACCCAGTGCGAGGCCCTGTCGATGCTGGCCTGCCAGGTGATCGGCAACGACGTCACCGTGGGTTTCGCCGCGAGCCAGGGCCATCTGCAGCTCAACGTCTACAAGCCGGTGATCGCCCACAACGTGCTGGAATCCATTCGCCTGCTGGCCGATGGCTGCCGCAACTTCAACACCCATTGCGTCACCGGCATGGAGCCGGACGAGCACAAGATGGCCGAGCACCTGGAACAGGGGCTGATGCTGGTGACGGCGCTCAATCCGCACATCGGCTACGACAAGGCCGCCGAGATCGCCAAGAAGGCCTATGCCGAGAACAAGACCCTGCGCGCCGCCGCGCTGGAGCTCGGCTACCTGACCGATGCGCAGTTCGACGAATGGGTACGTCCGGAAACCATGCTGGAAGCCGGTGGCCGTGGCTGAGGCACGCGGCGCCACGCCGCTGGAAGGGGATGGCCGGCGCCTGCTGGTCATCCAGGGCAATCCCAAGCGCACCAGTTTCTGCCAGTCGCTGGCCGATGCCTATGTCCAGGGCGCCCAGGCCAGTGGCCAGGTGGTGCGCCAGCTCAAGCTGGCCGACGCCCAGTTCGATCCGGTGCTGCGCGAGGGCTATGACCTCTCGCAGACGCTGGAGCCGGATCTGCTGGAAGCCCAGCGGCAGATCCACTGGGCCGAGCACCTGGTGTTCATCTACCCGGTGTGGTGGAACGGCCTGCCGGCGGTGCTGGCGGGCTTTCTCGAGCGCGTGCTGCAACCGGGCTTCGCCTTCGCCCAGCGCGACCAGACCTGGGGCGGCGAGCCGCTGCTGACCGGCCGCAGCGCCGAGCTGCTGGTCACCTCCGACACCCCGCCCTCCCCCTGGCAGCGCCTGCGCAACCATGCGCCCCATCGCCAGGGCATCCAGGAAGGCCTCGAAGCCTGCGGCATCCAGGTGCTGCAGGTGCACGAGTATTCGCCGGTGCGGGCGGCGGACGAGGAACAGCGGCTGCGCTGGCTGCAGGAAGTGGAACGGTTGGGGCGGAACGAGTAGTTGGTTTTTTTGATCGCGGCCATGGCGGTCCGCCGACGCGGCCGCTCCTACACGAGACGGATATTTCCGTAGGAGCAGCCATGGCCGCGATCCACAAAACGCCGAAGTTCCGTAGGAGCGGTCGCATCGGCGAACCGCCACGATCGCGATTCCGCCACTGCATACCAAGGCGTAAGGCATAAACAAAGCGCCTTTTATTCTTTCTCCTACGGATCGACCGTCGGCACTATTGATGCTCCCTTTCCCCCGCGGAGCACCGCCATGACCCGCTATCTCATCCTTCCCGGTTGGCAAGGCTCCGGTCCCGAGCATTGGCAGACCCACTGGCAACGCCGCCTGCCGGATGCCCGTCGGGTCGAACAGGACGACTGGCAGCGTCCCGATCCGCAGCGCTGGGTCGCCGCCCTCGACGCGGCCATCGCCCAGGCCAATGCGCCGGTGGTGCTGATCGCCCATAGCCTGGGGTGCGTGACCGTCGCCCGTTGGGCGGCCAGCGCGCCGGTGGCCCGCCGGCAGCGGGTGCTGGCGGCCTTGCTGGTGGCGCCGGCCGATGTCGAACGTCCGGGTTGCCCCGTGGAGCTGGTGGGTTTCGCCCCCTTGCCACGCCAGCCGTTACCCTTCCCCTCGCGGGTGGTGACCTCGGACAACGACCATGCCATCAGCCTGCCGCGGGCCGAAGCCCTGGCGCAGGCCTGGGGCAGCGAACTGGATGTCCTGCCCGGTGCCGGCCATATCAACACCCGCTCCGGGCATCGGCAGTGGGAGGAAGGCCTGCTCCACCTGGCGAAGCTGGGGTCGAGCCAGGGCCTGCGCGTCGCCTGATCCCTGCCCTTCCAGATTCAGAAGCGCCCCATCACCTGGCTCTGCCCGGGCCTGAGCCAGCCGATGTTCTGCAGCACCGACGCCATGTCGCTGCCGGGCTGCGCCGTGCCCTGCACCTGCCCGCGCCAGTTGGCCAGGCTCAGGCGCAGTTCCAGGCGATGTTGGCCGGTGCGCTCGAAGACGCCCTGCAGCCAGGGCGCCGTCTGGCAATCCACCTGCAGCCGGGACTCGCCCAGGGCGAGACGCCGGGGCGCCAGGAGCTGCAGGCCATCGCCCTGCCATCCGCCACCCGCCGCCTGGCAACGTCGCCAGCTGCCTGCCAGGCGTACCTCGCCCACCAGCCGACCGGCGAGCAGCGCGCTGCCCGGCGCCTGCAGCCAGCGCAGGTCACCTCCGGCGAGATCGGCCTGCCACCGCCAGGGCCAGCCGCTGAGGACCATTGCCCAGGGCGCAGCCTCGGGCTCGCCGATCCTGACCTGCAACCGGCCCGGCCAGCGCAGCTGCCATTGCCAGGGTCCGGCACCGCCGCCCGACCAGTCGAGGCGCTGCATGCCGCCGCCTAGCAGGGAACCCTGCAACCCCACCGGGGTGACCTGGGGCGGTAGCAGCCGCGGCAGCCAGTCCGCCGCGGGCCAATAGAGCAGGCAGCCCAGGGCGAAGATCAGCAGGGCGAACAGGGTAACGACCAGGCGCGCGAGCCAGTGCATCATGGCGTCCGCCCCACCAGCACCGCCAGGACGTCCAGTTCGAAGGCCACGCCCCCTGACTGGCTGCGAATCCTGAGGGTCTGCGGCAACCAGCCGCGTGCCCGCGCCCAGGCCTGCAGCCGTTCCACCGCAGCGATATCCGCCGCTTCGCCACGCAGGTGCCAGACCGGCTCGGCCAGGGTCAGGGCGCTGAAGGTCACCCCGCCTACCGCAGCGCGCCAGTCCGTCTCCTGCAGCGGCTGGGCGACCGGCAGTGCCCGGGCCTCTGCGGCGAGGCGGACCCAGTCCACCGAGGCCGGTCGGCCCCCTGGAGTGGGGCGCAGCCAGAGGATGGCGGCCAGCAGCAGAATGACCAGGCCGCCGAGGGCCAGTCGCTGGCGTTCGGCAGGCAGCCGCTGCCAGCGCTGCAAGAGGGTGCTCATGGTCGTTTCTCCGTCGGGACTGCCAGGCGCAGGGTCAGACGTCCGGCCTGCCGTTGCCACTGCAGGGTAGCGAATTCCTCGCCGAGTCGGCTGCGCAAGGTCTTGTCCAGACTGGCGGGCCCTTCCAGCACCAGCTGGATGCCCTGCTCATCGAGCGACCACTCCACCAGACGCAGCCCTGGTGCGCTGGTCAGGGCGGCGCCAAGGGGCTCCCTGAGGCGCTGCCAGAGGCGCCACTGGCCCTCCAGCTGCCGCCGGGTGCGGCTGGCCAACTGGAGTTCGCGTTCGGCGCGGCCGGCCTGGAGGCCGTCGCTGGCCAGACCCAGCCGTTGGGCGACATAGGCCCGGTCGAGCTGGGCCAGTCGCCACTGCTGGACCTGTTGCAGGCCCAGGTGCAGGATCGCCAGCACCGCGGCCGCGGCCATGCCCAGCACCAGCGGACGCGGCAGGCCCAGCGCGGGCCGACTGCGACGCTGGCCCTGGCGCGGCCAGAGATCCTGGGGCGCAAAGCCGGCGACGGGCTGGGGCCAGAGCGGATCGCCGGAGGCCTCGGGCCCGGCTTCGAGCATCGCGGCCAGGGCGGGCGGCAGACTGGCTTCGAGGGCGTGCGGCCAGGTCAGCCAGACCTCGTGGCCCTCGACGCGGGTCTTGAATCTCAGGCCTTCGCCCAGGCGCAGGCCGATCCCGCTCTCGGCGGTGGGCTCGGGCAGCAGCTGGAAGTCGACCCAGCAGGCCGCCACCGTCCAGCCGCAGGCGGCGCAGTGCTCACGCCAGGCCTCCAGCAGCGCCCGATCCAGGGCCAGCAGGCGCAACCGACCCGGGCTGCGCCCCAGGCAGACCAGGTGCTGGTCACTGGCCTCCGCCAGCAGCTGGTCCTCCAGCAGCAGGCCCCATTCGTGCGGACGCAGCCCCTTGGGCGCGGCGACATCGAACAGGCTGCAGTCTTCGCCATGCAGCAGCAGGGTCACCGGCTGGGCGGACGCGGGCAGCGCTGCCGCGGCTTGCAGCTGGCCGTCCTGAAGGCGCGCGGCCACCAGCGGATTGTCCGGGCCCGGCGGACCGGGTCGCCGCGTACGCAGGAGCAGCCGCGTGGAGCTGTGGGCGGGGCTGAGGTCGCGGCGCAGCAGGGGCAGCAGGCGCCCGAGCGGGAGGGAGGCGAGCATGGGGTCAACCTGTCTGAGGCAGGGCGAAGGTACAGACATAGCCGGCACCCTGCAGGGTAAAGGTCAGCCGTACCCCGTTGGCGGGTTCGGCCGGGGGCGGATAGGCGAGCCAACGACCGCCGCCGTGGAATTCCAGTTGCAGGCGCTCGATGCCGGACTGATCGAACACCGGTTGCCAGACCGGGGCCTCCACCGCATCCAGCTCGGCACTGCGCCAGAGTCGCAGCCGTTCCTGGGCGGCATCCCATTCCAGGCGTTGGCGGCGCAGGCGACCGGCGCCCTGCCCCGCACTCAGCGGCAGGCTGTCCAGGGCGACCCAGTCCAGGCGGTTCTCGGCGGGGCGCCAGTCCAGCAGGGCGTTGTGCAGCGGCAACCGGTGCTCCTGCAGCGGGCGCAGGACCAGACCACCCAGGCGCCGCTCCAGCAGGCCGCAGAGGTCCAGCACCCGGGCGTTGGTCGATTCCCGCGCGGCCAGGCGACCGCGGGCGTCGAGCCAGAGATTGACCAGACTGCCGAGCAAGACGGCGAGCAGCGCCGTGAGGGCGATGGCCAGCAGCACCTCGATCAGGGTCATGCCCGCCTGGTTTCTCATGGCTGGACTCCGGCCTGGATCGGCCAGTCGCCCAGGCTTCGACTGAGCGCGGCATCGGCATAGAGCGTCAGCCGCCCGCCGAGGGGGCCGCTTGCGCCCTCCAGGCGCCAGTAGCAGCGTTCGCCACCCTGGTTCAACTCGCCCTGGCCGGTGGCCAGGCCCTCCACCTGCGCCCGGGCAGTGAGTTCACGTGCGCACAGCTGGGCCAGCTCGCGGGACTGGGCGACCCCGGCGATGTCCAGTCGCTGGCCGATCACCTGGCTGACGCCCACCGCCATGAAGGCGACGATGGCCAGGGCCACCAGCACCTCCAGCAGGGTGAAACCGGTCTGCTTCATGGCTGCTCCACCGAGGCGCGGCCGCGCCCGTCGACCACCAGCAGCCACTGCCGCTCGTCTTCGGCAAAGGCCAGGCGCTGGCCCTGGGTATCGCCATTCGGCCACCAGATCAGCCGCGGCTGGGCACTCACCGGCTCGGCCAGTTGCAGACCACTCGGCCAGCGCCCGTCCGGCAGATCGGCACTGGCCAGGGGTTGCCAGCGTGGCCCGCGGGTGTCGGCCACCAGTTGCAGATAGCGAAAGCCGGTGGCGTCGGCCTGCCAGCCGAGGATGCGGCCGCTGCGGCGGGCGGTGTCCCGCGCCAGCTGGAAGTCGCCCGCCAGACTTTCCAGGCGCCACTGCCCGGCCGGGCTGCCGCCGCCCAGGCGCGCCACGCCTACGGCGGTGAGCAGGCCGACGATCAAGAGCACGACCATCAGCTCCAGCAGGGTGAAACCGCCCTGGCGCCCCGGCATGGCAGCTCAGAGGGTCCAGTTGCCGATGTCGGCGTCGCTGCCCTCGCCGCCTTCGCGACCGTCGGCGCCGAGGCTGTAGAGATCCACTCGGCCATGTTCGCCGGGGATGCGATAGCGATAGGCGGCGCCCCAGGGGTCTTCCGGCAGGCGACGGATATAGCCGTCGGCGCGGTAGTTGCGCGGCTCGGGGGCCTGGGTCGGCTTGCTCACCAGGGCGGCCAGGCCCTGCTCGGCGGTGGGATAGCGCAGGTTGTCCAGGCGGTACATGTCCAGCGCCTGCTCCAGGCTGGCGAGATCGGCGCGAGCCTTCTGCTGCATGGCCTTGTCCTGGTTGTCCAGCACATTGGGCGCGACGATGGCCACCAGCAGGCCGATGATGAAGATCACCACCATGATCTCGATGAGGGTGAAGCCGGCCTGGCGGGCGGGTACGGCATAAGAGCGCATCGCGAAAGTCTCCTTGGGGTGCATCAGAGGTTGAGCGCCTGGTTGAGCTGCATGATGGGCAGCAGGATGGCGAGGACGATGGCCAGCACCACGCCGCCGAGGATGAGGATCAGCACCGGTTCGAACAGCGCCAGGGCCAGGTCCACCTGCTGGTTGAAATCCCGCTCCTGAGCATCCGCAACCCGCTCCAGCATGGCGTCGAGGGTGCCGCTGGCCTCGCCGCTGGCGACCATGTTCACCAGCAGCGGCGGAAACACCGCGGTGCGATCCAGCGCCCGGCCGAGGCCGGTACCGGCGGTGACCTGCTCGATGGCGGCGTCCAGGGCGTCACCCAGGACCTGGTTGCCCAGGGTGGCACGACTGACCTGCAGGCCTTCGAGCACCGGGATGCCGCTGCCGACCAGGATCGCCAGGCTGCGGGTCAGGCGGGCGCTGTCGAGGGTGCGCAGCAACTCGCCCAGGCGCGGCAGGCGCAACAGCTGGCGATGCCAGCGTCGCCGCCACAGGACCTGGCGCAGCAGGCGCTGCAGACCGACACCGGCCAGCACCAGCAGACCCAGCAACCAGGGCCCAAAGACCAGCAGGCCATCGCTGACGGCCACCAGGGCGCGGGTGATCCAGGGCAATTGCAGGCCACTGTGGATGAATTGCTCGGTGAGCTTGGGCACCACGAAGGTCATCAGGCCGGCCACCACGGCGATGGAGACCAGGGCCAGCGCCAGGGGATAGATGAGCGCGGTACGCGCCTTGTGGCGCTGGCGCTGCACCCGTTCGAGATAGTCGGCCAGGCGTTCCAGCACCGGGCCCAGGCGCCCGGCCCGCTCCCCGGCGGCCACCAGGGTCAGGTACAGCGGATCGAAGGTGCCGGGATGGCGACCCAGGCTGTCGGCCAGGGTGTAGCCCTCGCGCACCTGGCCCAGCAGATCCAGCAGCAAGGCCTTGAGCGCCGCCTGGCGACTCTGGCGCTCGAGCATCTGCAGGGCCTCGGCCAGGGGAATGGCGGCGCCCACCAGGGTCGCCAGCTGGCGGGTGAAATCGGTGCGGCTGTTGGCGTCCAGCCGTCCGCCGCGACCGCGCGCGCCGCGCACCGGACCGCTCGCCTGCACCTCGCGGGGAAAGAGGCCGCGCTCGCGCAGCAGCTGGCGGGCGTGGCGCTCGCTTTCGGCCTGGATGACATCGCGCTGGCGACGCCCGTCGCCGTCCAGCGCCAGGTAGCGGTAGGCCGGCATCAGCGCAGCGCTCCGCCGAGTGCGTTACTGGTGCGCCGCACGCAGCACCTCCGCCAGGCTGGTCTCGCCCGCCGCCAGGCGCGCCAGGGCGCCCTCGGCCAGGGTCGCGCGGCGGCCTTCCAGCAGTCGCGCCATCTCGCCTTCACCGGCGCCTCGATAGATGAGCTCGGCCAGTTCGGCGTCCAGGGCGACGAATTCATAGAGCCCCAGGCGACCGCGATAGCCACTGCCGTTGCACGCCGCGCAGCCCTGGGGCTCGCGCAGCCGTTCGAGGCCGGCCAGCCCCGGCAGGAGCGCCTGCTCGGCCGGGCGCAGCGGACGCCAGGCAGCGCAGCCACAGAGCCGCCGTACCAGCCGCTGGGCCAGCACCCCCTTGAGGCTGGAGGCCAGCAGGAAGGGCTCCACGCCCATGTCGCGCAGCCGGGTAATGGCGCCCAGGGCGCTGTTGGTATGCAGGGTGGAGAGCACCAGGTGACCGGTGAGACTGGCCTGCACGGCGATGCCGGCAGTCTCCACGTCGCGGATCTCGCCGATCATGATGACGTCCGGGTCCTGGCGCAGGATGGCCCTCAGGCCGCTGGCGAAGGTCAGGCCGGCACGGGGGTTGACCGGGGTCTGGCCGATGCCGGGCAAGGCATATTCCACCGGGTCTTCCACGGTGAGGATGCTGCGGCTGCCCTCGTTGAGCAGGCCCAGGCTGGCATAGAGGGTGGTGGTCTTGCCCGAGCCGGTCGGCCCGGTCACCAGCAGGATGCCGTTGGGCTGGGCCAGGGCACCACGCAGGCCAGTGTCTATGGCCGGCGGCAGGCCGAGGCGCGCCAGCTCCAGCAGGCTGGCCTGCTTGTCGAGGATGCGCATCACCACCCGCTCGCCGTGGACGCCGGGCAGGGTCGAGACGCGGATGTCGACGTCCCGGCCGCTGGCCCTCAGGGTGATGCGGCCGTCCTGGGGCTGGCGCTTCTCGGCGATGTCCAGCCGCGCCATGACCTTGATCCGCGATACCAGCATGGCCGACAGGGCCCGCGGCGGGCGCAGCAATTCGCGCAGCACCCCATCCACCCGCACCCGCACCACCAGTGCCTGCTCGAAGGTCTCCACGTGCAGGTCGGAGGCGTCCAGGCGCAGGGCCTCGGCGAACAGGGCGTTGATCAGGCGGATCACCGGTGCCTCGCCAGCGCTGTCGAGCAGGTCCTCGACCCGCGGCAACTCCTCCATCAACCCGGCCAGGTCGACGGTCTCGCCCAGGCCTTCCACCAGGGCTTCGCTGGTGGCCTGGCCGGCTTCGTAGAGCGGCCCCAGGCGCTGCTCGAAGACCTCGCGGGGCAGCCAGTCGCAGCCCAGGGGGGGACCATGGCGACGCTGTACTTCCTGCAGCAGGGCCAGATCGGCATCCGTACGGCACAGCAGCCGATAGCCGTCGGGCGCGGCGGCCAGGGCGATACCGGCCTGGCGCGCCAGGCGATAAGGCAGCGTCGGTGTCATCAGAGGCCGTCCAGGCGCGCCCGCGCCGAGGGATAGAGACTCTGCAGGGTGGGCGCGCCGCGACTGCCCGGCGGGGTGGCCGGCAAGGCAGCGGCCGGGGCGGCGGCGCGCATGCCGCGATACTTGTCCTCGCTGATCTGCTGCACCAGCGCCGGATCGCGCAGGATGCGCGGGCGGATGAACACCACCAGATTCTGCTTGGTGCTGGAGCGGGTGCGCGACTTGAACAGATTGCCCAGCACCGGCACGTCGCCCAGCAGCGGCACCCGCTGGTCGCTGTCGTTGCCTTCGTTGCTGATCAGGCCGCCGAGGACGATGAGGCCGTTGTCCTCGACCATCACCGTGGTCTTGATCTCACGCTTGTTGGTGACCACGTCGCTGGCGCGCACGTTGTCGGCCAGCGACGAGACCTCCTGGACGATCTCCATGCGCACGGTGTCGCCTTCGTTGATCTGCGGCTTGAGGCGCAGCTTGACCCCCACCTCGCGGCGCTCGATGGTCTGGTAGGGATTGGCGTTGTTGCTGGTGACCGAACCGGTGACGAAGGGCACCTCCTGGCCGACCATGATCGAGGCCTCGGCGTTGTCCAGGGTCAGCAGCGTCGGCGTCGACAGCAGGTTGAAACCGCTCTCGCTGCGCATGGCCTGCAGCAGGGTGACGAAATTCAAACCGCTGCCACCGATGCGCCCGACCCCGGCGGAGATGCCCTGCATGCCCGACAGCAGACTGCCCAGGGCGGTGGTGTCCTGGTTGGCCGCGGCGGCGGCGATGCCGTTGATGGGCGTGCCGTTGGTGAAGTTGACGCTGCCCGCCGGCAGGTTGCCGTTGCGGTCGAGAAACAGCCACTGGACACCCAGCTGGTTGGCCTTGGTGTCGGTGATCTCGGCGATGATGGCTTCCACCACGACCTGGGCGCGGCGGATATCCAGCTGGCTGATGATGCGCTTGTAGCCGGCGAGCTCCCGTGGCGGACCGATCAGCACGATGGAGTTGGTCCCCATGTCCGCTTCCAGACGAATACCGGGCGCCCCCGGCACCAGCGTCCCGCCGCTCTTGGGCAGCGGGCTTTCCCCTTCTGCTCCACCATCTATAGGGGTGGTATTACCAGCGACGGGTGCCGCGGGAATCTCCACCCGTGCCTCCTGGGTAACCTCGCCGCTCAGGCCGCGCAGCACCTTGACCACCTCGCCGGCCTTGGCGTGGTGCAGATAGACCACCTCGGTGTCGCTGGCCGCATCGCGAGAGACGTCCAGTTCGGCCACCAGCCGGCGCACCTGGCGGCGCACGGCCTCGTCGCCGCGCACCATGAGAGCATTGCTGCGGGCGTCCGCCAGCACCTGGACACCACCACCGGCCTGGCCGCGACTGGCCAGCAGCCGCTCCACCAGCGGCGCGGTGTCGCGCGCCTGGGCATGGCGCAGGGTGATCATCTCCACCGGCTCGTCGCGGCCGCGGTCCAGCCGCGTCAGTAGCTGACCGATGCGACTGAGGTTGCTGCGCCAGTCGGTCACCACCAGCAGGTTGCTGGCCGGATAGGGCGTGGCCACCCCGACCCGGGCGTCCATCAGCGGACGGACGATGCCCAGCAGCTGTTCGAGATTGCCACCGCGCACGGCGAACACCCGGGTCGCCACGGTATCGCCGGCCCCGGCCTTGGCCGGGGCGCCGTCATCCAGCTCCACCGGCAGCGGCTCGGTACGGGCGGCCTGGTCCGGCAGGATCTTCACGCTGCCGTCGTCCAGCTCCACCGCGGCGTAGCCGTTGGCGCGCAACTGGGCCAGGGCCAGGGCATAGACATCGTCGGCGGCCAGGGGCTGGGCGCTGCGCACCGTCAGGGTGCCGCGCACCCGGGGGTCGATGACGAAGTTGGTGCCGGTGATGCGCCCGACGCTTTCGATGAACAGATCGATCTCGGTGTTCTCGAAGTTGACCTCGAAGCGTTGTTCGGCCTGGGCGCCGAGCAGGCAGAAGGCGAGGAGCAGGCCGCAATAGCTGCGTTTCTTCACAGGGACAGTCTCACGGGTAGGGCCAGGGCACGCCCCTGACGTTCCAGTTCCAGGGTCAGGGCGCCGGTGGCGCGCCAGTGCGGCAGGCGTTGCAGGAGCGCCCGGGTATCGGCCACGGGGACGGCGTCCACCCGGCGCAGGACGTCGCCGGGCTCCAGGCCCAGGCCACTGAAGAAGGCCGGCTCGGCGCCGGGTTGCAGGCGGTAGCCGGTCAGCTCGCCATGCTCGCGCACCGGGGTGGCGCGAATGCGCCTGAGCAGAGTGGCCAGGTCACCCTCCTCCGCGCTCGGCAGGGGCGCGGCCTTGATCGGCGCCGGCTTGGCCGTACCGCTGGCGGCGAGCCCGACGAGTTCGCGCGGCGCCGGCCAGGGCAACCGCTCTTCGCGATCGCCGCGGGTAAAGACCAGGCCCTGGGCGTCGATGGCGGTCAGCACCAGACCGGGCGCCAGGCTGTCGCCCAGCACCAGGGACAGCTGGCGATCGCCGTGGCGCAGCACCACCACCGAGCCGTCGATGGGCACCGCCTTGATCGCCCCGACCCACTGGATCGGCAGGCTGCTGGGTGCGGCCTGGCTGGCGGCGCGCCAATGGCCGGCAAGCAGATCGGCCGCCGGTGCCGCCTCGACCTGGGCGCTGGGCGCGGGCGTCGGCAGCCACAGCAGGCGCAGGTCGCAGACCACCCGGGCCGCCAGCCAGGCGGCGATGCCCAGCCACAGCAGGGTCAGCAGCCGCAGCGCCAGGGGATGGATGAGCAGGCGCGCCATCAGGCCAGCGACTCCAGACGGCGGCGCAAGGCAGCCAGCGGATGCCAGCCCGGATGACCCTCGACGAACTCCAGGCGTGGCGGCGCCAGGGGTACCAGGCCCCAGTCGGCGGGCCGGGCGCGCAGATAGGCTTCGAGGCGCTGCCACAGCGCCTCGCCGGTGCCGAGTTCACGCCCCAGGGCAAAGGTGCGACAGGTAAAGGAGGCGCCCAGGGGTGCCTGCAGCGGTCCGATGCGCTGGCCGCGCGGCGCGCCGTAGCGGCAGGTCCACTGAACGCCCAGCAGCCGCGGCAGATCCTGGCTGTTGTCCAGCAGCAGGGGTTCGCCGAAGCGGTTGTCGGCGGCCTCTTCCAGAAGCGTGCGCAGGCCGTCCGCCGAGGTGGGCAGATCCAGCACCGTGGCCTCGTGGCCGCCACAGAGGGCGATCAGGTGCTCGCGGGTGATCCAGTCGCCCCGCCGCAGGGGCAGGTCATATCTGAGCCCTGGCAGCAGCACCGGCTGCGCATCGCCACCGCCCAGGGCCGCGGCGATCAGGGCATCCCAGCTGCCGCCGAGCAGGTCGCGGCGCCAGAGGTCCACCGGCGCCCGTGCCAGGCGCTGGTCGAGCCAGCCGGCATGGGGCGCCCGGGCCCGCGCCAGTTGCCGCTGATAATGTTCCAGCAGGGCTCGATCCGAGACGCGCTCGGCCTGCACCGGATGGAAGACGGCGTCCAGGCGCCAGCCGTCGCGACCGCCCCGGCAGCGGATCTCGAAGATACCGACGCCGCGGCAGCCCGGCAGGCACACCGGCAGCGGACGCCCGCTGCCGCGCATCACCGGGATCAGTTCCGGCCAGAGATCCTGGCCGCGGGCGCAGAGCAGCAGGTCCGCTTCCTCCAGCCGCTCGGCCAGCCACAGGCCCGGCCCGCTGCCGACATCGGCCAGCACCACCAGCAGATCGGCCTTGCCCCGGGCCTCGGCCAGCACCGGGCGCAGTCGGGCATACCAGTCGGCCAGCGGCGCCTGCTGGTCGCTGGCATAGGGATCGGTCACGCCGACCAGGGCGATGCGCACCCCGTCGCGCTCGATCAGGGCGAAGGGGGCGACGCCCAGGGCGGTGCGCTGGTCTTCGGTAAGGGTGGCGCCCAGCACCGGGCGACCATAGCGGCGATAGAGGGCGGCGCTGCGCTCGGGCCAGAGCAGGCGCTCGTCGCTGCTGACACGGACCTCGCTGCCCAGCAACTGGCTGCCCTCGACCCCGGCCTCGCCGCGGGTCAGCTGGGTCAGGCCGCTGCCGTTCCAGCTTTGGCCGTTTTCCAGGGTCAGGCTACGGATCGCGCCCTGGCGGGTGCGCAACTGGGTCAGCTGGCAGGCCAGGGCGGCATAGCCACCATAGCGCTGGCCGTCGCCACGCCCGGCATCCAGCAGCGGTGCCAGCGCGGGAGCGAGACGAGCCGCGTCGGCGCCGGTACGCCAGGGCGCGGCGCCGATCCGCCCGGCCGGCCCGAGCCGCACCCGCGGCACCACCGGCCAGCCGGGTTCGCGGGCATCCAGGGTGTCGGCGACATAGAGCAGCTGCAGATCGGTGTCCGCCGGACTGGCGGAAAAACCCCGGGCACAGCCACCCAGCAGGGGTGCCGTGGCGCCCGCCGCGAGCCAACCCAAGACCTGGCGTCGTGCCCAGTTGCCCATCCGATGTCTGCCTTGCGCGCTTAAATGAGGGCGGCATCCTAGGCGGCGAAAAGCTACAAATTCATGACAAAACAGCAGGTTACAAACTGTTACAGCGCGACTGCCGGGAAATGACCGGCTGTAACCTTTCAGTCACCAGACCATCACAGAGGCTTCCTAAAGTCGCCGGCTCCCGTGATCAACCAAGGAAGCTTTGCGCATGAGCACTTTCACGAGCGACGACCGTAACCGCAACGAAAGCGGCAACGAACCGCTGGATGCCGTCGTCGACCGTTATCTGTCGCGCCGCAGTGTCATGAAGGGCGGTCTGGGTGCCGCCATCGCCATGATCGCCGGCGGTGGCCTGACCGCCTGCTTCGACGGCGGTGGCGGCTCGCACGACGATCCGGCCCCCAGCCAGCCGGCCCCGGCGCCGCAGCTCAAGCTTGGCTTCGAATCCATCCGCGGCGCCCGACTCGACGCCATCGTCCTGGCCTCTGGCTACAGCGCCCGCACCCTGGCGCCCTGGGGCACCCCGCTGAACAACCTGGCCAACGCCTGGCGCAGCGACGGCAGCAACACCTCCACCGACCAGGCCAATGCCGCCGGCATGCACCACGACGGCATGCACTTCTTCCCGCTGAACAACTCCAGCAGCGACGGCCTGCTGGCCATCAACTACGAATACATCGACCAGAAGGTGCTGCACCCCAACGGCCCGACCACCACCAACGGCAAGCGTCCGGCCGAGGAAGTGCGCAAGGAGATCAATGCCCATGGCGCGGCGGTGATCCGCATCCGCAAGGTCAACGGCATCTGGCAGGTGGTCACCAACGACGCGCTGAATCGCCGCTTCACCAGCGCCACGCCCATGGAAATCGCCGGTCCGCTGCGCGGCAACGCCAATCTGGTCACCCCCTACTCCCCCGACGGCACCCGCACCCGCGGCACCAACAACAACTGCGGCAACGGCTTCACCCCCTGGGGCACCTACCTCACCTGCGAGGAGAACTGGCCGGGCATCTTCGTCAACAAGGGCACCCTGCCGGTCGACCAGAAGCGCATCGGCATCACCAACAAGAGCAACTACGGCTGGGAGACGCCGGCGGGTGACGCCAGCGAGGTGGACAACGAATTCCGCCGCTTCGACCTGACCCCCACCGGCGCCAGCGCGACCCAGGACTTCCGCAACGAAGCCAGCGGCTACGGCTACATCGTCGAGATCGACCCCTACAACAGCGCCGCGCCGGCCACCAAGCGCACCGCCATGGGTCGCTTCCGCCACGAGGGCTCGGCCTACGGTATTCCGGTCGCCGGCCAGCCGCTGGCGTTCTACATGGGCGACGACTCGCGCAACGAATACATCTACAAGTTCGTTTCCGCCGCCGCCTGGGATCCGGCCGACGCCAACTCGGCCAATCGCCTGGCCATCGGCGCCAAGTACCTGGACAACGGCACCCTCTACGTCGCCCGCTTCGATGACGGCGGCAACGGCAAGTGGCTGCCGCTGACGGTCAATGCGCCGACCAAGGATGGCCGTACCCTGGGCGCCCTCTACGGCGACCTGGCCGGCATCATCCTCAACACCCGCGGCGCCGCCGACGCCGTGGGCGCGACCCCGATGGACCGCCCGGAGTGGACCACGGTCAACCCCTTCACCGGCGAGGTCTACGTCACCCTCACCAACAACTCGGCACGCACCTCGGCCAATGCCGCCAACCCGCGGGTGCCCAACGTCAACGGCCACATCGTGCGCTGGAAGGACAACAGTAACCAGACCGACTTTACCTGGGACATCTTCGTCTTCGGCTCGGACGCCGGTGCGGCCCCAGATATCAATCGCTCAGGCCTGACCGAACTCAACCAGTTCGCCAGCCCCGACGGCCTGGCCTTCGACAGCCGCGGCATCCTCTGGATCGAGACCGACAACAGCGACAACGCCGTGGCCGAGTACACCAACGACCAGTTGCTGGCGGTCATTCCGGCCCAGGTTGTGGATGGCAGCGGCAAGCAGGTCGCCATTTCCGCCACCAACCAGACCGCGCTGCGCCGCTTCCTGGTCGGACCCAATGGCTGCGAGATCACCGGCATCACCTGGACCCCGGACCTGACGACCATGTTCATCAACGTCCAGCACCCGGACAACTGGCCGTTCAGCGAAGTCGCCACCGACGCCACCCCGGCCGGCACCAAGGTGCGTCCCCGCGCCTCCACAGTGGTGATCCAGAAGCTCGACGGCGGCCCCATCGGCGTCTGATCGCGTCGGCGAGAGCCAGGCTCCCCCGGTTGGCGACGACCGCGGGAGCCTTTTGCCTTCCGGCGGCTTTGAGATCCTTCCCGTCGAGCAGGGAGCCGCGCAGCGTTTTCTACGCTACGGCTCTGGCGTTGATGGAGCGGATCACCTGCTCCGACAGCCCCCTCTCCCCCTGGGAGAGGGTTGGGGTGAGGGCATGCCCCGCGCATCGGAGCCACCTGTGGAAAAGGCTGCGCCGTTTTCCACGCTACGGCTCTGGCTTTGATGGAGCGGCTCGCCTGCTCCGACAGCCCCCTCTCCCCCTGGGATAGGGTTGGGGTGAGGGCATGCCCCGCGCATCGGAGCTACCTGTGGAAAAGGCTGCACCGTTTTCCACGCTACGGCTCCGTCGTTGATGGATCGGATCGCCTGCTCCGACAACCCCCTCTCCCCCTGGGAGAGGGCTGGGGTGAGGGCATGCCCCGCGCTACAGAGTCGCCTGTGGAAAAGGCTGCGCCGTTTTCCACGCTACGGTTCAAGCGTTGATGGAGCGAATCGCCTGCTCCGACAACCCCCTCTCCCCCTGGGAGAGGGTTGGGGTGAGGGCAGGCCACGCGCAACGGAGTCACCTGTGGAAAAGGCTGTGCCGTTTTCCACGCTACGGCTCTGGCATTGATAAAGCGGCTCGCCTGCTCCGACAGCCCCCTCTCCCTCTGGGAGAGGGCTGGGGTGAGGGCATGCCCCGCGCTACGGAGTCACCTGTGGAAAAGGCTGCGCCGTTTTCCACGCTACGGCCCGGACCGCAAGGCTACTGCAACACCTCCGCGCCACCCGGCCCCGGTACCCACAGCGTGGTGTCCCGTGTCGCCAGCCAGCGCACCCGTTGCGCCGGCACCGCGGCAGCCCAGCGACTCACGCCCTGGGCCGCCAGCTGCCGCACCTGGCGAAAGACCTGGCCGTCGCGACTCACCTCGACCCCGAGCAGGAAGTCGCCGCTGTTGAGGATCAGCCGCTGGGTCAGCAGGCTGAAGGTCTCCTCCCCCACCCCCGGCAGCGCTTCGCGCAGGCTCTCGACCGTGGCATAGCCCTGGGCGGGCCGCGCGGTGATCAGCAGTTGCAGCGTCTCGCGCGGCACCTCATCGAGAAACAGCGCCTCCAGCAGCGCCAGCTGACCCAGCCCCAGGGCATTGGCATTGAGGCGCCAGCCGGAGGTTTCCGGCAGGGCACAGAGTTCACGCAGGTGCAGATGCCGACCAGGGCGCGCCGGCTCCAGCCGATCCAGTTCGCCGATCTCGGCCAGCGGCAGATTGGGCACCAGCAGCGGCGGCGCCAGCCGCAGGGCCTCGGCACTCTCCAGACCGAATTCACGGGTCTCGCCGTCGGCATCTACCCAGTCGGCGAGGCGCTCGGCAAAGGCCGCAGCCGTCAGTCCGGGCTCGCCCAGGCCGCCCGGACGCTGCGCCAGCAGCTGCTTCAGCTGCCGCAACGCCAGGTCCCGCTCCGGGCCGGCCAGGGCGTTGACGTTGAAGCAGCCGTGCAGATCGCGCAGCTGGGCACGGACCTGGGCCCCCTCCACCTCATAGGCCAGCACCTCCCCCCTCAGGCTCTGCCAGAACTCGGGACGCTGGCGGGCCCCGGCCTGTATCAGGCCCTGGGTGACCACCTGCTCGGCGCCCGCCGCCAGCGCCCGCGCCAGGGTCTCGTGCTCCAGCAACCGCGCCCGCTGCAGTTCGGCCCGCCCTTCGGCCAGCAGCACCGGCAACAAGGCCGCCACCAGGGCCAGCGCCCAGAGCGCCATGAGCAGGGCCACGCCCCTTTGTCGCCGCACCCGCATTCCTCCAGGCAAAAGCGGCATTGGAACCGACCCAGGTTGCAGAATCGTGGCAGTGACGCGGATACCCAACACCAGGCCCAAACAAAAAACCCGCCACCGGGCGGGTTTCCTCACCAGCAGGGCCGCCTCACAGCTTGGCGATGGACACCTCGGTGGATTTGACGAAGGCGATCACCTCGCTGCCCACCTGGAGTTCCAGCTCCTTGACCGAGCGGGTGGTGATGACGGAGGTGACGATGCCGGCGGCGGTCTGGACGTCGATCTCGGAGAGCACCGAGCCCTCGATGATTTCCTTGATGGTGCCCTTGAACTGGTTGCGAACATTGATGGCCTTGATGGTCATGGCAGAACTCCTCGGATGAACGATCAGTAGGCCCAGCGCAGTTGCGTGGGCAGGGGTTGCACGATTTCGGGTAGATCGGGATTGAGCGGCTGCTGCAGCACCCGGGCCAGTACCTCGGCTTCCAGGCGGGCCAGCTGGGCATCGCCGGCGGCCCGGGGGCGCGCCAGGTTGACGTCGAGATCCAGGCCGACATGGCCGTCTTCGATGAGCACCACGCGGTCGGCCAGGGCCACCGCCTCGCCCACGTCGTGGGTCACCAGCAGCACGGTGAAGCCGTGGCGCTGCCAGAGGCCTTCGATGAGTTGCTGCATCTCGATGCGGGTCAGGGCATCCAGGGCGCCCAGCGGCTCGTCGAGCAGCAGCAGGCGCGGCTGGTGGATCAGGGCGCGGGCCAGGGCTACGCGCTGCTTCTGGCCGCCGGACAGCGCCGAGGGCCATTCCTGGGCGCGATCGGCCAGGCCGACCGCTGCCAGGGCTTCCAGCGCCTTGGGCTTCCAGTCGCCCCTGAGACCCAGGCCGACGTTGTCGATGATGCGTTTCCAGGGCAGCAGGCGCGCGTCCTGGAACATCAGCCGGGTGTCTTCGCGGTGCGCCGCCAGGGGTTCGTCCTGCCCCAGCAGGGTGCCGCCACTGGCGCGGTCGAGTCCGGCCACCAGGCGCAGCAGGGTGCTCTTGCCGCAGCCACTGCGGCCCACCACGGCGACGAACTGGCCGGCCGGGATCTCCAGATCGATCCCATGGAGCACGGTGCGCTCGCCAAAGGTCTTGACCACCTGTTGCAGCTTCAGGGCGATGCCCCGCGCCAGCGGTGGAACGGCTTGCAGACTGGTCATGCGTGGGCTCCCTTCTGATAGGCCGGGTGCCAGCGCAGCCAGGCGCGTTCCAGGCCGCGGGCGGCGAGATCCGCCAGCTTGCCGAGGACGGCATAGAGCAGGATGGCCAGCACCACGATGTCGGTTTGCAGGAATTCCCGGGCGTTCATCGCCAGGTAGCCGATACCGGAGCTGGCGGAAATGGTCTCGGCGACGATCAGCGTCAGCCACATCAGGCCGAGGGCGAAACGCACCCCCACCAGGATGGCCGGCAAGGCGCCCGGCAGTACCACGTGCCAGAACAGCCGCGCCCCGGAGAGGCCGTAGCTGCGGGCCATCTCCACCAGCGCCGGATCGACGTTGCGGATGCCGTGGTAGGTGTTGAGGTAGATGGGGAAGAACACCCCCAGGGCCACCAGGAACAACTTGGCCGACTCGTCGATGCCGAACCAGAGGATCACCAGCGGGATCAGCGCCAGGTGCGGCACGTTGCGCACCATCTGCAGGGTGCTGTCGAGCAGGCGCTCGCCCCATTTCGACAGCCCGGTGATGAAGCCCAGCGCCAGGCCGATGCTGCCACCGATGGCGAAGCCGATACCGGCACGCCAGCCGCTGATGGCCAGGTGTTGCCAGAGCTCACCGCTCTTGACCAGGCTCCAGCCCGCTTCCAGCACCGCCGCCGGTGACGGCAGGATGCGGCTGGACAGCAGGCCGCTGCTCACCGACAGCTGCCAGGCGACGATCAGGGCCACCGGCACCACCCAGGGCGCCAGGCGCTGGAGTTGACGTTCGGTCGTACTGCTCATGCCCGCCCCCTCAGCTCTGCGCCGCTTTCTGCGGCAGGATGTCGTTGGCCACCATCTCGCCGAAGGGACTCACGTAGTTGGCGCCCTCCACCTGGGTCGGCCGCTTGACCGGCAGGTGCGGGAACAGCAGTTCGGCCACCCGGTAGGATTCTTCCAGGTGCGGATAGCCGGAGAAGATGAAGGTATCGATGCCCAGGGCGGCGTATTCCTTGACCCGCGCGGCCACGGTGGGACCGTCGCCGACCAGCGCGGTCCCGGCGCCGCCCCGCACCAGGCCGACACCGGCCCAGAGGTTGGGGGCGATCTCCAGGTTGTCGCGGCGGCCCCCGTGCAGCGCGGCCATGCGCTGCTGGCCGACCGAATCGAAGCGGGCGAAGGCGGCCTGGGCCTTTTCGATGGTGGCATCGTCCAGGTTGGCGATGAGCCGGTCGGCGGCCTTCCAGGCCTCTTCGTTGGTCTCGCGGACAATCACGTGCAGGCGGATGCCGAAGCGCACCGTGCGACCCTGGGCGGCAGCCTTGGCCCTGACCGCCTCGATCTTCTCGCGCACCGCGTCCAGGGGCTCGCCCCAGGTCAGGTACAGCTCCACCTGCTCGGCGGCCAGGTCCTGGGCGGCATCGGAGGAGCCGCCAAAGTACAGCGGCGGGCGCGGTTGCTGCAGCGGCGGATAGAGCAGCTTGGCGCCCTTCACCTGGATGTGCTTGCCGTCGTAGTCCACCGTCTCGCCTTCCAGCACGCGACGCCAGATGCGGGTGAATTCCACCGAGGCTTCGTATCTTTCGCTGTGGGACAGGTGCAGGCCGTCACCGGCCAGCTCGTCGGGATCGCCGCCGGTGACCAGGTTGAACAGCGCCCGGCCGCCGGACAGGCGATCCAGGGTGGCCGCCTGCCGCGCCGCCACGGTGGGCGAGATGATCCCCGGGCGCAGGGCCACCAGGAACTTGAGTTTCTGGGTGACCGGGATCAGCGAGGCGGCCACCAGCCAGGAATCCTCGCAACTGCGACCGGTGGGGATCAGCACCCCGCCGAAACCCAGGCGATCGGCGGCCTGGGCGACCTGGGTCAGGTAGCCGTGGTCGACGGCGCGGGCGCCTTCGGCGGTACCCAGGTAGTGGCCATCGCCGTGGGTCGGCAGGAACCAGAAGATATCGAGACTCATGGGGGCTTTCTCCAGCAGGCGAAATCAGGGTTTGGCGGCAGCGGTCTGCAGACTGGCGGGCGGGGTCCACACCACGTCGCGGATGACCAGCGGCTTGGGAATCAACTTGAGGGCGGTGAAGGCGTCGGCGATCTTCTGCTGCTGCGCCGCCACCTCGGGACTGATGAAGCGGGCGCCATAGCCCTGGCGCTTGACCACCCGTTCGGCGGTGTCCAGCGGCAGGTTCAGCAGCGGCGCCACCTGGGCGGCGACCTGGTCGGGGTGGGCCTTGGCCCACTCGCCCACCGAGCGCACCTCGTCGACGATGGCGCCGACCTGTTCGGGATGGGCCTTGGCGAAGCTGCGGGTGGCCAGATAGAACTGGTGGTTGTCGGCGAGGCCGGTGGCATCGGTCAGGGTGCGCGCCTGCAACTGGGTCTCGGCGGCGGCCTGATAGGGATCCCAGATCACCCAGGCATCCACCGCGCCGCGCTCGAAGGCGGCGCGGGCATCGGCGGGCGGCAGGTAGACCGGCTGGATGTCCTTGTAGGGGATACCGGCCTTGGCCAGCGCCTGCACCAGCAGGTAGTGAACGTTGGAACCCTTGTTCAGGGCGATCTTCTTGCCCCTGAGATCGGCCAGCGACTGGATGGCCGAGTCCTTGGGCACCAGGATGGCTTCGCTGGTGGGCGCCGGCGGCTCGTGGGCCACATAGACCAGATCGGCGCCGGCGGCCTGGGCGAACACCGGCGGGGTCTCCCCGGTCA
This sequence comes from Pseudomonas oryzihabitans NBRC 102199, assembly GCF_000730625.1. GTDB lineage: Bacteria > Pseudomonadota > Gammaproteobacteria > Pseudomonadales > Pseudomonadaceae > Chryseomonas > Chryseomonas oryzihabitans. Next base: position 17,124 of record NZ_BBIT01000021.1, on the reverse strand, counting down.
CGCCGAAATCGATGCTGCCGACGTTGAGGCCTTCCAGCAGCTGCGGGCCGCCGGGGAATTCGGTCCACTGCACCTTGACGCCGTCCTTGGCCAGGCGCTGCTCCAGGGTGCCGCGGGCCTTGAGGGTGATCAGGGTGCCGTACTTCTGATAGCCGATGCGCACCGTCTCTTCCGCCTGGGCCAGGCCGGCGGCCAGGGTCAGCAGGGAAACGGCGAGCAGCGAACGGGTGAAGGAGAACTGCATGACTAACGCTCCTGGTCAGATGCCCCAGCGCGCCTGACCGATGCGATCGGCCAGCAGCTCGGGGGTCAGGGGTTGGGGACGCCGCACCAGGGCCGCGTGGAATTGTTCGAGGGATTCGTGCAGGCGCTGCTCCAGCGCCGGGGTCAGGTCGACGCCGGTCTCGGTGTAGCTGACCTGGCTGTCGTCGGCGAAGACGCCATTGAGGATTTCCTGGGCCTTGAGCGCCGAGAGCACCGGCTTCAGCGCGTAGTCGATGGCCAGCAGGTGACCGCTGGAACCAGCGGTGGCCAGGGGCAGCACCACCTTATGGGTCAGGGCGCGTTCGGGCAGCAGGTCCAGCAGGGTCTTGAGGGCGCCGGCCAGGGAGGCCTTGTACACCGGGGTGGCGATCACCAGGCCATCGGCGGCTTGCAACTGGGCGATCAGTTCCACCACCGGCGGACTGTCGAAACGGGCGCCGATGAGGTCGGCGGCGGGAAAGTCCTGGATACGCCAGCGCGACAATTCCACACCGCGCACCTGCAGCCAGTTCGCTGCCAGATCCAGCACGCCGGTGGAGCGCGACCGCGCTCCCGGACTACCCGCCAAAGTCACCACCTGCATCGCCGCCTCCAGGATAAAAAGGAGCGGTGTCGCGCCGCTCGAAAAGGAATGAGCGGACCTTAGCAAGGGGTGCTTATTCCCTAAAAATATCCTTTAGGCACTTGGTTATAACCAGAAAACAAAAACCCCGGCCGAAGCCGGGGTTTTCTTGTCACCGCAGGTGTCAGCGATTGGGCTGCGGGGTCAGGCGCAGATAGGGCTTCACCGTGGTGTAGCCCTTGGGGAAACGGCGCTTGAGTTCTTCTTCGTCCTTGAGCGACGGCACGATGACCACGTCATCGCCATCCTTCCAGTTGCCCGGGGTCGCCACCTTGTGATTGTCGGTGAGCTGCAGGGAATCGATCACCCGCAGGATCTCGTCGAAATTGCGTCCGGTGCTGGCCGGATAGGTGATCGACAGCCGCACCTTCTTTTGCGGATCGATGATGAACAGCGAGCGCACCGTGAGGGTGTCGTTGGCGTTGGGGTGGATCATGTCGTAGAGGGTCGAGACACTGCGATCGGCGTCGGCCAGGATCGGAAAGCCCACGGCGGTCGCCTGGGTTTCCTCGATGTCCTTGATCCAGCCCTGGTGCGATTCCAGGCCGTCCACCGAGAGGGCGATCACCTTGACGTCGCGCTTGGCGAATTCGTCCTTGAGCTTGGCGGTGAGGCCCAGTTCGGTGGTGCAGACCGGAGTGAAGTCGGCCGGATGGGAGAAGAGCACGCCCCAGCTGTCGCCCAGCCACTCGTGGAAGCGGATGCGACCCAGGCTGGAATCCTGTTCGAAATCGGGGGCGATGTCGCCCAGACGGATGGTCATTGGCAGTTCTCCTGATGCAGGTAGGGATAGCGGCACTATGCCGCCCACCAGAGCGGGCGGGAAAGATCGGATCACGCTGTGGTTATAACGCGAAAGACGACCCGTCCAGGGCCATCGTCCGGCGGCTACGCCCTGTGCTGCGTGATGTCCCTCACAATTTCGTCGCGCTTTTTCCACCCAGGCGCAGCGGCCGCTAGGGTGCTACACCTAAGGAAGATCGACGGACCGCCATTTGGCCGAGCGGGGCAACCCGCAGCGCTCGCCATGGTCTGTTGGCAAGACGAGGAGGAGATTCTCATGTTAGGCAAACGTAATGACGACCCCGGTGCCAGCACCCATTTCCGTAGCGAGCGCGTCAGCGTGGTCAACGGTCAGTTTTTCTTCACCACCCGCGAGGGCACCCTGGAAGGCCCCTTCTTCAGCCGCGAAGAAGCCCTCAACCAGATCGATCGCTACGTCGAGCGGCTGCAGACCTCTCAGGGCCTGATGCGCCAATCCGTCAGCAACATCTGACCGCCTGCGCTCGATCCTTTAGACTGCGCGCCCTGAATCCCAGGCCGCGCCGCTCATGACCGATTTCCAGCACGCCCAGCTCGACTGGGATGCCTCCGGGCAACCCCTCTCCCGCACCTATGGCGACGTCTATTTTTCCCGCGCCAGCGGTCTGGAAGAGACGCGCTATGTCTTCCTGCAGCAGAATCGCCTGGCCGAACGCTTCGCCGCGCTGGCGCCGGGCGAAGTCTTCACCATCGGCGAGACGGGTTTCGGCACCGGCCTCAACTTCCTCTGCGCCTGGCAACTTTTCGACGCCCTGGCACCACAGGAAGCGCGCCTGCATTTCGTCAGCGTCGAGCGCTTTCCGCTGACCGCCGCCGATCTCGCCCAGGCGCTGAGTCTCTGGCCGGAACTCGCCCCCTACAGCGCGGCGCTGCAGCGGCAGTACCAGGCGATCCATCCAGGCTTCCAGCGGCTGATCCTGGGCGACGGGCGCATCACCCTGACCCTGCTGGTCGGCGATGTGCTGGAGCGCCTGCCCGAACTGGATGCCCGGTGCGATGCCTGGTTCCTGGACGGCTTCGCCCCGGCCAAGAACCCCGAGATGTGGACGCCCGCGCTGTTCGCCGAACTGGCGCGGCTGTCCCATGCCGGCACCACCCTGGCGACCTTTACCTGCGCCGGCTTCGTCCGCCGTGGTCTCAACGAGGCCGGCTTCGCCATGGCCAAGGTGCCCGGCTTCGGCCACAAGCGCGAAATGTTGGCCGGCGTGCTGGAACGCCCCGTCGCCCCTGATCCCGTGCCCTGGTATGCCCGCCCACCGCGCCCCCAGGGCCCGCGCACGGCCCTGGTCATAGGCGCCGGCCTGGCCGGTTGCGCCACCGCCGCCAGCCTGGCCCGCCGCGGCTGGCAGGTCCGGGTCGTCGAGCGCCACGGGGCGCCCGCCCAGGAGGCCTCCGGCAATCCCCAGGGCGTGCTCTATCTCAAGCTGTCGGCCCATGACACCCCGCTCAGTCGGCTGATCCTCGATGGCTTCGGCCTGACCCTGCGCCAATTGCAGGCCCTGCCGACGGGCGCGACCTGGTCACCCTGCGGGGTGCTGCAACTGGCGCTGACGGACAAGGACGCCCAGCGGCAGGCGCAACTGGCCGCGCACTTCCCCGCCGATCTGCTGCAGCCCCTGGACAGCGACGCCGCCAGCGACAGGGCCGGAATCGGTCTCACGGCGGGGGGCCTGTTCTTTCCGGAAGGAGGCTGGGTGCATCCGCCGGCGCTGTGCGCGCACTGGCTGGCCCATCCGAATATCGGGCTGGTCACCCATACCGAGGTGACCGCCCTCCAGCAGACCGAGCACGGCTGGCAGGCCAGCACCCAGGGCGAGCCGCTGACGGCGGCGGTGGTCGTGGTGGCCAGCGCCGCCCAGGCCCGAACGCTGCTGCCCGGCCTGCCGCTGAAGGCGATCCGCGGACAGCTGTCCGCGCTGCCGGAAACCCCGGATAGCCAGGCGCTGGCCACCGTGGTCTGCGGCGAAGGCTATCTCGCCCCGGCGCGGGAAGGTCGGCACTGCCTGGGCGCCAGCTTCGTGTTCGACCGGAGCGACACCGAACCCAGCCAGGTGGAACACCAGAGCAACCTGCACCTGCTCGCCGAATTGTCACCCGCGTTAGCGGCAGGCTATGCAGCCGAGAAACTGGAAGGTCGCGTGGCTTTCCGCTGTACCTCGCCGGATTACCTGCCCCTGGTCGGCCCGGTGGTGGACGAAGACCTCTTCGCCCAGCGCTACCAGGCACTGGCCTACGACGCCCGCCAGGTACCCGAGCAGCCTGCGCCCTGGCGCGAGGGACTCTATGTCAATCTGGCGCACGGCTCCCGTGGCCTGGTCACCACCCCGCTGGCCGCCGAACTGCTGGCGGCGTGGCTGGAAGACGAGCCCCTGCCGGTGGCGCGGCAGGTGGCCGAGGCCTGCCACCCCAGTCGTTTCCCCCTGCGCCGGTTGATTCGCGGCGGCTAGATGATCGCCAGCGGACTCTTGGCTTGCGGCGGCGGAAAGGCGCCGTCGAGCAGGGCGAAGTCCTCTTCGCTCAGGCGCAGATCCAGGGCCCGCGCATTCTCTTCCAGATGTCCGGCATCGCCGGCCTTGGGAATGGCGATCACACCCGGCTGACGCAGCACCCAGGCCAGGGCGATCTGCGCCGGGGTGGCCTGATGCCGTTCGGCCAGGGTAGCCAGGGCCGGGTGGCGCAGCAGATCCCCGCCCTGCCCCAGCGGACAATAGGCCATCAGGGGCATCTGCTGACGCTGGCACCAGGGCAGCAGGTCATGCTCGATACCGCGCTGTTCCAGGTTGTAGAGGACCTGATTGGCGCTGCAGCGATCATCGTTCAATTCGAGCATGTCGCTGGTGTCGAGGTTGGAAACGCCCCAGTGGCGGATCTTGCCTTCGTCGCGCAGCTTCTCTAGCGCCATGACCGTCTCGATCAGTGGCACCTGGCCGCGCCAGTGCAGCAGATAGAGGTCGATGACATCGGTACCCAGGCGCTTCAGGCTGCGCTCGCAGGCGAGGGGTACGCCGGCTTCGGTGGCGTTCTTCGGATAGAACTTGCTCACCAGGAAGACCTCGTCCCGCCGCCCGGCAATGGCCTCGCCCACCAGTTCCTCGGCGCGGCCTTCGCCATACATCTCGGCGGTGTCGATCAGGGTGAGTCCAAGGTCCAGTCCCTGGCGCAGGGCACTGACCTCCTGGCGATGCAGATCCGCGTTCTCGCCCATGCGCCAGGTACCCTGGCCCAGCGCCGGAACGGTAGTGCCATCGGGCAAACGAACGGTTTGAGCGGTATTCATGGGCGCTTCCTTCTCTTGGATGTGGTCGTTAGAACGCCAGCGCGACGCCGATTCTCCCGGTCATCCGCCAAACGGCAGCCAACGCCTTCCCACAGGCCCTGCGACCTGACGTCGCACTGGTAAAGTACGCCTACAAGGATTCCAAGAAAAATCACCAGGACCTGCCATGAAGTCGTCGATCCTGGGCCTTTGCGCCCTGCTCTCCGCCGCCCTGCCCATGACATCCAGCTACGCTGACGTCATTACTCTGAGGTTTTCCCATGTGGTAGCGCCGGAGACCCCCAAGGGCAAGGGTGCTCAGCTGTTCCAGCAGCTGGTGGCGCAGCGTCTCGCCGGGCAGGTCCAGGTGGAGGTGCTGCCCAGCGGCACGGCCTTTACCGATGCCAACGAACTCCAGGCGCTGCAGGACGGCAAGGTCGACATCCTGGCGCCGGCGATCAGCAAACTCACCGAACTCAGTCCCAAGCTCAAGCTGTTCGACCTGCCCTTCCTGTTCGAGAGTCGTGCGGCCCTCGATCACTTCCAGGCCCGGCCCAGCGGTCGCCAGCTGCTGCAGAGCCTGGAGCCAGCCGGGGTCATCGGCCTGGCCTACTGGCCCAACGGCCTCAAGCAGCTGTCGGCGCGCAAGCCCCTGCGCGAACCCGGCGATGCCAAGGGACTGGTGTTCCGCATCCAGAACTCCGACGTCCTGCAGAGCCAGTTCGAGGCCCTGGGCGCCACGGCGGTCAGGCTGCCCTTCAACCAGACCTTGCAGGCGCTCACCACGGGCACCGTCAATGCCACCGAGAACACCTGGTCCAATTACTGGAGCCAGCGTCTCGACCAGCAGCAGCGCTATTTCACCGAGAGCAACCATGGCGCCCTCGACTACATGCTGATCGTCAAGGCGGATCGCTGGCGCACCCTGCCCTTCGCCGTACGCAGTACCCTGGAAGAGATCATCGACCAGGTGACCTTCGAGGTGAAAAAGCAATCCGAGGCGGAAAACCAGCGTGATCGGGCGCGCATCGCCGCCGCGGGTGGCAGCGAGATCATCACCCTCACTCCCGAACAACGGGCGCGCTGGCGGGACGCCATGCGCCCTGTGTGGCAGCGTTACGAAGGCGAGCTCGGCGCCTCGCTGCTCAAGGCGGCGGAAACCTCGAACTAGCGGGACTGTTGCGGCGGCGCGGCCCAGCGGCGCAGGGGCAGACTGCCCGCCTCGCGACACTGCAGATCGCGAAAGGGCCCCGCGATCCGGACCCAACCCGGCCCCGGCGGCGTCTGGGTACAGAAGTCCTGACCATCGGTGTTGCTGCGCCAGCGCCAGTAGGCCGCCGGCTCGGCGACGGCCTGGCTACCCAGCAATCCCAGCAGGCCGATCGCCAGGTACCTGCCAGCGGTCCGCCGGAACCTCTCGCGCGATAAGCATGTCGGTTTGCAGGTAGGCCCTCTGAATTCGCACAGGATTTCCGCCATGCCGCTATCCGTCTTGCGTAGCAAACCCACCCTCCTCGCCCTCGCTCTGGTTGGCGCCGGTCTGGCTCTGACCGGCTGCGCCCGCGATCCGGAAAAACGTTCTCTGGGTGCCGAGGCGATCAGCAATGCCAAGAGCATGGCGCGCACCGATGCCGACATGCAGAAGGTGCTGAACAAATACGCCAGCTTCGATCCCAAGGCCGTGGAAAAACTCACCGCTCAGCAGGCCCGCCAACAGCCTACCATCGCCGATGCGGTCAAGGGTGTCCTGCAGGACGAGGGTCGTCCCACCCAGCCTGAGGCCCTGGTACCCGGCGTGACCAGCGTCGACCGTGCTGTGGATGGCGCCGCCGGGGTGCTGCCCGCCCGCATCTACACCCCCGAGGGCCAGGGTCCCTTCCCGGTCATCCTCTACTTCCACGGCGGCGGCTGGGTGTTCGCCGATCGCAACGTTTACGACGGTGGCGCCCGCGGTCTGGCCAAGCAGGCCAATGCCATCGTGGTCTCGGTGGACTATCGCCAGGCGCCCGAATACAAGTTTCCCGCTGCCCATGATGACGCCCTGGCGGCCTATCGCTGGGTGACCACCCACGCCGGCTCGCTCAACGGCGATTCCCAGCGGCTGGCCCTGGCCGGTGAAAGCGCCGGGGGCAACCTGGCGGTGGCGACCGCCGTGGCCGCCCGCAAGGCCGGTCTCACCGCACCCAAGCACGTGCTGTCGGTCTATCCGGTGGCCCAGACCAACACCCATACCCCGTCCTACGAGCAGTATGCGGACGCCAAGCCGCTCAATCGGCCGATGATGCTGTGGTTCGTCGAACAGGTGACCCGTACGCCCGCCGATCTCAAGGATCCGCGCCTGGACCTGACTCGCGCCGACCTCGCCGGCCTGCCGCCGGTGACCATCGTCAATGCCGAGATCGATCCCCTGCGTGACGACGGTGGCTTCCTGGAGACCGCCCTGCGCCAGGCCGGCGTCCAAGTGGAGCGCAAGGTCTATCCGGGCGTCACCCACGAGTTCTTCGGCACCGCTGCGGTGGTGCAGAAGGCCAAGGACGCCCAGGCCTATGCCGGCAGCCGTCTCAAGGCGGACCTGGGCAAATAACAGTCTTCCGTCCGTCGTGAACACCGCCGGCCCCATGCCGGCGGTGTGCATTCAGTCGGGAAACAGCAAGGGCCCGGCCTCGCGCATGAAGATCTCGCAGGTCTTGGGGCCCACCCCCTTCAGGGTCTGCAGGCGGCGCTCGAAATCCGCACGATCGGCGCTGGTGTCACGTAGCTTGAGAAAACTGCCGCCATAGTCTTCCTGCAGATGACGACAGACATCCAGCAGGCGCGTGGCGGTGCTCTCGTCATAACGCCGGTAGTGGCCTTCGCCGAGATAGTTGACCAGTTGCTGCCAGCTCAGATTGAGCAGCTTGCGCGGCGTGTCGCGGCCATATTTGCGATAGAGCACCGTCCAGGCCTGGGCAGCGATGGTCTGGGAGATGCGCTTGCCGAACAGGTAGCTGGCCAGGAACCAGCCGAACAGCGCCGGCTCGTCGCCCAGCGCCAGGGTCAGACCGAGATCGGCCGCAGAAGTCGTCTTGCTCAAGCGTCATTCCTCTCTTAGGCATCTTGCCTAGGGAGGATCTGGCGCGGACGAGGTTCGAAACCAGCGACAGCCGGCAGACTACTGGCGGATCACCTGGCCGCGTTGCGGCGCCAGCCGCGCCAGCAGGGCATTCTGCGCCCGCTCCGGGATGCCCTCGCGCCGCATGGCCAGTTGCAGGTCTTCCACCAGGGCATTGAAGTCGGCGGGTTGCAGATTCAGACCGCGATGACTTTCCGCCATGCTCGCCCCTTCATAACGACAGGGACCGCCCGCATCGGCACAGAATTTCTGGATGAGCAGCTTGCGCAGCCGCGCGATGTCGACATTGGCGAAGTAGTGCCGGATCCGCCCGTCGCGCGCCACGTTGAGCAGCATCCCCTCGACGATTCGGGTGATGCCGGGCTGGCCACCCAGCTCCTGATAGAGCCGATCGCCCGCCGGCGGCTGGGGCGTGCAACCCAGCATCAGCAGCAGCGCCGCCAGCACCAGAGGCTTCGCCTGCATCAGTAGCTCCCCTGCAGCGACAGGTAGAGGCCCTGCTGATCGTCCAGGGTGGCGATCTCGCCCAGCCAGGCATAGGCCAGCACCAGCGACAGATGCTTGTTGGGGAAATAGCCGACGAAGGTATCCACCCAGTCACTCTCCCGGGTAAAGGACAGATTCTGCGGCTTCTCGCGATATTCCATGCCCACCGCCCACTGGGGATTGAAGAACACCGCCGCCGAGCCCTCCTTGAGCCACTGACGGCTGTCGTTGCGATCGCCACCGAAGCCCAGCAGCCCCATCTCGTTGGCGCGGCTGTACCTGAGACCGACGTTGAGCAGCAGGTTGTAGCCGAAGGCGCCGCCCAGAAACAGCCGGCTGGCACCCAGGTAGCCCTCGACATCGCTGTCGCGCCGCGCCCCCACGGCTGCAGGAATGCCAAAGTCGCGCTGATGCTTGTACTGCACGCCCAGGGCGATCTGCGGCAGTCGGTCGTAGATCAGGTCACCTGCCAGGCGCACCTTGGCGCCGACGATGTCCTGGCTGAGGCTGTCTTCCTCGAGCTTCATCAACCGCCGCAGGGTCGGCATGTCCAGGCGCTGGCGGGCATAGGAGACTTCCACCCGATTGTCGTAGGCCGCCGCGACGCCGGTGGCATCGAGCCGATAGTCACCGGTCCACACCCGGGTGGCAAAGGCGGTGGCGCCGGGCTGGCCGCTTTCGCCATAGCCGCCGATCACCGCCCAGGGCGTGATACCACCGCCCGCCGCGCCTTCCAGACTGCTGGCACCGCCGGTGGCCAGCAGCTTGCCGCCGTCGGCCTGCACCCCGGTCGCCAGCAGCAACCCCGCCAGCAGCCAGCCACGCTTCATGACAGCGCCTCCAGCACCGGCTGGCTCTGCCGTTCCATCCAGGCCTCGAATTCCACGGCCGGTAACGGGCGGCTGATGTAGTACCCCTGGATCACATCGCAGCCCCAGCTGCGTAACAGCGCCAGGGCTCGGGCTTCCTCGACCCCTTCGGCGACCACCTCCAGACCCAGGTTGTGGCCCATCTCGATGGTCGAGCGGACGATGACGGCGTCATCGTTACCCGGTGCCAGCTCCTTCACGAAGGACTGGTCGATCTTCAATTCGTCCACCGGCAGCCGCTTCAGGTGTGCCAGGGAAGCCTGGCCGGTGCCGTAGTCGTCCACCGACAACCGGATGCCCAGCACGGAGAGCCGGGTCAGCAGCGCGATGGCCGCTTCCGGATCGGCCATGATGGCGCTCTCGGTGATCTCGAAGGTCAGCTGCCGCGCCGAGACGCCGGCGTCATCCAGCCAGCCCATCACCCGCTCGGGCAGTCGGGCATCGGCCAGGTCGACCGCCGAGACGTTCAGCGACACCTTGACCTCGCGGCCCTGGGTCTGCCAGAGCGCCAGTTGCCGGATCGCCGCCTGGATCACCCAGCGGGTGAGTCCGGCCATGCTGCCACTGCGCTCGGCCAGGGGAATGAATTCACCCGGCGAGACCATGCCCAGTTCGGCGTGGCGCCAGCGCAGCAGCACCTCGGCCTGGTGCGGCCCGCTGCCCTGCAGCGCCACCTTGGGTTGGAACACCAGCATCAATTCACCCCGCTCGCCCGCCAGCGGCAGATCGTGGACCAGTTGCAGACGCCGCTGCTGGGCCGCATCCCGTCCTTCATCATAGACCCGCAGGCGATCCGGCAACTGCCCGGCATCGAGCATGGCGCTGCGCGCGCGCTCGATCAGCTGGGTCGGATCGTCGCCATGGCGCGGATATTCGACGACGCCGATGCGGCAACTGAGACGATACAGCTGGCCTTCCCACTCGATCGGCTCGGCCAGCGACAGACGCAGCTGCTCGGCGAGCCCCACCGCGCCTTCCAGGCCGACGCGGCAGAACTGCACGAGAAACTCGTCGCCCACCGGTCGCGAGACGCAGCCACGGCCGGCCAGCAGCACCTGCGCCCGCTCGGCCACCATCCTGAGCATCCGATCGCCCCCGGCGACCCCGGCGCTTTCATTGATCGCCTGGAAGCCATCCAGCCCCAGGTACAGCAGCGAGACCTGGGATTGGGTGGCGATGAAGACCCGCAGGCGTTCCTCGGCCAGGATGCGATTGGGCAATCCGGTCAGGGCGTCGTGCAAGGCATTGTGATTGAGCCGCTGCTCGCGCTCGGCGATGCCCTGGCGCATCTCTTCGAGCACCTGTGCCAAGCGGCCGAATTCGTCCCGGCGCTGGACTTCCACCTTGACCCCGTAGTCCCCCTGGCCGATCCGCCAGGACATCACCGACAGCTGCCGCAACGGCTGGGCCAGGTTGCGTGCCAGCCACAGTGCGCCCAGCAGGGCCGCCAGCAGGGCACCGCCGGCGATCAGCGCCAGTTGCCTGAGCAGGGGTTCGAACTCGGTCATGGCCAGATCGAGCGAACGCAGCAGATAGACCTGTACCGGATGGTCGGCGGGGCCGAGGGTCAGCCGCTTGACCTGATAGCGGCGATCACCCAGGGTTAGCTGCCAGCTATCGCTGCCCTTGGGCGCATTCGCCAACTCAGGCAGCAGCAGCCGTCCCTGCTCCTCCGGCAGGGTACTGGCCATCAGCGCGGCTTCGCCGAGAAACACCACGTCCAGGTTGATCAGCGAGCGAAATTCCTCGGCCATGGCCTGATCCATGGCGAAACTCATCACCACCTGGGCAATGGGCACAGGAGCCCGGACCGGCACCGTGACCCGCAACTGCGGCAGGCCGTTACCCGCCAGCACACAGCTGCCGTCATTGCCCGACGCCACCGCGACGGGCAGCCGCTCGCCTTCGCTGTGCGCCGCCACGGTGCTGGCGATCAGCCGGCCGTCCAGGTCCAGCAGATAGGTATCGCCCGCGCCCACCCGGGCGCCATGGTTGGCCAGCGCCGACCTCAGGGTCGGCACATCGCCACTGGCGACGGCATCGCGAAAGCCGAAATCGGCGGCGAGCACCCGCACGGCATCGTTCAGCCGGCGGCAGCGCCCGTCCAGCACCTGGCGAAAGACCCGCGCCCCGGTGTCGAGCTGGTCATAGGACTGGCGCACCGCACTGGCCTCGGTGGCGGCCTTGACCGTCAGATAGACCAGGGTGATGACCACCAGCATCAGCAGGAAGAGACTGCCGGCGATGCGGGTCTGGAAACTATGGATGAGCTTCATCGTGCGTGGCCTTGTGGAAGGCATCCTCGAAAGCCGAGCTCGCCGGCTCCACGGACTGCGGCTTCGGCTGAACCGCCAGCTGGAGTTTCAGGGTCACCGGCTTGCCCGCCACGTCCAGCGCAGGCTGGGCGACCTCCTGCTTGTCGCTGAGGTCGGGGTGCCACAGTGCCAGCTGATAATGACCGTCCGGCGCCTCCAGGCGGGCCTGGCCCTGACTGTCGGTCACCGCGGAGCGCCCGGCGGTGGTCACGTAGACGTATCCCACCATCCAATCGTGGATATTGCAGCCCACCACCACCACGCCCGGTTGGTCGAACACCACCGGCGTGCTGGGAAGCCCGTGGTAGAGCGGCAGCTCGAAGCGCTTCGGGCTGGAAAAGGAATAGACCTGATGGCGGATGTCGTCGGTATTGGGAAAGCTCACCGCCGTCCCGGTGGCCACCGCCAGGACATGGGGGACGAAGCGCCGATTCTGCTGGTCGATGGCCGCGGGCCGCCGCTCGGGCACCAGTCCCGGCGCCGACAGCATAACCACCGCATCGGCCAGGGGTGCTCCCTGGCTGTCCACGACCTGCACGGCGACCGGCGCCGCCTGCGCGCTGCCGAGGCCCAAGACCAGCAATCCCGTTACTAGATGTCGCTTGTTCACCCGCTGTTCTCCACCGCGCGCCCTTGGAAACTCTCGCCGGCTTCGCGGCGTGACTTCAGCTTTAGCGGCAGTCTCGGGGGAATCTTTATCGTCGCGACGGTCAGTCGTTGCCCCGGTCGTCGCACTTCAAGCGGTGCCCGGCGGTCAAGAAGGACAGGTCTCGGCCTGCGTTGAAAAAGCAGCGCCCTCGCCCCATGTTGGCCCTACATCCAAGCCCAAGGTACGCCAATGAGCGATCAGGACAACCAAGCGGACATTCTCAGCGAAGAAGCCGGCCAGACCGGTCTGGTGCTACCCGGCCAGAATCTTCCCGACAAGCTGTACGTCATCCCCATTCACAACCGGCCCTTCTTCCCGGCGCAGGTACTGCCCGTCATCGTCAACGAAGAGCCTTGGGCGGAAACCCTGGAGCTGGTGGCCAAGACCGACCACCATTGCCTGGCGCTGTTCTACATGGAGCAGCAACCCGGCGATGCCGACGGCTTCGATCCCGACCAGTTGCCGCAGCACGGCACCCTGGTGCGCATCCACCATGCCACCCGCCAGGACGGCAAGCTGCAGTTCGTGGCCCAGGGCCTGTCGCGGGTGCGCATCCGCGGCTGGCTGCGCCGGCAGCGTCCGCCCTATCTGGTGGAAGTCGAGCACCTGCGCCCCAGTCCTGATCCCAGCGACGAGGTGAAGGCCTACGGCATGGCGCTGATCAACGCGATCAAGGAGCTCTTGCCCCTCAACCCGCTGTACAGCGAAGAGCTGAAGAACTATCTCAATCGCTTCAGCCCCAACGACCCCTCGCCACTCACCGACTTCGCCGCCGCCCTCACCACCGCGCCGGGCGACGAACTGCAGCAGGTGCTCGATACCGTGCCCATGCTGCAGCGCATGGAAAAGGTCCTGCCGCTGCTGCGCAAGGAAGTCGAGGTCGCGCGTCTGCAGAAGGAGCTGTCCGCCGAGGTCAATCGCAAGATCAACGAGCGCCAGCGCGAATTTTTCCTCAAGGAGCAACTCAAGCTGATCCAGCAGGAGTTGGGCATCACCAAGGACGATCGCAGCAGCGACATCGAAGGTTTTCGCCAGCGCCTGGACGGCAAGATCCTGCCCGAAGCCGCGCAGAAGCGCATCGACGACGAGCTGAACAAGCTGTCCATCCTCGAGACCGGCTCGCCGGAATACGGCGTCACCCGCAACTACCTGGACTGGGCCACCGATCTGCCGTGGGGTATCCACGGCCAGGACAAGCTCGATCTCAAGCACGCGCGCAAGGTGCTCGACCGGCACCACGCCGGGCTCGACGACATCAAGAATCGCATCCTCGAATTCCTCGCGGTGGGCGCCTTCAAGGGTGAGGTGACCGGCTCCATCGTGCTGCTGGTGGGTCCGCCCGGGGTGGGCAAGACCAGCATCGGCAAGTCCATCGCCGAATCCCTCGGCCGCCCCTTCTATCGCTTCAGTGTCGGCGGCATGAGGGACGAAGCCGAGATCAAGGGCCACCGCCGTACCTACATCGGCGCCATGCCCGGCAAGCTCGTCCAGGCCCTGCGCGACGTCAAGGTGATGAATCCGGTCATCATGCTCGACGAGATCGACAAGATGGGCCAGAGCTACCAGGGCGATCCCGCCTCGGCACTGCTGGAGACCCTGGATCCGGAGCAGAACGTCGATTTCCTCGACCACTATCTGGATCTGCGCCTCGACCTGTCCAAGGTGCTGTTCGTCTGTACCGCCAACACCCTGGACTCCATTCCGGGTCCGTTGCTGGACCGCATGGAGGTCATCCGCCTCTCCGGCTATATCGCCGAGGAAAAGCAGGCCATCGCCAAGCGCCACCTCTGGCCCAAGCAGCTGGACAAGGCCGGGGTGCCCAAGGATCGCCTGACGCTCACCGACAGTGCCCTCAAGGCCCTGGTGGAAGGCTATGCCCGCGAGGCCGGCGTACGCCAGCTGGAGAAGCAGCTGGGCAAGCTGGTGCGCAAGGCGGTGGTCAGGCTCATCGAGGACCCCAAGCTCAAGATCAAGATCGGCGCCTCGGATCTCGAGGACTATCTGGGCATGCCGCCCTTCCGCAAGGAGCAGGTGCTGTCCGGGGTCGGCATCATCACCGGGCTGGCCTGGACCAGCATGGGCGGCGCCACCCTGCCGATCGAGGCGACGCGCATCCATACCCTGAATCGCGGCTTCAAGCTCACCGGCAAGCTGGGTGACGTCATGAAGGAATCCGCCGAGATCGCCTACAGCTACGTCACCGCGCATCTCAAGGACTTCAAGGGCGATCCGAACTTCTTCGACCAGGCCCTCGTCCACCTGCACGTACCCGAAGGCGCCACGCCCAAGGATGGTCCCAGTGCCGGCATCACCATGGCCTCCGCCCTGCTGTCGCTGGCGCGCAACCAGGCGCCCAAGAAGAACGTGGCCATGACCGGCGAGCTGACCCTGACCGGCCAGGTGCTGCCCATTGGTGGGGTACGGGAAAAGGTCATCGCGGCGCGGCGGCAGAAGATCAGTGAACTGATCCTGCCGGAGCCCAATCGCGGTGATTTCGAAGAGCTGCCCGCCTATCTCAAGGAGGGGCTGACCGTCCACTTCGCCAAGCGCTTCGCCGACGTGGCCAAGGTGCTCTTCTAGTCTGACCGTCCGACCTCTTGGGGTATGCTCTGCGTTTTGCCGTCATACCCCGGAGGTTTCCATGTCCAACCGTCTTCTGTTCTGCGGCTGTCTGCTCCTGGCCGGCTGTAGCAGCACCCAGCCGAGCGGCAACCTCATCCTGGGTGACGACAGCGACTGCACCCCGCTGGCCATGCACATCGGCCAGGAACTGACCCTGACCCTGCCCAGCGATCCCACCAGCGGCTATCGCTGGACCATCCTCCAGCGCAGCGACAACCTCAGGCAACTCGGCCCGGAAGTCTTTCGCGAACAGCGCCAGGACCAGGGCGGCATCGGCAGCGCCGGTCAGTCCCTCTGGCGCTTCCGCGCCCAGAGCGCCGGCAGCGCCCATCTCGAACTCCAGGCTCGCCAGCCCTGGGATGCCGATGCCGAGCCCCAGGCCCGCTTCGACTGCCGTATCGAAATCCGCTGAGCCCACGTCCAGCGGTGCCTGCCGGGGGTACAATGCCCCCTTTCGATTTTCCAGGTACCGCCCATGAGCGAAGCCGACCGCCTGTTCGCGTCACCGCAGCCTCCTGCCGACTTCACCTTCAACGAAGACGTGGTGCGCGTCTTTCCCGACATGATCAAGAGATCCGTGCCGGGCTATCCCACCATCGTCGAGAATCTCGGTGTCATCGCCGCACGGTTCGCCCAGCCCCATAGCCGCCTCTATGACCTCGGCTGCTCCCTGGGCGCCGTGACCCAGGCGCTGCGCCGTCATGTCCGCACCGAGGGTACCCGGGTGGTGGCCATCGACAACTCCACCGCCATGGTTACCCGCTGCCGCGAATACCTCAGCGCCCAGGACTCCATGCATGAGGAGTTGCTCCCGGTAGAGGTGGTGGAAGCCGATATCCTCGAAGTCCCGCTCGAGGCGGCTTCGGTGATCGCCCTCAACTTCACCCTGCAATTCATCGCCCCGGAACAGCGCCTGGGCCTGCTCAGCCGACTGCGCGCCAGCCTGCTGCCCGGCGGCGCCCTGCTGCTGTCGGAAAAGATCCGTTTTCCGGAGACCGAGACCCAGGCCCTGCTCAACGGCCTGCACCTGGACTTCAAGAGAGCCAATGGCTACAGCGAGCTGGAAATCGCCCAGAAACGCACCGCGCTGGAAAACGTCATGCTCACCGACACCCTGGACGAACACCGTGCGCGCCTCCAGGCCGCCGGCTTCACCACCGTCGTGCCCTGGTTCCAATGCCTCAACTTCACCTCCCTGATCGCCCTGCCATGACCCAGCCTTCCTACCTCGCAGCCCTGCAGCGGGCGCTGGCGGATACCCCGCTGGCCACCTGGTCCCAGTCCCTCGAAGCCGTCCTGGCCGCCAAGTACGCCCGCGGCCACGGCGATCTGCAGCGCTGGCAAGCGGGTGTCGATGCGCTCCCCGAAATCGCTGTAGCGGCTGTCGAACTGCGTGAGGCCGTGCGCCTCGTCGGCGTGCCTTCAGCCGAGCAGCACCAGGCCCTGCGCGAGGCACTGCTGCAACTGCGTCCGTGGCGCAAGGGGCCCTTCCAGCTGTTCGATCTCCACCTGGATACCGAATGGCGCTCCGACTGGAAATGGGACAGGGTCTCCCCTCACCTGGATCTGCAGGGCAAGCGCGTCCTGGATGTCGGCTGCGGCAATGGCTACTACCAGTGGCGCATGCTTGGCGCCGGAGCCAGCCTGGTCCTGGGTGTCGATCCCAACTGGCTGTTCCATTGCCAATTCCAGGCCCTGCGCCGCTATCTGCCCGACCTGCCCACCTGGCACCTGCCACTGACACTGGAAGAACTGCCCGTACTGGACGGCGGTTTCGATACCGTCTTTTCCATGGGCGTGCTCTACCATCGTCGTTCGCCCATCGACCACCTGCTGGATCTGAAGAACTGCCTCGACAGCGGCGGTGAGCTGGTCCTGGAAACCCTGGTCGTCGAAGGCGATGCCACCACCGTTCTGGTACCCGAAGACCGCTATGCCCAGATGCGCAACGTCTGGTTCCTGCCCTCCGCGACCGCCCTGCAACTCTGGCTGCAACGCGCCGGCTATCGTGACGTCCGCCTGGTGGACCTCACCCCCACGACGGTAGACGAACAGCGCTCCACCGAATGGATGGGCTTCCAGTCGCTACCGGACTTCCTGAATCCGG
>NZ_BBIT01000022.1 GCF_000730625.1 Pseudomonas oryzihabitans NBRC 102199 | reverse complement strand
CTACACGGCGGCCGGATCGCCTCGGAGAACCCCCTCTCCCCCTGGGAGAGGACCGGGGTGAGGGAGCCACGACTACCGCCGCATCGGCATCCGGTCGATGGTGCCGAACAGCGCCTTGAGCGACCAATCCTGCTGCTCCCGCACCTTGACCCCGCCATCCTTGCCCACCAGATAGAGCGTTGCCGGCTGGCCAGCGCGGGCGTCCAGGGCCTTGAGCAGCGCCCGGGTCTGCTCCGGCCGCAGCGGCTCGCCGTTGCGGCTGCCGGCCTCGCCCACCACCGTATAGAGCACCATTTCCCGCTCGACGAAGGCTTCGCGATTGGCCGGCTGCGCCAGTTCTTCGCGAAGCTTCGCGACCTGGGGATCCTTCGCCGTCGGCGCCACCAGGATCAGCGGCCGCGTCTTCCAGCGTTCCGCCTCCAGAGGGTTGTCGGCGGCCTGGGCCGCCGACGCCAAGCCGGCGATCAGGGTGGTCGCCAGCCCTGCCAGCACCAGAGTCTTCATGGACGCCTTCCTTCCGTTCGTTTGCAGGGAATCGTCCAAAATTGACCCCAACCCGACGCCAGGGATCGCCCCGGCGATTTCGGGTTACACAAAAAACACAAACCCGCTCTTTTAGAAATCACCAATAACCAGCCTCAGCCAGCAATAAATCATCAGAAAATCGCGCTGATCGAACATTCCTGCCAATTTCAAAAAGAACATTGCGAGGCCTGGCCTGGGCGGACTAACGTAAGCGCCATGCACAACGCCCATACCCTCATCCTCCTCCGGCAGCACCGCTGCCTGCGACTGGTCAGTCCACGACTGCGAAGCTCGACCGCGCTCGCTTCGTAAGTCCCGACCACGCCCAAGGAAAGAATTGCCATGACCATGCTCAAAGATCCCTCGCAGAAGTACCGTCCCTTCACGCCCGTCGCCCTGCCCGACCGCACCTGGCCGGACAAGGTCATCGACAAGGCGCCGATCTGGCTGTCCACCGACCTGCGCGACGGCAACCAGTCGCTGATCGAGCCGATGGACGCCGAGAAGAAGATGGCCTTCTTCAAGTGCCTGGTCGCCGTGGGTCTGAAGGAGATCGAGGTGGGCTTCCCCTCCGCCTCCCAGACCGACTTCGACTTCGTCCGCGAGCTGATTGAGGGCGGTCACATCCCCGACGACGTCACCATCCAGGTGCTGACCCAGGCCCGTGACGACCTCATCGAGCGCACCTTCGAATCGCTCAAGGGCGCCAAGCGCGCCATCGTCCACTACTACAACGCCTGCGCGCCGAGTTTCCGCCGCATCGTCTTCGGCCAGGACAAGGCCGGCGTCAAGGCCATCGCCGTGGCCGCCGGCCAGACCATCGTGCGCCTGGCCGCCGAGCGGCCGGAGACCCAGTGGGGCTTCGAGTACTCCCCCGAGGTGTTCAGCTCCACCGAGACCGACTTCGCCGTCGAGGTGTGCAACGCGGTGATCGCGGTGTTCGCACCGACCCCGGCCAACAAGCTGATCCTCAACCTGCCGGCCACCATCGAGTGCGCCACGCCCAACAACTACGCCGACCAGATCGAATGGTTCGGTCGCCACATCGACCGCCGCGACAGCGTGCTGATCAGCGTCCACACCCATAACGACCGCGGCACCGGCGTCGCTGCCTCGGAACTGGCGGTGATGGCCGGCGCCGATCGCGTCGAAGGCTGCCTGTTCGGCAATGGCGAGCGCACCGGCAACGTCTGCCTGGTGACCCTGGCGCTCAACCTCTACACCCAGGGCGTCGACCCCGAGCTGGACTTCTCCGACATCGACGCCGTGCGCAAGACCGTCGAGGAGTGCAACCAGCTGCCGGTGCACCCGCGCCATCCCTATGTCGGCGATCTGGTCCACACCGCCTTCTCCGGTTCCCACCAGGACGCCATCCGCAAGGGCTTCGCCCAGCAGAAGCCGGACGCCCTCTGGGAAGTGCCCTACCTGCCCATCGACCCGGCCGACATCGGCCGCGACTACGAGGCGGTCATCCGCGTCAACAGCCAGTCGGGCAAGGGCGGTATCGCCTTCCTGCTGGAACAGGAATACGGCATCAGCCTGCCGCGCCGCATGCAGATCGAATTCAGCCAGGTGGTGCAGCGCGAGACCGATCGCCTGGGCCTGGAGATGACCGCGGCGCAGATCCACGCCCTGCTCGAACAGGAATACCTGCAGGCCAAGAGCCCCTACGCCCTGGTCAGCCACAAGCTGCGCGAGGAAGACGGCACCTCCACCGTCGACATCAAGGTCGCCGTCGAGGGTCGTACCGAGCACTGGCACGGCACCGCCAAGGGTCCGCTGGAAGCCCTGGTCGCCAGCCTGCCGCAGGCGGTGGAGATCATGGACTACCACGAGCACTCCATCGGCGCCGGCGCCAACGCCAAGGCCGCTTCCTACATCGAGGTCCGCCTGGAAGGTCAGCGTCCGCTGCATGGCATCGGCATCGACGAGAACATCACCACCGCCAGCTTCCGCGCCCTGCTCAGCGCCCTGAATCGCGCGGTGACCCAGGCCCAGGCCAAGGCCGCCTGAAACTGACATTCGTCAAACCAAAGGGAATACCTGTCGGTGTTCCCTTTTTTTATGGCGAATCAGCGGAGATACTCCCCGCTTCCTAGGGACCGTCTCGCCTGCCCGCTTCGGCCAGCCGGGCAGCTTGTCTGGATAGGCAATGACCTTCACTCTGTCGCGAAACACCTCTCTGCTGCGTGACGCCACCGCGCTGGCGCTGCTGTTCCTGATCAGTTCGGTCCTGTGCATCCTCTTCACCCGCCAGGCGTCCTCCACCGTGGCCACCCTCTGGTTGCCCAATGGCCTGGCGATCGCCTGGCTGCTGCGCTCGGCGCCCCGGCGCTGGCCGCTGCAACTGCTGGCGGTCTGGCTGGCCGGCGCCCTGGCCGAATTGCCCTTCAGTGGGGACCCGGCCATCGGCGCGCTCTATTCCCTACCCAATCTGGCCGAGATCCTGTTCGGCGCCTGGCTGCTGCATGGCCGCATCCTCCATCCCGAACGCAATGTCGCGGCCATGGGCCGACTGCTGTTCTACGGGGTGCTGGTGACGCCCCTGGCCGGTACCGCCCTGGGCACCCTGATCGCCGCTCAGCAGGGCAATCCCGAGCTGCTGCGGGTGGCCCTGCACTGGTACCTCGGCGACGCCCTCGGCCTGCTGGTGATGATGCCGCTGGCCTTTCTCGGCCGCCCGCTGCAGTGGCTGCAATTCAGTCGTCAGGGTGCCCGTGAGTTCATCGTCCTGCTGCTGATCAGCCCCGTGCTGGTGCTCGGCCTGCTGGCCTATGTGCCCTACCCCTTCGTCTACGTCTCCACCCTGCTGCTGCTGATGACCCTAAGGCTCACTGCCCTGGGTACCGCGGTGGTCGGCGGCCTGAACATCCTGATCTTCACCTACCTGGTGGCCCACGGTTATCTGCTCGGCGTTCGCGGCGCCACCCTGGTGCAGGAAGCCCTGACCTACATTCCCGTGGCCCTGATGCAGATTCCCCCACTGTTGCTGGCCGCCGCCGTGCAGCAGAGCCGTCACCACAACCAGCGCCTGGCGCGCAACGAGGCACGCTTTCGCCATGCCCTGAGCGCCGCGCCCTATGGCATGGCGCTGCTGTCGGTGGAGGGCCGCCTGAGTCAGGTGAATGCCGCCCTGGAGGCCATGCTCGGCTATCCGCGCCACAGCCTCGACGGCCGGTCGCTCAAGGAGTTGATCGCCGATGGCGAAGAACCCCTGACGATCGAGGAAGGCGAGCAGACCCGCCGTCTGCTGCACCGCGACGGCCAGGGACTGTGGATGCAACTGGCGCTGTCGCCCGACCATGATGATGGCGACCTGCTCACCGGCTATCTGCTGCAGGCCCGCGACATCGACGCCCAGCGCCGGGCCGAGGCGACCAACGCCCGGCTCCGCGAGCGGCTGCAACTGGCCATTCGCGCCAGCAACGTCGGCATCTGGGAATGGGATACCCGCAGTCCGGGCTTCAATGCCGATGCGCGGCTGAGAGATCTCTACGGCATTGCCCCCGACAATCTCAGCCGGGACATGGACTTCTGGCTCACCTTCATCCACCCGGACGACAAGGCGCGTTCGCTGGAGGTGTTCGACAAGGTCGCCAGCGAGTCGATGTTCTACACCTTCAACTTCCGCATCAACCGCGGCGGCCCCGGCGGCGAGGTGCGCCATATCCGCTCCGAGCTGATCTCGGTGGTCGAGGCCGACGGCCATGTACGCCTGGTCGGCAGCAACAGCGACGTCACCGAGCACCACCAGCTGACCACGGCGCTCTACGAGGAAAAGGAACGGCTGCAGGTCACCCTGGCCTCCATCGCCGACGCCGTGCTGACCACCGACATGGATGGGCGCATCCTCTTTCTCAATCCGGTCGCCGAGCAGCTCACCGGCTGGTCGCTGGCGGATGCCCGGGGCCGGCCCCACGAAGAGGTGTTTCTCATCCACGACAGCCAGAGCGACGAGGTCCTGCCCAGTCCGGTGACCCGCTGCCTGCGCGAGCAGACCATCACCTCCCTGGACGAGGGCGCGGTACTGCTCAGCCGCCAGGGTGACAGGCACGAGGTGCAGGATTCGGCCGCGCCAGTGCGTACGGTGGATGGCCGCATCATCGGCGCGGTGCTGGTGTTCCAGAATGTCACCCATGCCCGCAATCTGCAGCGCGAGCTGAGCTACAACGCCTCCCACGACGCCCTGACTGGCCTCTACAACCGCCTGAAGTTCGAGCAGGAGCTGGACGCCGCCTGGCAGCAGGCCCAGGCCGGGACCGTACAGCACGCGCTGTGCTTCATCGACCTCGATCGCTTCAAGGTGGTCAACGACTCCGCCGGCCATGCCGCCGGGGATCTGCTGCTGCGCGAACTGGGCACTCTGCTGCGGGACTCCCTGCGCGGCTCGGATGCCGTGGCGCGGATCGGCGGCGACGAATTCGCCCTGCTGCTGCGCGACTGCGATCTGGTGCAGGCCGAGGCCGTCGCCGAAAAGCTCATCGCCAGCATCGGCGCCGTGCGCTTCAACTGGCAGAGCCGGATCTACGACGTCGGCGCCAGTGCCGGCATCGTCGCCATCACCGCCGAAACCCGGAGCCCGGCCGAATTGATGAGCCAGGCCGACGTGGCCTGCTATACCGCCAAGCACGCCGGGCGCAATCGCGCGGCGCTCTATCGCGCCGGCAGCGAGGACGTCGAGCGCCAGCACCGCGAGATCCTCATGGCCAGCGGCCTGCGCGAGGCCCTGGAGCAGCATCGCTTCGAACTGCACGCCCAGACCATCGTCCCCACCCGGAGCCGTGGCGGCGCGGCGCAGCATGTCGAGTTGCTGCTGCGCCTGCGCGATGTCCAGGGCCAGCTGATCTCGCCAGCCACCTTCATTCCGGCCGCCGAGCGTTTCGGTCTGATGAGCAGCATCGACCGCTGGGTGGTGCGTCAGGTGCTGGTGGAACTGGTGCCCTGGCTGCAGGAGCGACCCGGGCTGCACGTGGGCATCAATCTCTCGGGCAACAGCCTGAGCGATCCCGACTTCCTGCCCGAATTGCTGGAGCTGATCGCCGCCTCGCCGCTGGATCCGCAGCGCCTGCTCTTCGAGCTGACCGAGACCGCAGTGATCAACAAGCTCTCGGTGGCCTCGGCGCTCATCAGCCAGGTCCGCGAACGCGGCTGCCGCATCGCCCTGGATGATTTTGGCGCCGGCCTCAGCTCCTTCGCCTACCTCAAGCACTTCCGCGTCGACTACGTGAAGATCGACGGCAGCTTCATCCGCAGCCTCGACCAGGATCCGCTGGATCGCGCCATCGTCGAGTCCATCAACCAGGTCGCCCACCACCTCGGCGCCGAGACCATCGCCGAATTCGTCGAGTCCCAGGCCACCTTCGAATTGCTCGGCACCATCGGCGTGGACTACGCCCAGGGCTATGCCCTCGGCAAACCCCTCCCCCTGCAGGAGTGGCCCGGGCCTACGCGCCTCGAACCTTGAGCCGCGGCCATCGGTCGTAACCTGCATGACTCCCCCAACCGGATGAGGATTCCATGCACACTCGTACCCTTGGCCACTCAGATCTCCAGGTGCCCCCGCTCTGCTTTGGTGGCAATGTCTTTGGCTGGACCCTGGACGAAGCCCAGTCCTTTCGCATGCTGGATGCCCTGCTCGAGGCGGGCCTGACCTTCATCGACACCGCCGACGTCTATTCGCGCTGGGCACCGGGCAACCGCGGGGGCGAATCCGAGACCCTGCTGGGCAAGTGGTTCGCCCGCAGCGGCAAGCGCGACCAGGTGATCCTGGCCACCAAGCTGGGCATGGACATGGGTGAGGGTCGCAAGGGCCTCAAGGCCAGCTATGTGCAGCAGGCAGTGGAAGCCTCGCTCAAGCGCCTGCAGACCGATCGCATCGACCTCTATCAGGCGCACTGCGACGACGAGGACACCCCGCTGGAGGAAACCCTGGGCGCCTTCGCGCGGCTGGTGGAACAGGGCAAGGTGCGGGTGATCGGCGCCTCCAACTACAGCGGCCAGCGCCTGCGCGAAGCGGCCCGGGTCGCCGAACGCCTGGGCGTGCCGGCCTACCAGAGCCTGCAGCCCCACTACAACCTGCATGCCCGCCAGGACTACGAGACCGAGCTGGAAGCCGTGGTCAAGGAACTCGGCCTGGGCGTGATCAGCTATTTCTCCCTGGCCAGCGGCTTCCTGACGGGCAAGTACCGCACCAAGGACGATCTGCAGGGGTCGCGCGCGGAGATGGTCAAGCGCTACCTGGACGAACGCGGCATGGCCATCCTGGCCGGCCTCGACGAGATCGCCGAGAAGCACGACGCCACCCCGGCCCAGGTCGCCCTGGCCTGGCTGATCGCCCGCCCCAGCATCACCGCGCCGATCGCCAGCGCCACCTCCCAGGCCCAACTGGACGACCTGGTGGCCGCCACCCGGCTGCAACTACCGGCCGACGACATCACCCTGCTGGATCAGGTCAGCGCCTATCGCTGAGGTGTCGCGGCCAGGGGCCGCTCCTACGGGCCTGATCCATACCCCGTAGGAGCGGCCCATGGCCGCGATAGCCCAATCCTCCTACCGCACATAATCCAGCGGCAAGGCGGTGCTGTACTTGATCTGCTCCATGGCGAAGCTGGAGCT
This sequence comes from Pseudomonas oryzihabitans NBRC 102199, assembly GCF_000730625.1. Taxonomy (GTDB): domain Bacteria; phylum Pseudomonadota; class Gammaproteobacteria; order Pseudomonadales; family Pseudomonadaceae; genus Chryseomonas; species Chryseomonas oryzihabitans. Next base: position 28,866 of record NZ_BBIT01000022.1, on the reverse strand, counting down.
GACGTCCAGCAATCCCGGTACTTGGATCAGCCGCTTGTAGACGCCGTCGTAGGCGGCGATGTCCGGCACTACGATGCGCATCAGGTAGTCGGTATCGCCAGCCATGCGATAGAGCTCGACCACCTCCGGAATGGCCGCCACCGCCTCGTGGAAACGCTGCAGCCAGTCCATGGCGTGCTGATTGGTGCGCACCGAAACGAAGACCGTCACCCCCACGTTGAGCTCGCGGGGATCGAGCAGTGCCACCCGGGCGCGGATCACGCCCTGCTCCTCCAGCTTCTGGATACGCCGCCAACAGGCCGTGGTACCCAGGCCGATGCGTTCGGCGATATCGGCCACCGGTCGGGTGCTGTCCTGCTGCAAGATCTCGAGAATGGCGCGATCGAAGCGATCCATGAATTCATTTTCTCTACAACGGCTATCAGAGAGAATTCTATTCTGCTCGAAAGCTCAACGAGCGATAAGAAAGCAAATTTCTTCACTCGCGCCAGCGTTAGCCTAGGTCCATTCAAATGCCCGAGGCCGCCATGGACGCTTATCCCCTGTATTTCGATTATGCCGCCACCACCCCTGTCGACGATGTCGTCATCGAAGCCATGCTGGGTTGTATGGGGCGCCAGGGCGTCTTCGGCAATCCCGCCTCTCGCGGCCATGCCTTCGGCAACGACGCCCAGCGCGCCGTGGACACCGCCCGCCAGCAGGTGGCCGACCTGGTCGGCGCCAGGCCCGAGCAGCTGATCTGGACCTCCGGTGCCACCGAATCCAACAACCTCGCGCTGCTCGGCGTCGCCCGGCGTCGCGGGCATGGCCATCTGATCACCAGTTGCCTGGAGCACCGGGCGGTACTGGATACCGCCGCCCAGCTGGAAGCCGAGGGCTTCACCGTCACCTACCTGGCGCCAGACGCGGCAGGCCTCATCACCCCTGAGGCCGTCGCCCAGGCCTGGCGAGCGGACACCTGCCTGGTCTCGCTGATGATGGTGAACAACGAGCTGGGTACCCTGACCGATATCGACGCCATCGGCCGGCTGGTGCGCGTCCGGGGCGCCCTCTTCCACGTGGACGCCGCCCAGGCCACCGGCAAGGTCGCCATCGACCTGGCCGGCCTGGAAGTCGATCTGATGTCCTTTTCCGCGCACAAGACCTATGGGCCCAAGGGCATCGGCGCCCTCTATGTCGGTCCGCGCGCCGAGGGTGCCCTGCAGGCGCAGATCCACGGTGGCGGCCATGAGCGCGGGCTGCGTTCCGGCACCCTGGCCACCCACCAGATCGTCGGCATGGGGACCGCTTTCGCCCTCGCCGGCCAGGCCATGGCGCGAGAGAACGAGCGTCTCGGCCAGTTACGCGAGCGATTCCTGGCCGGGGTACAAACCCTGAACGGCATGCGGCTCAATGGCTGCGCCCGGCAGCGCATTCCCCACACCCTGAATCTGACCTTTGCGACGCCGCTGGACACCGCGGCGCTGCAGCGGCAGCTGGCCTTCTCGACCACCTCGGCCTGCAGTTCGGCCAAGGCGGCGCCCTCCCATGTGCTCCTGGGCCTCGGCCTGACCGCCGAACAGGCGGCGCGCAGCTACAGATTCAGCCTGGGTCGCTACACCACCGCGGCGGACGTGGACCAGGCCATCGCCCTGATCCACCAGCATGCTGCCCAGCCAGCGCCCTTCTGGGCCTGATCAGTCCAGGCGGAAGGCATCGGCATCGCGCTGCGCCGGAAAGCGCTCGCGATAGGCCGTGAGGGCTGCAGCGGACAGCGTGGCGTGGAAGATGCCGGATTCCGCGCCGGCGTCGATCAGGGGCTCCCCCTGGAAGTCCAGCACCTGGCTGTCACCGGCATAGGGATGACCGTTGCCGTCACTGCCGATGCGATTCACCGCGGCGACATAGCAGAGATTCTCGATGGCCCGTGCCGGCAGCAGGCGATTCCAGTGACCGCGCCGCGGCGCCGGCCAGTTGGCCACATAAAGCAGCAGGTCGGTGTCGTCCTGGGCGCGACTCCAGACCGGGAATCTCAGGTCGTAGCAGATCAGCGGGCGGATCAGCCATCCCTTGAGCGTCACCTGCAGTCGCTGCTCGCCCGGGGCATAGTGCTCGTGCTCGCCGGCCATGCGAAACAGATGGCGCTTGTCATAGTGCTGCAACTCGCCATCCGGCGTCGCCCACAGCAGGCGATTGCGGTGCTGTCCAGCCGCGTCCCGCACGATCAGGCTGCCGGTGACCACCGCGCCGAGCCGCTGCGCCTGTTCGCTCATCCAGGCCGCTGTCGGACCCTCCACGGGCTCGGCGAGCGCGGCCGATTCCATGGAAAAGCCGGTGGTGAACATCTCCGGCAGGATGATCAGGTCGGTCTCGCCCACGTCCCTCAACAGCGCTTCGAAATGGGCACGGTTGGCGGCCGGGTCATGCCAGGCCAGTTCGCTCTGTACCAGCGCCAGGCGCAGGTCCTGGATGGGGGTCAGATCGCGCATAGCCGCTCCGCTGCCTGGCGCAGGGTGTCTTCGCGCTTGGCAAAGCAGAAGCGCACCAGGCGCAGGTCCGCGGGCGGCGCCTGGTAGAACACCGACAGCGGAATGGCGGCGACGCCATGCTCGCGGGTCAGCCATTCGGCCATGGCCACGTCGTCCAGCTCCGGGCGGATGGCGGAGTAGTCGACCACCTGGAAATAGGTGCCGGCGGCGCGCTGGAAGGTGAAGCGCGAGTTGCCCAGCAGATCGCAGAAGAGATCGCGCTTGGCCTGGTAGAAGGCCGGCAGCTCGCTGAGATGCTCGGGATGGGCGGCCATGAAGTCGGCCAGGGCGGCCTGGATCGGCGTCACCCCGCAGAAGCTCACGTACTGGTGCACCTTGCGCAATTCCGCCGACAGCGCCGGTGGCGCTACCACATAGCCGGTCTTCCAGCCGGTGACGTGATAGGTCTTGCCAAAGGAGCTGACCACGAAGGCGCGGGCATAGAGTTCGTCGTGGGCGATGACGCTGGCATGGCGCTCGCCGTCGTAGACCAGGTGCTCATAGACCTCGTCGCTGACCAGATAGAGATCGCGCCCGCGGATCAGCGCGGCCAGACGATCCAGCTCGGCGGCGCTGACCAGGGCGCCACTGGGGTTGTGCGGGGTATTGAGCACGATGGCACGGGTGCGCGGACTCAGGGCCGCCTCCAGCGCCGGCCAGTCGATACCAAAGCCCGGCAGCGCCAGGGGCACGTGCACGCAGCGCCCGCCGGCCAGTTGCACCGAGGGTTCATAGCTGTCGTAGCAGGGATCGAAGACGATCACCTCGTCACCTGGCCGCACCAGCGTCTGCAGGGCGCAGAACAGGCCCTGGGTGGCGCCGGGGACGATGGTGACCTCGGTCTCGGCATCCACCTCTCGGCCATAGAAGGCGGCGACCTTGGCCGCCACCTGCTGGCGCAGCGCCGGCAGCCCGGTCATGGGCGCGTACTGGTTTTGGCCGGCCGCGACATGGCGACCGACCGCCGCGAGCAACTCGGCCGGGCCATCGAAATCGGGAAAGCCCTGGGACAGATTCAGCGCACCGGTCTGGGCGGCGAGCTGGGACATGCGGGTAAAGATGGTGACGGCGAGGCCGGGAAGCTTGCTCTGGATCATCGCGCGGGCACAGGTCTGGCTGGAAGGAGATCGGCAGACTGCGATTTTTTGTGCGAGAGGGCAAGTAGTGCTAAGCCGATCAGCCAGCCAGCGGTCTAGGCATAGCCTGGGTACAAGGCCTGATCCGAACATCCCCTCTCCCTCCGGGAGAGGGCCAGGGTGAGGGCAACCGCTGGCAGTCAGGTCACCTGTTGGCGACGCGAAGGGGACAAGGCTACGATCTTTTTCACTGCTAGGCCGTCGCAGGGATCACCCTCACCCCAACCCTTTCCCAAAGGGAGAGGGGGAAGTTCGGTGTGCGAGGAGCCTCCTCGCCAGAATCCGCTAACAAAGAGAAAGGGGGCTATTAGCCCCCTTTCCTTCACAACGCCCGACCGGCTTACCGCCGCTTGTCCTTGCGCTTCTTCTCGGCCTTCTTGTGGTGGCTCATCAACCGGCGCTTCTTGTTGACCTGGCGCTCGGTGAGGGTGTTCTTCTTGCCCTCGAAGGGGTTCTCGCCACCGCGGTATTCGATGCGGATCGGCGTCCCCACCAGCTTGAGCACCCGGCGATAGGTCTTTTCCAGGTAGCGGGTATAGGACTTGGGCACCGCTTCCGTCTGGTTGCCGTGGATGACGATCAGCGGCGGGTTGGCGCCGCCCAGGTGGGCATAGCGCAGCTTGATGCGGCGCCCGCTGACCATCGGCGGCTGGTGCTCCTGCACCGCGTCCTCGAGGATCTGGGTCAGGCGGCTGGTGGGCCAGCGGGTGGTGGCCGAGGCGAAGGACTGCTGCACCGACTTGTACAGATGGCCCACGCCGGTGCCATGCAGCGCCGAGATGAAGTGGATGTCGGCGAAGTCGACGAACAACAGCCGGCGTTCCAGCTCGGTCTTGACGTAGTCGCGCTCGCCGGACTCCATGCCGTCCCACTTGTTGAGGGCGATCACCAGGGCACGACCGGTCTCCAGCACGAAGCCGAGCAGGTTGAGGTCGTGCTCGACCACGCCTTCGCGGGCGTCCATGACAAAGATCACTACGTTGGCGTCCTGGATCGCCTGCAGCGTCTTGACCACCGAGAACTTCTCGACCGCCTCGAAGACCTTGCCACGCCGGCGCACGCCGGCGGTGTCGATCAGGGTGTAGCGTTCTTCGTTGCGCTCGAAGGGGATGTAGATGCTGTCGCGCGTGGTGCCGGCCTGGTCATAGACGATGACCCGCTCTTCGCCGAGCATGCGGTTGACCAGCGTCGACTTGCCGACGTTGGGTCGACCGATCACTGCGATCTTGATGCCGGTGGTCTCGTCGATGCCCTGCACGCGGCGGAAGACGTCACCGCCCTCTTCCGCGGCCGCCCGCACCTGCTCCTCGGAGAGCTCCTCGACCTCGACCTCGTCCTTGGGGAAGACGCCCAGGGCGGCTTCCAGCAGGTTGTTCACGCCACGGCCGTGGGCCGCCGCGATGGGAAAGGCATCGCCGATGGCCAGCGGGCTGAATTCCGCCCGGGCGATCTCGGGATCGACGGTGTCGACCTTGTTGGCCACCAGGAAGGTGCGCTTGTTTCTCTTGCGCAGGTGCTCGGCGATCATCTGGTCGGCGACGGTCATGCCGTCGCGGGAGTCCACCAGGAACAGCACCGCATCGGATTCTTCGATGGCCTGCAGCGACTGCTCGGCCATCTTCAGGTCGATGCCTTCCTCGTCACCGGAGATACCGCCGGTGTCGACCACGATGTAGGTGCGTCCCTGCCACTTGGCTTCGCCGTACTTGCGATCGCGGGTCAGGCCGGCGAAGTCGGCGACGATGGCGTCCCGGGTCTTGGTCAGGCGATTGAAAAGCGTGGATTTGCCGACGTTCGGCCGCCCCACCAGGGCAATTACGGGAACCATGCGGCTCTCCCAGAGCAGAAAACACGATGGCCGCTACCGAACTTCACGGTAGCGGCCATCGGTTGAGGATAATAGTTTCTAGCGCAGACGATAGGCGACGAGTTTACCGCCATTGCCGTAAACGTAGAGCATATCGCCGACGACCAGTGGCCGTACCCGGACGCCGTCACCGTCGACCTTGGTACGACCGACGAAACGCCCATCGACCTGGCTCAGCAGGTGGATGTAGCCGGCGTAGTCGCCCACCACCACGTTGCTCGACCAGACCACCGGCCCGGTGAGCTGGCGACGGGCCAGATCGGCATTGGTCCAGAGCGCGGAGGTCGAGGATTCCTCGACGGCTTCCACGGTGCCGTTGTCCAGGCTCAGGTAGACGTTGCCGAAGCCTTCGGCCACGCCGTCGTAGCTGGAGGCGTCACGCTGCCAGAGGATCTGGCCGTTGGCCGGATTGAGCGCGACCACGCGGCCGTTGTAGCTGACCACATAGAGGGTGTCGCCCGACAGCGACAGGCCGCCGTCCACGTCGACGATGCGCTCCAGTTCGGAACGGCCCTTGGGCACGGCGATCTGCTGTTCCCACAGCGGCAGGCCACGCTGCACGTCCAGGGCGACCACCTTGCCGCTGGCGAAGCCGGCCATCACCACCTGGTTGGTCACCAGGGGGGCACCGGTGCCCCTCAGACTCAGCACCGGCTGGGTGTCTTCGTAGATCCAGCGACGGGTACCGCTGCCCAGCTCGAAGGCCTGCAGCTTGTCGTCCTGGGACTGCACCACCACCACGTCGTTGTTGACGACCGGAGCGGACAGCACCTCGCTGGAGGCCTGGGCACGCCACTTCTCGTCGCCACTGGCACTGTCGAGGGCGATGACCTGGCCACGCAGGGTACCGACCAGCACCAGACCGGAGCCGACTCCGACGCCGCCGGAGACCGGCAAGTCCAGGTCCTTCTTCCACAGCACCGCACCGGTCTCGCGATTCATCGCCATGACCCGGCCATCGGCATCGGCGGCAAAGATGGTCTGGCCGTCCACGGCCGGGACCAGGCGGTTGTATTCCTTGCCCTGGCCATCGCCCACCGAGCGACTCCAGACTTCATCCAGCCGGACCTCGGCCTTGATGTCCTTCAGCTCGGCCGGCGGCAATTCCTTCTTGCCGGTGCTGCTGCACCCGACGACCGCAAGGGCGAGACCCAGTACCGCGATAGGCTTCCAGCGCAACATCAGGCGTCTCCTTTGGCGAGATCATCGAGTTTCATCTGCAGCACGCCTTCGGCTGCATCGTTGGGCAGCGCGGCGCGGGCTTTTTCGTAGGCGGCGCGGGCCTCGGTCGGCTTCTTCAGCGCCACCAGCAGATCGCCACGCAATTCTTCGCGGTTGGCGACATAGGCCTTGGGCGCCTCGCCGTCCAGCAGCTTGAGGCCCTCTTCGGCCTTGCCCTCGGCCGCCAGCACCCGGGCCAGACGCTGACGCGCCAGCTCGCCGAGTTCGGCATCGTGGGGCTTGTCCACCACGGCCTTGAGTTCGGCGGCGGCGTCGTCCAGGCGATTGTTCTCCACCGCCACCTTGGCGACGAAGAGACTGCCGTACTGGGCGTAGGCGGTGCCGGAATAATCCTGCTTGAGCTTGCCGTAGGTATCGGTCACCCGCGCGGTGTCGACCTTGCCACCGGGCGCCAGCGCGGCTTCCACCAGCTGCTGATAGAGCACCGAGGCGCCTTGCGCCTGGTTGTTCTGATAGCGCTGCCAGCCCTGCCAGCCGAGTACCGCCACCAGGGCGATGACGCCACCGGCCACCAGCGGCTTGCCGTTACGCTGCCACCAGGCCTTGGCGACCACCAGATTGTCGTCGTCGATGGAACTCAAATCCGTTCTCCTCAATTCCCGCGACCGGAACCGGCCGGGGGCAAAATCTCGTCCAGACGAGCGGCCAGGGCCGCGAAATCGACCTTTTCCTGGGGCGCCTCGCCACGCAGGGGCTTGAGCGCCACCTGTTGCGCGGCCAGTTCGTCCTCACCCAGGATCATCGCCCAGAGCGCGCCGCTCTTGTCAGCCTTCTTGAACTGGCTCTTGAAGCTGCCGGCACCGGCGTTGACCAGCAGACGCAGGTCGGGACGGGCATCGCGCAGCTGCTCGGCCAGCTTGAGGCCGGCCAGTTCGGCCGCCTCGCCAAAGGCGCAGAGATAGAGATCGGCGGGGCGCTGCAGATCACCGGGCAGGCACTCCAGGGTTTCCAGCAGCAGCACCAGGCGCTCGACGCCCATGGCGAAGCCGACGCCCGGGGTGGGCTTGCCGCCGAACTGGGTGATCAGGCCGTCGTAGCGGCCACCGGCGCAGACGGTGCCCTGGGCACCCAGCTTGTCGGTGACCCACTCGAAGACGGTCCGGCCGTAGTAGTCCAGGCCACGCACCAGCTTGGGATTGATCTGGTAGCGGATGCCGGCGGCGTCCAGGCGGGCCTTGAGGCCATCGAAATGGGCGCGGGATTCGTCGTCCAGGTAGTCCGCCAGGGTCGGGGCATCCTGCAGCAGCGCCTGGGTCTGGGCGTTCTTGCTGTCGAGGATGCGCAGCGGATTGGTGGTCAGGCGGCGCTGGCTGTCTTCGTCGAGTTGCTCGAAGCGTTCCTGCAGATAGGCCACCAGGGCTTCGCGATAACGCGCGCGATCGGCGCTGGAACCCAGGCTGTTGAGCTGCAGGGTGACGGCGTCGGTCAGCCCCAGGCGCTGCCAGAGGCGCGCGGTGAGCACGATCAGTTCGGCGTCGATGTCCGGACCGGGCAGGTTGAACACCTCCACGCCGATCTGGTGGAACTGGCGATAGCGACCCTTCTGCGGCTTCTCGTAGCGGAACATCGGGCCGGCGTACCAGAGCTTCTGCACCTGGCCACCGCCGGTCATGCCGTGTTCGAGCACGGCCCGCACGCAACCCGCGGTGCCTTCCGGCCTCAGGGTCAGGGACTCTTCGTTGCGGTCGAGGAAGGTGTACATCTCCTTGTCCACCACGTCGGTGCCCTCGCCGATGCCGCGGGCGAAGAGTTCGGTGAACTCCATGATGGGCAGACGGATCTCGTGGTAGCCATAGCCGTCGAGCAGCGTCGCGAAGGTACGTTCCAGGTAGCGCCAGGCCGGGGTCTGCTCCGGCAGGATATCGTTCATGCCACGGATGGCTTGCAGGGACTTGCTCACGAAAGGGCCTTATTCCTTGATCTTTCAGCTGCGCGCGATGAGCGCGGCATCCGCTTCGGCCTTTTCGGCCGCCTTGCGGCGGATGAGCCCTTCCAGCTCGTCCACCAGATTGTCGTTGTTCAGCTTGGAGGCGGGCTTGCCGTCGATGTACACCAGGTTGTTGGGCGTACCCCCGGTCAGGCCAACATGGGCCTCCTTGGCTTCGCCGGGGCCGTTGACCACGCAGCCGATCACCGCGACGTCCAGGGGCACCAGCAGGTCCTCCAGGCGCCCTTCCAGCTCGTTCATGGTCTTGACCACATCGAAGTTCTGCCGCGAGCAGCTCGGGCAGGCGATGAAGTTGATGCCGCGCGAACGCAGGCGCAGGGATTTCAAGATGTCGAAACCGACCTTGATCTCCTCGACCGGATCGGCCGCGAGCGAGATGCGGATGGTGTCGCCGATGCCTTCGGCCAGCAACATGCCCAGGCCCACGGCGGACTTCACCGTACCCGAACGCAGGCCACCGGCTTCGGTGATGCCCAGGTGCAGCGGCTGCTCGATGCGGGTGGCCAACTGGCGGTAGGCGGCCACGGCCATGAAGACGTCGCTGGCCTTCACGCTGACCTTGAAGTCCGGATAGTCCAGCTTCTCCAGGTGGTCGACGTGGCGCATGGCCGATTCCACCAGGGCTTCCGGGGTGGGCTCGCCGTATTTCTTCTGCAGGTCCTTTTCCAGCGAACCGGCGTTGACGCCGATGCGGATCGGAATGCCGCGCTCGCGGGCCGCGTCGACCACCGCCCGGACCCGGTCTTCGCGACCGATGTTGCCGGGGTTGATGCGCAGGCAGTCCACGCCCAGTTCGGCCACGCGCAGGGCGATCTTGTAGTCGAAGTGGATGTCGGCCACCAGCGGCAGGCTGACCCGCTGCTTGATGCGACCGAAGGCTTCGGCGGCGTCCATGTCGGGCACCGAGACGCGCACGATGTCGGCACCGGCGTCCTGCAGGCGCTGGATCTGCGCCACGGTGGCGTCGACGTCGCAGGTTTCGGTGTTGGTCATGCTCTGCACGGCGATGGGGGCATCGCCGCCGACCGGCACCGAGCCGACCCAGATCTTGCGGGACAACCGACGTTTGATGGGCGATTCGCTATGCATGCTGGTTTCCCATGGGGTCGCCGGACGTCATTGTCCGGCCTGACCGAGTTTGATGCGGGCGGTCTCGCCCTTGGTGTAAGGCGCGAGGTCGACGACCTGGCCGTTGTAGGAGATCTGGGCACCGCGGGCAAAGCCGAGACGGATGTTCACCGGCGCCTTGATCGAGGCGTATTCGAGGCTCTCGCCGCCTTTCTTCACGCCGCTGAAGAGGATCTTGCCGCTACCGTCGCTGACCTGCGTCCAGCAATTGGCAGTGAAGCGGATGTTCAGGCTGTCGCTGCCGGCGACGGGCGCCGCGGCAGGGGCGCTGGCCGGCGCGGCCGGGGTCGCGGCGGCGGGTGCCGTGGGCGCTGGCGAGGTCGAACCCGTTACCGGGGCCGGGGTGGGCGCAGCGGTCGGGGCGGTCATGGCGGCGACGGTATTGGCATCCGGCGTCGGCGTGCCCACCGGGGACGGCAGGGTGGCGGCCGGCTGCTGGGCGGTGACCGGGGGCTGTTCTTCCGGCTCGTCGATGGGATGGATCTCGGTCTTGCCGTCGGCGCCCTCGACCTCGACATGCTCCATGCTCACGGCACTGGCGCTGGAGGCCTGGCGACTGCGCTCCTGCCACCAGAACAGGCCCATGGCGATGATCAGCACCACCAGGATGAAACTGACGAATCTCAGGACATTGCGCGACAACCGCACCGGCTCGTCGAGACGCCCCAGGCTGTGCACGGTGCTGCCCTTGGCATCGGTGCCGGTGTAGCCGTCGAAGGTCCGCACCAGTTCGACCTGGTCCAGGCCGAGCAGCTTGCCGTAGGCCTTGGTATAGCCACGGGCAAAGGTGTGCCCCGGCATCTGCTGATAGTTGCCGGACTCGAGCTGCTCGATGATGCGCTCGCTGAGATTGAGATTCTGGGCGACCTGGGCCTGGCTCCAGCCAAGCGACAGGCGCTTCTGACGCAAGATCTCACCGGGATTGCCCCGTCCGGCGTGTACCGCTTCGGATTGCACTGCGGTCATTTCTGCTCCGACTGAAGTTGACGATATTCAGGTGAGTTCGGGTAGAGGCGCTTCAGCTGCAGGGCATAGCTCGCGGCGGTGTTGCGATCATTGAACACCTCGGCGAGGCGGATCCCGAGCAACAGGCTGCGGGCATCCTGGGGACTGAGCTGGCTGAAGGCCTGGTAATAGCTCCGGGACGGCACATAGTCGCGCGTCTGGTAGGCCAGTTGAGCCAATTCGAACAGGGCCCTGGGCTGATTGCGATCCAGCCGCAGGGATTTTTCCAGATTTTCCTTGCCCAAGTCGACCTGATTGAGTCGCAGGGCGGTCAGGCCGAGATTCTCGAACACCCGGGCGCGCTCGGGGTAGAGACTGTCTTCGGCGGCCTGGGTGAAACGTTCGTAGGCATCCTTGTAGCGCCCCTGCTCATAGAGGAAGCTGCCATAGTTGTTGAGGATGCGGGCATCGCGGGGCCGCTCGCGCAGGGCCAGGCGGTATTCCTGATCGGCCAGGTCGGTCTCGCCCTGGGCCTGGAACACCAGCCCGAGGGCGGCATGGGCGTCGGCGCTGGACGAATCCAGCTCCAGCGCCTTCTTCAGCGGCACCTTGGCCTGTTCGGTGTTGCCCTGCTGGACATAGCCGAGGCCGAGCTGGATGTAGGCATCACGGGCCTGCATCCGCCCCTGGCGGGTATCCATGGGATTGCGGTCGCCCTCGGTCACGCAGCCGGCGAGGCCGCCGACCACCAGGGCGAGCGCGACAGCCGCAAAGCGCGTGATCGCCATGGTCGCGCCCTCAGCCCTGGAGCGGCGTTACGGTTTCGGCACCGTCGAGCTGGCGAACGGCGATATAGCGCTGGCTGCGGCGGGTGCGGTCCATGACCTGGCCCACCAGCTGGCCGCAGGCGGCGTCGATGTCGTCACCGCGGGTGGTGCGCACCGTGACGTTGAAACCGGCCTGCTGCAGCAGCTCCTGGAAACGGCGGGTGGCGTTCTTGCTCGGCCGCTCGTACCCGGAGTGCGGGAAGGGATTGAAGGGAATCAGGTTGATCTTGCAGGGCACGTTGCGCAGCAGCTCGATCATCTGCAGGGCGTGCTCGGGCAGATCGTTGACGTCCTTAAGCAGGGTGTACTCGATGGTCAGGACGCGTTTCTCGCCCAGTTGGCCGATGTATCTCTGGCAGGCGTCGAGCAGCATGGCCAGGGGATACTTGCGGTTGATCGGCACCAGCTCGTTGCGCAGCTCGTCGTTGGGCGCGTGCAGCGACAGCGCCAGGGAGACGTCGATCTGCTTGGCCAGCTCTTCGATCATCGGCACCACGCCCGAGGTGGACAGGGTCACCTTGCGCTTGGAGATGCCGTAGCCGAGGTCGTCCATCATGATGCGCATGGCGGCAACGACGTTGTCGAAGTTCAGCAGGGGCTCGCCCATGCCCATCATCACCACGTTGGTGATGGCGCGGTCGATCTTGGCGGGCACGCTGCCAAAGGACTTGTTGGCGATCCACACCTGGCCGATCACCTCGGCGGCGGTGAGGTTGCTGTTGAAGCCCTGCTTGCCGGTGGAGCAGAAGCTGCAGTCCAGCGCGCAACCGGCCTGGGACGACACGCACAGGGTGCCGCGGCCGTTCTGCGGAATGTAAACGGTCTCGACGCAGCTGCCGGAGGCGACGCGGATCACCCACTTGCGGGTGCCGTCGCGGGAGATGTCCTCGCTGACGACCTCGGGGCCACGGATCTCCGCGGCGGCCTTGAGCTTTTCCTTGAGCGCCTTGCCCAGGTTGCTCATGGCGTCGAAATCATCGATGCCGAAGTGATGGATCCACTTCATGACCTGGCCGGCGCGAAAGCGCTTCTCCCCGATGGACTCGAAGAACGACTCGAGTTGCGGCTGGGTCAGGCCCAGCAGATTGACCTTATCGGTGGCTGTGGTCATGGGATCACCTCGACGAAATCTGTTTGAAGCCCACGCAGGGCGCGGGCGGTGCCAGGAAGGCGGGCTGGCCGCTTCCCTGGCCAGCGCTCATCCTCAGCGGATGCGCTTGCAGACTTCGGTGGCTGCGAAGAAGTAGGAGATCTCGCGAGCGGCGGACGCTTCGGAGTCCGAACCGTGGACGGCGTTCTCGTCGATGGAGACGGCGAAGTCGGCACGGATGGTACCGGCGTCGGCCTTCTTGGGATCGGTGGCGCCCATCAGCTCACGGTTCTTGGCGATGGCGTTGTCGCCTTCCAGCACCTGGACCACGACCGGACCGGAGGTCATGAAGGAGACCAGGTCCTTGAAGAAGGGACGCTCTTTGTGTTCGGCGTAGAAGCCACCGGCTTCGCGCTCGGACAGCTGGACCATCTTGGCAGCGACGACGCGCAGGCCAGCCTTCTCGAAGCGGGTGACGATCTCACCGACGACATTCTTGGATACGGCATCGGGCTTGATGATCGACAGGGTACGTTGAACAGACATGTGAACTCCGAATGTGGGAATAGAGCAAAAACGAAACCCGCGGATTATACGCGGGTCCCGGTGAAAAGCGTAGCGCGGTACGGGCGATGCGTCAGGCGGACTCTTCGATCCAGGCGGCCTGGATGGCCTCCAGCACCTTCTCGCCACCCCGCTGGGGATCGTCGTCGAACTCCGGCAGCTCCACGACCCAGTTGCGCAGCTTGAGGAAATTCACGTAGCGCGGATCCACGTCGGGATGGGCGTCGTTGAGTTCGATGGCGATATCCAGCACATCGGTCCATTTCAGTGCCATGACAGCTGTCCTCAGTGACCTTCGGAAACCTGGTTGATGGTGTAGCGCGGAATCTCCACCACCAGGTCTTCGCTGCCAACTACCGCCTGGCAGGACAGGCGCGAACGCATCTCCAGGCCCCAGGCCTTGTCCAGCATGTCGTCCTCGAGTTCATCGGAAGGCTCGAGGGAGTCGAAGCCCTCCTGGATGACCACGTGGCAGGTGGTGCAGGCACAGGACATCTCGCAGGCGTGCTCGATGTCGATGCCGTTGCGCAGGGCCGCGGCGATGATGGTTTCGCCTTCGCTGGCTTCGAAGACCGCGCCCTCGGGGCAGTGCTCGGCGTGGGGCAGCAGGGTGATCTGCGGCATGATGGAACTACTCCTCGATATCGTTGAGACGACGACCCGCCAGGGCCGCCTTGACCGAGGCGTTCATCCGCCGGGCGGCGAAGGCATCGGTTACGTGAGAAAGACGCTTGGTCTGGTCTTCGAGCGCCTGGAGGTCGGTGGCATCCAGCAGCTCGGCCAGCCGGCCGATTTCCAGCTCGATCACCTGACGCTCCTCGGCGTCCAGCAGGCGCTCGCCATCGGCGGCCAGCGCGGCGGTGACCGCCTCGATCAGCCGCCGGGCCTCGACCTGCTGCTCGCGCAGCGCGCGGGCCTGCATGTCGTCTCCGGCATGGCGGAAGGAATCCTGCAGCATGTTGGCGATCTCGCCATCGGTCAGGCCATAGGACGGCTTGACCTGGACGCTGGCCTCCACGCCACTGGACAGCTCGCGGGCGCTGACACCGAGCAGGCCGTCGGCATCGACCTGGAAGGTGACGCGGATCTTGGCAGCCCCGGCGACCATGGGCGGGAAGCCACGCAGCTCGAAGCGCGCCAGGGAGCGGGCGTCCTTTACCAGCTCGCGCTCGCCCTGCAGCACATGCACCAGCATGGCGGTCTGGCCGTCGCGATAGGTGGTGAAATCCTGACCCCGCGCCACCGGGATGGTGGTGTTGCGCGGAATGATCTTTTCCATCAGGCCGCCCATGGTCTCGAGTCCCAGGGACAGCGGGATGACGTCCAGCAGCAGCAATTCTTCGCCGGCACGATTGCCGGCCAGGGAATCGGCCTGCAGGGCGGCACCGATGGCGACCACGCGATCCGGATCGATGTCGGTGAGCGGGGTGCAGTCGAACAGCTCGCCCACGGCCTCACGGACATATGGCACGCGGGTGGAACCGCCTACCATGACCACGGCGCGGATATCCGCCGGCTCCACGTCCGCATCGCGCAGGGCGCGGCGACAGGCCTTGAGGCTGCGCGCGACCAGGGGTGCGATGAGTGCCTGGAAGGTGCTGCGGTCCAGCACGCCCGACCAGTCGCCGTGGCTGACCTCGACGCGCTCGGCGGCCGACAGGGCTTCCTTGGCGGCGCAGGCGCTCTGCAGCAGGCGGCGCTGGGTGCCCGGATCCAGATCGCTGGACAACCCGGCCTGCTGGACGATCCAGCCGGCGATGGCGTGATCGAAGTCGTCACCGCCCAGGGCGCTGTCGCCACCGGTGGCCATGACTTCGAAGACGCCGCGGGTCAGGCGCAGGATGGAGATGTCGAAGGTGCCGCCACCCAGGTCGTAGATGGCGACCACGCCCTCCTCGCCCCGGTCCAGGCCATAGGCCACGGCCGCCGCGGTGGGTTCGTTGAGCAGGCGCAGGACATTCAGGCCGGCGAAGCGGGCCGCGTCCTTGGTCGCCTGGCGCTGGGCATCGTCGAAGTAGGCCGGCACGGTGATGACGGCGCCGACCAGCTCGCCACCCAGGGTGGCTTCGGCGCGCTCGCGCAGCACCCGCAGGATGTCGGCGGAGACCTCTACCGGACTCTTGCGCCCGGCAGCGGTATCGATGAAGGGCATTTCCGATTCACCGGCGACGAAGCGATAGGGCAACTGCTCGCCCAGCTGCTTGACGTCGGCGATGCCACGCCCCATGAGGCGCTTGACGGAAAGAATGGTATTGAAGGGGTCCTGGGCGGCAGCGGCCTTGGCGCCAGCCCCCACCTCCACGCCAGCGGCGGCGTAGCGCACGGCGGACGGCAGGATCACCTCGCCCTGCAGATCGGGCAGGGTCTCGGCCACGCCACTGCGGACGGCGGCCACGAGGGAATTGGTGGTGCCCAGATCGATGCCCACCGCCAGCTTGCGCTGGTGCGGCTTGGGCGCCATTCCGGGTTCGGCTATCTGCAATAGAGCCATTGGCTAGTCGGCTTATGGTTGTCGGTGCCGGAGCGACACCTGTGATTAATCGTCCAGACGCTCTTCGAGCTGGCGGATCTCGCTGGCCAGCTTGTCGAGAAACTGCATGCGACGGACCAAGCGCTCGGCAGACTCGCGCTGGGCGGGATCCTGCCAGATCGCGGCGAAGGCCTGCTCGATGTCACGCTGCGCATCCTTGAGGCGCTGGCGGAAGGCGGGAATGCCCGCGCTGTCGCCGGCGTCCTGCAGGTCTTCCAACTCCTCGCGCCACTGCAATTGCTGCATGAGGAAGTCGGTGTCCTGGATGGTCGCCTCGAGCGGCATCTCGTGCCCTTCGAGCTCCAGCAGATAGCGCGCGCGGCGCGACGGAGCGCGCAACACGTGATAGGCCTCGTTGAGCTCGGCCGACCGCTCCAGCGCCTGGCGCCGTTCGCGCTCCGGCGCATCGGCGAAGCGATCCGGATGGACCGTGCGGGCCAGATCGCGATAGCGCGAGGCCAGACCCGCCTGATCGATCTCGAAGGCGGGCCTGATCTCGAACAGGGCGAAGTGACAGGGCTTACCCATGGCGGGCCTCAGATGTTGAAGCTTTCGCCGCAGCCACACTCGCCACGCACGTTGGGATTGTTGAACTTGAAGCCCTCGTTGAGGCCTTCACGCACGAAATCCAGCTCGGTGCCGTCCAGGTAGACCAGGCTCTTGGGGTCGATGATGACCTTGACGCCATGGCTTTCGAACACCTGGTCCTCGGCCGCGAATTCATCGACGAACTCGAGTACGTAGGCCAGTCCCGAGCAGCCCGTGGTACGAACGCCCAGGCGGATGCCCTCACCCTTGCCGCGTCCGTCGAGGGAACGCTGCACGTGGCGGGCGGCGGACTCGGTCATGCTGATCGCCATGGTTCCTCCTCAGAGCAGGCCTTTCTTCTGCTTGTAGTCGCTGACCGCCGCCTTGATGGCGTCTTCGGCGAGTACCGAGCAGTGGATCTTCACCGGCGGCAGGGCCAGTTCTTCGGCGATCATGCTGTTCTTGATCGACGCCGCTTCCTCGATGCTCTTGCCCTTCATCCACTCGGTGGCCAGGGAGCTGGAGGCGATGGCGGAGCCGCAGCCGTAGGTCTTGAACTTGGCATCTTCGATGATGCCCTGCTCGTTGACCTTGATCTGCAGGCGCATCACGTCGCCGCACGCGGGAGCGCCGACCATGCCGGTGCCGACATCCGGATCAGCCGCGTCGAACTTGCCGACGTTGCGCGGATTTTCGTAGTGGTCGATGACCTTTTCACTGTATGCCATGGTTCAATCCTCACTCATCAGGGGGTGGGTCAGTGGGCTTGCCACTCGACCTGACTCAGGTCTACGCCTTCTTTGAACATGTCCCACAGCGGAGACAATTCACGCAACTTGTTGACGGCTTCGGTGACCTTGCTCGCGGCATAGTCGACGTCTTCTTCGGTGGTGAAGCGACCGAAGGTGAAGCGGATGGAGCTGTGCGCCAGCTCGTCGTTGCGGCCCAGGGCGCGCAGGACGTAGGACGGCTCCAGGGAGGCCGAGGTACAGGCCGAACCGGACGAGACCGCCAGGTCCTTGAGCGCCATGATCAGCGACTCGCCTTCGACGTAGTTGAAGCTCAGGTTCAGGTTGTGCGGCACACGGTGGATCAGGCTGCCGTTCAGGTAGACCTCTTCCAGGCCTTCGAACTGCCGGTAGAAGCGCTCGCTCAGGGCCTTGATGCGGGCATTTTCCTGGACCATCTCTTCCTTGGCGATGCGGAAGGCTTCGCCCATGCCGACGATCTGGTGGGTCGCCAGGGTACCCGAACGCATGCCACGCTCATGACCGCCACCATGGGTCTGGGCCTCGATACGCACGCGCGGCTTGCGGCGGACGTAGAGAGCGCCGATGCCCTTGGGACCGTAGGTCTTGTGCGCCGAGAAGGACATCATGTCGACCTTGAGCTTTTCCAGATCGATCTCGACCTTGCCGGTGGACTGGGCGGCATCGACGTGGAAGAGCACGCCACGGGAACGGGTCAGCTCGCCGATGGCGGCGATGTCGTTGACGGTACCGATCTCGTTGTTGACGTGCATGATGGACACCAGGGTGGTGTCGTCACGCAGGGCCGCCTCGACCATCTCGGGGGTGATCAGGCCGTCTTCGCCCGGCTCGAGGTAGGTGACCTCGAAGCCTTCGCGCTCGAGCTGGCGGGTGGTGTCCAGCACCGCCTTGTGCTCGATCTTGGAGGTGATCAGGTGCTTGCCCTTGTTCTGGTAGAAGTGCGCGGCGCCCTTGATGGCCAGGTTGTCGGACTCGGTGGCACCGGAGGTCCAGACGATCTCGCGCGGGTCGGCGTTGACCAGTTCGGCCACCTGGCGACGGGCGTTTTCCACGGCTTCCTCGGCCTTCCAGCCGAACAGGTGGGAGCGCGATGCAGGGTTGCCAAAGTTGCCGTCCACCAGCAGGCACTCGCTCATCTTCTGAGCGACGCGCGGATCGACGGGCGTGGTGGCGGAATAGTCTAGGTAGATCGGCAATTTCATCGGTTACTCCTAATCAGACGGGCGTCTCTGCTCAGTCGATGGTGGACGCTTCGATTTTTTCGACCGCTAAAGGCGATTGCTTGCTGGCACAGACCTTGGTGTCCTGACGCTTGGCAACCTGCTGGATCTCGTTGCGGGCGACCAAGTCGGCCAGGGTGATGCCACTGAGGAAGGTGTGGATCTGATCGCTCAGGTCGCACCAGAGGTGGTGGGTCAGGCAGGTATCACCCTGGTGACACCCCCCGCTGCCCTGGCAGCGGGTGGCATCCACGGATTCGTTGACGGCATCGATCACCTGGGCGACATGGATACCGCCCATGTCGCGCGCCAGCTGATAGCCGCCGCCGGGACCGCGTACGCTGTTGACCAGCGAGCCGCGGCGCAGCCGGGCAAACAGCTGCTCCAGATAGGACAGCGAAATACCCTGCCGCTCGGAAATGTCGGCCAGCGACACCGGGCCCCGCTGGGCATGCAGCGCCAGGTCGAGCATGGCGGTTACGGCATAGCGGCCTTTGGTGGTCAGTCTCATGACGAACTCGAGCGGGTTGCATCGGATGACCCCGATTATCGGATTCCCGACAAAAAAGGTCAACTTTAAAACCGACCAAATCACTCAGGCATTATCTATCGGGGGGATAGTCCGCGGATGAGATTCGCCCCGGGCGGCCTTCTGGGTTTCGGTGAGAATGCCGCGCAGGATGTTCATCTCCAGCTTGCTGATGCCGGCCCGGCCATAGAGGCGGCGGAGGCGACTCATCAGGTGACGCGGCTTGGCCGGATCGAGGAAGCCGATCTCCACCAGGGTCTGCTCCAGGTGCTCGTAATAGAGCTCCAGCTCCTCCACCGTCACCGGCTGGGTGTTGAGCATGGCGGTGGCCTCGACCTTGTTCATCTTGGTCGGCTGGTTCTGCGCCGCGAGCCAGGCCATGCGCACCTCGTACACCAGCACCTGGACCGCTGCGGCGAGGTTGAGCGAGCCGAAGGCCGGGTCCGAGGGGATGTGCACATGGTAGTGGCAGCGCTGCAGCTCCTCGTTGGTGAGGCCGGCGTATTCGCGACCGAACACCAGGGCTACCTCGCCACCCTGCTCCACCTGGGCCAGGGAGGTGGTGGCGCATTCGCGCGGATCCAGCAGCGGCCAGGGGATGCGGCGATCGCGGGCGCTGGTGCCCAGCACCAGACTGCAGCCGGCCAGGGCCTCTTCCAGGGTGTCGACGACGATGGCGGCGTCGAGCACGTCGTTGGCCCCGGAGGCGCGGGCATTGGCCTCGCCGCTGGGAAAGTCCTCGGGATCGACCAGATAGAGGCGCGACAGGCCCATGTTCTTCATTGCCCGGGCGGCACCGCCGATGTTGCCGGGATGGCTGGTATTGACCAGAACGACGCGGATGTTGTTCAGCACGTGGCTATCCTCGAGCGGACGCGGGAAATCGGCGCCGTATACTACGCCCACACGCGCCCGCTTGCCACGAATACCCCTTCCAGTGCCGCGAAGTCTGCTATCATTGCCGGCTTTCCTTATACAACCCAGGTGATTTATCCATGCAGCCCATGCTGAACATCGCACTGCGCGCGGCCCGCAGCGCCGGTGAACTGATTTTCCGTTCGATTGAGCGCCTGGACGTGATCGCCGTCGACGAAAAAGGCGCCAACGACTTCGTCTCCGAAGTCGACCGGGCCGCCGAGCAGACCATCCTCGCCACCCTGCGCAAGGCCTACCCCACCCATGGTTTCTACGGTGAGGAATCCGGCTACCTGGCGGGCGAAGGCGAAGGCGCCGACTACGTCTGGATCGTCGACCCGCTGGACGGCACCACCAACTTCCTCCGTGGCGTCCCGCACTTCTCGGTGAGCATCGCCTGCAAGTACAAGGGCCGCCTGGAGCACGCCGTGGTCCTGGATCCGGTGCGTCAGGAAGAATTCACCGCCAGCCGTGGCCGCGGTGCCGCCCTGAACGGTCGCCGCATCCGCGTCACCAACCGGCGCAGCCTGGAAGGTGCCCTGCTGGGTACCGGCTTCCCCTTCCGTGCCAATGACGTCGATCACCTGGACAACTACCTGGGCATGTTCCGCAGCCTGATCGGTCAGACCGCCGGCATCCGCCGCGCCGGCTCCGCCGCCCTGGACCTGGCCTATGTCGCCGCCGGTCGTTTCGACGCCTTCTGGGAAATGGGTCTGTCGGAGTGGGACATGGCCGCAGGCGCCCTGCTGGTGCAGGAAGCCGGTGGCCTGATCGGTGACTTCAACGGCGGCCACGACTTCCTCGAGAAGGGCCACATCGTCGCCGGCAACCCCAAGTGCTTCCGCGGCCTGCTGACCCAGATCCAGCCGCACCTGCCGGCCTCGCTCAAGCGCTGAGTCCGCCTGGCTTACGAAAAAGCCCCTGCCGGCCATGCCGACAGGGGCTTTTTCTTGCGTGCCGCAAAGAGACTTCGCAGCAGGCCGGCGGGGATCACTTGACCACTTTCAGACTCGGCCGCGCCGGTGCCGGCTTGGGCGCCTCGGGCTTGCTGCCGCCAGTGTCCGGACCCTGGTCATCCGGCGGGCTGGGCTCGCTGTCGAAGACCATGCCCTGGCCGTTCTCCCGGGCGTAGATGGCCAGGATGGCGCCGATCGGGACGTAGAGGTTGTAGGCCACGCCGCCGAAGCGGCCATTGAAGCTCACCGCCTCGTTGTCCATGTGCAGGTCGCGCACGGCACTGGGCGAGGCGTTCAGCACGATCTGGCCGTCGTTGGCATAGCCCGGCGGCACGCGCACCTCGGCGTAGTCGGCATTGACCAGCAGATGGGGCGTGCAGTCGTTGTCCACGATCCACTCGTAGAGCGCGCGGACCAGGTAGGGGCGACTGGAATTCATGGGGTTCTCCTCTAGCGCATCTCACGCTCGGTGACCGAAAGACTGGATCGGAAACTGTCGCGCGCGAACATGCGATCCATGTAGTCCTGCAGCGGCTTGGCGGCCCGGGGCAATTCGACGCCCAGGCGCGGCAGGCGCCACAGGAGGGGGAGCAGGCAACAGTCCACCAGGGAAAAGTCGTCGCTCAGGAAAAAGGGTTTTTCCGCGAAGATCGGCGCCACGCCGGTCAGGCTCTCCCGCAATTCCTTGCGTGCAGTGGCGAGGTCGGCGCCCGGCGCGGCCTGCAGGATGGCGTCCACCAGGCTGCACCAGTCACGGCCGATGCGGTGCATCAGCAGTCGCGACTGGCCACGGGTGACCGGATAGGCGGGGAGCAGCGGCGGATGCGGATAGCGTTCCTCGAGGTACTCCATGAGTACCTCGGTGCCATAGAGCACCAAGTCGCGATCCATCAGCGTCGGCACGGTGCCATAGGGATTGTGCTCGGCCAGCTGCCGTGGACACTCGCCCCGGCGTACGGCGATCAGCTCGCACTCGACGTTCTTTTCCGCCAGGATCAGACGGATCCGGTGGCTGTAGTGATCCTCGGGATCATGGAAACAGGTCAGGCGGGTTATGGCGCCCATGGGTCCCTCCCCCGTTGGGGGCGAAGCTGCAAAGAAGGGATTATCTCGCACCTTGCCGCCCGCCACCTAGTCTCATCGCTCACTGTCGGGCAATCGCCGCCAGAATTCGCGCTTGAGCCAGAAGGCCAGGACGGCGAACAGCAGCAGATAGCCCAGCACCCAGGGCGCGAGGCGCCAGGCCAGGCTGCGCTCGGGCGCGGCGGAATAAGCGAGGTAGGCGACCAGATCGTCGACGGTGCGCGCGAACTGCTCGGGCGTCTGGGCGCCGCTGCCGGGTTCCAGGCGCAGCACGCAACGTCCCGCGCTGCAGTCGCGCACCTGGCGGCCGCGCAGGGCGGCCAGGACGTCGGGCATGCGCGTGCCGGGTGCCCTGAGGTTGTCGACCCCGAGCGGCCGCCCGGGCGCCACATAGAATTCCTGCAGAAAGGCGCGCAGCCAGGCCTCGCCGCGCACCGCGGCGATCAGGGTGAGATCCGGCGGCACGCTGCCAAAGGCACGCCGGGCGTCCTCGGGCTTGAGCAGCCCGAGCATGGGCGCGCTGGGGGTGCGCCCGGGCGCCCAGCTGGCGAGGTCGAGGTGAAGATCGGCGGCGACCCGGTCGAAGCGCTGGTACTCCTGGCCATGGCAGGCCAGGCAATAGCGGCCGAAGCTGATGGCACCGGCCCGGGGATCGCCTTCGGTGCCCATGGCCAGACCACTGCACAGCAGCAGGAGCAGCAGCAGAACGCGACTCATGACCGGGACTCCGCTGGCGTACGCGGACGACCCAGACTGCTGTACCAGGGCATGCCCAGCAGGCCGATGAAATAGACACCCGCCGCCAGACGCGCCAGCAGCAGGCGCCCATCGGTCAGGGCGACCACGCCCAGCACGCCCAGGGCGACAAAGGCCAGGCAGGCCAGGTACAGCCCCAGTCGCGCCGGCCAGGCCTTGCGGCGGACCGAGCGGACCGGACTGCGATCCAGCCAGGGCAAGACGAACAGCAGGGCGATGGCCAGAGCCGCCAGGCCGAGACCGCCGGCCTTGCTCGGCACCGCGCGCAGCAGCGCATAGAAGGGGGCCAGGTACCAGGGCGGCGCGATGTGCGCGGGGGTCACCAGCGGATCGGCCGGCTGCTGGTTGGCCGGCTCCAGCACCAGACCGCCCAGGTCCGGCGCCAGCAGCACCACGGCGAGAAACACCAGCAGGAAGACCGCCAGGCCGCAGAGGTCCTTGAGCGTCAGATAGGGATGGAAAGGCACCCCGGCGGCACCGCTGACATCGCGCTCGTCACCCTCGGGATTGTTCGAGCCGGTCTGGCGCAGGGCGACGACGTGCAGGCTCACCAGCGCAAGGATCAGCAGTGGCAGCCCGACCACGTGCAGGGCCTGGAAGCGGCGCAGGCTGGCATCGGACAGCACTATCCCGCCGCGCAGCAGGTCGGCCAGGGTCGGGCCGATCAGGGGTACGGCCTCGACGGCACTGAGGGACACCTGGGCGCCCCAGTAGGAAAGTTGTCCCCAGGGCAGCAGATAGCCGAAGAAAGCCTGGGCCAGCAGCAGCAGATAGAGCAGCACGCCGAAGCTCCAGACCAGCTCCCGTGGCGCGCGATAGGAGCCATAGAGCAGGCCGCGCAGCATGTGCAGATAGAGGCAGACGAACAGCGCCGAGGCGCCCACCGCGTGCAGATAGCGGATCAGCCAGCCGAAGGGCACCTCGCGCATGAACAGCTGGACCGAGGCGAAGGCACCCTTCACGGTGGGCTCATAGCCGAACAGCAGCCAGAGTCCGGTCAGCACCTGCAGCGCCAGGATGAAGAGCAGCAGCGAGCCGAACAGATAGAAGACGTTGAGATTGCGCGGCACCCGGTAGTCGCCGAGGTGCCGGCGCCAGAAGGCGCCGATCGGCAGCCGTCGCTCCAGCCAGCCGGGCTCCCTGTCCCTCATGCCGCGCCCTCCCCGTCGCTGCCGATCACCAGCAGGCTCTCGCCTTTGAAGTGATAGGGAGGCACGGCCAGATTCAGGGGTGCCGGCTGGTCGCGATAGACCCGCCCAGCGAGATCGAAATGGGAGCCATGGCAGGGACAGAGATAGCCCTTGTTCGTCGCGGCCGCCGTGTCCAGGGACGGAATGCAGCCGAGGTGGGTGCAGATAGCGGTGACCACGAAGATGTCCGGCCGCCGTGATCTCAGCCGTGGATCCACATAGGGTGGCTGGCTGGATTCCCGGGAATCCGGGTCGGCGAGGCCGGCCTGGTCGGCCAACAGCCGGGCCTGGTCGGCCGCGCTGCGGCGCAGCACGCAGACCGGCTGGCCGCGCCACTGCACCGTGAGTTGCTCGCCTTCGCGCAGCGTTTTGAGATCCACCTCGACCGGCGCCGCCGCCACCTCCGCCGAACGACTGGGCCGCAGGGCGCAGACGAAGGGCACGCTACCCGCCACCAGCCCCAGGCCGCCGACGGCGGAGGTGGTGGCGATCAACAGGCGGCGGCGTTGGGCATCGGGGGCGTCGTCGGTCACGTCAGGCTTCCCGGCTCCATCTCCAGCGTCACGCCGAAGCGCTCGCGCACCGAGGCGCGGATGCGCTCGGCCAGGGCCAGGACGTCGCGACTGCGGGCGCCGCCGAAGTTGACCAGCACCAGCGCCTGGGCGGCATGCACCCCCACGGCGCCATCGCGATGACCGCGCCAGCCGGCCTGGTCGATCAGCCAGCCGGCGGCCAGCTTGACGCTGCCATCGGCCTGCGGATAGGTCGGCAGACCTGGATAGCGGCCCTGCAGCGCGGCGGCTTCGGCAGCGGTCACCACCGGATTCTTGAAGAAGCTGCCGGCATTGCCCAGCACCGCCGGGTCGGGCAGTTTGCTCTGGCGGATGCTGCAGATGGCCGCGCTGACGGCCTCGGGGGTCGGCTGCGTGACGCCCGCCTCGGTCAGGGCCTGGCGCACCGGACCGTAGTCCAGCACCAGCTGCGGGCGCCGACTGAGATGGAAGCGCACCCGCAGCACGATCCAGCGTCCGGCCTCGGCCTTGAAGCGACTCTCGCGGTAGGCGAAGGCGCAATCGGCCGGACTGAGGTCATGGAGTTCGCCGCTGTGGCGATCGAGCGCCGTGACGCCCGCACATCTGTCCTTCAATTCGACGCCATAGGCGCCGATGTTCTGGATCGGCGAGGCGCCCACGGTGCCCGGGATCAGGCTGAGATTTTCCAGGCCGTACCAGCCGTTGGCCAGGGTGGCCATGACGAAGGGGTGCCAGGGCTCGCCGGCTTCGGCTTCCACCAGCAGGGCATCGCCCTCCTCCGCCAGCAGACGGATACCGCGCGAGGTCAGCCGCAGCACCAGGCCCTCGACCCGTTCGGGCAGGACCAGGTTGCTGCCACCGCCCAGCACCCGCAGGGGCACGCCCAGCTGTCGGGCCAGCGCCAGGGCCGCGCGGACCTCGGCGTCACTGGCGGCTTCCAGATAGCGATCGGCTTCTGCCACCAGACCGAAGGTATTGAGGCCCTGCAGCGGAACCAGCTGTTGCAGCTCAGCGACCATGACGGGCAGCCACCTCGGCGACCAGGCCATCGCAGGCGCTTTCCAGCAGGTCGAGGACCCGCTCGAAGCCAGCTGTACCGCCGTAATAGGGATCGGGCACCTCGTCCACCGCCAGGCCCTGGCGCGCCAGGAAGAGCTCGGGCACGGCGCCCTCGTCCGGACGCAACTGTTCCAGCCAGGCGAGGTTGTCCTGGTCCATGGCCAGGATCAGGTCGAAGCGCTGGAAATCGTCCTCAGCGACCTGGCGCGCGCGCAGGTCGGCGATGTCATAGCCGCGACCGGCCGCGGCCTGGATGGCCCGGGAATCCGGTGCCTTGCCGACATGCCAGTCGCCGGTGCCGGCCGAGTCCAGGTCCACAGCCTCGGCAAGGCCGGCGGCGTCCAGCTTGGCCCTGAGGATGCCTTCGGCGGTGGGCGAGCGGCAGATGTTGCCCATGCAGACGAACAGGATGCGCAGGGTCATCTAGGCTCCCAGCAGGCGACGGACGCGTTCGAGATCTTCCAGGGTATCCACGCCGGCCTGGGGCGCTTCCAGGGCATCGGCGACATGGATGCGCACGCCGTGCCAGAGAGCGCGCAATTGCTCCAGGGCTTCGGTCTCTTCCAGGGCGCAGGGGCCCCAGCTGACGAAATCGGCAAGGAAGCCGGCGCGGTAGGCGTAGATGCCGATGTGGCGACGATAGGGAAAGCCCTGGGGCAGCTGCGCGCGATCGCTGGCGAAGGCGTTGCGCGCCCAGGGCAGCGGTGCCCGGCTGAAGGTCAGTGCCAGGCCGTTCACGTCGGTGCTCACCTTGACCACATTGGGATTGAACAGGCTATCGACGTCACTGATCGGCTCAGCCAGGGTGGCTACCCCGGCTTCGGGATGGGCGGCGAGGTTGGCCGCCACCTGGTCGATCACCGCCGGCGGAATCAGCGGCTCGTCGCCCTGGACGTTGACCACCAGGGCGTCGCTGGCCAGGCCGAGCAGCTCGGCCACCTCGGCCAGGCGATCGGTGCCCGAGGCATGGTCGGCGCGGGTCAGCAGGACCCTGGCGCCAAAGCCTTCGCAGGCACGCAGGATGTCGTCGTGGTCGGTCGCCACCACCACCTGCTCGGCGCCGCTGCGGCGGGCCTGCTCCCAGACGTGCTGGATCATCGGCTTGCCGGCGATGTCGAGCAGCGGCTTGTTGGGCAGCCGGGTGCTGGCCATTCGCGACGGAATGACGACGGTGAAGGCGGCGCTCATTTATCCAGACGCTCGTCCGTGGTGATGATGCGCGCCTCGCTTTCCAGCATCACCGGGATGCCGTCGCGAATCGGGAAGGCCAGGCCGGCGGCCTTGCTGATGAGCTCGGTCTTGTCGTCGCTCAAGATCAGCGGGCTCTTGGTCAGGGGGCAGGCAAGGATGTCCAGCAGCTTGAGATCCATGGGCAGAGGTTCCGTCAGTGAGAGTGTTCGGGCAGGAGTCGGTCGAGACGCCCGTCCAGCCAGGCGACGAAGGCGGCCGAGGGCTGGGCGTCCACCGCCAGGTACCACCAGTCGGCGGCGGCGAAGGACCGGCACTTGACCGCGTCCTTCTCGGTCATCACCAGCGGCAGCGCGGGGGTGAAGGTCAGGTCCGCGGCGCTGTAGGTGGCGTGATCGGCGAAGGCATGGGGCAACGGCTGCCAGTGTAGTCCTTCGAGGGTGGCGAAGAAACGCCCGGGGTTGCCGATGCCGGCCAGGGCGTGCAGGCGCTGCCCCGGCGGAAAGAAATCCAGCGGTCGCGTCTCGCCGCTGCGCAGATTGACCAGGGCACTGGGCTGCAGGGTCAAGCCGAAGCCGTCGGCCGGATCGACCGCGGCGCCGTTGTGGATCACGGCGTCCACCTCGGCCAGGCGCTCCAGGGGTTCGCGCAGGGGGCCGGCCGGCAGGCAGCGACCGTTGCCGAAGCCGCGCGCCGCATCGACCATCACCAGCTCCAGGTCGCGGGCCAGGCGATAGTGCTGCAGGCCGTCGTCGCTGAGGATGACGTCGAGCGATTCTTCGGCGAGCAGGCGTTCGACGGCGCGACCGCGGTCGGGATCCGTCACCAGCGCCACCCCGGTGCGCTGCACGATCAGCAGCGGCTCGTCGCCGGCGACGGCGGCGGTGTCGCTGGCCCGCACCCGCCAGGGCAGACTCGGCGGCGTGGCGCCATAGCCGCGGCTGACCACCCCGACCTTGAGCCCACGGGCGCGCAGGTGGCCGATCAGCCAGAGGATCATGGGCGTCTTGCCGGTACCGCCCACGGTGAGATTGCCCACCACGATGACCGGTACCGGCGCGCGATGGATGCTGCCCTGCCCCGCCAGGAAACGCTGGCGCTTGCGCCGGGCGACCCGGCGATAGAGGGCTTCAAGCGGCGCCAGCAGGCCCAGGGCCGGATGCCCCTGGTACCAGGCGCGGACCAGGCGCTCGCCCAGGCTCACGGCCGTTTCGCCTGGGCCTCGAGGGTGGTGATGCGCAACTGGCTGAAACCCAGCTTGCCGGCGGCGTCCATGGCCATGACCACCGCCTGGTGGGTGGCGCGGCCATCGGCGGTGATCACCAGCGGCAGGCTGTTGTCGCCGCCGGATTCCCGCTGCAGCGCGGTGGTCAGGCCGGTCAGGTCGTTGCGCGCCAGGGTCTGGCCGTTGAGCGCCATCTGGCCTTCGGCGGTGATGCTGATTTCCAGGATCTTGCCCTGATTGGCGGCCGCAGCGGCGCTATCGGCCTCGGGCAGTTCGATCTTCAGCTGGCTGGGCTTGCTGAAGGTGGCGGTCACCACGAAGAACAGCAGCAGGACGAAGATGACGTCGATGAAGGACGCCAGGTTGATATAGATCTCTTCGCGAGCGGCGCCCCCGGCGCGGCGACGGAATTTCACGCCGGGGCTCCTTCGCGGACGTCCACCTCGCGATCGCCGTGAAGGATGTCCACCAGCTTGACCGCTTCCTGCTCCATGCCCACCACCAGCTCATCGACCCGGCGCAGCAGGTAGCGATGGAAGAACACCGCGGGAATCGCCACCAGCAGGCCGGTGGCGGTGGTGACCAGGGCCTTGGAGATGCCACCGGCGAGGATGGGCGCATTGGCCATGCCGTCGTTCATGAAGGCGCTGAAGATGTCGATCATGCCGAACACCGTACCCAGCAGACCCATCAGGGGCGCCAGGGCGGCGATGCTGCCGAGGGTGTTGAGGTAGCGCTCGAGGTCGTGCACCACGCGGCTACCGGCTTCCTCGATGGCTTCCTTCATGATGTCGCGGCCATGGCGGGAATTGGCCAGGCCCGCGGCGAGAATGTCGCCCAGGGGCGATCCGGCGCGCAATTCGCGCAGCCGCTCGGCATTGAGCTGCTTGTCCTGGATCCAGCGCCAGACCTGAGCGAGCAGCGTCGGCGGTGCGACCCGGCTGCGCCTGAGGGTCCACAGCCGCTCGGCGATGATGGCCGTGGCCAGGATGGAACTGAGAATGATCGGCAGCATCATCCAGCCGCCCGCTTTGACCATTTCGAACACGAGACCGTTACCCCTGCCGCAAAATGCGGCCACTCTAGCACGAACGCCGGAGAGCCTGTTCAAGGGCTCGCGAGCTAGAGAC
>NZ_BBIT01000023.1 GCF_000730625.1 Pseudomonas oryzihabitans NBRC 102199 | reverse complement strand
GACGGGGGTGTTGTCTTTGGGGCGGAAGAAAGTCGAACGGAGTTCGGGATGCCGTTGCTGAAACTGCTGAGTGATGGAAAATTTCATTCCGGCGTCGAGCTTGGTGAAGCCTTGGGCGTCTCCAGAAGTGCCATCTGGAAGCGGCTGAAGACGCTGGAAGATGACTTGGGCGTCGAGGTGTTCAAGGTTCCGGGACGGGGTTACCGCCTGGAGGAGCCCCTGTCGCTGCTCGATGCCGAGCGGATCGCGCAGGAGGGCGGTTGGCCGGTAACGGTCCTGGCCTCCATAGACTCCACCAATGCCGAGGCGCAACGCTGTCTGCCGCAGCAGCAACCGCCATTCGCCTTGCTGGCCGAGCATCAGCAGGCCGGTCGTGGTCGTCGTGGCCGCGCCTGGGTCAGCCCCTATGGCAAGAATCTCTATCTTACCGCCGTGGTCTCCAGCCCGGGCGGGATCCAGAAACTGCAGGCCCTGAGCCTGACCATGGGCCTGGCGGTGATCCGTACCCTGCAACAGCTGGGCGTCGAGGACGCCTGCCTGAAGTGGCCCAACGACGTCCTGGTCCGCGGGCGCAAGCTGGCCGGCATCCTCATCGAGTTGTCGGGTGATCCGCAGGACGTCTGCCAGGCCATCATCGGCATCGGTATCAACGTCAACATGCGTCTGGCCGACAACATCGATCAGCCGTGGATCTCCATGGCCGAGGCCTTGGGCGGTCTGCAGGACCGCAACCAGGTCGCCAGTCTGCTGCTCCGGGAAATCGACAGTCTGTGGCAGATTCATCGCCGGTCCGGATTCGCCGCCCTGCGCAGCGAGTGGGAGCGTTATCATGGCTGGCAAGGTCGAGCGGTAACCCTGTCTTCGGGGGTTCGCTGTATCCAGGGCACAGTGGCAGGAGTTGCCGAAGATGGGGCTATTCTCATGCATGTAGACGGTCAGACGCAGGCATTCAGCGGTGGCGAATTGAGCCTGAGCCTAGATCATGATTCTTGAACTCGATTGCGGTAACAGCCTCATCAAGTGGCGCCTGCTCGCGGCCGGTGCCGAGGTGGTCGATACCGGCATCGTCGACAGCGACGACGCCCTGATCGCGGCGCTCTCCCTGCCGGACAGTCCTGCCCTGGCGGCCTGCCGACTGGTCAGCGTGCGCAGCGACGAAGAGACTCAGCAGCTCAAGGAGCGGCTCACCGCTACCTTTGGCATCGCCTGTCACCAGGCCCTGCCGGTCGAGGTGTGGAATGGCGTGCGCAATGGCTATCGTGACCATCAGCGTCTGGGCATGGATCGCTGGCTGGTGATCCTGGCCGCGGTGCAGTTGGCCGAGGGCAAGGCCTGCGTGGTCCTGGACCTGGGGACGGCGGTCACCGCGGATCTGGTCGATGCCCAGGGCGAGCATCAGGGAGGGTTCATCTGTCCGGGGATTCCGTTGATGCGTCGGGAACTGCAGACCCATACCCGTCGGATCCGCTACGATCCACATTGGGCCAGTGGTGAACGCTACGAGGCGCCGGGACGCACGACCATCGAGGCCGTGGAGCGTGGGTGTCTGTACATGCTCAAGGGTTTCGTCCGTACCCAATACGAACTGGCTCAGGAAATGTTCGCCGAAGGGTGCGAGATCTTTCTGACCGGGGGTGACGCGGAACTGGTCAAACATGTCGTTCCGGGCGCGCGGATCGTGCCCGATATGGTGTTTGCTGGATTGGCTTTGGCGTGTCCGCTCGAGAACGAATGATGCGTTGGTTGTTTCTGCTATTGGTGGTACTGAACGTTTTCTACTACATATGGCACCAACAGCAGGTGCCGTTGCTGGGTAAGGAAATCGCCCCTCTGGCGCTGTACAAAGGCGAGCGTGAGAACATTCGCCTGTTGAACGAGACGGCATCTGGTGACGCTGCGCGGCGTCAGTGACGGCGGTACCCTTCGATGAGGAGCGAAGATGCTGACGCTAGGTAATCTCTGCCTGTTGCTGGGCGCGGTCGGCATTGGTCTGTGGTTCTGGCATGCCCATGGCATTCGCGAGCGCGCGCTGCTGCTGGCCGAGCAGGAGTGTCGCCGCCGCAAGGTGCTGCTGCTCGATGGCGCCGTGGCTTTCTCGCGCTTTCGCTGGCTGGCCGATGCCCAAGGACGCAAGCGCCTGGCGCGACTGTTTTCCTTCGAATTCACCGTGACGGGAGAGGAGCGGCTCGACGCCTCTCTGGCCCTGTTCGGCAAGACCCTGGCCAAGGTCGAATTCGCCCCCTTCGTGGTACCCGAGGTCGAACGCCCGACGGCCGATTCGGTAGTGGCTTCGGCGCCTGCCTATCAGGCCAAGCCCGAGCATGGCCAGGTGGTCTATCTGGACCAGTGGCGGCAGCGCCAGCGTACCGAGACCAATCGGCGGCAAGAGCCGGAGTAGTCCGGCATACCTGCTTTCGACAGCTTTCCCTTCCCCCATCCCGACGCTCAGCACCGCTGCTCCGCTCCGGCTTTTTCGTTTCTCTTCATGTGATCTCTGATGTTCAGCCCTCTCGTTACCTTTCCTGCGCTCTATTTCGCCACCCTCCTGATGCTGGCCGGCTCCGGTCTCTTCACCACCTATATCGGTCTGCGACTGACCGAGCAGGGGGCGGGGGACCTGTGGACCGGCGCCCTGATGGCGGCCTATTACTTCGGGCTGGTGTGCGGCGGCAAGTTCGGCCATCGACTGATCGCCAGTGTCGGCCATATCCGCTCCTATGTGGCCTGCGCCGGTGCGGCAACGGTCACCGTGCTCATCCATGCCCTGATCGATGACCTGAACGTCTGGATCGCGCTCAGATTCGTCATGGGCGTGGTGATGATGAATCAGTACATGGTGATCGAGAGCTGGCTCAACGAGCAGGCGGAGAATCACCAGCGTGGCAAGGTGTTCGCCGGCTACATGGTGGCGGTGGACCTGGGGTTGGTGATCGGCCAGGCGCTGCTGGCCTGGCATCCGCAACTCGACTACAAGCCGCTGCTGCTGGTGGCCATCTGCTTCGCCTCCTGCCTGATTCCCCTGGCCATGACCCGGCGGGTGCACCCGGCCAAGCTGGTGGCGGCACCGCTGGAGATCCGTTTCTTCTGGCAGCGGGTGCCCCAGTCGCTGGTGACCATCTTTACCGCGGGGCTGCTGGTGGGGGGCTTCTATGGCCTGGCGCCGGTGTTCGCCAGTCGCAGTGGCCTGGATACGGCGCAATCGAGCTTCTATGTGGGGCTGTGCATCGTCGCGGGGTTCTGCGCCCAGTGGCCGCTGGGCTGGCTGTCGGATCGCCTCGATCGCTGCAAGCTGATCCGCGCCAATGCGGTGTTGCTGTGCCTGGCGGCGGTACCGCTGTGGGGACTGATCACCTTGCCCTATCCCTGGCTGCTGGCCGCGGGCTTCGTCTCGGGCATGCTGCTGTTTACCCTCTATCCGCTGGCGACGGCCTTTGCCAACGACCATGTCGAACCCGAGCGGCGCGTGGAGTTGTCGGCGATGCTGCTGACCACCTATGGCGTGGGTGCCTGTATCGGACCGCTGCTGGCCGGTGCGGCCATGGAGCATTTCGGCCCGGGCACCTTCTATGTGCTGACCTCGGCCTATGCGGTGATTTTGATCGTCTTCGTGCAGCCCCGCTTCGTCAGTGGCGAACACCGGCTGGACGAGGCGCCGCTGCATCACGTGGCCATGCCGGATACGGTGAGTCCGATGGCGGCGGCACTGGATCCGCGCATCGACGAGGTGCCGCAGGAGTTGGTGGTGGAGGCGCCGGCCAGTATCGGGCCGGGTGGCGAGAAGAGCCACTGAGCGAGCCCGGCGCAAGGCCGGGCAGGAAGGGACGGCTAGGGCTCAGGCCTGGCGGGTCTGGCCGGCCTTGATCAGGCGGTCGAGGGTCTGGGCCGAACCGTTTTCGGCCAGGGCGTCATCCTGCAGGCGATGCTGCTGACGGTCGATCAGCCGACCCATGGGACGCTGGCTGGATTCTTCGGCCACCGTATCGTCACCGAGGCGCTGCTGCTGGTCTTCGATCACCTGGCCCAGGGGGCGCAGGCTGGATTCCTCGGCGATCCGGCGTTCCTGCACCTGGCGTTGCTGCTGCTTGATGACTTCACCCAGGGGACGCAGGCTGGATTCTTCGGCCAGGGTGCGCTGCTGCAGGCGCTGCTGCTGTTGCTTGATCAGCTGGCCCAGCGGGCGCTGGCTGGATTCCTCGGCGACCTGGGTGGCGGCGCTGGGGGTGAAGGCGAAGTCCTGGGCGAAGGTATTCAGGGCCAGGGCGGTCAGGGCGAAACCGAAGGCGATACGCAGGTTCATGATGGTGTCCTCTGGGGAAACTGTGCTGGAGTGAGTTCAGTATCCCGAGCAGGACCGCTCGAAAAAAATAGACTGGCGAGATAGTGACTATCAGCGCTGTCGATGCCTTTCAGAAAGTCTCTAGCCTCCCGTCGATGATTGCTCCTTTTCCGCTTCACTCAGGTGCGCGCCGCCGAACAGCTCGCGCAAGGCGGCGGCATAGTCGCGCGTGCCTATCACCATGCTGTTGGAGTGGGTCCCGCCGGGGATCAGCAGCAGGCGCTTGGGCGGCCGGGCCGCCGCATAGAGGGCTTCGCTGAAGCGGGGAGGGACATAGCGATCGTCGCTGCCGTGGACGATGAGCACCGGGATATGGATGTCCGGGATCTTGTCCAGGGAATCGAATTTCTCCGACATCAGCCAGCGCAGGGGAAAGCGGGTGTCGACCACCGCAGAGGCGGCATCGGCCAGGGTGGTGAAGGTGGATTCGATGATCAGACCGGCCGCGGCGGGGTAGTCGCCGGTGGGATCCCCGTCGCGGGCGATGCGCCAGGCCAGGTCCACCGCCACGGCGCCGCCCAGTGAGTGGCCATAGATGTATCTCTTGCGGGGATCGGGCTGCAGGCTCTGCAGGTGCTTCCAGGCGACCCGGGCGTCCTGGTAGACGCTGCGTTCGGAGGGCACGTCGCCAGGGCTTTCGCCAAAGCCGCGATAGTCGATGGCCAGCACCGAATAGCCGATTTGCCGAAGGGTGGCGATGCGCCGGACCTGGGCGGTGAGATTCCAGCGGGTGCCGTGCAGATAGAGCAGGGCGGGGGCGTCCGGACGGCGGGCGGGCCACCACCAGGCGTGCAGGTAGTCGGTGCCGGTCAGGCCGTCCGGCACCGGCAGGTTGAACTGGCGGACGCCTTCCGGCACGCCGGTGAACCAGCTGGCATTGCCCGGCTCGATGCTGAACACCCACTGGCGTTCGCGATAGGCCAGTTCCGAGCAGCCATAGGGGACCCCGACCCCGACCAGCAGGGTGACGAAGAGCAGCGGGATCAGGCGACGGCGGAGCAGGGTGACGAGGGACATGACTTTCTCTGGATACCGGAAGACGCAGGGTAGGGGCATTCGTCGCCTGGCGCGAACCCCCGTTTCGGTTGGACAGTCATCCTAGAGACAGCGACTGCAGTGATCCCCAACCTGAGGTGAGCCATGAGTGCGACGGCCAAGAAGAGCGATCCCGAACTCTGGGAAAAGGTGAAGAAAGAGATTACCGAGGGCGACAAGGGCGGCAAGCCCGGTCAGTGGTCGGCGCGCAAGGCGCAGCTGGCCTCCCAGGAGTACCAGAAGCGCGGTGGTGAATACCAGGGCGGCAAGGGCAAGGACAATCATCTGCAGCAGTGGACCGACGAGAAGTGGGACACCCGCTCCGGCAAGAAATCCGAGGAGACCGGCGAGCGCTATCTGCCGGAAAAGGCCCGGGACTCCCTGAGCAAGGAAGAGTACCAGCGCACCATCGCCAAGAAGCGCCGTGACACGCGCCGCGGCAAGCAGCATTCCAAGCAGCCGGCCGACGTGGCGCGCAAGACGGCGGCGGCGCGTGGGTCGGGCCTGGCCGGTCTGACCAAGGACGAGCTGATGAAGCGTGCGGCGCGCCGCGAGGTGCGGGGCCGGTCGCGCATGAAGAAAGACGAACTGGTGAAGGCGTTGCAAAAGGCAGGTGAAAAATGAGCACCAAGAAGGCTTCCAACGACGACAAGAAAGAGGTCCGCAGCGAGTTCAAGCAGGTGGTCAACATGACCCCGAGTCAGCTGCGCAAATGGCTCAGCGGTGACACCAGCAAGGGCGTGGGCATGACCAAGGGTGGCAAGAAGGTCAAGGCCGCCAACGACGGCAAGGCGGTCGGTCATGCCATGGGTGAGCGCATCCTCGAGCTCAAGGGCAAGCGCCAGGCCGAGCTGGAAGACGACGACTACAAGGCCATGCGCAAGGTCATCGGCTATGTGCATCGCCACCTCAAGCAGCGACCGGACGGCGACATCGAAGACTCGCGCTGGCGCAAGTCGCTGATGAACTGGGGTCATGACCCCCTGCGTGACAAGCGCAGCGCCTGATCCCGACGAACCGCAGCCCAGGCTGCGGTTTTTCTTTGCATGCAGAGTGACTGGCCGAATTTGTGTGCAACTGTGACGCCGCAGCGCGGGCGCAAAGGAGTAGGGTAGCCGCCTAACTATCTGAATGCGTTCAAGGAGTTGTCGATGGCACCCCGGGATCTGTTGCTGGCACTGGTCGTCATTCTGGCCTGGGGGGTGAACTTCGTCGTCATCAAGCTCGGCCTGCATGGCGTGCCGCCCATGCTGCTGGGCACCCTGAGATTCTGCCTGGCGGCCTTTCCGGCCATCCTCTTCGTGCGGCGTCCCCAGGTGTCCTGGCGACTGCTGCTGGCCTACGGCCTGACCATTTCCCTGGGTCAATTCGCCTTCCTGTTCTCGGCCATGTACGTGGGCATGCCGGCGGGGCTGGCCTCGCTGGTCTTGCAGGCCCAGGCCTTCTTCACCCTGGCATTCGCGGCGACCTTTCTCGGTGAGAAGGTGCGCCGGGCGAGCCTGGTCGGGCTGCTGGTGGCGGCGCTGGGCCTGCTGCTGATCGGTACCGAGCATGGCGTCACCATGACCCTGGCCGGCTTCCTGCTGACCCTGGCAGCGGCGGCCATGTGGGGACTGGGCAATATCGTCACCAAGAAGATCGGCAAGGTGGACATGCTCGGCCTGG
The DNA here is from genome assembly GCF_000730625.1 of Pseudomonas oryzihabitans NBRC 102199. Taxonomy (GTDB): domain Bacteria; phylum Pseudomonadota; class Gammaproteobacteria; order Pseudomonadales; family Pseudomonadaceae; genus Chryseomonas; species Chryseomonas oryzihabitans. The sequence goes on along the minus strand of NZ_BBIT01000023.1, from coordinate 77,725 downwards.
TGGTCTGGGGCAGCCTGATTCCGCCCATTCCCTTTTTCGTCCTGTCGCTGCTACTGGAAGGTCCCGAGCAGATCGCCACGGCGCTGACCTCGCTGTCGGCCGGTTCGATCTTCGCCATCGTCTACCTGGCCTTTATCGCCACCCTGGTCGGCTACGGCATCTGGAGTCGGCTGCTGTCACGCTATCCGGCCGGCCAGGTGGCGCCCTTTTCCCTGCTGGTGCCGGTGGTGGGGCTGACCTCGGCCGCCGTGTTGCTCGGTGAGCAGATGACCCTCCAGCAGGAAGTGGGTGGCGTGGCGGTCATGCTCGGCCTGCTGATCAACGTCTTTGGCGGCCGCTGGCTGGATGCCAGGAGCAAGATGTCATCCAGTGCATGATGTTGCACGTTCGTAAATGATTGTGCATGATCTGCTGATCTTCCTGGAGTATCAGCCATGACTGCCATTCACCTTCCCGAAGAACGCCAGGCCGCGATCCTGGCCCTGCTGCGCGAACAGGGCCGGGTCCTGTCCGCCGAATTGGCCGCGACCTGGGGCATTTCCGAAGACAGCGTGCGTCGCGACCTGCGTGAGCTGGCCCGCCAGGGGCTGTGCCGCCGGGTGTATGGCGGGGCGCTCTCGCTGCTGACGCCACCGGAGGCGCTGCCGGCGCGTATCGGCCAGGACGAGGCGGCCAAGCAGGCGCTGGGCCTGGCCGCGGCCAGGCTGGTGCAGCGCGGGCAACTGCTGTTGCTGGATGCCGGCTCGACCAATCTGGCCATCGCCCAGGCGCTGCCCACGGATCTCGACCTGACCGTGGCCACCAATGCGCCGGTGATCGCCGCGGCGCTGCTGCAGCGCCCGGGCATCCGGGTGCTGATGATCGGCGGCCTGGCCGCGCCGGAATCGGGCGCCTGCCTGGGCGCCCGGGCGCTGCGCGATCTGCGCGGCGTGCGCGCCGATCTGGCCTTTCTCGGGACCTGCGCCCTGGCGGTGGAAACCGGGGTGACCGGCTTCGACCTGGAAGAAGCCGAATTCAAGGTGGCCGTGGCCGAGCAGAGCGGTCAGGTCGCCGTCGCGGTGACCGCCGAAAAGCTCGACAGCGTGGCCTTCTATCACGTGCTCCGCCTCGATCAGCTGAACCACCTGGTGCTGGAACCTGGGCTGAGCGAGGAGCGTCTGCAACCCTATCGTGACGCCGGGCTGCAATTGCATTCGCTCGCCAGCGATCGCTAGCCCGCTCACCCAAGGATCGCCATGACTTCCGCCGTCTTGCATCGCCAGCGTCGCGCCACCTTTACCGTCTTTCTCGCCAACGGCTGCGGGATCGGCGGCTGGGCGGCGGCCATTCCCGAACTCAAGCGCGATCTGCTGCTGGGCGACGGCCAGCTGAGTCTGGTGCTGCTGGCGGTCGCCCTCGGCGCCTTGCTGACCATGCCCTTCGCCGGGGTGCTGGTGCCGCGCCTGGGAGGGACCGGCCGCCTGACCCGCCTGAGCATCCTGACCTTCGTGCTGGTGCTGAGCGGGCCCGGGGTGGCGCCGTCGCTGGGCTGGCTGCTGCCCTGCGCGCTATTGCTCGGCGCTTGCAACGGATTGATCGACGTGGCCATGAACGCCCATGCCAGCGATGTCGAAAGCCGCTGGAATGGTCCGCTGATGTCGTCCTTCCACGCCGCCTTCAGCCTGGGTGGCTTTCTCGGCGCCGGCCTGGGGGCCCTGGTGCTGCACCTGGGCGCCTCGGCGCTGGCGGTACTGCTGGCCGCCGCCCTGGTGGCGCTGGTGCTGGCCCTGCCCGCCGCCCTGGCCCTGGACGAAGGCGATCGCAGTCCGGTCAGTCATGCCCTGCGCCTGCCGGATCGGCGAGTGCTGGCACTGGGGCTGATCGCGCTGGGCTGCCTGATGCTGGAAGGCGCCATGACCGACTGGAGCGCCGTCTACCTGGGCCAGGTAGGCGGGGCGAGTCCGGTGGTGGCCACCCTGGGCTATGCGGCCTTTTCACTGACCATGCTGGTGGGCCGGCTGTTCGGCGACGGCATCCGCGGCCGCTTCGGCGGTCCTCGGGTGATCGTTGGCGGCGCCCTGCTGGCGACCCTGGGCCTGGCCCTGGCGGTCCTCCTGCCGGCGCCCGGGACCGCGATCCTCGGCTTCGCCCTGGTCGGCCTGGGCCTGTCCAATGTGGTACCGGCAGCCTTCAGCGCCGCCGGCCAGGTGGCCGAGACACCGGCTGCCGGCATCGCCATGACCGCCACGGCCGGCTATCTCGGCTTTCTGCTCGGTCCGCCGCTGATCGGCGCCGTGGCGGGGCAGGTGGGCCTGCGCGGCAGCCTGCTGCTGCTGACCCTGATCGGGGTGGCGGTGGCGCTGCTGGCACTGCGTCAGCGCAAGACATGATGTCTATCCAGGGAACCCCGCTGCGCTGAGCAGACCCAAGAGGGAACGGAAATCCAAGGAGGCGGCCATGACGCGCCCACGCAAGATCCTCGCCTGGCTGCTGGGAATCATCCTGCTGCTGCTCGTAGTGCTGGTGGTGGTGCTCGCCACCTTCGACTGGAATCGGCTCAAGCCGACCATTAACGAGCAGGTGTCGAGCGCCTTGCACCGCCCCTTCGCCATCGAGGGCAACCTGGGCGTGGTCTGGCACCGCGAGCCGGATCAGGGCGGCTGGCGCGCCTGGATTCCCTGGCCCCACATCGCCGCCGAAGACCTGACCCTGGGCAATCCGGACTGGGCCAAGGAAAAGACCTTCGTTCACCTCGACCGGGTTCAGCTGCGGATCTCGCCGCTGGCGCTCTTGGCCAAGCAGATCTATATCCCGCGCATCGACCTCACGGGGCCGGTGGTCAATGCCCAGCGGCTGGCCGATGGCCGTAACAGCTGGACCTTCGAGACCGCCGAGAAGGACCCCAAGGCCGAACCCTCGGCCTGGACCGTGGATATCGGCACCATAGGCTTCGACGCCGGCCAGGTCGGCTTCGACGATGCCCAGACCGCCACTCGGCTGCGCGCGCGGATCACCTCCCTGGACGCCCCCATCGCCTATGCCGACCTGGTGGGCAAGCAGGGCACCTCGCGCCAGCGCTCCCACGTCAAGCAGACCCAGCCCTTCCAGTTCGCCCTGGCGGTGGAAGGCAGCTACAAGCAGGTGCCGGTCAGTGGCCGTGGCCAGATCGGCGGACTGCTGGCGCTGCAGGACGCCGATGTGCCTTTTCCCATCCAGCTCGATGCCCGTGCCGGCGAGACCCGCGCCCAGGTCTTTGGCACCCTGACCGATCCGCGGCGCCTGGGTGCCCTGGATCTGCACCTGGTGCTGGAGGGCAAGAGCCTGGCGCAGCTCTATCCGCTGACCGGGGTCACCCTGCCGGAGACGGCGCCCTATGCCACCGATGGCCATCTTACGGTCAAGCTCAATGATCCGGCGGGCGCGCGCTTCAGCTACGAAGACTTCAATGGCCGGGTCGGCAAGAGCGACCTGCACGGCGAGGTGCTGTTCACCGGCGGCAAGCCACGGCCCAAGCTCAGTGGCACCCTGCGCTCTGATCAGCTGCTGTTCGAGGACCTGGCGCCGCTGATCGGCGCCGATACCAAGGAACAGCAGGCGGCCAAGGGCGAAACCAACAAGCAGCCGGCGGACAAGGCCCTGCCGGTCTCCGAATTCCGCACCGAGCGCTGGCGCGCCATGGATGCGGACGTGCGTTTCACCGGCAAGCGCATCGTGCAGAACGCGCAGCTGCCGATCACCGATCTCAACACCCACGTGCGCCTGACCGATGGCGTGCTGCTGCTCGACCCCCTGCGCTTTGGCGTGGCTGGGGGTGATCTGAACACCACGGTGCGCCTGGAAGGCGACAAGACGCCCCTGCAAGGGCGGGTCGATCTGCATGTGCGCCGGGTCAAGCTGAACCAGCTGTTCCCCACCGTGGAGACCATGAAGCGCAGCATGGGCGAACTCAATGGCGATGCCACCCTGAGTGGCACCGGCAACTCGGTGGCGGCGTTGCTTGGCACCAGCAACGGCGAACTCAAGCTGCTGATGAACGACGGCCGCATCAGCCGCAGCCTGATGGAGCTCGCCGGACTCAACGTCGGCAACTATCTGGTCGATCGGCTGTTCGGCGATGACGAGGTGGAGATCAATTGCGCGGTCGCCGATCTCGATTTCAAGAAGGGCCTGGTGCAGCCCCAGGTCTTCGTGCTCGACACCGAGAACGCCCTGATCAACATCACCGGCACCATCAACCTGGCGAGCGAACGACTGGATCTCACCGTCGATCCCCACAGCAAGGGCCTGCGCATCTTCTCGCTGCGCTCGCCGCTCTATGTGCGCGGCACCCTGAAGAATCAATCGCCAGGGGTGAAGGCGCTGCCGCTGGCGGCACGCGGCGCGGCGGCGGCACTGCTCGCCACCTTCGCGGCGCCGGCCGCCGGTCTACTGGCACTGGTGGCGCCGAGCAACGAGCAGGGCGCCCAGTGCAGCACCCTATTGCAGCAGATGCGCGCAGGGCGTTGAACTCTTGCGCTAGAGCGGGTTCGCGGTACTTGACAGACGACCGTTCGGCGGCGTCTGACGGGCGGAAAAGAACCGCTCTGGTTGCCCGGGCTCTATAGAAATAACCCGAGTCGGGCAGCCTTTTCGCGGAGACCTCTCATGCGTGACGACACCGATAGCCAATACGAAATCCACTACAAGTTGCTGGGCGAAAGCTATACCGACCGTATCAGCAATCTCGACGTACCCATCACCGACGTGGTCCGCGAACTGGCTTGCCGGCACCTAGATGCGATCAACGACGAGCGCTTCCACCTGGCCGATATCGAGTCTGGTCAGGCGCTGGTGGCGCTGCACGATGTGTCCATCCATCGCGTCTCGCCGGAAGCGCCATGAAGCGCCTGCTGAGTGGTGGATTGCTGGCCCTGACCCTGCTGGGGCTGACGGCCTGTTCCACCGAGACGGTGGTGACCCTGCAGGACGGTACCCAGTACATCACCGAAGATCGTCCCAACACCAAGACGGCCGACGGCTTTTATGAATTCACCGACGTGGCGGGTCGTCATGTACGGGTGAAGGCAGCCGATGTGGCCACCATCAAGGCGGAAGACTAGCCAGGAGACTGCCATGCCCCGCGGCGACAAGTCCAAGTACAGCGACAAACAGGAACGCAAGGCCGAGCACATCGAGGAGAGCTACGAGAAAAAGGGCGTCTCCAAGGAGGAAGCCGAAGCGCGGGCCTGGGCGACGGTGAACAAGCAGTCCGGCGGTGGTGAAAAAGCGGGCTCCGGCAAGAGCAAGAGCGGTACTGCCAAGCGCGCGGATCGCAAGGACTCCGCACGGCGGGCGGTGGCCACCAAGCAGGGCCAGTCGCCCAACAGCGGGCGGGCCTCGGCACGGCGTTCGCGCAGCGGCAGCACCTCGCTCAGCGACATGACCCGCGACGAACTGGTGAAGAAGGCCGCCGAGCAGGACATTCGTGGGCGTTCGCGGATGAAGAAGGACGAGTTGATTCGTGCCTTGAGCTGACAGTCGAACACGCAAGAAAAAGCCGGACCTGGTCCGGCTTTCTTTTTGCCTGGCGCCTCAGCTGGGCAGCAGCCGGCAGGTGAGGCTCTTGATGTAGCGGGTCTCCGGGATCGCCGGGTGTACCGGGTGATCCGGGCCCTGGGCACCGCGTTCGAGGATCTGCAGGTTGCGGTCCAGATGACGGGCGCTGCCGAGCAGGATGTTTTGCAGGTCGTCTTCGGGCAGGTGCATGGAACAGGAGGCACTGACCAGGATGCCGTCCTTGTTCAGCAGCCGCATGGCCTGTTCGTTGAGGCGACGATAGGCGGCTTCGCCGTTCTTAAGGTCCTTGCGCTTCTTGATGAAGGCCGGCGGGTCGGCCACGATGACGTCGAATTTCTCTTCGCCGGCCTTGAGTTCCTTGAGCGCCTCGAAGACATCGCCTTCGACGCAGACCAGCCTTTCCGCCAGGCCGTTGAGGGTGGCATTGCGCTCCACGCCGTCGAGGGCGAAGCCCGAGGCATCAACGCACATGACCTCGCTGGCGCCAAAGGCCGCGGCCTGCACGCCCCAGCCGCCGATGTAGCTGAACAGGTCGAGCACCCGCTTGCCTTCGACATAGGGCGCCAGGCGCGCCCGATTCAGGCGGTGGTCATAGAACCAGCCGGTCTTCTGGCCTTCGCGCACCGGCGCCTCGAAGCGCACGCCGTTCTCTTCCAGCGCCACCCAGTCGGGGACCTCGCCATAGGCCACTTCCACGTAGCTGGAAAGGCCCTCGGCCGCGCGGGCGCTGCCGTCGTTCTTCCACAGCACGCCGTGAGGCTTGAACACCTGCAGCAGGGCGGCCAGGATGGCGTCGCGCTGGCGCTCCATGGTCGCCGAGGCGATCTGCACCACCAGGATGTCGTTGAAGCGATCCACCACCAGACCCGGCAGGAAATCCGAATCGCCATAGACCAGGCGATAGCAGTGGCTGCCGAACAGCCTCTCGCGCAGGCTCAGGGCGACCTTGAAGCGGTGCACCAGCAGCGACTTGTCCAGCAGGTAGCCGGTGTCGCGGGAGAACAGGCGGGCGCAGATCAGGTTGTTGGGCGACAGCGCTACCAGGCCCAGCGGCTTGCCGCTGGTGGTTTCCAGGATGGCCTGATCGCCCGGCTCGAAGGCGGTCAGCGGGGTGGCGACGACGTCCACCTCGTTGCTGTACACCCAGAGGTGCCCGGCGCGCAGACGGCGGTCGGCATTGGCTTTGAGGCGCAGGCGAGGCAGGGGCATGAAGGTCTCCGGCGAAGGGGGCAAAAGCGCGGAATTATAGCGCAAAGCTACCCGCCCGGGCCGGCCGTCAGTCCCGCTGGCTGACCTCGATGTCGCTCAGCCCGGCTTCCTGGGCGCGCCGGGCGATGCTCGGCTGGGCATGGCGTTCCCAGGGCGCATCGACCACCACCTGGGGTTCCTCGACGTGCTTGATCAGCAGCTGCAGTACGGCTTCCTCTTCGGTGACCGGCTCGAAGCTCTCCAGCTCGTGAGTGAGGGGTTCGCCGTTGAAGCGGTAACTGATCTGGTAGTGGTGCAGGGTATGCATGGACTCGACCTCGGCAGCGGGGAGATAGAAAGATGGACCCCGCGAGCCCTCGGCGGTTGCGTCAGCCGCCGAGGGTATCGAGGATCGGACACTCGGGGCTGGCGTCGCCATGGCAGCAGGAGACCAGCTCGCCGAGGGTGCTGCGCAGGCGGGTCAGTTCGGCGATCTTCAGATCCAGCTCGGCGATGTGCCGCTTGGCCAGCGCCTTGACGTCGGCACTGGCGCGTTGCCGGTCCTGCCAGAGGCTGAGCAACTGGCGGATCTCTTCCAGACTGAAGCCCAGCTCCCGCGAGCGGCGGACGAAGGCCAGCACCCGCAGGTCTTCGGCGCCGTACTGGCGATAGCCGCTGTCAGTCCGTCCGGCGGGGGCCAGCAGGCCGATCCGCTCGTAGTAGCGCAGCATCTTGGCGGTGAGCCCGCTGGCCTTGGCGGCCTGACCGATGTTCATGAGGGGAGGTCTCCGGACGGGCGCCAGCGGCCGAGCAGCAGGGCATTGGCCAGGACACTGACGCTGGAAAAGGCCATGGCGGCGCCGGCATAGACCGGGTCGAGCAGACCCAGGGCGGCCAGCGGCAGGCCGATGACATTGTAGATGAAGGCCCAGAACAGATTCTGGCGGATCTTGCGCTGGGTACGGCGGGCGATGTCCAGCGCCGCGACGACCTGGCGCGGGTCCTCCTGCAAGAGGGTGATGCCAGCCGCGTGGCGCGCGGCGGCGGTGCCCGAGCCCATGGCGATGCCCAGCTCCGCGGCGGCCAGCGCCGGGGCGTCGTTGAGGCCGTCACCGACCATGGCCACGCCGCCCCGGGTCGCCTGCAGCCGGGCCACCAGGGCCGCCTTATCGGCGGGCAGCACCTCGGCCTCCCACTGGGTGATGCCCAGGGCCGCGGCCACCTGGCGGGCGCTGCCACGGTTGTCACCGGTCAGCAGCCAGCTGTCGATGCCGTCGCGGCGCAGCTGGGCAATGGCCGCGGCAGCACCCGGGCGCAGCGCATCGCCAAAGGCCAGCAGCCCCAGCACCCGCGGCTGGCTGCCGCGTTCCAGCAGCCAGGACAGGGTCAGCCCCTGGTCTTCCCAGGCGCGGGCGGTCTCGGCTAGGCCGCCGGCGTCCGACCCCTGTTCGGCCAGCAACCGGGCATTGCCCAGCAGCAGCGGGCGGGTCTGCCAGTGGCCTTGCAGGCCACGGCCGGGGAGGGCGCGGACGTCTTGGGCCGGTGGGGTGTCCAGGCCGCGCTCGCGACAGGCCAGCAGCACGGCGGCGGCCAGAGGGTGCTCGCTGCCGCGTTGCAGGCTACCGGCCAGACTCAGCAAGTCGGCTTCCTCGATGCCGGGAGCCGTGGCCAGCTGGCAGAGGCGCAACTGGCCGGCGGTCAGGGTGCCGGTCTTGTCGAAGACCACGGTGGTGATGCCCTGGGCACGCTCCAGGGTCTCGGCGTCCTTGATCAGAATGCCGTGACGCGCCGCCACCCCGGTACCGGCCATGAGGGCGGCGGGGGTGGCCAGTCCCAGGGCACAGGGGCAGGCGATGACCAGCACCGCTACGGCCGCGAGCAGACTGGACTCCAGGGGGTGGCCGCTCAGCAGCCAGCCGAGCAGGGTGACCAGGGCCAGGCTCACCACCACCGGCACGAACACCCGGCTGATCCGATCCACCAGCTGCTGGATGGGCGCCTTGGTGGCCTGGGCGTCTTCCACCAGGCGGATGATGCCGGCCAGCACCGTCTCGCCACCCAGGGCGGTGACCTCGATCTGCAGATTGCCCTCGCCGTTGATGGCGCCCCCCACCACCTCGTCACCGGGGCCCTTGGCGACCGGGCGGCTTTCGCCGGTGAGCAGGGCTTCGTCCACCTGGCTTTCGCCCTGCAGGATGCGGCCGTCGGCGGGGATGCGCTCGCCCGGGCGCAGCTGCAGGCGGTCGCCCGGGCGCAGGCGATTCAGGGCGACCTCTTCTTCCTGGCCGGCCGCATCCAGGCGCCGGGCGCTTTCCGGGCGCAGGGCTTCCAGGGCGCGCAGGGCCGCGCCGGTGCGGCGCTTGGCGCGGGTCTCCAGGTATTTGCCCAGGCGCACCAGGGCGATGACCATGGCCGCCGTCTCAAAATAGAGCTGGGGGCTGTCCTTGACCAGCCAGAGATAGAGGCTCAGCCCATAGGCGGCGCTGGTGCCCAGGGCGACCAGCACATCCATGTTGCCGCTGCGGGCGCGCAGGGCATGCCAGGCACCGCGATAGAAGCGCGCGCCGACGATGAACTGGACGGGCGTCGCCAGCAGGAATTGCAGCCAGGCGGGCGGCATCAGGTGCCAGCCGAAGGGCGCCAGCAGCATGGGCAGTATCAGCGGTGCGGTCAGCAGCAGCGCCAGGGTCAATTCGAGATGCTCCCAGGGCATCCCCTGACGCGCCGGGGCTGAACGCTCGTCTTCGGCGCGGCGATCCTGGGCGCCGTAGCCGGCGCTTTCCACCGCGGCGATCAGGGTGTGGGTGTCGACCGCGGCCAGGGTCCTGACCCGCGCTTTTTCGCTGGCCAGGTTGACTTCGGCGGCCAGCACCCCGGGCACGGCACGCAGGACCTTTTCGATCCGCCCGGCGCAGTTGGCGCAGCTCATGCCGGACAGCGCCAGGTCATGCTCGGCCTCGGCCACCCGGTAGCCGGCGGCGGTGACGGCTTCGGCCAGCGCCGGCGCCGCGTCACCCGGTGCGCTGACGCGGGCCTTTTCGCTGGCCAGGTTGACGCCGGCCGCGCTGACCGCCGGGACCTTCTGCAGGGCGCGCTCGACCCGACCGGCGCAGGCCGCGCAGGTCATGCCGCTGATGGAGAGTTCGAATTCGTGCATGGGCACCTCCTGATAACAGTGTTGACCTTGACCTCGGGTCAAGGTCAACACTGGAACCCGGTCCTGGCGCTGGCGTCAGGAGAAAGAGGTCAAGACAGACAGGAGCAGACCATGCATGTCATCAAGGTGATCGGAATGAGTTGCGCCCACTGCGTGAGCGCCATCGAGGCCGCGGTCCTCAAGGTGGACAATCGCGCCCGGGTGGAGGTGGATCTGCAGGCGGGCGAGGTGCGCATCGACAGCGCCGAGGTGGCTGCGCCCTTTCGCGCGGCCATCGAGCAGGCGGGCTATACCGTCGGCGACTGAACCCAGTCGCGCACGATGGCGCGGAAGAAGGTGGTGAACACCTGATCGGCGGCCAGCAGCGGGGCGAAGGTCTGTTCGTCGCGCAGCAGGTCCGAGAGGGTGCCGAGAAACAGGCTGTGCAGCATCCGGCTGGCCAACTGCGGCGTCACGCCCGGCTGCAGGCGATGCGCCTGGGCGGTGAAGAGGGCGTCGGTGATGCGGATGAACTGCCGCAGGAACTGCAGATCGCGCTCCTCGGCCTCGCGCAGCTCCTCGGTGAATTCGCAGCGGTGCAGCATGATGGTCATCACCCGTTGCTCCCGGCCGGGCTGGGTGAATTTCGTCATGCCTTCAATGCACAGTTTGAACAGCCGTTGCAGGCTGTCTTCCTCACCGTCGACGCGCAGGCGCTCAGTCAGTTCGTCGGCCGGGATCCTTATCTGGCTAAGCATTTCGTGGAACAGGTGGGCCTTGTTCTGGAAATGCCAGTACACTGCACCACGGGTGACGCCGCATTCGCGGGCGATCATTTCCAAGCTGGTACGCGCCACGCCATTGGTCAGGAACAGGGCTTCCGCCGCATCGAGAATGGCTTGGCGAGTCTGTTCGGCTTCTTCTTTCGTACGACGCATGGGCGATCTGACTGGCAGTGGGTCTGCCACGCAGTCTAGCGCGCCTCGCCGCTTTTACAAACATGATTGTATGTAACTGCGTGACACTTCCGCTTCCATCGGATCAGGCTTCATGACCTTTCGCTTATTGTTGATTCTCGGGGCCCTCTCGGCCTTCGCCCCCTTCGCCATCGACATGTACCTGCCCAGCTTCCCGTCGCTGGTCCGGTCGTTCGCCACCGATATCGAACACGTGCAGCTGAGTCTGGCGGTGTATTTCGCCGGTCTCGCCAGCGGCCAGCTGTTCTATGGCCCCCTGGCGGACCGCTTCGGCCGCCGCCTGCCGCTGCTGATCGGCATCGGCCTGTTCTGCCTGGCGTCGCTGGGCTGCGCCCTGGCGCCCAGCCTGCCCTGGCTGATCGCCGCGCGTTTCGTCCAGGCCCTGGGCGGCTGCGCCGGCATGGTGATCGCGCGGGCCGTGGTACGGGATCTCTGCGAGCCGATGGCCGCGGCGCGGGCCTTTTCGCAGATCATGCTGGTGACCGGCATCGCGCCCATCATCGCGCCCTTCGCCGGCAGTCTGCTGCTCAGCACCTTTGGCTGGCAGGCGATCTTCGTCAGTCTGGCGCTGTTCGCCGCTGCCTGCGGCACCGCGGTGGCGCTGTGGCTGCCCGAATCCCTGCCGGCGCACCATCCGCGGCCGCCGCTGCGGGGTGCCCTGCGCAACTACCTGCGGCTGCTGCGCGATCGCACCTTTATCGGCCATACCCTGACCGGCGGCATCGCCATGGCCGGGATGTTCGCCTACATCTCCGGTTCGCCCTTCGTGCTGATCGAGCTCTATGGCGTCGCGCCCGAGCACTACGGCTGGGTCTTCGGCCTCAACGCCGCCGGCTTCATCCTGCTCGGGCAGCTCAATGCCCGCCTGGTGGTCCGCCAGGGACCGGCCTTCTGGTTGCGCCGCGCGGTGGTCGCCTATGCCGCGGCGGGGCTGATCCTGTTGCTGGTCGGGGCCTTCCAGCCCAAGGCGCTGCCGGTGCTGATGATCCCGCTGTTCTGCGCCATCGCCCTGCTCGGCGGCATCGTGCCCAACGCCTCGGCCTGCGCCCTGGCCGGGCAGGGCGCCAATGCCGGCAGTGCCTCGGCGCTGATGGGCAGTCTGCAATTCATCCTCGCAGCGCTGGCCTCCAGCAGCGTGGGCGCGCTGCACAATGGCACCGTGGTGCCCATGTGCGCGGTATTGGCACTCTGCGCGGTGGCCACCGCACTCATGGCGCGCTGGACCCACAGCCGCACGCCTGCCTGAAGCGGAGTGGATTTTTCCCGGTCGGGCGGGTCAGATAGGCGAACCCTCACACTTCCAGGGACGCCGACATGACCTTCGCCTACTGGTGCATCTTCCTCGTCTACCTCGTGCCCTATGGCGCGGCCTACTACGCCAAGTTCAAGGGCAGCGGCTTCACGCCTGATGACAACCGGGATCCGCGCAGCTTTCTCGGCAAGCTGGAAGGGGCCCGGGCCCGGGCCAACGCCGCCCAGCAGAACGCCTTCGAGATCAATCCGCTGTTCGCCGCCGCGGTGATCGTCGCCCACGTCACCGGTGGCGCCGAGCAGGGCACCATCAACTTCTGGGCTTTTCTCTTCCTGCTCAGCCGTATCGCCTACACCTGGCTATACATCCGCGATCATGCCACCCGCCGCTCGCTGGTCTGGGCCGGCGGCATGTTCTGCTGCCTCTGCCTGTTCATCGCCGCGGCCTGAGTGCACCGTCGCTGCCGGTCTTGACCGGCAGCGACGGCTGTAGCTTCATTAGCGCCCTATCTTTCTCGGCTGGCCGCCTGCATGACGTCTCCTTCGCCCGCCCAGCAGGTGCTGGCACACTTCGCTCAGCTCGCCCAAGCCCGTGGCTACACCCTGGATGCCGCGCAACAGGCCGCCATCGACCGTTTCGCCCAGCTTGCCGACGAGCTGCTGCGTCCGCGGCTGTTCCGCCGCCAGGCGCCACGCAGTCTCTATCTCTGGGGGCCGGTAGGCCGTGGCAAGAGCTTTCTGCTCGACGGCTTCTTCGCCGCCCTGCCATTCGCCGAGAAGCGCCGGGTGCACTTCCATGCCTTCTTTCGCGAACTGCACGAGCGGATGTTTCGCCAGCCGCCCGGCGGTGATGCCCTGGCCGCCAGCCTGGACGAACTGCTCGACGGTTGCCGACTGCTCTGCTTCGATGAATTCCATGTGCATGACATCGGCGACGCCATGCTCATCACCCGGCTGTTCAAGGCCTTGTTCAGCCGCGGCGTGGTGCTGATCACCACCTCCAACTATCCGCCCGAGGGGTTGCTGCCCAATCCCCTCTACCACGAGCGCTTCCTGCCGGCGATCAGGCTGATCGAGACGCGCATGGACATCCTCTCGGTGGCCGGTCCCCAGGACTATCGCGGCGCCAGTCCCGCCGAGCCCGATCCCTTCGGCGTCGGCGCCTATCTCTGGCCTGGCACTCCGGCGCAGCGCCAGGCGCTGGGATTGCCGCCGCTGGCGCAGACACGCGTGGAGGTACCGGTCGGGCATCGCAGCCTGCCTGCCGTCAGCGCCGCGGATGGGCTGCTGCACTTCAGCTTCGCCGATCTTTGCGAAGGCCCCACCGCGGTCCTCGACTACCTGACCCTGAGCGAAACCTGGCAGCGCTGGCTGCTGGACGCCGTGCCGCCGCTGCGCGACGCCAGTCCCGCCGCCCGGCAGCGGTTCATCAATCTGGTGGATGTGCTCTACGACCGGCGCCTGGCGCTGTTCCTGGTCAGCGCCGCGCCCCTCGACGAAACCCTGGCCGACAGCGACATCGCCGACATGTCACGGACGCGCAGTCGCCTCTCTCAGCTGCGGCAGATCGGACCGGACTAGCGCTCGGCCTTCAGCTGCGCACCTTCCAGATGCCAGCGACGCTGCTCGGCCGAGGCGCCGTCGACGTCGTTGACCCGGCGTAGTTGATAGTGGCCGCTGAAGGTCTGGCGGGTGCCGTCGACCAGGCGCGCCCTGACCGTCACCGGGATGCTGACATGGCTCGAACCGGCCGCCCCCTCGACCGGGCCCGGTTGGCCGAGGGTCACCTGCACGCTGCGGGTCCTGGCATAGCCCTGGCGGAATTTCTCGTAGCTGTTGCCAGGCTGGCCGTCCAGGCCCCACTGCTGCCAGGCGGTGCCGTAGTCCCGCGCATCCAGTGCCCGGTAGTAGCGCTGGACCACGGCGGCCGCCGCCTCGGCGCTGCTGGGCAGCGGACCGCAACCCGGCTCCTTGGCCGCTTCGCCATCGCCGTACAGGGCGCAGCTGCGGGCGATCTCGTCCTGCATCAGGGCGCAGCTGTTGGCGGCGTTGCACGGCGGATGGGTGGCGGGGGAGAGCGCCCGGCAGCGGGTGGCCAGGGCCTGGGCCGGCTGCCGCCCGATTTCCTGGGCGCAACTGCGCGGTGAAGGCTCCGTGGCGGCCAGGGCGCCAGAGACAAGGGGCAGCAGCAAGACAGGGCAGAGCAGCCAGCGGGGGGACATCGACGCGATCCTCGGGCAAAGCCCCCAGCCTAGCAGGCCGGGTCTCTGTTGAAAAAAAAGCCCGCGGCGGTCATCCGTCGTCTGGCCATCTGGCTGACGTAAAAACGTCATGCCGGCAGCGCAGGGTGGGTGGATCCCGTGTCGGAGTTCGCCCCATGCCTTCGTCCAGTCCAGCCGCTTCCCTGTCGCCGCTGTCCCATCCCCTGCACAGTTCGCGCAAACCCGGTCCGCTGCGGATCGTACTGTTCATCGTGCTGCTGCTGACCGGTCTGGCGGTGACCCTCGGCGGTATCCACAACGACGTCAGCGATACTCAGTCCCCGCCCACCACCTGGCTGCCCTTCGCTGGCCTGGCCCTGGCGCTGGTGATCGCCCTCGGCTTCGAATTCGTCAACGGCTTCCACGACACCGCCAACGCCGTGGCCACCGTCATCTACACCCACTCGCTGCCGCCCAATGCGGCGGTGCTCTGGTCCGGCTTCTGCAACTTCCTCGGGGTGCTGTTCTCCAGCGGCGCGGTGGCCTTCAGCGTCATCGCCCTGTTGCCGGTGGACCTGGTGGTGGAGATGGGCGCGGGCAAGGGCTTCGCCATGATCTTCGCCCTGCTCATCGCCGCCATCATCTGGAATCTCGGCACCTGGTGGCTGGGCTTGCCGGCGTCCTCGTCCCATACCCTGATCGGCTCCATCATCGGCGTCGGCCTGATGCACGCCTGGCTGGGCGGCCTGGATGGCAGCAGCGGGGTGGACTGGGGCCAGGTGGCCAAGGTCGGCTATGCGCTGCTGTTCTCACCGCTGATCGGCTTCGTCTGCGCGGCGCTGCTGCTGGTGCTGCTCAAGCGGATCGTGCGCGACCAGACGCTGTACCAGGAGCCAAAAAGCGCCGAGCCACCGCCGCCGTGGATCCGCGGCCTGCTGATCCTGACCTGCACCGGGGTGTCCTTCGCCCATGGCTCCAACGACGGCCAGAAGGGCATGGGGCTGATCATGCTGATCCTGGTCGGCGCCCTGCCGACCGCCTATGCGCTCAATCGAGCGGTGCCCGCCACCGCGACGCCGGCTTTCGCCGCCGTCGCCGAGGTCACCGCCAGCGGACTGCGCCAGGCGGCGCCCCAGGCCGCGCCGGCCGATCCCCATGGGGTGCTGCTGGAATTCGTGCGCAAGCGGCAGAGCAATCCCGAGGTGCTGCCTGCGCTCGCGGCCATCACCGATGACATCGCCCGCGAGGTGCGCCAGTACGGTGCCCTCAACAACGTCCCGGCGCAAAGCATGCCCAACGTGCGCAACGCCATGTACCTGGCCTCGGAATCCATCCGCCTACTGGAAAAGGAGCACCTGCCGGGGCTGGCGCCCAAGGCGCAGGAGGATCTCCGGGAATTCAAGCGGCAGATCGACCAGGCCACCCGTTTCATCCCGCTGTGGGTCAAGGTGGCGGTGGCCATCGCCCTGGGCCTGGGCACCCTGGTCGGCTGGCGGCGCATCGTCATCACGGTCGGCGAGCGTATCGGCAAGACCCACCTGACCTATGCCCAGGGGGCCTCGGCGGAGCTGGTGGCCATGGGCACCATCGGCGCGGCGGACGCTTTCGGCCTGCCGGTCTCCACCACCCATGTGCTCTCGTCCGGGGTGGCCGGGACCATGGCCGCCAACGGTTCCGGACTGCAGTGGGCGACGGTGCGCAATCTGCTGCTGGCCTGGGTGCTCACCCTGCCGGTGGCCATGGCGCTGTCCGCTTCACTGTACTGGCTGCTGGTGCAGCTGTTCTGACACGGCTTCGGTCAGGCAACGGCGAAACAGTGCCACGGCTGGCAGGTCACGCCCCGCGTGGCGGGCGATGACCTGCAATTCACGGTGGAAGGTAAGGGCGCCCAGGGACAGCCGCCGCACCCGCGGATGCTCCAGCCAGAGGCCGGCGCAGGGCACCAGGGCCACGCCCAGGCCGTGCTCGACCATCTTGACGATGGCATCGAGTTCGTCGAGTTCGAGCACCTGGCGCACTGCCAGGCGCTGCTCACGCAGAAAGGCGCTGACCCGCCGCCCGCCAAAGGAGTGGCGGTCGTAGCGGATGAAGGGCTGGGTCTCCAGCAGCAGGCGCGGATCGTCGCCGGGCAGGTCCGGCGGGGCGATGAGCACGAAGGGTTCCTGCAGCAGGGTGGCGGCGTGCAGTTCCTTGGGCAGTTCGAAGGGCGGGCGGATGAGGATGGCCAGATCCAGTTCGCCGGCATCCACCTGGCTGAGCAGGGCCAGCGAGACGCCGGGCACCAGCCGCGGCTCCAGGCGCGGCGCCTGCTGGCGCAGCCGCACCAGGGTGCCGGGCAGCAGGCCGGTCTGGACGCTGGCGATGGCGCCGATGCGCAACTCGCCCTGGATATCCTCGCCGGCGCCGGCCATGCGCGCATAGGTGGCGAGCATTTCCTCGGCCAGCGGCAGGGCGCGACGCCCGGCGGCATTGAGCAGGGCGCTGCGGCCATTGCGGTCGAACAGCTGCACGCCCAGGTGCTGCTCCAGGTTGCGGATTTGGGCGCTCACCGCCGAGGGCGTGAGGCCCACGTGCAGCCCGGCCGCGGCAAAGCTGCCATGGCGGGCCACGGCGAGCAGGGTCTTGAATTCGCGAAGCATGGGAGTGGCCTGCAGTCCGGGGCGGTCACTGTAGCGAGCCTGGCTGCCGAGCAACAAAATTTTTGTCGCTCGGAGGCAGGAAAATGCGCTTCATGCACAGGAAAACCTGGGGTGAGAATGGCTGCATCCCCCTCAACAGGATTTCCCCCCATGGCCCTGTCGCCCTTTCACCTCGCCATTCCCGTCTACGACCTGGCCGCCGCCCGGCATTTCTACGGCGACGTCTTCGGCCTCGCCGAGGGTCGCTCCAGCGACCACTGGGTCGACTTCGACTTCTATGGCCACCAGCTGGTGATCCACGAGCACCCCAAGACCGCGTCCCAGGAACAGGCCCATACCAACGCCGTGGACGGCCACAACGTGCCGGTGCCGCACTTCGGCATCGTGCTGGGCTGGGACGAATGGGAAGCCCTGGCCGACCGTCTGCGGGCACGTGAGACGCAGTTCGTCATCGAGCCCTATATCCGCTTCCAGGGCCAGGTCGGCGAGCAGGCCACCATGTTTCTCTTCGACCCCTGCGGCAATGCCCTGGAGTTCAAGGCCTTCAAGGACATGAGCCAGCTGTTCGCCAAGTAACGCCGGGCGGCCCTGGCCGCTCGTGAAGTCTTCGCGACCGGAGCCTCGAGAATTCCGGCGCGCCTTCCGTGATGTCTTCGCCTGCCGGTAACTCCTGTGAAAACTGCGAGCACTACTGCGCCCCTCTCTTCTGCGACACTCGAATGGCGGATCCGTCCGGTCGGCGAGCGCCTCTTGGTGATCGAAGCCAGCGCAGCCCCGTCCGCAGCGCTGAGCTGTCGCCTCGGCGCACTCGCCACTTACCTGAGCGAGCGCCAGGCCCAGGGCGCCCTACCCGGTGTGAGCGATATCGTGCCGGCGCTGGCCAGCGTCGGCGTGCACTATCGCCCCTGGCAGGTAGTGGAGCATCTGGGGTACCCGACGCCGTTTGCGGCCCTGGCCGCCCAGCTGCAGCTCCTGCTCGACGACAGCGACAAGGTCGAATCCCACTCACCGCGGCTGATCGAGATCCCTGTCTGCTACGGCGGCGAATTCGGCCCGGACCTGGCCGCAGCTGCTGCGGATTGTGGCCTTTCGGAAGAAGAGCTCATCGCGCTGCATGGCGCCGAAGTCACGGTGCTGATGCTCGGCTTCGCACCTGGACATCCCTACCTCGGTCACTATGACAAGCGCCTCGCGCTGCCACGCCGCCGCA
Source organism: Pseudomonas oryzihabitans NBRC 102199 (assembly GCF_000730625.1). Lineage (GTDB taxonomy): Bacteria > Pseudomonadota > Gammaproteobacteria > Pseudomonadales > Pseudomonadaceae > Chryseomonas > Chryseomonas oryzihabitans. The sequence continues at coordinate 59,588 of NZ_BBIT01000023.1, read as the reverse complement.
TGCCGCGCACCTGGGTACCGGCCGGCAGCCTGGGCCTGGCCAATCGGCAGAGCGTCATCTATCCCCAAATTCTCCCGGGCGGCTGGTCGCTGATTGGCCGTACGCCCTGGCGTCTGTTCGATCCTGAGGCGGAACAGGCCTGCCGGCTGCGCGCCGGCGATCGAATCCGCTGCGTGCCGATTGATGCGGCCACCTTTGCCGGCCTGCAGGAGGTGCGGCCATGACCCTGGAAGTCTTGACCCCAGGCCTGGCCACCACCTTCCAGGACCTCGGCCGTCATGGCTACCAGCATTGGGGAGTGCCGGTGGGCGGACCCATGGATGAGGTATCCCATCGCTTGGCCAACGCGCTGGTCGGCAATGCGCCAGACGCGCCGGTGCTCGAGATCACCCTGCTAGGGCCAACGCTGCATTGCCATGGTCGCTGCCGTCTTGCCCTGACCGGTGCGGACCTGGGCGCATCGCTGAATGGCCAGCCTTGGCCACCCGGCCAGACGCGGACCTTGCGAGAGGGCGACCAAGTCAGCTTCGGTCGCCGTCGCAGCGGCGCCCGGGCCTACCTGGCCGTGGCCGGTGGCTTCCGCCTGGAACAGGTCCTGGGCAGTCGCACCACCAACCTGCGCGCCGGCTTTGGTGGCTGGCATGGCCGCCGGCTGGAGAAGGGTGATCTGCTGCCCCTGATGGGCAGCTTTGCCAATCCCCCGCGCCTGCTGATACCGGACAGCCTAGCGCACGAGATCAGCGCCGCCCCGCTGCGGCTGGTGCCGGGTCGCGACTGGACCGCCTTTACCGGTGCCGCGCAGACGGCGCTGCACGAGAGTCCCTTCACCGTCACCCCTCAGTCGGATCGCATGGGCTATCGCCTGCAGGGGCACACGTTGCAGCTGGCTGCACCCCGTGAATGCCTGTCCGAGGCGGTCGCATTCGGCACCGTGCAGGTGCCGCCGGATGGCCAGCCCATTGTGCTCATGGCCGATCGGCAGACCACGGGCGGCTATCCCTGCATTGCCCAGGTCGCCCAGGTAGACCTTCCACGCCTGGCGCAGTGTGTGCCCGGCGATGTACTCGCCTTCGCCTTCATTGAGCTCGCTGAAGCACAGCGCCTGGATCTTGCCCGCGAGCGTCTGCTGGCGGCGCTGGAGCGAGACGCCAGCGTCGCCTGACACCACCCGGATCGGCGCGACAGACGCCGACCGTTCTGACCTTGCCCCACCCTGCTGAGCAACGTTCCCATTACAGAAGGATACGTCCATGTCTCGCGTGCTCTCTTCCACCCCCCTCACCGCCTCCGCATCCCAGGCCGATACCGAACGCCTGGCACGTCGCGCGGCAACCGCTGCGGCCACCGGTACCGCCATCGAGTACTACGAATTTGGCGTCTATGGCTTCATGGCGGCCTTCCTCGGGCCACTGTTCTTTCCTGGCGACGATCCCACCGCGGCGTTGCTGGCGGTGCTGGCGGTGTTCGGCAGCGCCTTCCTGGTGCGTCCCCTGGGCGGGGTGCTGCTTGGGCGCCTGGGCGACCGGCACGGCCGGCGCCTAGTGCTGCTGGTTACCGTGATCGGCATGGGGCTGGCCACCGCCGGTATTGGCCTGCTGCCTACTACCGCCCAGGCCGGCTTGTTGGCGCCGGTGCTGCTGGTCGCGTTGCGCCTGGTGCAGGGCTTTTTCGCCGGCGGCGAGGTGATCGGCGCCGCTGCCTTTGTCGCCGAATCGGCACCTGAAGGCAGACGGGGCTTCTTCGGCGCCTTCACCCCGGTAGGGGTCGCCTTAGGCGGCTCGCTGGCCGCTATCGTCTGTGGCGTCACCACCACCCTTGCCGGCGCGGAAGCGATGCAGGCCTGGGGCTGGCGTGTGCCCTTCCTGCTGGCCCTGCCGCTGGTGGCACTGTCCGCTGTGCTACGGCACAACGTAGAGGAGACGCCGGCGTTCCAGCGCTTCCTTGCCAAATCACAGCCACCCAAGGCGCCGGTGCGTGAAGTGCTGGCCGAGCAGCGCCCGGCAGTCCTCAAGGTCATGCTGCTAGCCCTGGGGCAGAACGCCGGCTACTGGGTCGGCCTGATCTTCATGAACCTCTATCTGACCACTCACCTTGGCTATCCCAAGGCGCAGGTGTACTGGATCATGGCCGGCGTCAGCCTGTGCGCTGCGCTGATGATGCCGTTCTGGGGTGGGCTGTCGGATCGACTCGGCCGGCGGCGGGTGCTGACCCTGGGCTTCACCGCCTATGTGGTGCTGGTGATCCCCATGATGCTGCTCATGGCCCAAGGCAACATCTGGCTCGCGGCGCTGGCGGTGCTGGTAGCCGCGCTACCGATGCCCATCGTGCAGTCGGTGGGCTATCCCACCTATGCCGAGCAGTTTCCCACCCGGGTGCGCTATACCGGCATGGCGATCGCCATCAATCTGGGCGCCATCCTCGGCGGGGGGCTCACGCCCTATCTGGCAACCTGGCTCATGGCCAAGAGCGGCAACTTGCTGATGCCGGGATTCCTGCTGGTTACTGCAGCCGTCATCGCCCTGGTGACGCTGCGCCTGGTGCGGGAAACCTCGAAGGAGGCACTGCAGTGACGCCGGCCGAGTTGCGCTCACAGATTGCCCGGGGCGAATGGACCACTCCCACCGCCGGCATGCTCGATGACTACCAGCAGGCCAACCTGGTGATCGTGCCGCAGGCTCAGGCCTATGCGCTGCTGCTGTTCTGTCTGCGCAACCCTAAGGCCTGTCCGATTCTGGCGGTGGGCGATGCCGGGGATCCTTGGGTGCCCTTGCCCGGGGCGGCCATTGATATCCGAACCATGCTGCCGCGGTATCGCGTTTGGCAGCATGGCCACCTGGTGGCTGAGCCCACGGACATCGAAGCCTACTGGCGGGAGGATTCCGTGCTCATCCTGCTCGGCTGCAGCCACACCTTCGACGCGCCGTTGCGCCGCGCGGGTATCGAGGTCAGCAGCGCGGCACCGCCGGTCTACACCACCACGCTGCCCAATGCACCGGCTGGCGCGCTGGGCGGAACGCTGGTGGTGAGCATGCGACCGGTACCCCCCACGCTGGTCAGTCAGGCCGTTCAGGTGACCGCGCGCTATCCCAGCGGGCATGGCGCGCCTGTGCACATCGGCAATCCTGAGGCGCTCGGCATCACCGACCTGCAGGCGCCAGATTTTGGCGTGGTACCGCCCATGGCCCCGGACGACGTGCCGGTGTTCTGGGCGTGCGGGGTAACGCCGCAGCAGGTCCTGCCTCAGCTGCGAAGCGCCTACTGCATCTCCCACTACCCTGGGCACATGTTGGTGCTGGACCAGCGGCCGGAGGCGTTCGGTTAACCCGATGCCGTCCAGATGCCGTATTCACGCAGCTGATACGCCGGCCTGGAAGATTCGGTGGCAAAGCCTAGGCAAACGCCCATGCAGCGGCCATCCTTGAAGCCTTGCCCGTCGCCCGGTTGCCGTCATGAATGCCCGCCAGCCCTTTCTCGATCCCTATCACCAGACCATTCGCCAGCTGTCCGATCGCATCGTCGCGGCCCAGGCGCCGATCCGCATCCTCGATGCGGTGAAGTGGGACGACGGCGTGCGCCAGGGCTTCCTGGAGGGCAAGGGCAAGCGCCTGCCGGCGGTGGATCGCGCCTTCTACGAGGGGCGCCCGCTAGGCTTCGACGGCGATGCGCTCAAGGGCGAATTCCAGAGCATCGAGCGCGAGGTCACCCGCCAGCTCGGCCAGTTCAATCCGGTCGGCCAGATCATGAGGCGCATGTGCCGCGAATACCGCATGGTGATCCGCATGCTGCAGGCGCGCGGCACCCCGGACTTCGGCCTGATCTCCCAGGAGCTCTATGGCGCGGCCTCGGATGCCTTCCACGCCGGCGATCCGACCCTGGCCGACCTGGGCATGATGATGTCCAGCTACCTCGACAACATCGCCCATCGCGGCGCCCTGGAAGACGAACCCAAGACCCTGACCGCCAAGGACGCCGTGCCCATCCTGCAGGCGCGGCTCAACCGGGTGTTCGGCGAGACGGAAGGCACCATCCGGGTGTTCGAGTCCGACGGCATCGTCGCCGATGCCGCGGCCGGCGCCGACTACATCAAGGTGCGCGCCGACGCCCTGTTCAACGAGCGTGACGTCCGCGCCCTGGAGGTCCATGAAGGCCTGGTGCACGTCGGCACCACCCTCAATGGCCAGAACCAGCCGATCTGCACCTTTCTGGCCAAGGGCCCGCCGTCGTCCACCGTGACCCAGGAAGGCCTGGCGATCCTCATGGAGGTGATCGCCTTCGCCTCCTATCCGACCCGGCTGCGCAAGCTGACCAATCGCACCCGCGCCATCCACCTGGCCGAGGACGGCGCCGATTTCCTCGAGGTCTTCCGCTTCTTCCAGGAGCAGGGCTACGACCTGGAATCGGGCTACCAGAACGCCAGCCGGGTGTTTCGCGGCTCGACGCCGACGGGGCTGCCCTTCACCAAGGACCTGTCCTATCTGAAGGGCTTCATCCTGATCTACAACTACATCCAGCTGGCGGTGCGCAAGGGCAAGCTGGAGCAGATCCCGCTGCTGTTCTGCGGCAAGACCACCCTGGAAGACATGCGCATCCTGCGTCAGCTGGTGGACGAAGGCGTGGTGGTACCGCCCAAGTACCTGCCGGCGCAATTCCAGGACCTCAACGCCCTGGCGGCCTGGATGTGCTTCTCCAACTTCCTCAACCACCTGAGTCTGGATCGGATCGAGGCGGACTACGCCAATATCCTCTGAGCGCCTATCCAGGCGCTGACATGAAAAGCCCCGGCGGACCGGGGCTTTTTCGTTGCAAGGCGTCGCGGGTATCACTCGCCCTTGAAGGCGGCCGCGATGCTGCGTTCGCCGTCACCCGCGCGCGGGTCGGTCGAACGCTCCGGCACGAAGGCCAGGGCGCGATTGAGGGCGCCGCAGGCTTCCAGGCCGCTGGCGCGGGCGATGGCTTCGGCCACGGCGCTGCCGGGGATGGTCTCGTCGCGCAGCAGCTGGTCGGTGATGTCGTCCAGCGCCGGCTTGAGCTCGGTGATCAGCGCCAGGCAGCGATGATCCAGGCTGTGCAGCAACTGATCGGCGGCGGCGATGCTGGGCGCGGCGTCGAATTCGATACCGGCATCGCGCAGGGCCTGCAGGCTGAGCAGCGAGCCGCTCGGACCCATGCCCAGCGAGGCGACCATGGACAGCGCCAGCTTGGAGGCTTCCTGCAGATCCTGGGCGGCACCCGAGGAGACCTCGTTGAAATACAGCTGCTCGGCGCAACGACCGGCCAGCAGCATCTGGATGCGGCCTTCGAGTTCCGACTTCAGGTACAGGCGCTTGTCTTCGGTGGGGGTGATCAGGGTCACGCCCAGGGCCTGGCCACGCGGCAGCAGGGTGACCTTTTCCACCCGACCGACATTGAGCACCGCGGCGACCAGGGCATGACCGGCTTCGTGCACGGCGATGCGGGTGCGCTCGGCCGAACCCAGCGGGGTGACGCCGACGGGTTGCTCGCCGATGCGGCAGGTCTCGATGGCCTCGACGAAGTGGGCCATGGTCACGGCGCTGGCGTTCTCGCGAGCGGCCAGCAGGGCGGCGTGGTTGCTGATGTAGGCGATGGCCGCCGGGGTCAGGCCCACGGTGCCGCGGGAGAGGGCGGCCAGATCCAGTTCGCCCTGGCAGGGCAGCTTGCCGGCATAGAGTTCGAACAGCGCGCGGCGGTCTTCCAGACTCGGCAGCGGCACGGCGATGGTGCGGTCGAAGCGACCTTCACGGCGCAGCGCCGGATCCAGGGAATCGGCGAAGTTGGTGGCACCCAGCACCAGCACGCCGCTGGTGCCGTCGAAGCCGTCCAGCTCGGTGAGGAACTGGTTGATGATGCGGTTGGCCTCGGCATCGCTGGAGCGCGACTGCTCGGCGCGGCGGCCGATGCCGTCGATCTCGTCGATGAAGATGATGCAGGGCGCCTTCTTGCGCGCGGTGCGGAACAGCGACTTGACCTTCTGGATGCCGACCCCGAAGAACATCGAGGAGAAGTCGCTGCCGGTCACCTGGATGAAGTGGGCGTTGCACTCGGTGGCCAGGGCTTTGGCCAGCTGGGTCTTGCCGGTGCCGGGTTCGCCGGTCAGCAGCACACCCTTGGGCGGACGGGCACCCAGGGCGGCGAAGGCCTTGGGATTGCGCAGGCAGGTGGTGACGTCTTCCAGCGCCCGCTTGGCTTCGGCGGCGCCGACCACGTCCTTGAAGGAGATGCCGGTGCCCTTGCGGTGCAGCTTGAAGGGGCTGGCGAAACGCAGCGCCAGGGGCACGGCGAGCAGCAGCAGGAGCAGATAGCCCGGCAGGTTGATCAGCAGGGCGTCCAGCCAGGGATGGCGCTGCCCGGATTCGCTCCAGGTGGCGACCGGGAACAGCGGCTCGGCCTGGGTGGCGTAGTCGGCCAGCAGGCGATCGGCGATGCGGCCGCCGTTGTCGGCCACCGCATAGTGTTCGCCGCGGGTGGTGTCTATGTAGAGGGTGTGATCCCCGATCACGGCGCCGCTGATGGCCTGGGCGCGCAGATCGGCCAGCAGCACGGAGAGGTCACGTGGCTGCCCGGTCCAGTGTTCGGGCGCCTGCTGCACGCTGGCGAGCATGGCGGTGGCGGTCGGGGCCGGCGTGGCGGGCTTGAGCCACAGCCAGCTGGCCAGGCCGAGGACGGTGACGAGGGCCAGAGCGCCGGCGACGAGCAGGCGCGGATACTTGGAAACGACGGACTTCTTCATTCACATACCGTTAGGGTCGGAGCGACATCGGACGCGGACTCCCGGATTATCGGCCTGTGGCGAAAAGGGTGAACCTCAGTTCCCCGGAAAACGATGAGTGGACTCACCATCCGTCGAGTAGCGTCACACTTCTGGCCTTTTTCGCGGTCCGCAAGACCCTGTTGTTTTGCCGCAGATGTCAGGAGTGAACGCATCCATGCCCGATCCCATCGATTGTCGAAGCGGTCTCGCCGCCTTGCCGGCGGTGTTGCTCGACCGCCTGCGCCAGGCCGACGAGGTGCTGGTCCTGACCGGTGCCGGCGTGTCGGCGGAAAGCGGCATCGCCACCTTTCGCGAAGCCCTGACCGGGCTCTGGGCGCGCTTCGACCCGGCGCAACTGGCCACCGCCAAGGCCTTTATCGAGGATCCGGTGCGGGTCTGGAGCTGGTACGAGGGGCGCCGCGCCCAGGTGCTGGCCGCCCAGCCCAACCCGGCCCACCGCGCCCTGGCGCAGTGGGGCGACAGGCACGGCCGCTTGCACCTGGTTACCCAGAATGTCGACGACCTGCACGAGCGCGCGGGCAGTCGCGCGGTGATCCATCTGCACGGCAGCCTGCACGCGCCGCGCTGCTTCGAGTGCGCGCGACCGCTGACGGCGCCGGCGTTGCCGGAAGCGGCGGAGCAGCTCGTGGCGCCGCCGCGCTGTCCCGCCTGCGGCGGCCTGGCCCGGCCGGGCGTGGTCTGGTTCGGCGAGTCGCTACCGGAAGAGGCCCTGGCCAGCGCCTGGGCCCTGGCCGAGCGTTGCGACCTCTGCCTGGTGGTCGGCACCTCCGGCCTGGTGCAGCCGGCGGCCAGTCTGCCAGGGGTGGCGCGCCAGCAGGGCGCCACGGTGGTCCGCATCGATCCGCAGCCGGCGGTGGACTTCAGCCATGACTGGCAACTGCTGGGCGCGGCCGGGGTGATCCTGCCGGCGCTGCTGGAGCGCCTCTAGACCCTCAGTGCAGCGCCTGGCCACCGGTCCCCAGGGCATCCAGGGTGCGCTTGAGGGCGGTGTAGGCCTGGCGCTGGTCATCGTCTTCGGTCAGCAGGCCGTCGAACAGGGTGGCGACCAGCGCCGGATCCTGGGCGACGAAGCGATCGATGAGAACGTCGTTCTCCTGGCGCCCGGCGGTGATCAGCAGCACGGCGAGCTGGGCGACATAGCGCGCCGCCAGCGGATAGGCCTTGAGAAAGACCTTGAAGGGGGCATCGGCCAGCCCGGGGGCGAAGCCCTTGGCCAGGCCCTGCTGGGCGGCGGCGATGGCCTGGCGGACGGCGTCCTGCCAGTTGCCGGCGGTCACGGCACCCGCCGGCAGGGCGCGGCGCATCTGGCCGAGCAGGCTGTTGAGGAAGATGCGGCGGTTGGCCTGGTAGTCGTCATCGGTGTCGAGCAATTCGCGGCGAATGCGGGTCAGCACGCGGTCGTCCTCGGCATCGGCGGTCACCGCCTGCTTGAAGGCCAGGGTCAGTTCGCGATCCAGCAGACCGGGCTTGCGGCCTTCCAGTTCGGCCTGCAGCAGCGGACCGCTGGAATCGGCGAAGAAGAAGCGCTCGGCGTGGGGCGCCAGGCGTTCGCGCAGGCGCGGCCAGAGCTCCGCCGCGAACAGTTGCTCGGCCGTGCCGCCGGAAACGATGACGCGGTGCTGCGGCGCCTCGGCCAGATAGTCGAACAGCGCGGGGGTATCGAGCGCGGTGCGATCGACGATGAGGTAACGGTGCTTCACGGCAACTCCTGAACGCGGCGGCCGCACCTGTCGAGGTACGGCGGGGATGGCCATTAGTCTATAGGAAGGTGGGAACGCTTGGCCCGGCCTTTGGCCTAACCAGCAGGGTGCAGCCCGCGACACCCTTCCTTTCGCGGCCGGAGGACACCAAGATGCGCAAGACCCCGCTGATCCTTGCCCTGAGCGCTGCCCTGGCCCTGGTGGCCGGTCCCAGCCTGGCCGCCAGCAACAACAACGACGCCGGGGTGACCGGCAACGGCATCGGCGCGCCGGGCAGCTCCAACACCAGCAACAGGGACAGCGCGGACGACACCTCCAGCGCCACGCCCTCGACCCAGAAGAAGGTCGACAAGACCCCGGCCACCAAGGCCCAGGGCAGTCAGCAGAAGCGCGTACTCAACGATTGAGGGTCAAGCAAAAGGCGCCTCTCGGGGCGCCTTTGGGCTGGTTGGCATCTGACCGCAGGAAGCGGTTTCAGGAGGCGCGGGTGTAGCGTACCTGCCAGTCGAGTCGCTCATGGGTTGCCCGCTCGATACGGGCGCGACTGTCGCAGATGAAGGCTTCCAGCAGGGAGTTGTCCAGCAGATCGACCCGGGCGATGCGGCGTTGCAGGAGCGCCGTGCCGTTGGGCGCATAGACCTCGACGTTGAAGGTCGCCGGATCCTGGGCGGTCATGGCGCACAGCATCGGTTGAAAAGCGCCCTTGATAATGGTGTTCGCATCCGTGAACTTCAGCGGCTCGGCCATCGCAATCACTCCTGTCAGCTATAACGCTTCGACCGATTCTTGCGGTACCCGTTCGACTTTTGCCATGACCGGCTGGCAGATTTGTGATCCAGGCGGTGGCGCTGGCCCGGCAAGGGACGGCCGGTCAGTTGATCAGGGTACCGAAGGCCTTGTCCGCCTCTATGACCTCGGGCAGCTCGCCCAGCAGCAGCTCCAGATCCACGCCTTCCAGCAGGGGATTGGCCAGGGCCGCCTTGGCCTGGTCGTTGATGCCGCCATGACGACGCAGGACAAAGGACACCAATCGCGCCTGGGCGACCATGCGCGCCTGGGTGGAATCCTCCGGCGCATCCTGGGGGTGCAGCTGGTAGGCGATGGCATGCTGGATCACCACCGGCAGTTGCCAGCGACGGGCCAGCTCGGCGCCCACCTCCGGATAGCCGAAGCCGATGGCCTGCTCGGCGGGCACCGGGGCGCGCTGCTCGGCGTCGATGCGCACGGCGATATCGGGCGCCGCCGTCCTGATCAGCAGCTCGCCGATGCTGTGCAGCATGCCGCAGGTGAAGGCGGTCTCGGCATCGGCACCGGCCTGGCGGGCGAGGACGCGGCAGATGCTGGCCACGTCGAAGCTGTGCTGCCAGAAATCCCGCGGATCGAAGCTGGGGTTGTGGCGGAAGGCGGCGGTCACCGCCGAAGCCAGGACCAGGGTGCGCAGGGCATCGAAGCCCAGGCGGATGGCCGCGCCTTCGATGCTGGTCGAGGGGCGCACGCCGCGAAAGCGCACCGAGTTGGCCAGGCGCAGGACCTTGGCGGAAAGCACCGGATCCAGCGCCAGATTGCGGGCGACGTCTTCGATGCTGCTGTCGGGATCGTCGAACTGCTGGATCAGCTCCTGAGCCACCTTGGGAATGCTGGGAAGGGTATGCAGGTGATCGAACAGAGCATCGATTTCCATGATGGCGCCTGGTTGGTTCTTTACCGATGGTGGGAGCTGATGAGTCGTCGAAAGCATGAACGACGGCCTGGGCACTGCCAAGCCTAGTCGAAGATCCGCGAGCGAAGAGCTTAGCGGGCCGGGCGAGCCGGTTTGCAGGGCGAGCTGACCGGTGGCGTCATTTCGCCGCCGTCCGTTTGCCTGGTTCGCGTGCGGCCGTGGTCCTATGCGGTCTTGTCCAAGGCGAAGCGATGATCAGACGTCTATTGTCTTTCTTGAGTCCGCTTTCCGCCGACGACGGGCCACGAATGGGATAGCATCAGGTGATATCAGTTGGCCACTAAATTTGGCGTTCGAGTTGTGCAATGACTTACCAGACTCACATTCGCCAGATGCTGCAACTACCCAATGTGCTGGCGCAGAGCACCGGCATCCTGGGCTGGTTGATCAGCGTGCTGATCAACCCCTTCCTGACCGCCGGGGTGCCGGCCTGGGGCTGGCTGGCCTTCGCCGGCATGATCGGCTCCTGCCTGGCCATGACCACCGCCCGGCGCTTTGCCGTCTGGCGCCTGTTCGCCCTGGTGTTCGTGCTGTTCGAGGCCCTGGCCTTCCGCTTCCAGATCCTGGGCATGGGCGAGGCCGGCTATGCCTGGATGATCCCCATGGCCATCGTCATCATCCTCGGCTCGACCATTCTGTTTTCCCATGTGCTCGACTACGGCATCGCCGCCTGCGCGGTCTGGCTGCTGCTGTTCTATGGCGAACTGGACAACATCACCGCAGCGGCCCTGCCGCTGTTCTGGGTGATGCTGGGGGCCAGCCTGGCACTGGGGCTGCTGCTCAATGCCACCTTCGTACGCATCGTCGCCAGCACCCTGGAACTCAAGGAACGCTATCGGCTGCAGGCGGAAACCGATGCCCTCACCGGGATCAGCAACCGCAGGGCGCTGATGCTGGACATGGAGCAGGTCTGCCGGGATGGCTCGCCATCCTGGTATTTCGTCATGCTCGACATCGATGACTTCAAGCGGATCAACGACAGATTCGGCCACGACGTGGGCGATCAGGTGCTCAAGGAAACTGCGACCATCCTCGGTCGGCATTTCCCCGATGGACGCTTCGGGCGCCTGGGCGGCGAGGAGTTTGGTGTGCTGCTCAAGCCCGAGGACGAGCGCCAGCTGGCGCAGCGGCTGCAGGCGCTGCTGGACGATATCCGCAGCAACACCCGCACCGGCAGCTGTTTTTCCTTCAGTGCCGGGGTGGCGCGCCTCGCCCCGGGCTATCAGCCCTCGGATCTGCTCAAGCAGGCCGATGGCGAGCTCTATCAGGCCAAGCGCGCCGGCAAGGACCGGGTGCACCACCGCGGCGGCATGATCTGCGGATGAAGGGGGCTAGCCGGCGCCCAGTGGGCTCTAGCTGACGTCCGCCTCCGGCGGCGGATGGGAGCGATTGCGGCCCAGGTGCTTGGCCCGGTATAGCGCGGCATCGGCGCTGGCCAGCAGGTCGGCGGGCTGGGGCGGCGGGGTCTGCCTGGGCGGCTGCACGGCGATGCCGAGACTGACGGTGATGCGGCCGAAGGGACTGGTGGCATGGGTCACTTCCAGCACCTGCAGGCGTTCCTGCACCGTGGCGGCCACGCGCTGGGCGCCGTGCTCGTCGCAATTGGGCAGCAGCAGGACCATCTCCTCGCCGCCATAGCGCGCCGCCAGGTCGCCCGGGCGCCGCGCCGCCGAGGCCACCACGCCGGCCACCGCCTGCAGGCAGCGATCCCCCGCCGGATGGCCATAGTGGTCGTTGTAGGCCTTGAAGTGATCGATGTCGATCATCAGCAGGCTGAGCGGCTGGCCATTGCGCTGCGCGCGCGCCAGCTCCACCGGCAGCAGGTTGTCGAACTGGCGGCGATTGCCCAGCCCGGTGAGGCTGTCCTTGAGGGTCAGCAGGTGCAGCTCGTCGTGGGCCTGGCGCAGGGCTGCCGCGCTCCGCTCCCCGGCGCGGATCTCGCGGAGCAGCCGAAAGCCGAAGACCAGCATGCCGAGGATGATCAGGCCGACCACCGTCACCGATCTCAGCATGTCCTGGCGCCAGCCGGCGAGGATGTCGCGCCGGGAGATACCGGCCAGGGCCACCAGCGGATAGCCCTCCAGGTGCTGGAAGGCATAGAGGCGCTCCTGGCCATCGAGCATGGCGCGCACCAGGGCGGTACCGTTGGGCGCCTGGTTCACGTACTGGCGAAACAGGTCGCCAGTGGCCAGCGGGGTGCCGACGTGCTCGGGCACATAGGGACGGCGGACCATCAGGGTGCCGTCGTCCAGCGCCAGGGTGATGGCGCCCCGGGCATCCAGCTTGAAGCGCTCGTAGTAGTCGACGAAATACTGCAGGCGGATGGTGGCGAGCAGGACGCCGGCAAAGCGCCCGTCGCGGTCTTCCAGGCGCCGCGACACCGGGATGATCAGCTCGTGGGTGCTGCGGCTCTCGATCACCGCGCCGACGTGCAGCACATCGGCCGGATGCTGCCGGTGAAACTGGAAATATTCGCGATCGGCATTGTTGGCTCGGGGCGGCTCGCTGCTCTTGTCGGTCACCCGCCATTCGCCGTCGCGATCGTAGACGAACAACCCGTGCAGTTGCGGCAGGAGGGCGGCCTGGCGCGCCAGCAGGCGATGCACCCGCAGGCGGTCCAGTTGCTCGAAGGGTTGATCCTCCAGGCGATCGCGAATGCTGACCAGCAGCGAATCGGCTTCCTTGATGGCGTCATCGGCGTGCTGGGCGGCGGCCACGGCGATGTTGCCGACGTCACTGCGGGCACTGGCGAAGGCATTCTGGTAGTTGCGCCACACCTGCCAGGATTCCAGTGCCAGGATCACCGCAACGGCGCAGACCAGCAGCCACAGCGCCCGGCGCTGGGTGGCCGGATTGCGCGGTGGAGGGGGGGTGTCGTCGGCGTCGACCATGGCGGGGCTGTTTCCTCGTCCTCGGTGTGCAGGAGACCGCGAGTCGACCGATTCACGCCACCGCACAGGGATAAAAGTCAGACAAGTCTACAGTTTCGTCGGAATCTTGCAGAGCGCGCGAATCCCTGCGCCATCGCCGTGGTCACTAGCGATACAGCCGTCTCCGGGACGGCGCCCCGTCACTGCCCCGACCAGGAGGTCACAGATGTCGCAGATCGCCGAACAGATCGTCGAAGACGCCATGCAGCGCATCGAGGAAAACGAGTCGCAGCATGCCGCTGATCCCGTGCGCAATTTCTCCCTGACCCTGACCGATCCCGCGGAGATCCGGGTCGGCGCGGAGATCTACTTTCTCTTCGAACAGCGCCTCAAGGGTTTCTACCCGGATGCCCGGGTCGTGGTGCGCGGCCATGCCGCCGAAGGCTACAACATCACCGCCCAGGTCGAGCGCCGCCGCTCGGCTTGAGTGCCAGGCCCGCACCTCGGGTCAGGTGCGGGCCAGCTTGACCAGCTGCCGGGCCAGTAGCGGCCCGGTCAGCACCACCCCGATCAGCCGCAAAGCCTGCATGGCCAGTACCAGGCCGACATCGGCGTGGGCATCCACCGCGATGATGGCCATGGAATCCAGGCCGCCTGGACTGGTCGCCAGGTAGGCAGTGAGAAAGTCCACGTGCATCAGCCGCGCCATCAGCAGCGCCGACAGGGCGCAGAGCGCAATCAGCAGCAGCGAGGCGAAGATCATCTTGGGCAGGGCGCGCCAGACATAGGCGACCGTGGCCCGATCGAATCTCAGGCCCACATAGCAGCCCATGGCGCCATAGGCCGCCGCCAGCAGCAGATGGGGCAGGGTGATGTCCAGCCAGCCATTGAGTTGCAGCAGGGTACCCAGGGCGATGGGCAGCAGCAGGGCGCCGGCGGGAAACAGCCGACCGCCCAGCCAGCTGCCGGCCAGGGCCACCGCCAGGGTCAGCGCCAGATTGACGGCGAAGTGGCCGTCCAGGCTGACCACGGTGGCCTGATGGCCGGTGCCGCTGCCTTCGGCGCCCAGCAACCGGCCGACCAGCGCACTGATCAGCACCACGCAGACGACCCGCACATATTGCATGGTGGCGACGATGCGTGGATCGGCGCCGTATTCCTCGGCCATGGCCACCATGGCGGCCGCCGCGCCAGGCGTGGTGCCCCAGGCGGCGGTGCTGCCCGGCAGGCCACCGAAGCGCACCAGCAGGGCACCGGTGAGCAGGCTGAGCAACACGGTCAGGGCAGTGGCCAGCAGCATCACCGGCCAGTGCTCGGCGACGGTGAGCAGGACCGCAGCGGTCATGGTATGAGCGATCAGGCAGCCCACCACGCCCTGGCCGGTCTGGAACAGCCGGCGCGGCAGGCGGATGGTGGCGCCGCCGACGCCAAAGGCGATGGCCACCAACATGGGACCTAGAAAGAGGGCCGCGGGCACCTGCAGCCAGCTGAGTCCGCCGCCGACCAGGGCGGAGCAGAGGATCAGGGCCAGCCATTGCACCAGGGGCGGATAGGGCGAGGGGAAAGAGGGGGTGGACAAAGCGGTCTCCGGACGGCGGGGAGCCGGCGCGGCGTACCGACCCCGGGGCCGGTTCAAGGCCGGCCCTGGAGGCGATTATACGACCTTTGCGGCTTTCAATGGCCTTTCAGTCGCTGAAAAAACCGCCCTGTCAGCGCACCAGATGCAGGAACTGCAGGTGGCGCTCGTACTGGTCGAGCATGTCGTTGAGGATCTGCTCGCGGTTGTAGCCCACCAGGTCATAGTCCTGGCTGCCCTCGGTCAGGTGCACCTCGGCGCGGTAGTAGCGCCGATTCTTCAGGTGCAGGCCGCCGATGCCGGCGCGGGCGAAGGAGGGCGTGAAATAGCCCTGCATGATCACCTGGTAGATGAAGGGGTGCTCTTCGCCGTGGCCGATGGTCAGCTGCAGATTGGCGTTGGTGGAGTCGAACTGGGTCTCCACCACCAGGCCCTTCTCCCGCGAGACCTCGACCATCTCTTCCATGGCCGGGCGCACGGTGCTGTCCATGAAGCGATAGACCTCGTCCCGCGAGGGGAAGTACACCGCCTGGGACAGCCGCTGGCGCCAGCCGCCATGCCGGGCCTTGCCGTTGGTCGCCACCGGCGCGAGGGAGTGCAGCCGCGCCCGCTGGCGCTGGGACTCCAGGTGCAGCGCCTTGTGCAGGCCCCACATCATCAGCAAAACCACCACCGAGAAGGGCAGCGAGGTCAGCACCACCGCCGACTTCAAGGCATCCATGCTGCCGGCGAACAGCAGGCCGCCGGTGACCACGGCCACGGCCGCGCCCCAGAACACCCGCAGCCACTTGGGACCGTCTTCATCGGCCTCGCCGCCCTTGGACGACAGGGTCGAGAGCACCACGGTGCCCGAATCGGCCGAGGTGACGAAGAAGACGAAGCTCACCAGCACGGCGACGCTGATCACCACGCGGCTGGCCGGATAGGTCTCCAGCACCTGGTAGAAGGCCATGGCCGGATCGGTGAGGGCGGTCTGCGCCAGGCCGGTCATGCCCTGGCCAAGGACCAGTTCCAGGGCGCTGTTGCCGAAGATCGACAGCCAGGCCAGGGTGAAGCCCAGCGGGATGAACAGCACGCCAAAGACGAATTCACGGATGGTGCGGCCGCGCGAGATGCGCGCGATGAACAGCCCGACGAAGGGCGCCCAGGCGATCCACCAGGCCCAGTAGAACACCGTCCAGCCGCCCAGCCAGTCGGAGGGCTCGTCATAGGCATAGAGGTCGAAGCTCTTGCCCGGCAAGGCCGAGAGGTAGTCGCCGATGTTCTGGATCAGGGTATTGAGCAGGTGCTGGGTCGGCCCGGCGAACAGCACGAACAGCAGCAGGGCGACGGCCAGCACCATGTTGATGTCGGACATGATGCGCACGCCCTTGTCGACGCCGGACACGGCGACGGCGATGGCCGCGCCCATCATCAGCACGATGAGGATCAATTGCACCCAGTGGCTGTGGCTGATGCCGAACAGGTAGTCCAGCCCGGCATTGAGGTGCAGCACGCCGAAACCGAGGTCGGCGCCCAGGCCGAAGATGGTGGCGATGATGCCGAAGGCGTCCACGGCGTGGCCGATGGGCCCGTTGATGCGCTTGCCGATCAGCGGATAGAGCGCCGAGCGCAGGGCCAGCGGCAGATTGTGGCGGTAGGCGAAGTAGGCCAGGGCCATGGCCACCAGGGCGAACACCCCCCAGCCGTGCAGGCCCCAGTGCAGGAAGAGGATCTGCATGGCCTGGCGCGCGGCTGCCGGATTGCCCCCTTCGCCGGCCGGCGGCTGGGCGAAGTGGGTCAGGGGTTCGGAGACGCAAAAGAAGAACAGGGTGATGCTGATGCCGGCGGCGAACAGCATGCCGGCCCAGGACAGGTAGCTGAATTCGGGTTGGTCGTGGTCGGCACCGAGCTTGATCTTGCCGTAGCCGGACAGCGCGGTGACCACCACGAACACCAGATAGAGCGACATGGCCAGCAGGTAGTACCAGCCGACCGTATTGGCGGCCCAGGTCTGCGCCTGCAGCAACCAGGCGCCGGCCTGCTCGGGACGGCCGATGACGGCCAGGGAAAACAGCAGAATCACCGCGGCCGCGCAGTAGAAGGCGGGGGGATTCAGTTTTACGGTGCCGGATGAGGGCGTCGCACTCATGAGGACTCCTTGCGCACTGCCAAAGGGAAGAATGCTTTTTTAATTGATCGTTCGATTAAAAAAGAATACCACAGGCCACCCCTGAGGTGAACGCTTCGAGTCAGCGCAGCCTTGAAAGTTGCCGTCTAGAGGTCTTGCCTATGCCGGTGGTCGACTTTGGTCGAGACCAGGCCGAGCGGTCAGAACCGCGACCCCTTGGCAAAGTCTGTTGGTTATGACTCAGGCATCTTCTCCCTTCGGCTCCTATCGTCCGCTACTGCTTTTGGTAGAGGACGAGCCGTTGCTGCGGGAACTGGCCACCGAGGCGCTGGAGTCGCTGGTGGACCTGCAGGTGGTGGCCGTGCCGACCGCCGATGCGGCCTTGAGCTACCTGGAGCAGAACGGCGCCCGCATCGACGTGCTCTTCACCGACGTGCGCATGCCGGGGCGCCTCGACGGCGAGGCCCTCGCCCAGCTGGTCTCCCAGCGCTGGCCCCATATCCCGGTGATCCTCACCTCCGGCGATCGACTCACCGTGCCCCGCGGCGCCGGCCGCACCCGCTTCATGCCCAAACCCTGGCATATCGACGACATGGCCAATTGCGTCAACGAGGCGCTGGGGCAGAGTCGGGTGGCGTGAGAGTAGCCCGATCGGTTGTAAAGCCGCGACCTATGACCCACTATTCCGGGACTGATCTAGCTGGAGTCATGCCATGCGACCTTCTCTTGTCCTGGACCTGAAACGAGCTGTCATACGGGATGTTGCGTCACGTTTTCGAGTGGCCAATCCGCGAGTGTTCGGTTCAGTTCTCGAAGGTACCGATCAGGACGGCAGCGATTTGGATCTGTTGGTGGATGCCCTTCCAGGGGCAACACTGTTCGACCTGGGAGGGTTGCAGGACGAGCTTGAGGAATTACTGGGCGTTCCGGTAGATCTGGTGACCCCCGCCGATTTACCCGGATCCTTTCGCGCGCAGGTTCTGCTGGGGGCACGACCGATATGAATCGCACGGCGGACTATCTGGCTCATATGCAACAGGCGGCCAGCGAGGCACTGGGCTTTATTGAGGGTCTCACTCGGGAAGACTTCCTCGAAGACCGCCGGACACAGCAAGCGGTGGTCATGAGCCTGATCATCATCGGCGAAGCGGCAACCAAGATCATGGCTGTGGACGAAGCCTTCACCCAGGTGCATCCAAACATCCCGTGGCGCAATATGAGAGGCATGCGTAATCGTATCGCCCACGGTTATTTCGACATCAACCTCGATGTGGTCTGGGAAACCGTCGTTACCGCCCTGCCCGAACTTCTGGAACAATTGCGTCTGTTATCGGGAAGGTAGCTTCGTACCACGCTGTGCCCTCACCCCAACCCTCTCCCAAGGGGAGAGGGGGCTATCCGAGTGGGTTTCTGGCTTTATCCGCTCCGGCAGGATTGTGATCAGCTATCGGGCTGCACCCGCAGGGGCGGCCGCATCGGCTCGCCCTACGGCTGCCACTGCGGATCCTTGCCGCTCAGCTTGCGATCCAGGAAGAAGGCGGTGCTGATCAGCGCCAGGTGCGACAGGGCCTGGGGCAGGTTGCCGAGGGGGTAGCCGCGCTTGTCCAGTTCCTCGGCATAGAGACCCAGGGGGTTGGCGTAGCCCAGCAGCTTTTCGAACTCCAGGTGGGCTTCGTCGACGCGACCGGCGCGGGCCAGGCATTCGACGTACCAGAAGGAGCAGGCGACGAAGGCGCCTTCTTCGCCCTTGAGGTTGTCCGCTGGCGTGTCCGCCGGGTTGTAGCGGCGGATCATGCCGTCGTAGGCCAGGTTGGTCTTGATGGCGTCCAGGGTGGACAGCCACATGGGATCGGTGGCGCTGACGAAGCGCACCAGCGGCATCAGCAACAGGGCGGCATCCAGGCTCTTGCCGTGGCGGGTCGAGGTGAAATGACCCAGTTCGGCGTTCCAGAAGTTGTCCCAGATGTCTTCTTGGATGGCAGCGCGAGCGGCGTACCAGCGTTCGTAGGGCATCGGCAACGAGCGCTTGACCGACAGCCGCATCGCGCGGTCGATGGCCACCCAGCACATCAGCCGCGAATGCAGGAAGTGCTCGGGATCGCCGCGCATCTCCCAGATCCCGGCGTCGGGCTGGTTCCAGTGCTCGCAGACGTGGTCGATCATCCGCACCACCTCCTTCCAGCCCTGGTGGGAGATGGCTTCGCCATACTTGTTGGACAGGTAGATGGCGTCCATCAGCTCGCCATAGATGTCCAGCTGGATCTGCTTGTAGGCCTCATTGCCGATGCGCACCGGACTCGAGTCGGCATAGCCGGCCAGGTGGTCGAGGGTTTCCTCGGGCAGGTCCAGGCCACCGTCCAGGCGATACATGATCTGCAGCTTTTCCGGGGCGCTGTGGCTGTTTTCCACGCACTGGCCCACCCAGTGGGTGAAGTCCTTGGCTTCCTGGGTGTAGCCCAGGCGCATGAAGGCATAGACGGTAAAGGAGGCGTCGCGGATCCAGGAGGCGCGATAGTCCCAGTTGCGTTCACCGCCCAGGGCTTCGGGTAGGCTGAAGGTGGCGGCCGCGGCGATGGAGCCGTGCTTGCAGGAGGTCAGCAGCTTCAGCGCCAGGGCCGAGCGGGTGACCATCTCGCGCCAGCGCCCCTGGTAGTGGCTCTTGGCGGCCCAGGAGGTCCAGTAGGTCAGGGTGTCCTCGAAGCAGAGATCGCTCTGGCCGGCGACGACCTTGTCGTCCTTCTCGCAGCCAAAGACGAAATCCAGCTGCTCACCCTGTTCCAGTTCGAATTCGGCCAGGGCGGCGTTGCCTTCCACCTGCAGGGTGACGCTCGACGCCAGGCGCAGGGTCGGCTGGCCCGCGGCTTCGAACAGGGCGCCGCCGTCCACCAAGCGGGCGCGGGTCTCGGCGCGGGCATAGTCGTGGGCCGGGGCGCAGACCAGGCGGAAGCGGCAGCGTCCGGCCACCACCTGCACGCGGCGGACGATGCGCGGCTGGGTGTCCTCGCTGCTGCACACCGGCATCAGATCGGTGATCTCGGCGACGCCTTCCGCCGACAGCCAGCGGGTCTGCAGGATATTGGTGTCCGGCAGATAGAGCTGCTGCTCGCGGGCGTCTTCCCAGACCGGCGCCAGGCTGAAGTAGCCGGCCTTTTCCGAGTCGAGCAGGGCGGCGAATACCGAGGGGCTGTCCAGATTCGGCCAGCAGAAGTGGTCGATGGTGCCGTCGGTGGCGACCAGGGCGCAGGTGCGCAGGTCGCCGATGACACCGTGGGCGCCGATACTGCGGCGGGCGTGCACGGAGGTGGAATCAGCCATTGTCTTCGAATCCCGGATAGAGGCACATGCCGCCGTCGACGAACAGGGTGGTGCCGACGATGTAGTCGGCCAGGTCGCTGGCGAGAAAGACCGCCACATTGCCCACGTCGTCGACGTGGCCGACGCGCTTGTAGGGGATCAGCTTGAGCAGTTCGCGGGCCTTGGCCTCGTCACCGGTCACCTCTTCGTTGATGGCGGTGGCGATGGCGCCCGGGGCGATGCTGTTGACGCGGATGCCCTCGGCGGCGACTTCCTGGGCCAGGCTGCGCATCAGCAGATTGACCCCGCCCTTGGAGGCGGCGTAGTTGACGTGGCCGGCCCAGGGAATGACCTCGTGGACCGAGCTCATGTGGATGATCTTGCCCAGGGCGCGGGAGATGCTTTCGTCGCGACCTTGCTTGCGGAACTGCCGGATCGCCGCCCGGGCGCAGAGGAACTGCCCGGTGAGGTTGGTGTTGATCACCGTGTTCCAGTCCTTGAGCGACATGTCGGCCACGGCCGCATCCTTTTGCAGGCCGGAGTTGGCGACCAGGATGTCCAGGCGGCCGAAGGCTTCCAGGGTGCGGTCGAACAGCGCCTGGACCGCGGCCTCGTCACCGACGTCACCGCCGACGGCGATGGCGCGACCGCCGGCGTCCTGGATGCGCTTGGCCAGTTCCTCGGCCGGTTCGGCGCTGGAGTGGTAGTTGATGGCGACGGCGGCACCGGCCTTGGCCAGGGCCTCGGCGACGGCGGCGCCGATCCCGGAGCTGCCGCCGGTGACCAGGGCGACCTGGCCGTTGAGGGAAAGCTGCATGTCCAGACTCCTGCACGGGAAAAGGTGTCTGACTGCTGACCGTCACGCGCGCGTCTAGGTTCAGCCCGCGAGCGTTGCCGGATATTCAGGCCGAGGCCGTGCGGAACAGGCTCATGCGGCGCTCCAGGTCCTCGGCCAATTCGGCCAGCTGGCGACTGGCGCCGGCGATCTGCTGCGAACCGCTGGCGGTTTCCAGGGTGGCCGCGTGGATGCGGTTGATGTTCTCGTTGACCTCTTCGGCCACGGCGGTCTGCTGGGCCGCAGCGGTGGCGATCTGGGCATTCATGGCGTTCACCGAGCCGACGTCCGCCTGGATGGCCGCCAGGGCCGCGACGGCGCGCTGGGTCAGTTCGGCGGTCTCGTGGGCCTGGCCGCGACTCTCCTCCATCTGCGCCGCGGCACGCCCTGCACCTTCCTGTAGGGTGGCGATCATAGCGCGGATCTCGCGGGTCGATTCCTGGGTGCGGGTGGCCAGGTTGCGGACCTCGTCGGCGACCACGGCGAAGCCGCGACCCTGCTCGCCGGCCCGGGCCGCCTCGATGGCGGCGTTCAGCGCCAGCAGGTTGGTCTGCTCGGCGATGCCGTTGATGACGGCGACGATGTTCTCGATGCTGGCGCTGTCGCTGGAGACCTGCTGCACGGTGACGCTGGCCTGTTCCAGGGCCTGCACCAGCTGGCCGATGGCCTGGCCGGAACTGGCGACCAGCCGGTTGCCGGTGTCCACCTGGGCGCTGGCATTGCCGGTGGCCTGGGCGGCCTGGGCCGCGTAGCCGGCAACCTCGCCGATGGTGGCGGCCAGCTCGGTGACCGCGGCGGCCATGTGCTGGGCCTGGTTGGATTGCACATCGGTGTGGCGCTGGTTGGTCTGGGCGGTGCCTTGCAGCTGGGCCGCCGCCGCGGCGACCGAGCTGGCGGTATGGCGTACCTGGACGATGGTCTCGCCGAGGTGCGCGGTGGCGCTGCCCAGGGTGCCCATGACGCTGTCCGGATGACGGGTGGCGGGGCGCTCGTCCAGGCGGCCCTCGGCCAGCCGGCGGATGGCGGCGGCCACGGCGTGGGGTTCGCCGCCCAGGGTGGCACCCATCTGGCGAATGATCAGGATGGAGACGGTGACGCTCAGCAGCAGGGCGAGGGCGCAGGTGACCAGCATCAGCCAGCGGAAGCCGCCGGCGATGCCGCGGACCTCGCCCAGGTGGCCGCTGGCGATGGCTTCTTCGTGATCGATGAGCGCATTGATGCGCTTGAGCCACTCGACATAGGCCGGCGAGACGCGCTCCAGCAGGAACACCCGGGCGCCTTCCAGATCGCCGGCCTGGCGCAGCTGCAGCAGGCGCTCGGTCAGCGGCAGGGCGGTGCCTTCGATGTCCTTGATGGCCGCCAGCAGGCGCTGTTCCTCGGCCGTGGCGCCCTGGCTGGCGAACAGCTGATCCATGGGCTCGGCGGACTGGCGATAGAAGGCCTTGAGCCGGTCGATGTCGGCCAGGCGACTGGTCAGGGGCGCGGCGTCGTGGATCAGCACCGTATCGCGAATGGCGATGGCGCGGTCGTGCACACTGCCGCGGAAGTTGATGGCGTAGCGCTGCTTGACGCTGGCGCCCTGGCTGACGGCGGTCAGGGTGTCATCGATGACGCCGACGCGCTGGACGCCGACGAGGGTGATCAGCAGCATCAGCACCAGGATCAGGCCGAAGCCCAGGCCCAGGCGGGCGACCATGGAAAGAGGGGTACGCATGAAAACCTCAACGCTTCAAAGTGTGTGACATGGATCACATTTTGCGTTAAAGGTTTGCGCGATAAGTTTACTTCGGGCCGAGCGGTCATCCCCCAGGTATGAATGGCCCGTTGGCGGCAGGCCTGGATTCAACTGTCCTGGCGCGGCTCCGTCAGCCGGTCACGCCTGGCCAGACCGGGGAACAGCTTCATCCAGACCCCGGTGATCACCAGGGTACCGACACCCCCCAGCACCACCGCCGGCACCGTGCCGAAGAAGTGCGCGGTAACCCCCGACTCGAACTCGCCGAGCTGGTTGGAGGCGCCGATGAACAGGCCGTTGACCGCACTGACCCGGCCGCGCATGGCATCGGGGGTTTCCAGCTGGACGAAGGAACTGCGGATCACCACGCTGACCATGTCGGCGGCGCCCAGCACCACCAGGGTAGCCAGCGAGAACCATAGCGAGGTGGACAGCCCGAAGGCGATGGTGGCGACGCCGAACAGCGCGACCGAACCGAACATGATGCGCCCCACGTGGCGATTGAGACTGACGTAGGCGAGCAGAAAGGACATGCCCAGGGCGCCCACGGCCGGCGCCGAGCGCAACAGGCCCAGGCCCCAGGGACCGGTGAGCAGGATGTCGGCGGCGAACACCGGGAGCAGGGCGGTGGCACCGCCCAGGAGCACGGCGAAGAGATCCAGGGAGATGGCGCCGAGCACGTCCGGGCGACTCTTGATGAAGCGGATGCCGGCCAGCAGGTTGTCCAGGGTCGGTTTTTCCTTCTGGCTGGGCGTCTGCCGCGCCGGCAGGCTGGAGACCAGCAGGATGGCGATGCCGTAGAGCACCAGCGCCGGGCCATAGACCCAGGCGGCGCCCAGGGCATAGAGCAGGCCGCCCAGGGCGGGGGCGATGATGGTGGCGCCCTGCATGGCCGAGGCCGCGGCGGCGATGGCGCGGGGAAAGATCGCCGGCGGCACGATGTTGGGCAGCAGCGCCTGAGTGGTGGGCTGTTCGAAGGCGCGCGCGGTACCCAGGCAGAAGGCCAGGATGAAGATCAGTTCGCGGGTCACCGCCTGATTGAGGCTGCCCACCAGCAGCACCAGGGCGATCAGGCCCTGGCCGGTCTGGCAGAGGGCGGCGACCCGGCGGCGGTCGTAGCGATCGGCGACATGGCCGGTGTGCAGCATGAACAGTACCCGCGGCAGGAATTCCACCAGCCCCACCAGGCCGAGATCGAGCACGTTGCCGGTGAGGGAATAGAGGTGCCAGCCGATGGCGACGGTGAGCATCTGGAAACTGCCGGCGGTGCAGATGCGGGCGAACCAGAAGGCGACGAAGGGACGGTGGTGACGCAGCTGCAGGGTATCGCCGGACATGACTGGGGCTCGCAGGGACAGAGGCGGCATCTTAAGCCACCCGGGGACTGATCGTCATACAACTGCGGGGTGCGACAGCCTGCCCGATGCGACATCCAACCACGTAAGCAAATGTATCGAGGAGGTCTATCCTAAAGCCTGACGTCGATCCACGTCAGCTTCCGACCTGGTCCAATGGGCTAGCGGCGGTGGCGCCTTTTTAGCGTCCCGCTAGAACCCCAGGCGACGCCGGAGGTTCGAACCTCGGTCAGCGTCAACTCGACCGGCTACCCTCGATGGCCGGCGTGCCTGAGAGGAAAAGCTATGTTCGGCCTCGAAGCCCTGGATCTCGCCCGGATCCAGTTCGCCTTCACCGTGTCCTTCCACATCGTCTTCCCGGCGCTGTCCATCGGTACCGCGAGCTTTCTCGCCGTGCTCGAAGGGCTGTGGCTGAAGACCGACAACCACGTCTACAAGGATCTGTATCACTTCTGGCTGAAGATCTTCGCGATCTTCTTTGGCATGGGCGTGGTGTCCGGTCTGGTGATGGCCTATGAGTTCGGCACCAACTGGAGCGGCTTCGCCGACTATGCCGGCGCCGTGACCGGTCCTCTGCTGACCTACGAGGTGCTGACCGCCTTCTTCATCGAAGCCGGCTTCCTCGGCGTCATGCTGTTCGGCTGGAATCGCGTGGGTCGCGGCCTGCACTTCTTCTCGACGGTGATGGTGGCCATCGGCACCCTGATGTCGACCTTCTGGATCCTGTCCTCCAACAGCTGGATGCACACCCCGAGCGGCTACGAGATCGTCGATGGGCGCATCGTCCCGGTGGACTGGCTGGCGGTGATCTTCAACCCGTCCTTCCCCTTCCGCTGGGCGCACATGACCATCGCCGCCTACCTGTCGGTGGCCTTCCTGGTCGGCGCCTCGGCGGCCTGGCACCTGCTGCGCGGCAACGACAACCCGGCGGTGCGCAAGATGTTTTCCATGGCCATGTGGATGGCCCTGCTGGTGGCCCCGGTACAGGCCTTCGTTGGCGACGCCCACGGCCTCAACACCCTGGAGCACCAGCCGGCCAAGATCGCCGCGATGGAAGGCCACTGGGAGAACCCCCCGGGCGAAGCGACCCCGCTGATCCTGTTCGGCTGGCCGGACATGGAGCGCGAGGAAACCCGCTTCAAGGTGGAAATCCCGGTACTGGGCAGCCTGATCCTCAAGCACAGCCTCACCGAGCCGATCCCGGCGCTCAAGGACTTCCCCAAGGAAGACCGGCCGCCGGCCTATGTGGTGTTCTGGTCGTTCCGCATCATGGTCGCCCTGGGCATGCTGATGATCGCCGCCGGCCTGTGGAGCGCCTGGCTGCGCTGGCGCGGCAAGCTGTTCGAGACCCGCGCCTTCCTGCGCCTGGTCACCTGCATGGGACCGGTCGGTCTCATCGCCCTGCTGGCCGGCTGGTTCACCACCGAGGTGGGCCGCCAGCCGTGGATCGTCTACGGCCTGTTGCGCACCAAGGACGGGGTATCCAACCACAGCGTCACCCAGCTCAGCATCACCCTGGTGGCCTTCGTGGTGGTCTATTTCGCCGTGTTCGGCATCGGCACCCTCTATGCGCTGCGCATGATCGGCAAGGGTCCGCACACCGGTGAAGGCGACCTGCCCACCTCCGGCGGTCCGGGCACCGATCGCCATCCCAAGCGTCCGCTGTCCGGCGCCGATGGCGGCCTGGAAGAAGACAACCCCACCGACCAGCTGACCGGAGACCGCACATGAACGGCATCCCTGGCATCGACCTCCCGCTGATCTGGGCGATCATCATCATCTTCGGCCTCATGATGTACGTGGTCATGGACGGCTTCGACCTGGGCATCGGCATCCTCTTTCCCTTCGTCAAGGGCAAGGAAGACCGCGACGTCATGATGAACACCGTGGCGCCCATCTGGGACGGCAACGAGACCTGGCTGGTACTCGGCGGGGCGGGGCTCTATGGCGCCTTCCCGCTGGCCTACTCGATCATCCTGCCGGCGCTGTACCTGCCGCTGATCTTCATGCTGATCGGCCTGATCTTCCGCGGCGTGGCCTTCGAATTCCGCTTCAAGGTCCAGGAAGGCAAGGAAGCCCTGTGGGACAAGTCCTTCATCTTCGGCTCGCTGCTGGCCAGCTTCTGCCAGGGCGTGGCCCTGGGCGCCTTCATCGAAGGCTTCCCGGTGGAGAATCGCCAGTACGTCGGCGGTCCGCTGGACTGGCTGACGCCCTTCTCGGTGTTCTGCGGCCTGGGCGTGATCGCCGCCTATGCGCTGCTGGGCAGCACCTGGCTGATCATGAAGACCGAGGGTCCGCTGCAGGCGACCATGCGCCGCCTGACCAAGCCGCTGCTGTTCCTGTTGCTGGCCTTTACCGCGGTGGTGAGCATCTGGACCCCGCTGAGCCAGGCGGCCATTTCCGCCCGCTGGTTCAGCATGCCCAACCTGGTCTGGTTCCTGCCGGTGCCGATCCTGGTCGGCGTGGTGACCCTGGCCCTGCTGCGCGCCATCCTGCGCGAGGATTCGCACCATGCGCCCTTCCTGCTGACCCTGGCGCTGATCTTCCTCGGCTACAGCGGTCTGGGCATCAGCCTCTGGCCGAACATCATCCCGCCGGCGGTTTCCATCTGGGAGGCCTCGTCGCCGCCGCAGAGCCAGCTGTTCCTGCTCATCGGCACCCTGTTCATCATCCCCATCACCCTGATGTACACCTTCTGGGGCTACTACGTGTTCCGCGGCAAGGTACGCGCGGGGGAGGGCTACCACTGATGGTCGGCCGCTCGCGCGAACCCAATCCCGCGGACAACAAGCCGCTCTGGCAGCGGCTGGCCTGGATGGCCGGCATCTGGGCCTGCAGCCTGGTGGCGCTGGGCGTGGTGGCCTGGGTGCTGCGCCTGGTGCTGACGGCGGCGGGGCTCAAGTCGCACTGACCCCGCGTAGGAGGCTTATCCCTCACACCGGATTACCCCCTCTCCCGCTTGCGGGGGAGGGGGCTGTCCGGCGTGAGGGATCGAACGCCGCGAATCAGCCCGGCTGCCGATCAGAACTGCAACGCAGCCCAACGCCCCAAACCTACAACTTTTCCTAGTTATCCCCCTCCCACCCGCCCGTTAGCCTGACCCCGTTCCCATCGCGACGAGGAAGGCTTCCATGCAGGTTCAAGAAGGCTACGCCGATTTCCACGGCTATCAGACCTGGTACCGGGTCACCGGTGAGCTGGCCAGCGGGCGGTTGCCGCTGGTGGTGGCCCATGGCGGTCCCGGTTGCACCCATGACTATGTGGACAGCTTCAAGGACCTGGCCGAGCGCGGCTGGCCGGTGGTGCATTACGACCAATTGGGCAACGGCCGTTCCACCCACCTGCGCGGGATCGATCCGGGTTTCTGGACGGTGGCGCTGTTTCTCGACGAGCTTGACAACCTGCTGCGCCACCTGGGTATCCGCCAGTACGTGCTGCTCGGCCAATCCTGGGGCGGGATGCTGGCCGCCGAGCACGGGGTGCGCCAGCCTGAAGGACTGCGGGGGCTGGTCATCGCCAATTCGCCGGCGTCCATGGCGCTCTGGCGCGAGGCCGCGGCCGGGCTGCGGGCCGAATTGCCGGCCGAGGTGCAGGCCACCCTGGAGCGCCACGAGGCCGCCGGCACCACCGACTCGCCGGAGTACCGCGCTGCCAGTGAGGTCTTCTATGCCCGCCATGTCTGCCGCGTGCAGCCCATGCCGGCCGAGGTGGCGCGGACCTTCGCCGCCATCGACGCCGATCCCACCGTCTATCACGCCATGAACGGCCCCACCGAATTCCATGTGATCGGCAGTCTCAGGGACTGGAGCGTGATCGAGCGGCTCGAGCGGATCCAGGTGCCGACCCTGCTGATCTCCGGGCGTCACGACGAGGCCACCCCGGCCTGCGTGGAGCCCTTCGATAGACTCATCCCGGATGCCCGCTGGCGCATCTTCGAGCATTCCAGCCACATGCCCCACGTGGAAGAACGCGAAGCCTGCATGGCCACGGTGGCGGTCTTTCTCGCCGAGCTGGAGCGCCGCTAGGCGTCCGCATCCAGGGCGGCGGCAATCTCGTCGATGCGGGTCTGGCGGTCGTCGGCCTGCAGGCGCGGGCGCGGATTGAGCGCCGACCATTCCGGATGGGCCCGGGCCACCTGCACGGCGGCGGGCAGCTTGCCCTCGCGCCAGCGCTGCTCGTCGGGGGCGGCCACCTCGATGGCGCCCTGGGCGGCATGGCCGCGGGTTTCCAGCGCCGCCAGCAATTGTCGCTGCCGGACGGCCAGCAGCCGCAGCACGGCATCGTCGATGGACAGTTCCCGTCCGCCGCGCAGCTTGCCGAACAGCCGCCGACCATAGTGGCCGCCGGTCTGCGCCAGGCCGCCGGCCAGGGCGCCCAGCACCGTGGCGGCGCCCAGGGTCAGACCGCCGGCGAGCAGGTCCAGGCCGACCCCGGCCGCGGCGCCGGCCGCCACGCCGCCGCCTAGGCGGATGCCCAGCAGGCGCAGGGTTTCCGGATTGAAGAGATCGTCGCCCCAGCGCCCGTCCAGCAGCGGCAGGTCGCTGGCGTGGGCATCGCCCGGGCGAAAGCCGAACAGCCGCAGCAGGTCTTCCACGCAGCGCTGTTCGCGGGTGCGCAGGGCGTCGCGCAACTCGGCGGTCGCGGTATTCACCTCGGCTTCGCCAGGCGCCACGCTGCGCCGCGCGGCGGCGGCGTCCACCAGCAGTTCGGCGATCAGCCGCACCCCCTGCTGATGGCGGCGGCGGGCCTGCTCGGCGTGATCGGCGATCAGTCGTTGCAGCGCCGGGCGGCCGCTTTCCAGTAGGGTCGCCAGGCTTTCGTAGAGGCGCGCCTCGCCGTCCGCCGGCGGGGCGACGCTGTCGAAGCGCACCAGGGCGTGCAGGCCGAGGCGGGCCAGGGTGGCGCGCCAATCGTCGGCGCGGTGGCCGTCGGCGGCGACGAAATTGAGCACCGGCACCAGCGGACGACCGCAACCGGCCAGCACCGCCAGTTCGTCGCGGTACTTGGCCAGCACCGGCTCACGGGCGTCGATCACATAGAGACCGGCATCGGAGGCGCGCAGCTGGCGAATCACCTTGGCCTCCTGCTCGAATCGCTGGCGGGCTTCCACGCTGTCGAGAAAGCGGTCGAGCAGGGTGGCGGCGTCCAGGCGTTCGCCGGGGCGCTCCAGTTGCTCGAGGTAATCGCGCAGGGCGATGGCGTCTTCCAGGCCGGGAGTGTCGTAGAGCTCCAGCAGGGCTTCGCCATCCACCGACAGCCGCGCGCCCTCGACATGGCGGGTGGTGCTGGGGCGATGGGAGACCTCGCCGAAGTCGACGTCGCGGGTCAGGGTGCGCAGCAGCGAGGTCTTGCCGACATTGGTGTGACCGACCAGCGCCAGGCGCAGGGGGCCGCTCATGGATTCGTCTCCAGCCAGGCCAGTTCTTCGAGATCGCCGGTGCAGTGTGCCAGGCGCAGGGCATCCAGCGCCTGGCGCCAGTCGTCCAGGCGCACCGGATCGAGCTTGCCGCCCAGGGGCGCGGGCAACAGCCAGACGCGGGTGGCCGTGGCGCAGCGCGACAATTCGGCCAGCAGGGTCAGGGTACCGCGATCCGGCGAGCGGCGGGGATCGCAGGCGATCAGCAGGCGGCGGGCCGGATAGCGGGTCAGCTGTTCGAGCAGATGGCGCCGGCCCTGGCCGTCGTCGAGCACGCCGGCGTCACGCACGCCTTCGGGCAGCGGCGGCGGCCAGGTATGGTCGGTGAGTTCGATGCCCACCAGCAGCGCCTCGTCGCCGGTGCGGGCGAGGCTGCCGGCATCCTGCTGGGGCAGCTGCGCGGGGGCGGCGTCGTTCACCCCGAGGCGTTCGCTGGTGGGCAACAGGCGTTCGCGCAGGTGCAGATAGCCGGGGCGCTCGACGTCCAGCCGCAGCCGCTGGCGACCGCGTCGCCAGCGCCACAGGCAGAGCAGGGTGAGCAGCAGCCGGGGCAGCAGGCCATAGACCAGCACCACGCCGAGCAGCCAGCCGGCCCAGGCCTGGCGTGCCGCGGCCAGGGGGCTGGCGGCATCGCCACTGGCGGCGATGCTGGCCGGGTCGGGCAGCGGAAAGCCCAGTAGCTGGGGCAGGGCGCCGAGCGCCTGGGTCAGCAGCACGAAGGTGTCGCTGCCGAGCAGGGTGGTCTCCCAGACGAACAGATAGCTGCGTCCGGAGAGCAGCGCCAGCAGGGTCGCCAGGGCACTGCCGAGGATCAGCAGCCAGAGGCCGTGGACTAGACCGCCCAGCGCCCAGGGCAGCAGGCGGGCGCGACCGAGCAGCCCGACCAGCGCCGGACCCAGGTGCAGGGCGCGGGCATCCCGCGCCAGGCGGCCGGAGAGCCACAGCCAGAGGCGTGCCAGCGGCGAGGCCAACTGCCGGCCACCCCCCAGCAGGCCAAGGGCCCAGACCAGCAGGCTGAGGAGGTTGAGGCCGAGCAGACTGCCTAGCGCCCAGAACACATTGACCGGACGACTACCGTCGCCCAGCGCCCCGGCGGCGAGACCCGCGCCGCAGAACAGCGCCACGATGCCCAGCAGCCAGGCGGCCAGCAGCGCGCCCTGGCGCCAGCGACGCCGTGCCGCCAGCAGACCGTCGCGCTGACCGAGCAGACGGGCGCGCGTCACCAGTCGCGCCTCGAAGGGACCGCCGGCCGCGCGTGCCTGGCGATTGGCCTCGGCGTCTTCCAGCGGGCCGCTGTCTTCTTCGGTCAGGCGCAGGGCTTCGGTGAGCCAGAGATCCTCGAAGGCGGGAGAGGGGGTTGCGGTCACGCGTCGGCGCCCTTGCGGCAAAAACGCCGAGCATAGTCCCTGGCGCCCTGGCTGTTAACGCCTCTGTTATGCTCTGTCACCATGAAAACCTCTCTCCCCCTGAGCCTGATCGTCGCCGTGGCCGACAACGGCGTCATCGGCATCGACAATCGTCTCCCCTGGCACCTGCCGGCGGAGCTCAAATATTTCAAGGCCGTGACCCTCGGCAAGCCGCTGGTCATGGGTCGCAAGACCTGGGACTCCCTGGGCCGCCCGCTGCCGGGTCGGCTGAATCTGGTGGTCTCCCGTCAGACTGATCTGGTGGCCGAAGGTGCCGAGGTGCGGACGTCGCTGGCCGCTGCCGTGGAGCGTGCCGAGGCCTGGGCCCGGGAACGCGAGGCCAGCGAGATCATGCTGATCGGCGGCGCCCAGCTGTTCGCCGACGCCCTGCCGCTGGCCCAGCGGCTCTACCTGACCCGCGTCGCCCTGGCGCCGGACGGGGACGTGTTCTTTCCCGCCTGGAACGAGGCCGACTGGGAACTCGTCTCGCGGCAGCAGCATGCCGCCGAAGACGACCGTCCCGCCTATGCCTGCGAGGTCTGGGAGCGCCGGGCCTAGGGTCGGTCGTGACACCTGCGTGCTCTTGCCGATGTCTTCCGGTGCTAAGCAAAGCCTAAGGTTGCCCTGGCATAAAGGAGGCTGAGGCGAGCCGCCCGGGCGGCCGGAGGGTGCAGACGTGATGGCGATCGACAGCCAGATGCAGGCGACAACGGCAGGCACCCAACCTGCCCGTCCAGGCGCGACGGGCAATCCGACTACCTCGGCGGCCGACAGTGGCCAGACTGGCGACGCGTCCAGTGGCAGCGCCGTCGCCGTGGACCTGTCGCCCGCGGCCCAGCTGATCGCCGGTCTGCTGCCGGGGCAGTCGAGCGGCAATGCCGATCTCGACGGCTTCATGCAGATCCTCCAGCAGCAGATCCGCAGCCAGGGCACCGACGCCGCCGTGCTTGGCGAGATGCCCGAGGGGGCCAGTCCCGACCGTATCCAGTTGGCGAAGCAGGCGGCCAATCACCTGCTGGTGAGCTATTACCATGACGACAGTCGCTATGCCGATGCCTCCACGCAGGATCCCTTCGCCAACCTGGACAGCAACAGCCTGGCGCGTATCGCCAGCGACGATTCCGGCACCTTCACCTCGGCTGAACGTCAGCTCGCCTATTTCGAGGGCGCGCAACGTGGCACCGATGCGGCCAACGTGGCCTTCTCCGGGCTCTCCCCGCAGGATCAGGGTGCCGCGTCCTGGAACTGGGCACCCGCCGCCACGGAAGACGCCGGCATCCTCGGTACGCTGAATCCCGGCATGCCGGATTGGCAACCCAATCAGTTGAGCAGCCAGCTCATCGATAGCCTGAGCCCCAGCGGCGTGGCGACCGCTGCCGCTCAGGAAACCGCCCAGCTATCGGCGCCGACCTTCAACGTCAGCACTGGTGCCGATGGTGCCCCCCAGTGGACGGTGCTGCCTACGGACGGACAGGGCGCAGGGGCAAACACCGCGCTGAATGGCAGTATCCTCACCCAGATGACGGGCACGACAGCCGCGCCGGCGCTGTCGCTCTATCGCCAGATCGCCGCGTTCGGGTGAGTAGGTTGTTGGGCTCAGGTCTGCCTGTTGGGCTTCGACGATGAAGCTGTCTCAGTCCAATCTCCGGGGCGGTAGGTTGGGCTGAGCGCCAGCGAAGCCCAACATCGTGGCGTCGCTCAGATCGCCCGCAGCTTCTTGGCCGGCAGGTAGTCGCGATGA
This sequence comes from Pseudomonas oryzihabitans NBRC 102199, assembly GCF_000730625.1. Classification (GTDB taxonomy): domain Bacteria; phylum Pseudomonadota; class Gammaproteobacteria; order Pseudomonadales; family Pseudomonadaceae; genus Chryseomonas; species Chryseomonas oryzihabitans. The sequence goes on along the minus strand of NZ_BBIT01000023.1, from coordinate 27,040 downwards.
ACGCGCTCTTCCACCAGGTACAGCCAGCAGGGACCTTCCACCTGGGGAAAGAGGCGCACTTCCTGGATGCTGCTGGGCTTGGGTTCGCCATTGCCGACCTGCACGGCCACGCTCTGGCCGAGGCGGAAGCGCGGCACCACACCGGCGTCCACCACGCTCTGCTCGGCCTTGGTGGCCGGGCGGCCCAGGTATTCGCCCAGGTCCACCGGACCGGAGGGGCCTTCGGCCACGGTGTCCACATGGAAGCTGTAGGCAGTGGCCAGGCCTTCGTCGCCACCGTGGATCTCGCCCTGCTTGATGCGCGACACGGCCTGGTCGAGGGCTGCGTCGAGCGTCAGTTCGTTGTTCGATTGCAGGGTGATGACGATGCGGCGTTCGAAGGGGTACTGGCTCATGATTTCGACTTTTTCGGCAGAGAGGGAAAAGAAGGGACATCTTGTGCCCCCTTTGGCTGGCCGCTGTCCAGCCGGGGGCGCCCGATCGGTGACCGCGTTTGCAACCCCGGGTGTCCAGGGGCCAGGCGGTCGCTAGGTTCTGTACCAAAAAGCGCCGAGCGAAGGTCAGGCGAGGCCTAGGCGGCCCCGCGAAAAAGGCTGAGGAAGCGGATCGGACTCGCGCTCGAGTTTACGAGCGGTAAATGAGCATTCCGATCGGACTGGCGATCCAGGCCTTTTTCAACGAAGCATCACCGAGCGCAGGCATTTTTCGTACAGAACCTAGTCCTTGCGCCGCTTGAGCTGGTCCTTCAGCTGGGTCGGCACCTCGCGAATGATCAGCAGATCCTGGCCTTCGTCGTATTCGATGCGCGAGCCCAGCAGGTGCGCCTCGAAGCTGATCGATAAGCCCTCGGCGCGGCCGGTGAAGCGGCGGAATTGGTTGAGGGTGCGCTTGTCCGCCGGGATCTCCGGCGCCAGGCCGTAATCCTTGTTGCGGATGTAGTCGTAGAAGGCGCGTGGCGCCTCGTCGTCCATCAACTCGGAGAGGGCGTCCAGGGCCATGGGCTCACCGCGCTTGGCCTGGCTGCTGGCGTAGTCCACCAGGGTGTCGGTCTTTTCCTTGGCGGCCTCTTCCGGAAGGTCCTCGCTCTCCACATAGTCGCTGAAGGCCTTGAGCAGGGTACGGGTCTCGCCCTTGGCGTCGACGCCTTCCTGGCAACCGATGAAGTCGCGGAAGTAGTCCGAGACCTTCTTGCCGCCCTTGCCACGGATAAAGGAGATGTACTGGCGCGACTGCTTGTTGTTGCGCCACTCGGACAGGTTGATGCGCGCCGCCAGGTGCAGCTGGCCCAGGTCCAGGTGCTTGGCCGGCGCCACCTCCAGCTTTTCGGTGACGGTCACCCCCTCGCTGTGGTGCAGCAGGGCGATGCTCAGGTAGTCGGTCATGCCCTGCTGGTACTGGGCGAACAGCACATGGCCGCCGGTGGAGAGGTTGCTGCTCTCCATCAGGCCCTTGAGGTGCTCCACCGCCTGGCGACTGAAGGCGACGAAATCCTGTTCGCCTTCCAGATAGGCATGCAGCCAGCCACTGAAGGGATAGGCGCCGGATTCCTCGTGGAACAGGCCCCAGGCCTTGTTGGGCTTGGCGTTGTAGCTGTCGTTGAGATCGGCCAGCAGATTCTCGATGGCCTGGGAGTCGGCCAGTTCGGCGTCCCGCGCGTGCAGGGTCGCGGGCTGGCCGTCGGGCTTCTTGTCGATCAGATGGACGATGGCGTGACGGATCGGCATGGCGGACTCGGGTAACGGGAAAAGTCGGCCAGTCTAACGCTCCCGCGTCCTGACGGGCAGGCCCCTGGCGCCGCAGGCTCAGCGCGCCGGCGCCGTCTGCTTTTCCTGCAGCGCATTGCCCAGGTGCCGGGTCATGAAGACCGCGGCCTCTTCACGGCGGTCCTCCAGCAGCAGATCGATCAGTTGCAGGTGCTCCTGGCAGCGGCGCTGGGCCTGCTCGCGATCCACCGACTTCTGGTATTCGATCAGCCGGCGCAGGCGATTGAGCCGGCGCAGCGCATCGAGGATGAAGGCATTGCCGGAACAGCGGGCGATGGTCTCGTGCAGGCGGGTGTTGGCGTCGAAGATCTCCGCCGGCGAAGCCTCGAACACCCGGCCCGCGGCCAGCAGCGCCTGCTCGTCGCGGCAGCGCCGCAAGGCCTCGGCATCCAGGGTGAAGTCGGCTTCACGGATGCCGGCCGGTTCCAGCAGCAGGCGAAAGCGGTAGCTCTGGGCATAGGCATCGGGCGAGGTGAGGCCTTCGACGAAACTCCAGCCGTAGCCCGGCAGGCGCTCGGCCCAGCCTTCCTGGACGATGCGCCTCAAGATGTCGGCCAGTTGCCCGCGGGTGACCTGGTAGCGGCGGATCAGCTCGTTTTCCGTGACCTTGAGCGGCAACTCGCCTTCGATGCGATCGCGGGCGATGGTCAGGTACAGCCGCTCGCTGGCGGAGACCTCTTCGCGCGCCTGGGGCGTGGCATCCAGGGCCGCGGCGGCCACGGCGAAGCCGCCCTCGGGATGCCGCGCCAGCAGGCTCCGGTCGGCCATCTGCTGCAGGGCGCTGCGCACCGGCGAGCGCGACACCCGCAGGCGTTCGGCCAAGGCGCGCTCGGGCAGTCGGGTGCCCACCGCCAGCTGGTGCGAGGCGATGTAGGTGAGGATGTCGGGAATCAGTTGGGAGGCGAGGGTGCCCATGGCAGCGCTGGCGAATCGACCGTAAAGGCCAGGATGCTAGCACGGGACCCGCCGGGCGCAGCCGGCGCGGCGGGTTTCGCGGGGTCGTTCAGTCGCCGCTCGGGCTGACGTCCATGTCCTTGAGCTTCACCAGGCGGCTGCGGTGCTTGAGGCGATAGCCGAGCCAGACGGCGAGAAACAGCGGCAGGCTGATGTAGGTGGCGGCCAGGCCCAGCCAGTCCACGCCGTTCGGTCCGAACAGGGCGGCATAGTTCTGCCCCAGGGTGATCACCAGGCAGAGGGCGAAGGCCAGCAGCGGTCCGAAGGGAAACAGCTTGGCGCGATAGGGCAGGTCTTCCAGGCGGCGACCCTGGGCCAGGTAGCCCTGGCGGAAGCGATAGTGGGACACGGCGATGCCCAGCCAGGCGATGAAGCCGCACATGCCCGAGGTGTTGAGCAGCCAGCCATAGAGCGCCTTGTCGCCCACCAGGGAGGTGAAGAAGCACAGGGCGCCCACTGCGGTGGTGGCGAGCAGGGCGTTGCGCGGCACGCCATTGCGCGCGACGCGGGCGAACAGGCGCGGCGCCTTGCCCTGTTCGGCCAGGCTGTGCAGCATCCGCGTCGAGGCATACATGCCCGAGGTGCCGGCGGAGAGCACCGCCGAAAGGATCACCGCGTTCATCAGGCTGGCGGCGAAGGCCAGGCCGGCGCGCTCGAACAGCAGGGTGAACGGCGAGACGGAGACGTCGGTGGCGTCGTTCTGCAGGAGTCGCGGATCGGTGTAGGGGATCAGCATGCCGATGACGAAGATCGCCAGCACATAGAACATCAGGATGCGCCAGAACACCTGGCGGATGGCGATGGGCACGTTCTTGCGCGGATTTTCCGACTCGCCTGCGGCGATGCCGATCAGCTCGGTGCCCTGGAAGGAGAAGCCGGCGATCATGGCCACCCCGACCATGGCCTGCAGACCGCCGACGAAGGGCGCCTCGCCCTGGGTGAAGATGGTCAGCCCCGGCGGCTCGATGCCGCTGAAGATGCCGAGGATGGCGGCCAGGCCCAGGCCGATGAAGACCACCACGGTGGTCACCTTGATCAGCGCGAACCAGAATTCGCTCTCGCCGAAGCCGCGCACCGATACCGCATTGAGCAGGAACATCAGGCCGAGAAACAGCGCGCTCCAGAGCAGCCCCGGCACCTCGGGAAACCAGAAGCCCATCACCAGCTGCGCCGCCACCAGCTCGGCGGCGATGGTCACCGCCCAGTTGTACCAGTAGTTCCAGCCAAGGGCGAAGCCGAAGCCGTCTTCGACGAAACGACTGCCATAGATGGAGAAGGAACCCGACACCGGCTGGTAGGCGGCCATCTCGCCGAGACTGGTCATGAGGAAATAGACCATCAGGCCGATCAGCGCATAGGCCGCCAGGGCGCCGCCCGGACCGGCGGTGGCCACGGTGGCGCCGGAGGCGACGAACAGGCCGGTGCCGATGGAGCCGCCGATGGCGATCATGTTGAGGTGACGGGGCTTGAGCCGGCGTTGCAGACTCGGAGAGGCGGTGGACATGGGGTTTCCAGCTGGCAGTTGAAGGGGCCGGACGTTGGCTCTGGCGGCCATTCACGGTCATGGGGCGCAGGGCGGTGCACCCACCGGCTGCGGCGACCTGCAAGGGCAGGTGGCAAAAAAGCGGCGAAGCTTAGCAGGCTAAGGGCGTCAGGTGGGATGGCGGTCGTCGGTGCGCCGCTGTCGCAGTCCGATCATCGCCGGGCCGCGCTTCGGCTAGCATGACCCAGGGTCCCAGCAGGTAGCGCAGCGTGATCGATTCCAGAACCTTTGGCAGCGGTATCCAGGGCAAGAACTACCTGCAGTTGCAGTCGATGCGACCGCGGCCGGAATTTTCCCGGCTGGTCGGCTTCATCCTGCTCGATCACTTTTCCCTGCCGTCCTTTACCCAGGCGCTGGATACCCTGGTCACCGCCAACCTGCTGGCCGCCGGCACCTTCGCCACCCGCACCTACAGCCCGACCGGCGCCGAGGTACTCAGTGACCTCGGCATCGTCATCCGCCCGGACGGCGACTACCGTGCGGCGGAGGGCGCCCGCTTCGACCTGCTGGTGGTCTGCGGCGGCCTGCGGACGCCGCTGGAACTGGATCCACGGCTCAAGGCGCTGCTGCTGCGCGTGGCCCGGCAGCAGGTGACCCTCTGCGGCCTGTGGAACGGCGCCTGGCAACTGGGCCAGGCCGGGCTGCTGGACGGCTATCGCTGCGCCATCCATCCCGAACAGCGCAGCGCCTTCAGCGAACGGGTGCGCGGGTGCAAGACCTCTGCGGAAAGCCATGTGCTGGATCGCGATCGGCTCACCGCGGCCAGTCCCAGCGGTGCCTTCCACCTCTTTCTCGAATGGATCGGCGCCCAGTGCGGGAGCGCCCTGGCCGATGGCCTGGTCAACATCCTGGCCTTCGAGGAATCGCGCTTTCGCCAGGTCAATCCGACGCTCAAGGTGCAGATGACCCCGCCGCTGCGCGAGGTGGTGACCCTGATGGAGGCCAACATCGAGGAGCCCCTCACCATCGAGCAGCTGTGCGACTATGCCGGCCGCTCGCGGCGCCAGGTCGAGCGACTGTTTCGCGAGCAGCTCGATACCGCGCCCATGCGCTACTACCTGGAGCTGCGCATCACCGAGGGGCGCCGGCTGCTGCAGCATTCCACCCTGTCGGTGCTGGAGGTGGCGGTGGCCTGCGGCTTCACCTCGGTCACTCACTTCAGCAAGAGGTATTCGGCCTACTTCGGCTATCCGCCGTCCAAGGAGCGGCGGCTCAAGTACTAAACTGCAGCAGGCCCGCAGCACGCGCGCGGAGCGGCCGGAAGGGCCCGCCTCAGAGCGTTTCGTCGGCGTACCGGAACGGCTCCGCGCCGTCTCGCTCGAAACTTCACCCCGGGCATCTCGGCCTGCGTGCTGCGGCGAAGGGGGCTGACTGTCCTATCGAGCGAGGAAATGCCATGACCGATCCACGTAACGTCGCCCACGACAAGAAAGTGCAGCAGGAAAAGAAGCATCAGGGCGAGGACATCGCGCCCGATGCCGAGCACGCGCCGCAACCGGGCAAGAAACCCGCGCTCAAGGACCACGACGAGCAGGCCGACGACAAGGCCTGACCGCCCGCCGGCCTCGCCACGCGAGGCCTTCGCCGATGCTGACGGCCGTCGGCATCGCACCCCAGAGAGTCACCCGCCCAGCGCCGGCTCCGGTTGCCGGGTCCGCTCCGCCGCATTCAGGCACAGCAATCCCGCCAGGGCGAACAGCAGGCCGAGCAGCATGCCCGGCGCCAGGGGTTCGTCGAAGCAGGCCCAGGCCCAGAGCAGTGCCACCGGCGGACTCAGGTAGAGCGCGCCACTCACCGCCTGCGGGCTGCCCTGACGCAGGCACAGCCAGTAGAGGCCGAAGCCGAGCAGGGTCGGGATCAGCAGCCAGAGCACCGCCAGGGCGAAGCCGAGGGTCAGCGGTGGCGTCAGCGGGCCTTCCACCCCGGCCACCCCCAGCATCACCAGACTGCTGGCCGCGAGCTGGATGAAGAGCTGCGTCCGCAGCGCCAGTCGACTCGGCGGCAGGCGACTCTGCACCAGGGTCGCCAGCGCCAGGGCCAGGGCACTGCCCAGGGGCAGGGCATAGGCCCAGGCGGGGGCCACGCCCAGTCCCAGTCCCGCGCCGGTGGCCAGCAGGACGCCCGTCAGGCCCAGGCCCAGGCCGAGCCACTGGCGGCCGTTGGTGCGCTGGCCCGGCAGCAGGCAGCAGCCCAGCGCCACCAGCAGCGGCGACAGATCCGACAGCAGCGCCGCCAGCCCGGGTGAGACGCCCAGTTCGATGGCCTTGGCCGCCGGTCCTACCGCGCCGGCAAAGGCCAGCACGCCGATGCCCGCCTGCTGACCGATGATCTTCAGCGGCAAGCGCCGCACCTCGGCCCAGGCGAAGGGCAGCAGCAGGAGGGCGGCCAGCAGCAGGCGCCAGCAGGTCACCAGCAGGGTAGGGGCCTGGTCCGCGGCATAGCGATAGCCGACGAAACCGGCGCTCCAGCAGAGCACCAGGGCGAGTTGGCGCAGCAGGGGGGAAGACAGGATGGCAGGCATGAGCGGACTCCAGCTGACGGGATGCCTTGAGCCTGGCCCAGGGTGGTAATACACTCAAACGACATTATCGGTAGCTATGGTTCGATAAAAACGCATCATGCCCGTGCCCTTCGATATCGACGTCCTGCGTACCTTCCACACCATCGTGCGGCTGGGACAGTTTCGCGCCGCCTCGCTGCAGCTCAATCGCAGCCCCTCGGCGGTGAGCAGCCAGATCCGCCGGCTGGAAGAGCAGACCGGCGGCCGGCTGTTCGAGCGCGACAACCAGGCCGTGACCCTGACCCCGCTCGGGCGTCGCGTGCTGCTCGAGACCGCCGACCTGTTGCAGACCCATGACCGCATCCTCGCCGGTCTCACCGGCCAGCCGGTGGTGGGGGAGGTGCGCCTGGGCGTGGCCGAGGACTATGCCGCGCGCCTGCTCAAGGCCGTCTTGCCGCGCTTGCAGGGCGAGCATCCCGGAATCGTCCTGGAGGTGCTCACCGGCAACAGCAGCCAATTGCGGCGCTGGCTCGGCCAGGGCCTGCTGGACCTGGCGCTGCTGGTGGGGCCGCCCCGCACCGACCGGGCGGACGGCCAGAGATTCGGCCATACCCAGCCGGTGTGGGTCGCCGGTCCCGGACTGCAGTTGAGCGCGGACGCCAGCGTGCCCCTGGCGCTGCACGGCGAGGGCTGCAGCTATCGCGAACTGGGCATCGACCTGCTGATCCGCCAGGGCCGGCGCTGGCATGCGGTGGTGACCAGCGCCGCCTCTTCGGCGCTGGAAGCGGCGGTCGAACTGGGGCAGGCGGTGGCCATCACCGACCGGACACGCATGACCCCGCCGATGCGCGAACTGACGCCGGAAGAAGGCTTTCCCGCGTTGCCGGTGCACGAGTTGCGACTGGCCTCGCCACCGGGCGAGCGCAGCCCCGCCTGCGCCTCTCTGGCCGGGCTGATCGCCGAGGATTTCCGCATCTAGCCCGGCGGCCCGGCGTTTGACCGGGCCCTGGCCCAGCCACTAAGGTGGCCGCCTTGCCGCTCGACCCCTGGGCCTGCGCTCCCACCTCCGGCATGCGCGCCCCCTGTCCGCACGTCCGGTCCGCTACCGCCGCTCCTGTCCGCTGTTCTGGAATGTTTCGCCTGTCATGACCGCCTCACCCGCCATCCCCCGTCTCATCTATCTGCTGGCCCTGACCATCTTCGCGCTGACCACCGCCGAATTCATGGTGGCCGGCATGATGCCGGCGCTGGCCGCCGATCTCGGTGTCTCCCTCGGCCAGATCGGCTATCTGATCTCCTGGTATGCCCTGGGCATGGCCCTGGGCGGCCCGCCGCTGACCCTGTTGCTGCTGGCCCTGCGCCTGGCGGAAAAGTCGGCGCTGCTGTGGCTGCTGGCGCTCTATCTGGTCGGCGCCGTGGTGGCCGCGCTGGCGGTCAGCTATCCGGTGATGGCGGCGGGGAGGGTGCTCATGGGCATCGCCAGCTCCGCCAGCATCGGCCTCTGTCTGACCCTGGGCGCCAACCTGGTTACGCCGGATCGCCGCGGCCGGGCGGCCTCGCTGATCCTGTCCGGACTCATGCTGGCGCCGGTGTTCGGGGTGCCGGGTACGGTACTGATCGAGCAACTGGCCGGCTGGCGCGCCAGCTTCTGGGCGGTCGCCCTGCTGGCGGCCTGCTGCGCCCTGCTGGTCGGCCTCTGCGTGCCGCGGGCGCCGGCGCGCGCGGCCGGGCAGTTGGGCGGGGAGCTGCGGACCCTGGTCAGTGGCAGACTCTGGGCGGCCTACCTCACCAGCGGCCTGATCATCGGCGCGACCTTTGCCGGCTTCAGCTACTTCTCGCCCATCCTCATCCAGGTGACGGGTTTCGCGGCCACCACCATTCCCTGGCTGCTGATGGGGTATGGCCTCGCCAACGTGCTGGGCAATCTGCTGGTGGGTCGCCTGGCCGATCGCTACACCCTCAAAGTGCAGGGCGTCGGGCTGGCGGTGCTGGCGCTGGGCTTCGCCCTCTTCGTCAGCTGCGCCGACAGCGCCGCCGCCAGCCTGCTGGCCCTGGCGCTGATCGGCCTGACCGGGGTGGCGCTCAACCCGGCCATGGTCGCCCGGGTCATGGCCGCGGCCACCCCGGGCCCGCTGGTCAACACCCTGCACACCTCGGTGATCACCGCGGGTCTGGCGGTGGGCGCCTGGGCCGGCGGCGCGGCCATCGATGCCGGCCAGGGCCTGCGCGCACCCCTGTGGGTCGGTCTGGGCATGGCGCTGCTGGGCGTGCTGAGCCTGGTGCCCAGCCTGGTGCAGCGACTGGCGCTGGCGTCATCGCCAGCGGGTCGTTGCTAGTACCTGGCAGCTGGGGCGACCTGGTCGCGTCGGGCTGCCACCGCGCGCGCCCGGGTTCCGTCGCTGAATGGCTCTACGGCGCACCTTTCGGCGGGATTGCGTGTACCGCCTTCACTGTAGCCTGACTGTCATCTTTCCCTGGCATGTTGCCTTCCGAACACGGGAGGCGCGTTTTCGCGCTTTCGATTCCTGGACCTTCGACAAGGGCGGTACGGACATGCAGGCTTCGCTTCGTGGTATGACGTTGGGTGTGGTACTCGGGCTGCTGAGTGGTGGCCCGGTGTGGGCGGCGACGCCCATTCCCTTCTGGCATTCGATGGATGCGGAGCTTGGCAAGGAGGTCGACTCCCTGGCCCAGCGCTTCAACCAGGCGCACCCGGAATTCCAGGTGCAGCCGGTGTACAAGGGCAACTACGAGCAGAATCTGGCGGCCGGCATCGCCGCCTTCCGGACCGGCAAGCCGCCGGCCATCCTGCAGGTCTACGAAGTGGGCACCGCGACCATGATGGCGTCCAACGCCATCGAGCCGGTCTACCAGGTGTTCAAGGATGCGGGCGTGAAGCTGGATGAAGCGGGCTTCGTACCCACCGTCGCCAGCTACTACAGCGACGCCAAGACCGGTCAACTGCTGTCCATGCCGTTCAACAGCTCCACCCCGGTGCTCTACTACAACAAGGCGGCCTTCAAGCAGGCCGGCCTCGATCCGGAAGCGCCACCCAAGACCTGGAAGGAGCTCGCCGACGACAGCGCCAAGCTGCGCGCCGCTGGCCTGAAGTGCGGCTATACCAGCGGCTGGCAGAGCTGGGTCCAGCTGGAAAACTTCAGCGCCTGGAACGGCCTGCCCTTCGCCAGCCAGGACAACGGCTACCTGGGCAGCGATGCCGTGCTGGAGTTCAACCGGGCGCCGCAGGTCAGGCACATCGCCCTGTTGCAGGCGATGGGCAAGCGCGGCGACTTCACCTACGTCGGCCGCAAGGACGAACCCACGGAGAAGTTCTACAACAGCGACTGCGCCATGCTGACCACCTCGTCCGGCTCGCTGGCCAACATCCGCCACTACGCCAAATTCGACTTCGGTGTGGCCATGATGCCCTATGACGGCGATCTCAAGAGCGCTCCCCAGAACGCCATCATCGGCGGCGCCAGCCTCTGGGTGTTCAAGGGCCAGGATGCGGCGGTGAAGCGCGGCGTGGCCGAATTCCTCGCCTTCCTGGCGCAGCCGGAGATCGCCGCCGAATGGCACCAGCTGACCGGCTACCTGCCGATCACCAAGGCGGCCTACGACCTGACCCGCGAGCAGGGCTTCTATACCAAGAATCCGGGGGCCGACATCGCCACCCGGCAGATGCTGAACAAGCCGCCGCTGGCCTTCACCAAGGGCCTGCGCCTGGGCAACATGCCGCAGATCCGCGCGGTGATCGACGAAGAGCTGGAAAGCGTCTGGACCGGCAAGCAGGCTCCGCAGCAGGCGCTGGATGCCGCCGTGCAGCGCGGCAACGTGCTGTTGCGCCGCTTCGAGAAATCCACCCAGTAAGCCTGGGATCCGCCCTGGCGGCGCCGGCCGATGACTGCCGGCGCCGTTCCTCTTTTCGCGACGATGCGTGCGCCCATGTCCACATCCCGTCAGGTCTTTCCCTCCGGCTGGCTTCCCTATGCGCTGCTGGCACCCCAGCTGGCGATCACCGCCGTGTTCTTTCTCTGGCCCGCCGGCAAGACGCTCTGGTATTCGCTGCAGAGCGTCGATCCCTTCGGCCTGTCCAGCCAGTTAGTCGGCCTCGACAACTTCCGTCAGCTATTCCAGGACCCGCTGTATCTGGCCTCCTTCTGGACCACCCTGACCTTCAGCGCCCTGGTGACCGGCTGCGGCCTGCTGGTGTCTCTGGTGCTGGCGGCGCTGGTCGACCTGGTGGTGCGCGGCAGTCGGGTCTACCAGACCCTGCTGCTGCTGCCCTATGCGGTGGCGCCGGCCATCGCCGCGGTGCTGTGGATCTTTCTGTTCAACCCCGGTCTCGGTCTGCTCACCCTGCTGCTGGAGCGCTACGGCTATCACTGGAACCACGCCCAGAACGCCGGCCAGGCGATGTTCCTGGTGGTGCTCGCCTCGGTGTGGAAGCAGATCAGCTACAACTTCCTGTTCTTCTTCGCGGCGCTGCAAGCCATCCCGCGCTCGCTCTTGGAGGCAGCCGCCATCGACGGCGCCGGGCCGCTGCGCCGCTTCCTGCAGCTGTCGCTGCCGCTGATCGCGCCGGTCAGCTTCTTCCTGCTGGTGGTCAACCTGGTCTACGCCTTCTTCGACACCTTTCCGGTGATCGACGCCGCCACCGGCGGCGGTCCGGTGCAGGCCACCACCACGCTGATCTACAAGATCTACCGCGAGGGCTACACCGGGCTCGACCTCTCCGCCTCTGCTGCCCAGTCGGTGGTGCTGATGCTGCTGGTCATCGTGCTCACGGTGGTGCAGTTCCGCTATGTCGAACGCCGGGTACGCTATCAATGATCGAGAATCGCCGCGGACTGACGCTGCTGTGCCACCTGATGCTGGTGCTGGGCATCGGCGTCATCCTCTTTCCACTCTATGTGGCCTTCGTGGCCGCCACCCTCGATGACCGGGCGGTGTTCGCCACGCCCATGAGCCTGATCCCGGGGCGCCATCTCTGGGACAACCTCAGCCTGATCTGGACCCAGGGCGTGGGCAACAGCACCGCGCCGTTCTGGCGGTTGCTGCTCAACAGCTTCCTGATGGCGCTGGGCATCACCCTGGGCAAGCTGTCGGTGTCCATCCTCTCGGCCTTCGCCATCGTCTGGTTTCGCTTTCCACTGCGCACCCTGGCCTTCTGGCTGATCTTCATCACCCTGATGCTGCCGGTGGAGGTGCGCATCTTTCCCACCGTGGACACCATCGGCCATTTGGGAATGATGGACAGCTACGCCGGCCTGACCCTGCCGCTGATGGCCTCGGCGACCGCCACCTTCCTGTTCCGCCAGTTCTTCCTGACGCTGCCCGACGAGTTGCTGGAAGCGGCGCGCATCGATGGCGCCTCGCCGATGCGCTTCTTTCGCGACATCGTCCTGCCGCTGTCGCGGACCAACCTGGCGGCGCTGTTCGTCATCACCTTCATCTACGGCTGGAACCAGTACCTCTGGCCGCTGCTGATCGTCAGCAACCCCGATCTTGGCACCGCCGTGGCCGGTATTCGCGGCATGCTCTCGCTCGGCGAGCGGGCGCCGCAGTGGAACCAGGTGATGGCGGCCATGCTGCTCACCCTGATCCCACCGGTGGCGGTGGTGCTGGTCATGCAACGCGCCTTCGTGCGCGGTCTGGTGGATAGCGAAAAATAACCATGGCAAACCTCGAACTCAGAGCCGTCTCCAAGAGCTGGAACGGCAAGACCCAGGTCATCCAGCCGCTCGATCTTCAGGTGGCGGATGGCGAATTCATCGTGCTGGTGGGCCCTTCGGGCTGTGGCAAGTCCACCCTGCTGCGACTGGTGGCCGGGCTGGAGCGGGTCAGCGCCGGTAGCATCCACATCGGCGGGCGGGACGTCACCGCGCTGGAACCCAAGGCGCGCGGCATCGCCATGGTGTTCCAGAACTATGCGCTCTATCCGCACATGAGCGTGGCCGAGAATCTGGCCTGGGGCCTCAAGATCGCCGGTCTCGGCCGCGCCGAGATCGCCACCCGGGTCAAGGAGGCGGCGCGCATCCTGGAACTGGATGGCCTGCTCGAACGGCGGCCGCGAGAGCTGTCCGGCGGCCAGCGCCAACGGGTGGCCATGGGCCGCGCCCTGGTGCGCGATCCGGCGGTGTTTTTGTTCGACGAGCCGCTGTCCAACCTGGACGCCAAGCTGCGGGTGCAGATGCGCCTGGAGTTGCAGCAGCTGCACCAGCGACTCGCGACCACCAGCCTCTATGTCACCCACGACCAGGTGGAGGCCATGACCCTGGCCCAGCGGGTGGTGGTGATGCAGGCAGGGGTGGTCGAACAGCTCGGCACCCCGGTGGAGGTCTACGAACGCCCGGCGACGCGCTTCGTCGCCAGCTTCATCGGCAGTCCGGCAATGAATCTGCTGGACGGCCAGGTCGACGCCGCGGGCAGTCACTGCGACGTGCCGGGCGGTCTGCGGCTGCCCCTCGGGCCGGGCTATCGCCACCTGGCCGGACGCCCGGTCTGCCTGGGCATCCGGCCCGAGCACCTGCAACCCTGCAGCGACCCCGAGCAGGGGCTGCCGCTGGTGGTCCGCACCCTGGAGATCCTCGGCGCCGACAACCTGGCCCATGGGCGCTGGGGCGAGCAGGGGCTGGTGGTGCGCCTGCCGCATCAGCAGCGGCCGGCGCCGGGCCACGTCCTGCAGCTGCGCGCGCCGCAGGAGCACCTGCATCTGTTCGATGCCGCCTCCGGTCAGCGTCTAGAGCCGCGGTACTAGGCTTCAGGCACTAGGCACGCCGGTCCGGTCAGGGCGTGGGGCGGTTTCCCTCCGGCGCCCCGGAGAGGATACTGCGCCCTTTGCCGCGCTGACCGCCGATACCCATGGAAAACCTCCCGCTGTTCGATCTGCCCGCCGCCCCCGAGGAAAAACCCAAGCCCAGGCGCGCCCGCAAGGCTTCGCCCGCCGGCGGCCTGCGCCTGCTGCACACCTCCGACTGGCATCTGGGGCAGCATTTCCTCGGGCGCACCCGCGAGGCCGAGCATCGCGCCTTTCTCGCCTGGCTGGTCGACCAGGTGGCGGAGCAGGAGGTGGACGTGGTGCTGGTGGCGGGAGACATCTTCGACACCGCCACGCCGCCGAGCTACGCCCGCGAGCTGTACAACGGCTTCATCGTCGCCCTGCGCGCTACCGGCGCCAGCCTGGTGGTGCTCGGCGGCAACCATGATTCCGCCGCGGTGCTGGCCGAGTCCCGCGAATTGCTGGCCTGCCTGGACACCCGGGTGATCCCCTGCGTCAGCGCGACGCCAGCCGACCAGCTGTTGGAATTGCGTAGGCGCGACGGCGAGCTCGGCGCGCTGCTCTGCGGCATTCCCTTCGTGCGGCCGCGTGACGTGCTGCAGAGCCAGGCCGGGCAGAGCGCCAATGACAAGCGCCAGGCGCTGCAGCAGGCCATCCAGGGCCACTACGCCGAGCTCTACGCCCTGGCCGAGGCGCGCCGCGCGGAACTGGGCGCGACGCTGCCGATCATCGCCACCGGCCACCTGACCACCGTGGGCGCCAGCGCCAGCGAGTCGGTGCGGGAGATCTATGTCGGCAGTCTCGACGCCTTTCCCACCAGCGCCTTTCCGCCGGCGGACTACATCGCCCTCGGCCATATCCACCGACCCCAGCGGGTTGGCGGCCTGGAGCAGGTGCGCTACAGCGGCTCGCCGCTGTGCCTGAGTTTCGACGAGCAGCGGGACAAGGAAGTCCTGCTGGTGGAGTTCGGCAGTGCCCTGGAGCGGATCACGCCCCTGGCGGTGCCCTGTTTCCAGCCCCTGGCCGTGGTGCAGGGCAGCCTCGACACCCTGGGCGCGGCTCTGATCGAGGCAGCGGCCGATGGCAGTCCCGCTTGCCCGGTGTGGGCCGAGGTGGTGGTGGCCGGTGACGACTACCTGGCCGATCTGCAGCCGCGCATCTCGGCACTGGTGGCCGACCTGCCCCTGGAAGTGTTGCGGGTAAGGCGTGCGCGCAGCCTGGTAGCGCCTACCCTGCAGGGCAATCCGCGCGAGACCCTGGAGGAGCTCAGTCCGCTGGACGTCTTCAGCCAGCGCCTGGCCGCCGAGACCCTGGATGACGAGCTGCGCAGTCGTCTGGAAGGCCTTTATCGCGAGGTTCTCGGCGAGTTGCCGGCCTGATCGCAGCGAAACGCTTCCATCGGACCAGCTTTTTCGTCCGGAACAAGGCCCGTTTGCCCGGGGTCACCCTCTCTATGTAGCCCATACCGGAGGAGACCCCATGCACGACCTATCGCAACCCCTCGCTGCCACGCGCCATGAGCGCACCGACAACCAGGTACCCAATGTCCAGGGCACCGAACGCCTGGTGTCCCTGCTGGGCGGCGGCCTGCTGATCCTTGGCGGTCTGCGCCGCGGTGGTCTGACCGGCTGCGTGAAGCTGGCCCTGGGGGCCATGGCGCTCAGCCGCGGGGTCCGACAGCGGTGTGAACTCAAGGCCGCCTTGCAGCCTTCGCCCTTCGAGCAGGCCTTGGCCGAGCGCTGGGGCTGGCACAATCCCACCGCCATCCAGCGCAGCGTCACCATCGCCAAGCCGCGTGAAGAGGTGTTCGCCTACTGCACCGACCTGCAGCACCTGCGCGAGCTGCTGCCCTTCGTCGACCGCATCGAACTAGGCGCCGATGGCGACAGCCACTGGCATGCCTCCGGTCCCCTGGGGCGCACCCTGAGCTGGACCCTGGAGCAGAGCGAGCGTCGCGAAAACGAATTCCTGCTGTGGAGCACCGTGCCCGGCACGGTCATGGCGCACAAGGCCAGTCTGACCTTCAGCGACGCGCCCCAGGGCCGCGGCACCCTGGTTCAGGCGGTACTGGCCTGCGAAGCCCCGGCCGGCCTGCTCGGCCATGCGGTCACCGAAGGCATCAGCCGCTTCACCGGCAAGGCGGTCAACCTGGGTCTGCGGCGCCTCAAGCAGCAACTGGAGACCGGCGAGATCGCCACCCCCGAGGTCACCCGCAGCGGTCGACCCCTGGCGCCCCCCCATCCGCCGGTGAGCCGTCCGGCCGACGAACCCCAGGCCGACCTCGACGCCGGCCTGGGCACCCAAGCGAGGACCGAATGATGCGCGCCCTGACCTGGCAAGCCCCCAACCGTCTGCAGGTGGAAACCGTCCCGGATCCGGAGATCCTCAACCCGCGTGACGCCATCGTGCGCGTCATCATGTCCTCGGTATGCGGCTCGGACCTGCATCTGCTGGGCGGCTACGTCCCGGCGATGAAGCCGGGCGACATCATCGGCCACGAATTCCTCGCCGAGATCGTCGAACTGGGCAGCGGCCTGCGCAATCAGGGCCTGGCCATCGGCGACCGGGTGGTGACGGTCTCCATCCTCGGCTGCGGTGACTGCGAGCACTGCCAGCGCGAAGACTACAACTGCTGCGACAACAGCAATCCCAAGCCCGAACTGACCGAATTGGCCTATGGGCAGCCCTGCACCGGCATCTTCGGCTACAGCCACGCCTTCGGTGGCTATGCCGGCAGCCATGCCACCTATGTGCGGGTGCCCTATGCCGACGTCAATCTGTTCAAGGTGCCCGACGGGGTCAGCGACGCCCAGGCGGTGTTCGTTTCCGACGCCGTGCCCACCGGCTACTACGCCGCCGACATCGCCGACATCCAGCCCGGCGACACCGTGGCGGTCTGGGGCTGCGGCGGGGTCGGGCAGATGGCCATTCGCAGCGCCTACCTGCTGGGCGCCGAACGGGTCATCGCCATCGACCGCTTCAGCGATCGCCTGCAACTGGCGGCCGAGAAAGCCGGCGCCATCGTCCTCGACTACGAGACCACCAACATCCATGAGGCGCTGCTGGAGCTGACCGGTGGCCGCGGTCCGGATCGCTGCATCGACTGCGTCGGCATGGAGGCCCATGGCACCCAGGTCGACTACGCCTACGACAAGACCAAGCAGCTGCTGCGCCTGCACACCGAGCGCGGTTCGGCGCTGCGCCAGGCCATCCGCGCCTGTCGCAAGGGTGGCACGGTCTCGGTGATCGGGGTCTATGGCGGGGTGATCGACAAATTCCCCATGGGCGCCATCGTCAACAAGGCCCTGACCCTGAGATCGGGCCAGCAGCCGGGCCAGCGCTATGTGGAGCGGCTGTTCGAACACATCCAGAAGGGCGAACTGGATCCGTCCTATCTGCTCACCCATCCGATGAGCCTGGAAGAGTCGCCCTATGGCTACGAGCTGTTCAAGTCCAAGGACAAGAACTGCATGAGGGCGGTATTCATGCCGTGAGGGGTCGCCCGGTGATCTAAGGGCTCACCGGGCTTTCAGCACCTAGACCAGCCAGGTCGCCAGCGGCTGCCACAGCGCCGCGACCTTGTGGCCGCCACTGCAGCTGACCAGCGCCAGGGTGCCCAGGCCGACCAGCAGGGGCATGCCGAGAAAATCTAAGGGAGACAGGGGCGAGCGCACGACGAATCCTCCTGGGATACGTGGTTGCAGAGCGATACCTTGCAGTTGAGAGCGGAGGCCGGAGCAAGTTCAGCGGTGGGCACGACCACAGGTCGAGTGGTCGGTTGGCATGGGCGAGCGCGCCCAACAATGCCAGAATCGGCGGTTCGCCGAGTCGTCCTGGAAAAGCCCGATGAAGATCCTCACCCTGCGCCTGAAGAACCTCAATTCCCTCAAGGGTGAGTGGAAGATCGACTTCACCGCCGAACCCTTCGCCAGTAGCGGCCTGTTCGCCATCACCGGGCCGACCGGGGCGGGCAAGACCACCTTGCTGGACGCCATCTGCCTGGCGCTCTATCACCGCACGCCGCGCATGAGCAAGGTGGGCGGAGAGAGCAACGAACTCATGACCCGTCACACCGGCGACTGCCTCGCCGAGGTGGAATTCGCCGTGCGTGGCGAGCGCTATCGGGCCTTCTGGAGCCAGAGACGCGCCCGCGACCGCGCCGATGGCGCCCTGCAGCCGCCCAAGGTGGAACTGGCCAGGCTCGACGGCAGCATCCTCGCCGAAAAGACCGGCGACAAGCTCAGACTCACCGAAGAACTCACCGGCCTCGACTTCGAGCGCTTCACCCGTTCCATGCTCTTGGCCCAGGGGGGCTTCGCCGCCTTCCTGGAAGCCAGCGCCAGCCAGCGCGCCGAATTGCTGGAAGAGCTGACCGGGACCGCGGTGTACGGGCAGATCTCCCAGCGGGTGTTCGAACGCGCGCGCGAGGCCAAGGGCGTGCTGGAGGGCCTGCGCCAACGCGTCGCCGGGGTCGAGGTGCTGGATGACGAACGCCGTCAGGCACTGGCCGCCGAAGGCACCGGCCTGGCGCAGCGCGAAGAACGCCTGGGCGCGGACCTCAAGACCTTGCAGGTCCAGCGCCAGTGGCTGAGCGCCCTGGAGCAGGCGACGGCGGGCGAGCAGCAGGCCGCCACCCGGCTGGCTGCGGCCCAGCAGGCCTGGAACGCCGCCGAGCCGCAGCGCCAACGGCTGGCCGCGGCCGAGCCGGCGGCGCGGCTGCTGCCCATCGAACAGGCCTGGCGTGAGGCCGCGGCGCGTGAACAGGGCAGCCGGGACGAACTGGCCCAGCTCGACCAGCGGATCCAGACCCTGGCCAGCCGCCGCGACGCCGCCCTGGCCCAGGCCTTGGGCGCCAGTGGCGAACAGCTGCGCCAGGCCGAGGCGGAGCAGGCGCAGGCGCTGGATGAACAACAGCGCCTGGAGCAGAGTCTGGCCGAGCGGACCCGCCATGCCGAACTCGGCGAGCGCCTGGGCGACTGGCGCAGCCAGCTGGCCCTGCGCGACGAAAGAGCCGAGGCCCTGGCGCGCCTGACGCGCCGCCAGGAGGAACAGACCCGTCAGCTGCAGCTGCTGGCCGAGGAACGCGAGGCCCAGCAGGGGGCGCTGACCCGTGCGCAGGCGCAGGCCGCCCAGGCCCAGACGGCGGAGCAGGCCCAGAACGAACGCTGGCAGGCCGCACTGGACGGCCGCGACGAAAAGGCCTGGCGCGCCCTCTGGCAGGCGGCGCTGGGACGGGTCAACGAGGTGGACCAGCTGGACCAACTGGTCGAGCGTCGGCGTCAGCTGCAGGCCCAGCTGGAGCGCCTGGCGCGCAGCCAGGGTGAGCGCCAGCGCCAGCATGGCGAGCATCAGGTGCGCCTGGAGGCCCTGCGTGGACGCTATCGTGAAGTCGCCCAGCAGGTGCGCGAGCGCGAAAAGCTGCTCGAACAGGAAAGGGTCATCCGCAGCCTGGAAGCCCAGCGCGCCGAGTTGCAGCCCGACGAACCCTGTCCGCTGTGCGGCTCCCGCGAACACCCCGCGGTGGCCGACTATGCCGCCCTGGACGTCTCCGCCACCCAGACCGCCCTGCAGGACGCCAAGGCCGAGCTGGAGCGCCTGACCCAGGAAGGCAAGGACCTCAGCGAAGCCCTGGCGGCGCTCAAGGCGCAACTCGATCAGGCCAACGAGCAGCAGGCCGAGGCCAGTCAGCAGCTGGACCAGTTGGGCGAACTCTGGCGCCAGCGTTGCACGGCCCTGGGCGCCGATCCCGAGGCGCCCGGTGCCATCGCCGAATTGCGCCGCCGGCAGGATCAGGAACTGGCGCGCATTCAGCAGGTGCTCGCCACCCTCGATGGCCTGCGTCAGCAGGGCGAGGAGAGGCGCAACGAAGCCCAGCGCCTGGCGCGTCAGCAGGCCGATGCCGAACAGCGCCTGGCGCTGGCCGAGGCCGCCTGGGAGCGGGCGCGCCAGGCGCTGGCCGAAGGTGCCGAGGAGCTGCGTCAGGCCCAGGCACAACAGGCCAGGGCCGAGCGGCAGCTGGGCGAGGAACTGGCTGGCTGGGGTCATGAAGTCCCCGGTCGTGCCGGCGAATGGCTGGCCCAGCGCGACCAGGAGTGGCGGCTCTGGCAGGCCGACAGCCAGCGCGCGCAGGCCTTGCAGCAGCTGCACAGGGACCTCGCCCAGCGCCTGGCCACCCTGACCCCGCTGGTCGCGACCTGGCGCCAGCGCGCCGGCGAGGTCGTCCCCGCCCCGGTAGCGCCGGAGGCCGCTACGGCCGTGCTCGCCGAGGCGACCGCGACCTGGGAAGACTGCCGCGAGCAGGGTGCGGCGCTGCAGGGCACGCACCAGGCGCTGCACGAGCGGCTGGCGTGTGAGGTGCAACTGGCCCGCGAAGCCGGCGAGCGCTGGCAGGCCGCCCTGGCCGCCAGTGCCTTCGCCGATGCCGCGGCCTGGCGCGCCGCGCAACTGGACGACGACGAGCACTCCGTCCTGACCGCGGAGCGCACCCGCCTCGAGACCGCCCTGACCGAAGCCCGCGCCCTGGCAGGGGCCGCGCGGGAGCGGTACGCCGCCCTGGCTGCCGAGCCGCTCACCGAGCGCAGCGCCGCCGAGCTGGATGCCGAACTGGCCGCCGCCGGCGCCGAATTGCGCGCCCTGGGTCAGCGCCAGGGCGAGGTCAATGCCGCCCTGCGCGAAGACGAACGGCGGCGGGACGGCCTGCAGGCGCTGCTCGGCGAGATCGCCGCCCAGGAGCGCGATCACGATCTCTGGCAGCATCTCAACGGCCTGATCGGCTCGGCGGATGGCGCCAAGTTCCGCAAGTTCGCCCAGGGCCTGACCCTGGATCACCTGGTGCACCTGGCCAATGGTCAGCTGATGCGCCTGCACGGTCGCTATCGACTCTTCCGGCGCCAGGCCGCCGAACTGGAGTTGCAGATCCTCGACACCTGGCAGGCCGATGCCCTGCGCGACATCCGTACCCTCTCCGGCGGCGAGAGCTTCCTGGTGAGTCTGGCCCTGGCGCTGGCCTTGTCCGATCTGGTCAGCCAGCGCACCGGCATCGATTCGCTGTTTCTCGACGAAGGCTTCGGCACCCTTGATGGCGAGACCCTGGAGGTCGCCCTGGATGCCCTCGACCAGCTCAATGCCAGTGGCAAGACCATCGGCATCATCAGCCACGTGGAGGCCCTCAAGGAGCGCATCCCGGTGCAGCTCAAGGTGCGCAAGGGCGTCGGCCTGGGCCATAGCGGCCTGGAGCGGCGCTATGCGGTGGAGAAAAACGCGACCGAGTGAGTAATTTTTCCGGTGCAGTGGTCGAAGCCTAGCGCGAAGCGAAACGTCGAAACTGTTAACGTAGACGGGTTCGCCTCGTCTGCTGGCGTTATGGCATCTCCTTCTCCTACCGGCCACTAACCACCATGTCCCAGTTCCTTGCCGTCGGCCTGTTCGAATACGATCCCAGCAGCGCCAGATGGCGCGCGGATGCCGCCTGCGCGGCCATGCTGGAACGGGACGCCGAGGTACTGGCCCGGGGGCTCGCGCCCGCCGAGTTGCTGAGCGATCTGCAGAGCCGCAGCGCGCCACCCGAGGGCTTGCTGCCCGCCCCGGGACAGGTCTGGGAGGCCTGGCGCCAGGGCGCCGATGGCCAGCTGCGCTGCCTGCAGTTCCAGCGGCGCGAGGCCGGCGGCGTAGTGCTGGACGTCACCGCGCAGCGTCGCCATGAAGCCGAACTCTGGCAGGGCGAGGCCTTCAAGCGCAGCGTCATGGTCTGCAGCGTCGACTGCATCAAGCTGATCGATCTGGAAGGCCGCCTGGAGTACATGAATCCGGGCGGTCTCATGGTCATGGAGATCGACGACTTCATTCCCTTTCAGGGCCGCCACTGGGCCGAACTCTGGCCCGAGGAGCAGCGCCATGAGGTGACCGCCGCCATCGAGGCGGCGCGGCAGGGCGGCATCGGCCGTTTCACCGGACTCGCGCCCACCGCCAAGGGCACCCGGCGCTGGTGGGACGTGGTGGTCACGCCGATCCTGGGCGATGACGGCCAGACCCTGAAATTTCTTTCCATCTCCCGCGATGTCAGCGAAGCCGTCCATACCCGCGAGGCGCTGGACGAACTCAATCGCAACCTCGAAGAGCGCATCGAAGCGCGCAGCCAGGAGCTGGTAGCCCTGGAAGAAGAGTTGCGCCAGGCGCAGAAGATGGAAGCCATCGGCCAACTCACCGGCGGCATCGCCCACGACTTCAACAACCTGCTGACCGGCATCGTCGGCTCCCTCGACCTGATGCGCCGCCGGGTGCAACAGGGCCGTATCCAGGAGCTGGAACGCTACCTGGACACCGCCACCCGCTCGGCGGAGAACGCCGCGGCCCTGACCCAGCGGCTGCTGGCCTTCGCCCGCCGCCAGGTGCTCGAACCCCGCCCGGTGGATGCCGGCCAGCTGGTGCAGGGCATGCACGAATTGCTGCGCCACAGTCTGGGCAAGAAGATCCGCAAGGACGTCCAGCTCGACACCGACCTCTGGCTGCTGCACTGCGATCCGCACCAGCTGGAAAACGCCATCCTCAACCTGGCCATCAACGCCCGCGACGCCATGCCCGAGGGCGGCAACCTGAGCATCCGGGTGGACAATGTCAGCGGACCCCTGAGCATCGGTCTGCCGATCGAGACGGTGGACGGCGATTTCGTCCGCATCCAGGTCTGCGATACCGGCACCGGCATGGACGCCGATACCCTCAAGCGCGCCTGCGAACCCTTCTTCACCACCAAACCCAGCGGGCGCGGCACCGGACTCGGGCTGTCGATGATCTACGGTTTCGTCCGCCAGTCCGGTGGCCAGGTGGAGATCCACTCGGTGGTGGGCGAGGGCACCTGCATCAGCCTCTATCTGCCGCGGCTGCTGGCCCGGCCGGCGCCGGAAAGCGCACCCAACGACGCCGAGGGCCCGGTGCTGCCGGAAGTCTCCGGCGACTGCGCGCTGATCGTCGAAGAAGAGCGCGAAGTCCGCGTCATCATCGGCGAGGTGCTGGCGGAACTGGGCTACACGCCGCTGGCAGTGGCCGACAGCGCCACCGCTGTCGCGCTCATCGCCTCCGGCACCCTGCGCATCGACCTGCTGGTGACCAGTCTCGGTCTCGCCGGGCTGGACGGCCGGCAACTGGCCGAGCAGGCGCGAGCCACCACGCCCGGACTGCCGGTGCTCTATCTGTCCGGCCAGGCGGATCCGGCGTCCCTGCCGGAGCTGGCGGAAGAGGGCGTCGAACTCATCGGCAAACCCTTCGGCCTGGAAGAGCTGGCGCGCTGCGTGAGGCGTCTGCGTCCGGGCGGCTGAGCCGGTCGCGGCGAACTGTCGCGGCGCGCCAGGGTCGATCCTTTCGAGTCGCAACCTCCGTTGCGGCTGCTGTCGTGTCGACAAGAAAAGGAGCGCTTCATGAAACGCCTGCCACCTGCGCCACCCGCGCGGATGCTCGTCCTGTCCCTGTCCATCGCCTTTCTCGCCGCCTGCGCCCATGAGGGCAGCAAGCCGGAAACCCCGACCTGGAGTTGGCGCGACGCCAGCAACGCTCGCGCCGTACCGCCGGACCAGGCCTATCCCGAGCTGTTCGCCGCGGTGCAGCAGGGCAAGCTGTTCAGCGACCAGAAGCACTTCGTCGATGCCCTGCCCAAGCGCAATCCAGCCGACATCCGCCAGGACTACCTGGCCCAGCGCGACAAACCCGGCTTCGACCTCAAGGCCTTCGTCAGCGCCAACTTCGAAGAATCCGATCCTATCAAGGCCGCCCCGCCCAAGGCGGGGGCCGACCTGCCGACCCACGTCAAGGACCTCTGGCCGGTGCTGACCCGCCATTACGAAGAGGTGCCGGCCTACAGCAGCCTGCTGCCGCTGCCCAAGCCCTATGTGGTGCCGGGTGGCCGCTTCCGCGAGGTCTACTACTGGGATTCCTACTTCACCATGCTGGGGCTGGCCAAGGACGGGCGCACCGACCTGGTCCGCGACATGGTGGACAACTTCGCCCATGAGATCGACGTCTACGGTCACATCCCCAACGGCAACCGCAGCTACTACCTGAGTCGCTCGCAGCCGCCGTTCTTCGCCTACATGGTCGATCTGCAGGCCAGCCTGGAGGGCGACTCCGCCTATCGCCGCTACCTGCCGCAGCTGCAGAAGGAATACGCCTACTGGATGGCCGGCGCCGAAGGCCTGCAACCGGGCCAGGCCAATGCCCATGTGGTCAGGCTGGCCGATGGCACCCTGCTCAATCGCTACTGGGATGCCCGGGACACCCCGCGTCAGGAGTCCTACATGGAAGACCTGGCCACCGCCGCCCAGGCCAAGGGCCGACCGGCCGGCGAGGTCTATCGCGACCTGCGCGCCGGCGCCGAGAGCGGTTGGGACTTCTCCTCGCGCTGGCTGGGCGACGGCAAGACCCTGGCGACCATCCGCACCACCGCCATCGCGCCGGTTGACCTCAACAGCCTGCTCTATCACCTGGAGCAGACCATCGCCAAGGCCTGCGAGAAGACCGGCGAGGCCAGTTGCGTCCAGGCCTACAGCCAGAAGGCCAAGACCCGTCAGCAGGCCATCGACCGCTACCTGTGGAATCCGGCCGGTTACTACACCGACTTCGACTGGCAGGCCAAGCGCCGCACCGACAAGCTCTCCGCCGCCACCCTGTTCCCGCTGTTCGTGGGCGCCGCCAGCCAGAGCAGTGCCGACCAGACCGCGGCGACCGTGGCCAACCAGCTGCTGCGTCCGGGCGGCATCGCCACCACCACGGTCAAGACCGGCCAGCAGTGGGACGAACCCAATGGCTGGGCACCGCTGCAGTGGGTGGCCGTGGACGGCCTGCGCCGCTACCAGCAGGACAAGCTGGCCGCCGACATCGGCACCCGCTTCCTGACCCAGGTGCAGAACCTCTACGCCCGGGAGCAGAAGCTGGTGGAGAAATACGACCTCACCGGCGGCCAGGGTGGCGGTGGCGGCGAGTACGAGTTGCAGGACGGCTTCGGCTGGACCAATGGCGTCACGCTCAAGCTGCTCGAACTCTACAAACCGCAACCCGGCGCGAAATAGGGCAAAAGAAAAGGTCCGCTACGGCGGACCTTTTTCATCGCGTGAAATCCGTAGGTTGGGCTGAGACAGCTCCATCGTCGAAGCCCAACAATCTGGACGTGCTGACTCACCCGTTGGGCTTCGCTGCGCTCAACCCAACCTAGGGGCGGCTCTTTCCCCCTCTCCCTCCGGGAGAGGGCCGGGGTGAGGGCAAACCCTACGCCAGATCCATCCGGATGCTGGCCCTAGACGTCACAGCGGATCCACCGGCGGCGCATCGTCCTCGTCGGCCGGCAACTCCGCCGGATGCAGCCCTTCCGGGTCTTCATCCTCGGGCAGCGGCAGGATGGCGTTCATCAGCTGTACTCCGGATTGCGCGGATTCTTCTGCGGCAGGCGCTCCTCGACCGGCTTGTCATCCGGATCTTCCCCCACGGGCTCCTCGGGATCGGGCGCGATGTCCGGATCGATGTCCAGGTCGTCGGGGTTTTCCTTGATCTGATCGTTCATGCGGCCTCCGCGAGTGGTTGTCAAACGTTGGGCAGACCCCCTGGCGCGAAGTTCGCCACCGGCGATCAGCGATAGCCTCTGGCCTGCAGATCGAACAGCTGGGCATAGCGACCACCGCTGGCCAGCAACCCCTCGTGATCGCCCCGCTCGCGGACCTCCCCATCTTCCAGCACCAGGATCTGGTCGGCGTTGCGCACGCTGGAGAAGCGATGGGAGATCAGCAGGGTCATGCGTTGCTGCGCCTGGGCGCGAAAGCGCTCGAAGATCACCGCCTCGGCCGCGGCGTCCAGCGCGGCGGTGGGTTCGTCCAGCACCAGGATGTCGGCGTCCTCGCGCATGTAGGCGCGGGACAGGGCGATCTTCTGCCACTGCCCGCCGGACAGTTCCTGGCCGCCCATGAACCAGCGTCCGAGCTGGGTCTCGTAGCCCTCGCGCAGACCGGCGATAACCTCGTCGGCCAGCCCCTGCTCGGCCGCCTTGCGCCAGCGCGCCTCGTCATTGAAGGCCTGGGTGTCGCCGACGCCCAGGTTTTCACCGGCGGTGAGCTGGTAGCGGATGAAGTCCTGGAAGATGACGCCGATGCGCCTGTGCAGGGCCGCCGGCTGCCACTCCTGCAGATCGCTGCCATCGAGCAGGATACGGCCTTGCGTCGGGCTGTGCAGGCGGGTCAGCAACTTGATCAGGGTGGTCTTGCCCGAACCGTTGGCCCCCACCAGCGCCAGGCTCTGGCCCGGCGCCAGGTGAAAGCCGATGTCCTTGAGCGTTGGCGCGGCCGCACCCGGATAGGTGAAGCCGACCCCTTCGAATCTCAGGCCGTCGCCAGGCTGGCTGCCGGCGGTGAGGCTGCCGCCTTCGGCGCTGGTCGGCTGGCCCAGGTAGTCATAGAGATTGCTCAGGTAGAGGCTGTCCTCGTAGAGGCCGCCCAGGGCGGTCAGGCTGGCGCTGACCGCGGCCTGGCCCTGGCGGAACAGGGTGAGATAGAGGGTCATCTGGCCCAGGCTCAGGCGGCCGCGCACGGTATCGAGCACCACCCAGGCATAGGCGGCATAGAAGGCGAGGGTGCCCAGCAGCCCAAAGACGAAACCCCAGCCGTCACGTCTCAGCGTCAGGCGGCGGTCCTCTGCGTAGAGCTTGGCGAAGGTGGTGCGATAGCGCTCCAGCAGCAGCGGCGCCAGGCCGAACAGCTTGACCTCCTTGATGTAGGCCTCGTGGGAAAGCAGCGTCTCCAGATAGGTCTGGCGGCGGGTCTCGGGCGCACGCCGGCTGAACAGGCGAAAGGCATCGCCGGAAAAGCGCGCCTCGGCCAGGAACACCGGTAGGGCGCCCACCACCAGCAACAGCAGCGCCCAGGGCGAGAAATGCACCAGCAACACGGCGAAGCTGATCAGGGAAATGAGGTTCTGCAACAGGGTCAGGGACTTGGTCACCAGCGCCAGGGGCCGGATGGAGGCCTCGCGCCGGGCCCGCACCAGCTTGTCGTAGAAGTCGGCGTCCTCGAACTGCGCCAGCGACAGGGTCTGGGCCTTTTCCAGGATCAGCAGATTCACGGTCTGCCCAAGGCGTACCCGCAGCAGCGATTGCTGCACCGACAGCAGCCGCTGGGCGCCCGCCAGGGCCGCCAGTACCCCGGCTTCGGCCAGCACGAACTTCAGTACCGGCCACAGCGGTGCCTGGCCCTGGTCGGCATGCAGCCGCATGGCCGCCACCACGGCATCGACGATGCGCTGCCCCAGCCAGGCGGCCAGTGCCGGCAGCAGGCCGGCGACGAGGGTCGCCAGGATCAGGCCGATCATCAGCGCGGGAGAGGTACTCCAGACCAGGCCGGCAGCGCGGCGCATCTGCTGTTGCACGATAGCGAAGGAGGTCGAGAGGGCCATGGCGGATCTTCGGCGGGGGTCAGCATTAGTCGAGGCGGCGGTCGCCATGTTCCCCAGGCTATGGCAAAAGGCTTACATCG
>NZ_BBIT01000024.1 GCF_000730625.1 Pseudomonas oryzihabitans NBRC 102199 | reverse complement strand
TAGCTGCCGCGAAATGGTTTGCCTCTCATGAAGCCTAGGCACTCTAGATTGCCAGAGGAGCCTCATGCCTAGCGGTGAGGCAGCCTCTCCGGGCGATGGCTCATACATGTGGCGGTCTGCAGGGACGGAGGGGGTTTTGCGTATCAAAATCAAGGATGTTTGACATGCAAATAGAAGCGCGTATTCTTGACAACTCGTTTTGTTTGTTATTTTTTGTGAAAAATTCACACCAAGGTGGTCGAAATGGATCTGAATTTAGATGGGGCGGTTGACTATCATTACGATAAATTCCCACCTACTCAGCTTGAGTATGGAAACTTTATCGATGCGATACTCAAAGCAACAGATGCGATTGCTCGTTATGATCAAATGTTGAAAAACATGCATAACAGCGAGATATTGCTTGCGCCGTTGAGAAACCAGGAGGCAGTTATTTCATCTCGGATGGAAGGTACTGTCAGTACAATGGATGAGATATTGAAATATGAAGCCGATCATGACAACGGAGCTGATGATTCATCTAATGTTCGCTCAGAAGTAATTGAGACAATTTTGTATCAGAGGGCTTTGAGAGCAGCTCAGATGGCAATGAAGGATGGATATCCGCTTTCGCAATCTTTAGTTAAATCTATCCATCAGCGGTTGTTGTCATTTGGTCGGGGGGCTCTTAAGTCTCCAGGTGAGTTTAAGGTTGAGCAAAACTATCTAGCGGATAGAACAAAGAAAAGGATATTGTTTGTTCCAGTTCGACCAGAGAAATTGCAGGATGGCTTGGATGCTCTTTTTGATTACATATCTAATAGTAAACACCCAACCTTGATCAAGGCAGCGCTCACGCATGTTGAATTCGAGGCGTTGCATCCGTTTAAGGATGGGAATGGTCGAATCGGAAGGATGCTGATTACTTTGATGCTATGGAAATCTGGGACGATTTCTGCTCCTCATTTTTATGTTAGCGGTTATTTTGAAGAGCATAAAGATTTATATATAGATACTATGCGTAGAGTTTCGGAGGTTGGGGATTGGGAGGGGTGGTGTGCATTCTTCTTGGAGGCGGTTGAGCAACAGGCGATTAGGAATCTGGCTGTTGCTGAAAATATCAAATCTCTTTATGAGGAGATGAAAACAGTTTTCGCTGAGCTCCTGTCATCTAGATGGAGTATGGCTGCGCTTGACTTCGTTTTTACCAATCCTGTTTTTCGTAATAATAAGTTCACTTCAAGTAGTGCTATACCATCTGCGACAGCTGCAAGGTTCACTAGGGTGCTGCTTGATAATAATATTATTACAACGGTAGAGGAGGCGGCGGGAAGGAGGCCTGCTTTGTATTCATTTGAGCCGTTGATGAATTTAGTGAGGGTATAAGCGGCTATTTTTGAGTTCTCAATTAACTAAACTCTGCATCGTCCTGCACTTCGGAAACCCCGAACACCCCCAAAACTGCTGTCCAGTTTTAGGCCCTGTCTTCACTGTGCGGATCAGCAACGCGCTGCCGCATTTCGGGCATTGACGTTCGGCTGTCGGATCACTCCGGCGCTTAAGGTTTTGCACGTGCTCGCGGTGGGTGGCGAGAGTTGGCGCGCGGCGGCCGGTTTGCAGGGCGTACAGCATAGCGTCGACTTCAGCCACGCTGAATACCGGCTGCTGGAATGACTTGATCCAGCGGATAAAGCCGATGCCCTGGGTCACGTTGGCCGGCACTTCGGTTTTGAAGGTACTGCCGCCAACAAAGGTGATCACCGAGTGTAGGTGCTCGGGGTTAACGCCAAGTGTGGCTTCCAGGGCTTTGAGGTGCTTGTAGTTCTGCCGCAGCGGATTCTGGAATTTGAATGTGCGCTTGTAGAGCTTCTGCGTCCATTGTGGCTGCTTCTCGCTGCCAAAGATCCAACCGCTCATGTTCTTCGTTTCCAGCACGAAGATGCCATAGGGCGAGAGGAAAACGTGGTCGATCTGCGTGGTGCCGTCAGGCGTGTCGAGCGTGACGTTGTGCAGGCAGCGGTAGGTCTGCTTATCCAGCTGCCAGTGGGCAAACAGCCGCACCAGGAGTTCGCCGATATGCCCCTTCGCCCAAGGCGACTTGAGCAGGCCGATCAGCATCATCAGCGGGATAAACCAGCCCAGCGTGCCCCAGACCTGGGCGAGGATGGGAGTGAAGTCCATTTCCTGTCCTAGTAATGCAGAATTAACCGGATAGTACCGAAACCTGGCGTAATGGCACTACAACATTCCGGTGCGCCGTTTTGTTGCTGCGAGATCAGCCTCGGGCGTTTGCCGAGTGCCATATCTGGTAGCGCGTGCTGCGCCCGCCGCCGGGCAGTCGGGTAAGACAGCCCTTCTCAACAAGGTCGCTCAGATGACGTGTGGCGGTGACTTTCGAGACCTTTGCCACTGCTTGGTATTGAGCGGCACTGATGCCGTTCTCGACCCCCCATTCGCCGCCATCGAGCAGGCGATTAAGCACTTTGATCTGCTCGGCAGACAAGGCTTGGCTGCGGTGAGCTTGCCAAAAGCGCGCCTTGACCAGCACGCGGTCTCTACGAGAGAGAGCCTGCTCCAGGCTCTTGAGCAGAGTGGCGAGGAACCAATGCAGCCAGACGGTGATATCCAGCGGTAGCTCTCGCATCACTATTGAATGTCGTTTTTTTCGTCATGACGAAATCCCTATTTCCTGCGTGAATAGTATAGCTGTATGACAGAGTTACGGTGCTCTGCCTATCCTGCGGTAGCGCGCAGCAGTCCGCCGGATTGATATTTCTTCGTCATGATGAAGAAAAGCGTGTGTATTGCTGATGACGGCGCTCTGGTCGCTTATCCATGAAGAAGCTGTGCGTGTGGTGCTATCGGCACTTCATGCGCGGCTCATCGATAAAGGGGTAAGGCTTTCTCTGCATCCCTAAAAGGAATAGCGCCCCTATCTAGGCCGCGTTGCTCATCATTCTCGATTGCTCGGCACTTGCCCAATCGAGCGGTAGTCAATTAGGCGCGCTTTAGCTATGGGCTAAATAACCTTCCATAGCCCGGTTGGTCTTCTACCTGAAATTTTTCGAATGCTGCTATGCGGAACTCAATAGAGATTTATGGAAGTGTGCGCACACTTTCACGGCGATCAGCCTATCCTGCAGTAGTCCTCCGCACAGTTCAAAATTTCGTCATGACGAAAAATGAGATAGATGGTGCTTTAAAAAGCTGATCTAGATTGGGACAATACAGTTCGCCGGAATATGTTGTTTTGGTTGATTTTATGAGCATTGTAACCGCCTCGCTGACGCTTATTGCGTTATGGGCGCGGCCCCTAGAAGACGGGGCCTACACCGGGTAAGACTGGCGCATAGTCACCCCAAGAACAGTACGCCTGTGCTGGGTGCGATTCCTAAACAGATCGACAGGTCGGACAGACGGCCCAATGTTCACCATGTCCAATGGAGAGGTGACTATGGATCTGTTCGAGTGTTTCGCCTTCAAAGGCATCCGACCATTTAGTTGCGCGACAGCGCTCGCGTTGACGTTGGGCTCGCAGCAGGGATACGCGCAAATCCCTGTAACCGTTACTACCCAAGTAACGGACTCCCCCATGACCGTTGCAGAGTTCGCATCTAATGCGACTCGCTGGGCCCAACAGGTTCAGCAGATGACTTCCCAGATTGATCAAATGAAGCAGCAGTACGGTGCGCTCACAGGGTCGCGTGGGCTAGGTAGAGTATTTGATGACCCGCAGCTGAGAGAGTATCTGCCTCAAGCTTGGCAGGCTGTGTACGACGCCGTGAAGCATGGTGGCTATTCAGGACTAAATGGTCGTGCTGGTTCGATATATGCGGATAACAAGGTGTTCGATGCCTGCGAAAACATTGTTTCGGATCAGCAGCGCTATGCTTGTCGATCACAAGCGGTGAAGCCTTCGCAAGATAAAGCATTTGCTCTGGAGGCCTATGACCAAGCCGAAGCCCGAGTACACCAGATTGACCAGCTCATGGGGACGATTAATAAAACGCAAGATCCCAAAGGAATCGCAGAGCTGCAAGGCCGCATCGCGGCGGAGCAGGCGATGATCCAGAACGAGCAGGCCAAATTGCAGATGTTCCAAATGGTCGCTGAGGCCGAGGGCAAGATTCAAGAGCAGCGGCAACGGGAACTGAACGCTCAGGTGCTGGACAAGAGAGGCTACAAGAATCGCGAACTGATAAACCTAGGGGGGCAATTGAAATGATTTCGTACGCTCATATCCTCCCTTTGGTTGTGTGCTTCTTCATTCTCACCTTCTTACAGAGATTCTGGATTTGCATTGGTCGATTCGGGGCTGTGAAGGAGGTGTCGCGATGTGCACCTGAGTTAATTCAGAACGATCTCTTGGCGGCATCGGTTGCGATCACACCTTTTGTGTTTGCCCTTGCCGATTGGCTCCAGATAGTGCCACCCCGCGCAACTGAGCCGATCTCCTCAACCTTAGCTGTTTTGATCTCGTCCGCATGTGCCCTAGGTTCGTTGCTATTGATTTCGAGGTCCGCATACCGCATTGCAGGTAGTTGGGCAGGGACGAGGGAAAGCGCGTTGAGAACGCTTGCCGCACTCCAGATCATCAACGCTGCTGAGATGGCCTATTCACTGAAATTTACTGAGAAATTCCGCTCGGAGGGGGAGCAGGTGCTGCCTCGTGAAGTGAATGGGGCTGATCAGAATCGGGAGGGCCGGGAATGACTGCTTCTCGTCTCTCAATTGTCGTTTTGTTTTTGCTTGCGGGCTGTGGAGCGGACGATCCGGTCCATTCTGTCGATTGGTACAAAGCCCATAGCTCGGAAAGGGATAGTCGTATATCGGAGTGCGAGCGACATGCCGGGACTTTGGCTCTTACGCCAAACTGCGTTAATGCCAAGCAAGCTAGGAATGAGCAGCAGCTTGATCAGCGCGGCTATCGGAAGCGTGAAATGCTGGATTTGAAGGGGCAATGACTATGGAATCCGAATTTTACGAATGGATTGGTAACTCAATCGACTCGATATTGAACGGCTATGTGCAGCTCATGGCGCATAGTGTCATTGATAATACCTCGAGCTTTTTCATTGTTGGAGGCGGAATTTTCTTCACGGTTTTAGGACTTTTGTCAGCCAGTGGCTACATCGAGCATCCCCTCCCGCATATCTTCAAGCTAATGTTGAAATGGGTATTCATAGGCGCATTCGTGCTTGATGCGGATACTTACCTTGGTTGGGTCGTGGAAGCGATTCGAGGCCTGGAGGTTGGCTTGGCAGACGCGTTTTCGCCAAACGGCAAAGGTGTGGCTGCCACATCGGTGTATCAGGTGATTGATAGGGCTATGACCGACGGCTTCGATATTGCTTCCGATCTCATTGCTCGCGCAGGAAGGCGGGGCATGACTGAGATAGGCATGGTTTTTTATGACTGGCTTATCGCAGGAACGATGATCATCGCAACATTCCTGATCACGTTACCCGCTGGAGCGATGATAATTACAGCAAAGGTGCTGTTGGCATTTTTGCTGGGGTGCGGACCGCTTTTCATCGCATTACTGCTTTTTGGTCAGATGACCAGCAAGTGGTTCGATCAATGGTTTGCACAGGTCATGACCTACATCACTCAATGCGCGGCGATCACCTCAGTGCTTACGCTAGGGATGAAGTTCTTTTCGACAATGCTAGCTGATGTGCAACCCACGGCTGGAAACGGCCCAGCGACCGACATGCTGGAGATTCTCGCGCTGAGTGGGGTAGTGCTGTACATGGTTTATCAGGCTCACTCCTTGGGAGGCCAACTTGCAGGTGGTTTGTCGTCTGGTGCGGTCACACTACGGCAGATGGCTCAGGCTGCATTAAACCCTGCCAAAGCGGTCTTCAACACAGTCAATCCGATGTCAACGCGTCGTGATCTGCAGTCGGGCATGATGACCACTGCAAGAAGCGCGAATCATGTGATCGCAGGAAACAGTGTTTGGAATCCCGCCTATCGGCAGCATGTGATGCAGAACCTGGGCAAGAACTGGGGAAGGGCGAGAGGAGGGAAGGTCGGCAGTTAAAGGTTTATTGGTGCCGCGGAGCATGCTGCGCGCCTTGGCGGGCTTACCCAGAAGGGGCTCTGCCCCTCTGGACTTCCCGCCCTCGCCGGTAGCAGGGGCCGCTGGGAAAGGTATCCAGCAGCCCCCGCATGTAGGATAGGAGGTGCGCAGCGTCAAGGGTTCGCTTCGCCGTCATCCTCGCCGATCCCGTTTCACGGGCTGCGGCCTCCGGTGGCGCCCCTGGCCCCCATTTATCTGTTCAGCGCTGAAATTGTCTTGCTTTAGTCACCGATACGTGGGGAAAGCCCGTGAATACTTCGGAGAGCACCATCATCACGAGTGCTGAGCGGGAACGGCGTCGGAAGGCTGTCGAGTATGCTTGCGCGTCAATCGGGCTTGAGGGCTTTGTATTGAGCGCTGAAGAAAAGCGACGCGCTCAAGCTTTTGTGGACGGGAAGCTTACCTTGACCGAATTTGTTTCAGCCAGCATCCACGAATAGCTAAAAGTTGGGTCAAGGGCATCACCACAAGCCGCAGCGGAGCGCAGCCCGGAGGGTGAGCACCGAACGGGTGAGGATGATGGGCGTAGCCGTACCCTTGATGCAGCTGTAAGCGACCAATCCTAGAGACAGGGGAGGAACAAGGCGAAGCCGCCGGACCGGTCCCTGCCGCCCGTCCGGCAAGGATAGGACGCGGGATGCAACCGAAGGGGTTGCCCAAGCCGAGCGCGGAGTGTTCGTAACAATGATGTTCTCATTGGTTAGGACGGTTTCGCTGCAGCTTAGCGAGGAACTTGTTTCCAATCTCACGATTGATTTCGAGCACTTGCGCGTTCTGGCGTTCTTGGGCAGGCATCGAGGATTTTCGTTTTCTGTCCCTGGCGATTTCGATTCCCAGGTTCGCTCTGAACTGCCCCGCGCGGTACTTCATCGCGACCCCTGAAAGCCAATACTCGGGAGCTTTCCTGATGAGGCCATTGGCCATGGCTCCTGCCAGCTCATCGAGGAGCATTTGCGCGTCGTCAAGCGAAATGCCCTGGAGTATCCGATCAACCGAGCTTTTCGAGTGCATAGACAACCCACCGGGATAGGTCAACTGCAAGACGTTTGCTATCGCCTTCCGTCGTGGGGTCTTTGATTTTGTTTTCTTTGGTAGTTCTTGGTCCGTCACCTTAGCGACAGCGGGTGGTGACCCTATGCTGCCACTCCCCCCTGCCACATTGATGTCATGGGGGGGTGACACAGGTGTGTCGTTCTCAATCACGTTGATTGTGTAGAAATTGCTCGTTTGCGATCCGTCGCTCCTGAAGCGCGGAGTGGAAGTGACGTATCCGGCGCTGCACAGTTTTTTGAGAACTCTCTGAATGGTGCGCGTAGATACCCCGCATTTATTGGCTAAGTGCTTTACACTTGCAAAACAAGGCTCGCTCGGGTTTTCGCACTTTGCGATGTATACCAATATCAGCTTTTCCTGCGCAGGCAGCTTCTGGTTGTACACCCAGTCAATTGTGCTGTAGCTCATGTTTAGGCTCGCAGAACAGGAGCGTCGAGTGATAGAGCATGAATGACCTGCAGTGTCCGAAAATACACTCGCCGCCCGACACGGACTACAGCAGGTTTCAGCTTTCTCGAGAGGTCGGAATCGCTATACATAGCAACTCTGAAGCCATCCGGTGATCTATCCAGGAGGCTCGCAACCTGCGCCATGCTCATCAAAGGGCCAAATCGTTCGAGAAGGTACTCTTCAGCTGTCATGGTTTTTCTCTCCTTGCTTACGTTGATTTACGTATCTTTGTAAACTTGGAGTGAAGCTATCAATTATTTTTGGTGACAGTAAAGAGGGCGAATTTTCGTAGAGCTGTCACCAAATTTCTTTCTGATAGCTGAGAGAAAACGCTTTTGAAAACAGGATAGACAACAGATCCAAAACAAAAAGGAAAACAAGAATGAAAACAAAAATCCTTAGTTGGACTTAATTTTATCTAGCTTAAGAACGAGATCTTCAGCTCGTAGATGAGTATAACGCTTGAGCATCTGCATCGATTTATGCCCACTGATTGCCGAAACTTCTTGATCTGAAAGACCGCCCTCAACCAGTCTACTCACGGCTTCGTGCCGTAGATCGTGAAAACGGAAGTCTGGCACACTAGCCTTTCTCTTAATGGCACCCCAGATCTTGGTGAAGGCATAGGGGCGACGCTTTCCATCACGCCCAGGCTCACCGAAAAAAACCAGATCGCAGTCAATTGGCCGCACAGGATTCGCCAAGGCTGCACGGAAAATCTCGGTAGCGAGCTTCGTCAACGGAACGGTGCGGGCACTGTCATTTTTTGTATCCGACAGCCGGACGATCCGTTTTTGGACGTCTACCTGTGATCGCCGCAGGCCTGCGATCTCCGATGCACGCATACCTGTCGCCAAAGCTATCTGGACGATCCAGCCCAGCATTGGATTGCTGTGCTTGCACACAGCGACCATGAGGCGCTTTTCTTCATCAGCCATCAGGCGCCTGTTACGGCCTTCACCGGGGCTCGGTTTTCGAATGTTGAGCACGGGGTTAAAGGTGAGGCCAAGTCCCCACTCCTGAATTGCGACTGTGAACAGGTGGCTGAGTAGGGCAAGCTCCAATCGCACAGTGTTATTGCTCGTGGGTTGGCC
Organism: Pseudomonas oryzihabitans NBRC 102199; assembly: GCF_000730625.1. Taxonomy (GTDB): domain Bacteria; phylum Pseudomonadota; class Gammaproteobacteria; order Pseudomonadales; family Pseudomonadaceae; genus Chryseomonas; species Chryseomonas oryzihabitans. The sequence continues at coordinate 74,949 of NZ_BBIT01000024.1, read as the reverse complement.
GCGGTTAGTCAGCGAGCCCAGGCGTGTATCGCGGTAGTTCGCGATTACCTCGGATGACAGACCTGCGAGCGAATATTTACCTAGGTGCTGGATCAGCTGCTGAGCCTTGGTTGCCTCGGCTTTCTGCGTGGTGGGTTTTTTGGTAGGGCTGACTTCGCGCAGATATCGCTGAAGCGCATTTTCGAGTGTCAGTCGCTCGGACCCGCTGCGCTGGATATAGACACCCCGCACCATTTCGTCTTCGGTGCGTCGTGACCAATCTTCGGCGTCGCGTTTGGTGCGGAAGGTTTTGGCGTTGGTCGGCCATCCGGTTTTGCGGATGACGGCCTTCCAGGTACCAGCAGGGGTTTTGACGATTGTGGCCATCTGAAGGACTCCAAAGGCGTGCAAGCGATGCCGCACTGTACCTAATCTGTACCTTCGGACCATAGGACTGATCCAGCTGCCACAAACCTAAAAAGCCGAAAGCCGCGTATTACGCGGCTTCAAGGTTGGTGGGCCCACACGGACTCGAACCGTGGACCAAAGGATTATGAGTCCTCTGCTCTAACCAACTGAGCTATAGGCCCTATAGCGCGGTGGAGTATACCGGGGGTGGCAGGGATCGCCAAACCCTTGTCGGGCATAAAAAAACCGGAGCCTGGGCTCCGGTTTTCTGTACTGCGCAGGCGCCTTACTCGTCGAGGAAGGAGCGCAGGTGTTCGCTGCGGGACGGGTGGCGCAGCTTGCGCAGGGCCTTGGCTTCGATCTGGCGGATACGCTCGCGGGTAACGTCGAACTGCTTGCCCACTTCCTCGAGGGTGTGGTCGGTGTTCATGTCGATGCCGAAGCGCATGCGCAGGACCTTGGCTTCACGGGCGGTGAGGCCGGAGAGCACGTCGCGGGTGGCTTCCTTGAGGCTTTCGCTGGTGGCCACTTCGATCGGGGACTGCATGGTGCTGTCCTCGATGAAATCGCCCAGGTGCGAATCCTCGTCGTCGCCGATGGGCGTCTCCATGGAGATCGGTTCCTTGGCGATCTTGAGCACCTTGCGGATCTTGTCCTCGGGCATCTCCATGCGCTCGCCCAGCTCTTCCGGAGTCGGCTCGCGGCCCATCTCCTGCAGCATCTGGCGGGAGATCCGGTTCAGCTTGTTGATCGTCTCGATCATGTGCACCGGAATCCGGATGGTGCGCGCCTGGTCGGCGATGGAGCGGGTGATGGCCTGGCGAATCCACCAGGTGGCATAGGTGGAGAACTTGTAGCCACGGCGGTATTCGAACTTGTCCACCGCCTTCATCAGACCGATGTTGCCTTCCTGGATCAGGTCGAGGAATTGCAGACCGCGGTTGGTGTACTTCTTGGCGATGGAGATCACCAGACGCAGGTTCGCCTCGACCATTTCCTTCTTGGCACGGCGGGCCTTGGCCTCGCCGATGGACATGGCGCGGTTGATGTCCTTGATCTGCGAGACCTTCAGCTCGTAGTCACGCTCCAGCTCGGCCAACTGGGCCTGCTTGGCCTGGATGTCGGCCTGGAAGCGCTCGAGACCCTCGGCGTACTTGGGCTTGCCCTTGAGCAGGCCGGCGGTCCACTCGGTGTTGGTCTCGTTGCCGGGGAAGTGGCGCAGGAAGTCGGCACGCGGCATGCGCGCATCGCGCACGGCCAGCTGCATGATGGCGCGCTCGAGGCCACGCACGCGCTCCAGGGACTCGCGCACGCGGGTCACCAGGGCTTCGTACTGCTTGGGCACCAGCTTGATCGGCGAGAACAGCAGCGCCAGGGCGACGAATTCTTCCACGGCGCGATCGTCGTCGCGACCGTGCTTCTTCAGCACCTTCTGGGTCTTTTCCAGCTGCTCGGCGACCGCGCCGAAACGCAGGCGGGCCTCTTCCGGATCCGGACCGCCGTCGCCTTCTTCCTCGGCGTCGTCGTCGCTCTCTTCTTCGTCGTCCTTCTCGTCGTCCACGGCCTTGGCATCGGCGGCCTTGTTCGGGACGGGCAGCTCATCGCTCTCGTTCGGCAGGCTGCCGTCGTCGGGATCGATGTAGCCGGCGAGGACGTCGGACAGGCGCCCGCCTTCGGTGGTGACGCGGGTGTATTCGCTGAGGATGTAGTCGACGGTGCCCGGGAACTGGGCGATGGCGCCCATGACTTCGCGGATGCCTTCCTCGATGCGCTTGGCGATCTCGATCTCGCCTTCGCGGGTCAGCAGTTCCACGGTACCCATTTCACGCATGTACATGCGCACCGGGTCGGTGGTGCGGCCGACATCGCTCTCGACTGCGGCCAGGGCGGCAGCGGCTTCTTCGGCGGCGGCTTCGTCGGTATCCGTCTCGGCCAGCAGCAGGGCATCGGCGTCCGGCGCGGTCTCGAATACGTTGATCCCCATGTCATTGATCATGCGGATGATGTCTTCCACCTGTTCCGGATCTGAAATATCCTCCGGTAGGTGGTCATTGACCTCCGCGTAAGTCAGGTAACCCTGCTCACGACCGCGGGCGATCAATTCTTTCAGACGGGATTGCTGTTGCGCTTTTCCGGACATAGGTACCCTTCCACTGAAGGCTTAGGCGGGCAAAAATAGCTGAACATTATAGCCGGTTAGACGGTTGTCGTGCCAGTTAGGTCACGGACCCCGCCGGACGGCTGAGGAGTTCGCGTAGGCGGTCCTTGTCTTCGGAGCTCAGTTCGCTCTGTCGCGCCTTGCGTAGGAGTTGCTCCAGCAGGCGATCACGCTGGCTGGCGGCTAACCTCGTTATGGTGTCGAAAAACTGTTGTTCAAGGTTGTCCCCGGCAATCAGCCATTCTTTTTCCGCCAGAGCGCGCAGCAGTCGACCCTGTTCGGTGCCGTGCCAGCGGGCGATGAGCGCCAGGGTGCTCTGCCCGGGCTTCTTCTGCAGCGCCTCGACCAGGGCGACCAGCAACTGGGCGTACTGATCGCTTTCCTCGGCCAGGTTGCGGGCGTCCTGTACCGCCTGGGCCAGGGTCGGGTGGTGCAGCAGGCTGCGCAGCGCAGCCAGCACCGGGGTCTCCACCTTGACCGGTGGCTGACGGGGAATACGCTCGCCGCCGCCCTTGCCGTTGAAATCCTTTTTCCAGCCCTTGCCGTCGCGCCCGCCCTTGCCTTCGCGGCGGGGCGTCCACTGCTGCTGCGCCGGGGCTTCCTCGGCATGGGCATAGGCGTAGTCGCCATAGTCCAGGGGCGGGGCGTCCTGCGGCGGAGCGGACGGTGCCAGCTGGCTCAGGGCGTCGTTGCCGAGGCCGGTGAGTTCGCTCAGGCGCTGGCGCATCAGCAGGCGCAGGTTGTTGCCGGGAATCTTCTCGATCAGCGGCGCCGCCAGGGTGGCCAGGTGCGCCTTGCCTTCCAGGGTCGCCGGGTCCGCTTCGATCATCAGTTGCTGGAAGAAATACTCGGCCAGCGGCTGGGCCTGCTGGACGAAGCGCGCCTGGAAGGCGTCGGCGCCCTCGGCGCGCACCAGGGTGTCCGGGTCCTCGCCCTCGGGCAGGAACAGGAAGCGCACCCGGAAGCCGTCCTTTAGCACCGGCAGGGCCGATTCCAGGGCGCGCCAGGCGGCGCTGCGACCGGCCTGGTCGCCGTCGAAGCAGAACAGGATGCTCGGCACGATGCGGAACAGCCGCTTGATGTGCTCTTCGCTGGTGGCGGTGCCCAGGGTGGCCACTGCATTGCGGATGCCTTGCTGGGCCAGGGCGATGACGTCCATGTAGCCTTCCACGACGAGGATCTCGTCCAAGTCGCGATTGTGCTTGCGCGCCTCGAACAGGCCATAGAGTTCCTGGCCCTTGTGGAACACCGGGGTCTCCGGCGAGTTGAGATACTTGGGCTTGTCGTCGCCCAGCACCCGGCCGCCAAAGGCGATGACCCGGCCCCGGCTGTCGCGGATCGGAAAGATCACCCGGTCGCGAAAACGATCGTAACGCTTGCCGCTCTCGGCGTTTTCCACCAGCAGGCCGGCATCGAGCATGGCCTTCTGCTGCAGGTCGTCGCCGCCCAGGTGCTTGCCCAGGTTGTCCCAGCCCGGCGGGGCGAAGCCCAGGCCGAAGTCCCGGGCGATCTCGCCAGTGAGGCCGCGCTTCTTCAGGTAGTCGACCGCCGCCTGGCGCTTGGGGTGATTGCGCAGCGCCAGGCGATAGTATTCGGCGGCGGCGGCCAATAGCGGGTAGAGCGGGGAGTCCGTGGGTTGCCGCGGCTTGCGTCGACCACCGCTCTCTTCGCGCGGCACGTCCACGCCGGCCTTCTTGGCCAGCTCCTCGACCGCCTCGGGGAATTCGAGGTTGTCGTGGTCCATGATGAAGCCGAGGGCGTTGCCGCCGGCGCCGCAGCCGAAGCAGTAGTAGAACTGCTTGTCGGGGCTGACGCTGAAGGAGGGCGTCTTCTCGTTATGGAAGGGGCAGCAGGCCATCCAGTTCTTGCCGGCCTTCTTGAGCTTCACCCGCGCGCCCACCACCTCGACGATGTCGGTGCGATTGAGCAGGTCGTCGATGAAGCCTTGCGGGATAAGTCCGGCCATGATCAGCGTCTGGATAGAGGAGCGAAGAGCGGAGGATGAAGCGAGGAGGGCAGTCTAGCGCCAGAGAACGCCAGGGCGAAGCGGGAAGGCCAGAAACAGACAACCCGACCAGAGGTCGGGTTGTTTGATGACGCCAGAGGAGCGCTGTAACTCAGTACAGACGCTCGCGACGGCGCTGCTCGCGCTGTACTTTCTTGGCGTGGCGCTTGACCGCGGCGGCAGCTTTACGCTTGCGCTCGGCGGTGGGCTTTTCGTAGAACTCGCGGCTACGCACTTCGGCCAGTACACCGGCCTTCTCGCAGGAACGCTTGAAACGACGCAGCGCTACGTCGAAGGGTTCGTTTTCTTTGACTTTGACGTTGGGCATCCAGGTCGTACCTTCAAATTTACCGAGGTTTAATCCAACGCTAGCGGCAAAAGGGCACGGGAAGCGTCGGTTTTTAAGGGTTGCGGATAGTAACGCTTCAACTGCCCCGCTGCCAAGCCCCGGCGGACGAAAAGCGCTGGCCGGTGCTGGAAGCGGCGCTTATCATGCGCAGCCTGACATTCTATACCCTCGAAGGCTTATCTCCATGCGTGTTCTGGGACTGGAAACGTCCTGCGATGAAACCGGCGTCGCCCTCTACGACAGCGAGCGCGGCCTGCTGGCCGATGCGCTGTTCAGCCAGATCGATCTGCACCGCGTCTACGGTGGCGTGGTACCGGAGCTGGCCTCGCGCGATCACGTCAAGCGCATGCTACCGCTGATTCGCGAAGTGATGGATGCGGCGGGCAGCCGTCCTGAAGACGTGGATGCCATCGCCTACACTGCCGGCCCCGGCCTGGTCGGCGCCCTGCTGGTGGGCGCGGCCTGTGCCCAGGCGCTGGCGCTGGCCTGGGGCGTGCCCGCCCTGGGCGTCCACCACATGGAAGGTCATCTGCTGGCGCCCATGCTCGAAGAGCAGCCGCCGCAATTTCCCTTCGTCGCCCTGCTGGTCTCCGGTGGCCACACCCAGCTGGTGCAGGTCGATGGCATCGGCCGCTACAGCGTGCTGGGCGAGTCCCTGGACGATGCCGCCGGCGAAGCCTTCGACAAGACCGCCAAGCTGCTGGGCCTGAGCTATCCCGGTGGACCGGAGATCGCCCGCCTGGCCGAGCGCGGCGTGGTGGGGCGTTTCGTCTTTCCGCGCCCCATGACCGATCGGCCCGGCCTGGAATTCAGCTTCAGTGGCCTCAAGACCTTTACCCTCACCACCTGGCAGCGCTGCCGGGCGGTCGGTGACGACAGCGAGCAGACCCGCTGCGACATCGCCCTGGCCTTCCAGACGGCGGTGGTCGAGACCCTGGCGATCAAGTGCAAGCGTGCGCTGAAGCAGACCGGGCTCAAGTCGCTGGTGATCGCCGGTGGCGTCAGCGCCAACCGCGCGCTGCGCGAGAACCTGGAGCAGATGCTCGGCGAACTGGGCGGCCAGGTCTTCTATGCGCGGCCGCGCTTCTGCACCGACAACGGCGCCATGATCGCCTATGCCGGTTGCCAGCGGCTGCTGGCCGGCCAGCAGGAAGGCCCGGCCATCGCCGTCAAGGCGCGCTGGCCCATGGAGCAGCTGGCGGCGCTCTGAGACGGGCGGAGGGCGCCAGCGGGCAATCCCCGGACGGCGCCAGGGTCAAAAATGACGCTCGGTCCCCTGGCGCAGGGCGCGCAGGTTGTGGCGGTGGCGAATCAGGATGAGCAGGGCGAGCAGCAGCATCGGCGCCAGCAGGTCCGGACGTTGCCAGGCGAACAGCGGCAGGATGCCGAGCACCGCGATTAGGGACGCCAGGGAAGCGATCCTCAGGCTGGCGAATACCGCGGCCCAGAGCACCAGCCCTAGCAGCGCCGCTGGCGGATAAAGGCCGAGCAGCAGCCCGGCCGCCGTGGCGACGCCCTTGCCACCGCGGAAATGGAAGTACAGCGGATAGAGATGGCCGACCACGGCGGCAAGCCCGATCCAGGCCTGCTGCAGGGGTGCAAGCCCCAGTTGCTGGGCGATCAGTACGGGGATCAGGCTCTTGCTCAGGTCGCCGGCGAGGGTCAGCAGGGCCAGCTTGCGTCCGGCTAGGCGCAGCATGTTGCTGGCGCCGGGATTGCCGGAGCCGTCGTGACGCGGGTCGCGGGTGCCGAACAGGCGACTGAGCAGCACGGCGAAGGACAGCGAGCCCAGCAGATAGGCCAGCAGGAGCAGCAGCCAGAACATGGTAGGGTTCCGCGCCAGGAGAAGGCTCGATTCTACCGACAGCCCGCCGCCCGACGATAGGCCGGCGGTGACGATCACACAGAGCACGACAAAGGTGCGAGGCAAAGGCAGTGGACAAGGTTTTCATCGAGGGACTCGAGGTCGACACCGTGATAGGGGTGTACGACTGGGAGCGTGACATCCGCCAGTGCCTGCGCATCGATCTCACCATGGGCTGGGACATCCGCGCGGCGGCGGCGAACGACGAACTCGAGCACACCCTGAACTACGCGGCAGTGGCCGAGCGCATCACCGCCTTCGCCCACGAGACCACCTTCGAATTGGTCGAGACCTTCGCCGAGCGCCTGGCCGCCCTGCTGCAGGCGGAATTCAAGCTGCCCTGGCTGCGCCTGCGCATCACCAAGCCCGGCGCGGTGCCGACCGCTCGTGGCGTGGGCGTGGAGATCGAGCGGGGGCAGGCGTGACCCGGGTCTATCTGGGGCTGGGCAGCAACATCCAGCGCGAGCAGCACCTGGGCATGGCCCTGGACGAACTCGCCGAGCTGCTGACCGATCTGCACTGCTCGCCAGTGTTCGAAAGCGAGGCAGTAGGCATCCGCAGTGCGCCCTTCTTCAATCTCGTCGTAGCCGGCGACACCGACCTCGATCCCGCCACCTTGAGTCAGAGACTCAAGGCCATCGAAACCCGCAGCGGGCGCTATGCACCGGATCGCCAGGGTCTGCCACTGGACATCGACATCCTGCTGCACGGCGACCTGACCGGCGAGTTCGCCGGCCTGACCCTGCCGCGCGCCGAGATCCTGCGCAACGCCTTCGTGCTCTGGCCACTGGCCCTGCTGGCCGGCGAACGACGGCATCCGGACAACGGTAGGCGCTTTGACGAGCTGTGGCAGGAGATGTGTGGCCAGACCACCCAGGTGCTGCGGCCGGTAGCGTTCCGCTGGAAGGGTATGGAACTGACGCCAGACGCGTTGCTGGGCGCCGATCGAGTGTAGCGCGACGGTCGTTGGGCTTCGCTGCGCTCAACCCAACCTGCGGGAACTCTTCTCCCTCTCCCTTTGGGAGAGGGCTGGGGTGAGGGCACGCCTCGCGAAGGCTCCCCAGTGGAAAAGGCTGCGCCGTTTTCCACGCTACGGCTCTAGCACAGGCTTCGCTTCGCTCGGACAACCCCCTCTCCCTCAGGGAGAGGGTTGGGGTGAGGGTCGCTGGGGAAGAGCTGCGCTGTGCTCAGCGCCAACCTACGAAAGCTGCGCCAGGGCCTCGATGCGGGCTTGCTTGAGGGCCTCGCCCAGGGCGGCACCCTTGAAGCCCTGGGCGACCAGCGGCTGGACCGCGACCCCGCGCACTACCTCGGCCGCCTGACGCAGCAGCGCCAGCGGTGGCTCGCCCTCGGCGGGCCTGACCGCTGCGGCACAGGCGCAGGCCTGGAGGAACTCCTCGAAGCGCGCCGGGCGGCGCAGCACGTCGAAGCCCTGCAGCAGCTCGAACCAGGCCTCCGGGGTCAGCTGTCGGGCCTGCAGCGCCGTGGGCCAGTGGCGCGCCAGCAGCAAGGCCAGCTCGGCGGGATCGCGTGGCACCTTGAGGCGGGCGTTGAGGGCGGCGTGCTGCTCTTCCGGTACGTCCAGCAGCAGGCAGGCCCAGCGCACGTTCAGCGAGGCCTGGACCTCGGCGCTCTGGCGCAGGATGGCATAGACCCGGGCACCCGGCTCGGGCTGCTCGCCGGCGAAGCTGGCAGTCACCTCCGGCAGCAGCGCGGCCAGGGCGCCGCAGTTGTGCAGCACCCGAATGAAGACATCGGGTCGCTCTTCGAGCAGGGCGCGGGAGATTTCCTTCCACAGCCGTTCGGCGGTCAGGGCATCCAGCTCGCCACTGGCGACCATGTCCTGCATCAGCAGCAGCGTCTCGGGCGCCACCTGGAAACCCAGGCTGCAATAGCGGGCGGCGAAGCGGGCGACCCGCAGCACGCGCAGCGGATCTTCGGCGAAGGCGGGAGAGACGTGGCGCAACAGGCGCGCCTGGAGATCCGCGCGCCCGCCATAGGGATCTATGACCTGGCCGTGGTCGTCTTCGGCCATGGCGTTAACGGTCAGGTCACGGCGGATCAGATCCTGCTCCAGGGTGACATCGGGCGCGGCGTGAAAGGTGAAACCGCCATAGCCACGCCCGCTCTTGCGTTCGGTGCGGGCCAGGGCGTATTCCTCGCCGGTCTGGGGATGCAGGAACACCGGGAAGTCGGCGCCCACCGGGCGATAGCCCTGGGCAGCGAGGGCTTCGGCGGTGGCACCCACCACGACCCAGTCGACCTCCGTTACCGGGCGACCGAGCAGGCGATCCCGTACGGCACCGCCCACCTTGTAGATTTGCATAGAAAAAGACCTCCTTGCGGAGGTCTAGGATAGCCCGAAAGATCGGCTCGACTCAGATCGGCGAAGCCAGATCCAGACGCCGGTCGTGATCGCGGCTCTCGTGGCGGGGTGGAACCTGGAAGCTCTGGGCCACGTCGTCGCCCCTCATGCTTTCCAGGCGGATATCGAAACCCCAGAGTCGGTGCAGGTGCTTGAGCACCTCGTCGGTGGAGTTGCCCAGCGGCTTGCGGTCATGCTGGAAGTGGCGAAGGGTGAGCGAACGATCGCCACGCCGGTCCACGTTCCAGATCTGCACATTGGGCTCGCGATTGCCCAGGTTGTACTGAGCGGCGAGTTGCTCGCGGATCAGCCGATAACCGCCGTCGTCGTGGATGGCCGCCACCTCCAGTTCGTCGCGCTGGTCGTCATCGAGGATGCTGAACAGCTTGAGGTCGCGGATCACCTTGGGCGAGAGATACTGCAGGATGAAGCTCTCGTCCTTGAAGCTCTTCATGGCGAAGGTGACGGTGGCCAGCCAGTCGCTGCCGGCGATCTCAGGGAACCAGCGGCGGTCTTCGTCCGTCGGGTCCTCGCAGATGCGGCGGATGTCGCGGAACATGGCGAAGCCCAGGGTGTAGGGGTTGATGCCGCTGTAGTAGGGGCTGTCGAAGCCCGGCTGGTAGATCACCCCGGCGTGGGATTGCAGGAATTCGAACATGAAGCCTTCGGTGACCAGACCCTCGTCGTAGAGATCGTTGAGCAGGGTGTAGTGCCAGAAGGTGGCCCAGCCCTCGTTCATCACCTGGGTCTGGCGCTGGGGATAGAAGTACTGGGCGATCTTGCGCACGATGCGGATCACTTCGCGCTGCCAGGGCTCCAGCAGCGGCGCGTGCTTTTCCACGAAATAGAGGATGTTTTCCTGAGGTTCGCTGGGGAAGCGCGCCCCTTCGTCGTGGGCTTCCTTGCCGGCCATCTTGGGAATGGTCCGCCAGAGGTCGTTGACCTGACGCTGCAGCTGCTCTTCGCGCTCCTTCTGCCGCTGGCGTTCCTCGGCGGCGGAAATGGGATAGGGCCGCTTGTAGCGGTCCACCCCGTAGTTCATCAGCGCATGGCAGGAATCGAGCAGTTCTTCCACGGCATCGATGCCATGGCGTTCCTCGCACTGGGTGATGTACTGCTTGGCGAACACCAGGTAGTCGATGATTGAGCTGGCATCGGTCCAGGTGCGGAACAGGTAGTTGCCCTTGAAGAAGCTGTTGTGGCCGTAGCAGGCGTGGGCGATCACCAGTGCCTGCATGGTCATGGTGTTCTCTTCCATGAGGTAGGCGATGCAGGGATCGGAATTGATCACGATCTCGTAGGCCAGCCCCATCTGGCCGCGGCTGTAGTGCTTCTCGGTATAGAGGAAGTGCTTGCCATAGGACCAATGGTTGTAGCCGATGGGCATGCCGACGGAAGCGTAGGCGTCCATCATCTGCTCGGCGGTGATCACCTCGATCTGGTTGGGATAGGTGTCCAGCGCATAGCGCTTGGCGATCCGGGCGATCTCCCGGTCATAGGTCTGGATCAGCTCGAAGGTCCATTCCGAGCCGGTGGAGATGGGCTCACGTTTCATGACACGAGTCTCCGCTGGAACAGTTCGCGGAACACGGGATAGATATCCCCCGCCGAGACGATCTGCTGCTGCGAGAAGGAATCCGGGAAGCTGCCCCGGACGTTCTCGTATTCGTACCACAGCGCCTGGTGCTCGCGCGGGGTGATCTCTACATAGGTGTAGTACTGCATGAACGGCAGGATCTGCTTGGTCAGGATCTCCCGGCAGATGGGCGAGTCGTCGTTCCAGTTGTCGCCGTCGGAGGCCTGGGCGGCATAGAGATTCCATTCGTTGACCGGATAGCGCGCGGCCATGACTTCCTGCATCAGCTTGAGGGCGCTGGAGACGATGGTGCCGCCGGTTTCGCGGGAGTAGAAGAACTCTTCCTCGTCCACTTCCTTGGCACTGGTGTGGTGGCGGATGAACACCACCTCGATACGCTCGTAGTTTCTCTTGAGAAAGAGGTAGAGCAGGATGTAGAAGCGCTTGGCGATGTCCTTGGTCGCCTGGGTCATGGAGCCGGAGACGTCCATCAGGCAGAACATCACCGCCTTGGAGCTGGGGCTGGGCTGCTTGGAGAGCAGGTTGTACTTGAGGTCGAAGGTGTCGAGGAAGGGCACCTTGTCGATACGCGCGCGCAGCCGTTCGATCTCGGCTTCCAGCGCCTGGATGTCACCGAGGTTGTCGGGCTCTTCCACCCGCAGCCGCGCCAGTTCGGCCTTGGCTTCGCGCAGCTTGTTGCGGCTGCCGCCGGAGAGGGCGATGCGCCGGGCATGGGAGGCACGCAGGGTGCGGATGATGTTGATGCGGGCGGGGTTGCCCTCGTTGCTGATGCCGGCGCGGACCGTCTTGAAGGTGTCGGTGCCGGTCAGCTGCTTCTTGACCAGGTTGGGCAGCTCCAGATCCTCGAACATGAAGTCGAGGAATTCGTCCTGGGTGATCTGGAAGGCGAATTCGTCCATGCCTTCGCCGCTGTTGCTGGCCTTGCCCTGGCCCTGACCACCGCCGCCGCCCTGGGGGCGCGGGATGCGTTCGCCGCTGATGAATTCCTTGTTGCCCGGGTGGACGATGGTCTGGCGTCCGCCCTTGCCCTGGTACAGCGCGGGTTCGTCGATGTCGCGGGCAGGAATGCTGATCTGCTCGCCGTGCTCCATGTCGGTGATGGAGCGCCGACTCACGGCTTCCTCGACCGCCTTCTTGATGTGCTCACGATAACGCCGCAGGAAACGCGTGCGGTTCACCGTGCTCTTGTTCTTGCCGTTTAGACGCCGGTCGATGACATAACTCATACAGGCCCTCCGGGCTATTGCAGGACGCCACGACGACGCGGCAGGCGCGTCGTCGCGGGTTCAGCCTCAGGCTGCCTTACTGCGACTTGCGCACCCGTGAATACCACTCGGACAGCAGTCGCACCTGCTTCTCGGTGTACCCGCGCTGGACCATGCGGGTCACGAAGTCGCTGTGCTTCTGCTGGTCTTCCTTGCTGGCCTTGGCATTGAAGCTGATGACCGGCAGCAACTCCTCGGTGTTGGAGAACATCTTCTTCTCGATCACCGCACGCAGCTTCTCGTAGGACAGCCAGCTCGGATTCTTGCCGTTATTGTTGGCACGGGCGCGCAACACGAAGTTGACGATCTCGTTGCGGAAATCCTTCGGATTGCTGATGCCGGCCGGTTTCTCGATCTTTTCCAGTTCCTCGTTGAGGGAGGCGCGATTGAGGATCTCGCCGGTTTCCGGATCGCGGTATTCCTGGTCCTGGATCCAGAAGTCGGCATAGAGCACATAGCGGTCGAAGATGTTCTGGCCGTATTCGCTGTAGGACTCGAGGTAGGCGGTCTGGATCTCCTTGCCGATGAATTCCACGTAGCGCGGCGCCAGGTATTCCTTGATGAATCTCATGTAGCGCTCGCGGGTCTCGGCCGGGAATTGCTCGGCTTCGATCTGCTGCTCCAGCACATAGAGCAGGTGCACCGGGTTGGCCGCGATCTCGTTGGCGTCGAAGTTGAACACCCGCGAGAGGATCTTGAAGGCGAAGCGGGTCGAGAGGCCGTTCATGCCCTCGTCGACGCCGGCGCTGTCGCGGTATTCCTGGATCGACTTGGCCTTGGGATCGGTGTCCTTGAGATTCTCGCCGTCATAGACGCGCATCTTCGAATAGATGTTGGAGTTTTCCGGTTCCTTGAGGCGCGAGAGCACCGAGAACTGGGCCAGCATCTTCAGGGTATCCGGCGCGCAATGGGCGCTGGCCAGGGAGCTGTTGACCAAGAGCTTGTCGTAGATGTGGATCTCGTCGGAGACGCGCAGGCAGTAGGGCACCTTGACGATGTAGATCCGGTCGATGAAGGCCTCGTTGTTCTTGTTGTTGCGGAAGGTGTGCCACTCGGATTCGTTGGAGTGGGCCAGGATGATGCCGCTGTAGGGCAGGGCGCCGAGGCCTTCGGTGCTGTTGTAGTTGCCTTCCTGGGTCGCGGTCAGCAAAGGGTGCAGGACCTTGATCGGGGCCTTGAACATCTCCACGAATTCCATCAGGCCCTGGTTAGCCCGGCACAGGGCGCCGGAATAGCTGTAGGCGTCCGCATCGTTCTGCGGGTATTCCTCCAGCTTGCGGATGTCCACCTTGCCTACCAGCGCGGAGATGTCCTGGTTGTTCTCGTCGCCCGGTTCGGTCTTGGCGATGGCGATCTGGTTGAGGATGGAGGGGTAGAGCTTGACCACCCGGAACTTGCTGATGTCGCCGCCGAATTCCTGCAGGCGCTTGGCCGCCCAGGGCGACATGATGCTGCGCAGGTAATGACGGGGGATGCCGTAGTCCTCTTCGAGGATCTGGCCGTCTTCGTCGGGATTGAACAGCCCGAGGGGCGATTCGAATACCGGCGAGCCCTTGATGGCGTAGAAGGGGATCTTCTCGATCAGGTGCTTGAGTTTCTCCGCGAGGGACGACTTGCCGCCGCCCACCGGGCCGAGCAGATAGAGGATCTGCTTCTTCTCTTCCAATCCCTGCGCCGCATGGCGGAAGTAGGACACGATCTGCTCGATGCAGTCTTCCATGCCATGGAAGTCGGCAAAGGCCGGATAGCGGCGGATGACCTTGTTGGAAAAGATGCGCGACAGGCGTGAATCACTGGTGGTGTCCACCAGTTCGGGTTCGCCGATGGCCATGAGCATGCGCTCGGCGGCACTGGCAAAGGCGGTACGATCCTTCTTGCAGATCTCAAGGTATTCCTGAAGGGAATACTCTTCCTGGCGAGTCGCTTCAAAACGCCCCTGGAAGTGACTGAAAATGCTCATGACGTCTCCTCGCTGGATACCCTGGACCAGCTTGGAATCGATGCCTGGAGCCTTGCCTTGCTGCCGGTGGGGAGCGGTCATGCCGGGCGACGAAAGATAACGTCTCTAATACCTTCGCGGTCGTCTTGCCTAATCGATCCTTACACGCCTGCAGAATAGGGTTGGGTTTCGAGAGACGCACGAAGGAGACCGATGGAAACGGTCCCCCTGGAATTCCCCCGAATCTCCAGTGGTTACACCGATGGTCCAAAGCCGGTTATCGAGCCCGCCGTTTCCGGAGGGCCTGATTCCAGAATAGTCCTATCTGCGAGATGTGGAAGAGCCAATTCGGTTTATTCTTGTAACGACAGCGTCAATCGGCTGTGCTAGAGGCCCGCTCAGGCCTGGCCGCTGGCGGTCTCGTCGGGATAGCGGGTGCGCCAGTTTTCGAAGCCGCCGTCGACGCTGTAGACCTGGCTGAAGCCCTGGCCGGCCAGGAAGGCGGCCGCACTCTGGCTGGAGTGACCGTGGTAGCAGAACACCAGCAGCGGCGCGTCCAGATCGGCGGCGGCGATGAAGTCGTGGATGTTCTGGTTGTCGAGCCGCTGCGCCCCGGCGACGTGCAGGGAGGCGTAGCTGTGCGGATCGCGGATGTCGACGATCTGGGCGCCCTGGCTGCGCAGCTCCAGGGCCCGCTCGGGGGAGATACAGGTGAATTCGCTCATTTCTTCTCCTTGCAACTACAGAGATGACGGCGGTTGCCGTCGACGTCGAGCAGGGTCATGTCGCCGCCCCAGACGCAGCCGCTGTCGAGGGCCTCGACATTGGGCGCCGCGCAGCGACCCTTGAGCGCGGCCCAGTGGCCGAACAGGATGCGCACGTTGCGGGTCAGCCGGTGCTCATGGCTGAACCAGGGGGCGAAGCCGGCCGGTGCGCTGTCCAGGCCTTCCTTGCTCTTGAATTCCAGACGACCTTCGGCGCTGCAGAATCTCATGCGCGTCAGGTAGTTGGTGATCAGGCGCAGGCGTTCCTGGCCTTGGAGATCATCTTGCCAGAGCGCCGGCTCGTTGCCATACATCTGCTCGAGAAAGGGCACATGGGCCTGGTCATCGCGCAGCACGGCTTCGACTTCGCCGGCCAGACTCAGCGCCTGACCCAGCGTCCACTGCGGTGGCAGCCCAGCGTGGACCAGCACATAATTGCGCTCCGCATCGTGCTGGATCAGCGGCAGATGGCGCAGCCAAAGCAGCAATTCGTCGCGATCGGGGGCGGCGAGGATGTCGCTCAGGGTGTCCTGTTTCTTCAGCCGGGCGCCGCCCAGGGCCACCGCCAGCAGGTGCAGGTCGTGGTTGCCCAGGACGCTGACCAGCGAATCGCGCATCGCGTACAGGTATCTCAGGGTTTCCAGGGACTGAGGTCCGCGGTTGACCAGATCCCCTACCAGCCAGAGGCGGTCCTGCGCGGGATCGAAGCGGACCTCGTCGAGGAGGCATTTGAGCGGGTCGAGGCAACCTTGCAGATCGCCAACGGCGTACAGCGTCATCGGGACTCCTAGTGCAGCGAGCCGGGTACGGCCAGGCGGAAGGTGGGGATGGCGGCTTCGAAGAGATGGCCATCGCTGGCGACCATCTGGTAGCTGCCCCTCATGCTGCCGACCTGGGTCGGCATCAGGGTGCCGCTGGAGTAGCTGTGGGTTGCGCCTGGGGCGATTAGCGGCTGCTCGCCCACCACGCCCGGCCCGCGCACTTCCTGCGCCTCGCCGTTGCCATCGGTGATGATCCAATGACGGCTGAGCAGCTGCGCCGGCAACTGGCCGTCGTTGCGGATGCTCACGTCGTAGGCGAAGGCGTAGCGCTCCTGGCTGGCACTGGATTGCTCGGGCAGGTAGCGGGTGGTGACCTGCACGGTGATGAGATAGCGCGGATCGGGCTCGGTCACGGGAGAATTCTCTGCGGAGGCGGGTGGAAAGGCTTCAGCTGGACGCCAGCTGGTTGGCCAGGCGCACATAGGCGGCCAGGTCCAGCTGCTCGGGGCGCAGCCCCGGATCGACGTCGGCGGCCTCGATGGCGGCGCTGTCCAGGGTACCCTTGAGGGTGTTCCTGAGGGTCTTGCGGCGCTGGCCGAAGGCCTCGCGGACGACGCGCTCCAGCATGACCGGATCGCGGGCCACATGGGGCCGCTCGGTATGGGGCACCAGGCGCACGATGGCCGAATCCACCTTGGGCGGCGGATTGAAGGCGCCCGGGCCGACATTGAACAGGTGCTCCACGCGGCAGTGGTATTGCACCATGATCGACAACCGACCCCAGTCGCCATTGCCCGGCACCGCGGCCAGGCGTTCCACCACTTCCTTCTGCAGCATGAAGTGCATGTCGGCGATGATGTCGGCGAAGCTGAGCAGGTGGAAGATCAGCGGCGTGGAGATGTTGTAGGGCAGATTGCCCACCACCCGCAGTCGATCGCCGGCGGCGATGCTGGAGAGGTCGTATTTCATGGCGTCACCCTGGTGCAGGGTGAACAGCGGATTGAGGCCGAACTTGAGTCGGAGCAGGGGAATCAGGTCCTGATCCAGCTCGATGACGTCGAGCCGGGCACCGCTGCCGAGCAGGCCCTCGGTCAGGGCGCCCTGGCCCGGACCGATTTCCAGCAGGCGCTCGCCGGGTCGCCCGTGGATGGCGCGCAGGATGCGATGGATCACCCCGGCGTCGTGCAGGAAATTCTGGCCGAACCTCTTGCGGGCGCGGTGTTGGTAGAGCTCGGTCATCAGGTGCTCCGGCGCAGGCAGCGGGCCTGCGATTTCAAGACGGCAAAGACCCACCAGTTTAGCAGACCCTTGGCCGTCACCGGAGCGCTCAGGTCACCGAACGGCGATGGGCCGCCATGCTGTAGGCGGTCTCCAGGGCCACCTTCAGACTGCCGGTGTCGATGCGTCCGCTGCCGGCCAGATCGAGGGCGGTGCCATGGTCGACCGAGGTGCGGATGATCGGCAGGCCCAGGGTCACGTTGACCGCCGCGCCGAAACCCTTGTGCTTGAGCACCGGCAGGCCCTGGTCGTGGTACATGGCCAGGACGGCATCGCAGTGCTCGAGGTGCTTGGGGGTGAAGAGGGTGTCGGCGGGCAGCGGTCCGACGAGATCAAGGCCTTCGGCGCGCAGGCTGTCCAGCGCCGGCTCGATGATCTCGATCTCTTCCCGGCCCAGATGACCGCCCTCGCCGGCATGGGGATTGAGACCGCAGACCAGGATGCGCGGCCGGGCCACGCCGAAATAGCGCTGCAGATCGCCATGCAGGATGCGGGTCACGTCCAGCAGCGTCTGGTGGTCGATGGCATCGGCCACTTCGCGCAGCGGCAGGTGGGTGGTGACCAGGGCCACTCTCAGGCCGGCGGTCGCCAGCAGCATCACCACCTGCGGGGTGTGGGTCAGTTCGGCGAGGAATTCGGTATGGCCGGAAAAGGCCACGCCCCCGTCGTTGATCACGCCCTTGTGCACGGGCGCGGTGATCATGCCGGCGAAGGTGCCGTCGAGGCAGCCCTGGCCGGCGCGCGTCAGGGTGTCCAGGACATAGGCGGCGTTGGCGGTGTCGAGCTGGCCGGTCACCACCGGCGCACCCAGCGGGGTGTCCCAGACATAGAGGGCACCGGCGGGTGCCGGGCGGTCGGGCCAGGCCGCGGGGGCGACCTTGATGAGCTCGATGGCGAGTCCCAGTTCGAGCGCGCGGGCGGCCAGGAGGTCGCGGCTGGCGATGGCGATCAGGGCGTGGGGCTGGGCCACGCGGGCCAGCAGCAGACAAAGGTCGGGACCGATACCGGCGGGCTCACCGGGGGTCAGGGCGAAGCGCAGGGCCATGGCGGGCTCCGGAAACAAGAAGGCCGCAGGGGGTGCCTGCGGCCTCGGGGTTACTGCTTGATCTCGACGTAGGCTTCGTCGCGGATCTGCCGCAACCAGGTCTGCAGCTCCTGGTCGTACTTGCGGCTACGCAGGAGATTCAACGCCTGCTGCTCGCGGGCCTGCTGGGTATTGTCGGTGGCCCGACGACCCAGGACTTCCAGGATGTGCCAGCCGAAGGCGGTGCGGAACGGCTGCGACAGCTGGTTGACCGGCGAGTTGTTCATGACCTCGCGGAATTCCGGGACCAGGGATTCCGGATTGATCCAGCCCAGGTCGCCGCCATTGAGCGCCGAGCCCGGATCTTCCGAGAAGCTCTTGGCCAGGGTGGCGAAGCTCTCGCCGTTCTGGATGCGCTCGCGCAGGCGCGCGGCCAGACGCTGGGTCTCGGCATCGCTGCGCACGGCATTGGGCTTGAGCAGGATGTGCCGGACGTGCACCTCGTCGACGATGCTGGCCTCGCCTCCGCGCTTCTCTTCCACCTTGAGGATCACGAAGCCGCCAGGTACGCGCACGGGCTGGGTGATGCCACCGACGCCGACACTGCCGATCAGGCGGTCGAAGGGCGGGGGCAGTTGGGCAGCCTTGCGCCAGCCGATCTCGCCGCCGTCGAGGGCGTTGTCCCCGGCCGAGCGGGCGATGGCCAGCTGGTTGAAGTCGGCGCCCTGACGCAGCTGGTTGTAGGTGTCCTGGGCCTGGCGCGCGGCGGCGTCGAGACCGGCATTGCCGGCGTTGTCGGCCACCGGGATCAGGATGTTGGCCAGCCGGTATTCTTCGGACAGCTGCAGCTTGCCCAGGTCCGAGGCGAGGAAGTTCTGCACCTCCTGCTGGGTGACCTGCACGCGCTGACCGACCTGGCGCTGGCGCACCCGGCTGATCATCATCTCGCGACGGACCTGCTCGCGCGCGGCATCGTAGGAGAGACCGTCGCGGGCCAGGGCCTGACGGAATTCGGCCACGCTCAGGCCATTGCGCTGGGCGATGGTGGCGACGGCCTGATTGAGTTCCTCGTCGGAGATCTTCACGCCCATGCGGCCGGCCAGCTGCATCTGGATGTCTTCCAGGATCAGCCGCTCGAGCACCTGCTGGCGCAATTCGCTTTCCGGCGGCGCCGCGGCGCCGCGGCGGGTGATGTTCTGCTTGACCTCGTTGAGTCGCTGATCGAGCTGGCTCTGCATGACCACGTCGTTGTCGACGATGGCCACGACCTTGTCCAGCGGTACCACGGCAGCCTGAGCCAGGGGGGTGAGGGCGAGCGCCGCGCCCAGGGCGAGCGGGCGCAGGGCGTTACATAGCTTGGTCTTCACGTTCACGATAGCCTTGAATGCCTCTGTCCAGGAAGCCTTCGGTCTTGCCGCCGAAGACGTTGCCGAGTCCCTTGAGCACGATCTGCAGGAAGATCCCGCGATCGGCTTCGGAGCTCTGGGCGGTGTAGAAGACGTCGTCTTCGCTCTTGAGCCAGTAGCGGCTGATCAGGCGCAGCTTCCAGCAGCAGTTGTCGTACTCGAAGCCACCGAAGGCTTCCAGGGTACGGCTCTTGTTGTAGTCGAACTGCCAGCGGGCGATGGCGGACCACTGGGGCACGATCGGCCAGATGAAGGAGATGTCGTGCTGGTCGACCTTGTAGTCGTCGCTGTTGTAGGTGAAGCGGCCGAAGTTCGGATCGAACACCCGGACGTTGTCACGATAGCGATAGCCGACGTTGAGGATCTTGCCCGGCTCGGCTTCCGGCTGGTAGTGGAACATGACGCTGCCGGAGTCGGTCTGGTGCAGGGTCGGATCCCAGTTGAACTCGCCGTTCACGCGCCAGTCGCGGTTGAAGCGATACATGCCAGCCAGGGCATAGGGCGAACGCGAGGTGGTGGCCTGGGGATTGTCGATGTTCTGACCCAGGCTGCGGGCATAGGCCAGGTCGTCCTTGGTCAGGCCGGGCAGCTGGACATCGCGGTCACGGAAGTAGAACAGCTGGCCGAAGCTGACGTTGGCGCGCTCGAAGCCGTTGGGCTCGATGAAGCGGCTGGTGGCACCCAGGGCCAGCTGGTTGGCGTCGCCGATGCGGTCGCGACCGGTGAAGCGGTTGTCGCGCCACAGCGAGCTGTAGCTGAAGGTGTATTCGCCGGTATCGAACACTGGCAGATCGTCTTGGTCGCGATAGGGTACATAGAGGTACTTGGCGCGGGGTTCCAGGGTCTGCTTGCCGCCTTCGCCGAACAGATTCGAGGTGCGGTCGAAGTAGAGGCCGCTGTCGAGACTGAAGATCGGCACCGAACGGGTCGGGCTGTCGTTGAAGCTGGTCACGCTGGAACCGGCCGAGGCGCGACGACCACCGCCGACCAGCGGCGAATTCAGGTCGTTCTGACCGGTGCTGTCCAGGTCGAGGTCGTAGCGCGTGTAGGCATAGCGCACCGACGGCGTCAGGAAGCCCCAGGACGCGGTCATCGGGCGGGCGATGCCCGGCTCGACATGGTAGCGATTGCCTTCGGCGCGGGTCAGGCCGAAGAGATTGACGTCCGGGCGGTTGCGCACGTTGGTGCGATTGCCGTTGTCGTCCAGGTCGAAGTAGGTGTTGTCGTCGAAGCTGCGGGTGAAGCGCACCGCCTCGGTGTCGTAGGTGAAGTCCAGGCCGCCCGGGTTGTAGGGCAGGGCGCCGGTCAGGGTCAGCTGCGGCAGGCGGTTGTAGGGCGTCACGTCGGAGACCGTGGCCAGCTGGTAGGCCTGGGCGTTGAGGCCGGCGACAAAGGTGTCGCCACGGTAGGTCAGGCGGCCCTGCTGGTTGACGTAGGTCGGCTTGTTGATGCCGAGGTCGGTGTCCAGGTCCTGGAAGTAGTAGGGATCGCTGATGCGGGTGTAGTCGACCTCGGCCATCAGGCGCGAATCCAGGCCGCTGCGGTTCTTCCAGCCGTACAGCCAGCGGTTGTCGGTGGCTTCCGGTTCGCCCTCGTGCTCCGGATCGGTGTCCTTGAGGTAGGAACCGTAGACCTCGCCTTCGCTGCTGCGGGTCAGGTAGCGGAAGTCACCCTCGGTCTGCAGGCCATGCTTGGCCATGTAGCGCGGATAGAGGGTGGCGTCATAGTTGGGCGCCAGGTTGAAGTAGTAGGGCGTGGTGATCGCGAAGCCGGTGTCGCTGGAGGTGCTGATCGAGGGCGCCAGGAAACCGGACTGCCGACGGTCGTCGATCGGGAAGTAGATGAAGGGCGTATAGAGGACCGGAATGTCCTTGACCCGCAGCGTCGCGTTGGTCGCATAACCCAGGCCGGTGGCCGGGTTCAGGGTCACGGTGTTGCCCTTGACCTGCCAGGCGTTGCTGCCCGGTTCGCAGGTGGTGTAGGTGCCATCCTTGAGGCGGATGATGGCGTCGTCGCCACGCTTGGCATAGAGCGCGCTGCCGCGGGCGCGGCTCTGGTGCATGACGAATTCGGCGTTGTCGACCTGGACCTGGCCGTTGTCCAGCTGCAGATCGGCCTTGTCGCCGACCATCAGCAGGCCATTGTCGCGGAATTTGACGTTGCCCTTGAGCTCGCCGCGATTCTCCAGCTGGTGCAGGTTGGCTTCCTGGGATTCCACCTGCATGCCGCCCTGCCGCAGTACCACGTCGCCGGCCAGGGTGGCGACCTGCTGCTCCTGCTCGTAGCGCGAGGCCTTGGCCGAGACGTAGGTCGGGGCCTTGGACGTCGGGGTGTCGTCGTACATGCCCGGGCGCTGCGGCTCGACATAGGCGCCACTGCAGTAGGGGCCGGTCTCGGCCAGCTGGGCCGGGGTCAGCTGATCGCGCGGGACCCAGTCCAGGTGGCTGTAGTCGGCGCTGCGGGACTTGAGGGCACGACCCTTGCTCTCGGTCACCAGCACGGCATCGTCGCCCTTGCGTGCGGCCGGCTCGGCGGCGACGCCCTGGGTCTCGCCCTTGCTGGGACGGGGCGGGATGGCCGCGGTCGGTGCCTGGGTGTTGCACGACCAGCCACCACCGGCGCCGGCACTGCAGCTGAACTGCTCGGCGGGTGCGGCGATAAGGGCGGTGACGGGCTGCATGGCGAGCAGGCTGCCGGTTACCAAGAGGGGGAATTTTCTGCGAAACGCGGGGGTTTTCACGGCCATCCTTAAAGTCGTCCTGCACGCCGGCCATTAAGGGGCCGCGGCCTCTCGATGGGCTCAAAAAGATAGCGGATAATAAAACATGACCTGCGCATCGGCTAGGGCCGGGGGATCCGCTGTAAATGACTGAAGATGTTCGCTTAAACCAGATAGAAGACTGGCTGACCACCGTTCTACCGGAAATTTTCCGGGAGCAGGCCTGGGGTGAGGTGCCCGTGGGCAGCCTGACCGCGGCCAGCAGCGATGCCAGCTTTCGCCGTTATTTCCGCTGGGCGGGCGAGGGCCGCAGCTTGATCGTGATGGATGCGCCGCCGCCACAGGAGGACTGCCGTCCGTTCATCCAGGTGGCCGCGCTGCTGGCCGCCGCCGGGGTCCATGTGCCGCGCATCCTGGCCGAGGATCTGGAGCGGGGATTCCTGCTGCTGAGCGACCTCGGCACCCTGACCTACTTGGAGGTGATCAATGCGGCCAATGCCGACGATTATTTCCAGGCGGCCATCGACGCCTTGCTGGCTTTTCAGGGCAGGCAGCCGACGAACGGCAGCCTGCCGCTCTACGACAGGGCTCTGCTCGCCCGCGAGTTGAGTCTGTTTCCGGAATGGTACGTGGGCCGCGAGCTGGACACGACCTTGAGCGCCAGCCAGCTCGATCGCTGGCAGGCCATCTGCGAGGTGCTGATCGACAACGCCCTGGCGCAACCCCAGGTGCTAGTCCATCGGGACTTCATGCCGCGCAACCTGATGCTCAGCACGCCCAATCCGGGGGTGCTGGACTTCCAGGATGCGGTCATCGGCCCGGTGACCTATGACATCACCAGCCTGTTCAAGGACGCCTTCCTCAGCTGGCCGGAGCCGCTGGTGCAGCGCTGGCTGCTGGGCTACTGGGAGCAGGCCCGCGCCGCCGGCATTCCGGTGCAGGCCGAGTTCGCCGATTTCCAGCGGGCCTCGGACCTGATGGGCGTGCAGCGCCATCTCAAGGTAATGGGCATCTTCGCCCGCATCTGGCACCGCGACGGCAAGCCGCGCTATGTCGCCGACACCCCGCGCTTTATCGCCTATATCCGTACCGTGGTGGCACGCCGCCCCGAGCTGGCCGGCCTCGGCGCCTTGCTCGACGAGCTGCATGCCGAGCGGGCCGAGGCATGAAGGCCATGATCCTGGCGGCGGGCAAGGGCGAGCGGATGCGACCCCTGACGCTGAGCCTGCCCAAGCCGCTGATCGAGGTGAACGGCCGGCCGCTGATCGAGCACCACATCCGGGCCCTGGCGGCGGCGGGCATCACCGAGCTGGTGATCAATCACGCCTGGCTGGGCGCCCAGCTGGAAGCCGCCCTGGGCGATGGCAGTCCGCTGGGGGTCGCCATCCGCTTCTCCCCCGAGGGTGAGCCGCTGGAGACCGGAGGCGGCATCTTCCGTGCGTTACCGCTGTTGGGCAGCGCGCCCTTCGTGCTGGTCAACGGCGACATCCGTACCGACTTCGTCTTTGGCAGCCTGACCCTGCCGGCCGGTTGCCTGGCGCATCTGGTGCTGGTCGACAATCCGCTGCATCACCCGAGCGGCGACTTCGGCCTGGTGGACGGGCGGATCACCCTGGACGCCCCGGAGAAGCTCACCTACAGCGGCATCGCCGTGCTTCATCCGCACCTGTTCGCCAGTTGCACGGCCGGAGCCTTCAAGCTGGTGGACGTGCTGCGGCCGGCCATTGCCGCCGGGCAGGTCTCGGGCCAGCGACTGGACGGTCGCTGGGTGGACGTCGGTACCCTCGAGCGGCTGGCGGAAGCGGAGCGGCTGTTCGAGGCGGCTTCTTGAAGATCTGGTTCTGGCCGCTGACGCTGCTGGGTTTCCTGGCCGGCTGGGCGGTGGCCAGCATTCCCGGTGCGCTGCTGGTGGCGCTGCTCGCTCATGCCGGCGAGCGGCAACTGGGGCTGACCTCCCTGGCGGGCTGGAAGGCGCGCTGGCAGGGGCGCCCCGGGCGCTTCGAGCACCAGGCGCAATTCCAGATGCTCGGCCGGCTGGCCAAGCGCGGCGGGCGGGTGCTGACCGCCCACATCCGCCAGGCCGAAGGCGAGATCGAACGTCTGGGGCTGGGCGCCGACGACCGCAAGAAGGCCATCGCCGCCTTCGAGCAGGGCAAGGGTGGCACCCTGCCGTCGACGGCCGATCTGCAGCGCCTCAGCGAGCGCAGCGAAGGCATCCTGCGCGCCTGCTGGCGCATGGTCTGGATCAGCGGCAGCGTGCGCCCCGGCGATCGCGACGAGATCCTCGGCTGGGGCCAGGCGATGGGCCTGGCCGAAGCCCAGGTGCTTGCCTTGCAGCCGCCGGTACAGACGGCGCCACGCCAGCCCAGCAATGAAGAGAAGTATCGCAAGGCGCTGCAGTTGCTCGGCGTCACCGATGACGCCGACGCCGCTACGGTCAAGCAGGCCTATCGGCGGCTGCTCTCGCGCCATCACCCCGACAAGAAGGCCGGCGCCGGGGCCGGCCAGTCGGCGGTCTATGCCGCTGCCCAGCGCACCGCCGAGCTGCATGCCGCCTACCAGGTGATCAAGACGCGGCGGGGCTTCCGCTAGCGGCCGGTGGCAGCCGATCCAGCCAGGCGCGCAGGCGGCGGACGGTCTGTTCCTGCTCGGCGGCCCGGTCGCCGGGAATCACCGGCAGATCGATCTGCCGATAGCCCTTGTTGGCCTTTTGCGCCGCGCGTTCCTTGCGCCGCTGGGCGGCCGCTCCGGGGGCGTGCACCAGGTCGGCGATCTGCAGGTCGGTCTTGCCCATGGTGGCGTCCAGCCGCGGCGGCATGCCCTGGGGTTCGCGGGCGTCGATGAGCACCAGTTGCTTGACCTCGGCCGGTTCCTTTTCCGCCAGATAGCGCGCCGCCCAGTAGGCGCCGGTGCCGTGACCGACCAGCACGATGGGGCTGGCGCCCTGTTGCAGCGCCAGGTCGATGCCGGCGGCGATGCGCGCCAGTACCCGGGTGGCCTGGGCATTGGCCGCGGCTTCGGGATCCACCGGTGCGACCGCCGCCTGGGCCGGTTCGCCGCTGCCGGCTTCGGCCTGGGTCGGGGCGGCGGGCGCCGTACCGCTGCCGCCGGTCACCGGCGGTGCTGCCTGCTCGCTGTTGGCCTGGGCGTCGGTGTCCGCCGGCGCGGTGTCCCGCTCGATCGCCACCACGGGGTCATAGGGATCGGGCAGGCTCAGGCTGATGGTCTGCCAGCCGAAGGTGGGCAACTGCTGGCGCACGGGCGCCACCACATTGGGCCAGTCGGCCGATTCGCCATCGCCCGGCACCAGCACCACCGTTCCGGCGGCCTTGGCCCGGGCGGCGGGCACTAGCAGGGTGAGAAAGGATTCGTCGCCAGCCTGCAGGGTCTTCTGCTGCTCGGCGGGCAGTTGCCGCATCAGCGCCTGCTGCTGCTCCTGGCTGCGCTCCAACGCCGGGGCCACGGCGGCCGGCGCCGCCGGCGTTTCCGGTGCCGGGGTGGGCGCCTCTTCGGCAGGCACCGGGGCGGCAAGGCCGAGCAGGAGGAGGCAGAGCGGCAGCAGGGCGGGCGACGACATCGACGGGAATCCTCGACAGGGGGACGGTTGACCCTGGCGAGCCTACCGCCGTTCGCCCCGTCGGGGCAGCGGGAACGCCCGAGCCGCAGACGGATCTCCGTTACAATGCCGCCACTTAACCTTCGCCGAGGCTATCCCATGCAACCCTTCGCCATCGCTCCCTCGATCCTGTCCGCCGATTTCGCCCGCCTGGGCGAGGAGGTCGACAAGGTCCTCGCCGCCGGTGCCGACATGGTCCATTTCGACGTGATGGACAACCACTATGTGCCCAATCTCACCATCGGCCCCATGGTCTGCAAGGCGCTGCGCAACTACGGGGTGACCGCGCCCATCGACGTGCACCTGATGGTCAAGCCGGTGGATCGCATCATCGGCGATTTCATCGAGGCCGGCGCCACCGACATCACCTTCCACCCCGAGGCCTCCGAGCACATCGATCGCTCGCTGCAGCTGATCAAGGACGGCGGTTGCCGGGCCGGCCTGGTGTTCAATCCGGCCACCTCGCTGGA
Source organism: Pseudomonas oryzihabitans NBRC 102199 (assembly GCF_000730625.1). GTDB lineage: Bacteria > Pseudomonadota > Gammaproteobacteria > Pseudomonadales > Pseudomonadaceae > Chryseomonas > Chryseomonas oryzihabitans. The sequence continues at coordinate 48,982 of NZ_BBIT01000024.1, read as the reverse complement.
TGCCCTGAAGTACGTCATGGACAAGATCGACATGGTGCTGCTGATGAGCGTCAACCCCGGCTTCGGCGGCCAGAAATTCATTCCCGGCACCCTCGACAAGCTGCGCGAGGCACGCGCCCTGATCGACGCCTCGGGCCGGCCGATCCGCCTGGAGATCGATGGCGGGGTCAACGTCAAGAACATCGGCGAGATCGCCCGTGCCGGGGCCGATACCTTCGTCGCCGGCTCGGCCATCTTCGGCCAGCCCGACTATGCCGCGGTGATCCAGGCGATGCGCGCCGAACTGGCCAAGGCCCGCTCGGTATGAGCGCCCTGGTACGCCTCGGTGGCGGGCATCCGCCCGCCCTGGTGATGTTCGACCTCGACGGCACCCTGCTGGATTCGGCGCCGGACCTGGCCGCCGCGGTGGATGCCATGCTTGAACGCCTGGGCCGCGCGCCGGCGGGACTGGACAAGGTGCGGCTGTGGATCGGCAATGGCGCCCGGGTACTGGTACGCCGGGCACTGGCGGATGACATGCGGCATGACGCGGTGGACGATGCCGCCGCCGACGAGGCCCTGGCGCTGTTCATGGCGCTCTATGGCGGCAGTCACGCCCTGACCCGCGTCTATCCCGGCGTGCTGGACAGCCTGGCGCTGCTGCGCACCCTGGGCGTGCGCCTGGCGGTGATCACCAACAAGCCGGAACGCTTCGTCGCGCCGCTCTTGGCCGACATGGGGCTGGGCGACTTCGACTGGATCGTCGGCGGCGATACCCTGCCGCAGCAGAAGCCCGATCCGGCGGGCCTGCTGTGGGTCATGCAGCAGGCGGGGGTAGCGGCCGGCCAGGCCCTGTTCATCGGCGATTCGCGCAACGACATCCGCGCCGCCCGGGCCGCCGGGGTGCGCTGCGTGGCCCTGAGCTACGGCTACAACCATGGCGAGCCCATCGCCAGCGAGCAGCCGGATCTGGTCGTCGACGATCTGCGCGAACTGTTCATCTAGCCGCCGAAGTGGCCGGCCGGTTGCCATGCCGCGCCGGCTAGGCTAACGTGGCCCTTCAACCCCCGCCCCAAGAGCAAGAGATCGCATCGTGGTGGTCACCCGCACAGGCTCCTCGCGAGCATGGATGAAAGTCATCAAGGCCCTGGCCCGTTGGCGCTGGCGCGCCTGATTTCGTCCCTGCCGGTATCAGACCGGCACGCTGTGCACCCGACCTTTCGTTTTCCTCGCCACGAGGCTGATCATGACCCGCGACGACTTCCTGCGCCTGGCCGCTCAAGGCTATAACCGCATTCCCCTGGCCTTCGAAACCCTGGCCGACTTCGACACCCCGCTGTCCCTCTATCTCAAGCTGGCCGATGCGCCCAACTCCTATCTGCTGGAGTCGGTGCAGGGCGGTGAGAAATGGGGCCGCTATTCGATCATCGGCTTGCCCTGCCGGACCCTGCTGCGTGCCCGCGGGTACGAGGTCACGGTGCACGAGGGCGAGCGAGAGCTCGAGGCGGCCACCGTCGAGGATCCGCTGGCCTTCGTCGAGGCCTTCAAGGCCCGCTATCGCGTGCCGGTGGTGCCCAATCTGCCCAAGTTCGATGGCGGCTTGGTGGGCTACTTCGGCTATGACTGCGTGCGCTATGTCGAGAAGCGCCTGGGCGCCAGTCCCAATCCCGATCCGCTGGGCACCCCGGACATCCTGCTGATGGTCTCGGACGAAGTTGTGGTCTTCGACAACCTGGCCGGCAAGCTGCACTGCATCGTGCTCGTCGATCCGAGCCAGCCGAACGCCTATGAGCAGGGCCAGGCCCGACTCGCGGCGCTGCGCGAGCGCATTCGCCAGCCCATCGCCCCGCGCCTGGGCCTGGACTTCGCCGCGGTAGGCAGCGGCAGCGAACCGGCCTTCCGCTCCAGCTACAGCCGTGCCGACTATGAAAACGCCGTAGAGCGGATCAAGGACTACATCCTGGCCGGCGACTGCATGCAGGTGGTGCCCTCGCAGCGCATGACCATCGATTTCCAGGCTGCGCCCATCGACCTCTATCGGGCGCTGCGCTGCTTCAACCCCACGCCCTACATGTATTTCTTCAACTTCGGCGACTTCCATGTGGTGGGCAGTTCGCCCGAGGTTCTGGTGCGGGTGGAAGACGGCGAGATCACCGTGCGCCCCATCGCCGGGACCCGTCCACGTGGTGCCACCGAAGAAGCCGATCTGGCGCTCGAGCGCGACCTGCTGGCCGATGCCAAGGAGCTGGCCGAGCACCTGATGCTGATCGACCTGGGCCGCAACGACGTGGGCCGGGTCTCCACCACCGGCAGCGTGACCCTGACCGAGAAGATGGTCATCGAGCGTTATTCCAACGTGATGCACATCGTCAGCAACGTCACCGGCCGGCTCAAGCCCGAGCTCTCCGCCATGGACGCCCTGCGCGCCATCCTGCCGGCCGGCACCCTTTCCGGGGCGCCGAAGATCCGCGCCATGGAGATCATCGACGAACTGGAACCGGTCAAGCGCGGCATCTACGGCGGCGCCGTGGGTTACCTGGCCTGGAACGGCAACATGGACACCGCCATCGCCATCCGCACCGCGGTGATCAAGGACGGCGAACTGCACGTGCAGGCGGGCGGCGGCATCGTCGCCGACTCCCAGCCGGCGGCGGAGTGGGAAGAGACCCTCAACAAGCGTCGCGCGATGTTCCGCGCCGTCACCCTTGCCGAACAGTCCGTCTGAGGAATCCACCATGCTGCTGATGCTCGATAACTACGATTCCTTTACCTACAACCTGGTGCAGTACCTGGGCGAGCTGGGCGCCGAGGTCAAGGTGGTGCGCAACGACGAGGTGCCGGTCGAGGCGCTGGACGACCTGGCGCCGGAGCGCATCGTCGTCTCCCCCGGTCCCTGCACGCCCAACGAGGCGGGCATCTCCCTGGCCACCCTGGAGCGCTTCGCCGGCAAGCTGCCGGTGCTGGGCGTCTGCCTGGGCCATCAGAGCCTGGGCCAGGCCTTTGGCGGCGAGGTGGTGCGGGCGCGCGAGCCGATGCACGGCAAGACCAGCCCGGTCTACCACAACGGCGAAGGCGTCTTCGCCGGCCTGCCCAATCCCTTCACCGTGACCCGCTACCACTCGCTGGTGGTCAAGCGCGAGACCCTGCCCGAGTGCCTGGAGATCACCGCCTGGACCCAGCATCCGGACGGCAGCATGGACGAGATCATGGGCCTGCGGCACCGCGAGTTCATGATCGAGGGGGTGCAGTTCCACCCCGAGTCCATCCTCACCGAGCATGGGCACGACCTGCTGGCCAACTTTCTCCAGCAGCAGGGAGGACGGCGCTAGATGGACATCAAGCAGGCCCTGAACCGCATCAGCGGACAACTCGACCTCAATGTGGCGGAAATGCAGGCGGTGATGCGCCAGATCATGACCGGTGGCGCCGACGAGGCGCAGATCGGTGCCTTCCTCATGGGCATGCGCATCAAGAGCGAGACCATCGACGAGATCTGTGGCGCGGTCAGCGTGATGCGCGAACTGGCCACCCCTGTGGTGCTGCCGAGCCTCGATCACGTGGTCGACGTGGTGGGCACCGGTGGCGATGGCGCCAACATCTTCAACGTCTCCTCGGCCTCGGTGTTCGTGGTCGCGGCGGCCGGCGGCAAGGTGGCCAAGCACGGCAATCGCGCGGTGTCCGGCAAGAGCGGCAGCGCCGATCTGCTGGAGGCCGCGGGCATCTACCTGGAGCTGACGCCCGAGCAGATCGCTCGCTGCGTCGAGCAGGTGGGCGTCGGCTTCATGTTCGCCCAGTCACACCACAGCGCCATGCGCCATGCCGCCGGGCCGCGTCGCTCCCTGGGGCTGCGCACCCTGTTCAACATGCTCGGCCCTCTGACCAACCCGGCCGGCGTGCGCCACCAGGTGGTCGGGGTGTTCAGCGCCGCGCTGTGCCGGCCGCTGGCCGAGGTGCTGCAGCGCCTGGGCAGCCACCACGTGCTGGTGGTGCACTCCCGCGACGGCCTGGACGAATTCAGCCTGGCCGCGGCGACCCAGGTGGCCGAACTCAAGGACGGCAGCATCAGCGAATACCAGGTGCTGCCGGAGGATCTGGGCATCAAGAGCCAGACCCTGGTCGGCCTGACGGTGGACGGCCCCGAGGCCTCCCTGGCGCTGATCCGCGACGCCCTCGGCCGACGCAAGACCGAAGCCGGGCAAAAGGCCGCCGACATGATCGTGCTCAACGCCGGCGCGGCGCTCTACGCCGCGGATCTCGCCCATAGCCTGCATGAAGGGGTACTCTTGGCCCACGACGCGCTCTACAGCGGCCTGGCCCGGGAAAAGCTGGACGAGCTCGCCCATTTCACATCCGTCTATCGCGAGGAGGGTCGCCCGTGAGTGTGCCAACCGTGTTGCAGAAGATCCTGGCCCGCAAGGCCGAGGAAATCGCCCAGCTCAAGGCCCGGACCAGCCTGGCCGAACTCGAGGCCCAGGCCCGTGCCGCCGACGCCCCGCGCGGCTTCGCCCGCGCCCTGCAGGCCCAGGTGGCGCGCAAGGAGGCGGCGATCATCGCCGAGGTGAAGAAGGCCTCGCCGAGCAAGGGCGTGATCCGTGAACACTTCGTGCCGGCCGAGATCGCCCACAGCTATGCCCTGGGCGGGGCCACCTGCCTGAGCGTGCTCACCGACGTGGACTTCTTCCAGGGTGGCAACGCCTATCTGCAGCAGGCGCGCGCCGCCTGCCAGCTGCCGGTGATCCGCAAGGACTTCCTCGTCGATCCCATCCAGGTGGTGGAAGCCCGGGCCATCGGCGCCGACTGCATCCTGCTGATCGTCGCCGCGCTGGACGACGGCCTGATGGGCGAGCTGGCCGCCACGGCCAAGGACGTCGGTCTGGACGTGCTGGTCGAGGTGCATGACGGCGCCGAGCTGGAACGCGCCCTGACGGTGCTGGACACCCCGCTGGTGGGGGTCAACAACCGCAACCTGCACACCTTCGAGGTCAGCCTGGAAGCCACCCTCGATCTCTTGCCGCGCATCCCCCAGGATCGCCTGGTGATCACCGAGAGCGGCATTCTCAATCGCGCCGACGTGGAGCTGATGGAAACCAACGAGGTGCGCGCCTTCCTGGTCGGCGAAGCCTTCATGCGCGCCGACGAACCAGGCCAGGAGCTGCAGCGTCTGTTCTTCCCGGATCGCCGCTTCCCGCTCAGAGACGCCTGAGACCAAGGTCGTCCGCACGAGGCCCCGGGACCACCCCGGGGCCTTTTTCTTTCCACAGGGTGATCCAGGTCGACTCGCGCCCACCCCGGGCGGCGGGAACGACCTCCGTGTGCCCGCTGCCGACGCAGGGCTTTGTTTCTGTAGGGATAAACCCGGTTAATGGCCTCCGACTCGTTGCACCGTGGCGAGTCGCGGAGGCGGCTGGCCGTCGCAGGACGAGCCAGGACTCCGCCGCACCAGGCCATCCATAACCAGGGCATGCGAGAACCATGGCAACGGAAGAAAAAAGCGAAACACTTGATATCAGCGTCACCGATCCCTCCCGGACCGAGGAGGCGCGACGGGATCGGCGACTCGCCGGCACCACCGACTGGGTGGTCTTCGGCGTCACCAGCATCGCCGCGCTGGCCTTCGTGATCTGGGGCTTCGTCAGCCAGGCCAGTCTGGCCAGCAGCGCCTCGACCGCCCAGGGCTGGGTGATCACCCATTTCGGCTGGCTGTTCGTGCTCACCTCCACCGGCTTCGTGGTCTTCGTCATCTGGCTGGCCGCCAGTCGCTATGGGCGGATCCCCCTGGGGCGCGACGACGAGCAACCGGAATTCCGCACCCTCTCCTGGGTGGCGATGATGTTCAGCGCCGGCATGGGCATCGGCCTGATGTTCTTTGGCGTCGCCGAGCCGCTGTCGCACTATCTCAATCCGCCGCCCGGCGGCGCCGCGGGACAGAGCAGCGCCGCCCTGCAGGTGGCCATGGCGACCACGCTGTTCCACTGGACCCTGCACCCCTGGGCCATCTACGCCGTGGTCGGCCTGGCCATCGCCTATGGCACCTATCGCCGCGGCCGCTGCCAGCTGATCTCGGTGGCCTTCCGCCCGCTGATCGGCGAGCACGCCAACGGCCCCCTCGGCCGCGTCATCGACATGATGGCGATCTTCGCCACCCTGTTCGGCTCGGCCGCCTCCCTGGGCCTGGGCGCCCTGCAGATCGCCGGCGGCCTGGAGCACAACGGCTGGATCGAGCAACCGGGAAAGATGCTCTACATCAGCATCATCACGGTTCTGACGGTGGCCTTCGTCATCTCCGCCGTATCCGGGGTCGAGAAGGGCATCCAGTGGCTGTCCAACACCAACATGGTGCTGGCGGTGGCCCTGGCCGTGTTCGTCTTCGTCGTCGGTCCGACCCTGCTGATGCTCAACCTGCTGCCCACCGCCATCGGCGACTACATCGACCTGTTGCCGGAGATGATGGCGCGCACCAGTGCCAGCGGAGGCGAGGCCATGGGCAACTGGCTGTCCAGCTGGACGGTGTTCTACTGGGCCTGGTGGATCTCCTGGACACCCTTCGTCGGCATGTTCATCGCCCGCATCAGTCGCGGCCGCACCATCCGCCAGTTCGTCACCGGGGTCCTGCTGGTGCCGAGTCTGGTCAGCGTGGTCTGGTTCGTCATCTTTGGCGGCGCGGCCATCGATGCCATGCGCCAGGGCGCCTTCACCCTGGTCGACGGCGCGGTGAACAGCAACTTCGCCCTCTATGACCTGCTGGCCAGCTATCCCTGGGTCTCGGTGACCTCGGTGCTGGTCATGGTGCTGGTGGCGATCTTCTTCGTCTCCGGCGCCGACGCCGCCTCCCTGGTGATGGGGACCCTGTCCGAGCGCGGTACCACCGAGCCCTCGCGGCGCACGGTGATCTTCTGGGGCGCCCTCACCGGCGCGGTGGCGGCGATCATGCTGGCCATCGGCGACCCGGGCAATCCGGGCGCGGCGCTCAACGGCCTGCAGAATCTGACTATTGTGGTCTCGCTGCCCTTCGTGGTGGTGATGGCGCTGCTGTGCCTGGCGCTCTATCGCGATCTGCGCAGCGATCCGCTGATGCTGCGGCATCTGCGCGGTACCGAGCTGATCGAGAAGGCGGTGCTCTATGGCGCGGTCAAGCACGGCGAAGAATTCCATTTCGTCGTGGGTGAGCCCAAGGCCAAGGGGAGCGAAGAGAAGACCGTCGACGGGAAGGCCACGGTGCGGGTGGAAAAGGTGTCGCGCAAGGTCGAGAGCTGACGCTCTGGACGGGCGGGGGCCGTGGCCCCCGCCTGCAGGCAGGGGCTAGCGGACGGGCTCAGCGGGTGCCGAACACCACCATGGTCTTGCCCTTGACGTGGACCAGACCCTGTTCTTCGAGGGACTTAAGGACCCGACCGACCATCTCGCGGGAGCAACCGACGATGCGGCCGATCTCCTGGCGGGTGATCTTGATCTGCATGCCGTCCGGGTGGGTCATGGCATCGGGCTGCTTGCACAGGTCGAGCAGAGTGCGGGCCACGCGACCGGTGACGTCGAGGAAGGCCAGGTCGCCGACCTTGCGGGTGGTCTGGCGCAGGCGCTCGGCCATCTGGCGACCCAGGGAGAACAGCATGTCCGGATCCTGCTGACTCAGTTCGCGGAACTGGCTGTAGCTGATCTCGGCGACTTCGCACTCGGTGCGGGCGCGGACCCAGGCGCTGCGCTCGGGCTCGCTGCCTTCCTTGGAGAACAGCCCCATCTCGCCGAAGAAGTCTCCGGCGTTGAGATAGGCGATGATCATTTCGCGGCCTTCATCGTCTTCGATGAGGATGGTCACCGAACCCTTGAGGATGAAGAACAGGCTTTCGCTGTTGTCGCCAGCGTAGATGATGGTGGTTTTTGCCGTGTAACGGCGACGCGAGCAATGCGCTAGCAGCTTGTCGATGTGCTGTAACTTCGCGGGTGGGATGATAGCGGCCATGCTGATTCCTGAGGTTGAAAGCTAACCTGAGTCGGGGGCACCGATGTCCGAACCGGTGCATGCACAGGCTGCGCCGGTTCCAATTCAAAGACCGGATAAGAACATGCGCAGCTTAAATGCGAGCTGAATAACCCTTCACTGCTTACCAGTTTACGCCATCCAGCATGTTAAGCTGATCACCATTTGTATATATAAGTAGGACGAAAGCGATGAAAGCGCGCATCCAGTGGGCAGGCGAGGCCATGTTCCTCGGTGAATCCGGCAGCGGCCATGTGGTGGTCATGGATGGCCCGCCGGAAAGCGGCGGGCGCAACCTCGGCGTACGGCCGATGGAAACCGTGCTGATCGGCCTGGGCGGTTGCGCCAGCTACGACGTGGTCAGCATCCTGCGCAAGGCGCGGCAACCGGTGGAGAGCTGCGAGGCCTTTCTCGAAGCCGACCGCGCCGACACCGAGCCCAAGGTGTTCACCCGCATCCACCTGAAGTTCGTGGTCAAGGGCCGCGGCCTCAAGGAAGCCCAGGTCAAGCGCGCCATCGAGCTGTCGGCGGAAAAGTACTGCTCGGCCTCCATAATGCTCGGCCGCGCCGGCGTCGAGATCAGCCACAGCTACGAACTCGTCGACCTCGCCTGACCCCCGCCCGCGACGCCCGCCCGGGCGTCGCTGTCCGCCTCGTCTCCCTCCCGCCGACATCAATTCATCACCTGGGCCCGGCAGACTCTGGCCCCAACCGCTGCCGATCTGCATAATGCGCCGCTCTTAAGGGGCAAGGGCCCCGAAAGCACAGCCAATCGCCATCGCGAAGAGGTGTTCGCCGCCCTACGCAGCTTGCGCAATCCGCAACTGACGGGCATTCAGGACCGCGGTCAGAGACCGCACGACGGGAGCTTTACCACCGTGAAAAGCAAACTCAGGCTCCATGGTTTCAATAACCTGACCAAGACCTTGAGCTTCAACATCTACGACATCTGCTACGCCGAGACGTCGGAAGATCAACAGGCCTATGTCCAGTACATCGACGAGGAATACGACGCCGAGCGTCTGACCCAGATCCTGACCGACGTGGTCGACATCATCGGGGCCAACATCCTCAACATCGCCCGCCAGGATTACGATCCCCAGGGTGCCAGCGTGACCATCCTGATCTCCGAGCAACCGGTCGAGCCGACCGAGAGCCAGATCGAGGAGTCGCCCGGTCCGCTGCGCGAGACCATTCTCGGCCACCTGGACAAGAGCCACATCACGGTGCACACCTATCCGGAGATCCATCCGGACGACGGCATCGCCACCTTCCGCGTCGATATCGACGTCTCCACCTGTGGCGTGATCTCTCCGCTCAAGGCCCTGAATTACCTGATCCACCAGTTCGACTCGGACATCGTCACCGTGGACTACCGGGTGCGCGGCTTCACCCGCGACATCGAAGGGCGCAAGCACTTCATCGACCACGAGATCAATTCGATCCAGAACTACCTGTCCGAAGACACCCGCGCGGCCTACCAGATGACCGACGTGAACGTGTACCAGGACAACCTGTTCCACACCAAGATGCTGCTCAAGGAATTCGAACTGGACAACTATCTGTTCGGCGACGCCTCCCGCAGCCTCTCGTCCGAGCAGCGTCAGCAGATCACCCAGCGTCTCAAGCACGAGATGCGCGAGATCTTCTCCGGCCGCAACCTGCCGCGCTGATCGCTCGGCTGTTGCGCAGAGAACCCCGCCACGGCGGGGTTCTTTCGTTTTGGGGTCAGTGGTGTTCGTCGCGCGCGACCGGGGCGCCGCCGGTGACGCTCTTGACCACCCGGCCGATGGTCAGGCCCTGGCCGAGGATGGAGACCAGCACCACGATGTAGGTGAGAGCCAGGATCAGATCCCGCTCCGGACCGGCCGGCAGACTCAGCGCCAGGGCCACCGAGACACCGCCACGCAGCGCGCCCCAGGTGAGGATGCGCGCCGTGCCCCGGGTCATGTTGCGCCAGTGCGGGCTGAGCAGCACCACCGGCGCCACGCTGATCCAGCGGGCGAAGAGGATCGCCAGGGTCACCAGCAGCGCCGCGCCCAGGTGGGTCCAGCTGAAGGGCAACACCAGCAGCTCCATGCCGATCAGGGCGAACAGCAGGGCGTTGAGGATCTCGTCGATCAACTCCCAGAAGCCGTCCAGGTAGCGCCGGGTGAAGTCGTTCATGGCCTTGGTCCGGCCCAGGTTGCCGATGATCAGACCGGCCACCACCATGGCGATGGGACCCGAGACGTGCAGGTGGCTGGCCAGGGTCGAGCCGCCGATCACCAGGGCCAGGGATAGCATCACCTCGATCTGGTGCTGCTCGATGCTCAGCATCAGCCAGTAGCAGACGAAGCCGATCAGCAGGCCGAACAGGATGCCGCCGCCGGCTTCCTCGACAAACAGCCAGAGCGCCGCGTTGACCGTAGGCGTCTCGCCCAGCTGGATCACCCCCAGCAGCACCGAATAGACCACCACGGCCACGCCGTCATTGAACAGCGCCTCGCCGACGATGGTGGTCTCCAGCGACTTGGGCGCCCCGGCCGAGCGCAGGATGCCGAGTACGGCGATGGGATCGGTCGGTGAGATCAGGGCGCCGAAGATCAGGCAGTAGAGAAGGTCGACGTGCCAGCCCAGCCAGCCGAAGATCCAGTGGCTGAGATAGCCGATCAGCACCGTCGAGATGATCACCCCGAGGGTGGCCAGACCGCCGATGGCCCATTTGTAGTCGCGCAGGTCCTTGAGATTGACGTGCAGGGCGCCAGCGAACAGCAGGAAGCCGAGCATCCAGTTCATCAGCAGATCGTTGAAGTCGATCTGCCCGAGGAGTTCGCCGATGCGGTGTTCCAGACCGGGAAAGCCCAGCCAGGACAGACTCTGCAGACCGACCGAAAAGATCAGGGCGATGACCATGACGCCGATGGTCGGCGGCAGGCCGATGAAGCGGTAATTGAGGTAGGTGAGCAGGGAGGTGAAGCAGATGAAGGCAGCAGCGAGTTCAAGCATGGGCGTTCCAGATCCATCAGACAGCGAGTCCCTGCGAACGCAGGGCCTAGAGGTAGGATGGGGCGGACGCCGCAAAAGTTACATGTTCGATAGCTGCCTAGCCAATCGTTCGCGCAAGCGGCGCCGTGAATCGCCCTGGCCCGCCGCTGAACGGGCGGTGCCAGGATGATCCGCAAGACCAGCGGTCAGGGCGGGGTGAGGCCTAGAGCGGCGCGGCCAGGCCTGTCGCCGCTTCGCGCAGGGGCAACGGATGGGGTGCGGCGATGCGCGCCTCCAGTGTCGCGACATAGCTGCGGGCATCGGCTTCGCTGAGAAAGGTGATGGCCTGCTTGTCGATGCAGACCTGCCAGGCACTGGTGGTGGACTTGCGCAGGGGACGAACCACGATCTTCATGCTGATACCCTCGGGGACAGACGAAAAGTGGAAGCCCGAGTCTAGAGCGGTTTTGATTACAGTGCAGTGACATTCGTCGGTCAGGGCGCTAGGCGCGCGCCTTCTGCCGTTCGGCGTACCAGACCTCGAACTCCTCCGGCGGCAGCGGTGGGCTGAACAGGAAGCCCTGGCATTGCTGACAGCCCAGCTTGCGCAGGATGTCCCACTGTTCGGTGGTCTCCACCCCTTCGGCCAGGACGTCCAGGTCCAGACCCTGGCCCAGGGCGACGATGGCCGCGGCGATGGCCTGGCTGCTGTGGGTACCGCTGTCACTGCGCAATTCGTGCATGAAGCTCTGGTCGATCTTGAGCTTGTCCAGCGGAAAGCGGCGCAGATAGGCCAGCGAGGAATAGCCGGTGCCGAAGTCGTCCACGGCGATGCGCACCCCCAGGGTCTTGAGGGTCGCCAGGGACAGCAGCGCCTCCTCGACATTGCCCATCAGGGTGCCTTCGGTGATCTCCAGTTCCAAGTGCTCGGCCGGCAGGCGACTGCGCGCCAGGGCGCGGGAAATGGTGCTGGCCAGGTCGCGCTTGGCGAATTGCCGGGGCGAGATGTTGATGGCCAGGGTTTCCAGTTCCAGTCCCTGGGCCAGCCAGCTGTGCATCTGCTGGCAGGCGCTCTCGATGATCCAGTCGCCCAGGGGCACGATGAGCCCGGTTTCCTCGGCCAGCGGAATGAATTCGGTGGGCGGGATGAGACCCAGCTCCGGATCCCGCCAGCGCACCAGGGCTTCCACGCCAATGGTCTGGGCGGTGCTGACGCTCATCAGCGGCTGGTAGTAGAGGACGAAGTCGCCGCGCTTGAGCGCCGTACGCAGCCGCGACTCCAGATTCAGCCGCCGGCGCGACTGCTCGGTAAGGGCCTGGGTATAGAAGCGGAAGGTGTCGCGGCCCTGATCCTTGGCCTGGTGCATGGCCGTGTCGGCATTGCGGATGAGGTCATCGGCGGTGGCGCCATCGTCGGGAAAGAGGCTGATGCCGATGCTGGCGTTGAGATAGATGTCGTGTTCGCCGAGGTGGAAGGGCTGTTCCAGCTTGCCGAGCATGGCTTGGGCGATCTGGGCGGCGAATTCGGGTCGATCCAGCCGCTCGATGATGACCAGGTACTCGTCGCCACCGATGCGCGCCAGGGTGATGTCCTCGCTGAGCAGGGCGCGTAGCCGGGCGGCGAATTCCACCAGCAGTTCATCGCCCAAGGCATGGCCATGGCTTTCGTTGACCGTGCGGAAGTAATCGAAGTCGAGGATCAGCACGGCGACCAGGTATTCCTGGGGCTCGGCCAGGGCCAGGGCGTGTTCCAGGTGGGTGCGCGCCAGCAGGCGATTGGGCAGGTCGGTCAGCGGATCATGATGCGCCAGATGACTCAGGCGCGCCTCGCTCTCGCGCAGGCGGGTGGTGTCGCTGACGGTGACCGTGTACTGCCGGGTCTCCCGGGGGTAGAGGGTGTCGATGGCGGTCCAGGCCGGAAAGGTGCTGCCGTCGAGGCGCGGCCAGAGCAATTCGCCTTCCCAGCGGCCCTCGCGGCGCACGGTGCGCCAGAGATCGCGATAAAAGCGCTGGTCCTGGCGACCGCCACCGGGCAGTCCCAGGCGCTGGCCGAGCAGGATGCCTTCCTGGGTGCCCAGCAGGCGGGCGAAGGCCGGATTCACCGCCAGGATCCAGCGGCGCTCGTCGAGCAGCAGCAGGCCGTCGCGACTGTTCTGGAACATGGCCGCGGCCTGGCGCAGGCTTGACTCCTGCTGCTTGCGCAGGGTGATGTTCTGGGCGGTGCTGATGAAGTACTGGGGCACTCCTTGATCGTCGCGGATCAGGCGGGTGGTGACGTTGGTCCACACTGGCGTGCCGTTGCGGTGCAGATAGCGTTTTTCCAGGGTGTAGCGGTCCTGGCCGGTGTCGACCAGCTGCTTGCGCAGGGCGGCGCCCAGGGCCCGCTCTTCCGGATGCGTCACCGAGGCGGTGTCCTTCTGCAGCAACTCCGGTTGCGAGTAGCCGAGCATCTGGCAGAAGTGGTGGTTGACGCTCAGCCAGCGGCCCTCCAGATCGCTGAGCATGATGCCGGTATAGGCCTGCTCGAAGATGCCGCGGTAGCGCGCCTCGCTGGCGCGTTGCGCCTGGACCACGCGCTGTTGCCGGATGGCCAGCACCGCCAGGCGGGTGAATTCGGTGATCAGCGCCTGGGTCTCCGCTTCGGGCAGTCGCGCCTCGCCGTAGTAGATGCCCAGGGCGCCCACGGCGCGCTGCTGCTCGTCCTGCAGCGGCAGGGCCCAGGCGCCGCGAATGCCGGCTGCCTGGGCGACCGGCAACAGCGGCTGCCAGGCCGGATCCAGTTCGACATCGATGGTGAACACCGGGGCATTCGCGGCGACGGCGCTGCAGCAGCCCTGGTCGTGGCGACTGCGCGGCACGCTTTCCAGCGCTGCCTGGAAGGCGGGGGGCAGACTGGGCGCCGCGGCGACCCGCAGATGCTCGCCTTGGTCGTCCAGCAGCAGGGCGACGCGCATCTCCGGGTAGATACGCTCCAGCCGCAGGGCGATGCCCTGCTGGATTTCCGCCAGCGGCAGGCCGGTGAGCAGGTCGTCGAGGACATCGCTGCGGGCCTGCTGCAGTTGCTGCGCCTGGTAGTCGTGGTGGATGTCGGTCAGGGTACCCTGGATCTCGCCATCGAGGCCGGCGCGTAGCTCCATCTGCATCCAGCGATGACTCTCCACCGACAGCCGCAACCGCACCACGCCGTTCCAGTGCAGGCGCTGACCCGCGGCGAATTTCGCCACCAGCTGGCGCAGTCGGGCGCCGTCCTGGGGATGGAAGGCCTGATCCAAGGGATGGTTTAGGGGTTGGGTGGCGGGTTGGCCGGTCAGGGCTTCCCAGGCCGGATTGAGAAATTGCCAGCGACCACGGTGGTCGCTGGCGAACACCACCAGTGGCAGGTGCTGGACCAGCTCGCGATAGCGTCGCTGGCTGTCCTGCAGTGCCTGTTCGGCCAGCTTGTAGCTGGTGATGTCGACCAGGGCGCCACGAGTGATGCCGGCTTCGTCGAAGTCGCTCTGCCAGTTGAGCCAGCGCCAGCTGCCCTGGCCGTCGTCGAAGTGCGCGGAAAAATTCAGCGGGCCCTGCATGTGCTGCAGACGCTCCAGCATGCTGCGCACATGGTCACGGTCGTCGACGCGAGCGCAGGCGGCGATGGTGGCGAAATCCAGCGGATCGCTGCCCTTGGGCTGGTGCAGCATCACCAGGGTGCGTTCGGAGCAGAGCAGACGGCCATCGTCCAGCAGCTGCCAGTCACCGGTATTGGTCAGCCGCTGGACGAAATCCTGGGTGGCGCGCTGGTTCTGCAGCTCGCCGATGAAGCCTTCGCGATAGCTGGCCTCGCGCCGCAGCAGGCCATAGAGCACTAGCGACAGCAGGCTCATGAAGGCCAGGCCCTTCAGGGTGTGCCACAGATAGGCATTGTCCCGATCGCTGAGCAGCAGATACAGCAGCCCATCGCTGCCGATCACCCAGACGGCGCTCAGCAACAGATAAACCAGGGCAATGCGCGCGGGAGAAAGAGGCCGCATCCCGGATCCTCAAGGCCCGATCGCAGGTGTCGGGTTCAATTCAGCATTGACCGGATAAAGGTACGGCAGTTCGGGTCGGGTCACCTGGAAACCTACTTCTTTCGTCCGCCTTTATCGGCTTTGGCACCCTGGACGAAAACGCGTCCAGGCTCGGGCTCAAGAGTCGTCTGACTTCGTGCAAATTACCAGGGCTATTCGCCAGGAAGTTGCATTTTGCCCGCCCTTCACTCGCGTCGAATTTATATAAGTCATTGATTTTTAAAGTCTTTAACAAGTCTTGGAATTCGGCGCAGCCGTTGCGCTCTACATCTAGGTCGCTGCTGCCAGGACCTGGGCGCAGTACAACCAAGGAAAACAGGAGTCATCTCATGAAAAAGACTTTCGGTACCTTTGCCCTCGCTGCCGTCACCGCTTCCGTACTGAGCCTGCCGCTGGCCGGCGGTGCCTTTGCTGCCACCAGCCAGAACATGACCCTGGCCGCCAACAACACCGTGGACAAGACCGAAGAAGCCGCGTCCGACACCTGGATCACCAGCAAGGTGAAGGCGTCCTTCCTGGCCGACGAACACATCAAGGGCACCGCCATCAAGGTCGAGACCAACAAGGGCGTCGTGTCCCTGTCCGGCACCGTGGCGACCGAAGCCCAGCGCGACCTGGCGATCAAAGAAGCCAAGGCCATCAAGGGCGTGAAGGCCGTATCGGCTGACGCCCTGAAAGCGGCTCAGTAACGACGCCCGCTAATACCCGGCACGATGGCGGCGCCCGACGCCGCCATCACGCCTTGCCCTTCGCCCCGGAGAACTGCCATGACCAGCACGACCGAAACCCTCAACGATCTGATCGAGATCGCCCGTGACGGCAAGAATTTCTACGAGCACGCCCTCACCGAAGTGAAGAACCCCGAATTGAAGGCCCTGTTCACCGAGATCGCCCAGAGCAAGGCCGAGATCATCAGCGCCCTGAGCAGCCAGGTGTCGGCTGCCGGTGAGAAGCCCGCCGAGCAAGGCACCTTTGCCGGCAGCTTCCGCAAGTACTACACCGACGTCAAAACCTCCTTTGCCAGCAAGGAAAAGGAAGAGGTCACCTACGTCAGCGAACTGGAAGAGCAGGAAGACCGCCTGCTGCACGCGCTGGAGCGTGCCGTCAACGAACACGCCACGCCGGATGCCCAGGCCAACCTGCGCAGCCAGCTGGAAAAGGCCCGTGCGACCCACGATCGCATGCGTGACCTGAAGCACCGCATGCAAGCCGCCCACTAAGGTCGGCAGCAGCAAAAAGCCCCGCCTAGGCGGGGCTTTTCTTTGGGTCCCCGGCTAGCCGTGCGGGGCGCGATTGAGGCGGGCGTCGATCAGGCTGTCGACCACCGACGGATCGGCGAGGGTCGAGGTATCGCCCAGGCTGTCCAGCTCGTCGCAGGCGATCTTGCGCAGGATGCGTCTCATGATCTTGCCGGAGCGGGTCTTGGGCAGCGCCGGCGCCCATTGCAGGAATTCCGGCTTGGCGAAGCTGCCGATCTGGTCGGCCACCTGCTGGCGCAGTTGCGCCTTGAGTTCGTCGCTCGGCGTCACCCCGCCCTTGGTGGTGACGAAGGCATAGACCGCTTGGCCCTTGACCTCGTGGGGGCAGCCCACCACCGCCGCCTCGGCCACGTCCGCATGCTCGGTGAGCACGCTTTCCACCTCGGCGGTACCGATGCGGTGGCCGGAGACGTTGAGCACGTCATCCACCCGCCCGGTGATCCAGTAATAGCCGTCTTCGTCCCGGCGCGCCCCGTCACCGGTGAAGTAGTAACCCGGGTAGGCGCTGAAATAGGTGTCGATCAGGCGCTGGTGATCGCCATAGACGGTGCGGATCTGGCTTGGCCAGCTGGATTTGATCGCCAGCACGCCACTGCCGGGTCCGTCGATTTCCTGGCCCTGCTCGTCCAGCAGCACCGGCTGGACGCCAAAGAAGGGCAGGGTGGCCGAACCCGGCTTCAGCGCCAGGGCGCCGGGTGGCGGGGCGATGAGGATGCTGCCGGTCTCGGTCTGCCACCAGGTGTCGACGATGGGGCAGCGCCCTTCGCCCACCACCCGGTGATACCACTCCCAGGCCTCGGGATTGATCGGCTCGCCGACGCTGCCCAGCAGCTGCAGACTCTTGCGCGAAGTGCGCTGTACCGGGCCGTCGCCTTCGCGCATCAGGGCGCGCAGGGCGGTGGGGGCGGTATAGAAGATGTTGACCTGGTGCTTGTCCACCACCTGCCAGAAGCGACTGGCATCGGGATAGCTCGGTACCCCTTCGAACATCAGGGTGGTGGCGCCATTGGCCAGGGGGCCGTAGACGATGTAGCTGTGGCCGGTGACCCAGCCGACATCGGCGGTGCACCAGAAGACCTGACCCTCGTGATAGTCGAACAGGTACTTGAAGCTCAGGGTGGCCCCCAGCAGGTAGCCGCCGGTGGTGTGCAGCACGCCCTTGGGTTTGCCGGTGGAGCCGGAGGTGTAGAGGATGAACAGCGGATCCTCGGCGTCCATGGGCTCCGGCGGGCAGTCGGGCGAAGCCGCGGCCACCGCCTGGGCATAGGGCAGGTCGCGCCCCTCCTGGCGGGCCACGGCGGTGCCGGTGCGCTCGACCATGACCACGGTATGGACCTCCGGGCACTTGGCCAGGGCCTTGTCGACATTGGCCTTGAGCGGGACGCGCTTGCCACCGCGCACGCCTTCGTCGGCGGTGATCACCACCCGGCAGTCGGAATCGAGGATGCGGTCGCGCAGCGCCTCGGGCGAGAAGCCGCCGAACACCACCGAATGCACCGCGCCGATGCGGGCGCAGGCGAGCATGGCGTAGGCCGCCTCGGGGATCATCGGCATGTAGAGGCAGACGCGGTCGCCCTTCCTGACCCCACGCTCCTTGAGCACGTTGGCCAGGCGGCTGACGTGCTCGTGCAGCTGGCGATAGCTGATGGCCTGGCTGTCGGCGGGATCGTCGCCTTCCCAGAGGATGGCGGTCCGCTCGGCCCGGGCCCCCAGGTGGCGATCGATGCAGTTGTAGGCGACGTTGAGCTGGCCGCCGCTGAACCAGCGGGTCTGGCCCTTGCGCATATCGCCGCTATGGACTTCGTCCCAGGTGCGCGACCAGTCGAGCAGGGCGCTGGCCTGTTCGCTCCAGAAGCGTTCCGGCTGCTCCACCGAGCGCTGGTAGAGCTCGCGATAGCGGGCTTCGTCGAGGTGGGTACGGGCACTCAGGCTCTCGGGCACGGGGTAGCGTTGGCTCATGGCCGGCTCCTTCTTGGTGTTGTTGTGCTCCCAGTTTAGGCCGCGGATGCCCTGCCGGGGTTCAGCGAGGCGACAAAACGAAAAAGCGCCGCAGAGCGGCGCCTTTCGGAACGGACCGGAGACGATCAGCCGCGATGACGACCGCGGAAGTAGTCGATCAGGCCCTGGGTGGAACCGTCGTCGGCCTTGCCTTCGCTGCGGCCGATGATGTGCTGGTAGACGTCCTTGCCCAGCTCCTTGCCCAGCTCGACGCCCCACTGGTCGAAGCAGTTGATGCCCCAGATGACGCTCTGCACGAACACCTTGTGCTCGTACAGGGCCACCAGCGCACCCAGGCGCCGCGGCGAGATGCGCTCCAGCACCAGGGTGTTGCTCGGGCGGTTGCCCGGGATCACCTTGTGCGGCGCCAACTTGGCGATCTCGGCTTCGCCCAGGCCCTTCTCGCGCAGCTCGGCCTCGGCTTCTTCGCGGGTCTTGCCCAGCATCAGTGCCTGGCTCTGCGACAGGCAGTTGGCATACAGCCACTGCTGGTGATCGGCCACCGGGTTGTGGCTCACCACCGGCACGATGAAGTCGCCGGGGATCAGCTGGGTGCCCTGGTGCAGCAGCTGGTGGTAGGCGTGCTGACCGTTGCAGCCGACGCCGCCCCAGATCACCGGGCCGGTCTCCAGGCTCACCGGCGAGCCGTCCTGACGCACGCTCTTGCCATTGGACTCCATGTCCAGCTGCTGCAGGTGCTTCACGAAGTTACGCAGGTGGTGGTCGTAGGGCAGGATGGCATGACTGGTCGCGCCCCAGAAGTTGCCGTACCAGACCCCGAGCAGGCCCAGCAGCACCGGCATGTTCTCTTCGAAGGGAGCGCTGGTGAAGTGCTGGTCCATGGCATAGGCACCGGCCAGCAGGTCCTTGAAGTTGGACATGCCGATGGCCAGGGCGATGGGCAGGCCGATGGCCGACCACAGCGAATAGCGACCGCCGACCCAGTCCCACATCGGGAAGATGTTCTCTTCGGCGATGCCGAATTCCACCGCCACCTTGACGTTGCTGGAGACGGCGATGAAGTGCTTGTGCAGCTCCGGCTCCGGGCAGCCCTGGGCCAGGCACCAGGCACGGGCGGCCTGGGCGTTCTTCAGGGTCTCCAGGGTGCCGAAGGACTTGGAGGAGACGATGAACAGGGTGGTGTCGGCGGCGAGCTTGGAGGTCACCTCGCGGAATTCGCTGCCGTCGATGTTGGCCAGGTAGTGGCAGCGCACGCCGCGCTGGGTGAAGGGCACCAGCGCCTCGGAGACCAGCTGCGGACCGAGGAAGGAGCCACCGATGCCGATGTTGACCACGTCGGTGATCGGCTTCTCGGTGTAGCCGCGCCAGAGGCCGTTGTGGATGCGGGTGACCAGCTGGGTCATCTGGTTCAGGACCCGGTGCACCTCGGGCATGATGTCCTGGCCATCGATCCGGACGCTGTCGCCCACCGGGCGGCGCAGCGCGGTGTGCAGGGCGGGGCGGTGTTCGGAGGAGTTGACGTAGGCGCCATCGAACAGGGTGCGGATGGCCCCTTCCAGCCCCGCTTCCCGGGCCAGATTCACCAGCAGGTCACGGGTCTGCTCGGTGATGAGGTTCTTGGAGTAGTCGAGGAACAGACCACTGCTGCTCAGGGAGAACTGCGAGAAGCGCTGCGGATCGGCGGCGAAGGCATCGCGCATGCGGAAGTTCTGCATGGCCTTGCGGTGTTCCTGCAGGGCTTTCCAGGAGGCGAGCTGGGTCACGTCGAGGGGGTGTTGATAGTACTCCATGGCTAGGCTTTTCCTTGGTGGCTCTTGTTTGCTGTTGTGCCCCACAAGCCGCTGGCTTGCAAGAGAAAGTCGGTGACCGCGAGACGCCGGTCGTGGCGCCGCGCTTCGAGCATGAAAAAGCCCGGTATGTTCCGGGCTTCCAGGGTTCAGGCAGGGTCGGGTGAGCTAACCTTCGGTTGCGTCACACTCGGGCCCTGCGGCGAAAGCTCAGATTGTCGATCAGGCGGGTCTGGCCGAGGTAGGCCGCCACCAGCAGGACCAGCGCGGTGGTGTCCGGCCCGGCCGGTTGCAGACTCAGCTGCTCGCGCAATTCCAGATAGTCGACCTTGAGCCCCTGAGCGTGCAATTCGGCGACACCGGCGGCGAGGGTCGGCTCGACCGCGGCGCCGGCGGCGAGCTGATCGGCGAGGCGCCTGAGCAGGCTGTACAGGCAAGGCGCACTGGCCCGCTGGTGGTCATCGAGATAGCCATTGCGCGACGACAGCGCCAGGCCGTCGGTGGCCCGTACCGTGGGCTGGGCGACGATCTCGATGGGCATGTCCAGGTCCTGGACCAGCTTGCGGATCACCGCCAGCTGCTGATAGTCCTTTTCGCCAAACACCGCCACGTCCGGTTGCGCCATCTGGAACAGCTTGGTGACCACCGTCGCCACGCCTTCGAAATGCCCGGGCCGGCGCGCACCGCACAGGCCTTCGGACACCACGGGGACATTCACCCGGGTCAGGCCGTCCATGCCATTGGGATACATCTCGGCCACCGCCGGCGCGAACAGCAGGTCGCAGTGGGCCTCGTTCAGCTGGCGACTGTCTTCCGCCAGGGTGCGCGGATAGGTGTCCAGATCCTCGGTGGGACCGAATTGCAGCGGATTGACGAAGATGCTCGCCACCACGAAGTCGGCGTGACGCCGCGCGGTGTCGACCAGGGCGATATGCCCGGCGTGCAGATTGCCCATGGTGGGCACCAGGCCGATGCGCAGGCCCTGGCGGCGCGCGGCGGCGACGGCGGCGCGCAGTTCGCGGACGCTATGGACCGTTTTCATGCGGAGAATCCGTGTTCGGGAGCGGGAAAGCTGCCGTCCTTGACGGCAGCGACATAGGCCGCCAGGGCAGCCTGGATGCTGTCCTGACCGGCCATGAAGTTGCGCACGAATTTCGGCGTGCGCCCGCGCAGGGCCAGGCCGAGCATGTCGTGCAGCACCAGTACCTGGCCATCGGTGGCAGCCCCGGCGCCGATGCCGATCACCGGCACCCGGGCGGCCCGGGTGATTTCCTCGGCCAGCGCCGAAGGCACGCATTCCAGCAGCAGCATGGCCGCGCCGGCTTCCTCCAGCTCACGCGCCGCCTCGCGCAACTGCTGCGCCCGGGCCGGATCGCGCCCCTGTACCTTGAAGCCGCCGAAGACGTTGACCGACTGGGGCGTCAGGCCCAGGTGGGCGCAGACCGGCACGCCATTGGCGGCCAGGCGGCGAATGGGTTCGGCCAGCCAGGCATCGCCCTCAAGCTTGACCATCTGCGCGCCCGCCTGCATCAGGCGACCGGCGCTGGTCAGGGTCTGCTCCAGGGTGGCATAGGTCATGAACGACAGGTCGGCGACGATGAAGGCACCCGCGTGGCCGCGCTTGACGCAGGCGGTGTGGTAGACCATGTCGTCGAGGGTCACCGGCAGGGTGCTGTCGTGACCCTGCAGCACCATGCCGAGGGAATCGCCGATGAGCAGCATCTCGACGCCGGCCTGACTGGCGGCCTGGGCGAAAGTGGCATCGTAGGCGGTCAGCATGGCGATCTTTTCGCCGCGCTGCTTGAGCCCCTGAAGGGTCGTGAGGCTGATATCAGGCATGCAAGGGGTCCTCGTGGGACGGCGCTATGGTTATTGTCTGGGCGCCGCGGGCGCGGGGTGGCCGCGCGCAAACGGCTGCTATAGTCCCGGCGCATCCGGCACAAGTCAATGCTCGGTGTTACGGCTGTGTTACCGCGTGGATGACGACGGTAGCAGCCGCTCCAGGCCTTCGAAAGGGCAGGCGGACAGCAGGTCCGGCAAGCGGCGGCCATTGGGCAGGTGCAGCGCGGGGGCGAGATCGGCCAGCGGATAGAGGACGAAGGCACGGGCCTGGAGGTGGTAGTGCGGCACCTGCAGGCGTGGCTCGTCGATCAGTCGTTCGCCGAATAGCAGGATGTCGATGTCCAGGGTCCGCGGACCCCAGCGTTCATCCTTGCGTACGCGGCCCTGCTGCTGCTCTATGGCCTGGGTGGCGTCGAGCAGCGCCAGGGGCTCGAGCCCGGTGTCCAGGGCGGCGACGGCGTTGACGTAGCGCGGCTGATCGGGTGGTCCCAGGGGATCGCTGGCATAGAAGGCGGAGACCGCCACCAGCTCACTGTGGGGCAGCTGGGCCAGGGCCTCGAGGGCCGCGTCCAGCTGGCGCCGCGGCTCGGCCAGGTTACTGCCCAGGCCGAGATAGACCCTTTCCATCATTCGTCGCCGGCGGTGGGCGCATCCGAGGTGCGCCGCTTGCGATTGCTGCCGCCGCGGCGGCGCCGCTTGGCCGGTGCGCCTTCGTCGCGGCTGAGGTTCTTGATCATCTCGCGCCGCTGGCTGTCGCCGACCTCCTGGTAGCGGGTCCACCAGTCGCCCAGGCCACCGGTTTCCTCGCCGGCGCTCTCGCGCAGCAGCAGGAAGTCGTAGCCGGCGCGAAAGCGCGGATTCTCCAGCAACTGATCGGCGCGCTTGCCCTGGCGGCGTGGCAGGCGTTCCTGCATGTCCCAGATCTCGCGCATGGGCATGGTGAAACGCTTGGGGACGGCGGTGCGCTGGCACTGCTGCTGGGTGAGGTCGTGGGCGGCTTCCTGCATGGCCGGAATCGGCGGCAGGCCGAGGTCCTGATGATGACGGACGCGCTCGGGCAAGGCCGGCCAGAGCAGGGCGGCGAAGAGGAAGGCCGGGGTGACCGGCTTGCCTTCGCGGATGCGGGCATCGGTGTTGGCCAGGGCCTGGCGGATCAGGCTGCCGGCGTAGTCGGGATCGCGTTCCAGGGCTTCGCCACTGGCCGGAAACAGCGGGGCGAACAGCCCGTACTGGCAGAGCAGCTCGAAGGTGCGCTCGGCCTTGCCACCCAGCAGCAGCTTGATGACCTCGTCGAACAGCCGCGGTGCCGGAATGTCCCGCAGCAGCGGCGCCAGGCGGCTGATGGGTTCGGCGGTGGCGGCCTCGATCTCGAAATCCAGCTTGGCGGCGAAGCGCACGGCGCGCAGCATCCGCACCGGATCTTCCAGGTAGCGCTGCTCCGGATCGCCGATCAGCCGGATCTGCCGCAGGCGAATGTCCTGGGTGCCGTTGGCGTAGTCGAGGATGCGTTCGCCGCTGGCGTCGTAGTAGAGCGCGTTGATGGTGAAGTCGCGCCGCTGGGCATCCTGTTCCTGGTTGCCATAGATGTTGTCGCGCAGGATCCGGCCGCTTTCATGGCGCGAGCCCTGGGTCTCGTCCTCGGCATCCCCGGTGGGGTGATTGGCGCGGAAGGTCGCGACCTCGATGATCTCGCGGCCGAAATGCACATGGACCAGCTTGAAGCGCCGCCCGATGACCCGCGCATTGCGGAATTCGGCCCGCACCTGCTCGGGCGTGGCGCTGGTGGCGACGTCGAAGTCCTTGGGCTCGAAGCCCAGCAGCAGGTCCCGGACGCAACCGCCCACCAGGTAGGCCTGATAACCCGCCTTTTCCAGCCGGTCGACGACACTCAGGGCGTAGCGACTGATGCGCTCTCGTTCCAGAGCATGCTGACTGCGGGGCAGTTCGATGGGCAAGGCAGGCGCGGGCGGAGTACGCCGCAGGGGCGAGCGCAGAGTCTGGATCAGCTTCTTCAGCATGCGAGTTTCTGTTCGGAGAGACGGCTATACGCAATCTGGACCACAGCGGGAGCCGTTGCGCAATAGATAAGGAGGGGATCTTGAACGAGGGAGGGGAGGCTGTCAAAGGCACTGGGGGAGCCGAAGCTCCCCCCCAAAGTGGTACGTGCTTTGTTTTTATTGTCTATCCAGACCTCTTGTTTTTCTTGTGTGGTCTGTCCCGTGCGGTTACCGGCCGCCGGAAAGGCTCTGAAGTCTAGAGCCAAGAGCAAACGGATTACTTTGGAAGCTGATGTCGTCAGGATCATTCCTGCTCTGCCTGGTACGGGTGCTGCCTCGGGGCAGTTTTATTGTTCTCTGGCCTGACATCGCGGGACCATCCCGCAAGACGACTCTTCTCCAAAATGATCAGTTAGCTACGCCTCCGCCTGCTTGTTCTTGTTGTGCTGGAGTCGCTACGTCTTGTTTTTGTTATGGAGGGGGTACGTTTTTATTGTTCTTGTGCCAGAACATAAAGCAGATGCCGTGCCAGTTTTGAAAAATCCTTTTATTTCAGTGGCTTAAGAAAAATGTAGCCTTTTTGCCTGGTGGCTACAGGGAGATTTTCGTTACCGCTGAACCCGCCTCCTGTTACGGCGGTAACACATTGCAAAGGATGGGGAGGCGAGGCGGGAGGGTGTTACCGCGGGACGTGCAGGGCTGCCGCGTCCCGGCGTGGATCAGCTGGCGTCGCTGCTGGCGCTGGCCTTGCGTCGCGGAATGCCCAGGCGCTGGCGACGTTCCCACAGGCACTTGCGGCTGACGCCGAGCTTGCGCGCCAGTTCGGTCTCGGTCATGTGATCCTGGTGCTCGAGCACGAAGTGCTGGAAGTAGTCCTCCAGCGAGAGGTCCTCGGTGGGCTCGTGGGCGCCGTTGCCGTTCCCCAGGCCCGCGCTGGGCAGCGGATCCAGGTAGCTGTCGGCCAGCTCCAGCTCGCCGAGCTCGACGTCGATGCCCAGCTGGTCGGCATTGATCTCCTGGCCTTCGCTGAGGATCACCGAGCGCTCGATGGCGTTCTCCAGCTCGCGCACGTTACCCGGCCAGCTGTAGTGGCGGATGGCGGCCTCGGCTTCGGCGCCGAACTTGAGCCCCGGGCGACTCATGCGCGCGGACTGACGGGCGAGAAATACCCGGGCGATCTCCATGACGTCGCCACCGCGCTCGCGCAGGGCCGGCAGGCGCAGGGAGATGACGTTGAGGCGATAGAAGAGGTCTTCGCGGAACTGACCGATCTTGGCCAGGCCCTTGAGATCCCGGTGGGTCGCGGCGATCAGGCGCACATCGACCTTTTGCAACTGCACCGAGCCGACCCGGCGGATCTCGCCTTCCTGCAGCACGCGCAAGAGGCGCGCCTGGGCTTCCAGCGGCAATTCGCCGATCTCGTCGAGAAACAGGGTGCCGCCGTCGGCCGCTTCCACCAGGCCGGTACGGCTGGCGCTGGCGCCGGTGAAGGCGCCCTTCTCGTGGCCGAAGAGTTCGGATTCGATCAGGGTTTCGGGAATGGCCGCGCAGTTGACCGAGATCAGCGGTGCCTTGGCCCGGCGCGACAGGTTGTGCAGCGCCCGCGCCACCAGTTCCTTGCCGGTGCCCGACTCGCCCTGGATCAGCACGGTTGAGTCGGTGGGGGCGACCTTGCGGATCTTGCCGAAGAGGTCCTGCATTGGGGCGCAGTTGCCGATGATGCCGATCTCGCCGGTGGCCGGCGGCGGCGCGACGCTTTCCTCGACGGCGGCAGCCGGCTGGCGCTGTTCACGCTCGACCAGGATGCGCGCCACGGCCTGCAGCATCTCGTCGTGATCGAAGGGCTTGGCGATGTAGTCCACCGCGCCCTGCTTCATGGAATCGACCGCCGATCTCAGGCTGGCGTAGCTGGTCATGATCAGCACCGGCTTGCCCTTGGCGAGATCGATCATCTCGGTACCGGGGGCGCCGGGCAGACGCAGATCGCTGATGACGAGATCGAAGCTCGAGACATCGTAGAGATCCTGGGCTTCCTGCACGGAGCCGGCTTCGCTGACGCGGAACTGGTTGCGCTCCAGCAGACGGCGCAGCGCCGAACGGATGATCTTCTCGTCTTCGACAATCAGGATATGGGCCATCAAGTGCGCTCTCTTACGGGAAGGCAAGACGACCCACGCCAGGCAGCGTGTCTTGTCGCGGTCGTCTGGACTTCCGAATGCTTTAGCAGATCCATCCAGCAGGCGGATGGGTCCGTCACGGCGCCTCCGGCAACCCGAGATAGCGCGGCAGCAGTACCCGGATGCGGGTGCCCTGGCCGGTCACGGGGTCGGTAGGACTATCGATCATTATCTGACCATAATGCTCTTCTACGATGGAATAGACCAGCGCCAAGCCAAGCCCCGTCCCCTTGCCCGGATCCTTGGTGGTGAAGAAGGGTTCGAACAGCCGGCTGACGATGGCCTTGGGAATGCCGCTGCCCTCGTCCTCGACGCTCAGGGTCACGGTCTGGCCCTGGGCCTCGCTGCGCACCCGGATCGGCGCACCGGGTGGCGAGGCGTCCCGGGCGTTGGACAGCAGGTTGATCATCACCTGCACCAGCCGCTGGGGATCGCCCTGCACCAGGTGTTCGGGATCGCAGAGATTGAAGAAGTCGACGTCCACGCTCTGGCGGTTGAGGGAGAGCAGGGCGATGGCCTCCTGGGCCGCCTCGGCCACGCACACCGGTTCGTGGGCCTGCTGGCGACCGCCGGCATGGGCGAAACTCATCAGCGACTGGACGATGCGGGTGATGCGCCGGGTCTGCTCGATGATCTGGCTGCTGATCTCGTCGATCTCTTCGTCCGCCTCGCGCTCCTCGCGCAGGTTCTGCGCCAGGCAGGCGATGCCGGTGACCGGATTGCCGATCTCGTGGGCGACGCCCGCGGCCAGCCGGCCGATGGAGGCCAGGCGCTCGGAGTGGATCAGGCGGTCTTCCAGCAGCTGGGTCTCGCTGATGTCTTCCACCACCAGCACCGTGCCGTTGCTGCCCACCGCCAAGGGTTCGTCGATGGTCGCCTTGTGCAGGTTGAGCCAGCGCTGCTCGTGTTCCTGGGGCAGCCGCTGCTTGTAGAGGTGCTGTTGCGCCGGTTCGGCGAGAAAGCGCTCGAACAGGTCCTGCCAGGGATCGGGCAAGGCGCTCAGGCGCGAACCCACCACCCGGGCGCCGTCGATGCCGGTGAGTTCTTCCATGGCGCGGTTCCACATGAGGATCTCGCGGTCACGCGCCAGGGAGCAGACGCCCATGGGCAACTCCTGCAGGGTCTGGCGGTGATAGCGGCGCAGGGCGTCCAGCTCGGCGGCCAGGCCGGTCAGGCGCGACTGGTAGTCTTCCAGGCGATTCTCGATGAAGTGGATGTCTTCGGTGGCATAGGCCTCGCTTTCCGCCTTGAACGGCAGAAAGGTCTCGACGATGTCCTGGGCGACCCGCGGACCCATCAGGCCGGAGAGGTTGGCCTCGATGCGATCGCGCAACCGGCGCAGGGCATAGGGGCGGCGTTCGTCATAGGGCAGCAGCAGATCGGCCAGGGCGCGCTCGACTTCCTTCTGCGCGGTCTTGGCGCCCAGCGGCTTGGCCAGCTGGGCGGCGAAGTCCTGGGGCGAGCTGGCCGCCAGTTCGCGGCGCTGCGGACGGCGGACGTTGTCCACGGCGCAGGCCTCGGCGGCGCTCTTCTCTTCTTCGCTGGCCTCGGTGAAGAGCGAGACCAGGGCGAACACCAGCACGTTGACGGTCAGCGAGGCCACGGCGGCGAGGTGCCAGTTGCTGGCGCTGATGCGATAGCTGAAGACGCCGATGTGCAGCGGATTGATGTCGGCCACCAGCGGCATGAGCATGCTCAGGAACCACAGGCCCAGGCCGCACAGCAGGCCGGCGATGAAGCCCTTGCGATTGGCCGTCTGCCAGTAGAGCACCGACAGCGCGCCGGGCAGGAATTGCACGGTGGCGACAAAGGAGACGATGCCCAGGCTGGAGAGATCGCCATGGCCCTGCAGCAGGCGATAGAAGCCATAGCTGCCGAGGATGATGGCGGCGATCAGCATGCGCCGGGTCATGCGCAGCCAGCGATAGATGTTGCCGTCGGTGGGCGACTGGTAGAGCGGCAGCACGATGTGGTTGAGCAGCATGCCCGACAGCGCCATGGTCACCACGATGATCAGGCCGCTGGCCGCCGACAGCCCGCCGACGAAGGCCACCAGCGCCAGCAGCGGATTGTCCAGCGCCAGGCCCACGCCCAGGGTGAAGTACTCCGGCGGCGTCGGCGAACCCAGCGCCAGGCCACCCCAGAGAATCGGCGGCACCGCCAGGCTGATCAGCAGCAGGAACAGCGGCAGGCCCCAGCTGGCACTGACCAGCGCCTGGGGACTGAGATTCTCGGTGAAGGCCATGTGGTACATGTGCGGGGTGACGATGGCCGCGGCAAAGAACACCAGCAGCAGGATCCGCCAGGGACCTTCCTGCAGCGGGGTGTGCAGGGTGGAGAGGGCGCTCTGGTTCTGCTGCAGCCAGGTCTCCAGGCCGTTGGGTCCGCCGAACACGCTATAGAGGGTGACGCCGCCGACGATGCCCAGGGCCAGCAACTTGACCAGGGACTCGAAGGCGATGGCCACCACCAGGCCTTCATGGCGCTCCTTGGAATTGATCTGGCGTGCGCCGAAGAGCATGGCGAACAGGGTGATCAGCAGGCAGAAGCCCAGCGCCGGGGCGTCCTGGGCGCGGGCCTGCACCAGGATGCCGGTGCTGGTGGCCACCGCCTGGATCTGCAGCGCCAGCAGCGGCAGCACGGCGATCAGCATGCCCAGGCTGGTGAGGGCGCCGGCCCAGGTGCTGCGGAAACGGAAGGCGAAAAGATCGGCCAGGGACGCCAGCTGGTAGGCACGGGTCAGGCGCAGGATGGGATAGAGCAGCACCGGCGCCAGCAGGAAGGCGCCGCACAGGCCCAGGTAGTAGGCGAGAAAGCCGTAGCCGTAGTCGTAGGCCAGGCCCACGGTGCCATAGAAGGCCCAGGCGCTGGCGTAGACGCCCAGCGACAGGGTGTAGATCAGCGGATGGCGCACCAGCCGGCGCGGCACCCAGCCCTTCTCGGTCATCCAGGCGACGCCAAAGAAGATCAGCAGGTAACCGGCGCTGATCAGCACCAGTTGGGACAGACTAAAGCTCGTCGGCATCGCGCTGGCTCTGCAGGATAAAGGTCACCACGATGAGGATGAGCCACAGCAGGTAGGGGCGATACCAGGCGCCGCTGGGAGCGATCCACCAATCCATGATGGCGGGGGAGAACAGATAGATGCCTACCACGAGGAGCAGGACCAGCCGGTAGATGTACATGCGCGGTTCCCGAACGGCGATGGCGCCATGGTAATGCAAAAGCGCTGTACCCCGGAGAGGGAGGCCTCTACCGTGAAGGCTTCTTTCCCCGCCGGAGTTCGTCGATGACCAGGCCCCGTCTCGCCGCCGTGCTGGAAACCGCGCTCTATGTCGCCGATCTGCCCCGGGCCCGGCGCTTCTATGAAGAGCTGCTGGGGCTCACGCCGATGTTCGCCGACGAGCGCCTGGCCGCCTATGCGGTGGGCGCCAGCGTCCTGTTGCTGTTCCAGCGGGGCACTACCGAACAGCCCGTCAGGCTGCCGGGCGGCTGCATTCCGCCCCATGGCGCCCAGGGCTGTCAGCACCTGGCCCTGGCCGTCGCGGCGGATGAACTGGAAGCCTGGGCCGCACACCTGGTGGCTGCCGGGGTCGCCATCGAAGAACGCACCCGCTGGCCGCGTGGCGCGATCAGCCTGTATTTCCGCGATCCGGACGGACATCTGCTGGAACTGGCCACGCCCGGCCTCTGGCCCAACTACTAGTCCGGTAATCGGGCTTCGGCCAGGTGCGGCACCCGCGGGATCAGCGCGGCATCCCAGTGGGCGACGCCCCAGGCCAGCACCCTGGCCGGGGTTTCCCGGGCCAGCTCCGCATGCGTCGGCTGGCCCAGGGTGCGCAGGGCGCGCACCAGCAGGGCGCCGGCCTGCTCGGGTGGCAGCGGCGGCGAGCGGTAGCTCTTGCCCAGCTTGTGGCCATCGGGCTGGATCAGCAGTGGCACGTGCAGATAGCCCGGCGCCGGATGACCGAGCAATTCCTGCAGATAGAGCTGGCGGGGCGTCGAGTCCAGCAGGTCGGCGCCCCGCACCACGTCGGTCATGCCCTGCAGGGCATCGTCCATCACCACCGCCAACTGGTAGGCGATCAGGCCGTCGCGGCGCTGGATGACGAAGTCGCCCACCTCGCGGCCCAGGTGCTGGCGGAATTCGCCCTGCACCCGGTCGACGAAGCGGTAGTCCAGCTCAGGGACACGGATGCGGATGGCGGCGTCCGTCGCCGGCAGGCCGCAATTGCGGCAGTATCCGGGGTAGAGGCCGCCACTGCCTTCGAGCTGCTTGCGCGAGCAGTCGCAGGCATAGGCCAGGCCGCTGGCCAGCCACTGCGCGATGACCGCGCGATAGGCGTCCAGGCGCTCGCTCTGGCGCAGCACCGGGCCGTCCCATTCGAAGCCGTAGGCCTCCAGAGTGGTGAGGATGGCCGCCTGAGCGCCGGGGACCTCGCGCGGGGGGTCCAGGTCTTCCATGCGCACCAGCCACTGCCCGCCCGCGGCGCGGGCATCCAGGTAGGAAGCGAGGGCGGCAACCAGCGAGCCGAAGTGCAGATAGCCGCTGGGCGTGGGGGCGAAACGGCCGACATAGGGGCGCCTGGACATAGCTCATCCTGTGAATGCCGGAAAATCCGAAGTCTGGAAAGAACAAAGGGCGCCGTAGCGCCCTCGTCGGTGAGGCAGCAGGACTCAGGTCCCGGTCTGCTTCTCGCGGATCTCGGCCAGGGTCTTGCAGTCGATGCACAGGCTGGCGGTCGGACGGGCTTCCAGGCGACGGATACCGATTTCCACGCCGCAGGAGTCGCACCAGCCATATTCGTTGTCTTCGATCAGCTGCAGCGTCTCGTCGATCTTCTTGATCAGCTTGCGCTCGCGGTCGCGGGCACGCAGTTCCAGGCTGAATTCCTCTTCCTGGGTCGCGCGGTCGGCCGGGTCGGCGAAGTTGGCCGCTTCTTCCTTCATGTGGTGCACGGTGCGATCGACTTCTTCGCGCAGTTCCTGCTTCCACTTGTTCAGAATGCCGGTGAAGTGGGCGCGCATGCGCTCACTCATGTATTCCTCACCCTTGGCAGGCTGGTAGGGTTCGTAGCCACGGGCCAGATGATTGTTCTGCTGATTTGCTTCGCTGGGCATGATTGACCCTCTCACTTTCGCTGATCCTGTCCACAGGCTGGATGCGTTTCCAGGCCTCTCCATGTTGGAACGCCCGGGGTCTGTGGCTGCCGATGGCGTCCCGCGCAATGCCGACGCCAGGCTGAATATGTTCTCGACTGGCCAGTCGCCCTGCGGATGCAAGCCGGCGAACTTACCAGAAGCTTCCAGGGGGCGCTACTACTGGCCTCCCGCTCCTTGCCGACGCGGCGGATGCCGGTCTGCGAAGCCTTGGTTAGAATCCCGCCTTCGCCACAAGTTCGGACCCCCTCCATGTCCAATTCCTACAGCGCGCGCAGCCAGGCCATCGAGCCCTTCCATGTGATGGCCCTGCTGGAGCGCGCCAACCAGCTCCAGGCCGCCGGGCATGACGTCATCCACCTGGAGATCGGCGAGCCCGATTTCACCACCGCCGCCCCGGTGGTCGCGGCCGGCCAGGCCGCGCTGGCGGCCGGTCAGACCCGCTACACCGCGGCCCGCGGCCTGCCGGAGTTGCGCCGCGCCATCGCCGCCTTCTATGGCGAGCGCTACGGCGTCGACCTGGATCCGGAACGGGTGCTGATCACCCCCGGCGGTTCGGGTGCCCTGCTGCTGGCCAGCGCCCTGCTGGTGGATCCCGGGCGTCACTGGTTGCTGGCCGATCCCGGCTATCCCTGCAATAGACACTTCCTGCGCCTGGTGGAAGGCGCGGCCCAGCTGATCCCGGTCGGCGCCGAGACCCGCTACCAGCTCACCCCCGAGCTGGTCGCGCGGCACTGGCAGGCGGACAGCGTCGGCGCCCTGGTGGCCTCGCCGGCCAATCCGACCGGCACCCTGCTGGATCGCGACGAACTCGCCGGGCTGTCGGCCGCCCTAAGGGCGCGCGGTGGTCACCTGGTGGTGGACGAGATCTACCACGGCCTGACCTACGGCCTGGACGCCCCCAGCGTGCTGGAGGTGGACGACTCGGCCTTCGTGCTCAACAGCTTCTCCAAGTATTTCGGCATGACCGGCTGGCGCCTCGGCTGGCTGGTGGCGCCGCGCGCCGCGGTGCCGGAGCTGGAGAAGCTGGCGCAGAATCTCTACATCAGTGCCTCCACCGTGGCCCAGCAGGCGGCCCTGGCCTGTTTCACCCCCGAGGCCATGGCCATCTTCGAGGAGCGTCGCGCCGAATTCGCCCGCCGTCGCGACTACCTGTTGCCGGCGTTGCGCAACCTGGGCTTTGAGATCGCCGTCGAGCCCCAGGGCGCCTTCTACCTCTATGCCGACATCGCCGCCTTTGGCGGCGACGCCTATGCCTTCTGCCAGTTCCTGCTGGAGACCGAGCACGTCGCCATCACCCCCGGCCTGGATTTCGGGCGCCACCGCGCCGACACCCATGTGCGCTTCGCCTACACCCAGTCGCTGCCGCGCCTGGAAGAGGCCGTCGCCCGCATCGCCCAGGGATTGCAGCGCTGGAGCGCCCGGTGAGATTCGAGCCGCCCTTGGAAGAGGGTCGCCTGCTGCGCCGCTACAAGCGATTTCTCGCCGACATCGAGACCGCCAGCGGCGAGGTGCTGACCCTGCACTGCCCCAATACCGGCTCCATGCTCCACTGCCAGCCGGCGGGCGCCCGCGTCTGGTTCAGCCGCGCCAATGGTCCCAAGCGCAAGCTGCCCGGCACCTGGGAGTTGGTCGAGACGGATCACGGCCGGCTGGCCTGCATCAATACCGCCCGTGCCAATCGCCTGGTGGAGGAGGCCTTGCTGGCCGGTGGCATTCCCGAGCTGGCCGGCTTCACCGCCCTGCGCCGGGAGGTGGCGTACGGGCTGGAGAACAGTCGCGCCGATTTCCGCCTGGAGTATCCCGCGGGGCCGCTGTACCTGGAGGTCAAGAGCGTCACCCTGGGCTTTGCCGACACCGCGATCGCTGCCTTTCCCGACGCCGTGACCACCCGTGGGGCCCGTCATCTGCGCGAGCTGGCGGCCCTGGCCGCGGCCGGTGAGCGGGCCGTGCTGCTTTATTGCGTCTTGCTCGACGGCATCGAGGCGGTACGCCCGGCCGCGGAAATCGATGCCGCCTATGCCCTGGCCCTGGGCGAAGCCCGTCGCCAGGGTGTGCAGGTGCTGGCTTATGGGGCACGGCTCTCGCCCGCGGGCCTGCAGCTGGACCGACCGCTGCGCCTCGCTGACCAGGCAGTCACAAAAAGCTGATCGCCCGGACAGGATCTGGCAGGCGCCTTGCTTACGGATATCGCCCATCGATCGCCGCTATCGGGCGATCCTGTCAGGAGTCTCTTGATGATCTCTGTGTTGGGCATGCTGTTGCTGGTGGCCATCGCCATCCTCTTTTCCCGCCAGCGGCGCGCCATTCGCGTGCGTACCGTGCTCGCGGCCTTTCTGTTGCAGGCGGGGCTCGGCCTGTTCGTCCTCTACATTCCCTGGGGCCAGCAGGTGCTTGGCAGCGTCTCCGGCGCCGTCTCTTCGCTGCAGCTCTATGCCGACAAGGGCATCGAGTTTCTCTTCGGCGGTCTCGCCGGACCGAAGATGTTCGAGTACTTCGGTAACGGTGGCTTCGTCTTCGCCGTGCGGGTGCTGCCCCTGATCGTCTTCTTCGGCAGCCTGATCGCGGTGCTCTACTACCTGGGCATCATGGGCTGGATCATCCGCCTGGTGGGCGGCGCGCTGCACGCCCTGCTCGGCACCAGTCGGGTGGAATCCACCACGGTCACCGCGACCCTGTTTCTCGGCCAGTCGGAAATGCCGCTGGTGGTGCGGCCCTTCATCGCCGATCTCACCCGCTCTGAGCTGTTCGCCATCATGGTTGGCGGTTTCGCCGCGGTGGCCGGTTCGGTGCTGCTGGGCTACGCCGGCATGGGCGTGGAACTCAAGTACCTGATCGCCGCCAGCTTCATGGCCGCTCCGGGCGGACTGCTGATGGCCAAGCTGATGGAGCCGGAGACCGAACAGCCGCGCGACCAGGCCATGAAGACCCTGGGGGAAGGGGAGGAGCGCCCGGCCAACGTCATAGACGCAGCCGCCGAAGGCGCCCAGGTCGGGCTGCGCATCGCCCTGGCGGTCGGTGCCATGCTGCTGGCCTTCATCGCCCTGATCGCCCTGCTCAACGGCATCCTCGGCTGGTGCGGCGCCTGGTTCGGCGTGCCGCAACTGAGCATGCAGCTGGTGCTGGGCTATCTGCTGGCGCCGGTGGCCTTCCTTATCGGGGTGCCCTGGAACGAGGCGGTACAGGCCGGTGGCTTCATCGGTCAGAAGCTGGTGCTCAACGAATTCGTCGCCTATGCCGACCTCTCGACCTATCTGGACCCGGTCAAGTCGGCAGCGGCGGGCGTCCAGCCGCTCTCGGCGCATACCCAGGTCATCGTCACCTTCGCCCTCTGCGGCTTCGCCAATCTCTCTTCCATCGCCATCCAGCTCGGCGGCCTGGGCGGCATCGCGCCCCAGCGGCGTCACGAACTGGCTCAGCTGGGCCTGCGCGCCATGCTCGGCGGCACCCTGGCCAACCTGATGAGCGCGGCCCTGGCCGGCTTCTTCATCGGCCTCTAGCTCGATGTCGATTGGACCATCCGGTCCACTTTATGGTGCACCGCTGGCCTGGGTGCGCCAAAACGTAACAGCGGATGACCGTGGCGTGCGCCTGCTTCGCCGCCACGGGTTGTCCGCGGCTTCTCAAGGCTTTCGCTCAGGAACCCTCCTCATGACGTTTTCCCGCCTCCGTCGCGTGCGCTTCGGCGCGCTACCGCTCCTGTTCTGCTGCAGCGCCCAGCTGTTGGCCGCTCCCGCCGTCGCCACTGACAGCGCCCAGGGCGAGACCGCCAGTCCCGCCGCGCAACAGACGGACAGTCGCTCGCCCTATCTGTCGTCCTGGTACAACCAGGATCTGACCCTGATCGGCAGCAAGGACATCAGCTTCGGCCCGCAGCCCGTGGACGACGTCTATCTGGAGTACGAGTACTTCGGCCGCAAGGGGCCCTTCGAACTCTATGGCTACATCGACGTGCCCAGGGTACTGGGCATCGGCAACAGCCATGACTCCGGCGTCTGGGACCGCGGCTCGCCCCTGTTCATGGAGCACGAACCGCGTATCTCCATCGATCAGCTCAGTGGTCGCTCGCTGGCCTTCGGGCCGTTCAAGGAGTGGTACCTGGCCTTCGACTGGATCTATGACCACGGCAGCAGCCGGGCCAGTCGACAGAACACCCTCTACGCCGGCTTCGGTACCGATATCGAGACCCATACCCCGGTGCTGCTGTCCGCCAACCTCTACGGCCGCCGCCAGTGGGAAAACTATGGCGCCGCCAACGAGAATTCCTGGGACGGCTATCGGGCCCAGCTCAAGTACATCTGGCCGCTGGCCAAGTTCGACAACGGCGCTTCCCTGACCTATGTCGGCTTCACCAACTTCGATTTCGGCTCGAAGCTGGGCGACGAGCCGGGACGTACGGCCAATGCCACCGTGTCCACCAACGTGCTGCTCTATGCCTTCACCCACCTGCGCTTCATGTTCGCTGCGCGGCATTTCCACAATGGCGGCAACTGGCGCGACGGCACCGAGCTGAACTTTGGCGAGGGCGATTTCGAGGGCCGCTCCAACGGCTGGGGCTACTATGCGGGGGTGGGTTATCAATTCTGATCTGGAGACTGTCATGAGCACCAACCTGCCTGCGCACCTGGCCGCACTGCTTCCGCAAGCGGTCGCTGCGGCCGAGCGCGCCTACTGTCCGCATTCGGAATTTCCCGTGGGCGCCGCCCTGCTGACCGCCGAGGGCGAAGTCATCCATGGCTGCAACGTGGAAAACATCTCCTATGGCCTGACCAACTGCGCCGAGCGCAGCGCCCTGTTCGCCGCCATCAGCCGGGGCCTGCCGCCGCGCAGCTTCACCGCCATGGCCATCCATGCGCCGGGCGTTCCCCTGATCAGTCCCTGTGGTGCCTGTCGCCAGGTGCTGCTGGAGCTGATGGCGCCCGACGCGACCATCGTCTGCAGCGGCAGCGAACCCGGCCGTACCCGCACCTGGACCCTGGCCGAGCTGCTGCCCGGCGCCTTCGACGACTTCTAAGGAGTCCGCCCATGTGGCTTGCCCAGGAGGTGATCCGCCAGAAGCGCGATGGCCTGGAACTCACGGCTGCGGATCTCCAGCGACTGGTCCGCGGCATCGTCGACGACAGCCTTAGCGAAGGCCAGATCGCCGCCTTCGCCATGGCCACCCTGCTGCGCGGCATGACCGCCGCCGAGCGCACCGCCCTGACCCTGGCCATGCGCGACAGCGGCCAGGTGCTGCACTGGGAGCTGCCGGGGCCGGTGGTGGACAAGCATTCCACCGGCGGCGTGGGCGATCTCACCAGCCTGGTACTGGCGCCGCTGCTCGCCGCCTGTGGCTGCCACGTGCCGATGATCTCCGGGCGCGGCCTGGGCCACACCGGCGGCACCCTGGACAAGCTGGAGAGCATCC
Source organism: Pseudomonas oryzihabitans NBRC 102199 (assembly GCF_000730625.1). Taxonomy (GTDB): domain Bacteria; phylum Pseudomonadota; class Gammaproteobacteria; order Pseudomonadales; family Pseudomonadaceae; genus Chryseomonas; species Chryseomonas oryzihabitans. The sequence goes on along the minus strand of NZ_BBIT01000024.1, from coordinate 12,424 downwards.
CCGGCTATTGCATCCGGCCTGGCCTGGCGCGCTTTCGCCAGGTGGTGGCCGAGGTGGGGTGCGCCATCGTCGGTCCGGACGCCGATCTGGCCCCGGCCGATCGCCGCCTCTATGCCATCCGCGATGTCACCGCCACGGTGGAATCGGTGGACCTGATCACTGCCTCCATCCTGGCCAAGAAACTGGCCGCCGGCCTGGACGTGCTAGTCATGGACGTCAAGACCGGCGGCGGCGCCTTCATGGCCGAGCGCGACGCGGCTCTGCGCCTGGCCGACAGCATCGTCGAGGTCGCCGAAGCCGCCGGGGTCCGGACCCGCGCCCTGGTCACCGACATGGGCCAGCCGCTGGCGCGCAGCGCCGGCAATGCCCTGGAGGTGGAGGAGGCCATCGCCCTGCTGACCGGCGAGGTGCGCAGCGAGCGCCTCTGGCAGGTGATCCAGGCGTTGGCCGGGGAAGCGCTGCAACTGGCCGGACTCGCCAGCGATGCCATGGCGGCCGAGCGCCTGGTGCTGGAGGCCTGGCAGAGCGGCGCCGCCCTGGCGCGTTTCGCGGCGATGAACCTGGCCCTGGGCGGTCCGTCCGACCTGACCGGGCGGCCCTGGCAGCATCTGCCTCGGGCCCCGGTCGTGCGTGCCGTTTATCCGGCCGGCCCGGGCTGGGTGCAGCAGGTCGATACCCGCGCCCTCGGTCTGCTGGTGGTCGAACTGGGTGGCGGTCGGCAACGTCCGGAAGATGAGGTGGATCCCGCCGTAGGCCTGGCTGATCTGGCTTTGCCAGGCGAGCGGGTGGCTCAGGATCGGCCGCTGGGCCTGGTCCATGCCCGCGATACCGCCAGCGCAGCGCGGGCCGTCGCCCAGCTGCAGGCGGCCTATGTCCTGGGTGAGGAACGACTGGCAGAGCGTGCACCGCCCGTGCTGGACCGGCGCTAGCGCCAGATTTCAGGCAAAAAAAGACCCGGCAGAGCCGGGTCCAAAACCGTGATTAGCCTGATGAGGAGATAACCCGAAAGACCAACTGCTGGACCTTCAGTTATCGACCGGTCTCGCGACCGGCTGAGTTGAATAATAACAATTCTCATTCCATCGTCAAGCGTATTCGAGAATATTTCTTAATTACCGCTGGAAGGTCGCTCTTGGGCACCGCGCAGGCGGGTGACCTCCTTGTTCAGGGTGTCGATATGGCGCGCCATGTTTTCGATCAGACTGTGGGCGATGCGCGGGGTGGTCTCCATCAGGGAAACGAACTGATCCTGGGGGATCACCAGCACGGTGCAGACGGTCTTGGCGATGACGCTGGCGGTACGAGGCGTATGGGTGAACACCGCCAGGGCGCCGACGATCTCGTCCTGGCAGACCTCGCCGACCTTGCAGCCATCGACCCAGGCCTCGGCATGGCCTTCGGTGATGACGAAGACATGCTCGGCGGAATCGCCCTGACGGATGATGACCTCGCCGGCGGCATAGCGACGAAAGCCGGTGGCCGGCTGGGTGACCGGCGGCTTGAGCCGGATCAGCGCCTGGGCCAGCAGCGATTGTTGACCCAGCATGTACCTCAGCAGGGCATCGCGCTGGACCGGCGTGGCGGTGGCCGCCGCGAGAAAGGTCTCGCGGTCGTAGGGCAGCACCCGCACGTCGGCCTCGCTCTCGTAATTGAGGATCGGCAGATCCAGGGTGCGCCCCAGGCCGATCAGGTCGCCCTCGCCGAGCTGGAACAGCGCCCGCTGATCCAGGACCACCCGCAGCGGGCCACGCTGGATCAGATAGACCTCGTCATTGCGCATCCAGTCCTGTAGCAGGGCGGCAGGACTCAGCTGCAGGGGCTGCCGACTCGGCGCCACACCACTGACCAGTCGCGCCGGAATGGCCTGCAGCGCCTGACGCAACTGATCGACATAGGGAGGCTGATCGCCGATGAGGTACATGGTGCCAATTCCTTCTTGTTACGCAGAGGTTGTGACGTGGGTCGCACGATAAGCCGCTCGTCGGCGACCGTAAATCCACAACTCCACGAGCTGTGACGGAACGCTTGTTCTGCCCCCCAGGAGGTCGTGGTCAGGCCGGGGCGCGACCCAGGCGGCGCAGCAGGCGAGCCGGCAGGGCCTCCAGCTGTCCGGCGCGACCCAGCTCCACCACCAGCGCCCGATCCTGCTCGGCGGGTTCGAGCGGATCCTGGGCCTGGCGCTGGGCTGCCACCACCGCGAGGGTGGCTTCGGAAGGATCGGTCCCCTCGGCCTGGCGCTCCTGCAGCCAGCGGGCGATGAGTTCGTCGTCCGCCTGGCAGTCGATGATCAGCAGGGGCGCGGCCTGGGCTTCGGCCAGGGCCTGGGCCGCGGCGCGCTGGGCCTGCTTGAGGTAGGTGGCGTCGAGTACCAGCGGATAACCGGCCGCCAGTACCTGGGCGCCGATCTCGTGCAGGCGCGCATAGGTAGCTTCGCCGGCTGCGGCGCTGTAGCGGGTGGCCTCGTCGCTGTCGGCATAGAGGCGCTGGCGCTCGACATCGGATCTCAGGCGAATGGCGCCGAGCGCCTCGACCAGGGCCAGGGCCACGGTGCTCTTGCCGATCCCCGACACCCCGTGCATCACCGCCGCGAAGGGCTGGGGCACCTGGGTATAGCCTTCGGCCAGGGCCGTGTAGCTGCGATAACTGGCAAGGATCTCGGCCCGCAGCGCCGGCTCCTCGGCCTGGCCGAGGCGGAAGAGGGCGATCTTGGCGCGCACCATGGCGCGATAGGCCTTGTAGAAGTCGAGCAGGGCGAGGCCGCTGTAGTCGCCGGTGGCCTCGAAGTAGGCATTGACGAATCTGTTGCTCAGGGTCTTGAGGCCGCGGTCTTCCAGGTCCATGGCCAGGAAGCCGGCATCGCCCATGGTGTCGGTCAGGCGGAAGGGCTCGTTGAATTCGATGCAGTCGAACAGCACCACCTCGCCGTCGAGCAGGGTGGCGTTGGCCAGGTGGATGTCGCCATGGCATTCGCGGATGAAGCCGTCACGGCAACGCGCCTCGAACAGCGGCAGCAGGCGCGCGTAGCTGGCTTCGGCCCAGGCTTCCAGCTGGTCGAGCTGTCGGAGATCGGCCGCTTCGCCGAGCATGGCGCGGATCTGCTCGAAATTCTGCCGCACCGGCGCCATGGCGGCGTCCGGGGTGCACAGCGGATGCTCGGTCCCTACCTGGGGTGCGGCCAGGTGGAAGCGGGCGATCTGTGCAGCCAGGGCGTCGATGTGCGCCTCGGTCAGCTCGCCGCGCTGCTGCACCTCGCTGAGCAGCTGGCTCTGGGGGAATTCGCGCATGCGCAGGGCGTATTCGATCACCGGACCGCTGCCGCCCAGCTCGGGAGCGCTTTCGCTGCCGGTGATGGCCACCACGTCCTGGTAGAGATCGCGGGTCAGGCGCTGGTTGAGGCGCAGCTCCTCGCGGCAGAAGTGGCCACGGGCCTCCAGGTCGGTGAAGTCGAGGAAACCGAAATTCACCGGCTTCTTGATCTTGTAGGCGACCTCGCCAGTCAGCACGACCCAGGAAATATGGGTTTCGATGACCCGGAACGCCGAGGTGGGATGGGGATAGAGCGCCGGGTTCTGCAGGGCGGAAATCAGGAGCTGGCTCACGGGCGGTCCTTGTAGGGAATGGATGGCGGCATTATCGCTGCCAGGGCGGTCCACGCAAGCCGCGACACCGGGAAGGGGCGTCCTTGAACCCCAGCTGACGAAGCGCTGGCAGGCCGCTGTCGGCCACCGGGCAAGTGCGTATAATGCGCCGCCATGAAGCGACCCCGATCCTCTCGTTCCCGCAAGCGCAAGACCTTTGACTGGCGCCGCCTGTCCGGCTGGGCAGTCAAGCTTGGTCTGGTCGCGCTGGTAGCCCTGGCTGGCGTATGCATCTATCTGGATGCCGTGGTCCAGGAAAAATTCTCCGGCAAGCGCTGGACCATTCCGGCCAAGGTCTATGCCCGGCCGCTGGAATTGTTCAATGGCGTCAAGCTCAGCCGTGACGACTTCCTCACCGAACTCGATGCCCTCGGCTATCGCCGCGAGAAAACCGTGGACGGCCCCGGCAGCGTCTCCGTGGGCGCCTCCACGGTCGAGCTGAACACCCGCGGCTTCCAGTTCTACGAAGGCGTCGAGCCGGCGCGGGCGATCCGCGTGCGCTTCGCCGGCGGCACCGTCTCCGGCGTCAGCGCCCTGGATGGCAGCAATCTGGCCGTGGCCCGCCTGGAACCGCTGATGATCGGCGGCATCTATCCGGCACATAACGAGGATCGCATCCTCATCAAGCTCGACCAGGCGCCGCCGCACCTGGTCGATGGCCTGGTGGCCGTCGAGGACCGCGAGTTCTGGCATCACCACGGCGTCTCGCCCAAGTCCATCGCCCGGGCGGTCTGGGTCAACGCCACCAGCGGCCAGGTGCGTCAGGGTGGCAGCACCCTGACCCAGCAGCTGGTCAAGAACTTCTACCTCACCAACGAGCGCAGCATCACCCGCAAGGGCACCGAAGCCCTGATGGCGCTGCTGCTGGAGCTGCACTACAGCAAGCAGGAGATCCTCGAGGCCTACCTCAACGAGGTGTTCCTCGGTCAGGACGGCTCGCGCGCCATCCACGGCTTCGGTCTGGCCGCCCAGTACTTCTTCGGCCAGCCCTTCAGCGAGCTGAAACTGCACCAGGTCGCCCTGCTGGTCGGTCTGGTGAAGGGCCCGTCCTACTACAACCCGCGCCGTTACCCCGAGCGCGCCATGACCCGCCGCAACCTGGTGCTCGACCTCATGGCCGAGCAGGGAGTGGTCAGCGCCACCGAGGCGGAAGCGGCCAAGGCTCGGCCGCTGGGCATCACCAAGGCCGGCAGCCTGACCAACAGTTCCTTCCCGGCCTTCGTCGACCTGGTCAAGCGCCAGCTCAAGCAGGACTACCGCGACGAAGACCTCACCGAAGAAGGGCTGCGCATCTTCACCAGCTTCGACCCCATCCTGCAGACCAAGGCCGAAGCCGCCATGGGCGAGACCATGAAGCGCATCGACGGCCGCAAGGGTGCGGAAAACGTCGAGTCGGCCATGGTGGTGACCAATCCGGAAACCGGTGAGGTCCAGGCGCTGCTGGGTGGCCGCGATCCACGCTTCGCCGGCTACAACCGCGCCCTCGACGCGGTGCGCCAGGTCGGCTCGCTGATCAAGCCGGCGGTCTATCTCACCGCCCTCGAGCGCCCCAGCAAGTACACCCTGACCACCCTGATCCAGGACGAGCCCTTCTCGGTGAAGGGCGCCGATGGCCAGGTCTGGCGGCCGCAGAACTACGAGCACAAGGCGCACGGCACCATCTTCCTCTATCAGGGGCTGGCGCATTCCTACAACCTGTCCACCGCGCGCCTGGGCCTGGACCTCGGGGTCCCCGAGGTGCTCAAGACCGTCGCGCGCCTGGGCGTGAGTCGCGCCCTGCCGCCCTATCCGGCGACCCTGCTCGGCGCCGGTGCCCTGACGCCCATGGAAGTGGCGACCATGTACCAGACGCTGGCCAACGGTGGCTTCAACACGCCGCTGCGCAGCATCCGCAGCGTGCTCGACGCCAATGGCGAGCCGCTCAAGCGCTATCCCTTCCAGATCGAGCAGCGCTTCGATACCGGCGCCATCTACCTGGTGCAGTACGCCATGCAGCGCGTCATGCGCGAAGGCACCGGGCGCTCGGTCTACAACCAGATCCCCACCAGCGTGAACCTGGCGGGCAAGACCGGCACCACCAACGATTCCCGCGACAGCTGGTTCTCCGGCTTCAGCCAGGATCTGCTGGCGGTGGTCTGGCTGGGTCGCGACGACAACGGCAAGACGCCCCTGACAGGTGCCACCGGCGCCCTGCAGGTCTGGAGCAACTTCATGCGTCGCGCCGATCCGGTCTCCCTGGACATGCCGGTGCCGGACAACATCACCCAGGCCTGGGTCGATGCCACCACCGGGCGCGGCACGGATCCCTCGTGTCCCAACGCCGTGCAGATGCCTTATATTCGCGGCAGTGAGCCGCCACCGGGCGCCTCCTGTGGCGCGCCGGCCGCACCCGCCGCCGGCGGCAACGGCAACGGCGGCAATCCGGTCATGGATTGGGTCAAGGGTTGGTTGAATTGAGAGGTCCCAAGGTGACGAAAGCAGTCTGGCCGGTGATGATCGCCGGTGTTCTCCTCGCCGGTTGCGCCGCGCCGCAGCGTGGCGCCATCCCCGTGGTCGATTCCGGCGGTCCGGTGTCCAACGGCGAACTCTATCGCCAGGGCAACAACCGGCCCCTGCCGGCGCAACGTCAGGCCCCCGTGGCCGCCGCGCCCAGCGCGCCGGCCGATTCCGGGGTGACCGTCATGGTGCCGGGCGGTAGCTCCGCGCCGCTGGAAACCTATGCCGCACCGGCGGCCTCGGCGCCGCTGATCACCTCGTCCAGCCCCAGCGCACCGCCTGCCCAGGCGCCGGTGCAGCCGAGCTATTCGCAGCCGGTCTATCCGCCCGCCACCCCGGGCGGCTCCGCGGCTGCCAGTACGGCGCCGACCGGCATTCCCGCCACCAGCAATTCCAGTGGTGGTGGCCTGGCTGCCGACGAACAACTCGACGGTCCGGTGCTGGCCCTGCTGACCACCGCCCAGCAACAGCAGAGCGGCGGCGATCTCAACGGCGCCTCCTCGAGCCTGGAACGCGCCCAGCGCATCGCCCCGCGCGAGCCCCAGGTGCTCTATCGCCTGGCCCAGGTGCGCCTGGCGCAGAACGATCCGGCCCAGGGCGAGCAACTGGCCCGGCGCGCCCTGACCTACGCCAATGGCCGCCCGGCCCTGCAGGCCAGTCTCTGGCAACTGATCGCCCAGGCCCGCGAGGCCCAGGGCGATGCCTCCGGCGCCGCCCTGGCCCGGCAGAAGGCGCAGGTGGGTACCTGATGGACGAGCGCCTGCCCGCCCTGGCCGATCAGCTGCTGCAGATCGAGCGTGAATTGCGCCTGCTCGGCTGGTGGTCGGCGCAGGCGCCCAGCGCAGAAGCCCTGGCCAGCCAGGAGCCCTTCTGCGTTGATACCCTGAGTTTCGCCCAGTGGCTGCAGTGGATCTTCGTGCCGCGGATGAAGCTGATCATCGAGAGCGATGCGGCCCTGCCGGCGCGCTCGGGCATCCGGCCGATGGCCGAGATGGTCTACCAGGGCAATCTCGACCCCGTCCTGCACCTGCTTGCGTCCCTGGCCGAATTCGACCGCATCATCGAAAGCGCCTGAGTTACTTGCCGCAGTTCTGCTCGATGGACAGCTGGGTCTCGGCCAGCCGCTGCTGACGTTCCTCTTCACTCAGCCGCCGCGTCTCGCCCCGCCCGGACTGCACCAGGATGCGCGGATTGTTGCGCAGTTGCGCCAGATTCTGGCGCGCCTGATCGCACTGCTCCTTGAGCTTGTTCTGCTCCTCGCGCACCTGCGCCTTCACCCGGCGATCCAGTTCCTGCTGCTGGGCATCATTGGACACCGATGGCTGCTGGGCACCGTTGGGCATCTTGTAGGTGGGTGCAGTGCCACTGCCATTGATCTGCGGCGCCGTCTTCACGTCCACCTCGTTGGCCTTCTGGCCCTCGGGCGGCTGGGCACTGAAGTGGGTGACACCCTTGTCATCGGTCCACTTGTAGACCTGCGCGGCCTGGGCGGACAGGCTGCAGGCGAAAGCCAGGGCGGAAAGCCAGAAGATCGAGCGCATGGGAATCCTGGAAGGGGAGAGGACAGGACTTCACTATAAGAGGAGACGTCGACCTTTTCATCACGACTGATCGCCGACGACCGATTGCGCCCGGTTGCACCTTTCGGCTTGACTTGCACGGGTCGAATGCGAACAATCCAAAGTTCGCTGTAGCGAGTCGGCCCAAAGCTGACTGCTCGGCAGACCATGAGGTGCCTACCCGCGCCGCCACAGTCAAATACCCTGCACCGCGTTACCTCGCGTCGGGTGGAAGCTCCAGCATTCATCGGAATCTTCCAACAAGGCTTTCTAGGCAGCTGAATCGTCGGTGACCACCGTCGCCCATGCTCTGCCTTGCAGTCAACCGAACCTTGAGCGTCCACCGATGGGCGCTCGCCATGCGTGGAATGAGGTGATACGTGGAGCTATTAACTGGCGCTGAGATGGTCGTCCGCTTCTTGCGCGACGAGGGCGTGAAACACATCTACGGGTACCCGGGCGGTGCCCTGCTGCACATCTACGACGCCCTGTTCAAGGAACCGGCGCTCAACCACATCCTGGTTCGTCACGAGCAGGCCGCCACCCACATGGCCGACGGCTATGCCCGCGCCACCGGCAAGGCCGGCGTGGTCCTGGTGACCTCCGGCCCCGGCGCGACCAATGCCATCACCGGCATCGCCACCGCCTACATGGACTCCATCCCCATGGTGGTCCTGTCCGGCCAGGTGCCGAGCAACATGGTGGGCACCGACGCCTTCCAGGAAACCGACATGGTCGGCATCTCCCGGCCGATCGTGAAGCACAGCTTCATCATCAAGCACCCCTCCGAGATCCCCGAAGTCCTCAAGAAGGCCTTCTACCTCGCCGAGTCCGGGCGTCCTGGTCCGGTGGTGGTCGACATCCCCAAGGACATGGGCGATCCGACCAAGAAATACGAATACGTCTATCCGAAGAAGATCAAGCTGCGCTCCTACAATCCGGCTCAGCGCGGTCATTCCGGGCAGATCCGCAAGGCCGTCGAGATGCTGGTGGCGGCCAAGCGCCCCATCCTCTATGCCGGTGGTGGCGTCATCCTCGGCGGTGCCTCCGCGGCCCTCACCGAGCTGGCGCGCCTGCTCAACCTGCCGGTCACCAATACCCTGATGGGTCTGGGCGCCTACCCGGGCAGCGATCGCCAGTTCCTCGGCATGCTCGGCATGCACGGCAGCTACCAGGCCAACCTGGCCATGCACCACAGCGACGTCATCCTCGCCGTGGGTGCGCGCTTCGATGACCGCGTCATCAACGGTGCCACGCGCTTCTGCCCGAACGCCAAGATCATTCACGTCGACATCGACCCGGCCTCGATCTCCAAGACCATCAAGGCCGACGTGCCCATCGTCGGTCCGGTCGACAGCGTCCTCGCCGAGATGGTCGCCGTGGTCCGCGAACTGAGCGAGAAGCCCCGTGCCGAAAACCAGGCCGCCTGGTGGAAGCAGATCGAGGAATGGCGCGGCGGTCGCGAGATGTTCCCCTACGACAAGGGCGACGGCAGCATCATCAAGCCGCAGACCGTCATCGAGACCCTGTACGACGTCACCGCGGGCGATGCCTACATCACCTCCGACGTGGGTCAGCACCAGATGTTCGCTGCCCAGTACTACCGCTACGACAAGCCCAATCGCTGGATCAACTCCGGCGGCCTCGGCACCATGGGCTTCGGCTTCCCGGCGGCCATGGGCGTCAAGCTCAACTTCCCGGACGCCGACGTCGCCTGCGTCACCGGTGAAGGCAGCGTGCAGATGAACATCCAGGAGCTCTCCACCTGCATGCAGTACGACCTGCCGGTGAAGATCGTCTGCCTCAACAACGGTGCCCTGGGCATGGTCCGCCAGTGGCAGGACATGCAGTACAGCAGCCGCTACTCCCACTCCTACATGGAATCCCTGCCGGACTTCGTCAAGCTGGCCGAGGCCTATGGCCACGTCGGCATGCGCATCGAGCGTCTGGAAGACCTCAAGCCGATGATGGCTGAGGCCTTCGCCATGAAGAATCGCCTGGTCTTCCTCGACATCGCCGTGGACAACACCGAACACGTCTACCCGATGCAGATCAAGGATGGCGCGATGCGCGACATGTGGCTGAGCAAGACGGAGCGGACCTGAACATGAGACACATCATCTCCCTGCTGCTGGAAAACGAGCCCGGCGCCCTGTCCCGCGTGGTCGGCCTGTTTTCCCAGCGCAACTACAACATCGAAAGCCTCACGGTCGCCGCGACCGAGGACCCGACCCTGTCGCGCCTGACCCTGACCACCATCGGCCAGGAAGAGACGGTCGAGCAGATCACCAAGAACCTCAACAAGCTCATCGAGGTGGTGAAACTGGTCAACCTGTCCGAGAGTGCCCACATCGAGCGCGAACTCCTGCTGATCAAGGTCAAGGCCACCGGCGCCCAGCGCGCCGAGGTCAAGCGCACCACCGATATCTTTCGCGGCCAGATCGTCGATGTCGGCAGCAGCGTGTATACCATTCAGCTGGCGGGCACCAGCGAGAAGATCGACAGCTTCATCCAGGCGATCGGCGCCGCGTCCATCCTCGAGGTGGTGCGTAGCGGCGTGACCGGAATTTCCCGTGGCGACAAAGCCCTGAGCATCTGATACCCCCTTTTCCAGGAGAACCTGCAATGCGCGTTTACTACGACAAAGACTGTGACCTTTCCATCATCCAGGGCAAGAAGGTCGCCATCATCGGCTACGGCTCCCAGGGCCACGCCCACGCCTGCAACCTGAAGGACTCCGGCGTCGACGTCGTCGTCGGTCTGCGCAGTGGCTCGGCCACCGTGGCCAAGGCCGAAGCCCATGGCCTGACCGTCAAGCCGGTCAAGGACGCTGTCGCCTCCGCCGACGTGGTCATGATCCTGACCCCCGACGAATTCCAGTCCAAGCTGTACAAGGACGAGATCGAGCCGAACCTGAAGCAGGGCGCCACCCTGGCCTTCGCCCACGGTTTCGCCATCCACTACAACCAGGTCGTGCCCCGCGCTGACCTGGACGTCATCATGATCGCTCCCAAGGCCCCGGGTCACACCGTGCGCTCCGAGTTCGTCAAGGGCGGCGGCATCCCTGATCTGGTCGCCGTCCACCAGGACGCTTCCGGCAATGCCAAGAACGTCGCCCTGTCCTACGCCTGCGGCGTCGGCGGCGGCCGTACCGGCATCATCGAAACCACCTTCAAGGACGAGACCGAAACCGACCTGTTCGGCGAGCAGGCCGTGCTGTGCGGTGGTGCGGTCGAGCTGGTCAAGGCCGGTTTCGAAACCCTGGTCGAAGCCGGCTACGCGCCGGAAATGGCCTACTTCGAGTGCCTGCACGAACTCAAGCTGATCGTCGACCTCATGTACGAAGGCGGTATCGCCAACATGAACTACTCGATCTCCAACAACGCCGAGTACGGCGAGTACGTGACCGGCCCCGAGGTCATCAACGCCGAGTCGCGCGCAGCCATGAAGAATGCGCTCAAGCGCATCCAGAACGGCGAATACGCCAAGATGTTCGTGGCCGAGGGCGCGTCCAACTACGCTTCCATGACCGCCTACCGTCGCAACAACGCGGCTCACCCGATCGAGCAGGTCGGCGAGAAGCTGCGGGCGATGATGCCCTGGATCGCGTCGAACAAGATCGTCGACAAGACCAAGAACTGATCGGACAGGGCGCCAGCCCTGTAACGAGCGGTAAAGGACGCGGCCTCGGCCGCGTTTTTTATTGCACTGCCCACGACCCCGGCAATGCCTTAGCATGGGAGGTTAGGCTGAACCCTATCCTCAAGAGGTCAGTCCAATCCGTCAGGTAATGCCCAAGGAAAATCCATGAGCGAGCGTCCCGAAGAAACCCCGTCCAACACAGCCACCGACGGCCTCATCCCCGTGGATGAACACATCGAGGAGACGCAGGACGCCCAGGGGCGCAAAATCAGACGCCGTGGCGTGTACCTGCTACCCAACCTCTTCACCACCGCGGCGCTCTTTGCCGGCCTCTATTCGATCATCAAGGGTGTCGCGGCTCAGACCGCCTTCATCCAGGGGCAATACGACATCGCCTCCGCCGGCTTCTCGGCCGCGGCCGCCGCCATCTTCATCGCCATGGTGCTCGATGGCCTGGATGGTCGCGTCGCCCGCATGACCAATACCCAGAGCGCCTTCGGCGAGCAGTACGACTCGCTCTCCGACATGGTCGCCTTCGGCGTCGCACCGGCGATCCTGGCCTTCCAGTGGGCCCTGAGTGGTCTGGGTAATGTCGGCTGGGCCGTTGCTTTCATCTATGTGGCCGGCGCCGCCTTGCGTCTGGCCCGCTTCAACACCCAGATCGGCTCGGTGGACAAGCGCTACTTCATCGGCCTGGCCAGTCCTTCCGCGGCGGCCCTGGTGGCCGGTACCGTCTGGTGCTTCAGTGACTTCGGCATCCAGGGCTCCAAGCTGTCGCTGCTGGTCGCCCTGATGGTCGCTGCAGCCGGCATGCTCATGGTCAGCAACTTCAAGTACTGGAGCTTCAAGACCCTGGGCCTGAAAGGACGCGTCCCCTTCGTGGTCATCCTGATCGCCGTGCTGGTCTTCGCCGTGGTCTTTACCGACCCGCCGCGCGTCCTGCTGCTGGGCTTCCTGGCCTATGCGGTCTCCGGACCCTTCACCACCCTCTGGCGCAATCGCCGTATCGGCCGTGCCTAGCGGCATCGAGAGGGCTATAAGAAAGGGGCTGCGCGAGCAGCCCCTTTCTTTTTTTGGCCTTTCTGAAAA
>NZ_BBIT01000025.1 GCF_000730625.1 Pseudomonas oryzihabitans NBRC 102199 | reverse complement strand
CGGGAAAAGTTTGGCCGGACGTCAGCATGCCTAGGCGCTGGGGGCAGATGATCGGCTAGCGGAAGCCTGGGGCTGCGTAGCTGAGGTTGCCCTCACCCTAGCCCTCTCCCGGGGGGAGAGGGGACTAGAAGCGGTGCGGCGAGGGCTTGAGGATGCTTCCCGGATTTCAGGGACTGCTTTGAGTCTGCAAGAGCACAAGAGCTACAACCGCCCGGCTGCGCCGGGCTGTTGTAGCCATGGCAGTCCGCCAATGCGGCCGCTCCTACAAAGCGTCTCAGCGTAGGAGCGGCCCATGGCCGCGATAGAGCAGTGAGTCACCTACAAAAAAGCCCGGCATATGCCGGGCTTTTTGCCTTCAAGTCGGTGCTCGAGATTACTCCCGGTCACGTTCCAGCAAGGGCTTGAGGAAGTGGCCGGTGTAGGACTTCTTGTTTGCCGCGACCTCCTCGGGTGTACCCGTCGCGATGATCTGACCACCCTTGGAGCCGCCTTCCGGACCGAGGTCTACCAACCAGTCGGCGGTCTTGATGACATCGAGGTTGTGCTCGATCACCACCACGGTATTGCCGTGATCGCGTAGTCGATGCAGCACGTCGAGCAATTGCTGGATATCGGCAAAGTGCAGGCCCGTGGTGGGCTCGTCGAGGATATAGAGCGTCTTGCCGGTATCGCGCTTGGACAGCTCCCGGGCCAGCTTCACACGCTGAGCCTCACCCCCTGACAGCGTCGTGGCGCTCTGGCCGAGACGGATATAGGACAGGCCGACATCAATCAGCGTCTGCAGCTTGCGCGCCAGTGCAGGGATGGACTCGAAGAAGGCATGGGCTTCCTCGATGGTCATGTCCAGGACCTCGGTGATGGTCTTGCCCTTGTACTTCACCTCCAGGGTCTCGCGGTTGTACCTCTTGCCCTTGCAGACGTCACAGGCGACGTAGACGTCCGGCAGGAAGTGCATCTCCACCTTGATGACCCCATCGCCCTGGCAGGCCTCGCAGCGGCCACCCTTGACATTGAAGGAGAAGCGCCCCGGGGTGTAGCCGCGAGAACGGGATTCCGGAACGCCGGAAAACAGCTCGCGGATGGGGGTGAAGAGTCCGGTATAGGTCGCCGGGTTGGAGCGCGGGGTCCGGCCGATGGGGCTCTGGTCGATATCCACCACCTTGTCCAGGTGCTGCATGCCGTCGAAGCTGTCGTGGGCAGCGACCTCCAGGGTCGTCGCGCCATTGAGCGCCGTGGCGGTCAGCGGGAAGAGGGTGTTGTTGATCAGGGTCGACTTGCCGGAGCCGGATACCCCGGTCACGCAGGTCAGCAGGCCAACCGGGATCTCCAGGTTGACGTTCTGCAGGTTGTTGCCGCGGGCACCCTTCAGCTTCAGCAGCTTCTTCTTGTCCCGTGGCGTGCGCTTGGCGGGCACCACGATCTTCTTGCGGCCCGACAGGTACTGCCCGGTCACCGAGTCGGGATGCCGCATGACTTGGTCGGGCGTGCCTTCCGCGATGATCTGGCCACCGTGCACTCCAGCGCCCGGGCCGATGTCGATGACATAGTCCGCCAGGCGGATGGCATCCTCGTCGTGCTCGACGACGATGACGGTGTTACCCAGGTCGCGCAGGTGAGTCAGGGTGCCCAGCAGCCGCTCGTTGTCGCGCTGGTGCAGACCAATGGAGGGTTCGTCGAGGATATACATGACGCCTACCAGGCCCGCGCCGATCTGGCTGGCCAGGCGGATACGCTGCGCCTCGCCACCGGAGAGGGTGTCGGCGCTGCGATCCAGGGTCAGGTAGTCCAGGCCGACGTTGACCAGGAACTGCAGGCGCTCGCGGATCTCCTTGAGGATCTTGTCGGCGATCTGCTGCCGCTGGCCCCTGAGGGTAAGGTCCTGGAAGTACTGGGTGGCATCGCCCACGGGCAGACGGGTGACCGCCGGCAGGGTCTTGTCGCCGACCCAGACGTGGCGCGCTTCGCGCCGCAGGCGGGTGCCATTGCAGTCCGGGCAGTGCTGGGTGCTCAGGTACTTGGCCAGCTCTTCGCGCACGCTCTGGGATTCGGTCTCGCGATAACGCCGCTCAAGATTCGGCAGGATGCCTTCGAAGGGGTGGGCGCGCTTGACGATATCGCCGCGGTCATTGAGATAGCGGAAGTTGACGCTCTCGCGCCCGGAGCCGCTGAGTACCGCCTTGCGATGCTTGTCATCGAGGCTCTTGAAGGGGGCGTCGAGGCTGAAGCCATAGTGACTCGCCAGCGAGCCGAGCATCTGGAAGTAATAGACGTTGCGTCTGTCCCAGCCGCGGATGGCGCCTTCGCTGAGGCTGAGCTCCTCGTTGACCACCCGGCGGGCGTCGAAGAATTGCTTCACGCCCAGGCCGTCGCAGGTAGGGCAGGCGCCGGCGGGATTGTTGAAGGAAAACAGCTTGGGTTCCAGCTCGCCGATGGAGAAGCCGCAGATCGGGCAGGCGAAGCGCGCGGAGAAGACGATCTCCTCCCCCTTATCGCCTTCCATGGGGGCGATGATGGCGATGTCGTCGGCCAGCTTCAGCGCCGTCTCGAAGGATTCCGCCAGGCGCTGCTGGAGGTCTTCGCGCACCTTGAATCTATCCACCACCACTTCGATGGTGTGCTTCTTCTGCTTGTCGAGCTTGGGCAGCTCGTCCATCTCGTGCAGCCGCCCGTTGACGCGGACGCGGACGAAACCCTGGGCACGCAACTCCTCGAACACCGACAGGTGCTCACCCTTGCGCTCGCGCACGATGGGGGCGAGCAGCATCAACCGCTGGCCTTCCGGCATGGCCAGCACCTGGTCGACCATCTGGCTGACGGTCTGGGCTTCCAGGGGCACATCGTGCTCCGGACAGCGCGGCGTACCGACGCGGGCATAGAGCAGGCGCAGATAGTCGTAGATCTCGGTGATAGTGCCCACGGTGGAACGCGGATTGTGCGAGGTGGACTTCTGCTCGATGGAAATCGCTGGCGACAGGCCTTCGATGGTGTCCACATCGGGCTTTTCCATCATCGACAGGAACTGGCGGGCGTAGGCCGACAGGGACTCCACGTAGCGGCGCTGGCCTTCGGCATAGAGGGTGTCGAACGCCAGCGAAGACTTGCCGGAGCCGGACAGTCCGGTGATGACGATGAGCTTGTCCCGGGGAAGGGTTAGGTCGATGTTCTTCAGATTATGGGTGCGGGCCCCACGGATGAGGATTTTATCCACGTAGACTTCTGCCTCGTTTTGGCGGCGCTTCACTAGAAAAGAGGTCTCGTCCCGGGCTGCGGCTATCTGCCGCGCCTGTGAGAGAGGGGGTAAGGCTGGTAAAATTAACGGCCCGACAGCGGTGATCGGGCGTTCGTGATCCTGGCGGTCGGGAACGTTCGGACGAGCGCTCGGCTATCTTCACCGCTTCCTCCCTAAATGGTCATTGTCACGACTGTTTTAAAGCTGTGTGGCGACGTAAAAGCCTGTCGCCGACGAGAGGATTATCAATGCTCGACAAGCGCAGTGAAGCCATGAACGGCGTCGAACGCCGTGCCGCCTTCGGGCTGGCCCTGGTCTTCGCCTTTCGTATGCTCGGTATGTTCATGGTGCTCCCGGTCTTGGCGACCTATGGTCAGGAGTTGGCGGATGCCACCCCGGCGCTGATCGGCCTCGCCATAGGTGCCTATGGTTTGACCCAGGCGGTCCTGCAAATTCCCCTGGGGACGCTGTCCGATCGCATCGGTAGACGCCCCATCATCATTGGTGGACTGCTGGTGTTCGCCCTTGGTGCCGCCATTGCCGCCAATGCCCACTCGATCTGGGGCGTCATCGCCGGGCGTGTCGTCCAGGGTGGCGGCGCCATTTCGGCGGCCATCATGGCGCTGCTGTCGGATCAGACCCGCGAGCAGCATCGCACTAAGGCCATGGCCACGATCGGCATGAGCATCGGCGTGTCCTTTGCCGTGGCGATGGTGGCCGGCCCCTTGCTGACCCGTGCCTATGGTCTCGCCGGGCTGTTCTGGGCCACCTGCGGACTGGCACTGGTCGGTTTGCTGATCGTGCTGTTCCTGGTGCCGCACCAGGCTTCGCCCTTCGCCCATCGGGAGTCGAACCTGGCGCGCCAGGCGCTGGGCGCGACCCTGCGCAATCGCGACCTGCTGCGGCTGGACTTCGGCATCCTGGCGCTGCACGCCGTGCTGATGGCCAGTTTCGTCGTCCTGCCGCTGGCCCTGGCCGAACATGCCGGGCTGCCCAAGGAAGAGCACTGGTGGGTCTATCTCACCGCGCTGGTGGTCGGCTTCTTCGCCATGGTCCCCTTCATCATCTATGGTGAAAAGAAGCGGCGCATGAAGCGCGTGCTGGTGGGCGCCATCAGTGTGCTGGTGCTGTGCGAGCTGTACTTCTTCTTTTTCAGCAACAGCCTGGTGGCCCTGGTCATCGGCATCGTGGTGTTCTTTACCGCCTTCAACCTGCTGGAGGCCTCGCTGCCGTCGCTGGTGAGCAAGGTGGCCCCGGCCGGTGGCAAGGGCACCGCCATGGGGATCTATTCCACCAGTCAGTTCCTTGGTTCCGCGTTGGGCGGTATCCTCGGGGGCTGGTTGTTCCAGCATGGTGGCCTGTCCACCGTCTTCCTGGGTTGTGCGGCGCTTTGCCTGGGATGGGCGGTGGTAGCTGGTACGATGCGGGAACCGCCCTATGTCACCAGTCTGCGTTTGCCGGTTACGCCCGCGCTAGTCAACGACCAGGGATTGGTCGGACGCCTGTTGGCCCTGGCCGGAGTGACCGATGCGGTAGTGGTGGCGGAAGAGCAGGCCGTCTACATCAAGATCGATACTAAAATCGTCGATCGGGCGCAATTGGAGCGACTGGTTAGTCAAACACCGGTCGCCGCTTGATCGACAGCCTCATCAGGAGATTCATATGGCCCGTGGCGTCAATAAAGTCATCCTCGTCGGCAATGCCGGCGCCGATCCCGAAACCCGTTACATGCCCAACGGCAATGCGGTGACCAACGTCACCCTGGCCACCAGCGAGAGCTGGAAGGACAAGCAGACCGGTCAGCAGCAGGACCGCACCGAATGGCACCGCGTGGTGTTCTTCGGTCGTCTCGCCGAGATCGCCGGCGAGTACATCCGCAAGGGCTCCCAGGTCTATGTCGAGGGCACTCTGCGTACCCGCAAATGGCAGGGCCAGGACGGTCAGGATCGCTACACCACCGAAATCGTTGTCGACATCAACGGCAACATGCAGTTGCTGGGTGGCCGTGGCGGCAATGCCGGTGGCAACGACGAATACAACCAGAGCGCGCCTGCGCCCCAGCAGCAGCGTGCCCCCCGTCCGCAGCAGTCGGCACCGCAGTATGACAACGGTGGCAATGGCGGCAACGGCAACAGCCGTCCCCAGCAGCAGCCGCAGTCCCGTCCGCAGCAGCAGCCGGCTCAGCAGGACTACGACAGCTTCGACGACGACATCCCGTTCTAAACGATGGGCAAAGAAAAAGGGCAGCCAGTGGCTGCCCTTTCTTTTTGGTGGAGGCGGGGGGATTTGAACCCCCGTCCGCCAGCTCTCCGCTATCGGTTCTACATGCTTAGCCCTGTCTACTGAGTTAACCCATTGCGGCCCGACGGGCAGGGTGCTTTGGGCGAGCTGTATAAGTTTTAGCCGTTACGTCTACAGCGAACTTGGCGGCGATCCTGTTCTATCTGACAGTCGTTTCGGGTTTACAGGCATCCCCTAGCGACTGCTAGCCGCATTAAGCAGCTAGAGCGTAGTTGTCGTCGTTGGCAACTATAAGTTTGCAGCAGCGAATTTACGAGTTCTGCTACCAGCTCGGCATGCCCCTCAAGTTTCGTTACCGGCGTCGAATCCTAATCGCCCCCAAAACTTGCTGGTCGTTCACTATAGGAATTCCGGCCGTCCGACGCAAGTCATTGCTGACGAAACGTTTTTCGGCCGCTTGGCTATTTGGCGTCCTTGCGGATGGCGCGCTGGATCTCGCGGTCGGAATCGCGCTCGCGCTCGGTCGCGCGCTTGTCGAATTCCTTCTTGCCCTTGGCCAACGCGATCTCGCACTTGACCAGGTGCTTCTTCCAGTAGAGCGACAGGGCGACGCAGGCGTAGCCCTTCTGCTGCACGGCGCCAAACAGCTTGCCCAGCTCGCGCTTGTTGAGCAGCAACTTGCGGGTGCGGGTCGGGTCGGCGATGACATGGGTGCTGGCGGTCTGCAGCGGGGTGATATGGCTGCCCAGCAGCCAGGCTTCGCCGTCCTTGAGCAGCACATAGCTGTCAGTCAGCTGCGCCTTGCCGGCTCTCAGGCTCTTGACCTCCCAGCCTGCCAGGGAAACACCCGCCTCGAAGCGGGTGTCGACGAAGTATTCGTGAAGCGCCTTTTTGTTCTGCGCGATGCTGCCGGGGGAGACTTTCTTTTGCTTGGCCATGATTCCAGGGTACAGCGAGTCAGGGGAAATGTCGCCACGCGCTTGAGCGGGTATGAGCAAACACGGACAATACCGCGGTTCTGGACTGCGGCAGGCTGGTGCGGGAGTAAAATGCGTGCGCCGCCCTCAAATTCAAGGTCCGACACCGATTTCGCTATTCTACGAGGTTCCGATGAGCACGCACATCCAACGTTCGGCGTTGCTGCCCTATCCTGCTTCAGCACTCTATGCGCTGGTTAATGACGTGGACCGTTATCCGGAGTTCCTGCCGTGGTGCTCGTCCGCCCAGATCCTGGAGCAGGACGAAGGCCTGATGCGCGCCGGTCTCACCGTGGCCAAGGGTGGTCTCAGCCAGCAGTTCACGACCCGCAATACCCTGGTGCCGGACGAGTCCATCACCATGGATCTGGAAAAGGGTCCTTTCAAGCAGCTGCACGGCGTCTGGACGTTCAAGGCGCTGGGCGACAAGGCCTGCAAGATTTCCCTGGATCTGTCCTTCGAATACGACAGCGCCATCGTCCGCGCGACCCTGGGCCCGTTGTTCAATCAGGCAGCCAATACTATGGTGGATGCCTTCTGCCAGCGTGCTCGAGCCCTCTATGGCTAAGTGTCTCGCCATCGAGGTGGCGCTGGCGTTGCCGGAGCGGCAATGGCTGTTGAGTCTGCAGCTCGAAGAGGGTGCCACGGTCGAGCAGGCGGTGCGGGCGTCGGGGCTGCTCGAGCAGTTGCCACCCGAACAGCGCGAAGCCTTTCGGGTCGGCATCTTTGGCAAGCTGGTAGCCAAGCCGAACGAGCGCAGGCTGATGGCGGGTGACCGGGTGGAGATCTATCGCCCGCTGCTTGCGGACCCCAAGGAAAGTCGCAAGCGGCGCGCGGAAAAGGCCAAGGCCAGGACTGGCCTCTAGCCAGGGATCACTGTCCGTCGGTGCGGATGCGATCGGGAGTCGGCACGGCGGCCGGACGGGCGCTGTCGATCTCTTTCTGGATGTTGTCTTCGGTCGAGCCGGGTACGGCTGGCGTTTCCGGTACGGCAGCGGGTGCCGAGGGTTGCGCCGGGGCGGTGGGATCCACGGTGGTGCCGCTGTCGGTACCCATGATCTGCTGTTCGCGGCTGGTGCCGGGCATGAAGTCGCCGGCCAGGCCGCTCAGTTGATTGTCGCCGTTGAACACCAGGCTGACACGCTCCTGCTTCCGCTGACCGCCGGCGGCTTGCAGGCTGTACAGATAGTCCCAGCGATTGGGATGGAAGGTGTCTTGGATCAGCGGCGAACCCATGATAAACCGGACTTGTTGTCGGGTCATTCCGGGGCGCAACTGGTCTATCATGTCCTGGGTGACGACGTTGCCCTGTTGGATGTCGATCTTGTAAACCCCCGGCAGAGAGCAGCCGGCGAGCATGGCTAGGCCCATCAGAGAGAGCCCGGTCAGCGTTTGCTTGAGGTTTTGCATCGGTGGGAGACTTCCACTATCTTGCTGGGCAACGAAGCACCGATCATACCCGTATTCCCGAGGGCTGCGAAAGCACTCGGCACCGAGAAAGAGCATGGTAGAGAACAACGAACTCCGCAAAGCGGGTCTGAAAGTGACCCTGCCGCGCGTCAAGATATTGCAGATGCTGGACACCACCGAGCAGCGCCACATGAGCGCCGAAGACGTTTACAAGGCGCTCATGGAAGCGGGCGAGGACGTGGGGCTGGCAACGGTCTATCGGGTCCTCACCCAGTTCGAAGCGGCCGGTCTGGTGGTGCGCCACAATTTCGACGGCGGCCATGCCGTGTTCGAGTTGGCCGACACCGGCCACCATGATCACATGGTGGATGTGGATACCGGCGAAGTCATCGAGTTCACCGATGCCTCGATCGAAAAGCGTCAGCGCGAGATCGTCGAAGAGCATGGTTTCGAACTGGTCGATCACAACCTGGTGCTGTACATCCGCCAGCGCAAGTGAAGACCCGGACATGAAAAAGGCGACCTTCGAGTCGCCTTTTTCATGTCCGGTGGCTGCCTGCGTCTAGCGGCTCACCACCAGCTTGCGAGCGTGGGCCAGGGATTCACGGGTCAGGTCGACACCACCCAGCATGCGCGCCACCTCTTCCACGCGCCGTGCGCGGTCGAGCTTGGCCACCGCGGTACGCGTCTCGTCGGTGCCGCGCTCCTTGTGTACGAACAGGTGCTGATGACCCTGGGCCGCCACCTGGGGCAGGTGGGTCACCGTCAGCACCTGGCCCCGCTCGCCCAGTTGCCGCAGCAGCTGGCCGACCACCTCGGCGGTGGGGCCGCCGATACCCACGTCCACCTCGTCGAACACCAGGGTGGGTGTGCGCGAGGTCTGGGCGGTGATGACCTGGATGGCCAGGCTGATACGCGACAGTTCACCACCGGAGGCGACCTTGGCCAGCGGGCGCAGGGGCTGGCCCGGGTTGGCGCTGACGCGGAATTCGACGCCTTCGTTGCCCAGCGGCTGGGGTTCGCCGGTACTGCCTGGCGTGAGGGTGATGCTGAAGCGGCCACCCGGCATACCCAAGCGCTGCATCTCGGTCTCGACCGCGGCCGCGAGCTCCGGCGCCCGTTGTTCGCGCAGACGACTCAGTTCGCCGGCCTTCTCCTGGTAGTGGCGCTCGAAGGCCGTCAGTTCTTCCTGCAGGCGCTCCAGGGCGACGTCGTCGGCGTCCAGGGATTGCAATTCGTTGCGCAGCTGTTCGTGCAGCTCCAGCAGGGCCTCGGGCTGGACCCGGTGCTTGCGGGCAAGGCTGTAGACACTGTCCAGGCGCTCCTGCACCGCCTGCTGGCGCTCCGGGTCGGCTTCGAAATGATCGACGAAGCGATTGAGTTCGTTCATCGCCTCCTCGATCTGGATCTGGGCGGAGGCGAGCAGGTTGCTGGCCTCCTGGATCTGCGCCGGCGGGCGGTCGAAGGCGGTCAGGCGCGCCACGCTGGCATTGAGCGCCGACAGAGCATTGCCCTGCTCGTTTTCGGTACAGAGGTCCATGGCCTGGCGGCAGGCCAGCAGGATGTGCTCGGCACTCGCCAGATCGCTCTGCTCCTGTTCCAGGGCTTGCAACTCGCCCTCGGCCAGGGCGAGGTTGTCGAGTTCTTCGAGCTGGTAGCTGAGCAGCTGATGGCGGGCGCGTTGCTCGTCGCCGTTGCGGGTCAGGCGTTCTAGCGTCTGGCGCACCTGGCGCCAGCGCTGGGCCGCGAGCTGCACCTGGCGGACCAGCTCGCCCGCGCCGGCGTATTCGTCCAGCAGGCGGCGATGGGTGTCGAGGCCGAGCAGTGACTGGTGCTCGTGCTGGCTGTGGATATCGATCAGCAGTCCGCCGAGGGTCTTGAGATCGGCCAGCGGGCAGGGCGAGCCATTGATATAGCCGCGCGAGCGCCCTTCGCGGGTAATGACGCGGCGCAGCAGGCAGGGGCCGTCCTGCTCCAGGTCGCGCTCGGCGAGCCACTGGCGCGCTTCGGGGATATCGGTGGTGTCGAAGCTGGCCAGGACATCGGCCTTGTCGGCGCCGGGTCTGACCGCATCACTGTCGGCGCGATCGCCCAGGGTGAGGCCGAGGGCGTCCAGCATGATGGACTTGCCGGCGCCGGTTTCACCGGTGATCACGGTCATGCCGCGCTCGAGGTCGAGGTCGAGGTGTTCGACGATGGCGTAATTGCGGACGGACAGATGCACCAGCATGCGACGATCTCCGAAGGCGGTTTTCTGGTTGTTTATACAGTGCCTCTCGGGCACTGGCAATCCATACAGCTCTTGAAGCGCCGGCCGGCGGCCCCATATAGGCGCCATCGATCAAGGCGATGTCCGTTAGAGGGCGCGCCCACCGGCAATATCACAGGAGGACTCCATGGCCGACGAACAGAACTCCCAGACCCCCGAGCACGAAGCCGCCCAGGGCGACGTCCAGCACGAGGATCTCGCCGCCCGCGTCGCCACGCTCGAAGAGCAGCTCGCCGCGGCCCAGGACCAGTCGCTGCGCAGCGTCGCCGAACTGCAGAACGTGCGTCGTCGCGCCGAGCAGGATGTGGAGAAGGCGCATAAGTTCGCCCTGGAAAAATTCGCTGGCGACCTGCTGCCGGTGCTCGACAGCCTGGAGCGTGGCCTGGAGCTGTCCAACGCCACCGACGAGACCTTGAAGCCCATGCGTGAAGGCATGGAGCTGACCCTGAAGATGCTGCAGGACACCCTCAAGCGCTATCAGGTCGAGGCCGTCGATCCCCACGGCGCGCCCTTCAATCCGGAACACCACCAGGCCATGGCCATGGAGGAGAGCGCCACCGCCGAGCCGGGCAGCGTCCTCAAGGTGTTTCAAAAGGGCTATCTGCTCAATGGTCGCCTGCTGCGGCCGGCGATGGTGGTCGTCAGCAAGGCACCTGCAGCGCAGCAGC
Source organism: Pseudomonas oryzihabitans NBRC 102199 (assembly GCF_000730625.1). Lineage (GTDB taxonomy): Bacteria > Pseudomonadota > Gammaproteobacteria > Pseudomonadales > Pseudomonadaceae > Chryseomonas > Chryseomonas oryzihabitans. Next base: position 55,556 of record NZ_BBIT01000025.1, on the reverse strand, counting down.
CGAGCATCGACGAAAAGGCTTGAAATTCTTTCGCTCGGCCCCATCTGGTAGGCAAGCGAACATCAAAGGCCCCCTGAGCGGGCCGCGCGGAATCTGAGATTTCTGGAGAAGACTACATGGGCAAGATCATCGGTATCGACCTGGGGACCACCAACTCCTGCGTCGCGATCCTCGAAAACGGCAACGTCAAGGTACTGGAAAACGCCGAAGGCACCCGTACCACGCCGTCCATCATCGCCTACACCAACGACGGCGAGACCCTGGTTGGCCAGCCGGCCAAGCGCCAGGCGGTGACCAATCCGCAGAACACCCTGTACGCGGTCAAGCGTCTGATCGGCCGGCGTTATGAAGAAAACGTCGTGCAGAAAGACATCCAGATGGTCCCCTACAAGATCGTCAAGGCGGACAACGGTGACGCCTGGGTCGAGGCCAAGGGCCAGAAGATGGCGCCGCCGCAGGTGTCTGCCGAAGTCCTGAAGAAGATGAAGAAGACCGCCGAGGACTACCTGGGCGAAGCCGTGACCGAAGCGGTCATCACCGTCCCGGCCTACTTCAACGACAGCCAGCGCCAGGCCACCAAGGATGCCGGTCGCATCGCGGGTCTGGACGTCAAGCGCATCATCAACGAGCCCACCGCGGCTGCCCTGGCCTATGGCCTGGACAAGGCCAAGGGCGACCACACCGTGATCGTCTATGACCTGGGCGGCGGTACCTTCGACGTCTCGGTCATCGAGATCGCCGAGGTCGACGGTGAGCATCAGTTCGAGGTGCTGGCCACCAATGGCGACACCTTCCTGGGCGGCGAAGACTTCGACATCCGCCTGATCGACTACCTCGTCGAGGAGTTCAAGAAAGAAAGCGGCATGAACCTCAAGGGTGACCCGCTGGCCATGCAGCGCCTGAAGGAAGCTGCGGAAAAAGCCAAGATCGAGCTGTCCTCGGCTACCCAGACCGACGTCAACCTGCCCTATATCACCGCCGATGCCAGCGGTCCCAAGCACCTGAACGTCAAGGTCTCCCGCGCCAAGCTGGAGTCCCTGGTGGAAGAGCTGGTCGAGCGCACTATCGAGCCCTGCCGCACGGCGTTGAAGGACTCCGGTCTGGACGTCTCCGACATCCACGAGGTCATCCTGGTGGGCGGTCAGACCCGCATGCCGCTGGTGCAGAAGCGCGTGGCCGACTTCTTCGGCAAGGAAGCGCGCAAGGACGTCAACCCGGACGAAGCCGTCGCCATCGGTGCCGCCATCCAGGGCGCCGTGCTGGCAGGTGACGTCAAGGACGTCCTGCTGCTGGACGTCACCCCGCTGACCCTGGGCATCGAGACCATGGGTGGTGTGATGACCGCGCTGATCGAGAAGAACACCACCATCCCGACCAAGAAGTCGCAGGTATTCTCCACCGCCGACGACAACCAGGGCGCCGTGACCATCCACGTGCTGCAGGGCGAGCGCAAGCAGGCCGCGCAGAACAAGTCGCTGGGCAAGTTCGACCTGGCCGAGATCCCGCCGGCGCCGCGTGGCGTACCGCAGATCGAGGTGACCTTCGACATCGACGCCAACGGCATCCTCAACGTGTCCGCCAAGGACAAGGCCACCGGCAAGCAGCAGTCCATCGTCATCAAGGCGTCCTCCGGTCTGTCCGAGGAAGAGATTCAGCAGATGGTGCGTGACGCCGAGGCCAATGCCGACGAGGATCGCAAGTTCGAAGAGCTGGCCGCGGCCCGCAACCAGGGTGATGCCCTGGTGCACGGTACCCGCAAGATGCTGACCGAGGCGGGCGACAAGGCCACCGCGGAAGAGAAGAGCACCATCGAGAAGGCCATTGGCGAACTGGAAACCGCCGTACGCGGTGACGACAAGGACGCCATCGAAGCCAAGATGAATGCCCTGTCCCAGGCCTCCGCGCCGCTGGCCCAGAAGCTCTATTCCGAGCAGGGCGCTGGCGCCGGTGCCGAAGGCGCCTCGGCCAAGGCGGACGGTGATGCCAAGAAGCCCGGCGACGACGTGGTCGATGCCGAGTTCGAGGAAGTGAAGGACAACAAGTAAGCCCCGTGCTTACCGCACCTGGCGGGCTTCGGCCCGTCGGATCCGCCACGCGGGAGCCTGCTCCCGCGTTGGCGTGTCTGGAGGGTGAGAAAATTTAAGGTGCAGAAAGTCTATGGCCAAACGTGATTACTATGAGGTGCTCGGGGTCGAGCGCGGCGCCAGCGAAGCCGAGCTCAAGAAGGCCTACCGACGCCTGGCGATGAAATACCACCCGGATCGCAATCCGGGGGACGCGGCTGCCGAAGAGCAGTTCAAGGAGGCCGCCGAGGCCTACGAAGTGCTGTCCGATGCGGGCAAGCGCTCGGCCTACGACCAGTACGGCCATGCTGGCGTCGATCCGAGCATGGGCGGCGGCGGTTTCGGTGGCGCGGCGGGAGGCGCGAGCTTCTCCGACATCTTCGGCGATGTCTTCAGCGACTTCTTTGGCGGACGCGGTGGCGCCGGTGGACGCGGCGGCCCGCAGCGCGGTGCCGACCTGCGCTACACCCTGGACCTGGATCTGGAAGAGGCGGTGCGTGGGACCACGGTCACCATTCGCGTGCCCACCCTGGTCGAGTGCAAGGTCTGCGATGGCAATGGCGCCAAGCCGGGTACCTCGGCGTCCACCTGCCCCACCTGCGGTGGCATCGGCCAGGTGCGCATGCAGCAGGGCTTCTTCTCGGTCCAGCAGACCTGCCCGCGCTGCCACGGCAGCGGCAAGATCATTCCCGAGCCCTGCAACGCCTGTCATGGTCAGGGGCGCGTGGAAGAGCAGAAGACCCTGTCGGTCAAGGTGCCCGCAGGCGTCGACACCGGCGACCGCATCCGCCTGACCGGCGAAGGCGAGGCGGGGACCCTGGGTGGCCCCAGTGGCGATCTCTATGTCGTGGTCAATGTGCGCGAGCACTCGATCTTCCAGCGCGACGGCAAGCACCTCTATTGCGAGGTGCCGATCAACTTCACCGACGCCGCCCTGGGTGGCGAGCTGGAAGTGCCGACCCTGGATGGCCGCGTCAAGCTGAAGATTCCCGAGGGCACCCAGACCGGCAAGATGTTCCGCCTGCGCGGCAAGGGCGTGACGCCTGTGCGCGGTGGCGGCGCCGGCGACCTGATGTGCAAGGTGGTGGTGGAGACTCCGGTCAACCTGAGCCGGCGTCAGCGCGAGCTGCTCGAGGAGTTCCGTAACACCCTGCAGAGCGACAGCTCCCATTCGCCCCGGGCCAGTGGCTGGTTCGACGGCATGAAGCGCTTCTTCGACGACCTCTAAACCGGCAGGGGCGCCGTCGCGAGGCGGCGCCCGGCCAGCAGCCTGGAGCTGATGATGCGACGTATAGCTGTAATGGGCGCCGCGGGGCGCATGGGCAAGACCCTGATCGAGGCGGTCCAGCAGACCCAGGGCGCTGCCGGTCTCACCGCCGCGGTGGATCGCCCGGAAAGCAGTCTGGTAGGTGCCGACGCCGGCGAACTCGCCGGTATCGGCCGCAACGGAGTGATGCTGTCGGGCGATCTGGCGCGGGTGCTGGATGATTTCGATGTGCTCATCGACTTCACCCATCCCAACGTGACCCTGCAGAATCTGGCGCTCTGCCGCAAGGCCAGGAAGGCCATGGTGATCGGCACCACCGGCTTCACCGCCGAGCAGAAGCTGACCCTGCTGGAAGCGAGCAAGGAAATTCCCATCGTCTTCGCCGCCAACTTCAGCGTCGGCGTCAATCTCTGCCTCAAGCTGCTCGACACCGCCGCCCGCGTGCTGGGTGACGAGGTCGACATCGAGATCATCGAGGCGCACCACAGGCACAAGGTCGATGCGCCTTCGGGGACCGCCTTGCGCATGGGCGAGGTCGTTGCCCAGGCGCTGGGTCGCGATCTGGAAGAGGTGGCCGTCTATGGCCGCGAGGGCCAGACCGGTGCCCGCGACCGCCAGACCATCGGCTTCGCCACCGTGCGCGCTGGCGACGTGGTGGGCGATCACACGGTGCTGTTCGCCAGCGAAGGCGAGCGGGTCGAGATCACCCACAAGGCCTCCAGCCGCATGACCTTCGCCAAAGGCGCGGTGCGCGCGGCCCTCTGGCTCAAGGACAAACAGCCGGCGCTATATGACATGCAGGACGTGCTGGAGTTGCGCTGATCCCCTTGCGGGGGTGCCAGCCGTGATCAATTCGTGTACAATGCAGCTTTAGTGTATCCACTAAAAGCTAGCGCAGAATGAAATCACAACATTAAAACGGGATGACTCTTCGAGATGTCATCCCGTTTTTTTGCACCCTGCGTTTGCCCGCCAAGGCTTGATTTTCGGAGGTCTTCTTGACTAAGCCAGCCATACTCGCACTTGCCGATGGCAGCATCTTTCGCGGTGAATCCATCGGTGCCGACGGCCACACGGTCGGCGAAGTGGTGTTCAACACCGCCATGACCGGCTACCAGGAAATCCTGACCGATCCTTCCTATGCGAAGCAGATCGTCACCCTGACCTATCCGCACATCGGCAACACCGGCACCACGCCGCAGGATGGCGAGGCCGCCCAGGTGTGGGCCGCCGGGCTGATCATCCGCGACCTGCCGCTGCTGGCCAGCAACTGGCGCAACAAGCAGTCGCTGCCGGACTATCTCAAGGAGAACGGCACCATCGCCATCGCCGGTATCGACACCCGTCGACTGACCCGCATCCTCCGCGAGAAGGGCGCTCAGGATGGCTGCATCCTTACCGGCGAAGACGCCACCGAGGAGCGCGCCCTGGAACTGGCCCGCGCCTTCCCCGGCCTCAAGGGCATGGACCTGGCCAAGGAAGTCAGCGTCAAGGAGCGCTACGAGTGGCGCTCCGGCGTCTGGTCGCTGGAAACCGACAGCCACGCCGAGATCCCGGCCGAGCAGCTGCCCTATCACGTGGTGGCCTTCGACTATGGCGTCAAGCTGAACATCCTGCGCATGCTGGTGGCCCGTGGCTGCCGCATCACCGTGCTGCCGGCCCAGACCCCGGCCAGCGAAGCCCTGGCGCTGCAACCCGACGGCATCTTCCTGGCCAACGGCCCGGGCGATCCCGAACCGTGCGACTACGCCATCAAGGCGATCCAGGACGTCCTGGAAACCGAGATTCCGGTGTTCGGCATCTGCCTGGGCCACCAGTTGCTGGCCCTGGCTTCCGGCGCCAAGACGGTGAAGATGCCCAACGGTCACCACGGCGCCAACCATCCGGTGCAGGATCTCGACAGCGGCGTGGTGATGATCACCAGCCAGAACCACGGTTTCGCCGTGGACGAGGCCAGCCTGCCGGCCAATGTGCGGGCCACCCACAAGTCGCTGTTCGATGGCACCCTGCAGGGCATCGAGCGTACCGACAAGGTCGCCTTCAGCTTCCAGGGTCACCCCGAGGCGAGCCCTGGCCCGCACGACGTGGCGCCGCTGTTCGACAAGTTCATCCAGGCCATGGCGGCACGCCGCTAAGACGGGAGGAGGGTAGCGCTCATGCTGGCGAATCTGGGTGTCATCGACTTCTGGACCTATGTGGTCGGGACCCTGTTCGTCATCCTGTTGCCCGGCCCCAATTCCTTCTTCGTGCTGGCCACCAGTGCCCAGCGCGGCATTCGCAGCGGCTACCAGGCGGCCTCGGCCGTGTTCCTCGGTGACGCCGTGCTGATGCTGCTCTCGGCGCTGGGCGTTGCCTCGCTGCTCAAGGCCGAGCCGCTGTTCTTCCAGATCCTCAAGTATCTGGGCGCGGCGTAGCTGTTCTACCTCGGCTGGGGCATGTTGCGCGGCGGACTCAAGTCCTGGCGCAGCCCGGCCCAGGGCCAGGCCGAGGCGACCCTGCGCGAAGACGTCCACCAGCCGTTCCGCAAGGCGCTGCTGCTGAGCCTGTCGAACCCGACGGCGATCCTGTTCTTCGTTTCCTTCTTCATCCAGTTCGTGGACCCCGGTTACGCCCATCCGGCGCTGTCCTTCCTGGTGCTGGGCGCGGTACTGGAAGCGATCAGCTTCTGCTACCTGTCGTTCCTGATTTTCTGCGGCGTTCGCCTGGCGGCCTGGTTCCGTCAGCGGCGTCGCCTCAGCGCGGGCGCCACCGGTGGCGTCGGCGCCCTGTTCGTGGGGTTCGGTGTGAAGCTGGCCACCGCAACCCTGACCTGATTACCTGCATTCGAGAAGCCCATGCCTAAGCGTACAGACATCAAGAGCATCCTGATCCTCGGGGCCGGCCCCATCGTCATCGGCCAGGCCTGCGAGTTCGACTATTCCGGCGCCCAGGCCTGCAAGGCCCTGCGCGAGGAAGGCTTCCGCGTCATCCTGGTGAACTCCAATCCGGCCACCATCATGACCGACCCGTCGATGGCCGACGCCACCTACATCGAGCCGATCAAGTGGGCCACCGTGGCCAAGATCATCGAGAAGGAGCGCCCCGACGCCCTGCTGCCGACCATGGGTGGCCAGACCGCGCTGAACTGCGCCCTGGACCTGGAGCGTCACGGCGTGCTGGAGAAATTCGGCGTCGAGATGATCGGTGCCAACGCCGACACCATCGACAAGGCCGAGGATCGCTCGCGCTTCGACAAGGCCATGAAGGATATCGGCCTGGCCTGCCCGGTCTCGGGCATCGCCCACAGCATGGAAGAAGCCTACGGCGTGCTGGAGAAGGTCGGCTTCCCCTGCATCATCCGGCCGAGCTTCACCATGGGTGGCACCGGTGGCGGCATCGCCTACAACCGCGAGGAATTCGAGGAGATCTGCACCCGCGGTCTGGACCTGTCGCCGACCAACGAGCTGCTGATCGACGAATCCCTGATCGGCTGGAAGGAATACGAGATGGAGGTGGTCCGCGACAAGAAGGACAACTGCATCATCGTCTGCTCCATCGAGAACTTCGATCCCATGGGCGTGCACACCGGTGACTCCATCACCGTGGCCCCGGCCCAGACGCTGACCGACAAGGAATATCAGATCATGCGCAACGCCTCCCTGGCGGTGCTGCGCGAGATCGGGGTCGAGACCGGCGGCTCCAATGTCCAGTTCGGCATCTGCCCCAACACCGGGCGCATGGTAGTGATCGAGATGAACCCGCGGGTGTCGCGTTCCTCGGCACTGGCCTCCAAGGCCACCGGCTTCCCCATCGCCAAGATCGCCGCCAAGCTGGCGGTCGGCTACACCCTGGACGAGCTGCAGAACGACATCACCGGCGGTCGTACCCCGGCGTCCTTCGAGCCGGCCATCGACTACGTGGTCACCAAGATCCCGCGCTTCGCCTTCGAGAAATTCCCCAAGGCCGATGCCCGTCTGACCACCCAGATGAAATCCGTGGGCGAGGTCATGTCCATCGGCCGTACCTTCCAGGAATCCCTGCAGAAAGCCCTGCGTGGCTTGGAAGTCGGCGTGGTCGGCTTCGATCCCAAGCTGGATCCGGCCGATCCCGAAGCCGACGGCACCCTCAAGCGCGAGCTGACCGTGCCGGGCGCCGATCGCATCTGGTACATCGGCGACGCCTTCCGCCAGGGCTACAGCCTGGACAAGGTCTTCGAGCTGACCCGCATCGATCCCTGGTTCCTGGTGCAGATCGAAGACCTGATCAAGGACGAGGAGCGCATCAAGACCCTGGGTCTGGCCGACCTCGACTACGACCTGATGCGCAAGCTCAAGCGCAAGGGCTTCTCCGATGCGCGCCTGGCCAAGCTGCTCGGCGTCACCGAGAAGAACCTGCGGGCCCATCGCCACAAGCTCAAGGTGCTGCCGGTGTACAAGCGGGTGGACACCTGCGCCGCCGAATTCGCCACCGATACCGCCTATCTCTACTCCACCTACGAGGAAGAGTGCGAGGCCAAGCCCAGCGGTCGCGACAAGATCATGATCCTCGGTGGCGGTCCCAACCGCATCGGCCAAGGCATCGAGTTCGACTACTGCTGCGTGCACGCGGCCCTGGCCATGCGTGAAGATGGCTACGAGACCATCATGGTCAACTGCAACCCGGAAACCGTCTCCACCGACTACGACACCTCCGATCGCCTGTTCTTCGAGCCGGTGACCCTGGAGGACGTACTGGAGATCGTCCGCGTCGAGCAGCCCAAGGGCGTCATCGTCCAGTACGGCGGCCAGACCCCGCTCAAGCTCTGCCGCGCCCTGGAAGAGGCCGGTGTGCCCATCATCGGCACCAGTCCCGACGCCATCGACCGCGCCGAAGACCGCGAACGCTTCCAGCAGATGGTGCAGCGCCTGAACCTGCGTCAGCCGGCCAACGCCACCGCGCGCAGCGAAGACGAGGCCCTGGCCCTGTCCAAGAACATCGGCTATCCGATGGTGGTCCGTCCCTCCTACGTGCTGGGCGGCCGCGCGATGGAGATCGTCTACCAGGAAGAAGAACTCAAGCGCTACATGCGCGAAGCGGTGAAGGTGTCCAACGACAGCCCCGTGCTGCTCGACCACTTCCTCAACTGCGCCATCGAGGTGGACGTGGATGCGGTGTGCGACGGCCAGACCGTGGTGATCGGCGCCATCATGCAGCACATCGAACAGGCCGGCGTGCACTCCGGTGACTCCGCCTGCTCGCTGCCGCCCTATTCGCTGCCCAAGCACATCCAGGACGAGATCCGCGAGCAGGTCAAGAAGATGGCCCTGGAGCTCGGCGTGATCGGTCTGATGAACGTGCAGATGGCCGTGCAGGGCGAAGACATCTACGTCATCGAGGTCAACCCGCGCGCCTCCCGTACCGTGCCCTTCGTCTCCAAGTGCATCGGCGAGTCCCTGGCCAAGGTGGCCGCCCGGGTCATGGCCGGCAAGACCCTGGCCGAAGTCGGCTTCACCCAGGAGATCATTCCGCCGTTCTTCAGCGTCAAGGAAGCGGTCTTCCCCTTCAACAAGTTCCCCGGCGTCGACCCCATTCTCGGCCCGGAGATGAAGTCCACCGGCGAGGTGATGGGCGTTGGCGACAGCTTCGGCGAAGCCTTCGCCAAGGCCCAGCTGGGTGCCAACGAGATCCTGCCGAACTCCGGCTGCGCCTTCATCAGCGTGCGTGACGACGACAAGCCCGAAGCCGTGCAGGTCGCTCGCGATCTGGTCGGCCTCGGCTTCGAGGTCGTCGCCACCGCCGGTACCGCGCGGGTGATCGAGGCGGCCGGTCTGCCGGTGCGTCGCGTGAACAAGGTGACCGAAGGCCGTCCCCATGTGGTCGACATGATCAAGAACGACGAGGTCACCCTGATCATCAACACCACCGAAGGCCGGCAGTCCATCGCCGATTCCTACTCGATCCGCCGCAACGCGCTGCAGCACAAGCTGTGCTGCACCACCACCATTGCCGGCGGCCAGGCCATTTGCGAAGCTTTGAAATTCGGCGCCGAGAAGACCGTGCGCCGGCTGCAAGATCTGCATGCAGGAGTTAAGGCATGACCAAGTACCCCATGACCGTCCAGGGCGCCCGTGCCCTGGAGGACGAGCTCAAGCACCTCAAGACCGAGCTGCGTCCGCAGATCACCCAGGCCATCGCCGAAGCGCGTGAGCTGGGTGACCTCAAGGAGAACGCCGAGTACCACGCCGCCCGCGAACAGCAGGGCATGGTCGAGGCGCGGATCCGCGATATCGAAGGGCGCCTGCAGAATGCTCAGGTGATCGATGTGACCGCCCTGCCGCACACCGGCAAGGTGATCTTCGGTACCACCGTGGAGATCGCCAACACCGAGACCGACGAGACCGTGACCTACCAGATCGTCGGTGACGACGAGGCGGACATCAAGCAGGGCAAGCTGTCGGTGGGTTCGCCCATCGCCCGCGCCCTGATCGGCAAGGAAGAGGGGGACGTGGTGCTGGTGAAGACCCCGGGTGGCGATGTCGAATACGAAATTGTCGCCGTCCGTCACGTCTGATCGTCGCGCCAGCGGCTGGCTCGCCAGGCTGCTCGCAGCAGCCTGGCAGCTGGCTCAGGTGTTCTGGGTCGGTCCGCTGGTCGCCCTGCACCTGTGCATCCCCGTGGCGCTCGCCCAGGCGGGCTGGGCACCGCTGCTGATCCAGTCCGGGCGTGAAGAGTTGCTGCGCATGATGCTCAGCGCCGCAGGCGGTGGGGTCTTTACCCAGATCGTGGTGCTGGTGTGGTGGGCCGGCGTGGGCGCCCTGTGGCGCGATCTGCGCGGCCAGCTGCTGCTGGCCAGTGCGCTGGCTGTCGTGCTGCAGAACGAACTGGCGCGCTTCTGGACTGGGCCGACCGCCCTGGCCGGCTACCTGGTCCTGCTGCTCTGCGGTCTGATCCTGGTGCTGCAGCCCGTTCCTGGGCGTGCGCCGGACAGTCAGACGGTATAGCGCACCACGTTGGAGAGATTGCGATTCTGCTCGCGCGCCTTGCGGTAGATCAGCGCCATCTTGCCGATGACCTGCACCAGCTCCGCCTTGCTCGACGCGCACAGTTCGTCGATCAGGGCCCGGCGGTCTTCCCGCTCCGTGACGGCCAGCTTGATCTTGATCAGCTCGTGATCGTTGAGCGCACGGTCGAGCTCGCCCAGCACGCCTTCGCTCAGGCCGTTCTCGCTGATGGTGACCACCGGCTTGAGTTGATGACCGATCGCCTTGAACCGCTTTTTAAGCTCGTTGTTGAGCGCCATAATTCACCCCGGATAAAAGCCGGACAGTTTATCCCAGCTGCCACGTGCCGCCCAGCGATACGCGAAAACTTACCCGCGCGCCCTGCAACGCCTGCCTGGTCGGCTCAAGGAACACCGCGACGGGCCTCCGGTCAAGTCGGTGCGCCACGAAGACCTCGTCGCGAGCATCGAAGGGCCTTGTTATTTTTCATGGGGCCCCCATATGAGCGAGCTGAGTGCGATGGATCGATCCAGGGGCCTGCGGGACGAAGATGGCGTGAGTCCTTCGAGCAGGGCTCTGGCGCCGCCGTCCGCGTCGCGGGACCAGATCGCCCCAGCAATATCTATTGGGTCGCGGTTTTAGGGGCAATTGAGAGAATTGATGGCCGCAACGTCTGCCTTGCCCTAGAGTCAAAGGCAGAAGACTCATATAGCGTTACAGACGATGTCTGCCGTGGGCCAGGCTTTGTGTAGTAACTTACCGGTCACTGCCGGTTTCGCTTCGAACGGTTTACCCACGAAACCGGCGCAGAGGGTAGTCAATTGAACGACATGGCAAAGAATCTGATCCTGTGGCTGATCATCGCCGCGGTGCTCGTCACCGTGATGAACAACTTCTCCAGCCCCAACGAACCCCAGACGCTCAACTACTCCGACTTCATCCAGCAGGTGAAGGACGGGCAGATCGAGAGCGTGACCGTGGATGGCTATGTCATCACCGGTAAGCATCGTGATGGCGATCCCTTCAAGACCATCCGTCCGGCGATCCAGGACAATGGCCTGATCGGCGATCTGGTCAACAACAGCGTCACCATCACCGGCAAGCAGCCCGAGCAGCAGAGCATCTGGACTCAGTTGCTGGTGGCCAGCTTCCCGATCCTGGTGATCATCGCCGTCTTCATGTTCTTCATGCGCCAGATGCAGGGAGGCGCTGGCGGTCGCGGCGGTCCCATGAGCTTTGGCAAGAGCAAGGCGCGACTGCTGTCGGAAGACCAGGTCAAGACCACCTTCGCCGATGTCGCCGGTTGCGACGAAGCCAAGGAAGAAGTCACCGAGCTGGTCGAATTCCTCCGTGATCCAGGCAAGTTCCAACGCCTGGGTGGTCGTATTCCCCGCGGTGTCCTGATGGTCGGCTCGCCGGGTACCGGCAAGACGCTGCTGGCCAAGGCCGTGGCCGGTGAGGCCAAGGTGCCGTTCTTCACCATTTCCGGTTCGGATTTCGTCGAAATGTTCGTCGGTGTCGGCGCCAGCCGCGTCCGTGACATGTTCGACCAAGCCAAGAAGCACGCGCCCTGCATCATCTTCATCGACGAGATCGATGCGGTCGGTCGCCACCGTGGCAACGGCATGGGCGGTGGTCACGACGAGCGCGAGCAGACCCTGAACCAGCTGCTGGTCGAGATGGATGGCTTCGAGATGAACGATGGCATCATCGTCATCGCTGCTACCAACCGTCCTGATGTGCTCGACCCGGCCCTGCTGCGTCCCGGCCGCTTCGATCGCCAGGTGGTGGTCGGTCTCCCGGACATCCGCGGTCGCGAACAGATCCTCAAGGTGCACATGCGCAAGGTGCCGGTCGGCGAGCGCGTGGACGCCGGCGTCATCGCCCGCGGTACCCCGGGTTTCTCCGGTGCCGATCTGGCCAACCTGGTCAACGAGGCTTCGCTGTTCGCCGCCCGCGCTAACAAGCGCATCGTCGACATGCGCGAGTTCGAGCTGGCCAAGGACAAGATCATGATGGGCGCAGAGCGCAAGACCATGGTCATGTCCGAGAAGGAGAAGCGCAACACCGCCTACCACGAAGCGGGTCACGCCATCGTCGGTCGCCTGGTGCCCGAACACGATCCGGTCTACAAGGTCTCCATCATTCCTCGTGGTCGCGCACTGGGCGTAACCATGTTCCTCCCCGAGGAGGACCGCTACAGCCTATCCAAGCGTGCGCTGGAAAGTCAGATCTGCTCGCTGTTCGGCGGCCGTATCGCCGAGGAAATGACCCTGGGCTTCGAGGGGGTGACCACCGGTGCCTCCAACGACATCATGCGCGCGACCTCCCTGGCGCGGAACATGGTCACCAAGTGGGGCCTGTCCGAGAAACTCGGCCCGCTGCTGTATGGCGAGGAAGAGAACGAAGGCTATCTGGGTCGTTCGGGTGGTGGCGGCGCCGGCAACATGTCGGGCGAGACCGCCAAGCAGATCGACCTGGAAATTCGCCGGATCATCGACGACTGCTATGGCACGGCTAAGCGCCTGTTGGACGAGAACCGCGACAAGCTCGAACTCATGGCCGATGCCCTGATGAAGTACGAGACCATCGACTCCGATCAGATCGACGACATCATGGCCGGCAAGGTCCCGCGTGAGCCGCGTGACTGGCATGACCGTGGCGGTCCTACCGGTGACGCTCCGGCGCCGCAGAGTGGTAGCGATCGTCCGGAAACCCCCATCGGTGGTCCGGCCGGAGAACACTGAAACACCCATGTTCAATCCGCTTCCTTCGACCCGATTGCCTTGCGGCAATCGGGTTCTTGTTTTTGACGCGCCCAAAGTCATGGGCATCCTCAACGTCACTCCCGACTCCTTTTCCGATGGTGGTCGCTATACGGCGGTCGAGAGCGCCCTGCGCCATGCCGAGGGAATGGTGTCGGCGGGTGCGGCCATCATCGATGTCGGGGGCGAGTCCACGCGCCCGGGGGCGCCCGCAGTATCCGAAGCGGAAGAGCTCGATCGGGTCGTGCCGGTGATCGAGGCGATCGCCCGCGAGCTCGATGTCGTGATTTCCATGGATACTTCCACGCCCGCGGTCATGCGCGAAGGCGCCAGGGCGGGTGCCGGTCTGATCAATGACGTGCGCTCGCTGCGTCGGCCCGGTGCCCTCGAGACGGCGGCCGCGACCGACCTGGCGATCTGCCTGATGCACATGCGCGGCGAGCCCGGCACCATGCAGCAGGCGCCCGTCTATGCCGATGTCGCAGGCGAGGTAGGCGCCTTTCTCGCCGAGCAGGTGGCCCGCTGCGAAGCGGTCGGCATCTCCCGTCAGCGGCTGGTGCTGGATCCAGGCTATGGCTTCGCCAAGACCCTCGAGCACAACCTCGAACTGTTCAGGCGACAGGCCGAGTTGCTCGCCTTTGGGCTACCCTTGCTGGTGGGTGTCTCGCGCAAGAGCATGATCGGCGCGGTCACCGGGCGGCCTGTGGAAGGTCGTCTGGCGGGCGGTCTGGCCCTGGCGGCGCTGGCACTGGTCAAGGGCGCGCAGATCCTCAGGGTCCATGATGTGGCGGAAACGGTGGACGTGGTGAAGATGATCACCGCAGTCGAAGGCTTCAGGCAGGAACAGAACTGATGGCAAGAAAGTATTTTGGAACCGATGGCATTCGCGGCAAGGTCGGGACGTATCCCATTACCCCGGATTTCATGCTCAAGCTGGGCTGGGCGGCCGGTATCGCCTTTCGCAGCCGCGGTGGTTGCCGGGTGCTGGTCGGCAAGGACACCCGCAACTCGGGCTACATGTTCGAATCGGCACTGGAAGCCGGGCTGTCCGCCGCCGGCGCCGACGTCATGCTGCTCGGTCCCATGCCCACGCCAGGGATCGCCTACCTGACGCGGACCTTCCAGGCCAGCGCCGGCATCGTTATCAGTGCGTCGCACAATCCCTACTACGACAATGGCATCAAGTTCTTTTCCGGCGCCGGCACCAAGCTGCCCGATGAACTCGAGACCATGATCGAGGAACTGCTCGATACGCCCATGACCGTGGTCGACTCGGCGCGTATCGGCAAGGTCTCGCGCATCAATGATGCCGCCGGGCGCTACATCGAGTTCTGCAAGAGCAGTGTGCCTACCGGGACCAGCTTCGCCGGCATGAAGATCGTGCTGGATTGCGCCAATGGCGCTACCTACAAGATCGCGCCCAGCGTCTTCCGCGAACTGGGGGCGGACGTCAGCGTGCTGGGCGTGCAGCCGGACGGACTCAACATCAACAAGGATTGCGGCTCCACTCACCTGGAAGGGCTGCAGCAGGCAGTGCTCGACCAGCATGCCGACATTGGCATCGCCTTCGATGGCGACGGCGACCGGGTGCTGATGGTGGATCACACCGGGGCGGCGGTAGATGGCGACGAGCTCCTCTATCTGATCGCTCGCGACCTCAAGCGCCGCGGCCGCCTCGAGGGTGGGGTGGTAGGTACCCTGATGAGCAATCTCGGACTCGAGCTGGGCCTGGCCGAGCTGGATATTCCCTTCGTGCGCGCCAAGGTCGGGGATCGCTATGTGATGGCCGAACTGCTGGAGCGCAACTGGGTGCTGGGGGGCGAGAATTCCGGGCACGTGGTCTGCTGCCAGTACACCACCACCGGAGACGCCACCATCGCCGCGCTGCAGGTGCTGATCGCCCTGCGCAATGCCGGCCAGACCCTGGCCCAGGCGCGCATGGCGCTGCGCAAGTGCCCGCAGGTGCTGATCAACGTGAGATTCGGTGGCGGCCAGGATCCCCTGGAGCATCCACGGGTCAAGCAGGCCAGTGCCGAGGTGACCGAGAAGATGGCCGGCAAGGGACGGGTGCTGCTGCGCAAATCCGGGACCGAGCCGCTGTTGCGGGTCATGGTCGAGGGCGAGAACGAACGAGAGGTGCGGGCCCATGCGGAAGCCCTCGCTCAGTTGATAACCGAGGTATGTGCTTGATTTGCTTGCATGCTTGTTTTCGATTGAGTAACATCTGCGCCCACTTCGCTCCCTGAGGTAAAACGCATGCGTCGTTCCCTGGTTGCCGGTAACTGGAAAATGCATGGCTCGCTGCAAGGCGTGTCGGCGCTGGTCGCAGGCTTGAAAGGGTTGGATGGCGCGGCGGGTGTCGATGTCGTGGTGATTCCGACATTGGTGCATCTGCCAGGGGTGGCTGAAGCGTTGGCGGGAACGTCGCTGATGGTGGGAGCTCAGACCTGTGCTCCCGTCGCGGGCGAGAAGGCTCTGACTGGTGAGGTGTCCTCGACCCAGTTGGCAGAATTCGGTTGCCGCTACGTACTGGTGGGGCACTCCGAGCGACGTGCGCTGCTAGGCGAGGATGATGTGGTGGTGGCGAAGAAATTCGCGGCCATTCAGGAGGGCGGGATGATTCCCGTGCTCTGCGTCGGCGAAACCCGTGAGGAGCGGGAGGCCGAGCGCACTCTGGACGTGGTGGGTGGCCAGCTGAAGGCGGTCATCGATGCGGTTGGAGTGGCAGCGTTCGCCAATGCCGTCGTGGCCTACGAGCCGGTCTGGGCGATAGGTACGGGGCTCACGGCGACGCCGGAGCAGGCGCAAGAGGTTCATGCGGCGATTCGCGCCCTGGTGCGCGAGGCCGATGCTGGGGTCGCTGAAGGCCTTCAGTTGTTGTATGGCGGCAGTGTCAAGGCCGCCAACGCTGCCGAATTGTTCGGCATGCCGGATATCGATGGGGGGCTGGTAGGTGGGGCCTCCCTGAATGCTGAAGAGTTCAGTGCGATTTGCCGCGCTGCAGGACGTGGATAATGTTGGAAACTGCAGTTGTCGTGATCCACTTGCTGATGGCGCTTGGCCTGATCGTGCTGGTATTGATGCAGCAGGGCAAGGGTGCCGAAGCCGGTGCATCCTTTGGTGCGGGCGCCTCGGGTACCGTATTCGGTAGCCAAGGTTCTGCTACCTTTCTGAGTCGCTTTACTGCTATACTAGCCGCGGTTTTTTTCGCGACTAGCCTGGGTCTGGCGTACTTCGCCAAGAACCATGCGCTGAGTCTGCGCGAAGTGGGTCTGCCCACTCAGCCGGTCCAGCAGGCTCCTCAGCCGAAGCAGGATGGTAACGATGTTCCCCTGAGCCAGCCTAGCGCTGCCCAGGGTGGTACTTCCGGGGACGTGCCCCAGGAGTCCAAGTAGGTTTCAAAAGTTTCATGCCGAAGTGGTGGAATTGGTAGACACGCTATCTTGAGGGGGTAGTGGCCACAGGCTGTATGGGTTCGAGTCCCATCTTCGGCACCAAATAGCAAAGACGTCCTGCAGGACGCGGCGAGAGAGTAGGTTGACTCCTAGAGTTCAGTTGAATATAATCTCGCTCCAGCTTTGACGCGGGGTGGAGCAGTCTGGTAGCTCGTCGGGCTCATAACCCGAAGGTCGTTGGTTCAAATCCAGCCCCCGCAACCAGTTTTTTAAAGCCCCTTTATAGGGGCTTTTTGTTGGCTGGACAGTTCGGGTCGCGCTTTCTTGCGCAGACCTCTTAGGGATGGGCGTAATGCCCATTTTTTATTCTCAAAAAACGCGAGGCAACCAGGTGTCGAGCAAGCTAGAACAGTTGCAGGCCTTGCTGGCCCCCGTCGTCGAGGCGCTTGGCTATGTCTGCTGGGGTGTCGAGTACATCTCCCAAGGGCGGCATTCGCTACTGCGTGTCTATATCGATCATCCCAACGGCATTCTCGTCGAAGATTGCGAGGCCGTCAGTCGCCAGGTAAGTGGCGTACTCGATGTGGAAGATCCCATCACCAATGAATACACCCTCGAGGTGTCTTCCCCCGGTATGGATAGACCGCTGTTCACGCTGGAGCAATTCGCTGCCCACGCCGGTGAACAGGTCAAGGTCAAACTTCGGTCGCCCTTCGAAGGGCGACGTAATTTCCAGGGTTTGCTGCGCGGTGTGGAAGACCAGGACGTCGTGGTGCAGGTGGACGAGCATGAGTATCTGCTGCCCATCGAGATGATCGACAAGGCCAACGTCGTTCCCCGTTTCGAGTGATTTGAGCGCGAGACCGCGGATCCCAAGGATTGCGAATACGAGGCGTAAGATGAGCAAAGAAGTTCTGCTGGTAGTGGAATCTGTTTCGAACGAGAAGGGTGTTCCACCCGGCGTCATCTTCGAGGCACTGGAGTTGGCTCTCGCCACGGCTACCAAGAAGCGCTATGAAGAAGATGTGGATCTGCGGGTGTCGATCAACCGACACAACGGCAGCTACGAAACCTTCCGTCGCTGGACCGTGGTGGAAGACGAAGACTATCAGCTGCCCGATTCGCATCTGACGGTGGAAGACGCCCAGGAAGAGCATCCCGGCGTCAAGGCCGGTGAAGTGATCGAAGAAAAGATCGAGTCCATCGAATTCGGTCGGATCGCCGCCCAGACCGCCAAGCAGGTGATCGTGCAGAAGGTGCGCGAGGCCGAGCGGGCTCAGGTGGTGGACGCCTATCGCGAGAAGGTCGGCGAGATCATCTCCGGTACCGTCAAGAAGGTCACCCGTGACAGCGTGATCGTCGACCTGGGCAACAATGCCGAGGCGCTGCTGCCGCGCGAGCACATCATTCCCCGCGAGACCTTCCGCATGGGCGTGCGTCTGCGTGCCCTGCTCAAGGAAATCCGCACGGAGAACCGCGGTCCGCAGCTGATGCTGTCGCGTACCGATCCGCAGATGCTGATCGAGCTGTTCCGCATCGAGGTGCCGGAAATTTCCGAGCAGCTGATCGATGTCATGGCCGCCGCCCGGGATCCGGGTTCGCGGGCCAAGATCGCCGTCCGTTCCAAGGACAAGCGCATCGATCCCCAGGGTGCCTGCATCGGCATGCGCGGTTCGCGCGTCCAGGCGGTATCCGGTGAGCTGGGTGGCGAGCGGGTCGACATCGTCCTCTGGGACGACAATCCGGCGCAGTTCGTCATCAACGCCATGGCCCCGGCCGAAGTCGCCTCGATCATCGTCGACGAAGACAGCCGTACCATGGACATCGCCGTCGCCGAGGACAACCTGGCCCAGGCCATTGGCCGTGGCGGTCAGAACGTGCGCCTGGCCAGTCAGCTGACCGGCTGGACGCTCAACGTGATGACCGAGGCGGACATCAACGCCAAGCAGCAGGCCGAGACCGGCGACATCATCCAGCGCTTCATCGACGAGCTGGATGTCGACGAGGAGCTGGCGCAGGTGCTGGTGGAAGAAGGCTTCACCTCCCTCGAGGAAGTGGCCTACGTGCCCATGGAAGAGATGCTCAACATCGATGGCTTCGACGAAGACATCGTCAACGAGCTGCGTACCCGGGCCAAGGATCGCCTGCTGACCCGGGCCATCGCGACCGAAGAACAGAAGAGCCCCAGCGAAGATCTGCTGACCCTCGACGGCATGGACCCCCAGCTCGCCAGCGCGCTGGCCCAGCGTGGCGTGGTGAATCGCGAAGAGCTCGCCGAGCAGTCGATCGACGACCTGCTCGACATCAACGGCATGACCGAAGAGCGTGCCGGCAAGCTGATCATGGCTGCCCGTGCCCATTGGTTCGAGTAAGCGGCGCAGTCTGAGGAGAGAAGTGCATGACGCAAGTCACGGTGAAAGAACTGGCCCAAACGGTCAATACGCCGGTGGAACGTCTGCTACAGCAGATGCGCGAGGCAGGTCTGACGCACAGCAGTGCTGAGCAGCTGGTGAGCGATGCGGAGAAGCAGGCCCTGCTGACGCATCTCAAGGGGACGGCGCAGCTCGACGAGCCGAGCAAGATCACCCTGCAGCGCAAGACCCAGACCACGCTGAAAGTGGCCGGCAGCAAGACAGTCAGCGTCGAAGTGCGCAAGAAGAAGACCTTCGTCAAGCGCAGTACCGCTGAACTCGAGGCCGAACAGCGCCGCGAGCAGGAAGCCCAGCGCGCGGCCGACGAGGCTGCGGCCCAGGCACGTGCCGAGGAAGAAGCTCAGCGCGCCGCCGAAGCGGCTGCCCAGCAGCAGGCCGAAGCCGCTGCCCAGGCCGCGCAGCAGCAGGCGGTCGCCGCCGAGGCTGCGACACCGGCCGCGTCGGAAGCCCCGGCCGTGGTGGCCGAGCAGCAACCCGCTGCCGAGGCTGCCGCCGAGGTCAAGAAGGCCGATCCGGCCGGCGAGCGCAAGCGCGAAGAGCCGCGTCGTCCCGTGCATCCTGCGCCGAGCAGCAAGCGCGACGAAGACGAGCGTCGCGAGCGCAAGAACGCCCAACATCGCCCGTCGATCAAGGACAAGGTCGCAGCTCCCCGTACCGTGCGCAGTGGCGACGACGAGGAAGAAGGCTTTGGCCGGCGCGGTGGTCGCGGTGGCAAGTCGCGACTCAAGAAGCGAAACCAACACGGGTTCCAGAGCCCGACAGGACCTGTAGTGCGCGAAGTCAATCTAGGCGAGACCATCACCGTCTCTGAGCTTGCTCAGCAGATGTCGGTGAAGGCCGCCGAAGTCATCAAGTTCATGTTCAAGATGGGGTCTCCCGCCACCATCAACCAGGTGCTCGACCGCGAGACGGCGCAGCTGGTGGCCGAAGAGCTGGGCCACAAGGTCAAGCTGGTCAACGAGAACGCGCTGGAAGATCAGCTGGCCGAGTCCCTCAAGTTCGAGGGCGGCAAGGCCCTGCACCGCGCGCCGGTGGTGACCGTCATGGGTCACGTCGACCACGGCAAGACCTCGCTGCTGGACTACATCCGTCGCGCCAAGGTCGCGTCGGGCGAAGCCGGTGGCATCACCCAGCACATCGGTGCCTACCACGTGGAAACCGAGCGTGGCATGGTGACCTTCCTGGATACCCCTGGCCACGCCGCGTTCACCGCGATGCGTGCCCGCGGTGCCAAGGCCACCGACATCGTCATCCTGGTCGTCGCGGCCGATGACGGCGTCATGCCGCAGACCGAGGAAGCCATCCAGCACGCCAAGGCGGCGGGTGTACCCATCGTCGTGGCGGTCAACAAGATCGACAAGCCCGATGCCGACCCGGATCGCGTCAAGCACGATCTGGCCGGTCGTCAGGTGATCCCGGAAGAGTGGGGCGGCGACACCCAGTTCGTACACGTCTCGGCCAAGGCCGGTACCGGCGTCGACGAACTGCTCGAAGCCATCCTGCTGCAGGCCGAGGTCCTGGAACTGACCGCTACCCCGGAAGCACCCGGTCGCGGCGTGGTCATCGAATCGCGCCTGGACAAGGGTCGTGGTCCGGTGGCTACCGTGCTGGTGCAGAACGGTACCCTGCGTCAGGGCGACATGGCCCTGGTCGGCGTCAACTTCGGCCGCATCCGCGCCATGCTCGACGAGAACGGCAAGCCGATCAAGGAAGCCGGTCCGTCCATCCCGGTCGAGATCCTTGGCCTGGACGGCACCCCGGATGCCGGTGACGAGCTCACCGTGCTGACCGACGAGAAGAAGGCCCGCGAAGTGGCGCTGTTCCGTCAGGGCAAGTTCCGCGAGATCAAGCTGGCCCGCGCTCACGCCGGCAAGCTCGAGAACATCTTCGAGAACATGGGCCAGGACGAGAAGAAGACCCTCAACATCGTGCTCAAGTCCGATGTGCGGGGCTCCCTCGAGGCGCTGCAGGGCTCGCTGTCCGGTCTGGGCAACGACGAAGTCCAGGTGCGGGTGGTCGGCGGTGGCGTCGGTGGCATCACCGAGAGCGATGCCAACCTGGCGCTGGCTTCCAATGCCGTGCTGTTCGGCTTCAACGTCCGGGCCGATGCCGGGGCGCGGAAGATCGTCGAGCAGGAAGGCCTCGACATGCGCTACTACAACGTCATCTACGACATCATCGAAGACGTGAAGAAGGCGCTGACCGGCATGCTGGGCAGTGACGTCCGGGAGAACATCCTGGGTATCGCCGAGGTGCGTGACGTCTTCCGTTCGCCCAAGTTCGGCGCCGTCGCCGGCTGCATGGTCACCGAGGGCATGGTGCACCGCAATCGTCCGATCCGCGTCCTGCGCGAAGACGTGGTCATCTTCGAAGGCGAGCTGGAATCCCTGCGTCGCTTCAAGGATGACGTGGCCGAAGTCCGTGCCGGCATGGAATGCGGTATCGGCGTGAAGAGCTACAACGACGTACGCGTCGGCGACAAGATCGAGGTGTTCGAGAAGGTTCAGGTCGCCCGTTCGCTGTAACGACGACCCTGCACCAGGACGGCAGGTCGCGGACCTGGCAGAACCCTGCCAGGTCCGGACTTGCCGTTCGCGTTTCCAAGGTTCATGGCTGGCAGGCCTGGTGTCTGCGGCCTTTCGTACGAGAGTTTCGACATGGCCAAAGAATTCAGCCGTACCCAGCGCATCGGTGATCAGATGCAGCGTGAACTGGCACTGCTGATCCAGCGCGAGATCAAGGATCCGCGACTGGGCATGGTGACCATCACCGGTGTGGACGTCGCGCGCGACCTGTCCCATGCCAAGGTGCACATCACCGTCCTGGGCAAGAACGACGATGCCGACGCCATCAAGCAGAACATCGGCATCCTCAAGGACGCCGCCGGCTTCCTGCGCCAGCAGCTGGGCCGGGCGATGAAGCTGCGCACCGTTCCGCAACTGAGCTTCCAGTACGACGAGAGCATCCGTCGCGGTGCCCAGCTGTCGGCCCTGATCGAGCGCGCGGTCGCCGAAGATCGTCGCCACGAAGGGGAGGAATAGGGGTGGCCCAGGTCAAGCGTATTCGCCGCCAGGTGCACGGCGTGCTGGTGCTGGACAAGCCGCGCGGCTTCTCCTCCAACGCCGCCCTGCAAAAGGTCCGCTGGCTGCTCAATGCCGAGAAGGCCGGACACACCGGTAGCCTGGATCCCCTGGCTACCGGCGTGCTGCCACTGTGCTTCGGCGAGGCCACCAAGTTTTCCCAGTACCTGCTGGATGCCGACAAGGGCTACAGCACCGTGGCGCAACTGGGCGTCACCACCACCACCGGCGATGCCGAGGGTGAAGTGCTGGAGCGACGGGCGGTCGCGGTCGATGAAGCGGCCATCCAGGCGGCGCTGCCGGCCTTCCGCGGCCAGATAGAGCAGATTCCGCCGATGTATTCGGCGCTCAAGCGCGACGGTCAGCCGCTGTACAAGCTGGCGCGTGCCGGGGAAGTAGTGGAGCGCGAGGCGCGTTCTGTTACTATTGCCCGTCTGGAACTGCTGGCGTTGCAGGAAGATCGCGCGACGCTGGAAGTGGCCTGCAGCAAGGGCACCTATGTGCGTACCCTGGTCGAAGACCTCGGCGCCCGTCTTGGCTGTGGTGCCCATGTGGCCGAGTTGCGCCGCACCCAGGCCGGCCCCTTTGGCCTGGCGCAGGCCATCAGCCTGGAAGAGCTGGAGGCGGCGCACGCCGAAGGCGGTTCCGAAGCGCTGGATCGCTTCCTGCTGCCGGTCGACAGTGGCCTGGAGCACTGGCCGCTGGTGCAGTTGACGCAGCACAGCGCCTACTACTGGTTGCACGGTCAGCCCGTTCGGGCGGCCAATGCACCGAAATTCGGCTTGATGCGGGTGCAGGACGACCAAGGTCGTTTCATCGGCATCGGCGAGATTGACGACGAGGGGCAGGTTGCTCCCCGTAGACTGATTCGGTCCTAGACCGATACCGAGGGTGGCTGTCAGCAGGCACGGTCACACCTCTTTCCTTAAGCACGGGATCCATCCCGGCCTGTTCCTCAGAGGAGCCCTATCATGGCACTGAGCGTTGAAGACAAAGCCCAGATCGTAAACGAGTTCAAGCAGAGCGAAGGCGACACCGGTTCCCCGGAAGTGCAGGTTGCCCTGCTGTCCGCCAACATCGACAAGCTGCAAGGTCACTTCAAGGCCAACGGCAAAGATCACCACAGCCGTCGTGGTCTGATCCGTATGGTCAACCAGCGTCGTAAGCTGCTGGACTACCTGAAGTCCAAGGACACCTCTCGTTACAGCGCACTGATCGCTCGCCTGGGCCTGCGTCGTTAATACGATGCAGACCTGCTGCAAGCAGTCTGAAGCTGGAGGTCGGCTCGCGCCGGCCTCCGGCTTTTTTGCTTGAGAGGCCGACAGAATCGGCCTGCGTCACCCGGAGATCAGCGAGGGTCCGAATCCCTCTGGTCGCCCCCGTTTCCCCCAAGGCAATAAAGAGAAGGAAAGACTGTGAATCCAGTAATCAAGCAATTCAAGTTCGGTGAGCAGACCTTCACCCTGGAAACCGGCCGCATCGCGCGCCAGGCGACCGGTGCCGTGCTGGTCTCCACCGAAGACGTCAGCGTGCTGGTCACCGTGGTCGGTGCCAAGCAGCCCGCCGTCGGCAAGGACTTCTTCCCGCTGTCCGTGCACTACCAGGAGAAGACCTACGCCGCTGGCCGCATCCCCGGTGGCTACTTCAAGCGTGAAGGCCGTCCTTCCGAGAAGGAAACCCTGACCTCGCGCCTGATCGATCGCCCGATCCGCCCGCTGTTCCCCGAAGGCTTCCTCAACGAAGTCCAGGTGGTCTGCACCGTGGTCAGCACCAACAAGAAGTCCGATCCGGACATCGCCGCCATGATCGGCACCTCCGCCGCCCTGGCCATCTCCGGCATTCCCTTCGCCGGTCCCATCGCCGCTGCGCGCGTGGGCTACCACAGTGAACTGGGCTACCTGCTGAACCCCAGCTACGAGCAGCTGCAGAGCTCCAGCCTGGACATGGTCGTGGCCGGTACCCGTGACGCCGTGCTGATGGTGGAATCCGAAGCCGACGAGCTGACCGAAGACCAGATGCTGGGTGGCGTGCTGTTCGCCCACGAAGAATTCCAGGTGGCCATCGAGGCCATCAGCCAGTTCGCCGCCGAAGCCGGCAAGCCGACCTGGAACTGGCAGGCACCCGCCGAGAACACCGCCCTGGTCGAGGCCGTCAAGGCCGAGGTCGGCGAGGCCGTGTCCCGTGCCTACACCATCACCATCAAGCAGGACCGCTATGCGGCCCTGGGCGCCCTGCGTGACCAGGCCATCGCCAAGCTGGCCGGCGAGAACGGCCAGTACAGCGAAGCCGAGGTCAAGGAGACCTTCGGTCTGCTGGAATACCGCACCGTGCGCCAGAACATCGTCGACGGCAAGCCGCGTATCGACGGCCGCGACACCCGCACCGTTCGCCCGCTGCAGATCGAAGTCGGCACCCTGAAGAAGACCCACGGTTCGGCGCTGTTCACCCGTGGCGAAACCCAGGCCCTGGTCACCGCGACCCTGGGTACCGCCCGCGATGCCCAACTGCTGGACACCCTGGAAGGCGAGCGTCGTGACAGCTTCATGCTGCACTACAACTTCCCGCCCTTCTCGGTCGGCGAGTGCGGCCGCATGGGCAGCCCGGGCCGTCGCGAGATCGGTCACGGCCGCCTGGCCCGTCGTGGCATCCAGGCCATGCTGCCGACCCAGGAAGCCTTCCCCTACAGCATCCGCGTGGTCTCCGAGATCACCGAGTCCAACGGCTCCAGCTCCATGGCCTCGGTCTGCGGTGCCTCTCTGGCGCTGATGGACGCCGGTGTGCCGGTCAAGGCCCCGGTTGCCGGTATCGCCATGGGTCTGGTCAAGGAAGGCGAGAAGTTCGCCGTCCTGACCGACATCCTGGGTGACGAAGATCACCTGGGCGACATGGACTTCAAGGTGGCCGGTACCGCCAAGGGCGTTACCGCCCTGCAGATGGACATCAAGATCAACGGCATCACCGAAGAGATCATGGAGATCGCCCTGGAGCAGGCGCTGGAAGCGCGTCTGAATATCCTGGGTCAGATGAACCAGGTGATCTCCGAGTCCCGCGCCGAGCTGTCGGAAAACGCCCCGACCATGCTGGCGATGAAGATCGACCAGGACAAGATCCGCGACGTGATCGGCAAGGGTGGCGCCACCATCCGCGGTATCTGCGAAGAGACCAAGGCTTCGATCGATATCGAAGACGACGGCACCATCAAGATCTACGGCGAGACCCGCGAAGCGGCTGAAGCGGCCAAGCAGCGCGTTCTGGGCATCACTGCCGAGGCCGAGATCGGCAAGATCTACGTCGGCAAGGTGGAGCGCATCGTCGACTTCGGCGCCTTCGTCAACATCCTGCCGGGCAAGGACGGTCTGGTGCACATCTCGCAGATCAGCGATCAGCGCATCGAGAAGGTCACCGACGTCCTCAAGGAAGGTCAGGAAGTGAAGGTGCTGGTGCTGGACGTGGACAACCGCGGTCGCATCAAGCTGTCGATCAAGGACGTGGCGGCGGCGGAAGCCTCCGGCGTCTGAGACGACCCTGCATGAAAAAAACCCGGCCTCGGCCGGGTTTTTTCGTTTCGGGTACGGGTGCCGGGGACCTTTGTATCGCGGCCATGCCGGTGCGCCGTAGCGACTGTTTCTACAGGGGGTGATGCAACTGTCCTATCGCTATAGGAATACACCCGTAGCGGGGAAAACGGCGCAGCCTTTTCCACTTCAGACCTCGTGGCAAGGGCGCGCCCTCACCCCCAACCCTCTCCCGAAGGAGAGGGGGTTATCCGAGCCGGCATTAGCCCCGGCTAGATAGCGATACACCGGCGTGCCTCCCGCTGTAGGAGCGACCCATGGCCGCGATTGGCCCAGGCATTACGCCTTCTCGCGAATCCATTCGATGAAGCTGCGCACCTTGGGCACCTCGGCCATCTGTTCCGGATAGGCCAGCCAGTAGGCGTGGGGGCTGGCCAGGCGGTGGGGCCAGGCGAGCACCAGGCGGCCGGAGGCCAGCTCTTCGGCCACCAGGAATTCCGGCAGCAGCGCCACACCGCAGCCTTCCTGGGCGGCGCGGGCACAGAGGGTAAAGGTGTCGAAGCGCGGCCCGTGATGGCTGTGCACCTCCTCGCGCCCGAGGCTGGCGTACCAGTCGTGCCAGGACTCCGGGCGGGTGGTGTTCTGCAACAGCACGAAGTCCACCAGTTGCTCCGGTCCGGCGATGCCCTCGGCGGGCAGCAGATCCGGTGCGCAGACCGCGACCATATGCTCGTGCAGCAGCAGTTCGCACTCGGCACCCGGCCAGCTGCCGTGTCCATAGAACAGCGCCACGTCATGGCGGGGATCGCGGAAGTCCACCGGTTCCAGGGCACTGGAGACGTCCAGGTGGATGTTGGGAAAGCGCAGGCGCCAGCCCTTCAACCGCGGCACCAGCCAGCGTTCGCCAAAGGTCGGCGGGGTGGCCACGCGCAGCACCTCGGTCTCGCCGCCATAGGATCTCAGGTAGCGCGCCGACATCTCCAGCTGGTTGAGGATCTTGTCCACCTCGGCCAGGTAGAGCGCGCCCGCGGGCGTGAGTTGCAGGCGACGGCGGACCCGGCGAAACAGGCTGTGCTGCAGCAGGTCCTCGAGCTGGGCGACCTGCTTGCTGACGGCGCTCTGGGTCAGGGCCAGTTCGTCGGCCGCGCGGGTAAAGCTCAGGTGACGCGCGACCGCCTCGAAGCACTGCATGGCGGTAATGGACGGCAGATGGCGACGTTGCATGAGCGGACTCGCGGCATGAAAAAAGGGAATGATATGCCGAGCAAAGGTCGGTTGTCCGGCGCCGCTGGGCTGACCATACTCAGGGACGATTCCCACTCTGCGGAGACCTCAGCATGAGCAAGGCCCTGTTGGAACGCCTCGGCGTTCCTGTCCAGCACTACACCCAAGGCGAGCACCGGGTGCATTCCCCCATCGATGGTAGCCAACTGGGCAGCGTCGCCTTGGAAAGCGCCGCCGAGGTGGAGCAGAAGATCTCCCGTGCCGAGCGGGCCTTCCAGGCCTGGCGGGCGGTGCCGGCGCCGCGGCGTGGCGAACTGGTGCGGCTGCTGGGTGAAGAGCTGCGCGCGCACAAGGCCGATCTCGGCGAGCTGGTGTCCTGGGAAGCCGGCAAGATCACCCAGGAAGGCCTGGGCGAAGTCCAGGAGATGATCGACATCTGCGACTTCGCCGTGGGCCTGTCGCGGCAGCTCTATGGTCTGACCATTGCCTCCGAGCGCCCTGGTCATCACATGCGCGAAAGCTGGCAGCCGCTGGGGGTGGTGGGCATCATCAGTGCCTTCAACTTCCCGGTGGCGGTCTGGTCGTGGAACGCCGCCCTGGCCCTGGTCTGTGGCAATCCGGTGATCTGGAAGCCCTCGGAAAAGACCCCGCTGACCGCCCTGGCCTGCCAGGCGCTGTTCGAGAAGGCCCTGGCGCGCTTTGGCGATGCCCCGGCCGATCTGAGCCAGGTCATCGTGGGCGATCGCGCCGCCGGTGAAGCCCTGGTGGACGATCCGCGGGTGGCACTGGTGAGCGCCACGGGTAGCACCCGCATGGGTCGCGAGGTAGGACCCCGGGTTGCGGCGCGCTTCGGCCGCAGCATCCTCGAGCTGGGCGGCAACAATGCCATGATCCTCGCGCCGAGCGCCGATCTGGACATGGCGGTGCGTGCCATCCTGTTCAGCGCCGTCGGCACCGCCGGCCAGCGCTGCACCACCCTGCGCCGGCTGATCGCCCATCGTTCGGTCAAGGACGAGATCGTCGCCCGACTCAAGACCGCCTATGCCAAAGTCCGCATCGGTCATCCGCTGGAGGGCAACCTGATCGGTCCGCTGATCGACGCGGCCAGTTTCCAGGCCATGCAGGGCGCGCTGGAGCAGGCGCGTGGCGAGGGTGGGGTGGTCTATGGCGGCGAGCGCCAGCTGGCCGACAGGTATCCCGAGGCCTACTACGTGGCGCCGGCCATCGTCGAGATGCCCGAGCAGAGCGAGGCGGTGCGCCACGAGACCTTCGCGCCCATCCTCTATGTGCTGACCTATGGCGATTTCGACGAGGCGGTGGCTCTGAACAACGCCGTGCCCCAGGGCCTGTCGTCCTGCATCTTCACCACCGACGTGCGCGAGGCCGAGGCCTTCATGTCGGCGACCGGCAGCGACTGCGGCATCGCCAACGTCAACATCGGACCGAGCGGTGCCGAGATCGGTGGCGCCTTCGGTGGCGAGAAGGAAACCGGCGGTGGCCGCGAATCCGGCTCCGATGCCTGGAAGGCCTACATGCGCCGCCAGACCAACACCGTCAACTATTCCCGCCAGCTGCCGCTGGCCCAGGGCATCGTCTTCGACTGAGTGGATCCGCCAGGAGCGCAGAGAATGCAGTTGCGTGAAGAGTGCCTGTGGGAGCGGCTGTATCCGGCGGTGCCGGGTGCACCGCTGCAGGGCGAGCGTGACACCGAGGTCTGCGTCATCGGCGGTGGTTACACCGGCCTGTCCACCGGCCTGCACCTGGCGCAGGCCGGGCGGCGGGTGGTGGTGCTGGAGGCCCATGGCGTCGGCCATGGCGGCTCCGGGCGCAATGTGGGGCTGGTCAATGCCGGCATGTGGATCCCGCCGGACGAGGCGGTGGCCACCCTGGGACCGGAGGTCGGCGAGCGTCTGCTGGGGGTGATGGGCGATGCGCCGAGTCAGGTGTTCGCCCTCATCGAGCGCTATGGCATCGACTGCCAGCCGCGCCGCGCCGGCACCCTGCACATGGCGCACAGTGCCAAGGGCCTGGCCGATCTCGGTCAGCGTGCCGAGCAATGGCAGCGCCGCGGCGCCCGGGTCGAGCTGCTGGAAGGCGAAGCCTGCTACAGCGCCTGTGGTACCCGCGACATCAGTGGTGCGCTGCTCGATCATCGCGCCGGTACCCTGGTGCCCATGGGGTATGCCCTGGGCCTGGCCAGGGCGCTGCGCCAGGAAGGCGGCGAGTTGTTCGAGCAGAGTTCGGTGCAGCGCCTGCAGCGGATCGGCGAACGCTGGCAGGTGGAAACCCCCCAGGGGCGGGTCACCGCCGACCAGGTGGTGATCGCCTCCAACGCCTACACCGAAGGCGAATGGACCACCCTGCGCAAGCAATTCTTCCCGGGCTACTACTACCAGGTGGCCTCGCGGCCCCTCGGCCCGAAGGCGGATTTCATCCTGCCCCAGGGCCGTGGCTCCTGGGACACCCGGACGGTGCTCAGCAGCATCCGCCGCGATGCCGATGGCCGTCTGCTGCTGGGCAGTCTCGGCAACATGGCGGGGCGGCCGGCCGGCTTCATCCGCGCCTGGGCCGATCGCATCCAGCGGCACTATTTCCCCGCGCTCGGACGGGTCGAGTGGGAATGCAGCTGGACGGGCCGCATCGGCTTCACGCCCGATCATCTGATGCGACTGTTCGAACCGGCGCCGGGCCTGCTGGCGGTGACCGGCTACAACGGACGGGGGGTCACCACGGGCACGGTGGTGGGGCAGGCCTTTGCCCGCTATCTGTGCAGTGGCGATCGCCACGACCTGCCGCTGCCCCTGGCAGGGCTGGATGCCAATCCGGTCGGCCAGTGGCGCAGCCTGATGTACGAAGCCGGCTTCACCCTCTATCACGCCGGGCAATGCCTGCGCGTGGTGCTCTAGCGACCCCGCCATACCTGCTGTCACCGGCCCTCGGGCCGGGCGATAACGCGCCGAAGCGGCCGATTTGCGCATCCCGACCCGTGCAAGTCGGCCGCTTTTTTCTGGCTGTCCACCACTGCAAGCAGGTCGAGAGAACGGCAGATCCGCCCGGGGCCTGCGACCGCAAGATCATGGTTACTTTAGTGGCACAGTGTGGGGCCGGTGTTACGTTTTGGTGCGAAACAGGTGCAACCGGGTTGCTATCTGGTAACAAACCGCTGGGTTTCAACCCTCCCGCTGCTACCGCTTCGCCGAATTATCCAGACTAATGAGCCGCTTACGACAAAAGTCTAAAGGGCGGTCCGCTCCACTGGCTGCGGCCCTCGCCGCAGGCTGTCGGCGGTTTTGGCTCATCGCAGTAGCGGCAAATGGCCTTTGCGCCCGGTACACAACTGGCTGATGGCACAGGCTTTGCTCCGGCGAAAAGGCCAACCACCCTCTGGAGCAAACCTCCCATGTCGAAGATTTACAGAAAAGGCATTCTGGCTCTCGCTATCGGTTCTGCGTTCACTCTCTCCTCCCTGGCGCATGCCGACGTCGTGATCGGTGTCGCCGGTCCCTTCACCGGGGCCAGCGCCGCCTATGGCGAGCAGTTCTGGAAGGGGGCTACCCAGGCCGCGGCGGACATCAACGCCGCCGGTGGCATCAATGGCGAGAAGATCAAGCTGGTGCAGGGCGACGACGCCTGCGAGCCCAAGCAGGCCGTGGCCGTGGCCAACCGCCTGGTGGACTCCGAGAAGGTCAAGGCCGTGATCGGCCACTTCTGCTCCTCCAACACCATGCCCGCCTCGGAGATCTACGACGAAGCCGGCATCATCTCCATCACCCCGGCGTCCACCAATCCCAAGATCACCGAGCGTGGCCTGACCGGCGTGTTCCGCATGTGCGGACGTGACGACCAGCAGGGCATCGTGGCCGGCGACTACATCGTCGATACCCTCAAGGCCAAGAAGGTCGCCATCATCCACGACAAGGACACCTACGGTCAGGGCCTGGCCGACGCCACCAAGGCGCAGCTCAACAAGCGCGGCGTGAAAGAGGTGCTCTACGAGGGCCTGACCCGCGGCGAGAAGGACTTCAACTCCCTGGTCACCAAGATCCGCGCCTCCGGCGCCGACGTGGTCTACTTCGGTGGCCTGCACCCCGAGGCCGGTCCGCTGGTGCGGCAGATGCGCGAGCAGGGCGTGACCGCCAAGTTCGTCTCCGGCGACGGCATCGTCTCCGCCGACCTGGTCACCACCGCCGGTGGCGCCCAGTACACCAAGGGCGTGCTGATGACCTTCGGCGCCGATCCGCTGCAGAACCCCGCCGGCAAGACCGTGGTGGAAACCCTGCGCAAGTCCGGCTACGAGCCCGAGGGCTACACCCTCTACTCCTACGCCTCGCTGCAGGCCGTGGCCGCCGCCTTCAACGGCATCAAGGGCACCGACGGCGCCAAGGCCGCCGAGTGGCTGAAGTCCCACAGCGTCAACACCGTCCTGGGCGAGAAGAGCTGGGACAGCAAGGGCGACCTCAAGGTCTCCGACTACGTGATGTACGAATGGGACGACAAGGGCAAGTACCACCAGCTGCCCTGATCCTCGCGTGAATCCGCCCGCCGCCGCCTCGTCTCCGCCCCAGGACGAGGTGGCGGCCGGCGGCCCTCGTCATCCATCCAGCGCGAGACTGCAAACGTGGACGGTATCTTCCTGCAACAACTGGTCAACGGCCTGACCCTGGGCTCGGTCTACGGACTCATCGCCATCGGCTACACCATGGTCTATGGCATCATCGGCATGATCAACTTCGCCCACGGCGACGTGTACATGGTGTCGGCCTATCTCGCCGCCATCGGCATCGCCCTGCTGAGCGTGTTCGGCCTGCATTCCTTCCCGGTGCTGATCCTCGGCACCCTGATCTTCACCGTGGTGGTCACCTCCGTGTACGGCTGGGCCATCGAGCGGATCGCCTACAAGCCGCTGCGCAACTCCACGCGCCTGGCGCCGCTGATCTCGGCCATCGGCATGTCGCTGATCCTGCAGAACTACGTGCAGCTCGCCCAGGGCGCGCGCCAGCAGGGGGTACCGACGCTGCTCGACGGAGCCCTGCGCCTGCACATCGGCGACGGCTTCGTGATCATCACCTACACCAAGATCTTCATTATCCTGGCCTCCATCATCGGCATGGGCCTGCTCACCTACGTGATCCAGAAGACCACCCTCGGCCGCATGTGCCGGGCCACCCAGCAGGATCGCAAGATGGCGCAGATCCTCGGCATCAACACCGACCGGGTGATCTCCTACGTCTTCATCATCGGTGCGGCCATGGCAGCGCTGGCCGGGGTGCTGATCACCCTCAACTACGGCACCTTCGACTTCTATGCCGGCTTCATCATCGGCATCAAGGCCTTTACCGCGGCGGTGCTCGGCGGCATCGGCTCGCTGCCCGGCGCCATGCTCGGCGGCATCATCCTCGGCATCTCCGAAGCCCAGTTCGCCAGCCTGGTGAACTCGGACTACAAGGACGTCTTCAGCTTCTCGCTGCTGGTGGCGATCCTGATCTTTAGGCCCCAGGGGCTGCTCGGCAAACCCCAGGTCACGAAGGTGTAATCCATGAGTCAGACGTCTTCCTCCTTCGACCTCAAGGTCGTGCTGCGCGACACCCTCATGGTGGGTCTGGTCTCGCTGATCCTGTTCGGCCCCATCGTCGGCATCGTGCTCGACGGCTACGGCTACAACCTCGAGCCCGGTCGCGTCGGCATCATGGTCGCGGTGGTCATGGCCGGCCGCTTCCTGCTCAGCCTGTTCGGCCAGACCGACAAGGGCCGTGACTGGATCGAGTCCTTCAAGCGCAACGACGGCGGTGTCCATGTGCTGCCGCCGGGGCACAAGTCCAACCTGAGATTCATCCTGCCCATCGTCATTCTGGTGGCCATCGCCTTTCCCTTCCTGGCCACCAAGTACTGGCTGACGGTCATCATCCTCTGCCTGATCTACGTGCTGCTGGGCCTGGGCCTGAACATCGTGGTGGGCCTGGCCGGTCTGCTCGACCTTGGCTACGTCGGCTTCTATGCCATCGGTGCCTACGGTCTGGCGCTGGGTTACCAGTACCTCGGGCTGGGCTTCTGGACCATGCTGCCGCTCGCGGCGGTCATGGCGGCGGTGGCGGGAGCGATCCTCGGCTTCCCGGTGCTACGCATGCACGGGGACTACCTGGCCATCGTCACCCTCGGCTTCGGCGAGATCATCCGCCTGGTGCTCAACAACTGGCTGGAAGTAACCAAGGGCCCCAACGGCATCGCCGCACCTTCGCCGACCTTCTTCGGCATCGAATTCGGCCGCCGGGCGAAGGAGGGCGGGGTGCCCATCCACGAACTGCTGGGCATCAGCTACAACCCCAACGCGACGATGATCTTCATCTATACCGTGCTGTTCCTGGTGGTGCTGCTGGTGCTCTACATCAAGCACCGCCTGACCCGCATGCCGGTCGGCCGCGCCTGGGAAGCCCTGCGCGAAGACGAGATCGCCTGCCGCGCCATGGGTCTGAACCATGTGCTGGTCAAGCTTTCCGCCTTCATGATCGGTGCCTCCACCGCAGGCCTGGCCGGGGTGTTCTTCGCCACCTACCAGGGCTTCATCAACCCGGCCTCGTTCAACTTCTTCGAGTCGGTGCTGGTGCTGGCCATCGTGGTACTGGGCGGCCTGGGCTCCACCGTCGGGGTGGTGGTCTCGGCCTTCGTCATGACCCTGCTGTTCGAGCTGCTGCGCGAATTCGGCGACATCCGCATGCTGGTGTTCGGCGTGCTGATGGTGGTGATGATGATGTGGCGGCCGCGTGGCCTGATCCGTATCGCCCGCAGTGGCTTCGCGATTCGCAAGGGAGTGGCGCCGTGAGCGACAACATTCTGACCGTCAGCGGTCTGGGCATGAGATTCGGGGGTATCAAGGCCCTCTCGGACGTGTCCTTCGATATCAAGCGGCACTCCATCACCGCGCTGATCGGCCCCAACGGCGCCGGCAAGACCACGGTGTTCAACTGCCTGACCGGCTTCTACAAGGCCACCGATGGCGAAATCCGCCTGGATACCGCCGATGGCCGTTCGACCCGCGTCGGCAAGATCATGGGCGAGCGCTTCCGGGCCACCGACTTCGTCAATCCGGTGCAGTTCGGCAGCCGGCTCTGGTACAAGATGTTCGGCGGTACTCACCTGGTGAACCGCGCAGGGCTCGCCCGCACCTTCCAGAACATCCGCCTGTTCAAGGAGATGTCGGTAGTGGAGAACCTGCTGGTGGCGCAGCACATGCAGTGCAACCGCAACCTGATCACCGGCATCCTCAATACCCCCGGCTATCGCCGTGCCGAGGAAAAGGCGCTGGATACGGCCTTCTACTGGCTGGAAGTGGTGGACCTGGTGGACCACGCCAATCGTCTGGCCGGCGAACTCTCCTACGGCCAGCAGCGCCGCCTGGAAATCGCCCGCGCCATGTGCACCCGTCCGGAGATCGTCTGCCTGGACGAACCCGCCGCCGGTCTCAACCCGGCCGAGACCGAGGCGCTGGCCGGGATGATCCGCCTGCTGCG
Organism: Pseudomonas oryzihabitans NBRC 102199; assembly: GCF_000730625.1. GTDB lineage: Bacteria > Pseudomonadota > Gammaproteobacteria > Pseudomonadales > Pseudomonadaceae > Chryseomonas > Chryseomonas oryzihabitans. The sequence continues at coordinate 21,351 of NZ_BBIT01000025.1, read as the reverse complement.
CGACCAGCACCGCATCACCGTGGTGCTGATCGAGCACGACATGGGCATGGTGATGAACATCTCCGACCACATCGTGGTGCTGGACCATGGCCAGGTCATCGCCCGCGGCCTGCCGGCCGATATCCGCAACGATCCCAAGGTCATCGCCGCCTACCTCGGCGCCGAAGAAGAGGAGGTGGCATGACCACGCCGATCCTGGAATTCCGTAACGTCGACGTCTTCTACGGGCCGATCCAGGCGCTGAAGAGCGTCTCCCTGTCCATCAACGAGGGCGAGACGGTGAGCCTGATCGGCTCCAACGGCGCCGGCAAGTCCACCCTGCTGATGTCCATCTTCAGCCAGCCCCAGGCGCGCAACGGGCAGATCCTCTACCGGGGCGAGGACATCACCCGCAAGAACGCCCACTACGTGGCCTCCAACGGCATCGCCCAGTCACCGGAGGGGCGCCATGTGTTCCCCGACATGACGGTCGAGGAGAATCTGCTGATGGGTACCATTCCCATCGGCACCCGCTGGGTGGACGAGGACATGCAGCGCATGTTCGAGCTCTTCCCGCGGCTCAAGGAGCGTCGCAACCAGCGCGCCATGACCATGTCCGGCGGCGAACAGCAGATGCTGGCCATCGCCCGGGCGCTGATGGCGCGACCCAAGCTGCTGCTGCTCGACGAACCCAGCCTGGGCCTGGCGCCCATTGTGGTGAAGCAGATCTTCCAGATCCTGCGCGAGCTGGCCCAGAGCGGCATGACCATCTTCCTGGTGGAGCAGAACGCCAACCATGCCCTGCGCCTGTCCGACCGCGCCTATGTGATGGTCACCGGCGAGATCCGCATGAGCGGCAGTGGCCAGGAATTGCTGGCCAATCCCCAGGTGCGCGAAGCCTACCTGGGCGGCCACTAGCGGTGGCAGCGGTCCGCGGTCGCTGTCTGGTCGCGGGCCATGCCCGGGGACGCCTGGCCTGGGCGCCCCTGGGCCTGAGTTTCTGGGGTGGCGTCGATCCGGCCAGCGGTCGGGTGATTGATCGCCACCATCCCCTGCACGGCCTGGAACTGGCCGGGCGCATCCTGGCCATTCCCAGTGGACGCGGTTCCTGCACCGGCAGCGCCGTGCTCTTGGAGCTGTTGCTGGCGGGACGCGGACCGGCAGCGCTGGTACTGGCCGAGCCGGACGAGATCCTCAGCCTGGGTGCCATCGTCGCGGAAGAACTCTTCGGTCGCTCCCTGCCGGTGGTCAGCCTGGGTGCCGAGGCCTTCGCCGCGCTCGCCGCGCAGGATGAGATCGCGGTGAACGATGGCTGGGTCGGCGCGCCGGGAGAGTTCTTTCCCGACCCCACTAGCGAGGCCCCTGCCGACCTGCAGCTGAGCGCGACCGACCAGGCCAAGCTGGCGGGCGCCGAGGGCCAGGCCGTCCAGGCGGCGATGAAGATCCTGGTGCGCATGGCGCACCTGCAGGGTGCCCGCGAGCTGCTCGACATCACCCAGGCCCATATCGACGGCTGCATCTACACCGGTCCGGCCAGCCTGGCCTTCGCCCAGCGCCTGGTGGAGTGGGGCGGTCGGGTACAGGTACCTACGACTCTCAATGCGGTATCGGTGGATCAACGCCGCTGGCGCGCGCAGGGCGTGGCGCCGGCGTTGGGTGAGCCGGCCTCCGCCCTGGCCGAGGCCTATGTGGCCCTAGGCTGCCGTCCCACCTTTACCTGTGCCCCCTATCTGCTGGACAGCGCCCCGAGCCTGGGCGAGCAGGTGGTCTGGGCCGAATCCAATGCCGTGGTCTTCGCCAACAGCGTACTGGGCGCGCGCACCCAGAAGTATGCCGACTTCCTCGATATCTGCACCGCCCTGACCGGTCGGGCCCCTCTGGCCGGCTGCCACCTGGACAGCGGTCGCCGCGCGGCCAAGGTCTTCCGGGTCACCGTACCCGAGGGCCATGACGACGCCTTCTATCCACTGCTCGGCTACTGGATCGGCCTGCGTTCACCCACGCGGATTCCGGCGGTGCTGGGGCTGGAAAACAGCCAGCCCAGTCGCGACGATCTCAAGGCCTTTGGCGCCGCCTTCGCCACCACCTCGGCGGCGCCGCTGTTCCATCTGGTCGGGGTGACGCCCGAGGCGCCGACCCTGGCCGCGGTGGCCGCACCTGAGCTGGAGATCGAAGACATCAGCCTGGCCGATCTGCGCCAGGCCTGGGCCGAACTGGACAGCGCCGTCGCGCGCGAGGTGCAGCTGGTGGCCCTGGGCAATCCGCATTTCTCCGCCGAGGAGTGCCAGCGCCTGGCCGAACTCTGTCGCGGGCGGCAGCGGCATCCCGAGGTGGCGCTGGTGATCACCCTGGGCCGCGAGGTGCGCGCGGCGGCCGAACGCTCTGGCAGTCTGGCCGAGTTGGAAGCCTTCGGTGCCCAGCTGGTCGGGGACACCTGCTGGTGCATGCTCGGCGAACCCCTGGTACCGCCCCAGGCACGCACCCTGTTGACCAATTCCGGCAAGTTCGCCCACTACGGCCCGGGCCTCACCGGGCGCGAGCTGCGCTTCGCCGGCCTCACCGCCTGTGTCGAGGCAGCCTGCACCGGACTGGCGCCGGCCGAACCGCCTGCCTGGCTCGTGGCAGCGGACTTATCCACCTGAAGCCCGGTCCGAGTTCTGTACAGGAATTCCGTGGATCGTCCTGTGGATAAGCTTGGCATAGCCGGGCGTGAGGCCCGGGGCGCCTGGCCTGGCGAGAACTGTTCAAAAATTCGCCAGTGCGCGGAAAACCCTGCAATACCAAGGCGTTATAACTGATCCGCTGGATTTGTGGCGATCTGGGTATTCGCCTGACCAATGCCCCTGAGCTATCGTGGGCCTCGGCCAACCTCCCTCGCAGAAGGAATCTTTCATGTCTTCGATCTTCATCACCGGCGCCACCTCCGGCTTCGGCGCCGCCACCGCTCGCCGCTTCGCCAAGGACGGCTGGTCGATCGTCATCACCGGTCGCCGCGAGGATCGCCTGCACGCCCTGGCCGAGGAGTTGTCCGGTCAGGCCAAGGTGCTGCCGCTGGTGCTGGACGTCCAGGATCGCGCCGCCGTGGAAGCCGCGGTCGCCGGCCTGCCGGAAGAATTCAACCAGTTACGCGCCCTGGTCAATAACGCCGGTCTGGCGCTGGGCAACACGCCCGCCCAGAGCTGCGACCTGGACGACTGGGACACCATGGTCGATACCAACATCAAGGGCATGCTCTATTGCACCCGCCTGCTGTTGCCGCGGCTGATCGCCCATGGCGCCGGGGCCGGTATCGTCAACCTGGGCTCGGTGGCGGGCGACTATCCCTATCCGGGCAGCCATGTCTATGGCGCCACCAAGGCCTTCCTCAAGCAATTCAGCCTGAGCCTGAGATCCGACCTGCTGGGCACCGGGGTACGGGTGACCAACATCGAGCCGGGGCTGTCCGAAAGCGAATTCTCGGTGGTGCGCTTTGGGGGCGACAAGGCCAAGGCCGATGCCGTCTATGCCGGCACCGAACCCCTGACCCCGGACGACATCGCCGAATCCATCCATTGGACGCTGAATCAGCCCAAGCACGTCAACATCAACCGCATCCAGCTGATGGCGACCTGTCAGGCGTTCAGCAATTTCAACATCCACCGCAAGAGCTGAGACGTCGGCCTAGAGCACCTTGACCGCCCGGCCGATGAACTGGATCGGCCCGGTGGGTCGGCCGGTAGGCGAGCCGCCCTGGTCTTCCAGGGTGAGCTCGAACAGCTGATTGGCTTCCAGCGGCGGCAGCTGGTCCAGAGGCACCTGCAGGGTGCGCCCGGGCTGGACCAGACCCAGGGATACCGGACCCTGCCAGGCGTCGGCCTTGGTCCAGAATTGCAGCGTCTTGCCGCTCGGCACGGCGTCGCGCCCCAGGGGAATCAGCTGCAGGTCGTGGGCGCTGGCGGTCTGGATCACCCAGCCGGGCGTCCGATCGCTGGGCGCGGCCAGCACCACCAGGTAGCTTGGCGTGGGGACCGGACGCATCAGCAACAGCACGCCAAGCACCAGGCTGGCAGCCAGCCCTGCCGCACTTAGGCCCTGCCAGAGTGCCAGGCGGTGCCACAGCGACTCACGCCGGGTGGTGGCCTTGGCGTCGGCCTCACCCAGACTGCGCTCGATGCGCGGCCAGAGATTCGTGCCGGGTTCGACGGGCTGCACCCGCTCGGCCAGCGGCTGCAGCCGCGCCTCCCAGCGCGCCACCGCGGCGGCCAGCCGGGCATCCGTCGCCAGCGCACCTTGCACGCGACGGCGCTCCCTGGCATCCAGGGTACCGAGCACGTATTCGCCGGCCAGGCGTTCGCGCTCTTCGTCCGGGGGCAGGGGGGTATCGCCGTTCATGTCATGCACTCCCTGAGCGCCTTGAGGCCGCGCGTGATCCAGCTCTTCACCGTGCCCAGCGGTGCCTGCAGGCGCTGGGCGATCTCGCCATGGGAGCAGCCGTCCAGGTAGGCGGCCAGGATGGCCTCCCGCCGCGGCGCTTCCAGGTTCTGCAGGCAGCCCTCCAGCCGACGGCCGTCGGCCTCTCGCGCCGGATCGGCCGACTCGGCCAGGGGTTCCCACCCGTCCGCCAGGGGCACCAGGCGCTGGCGATCGCGCAGGGCGTTGAGCGCCAGGTTGCGCGCGATGCTGCACATCCAGCCGCGGGCCGTACCGCGCTCCGGGGCGAATCCGGCGGCGCCGCGCCAGATGCGCAGAAAGGCGTCGTGGAGGATGTCCTCGGCCAGTCCACGATCGCGCACCAGGCGCAGGACGATGCCCAGCAAGAGCGGCGCCTCGTTCTGGTAGAGCCGCTGCAGGGCGGCGCGCTCGCCCCGGGCACAGGCGGCGAGCAGTGCAGCGGGATCGTAAAGGGGATCGGTCACGAAATCGCGCCAGGCTGGGGACGCCAGGGTGGCGACCGGATCAGCCGAGCCTAGCCGATCCGCGCCTAGCTGTCCCCTGGACCTCAGCCCTTCTTCCAGAACAGATAATCGGCCTGGTAATTCACGGTCTGCCGTTCGCCCTTGTTGGCCGAGGTGCAGGCCTTGGCCGGCGCCACGCCACCCTTGAGCGCGGTGCGCTGGATGTAGGTGGTGCCCTGGAAGGCGCCCTTGCCCTCGGCGGGCGCGGCCTCCACCAGCTGATAGGGCAGGTTGCCGCTGCCGGCGGGAGCGATCGCCAGTTGCTTGCCGACCACCTTGGAGCCGTCGCTGGCTTCCCAGGTAGCGGGCGGACCGTAGTAGCGACCCACCTGCTTGCCCTGGCGGTCATGCAGGTCGGCCTTGGGACCGACAAAGAACCACTCGGTCTGGCCGGGCATGTCCTTCTTGTCGCGGCACTCGTAGACGATGGTGCCCTTGCCCACGGTTTCCAGCATCAGGCTGTTGCCGGCGGGGACGCGAACGGCTTCGGGCAACTCGCCTTGCGCCAGCAGCGGGGTACTCAGCAGGGCGGTCAGGGCCAGGATGCTGCAACGGCTATAGGTGTTGTTCATGCGCTTGCTCCGGATTGAGAAGGGGCACAGTCGACTGGACTGTAGGGGCTATACCCGGCAGCCAGCGCCCTGGATGCAGCTGTCATGAAAAATTTTCAATGCAGCGGCATAGTCGCCACGGCCTCGCGGCCGAACCGCTCTGTCCTGCGGCTTCTGTCAGCCTGCCGTCAGCCTGGTTTCAGCGATCCCTAAGGTTGTTCGGCGATAGTGGCGCCGGGTCGCGAGCCCGTCCTTCCCAGCCTGCCGGAGTCCTGCCGCGTGTCGTCCATCCCGAGTCCGGCGCGCCTGCGCCTCGAAAGCCTGGCGCTGTGTCTGCTGGCGGTGCCGCTGTTCACCCTGGGTCTGTGGGAGCAGCCCTTCATCGGCTTCGACGGCCGCTTCGCACTCTTCGCCCAGGAGATGTTTCGCCATGGGGCCAGTGCCTTCCCGACCAGCTACGGACAGCCTTACCCCGACTATCCCGCCACCTCCACCCTGCTGATCGACGTCTTCGCCCAGCTGTTCGGCGAGGTCAATCGCCTGGCCACGGTGATTCCCACCGCCCTGGCCTCGGCGGCCATCGTCGGGCTGCTCTATCGCCTGCTGGCCGAGCGGTCCCGCGCCTGGGGCCTGCTGGCGGTGCTGGTGCTGCTGCTCACCAATGGCTTCCTGGCCAAGGCGCGCTCCATCTGCCTCGATCAATTCGTCACCCTGGCGGCACTGGGCTGCTTCTATCTGCTGTGGAGCGCCGACCAGCGCGGCCTGTCCCGGCGGCGCAGCCTGGTGTTCCTGTGCATGGCCGCCGGCTTCGCCGTGCGCGGGCCGCTGGGCCTGATCGAGCCCTGTGGCGTGGTCTGCGTCTACTGGCTGGTGCAGGGCGACTGGCGGCGCAGCTTCGGCTACGGCCTGGTCGGCGCCCTGGTGCTGATGCTGTGCTGCGCCCTGCTGTTCGGCCTGGCCTGGCGTACCGGTGGTATGCCCTTCGTCGAGGACGTGATCCGCATGCAGGTCTCCGGGCGGCTGGACGACACCGACGGTGCCGGCTATCCCTGGTGGTACTTCCTGCAGCTGGGCCTCTACCGCTACGCCCCGGCCTTTCCCCTGGCGCTGCTGGCCCTGCCGACGCTGAGACACCACTGGCGGCAGCGCCAGGCGCAGGCGGACAGTCGCCTGCTGCTCCAGCTGGCCGGCTTCGCCGCGCTGATCGTGGTGGCCCTGTCGATTCCCACCTTCAAGAAACCCTATTACATCCTGCCGGCCATTCCGGCCTGCGCGGCTCTCGGCGCCTGGGTGCTGCTGCAGGGGCAGGGCGCCCTGGCCTGGGTACGGCGGCTGTTCCTGCCGTTGCTGGTGATCTTTCCGCTGGTGCTCGGGGTGCTGGTCAAGCTGCAGCAACCCCGGCTGCAGGCCGCCGGCTGGTGGCCCGAGCTGGACCTGCGCTTCCTGCTGGGTGCCTTCGCCATCCTGGCGCTGTTCGCCCTGGTGGCCGCCTGGCGCGAGCGCGGGGCCTTCCGCCTGGGCATGCCCCTGGCCGCGGCGGCCCTGGCGCAATGGCTGCTGGTGGTGCTGGCGCTGGATCCGATGCAGGCGCTGCGCTACGACACCCGCGCCTTCGTCACCCGCCTGGAAAGCCTGCGCCAGGGTGAACCGGGGCAACTGGTGTTCTTTGGCCTGGGCCAGGACACCAAGGCCTTCCGCTACCTGATGAATCTCGACTACGACGTGCCCCTGCCGACCTTTATCGATATCGGCCAGGCAGGGCAGCTCGCCCAGGTCACCCGACCCGCCTATGTGCTGCTCGATGCCGACAGCCAGGCGGCCCTGGCCGGCACGCCGCTGGCCAGCCGCCAGCCGGTGCTGGAAGGGCGCTTCAACGACAATCGCTGGCAGGCCTACTACCTGCCCTGAGGCCGCTGTGATGACCGATTCGCCCGATTTCAAACGTCGCCGGCTGTGCCTGGCGCTGGCCGGTCTGCCGCTGCTGGCCGCCTGCAAGCCGACCCAGCGCTACGGCCTGCCGGAACACCGCGCCCACTGGTTCGAGCGGCATGCCTTCGCTCCTCTGGCGCCGCTGCCGTCGCGCAGCAGCTTCGTGCTCGGCGTCCTCCCCGATACCCAGTACTACAGTGAGAACAACCACGAGATGCAACCCAACGGCCGGCGGGTGGAGCGCTATGGCCACCTGGGCTATCCGCCAGCGCTGGCCTTTCATGCCCAGACCCATTGGCTGGCGCACAACGCCGCGGCGCTGAACCTGCCCTTCGTGGTGCACCTGGGCGATCTGGTGGAAAACGCCGAGCAGCGCGGCGAGTGGGCCCTGGCCAGTCACGCCATGGCACGCCTTGAACAGGCCGGGGTGCCCTACAGCGTCATGACCGGCGACCATGATGTCGTCGAGCTCTACACCGAGGACCGCCTGCGTGACGGTCGCGAACTCTTCACCCAGTATTTCGGCCGTGAGCGGGCGGCGCGCCAGGCCACCTTCATCGAACGCGACGTCACCGGTCTCAACGAGGCCCATCGTTTCTCGGCGCTGGGGCAGGGCTTTCTGCTGCTGACCCTGGACTGGTGCCCCTCGGACCAGAGTCTGGACTGGGCCCAGGGCATGCTGGATCGCTATCCGCACCTGCCGACCATCCTGGCCTCGCACAACATCGTCGACCTGGTGAACGGCCAGCCGGTGCTTTCCACCCGGCGCAACGACACCGGGGTACGGTTGTGGAATCGGCTGATCCGCCGCAACGACCAGATCTTCCTCACCCTCAACGGCCACAACCACGGCAGCGGTCACCTGCGGATGACCAATGACCTGGGCCATCCGGTGGATCTCCTGCTGATCAACTACCAGACCGAATACGCCGGCGGCAACGGCCTGCTGCGCCTATTGGAACTGGACCTGGCGCGGGGCCGACTGGAGGCCTTCACCTATTCGCCCTGGGTCGCCTATCGCCAGCAGAGTGGCGACCTGCCGGTGCGGCTGGGCAGCGATCCGCGCGACACCTATACGGCCGAGGTGCTGGCACCCCTGGCGTCACAGCAGTTCGACAACAGATTCGTGCTCGAGGTGGATTTCGCCACACGCTTCGCCGGCTTTGGCGGCTATACCGCGCAACTGCCGGCGGTGGCGGAAGAGGGTGTGCTGGCGCGACTGCGCCAGCAGCTGGGGATCGCCTGACGGATCAGGCGGCGAGCAGCCAGCCCCCGGCCACGGCCGTGGCGACGCCGGCGACTCGCACCAGCGGCGTGGCCGCCTGGGGCAGGTAGCGCACCACGGCATAGCCCAGAGCATGCAGGGTGGCGGTGGCGGCGACGAAACCGGCGGCATAGGCCCAGGGATTGCCCATTTCCGGCAATTCCAGACCATGGGCCACGCCGTGGAACAGGGCGAAGGCGGCGGTCAGGCCGACGGCGGCGGCCACCGGCGGACGGGCGGCCAGGGCCACCAGCAGACCCAGGGCCAGCACCGAGGCAGCGATGCCGGTCTCCAGCAAGGGCAGCTCCAGCCCGGCGAAGCCCAGCAGGCCGCCGATCAGCATGGTGCCGACAAAGGTGCAGGGCAGCGCCAGGCGCGCCTTGCCCTGCTGCTGGGCGGCCCAGAGCCCCACGGCGAGCATGGCCAGCAGGTGGTCGAGACCGGTCAGGGGGTGCAGCACCCCGGCGGCCAGGCCGTTCTCGGCATGACCCGGATGGGCGAAGGCCAGGGCCGGGGCGAGCAGCAGGGCGGCGGTGGCGAAGATCTTGGCGTGTTTCATGGGGGCTCCTTAAGTGATGAAATCCTGGACTCAGAACCTGCTCACGACCTGCTGCGCGTCGGCCAAACGGCGTTGAAAAGTCCTTCGGAATGCTCATTTACCACTTGTAAACTCCGCTTCCTCAGGCCTTTTCGCCTTGTTTGTCTCTAGCTCGCGAGGTCGTGAGCAGGTTCCTAGGCGGCGGTCAGCAGACCCTGCTTCTCGATGAAGGCGATGATCTCTTCCAGTCCCAGACCGGTCTTCTGGTTGCTGAAGACGAAGGGCTTGTCGCCGCGCATCTTGCGAGTGTCGCGATCCATCACCTCCAGGGAGGCACCGACCTGCTCGGCCAGGTCGATCTTGTTGATCACCAGCAGATCCGACTTGCAGATACCGGGGCCACCCTTGCGCGGCAGCTTGTCACCGGCCGAGACGTCGATGACGTAAAGGGTCAGATCGGACAGCTCCGGGCTGAAGGTGGCGGACAGGTTGTCGCCGCCGGATTCCACCAGGATCAGGTCCAGGCTGGGAAAGCGGCGGTTGAGCTGGTCCACCGCTTCCAGGTTGATGGAGGCGTCTTCGCGGATGGCGGTGTGCGGACAGCCCCCGGTCTCCACACCAAGGATACGCTCGGGCGCCAGGGCCTCGTTGCGCACCAGGAAATCGGCGTCTTCGCGGGTGTAGATGTCGTTGGTCACCACCGCCAGGTTGTAGCGCTCGCGCAGGGCGCGGCAGAGGGCCAGGGTGAGGGCGGTCTTGCCGGAACCGACCGGTCCGCCGATACCGACGCGCAGGGGTTGAGTAGTCATCAGGGGATCTCCTAGGAACGGAACAGGCGGCTGTACTGCCGCTCATGGGCCATGCTGCTGAGGGCCAGGCCGAAGGGGGCGCCGCCCCAGTGCGCTTCGGGCAGGGCAGCGGCCTGCTCGGCCACGGCGGTCAGGGTCGGCAGCAGAAGGGAGGTGAGGCGCTGGGCCGCTTGCTGGCCCAGCGGCAGGGTTTTCATCAGCACCGCCAGCTGATTTTCCAGCCAGGTCCACAGCCAGGCGTCCAGCGCCGCTCGCGGTGCGATCGCCCAGGCGCGAGCGGCCAGCGCCCAACCGAGGGCGAAGGTCGGAGCCAGTTCGCCGAGCAGGCGGCGGCTACTGTCGTCCAACTCCGGCAGACCGAGCAGCAGTTGCGCCAGGGAATAGCCGGTCTGGCGACTTTCCAGCTGGAATTCCGCGGTTTCGCGACTGGCGCGATGGTGCTCGGCCAGTTCGCTCAGGCGCGTCCAGTCGCCCGCCGCGGCGGCTTGGCAATGGGCCAGCAGCAGCGGCGCTTCGAAGCGCGCCAGATTGAGTTCGAGATTGTCGCGCAGCCAGACCTCGGCCTCTGCCGCGCTGCGGATCAGGCCGCTGTCGATGGCCAGTTCCAGTCCCTGGGAATAGCTGTAGCCGCCAATCGGCAACTGGGGACTGGCCAGGCGCAGCAGCGCGAAGGGCGAATTCACGTGCGCACGCCGAAGTGGTGCAGCTTGGGTGCGTAGTTGAAGCCTTCCTCGCCATGGTGCGAGTGATGGTGACCGCCGCCGTAGGCGCCGTGCTCGGGCTGGAAGCCGGCCTCGATCTCGCTGACCCGGGCGCCGAGCTGCTCCAGCATGGCCTTGAGCACGTAGTCGTCCAGCAGCCGTAGCCAACCGTCGCCGATCTGCAGGGCGACGTGGCGATTGCCCAGGTGATAGGCGGCGCGGGTCAGTTCGAAGGCGCTGGCGCAGGTCACGTGCAACAGCTTTTCCGGGCGGGCGACGACCCGCACGATGCGGCCATCGCGGGCTTCCAGGCAGTCGCCATCGGCCAGCGGCGGTTGGCCGCGTTCGAGAAACAGGCCGACGTCTTCGCCAGCGCTGGTGGTGGCTCTCAGGCGACTCTTGCTGCGGGCGTCGTAGGTGAGGTGGAGTTCGGCGTCCCAGGTATCCTGGGGCGCGCAGCGGCTTTGGACGACCAGCATGGCAGGACTCTTGGCAGTTTTGCCCAGCTCTACAGCAAGGTGCCTGCCAAGGCGCGCAAGTCGCCTGGTTCTGGGGCGCCATGAGTTAACCCGGCGTTCAGTTTGCTCTTATTTGGTGCGCCATTGCATCGGCTAGCAGAGCAACGCCCTCTTTTGGTGCGTTTGCGCGCTCGCCGCGCCGCCAATGCTTGCTGCCGATCAGAATCAGCTTGAGTTGCTGCACCATCTTCGCCGCCGGCCACAGCGGCGGCGGTGTGGTCAGGGGTGGGGGATCGATCAGCTCCGGCAGGGTGGCGAACACCGTCTTCACCACCAGGTCGGCCAGCACATCGATCTGCGACGGATTCAGGTGCGGCAGCCGACCCAGGGCGAGCAGGTCACGGGCCAGGTCCTGGGTGATGCGCTGGCGCAACTCGGCGATGGCCTGGCGCACGGCCAGGGAGCCGCCGTATTGCTCGCGGGCGAGAAAGAGGAATTGATCACGGTTGTCGCTCACGGCGCCGAGAAAGATCTCCACCGAGGCCTCGATCATGCCGCGCTGCTGCAATTCGTGATGACGCACCTGGCGCAGGGCGTCGCGAAAGGTGTCGCCCACCTCGGCCACCAGCGCCAGGCCAAAGCTCTCCATGTCGGCGAAGTGGCGATAGAAACCCGCCGGCACGATCCCGGCCTGGCGACTCACCTCGCGCAGGCTCAGGCTGCCGAAGCCGCGGCCGCTGTTCATCAGCAGGCGTGCCGATTCCAGCAGCGCCTGGCGCGTTTGCAGCTTCTGCTGGGCACGGATCGACATGGAGAGATCTCGGAAGACAAGGCGGCACTGTAGCAAAGGATGCCCCTGCTGACTCCAAGGGTTTTCCATGACCGCCGGGTGGTAGTCTCTGGCCCGTGCCTTGCCTTGAGAGCGTCATGAATCTCGACAACCGTATCAAGTTTCGCCACCTGCTGTGCTTTCTGGAGATCGCCCAGCAGCGCAGCTTCGCCAAGGCCGCCGATGCCATCGCCGTGTCCCAGCCGGCCATCTCCAAGACCGTCCGCGAACTCGAGGAGATCCTTGAGGTGCGTCTGTTCGAGCGCGGCAAGGGCGAGGTGACCCTGACCGAGGCGGGCCTGCTGTTCCTGCGCCACGCCGGTCCCTGCGTACAGGCCCTGCGCGAGGGCATGCAACTGGTGCGCGGTGGCGAGGCCGGCGGCCTGGTGCGGGTCGGGGTGCTGTCGACCGTGGAAAGCCAGGTGCTGCCCGAGGTCCTGATGCGCCTGCATGACCGTCATCGCCAGCTGATCGTCAACGTCGCCACCGGTCCCAGCGCCTATCTGCTCGGACAATTGCGCGTCGGCGACCTGGATCTGGTGGTCGGCCGCATGACCGACAGCCCGGACATCCATGGCCTCGACTTCGAACACCTCTATACCGAGGCCCTGACCCTGGTGGTGCGCCCGGGACATCCGCTGAGCCAGGCGCTGCCGGCGGACCTGGCGACCCTGGCGCGCTATCCCCTGGTGCTGCCCTTGCCCGGGACCACCATTCGCCGCCACGCCGAGAGTCTCTTCGTCCAGTGCGGCATTCCCCTTAGTCCCCAGCGGCTGGAAACCCTGTCGCCGACCCTCAGCCGCCAGTACGTCCGCCAGAGCGAGGCCCTGTGGATCGCCCCGCTCGATGCGGTACGCCGCGACCTGGCCAACGGCGAACTGGTGGAGGTGGAGCTTGGCGTGCGCGAAGCCGGGGGTTCGGTCGGCATCTGCCGCAATGGCAGCGTGCCCCTGTCGTTGGCAACCCAGAGATTCTGCGACGTCCTGCGCGAGGTGGCCGGCGAGTTGACACTTAACCATTAGGTTATGGGGAAGGGCGCAGCTTTCAATTCAGCCAGGCGGCGCCCTGGGCCACACTGGGATCAGCCAACCTTTGGCCCCGATCCTTCCGTGGAGCATTCCAATGCATAACAAGCCCCACGACGTTCGCTACGTCGCCCGTGATCGCACCTGGCATCCCCAGGCCTATACGCCCGCCTACAAATCCTCGATTCCCCGCTCGCCGCGCCAGGCGCTGGTCAGCCTGCAGCACCAGACGGCTTCCGAGCGCAGTGGCCCGGACTTCTCGCGGCTGCCGCTGGGACCGCACGACAACGACCTGCTGCTCAACTTCGGCACCGGCCAGTTGCCCCAGGGCGAACGCATCATCCTGTTCGGTACCCTGCGTGATCAATTCGGCAAGCCGGTGCCCAATTCCCTGGTGGAGATCTGGCAGGCCAACGCCGGCGGTCGCTATCGGCACAAGAATGACGTCTACCTGGCACCGCTCGATCCCAACTTCGGCGGCGTCGGCCGCACCCGTACCGACAGCCAGGGCAACTATGTCTTCCGTACCGTCCGCCCGGGTCCCTATCCCTGGCGCAACGGCAGCAACGACTGGCGCCCGGCGCACATCCACGTCTCGGTCATGGGGCCGGCCATCGCCACCCGGCTGATCACCCAGCTCTATTTCGAGGGCGATCCGCTGATCCCGCTGTGCCCCATCGTCAAGTCCATCGCCGATCCCGATGCCGTCCAGACCTTGATCGCCCGCCTGGACATGAGCATGGCCAATCCCATGGACTGCCTGGCCTATCGCTTCGACATCGTCACCCGCGGCGCGCGGCAGACGTTCTTCGAACACCACTGAGGACGCCGACATGACCCCCAACCGCCACGCCCTGCTGCCGGAAACCCCCTCCCAGACCGCCGGTCCCTATGTGCACATCGGCCTGGCCCTGGCCGCCGCCGGCAACCCCACCCGCGAGGTCGAGATCTGGAACCAGCTGGCCAAGCCCGGCGCGCCGGGCGAGCACATCCTGCTCACCGGCCAGGTGTTCGACGGCAACGGCAACCTGGTGCGCGATTCCTTCCTGGAGTTCTGGCAGGCCGATCACCAGGGCCACTACGATCCGGTCTATGACGTGGAAAAGGCCTTCAACGGCTTCGGCCGCACCGCCACCACCTTCGATGCCGGCGACTGGACGCTGCACACCGTAAAGCCCGGCCAGGTCCAGGACCAGCGCGGCCAGCCCATGGCGCCGCACATCAACGTCACCCTGTTCGCCCGCGGCATCAATATTCACCTGCAGACCCGCCTCTACTTCGACGATGAAGCCGAGGCCAACGCCCGCTGCCCGGTCTACAACCTGCCGGAGCCGGAGCGCCGGCCCACCCTGCTGGCGCGTCGCTGCGAGATCGATGGCCGCCTGGCCTATCGCTTCGACATCCATCTGCAGGGCCCGCAGGAAACGGTCTTCTTCGACATCTAGTCGTCCGAGCAGCAAAAAGCCCTGCCAAGGCAGGGCTTTTTCGTGGGCGCCAGCCGCAGGTCAGATACGGTAGGTGGTCTTGGTCATCACCTTGGACACCAGACTCATGCCGTATTTGACCGGCGCGGGGAAGCGCCAGCCACCGGCCGCCAGGGCGTGCTCGGCGTGCTGCTCTTCGTCGCTGCGCATCTGTTCCAGCACCGCGCGGGACTTGGCGTCGGCCGCCGGCAGCTTGTCCAGGTGCTCGTCCAGATGGCGGCAGACCTGATCCTCGGTAGCGGCGACGAAGCCCAGGCTCAGGCGATCGCTGATCAGGCCGGCACCGGCGCCGATCCCGAAGGACAGGCCATAGAACAGCGGATTGAGCAGACTCGGACGCTCACCCAGGGCGCGGATGCGCTGCTCGCACCAGGCCAGGTGATCGATCTCTTCGTCGGCCGCCTTTTCCATTTCTTCGCGCACTTCCGGCAGTTTGGCGGTCAGCGCCTGACCCTGGTACAGCGCCTGGGCGCAGACCTCGCCGGTGTGGTTGATGCGCATGAGGCCGGCCGCGTGACGGCGTTCTTCATCGCTCAGTTCAGCGTCCTTGAGTGGAATGGCCGGCGAACTGCGGGTGGGAGCGCCACTGAAGGGCGTCAGGGTACGCAAGGCGGTATCCGCCTGGATCAGCAGTCGATCGAGGGGGGAGTAGAGGCGCTTGGATCTCAAGGTGATCTCCTTGGCGGGCGAAGGGAGGACAGGGTGTGGCTCAGCCCGGAGGCCAGGTCATCTGCCGCTTGCCCAGCACATGCATATGGATGTGATAGACCGTCTGGCCACCCAGGGCGTTGCAATTCATCGCCACGCGGAAGCCTTCCTCGCAACCCTGCTCCTGCGCCAGGCGCTGGGCGGTGAAGAGGATATGGCCGGCGAGCTGCTTGTCATCGGCCTCGCTGAGGTCGTGCAGGGTCGCGATGTGCTTCTTGGGAATGACCAGGAAGTGCACGGGCGCCTGCGGGGCGATGTCATGGAAGGCTATGACCTGATCATCCTCGTAGAGCACCTTGGCCGGAATGTCCCCGGCGACGATCTTGCAGAACAGACAATCCACGTCGATCTCCTGCTGGCTGAATAGACCCCGAGTGTACCAGCGGCTGCCGCCCGGGGTCAGGTGCCGCCGGCGGGATCACCCTTACGCGGGCTGAAAGAGTTTGCCGATCCGCACCGCGGCCGAACGCACCAGAGCGCGGGGGAAGAAGCGGGGCAGCAGACTGCCCAGGCGATTGCGCCAGCCAGGGACGATCACCGCCTGGCGTCTTTCCAGTCCGTGCACCGCGGCCAGGGCCACCTCTTCGGCGGACATCAGCAACTTGCCCTGCTCCATGCGCCCGGTGTGCAGCCCGGCGTTCTTGAAGAAGGCGGTACGGGTCGGGCCGGGGCAGAGCACCGACACCGACACCCCCCGCTTCTTGAGTTCCTCGCGCAGGCCCTCGGAGAAGTGCAGCACATAGGCCTTGGTCGCCGCATAGCTGCTCATGTAGGGAATGGGCTGGAAGGCCGCGGTTGAGGCGACGTTGAGGATCTGGCCGCCCCCCTGGATCGCCATGTGCTGGCCCAGGGCATGGCACAGGCGGGTGAGCGCCAGGATGTTCAGCTCCAGTTGCTCCTGCACCCGCGGCCAGTCGGCGGCGAGAAAATCCCCGCCGCTGCCGATCCCGGCGCAGTTGACCAGCAGGCCGATGGCTCTCTCGCTCTGCTCCAGTTCGTGCAGCAGACCGGTCAGGTGCAGCGGCTCCGCCAGATCGCAGACCCGGTACAGCACCTCCACGTCGAAGCGCTGGGCCAGCTCGGCGGCGATGCTCTCCAGCTTGTCCTTGCGCCGCGCCAGCAGGATCAGCGGCTGACCCCGCCGCGCCAGGGCCTCGGCCAGGGCCAGACCGATCCCGCACGAGGCACCGGTTACCAGGGCATAACGCTGCATACTGCTTTCTCCAGGAAAACGCCGGTCGCCGGCGGATCTACCGCGCACCTAGTAGGGTTTGACCACCACCAGGATGACGATGGCGATGAGCACCAGAACCGGTACCTCGTTGAACCAGCGATAGAACACATGGCTGCGCTTGTTCTCGCCGCGTTCGAATCTCTTGCGCATGGCGCCGCAGACATGGTGATAGCCGATCAGCACCACCACCAGCGCCAGCTTGGTGTGCATCCAGCCCTGGGTCAGCCAGCTCGGGTTGATCACCAGCAGGCCGATGCCGAACACCAGCGTCAGGATCATCGCCGGCAGCATGATGCCGCGGTACAGCTTGCGCTCCATCAGGCAGAAGCGCTCATGGCTCACGGCGTCGCTGCTCTGGGCGTGATAGACGAACAGGCGCGGCAGATAGAACAGGCCGGCGAACCAGCAGACCAGGGCAATCAGGTGGAAGGCTTTCAACCAAAGATAGAGCATCGGGGCGTTCTCCTTATCAATCGGCGTCATCGGGCGGGGCGATATTAGAGTGGCGCTGCCGGCAAGTCATTCACTCCGGTCATCTCGGCCAGGCTCCCGTGGTCGTGCAATAGTTGACCCTTTTGCTCGGGCAAGCGGATAATTTCCTGACTGAATTGTGTTCGGCGCAAGCCGGGAGACTACGGCAATGACCATTGAAACCTTCACCCCGACCCCCCTGCAGTTCACCCTGGGCGCGGCCAGCAAGGTGAAGAACCTGATCGAGGAAGAGGGCAATCCCCGCCTGAAGCTGCGCGTCTTCGTCACGGGTGGCGGCTGCTCGGGCTTCCAGTACGGCTTCACCTTCGATGAAGATTCCGCCGACGACGACACCGTCATCGAGCGCGATGGCGTGCACCTGGTGGTGGATCCCATGAGCTTCCAGTACCTGGCCGGCGCCGAGGTGGATTACCAGGAAGGCCTGGAAGGTTCGCGCTTCGTCATCAAGAACCCCAACGCCGCCACCACCTGCGGCTGCGGTCAGTCCTTCTCCATCTGACCTTGCACAGCCTCTGGCCTAGTGCGGATAGAGCGCACCCAGGACGCGGAGGCCGCGGGCGCCGGTGACTTCCGGGCAGTTGCCGGGCAGGCGCTCGCAGAAACGCTGGGCCAGCCAGGCAAAGGCCATGGCTTCCATCCAGTCCGGCGACACGTCATAGGCTGCGGTGCTCTGCACCTTGGCCGGCGCCAGTAGCCGCGCCAGACGCGCCATCAGATCCCGGTTGTGCGCCCCCCCGCCACAGACCAGCACCTCGTCCACCGCCTGGGCCGCCAGGATGCTGTCGGCGATGCTGCGGGCGCTCAATTCGGCCAGGGTGGCCTGAATATCGGCCGAAGCCAGCGTCTCATGCCGGGCGAGATGCGCTTGCAGCCAGGGCAGGTTGAAATGCTCGCGCCCGGTGCTCTTCGGTCCGCTTTTCACGAAGAAGGGATCGCTCAGCAGCCCCTGCAGCAGCGCCGGCACGACCTGTCCCTGCGCGGCCCAGGCGCCATCGGCGTCGAAGAGCCGCCCCTGGCTGTGGTGGATCCAGGCATCCAGCAGCACATTGCCCGGTCCGCAATCGAAGCCTCGTACCGGCAGACCCGGTGCCAGCAGGGTCACGTTGCTGAAGCCACCGATGTTGAGCACCGCGCGCGGGCGGTCCAGGCCGAAGAGATCGGCATGGAAGGCCGGGACCAGGGGCGCGCCTTGGCCACCGGCGGCCAGGTCGCGCCTGCGGAAATCGGCGATGACATCGATGCCGGTCAGTTCGGCCAGCAGGGCGGCATCGCCGATCTGCAGGGTGTAGCCCTGCGCCGGCAGATGGCGGATGGTCTGGCCATGGCTACCCACGGCGCGGATATCCGCGGGCGTCAGCCCCTGCTGCGCCAGCAGTTCGGCGATACCCTGGGCAGCCAGCCCGACCCAGGCCTGTTCGGCCCGGGCGATGCGCTCGATCTCGTTGTCGCCGGGCGCGCACAGCGCCAGCAGCTCGCGGCGGAGCGCGTCCGGCATTGGCACGCCCAGGGCAGCGACGAAACGGGTCCGCTCATCCTGCTCGATCAGGGCGATATCCAGTCCATCCAGACTGGTGCCGGACATCACCCCCAGGTAGCGCTCCATCTCAGCGCTTGTTCATCGCGAGCAGCGACGCCCGCTCCTGGTCCATGCGGGCCATGAGCGGCTGGCTCTGGGCCAGGAAGCGCGAGATCTCGTTCTTGGCGATGGGATCGGCCATCGGCAGTTTCACCCCGAGTGGATCGACGTGGTTGCCATTGATGCGGAATTCGTAGTGCAGGTGCGGACCGGTAGCCAGCCCCGTCATGCCCACGTAGCCTATCACCTGGCCCTGCTTCACCGAGGCGCCGGCCTGCATGCCCTTGGCGATCCGGCTCATGTGGCCATAGACGGTGGTGTAGGTCTTGCCGTGCTGGATCATGACCACGTTGCCGTAGCCATTCTCGCGCCCGGCCTTGGCGATCTTGCCGTCGCCGGTGGCATGGATCGGCGTACCGGTAGGCGCGGCATAGTCGACGCCCTTGTGCGCGCGCATCTTGTTCAGCACCGGGTGGAAACGGCCCATGGTGAAGCGCGAGCTGATCCGCGAGAACTCCACCGGGGTACGGATGAAGGCCTTGCGCATGCTGCCGCCTTCCGCCGTGTAGTAGTTGGTGGTGCCGTTCTTGGCGGTGTAGCGCACGGCCGTGTAGGCCTTGCCCTTGTTGACGAAGCGGGCGGCCAGGATGTTGCCGTAGCCGACGTGCTTGCCGTTGACCACCTTGTCCTCGTAGACGACCTCGAATTCGTCGCCTTCCTGGATGTCCAGCGCGAAGTCGATGTCGTAGCCGAAGATGGTGGCCAGCGCCATGGTCATGTCATGGGACAGTCCGGCTTTCTGCGCCGAGGCGAACAGCGAACTGCTGATCCGACCCTGGGCATAGGCCTTGCGGATGTCCGGGGTAACGGTCTTGTGCTCGACCTCATAGCCCTGGTCGGACTTGACCAGCGACAGGGTCTGCAGCGCGGTGAGCTTGGTGCGCACCGCCAGCAGGTCACCTGAGTGATCACGCTGGAACTCGATCTTCTGGCCCACCCGCAGGCGGGTCAGCTTCTTGGCTTCCTTGCTGCTGGCCAGCACCTCGTGCACCACGGCAGCGGCCAGGCCAGCCCGCTCGAACAGGGTCGAGAGGGTGTCGCCCTTGCGCACGGTTTCGGTCTTCCACTGCGGCTCGACGCTCTCG
This sequence comes from Pseudomonas oryzihabitans NBRC 102199, assembly GCF_000730625.1. Classification (GTDB taxonomy): domain Bacteria; phylum Pseudomonadota; class Gammaproteobacteria; order Pseudomonadales; family Pseudomonadaceae; genus Chryseomonas; species Chryseomonas oryzihabitans. The sequence goes on along the minus strand of NZ_BBIT01000025.1, from coordinate 1,695 downwards.
GTGGCGGCAACTTCCTCTTCGGCAGGCGCTTCCTCGGCGGTCTGAGCTTCCGTCTGCTCAGGGGCGACCTGGGCAAAGGGGGAGGGGGACTGGGTGTCCGCGGCTTGAGTATCTGCGAGCACTTGCTCCTTCAGGTCATCCTGACCCTGCACGACGCGCCGGGCGTCCTGTTCAACATCCAGATTGATGGAAGTGCGTTTCGCCTCGACCTGCTGAGAGGGAAACACGAGCAAGGCCAGACTCAAGAGTGCGGCCACCCCGCTGGCGGCCACGAGGTGGCTTTTGGGGTAGAACGGACTTTTGGGGATTGGCTTCGTCATTTAGCTAAAGTGATGATCTGACGTTAAAAGAAGTGAATAACTGCCTAAAATATAATCAAAATCTGGCTGTCACAACCCTTTGGGGTGGTGATCCGACGTGCCGGCTGGCGGCTACTAGGGGCATCTTGATAAGGTTCACGCTTTCGAAATTCAGAGGCGAAGCCCCCATGAAAACGGTCCAGGAGCAGCTGGCGGTCATCAAGCGTGGAGCAGATGAGCTGCTTGTCGAGTCAGAGCTTGTAACAAAACTGGAGCGTGGCACCCCGCTGCGCATCAAGGCAGGCTTCGATCCGACCGCTCCGGATCTGCACCTTGGCCACACCGTGCTGATCAACAAGCTGCGCCAGTTCCAGGAGCTGGGCCACCAGGTCATCTTCCTAATCGGCGACTTCACCGGCATGATCGGCGACCCCAGTGGCAAGAGCGCCACCCGCCCGCCGCTGACCCGCGAGCAGGTGCTGGAGAATGCCGAGACCTACAAGGCCCAGGTGTTCAAGATCCTCGATCCGGCCCGTACCGAAGTGGCCTTCAATGCCACCTGGATGGATCAGCTGTCGCCGGCCGACTTCATTCGCCTCTCTTCCCAGTACACCGTAGCGCGCATGCTCGAGCGCGACGACTTCAGCAAGCGCTACGCCGGCAACCAGCCCATCGCCATCCACGAGTTCCTCTATCCCCTGGTCCAGGGCTATGACTCCGTCGCCCTGCGCGCCGATGTCGAGCTGGGCGGTACCGACCAGAAATTCAACCTGCTCATGGGCCGCGAACTGCAGCGCGCCTATGGCCAGGAAGCCCAGTGCATCCTCACCATGCCGCTGCTCGAAGGTCTGGACGGCGTGAAGAAGATGTCCAAATCCCTGGGCAACTACGTCGGCATCCAGGAAGCGCCCGGCGTCATGTACAACAAGCTGGTGTCCATTCCCGACACCCTCATGTGGCGTTACTTCGAGCTGCTCAGCTTCCGCAGCCTGGAAGAGATCGCCCAGTTCCGCAGCGATGTTGCGCAGGGCGCCAATCCCCGCGACATCAAGATCAAGCTGGCCGAAGAGATCGTGGCCCGCTTCCACGGAGAAGAAGCCGCCCAGACCGCCCACCGTTCCGCGGGCAACCGCATGAAGGATGGCGAGCTGCCGGAAGACCTGCCGGAAGTCGAGCTGGAAACCGATGCGGCGCTGCCGGTCGCTGCCGTCCTCAACAAGGCTGGACTGGTGAAGAACGCGGCAGCCGCTCGCGACCTGCTTGCGGCGGGTAGCGTCAAGGTGGATGGCGAGGTGGTCGATCGCGGCTTCCTGTTCGAGATCGGGCGTACCTATATATGTCAGGCCGGCAAGAAGGCTTTCGCCCGCATCAGCGTCCGTCAGCAATAAATTTGAAA
>NZ_BBIT01000026.1 GCF_000730625.1 Pseudomonas oryzihabitans NBRC 102199 | reverse complement strand
CACTCGAAAGAAACCGCCTCACGGCGGTTTTTTTTCGTCCGCACGAAAGCCAGCCGCCAGAGTCTTTCACAGGAGCCGTCCGGCTACTGTGTTAGATCTGTAGGCCGAGTCCAAGCAAGGGGAGTGGGATGATCGTCGAGTATCTCTACAGCCTGGCCCAGGTGCCTGCCGCCCAGTGGAACGCGCTGCTGGCGGACGACCAGCCCTTTCTGCGCCATGAATTCCTCGCCACCCTGGAAGACAGTGGCAGCCTCGGGCAGGGGACCGGCTGGCAACCGGCGCACCAGATCCTCAAGGATGAACAGGGGCAGCTGCGGGCCGCCATGCCGGCCTATCTCAAGATGCATTCCTATGGCGAATACGTCTTCGACTGGGCCTGGGCCGATGCCTGCCGCCGGGCCGGGATCGACTACTACCCCAAGCTGCTGGCCGCAGTGCCCTTCTCACCGGTACAGGGCGCGCGCCTGCTGGGCGATCCCGCCGCCTGCGCGATCCTGCTGGACGCCACCACCGGCAGCCTGGCCGGCCTGGAGCTCTCCAGCCTGCACGTCAACTTCACAGATCCCAAGGCCGATGCGCTGCTCGAGGATCGGGAGGGCTGGCTGGCGCGGCTTGGCTGCCAGTTCCACTGGCACAACCGCGGCTATGGCGACTACGGCGATTTCCTCGCCGCCCTGACCTCGCGCAAGCGCAAGCAGCTGCGCAAGGAGCGCGACCAGGTCGCGGGCCTGGGGGTGAGCTTCGAATGGCGCCAGGGCGGAGAGTTGAGCGAAGCGGAGTGGGATTTCATCTATGCCTGCTACGCCAACACCTACGAGGTGCGCGGCCAGGATCCCTATCTGACCCGTGCCTTCTTCAGTCTGCTGGCCGAGCGGCTGCCTGCGGCGATCCGGGTGGTGCTGGTCCGCCAGGGCAGCCGGCCGGTGGCCATGGCCTTCTATCTCAAGGACGGCGACACCCTCTATGGCCGCTACTGGGGCTGCCTGCAGGAATTCGATCAGCTGCATTTCGAGACCTGTTTCTACCAGGGGATCGGATACGCCATCGCCGAGGGGCTGCAGCGCTTCGATGCCGGCGCCCAGGGCGAACACAAGCTGATTCGTGGCTTCGAGCCGACCCTGACCCGTTCCTGGCACTACCTGGTGCATCCGGGCCTGAGAGCGGCAGTGGCGGAGTTTCTCGAGCAGGAGCGCGACGGCGTCCAGGCCTATGCGCAGCGGGCTGCCGAGGCCTTGCCCTATCGCCAGGAGGACGGCGCGGCGCCATGCTGAACTATCTCTGGTTCCTGCTGGCCGCGCTGTTCGAGATCGCCGGCTGCTATGCCTTCTGGCTCTGGCTGCGGCTGGATCGCAGTCCCTGGTGGATAGCGCCGGGACTCGCCAGCCTGGTGCTCTTCGCCCTGTTGCTGACCCGTATCGAGGCGGCCTACGCCGGACGCGCCTATGCGGCCTACGGCGGCATCTATGTGGTGGCTTCGCTGGGCTGGCTGGCGCTGGTCGAGCGTACCCGACCGACCTGGACGGATCTGGCTGGTGGTCTGCTCTGTGTGGCCGGGGCCCTGGTGATCCTGCTGGCGCCGCGTGGCAGCGCCTGACAGGCGCGAGAGGCGCTAGTCGTCCAGCAGTTCGGGCGGCACGTCGCGGCGCAGCACCAGCTGGCAGAGGGCGCTGTCCGGATCGAAGAGGATCACGGCTTCGCCGGTTTCCAGGGCGCGGCGCGCACGCTGGGTCCGGGTCGCCAGGGGCGTTTCGTCACCGTTGTCGGTGCCGTCGCGGGTGACGAAGTCTTCCAGCAGGTTGTCGAGGGTGGCGGCAGCGAGCTGGTCGTGGGGGATGATCATCGAGAGGTGCCTGGAAAAAGGCGCCCAGGATACCCCAGGCGCGTTGATCGAACGCTATTTGCTGCCGTCGCCGACGACCTCCTCCAGCGGCGGCAGGTGCGTCTGGTTGTCCATCTGGGTGTCTTCCGGCAGCAACTGGTGACCGAAGCGGTCGAGGGAGCTGTCGGCCGGCTGGGCATCGCTGTCGAACACCGGCGGGCTGAGCATGTAGCCGGTCAGCAGCTGGCTGAGCGCCGCCAGGCTGACGATATGGGTGCGCTCGTAGCCGTGGGTGGCGTCGCAGCCAAAGGCCAGCAGGGCTACCCGCACGTCCTGGCCGGAACTGATCGCCGAATGGGCGTCGCTGTAGTAGTAGCGGAACAGGTCGCGGCGCACCGGGATGTCGTTGCGTTGCGCCAGGCGCAGCAGGTGCCGCGACAGGTGATAGTCGTAGGGGCCGGCGGAATCCTGCATGGCCACGCTGACGCGGTGCTCGTCGGAGCGCTGGCCGGGCGCCACGGGGGCGATGTCGATACCGACGAATTCGCTGACGTCCCAGGGCAGGGCACCGGCGGCGCCCGAGCCCACCTCTTCGGTGATGGTGAACAGCGGGTGGCAGTCGATCGGCGGGGTCTGACCGCTTTCCTTGAGCATCTTCAGGGCGGTGAGCAGGGCGGCGACGCCGGCCTTGTCGTCCAGATGGCGCGAACTGATGTAGCCGCTGTCGGTGAATTCCGGAAGCGGATCGAAGGCGACGAAGTCGCCGATCTGCACGCCCAGCTGCTCGGTCTCGTGGCGACTCTTGGTCACGGCATCAAGGCGCAGCTCGATGTGGTCCCAGGTCACCGGCATCTTGTCGATCTCGGTGTTGAAGGCGTGGCCGGAGGCGAGCAGCGGCAGAACGCTGCCCCTCAGGGTGCCGTCATCGGTGAACAGGCTGACGCGGCTGCCTTCGGCGAAACGGCTGGACCAGTGGCCCACGGCTGCCAGACCCAGGCGGCCGTTGTCCTTGATCTCGCGGACGATGGCGCCAATGGTGTCCAGGTGCGCGGAGACCGCCCGGTCCGGACTCTCCTTGTGGCCCTTGATGGTGGCGCGGATGGTGCCGCGACGGGTCAGCTCGAAGGGGATGTCCAGTTCGTTGAGCCGTTCGGCGACATACATGACGATGGTGTCGGTGAAACCCGTGGGACTGGGGATCGCCAGCATGTCCAGCAGGACCTTGCGCAGGTAATCCAGATCGGGCTCGGGCAAGCGATTCATAGCGGAACCTCCCGGGACAGCGGGAACAGCAGGTCGATGAAGCGTTCGGCGGTGGGACGCGGTTCGTGATTGGCCAGGCCCGGCCGCTCGTTGGCTTCGATGATGACGTAGTCGGGCGCATCGGCGGCGGGCACCAGCAGGTCCATGCCGGTGACCGGGATGTCCAGCGCCCGGGCCGCCTGGACGGCAGCGTCGGCCAGCACCGGATGGAGGCCGTCGGTGACGTCCTCGAGGATGCCGCCGGTGTGCAGATTGGCGGTCTTGCGCACGGCCAGGTGGGTGCCGGTTGGCAGGATGCTGTCCCACTCGTAGCCGGCGCTGCGGATGGCGCGTTCGGTTTCCTCGTCCACCGGGATGCGCGACTCGCCGCCAGTGGCGGCCTGGCGCCGGCGGCTCTGGGCTTCGATCAGGTCCCTGACGCTGTGCTGGCCATCGCCGACGATCTCTGCCGGACGGCGAATGGCGGCGGCCACTACCTCGTGGCCGATGACCACCACCCGCAGGTCGAGACCCTGGTGGAAGCTTTCCAGCAGCACCCGGTCGTCATACCGACGCGCGGCCTGGATGGCCGCGGCGAGGTGCTCGGCGTCGCGGATGTCCACCGCCACGCCCTTGCCCTGTTCGCCGTTGACCGGCTTGACCACCAGAGCGCCGTGTTTCTCCAGGAAGGCGGCGTTGTCGTCGTCGCCGCCCGCCAGTTGCTGTTCCGGCACCCGCAGCCCGGCCCGGGCCAGGGTACGGCTGGTCAGCACCTTGTCGGCGCACAGGGTCATGGTCACCGCGGAGGTGAGGTCGGTCAGGGACTCGCGGCAGCGGATGCGCCGGTTGCCCTGGATCAGGGTGAAGAGACCACCCTCGGCGTCATCCACCTGCACCTCGATGCCGCGCCTCAGGGCTTCGTCGACGATGATGCGCGCATAGGGATTGAGCTCGGCCGCCGGCCCCGGACCGAGGAACAGCGTCTGGTTGATGCCGTTCTTGCATTTGATCGCGAAGGTCTGCAGCGGCCGGAAGCCCAGCTTGTCGTAGAGCCGCTTGGCCTGCAGGTTGTCGTGCAGCACCGACAGGTCGAGAAAGGCCAGGCCGCGACTGGCGTAGTGTTCGATCAGATGGCGCACCAGCGCCTCGCCGACGCCGGGTCTGCTGCAGTCCGGGGAGACCGCCAGGCACCAGAGCGAAGAGCCGCCATCCGGGTCCTGGAAGGCCTTGACGTGATTGAGCCCCATCACCGAGCCGATGATGGCGCCGCTGTCGTCGTCCTCCGCCAGCCAGTACACCGGGCCGCCCTTGTGCCGCGGGGTCAGCCGCTCGGTGTCGACGGGCAGCATGTGGCGCTGCTGGTAGAGGCGGTTGATCTCGCTCCAGTCCTGGGCGGAGCAGGCCCGGCGGATGCGAAAGCCACGATAGATCCGTCGGGCCGGACGATAGTCGCTGAACCAGATCCGCAGGGTGTCGCTGGGGTCGAGAAACAGCTGTTGCGGTGCCTGGGCCAGCACCTGGTGGGGCGCGGCCACATAGAGGGCAATGTCGCGCTCGCCAGGCGTTTCGGTGAGCAGTTCCTTGGCCAGGCTGGCGGGGTCGGGATAGGTATGGCCGATGAGCAGCCGGCCCCAGCCGCAATGCAGGGAGAGCGGCTGGCAGGTCGGCTGGTCGCCTTCCGCCAGGCGCGCCTGCAGCCGTTCGTAGGAGGGCGTCTGGGCGCGCTGGAGGCGCTGGTTGTAGCTGGTCGCTTTCATGGGTGTTCCGCCCTTACAGTCCGTGCTCGCTCAGCCAGAGGTTGAGCGCCGCGAGTTGCCAGAGCTTGGAACCGCGCAGGGGGGTGATGCGGTCGGCCGGATTGGTCAGCAGGCGATCGATCTCGGCGGTCTCGAACAGGCCGCGATCCTGGCTCGGGTCCAGCAGCAGTTCCCGCACCCAGGTCAGGGTGTTGCCTTCCAGGTGCTTGAGGCCCGGCACCGGGAAATAGCCCTTGGGCCGGTCGATGACTTCCTGGGGAATGACCTTGCGCGCTGCCGCCTTGAGCACCTGCTTGCCGCCGTCGCCCAGCTTGAATTCGGCGGGGATGCGTGCCGAGAGTTCGGCCAGGCGATAGTCGAGGAAGGGCACCCGGGCTTCCAGGCCCCAGGCCATGGTCATGTTGTCGACCCGCTTGACCGGGTCGTCCACCAGCATCACGGTGCTGTCCAGGCGCAGGGCCTTGTCGACGCCGGCGCTGGCGCCGGGCTTGGCGAAGTGCTGGCGGACGAAGGTCTCGGCGGCGTCTTCCTCCAGGCGCACGCCGGCCTGCACGGTGGCGGCGTACTGGGCATAGTCGCGATCGAAGAAGGCGGCGCGGTAGGCGGCGAAGGGATCGGCGGCGCCATGCACCTGGGGATACCAGTGGTAGCCGGCGAAGAGTTCGTCCGCGCCCTGGCCGCTCTGCACCACCTTGCAGTGCTTGGAGACCTCCCGCGACAGCAGGTAGAAGGCGATGCAGTCATGGCTCACCATCGGCTCGCTCATGGCCGAGAAGGCGCGCGGCAGCTGCTGGATGATCTCGTCCTCGGCGATGCGCAACTGGTGGTGGCGGGTGCCGTAGTGATTGGCGATCAGGTCGGAATACTGGAATTCGTCGCCGCGCTCGCCGCCGGCATCTTCGAAGCCGATGGAGAAGGTCAGCAGGTCCTTTACCCCCGAATCGTGCAGCAGGCCGACCAGCAGACTGGAATCCACCCCGCCGGAAAGCAGCACCCCCACCTCGCGCGCCGCCCGCTGGCGGATCGCCACGGCGTCCTTGAGGCCATGCAGGACCCGTTCGGCCCAGTCGTCCAGGGTGTAGCGACGCTCGTCTTCGTGGGGACCGTAGTCCAGGGTCCACCAGGTTTCCTGGTGCTGCTGGCCGGAGGCGTCCACAGTCATCCAGGTCGCCGGGGGCAACTTCTGCACGCCCTGCAGGATGGTGCGCGGCGCGGGCACCACGGCATGGAAATTCAGGTAGTGGTTGAGGGCGACCGGATCGATGCGGGTGTCGATGTCACCGGCTTCCAGCAGCGCGGGCAGGCTGGAGGCGAATCTCAGGCGCTTGTCGGTAAAGGACAGGTACAGCGGCTTGATGCCCAGGCGATCCCGGGCGATGAACAGCCGACCGCTGTCGCGCTCCCAGATGGCGAAGGCGAACATGCCATTGAGCTTGGGCAACATGGCCTTGCCCCAGGCGTGATAGGCCTTGAGCAGGATCTCGGTATCGCCGCCGGAGTGGAAGCGGTAACCCTTGGCTTCCAGCTCGCTGCGCAGTTCCGGGTAGTTGTAGATGGCGCCGTTGAACACCATCGACAGCCCCAGCTCGGGCTCGATCATGGGTTGGCCCGAGGCTTCCGCCAGATCCATGATCTTCAGCCGCCGATGGCCCAGGGCGACCGGCCCCTGGCTATGGAAACCCCAGGCGTCGGGGCCGCGCTGTTCGAGGCGGTGGGTGATGCGCTCCACCGCGCTGATGGATGCAGGTTGACGATCGAAACGAAGCTCTCCGGCGATGCCGCACATGGTGCTGTGCCTCTTGAATCCTTGGGATGCGGCGCGGTGAGTTCAGTCCCGAACCCGGCGTGCGCATCCAATGCGTGTGGACTTCTCGCCATCCTTGAGAAGCCAATGCAGGGGCGCTGTGCGGGTGAACAGGGCAGGGGGCGGACAGTTCGTCTGTCTGGCGCCGCGGGCCTGAACGCACGCACCGACCGACAGCGGGTCTCAGAGAGGGTGGGGTACCGCCGGTCAGGGCCTCAGGTTACGAGCCCCGCGCGCGGCGGATGGTTCCATTGCAAAGGCCATGGCTGCCGTCACCGTCACAGGCGAGGCTGCAAAAACGACCTTTATATGTTATAATGTATCTTTAATCGGTGCGCAGGAGACATCCCGTCTCGGGCGCCCAGACCAGGAGACGCCTCATGAAACCCGGTATCCATCCCAACTATCGTCCCGTGCTGTTCCACGACACCACTTCGGACACCTACTTCCTGATCCGCTCCACCGCCGAGAGCGACCGTACCCAGGAATACGAAGGCGAGACCTATCCCTACATCAGCCTCGACGTATCCAGCGCCTCGCACCCCATCTATACCGGTGAGCAGCGCCAGATGAAGGTCGAAGGTCGGGTCTCCAGCTTCAACAAGAAGTTTGCCGGCTTCCCGGGCGGCAACAGCAAGTAAGCCCCTCGCGAGCAGCGCGCCGGCTCAGCGCGCGCTGCTGACCCCTTCCAGGGTGGCGAAGGAGGTGTCCTTGGCGGTCAGCAGGAAATCCTGCATGAAGGGCGCCTCCAGCATGTCTTCGCGGATCGCCGCATAGAGCCCTTTCTCGCCCAGCCGCCGCGCGGTCACATAGCCGCGCGAGCTGTACTCGTGGATCGCCCAGTTGGGCAGGCAGCAGACGCCACGCCCCGAGGCCACCAGCTGCAGCATCATCACCGTCATCTCCGCCGTGCGCACCGACAGCGGCTCGACATCGGCCGGATCGAGGAAGCGGGTGAAGATATCCAGCCGATCGCGCTCCACCGGATAGGTGATCTGCGTTTCCTGGGCGAGATCCTCGGGGACGATATAGGGCCGCTGCGCCAGCGGATGCTGGTTAGCTACCGCGAGCAGGGCCTCGTAGGTGAACAGCGGCACATAGGTCACCCCCGAGAGGTCGACCGGATCGGCCGTCACCACCAGGTCCAGATCGCCACGGGCCAGCGCCGGCAGGGGCGCGAAGGAAAAGCCGGAGGCCAGGTCCAGCTCCACTTCCGGCCAGGAATCACGAAACTGGTCAATGGTCGGCATCAGCCACTGGAAGCAGCTGTGGCATTCGATGGCCATGTGCAGGCGACCCGCCGTACCCCCGACCAGACGCGCCAGGTCCCGCTCGGCACTGCGCAGGTGCGGCAACACCGCGTCTGCGGTCTGCAGCAGCCGCAGGCCGGCACTGGTGAAGCGAATGGGTTTGGTCTTGCGGATGAACAGCGGGGTCCCCAGGCGCTCTTCCAGTTCCTTGAACTGATGGGAGAGCGCGGACTGGGTCAGGTGCAATCGCTCTGCGGCTTCCACCAGGCTGGAGGATTCACGGAGAGCATGCAGGGTTTTCAGGTGACGGAGTTCGAACATGGCGCTGGTACTGGAGACAAAGGCGCATCATGAAGACTTTTCATGGTGCTGCCTATGCTCTGACGCCTCTGGCCAGTCCTTGCCGGTTCGATTGCCGGGTGAGTTCCGACCGTCCCCGAGCGGATTGCCCACTCGGAGACAACTCTTCCCGGGTCTCAGGCCGCGTTGCTGCCCTTGGTGGCCTGGGCCGGTTCCGACTGCGCCAGGAAGTCTTCCAGGGCCGTCCGCTCGGCGTCGGTGAACACCAGGCCCAGCTTGGTCCGCCGCCAGAGCACGTCATCGGCGCGAGTGACCCACTCGTGACGCTGCAGGTATTCCACCTCACGCACATGCAGATCGGCGCCTAGCACCGCACCCAGCTCCTCCACGGAGCGCGCATCGCCCAGCAGGGTCCAGACGCGGCTGCCGTAGGTGGTCGCCCAGCGTTGTGCCAGGGCGGGCGTCAGGCCGCTGACCTTGTCCAGCAATTCGCGGGTCAGCGCCTGGGGCGTAGTCATCTGCTCGCCACCGGGCAGCGGTGCCGACGCGGTCCAGCTGTTGCCCAGCTGCGGAAAGAAAGGCTGCAGCTGCGCCATGGCCGATTCGGCCAGCTTGCGGTAGGTGGTCAGCTTGCCACCGAACACCGACAGCAGCGGCGCGCCCTGTTCCTCGGCCAGCGACAGGGTGTAGTCACGGGTGATGGCCGAGGGGTTGTCCGATTCGTCGTCGCACAGCGGGCGCACACCGGAAAAGGTGTGCAGCACATCGTCGCGGCTGAGCTGCTTGCGGAAGTGGGCGTTGGCCACACCGAGGACGTAGTCGATTTCCTGGTCGGTGATGGTCACCTTGGCCGGATCGCCCTGGTACTCGCGATCCGTGGTCCCCACCATGGTGTACTGGCCGAGGTAGGGGATGGCGAAGACGATACGGCGGTCTTCGTTCTGCATGATGTAGGCCTGCTCGCCTTCGTACAGCTTGGGCACGATGACGTGGCTGCCCTGGATCAGGCGGATGCCATAGGGCGACTTCTGCTGCAGGTCCTGGCGGATGAAGCTGGCGACCCAGGGGCCGGCGGCATTGACCAGGCCCTTGGCGCGGATCTGCTGGCGGCCCTGGGGCCCCTCGACCTCGACTTCCCAGTGACCCTCGACGCGCCGGGCGCTGACGCAGCGGGTGCGGGTGAGGATGTCGGCACCCTTGTCGCGCGCCTGCATGGCGTTGAGCACCACCAGGCGGGCGTCGTCCACCCAGCAATCGGAATATTCGAAGCCGCGCTTGATCTGGGCCTTGAGCGGCCCCTGGGCATCGAACTTCAGGCCACGGGAGCCCGGCAGCTTTTCGCGCTTGCCGAGGTGGTCATAAAGGAAGAGACCGGCACGGATCATCCAGGCCGGACGCAGGTGCGGACGGTGGGGCAGGACGAAGCGCATCGGCTTGACGATATGGGGCGCCTTGGCCAGCAGCACCTCACGCTCGGCGAGGGCTTCGCGCACTAGGCGGAATTCGTGATGTTCCAGGTAGCGCAAGCCACCATGGATCAGCTTGCTGCTGGCGGAAGAGGTATGGCTCGCCAGGTCGTCGCGTTCACAGAGAAACACCGACAGACCCCGACCGGCTGCATCGGCCGCGATGCCTACACCGTTGATGCCACCGCCGATGACGGCGAGATCGTAAGTCCGGGGAGTTGCAGTGGGTGCCTGGGCCATGATGCCTCCTGTGAAACGAACATAATTATTCGGTTTCGAACATAATAGCCCAGCAAAAACTCAGGTTCTAGCCAAGCCTGTGGCTTAAGACCGCTAAAACGAAAAAAAACGAATATAGACAGAGGCGAGGCGACGAATGGTCGTCGCCTCGAGGGATCAGCGCGGACGCGCCACTTCGACCTTGACCTGCCACTCGCGCAGGCAGCGCGCGAAGGCCGGAGAAGGCTCCTGCTCCGTGAACAGCTGGTCGATCTGTTCCAGGCTGCCAAGGCGAATCATGGCGTTGCGGCCGAACTTGCTGGAGTCGGCGGCGAGAAACACCTGGCGGGCGTTATGGATGATGGCCTGGGAGACGCAGACTTCCTGGTAGTCGAAGTCCAGCAGGGTGCCGTCTTCGTCGATGCCACTGATGCCGACCAGGGCGTAGTCGACCTTGAACTGCTTGATGAAGTCGGCCGTGGCCTGGCCCACCACGCCGCCATCGCTGCGCACCTTGCCGCTGGCGATCAGCACGTCGAAGTCGTCCTTGGCGCTGAGGATGTTGGCCACGTGCAGATTGTTGGTGATGACCTTGAGGCTGCGATGCCCGAGCAGGGCATGGGCGATGGCCTCGGTTGTGGTGCCGATGTTGATGAACAGCGAGGCGTGGTCGGGCACGGCAGCGGCTACGGCTTCGGCGATCAGGCGCTTTTCCTCGCGCATCTGGCCCGCTCTCATGCTGTATTCGGTGTTTTCCACGCTGGAGTCATGGGCGGCGCCCCCGTGGTAGCGCCGTAGCAGCCCGGCTTCGGCAAGCTGATTGATGTCACGACGGATCGTCTGGGGGGTGACGGAGAAATGCTGGGCCAGCTCTTCGATGCTGACGTAGCCGCGCTCACGGACCAGTTCGAGAATCTGCTGTTGGCGAGGCGCCAGGCTCATTACGGCTTCCTTGAGGTGATCGAGTAAATTCACAGAGGATGCCGTAGCTCTATCCAGGTGGAAAGCGCTTGTCGCGCAAAGCAAGACCGGCGTCGGAAGACGCCGGCCTGGTGGGGGAGCCTTGCGGGAGGCGGCCCGGCAGGTGCCGGTCGCCTCCCGGTCGGATTCGACTCAGTCCAGCGCCCAGCCACGGGTACGCTCGACGGCTTTCTTCCAGCCCTTGTACAGGGTGTCTCTCTTGGTCGGATCACAGGCCGGTTCGAATACGCGCTCGATGGTGCTCTTGCTGCGCAACTCGTCCAGGCTGCTCCAGAAGCCGGTGGCGAGACCGGCCAGGTAGGCCGCGCCGAGGGCGGTGGTCTCCTTCATTTCCGGCCGCTCGACCCGGGTGCCGAGCACGTCCGACTGGAACTGCATGAGGAAGTTGTTGGCGGTGGCGCCGCCGTCCACCCGCAGGGACTTCAGGGCTTCGCCGGCGTCCTGCTGCATGGCATCCAGCACATCGCGGGTCTGGAAGGCGATGGATTCCAGGGTGGCGCGAATGATGTGGTCCACCTTGACGCCGCGGGTCAGGCCGAACAGCGCGCCGCGGGCATAGGGATCCCAGTAGGGCGCGCCCAGGCCGGTGAAGGCCGGGACCAGGTAGACGCCGTTGCTGTCGGTCACCTTGGTGGCGAAATACTCGGAATCCAGGGAATCGTTGATCACCTTGAGTTCGTCACGCAGCCACTGGACGGTGGAGCCGCCGTTGAAGATGGCGCCTTCCAGGGCGTAGTTGACCTCGCCGCGGGGACCGCAGGCGATGGTGGTCAGCAGGCCGTGCTGGGACTGCACCGCCTTCTCGCCGGTGTTCATCAGCAGGAAGCATCCGGTGCCATAGGTGTTCTTGGCCTGGCCCGGCTCCACGCACATCTGGCCGAACAGGGCCGCCTGCTGGTCGCCGGCGATACCGGCGATGGGGATGCCGGTGGTCTGGCCGCTGCCCAGGTGCGCCTGGCCATAGACCTCGGAAGAAGACTTCACCTCAGGCAGCATCTCGCGCGGGATGTCCAGCACCTCGAGCATGGTGGCGTCCCACTCGCGCTTGTGGATATCGAACAGCAGGGTGCGCGAGGCGTTGGTGTAGTCGGTCACATGGGCCTGACCCTGGGTCATCTTCCAGATCAGCCAGGTGTCCACGGTGCCGAACAGCAGTTCGCCGCGACGGGCGCGTTCACGGCTGCCTTCGACGTGGTCGAGGATCCACTTGATCTTGGTGCCCGAGAAATAGGGGTCGATCACCAGGCCGGTGGTCTTGCGGATATGGTCTTCCATGCCGTCGCGCTTGAGCTGGTCGCAGATCGCGGTGCTCTGGCGGCTCTGCCAGACGATGGCGTTGTAGATGGGACGACCGGTGGTCTTGTCCCAGACGATGGCGGTTTCACGCTGATTGGTGATGCCGATGGCAGCGATCTGCTCGTTGCTGATGCTGGCCTGGGCCAGGGCCTCGACGAACACCGCGCTCTGGGTGGCCCAGATCTCCATGGGATCGTGCTCGACCCAGCCGGCCTGCGGATAGATCTGCGCGAATTCGCGCTGGGCGATGGTCACCACATTGGCATTGCGGTCCAGCACGATGGCGCGCGAACTGGTGGTGCCCTGGTCGAGCGCGACGATGTACTGCTTGTTCTGGTCGGTCATGGTCTTGTTCCTTATTGTGATTCGCGGCGATCAGGACGCTTTGGAGGCGGAGGTCACTTCGGTGCGGGCACTGTCCTGGGCCTTGGCCGGAACGTCGCAGGCACCGGAGGCCAGGCCGGGCAGATGGCGGCAGATCAGCGCCTTGTAACCGGCGGCGCCCAGGCAGGCACCGACGATAGGGCCGAAGATGGGCACCAGGAAGTAGGGGATGTCACGGCCACCGGTGAAGGCGATCTCGCCCCAGCCGGCAAAGAAGGTCATCAGCTTGGGTCCGAAATCCCGCGCCGGGTTCATGGCGAAGCCGGTCAGCGGGCCCATGGAGCCGCCGATCACGGCGATCAGCAGGCCGATCAGCAGGGGCGCGAGCGGGCCGCGGGGCAGACCGTTGCCGTCGTCGGTGAGGGCCATGATCATGGCCAGCAGGATCGCGGTGATGACGGCTTCGACGAGGAACGCCTGGCCAATCGACAGGGAAGGATGGGGATAGGTGGAGAAGACGCCGGCCAGCTCCAGGCTCGCCTGGCTGCCGCGGACCATGTTGTGGGCCTGTTCATAATCGAAAAACAGGCTGCTGTAGAGGCCGTAGACCAGAGCCGCGCCGCAGAAGGCACCGGCGACCTGAGCCAGGATGTAGGCCGGCACCTTGCGTCTTTCGAAGCCGCCGAACAGCCAGAGGGCGATGGTGACGGCCGGGCTGAGATGCGCGCCGGAGACCCCGGCGGACAGGTAGACCGCCATGCTCACACCCACGCCCCAGATGATGCTGATTTCCCACAGGCCGAGGGTGGCACCGCCGACCTTCGCGGCCGCCACGCAACCTGTGCCGAAAAAGATGAGGAGGGCTGTGCCGAGGAATTCGGCGATGCATTGACCGCGTAGCGTTGGAGCGAGAAGAGTACTCATGGAGGAGCCTCGTGGTTGTTGTATTTATAGGTGGCCGGGGAGCCATTTGTTCGCAACCGAAAATCTAATTTCAAATATGAAAACTGTCAAAGCTCCTGAGCGCAAAAACAGTGACGACGTTCGACAATTCATTGCCGATGCGACGCCGCCTGCTATTTTGGTCATAGGACTTCTGGCGACAACCGGCCCGTTGGCAGGTCTCAAGAGGTAGCCGTCGCGGCCAGGGATCATCAGGGGTCTGGTGCCCGCGCGACGGCGACGCTCGCTGTTTTTCTTCTTCTGCTCAGGTAGCGCGCATGCCCCTAGAATTTCATCAGGTCGATGCCTTCACCGATCAGCCCTTTCGCGGCAATCCCGCCGCGGTCTACCGCCTGGACAGCTGGCCAGCCGACGAGCTGCTGCAGCGGATCGCCACCGAGCACAATCTTTCGGAAACCGCCTTCGTAGTGCAGGAGGGAGATACCTGGCGCATCCGCTGGTTTACCCCGCGGACCGAGGTGCCCCTGTGTGGCCATGCCACTCTGGCCGCGGCGCATGTCCTGTTCGAGGTGTATGGCGAGGCGGGCGACCGCCTGGCGTTCATCAGCCAGTCGGGCGTTCTGCGCGTGTTTCGCGAAGTGGACGGCCTGCTGGCGCTGGATTTCCCTGCGCTAGTGCCCACGGAGCTGGGGGTGACCCCCGAACTGGAGCGTGCCCTGCGGGTATCGCCGGTGGATGCCCTGGCGGCGGACAAGCTGCTGGTGCTGCTGGAATCGGAACAGGCGGTACGGGACTGCAAGCCGGATCTGGCGGCCATCGCCCGGCTGCCCTGGCAGGGCGTCATCGTGACCGCGCGTGGCCAGGAGGTCGACTTCGTGTCGCGCTTCTTCGCCCCGGCGGTGGGCGTGGATGAGGATCCCGTCACCGGTTCGGCGCATTGCAGCCTGATTCCCTACTGGTCGCGGCGACTGGCCAAGCGGATGCTCACCGCCCAGCAGCTTTCGGCGCGGGGTGGGCAGCTCAGGTGTCGGCTGGAAGGGGATAGGGTCAGCATCGCCGGACGCGCGGTAACGGTCATGCGCGGGCAGTTGCTGCTGTGATGGTGAGACCTCGGCGGCCAGGGTGCCGCCGAGGCCTTCGGCTCCGGATCAGGCGTGCAGTGGCGGCTTGATGAGGAATTCGAGCAGCGCCTTCTGGGCATGCAGGCGATTTTCGGCTTCGTCCCAGACCACGGCGCGCGGGTCGTCCAGCAGGGTATGGCTGATCTCTTCGCCGCGGTGCGCCGGCAGGCAATGCATGAAGAGGACATCCGGCGCGGCGCCATCGAGCAGCTCGGCAGTGACCTGATAGGGCTTGAAGGCTGCCAGGCGCAGGCGGGTTTCCTCTTCCTGGCCCATGGAGGTCCAGACGTCGGTGCTGACCAGGTGCGCCTGGGCCACGGCCTCGCGCGGATCCCGGGTCAACCGGACGCGCTCGCCGGCACGTTCGAGAAAGCGCGGATTGGGCTCGTAGCCTTCCGGGCAGGCGATGCGCAGATTGAAGTCGAGTTGTTCGGCCGCTTCGATATAGCTGTTGCACATGTTGTTGCCGTCGCCGATCCAGGCCACGGTCTTGCCACGGATATCGCCGCGGTGCTCGAAGAAGGTCTGCATGTCCGCCAGCAGCTGGCAGGGGTGCAGATCGTCCGACAGGCCATTGATCACCGGCACCTGGGAATGGGCGGCGAAGGTGGTCAGCATCTCGTGGGCGTAGGTGCGGATCATCACGCCGTCGAGCATGCTCGACATGACGCGAGCGCTGTCCGGGACGGGCTCGCCACGGCCGAGCTGGGTGTCCCGAGACGAGAGGAAGATCGCCTGGCCACCGAGCTGGATCATGCCGGCCTCGAAGGAGAGGCGGGTGCGGGTGGAGGCCTTCTCGAAGATCATGCCCAGGACGCGATTGCGCAGGGGCTCATGCAGCACGCCCCTGTTACGCAGGGCCTTGAGCTCGATGCCGCGTGCGATGAGTTGCCGGAGTTCCTCGGGGGAACAGTCCATGAAAGAAAGAAAGTGGCGAACCGTCATTTCGTTACCCTAGCGTCCCGTCCCGGTAACGGCCGTCCATGGAGGGCGCGGCGAACCTGAGAGCATGCCGTTTCAAACGGCGGAAAGACCAAAGGCGAAATGGTATAAGTTCATGTCGCATTTTACCACCATCCCAGCCTAGGCCCTTCGTTTCGAGCGGCTAGCCTGGGACGGGGTAGCGAAGGGGCGGTGCCTTACAGCAGGTCAGCGGGGACGTTGCCGCCGTTGTCGGCCAGCTTCTGCAGAACGGCCTTGTGCAGCCACATGTTCATCTGGGCGGAGTCGCCCATCTTGTCGGCGGGGCAGTTCAGTTCCTTGGCCAGCTCCTGGCGGGCGGTCAGGCTGCTGTCCAGGTCGAGCAGCTTGAGCAGGTCGACGATGGAGGTCTTCCAGTTGAGCTGTTCGCCTTTCTGGGCGGCCAGACCGTCAAGCTTGGCGGCGACGTCCACCTGGCTCATGGGGGTGGCGCCGGTCGGGGCGGCCGGGCTGCCGGCGGGTGCGGCGGTATCGGTCGCGCCGGTGGTGGGCGCAGCGGCGGGGGTATCCGCATGGGCTTCACCAATGCCGAGCTTCGAGAGGATCTTGCTGAACAGGCTCATGGAGTTCTCCTGGGTCTTGGATCAGGCGCACCGAGCGACGCCTACCCTTAACCTGACCACGGCCCGGGCGCCAAAGTTTTGCCTGGCGCCGCTCGGGATGGTCATGGTGCTGGCGAACGGCCGGGTCGGAACGTGGTCGATTGCCAGGTCGAGCCGCGCCTGTCACGGGCTGGACGTCGCGGAAATCCCGGCGTTCCACCGGCCTTTCCGTTACAATCGTCCCACCGTATTAGCGAGGTGCATCGTGGACATCATCGATACCATCAAAGACCAGATTGCCAACAATCCCGTGCTGCTCTACATGAAGGGTTCGCCGAACGCGCCTCAGTGCGGCTTCTCTTCCCGTGCCGCTCAGGTGCTGATGGCCTGTGGCGAGAAATTCGCCTACGTCGACATCCTGCAGAATCCGGAAATCCGCGCCAATCTGCCCAAGTACGCCAACTGGCCGACCTTCCCCCAGCTGTGGGTCGGCGGTGAACTGGTCGGCGGCAGCGATATCCTCGCCGAACTTTACGAGAAGGGCGAATTGCAGACCCTGATCAAGCAAGCCGTGGAAACCAAGGACGCCTGAGTCCCTGGTCCATAAAAAAAAGCCCGCAACGTGCGGGCTTTTTTGTGGGCGTCTGCCCGATCAATCGTCGTCGTCGTGCATCTGCGACTGGATGTAGTTCTCGATCCCGACACTGGCAATGAGGCTCAGCTGGGTTTCCAGCCAGTCGATGTGCTCTTCCTCGGATTCGAGAATGTCCTTGAGCATGTCGCGGCTGACGTAGTCCCGTACGCTTTCGCAGTAGGTGATGGCTTCACGCAGATCGGCCACGGCGCTGATTTCCAGGCGCAGGTCGCACTGGATCATCTCCTGGGTATTCTCGCCGATCATCAGCTTGCCCAGGTCCTGCAGATTGGGCAGGCCTTCCAGGAACAGGATGCGCTCGATCAGGCGATCGGCGTGCTTCATCTCGTCGATGGATTCCTTGTACTCGTGATGGCCGAGTTTGCGGATACCCCAGTCGTTGTACATCCGCGAATGCAGGAAGTACTGGTTGATGGCCACCAGTTCGTTGCCGAGGATCTTGTTCAAATGCTGGATGACGGTGATATCGCCTTTCATGGCCGGACCTACGAATGGGGTGGGATTGCCGGCAGTCTGAGCGTGGAACAGCCCTTTGTCAAAAGCTTAAGTTGTTGAAAAATCGACGAAAATCGAACGGTAATCGGAAGCTTTTCCATCCTTTCCGTAAGCGTTTGATTAGACAATAAAAAAGCCGGACCCAGGGTCCGGCTTTTTTTACAGGGCTTGCGCTCAGGCGCGCGGCACGTCCAGCGCGTAGGCGAGCTGCTGGGCGCCGTGCAGTTCGCCGAGGGTTTCCTTGACCACCTGCTTGGCCAGGCAGGCGCACTTGCCGCACTGGGTGGCGCAACCGGTGCTTTCCCGAACTTCCCGATAACTGCAGCAGCCCTCGTAGATGGCTTCACGAATCTGCTTGTCGGTCACGCCACGGCAAAGACACACGTACATGGATCGCCTGCTGTATGAGTGGAGGTGCCGCCAAAGCTAATGACAATGAGAATGATTGTCAAAGTTGTAGGCGGCAAAATCTCATCAAAGGCAGGATCGGCGACGGACGGTCAGTCGAGATCGACCCAGCCACCCATCTCCCGCCAGCGATTGACGATGCCGCAGAACAGCTCGGCGGTCTTCTCGGTGTCGTAGCGGGCGGAGTGGGCTTCGCGGTTATCGAATTCGATGCCGGCCGCCTGACAGGCCTTGGCCAGCACCGTCTGGCCATAGGCCAGGCCGGCGAGGGTCGCGGTATCGAAGCTGGAGAAGGGGTGGAAGGGATTGCGCTTCAGGCCGCAGCGCAACACCGCGGCATTGAGGAAGCCCAGGTCGAAGCTGCTGTTGTGGCCGACCAGGATGGCCCTCTTGCAGCCGCTGGACTTGAGCGACTTGCGCACGCCCTTGAAGATCTCGCTGAGCGCCTGCTCTTCACCCACCGCCATGCGCAGCGGATGGTCGAGCTTGATGCCGGTGAATTCCAGCGCCGCCGCCTCGATGTTGGCGCCGGCGAAGGGTTCGACGCGGAAGAAGTAGGTGTGATCCGGATAGAGCACGCCTTCCTCGTCCATGGCCACGGTGGTGGCGGCGATTTCCAGCAGGGCATCGGTGGCGGCGTTGAAGCCGCCGGTCTCGACATCCACCACCACCGGCAGGTAGCCGCGGAAGCGGCGGGCCATGGGGATGCGCGAGTCGGACATCGGCTGGCTGGCGTCCAGTTCGTCGCTGAAGGTCTCGTCCATGCTCATGCACCCACCTCCAGGCGCCAGCGCAGGGTCTCGCCGGCGCGCAGCGGAATCACCTCGTGGTCACCGAAGGGCAGGGAAGCCGGCGCCTGCCAGTCCTCGCGCACCAGGGTGACGGTTTCGGCATTGCGCGGCAGGCCGTAGAAATCGGCACCGAAGTGGCTGGCGAAGCCTTCCAGGCGGTCGAGGGCATCGCGGCTCTCGAACGCCTCGGCATAGAGCTCCAGGGCGCCATAGGCGGTATAGCAGCCGGCGCAGCCGCAGGCCGCTTCCTTGGCGTGACGCGCGTGGGGCGCCGAATCGGTGCCTAGGAAGAACTTGGGATTGCCGCTGGTGGCGGCGTCCAGCAGGGCGCTCTGGTGGGTGTTGCGCTTGAGGATCGGCAGGCAGTAGAAGTGCGGCCGGATCCCGCCCACCAGCATGTGGTTGCGGTTGTACAGCAGGTGGTGGACGGTGATGGTGGCGCCGACGTTGGCCGGGGCCTCGCGCACGAAGGCGGCGGCGTCACCGGTGGTGATGTGCTCGAACACCACCTTGAGCGTCGGGAAGCGCTGGACGATGCGCACCAGGTGCTCGTCGATGAATTTCTTCTCGCGGTCGAAGACGTCCACCTCGGCGTGGGTGACCTCGCCGTGCACCAGCAGCGGCAGGCCGATCTCGGCCATGGCTTCCAGCGTCGGGAAGAGATTGTCCAGCGAGGTCACGCCGGAATCGGAGTTGGTGGTGGCGCCGGCCGGATAGAGCTTGGCGGCATGCACGAAGCCACTGGCCTTGGCGGCGCGGACGTCTTCCGGGCTGGTGCGGTCGGTGAGATAGAGCACCATCAGCGGTTCGAAGCGGCTGCCGGCCGGGCGTGCCGCCAGGATGCGCTCGCGATAGGCGGCGGCCTGCTCGGCATTGCGCACCGGCGGTACCAGGTTGGGCATGACGATGGCGCGACCGAATTCCCGGGCGGCGTCGGCGACGGTCTGCTGCAGGGCGGCGCCGTCGCGCAGGTGAATGTGCCAGTCATCGGGACGGGCAAGGGTGATCCGGTCGGTCATGCGGGATTCCAGGCTGCGGGAAAGTAGGGAAATGCTACCGGAAAAGGGGGTAGCCGGCACCCGTGCGGCGGGACCGCGCTCAAGTTTTCCGCGCCCTCGACCGATAAGAACCCCAGGTACTTTTTCTTTCCGGAGTCCGACGTGCGCCCGCGTTACCTCTTCCTTTCCTGTCTGCTGCTCGCCGTGCCGGCCTGGGGGATGACCTTCCAGAGCCGGCTCGAGAGCGTGGAATGGAAGGTGGAGGGTGACATCTTCGCCTGTCGTCTGCTGCAGCCTATCCCGCGCTTCGGCAGTGGTGGCTTCCTGCGCCGCGCGGGCGAGTCCACGGTGTTCGAACTGCGGCCCAATGGCCAGTGGTTGCCGGCGGGCAGCGCCAGCCTGAAGGCGGCGGCGGTGCCCTGGAAGCCGGGGCTGGGCGATATCAGCCTTGGCTCGGTCAAGGTGGTTGAGGGCGAGCAGGCGCTGGCCACCAGCGCGCAGCAGGCGCAGCGCCTGCTGGCGGGGCTGATGGAGGGGCGCATGCCCCAGGTGAGTCGCTCGGGGGCCCTGGACGACCGCGTCGAGGTGCGACTGTTGCCAGTGCGCTTCGAACCGGCCTACCAGCAATTCCAGGCCTGCACCCAGAAGCTGCTGGCGGTCAACTTCGAGCAGATCCGCCATTCCCAGGTCAATTTTCCGGGCGGTGGCGATACTCTCGACGACCTCGCCAAGGCCAAGCTCGACCTCATCGACGAATACCTGAACGCCGATCCGACGGTCAATCATGTCATCGTCTCCGGCTACAGCGACAACCAGGGCACCCGCCTGGACAACCGCCAGGAATCGCGGCTGCGCGCCATCGCGGTGATGGAGTACCTCAAGAGCAAGGGCTTCGCCGCGGAGCAGATCGAATTGCGCTTCTTTGGCGAGCAGTACCCCGTGGCGCCCAACACCAGCAAGGCCAATCGCGCGCTCAACCGCCGGGTGACCCTGGTGTTCTCGCGGGTCCCGCCGAGCGGCGAGCCGCCGGCTGCGCCAGCCACCAGTACCGCGGCCAATCCGGCCGAATCGCCGGCGCCCACCCCGGCACCGCTGGCCAAGCCCAAGGGCTGATCCGCCCCGACCGCATGTCGCCCAGACATCAGAGTGCGTCGCGCCCCTGTAAAAGCAGCGAGGCGACCAGTAGAATTGTCGCTTTCCGACTCAACGCAATACACGGGAGCGAACGGCATGGCGGATGTGAAGAAGGTAGTCCTGGCGTATTCCGGCGGCCTGGACACCTCGGTGATCCTCAAGTGGCTGCAGGATACCTATAACTGCGAAGTGGTGACCTTCACCGCTGACCTCGGCCAGGGCGAGGAAGTCGAACCGGCCCGTGCCAAGGCCAAGGCCATGGGCGTCAAGGAAATCTACATCGACGACCTGCGCGAAGAATTCGTCCGCGACTTCGTCTACCCGATGTTCCGTGCCAATACCGTCTACGAAGGCGAGTACCTGCTGGGTACCTCCATCGCCCGTCCGCTGATCGCCAAGCGCCTGATCGAGATCGCCAACGAGACCGGCGCCGACGCCATCTCCCACGGCGCCACCGGCAAGGGCAACGACCAGGTGCGCTTCGAGCTGGGCGCCTACGCCCTCAAGCCGGGCGTCAAGGTGATCGCGCCCTGGCGCGAGTGGGACCTGCTGTCCCGCGAGAAGCTGATGGACTACGCCGAAAAGCATCAGATCCCGATCGAGCGCCACGGCAAGAAGAAGTCGCCGTACTCCATGGATGCCAACCTGCTGCACATCTCCTACGAGGGCGGCGTGCTGGAAGACACCTGGACCGAGCACGAAGAAGACATGTGGCGCTGGACCAAGTCGCCGGAAGCCGCGCCGGATACCCCGACCTATCTCGAGCTGACCTACCGCAACGGTGACATCGTCGCCATCGACGGCAAGGAGCTGAGCCCGGCCACCGTGCTGGCCGAACTGAACCGCATCGGCGGCGAGAACGGCATCGGTCGCCTGGACATCGTCGAGAACCGCTATGTGGGCATGAAGTCCCGTGGCTGCTACGAGACCCCCGGTGGCACCATCATGCTCAAGGCCCACCGCGCCATCGAGTCCATCACCCTCGACCGCGAGGTGGCCCACCTCAAGGACGAGCTGATGCCCAAGTACGCCAGCCTGATCTACACCGGCTACTGGTGGAGCCCCGAGCGGCTGATGCTGCAGCAGATGATCGACGCCTCCCAGGCCAACGTGAACGGCGTGGTGCGCCTGAAGCTGTACAAGGGCAACGTCATCGTCGTCGGCCGCAAGTCCGACGAGTCGCTGTTCGACGCCAACATCGCCACCTTCGAAGAAGACGGCGGCGCCTACAACCAGGCGGACGCGGCGGGCTTCATCAAGCTCAACGCCCTGCGCATGCGCATCGCCGCAGGCAAGGGCCGCACCCTGCTGTAAGGGTCGCCCCGCACGACAGAACCCCAGCCTCGGCTGGGGTTTTTTATGGCTTACAGATCGAAGTCGTACTCGGAAATCTGCCGCTTCAGGCGGCGCTCTTCGAGCATGTTGTCGATCAGCCGCCGCTTGGTCAGGTTGGTCTTGCTGACGACGGGTTCGACGGTCTCGGGCGCTTCGCCATCGGTCTCGAAATCATCGTCTACATCGATATCGCTTTTGTCTTCGGCCATTGGTAACTCCTGCAAGGCTGGACAGGATCACACGCACTCATCGACAGGGCTGCGGGACCTTTTCGCGCACCTTATAACGACAAAGCAGGGGCCGGTAAAAAAGATTTTTTCAATCGCCAAAGGGCTTTGACAGGCCCTT
Source organism: Pseudomonas oryzihabitans NBRC 102199 (assembly GCF_000730625.1). Taxonomy (GTDB): domain Bacteria; phylum Pseudomonadota; class Gammaproteobacteria; order Pseudomonadales; family Pseudomonadaceae; genus Chryseomonas; species Chryseomonas oryzihabitans. Next base: position 39,976 of record NZ_BBIT01000026.1, on the reverse strand, counting down.
TTTCAATCGTCAGAGGTTTTCGCCTTGTATTCGCAGAGATCCTCGATCCGGCAGCTGCCGCAGCGGGGCTTGCGCGCCTGGCAGACATAGCGGCCGTGCAGGATCAGCCAGTGGTGGGCATCCAGCAGGAAATCCTTGGGCACCACCTTGAGCAGCTTGAGTTCGACCTCCACCACGTTCTTGCCGGGTGCCAGATTGGTTCTGTTGCTGACCCGGAAGATATGGGTGTCCACCGCCATGGCGAGCTGGCGGAAGGCGGTGTTGAGCACCACGTTGGCGGTCTTGCGGCCCACGCCGGGCAGCGCCTCCAGTTCCTCGCGGGTCTGGGGCACCTCGCCGCCATGGCGCTCCAGCAGCAGCCGGCAGGTCTCGATGACGTTCTTGGCCTTGCTGTTGTAGAGGCCGATGGTCTTGATGTACTCCGACAACCCCTCCACGCCCAGGTCCAGGATGGCCTGGGGGGTGTTGGCCACCGGATAGAGGCGGGCGGTGGCCTTGTTGACGCTGACATCGGTGGCCTGGGCGGAGAGGATCACCGCGATCAGCAACTCGAACGGCGAGGCGTAGGCCAGTTCCGTCTTGGGATCGGGATTGTCCTCGTGCAGGCGGCGAAAGATCTCCAGGCGTTTGGCGGCGTTCATGGGCTGTTCGGGTTTTCCAGTGCGGCGAGACGGTGGGCAGCCTGCTGAGCGGCGCCGCGCAGGGCAGCCAGTTGAGCGCTCTGCTCGGGGGTGGGCGCGCTACCGAAGGCGCGCTCGGCCTTGGTCAGCTGGGCACGCGCCAGGGTGGCGGCGATGCGTGCCTGCTTGAGGGCGGCGGGGTCGGTGGCTGGCGTCGCCAGGGCCGGCGCCCTGGCGGTGGCCGCTCCACGCTGCGCGCTGTCCAGGGCCACCTGGGCCTGCTCGGCGGCTTCGCGCAGTTGCTGCACCTGGGCCTCCAGGGCCGGTGTGCCGTACTGCGCCAGTTGCCGTTCGGCCTTTTGCAGGGCGACCCGGGCCATGGCGGCGGCGATCTTCAAGGGTTTGAGCGCAGCGTCCGCGGTGGCCGGCGTCTCCGCCGGCGTGCTGACTGCAGGAGGCACCTGCCGCCGCTGGCGTTCGGCCTCCAGGCGCTCGCGGTCGCGCTGCAGGCGCGCTTGGCGGGCGTCGAAGCGGCGGCGGTAGTACTGCGCGCGGCGACGCTCCGCCGGGCGATCGACCGGGGCCGGTACCGCCACCAGGTCGATGCAGTCCACCGGGCAGGGTGCCAGACACAGTTCACAACCGCTGCATTCGCTCTCGATGACGGTGTGCATCAGCTTGGCTGCGCCAAGGATGGCGTCGGTGGGGCAGACCTGGATGCACTTGGTGCAGCCGATGCAGTCGGCCTCGCGAATCACCGCACGCTGGCTGGGCGTCACCGGGTAGGGCGAGTCCAGAGGCAGCGCCGGACGCTGGAGCAGCGCCGAAAGCTCGAGGATGGTGGCGGTGCCGCCGGGTGGGCACTTGTTGTGCGCTTCGCCCGCGGCGATGCCCGCCGCATAGGGCTGGCAACCGGGATGGCCGCACTTGCCGCACTGGGTCTGCGGCAAGAGGGCGTCGATGGCGGTGATGAGGGTAGGTTGAGCGTTCATGGCTTGCACTTGAAAGGACGGCGCCCTGGGGCGCCGTCGCTATCACATCACCCGCTGGCCGGGCTTGGCGCCGCTGTCGGGGCTGAGCAGGTGGATCTCGCTGCCGCCGGGGCCGGCGGCCAGGACCATGCCTTCGGAGACGCCGAACTTCATCTTGCGCGGCGCCAGGTTGGCAACGTACAGGGTCAGGCGGCCTTCGAGCTGGCTCGGCTCCGGGTAGGCGCTCTTGATGCCGGAGAAGACGTTGCGCTTGGCATCGCCGATGTCCAGGGTCAGTCGCAGCAGCTTGTCGGCGCCCTCGACGAACTCGGCCTTCTCGATCAGGGCGATGCGCAGATCGACCTTGGAGAAGGTGTCGAAGTCGATGGTCTCGGCCAGCGGGGCCTTGGTCAGTTCGCCGTTGCCGGTGGGCTGGGGTGCGGCCTGGGCGGCCAGGTCTTCCTTGGAAGCGTCGATCATGGTCTGCACCTTGGCGGGTTCGATGCGGGTGAGCAGGGGCTGGAAGGCATTGAGCTGATGATTGGCCAGGCGCGTGTCCAGGTCGGCCCAGGTCAGGGGGGCGACATTGAGGAAGCTCTCGGCGGCAGCGACCAGGTTGGGCAGCACCGGCTTGAGCAGGATCGCCAGCTGGCGGAAGAGCTCGATGCCCTGGGCGCAGATGGCCTGGACCTCATCCTGCTTACCGTCCTGCTTGGCCAGACTCCAGGGCGCCTTATCGGCGATCCAGGCGTTGGCGCGATCGGCCAGGGCCATGATCTCGCGCATGGCGCGGCCGAAGTCGCGGGTCTCATAGGCCTCGGCGATGCTCGGCGCGGCGGCGCGGAAGGCGGCTTCCAGCTCGGGCGCGGCCTGGGCGTCCACCAGCAGGCCGGCGTTGCCCTTGTGAATGAAGCCGGCGCAGCGGCTGGCGATGTTGACCACCTTGCCCACCAGGTCGGAGTTGACCTTCTGCACGAAGTCTTCGAGGTTCAGGTCGATGTCTTCGACGTGGCGCGAGAGCTTGGCGGCGAAGTAGTAGCGCAGGTACTCGGGATTGAGGTGATCCAGGTAGGTGCGCGCCTTGATGAAGGTGCCACGGGACTTGGACATCTTCTGGCCGTCGACGGTAAGGAAGCCGTGGACGTTGAGCGCGGTCGGCTTGCGGTAGCCGGCGCCTTCGAGCATGGCCGGCCAGAACAGCGCGTGGAAGTTGACGATGTCCTTGCCGATGAAGTGGTACAGCTCGGCGCTGCTGTCCTTGTTCCAGAAGGCGTCGAAATCCAGGTCGTCGCGGCGATCGCAGAGATTCTTGAAGCTGGCCATGTAGCCGATGGGGGCATCCAGCCAGACATAGAAGTACTTGCCCGGGGCGTCGGGGATCTCGAAGCCGAAGTAGGGCGCATCCCGGGAGATGTCCCACTCCTGCAGGCCGGCGTCCAGCCACTCGGCGATCTTGTTGGCGACCGATTCCTGCAGGGCGCCGCCGCGAGTCCAGCCCTTGAGCATCTCGGTGAAATCGGGGAGCTTGAAGAAGAAGTGCTCGGATTCGCGCAGCACCGGGGTCGCGCCGGAGATGGCCGACTTGGGATCCTTCAGCTCGGTGGGCGCATAGGTGGCGCCGCACTTCTCGCAGTTGTCGCCGTACTGGTCGGCGCTGCCGCACTTGGGACAGGTGCCCTTGATGAAGCGATCGGCCAGGAACATCTGCTTGTCCGGGTCGAAATACTGGGTGACCGGACGGGTGGCGATGTGGCCGTTTTCGCGCAGCTTCAGGTAGATGGCGCGCGACAGCTCGCGATTCTCTTCCGCATGGGTGGAATGGAAGTTGTCGAAGGCCACGCCGAAGTCGGCGAAATCGGCGCTGTGCTCGCGCTTGACGTTGTCGATCAGCTGTTCGGGCGTTATGCCCTCACGCTCGGCGCGCAGCATGATGGCCGAGCCGTGGGCGTCGTCGGCGCAGACATAGAGGCACTGGTTGCCGCGCAGCCGCTGAAAGCGCGCCCAGATGTCGGTCTGGATGTACTCGACCATGTGGCCGAGGTGGATGGAGCCGTTGGCATAGGGCAGGGCGCTGGTGACAAGAATCTTGCGGGGCTCGGTCATGGTCTTGGCTGGATCGCGACGCTGATAAGGTGACCGACCATCATAGCGAAATGGCCGGTCGGTTTCATCCGTGGGGATGGGCGGGTGCAGGTCCGGACTTAGAGATCCGCCAGCTGCCAATACAGGGCACTGACCATGGCGGCACCCAGGGCGGCGCTGCGGGCACCGTTCCAGCCGACGTCCGGGCGGGGATCGTTGGCGTTGTCCTTGAACGGCAGCTCCAGGGTCAGCGCCAGGCAGCCATGGGTATGACCGACGTACTTGGTGGCGAGCTTCAGGGTCTCGCTGCCGAAATGACCGCGGGGATAGCCGTACTGGGTCTGGAAGTCCGGACTGGCGCGCTGGAAGCGCTGCAGGAAGGCCCGTTGCTCGGCTTCCTCGCGCTCGCCGAAGTTGGGCAGGCCGTTGCAGCCGTCGACGAAGACATAGGGCAGGGCTTCGTCACCGTGGATGTCGAGGAACAGATCGCAGCCGCTCGCCGCGATGGCCCGGCGTACCGCCAGCACCTCGGGACTGCGTCCTTCGTCCGGCTCCAGCCATTCCCGGTTGAGGTTGGCACCGGCGGCGTTGGTGCGCAGATTGCCCAGGGCCGAACCATCGGGATTCATGTTCGGCACCACGTGCAGCACCGCGTGCTCCAGCAGCTTGCCGCCCACCGGATCGCCCTGGTGTTCGCCCAGGCCCAGCAGCCGGCGCAGCAGGCCTTCGACGAACCACTCGGCCATGGGCTCGCCGGGGTGCTGGCGGGCGATGATCCAGATGTTCTTCTTGCCGACGCCCGGCGTGCCGATGCGCAGCAGGTCCAGCGAACGTCCCAGCAGCGAACGGCCGACGGTTTCCAGACGGACGGCGGGATGCCGCTGGGCTTCGCCCATGAAGGCCAGGTGGCGGCTCTCCGGATAGGGCTCGAAATAGGCGAAGAACAGGCTGTCGTGCTCCGGGGTGACCGTCCAGCTCAGGGTCTTGCCGTCATAGCGGCTGGGGATGCGGAACCACTGCTGGCCGCAATAGCTGGCCACCACCCCATAGTCGCGCCAACCTTCGGGGTAGGCGCACTCGCCGGCGTTGTCGAAGCTCAGTTGGCAGGGCAGGCCGCGGGCGCCTTCGAGACGGAAATGGAACCACTGGGTGAAGGGCGAGGCGGTGTCCGGGCGGATGCGCAGGCGGATGTCGGCGTGGTCGGCCAGGGACAGCACCTCGACGGCGCCGCTGTCGAAGGTGGAACTGATGTGCAGGGAAGAGGCGTTCACGCAGGGCTCCACGGGCGAGGGGAAAGCCGGGAGTGTAGCGCCGCGTGGATAGGCTTTAGCAAGGACAGTGGGTAGCATAGGCCGCAGCTTCTCTTTCCTATCCGCTGTTTCCGGGAGTCTGCATGACCGCTCCGACTCGCGAGGCCATCGAGGCCGCGCTGCGCCAGTATCACGATCCCTATCTCGAACAGGACCTGCTCAGCGCCGGTGCCCTGCGCGACCTCGCGCTGGACGGTGGCCGGGTGCGCGCCCGCTTCGAGCTGGGCTATGCCGCCGGACTTTTCAAGGGTGGCCTGGCCCAGGTGCTCAAGACCGCGCTGGAGAACGTGCCCGGGGTCGACACCGCCGAGATCCAGGTCGACTGCATAATCGCGCCCCACGCCGCCCAGCCGCAGCTGGAAGCCATGGGCAACGTCAAGAACATCATCGCCGTGGCCTCGGGCAAGGGCGGGGTGGGCAAGTCCACCACCGCCGCCAACCTGGCGCTGGCGCTGGCCCGCGAAGGCGCCCGGGTCGGGGTGCTGGACGCCGACATCTATGGTCCCAGCCAGGGCATCATGTTCGGCTTCGCCGAGGGCACCCGTCCCGAGGTGCGCGACGAAAAGTGGTTCATCCCGCTGCAGGCCCATGGCGTCGAGGTCATGTCCATGGCCTTCCTCACCAACGACAAGACCCCGGTGGCCTGGCGTGGCCCCATGGTCTCCGGCGCCCTGATCCAGCTGATCACCCAGACCGCCTGGAATGACCTCGACTACCTGGTGATCGACATGCCGCCGGGCACCGGCGACATCCAGCTGACCCTGGCGCAGAAGGTGCCGGTGGCCGGCGCGGTGATCGTCACCACGCCCCAGGACCTGGCCCTGCTGGACGCCAAGAAGGGCGTGGAGATGTTCCAGAAGGTCAATATCCCGGTGCTCGGGGTGGTGGAAAACATGGCGGTGCACATCTGCTCCAACTGCGGCCACGCCGAGCACCTGTTCGGCGAAGGCGGCGGCGGCCGGCTGGCCGAGCAGTACGGCGTGGACCTCCTGGCCTCGCTGCCGCTGGCCATGGCCATCCGCGAGCAGGCCGACGCCGGGCGCCCCACCGCCATCGCCGATCCCGACAGCCAGATCGCGCTGATCTACCAGGAACTGGCGCGCAAAGTCGGGGCCCGCATCGCCTTGGGCGGTCAGGCCGGTGGCGGCATGCCGACCATCACCGTCAGTGACGACTGATTTCGTCCGTTCGCCTTTGAGACCGCGCTGCGATCCTCTAGAATGCGCGGTCAATTTTTTCGCCCCGGAGCCAGACCTGCCATGAGCATCAAATCGGACAAGTGGATTCGCCGCATGGCCCAGGAGCACGGCATGATCGAGCCCTTCGTCGAGCGCCAGATGCGCGGCGCGGACGACAGCCGGGTGATCTCCTACGGGGTGTCCAGCTACGGCTACGACGTGCGCTGCGCCAACGAATTCAAGGTGTTCACCAACATCCATTCGGCGGTGGTGGATCCCAAGAACTTCGACGACAAGAGTTTCGTCGACGTGGTCAGCGACGTCTGCATCATCCCGCCGAACTCCTTCGCCCTGGCGCGCACCGTGGAATATTTCCGCATTCCGCGCGACGTCCTGACCATCTGCCTGGGCAAGAGCACCTATGCCCGTTGCGGCATCATCGTCAACGTCACCCCGCTGGAGCCCGAGTGGGAAGGGCACGTGACCCTGGAGTTCTCCAACACCACCACCCTGCCGGCCAAGATCTACGCCAACGAAGGCGTGGCCCAGATGCTGTTCCTGCAATCCGACGAGGCTTGCGAGGTGTCCTACAAGGATCGCGGCGGCAAGTACCAGGGCCAGCGCGGCGTGACCCTGCCACGCGCCTGACTTGGCGCTATTCGAGCGAAGCCGCCTGTCTGGCGGCTTCGCCGTTTCCGGGCCTCAAGAAAAGTCCACGGCCGCCGATAGCCTGTGACCTGACTTATCTTTGGAGTGGACTTTCCATGGCCGGCATTCTCGACACCGTCGATCAACGCACCCAGCTGGTTGGCGAGAATCGTCTGGAAATTCTCATGTTCCAGCTGTCCAGCCGGCAGATGTTCGCCATCAACGTGTTCAAGGTGCAGGAAGTCCTCAAGCTGCCGCGCCTGACCCAGATGCCCAAGCGCCACCCGATGATCTGCGGCGTGGTCCACCTGCGTGGCCAGACCCTGCCGGTGATCGACCTGGCCGCCGCCATCGGCATGCGACCCATCACGCCCGACGAGAACAGCACCATCATCGTCACCGAGTACAACCGCTCGGTGCAGGCCTTCCTGGTCGGCAGCGTCGATCGCATCATCAACCTCAACTGGGACAGCATCCAGGCCCCGCCCGGCGGTGCCGGACGGCAGCACTACCTGACCGCCATCACCCGCATCGAAGACCGCCTGGTGGAGGTGATCGACGTGGAAAAGGTGCTGGCCGAGATCGCGCCCTACAACGTCAAGGTCTCCCAGGAACGCCTGGCCGATCCGCTGCTGGCCAAGGCCCGCGGTCGCGAGGTGCTGCTGGTGGACGACTCCAGCACCGCCATCGGCCAGCTGCGCGACACCCTGGTCCAGCTGGATCTGAAATTCCACGTCGCCACCGACGGCCTGCAGGCCCTGCGCAAGCTCAAGGCCTGGGCCGACGAAGGCGTGGTGCTGACCGAGAAGCTGCTGATGGTGCTGACCGATGCCGAGATGCCGGAAATGGACGGCTATCGCCTGACCACCGAGATCCGCCAGGATCCGCGCCTCGCCGACCTCTATGTGGTGCTGCACACCTCGCTGTCGGGCAGCTTCAACGAAGCCATGGTGAAGAAGGTCGGCTGCAACGCCTTCCTCTCCAAGTTCCAGCCCGATCAGTTGGTCGAGGAAGTCCGCCGCCGCCTGGCACTGGCCGAGGGCTGATCCCCGCGGTTTCGCCGCTCCGGCGCCTCCCTTACACTGACGGCCTTTGTCCGCCGCCAGGAAGCCGCGCCCATGTCGCACCTCAGTGCCCTCTATCGTTATCCCGTCAAGTCGACGGCCGTGGAATCCCTCGCCCAGGCCGAGGTGGATGCCCTGGGCCTGGTGGGGGATCGCCGCTGGATGGTGGTGGATGCCGACACCGGTCGCTTCCTGACCCTGCGCCAGCTTGCGCAGATGAATCACATCGAGGCGCGCTGGCTGGCCGCCGATCGACTGCGCCTGAGCGCGCCAGGGCGGACTCCGCTCGAGGTGGCGGTGCCCGATGCCACCGGTGAGCAGCTAGGCGTGACCATCTGGCGCGACACCCTGCAGGCGCCGGTCGCCGCCGAGGCCGATGCCTGGCTGAGCGACTTCCTCGGGCGCCGCTGCCGCCTGGTGTACATCGCCGAAAGCCATGCACGCCAGATCAATACCGATTTCGCCGAGCCGGGACAGAAGGTCCACTTCGCCGACGGCTTTCCCCTGCTGCTGACCAGCGAGGCCTCCCTGGCCGATCTGGCGGAGCGGGTGGGCAAACCGCTGGAAATGCTGCGCTTTCGGCCTAATCTGGTGGTGGAGGGCACCGCGGCCTATGCCGAGGACGGCTGGAAACGGCTGCGCATCGGCACGGTGGACTTCGCCGTCGCCTGTCCCTGCTCGCGCTGCATCGTCATCACCCAGGATCCGGTGACCGGCGAAAAGGATCCGGATCGTCAGCCACTGACCGCCCTGCGCGAATACCGCTTCCACGACAATCGCATGCTGTTCGGCATGAACGTCATCCCCCTGGGGCGCGGCGTCATCGAGGCTGGCATGCCGGTGGAGGTGCTGGAATGACTCCCGTGCGGCGTGTGGCGCTGGTAAGTCCGGCAGGTGCGGTCAAGCAGGAGCTGGTCACGGCGGCGATCGAACAGCTGCAGGCGGCCGGCATCGAAGCGGTGCTGGGCGAGCAGGCGCTCAAGCGTCATCGCTATCTCGCCGGGACCGCCGAGGAGCGGGCCGCAGATCTGCACTGGGCCTTCAGCCAGGCGGACGTGGATGCGGTCTGGTGCCTGCGCGGCGGTTATGGATCCGCACAGCTGCTGCCCTGGCTGGACTGGTCGCGCCTGTCCAGCAGCAAGGGCCGGCCGCTGATCGGCTATTCCGACCTGACGGTGCTGCTGGAAGCCTTCCATCGCCGCGGTCTCACCGCCATCCATGGTCCTGGCGCCCTGGACTGGGGGCGCCGCGACGAGGATCCGGCTACCCAGGCGGCCCGGACCCGCTCGCTGGAGTCAGTCCTGGAGCTGTGCGCCGGTGGCCGTCCGGCCTGGCAGCTGGAGCGCCTGGCCGGTCCGGCCCAGGTGCCTGCCGGCGAGCTGATCGGCGGCAACCTGACCACGCTGGCCAGCGTGGTCGGCACCGCCGCGGCGCTGCGTCCCCACGATGGCGCCATCCTCATGCTGGAAGATGTCGGCGAGCCCTACTATCGACTCGAACGCAGCCTCTGCCAGTTGCTCGGCAACCTCACCGAGCACCGCATCGGCGCGGTCTGCCTGGGCACCTTCACCGACTGCCCGGCGCGCAACGTCGAGCAGTCGCTGGAAGAGATCTTCGCCGAATGGCTGGCGCCGCGCGGCATCGCCCTTTATCGCGGCCTGCCCAGCGGCCATGGCCCGGACAACCAGGCCTGGCCCTATGGCGCCCGGGTGCGCCTGGAAGCGGGTCGCCTGCAGGTGCTCTAGGCCCGACCGATCCTGGGCGGATCAGTCCGCCCAGGGCGAGGCCAGCTCCAGCTTGCGCAGCATCTGGCGCTTCTTGCTGTTATAGCCCTGCATCCGCACCAGCAGTTCATCCAGGGTGGCGACCGCCTTGAGGATGTGCGGGCCCTTGTTGAGCATCACGCATTCGGCGCGGACTCCGGTGGCGGCATCGGTGATCTCGGCGCGCGAAGGCGAACCCTTCTTGGCCAGATTCTCCAGCACCTGGGTCGCCCAGATCACCGGCACGTGGGCCGCTTCGCACAGGCAGAGGATATCTTCCTGCAGCGCCGCCAGGCGCTCGAAGCCGCCTTCCACCGCCAGGTCGCCGCGGGCGATCATCACGCCGAAGCCGCCGCGCTGCATGCCGGCCAGCAGCAGTGCGGGAAGGTTGTCGAAACCGCGGCGGGTCTCGATCTTCAGTACCACACCCAGGTGCTCGGCCTGCAGGCGCTCGAGTTCCGCGAGCAGCGCACGGACGTCGTCGGCGCTGTTGACGAAGGACATCTCGATGGCGTCGGCGTGCTCGGCGGCAAACGCCAGGGCTGCGAGGTCCTGTTCGCCCAGCGCTGCCAGCCGCAGGTTGCTCTGGGGAAAGTTGATGCCCTTGTCGCCCTTGAGCTTGGCGCCGCCCGGCGCGTGGGTGATACGGACCTGCAGCGCATCCTGATCGGCGCCTTCGATCACCCCGCCGATCTTGCCGTCGTCGAACCAGACCGGCTCGCCGCCGCGCACGTCGGCGAACACCTGGGGCAGGGTGCAGCCCAGGGTGGCGGGTGTCAGCAGGCGACCGCCGCTGTCCTGGCTGGCGGGCCGGCCGGGCGTCTGGTCGGCAGTCAGGATCAGCAGATCATCCTCGGCGAGGCGCAGGGCACCCGGCTGCGGGGCGAAATCACCAATGCGGCTGTGTCTCTTGCGCCCCTCGCGCGTGACGCTCAGACGCAGTCCGGGCGCAAGGTAGGTGGTCTTGGTCGCCTCCGCCCAGCAGCCGCGGTCGCCGACCTCGACCACCGTCCAGCGCCGCTGCGCCTGCCGGGTGTCCACCAGGCGGATATGGTCGCCCGGCTGCAGATCCTTCAGCCAGCGTTCGCCCACTTGGACACTGGCGGCGGCCGGGGAGGGCGCCGGTCGCGGCTGGCGACGGCCGGTCAGCCAGATCCGCGCCGGCTGGCGGACGCGGCCCTGGGCATCGCGTTCGGGCTTCACCTTCTGCACCGCCGCGCCCGTGGCGATGGGCCCGGTACGCAGCTTGGGGCCCGGCAGGTCCATGAACACCTTGCAGGGCCGGTCCAGCTCCGCGCTGGCACGGCGCACGTGCTCGATCATCCGCTTCCAGCTGGCCGGTTCGTCGTGGGCGCAGTTGATGCGCACGCAATCCATGTGCGCCGCCAGCAGATCCCGCACCAGGGAATAGTTGTCCGCGGCCTCGCGCGGCAAGGTGACCATGATGCGCACCTCCCGCTCGGCGGCAGGGGAGCCGAACAGCATGCGGGCGTGATCCGCCAGCGGGTTGGCGGCCTTGGCCGTGGGCCGCGCCGCCGGGCTCCCGCCGAGCAGTCGCTCCAGGGTGTTGATAAGGGTCGCCACCGCCGGCAGCACCGCGGCTTCGGAACGACCCAGCGACGACAGCCCCAGGGCGGAGAGGCGCAGCTGAAGGCCGTGCAGATCGCCCTCGCGCAACGCCAGATAGGCGAGCAGGTTCTGGGCGCTGGCGAGGTAGGCAGGATTGAGCGCCTGGCGATCCAGGCGCGGATCCGCGCTGGCCTGGTGCAGGGCATCCTGGAGGGCGCGCAGTTCAGCGAGGAGGGTGGCGAGATCGTGATCGGAGGTCCGGGAACGCGAGGTCGAACGGGGCGGCACGATAGGTCTCCAGCAGCGGGGGCCCAGGCGAGACGCTCACCGGGCGTTCCTGTCTCGGACCCGTGACCGCCGGAGAAGTGAAAAGCCAAGTGTTGCCAGACATTAGCGGCAGATGGCCACTCATCGCGCAGGCCGCCGCTGGCGTCCATAGGGAGTCGGCCAGGATGCTGCTATGATGCGCGGCCTTGACGACCCCCGTTTTCAGGTACCCGCCATGGTGCAGATTTCCGAACGTCTCCTGGTCCAGGCCCATCTGGCCGCCAAGCAGCCCAAGGCGCTCGGGCCGGACGAGATCGCGGCCTACAAGACCGCCATCGCCCGCGAGCTCAAGGCGCAGAACGCGGTGCTGCTCGCCCACTACTACACCGATCCGCTGATCCAGGCGCTGGCCGAGGAGACCGGCGGTTGCGTCGCCGACTCCCTGGAGATGGCGCGTTTCGGCAATCGCCATCCGGCGTCCACCGTGGTGGTGGCCGGGGTCAAGTTCATGGGCGAGACGGCCAAGATCCTCAACCCGGAAAAGCGGGTGCTGATGCCGACCCTGGAAGCCACCTGCTCCCTGGACCTGGGCTGCCCGGTGGAGGAATTCTCCGCCTTCTGCGACCAGCATCCCGAGCGCACCGTGGTGGTCTACGCCAACACCTCGGCCGCGGTGAAGGCCCGGGCGGACTGGGTGGTCACCTCCGGCTGCGCGCTGGACATCGTCGAGCACCTGATGGACAACGACGAGACCATTCTCTGGGCCCCCGATCGCCACCTGGGTCGCTATATCCAGCGCGAGACCGGCGCCGACATGCTGCTCTGGGAAGGCTCCTGCATCGTCCATGAGGAATTCAAGGCGAGCCAGCTGGAAGACCTCAAGCGGCTCTATCCGGAGGCGGCCATCCTGGTGCATCCGGAGTCGCCCGAGGCGGTGATCGAACTGGCCGACCATGTCGGCTCCACCAGCCAGATGATCAAGGCGGCCCAGACGCTGCCCAATCGCCAGTTCATCGTCGCCACCGATCGCGGCATCTTCTACAAGATGCAGCAGGCCTGCCCGGACAAGACCTTCATCGAGGCGCCCACCGCCGGCAACGGCGCCGCCTGCCGCAGCTGCGCCCACTGCCCGTGGATGGCGATGAATACCCTGGAGCGCACCCTCAACTGCCTGCTCGACGGCTCCGGCGAGGTGCTGGTCGATCCGGCACTCATCCCCCGGGCGGTCAAGCCGCTCAAGCGCATGCTCGACTTCACCCAGGCGCTGCAGCTGAAGGTCAAGGGCAACGCCTGAGGGCGCGGCCCAGGACGCTAGCGCAGGATTTCTTCGCTCAGCTTGCGCTGGGCGATCATCTCCTGCTGGCGGGCATCGATCCGCGCGGCCAGCTGATAGTTGCTGGCGGCGCGCTGCTTGGCGAAGCCCAGTTGCTGGATGGCCTGGTTGTAGTCACCGGTGAGGGCGAAGTACTCGGCGCGTGCCTGGTGCACGCCGACCAGGTCGCCGGCCTGACCGCGGACGTCCGCCGCCTGATTCCACAGATCCGGATCGATCGGCCGCTGCTTGAGCAGCTTGTCGAGCAGTTGGCTGGCGGCCTTGGCCTGCTTGGTGCGGCCAAGCAGGTCCACCTGGGCCAGGCTCACCGCCAGATCGTCCGGATAGAGCTCCAGCAGTCGCTGTACGCGTTTCTGGGCGTCGGGCAGGCGATTGGCGGTGATGTCCAGGTCGACCTGGGCGAGGTTGTAGCTGATCTCGTCCGGCGCCTTGCGCAGCAGCGGCGCCAGGGTGTCCCGCGCCTCGTTGAGCTGGCCCTGCTTGGTCAGGCCCATGGCCAGGCCGTAGCGGACCGCGTCGTTGTCCGGGTTTTCCTGCAGCTGGGCTCTATAGCGCTTCACCAGCAGGCCGGCGGTTTCCTCGAAATACATCTGAGCCCGCACCTTCATCAGCTGGAAGCGCTTGCTATCCTCGACGCCGCCCTTGGGAAAACGCTCGGCACGCGCCTGGGTATCGGCGATCCGGCTATCGGTGACCGGGTGGGTCAGCAGGAATTCCGGCGGGGTACGGTCATAGCGATACTGCCGGGCGAGCCGACCGAACATCTCCGGCATGGCGCGCGGATCGTAGCCGGCGCGCTCCAGATTGACGATGCCGACGCGGTCGGCCTCCTGCTCGTTGAGTCGGGAAAAGCGCAACTGGCTCTGGATGGCCGCCGCCTGGGTCGAGGCGATTGCGGCGATTCCCGCATCGCCGCCGCCTGCCGCGGCGGCCACGATGCCGGCGAGCAGGGCCGCCATCAGCGGCAACTGCATGCGCTGCTGGTTTTCCACCCCGCGGGCGAAGTGGCGCTGGATGAGGTGACCCAACTCATGGGCCATGACCGCCGCGTACTCGGCTTCGGTCTCCGACTTGAGGAACAGCCCGCCATTGACCCCGATCACCCCGCCGGGCGCGGCGAAGGCGTTGATCTCGGGATCCTTGATCAGGATGAAGACCAGGCGGTGGTCCTGCAGGTCGCTGGTCTCGGCCAGCTTGTAGACGGTTTGCTCGACGAATTGCTTGAGCTGCGGATCGTTGATAGCCGGGACCTGGCCGCGCAACATGCTCAGCCAGGCGCGGCCCATCTGAAACTCCTGCTCGGGCGAGACGATCGAAGAGCTGGCATCGCCCAGTGACGGCAGATCGTTCGCCCCCTGCGCCAGATGGGGCGCGGCGAGTAGCGCCAGGGACAGCAGGGCGGGGCGCAGGACGTTCATGGCAAGACTCGTGGCCGCAAAAGGGCTACTTTAGCGGCCCGCCGTCTGGGTGCCTAGCAAACCCGGGCACTGACCTAGCCCCCAATGGAGAATCTCATGGCCGATCTGAGCCAACCCTACACCGGCGCGGTGACCGCCCAGCTGGACGCCAGTGGCCTGAGCTGCCCCATGCCGCTGCTCAAGGCCAAGCTGGAACTCAACCGCCTGTCTTCCGGCGAGGTGCTGGCCGTGGTGGCGACCGATGCCGGGTCGCAACGCGACTTCCGTACCTTCGCCAAGCTGTCGGGACACGCCCTGGTGGGCGAAGAGGTGGCGGGGGAAACCTTCCGCTACTGGCTGCGCAAGGCCTGATCAGGCCTTGTTCAGCGCCTGGGCGGCGGCCAGGACCTCGGCGACGTGCCCGGGGACCTTCACGCCGCGCCAGATCTGGCGCACCACGCCTTCCCGGTCGATGAGGAAGGTGCTGCGATCCACGCCGATGTAGTCCTTGCCATAGAGCTTCTTCTGTCGCATCACGTCGAACAGCTGGCAGAGGGTCTCGTCCTTGTCGCTGATCAGCTCGAAGGGAAAGCCCTGCTTGGTACGGAAATTCTCGTGGGTGCGCAGGCTGTCACGGCTGATGCCGAAGACCTGGGTGTCGGCCGCGAGGAACTGCTCGTGCAGATCGCGAAAGCCCTGGCCCTGGGTGGTGCAGCCGGGAGTGTTGTCCTTGGGGTAGAAATAGAGCACCGCCTGACGGCCGCGCAGACTGGCCGGCGAGACCTCGAGGCCGCTGGTGGCCTGGGCCTGGAAAGCCGGAAGCGGTTGGTCGAGAGTCACGCTCATGGGCAGCTCCTTGCGGGTTCCGTCAGTTGCTCTGCGGCCGCCAGGGCTCGATCAGGGCATCGAGATTGAGGGCGTCGGCGAAATCCAGGAACTGGTCGCGCAGCCAGCTGATCTGGGTGCCGGCGGGCAGGGTCACGGTGATGGTGGCGTTGAGCATGGTGCCGCCGGTCTGGGGCGCCTGGTAGGAATCGCAGACCAGGTTCTCCACTTCGATCTTGTGGTCGGCGAAGAACTGGCAGAGCTCGTTGAGGATGTCCGGGCGATAGGCGGCACTGACATAGACGACGTACGGCAGGGCCTGGGGGCGATTCTCCAGGGCGGCGCTGCGGGTGACGCCGACGGTGAAGCCGTGACGCTTGCCGAGGCCGGCGAGGCCGCCTTCGAGGCGCGCGAGGCCGTCCCAGTTGCCGGAGACCTGCAGGATCAGCGCGCTGTATTCCCCGTGCCGGCTCAGCCGGCTGCTGACCACTGCGCAGCGGTTGTCCATGCAGCTGCGGTAGAGCACGTTGGTCAGCTCCATGGGGTTGGCGCCCAGCGCGCTGATGACGAGAAATTGTTCGCGAATCGGGGGGGTGGCGGACATTAGGCTTCCTGGCAGGGGGAATTACAGACTGGCAAAGGCGAAAGGGTAGCGAAAAGCGCTCGCGGGGGGAATGCCCGTTGGGGGCGCGTTGCTTGTGCTGGCGCAGAGGCGTCAGTACCATTACCGCTCTCTTTTTCCGGCAGGAGCGGTTGCATGATTGCGGGGAGCATGGTGGCGCTGGTCACCCCTATGGACGCCCAGGGGCGTATCGACTGGGACAACCTGACCAAGCTGGTGGACTTCCATCTCGCCGAAGGCACCGACGCCATCGTCGCGGTGGGCACCTCGGGTGAATCCGCCACGGTCGACGTCGACGAGCACGTTGCCGTGATCCGTCATGTGGTCGAGCAGGTCAAGGGCCGCATCCCGGTCATCGCCGGCACCGGTGGCAATTCCACCCGTGAGGCCATCGACCTGACCCGCGCCGCCAAGGACGCGGGCGCCGACGCCTGTCTGCTGGTCGTGCCCTACTACAACAAGCCGACCCAGGAAGGGCTGTACCAGCACTTCCGCATGATCGCCGAAACCGTCGCCATTCCGCAGATCCTCTACAACGTGCCGGGCCGTACCGCCTGCGACATGCTGGCCGAGACTGTCGAGCGCCTGGCCAAGGTGCCGAACATCATCGGTATCAAGGAAGCCACCGGCGACCTGGCGCGCGCCCGCGACATCCTCTCCCGTGTGGGCAAGGACTTCCTGGTCTACTCGGGCGATGACGCCACCGCCGCCGAACTCATGCTGCTGGGCGGCAAGGGCAACATCTCGGTGACCGCCAACGTCGCGCCGCGCGCCATGAGCGAACTCTGCGCCGCCGCCATGCGGGGCGATGCCGACACCGCACGCGCGCTCAACGAACAGCTGATGCCGCTGCACAAGAATCTGTTCATCGAATCGAATCCGATCCCGGTGAAGTGGGCCCTGCATGAAATGGGCATGATCGACGCCGGTATTCGCCTGCCGCTGACCTGGCTGAGCTCGCGCTGCCACGAAGTGGTACGTCAGGCCCTGCGTCAGGCGGGAGTGCTGGCGTGATTAGGAAGCAGTCGATGAAACGTGTTCTGGGTTTGACGACGCTGGGTCTGGCCGTGGCCACCGCCAGTGGCTGCAGCTGGGTGTGGGGCGAGCATGGTTATTTCCGCGATCGCGGCAATGACTATCTCGAAGCCCGCGAAACCGGCCCCATGCAGGTGCCGACCGATGTCCAGGCCAAGCCGATGGATCCGCTGCTGCCGATTCCGGCCAACGTGGCCGATACCCAGAATCGCTCCTATGGCTTCGAAGTGCCGAAACCCCAGTCGCTGGCCGTCCAGGGCAGTGGCAACGAACAGTTCAGCGTGCAGCGCAGCGGCAACGCCCGCTGGCTGGCCGCCCAGAAGGTCCCCGCCAGCGTCTGGCCGGTGGCCCGTCAGTACCTGACCGACAACGGCTTCCGCATTGCCGAAGAGCGTCCGCAGACCGGTGAGATCATCACCGCCTGGCAGGCGCCCACCGAGCTGTCGACCCCGCTGGCCCGCAGTCTGAGCACCAACGGCCGCCTGCAGCCGGGCAACGAGCTGCGCACCCGCCTGCGCATCGAGCCGGGCGTGCAATCGGGCAGCAGCGAAATCTTCATCCAGACCCAGACCCGCAGCCAGGGCAGCTCCAGCGAGCCGTCCTGGTCCAGCAGCCAGAACAGCTCGGCACTCGATGACGCCCTGCTGAATCAGGTGCTGGCCGGCCTGGACCGCAGCGAGCAGGGCAGTGGCTCGGTCTCGCTGCTGGCCGCTGGTGGCTACGACACCCCCGAGCGCGTGACCTACGAGGTCGACGGCAGCGGCGTGCCCATGCTGGTGCTGGAAAGCGATCTGAATCGCGCCTGGTCCAGCGTGGGTCGCGCCATCGAAGGCGCCGACATCCGCGTCGACGACATGGATCGCAGCCTGGGCGTCTACTACGTGAACATCGCCGAAGGCGCGCAGAAGCCCGAAGAGCGCAAGCCGGGCTTCTTCGGCCGCATGTTTGGCAAGGGCGAGACCAAGGAAGAGGAAGACGCCCGCGCACGGCGCTTCCAGGTGCGCCTCACCTCGGTAGGCAACACCGTCCAGGTCACCCTGGACAAGACCATCAACACCGCAGCACCCCAGGACATCGCCGAAGGCGTGCTGAAAAAGCTTCAGACGAGCATGCAGTATGCGCTTCGCAATCCTGGGCAGCGGCAGTCGGGGCAACTCGACCCTGGTGCACAGCCATAACAGCTATGTGCTGATCGACTGCGGCTTCTCCCTGCGGGAAGCCGAACGTCGTCTGGCCCGGCTGGGCGTGGTACCTGCCCAGCTGGATGCCGTCCTGGTCACCCACGAACACTCCGATCACGTGCAGGGCGTCGAGCTCCTGGCGCGCAAGCACGGGGTGCCGGTCTATTACAGCGCCGGTACCGGGCGCGGCCTGCGCAAGCCGGTGGCCGCCCAGGGCCTGCTGGTGGACGGCGAACGGCTGGTGCTGGACGCGCTGGAAGTGACCGTGGTGCAGGTGTCCCATGACGCCCTGGAGCCGACCCAGTTCGTCTTCGACGATGGCCGCAAGCGCCTGGGCGTGCTCACCGATCTCGGCGAGGCCACCCCTGGGGTGCTGGCGCATTACCGTGGCCTGGATGCCCTGGTGATCGAAGCCAACCACGACAGCAACATGCTCGCCGCGGGCCCTTATCCCTATCACCTCAAGGCACGGGTCGGCGGGGTGCGCGGTCACCTCAACAACCGGCAATCGGCCGAGCTGGTGATGGAGCTGGCCTGTCCGGGCCTGCAGCATCTGGTGCTCGCCCACCTGAGCGAGAAGAACAACAACCCCTGGCTCGCCCGCGCCTGCTTCAGCAATGTGCTGGGCTGCGATGCGGACTGGCTGCAGATCGCCGATCAGCAGCAGGGGTTGGAGTGGCAGGCCATCGCCTGAGGCGCTGACCGGCTTTTCTTTAGCGGTCGGGCGTTGCTGCACGGCCAAAAGATCCACGATCCTATGTAAACTGCGCTTCCCGGCTGTACTCGTCCCGAACCGGTCGTCTCACCTGCGTTCGTCCACAGCCTGCAAGCCCTTCGAACCGGAGTCCAAGATGGAAAAACGCGCAGAACTCTACCGTGGCAAGGCCAAGTCGGTATTCACCACCGACGATCCCGATCGCCTGGTCCTGTTGTTCCGCAACGACACCTCTGCCTTCGATGGCGAGCGCATCGAGCAACTCGAGCGCAAGGGCATGGTGAACAACAAGTTCAATGCCTTTGTCATGCAGAAGCTCGAAGCCGCCGGCATCCCCACTCAGTTCGAGCAACTGCTGGGCGACAACGAATGCCTGGTCAAGAAGCTCGAGATGATTCCGGTGGAATGCGTGGTGCGTAACTTCGCCGCCGGCAGCTTGGTGCGCCGCCTGGGCGTGGAGGAGGGCCTGGAGCTGACGCCGCCGACCTTCGAACTCTTCCTGAAGAACGATGCGCTGCACGACCCCATGGTCAACGAAAGCCATGTCCAGGCCTTTGGCTGGGCCACTCTCGACCAGCTGGCCGAGATGAAGGCGCTGACCTTCCGCATCAATGACATCCTCAAGCAGCTGTTCGACGACGCCGGTCTGCTACTGGTCGACTTCAAGCTGGAATTCGGCCTGTTCCACGGCAAGGTCGTGCTGGGCGACGAATTCAGCCCGGACGGCAGCCGCCTGTGGGATAAGGAAACCCGCAAGAAGATGGACAAGGATCGCTTCCGCCAGGGTCTGGGCGGCGTGATCGAGGCCTACGAAGAGGTCGCCCAGCGCCTGGGCGTCCCGCTCTAAACGCAAGCCGCTGATACCAGAGCTTTTTTTGCAATTGCTTGTTCGCTTTTGCCCGCATGACTGGTATCATGCGCCGCGTTGGAGAGATGCCGGAGTGGTCGAACGGGACGGATTCGAAATCCGTTGAGTCAGCAATGGCTCCTAGGGTTCAAATCCCTATCTCTCCGCCAAATACGGAAAACCCCGAGCGTGCCAGGCACCTCGGGGTTTTTTATTGCCTGCGGATTGGCTAGTCGATCTTGCGGGTAGGGGAGGCTGCAGGCGTCTGCGCGGTCTCTGCATCGGCTGGGCCAGGAGCGGAGAATTCCTGGATCCGCTGGTAATGGCTTAGCCAGAAACCCAGCTCCAGGGCCAGCGTCTTCTGCTCCAGGGGGGAGAGGGCGTTCAGGCCCTGGCGGATGGCCCGTTCGGCATAGTCGATGGCCGCCAGCTGGCCCGTCGTGCGCGCGGGACAGTTTCTGATGGCATAACGGAGCGCCTCTTTGCAGTCGCTATCCAGGCCAGTCATAAAAGGTCCTTGAGTGGATAAGGGGTTCACCGAGGCGCCGCCCTGGATGGCCAGGGCGGCTGCAGGCCCTGCTGCTGGCGATTCGCGAAAAGGCGTTCAGCCGGTCAGGGATCCGAACGCGACCAGGCGCGGTTGCCTGGGCACCGGGACCGTCCAAGTCCTTGTCAGGGCTGCGATTTCGACCACTCCTGGCGATCACGGTTGGCCGAATACTAGTTCGCCGGAATCGTCGTGAGCAGCCAATATCGCCTTGCCTGATGGGCGGTACCAGAACTTGTACCCTTGTTGTATCCGGCTCTGGAATGGCGGTCTTGCGTGATCTCGAGGCGATAAAGCGGCCGGCAGACCCGATGTCATCTTGTATGGAAGTTGGACGAAGCCGCGGCGCTTCATGTCGCATCCAGGGCCGTTTGCGGTAGCTGCGTACCGTCGAGCGGTAGGGGCCAGCGCCCGGGAATGGCTGGACGCCTCAGGCAAATGGAGCGATGCTGGAAAGGCACGCCTCAGAGCGTGCGACCTCCGATGGCCGAGCGGCAAGCGGCAGCCATAGGACGGTGGCTTCGGCGCATAACAATAAGAGGAGTCGAGCGATGTTCTACAAGGTCAGCGTGTATTCCCGGCCTGAAGATCGTGGGCTGCTGGTATGGCGGTGGAAGAAGCAGTTTCTCGGTGAATGGGTGGAGTCGCGTCAGGAATTCGAGGACTGCGACCACTGCGTCCACCATGCCCTGCAGGATGCCAAGGGGCAGAGCGTTCACCTCGAGACCGATCGCTGCACTCTCTATCGTTACCGCTTCGAAAGCATGCTGCATCAATATGGCAGCTGCTATTGCCTGAGCGGCGGCCGCTCGGCCGAAGCCGTCCTGGATCTCATCGCCCAGATCGAAGAGCGCCACAACGTCATCGTCCTGCGCGACGGCCAGCCGTTCTTCGCCCACTATCGAGCGGATCTGCAGGCCGAAGGCACGCTGGCGCCGGAACTCTGGCAGGGCGTTGAATGGCGGGGTCTGGAGGGGCGCTTCGAGTACGTGCGCAACGGCAACTCGCCCTGGTTGCGGTAGCGACGGTCGGTCAGCGGCGACTCAGAAGGGCAGCAATTCCTGCCGCATCACGCTGATGTCGGTCGGCGCCTGGATGCCTACCTGCACGCGGTCGCCCTGCACCTTGAGGATGCGGATGTTGATGCCGCCATTGAATAGCAGATCCAGCACCTGTTCTTCATCGGCCCCCGGCTTCAGGGAAAAATTGATGATTTCGTCGGTGCGACGGGTCAAGACCAGATAAGACATGAGCATCCCTGCCATGATTTCAGGGCGCCGATGATAAACAGTTCCGCCTCTGGTGAGAATCAGTAGGCAGATTGTTGGGCTCCGCCGGTTATCTGGCGCGATGTACGGAGCGATACCGACGCCCCAGTTGCCAGCGCCGTCCAACGAATCCCAAAGCGCCCGCGAGGACCACCAGCAGGTTGATGACATTGGTCGGACCACTGCCGTGATAACCCGCGAGCAAGGCGACCAGGGTGGTCAGGGCCCAGACGGAGATGGCGGCGGCGACGGCGGCAGCCATTTCGTTGAAGTCGGAGTGCCCCGCCGGTTTCGAGCAGGGGTGCGGATCGCTTTCGTATTCTTCTGGCATGGGAAGCTCCGGCTGCTGTTCTTGTTGGAGAGTATCGCCGTGAGTCTTATCGACTGCTGATGAACAGTCTGGATGGGATCGATAGCGCGATCAGCGATTTTTTCCGCCGAACGGACGAGAGGTAGCGGCTAGAGCCCCGGGTGGTCAGCAGAAGCGGCCCGGGCGCCGTTTCGTCTCCGGACAGCTCGTCTGACGGCTGACAACTGCCGCGGACAGGCCCGGTCACTGCAGTGTTCGACGTGACTAGCCTGGAGACCACCATGAGCGACGACAAGATCACTCTCACGACCCGCCAGGGTCATCCGGTACGGGACAACCAAAGCCTGCGCAGCGTGGGCGAGCGGGGCCCCGCCACGCTGGAAAACTACCAGTTCATCGAGAAGATCACCCATTTCGATCGGGAGCGGGTGCCCGAGCGGGTGGTGCATGCCCGGGGCACCGCCGCCCATGGCTGGTTCGAGGCCTATGGTACCATCGGCGACGAACCCGCCAGCCGCTACACCTGTGCCAAGGTGCTGACCAAAACCGGGGTGAAGACGCCGGTCTTCCTGAGGTTCTCCACCGTCATCGGGGCCAAGGAGTCGCCCGAGACCGCGCGTGATCCGCGAGGCTTCGCGATCAAGTTCTATACCGAGGACGGCAACTGGGATCTGGTGGGCAACAACCTGAAGGTGTTCTTCATTCGCGACGCCATCAAGTTTCCCGACATGATCCATGCCTTCAAGCCCGACCCCATCACCAATCGCCAGGAGCCCTGGCGCTTCTACGACTTCGTCCAGCATCACCCGGAAGCGCTGCACATGGTGACCTGGGTGAAGAGCCCCTGGGGCATCCCGGCGGACTATCGGCACATGCAGGGTTCCAGCGTGAACACCTACAAGCTGGTCAACGACCAGGGCGTGGCGGTGCTGTGCAAGTTCTCCTTCGAGCCCAAGCAGGGCATCCGGAATCTCACCAGCGAGCAGGCGGCCGAAATCCAGAAGTACGACGTGGGCCATGCCAGTCGGGATCTCTACGACGCCATCGAGCGGGGTGACTATCCCGAGTGGGAGATGTGCGTGCAGATCATGACGGACGAGGCGCACGACGAACTGCCCTTCGATCCCCTGGACGACACCAAGCGCTGGCCGGAAGACCAGTTTCCCCTGTTGCCGGTGGGCCGGCTGGTGCTGGATCGCAATCCCTCGAACGTCTTCGCCGAAACCGAGCAGGCCGCCTTCGGTACGGGAGTGCTGGTGGAGGGCATCGACTTTTCCGACGACAAGATGCTGCAGGGGCGGACCCTGTCCTATTCCGATACCCAGCGCTATCGGGTCGGCGCCAACTATCTGCAATTGCCGATCAATGCGCCCAAATGCCCCTACGCCACCAATCAGCGCGATGGCCAGATGGCGCTGCAGGTAGATCGCAGCGGGAGCAATCCCCACGTCAATTACGAGCCCAGCTCCCAGGGTGGCCTGAGCGAGGCGCCGCGGCCGCAGCACGAGTATCGTCAATGGATCGAAGGCCATCTGGGGCGCTATCAATCCCGCAAGACGGCTGCTGACTACCAGCAGACCGGTGCGCGCTATCGCAGCTTCGAAGACTGGGAAAGGGACGATCTCATCGCCAACCTGGTCGCCGACATGCAGGCCTGTCCCGCAGACATCCAGTTGCGCATGGTCTGGCACTTCTGGCACTGCGATCCGGACTATGGCACCCGGGTGGCCCAGGGCGCCGGCATCGACTTGGAAAGGGCCAAGGCGCTACCGAATCTGCCGGGCCATCCTGCGCCCAACGAGGACGTGACTGAACCGACCTACCAGGGTGGGGAGCGGGAGAGCCGTTGAGGGGGGACGCCGTCGCCTGCGGCTGAAGCCGAGGCGACCCGGCGGACAGGCGCCGCCGGGGTCCGGCCCGCTCAGTTCAGCGTTCTATCGCGTTCGAACCGCGCCCAGCAGCGGTCGAAGTCGGCTTGCCAGTCCGGCAGGGCGTTCGGCAGGACTGCTTCGACCTTGCTGCAGTCGAGGCAGGAATAGAGCGGTCGTGTCGCCGGCGTGGGGTAGTGTTCGGTCGTGGTGGGATAGAGGCGGGCACGCAGTTCGCCGCGTCGCTCCAGGCGCGCGGCGATGGCGGCGGCGAAGCCGTACCAGGAGGTCTGGCCCGCATTGGTCAGGTGATAGAGACCGCCGACATCCCCGTGCTCCAGCAGACGTTCGACCAGCTGGCGGGTGGCCGTGGCGATCGTGGGCGCCCAGGTGGGGGCGCCGAGCTGATCCTCCACTACGTGGAGTTCGTCGCGCTCGGCCAGCAGCTGGCGCATGGTGTTGAAGAAGCACTGGCCATCATGGGAGTAGACCCAGGAGGTGCGCAGCACCAGGGCGCGGCCACCGGCCGCCAGCACCGCCTGTTCGCCCGCCAGCTTGGAGCGGCCGTAGACGCTCAGCGGCGCCGGCGCGCAAGCCTCGGTGTAGGGCTGATGCCCCCGGCCATCGAAGACGTAGTCGGATGAATAGTGCACGAAGGGGATATCCCGCTCACGCGCCAACTCGGCCAGGATCTGCGGTGCCCGGGCGTTGATCGCCTCGGCGCGTTCGATTTCCGCCTCAGCCTGATCCACGGCGGTATAGGCGGCGGCGTTGAGGATGAGGTCGGGTTCCAGCCGGTCGAAGGCTGCGCGCAGTTGCCCGGTTTGGGCCAGATCGAGATCCGCCTGACCCAGCACGGTCAATTGATGGGTGCTACCGAACTCGCGCTGCAAGGCGCGCGAAACTTGGCCGGAACGGCCAGTGATCACAATATTCATGAAAGCATGCCTGAACGTCTTCAGCGGAAGACGTACGTCCTGTCGATCGATTCCTGAAAAGCCCTGGGCTTTTCCCACACGAATCAACGCCTGCCGCGCGAGGCGACAAAACGAGGATTCCGATCATCTTTCCTGGGGAAAGATGGCCGCCGCAGACTATGGCGGAGTGGGCATCGACAGGATGGACAGGGTGGTCATGCTGGGACTCGAACAAGGGTACGCGCCTAGGACTGCCGTCTGTCGGCAGAGTTCAGCGGGGTACCAGGGACAGTGGCAGCAGCTTGCCAAGCTGGAGTCCGGACGTCGAGGCAGTTAGCAGCGCGGTATGGAGAACCTGTTCAAGTTCGCGAATGTTTCCCGGCCAGGGATAGGCGATCAGCGCGGCTTCGTCCTCAGCCGTCAATTCCGGGGGTGTCCGGTCGAGACGTTCGGCATGCAGTCTGAGGAAATGCCGGGCGAGGGGGAGCAGATCGGCCGGTCGCTCGCGCAGGGGCGGTACCGCCACCTGCCCCGGCGCGAGGCGTTGCCAGAGGCGTTCGTCGAAGTGGCCGGCTGCGACGGCCAGCGCCAGATCGATACTGGAGCCGGCGATCAGGCGGACGTCCACCGCGGTGCGCTGACTGCTGCCGAGCCGCAGGATGCTTCCGTCGGACAGGACCTCGACCAGCTCCTCCTGCAGCGGGCGGGAGAGGTCGGCGATCTCGTCGAGATAGAGGCTGCCCCCGTGGGCGGTACCGAACCAGCCCACCCGACTGCCCGAGGTGCCGGCATAGGCGCGTGGGACATAGCCAAAGAGTTCGGCCGCAGCATGCCGACGACTGAGCGAGGCGCAGTCGAGGCTGCTGAACAGGCCGGTGCGGCCGCTGCGCTCGTGGAGCCGTCGCGCCAGCAATTCGCGCCCGGTGCCCCATTCGCCCGTCAGCACCACGGGGGAGGGGCGCGGCGCCAGGGCATCCAGGTGCTCGAGCAGTTGCCGCGAACGCGGGTCGGCGAAGGCCAGGGCCTTGGCGCGGATGGTCAGGGAGCTTTGTTGCTCCGCGGGCACGATCAGGAGGTCGGAGGAGAGCGTCGGCATGGCGATATCGCGGGCAGTCAAAGCCTCATCCTAGCGGCCATTTAATATATCTAAAAATAAGCTTTAGCTATTTTTTAATATCGATTGGTTTTTTGGGCGGAGCGCGATCCCTTGGTACTCGGCATGCAGGGAATCCCTGTGTCGGCCACGGGGTCTCTTGAACGGCCGGGAGACTCACTGTCTGGACGTTCTGTCGTGTCGCCCACTCGGCACCGCCGTCGTCAGAGTGAGGCGATCAGCGCTATCCTGCCGCTCCGGAACGAGAGGAAAAGACGTCACATGGCTTCCTTGCGTGCGCCCTGTCCGCCTGGCGTCTGTACCTGCGAGCGCGACGCCGTGCTGGCCGATCCGGCCGCCGATGCGCGGGCGCTGCTGCTCAATCGCCAGGAAGAACAGCGCCTGCTGGAGCGCCTGGAAAACGTCACCAGCGTGACCGATCTGCAGCGCCTGCAACGGCGCCTGCAGGAGCAACTCGGCATCCAGCTGGAGATCGAGCCGGGACCGGGAGAGGTACGCAGCGCGCGTGGCATGCTCATCGAGCTGCAGCCACGCCCGGGACTGTGTCGCAAGCTCCATCAGACGATACCGGCCGCGGTGCGCCGCGGTCTCAATCAGCGTCCGGAAGTGCTCTTCGCCCTGCTCAACGCCAACGACCTGCTGCGCGACGCTTGAACGCCTTCAGTCAGGCGCCTTGAAGCGGATCCAGGTCGGCGCATGGTCGCTGGTCTTTTCCAGGTCGCGTACCCAGCGATGCACCCCGGCTTCCTGCAGGGACTTCTGCAGCGCCGGACTCAGCAACAGATGATCGATACGCAGACCGGCGTTGCGCTGCCAGCGTTGGCGGAAATAGTCCCAGTAGGTGTAGATCGCCTCATCCGGATGGCAGGCGCGCAAGGCGTCCAGCCAGCCCTGGTCCAGCAGCCGTTCGAAGCAGGCGCGACTCTCGGGTTGCAGCAAGGCGTCCTTGCGCCAGGATTTCGGGTCGTAGATGTCATGGTCAGTCGGCACCACGTTGTAGTCGCCTGCCAGCACCACGGGATGCCCACTCGCCATCAGTCCCTGGGCATGCTCGATGAAACGCTCGAACCAGGCCAGCTTGTAATCGAACTTGGGGCCCGGCCAGGGATTGCCATTGGGTAGATAGAGGCTGGCGACGACCACGCCCTTGACCGCGGCTTCCAGATAGCGGCGCTGGGGATCGTCGGTCATTCCCGGCAGGCCCCGGCGAACCTCCAGTGGCTGGTCATCGCGCGCCAGGATGGCGACCCCGTTCCAGGAGGGCTGGCCGTCCCAGAGCGCACCGTAGCCCGCAGCTTCCAGCTCCGCCTGCGGGAAGTCGGCAGACTTCGCTTTCAGTTCCTGCAGGCAAACGATGTCGGGCTGCTCCCGCTCCAGCCACTGCAGGAGGATGGGCAACCGGGCACGAATGCCGTTGACGTTATAGGTCGCAAGGGTAAGGGAGGTCATGAAGTGCTCCGGAAGCGGTTATAGCCATGACCCGAACGAGATATGGGCAGTTCCTCAGCCATATTTATGTGATCTGTTTCACGTTAATTTGCGACTTACTTTTTTTGGCACCTTCGGGAACTTTTGGTCGGTTGTCGGGTTGTTCCGGAAATAAATTTGACGGCGGACTTGAATCGGCGCGCTGATGATTAGTGGTGAATGGATTCACCCATCGGAGCCGATGAACGGTAGTTATAGAAAAGCCTTTAAAATCAAAAGCTTTTTAAACTTATCAATGATGTCTAAATAGTGGCCATGGTAAGGCACTATGAAGTTGGCATGTGGCTTGTATAGCTGGACATGCCTGGAGGCAACGTCGCGCTTGGCAACATGGCGCGACTCTTCTCTCACTTCATATCGGCCAGTGTTCAGGGAGCGGGCTGTCGATTTAGCGCAGTTGGTGATGATGAATCCATCCTTCCTGAAGTTTTCCCGCAGAGCAGCCCAGGTGCTGCCCTTAGTTGCCGCCCTGACCCTGGCTACCGGTGCCAAGGCCGAGCAGGTCAATCTGGTCGGCCTGAACCTGTCCGGCGCCGGTTTCGCTGGCCAGGTACTACCGGGCGTCAACGGCACCCACTACATCTTTCCCGTCGAGGCCTACTTCAAGCAGTGGAGCGGCAAGGGCATCAAGCTGATCCGCTTCCCGATCATCTGGGAGCGCCTGCAACCAGTGCTGGGCGGCCCGCTGGACCCGACCTATGCGGCGCTGGTGGACCAGACCTTCGCCAATGCGCAGAAATACGGCATGCGCATCATCCTCGATCTGCACAACTACACCTTCTATCGCGGATCGGTGATCGGCAGCGCAGCGGTTCCCTATGACCGCTACCAGGAGATCATGACCCGGATCGCCCAGCGCTGGAGCAGTCAGCCCTCGCTGTACGCCTACGACATCATGAACGAGCCCCACGATTCCATGGCCCAGTGGCCGATCGCCGCCCAGTACGGGATCAACGGGGTTCGCGCGGTCGACAAGACCAAGCCGATCATGATCGAAGGCAACGGCTGGTCGGAAGCGACCCGCTGGCCGCTGTGGAACGACTCCCTGCTGGCGCTCAAGGATCCGTCCGACAACCTGATCTTCCAGGCGCATTCCTATTTCGATGAAAGCGCCGGCGGCAACTACACCGGCATCGATGTCGGCAAGCTGAGCCAGGACTATGGCGTGGAGCGGGTCCGTCCCTTCGTCGAGTGGCTGAAGAAGAACAAGAAGAAGGGCATGATCGGCGAATTCGGCGTGCCGGATAACGATCCCCGCTGGCTGCCGCTGATGGACCGCATGCTGGCCTATCTCAAGCAGAACTGCATTCCCGCCACCTACTGGGCCGCCGGCCCGGGTTGGGGCAACTATTTCCTGTCGGTAGAGCCGATCAATGGCGTCGACCGGCCGCAGTGGCCGACCCTGAAGAAGTACATCGATGACAGCAGCTGCACCGCCATCGGCCCGCTGGCCAGTGGGTCCGGCAGCACGCCAGCCAGCGGTACCGGTGCCACGGGCGGCTCCAGCGGCTCCACCGGCAGCAGCGGTGGCTCCACCAGCGGCAATACCGGCTCGAACAACGGTGGCAGCTCGGGCACCGGCGCCTCCGCGGGCACCGGCAACACCGGCGGCTCGACCACGACCGGGGTGACCACCTCGATCAACGATTTCACCAACGAGGACTGGCTGCACGGCGTCTATCGCAAGGCGGCCGGCTTCTCCATTCCGGCGTCGGCGGCCAACGTGGGCGCCTTCAAGGTGGGCGCGCAGATCACGCCGGCCGATGGCAAGAGCTACAAGGTGACCTATGCCCAGGTCGTCGGCAGCAACATGAGTGTCTTCATCGAGAGTCCGCAGCTCGATGGCAATGCCTACGGCTATCCCAAGACCCTGAAGACCGGGACCACCACCTCCGGCACGTCGACGACGGTGCCGGGGACCACGACGGGCTCTACGGGCAGCACCGGCAGCACCGGCAGCACCGGCAGCGCCAGTTCGGGCAGCAACTCGGGCAGTGCGACGCCGGCCGTGACGACGCCAGTGGCCGAGGTGAAGCCTGCGACCGGCACCGGCAGCACGGGCTCCTTGGGTGCCACCACGCCGGCCACCGGTTCGACGACCACACCCACGGGATCGACCGGCACGCCCGCCAACAGCGCCAAGCTCAACCTGGTGGGGCTGAATTTCTCGGGTGCCGCCTTTGCACCCCAGACGCTGCCCGGGGTTCTCAACGTCAACTACATCATGCCGGGCGAGGCGAATTTCCAGCAGTGGAGCGCCAAGGGCGTGCGGCTCATCCGCTTCCCGGTGATCTGGGAGCGCCTGCAGACCCGCTTCTTCGGTAGCCTGGAAGGAGCCTACACCCAGCAGGTCACCCAGGTGCTGGAGCTGGCCAAGAAGTACAACATGAAGGTGATCCTGGCGCTGGACAACGGCGGCCGCTACAAGGGCACCCTGATCGGCACCGGTACCGTCACCAACTTCAACTACTGGGATCTGATGTACCGCCTGGCCTACCAGTGGGGCAACCATGCCGCGCTCTATGGCTATGACATCATGGGCAAGCCCAATGGCGCCGACAGCAGCTGGCCGGTGACGGCCCAGTCCGGCATCGACGGCGTCCGCACCATGGACCGCACCCACCCGGTGATCGTCCAGGGCAATGCCTGGGGTAGCGCGGCCAACTGGCCCGGGGTGAGCAATGCCTTGCTCAATCTGAAGGATCCGGCCAACAACATCGTCTACGCGGCCAACGTCTACCTCGACGAGGACGGCAGTGGCACCTATGCCACCCAGAATCCGAGCACCATCGATCCGCAGGTCGGGGTCAATCGGGTCAAGCCCTTCGTCGAATGGCTCAAGCGCAATGGCAAGCGGGGCATGATCGCCGAGTTCGGCGTACCCGCAGGCGACAGCCGCTGGCTGACCGCCACCGACAATATGCTGGCCTATCTGCAGCAGAACTGCATGCCGCTGACCTACTGGGCGGCAGGTCCCGGCTGGGGTGCTTCCGCGCTGGCGGTGGAGCCGGTCAATGGCGTGGAGCGTCCGCAGTGGCCGACGCTGAAGAAATATGTCGATGCCAGCAACAGCTGCACGGCGGTAGGCCCGCGTTAGCTTTTACCGCGTGTGTCCTGAAGGCGACGAACCTCCTCGGGTTCGTCGCCTTTTTTCTTGATCGTTCGGTGAGGAAAGATGCGCTTTTCACGCCTTGCACTGATGCATTCGCGAGCCGAAACGGCTCTGCAGCGGTGGTCTAAGGGACGACGAACGGCTATAGCTCGACTTGTCGGGGCACGGTTAGAGTCCATTTGACACCCCAAGCACAAGGAGTAGGTGCCATGACGCAAACCACCCAGCAGCGGCTGCAGACGCTTGAAGAGCAGATCCGCAGTCATCGACAGGACCTTGCCCGGAGCCGTCAGAGCTTTCAGGAGCAATTCGTCATCTACACCCGCCAGTTCGCCCGGCTGAGCGTGCTCGAAGCCCAGCTCGAGTTGGTGCGCCGCAATACCAAGACGCCGAGCTGAAGTCGGCCAGACCTCAATCGTCGCGTGTCAGGACTTCCAGCAATTCGATTTCGAACCTCAGGTTGGCATGTGGCTTGATCAGCGCTCCGACCTGGCGTTCGCCATAGGCGAGGGCCGCCGGTACCTCCAGGCGCCGCTTGCCGCCGACCCGCATGCCCATCAGGCCCTGATCCCAGCCCTTGATCACCCGGCCAGTACCGATGACGCACTGGAAGGGCCGTCCCTTGGCGCGGGAGGAATCGAACAGGGTGCCGTCGTCCAGCCAGCCCTCATAGTGGGTGGTGATCAGGGCGCCCTTGACCACCGCCTTGCCGTCGCCCACCACCAGATCCTCTATCCGCAATTCGTCACTCATCGCCATGCTCCAGGCAAAAGCCGGATTCTAGCCTGGGCGCGGCGTCCTGGCGGGGCGACTTACTCCGGTACGTCACCGAACAGGCCGGCCTGGTAGTCGCGGATCGCCTGACGGATCTCCTCGGCGCTGTTCATCACGAAAGGGCCGTGGGCGACGATGGGCTCGGCGAAGGGCGCCGCATGGCCATAGAGCAGCACGGCGCCGTCGCGACTGCCGATGTCGATGTGGTCGCCATCATCGGCGAATTCGAACAGCTGCCATGGCGCTTCGTCCTGGCCGGCGATCTGCACGGTGCCGCGCACGCCATAGCAGAACACCGAGTTGCCGGCCGAGGCGGGCAGGGTGACGCGGCCACCCGGGGCGATCTCGACGGTCATCAGGGTGATGGGTGTCGGGGTGGCCACGGCGCCCTGGATACCCTCATGGCTACCCGATGCCAGGTGCAGGCGTACCCGGCCGCTATCGGCCTCGATCAGGGGCAGGTCCGCGGCGGAAACGCCGTGGTAGGCCGGCGGCGTGAACTTGAGGCGGGCGGGAAGATTGACCCACAGCTGCAGGATCTCCAGGTCACCACCATCGCGCTTGAAGGCGGCGGGCGACAGCTCGGCATGCACCAGGCCGCTGCCCGCGGTCATCCACTGGATGCCCCCGGCTTCGATGACGCTCTCATGGCCGCCGCTGTCGCGGTGGGCGAGCGAACCGGAGAGGATGAAGGTCACCGTCTCGAAGCCGCGATGGGGATGAGGACCAAAGGGCAGACCGGCATTGTGCGGCGGATAGACCTGCGGACCGTGGTGATTGAGGAACAGGAAGGGGTCCAGATGGGGCAGGCCGGGGCCGGGTAGCGGTCGCCGGGTCTGGAGGTCGCCGATGTCGTCACGCCGGGCGGGATGGCGGTGCAGCAGGGTACGGGCGGTCATGCGGAGGCCTCGCGCAACAAAACCCCAGTGTAAGGCGCCCCGTGGCCTGTCGGTACCCCGCCGGGTACGCCCCCCTTCAGATGGAGAAGCGGACCTCGCGTTCCGGCCGGGGCGCGAGCGGCCGACGGTGATTGACCACCAGCTCGCCGATACGGATCAGGTGGGCACGGGTGACGTTGCGGCTCAGCCCCAGCAGGCGGGCGGTGTGGACCTGGTTGCGATGGCAGAAGCGGTAGGCGGCGCGGACCAGGGCATCTTCGACGCGCTCGTGCAGGGCCTCCGGTTGCTCTTCGAACAACTGGGCGAAGGCGTCGGTCAGCAGGCTGTCCACCGGTGCCGCCTCGGTCGGGCGCGGCGCCGCCGGGACCAGGCTGGGACGCTGGACGAACGACAGGTCACCGGCATCCAGCAGGCCCTGGGGCTTGAGCAGCAGGGCGTGCTGCAGAGTGTTTTCCAGTTCGCGGATATTGCCCGGCCAGGGGTGCTCCAGCAGGCGTCGCTCCGCCGCCGGGGTCAGGGCGACCGGCGCCTGGGCATAGGCGTGGAGGAAGTGCCGGGCCAGCGGCAGGATATCGCCCTGGCGCTGGCGCAGCGGCAACAGCGGCAGGCTGACCACATTGAGGCGGTACCAGAGGTCTTCGCGAAAGGTGCCTTCGGCCACCGCCCGCTCCAGCGGGACATTGGTGGCGGCGATGATCCGCACGTTCAGCGGCACGCTGCGGCGAGAGCCCAGCCGCACCACCTCGCGCTCCTGCAGGACGCGCAGCAGCTTCACCTGCACCGACAGCGGCAGGTCGCCGATCTCGTCGAGAAACAGGGTGCCGCCGTTGGCCTCCTCGAACCAGCCGGCGCGCGCGGCCAGGGCGCCGGTGAAGGCGCCCTTTTCATGACCGAACAACTCCGCCTCGACCAGGCTCTCGGCGAAGGCGCCGCAATTGACGGCGACGAAGGGGCCGGCATGGCGGTGACTCAGCGCATGGATATGCCGGGCGATCAGTTCCTTGCCGGTACCGGTTTCGCCGATCACCAGCACGCTGGCGTCGCTCGGGGCGATCTTTTCCAGGTGGGCGAGCAGGTCGCGCGACTTGGGATCGGCGAACACCTGGGCCGTTGCCCGGTAGCGGGGCACCTCGGGTGTGCGCGTCAGGGTCAGCAGGGTCATCGCGGGCTCCTCAGGAGTAGAAACTGGGGGTGGGCAGGGTGTCGTTGAGGGCCCAGTCGCCCAGCTCGTGCAGCTTGTAATCGACCGGATCGTGCAGGGTCTGGGTGCGCAGATTGCGCCAGTAGCGATCCAGGCGCAGGGCGCCGGCAGTGGCCCGGGCCCCGCCCACCTCGAACAGGCGGCTGGCGAGATCGAGGCCGTGACGACTGGCGGCGACCTTGGCCGTGGCGATGGCGATGGCCAGTTCGCCCCGTGCCGCGGCGGTCAGCGCGGTGCCCTGCTGCCAGGCCTGGGCGAAGGCGCCGTTGGCGCGCTCCACCAGCAGCCGGCTGCTCTCCAGGGCCACCCAGAATTCTCCGTAGTGGCGCAGGATGTAGGGGTCTTCGCTGGCGCTGGCCGCTGTGGACTTGAACCAGGGACGCGCCTGGGTGGTGGTGTAGCGGCGCGCCTCGGCAAAGGCGCCTTCGGTCAGGCCGAGAAAGATATTGGCGAAGATCAGCTGGGCCAGCAGCGGCCGCAGGCAGGCGAAGGGGGTGCTCAGCGGGCCAGGATCGAGCAGCCATTCCTGTTGTTCGACCCGTACGCCGTCGAACCGCGCGCTGCCGCTGTCGGTCTGGCGCTGGCCGTTGTTGTCCCAGTCGTCGAACAGCTGGATGCCGGCACGGCCGGTGGGTACCACGGCGATCAGCAGGCGTCCGCTGTCATCGTTTTCCAGCGCGGAAAGCAGCAACAGATCCGAATCCAGGGCGCCACTGCAAAAGCTCTTCTGGCCATCCACCTGCCAGGCATCGCCGCTGCGGCGGGCGAGGGTACGGCGATCCAGGGGATTGAGGGCATTCCCCCAGAACAGACCATCGCGCGCGGTGCCCTCCAGCCAGGGTCGCCACTGCGAGGGCTGGCCGAACAGCTGGGCGGTGGCCAGCAGCAGGTGATGGAAGCCGAAGACGTGGGCCAGGGAGCTGTCGACCCGGGCCAGTCGCCGCACCGCCTCCAGCGTTTGATCCCAGGAGGCGCCGAGGCCGCCCAGTTCCGTAGGAATGCTCAGGGCCAGGAGACCGCTCTGGCGCAGAGCGTCACGCTCGGCCTTGGGCGTGCCGCCCTGACGATCACGTTCCGCCGCGGTGGCAGCGAAGCGCTCCAGCAGGGGAAGGAGGGGGGCCAGCAGGGAATCGGACATGGGGGACTCTTGCAATGGAGAGAGCAGGCAGGCGTTAGAACGTAATGCCGGCCAAACCCTGAGTTGAAATATTTTTTTGTTATTAGTTAATGGCCCGCCGCCATCCATCTTTCATTCCGGACATCTGGTCACTGTCCTGCTGACGGCATTAAAGGCCTGACTAATCCCGGTCGATACAGCGGTAACCTAATCTCCCAACCAGGGGCGTGTCATGTTCAACAAAGGCCTAAAACAAGAACTGCAGCGCCTCCGCGAGCAGGTGGACTCCTTCAAGCGGCTGAAGGCCGAGCTCGACGTGGAAATGCTGGGCCTGGAACTGGATGGCCGCGGGTGCATCTCCGCCGTGAACGCCAACTTCGAAAAGGAGATGGGCGTGCGCGCCGCGGATGTGCTGGGACGCCCCCTGGCGGACCTCATTCCGGCGCACGTCCGCAACCAGGAATACAGCCGCCGACTGCAGCAGGCCCTGAGCCGCGGCGAGCCCTACAGCGGTGCCCTGCATCTCTTGCGTGGCGACGGTCAGGAAGCCTGGTTGCGCGGCATCCTGCACCCCTTCCATGACAGCCAGGGCCAGGTGACGCGCTTCCGACTGTTCTGCAACAACCTGACGCGAACCATCGAGACCTCGCGCGAGCACGAAAGCCTGCTCAAGGCGCTGCGCCGTTCCACGGCGGTCATCGAGTTCAACCTCCAGGGCGAGGTGCTCGATGCCAACGACAGATTCCTGCAGGCCATGGGTTATTCCCTGGCGCAGATCAAGGGCAAGCACCACCGGCTGTTCTGCGAGCCGGCCGAAGCCAATTCCGAGGCCTACGAGCAATTCTGGGCGCGCCTGCGTCGCGGCGAATTCGTCGTGGATCGCTTCAAGCGCCTGGATGCCCATGGCCGCGACGTCTGGCTGGAAGCCTCCTACAACCCGGTGATCGATGCCCATGACCGGCTGTACAAGGTGGTCAAGTTCGCCACCGTGATCACCGATCAGGTCCAGCAGGAGCAGGCGGTGTCCGAAGCCGCCAGCGTAGCCTTCGAGACCTCCCAGCATACCGATGACACGGCCCGCAAAGGCGCGGCGGTGGCGCAGCAGACGGTGGAAGTGATGCGCGCCCTGGCCACCCAGATGCAGGAAGCGGTGAAGGGCATCGAGGCGCTGGACAACCAGTCCCAGGTGATCGGGACCATCATCAAGACCATCAGCGGCATCGCCGAACAGACCAACCTGCTGGCGCTCAACGCGGCCATCGAGGCGGCCCGGGCCGGTGAGCAGGGTCGTGGTTTCGCCGTGGTGGCCGATGAGGTCAGGCAATTGGCCTCGCGCACCAGCAAGGCGACCGAGGAGATCGTCGGAGTGGTGCAGCAAAACCAGCAACTGGCCGGCGAGGCGGTGACGGTGATCGAGAACGGTCGGCGCCAGGCCGAGCAGGGCCTGGAACTGGCGGGGCAGGCCGGCCAGGTGATCGTGGAGATCCAGGACGGCGCCCAGCGAGTGGTCGGCGCCGTGGGGCGTTTCGCCCGCCAGCTGTCGAACTGATCCGGCGCGCTGAATGCACAACGGCAACCCCAGGGTTGCCGTTGTGCATTCTGGTAGTCAGCCCTGCTTGCTGCCGCCGCCGATCTGCCAGACGAAGGGCGGTTCGCTGCCGTCGATCGCCCAGGCGCCGACGATGCGCTCCTTGTAGATCAGCGGATTGTGCGAGGCGGCGGTACGGGCGTTGCGCCAGTGTCGATCGAGCCCCTTGCGGGTGCTGGTGGCCGACGCGCCCAAGGCATTGAACAGGTCACTGGTGGCCCGCAGCACCAGCTCGGCGACCGCCGACTGCGCCTGGGCCGATTCCAGCTCCGCCGCCACGTTGGCTTCATGCTCGGCGGCGGCATCCCCGGCATAGCGGGCCTCGAAGGCGGCCTGGGCCG
The DNA here is from genome assembly GCF_000730625.1 of Pseudomonas oryzihabitans NBRC 102199. Classification (GTDB taxonomy): domain Bacteria; phylum Pseudomonadota; class Gammaproteobacteria; order Pseudomonadales; family Pseudomonadaceae; genus Chryseomonas; species Chryseomonas oryzihabitans. Next base: position 4,005 of record NZ_BBIT01000026.1, on the reverse strand, counting down.
CCGCGGCGGCGGCCAGGGTCGCGGCTTCGGCGGCATAGACGAAGGCCGAGGCCTTGCCCACCACCTGCTGTACCTGGGGATCGGCACTGGCCGCGCTGGCATTGCCATGGCTGTAGACCCGCGTGCGCCCGCGCACTTCGCCAGCGAATTCGCGCACGGCGGCCTGGCCGCTGCCGGTGATCACGGCCAGCAGCACCAGCTGGTAGAAGGCGGTCTGGTACTTGAAGCGGGTGACGAAGTCGATGAGATTCTCGGGCGCCACCCGCACGTCTTCGAACACCGAGGTGCCGCTGGCGGTGGTGCGCTGGCCGAAGCCGTCCCAGTCGTCGGACTGGCGCACGCCCGGCTGGTCGGTGCGGATGGCGGCGATGACGTCGCCGCCGGTGTCGTCGCGCTTGGCGTAGACGTCGATCCAGTCGGCGAACAGGCTGCCGGTGCTGTAGTACTTGGTGCCGTTGAGGCGCCATTCGCCGTCCCGCTGGCTGACCCGGGTGATGACCTCGCCGAGCTTGACCGTGCCGATCTCGGTCCAGGCGTTGCCCACCAGGTCGCCGGCGACGAAGCGCTCGAACCAGACCCGCTGGGAGGTGCTGGCATGGGCGTTGAGGCGGTCCTCGACAAAGGCGAAGTGGCCGCGCAGGGCCTGGGGCAGATTGCTGTCGGCGGCCGCCAGCTCGATCAGCAGCCGAACCAGTTGCGGTAGGCTGGCGCCGCTGCCGCCGAATGCCACCGGCACCCGCACGGCGCCGAAGCCGGCGTCCTTGAGCCAGGCGACGGGCGCATAGGGCAGGGTGCGGTTGCGTTCGCGTTCCAGGGCGCCTTCGGCGATGCGCGCAAAGAGCGGACGGAAGCGGGCGGCCAGTTGTTCGTAGTCGGGGCTGGGCGCAGGGCTGGGCGGCAGATGGCGAGCGGGCAGATTCATGGTGATCCTCGGCGATTGAAAGGTCGACGCCAGAGGCTTTGCAAGAGCGCTGCCAGGGCCTGAAAGGCCGTTTTCTCGGGGTTTGCGGGGCCTGGGGTGCCTGGCCAGCAGCAGGGGTGCCTGGCCACTGTTGCCCGGGCGACAGTGGGGCGGCCGCGCTAGACTGAGCTTTTGCCCGGAGCCCCCATGGACCTCCTGTTTCTCGGCACCTCGGCCGGGGTGCCCACTCGGCGGCGCAATGTCTCGGCCCTGGCCCTGATCGAGGACCAGGGCAAAGACTGGTTTCTCGTCGATTGCGGCGAGGCGACCCAGCACCAGCTGCTGCGTACCCCCTTGTCGGCCGCGGATCTGCGCGCCATCTGCATCACCCATGTCCATGGCGACCACTGCTATGGCCTGCCGGGGCTGTTGGCCAGCGCCGCCATGACCGGACGCAGCCAGCCGCTGGTGCTGATCGCGCCCCAGGCGGTGGCGGACTGGCTCGCCGCCACCCAGGCGCTGACCGCACTGCACCTGCCCTTCGAACTGCGCTTCCACGCCCTGGAAGACTTCGCGGGCGTCTCCGTCGGGGCCTGGGATATCGACGCCTTCGCGCTTTCCCACCGGGTGCCCAGTCACGCCTTTCGCTTCCGCGAGACCCGCCGGCCGCAGCGCCTCGATCCCGCGGCCCTGGCGGCGGCCGGGGTACCGCGTGGCCCGCTGTGGGGCCGGCTGCATGGCGGCGAGGATGTGCTGCACGAAGGCCGCCTGCTGCGCAGCGCCGACTTCCTGCAGGCGGCCCATGGCGAACGACGGCTGGTGGTGGCGGGGGACAACGACGCGCCCGCCTTGCTGACGGAGGCCTGCCAGGGCGCTCAGCTGCTGGTCCATGAAGCCACCTATGCCCAGGCGCAGATCGACAAGACCGGGCAGAGCTGGGGCCACAGCAGCGCGGCGGGCGTCGCCCGTTTCGCCGAGGCGCAGGCGCTGCCGGCCCTGCTGCTCACCCATTTCAGTCCGCGCTACCAGGCCGAGGCGGGGCGTTCGCCGTCCATCGACGACCTGCGCCAGGAGGCCGCGGCCTGTTACCGCGGCAACCTGCAGCTGGCCGAGGATTTCGCGCGCTTTCGCCTGGATCGCCAGGGCCGGCTGAAAGCCCTGGACCAGAGCGGCCGGGCAGAGGCTGGCGACCGCAACCCGATAGGAATTTGAACTCTTTCGGTCTTGTCTGACCTTTGCGCCTTGGGCATAGTGCGAACGTTTATCATTCCAGGATCGATTCGATCCCTCGCACCTCGTCCCTAGGAGAAGCAAATGGCGGTGTCTTTCAACAAGGTCTCGACGCTGGGCGCCATGGCGCTGCTGTCCCTGGCAGTGGCAGCCTGTTCCAATCGCCCGGAGGCACCGACGCCACCGCCACCCGCGCCGGCGCCCGTTGCCGCGCAACCCGCCGCGCCTCAGGCCCCGGCCGAACTCAAGCGCATCGAACTGGGCTACGGCGTCTATGAGCTGGCCTACAGCCCGGCCAAGCAGTCGGTCTATGCGGCGACCGCCCAGTTGACCAAGGGCGTCACCGGTGGGGTGATCTATCAGCTGGATCCGGCCACCCTGGCCATCACCGGCCAGATCCACACCGATCTGAAGAACTTCGCCCTGACCACCGATGCCAGTGGCGAGACGCTGTTCGTCACCAACTCCCTGGACGGCGGCCTCAGCCGTATCGACCTGCGCACCGGCAAGGTGGAGAAGCGGCTGAAATTTAACGAGATGGGGCGTGACGGCCATCCGGTCAATCCGCGCCAGGTCATTCTCCACGACGGCTTGCTGTACGTCGGCGGGGTCGGCGATCCGGGCGTGATCTGGGTGGTGGACGCCAAGACCCTGACCCTCAAGGCGCGCATTCCCAATGCCGGCAAGTGGGTGACCGGCCTGCTGTACTCCGAGGACACCGGGCGCCTCTATGCGGCCAACGGCAGCGGCGAAGTGCTGGTGATCAATCCGCGCACCCGCAAGATCGAGCACCGCTGGACGCCGGGCGATGGCGGCAAGTACCTCTTGCTGAACCTGGCCGAGGATCGCGCGAACCACCAGCTGTTCGTGACCGACAACTCCGAAGCCAAGACCGTGCTGGTCTTCGATATTCGCAGCGGCAAGGTGATCAAGCGCCTGCCGGTGGGCGACGCCCTGGCCATCAAGCTCAACACCACCCGCAACGAGCTGTACATCACCCAGCGCGAGACCGGTCGCTTGCTGATCCTCGACGCCACCACCTACGCCGAGAAGAAGGCCTACGACCTCAAGCCCAATCCCAACAGCCTGCTGGTCAGCCCGGATGGCCAGACGCTGTATGCGACGGTGAAGACCCCCTTCGACAAGGAATACATGAACACCGCGCCGGAAAGCGTGGTGCGCATCGACCTCTCCGCGGTGAAGTAAACCGCGCCGCCCGGGCTGCCGCAGCGTCCTGCTGCGGTGGCCCCGGGCTTCCCAAGTCCGCCGGCTTGCTCTTGAATGCGGGGGTCCCCCCACCCAGGAGCCGCCGCCTTGTCCGCCACCGATCTCAGCCTGCTGCCGCTGCTGGACGCCTCCTACCGCCACTGGCTCGGTCAGCCGCTGCCGCGTCCTGTCGGCTTGCCTGAGGCCGACGTCCCTGCCTGGTTGCACGAGCGGGCACCCTATGCCCTGCTGGCCCACGGTACCGAGAGCGATCCGCTGTTCTGCTACGCCAACCGGCAGGCGCTGAGCTGCTTCGGCTATCCCCGCGCCCAATTCATCGGCATGCCTTCGCGTTACAGCGCCTCGCCCAGGGACCGCGACGAGCGTCAGCGCTTGATGGAGGCGGTGGGGCGCCAGGGCTATGCCTCAGGCTACGAAGGCTGGCGCGTCGACAAGGCAGGGAAGGCCTTCCAGATCCATGCGGGGGTGGTGTGGAATCTGATCGATCCCGAAGGTACGCGGCGGGGGCAGGCGGCGCTGTTCTGGCCAGATCCGCAGCGGATCGGGCAGGTGGAGTGAGGCCGGATTGTTGGGCTCGGCTGCGCGCGGAAGATCGGATTCGTGGACAAGGCTGCGCCGTTGTCACCCTACGCATGCCCCCGCCGTAG
>NZ_BBIT01000027.1 GCF_000730625.1 Pseudomonas oryzihabitans NBRC 102199 | reverse complement strand
GGGGCAAGCGTTTTTGGTTACTTTTGCGGCGATTGGCAAAAGTGACTCGCCCGAGGGGGCGAAACAAGAAGTACCAGCAAAGCTAGATAAACAGCTATGGCACCCATAACACAGAGCCGCAACCCCACCTTGTTGGGCTTCGCTACGCTCAGCGCCAACCTACGTCAGCCGGCGTTCGTGGCTCTTTTCCCCACCCCATTTTAAGAAATCCCCCGCCACTGCCGCGGACTCACCTGAAACCACCGCCGAAACGCCCGCGAAAAGGCGCTGGTCTCCGAATAGCCCAGTAGCGGCGCCAGGTCGGTGACCGGCAGGCGCTGCCGCAGGTAGTGCTGCGCCAGGTCGCGGCGGACGCCCTCGACCAGCGCCGAGAAGCTCGCGCCCTGGTCGCGCAGGCGGCGTTGCAGCTGGCTGGTGGAAAGGTCCAGGCGCTGGGCGATGGACTCCAGGCTGGGCTCGCCCAGGGGCAACGCCAGGCGCACCGAGGCGCGGACCTCTTCGAGCAGTTCCATCTGTGGCAGCCGCTGGCCGAGTTGGCGGATGGCGTCCTGCACCACCAAGAGGAGCAGCGGATCGTGGTCGGGCATGGCGCGGCCGCGCAGGTCGGCCTTGGGCACCAGCATGGCATTGCAGGGCTGGCCGAAGCTGACTGGAGCATCGAACAGCCGGCGGTGCTCGTGCCAGCCTTCGGGGCGCGGATGTTCGAATTGCACCGTGCGCGGCGCCCAGGTGGGCCCGAGCACATGGCGCAAGAGGTTGAGCAGCATGCCCAGGGTCAGCTCGGCATCCTGGCGGCGGGCGACGATGGCGCCGTGGCGCACCTGGTAGTCGAAGCGCCAGCAGTCACCGGCGTCCACCAGCTGGATCAGGGTGCTGTGCTGGTGAAAGGGAAAGGCGGCGGCGAAATTCTGCAGGGCCGCCTCGGCGGTGGGCGAGCAGAGCCCCACGTAGCCCAGCAGGCCGAGCATCTGCGGTTTGAATTGGCCGCCGTAGTGCAGGCCGAAATTGTCGCAGCCGGACTGGGCGGCAGCTTCCTCCAGGACCCGGCAGTAGTTGCCCAACCCCAGGCTCAGGGTGGGGTGCTGCAGCTGTTCGGGGTCGATGCCGGCAGTGCCGAAGATGCGATCGACGTCGCCGCCGTGGCTGGTGATGACGGCATCCAGTCCGCTGGCGGCGGCGGAGAGCACGCCGAGATTGCGCGACGGTGAGGTCAGGGCGGCGAAGCCGGAGGCGGCCAGGGGCATGGTGCGGGTCCAGGGAGGGGATCGGCATGAATGAAGCAAAGGCTGTGCCCCTAGGTGGAAAGCGGTCCTCCATCGGGGCTGGAACGCCGAGGGCTTCACGCTATTGGGCGCCTTGACGTGCCTCATCGCGGGGCGGGCGGTCGGGCATCGCACCAGGGTGGTGCGGTCTCGGGTAGCACCCTGGGAAGAGGGGTAACGCCGACTTGACCCGAGGTCACAGCGACCGTGCCGAGCGGTCAAGTCGCCACGGCCCCCAGCTGTTTAAGCTCGAAAAAGCCGGGCATCGCGGGATCGCGGTGACCCATTCGGATCACGTCGCTACAAGGGGAGTGGCCTGTCATGACCAACGAGAAACTCAAGCCGACCCTCGGCACCCTGCACCTCTGGGGCATCGCCGTGGGGCTGGTGATCTCCGGGGAATACTTCGGCTGGAGCTACGGCTGGGGCGTCGCCGGGACCCTGGGCTTTCTGATCACCGCGCTGGTGGTGGCGGTGATGTATACCTGCTTCATCTTCAGCTTCACCGAGCTCACCACCGCCATTCCCCACGCCGGCGGACCCTTCGCCTACAGCCGGCGCGCCTTCGGCCCCACGGGCGGCACCATCGCCGGCATCGCCACCCTGATCGAGTTCGTCTTCGCCCCGCCGGCCATCGCCATGGCCATCGGCGCCTACCTCAACGTGCAGTTTCCCACCCTCGATCCCAAGCTCTGCGCGGTGGCGGCCTATTTCATCTTCATGACCCTGAACATCCTCGGGGTGAGCATCGCCGCCACCTTCGAACTGGTGGTCACGGTGCTGGCGGTGATCGAGCTGCTGATCTTCATGGGGGTGGTGGCGCCGGGCTTCAGCCTGACCAACTTCACCAGCGGCGGCTGGGCCGGGCAGGACCAGTTCTCCCTGGCCGCGGTGGGCGGCATGTTCGCCGCCATTCCCTTCGCCATCTGGTTCTTTCTCGCCATCGAGGGCGCGGCCATGGCCGCCGAGGAAGCCAAGGACCCCAAGCGGACCATTCCCAAGGCCTACATCGCCGGCATCCTCACCCTGGTGACCCTGGCCATCGGCGTGATGATCTTTGCCGGCGGCGTGGGTGACTGGCGCGCCCTGTCCAACATCAACGATCCGCTGCCCCAGGCCATGAAGGGCGTGGTAGGCGAGGGCTCGATGTGGCTGCACCTGCTGGTGGGCATCGGCCTGTTCGGCCTGGTGGCCAGCTTCCACGGCATCATCCTCGGCTATTCCCGGCAGTTCTTCGCCCTGGCCCGCGCCGGCTTCCTGCCCCATGGCCTGGCCAAGCTGTCGCGCTTCCAGACCCCGCACCGCGCGGTGCTGGCCGGTGGCGTGGTGGGCATCGCCGCCATCTTCAGCGACGGCGTGATCAGCCTGCAGGGCCTGACCCTGACCGCCGCCATGATCACCATGAGCGTGTTCGGCGCCATCGTCATGTACATCATGAGCATGCTCAGCCTGTTCAAACTGCGGCGCAGCGAGCCCAACCTGGAGCGCACCTTCCGCGCCCCCGGCTATCCGGTGGTGCCGGCCATCGCCCTGGTGCTGGCGGTGGTCTGCCTGATCGCCATGGTCTGGTACAACCCGGTGATCGCCAGCGTCTTCGTGGTGCTGATGGTGATAGGCGCGCTGGTCTGCGGTCTCAGCCGTAGACAGAGCGACATCGCGCCCGATGCCGCCTTTGGCGAGGCCTGAGCAGCGCAACCCGAGGAGGTAGCATGAGCGGTTTCCAGCACAGCGTGGGTGGCCAGACCTGGCGCTTCGCCGATCTCAAGGAACTGCTGGCCAAGGCCACCCCGGCGCGTTCCGGGGATGTCCTGGCCGGGGTCGCCGCCGGCAGCGACGTGGAGCGGGTGGCGGCGCAGATGGCGCTGGCCGAGGTGCCGCTCAAGCACTTTCTCAGCGAGGCGGTGATCCCCTACGAAGCCGACGAGGTCACCCGGCTCATCCTGGATAGCCACGATGCCCAGGCCTTCGCCCCGGTCGCCCACCTCACCGTGGGCGGCTTCCGCGACTGGCTGCTGGGGCCGGTGGCCGACGAGACGAGTCTTGCCGCCCTGGCTCCGGGGCTGACCCCGGAGATGGTCGCCGCGGTGTCCAAGATCATGCGTATCCAGGACCTGATCCTGGTGGCGCAAAAGGTCCGGGTGGTGACCCGCTTTCGCAACACCATCGGCCTGCGTGGACGGCTGTCGACCCGGCTGCAGCCCAATCACCCCACCGACGATCCGGCCGGCATCGCCGCCAGCGTCCTCGACGGCCTGCTCTATGGCAACGGCGATGCGGTGATCGGCATCAATCCGGCCACCGACAGCACCAGCGGCATCTGCGAACTGCTGAAGATGCTCGACGCCGTGATCCAGCGCTACGAAATACCCACCCAGTCCTGCGTTCTGACCCACGTCACCACCAGCATCGCCGCCATCGAGCGGGGTGCGCCGGTGGACCTGGTGTTCCAGTCCATCGCCGGCACCCAGGGCGCCAACGAAAGCTTCGGCATCAGCCTGGCACTGTTGCAGGAAGGCTTTGATGCCGGACTGTCGCAACGCCGCGGTACCCTGGGCGACAACCTCATGTATTTCGAGACGGGGCAGGGCAGCGCCCTCTCCGCCGGCGCCCACCACGGCGTCGACCAGCAGACCTGCGAGGTGCGCGCCTACGCCGTGGCGCGGCAATTCAAGCCGCTGCTGGTCAACACCGTGGTCGGCTTCATCGGCCCCGAGTACCTCTACAACGGCAAGCAGATCATCCGCGCCGGGCTGGAGGATCACTTCTGCGGCAAGCTGCTCGGCGTGCCCATGGGCTGCGACATCTGCTACACCAACCATGCCGAGGCCGACCAGGACGACATGGACATGCTGCTGACCCTGCTGGGCGCGGCGGGCATCAACTTCATCATGGGCATCCCGGGGTCGGACGACGTGATGCTCAACTACCAGACCACCTCCTTCCACGACGCCCTCTACGCCCGCCAGGTGCTGGGCCTGCAGCCGGCCCCGGAATTCGCCGCCTGGCTCGACCGGCTGGGCATCCTGCGGCTGGAGGACGGCCGCTTCCGCCTCGGCGAAGGCTTGCCAGCGCCATTCCAGCGGGCGCTGGCGCAGTTGTAGGGAGGATCGCGGCCATGGGCCGCTCCTACAAACTCCCTCTGTACCCGTAGGAGCGGCCCATGGCCGCGATAGCTTAGATACCGAATCGTTCAGGAGTCGCTCATGAACCCCAACGACACCGCCCGCCCCGACCCCTGGGCCGAATTGCGTCGCCTCACCCCGGCACGCATCGCCCTCGGCCGTGCCGGGACCAGCCTGCCGACGTCGGCCCAGCTGGACTTCCAGGCCGCCCATGCCCAGGCCCGCGATGCGGTGCACCTGGCTTTCGATCATCAGGCCTTGCGCGAAGGCCTGGCTGCCCAGGGGCGCGAGACCCTGGTGCTCAAGAGCGCCGCGCCGGATCGCCATACCTATCTGCAACGTCCCGACCTGGGCCGCAAGCTGTCCGCGGAGTCCGCCCACGAACTCCAGGCCTATGCCGCCGAGCATCCCGAGGGCTTCGACGTCGCCGTGGTCATCGCCGATGGCCTCTCTGCCCTGGCGGTGCATCGCCATGCGCTGCCGTTCCTGGAGCGCCTGGCCGACCAGGCCGGGGCCGAGGGCTGGCGCTGGGCGCCGGTGACCCTGGTGGAGCAGGGGCGGGTAGCGGTGGGCGACGAGATCGGCGGGCTGCTCAAGGCGCGCCTGCTGGTGATGCTGATCGGCGAGCGCCCCGGTCTGAGTTCGCCCGACAGCCTCGGCCTCTACTTCACCTACGGCCCGCGCCCGGGCCTCAACGACGCCTATCGCAACTGCATCTCCAACGTGCGCCTGGAAGGCCTGGCCTATGGCCTGGCGGCGCACAAGCTGCTCTACCTGATGCGCGAAGCGGATCGCCGCAAGCTCTCCGGCGTGCAACTCAAGGACGAAGCCGAGGTGCCGCTGCTGGAAGGTGGGCAGGACAACGCCCGGATCGGCAACTTCCTCACCGCGGGCTGATTGCCCGCCGTTCATCGGCGGTATCCCGCGCGGGGGTATCGCTTCGCTCAATTGACCGCCGTCCCGGCCGTAATACTGGCCATTCCCCCTGGCAACCTTCTGGAGCCGCCGTATGACTCTGATACCCACCCGCATCGCCGGGCGCATGACCCTGGGCGTGCTTTGCCTGCTGGGGCTCACCGCCATCGGCGTCTACGCCGTGATGGCCTTTGGTGGTAAACCGCAACTGGTGGCCGCCGGGACGGCCGCGGCCGAACAGTCGGCCACCGCCATTGCACGGCAACTCGCCCTGCAGCTGGCGCGTATCGAAGGGACCAGCGTGGCCCTGGCGGATCTGGGCGAGACGCTGCCCCATGACGAAGGGCTGGTGAAGGCCGTCCTGCCAAGGCTCATCGACAGCCACGGCGACCAGGCTATCGCCGGCGGCGGCCTCTGGCCGGAACCCGCCGCCTTCACCCCGGGGGTCGACCGCCGCAGCTTCTTCTGGGCTCGCAACGGCGCCGGCGGTCTGGAGTACTCGGACGACTACAATGCGCCCCAGACCTCGGCCTATCGCGACGAATCCTGGTATCGCGATGCCAAGGCGGCCACCGCGGGACGGTGCGTCTGGTCCGACGCCTACCAGGACCCGGTCAGCCAGGTCGCCATGACCACCTGCAGCGTGCCCTATCGCCAACAGAACGCCTTCGCCGGCGTGGCGACGCTGGACCTGAAGCTCGATGGTCTCGCCGCCTTCCTCGAACGCCAGGGTGGCGTGACCGGTGGCTATGCCTTCGCCGTCGATCGCAGTGGCAATCTGCTCTATTTCCCTGGGATCAAGGGTGCCAAGGGCCTGCCGACGCTGAACGACGTGATCGCGGGTGAGGCCTCGTTCAAGGCGGTGGCGGATGCCCTCGGCCAAACGGGCAACCGCACCCTGTACCTCCCTCACGATCGCCAGCTCGATGGCGCCGCTTACGTCACCCTGGTGCCGATGGATGCGACCGGCTGGCAGGTCGGTCTGGTCACGCCCGAAGCTCAGGTCACCGGCCTGGCCACGCGCCTGACCAGCCAGATGCTGCTCTTGCTGTTGCCGCTCCTGGCACTGCTGCTGGGCATAGCCTGGCTCGCCGGCCGGCGCCTGCTGGCCCAGTTGGAAGAGACCACCCTGCAGATCGAGCGCCTGGGCCAGGACGGTGCCAACGCGAGCGAACTGGACATCCGGCGTGCCGACGAAATCGGCCGCTTGCGCGGCGCGGTCAATCGCTATGCCGGCTCGCTGCGCGAGATGCTCCGCCGGATCGCCGCTGACGCCTCGCTGCTGCAGGGCCAGGCGACCGAGCTGGCGCAACTCTCCCATGGCCTGGCCGATCGGGCGGAAAAGCAGCGCGAAGACAACACCCTGCTGGCGACGGCCATCACCGAGATGTCGGCCAGCGCCGGCGAGGTGGCGCGCAACACCACCGACTGCTCGGACGTGGCCCGCGCTTCGCTCGGCACGGTGCACACCGGCCAGAGCCAGATGGCGCGCAACACCGACTCCATGCAGGGGCTGGCCCAGGAGATCGGTGGCGCTGCCACCGCCATCACCCGTCTGGGCGAGGACATCGAGCGGGTCGGCGGCGTGCTGGACGTGATCAAGTCGATCTCCGAACAGACCAACCTGCTGGCCCTCAACGCCGCCATCGAGGCGGCCCGGGCAGGTGAACAGGGACGCGGCTTCGCCGTGGTCGCCGACGAGGTGCGCACGCTGGCCGGGCGGACCCAGGCGTCCGCCAACGAAATCCAGGGGATGATCGCCAGCCTGCGCCAGGCGTCGAGCGCCGCCGTGGCCACCATGCAGGCCGGGGTGCAGCGTACCGAAGTCGCCGTCCGAGAGGCGACCGTCGTGGCCGGCACCCTGAGCGGGACCGTCGACAGCTTCGATGGCATCGTCGAGCGCGCTCAGCAGATCGCCGTGGCCGCCCAGGAGCAGAGCCACGTGACCCAGGAAATCAATGAACTGGCGGTGCGTATCCATGCGGCGAGCGAAGAGGGCGCCCGCGACGCCGGTACCCTGCGTCAGCTTGGCCAGGAGATGCAGGGACTCTCGACCCGCCTCAGCGCCCTCAGTCAGGGCCAGCGCTAGTGCCGACGGCGGGCGTCGGGCACAGCGCCTTGCGCAGGAAATACCGCGCGAAGCCCGGCGGATAGTCCGCCAGCTCGCCGAATACCTCGTAGCCCAGGCGTTCGTAGAAGCCGCGAGCCTGGAATTCGTGGGTGTCGAGCCAGGCGCCGTGGCAGCCGCGGACCAGCGCCTCGGCCTCGGCGCGCCGCAGCAATTCGCGGCCGGCGCCCTGGCCGCGGGCGGCTTCCTCCACCGCCAGCAACTGCACATAGAGCCAGCCATAGCTGGTGTAGCCCCAGAGGCCGCCGAGGGCTTCGCCGCCGCGGGTCAGGCTGATGACTAGGGCCCGGTAACCGCTCGGGCCCGCCTGGCTGTCGTTGTAGCGCCTCAGCGGCGCCGCGATCGCCTGGCGCAGGTCTTCGCGTGCTTCGTCGGTCAGGTGGTAAACCAGGGGCGCTGCGGACATGGCGAAGGTCTCTGGAAGAGGTCTGTCCGAGCATAGCGCAGCAGCGCCGCGTGACCGCCCGGTTCTGCCGCTTTCGCGGGTACGACCTTGGGGTAGCATGGCCCTTTAGCCATTTCGCGAGGGAGCCATGGACATACGTGAAGGTCGCGCCCGGGTCGGCGCCCTCGAGCTGGCCTATGAGGACTGGGGCGATCCCGCCGATCCGGCGCTGCTGCTGATCATGGGCTTTGGCGCCCAGTTGCTGCTCTGGCCGGAAGGCTTCTGCGAGGCCCTGGTGCGCCGGGGCCTGCGGGTGATTCGTTTCGACAATCGCGACGTCGGCCAGTCCTCGCGGCTGAGCTGGCCGGGTGGACGGCCGCCTTCACTGTGGCCGGTGCTGGGGCGGGCGCAACTGGGCAAGCCCAGCGCGGTGCCCTATCGCCTGGAAGCCATGGCCGCCGATGCGGTCGGGCTGCTCGATCACCTGGGGCTGGAACGCGCCTTCGTACTGGGCGGCTCCATGGGCGGCATGATCGCCCAGATCCTCGCCGCTCAATGGCCTCAGCGGGTCGCGCGGCTGGGCATCCTGTTCTCGTCGACCAATCAGCCGCTGTTGCCGCCACCCTCGTTCAAGCTGCTGGGCAGCCTGCTGCTGCGGCCGCCGGCCGATCTGCCGGCGGAGGCGGCGCTCGCCCGGCAGAAGGCCCTGCTGCGCGGTATCGAGAGTCCGAGGTATCGCCAGAGCGAGGCCGATCTGGAACGACTGGTGCAGCGTATCCTGGCGCGCGGGGTGGATGTGGAGGGGGTGCAGCGGCAGTTGTTCGCCCTGCTCGGCAGCGGCGATCTGCGGCCCTTCGCCCGCCGCATCCAGGCGCCGACCCTGGTGGTGCACGGCGCGCGGGACCCCTTGCTGCGTCCGGCCTGTGGTCGCGCCGTGGCGCGGGCCATTCCCGGCGCCCGCTTCGAACTGATACCGGACATGGCCCATGACCTGCCGGCACCGCTCTGGCCGAGGCTGAGCGAGTTGTTCGCCGAGTTCTTCCTGGCGGCCTAGGCCGGGCCACCGGCGCGGGGCCTGAGTCCGTCGATGATCAGCGTCTCCAGGCCCTGCAGGACCTCGTCGAAGAACAGCGGATCCTTCAGCGAGCGGCCGCACAGGGTCTGCACCTGCACCCGGAAATCCGCATAGTGCTGGGTGATGGCCCAGATGCTGAAGATCAGGTGGTGCGGATCCACCGGGGCCAGCTTGCCGGCGGCGATCCAGGTGCGGATCACCCGGGTCTTCTCGTCCATCAGGTCGTGCAGGCTGCCCTGCAATTCGGGCAGCAGCAGCGGTGCGCCCTGGACCATCTCCAGGCAGAACAGCCGGGACTCGGCGGGATAGTCGCGGGACATCTCCAGCTTCTGGCGCAGATAGCCGCGCAGGGCGTCGAGGGGCTCCTGGTCTTCGCTGAAGGTGCGCAGGGGATTCAGCCAGGTCGCCAGCAGCTGACGCAGCACGGCGACATAGAGCTCTTCCTTGTTGCTGAAATAGTAGAGCAGGTTGGTCTTGGAGACGTCCGCCTGCAGCGCCACCTGATCCAGGCTGGCGCCGTGCAGACCGAAGCGGGAAAAGATATCGAGCGCCGCGCTGAGGATCTGGGCGCGCTTGGCTTCTATCTGGCGCTGCCGGCGTTGCTGGGCGGCAGGGCTGGGTTGGCGGGACTTGCGTGGCGGAAGATCACTGGCCTGACTCACGAACTGCTCCTTGGGCCTTCTTGGACATCTGACGCGGGCCGGCTGCAGGCGCGGTCGTTGAGCTTCGCACCGTCCTGGTGACGAATCATCGGCGGACCCCGAAGGGTAGCGCGCCGGTCTCCGAACTCTAGCATGACGCGCCAGCCTGCATGCCCCGGATTCGGGCGCCTTGCACAAACTAGGTGCTCTAATCTGGACCAAATGGTCCAGTTCTATTCTCGAATAGATCCCAAGTGTTTGATTGGCTTGAACTTTCAAGACTTGGCAAGCTTTCTGCTCCGATCCTGCAGCAACGGCGCATCTGGATGCGCTTCGATTCCTGACTGCGGGAGAGTGCGAGCGATGAACATCGGTGTCTTCATTCCCATCGGCAACAACGGCTGGCTGCTGTCGGAAAACGCGCCCCAGTACCGGCCCACCTTCGAGCTGAATCGCGAGATCGTGCAGCGCGCCGAGCACTACGGCTTCGACTTCGCCCTGTCGATGATCAAGCTGCGCGGCTTCGGCGGTAAGACCGAATTCTGGGACCACAACCTGGAGTCCTTCACCCTCATGGCCGGGCTGGCGGCGGTGACCTCGCGCATCAAGCTGTTCGCCACCGCCGCGACCCTGACCCTGCCGCCGGCCATCGTCGCGCGCATGGCCGCCACCATCGACTGCATTTCCGGTGGCCGCTTCGGCGTCAACCTGGTCACCGGCTGGCAAAAGCCCGAATACAGCCAGATGGGGCTCTGGCCAGGCGATGAGTTCTTCGCCTGTCGCTATCAATACCTCGGTGAATACGCCCAGGTGCTGCGCGATCTCTGGGGCACCGGCCAGTCGGACTTCCAGGGCGCGCACTTCCGCATGGAAGACTGCCGGGTCAGTCCGCAGCCCCAGGCACCCATGGAGATCGTCTGCGCCGGGGCGAGCGATGCCGGCCTGGCCTTCGCCGCCGAACACGCCGACTACAGCTTCGTCTTCGGCAAGGGCGTCAACACGCCCAAGGCCTTCGCCCCGGCGGTGCAGCGGCTGCAGGCCGCCACCGCCAAGACCGGTCGCGAGGTCTCCTCCATCGCCCTGTTCATGATCATCGCCGCCGAGACCGACGAGGCCGCTCGCGCCAAGTGGGAGCACTACAAGGCCGGGGCCGACGAGGAGGCCATCGCCTGGCTGGGCGCCCAGGCGGCCGCCGACACCAAGTCCGGCAGCGACACCAATGTGCGGCAGATGGCCGATCCGACCTCGGCGGTGAACATCAACATGGGCACCCTGGTGGGCTCCTTCGCCAGCGTGGCGCGGATGCTCGACGAGATCGCCGAGGTACCCGGGGCCAGCGGGGTGCTGCTGACCTTCGATGACTTCGTCCAGGGCGTGACCGACTTCGGCGAGCGCATCCAGCCGCTGATGCAGAGCCGCCGTCACGTCGATCTGCTCAAGGAGAGTGCCTGATGAACGCTGTGGAAACCCTGGCGGGCTATGCCCTGCCTGCCGACGACGCCGAAGCCGTGACGCTGCCGGCGCGTCCCGAACCGCTGCGGCTCAAGGCCAGCGAGACCGCCCTGATCGTGGTGGACATGCAGAACGCCTATGCCAGCCAGGGCGGCTATCTGGATCTGGCCGGTTTCGACGTCTCCGCCACCGGCCCGGTGATCGAGAACGTCGCCGCCGTGGTGGAGACCGCCCGCGGCGCGGGCATTCAGGTGGTCTGGTTCCAGAATGGCTGGGATCCGGAGTATCGCGAGGCGGGCGGGCCGGGTTCGCCCAACTGGCACAAGTCCAACGCCCTCAAGACCATGCGCAAGCGACCCGAATTGCAGGGGCAGCTGCTGGCCAAGGGTGGCTGGGACTATGCCCTGGTGGATCGGCTGCAGCCGGCGGCCGCCGACCTGGTGGTGCCCAAGACCCGCTACAGCGGCTTCTACAACACCCACCTGGACAGCCTGCTGCGCGCCCGTGGCATCCGCAACCTGGTGTTCGTCGGCGTCGCCACCAACGTCTGCGTGGAGTCGACCCTGAGGGATGGCTTCTTCCTCGAATACTTCGGCGTCTGTCTGCACGACGCCTGCCACCAGGCCGGGCCCCGTTCGGCCCACGAGGCCGCGCTGTTCAACATCGAGACCTTCTTCGGCTGGGTCGCCAGCTGCGCCGATTTCCACACCACCTTCGCCAAGGACTGAGCCACCATGCCCAAGCAAGCCGTGATCCCCGCCGGTACCGGTACCCCCATCGCCCCCTTCGTGCCTGGCAGCCTGGCCGATGGGGTGCTCTATGTCTCCGGCACTCTGCCGTTCGATGCCCAGAACAACGTGGTCCACGTCGGCGACGCCGCGGCCCAGGCACGCCATGTGCTCACCACCATCCAAGGCGTGGTGGAGGCGGCCGGCGGCACCATGGCCGACGTCACCTTCAACATGATCATGCTCACCGACTGGGCGAACTACGCCGCCATCAATGCGGTGTACGCCGAATTCTTTCCCGGTGAGAAGCCGGCGCGTTACTGCATCCAGTGCGGCCTGGTAAAGCCGGATGCGCTGATCGAGATCGCCAGCATCGCCCATGTCGGCTAGGCCGCGCTCCGTCTAGCCCCTCTCCCCCTGGGAGAGGGCTGGGGTGAGGGAAGCCTCAACCACCCAACCTTCAAGGACCGCCCATGCACTTCGAACTCCATGGCCGCCAGGATCCGGCGGCCGAGACCCTGCTGCTCAGCTCCGGGCTGGGCGGCGCCGGGGCCTTCTGGGCGCCGCAGCTGGCGACCCTCGGCGAAAGATTCCGGGTGGTGGTCTATGACCAGACCGGCACCGGCAGGAGCCCGGCCGAGTTGCCGGCGGACTACCGCATCCAGCATATGGCCGAGGACCTGCTGGCGCTGGCCGATCGCCTGGAACTCGACCGCTGCCTGTTCATGGGCCATGCCCTGGGTGGCCTGGTGGGCCTTCAGGCCAACTTGCTGCGTTCGGGCCTGATCCGCCGCCAGGTGCTGGTCAATGCCTGGAGCCGGCCCAATCCGCACACCGGGCGCTGCTTCGCCCTGCGTCAACGGCTGCTGCGCGACAGCGGCGCCGCGGCCTATGTCCAGGCCCAGGCGATCTTTCTCTATCCGGCCACCTGGATCGCCGAACACGGCGAGCGCCTGGCCGCCGACGAAGCCCAGGCCCTGGCGCACTTCCCCGGTGAGGCCAATGTCCTGCGGCGCATCGGTGCCCTGCTGGCTTTCGACGTGGACGCCGAACTGGCGCGGATCGAGGTGCCGACCCTGGTGCTGGCCAACCGCGACGATGTGCTGGTGCCCTGGACCTCGTCCCAGCGCCTGGCCACGGGCCTGCCTCAGGCCAGCTTCGAATTGCTGGAGTGGGGCGGCCATGCCTCCAGCGTCACCGACCCCGCCACCTTCGACCGGGTGGTGCTCGACTATCTCAGCCAATCTTCCGAGGAATAGCGCCATGTCCGTTGCCCATGCCTTGCCGCCTGCCACGACGCCCGCCGCCCCGGTCGAACGCGACCTCTTCCGTGGGGCCATGGCGCGCCTGGGCGCCGCGGTCAATCTGGTCACCACCGATGGTCCGGCCGGCCCGGCCGGCTTTACCGCCACCGCCGTATGCAGCGTCAGCGACAGCCCGGCGACCCTGCTGGTCTGCCTCAACCGCGGCGCTTCGGTGCATCCGGCCTTCAGCGCCAACGGCGTGCTCTGCGTCAACGTCCTGGCCGCCGGCCAGCAGGCGCTGGCCAACCTCTTCGGCGGCAAGACCGCCATGGCCGAACGCTTCGCCGCGGCGCGCTGGACCCGCCTCGCCACCGGTGCGCCGGTGCTGGACGGCGCCCTGGTGGCCTGCGATTGCCGCATCGCCGGGGTGCAGTCGGTGGGCAGCCACGACCTGTTGCTCTGCGAGGTGCTGGGGGTGGCCGAGCCGGGTGGCGAAGGCGGATTGCTGTATTTCGACCGGCGTTATCACGAGCTGGCCTAGTGGGGCTGTCGGGCTTCGACGAGGGAGCCGTCTCAACCCAACCCATGACCGCCGTAGGTTGGGTTGAGCGCAGCGAAGCCCAACACCGCCACGCCGATCCGACACCCAAAGCCTTCCCTGTCAGCCCTGACCGCACCCCCAGGCGCCACCCCGGTGCACGCTGACCGTTCGAGGTGCAGCGCACCAGCAGCGGATCCTGACTTTCTCCCTCAACCCGCTGTTTTGATTGGTTTTTATAGTTTTTACCAAATGGTCCAAAGATGGCACAACGGTTGCAATTTCACTGCTGCCGTCCTGCCCGGTGAACGTGCGTCGCGCTGTCTCCTTCCGTCCCACTCGTGAGGTCCGTCATGCCGCTGTCCAGTGTTCCCATCATCGATCTGGCCCCCTATTTCGCAGGCTCGACCGCCGGCAAGCAGGCGGTGGCCAAGGCCGTCGACCAGGCCTGCCGCGACATCGGCTTTCTGGTCATCACCCACCACCAGGTGCCCGACGAATTGGTCGAGCGCGTCTCGCGCCTGTCGCGGGCCTTCTTCGACCTGCCGCTGGCCGAGAAACGCAAGGCCGATCGACCGCGCCCAGATCAGGTACGCGGCTACAGCGCGGTGGCCGAGGAAAGCCTGTCCTACAGCCTGGAGGAGGCGGCGCCGGGAGATCTCAAGGAATCCTTTTCCATCGGACCGCTGGATGTCCCGGAGACGGCCTACTACCGCGGTCCCGAAGCCGGGCCGCACTTCGCGCCCAATGTCTGGCCCGCGGCCATTCCCGGCTTTCGCCAGGCCTATGCCGAGTATTTCGCCGCCATGAGCGATCTGGCGCGCACCCTGATTCGGCTCTTCGCCCTGGGGCTGGACTTGCCGGAGACCTACTTCGACAGCCGCATCGATCGCCACATCAGCATGTTCCGCACCCTCTGCTATCCCCACCAGAAGGAGGCGGCGCTGCCTGGCCAGCTGCGCGCCGGTGCCCATACCGACTACGGCAGCCTGACCATCGTTCGTCCCGACGACGCCCCCGGCGGCCTGCAGGTGCGCAATGCCGACGGCGAGTGGGTGGACGTGCCCAAGGTGCCGGGCAGCTTCGTGGTCAACATCGGCGACCTGATGATGCAGTGGACCAACGACCGCTGGGTATCGACCCTGCACCGGGTGGTGAATCCACCGGCGGATGCCGGTTGCGACACCCGCCGCCAGTCCCTGGTGTTCTTCCATCAGCCCAACTACGACACCCTCATCGAATGCCTGCCCGGTTGCGCCACGCCCGGCACGCCGCCGCGCCATGCGCCCATCACCTCGGGCGACCACCTGAGATCCAAGTTCGTCAAGCAGACGACCTTTGGCGGTACCCAGACCGGCGTGCGGGTGGCCTGATGCCGAGTCTTTCCTACGTCAACGTCTTCGCCCAGGACGTGGTGGCCCTGAGCGGCTTCTACCAGCGGGTGTTCGGCTTCCCGGAGATCGAGGCGATCCGCTCGCCGATCTTTCGCGGCCTGGACACCGGCAAGACCGCCATCGGCTTCAATGCGCCGGAAGCCTATGAACTGCTGGGGCTGGGCGAATTCGCCGGCAGTGAAGGCTGCCGCTTCCTGCTCAACCTGGAGGTGGACAGCCGCGCCGAGGTGGATCTTCTGGTGCCGGTGGCCGAGGCCGCCGGTGCGCGCCTGGTGAAGGCGCCCTACGAAACCTACTACCACTGGTACCAGGCGGTGCTGCTGGACCCGGAAGGCAACGTGTTCCGTATCAACCACATGTTGTAGACAAGACTAAGGACGAGACGATGCTGAGCAGATGGCTGGGAAGAGTGGCGTGCGTGCTGGCGCTGGTAGGGCTGGGCAGCGTGGCGCGGGCGGACGACGAGGGCTTCACCCTCAAGGGCGAGCCGAAGATCGCCATGCTGTATTTCACCGCCAAGAACGACGGCGGCTGGACCCAGGCCATGGACGAGGCGCGGGTCAAGATCGAGAAGGAATTGGGCCTGAAGATCCAGTTCGTGGAAAACGTGCCGGAGACCGCCTCGGCCATCCGCCCGGCAGCCGAGCGCTTCATCAAGCGCGGCGCCAACATCGTCATCGGTACCGCCTTCGGCTATTCCGACACCTTCAAGCAACTGGCCGACCAGTATCCCGAGGTGGCCTTCCTCAACGCCTCGGGCACCACCAACGGCCGTAACCTGGAATCCTTCTACGGCCGTACCTACGAGAGCCAGTACCTCTGCGGCATGGCCGCGGGCGCGGCCTCCAAGACCGGCAAGCTGGGCTTCGTCGCCGCCAATCCCTTCGGCGTGGTGAACTGGACCATCAACGCCTACGAGCTGGGCGCCCGGCAGATGAATCCCAACGCCACCCTCACGGTGATCTACACCGGCAGCTGGAACGATCCGGTCAAGGAGCGCGCCGCGGCCGCTGCCCTGATCGACCAGGGCGCCGATGTCATCGGCCAGCACGTGGACACCCCCACGCCGCAGATCGTCGCCCAGGAGCGCGGCGTCCATGGCACCGGCCACCACCGCGACATGCGCCAGTTCGCGCCCAAGGCCACCCTCTGTTCCTCGGTGTGGGTCTGGGATCGCTTCCTGGTGCCCGAGCTCAAGCGCGTGATCGCCGGCCACTGGAAACCCGCGCCCAACGGTGCCCTGGTGTCCATGGCCGACGGCGGCACCGACATCGCCGGCTTCGGCGATGCCGTGCCCAAGGCGGCCCAGGAGAAGATCCTGGCCGAGCGCGAGGCCCTGCTCAAGGGCAAGCAGATCTACGCCGGTCCCCTGAATGATCGCGACGGCAAGGAGCGCGTCCCCGCCGGCCAGGTGTTGTCCGACCCGGCGCTGTGGCAGATGGACTGGTTCGTCCAGGGCGTGACGACGCAGAAGTAGCGGTTTACCTCTGGGTGCCGGGCCTCGAGAGGCCCGGCACCGGAGCTGACGCCTGAGTAGGGTGGAAAACCGCGCAGCGTTTTCCACGGAGGCGATCCCTGGATAAAGGCCGACCAGCATGAAAAGACACAACGCCCTGCAACTGCGCGGCGTCGGCAAGACCTTCGATGGCTTCCAGGCGCTGCAGCAGGCGGATTTCCTGGTGCGCTGGGGCGAGGTGCATGCGCTGCTCGGCGAGAACGGCGCGGGCAAGTCGACGCTGATGAACATCGCCGCCGGCCTCTATGCGCCGGAGACCGGTGAGCTCCTGGTGGACGACAACCTGGTGCGGCTACGCGGTCCGGCGGACGCCGCCCGCTTGCACATCGGCATGGTCCACCAGCACTTCAAGCTGGTGCGACCCTTCAGTGTGGCGGAGAACGTCCTGCTCGGCCTGCCGGCGGGGGAGGGTAGCCATCGCCGGCGCCTGGCCGAGATCAGCGAGCGTATTCGCCAGCAGGCCGCCGCCCTGGGCTTCGCCATCCGCCCGGAGCAGCGGGTGGCGGAGCTGTCCATCGCCGAGCAGCAGCGGGTGGAAATCCTCAAGGTGCTACTGGCCGGGGCGCGCATCCTCATCCTCGACGAACCCACCGCGGTGCTTACCGATGGCGAAGGCGAGCGGCTGTTGCAGACCCTGCGCGCCCTGGCGGCGGAGGGCGCGGCGGTGGTGCTGGTGACCCATCGCATGCAGGACGCCCTGACCTACGCCGACCGCCTCACGGTGATGCGCGGCGGTCGCACCCTGCGCAGCCTGGACCCCGCCGAGGTGTCGGTGGACGAACTGGTACGTCTTACCGTGGGGGACGCCCAGCCGCTGGCCGACACCCCGCGCCGTGCTGCCGGGGCACCGCTGCTCAGGGTGCGCGGCCTGCGCACCCCGGAGCAGGGTGGCCGGCGCGCCCTGGATGGCATCGATCTGGAACTGCGCGCTGGCGAGATCTATGGCATCGCCGGCGTCGGCGGCAACGGCCAGGGTGAACTGGCCGATGTGCTGATGGGACTGCCGCAGCCCTACGAAGGCGAGGTGCGGCTGGAGGGCTTCGGCGACCTGGCCGCGGCTGCCAGCGCCCGCCGCCGCGACCTGCGCATCGCCGCCATTCCCGCCGACCGCTATGGCAGTGCCCTGGCCGGCTCCCTGTCGGTGGCCGACAACTTCGCCATCGGCGCGGTGCACAGCGGTCGCTTCGGTGGTTTCGCCCGCCTGGATAGACGCGCCCAGGAAGTGGCGACCCAGTCGGCGGTCACGCAATTCGATGTTCAGGGCGTGCGCTCGGTACGGCAGAAGGCGGCGCTGCTCTCCGGCGGCAACGCCCAGAAGCTGGTGATCGCCCGGGAGTTCGGCCGCGAACCGCGGCTGGTGCTGGCCCACAGCCCCAGCCGTGGCCTCGACGTGCGTGCCGGTGCCGAGGTGCAGGCACGGCTGCTGGCTGCCCGCGAGGCCGGCGCCGCGGTGTTGCTGATCAGCGAAGACCTGGACGAGGTGCTGGCCCTCGCCGATCGCATCGGGGTGATGAGCGCCGGACGCCTCGTCGCCGAATTCCAGCGACCCGCCGATCGCCAGGCGATCGGCCATGCCATGGTGAATCATGCTTGAACCCCTGAGTGCTCCGCTTTCCCCGGTCAATGGTCCGCGACCACGGCAACCGCTGTTCAGCCGGCGCTACACCCTGGAGATCCGCCAGCAGCTGGCCTGGCCCTGGCAGGCGCTGATCCTCGGCCTGGCGCTGCTCTTGGGCCTGGGCCTGTCGGCTGCGATCCTGGTCCTGGCCGGGGTGCCGGCCGGCGAGTTGCTCAACGAATTCGTGGTCGCCACCCTGTTCGATGCCCAGAGTCTGCAGGCCACCCTGTTCCAGGCCGCGCCGGTGATCCTGGTCGGTCTGGCCGGCTGCCTGGCCTTTCGCGCGCGCTTCTGGAACCTGGGCCTGGAAGGCCAGATGATCTGGGGGGCCATCGGCGCCACGGCGGTGTCGCTGTTCGAGATCGGTCCGGAGGCCCTGCGCCTGCCGCTGATGTTGGTGGCGGCGCTGCTCGGCGGTCTGCTCTGGGCGCTGGCGCCCTTGCTGCTCAAGCTGCGCCTGGGGGTGAACGAGATCATCGCCTCGCTGATGCTCAACTACATCGCCGCCAATTTCCTGCTGCATCTGGTGTTCGGTCCCTGGAAGGACCCGCGCGACGCCTTTCCCTATTCGCCGCTGTTCCGCCCCTTCGAGCGGCTGCCGGAGTTGCTGCCCGGGCTGAGTCTGGCGGTGCCCCTGGCGCTCTTAGTGGCGGTGCTGGCCTGGTGGTTCGTCGCCCTGAGCCGGGCCGGGCTGTACCTGAGATTCGTCGACGCCAATCCGCGGGTGGCCGGCGCCGTGGGGGTACCGGTGCGCGCCACCATCCTCGCCACGGTGCTGGCCTCCGGCGCCCTGGCCGGGTTGGCCGGCTTCGTGGTGGCGGCCGGGCAGGAGGGGCGGCTGACCCAGTCCTTCTACCAGGGCTATGGCTTCTCCGGGATCCTCATCGCCTTTCTGGCGCGCAACAACCCCCTGGCCGCCGCCGTGGTGGCCTTCCTCGTGGCGACCCTGTTCGTCGCCGGGCGCAATCTGCAGGTGTTTTACCAGATCCCCTTCGCCATGGTGCAGCTGATCCAGGCGCTGATCGTCATCTGTGTGGCGTCCTCGGATTTCTTCATCCGCCATCGGCTCAGACGCAGCCAGGGAGGTGCCGCTTGAACCTGCTCGCCAGCTGGCTGGGTAACGTCCCCGACTTCGCCATACCCTACGCCCTGGCGGCGCTGGGGCTGATCCTCACGGAAAGATCCGGGGTGCTGGCCCTGCATGCCGAGGGCCTGATGCTGGTCGGCGCGCTGTTCGGCATCGGCGCGCAACTGGCCCTGGGCAATGCCGGCCTGGCGCTGCTGGCGGCCATGGGCGCGGCGGCGCTGGTCTCGCTGCTGTTCGCGGTCATGGTGATCTGGCTGCGCATCAACCAGGTGATCGCCGGCCTGACCCTGGTGTTCTTCTGCCAGGGCCTCACCGGCCTGCTCGGTACCCTCTGGGGCTGGACCAACCAGCCGGTGGCCGGCCTGCCGGCGCTGGCGCTCTGGCCGCTGTCGGAGCTGCCGCTGGTGGGGCGTCTATTCCAGCAGAACCTGCTGGTCTACCTGACTCCGTTGATCTTTCTCGCCGTCATCGCCTGGCTCGAACGCACCACCCCCGGCCTGCGCCTGCGGGCGGTGGGCGAGAATCCCCAGGCGGCCGATGCCGCCGGTCTCTCGGTGGCCGGCTATCGACTGCTGGCGATCCTCGCCGGCGCGGCGCTGGTGGGTCTCGCCGGCGGCTACATCGCCGTGCTCAGCACCAAGCTGTGGATCGCCGAGATGACCGGCGGCCGTGGCTGGATCGCCGTGGCCCTAGTGATCTTCGCCCGCTGGTCGCCCTGGCGCGCCCTGGCCGGGGCATTGCTGTTCGGCTGCATCGAGGCGCTGATTCCGCAACTGGCCGCCGCCGGGGTGCGGCTGTCGCAATACTTCATCCTGATGGCGCCCTATGCCGTCACCCTGGGCGTGATGATCTGGGTCGCCCTGGCCGGGCGTGACCGCCTGAGCCAACCCGGCGCCCTGGGCGAAGCCTATGTCCGTGAGGAGCGTCGATGAACCTGCGTGTTTTCGTCTATGAGGAACCCCGGCTGCTGGCGCGGACGGACTTCGCCGATTACCTGGACCCGAGCACCACGGCGGTGCTGTCCATCGACCTGCATCGCGGCCACCTGGACGCCTCGCCGTACTGCCCCTGCCCGGCGCCCCGCGCCCGCGATCTGGTGGCGCCGGTGGATGCCTTCCACCGCCAGGCCCGCGCCCTGGGCGTGCGCATCGTCCATGTGAAGTCGGTACTGCGCGCCAATGGCGCCGATGACCTGGGCGGCATTCCCGCGGCCTGGCGACGGACCTTTCCGCTGCACGTCGGGCCGATTCCCAATGCCGACGCCCATGCCCTGGAAGGCTCGCCTTGGACCGAGTTGCTCACCGAGGTGCTGCCCGAGGATCTGCGGGTGGAAAACAAGCGGCGGCTGTCGGCCTTCTATCCCACCGACCTGGACTTCCTGCTGCGTAACCAGCGCATCACCACCGTGGTGCTGGTTGGCGGCTTCACCGACTGCTGCGTGCTCAACACCGCCTTCGACGCCAGCAACCGCACCTATCGCGTCATCGTCCTGCGCGACCTGGTGCGAGGGACCGATGAAAGCCTGGAGCGAGCGGCGCTGAGCATGGTCTCCCTGCACCTGGGACTGGTGATGGAATCCCAGGATCTGCTCGCGGCCTGGGGTGCTGGCAGCGGCTCCTGATCGCGGTCCGTTGGGCTTCGACGATGGAGCCGTCTCAACCCAACCTGCGCGGGGAGCCGCCGTAGGTTGGCTTGAGTATCCAACACCTCAGGGCACCCTCGGCGACACCGTGAAGGCGCGGAAGCGCTCCTTGAGATTGCCGGGGCGGGCGCCCTGCCAGAGCAGCTGCCAGCCCGGCGGTACCGCCACGGCTTCGTGCCATTCGTCCTGCACCACCAGCACCTGGCAGGGCACCTGTCGCAGCGCGGTCAGCTCCAATGGGGGGTAGCCGCCGTAGACATGCAGCATGGAGCGTTCCGACTCGCCCAGGCCGTAGCTGGCCACGCAATCCGTCCGTGGCAGCACCCGCTGCAACTCGGTGAAGGGCCGGGCGTAGCTGTTGCCCAGGTCGACCCAGGGCAGCCAGAGGCTGTTGGCCAGACTCCAGCTCACGGTGAGGCCGACGAACCAGAGACTGCCGGGTGCCAGGCGTCTGTGCAGCCCTAGCGCCAGGCCCCAGCCGAGCAGCGCCAGCGCGGCGAGGGTCCAGGCCAGCAGGCCGACCGGTAGTCGTTCAGCGAGCGGCAGGTGGTCCCGGACCAGCGCTGGCCAGGGCAGCGGCCACCCTAGCGCCAGGCCGAAACCGCCTAGCGTCAGCAAGGCGATGATCGGCGTCCAGAAGGCCAGGCCGAGGGTGCGCCCGAGGGCGGCGAGCGCGGGCGGTGGCTGCAGTCGCGCCGCCAGCAGCGCCAGGGCCGGAAACAGCGGCAGCAGATAGAGGCTGCGGAACACCGCCGACTTGAGCAGGACCGCCAGGCAGACGATGGCATAGAGCACTACCGTGGCCAGTCCCGGATGCCGACCCAGACGCTTCAGCGGGCTACCGCCGCGGCGATACAGCTGCCAGAGCGTGGCGCCCAGCAGGATCAGCCCGGTGGGAAAGGACAGCGCCAGCAGATCCGCCAGGCTGGAGGCCAGGCCGTCGGTATCGCTGTTGCGCGCTTCCAGGCCGAAGAAGCGGCCGATGTTGTTGGTCCACAGCCAGGTATGGAACAGCTCCGGCGACCGGTGCCAGAGCAGCGCCGGCCAGACCAGCAGCCAGGGCAGGGCGGCCAGGCTGGCGGCGAGCAGCCAGTGCCGTCCTTCCGGCTCGACCAGCCGCCGCGGCCAGCAGAGCGCACAGAGCAGCCCGGTGAGGCCCAGCACCCCGGGGACCAGCAGGCCCTTGCTCATGAAGGCGATGCCCAGGCCGCTGCCGAACAGTAGGCCACGGCGCCAGGGATGGCGGTTGTCGTGCAGCTGCGCGGCCAGCCCGGCGAGGCCCAGGGTGGCGCCGGCCAGCTGGGGCACGTCGGCGATCAGCAGATGACTGTGCTGCACCACCCCGAGCATGCCCAGCAGGGCGAGCACGGCCTCGCGCCGACGGCCGGGCAGCAGCCGCTCGGTCAGCCAGGCGAGGGCGGCCAGGGTCACCAGCATCCAGCCCAGCACCGCCAGCCGTGCGCCGTCGGGCGCACTCAGCCAGGGCGTGGCCAGTCGCGCGGTCAAGGCGCCGGTCCAGTACATCAGCGGCGGCTTTTCCATGAAGGGCGCGGTGCCGACTCGGGGCACCAGCCAGTCCGGGGTGGTGAGGAAATTCCACACCATGCCGAAGGAATAGGGTTCGTCGGCCTTCCACAGACCACGACCGAACAGGCCGGCGAGCAGGTAGGCGGCCAGGCAGCCGAGCAGCAAGGCCCGCTCCAGCTGTGCGGCTCTGGGGGAGGCGGTGGAAGAAGAGGGGAGCACGGCAGGGACTCTTGGCAGAATCCTGCCGGTATACGGGAGTTGGCTTAGAGGGGGCTTAAGGGGGTAGCGGGCCGCGATTGCTGGTATTGGTGCCAGGGCTGGTTATCGAGCGCTTTGAAGGTTTTTGTTTCGCCCACCCGGGCGACTCACTTTTTTCAGTCGCGGCTGCGCGCCCCGCAAAAAAGTAAGCAAAAACGCTTGCCCCGGGCATCCGGCCCTCCGCTTCGCTTCGGGTGCGCTCACGCCAGCGCCGTTCCGGGGGCGGTCCAGATGGGCCGTCCATGGCCCACTGGACCTCTCGCCGCATCCATGCGGCTCGCCCCACTTCACGACACTGGCGTTCGCCCTCCTGAACGGGGCGATTCGCTAGCCTGATGCCTTGGGTGCAAACCGGTAGATACCGTCTTCGCCCTTCAGTGTGCAATGGCTAAAGCAGGGTCGAAAGGCTTGCCCGATTTGAGCACGCCATAGGCGATGGTCAGCAGCTTACGCATGGCGGCGCAGACGGTTGTTTACCTTTCTTGCCCCTGGCTTTCAGGCGCTCGGCTTGCGCCTTGATAGCCGGGTTATAGGTCAGCGCCACGACAGCAGGTAGGTATAGCGCACTTCGTAAGCGGACTGATCCCATGCGCGAGATGCAGGTATGGCCGCGCGCGAGGCCGGACTCCTGCAGGCGCGGGTTCAAGCCGGCAAAGGCGGTAACGGCGCGCGCATCGGCGAAGCGGTCGATATCGCCGAGCTCCGCCAGGATCAGGGCGGCGGTCTTGTCAGCGATGCCGTCGATACTCACCAGCAGGTCGCGCTTACCACGCAAGTCCGGATCGTCGTCGATATGGCGTTTGATCTGTTCGAGCGTCCAGGCGATCTGCTCATCGAGCCGTTGCAAGACTGCCCGGATCGAGTCCTGGACTTTTTCCGGACTGATCTCGAGCCGATTGAGCTCCATCTGCCGTAGCGATTGGAGATCCTCCAGGCGCCGGGTCAGCGCGCGAAGCGTGCGGATGGACACAGGTTCCGGGTGCCAGGCTCGCAAACTATCTTCATGCCGCTGGCCATAGGTGGCAATCAGCTTGGCGTCGAGTTTGTCCGTTTTGCTGCGCTGCAACTGGCTTTGCGCATAACGGGCGATCTGTGCTGGATTGAGTACCGCGATTCGGTAGCCCAACGCATGGAAGTGCCCGGCGAGCGATTCGTGATAGATGCCCGTGGCTTCCATCACGATCCAAGCGCCTGGCTCGGCATGCTGTTGCAGCCAGTCAGCAAAGACCGCGAAGCCTGCCTGATCGTTGCTCAGCTTGCCCTTTGTCCGGTACTTGCCGTTGGACTGCAGGACGGCCAGGTCGAAGCTGCGCTTGGCGATATCAACGCCTACTACTACGGCCATGAAGTCTCCTCCTTCAGATGCGTCACGATCACGTCATCCCGTCCAACCTTGCGTAATACGAGCTCTTGAGGCTCCAGATACCGTTCGGACTTGGGGATGAGTGTGGAGGAGGCAGCCTATCTACGCTGCAAGCTCAAAGGCTTAAGGGTGGACGCGGCTTGCCATCCTCCCCCGATGATCAGTCGGGGACTATGACCTCCTGAGGAGGCTGTAGTCGAGATACAAGGGTGGACAACGGCGCAGCCTTGTCCACGCGATAGGCCTTACTCCCTCAGTGGAAAACGCTGCGCGGTTTTCCACGCTACGAATCGCTCTGACTTTGCCTGTAAACACCGTAGTCTCAGGCTGGCCTCCCGTCCCCGTCAGTGAGGCCGAGTGCAGGTGTTGCGGAGGGAGGTGCGAGGCAGGACACCCCTTCGTGCCGTGCCCCTAGAGCGCCGCCGGAGCGAAGGGCCGAACGTGAGGCATGCGTTTTTGCATACTTTTGTCCGGGGCGCGCAGCCGCGACTGGCAAAAGTGACTCGCCCGAGGGGGCGAAACAAAAGCCATCCGAGCACTCGATAAGCAAATAGGGCACTGATAAGCCAAGACATCACGGCAGACTCCGTGTTGGGCTTCGCTCCGCTCAACCCAACCTACGAAGCCGTCTGCCAAGCCTCAGGCCAGGTGCTGCAACCGCTCCACCAACTGCGCATGCAACTTCGGATCACCGCAGGCGAGGATGGCGCCGCCCTGCTGGGCATCGCCGCCGTCCCAGGCGGTCATGCGGCCGCCGGCGCCTTCGATGATGGGGATCAGCGCCTGGACGTCGTAGGGCTGCAGGCCCGCCTCGATGATGACGTCGACGAAGCCCGAGGCCAGCATGCAGTAGGCGTAGCAGTCGCCGCCGAAGCGGGCCAGCTGTACCTCGGCCGCCACGGCGTCGAAGGCGGCCAGGCGCTCGGGGGTGTCGAAGATATCGCGGCTGGTGCACATCAGCCGGGCCTGGGCCAGGCTGGCGCAGGGACGGGTGCGCAGGGACGCGCCGTTGCGCCAGGCGCCGGCCGGGGTGCCCAGGTAGCGCTCGCCGGTGAAGGGCTGGTTCATCACCCCGATCACCGGACGGCTGCCGTCGTTGAGCGCCACCAGGGTGCCCCACAGCGGTAGGCCGGTGATGAAGGCGCGGGTGCCGTCGATGGGGTCGAGCACCCAGCTCAGGGGGCTGCTGCCGGCGACGTTTTCCTCTTCCTCTCCCAGGATGCCGTGATCCGGATGCTCGGCCTGGATGAGTTCGCGCATGGCCCGTTCGGCGGCCTTGTCGGCGATGGTCACCGGGTCGTAGCGACGCCCGGCGACGGCCGCGTCGCCCTTGTCGTCCACCGCCAGCTGGGCGCGGAAGTAGGGCTGGATGGCCACGGCGGCGGCATCGGCCAGGCGCTCGGCGAAGCGTTCGTAGTAGGAAATCTCGGCAGCGGTCAGGCTCATGCTCATTTCACCAGGCGGGCGTCGAGGCTGTTCTGCGCCAGGCGCCGGGCCTGTTCCTGGGTCATGCCCAGGCCTTCGTGCAGGGCCATGAAGTTCTCGGTGACGTAGCCGCCGAAGTAGGCCGGGTCATCCGAGTTGACGGTGACCTTGAGGCCGCGGTCGAGCATCTTGAGGATGGTGTGCTGGCTCATGTCGTCGAACACGCAGAGCTTGGTGTTGGACAGCGGGCAGACGGTGAGCGGGATCTGCTGGTCGGCCAGGCGAGCCATCAGGCGCTCGTCCTCGAAGGCGCGCACACCGTGGTCGATCCGCACCACGCCGAGTTGGTCGAGGGCTTCCCAGATGTACTCCGGCGGACCTTCCTCGCCGGCGTGGGCGACGGCCGGAAAGCCTTCGGCGCGGGCACGGGCGAAGACGCGCTTGAACTTGCTCGGCGGATGCCCCTTTTCCGAGCTGTCCAGGCCGACGGCGACGAAGTGGTCGCGGAACGGCAGCGCCTGGTCCAGGGTGGCCTGGGCGGCGTCCTCGGAAAGGTGCCGCAGAAAGCTGAGGATCAACCCACTGGTCACGCCCAGCTGCTTTTCCCCGTCGGCCAGCGCCTGGGTGATGCCGCGCACCACCACCTCGAAGGGAATGCCGCGATCGGTGTGGGTCTGGGGATCGAAGAAGGGTTCGGTGTGGATGACGTTCTGTTCCTTGCACTTCTGCAGATAGGCCCAGGTCAGGTCGTAGAAGTCCTGCTCAGTGCGCAGCACGTCGGCACCGGCGTAATAGAGGTCGAGGAATTCCTGCAGGTTGCCGAAGTTGTAGGCGGCGCGCAGGGCTTCGACATCACCCCAGGGCAGGGCGACGCCATGGCGCTCGGCCAGCTTGAACAGCAACTCGGGCTCCAGAGTGCCTTCCAGGTGCAGGTGCAGTTCGGCCTTGGGCAGGGCGTTGAGCCAGTCGTACATGGGATCCTCGGGATAGCTTGAATCAGGAAAAGATGGACGATTGTCGCACGCTTTGCCCGGTTTTCCGCAGCCATCCTGGTTCCCGCTGACCGATGTACGGTGGCTTCGTCAGTCAGAAGTTCCCAGCATTCCACGCTTTGGGCCAGCAAAAGGCCATAACGCCTGCATCGGGTCTGGATCTGACTACAATCGGGACGCATGGCTCCAAACACCACGCGTGAGGTATCCGTGCAGACCGTTCAGGATCATGTTGGCGGCAAGAACAACAATCTCAATCTGATTCGCATGATCGCGGCGCTCGCCGTGGTCTTCAGTCACAGCTTCGCCATCTCCAGTGGCACCCCCACGGCGGAGCCCGGACGCGAGAGCCTGGGCATGACCCTGGGCGACATCGCGGTCGACATCTTCTTCATCACCAGCGGTTTCCTGGTCACCAAGAGCCTGCTCAGCCGGGCCGACATCATCGACTTCGTCTGGGGTCGCGCCCTGCGGGTGGTACCTGGGCTGCTGGTGATGCTGGTGCTGACGGTGCTTGGCCTCGGCGCCTGGCTGACCCGGGCGCCCCTGCAGGATTATCTGAGCGATCCCGAGACCTGGTTCTATCTGTTCAAGAACACCGGCCTTATCGCCGGCGCCGAGTTCGACCTGCCCGGGCTGTTCGAAGGCAATCCGCTGCAGGCCATCGTCAATGGCTCGCTGTGGACGCTGCCCTTCGAGGTGGGCATGTACGGCGCCCTGGCGCTGCTCTGGCTGGCCGTGCTCTGGCTGCGCCTGGACAGTCGCCACTTCCAGCGCGCCATCCTGCTGTTCGCCGTGGGCGCCGCCCTGTTCAAGCTGTTCGCCCACTACTTCTTCGCCAGCGAATCCCATCTGCTGCGGCTGTTCCAGATGTTCTTTCTCGGTGGCGCCTTCTATGTGCTGCGCGCCTACATCCCGCTGTCGCGCGCGCTCTTCGTCGCCGCCGTGGCGCTGCTGGCGGTGGCCACGCCCGACCGTGACAGCTTCTTTCTGGTCTATAACCTGGTGCTGGGCTACGTACTGCTCTATCTCGCCTTCGTGCCGGCCGGGCGCATCCGCGCCTTCAACGAGGTGGGCGACTATTCCTATGGCCTCTACATCTACTCCTTTCCGGTGCAGCAGACCCTGGCGGCGGTGATCCCCGGCATCGAGGCCTGGACCATGGTGATCCTTTCCATCGGCATAACCCTGCCGCTGGCGGTGGTGTCCTGGTACCTGGTCGAGCGTCATGCCCTGGGCTATCGCCAGGTCTGCGCCACTGGCACCAAGGCGGTGTGGAAGCGTCTGGCGCCGCGCGCCCGGGTTGGCTGAGGGGCCGCCGCGCGGGCGATCAGGGCAGGGGCGTATCGAGGTGCGAGCGTTTTGCCGTCTATGGCGGTCGTAACAAGGCATTGCTCAACCAAGGACGCCTTTTCCATGCTCGCCGCCCTCAAAGACGAAACCCTGCTGCTGGTCGCCATCGGTGCCACGGTGCTGGCCTATGTGTTCGAACACGCGCTGCTCGGCGGTGGCCAGACCCTGGCGCTGGTCGCCGCCGGCGGCCTGATCGCCGCCATCATCTGCGCGGCCATGCGCGTCGCCCACCACGCCGAATTGCTGGCGGAAAAGGTCGGCGATCCCTACGGCACCATGATCCTGACCCTTTCCGCCGTGCTGGTGGAGGTGATCATCCTGGCGATCATGATGAGCCACGACCACTCGCCGACCCTGGCCCGCGACACCATCTACGCCGCGGTGATGCTGGACATGAACGGCATCATCGGTCTCGCGGCGCTGCTTGGCGGCCTCAAGCACGGCGAGCAGCCCTACAACGACGATTCCAGCCGCAGCTACGGCGTGATGATCATGACCGCGGTGAGCATCTCCATGCTGGTGCCGGAATTCATCCCCACGGCCCAGTGGCACGTCTATTCCTTCTTCACCATCGGCGCCATGGCGCTGCTCTATGCGCTGTTCCTGCGCATGCAGACCGGTCCACACAGCTACTTCTTCAGCTACAGCTACCCAGAGAAGAAGCGCAAGCGCCCGGCCGTGGAAGGGCAGGGCGAGGCAGGCGGCCATGGCGAGAGCAGCTCGGCGCTGTCCATCGGCCTCTTGATCGTCGGCATCGTCGCCACCGGGGCCCTGGCCGAGGTGATGTCCAAGTCGCTGGATACCGGCCTGGAAGGCCTGGCCGTGCCGGCCCTGGTGCCTGCCCTGGTGGTGGCGGTGATCTCCGCCAGTCCGGAGATCCTCACGGCCCTGCGCGCGGCCATGGCCAATCGCATGCAGTCGGTGATCAACATCGCCCTGGGCGCCAGCCTGTCCACCGTCATCCTCACCGTACCGGTGGTGGAAGCCATCGCCCTGTTCAATGGCCAGCCCATCCAGATGGCCATGACCCCGGTGCAGACGGTGATGATGGCCGTGACCCTGATCGTCGCCGCCATCAACCTCAACGACGGCGAGACCAACGCCATCGAGGGCATGACCCACTTCGTGCTGTTCGGCACCTTCATCATGCTGACCATCCTCGGTCTCTAGGGACGCGCCATGATCGACAGCGAGGTCATCAGCAACTACGGCTACGGCGCCGCCGTGCTGGGCGCCCTGATCGAGGGCGATGGCGTGGCCATCCTGGCCGGCATCGCCGCCCGCCACGGCTATCTGCTGTTTCCGCTCACGGCGGTCTGCGTGGCCCTGGGCGGCTTCATCGGTGACCAGACGCTGTTCTTTCTGGGGCGGCGCTA
The DNA here is from genome assembly GCF_000730625.1 of Pseudomonas oryzihabitans NBRC 102199. Taxonomy (GTDB): domain Bacteria; phylum Pseudomonadota; class Gammaproteobacteria; order Pseudomonadales; family Pseudomonadaceae; genus Chryseomonas; species Chryseomonas oryzihabitans. Next base: position 585 of record NZ_BBIT01000027.1, on the reverse strand, counting down.
CGGCGACAGCATCCTCGGTCGCTTCAAGCGCCAGCAGGCACGCATCGACTGGCTGCGCAGCCGTATCCACCGCCACGAGGCGCTGTGGATCATCGGCATCCGCTTCGCCTACGGCTTCCGCCTGATCGGCCCGCTGCTGATCGGCGCCAGTGGGGTACGCCCACGGCGCTTCCTGTTCTACAACATCATCGGCGCGCTGCTCTGGGGCTTCGTCATGACCGGCATTGGCTATGCGGTGGGCGAGATCCTGCGCGACTTCTTCGCCGAGCATCATGTGTCGAAGCGCTGGCTGATCGCCGCGGCGATCTGCGTGGCGGTGCTGTTCATCGGCGCCCGCGCCATCCTGCGGCGGCGGGAGGGGGTGTAGGGGAGGGCGGCTGTGTGGGTTGGGTTGAGCGCAGGCGAAGCCCAAGGCTTTGGGTTTGAGCTGTTGTACTGGCTTATTATCGTGGTTTGCTGATGGTTGCTGTTTCGCCCACCCGGGCGAGTCACTTTTTTCAAACGCCAAAAAAGTAACCAAAAACGCTTGTCCCCACGTTTCGGCCCTTCGCTGCGCTCCGGGTCCCCGCGCTCCGGCGCCGCTCC
>NZ_BBIT01000028.1 GCF_000730625.1 Pseudomonas oryzihabitans NBRC 102199 | reverse complement strand
TTTTGGGCGTCATTCCGGATTGGCAGGGGCTTCGGGTCCGGGTTCCGCGGCGATGCGGTTGCGGCCGGCGCCCTTGGCTGCATAGAGCGCCCGGTCGGCGCCTTCGGTGAGGGTGTAGGCATCCATCCCGGCCCTGTGGGTGGCCAGGCCGACGCTCAGGGTGATGGGACGTCGTGACCAGGCGTGGTTGGCGACGGCGGCGCGGCAGCGCTCGGCCACCAGGTGGGCCGCGGTGAGATCGGCACCTGGCAGCAGGATGGCGAATTCCTCGCCGCCGTAGCGGAAGCAGGCGTCGTTGTCGCGACAGCTCTGCAGCAGCAGCTGGCCGACGGCCTGCAAGGCGCTATCACCCGCCTGGTGACCATAGGCGTCGTTGTAGGCCTTGAAGTGATCCACGTCGATCAACAGCATGGACAGCGGCGTGCGCTGCTCCTCGGCGCGCAGCAGGTGCTCCGCCAGGCGCAGGTCGAAGGCGCGTCGATTGAACAGGCCGGTCAGGGCATCAGTGACGCTGCGCTGCTCGGCGGCCTGCATCATGCCCAGCAACTGGCGCTGCGAGGCCTCCAGCATGTGCTGTTGCTCGATGTGCTCGGTGACGTCCACCGACAGGCCCGCCAGGGCGATGCCCTGGCGGGTGACCAGGGGAAACTTGTAGGACTGCCAGAAGAGGCGGCGGCCATCGAGGGCGGTCATGCGCTCGACGAGTCGGCTCGGCTTGAGTTCGTTCATCACCTGCTCGTCGACCTGGCGAAAACGGGGCGCCGCCTCTGGCCAGATGGTGAAGTCGTCCTGGCCGATGACCTCGTCGCGGGTCAATTCCAGCTGCTGCAGGAACGGCTCGTTGACATAGCGGTAGCGCCAGTCGCGGTCCTTGATGTAGGCGATGAAGGGCCCGTTGTTCATGAAGGCGGAAAAGTTGATGTCCAGCTCTTCCAGCTGGCGCAGGGTCTCGCGCTGTTGCAGCAGGATGATGACCTGTCTGGCCAGCCGTTGCAGGTTGTCGACCTGAGCCGTCTCGAAACGCCGAACCCGGTCGTCCATCACGCAGAGGGTGCCCAGGGCGACCCCGTGCCGGTCGAGCAGGGGGATGCCCAGGTAGGCACGCATCCCTTCCAGCCCGGGAGCGGACCGGAGATGGGCGACGCGTGGGTCGCCTTGCAGGTCTTCCACCAGGAAGGGCTCACGCGGGGTACGGATCGCCAGGTGGCAGAGGGAGGCGTCGACCGGCACCTCGGCTAGCGTCAGGCCCTGACAGGCCTTGAACCAGAGACGGTGTCGATCGGCGAGGGTGATGAAGGCCACCGGCGCCCGGGTCAGCTGGCAGGCCAGGACGACGATGTCCTGGTAGGCGGCTTCGACGCCGCTATCGAGAATCTGCAACTCGCTCAGGGCGTGGAGACGCTGGGCGTCATCGGGGGCAGTCATGCGGGCTCGCGAAGGCGGGATGTCTGGCTAGAGCATAGTACCCGGGGTGGCCGAGGAAAACTGCAGCCTTGCCACAGTCCGCCGTGGTGCCGGTCGGTACCGGCACCACGGCGTGCTCGGCTAGCGCCGGGGTTGCAGCAGCAGTGCCACCAGGGCGCTCCAGCCGGTCTGGTGGGAAGCCCCGAGTCCGCGGCCGTTTTCGCCGTGGAAATACTCGTGGAACAGCACCAGGTCGCGACTGCGTGGATCGTTCTGCAATTGCGGATAGTCGACCATGCTCGGGCGCTTGCCATCGGCGTCCTTGAGGAACAGCCGGGTCAGGCGCTGGCTGAGGCCGTCGGCGACCTCTTCCAGATTGGCCAGGTAGCCCGAACCGCTGGGGTATTCCACCGAGAAGCTGTCGGCGTAGTAGCGGTGGAATTCGTGCAGCGACTCGATGAGCATGTAGTTGATCGGCATCCACAGCGGTCCACGCCAGTTGGAATTGCCGCCGTACAGGCGCGAATCCGATTCCGCCGGCTGGTAGCGGGCGCTGAGCAGGTTGCCGTCGGCCTGGCGCATCTCGAAGGGTTGCTGTTCGTGGGCCTTGGACAGCGAGCGGATGCCGTATTCGGAAAGGAATTCTTTGTCATCCAGCATGCGCTTGAGCAGCAGCTTGGTGCGATGGCCGCGCAGCAGCGAGAGCAGGAATCTGTTGCCCTGGCCGGGCTCGGTCCAGCGCGAGACCAGCCGGGCGAGATCCGGACGCTGGCGCAGGAAGCCGCGCAGCCGTCCGCCGAGGCCGGGGAGGCCCTCGTGCTCGCGCTGTTCCAGGACCTGCACCGCGAACAGCGGGATGAGGCCGACGATGGACCTCAGGCGCAGCGGCTCGGCGCTGCCATCCGCCTTGTGCAGGACGTCATAGAAGAATTCATCCTGTTCGTCCCAGAGGCCGTCTTCGCGATCATCGCTGTGGTTGATGGCGCCGGCGATGTGCAGGAAGTGCTCGAAGAACTTGACCCCCAGATCGACGTACACCGGATTTTCCTTGGCCAGCTCCAGGGCGATGCGCATCAGGTCCAGGGCATAGGCGGCCATCCAGGCGGTGCCGTCGGCCTGGTCCAGGTGATAGCCCTCCGGCAGCGGTGCCGAGCGATCGAAGAGGGCGATGTTGTCCAGGCCGAGGAAGCCGCCCTGGAAGATGTTGCGACCCTCGGTGTCCTTGCGGTTGATCCACCAGGAGAAATTCAGCAGGAGCTTGTGGAAGACACGCTCGAGAAAGACCCGGTCGCCCACCCCGGTCAGGGACTTTTCCTGCAGGTAGACGTGCCAGGTGGCCCAGGCATGCACCGGCGGATTGGCGTCCTCGAAATTCCACTCGTAGGCCGGCAGCTGGCCATTGGGGTGCATGAATCTGTCCTTCACCAGCAGCAGCAACTGCTGCTTGGCGAAGCCGGGATCGATCAGGGCATAGGCGACCGCCTGGAAGGCCAGGTCCCAGGAGGCGTACCAGGGGTACTCCCATTTGTCCGGCATGGAGACGATGTCGAAATTGAGCAGGTGGCGCCAGTGGCCGTTGCGGATGCGCTGGCGCTGCGCCGGCGGCGTCGGCTGGGCCGGATCGCCATCGAGCCAGCGATTGACCTCGAAATAGTAGAGCTGCTTGGACCAGAGCAGGCCGGCCAGGGCCTGGCGCTGCACCAGGCGGGCATCGGGATCGGCGATCTTTTCCTGCAGGGCGGCATAGAAGGCGTCGGCCTCGGCGATACGCTCGGCAAAGATCGCATCGGCATCCACCGACAGCGCATTGGTGGGCGCCAGGCGCAGGTAGACCACGGTCTTGGCGCCACCCTCCAGTTCCACGGCGAAATGGGCGGCCGCCTTGCTGCCGAAGTCGCGGCGGATCGCCTCGCGGGCGCCGCGCACCACGTAGTCGTTGATGCCGTCCTTGAAGGGGCCCTCGGCAGCTTCACCGGTCAGGCGGGGCAGGTTGGTTTCGTTGTTGCAGAACAGCCACTCGGCCTCGCGTGGGCCCCAGGCGCTGACCACCAGGTCGGGCCGGTCGAAATAGCTGGCGCGGACCTGGTCGCCTTCCAGGCTGAGCATGGAGCGCGGCGGGGTGCCGGTCCAGGCCCAGGTGTTGCGTGACCAGATCTGCGGCAGCACCCGCAGGCTGGCGCGCTCGGTCCCGCGATTTTCCACGGTGACCCGCATGAGGATGTCGTCGGGGGTGTGCTTGGCGTATTCGACGGTGACGTCAAAATAGCGATCCTCGGCGAAGACACCGGTGTCGAGGATCTCGAATTCGCGATCGTTCAGCCCGCGCCGGGCGTTTTCCTCGGTGAGCTGGGCATAGGGAAAGGCGGCGTGGGGGTACTTGTAGAGCATCTTCTGGTAGGCGTGGCTCGGCACCCCGTCCAGGTAGAAGTACAGCTCCTTGACGTCCTCGCCATGGTTGCCCTCGGCGTTGGTCAGGCCGAACAGCCGTTCCTTGAGGAAGGGGTCGCGCTCGTTCCAGAGGGCGATGCCCAGGCACCATTGCTGGGCCTTGTCGCAGAAACCGGCCAGGCCGTCTTCGCCCCAGCGATAGGCGCGGCTGCGCGCATGGTCGTGGGGAAAGTAGCGCCAGGCGTCGCCGTCGGCGCTGTAGTCTTCACGGACCGTGGCCCACTGGCGCTCGCTCAGGTAGGGTCCCCACTGTCGCCAGGCGGCGGCGTCGGTATCAGCCAGGCGCTGGCCTTCTCGGGTATGCAGGATGCCCGGGGCGGGATGTGCCGTCATCGTGTCTCCAGATTCAGGTAACGGTTAAGGCTCGAGGATAGATCACCATTGTGGCGTGCAAAGAGCGGCCTCGGCGTATCGCTGCAGTTTTAGTGCCTGTCTGGCGGGAAAAAATTCACGCCGTTGCGGTTTTCGTCACAGGGCTCCGGCCGCGGCAAGGGCTCTAGCCCGGGCCGGACGCGGGCGAAAAAAAGCCCCACGCCGGATCCGGGTGGGGCCTTTGGTCTTCGCGGTGAGCCCGCTGCGTACGCAGCGGGCCTGGCAGCGACTTACAGTGCCATGTCGTTGGCGGCCTTTTCGACACGTGGAGCGCTGGCGGTGGCCTTGGCGTTCTCGGTGCCGGTGGCGACCGGCGGGGTGGCCAGTTGCAGGACTTCGGCGGTGTAGTTCCACTCCTGCTGCACGCGCGCGGGGTCGCTGTTCAGCTTGGTGCCGTAGCTGGGCACGATCTGGTGCAGCTTGGCTTGCCACTCCGGGGTCGCGACCTTGTCCTTGAACACCTTCTCCAGCACGCTCAGCATGATGGGGGCGGCGGTCGAGGCACCCGGGGAGGCGCCCAGCAGGCCGGCGATGCTGCCGTCCTTGGCGGCGACGATCTCGGTGCCCAGCTTCAGCACGCCACCCTTGTCGGCGTCGCGCTTGATGATCTGCACGCGCTGACCGGCCTGCCACAGGCGCCAGTCTTCCTTCTTGGCGTTGGGGAAGTACTCGCGCAGGGCGGCCATGCGGTCGTCATCCGACAGCATCAGCTGACCGGCGAGGTATTCCACCAGCGGGTACTCGGCCACGCCCACGCGGACCATCGGCCAGGCGTTGTGGGTGTTGGTGCTGGTCAGCAGGTCCAGGTAGGAACCCTGCTTGAGGAACTTGGTGGAGAAGGTGGCGAAGGGCCCGAACAGGATCACGCGCTTGCCATCGAGCATGCGGGTGTCCAGGTGCGGAACCGACATCGGCGGTGCGCCCACCGAAGCCTTGCCGTAGGCCTTGGCCAGGTGCTGCTGGGCGATCTCGGGATTGTCGGTGACCAGGAAGGAGCCGCCCACCGGGAAGCCGGCGTAGTCGTTGGCTTCGGGGATGCCCGACTTCTGCAGCAGGTGCAGGGCACCGCCGCCGGCACCGATGAAGACGAACTTGGCGTCGGTCTCGGTCTTCTTGCCGTCCTTGAGGTTCTTGTACTCCACGCGCCAGCTGCCATCGGCATTGCGGGTGATGTTCTCGACTTCGCTGGACAGATTCAGCTTGAAGTTCGGCTTGGACTGCAGGTTGGCGGCGAACTGGCGGGTGATCTCGCCGAAGTTGACGTCGGTGCCCAGCGGACTCCAGGTGGCGGCGATCTTCTGCTTGGGATCGCGGCCTTCCATCATCAGCGGAACCCACTGCTTGATCTGCGCGGGATCCTCGGAGTACTGCATGCCGGAGAACAGCGGGCTGGCCTTGAGCGCCTCGTAGCGCTTCTTCAGGAAGGCGATGTTCTCGTCACCCCAGACGAAGCTCATGTGCGGGGTGCTGTTGATGAAGCTCTTCGGATCCTTGAGGACGCCGTTCTTGACCTGCCAGGACCAGAATTGACGGGAGATCTGGAAGGCTTCGTTGATCTCGATGGCCTTGGAAATGGTGACCTTGCCGTCCTTGTCTTCCGGGGTGTAGTTCAGCTCGGCCAGGGCGGAGTGGCCGGTACCGGCGTTGTTCCAGCCGTTGGAGCTCTCGTCGGCGACCTTGTCCAGGCGCTCGACCATTTCCATGGTCCAGTTCGGCTCCAGCTCGTTCAGCCAGATGCCCAGGGTGGAGCTCATGATGCCGCCGCCGATCAGCAGGACGTCGACCTTCTTGGTGTCTTCGGCCTGTGCGGTGCCCAGGGCGGAGGCGATGGCGACGCCGAGCAGCGCGCCAGTCATTTTCTTCAGCATGTGGTCTCTCGTTCGATAGAAGCTGGGTCTGCTTATCGAGTTTCGGTGCGGTGCGGCACCATGGCACATGGGTGGATGTGCAGTGGGCGAGGCAGAATGCAGCCGGAAACACGCAAGGGCAGGTTCTTGTCCCTCCACCGCCCCTCTCTCATGAGTCACCGGAGGAGTCGGAGCAAAAACGCGATGCACGGCCTTGGCAGCGGCTGGCCGGAGACGAGGTCTCGGGCGCGGCTGCATGCGCGTGGCGTTTTTGTTGCCGGACATTTTAATGGGAAGGGGTAGGGCTGCCTAGCCTGCAATTCATTGGCTTTGCCTATTAGCCTTTGGTCTAATCTCGTGTGACCCCGGTCAAAGTCCCGCCAGGTGGGTCGTCGAGCGCACCGGAGCGGCTCCAGGCGCGGCCGCGCAGGCAGCCGGCAGCACCGACGAAACCGGTCAGAAAGCCGCCGAAGGGTCGTTGTTCAAGTGCGGGGAGATCGGTCAGGCGAAGCGCCAGGCAAGAAAGCGGCTCTGCTTCTGGCCCTGGGCCATGGCGACGACGCGGACCTCGCCGGCCTGCTCACGGCGCAACGCCGCCTGCAACGGCGGCAGGTTGCTGGCCTTGGATACCAGGCAGGTGAACCAGCCGACTTGGCGTGCGCAGGCACGGCTCTCGCGGATCATCCGGTCGATGAAGGCCGCCTCGCCGCCGGGACACCAAAGTTCGGCCGCCTGGCCGCCGAAATTGAGCAGGGGTACCTGCTTGCCGGTGGTCTTGCCCAGATTCTTCCACTTGCGCTGGCTGCCGCGGACGGCATCGTCGGGGCTGGCGTGGAAGGGCGGATTGCACAGGGTGGCGGCATAGCGCTCGCCGGGTTGCAGGATGCCGGCAAAGATCGCCTGAGGCTCTGGCTGCAGACGCAACTCAATGGCGGTGGCGCAATCCGGATTGGCCGCCAGGGTGCGTCCGAAGGCATCCAGCGCCGCCGGGGCGATGTCGCTGCCAACGAAGTGCCAGCCATACTCCTTGAAGCCGATCAGCGGATAGACGCCATTGGCGCCCGTACCCACGTCCAGCAATCGCGTCGTCGCGCCCCGGGGAATCCGGCCGCCATTGCCCTCGGCCAGCAGGTCGGCCAGGTGGTGCAGGTAATCCGCCCGACCGGGAATCGGTGGGCAGAGAAAATCGGCGGGAATGTCCCAGTCGCGCACGCCGTGATGCAACGCCAGCAGGGCCCGGTTGAGCGCCCGGACCGCCTGGGGGTCGGTGAAATCGATGGACAGATTGCCCCGCGGCGTCGGTGCCACGAAGGGCCTGAGCGCTGAGTTCGCGCGCATCAGGGCGGGAAAGTCGTAGCTGCCCTGGTGGCGATTGCGGGGATGCAGGGGCGCGGGGCGGCCAGGCAGGGGGCGGCGGGGCGAGGTCATGAGGGCAGGCAGGGTGGAAAAGGGGCGGCGAGCCTAGCACAGCCGCCCTTTTCACTCACGCGGGTGTCGGGGCGTCCTCCGGCAGCACGCCGATCTCGCGCAGGTTGCGCCAGAAGGCGGCGGGGATGGGCGCCCGCAGCAGCTCGGCGTTCTGTCGGGCCCGCTCCGGGGTGCTGCTGCCGGGAATGGTAGCGGCCACCGTGGGATGGGCCAGGCAGAACTGCAGGGCCGCGGCGCGGATGTCCACCCCGTGATCCTGGCAGACGCCCTCGATCAACTCGACCTTGCGGCGCAGTGCCGGCTCGGCTTCGGCATAGTTGTAGTGCTTGCCGCCCGCCAGCAGACCGGAGTTGTAGGGCCCACCCACCACGATGCCCACGCCGCGGCGTTCGCATTCGGGAAAGAGGGTGTCCAGGGCTTCGCGGTGGTCCAGCAGGGAATAGCGACCGGCCAGCAGGAAGGCGTCGGGATCGCTCTGCTCCAGTGCCAGGCGGCAGGGCTCCACCAGGTTGACGCCCAGGCCCCAGCCCATGATCAGGCCCTCTTCGCGCATCTCGGTAAGGGCCTTGGCCGCACCCTGCATGGCCTGGGCGAAGTAGTCGCGCCAGGCCGGGCCGTGCTGGTCCTCGGACAGGTCGTGGATCCACACCAGGTCGAGGCGATCGGTCTTGAGGCGTTCCAGGCTGGCCTCGATGGAGCGGCGGGCGCCGTCGGCGGAATAGTCGAGCACCCGCTTGAAGGGCAGTTCGTTGACGAACGGCGGCGCGTTTTCCGGCTGATCGGCCGGTTCCAGCAGGCGGCCGACCTTGCTGCAGAGGACGAAATCGTCGCGCGGCTTGTCGGCCAGCACCTCGGCGAAACGTCGCTCCGACAGCCCGGCGCCATAGTGGGGCGAGGTGTCATAGAGGCGGATGCCCGCGTCCCAGGCGGCTTCGAGGGTCGCCCGGGCCTCGGCGTCGCCTACCTCGCGGAACATGTTGCCCAGCGGGGCACCGCCAAAGCCGAGGGAGGGGATATCGATACGCATGAGAGGTCTCCAGGGTGACGTGTCTGCATCCCGACCGGTGCCCCGCCGCTCCTGTTCCCCTAATCCGCCGGACGTAGCAGCGCCACCTCTGCGGGCGTGAGTGGACGACAGTCGCCCTCGGCCAGTGCCGGATCCAGTACCAAGCTGCCGATGCGATCGCGGTGCAGGGCGATGACCTCGATGCCGAAGCGACCGAACATGCGCTTGACCTGGTGATAGCGACCTTCGACCAGGGTCAGGTAGGCGTTGTGCTCGTCCAGCAGCTCCAGCCGCGCCGGTTGGGTGGTGAGGTCTTCGTAGGCGAAGTAGAGGCCCTCGGCAAAGGCCGCGACCAGGTGCTGGGGGATGACCTCGGCGGTGGTGACCCGGTAGCGCTTGGTCTGCTTGTGGCGCGGATGACTCAGGCCGCGCGACCACTGGCCGTCGTTGGTGAGCAGCAGCAGGCCGGTGGTGTTGAAGTCCAGCCGTCCGGCCAGGTGCAGATCGGCACGCTGGTCCGGCGCGAGACAGTCCAGCACCGTGGCATGGCGCGCGTCGACGGTGGCGCTCACGCAGCCGCGCGGCTTGTGCAGCATCAGGTAGCGGCCGCCGGGACCGTCCTGCAGCAGGCGCTCGTCGGCCTCGATGCGATCGAAGGCGAACACCTCCTGGGCGGCCTGCAGGGTGGTGGCGCCGTTGACCCTTACCCGACCTTCCGCGAGCAGGCGCCGGGCGAGTTGGCGGCCCAGCTCGGGTCGGTTGCCCAGCCAGCGGTCCAGGCGCATCAGCAAGGCTCGTCGGCGACGCCGGCCGCGCAGGCCGGGCAGAGGCAGCGTCGATCACGCTCTTCCGCGGGCAGGCGTTCCAGGGCGGCGGGATCCATCGGCGTCTGCAGGCACCAGCAGTCGCGGAGCTCGCCACCGGCCGCCAGGGCGCAGCTGTTGGCCTGGCCGCACAGCGGGCAGCGGGTGGGATCGAAGGGGGTAAGCGATGCAGCCATGGTGATCTCGTCGGGCGAAGCGGGCGGCAGAGTACCGGAAATTGCGACCTGGATAACGTCCGCTACGCTGGGGGTCTGCGTACTGTCGCATCCGGGGTGCAAGCTGCATCCTAGCTCCGATCGTCGGACCACCCGAGGAACCCATGACAATAACTGCTCTGCGCACCCTGATCCGTACCCTCATTCCCGGCACCCTGCTGGTCAGCCAGCTGGCGCTGGCCACCGAAGCCGATGTCGGCCAGACCCTGGCCCGGCAGGCCGGCATTCCCTGGCCGGCGGTGATCGCCCATCGCGGCGCCTCCTTCGACGCCCCCGAATCCACCGCCCCGGCCTACCTGGTGGCGCGGGAGCTGGGTGCCGATTACCTGGAACTCGACCTGCAGCGCACCAAGGACGGCCAGCTCATCGCCCTGCACGACGATACCCTGGAGCGCACCACCGACGTCGCCAAGCGTTTCCCCGAGCGCGCCAAGGCGCCGGTCAGCCAGTTCACCCTGGCCGAACTCAAGTCGCTGGACGCCGGCAGCTGGTTCAATCAGGCCCATCCCGACCGTGCCCGGCCAAAGTTCGCCGGACTCAGGATCCTCACCCTGGACGAGGTCATCGACATCGCCGAAGGCGGTCGCAACAAGCCGGGTCTCTACATCGAAACCAAGCAGCCCAAGCTGTTTCCCGGCATCGAGCGCGACCTCAAGGCCAAGCTGACCCAGCGCGGTTGGCTCGGTAAGCCCAAGGCCGGCGCCACCGGCGTCGCCGCCATGCCCGGGCGGGTGATCCTGCAGACCTTCGAGAAAGGCAGCCTGGAGCTCCTGCAGAAGGAGATGCCCAACACGCCGAAGATCCTGCTGCTGTGGCTGGGTGACGACTACATCCCGGCCAAGCCCGGGCCCACCTACGCCGAATCGGGCGAGGCCAGCAAGGCGGCCTACTACGCCAAGCAGCAGGTGCGCTCCGAGGGCGATTTCACCGCCTGGATCGAGTGGGCCAAGGCCCATGGCGCCATCGGCATCGGTCCCTCGGCGGCCCTTGAGGAGGGCGGCGACCAGAGCTATGCGGACCTGGTGAAGCCCTGGATGAACGACGTCGCCCACGAGCGGGGTCTGCTGGTGCATGCCTACACGGTGGACTCGGCGGTGGACTACGCCCGTCTCGCGCCGCGTGGGGTGGATGGCTTCTTCAGCAATCGCGCCGCCGAATTGCTGAAGTTCTATGAACGTCCGGCCAAGCAGGCACCCGCGGCCCTGCTCAAGCAGCTGGGTTACTGAGTCCAGACGGGGGAGGCCTGGCGGTCTCCCCCGTCGCCACCGGAGGCCTCCGCATGTCCCGCCATGCCTTCAACGGCGCCAAGCTGGCGCTGCTCTGCGCCGAGCAGATCCTGGTCTATCAGCGCGATGACAAGCCCGACATCCCCTGGCCGGCTCTCTGGGACCTGCCCGGCGGCGGGCGCGAAGACGACGAAACACCAGAGCGCTGCGCCCTGCGCGAGCTGGAAGAGGAATTCGGCCTGGTGCTGGACGAGGCGCGGCTGACCTGGGGACGTTGCTATCCACCGCGTCAGCCGGGCTATCTGCCCAGCTGGCTGTTCGCCGGGCAGTTGCATCCCGCCGAGATCGCCGCCATCCGCTTCGGTGACGAAGGCCAGCACTGGCAGCTGATGAGTATCGTCGACTTTCTCGCCCATCCCCAGGGCGTGCCCCATCTGCAGGCGCGGCTGCGGGACTACCTGGGCGAGCGGAAGGAAAGCGGACCGGCGTCTCTTAATCCCGGCTGAATGAACGCGCGATAATCGAGCGCGAGCGGCGGGCGCAGCTTAAGCTTTCTCCAGGCCCATCCGGGCCGTTCTGGAGATCTCCCCCATGCGCCATTTCCTCTTGGCGTCGCTCTGTGCCCTGACCTTCACCGGCTGCACCGTCTACGACACGTCCCCGCGCTATTACAGCCGTCCGGCACCCCCCGCGGCGGTCTTTTACGGCACGCCAGCCTATCCGCCGCCTGCGGTCATCGTGCGGCCCTATGGCTACGGCTACTACTATCGACCGGCCCCGCCACCACCGCCCCACTGGGGGCCGGGTCCCGGTTGGGGACCGCCGGGCTGGGGGCCGCGTCCTGGTTATGGTCCGCCCGGCTGGGGCCCGCGCTACGGTCCGCGCTGGTAGCGGGTTTGACAGGGGCAGCCGGCTTTTCTAGGGTGCTGCCCTTGTCTTGACCAGGAAGCCTCGAATCGTGGACGACGATCGCATCAAGCTCGACCCCCAATGGAAAGCCGCGCTGCGCGACGAATTCGAGCAGCCCTACATGCGTCAGCTGAGCGAGTTCTTGAGGCGCGAGAAGGCGGCGGGCAAGGTCATCTATCCACCCGGTCCGCTGATCTTCAATGCTCTTAATACCACCCCTCTGGATCAGGTCAGGGTGGTCATTCTCGGTCAGGATCCCTACCACGGTCCGGGCCAGGCCCATGGCCTGAGCTTCTCGGTGCAACCCGGGGTGCCGGCGCCACCGTCGCTGCAGAACATCTTCAAGGAACTCAAGCGCGACCTGAACCTGCCCATTCCCAACCACGGCTATCTGCAGCACTGGGCGGAGCAGGGCGTGCTGCTGCTCAACACCTCGCTGACCGTGGAGCAGGCCAACGCCGGCTCCCATGCGAAGGCCGGCTGGCAGCGATTCACCGATCGCGTCATCGAGGTGGTCAGCGCCGAGCGCGAGAATCTGGTGTTCCTGCTCTGGGGCAGCCATGCCCAGAGCAAGCAGACGCTCATCGATCCCCAGAAGCACCTGATCCTCAAGTCGGCGCATCCCTCGCCGCTGTCGGCCCACCGCGGCTTCATCGGCAACGGCCACTTCGGTCGCACCAACGAATTCCTGCGCAACGCCGGGCTCACCCCCATCGACTGGGCCTTGCCGCCGCTGGCGTAGGAGGGGCGCAGCCGGATTCTCAGGGTCAGGTCGCCGCCGCTACCGTCCGGGCCGGGCGCCGGTGGCACTGCAGGCACCAGCTCGTCCCGAGCAGGAGCAGGAGGATCGCCAGGGCTTCCAGGCGAGTCGGCCAGCGCCCGTTCCAGAGAAAGCCATAGGTCAGCGAGGCCAGGGTCTCGATGACGATGGCCTGGCCACTCAGGGTCAGGGGTAGCCGGCGGCTGGCCTGGTTCCAGCAGGCGCCACCGATCACCGAGGCGAGCAATGCCACGCCGGCAGCCACCAGCAGCGGCTGCAGCCAGTCCGCCGGTGCTCGCCACGCCAGCGCCTCGCCGAGCAACCAGGGCGCGGCCAGCAGGGCCTGGGCGCCGGTCATCCCGCCCAGCAGCAGGCCCCAATCGTGGGCGCCGATCGGCGTCCTGGCCAGGAAGCGCGTGTTGACCACCGCGAACCAGCTCCAGGCCAGCAGGGCGCCACAGGCGCACAGCAGGCCCAGGGCGGGCTGCTCGCCGACGGCGGTGGTGGTCAGCGTCTCGTAGCTGATCAGGGCCACGCCGAGCAGCGCGCAGCAGAGCGACGGCCAGAGGCGCCCGAAACTCACGGCGCCCGCGTCGCGCTGCCCGGCCAGGGCCACCAGCAGCGGGATCAGGCCGACGATCAGGGTGGTCGCCGCGATGCCGGCCTGCTTCACGCCCACGCCGACCAGGGTGTAGTAGCCCAGGTTGCCGATCAGGCTGAGCCAGAACAGGCGTCTGCCGTCGGCCCAGCTCAGTTGCGAGCGCAGTCGGCGCCAGCAGGGCAGCAGCAGCCCGAGAGACACCAGGCCGTAGCAGAGAAAGCGCAGCACGGCGAACTGGGCGCCGCTCAGGTCGGGGACCAGCGCCGGCGCCAGAAAGATCACGCCCCAGCACAGGCCTGCCGCCAGCCCATAGCCGATACCCACTGCCGATAGTTCTCGTTCCTGCATAGCACCGTCTCCACCCATTCGCCACCAGTGTGGCGACGGCGAGGGAAGCCGGTCTTGCGCGAGACTGCGCGGCTTTTTACCTGGACTGCTTAGCTGGACTGCATTACCCGGGCAGTCGCTGGCCGCGCCGCCAGGCGGCCGGGCTGATGCCCTGGCGGCGGGTCATGGCGCGGGTCAGGGCGGCCTGATCGGAAAAGCCGACGCGCAGGGCGATGTCGGCAATCGGTAGGCGGCTGTCGCCCAGCCAGCGCTGCGCCTGGCGCAGGCGTAGATCGGTCAGCCAGGCCTGGGGCGTCTGGCCGAAACGCTGGTGGAACAGCAGGTGCAACCGCGTCAGCCCCAGACCCGCCAGGCGGGCCATGGCCGCATTGTTCCAGTCACCCGCGGGCTGGGCCTCCACCTCGGCCAGCAAACGGTCGAAGGCCGAGCCGGCGGCAGTGGCGTCGAGCGAGGCGAGCAGCAGGCGGGTGAGTTCGGGCGCGTGTTGATCGAGGGTATCAGGCGAAGTCAGCTCGGCGAAGGTGATCAGCTGCCGCGTCGCGGGCTGGATCGCCAGCCCCGGCTGCCGCAGCGCGCGATCCAGAATGGGGGCAGGCAACCAGTCGGCGGCGCAATCGATCACCAGAAAGCGGCTGCCTGGCTCCGATTGCTGGGCATGACCGCAGTCGGGCGCCACCAGGGCCGCGAGCCCGGTATGCAGCCGCGTCCCGCTACGCCCGGCGAGTTCCAGCTCCATGCCGCCCTGGATGGGCAGCACCAGCTGCGCGAAGGCATGGGCATGGGGCTGGTGGTCGCCCTGATAGCGCTTGATGGCGAGGCGAGGAGTCAAGGCGCACCTCGGTGGAGAAGCGGGAGGTCGAGAGCCTTGATCCTAGCATGCCCCGCCGAGTCTCTTGGAGTTCAGCGCACCGGCTGCAGCGGCAATTCCACCTCGCCACCGCTGTTCAGATCCACGGTCACCGGCTCCTGGGTCAGGTACAGCGGACGACCGCCGAGCAGGATGCGGCCGCTGAGCAGATAGCGCTCGCCGCTCTTGACCTTGGCCGGGGCGTAGTCGAGGCGGAAGGGCACCTGGCCGGGTTGCTTGACGAACAGGGTGCGCTGGGCCAGACGACCGGCAGGGGTATCGCCGGCGCTGGCGCTGTAGAGGCTGACGGTGAGCTTGGCGGTGGGCGGTACCGGCTCGTTGGCGGTAAAGGTGGCCTGGCCGCTGAGGCTGGTCATGCTCGGCTGGGCCGGCACGCCAGGGGTGGTGGTCTGCGGCTGCTCGGTGGGCGGCAGCGGCTGGCCGGCTGGCGGCGGTGGCGTCGCGGGGCCGGGGCGCAGCCCGCTACAGGCGCTGAGCAGCAGCGAGGTGGCGAGCAGGGTGGCGATTCTTTTCATGGGTAGATCCTGGACTGAAATCGACTGCTGTGACCCATGGATGCTGGCTTAGTTGCCGGCGGGCACAGGGGATTCGGCTTCCGGCAGGTCCGGGGCCTCGGGCCGATCCAGGGCCACCTGGCGGATCGACAAGCGAATCTCCGCCGGCAGCACCCGCTTGCCCGCACCCTCGGCCAGTTCACCGAGCAGTTCATGGTGGCCCAGGGTGCCGTCGTCGGCCTTGCGCAACACCCCTTCGGCCAGCAGCGTCTGGATGAAATGGCGGAACAGCGACTTGTCGAAGAATTCCGGTGCATTGAGGCCATGCAGCACCGACAGCCGCTGGGCCATCACCGTGCAGAGTTCTTCCAGCTGCGGCGCGGTCAGGCTGTTCTGCCCGTGGTTGAGGATCAGCGCGGTGGTCATGTAGTAGCGCTGTAGGGTCTGCAGGATGGCCCGCGCCAGCAGGGTGAGGCGGACGAATTGCCGCGAGCTCGGCGCCGCGCGCACGAAGACGTCGTCCTCGATGCGCAGCAGACCGCGCTCCACCATAGCCTCCAGCCAGCCGTCCAGCACCAGCGGCAGCTCCTCGCGCTCCCAGTGGATGAACAGTTCGGCCTGCAGATAGGGATAGAGCGCCAGGGCGAATCTATGGATCAGCTCGCGGGTCATGCGCCCGGTGTTCTGGAAGAAACTGGCGATCAGCGCCGGGATGGCGAAGAGGTGCAGGACGTTGTTGCGGTAGTAGGTCATCAGGACCGCGTTCTGCTCGTCCAGGTAGAGGATGCGCCCCAGGGCGTCCTGCTGCTCGGAGAGGAAGCCGAGGGCGCGCACCTCTTCGATGATCGCCTGGCCGTCGCCCTCGGGCAGGGTGACGCTGGTGGAGTAGGGGACCCGTTTCAGCAGATCCAGATAGAGGTCTATGGCACGCACCAGGGCGCCTTCGTCGAGGGCCTGGCGATGGGTCGAGAGCAGCGCCAGGGCCACCAGGTTGACCGGGGTGACGGCCGCCGCGGCATTGATGCGGCGCACCACCCGCTCGCCCAGTTCGTGGGTGACCGAATTGAACCAGGCGGGCTTCAGGTCTTCGCCCAGGGGTTCGTCACGCCAGCCTGGACGGCGGGCATCGAGAAAGCTCTGCAGCGGGATGGGCTCGCCGAAGTTGACCCAGACCCGGCCGAAGCGCTGGCGCAGGGCGCCGAAGACCTTGACCAGGTCGAAGATGGATTCCTTCTTCTTGGCCGCGCCGCGCAGTTCGCCAAGGTAGGTGCGACCCTCGAAGACCTTTTCGTAGCCGATGTACACCGGCACGAAGACGATGGGCCGCCGGGAGTCGCGCAGAAAGCTGCGCAGGGTCATGGCCAGCATGCCGGTGCGTGGCTGCAGGGTGCGGCCGGTCCGCGAGCGACCGCCCTCGACGAAGTACTCGGTGGAGAAGCCGCGGCTGAACAGGCTGTGCAGATACTCGTTGAACACCGCGGCATAGAGGGCGTTGCCCTTGAAGCTGCGCCTCATGAAGAAGGCGCCGCCGCGTCTCAGGATGTTGCCTACCACCGGCATGTCCAGGTTGATGCCGGCGGCGATGTGCGGCGGGGTCAGGCCGTTCTGGAACAGCAGGTAGGAGAGCAGCAGGTAGTCGATGTGGCTGCGGTGGCAGGGGACGTAGACCACGGTATGACCGGGCGCCATCTCCTGGATCCGCTCGATGTGGCTGACCGTGACGCCATCGTAGATGCTGTTCCAGAACCAGCGCAGACCGACGTCCAGGCAGCGCACCACCGGATAGGAGAAGTCCGAGGCGATCTCCCGCGCATAGTGCGCCGCCTCGTCTTCGATGCGCCCGGGAGTGGCCTTGCGCTGGGCGATCTCGTGGGCGATGGTCGCCCGCACCTGGGGTGCCCGCAGCAGGCCGCGCAGCAGGGTGCGCCGGTGCGACAGGTCCGGACCGATCACCGCCTGGCGCACGTTGCGGAAGTGGATGCGCAGCCGGCGCATCACCAGACGCTCCAGGCGTTGCGGATCGGGGCGCTGGCTGGCCAATTCGCCCAGGGACAGTGGCTTGGAGAATTGCACCCGGGTCAGCCGGCCCAGCACCAGGATGCGCGCCAGCTTGCGCAGCCGGCCGGTCACCACCCAGTTGTCCGCCCAGAGCAGTTTCCAGGGACTGGTCTCGCGATCCGGCGACTGACCCCAGAAGACGCTGACCGGCACCAGCTGGACGTCCGCCAGCTGCTGCTCGGTTACCGCGGTGACCACCCGGCGCAGGGTAGGGGGCACCGAGCGCCGCGCCGGGCGCCCGCGCCAGTTGGCCTTGCCGGTGGCGTTGAAGTAGGCCAGTGGCTCGGTCTTGCTGCCCAGCACCAGCGGGCGCAGTGGTCGCGGCAGCCCGGCCTTGCGGCACTCCCGGTCGAGCACCGCCAGATCGCTCAGCGAGGCTTCGGGGAGGACATAGAGCACCGGCTTGGCGGGATCGATGCGGCTGAGCAGACTGGCCGCCTGGGTGGTCTCGGAGCGAACCCAGAGATAGAGCAGGCGCTTGAGCAGCGAGAAGGCCAGAAGGCGCAGCGGCGAACGGGTCATGGAGGGCTACCGGAATGACGGGGCGGCAGTGTGCCGGATGGCCTGGCGGGCGTAAAACCGCCCGTGTTGTTCTGACTTCGACCCGGCAGTCGGCGCCTTGTCCCCGCTGTCGAAAAAATGCCGCTTAAATCGTCGAAAACCCGGCGCTGGCGCGGCTTCCAGCCGTGATGGCACTTTGCGTAAAGAACGTTGCTTTTGCCGGGAAAGCCATGCTTCATAAGGTGTCGGCAAGTTGTTGCCAGTGGTCGGACCCGGGCTGCCAGCCTGGCGACCGATCCGATGCGCGATCCGTACCGATACCAAAAGGCAACCCGGTCGCCCAGGCTGTGGCGAGCGGGGATAGGAAATCCAGAAAGCTTCGGAGAGATGTGATGGGTGAGCAACGCGAAACCGGGACCGTCAAGTGGTTCAATGACGCCAAGGGATATGGATTCATTCAACGCGAGGGCGGTGCCGACGTGTTCGTTCACTACCGCGCCATCCGTGGTGAGGGCCACCGCTCCCTGACCGAAGGCCAGCAGGTGGAGTTCTCGGTGGTCGAGGGCCAGAAGGGCCTGCAAGCCGAAGACGTGGCCCGGGTCTAGGCCCGCTGTGCGAGGAGCGCAAGGCTCCTCGCACCTTCAGTTCACTCGGTGCGCCAGACGATCTCTTCGACGCCCGCCTCCGTCACCTTCAGCCAGCGATCGGCGGCTTCTTCCTCTTCTTCCTCGCTCCAGCCACTTGGCGCGCAGCGCACCTGCACCTGCAGGGCCGCATGGGCATCGCGGGCACAGGCCAGATCGTCCACCCAGGGCGATACATCGCTTTCCAGCAGCAGGCTGTGCCATTTGCCCACCGCCTTCGGCAGCCAGGTGACCGGAATGGACTCGCCGCCATAGCGCAGGGTGCACTTGAAGGTCTGCCCACGCGCCTGCCAGGCGCAGGGCATGGCGAACACCTGTTCGAGCCAGGCCGAGACGGCGTCCTGGTCGACGTCCTTGAGATAGATTTCGATATCGGGCTGGCGCATGGGGCTTAGGCTCCGGATTTGACGATCCAATCGTAACGTACTGCCACCCGCACCTCGAAGGGCTCGGCGAGGACCCGCTCCCGGCGTTCGGCGTTGACGCGCCAACCGTGGGGGGTCATGGCCAGCAGGTCTTCACGGGTCTGGCGTTCGGCCAGCGGCAGCACGAATTCGAGCCCCTCACTGTGGGCCAGTTCCAGGCCCTCCGGCAGATCCTGCAGGTGCTTGTCTTCGGCATAGTCGCGCACCTCGTCATAGAGCCGCTGGCGCAGCTCCAGCAGGTGGGCGCTGGCCGGACCCAGGCGCAGGATGCCGCCGCCGGGTGCCAGCACGCGCTGGGCTTCGGCCCAGTCGATGGGGCTGAAGACACTGGCCAGCAGCTGGCAACTGGCGTCCGGCAGCGGCAGGCGCGCCATGCTCGCCACCAGCCAGGTCAGGGCCGGGGTACGCCGGCAGGCGCGGCGCACCGCCTCGCGGGAGATGTCCAGGGCATAGCCGTCGGCCGCGGGCAGCGCCTGGGCCAGGCGCGCGGTATAGAAGCCTTCGCCGCAGCCCACGTCGATCCAGCGCTGGGGCGCGCGTTCGGCGGCCAGGTGCGCCAGGCGCTCGGCCAGGGGCGCATAGTGACCGGCATCGAGAAAGCGTCGGCGGGCCTCGACCATGGCGGCGTTGTCGCCCGGGTCCAGACTCTTCTTGTGCTGCACCGGCAGGAGGTTCAGATAGCCCTGGCGGGCACGGTCGAATCTATGACCGGCGGCGCACCCGACGCCACCCTCGAGTTCGGCCAGCGGGGCTTGGCAGAGCGGACAGATCAGCTTCATGCAAGCAACCGCACCAGGGTGCCGTAGTACACCTCGGTCAGTAGATCCAGGTCGCTGGCCAGCACGTGCTCGTCCACCTGGTGGATGGTGGCGTTGACCGGACCCAGTTCAACCACCTGGGCGCCCAGGGTGGCGATGAAGCGACCGTCCGAGGTGCCGCCGCTGGTGGAGGCTTCGGGGCGGTAGCCGGTGACGGCTTCCACGCTGGCCGAGACGGCGTCGAGCAGGTCGCCCGGCTCGGTGAGGAAGGGCAGGCCGGACAGCGACCAGTCGATGTGCCAGTCCAGGCCGTGGCGATCGAGGATGGCCTCGACCCGGGCCTGCAGGCCCTCCACGGTGGATTCGGTGGAGAAGCGGAAGTTGAACAGCGCCTGCAACTCGCCCGGCACCACGTTGCCGGCGCCGGTGCCGGAGTTGACATTGGAGATCTGGAAGCTGGTGGGCGGGAAGAAGGCGTTGCCGGCGTCCCACTGTTCGGCGGCCAGATCCGCCAGCGCCTGGGCGGCCAGATGAATGGGGTTGCGCGCCAGGTGCGGATAGGCCACATGGCCCTGCTTGCCGCGCACGGTCAGGCGACCGTTGAGCGAGCCGCGACGCCCGTTCTTGACCACGTCGCCCAGCAGCCGGGTGCTGGAGGGTTCGCCGACGATGCACCAGTCCAGTCGTTCGCCGCGCTCGCGGAGGCGCTCGACCACGGCACGGGTGCCGTGCAGGGCGGGGCCTTCCTCGTCACTGGTGATGAGGAAGGCGATGGCGCCGCGATGGTCCGGGTGGTCGGCGACGAAGCGCTCCACGGCGATGATCATGCTCGCCAGGCTGCCCTTCATGTCGGCGGCGCCGCGACCGCGAAGCATGCCGTCGGCATCCACGTGGGCATTGAAGGGGGCCTGCTGCCAGGCCTCCAGGGGGCCGGTGGGCACCACGTCGGTGTGCCCGGCGAAGCACAGCACCGGACCCGCGCCGCCACGCCGCGCCCAGAAGTTGTCCACCTCTTCGATGCGCAGGGGTTCGAGGGCGAAGCCCAGGCGCTCCAGGCGCTGCATCATCAGGGCCTGGCAGCCTTCGTCCAGCGGCGTGACCGAGGCCCGGCCGATGAGGTCGCAGGCGAGTTCCAGGGTGGGGGTGAGGGCGGTGGTCATGGCGGGTCCCGGGAGGCGGCTAGGGTTCAGGGGGAGCGGTATGGTAAAGGAAAACCTATACTGTGGCTTTTGTGGAAAGCCTTCATGACGTTCGATGAACAACGCTTCGGCGGGATCGCCCGGCTCTATGGGCAGGAGGCCGTCGAGCGCCTGGCCGCCAGTCATGTCGCCGTGGTCGGCATCGGCGGGGTGGGCTCCTGGGCCGCCGAGGCCCTGGCCCGCAGCGGCGTCGGCCGCATAAGCCTGTTCGATCTGGACGACGTCTGCGTCAGCAACACCAATCGCCAGGTGCATGCGCTGGAAGGCCAGGTGGGGCGGCCCAAGGTCACGGTGATGGCCGAACGCATCCAGGCCATCAATCCGGCCTGCCAGGTCAAGGCGGTGGCGGACTTCGTCACCCGCGAGACCATGGCCGACTACATCACTGAAGAGCTCGACCTGGTGCTGGACTGCATCGACAGCGTGGCCTCCAAGGCGGCGCTGATCGCCTGGTGCAAGAGGCGCAAGATCGCCATCGTCACCACCGGCGGCGCCGGCGGCCAGATCGACCCCACCCAGATCCAGGTGGTCGACCTCAATCGCACCTACAACGATCCCCTGGCCTCGCGGGTCCGCTCGCTGCTGCGCCGCGACTACGGCTTCTCGCGCAATCCCAGTCGCCACTACAGCGTGCCCTGCGTCTTTTCCACCGAGCAACTGCGCTATCCCAAGCCGGACGGCAGCGTCTGCCAGCAGAAGAGTTTCGTCGGCGAAGGCGTCCGCCTGGACTGCGCCGGCGGCTTCGGCGCGGTGATGATGGTGACCGCCACCTTCGGCATGGTCGCCGCCGCCCGCGCCGTGGACAAGCTGATCCAGAAGCCGAAGAAATAGCGCTTTTCGTCGGTTGGGTTGAGCGCAGCGAAGCCCAACGGTGCCCTGATCGAGCCGGCCATGTCGGGCGTGAAGGCGCCCGCAAGCGCGTAG
>NZ_BBIT01000029.1 GCF_000730625.1 Pseudomonas oryzihabitans NBRC 102199 | reverse complement strand
AGTGTCGGAGCTGATCGCGGCCATGGGCCGCTCCTACAGGCTCCGATGTGACTGTAGGAGCAGCCGCATCGGCGGACCGCCATGGCCGCGATAAGTAAGGTGGTGTGCCGTCAGTGAAAAACGCTGGCGCGGTTTTCCACGCTACTGGGTTGCAGTTTTCCCTCACCCCAGCCCTCTCCCGGAGGGAGAGGGGGCCTGTCGAGGCAGCCGGATGCAGCGTAGGTTGGATTGGGCTTCAGCGATGTGGCTACTTCAACCCAACCTACTGCGTGAGGATATAGGCGTCCGAGCCTTCAGGCGTAGACGTAGGGCCCACCCTGCTCTAATGCCCGCTGATAAGCCGGACGCGCATGGATGTGCTTGAGGAAGTCCACCAGCTTGGGGCGCTTGCCGTTGTCCAGGCCGGCGCGGCTGGCGGCGGCTTCCAGGGGGAAGCTGAGCTGGATGTCGGCCGCGGTGAAGCTATCGCCGACGAACCAGCCGCTTTCGCCCAGCTGGCTTTCCAGGTAGTCCAGGTGCAGGTCGAGCTGGGGCTGGATGAAGCTGGCCGTGGCCTTGGCGGCGATGCCCTTGGCGATGGGCCTGGCAAAGAAGGGCATGGGCGAGCTAGCGATGCGGTCGAACACCAGCTTGAGCAGCAGCGGGGTCATGGCCGAGCCTTCGGCATAGTGCAGCCAGTAGGTGTAGCGCACGAACTCCGGGCTGTCCTGGGCGGGCAGCAATTGCGGGCCGTAGCGCCGCGCCAGGTAGTCGACGATGGCGCCGGATTCGGCCAGGGTCAGGTCGCCGTCGACGATCACCGGCGACTTGCCCAGCGGATGCACCTTGCGCAACTCCGGCGGGGCGAACAGGCCGCCCGCTGCTCGCTCGTAGCGTTGCACCCGATACTCGATACCGAGCTCTTCGAGCAGCCAGAGCACCCGCTGGGAGCGGGAGTTGTTCAGGTGGTGGACGACGATCATGGTCTTTCCTTAGGCCTGGAGCGGGCGGGTCAGGGCGCCGGGGTGCCCGGTTCGCCGAGGGAGGTCATGGCCTCGGTCGGCTCCAGCCGCATGCGGAAATCGCGTCCGCTCGGGTGCTGGAACACATGGAGGCCGAATTCCGGGAGGATGGAGAGCAGGTGGTCGAAGATGTCCCCCTGGATGCCCTCATATTGCGCCCACACCGTGGTGTTGGTGAAGCAGTAGATCTCCACCGGCAGACCCTCGCTGGAGAGCGGCATCTGGCGCACCAGCAGGGTCATGCCCTGGTGCACCCCGGGATGGGCGCGCAGATAGCGCTCCACATAGGCGCGAAAGGTGCCCAGGTTGGTGACCCGGCGGGTGTTGACCGGCTCCTGGCCGCGTTTTTCCAGCTTGCGATTCCAGTCCGCCAGTTCCTGTTCCTTGGCGGTGAGGTAGTCGTCCAGCAGGTTGAAGCGGTGCAGGTGCTCGCGCTCGGCGTCGCTGAGGAAGTGCACGCTGTTCTGGTCGATGTTGAGCGCGCGCTTGATCCGTCGGCCACCGGCTTCCTGCATGCCGCGGTAGTTGCGGAAGGAGTCGGTGATGAATCTCTTGGTGGGGATGGTGGTGATGGTCTTGTCGAAGTTCTGCACCTTGACCGTGTGCAGGGCGATGTCGATGACGTCGCCGTCGGCGTTGAGCTGGGGCATCTCGATCCAGTCGCCGACGCGGATGATGTCGTTGCTGGAGATCTGCACGCTGGCCACCAGGGAGAGCAGGGTGTCCTGGAAGATCAGCAGCAGCACCGCGGCCATGGCGCCGAGGCCGGAGAGCAGGATCAGCGGCGAGCGGTCGATCAGGGTGGCGATCATCAGGATGACCGCGATGGCGTAGATGACGATCTTGCTGACCTGGACATAGCCCTTGATCGGCTTGAGCCGTGCCGAGGGCCGCCGCGAATAGAGCACGTTGACCACGTTCAGGGCGCTGCCCAGGGCCAGGGCGATGGTCAGCACGATGAAGGCGCTGCAGACGTTCTGCACCACGGTGACCAGGGCCTCGGGACGCCCGGGCACCAGTTCGATGCCGATCGACAGCACCAGGGCCGGGACGATGTTGGCCAGCCGGCCGATGACGCGGTGGTGATTGAGCTCCTGGTCCTGACCGAAGGAGGTGCTGCGCAGCAGGCGATAGAAGCCGCGCACCAGGATGCGCTTGACGATCCAGTTGAGCACCCAGGCCGCCAGCAGCAGGCCGAGGCAGGCGACCAGGGTGAGCAGTTGCGGGTGTTTTTCGAGGTCGTCGATCAGGTTGGTCAGGGCCGTGGGCATAGGGGGTCTCTTGACGGGATACTACGGGCGCCACGTTAGCAAAGCTGCGCCCAGCATGCCGTATTCGGCGCCTGTGCTCGGTCCAAGGTTCAGCCCTTCCAGGAAAAATTCCATGCGCGTTCTACCTGCCTTTTTCACCCTCGTCGCCGTGCTGCTGCTAGCCGGTTGCGCCGGACGTCCCTTCGGACCGCCGACCCTGGACGATCGCCTGGCCGACCTCGGCTATCGGCAGGGCGCGGCCATGGACACCATCCTGGGCTTCGATCTGTCCGGCTGGCACTACCTGGACACCCGGCACCTGGCGCTGGGCACCGGGTTGGGCCGCGCCTACCTGGTGGACTTCACCGTGCCCTGCCGCAATCTGGCCGCTGGCAATCGCCTCGGCTATCGCTCGCGGGCTGCCGGCCTGCGCCCGGGTGACGTCCTCGTCTCCACCGATGCCCGGGGCAACCGTATGGAGTGCCCCATCGGCGGGCTGTATCGCCTCGATCCCTGGCGCTGAAATCCCATGATCCTGACCCTCGGTCATTCCAATCATCCGCTGGCGCGCTATGTCGAGCTGCTGCAGGCGCAGGGGGTGACGGCAGTGGCCGATGTGCGCTCCCAACCCTATAGCCGCCATGTGCCCCAGTATCGCCGCGAGGCCCTGCGCGACGGTCTGGCCGCGGCGGGGATCGCCTATGTGTTCTTGGGCCGGGAGCTGGGCGCGCGCAGCCCGGACCCAGCGCATTACGAGGACGGACAGCTGCGCTATGACCGCCTGGCCGCCAGCGCGCCGTTCCAGCAGGGATTGCTGCGGCTGGAGCAGGGCCAGGCCCGCTGGCGCATCGCCCTGCTCTGCGCCGAGCGCGATCCCCTGACCTGTCATCGTGGCCTGCTGGTGGCGCCCTGCCTGGTGCGGCGGGGCCTGGCAGTGACCCATATCCATGCGGACGGTCGGCTGGAATCCCAGGCCGAGCTGGAGGACCGGCTACTGGCCGCGACTGGGCTGGCGGATGGCGATCTGTTCAGCTCGCGAGAGGAGCGGCTGCAGCAGGCCTATGCGCGCCATGGCTGGGGCTAGGAAAGAAAAGCGAATTTAGCGCTCGACCGGCTCGCGCTTCTTCCACCAGCCGGCATAGAGGCCGATGGGATAGACACTGACCAGCACGGCGTATACCACCCAGGTGCGCCAGGACCAGGCCGACAGCACGAACCCCTGGGAGAAGCCGACCAGCAGGTAGCAGGCCGCTGCGACCAGCAGAATGCTGCCGAGGGCACTGCCGAAGCGGGGTTTCTCAGTCATGGCGTCGGCTCCAGGCCCGGGCGGCCGCAGGAAAGAAAGGGCGTTCCTTTTAAGCCGAAGCCGGCTGTCTGGCAATGCCTGCGACTGCTACCAATTGTTTGCCACTGTTCAGGGCTTGAAGGCGCCGATGAAGATGCTCGGATCGACGCGCACGTCATTGAGGCTGACGTTCCAGTGCAGGTGCGGGCCGGTCGCGCGCCCGGTGCTGCCGACGCGACCGACCACCCCGCCACGGGGCACCTCCTGGCCGACCTGGACGTCGACGCGGGAGAGATGGCAGAACATGCTGATCAGCCCCTGGCCGTGGTCGACGAACACCGTCTTGCCGTTGAAGAAGTAGTCGCCCACCAGCACCACCTTGCCGGCCGCGGGCGCCTTGACCGGCGTGCCGGCGGGCACCGCGAAGTCCAGGCCGGAATGCGGATTGCGCTCCTGGCCATTGAAGAAGCGGCGCAGGCCGAAGGGACTTGAGAGCGGGCCGTCCACCGGCTTGTCGAGGAGCAGGTTGCTGGGCTGGTTCGGCGAGAACAGCCGGTAGGCGGCCTGCTGTTCGGCCAGCTCGCGTTCGAAGCGCTTGAGATCCTCGGGGTTGGGCGTGACCTGGCGCTGGTTCTTCAGGGTGATGCGCTGCTCGGCATAGTGGCGGTTGCCGACCGTGAAGGCCTGGGGTGCTGCGCCGGCGACCTCCAGCGGCTGGCGACCCGCGGCGGTGCCCAGGGGGATGCCGATGATGGCCACCCAGCCGTTGCCGTCCTTGACCACCAGCACCGGCTTGCCCTGGTAGCGCACCCGCGGCGCCGCGTCGCCGGGGATCGGCACCACGGCGACGCCGCCCGGCACGGGCTTGTCCAGCAGGCGTTGCAGGTAGGTACCGGCATGTGCGGGCAGGGCGAGGAACAGGCAGCAGAGCAGGGGCAGCAGGCGGGACATGGGGTTTTCCAACGGCGAAAACGCCCATGCTGGAGCAGGCGAGGGCCGCAGGGCAAGGCGCCCGCAGCCCGCTTCGTCAGTTGGGCACGATCTTGTAGAGCACGGTTTCCAGGGCCGGCTTCTGCTTGGGATCGAAGAAGCTCATTTCGGGGATGCGCGAATCCGTGACATAGACGGTGCCATCCGGTCCGCGACCGAAGGTGTCCGGCCAGATCAGTTTCTTGTCCTGCACCAGGGTGGTGAGCTGGCCGTTCTCGCGGATCTTCACCGCATGGTCTTCCACCGCGCTGACATAGAGGCGCCCTTGCGGGTCCATCAGCAGGCCATCGGCCGGACCATTCTCGCCGACCTTTTCCACCTTGGCCGGCAGGCTGGCGAGGTCGTCGCCCTGCAGCGCCGCGGTGGCGATGCGGTAGAGGGTATTGCCCTTGACCGCCTGCCAGTAGAGGTAGTCGCCTGCCGGGGAGAGGGCGATGCCGTCGGCGGAGAATTCCACGCCGCGGCCATCCGGACGCATCAGCGGCTCGCCATCGGCCTTGACCTTGACGCCCTTCTCGGCCTGGGTGCTTGGATCGCCATCCAGGGCGCGTCGCGCCTTGCCGCTCTCCAGATCCAGAACCACCAGGGCGCCGCGGGCACCGGAATCGGTGATATAGGCGTGGCGACCGTCCGGGCTGAATCTCACGTCGTTCAGGTAGCTGCCCTGGGGCGCCACGCTCTCGTCCAGCGCATAGACCTTGCTCACTTGGTTGCTGGCCAGGTCGATCTTGACCAGCTTGGGTGCGCCGGGCACCACCAGCGCCTGGGCCGGAGCGCCCGGATCGATCACCCAGAGACTGCCGCGACCGTCGGCCACCACGGATTGCACGCAGACCCAGTGGTTGCCCGGGGTCAGCTCGTCGCGCTTGGCATTGCGCCAGCCGTTCCAGGCCGGGTCCGGATAGGGCGCCAGGCTGCCATCGGGCTTGAGTTCAGCGACCGAGACCTCGCTGTCTTCGGTCCAGCGGGGGAAGTTGACGAAGATCCGTCCGCTCTCGCTGACGGTGACGCCGGTGACCTGGTGATCGAAGCTGGCGACCTTTTCCAGTTTGGCGCTGGATTCGGCGGCCAGGGCGACCGGTGCCAGGGGCAGGGCGGTCAGCAGGGTGGCCAGGGCGAGGCGGGAGAGGGCGGGTCTGGGCATGGCGGATTCCTGATGGGTGACCGGAAGGGCCGGTCCTGCAGGTACGACTGCGCCAGCCGCCTGGAAGATCGCCGGGGCCGACGGCCGGCCGGCCCTGGCCCCGGCGGGAACGTCCGTGGAAATCCCGGGGTCCTCCTTCAAATCCCAAGGGAGAAGACCATGCCTCGTCTCATCACCAGCAGCCTGGCCCTGCTGACCCTCGGCGCTCTGCTCGCCGGTTGCGACAAGTCGCCGGAAACGCCACCACCCCAGCGCAGCGAGGTGGTGCAAAAGAGCGCGCCGGGCAGCGATCCGGCTACCCAGTCACCCGAGCGAACCGTGGAGCAGCCCCGCCAGTAGGGCTCAGCTCGCCGGCACGCCTTGCTGCCAGACATCCCAGTGTTCGACAATCTCCTGCACCAGCGGATTGCCGGTGCGATAGAGATTTTCCAGCGCCGGGGCGAAACCGCCCTGCTTGGCGTAGTCGAGCAGGTTGTCGACCTCGGAGGCGCCCTTGGCCGGGCGGTCGAAGTCCGAGCCGGCACGGACCACCGCCAGGCGCTGCAGGTCGACCTTGCCCAGACGGCTGGCGCGCAGCAGGGCCTCGTAGGTGGCGTTGTCCTCCTGCTGGGTGGTGCAGTAGCGGCCCTGGCCGTTGGTGAGCAGACGGGTCCATTCCTCGGCGCGTTCGGAGAGGCGGGTGCCGGAATACCAGGTGTCGCCGGCCAGGGTGTCGCAGCGGGTCACCACCGGCGGCTGATTGGCCGGGGCGTAATCGTAGCGTTGGCGCCAGGCCTTGGATTCCGCGCTCTCGGTCAGCTCGGCCTGGCGGGACAGGGCATAGGCCTTGTCCCTCAGCCGCACATTGAGTTCGAACACCTCGGTCTTGTAGTCCAGCGGCGGTTTCTCGCCCGGCCCCCGGGTGTTGATGCCCAGGTAGCCGGTGGGCCAGTCCTTGGGCACGTCGCGGGGATCGAGCTCCCACTGGATGCCGAAGTCCACCAGGTAGCGCGCCCAGGCGGTGGTGCCCAGGGTGCCTTCCTTGGGACTGATCCCGGCGATGCCGGCGATCAGGAAGTAGGTGTGTTTGAGGTCGAACTTGGGCGACAGGGTCAGCGCCAGGGTCGAGGCGGCGGCGTTGGCGTGCCCCATTCCAGTGGTCATCAGGCACACCCGTGCCTCATTGCAGAGCACATCCGGATAGTCGGCGGAGAGCCCGTCGACGGCGACCTTATGGGTGAGCTTGAGGCGATCGATCCAGGTCTGGGCCTCGGGGGCGAACATCGCCACGAGCATGACCTTGGGTTGCAGCGGCGCGGCGGGCGGGTTCGCGGCCTGAGCCGCGCCGGCCAGCAGGGCGGTGGTGAGGGGAAACAGGGAAGCGCGCAGAAGGGAATGCATGGAGGGCCTCGGTAGGGGGAAATCCTGACCGAGGGTTCAAGATACATGCCACCATCGGTCCGGGTTGGACCGATTAGTCCAACAGAGACAGAGTGGTGGGTTCTTGGTGATTGTCCAGTACCCGCACCGCCAGTTCGCCCTCGGCGAGGCGGGCAATGAGCTTTTGCCCATTGGCGACCTCGGCGGCGGAGCGCACGGCATGGCCCCGCTCGTCGAGCAGGATGCTGTAGCCGCGACCCAGGGTCGCCAGGGGGCTGACGATCTGCAGCGTCTGCACGGTGCCGGCCAGGCGCTGCTGGCGCTCCTTCAACTGGCGCTGCATGACCCGGGGTAACCGCTCGGCCAGTTGCTCCAGGCGCTGGCGCAACAGAGCCAGCTGGCGCCCGGGATGCTGGCCGGCCAGGCGGGTGTCCAGGTGCGCCAGGCGATCGCGGCGGCGATTCTGGGCGATGACATAGGCGCGGCGCAGGCGCAGGTCCAGGTCATCCAGCCGCTGGGCCTGCTGACGCAGTCGTTCGCCGGGATGGCGCAGGCGGCGGCTGCAGGCTTCCAGACGCAGGCGCTCGCGGGCCAGGCGCTCGCGCATGCGCAGGAGCAGCTGGCGATGCAGACCGTCCAGCCGCTGGCGCAGGTCGGCGCTGTGGGGCGCCAGCAACTCCGCGGCCGCCGACGGGGTAGGGGCGCGGACATCGGCGACGAAGTCGGCGATGGAGACATCGGTCTCGTGGCCGACGGCGCTCACTACCGGGGTCTGGCAGGCGGCCAGGGCGCGGGCCACGGGTTCTTCGTTGAAACACCAGAGGTCTTCCAGAGAGCCGCCGCCCCGGGCCAGGATCAGCGCATCGAAGCCCTGGCGGTCGGCCAGTTGCAGGGCGCGGACGATCTGGGCGGTGGCCTCGCGACCCTGCACGGCGGTGGGGATCAGCGTCAGCTCCACCTGGGGCGCGCGTCTCTTGAAGACGCTGACGATGTCGCGGATCACCGCGCCGGTCGGCGAGGAGACGATGCCGATGCGCTGCGGATGGGCGGGCAGCGGGCGCTTGCGTTCGGCGGCGAACATGCCCTCGGCGGCCAGCCGCTCCTTGAGCGCCTCGAAGGCCAGGCGCAGGGCACCGTCGCCGGCCGGTTCGACGCTGTCGAGGATCAGCTGGTAGTCGCCGCGGCCTTCGAACAGCGAGACCTTGCCGCGCACCTTGACCGCCAGGCCGTCGCGCAGGGCCTGGCGCACCCGGCTGGCGTGCTGGCGGAACAGCGCGCAACGCACCTGGGCCTGGCCGTCCTTGAGGGTGAAATAGAGATGGCCGGACGCCGGCTTGGCCAGGTTGGAGATCTCGCCCTCGACCCAGACCTGGGCGAAGACGTCCTCCAGCAGCACCCGGGCGCGGCTGTTGAGCTGGCTGACGCTGAGCACCTCGCGGTCGAGACCGAGGCGGGCGAAGGGGGCCTTGAACATGGGGCGCTTTCTATGGCTTTCGTCGGCCTCACCTTAGCAGCTATGGGCGCGCGGCGAGCAGCGGATTAAGCTGCGCGCCCCATTCTTCGAGACCCGCGCTCCATGACCCTGCGCCAGACCATCCTCGCTCCCCGCATTTCCAGCCATCCACGGGTGGAGCGCACCGCCGTGGAGATCCTCGGCTGGCTCGCCGCCAGTGGCGTGGTCCGGGCCGAGGCCTCGCCTTGCCTGCCCAGTCGCGGCCGGCGGGGCCATGCGCCGGGTCCGCGACTGACCGAGGTGCTGCGCCTGACGCCGGGCATGGACGATCCGCGCGACTATGCCGATGGCGGTCTGGAGATCGTCACCGAGCGCTGCATCTTCACCCCGCTGGACGGCTTCGAGGGGCGGGCGCGTTGCCCTGCCTGCCGTCGCGAGATCGGCGAGGCGCTGTTCGAGCACCTGGAGGTGTGGATGCCGGCGGAAAGCGACAACTTCGCCTGCCCGGAATGCGATCACGAAGACGACATCAACGGCTTCGACTTCCCCCAGCCCTGCGCCTTTTCCGACCTGGGCTTCATCTTCAACCACTGGCCGGCACGGGCCTTCGCTCCGGCCTTCCTGGAGGAATTCCGGAGAAGGCTGGGGCAGCCGTTGGCGGTGGTTGAGGTCTAAGGGTTTTTAGATATCTATCGCGGCCATGGGCCGCTCCTACAGGCTCCGATTCATCTGTAGGAGCGGCCCATGGCCGCGATAGAGCGATAGATCCTTAGCGTGGAAAACCGCGTAGCGTTTTCCACTGGGCACGGTGCTTGATGGTAGGTTGGGTTGAGAGGGCTTTTTCGTCGAAGCCCAACAGGCACGCGCGGCTGGATGTGTGGGGTGTTGGGCTTTGCTGCGCTCAACCCAACCTACGTCTCTTATGCTTGCAACCTGCGCAACCACTCCAGCCCGGCCGAGGTATCGCCGCGCGGGCGGTACTCGCAGCCGATCCAGCCGTCATAGCCGAGGGCGTCGAAGCGCTCGAACAGGTAGGGGTAATGGAGCTCGCCCAGGTCAGGTTCGTGGCGGTCAGGGACGCCGGCGATCTGCACGTGGCCGATGCCGGCGAAGTCGCGCTCGAAGGTCTTGCTGACATCGCCCTCGACGATCTGGCAGTGGTAGCAGTCGAATTGCACCTTCAGATTGTCAGCGCCGATGGCCTGGCGGATGGCCTGGGCGTCGTCCTGGCGATTGAGGAAATAGCCGGGCATGTCGCGCGGGTTGATCGGCTCGATGAGGATCGTTACCCCGGCCTTGGCCGCCTGCTCGGCGGCATGGGCCAGGTTGCCCAGGTAGGTGTCGCGGGCGCGGGCCCGGTCGACCCCGGTGGGCAGCAGCCCAGCCATCACGTGCACCAGGCGATTGCCCAGCACGGCGGCGTAGTCCAGGGCGCGGTCGATGCCGGCGCGGCACTCGGCCTCGCGACCGGGCAGGGCGGCCAGGCCGCGCTCGCCAGCGGCCCAGTCACCGGGTGGGGCATTGAACAGCACCTGGGTCAGGCCGGCGGAGTCCAGCCGGGCCTTGATCTCGGCGGCGGTGTGCTCATAGGGAAAGAGGTATTCCACGGCCTGGAAACCATCCGCCGCGGCGGCGGCGAAGCGGTCGAGGAAGGCATGCTCGGGGTAGAGCATGCTGAGGTTGGCGGCGAAGCGGGGCATGGCTTGTCTCCCAGATCAGACGAAGGGCCAGAGCAGCAGGGTGATGGCGAAGCCCAGGCACCCCAGCAGGGTGGTCAGGACGGTCCAGGTACGCAAGCCGTCGGCGACGCTCAGGCCGACCAGCTTGGTGAAGATCCAGTAGCCGGCGTCGTTGATGTGCGACACGGCCAGACCGCCGGCGCCCATGGCCAGGCACAGCAGGGCCATGTGGTTGGCCGAGAGGTCCAGGGTGGCGATCAGCGGGCCGAGGATGCCGGCGGTGGTGACCAGGGCCACGGTGGTGGAGCCCTGAACCGCACGCAGCAGCAGGGTCAGCACGAAGCCCAGCGCCAGCACCGGCAGGCCGGTGGCGCGCAGCAGCTCCGAGACCACCGCGCCGATGCCGGTGTCCACTAGCACCTTGCCGAAGACGCCGCCGGCACCGGCGATGAGGATGACCATGGCGACGCCGGGCAGCGCCGAGCCGATGACGTCCGAGACCTGCTCGCGCGACCAGCCGCGGCGGAAGCCCAGCACATAGGCGCACAGCAGGGTGTCGATCAGCAGGGCCACCAGGGGCGCGCCGACCACGGTGAGGATGTCGCGCAGCAGGTTGCCGGCGGGCAGCCAGCTGGTGGCCAGGGTACCCAGCAGGATCAGTACGATGGGCAGCAGGATCAGGGTCACTACCAGACCGAAGCCGGGCGCCGGGGCGGGCGGCAGACCGGCGGCGAGGCCGGCCGGGGTCTCGTCGACCTTGACCGCAGCGGCGCCGAGGCTGGGCAGGCCGGGGGCCATGTCCTGGCCGCGGCCCCACTGCTGCAGGTGGGTGTCGGTGATCTGCGGGCCATAGACGTCGCTACGGATATCGTCGGTCATGGGGTAGTGACGACGGGTCATGCGCCCGGCCACCCACCAGCCGATCAGGGCCAGCACGGCGGTGATCGGCAGGCCGAACAGCAGCACCCGACCCAGGTCGGCGCCCAGCTGGCCGGCGGCGGCCACGGCGCCCGGGTGGGGCGGCAGCATGGCGTGCACGGTGAGCATGGTGGCGCACATCGGCAGGGCGAAGACGATCAGCGGCTTGCGCGCAGTGCGGGCGATGCCATAGGCCAGCGGCATCAGCACGATCACACCGACCTCGAAGAACACCGGGATGCCGACCAGGAAGCCGGCCAGGGTCAGCGCCAGCGGCGTGCGTCTGTTGCCGAAGCGCTCGATCAGCGTCTTGGCCAGGGCCTCGGCGCCACCGGAGAGTTCGATGATGCGCCCGATCATGGCGCCCAGGGCGATGATGATGGCGATGTGGCCGAGGATCTTGCCCATGCCGCCTTCGATGGTGGCGACCAGCTTGGACGGCTCGACGCCGGCGGCCAGGGCCACCAGGATGCTCACTAGCATCAGCGCCACGAAGGGCTGGAATTTGTACTTGAGAACCAGGAACAGCAGCAGGGCGATGCCCGCCGCGGCGATGAGGACCAGCAGCAACGGACTCATGAACGGGACTCCGGGCGGATGGGGCTGACGACGTGGGACATGGCACTTTCCTCGCTATTGTTGTTTTTCCAGGGCAAGCCGATCCCGCGACGGCCAACGAGGGCCATCGTGGGGGTATTGCGGTAGCGCGGGCTTCAGGTCACCAGACGGCGCCGAAGGTCTCCGCCAGTTCGGCCAGCGCGGCGGCATCCAGCGGCGCCGGGCGCGGCTCGGTCAGCAGCCACAGCCGCGCGGTTTCTTCCAGCTCCTCCAGGGCGAAGCTGGCCTTGCTCACGCTGCTTTCCCAGACCACCGGACCGAGGCGTTCGAGCATCACGCCGCGGACCCGGTTGGCCAGCTGCGCCACCTGCTCGGCGACGCTGGCGGCGCCCGGGCGGGCATAGGGGATCAGCGGGATATGACCGACCTTCATCACCTGGTAGGGGGTGATGGGCGGCAGGATGTCGTCCGGGCGCCAGACGCCGGCCAGGGTCAGGGCCACCAGGTGGGTGGAGTGGGTATGCACCACGCCGCCCACGCCTGGATTGCGGTCATAGACCTGGCGATGCAGGGCCAGGGTCTTGGACGGCTTGTCGCCGGAGACCCAGTCGCCGTTCAGGCCGACCTTGGCGATGGCCGCCGGATCGAGGCGACCGAGGCAGGCATCGGTGGGGGTGATCAGCCAGCCGTCTTCCAGGCGGGCGCTGATGTTGCCGGCGCTGCCCACGGTGTAGCCGCGGGCATAGAGGCTGGCGCCGACGGTACAGATCTCTTCGCGCAGCCGGGCTTCGACGCTCATGGCTGTTCTCCCGCCAGCTGGCGCAGGGCCTTGGCGAAGAAGTCGCGGCTGCCGAAGTTGCCGGACTTGAGCGCCAGGGCCAGGGGTTCGCCCTGTACCTGGCCGAGGGTGGCCGGCACGCCCGGATCGATCTGGGCGCCGATGCGCAGGGCTTGTACGCCCAGGGCCTGGACCACGGCGCCGGAGGTCTCGCCACCGGCCACCACCAGACGGCGCACGCCGCGGTCGAACAGTCCGCGGGCGATCTGGCCGAGCGCGCGCTCCACCAGTTCACCGGCGCGCGCCACGCCCAGTTCGCGCTGGATGGCCTTGACCTCGTCGGCGGGGCTGGTGGCATAGATCAGCACGGCCTGGTCCTGTTCGCGCGCCCAGGCGAGGGCGGCGTCGATACTGTCGTCACCCTGGGCCAGCGCCAGTGGATCCAGGCGCAGGGCCGGGCGACCGGCTTCCAGCCAGGCGGCGACCTGGCCATTGGTGGCCTGGGACGCGCTGCCGGCCAGCACGGCTTCGCCACCGGTGGGCAACTCCAGGGCGGCGGCGTCGTGCGCCTGCAGTAGACCGGCGCGGCGGAAATTCTCCGGCAGGCCCTGGGCGATGCCCGAACCACCGGTGACCAGGGGCAGCTCCGCACAGGCCGCGCCCAGGGTGTGCAGATCGGCGTCGGACAGGGCATCGGCGATGGCCAGACGATGACCCGAAGTCCGGAGCTCGGCGATGGCCGCGCGCACGGCCTCGGGGCCCTTGGCGACCTGGTCGTAGCGCAGCAGCCCTACCTTGCCGCGACTCTGGGCCTGCAGCACCCGCACCAGGTTGGCATCGCCCATGGGCGTCAGCGGGTGGTGCTGCATGCCGGATTCGCTGAGCAGCTGGTCCTGCACGAACAGGTGGCCACGGAACAGGGTGCGGCCGGTCTCCGGGAAGGCCGGGCAGGCCAGGGTGAAGTCGCAGTCCAGCGCCTCCTGCAGGGCCTCGGCCACCGGGCCGATGTTGCCTTCCGCGGTGGAGTCGAAGGTGGAGCAGTACTTGAAGAAGAACTGCCGGCAGCCACGCTGGCGCAGCCAGGCGAGGGCGGCCAGGGATTCGCTCACCGCCTCGGCGGCCGGCGTGGTGCGGGATTTCAGCGCCACTACCACGGCGTCGGCGGCTTCCAGTTCGGCGTCGGCAGCGGGTACGCCGATCACCTGCACGGTGCGCATGCCGCCGCGCACCAGCATGTTGGCGAGATCGGTGGCGCCGGTGAAGTCGTCGGCGATGCAGCCCAGCAGCGGGCGGGTCTCGGTCGCGCTCATCGGTCTCACTCCGCGGCCTTCGGCAGCTCGATGCCCGGGAAGATCTTGATCACCGCCGAGTCGTCTTCACGACCGTAGCCGGCGGTGGAGGCCTGCATGAACATCTGGTGGGCGGTGGCCGACAGCGGCAGCGGGAATTTCGAGGTTCGCGCGGTATCCAGCACCAGGCCCAGGTCCTTGACGAAGATGTCCACGGCGGACAGCGGGGTGTAGTCGGCCTTGAGGATGTGCGGCACGCGATTCTCGAACATCCAGGAATTGCCGGCGCTGTGGGTGATGACCTCGTAGAGGGCCTCCGGATCGACGCCTTCGCGCAGGCCCAGGGCCATGGCCTCGGCGGAGGCGGCGATGTGCACCCCGGCCAGGAGCTGGTTGATGATCTTGACCTTGGAACCCTGGCCGGGCGCATCGCCCAGGCGATAGACCTTGCCGGCCATGGCGGCCAGGACTGCCTCGCCCTTGGCATAAGCCTCCGCGGTGCCGGAGGTCATCATGGTCATCTCGCCGCTGGCGGCCTTGGCGGCGCCCCCGGACAGCGGGGCGTCCAGCAGCAGGATGCCGCGCTCGGCCAGGCGCTCGCCCAGCTCCACGGCGTAGGCCGGGGCCACGGTGGCGCAGGCGATCACCAGGCTGCCCGGACGCAGGGCAGAGGCGGCGCCGCTTTCACCGAACAGCACGGCTTCGGTCTGCTCGGCGTTGACCACCACGGTGATGAGGATGTCGCAGCTGTCGGCCAGGGCCGCAGGCGAGGTGCAGGCCACGCCGCCTTCGCTGGCGAAGGCTTCCAGCACGCTGGCGCGCACGTCGCAGGCATGCACGGCGAAGCCGGCCCGCAGCAGCGAACGGGCGACGCCCAGACCCATGGCCCCGAGGCCGATGACACCGACGTTGTCTTGCATCTTGTTGTTCTCCGTAAAAGGTCAGGCGAAGCCGGCCTGCCGCAGGCGGCGGGCGGCGTTGTAGATGTGTTGGCGGGCGGCGTTGGCGGCGGCCAGGGGATCGCCGAGGCGAATGGCGGCGACGATGGCCTGGTGTTCTTCGTGCACCTGACGGGAGAAGTCCTCGCGCCGCGCCTCGTTGGTGCGGGTGATGCGGGTGGCCGTCTCCAGGTACTGGCTGACGAATTCCAGGGTCCTGATGAAGTAGGGATTGCCGGTGGCCTGGGCGATGGTGCGATGGAAGGCCACGTCGGCGCGTACGCCGTCTTGGCCGTCGGCGACCTCTTCGTCGATGGCGGCCAGGGCCTCGTCGATGGCGACCAGATCGGTCTCGCTGCGGTTGATGGCGGCTTCGGAGGCGATCTCGGCCTCGATGGCGCGACGCAGGTCCAGCAGGTGGAAGACGCTGCCGGGCAGGCTGGCTTCGTCGGCGTCGATGCGCAGCGGACGGATGCTGGCGTGAGCGGTGACGAAGATGCCGCGACCCTGCTGGGGCTGCAGCACGCCTTCGTTCTTCAGGCGGGAGATGGCCTCGCGCACCACGGTACGGCTGACGCCGAAGGCTTCGGAGAGCAGGGCTTCGCTGGGGATCTTGCTGCCGGGGGCGAAGACGCCGGCTTCGATCTTGTCCAGCAGCTGCTGAGCGACACTGTCGCTCAGGACATTGGCGGGAACCTTGGCGAACATGGAGACCTGCTTATGTGGTTGTAAGGTTGTCATACAGGTTGTAGCGCTACTTTCGCACAGGCTTTTGCCTTTGTGTAGTGGTTTGGGCTGAGGCACTACGGAATTTTTGTGATGGATTCTACGGCTGGCAGAAGCGGGCTAGAGCGGCTATTAAGTGTTATAATATAACATTTGCGGATGGAGGGCTGGTCGATGACCGCTGAAGAACTGCTGGCGCTACCTGCCGCGGACTACATGAACGAGGTCCAGCGCGCATTCTTTCGCCAGTTGCTGCTGACCCAGCGTGGCGATCTGCAGCGCCTGATCGACGAGCAGGTGGAAGACCTGCGCGGCCTGGACACCCACGGCGATCCGGCTGACATCGGCAATGCCGAGCAGGAACGCCAGTGGCAACTGCGCCAGCTGGAACGGGAAAAGAAGCTGCTGGACAAGATCGACGCTGCCTTGGAGCGCCTGGCCCGCGACGACTACGGCTGGTGCCAGGAGACCGGCGAACCTATCGGCCTCGCGCGGCTGCTGCTGAGACCCACCGCGACCCTCAGCGTGGAAGCCAAGGAGCGCCAGGAACAGCGGGAGCGGCATCTGCAGTCGTCGTGAGGGATTCGCGGTTGGGCTTCCC
>NZ_BBIT01000030.1 GCF_000730625.1 Pseudomonas oryzihabitans NBRC 102199 | reverse complement strand
CGTGGTTGCCAAGATCATCGAGTAATCGATTGATCTTGGGCTGTCAGGCCGGCATAATGGTCGGCCTGATTCAAGTTACAGGCCAGTAGCTCAATTGGCAGAGCGGCGGTCTCCAAAACCGCAGGTTGGGGGTTCGATTCCCTCCTGGCCTGCCAGATTCCCATCTGGCACTCCTTACAGGATTCATGCAATGAGCATCAAGGCGGAAGCCAAAGAGTCGCGCTTCGATGCGCTGAAGTGGCTGGTGGTTGTCGTTCTGGTAGCGGTCGGTGTTGTTGCCAACCACTACTTCGCTGCTCAGTCCATCCTGTATCGAGTGGTAGGTCTGTTGGTGCTGGCAGCCATTGCTGCCTTTGTTGCCCTGCAGACCGCCAAGGGGCAGGCCTTCTTTGGCTTGCTGAAAGACGCCCGTACCGAGATTCGCAAGGTTGTCTGGCCTACCCGGCAAGAGACCACTCAGACCACGCTGATCGTGGTTGCCGTGGTGCTCGTGATGGCTTTGTTGTTGTGGGGGCTCGACTCCCTGCTTGGTTGGCTGGTTTCCACGATTGTTGGTTGAAAGGGTTCGCCGTGGCTAAGCGTTGGTACGTCGTGCATGCCTACTCGGGTTACGAGAAGCATGTCATGCGTTCGTTGATCGAGCGCGTCAAGCTGCACGAAATGGAAGACCAGTTCGGCGACATTCTCGTGCCCACCGAAGAAGTGGTGGAAATGCGCAATGGCCAGAAGCGCAAGAGCGAGCGCAAGTTTTTCCCGGGCTACGTCCTGGTGCAGATGGAAATGAACGAAGGGACCTGGCACCTGGTCAAGGATACCCCTCGGGTCATGGGCTTCATCGGCGGTACCGCCGATAAGCCGGCACCCATCACTGATCGTGAGGCGGACGCAATCCTGCGTCGTGTCTCCGACAGCAGCGACAAGCCCAAGCCGAAGACCCTGTTCGAGGCTGGCGAAACGGTTCGGGTGGTAGATGGTCCGTTCGCCGACTTCAACGGCGTCGTCGAAGAAGTGAATTACGAGAAGAGTCGCATCCACGTGGCGGTACTGATCTTTGGTCGGTCGACCCCTGTGGAGCTTGAGTTCAGCCAGGTCGAAAAGGTCTAGGTTGTCCGCATCCCTCACCCCGTAGCCCAGGCTGCGGGGTTTTGTCGTCACTGGGATATAGCAAGTAATTGGGGAGCCCCGCGGGGCGTTGAACCCATCATTGGAGTAGCACATGGCTAAGAAGATTCAGGCTTACATCAAGCTGCAGGTTAAGGCCGCTCAAGCCAACCCGAGCCCGCCGGTCGGTCCGGCGCTGGGTCAGCACGGCGTCAACATCATGGAATTCTGCAAGGCGTTCAACGCCCGCACCCAGGGCATGGAGCCCGGTCTGCCCACCCCGGTGATCATCACCGTGTACAGCGACCGCAGCTTCACCTTCGAAATCAAGAGCACCCCGGCTTCGGTGCTGCTCAAGAAGGCTGCTGGCATTCAGAGCGGTTCCGCTCGTCCCAACAGCCAGAAGGTCGGTACCGTCACCCGCGCCCAGCTGGAAGAGATCGCCAAGACCAAGAATGCCGATCTCACCGCCGCCGATATGGACGCCGCCGTGCGTACCATCGCCGGTTCCGCTCGTAGCATGGGTCTGAATGTGGAGGGCGTGTAATGGCCAAGCTCACTAAGCGTCAAAAGGCTATCGCCGAAAAAATCCAGGCTGGCAAGCAGTACGGCTTCGAAGAAGCTGCAGCCCTGCTGGCCGAGCTGTCCACCATCAAGTTCAAGGAGTCCATCGACGTCTCCGTGAACCTGGGCGTGGATCCGCGTAAATCCGACCAGGTCGTCCGTGGCGCCACCGTGCTGCCCAACGGCACTGGCAAGTCGGTTCGCGTTGCCGTGTTCACCCAGGGTGCCAATGCCGAAGCTGCGCTGGCCGCTGGTGCCGAGAAAGTCGGCATGGACGAACTGGCTGCCGAAATGAAGGCCGGCGACCTGAACTACGACGTCG
This sequence comes from Pseudomonas oryzihabitans NBRC 102199, assembly GCF_000730625.1. Taxonomy (GTDB): domain Bacteria; phylum Pseudomonadota; class Gammaproteobacteria; order Pseudomonadales; family Pseudomonadaceae; genus Chryseomonas; species Chryseomonas oryzihabitans. The sequence continues at coordinate 13,445 of NZ_BBIT01000030.1, read as the reverse complement.
TCATCGCCTCGCCGGACGCCATGCGCGTTGTTGGCCAGCTGGGTCAGCTGCTCGGCCCGCGCGGTCTGATGCCCAACCCCAAGGTTGGCACCGTGACCCCGGACGTCGCTACCGCCGTCAAGAATGCCAAGGCTGGTCAGGTGCGCTTCCGTACCGACAAGAACGGCATCATCCACGCTTCAGTTGGCAAGATCGATTTCGAGCCCGTGAAGCTGAAGCAGAACGTTGAAGCTCTGCTGGCCGACCTGAAGCGCCTGAAGCCCTCGACCTCCAAGGGCATCTACGTCAAGCGCATCACCCTGAGCTCCACCATGGGCCCGGGTCTGCAGATCGACCAGGCTTCCCTGGAAGCCTAAGCAAGTTGCAAGTCGCCGTGCCCTCGGGCACGGCGCCAAGATTGGGGTCCCTGCCTGGCGGGGGCTGTCCAAGACCGTAGGGGACGCAGGTCTTAAACCGGGGAAACCCTAGCCTACGCAGATGGTGCTCCCGATTCGGTTACCGAGTCAGACACCAAAACGCCGCCCAGTCCATCGGGCGAAACGGTAACATCCAGGAGTTAAACCCGTGGCAATCAAACTCGAAGACAAGAAGGCTATCGTCGCTGAAGTCAACGAGGCTGCCCAAGGTGCCCTGTCCGCTGTCGTGGCCGATGCCCGTGGCGTGACTGTGGGTGCCATGACCGGACTCCGTAAAGAGGCCCGCGCGGCCGGTGTCTATGTACGTGTCGTACGTAACACCCTGCTGCGTCGTGCCGTTGAAGGTACGTCTTTCGACGTCCTCAACGACACCTTCAAGGGCCCGACCCTGATCGCGTTCTCCCAGGAGCATCCGGGCGCTGCCGCCCGTATCTTCAAGGATTTCGCCAAGGGTCAGGACAAGTTCGAGATCAAGGCCGCCGCGTTCGAAGGCAAGCTCATTCCGGCTAACCAGATCGACGTACTGGCATCGCTGCCGACCTACGACGAAGCTGTGTCCCAGCTGATGAGCGTCATCCAGGGCGCTACCAGCAAGCTGGCTCGTACCCTCGCCGCCATTCGCGACCAAAAGGAAGCTGCCGCCGCCTGATCAGGCGTGCTGCGTTTCCTGCAAGTCTTTCTTATTATTTGCGGCCTGAAGCCGCACCCTGTTATAGGAATATAGAGTCATGGCTCTGACCAACGAAGACATCATCAACGCCGTATCCGAAATGTCCGTCATGCAAGTGGTGGAACTGATCAAGGCGATGGAAGAGAAGTTCGGCGTGACCGCCGCTGCCGCCGTTGCCGCTGGCCCGGCTGCTGCCGCTGCCGTCGTCGAAGAGCAGACCGAATTCACCATCATGTTGACCGAAGCCGGCGACAAGAAAGTGAACGTCATCAAGGTCGTTCGTGAACTGACCGGTCTGGGCCTGAAAGAAGCCAAGGCTGTCGTTGACGGCGCCCCGGGCGTCGTCAAGGAAGGCGTTTCCAAAGAGGAAGCCGAGGCTGCCAAGAAGTCTCTGGAAGAAGCAGGCGCCAAGGTCGAGCTCAAGTAAGTTCGGTTCTTGCGTCTACAGCCAGAACGTCTCACGTTCGGCTGATGGCTGGTGGCAAACGCCACCGGCCTTTTGCCGTTTTGTGCAGGGCGAGCATATCCGCCTGGCAAAACGCGCTGTATCCACCTCGCTCTCGGGGTGCGGCAAACCAAGGGTTTGCACGATTTTCCGGCTGCTCCCGTCGGAGAGGCCAAACAAGCTGGTGACCAAGCTGGGGAACGCTGATGGCTTACTCATACACTGAGAAAAAACGTATCCGCAAGGACTTTAGCAAGTTGCCGCACGTCATGGACGTGCCCTATTTGCTGGCTATCCAACTGGATTCGTACCGCGAATTCCTGCAGGCGGGCGCAGGCAAAGACCAGTTCCGCGATATCGGCCTGCATGCGGCCTTCAAGTCCGTTTTCCCGATTATCAGCTATTCCGGCAATGCGGCCCTGGAATACGTCGGCTATCGCCTGGGCGAGCCGGCTTTCGATGTCAAGGAATGCGTCCTGCGCGGGGTGACCTTCGCCGTCCCGCTGCGGGTCAAGGTTCGCCTGATCATTTTCGACCGCGAGTCGTCGAACAAGGCGATCAAGGACATCAAGGAGCAGGAAGTCTACATGGGGGAAATCCCCCTGATGACCGAGAACGGTACCTTCATCATCAACGGTACCGAGCGTGTCATCGTGTCCCAGCTGCACCGCAGCCCGGGCGTGTTCTTCGATCACGACCGCGGCAAGACCCACAGCTCGGGCAAGCTGCTGTACTCGGCGCGCATCATTCCCTACCGCGGCTCCTGGCTGGACTTCGAGTTCGACCCCAAGGACGCCGTGTTCGTGCGTATCGACCGGCGCCGCAAGCTGCCGGCCTCGGTACTGTTGCGCGCGCTCGGCTACAGCACCGAAGAAGTGCTGGATGCCTTCTATGACACCAACGTCTTCCACATCAAGGGCGAGACCCTGAATCTGGAACTGGTGCTCCAGCGCCTGCGTGGTGACATCGCCAGCTTCGACATCAAGGACGAAACCGGCAAGGTGATCGTGGAGCAGGGCCGTCGCGTGACCGCTCGCCACATCAACCAGCTGGAGAAGTCCGGCATCACCGAGCTGGAAGTGCCCTTCGATTACGTCATTGGCCGTACCACCGCCAAGGCCATCGTGCACCCGTCCACCGGCGAGATCATCGCCGAGTGCAACACCGAGCTGACCCTGGACATGCTGGCCAAGATGGCCAAGGCCAATGTCGTACGGCTCGAGACGCTGTACACCAACGACATCGACTGTGGCCCGTTCATCTCAGATACCCTGAAGATCGATTCCACCGGCAACCAGCTGGAAGCCCTGGTCGAAATCTATCGGCTGATGCGTCCTGGCGAGCCGCCGACCAAGGAAGCTGCCGAGACCCTGTTCAACAACCTGTTCTTCAGCGCCGAGCGTTACGACCTGTCCGCCGTCGGCCGCATGAAGTTCAACCGCCGTATCGGTCGCGACGCCATCGAAGGCTCGGGCGTCCTGAGCCGCGAAGACATCGTCGACGTGCTCAAGACCCTGGTCGACATCCGTAACGGCAAGGGCATCGTCGACGACATCGACCACCTGGGCAACCGTCGCGTCCGTTGCGTCGGTGAAATGGCCGAGAACCAGTTCCGCGTGGGCCTGGTGCGGGTAGAGCGTGCCGTCAAGGAACGCCTGTCCATGGCCGAAAGCGAAGGCCTGATGCCGCAAGACCTGATCAACGCCAAGCCGGTGGCCGCCGCGATAAAGGAATTCTTCGGTTCCAGCCAGCTGTCCCAGTTCATGGACCAGAACAACCCGCTGTCGGAGATCACCCACAAGCGCCGTGTCTCCGCACTCGGCCCGGGCGGTCTGACCCGTGAGCGCGCCGGCTTCGAAGTCCGTGACGTACACCCGACGCACTACGGCCGGGTCTGCCCGATCGAAACGCCGGAAGGTCCGAACATCGGCCTGATCAATTCCCTGGCTGCCTATGCCCGCACCAACCAGTACGGCTTCCTCGAAAGCCCGTACCGCATGGTCAAGGACGGCGTAGCCACTGACGAGATCGTCTTCCTGTCGGCCATCGAAGAAGCCAACCACGTGATCGCCCAGGCCTCCGCCGGGCTGGACGAGAACAACCGGCTGATCGACGAGCTGGTGGCCGTGCGTCACCTGAACGAATTCACCGTCAAGGCGCCCGAAGACGTCACCCTGATGGACGTTTCGCCCAAGCAGGTCGTCTCCGTCGCCGCCTCGCTGATTCCGTTCCTCGAGCACGACGACGCCAACCGCGCGTTGATGGGTTCGAACATGCAGCGTCAGGCCGTACCGACCCTGCGTTCGGACAAGCCGCTGGTGGGTACCGGCATGGAGCGCAACGTCGCCCGTGACTCCGGCGTCTGCGTCGTGGCCCGTCGGGGTGGCGTGATCGACTCCGTCGATGCCAGCCGTATCGTGGTGCGGGTCAACGATGACGAAGTCGAGACCGGTGAAGCCGGCGTCGACATCTACAACCTGACCAAGTACACCCGTTCCAACCAGAACACCTGCATCAACCAGCGTCCGCTGGTGAGCAAGGGTGATCAGGTGGCCAAGTTCGACATCCTGGCCGATGGCCCCTCGACCGATATGGGCGAGCTGGCACTGGGTCAGAACATGCGCGTGGCCTTCATGCCCTGGAACGGCTTCAACTTCGAAGACTCCATCTGTCTGTCGGAGCGCGTTGTACAGGAAGACCGCTTCACCACTATCCACATCCAGGAACTGACCTGTGTGGCCCGTGACACCAAGCTCGGCCCGGAGGAGATCACCTCCGACATCCCGAACGTGGGTGAGGCTGCGCTGAACAAGCTGGACGAGGCCGGTATCGTCTACGTCGGTGCCGAAGTCGGTGCCGGTGACATCCTGGTCGGCAAGGTCACGCCCAAGGGCGAAACCCAGCTGACCCCGGAAGAGAAGCTGCTGCGCGCCATCTTCGGCGAAAAGGCCAGCGATGTTAAGGACACCTCCCTGCGCGTGCCCACCGGCACCAAGGGTACCGTCATCGACGTCCAGGTCTTCACCCGTGACGGTGTCGAGCGCGACTCCCGCGCCCTGGCCATCGAGAAGTCCCAGCTCGACGAGATCCGCAAGGACCTGAACGAAGAGTTCCGCATCGTCGAAGGCGCGACCTTCGAGCGTCTGCGTCAGGCTCTGGTTGGTCAGGTCGCCGAAGGCGGTCCGGCGGTCAAGAAGGGTGCCGTTATCACCGACGAGTACCTGAACGGCCTCGAGCGCGGCCAGTGGTTCAAGCTGCGCATGGCGGAAGATGCTCACAACGAGCAGCTGGAAAAGGCCCAGGCCTACCTGTCCGACCGTCGCCAGCTGCTGGACGACAAGTTCGAAGACAAGAAGCGCAAGCTGCAGCAGGGCGATGACCTGGCTCCGGGCGTACTGAAGATCGTCAAGGTCTACCTCGCCATCAAGCGCCGCATCCAGCCGGGCGACAAGATGGCCGGTCGCCACGGTAACAAGGGTGTGGTCTCGGTGATCATGCCGGTCGAAGACATGCCCTACGACGCCAACGGCACGCCGGTGGACATCGTGCTGAACCCGCTGGGCGTACCTTCGCGGATGAACGTCGGTCAGATCCTCGAAACCCACCTGGGCCTCGCGGCCAAGGGCCTGGGCGAGAAGATCAACGTGATGATCGAAGAGCAGCGCAAGGTCGCCGAACTGCGTGGCTTCCTGCACGAGATCTACAACGAGATCGGTGGCCGTCAGGAGAAGCTGGACGACCTGAGCGATCAGGAAATCCTCGACCTGGCGAAGAACCTGCGTGGCGGTGTGCCCATGGCCACGCCGGTATTCGACGGTGCCAAGGAGCGCGAGATCAAGGCTATGCTGAAGCTGGCCGATCTGCCCGAGAGCGGCCAGATGCGTCTGTATGACGGTCGCACCGGCAACGCCTTCGAACGCACCACCACCGTTGGCTACATGTACATGCTCAAGCTGAACCACCTGGTGGACGACAAGATGCACGCCCGTTCCACCGGCTCCTACAGCCTGGTTACCCAGCAGCCGCTGGGTGGTAAGGCGCAGTTCGGTGGTCAGCGTTTCGGGGAGATGGAGGTCTGGGCACTGGAGGCCTATGGCGCGGCTTACACCCTGCAGGAAATGCTGACGGTGAAGTCGGACGATGTGAACGGCCGGACCAAGATGTACAAGAACATCGTGGACGGGGATCACCGCATGGAGGCCGGCATGCCCGAGTCCTTCAACGTACTGATCAAGGAAATCCGCTCGCTCGGCATCGATATCGAACTGGAAACCGAATAACACGAGACCCTAGAGGAGACGACCGCGCGGCGGTCGTCTCCGGTCCGTGAGGAGGAAAGGCCTTGAAAGACTTGCTCAATCTGTTGAAAAACCAGGGTCAACTCGAAGAGTTCGATGCCATCCGTATCGGTCTGGCCTCGCCCGAGATGATTCGTTCCTGGTCGTTCGGTGAAGTGAAGAAGCCGGAGACCATCAACTACCGTACCTTCAAGCCCGAGCGCGATGGTCTGTTCTGCGCCAAGATCTTTGGCCCGGTCAAGGACTACGAGTGCCTGTGCGGAAAGTACAAGCGCCTCAAGCACCGCGGCGTGATCTGCGAGAAGTGCGGCGTGGAAGTCGCCCTGGCCAAGGTGCGCCGCGAGCGCATGGGCCACATCGAACTGGCTTCGCCCGTCGCCCACATCTGGTTCCTGAAGTCGCTGCCGTCCCGTATCGGCCTGCTGCTGGACATGACCCTGCGTGACATCGAGCGCGTGCTCTATTTCGAGAGCTACGTGGTGATCGACCCGGGCATGACCACCCTCGAGAAGTACCAGCTGCTCAACGACGAACAGTACTTCGAGGCCCTGGAAGAGTTCGGCGACGACTTCGATGCCCGCATGGGTGCGGAAGCCGTGTTCCAACTGCTCGGCGCCATTGATCTGGAGCACGAGATCGGCCGCCTGCGCGAAGAGATTCCGCAGACCAACTCCGAGACCAAGATCAAGAAGCTGTCCAAGCGCCTGAAGCTGATGGAAGCCTTCCAGGGCTCCGGCAACAAGCCGGAGTGGATGGTCATGACCGTGCTGCCCGTGCTGCCGCCGGACCTGCGTCCGCTGGTGCCGCTGGATGGCGGCCGCTTCGCGACCTCCGACCTGAACGATCTCTATCGTCGCGTCATCAACCGGAACAACCGCCTCAAGCGGCTGCTCGACCTGGCTGCGCCCGACATCATCGTGCGCAACGAGAAGCGCATGCTGCAGGAAGCCGTTGACGCCCTGCTGGACAACGGCCGTCGCGGTCGTGCCATCACCGGTTCCAACAAGCGCCCGCTGAAGTCCCTGGCCGACATGATCAAGGGCAAGCAGGGTCGTTTCCGTCAGAACCTGCTGGGCAAGCGCGTCGACTACTCGGGTCGTTCCGTGATCACCGTGGGCCCGACCCTGCGTCTGCACCAGTGCGGTCTGCCCAAGAAGATGGCCCTGGAGCTGTTCAAGCCGTTCATCTTCGGCAAGCTGGAAGCCCGTGGCATGGCGACCACCATCAAGGCCGCCAAGAAGATGGTCGAGCGCGAACTGCCCGAGGTCTGGGACGTTCTCGCCGAAGTCATCCGCGAACACCCCGTGCTGCTCAACCGCGCCCCGACCCTGCACCGTCTGGGCATCCAGGCGTTCGAGCCGGTCCTCATCGAAGGCAAGGCGATCCAGCTGCACCCGCTGGTCTGCGCCGCGTACAACGCCGACTTCGACGGTGACCAGATGGCCGTGCACGTGCCGCTGACGCTGGAAGCCCAGCTGGAAGCGCGCGCCCTGATGATGTCGACCAACAACATTCTGTCGCCCGCTAACGGCGAGCCGATCATCGTGCCGTCGCAGGACGTGGTTCTGGGTCTGTACTACATGACCCGTGAAGCCATCAACGCCAAGGGCGAAGGCCGCGTGTTCGCCGACCTGCAGGAAGTCGATCGCGTCTTCCGTGCCGGCGAAGCCGCGCTGCACGCCAAGGTCAAGGTGCGCATCAACGAGACCATCCGTCACAAGGACGGCAGCCTGACCAAGAACACCCGCATCGTCGACACCACCGTTGGCCGTGCGCTGCTGTTCCAGGTCGTGCCCGCCGGTCTGCCGTACGACGTGGTCAACCAGTCGATGAAGAAGAAGGCCATCTCCAAGCTGATCAACCACTGCTACCGCGTGGTGGGTCTGAAGGACACCGTCATCTTCGCCGACCAGCTGATGTACACCGGTTTCGCCTATTCGACCCTGTCCGGCGTCTCCATCGGCGTCAACGACTTCGTCATCCCGGACGAGAAGGCACGCATCATCGATGCCGCCACCGCCGAGGTGAAGGAGATCGAGAGCCAGTACGCCTCCGGCCTGGTGACCCAGGGCGAGAAGTACAACAAGGTGATCGACCTCTGGTCGAAGGCCAACGACGAAGTGTCCAAGGCGATGATGACCAACCTCTCGAAAGAGAAGGTCATCGACCGCGAGGGCAAGGAAGTCGACCAGGAGTCCTTCAACTCCATGTACATGATGGCCGATTCCGGCGCCCGGGGTTCCGCGGCCCAGATTCGTCAGCTCGCCGGCATGCGTGGTCTGATGGCCAAGCCGGACGGCTTCATCATCGAGACGCCCATCACCGCCAACTTCCGTGAGGGTCTGAACGTACTCCAGTACTTCATCTCCACCCACGGTGCCCGTAAGGGTCTGGCGGATACCGCTCTGAAGACCGCGAACTCCGGTTACCTGACCCGTCGTCTCGTCGACGTGGCCCAGGATCTGGTGGTGACCGAGGTCGACTGCGGTACCGAGCGCGGCCTGATCATGACCCCGCACATTGAAGGCGGCGACGTGGTCGAGCCCCTGGGTGAGCGCGTTCTGGGTCGGGTCATCGCCCGCGACGTGCCCAAGCCGGGTACCGAAGAGATCATCGTGCCGGCCGGCACCCTGGTCGACGAGCGCTGGGTCGAGTTCCTCGAGCTCAACAGCGTCGACGAAGTCGTGGTGCGTTCGCCGATCACCTGCGAAACCCGTCATGGCATCTGCGCCAAGTGCTACGGTCGCGATCTGGCCCGTGGTCACCAGGTCAACATCGGTGAAGCGGTCGGCGTCATCGCCGCCCAGTCCATCGGTGAGCCGGGTACCCAGCTGACCATGCGTACCTTCCACATCGGTGGTGCGGCCAGCCGGACTTCCGCGGCCGACAGCGTCCAGGTCAAGAACGGCGGTGCCATCCGCCTGCACAACCTGAAGCACGTCGAACGTGCCGACGGTGCCCTGGTTGCCGTGTCCCGTTCCGGTGAGCTGGCGATCGCCGACGACTTCGGTCGTGAGCGCGAGCGCTACAAGCTGCCCTACGGTGCGGTGATCTCGGTCAAGGAAGGCGACAAGGTCGACGCTGGCGCCATCGTCGCCAAGTGGGACCCGCACACCCACCCCATTGTCACCGAGATGGACGGTACCGTGGCCTTCGTCGGCATGGAGGAGGGCATCACCATCAAGCGCCAGACCGACGAACTGACCGGTCTGACCAACATCGAGGTGCTCGACGCCAAGGATCGCCCGACTTCCGGCAAGGACATCCGTCCGGCCGTGAAGCTGATCGACGCCAACGGCAAGGACCTGCTGCTGCCGGGTACCGACGTACCGGCCCAGTACTTCCTGCCGCCGAACGCGCTGGTCAACCTGAGCGACGGTGCCAAGGTGCATGTGGGTGACGTTATCGCCCGTATCCCCCAGGAAACCTCCAAGACCCGCGACATCACCGGTGGTCTGCCCCGCGTGGCCGACCTCTTCGAGGCGCGTCGTCCCAAGGAGCCGGCAATCCTGGCGGAGATCAGCGGTACCATCTCCTTCGGCAAGGAAACCAAGGGCAAGCGTCGTCTGGTCATCACCCCGACCGATGGCACCGATCCCTACGAGGAGCTGATTCCGAAGTGGCGCCACCTGAACGTCTTCGAAGGCGAGCAGGTAAGCCGCGGCGAAGTCATCTCCGACGGTCCGAGCAACCCGCACGACATCCTGCGTCTGCTGGGTGTCAGCGCGCTGGCCAAGTACATCGTCAACGAGATCCAGGACGTGTACCGCCTGCAGGGCGTGAAGATCAACGACAAGCACATCGAGACCATCCTGCGGCAGATGCTGCGCAAGGTCGAGGTGAGCGACACCGGCGACTCGAGCTTCATCAAGGGCGATCAGGTCGAACTGACCCACGTCCTGGAAGAGAACGAGCAGCTGGTCGGCAATGATCGCTTCGTCGCCAAGTACGAGCGAGTGCTGCTGGGTATCACCAAGGCTTCGCTGTCCACCGAGTCCTTCATCTCGGCCGCTTCCTTCCAGGAGACCACCCGTGTCCTGACCGAGGCCGCCGTGACTGGCAAGCGCGACTTCCTGCGCGGCCTGAAGGAAAACGTGGTGGTGGGTCGTCTGATCCCGGCCGGTACCGGTCTGGCCTACCACAGCGAGCGCAAGCGCCAGCGCGAACTCGGCAAGCCGCAGCGCGTGAGCGCCAGCGAGGCCGAAGCCGCCCTGACCGAAGCGCTGAACTCCAGCGCCAGCTGAGTTCGGTAGCAGGTCTCGCTTGACAAAGCCCCCGGCGCCCCAGGTGTCCGGGGGCTTTGTCTTGACTGGGGCGCCGAAGCTCTTTAGACTTTCGTTCCCCGAAAATGGGCAGGACTGACGTTCTGCTATTTCGTTTATGTCGCAAGACAATCAGTGGAGCTATAGATGGCAACTATCAACCAGCTGGTGCGTAGTGCACGCAAGCGTATCGTCGAGAAATCCGACGTACCTGCGCTGCAAAACTGCCCGCAACGTCGTGGCGTGTGCACCCGCGTGTACACCACCACTCCCAAGAAGCCCAACTCCGCACTGCGGAAGGTCTGCCGTGTGCGTCTGACCAACGGCTTCGAAGTCACCTCCTACATCGGCGGTGAAGGTCACAACCTGCAGGAACACAGCGTCGTGCTGATCCGCGGTGGCCGGGTCAAGGATCTGCCGGGTGTGCGTTATCACACCGTGCGCGGCTCGCTGGACACCACCGGTGTGAAGGACCGCAAGCAGGGCCGTTCCAAGTACGGCACCAAGCGTCCGAAGTAACCACCTTTCTTTTTGTTCGAGTCGATAAGAGTAAGGTCGGGCAACGAGTCCCGAGCTAACCTGAAGACCGTTTTGAGGGCTTATCAATGCCAAGACGTCGTGTAGCGGCCAAGCGCGAAATACTTGACGATCCGAAATACGGAAGCCAGATCCTGGCCAAGTTCATGAACCACGTGATGGAGAGCGGCAAGAAAGCCGTTGCCGAGCGTATCGTTTATGGTGCTCTGGACAAGGTCAAAGAGCGTTCCAAGAATGCCGAACCCCTGGAAGTTTTCGAAAAAGCGCTCGACGCCATCGCTCCGCTGGTCGAAGTGAAGTCCCGCCGTGTCGGCGGTGCTACCTACCAGGTGCCGGTTGAGGTTCGTCCTTCCCGTCGTAATGCCCTGGCCATGCGCTGGCTGGTGGACTCCGCGCGCAAGCGTGGTGAGAAGTCCATGGCTCTGCGCCTGGCGGGTGAACTCATGGACGCTTTTGAAGGCAAGGGTGCCGCAGTCAAGAAGCGCGAAGACGTGCATCGCATGGCAGAAGCCAACAAGGCCTTCTCGCACTACCGCTTCTAAGCCTAGCGCTTCCAATCAAGCGAGGACCTTATGGCTCGTACAACCGCTATTAACCGCTATCGGAACATCGGTATCTGCGCCCACGTGGACGCAGGTAAGACGACTACTACCGAGCGGATTCTGTTCTACACCGGCGTGAACCACAAAATGGGTGAGGTTCACGACGGCGCTGCGACCATGGACTGGATGGTGCAGGAGCAGGAGCGTGGTATCACCATCACCTCCGCTGCCACCACCGCGTTCTGGTCCGGTTCGACCAAGCAGTACGACAAGTACCGCGTAAACATCATCGATACCCCCGGCCACGTGGACTTCACCATTGAGGTGGAGCGTTCCCTGCGCGTGCTGGACGGTGCGGTCGTGGTGTTCTGCGGCACCTCCGGTGTCGAGCCTCAGTCCGAAACCGTATGGCGTCAGGCCAACAAGTACGGCGTACCGCGCATCGTCTACGTCAACAAGATGGACCGTGCCGGCGCCAACTTCCTGCGCGTCGTCGAGCAGATCAAGAAGCGCCTGGGCCACACTCCGGTCCCGGTTCAGCTGGCCATTGGCGCGGAAGAGAACTTCCAGGGCCAGATCGACCTGCTGAAGATGAACGCCATCTTCTGGAACGATGACGACCAGGGCATGACCTATCGCGAGGAAGAGATTCCTGCGGGCATGCTGGCCGATGCCGAGCAGTGGCGCTCCAACATGGTCGAGGCTGCTGCCGAAGCCAACGAAGAGCTGATGAACAAGTACCTGGAAGAGGGCGAGCTGTCGATCGACGAGATCAAGGCCGGCCTGCGTCAGCGTACCATCGCCTGCGAAATCGTCCCGGCCGTCTGCGGTTCGTCCTTCAAGAACAAGGGCGTGCCCCTGGTTCTGGACGCCGTGATCGACTTCCTGCCGGCGCCCATCGAGATTCCCGCGATCAAGGGTACCAACCCGGACAACGAGGAAATCACCGACGAGCGTCATGCAGACGACAACGAGCCCTTCTCGGCTCTGGCGTTCAAGATCGCTACCGACCCCTTCGTGGGTACCCTGACCTTCGCCCGCGTCTACTCGGGTGTACTGAGCTCCGGTGACTCCGTCATCAACTCGGTGAAGGGCAAGAAGGAACGCGTCGGCCGTATGGTGCAGATGCACGCCAACACCCGTGAAGAGATCAAGGAAGTTCGCGCTGGCGACATCGCCGCCCTGATCGGCATGAAGGACGTCACCACCGGTGACACCCTGTGCTCGATCGAAAAGCCGATCATCCTCGAGCGCATGGACTTCCCGGAGCCGGTGATCTCGGTCGCCGTCGAGCCGAAGACCAAGGCCGACCAGGAAAAGATGGGCATCGCACTGGGCAAGCTGGCCCAGGAAGACCCCTCGTTCCGCGTCAAGACCGACGAAGAGTCCGGTCAGACCATCATCTCCGGCATGGGCGAGCTGCACCTGGACATCCTGGTGGACCGCATGAAGCGCGAATTCGGCGTGGAAGCGAACATCGGTAAGCCTCAGGTCGCCTACCGCGAAACCATCCGCAACACCTGCGAGATCGAAGGCAAGTTCGTTCGTCAGTCGGGTGGTCGTGGCCAGTTCGGTCACTGCTGGATTCGCTTCGCACCGGCCGACGAAGGTCAGGAAGGTCTGGAGTTCGTCAGCGAAGTCGTGGGCGGTGTGATTCCGAAGGAATACATCCCGGCGATCCAGAAGGGCATCGAAGAGCAGATGAAGAACGGTATCGTTGCCGGCTATCCGCTGCTTGGCCTGAAGGCCGCTGTGTTCGACGGTTCCTACCACGACGTCGACTCCAACGAGATGGCGTTCAAGATCGCTGCCTCCATGGCGACCAAGCAGCTCACCCAGAAGGGTGGTGCCGTGCTGCTCGAGCCGATCATGAAGGTCGAGGTCGTGACCCCGGAAGACTACATGGGCGACGTCATGGGCGACCTGAACCGTCGTCGTGGCCTGATCCAAGGTATGGAAGACACCGTGACCGGCAAGGTCATCCGTGCCGAGGTTCCGCTGGGCGAGATGTTTGGCTACGCTACGGATGTCCGCTCCATGTCTCAGGGTCGCGCAAGCTACTCCATGGAGTTCTCCAAGTACGCCGAAGCTCCGTCGAACATCGCCGAAGCCATCATCAAGAAACAAGCTTAATCAGCGCTTTGACTAGAGGTTTTATCTCGTGGCTAAAGAAAAATTCGAACGTAACAAACCGCACCTGAACGTGGGCACCATCGGTCACGTTGACCATGGCAAGACCACTCTGACCGCAGCGCTGACCAAGGTCTGTGCCGAC
>NZ_BBIT01000031.1 GCF_000730625.1 Pseudomonas oryzihabitans NBRC 102199 | reverse complement strand
CCGAGGTATCCCTCCGTTGGCCTTCGCTACGCTCAACCCAACCTACTCTGCCGGTACCCGTACCCAGCCTTCCATCAGGCGCCGGGCGCTGCGACTCATGCTGGCCTTTTCCACCTGCCAGACGCCGCCGACCTCGCGCGCCCGGGCGCCGACCGCCACGGTGCCGGCGGTATGGCCTATGCGGACCTGGCGGCCGTCCAGGTCGCCGGTCAGGGTGTGGACCAGGGTCCCCGGCAGTGCCGCGGCCACCGCCACGGCGACCGCGCCGGTGCCGGGGATGGCGTGGTGCAGCTTGCCCATGGAGATCATCCGCGCGATGACGTCGAGTTCCTCGGCCTGGACCTGCTTGCCACCCGCCACCCGGTAGGTCTGAGGTGGGGCGATCAGGCACAGCTTGGGCGTATGTGGCCGCTCCGCCGTGGCCTGGGCGGCGGTCGCGGCCAGCCCCATGGCCACTGCGCCCGCCGCGCGCAGGGCCTCCAGGCGCGCCAGTAGCGGCCCATCGCCGTTGACCTGCGCCTGGGTTTCGGTGCCGCTCAGGCCCAGGGTCTCGGCGCGCACGAAGACGGTAGGATTACCGGCATTGAGCAGGGTCACCGGCAGCCGGCCCAGTCCCGGGACGTCCAGTTCGTCGACCGCCCGCCCGGTGGGCAGCACACTGCCGTCGCTGCCCGCCGGATCGAGAAAGTCGAGCACCACCTCGGCGGCCGGAAAGGCCATGCCGTCGAAGCGAAAATCGCCCTCCTCCTGCACCTCGCCATTGGCCATGGGAACGTGGGCGAGGATGCGCTTGCCCAGATTGGCCTGCCAGATGCGCACCCTGGCCAGACCGTCGCGCGGCGCCTGGACCAGGCCCTCGCTGATGGCGAAGGGGCCGACGGCGGCGCTGAGATTGCCGCAGTTGCCCGACCAGTCGATCACCGGCACCTCGATGGCCGGGGCGCCGAACAGATAGTCGACGTCACAGTCCGGGCGGCAGGAGGGCGCGATCACCACCACCTTGCTGGTGCTGGAGGTGGCTCCGCCCAGGCCGTCGATCTGCTTGCCGTAGGGATCGGGGCTGCCGATCACCCGCAGCAGCAGCGCATCGCGCGCCGGACCGGCCGGCGGCAGGTCGCGGGCATGAAAGAACACGCCCTTGCTGGAACCGCCACGCATGTAGACGGCGGGGATACGCAGTTGCGGCATCAGAGGTCTCCGTCAGGTGCCTAGGCGAGATAGCGGCCGAACCAGCCCAGGGTGCGGTCCCAGGCCAGGCGCGCGGCGGCTTCGTCGTAGCGCGGGGTGGAATCGTTGTGGAAGCCATGGTTGGTGCCCGCATAGCGATGCACCTCGTAGGTCTTGCCGGCCGCCTGGAGCGCCGCTTCGTAGGCGGCGGCGCCCTCGTTGATGCGCGGATCGTTCTCGGCGTAGTGGATCAGCAGCGGCGCCTTGATCGCGGCCACCTCCTCGGCGCGCGGCTGACGTCCATAGAAAGGCACCGCCGCAGCCAGTTCCGGGTAGGCCACGGCGGCCGCGTTGGCCACCCCGCCGCCATAGCAGAAGCCGGTGATGCCGACCTTGCCGGTGCTGAATTCGTGGGCCATCAGGGTTTCCACGGCGGCGAAGAAATCGTTCATCAGCTTTTCCGGATCGACCTGCTGCTGCAGTTCGCGACCCTTGTCGTCGTTGCCGGGATAGCCGCCCATGGCGGTCAGGCCATCCGGCGCCAGGGCCAGGTAGCCGGCCTTGGCCAGGCGCCGGGCGACGTCTTCGATATAGGGATTGAGGCCGCGATTCTCGTGGACCACCACCACCGCCGGCACCTTGCCGCTGGCCTTGGCCGGGCGCACCAGATAGCCACGGACGCGGCCATGGCCCTTGGGCGAGGGGTAGTAGACGTATTCGGCGACGATGTCCGGATCGGTGAACTCGACCTGCGTGGCCAGGGCATAGTTGGGCGTCAGGGCCGCCAGCACCCCGGTGGCCGACAGCCCCAGCACCGCGGCGCAGGCGCCGGCGCGGTCGAGGAAGTCGCGGCGGCTGATGCGACCGTGCACATAGAAGTCGTAGAGTTCGAGCAGTTCGGGCGAGAAATCCTTGGCGGTGAGACGGGTCATCGCGGCGCTCCTCTGGCGGGAAACGGGGCCGCCGGCCCGGTTGGGCGGGCGCCCCGATGGCTCCCGAGTGTGCCGCGAATCGTCTGACTAAGCTACCGTCCGCGCGCCCTCAACCGGACGCCTGCAGCTCCTGCAGGATGGCGATCAGCGCCTCGAAACTGACCGGCTTGTTCAGATGCCGGGCGAAACCCGCCGCCCGCGCCTTGTCGATGTCCAGCCGGGTGCCGTAGCCGGACAGCGCCACCGCCGGCGTGCCGACATTGCGATCGCCCGCCCGTATCTGGCGCAGGAATTCGTGGCCGTCCATCTCCGGCATGCCGATGTCGGAGAGGATGACGTCGAAATCCTGCGCCTGGGCCAGCGCCAGGCCGCTCTGGGAGTCGGTCGCGGCGGTGACCAGGATGCCCTCCTCTTCGAGCAGCAGTTGCAGGGTCTCGACGATATCGGGGGAATCGTCCACCAGCAGCACCCGCAGCCCGACAACGGACTGGCCTTCCGCCTGCGCCTCGTCCAGCTGGCGTTCGTCGTCCTGGCACAGCGGCAGCCAGACGCTGAAGCGCGCGCCCAGGCCAAGGCCCTCGGAATGGGCTTCGATGCGCCCGCCATGGGCCTCCACCAGCTGCTTGACCAGCGCCAGGCCGATGCCCAGGCCATGCTGGGCGCGAGCGGTGTATTTCATTTCCGCCTGGCCGAACATGTCGAACACCCGCGGCAGGAAATCCGCTGCTATGCCCTGCCCGGTATCGGTGACGTCCAGCCGCGCCTCGTCGCCGTCCACCCCCAGGCTGATCTCCACCTGGCCGCCAGCCGGGGTGAACTTGATGGCGTTGTTGAGCAGATTCCAGACGATCTGGCCAATGCGGGTGGCATCCGCCTGGACATGCAGCGGCGTCTCCGGCAGCCGGGTGCAACTCACCTGCACCTCGCCTGCCAGCGGACGAATCACGTCGGCGATCTCGCGCAGCTGCTGGGCCAGGTCCAGACTCCGGCGCTCCAGCTTGAGCTTGCCGGTACGGATGCGCGACAGGTCGAGCAGGTCGTCGATGATCTGCGCCTGGCTGCGCACCGCGCGCTGGATGGCCTCGGTAGCACGGCGCGCCAGGGGTACCTCGCGCAGCACCGGCGAACGGGTCAGCAGCTCGCTGTTGAGCTGGATGAGATTGAGCGGGTGCTTGAGTTCATGGGACATCACCGCGAAGAACTCGTCCTTGAGCTTGCCCAGCGCCTGACTCTGAGCCAGGTGGTTGGCCGTTTCACTGGCGCGTACGTGATCGGCGGTAGCATCCCGGGCGATCTTGGCGTAGCCCTCACCGCCAGAGGCGTTGCTCATACGGCTGAGCACCCCGGTGCAGTACAGCCGGCTGCCGTCCTTGCGTCTCAGCCAGCGTTCGTCGTGGGCGTTGCCCGCTTCCCGGGCCTGGCGCATCTCGGCGTCCGGTACCTGGGCGGCGACGTCTTCCGGGGTGAAGATCAGGCCCATTGGCTGGCCCAGGGCCTCGCGCTCGCTGTAGCCGAACAGCCGGGTGGCCCCGCCGTTCCAGCTGTTGATGATGCCGGCGGCATCCAGGGTGACGATGGCGTAGTCCTGGATGTTCTGCGCCACCAGGCGCATGTTTTCCTCGCCGGCGCGGGCGCGATCCTGGGCCAGGCGCCGGTCGGTGATGTCGATGAAGGTCAGCACCGCGCCCTCGATGCGATCCTCGGCGGTGCGATAGGGCAGCAGTCGCGCCAAATACCAGCGCTCGTCCTGGCTGCGCACCTCGCGCTCGATCAGCCGGAGCGATTCGAAGACCTGGTTGGCGTCGGCGGCCAGCTCGGGATAGTCCAGCCGATGGGTGATGTCGAGCAGCGAACGCCCGGTATCGCTGACGATCATGTTGAAGATGCTCACCGCGCGCGGGGTGAATCTCTTGATGCGCATGCCGCGATCGACGAACACCGTGGCGATGTCGGTGGAGGTGATGAGGTTCTGCAGATCGTCGTTGATCTTGCCGGTTTCCTCGATCTTGGACTTGAGCTCGTAGTTGACGGTGATCAGTTCCTCGTTGATCGATTGCAGTTCTTCCTTGCTGGTCTCCAGTTCCTCGGTGGCCGACCGCAATTCCTCGTTGATCGCCTGCAGCTCTTCGTTGGACGCCTTGAGCTCCTCGGTAGAGGTCTCGGACTGCTCGATGGTCAGCTGCAACTGCTCCTTGGTGCGCTGCAGCTCGGCCTCCAGCTGGGTGAGCACGCTGTCCTTGGCCTCGGTGTGATCGCCGCCGGCGTCGGTGCTCATGACGTCTTCGACTTCGTCGAAGAGCACCAGCATGTAGTCGGTACTGGTGTCGCTGTCGCGGAAGGGGCGCACCACCATGTTGATGTAGTAGCTGCGGTCGTCGCGCTGGATATGCACGCGACGCGCCTCGACGCTCTTGTTGCTCTGCAACGCCTGGAACAGTGCCGTACGCAGCTCCAGGCGCAGTTCCTCCAGCACCAGCGCTGGCAGGCTGTAGCTGGGCTCGCCGCCGACGTAGCGCAGAAAGCGCCCGGCCCGCTCGGACATGTGCACGATATTGGATTCGCGGTCGACGATGATGCTCGGCGGCGCGTACTGCTCCAGCACCCGCTGATGCACCTCGGCGAAGGAGACCTTCTTGCGCCGGCCGACCTGGTGCGGCGGCAGGCGCACGCTGTGCATGCCCGGATTGAGATTGAGCAGCGGCGTGGGCCGTACCACGCTGGTGGTGTGCTTGGCGCGGTAGATGCGGTTCTTCTTGTCCACCGTGGCGAACAGGCTGCTCTGCACGTCGGCCGACTCGGAGCTGCCGAGGAACAGATAGCCACCCGGCTTGAGGGCGAAATGGAAGGTGTGCAGGATCTCGGCCTGCACCTCGCGATCCAGATAGATCAGCAGGTTGCGGCAGCTGATGAGATCCAGGCGGGAAAACGGCGGATCGCTGAGCAGGTTGTGCTGGGCGAACAGCACCTTCTCGCGCAGCTCCTTTTTCACCCGGTACTGATTCTGCTCCTTGAGCAGGTGCTGGCGCAGGCGCGCGGGGGCGACGTCGGTGACGATGGAGCCCGGATAGACGCCATGCCGGGCCACCGCCAGGGCATGCTCGTCGAGATCGGTGGCGAACACCTGCAGCCGGGCGCCGGACTGGCGCAACTCGGCCTGTTCGGTCAGCAGCATGGCCAGCGAATAGGCTTCCTCACCACTGGAACAGGCGGCGCTCCAGACGCGCAATTCCTGGTCGTCTTCGTTGACCGGCAAGTGCTCGAACAACTCCGGAATGACATCGCGCTCCAGGGCCTCGAAGGCCTCGCGATCGCGAAAGAAGTTGGTCACGCCGATGAGCATGTCCTTGAGCAGCGCCGGCGTCTCTTCCGGATGCTCATGGAGAAAGCCGGCATAGGCCGGCATGTCGGCGATGGCGTTGACCTGCATGCGCCGCTCCACCCGGCGCAGCACCGTGGCGGTCTTGTACTGCTTGAAATTGTGTCCGGTGCGGGTGCGCAGCAGGGTGAGGATGTCGCGCAGCGCCAGCTGCATGGCCTTGCTGGACGGACCGGGCACCCGGGACTCATAGTCCAGCTGGCGCAATTCGCTCTGGCTCAGGCTGCTGATGGTGGTGGCCAGTTCCAGCAGCTTCTGCGGCATCTCCACCACGGGCAGGATGAAATCCACGGCGCCCGCGGCAATGGCGCTGCTGGGCATGGAGTCGAATTCGGCATCTTCCGGCGCCTGGGCCAGGGTCACCCCGCCCTGCTCCTTGATCCGCCCCAGGCCCACGGCACCATCGGCGCCGTTGCCCGAGAGGACGATGGCCACGGCATGGGTCCGGTGCACATCGGCCAGGGTGCGAAAGAACAGATCCACCGCCACATGATCGCCCTGGGGGCGTTCCGCTGGACTCAGGCGCAGATAGCCATCGTTCATGGTCAGGTCATGGCCTGGCGGAATCACATAGACCTGCTCGGCCTGGATGGGCACCGGCTGGGTGACTTGCTGCACCGGCAGGCGGGTGGCGCGCTGCAGGATCTGGTCAAGGTTGCTCTGGTGTTCCCGCGACAGGTGCATCACCACCACGAAGGCCATGCCGCAGTCCGCCGGCAGGGCTTCGAAGAAGCGCTGCAGGGCCTGGATCCCCCCGGCGGAAGCCCCGATCCCCACCACCGGAAACGGCAGATCACTGGGGGTCAGGTGCTTGGAACTGTTGGGTTTGGCCACATCTGCCTGTTTGCTCATCTATCCGCCGTCAGAAAATCCGCAAGAAATCGTGATCGCCGCACCTGCACCGATCCAGCCAGGCCCTCCTCCCTTTCGCCCGGAAAAGGCCTGCCGCCGGCCGAGTATAACGAGCGCACGCCAAAGGGGCGGCCCTCATCCTGCCGCAAGAAGGCGTGGATCGGGGTGTACCGCCTGAATGGGACTGGCGAGCGTCGGGCAAGTGCGAGCGAAACGCGGGAAAGGGCTGGGGTGAGGGTGTCCCACGGTCGGCCAATGGCTACACCGGAAACTACGCGTGGATGAGGCTGCGCCGTCATCCACCCTACATAGGACCCACCCCCCACGCCGATTCGCCCCCTCTCCCGCCTGCGGGAGAGGGCGGGGGTGAGGGTGCTTCAGGCGGCGCGAGTGGCCACGTCAGGAAGCACGCGTGGATGAGGCTGCGCCGTCATCCACCCTACGCCGAACTCACCATCCACGCTGATTCGCCACCTCTCCCGCCTGCGGGAGAGGGCGGGGGTGAGGGTGCTTCAGGCGGCGCGAGTGGCCACGTCAGGAAGCCCGCTTGCACTAGGGTTCCGGTGATCTCTGCTGTTGGGCGAACCAGCCAAGGAAAGCGGCCAGTCGCTGGCGGAATTCGGCAGCGGCTGCCTGAGGTTGCAAGGCCTCGGTATAGAAGAACTCGATTGCGACCCCTTGCTCGGGATACAGCCGCAAGGCCCGCGTCCGATGCTCTTCCAGCGTCCAGGGCCAGTCGATCTCGTCGGGCCGACGCAGCACCAGCAACGCGCGCAGCAGCCGCCGCGCCGCCTCTCGTTGCAGGCGCAACCGCTCAACGGGCAGCGTGCCCGTGACCAGGGTAGGCAGATACCCCTCCAACACAGGTATTACAGTGCCATTCACCGCTCGAGCGATGGCCGCGTCCGGCTTGAAGGGGGTAAAACGCCGCGCCAGATCCTCGCCCCACAGCCAGCGACAATGATGCTTGAGCCAGAACCCCCAACTGAGGCGATTGGCTGAGGCGAGGGCCTCGGCTCGGCGCCCGAGGTCAAAATCGATCTTGCTGACTTCAGGGTAGCCAAGCTCCAGCGTGCGCCGCAGATGCTCCAGCTCGTTCACCTGGGTGCTCGGGCAGGCATCGCTCAGGATCAACGTGAGATCCAGATCAGACTGCGCCGGTCGGGCACGACCTTCGGCCACGCTGCCATAGACATAGAGCGCGACCAGATGCGCGCCCAGCAAAGCTGGTAACTGACTGCAGACGGCGGTCAGCACCGCCTGGTACTCGTGCTGGAAGGGCAACACCGGCACCTGGCGGATAAAACCGGCTGCATCCAGTCCATTGTCAGCCGCATGCATCAGAACAACCCCATCTGCTGATCCAACAGCCGGTCGAAGCGGTCGCCGACGAAGGGCAGGATGGCGTCGGCCACCGGGGCCAGTTGGCGCTGCACATAGTGGTCGTAGTCCGGCGGCGCATGGGGCAGCTCGACCGGTTCGGCGCCGGCGGTGGTGATCAGGTAGCTGATCCAGCCGCCGCGGCGAAAGCGGCTGCGGCGGCCCAGGCGGGCGCCTTCCGCCTCCAGCAGGCGCGCCGCGCGGACCTGAGGCGAGAGGTTGCTCTGGTATTCCTCCAGCGGCCGGCGCAGGCGCTTGCGATAGACCAGCAGGTCGTCAAGGTCGCCGGCGCGGGTGCGGGCGACGAAGTCGCGCACATAGTCCTCATGGGGCTCGCCGGTGAAGATGCGCAGGTAGAGCTCGCGCTGGAAGCGCTGGGCCAGCGGCGACCAGTCGCTGCGCACCGTCTCCAGCCCCTTGAACACCAGCTCCGGCTGGCCATCGGCAGCGGGGCGCAACCCGGCGTATCTCTTCTTGCTGCCTTCCTCCGCGCCGCGGATGGTGGGCATGAGAAAGCGGCTGAAGTGGGTCTCGTATTGCAGCTCCAGGTGGCTTTCCAGTCCCAGCTCGGTCTGCAGCTGCGCGCGCCAATGGGCGTTGACCGCCGCCACCAGGTCGCGACCGATGCGCTCGGCCTCGGCCTCTTCGTGAGCGCGGCCGAGCCAGACGAAGGTGGAATCGGTGTCGCCATAGATCACCCGATGGCCACGCGCCTCGATCAGCTCGCGGGTCTGGTGCATCACCGCATGACCGCGCAGGGTGATGGACGACGCCAGGCGGTGATCGAAGAAGCGGCAGTGCGGGGTGCCCAGCACGCCATAGAAGCTGTTCATGATGATCTTCAGCGCCTGGGCCAGGGGCGCATTGCCGGCGCGCTTGGCGGCGTCGCGCCCTTCCCAGACCCGCGCCACCATCTCCGGCAGGCAGTGCCGGGTGCGATGGAAGCGCGCGCCGCGAAAGCCCGGCACCGTCTCCGCCTCGGGCAGCGCCAGGCCCTCCACCAGGCCCACCGGATCGATGAGAAAGGTGCGGATCAGCGAGGGATAGAGACTCTTGTAGTCCAGCACCAGCACCGAGTCGTAGAGCCCGGGCCGCGAATCCATGACGAAGCCGCCGGGGCTGGCCTCGGGCGGCTGGGCGCCGAGATTGGGCGCGACGAAACCCTGGCGGTGCATCAGCGGCAGATAGAGGTGGTAGAAGGCGGCGATGGAGGCGCCATGCCGCTCCAGCGGCAAGCCGGTGACGCTGGCCCGCTCCAGCAGGAAGCGCAGCAGGCCGGTCTTGGCGAAGATGCGGGTGACCAGCTCGCAGTCCACCAGGTTGTAGCGCGCCAGGGCGCTCTTCTCGCCGGCGAACATGCGATTGATCGAGGCCATGCGGTCGTGGGGATTGTCGATGGCCTTGCCCTCGCCCAGCAGGGTGCGGCTGACGTTCTCCAGGCTGTAGGAGGGAAACACCCAGGTCGCCGACTTGAGCGCCTCCACCCCATCGATGATCGGCCGCCCGGCCAGCAGGGCGTGGAAGGGCCGGCCCTGGCCGCCGGGTTCGTAGCGATCGTCCTCGACGGCGCCGCGGCCCAGGTGCAGGGTCACGCCCAGTTTGCGCGCGTGCTCGTGGAGCACGCGGATGTCGAATTGCAGCACGCTCCAGCCGATGATGACGTCGGGATCATGACGCGCCATCCAGGCGTTGAGGCGTTCGAGCAGGGTGGCGCGGTCGGCAACGTATTCCAGGTCGAAGTCCACCGCGGCGTCTTCCCCGGTCGGCGGGCCGAGCATGTACACCTGGCGCTGGCCGCAGCCGTGCAGGCCGATGCTGTAGAGCTCGCCGCGCTCGCTGGTCTCGATGTCCAGCGACAGGGTGCGCAGCGTGGGGCGGTAGTCGGGATCCGGCCGCAAGGGCGCGCCCTCGGCGGTGGGCAGCGTCACCGGCGCGGTGATGAAGCGCTCCATGAGAAAGCGATCCGCCGGGGCGATATCCGTCTCGTAGACGTCGATGCCGGCGGCGGGGAGGCGCTGCTCCAGTTCGCGCAGGGTGCGATAGCGCGGCGCATAGAGCCCCAGGACGGGGCGCCGCTGGAAGTCCTGCAGCGCCAGCTCGCGGATCTCCACCCCGGCCGGAAGCAGGCGCTCGATGTCCGCCCGTCGCGCGGCCGGGGCAAAGGCCACCGCCTGTTGGCCCGGCACCCGCAGCTGGTGCGGACCGCTGTCGGTGGCGAACCAGAACACCAGCTCCATCCCGGTGGAAGTCTCGCGCCAGAGGCGTGTCAGCAAGAAACCCTGGACGGCGGCCAAAGCGGTGGCGCTCCTCGACATGGATGAAAGACCCATTCTCGCAAGGCCAGCCGATACAGGCGACCTCGGCGCGCCCGGTGGTCCGCTCGTCGCCCCCGCCGAATGGCCTGTGTCCTGTGGCGATGATCTTGCATCGAATGCCCACACCCGTCGTAGAGCCGACTGTTCGGCGCCTGGGCGCACCCTAGCTTTCAGTTGTCAGGCCGTGTCATGAATCCGTTGTCGTCGTCGTTTCCCACCGCTGCCGCACCCCGCTACAACGCCCAGCAAGCGCGCGTGCGCGAGCAGGCGCGTCGCTGGCTGGAACAGGACGTCCTGGTGCTGGATACCGAGGCGACCGGCCTGGGCGAGGATGCCCAGCTGATCGAGGTGGCGGTCATGACCCTCAGTGGCCGGGTGCTGCTCGATACCCTGGTCCGCCCAGGCATCGCCGTACCGCGCGAGGCGACCCTGATCCACGGCCTGACCGACGCCCACCTGGCCCAGGCGCCGCGCTTTCCCGAGGTGTTCGCCACCCTCTGGCCGCTGCTGCGGGGCCGCACCGTGCTGGCCTATGGCATGGCCTTCGACTATCGCCTGCTGGCGCACAATGCCCGCCTCCACGGCCAGGCCCTGCCGCCGGAACTGGAGCGCGAGACGCCGCCGGTGCAACTGGTGGATGGCACCCGCCTGCACTGCCTGATGCAGCTCTATGCGCACTTCTGGCAGGAGCCCAGTCTGGACAGCCGCAGCCAGGACGGCTGGCGCCGCAAGTCCCTGGCCATGGCCGCCCGTCAGCAGGGCGTCGTGGTCCAGGAAACCCATCGCGCCCTGCCCGATTGCCGACTCAAGGCCGCCCTGGTGCAGGCGCTGGCCGGGGAGGCACCGGCCACCTGGCAGGGCCTGCAGGCGCTGGCGGGCTAGCCCCGGCAAGGTACCGGCTGGCAGACAGGCTAACGCTGCGCGACTTGCCATACTGGAGTCGTCATCCCGCCCGAGGCCCCGCCATGAAAGCCGTCGTCTACGAAGCCTTTTCCGCGCCACCCCGCCTGTGCACGGTGCCGGACCCCACCCCCGAAGCCCACGGCGTGGTGCTCAGGGTCATGGCCACTGGCGTCTGCCGCAGTGACTGGCACGGCTGGGTCGGCCATGACAGCGACATCGAATTGCCCCATGTGCCGGGCCACGAACTGGCCGGGGTGGTCGAGGCGGTGGGCAGGGACGTGACCCTCTGGCGCGTCGGCGACCGGGTGACGGTGCCCTTCGTCGGTGGCTGCGGCGCCTGTCCGCAGTGCCATGCCGGCCACCAGCAGGTCTGCGATCACCAGTTCCAGCCCGGCTTCACTCACTGGGGATCCTTCGCCCAGTACGTCGGCATCCACCAGGCCGATCTCAATCTGGTCGCCCTGCCCGAGCAACTGGACTTCGCCACCGCGGCCAGCCTGGGCTGCCGTTTCGTGACGGCCTTTCGCGCGGTGGTCGATCAGGGCCGGGTCAGCGCCGGCCAGTGGGTGGCGGTGCACGGCTGCGGTGGCGTCGGCCTCTCGGCGATCATGATCGCCTGCGCCCTGGGCGCCCAGGTGGTGGCCATCGACATCACCGCCGACAAGCTGGCCCTGGCGCGTCGCCTCGGCGCGGTGGCGACGATCGATGCCACCCAGGTGGCCAGCGTGCCCGAAGCGGTGCAGGAACTGACCGGCGGCGGTGCGCACGTCTCCCTCGACGCCCTCGGCCATCCCATCACCTGCTGCAATTCCATCGCCTGCCTGCGCAAGCGCGGCAGGCACGTCCAGGTCGGACTGCTGCTGGGTGACCAGGCGACCCCGGCGCTACCGATGAACCTGGTGATCGCCCGGGAACTGGAGGTCCTCGGCAGCCACGGCATGCAGGCCCATCGCTACGACGTGCTGATGGCCATGCTGCGCCAGGGCACCCTGGCGCCGGAGAAACTGATCGGCCGCGAGATCAGCCTGGCCGAATCCGGCGCGGCGCTGATGCACATGGACAGGTTCGAAGGCACCGGGGTGACCGTCATCACCCGCTTCGACTAGCCCGGGCTAGTCGGCCTCCGCCGCCTGCAACACCCAGCGCAGGCCCTGCAGGTCCTCGGCGGACAGGGTCTCGCGCAGGCGGCAGAGGCGATAGTGAACGCGGGTGTTCATGGCCACCCACTCCAGGTCCTGGCGGGTGGGCTGGGCGACGAAGTATTCGCCATAGCGCTCGTCCAGCCCGGCCATGCGGTACTGGCCCTTGAGCGGCAGATAGATCTGGTTGTTCATCTCCCAGCGACTGGCGCTGCAGCCATGGAAGCGCACCTTGTCGCCAAAGGTGGACAGCTGGGTGCGAAAATCGGTGGTGGCATTGCCGGCACTGGTCTTGAACTGGCTGGCGATGACGCTGAAGACGATGCCTTCCGGCGAGGGCGCGCCCCGCCATTCGATGACCCGGCGATTGAGCGCCGTGTCGAATCCATCGGTGAAGATACCGGCGGCCTGCGCCGTGAGCGTTGGCAGGGTCAAGGCACCCAGCAACGCCATCATTGTTTTCAAAACGAGCTCCTGGTGATGACCCCGGCGTCTAGCCTGAGGCAGCAGGCCGAGGCGGCAAAGGGCCAGCTTCAGACTTTGGAGACCCGATTGGCTGAAAGGTGCCCCCGCCGGTCCGGATAAGCGGTATCTTTCACAGTCTAGCGACGAGCCCGCCTCGTCCACCCCCTTGAACCGTCGCCGGCGAGGCGTACGGCCCGACCACGAAACGACCGGCCAAGCCGCCGGAGAGCACTGCGAGGATCTATGAGCGCTGCGGACATCGATTGGAAGACCCTCGGTTTCGACTACATCAAGACCGACTTCCGCTATATCGCCACCTATCGCAACGGCAGCTGGGGACCCGGCGAGCTGACTCGCGACAACCAGCTGCACATCAGCGAAGGCTCCACGGCCATCCACTACGGCCAGCAGTGCTTCGAAGGCCTCAAGGCCTATCGCTGCCAGGACGGCTCCATCAACCTGTTCCGCCCCGACCGCAACGCCGCGCGCATGCACAAGAGCTGCGCCCGCCTGCTGATGCCGCCGGTCCCCACCGAGATGTTCATCGACGCCTGCCAGCAGGTGGTCAAGGCCAACGAGGCCTGGATCCCGCCCTACGGCACCGGTGGCGCCTTCTACCTGCGCCCCTTCGTCATCGGCGTGGGTGACAACATCGGCGTACGCACCGCCCCCGAATTCCACTTCGTGGTGTTCGGCATCCCGGTCGGCGCCTACTTCAAGGGCGGCATGACCCCGCACAACTTCGTCATCTCCAGCTATGACCGCGCCGCGCCCCAGGGCACCGGCGCCGCCAAGGTCGGCGGCAACTACGCCGCCAGCCTGATGCCCGGCGCCCAGGCCAAGGCCGAAGGCTTCGCCGACTGCATCTACCTGGACCCCCTGACCCATCGCAAGATCGAGGAAGTCGGCTCGGCCAACTTCTTCGCCATCACCGGCGACGGCAAGTTCGTCACCCCGCGCTCCGAGTCGGTGCTGCCGGGCGTGACCCGCATGTCGCTGATGGACCTGGCGCGCGAGCGGCTGAACCTGGAGGTGGTCGAGGGCGACGTCCATATCGACCAGCTCGACCAGTTCGTCGAAGCCGGCGCCTGCGGCACCGCGGCGGTCATCACCCCCATCGGCGGCATCCAGTACGGCGAGAAGCTGCACGTCTTCCACAGCCTGACCGAAGTCGGCCCGGTGACGCGCAAGCTGTACGAAGAACTGACCGGCATCCAGACCGGCGACAAGCCGGCGCCGGAGGGTTGGATCGTCAAGGTCTGACTCGCGGTTGGTTTGGTTTGAAGAAGGCGCCTCAGGGCGCCTTTTTCATTGGACAAGGGGTTGGCGGTAGGTTGGGTTGAGCGCAAGCGAAGCCCAACGCTACGCTGCTACAGGCTTGGCTTTGTCGGTGCCTTGGCTGCTTATCGAGTGCGTTGACGGTTTTGATTTCGCCCACCCGGGCGAGTCACTTTTGCCAATCGCGGCAAAAGTAACCAAAAACGCTTGCCCCGGACATCCGGCCCTCCGCTGCGCTCCGGGTCCGCTCACGCCAGCGCCGCTCCGGGATCGGCCTACACGGGCCGTCCATGGCCCGTTAGGCCTCTCGCCGCATCCATGCGGCTCGACCCACTCCACGACACTGGCGTTCGCCCTCCTGAACGGGGCGATTCGCCAGCCTGAAAATATTGGTTGAACAGCCACAAAA
>NZ_BBIT01000032.1 GCF_000730625.1 Pseudomonas oryzihabitans NBRC 102199 | reverse complement strand
GGAGCGGCACCGGAGTGAGGGGACCTGGAGCGAAGCGGAGGGCCGAAACGTGGGGCAAGCGTTTTTGGTTACTTTTTTGGCGACTGCAAAAAGTAACTCGCCCGGGTGGGCGAAACAAAACCATCAACAGACCTCGATAAGCAGCTAGAGCACTGGTAAACCGAGGCATCACGGCCAACCTCCGCAACGTTGGGCTTCGCTCCGCTCAGCGCCAACCTACCGAAGCGGTGAAGGTGGTGCGCTTGGGTGAGCGAAATATAAGCATCATCAAAACGCGAGAATCAGCCAAACACCCCCACCATACCTAGCCGAAAGCCAACCTCTGCCCACTCGGTCAGATTCTTGCAAGGCGCTCCCCAAATAGCCCCAACCAGAACAACGACCACCCGATGACCTCTGCCCTGCCCTCTGCCCTTTTCACCCCCGCCTGGTTGGCGCGCCTGGAGCTGGCCTATGCCCGCCAGGGCGACTGGACCCGGCCGACCACCCGCCGCCACCTCGGCCCCTTGCGGGTGCAGAAACACCTGCACGCCGAAGGCCCCGAGGTCTGCCAGCACATCATCGTGCATCCCCCGGGAGGCATCGCCGGGGGGGATCGGCTGGACATCGACGTCAGCGTCGGCGAAAACGCCTGGGCTCAGCTCACCAGTCCCGGCGCAGCCAAGTGGTATCGCGCCGACAGCGCCGCCCACCAGCAGGTCGAGCTGCGCGTCGCCGCCGGTGCCACCCTGGAATGGCTGCCCCAGGAGACCATCGTCTTCGCCGGTGCCCAGGCCCACCTCGCTACCCGCATCGAGCTGGAGGGCGACGCCCGCCTCTGCTACTGGGATATCGTCGCCCTGGGTCGCCCGGCCAGCGCCGAGCGCTTCACCGACGGCCTGTTTCAGGCCCATCTGGACATCCGTCGCGACGGCACCCCGCTGTGGCACGAGCGCCAGCGCCTGGTCGGCGCGGATCGCCTGCTGGACTCGCCCATCGGCCTCGCCGGTCAGCCGGTGTTCGCTACCCTGCTGCTCACCGGCACCCTGGACGCCGACACCCTGGAGCGCTGCCGCGGGCTGGCCCTGCCAGTGCGGGGTGACCTCACCCAACTGCCGGGCCTGGTGGTCGCCCGCTGCCTGGCCGCCGAATCGCTGCAGGCCCGCGCCTGGCTGATCGAGGTCTGGCGCCTGCTGCGCCCGGCGCTGCTCGGCCGCGCTGCCGTACCGCCGCGAATCTGGAGTACCTGATATCTTCGTGATCGCGGCCATGGGCCGCTCCTACATGGAAGCGCAGAATTGTAGGCGCGGCCCACGGCCGCGATGATCGACCTTCACTGACCGAACCTGCCAACCGGAACACCCATGGACCTGACGCCCCGCGAGAAAGACAAACTGCTCATCTTCACCGCCGGCCTGGTGGCCGAACGCCGCCTGGCGCGTGGGGTGAAGCTCAACTACCCGGAAGCCATGGCGCTGATCTCCGCCGCCCTGCTCGAAGGCGCTCGTGACGGTCGCACCGTGGCAGAGCTGATGCACTACGGCACCACCCTGCTGACCCGCGACCAGGTGATGGAAGGCGTCCCGGAAATGATCCCGGAGATCCAGGTGGAAGCCACCTTCCCCGATGGCACCAAGCTGGTCACCGTCCACCAGCCGATCGCCTAGGGAGTCCGCCATGAGTCTGATCGTCCGCGACGCCACCCCTGCCGACCTGCCGGCCGTGCTGCACATCTACAACGACGCCGTCAGCAACACCACGGCGATCTGGAACGAGACCCCGGTGGACCTGGCCAACCGCCAGGCCTGGTTCGACCTGCGCGCCACCCAGGGCTACCCCATCCTGGTCGCCGAGAACGCCGAAGGCACGGTGGTGGGCTATGCCTCCTTTGGTGACTGGCGCCCCTTCGAAGGCTTTCGCCACACCGTCGAGCACTCGGTCTATATCCATCCCGACCAGCGCGGCCAGGGCATCGGTCCGCGCCTGATGACGGTGCTCATCGAACGCGCCCGCGCCTGCGACAAGCACGTGATGGTGGCCGCCATCGAGAGCGGCAACCAGGCCTCCATCCGCCTGCACGAGCGACTGGGCTTTATCACCACCGGGCACATGCCCCAGGTCGGCACCAAGTTCGGTCGCTGGCTGGACCTCACCTTCATGCAACTGATGCTGGAGCAGCGCCCATGATCCCCGGCGAATACCAGATCCAGGATGGCGACATCGAACTCAACGCCGGCCGCCGCACCCTCAGCCTGACCGTCGCCAACAGCGGCGACCGGCCGATCCAGGTGGGCTCCCACTACCACTTCCACGAAACCAACGACGCCCTGGTGTTCGACCGCGCCCTGGCGCGCGGCATGCGCCTGAATATCGCCGCCGGCACCGCCGTGCGCTTCGAACCGGGCCAGAGTCGCGAGGTGGAACTGGTCGAGCTGGCCGGCCTGCGCACCGTCTACGGCTTCGCCGGGCGGGTGATGGGGAAGTTGTAGCGGCAAGCGCCCTCACCCCAACCCTCTCCCAAGGGGAGAGGGGGCTAAAAGCAGACATCGAGCTCCCGCCCTTCCCCCTCCCTCCGGGGGAGGGGAAGGGTGAAGGCCAACCAGAACACCCAGCCTCCCAGGAACGGCTCCCTGCGAGGCAACAGGACGACACCCGCCCTTCCCCTTCTCCCTCCGGGAGAGGGTCGGGGTGAGGGCAAACCAGAACACCCAGCTTCCCAGGGACGACTCCCTGAGAGGCAACAGGATGCCACCCGCTCCTCCCCCTCTCCCTCCGGGAGAGGGTCGGGGTGAGGGCCAACCGGACCACCTTTATTCGGGATCAACGTCTATGAAAATCTCCCGCCAAGCCTATGCCGACATGTTCGGCCCCACCACCGGTGACCGGGTGCGCCTGGCCGACACCGAGCTCTGGATCGAGGTCGAAGAAGACCACACCGTCTACGGCGAAGAGGTGAAATTCGGCGGTGGCAAGGTCATCCGCGACGGCATGGGCCAGAGCCAGCTGCCCGCCGCCGAGGTGGTCGATACCGTCATCACCAATGCGCTGATCGTCGACCACTGGGGCATCGTCAAGGCCGACGTCGGCCTCAAGCACGGTCGCATCCATGCCATCGGCAAGGCCGGCAACCCGGACATCCAGCCCGGCGTCAGCGTGCCCATCGGCGCCGCCACCGAGGTCATCGCCGGCGAAGGCATGATCCTCACCGCGGGCGGGATCGACTCCCACATCCACTTCATCTGCCCGCAGCAGATCGAAGAGGCGCTCATGAGCGGCACCACCACCATGATCGGCGGCGGCACCGGGCCGGCCACCGGCACCTATGCCACCACCGTGACCCCCGGTCCCTGGCACATGGCGCAGATGCTCAAGGCCGCCGACGCCTTCCCGATGAACATCGGCTTCACCGGCAAGGGCAACGCCAGCCTGCCGGGTCCGCTGGAGGAGCAGGTGCGGGCCGGCGCCATCGGCTTGAAACTGCACGAGGACTGGGGCACCACCCCCGCCGCCATCGACAACTGCCTGGCGGTGGCCGATCGCTTCGACATCCAGGTGGCCATCCACACCGACACCCTCAACGAATCCGGTTTCGTCGAGACCACCCTGGGCGCCTTCAAGGGTCGCACCATCCACACCTATCACACCGAGGGCGCGGGGGGCGGCCATGCGCCGGACATCATCAAGGCCTGCGGCTTCCCCAACGTGCTGCCCAGCTCCACCAACCCGACGCGGCCCTTCACCAAGAACACCATCGACGAGCACCTGGACATGCTCATGGTCTGCCACCACCTGGACCCGAGCATCGCCGAGGACGTGGCCTTCGCCGAGAGTCGCATCCGCCGCGAGACCATCGCCGCCGAGGACATCCTCCACGACCTCGGCGCCTTCGCCATGATCAGCTCCGACAGCCAGGCCATGGGCCGCGTCGGTGAGGTCATCACCCGCACCTGGCAGACCGCCGACAAGATGAAGAAGCAGCGCGGCCCGCTGCCCGAAGACGCCGCCGGCAACGACAACTTCCGGGTCAAGCGCTACATCGCCAAGTACACCATCAACCCGGCGATCACCCATGGCATCAGCCACGAGGTGGGCTCCATCGAAGTGGGCAAGTTCGCCGACCTGGTGCTCTGGCGCCCGGCGTTCTTTGGCGTCAAGCCGACGCTGATCCTCAAGGGCGGCGCCATCGCGGCGAGCCTGATGGGCGACGCCAACGCCTCCATCCCCACCCCGCAACCGGTGCACTACCGCCCCATGTTCGGCAGCTACGCCGGCATGCTCCACGACACCAGTCTGACCTTCATCAGCCAGGCCGCCTTTGAGGCCGGGGTGCCGGAGCAACTGGGGCTGAAGAAGCGCATCGGCGTGGTCAAGGGCTGCCGCACCGCGCAGAAGAGCGACCTCATCCACAACGGCTATCTGCCGACCATCGAGGTCGATCCGCAGAACTACCAGGTCAAGGCCGACGGCCAGCTGCTCTGGTGCGAACCGGCCGAGGTGCTGCCGATGGCGCAGCGGTATTTCCTGTTCTAAAGGGGCCTGTTCTAACCAGGCACAGGGTAGGTTGGGCTTCGCTGCGCTAAACCCAACCTACCCGAAGCCCTCTGCGGTTCAGCCGCGACTGATCGGCGCCGCTGGCGCTTCGGCCCGGTCGTTGCGGTCATAGGCGGCCTTGTCCAGCTGGCCCATCCAGCGCGCGGTCAGGGTACCGGCGGTCATGGAGCCGTTGACGTTGAGGGCGGTGCGGCCCATGTCGATCAGAGGTTCGATGGACACCAGCAGCGCCACCAGGGTGACCGGCAGGCCGAGGGCCGGCAGCACGATCAGAGCGGCGAAGGTGGCGCCGCCGCCCACGCCGGCCACGCCCGCCGAACTCAGGGTGACGATGCCCACCAGGGTGGCGATCCACAGCGGATCGAAGGGATTGATGCCCAGGGTCGGGGCGACCATCACCGCCAGCATCGCCGGATAGAGACCGGCGCAGCCGTTCTGGCCGATGGTGGCACCGAAGGAGGCGGCGAAGCTGGCGATGGCCGGCGGTACGCCGAGGCGCTCGGTCTGGGCCTCGATGTTCAGTGGGATGGTCGCCGCGCTGGAGCGGCTGGTGAAGGCGAAGCTCAGCACCGGCCAGACCTTGGGAAAGAAGCGCGCCGGCGACAGGCCGCTCAGGGTCAGCAGCAGCGCATGGACGCCAAAGAGGATACCCAGGCCCAGGTAGGAGGCGATCAGGAAGGTGCCCAGCTTGAGCACGTCCTGGGGACTGGCGGTGGCGACCATCTTGGTCATCAGTGCCAGCACGCCATAAGGGGTGAGTTGCAGCAGCAGGCGCACCAGCTTCATCACCCAGGCCTGGAGCACGTCGATGCCGGCCAGCACCTTCTCGCCACGCACCGGATCGTCGCGCTGCAGGCGCAGGGCGGCGACGCCGAGGAAGGCGGCGAAGATCACCACGCTGATGATGGAGGTGGGATTGGCGCCGGACAGATCGGCGAAGGGATTCTTCGGAATGAAGGACAGCAGCAGCTGCGGCACCGACAGATCCGCCACCTTGCCGACATAGCTGTTCTGCAGGGCGGTCAGGCGCGCGGTCTCCTGGGCGCCCTGCACCAGGCCTTCGGCGCTCAGGCCGAACAGCCAGGTCACCAGCACCCCGACCAGGGCGGCGATGGCGGTGGTGAACAGCAGGGTGCCCAGGGTCAATAGGCTGATGCGCCCCATGGAAGAGGCTTCGCGCAGCCGCGCCACGGCGGCCAGGATGGAGGCGAACACCAGCGGCATGATGCTCATCTGCAGCAGCTGCACATAGCCGTTGCCGACCAGGTTGAACCAGCCGATGGAGGTCTTGAGCACCGGGGCGTCATGGCCGTAGACGAGTTGCAGCACCAGGCCGAAGGCCACGCCCAGCGCGAGACCGATGAAGACGCGCACGGCCAGGCTCCAGCCGGTGTTGCGGGTACGCGCCAGCAGGCCGAGCAGCACGGCGAAGGCGACGAGGTTGAGGACGAGAGGCAGATTCACACGAGGTCTCCGATACGGCGCCCGACGCGGCCGCCGGACGAAAAGGCGGCGATGGTAGCAGCTCGGGCCGACTCGGCTTAGATCGAGGCGCTATCACCTGATAACCCTGGGACCTTGGGAGGAGCGGTTCTATCGCCGGGGCGAACGGTATTTCCGCCGGGCCTGGCGCTGCTAGAGTGCGCCCCGTCGGGAAACGATGCCCGACGCTGCCAACCCAAAAAGGAGTGACTCCATGCAACGTTTCGCCAAGCTCGCCGCTTCCTTCGCCCTCGCCGCCGCCGTCGCCGGCTGCACCGGTACCGCGATGAAGACGCAGAATCTGGATCCGTCGCAGTACACCGTCGTCGGTCATGGCGAGGGCAAGGCCACCGGTCTCATGATCCTGGGCTTCATCCCGGTCCAGCAGAACGACCGCTTCGTGCGCGCCCAGCAGGCCGCCATCAAGTCCCGCGGCGGCGATGCCCTGATCAATGCCCAGGTGCAGGAAAACTGGTTCTGGGCCTATGTCCTGAACGGCTACACCACCACCGTTTCCGGCGACGTGGTCAAGCTTAAGCGCTGAGCCCCGCCCGACCGACAGGCGCCGCCCATGGAGGCGGCGTTTTTGCGCTAGGCTGGTCGCTTCTTTCCGAGGAGCCGACCATGACCGCGACCCTGATGAAACTCCCGCTGCAATCCATCGATGGCGAAACCCTGACCCTGGAACGCTACCTGGGCAAGGTGCTGCTGGTGGTGAACGTCGCCTCCAAGTGCGGCCTGACCAGCCAGTACGAGGGGCTGGAACGCCTCTACGAGGCCCAGCGCGAACGCGGCCTGGAAGTGCTCGGCTTTCCCGCCAACAACTTCAAGCAGCAGGAGCCCGGCAGCGACGCCGAGATCAAGGAATTCTGCACCCTGACCTATGGCGTGCAATTCCCTATGTTCGCCAAGCTCAGCGTCGTGGGTGAAGACAAGCATCCGCTCTATGAAGAACTCACCCGTGCCCAGCCCGAGGCGACCGGCGACGGTCCCTTCCGTGAACGCATGGTGAGCCGTGGCGGCAGCCCCAATCCCAAGCCCGAGGTGCTGTGGAATTTCGAGAAATTCCTGATCGGGCGCAATGGCGAGGTGGTGGGGCGCTTCGCGCCGGATGTGACGGCGGATGATCCGCGACTTCTGGAAGCCATCGAGGCAGAGTTGGCGAAGGGGTGAGGGCTTGAGTGTTCACCAGAGCTGTAGCGTGGAAAACCGCGCAGCGTTTTCCGCTGGCAGTAGCTTGACTACCGAATAGGGGCAACGTCTTTATCGCGGCCATGGGCCGCTCCTACGGGATCTTCCGATTGCTGTAGGAGCGGTCCATGACCGCGATTCCAATAGCTCAAGGACGACGTCTGAGCTTGATCGCCGACAGTGGACAAGGCTTCGCCGTTGTCCACGCTACGGGTTACGGGTTATTCAACCAATACTTTCAGGCTGGCGAATCGCCCCGTTCAGCAGGGCGAACGCCAGTGCCGTGGAGTGGGTCGAGCCGCATGGATGCGGCGAGAGGTCCAGTGGGCCATGGACGGCCCATCTAGACCGACCCCGGAACGGCGCTGGCGTGAGCGGACCTGGAGCGAAGCGAAAGGCCGGATGGT
>NZ_BBIT01000033.1 GCF_000730625.1 Pseudomonas oryzihabitans NBRC 102199 | reverse complement strand
TCCACCCTTGTATCTCGACTACAGCCTCCTCAGGAGGTCATAGTCCCCGACTGATCATCGGGGGAGGATGGCAAGCCGCGTCCACCCTTAAGCCTTTGAGCTTGCAGCGTAGATAGGCTGCCTCCTCCACACTCATCCCCAAGTCCGAACGGTATCTGGAGCCTCAAGAGCTCGTATTACGCAAGGTTGGACGGGATGACGTGATCGTGACGCATCTGAAGGAGGAGACATCATGGCCGTAGTAGTAGGCGTTGATATCGCCAAGCGCAGCTTCGACCTGGCCGTCCTGCAGTCCAACGGCAAGTACCGGACAAAGGGCAAGCTGAGCAACGATCAGGCAGGCTTCGCGGTCTTTGCTGACTGGCTGCAACAGCATGCCGAGCCAGGCGCTTGGATCGTGATGGAAGCCACGGGCATCTATCACGAATCGCTCGCCGGGCACTTCCATGCGTTGGGCTACCGAATCGCGGTGCTCAATCCAGCACAGATCGCCCGTTATGCGCAAAGCCAGTTGCAGCGCAGCAAAACGGACAAACTCGACGCCAAGCTGATTGCCACCTATGGCCAGCGGCATGAAGATAGTTTGCGAGCCTGGCACCCGGAACCTGTGTCCATCCGCACGCTTCGCGCGCTGACCCGGCGCCTGGAGGATCTCCAATCGCTACGGCAGATGGAGCTCAATCGGCTCGAGATCAGTCCGGAAAAAGTCCAGGACTCGATCCGGGCAGTCTTGCAACGGCTCGATGAGCAGATCGCCTGGACGCTCGAACAGATCAAACGCCATATCGACGACGATCCGGACTTACGTGGTAAGCGCGACCTGCTGGTGAGTATCGATGGCATCGCTGACAAGACCGCCGCCCTGATCCTGGCGGAGCTCGGCGATATCGACCGCTTCGCCGATGCCCGCGCCGTTACCGCCTTTGCCGGCTTGAACCCGCGCCTGCAGGAGTCCGGCCTCGCGCGCGGCCATACCTGCATCTCGCGCATGGGATCAGTCCGCTTACGAAGTGCGCTATACCTACCTGCTGTCGTGGCGCTGACCTATAACCCGGCTATCAAGGCGCAAGCCGAGCGCCTGAAAGCCAGGGGCAAGAAAGGTAAACAAACCGTCTGCGCCGCCATGCGTAAGCTGCTGACCATCGCCTATGGCGTGCTCAAATCGGGCAAGCCTTTCGACCCTGCTTTAGCCATTGCACACTGAAGGGCGAAGACGGTAT
>NZ_BBIT01000034.1 GCF_000730625.1 Pseudomonas oryzihabitans NBRC 102199 | reverse complement strand
CCGGCGCCGACGGTACGACCGCCTTCACGGATGGCGAAACGCAGACCATCTTCCATCGCGATCGGAGCGATCAGGGTGACAACCATCTTGATGTTGTCGCCCGGCATCACCATCTCGACGCCTTCCGGCAGTTCGCAGTTACCGGTCACGTCGGTGGTGCGGAAGTAGAACTGCGGACGGTAGCCCTTGAAGAACGGGGTGTGACGACCACCTTCTTCCTTGGACAGCACGTACACTTCGCACTCGAACTTGGTGTGCGGCTTGATGGTGTTCGGCTTGGCCAGAACCTGGCCACGCTCCACGTCTTCACGCTTGGTGCCACGCAGCAGCACGCCGACGTTCTCGCCAGCACGGCCTTCGTCCAGCAGCTTGCGGAACATTTCAACACCGGTGCAGGTGGTCTTGACGGTGGCCTTGATGCCCACGATCTCGACTTCTTCCTGGACCTTGACGATGCCACGCTCGACACGACCGGTTACCACGGTGCCGCGACCGGAGATCGAGAACACGTCTTCGATCGGCATCAGGAACGGCTTGTCGATGGCACGCTCGGGCTCGGGGATGTAGGAGTCCAGGGTCTCGACCAGCTTGCGCACGGCGGAAACGCCCATCTCGTTGTCATCCTGACCGTTCAGAGCCATCAGCGCGGAGCCGATAACGATCGGAGTGTCGTCGCCCGGGAAGTCGTAGGTGTTCAGCAGATCGCGAACTTCCATTTCGACCAGTTCCAGCAGCTCGGCGTCGTCAACCATGTCGGCCTTGTTCAGGAACACGACGATGTAGGGAACGCCTACCTGACGGGACAGCAGGATGTGCTCGCGGGTCTGCGGCATGGGGCCGTCAGCAGCCGAGCAAACCAGGATCGCGCCGTCCATCTGGGCAGCACCGGTGATCATGTTCTTCACGTAGTCGGCGTGGCCGGGGCAGTCGACGTGCGCGTAGTGACGGATCGCCGAGTCGTACTCAACGTGGGAGGTGTTGATGGTGATACCGCGAGCCTTTTCTTCCGGCGCGTTATCGATCTGGTCGAAACCACGAGCGGAACCGCCCCAGGT